>NZ_BDDE01000015.1 GCF_008327685.1 Actinomadura sp. K4S16
TCGGCACCCGGACGCTGAGATCATCCTCTCCCAGCCCGGAGTGGGCGTGATCCTCGGTGCCCGGGTGCTCGCCGAGTTCGGAGACGCCCAAGGCCGCTACGCCTCAGCGAAGGCACGCAAGAACTACGCCGGAACGTCTCCGATCACCCGCCAGTCGGGCAAGATGCGCACCGTCCACGCCCGGTTCGTCCACAACGACCGCCTCGTCGACGCCCTGCACATGCAGGCGTCCTGCGCCCTGCTGCACGACCCGCACGTCCGCGCCTACTACGACCGGCTCAGAGCCCGCGACATCGGCCACAACGCCGCCCTGCGCCAGGTCGGCAACCGCCTGGTCGGCATCCTGCACGGCTGCCTCAAAACCCACACCCTCTACGACCGGGCAACCGCCTGGTCACACCACGACCACGACCTCGCCGCTTGACATCCAACCTCCAGGGATGTCTGACCCGCCGAGTCCGCGAACTCGCTGATCAACGGGTGACCTCATGCGGTCATAACCGAAATGAACAGGAGAAACGCGTGCGCGTTTCCCCGGGTGATTGAATGAGGCCTCAAGCCATCGCCGATGGGAGGCGACTTGAACGGGCTTCAACAATTCATCCTTGGATGCCTCTTGGTCGTCGTTATCGCGGGCACCGTGGCGTTCATCATAAGGAGAGGGCTCGGCGGGCGAGTGAGCCTGAGCCTCGCCAGCATCTTCGACATCGAGATAGAAATCGAGCCCGCCGACGCCGACGCGGCCCGCGCCGCCGCACGGTCCGCGACGGAAGCCCGCGGCGACATACCTGCCGAAAAGGTCGGTCAGGAGATCGAGAACCTGACCAATGTGCGGCTCGCCCGAGTGCTCTGGGTGGACGACGATCCCGACGGAAACCTGTACGAGACCATTGCCCTCGAAGAACTGGGGCTGTTCGTCACGAAAGCCACCTCGACCGCCGCCGGAGCGGTCTACCTGGGCAGCACGCTGCACTACTCCCTGATCATCAGCGACATCACCCGGCAGGACGACCCGGACGCCGGCGCCGAACTCCTGGCTTTGGCGCGGGACGAGGCCAGCGGCGTTCCGGTCATCTTCTACACATTCGGCAACGAGTCGAAGCACGCGGAACTTCTCGCCGCCGGAGCGAGCGCGGTGGTGCAGACACCCGATGATCTCATTCGAGCGGTGCTGGCCCACCGACCCGGGTGATGCCTCGAATCTCCACGTCCACATCGTCTGAGGACGGTACTGATGCAAACCAGGGATCGCGCGCACCGCTTCGGCGACTGGGCGGACCTGCGCGAGTTATGCCAGAGCGGCAGGGGCGTCGAGGAGCGCTCCTTCTACGCCGGCACGCACGTCGGCAGCAGGATGGAGCAGGTGCGTCGGGCGATCAGTGCCATCCGCATGGGCTGGGAGCGATACGCGGAGTTCAGGGACGAGCTCCACGAATACCTGGGCGTTGACCCAGGACTCGTCGACCCGGAAGAACAAGAGATCCACGAACTGGGGATGGCGGCCCTGTTCTCCCGCCGCCTGGAGTGGTCGGACCTGCGCACCTCCGAGGACGGCGATGACGGCGCGCTGGTCAGGTACTACACCTCAGAGGTCGGATACCGCAGCGTCTTCGGCCTCATCAACCGGGCCTTTCGCGCCGATGACATCACCGCCGACGCGTCCGCCCTGCGCAGCGCCGCCTTCCTCATCGAACTCCTCAGCATCGATCTGTTCAACTATCGCGCCGCCAACGCCCGCGCCGACGACTTCCACGGCACGGTCTACCGGGGGATGTGCGTTTCGCCGGACGTCTTCGCGCGACTGCGTCGTGCTGCGCAGGGGCCCGTAGAGGAGCGGTACCTCTCCGTCCCGCTCGCCATGGTGTCCACCAGCCTGGAGCCCGATCGGGCCATGGAGTTCGCGCTCCGGGAGGCCGCCATGCGACCCGGCTGGAAGCCGGTCCTCTGGCGGATCGAGGTGACCGGACTCCCCTCCGCGCTGCTCGACATCTACCGCACGGAGTTTCCAAGCAGCGTGGTGACCTCCCTGTGCGCGGTTCCCATACAGGACCTGTCCTACTACTCGCATGAACGGGAGGTACTGCTCCGCGGGCCGTTCTTCCAGATCCTGCGGGTCAGACCGGAACGACTGCGGGACCACGAGCGCATCAACGTCGTGGACGCCTGCATGCTCAACAGCAATCGGGACCACGTCACGACCATCGCGTCGAACGAAGGTGAGGACCGCCGAGCCAGGGACCTGTTCCGGCGGCTCGTCACCCTTCACCGTTCGGGCCTGTGCGCCGACCGCGCGGCCGCCTACGGCGCCACGGCGGACGCCGAGAGATACCGCGAGATCGCCGAAGAGCACCGTCACCACCTGAACCTGTGACCCCACGCTTGAAGCCGGACGTGGCGGCCGCCTTCGGAGTCGCCGCGCCCCGTTCACCCTGCTGATCCTCAGCCCGGGACGCGGAACACGTAGGTCTGGACGGGGTCGCTTGGGTGGAGGGGGCCGTCCGTGTTGGCGGCCAGCCATCGGCCGTTAGGGGACCATGCCAGGGCTCCGATGTTCAGGCCGAGTTTGCAGTGCAGGAGCGGACGGCCGTCGGCTACGCGCCAGATCGACGGTTCGTCCCCGGCCTCCCGTCCTTCGGCCTCGGGGCGGGCCGGCCACGGTGCCATGCCGGGCCAGGTGTGCGGTGCGGTGGCGATGTAGGCGCCGTCCGGGCTGGCCGCCACCGATCCGAGACGTCGCACCCCGGCGGTGATGGTGTCCAGGGCGCGGCCGGTCGCGGGGTCCAGGACGTAGACGTTGGGGCCCCAGCAGACGAACATCCGGCTCTCGGCCGCGTCGAAGGCGACGGCATCGGCGGACAGCAGCGAGTCGTCGTCAGGGCCGACCGGCACCGTGCGGTCCGGCGTCCGGGGAGCGGTGACGAAGGCGACCGTGCCGTCCTCGCCGAACTCGACCCGGTAGCGGCCGGTGCGCGACCGCACGTGACCGGCCTGCTGCGGTGCCGGGACCTCCGCGCCAGCGTCCATGTCGTATGCCCACGGTTCCGCATCGTGGATCCCGTAGGCATCGGTGAGCACGATGACGTGCTCTCCCGGTACCCACATCGCGTTGTCCAGGCCGTCGCGCCCGGGGTGGACGCGGGCGCGCTCCGTCCAGCCGTCGGTCTCGTACACCACCAGGCCACCGTCTTCGCTGGTGACGGCCAGGTACCGCGAATCGTCGGAGAACACCAACCGGTCGAGGACGGCGGGGTCTTCCAGCTCGTCGTACTCGTCGGGTTCCTCCGGGAACGGGGTGAGCGTCGCGACGGGAGAGCGCAGGCCCGGCAGGTGCGGGACGTCCTCGGGACGCAGGTGCTCGGTCGCCGCGTCCCGCGAGGCGCTCCCCAGCACCAGGCCCGGCTCCAGATGGTGCAGCCAGCGCGGGTCGGGGACCCGGACGTCGAAGTCGCCCTGAGCGAAGCGGAACTCGCCCGTCCAGCCGTCGCCCCGCTGGTAGTGGGTGTCGCCGTCGAGAAGACCGTAGTCGCCGCCGTCCAGTTGCTCCTTGTACCCGTCGCGCCCTTCGACGCGCTCCACGAACCACCGGCTGTTCTGTTCGAGCCAGGCGTCGTCCCGGATCCGGGCCGCGGAGATCTCCTCGCGGATCGGATCGCCGTCCGCCGCCGTCTCCCAGAGCAGCCGCACGAAGAAGGCGGCCTCGGATGGGACCGGCGGGTGGCTGCGCCGCTCGATGTCGTACCGGACGACGAACACCCGGACCCGGACGCGGCGCTCGGTGCGATCGAGGTCGAGCACGCTAATCCCGTAGTCGTCAGTCAGCATCGCATCCCCTCCGGGCAGTGAAGCCGACCATGATCACTCATTTCGGGTGCCGGGTTGATCGGAACCGGGAGAGTGGCGCGGATGGGGCCGCATGTGGGAGGAGTGCCGGGCGGTGATCGAGCGGTGGCAGGGCATGGCCGAGGACGGTCGCGGGCGAGGTCTGGGCGGCGGGCACGTCCTTACCGGTCGGGATCGCATTACGGCCTCCTGGCTAGTCGGTTGCTCGGGCTTGCAGGCGGGCCTCCAGGCGGTGAAGGACGCGGTTGCCCAAGCGCAGCCTGCGGACGATCGGATCGGCCAGGCGCACGCCGGGGATGCGGAGCGCCCCGAGAAAGGCGACGCGGGTGCCGTCGCCCTCGGGCGCGGCGGCCATTCCCCCGTGCAGAAATCTGCTTTGCATCCAGCACCATCCCGGGCGGAGAACGACATCGAACCGGGCACGCTGCCCCAACCTGCCGACGGCGACCGCTTCCAGGTGCTCGCCGTCGGCGTGAGCGATGGACATCGCGCGGACGTCGCCGAGCAGCATGGGGAACTCGGTCTCCAGGTCACCGGCGACCGCCCAGACCTCGTTCACGGAACGGGCGAGCACCAGCTCCGCGTAGGCGGCGCCGCGGATGGAGGCGGCCATGACGCGCAGGTGCCGCACCGGGTCGAGATCGGCCACGGGCCAACGGGGCTCGGTCATCCTTGCCATGCCTTCCGGAAGCTCTTGCGTGCTCGGTGGAGACGCGATTTCACAGTTCCCGTGGAGATCTGGAGCAGCTTGCCCACGGTCCGTTCGTCCAGGCCCTCGACATCGCGCAGGACCAGAACGGCGCGGTGCTCGGGTGAGAGCCGATCGAGGAGGTCGCGGATGTCGGCGGCCTCTTGCAGATCTCCTGTTTGGGGCACGGCGTCAAGGTCGAGCGGCTCCGCGGGCGGCCCGGACCGGCGCGCGGTCCGGACGGCTTCACGGATCGCGATGGCCCGTACCCAGCCGAACAGAGCGGCGGGCTCGCGCAGGCGGGAGATCCCGCGGAACACGGCGATCAACGTCTCCTGCGCCGCATCCGGGCCGTCCTCCAGGGCGATGGGCCCGCAGAGCCTGCCGACGTAGGGCGCCAGCAGATCGAGCAGTGCCTGCATGGCCATGCTGTCGCCGTGCTGGGCACCCCGGACCAGCGCGGCAACGTACTCGGGATCGGCCGTCACGCAGCGTGCTCCCACCTGGTCATATGCGCGCCCGGGCTGGATCCGGCGCCCGGTCGGCCCGGCTCCGCGCGAGTGGCTTGTTCTGAACGGTGGTCTCTGTCGCAGGGAAGAGTTCTTCGATGGTCGCGGCGACCAGTTCGGGTCGTTCGTCAGCAAGGTAGTGCCCACCGGGGACGATTCTGGAGTCCAGTTCATCAGCGTGATCGGCCCTGCCCTCCAGCATTTCCGGAACGAACGCGAAGTCGCCCGCGCCGAGCAGGACCGTCGTGGGAACGGCTAGGCGCTCGCGGCGGAAACGGCCGGTGGCGAGGGCGGGGATGTCGCGCAGCACGTACTGCCAATGCAGGGCGCGTCCCGCATGGGCGTGAGCCCGCGAACGCACCGACGCCACGAACTCCTCCAGTTCGCCGGCGCGCCAGCAGGCGGGGTCGGCGACGCCCCGGCGCAGGTGGTACCGCGTGAACCCTGGCCAGTGCCGCAAGATCGCACCGCCCAGCAGGGGGTACTCCCACAGGGCGGTGTACCACATGCGCCAGGCGTTCCGGCGGGTGGCGCGCTGGTCGGGCCAGGGATGGACGATGTTGAGCGCCAGGAACCGGGTGAACCGGTCGGGCGCGTCCAAACACGCCCTGAAGCCGGCCCAGGCGCCCCACTCATGCCCGACCAGGCCGACCCGGTCGAGCCCGAGGGCGTCCATGACCGCGAGCATGTCGGCGGCCCGGTCCCGAGTGCCGTACCCCCGGTAGGGCGCGTCCGACCAGCCTGCCCCGCGCATGTCAGGCATCACCAGGCGGTAGCGGTCGGCGAGCCGAGGAATCAAATGTCGCCACGCGTACCAGTGCTGCGGGAAGCCGTGCAGGAACAGCAAGGGCGGCCCTTCCCCCGCTCCGGCGACATGGAAGCGCATTGCGCGCGCTTTTACGAAGCGGTGCTCGACGCCGTCCACCCAGGGCATTTGCCGAGATGAGCGCATGCATGCCTCCCCCTGAAACTCTGTCCGTCAGAGGTAAGGAGGCGCCTGAGACGCCGAACGTTCCACACGAGTGCCGACTTTCTCGCTCGGAGTCGCACCGCCGACACCTCAGGACGGTCGCCCGCCACGCGCCGGTCCACCCGACCGCGCCGCCCGCACCGAACTCGACCCGGTAGCGACCGGTGCGCGACCGCACGTGACCTGCCTCCTGCGCTGCCGGGACCTCCGCGCCGGCGTCCCGTCGTATTTCCGCGGTTCCGCATCGTGGATCCCGAAAGTCTCGGTGAGGACGAGGACGGCGGGTGGCTGCGCCTCGTCGTGAGCCTTCATGCCCTGCCACAGGGTGATCTTGTGGGACATAGTTCAACGGCGGGGCGCCCGGTCAGTCCGAGTGGATCGAATGCCAGGCGCCCGCGGTCGGTGGGCTCAGAGGACGAGGACGGTGACAGGGGGCGACGTGGAGGCCTCGCAATGGCGGTCGCCGCTGTAGACGGCGGTGATGGTGTGGCGGCCGGTGGTGCGGAAGCCGGTGACCAGGAAGGCCACGCCTGCGAGCACGGGGACGGTTCCCAGGCTGGTGGCGCCATCACGGAACTCGATCGTGCCCGTGGGGAGGCCCTCGTCGCAGAGGACACGGGCGAGGAGGGTTGTCCGTAGGTAGCGCAGCGTCACCCGGGGCAATGCGGATGCCACGGTGGTCGAGGGGCCCTTGTTGACGGTGAGGGTAATCGGGCCGGACTCCGCAGGCGGGCAGCCGTCGTCCCCGCCGTAGACGGCGGTGATGGTGTGGGTACCGGCCTCGAACCTCCAGCCGAGGGTGGCGGTGCCTTCGTCCAGGTCGGCGGAGCCCAGGACGGTGGCGCCGTCGCGGAACTCGACCGTGCCTGTAGGCGTGCCTCCGCTGCAGGTGACCGTGGCGGTCAGGGTGACCAGGTGATGGACCTGGGTCGGGTTGGGATCGGCGGTGACCGTGACCGCCGAGGTGGCGCCCTCGCTGATCGCGATGCCGTACGGGTAGGGGCCGACGGCGGGGATGGTGAGGGTCACGGTGTAGGTGGCGGTGTCGATCACCGACACCGTGTCCTCGTAGTGGTTGGTGACGTAGGCGGTGCGCCCGTCCGGGGTGACCGCCACGCCGACCGGGGCGTTCCCGACGGAGATGGTGGTGGTGACGGTGTTGGAGGCGGTGTCGATCACTGACACCGTGTCGTCGTTGCGGTTGGTGACGTAGGCGACGCCTCCCTCGGGAGAGACGGCCACCCCGTACGGGTAGTTTCCAACGGGAACGGTAGAGGTCACGATGTTCGTGGCGGTGTCGAGCACCGAGACTGTGGCGTCCTCGCCGTTGGTGACATAGGCGGTGCCGCCATCCGGAGTGACCGCGATCCCGTACGGTGCGCCGCCGACGGGAACGGTGGCGGTCACGGTGTTCGTCGCGGTATCGATCACCGACACCGTGCCGTCCGCGTTGTTGACGACGTAGACGCCGCCACCGTCCGGGGAGACCGCCACACCGAGCGGACCGCCGCCCACGGTGATTCTGGCCGTCACGGTGTTCGCGGCCGCGTCGATCACCGACACGGTGTTGTCCCCGTTGTTGACGATGTAGACGCTGCCACCGTCCGGGGTGACCACCACCCCGTAAGGGGCGCTGCCGACGGGAACGGCGGTGGCCACGGTGTTCGTCGCGGTATCGATCACCGACACCGTGTCGTCCCCGGCGTTGGTGACGTATACGCCGCCGCCGTTCGGGGTCACCGCCACCCCGTACGGGTGGCTGCCGACGCCGATCGTGGCGGCCACCGCGTTGGTGACGGTGTCGATCACCGACACCGCGTCACCCTCCAGATCAGCGACGTAGGCCACCGTCATGGTGAGGGCGTCGGCGGACAGGGCGGCCCGGAAGGACGAGTCGCGAGCTGCACGGCTGGATATCCGCGCGCGTCTGCGGAAGAGGTCGGCCGGGGAGATATCGACGGGCATGGGGATTGCTCCGAGTTCGGAAAGAGAGATCGTCGAGCGACGAGCGAATGTCGCGTCTACTCTGCGACAGCTCACCTTGAGAAATCGACTCACTACTTAGAGTGTCCGCCATTCTTGATCCCCAAACAGCCATCTCCAGCGAAATGCGCAGAACGGCCGGCGGCACATTCACCGATCAGAACGCGACCGCCCGGACACGGCGTTCCGGGGCGGGCCTCTCTGCCGGGCACCCGCAGGGTGCCGCCGACCCGTTGGCGGGGGTCAGCGGACGGTGACAGTGACGGGGGGCGAGGTGGAGGGCTCGCAGTGCTGGTCGCCGCTGTGGACGGCGGTGATGCTGTGGGCGCCGGCGGTGGTGAAACTGGTGACCAGGCGGGCGAAGCCTGTGGTCAGGGGGATGGTTCCCAGGCTGGTGGTGCCGTCGAAGAACTCGACCGTTCCGGTGGGGAGGATTCCTCCGCAGAGCACCCGGGCGAGGAGGGTGACCTGCCGGTTCCGCAACGTCACGCGAGGTAGTGCCGAGGCCACGGTGGTGGAGGCGCCCTTGTTGACGGTGAGGGTGATCGGGCTGGACTCCGCGGCCGGGCAGCCGTCGCCCCCACCGTAGACGGCGGTGATGGTGTGGGCGCCCGCCTCGAATTGCCGGACGAGCGTGGCGGTGCCGTTGCGCAGGCGGGCGGAACCCAGGACGGTGGCGCCGTCGCGGAACTCGACCGCGCCGGCCGGGGTGCCCTCGCTGCAGGTGACCGTGGCGGTCAGGGTGACCAGGCGATGGACCTGTGCCGGGTTGGGCTCGGCGATGACCGTGACCGCCGAGGAGGTGGCGCTCGCGCCGATCGCGATGGCGGACGGGTAGGGGCCGACGCCGGGGATGGTGAGGGTCACGGTGTCGGTGGCGGCATCGATCACCGACACCGTGTTCGCGCCGGAGTTGGTGACGTAGACGCTGCCGCCGTCCGGAGCGACCGCCACCCCGTACGGGCCGCTGCCGACCGGGATGGTGGTGCTCACGGTATTGGCGGCGGTATCGATCACCGACACCGCGTCGATCCCGATGTCGGCGACATAGACGCGGCTCCCGTCCGGCGTGACCGCCACGCCGTAGGGATAGCTGTAGTCGCCGAGGGGGATGGTGGCGGTCACGGCATTGGCGGCAGTGTCGATCAACGAAACCGTGAAATCCGCGACGTCGGTGACATAGACGCCGGCCCCGTCCGGCGTGACCGCCACCTGGTATGGGGCACTGCCTACGGAGATGGTGGCGCTCACGGTATCGGCGGCAGTGTCGATTACCGAAACCGTGCCATCCCCGTTGTCGGCGACATAGACGCGGCCCCCATCCGGGGTGACCGCCACCCCGGACGGAGTGCTGCCTACGGGAATGGTGGCGGTCACGGTATCGGTGGCAGTGTCGATCACCGAGACCGTGCCATCGCTGCCGTTGCTGACGTAGACGCGGCCGCCGTCCGGCGTGATCGCTACCCCGTACGGGTAGTTGCCGACGAGGATGGTGGCGGTCACGGTGTTCGTGGCGGCGTCGATCACCGAGAGCGTGCCGTCCACGGTGTTGGTGACGTAGACGGTGCCGCCGTCCGGGGCGACCGCCACGCCCTCCGGAAAGTTGCCGACAGGGATCGTGGCGGCCACCACGTTGGTGACGGTGTCGATCACCGACACCGCGCCGCCCTCCATATCGGTGACATACGCCGTCGTAGCCGCCTCGGTGGGCAGGGCGGACCGGAGGGACGAAGCGGGTGTGGTACGACCGGATATCCGCGCGTGTGGCAGTCGGAGGTCGGCCGGGGAGATATCGGCAGGCATGGGGGCTGCTCCAAGTTGTGGAAGGTGATCGCCGAACGGCGGGCGCATATTGCCTCTCACCTGCGGCATTTCACCATGAGGATTCGACTCACTACTTAGAGTGTCCGGCATTCTTGATCCTCAAACAGCCGTCTCCAGGAAACACGCAGAACGATCGGCGGGCACATTTATCGATCAGGTCAGCCGTCCGACCTGGGACTCCGGGATGGCACCCACGTGCCGGCGCGCCATTCCTCGGGCATCGGACGCGGCTTCCGGGCCGGCCTGCATCGAGTGGCGCAGGCACTTTCAACAATGGGCGCCTGGGCGGCCCGGGTGTCTCGTCTGCCAGGCGCCCACGAGCTGTCGTCGGCCCGTTGCGGCGCGATCAGCGGACGATGACGGTGACGGTGACGGGGGGCGACGTGGAGGACTCGCAGTTCTGGTCGCCGCTGTAGAGGGCGGTGACGGTGTGGTTGCCGGTGGTGGTGAGGGTGGTGACCAGTGAGGCGAAGCCCGCGGTCAGGGGGATCGTTCCCAGGCTGGTGGTGCCGTCGCGGAACTCGACCGTGCCCGTCGGGAAGGTTCCGCCGCACGCGACGCGGGCGAGGAGGGTGACCCGCCGGTTCACCAGCGTCACGCGCGGCAGCGCCGAGGCCACGGTGACCGAGGCGCTCTTGTTGACGGTCAGGGTGATCGGACTGGACTCCGCGGCCGGGCAGGTGCCGTCCCCGCTGTAGACGGCGGTGATGGCGCGGGCGCCGCCATCGAACTGTCGGACGAGGGAGGCGGTGCCGTTGCGCAAGCGGACAGAACCCAGGCTGGTGCCGCCGTCGCGGAACTCGACCGTGCCGGTGGGGGTGCCCTCAAGGCAGGTGACCGTGGCGGTCAGAGTGACCGGTTGACGGACCCGGGCCGGGTTGGGCGACGCCTTGACGGTGACGGCGGACCTGGCACCCGGGGTGATCGCGATGCCGTAGGGGCCCGGGCCGACACCGGTGATGGTGGTGGTCACCTCGCGGGTGGCAGTGTCGATCACTTGCACCAAGCCGCTGCGGTAGAGGGTGACGTATAGGGCGGTGCCATCAGGGGTGATCGCAACCCCGCTGGCGCCGACTCCTCCGACGGGGACGGTGCCGGTCACCGTGTTCGTGGCCGTGTCGATCACCGACACCGAGTCGTAGAAGCTGGCGACGTAGAGGGTGGAGCCGTCCGAGGTGACCGCCATGCCGACCGGCCCGACGCCGACGGCGATGGTGGCGGTCACCGCACGGGCGGCGGTATCGACCACGACCACCTTGCCGGCGGCGAAATCGGTGGCGTAGAGGGTAGAGCCGTCCGGGCTGACCGCCAGCTCGGCCGGTGCGCCGCCGGTGGAGATGCCGGCGGCCACGGTATTGGTCGCCGTGTCGATCACCGACACCGTGCCGCTGGTCAGGTTGCCGACGTAGACGGCGGTGCCGTCCGGGCCGACCGCCACGCCGCCGGGAAAGCCGCCGACGTTGATGGTGGTGGACACGGTGTCGGTGGCGGTGTCGATCACTGCCACCCGGCCCTCGCCGGAGGCGGCGACGTAGACGGCGCCGCCGTCAGGCGTGACGGACAGCCCGTAGGGGCCGACGCCGACGGTGATGGTGGCGGTCACCGTATTGGTGGCCGCATCGATCACCGACACCGAATTGCCGTTGCGGTTGGTGACGTAGACGGTGGCGCCGTCGGGGGTGATCGCCGCCCACGCCGGACCGGAGCCGACGGGGATGCCGGCGGCCACCACGTTGGTGGTCGTGTCGATCACCGACACCGTATTGCCATCGAGGTTGGCGACATAGGCCAATGTCGCGGTCACCGCTGCCACGGGCAGATCGAGCAAGGCCGAAGTGGCGGTGCGGGCGGGCTTCAGAGTGCGTGAATGCGGCAAATGCGCTGGGATTCCGGTGGACATGGGGCTGCTCCGGGTTTTGAGACGATGAGCGGCGGCGGGCGCCTCGGGGCCGACCACCTGCGACATATCCCCTAAGGGTTCGATTCACTACTGAGAGTGTCCGTCGTTCTTGATTCCCACCCGCCACCTCGTTGTCATCGGTCCGTTGTCGAGGGATCAGCGGACGGTGATGGTGACGGGGGGTGAGGTGGAGGACTCGCAGTGCTCGTCGCCGCTGTAGAGGGCGGTGATGGTGTGGGTGCCGGTGGTGGTGAAGGTGGTGACCAGGGAGGCGAAGCCTGCGGTCAGAGGGATGGTTCCCAAGGTCGTGGTGTCGTCGCGGAACTCGATGGTGCCGGTGGGGAGGATTCCGTCGCACAGGACGCGAGCGAGGAGGGCCACGCGTCGGTTCGGCGGTGTCACGCGGGGCTGTGCCGAGGCCACGGTGGTCGAGGTGCCTTTGTTGACGGTGAGAGTGATCGGAGGGGACTCGGCGGCCGGGCAGTTGTCGTCGCCGCTGTAGAGGGCGGTGATGGTGTGCGGGCCGGCCTCGAAGCTACGGAGGAGGGTGGCGGCGCCCTGGATCAGGTGGGCCGAGCCCACAACGGCGGCACCGTCGCGGAACTCGACCGTGCCGGTCGCAGTGCCCTCGGGGCAGGTGACCGTGGCCTTCAGAGTGACGGGACGCTCGACCTGGGCCGGATTGGGCTCGGCAGTGACCGCGACCGCCGACGTGGGCCCCGCGCCGATCGCGATGCCCCCTGGACCGTGGCCGCCAGCGGGGATGGTGAGCGTCACGGTGTTGGTGGCAGTGTCGATCACCGACACCGTGTCATACCCGGCGTTGACGACGTAGACGCTGCCGCCGTCCGGCGTGACCGCCACATCCAACGCGTAGTTCCCGACGGGGATGGTGGTGGTCACGGTGTTCGTCGCGGCATCGATCACCGACACCGTGCCGGGATCCAGGTTGGCGACGTAGACGCTGCCGCCGTCCGGCGTGACCGCCACACCGAACGGGTTGCCACCGACGGGGACGGTGGCGGACACGGTGTTCGTCGCGGCATCGATCACCGAGACCGTGTCGTCCCCGGCGTTGGTGACGTAGACGTTGCCGCCGTCCGGAGTGACCGCGACCCCGCGCGGCGAGGTGCCGACGGGGATGGTCGTGGTCACGGCATCGGCGGCAGTGTCGATCACTGACACCGTCGCCTGGTGGCCGTTGGTGACATAGGCACTGCCGCCGTCCGGCGTGACCGCCACACGGTACGGGTAGACGCCGACGGGGATGGTGGTCGTCACGGTATTCGTCGCGGTGTCGATCACCGAGACCGTGTCGTCCCCGGTGTTGGTGACGCAGACGCCGCCGCCGTCCGGCGAGACCGCCACACCGTACGGGTAGACGCCGACGCCGATGGTGGCGGCCACCACGTTGGTGACGGTGTCGATCACCACCACCGTGCCGTCGCTGTGGATGGCGACATATGCCATCGCCGCAATGGGGGCGTCGGCGAACAGGGCGGGCCGGAGGGCTCGGGCGGGCGCAGCGCGAGTGAGGGGCAGACGCCCCGAGAGCGGAAGACGCATGGGGGTACTTTTGGCGGGCATGGGGCCCCTTTCAAATGAGGACGGCGCCCGCGGGGCGGCGACATTCAACCGCCGCTCGCCTGCGACAGATCACCGAAGAGATTCATCTCACTACCAAGAGTGTCCACAACCCTTGATCCCCAAACTGCCTTCCTGACCTCAGAGTTGTGATTTAGTAAAAGCACATTTTCTGATCAGATCCAGCCGCATCGATATCAGGGGATCGGCGTTATCCCCGCCCTGCACATTTTCTGCATGGAGACGCCGTCATGGGCGAGAGCGACCGGATGAACCTTCTCTGGGCTCTGATCGTCGGATGGGCTGACACCCCGCGATAGACGATCTCTGGTGGTGTGTAGTCGAGGTCGAGCAGCCATGGGTGTGGCCGGTCGCCGTCGGCGGGTTGCTGCTTGCCGTGGGCGTGGCAGCGGTAGCGAAGCCGCTTCGCTGGGCACGAGGGCCGGGTTTGGCGGGTGGACGCGGGGCTCGGCATGCCGGCTCTACACGGGTGAATGTCTGAGGGGCGCGGTAGGAAGGCGGTATGGACTTCAAGCTTGAGCTGGTCGCGGTGCCCGTCTCGGACGTCGACCGCGCCAAGGCGTTCTATACCGAGAAGGCCGGGTTCAACCTGGACCACGACCACCGGGTCAGCGACGAGATCCGGTTCGTTCAGCTGACGCCGCCGGGGTCGGCGTGTTCGATCGCCATCGGCAAGGGGATCGTCGAGACGGCGCCGGGCTCGGTGCAGGGGCTGCAACTGGTCGTCAAGGACGCCGACGCCGCCCATGCGGAGCTTGCCGGGCGGGGTGTCGAGGTGAGCAAGGTGCAGGAGTTCCCCTGGGGCCGGTTCGTCTACTTCCAGGACCCGGACGGCAACGGCTGGGCCGTCCAGGAGATCGTGCCACAAGGCTAGATATTGCTTTGCGCGTGAAATGTGCGCCTGCCTAGCCTCGATTTTTCGTGAGGTCGGTTGGGTCGCTCCGCGACCCAACCGGCTCTTTGCTTTGAGCGGCGGGTCAGCCGTTGGGCCCGACTGTCGCGTCGGGTGGGCGGGGTTCCACGGGCCCCGGGGTTCTCCTTCCTGGTGTTGACGGGACGGTTGGTGTTGGTCAGGGTGCCGGGAGCATCTGCAGCCGGGTGATCGCCGAGGCGATCAGATCGCTCCAGGGCCAGTGGCGGGCCAGCCGGAGCCGGAGCCGTCTGCCGCCCCGTGCCAGGCGTGCGGCGGTCGAGAAGACCCGCAGGCGCAGGCGTTTGGGTTCTCAGAGCCGTGCCGGATGATCGGTGAAGGCGAGCATCTGGGCCCAGGCGGTCAGGTCGGTGGCGAGCGCGACGAGTTCGAGCCAGACCTGGTTGGCGGCGGCGCTGTGAAGGGGCAGGTTGCGCAGGCCGGTGTCCTTGGCGCAGCGGATGCGGTCCTCGCAGCGGGCGCGGCGGCGGTGGCGCAGTTCAAGATCGGCGAGCTGCCCGTGCCGGGTGCCGGTGACGAAACACGTGAAGCGGTGCCCGTCGATGTCGGTGAACCGCAGTTGCGCGCCGGGGTGGGGTCGTTCGCGGCGGACGATGACCCGCATGCCCTTGGGCCAGCCCGTCAGGTCCAGCATCCCGGTCAGCTCGGCGACCCACGCCCCGGGGCGGGGCCTGCGGTCGGCGTCGTAGGCGCACTGCCAGATGTGTTCGGGCAGGGCGAGGATGGCGGCGCAGATGTCGTCGGTGAGGTTGAAGCCGATCGAGTACTTGACGCGGCGGGCGGTGGCCCAGTCCAGGAACTCGTGGGTGCCGCCACCTGAATCGGTCCGGATGATGACTTGTTTGTGCAGGCGGGTGGGGATCTGGTTGAGGGCCAGGCGCCCTGCGGTGATGTGGTCGGCGGCGGTGTTGGACCCGGCGTTGCCCGGCCGCAGCACCAGCGCGGCGGCCTCCCCGGTCCCGCCGGGGCCGTGGTCGATGAACGCGGTCATCGGGTGGAACCCGAAGGTGCGCTTCCACGTCGGGGCGGCGTGTTGCTTCTCCGAGTGCGCGAGCACGATCGTGGCGTCCAGGTCCACCGGGATCAGGTCGCCGCCCGTCCCGGGGGCGTGCTCGCCGGCCAGGTCCCAGGCCCGCGCACGGGCCGCCGCCCGGGCCTTGCCGATCGCCCGCAACGCCTGCGGGCCGGCCTGGGCCAGGGTGGTGACCAGCCGCGACACCGTCGGATCGGAGGCCACCGGCCCGAACAGCTCCGGCTCGGCCCGCAGCACCGCGATATCGGACAGGCAGTCCCCGCCCAGTGCCAGCATCACCGCCAGGTCCGCGACGACCTTGCCCGGATCGTGGGTCGCCCGCGGCTTGCGCCACCGCTCCAACCCAGCGGAAAGCGCCTGGTCGAGCCCGGTCGCACGGAGGGTCTGGGTCAGCAGCACCCCTCCGGCCTGACCGACGATCCCGGCCCCGTCCGAAGACACCGCGAGCTTGGCAGAGCGACCTGTAGTCTTCACGTGAAAAGTGCCTTCTGAACTGGCGCGGACAGGACCTTCGACAAGCCCTATCCTCCCAGCTCGGGGGCACTTTTCTTGTCTAAATGGGCACCCCCGACCCGCCGTCCGGTGAAAGCCCGAGGCTAGGCTCCGCCGGGTGGGACGCACGGTCATCGTCGGCGACGTTCACGGCTGCTTCGACGAGCTTCTCGAACTGCTGGAGAAGGTCGGCCTGCGCCCGGACGACCTCCTCGTCAGCGTGGGCGATCTGGTCGACCGGGGGCCGGCTCCCGGGGAGGTCGTCCGGTTCTTCCGCGAGCGTCCGAACTCGGTCGTGGTCATGGGCAACCACGAGCGCAAGCACGTGCGCGGCGTCTTCTCCTACGCGCAGGAGATCACGCGCCTGCAGCTGGGCGACGAGTACGCCGAGACGGTCGAGTGGATGCGGACGCTTCCGTACTTCTTCGAGAACGAGGACGTGCGGGTCGTGCATGCGGCGCTCGTCCCCGGTGTCCCGCTCGGCGACCAGAAGGACGAGATCCTCTGCGGTACGACCAGCGGCGAACGGGAGCTCGCCGCGCTGTTCCCGGACGGCCACTGGCACGACCGCTACACCGACTCCAAGCCGGTCGTGTTCGGTCACCACGTCACCGGCCGGGAGCCGCTGGTCCGCGACGGGAGGGTCTTCGGGCTCGACACCGGCGCCTGCCACGGCTGGAACCTGACCGCGCTGTGCGTCCCGGGCTTCACGGTCCACTCGGTGGCGGCGCGCGCCGACCACTGGTCGATCGCCAAGCGCGCATGGCAGTTGCCCGTCCTGAAGACCAGGCCGTGGCGCGACTTCACCTGGGCGGAGCTGGACGAGAAGGTCGCGCGGTTCTACGGCACGTCCGATACTGCGTCGCAGGAATGGCTCCGGGCGGTGGAGGAGTGGGCGGCGGGGCTGCGGGCGCTGGTCCCCGTTCTGGTCGATGCCGCGCATCGGGTCTCCAGGGAGTTGGCCGCGGACGAGATGCGTCGGCATCCGGCCGCGCCGGTGCTGTTCCAGGCCCACAGCGGACGGCTCGACCAGACCGCACTGGCCAAGCGTTGCGCGACCCCGCGCAGGACGCTGGACGTGGCGGCCGCCCTGGGAGTCCTCGCGCCCGCTCCGCCCGGCTGAAGCGTCGCTTCTCAACGCGCGGGTCTCGTCCGGCCGGGGAAACGAAGATCGACACGCCCGGCCGTGTGGTAGCGTCACGCTTGCAGAGACAACCAGTCGGCTACGGAAACGGGAGGTGAGTTGATGAGCGCCGCGAAGGCCGCTGCCGTGTGCAGCGCCCGCTGGACCATCCTCACGTCCCGGGCCCTGGTCTGACCTGACGTTCACGATCCCGTCGAAGCCGTGCCGGCTTCCGGGAGGCTGCACTCCGTGCTGATCGGGGCCCTTGTTCAAGGGTCTTCACGTTGTCTCAACATTCTTCCTTCTCCACCCGGCCACGCCCTCTGGCGCGCTACGGCTGGGACGATGCCTACGAGCACGCCTTCGCACCCCATCACGCCGCCGGGCTGATCCCGGCGCGGATCGTGCGGGCCGAACGCGGCCTGTGCGAGACGGTCACCGATACGGGGGCCGTCCGTGCGGAGATCCCTGCCGCCCAGCAGAGCGATCCGCTCGCGGCACCCTGCACCGGTGACTGGGCGGCGCTGCGTCCGCCGACCGACGACCATGCGGCGGTGCTGCACGAGGTTCTGGAGCGGCGCACCGCCCTGGTGCGGTCCACCGCCTCACGCACCTCGCACGGGCAGGTCCTGGCCGCCAACGTCGACACGGTCGTGGTGACCGTGTCCTTGGCCGCCCCGCTCAACCACGACCGCACCGAGCGGATGCTCGCGCTGGCCTGGGAGAGCGGGGCGCAGCCCGTCATCGTGCTCACCAAGGCCGACGAGCGCGCCGACGCGGCGTCGGCCCAGGCCGAGGTGTCAGCGGTGGCGCCCGGCGTGGACGTGCTGGTCACCAGCGCCGTGACCGGGGAGGGCCTGGACGTCCTGACGGCCGTCCTTACCGGCACGGTCGTATTGCTCGGCCCGTCCGGGGCGGGCAAGTCCACGCTGGGCAACGCCCTGCTGGGCGAGCCCCTGCTGGCCACCGGCGCCGTACGCGCTACAGACGGCAAGGGCCGGCACACCACCGCCTGGAGGGAGCTGCTGCCGCTGCCCGGCGGCGGCGTCCTGCTGGATACTCCGGGGCTGCGCTCGATCGGCCTGCACGATGCCCAGAGCGGGCTGGAGCAGACGTTCGCCGACATCCAGGAACTGGCGCTGGACTGCCGGTTCAGCGACTGCGCCCACGAGAGCGAGCCGGGCTGCGCCGTCCTGGCCGCCGTCGAGGCCGGCACGTTGCCGGAGCGCCGCCTGGAGAGCTTTCACCGGCTGCTGCGGGAGAACGCCTACGCCGCCTCCCGCACCGACGCGCGGCTGCGGGCCGACCGCGAGGCCGTCAAGAAGAACATCACGCAGCACCTGCGCGCCACCTACCGCTTCAGGGAGCGCCAGCAGTGAGCCCCACCGACACGCCCGCACACGGCCCCGGCGCCCCGGTGCGCGCCCACCTCCTTCACGACGACGCTTCCACCGACGAGAACAGGACCGCCATGTCCACCTGGAACACCCGCCCCGAGACCGCCGACGACGTGCCCGCCATCCGCGACATCGTCCTGGCCGCCTTCCCCACCGCCGAAGAGGCCGGCATCGTCGACGCCCTGCGCGCCGACGCGGAGGCGTGGATCGACGGCCTGTCCGTGGTCAGCACGACCCCCGACGGCACTCCGGTCGGGTACGCACTGATCACTCGCTGCCACGTCGACGGCGAGTCGGCGCTCGCCCTGGCGCCGTGCGCCGTGCTGCCGTCGTTCCAGCGGACCGGCGCCGGCTCGGCCGCCATCCGCGCCGTCCTGGACGCCGCCCGGGCCATGGGCGAGAACCTCGTCCTGGTCCTCGGCCACGCCGACTACTACCCGCGGTTCGGCTTCATCCCCGCCTCCCGCTTCGGGATCCGCGCGCCCTTCGAGGTCCCGGACGAGGCCATGATGGCGATGGCGCTGGACGAGGCCCGCCCGGTCCCCACCGGCACCATCCAGTACCCCGCCGCGTTCGGCGTCTGATCACCGATGTGGTGCCCCGAGGCCTCCTCGGGGCACCACAGCCCATCGTCGGGGTGATCTCGCAGCCGCCGTTAACCATCGCCTTATCGCGGTTCTGGGGGAATGGTGGGATGCGGATACTCGTGGCCGAGGACGAGCGCTTCCTGGCCGATCTGGTGGCTGAGGGGCTGCGGAAGCGGGCGATGGCGGTGGACGTCGCCTACGACGGGGCGGGGGCGCTGGAGCGGCTCGCGGTCAACGAGTACGACGTCCTCGTGCTGGACCGCGACCTCCCGCTGGTGCACGGCGACGACGTCTGCCGGGAGCTGGCGCAGCGCGAGGCGGGGGTGCGCATCCTGATGCTGACCGCGTCGGGTGCGGTGCACGAGCGGGTGGACGGGCTGAACCTCGGCGCCGACGACTACCTGGCCAAGCCGTTCGCGTTCGACGAGCTGGTGGCGCGGATCCGCGCGCTGGCGCGGCGGAACGTCCCGCCGCTGCCCCCGGTGCTGGTGCGGAGCGGGCTCACGCTGGACGCGGCGCGGCGCGAGGCGGCCCGGGACGGCCGCCGCCTGGCGCTGTCCCCCAAGGAGTACGCCGTGCTGGAGGTGCTGATGCAGGCGCGGGGCGGCGTGGTCAGCGCCGAGGAGCTGCTCGAACGGGCGTGGGACGAGAACACCGACCCGTTCACCACCGTGGTCAAGGTGACCGTGAGCAAGCTGCGGGCCAAGCTCGGCGACCCGCCCGTCATCGTCACCGTTCCGGGAAGCGGGTACCGGCTGTGATGCCCGCGACGGTGCGGGCCCGGATGACGCTGCTGTACGGCGGCCTGTTCGCCGTGATCACGCTGGGCGTGCTCAGCGCCGTCCTGTGGATGCAGAAGAGGATCGTCAACGACCGCGTGCAGGACGTCCCCGCGCACCCGAACCCCGTCGCATGCGACGGGGTCCCCGAGGACATGCCGTGCCCGCCGGCGGCGCCGGTCGCGCCGACGCCGCGGTTCGAGTTCGTGGAGCCCGGCGCGGGGCAGGGCCCGAAGAAGGTCGTCGGGCCGGAGCAGTTCCAGGACAGCCTGGTCGGGTCGCAGCGGCTCGTCATCCTGGTCGCGATCGTGGTGATCACGGTGCTGGCGTTCGCGGTGTGCTGGTGGCTGACCGGGCGGCTGCTGCGTCCGCTGCACAGCATCACGGCGACCGCGCGCCGGCTGTCGCTGTCCACCCTGCACGAGCGCATCGCGCTGGACGGGCCGCAGAACGAGCTGAAGGAGCTGGCCG
The DNA here is from genome assembly GCF_008327685.1 of Actinomadura sp. K4S16. GTDB lineage: Bacteria > Actinomycetota > Actinomycetes > Streptosporangiales > Streptosporangiaceae > Spirillospora. The sequence continues at coordinate 20,133 of NZ_BDDE01000015.1, forward strand.
ACACCTTCGACGCCATGATCGACCGGTTGGAGAAGGCGGTCGACAGCCAGCGCCGCTTCGTCGCCAACGCGTCCCACGAGCTGCGCACTCCCCTGGCCATCCAGCGGACCGCCGTGGAGGTCGGGCTCGCGGACCCCTCGCCGGAGCGGCTCGCCGAGGTCCGGGCCGAGATGCTGCGCAACACCCTGCGGTCCGAGCGGCTGATCGAGGGGCTGCTCGTCCTCGCGCAGGGGGAACGGGGGCTCGACGCCCGCGCGCCGGTGGACCTCGAAGCGGTCGTCCGGCAGGTCGTGGAGGACAACGCCGCCGCCGCCGAACGCGACGGGATCGCCGTCGCCGCCGAGACGCGTCCGGTGACCGTCGCCGGGGACGAGGTGCTGCTCACAAGGATGGCCGCGAACCTGGTGCAGAACGCGATCCGGCACAACCGGCCCGGCGGGGACGTCCGCGTGGAGTTGTCGGAGGAGGCGCTGGTCGTCCGCAACACCGGACCGATCGTCCCGCCCGAGAAGGTGGACGAGCTGTTCGAGCCGTTCCGGAGGCTGCACGCCGACCGGACCGGGTCGGCGGAGGGCGCGGGGCTCGGGCTGTCGATCGTCGCCGCCATCGCCCGCGCCCACGGCGGCGACGCGAGGGCCACGGCGAACCCGGACGGCGGGCTGTCGGTCACCGTGGCCCTCACGTGACCCTCACTCGCTGCGCAGCACGGCGGCGGTGCGGGTGGCGGCGGCCCGGAGGGCGGGCGGCCAGGCGCCGAGGACGGCCGCGGCCAGCCCGGCGCAGGCCGGCGGCACCAGCACGGTCCACGAGTACACGTGGATCCAGGACGACGCCATCCCGCTGCCGAGCATGTCGCCGGTGAGCACCACGACGCCATGGTGGACGAGCACCCCGAGCGGCGCCCCGAGCGCGCCGCCGACGATCCCGAGGGCCGCCATCGACGTCACCATCATGGCGACGACCTGCCGCGGGGTCGTCCCGACCGCCTTGAGCACGCCGAGGTCCCGGCCGCGCTCCCGGGCGCTCAGCAGCACACTGTTGAGGACGCCGAGCCCCGCCGCCGCGCAGATGATCAGTGAGAACAGCAGGAACAGCCCGCCGAAGACCGCGCCCTCGCCGAGGTCGGGCCGCACAGGCTCGGCGAACAGCCCGCCGGGCGGGGCGGCGGCGGTGAGCCGGCGGACGTAGTCGGACGGGTCGGTCCCCTTGGTGAGGATCACCGAGAAGGGGCTGGGCTGGTCCTTGGTCGCCGCGGCGGGCAGGCTGGCGGTGTCGAGCATCAGGCGGTCGGTGTCGGGATGGGCGAACGCGCCCACGATCCGCACCTTGACCGGCTCGCCCGCCGTCTGGAGCGTGAGGGTGTCGCCCACGTCCAGGTCGTGGAGGCGCATGAACGCCTCGCTCGGCACGACCTCGCCGGGGCCCGAGAACCAGCGTCCGCGGACGAGGCTGTCGCCGAGGAAGGGGCGGTAGTCGCCGCTGTAGGCCTCGGCCGACAGGCTCGACGGCACCCCGGGGATCCGCACGTTCGCGGGCGCGAACGACATGATGTGGGCGGTCCCCGGCTGGGCTCGCAGCAGCGCCTCCAGCTTGTCGTCGGTCATGCCGCCGGAGGCTCTCGGGGCGACGCCCGCGACGACGGAGGTGTGCCCCTCGGTGTCCGCCGTCGTGATCTTCATGACCGTCTGCTGGAGCCCGAACCCCATGGTCACCGCGGTCACGCCGAGGCACAGCCCCGCGAGGGTGAGCGCCGTCCTGGCGGGGCGGGCGGCGGGCAGCCCGAGGCCCAGCCCGGCCGGGACGGGCAGCCGGGTGCGCAGCAGCCACCGCTGGAGGCGCCGCCCGCGGCCCCGGCGCGACACGGTCCCGGCGCTGATCGCCTGCACCGCCGGGAGCCGTCCGGCCCGCAGCGCCGGGAGGACGGCGGCCAGCACCACCAGGGCGAGGACCCCGGCGCCCCCGGCGAGGTCGAGCACGGGCGCCGCTCCCCCGGCCGACGGCAGTTCGAAGCCCGCCGCCACGCTCGCCGCGATCCGCAGGGCGAGCAGGTGGCCCGCGAGCAGGCCGACCGCGCAGCCGAGCAGCGCCGGGACGGCGACCATGACGACGTAGACGGCGGTCACCTGCGCCGGGGTGAAGCCGAGCGCCTTCATGACGCCGATGTGCCGGAACCCGGAGACCACCGCGCCGCTGACCACGTTCGCGACGATGAACACCGACACGGCCATGGCGAGCACGCCGAAGACCGTGACGAACGGGATCAGCTGGTTGAACCTCTTCTCGAAGGAGCGCTCGGCGGTGACGTAGGAGTCGTAGCCGCGCATCGGCAGTCCGGCGGTCGCGGCCGTCAGGCTCTGCCGGACCTCGGACGCGCCCTTCGCGCGGTCGAACCGGTAGAGCATCTGGAGCCCGTCCGGCCGGAAGGCTGCGACCTGGGCAGTGGTCACCCAGCCCATGAAGCCGTCCGTCACGGAGTCGGCGAACCCGACGATCGTGAGCTCGGGCAGGCCCGGGGGCGTCAGCTTGCCGCCCAGCCTGAAGGGGCCGCCGGGCTTGACGCGGAGCACGACCTCGCCCGGTCCGCGGACCCACCGGCCCTGGGTGAGGGTGAGCCTGTCGACGGGGCCGCCGGGGTCGTCCCGTCCGACCACCAGGAGGCCGTCGCCGCCGGGTCCCATGGGGCCCTTGTCCCGGGGCAGGACGGCCGTGCGGAACGGGCCCGCGGCGGCGGTGACGCCGGGCGCGCGGGCGGTGGCGGCGAGCCGGTCGGCGCTCACCCGCGCGGCGTCGAAGGAGGCCGTCGCGTGCGCGCCGCGCGCCTGCGCGAAGGCGTCGTCGAAGAGGGACCGCGACGCGGCCAGCAGGCCGAGCCCGAACACGAGCGTCGCCGTGGACAGCGCCACGACGACGGCGATGCTGGCCGACTGGACCCTGCGCCGCCGCACCCCGGCCCGCGACGCCGCCCACACCGCGCTCATCGGACGGACCGCGTCTCGGCCGTCTCCCGCGCGCCGCCGCCCGTTGCCGACTCCCGGACGATCCGGCCGTCCCTGAACTCGACCAGGCGGGACGCGCACCGGTCGGCCAGGCCCTGGTCGTGGGTGACCAGCAGCAGCGTCTGGCCCTTCCGGTTGAGGTCGAGCAGCAGCCCGGCGACCTGCTCGCCGGTCGCGCTGTCGAGGGCGCCGGTCGGCTCGTCCGCCAGCAGCAGCGCCGGCCGGTTCACCAGCGCCCGCGCCACCCCGACGCGCTGCCGCTCGCCGCCGCTGAGCACCGCCGGGTAGGCGTCGCGGCGGTCGGCGACGCCGAGTTCGTCCAGCAGTTCCAGCGCCCGGGCCCGCGCCTTGCGCGCCGGGACGCCGGCCAGCCGGGCGGCCAGCGCGACGTTCTCCAGCGCGGGCAGGTCGTCCAGCAGGTTGAAGAACTGGAAGACCATCCCGATCCGGCGGCGGCGGAAGCGGGCCAAAGCCGCCTCGCCCATCCCGGTGAGGTCGTCGCCGTCCACCGCCACCGAGCCCGCCGTCGGGCGGTCCAGTCCCGCGACCATGTTGAGCAGCGTCGACTTCCCGCTGCCGGACGGCCCCATCACCGCGACGGACTCGCCGCGCCGGATGTCGAGGCTCACCCCGTCCAGCGCGGCGACGTCGCCGAATGTCCTGCGTACGGAACCGAGCCGTACGACCGTTTCCTCGCGTGTGTTCACGCGCCCAACGTGGCAGCCGGGAGGTTTCGGCGCGGTGAGCGCGGCGGCGGCCGGGCGATGGGCGCGCGGGGCGCGGGCTAGACGCCGAGGCCGCGGCCGATGATCTCCTTCATGATCTCGGTGGTGCCGCCGAAGATGGTCTGGATGCGGACGTCCTGGTAGGCCTTGGCGATCGGGTACTCGGTCATGTAGCCGTAGCCGCCGTGGAGCTGGACGCAGCGGTCCACGACCCGCTTGAGCAGCTCGGTGTTCCACCACTTGAGCATCGCGGCCTCGTCGGGGGTCAGCTCCCCCCTGCTCTCCTTGACGATGCACTCGTCGGTGAAGGAGCGCGAGACGGTCAGCTCCGTCTTCATCTCGGCGAGCGTGAACCGGTTGTGCTGGAACTTGCCGATCGGGCGGCCGAACGCCTCGCGGGTCTTGCAGTACTCCAGCGTCTGCTCGAAGGCGGTCTCGGCGGCGGCCTGCGCGGTGGCGCCGATGGACAGCCGCTCGCGGGCGAGGTTCTGCATGAGGTAGATGAAGCCCATGCCCTCCTCGCCGAGGAGGTTCTCCTTGGGGACGCGGACGTTGTCGAAGAACAGCTCGGCGGTGTCCTGGGCGTGCATGCCGACCTTGTCGAGGTTGCGGCCGCGCTCGAAGCCCTCCATGCCGCGCTCGACGGCGAGGAGGCTGACGCCCTTGGCCCCGGCGGACGGGTCGGTCTTGGCGACGACGATGACCAGGTCCGCGAGGATGCCGTTGGAGATGAACGTCTTCGAGCCGTTCAGGACGTAGTGGTCGCCGTCCTTCACCGCGGTGGTCTTGATGCCCTGGAGGTCGGACCCGGCGGCGGGCTCGGTCATCGCGATCGCGGTGACGATCTCCCCGGAGCAGTAGCCGGGGAACCAGCGCCGCTGCTGCTCGGGGGTGCACAGCTGCCGCAGGTACCCGCCGTTGATGTCGTTGTGGACGGCGAAGCCGGGCCCGTGCACGCCGGCCTTCGCCAGCTCCTCGTTGAAGATCACGTAGTAGCGGTAGTCGGGGTCGCCGCCGCCCCCGAACTCCTCCGGCATGTCGATGCCGAGCAGGCCCGCGCGCCCCGCGGCCAGCCACACGTCGCGCGAGACGATCCCGTCCTTCTCCCACTGCTCGTGGTGGGGCGCGATCTCCTTGGCGATGAAGGAGCGCACCATGTCGCGGAAGGCCTCGTGCTCCTCGGTGTAGATGTCGCGTCCCATCCGCGGTCTCCCTACTTGGTACGTGCTGACAGGTGTGGCGCCGACCGGTGCGCGCTCAGGTAAGTGCGCGCTGATACACGATTAATGTAACACTGGTGCTGTCACATAGCGGCGGGCGGCCCGGGAGCGGCGGCATGGAGGCAGGCGGCGGTGAGGGCGGCATGGAACTGACCGTCGACGAGCTGGCCGCGCGCGCCGGGGTCACCGTCCGCACCGTGCGGTTCTACGCCGGGCGCGGGCTGCTGCCTCCGCCGAGGCTGCGCGGCCGGACGGGCCTCTACGGCGCCGACCACCTCGCGCGGCTCGAACTCGTCCGGGAGCTCCAGTCGCTCGGGCTCACGCTCGCCTCGATCGAGAAGCACCTGAAGCGCATCCCGCTGGACGCGCCGGCCGAGGACCTCGCCCTCCAGCGCGCCCTGCTGTCCCCGTGGGCGCCGGAGCGTCCGGAGGACCTCGACCGGCACGAGCTGGACCGCCGCGCCGGACGCCACCTCGACGACGAGACGATCAAGCGGCTGGAGGCCCTCGGCGTCGTCGAGCAGATCTCCGACGACCCGGCGGGCCAGGTGCGGGTCGTCAGCCCCGCGCTGCTCGGCGTCAGCGCCGAACTGGCCGCGCTGCCGCTTCCCCTGGACACGCTGATCGCCTCGTACCAAGCGGTGGACCGGCACACGACCGCGCTTGCCGCCGAGCTCCAGCAGGTCTTCCAGGACACCGTCGTCCGCCCCTACCGGGCGGGCGGGCGCGCCCCCCAGGAGCGGGAGCGGCTGATGGAGATGGCCGGGAAGCTCAAGCCGCTGATGATCCAGTCACTGGTCACCTCGTTCCAGCGGGCCGTCGACAAGGCGCTCCGCCGGTCCGTCCCCGACTAGGGCGCCCGGACCCGGCTAGGAGTTCTTCCACTCCTGGCCCTCGTACTCGACCAGGCGCGGGTGGACGAGGGTGTTGACGTCCACGTCCCGCGCGCGGCGGTCCTTGGGGAAGACGGCCGCCGCCTGGAGCACCGGCCCGTCGAGGAAGCGCAGGCCCGAGACGCCGGGCGCCAGGCCCAGCGCGGGCGGCCGCTTCCCGGGGGCCGCGAGGACGTACCCCCAGTCGCCGAAGCTCGGCACGTCCACGTGGTACGGGGTGGTCGCGAGCCCGGCGGCGGCGATGGACTTCTGGATGCTCCAGAACGACTTGGGCGCGAAGTACGGCGACCCGGACTGGACGACGATCCGCCCGCCCGGGGCCAGGGCCCGCTTCACCATCCCGTAGAACTCGACCGAGTACAGCTTGGCGGTGGACACGTCGTCGGGGTCGGGCATGTCCACGATGACCGCGTCGAACCGCCGGTCGAGGCGGCGCAGCCAGGAGAACGCGTCGGCGTTGACGGTCTCGGCGCGCGGGTCCTCGAACGCGTGCCGGTTGAGGGACTCCAGCGGCCCGTACGTCCGGGCCAGGTGGATCATCTCGGGGTCCAGTTCGACCAGGGTCGCGCTCCGCACGTCCTTGTAGCGCAGCACCTCGCGCAGCGCCAGGCCGTCCCCGCCGCCGAGGATCAGCACCCGCCCGTGCGGCCCCGACATCAGCGGGTGGACGAGCGACTCGTGGTAGCGGTACTCGTCGGCCGAGGAGAACTGGAGGTCGCCGTTGAGGAACAGCCGCAGGTCCGAGGGGCCGAGCCCGGCCCGCCGGGTGATGACGATCTCCTGGTACTTCGTGCGCTTCGCCACCGCGATCGGGGCGTCGTAGAGCGCCTGCCGCGCCGACACCTCGAAGCCGTCCGCGAGCACGTACGTCCCGCCGAGGACGCCGAGGACGGCGACCATGCCGAGGGCGAGCGCGATCCGGGCGACGCGCCCGACCTCCCGCCGGAACAGCCACAGCACGACCGCCATGCCGGCGACGGCGTTCACGACGCCGACGAGCAGCGCCCCCTTGATGTGCCCGAACGTGGGCAGCAGCAGGAACGGGAACGCCAGGCCGCCGATCAGCGCGCCCACGTAGTCGGCGGCGAACAGGTCGGCCACCGCGGACCCCGCGTCCTGCTTGCGGATCCGCTGGAGCAGCGTCATCAGCAGCGGGATCTCCGCGCCGATCAGCGCCCCGACCGCGAACGACACCACCACCAGCGCCGGGACGTAGAGGTCGAGCCACGCGAACGCCGCGTACAGCGCGAGGACCGACACGCCGCCGATGAGCGCGAGCGCGCCCTCGATGACGGCGAACGCCACGACGGCGCGGCCCTGCAGCGGCTTGGCGGCCAGCGAGCCGACGCCCATCGCGAACACCATCACCGACAGGACGATGGACGCCTGCGTGACGGAGTTCCCGACGAGGTAGCTGCCGAGCGCCACCAGGGCCAGCTCGTACACCAGCCCGCACGCCGCGCACGCGAACACTGCCGCGAGGACGAGCGCGCGCGCCGCCCGCGCCGTGACACGCGACCTCCCCGGGCCGCCCCCCTCGGGAGTGGACGGCTCCGGGGAGGCCGTGCCGGACGGCAGGGCCGCCTGGTCCAGGTCCCGGGACGTCAGGAGACCGCCCCGGCCACGATCGCGGCGACCCCGAGGTCGGCGGCGGCGACGACCCAGCCCGCCGGGTGGATCGCGCCGCCCGTCCCGCCCGCGTCCACGAGCGTGGCGCCGAGCTTGCCGGGCGTGAGCACGTCCAGCAGGAAGAACGCCGCGACCATCAGCACGATGCCGATCCCGCCGAACACGGCGGTGTCCACCAGCCCGTCGGTCAGGTCGCTGTCGCTGGTCACGATCGCGGTGGTGACGATCACGGAGGTGCCGAAGAGCTTGGCGGCCAGCAGGAGCGCGGCGCCCCGGTTGCCCTCGGTCCAGATCTGCTTGCCGAGCTTGCCGGGCGTCGTCACCTCCACGACCAGGTAGCCGATCGCCATCAGGGCGATGCCGACCGCGCCGTAGGCGAAGGTCGCCCCGATCTCGTGAAGGATGTCGTCGTTCATGTGTCGCTCCTCGTCTGCCCGACGCCCTGGTCTGCCCGATGCCTCATTTGCCGGAGCCCGGTCCGCCGCCGCGGAACGACGCTGCGCCCCTGCTGGTCCATCCATTGCTGCCCGGGCTGCTCCAGCGCCCGGCCACATGGGTGTAGTGGCGGCTGTAGCCGCTGCGCGGGTTGTCGACCGTGATGCGGCTGCCCGTCCCGTTCGGCAGGACGCCGACGACGAGTTTCGGGTAGCGCATGAAGATGCCCCCGTTGGGGCCCCTGGTGGCCATGTCGTCCACCCGGTCGATGGGCTTGAACTTGCGGCCGATCTCCGACGCCACCGTCCGCGGGGGCTTCGGCGACCGGTAGGCGCCCACTCCGTCCCTGCTGTACTTGTCGGCGATCCAGGACGACTGCGACTGCCCGCAGCCGCTGAGCGCCGTTGCCGTCAGGGTCGCGGCGACCACGGCGCCCGCCACCCGGTACCTGTTGTTCACCTGGCTCCTACCGTTCACGAGGTCTCACCAGCCGGCTCCGCGTCATCACGATCTCCCGGGTCTGCGGGTAGGCGTGCCAGGTGCGCCAGCCGAACCCGGCCTCCTGTTCCGCCGTGTCCTCCAAGGCAAGGGCGGTGACGGCGTGCGGGGAACCGGGGAACGACCCGGTCAGCGCGTCACCGCGGTCCGCGAGCCGCGCGCACACCGCCTCGACGGCACGGGCGAACGCCGTCCCGTCGCTGTGCGCCGCGGTGGTCGCGGCGAAGTCGTAGGCCCAGCCGGGCACGCTCGTCACCGCGCGTCCCGGCAGCGGCTCGGCGCGGCCGGGCAGGCACGCCACCGTCTCGCTCAGCGGCCCGGCGATGACCTGGTGGGACGCGCCGAGCAGGCGCAGCTCCACGGTCAGGCCCGCGCGCTCCACCGGCAGGACGGCGAGGGCGTCCAGCGGCGGCAGGCCGAGCGCGAACGAGAGCCCGTCGGCGCGGGCGTCCGCGTAGGGGGTGTCGAGGACGGCCCGCAAGGTCAGCTACCGCCGCCCGGGTAGATCGTCATCGATCCCGCCGGGACGCGCTCGCCGAGGCCCGCCTCCCACTGGCCGCCGCCGTACTGCTCGAACGACAGGTACCTGCCGCCCGGGCCCTCGTAGTCGACGTACTCGACCCGGCCCTGGACGCCGACGCCCGTCGTGCCCTCGCTGGTGTAGTCGGCGGTGCCGTGCTCGTCGCGGCGGTACTCCACGCCGTCCACGACGATGGTCTTCTCCCCGGGCCGCAGGTCGCCGATGTCGTGCTCGGTCCACCAGACGACCTCGAGGTCGGGGTCCTCCTCGACGGAGACCCACACCTTGGTGCCCTCGATCGTGTCGGCGTCGAGGAGGTGCTCGCTCCAGGTGAAGCCGCCCTCCTTCAGCCGCAGCGAGCCGCGGACGAAGTAGCGGGTGCCGAGGTACTCCACCATGTCTCCGGCCTTGAGGGCGCGCGGGTCGCCGGCCACCTGGTCCTCCGCGGCGAACGGGTCGCGCGGTGCGGCCGGGGCGGGCGCCGGCGCCGGGGCGCCCGAACGGCGCCGCAGCAGGACGGCGATGAGCACGACCAAGGCGACCAGGATCAGTGCCAGCAGGATCACTATCGCCGCTTTGCCCACGGCACCTCCATCGTTTCGTCCGTTTTCGGGGGCCAGACCTGCGGATCCTACCGACTGTGGCCTATCAAGCCCATACCGCGATCAGACGTATCAAATGAAGATGCGGTTTCGTCCGGAAACACCGTATTTCCTGGGCGGCAACCCGACCGGAACCGGCCGCCGACCTGGTACGGCCACCCGCTCACCGGCGAGGGGCCGGGACGGGGTCAGAGGCGTTCGGCGGCCGCGGCGACGCGTTCGTCGGTCGCGGTGAAGGCGATGCGGACGTGCCGGGCGCCGCCCGGGCCGTAGAACTCGCCGGGGCCGACCAGGACGCCGAGGGACGCCAGGTGGGCGACGGTCTCCCAGCACGGCTCGTCCCGCGTGGCCCACAGGTACAGGGACGCCTCGGAGTCGTCGATCCGGAAGCCGTGGCTCTCGAACGCGGCGCGCAGGGTGGCGCGGCGGCGCGCGTACCGGGCCCGCTGCTCGTCCACGTGCGCGTCGTCGCCGTAGGCCACGGTCATCGCGGCCTGCACCGGCGCCGGGACGATCATTCCGGCGTGCTTGCGGACCTCCAGCAGCCGCTTCACGAGCGCGAGGTCGCCGGTGACGAACCCGGCGCGGTAGCCCGCCATGTTGGAGCGCTTGGACAGCGAGTTCAGCGCGAGCAGGCCCTCGTGGGAGCCGTCGCAGACGTCGGGGTGCAGGACCGAGATCGGCGGGTTCGCCTCGTCCCAGCCGAACTCCAGGTAGCACTCGTCGCTGACCACGACCGCGCCGCGGCCGCGCGCCCACGCGACGACCTTGCGCAGGTGCTCGGCGGGCAGCACCTTGCCGGTCGGGTTGGACGGCGAGTTCACCCACACGATCTTCGGGTTGACGGGGCCGAGGGAGAGCAGGCCGTCCGTCGCGACGGGGTCGGCGCCGGCGAGCCGGGCGCCCACGTCGTAGGTCGGGTAGGCGAGCGCGGGGAAGACGACCTTGTCGCCGGGGCCGGCGCCGAGCAGCGTCGGCAGCCAGGCGACGAGTTCCTTGGTGCCGATGACGGGGAGCACGGCGTCCGGGTCGGCGCCGGACACCCCGGCGCGGCGGCGCAGCCATCCCGCGACGGCCTCGCGCAGCGCCGGCGTCCCGTAGGTCTGCGGGTAGCCGGGCGCGTCGGACGCGGCGGCGAGGGCCTCCCTGATCGGCTCGGGCGTCGGGTCCACGGGCGTTCCGACCGAAAGGTCGACGATGCCGTCCGCGTGCGCCAGCGCCCGCTCCTTGTACGGCGCGAGCCGATCCCACGGAAAGTCCGGCAACGTGAACAACGCCCTTACCTCCTCTGAGAAAACCCACCGGGCCGCAGTCGTTCCCGACCACGGCCCGGTATCCGACGCAGGCGGCCCCTGGAACGCGCCTGCAAGGAGCGCTCCAGACCCCGCACGCGATCAGTCGTCGTGGCTCTGCGGGGGCAGCGCGGCGACGATCGGGTGGTCCTTGTCGATCTTCCCGACCTTGGACGCGCCGCCGGGCGAGCCGAGGTCGTCGAAGAACTCCACGTTCACCTTGTAGAAGTCCTTCCACTGCTCGGGGACGTCGTCCTCGTAGTAGATGGCTTCAACCGGGCAAACCGGCTCGCACGCACCGCAGTCGACGCACTCGTCCGGGTGGATGTAGAGCTGACGCTTCCCCTCGTAGATGCAGTCGACCGGGCACTCCTCGATGCATGCCTTGTCGAGCAGGTCCACGCAGGGCTGCGCAATGACGTAGGTCACGTCAGTGACTCCTCTCGGATTTCCGGCCCCGCCGCACGTCACGGCTCACCGCAAGCTCGCTGTGAATAGTATGGCCACCCCGCCGCCGACGATTCGACATGGGGGTCCCTACATGTCCGGCCGCTTCGCCGCACGCCTGGTGGTGGCCATCAGTAGCGCGGACGTGGGTCAGCGGATCTCGCTGCGCCGCCGTCTGCCAACGGGAGAGTACAGCGACGTGGTGGGCGTCCTCGAATCATGGTCCGGCGGCACGCTCGCGGTGCGGCGCCGCAACGGCGAACTCGTCGAGGTGCCCGAGCGGACCATGGTCGCCGCGAAGGTCGTCCCGCCCCAGCCCCCACCGAAACGACGCCCCCGCCGAGACCCCGAAGACGACTAGCGGGGAGCGTCCAGCCCGGGGAGCGCGGGGGCGGGCACTGGGCCGCTTCGCATAGAGCCCGTGGAGCCTGCGGTAGGCGGGGCGGCGGGCGCGGAGGAGCCGGTCGGCGGCGGACTCGCCGTGACCGGGGTCGGCGGCGGGGTCCGCTCGCTGTAGGACGCGCCGGGCAGGAGCCGGCGCCCCGCGAGCAGCTCCGAGACGGTCACGAACGTGAACCCGCGTTTGCGCAGGCCCTCCACCACCTTCGGGATGGAGTCGACGCTCGGCTTGTGGATGTCGTGGAACAGGACGATGCCGCCGCTCTTGGGCTCCTTGACCCCCACGCGCGTGTCGCGGGCGACGTCGCGGTACCGCCAGTCGAGCGTGTCGACGCTCCAGAGGATCAGCGGCATCCCCACGGCCCGTTCGACGCGCTTGTTCACGGACCCGTAGGGCGGCCTGACCAGCGTGGGCAGGACGCCGGAGGCGTCCTTCACGACCTTCTGCGTGCGCTGGATCTGGGACCGCACCTCCGCCGGCGACAGGGTGGTGAGGTCCGGATGCGACCAGGTGTGGTTGGCGACCTCCTGGCCCTCCAGTGCCATCCGGCGCACGACGTCGCGGTGGGCGCCGACGTTCTCGCCGAGCATGAAGAACGTGGCGCGCACGCCGTTCTTCTTGAGCGTGTCGAGCAGCCGCGCCGTGTACGGGCCGGGCCCGTCGTCGAACGTCAGCGCGACGCACTTCACCCGGTCGCAGTCGATCTTCCTTGGCGGAGGCGGCGTCTGGGCGGGCGGTCTCGTGACCGGAGCCTTGCCCTTGAGCCTGCCGTGCTCACCTGCGGTCCGCGCCTGCCGGTCGGCGTGGCTGCAACCGGCCGCGAGCAGGAGTCCGACACCGATGACGGCACAATTCCTGATCCGCACCAGGCACCCCCGTAACGTGTGGCCTCGGGCGGCTTAATACCCTCCGTAACCGATGGAACACGCTTCCCGATGGTCCGGAAAATCAAGATCGTCCTTGGGACGCCCCGGGGATTCCCCTCCATCATGCGACGCCCCGCTCGCCCGCCTTCCACCGGGGTCGCCGTGGCGTCCGGGCCGCCGCGAGACGCCGGCCCGGACGGCGCGGCTCAGCGGACGGGCCAGTCGGGGACCTCGGGCGGGAGGTCCTTGCTGACGCGCAGCGGGAAGGCGGCGTCGCGCTTCTCCAGGAAGGACGAGACGCCCTCGACGGCGTCGGCGGCCCCGCCCAGGGAGGCCATGAGGCGGGAGTCGGCGATGTGGGAGTCCCACGGGGAGGGCGCGGACAGGCCCGACCACATGAGGCGGCGGATCGCGGCGACGGAGACGGCCGAGGTGTTGTCGGCGATCTCCCGCGCGAGCGCGTACGCGGCCGGGAGGAGCTCGTCGGGCGCGTACACGCGGGAGACGAGACGGCCCGCGAGGGCCTCCCGCGCGTCGAAGATCCGGCCGGTGGCGGCCCACTCCATGGCCTGCGCGATGCCGACGAGGCGCGGCAGGAACCAGCTGGAGGCGGCCTCGGTGACGATCCCGCGCCGCGCGAACACGAAGCCGAACTTCGCCTTCTCGCTGGCGAGCCGGACGTCCATCGGCAGGGTCATGGTCACGCCGACGCCGACCGCCGCGCCGTTGAACGCGCCGATGACGGGCTTGAGGCAGCGGGCGATGCGGAGCGCGACCGTCCCGCCGCCGTCGCGCGGGGTGCCGTCCTCCAGGACGTCGTCCTCCCCCGCGAACATGTCCTTGGACTTGTCCTTGTCGAAGGTGTCGCCGCCGCCGCTCAGGTCGGCGCCCGCGCAGAACGCGCGCCCCGCGCCGGTCACCACGACCGCGCGGACCTCGTCGTCGGCGTCGATCCGGTCGAAGACGTCGAGCATCTCGTTGCGCATGACGAACGTGTAGGCGTTCATCTTCTGCGGCCGGTTCAGCGTGACGGTGGCGATCCCGTCCCGGACCTCGTACTCGATCTCTGCGTACGGCACCTCGCGCACCCTTCTCCAGCCGGTTGTCAGAATCCGATTCTAGGAACCGGCCCCTCGCGGGCGGGCGGCCAGGTCCGGGCTGTCAGCTCCGGGCTTCGGGGAAGAGCCGGATCAGCACGTCGCGGCGCCATTCGCCGAGGTCGCGCCCCTGTGGCGGGACGGGCTCCAGGGTGCCGTCCTCCGCCGGCACGAGGCGGATCCCGACGCCGGGCGCGAGTTCGTCCGGGACCTCGCCGGTAGCGGCGAGCCGCTGCGCGAGTGCGGCGAGGACGCGTGCCCAGCCCTGCCCCAGATAGGGCGGCAGCCCGTCGGCGCGCAACTCCGGCAGGCCCCTGGCGGACAGGCCGGAGGTGCGCAGGGAGAGGCCTTCGGGGCCCTCAGCACCCACGACGCGGATCTCCGACGTGACGTCCGCCACGGCAACCCCACCTCACCATCGGGCGATGTCCGATAAATTATGACAGTGAACTGGGCCGTGACGACGTACGACTCCGCCTTCGGGTATGTGTCCGCGCACGGTGCGCCCCTTGTCGATCTGCTCGATCCGCAGCCCGGCGAGAGGATCATCGATCTCGGATGCGGCACCGGCTCGTTCAGCGCGGAGATCGCCGAACGGGGCGCCGAGGTGCTGGGCATCGACGGCAGCCCGGAGATGGTCGCGCAGGCGACCGCCATGAACCCGGGGCTGTCGTTCATCGTCGGCGACGCCCATGACTTCACCGTAGGCGAGTCCTTCGACGCGGTCGCGTCGAACGCGGCGCTGCACTGGATGACCCGCGACCCCGACGCGGTGATCGGGCGCGTGCACGCGGCGCTGCGCCCCGGCGGCCGGTTCGTCGGCGAGCTCGGCGGCGCCGGGAACTGCGCGGAGCTGATCGTCGCGATGCAGACGGCGTGGCGGGTGTTCGGCCTCGGCGAGCCCGAGCTGCCCTGGTACTTCCCGTCGCCCGCCGAGTACGCGGCCAAGCTGGAGGAGGCCGGGTTCACGCTGCGGCTGCTGGAGCACGCCGACCGCCCGACCCGGATGACCGAGGGGCCGAACGGCGCCGCCGACTGGGTGCGCGCCTACGCGTCCCGTGCGCTGGCCGACGTCCCGCCGGAGCTGGTGGACCCGCTGCTCGAGCGGGTGAACGACCTCGCCGCGCCCGCGCTGCGCCGCGAGTCGGGATGGGTCGCCGACTACGTGCGGCTGCGGTTCGCGGCCGTCCGCCGGTCGGATGGCGCCGCGCCGGCGCCCTTCGGGCCACTGGCCGCCGACCACCCGCTGTGAACCCCGCCCTAGGGTGGGAGGCATGCTGCGGTTGTACGACCATCGAACGGGGCGGGCGGAGGCGCTGCCCGCAGGGCGCGGGCTGCGCGTCCAGGTGGTGGACTCCTCGGACGGGCCGGACGGCGGGTACCGCCGCGCGGTCGTCGCCGACCTGCTGCGGCGGGTCGCCGAGCGGGCCGGGCGCCGCGTCCGGGTCGTGAGCACCCCCAGTACCGCGAGCGGGTTGGACGACTACAACGTCCAGCCGTTCGAGGTGCTGGAGGACGTGCTCCCGGACGCCGACGTCTACGTGACCGGCAGGGCCGACATGGACGCGTTGTGCCTGGTCGTGCCGCAGGAGACCGGGTCCGCTCCAGACCGGTTGACCGCGCGCCTGGCGATGCTGGAAGTCCCCTACAAGGAGCCCCTGGAGCTGTCCGGGGAGAGGGTGGCGGCGTCCACCGAGCGGCTGGACGCCTGGCGCGGCAAGGTCGCCGAGTGGGCGACGTCCCCGGGGCGTCCGATGAGCCGCGAGTACGCGGACGAGGCCATGGCCGCGCTCGCCGACGACCTCGACGGCCCCGCCGCGCTGGCCGTCCTCGACCGGCTAGCCGCCGACCGGGACGTCCCGCCGGGCGCGAAGCTGGAGACGTTCATCCACCTCGACCTGGTGTTGGCGCTCGGGCTGGTCTCCGCGATCGGCCAGGCCTGACCCTGGCCCCGGTCCCGCTCAGCCGTTCGGGACCTCGATCATGCTGCCGTCGGCGAGCAGGTCGGCGACCGATCTCCTGAACACGTGCGCCGTCCCGCCGCCCGGCTGGCCGAACCACGGGATCGCCGTCCCGGTCAGGGCCTCCATGGGGCGCTGCAACCGGTAGACGCGGTACGGGCGGTCGCGCCACTCGGGCGGCAGCGACCGCTGCGGATACGGCGTGCGGGCCGCGTACGTCACGTTCCCGTCCGAGCCGCCGTAGCGGTCCACTTCCGTCCCGGCGGCCAGTTCCATGACGTGGCGGTCGCGCAGGAGCGACAGCGGCGGCTCGCCCTTGAGCGGCTCGAACGGCCCGTCCTTGACGGTGTGGCGCGGGTCGAGCAGGAGCCGTCCGAGCAGGTGCGCGGACGCCTGCTCGGCGTCGTCGAAGACGACCTCCTTGCGGCGCTCGCCGTCCCGCATCTGGAACACCGACCAGCGGCCCGGCTCCGACGTCAGGCACCAGACGCCCTCGGCCGTGTCGTCGACGCGGTAGGCGGCGCGGTCGACGCGGAGCTGGTCGAGCCGGTGCTGGAGCCTCTCCGCCCAGCCGGGGCCCGCCTCGGTCCGGACGCGTTCGGGTGCGGCGCGTCCGGTGACTGAGGCGTTCGCGGCGTCCATGGTGTCGTCGTCCACCGCCGGGACGCGGAAGCCGTTGGCCCTGATGTGCGCGACGAGATCGGGCTCCGGCGGGACGCCGTGCTCGCTCAGGTAGTAGGCCACCGCGCCCGACCACACCCACGTCCCGTCGGTGTGGAAGGTCAGCGGCACCACCGTGCCGCGCGACGGTTCGAGCCGGTCGGGGGCGTTGGAGCGGGCGGCCATGACGGTCGGGGCCTGCCGCAGGTACTCGGCGACGCGGCCGGCCTCGTCCGGCGGGACGGGCGGGCGCGACACGGCGGGACGGCTCCCGTCCGGTCCCGCGTGGTCGAAGATCCTGGCCCTGCGCAGCCCGGAGCGCGGCCGGGGCGGCGGCGTGTCGGCCACGGTCACGGGCCGGGGGCGCGGCCCGAGCCGCCGCGTCATCCATTCCGGGACGTCCTCGCGCGGGAACCGCTCCAGCTCGCGCCGGACGTCGTCGGCGGACGGCTCCTTCTCCCAGCGCGGCTCGTCGTCATGGGCGAAGCTCGCGCGGCAGCGCACGCCCCCGTCCTCGTACAGGACCTCGAAGTCGATCCGGAACCAGGTGGAGCCCTGGAACGCGTGCGTCCCGGCGCGGAGCCGGTCGAGGAGGGCGGCGGCAGCGGCGGGCGGCGTCCAGGAGGTCCGGGCGCCGTCGCCCAGGTGGACGGTGGCGGAGGGCAGCTCCGCGTGCCCGCCGACCGCCTGGTAGTGCCCGGAGACCCGCTCCCACAGCGCCGGCGCGCGGTCGGCGACCAGGACGGCGAACTGGTTCGACAGCAGCTCCATCTGCTCGACCGGGTTCAGCGGGCCGGGATCGGGCGCGGGGCGGTCGGCGGGCTCGCGGCCCTCCAGGCGGTCGCGCAGCCAGCCCGGCCTGTTGGCGCCGTCCCTCGGCATCACGATCTGGTCGCGGCGCCAGCACTCCACCGGGATCGGCGGGTCCCACAGCGGGTCGAAGTCGTGGTTGTAGAGCGGACGCGCCGCGCCGGGTTCGATGATCATGGTCATCGAGAACCAGGTGCCCTGCTCGGACAGGTAGTGCGCGCGGCGCAGGTCCATCAGCAGGCCGGTCAGCTCCTCCGGGACGCCCTCGGCCGTCACGATCCTGCCCTCGCCCGTCAGCACCGTCAGCGCGACGTCGCTCACCGCGACAGTCGCGACGCAGTGCAGGTCGAGCCGCCGCCAGCCGGGCGGAGCCAGCCGCCGCGCGAAATCCGCGATCCGGCCCTCGTACTCCGCGACGCGGTCGTTCTGGCCCGTCACCCCGCGTCCCTCCGTCCGGATGGCTCCTCCTTTGGCACCTGATCGGCAGGTTAACCGCACTAATCAATGTATTGCGCTCTAACCCGGGCATTCGCGACGCTCGGGGGAGGCTACTTTCGTATGTCGTGTCCACCGCTGCACCCGCGTCGTCCGTCCCGGCGTCCCCCGGCCCGCCGCCCCGGCGGCGCCGCCCCACCCGCCCGCTGATGTCGGCGGTCGTCACGATCACCGCGCTGCTGTGCGCGCTCGTCGGCGGCATCGGCTGGTACTTCGCCGGCGTCGCCATCGAGGTCGACCACTCCGCCGAGTACCCGCTGACCATCGAGGACGCGGGGAACGGCACCGTCACGCTCCCCCGCGAACCGGGGACGGAGCGCCCCGGCACGTGGTCCCTCGTCTGGCGGGGCGGCCGCGCCCTGCTCGGGCCCGTCGTCGGCGGAAACGACGAGCACGTGGTCCGGAAGGTGACGTCGGTCGAGGGCGCCCTGCTGAAGGACGCCCCCGCGATGATCGACCACTGGATGTACGACGGCGACCCGAAGACGGCGCTCGGGCTGCCGTTCCAGGACGTCACGTATCCGTCCGAGGTCGGGCCCATGCCGGCGTGGCTCGTCCCGGGGACGTCCTCCAAGGGCACCTGGGTCATCGGCGTCCACGGACGCAACGCCGACAAGGCCGAGACGCTCCGCGTCATGCGGACCGTCCACGCGCTGGGCATGCCGATGCTGTCCATCGCCTACCGCAACGACATCGGCGCACCGCCCTCCAAGGACCGCCACAACCATCTGGGCGACAAGGAGTGGCACGACGTCGTCTCCGCCATGGGCTACGCACGCGCCCACGGCGCGACCGGCGTCGTCCTGTACGGGTGGTCGATGGGCGGCGCGATGGTCATGACGACGTTGCAGCGGGACCCGACGTTCGTCCGCGGGGTCGTGCTCGACTCCCCCGTCCTGGACTGGAACGCCACCCTGGACAAGCAGGCCGACGCCCGCCACCTGCCCGGCTTCATCACGGACATCGCCAAGCGCGTCCTGCAGTGGCGCATCGGCATCGACCTCACCGACTTCGACATGCGGCGGTTCGCACCCCATCTGCGGACGCCGGTCCTCATGTTCACCACCGAGGACGACGAGACCGTCGCCAACGCCCCCGCCTTCGCGTTCGCCCGCAAGGCGCCGCCGGGCACGGTCACGCACATCCCCACGCCCGGCGACCACACCGAGTCCTGGAACGTCGACCCGGCCGCCTACGAGCGTTCGCTCGTCGCGTTCCTCAAGCGGGTCGGCTGACCTCCAGCAGGGTCTTGCCGACGGTGCCGCGCGACTCGATCGCCGCGTGCGCCCCGGCCGCGTCGTCGAGCGGGAAGCGCTGCCCGATCACAGGCTTGAGCCGTCCGGCCGCCGCCTCGCGCAGCGCGCTCAGCGTGAACTCCCGCATCTCCTCAGGCGAGGCCCCGGGCCGGACGAGCGTCACGCCGCGCTCCTTGGCGTCCTCCTCGGGGATGCTCGCCCACTCCCCGCTGGCGAGCCCGAAGCTGACCATCCGACCGCCCTTCCCGAGCAGGCCGAACGCCTCGCGGGCCACGTCCCCGCCCACCCCGTCGAAGACGACGTCCACCGGGCCGGCCTTCTCCGCCCAGCCCGGCTCGCCGTAGTCGACGGCCTCGTCCGCGCCCAGCCGCAACGCCAGCTCGGTCTTCCTGGGGCCTCGGGCAGCCGCGACGACCGTCGCGCCCTGCGCCTTCGCGAGCTGGACGAGGAGCGTCCCGACCCCGCCTGCCGCCGCCTCCACAAGGACACGCTCGCCCTCGCGCGGCTGGGCCGCACGCGTCATCATCGTCGCCGTCCGCCCGTCGGCGAGCAGGGCCACCGCGTCGTCGAGGGCCAAGCCGTCCGGCACCTCGAACAGGCCCTGGGCGTCCACGACGGTCTTCTCGGCGTAGCCGCCCGTGCCGCCGGTGCTGCTGACGACCCGCCGTCCGACGAGCGCCTTGTCAACGCCCTCACCGACCGCCGTGACCACGCCGCCGACCCCGTTGCCCGGGATGACCGGCGGTTCCCACCGCACCGGCATCGGACCGGACCCCGACCGCGTCTGCGTCTCCACGAACGTGATGTTTGCGAACTCGACCTCCACCAGCGCCTGCCCCCCGCCCGGCACCGGATCGGGCGCGTCCCCCGGGACCAGCACCTCGGGCCCGCCGAACTCCCTCAACCACACAGCACGCATATCCGACTCCTTCCCATCAGCGCTTTCAGGAGGAGCCTGCTACCTCAAGCAAGGTCGAGGTCAAGCGGACGCAACGAATCCCTTTTCTCGCCACACGCACCTCTGTAAGCTTTCGCGCGTATTCGGCCCGTCGTTTGCTGCCGCTCAGGGATGGCGATGCGCACCCGGTTGGTACGTTCCTCCCCGCTGGGGTCCCGCCGCGCCGCCTGCCTGTCGGCCGTCCTCGCCGTGTGCACGGCCGCGGGATGCGGCTCGTCCGGCTCGTCCTCCAACGGCGAACTCTCCCCCAACGGCCGGTTCGACACCGGCGGCGCCACCCCCGCCGCGCAGGCGCCCACCGCGGTCCCGACCGAGCAGCTCTTCAAGACGGTGCTCGACCGCTACCGCGCCTACCAGGCCGCCTACAAGAAGGCCTACGAGACCAACGACCCCGCCGGCCTCTCCGACGTCGCCATGGACCCCCTCCTCACCGAGGTCACCGACGACATCGAGGCCACCAGGGCCAAGGGCCAGATCTGGCGCTTCACGAAGACCGTGAACCCCCGCGTCTACGCCCGCTCCAAGGACGGCACGAAGATCTATCTGATCGACTGCGTCAACACCCTCGCCGGCTACCGCTTCTCCGCCAAGACTGGCAAGCGGACCGGCGGCGGGAAGGGCGGTGCCTACGTGTACCGCTACACCGTCCAGTACGACGGCGGCGCCTGGAAGGTCGCCGCCTCCGTCCGGGACGGCACATGCTGACATCCCCCCGAGGACACGCGATGTCTCACACCCCCACCCGGCGCCGCACGGCGTCCCGCGTCACCGTGGCAACGGCCCTGCTCTCCTCCGCACTCGCGTTCCCGGCCCAGGCCCTCGCCGACGGATGCGGCGGCGCGAACAAGGGCCTCGACTGCAACCTGTCCGGCGTCACCGGCGGAGGCTCCGGCGGAGGCGGCGGGACGGGCGGAGGCTCGGGCGGCGGAGGCGGCCCGGTGGGCCCACCGCCTCCCCTGGGCCTGATCGACAACCAGGACGTGGAGAGCATCGCCGGCCCAGGCGCCGCCGCACCGCCCGCGGCCGCGCCGCCCAACACCTGGACCCTGGTGCAGCAGGCCAGAGACTCGGCCCAGCTTCCCGTGCCGACCGTCCACACGGCCCCCAAGGACAAGACCTTCGTGCGGCTGCGGACGTCCCTGTGGGTGGACGGCTTCACCGTCGTCCAGACCAAGCCGATCACGGTGGGCGCCCAGACCGTCCAGGCGACGGCGACCCCCTCGTCCGTCACCTGGAACCTCGGCGAAGGCCAGCTCGTCTGCAACGACGCGGGCACCAAGAACGGGAAGACCTGCAACTACACCTACAAGCGCTCCTCGGCGGGCCAGCCGGGCGGCGCCTGGAAGATCACCGCCACCATCACCTGGAAGATCACCTGGAAGTGCGAGGGCGCGGACTGCGACTCCCCCGGCGGCACCCTCGAAGACCAGACCATGACCTCCCAGCCCACCCCCCTGACCGTCAGCGAAATCCAAACCAACACCGGCAACTGACCCGGACACGGCTTCCGCGGGACGCGCCGAACAGGCACCGGCCCGTGCACGCACGATTGACGATCATCGATGACCCGCACCCGGGAGAGGCCCACGACCGCGTCCGGCGGGACGATCACGCTGCGGACGAGCCGGTCGGTGATGGTCTTCAACCCGGCCCTGGTGTCCCCGGTCATCATCGCGGGGGCCTCGCCGGCGGTGAGTTCGGCCAGGGGATGGGGCCGGTCTTGGCGATCGCGCTGGTCCTGACGGTCCCGCCGGAGTCCTACTGTTCCGCCCCACAGGGTCGAGATCCTGGATGGGCGCCCATTGCGGTGCCACGCCAAGAGCGCGGTCCGCGAGGTGGATCTCTACCGGCTGGAACAGCTGAAGGCGCGGCCTCATCCTGCGGGACGACGCGGGTTACGGAACAGACTGTTCCGCACCGCCTCGAACACCAGACCATGAACAACTACTGAGGCGCAGCAAAGCCAAGAGATTCGAGGTACTCGCGGACCTGTGCGCAATCATAGCCGCGCAGAGCGAGATCAAAATCAGGAGGTGACGCAAGCGGCATCGGGGCTGATGCCATGCATTGCCGAACATACTGATTGACCTGCCGACGATCATACCCGCGCAGAACCACGTCGATTCCAGGAATATCGTCGACGTCAGCGGAGCCCTTTTTGAAACGCTTGCCAGGTCCGACTTGCCGTGCCCTCTGTGGAGGATCGACCCGGTAAGCAGGCAGGACCTCCGCGTCGGCATTGTGGCGAGCGACGACTCTCTGCTCCCCTTCATCCTCAGCGGATGCCAGATGCTGCGCATGGGAAGCATTGCGAGCGAGCACGAAATTGTGAACCGTGTCGGTACCACGTTGATTGGGCCGCGGCAGTCCGCGCTGGCGAAGGCGGCGCACAAGTTGGCCGTATATGGTGTGGACGGTTAGATTCTTCGGCCCCCCGGGGATTCCTTCACGAAGCAGGTCGAGGAGTTCCTGCGTGAACGAAGTCGCCATAATGGTTTTCGGATCATAGGGTTTGACGTGTGCGGGTCCTTCGGCTGCCGCCGTGAGGGTGTAGGCACCTTCGATACTGGTGACGTCCGCAACGATTTCTGAACCGCCGAGTGCGGTGATGGCACGCCCCGAGTAGCAGCAATCAAGAATTACGATCGCAACGCGCGCTGGACTCGTGCGAATCGCACGATCGATGTGGGTGTACTCGATCCCTGTCAGATCCGGATCGATCATGGCTGTGTCGGCCACCGTAAGAATGAGGTGACCCGTCTCGCTGATCAAACCATGCCCGACGTAATACAGCAGAAGGACATCGGTGACCGTCTCAGCCGCTCGACGAATCCGCTGGATGAGTCGGGTAGACCCCCGCGGATCAAGGAACTTGCTCACCTGACCGGGCAACCAAACCCCGCGTACCGGGTCAGTGAGTACCTGCTCCATTCCATCGACGCTGTGCACCGCCGCAGGAATATCTGCAAAGGCCGGCTCGTCGAAACGGGAGGTACCGATCAGTAAGGCGCGGGAATTTCCCAGGCCGGGCCAAGGCTCAGTCAGACTCGTCATCACGATTTCGCAGCAGTTCCTCGATTAGGCGGGGCGCCTCCGACGCATCGGCGGTCTCCAACTCCACAGACTCTCCCGTGGACGTGGTCAGCTTGACCTTTACCGCCGGACGTCGACTTTGCAGCCAAACCGGCAGAGACTGGGCCAGCACGGCGGCCACTCCACCCGAGCCCACCGCGACCATCAGCACCTCGAGAGCTCCACCGAGTTCTTCGGAGCCGGCGGGCCGCCGCCGGAGCCGCACGTGTCCGGCTAAGCGGCGATCGGTTCGCAACCACTGCAGCAACGCCGCCTTTTCACGGATCTCATCACCGCCTGCAAGATCGATCCGCAATTCCACTCCAGGACGCCTCCTCTTTACGCTCCCCGCCTCGGTTGTCAGATATCCCACTATGGCTACCCTGCATACATTGTCGCAGGGAGGCCTCCCCTCGGTAGCACTTCGCCGTTATCGGTGCACCTCCGAGCAAGATTTCGGTCGGTCTCGGCACCGATGTGATCACGGCGCAGAGGACCGGGAGCGGCGGGCACGGGCCTCCCCCAGACGGTCCACCCTGCCGTTCGTGCCCGCGGATGGTGGATCTCGTCGCACCGGTATCGGTAATGGCGGCCGGTGGCACCACCGACGGCCGCGGCGTGGCGGCGCCCCCGGCCTTCCTACCTGGAAGCCGGCAAGAACCTGCCGGGTAGCCCAGGACGGCTACCGCTTCCGAGCGGCTGCGTGTCAGGGGCGTTCGATAGGTTCCGAATGGCGACTCGGACCACGATCCAGAAGGCGGACCCGTGAGCTTCCACATGCACCTACGGGCTCTTCCACCGACGGAAGTCCGCCCAGGCGGCCCGTGGATCGAGGCCTTCATGCTGGCGGCGTGGGCCAAGCACCAGGAGGAGTACGCCGCAGGGATCGCTGACTCGATCGAGAAGGACTTCGCGGAGGTCCACCAGCTCTACACGAGCGCCTCCGGCGGCCCCCCAGACGCTGGAGATTCGAACGGACTGCCGATCTTCGGTGGTGATCCGGTGCCCCGCGAGGACGGCCCCCCGTTCCTGATCTTGCGGCCCGAGCAGGTCGGAGAAGCCGCGACGTTCCTGAAGCTCGCCTCCTTCGACTTGCTCTGGGAGGCGTCCGGCGCCGTGATCTCCGCGAGCTGGGGAGACCCGACGCTCGCCCGAGAGATCCACCTGAGCCACCACGAAGATCTCGTCGCCTTCTACCAGGCTGCTGCTGACGCCGGTCAGGCCGTCCTCAAGGCGTTCTGGTACTGAGACGCCGCCCAGCAACGCCTAAAGACCAGACCATGACCTCCACAGCCCACCCCCTGATCGTCAGTGAAATTCAGGCCAACACCGGCAACTGACCGAGCGAACAAGGACGGAGCCATGCCGACCACCGACCAGGAAGAGCGCGAGCCACCGGAGATTCGCCGCGAGCCCGAGGCCCGAGAGGCGGATCGAGAAGCCGGGCTCATCCGGACTTCCCTGGAGGCAGGCCAGATCCCGCCCGGTTACGAGATCTACACCGGCGAGCAGATCGCCTCGGGGGAATGGCTTTCCTGACGACCGCCACCTCCGGCCGTACTGCTGCCACCCCTACTTGGACTGCGCGTACCACTCGCAGAGCGCCGCGCCACCGGCGGGGGCGGCCTGGCGCGGGCGATCCGCATGGCGCCTCCGGCCGCGGCCTGGGGAGGGTTGGCGCTCCATTCGCTCGTACTCGGACTCGTTCTTTGGCCAGGCGGGACGGGAATGGGGGTTCGCCGTTCATCGCCGCTTCCAGAAGACGCGGTGACGACGAGCGGATGAAGAGGCGCCCCTCGGCCTGCCACATGCCCCCGTCCAGCGAGATTTCCCAGAACGGGTAGCGCTCGCGTAGTGAGAGCAGTGCATCGGCCTCGTTCATGACGTGCTTTCGGGGAGCAGCGCCCACACGGCCTTTCCTCCGCCTCCTAGCGGCTGCGTGCCCCATTCCTTGACGAGGGCGCCCAGCATCGCCAGCCCGCGCCCGTCCTCGCTCAGCAGGTCCGCAGAGCCCGGTACCGGCAGGACGTCGGAGGAATCGAAGACCTCCACGACCGTCCCCTTGTCCGCTTGGACGACCCGCACGGTCGCCATCGCGCTATTCGTATGCCTCAAGACGTTCGTCACCAGTTCCGACACCACGACCTTCGCCACATAGGCGTCCTGGCCCCACCTCCCCAGAACGGCCTCGACCCAGTCCCGAGCTTCCTTGACCGACTCGGCCCGAACCGGCACCACGATCTCCGCGGGGCACTCCATGAACGATCACCTCCGACTTTCGGTAACTCCCCGCACAGAATCCACTCCAAGAAGTAACGTGAGCATGCAAGCCCCGAGACGCACATCGAGGACTCAAAATCACTTAATTCCACTTCAGAGCCACTGGAGATCACTGCCATGGCCAAACGCAAGCCGTCCCCGGCCCTGAAGGCCTTCGGCGCAGAGGTCAGACGCCTGCGCGAAGACGCCGGCATCACCCGAACAGAGCTGGCCCACCGTGTAGCGGTGACGCCCTCCTATATCTCCCAGGTCGAAAGCGGCAACACCCGGTGCCGCAAGGACTTCGCCCAGCGACTGGATCATGCGCTGGAAACGGGCGACCAACTCACGGCGTCCTGGGCCAGGCACCTTCGCGCCGCGAGCTACCCGAAGTTCTTCGCCGACTACTCCGAGGCCGAGTCATCAGCCGACCTACTCCGCGCCTACGAAGCGACGTTCGTGCCCGGCCTGCTCCAGACGAAGGAGTACGCCCACGTGCTTCTTCTCTCAGAGGCCGCACTCGATGCGCGTCTCAGTCGCCAGCAGATCCTGTTCCGCGAAACACCGCCCCGGCTCATCGTCGTCATAGACGAGAGCGTCCTCATGCGGGAGGTGGGTGGCCCAGGCGTGATGCGGGACCAGTGCGAACACTTGCTGAAGGCGACGGAGCGGGAGAACATCCTCGTTCAGATCGCTCCGATCGCCTACTACCGTGGTGTCTCCGGATCATTCAACATCGCCACGCAACCGACAGGAGAGGAACTGGTCTCTCTGGAGACCTCCACCGGAGGAGTCACCTCTGACGACTCAAGGGATATCTTGACCGTTGTCGGTGAATTTGCGGAGTTGCAGGCTCGCGCACTGAGCGTCACTGACTCCCGTGACTTCATACGAAAGGCGATAGACCGGTGGACGATGTGACTTGGCGCAAGGCGCGGCGAAGCAACGACCACGGCGGGGCCTGCGTCGAACTTGCCGCCCTGCCGAAGAGTGTGGGCGTGCGGGACTCCCGGGACCCGGATGGGCCGAAGCTTCTGCTCGCCCCCGCCGCGTTCCGGGCGCTGCTCGCGGACCTCAAGCAGCAGTAGCGGCAGGCGGAATCTCTAGGGCTCCGGCCGCTCTCCTGGAAATTCAGCGTGTTCAGTCATACGGCCACCTGGTGGCCGGCTCGGCGAAGTATGCCGACGGCTTCCTCAAGCCGGTCGGCCGGGACGAGCACAAGGTCGCCGTCGTAGCTCGCCGCGGTCCAGACGGGGAGCTCGCCGGCGGCAAGCGGCGCGACGATGGCGCTGAGCATTCCCGTCGCCTCCGGGTCGTGCGCGTCATCGCCGTTCCACAGCGCCGCCCATCCGTCCTCGGCCGTGTCGTCGCGCCGCATCGCCGCGCCTCCGTCCGGACCGAGCACGAGCGCGAGCAGGTCGGATCCGAGGGCGACCGTGCGGACGCCGGACACCCGCTCGAGAACGAAGCGGCCCTCCAGCACGCGCAGGTTCTGAGTTCGGGCGGCCGGCGTCGAGCTGCGATTCACAGAGTCCTCCAATTGCGTCACAGCGAAAGGGGCAGTGTTACCGGATGTCGTGGTCGGGGTTGGTCTGGTCGTATCGGTGCCGGGCCTCGGCGATGACGTCGCGATGGGTGAGAGACCAGTCGGCGAGTGCCTTCACCAGGTGGGTGAGGCTGTCGCCGGTCTCGGTCAGGCGGTAGTCGACCTGGGCGGGGACAGTCGGATACACGGTGCGGAGGACGAGTCCGTCGCGCTCCAGCCTGCGCACCGTGAGGGTGAGCATGCGCTGGGAGATGCCGTCGATCGCGCGTTGCAGTTCCCGGAAGCGCCGCGGCCCGCCGGCGAGTTCGACGATCACGAGTACCGACCACTTGTCCCCGATGCGGTCCAGGACGTCGCGGATCCCGCAGTCCGGATGGTCCGCGCGTCCACAGGGATCGAGCGCCGCGGGCTCGGGGGTTACCCCGGTGTGCGTGGGTGACATGAAACTGCCTCCTTGTGGCCGGCGGCGCGGGCGAATCAGGATCAAAGCGTAGTTACCGAAGAGAACCACAACGGAAGTCTGTGACGCACATGATCTTGGTTACCGGAGCGAACGGAAGCCTCGGCTCGGCGACCCTCGCGGCGCTGCACGCCCGCGGCGCGAGCGCGACAGGCGGCAGCCGCACACCGAAAGACGGGATGCGGCACCTCGATTTCGACGACCCCGCCGACATCGACCTCGCCGGGGTGTCGACCCTGGTGCTGGTCTCCGCCGGTTACGCCGAGGACGACCAGGTCGTCCGGCGGCACGGAGCCGTCCTGGACGCCGCGGTCCGTGACGGCGTCCGCCATGTCATCTACACGAGCCTGACCGGCGCGGGCGACCACCTCGGCTTCGCACTGGCCCACCGCGCGACCGAACGGCTCGTGCGCGCCTGCGGCATGCAGTGGACGATCCTGCGCAACGGCCTGTACGCCGAGCTGTTCGGAGGTCTGCTGATGTGGACCGGCGACGGCGTGGAGTCCGCGTTCGGCGACGGCGCCCTGGCCGCGGTCGCCCGTGCGGACCTCGCCGAGGCCGCGGCGGCCGTCGCGGCGGATCCGGCACGGCACGGCGGGCGCGTCTACGAGTTGACCGGCACGCCGATCACGGCGGCGCAGGTGGCCGAACAACTCGAAGTCCCCTGCCACACGATCGACCTGGGCGAGTACCGCCGCAGGCTCCTGAGCGTGCCGGAACTTCTGCCGTTCCAGCCGCCCATGCTCATCTCGATCGCGACGAGCGTCCGGCACGGCTTCCTCGACGGCAGCGGCCCCGACCTCGCCGACATCCTCGGCCGCCCCATCCGAGACCCGCTGGCCACGGCCGTCGCAGCCGCCTCCGCCGTGCGACCCCCGGCCCGGGCTGTCGACCGCTGACCCGCCGTCGACGGCGGTGAGGATGGTTCGGTGGCCGGTGTCGGTCATCGTGCGTACGCTGGCGCGTCAAGATCGAGATGGGGGCTGCGGCGCGTATGGGTGGCGGATCGAGGCCGGCGGGTACACGGCGGAGTTCACGGACGATCTGGAGATCGTCTATCGCAACCCCCGGGGGCGGGCGCTCAAGGAGGTTCCCGCGCAGCTGGGGGGCGCGCCCGGCCTCGTCGCGATGTTCACGGTTCGGCGGTACCTGAAGCGCCACGAGGAGCAGTGCGGCGAGGCGGCGCGTTCGTGGGCGGCCGACGGTGTGAGCGTCCCCCGCGCGCTGGCGGACGCCGACCCGTTCTGGGCGGAGGCGCTCGACGAAGCGGGCGTCACGCTCACCACGGAGCCGGTCGAAGGCGGGCTGTGCGCTCGGACCTACGTCGGCCCTGACGACCGCAGGCTCACGCAGGTGCTCCGCGAGCCCGCCGTCCGCTATCGCGACATGCTGATGGCGTTGGACGGGTGGGAGCCGGAGGGTCTGTTCGAGACCGGCCTGAACGACCCACACTGCGGCGTCGTCCCCTTCCCCGAGCGCATCATCGCGGAGCACCCCGACGTGGAGCGGCTCGCGGCGGAGAAGGTCCACACCCTGGAGGTCCGGACCGGTCGCTGGCGCTCTTTCTACAAGCCGGCCGTAGAGGAGGTTTTGGCGGGCCTGGAGGAGTCCGCACCCGCGCTCCTGATCTCCCTCCTGGACGCGGTGGCCGATGCCGCCCACGCCCACGACGAGCCGGAGTCGGCCGCCGCCTGGTTCGGCCGCGCCCGCAAGCTCGAACGGACGCTGGCGCACCGTCCCGACCCGGAGTGGCTGGCCGAGCGCTACGAGGAGCACGCGGACGTGGTGTCCGCGACGGTCCTGCGGGCATGGGCGCGCGACCTGGCCGCCAAGGGCGCGGCGACGGCGGAGGGCCTTGCCCGCTTCCGCGAGGTCATGGTGTGGCGGGTCGAAGCCGGCGGCGACGTCTATCCGCAGCTCGCCGCCGACCTCCGGAAGATCGCCAAGGCCGCCGGGCTGGACCCCGAGGAGGAACTCGCGGAGTTCCTGCGATCGGTCTTCGCGGCGGGCGAGGTGTCGTTGAGCGACGACGGGTTCTGGGCCGCCGCGCTGAAGGGCCGCGCCATGGACCTGGTGGCCGGGCCGGAGGCGGCGCGGCGGGTGCTGGAACTGCGTCCGGGATATCCAAGCCAGGGGCCGCTGTGGCTGAAGCTGCTCGAACGCAGCGGCGCCCTGGCGATGCTGGCCGGGGACGCCCCCGGCCTCCAGCGCGGGGACGCCGCCGCCTGGCTGGTCTCCTGCGTGCAGGGACCTCAGTGGAGGGACCCGCTCGGCGAGCTGTACGAGCTGGCCGAGCGGATCGCCCCGCGGCTCGCGTCCGACGGGGTGCCGGTGGCGTTCCGCTTCTGGCGGCTCGACGAGACCGGCCGCCGCAGGACGCCCCTGGACATGATCGACATACTGCTGGAGCACGGCGTCCCCGTCGCCGACCCGCCGGAGCGCCTCGGCCCCGCTTTCTTGCCCGACCTGGTCTGCGGCCGCCGTCCCGAACTGCGGCACGTGCTGGCGGACGAGCGGTTCGCGCGGGAACTGCGCGCCCGGGCGCGGGGCGACCTCGACATGACCGTCGGGGACAGCGCGTCCAACACCTGGTACGAGCCGCACGAGACCAAGGGCTGGGAAAGGCTCCCGGTGCTGTTCGACAACCCGGTCGGGCACGAGGAGGTGCGCGCGTGGTGCGCCCGCGAGCGCGCCCTGCTCCGCGCGGGCCTCGACCTGTACGGGCTGCGGATGCTGCTCGGCCGGTTCGTGCACGCGGGCGAGGCGGTGGACCTGCTGCTCAAGGACGCCGAAGCGGCGCGCGAGTTCGCGGCGGTGGACGTCATGGCCCTGCTCATGGCCGACCTGCCGGACGAGTTCACCCGCGCGCGGGTCGAGGAGCTGCTGAAGCTCCTGGAGCCCCAGTACATCAACCGCGCGGTGTCGGGGCCGAACTTCATCGCCCTCTCCAAGGCGCTGCCGGAGCTGAAGGAGCAGGACAGGGACACTTTCGGCAGGGTCGCGTTCTCGCTGGTCACGGCGGTCAACTGCCGGGTGGGGCTGGAACGCCTCATCCGTCGCTTCACTCCCGGAGAGGAGCCGAGGGAGGCGCCCCCGGCGGAGAACGCCGACCCGGTCGTGCGGCAGTGCGGCTGGCTCATGGACCTGGCGGGCTCCGGCACGCCCGCCTGGGACGGTGACCTGAGCACGCCGAGCGCCAAGTTCGACGGCAACGTGGTCGGCCTGGAATTTCAGAACCACGCCAACACCGCCGCGTACACCGGTGTCCCCTCAAGGTCGAGGGCGCGTTCGTACCAGAGGCCGGCGACCTACGGCACCTACCCCTTCGTGTCGGGGGAGCCGGGCCGCTGGCGGGTGGTGCGCTGCGGACTGCCCGAGGGCACGAAGGGCGGCGTGGCCTCCCCCGGGACGGCGTTCCGCACGGCCACGTCCGTCGCCATGGTGGTGGGCTTCCTCTATCCGGTGCCCCCGGATCGTGTGCTCCTGGAGTACGCCCCCGAGGGGGAGTTCGCCGAGGAGGGCCCGCTGGCGGCGGCCGGTGCGCGTCTGCTCGACGCCCGCGTCCTGGAGCCGGTGCGCTCCGGGGCGTGGTTCGCGCGCTTCAGTGAGCTCTGGCGCGAACGGGACCGCCCTCCGGTGACTCCTGAGATGGCGGCCGTGTTCGCGGAGAGGACGGGCCTGTCGAAGGCCGAGGCGTCCGTCGTGCTCCAGGGGGCGCTCCTGTCCGCGCCGTACCAGTTGGGCGGGGACGACCCCGTCCGGTTGGTCCACTTCGGCCCGGGACCGTCCGGCGTGACGCGGTGGATCCCGGAGGCAGACCAGGTGAAGGAGGGTCTCAGGGCCCTGCGACCGGCCGAGTTCTACACCGGGCTCTACGAACGGCTCCTGCCGGACGACCCGGAAGAGCTGTGGACGTCGGGCCCGTCGGTCGACCGCGCGGCCGCGTGGTGCTCGGAGCGGTCGGGTGCCCGCTTCCCCGTGCCCGCCGGACTCCTGCCCCGCGCGCTCAAGGAGATCACCCAGTCCAAGGGCGAGACTCCGCTGCCACGCGCGGGCATGAAGGCCCCGTGGCCGTGGCGGAGTGGCCGGCCGCTCCTGCGGCCGTGGGCGCTCCTCGGCCGCGTCGCCGCAGGCGCGGACTGCCTCGCGGACACCTGGGCCTTCTCCGGCGAGCCGGACCCGCTCGCCCTGCCGCGCGTCGCCGCCTGGCTCGCCTACCGGACCCCGGCCGGCGATCCGCTGCGCCCCGCGATCGGAGCCGCGATCTCCCGGCTGCGCGAGGCCGCCGCCGGTCCGCGCACCCTGTTCTCGCTGCAGAGCAACCACCTGATGGGCGACCCGCCGCCCACCGGCGCGCTCACCGGCCATCCGGCGGTGACGCTCGTCGAGGACGACGTCTTCGAACTGAGCCACCTGCGGGTGGATCCGGCCGCGGTGAAGGGGCCGGACGACCCGCTGCTCGACCTCCTCGACGACTACTACGATGCGACCCTGCCGTCCCAGGTGGTGCCCAGCGGCTCCGGGCTTCCCGCACTGGCGGACCTGCGTCTGCTGCTCAGCGACGACTTCGCCGCGCTCGGCGCGCACCTGGCCGCCGACGCGGACCTGGCGCCGGGCTGGGAGCAGCACCCGGCACGCTCGGTGCCGCACCTGGTGGAGGAATGCGCGGAGACCCACCGGCTGGGCGAGGACGCGGCGGCCCTCTACCTGATGCTGCTCGCCCTGCCCGACCCGTCCGACCGCAACGTGAAGGAGTGGACCGGCTGGAAGCCCGCCCGGTTCAAGGCGGCGGCGGCCGAACTCGGCGACTCGGGGCTCGTGCTGAACGCCGCTCGGGCGCGTGCGGGGCGCTCGCTGTTCGTGCCCGGCGCATGGCGGGAGTACAAGGCGCCGCGCCTCCCCATCGAAGTGCCGAAGATCCGCCTGATGCCGCTGGCGGACGAGCGCCGCTCCTTGGCGAGCACGGCCGTCGTCCCGTCCGGCCCCGTCCCCGTCCTCTTCGAACGCGCCTGGATGAACGCCCAGCCCCACGGACTCCGGTAAGCCGGTCAGCCACCTGAGCCGGGGTCGGGTTCGGCGCCGGTGATGGCCTTCATCTCCTGGCCCATGATGTCCACCAGCGATCCGCCGTCGGAGTCGCGGTTGGTGAGGATGACGCCGACCCAGCCGGTGTAGGGGTAGATGCTCCAGTTGGCGCCGACGCCGGGGTTGCCGCCGGCGCGCTGGTACATCCACTGGCCGTTCACGATGCTGATCGGGATCCCGTACGCGCCGAACGACGCCGGTCCGTGGGGGATCTTGGGCGCGGTGAGCACGTCGGCCCAGGGGCGGTCCAGCACCGTGCCGTCGCCCAGGGCGTGTGCGAACCGGGCCAGGTCCGGCGCGGTGGCGAAGCCGCCGTCCCCGGGGGCGTCGATGAAGGCGCGGCCCGGGTTCTTGCCGAGCACGTACGGGTTCGGGCTGCCCT
The DNA here is from genome assembly GCF_008327685.1 of Actinomadura sp. K4S16. Classification (GTDB taxonomy): domain Bacteria; phylum Actinomycetota; class Actinomycetes; order Streptosporangiales; family Streptosporangiaceae; genus Spirillospora. Next base: position 52,697 of record NZ_BDDE01000015.1, read on the forward strand.
TGTCCAGGTTGCGGAGGGCGTCCACCACGCTGCCGTCGGCCACCTTCATGTACGGGTGCGCGAGGTGCCCGTCCGCCAGCCACTGCGGCCTGGTGTAGAAGCCCGAGCCGGTCATGCCGCAGCGGTCGAAGATGTTCTCCTGGACGTAGTCCCAGTAAGGCATGCCCGCGACGGCCTCCACGATCAGCGCGGAGATGGTGACCTCCGGTTCCGCGTGGGCGGTGTTCGGAGTGCCCGGGACGCCCACCAGTTTCGCCTTGCGGGCTCGCTGCTCGTAGTACTCGTGCACCTCGTCGCGGCTCTGGAAGACGCGTTCCACGTCTTCGTCCGGAGCGTCCAGCCCGGACGTGCCGGAGAGCAGGTGGTGGATGTTCACTCGATCGGCGATGTCTTCGGCGAAGCCGGTCAGGTGGGTGCCCACCGTGTCCGTCAGGCGCAGCTTGCCCTGCTGGGCCAGCTGCAACATGGCCACCGCGAAGAACGGCTTGCCCGCCGAACTGAGGGTGAACGCCGTGCCCTCCTGGTTGCGGATCCCCTTCTGCTGGTCGGCCATGCCGTAGCTGCGGGACAGCACCGTCCGGCCCCGATGGGAGAGCAGCACCCGACCTGAGAACTTGCCCTCGGCGGCCAGTTTCGCCACGTAACGGTCGTAGGCCCCGCCGGGCAGGGTGTCCGGCGGGATCTCCCCGCGCCGGGACGGGCCGGTCGGCGGCGAGGCGGCGCGGGCGGTCCCGGCGCTCGCCAGCGGCAGCCCGGCCGCCGCGCCGGCGGCTGCCAGCCCGCCCCATGCGACCAGTCGCCGCCGGCCGATGCCACGTGCCGAATTCAAGTCCATGCTCACGGTCCCATCTCGGTCGAAAAACCTGGCGCTGACAGTGATGCGCCGCAGGGGCCGCCAGGGGGCGAGGCCGTCCCCGCCGCCTCCTGGACCGGGTCCGACGCGATCACCTCGCCAGTCAAGGCAGCGCGGTGTTGTCTGGGCGTATGGGGTTTTCCATACGTCGGCGATATGGAGCGGCTCGTAGCATCGCGGGCATGCGCGTGTCGATCGTCGAGACGAACACCGCGGTCGCGGGCAGGCGCCCGGGGCTCAGCGCCCGGTTGAAGCTCACCCTCAGCTACGCCGGATTCCTCCTGCTGGGGGGCGGTCTACTGCTGGCCGTGTTCTGGGTGTTCGTGCTGCGGTGGATGCGCGATGTCGATCCCTCGGCAATCCAGCGGAGATTCGGCGTCGTGATCGTGCTCGGGCCCGACCGCTCCGACCTCCTGCGCGGCTTCTATCCGGCCGCGGCCGCGGCGATGGGCTTCATCCTGGTGTTCGGCCTCGTGGGCGGCTGGATCCTCGCCGGACGGATGCTCGCACCGCTCACCCGGATCTCGGACGCGGCACGGATGGCCTCCGGCGGGTCGCTGTCCCACCGGATCCGGCTGCGGGGGCGCAAGGACGAGTTCCGCGAACTCGCCGACGTGTTCGACGCCATGCTCGAACAGCTCGAATCCCACGTCGCCGAACAGCAGAGGTTCGCCGCGAACGCCTCCCACGAGCTGCGCACCCCGCTGGCCATCTCCCAGACCCTGCTGGAGGCCGCCCGCAACGATCCCGCGCGGGATCACGGCGAACTCCTCGAACGCCTCCACACCGTCAACGCGCGGGCGATCGACCTCACCGAGGCGCTCCTGCTGCTCAGCCGCGGCGAGCGCGGGAGCTTCGCCCGCGAGCGCGTCGACCTGTCCCTCATCGCCGAGGAGGCCGCCGAAGCACTGCTCCCCCTCGCCGAACGGCGCGGGATCACGCTCGACGTCACCGGCGAGAAGGCCCACGCCCTCGGCTCCGCGGAGCTCATCCTGCGGCTGGTGACCAACCTCGTCCAGAACGCCATCGTCCACAACCTCCCGGACGGCGGCACCGTGACGGTCCACACCGAATCGCAGCAGGACGCGAGCGTGGTCCGGGTCGAGAACACCGGGCGGCCGGTGCCACCGGAACTGGTGCCGACCCTCACCGAACCCTTCCAGCGCGGCACGCGGCGCACCCGAACCGGCGAGCACGCCGGCGTCGGCCTCGGGCTGGCGATCGTGCACAGCATCGTCCGAGCCCACGACGGGACCCTCGCCCTCACCCCCCGCCCCACCGGCGGCCTCCTCGTCACGATCCGACTCCCCGCTGAGCAGGCTGGGGCGGCCCGGCAGGCGCCGTCCCCGGGCAGCGCTAGCAAGATCCTTTGACGGGCGGCCCGTGCGCGGCGAAGTCCTTACTCCGTCGTGGAAGCGAAAGCGCCGGCGGTCGCGGCCAGGGCGGCGGTTCTCGCCGCGTGGGCGGGCAGGGCCGGGTCGGATGGCGTGCGGAGGAGCACCAGGTGGTGGTACAGCGGCGCGGTGGCGGCGATGAGGAGGCGCCGGGCGTCGATGCCTGGTGGTAGCTCACCGCGTCGGACGGCTCGGGTGACGACGACCTCGCACCGGGCGTAGCGGTCCTCCCAGAGCCGCGGCGCGGTGCACGCCGGCGCGGGCGGCGACGGCCTCCATGGTGAGCCCGTCGTAGCCGTGCTCGCCGAGCTCCGCGAGGACCGCGTCGAGCACCTGCGCGCGGGTGCGGGCGGTCCGGCCGCCGGGACGGCGCCGGGGCGGCGGCACATGAACGGCGCCGACCACCGCATGGACGGGCCCTCGACCTTCCCCTTCCCGATCATGGGCGCCTCCTGGGCCGAGCATTTCGACCTCATCACCGGCCTGCCCGGGCGGGGCGACACCGTGGTCGGCCACGACGTCTGGTTCGGCTACCGGGCCACGGTGATGCCCGGCGTCCGCATCGGCCACGGAGCGATCATCGCGTCCGGCTCCGTCGTCGTGGACGACGTCCCCGACTACGGAATCGTCGGGGGCAACCCGGCCGAACTGATCCGCCGCCGCTTCAGCGACGCCGAAGTCGACCGCCTGCTGGCCCTGGCCTGGTGGGACTGGCCGCTCCAGCACATCACCGAGCACGTCCGCACGATCATGTCCGGAAGCGTCGACGACCTGGAGGAAGTGGCACCCCGTGTGAAGTGAAACCGACCGCCCTGTCCATGCTCGGTCGCCTAGGGCGTCAGCACGCCGTCACGGTTGACGGACGCCTCGTCCGGGGCAGAGGGATGACCATGGACATCAACTGCGTGATCGTCGACTCGGCCGACCCCGATCGCTTGGCGGCCTTCTGGAGCGAACTCCTCGACCGTCCGGTCGTCTCCCGTATTGGGCCGTATGTCTGGCTGGAACGCAGGAACGGCCTGGGCGTGGGCTTCCAGCGCACCGACGGCTCCAAGACCGCGAAGAACCGGCTGCACCTGGATCTGGACTCGGACGATCCGGCGGCCGAGCAGGCCAGAGTCGAGCGGTTGGGCGGACGGCGGCTGACCGAATACGACCCTGGAGGCTTCCTTGTCATGGCCGATCCCGAGGGGAACGAGTTCTGCATCATCCCGAAAGGATCGGTCGAACTCGACGACGAGGGCCGGGCGCACTACCTGCCGGCGGACGGGGAGGCGGCCGTGTCCACATGAACCGCGTCGAAGGACCCGAAACCCCCCGTGGGCTGGGGGGATGGTCGCAGTGGGCTGAGGGGGACAGGGGTGCGCTGGTAGGATCTCGGCCGATGCGTGGGCGGTCGTGAGTGACGTAGCCAGGTGGCTGTGAGAGGCGCAGCCAGGTGGCCCGCCCCGGCGTGACGCCGCCGGTCCCGGATCGGCGCAGGATTCTGTCCGCCCGCAGGTCCCACAGTTAGGTTCCCGGTGTCGTTCTCCCCTTCGGCCGTTCGCCGCAACTGGCTGCTCTGCGCGGTGCTGCTCGCGGGCGTCGTGCTGCGCGTGCTCGCCATGGTGGGTTTCCGGGGCGTGCTGTGGTTCAACGACAGCTACGACTATGTCCGGATCGCGGACGACCCGTTCCCGCATCCGCTCAGGCCGTCCGGCTACGGGCTCTTCCTCTGGGCGCTGAAGCCGTTCCACAGCCTGGCGCTGGTGACGGCGTTGCAGCACGCGGCGGTGCTCGGGCTGGCGGTGCTCGGGTACCGGATGCTCGTCCGCGACTTCGACGTGCGGCGGACGTGGGCGGCGCTGGCCGTCACGCCGGTCCTGCTCGACTCCTACCAGCTCACGCTTGAGCACCTCCTGCTGTCCGACACCCTGTTCACCGTTCTGGTGTTCGGGGCGATGCTGCTGCTGGCGAAGCCGGGGGCCGCCGGATGGCGGCGGGCCGCGCTGGTGGGCGCGCTGCTCGGCGTGGCGGCCGTCACGCGGACCGTGGGGGTGCCGCTGTTCCTGATCGCCCTCCTCTACCTGCTGGTCAGGCGGACGCGGTGGCCGGTGTACGTGGCGCTCGCCGTGACGTTCGCGCTGCCCGTCGGGGCGTACGCGACGTGGTTCCAGCGGGAGCACGGCCGGTTCCAGATGACCGGTGTGGACGGCATCTTCCTGTGGGGACGGACCGCCGCGTTCGCCGACTGCGACGCGTTCGCCCCGCCCCCGGATCTGGCGAGCCTGTGCCCGTACGGCGCGAAGGGCGACCGGTCCGCCTCGTCCCACCAGATCTGGGAGGACAACTCGCCGACCGGCTGGTCCAACGGGAAGGCGTTCGACGCGGAGACGAACGCGCGGGCGCAGCGGTTCGCGCTGTGGGCGATCAAGAACCAGCCGCTCGACTACCTGCGCGTCGCCTCCTACGACTTCTTCGTCCGGACGTTCTCGTGGCACCGGTCGCGGTACCCGACCGTCGGGACCGAGGCCAGGTACCACTTCCCCACGCGCCCCACGGCGCGCAAGCCCGGGCTGCCCGTCTACGGCGGCGGTGACCGGCGGTCGGTCGTGTACGAGTACTCCCACGGAACGGGCCGCACGCACGTCGTCGAGCCGTACGCCGGAGTGCTGCGCGGCTACCAGAAGCATGTGAGCGTGCCGGGGACGGTGCTCGGCGCGATCCTGCTCGCGGGCGCGGCGGGGATCGTGTGGCGGCGGTCGCGCGCCCGGACGGCCCTGTTCTGGACGTCCGGTGTCGCCCTCCTGGCGATCCCCCCGATCACGGTCGACTTCGACTACCGCTACATGCTGCCCGCCCTGCCGTTCGCGTGTTTCGCCGCCGCGCTGGCATGGGGCCGCCGCCGTCCCGCCCCGGCCGCGCCGGAGCCCGAGCCGATCGAGGCGCCCCCCGAGGTCCAGCCCGCAGACGCCTGACCTCGGGGCCCGGACGTCGCGGCAGGAATAAGTACGAGAGCGGATGCCGGCGGGGCGCGGCGGTCGGGAGGATCGGGGGCATGCGCCGCTTTGTGATTCCGCTGGTCGTCCTGCTCGCCGCCGGGTGCGGGCAGCTGGGGAGCAGTCCCGAGGACGTGGCCGCCGACGCCGCGCGGAAGGCCGCCGAGCGGGCCGGGGACAGGATCTACGACGCCCGGGTGCGGCCCGCGCAGGACATGGCGCACCGCGCCGCGGACCTCGACGGCGTGGAGGTCATGCGGGTGACCGGCGCCTCGACCGCGGGAGACGGCGTGCGGCTCGTGCTCCGCACGTCCGGGACGGCCCCGGACGGCGGCTGGTTCCCGACCTCGACGGTCACCGTGCAGCGGTGCTTCGAGCTGCGGTTCTCCACCACCACCGAATGGCAGCACTACGGAACCCGCGATGTGGCGTGCCCGGCCAACGGCCCGCTGACGTTCAAACCGTGGCCGAAGACACCGCAGATCCCGTCCGAGCGGCTGCGGAAGGCGCTGCCCCGCGTCCCGGAAGGGGGCAGGGCGGACGAGGCGAAGGTCCGCGCGGCGGTCGCGTCGCTGCGGCTCGACCCGGCGGTCCGGCGCGAGTTCCGGACCGAGGGCGACGTGGTCGGCGTGGCCCTCGTCGCGAAGCCCTACGGGTCGGACCTGTTCGACTGCGTCCTGGCCCGCGTCGCGCCGGGCCGCAACAGCGTGTGGACGCCGCCCCGCATGCAGCGGATGGCCGGCGAGGGCGGCTGCGGAGCGGGCAACGCCGTCCACCCGATGCCGCCGCCCCACTGACCGGCGCGCGGGTCAGCGGATGAAGGGCCGCGGAGGAGGAGGCGGCGGCGGTGGAGGCGGGGGCGGCGGGGGCCCGGGGCGGTTCACCTCGATCTCGGCGCTCATCAGCGGGCGCTCCTTCGCCATCCGCATGCCGGGCACGCCCAGGAGGAGGCCCGGGACGGACAGCGCCGCGCACACGAACAGCCCCCTGAAGATGATCTTCTCCCCCTCCGCGGGGTCGCCGGCGTCCAGCGCGGACACCACGAAGCGGGTGAAGACCACCATCGCGGCGCCGACGATGAGGTACCCGACGATGATCAGAAGTCGGCCGATCCGGTCGCGGGCGCCGCGGCGGCGGGCGCCCCGCCACAGGTAGCGGCCGATCGTCAGCACGATGGTCCCGACGAGGGCGACGGTGACGCCGTTGACCGACGGTTCCAGCTCCCGGCCGGCGTCGCCCGGCCCGAAGGAACCGAGTTCGGAGCGCAGGTCGGGGCCGGCGCCGAGCAGCGCCTGGACCGCGTAGAGGAACCCGAGGACCATCGCCGCGACGCCGACGACGATCAGGATCAGGCCGAACAGTAAAAATAGGACGTTGGGGCGGTGGGCCGCCGGGCGGTAGGGCTGGGTCATGTGATGGTTCCCCCGGTGCGGTCGGGACTCCGGTGCGGCGGTGGCAGCGCGGCTCGGACCCCGGCCCCCGTGGCGCGGGCCCCGCCGGCGCGGTGCCGCCGCCGTCACGGTCGCCGAGTCCGTTTCCGGACGCCATAGCAACGTGTCACTGAGTGACCCGCCAGTGGCTTTCAGTCCGACCGGGTACGACCATGGAAGGCATGGAGGGCGAGGAGAACAGGGACGACCGCACGGTGACCGGGCGCGTCGTCGCCGTGCTCGACGCGGTCGCCGCTCGCGGCGAGCCGGTGGGGCTGGCCGACCTGACGCGCGAGGTCGGCATCCCCAAGCCCACCGTGCGCCGCATCGCCGCGGACCTGGTGGCGCGGCGGATGCTGGAGCGGGGTCCCGACGGGCGCTACCGGCTCGGGCCGCATCTGCTGGACCTCGGGAGCCGCGCGGCCCTCCAGCAGGGCCTGCTCACCGCCGCCACCCCGCACGTGCAGGACCTGTTCGCCCGCACCGGGGAGATCGCGTGGGTCTGCCGGATCAGCGACGGCTCGATCTCGTTCATGGCCATGGCCTTCGGCGCCAACCGGGCTCCCGACGTCCGGCGGGGTGAATGGCCGAACGATCCCCGCAGCCCCGCGCTGCAGGGGTCCGCGCTGGGACGCGTGCTGCTCGCCGAGCGGCCCGACCTGCTGGACGGCCTGCACGGCCGGCCGCCGGCGCCGCAGACCCCGCGCGGCACCACGTCCTGGCCGCGGTTCCTGGACGAGCTCAAGGAGGTGCGCGACACCGCGGTCGCGGTCGAGCACGAGCAGATCCATCTCGGCTTCAGCTGCGTCGCCACGGGGGTGCGCGACCCCGGCGGCGCGCTGATCGGCTGTCTCGGCGTGACCGGGCGCACCGGCAGGCTGTCCACCCGGAGCATGGCGCGGCTCCTGCGGGTCGCGGCGGAGGACATCACCCGCGGCGCCGAGACGCTGCTCGAACCGCCCCGGCCGCCGGAGGGGCGTCAGCCGTCCTGAAGGCCGAGACGGGCGGCGGCGACCTTCTTCGGGACGACCATCCGCCACGCGTCGATGACCAGTTCCTCCATCTCGGCCTCGTCGAGCGCGGCCGTCCACGCGTGGACCCAGTTGAAACGCATGTCGGACTCGCTCGGAAGGTGAAACTTGTCCGGCTCGGATTCGACGAGCGCGAGCCGCTCCTCCTTGGGGAACGCGAAGCCCATGACGGTCTCGTCCCGCGAGAAGGCGATATAGACGATGGAGCCGACCCGGAACTTCACCCGGTCCCTGATCAGGTGCTCGGACGTGCGGGGCAGCGTCATCGCCAGCGCCCGCACCTGCTCGACGGTGATCATCCTGTCCTCCTGTGGCCGCGGCGCTCGGGGCGCGGTCCTCCCAGCAAAGCACCCCACAAGGCATGATCTTGTTAGATTTGCCGGGTGAACGAACTGGTGCGCTGGCAGACCGAGAACGGGACCATCGTCGTGGAGACCGACGACCGGGAGCCGGGGTTCCAGTCGGTGTCCCGCACCGGCGACCTGATCCACGACGCGGCGGGCAAGTTCGAGGACGCGTTCCAGCACGTCCGCGAGGCGGCGCAGGCGGCGCTCGCGTCGCTGCGCGGAGGCGACCTGAACCCCGACGGGGTCGAGCTGGAGTTCGGCGTCAAGCTCAACGCGGCGGCCGGGGCCGTCATCGCGAAGACGACCGTCGAGGGCCACCTGAAGGTCAAGATGACGTGGGGGCAGCAGCCGCGCGCCGCGGAGGAGGCGTAGCCGCATCGTGGACGACTGGCAGTGGCGCGCCTGGGTCGGCCCCCCGTCCGGCGGCAAGCTGGGCGCGGCGTTCCTCGTCACCTCGACCCGGCTGCTGACCTGCGCCCACACCGTCCACGGCCTGGAGGAGGCCCGCGTCGGATTCCCCGGCCTGCTGGAGGACCTGCCCGCCGAGGTCGTGCGGCGCGGCGACTGGCGCCGGGCGGGCGACCCCGGCGACGTCGCCGTCCTCGAACTGCGCGAGCCCGTCGCGCTGACCCCGGCGACGCTGGCCGCCCCGGACGCCCTGCACGACACGGGCCTCGGCGGCCGGACGTTCGGGGTGTGCGGCTTCCCGCGCCGCCGCGACCAGAACGAGCGCCACGCGTCCGTGACCACGTTCCCGCATCGCGGGATGCGGCGCGAGTGGTGGGAGCTGAAGACCGGGCCGGGCGACTGGCTGGAGGAGGGCTACAGCGGGTCCGCCGTGTACGACCCCGTGTCGGGCGAGGTCATCGGCATGGTGACGAACGCCGAACTGCGGGACGGCGACCGGGCCGACCTCGGCTGGATGCTGCCCGTCTCGCACATCCGTACCTACTGGGAAGAGCTGGACGACCTGCTGCCGCTGCGGTGGCTCACCCCCGACGCCCGCCGCGAGCTGCGGGAACTCCTGGACGGCGTGCGCTACACCGACCCGCTCGCCGCCGACCTCGAAAGGATCACCGGTCGGCGGGCGCTCGGCGGCTTCCGGTCGGCGTGGGGCTCGGTGCGCTACGTGGCCGAGGGCTGGGCGGAGGACCGGCTCGTCCGGTACGTCGCGTCGCTCGGACCGCACCTGCCCGAGTCCGCCCGGCAGCGGCTCGCCGCGTGGTCCGCGCGGCACCTGCCCGGCGCCGCGCCCGCCGCGCCCCGCTCGGGCCCCGCGTCGGTGATCGTCCGGCTGGAGCGGGCCACCTTCGACAACGCCTTCGACGTGACCGTGCACACCTGGATCGACGGCGCCGAGGGGCCGGGACGGCCGACCGAGCGCGTGCCGGAGAAGCGGGTGCGGCCGGTGGTGGAGGCGGGGGTGGCAGCGCTCGCGCCCGCGCTGTTCGGCCGCGAGTGGATGATCGAGTTCGCGGTGCCGGAGGGCTGGCTCGGCAAGCCGTTCGAGCAGTGGTACGTCGACCCGCGCAACAGGATCCCCATGCGGGTGTACCCGGTGGTGGTGCGGGACGTGGAGCGGCTCCAGCCCGGGTCGTTCCGCCGCGACCAGGCGCACCACCGCTGGCGGCTGCTGAACCAGCGCGGCCGCAGCGATCCGCGCCCGATCGCGTGCGACGCGCCGCGCAAGGGCAGCGACTTCCAGAACTGGCTGGAGGCGAACATCGACTTCTGCGTCCTCGTGTACGGGTCGCGCCCGGTGAAGGGCTGGCTGACGGCCGCGCTGAACAACGGCATCCCCGTCATGCTGTGGACGCGCACCCGGTGCGACGCGCCGACCCATGAGGACTGCCCGGGCCACCGCGTCCTCGACGAACTGACCACGGCGGTCGGCGAGAAGCATCCGGGCGACCTGCCGCAACTGGCCCTCGCGCTGCGCAAGGCCGCGCTCGTCGCCCCCAAGGGCATCCCGCACTGCGGGCGCGACCTGACACTGCTGTGGGACGATCCGTCCCGGCTTCCCGACCCCCCGCTCGCGATGGAGGTATAGGTGCCCGACTGGCTGCTCTAACCGGGAGCCGACGCACGCACGACGGCATCGACCGGCTGCCTCCGCCGCCGCCGTGGCGCGCGTTCGACGGAGCGCCCGTCCTGGAGCCCCCTCCCGGCGGGTCCGGGAACGAGCACCACGCGACGACGTACCGTCCGTCCGGTGATGCCGTGCAGCAGGTCAACGCCGCCCTGTACCTGCGCCGCCCGCTGCTGGTGACCGGGCCGCCCGGCACCGGAAAGTCGACGCTGGCCTACGCCGTCGCCCACGAACTGGGGCTCGGGCCCGTCCTGCACTGGCCCATCACCAGCCGGACCACCCTCCGCGACGGCCTCTACCAGTACGACCCCCTCACCCGCCTGTACGCGGCGGGACGGCAGGGCGAGGGCGGACGGCACGGCGCGCCGGACGAGGAGGACATCGGCCGCTTCATCCGCCTCGGCCCGCTGGGCACCGCGCTGCTCCCCTACCGGCGGCCCCGCGTCCTGCTGGTCGACGAGATCGACAAGAGCGACATCGACCTGCCCAACGACCTGCTCACCATCTTCGAGAAGGGCGAGTACGAGCTGCCCGAGCTGACCCGCCGGGCCGAGCCGGACGCCGAGGTCATGACCGCCGACGGGCCGGGCGCCCGGGTCACCGTCACCGCCGGGACCGTCCGCTGCCGCGCGTTCCCGCTGGTCGTGATGACCAGCAACGGCGAGCGCGAGTTCCCGCCCGCCTTCCTGCGGCGCTGCGTGACCGTGAAGCTGCGGCAGCCGGCGGACAAGGGCGAGCTGGCGGCGATCGTCCAGGAGCACCTCGGGTCGCTCGCCGCCGAGAGCGACGACCTCGTCCGCCGCTTCTTCCAGCGCTCGGCGTCGGGCACGCTGGCGACCGACCAGCTCCTCAACGCCGTCTACCTGTGCCGCCACGCCGACGCCGAGGACCGCCTCGCCCTGGCCGACCGCATCATGCCCTACCTGACCGGGCCCGGCGATGACGACGAGTAGCCGGGACCGGTAGCCGATGACGATCAACCGGCTCCGCGACGTCCTGTCGGCGATCGGGCCGCCGCCGGACGCCCGCGAACTGAGCGAGATGCTGTGGCTCGCCTGCCACATCTCCCCCACCGAGGAGCAAGGCCCTGCCGTCTCTCCGGCCACCCCGCCGGTCGCGGACGGGCCCGTGGACGCCCCCTCTCCGCCCAAGCCGCCCGAGCCCGCGCCGCCTCGCCCGTCCGAGCCGCTGACCGGGCTCCACCCGCGCCCCGCCGCCGAAGCGGAACCGGTGGGGCGGGCGTCGGAGGTGCTCGTCCCGACCGCGCCGATGCTGGCCGATCCGCTCGGCGTCCAGCGGGCGCTGCGCCCGTTGAAGCGGCGCGTCCCGTCCCGGCACCGCGTCGAACTGGACGAGGAGGCGACCGCCGCGCGCGTCGCCGACACCCGCCTGTGGACGCCCGTCCTCGTCCCGTCGCCCGAGCGCTGGCTCGGCCTCGACCTCGTCATCGACACCGGTCCCACCATGCGGCTCTGGCGCCCCCTCGCCCGCGAGCTGGCCGAGACCCTGCTCCGCCAGGGCGCGTTCCAGGACGTCCACCTCAGCCACCTCGACGGGACGGGCCGCGTCTCCTCCACCCCCGAGGCGCCGCCGCAGGACCCGAGGACGCTCCTGGACGCCTCCGGACGGCGCGCCGTGCTCGTCCTCAGCGACTGCTCGGGCCCGCACTGGTGGAACGGACGCGCCGTCCAGGCCGTGCGGCGCTGGGCGCAGGCCGGGCCGACCGCGATCGTCCAGCCGCTCGCCGAACGCCTCTGGCGCCGCACCGCCGCCCCGCCCTCCCCCGGCCTGGCGGCCCTCCCCCGTCCCGGCGCCCCGAACACCGACCTGCGCTTCACCCCCTACGACGGCGCCGCCGGGGCGGGCGTCCCGGTCCCCGTCCTGGAGATCGCGCCCCGCTGGTTCGGCGCGTGGGCCCGGCTGGTCTCCGGCGCCGACCCGCAGCCGGCCGCCGTCGCGATGCTGCCGGCCCGGCCGTCCGGCACGGCCCCGGTGCGGCGCGAGCAGGAACTGCCGATCGCCGAGCGCGTCCGCCGCTTCCTCGCCACCGCCTCACCGGACGCCGCCGAACTGGCCGCCCACGTCGCCGTCTCCGTCCCGTCCCTGCCGGTGATGCGCCTGATCCAGCACCGGATCCTCGGCGGCTCGGGCCCCGGCCGGCTCGCCGAGGTGCTGCTGAGCGGCCTGCTCCGCCCGGCCGGCGGGGTGCGCTACGAGTTCGTCCCCGGCGCCCGCGAGGCCCTCCTCGACACCCTCCCGCGCCCGGAGGCCCTGCACACGCGGCACGTCCTCGAAGCCGTCTCCGCCGAGATCGAGCGCCGCGCCGGAACGTCCGCCGAGACGTTCCGCGCCCTCCTGCCGGACGACGGCGGACCTGTCGTCCTCACCGCCGACACCGACCACTTCGCCCTCGTGACCCCGGAGGCCCGCTCCCACCTCACCCCTGGGCCGCCCCCACCCGAGATGCCCCGGGCCCTGGACCTGCTGGACCTCTTCGACACCCCGGCCGAGGAGCTTCTCGACGAGTGGGGCGAGGCCCCCCGCGAGATACCCATCGGGGAGGACAGCGGCGGCCCGGTGACGCTGGACGTCCTCCGCACCAATCCGGAACTCCCGCACGGCTTGATCATCGCCCCGCCGCACGACCGCGCCGAGCTGGTGCGGACGACCCTGTTCAGCCTGGCCCTCACCCACTCCCCGGACATCGTCAACCTCGTCTTCGTGGGCTTCCACGGAAGCGGGGGCTTCACCGGTCTGGCCGGCCTTCCTCACGTCGCCTACTACGCCTTCGCCCGTACCCACGATTCCCCGCTGATCAGCATGCAGGTGCCCGCACTCGAAGACGAAAGGATCCGCCGCACCCGGGCACTGGAGAACGCCGGATTCTCCACGTGGGACGAGTACCAGACGGCGATCGTCGAGGGCGCCGACCATGCGCCCCTCCCCGCCCTGGTCATCGTCATCGACGACACCGGCCCGTTGCTGGATGCGCGCCCGGACCTGATCGAGCCGCTCGCCTGGCTCTGTGAGACGGGAGCACCGCTGGGGATGAGGTTCGTCTTCTGCACATCGAAAGACGCGCCCCTGCCGAGCCCCCTCCGCGACCACCTCGGCTGGAACATCGGGATCCCCGGCGAAGGAGTCGCCTTCCTCCACGTCTTCGCGGACCGGGCCCACCCAGCGTTCCAGCCCGCGCACATCTACAGCGACGCCGCCCACCGGCTCATAGAGAAGATGAATCGCCAAGGACGACGCGCCCGCGAACTCCCCTGGCCGGAGGATCCACGGCCGGAGCAACTGGAACTGGACCTGGGGGAACCGGAGCCGTCGTCCGATGGGGACGTCTTCCTGCCCGAAGTGCCCCCTGATGCCGTTCCCCCTGGGATGCTTTCCCGCGAGTTCGACGTGCTGAGCCTCAACGGCGGCGGATCGGACGGGATTCTGCGGGAGACATGGGCGATGTCCGCCGACACGCCCCGCAGCCCGGCGATCGGCTACCGGCCGGGCGGCCATCTCCTCAGCCTCTATCCGCTCGACCGTTCGTCGGGCATCCCGCACGGCCTGATCGTCGGCAGTCCCGCGGCCCGCCAGAGGATCGTCCGCGCCATCACCCTCGCCCTCGCCTCAGGACACTCTCCGGCGGACCTGCAGTTCGTCTTCGCAGGGCTGGGTGAGCATCCGCTCGGCGAGCCCATCGGCCTACCGCACGTCCGCTACTCCGAGGAAGAGCTGCTGGGCTCTCCGAACAGACTCCGGCGGTTCTTCGACTTCCTGTCCGGCGAACTCGAAGCGCGGTCCGCGCCACCGCCGCAGAACGTGCCGCGGGACTCGATTCGCGCCACCGACCCGTGGTCGGTGGACGAACTGTACGAGCGGTTCCGCCAGGACCCTCATTCGGTCGACCGGGTCTGGTGGAACTTCTTCGAGGACTACCAGCCGGGCGAGCGGCCCGCCGTCCCGCCGCCCGAGGCGCCGCCCGAAGCACGGCCGCGCCTGGTGGTGGTCGCCGACGTGTCGCTCACGTTCCCGCTCAGCAGGCCCGAGATCGGTGAGACGCTCCTCTCGCTGGCGCAACGCGGCAGAGCGCTCGACGTCCAGCTGCTGCTCACCTCGTCCACCGTCGAGAACACCACGATCTGGGGCCGCTTCCTGCCCCTCCTCGGCTGGCGCATCGCCGCGAACCGCCTGCCGCCCGACCAGCTCCAGTACGTCCTCGGGCAGGCGAGCCTGGAGTTCCCGGCCGACGAGCCGACGGCCTACCTCCTCGCCGGCGGCGGCGCACCGCAGCGCTTCACCCTGGCCCCGGAGCCTCCACGGGAGACCGTCGACGACTTCGTCCGCCGAACCCGCAAAGCCCTGAAGACCCCGGGAGCGGACAATGCCGCTTCGGTAGAACTCGATGACCTGCTCGCCAACATGGCACCCCTTCACGTTGATGAGATCGTGGACGGGACGCTCCGGGCACTTATCACGCGAGACGCCGATGCCCTGAGGGCTCGCCGCATGCCACGGCAGCTGATCCTCACCGATGCCCACGGACCGACCGCCCGGATGCTCGCGGAGCGGTACGGACAGATCCTCACCGACCTCGGGGTCCTCTCGGACGGCGGGCTGAACGTGATCGACTGGCGCACGGTCGCCCCTAGGCTGGGTAACGCGGTCGAATCGGTCCCTGAGCTGTTCCGGGAGTTCCGCGGCAGAGTATTGTTCATCGAGGATACGCACATGCCGGGCACCACGCCCGACCTCCTCAGCCGGGGCCTCGTCCAAGCACTGATCGCGGTGATGGACGAACAGCCCGACGACCCTCTGGTCATCCTGTCCTGCGACGCCGGACGGGCACCTGACCTCCCTTCGGACCTGCCCGACTTCACGGAACGTTTCACGGTCCTCGACGCGTTGGGCGCTGCACCCGAATACCTTGTGTCCACGCTGTCTGTCATGGACCTACCCGTTATGCCCCAGGGGTGCGCACCAATCGGTCTTCATCCCCGCACGCGCAGACCCGTGTTCGTGGACTTCGCCAGGGATCGCCACCTACTCGTCACCGGACCGGACGCCCCTGAACGGGCGAACCTTCTCCGCGTCCTCATAAAAGTGCTCGTGGACCACGGTGAAGCACGTCCCGCAAATGTCTATGTCCTCGACACCCACGAGATCCTGCGAACGCCCACGGCACGCTTTGACCGCACGAACCCGGTCCCCCGTGGCGTCACCTACATCAACTCATCCGAGAAGTTCGCTCAGCTCATGGCCAAGACCCTCGAAACACCGTCGATCGGCGAGGTGTACTCGGTCGTGATCGATCGTGACCTCAACGACCGCCCCCAGCGGGCGCTCCTGCAGATGCTGCTCGGGAAGCCCCACATCCACCTTGTCCTGGCACGCGAAGCGACCTCCCCCGGTTCTCCGAGTGACCCGCTGGTAATCGACCTGCGCGAGCTCCGTGCTCCGGCAGTGCTGCTGGGGGCCGGCGAGAGCTGGGAGGCGGAGGTGTACGCAGCCGAGCCCCCCGTCGGCCCTCTTCCGTTCGGCAGAGGCGTGTTCGTCCGACGGGATTACCAATGGGACGTTCAGATCGCTGAACTCCACTAGTAGGCATTGGACACCTGAGGCGGTGGCCTCGCGGAACACAGTCCTGGCCCCGGGCGCTCCAGGGCCGTCCTCGCGGCTGGCAGCGTCCGATGATATTGGATCGAGCTGTCCATAACGTGTTACGGTGGCGCTATGGCGCGGCCGAGGAAGTTCGATGAGGGGCGGGCCGTGGAGTCGGCCATGCGGGCCTTCTGGGCGGCCGGGTACGAGGCGACGTCGACGCAGGAGCTGTGCGCGGCGACCGGGCTCGGGCGCAGCAGCATCTACAACACGTTCGCCAGCAAGCGCGACCTGTTCGTCAAGGCCCTGACCCACTACATGGAGGTGCGCACCACCCGGCTCGTCGAGCATCTGCGGGACGGCGAGGGGACGGTGCGCGAGCGCCTCCGGACCGTCCTGGACTGGGCCGCCCTCCCGGACGACGACGACCCGTCCGGATGCCTGGTGGTGAACGCGACGGTGGAACTCGGCCCGCACGATCCCGACATCGCCGGGCGGCTCGAACGGGACCGGCGGCTGCGGTTCGCCACCCTGAAGGCGGCGATCGAGGAGGGCATGCGCACCGGCGAGATCGACGCCGCCAAGGACGCGGGCGCGCTCGCGCACTTCATGATCTCCACCATCAGCGGCATCCAGGTGGCGGCGCGCGGCGGCGCCGACCGCGCAACCCTGAAGTCGATCGCGGACACCGCGATGCTCTCCCTCTGACCCGGGCGGCCGGTGCGCCGCCCTTTTTCACGCCCTTGTTTTGTACTGATCTATCCAATACAGGAGGACACCGATGCCACTGGCCGTCTACGTGCTGGGGCTGGCGATCTTCGCGCAGGGGACCTCAGAGCTCATGCTCGCGGGCCTGCTGCCCGGCATGGCGCACGACCTCGGCGTGTCCGTGCCGGCCGCCGGGCTGCTGATCTCGGCGTTCGCGATCGGGATGCTGGCGGGTGCGCCGGTGCTCGCCCTCCTGACGCTGCGCTGGCCGCGCCGCCGGGCGATGCTGGCGTTCCTCGCGGTGTTCGCGCTGACGCACGCGGTCAGCGCGCTCACGCCCGGCTACTGGACGCTGTTCGCGATGCGGCTCGTCGGCGCGTTCGTCTACGCGGGGTTCTGGGCGGTGGCGGCGGCGACCGCCGTGGACCTCGTGCCGCGGGACGCGCGCGGGAAGGCGATGGGCGTCGTCGCCGGCGGCCTCACGGTCGCGGCGATCGTGGGACTGCCCGCCGGGACGGTGGTCGGGCAGCATCTCGGCTGGCGGGCGGCGTTCTGGGCGGTCGCGGCGATGTCGGCGGCCGCGATGGCGGGGGTGGCCGCGACGATCCCCGCCGCGCGGGCGGACGCCGCACCGCCGCGGGTGCGGGACGAGGTGCGCGCGATGGCCGTGCCCCGCCTCTGGCTGCTGTACGGGACGACGGCCCTGGCCACGAGCGGGCTCCTCGCCACCTTCGGCTACCTCGGCGCGTTCCTGACGGAGACGACGGGGATCGCGGAGGCGTGGGTGCCGGGCGTGCTCGCGCTCTACGGCGTCGGCGCGCTCATCGGGATCACGGTCGGCGGGCGGACGGCCGACAGGTGGGGCGTCCAGACGCTGTACGCGGGATTCGCCGGGCTGACCGTCGTGTCCGTGCTGCTCGCCCTCGCGGCGCGGTCGCCCCTGCCCGTGGTGTTCCTGGTGTTCCTCCTGGGCTTCGTCGGGTTCGGGACGAACCCGACGCTCAACTCCCGGGCGTTCGGGCTGGTGGACGGGGCGTCGACGCTGGTCGCGGCGGGGAACGTCATCGCGTTCAACATCGGCATCACGGCGGGCCCCTGGCTCGGCGGGCTCGCGATCGACGCGGGGAAGGGCTACACGTCCACGGCCTGGATCGGGGCGGCGCTGGGCGCAGCGGCGATCGGCTCCGTGGCGCTCGGCTCATTGATCAACGCGGTGGGCGGCGCACGGGCCCTCGGGCGGAAGCCCCCAGCGGAAGCCGAACCGGCCGAGGCGCGGGTCGGCGCGTGAGAAGTGGGGCGGTGCGAACACTCCCGCCCCGCCCCCTCCCGCACCGCGGTCAGGAGCAGGCGGCCGCGTGGAAGGCCCACAGGGCGCGGCGGCCCGGGTGCTCGGCGAGCGTGAAGACGCGGTGGCGGCCCCGGTAGCAGGACAGGTCCTCCGGGCCCGGGGAGATCGTCCGGGCCCGGACCGGGGCCCAGCCCCCGTCGGTGTAGCGGGTCGAGAAGAGCCGGCCCGGCTTCTCGCCGTGGCTCTGGGTGAACCACCACTGCCCGTGCGCCCTGACCGCGCCCTGGACGCGGTCGACCGGAAGGCTCGCGCCGCCCTCGGGGCGCACGGTCCCCCTGCCGGCCAGCGCCCCCAGCGGCCAGGTCACCACCCGTCCCTGCGCCCAGGCGGGACGGCAGTACTCGCCGGCGATGAGGACGTGCGGCCAGGTGGTGCGGTCGACCGCGGCCCACGACATGCGCAGCGGGCCGGACCCCCTGCACGTGCCGCCGACCTTGCCGCGGGCGAACTCCCAGCTGCCCGTCTGCGCCATCACGTACCGGAACCCGTGGGCGTAGTACTTGCCGCCGTACAGCCCGATCCGGTCGGCATGGTCGGTCGACCCCGCGCCGTTCCCGGCCAGGTCGAAGATCTGCCGCATGTCGAACACGCGCAGCCCGTGCCGGGTGTCGGCGACGTACAGGTTGTCGCCGTACCAGGCGATGCCGCCCGCGTGGATGCCGACGTCGGTGTAGGTGGGCCGCCCTTCCTCCATCACGGGCTCGACGAGCAGGGCGTGCCGGTACGCGCGCCGTTCGGGGTCCACGAACGTGACCCTGACCCGGCCGCCGTTGTGCCAGGACACCAGGATCGGCCTGACGCCGCCCGCCCACCGCTCGCCCGCCGTCGCGTCAGAGACGGACGTGACGCCCTGCGGGACCCAACTGCGCGTGTTGCTGTCCGCCTTGTCGAAGCAGTAGACGAGGGATCCGGCCGGGACCCCGGCCGCCTCGCCGCAGCCGCTTCCCAGCCTGTCGTGGCCGGACGAGCGGAGCAGCGCGCTGACGCCGGCCCTGCGGAGCCTGCCGCCGAGCGCCCGGACCGGCCCGCTCAGGTCGTCGCCGGAACGCAGGTCGAAGTCGCGCGGATTCATGGGGGCGGCCAGGGCCCTGGCGTCCGCCGCGTGCGCGACGCCCGGACCGGCCGCCGGCGCACCGGCCGCGAGGACGCCCGCCACGAGGGCCGCCGCCCCGGGCCGTCGGACCGCTGTCACAATACGTCGCGAGATCATCACAGTCGGTCGCCTACCCCGGCCGGCGCGGCGGACGACCCATAGACGATCTAGGGAAGGGCAAGTCTGGTTACGCGGTCCGTTACTCCGGCCGCTTCACCCCGGGCATCCCGGACATCCGGGACGGGACGGCCTCCACCTCGGGAGACCGTCCCGTCCGGGTTCGGGTCAGTGCAGGGCGCACGTCCCCGAGTCGGACTTCGACGGGTCGCTCTCCGAGGTCCCCGTCAGCCGGAGCAGCGCGTGGCGGTCGGCGCCCGGCTCGGGCTTCGCCCAGACCTCCACCTTCGTGCGGCCCTGCGCCGGGGCGGTGGCGAGCGCGTTCGGCAGCGCCGTCGTCCAGCCGTCACCGGACACGGCGGCCTTCAGGCGGAACACGTCGGAGCCGTGGCGCCCGTCGCCGCCCCGGCCCGTGTTGGTGAGGGTCATCGTGCACTTCGTCCAGCCCGCGGCGGTCCGCTGACCGGGGCCGGAGTCGACCCGCACGCCGCGCCGCTGCGGCCCGGCGCCGTCCAGCGAACTGACCGCGACCGTGTAGGACAGGACGCCCCTGCGGTCGCGCCTGAGGTTCAGGACGTAGAAGTGCAGCCGGTTCGCCTGGTCGACGTACTCGTACTCGCTGCCCGAGTCCGTCCCCGCGTGGTAGAGCGCGTCGGAGAGCTGCCGGTAGTCGCCGATCGTCATCTTCTTCGGCGTGCCGTCCGGCAGGACGAAGTCCACCTTGTCGATGTCCTGCGGGTTGGCGTCCTCGACCCAGATGAAGGGGGCGCGGTCCTGGTCCTTCGTCTTCGCCAGCAGGACGCCGGAGTCGGGCGTGAAGGAGTCCGTGCCCATCCGGTCGACGACTTCGAGGGTGTAGTTGTCGTAACCGCCGCCGTCGCACAGCGGGTCGGTCCCGGTGTCGCACTTCGGGCTCTTGTCGCCGCCCGCGCCGAGCTTGACGTTGATGCCGGTGAGGCCGCCCTTGCCCGGGTCGACCGTCCGAGCGGTCACATTGGCCACGACCATGCCGGACGCGGCGAGCTCGTCCCGGCCGAGCTGGAGCACGTTGTCGGAGTTCACCATGCCGAGCTTCAGCTTGTTGCGGAGCATGTGCTGCGCGCCCATGGACCCGCCGCCCGTCGCGGGGATCGTCCACCGGCTGTGCGGGCCGCCCGGCCCGTTGAACGTGCCGCGGCTGAGCATGTCCCACGGGCCGCTGTAGGA
The DNA here is from genome assembly GCF_008327685.1 of Actinomadura sp. K4S16. GTDB lineage: Bacteria > Actinomycetota > Actinomycetes > Streptosporangiales > Streptosporangiaceae > Spirillospora. The sequence goes on from NZ_BDDE01000015.1 coordinate 72,886, forward strand.
GCGGCGCGGCGGCTCGCCGTAGGGGTTGTTGTAGTTGTCGCCGATGCCGAGGATGTGGCTGAACTCGTGCGCGTACACCGACATGCCGGAGCTCTCGGCCTGCGTCGAGGAGACGCCCGGGATGGCGTTCGGCCAGATCGTCGAGCCGGCCTGCCAGGACGTCCAGGGGATGTACCGGGTCTTCACCCAGTTCGGCAGGCTCGGGTCGCCCGGCCCCCACTCGTTCGGCACCTGCTCCTTGGTGCCGAACTTCATCTCGCCGAACTCCTGCCACGTGGACGACTCGTCCTGCCCGGCGCTGAGGAAGAAGACGAAGTCGAACTTGTTCGCCGCCTCCTCGCCGATGTCGGCGACCCACGCGTCCCGCGCGTCCTTGCGCAGGTCGCGTCCGCAGGTGTCGCCGGTCGGACATCCCGTCCCGCCCTGCATGCCGTCCACGCCGTACTCGTGGTCCTTGGCGGGCATCTTGTAGGCGCCGAAGCCGGTGAGGTTCACCCCGAACCGGCCGCCGGAGTCCTCCATCCAGTACTCGTGGAGGGTGTGGCCGTGGTTCAGATCCTGCGGCTTGTTGAGGAAGTCCTGGTAGAACTTCGCGACCTGCTCGCGCGGGACGTCGCCGACCTTCACCGGGTTGCCGAACACCGACGAGTTCTTCGGCTGGGTGACCTCGAACGGCTGGTTCGGGTAGTCGGTGAGGACGATCGCGACGTTGAAGTTCTTCACCGACCCCTTGCGGGCCGGGTCCGACCACGACGTGCCGGGGATCGAGGTGTAGTCGTCCCAGGTCATCGTGTCGGGAAGCTCGTAGTTCTGGGGGTCGATCGGGCGCGGGGCGCCCGCCGCGAACGTCCGGGCGGACGGCTCGGCCCGCTGCCACGGCTGCGTCTGCGGCCAGTGCCGCATCTGCCAGGGGTTCGCGGTCGGTTTCGGGATCGAGGGTCCCGGCTGCGCGGCGGCCGGCACGGCCGCGAGTCCCACGACGAGCCCCATCGCCGCCACGGGCACCAGCAGTGTCTTCTTGGCGCGCATGTCTCCCCTACCTCGGGTGGGTTGCGGAGAGACGGTAAGGACGGACGCCCGCGCCGGGCTAGGGCCGACTTGCACGATCTTGCGCCGAAACCCTGGCAGCTCACGCCATGCCGCCAGGTCGCATGAGGGGTTCGGGCTTCTCGGAGCGCGGGTCGGGGCCTCTCGGGGCGCGGGCCGGGACTCCTCAGAACGGGAGTTCGCGCTCCGCGACGACGATGCCGTCCTCGTCGCTGTAGAGCCAGTCGCCCGGACGGAACTCGACGCCGCCGAACGTCACCGGGACCTCCGTCTCGCCCGCGCCGTCCTTGGCGCTCTTGCGCGGGTTCGACCCGAGGGCCTTCGCGCCGAGGTCCAGCTCGCGCAGCGCCGCCACGTCCCGCACCGCGCCGTTGATCACGACCCCGGCCCAGCCGTTGGCCACCGCCGCCGCGGCGATCATGTCCCCCATCAGCGCGGACGCCAGCGAGCCCGCGCCGTCCACGACCAGGACCCGGCCCTCGCCCGGCGTGTTGAGCAGCCTCTTCACCAGGCCGTTGTCGCGATGGCAGCGCACGGTCGCGACCGGGCCGGCGAACGCCCTCCGCTTGCCGTACTGCCGGAACTGCGTCTCGCAGCTGCGCAGCTCTTCCCCGAAGTCGTCGATGAGGTCAGCGGTCGCGAAGTCCATGGCGGCAGCCTACTGGCTGGTAACAGCCTCCGGCCGCGACGGCCCGGCGGTGACGGCGGTGACGGCTCAGGCGGTGACGGCTCAGGCCGAAGGCGCGTCGGTCGGGCGGCCGATCAGCCGGGACAGCACGATCGACGTCTTGGTCGCGGTGATGTTGTCCTCCCGGCGCAGCCGCTCGAGGGCCTGCTCCAGGTGCTGGATGTCGCGGGCCCGCACGTGCACGAGCGCGCTGGCGTCGCCGCTGATCGTGTACGCCGCGACGACCTCCGGGTGGCCGCGGACGCTGGAGTAGATCTCCTCGGGGGACGTCGCCCCGGTGCAGAAGATCTCGATGAACGCCTCGGTCGTCCAGCCGAGCGCGGCCGGGTCGACCACCGCGGCGAAGCCGTTGATCACTCCGTCCGCGCGGAGCCGGTCGACGCGGCGCTTCACCGCGGGCGCCGACAACCCGACCCTGTCGCCGATCTGCGCGTACGAGGCCCGCCCGTCCTCCAGCAACCGCGCAACGATTCGCCGGTCCAGCTCGTCAAGACGCAACAAATAACACCCCCTAAGTCGGTTTTCGTCATTGGTCGGAATTCATTTCCGAACATACGCTGGGTACGGACCGGCGGCCACCTGATCCGCCCGGCCTCCTCCCCCTCGGCACCGGCATCGTGCCCGGTGTCCCAGCCATGCCCCGGCCCGACCGGCCGGGCCGAGCCGCGAAGGAGCGTCGTGACGCCGACCGACCAGCTGCGAGCGATGTCCGAGGACCACAGCGCGCACAACTACCACCCCCTTCCCATCGTGGTCTCCGAGGCCGACGGCGTCTGGCTGACCGACGTCGAGGGCCGCCGCTACCTCGACATGCTCGCCGCCTACTCGGCCGTCAACTTCGGGCACCGCAACCCGCGGCTGACCGAGGCCGCGCGGCGGCAGCTCGACCGCGTCACGCTGGTGAGCCGCGCGTTCGACCACGACCAGTTCGGCCCGTTCGCCGCCGAGCTCGCCGAGCTGTGCGGCAAGGACATGGTCCTGCCGATGAACAGCGGCGCCGAGGCCGTCGAGACCGCGCTGAAGACGGCCCGCAAGTGGGGCTACGAGGTCAAGGGCGTCCCGGCCGGGCAGGCGAACATCATCGCCTTCGAGGGCAACTTCCACGGCCGCACGACCACGATCATCAGCTTCTCGACCGACCCCGACGCCCACGACTCCTACGGCCCCTACACGCCGGGCTTCCGGACCGTGCCGTACGGGGACGTCGAGGCGCTCAAGGCCGCGATGGACGGCGACACGGTCGGCGTGCTGATCGAGCCGATCCAGGGCGAGGCCGGCGTGAACGTCCCGCCGAGCGGGTTCCTGCGCGCGGTGCGCGAGCTGTGCACGGCGAACGGCACGCTGATGATCGCCGACGAGATCCAGTCGGGCCTCGGCCGCACCGGCGCCACGTTCGCGGTCGAGCACGAGGACGTCGTGCCCGACGTCTACATCCTCGGCAAGGCCCTCGGCGGCGGCATCATGCCGGTGTCGGCGGTCGTCGCCGACCGGGACGTCCTCGGCGTGTTCAAGCCGGGCCAGCACGGCTCGACGTTCGGCGGCAACCCGCTCGCCTGCGCGATCGGCCGCGAGGTCATCGCGATGCTGAGGACCGGCGAGTACCAGGAGCGCTCGCGGACGCTGGGCGCCCACATGCACGACCGGCTCGGGCGGCTGCCCGGCGACCTCGTCCGCGAGGTGCGGGGCCGCGGCCTGTGGGCGGGCGTGGAGCTGAACGGCAGGGCCCGCCCGGTCAGCGAGCGGCTGATGGAGCTCGGCGTCCTGGCCAAGGAGACCCACGAGACCACGCTGCGCCTCGCCCCGCCGCTGGTCATCGAGCGCGACGAGCTCGACTGGGCGCTCGACCAGCTGGAGATCGCCCTCAAGGGCTGACGGAACGGCCGGCGCGCAGCCGGCGACAGGTCTGGAACGCCGCCGGTCAACGGCGCCCGGCGGCGTTCCTTGCTCACTTCCGGCGACTTTTCGTCAACGCAAACCCGGGTCTCCGCCAAGGCTCGGGCAGCGCCCGCCCGGCGCGACCGCCTCCGCCGCGTTCCGCGGCGAGGGTGGGGGGATGCTGCGGAACAGGAGTCGACGCCGGGTGATCATGGGGTGCGGGGGGCTGGCGGCGGGCCTCCTGCTGCTGCTCGCGGGCGGCCTGTACTTCCTGCAGCGCTTCTACGACGGCGAGATCAAGCGGGTCTCGGGCGCGCTGCCGACCGCCGGGGGCCGCCCGTCCCCGTCCGGGCGCGGCGAGAACTGGCTGCTGATCGGGTCCGACCGGCGCGCGGACATCCCCTCGATGGGCGCCCGCGCCGACACGATCATGCTGGTGCACCTGTCCGGGCGCGGCGACCGGGTGTCGCTGATCTCGATCCCCCGGGACGCCTGGGTGCCCGTCCCCGGGCACGGCCTCACCAAGATCAACGCGGCGTTCGCCCACGGCGGGCCCTCGCTGCTGATCCGGACGGTGGAGCAGCTCACCCGGGTCCGCGTCGACCACTACGCCGCGCTGGACTTCGGCGGGTTCGTGAAGATGACCGACGCCCTCGGCGGCGTGGACGTCACCGTCACCAAGACGACCCACGACCCCATGCACGACCGGACCTGGCAGGCGGGGCGGCACCACCTGAACGGCGCCGAGGCGCTCGACTTCGTCCGGCAGCGGTGGAACCTGCCCGCCGGCGACCTCGACCGGATCAAGCGGCAGCAGGCGTTCCTGCACGCGCTCGCCTCCAGGGCGCTGGACACCCGCAACCCGATCAGGATCGACCGGTTCGTGCGGGCCGCGACCCGCTCGGTGACCGTGGACGACTCCGTCACCTCCGGCACGCTGCGCGGGCTGGCGCACCGGCTGCTGAAGACCTCGCTCGTGGAGTATCTGACGGCCCCGGTCGCGCAGATGGCCGAGCGGGACCGGCAGAGTGTCGTACTGCTGGACGAGGATGGCGTCGGCAAGCTGTTCACCGCCGTCCGGGAGGACCGGGTCGGCGACTACGTGTCCCGCAACGGCGTCGCCAACACCGTGGACGCCGTGCGCTGACCTGGCCGGATATGCCGGATTCAAAAGGAAGATGACGAAAGTCGTCTGACTGGATTAGTCTATGTGGACTAATCGAGATCGACCATAAGGCTGCCGGCATGTCACGACCCCTCACGCCGCTCGCGCTCACCGTGCTGCGCATGCTGTGCGACGGGCCCATGCACCCGTACGAGATGCAGCAGCGCATCCGCGACCACGCCTACGACCAGGCCGTCAAGATCACGCACGGGTCGCTCTACCACTCGGTGGAGCGGCTCGCGGCGGCCGGGCTGATCGAGCCGCTGGAGACCAGCCGGGAGGGCCGCCGCCCCGAGCGCACCGTCTACGCGGTGACCAGCGCGGGGCGGGACGCCGCGCAGTTCCGGCTGGCCGAGCTGCTCGTCCGTCCGGCCGAGGAGTTCCCGCTCTTCGGCACCGCGCTGGCGTTCATCAACCTGCTGCCCGAGGGCGAGGTCGCCCGGCTCCTGGGCAAGCGGACCGTCCTCCTGGAGGCGGCGCTGGCGGGGCACCAGGCCGCGCACGAGTCGCTCCTCAAGCGGGGCATCGAGCGCTACAAGCTGATCGACCAGGAATGGCAGATCGCGCGCGTGCGCTGCGAGCTCGACTACGTGCGCGGGCTCGTCGACGACCTGGAGACCGGACGGCTCACCTTCGACGACACCGAGCCGCGGGCCATCTGCCACCCGCGGCCCCGACCACGACGCGCCGACGAACCAAGGCGCACCGACGAAATGGGGGCCTGATGAAGAGATGGAGCGGCAATCCCTGGGCGATCCTGCTCACGCTCTCCCTCGGATTCTTCATGACACTGCTCGACCTGACGATCGTGAACATCGCGATCCCGAGCATGATCGACAAGCTCGACGCCTCGCTGGACCAGGTGCTGTGGGTGGTCAACGCCTACATCCTGGTGCTGGCGGTGCTGCTCATCACCGCCGGCCGCCTCGGCGACCTGTGGGGCAAGAAGAACCTGTTCATCGCCGGTGTCGCGCTGTTCACGCTGTCCAGCCTGGCGTGCGGGATCTCCCAGGACCCGGCGCAGCTGATCGCGGCCCGCGCCGTGCAGGGGCTCGGCGCCGCGCTGCTGATGCCGCAGACCATGTCCATCATCATCAGCGTGTTCCCGCCGGAGCGGCGCGGCGCCGCGCTCGGCGTCTGGGGCGCGGTGGCGGGCGTGTCCACCATCGCCGGGCCGACGGTCGGCGGGCTGCTGGTCACCAGCCTCGACTGGCGGTGGATCTTCTTCGTGAACCTGCCGATCGGCGTCCTCGTGCTGGCCATGGCCGTCCCGATCCTGCCCGGCCACACCCGAACCGTCCGGCACCGGTTCGACGTCGCGGGCGTGCTGCTGGCGTCCGCCGCCCTGTTCTGCGTCACGTTCGCGCTGACCGAGGGCCAGAAGTACGAGTGGAACGAGGGCATCTGGGGGCTGATCGCCGCCGGGCTCGCGCTCTTCGTGATCTTCGTGGTGCACCAGCGGGGCCGCCAGGACCGCGAGCCGCTCGTGCCGTTCTCGCTGTTCAAGGACCGCAACTTCACGATCCTGAACCTCGTCGGCGCGGCCGTCTCGGTCGGCATGATCGGCATGTTCCTGCCGATGACGATCTACCTGCAGTCGGTGCTCGGCTTCAGCGCCCTCAAGGCGGGCCTCGTCATGGCGCCGTCGTCGCTGGTGTCGATGCTCCTCGCCCCGGTCGCGGGCCGGATGTCCGACCGCATCGGCGGCAAGTTCATCCTGATGGCCGGGCTGACCCTCTACGGCGTCGGCATGGCGTGGATCCTGGTCGTCGCCGAGGTCGGCACGCACTGGACCGCGTTCATCGCCCCGCTCGTGGTGTCAGGGCTCGGCATCGGCGGCGTGTTCGCGCCGATGGCGACCGAGGCGACGCGGAACGTCCCGCCGCGCCTCGCCGGCGCCGCGTCCGGCGTCAACAACATGATCCGGCAGGTCGGGTCGGTGCTCGGCAGCGCCGCGGTCGGCGCCGTCCTGCAGAACCAGCTCGCGTCCTCACTGCGGGACGAGGCGGCCACCCGTTCGGCGGCCCTCCCGCCGGACGTGCGCGGCGGCTTCGTGCAGGGCTTCGCGAACGCCGCCAAGGGCGGCCTGGAGGTCGGCGCGGGGCAGAGCGGGGCGCGGCAGCAGCTGCCGCCCGGCGTCTCTCCGGGCGTCGCGCACCGCATCCAGGAGCTGGCCGGGCAGGTGTTCTCGCACGGCTTCGTCCACGCCATGAAGCCGACGATGTGGCTGCCGATCGCCGTCATCCTGCTCAGCGCCGCCGCCTGCCTCACCCTCAAGGGCCACCAGGCCGGCACGTCGCTGCAGAAGGATCCCGAACCCGCCCCCATGGCTAGCTGAGACGAGGGTCCGCTCCCCTGGGGCGGGCCCTCATTTCCTACCCGCGCTACCGCTGGGTACGGCCCGCCTTGCCGAGCAGCCAGTCGCCCGGCGGGCGGGCCGGCGGGACGAGCATGATCCCGATCACGGCGGCGACCATGCCGCCGATGATGAACACGTACCCGGCCGTCGTCGCCGGGACGACGAGGTCGCCCTCGGGGCGGCGCATCGACAGGACGAACACCACGACGCCCCAGACGATCGCGGGGACCGTCGCGCCGAGGCGCCCGCCCATGCCCTTCCCCGACAGCCACGCCATCGCGAAGACCAGCGCGACCAGGACGAGCGCCGCGAGCGGGACGGGGCCGACGGTCCAGTCCTGCACGAACGAGCCGACCACGCCGAACACGCCGCCGAGGACGCCGAGCGCGGCGTAGGCGGCGCCGGACACGAACGCGTCGCCGGGGCCCTCGCCGCCGTCCGGTTCCAGGGCGGTCGCGCCGGCGTCCGGGCTCCCGTCGCCGGGAGCCTCGGGGGCGCCGGGGGCGTCGGGGGCGCCTGTCTCGGCGACGTCGGCCGGGGCCTCGGCGTCCTTCGCGCCCTCGTCCGCCCGGGGGGCGTTCTTGGCGAGCCGCACCCGGGCCTCGTCGTCCTTGTCCACGGACGCCAGCGTACCGGGGCCGGTCAGTCCGCCGTGCTCGTCAGACCGGCGAACAGGTCCCGCTCGCGGCGGCCGGGGCCGACCGGGCCGAGCTCACCCGCCTGGAGGATGAAGTACTCGGTGCCGAACGCCTGCTGCCCCAGGTTGTTCGAGAGCGCGAAGAACGGCCCGACCTGCTCGGGCGCGACCGTGATCTGGGTGTGGTGGGCGCGCAGCGCGGCCAGCTTGGCGGGCAGGTGGGCGCGGGCGTCCACGACCGTGGTGACCTCCCCGTCCGGGACGCCGGAACCGAGCTCCTCCAGCCCCGCGACGCGGGCGAAGGGCAGCCGGGCCTCGCGCATCACCGCGATCGCGCGGGCGAGGACCGTCCGCGGGGTGGCGTAGGCGTAGACCTTGGCCGCCCGCCACGGCTCGGCGCCGTCCTCGTGGGACGGGTCGGCGGCCAGCTCGAACGCCCGCCACGTGACGCGGTGCGCCTGGATGTGGTCGGGATGGCCGTAGTTGCCGCGCTCGTCATAGGTGACGATCACCTGCGGGCGGACCTCCCGGATGACGCTCACGAGGTCCAGCGCGGCGGTCGTGACGTCCGCCTGCCAGAAGCAGCGCGGGTCGTCGTTCGTGGGTGCGCCCATCATGCCGGAGTCGCGCCAGCGACCGGGACCGCCGAGGAAGCGGTGGTCGCGGACGCCGAGCGCCTGGCAGGCCGCGGCGAGCTCGCCGATCCGGTACTCGCCGAGGGCGTCCTCCTTGTCGGAGGCCAGGTGGCGAAGCTCCTCGGGGATGACTTCGCCCTCCTCGCCCAGCGTGCAGGTGACGAGGCAGACGTGGGCGCCCTCGGCGGCGTATTTGGCCATGCTCGCCCCGGTTCCGATGGACTCGTCGTCCGGATGGGCGTGGACGAACAGGATCCGCGGCTCCTTCATAGTCCCCGAGCCTACTCAGGGCCCGGCACGGCGGCGATGACCGCCCTGCCCCGCACATCCCGGAGGGTCGCCGCGGGGCCGGGTCAGCCGCCTCCGCCGGTGCCGCCGCCGGTGCCGCCCGCTCCCGTGCCGGTGCCGTCACCGCCGCCTCCGCCGGCGCCGCCACCGCCTCCACCGGTGCCCCCGGTGGGGGAGGTGGGCGTGGTGGTCGGCGTGTCGCTGGTCGGCGTCTCGGTGGGGGTCTCGCTGGTCGGCGTCTCCGACGGCGGCTCGGACGTCCGCGGCGGCGGCGTGTTCTCACGCGTCTTGGTACGGGTCGGCGTGGGCGCCTCGGGCTCCTCGGACGTCGGCGACTCCGAGACCGACCCGGAGTCGGTGACGGCCGGGGTGGGCGTGCCGCCGCTGTCGTCCTTGTTGCCCTGGGTCGCCATGAACAGCCCCACGACCAGGGCCAGCACGGCGATCGCCGCGATCGCTCCGAAGATCGGCCACTTGGACTTGCGCTCGGGCTCCCAGTCGTTGTAGCCGCCGCGGGGCGCCCCGGTCGGGGGGCCGCCCGCAGGCGGGAGGGTGCCGGTGTAGTCGCGCGGCGCGACGCCGGGCGCCCCGCGGCCCGGGTGGGTGGCGCCGCCCGCCATCATCCCCGCGCCGGCGAGGCCGCCCGCGGCGAGCGTCGACCCCTCCGCGAGCATCGTGGTGGCCTGGGCCGGGTCGTCCATACGGGTCTGCCCGGCGCCCGGGATGACGCCGGGGCCGCCTCCCGGGCCGCTGCCGATCAGCGCCATCATGATCTGCTGGGCGGTCGGCCGCCGCTCGGGCTCCTTGGCCAGGCAGGCGGCGATCAGCTGGTGCAGGTCGGCGGGCACGCCGTCCAGCGACGGCGGCTCGTGCATCACCCGGTTGATCACCGCGACCACGGTGTCGTCGCCGAACGGCGGGTGCCCGGTCGCGGCGAACACCATCGTGGTGGCCCAGGCCCACACGTCCACGGCCTCGGTGAGCGTCGCGCCCGCCACCTGCTCGGGCGCCATGTAGGACGGGGTGCCGATCGCCTTGGTCGCGTTGGTCTGCCCGGTGTCGAGGGCCCGCGCGATGCCGAAGTCGATGACGCGGGGCCCGTCCGGGGCCATGATCACGTTGTGCGGCTTGAAGTCGCGGTGCACGATCCCGGCCTGGTGGATCGCCACCAGCGCGGTCGCGGTGCCGATCGCCAGCCGGTCCAGCGGCGCCCCGCTGATCGGGCCGGTCTCGGTGACCTGCTTGTACAGCGACGGCCCCGGCACGTACTCGCTCGCGATGTAGGGCTGGTCGCCCGCGACGTCGGCCTCCAGGACCTGCGCGGTGCAGAACCGGGCGACCTGCTTGGCCGCCTGCGCCTCCCGGACGAACCGGTTGCGGGCCATGGTGTCGCCGGCCAGGTCGGCCCGCAGGAGCTTGATCGCAGCGCGGTTCCCGGAGGCGTCGACCCCGCCGTAGACGACGCCCTGGCCGCCCTCACCGAGCCTTTCGACGATCTCGTAGGAACCGAGCCGCCGGGGGTCTCCCGGCTGCAGCTCAGGCATTGACCACTCCTCAGCCCGCGACGATGAAAGTGCTTGGGGAAGCTTTGAGCTTACGCGAGGGCGGACACGGGCACGGGACATTCCCGTCCGCTACGCGACGACCCGTGATCATAGGGGGCAGGAGGCCGCCGTGCGCCGTACTTCCGCACCGCCCTGGCAGACTCGGATGCCATGAGCATCAGCTATCCGCGGCAGAGCACCCGCACGCGACGGTTCAGCCTCGGCGTCCCGCGCGCCTTCCAGATCGCGCCGGACGGGTCGCGCGTCGTCTTCCTGCGCACCCGGGCGGGCGACGACCCGGTGACCTGCCTGTGGACGCTGGACACCGCCACCGGCGAGGAGGAGTGCGTCGCCGACCCGGCCGCGCTGGACGTCCCCGGCGAGGAGAACCTGCCCGCCGAGGAGCGGGCCCGGCGCGAGCGCGCCCGCGAGCAGGCGGGCGGCATCGTCGGGTACGCGACCGACCGCGCCGTGGAGCAGGCCGTCTTCACCCTGGGCGGCCGCCTCTACGCCGTCGACCTCGACACCGCGCTCGTCCGGGAGCTGCCCGCCCGGGCGCCCGTCTTCGACCCGCGCCCCGACCCGGCGGGCCGCCGCGTCGCGTACGTGTCGGGCCGCACGCCGCGGATCATCGAGATGGACGGCGGCGACGACCGCGCGCTCGTCGAGCCCGAGTCCGACCAGGTCTCCTACGGTCTCGCCGAGTTCGTCGCGGCGGAGGAGATGGGCCGGATGCGCGGCCACTGGTGGTCCCCCGACGGGGGGACCCTGCTGGTCGCGCGGGTGGACGAGACGCCCGTGCAGCGCTGGCACATCGCCGACCCCGCCAACCCGGACCGGCCGCCGTCCGAGATCGCCTACCCGGCGGCGGGCACGCCGAACGCCATGGTGTCCCTGGTGCTGCTGAAGGTGGACGGCGGGCGGCTCGCGGTCGCCTGGGACCGCGGCATGTTCCCCTACCTCGTGACCGCCGTGTGGGACCGGCACGGCCTGCTGATCGTCGTGCAGCCGCGCGACCAGCGCTCCCAGCGGGTGCTGAAGGTCGATCCGACCAACGGCGAGACGTCGCTGCTGCACACCGAGCACGACCCCGTCTGGACGGAGATCATCCCCGGTCTGCCCGTCCGGACGCACGGCGGCGCCCTCGTCTGGGCCACCGAGGACGCCGGGACCGACACCCGCCGCATCACCGTCGCCGGCGAGCCCGTCACGCCCGCCGGCCTTCAGCTGCGCTCCGTCCTCGGCGTGGACGGCGAGTCGATCCTGTTCACCGCCTCGGAGGAGCCCACCGAGGTGCACCTCTACTCCTACGAGGGCGGCGAGGTGACCCGGCTGACCGAGGGGCAGGGCGTCTTCTCCGGCACCCGCTCGGGCGGCGTCACCGTGGTCACGGGCGCGCGGCTCGACCGCCCCGGCTCGGAGGCCGAGGTGCGCACCGCGTCCGCGGTCCACCCCGTCGTCTCGTTCGCCGAGACCCCGATGATCACGCCGCGGGTGGAGCTGCTGCGCGCCGGGGACCGCGAGCTGCGCACCGCCGTGCTGCTGCCCACCGGGTGGGAGCCGGACCACGGCCGCCTGCCCGTCCTGATGGACCCCTACGGCGGGCCGCACGCCCAGCGCGTCCTCGCCGTCCAGCGCATGTACTGCGAGGCGCAGTGGCTCGCCGACCAGGGCTTCGCCGTCGTGATCGCGGACGGGCGCGGCACCCCGGCCCGCGGCCCCGCCTGGGAGCGCGCGGTGCGCGGCGACTTCGTCGAGCCCGTCATGGAGGACCAGATCAGCGCGCTGATCGAGGCCGCCCGCAAGCACCCCGCCGCGCTCGACCTCGACCGCGTCGGCATCCGCGGCTGGTCGTTCGGCGGCTGGCTCGCGGCCCTCGCGGTCCTGTACCGCCCGGACGTCTTCCACGCCGGCGTCGCCGGCGCCCCGGTCACCGACTGGCGCCTGTACGACACCCACTACACCGAGCGGTACCTGGGCCACCCCGACGAGGAGCCGGAGAACTACTCCGCCAACTCCCTGCTCGACCGGGCCCCGGACCTGAAGCGCCCGCTGATGATCATCCACGGCCTGGCGGACGACAACGTGGTGGCCGCGCACACCCTGCGCCTGTCGTCGGCGCTACTGGCGGCCGGACGCCCCCACACCGTCCTCCCCCTCTCGGGCGTCACCCACATGACCCCGCAAGAGGTGGTCGCCGAGAACCTCCTCCACATCCAGGTCTCCTTCCTAAAGGAGTCCCTGGCGGGCCAATGACCGGCGAGCGCCGACCTCAGCCCCCACAGCAACCAGGCAACAACCTGAATGGTTGCGATCGCGTCCGAAGGCAGGTTCGAGCGAAGCGAGAACCTGATCGCGCAGCGAGCCGCAAGGCGAGACGGAGCGATGCCAGCGATCGCCCGCCTTTCTCGACGATGGAGGGCCGCCAGGCCCGAAGGAGGAGAGAAAGGCTAGCTCCGCCAGGAGCTCCAAAGCGCAGCGTAGGAGCCCTGGGCGGCCAGGAGGGCGTCGTGGGTGCCCAGTTCGGTGATGCGGCCGTCCTCCACCACGGCCACGCGGTCGGCGTCGTGGGCGGTGTGGAGGCGGTGCGCGATGGCGACGACGGTGCGGCCGTCCAGGACGGCGGCGAGCGAGCGTTCCAGGCGGCGGGCGGCGCGCGGGTCGAGCAGCGACGTCGCCTCGTCCAGGACGAGCGTGTGCGGGTCGGCGAGGACGAGCCGGGCCAGGGCGAGCTGCTGCGCCTGGGCGGGCGACAGGGTCTCGCCGCCCGAGCCGACGGCGGTGTCGAGGGCGGGGCCGTCCCAATCGACGGCTTCGAGGACCTCGCGGATGTCGTCGTCGGTGGCGTCCGGGCGGGCCATCACGAGGTTCTCGCGGAGGGTGCCGCGGAACACGTGGTGCTCCTGGGTGACCAGCGCGACATGGCCGCGCAGGTCGTCCAGGGGCAGCTCGACCAGGGGGACGCCGCCGTCCGCGCCGACGGTGACGGCGCCCGCGCGCGGGCCGTCGACGCCGGCGAGCAGGCGGCCGAGCGTCGACTTGCCCGCGCCGCTGGGCCCGACCATCGCGAGCCGTTCGCCCGGCCGCAGGTCGAGGTCCACGCCGTGCAGGACGTCGTGGCCGGGCCGGTAGGAGTAGTGGACGTCGCGCGCCGTGATCCGCTCGCCGGCGGGCCGCCTGTCGCCGGGCGCGCGGTCGGGCGGGACGGTGCCCACGCCGAGCAGCCGGGCCAGGGAGGCGCCGCCGAGCTGCAACTCGTCCAGCCAGGACATGAGCGCGTCGACCGGTTCGATGAGCTGCTGGGCGTACAGGGTCGCGGTGGTCACCTGCGCGAGCGTCGCCATGCCGTTCATGTAGAGCAGGCCGCCGACGAGCAGCGTCGACACGACGGGCAGGACGAAGCTCATCTCCATCACCGGGAACAGCACCGTGCGCAGGCGCAGCGTGTACCGCTCCACCTTGTAGGACGCCGCGATGTCGGCGTCGCCGCGCTCGTGCCGCCGCTCGGCGAGGCCGAGGGCCTCCACGGTCCGGGCGCCCTGGACGGTCTCGGCCAGCCCGTCGCCGATGCGCGCCCAGGCCGCGTTCTCGCGCAGGTAGCCCTCGTGGGCGCGGGGCAGGTACCAGCGCATCACCGCGACCAGCAGCGGCACGGCGACCAGCGCGGGCAGCGCGACCAGCGGGCCGTTCAGCATCAGCGCGGCGACGGTGAGCCCGCCCACGACGACGGCGACGAGCGTCTCCGGCATCGCGTACCGGACGGAGGTGCTCAGCGTGTCCACGTCGCGGGACGCGCGGGTGACCAGGTCGCCGGTCCCCGCGCGCTCGACCGTGGACAGCGGCAGCGCCAAGACGCGGTCGACGAACTCCTCCCGCAGCTCGGCCAGCACCCGCTCGCCCAGCTTCGCCGACGCCAGGTAGGCGTACCGGATCAGCACGCCCTGGAGGATCACGAACCCGGCGATGGCGAGGCCGGTGGTGTCGATGTCGGCGCGGCCGTCGCGGACGTCCTCGACCAGCGCGCCGAGCAGCCGCGGCGTGACGAGCCCGGTGGCGGCGGCCAGCGCGTGCAGGCCCAGCACCGCGGCGAGGTCGCGGGGATGCCGGAGCACGAGGCGCCGGGCATAGGCCCGCACCTGCGCGGGTGTCGCGACCGGCAGGATCTGGTTGCTCACGTCGTCGCCCTCTCCGCCGCCTCGCCTCTGGTGACGGTCGCCGCGTAGCGCGGCTCGGCGTCCAGCAGTTCCCGGTGTGTTCCCTCCGCGACGACCACGCCGTCCCGGACGAAGGCGACGTGGTCGGCGCGGTCCAGCATCAGCGGGCTCGTCGTGCACACCACGGTGGTGCGGCCCGCGCGCGCTTCGCCGAGCCTTTCGGCGATGCGCGCCTCGGTGTGCGCGTCCACCGCACTGGTCGGCTCCACCAGGACGAGGACGTCGGGGTCGGCGGCGAGCGCCCGCGCAAGGCGGAGGCGCTGCTGCTGGCCGCCGGAGAACTCCCGCCCTGCCTCGGCCACGTGCGCGTCGAGCCCGACAGCGTCGACGACGTCCTCGGCGCAGGCCGCGCGGACCGCGGCCTGAAGCGCGGGCCCGTCGGCGTCCGGCGCGAGGGACTCCGCCAGCGGGCCGGAGAACAGCCGGTCCTCGTTGACCGCGACCAGGATCCGCTTCCGGACGTCCGCGACCGCGCGCAGCGGGACGCCGCCGAAGTCGACCTCGCCGTCGGCGTACCGGCCGAGGCGGTCGGCGATCGCCTGCGCGTCGCGCGGGCCGGCCGCCGCGACCGCGGTGACCCGGCCCGGCCGCACGACCAGCCCGGACGCGATGTCGACCAGCTCGGCGCCGGCCGGCGGCCGGGCCGTCCCGGCGGCGGGCAGCTCGGGGTCGAGCCGCAGCAGCGCGGTGACCCGGCCCGCCGCCACCAGGCCCTTGGTGATCTTGCTGGCGGCCTCGCCGAGGGTCTTCAGCGGGACGATCAGGAACACCGCGTACCCGTAGAAGGCGACCAGCTCCCCGACGCCGATCGCCCCCCGCACGGCGAACCGGGCGCCGGCCCAGGTGACCAGCGCGACCAGGAGGCCGGGCAGGAGCACCTCGGCGCCGTTCATCCGCGTCTCGGCCCGCGCGACCGCCACCCCGGCCGCGCGCACCCGCTGCGACTCGGCGCGGTAGCGGCCGGAGAACAGCGTCTCGCCGCCGATCCCGCGCAGCACCCGCAGGCCCGCGACCAGGTCGGTGGCGTGCGTGGTCAGCTCGCCGACCAGCTCGCGGTGCGCCTGCTCCCGCTCGCGGTAGGGGCGCAGCAGCGGCGCCGCGGCCACCAGGATCAGCGGGACGCCGACCAGCACGATCAGGCCGAGCGGCGGCGACGTCGTCAGCAGGAGGCCGGCCACGACGACGATCGAGACCACGGCGCCCGACCCGCGCGCGATGATGTCGAGGGCCTCCCCGATGTGCGCCACGTCGGACATGCCGACGCTCACCACCTCGCCCGCGGTCAGCCGCTTCGGCAGCGTCGAACCGAGGCGGGTGGTCTGCCGGGTGACGAGCTGGACGGTCCGGTACGCGGCGGCCAGCCAGTTGAACACGGCGAACCGGTGCCGGAGCACGCCCGTCACGGCCTGCGCGACGCCGAGGCCGAGCAGGACGGCCGCCCACGCCACGAGGGCGCGCTCGTCCCGCGCCGCGACGCCGTCGCCGATGGCGCGGCCGAGCGCGGCGGGCATCAGCGCCTGGCTGAGCATCCAGGCCACCCCGAGGAGGGCGCCCGCGGTCACGCTGCGCCACTGGGCGCGCAGCAGCGCGAGCAGGTAGCGCGCCGGGGCACGGCGGTCGGCGCGTGAGGCACTCCAGGGATCGAGGGGGTTCGCTCCCCCTCGGGTGACGTGGTCAGGGCCGCCAGGATTCTTTTCTGGCAACGGCTTCACGCGACGAAGGCTATGCAGCGCGACCCTTGTCGCACGACTGGTTTTTCAGCAGGACGAACAGGTTTCGGACGGTCCGGAAACCCTCGCGAAGCCGGGCTCGGGGGATGCGCCCGGCCGCGGTGACACGCTAAAGTCGTCACCGTACGGAGCGATGCTTCCTCCGCTCCATGAGCCGGGACCCTGGCGGCTAGGCCCATGCCGCTGCCCCGGCGCGGCCCGTACCGCTCCTGCGGCCGCAGGAACAGGCGGGACGACCCGGCCGTTGCCAGTGCCGTCGCCAGCCCGACAGTCCGGAATGACCTGTGAGCACCATCAGTCACCAGACGCATCCCCTCACGCCAGGTACCGAGGACAGGATCGACCTGCTCCTCATCGACGACGACCCCACCGACGTGCTCATGGTGGAGAAGATGCTCGCCGACAGCGGTCTGGACACGGAGATCACCGTGGCGAGCGACCTCGACTCCGCGCGGCGCATGCTGACGCGCCGCACCCAGTGCATCATCGTCGACCTCTCCACGCCCGGCATCGACCGGCTGGAGGGGCTGCACCAGGTGCTCGCGTTCTCCGGCCCGGCCGCCGTCGTCGTGCTGACCGGCCTGGACGACGGCCGGCTCGGCGTCCGGGCGGTCGCCGCGGGCGCCGAGGACTATCTGGTCAAGCAGGAGGTCGACGGGCCGCTGCTGGCCCGCGCGATCCGCTACGCCATCGAGCGCAAGCGCTCGGAGGAGACCGAGCGGCGGCTCGTCGAGGCCCGCATCCTCGGCCGCGAGAACGCCCGGCTGGAGCGCGGCCTGCTGCCGGTCCCGCTGATCGAGGACCCGTCCCTGCGGCACCACACCCGCTACCGGCCGGGCCGGCGGCGGGCGCTGCTCGGCGGCGACTTCTACGACACCGTGCAGACCGAGGGCGGCGCCGTCCACCTGATGATCGGGGACGTCTGCGGGCACGGCCCCGACGAGGCGGCCCTCGGCGTCCAGCTCCGGATGGCGTGGCGGACCCTCGTCCTCGCCGGGCACACCGGCGAGCAGCTCCTCGGCACCCTCGACACCGTCCTCGGCCACGAGCGGCGCAGCGAGGAGATCTTCACCACCCTCTGCATGATCACTATCGCGCCGTCCCGGCGGACCGCCCGGATGCACCTGGCCGGCCATCCCGCGCCGCTGCTGTTCCGCGGGGCGCCGGGCGACGGCGGCGAGGTCGCGGCGCTCCCCGACTACGCGCACGGCCCGGCGCTCGGCCTCGTGCCCGGCGCGGAGTGGCCGACCACCGAGATCGACCTCGGCGAGTCCTGGGGCCTGATGCTCTACACCGACGGCCTGATCGAGGGACGGGTCGGCGACGGCTCCGACCGGCTCGGCACCGAGGGCCTGGTCGACCTCGCCCGCGCCGCGCGCACCCGCGGCGCGGCCGGACGGTCGCTGATCGACGCGCTGGTGGGCGAGGTCGAGCGGCTCAACGGCGACGCCCTCACCGACGACCTCGCCGTCCTCCTGCTGTCGCGGCAGGCCGGCCACGACGGGTCCGGGCGCTGATCGGGAACGCTGATCACAAGCTCCTGACCTCAGTCAATGTCTTCTAGGTCACTCCCCGATGAGGTTCCCGCACCCGCTGTGAAGTCCCTCACCCGGACGATTGTCACGGAACGGCCACAAGGGCCTCGCCGCATGTGTTCATAGCCTGCGGCTATCGCCACAAGTGCGTTCATGACTTGGAACGAATCGCCGAACCGGACATAGCGTGCAGGTCGTGGCTATAGCGATACCTGCGATCTACCGGTCGACCGTCGGCAAGAAGGCCGTCATGGCCGTCACCGGCGGCATCCTCGTGCTGTACCTGGTCCTGCACATGATCGGGAACCTGAAGATCTTCCTCGGCGCGGAGGACTTCAACCACTACGCGCACTGGCTGCGCACGATGGGCGAGCCCGCGGTCCCGTACCGGACCGTACTGACGGTCATCGAGCTCGTGCTCGGCGTGTCGGTCGTCCTGCACATGTGGTCGGCGGTGTCGCTCGCGCGCCGCGCCTCGGCAGCCCGCCCCGTGAAGTACCAGTCGCGCAAGAAGTCCCACGCGCAGGGCTATGCCGCCCGGACGATGCGGTACGGCGGCGTCATCATCGCCGTCTACGTCGTCTGGCACCTGCTGGACCTCACGTTCTTCGCCCTGAACCCCAAGGGCGCCGACGCCACCCCCTACGAGCGGATGGTCGCCGACTTCGACCCGTCCCGCTGGTACATCACCGTCTGGTACGTCGTCGCGGTCCTGCTCGTCGGCCTCCACCTCAACCACGGCATCTGGAGCGCGTTCCAGACGCTCGGAATGCGCGGCCCGCGCAGCCACAACGCCCTGCGGGGCCTCTCCGCGACCGTCGCCGCGCTGGTCACGCTCGGTTTCGTCGCCGTCCCCGTCTCCATCACCTTCGGATGGGTGAGCTGATCACATGGCAGCTGAGGACATGACAAACGGCTTCTACAAGTCCGGCGAGCCGATCGCCGACGCCAAGGCGCCCAAGGGCCCCATCGAGGAGCGCTGGACGACCCGCAAGTTCGAGGCCAAGCAGGTCAACCCCGCCAACAAGCGCAAGAAGAAGATCATCATCATCGGCACGGGGCTGGCCGGCGGCTCGGCCGGCGCCACCCTCGGCGAGGCCGGCTACCACGTCCAGCAGTTCTGCTTCCAGGACTCCCCGCGCCGCGCCCACTCGATCGCCGCGCAGGGCGGCATCAACGCCGCCAAGAACTACCGCAACGACGGCGACAGCGTGTACCGGCTGTTCTACGAAACGGTCAAGGGCGGCGACTTCCGCTCCCGCGAGTCGAACGTCTACCGGCTCGCAGACATCTCCCGGCAGATCATCGACCAGTGCGTCGCGCAGGGCGTCCCGTTCGCCCGCGAGTACGGCGGCCTGCTCGACAACCGCTCCTTCGGCGGCACGCAGGTGTCCCGCACCTTCTACGCGCGCGGCCAGACGGGCCAGCAACTGCTCCTCGGCGCCTACCAGGCGCTGATGCGGCAGGTGGACGCCGGGAACGTGGAGCTGTACCCGCGGCACGAGATGCTCGACCTGATCATGGAGGACGGGCGGGCGCGCGGCGTCGTCGTCCGGAACCTGATCAACGGCGAGGTCAAGCACTACACGGCAGACGCGGTGGTGCTCGCGTCCGGCGGCTACGGCAACGTGTACTTCCTGTCCACCAACGCGATGGGCTCGAACGTCACCGCGTCCTGGCGCGCCCACCGGCACGGCGCCCTGTTCGCCAACCCGTGCTACACCCAGATCCACCCGACGTGCATCCCGGTCAGCGGCGACCACCAGTCGAAGCTGACGCTGATGTCGGAGTCGCTGCGCAACGACGGCCGCGTGTGGGTGCCCAAGAAGGCCGGCGACACGCGCAAGCCGTACGACATCCCCGAGGACGAGCGCGACTACTACCTGGAGCGCATCTACCCCTCGTTCGGCAACCTCGTCCCGCGCGACATCGCGTCCCGCGCGGCGAAGAACGTCTGCGACGAGGGACGCGGCGTCGGCCCCGGCGGGCTCGGCGTCTACCTCGACTTCGCCGACGCGATCGCCCGCCTCGGCCGGGACAAGGTCGAGGCCAAGTACGGCAACCTCTTCGAGATGTACGAGCGCATCACCGGCGAGAACCCCTACGACACGCCGATGCGCATCTACCCCGCCGTCCACTACACGATGGGCGGCCTGTGGGTGGACTACGACCTGGAGTCCACGATCCCGGGCCTGTTCGTCATCGGCGAGGCGAACTTCTCCGACCACGGCGCGAACCGGCTCGGCGCCTCCGCGCTCATGCAGGGCCTCGCGGACGGCTACTTCGTCCTGCCGAACACGATCAACGACTACATCGCCCGCAACGAGCTCCCCCCGGTCGCCGAGACCGCGGTCGGCGAGGCCGAGGAGCGGGTGCGGACGCGGATCGAGCGGCTGCTGTCGATCGACGGGGACCGGTCCGTCGACTCCTTCCACCGCGAGCTCGGCCACATCATGTGGGAGTACTGCGGCATGGAGCGCACGGAGGAGGGGCTGCGCAAGGCGCTGACCCTCATCCCGGCGCTGCGCGAGGAGTTCTGGACGCGCGTCAAGGTCACCGGCAAGGGCGAGGAGCTGAACCAGCAGCTGGAGAAGGCCGGCCGGGTCGCCGACTTCTTCGAGCTGGCCGAGCTGATGGTCGTCGACGCGCTGCACCGCACCGAGTCCTGCGGCGGCCACTTCCGGGCCGAGAGCCAGGACGAGGAGGGCGAGGCCAAGCGCGACGACGACAACTTCGGCTACGTCGCCGCCTGGGAATGGGCCGGGGAGGGCGAGCAGCCCGTCCTCCACAAGGAGGCCCTCAACTTCGAGTACGTCAAGCCGACGCAGAGGTCGTACAAGTAATCATGAAGCTCACACTGCGCGTCTGGCGCCAGGGCGGCCCGCAGGACAAGGGCCGGATGGTCGAGTACAAGCTCGACGACGTCTCCCCGGACGCCTCGTTCCTGGAGATGCTGGACGTCCTCAACGAGAAGCTCATCGCCTCCGGCGAGGAGCCGATCGCGTTCGACCACGACTGCCGCGAGGGCATCTGCGGCATGTGCTCGCTGGTCATCAACGGCACCCCGCACGGCCCGGAGCGCGCCACCACCACGTGCCAGCTCCACATGCGGAAGTTCAAGGACGGCGAGGTCATCGACGTCGAGCCGTGGCGGGCCAAGGCGTTCCCGGTCGTCAAGGACCTGGTCGTCGACCGGTCGGCGTTCGACCGGATGATCCAGGCGGGCGGCTACATCACCGCCCCGACCGGCACCGCGCCGGAGGCGCACTCGACGCCCGTCCCGAAGCCGGACGCCGACCGCGCGTTCGAGGCCGCCGAGTGCATCGGCTGCGGCGCCTGCGTCGCGGCCTGCCCGAACGGCTCGGCCGCCCTGTTCCTCGGCGCCAAGGTCACCCACCTCGGTCTGATGCCGCAGGGCCAGCCCGAGCGCTGGGACCGCGTCGTGTCCATGCTGGAGACCCACGACGAGGAGGGCTTCGGCGGCTGCACCAACACCGGCGAGTGCACCGCCGCCTGCCCGAAGGGCATCCCGCTGGACGTCATCGGCCGGCTGAACCACGACTACCTGAAGGCGACCGCCGGCGGGAAGAAGCGGTAACCGCGCCCCCTGTTCTCGGTCCCGCCCGGAGTACCGGGCGGGACCGTTCTAATGTGGCCGCATGACGATCACTTTGCTGCCCTACCACCAGGACGAACGGCTCCCCGACGCCTCCTTCCCCCTCCCCGGTCACGACGTCGTCGCGGTGGAGCCCGAACTCCCCGACGGCGACGTCTGGCAGCGCGTCGCGGCCCTGTTCGAACCGGTCGCGGCCGAGGTCGCCGGGCAGATCGGCAGGGGCTCGATGCCGCGTGTGGTCTGCCTGACCGCCGAGGCCGTCCTCGCGGGCGTGCAGAAGGCCGGGGTGGACGCCGCCATCGTCTGGTTCGACGCGCACGGCGACGTCCACACCACGGAGAGCTCGACGTCCGGCTACATCGGCGGGATGCCGCTCCGGCAGATCCTCGGCGCCGACACCGCCCTGCTCGCCGACCGGCTCGGCCTGCGCACGCTGGCGGAGGACCGGGCCGTCCTGGTGGACGCCCGCGACCTCGACCCGGCCGAGGCGGAGTTCCTCGCGTCCTCGCAGGTGAGGCGCTGCACGGTCGACGACGTGACGCTGCCTCCCGGGCCGCTGGTGCTGCACATCGACGTGGACGTCATCGACGCCGCCGACCTGCCCGGGCTGAAGTTCCCCGTGGGCGGCGGGCCGTCCTACGACGCGGTCGTCGCGTCCGTCCGGCGGATCATGGCGACCGGCCGCGTGGCCGCGCTGGACATCGCCTGCCCCTGGCATCCGCCTCAGGACGGGGACGGCGACGTCCGCGCCCGATTGCTGAAGGATCTCCTGACCGCCTGACGACGAGCGCGCGCCGGGTCCCCGAACCGCTTCGACATGCGGTGATCTTGCCGTAGCATGCTCACGCACATGCATGAGGGGGTGCATATGCATGGGCTGATGCACTGTGCAAGCGGAGCGGGTCCGGCGGTGCACCGGACGATCCTCTGCCTTGACGTCGAGGGCTACGGGCGCCGCACCAACGGGGACCAGCTCGCCGTCCGGGCGGGCTTATACGGCGCCCTGCGAAGGGCCCTCGCCGACTCCGGCGTGCCCGCGTCCTCCTGCTACTGCGAGGACCGGGGCGACGGAGCCATGATCCTCATCAGGCCGGACGTGCCGAAGGAGCGGGTGGCCGGCCCGTTCCCGGCGCGGCTGGCCGCCCTGATCGAACGGCACAACGGCGGCGCCCCGCCGGGCGCCCGCATCCGGGTGCGCGTCGCCGTGCACGCCGGCGAGGTCCACCACGACGACCACGGCGTGGCCGGCACCGCGATCAACAAGGCGTTCCGGCTGCTGTCGGCGCCCCCGCTCAAGGACGCGCTGCGCACCTCCCCCGGCGTCCTGGCGCTGATCACCTCCGGCTGGTTCTTCGAGGAGGTCGTGCGGCAGAACCCCGCGTGCCTCGCGGCCGCCTTCCGGCCCGCGCACGTCGCCGTCAAGGAGCTCCGCGAGCGGGCCTGGATGCGGCTGCCGGAGACCTGGCCGCATGCGGACACCGACCGGGACCGCCGACTCCTCGCCCTCCACCCCGGCGCGGAGATCTCCGTCCCGGCCGCGGCGGCCCTCCTCGACGTCCCGGACGCCGAGGCGCGCGTCCTGCTCGACGGCCTCGGCCTGGTGGAGCACGCCGAGGGCCGGTACGGCGTGCCCGTCCCCGACGGCGGGCCCGGCCTCGCGCCTGGCGAGCGCTCCGCCGCCGTCCGCCGCGTCCTCGGCTGGTACCTGGGCACCGCCGACAACGCGCGCCGCCTGCTGTGCCCGGACCGCGTCACCGCGGCGCTGGCGCTGCCGGGCGAACCGGGCCGCGCCCTCTCCTTCGCCTCCGCGGACGAGGCCCGGCACTGGTGCGAGACCGAGCGGCACAACCTGGTCGCCGCCGCACGCGCCGCCGCCGACGAGGGCCACCACGACATCGCCTGGCGGCTCCCGCTCGCCCTGTGGACGTTCTTCTTCCTCCGCACCGCCTGGACCGACTGGTACGAGGCGCTCCGCACCGGCCTCGCGTCCGCCCGCGTCCTCGGCGACGACCGCGGCATCGCCTACGCGCTCGGCGGCCTCGGCTACGCCTGCCAGAGCCGCTGGCGGTTCGAGGAGTCCGCGGAGCTGTTCACCGCGGCGTGCAAGGTGTTCTCCCGGCTCGGCGACGTCCGGGGCGAGGCGTGGGCCCTGCACGGGCTCGGCTATGCCTGCCGCCGCCTCCAGCGATACCGCGAGGCCGTCGCCCACCACCGCCGCTCCATGCTGCTGGCCGGCCTGCTGGGCGACCGCCGCAACATGGGGCGCGCGCTGACCGGCCTCGGCTACGCCTATGCCGGGCTCGCCGACTTCGGCTCGTCGCTGGACCACTTCGAGCAGGCCCACGACCTCGCGCTCGACGCCGACGGGCGCACTCTCGGCTGGGCCCTGCACGGGCTCGGCTACGCCCACCACGGCCTGCGCCGCCTGCACACCGCCATCGTCCACTACGAGAAGGCGCTGGAGGTCTTCCGCGAGTTCGGCGACCGACCGGGCCAGGGCGAGACCCTCTACAACCTCGGCCGCGCCCACATGCAGATGTCCCGCCCGGACGCCGCCCGCGACTGCTGGATGCGCGCCCTCGCCATCTTCGAGGACCTCCAGACCCCGCAGACCCGATCAGAGATCATGACGGGATGACCCTCCAGCAGCACATGCGCCGGGCCGCCGAAGACTCCCTGCTCTCGTTCCCCGAGGCCCTCCGCCCCGACATCTACGTCATCTCGCTCCGGATCTCGCACGGCGAGTTCTCGACCGTCCACGGGCTGCCCGACTACCCCTACGACCCGTACATGGCGATCGGCTACAACACCGAGAGCAACGTCCGGCGCAACCTCGAAGGCTCCGCCGACCCGCTGGAGGTGCGCTGGAGCTACGCCTACATGCTGCTGGAGGAGGCGGGCCCGGCCGGCCACCACCCCGCCGACCCGGAGGGCACCGCCCTCTACCTGGACGAGGTGAAGCGCCTCGGCCTCTGGTACGAGCCCGGCGAGGACGCGGAGGACGAGCGGGACGAACGGCTCTGCGCCCACTTCGACGACCTCTGCGTCGGCGCCGCGCGGCACCTGCACTCCAGCGGCCTCGTCCAGAAGGTGCTGGGCCGCGAGGTGCCGATCGTCCTGTTCGACATGTTCCGCATCATCGAACCCGACGCCACCCAGGCCGCCAACCCGCCCCACCTCGTCCCCGCCGACTACCTGACCCTCCAGCAGGGCTGAACCGGAGGGCATGGCGGACGGTTGGCATGGTGGCCGACCGGCTCTGGCTAGGCGCTGACGAGGGTCTCCACGCCGGCGGGGAGGGTGCCGGCGAGGCCGGCTTCCACGAGGAACGTCTGGAGGGTCTCCTGGAACGCGCGGGCGGCGTGGGTGAGTTCGACGTCCTTGCGGTGGGCCAGGGCGATGGTGCGGAGCAGGCCGGGGCCGTGGCGGCCGCGGCGCGCCTCCTCGTCGGCCAGGACGAGCGGGGTCCCGCGCAGACCGGGGCGTCCGGCCAGCACCATGCTGGGGACGACCGCGATGCCGAGCCCGACCTCCACGAAGCGCAGGACGGCGTCCATCTCGCCGCCCTCGACCGCGAACCTCGGCTCGAACCCCGCCGCGCGGCAGGCGCTGATGGTCGCCTCGCGCAGGTCGTACCCGGGACGGAACATCACCAGCGGGCGGTTCTGCAGGTCCTCGATGCGCAGGTACGAGCGGCGCGGGAGCTGCGCGGCCTTCGGGGAGCGCTCCGCCGCGCCCGGCTCGGGGCACGCCGGAGAGGCCACCACCAGGTGCTCGCGCAGGATCGGGATCGTGTCCAGCGGCGGGTCGCCGTGCAGCGGGAGGATGACCAGGGCCATGTCCAGCGAGCCGCGCGTCAGCTCCCGGACGAGGTCGCGTGAGCCGCCCTCCTCGACGATGAGCTGGATCCCCGGATACGCGTCGTGGAAGCGGCGCAGGACGTCCGCCAGCAGGCCCGCGCACAGGGACGGCGTCGCGCCGAGCCGCACCCGCCCGCGTTTGAGGCCCACCAGCTCCTGCACTTCGAGGCGGGCCGTGTCGACGTCGGCCAGTATGCGCTTCGCCAGCGGCAGCAGCGCCTCACCGGCCGGCGTGAGGGTGATGTTCCCCCGGGCGCGGCTGAACAGCGAGACGTTCAGCTCGTTCTCCAGCGCGCGGATCTGCTTGGACAGCGACGGCTGCGCGACGCGCAGCAGCTCGGCGGCCTGTGTGAAGTGGCGTACCTCGGCGACCGCGACGAAATAGGAGAGCTGCTGCAACTGCATCCTGCACAGCGTACGGGTCGCCTCGCGATCCGACCGGCACCGGGGCGCCGCCCGGTGGCCTCAGCGCGCGTGGCGGCGTAAGGCCTGGAGGTCGTGGACGATGAGGCGGCGGCGGCCCGTCTCGATCCAGCCGTGCCGGCGCAGCGTGCGCAGCGCCTTGCTGACCGCCT
This sequence comes from Actinomadura sp. K4S16, assembly GCF_008327685.1. GTDB lineage: Bacteria > Actinomycetota > Actinomycetes > Streptosporangiales > Streptosporangiaceae > Spirillospora. The sequence goes on from NZ_BDDE01000015.1 coordinate 98,654, forward strand.
CGCGGGACGCGCCCACCCAGCCCGCCAGCTCCTCCTGCGACAGGTTCAGCGTGATCCGGACGCTCTCGCCGCCCGCCCCCGCCGCCGCCTGCGTGCCCGTCCGGCGGTCGTAGGGGACCCCGAACCGCTCCGCCAGTTCGACGAGGCGCTGCGCCACCCGTCCCGTCGCGTCGAACATGCCGAACTCGACGCGCTTGCGGTCGGCGTCGCGCCAGCGCTGGCACAGCATCCGCATGATGAGGATGGAGACGCGTCCGTGGGCCTGCAGGAACGCCATGAACTCGTCGGCCGTGACCGCGAGCGCCCGCACCGGTTCGAGCGCCGTGACCGTCGCCGACCGGGGCAGCCCGTCGATCGCGGCGACCTCGCCGAGCAGCGCCCCCGGGCCGCGCACCGCGAGCAGCGTCTCGCCGCCCAGCTCGCGGTAGGAGCACGCCTTGACCCGGCCCTGCAGCAGCACCGCCACCCAGCCGGGCTCCTCCCCCTCGATGAAGAGCGTCTCCCCCCGGTCGAAGTCGCGGACGCGGCCGCGTGCCGCCAGCTCCTCGCGTTCCGCCGGGGTGAGCTCGGCGAGGAACGAGCCCGGTTCGAGGGCGCTCATGCCCACCACGCTAAAGGGCCTGGAGCGTTCCCGCCTCCCGGGAAAGAATCACGGTTCAATCACGCGTTGTGTGCACTTATCCCTACTCGAACGTTCGAGGGTGCGCCAGTGTTGGACACGGCGTGTTCGGCCGGGCGGTCGTCCAGGCGTTCACGGCGTTCACGGGGAACGGCGGAACGGCGGGCGGCGGGCCGGGGGCACGCCGCCCGCCGGGCCACGGGAGCGCCGCACGCCAGAGCGTCGCCCCCGTGACGGGAAGCGGCGGAAAACGCGAACGCCCCCCGTCGCGCGGGGCGGCGGGGGACGTTCGCGAAACTCCCTGCGGACGGCTCTGCGCGATCAGGCGGACGGGGTGTCCTCGCCCTTGCGCACGATGCCGAGCTTGCTGCCGAGCCACACCAGCGGGTCGTACTTGCGGCCGACGACGCGCTCCTTCATCGGGATCAGCGCATTGTCGGTGATCTTGATGTGCTCGGGGCAGACCTCGGTGCAGCACTTGGTGATGTTGCAGAAGCCGAGCCCGTGGTCGTCCTGCGCGATGTTGCGCCGGTCGGCCTGGTCGGCCGGGTGCATCTCCAGCTCCCCGATCCGCATCAGGAAGCGCGGTCCCGCGAACTCGGGCTTGTTCTCCTCGTGGTCACGGATGACGTGGCAGACGTTCTGGCACAGGAAGCACTCGATGCACTTGCGGAACTCCTGCGAGCGCTCGACGTCCACCTGCTGCATGCGCAGCTCGCCCGGCTTGGCGTCGCCCGGGTCGAACGAGGGGATCTCCCGCGCCTTCTCGTAGTTGAACGAGACGTCCGTGACCAGGTCGCGGATCACGGGGAAGGTGCGGACCGGGGTGACCGTGATGGTCTCGTCCGGGTCGAAGGTCGACATCCGGGTCATGCACAGCAGCCGCGGCATGCCGTTGACCTCCGCGGAGCACGAGCCGCACTTGCCGGCCTTGCAGTTCCACCGGACGGCGAGGTCGGGCGCCTGCGTGGCCTGCAGCCGGTGGATGATGTCGAGGACGACCTCGCCCTCGTTCACCTCGACCGTGTAGTCGGTGAGCTCGCCCGCGCCGTCGTCGCCGCGCCAGACCTTGAACTTCGCCTCGTAGCTCATCGGTCGTCCTCCTCGGTCTCCGCGGCGTCGGCGGCGGCGGGAGCCTGCTCGGCGAGGCGCGCCGGCAGCTCCTCGTCGGTCAGGTACTTCTTCAGCTCGTCGTTCTCGAACAGTTCGAGCAGGTCGGGGCGCATCGGCGTGAGCGGCTGGCGCTTCAGCTCGACGTGCGGGGCGGACGGGTCGCCGGCCAGCGAGCAGACCAGGTTGATCTTCCGCCACTCCGGCGACATCACCGGATAGTCGTCGCGGGTGTGGCCGCCGCGGCTCTCCTGGCGCTCCAGCGCCGCCTTCGCGACCGCCTCGGACACCAGCAGCATGTTGCGCAGGTCGAGCGCGAGGTGCCAGCCCGGGTGGTAGCCGCGCCCGTCGCCGACCGCGACGGGGTCGACGCTGACGCTCGCGACCCGCTCGCGGAGCTTGCCGAGCGACTCGATGGCCTGCTCCAGCTCCCCCTCCTTGCGGATGATGCCGACCAGCTCGTTCATCGTCTGCTGCAGCTCGGCGTGGACGGCGTAGGGGTTCTCGCCGCCCTCCCGCTCGAACGGCGCCAGCGCCTCGGACGTCGCCGCCTCGATCTCGTCGTCCGGGACGGCCGGGCGCGCGGGCAGGGCGTCCACGTACTCCGACGCGCCGAGCCCGGCCCGGCGGCCGAACACCAGCAGGTCGGACAGCGAGTTGCCGCCGAGCCGGTTCGAGCCGTGCATGCCGCCGGAGACCTCACCGGCCGCGAACAGCCCGGGGACCTTCGCCGCGCCGGTGTCGGGGTCGACCTCGACCCCGCCCATCACGTAGTGGCAGGTCGGGCCGACCTCCATCGGCTCCTTGGTGATGTCGACGTCCGCCAGCTCCTTGAACTGGTGGTACATCGACGGCAGCCGCTTGACGATCTCGGCGGCGCCGCCCGGCATCCGGTCGACGACGGTGAGGAAGACCCCGCCGTGCGGCGATCCGCGCCCCGCCTTGACCTCGGAGTTGATCGCGCGCGCCACCTCGTCGCGCGGGAGCAGCTCGGGCGGGCGCTTGTTGTTGTCGGGGTCGTCGTACCAGCGGTCGCCCTCCTCCTCGGTGGTGGCGTACTGGTTCTTGAAGACCTCGGGGATGTAGTCGAACATGAACCGCTTGCCCTCGGAGTTGCGCAGGACGCCGCGGTCGCCGCGCACCGACTCCGTCACGAGGATGCCCTTGACGGACGGCGGCCAGACCATCCCGGTGGGGTGGAACTGCACGAACTCCATGTTCAGCAGCGTCCCGCCGGCGAGCAGGGCCAGCGCGTGCCCGTCCCCGGTGTACTCCCAGGAGTTTGACGTGACCTTGAAGGCCTTGCCGATGCCGCCGGTCGCCAGCACCACCGCGGGCGCCTCGAACACGACGAACCTGCCCGTCTCGCGGACGTAGCCGAACGCGCCGCAGATCCTGCCGTCGGCGTCCTTCAGCAGCCGGGTGACCGTGGTCTCGGCCCAGACCTTCAGGTTGGCCTCGTAGTCGCCGTGCTCGGCGTGGTCCTCCTGCTGGAGGGCGACGATCTTCTGCTGGGCGGTGCGGATCAGCTCCAGGCCCGTCCGGTCGCCGACGTGCGCCAGCCGCGGGTACTCGTGCCCGCCGAAGTTGCGCTGGCTGATCTTGCCGTCCTTGGTGCGGTCGAACAGCGCGCCCCACAGCTCCAGCTCCCAGATGCGCTCCGGGGCCTCCTTGGCGTGCAGCTCCGCCATCCGCCAGCTGTTCATGAACTTGCCGCCGCGCATGGTGTCGCGGAAGTGGACCATCCAGTTGTCGTTGGCGTTGACGTTGCCCATCGCGGCGGCGGCGCCGCCCTCGGCCATCACCGTGTGGGCCTTGCCGAACAGCGACTTCGAGATGATCGCGGTCTTCTTGCCCTGGAGGCGCGCCTCGATCGCCGCGCGCAGACCGGCGCCGCCGGCGCCGATCACCACGACGTCGTACGAGTGCCTCTCGATCTCAGTCATGATTCCTTGGCCTCAGTTGAAGATACGCAGGTCGGAGATGGTGCCGCTGGCCACCAGCGCGACGTACAGGTCGGCCACCACCAGCGAGCCCAGGGTGATCAGGGCGTAGTTCCCGTGCTGCTGGTTGATCTTGGACACCCAGCCCCACATCCGGTACCGGAACGGGTGCTTGGAGAAGTTCTTCAGGCGCCCGCCGACGATGTGCCGGCACGAGTGGCACGACAGCGTGTACAGCCAGAGCAGCACCACGTTCGCGACCAGGATGAGCGTGCCGAGCCCGATGCCGAACCCGCCGTCCTTGCCGTGGAAGGCGCGGGCCGCGTCCCAGGTGTTGATGAGGGAGATCAGCACGGCGGCGATCCAGAAGTACCGGTGCAGGTTCTGGCCGATCAGGGGGAAGCGGCGCTCACCGGTGTACTTCGCGTGCGGCTCGCGGACCGCGCACGCGGACGGCGCGGCCCAGAACGAGCGGTAGTAGGCCTTGCGGTAGTAGTAGCACGTCAGCCGGAACAGCAGCAGGAACGGCAGCGAGATCGCCGCGAAGGGGATCCAGCCGCGGGTGCTCGCGGGCAGGAAGGTGCCGAACTCCGCCGCGTCGCCCGTGTGGCCGTCCGCCGTGACGTTGTTGCAGATCTCGTTCAGGCACGGGGAGTAGAACGGCGTCAGGTAGTGGAACTCCGGCACGTAGAACGCGGAGCCCCAGAAGGCCCGGACGGTGGCGTACACCACCCAGGCCGTGAAGATCACGAAGGTCGTGACCGGATACAGGCGCCAGTTGTCCTTGCGGAGGGTGCGTTCCTTGATCTGGGCGCGCGACTTGGCCGGCGCCTCCACAGTGGTCATCGATCGCTCTCCTGAGCTCGGGTCGTCGTGTCCCCGTACCACGGTCCGCGCGCACCATGCGGCCGTCCGCGCCCCGGTCGCCGGTCGGGCGCCCCCGGCCGGGGCCGCGGGCGCGCGGTCGGCGCCGGTGCCGCATGCGGGCGGTGACGCCTTGTGTGCGCTTCCAGCGAAGCGACCCTACGCCACCCGCCGGGATCTGTGACATACATAACAAGCAGACCCGGATGTGAGCCTGACCACAGACTTTAGCCCGCTCAGGACCCTTTCGCGGCCCCCGGGACCCATAACCAGTCGTTATGATCAAACAGAATCGAGACGAGACCGCTCCGGCATGACCGTCCGGTCGTCCGATGTCTCCTTCAGTACCGTTCGGGCGAAGTGCGCCTCGGCCTCGCGCGTGCGGCCGGTCCCGTACACCCGCAGCACCTCGGCGAGGTCGGGAAAGCGGTCGGCGATGAGCGCGGCGGCGGCCTCGATCTCGGCGGCGGACGCCACCTCGCGCAGCAGGGCCTGGACGAGCCGGGCCGGTTCCGCGGCGCCTCGCCCGCCCGCACGCCCCGCCGGTTCCTCGGGACGCGCCGGCCCGGGCCCCGCCGGAACGCGCCCGGAGGCCGCGCCGCGCATCCCCGACGTGGTGGCCGGGGACTCCGCCCTGATCTCCTCCAGCCGTGCCTGGACCTCGGCCGCGGGCAGCGCGTCGAAGGCGGGCCCGGCCACGAGCTCCTCGACCGCCATCAGCCGGTGCAGGACCGCCGGGTTGCTGATCTTGGCGCGCTGGCCCGACATGAGCTGGGAGAGCATCGGCGCGGACAGCCCGAGCACGCCGGCGAGCCCGGACTGCGACATCCCGAGGCGGCCGAGCAGCGGCCGGACGCGGTCGCCGAGCGGCTCGCCGTACCACTCGGTCTGCAGCGCGCGGTTCCGGGCGACCGTGTCCTCGGCGACGCTCACCGCACCCCACCCCCCCCTTGACGATTCGCAAATGCAAACGATAGATTCACGGTCGCACATGACGATGCCGTTCCGGATGCCATGTTGCCACGGGAAACGCGATTTGCATATGTGATGGATCAGGAGGACCGACGATGGGGCCGACACATCGCCTGGCTGCCGCCGCCGCGGCGGCCCTGCTCGCCGTGGGCGGCCTGGCCGGCTGCTCGCTGCCCGGGACGGGGTCGTCCTCGTCCGGCGACGGGAGCGGGGGCGCAGAGGGCTCGGTGGGCAAGGCGAGCTTCGACAACCCAACCAAGCCGGTGGTGCAGGGGACCGTCGACAGCCCCATCGCGCAAGGGGCCAAGGTCGACATCGCCGTCATGGGTCTCAAGGTGAAGGGGAAGCTCGCCAACCTCACCGTGCGGTTCACGCCGCGCGTCCCGGGCAACCCGGGCCGTCTCGACGCCTACGACCTGAACGGCAAGAACGGCCTCGGCACCTCGCTGATCGACCCGGTCAACCTCAAGCGGTACGTCGTGGTGAGGGACTCCGGCGACAAGGAGCTCCAGACCCACGAGATCTTCACGCCGATGCCGAACAACCAGCCCACCCTCTTCTTCTTCTCTTTCGCCGCCCCGCCCGAGAACGTGAAGGCCGTCGACGTGCAGATCGGCTCGTGGCCCGCGTTCCGCGACATCCCGGTCCAGCGGTGAGCCGCGCGCGCCGTCCGGCCGTCCTCGCGGGCGCCCTGGCCCTCGTCCTCGCCGTCCCGTCCGTCGCCGGAGCCGACCCCAGCGTGCCCGACGAGAACCTGGCCCGGAGCGTCCTGTCCCTCAACGCCGGCGCCACCGTGTACGGGATCGACCTGCAGGAAGCGGTGGTCCCCCTGGAGGAGGAAGACGCCGCCGGGAACCAGGTCACCGTCCGCATCTCGGCGGACGTCCTGTTCGATTTCGGCAAGGCGACGCTCACCGACGCCGCCCGCCGCCGCATAGCCGGGCTCGCCCCCCGCCTCCGCGACGCCCGGGGCGCCGTCCAGGTGTCCGGGCATTCCGACTCCGTCGGCGAACCCGCCTACAACCTGGCGCTGTCCGAGCGGCGCGCCGAAGCCGTCAAGGCCGAGCTGGCGAACGCCCTGAAGGGGACGAGCCCGCGGATCGAGGCCAAGGGCTACGGCGAGACCAGGCCCGTCGCCCCGAACGAGCAGGGCGGCAAGGACGACCCCGCCGGGCGCGCCAAGAACCGCCGCGTCGAGATCACCTACCAGAAGGGATGAGCGCCGTGCGAGGCGACGACCGTGCGCATAGGGCCAAACCCGTACGCGGGGCCGAGCTCGCGCGAAGGGCCGACCCCGCGCGAAGGGCCGACCCCGCGCGAAGGGCTGCCTCCACGCAAAGGGCCCTCTCCCCGCAAAGGGCCCGCTCCACGCAGAGGACCGGCTCCGCGCAGAGGGCCCGCTCCGCGCAGAGGGTCGGCCTTGTGCGGCGCGTGTCGCCGGGGCTCGCCGTCTTCCTGGCGGCAGGGCTGTTACTGGCCGGGTGCGGCGGCGGGGAGCCGAAGAAGGCCGGCCCCGGCCGGGCGGCCGGAAGGACGGCGACGCCGACCTCGGCCGCTCCCACCCCGGAGCCGACGAGCTGCCCCCGCGGCGGCGAGCTGATCAAGGCGGTCGAGATCCCGGCCGTGCACAGCGATCCGGTGCGGATCCCGGAGACCGCGGTCGGCGGCCAGAGGATCCCGGCCGTGACGATCCCGGGTGTGGACATCCCCGCGCAGCGCGTCCCGGCCCAGTGCGTCGAGCACAAGCCCGCCCCGGGCGGCTGCCTCGGAGCGATCAGCATTCCGGGGACCTCGATCCCCGGCGTGACGATCCCCGCCGCGCGGATCCCCGGCGTGAAGGCCCCCGGGATCGACGCCCCGGCGGTCGAGCAGGAGGCCGTGTCGAGCGAGGCGGTCACGCAGCCGGCCGTCACGCAGGACGAGGTCTGCCAGAGCAAGCCCTCGGAGGAGGGCGAATACGTCAGCTCCGTGTACCGGGCGTCGCTCTACCGCGCGTCCCTCTACCGTGCTTCGGCGTACCGCGCTTCGCTGTACCGCCCGAGCGCCTGCAACGACAAGAACGAGTGCATACCGTCGGTCACCGTCCCGGGAGTGTCGGTGCCGGGCGTCAGCATCCCGGGCGTCAGCGTCCCCGGGGCGACCCTCAAGTCCTACGTGGCCGGGCCGAGCCAGGTCATCAAGGGCGACGACAGCATCGCCTTCAACATCGAGGCGGACGTCCTCTTCGACTTCGGCAAGGCCGACATCAAGCCCGCCGCGGCGGCCGAGCTGAAGAAGATCGTGGAGTCGCTGGGCAAGGAGGTCCCGGCCGACGCGCCCGTCCAGGTCGACGGCCACACCGACGCCAAGGGCGACACGGCGTCCAACCAGGCCCTCTCCGAGCGCCGCGCCAAGGCGATCGCCGACTGGCTGGCCACCGAGGGCGGCATCGACCGGTCCCGCCTGAAGGCCGCCGGCTACGGCGAGACGAAACCGGCCTTCCCCAACACCAAGCCGGACGGTTCGGACGATCCCGGGGGCCGCGCGAAGAACCGGCGCGTGGTCATCTCGGCCGCCCGGTGACGTCCCTCACCACTGCGCCCTGCCGGACCCCAAGACCCGCACCCCGCGTCCGCAGAAACCGACTCCGAAAGGCCCCCCATGCGCGCTGGAAGGACCGTCACCGCTTTACTCCTCCTGCCGATGGCACTGGCGGGATGCTCCGGCGGCGGTGAGCAGAAGCCGGCGTCGCACCGGACGGCGGCGGAGAAGCCGAAGCCGTACACCGGGCCGATGGCCAAGGACGCCTGGTCGTCGCTGGGCGGCGGGCACTCGCGGATCGAGATGAAGCAGGTGGAGCGGCGCGGCGACCGCTCGGTGCTGCGCTTCTACCTGACGAACCCGGGCAAGGAACCGGAGCACTACTCCTTCGGGACCACGATCGCCGGCTCGGCGTACGGCAACCTGCACTTCATGCTGGTCGACCCCGTAGGCCACAAGGCCTACACGCCGCTGTACGACAACAACGGCACGGGCAAGACCGTCGGGAGCGACCTGTTCATCATGTCCGCCTTCCCGGGCGCGCGTTACGAGACGATTCTGGAGTTCCCGCCGCTCCCCGCGTCGCTGGACCGCATGACCGTCGTCACCCCGACGACCGCCGGCGAGTTCACCGGCGTCCCCGTGGTCGACGGCCAGGGCCCGGTCAAGCCGGCCGCCCCCGTCCCCGACTTCTTCGACAAGCCCAAGCCGGGCAGCCAGGTGGCGTGGCCCGTGCGCGGGCTGGACGCGCCCGCGAAGGGCGGCGCCTACGAGCTCTACGGCATCACCGAGGGCGAGGTGAAGTCCACCACCAGCAGCGCCGCCGAGGAGAAGGTCGGCCTCCGCACCGACGTGCTGTTCGCCTTCGACAAGGCGACGCTCTCCGCCCGGGCCGAGTCGATCCTGGACGAGGTGGCCGCCGAGACCAAGGCGAAGGCCGACCCTTCCAAGCCCCCGATCCTCATCACCGGGCACACGGACGGCAAGGGCGGCCACGACTACAACATGTCCCTCTCCCAGCGACGCGCCGACGCCGTCCTCAAGGAGCTCCAGGCGCGCCTCGGCACCGCCTACCAGTACAAGGCCGAAGGCAAGGGCGAGACCGAGCCAATCGCCAAGGAGGGCGGCCCCGACGACGCGCAGGCCCGCCAGAAGAACCGCCGCGTGGAGATCTCCTACCAGATCAGGCAGCGGACGGCCGGGACCGGCAGCACCACGTCCGGCGGACAGCAGGCCGACCCGGGCGGCGACGCCGGCCCGCCGGCGCCGTTCCGTCCGGACGGCCCGACGGTGGCCAGCCGCTTCGCGTCCTTCGGGCAGGGCGGCGACAAGCGCCGCATCGACGTGAAGCCCTTCTACCGCGACGGCGCGTACCTGGTCGCCGTGTTCGACATCGTCAACCTCGGCCCGGACGCCGGTCCGAACGAGCTGGAGGACTACTCGACGTCCGGCGGAGGGCCCTTCGGCGACTTCAGCGTCTCCGACCCGTCCACGCGGATCGTCTACCGCGGCGTCCGCCTGGGCAAGGACGGCGGCACCTACGTCGACCCCGGCCGGGCCTCCTTCAGGCACGACCCCGGCACCGACAACCGCGGCTTCTTCTACGTGCCCGCTCCCCCTCCGAGCGTCCGGACCGTGACCTTCAACGCGGGCCCCTTCGGGCAGATCCCCAACGTGCCCGTGCGGTGACCGCCCAGGAGTGCGGCGGGTCAGCGGGGCGGCGGGCCCAGGTGGTCGAAGATCTGCAAGGGCTCGCCGTCCAGCGTGCGGACGGGGAAGCGCAGCTCCAGCCCGCACCCGGCCAGCGCCCGGCGCGCCATGTCGGCGTCGGCGGGACGCCGCGCCGGATCGGCCGCGCACAGATGGGCGACGACCGTCCACAGCACGGGCGGCACTCCGGGAGGCGGCGCGCCGATCCGCTGGCGCGGCGCCGGGTCCCCGGCCCCGGTCAGCATCCGCCAGGCGACCATGCCGGCGGCGTACAGGTCCTGGCGCGGGCCCGGCCGGTCCCAGTCGAGCACCTCGGGCGCGAGGTAACCCGGCGTCCCCACCGCGAAGCCGGTGGTGGTGAAGCGCAGGTCGTCCTCCCCCAGCGCGATCCCGAAGTCGGCCAGCCGGACGTGCGGCGCCCCGACCGGACTCGGCTCCAGCAGCAGGTTGGCGGGCTTCACGTCCCGGTGCACGACCCCGGCACCGTGGATGTGGCTGAGCGCGGCCAGCAACTGGTCCAGGACCTCGGCCGCGTACTCGGGCGGCAGCCTGCCGTAGTCCCCGAGCAGCGTCTCCAGCGAACCCCCGCGCACGAGGTCCATGGCGAGGAGCACATCGTCGTACGCCATGCACGAGGCGTAGGGCGTCAGCACATGAGGGTGCGCCAGCCGCAGCGCCCGTTCCCGGACGACGCGCAGCATCGACGTGGGGCCCTTCTGCCGGACGAGCTTGGCCGCGCAGTACCGCGCCTCGGCATGGTCGTACGCGCGCCACACACGGCTCGTCCCGCCCGCTCCGATCCGGTCGAGCATGGTGAACCGACCGCCGATCACCCACCCCGAGTCCACGGCACCGATCGTACGGAAGTCCACCCGGCCCGGGGACGCCGGATTTCCGCATCCTTGTCAACAGAACGGATGTTCTGCGCATCTAACAAAAGGAGGCACAGGCTCCCCGCGGTCGGACACCTCCTTAGACTGGCTGATCACTCTGACCACGTGCCCTCGACAGGGCCCGCCCGGAACGGGACCGATGAGCGACAAAGACCCGCGCCGCGACGACCTCGCGGGTGACGAGGCCGCCCGGAAGGCACCGGCGGCCTCCGAGCCCCGGCGAGGCGGACGGCGGCGCAGGGGACTGCGGTGGGCCGCGGTCGGCGCCGTCGCCGTGCTGCTGGCCGGAGGCGGCGGGGCGGCGTGGCTCTACCACGACCTGGTCGGCGGGATCGAGCAGAAGCGCGTCAGCGACAAACTCGGCGCGAACCGGCCGAAGAAGCTGAACAAGTCGCTCAACATCCTGCTGATCGGGTCCGACACGCGGGAGGGCGAGAACTCCGAGTACGCGGTGCCCGGAATGGCCGGGGCGCGGTCGGACACCACGATCCTGCTGCACCTGTCGCCGAACCGGGACCAGGCCGTCGGGGTCAGCTTCCCCCGGGACTCGATGGTGAAGATCCCGTCCTGCAAGAAGGAGAAGGGCGGCACAGTCCCCGCGCAGTTCGGAATGCTGAACGCGGCGTTCGCGTACGCGGGGCCGACGTGCACCTGGAAGATGCTGGAGTCGCTCACCGGCATCCACATCGACCATTTCGTGCAGGTCGACTTCGCCGGGTTCAAGCGGATGGTGGACGCCCTGGGCGGCGTCGAGATCTGCGTGGACAAGCCCGTGAACGATCCGCGCGCCGAGCTGTTCCTGAAGGCCGGCAAGCAGACCGTGAAGGGCGACGACGCGCTCGGGTACGTCCGGGCTCGCTACTCGCTCGGCGACGGGTCCGACCTGGAGCGGATCGAGCGGCAGCAGAAGTTCATGGCGGCCGTCGTCGACAAGGCCACGAGCGGATCCGTCCTCACCGACCCGGCGAAGACCTACAAGTTCCTCAAGGCCGCCACGAAGTCGATGACGACCGACGACGACCTGGACCTGGCGGGCATGCGCAAGCTGGCGGACGGGCTCAAGGGGATGAGCGCGGGCCAGGTGCGGTTCGTGACCGTCCCGGTGAAGGGGTACGCGCCGGACCCGAACCGCGTCCAGTGGAACGAGGAGCTCGCGAAGCCGCTGTTCGAGGCGATCCGGCACGACGACCGGCTGCCCGCCGAACCCGCGAAGCCCGTCCGGGCGGCGCCGCAACCGCCCGCGCCCGGCAAGGTGCACGTCACCGTCGTCGACGCGGGCGCGCGCGACCCCCTGGTGAAGCGGGTCGTGCGGCAACTGCGGCTGCGGGGCTTCAAGGTGACGGGCAAGGTCGAGAAGGCCGCCGCCGTGCCGGAGAGCCGCATCGTCTACGCCCCGTCCGGCGAGGCGCAGGCGTCGGCACTGGCACGCGACCTCCCCGACGCCCTCCTCACCGCCGACAACGCCGCCCCGGCCGACGGGATCCGCCTCGTCATCGGCAAGAACGGCCTCCGCCTCGCCCCACCCGCCATCAACAAGATCAGCGGCGGCGTCAAAGCCGACCGCAAACTCTGCGGCTGACACCCGGCTCCCGGACCCCGAACGCTCCACCGTCCGGCTCACCGCTCGCCGCGTGCGGCCGCACGCCGAACCTCACCGCAGGAGGAAACGATGGGCCATCTGATCGGAGTCGCCCTCGGGGTCGCGGTCTTCTGCGGCGGCGTCTACGAACTGGTGACGCGGCTGCGCCTGCAAGGCCGGATGGCCCGCGCGGAGGGCGTCTTCGTCGGGCGGGACGACGTGATGGGCCCCGGCGGTCCGAGCACCAGGAGCCGCGTGGGGCGGTTCCGGTTCACCACCCCGCAGGGGCGCCCCGTCGAGGCCTCCAGTTCCCTGCACTCCTTTCCGGGCCCCAAGCCGGGCAAGCCCGTGACGGTGGTCTACGACCCGGCCCGTCCCGAGGACACCGCCGAACGCCTCGGCGTCCACTACCTGCAGCTGTTCGCGATCGGACCGCTGGTCATGGCCATAGGCATCGCCGTAGCCGCAGCGAACGCGACCGGCCTGTGACACCCCGCCCTTCGGGGACGACGCCACCCGCTCTCACCGGCGAATACCTGGAGACCGCCGACCATTCGCCTCAGACCAATGCCCGCCACATCTGCACGGCGAGGAACCCTAAGCCGAGTCCTAACGCCAGCATGAAAACGGCCATCGCCAGCACGTAGGCGACGCCGAACTTCAGGTAGGCGCGCGCGGGCCTTGCGGAGTCGTAGAGGACCTCGACGACCTCGCCGACCTTCCAGGTTTGCGTCGTCTTCTGTTCGAAGGTGTACTCCCGCCCGTCCGCCGCCCGGTAGCGGACCTCGAGAACGGGATTGGACGCGCCGGTCCCGTCATGGTCCAGGACCCGGCTCACCACTCTGCCGCGGGTGCGCTCCGCCCGCCCCAGGAACCTGAGCCTTCCGACCAGGAAGACCGGGACGGAGCAGACGAGCCCCAGCGCAAGCAACGTGATCAGGCACGCGACGACGACGCCCATCCCGTCCCCTCAACCGGCCGCGGCGGCGAAGGCCAGCACCGAGACGAGGGCCCCGGCGAGCATGTAGGGGCCGAACGGGAACTCGCCCTTGCGCGAGCGCCGGACGATCATGATGCCCACGGCCACCACGCCGCCGAGCAGGTAGGTCACCAGCAGGCCGACCACCCACGCGTCCTGCCCGAACCAGCCGAGGTAGAGGCCGAGCACGCCGGACAGCTTGACGTCGCCCAGGCCGATCCCCGACGGGACCAGGAACGCCTGCACGAAGTACAGCGCGAACAGTGCGGCCATGCCGATGAGCGCGTGCTCGAACCGGTGCAGGCCGGCGTCGGTGAACGGCGCCGCCGCGGCGAGCAGCGCCGCCGCGATGCCGTAGGAGGGGAGCGTGAACCGGTCGGGCAGCCGCTTGACGGCCACGTCGATGAAGCCGAGCAGGGCGCCGACGGCCGCGAGGTACAGCAGCGCGGGGAGGACGGGCTCGAAGCCGACCCGCCACCCCAGCAGGCCGTAGAGGACCGCGGTGACCAGCCCCAGGACGACACGGCGGCGGCGCGGGACGTCCCCGACGTACGGCGCCGCCAACGGCGCCGCGAGCAGCCCGACGACCAGCCCGACGGGCACCAGCACCAACGCCGCCATCGATCCTCGCCCCGATCCACCGGATTCCTCGCCCCGGCACGTCCGACCGGACGGGTGCGCGGAACGCCCCCCGCGCCATCCAATCGGCCGCGCCCGCCGCACCACATGGGCCCCAGGGCCCAATTCGGCGAAGCGGACGTCAGGTCGCGGCCACGAACAGCATGACGAGACCGAGGACCGCGAAGACGCAGCCGGCGGCGACCATGCCGACCGATCCGGACAGGGCGCGCCCGGAGGAGGTGTCCATCCGCGCCTCGCGCGGGTTCCGCGGATCGTAGAGCACCGCCACGGGGCGCCCCTTGAGCCGGTTCAACTCGAACGACCCGCCCCTCGTCTGCCCGACGGTCTCGATCTCGGCGCCTTCCATCGTCCGGAACCGCAGCACCGGGAAGAACTCGTAGCTGTCGCTTCTCTCGACCCGGTGGATTCCGGCGACGACCCCCGGGACCCGCTGCGCCGAGGCCATGAACTCGCGGCCCGAGCGGTACCGCTGGATCCCGCCGACGACGAAGGCGACGCCGAACGCCAGGGCCAGGAGCGCGAGGAGCCAGAAGGACATCAGGACATCACCAGTACCCGCCGAGCCCGTCGTTCTTGACGCTGATGACCACGGCCAGCGCCAGCCCCGCGGCCGCGCCGGCCGCACCCTCGGCAACGTACAGCACGGCCGAGAGCGTGTCGCCGCTCCCGCCGATCGGGGCCGCGATCCCGGCGAGGGTCACCACCAGCGGCATCGGGAGGACGCTCGCGAGCCAGCGCGCCTGGTTGGAGCGGTCCCGCTGGACGGCCCCGGCCATCACGACCATCGTCATGCTGATCAGGATCCACGGCAGGTCCAGCCGCAGGATCCGGTCGACGTCGGTGAACGGCTCGCCGCCCGGGGCGCCGGACGCCAGCCGCGCGACGGCCGCGAAGCCGAGCAGCCAGACGAACAGGGACGCGCCCCAGGCACCCACCAGCCTGACCATGTCAGCTCACCTTGATCGAGTCGATGATGCCGTCCACGACGTCGTCCTTGAGCTTGCCGCGCTCCCAGAGGAGGCGCACATCATGGACATGGCCGTTCTTGCCGATCACGCCGACGTCCACTCCCTGGCCCGGAGCGCTCGTCCCGCGGAAACCGGTGAAGGTGTAGTCGATGCGAAGCGCGTCCTTCGCCCCCGCGATCTTGATCGCCTTGGAGCCGGTGCGGTGGTAGCCCTTGGCGTTCATCATCGGTCCGGCCTCGATGGTCGCCTCCAGCATCTCCGGCCGGCCGCGCTCCGCCGCATCCTTGATCACCGACAGGATCGCCGTCTGCCCCGGCGCCTGCATCGACAGGGCCAGGCCGGCCTCCGGCCCGCGCTGCCAGTCCTTCGGATAGGCGATCGACAGCACCTTCGCGTCGCCGCGGACGAAGCCGTCCGGCGTCTCCCCCGACCCGCCGGACTCGCAGCCCGCGACCGTGCCCGCGACCGCCACGGCGGCCGCCGCGGCGGCGGCGATCCTCAGCCTGTTCGCACCCATGTCGGCTCCCTCAGTTCTTCGCGCATTCCGGCCACTGCTGGAAGGTCCGCTGACCATTCTGCGGTGCGCCGAGGTACTGGGAGTCGACGATCTGCTGCTTCTCTCCCTCGTATCCGCCCTCGATGCCGAACTTGAGCTCAGCGGCGATCTCGGCGCCGACCTTGAACTCGTCCACGTCGCCGGCGTAGACGTTCCGGCTGACGAGGCCGCGCTCGTAGAGCAGCTTGTCGAGCGGGTCACCGTTCGGGCCGGGGTCCTTCGACACCACCGAGCCGTTCTCGTCGAACGTGTTGCGGATGGTCTGGAACGGCATCAGGAACGCGTTGTCGTGGATCCACTTCTCGCCGATCGCCCGGTTGGAGTCGTCGAAGTTGATCGTGGTCGCGGTGACCGACACCTGCTTGTCGGTCCCCGTTCCGCCCGCGTTCTTCTTCCCGGGGTTCTTGTACCCCTCGCTGGAGTTCGTCTCCTGCGTGGTCAGCCAGGTGATGCTCTTCAGCCTGCCGTTCTTGTCATACGTGACCCGCGTCTGCCCGATGTAGGACCTCTCCCCGCCGGGCCCGTACCCGAGCGCCTTGGCGCCACCCTTCACCGCGCCCTTCACCTGGAAGGAGTACGTGGTGAGCGGGTAGCCGTCCTTCTCCGATCCGCTCTGGTCCTTGGTGACGAGCACGGCGTCGCCGGCCTTGCCCTCGATCTCCAGGCCCGTCCCGATGTCCTTCACCGACTTCTTGCCCGACGAGTCGCTGGTCAGGTTGCCGAAACCGGCGGCGCCCTTCAGCACGCCCTCCGCGCCGACCTCCCACTGCGTGATCTCGGGGTCGCGGGTCCTGGGCTTCCAGCCGGTGACCTTGTCGAAGACCCAGAGGCCGGGGCTGACCTTCTCGCCCTCCTTGCGGGCGAGGTCCCACTTCACGTCGTCCAGCCAGTCGCCCGCGGCCTTGTCGTCGGGGAAGATCCAGGTGTCGCCGTACTTGAAGTTGACCGACCCCTCGACCTTCGCGCCGAGCTCCCCGCCGAAACTGCCCTTGCCGAACTGGAGCTTGCCGCCGATCTCGGCCTCCGCGCCGAGTTTGTAGTCGGCCGGGACGATCATGATCCGGACCTTGCCGTCCGCGTACTTGATCTTCACGAACTGGAAGTTCTGCCCGACCTTGACGGAGAAGGCGGTCACCGAGTAGCCGACCTTCTTGGAGTCGGAGCCGGTGATGCACGCCGATGCCGGCGGCTTGTAGTTGTACGGCTGCGACGAGCAGTCGGTACCGCCGAAGATCTTGCAGAGCGCGATCTTGACATGCGACCCGACCGGGTTGGGCACCATGAGCAGCAGCGCCACGATCAGCAGCGAGGCGATGACCAGCAGCACCGCATATTCGATCGTCGCGGCCCCGCCGTCGCGCCGCATGCCGGCCCGGCCGAGTCCATTTCGCATGCCGGAAGGTTATTTGCGGACTAATGCCCTCCCCAGGGCCCCCGGACCCATTCCCAGGCCCGAAAAGCCGCCCGTCCACCCGCCCGCCGTCGCGGCACGCGGGGGCCCAACGACCGGGCCCGCGGACCTAGGGATCGAGAACGTCCACGGCCCCGGCCGCGACCCTGTCCCGGACGTCCCCCACGGTCATGACCTGTCCGGAGACACCCCGCACGAGGACCGGCCAGTGCGCCGCGGCGGCCTCCACCAGCTCCGCGGCGAGCGTCTGGGACTCGGCCGTGTCGAACACTTCGAGGGCGACCGAGTTGTACGGCGGCTCTCCGAGCACCTCGCGGTGCAGGCCGATCTTCCCGGGGTCCACGGGCGCCTCCCCGGGGCCGGCCGCCCGAAGCCACACCCGCGCCGCGCCCCGCTCCAGGAGCGCGTCGGTCCGGTCGTCGGGGTCGAGCTGCCCGCCGAGAGACCGGACGAGCCGCGTGACGCCGGCCGGCTCCACCGTCCCCGGGAGGAGCAGCGTCACGTCCACCACCCGGTCGCGCCGCGCCGCCGCGGGGCTCGGGTCGTACCACGCGTCCGGCAGGAAGAAGCCGCTCGGCCGTTTCGCCAGGCGCCTCTGGAACTCCTCGATGCCGACGATCTGCTCGCCGAAGTCGTCCACCGCCACCGGCCAGCGCTCCGCCGCAGCGAGGACGTACTCGGCGGCCAGCCACTCGCTCCCGGGATCGCTGCTCACCTCGACCACGGCCCGCGACCGCGGCGGGCTGCCCAGGACCCGCCCGTAGGCGGCGAGGAGGTCGGGACCGTAGGGCAGCGTGTCGGGCTCGAAGGGGTAGACCAGCATGAGGCCCTCGTCGCGCTCCACGGTGCCGCTCGGCGTCCCGTCGGGGCCGACGTTCTTCTCACCGCCCAGCGCGCCGACGACGTCCAGGAACTCCGCGGGGGTCACCGGCGCGCTCGAGAGCACCATCACGCTGCGCGACATCGGCTCCCCTCAGCACGCACCGGTGCGCCGCAGGTCGTTGACGAGGTGGTCGAGGCTGCCGAACACCTTGACGCCATTTTCCTTGCGGAACCTGGCCCTGTCCAACTCCGAGACGTTCGGGGCCAGGACGTACACCGCGCGCTTGCCGCCGGGGTTGATCTCCGGATGGTTCTTGTACTTCGTCATCTGCTTGCTCTTGCCGTCGAAGTCCGACTTCTCGCCGTTGTAGACCTCGATGATCGCGCCCGGCGTCGCCGCGTCGATCTCGCCGGCGTCGACGCCCCCGGCCGCGGGGAACTTGTAGTTGAACTCGGTCAGGCACTTCTGCAGCCTCTGCCCGAGCTTGCCTTCGAGCTGCTTGTCGGGGTCGGTGCTCTTCAGCGCCTCGTCGAGCTTCTTGCGAACGTCCTCCGGCTTCTGGCAGCTGTTGTGGACGAGGACGTCTTCGGGGCCGGCGGCGACGTAGTAGGTGTGGAGGTCGGCGACGGTGAGGTTGTAGACGCGCTCGACGCGGGTGAAGGGGCGGACCGCGACGACGAGGGCGTCTCCGCCGCGCGCCGTGGCGAGGCGGGCGCCGGGGCGCAGGTCGCCCGCGTCGGTCCAGGTCCGCTCGTCCGGGCGCCAGAACGGGTGGCCCGAGGTGGCCGTGACGGTGGCGGTGGCCCCGCCGCGGACGCCGTCGGGGTCGATGGTGATGTGCACCAGGTGCTTCACGCCGTTCCCGCGGATCAGAGCGGTCACCCGGCGCGGCGCGCTCACCCCGTAGGCGGGGTCACCGGACCACACCGTGTCGCCGACGCGTACGTCCTCGATGGGTGTGGGCGGCCCGTCGCCCATGAGCACTCTTGTCCCCGCCACGAAACTGTTCGGGACCTTGCAGGCCAGTTTCTGGGCGGCCTTCTTCTTGGCGAGGTTCTTCTCCGCCTCTTTGAGGGCGGCGTCCGCGGCCTGCTTCTCCTTCTTGGCGGCGGCGATCGCGTCCCACAGCTTCTTCAGCCGTTTGCCCAGCTTGACGGCGGCGGGGATCTTCTTCAGGAGCTTGAACGCCTTGCCCCACGGCACGACACCGACCAGCGTCCACAGGCACGCCTTGATGTCGCCGTGGATGCATTTCAGCGCATCGTCGATCCCGATCAGCTCGGAGAGGAACTTCAGCAGCTCCTCACCCGCCTGCTTCACCTGTTCGCCGAGGTTGTCGGTGTTCTTGCCGGCCGCATCCGCACGCTTCTTCGCGGCGTCGTAGGCGGCCTGTTCCGGCGAACCGGGCAGTGCGTTGGCGTTCGGGTCGACACCGGGCTGCCCCGGCGCCGTCGTGGGCGTCCCGCCGGGCGTGTCCGACCCGGGCTTGCCCTTGTCGTCGCAGTCCTTGCGGTCGAATATCTGGCAGAGCGCGCCCCGCGTCGAGGTGGAGACCCTGTCCGGGATCGCGAAAAGCGTGACGGCCGTGACGATGGCCCCGACCAGCAAAAGGATCGCACCGTACTCGACGACCGAAGCGCCTCTGTCCCCGCGACGCCAACCCGATCCCAACACGCACCCCTAACACCCCGAATCAGAGTTGTCAGCGCATCACACGGCCTCGGGCGCGGCACAGGGCCCTGGGGCCCAATTCTTCGGGCGATCCAGTGATTAGAGTTCCGGGCATGAAGCGCGAAGTCCCCCTCGCCGTCCTCGTCGCCGCGGGCGTCCTCGCGGCCGGGTGCACGGGCGGCGGTGAGCACAGGAAGGCCGCCTCCCAGTCGCCTCGCCCGACGCCGACGCAGGCGGCGCCGGCCACGGTCGGCCCGGTGACGCTTCCGGAGGATCCGGCGGGGCTCGTGACGACCATCGGGCGGCAGATCAAGGCGGCGCGCGCCTTCCACGTTCAGATGACCTCGATGGGCGAGGACGGCAGTTCCGTCCGGGCCGACGGCGACGTGCGGACCGACACGGCGACCCCCACCGCCCAACTCACCATCAGCGACGAGGGCAGAACGCACGCCGTCCTGCTGGACGGGATCGTCTACGTGCGGAACGAGGGCGAGGAGATCGAGCCGGGCAAGCCCTGGGCCCGTCTCGCCCGGCCGGACATCGGGGCCGCGCGGCCTACCGGGACCCCAGAGCCGCAGTTCAGCAAGCAGGCCGACGACCTCCAGCGGACCCTGAAGACGCTGCTGGACGGCGTCGACGAGGCGTTCCGTGAGATCACCGCCGACACGGGGCTGGCTCTGGTCAGAAACGGCTCCTTCACCGGGAAGCCGGTGAAGGAGCAGGTGAACGGGCAGGAGGCGCAGCGCTACGACGGGAAGACGAGCACCGGCGCGCTGTCCAGCGACCCGGCGCTGAAGGCTCTCGACTCCGGTGGCGTCGACACGCTGCCGTGGTCGCTGTGGGTGGACGGCAAGGGCCTGCCGCAGAAGTTCACCGTCACGATGGCAGGCAAGGCGCGCTGGGAGGCCACCTACACCCGGTGGGGCTCCCCGGTCACCGTGCAGGCGCCGCCCGCGAACCAGGTCAGCGGGATCCAGTAGCTCACGTCTGACGGTCGCGCGGCACGGAACCGAAGTTCGGAGGCGGCCCGGGGCTGCGCTCCGGCGCGCCCTGCGGCCGCGGGGCGGGCGCCTGCGGGGCGGGCGCCTGCGGGGCGGCCGGTCGCCGGTCTGGCGGCCGCAGCTCGCGCGGCTGCTCCGGCGCCGGTGCGGGTTCCCTCAGCGGGGTGGGCACCGGTCGATGTACGGCCGGGCGTCGCGGCCCTTGCCCTTGGGGCGGCCGGAGCTCGGTCACCTCGCCCAGCGGGGCCCTCTGCGCGTCCGCCCGCATCGCCTCGGGTGTGCCCGGTACCTGCTCCGCCGGGGTGTCGGGAGGGAGCGCCTGGTCGTAGAAGCCCTCCCATCCCGGTTCGAGGTCCGGGACGTCCAGGTCCTCCTGGGTGCGGGACAGGCCGCGAGCCATCGCCAGGCCGACGGCCACGCCGAAGAGCGTCTCGATGAAGTGCAGGACGACACCGAGGACGCTCGACGTCCGGGGCACCGCGAATGCGAGCCCGGCGACCGTGGCGACCAGGGGCACCGCGAGGACGGCGAGGATCCTGGGCGGTCCGGTGAGCGCGTTCCGGGTGTATACACCGGCCGCCCAGCCCATCAGGAAGTTCGCCACGACCCACGGGAGGTGGACGCGCAGGACCTGGTCGAGGTCGTCGCCCGTGTCGGCGGGCTCCAGGACGATGAGGGCGCCGAACCCGACGGCGCACACGAGGATCGCCGACGACCACGCACCGTACAGGACTCGCATACGCACAAGGTAGGACCGAAACCGGCCCGGCCCCAGAGTCCCGAGTCCCTTTCACGGGGCCCAGTCGACCCGCCGCGGTTAGGCCCTCTCCTTGGGCCCCCGGTGGCGGCTCCGCCCGTCAGCCGTTGAAACGCATGGCGTACGAGGGCGAGCGAAGCGTGGATATCTTGACCCAGCTCCCCGTCTGTGGCGCTTCTACCATTTTATTATCACCATAATATATGGCGACATGATGGGTCGGATAAGCACCGAAGAAGATCAGGTCTCCCGGCTGGAGCGCACTGGTGGAGACCCTCTGGCCCCGGCTGTCGCTCACCTGCGATCCGGTGAAGTGGCCCAGGGCGATCTTCCCGTGGGACGCCTGGTACACGGCGTACATGGTGAGGCCGCTGCAGTCGAAGCCCAAGGTGTGGGCACCGCTGTAACCACCGGGTGAGCAGCAGATCCCGTAGCTCGGGCCGCTGTAGGTGCCGCCGCCCCACGAGTACGGCGTCCCCTGCCAGCACAGGGCCCAGGCGACCACGCGCGCGCCGAACGAAAGGCTGTCCTCCGGCTTCTTGCCGGTCTTGATGCACTCCGAGACTACGGCGGGGCCACCGCCCGCCGGGCCGCCGAGGCCGTCGGGGAGACCCGTGTACTGGACGGGGTCCTCGCGGTCGACGAGGCGCACCCGGAAGAGCCGCTCGACCTGCTCGCGGTTGCCGTTGGGAAAGGCTTGGACGCCGTTTCCGCAGATCAGCTTTCCGGTCATCGCGCCGCCGGTCGGGTCGGCGGGATTGTCCGGCGGCTGCGGATCGTACTCGTAGTGGCACTCGGGGTAGAAGACCTTGGCGATCGCGGTGGCGGTGCCGAAGCGCCCGATCCCCTTCTTGCCGCCGGTGTCGGTGCACAGGTTCCGGTGGTGCTTGAGGTCGTCCTTCTCCTTGTCCGTCAGCTCTTCCTTGCGTTTGAGCTGGCAGTCGTTGGTCCGCGTCTTGACCTTGGCCGTGTTGCCGAAGAGTCCGGTGAGATGGGCCTCGCCGATGAGTTGGGAGTTGTTCTTGTTCGCGAAGACCTTGGCGTGGTCGCTCGCGGACCCGTCGACCAGCCAGTAGCCGGCGCCGGACGGATCGATTCCCTCCAGCGCCAATCCGACGGCCTGGTCCCGCAACGGCGTGAGAGTGCCGAGCGCGGCCGCGTCCGCACCGGTCTGCGCCTTCGTGCGCAAGTCGTTCGCATGGGCCACGCGGCTGAACAGCAGAAGGCCCGCGACGAGCAGAAGCGCCATTCCCACGATGACCGTGGTCGTGGCGGCGCCCCGGTCCCCGTTCCGGCTCCGCCCGGACATGAGCCGTTGCAGCATTCCCCGTCACACCCCTACGGCGTCGATCACGACTGTCCATTGGGGACCCTAGACGCCGGGGGACTCGGGCAGCCAGGGCCCAGGGGCCCATTAGCGGTACATTCCGTCACCGCCGACGCGCGCGCTTGCGGCTCCCCGGGCCGGTGGCTACGGTCAGCGCCATGTCCTCGGTGAGCGCGGACGGCACGCGCCGTCCCGGAGAACGGCTCGGACGTTACCGTTTGCTGCGCGTCCTCGGCTCCGGCGGAATGGGCACCGTATACCTCGCCGAGGACGAAGAGCGGCGACAGGTCGCGATCAAGGAAATTCATCCGAAGTTGTCGGCACGGCCGGAATTCCGGGAACGGTTCCGGCGCGAGGTGAAGGCCGCCCGCCGGGTGCGGCCGTTCTGCACGGCGCCCGTTCTGGACGCCGACGTGGACGGCGAGCGGCTGTTCGTGGTCACCGAGTACATTCCGGGTCCGACGCTCGAAGAGACGGTGATGGAGAACGGCCCGCTGCGCGGCGCCGACCTCGAGGCGCTCGCCGTCGGGGTGGCGGCCGCGCTCTCGGCCATCCACGGCGCGGGGGTGGTGCACCGCGACCTGAAGCCGGCGAACATCCTGCTCTCCCCCTTCGGGCCGCGCGTCATCGACTTCGGCATCGCGCGGACCCTGGAGACCGACGGGCGGATGACGCAGACCGGCGAGACGATGGGCACGCCGTCCTTCATGGCGCCGGAGGGCCTCATCGGACGGCCGGTCACCACGGCCGCCGACGTGTTCACCTGGGGCTGCGTCGTGGTGTGGGCGGCGACGGGACTCCCGCCGTTCCCAGGCGACAACGTCGGCGAGATCCTGTACCGGACCGTCTACGGGGAGCCGCAACTCGAGGGCCTCGCCCCCGAGATGCGGCGGATCGTCGAGCGCGCCACCGCGAAGGACCCGTCCGAGCGTCCCGACGCCGCCGAACTGCTGCGCATGCTCACCGGCGAGCCCGATCCGGCGAACGCGGCGCGCTTCGTGACCCTGCCGCCCGCCGCGAACCGCCGGTCGGAGCCGATGCGCAGGCGGCGGGGCTGGACGCACGACGGACGAACCCTGCTGACGACGCTGCGGAACTCGGGGCTGTGGCGCACAGCCGCACGGCGGCGCGCCGCCTGGGCCGTCACGGCGCTGTGCGCGGCCGCCGCGGTCGGCGCGACCGCGCTCATGGTGCTGGACGCGGCGGGCGGTCCGCCGGCGGCCGAGCAGCACCTGTTCGACGACGACTTCTCCGACAGGTCCAAGGGCTGGAACGAGGGCGGGATCAGCGACTATTTCCACCGCTACGAGAACGGCGGCTACACGATCTCGCAGAACTCGACCGACGAGTTCGGCGCGCAGGCCGCGCCGGTGTCCGCCCTGCCCCCGCGGCTGCTGATCGGGGCGAAGGTGCGGGTCGTGTCGCAGGAGCCGCGCGACGAGGGCGGCCTGTACTGCCGCGACGACGGAACGGCCCGGTTCGAGGTCGTGCTCGCCCGCGACGGGCACATCGCCATACGCAGGACGTCCGGGCGGAACCATGCCGAGCTCGGCCGTTCGGCGGACGCGGCGGCGAGCCCGGGGGCCGCGGCGGAGATCCGGATGCTGTGCGAGACGTCAGGCGGCGGCACCCGCGTCCGGGCATGGGTCGACGGCCACGAGGTCGCCGAGGGGGCCTCCGCCGAGGGGCCCCTCACCGGCCGGGCCGGGCTCCTCGCCGGCCGTCCCGGCCGCCGCTACGCGGCCCCCGCCAGCGTCGCCTTCTTCGACGACGTGACGATCGACCGGGCCTGACCCCGGCCGCTCCGCCACGACCCCGTCCAGCGGGCGGTCCTTCGCCCTGCGGCCGCCTGCCAGGCTGCCGTGCACGAGCATGATTCCGGTGACCATGAGCACCAGCGGCGTGACGATCATCGCGGTGATCGCGGCGGTCAGCTGCATCGGCACCGCGTGGATCACCACGCCGAGGCCGGGAACGGACGCGACGGACGCCACCCCGGTCCGGCCGATCTCGATGCCGTCCAGCCGGGACGCCGGGACGAGCGCGAGCAGCGGGAACAGCATCGCCTCGTACCAGGGGAAGTAGACGGGCGTCACGACCGTCCAGGCGATCCCGACCGCGAGCGCGACCCGGACCGCGACCGCCTGAGGGTCCGCCTGGCGGCCACTGCCGAAGCCGGGCAGCAGCCCGCGCAGGAACACCGCCGCCACCAGGACGGTGAGGAGCAGCGCACCCCACGACAGCACCCACCCGGGCGGCCGCGCGCCGGTCCCGATCATGATCATCTTCCAGGTGCCGATCCAGGACGGGTCGGCGCCCCGCGCCACCAGTACCCGGATCGCCTCGGGCCCGGTCGCGGCGTAGCCGGGGATCAGCACGGCCACCGTGCCGAGTGCGCCGCCCGCGAGGGCCCGCGGCGAGCGCCGCGCCGCCCACAGCAGACCGAGCCCGAACACCGCGAACGGCGCCTTCACCGCCACCGCGGCGCCGAGCAGCACGCCCGCGGCCGCGCCGAGGCCGAAGCCGCCGAGCCGCGAGGCGGCCCGCCCCGCCCGGAGCCCCGCCCAGAGCGCGGTGACCGCGAGCCCGGCTGCCAGCCCGTCGACGTGCCCGCCCGCGACCAGGTGCCAGAGCAGCAGGGGGTTGAGCGTCCAGAGCAGGTGAGCGCGGGCCCGGCGGGCGGCGTCCGGCCCGGCCATCCGGTCGAGGGCGAGCGCGCCGAGCGCGAACGCGGCCCCGTTCCACACCTTCAGCCAGAAGATCGTCCACGCCATGGACGAGCCGCCGAGGCGGGACGCCGCCCACTCGGTGGCGGTGGCGACCGGACCGTACACCGACGGCGCGTCCTCCCACGACTTCGTCGTGAGCAGGCCGATGGGGTCGCCGAGCCGGCGCAGCTCGATCGGCGTCATCTCATAGGGGCTGTGCCCGAGCGCGCTCATCCGCCCGAACGCCGCGTAGTTGAGCAGGTCGGTGGAGCCCATCGCCGGAAGGGCGACGAACACCGCCGCGATCAGCAGGCCGACGGCCGCCAGCACGCGGGGCCGCGGCCGCCAGCCCCGCCGCAGTGCCGCGAGGCCGGCCGCGGTCCCGCAGGCACCGGCGGTCAGCGCGACCCACAGCGAGATGACGAGCCCCGACGGGGACGGCGGCGAGCCCAGCAGGCAGAGGCAGCGGTCGGTGGTGGCGACCGCGCCGGACGGCCCCCAGAGCCCGGCCGCGGTGATCACGCAGACGCACGCGGCCACCAGCGTGACGGCTAGGGCCCCGAGCCAGCGCACGGGAAATCTCCTCACATCCCCTACTTCCGTACGTAAACGGTCGCGGTCTTGTCCCGGTAGACGCGGCGCCAGTGCGGGCTCAGGTCGAGCACCCGGGTCAGCGGGTGCTCGGTGTGCCACACGATGACCGACACCCCGTGCTCATCGAGCACGGCCTCCCAGTTCGGCCGGACGTTCAGCACGTCCAGGTACTCGAACAGCAGCTTCTTCGGGTACATGTCGTAGCGGTCGTCGATGAAGACCTTCTGCCGCGACGAGTACTCCTTGAGCGTGTAGGCGCCCCACACGTCAGAGGTGAACATCCGCTGCCCCATCAGGCCCTGGTCCCGCAGGACGTGCATGGCCGCGACCGGGTAGTCGTCGAGTTCGTAGTCGGGCTTCGCGGCGAGGTTCCCGAGCCAGACCGAGCCCGCCGTGGCGATGGCCGCGAGCAGGACCCAGTTCGTCCGGCGGCCGGGGTCGGGGCGAGGCCGGGCCAGCAGCCGCGCCGTGATGGGCAGCGTGACGACCGGGACGATGGCGATGTTGCGCAGCGCCCACATCCCGAGCAGCACGAACGGGATCGTGACCAGGACGTCGCGGCGGGACGGCCGGACGGGCGCCAGCGCGAGGACGCCGAGCACCACCGCCGTCCAGGCCGCGAACAGCGCGCCCTGGGGGGCGCGGAAGTCCGGTGACCCCCATTCGGCGACGTTGCTCAGGAAGTCGCTCATCCCCATCAGGTGGAAGGGGAAGGTCACCATCTCGATGCCGTACGGGTTGGCGGCGCAGAGGACGAGGGCGATCAGGGAGCCCTGCAGCAGGCGCAGCTCGCGCCCTCGCCAGGGCGGGGCGCCTTCGAGCCACCGGCCGAGCAGGTGCAGCCCGAGGTAGCCGCCGCCCAGGACCCACGTCCCGTGCACGTTGGCCCAGAGGGCGACGATCAGCGGGATCCAGACGAGGGGCCGCCGGCCGAGACCCGACTCCGGTAGCTCGACCACCCACACGATCAGCAGGAACGCGAGGATGCCGAGGAACAGCGGCCGCTCCCCCCACAGCATCGCCGAGGCGAGCACGGCCGGGACGTTGAGGAAGGCGCCCTTGACGTGGTCGCCCGCGAGCCGCACCACCATCCGGTACGCCAGGTAGGCGACGACTCCGCCGGTGACCGCGCACAGCAGCCGGACCCCGAGGGGGCCCATCGTCCGGTCGAGCCCGGCGTAGAGGACCTCCGCCAACCACGACTGGAGGACCCAGTGAGTCCCGGGCGCGGTGTAGGAGAAGACGTCGCCCCGCGGGAATCCGTGGTCGAGAATCCACTGGCCCGTGCGCAGGTGCCAGAAGTAGGAGTTGTCGCTCAGCCTTCCGAACCCCATCGCACAGCCGAACAAGACCCATGCCGCACCGAAAACGGCGCCCATTCCCGGATGGCGGAGACGCCGACCGGACTCCGCGCTCTCTTCCCCCGCGGCCGCCGCCGCTCCGGTACCGGTCTTTGTTTCGGGGTTGATTTCTTTTTCGGTGCCGGTACCCGTTCCGGCGCCGTCGTCCCCGGACGCGACGGCGTCGTTATCGGCCGTTTCCATCACGCCCTCGTCCGGCGCGTCACCCAGGTCACTCGACCGTCGCTGTGCAAGTGGGCGCATAGTTCTCGACGTTATGCGCGGGCGTTCGCGAATGGCAGGGTCCGCGGACCCAAGCATGGACCCAGTCCCCTGGGCTCGGGGTCCTCAGACGGCCCCGCGGCGG
Organism: Actinomadura sp. K4S16; assembly: GCF_008327685.1. Taxonomy (GTDB): domain Bacteria; phylum Actinomycetota; class Actinomycetes; order Streptosporangiales; family Streptosporangiaceae; genus Spirillospora. The sequence continues at coordinate 126,008 of NZ_BDDE01000015.1, forward strand.
ATACCCCGCGGTGCGATCGGCGGAGCGACGCCGGGCCCGAAGGTGAGGGCCGCGGCGGTCCGCGCGCCGGACCGCCGGGCCCTCGTCCTGGGGCTCACTTGATGGTGAGGCCCTTCAGCGGGATCGTCTGCGTGAACCAGGGCAGCTCGACGTCGACGGTCGTGACGCTCGCCGGCACCTTGTAGACGTCGGTGTAGGTGACGCTCTCCTTGGGCTTGAGCTCGCCGCGGGCGCGGTTGGCGAGCTGGGTGCACAGGCAGGAGTCCTCACTGTTGCGCACCGGCCAGTACCGCATCTTCTCCGCGGGGTCGAGCAGGCGGGCGCCGTTGGTCGAGGGCCCCGAGTACTCGAGCGACTGCGGCCTGCCGAGCCCGGCGGCGACCGCCGTCACCTTGTCGGACATGTTCGTGAGCGTCCAGTTCACCGTGACGAGGCCGCCCGCGTCGCGGTGCACCGCGTTGACATCGAACTTCAGGTTGTTCGCCGCCGTGTCCAGTTCCCGCGGAGACTTGATGTTCGGCCTGACCGACGCGACGACGGGCAGCGCGCCCCCGGACGCGGGCGGTGCGCTCGGCGGCGCGGCCGGCGGCGCCGGCTCCGGCGGGCGGGCGAAGGTCACCGCGACGCGGCGGTTCTTGCGGCGGCCCTCCTCGGAGGAGTTGTCCGCCACGGGGTCGGCGGACCCGTGACCCGCCGACCTGAAGTCGACGCCCTGCCGGGTGACCAGGCCCTTCAGCTTGGCCTCGACCGCCTGGGCGCGCCGCTGCGACAGCGGGTTGTTGATGGCGTCGTTGCCCGAGTTGTCGGTGTAGCCGTCGATGGTCACCGTCGGGCCGCGGGAGGCGTCGATCTGCTTGGCCACCTTCTGAAGGGTGGCGTCGGCCTGCGGGGTGAGGTCGGCCTTGTTCAGGGCGAACAGCACGTCGGCCGAGAGCCGCACCCGGGTGTCGTTGCCGTCCTGGTCGATCGCCTCGGCGGCGCCCTCCGACGTGCCGATGAGCGGGCGGACCACCGGCCGGCCGAGCTGCGCGGACCCCGGGTCGAGGGTCTGGCCGGGCGCCGGGCCCGCCGACCCGCTCGGGATCGCGACGTCGGTGAACGGGGGCGCGAGCGGCACCCACACCATGACGTTCTTCACCGGCGGCGCGGGGAAGACGGCGTACAGCTCCTGGGCCTTGCCGGGCTGGACCTCGACGTTGTTCACGTCGCTGCACAGGCAGTGGCCGTCGCCGGCCGTCAGGGGGTGGTACATCTTGTTGCCCGCCCCGTCCACGAGGGCGAGCCCCCCGGAGCCGAGCAGGCCGGCGACCTGGTTCTGCCGCCCGGTGTCGACGAAGATCTGCGAGAGCCTGATCCGCTGGGGGCCGTCGTTGACGATCCTCGCCCGCAGCGTCACGGTGTTGTTCGCGGACGGGGTCAGTGCCAGCAGCTCGGCGTGCGCGGGACCGTCGGCGTGGGCCATGGGCTGCGACTGCAGGACCTTGGCGGACGTCCCGCCCCCGTTCCCGCCGCCCTTGGACGGAGCCGGGCTCGCCTTGCCGCCGTCGTCTCCGCCGCTGCAGCCGGCCAGGGCCAGCCCGAGTGCCGCGCCCCCGGCCACCCAGAGCCGCAGGCTCCGGCCGCGCGCACCGGCGCCGCCCGCCTGCCGCCGCTTCCTGTTTCCCACTGACTGCTCCATTGATCCGTCCGCCACTCGATCGACTGACATGACAAAAACCACAACAACGGCGAAAGGGAAACCGTCGGAAGTAACGGTTTCCCTTCGCCGTGGGCGTGCTCTGCAGGCCGGCCGGATTCCCGCGGACGGGATCCGATCAGGTCGCCGAGCCGTCGAAGATCTTGGTCAGGGCGTTGGTGACGGCCGTGTCGAGCTTGCCGACGATACCAGCCGCGTACAGCGCCGCCACAATGGCGCCGACCAGGACGAGCAGCGCCGCGTACTCGATGAGGCTGGCGCCCTTGTCGGAGTCGTTCCTGACCCGCTCGATCCGGTCGAGGACAAAAGTCTGAAGCGTCACGTACAGGGGGGCGAGGTTCATTTCTTTCCTCCTGGCTCTCTGGTCCCTCCGCGTTGATGACAACATTAGGGAGCCGAGTGCTTTTCCCCCAGGGTCCGGTGGCCCAATCCGGGGCGGAATACGGGCCCAATCCGCATTGGGCCCAGGAGCCCACCCCGTCCGGCGGGCGGCCCGCACCGGCGGCGCCGCGCCCGTCGACCGCCGTCCGGGTCACCGCCCCTCCGGGCCGGCCGTGCCGAGCCAGCGGGCGATCGCCGAGGCGCGCGAGGTCACGCCGAGCTTGGCGTAAATGCGGTTCACGTGGTTCTTCACGGTCTTCTCCGCGAGGAACAGGCGACCCGCGATCTCCCCGTTGGAGTGCCCCTGGACGATCAGGTTCATGACCTCCGCCTCCCGGGCCGACAGGCCGTAGCGGTCGGTGTCGGGAGTCTCGTAGGGGCGCGGCGCCGATCCCGCGGTATCGGACGCCGTGGAGGCCGGCGAAGCCTGGGCGGGGGGCCGCGCCGCGGCCGGGTCGTGTCCGCCGCGGCCGCCGGGCGTGCCCACGAGTGCGGACACGGCGGCCTGCGACAGCGAGTGCACCCCGCTGATCGCCCCGCGCACGGCCGCGGCGAGTTCGTCGGCGGAGAAGGTGCCGTGCACCAGGTAGCCGGTGGCGCCGTTCCCGATGGCCTCCCGGATCACCCGGTCGTCGTCGGTGTAGGTCAGCATGATGACGCGGGTGCTCTCGCTCAGCGTCTTCACCGCCGTCACGCCGTCCATCAGCGGCATCTGCACGTCGAGGAGCACCAGGTCGGGTTCGACCTCGGCCGCCAGGTCGAGCGCGGTCCGGCCGTCGCCGGCCTCGCCCACGACCTCGAAGCCCGAGGCCTCCAGCAGCGAGATCAGGCCGGACCGCACGACGAGGTTGTCGTCGACCACCATGATCCTCGGAACGCTCAACTCAACTCACCTCGGCCAGACGTTGATCAGCAGGTGTGGTGCGGGGCAGCCGCGTGGTCACCGTGGTCCCGCCGCCCGGCTCGGACAGGACCGTCACCGTCCCGCCCACCCGGGCGGCGCGCTCGTGCAGCCCGACCATCCCGTAGTGGCCGTCGCGGGCCAGCACCGGCAGCTCCTTCACCTCGAAGCCCTTGCCGTCGTCGCGGACGGTGACCACGACGTCGGCGCCCTCGGCCGCGAGCCGGACCAGCACCTGCCGGGCTTCGGCGTGCCGGGCGACATTGGTCAGCGTCTCCGACAGGATCGCGACCGCCTCGTAGCGGGCCATGGGCGGCAGGTCGGCGCGCTCGTCGAGTTCGAGGGCGACCTGGACGTCCGCATCCGCAGACCACTGCCGCACGGTCTCCTCGACCGCCTCGCGCAGCGACTGCATGATCGACTCGCTGCGCAGCTCGTCCAGCAGGTTGCGGGCCTCCCGGGAGGCGATCTCCGCCGCGGCCGCGATGCGCTCGGCCTCCGCCATCCCCCGGGCGGGCTCGTTGCGGATCCAGACCGGCAGCGTGGCCGCCGCCAGAGAGATGCCGCGCAGCGTCTTGGCCAGCGAGTCGTGCATCTCCCGGGCGAGCCGGGCCCGCTCCTCCGCGGCCGCCGCCACCACCTCGGCCTGGCGGTGCGCGTCTTCGATCCTGGCCTGCTCGTCGAACAGCCTGCGGAGCGCGGCACCGGCGAACCCGGCCAGGGGGTAGAAGACGGGCTGCCCTATGACGGACTGGAAGGTGTCCAGGACGACGGCCTCGTTCTGCAGCGAGAAGGCCAGCGTCCCGTAGTACAGGATGATCTGGATGACGCTCACGCCCACCACGCCCGGCCACCGGTACAGCAACCCGGCGACGGCGGCGGTGATGACGGTCGACAGGAAGAACGGCCCGGACGTCCCGCCGATGCCGAGGACGGCGAAGGAGACGCAGATGTCGAGGGCGAGCAGGATCGGATGCCGAAGCAGCCAGGGGACGAGCAGCCTCCAGTGATTGGCCGCGAGCCACGACAGCAGCACGATGCAGGTGACGAGGACGAATGCCTGCGGGACGAGCCCGTCCCGCGGGATCAGCAGCAGCGTGATCGCGGCCACGAGCATCCTGACCTGCATCAGCAGCTGGAAGGCCGCGCCGACCCGGTCGGACAGCGTCTCCCGCGCGCCGTCGCGGCGCTCAGTTCCCGAAGAATCCACCAAGGTTCGCTCCCGAGCCGAAGAACATCCCCCCAAGGACGAGCAGCATCACGGCGGGCAGGGTGAGCGCCGTGCTGACGGCGGTGATCTGGGGCGTGGTGCGCTGCGCCTTCCGCTTTGCCCACTGCGACGACTCGCGCCGCATGTCCTTGCTGATGTCCATGAGCGCGGTCTGCAGCGGGGCGCCGAGTTCCTCCGCCTGCAGCAGCGCGGTCACGAACGACGACAGCGCCTCCGAGTTGTTGCGGTTCCGCAGGTCCTCGAACGCCTCCCGTCGGGAGGTCCCCAGTTCCATCTGGCGGAGGGCGACCATGAACTCGTCCGCCAGGGGCCCTGGCATGCTGCCCGCGACCCGGTCGAGCGCCACGCGGAAGCTGAGGCCGGCGGACACGGTCACCGCCAGCACGTCCAGGAAGTCGGGCAGCGTCCGCTGGATGGTGTCCTGCCGGGCGTTCATCCGCCCCCGCAGGACGCCCTCGTTCTGCAGGGCGCCGAGCAGGCAGAGGAGCCCGAAGAACGGCTGGCCGATGGCGATCATCAGCAGTGCCAGCGTGGCGAACATGATGACGTAGCCCGCCGTCGTCCGCGCGTACGACTCGACGGTCATGCCGCCGGGACGCCCCGCCGCGTCGATGCGCTTGCGGATGCTCGCCCGCCACGGGGCGAGCAACTCCATCGCGAGCCCGGTGAACGGCCGCCCGATGATGTCGGCGATCACGTTGAGGATGAAGGCGTCGTTCTTCTTCGCCTTCGTCTTGACCGGCACCGCGGACGGCGCGACCCGCTCGCCCGCGCGCACGAGCGAGAAGCCCCACACCGCCAGGACGACGCAGAGCGCGCCTGCGAGACCGATTCCGAGAACCATCATCGCGACCTCAAATGTCGATCCGGGTGATACGGCGGATGATGAACAGGCTCAGCGTGAAGAAGATCGCGGCGATGCCGAGGATGATCTGCCCGATGATGTGCCCGCTCATGGCGCGCAGCGCGCCGGGCTGGATGAGATTGACCATCACGATCGAGCCGAGGCCGAGGACGCCGATGGCCCAGTTGCTGACCACCGCCTCACCCATGATCGTCTTTACCTCGCGCCGGATCTCCTTGCGCTCCTCCAACGTGGAGGCGATCGTGCGCAGCGCGGTGACCAGCGAGCCGCCCGCCCTGGACGACACCACCAGCGTGCTGACCAGCACCCCCAGCTCGCGGGACGGCAGCCGCTCGGCCAGGTCGCGCAGCGCGTCGTCCAGCGACTGGCCGAGCCGCAGCGCGTCGGCGGTGCGGCCGAGCTCGGTGTGCGCCGGCTCGTCCAGCTCGTCCGCCGCGATCTCGAGTGCGGTGCGCAGCGCCAGCCCCGCGTTGGTGGCGTTCGACAGCACCCGCGCGAGGTCGGGCAACTGCGCGACGAACGCCTCCTTGCGCCGGTCCTCGCGGCGCCGCAGGAAGGCGAAGAAGGACCAGGCGACACCGGCCGCCGCGAGCACCCCGAACAGCGGCGCCATCCACTCGCCGATCAGGAAGATCGCGCCGGCCGCGCCCGCCACCATGAGCAGCAGGAAGGTCGACACCCGGATGCGCAGCCCGGAGGCCGCGATACGGCGGGCGATGGCCTTGCCCAAGTCCGTCCGGCGCAGCGCGAGGTCCAGCCGGTCGCTCAGCCCGCCGAGCGCCTTCTCCTCGGCCAGCGCCGACCGGGCCGCGAGCCGGCGCCGTCGCTCGAAGCCGGTGGCGAGGTCACCGACCGCCCACACGACGAGCGCCAGCGTCACGGCGAGGATCAGCAGGATGGCGGGGAGCGAGAGACTCACGAGACCTCCCGGATATGGTCGGGGTCGTTCCCGACGCCGAAGGCCGGGGGGATGCTCTCCCCGGCGTGGAAGAGCCGGTTGGCGAGCTCCGGCGGGAGCGGGTGGGCCCGGAACTCGCCCCGCACGACCCGGTCCGGGCCGATCGGGGCGGACTCGAACCGCATCACGCTGCGCAGCGCGAACGCCTCCCGGTTGCGGGAGGCCACCACGGCGACCTCGGTGATGCGGCGCGTCCCGTCCGGCCCGCGGCTGAGCTGGACGATCACGTCGACCGCGCTGTTGATCTGGTCGCGGATCGCCTCGAACGGCAGCTTGACGTCGCTCATGCTCGCCAGCGTCTGCAGCCGGTAGATGGTGTCCTCGGTGGAGTTGGCGTGCACGGTCACCAGCGACCCGTCGTGACCGGTGTTCATCGCCTGCAGCATGTCCAGGGTCTCGCCGCCGCGGACCTCGCCGACGATGATGCGGTCCGGGCGCATGCGCAGCGCGTTGCGCACCAGGTCGCGGATGGTGATCTGGCCCTTGCCCTCGATGTTGGGCGGCCTGGACTCCAGCGGGATGACGTGCTCCTGCTTGAGCTGCAGCTCCGCGGAGTCCTCGATGGTGACGATGCGCTCCCAGTCGGGGACGAACGCCGACAGGGCGTTCAGCATCGTCGTCTTCCCGGTGCCGGTACCGCCCGAGATCACCACGTTGAGCCGGGCCCGGACGAACGAGGCCAGCAGCATTCCCGTCGCCGCGTCCATCGACCCCATGCCCGCCAGCTGCTCGATCGTGTAGGCGCGGGGGAAGCGCCGGATCGTCAGGATCGGGCCGATCAGCGACAGCGGCGGGATGATGACGTTGACGCGCTCACCGGTCGGCAACCGCGCGTCCACCATCGGGCTGGACTCGTCCACGCGCCGGTTGACCTGCGCGACGATCCGGTCGATGGTCTGGTAGAGCTGGTCCTCGCTGGCGAAGCCGTTCTCCAGCCGCTGGACCCGGCCGGCCCGCTCCACGAACACGTGGTCGGGACCGTTCACCATGATCTCGGTGACGCTCGGGTCGGCGAGCAGCGGCTCCAGCACGCCGAGGCCGAGCGCCTCGTCCACCACCCGGCGGATCAGGTTGGCCCGCTCTCCGGCGGCGAGCACCGGGCCCTCGCGGGTGATGAGCAGGCCGGTGACCTTCTCCAGCCGGGCCCGCCGCTGCGCCATCGTCAGCGTCGCGAGCTCGTCGAGGTTGATCTCCTCGAGCAGCCGCGCGCGCCAGTGGCCCACGGTGTTGCGGCCGGTCCGCTCCGACGACGACCTGTCCTCTTCGAGTCGATCCTTGAGCGCCATCGGTCACCCCAGCGGCATGGTCACGGTACGGGTGACGCCGAAGTCCAAGGGAATCCCCTTCCAGATCACCGGGACCTGGGCCTTCACCCGGCAGGAGACGGCGTCGCCGTCGTTCACCGTGGTCGGCCCGCCCGAGATCGAGTAGTCGTTCAGCCAGTACGGCATGGCGTCCTGCGCCCACTTCTCGCAGCTTCCGGCGTCCATGCGCTTGCTGGCCTCGCGGGCGCCGGTGCGCGCGGCGTTCTCCACGCGCTCCACCGTCGTAGAGGCCATGTACGCCTGGAACGCCAGAAAGATGATCATCAGGGCCAGCGGCAGGACCGCGGCGAACTCGACCGCGGCGGCGCCGCGGTCGACCCGCCGGGCGCCCCGGCGGCGGTCGGCGTCCCGATGCCCTCTCATGACCTCACCTCCCGTCCCCGTCCCGCTCATTGACGATCTTCGACCTGGTGGAGATGCCGAACGGCGTGCGCCAGCCGGGCAGCACCGCGGGGCAGTCGATCGTGACCTTGGCGTAGCCGTCGGCGACCTGGATGCGCAGGTGCTCGCGGTCGGCCCAGGGGCCCGAGACGCGTGCCACGGCCCGGCGGCGCACCTCCTCGCGGTTCGCGCGCGCCTCCGGCGTGCTGCCCTGGTCGTAGCCGATGACGTCGACGGCGCGGGCGGCCTCGTTGGCGGCGTGGCTGGAGTACATCGACGTGATGCCGATCAGCACGACCTGCCACACCAGCAGCAGGACGGCGCCGACCAGAGGCACGATCGCCGCGAACTCGACCACCGCGGAACCCCGGTCCCTGGCCCGCGCCGGCGCCGGCTGCTGCTGCGGGCCGAGCAGGGACAACTCCGCGGCGACCTTGCCGATCGCCTTGCGGAAGTCCCCGTTCTTGACCGCCATCGGCGACCCGGTGTTCGCCGCGTCCTCCAGCGCCCGGAAGTTCGCCGGGATCGTCGTGCGCAGCAGCGGCGACCCGGCCATCTTGCGCGCGAGGTCCGGCTGGATCTCGTTGCGCTTGTCGTGCCTGGTCAGCAGCACCCAGACGTCCTCCTCCTTGCGGATCTGCAGCCGCGACCACAGCCGGGTCATCCGCTTGCTCCCGCGCATCGAGGGGACGTCCGGCGTCGCCGTGATCACGACCGTGTCGGCGAGCTCGACCGCCATCGCGTTGGCCTCGGTGACCTGGCTGCCGGAGTCGACGATCACGATGTCGTACCGGGACCGGATCACCGTGAGGATCTGCCGGATGGCGCGGGCGGAGATCTCCTCGGCGTCCTCGCCGTGCGGCGGGGACAGCAGCAGGTGCGGGCCGGTCGGGTGCACGAACAGCGCCTCGGCGACGACCGCGCCGTCCAGGCCGTCGGTCGCGGCGGCGAGGTCGGCGACGCTGTGCCGGTGCTGCACGTCGAGGTAGACCGGGATGTCGCCGGCCTGCAGGTCGAGGTCGACCAGGCACACCCGCCGGCCGGCCGTGGACAGCGCGATCGCCAGGTGGATCGCGAGCGTCGTCGTCCCGGTGCCTCCCTTGGCCCCGCAGAGCGTCACCAGCGTGCCGAGCTGCCCGGAGACCGGGGCCGCCTCGGAGCTGCTGTCGAAGTGCCGCCGCATCGTGCGGGACCAGTCGGCGGCCTGGGACACCCTGTTCTGCAACTCCGCGAGGGTCGGCTCACTCGTGATCACGCCGCGCGCGCCGGAGCCCATCGCGGCGGCGAAGGTCTCCGCCGTCGCGTCCTCGGCGATCAGGATGACCGCGAGCTGCGGATGGCGCACGACCAGCTCGCGGATCAGGTCCAGCGCGGGCAGCGGGCCGAGGTTCTGGTGCACCAGCACGACGTCGACGTTGGGGACGGCGCCGACCGCGCTGATGACGTCGCCCGAGACGGACTCCAGCGCGACGATGTCGACGTCCTGCAGCTCGTGGAACTGGCTGCTGAGGGCGGAGGCGACCTCGCGGTCCCCGATTCCGAGCACTACCTGGATCGTCATCTGCATCACTTCGCAGGGATGGTCTGGCAGACAGGAGCCAGCCGGACGTCGTCCGGGGTGAGCCCGGATCCGCCGATCAGCGCCAGCCGGATCTTGTTGGCGAAGCTCTCCTCACGGGTGAGCTTCAGGCTGTCGGCGGCGCTGAGCGCGAACGTGACGGGGACGACCTGGTTCTTGGCCTGCGCGTTCTTGTCGTCGGTCTGCGTGGTGATCGTGCCGATCTGGATCACGCGCGCGGCCTTGACGATGCGGGCGGCGCAGGAGGTCTGCCGGTTGGTCTCCGCGGCCTGGTAGGTCGCGTAGATGTCGACGATCATCCCCTCGTGCACCTTGCCGGCGACCCCGGTCTCGGCGTCGATCATGATGGCGATCTCGCGCTGGCCCGGCTGCAGGTTGGGCGCGGTGACGAGCATCCCCTGCTGGAGGTAGGCGCCCTGCGGCAGGTCGGCGGCCGCGACCTTGCCGTTGAGCTGGGCCATGTCGGTGACCATGGTCTGCGGCGTCCACTTCCGCGGTACCTGGACCCGTTGCAGCATGGACTCGGTCACCTGGGTGTAGGCGGGCACCGGCTGTTTGAGCTGCAGGACGTCCGTCTTGACCCCGACCTCCGCCCGCACATCGCCCACGTATCCGACGATGCCGACGAAGACCACGATCGAGCCGATCGCGGCAAGGATCATCAGCAGGACTCCACGTCGCTGGCGCGGGTTCATGGGACTCCGTTTCTTCTACGACAGCGCGTCGTTACTTTCGGGAGGAGCGGAATGCGACCGTTCCCGGGCGGGAGGGCCAGTCCTCGTCGAGGTCGGTCTGCTCGGCCGCCCGGCCGTTCACCTGCGGCGCGTCGGTCTCGGCCGGCCCACCGGCGGCCGCCGGGCCACCCGGCCGCACGTCTCCGGCGGGCGGGGCGTGGTCCGCCGGAGCGGACGGTGCGGCGGCCTGGTCCTTCCCGAGCGTGATCTGCCCGATCACCCTGCCCGGGGGGACCGGCGCCGGGTGCCGGACGTTGAGCATGTGCGGTCCGGGTTGGCGGCCGTTGGGCCGGTCGCCTCCGGCGTTGCCCGGCTGGGCGCCCGGTGTCCAGCCGTCCGGCATGGGGGTGCGGCGCGTCCGCGGCGCGGATTCCAGAGCGGGCGAGGGGTCGTAGGCGGTCTCCGCGGGAGCGGGAGCGGTGTGCTCGGGAGCGGGCGGGGCGGGAGCCGGGAGCGGTCCGGGTACGGGAGCGGCGAAGACCTCCGGTGGCCTTGCCGGTTCCGGCTCGGGAGGAGGCGCCGGTGCCGCCGGGGCCGAGGGCACCTGTCCCCCGGGCGGTGGCTGGGGGCGCGTCACCGGCGGCCTGCTCTCGGGCGGCCTGGTCTCCGGCGGCCGCACCGGTCCGGGGGGCTGCGGCGATCGCTCGCCCGGCGGACCGCCGTAGGGTTCCCTGCCCGGCGGCGCGGCCGCGGGCGCCCGGGCGGTGGAGCCGTGCGGTGCGGCGACGCCCGGTGCCTCGGGCTGCGTCATCGCGCAGAAGGCGCACCGCGGCAGGGCCGTCGGCTCCCCGCACCACGCGCAGGGCACGCTGACGGTGGCGCTGAGCAGGGCGTGCAGGGCCCTCGGATGACCGCTGAACGCGACGTACTCGGCGTACTTCTTCGTGCCCCAGAACTCCGGGGCGAGCGGCTGCTCGGCGACGGCCGTGACCGACACCGCGCCGAGCGCGGGCTGGAGCCGCTGGCGCAGCCAGTCGAGGTCGCCGTTGGCATGGGTGAGGAGCAGCAGCACCGGGTCGGGCGGCCGCCGGGAGATCTCCTGGACGGGCTGGGAGGCGGTGATGCGGTGAACGCCCTCGTCCGGGGCGGCGGAGACGGAGAAGCCGCCCGGCAGGTAGGAGGCGACGTGCTTGCCGAGCCCGGTCTTGATGTGCTCCAGGTTGGCGACGCTGTTGACCCACGCACCCGCGTAGACGGCGTCCGCCAGCCGCGGCGCCAGGCCGGCGAGCAGACCGGGGCGGACGTGCGGGGACACGAAGGCGAGCTGGTCCGCGACAAGGGAGAGGGCCAGCGGCGGCAGGTCGAGCGGGATCCCGGCGATCCGGTCGGTGACGAGTCCCGCCCGGGCGAGGCGCACCAGGCGCTCACCGTGCGAGGCGCGCCACTCCGGATAGACGACGAGCACCGCGCCGCTGCGCCGCAGCGCCTCCTTCACGAGGTCGATGAAGGCGGACGCGGCGTCCGGTCCGGGCGGGAGGCCGAAGCGGTGGGCCACGCTCGTTTGCAAGATGCCTGTGCTGGGGATGTCCCCGACAAGCACGACTTCAGTCACGGCCACTCCGGGGGGTTCGCAGCCTCACCGGGCCGGTTCCTCCCCGCTTCTCCAGCGCAGGCGAAACCGCCACCACATTGTTATCGTTAAGAGTGTATTGACGATAGCCACCACAGTTGTCAGCGCTCAACCGAGTAACCCTTCCAACTGGTGAACCATGAATAAACCGTGAGTATCGTATTCTCTGACGCAGTGCGAATACCACTGGTTCGCGCTCCCGCCGGTCTTGTTCGGACGATCTCCGCGACAACGCGCTGAGCTGCGATGATGCCCCCGAAGAACGTCGCGCGCAGCAAAGAGCGCACCCTGATTCACATGATCTTCCCCCGTTCGGGGCGGGAACGCCCCAGTCGATCTTCCCAAAGGTCGACAGAGGAGAAGAGGGCCCAGGGGCACGTCCGCTTGCGGCCACAAAATAGTTCCCAGGGCCCTGGACATCCGTGCACTTCTATGCAATGGCGCCGGGAGTCGCTCGCCGCCCGATGTTGATCGGGCGGCCCGCTCAGGTCACGACTTCCAGTAAACGTGAGAATCTTTCACGTCCCTGGTCCGCCAGTGCGGCGCACTCCTGCGGCGCCCGTTCCCCACCAGGCTCCAAGAGGCGAGGCGGCCGGCGGAACGCGGAGCCGCAGGGCTTCGCCTCGACCGGCCGCTCCCCTTCCGGAACGGATCCGCACACGCTCTGTCAAGGCGCGTGCTCCAGAGCGGCAACGAAAATGATCCAACATTCAACCGGAAACTCTTCCGCCGGAATTCTTTTCGGCACGCCTTGGCCGTCACGCCAGTTCGAACGATTCCGCGATCTTCCCGGCCTGCGCCGGCAGGCCGCCCTTCGCCGCCTCGATCTGGAGGAAACAGTATCTGTCGGCGGAGATCGGGACGCGAACAGTCAGCCCGTCGACGGCGGGGCCGCCCTCCTTCGCGGAGGAGTAGGTCGCCTTGTAGGCGGGTTTGCCGCTCACCGTGACATCGGTGATGCGCGAACCGGGCTCCAGCGCCTGCTGCTTCCTCTTCAACTGCTCAAGGGAGGAGCCGGTGATCCCGCCGCTGTCGCAACCTGCGGAAAGATGGGGCGCGAGCCCGGAGGTGACCGACCCGTCGATCGCGTAGACGGTGCCCCGCTGACGTTGTATCGCGATGAGTTGCCTGGTCAGCTCGCCCCGCTCGCCGGTAAGACCGTACGAGTTCCGTACCACTTCGGAGGTGTCGGCCGTGGGGTCGATCTCTTTCCAACCATTCGGAAGTTCGAGCGCGATCCCGCTCGTCCCGCCACCGAGCCGCGACCCCTTATCGGATGCGACGGGAGCGGATGACGCCTTCTCGGTGGGCGGAGCCGAAGGGGACGATGATTTCGCATCCGCTTTGCCGGAATCACCGCCACACCCACTGAGGAAGAGACCCAACACGCAGACAGCGGCCAGTACACGACGATCCATTGGTCCATCCACATGCGATCGGATTTGGCGGGACGGTAGCAGAGCCGCCACTTCGACGCGATCAGGACGCGGGCGGTTCCAGTGGGGATCCGGGGCGCCCGGCGCAGATACTCCTTCCGAAGTGGCGACCTCATCAAGGCCGGATGCGAGGGCGTCCGTTCCGCCGTCGGGGCGGGGGCAGGCTCTAGAGTCTTCCTGTAGGCGCCCCTAACTGGAGACGACGGCGATGACGCACCCTTCGGAACCCGGTCACCCTTCGCGCCCGCAGGCGCCAGGCCCCTACGGTCCCCCACCGGGTGCGCAGCCCCCCGGCCCGGTCCCCGGTCCCCGCCAGCAAGGCCCGGCGGGCCCCGGAGGCCCCGCGACGGGGCCCCGGTACCAGCAGCAGGGCTGGGCCCCTCCCCCGCGCGACCCTGCGGGCAAGGGCGTGTTCGGGGCGCTGTATCTGCGGGTCATCAGGGACAAGAGCTAGACGGGGCCGCTGGTGGACGAGAACGGATCCGGCGGCGGCACCCCGCCGCGGGACACCCGGCGCGACGCCGGGACGACGCGGCGCGAGGCGCGGGTGCCGGAGCCGCGGGATGCGGCGGAGACGCGGCGCGAGGGTGCGGCGCTCGGCGATTCGCTGATGCGGCTGCCGGCGGTGCTCGGCGAGCGGTACGCGGTCGTGGCCGAGCTCCCCGTGCAGGGCGCCGAGTCCGACCTGATGCTCGTGCGGGACGACCGCGGCGCGGAGTTCGTCGCGAAGATCTTCCGCCGCGGGTACCGCGCCGACCGGGAGGTGTGGGCGAAGCTGCCCGCGCTCGACTCGCCGCACGTGCTGAGGATCCTGGAGACGGGGCACGCGGACGGGCGCGACTACGAGGTCGCCGAGTACGCGCCGGAGGGCAACCTGCGGGCGCTGATGGACGGGCCGCTCCCCGAGCAGACGGTCGCGGAGATCGCCGCGCAGCTCGCGGCCGGGCTGTCGGCGCTGCACCAGGCGGGGATCGTGCACCGCGACCTCAAGCCGGAGAACGTCCTGGTGCTGGAGCGCGAGCCGGTGCGGCTCGCGATCGCCGACTTCGGGCTGAGCAAGGTGCTCGACCAGAGCGTGGTGTTCGCCTCGTCGTCGCGGACGCTGGCCTACGCGGCGCCGGAGTCGCTGTCCGGCCAGGTGTCGCCGGCGCGCGACTGGTGGTCGCTCGGCATGATCGTCCGGGAGCTGGCGACGGGCCGGGCGCCGTTCCAGGGGCTGAGCGAGACCGTCGTGGTCGACCACCTCGCGACGCGGCCGGTCGGCGCGGACGACGTCCGCGAACCGGGCCTGCGGCTGCTGTGCCAGGGGCTGCTGACCCGCGATCCGCGCAAGCGGTGGGCGGGCGAGCAGGTACGGCAGTGGCTGGAGGGGGGGTCTCCGCAGGTCGCGGAGGAGAGCGTCCAGGTCGGCGGCGGGCTGCCGTTCCGGGGGCGGCGCTACTCCGACCGGCGCGAGCTGGCGCGCGCGCTCGTCGAGAACTGGGACCACGCCGCCCAGTACTTCTTCGGCCGCGGCGAGTCCGGCGAGGCGTGGCGGAGCCTGCGGGAGTGGCTCGCCGAAGTGCCGGACGACAGCCGCATCGCGCTCGTCGACGGCTACCTGGCGACGGCGCTGCCGCCGGACGTGAAGCTCCTGCACCTGGTGCTGTGGCTTGACCCGTCGATGCCGCCGCACTTCCTCGGCCGCCGCACGGCGTCCGGCGACCTGCCGGGGCTGGCGGCGCTCGCGGGCGACCAGCGCCATCCCGACCACCGCACCGCCTGCCTGATCGGGCGGGCGCTGTGGGAGCACCGCCTGCTGCACGTGCTCGCCGGGTTCGAGGGCGGCGAGGACCTGGCCCGCGTCGACGAGCAGTGGCGCGCCCACGTGGCGGCGTGGAACGACCTGGCGCGCTGGCTGCGCGAGCAGGCGGTCGCGCCGCCGGGCCTCGCGAGGCGTCTGCCCGACGCCGGGGCCGAGGAGCCGCCGACCGTCCTGCTCTCCCTGCTCGCGCTGGCGGCGCGTCCGGCGGAGACCCACCGGCTGGTGGCCGAGGGCGCGGCCCGGGCCCGCGCGTCGGTCGCCGAGCCGGTGCCGTGGTTCACCTGGATGGCGGACGGGGCGGGCGACGACCCGCTGCGGCTGCTCGCGGTGGCGCGGGCCGCGCCCGAGGCCGTCGCGGAGAGCGAGTCGCGGACGCGCGAGCGGCACGCCGCGGCGCAGCGCGAGGAGGCGCTCCGCGCGCGGTGGGCCGACCTCGAACGCCGGCGGCTCGCCGGACGCGGCGCGGCCGTGGCGAAGGCGGTCGCGCTGACGGTGCCGCTGCTGTTGTTCTGGCTCGCGGGCAGCTGGGTCGTCGGGTCGCTGTTCGGCGGGGGCGGCGACGAGGGCACGTCGTCGGTCGGCCTCCACAGCTCTTCTCCCTCCGGCATCTCGTTCGGGGTCCTGGCCGTCATATCGGTGCTGGCGTGGGCGGTGCACTGCGGCGCCGAAGTGATGGTGGCGCGCACGCAGGGCGCGGACTACCTCCCGCACGGGCCGTGGGCGATGTTCTCCGGAATCCTCGGGGCGGGCGGCCGCGGGCTGTCCCAGGCATCCCAGACGATGTCGGGCGCCGCGCGGCGCGGCGGCCGGCGCGGCTGCCAGACAGGTTGCGCGATCGCCCTGCTCGGCGCGACGGTGCCGGTGGTGCTGCTCCTCCTCGTGATCGGGGCGCTGACGTCGATCGCGAGCATGCTGTGGATCCTCGTCATGGTCGCGGTTTCCGCCGCGCACGTGATCGCCGCGGGGGTGCGGCTGCATCACTGGCGGCTGGCGCGGACGAACGGAGGCACCCTTTGAGCAGCGGGATCGACGCCGACATCGCCCTGGACGCGGCGGTCGTGCTCAGTCTCGGCATGAACCGCGTCCTCGGGCGCGGCGCCGGGCTGGCCGGACGCGCGGCCGAGGCGCTGGCGGCGCGCGCCGCCGGACGGGCGGAGGCGCGGGCGGCGGCGCTCGCCGAGGTGGAGACGCACGAGCGGGCGCTGCGCGAGGTGGTGGAGCGCAACGCCCGCATCGCCGCGCTGGCCGAGACCCGCACGAAGATCGGCGCGGACGTGGCGCTGCCCGACCCCCTCGACCCGGCCGAACTGTCCCCCGCGGAGCTGACCGCCTGGTGCTCCGCCACGGACCCCGTCCTGGACGAGGTCGAGCGGCACCTGTCCGAGCATCTCGCCGCGCAGGTCAGCACGCAGATCTTCGCCGTCCCCGCCGAGGGCCTGTCGGCCGACCTCGGGCGGGGCGCCCCGCCGCCCCCGCGGGAGGACGCCGGCGTCCGGGAGAACCTGGAGCGGATCATGGCGCGGCTGCTGCCCGACGCGGACGAGGAGGAGCGGCACGCGGTGGCGGAGGCGGCGCGGCTGCTCGCCGGCGTCGCGACGGCAGACGAGGCGGAGGGCGTCCTGCAGGAGGTGCGGCTGCGCATCCAGGACGCCAACGGCCGCGTCCGGGAGCGGCGCGAGGAGGAGCGGCGCCGCGCGGCCGAGCAGGAGGCGGCCGAGCAGGCCGAGGCCGAGCGCCGGTACGTCCTCGACTCCATCACCGCCGCCTTCGAGGACATGGGGTACGAGGTCCAGGCGGGGTTCGAGACGCTGACCGCCGAGGACGGCACGCTGACGCTGACGAAGGGCGCCTGGCCCGACCACAGCGTCCGGATGCGCGTGGAGGACGCCGCGCACGTGCGGGCGTCGATGGTGCGCGAGCGGCCCGCCGAGAGCGAGGACGACCGGCGGCTGGACGTCGAGCGCGAGCGCGAGTGGTGCGACGCGTTCGAGGCCGCGCGCGAGCGCCTCGCCGACGCGGGGATCCGCTCCGACGTGGGCTGGCGCCTGGACCCGGGCGTCCGTGAGCTGCCGGTTTCGGCGCGGAACCGGCAGACTAGGGGCCGAGTCGGCCAACGCGAACGCTCCCGTGAGCGTCACAAGTGAGATGCGGAGGCGCGGACGGAGCGGAGTGGGGAGCGCGCTAGATGAGCATTGATTCGCCGACCCTCGGGGGGCGGTTGCAGGGTTGGCCGCCGTTCATCCGCGAGTTGGACGCGACCCTCTCGGTGCACTCCCAGTACGTCCTGTCGGGCAACCTGTACGACAGCTTCCTCTCGCCCGCGGCGGACGGCGCGCCCGCACAGCTGCTGCCGCTGCGCGCCCTGCTGTGGGAGACGCTGCGCTCCAGCGGCGCGTCCTTCATGGCCGTGTACGACCCGGTGGACGGGCTGCAGATCGTCCCCGGTCCCGAGGACGCCGCCGGGGCCGAGTCGGCCGCGGCGGCCGAGCGGCTGCTCGGCAAGGTGAAGGCGGACGAGAAGCCGTCGCTGGAGGGGCTGACCCGCTACCTGGCCGCGGTCGCCCGCCCGAAGGAGAACGTCCGCGCCGCGTTCGTGATCGACTCGGCGTCCCGCATCGCCCGCACCCCGACCGACCTGGAGCCTGCCGAGCGCGACTTCTTCCGGTTCTGCGCGAAGCTGTCGCGCAGCGCCCGCCCCGTGCGGGTGACCGGGCCGCGGCCGAAGCCGCTCTACAACCCGGTCGTCTGGCTGGTGGAGCGGCCCGGCGACCTGCCGCCGTGGCTCACCGCAGACAACGAGAACATCCGCGAGATCACGATCCCGCGCCCGCACCTCGGCGACCGGCAGGAGACGGCGCGGCTGCTGGCCCGCGCGTTCGGGGTCGGCGACGTCGCCGCCGACGAGGCCGCGGCGGCGGCCTGCGACGCGTTCGCCGAGCAGGCCGACGGGCTCACCCTCCAGTCGATGATCGAGGTGACCCGGCTGGCGAAGGAGCGCAACGTCGACCTCGCCGACCTGCCGGACGCGGTCCGCACCTACAAGCTCGGCGTGCTCGACAACCCGTGGAGCCGCGGCCACCTGCGGCGCCGGGTGCTGGACGGGGAGAAGCGCGTCCCCGAGCGGGTGATCGGGCAGCCGCAGGCCGTCACCAAGACCCTCGACATCCTCAAGCGGGCGGTGCTCGGCCTGTCGGGCGCGCAGGCGACCCGGTCCGGGAGCCGGCCGCGCGGGGTGCTGTTCTTCGCCGGCCCGACCGGCACCGGCAAGACGGAGCTGGCGAAGGCGATCACCGAGCTGGTCTTCGGGGACGAGTCGGCCTACCTGCGCTTCGACATGAGCGAGTTCTCCGGCGAGGGGTCCGGCGACCGGCTGATCGGGTCGCCGCCCGGGTACGTGGGCCACGAGGCGGGCGGCGAGCTGACCAACGCCGTCCGCGAGGACCCGTTCCGGGTGATCCTCTTCGACGAGATCGAGAAGGCGCACCCCCGGATCCTGGACAAGTTCCTCCAGATCCTGGAGGACGGCCGCCTCACCGACGGCCGCGGCAACACCGTGCACTTCTCCGAGTCGATCCTGATCTTCACCTCGAACCTCGGGATGTACGTCCCGGGCCGCGACCTGACGGCCCGCGACGCCTCCCCGTTCGGATCGCCCGAGCGTGTGCAGAACATCACACCCGGGATGTCCTACGACGAGGTGGAGCAGCGCATCAAGGGCGCCGTGGCCGACCACTTCACCGAGGTGCTGAACCGGCCCGAGCTGCTCAACCGGTTCGGCGACAACATCGTGGTGTTCGACTTCATCTCCGCCGAGGCCGCGCACAAGATCTTCGATCTGCAGTTCGCGAACATCTGCCGCCGGGTCACCGACGAGCACCGGCTCGTCCTGGCCGTGAAGGGCGAGGCGCTCGAGACGCTCCGCCGGTGGTGCACGGAGGAGCTCGACAAGGGCGGGCGCGGCATCGGCATGGCCCTGGAGTCGCACTTCGTCAACCCGCTGGCGCGCGCGCTGTTCGACCGGGAGCTCGTCCCTGACAAGAAGGTCACCGTGACGGGGATCCGGCGCGAGGGCAGCATCGTGCATCTGGACCTCCAGTGAGCACGGGTCGGCCCCCCGCGGCCGGAGACGGCGCCGGCGAGACGCTGCTGCTCGCCAAGGCGCACTACCCGGTGACCACACTCGGCCCCGGGACGCGGGCGGGCATCTGGACGCAGGGCTGCACGCTGCACTGCGACGGCTGCCTCTCCCGCGACACGTGGGACGCCGACCCGGGACGGGCGATCCCCGTCGACGCGGTTCTAGGATGGCTCGCGTCCCTGCCGGAACCGGTCGACGGGGTGACCATCTCGGGCGGTGAGCCCTTCCAGCAGCCGGCCGCGCTGGCGGCCCTGGTGCGGGGGATCCGCGCGTGGCGGGAGAATCGCGGCCGTGAGACGATTGCGTTGGACATATTGGTTTACAGCGGATATGCCTACTCTCGGCTCTCGCGCGCCGCAGTGACGCGCGAGATCGTGGACATGTGCGACGCCGTGATCACGGGGCCGTACGTCGACCGGCTCAATCCGGGGGGGCGACACTCCGGGGACGGCTCTCTACTCTGGAGGGGGTCGGCCAACCAGCGTGTCGTGCCGGTGTCCCAGCTGGGACGCGAGCGGTACGGGGCAGTGGCCGGCGTCGGCGACACTGAAGGAAGAGGGCCCCGAGTACAGGTGTCCGTGGACGAAGGGCCGGAGGGAAGGCGGGTGTACTACATCGGGATCCCGCGACGGGGTGACATGGAGCACCTCACGTCGAGGCTCGACCGCGCCGGGGTGCGCTCGGGGGATGTGTCATGGCGACCTTGAACTGTCCGGTCTGTGACGAGCCTGTCCAGCCGGGCGATCTGCTCTGCATGAGCTGCGGAGCCAACCTGGCGCGCGCCGGCGGCGCGCCCCAGCCGGGCCCGGGCGGGTACGACCAGCGGGTCCCCCCGCCGCCGGGGCCGCAGGGCGGCCAGCCGTACGGCCAGCCCCAGCACGGGCAGCCGCAGTACGGGCAGCCTCAGCACGGGCAGCCGCAGTACGGCCAGCCGCAGCAGAACGACCCGTACCAGCAGCAGGCCCCGCACCAGCCGGGTCCCTCCGCGCAGCCGCAGGACCCGTGGGGCCCGCCGCAGCCGCAGCCGCAGCCGGACGCGTGGGGGCCGCCGCAGCAGCCCCCCGCCGACCAGCAGGGGCAGCACCAGTACGGCCAGCCCCAGCACGGGCAGCCCCAGCACGGGCAGCCTCAGCACGGCGGCCAGCCCCAGCACGGGGGCCAGGCGCCCATTCAGCAGCAGCCGGCCGACCCGTGGGGCATGCCGCAGCAGCAGCCGCCCCAGGATCCGTGGGGCGCGCCGCAGCAGTCCCCGGGGCCCGAGCAGCAGTACCAGTCCCCTCCTCAGGACCAGTACCAGCAGCCCCAGGACCAGTACCAGCAGCCGCAGTACGGCCAGCCGCAGGACCAGTACCAGCCGCAGGACCAGTACGGCGCCCCGCAGCCCGGTCCGGGCGACCACCAGTTCGGCCCGCCGCAGCCGCAGCCCCCGTACGGGCAGCCGCAGCACGGGGGCCAGCCCCAGCACGGCGGCCACCCTCAGCACGGTGGTCCGCCGCAGCACGGGCAGCCCCCGCACGGCCAGCCGCAGCACGGGGGCCAGCCGCCGCTGCCGCCGCACGGCCGTGAGGCGACGCTGCTGCCGCACGAGCACAACCAGGGCCAGCGCCCGCCCGCGCCCGACAGCACGGCGTTCATGTGCCCGTACTGCGAGGCGGTGCTGACCAACCCGGGCGCCGCGCAGTGCGACTCGTGCCTGCGCCCGCTGCCGCAGAAGGGCACGCCCGTCCTGCGCGTCCAGTTCCCGACGGGCGAGCTCAAGGTCTCCGTCGGGCAGCACCTGGTGCTCGGCCGCGACGCGGGCCAGTCGCCGGTGGCGGCCACGTTCACCCAGTACGACAACGTGTCGCGGCGCCACTCGACCGTGTGGCTCGACCCGTCCGGCACGGCGTGGGTGCGCGACGAGGGCTCCACCAACGGGACGTTCGTCAACGGCGAGCGGCTCCCCCGCGGCGTGGAGGCCCCGCTCCGCGACGGCGACCAGCTCCGCCTGGCCGCCGACGTGACGGGAACCGTCCAGCTGAACTGAGCGACACGCGACGAAAAGAGGCGGCCCCGCGGTTCTCCGGAACCGCGGGGCCGCCTCTTTCGCTTACCTGCTCAGCCCGCGCGCTTGGTGCGGGCGCGCGTGCGCTCGCGCTCCTTGGCGTCGAGGACCACCTTGCGGATGCGGACGGCGGTCGGGGTCACCTCGACGCACTCGTCCTCGCGGCAGAACTCCAGGGCCTCCTCCAGCGACAGGAGGCGGGGCGGGGTGAGCCGCTCCAGCTCGTCGCCGGTGGACGACCGCATGTTCGTGAGCTTCTTCTCCTTGGTGATGTTGACGTCCATGTCGTCGGCGCGGGAGTTCTCCCCGACGATCATGCCCTCGTACACCTCGGTGGTGGGGCCGACGAAGAACGTGCCGCGCTCCTGGAGGTTCGTGATCGCGTAGGCGGTCGCGGCGCCGGAGCGGTCGGCGACGAGGGAGCCGGACGGCCGGGTGCGCAGTTCGCCGAACCAGGGCTCGTAGTCCTCGAAGACGTGGTGCGCCATGCCGGTGCCGCGCGTCTCGGTCATGAACTCGGTGCGGAACCCGATCAGGCCGCGGGCGGGGACGAGGAACTCCATCCGGATCCAGCCCGTCCCGTGGTTGGTCATGTGCTCCATGCGGCCCTTGCGGACCGCCATCAGCTGCGTGACCGCGCCGAGGTGCTCCTCGGGGATGTCGACGGTGAGCCGCTCGACCGGCTCGTGCTTCTTGCCGTCGATCTCGCGGGTGACGACCTGCGGCTTGCCGACGGTCAGCTCGTAGCCCTCGCGGCGCATGTTCTCCACCAGGATCGCCAGGGCCAGCTCGCCGCGGCCCTGCACCTCCCAGGCGTCGGGGCGCTCGGTCGGCAGCACCCGGATCGACACGTTGCCGACCAGCTCGCGGTCGAGCCGGTCCTTGACCATCCGAGCGGTGACCTTGGTGCCCTTCTCGCGGCCCGCCATCGGCCCGGTGTTGGTGCCGACCGTCATGGAGATCGCCGGCTCGTCCACCGTGATCAGCGGCAGCGGGCGCGGGTCGTCCGGGTCGGCGATGGTGTCGCCGATCATGATCTCGGGGATGCCCGCGATCGCGATGATGTCGCCGGGCCCGGCCTCGTCCGCGGGCTTGCGGGTGAGCGCCTCCGTCATCAGCAGCTCGGTGATCTTCACCCGCTCGATGCTGCCGTCGTGCCGGCACCAGGCGACCTGCTGGCCCTTCTTGATCATGCCGGCGTGCACCCGGCACAGCGCGATCCGGCCGAGGTAGCTGGAGGCGTCCAGGTTCGTCACGTGCGCCTGGAGCGGGGCGTCCGGGTCGTAGGACGGCGCCGGGATCGTCTCGGTGATGACCTTGAACAGCGGCTCCAGGTCGTCGCTGCCGGGCATGGCGCCGTCGGCGGGCTTGTCGAGCGAGGCCCGCCCGGCGCGACCGGAGGCGTACACGATCGGGAAGTCGATCTGGTCCTCGTCGGCGTCGAGGTCCATGAACAGCTCGTAGGTCTCGTCCACGACCTCGTCGATGCGCGCGTCGGGGCGGTCGGTCTTGTTCACGACCAGGATCACCGGCAGCTTCGCGGCGAGCGCCTTGCGCAGCACGAACCGGGTCTGCGGGAGCGGGCCCTCGCTGGCGTCCACCAGCAGGACGACGCCGTCCACCATGGACAGGCCGCGCTCGACCTCGCCGCCGAAGTCGGCGTGCCCCGGGGTGTCGATGATGTTGATCGTCAGCCCGTTGTGCAGGACGGCGGTGTTCTTCGCGAGGATCGTGATCCCCTTCTCGCGCTCCAGGTCGTTGGAGTCGAGCACGCGGTCGTCGACGTCCTGGTTCTCGCGGAAGGCCCCGGACTGCCAGAGCATGGCGTCGACCAGCGTCGTCTTGCCGTGGTCGACGTGGGCGACGATCGCGACGTTACGGAGGTCGTCGCGCGTGGAGATGGGCATGCGGGTTCGCCTTGCGTGAGAGTTCGGGGATCGCCGCAGACACGCGGCAGTCCCCCATTCTACTTGGCCGTGCGTACCATCCATCCCGAGCCGTTCGTACCGCCGGTCACACCGGGCCCCGATTGGCGAACTTTGCTCGTTCTTTGTAATCTTCCCGAGATCCGGTCGTCCGGAGTCCCCTCCCCGGGACTGCGGCCGGAACGCCGAATCTCCCGAGAAGCGGGAGAACCGGGGACCCACCACCCTCGGGGTGAATCGACACGTGTCGTAGGGCGACTCCTGGCCCGAACCCGTCAGCTAACCCGGTAGGCGTGCGAGGAGAGGAGAACACCGGCTTGGTTCCGGATTCCCGTCGGCGGCGTCGCATCATGCCCACCGCCACAGCCACCCTGCTCCTGATCGGCCTGGGCGCCGCCGCGCCGAACGTCGCCCGCGCCGCGCAGCCGTCCCGGCACGCCGCCGCGCCGTCGGCGCCCAGCCCGACCCCGACGACGGAGAAGGGCCTGCGCAAGAGCCTGGACGCGCTGAACGAAGAGGCCGAGATCCTCACGGAGAAGTTCAACAAGGCCCGCGTGGAGCTCGGCAAGGCCCGCAAGGCCGAGCAGGACGCCACCAAGGAGGCCGCGCGGCTGCGCGCCCTCGCCGAGCCCGCCCGCCAGCGGCTCGGCAGCCTGGCCGCGGCCAACTACATGGCCGGCGGCCCCGACGTCCTCTTCGGCTCCGGCGCGTCCGCCGAGGGGCTGTCCGACCGCGCCTACCTCGCGCAGAGCCAGGCCACCGCCGTCCTCGCGCTGAAGAAGCAGATCGACCAGGCCGACGCCGCGCAGCGCACCGCCCAGGCCAAGAGCGCGCAGCTCAAGAAGGCCTGGGACGACGCCAAGAAGGCGCGCGACGCGGCCAAGTCCAAGGTCGGCGAGGTGATGAAGCGCCTCGACAAGCTGACCACCACCCACGCGCGCGACCCGCGCACCGGGCTCACGGCCACCGTGAAGGGCTCGGACCTGCCCGCCAAGATGGCCCGCAAGGCGCTCACCAAGCTCGGCTCCCCGTACGTGTGGGCCGCCGCCGGACCGAACAGCTTCGACTGCTCCGGCCTCGTCGTCTGGGCCTACACCCAGGTCGGCAAGCCCGGCCTCCCGCACTACACCGGCGACCTGTTCGCCATGGGCACCAAGGTCTCGCGCGGCTCGCTGCGCTCCGGCGACCTGGTCTACTTCGGCAGCAACCTCCACCACATGGGCATCTACCTCGGCGACGGCAAGTACCTGCACGCCCCCCAGACCGGCGACGTGGTCAAGATCTCCAAACTCAGCGAACGCTCCGACTTCGCCGGCGCAAACCGGATCAGCTGAGGCCCTGAGCCGCGAGGAGGTCTATGACCGGGCGGTCGCCGGGGAGCCAGTCGACGTCGTAGAGCTCGGACGGGGTGAGCCAGCGGAGTTCCAGGTGCTCCAGGGCCTGCGGTTCGCCTTCGACGATCTCGGCCGTCCAGACGCGGAGGAGGCTGCGCTCGCTCAGGCGCCAGTCGCCGCCGACGCGGCGGCCGAGGCGGACCTTCACGGCCAGTTCCTCGTGGCACTCGCGCACCAGGGCGTCCTCGTCCGACTCGCCGGGGTCGACCTTGCCGCCGGGCAGTTCCCAGCCGCCCGCCATGTGCGGCGGCTCCGCGCGCTGGGCGGCCAGCAGGCGCCCCTCCGACAGGATCGCCGCACCCACCACCACGAGATCGATCTCGACCAGCTCCTCTCCGTGCTTCTCCCTCAGACCGCGGCGCCGGTCCGTCCGGTTCCGTTGCCCCGGAGGGCGTCGACCAGTCGCGTCGCGTCGCGGACGATCTCCTCCAGGCGGTCGCCGTGCGCGCCGCGCCAGTACAGCTGACCGCAGTCGGCGCAGCGGCCGTAGACGTCGTAGTTGCGTCGCGTGCCCGCCTGCAGCTCGCGCTCGATCTCCTGCTTGTCGACCGGGACGAGCTCGCCGTTGCATGCGGTGCAGCGCGTCCACGGCCGCAGGACGGGCGCGAACCGGTCGAGCAGGTCGCGGAGCTGGTCGTCCGGGCGCGAGCCGCGGACGTAGGCGCCGAACCACAGCGCGCGGCGGCGCAGGAGGCCGCGGTCCTGGGTGAGCAGGACACGGCGCTCCTCGTTGGCCTGGACGACGAGCGCCGGGTCGTCCATGTCGTTGTGGTAGGCGGTGTCGAGGCCGAGCAGGCGCATGCGCCGGGCCAGCGTCCCGAGGTGGACGTCGAGGAGGAAGCGCGGCGCGACCTGGCCCGGGTCCAGCGGGACGGGCTGGGGGCGCGGCACCGCCGCCACCCGGACCTCGGCGCCGACCGCGGGCCGGGTGGCGGGCCCGGCGGGCTCGCCGTCGGCCGTCATCGGGCCCGCCTCGGGCAGCGGCACGCCCAGCGACTCCACGAGGTGCCCCAGCGTGGAGGTCCCGTCGTAGGGCACGCGGGCCGGGGCCACCCGCCGGGTGGCGGGCAGGAACATCAGCAGCTCGTCGGCGACGCGGATCGTTATCTCGGACTCCACGCAGATCAGCATGCCACGTGCGGCCGACGATTCTCCTCGGCTCAGGCCGCCGTCACGCGCGCGGCGGACTCCGTCAGCGACGCCAGCAGGGCGGGGACGTCGTGGCCCGTCAGCACTCCCCCGCGCTTGACCATCCGGCCGCCGACGAGGACGGTGTCGACGTTGCGCGTGTCGGCCGCCAGCACCACGGCCGCGACGGGGTCGTGGGCCGCCGCGACGCCGAGGGTGTCGGTGCGCAGGACGAGGAGGTCGGCCTGCTTGCCCGGGGTCAGCGACCCGGTGGCGTCCGCCAGCCCGGCGGCCTCGGCTCCCTCGATCGTGGCCATCCGGAGGGCGTCGGCGGTGGTGAAGCCGAGGCCGGCGCCGTCCGGGCGGCCCCGTTCGATGACGTAGGCGGCGCGCATGACGCTGAACATGTCGCCGGGTCCGCAGGCGACGGTGTCGGCGCCGAGCGCGGTCGGGACGCCCGCGGCGCGGGCGCGTCCGGTGGGCGGGGCGCCGATGTTCACGGCGGCCTCGATGGCGGGGGCGACGGAGACCGTCCCGCCGCTCCCGGCGATCCGCTTCAGCTCCTCGTCGGTGTAGAAGTTGGCGTGCACGTACATCGCGGGGTGGTCCATCAGCCCGTGGGCGTCCAGGAACGCCAGGCCGCTCGCGGCGCTCTCGGCGCCGTGGCCGCCCATGTGCGCGGTGACCGGCAGCCCGAGGTCGCGGGCCGTCCGCCATTCGGCGAGCGCGCGCTCGGCGCCCGCGATCTCCGGGCCGAGCGCGGCCAGCGCCATCGTGACGGTGCCGCCGGGGCCGCCGAAGTACTCGCGGTGGACGCGGCCGGTCTCGGCGGCGAGCGCGCCGAGGTCTCCGTCGCCGCCGTAGCAGTACCCGAACACCGCCCTGATCCCGGACTCCCGCAGCGCCGCGATGTTCGCCTCGGTGTGGCCGGGGCCGAGCTGGATGTGCGACCAGTCGACCAGCGTGGTGATGCCGGAGTCGAGGCATTCCAGGGAGCCGGCGAGCGTCCCGGCGAACACGTCCTCGGGACGGTACCGGGGTGCCATCTCGCCGAGGACGCGTTGCAGGTAGGCGGGGAGCGTGCCGTCGGCCACGGCCGCGCGGATCCCCGCCTGCCAGGTGTGCCGGTGGGTGTCGACGAAGCCCGGCATGACGATGCGGCCGGTCGCGTCGATGGTCTCGGCGCCCTCCGGCGCGGCGAGCCCCGGGCCGACGGCGGCGATGCGGCCGTCCTCGACGAGCACGTCGGCGGTCCCAAGCACGGTCGGCCGGGGCGCGGTGTCGATGACGAGGCCGTTCGTGAGCAGTAGAGTCGTTGTCATGCTCAAAAGCTTAAGAGTTAGCTTTTTAAAAAGCAACAAGCTGAGCGAGTACGCTCGGGGCGTGCAGGACGAGAGCGTGCGCGGGGACGAGACCGGGTCCCGCCGGGACGAGTTCGACACCCGCAGGGATGAGATCGACACCGTGGCCGACGCGTGGCGGCGGGACGGGCTGTCCGAGCCGCTCATCGCGATGCTGGAGCTGAGCAAGCGCGCCGGGCGCGTCGCCATGCTGGTGCAGCAGGCTCTCCGCGGCCCGCTCGCCGAACTCGGCCTCACCTACGCCGAGTTCGAGGTGCTGACCGTGCTGCGCCGGGAGGGCGAACCCTACCGGCTCCGGCCGAGCGAGCTCACGCGGTCGGCGTTCCTCACTTCGGGCGGCACGAGCAACGTCCTGCAGCGGCTGCAGAAGGCCGGCTACATCGAGCGCGAGGCCAACGCCGGCGACGCCCGCAGCCGCTTCGTCCAGCTGACGGAGGACGGGTTGCGCGTCACCGAGCGGGCCCTGGCCGCGTCCGGCGCGGCGCACGAGGAGGTCATGGCCCTGGTGCCGCCGGAGGACGTCCGGGACGCCGCCGACGCGCTGCGCGAGATCCTGCTCGTCATCGGCCGGCGCCGGTTCCGCTGAGCCCGCCGGGCCGGACCGCGCGCCGGGCGGTCACTGCCGCGCGGCCAGCTCCGACACCTTCTTCTTGAAGTCGGGCCGCGCCAGCGGGCGGGTCACCCCGACCCAGTTCGCCTTCTTGTACGTCTTGACGCCGATCGCGGGCACGCACGACGAGCAGCTCGCCACGATCATCTTGCCGCCGCCGATGACCATCCCGACGTGGCCGGGGTTGTCCGGCGACGTCCCGGGGCCGGAGTTGAAGAACACCAGATCGCCCGGCTGCTCCTTGCCCTTGGGGATCTTCACGCCGAACGGCCACTGCTCGAACGTCGTGCGCGGGAGGTTCAGGCCGACCTGCCGGTACGCGGCCTGGATCAGGCTGGAGCAGTCGTAGGCGTCCGGCCCGTTCGCCCCGAACACGTACGGCTTGCCGCGCTGCGCCATGGCGAACGCGATGATCGTCTTGACGAGGGCGCTGACGTTGGCGGGGAGCTGGTTGTCCTCGCAGTTGATCCCGTTGGCCTGGACGACCTTGAACTCGCCGCCGACGTAGCGCTTCGCCCAGTCCAGGACGAGGTCCACGTAGTCCCACGAGTGGTTGTACTGGAAGATCGCGGTGCGCATCCGGTCCGGGGCGCCGTTGTGCTTGAGGTAGGCCGCGGCCGTCGGGATCGCGTCCGCCGGGTCGTAGCGGTCCTTCTTGCCGTCCTTGTCGCCGTCCACCGCGAACGCCTTGAACGTCGGCTCCAGGAACTGCATGGGGCCGCCCGCGCCCGCGTAGTTCTCCCCGCTGGACACGCCCGGCATCGTCGACCTGCCGTGGTCGGTCTCGACCTTGCCGACGCCCGCCAGGACGTTCCAGGGGATGCCGTACTTCTTTCCCGCCTCCTGGTACAGCTTCAGGTAGTCCGCCGGGACGGCCTTCGCGTCGTTCGCCGCCGCGGGCTGCGCGCCGGCGCCGGCGGTGTCCACGCATCCGCCGCCGCCGCCGATCCCGCCGCCGAACAGGAACTGGCCCGTGCCGAACAGGATCGGGACGAAGATCAGCGCCACGAACATGATCCCGGCGACCGCGATGCCGCCGACGACCAGCAGGATCCGCGTGCTCATCCCGTGTCACCCGCCTGCCCGGCGTCCGCCGGCTCGAACGAGTAGACCTTCATCGAGCCGCCGTTCCTCGTCACGGTGACCGCGTACTGCTTGCTGTCGCTGCTCGTCCGGCCGTTCTTCGTGACCTGCTGGCGGCCGGTCACCAGGAAGATGATCGAGTTGTTCTCGATGTCGCGTACCTCGTCGAGGGACGCGGCCCCCTGCGCGACGAACTGCTCCTTGCGGCGCTCCTCCACCATCGCGGGCGTCGCCATCCCCTGGCCGAGGCGCTGCCCGAGGTCCTCGGTGGCCAGACCGGCGAACTGCGCCACGTAGGCCTGGGGCGTCTCGTCGTAGCGGTACGTCCCGTAGGCGGCGACGAACCGCTGCGCGAGGTCGGCCGCCGTGGCGAACTCCTGCCGGGAGAACGGCAGCAGCCGGTAGACGTCGAAGTCGTTCGGATTCACGGTGCTGTGGATCCCCGGTGGCGGCGACGCGGGCGCCGGCGACACCGTGGCGCTCGGGCGCGCCTGCGCCTCGTCGTCGGACTCACCGGAGGGTGCGGCGACCGTCAGGTAGACGCCGACGGCCGCCAGCAGCACGACGAGACCCGCGAACAGGAGTTTGCGCCGCCGGTCGGTCAGGTTCATCACTCGTCCCGATCCGCCTCACCGGACCGGCGGTCGGCCGGACGCAGCCAGAACGGGATCGGCGGGGAGGCGTCGGAGCCGCTCCTGCCCCACAGCGGCGGGGGCTGCCGCCGCCCGCCCGGCTCGGGACGCGAAGAGCCGCCGCCCGAGCCGCCCGAGCCGCCGGAGCGGCCGCGCTGCCGGGGGACGCCCCCGGACCCGCCGCCGGACCCTCCGCCCGAACCGCCCGAACCACCCGAACCGCCGCCAGAGCCGCCGTTGCCGCCCCCGGAGAACCAGCCGCCGCCACCGGAGCCGCCCGAACGGCCCGAGCCACCGCCCGAACGCCCGCGACCGCGGTCAACGGAGCCGGACGAGCGTCCGCCACCGGAGAACCAGCCACCGCCGCCGCCCGAGCCACCGCCAGAACCGCCGGACGATCCACCGCCGCCCGAGCCGCCGCCCGAGCCGCCGCTGCCGCCACCGCCGGAGACACCGCCGCCGGTTCCGCCCCGCCCCGCCCAGGAGGTCGGGCGGATGGTGCCCTTGCCGGAGCCCGACCCGCCTCCGTCTCCCGCGTCGTCGTCGCCCTTGGCGACGACGACGCCGGGCCGGGCGGCGGCCGCCTTGCCGCCGTCCGTACGGCGGTCGCCGAGCGCGCCCGCCCTGGTCGGCAGGTTCAGCGGGGGAGCACCGCGCTTGGACCGGCCCTGCGCGGTCGCCGCGCCCGCGGCGCCCGCGCCGCGGGGCTTGGCCGCGAGGACCGGGGCGTCCTCGGGCGACTGCTCCGCGCCCGCGCCGGGCGCCGACTTGTCGGCCGAGTTCATCGCGCCGGCCATCGCGCCGGTCGTCGCGCCGCCCGTCACTCCGCCGATGATGGCCGCGGCCACAGCCGGGTCCTCCTTGGCCTTGCGGAACATCTGGTAGGCGGCCACCGGCGGTATCGCCTCGGTGCTCTTGCGGGCCGCCGCGACCGACTTGCCGAATTCCGCCTCGCCCTTCTCCCGGGCCCCGACCGCGGAGTAGCCGACGGCGGAGAACAGGTGCTGGAACGGCTTGCGGTACACGAACGCCGCGAACGTCACCAGCGCGATCAGCAGCACCTGGAGGCCCCAGGGCAGCGTCTCGCCGAGGATCAGGCTGTACGCCCACAGCAGCAGCGAGAGCACACCGATGAGCGCGGCCTGCTTCAGCAGCATGGACAGCAGCAGTTCGAGCCAGCGCATGGCGATGACGCGGCCGACACCCGGATGGATACCGATCCCGAGGAAGATCGGCCCCGCGACGAGGAGCAGCAGGAACGCGATCTTCACGACGATCAGCGCGGTCGAGATGACCAGGATGAGCATGCCCGCGACCAGGGCCGCGAACAGCGCGATGATCGCCACCCCCAGCCGGTTCTGCCAGTCCTTGCCCTGGAACAGGGCGTAGTTCTCGGGATGGTTGTCCTTGATGTCCTTCGTGACGTCCTTGTAGGCGTCACTCTTCTTTCCCAGGTCGACCTTGTTCGTCCCGTACGTCTCCGGAAGGTCGACCGCCTGCGACCAGAGCAGCTTGTCGGCGTTCTGCTTAATGATCTTCGCATTGGGATCGCTGGTGCCGAACTCGCCCTGCAGCCACGGCTTGCAGACCAGCGCCACCCACAGCGCGTTCGCGTTGCGGGACGTCGCGTCGATGCTCTGCGACGTCGCCGGATCGGGCTTGCCGTTGGGGACGGGAACGCACGTCCCGCCCGTGGTATCGCTCGGCGGCAGCGCGGCGCTGAAGGCGGCGCTGGTCGCCTCGGAGACCTTCGTCCCGAGCGTGGTGAAGTCGGCGGGCCGCGCGATCAGCCAGACCAGCGCCACCATCGCGGCGATCATCCAGACGACGCCCTCGGTGACCTTGCTCGCCCGCCTGCGGACGAGGCCCCACCAGGCGAGCCACATCGCGCCGAGGATGACCACCCACGACCAGTAGCGGGCGTTGAAGGTCTTGCCGATGTTGATGATGACCCCGTCGACGGTGTCCTTCAGCCAGCTCAGCATCGACTCCGACGCGGCCGCCTGGTAGACGCTGATCGTCGTCCGGTCGACCGTCCGGACCACGGTGAACAGGGTGTTCGCGATCGCGTTGCCCATCATCGACATCGCGTCCGAGCAGCCCATGTCGACCGCGTACCAGGTCTGCCCGGCGGTGCCGTACCGGTCGTAGTAGGTGAGCCGTTCGACGGGGGTCTTCTGGAGCTTCTCGTCCGGGTAGTCGGGCGGCTTGATCATGCCGTCCGTCCCGGACCCGTATCGCTCGGGCGAGGGATGATCGGCCGGTCTGCACACGTCGTTCAGCGGATTCGACAGGCCCGGAATCGGAGGGGCCGCGGACGCCGGGGACATCGGCCCCACCATGAGCAGCGCCATGATGGTCAGCAGCAGTATCGAGCGGCGGGTGCGCGGCCGCCGGCGGCGGATGGTACGACGGCGGGACCGGCCTAGGGCCTTGCGGTCGAGTCCTTCGCCGGGCGAGCGCTGCAGGCGCGCCGTCCCGTTGCGGGAACCCCTCATCGGGAGACCTCCTCGACCTCGGCCCCCGCGACGGTCAGTTCGGACGTGCCCGGACGGGACCGGGTCGGGTTGGTGTCCAGCCAACGCTGCAGTTCCTCGGAGATCAGGTCGACGCCGATGCGCCCCGCTCGGCCGTCGAGGTCACGGAAGATGCATTCGCCGTTGCCGAGGTTGCGCAGCACGGCCTTGTGCTCGTCGGACGTCTCGACCCCGAGTAGGGACATGACGTTGCCGACCTCGACCCGCTCGGTGGAGCGGAACGAGAACACCGAAGACAGGCAGTTCGTCACCTGTTCGTTCAGCAGGTCGCCCGCGTTCTGGGAGACCAGGATCAGCGCGGTGTTGCGGGAGCGTCCCATGCGCGACACCTCGGGCACGAGCTTGGCGCCCTCCGGCGTCGAGGTGATCGCCCACGCCTCGTCCAGGAAGATGGCCTTCGGCAGCCGCCGGTCGAGGCCGTGCATCAGCCGCCGCGCGAACTGCGACACCAGGTACATCAGCGCGACCGACAGCCGCTGCTCGTAGGAGTAGTCCTCCCGCGGGATCGTGACGTCCGGGAGGGTGAGCCCGCCGAGCGTGAACACGGTCGTCCAGCCGGCGGTGTCGATGCGCTCGCCGCCGGACGGGTCGAAGCACAGCCGCGCGAGCCGCATCTCCGACATCGAGCGGAGCACCGCGCCGAGGTTCTTGGACGCCGGGTCGTCGGCGCCTTCCAGGTAGTCGACGACGCGGCCGAGCGAAGGCCGCTCGGCGTTGGCGACCGCGCCGACCGCCTGGATCATCGCGGACTCGCGCTCCTCCGACATGCGTGGGAGCAGCAGCCGCAGCGTCTCGGTCGCCATCATCTTCTTGGTGGCGAGGTCGTCGCCGAAGGAGAACGGGTCGAGCAGCCCGGGCGCCGCCGAGCCGAGCGGCAGGATGCGCGCCTTCCTGCCGCGCGCCTTGAGCAGCTCCACGAGCGACTCGGCGTCGCCCTTCGGGTCGATCGCCGCGACGGTGACGCCGCGCAGCGACATCTGGTAGATCAGCAGCAGCGCGAGCGTGGTCTTGCCGCCGCCGGGCTCACCGGTGATCGCGACGGCCGTCGGGCGGTTGCGGGCCGCCGCGACGAGCGGGTCGAAGTGCACGATGGCCCGGGCACGGCCGAGCGTCTCGCCGATGTACGGGCCGACCCAGCCCTCGCCCTCGTCGTCGGTTCGGTCGCCGAGGTCGACGGTCGCGACCGGCATCCCGCCCGCGATGGTGCGCAGCGGCTGGCGCTGCGCGTAGGCGTTCAGCCGGATCTGGTCGCCGGGCAGCGACTCCAGGAACAGCGAGAACTGGTCGCCGGTCGAGTTGACGACGTCGATGCCGATGTCGCGGTAGTGCTCGACGACGGCGTCCACGCGCTGCGCGAGCAGGTCCTCGGTCGGCGCGGACACGATCAGCCGGTGCCACCCGTACACGAACGGCAGCCGCTCCTTGGTGATGCCGTGCTCCAGCATCCGGGCCGCGTCGATCTGCTCGGCGAGCGCGATCGGCGCCTCCGCGCCCGCCTCCCGGATGTGCTGGTCCATGTCGCGGGCGTGCGCGAGCTTGCGCGAGACGTCCTTGGACGCCTTCGCCGGCGGGACCAGCTTCATCCGCGCGCTGATCTCGACGGGGAACGGGAGCGCGTCGGCATAGTGGAACCAGGGCTCGCCGTCCGGGAACGGCATCATGTCGGGGAACCGCGCGAACGACAGGTAGGCGACGTAGGAGGCGGCGGTGGCGCCGCCGCCCGCGCCGGTGAAGTTCGGCTGCTCGATCCGCAGGTACGAGCGCCCGTTGTGGATGGCGCCCTCCACCAGCGACTCGATCTCGCCCTTGCCCCACGTCCTGCGCGGGACGGCGGACGGCGGCGGGTCGGCCAGCGAGCCCGTCACCGCGTGCTGGAACAGCCACGCCACCTCGGTGGAGGTGGCGTGCCTCGCGTACAGGGCGGACCCGCCGAGCGCGCGGCCGATCCGCTCGGCCTGCTCCGTCCAGCGCGCGATCTCCTTCTTGTCGACCGCGTCGTCGTGCACGCCGAGGACGTTCTCGCTGCGCTTGTAGGCCTTGAGGAGCTGCGACAGGACGCCGCCCGACAGCTGTGCGCCCATGCCGCGCGGGCCGAGCCGCACCCCGAGGTAGACCTCCTTGGTCCAGAAGTCCTTGGCCCACACGTGGGCATAGGTCTCCTCCAGGTACTCCCGCCACCCGGGACCGCCGTCGGACGTCCGGTCCAGGGCCAGCGCCCACTCCGCCGCCGGATACGTCCGGTGCGCGATCCGCAGGTGGACCTCGGCGTCCTGCATGCGGATGCCGGCGAGCGCGATGGTGATGTTGGTGGCGAGCGCCTCGCGCTCCTCACCGGTCGTGAACTCGTAGGACACCGTGGGCAGCCGGAAGTACGCCCAGGCGGCGCTGTCGGTCAGCAGGACGCGGTCGTCGAAGTACCGCACGGCCAGTCGGCTCGACTTGCTCATGCCGTCCTCCCGACGCCGGTTCCGATCAACGATTCTCTCCTCGCGCGGGCGGCCGCACAGGGCTGCCCGGGAGAGTGTTCGCAATCCGGACGGTCATGAACGTCAGGCGGGTCCGCCAGCAATGCCCGGTTCACTACGGTCTCCGCTCGATGCCCGCGAGGGGCGCTCATCGGGTGGCCTCCTGCTCCTGCTGAAGCTCCTGGTAACGCTCGGGCATGACGGTGAAGCCGCCGGCCACGACGCCGGCGAGGGCAAGATAGGCACGCCGCGTCGGCGTGCGCAACGACTTCAGCTCGTTGCGCGGCGCGCGGTCCATGCTCAGGTGATCGTCCCATGGAATGCGCACCAGGGCCCGGCAGCGCCCGCGCGCCACGGCCTCGGCCTGCTCGACGTCGTCCATGCTGCGGCGGCTCACCCCGTTGATGACCGTCACCGCGCGGGACCGCAGCTCCTCGTAACCGTGGCCGTCCAGCCACTCGAACGTCATCGCGACGGCCCGGGGCGCGTCGGCGCTCGCCGGCGCGACGAGGACGATCTGGTCGGCGTACGGCAGGACGCGCGCGACCACGGCGGCGGCCGCGTCGAGCAGCGTCACCGAGTAGAACTTGTCGAGCGTGCGGATCGCGAGCGCGTAGTCGCGGTCGTCGAGCGCCTGCAGCGGGTTCTTTCCCGCCGCGATGACGTCGAGCCCGGACTTGGCCTGCGAGGTGTACCGGCGCATCGCGGTGAGGCTGGACACCTGGTCGGCGCGCGTGATGAGACCGGTCAGCGTCTCGTTCGTGTCGCTGCGGGTGCGCCGCGCGAGCGCGCCCGGCCCGGGGTTCACGTCGATCGCGACGACCGGCTCGCCGTTGTGCTGCGCGAACGTGTGCCCCAGCATCAGCGCGGTGACGGTCTGCCCCGCCCCGCCGGTGCACCCCAGCACGACGACGTGCCGCGTCCCGTGGAACGGCTGCTGGATCCGCTGCTGGTAGTCGGCGTCGACCTCGCCGTGCCCGCCGCCGACCGCGTGGATGAGCCGCCGCAGCCCGCCGGAGGTCACCTCGTGCTCGGGACCGGGCGGGGTGATCGCCGGACCCGACGGCGGGGGCGCCGGGGGCGGCGGCAGGGGCCGCGGCCGGACGGGCGAGGCGGGCTGCGACCGGACCTCCCGCGGCGGCGCCTCCTCCTCCACCGGACGCGGCGGCTCCGCGACCGCCGGAGGCTCGGCCGGCGGGGGCTCCGGCGCGTCCGGGCGGCCGAGGCCGCCGGGGACCGCGGGCCGCTGCGGCTTGGACAGCCCCTGGGACCAGGGCCTGGGCGGCTCCCGCAGCACCCCGGGCTGCTCCGGCGGCGAGGCGGGCCGCACCATGGGCACCTGCTGGTGCGGCGCGGGCGGCGCACCAGCCTGCTCCGCCGCGGCGGCGGGCGCCTCCGGCCGCTGCCCCGACCATCCAGGACGCCGCTCCGGCGGCACGGGCGGACCCCCAGCCGCGCCGCCACGCTCCGCTTCGGCACCCGCCTCCTCGGTGCCCGACCGCGCAGCGGGCTGCTCGGGCCGCGCGGCGGGACGCCCCGACCACATGACGGGTTGCTCCGGCCGCAGCACAGGCCGCCCCGAAGGCGCGTGAGGCGCCGGCGACTCCGCACCGCCCCCCTCCGAGTCAGCGGCCCGCTCCGCCGCGGCGGGCGACTCCGCCTGCGCCGCCGGGCGCTCCGGCCGCGTCACAGGCGACGCGGGACGCGGAGTGTCCTGCGCGGACGGCGAGGACTCCCCCGCTCGTGCCGCTTCCGGCTCCGGCGTGGCAGGCGACTCCGCTTCTGCGGCGGGCCGCTCCGTCGGCATGGGCGGCTGCGCCGACCGCGCCCGCGCGGCTTCCTGCTCCGACGCGGTGGGCGACTCGGCCTGGGCCGCCGGGTGCTCCGGCCGCGTCACATGCTGCGCAGGCGAGGCGGAAGGCTGCGCCAAGCGCGCGGCGTCCTGTGCGGACGGCGACGAGTTCTCCGACCGGGCGGCTTCCTGCTCTGGCTTGGCGGGCGAGTCTGCCTGGGGTGCTGGGTCTTCCGGCTGCGTCACGTGTTGCGTGGGCGACGCGGGGCGCGGGGTGTCCTGGGTGGACGGCGACGAGTCCTCCGGCCGTGCGGGCTCCTGTTCCGGGGTGGCGGGCGGGGTCGTGTGGGCGGTGGCGTGCCTTGGGGGTTGTGCCGGGCTGGGGTTTTGGGCGCCGAAGGCTCCGGGGACCATCGGGATGTCGGGGCGGGTGGGGGTGGGGCGCTGGGGGGCGGGTGTTCCCTGGGCCCGGATCCGGGTTCCGGCGACCTTCTTGTCGCCGGGCTCGCCGTTGAACGCCCGCGGCGCGCGCACGCGCTCGCCCTCCGCGGCGTGCGCCTGCTCGGGCTCGGCGGGCGGCTGCCGCGTGACGCCGTCGCCCGGCTCGGCGGGGCGCACCCACCGGACGCTCGGCGCCGCGGGTTCGGGGGCGTTCGCGATCTCCTCGGCGGCCTGGCGGGCGTCGGCGCGCGGCAGCTGGGGGACGTCGGGCCTGGTGTCGCCGGCCGGGACGGCCTGCCAGAACTCGGCCGGTTCGCCTGGACGGCGGACGCCGGAGGCCAGGGCGCGCTTGCCGGAGCCCGGGGGCGGGCCGGGTGGGGGCACCTCCAGCCGCGGCGTCGCCGGGGGGCGCTCGACGTCGGCGGCGAACGGGAGGACGTCGTCCTCGTGCGCGATGTCGCGGGTGGTGCGGCGCCAGGCCTTGGGCGGGACGGCGGGGCCGGGGGCGGCGGGCTCGGGCTCGGCGGGACGGGGCACGGAGGGCTCGGGGGCGGAGAACTGGGCGGCGGGGAGCTGGGCGGCGGGGACGGCCTCGCGCTGGGCCGCGTACTCGACCAGGGACGGGGGCGCGGCGGCGGCCGCGGGGCGCGGGACCTGGACCGGGACCGGGGTCGCGGCGGGGGCCGCGGCGGGCTCCGGCTCGGCGGCGCGGCGGCGGCCGCGGCGGCGGGACTTGATCGCGGCACGTTCCATCGCGGCCGCGGGGACCGGGGCGCCGGCGCGGCGCCAGACGCGGGCCACGATGACGACCTCGCGGGGCTCCTGGATGGGGGTCAGGCGGCACCAGGTGCGGGGCTCGGCGAGGTAGCGGCCCTGGGAGAGCAGCAGTTCCGTGAGCCTCTTGCCCTCGATGACGGGGCGGGTCGCCATCCAGGTGAGCACGCCCGGCGGGACGATGTAGAGCACGTGCCAGGGGGACTCGAAGGGGATCCCGACGACCCGGAGCAGCACGATCCACGGCACGAACACGCCGAGGAAGACGCCGATCTGGACCAGCGGCAGCGGCATCGGAAGCCGCAGGTCGTACAGCTTGTAGAGCCGCTTCTCGATGCGCCAGATGTTCGTGTACGTGGGTAGATCCACGCCCCTACTCCCCTAACTGCGCGGGCACCGTGCCGCCTTCGGACCTCCGTCTGGGTCAGGAGACGTCCACGCCGAGGGCCTCGGCGGTCGCCTTGGCCGTGGTCTCGATGTCGTCGGGCACTAGCGGACCACTCCGATTCCGATCGCCGGGCGGATGAATTGACGAAGCGCGTGATCTCGCGGGTGAACGGGAAGGACGGCGCCGCAATGGACGCGGTCGGGAGGAACGGCGGGCCCGAGTTCGCCGGCCGCGGGGTTTTCGTGCGGAATCGGCGCCATGACGTGCTGCGACATCGAATCGGCTACCTTCCCTGGTCGGCGGTCGGGCTGGGGGTTCGTCGTGTTCACTTCGCGGCCTCTCATGATGCGCTCGGTTGCGTGGTGCCGCGAATGTCCTGGACGAGCCAGGTCGTTCCCTTCTTCACCATGGCGATCTGGTAGCTCTGCTCGAGCTCGCCGCCGCCGCCCCCGGCGGGCTGCCACACCACGGTCGCGGTGACGGTGCGCGAGCCCCCGGGCCCCTTCGGCGCGACGACCTCCTTGACCTGGACGAAGGTGACGGAGTTGGCCAGGCCGGCGATGGTCGTCCCGTTGGAGAAGCGGGACAGGGCCGCCTGGTTGCCGGTCGCGTACTCCTGGAAGAAGGTGCCGAGGAAGGGCTGGAGCTCGGTCTCGAGGGCCGTGTCGCGGTCCTGGACGCCGTCCTGGGGAAGCTGCGCCTTGGTCGGAGGGGGGAGCAGGGCGGGACGGGCGGAGACGACCAGCGAGCCGCTCCGGTCGGCGTACACCGGGACGGCGAGGCGGAGCCAGCGGTCGGCGGTGCGGGCCAGGAGCGTCACGGTGGCGTTGTTGGCGTCGCGGGCGTCGACGCCGGCGACCTGGACGGACTGCACCTGCATCTTGCCCACGCCGTTCCACCCGTACTGGGCGTCGGCGCCGTCGGGCAGGAAGGTCTTCAGCTGCGCCTCGCGGGCGGGTGCGGTCTTCTGGTCGTAGTTGAGGTAGACGTTGGCGAACTGGAGGGCGAACGCGCCCGCGGCGCTGCTCGGGAACCCGGCGTTCTTCGGGGGCTTGGACGGGGTGCCCGCGCCGCCGGCCTTCTCGGCGGAGGTGAACCGCTCGAACGGGGCGCGGACGCCGTTGACGAGGATGACGATGATCAGCGCCCACAGCACGGCGCGGCCGACCCAGACCCACCAGCGCCCGCCGGAGCCGCCCCAGCGGCCGCCGCCGCGCGAGCCGCCGCCTCCGGACCCGCGGCCGTGGTCGGGCAGGTCCCACGGGTCGGCGGACGACGCGAGCGCCCGGCCGGGCGCCGCGGTCTCGTCGACGACGGCGGTGTCACGGCCGCGTCCCACGGCCGACCTGCGAGCCATCCTGCCTCCGCTCGCGCCTCGCCCCCGGTCGGCGCGGTCCTGTGTGCTGGTCATGTCCGGTGGCTTTTCTGAACCCACCTCGGGCCCAGGGTAACCACGGGCGTCAATTGTTCCAGCGCATCCCGGCGAAGCACAGCCCCGGCACGCGGTTGTGGATAATGCAATCCACCTCAGCAGGAACGGGGAAGATTGCCAAACGGTGACGTTCCCCTATCCGGGCCTCCGAACGGCGCGCCGGCCCCGGTACCGGACAAGCGCGGCGCCTCGGGGAGTTGCTTGGTCACGGGATGGCGTCGGCGACCGCAATCCGCTTCCCGAAAATATGGGACATAGCGTTATATTTACGACACTCAACGCCAAAACACGCAGCTCACAGAGCACAGGGGCCCGAACGGCCTCGCGTGTCGCCAAAATCACATGGGGCGCCGCCCGACACGGCCGCGCCGGAACCCTGGCCGGCCGCGGCCCCACCGCTCGCCTACGGCATCATCGTCAGACGTTGAAGCGGAACTCCACGACGTCGCCGTCCTGCATGACGTAGTCCTTGCCCTCCATGCGGACCTTGCCGGCCGTACGGGCGGCGGCCATCGAGCCGGCCGCGGTCAGGTCGTCGAAGGAGACGATCTCGGCCTTGATGAAGCCGCGCTGGAAGTCGGTGTGGATGACGCCGGCGGCCTCCGGCGCGGTGGCGCCCTTGCGGATCGTCCAGGCGCGCGCCTCCTTGGGCCCCGCCGTCAGATAGGTCTGGAGGCCGAGGGTCGCGAACCCGATCCGGACGAGCTGCGACAGGCCGGACTCCTCCTGCCCCATCCCCTGCAGCAGTTCGAGCGCCTCGTCGTCGGGCAGCTCGATCAGCTCCGCCTCGATCTTGGCGTCCAGGAAGATCGCCTCGGCGGGGGCGACCAGGGTGCGCAGGCGCTCGCGCAGGGCCTCGTCGGTCAGCTCGCTCTCGTCCAGGTTGAAGACGTAGAGGAACGGCTTGGCGGTGAGCAGGTGCAGCTCGCGCAGGAGGGCGAGGTCGACTCCGGCCTGCTCGGCGCCCGCGAACAGCGTGACGCCGTCGTTCAGGAGCTTCTGCGCGGCGTTGACGGCCTCGACGACGGCGAGCTTGTCCTTGTCCTTCTTGGTCCGGGCCTCCTTGTCGAGGCGCGGCAGCGCCCTCTCGATCGTCTGGAGGTCGGCCAGGATCAGCTCGGTGTTGATCGTCTCGATGTCGCGGGACGGGACGACGTCGCCGTCCACGTGCGTGACGTCCGGGTCCTCGAACGCCCGGATGACCTGGCAGATCGCGTTGGTCTCCCGGATGTTGGCGAGGAACTTGTTGCCGAGCCCCTGCCCCTCGGACGCGCCCTTGACGATGCCCGCGATGTCGACGAACTCCATCGTCGCCGGAATGATC
Source organism: Actinomadura sp. K4S16 (assembly GCF_008327685.1). Classification (GTDB taxonomy): domain Bacteria; phylum Actinomycetota; class Actinomycetes; order Streptosporangiales; family Streptosporangiaceae; genus Spirillospora. The sequence goes on from NZ_BDDE01000015.1 coordinate 166,337, forward strand.
TTCTGCGAGCCGAACACCTCGGCGAGCACGGTCAGCCGGTGGTCGGGCACGCCGACCACGCCGACGTTGGGGTCGATGGTCGCGAACGGGTAGTTGGCGGCCAGCGCGTCGTTCTTGGTCAGCGCGTTGAAGAGGGTCGACTTGCCGACGTTGGGCAGCCCGACGATTCCGATGGAGAGGCTCACGGCGGTCAAGTTTATGGCGCGCGCGGACCCCTCGGGCTGCCCGGAACCTCCGCACGGCCTCCCCTTGGTGAACACTGGGCCAAATGTCCGGTGACGCGGGGCATCCCGGCGCGTCGCGGTCGCCGATCGCGGGCGCGCTGCCACGATGAACGGATGGACCTCGCGCTGTTCGCCGGACTCCTCGTCGGCGCCGTCTTCGGCGCCGTCGCCGGGTACGCGCTCGCGACGGGCCGGCAGGGCGCGCTGATCGCGCGGGCGCGGGCGGCCGAGGAGAAGCTCGCCTACGCCGAGGAGCGGATGGCCGAGCACTTCGAGAACCTGTCGGCGAAGGCCCTGGACGCCAGCAACCAGCGGTTCCTGGAGCTGGCTGACGCGCGGCTCAAGGCGGCGGGCGTCGAGGCCGCCGGGGAGCTGCAGCGGCGGCAGCAGGCCGTCGAGCACCTGGTCGCGCCGCTCAAGGAGACGCTCGCCAAGGTGGAGGAGCAGCTCCGCGAGGTGGAGACGGGCCGCCGCGAGTCGCACGCCATGCTGGCCAAGCAGGTCGACTTCGTCCGGCAGAGCTCCGACCAGCTCCGGCGCGAGACGCAGTCGCTCGTCCGGGCGCTGCAGCGGCCCGAGGCCAGGGGGCGCTGGGGCGAGCTCCAGCTCCGCCGCGTCGTGGAGCTGGCCGGGATGACGCACCACTGCGACTTCGACGAGCAGGCCAGTTCGGTGACGGCCGACGGCACGGTCCGCCCCGACATGGTCGTGCGGCTGGTCGGCGGCAAGAACATCGTTGTCGACTCCAAGGTCTCGCTGGCCGCCTACCTGCAGGCCGCCGAGAGCGGCGACCCCGTACGGCTGGACGCGCACGCGCGGCACCTGCGCGACCATGTCGACCGCCTGTCGGCGAAGTCGTACTGGCAGGCGTTCAGCCCGGCGCCGGAGTTCGTCGTGCTGTTCATCCCGGGCGAGGCGTTCCTGGCGCCCGCCCTGGAGCGCGACCCCGGCCTGCTGGAGTACGCGATGAGGCGGCGGGTGCACATCGCCACGCCGACCACGCTCGTCACGATGCTGCGGACGGCGTCCTATGCCTGGCAGCAGGCGGCCCTCTCGCGCAACGCCCGCGCCGTCTTCGAGCTGGGCAAGGAGCTGTACGAGCGGCTGGGGACGATGGGGCAGCACGTCGACGAGCTCGGCCGCGCGCTGACCGGGGCGATCAAGTCCTACAACCGGACGGTCGGGTCCCTGGAGACGCGCGTCCTGGTCAGCGCGCGCAAGCTGAACGAGCTCGGAGTGGTGGACGACGGCCTGGAAAGCCCCCATCCTGTCGAGGAGAGCCCCCGCGCCCTCTCCGCGGCCGAACTGACCGCATACGACGAACTTTTCGACGACGAGGACCATCTGCCTGATCGGGAGCAGACCCTGCGCGGTCCCGCCGCGGGAGCGGCGGGCCTCGGCGGGCACGTCCCCGAGCAGGGCGATCCGCGGAACGTCCGTGACCGGAGCGGGCCGGGGCGTGTGGGGGGTCCGCCTCCCACGGGGAAGAGGTGGCGATGAGTTCATCGACGGTACGCGACGCGCCGGGCGGCGCCTCGCCGTCCCCGGAGCGTCCGGCGCGGCGGCGGCGCGGCGGTCCGCCCCGGTCGGACTCGCCGGGCCCGGTCACGCTCACCGGGCGCGGCGGCATCGTGGTCATGTTCGCCGCCGGGGTGCTGTGCGGGCTGCTGTCGCGGTGGTTCGACGTGCCGCTGCTCGCCGGCGCCGGGTTCGCGATCGGCTGCGCGCTCGCCGCGTTCGCGACGCGTCCCGCCGACCTGCTCACGCTCGTCGTCAGCCCGCCGCTGGTGTTCCTCGCCGCCACGCTCACGGTCGTGTTCACCACCGCCCTCGGCGGCGGCTCGCTGCTGCGCGCCGTCACCGTGGGCGTGTTCACCGCGCTCGCCGCCACCGCGCCGTGGCTGTTCTTCGGGACGCTGCTCGTGGTCGTGATCTGCCTGGCCCGCGGCGTCATGACGAACGCGCGGGAGCTGCACGACAAGCTGGTCGGGGTCCGGCTCTTCGAGAAGGAGGAGAACGAGAACCCCGTCCGGTGGGACGAGACCCCCGCCCCGGACCGGGACCGGCGCCGCCTCCCCCACGACGAGGACGACTGACCCGGCCGGCCGGGCCGCGGCTGAGAAGAGTTCCGCAACGCCCAGTGCCGTGACCTGGCTTGACGAACTCAATACGTTCGTACATATTGCTCAACATGGCCAGACCATCGAACAAGGAGCAGATCCTCGACGCGGGTCTCGAGGTGGTCCGGCGGCGCGGGTTCACGGCCGCCGGCGTCCGGGAGATCACCTCCGCGGCCTCGGTGCCGCAGGGGTCGTTCACGAACCACTTCGCCTCCAAGGAGGCGTTCGGCCTGGAGATCCTCGACCGCTACTTCGCGGACGTGCGGTCGCTCACCGCCGAGACGCTCGGCGCCGAGCGGGACCCGGTCGAGCGGCTCCGCGGCTACTTCGACGCGATCATCGACCGGCTGGAGGCCCGGGGATGGCGGCACGGCTGCCTGGTCGGGAACCTGAGCCTGGAGTCGGCCGAGCACAGCGAGGCCATCCGGACGCGGCTCGCCGAGATCTTCGCCGAGTGGCGGGCGCCGTTCGTCCACTGCCTCGAAGAGGCGGCGGCGCAGGGGCGGATCACCCTCACGGTCCCCGCCCCGGACCTGGCCGACTTCCTGCTGGCCTCATGGCAGGGCGCGATCCTGCGCATGAAGGTCGAGCGCACCCCCGAACCGCTGCACCGCTTCAAGGACGTCGTCTTCACGACGGTCCTGAGATGACCAGGAGAACCCCGTGCCCATGACACCCGTGCTCGGCACCGAAATGCACCACACCGAATCCGGCTCCGGCGACCCCGTCGTCTTCCTGCACGGCAACCCGACCTCGTCCTATCTGTGGCGGAACGTCATCCCCCACGTGTCGGACCTCGGCCGGTGCCTCGCGCCCGACCTCGTCGGCATGGGGCGCTCAGGCCCGGCGCCCGCGTACCGCTTCACCGACCACGCGCGCCATCTGGACGCCTGGTTCGACGCCATGGGGCTGACCACGGACGTCACCCTCGTCCTGCACGACTGGGGATCGGCGCTCGGCTTCCACTGGGCCGCCCGCAACCCCGGCCGGGTCAAGGCCATCGCCTACATGGAGGCCATCGTCCAGCCGCGCCTGTGGACGGACTTCCCGCCGGGCCGGGAGGAGCTGTTCCGCGCCATGCGGTCCGAGCGGGGCGAGAAGCTGGTGCTCGAGGAGAACTTCTTCGTCGAGACGGTGCTGCCCCGCAGCGTCGTGCGCGTCCTGACCGAGGAGGAGATGGACGCCTACCGCGCCCCGTTCCGCACGCCCGAGTCGCGCCTTCCCACGCTGGCCTTCGCCCGCGAGCTCCCGATCGACGGCACTCCGGAGGACGTGGCCGAGATCGTGGAGGCCTACGGCCGCTGGCTCGCCGAAACTCCCGTTCCCAAGCTGTTCGTCGCGGCCGAACCCGGCGCCCTGCTCGTCGGCCGGGCGGCCGAGTTCGCCCGTACCTTCCCCAACCAGCGGGAAGTGACCGTCAAGGGCGTCCACTACCTGCAGGAGGACTCGCCGGACGAGATCGGCGAGGCGCTCAGGAGCTTCCTGCTCGACCTTCCGGCGCCGGACTCCGGCCGCTGACGCCCGCGGGCCCGGCGGGACGTCCCGCCGGGCGCTCGTCCCGGCGGGACTAGACGGGCGTGATGCGCAGGTCCTTGCGGAGCTCCTTCGGCAGGGAGAAGCGCATGTGCTCCGGAACGGACTCGATCTCCTCGGCCTCGCCGTAGCCGCGCTCGGCGAGCCACGCCAGGACCCCCTGGACCAGCTCGTCCGGGACGGACGCGCCGCTCGTGACGCCCACGGTGGTGACGCCCTCCAGCCAGGCCGGGTCGATGTGCTCGGCGTAGTCGACGAGGTAGGCGGCGTCGGCGCCGTGCTCCTTGGCGACCTCGACCAGCCGGACGGAGTTGGAGGAGTTGGTCGACCCCACCACGATGACGAGGTCGGCCTGCGCCGCCATCTCCTTGACCGCGACCTGCCGGTTCTGGGTGGCGTAGCAGATGTCGTCGGACGGCGGGTCCATCAGCTTGGGGAACCGCTCGCGGAGCTTCTCGACGGTGGCGACGGTCTCGTCCACCGACAGCGTGGTCTGCGACAGCCACGCGACCTTCTCGGGGTCGCGAACGCGCACGTTGGCGACGTCGCCGGGGCCGTCGACGAGGTGGATGTGGTCGGGGGCCTCGCCGGTGGTGCCGATGACCTCCTCGTGGCCCTCGTGGCCGATCAGCAGGATGTCGTAGTCCTGGGCGGCGAAGCGGACCGCCTCCTTGTGGACCTTGGTCACCAGCGGGCAGGTCGCGTCGATGGTGCGCAGGTTCAGGCCCGCGGCCTCCTGGTGCACGACGGGCGCCACGCCGTGGGCGGAGAACACCACGATGGAGCCCTCGGGGACCTCCTCGGTCTCGTCCACGAAGATCGCGCCACGCTCCTCCAGCGTCTTCACGACGTGCACGTTGTGGACGATCTGCTTGCGGACGTAGATCGGGGCCCCGTACTTCTCCAGGGCGATCTCGACCGTCTGCACGGCCCGGTCGACGCCCGCGCAGTAACCACGCGGCTTGGCGAGCAGGACACGGCGCTGGGTGGAGGTCATGGCTCCATCGTACGAGGGGCGGGGCTGTGACCGACTCCACGGCACGCTTTGCCAGAATTCCATTCACCCCGCGTGACCAGGGTTGCACCGATGGGGCAGAGTGAGTGGGGACGGAGACGAGGCAGGAAGAGGAACATCCGATGAGGAAATCGCCGCGCCGCCTCAGTGAGCAGGTCCGCGACAACCTGGGGGAACAGGTCCGGGATCTCCCGCTGCACGCCGTCCGGCTGGCCATGTTCGGCGTCGGCCGGGCGCTGCTGCTCACCGACCGGGTGACCAGGGACTACAAGGAGATCACCGAGGGCGGCGGTGTGAAGCCGGTGATCGGCCGGCTCCGCGACGACGTCCAGCACACGGCCGGGAAGGTCGTCGGGCTGGTCGCCGAGCGCGTCCGCGGTGAGGAGCCCGAGGCCGAGCCCGAGCCGGTGCCCGCACGCCGCACCAGGACGGCCGCCTCACGCACGGCCGCCACGAGCACGGCCGCCGGGGGCACCGCCACCGAGGAGATCTCGGTCGGCAAGCCCGGCGGCGGGACGCGCCACACGCCGAAGCACGCCCGCCCCGGACCGCCGCCGAAGCCCGCCAAGCCGGGCGCGCTGGGCAGGCACCACGCCAAGGCGGAGGGCGCGGCCGGTCCGGTCGCCCAGCCCGCGCCGAAGCCGGTGCCGTCCGAGCCGAAGCCGGAGCCCGCGCCGCAGGCCGAGCCCGCCCCGAGCCCGAAGGCCGCCGAGCCCGGGCCCGCCAAGCCCGAGCCAAAGCCGGCCGAGGCCGCGAAGGGCAAGGCCGAGGAGGGCGAGGCCCCGGAGAAGAAGGTCGACGAGGCGGCGTTCGAGCCGAAGCCGGAGGCCAAGCCCGCCGCGCAGGCGGAGGCCGAGCACATCGCCGAGGACCTCCCGGTCCCCGACTACGACAGCGCCACGCTGCCGCAGCTGCGCGCGCGTCTGCGCGGGCTGTCCGCCGACCAGGTGAAGCTCCTGCGCGAGTACGAGCGCAAGCACGCCGGCCGCGAGGACGTCATCCGCATGTACGAGCGCCGCATCGCCAAGCTCAACGGCCTGAACTGACCGGCCCGTTCAGGCAGCAGGGAACGGAAGAAGCCCCCCGAGGAAACCTCCGGGGGGCTTCTTCCGTTCTCGTCAGCGGACGGCGGCAGACTAAGCATTCGCTGACGCTGATGTCGGCGGATCAGCTTGGTGCGGCGAGACCTGGCTCGGCGTGGCGTCCAGGTTCGCCGAGGGCTTCGCGTGCATGGGTACCTTCGTGTACGGGTTCAGGGTCCGCCGAAGAGCTTGTCGAGGGCGGGCAGCGCCGCGGCCACGGCCGCGCGCTCCTCGTCCGTCAGCTCCGCGAACCGCTCGGCGAGGAAGCCGATCCGGCGCGCGCGACCGGCGGCCAGCCGGTCGCGTCCCGCCCCGGTGAGCGAGGCGGTGACGACGCGGGCGTCGGCGCCGTTCCGGCCGCGCGCCACGAGCCCGTCGCGTTCGAGCCGGTTGATCTGCGCCGTCATGGTCGGCAGCCGGACGCCGTGCTCGGCCGCCAGCTCGGTCATCCGCCGCGACCCGTGCTCCAGGGAGCCGAGCACGGACAGCTGCTGGCTGGTGATCGGCTGGTCGGCGCTGACCCGCCGGAGCATCAGCACGACGTGGCGCAGGCACCGGTTGAGCCGCTCGGCGAGCTCGCGTTCGGATGCGGTCACGGTCTCTCCTTGAAATTACTTAGCTAGTCTAAGTTAGCTTGACTAATGTTCTGTGGCTGGGGACGTGTCTCTTCGGTCAAATGGATTCTGGCGGTGGGAGCGGCGGGCGGAACGGCGGCGCGGCCCGCGCCGTAGGCTGCCTGCATGGCGATGGAGACCACGGCCGAGTCCCCGGTTCCGGTGCGGACCGTCCTGCAGGCGGTCAGCGGGTGGATCGGCAGGCTCGGCCGGATCTGGGTGGAGGGCCAGATCACCGACCTCAACGCCCGCGGCGGGACGGTCTACATGACGCTCCGCGACCCGGTGGCGAACATGTCGGTGCGGGTCGTCGGCCCGCGCGCGGTGTTCGAGGCCGCCGGACCGGCGGTCACCGACGGGGCCCGCGTCGTCGTGCACGCCAAGCCCGACTTCTGGATCAACCGCGGAACGTTCTCGCTCAGCGTGCTGGAGATCAGGCCGGTCGGCGTCGGCGAGCTGCTGGCCCGGCTGGAGCGGCTCAAGCGGGTGCTGGCCTCCGAGGGGCTGTTCCGGCCCGAGCGCAAGCGCCCGCTGCCGTTCCTGCCCGGCCGGATCGGGCTGATCTGCGGGCGCGACTCCGACGCCGAGCACGACGTCCTGCAGAACGCGCGGCGGCGCTGGCCGGCGGTGGCGTTCCGGGTCGAGAACACCGCGGTGCAGGGCTCGTACGCGGTCGGCGAGGTCATGGAGGCGCTGCGCGCGCTGGACGCCGATCCCGAGATCGATGTGATCATCATCGCGCGCGGCGGCGGCGCGATGGAAGACCTGCTGCCGTTCTCCGACGAGGCCCTCGTCCGGGCGGTCGCCGCCGCCCGCACCCCCGTGGTCAGCGCGATCGGGCACGAGCAGGACAGCCCGCTCCTGGACCTGGTCGCCGACGTCCGCGCCTCCACCCCGACCGACGCCGCGAAGAAGGCCGTGCCGGACGTGCGGGAGCAGCTCCAGCTCGTCCGGCAGCTGCGCGACCGGGGGCGGCGGTGCCTGTCCGGCGCGGTGGAGCGGGAGCTGGCCTGGCTGCGGTCGGTGCGCTCGCGGCCCGCCCTGGCCGACCCGGTGCGGGAGATCGAGCGGCAGGCCGAGCAGGTCGCGGCGCTGCGCGACCGGACCCGGCGGTCCCTGTCGGGCGCGCTGGACCGGGCCGAGGACGAGCTGGGGCACACCCGCGCCCGGCTGCTCGCCCTCTCCCCCGCCGCGACGCTGGAGCGCGGGTACGCGATCGTCCAGCGGGAGGACGCGTCGGTCGTGCGCGAGTCGGCGGGGGTCAAGGACGGCGAGCGCCTCCACGTGCGGCTGGCCGACGGGCGGCTCGGCGTGACCGTGACCGGGCGGGAGTGAACCGTGGATGCCGACCGGGGGACGGGCCGTCTCCCCGGGGATGAGAGGGTGGGCCGGTGGCGGACGAGAAGGGGACGGCGGAGAAGCCGTCGTACGAGCAGGCACGGGACGAGCTGGCCGAGGTCGTCAAGCGGCTGGAGGCCGGCGGCCTGACGCTGGAGGAGTCGCTCGGCCTGTGGGAGCGGGGCGAGAGGCTCGCCGCCGTCTGCGAGGAGTGGCTGGAGGGCGCCCGCGCCAGGCTGGCCGCGGCCCTCGAACGGCCCGACAACGGCGACGCCGCCGCCCCGTTCTAGGGGTCAGGACGCCGGCGTGGCCGTCGCCGGAGGGGGAGGTCCGCCGGTCTTCGCCTGCTCCTTGAGCGACCCGGCCAGGACCGCCAGCTCCGCGTAGGACGCGGTGCCGGTGACGACGAGGCTCACCCCGTTCGGGAGCGTCCGGGCGAGGGTGTTCGCCTTCTTGTCCTTGCGGTGGTACTTGGTCCAGGCGACGCCGTTCACCTGCTGCGTCCCGACCGGCTGGCTGCTGTTGGCCATGCGCGGGACGAACTCCGACGCCTTCTCGTTGCTCTGCTCAAGCGCCGCGTACTGCTCGCTCGGCGTCACGAAGCCGAGGTGCCAGGCGACGGGGTCCTTGCCGCCGGAGCCCAGGCCGTGCACCCGCGAGCTGTTGGGCCGCCAGTGGATGGGGAGCCCCTCCGGGGCGTAGACGGTGTAGGGCGCGTCGTTGCGCATCGCCCACAGCTGCGAGCCGTAGTCGACGGTCGGCAGGACCTCCTTGTCGCTGCGCGGCGTGATGACGTAGATCGCCAGCACGAGCAGCAGGCAGGCGCCCATCGCCATGGTGAAGCCGCCGAGCCCCGTGGTCAGCCGCTTGTACACGCCGGGGCTCACCTCGACCACGGGCCGGCCGGCCGGCGCGCCCGTCCCGCGCGGCTCCTCGGAGGAGCCGTCGCCGGGCCGTTCCGCCGATGCCGTCCCGGGCCGCTCCGCCGGCGCGTCCGCGCCGGGCCGTTCGGCGGGCGCGTCCGGCTCGGGCCGGGCGGCCTCGGCGTCCGGGGCGGAGGATGGGGTCTTGTCGGTCACCCCTCCAGGATCCCGCACGCTCAGCGCTGCTCCGTACCGGGGTTCCTGATCGTGCCGACGATGGCCATGATCTTGTCGGCGAGCCGGCGGGCGGCGTCCTCGTCGTCCAGCAGTGAGATCTCCGACACCGCGCCCGCCATCGCGCCGGTCAGCACCGTGACCAGGGCCTCGTCCACGCCGCCGTCGGCGGTGTGGAACAGGGCCGCGTTGCGGCGTGCCCACTTGTTCAGGCGCTGGCGCATGACCCGGTCGAACCCTGGGGGGCCGTCGCCGGAGATGAACAGCCGGGCGACGTCCCGCTCGTCCAGGCATCCGTTGAGGTAGGCGCCCGCGCCGGCGATGAACTGCCGCATGGGGTCGGTCTCGCCCGCCTCCCGGACGGCGCTGATCGCCTCGCGGGTGCGTTCCTGCTGGCGTCCCTGGAAGTCCTCGAACAGCGTCAGGTACAGGTCGGCCTTGCCGTTGAAGTGGTGGTAGAGGCTGCCCACGCTGGCGCCGGCCTTGGCGACGATGTCGGTCACCGCGGCCTGGGCGAAGCCGGACTCGCAGAAGACGTCCCTGGCCGCGGCCAGCAGTGCGCCGCGCGTGGCGGCCCCGCGGTCGGAGGTCCGCGTGGGGACAGCCGCGGGCCGCGCGCCCCCGTTCTGTGTCACCCCGCCGGACGGGACGTCGATGTCGCTGCTCATGACGCCTGAGATTACGCCCTCTCCCAGGGGGAAACGATCCCTTGTCCGTGCCGTAGTGGATTCACGGCTCCGCACCGTACCCGTCGACCGTGCCCGGATACCGCTTCCATCCGTGCCCGGATGTCCGCGGCCCGGCTGGTCTGGTCCAATTTGTGGCTTGCCATCCGGTCCACGGAGAATCCGAGGCACCACCGACCGAAGGGGCTGCCCCGCATGTCCGATGAGACCACCGTTTCCTCCCCCCTCGCCACCGAGCCGGCGGCGCCGGACCGCAACCTCGCGATGGAACTGGTCCGGGTGACCGAGGCCGCCGCCATGGCCGCGGCCCGCTGGGTCGGGCGGGGCGACAAGAACGGCGCCGACGGGGCCGCCGTGAACGCGATGCGCCAGCTGATCAACACGGTCTCCATGCGGGGCGTCGTCGTGATCGGCGAGGGCGAGAAGGACAACGCGCCGATGCTGTTCAACGGCGAGGAGGTCGGGGACGGCTCCGGCGCCGAGTGCGACGTCGCGGTGGACCCGGTGGACGGGACCCGGCTGACCGCGCTCGGCATGAACAACGCCATCGCGGTGCTGTCGGTGGCGCCGCGGGGGTCGATGTTCGACCCGTCCGCGGTGTTCTACATGGAGAAGCTGGTGACGGGCCCGGAGGCGGCGGACGTCGTCGACATCGAGCGCCCGATCGCCGACAACATCCGCGCCATCGCCCGCGCCAAGGGCTCCTCGCCGCACGACGTGACGGTCTGCATCCTGGACCGGCCGCGCCACGAGGGCATCGTCAAGGAGGTCCGGGAGGCCGGGGCGCGGATCAAGTTCATCATGGACGGCGACGTGGCCGGCGCGATCATGGCGTCCCGGCCGGGGACCGGCGTGGACCTGCTGCTCGGCATCGGCGGCACCCCGGAGGGCATCATCGCCGCGTGCGCGATCAAGGCGCTCGGCGGGGTGATCCAGGGCCGGCTGTGGCCGCAGGACGACGAGGAGCGGCAGAAGGCGGCCGACGCCGGCCACGAGCTGGGCAGGGTCCTCACCACCGACGACCTGGTGACCTCCGACGACGTGTTCTTCGCCGCCACCGGCATCACCGACGGCGAGCTGGTCGACGGCGTCCGCTACAGCAAGGGCACGGCGGTCACGCACTCGCTGGTCATGCGGTCGCGCAGCGGCACCATCCGGACGGTCTCCAGCGAGCACCAGCTGAGCAAGCTGCGCGCCTACAGCGCGATCAACTTCGACACGGCGGTGTAGGCCGCGGCCCTACCGGCCGCGGTTGAGGCGGTTGCGGACGCGGGTGCGCAGCGGGAGCCTGGGGGCGCGCGCCCGCACCGAACCGAAGATCATGGTGCCGCTCACCTCGATGGTGGGGCCCTCGTCCGCGGGGCGGGCCCGCAGGTCGCGGGTGCTGAGGATGGTGCGCCCCGTGACGTCCACGCGGACGCCCTCGGGGACGAGGAGCCGGATCCGGCCGCCGAGCACCAGCGAGTCGACCACGATGTGGCGGCGCTGGAGGACGGCCTCGCGCAGGTCGAGCTCGACCGTCCCGAACAGGGCGAGGAGCGGGAGCTTGACCGGGACGACCCAGCGCCCGTCGCGGCGGGTGCGGCCGAAGAAGACCGAGACCGGGCGGTCGTCCACGAGGATGGGCTGCGCCTCCTCGGGGCTGAGGTCGCCGGTGAGCCCGGTCAGCTCGCCCAGGGTGCGGGCGGCGTAGGCGCGGGAGGTGCGCTCGGAGTGCTCCTCGATGGTGAGCCGCCCGTCCGCGAGGGCCTCGCCCAGGACGGCGGCGACGCGTTCCCGGTCGGCGTCGGACGCGCGCAGGTCGCGCACATTGGTGACCTTCTCGGCCGCCGGGCGATGGGGGACGTCCACAAGGAAGAGGGTAGCCGCCGCCGGGGACGGCCCCGCGGGAAAACCGGTGGGGATTCGTCCCTCGCCGTACCTAGTGTGAGGGGTATGACCTTGCATCGTGCCCGGACCGGGCCGACCGCGGACGCGGCCGACCGCGAGGGCGCCGCCGCGCCGGCGATCAGCCTCCGCGGCGTCGTGAAGCGGTTCGGCGACTTCACCGCCGTCGACGGGCTCGACCTGGACGTCCCCGCCGGGGTCTGCCTGGGGCTGCTCGGCCCGAACGGCGCCGGCAAGTCGACGACGATGAAGATGCTGACCGCGCAGGCGATCGCCGACGAGGGCGCCATCCGCGTGCTCGGTTTCGACGTCCCCCGGGAGTCCAAGCGCGCGCGGGCCGTGATGGGCGTCGTCCCGCAGCAGGACAACCTCGACGAGGAGCTGACCGCGCGCGAGAACCTGGAGGTGTTCGCCCACCTGTACCGGGTGCCGCGCAAGGAGCGGCGCAAGGCGGTGGACGACGCGCTGGCGATCGCGCACCTCACCGAGCGGCAGCTGACCAAGGTGGACGACCTGTCCGGCGGCATGCGGCGGCGGCTGCTGATCGCGCGGGGGCTGGTGCACCGGCCCGCGCTCGTCCTGCTGGACGAGCCGACCGTGGGCCTCGACCCGCAGGTGCGGGCCGAGCTGTGGGGGCTGATCGACGGGCTGCGCGCCGGCGGCACGACCGTGCTGATGTCGACGCACTACATCGAGGAGGCCGAGCGCCTCGCCGACGAGTGCGCGCTGATGTCGCACGGCCGCGTCATCGCGCGGGGCACGCCGTCGGCGCTGGTCGCCGAGTACGCGGGCGGGCAGGTCGTCGAGCACTACGGGCCGCCGGACCGGCTGGCGGAGGTCGAGCGGCTGGCGAGGGCGGCCGGGCTGCCCACCCGCCGGACCGGGCCGTCGGTGTCGGTGCTGAAGGCCGAGGCCATCCCGCCCTCGCTGGAGGACGATCTCGGCCCGGACGGCGTCCGCCGCGCCTCCAACCTCGAGGACGTGTTCGTCGTGCTGACCGGGGAGCGTGTGGAGTGACCGTCCAGGAGGAGACGGCCGAGGCGGTGCGGGCGCCGCGGCTGCGCCGGTTCGAGACGGCCCCGGTCCGCGGGATCTGGCGGCACGAGCTGGCCCTCTTCAAGAGGTACTGGAAGTCGACGTCGTTCGCCTCGATGGTGGAGCCGACGTTCTTCCTGCTGGCCTTCGGCTACGGGTTCGGCTCGATGGTCGCGATGATCGGCGACTACCGCTACCTGGACTTCGTCGCGACCGGCGTCGTCGGGACGGCGGCGCTGTTCACCTCGGTGTTCCCGGGGATGTTCAACGGCTACATCAGGCGCGTGTTCCAGCACACCTACGACGCGATGCTCGCCGCGCCCGTGGACGTGCACGAGCTGGTGACGGCCGAGGCGCTGTGGATCGCGGCCAAGTCGGCGGTGTACTCGTGCACGCCGCTCGTCGTGGCGCTGTTCTTCGGCCTCGACCCCTCCTTCGGGATGCTGCTGGTGCCGTTCGTGACGTTCTTCACCGCGCTCGGCTTCGGCCTGTTCGGCATGTGGACGTCGTCGGTGGTGCCGTCGATCAACTCGTTCGACTACGTGATCACCGGCGTGGTGACGCCGCTGTTCCTGATCGCCGGGACGTTCTTCCCGGTCGACGCGCTGCCCGGCTGGGCGCAGAAGGTCTCCTACCTCAACCCGCTGTACCACTGCGTGCAGCTGGTCAGGGACGCGGTGTTCGGCCTGCACCCGCTCGCCGACCTCGGGCACCTGGCCGGGCTGGTGGCGTTCGCCGCGCTGATGTGGATGATCGCCGTGCGGGGCATGCGGCGGCGCCTCATCGACTGACGCCTCCCGCCCATTGACCTGGGGCGTACCCTGTCCCTACGCTGACGCGAATCTTCTTCACATTGCGTCTTCTTACGGTGCGCAGCCAGAGAGGTCGGGGCGCATGAGCGAGGGCACCACCGCCCGGGACCGCAGGGCCCGGTTCGCCGCGTACACGGCGTTCGCCGTCCAGGGGCTCTGCTTCGCCTCACTGGTGACGCAGGTCCCCAAGATGCAGGAGGCGCACGACCTCAGCGACGCCACGCTGTCGCTGGTGCTGCTCATGGTGCCGCTGGTCGCGGGCGTGGGGAGCGTCGCCTCCGGCGCGCTGTTCCAGCGGCTCGGCAGCGGCCCGGTGCTGCGGTTCTCCCAGCCCGCCGTGGCCGTCACGATCGCCCTGATCGGCCTCACGGGCGACAACGACCTCGCCCTGTACATCACGGTCGCCGCCTTCGGCCTGTTCGTCGGCGCGGTGGACGCGTCGATGAACGCGCAGGCGATCGCCGTCGAACGCCGCTACGGGATCAGCCTGATCACCGGGTTCTACGCGGTCTGGAGCGTCGCGGGGATCCTCGGCGGCCTGTGGGCGTCCCTCGCCAACAAGCTGGACCTGTCGCTGTTCACCGGCTTCGCCATCGCCGCCGCCGTCGGCATCGCCGCCTCGCTCGCCACCGGCGGCCGCCTCTACCGCCGCGCCGAGGAGGGGGACGGCCCCACCGCCGAGGAGCTCAAGGCCGCCGGGCGCAGCGTCCCGTGGCGGCCGATCCTGGTCGTGGGCGCCGCGATGGCCGTCGCCTACCTGGCCGACTCGGCGATCTCCAGCTACGGCGCCAAGTACTTGGACGACGAGCTGTCCGCGAGCGACTGGGTCGCCCCGCTCGGCTACGTCGCCTACCAGGTCACCATGGTCGTCAGCCGCACCGTCGCCGACCTCGCCGTCCGCCGCTCCGGCGCCGTCCGGGTGGTGCGGATCGGCGGCGTGGTCGGCATCCTCGGCATGGCCGGCGTGGTCGCCGCCCCGAACGCGGCCTTCGCGATCGCCGCGTTCGCGCTCGCCGGCCTCGGCCTGAGCGTGATCGCCCCGGTGTCGTTCTCCGCCGCCGGACGGGTCGACCCGACCGGCCTCGGCGTCGCCGTCTCCCGCGTGAACATCTTCAACTACGTGGGCTTCGTCCTCGGAGCCGCGGTGGTGGGCGCCATCGCCCCGCTGAGCGCCGACCACGGCCTGCGCCTAGCCTTCATCATCCCGACCTTGCTGGTCCTGGTCGTCTTCGCCACGGCAAAGGGCTTCAACCCGACACCACTCCCAGGCGCCCGCCCCGACGCCCCAGCGATGGAACGCCCCATGGCGTGATTGGCGCTCTTGGAGTGGGCCTGAGCGAGGGCGCGGGTTGGGCGGCCGGAAGGCGCTCTAGCGCCTGGAGGCCGCCCGACCCGCCGAGCCGGGCGACCGCAGCGCCACGCAACAAACCCGCACGGGCACGAGAACCGAAACCGTGGCGTGAGGATCGCCCGGCTCGCAACGGGGGTTCCAGGGGGTCGCCCCCCTGGGCTAGCACAGCTCAGTCTTCGGCTAGGGCCGTTACGGCGCGTTCGCCTTCGGTTTGGGCTTCTTCCGGGGTCATGTCCTTCAGTGCTTGGGCCAGTGCCACCTCGGCGGCGTCGGCCGCGGCCCGGAGCGTCACGGCGTGCTCCTGCGCCCGTTCGAGGTCGCCCAGACCGACACAGTCGAAGGCCACCTGCGCGTCGTGGCCCGCCATCTTCAACTGCCGCGCGGCCTCTTCCAGACTCATGCATACCTCCTACACCGGGGAAGCTGTTCCTACCCCCCATCACCGTGAGCAACCGCTTGTCCCAGCAGTTGCGCGGCCTTGACCAGGCGGGGCTCGGTGAGGCCTGCGTAGCCCAGGACGAGCGCGGGGGGCGCCTCGTCCGCGCGGCGCGGCGACCACATCCCGCGGGCGCCCTCGACCGCCACCCCGGAGCGCGCGGCGCGGTCCACCACCGCGTCCTCGTCGCATCCGCCCGGCAGTTCCACGTAGAGGTGGATGCCCGCTGAGACGCCGTGAATCCTGGCGCCGGGCAGATTCTCGGTGAGCGCGCCGACGAGGGCGTCCCGCCGGGCGCGGTAGCGCCTGCGCATGGTGCGCAGATGCCGGTCGTAGCCCCCGCCGCGCAGGAACTCTGTCAGCGCGTACTGCTCCAGGACGGGGGCGCCGTGGTCGGTGTAGGCGCGGTGCTCCCGCAGCCGCTCGGCGAGCGGTTGCGGCGCGACGGCCCAGCCCAGGCGGAGGGCGGGGGCCAGCGACTTGCTGACCGAGCCGAGGAGGACGACCCTGTCGGGCTCGACGCCCTGGAGGCAGCCGACCGGGTCGCGGTCGTAGCGGAACTCGGCGTCGTAGTCGTCCTCCAGGATCACGCCGTCCGCGTCGCGCGCCCAGGCGATCAGCTCGGCGCGGCGCGCCGGGGACAGCACGACGCCGGTCGGGTACTGGTGCGCGGGCGTCACGAGGACGGCGCGCGCCTGGGTGCGGGCGAGCGCCGCGACGTCGATGCCCTCGCCGTCCACCGGGATGCGGACGAGGCGGACCCCGGCGGCGGCCAGCATCGGCAGCTGGCGGACGCTCGCCGGGTCCTCGACGGCGAGCGTGGTGTGGCCGTCGGCGCGCAGCAGTCCGAGCACGGCCGACAGGCCGTGCGCCACCCCACTCATGATCACTGTCCGGTCCGCGTCGGCGAGCGCGGCGCGCACCCGGCCGAGGTAGGAAGCCAGTTCGGCGCGCAGATCCGGGACGCCTGCCGGGTCGGGGTAGGCGAGCGCGTCGTGCGGCAGGGTGCGCAGCGCGGCGCGGGCGGCGGCGATCCAGCGCTCGCGGGGGAACGCCGACAGGTCGGGGCGGCCCAGGGACAGGTCGTACAGGACCTCCGGTTCCGGCGGGGGCTCGACCGGGCGGGACGCGGCGGGCGGCCGGGACGGCGGCGCCGCCTCCTCGTCGGGGCGGGCCAGCGGCGCGATGCGGGTGCCGTCGCCGCGCCGCGCGATCAGGAAGCCCTCGGCGGTGAGCTGCTCGTAGGCGGTGACGACGACGCCGCGCGAGACGTCAAGGTCACGGGCCAGATCGCGGCTCGACGGCAGCCGGGTCCCGGCGGTCAGCCGGCCGGAGCGCACCGCCGCGCGGAAGCCCGCGGCGATCTGCGCGGCCAGCCGGCCGGCGGACCGGTCGAGTGGAAGATGAAGGTCGGTCACATGACTCTCAGCGTCAAGGCATGGGGTGGACGTCACGGAGAGGCTATTGGTCCACGTTCGTGGGGATTGATTGGCACTGTCCGGTGGACCAACCGGCTTCTAGCGTTCGGTCCATGAACACCTCACAGAAGCGCGGCATGGCGGGCGCCGGGGCCGCGATGTCCCTCGTCGGCACGCTGACCGCCGTCTCGGCGACGATCTCCGCCTATCCCGTCTTCGGCGGCCAGGCGGTCCGGTACGCCGTCGCCGCGGTGGTCCTGCTGGCCGCGGCCCGCATCGCCGGAGGGCCCGCCCGCCGGCCCTCCGCGCGGGACTGGCTCCTGCTCGCGGCGCTGGCGGGGACCGGGCTGGTCGCCTTCAACGTCTGCATCGTCGCGGCCACCCGGGACACGAGCCCCGCCACCATCGGCACGGTGATCGCGACGGTCCCGATCGTGCTGGCCGTGGTCGGGCCGCTGCTGGACGGCCGCCGCCCGGCCCCGACGATCATCGTGGCGGCCTGCGTGGTGGCGGCGGGGGCGGCCCTGGCGAACGGCCTCGGCAGCGGCAGCGTCCGCGGGCTGCTGCTCTCGCTCGGCGCCCTCGGCGGGGAGGTGTGCTTCTCGCTGCTGGCCGTCCCGCTGCTGCCGCGCATCGGACCGCTGCGCGTCTCCGCCTACTCCGCCGCGCTGGCCGTCCCGATGCTCCTCGCGGTCGGCCTCGCCGCGGACGGGACGGGCCTGCTGCGCGTCCCGACCCCCGGCGAGCTGGCCGGCTTCGCCTACCTGTCGATCGTCGTGACCACGATCGCGTTCCTGCTCTGGTACGACGCGATCGGACGGCTCGGGGCCGACCGCGCCGGGCTGTGCGCGGGCCTGATCCCGATCAGCGCGGTGGTCACCACGGTCGCGCTCGGCGTCGACCGGCCGGAACCGGCCGACCTGGCGGGCGCCGCCCTGGTCGCCGCGGGCGTCGTGGTGGGCCTGCGCGCCCGGGTCGCCCCCCGTGAGGCGGCGCCAGCCGAGCCCGTAACCTGTGACTCGGCCCCCATCGGAATCGCGCGAGGATCTGCCTGAGATGCCTGAGTTCTCCTACACCGACCTGCTCCCGCTCGGCCCGGACGAGACCGACTACCGGCTCCTGACCTCCGACGGGGTCTCCACGTTCGAGGCGAACGGCCGGACGTTCCTGCAGGTCGAGCCGGAGGCTCTGCGGCTGCTCACCGAGACGGCCATGCGCGACATCGCCCACCTGCTGCGACCCGCGCACCTGGCCCAGCTCCGCCGGATCCTGGACGACCCCGAGGCGTCCCCGAACGACCGGTTCGTCGCGCTGGACCTGCTGAAGAACGCGGGCATCGCGTCCGGCGGCGTCCTGCCGATGTGCCAGGACACCGGCACCGCGATCGTCATGGGCAAGCGCGGCCAGCACGTCATGACCGACGGCGACGACGAGAAGCACATCTCGCAGGGCGTGTACGACGCCTACACGAGGCTGAACCTGCGCTACTCGCAGATGGCGCCGGTGACGATGTGGGACGAGAAGAACACCGGCTCCAACCTGCCCGCGCAGATCGAGCTGTACGCGGCGCCCGGCGACGCCTACAAGTTCCTGTTCATGGCCAAGGGCGGCGGCAGCGCCAACAAGTCGTTCCTCTACCAGGAGACCAAGGCCGTCCTGAACCCCAAGCGGATGATGTCCTTCCTGGAGGAGAAGATCCGCTCGCTCGGCACGGCCGCCTGCCCGCCTTACCACCTGGCGATCGTCGTGGGCGGCACGTCCGCCGAGTACGCGCTGAAGACCGCCAAGTACGCCTCCGCCCACTACCTGGACACGATGCCCACCGAGGGCTCGCCGCTCGGGCACGGGTTCCGCGACCTGGAGCTGGAGCTCCAGGTGTTCGAGCTGACGCAGAAGCTCGGCATCGGGGCACAGTTCGGCGGCAAGTACTTCTGCCACGACGTGCGGGTGGTCCGGCTGCCGCGGCACGGCGCGTCCTGCCCGGTCGCGATCGCGGTCTCGTGCAGCGCCGACCGGCAGGCCCTCGCCAAGATCACGGCGGAGGGCGTGTTCCTGGAGCGGCTGGAGACCGACCCCGCGCAGTACCTGCCCGACACCACCGACGAGCACCTGGACGACACCGTCGTCCGGATCGACCTGAACCGGCCGATGGACGAGATCCGCGCCGAGCTGACCAGGTACCCGGTCAAGACGCGGCTGTCGCTGACCGGCCCGCTCGTCGTGGCGCGCGACATCGCGCACGCCAAGATCAAGGAGCGGCTGGACGCGGGCGAGCCGATGCCGCAGTACCTGCGCGACCACGCCGTCTACTACGCCGGCCCGGCCAAGACGCCCGAGGGCTACGCGTCGGGCTCGTTCGGCCCGACCACGGCCGGCCGGATGGACTCCTACGTCGAGCAGTTCCAGGCCGCGGGCGGCTCCCTGGTCATGCTGGCCAAGGGCAACCGGTCCAAGCAGGTCACCGACGCCTGCAAGGAGCACGGCGGGTTCTACCTCGGCTCGATCGGCGGCCCGGCGGCGCGGCTCGCGCAGGACTGCATCAAGAAGGTCGAGGTCCTGGAGTACCCGGAGCTCGGCATGGAGGCCGTCTGGAAGATCGAGGTCGAGGACTTCCCGGCGTTCATCGTGGTCGACGACAAGGGCGAGGACTTCTTCGCCGACACCACCGGACCCGTCCTCACCATCGGCAGGCGCTGACGTCCGGCACCGGTCCGCGACCCCGGACAGGGGTCGCGGACGGGCGGTCCCCGGAAGTTTCTTGTCGGTAGGTCACAGTATTAGGCCAAAATCCGCGTTGGTGCCGAAGTCTCCCCAATGACCGCCGGGCCACTCCGGTATCTTTTCCGCCATGTCTCAGTCAGAGCGCCTCGTGCTAGCGACGCGCTACCGGCTGGTCTCGGAGATAGGTCAGGGTGCCAACGGCACCGTCTGGAGAGGGCATGACGAGCTCCTCGATCGCGCCGTGGCGATCAAGGAGCTGCGGCTCCCCGACAACCTCGCCGAGGACGACCGGGTGGTCTTCTACCGCCGTACCCTCCGGGAGGCGCGCGCGCCCGCGCAGCTGCGCACGCACTCCATCGTCGAGGTGTACGACGTGGTCATCGAGCAGGGCCGTCCCTGGATCGTGATGGAGATGATCGAGGCGCCCAGCCTCGAACAGCTCATCGAGCGCTCGGGCCCCCTGCCGCCCGAACGCGTCGCGCACATCGGCCGCGCCCTGCTGGACGCCCTCAACACCGCGCACAAGGCCGGCATCGTGCACCGCGACCTGAAGCCGAGCAACGTGCTGCTGGACGGCGACCGCGTCGTCCTCACCGACTTCGGGCTCGCGTTCTCCTCCGGTTCGGCGAGCCTCACCAAGACGGGCCACTTCATGGGGTCGCCCGCGTACGTGGCGCCCGAGGTCGCGGCCGGGGAGAAGGCGACCCCGCGCTCGGACCTCTGGTCGCTCGGCGCGACGCTGTACGCCGCCCTGGAGGGCCGCCCGCCGTTCGAGCGCGAGAACGTCATGGCGACGCTGTCGGCGCTGGCGAACGAGTCGACCCCCGCCCCGCAGAACGCCGGCGCGCTCGCGCCCGTGATCACCGGGCTGCTGGAGAAGAACCCGACCCGGCGGCTCAGCCACGCCCGCGCGGTCGACCGGCTCGAACGGGCCATGGCGGGCCCGCGCTCGGGACGCCGCGCCCCCACGCCCCGCTACCGGCTGATGGTCGTGATCGGCCTCATCGGCGCGACCGTCGCCTCGTGCGGCATCGGCGCCACCGCCCTCATCGTCGGCATGATGCGCGAGAGCCCCGGCCCCTCCCCCACCGCCGGGGCGTCCACCACCCCGGGCGGCTCCGCCGCCCAGGCCGCCGCGCCGCCCGGCGCCGCGACCAGCACGCTGGCGGTCCGGGCCCGCACCGACTCCTGCAAGATCTTCGTGTCGGTGCCGGGCACCGCGATCACCGTGCTCGCCGACGAGACGCTGCACCGGGGCGAGGCGCGCCGGTACGACCAGCCCCGCCTCAACGCGGTCGTCTACGACGCGTCCGCCTGCGACGTCTGGGTGAACGGGCAGCAGAAGCCCGCGGGCAAGCCGGGAGAGCGGCAGAACTACACGCTGAACAAGGAGTGATCCGCGCCTCACGCGGGAATGCGTGAGCCACCGACCGGGCTGCCATGGACGACGGCGGCCGCCGAAGTCGAGTGGGAGGCGTTCCATGAGCGAGCAGGAGTTCCGCGTCGAGCACGACTCGATGGGAGAGGTCCGGGTGCCGGCCGCGGCCAAGTGGCGGGCCCAGACGCAGCGCGCCGTGGAGAACTTCCCGATCTCGGGACGGACGCTGGAGGCGTCCCACATCGCCGCGCTCGGTCGGATCAAGGCCGCGGCGGCGGTCGTCAACGCGGAGCTGGGCGTCCTCGATGAGGACCTGGCCGCCGCGATCGCCGAGGCCGCCCGCGAGGTGGCGGACGGGCGGTGGGACGACCAGTTCCCGATCGACGTGTTCCAGACCGGCTCGGGGACGTCGTCCAACATGAACGCCAACGAGGTCGTGGCGACGCTGGCGCAGGAGCGGCTCGGCCGCCCCGTCCATCCCAACGACCACGTGAACGCCTCCCAGTCGTCCAACGACGTGTTCCCGTCGTCCATCCACATCGCGGCGACCGGGGCCGTCGTGAACGAGCTGATCCCCGCGCTGCGGCACCTGGAGGCCGCGCTCGCGCGCAAGGCCGAGGAGTTCGCGACCGCGGTGAAGTCCGGCCGCACCCACCTGATGGACGCGACGCCGGTGACGCTCGGGCAGGAGTTCGGCGGGTACGCAGCGCAGGCGCGGCACGGCGTGGAGCGGCTGGAGGCCGTCCTGCCGCGGCTGGCGGAGCTCCCGCTCGGCGGGACCGCGGTCGGCACCGGCATCAACACGCCGGAGGGCTTCGCCGCCCGCGTCATCGCCGAGATCGCGCGGGACACCGGGCTGCCGCTGACCGAGGCCCGCGACCACTTCGAGGCGCAGGGCGCGCGGGACGGCCTGGTGGAGGCGAGCGGGGCGCTGCGCACGATCGCGGTGAGCCTCAGCAAGATCGCGAACGATCTGCGCTGGATGGGCTCGGGGCCGCGCGCCGGGCTCGCGGAGATCCGGCTGCCCGACCTGCAGCCCGGCTCGTCGATCATGCCCGGCAAGGTGAACCCGGTGATCCCCGAGGCGGTCGCGCAGGTCGCCGCGCAGGTCATCGGCAACGACGCGGCGGTCGCGTTCGGCGGCGCGTCCGGCAGCTTCGAGCTGAACGTGATGCTGCCGATGCTGGCCCGCAACGTGCTGGAGTCGGTCACCCTGCTGGCGAACGCGTCCCGGCTGCTCGCCGACCGCTGCGTGGACGGCGTCGAGGCCGACCTGGACCGGATGCGCGAGTACGCCGAGTCGTCACCGTCGATCGTGACGCCGCTGAACCGCTACATCGGGTACGAGGAGGCGGCGAAGGTCGCCAAGCAGGCGCTCAGGGAGCGCAGGACGATCCGCGAGGTCGTGCTGGAGCGCGGCTATGTCGACGAGGGAAGGCTGACGGTCGAGCAGCTCGACGAGGCGCTCGACGTCCTGCGGATGACCGGGACGTCCCGCCGCTGAGCCGGGCGGGGCCGGTCGCGCGTCCCAGACGCCGCTCAGGGCGTCCGGGACGCGGCGGGGCCGGATCAGTACCAGCCGACGGACTGCGAATGCGACCACGCGCCGCACGGCGTGCCGTAGCGGTTCTTGATGTAGCCGAGCCCCCACTTGATCTGCGTGGTGGCGTTGTTCTGCCAGTCGGGCCCGGCGCTGCCCATCTTGGAACCGGGCAGGGCCTGCGGAATGCCGTACGCGCCCGAGGGGTTGGCCGCGTGGACGTTCCAGTGGCTCTCCTTGTTCCACAGGTTGACCAGGCAGCCGAACTGGCCGTCGCCGGTGAAGCCGTAGCTCGGCATCAGCTTCTTGGCGATCGCCTGCGCCTCGCCGGCCGGGACCGGGTCGCCGGTCGGGCCGCCGCCGGAGGAGCCGTTCTTCTTCTCCGGCGTCTTGGTCGGGATCGGCTTGCCCTTGGGCAGCAGGGACGGGCCCTTGCCGCCGTCCTGGCGCGTCGCGCGGGAGGCGCGGTCGAGCGCCAGCTTCTTACGCTGCTGCTCCAGCACCTTCGGGTCGATCTTCGGCGGCGCGGCGGCGTCGGCGAGCTGCCGCGTCGGCTTGACGGTCTGCGCGCCCTCGTCCCCGGAGCCGCCGGTCAGCGCGAACGCGGCGACCGCGCCTCCGCCGATCACGACGGCGGCGCCCGCGGCGACCACCGCGATGCGCTTGCCGCCGCGCCCGCGGGAGCCGCCCCCGCGGGCGGCACGGCGGGGCGCGCCCGGACCGGAGGAGATCTCGTCGCCGGAGACGCCGGTGCGCAGCGGCTCCTGGAGGGGCTGGAGGCCGAGCGTGTCCCCCGCAGGAGCGTTCGCGCGGGGGCGGGTGCCGGCCACGCGCACGTCGTCCTCGTGCGGCGCCTCGGGGCCCTCCGGGGAGGAGCCGGGCGCCTGGGCCGGGGCGGAGGCCATCACCGGCTGCCGGGGGTCGAAGCTCTGTCGATCGTCTCGCCTAGGGGACCCGGGGCGGTCTCCGTACAAGGCGGTCCTTCCGACGGTCGCACGCGCATGGACACGCGCACGAACTGTTTCCACCCCGGTCCGGCCCGGCCGCCGGCGTTCGGCGGCCCCGGACCCGGGTCGGCGCCGGCACGTCGCGCGCGTTCAGGGGCCGCGCTCCGGCCGGGCACCGCACTGGGGGTGCTTACGGGGAGACACAATGCCCGAGGCCGAGGGCTGGTTCGCAACCAAAACGAGACAGATGCGGCCGGACGGCCCGTTGTCAACCCGACTGCGGACGTACCGAAAACCCGGCCGGACCTGCGGCTCCTCCCATAGAAACGGACGATTGTGACCTTCGCCACATTCCTACGTTGCGAGGTTTACCGATCACCCTCCGTAGGAAGGAGAACGTCGTTCTGAGACGCGAGAACCCCGGCGGCCCGTCACGGCCCGCCGGGGTTCTCACTCGCCGGGGCTCTAGGCCCCGACGTCACCGAGCATGTCGGTCACCAGCGCCGCGATCGGCGAGCGCTCCGACCGCGTCAGCGTCACGTGCGCGAACAGCGGATGACCCTTCAGGCGCTCCACTACCGCCGCGACGCCGTCGTGCCTGCCGACGCGCAGGTTGTCGCGCTGCGCCACGTCGTGGGTCAGCACGACCCGCGACCCGGAGCCGATCCGCGACAGGACGGTGAGCAGGACGCCGCGCTCCAGCGACTGCGCCTCGTCGACGATCACGAACGAGTCGTGCAGCGACCGGCCGCGGATGTGCGTGAGCGGCAGGACCTCCAACATGTCACGGTCCACGACCTCCTCGATGACCTCCGGCGTCGTCACCGCCGAGAGGGTGTCGTAGACGGCCTGGGCCCACGGCGACATCTTCTCGTTCTCCGAACCCGGCAGGTAGCCGAGCTCCTGGCCGCCGACCGCGTACAGGGGGCGGAACACCACGACCTTGCGGTGCTGCCGCCGCTCCAGCACGGCCTCCAGCCCCGCGCAGAGGGCGAGCGCCGACTTGCCGGTGCCGGCCCGCCCGCCGAGCGAGACGATGCCGACCTCCTCGTCCATCAGCAGGTCCAGCGCGATCCGCTGCTCGGCGGACCGGCCGCGCAGCCCGAACACCTCGCGGTCGCCGCGCACCAGCCGCACCGACTTGTCCGGCTGCACCCGGCCGAGGGCCGAGCCGCGCTCCGACAGCAGCCGAAGCCCCGTGTGGCACGGCAGGTCCCGCGCCTCCTCCAGGTCGGCGCCGCCCGTCTCGTACAGCTCCTCGAGGGCTCCGGCCGGCACCTCCAGCTCGCGCATCCCGGTCCAGCCGGACTCCACGACGGCCAGTTCCGCGCGGTACTCCTCGGCGGCGAGCCCGACCGCGGACGCCTTCACCCGCATCGGCAGGTCCTTGGAGACCAGCACGACGTCGCGCCCCTCGCGGGCCAGCCACGCGGCCACCGACAGGATCCTGGTGTCGTTGTCGCCGAGCCGGAACCCGTCCGGCAGGACGCTCGGGTCGGCGTGGTTCAACTCGACGCGGAGCGTCCCGCCCTGGTCGCCGAGCGCCCCCTCGACCGAGACGGGCTCGTCCAGCCGCCCGTGCAGCAGGCGGAGGTCGTCCAGCGTGCGCAGGGCCTGCCGCGCGAAGTAGCCGAGTTCCGGGTGGTGCCGCTTGGCCTCCAGTTCGGAGATGACGACGATGGGGAGTACGACCTCGTGCTCGGCGAACCGGGTCATCGCCCCCGGATCGGCGAGCAGGACGCTGGTGTCCAGGACGTACGTGCGCCGGTCCGGTTCCCTGCCGGGGGCAGCGCCCCCGAGGTCTCCGGAGGTCTCCGGGACGGAAGCCCCAGAAGGGATCCCGGACGGACCGGGACGGCGCGCGGAGGTTGTGGCCACTCGATCTCCCTGGATATGAGGGAACTGCCGGTGGCGCGCAGGTCCGCCCGCGCAGGGGCGGTGGTCCGCGAGGGACGATCAGGTACCGTAGCGCCGGTGCCGCGCGGCGTAGGAGCGCATGGCCCGGAGGAAGTCCACCTTCCGGAAGTCCGGCCAGTGGACCTCGCAGAAGTAGAACTCCGAGTGGGCGCTCTGCCAGAGCATGAAGCCGGAGAGACGCTGCTCTCCCGAGGTGCGGATGACCAGGTCCGGGTCCGGCTGGCCGCGCGTGTAGAGATGCTCCGCGATGTGCTCCACGTCGAGGACCTCGGCGAGTTCCTCGATGCTGGTGCCACGACTCGCCTGCTCGATGAGCAGTGAGCGCACCGCATCAGCGATCTCACGCCTACCTCCATACCCAACGGCGACGTTCACAATCAGGCCGGGTGCGCCCGATGTGGCCTCTCCCGCATCTTTCAGGACGCGGGCCGTCTTATCGGGCAGGAGGTCGAGGGCGCCGACGGGCTTGACGTGCCAGCCGTCCTCGGCGAGCTTGCGGACGGTGTTCTCGATGATCGCCAGGAGCGGTTCCAGCTCGGCGGCGGGCCGGTTGAGGTTGTCGGTCGACAGCAGCCACAGCGTGACGTGCTCGACGCCGGCCTCCGCGCTCCACTGGAGCAGCTCGGAGATCTTCTGGGCGCCGCGCTGGTGGCCCGTGTTGACGTCGGCCAGCCCCATCGACCTGGCCCAGCGCCGGTTGCCGTCGAGGATCACGCCGACGTGCCGGGGGGTGACCTCGGTGGGCAACTCGGCCTCGACGCGCCGCTCGTACATCCGGTAGACGGCGTCGCGGACGGCCGCGTACGGGCCGCTGCGGCGGAGGGCGGAGACGAGCCGCCCGCCGCCCTCGGAGGGGCGCCGGCGCACGCCGTCCCTCCGCGCGCCGCGCGCCGACCTGGTGCGCGGCTCTCCCGTACGCCGAACCCGCATATGGGCTTCCCTTCGAGCGACCGACCCTGGCGGAAAGTCGCTCAATTATGGCCCGACGGCGACACTTCTCCCACCGTTCCCGTACGCCAGGCTAACGCGCGGGCCGGGCCAGGCGCGGTGGATGGCCTGCTCTGGCCCGGTCCGCCTCGGCGAGCAGATCGGCGAGAAAGCGCGCCAGCTCGGCCGAGGTGAGAACGGCGCGGACGCCGCGCCCGCCCGCGCCCCACGCCTCGACCACGGCGCGGCGCGCGACCCGCCACCGGCCCGCCGCCGACCGCTGGCGGCCGACCCACATCGAGGACGTGCGCAGCGAGCAGCGCAGCTCACCGGTGCTGACCACGTCGCCCCGGTCGCGGTAGCGGAACGCGAACAGCTCGGGCTCCCGGGCCGCGTCGGCGGGGGCGGGGTCGGGGAAGCGGTCGTCGGGGTCGGGCCAGCGTGCCGCCTGCGGGGACCCGTCGGCCCGGGCGGCGGCGACCCGGGCGGCGAGCCCGGTCAGGAAGTACCCGCACCGCTCCCCCACCGCCCCGAAGGGCTCGCCGTCGCGCCACAGCTCCAGCGTGATCTCGAACGGGGTGCCGCCGCGGTCGATCGAGGCGACCGGGACCACCGCGAGGTCGGACCCGTCCAGGCAGCGCAGCCCCGGCATCCCCGCACCTCCCGCCCGCGTCCGGCCCGCTCTCCAGGTACGTTAGGGGAGGTCGGCGCCATGATCACACCCAGTGATCACCGAGATCGGGTAATGCCCGGCCGCTCCGGGCCGGCGGTCAGGCCTTGGGGCCGGCGGCGCGGGCGCGCTCGACGTGCTGCAGGGCGGTGCGCAGCTCCGACAGCCACTCGTCGGTGTTCTTGCCGACGAGCCTGACGCACCAGGCGAGCGCGTCGCTGCGGCTGCGGGCGACCCCGGCGTCCACGAGCGTGTCCAGTACGCGGCGCTCGGGCTGCCGCAGCCGCGTCATCACCGGCACCGACAGGGTGGTGAACATCTCCCGCTCGCCGCCGCACTCCACGCCCCAGGACACCTTGCGCCCGAAGCGCTGCTCGGCCTCCCGGGCGATGGCGATCCGCCGGTCGCGGGTCTCGTCGCGGAAGCGCTGGACGTGCCCCGCGATGACGCCCGCACGCTCGGCGCCGGCCGCCTCGGCCGCGGCGGCCGGGACGGGCAGGGTGCCGACGACCGCGACCTCCTCGCGGTCGACGACGACTTCGGGCGCGCCCTCGAACCACTCCTCGGGGAGCCGTCCGATGAACCAGCCGCGCAGCTGCTCCGCCGCTTCGCTCGTACTCATGTAATCAAAATTACATGTCCTCCCGAGGCTGCGCCAGTCCCCATCTCGATTGACAATCACCATCAAATGAGAGCTACTGTCATTTCATAGTGAAACTCATATGAAGGTGGAAGTCATGACCGTGGGACACACCCGGCGCTGGCTGGGGCTGGGGGCGCTGGCGCTGAGCATGCTCGCGCTCGGGTTCGACATGACGATCCTCAACGTGGCGCTGACCACGCTGTCGGAGCGGCTGCACGCGAGCACCAGCGCGCTGCAGTGGATCGTGGACTCCTACCTGCTGGTGTTCGGGGCGCTGCTGCTCCCGGCCGGGCTGCTCGGCGACCGGTTCGGCCGCAAGCGGCTGCTGCTGGCCGGCCTCGCGGTCTTCGGCACCGCCTCGCTCGCCGGTGCGTTCGCGGACGGCTCCGGCGGAGTCATCGCGGCCCGCGCGTTCATGGGCCTCGGCGCGGCGATCGTGACCCCGCTGTCGATGTCGATGCTGCCCGCGATCTTCCCCCCGCACGAGCGCACCCGCGCGGTCGCGGTCTGGTCCTCGGCGATGGCGCTCGGGCTGCCGCTCGGCCCGCTGCTCGGCGGCTGGCTCCTGGAGAACTTCCGGTGGGGCTCCATCTTCCTGGTCAACGTGCCGGTCGTGCTGGTCGGCGGCATCGCGGTGGCGCTGCTCCTGCCCGAGACGCGGGACCCGGCCGCGCCGCGGGTCGACGGGATCGGCGCGCTGCTGTCGATGGCAGGGGTCGTCGCGCTCGTGTACGGGGTCATCGAGGCCCCCGTGCGGGGCTGGAGCGACGCGGTGGTGCTGCTCTCGTTCGCGCTCGCGGCCGTCCTGCTGGCCGGGTTCGTCCTGTGGGAGCGGCGTGCCGCCGAGCCCCTGTTGGACGTGGCCCTCTTCCGCAACCCCGCCTTCACATGGGCGATGGTCGCCGCCGTCGCCGCGAACCTGATGATGGGCGGGGCGCTGTTCGTCCTGCCGCAGTACCTGGAGGCCGTCCAGGGCAACGACGTCCTCGCCACCGGCGTGAGGCTGATGCCGATGCTGCTCGGCCTGCTCGCCGGCGGGGTCGTCACCGACCGCGTCGCGCACCGCGCCGGGCACAAGCCGATCCTCGTCACCGGGCTGCTCGTGCTCGCGGCGGGCTTCGGGTGGGGCGCGCTCACCGGGGCGGGGGACGGCTACCCCGCCACCGTCCCGTGGCTGCTCGTCGTCGGCCTCGGCTGCGGGCTGACCATCGTCCCGGCGATGGACGCGGTCCTCGCCGCCCTGCCGCCCGCCCAGGCGGGGCGCGGCTCGGGCCTCGTGCAGACGCTGCGCCAGACGGGCGGGACGCTCGGCGTCGCCGGCCTCGGCAGCCTGCTGTCGGCGCTCTACCGGGACCGCGTCTCCACCGGCGGGCTGCCTCCCGACGCGGCCGCCGCGGCGCGCGACTCCATCGGCGGGGCGGTCGCCGTCGCCGGGCGGCTGGACGACGGGGGGCTGCTCGCCTCGGCCCGCGCCGCGTACGTCCACGGCATGGACGCGGTGTTCGCCGCGTGCGGTGCCGCCGCCGTCGTGGCGGCACTGCTCCTGTGGCTCTTCCAGCCCGCGCGGGGACGCGAGGATGCGGCCTCCGCCGCGGATGCAGGACAATCGGAGCATGAGCACGCCGTCCCGTGAGCACCCGATCGACCGGCTGGAGGACCGGCTCGCCCGGCTGCCGCTGCGGGAGCGCAAGAAGCTGCGGACCCGCAGGGCGATCCAGGACCACGCCCTCCGCCTCTTCAGCGAGCGGGGGTACGACGAGACGACCGTGGAGCAGATCGCCGCGGCGGCCGAGATCTCGCCGAGCACCTTCTTCCGCTACTTCCCCACCAAGGAGGACGTGGTCGTCACCGACGAGTACGACCCGATCATGGCGGAGGTCATGCGGGGCCAGCCGGCCGGGCTGTCCCCCATCGAGGCGCTGCGCGCCACGCTCCGCGAGCTGCTCCCGCTCATGTACGAAGCCGACCTGGACACGGTCAACGCCCGGATGCGGCTCACCTCCCGGGTCCCTTCGCTGCGCGCCCGCACGTTCGAGTCGATGCGCGAGGGCACCCACGCCATGCTGACCGAGGTCGTCGGCCACCGCACGGGGCGGCGGCCCGACGACCCGGAGGTGGAGACCTTCACCTGGGCCGTCATCGGGGTGCTCCAGGCGGCCCTCTACCGGTGGATGGAAGGACGCGCGGCGACCGAGGAGCTCCCCGGGCTCATCGACCACAACCTGGAGTTCCTCGGCCGCGGCTGCCCCCTGTGAGCCGGCGGCCCGCTGCGCGGGTCAGCGGGCCAGGGAGGCGGCCATTCGGGGGCTGACTCGGACGGCGCCGCGCATGTTGCGGGTGTAGACGTTCTGCACCTGCACCACGGTGCCGGTCCGCGGGGCCGCCAGCATCTTGCCCTGGCCCAGGTAGAGGGCGATGTGGGAGATGTAGCCGGGCGCGGTCGGGTCGTTGGCCCAGATGAGCATGTCGCCCGGCTCGGCCTTGCTGTAGGGGACGACCCAGCCGGCGCGGGCCTGGTCGGCGGCGACGCGCGGGAGCCGGATGCCCGCCCTGGCGAACGCGTACTGCATCAGGCCGGAGCAGTCGTAGCCGCCCTCGGCCTCGGACTCGCCGCCCCACACGTACGGCCAGCCGAGCCGGGTGTAGGCCGCCTTGATCACCGTGCGGACCTGGCTCGCCGTCATGACCTGGCCGCCCGCGGCCGGCACGTTCCCGGCCCGCGGGAAGTCGATCTCCGGGTTCACCGCGACGGCCTTGGCGTGCTTCGGCAGCACCTTGCGCAGCTTCTTGATGAACGTCTTCGGCGCGGTCTTCGGGACGCTGATCAGCATGGCGTTGCCGGTCGGCATCCCGAGGGCCTGCGCGGTGGTGTGCGAGATGACCGCGTCGACGTCGCTGATGCCCATCGTCGCGTACGCGCCCACCCGCAGCTGCGACTGGTGCTGCTTGCCGCCGACGGGCACCTGGCTGCCGAGCTTGACGCCGCCGTCGCTGCCCATCGTGAACGAGATGGCGACGTCGCCGGAGGCCACGTTGCGCCAGAGGGCGTCCGACTTGGCGGTCGGCTTCGGGGTGTAGTTGCGGAACGTGGACGGGTCGACGCCCATCAGGCCGACACGCTTGCCCGCGACCATGCCCTGCACCGCGTCCACGACCTCGACGCCCTTCACGCCCTTGGCGCCGCGGATCTTCTGGACGAACTCCGGCGAGAGCGTGGAAGGGGCCGCCACGAGGACGTGCGGGGTGAGCCGCCTGCCGAGCGGCGCGACCGCGCCGGGCGACAGGCCGGTGCTGCCGGAGGCGGCGACGAAGCGGGCGCGCTGCTCGCCGCGCGGCCGGTCCGGCGGGCCGTCGTCGTGCGCGACGAGGACGGCGACGTTGGCCGCGAGCGTCGTCAGCACGGAGACGCCGATGATCGTCGGAAGGATCCGGCGGTTCGGCTTGCCCACTGGCACACTCCCTCGATGTCGCCTCGCGCCGGGTCCCTGACCGCGCACAGGACACGACTATGACTCAGATGGTCGGCCACCGTCCAGATACCCGGGGCGCCACCGGTCAGCCTCGTCCGCTCGGCTCCATTGGGTCAGGCACGTTCCAGTTACTCAGTAGTAACAGCCTGCCCGGCTGAGATCAAGGTCACGTTGCCATAAAGTGGATCGTCAGTCCAATTGCCCACGTAGTTCGCGGTTCAGGTCCGCCTGGGTCGTGACGGGCAGCCGGCAGACGAACCCGCGGCAGACGTACGCCGCCGGCTCTCCCTCCACCAGTCCCCGCCCCTCCAGCAGGGGAACGCCCTCGGCGTCCGGCGGGCCGACGCTCACCACCGCGCCCGGCGCGACGGCCATGAGGGCCGTGCGGTGCAGCGCGCGGGTGCGCACGTCCTCCGGATCGCCGATCACCGCGATCTCGACCGGGCCCGCCGCGCGCGCCTCCGCGACCGCGAGGCCCCAGCCCGCGAACCGCGCGTGCTCGTCGGCGAGCGTGCCCGCCGGCGCCAGCGCGTCCTCCGCCGCCTGCCGGTGCCAGTCGGACCCGGTCAGCGCGGCGAACGACAGCAGCGCCCCGGCCGCCGCGAACTGCCCCGACGGCGTCGCGTTGTCGGTCGGGTCCTGGGGGCGCCGGAACAGCCGCTCGGCGTCGTCGGCCGTGTCGTAGAAGCCGCCGGACCCGTCGGCGAACCGTTCGAGGACGGTGTTCAGCAGTTCGCCGGCCAGCCGCACGTGGTGCGGGTCGCCGGTGACCGCGTGCAGGGCGAGCAGGCCCTCGGCCACGTCGGCGTAGTCCTCCAGGACGCCGGCGTTCGCCCCGGCCGCCCCGTCCTTGGACGTGCGCGCCAGCCGCCCGTCCCGGAGGTGGACCTCCCCCAGCAGCCGCACGACCTCCTCGGCCGCCCGGACGAGATCCGGCCGGTCGAACAGCGCGCCGCACTCGGCCAGCGCCGCGACGGCGAGCCCGTTCCACGCCGCCACCACCTTGTCGTCCCGCGCCGGAGGGATCCGCTGCGCGCGCGCCGCCAGCAGCGCGGTCCGCACGCGCTCGTACCGCTCGACGTCATCGGGGTCGCTCAGGAGCTGCAGGACGGACGCGCCGTGCTCGAACGTCCCGGTCACCTCGAACAGGCGCTCGGCGAACGCGCCGTCCTCGTCCCCGAGCACCTCCCGCAACTGCTCGGGCGTCCACACGTAGTACTTGCCCTCGACGCCCTCGCTGTCGGCGTCCAGCGCCGACGCGAGCCCGCCCTGGTCGGTGCGCAGGTCGCGCAGCATCCAGTCGCACGTCTCCAGGGCGACCCGCCGCGCGGACGGGTTCCCCGTCAGCCGCCACCAGTGCGCGTAGACCCGCGCCAGCAGGGCGTTGTCGTAGAGCATCTTCTCGAAGTGCGGGACGACCCATCCCACGTCGACCGAGTACCGCGCGAACCCGCCGCCGAGCTGGTCGTACATGCCCCCGCGGGCCATCGCCTCCAGCGTGCCGGACGCCATCGCCAGCGACTCCTCGTCGCCCGTGCGCGCGTGATGGCGCAGCAGGAACTCCAGGACCATCGACGGCGGGAACTTCGGGGCGCCCCCGAACCCGCCGCGCGCCGCGTCGTAGGAGCGCGCGAGCACCTTCACCGCGTGCGCGAGCACCCGGTCGCCGGGCGCCTCCGACCCGCCGAGGCCGGACCCGCGCGAGGTCAGGGCGTCGACGACCTGCTGCCCCTGCCGGGCGACGTCGTCGCGCTGCTCCGTCCACGCCTTGTGGACGGCCTGCAACAGCGCCCGGAACTGCGCTCGCGGGAAGTACGTCCCGCAGTAGAACGGGTGCCCCTCCGGAGTCATGAACACCGTCATCGGCCAGCCGCCCTGGCCCGTCATGGCCTGGGTCGCCTCCATGTAGACGGCGTCGATGTCCGGCCGCTCCTCCCGGTCGACCTTGACGTTCACGAACAGCTCGTTCATGGCCCGGGCCGTCTCGCCGTCCTCGAAGGACTCGTGGGCCATCACGTGGCACCAGTGGCAGGCGGCGTATCCGACGGAGAGCAGGACGGGGACGTCGCGCCGCCGTGCCTCGGCGAACGCCTCGTCGCTCCACTCCCACCACTCCACCGGGTTCCCGGCGTGCTGGAGCAGGTACGGGCTGGTCGCGTCCTTGAGCCGGTTCATGCCCCCGATCCTGCCCGATCCGGCCGCCGCCTCACTCCCCCCGCGCCCGCGCGGCGAGGCCGGCGAGCGCGGACTCGACGGCGCGGTGGAAGGTGGGGTAGGCGTAGATCATCTCGCGGAGGGCGGCGGTCGGGGTCTCGGTGTGGACCGCCACGGCCAGGAAGCCGAGGACCTCCCCGCCTGACGGGCCCGCCGCAGTGGCGCCGACCAGCGTGCCCCACTCGGTGTCCTCCACGAGCTTGATGAAGCCGTCGTTGCCGGCCTTGTGGATCCAGCCGCGGGTCGACTCCGGGATCGGCGCCACCGCCGTGCGGACGGGAAGGTTCTGGTCGCGGGCCTGGGCCTCGGTGAGGCCGACCGACGCGATCTCGGGATCGGTGAAGGTGACGCGGGGCACGGCGCGGTAGGCCGCGGGCGGCCCCTCCTCGCCGAGGACGTCCCGGACGGCGACGGCCGCCTGGTACATGGAGACGTGCGTGAACGCGCCCATGCCGGTGATGTCGCCGATCGCCCACACGCCGTCGGCGGCGCGCATGCGGCCGTCCACGGCGATCCGGCGGGCGTTCTCGTCCAGGCCGACGGCGCCGAGACCGAGCCCCTTCAGGTTCGGGCGGCGGCCGGTCGCGACGAGGAGGCGGTCGGCGGCGAGCTCCCCGTCGCCGAGCCGCATCGTGAACTCGGCTCCGTCGTGGGCGACGCGGCTGACGTTCACGCCGGTGCGCACACCGATGCCCTCGCGTTCGAAGACCTCGCGCAGCAGGGCGCTCGACTCCGGCTCGTCGTTGATGAGAAGGCGGTCCGCCGCCTCGACGATGGTGACGCGGCTGCCGAAGCGGGAGAAGACCTGCGCCATCTCCACGCCGACCACGCCGCCGCCGAGGACGAGGAGCGACTCGGGGGCCTCGGGGGCCTGGACGGCTTCGCGGTTCGTCCAGTAGGGGGTGTCCGCGAGACCGTCGACCGGCGGGGCCGTGGGAGAAGTGCCGGTGTTGAGCACGATGCCGCGGCGGGCGTGGAAGACCTGGCCGCCGGCGGTGACCTCGCGGGGTGCGGTGATGCGGCCCTCGCCGCGCACCAGGCGCACGCCCTTGCCGGTGAGGCGGTCGGCGGCGGCCTTGTCGTCCCACGAGTCGGTCGCCTCGTCGCGGATCCTGGCGGCCACCGGCCCCCAGTCGGGCCGGACGGACGCCTCGCCCGCCATGCCGGGGACGCGCTCGGCCTCGGCGACCAGGCCCGCGGCGCGCACCATCATCTTGGTGGGGACGCAGGCGTAGTACGGGCACTCCCCGCCGACCAGCCGCGACTCCACGCCGACGACCGAGAGGCCCGCCTCGGCGAGCCGCCCCGCGGCGTCCTCTCCCCCGGGCCCGAGACCGATCACCACGACATCGACTTCGTCAGCCATGCCCTGGGTCCTGCCCGGCATCCCGGCCCGTCAGACGGCGCGGCGGCAGCGGAATGCGGTCCAGGTCGTGGACCAGGGTGATGTCGCCGCCGAACGCGGCGGACGCCTCGGCCAGGAAGCGGTGCTCGTCGGCGGCGGGGTACCGCTCGGAGAAGTGGGTCAGGACGAGGCGGCGGACACCCGCCTCCGCCGCCACCTCGCCCGCCTGGGCGGCGGTCAGGTGCCCGTACTCGGCGGCCAGCCCGGCGTCCTCGTGCAGGAACGTGGACTCGATGACGAGCATGTCCACCCCGTCGGCCAGTTCCCGTACGCCGTCGCAGAGCCGGGTGTCCATGACGAACGCGGCCTTCTGCCCGGGACGGGTCACGCTGCACTCGGCCAGCGTGACGGTGCGGCCGTCGGGCGTGGTGACCCGCCCGTCCTCCTGGAGGCGGCGGATCAGCGGCCCCCGGACGCCGCGCGCGGCGAGCTCGTCCGGCAGCATCGTCACGCCGTCGGGCTCCTCCAGCCGGTACCCGTACGCCTCCACCGGGTGGGACAGCCGCCGGGCGACCAGGCTGAAAGGGGCGTCGCCGGTGTCGAGCGCCATCCGCTCCCCCGACACCGGGCGCTCGCGGACGACGTCGGTGTCCCGGAAGACGGCCGCGTTCCGCAGCCGCTCCCAGTAGAGCCGGCCGCTCGCCGGGAACGCCGCGTCCACCGGGTGCGCGACGCCGTCGCGGGCGATCCGCTGGACGATGCCCGGCACGCCGAGGCAGTGGTCGCCGTGGAAGTGCGTCACGCAGATCCAGTTCACGTCGTTCGCGGAGAGGCCCGCGTGCGTCATCTGCCGCTGCGTGCCCTCCCCCGGGTCGAACAGGACGCCCTGCCCGTCCCAGCGCAGCAGGTAGCCGTTGTGGTTGCGGGTCCTGGTGGGCACCGCGCTGGCGGAGCCGAGGACGGTGAGATCGCGCACGGACATCCCCCCATGGTGCCGGGCGATGAGGCGGGCAAGCGCTTGGTTATTCTGTGCGCGATGCAGACGATCCTGGGAGGGCCCGTTGGCCGGTAGCAAGCGCGACAAGATCAAGATGTCGCCGGAGGAAGTGGCGGACTACCTGGCCGCCAACTTCAAGGTGCAGGTCGCGACCGTCGGCAAGGACGGCGAGCCCCATCTGGTGACGATGTTCTACACGCTGTACGAGGGCAAGATCGCCTTCACCACGTACAAGTCGTCGCAGAAGGTGATCAACCTCCGCCGCGACCCCACCATGACGTGCCTGGTCGAGGACGGCGTCGAGTACAACGAACTGCGCGGCGTCGCCCTGTACGGGCGGGGCCTCGTCATCGAGGACCCCGAGCCCCGGTCCAAGGTCGGCATGGTCGTCGGCTCCCGCATGGCGGGCCTGCCCGTCCCGAAGCTGGGCGAGCCGGTCGACCCGGTGATCGCCGAGGGCATCGAGCAGGCGCTGTCCAAGCGCGTCCTCATCGTCATGGAGCCCGACCGGATCGTCAGCTGGGACCACGGCAAGATCTAGGGCGCTCCGGGCAGGGCCGATCAGGCGGGGCGGATCAGTTCGGCGGCGCGGTCGAGGGCGGCGCGCTCGGCCGCGGCGTCGCCGCGGAGGCGGGCGGCGTCGGCTATGCGGACGAACATGGCGGCCTGCCCGGCGACCGCGTCCAGCCCGCGCAGGATCTCCAGGGCCTGGCCGAAGAAGTTGATGGCCGCGACGGGGCGGTGCGCGCGCAGGTGGGCCTCGCCGAGGCTCTCCAGCGCGCGGGCGCGGGCGCGCTCGTCGGGCTCCGGCAGGGCGGCGAACTCGTCCGGCAGCGGGCCGAGCAGCCCGATCGCGCGGTCGAGGTCGCCGCTGCCGATCAGCGCCCGGGCGAGGTCGTGGCGCGCCGCCAGGACCGTGTGGGCGTCCCCCTCGCGCTCGGCGAGGCGCAGGGCCTCCTCCAGCGTCTCGGCGGCCTCCGCCCAGCGTTCCCCCTCCAGCAGGGCCAGCCCCTCGGCCGCCATCTCGCCCTCACCGATGACGGCGCCGGCGAGATGGCGGTCGAGGGCACGGCGAGCCTCCGCGGGCGGGAGACCGCGGTCGGCGTCATCGGAGTTCGCGCGCACACCGAGGGTCCTCCCCGGCGCGGCGGCGTCCAACCGGCGCGGGGCCGGGTCGGGGCCGGGTCAGGCGTCGTCGTCGGAGGGCTTGGCCGCCGCCGCGGCCTTGGCCTCCTTCGCCGCCTCGGCCCGCTCCCACTCCTGCTGCCGGAGATCCGCCTCGCGGGGCGCCTGGATCTTCTTCATCTGCTTGCCCATCGAGCGGATCAGGAAGACCGTCGCGGCCAGCAGCACGAGGAACACCACGAAGCCGAGGACGCCGGGGGTGACCGTGTCGTCGTTCAGCGGCATGGCGTAGACGGCTGGCATCACAAGCACACCTTCTCCCGGACGCCGGCGAACAGGTCGTCCTCCGGCAGTTCCGTGTCGACCAGGGACCTGGCCAAATGGTAGTCCTCGGTCGGCCATGCCGCGCGCTGGACGTCGAGCGGGACGACGAACCAGAACCCGTTCGGGTCGATCTGCGTGGCGTGGGCGAGCAGGGCCTGGTCCCTGGTCTCGAAGTGGTCGGCGCAGGGGACGCGGGTGGTGACCTCCCACCTGGCGCGCTGGTCGCCCTCCTCCTCGAAGCGCTTCAGCCAGTCGCCGTAGGGCGACTCCAGGCCGGCCTTCTCCATCGCGGAGTGCAGGGCGAGGATGCGCTCCTTGCTGAAGGTCATGTGGTAGTAGAGCTTCAGCGGCTGCCAGGGGTCGCCGGCGTCGGGGTAGCGCTCCGGGTCGCCCGCGGCCTCGAACGCCTCCACCGACACCTCGTGGCACTTCACGTGGTCGGGATGGGGGTAGCCGCCGTTCTCGTCATAGGTGAGCATCACGTGCGGGCGGAACTCGCGGACCGCGCGCACCAGCGGCTCGGCGGCGGTCTCCAGCGGCTCCAGCGCGAAGCAGCCCTCCGGCAGCGGGGGCAGCGGGTCGCCCTCGGGGAAGCCGGAGTCGACGAATCCCAGCCAGCGCTGCCCGACGCCGAGGATCTCGCGGGCCCGCGCCATCTCCTCCTCGCGGACCTTGCCGATGTCGGCCTTGATCTCGGGCCGGTCCATCGCCGGGTTCAGGATGTCGCCGCGCTCACCGCCGGTGCAGGTGACGACGAGGACCTCGACTCCTTCGGCGACGTAGCGGGCCATCGTGGCCGCGCCCTTACTGGACTCGTCGTCGGGGTGCGCGTGCACCGCCATGAGCCGCAGGGGCTCGTCGCGGCCGCAGGGCCGTTCGAGCGCCGCACCGCCCATGGCGTCGGACGTACCGTCGATGACCTCGGACACTGGGGGTCTCCCTCTCCGGACTGTTGAGCGGGCCCCGGTTCGAGGCACGCGCCATGACAGACGAGAATGAATTGTCCCTGACAACGTCCGCACCCCGCACGAGGATTCCCGCCATGACGACGAGCGTGTCGAAAGCAGAGGCTCCGGCCGCGTC
The DNA here is from genome assembly GCF_008327685.1 of Actinomadura sp. K4S16. Lineage (GTDB taxonomy): Bacteria > Actinomycetota > Actinomycetes > Streptosporangiales > Streptosporangiaceae > Spirillospora. Next base: position 204,286 of record NZ_BDDE01000015.1, read on the forward strand.
CCGGCGGAGCCGGCTCGGGCTGGCGGTCATCGGCCTCCTGACGGCGCTGGGGGCGGCCGGCTTCGGCATCCTCGCCGCGCACACGGGGCAGACGCCCGGAATCGTGTCGCAGACGGTCACCTACGACATCACCGACACGTCGGTCGAGCTCAACTACACGGTGGCCAAGGGGAAGGGCGACGACGTGCGCTGCACGGTGGACGCCTACGACACCGCCTTCGCCGTGCTCGCGCAGAAGGAGGTCTCCGTGCCGCCCGGGACGTCCAGCGTCAAGGGGACGGAGACGCTCCAGACGCCGCGGCGGGCCACCGGGGCGAGGATCCGCGACTGCCGCAAGGTCTGACCCGCCTGCCGCTGACGGCAGGCCTTTACGGCCGGTGAGTGGCGGGACACGATTGGCGGATTGCGGACGCCGAGTTCAGGGAACCTTTACCCGCACACACCGGATAGGCTTGAGGTTTCACCCAGCCGCACTTCATGTCGATGTGACGCCCGCCCGCGGGGGTGGACCGATCGCACCATGTGGATGAGGAGTACCCGTGACCGAGACCCGCGCTGACAACGTCACCTGGCTGACCCAGGAGGCGTACGACCGGCTCAAGGCTGAGCTGGACCACCTGTCGGGCCCGGGCCGCATCGAGATCGCTCAGAAGATCGAGGCGGCGCGGGAGGAGGGCGACCTGCGCGAGAACGGCGGCTACCACGCGGCCAAGGAGGAGCAGGGCAAGATCGAGGGCCGGATCCTCCAGCTCCAGGGCATCCTGGAGAACGCCCGCGTCGGCGAGGCGCCGCGCACCGAGGGCGTGGTCGGGCCGGGCATGACCGTCACGGTCTCGTTCGAGGGCGACGACGAGGAGGTGACGTTCCTGCTCGCCTCCCGCGAGGAGGTCGGCGCTCCCATCGACGTGTACTCGCCCAAGTCGCCGCTCGGTTCCGCGATCGACGGCAAGAAGGTCGGCGACAAGGCCACCTACAACCTCCCCAACGGCCGTTCCATGACCGTGGAGATCCTCGACGCCACCCCCTACGGCGGCGCGTAGCCGCCGGCTTCGGCACTGCGGAGGTGAAGACCGCCGGGCGGATTCCGCCCGGCGGTCCTTGCTTGCGCGCCCTCACCCCGGCACCCGTCCCCGGGGCGCGCCGCCCGGCGTCCCGCCCTCGGACGGCCCGCCCCTGGACTGCCCGGCCACCGCGCGCACCAGGGGCAGGGTTCGGTAGGGGATCTGGTTGGCGAGGGAGATGACCGACGAGGCGCGCTCCACGCCCGCGACGTCCACGATGACGTCGATGACGCGCTGGAGGTCGGTGTTGCTGCGGGCGACGATGCGGCACAGCATGTCGCCGCCGCCGGTGATGGTGTGGGCCTCGATCACCTCGGGCACCTGGGCGAGCCGGGCCGCCACCGGGTCGTGGCCGCCCGCCTGCCGCAGCTGCAGCGTGACGAAGGCCGTCACCCCGTAGCCGAGCGCGGCCGGGTCGATCTCCGGGCCGTGGCCGGCGATGACGCCGTCCCGCGCGAGCCGGTCCAGCCGGGCCTGGACGGTCCCGCGCGCGACCCCGAGCCGCCGGGACGCCTCCAGGACGCCGACCCGGGGTTCGGCGGCGAACAGCTCGATCAGCCGGCCGTCCAGTTCGTCGATCGGCACGGCACCCTCCTGTGGTCGTGGTCACCATGTACAGAGCGACCGGTCCGAACGCGGATGCGCTGTACAGATTGTCCAGTATTTCAACCCGCTCTTGCGCACCTTGCAGGCACATGTCGAGATTGGGTGGTATGGATGAGTTTCCGGTCAAGGGTATGGACGCCGTCGTCTTCGCCGTCGGCAACGCCAAACAGGCCGCCCACTACTACTCGACCGCGTTCGGCATGCGCCGGGTCGCCTACCGGGGCCCGGAGAACGGCAGCCCGGACGAGGCGGTGCACGTGCTGGAGTCGGGCGGCGCCCGGTTCGTGTTCCGCGGCCCGGTGAAGGCGGGCACCGAGCTCGGACGGCACATCGCCGAGCACGGCGACGGAGTGGTGGACCTCTCGATCGAGGTGCCCGACGTCGAGCACGCCTACCGGCACGCGCTCGCGAAGGGCGCCACCGGCCTGGAGGAGCCGCACGTCCTGGAGGACGAGTACGGCAAGGTGACGGTCGCGGCGATCGCCACATACGGCGAGACCCGGCACACGCTGGTCGACCGCTCGAACTACACCGGCCCCTACCTGCCGGGGTTCGAGCCCGCCGACCCCATCGTGGAGCCGGTGGAGAAGCGGTTCTTCCAGGCGATCGACCACTGCGTCGGCAACGTCGAGCGCATGGACGAGTGGGCCGAGTTCTACCACCGGGTCATGGGCTTCACCGACATGGCGGAGTTCGTCGGCGACGACATCGCGACCGAGTACTCGGCGCTGATGTCCAAGGTGGTCGCGGACGGCACCCGCAAGGTGAAGTTCCCCCTGAACGAGCCCGCGGAGAGCAAGCGCAAGTCGCAGATCGACGAGTACCTGGAGTTCTACGGCGGGCCGGGCGTGCAGCACATCGCGCTCGCCACCAACGACATCCTGGCCTCGGTCGACCGGATGCGGGCCGCGGGCGTGGAGTTCCTGGAGAGCCCCGACTCCTACTACGAGGACCCCGAGCTGCGCGAGCGCATCGGCCAGGTGCGGGTCCCCATCGAGGAGCTGCAGAAGCGCCGGATCCTGGTCGACCGGGACGAGGACGGCTACCTGCTGCAGATCTTCACCAAGCCCGTCCAGGACCGTCCGACCGTGTTCTTCGAACTGATCGAGCGGCACGGCTCGCTCGGCTTCGGCAAGGGCAACTTCAAGGCGCTGTTCGAGGCGATCGAGCGGGAGCAGGAGCGCCGCGGCAACCTGTGACGCTCTGACCCCTGTGACACCCCGGCACCCGTGAGGCCGCGGCGGCGCCCCCGCCGCGGCGCCTGAAGGCTCGGGGGACTCGGCCCCGGACGCGCCCGCGTCCGGGGCCGGTCGTCACCGTGGCGACGCCGTGACCTCCTGTACCGGGCACACTGTGGGGCCATGAGCGAACCACCCCAGGACACCCCGAAGCCGGACAGCGGCTGGCAGCCCCCGGACCGGCCGCGGGAGGAGGCGCAGGAGGAGGCGCCCGTCTCGCCCGAGCGCCCGCCGCCGTACCAGGGCTCGTACGGCGGGCCGCCCGCCCAGGCCGCTCCCATGGCCGGATACGGCCACCCCGGCGCCCTGCCGCAGGCGCCACCGGTTCCGGGCTACGGCCCGCCCGGCGTCCCCCACCCCGGCTTCGGAGGCGGCACGCAGGACGCGGTCGCCGGACGCGCGGCTCGGCTCGGCGCCGGGATCATCGACAGCGTCGTCCTCAGCATCGGGACGGTGCCGGCCGTCCTGTTCTCGATCCGCTGGGACCGGATGCGCGACTCCATCGAGTCCGGCGAGCCGGTCACGAACCCGCTGGACCTCTACAACATCCCTCGCCTCCTCGTCGGATACGGGATCGTTGTCCTGCTGGGCTTCGTGTACTTCACCGTCCTGCACGCCCGGTGGGGCCAGACCCTGGGCAAGAAGGCGTTCGGCATCCGGCTCGTGCGGGCCGACGACAGGTCGGCGGTGAGCTGGGGCCAGGCGCTCGGACGACAGGCGATCGTCTACGGCATCGGCGTGGCGACGGGCGCACTGAACCTCCTCTTGGCCGGCGGCGCGATCCTCGGCCTCCTCGGCCTCCTCGACAACGCCTGGATCCTGTGGGACGACCGGCGCCAGGCGCTGCACGACAAGGCGGTCAAGACGATCGTGGTGAAGGTGACGCCATGGACGCCGAACCCCTACGCCCGCGACCGGTCCGGGTCGTGAACGCGTCCCGGCAAGGGCCTGCCATGCGCACGTAAACATTCCGGCTCCACCCGGGCGCGGCAGGGTTGACCTGCGGCGACGCGGCGACCCTCTCGGCATGACGCAACCGCCGCACGACCCCGCGTCCGGGCGAGAGCCGGAGGACGACCGGCCGCACGAGGACCGGGAGCAGCCCGACCGGCCGGGCCCCTACGGCGGCGGGCAGCCGTACGGGGAGGAACCCCAGGACCGACGACCGCCCTACGGAGAGCAGCCCCCGCACGAAGAGCCGCAGCCGTACGGGGAATGGCCGCCGCCGGGCGGACGGCAACAGTACGGCGGACAGCAGCAGCCCTATGGCGAGCAGCAGCCACCCGGCGGTCAACAGCCCTACGGGGAGCAGCAGCAGTGGGGGCAACAGCCACCCGAAGGGCAGCAGCCCTATGGCGGCCGGCAGCCCTACGGGGAGCAACCGCCTTACGGCGAGCAGCATCCACAAGGCGAGCAGCCTCCGCACGGAGAGCAGCAGCCGTACGGAGAGTGGCCGCCACCGGGAGGGCAGCAGCGGCCCTACGGCGAGCAGCCGCCCGGCGGTCAGCAGCCCTATGGCGAGCGGCCGCCCTATGGCGAGCGGCAGGCCCATGGCGAGCAGCAGCAGTGGGGCCAGCAGCCGCCCGGCGGTCAGCAGCCTTACGGCGAGCAGCAGCCGTACGGCGGGCAGCAGCCGTACGGTCAGCCGCCTTACGGTGAGCAGGGGCAGTGGCAGCAGCAGCCCTACGGCGGGCAGTACGGCGCCCAGCCGGGATACGGGCAGCAGTATCCGGGGCAGGGCGCGGGCGGGTACGCGCATCCGCCGGCGGAGCTCGCGAGCCGCTGGGCGCGGCTGGGCGGGGGCCTCGTCGACCTCATCATCATCGGCATCGTGACGGGCCTGATCTCGATCCCGTTCGTCAACTGGGACAACGTCGTCAATCCCGAGCCCGGCACCACCATGTACGACGGCGCCCGGGTGGGGACGAACGCGATCAGCGTCGTGCTGGCGTTCTTCTACTTCTGGCTGATGCACGCCAAATGGGGGCAGACGCTCGGCAAGATGCTGGCGCGGACGCGGGTGGTCCGGGCCGACGACGGCCAGGCGATCACCAATGGCCAGGCCGCGGGGCGCTCCGCGTTCTACAGCGTGCTCGGCGGCATCTGCGGCTGCATCGGCCTGATCGACATCGCGTGGATCCTCTGGGACCAGCGCAAGCAGGCGCTGCACTGCAAGGTGGCGCAGACGGTCGTCGTCAAGGCCGATCCGTACCGGGCGAATCCGTACGCCAGTCGCTGAGAGCGCCCGCGCCGGCGGGGTTCCGGCGGCCGTCCGAGTTGCCGGGCGGGGTCCCGTCCGGGCAGGCTGGACGGCGTGCATATGGCCGGAAACTCCCCCAGCCCCCGTCGTACCGGCCCAAGGGCCGTCCGCGGCACCGCGTTCCGCGGCGCGGCAGGGCTGGCGGCCCTCGCCGTCGCGGGGTCGCTGACCGCAGCCTGCCAGGCCCCGTTCGGCAACCCGGGCGAGTCCGGACCGCCCAAGGGACCGGTGGTGAACGGCCCGGCGGGCCCGACGACCGCGGGCGACGACTACGTGCCGGGCAACGGCAACGGCGGCTACGACGTCCAGCACTACGGGCTGAAGCTGACCATCACGCCGGACGGCCCGAAGCAGCTCGACGGCGTCGCGACGATCACCGCGAAGGCGACCGCGAAGCTCGCCCGGTTCAACCTCGACCTCACCGGCCTGGACGTGTCCTCCATCAAGGTGGACGGCGCGCCCGCGCGGCAGCAGCGCGGCGGCGGCGAGCTGGAGGTGACGCCCGCCAAGCCCCTGGAGAAGGGCAGCACCTTCACCACGGTGGTCGCCTACTCGGGGACGCCGCGGCCGGTGTCGGACCCGGTGCTCGGCCGGTACGGCTGGATCCGCACGTCCGACGGCGTCTTCGTGGCGTGCCAGCCGAGCGGCGCGCACACCTGGTTCCCCAGCAACGACCATCCGAGCGACAAGGCCACCTTCGACTTCGAGATCACCGTCCCGCAGGGCCTGACGGCGATCGCCAACGGCGAGCCGGACACGCCGCCGCAGGACTCCGGCGGCGGGGCGACCGGAACGCCGCCGGGTCTGCCGGGCGGTCCGCCCACCGAGCCGCCGGGCACCGAGCCGACGGACGGGCCGGGGGTCGTGCCGGTCGCCCACCGCGCCGAGGCCGGCGCCACGACGACCTCGAAGTGGCGGGTCAAGGACCCGATGGCCACCTACCTGGCGACGGTCGACGTCGGCCGGTTCGCGGTGCGGACGGGCAAGACGGCGGGCGGCATCCCCAACATCACCGCCGTGGACGCGTCGACCGCCGGCGTGAGCGTCGACCAGTTCCACCAGCTGAACGGCCAGGTCATCGACGAGTGGTCCAAGCTGTTCGGCCCGTACCCGTTCTCCTCGACCGGCGGTCTGATCGACGACGCGGACGTCGGCTTCGCGCTGGAGACGCAGACGCGGCCGGTGTACGGGGCGTTCGGGCTCCAGCCGACCATCGTCGCGCACGAGCTGGCCCACCAGTGGTTCGGCGACAGCGTCAGCGTGACGCGCTGGCAGGACATCTGGCTGAACGAGGGCTTCGCGACCTACGCCGAGTGGCTGTGGGACGAGAAGACCGGCGGCCAGAGCGTGCAGGAGCACTTCGACGAGGCCTACAGCGGCATCGGCGGACGGGAGCTGTGGGACGTCCCGCCCGGCAACCCCGGCCGCAAGCAGATGTTCGGCCGGTCGGTGTACGACCGGGGCGGCATGACGCTGGTCGCGCTGCGCGGCCGGGTCGGCGAGGACGTCTTCTACAAGATCCTCAAGACCTGGACGAAGGAGCACCGGCACTCCGGCGGCACGACGAAGCAGTTCGTCGAGACGGCGAACCGGGTGTCGGGCAAGAAGCTCGACGCGTTCTTCGACGACTGGCTGTTCAAGAAGGGCCGTCCCGCCAAATGACCGGGTGACCCAGGTCCGCCGCAGGTGAACGTCCGGCAAGGACGGGGGAAAGCCCGGCGGGCCGCCAGACCGGCGAGGCGGGCGCGCCGCCACCATCGGCTTGGTGAAGGGGCCATCTCGGCGAACGACCGCGGCCTTGGCCGTCGCGATCCTGGCCGGGTCGCCCGGCGCCGCCTCCGCGTCCGCGTCCAAGGGGGCCGAGGAGGCCGGTGATCCGGCCGCCTCGGCGGGGCTGCGCGCGGTCGCGGCTTGTCCACAGCCCTCCCGGCCTGGCGCGCGGCCCGGTGACCGCGGCACGCCCTCGCCGGGAGCGGCCGGCCTGGGCGACTCCTACATCAAGGACGCGGGCAACGGCGGCTACGACGTCGCCCACTACGACGTCGCGCTGGCCTACGCGGGCGTCAGGACGGGAGCGGTCGAAGCGACGGTGACGGTCACCGCGACCGCCGCGCAGGACCTCTCCGCGTTCGACCTCGACTTCCGCGGTCCGCGGATCACCGCCGTCTCGGTGGACGGCCGGGAGGCGGGCCACCGCCGCGCCGGCCGGGAGCTCGTGGTCACGCCCGCCGAGCCGATCAGCGCCGGGCGGACGTTCCGGACCACCGTCCGGTACGCGGGCAGGCCGCAGCCGGTCCGGGACCGGACATTCGGCACCTACGGCTGGACGCCGAGCAGGGACGGCGCCGTCGTGGCCTCCCAGCCGGACGGCGCGTCCAGCTGGCTGCCGGTGAACGACCACCCCAGCGACAAGGCCACGTACGCGTTCCGCATCACGGTCCCGCAGGGCCTGCGCGCCGTGGCGAACGGGCGGCCCGGCCCCGTCCGCGCCGGCGCCGCGGCCACCACCTACGAGTGGACCGAGGACGCGCCGATGGCGAGCTACCTGGCCACCGTCGCCATCGGACGGTTCGAGGTGCGGCGCACCGAGGCGGCCGGCGTCCCGGTCATCACGGCGGTGGACCCCGCGTTCCGGTCGTCGGCGAAGCGGCTGGAGAGCACCACCGCCCAGGTGCTGAGGTGGGCGGCGCCGCTCTTCGGCCCGTACCCGTTCGCGACCGCGGGCGGCATCGTCGACGACCCGAAGCTCGGCTACGCCCTGGAGACGCAGGAGCGCCCGCTCTACGGCGGGTTCGCGCCGGACGAGGGCTTCGTCGTCCACGAGATGGCCCACCAGTGGTTCGGCGACAGCGTCGGGCTGTGCGACTGGAGCGACATCTGGCTCAACGAGGGCTTCGCGACCTACGCCGAGTGGCTGTGGCGCGAGCGCACCGGCAAGGACTCCGCCCAGAAGATCTTCAAGCGGTACTACGCGCGGGCCGCGGGTTCGCCGGTCTTCCGGCCGCCGCCGGGCGCGCCCGGGGCCGCGAAGATGTTCGGCTACTCCGTCTACATCCGGGGCGCGATGACCTTGCAGGCGCTCCGGAACCGGGTCGGCGACAGGGCGTTCTTCACGATCCTGCGGACCTGGACGGCCGAGCACCGCCACTCCACCGCCACGACGGCGCAGTTCGCCGCGCTGGCCGAGCGGGTGTCGGGCCAAAGGCTCACGACTCTGTTCCAGGCATGGCTCCGCGCGGATACCAAACCGCGGACTTGGTGACCCGAAGCCGGATCCGGCCACAAAAACCTCACGTCAAAGGCAGATTCGATATCAAATCGCGCTTGTGCGGACCCGGTTCACGAGAAAGTCTTTGAGCGCGGTTATCACGTTCCACCGAGGCTACCGAGGACGAGCTTGATGAGCAGAACCCCCAGAGCGCTGGCCGCCGTGACGCTGGGCGTCGCGGCGAGCCTCGCGGTGACCGCCGCGCCCGCGGGCGCCGCAGAGCGGTTCACGCCCGGCGCGCCCGGCGCGGGCGACCCCTACTTCCCCGACATGGGCAACGGCGGCTACGACGTCGCCCACTACGACATCGGCCTGAAGTACGACCCCGCGACGAAGGGGATCCAGGCGGTGACCCGCGTGACGGCGCGGGCGACGCAGAACCTGTCCCGCTTCGACCTGGACTTCCTCGGCCCGCTGAAGATCTCCTCGCTGAAGGTGGACGGCCGGGCCGCGTCCTACACCCGGACGGGCGCCCAGGAACTGGTCATCACCCCGCGCAAGGGGATCCGGGACCGCCGCACCTTCACGGTCACCGTGGCGTACTCCGGCGTTCCGCAGCGGATCGACGACGACACTCTCGGCACGTCCGGCTGGGTGGCGACCAACGACGGCGCGGTGATGCTCAACCAGCCGTTCGGCGCGGCCGCCGTCTACCCGGTCAACGACCACCCGACCGACAAGGCGACCTACACCTACACGCTGTCGGCCCCGAGCGGCCTCACCACGCTCGCCAACGGCGACCTGCGCGCCAAGCGGACCGCGGGCGGCTGGACGACCACCCGCTGGGACGTCCGCAACCCGATGGCCAGCGAGCTCGCAATGATCGCGATCGGCCGGTACGACGTCGTCAGCGGGCGGACCAAGGCGGGCATCCCCAACCTGACCGCGACCGACCAGGCCATGGCCGTCAAGGCCGAGGACGCGAAGAAGTTCCACGAGCAGACCGCCGAGGTCACGGACTTCCAGAACGCCCTCTACGGCCGCTACCCGTTCACCTCGACGGGCGGGATCGTCGTCAAGGCCGGGGTCGGCTACGCGCTGGAGACGCAGGGCCGTCCCGTCTACGACCTGGGCCGCCGCCCGGGCGCGATCCCGAGCACCAGCCTCCTCGCGCACGAGCTGGGCCACCAGTGGTTCGGCGACTCGGTGTCCCCGAAGAAGTGGGCCGACATCTGGCTGAACGAGGGCTTCGCGACGTACTCCGAGTGGATGTACAGCGCGGCGCACGGCGGCAAGAGCGTCCAGGCGCTGTTCGACGAGACCTACGCCACGCCCGCGAGCGACGACCTGTGGACGGGCAAGGTCGCCGACCCGGGCCGCGACCACATCTTCGACGGGCTCGTCTACGACCGCGGCGCCATGGCCGTCCACGTGCTGCGCACGAAGATCGGCGAGAAGGCGTTCCTCCGGCTGCTGAAGGCGTGGCCGGCGGCGTACCGGTACGGCAACGCCTCCACGGGCGACTTCGTCCGCTTCGCCGAGAAGCTCTCCGGCAAGGACCTGGACGCTTGGGCCAAGGCGTGGCTCTACTCCGAGGGCAAGCCCGCCCTGTAGGGCCCCACCCTCACGCCGAGCCGGCCGTGCAGCCGGGGCCTGTCTCGAACTGGCCCCGGCCACGCACGCGAACGCGTGACCTGGCCGGTGGAGCGAAGCCGGAGGCGAGCGGAACCGGGCAGATCGCGAAGCGATGCCGCGTTCGCCCAGGCACGGTCACGTAGCGAGCCGCCAGGCGAGCGAAGTGGGCCGGGACTGTTGAAACGCAGGCTAGCTCAGCGTGAGGGTGTAGCCCTTTTCGCGCAGGCGGCCTATGACGTCCTCGGAATGGTCGGCCCCGCGGGTCTCCAGGTGCATGAGCACCTCGGCCTCCTCGACATGGAGGCGCGCCGCCATGCGCTCGTGCATGACGTCCAGGACGTTGACGCCCAGTTCGGCCAGCTCGCTCAGCAGGGTCACCAGGGCGCCCGGACGGTCCTTCAGGCGGCAGCGGACCACGAGGTACCGCCCGGCGCCCGCGAGGCCGTGCCGCAGCACCTTCGACAGCAGCAGCGGGTCGATGTTGCCGCCCGACAGCAGCACCACGACGGGCGGCTCGACGGCGTACGCGTGCTCCAGCAGCGCCGCCACGCCCGCCGCCCCCGCGGGCTCGACGACCTGCTTGGCGCGTTCGAGGCAGAGCAGGAGCGCCTGGGAGATCGACTCCTCGCTCACCGTGACGACGGCGTCCACCAGTTCGGTGAACATGGCGTAGGTCAGCTCGCCGGGGCGGCCGACCGCGATACCGTCCGCCATCGTGCGCTCGATCTCGATCTGGGTGGGCTTGCCGGCCGCGAGCGACGGCGGGAACGCCGCGGCCCGCTTGGCCTGCGCGCCGACGAGCTTGACGTCGCCGCCGCCGGTCTCCTTCGCCAGCCCCTTCACCGCCGCCGCGGTCCCGGCCAGCAGCCCGCCGCCGCCCACCGGCGACACGATCGTCCGGGCCTCCGGGCACTGCTCCATGACCTCCAGGCCGATCGTGGCCTGGCCCGCGACGACGTCGGGATGGTCGAACGGGTGGATGAACACCGCGCCGCACTCGTCCGCGTACTCCTGCGCGGCGACGAGGCACTCGTCCACGGTCGGCCCCGGGAAGACGACCTCGGCGCCGTAGCCCCGGGTCGCGGCGATCTTCGGCAGCGGCGCGCCGACCGGCATGAACACGGTGGCCTTGCAGCCGAGCATCGAGGCGGCCAGCGCGACGCCCTGCGCGTGGTTGCCCGCGCTCGCCGCGACCACGCCGCCCGCCCGCTCCTCCTCGCTCAGCCGGGCGATCCGCACGTACGCGCCGCGGATCTTGAAGGAGCCGGTGCGCTGCAGGTTCTCGCACTTCAGCAGGACGGGCCCGCCGATCTGCTCCGACAGCACCCGGGAGGGGATCAGCGGCGTGGGCACGGCCACCCCGCTCAGCAGCTCCCGGGCGGCGCGGACGTCGTCGACGCCGACGGAGGTCAGACCAGTTCTGCTCATGTTCCCCTGTGAGGGGGCGACCCCCCACACCCCCCGGCTCGCTTCGCTCATTGAGTCATCCTCGCACGCCAGCCCTACCCCGCACTCCAGTAACGATCTTGGGCGTAGACCAGGGCCGCGGCGCCGACGAGCCCGGCGGTCTGCCCGAGCTCCGCCGGGACGATCCGCAGGCGGCGCGCGAACTCCATCCTGGCGTGCTCGCCGAACGCCTCCTCCAGGGGGTCGAAGAGCAGCGGCCCCGCCTGCGCCAGGCCGCCGCCGATCGCCGCGACCTCCAGATCGCACAGGTGCGTCGCGGACGCGATCGCGATGCCGAGGGCGCGGCCCGCGCGGCGCATCGCCGCGCACGCGACCGGGTCCCCGCGACGGGCGTCCTCGGTCAGCTCCACGCCGGTGGCGTAGACGCTCCCGGGCCGCCAGCCCTGCTCGCGCGCCCACGCGACCAGCCCCGGCCCGCGGGCGACCGCCTCCAGGCAGCCGCGACCGCCGCACCCGCAGGGCGGCCCGCCGGGCTCGACGATGACGTGCCCGATGTGCCCGGCGTTGCCGCTCGCGCCGTTCACCAGCCGCCCGCCCAGGATGAGCCCGCCGCCGACGCCAGTGGACACCACCATGCCGAGGACGTTGTCGTGCCCCCGCCCCGCGCCGAGCCAGTGCTCCCCGATCGCGACGCAGATCGCGTCGTTGTGGATGCGGACGGGCAGCCCCGGATACCGGGCCCGGAGCCGCTCGCGCAGCGGGAAGCCCCGCCACGCCGGGATGTTCAGCGGGGACACCTCGGCGGCGGGCCAGGTCATCGGCCCTCCGCAGCCCACGCCGACGCCCGCGAGGGGCGGATCGCCGGCGGCGGCGACGAGCGAGCCGAGCAGCGCCTCCAGCGCCCGCCACAGCTCCTCGCCGTCCACGCCCGGCGCGTTCGGGGTGGGGGCCCGGTCCTGGGCGGTGACCCGCCCGTCGGGCTCGACCAGCGCGGCGGCGAGCTTCGTCCCGCCGATGTCCACCGCGAGCACGGCGCTCAAACGGCCTCCTCGGCCCGGCCGAACGCGAGGATCGAGGCGGTGAAGCCGTGCACGTGGTTGCGCCCCGCGACCGGGCCGATCTCCCCGGCCGCGAAGAAGCCGCCGACCCCGGCCGGGCCGAAGGCGCGGTCCAGCACCTTGGCGTCGTGGTCGGAGTCGGGGAACATCGCCTGGCCGCGGCCGTTGCAGGAGAACAGCAGCGCGCCCTCGACCGGCGCGAGGTCGAACCGCTCCAGCAGCGCGGTGAGGTCCTCCTCGGCGGCGCCCGCGTCCCGGACCTGGAACCGGACGGTGCGCCCCACGTCCACCACGTCGCCGATCGCGATGGCGCCGGTGTCGGTGTCGGCCCCCACCACGCCGCGGACGAGGAAGTCGCCGTGCTCGTGCTCGTCGGCGTACTCGTCCATCGCGACCCCGATCAGCAGCCCGCGCCCGGCGAGCTCCTGCTCCTCCTCCGGAAGCCCGAGGACGATCTGCTCCAGCTTCTCCAGCGCCGGCACCCCCGCCAGCTCGTACAGGACGTTCTCCTCGGCCCTGGTCACCACCATGTCCGGGCCGATCGGGCGGGCCCCCTGGCTGACCACCGTGGCGGCGGCGACGGCCCCGCCGATCACCACGCCGACCGCGCCGTCCCGGTACACCTCGCCGCCGACGAACAGCCGGGCCTCGCCGAGCCCGGTCTCGCCGAGCCCGCTGCCCTCGGCCAGCCCGCCGACCAGCGGCAGCCCCGGCAGCGCGTCGTCCGAACGCTCCACGAACGCGTCCACGGGGAAGCTGGACGGGTCGGCCAGCAGCACGCCGACCACGTCGTCGTCCTGGGCTTCCGGCATCCCCACCACGATGAGCCGGTCGTCGCCCTTCAGCGTCTCCAGCCGGAACGCGTCGATCCGCGCGCCGGGCAGCACCGCCGCCCACGCGCTCACCGCGCCCCGCTCCTCCACTCCGCGCCCGGCCCCGATCACACCGGACGCGCTGCACCCCAGCAGCAGCGCCGCCCCGGCCGCGTGCTGCGCCGCCTGCGCCGCGGCCTCGATCTGGTCCGGGTCGTCGCCCGTGACGAACACGCACACCAGGTCGGGCGCCGCGCTCAGCGGCGCGAGCGCCTGCTCTACCGCCGCCGCGGCGGCGCTGGACAGATCGGGTCCGAGGGCCAGGCCATCACCGAATCGCGCCATCGGCGCCGCCTCCCTCACTCCGTTCGCCGGCTCCGTTCACACCTCCAGTCTCCCCCTCCGCGCCCGTTCCACCCAAACGTCGTCGGGATGGGACGGGACGGGCGAATCCCCGGCGGGGGTGCGATCGCGCGCACCGGCGACGTAGTGTCGATCGCGTGCGTTCATCCACACCACGCGAGTCCACACCCGGCGAATCCGCCCCCCGCGAATCGACCCTGGGCGCGCTGCGCGCAGGCGGCCACGTACAGCTTTCCGTCAAGGCCGAGATCCGCCGCAACCTGCTCGACCGGCTGAGATCCGGCGAGCCGCGCTTCCCGGGCATCCTCGGCTTCGACGACACCGTCCTGCCCCACCTGGAACGCGCCCTGCTCGCCGGGCACGACCTCGTGCTGCTGGGCGAGCGCGGGCAGGGCAAGACGCGGCTGATCCGCACCCTGGCCGGGCTCCTGGACGAGTGGACGCCCGTGGTGGCGGGCTGCGAGATCAACGACCACCCGTACGCGCCGGTCTGCGTGCGGTGCCGCCGCCTCGCCGACGAGCTGGGCGACGAGCTGCCGGTCGAGTGGAAGCACCGCGACGAGCGCTACGGCGAGAAGCTCGCCACGCCCGACACCAGCGTCGGCGACCTCATCGGCGACGTCGACCCGATCAAGGTGGCGGAGGGCCGCACCCTCGGCGACCCGGAGACCGTGCACTTCGGGCTCGTCCCGCGCACCAACCGCGGCGTCTTCTCCATCAACGAGCTGCCCGACCTCGCCGAGCGGATCCAGGTCGCGCTGCTGAACGTGCTTGAGGAGCGCGACGTCCAGGTCCGCGGCTACGCGCTGCGGCTGCCGCTGGACGTGCTGCTCGTCGCGTCCGCCAACCCCGAGGACTACACCAACCGGGGCCGGATCATCACCCCGCTGAAGGACCGCTTCGGCGCCGAGATCCGCACCCACTACCCGCTCGAACTGGACGCCGAGCTGGCGCTGATCCGCCAGGAGGCCGACTTCGCCGACCTCGCGGGCCTGCCCGCCGAGGTGCCGGACCACCTGATCGAGGTGATCGGGCGGTTCACCCGGCTCGTCCGCGAGTCGACGGCGGTGGACGCGCGGTCCGGGGTGTCGGCACGGTTCGCGCTGGCGGGCGCCGAGACCGTCGCGGCGGGCGCGGTGCGCCGGGCGGCGCTCACCGGGGAGGAGCACGCCGTCGCGCGGGTCTGCGACCTGCCGGCCGTCGTGCCGTCGCTGATGGGCAAGGTGGAGTTCGAGGTCAGCGAGGAGGGCCGCGAGCAGGAAGTGCTGGAGCACCTGCTGCGCCGCGCGGTCGCCGAGACCTACCGGCGGACGCTGGGCGCCGCCGACCTCACCGGGCTGCTCGACAAGTTCGACTCCGGGGAGAGCGTGGAGTCGGGCGAGCTGGTGTCGGCGCGGGAGCTGCTGCGCCGCATCGGCCAGGTGCCCGGCCTCGCCAAGGTCATGGAGAGGCTCGGCATGAGCGGGGAGTCCCCCGGTCAGGCCGCCGCGGCCCTGGAGTTCGCCCTGGAGGGGCTGTTCCTCACCCGGCGGCTGTCCAAGGACACCGCCGAGGGACGGGCCGACGGGACGGCGACGTACCGGACGTGACGCCGCGTCCCGAGGTCTCCACGCGCAAGGAGAGGCGATGAGCCGATACCGCTACGGCGCCTACGAGGACGGGCCCGACCCGCTCGCGCCGCCCTACGACGTCCGCGACGCGCTGGACGCCATGGGCGACTCGGTGCTGGACGGCACCCGCCCGAGCGACGCGCTCCGCGAGCTGCTGCGCCGCGGCCTGCCCGGGGCCCAGGGCCGCCGGGGCCTCGACGACATGCTCCGGCAGGTCCGGGAGCGGCGCCGCGCGCTGCGCGACCGGGGCCGCCTCGACGGGACCCTGGAGCAGGCCCGCGCGCTGCTGGACACCGCGATCGGGCAGGAGCGGGCCGAGCTGTTCCCCGACCCGAGCGACGACGCGCGGCTGCGCGAGGCGGAGCTCGACACACTGCCGTCCGACACCTCGCAGGCCATCCGGCGGCTGTCGGACTACGACTGGCGCTCGGACGCCGCCCGCCGCACCTTCGAGCAGCTGAAGGACCTGCTGCGCCGCGAGGTCCTCGACGCGCAGTTCCAGGGCATGAAGCAGGCCCTGGAGAACCAGGACCCGGCGGCCATGCAGCGGGTCAAGGACATGATGGCCGCGCTCAACCAGATGCTGGAGCGGGACGCGCGCGGCGAGCACACCCAGGAGGACTTCGACCGGTTCATGGGCGAGTACGGGGACATGTTCCCCGACTCCCCGCAGAACCTCGAAGAGCTGGTCGACTCGCTCGCCCGCCGCGCGGCCGCGATGGACCGGCTGCTCGCCTCGCTCAGCCCCGAGCAGCGCGCCGAGCTGGCCGGGCTCATGGAGCAGGCCATGCAGGACGCGGGCCTCGCCATGGAGATGACCCGGCTCGGCGACGCGCTGCGGGCCCGCCGCCCCGACCTCGGCTGGGGCCAGGCCGAGCAGATGACCGGCGACGACCCGCTCGGCATGGGCGACGCCACGACCGCGCTCGCGGAACTGGCCGACCTCAGCGAGCTGGAGGCGGCGCTCGGGCAGGACTACCCCGGCGCCCGGCTCGACGACATCGACGAGGAGGCCGTCCGGCGGGCCCTCGGCCGGCAGGCCGTCGACGACCTCGCCGAGCTGCGCCGCATCGAGGCCGAGCTGGAGCGGCAGGGCTACCTGCGGCGCCGGCGCGGGGAGCTGGAGCTGACGCCGAAGGCGGTGCGGCGGCTCGGCGAGACCGCGCTGCGCCGGGTGTTCTCCCAGCTGGCGTCCGGCCGCCAGGGCGACCACGACCAGCGGGACGCGGGCCAGGCGGGCGAGCTGACCGGCTCCAGCCGCGAGTGGCGGTTCGGCGACGAGCAGCCCCTCGACGTGGTCCGGACGGTGAGCAACGCGATCCGTCGCAGCGCCATGGAGCGCGGCGTCCCCGAGCACGGCACCGGCCTCGTCCCCCCGCCCGCGGGCGCGGCGCGGGTCACCGAGCCCGCGCCCGCCGCCGACGCCGTGGCGGTCGGCGGGAACGGTCCCCGGCGCCCGGACGGCGTGCGGCTCAGCGTGGACGACTTCGAGGTGCACGAGACCGAGCGCCGCACCGGCGCCGCCGTGTGCCTGCTGGTCGACCTGTCCTACTCGATGGTGCTGCGCGGGACGTGGGCGGCCGCCAAGCAAACCACGCTGGCCCTGCACACGCTCGTGACCAGCAAGTTCCCGCAGGACGCGATCCAGATCATCGGGTTCTCCAACTACGCGCGGGTCCTGCACCCGACGGAGATGGCGGGCCTCGACTGGGACATGGTGCAGGGCACCAACCTGCACCACGCCCTGATGATCGCGGGACGGCACCTGGACCGGCACCCCGACTTCGAGCCGATCGTCCTCGTCGTCACCGACGGCGAGCCGACCGCGCACCTGCGGCCGGACGGCCGCTCGCTGTTCGACTACCCGCCGTCCACCGACACGCTCGTGCTCACCCTCGCCGAGGTCGACAAGATGACCCGCCGAGGAGCCTGCATGAACTTCTTCATGCTCGCCGAGGACCGGCGCCTCGTGTCGTTCGTGGAGGAGGTAGCCCGGCGCAACGGCGGCCGCGTCTTCGCCCCCGACGCCGACCGCCTAGGCGAGTACGTAGTCAGCGACTACCTAAGAGTCCGGCGGGCTTAATCGCATTCGGCCGGCTCAGCCGTTCCAGACCATCAGCACGAGGATCACCAGCCAGATCAACGCGACGACGCCGGACATGGCGGCCAGCCGCCCCCGCTCCACCTGGGCGATCTCACCCGCCGTGACGGGCTCGGCGGTAGCGCCCCCGGCGGCCGGCTCCTCGGCCTTGGCCTCCGCCGCGCCCTCTCCCGCCTCCTCCGCGGCGGGACGGGCCGGCACCGCCGCGGGCTTCGCCCCGGCCGCCGCGACCTCCAGCAGATGCGCCGCCTTGCGCTGGTCGCGCTCGATGATCAGCAGCAGCACCAGCGCGACGACGAACAGCGTCATCGACACCGTCAGCCACACCTCGGCAAGGTCGCCCTTGGCCAGCCCGAGCCCGATCAGGAAGATCCCGAGCGAGCCGATCCCGTAGATCTGGGTGGTCCGGTGAAGGTAACGCACCACCACCACGTCGCGCTTGCGGATGTAGCGGGGCGTGGACATCGTGGCGGCGGTCAGCGGCCCCAGCGTGAAGATCGCGAACCCGATGTGGAGAAGGAGCAGGATGCGGTCCGAAGTCGACATGAGCCGACCTTAGCCCCCGCGCCCCCGCCCCTCACCGCAACCACGCGACAACCTCAGCCGGCACCACAACCATGCGACGACCTCAGCCGGCGCCGCAACCACGCAACGACCTCAATGGTCGCGATCGCGTCCGAAGGCAGATTCGAGCGAAGCAAGAATCTGATCGCGCAGCGAGCCGCAAGGCGAGCCGGAGCGATGCCAGCGATCGCCGCAGTGCCCGACGATGGAGGGCCGCCAAGGCCCGAAGGAGGAGAGCACTGCCATGTTACTGCAAGCGCTTCTTCAGCCAGGCCAGGATCGTCGGGTAGACGCCCTCGTCGCTCAGCATGTCGGAGGCGTGCATGTCGCCCTCGACGGTCTTGACGGTCGCCTGGACGCCCGCGGCGCGCAGCGCGCTCGCCAGCCCGGTGCTCTGGGTGACGGGGACGAAGTCGCCGGTGGCGTGCATCAGCAGCATCGGGGCGTCGCCCGCGGAGACGTGCGTGACGGTGCTGGCGTCGTCCAGCTTCGTCCAGCAGTCGGGGGCGGCGGTCGCGCCCGGCACGCAGTGCAGGAGGTCGACCACGGCCCGCCGCAGCTTGCGCTGGGTGAACGGGGCGTCCGGCTTCGCGCCGTCCTGGAAGGCCAGGTAGGGGTTGTTCGGCGGCGACAGCGCGATCACGCCGCGGACCTGGCGGGTGCCGGTGCCGAGCGTGCCGAGCTGCGTGGCGAGGTGGCCGCCCGCCGAGGAGCCCATGACCGCGATGCGGCTCGGGTCGACGTTCCACACCCGGGCGTGCTTCTTGATGAAGTCGAGGGCCGCCAGGGCGTCGTCGCGCTGCGCGGGCCACTGGGCCTTGGGCGCGAGCCGGTAGTTCGCCGACAGGACGACGAAGCCCTCGTCGGTCAGCCGGCGCGCGAAGTACTTCCAGCCGCCGCCCTTGTCGCCCTCCAGCCAGTAGCCGCCGTGCAGGAGCAGCACGGCCGGGCGCGGCGTGGCGCGCGGGCCCGGCTTGCGCCAGTAGGCATCGATCTTCTGGGCGGGCGCCTTGCCGTAGGCGTAGGTCCGGAACTGCGGCAGCTGCGGCGTCACCATCACCGCCTGCGCGGTGACGGTGCCGTCCGGTTCCCCGTCCGGGCCGGACGGAACGCCCTCCGTCGGCGACGTGGACGGCGCCGACGGCGAGCCGGTACCGGGGGCCCCGGTCTCCGGCCCGCCGGACGGTGTCCCCGCCGGCGACTCGGACGGGACGGACGCGCTCGGCGTCGGCGCCGGAGCGTTCGCGTGGGCGCCCACGGGAACGGTCACGGCGGAGACACACGTCGCGGCGAACGCCGCCCCACACACCAGTACTTTGCGCACCCCGGGCCCTTTCTTCACGAACCTGGCGCGCCGAGTATAGATGTTTTGATCAAGTCTGGTGGGGAACGGTCAGCCGATTCTCAGGAAAGCGCCTGCTCCAGATCGCGGAGCAGGTCGGCGACGTCCTCGATGCCGACCGACAGCCGCACCAGGTCGGAGGGCACCTCCAGCGGCGATCCGGCCGCCGAGGCGTGCGTCATCCGGCCCGGGTGCTCGATCAGCGACTCGACGCCGCCGAGCGACTCGCCGAGCGTGAACAGCTTCGTCCGCTCGCAGACTCGGACGGCGGCCTCCTCCGACTCCATCCGGAACGAGACCATGCCCCCGAACGCCTTCATCTGCTTGGCGGCGATGTCGTGCCCGGGGTGATCGGGCAGCCCCGGGTAGAGGACCTGCCGGACGGACGGGTGCCGCGTCAGCATCTCCACGATCCGCTCGGCGTTCGCGCAGTGCCGGTCCATCCGGACGCCGAGCGTCTTGATCCCGCGGAGGGTGAGCCAGGCGTCGAACGGGCCCGCGACGGCGCCCATCGCGTTCTGGTGGAACGCCAGCCGCTCCCCGACGGCGGCGTCCGCGGCGATCAGCGCGCCGCCGACCACGTCGGAGTGCCCGCCGATGTACTTGGTGGTCGAGTGGACGACGATGTCCGCACCGAGCTCCAGGGGCCGCTGCAGGTAGGGCGAGGCGAAGGTGTTGTCGACGGCCAGCAGCGCCCCCGCGTCCCGCGCGACGGCGGCGAGCGCCGCGATGTCGGCGATGCCGAGCAGCGGGTTGGTCGGCGTCTCCACCCAGATGATCTTCGTTTCGGGGCGCACCGCCGCCCGCACCGCGGCGATGTCGCCGAGCGGCACCGGGTCGAACTCGACGCCCCACGGCTGGGCGACCTTCGCGAACAGCCGGTAGGTCCCGCCGTAGGCGTCGTTCGGGACGATGACGTGGTCTCCGGGCTTGCAGACGGTGCGCAGCAGCGCGTCCTCGGCGGCGAGCCCGGAGGCGAACGCCAGCCCGCGCGCTCCGCCCTCCGTCTCGGCGAGGCATACCTCCAACGCCGTACGGGTCGGGTTGGCCGACCGGGAGTACTCGTAGCCGCCGCGCAGCCCCCCGACGCCGTCCTGCTTGTAGGTGGAGACCTGGTAGATCGGCGGGACGACCGCGCCGGTGGCGGGGTCGGGCTCCTGCCCGGCGTGGATGGCCAGGGTCTCGAAGCCCTGCTGAACCTCGTTGTCCATGGGTACGAGGCTATCCACTCCCCGACCCTCCTCAAGAAGGAGAGGCTCCCCCGGAGGTATCACCCGCTATTTCGGCGCAGCGGGTGACCCGCAAGCGGCGTCCGGTCTCTACCGTTTTACAGGTATCCCAACGACCGTGAATTAAGGAAGCCCCCATGTTCGCTCGGCTCGCGCGCTTCGTCGTGAGACACCCGTGGTGGACGATCGTGGCCTGGCTCGTGGCCGCGGTGCTCATCATCGCCTTCTCCCCCAAGCTCACCACCGAGTCCGACCAGGGCGACTTCCTGCCCTCGAAGTACGAGTCGGTGCAGGCGCTCAAGATCGCCGAAAAGGCCTTCCCGCAGCAGGAGGACACCTCCTCGCTCATCGTGGTGAAGCGCACCGACGGCAGCCCGCTGACGGCGCAGGACACCGCGAAGGTGGACGCCGCCGCCAAGTCGCTCAACGCCAAGAAGCCTCCGACGGTCCTCGGTTTCGCGACCGGACCGCAGGCCGTGGCGCCCAACAAGGCCGTCCAGGTGGTCATGGTGCCGATGAAGGGCACCTCGATGGACGACAACAAGAAGCAGGGCGAGGCGGTCAAGCAGATCCGCAAGGACCTGCCGACCCTGCTGAAGGGCAGCGGGCTGGAGGCCAAGGTCGGCGGTGACGTCGCCGGCTTCGTCGACAACGAGGACTCCTTCAACAAGTCCTTCGAGATCGTCGGCATCGCCACCTTCGTGCTGATCATCGGCCTGATCCTGCTGATCTTCCGGGCCCCGCTGGCGGCGGTGCTGCCGATCGTCATCATCAGCGTGACCATGCAGGTCGCGATGGGGTTGATCGGCGTCGCCTCGAAGATCTTCGGGTTCTCCGGCGACGACAGCCTCAGCACCATCATCCTGATCGTGCTCTTCGGCATCGGCGCCGACTACTACCTGTTCCTGATGTTCCGCTTCCGCGAGCGGCTGCGGGCCGGCGACGACAAGAAGACCGCGATGATCACCGCGGTGGAGCGGGTCGGCGAGGTGATCTCCTCGGCCGCCGCCGCCATCGCCGTCACCTTCCTGGTCCTGCTGCTCGCGACCTTCGGCGTCTTCAGCGCCTGGGGCCCGGCCCTCGCCATCGCCGTCGTCGTGATGGGCATCACCTCGCTGACGCTGTTCCCGGCGATCGTCTCGCTCCTCGGCACCGCCGTCTTCTGGCCGTCCAAGGCGTGGAAGAAGCAGCCGAAGGACAGGTTCTCCACGGCCATCGGCCGCGGCGTCGGCAAGCGCCCCGCCCTGGCCGCCGCGGCGTCCGGGCTCGTCCTGGTCGTGCTGGCGCTCGGCACCCTCGGGTTCAAGGCCGACTACGACTTCGCCGCCGGCTTCCCGCAGGACACCGAGTCCGCCCAGGCGACCAAGGACATGGAGAAGGGCTTCCCGCCCGGCCTGACCACCCCGGTCCAGGTGTTCATCAAGAGCCAGAACGGGCAGCCGGTCGACCAGCAGCAGCTCCAGGCGTTCAGCAAGGCCGTCGAGAACGCGCCCGGCGTCGGCAAGGTGCAGCCGCCCGTCCCCGGCCAGGACAAGTCCGTGGCCCGGGTCGACCTGGTGCTGAAGCTCAACCCCGCGTCCAACAAGGCGATCAGCCTGGTCAAGGACGACCTGGCGCCCGCCGTGCACAAGGCGGCGCCGGAGGGCACCCGCGCCTACGTCGGCGGGCCGACGGCGATCTTCTCCGACATCAACACGGTCAACAACCGCGACCTGTCGGTGATCCTGCCGGTCGCGGCGGTGCTGATCGCGCTGATCCTGGCGCTGCTGCTGAGGTCGGTGGTCGCGCCGCTGTACCTGGTCGTGGCCGTCCTGCTCGGCTTCGCGGCGACGCTCGGCTCCGCGGTGTACGTCTTCCAGGGCGCGATGGGCGAGCCCGGCGTCACCTTCCAGCTGCCGATCGTCCTCTACCTGTTCGTGCTGGCCATCGGGACCGACTACAACATCCTGATGACGGCGCGGCTGCGCGAGGAGGCCAAGGAGGGCCACGAGCCGCGGAAGGCGGCGGCCCTGGCCGTCCAGCACGGCGG
Source organism: Actinomadura sp. K4S16 (assembly GCF_008327685.1). Lineage (GTDB taxonomy): Bacteria > Actinomycetota > Actinomycetes > Streptosporangiales > Streptosporangiaceae > Spirillospora. The sequence continues at coordinate 226,809 of NZ_BDDE01000015.1, forward strand.
CCCGACGGTCGCCGCGGCGGGCCTCATCCTGGCCGGCACCTTCTCGGTGATGATGCTCGCGCCGGTCTCGATGCTCCAGCAGATGGGCTTCTCGGTGGCGATCGGCATCGCGCTGTCGGCCTTCGTGATGTCCACCTTCCTGGTCCCGGGCCTCACCGCGATGCTGGGCCACAAGGCCTGGTGGCCGGGCCACGGCGACGAGCCGAAGAAGCAGCTCCGGCCGTCCGACACGCGGGAGGACTTCGCCCCGTCCGGGTTCCGCGGCTGACCGCGGCGCCCCCCGAGACGCCGGGTTGCGGGGGCCGGCCCATAACGCCGCCCACCGGCCGGACCCCGCAACCCGGCACCTGAACGGCAGAGCGCCTGGAGACCGCACGGTCTCCAGGCGCTCTGCCGTTTCGGCGGCCCTTGCGGCGCGCCGCCGCCCGGCGGGTCAGCCGGTGGAGTCGGCCAGGAAGGCGAGCAGGTCCTGCCGGGTGATCAGGCCCTTGGGCTTGCCGTCCACGAGGACGACGGCGGCGCCGGACTTCTCCAGGACTCCGACGGCCTTGCTGACCGGCTCGCCGGAGCCGAGCGTCGGCAGCGGCGCCGCCATGTGCGACTCCACCGGCTCGGTCATCTTGGCCTGCCCCTTCACCATGATGTCGAGCAGGTCGGTCTCCCCGACCGAGCCGACCACCTCGGCCGCCATGACCGGCGGCTCCTCCTTCATCACCGGCAGCTGCGACACCTCGTACTCGCGCATGATGGCGATCGCGGTCTGCACGGTCTCGTGCGGGTGGACGTGCACGAACTCCGGCAGCGTGCCGCCCTTGCGGGTGAGCACCTCGCCGACCCGCGCCTCCTCGGTGGAGGGGGTGAGGAAGCCGTAGTCCGCCATCCAGCTGTCGTTGAAGATCTTGCCGAGGTAGCCGCGGCCGCCGTCGGGCAGCAGCACCACGATCACCGCGTCCGGGTCGGCCTTCTCGGCCACGCGCAGCGCGGCGACGACGGCCATCCCGCAGGAGCCGCCGACGAGCAGCGCCTCCTCGCGGGCGAGGCGGCGGGTCATGGTGAAGGAGTCCTTGTCGGACACCGCGATGACCTCGTCGCAGATGTCGCGGTCGTAGGTCTCGGGCCAGATGTCCTCGCCGACGCCCTCGGTGAGGTAGGGGCGGCCGCTGCCGCCGGAGTAGACCGAGCCCTCCGGGTCCGCGCCGACGATCCGGACCCGCCCGCCGGAGACCTCCTTGAGGTACCGGCCGACGCCGCTGATCGTGCCGCCGGTGCCGATGCCCGCGACGAAGTGCGTGATGCGTCCCTCGGTCTGCTCCCACAGCTCCGGCCCGGTCGTCTCGTAGTGCGACCGGGGGTTCTGCGGGTTGGTGTACTGGTTCGGCTTCCACGCCCCCGGGATCTCGGTGACGAGGCGGTCCGACACCGAGTAGTAGGAGTCGGGGTGCTCGGGGTTCACCGCCGTCGGGCAGACGACGACCTCGGCGCCGTACGCGCGCAGCACGTCGATCTTGTCCTTGCCGACCTTGTCGGGGCAGACGAAGACGCAGCGGTAGCCGCGCTCCTGGGCGACGATGGCGAGCCCGACCCCGGTGTTGCCGGACGTCGGCTCGACGATCGTCCCGCCGGGCCGCAGCTCGCCGGACTCCTCGGCGGCGTCGACCATCCGGACCGCGATGCGGTCCTTCACCGACCCACCGGGGTTGAAGTACTCCACCTTGGCGAGCACCTGCGGCCGCCGGCCGCCGCCCACGCCGGCGGTCACCTTGCGCAGTCGAACGAGCGGGGTGTTGCCCATCAGTTCGAGGAGCGAGTCGTGTACGTGCACCGCGACATCCTTGTCGTTCAGTGTGGTGTTCTTGAAGTTGCGGCCCTCTTCCGCCGCCGGTCACGCGCGGAAACGGACGCGGGACCCGGAAGGTTTCCCGTTCCCGACGGTAGCCGAGATCGGCCACCGCAGGTATCGCGACCCTTTGGCGCGGGTAGGAAATCATTCACGGAGGGTCAGCGCAGCATGTTGAGGGCATTCACCGCACGCCGTATCGCGGCGGCCGCGGCCTACGGCGGCGGAGGCATCACCGCACTCGGCGGAATCACGTTCGGCCTGCTCCTCATGCAGGCCCGGCTCGCCCGCAGGACCATCCTGTCGCGGCCGAACGGCGACCCGCCCGTGGCGGACGGGCTGTACGGCGAGGCGCACGGCGGCGAGCCCCTCTCGCTCGTCATGCTGGGCGACTCCACCGCCGCCGGGCTGGGCGTGCACACTCCGGAGGAGACGCCCGCCGCGCTGCTCGCCGCCGGGCTGGCGGCGGTCGCGGGGCGTCCGGTCCGGCTGACGAACGTGGCCCGCTCCGGGTCCCGCTCGGAGGCGCTCGGCGGCCAGGTCGCCCAGGCTCTGCAGACCCGTCCCGACATCGCCGTCATCATGATCGGCGCCAACGACGTGACCGGGCGGGTGCCGGCGGTCGAGTCCGTCCGCCACCTCGGGGAGGCGGTGGAGCGGTTGCGCGGCGCCGGGAGCCATGTCGTCGTCGGCACCTGCCCCGACCTCGGCTCGGTCAGGTCGCTGATGCCGCCGCTGCGCTGGTTCGCGCGCCGGGCGAGCCGCCAGCTCGCCGCCGCCCAGACGATCGCCGTCGTCGAGCGCGGCGGCCGGTCGGTGTCGCTCGGCGACCTGCTCGGCCCCGAGTTCGCCGCCGACCCGCTCTCCATGTTCAGCGAGGACCGCTACCACCCGTCGGCCCGCGGCTACGCCGCCGCGTCCGCCGCGGTGCTGCCGTCGATGGCGTCCGCGCTGGGCCTGCGGCGCGACCTGTCCGGCCATCTGACGGCGGACGTCATCCCCGTCTACCTCGCCGCCGTCGAGGCCGCGGAGCGGGCCGGTACGGAGGTCAGCGGCGCGTCGCTGGCAGGCCGCGACCGCGGTCCCCGGGGCCGCTGGGCCACGCTCCGGTACCCGTTGCGCCGCCCCCACCTGCCCCGCCGCCGCGAAGCCGAGCGCCATGCAGATGAGGACACTGCGGGCGAGGACCGCGCCGCCCTCGCGGGGCCGGAGCCCGCCCGGTCACCGGTGGCGGGCCCCGGCGGTCCGGGACCCCGGCCGGGCCTCCGCGCGCGCCTGCGACGGCCCGGCCGGTGGCGTCGCTCCCAGCCTGCGGCGCCCGGCGTCCCGGGCACATGGGGCGGCGGTCACCGCGCCGCCGGGACTTCGCCCAGGTGAGCGAGGTAAGTCGACACTTATTGGACGCGCCGTCCACCAGGCCCGGGGGGCGGCGTGTACGCCGCGTGCGACCAGCGGCTAGATTGCTGGTGACCGGTGAGTAACACCGTTGGCCGCTGAGAAGGAGACCCGCACATGCCCGAGGCAGTCATCGTCGCAACCGCGCGCTCGCCGATCGGCCGCGCCTTCAAGGGGTCGCTCAAGGACATCCGGCCCGACGACCTCACCGCCCAGATGGTCACCGCCGCGATGGCGAAGGTCCCGCAGCTGGACCCGAGCCAGATCGACGACCTGCTGCTCGGCTGCGGCCTGCCGGGCGGCGAGCAGGGCTACAACATGGCGCGCGTCGTGTCGGTCCTGCTGGGCTGGGACAACGTGCCCGGCGCGACCATCACCCGCTACTGCTCGTCCTCCCTCCAGACGACCCGGATGGCGCTGCACGCGATCCGCGCCGGCGAGGCCGACGTCATCGTCTCGGCGGGCGTCGAGACCGTGAGCCGGTTCGCCAAGGGCAGCAGCGACGGCCTGCCCGACACGCAGAACCCGGTGTTCGAGGAGGCCCAGGCCCGCACCGCCCGGGCCGGCGAGGGCGGCGCCCCCGTGTGGCACGACCCCCGCGAGGACGGCGCGGTGCCCGACATCTACATCGCGATGGGCCAGACCGCAGAGAACGTGGCGGGCATGCGCGGCGTGTCCCGGCAGGCGCAGGACGAGTTCGGCGTCCGCTCGCAGAACCTCGCCGAGAAGGCCCTCGCCAACGGGTTCTGGGAGAAGGACATCACCCCGGTGACGCTGCCGGACGGCTCCGTCGTCGCCAAGGACGACGGCCCCCGCCCCGGCACCACCTACGAGAAGGTGTCGCAGCTCCAGCCGGTGTTCCGGCCGGACGGGACGGTCACCGCGGGCAACTGCTGCCCGCTCAACGACGGCGCCGCCGCGGTCGTCGTCATGAGCGACACCAAGGCCGCCGAGCTCGGCATCACCCCGCTGGCCCGGATCGTGTCGACCGGCGTCACCGGCCTGTCCCCCGAGATCATGGGCCTCGGCCCGGTGGAGGCGTCCCGCAAGGCCCTCGCCAAGGCCGGGATGACGATCGACGACATCGACCTCGTCGAGATCAACGAGGCGTTCGCGGCGCAGGTGCTGCCGTCCGCCGAGGACCTCGGCATCGACCTCGACAAGCTGAACGTCAACGGCGGCGCGATCGCGGTCGGTCACCCCTTCGGCATGACCGGCGCCCGGATCACCTCCACGCTGCTCAACGGCCTCCGGTTCCACGACAAGCAGTTCGGGCTGGAGACCATGTGCGTGGGCGGCGGCCAGGGCATGGCGATGGTCCTGGAGCGCCTCTCCTAGAGGTAAGGCCGAACTTACCTCGGGAAACGACGAACAAACTTTCCGGCAAGAAGCATCCGGTGGCCCGCCCGGAACCGCCCTCAGGCGGCTCCATGCGGGCCACCTGCGCGTTTCCGGGGAACATCCCCGCTACAAATGATCTACGTAACGTAAAAGATAGGTCCCCGTTAGGGGGTTGTCACATGCGCGGAGGTGTTGCAGAGTCGGCAGGAAGAGGCCCGCGACCTGGAGGTGCCAATTGTCACTGAACCACTCGCCGGAGACGCACAGCAAGCTGATCGCCCGCATCCCGCAAGTCACAGGACGTGACATCCCCGAGTGGTTCACCGCCATCGAGAACGGCCCGTCGTTCACCCGCTGCGAGGAACGCAGCACCTGGCTGGCCGAGGAGCACAACCTCTCGCATGGCTACGCCGCGGCGCTGGTCCGCGAGCACGAGCGCGCGCGCCGCGCCCGCCACTACTGAGCACGTCCCTCCCTCGGGGGGACGTACCGAGCGAACTTCATAACGGACGTTGCGGGATCCCGCCAGAGGATGCCCCCGCAGTCGCGGCGCCGTGCCGCCGCGACCTTGGCGCAGAGATCCCGCACAAAGATCAGCCCCACGCCGCCCGGCGCGGGGCTGATCCTTGCGGGACGCTAGTCGCGTCCGGAGAAGTAGCTGAGCAGCCGCAGGATCTCCAGGTAGATCCACACCAGGCTCAGCACCAGCCCGAACGCGCAGTACCACGCGAACTTCTCGGGCGCGCCCGCCCGGACGCCGTTCTCGATCGAGTCGAAGTCGAGCAGCAGGAAGAAGCAGCCGACGAGGATCGCGGCGACGCTGAAGACGTAGGCGAGCGGGCTGCCGGGGTCGCGGATGCCGATGCCGTGGTCGCCGCCGAAGAGGTGCACCACGAGGTTGACGACCATGAGCCCGATCAGCGCGAGCCCGGCGGCCATCACGAACTTGGCGAACTTGGGCGTGACCCGGACGATGCGCAGCGCGTAGACGGCGAGGGTGGCGCCGAACGCCAGCGCCGTCCCGATCACGGCCTGGAACACGACCCCGTGGTAGAGGTCGTTGTAGGAGTGGCTGATGATTCCGACGACGACGCCGTAGACCGCGGCGAACGCCAGCACCATCGCCGCGTTGGCCTTGCGGCCGAACGTGATGAACGCCCAGATGCCGATCTCGGCGACGAGCGCGAGGACGAGCACGGGCCCGGCGAGCGAGGTGGGCACGAGCGTCCAGGCCAGCGCCGCCGTGACCACCAGGGTCGCGAGCGTCAGGAACCCGCGGACGACGACGTCGTCCATGGTCATCGGCCGGGTGGCGGGCGGCGCGTACCCGGGCGCGGCGTACCCGCCCCCTCCGTAGGGCTGCGCCCCGTAGGGCTGCGCCCCGAACCCTCCGCCCCGCTGGTCGAAGGCTCCTCCCCGGAACGCGGGATTTCTACTCTCCATCAGAGTCTCCACTTCGGCCGACGTGAACCCTCAGTGTAAGCCGCACTCCCCCCGGTTGATCAGCCGAAACCCCGCCCAACCAATCCCGCATTTCCCCCCCGCCCTTGACCACTCCCCGCAAGGACACCCCCCAAAAGGCTCAGAACATCCACGTCCAACGTTCCTGGACGGGCCACGCCATAACGCTCTTGGAGTGGACCTGAACCGGTCCGCGGGGCGGGCGGCCGGAAGGCGCTCTAAGCGCCTGGAGGCCGCACGCCCCGCCGAGCCGGGCGACCGCAGCGCCACGCACAAGCCCGCACGGGCACAAGAACCTCAGCCGTGGCGTGAGGATCGCCCGGCTCGCAACGGGGGGTTCCAGGGGGGTCGCTCCCCCTGGGAAACACAGCGGGGCGGGCGGCCGGAAGGCGCTCCAGGCGCCTGGAGGCCGCACGACCCGCCGAGCCGGGCGACCGCAGCGCCACGAGACAAACCCGCACGGGCACAAGAACCTCAGCCGTGGCGTGAGGATCGCCCGGCTCGCAACGGGGGTTCCAGGGGGTCGCCCCCCTGGGCAGACACAGTGCCCCTGGTCGGACTCGAACCGACACAATGGCTCTTTTAGGGAGCCCGCCTCTGCCATTGGGCTACAGGGGCGGCGTCATCATATCGAGTCAGTGGCTGCCACCGCCTTCTCCAAGGGCCGTGGGAATGGGGCTTCGGCGGCCGGGTTCGGCCAGTGGAACGGTCCGGTCGGTCAAGAACGGTTGTCAGATGTCGTGCTGGCGGCCGGCCGCGAGCTCGAACTCCTGGCGGGGCGATTCGAGTTCCCCGAGCGAGACGATCTCGCGGCGGAAGAACGCCGAGAGCGTCCAGTCCATGGTGATCCGGAACTTGCGGTTGACGGTCGGCATGCGCGACAGGTGGTAGGTGCGGTGCATGAACCACGCGGGGAGGCCGCGGAGCTTGAGCCCGTAGACGTTGGCGACGCCCTTGTGCAGGCCGAGGCCCGCGACGGAGCCGACGTAGGCGTGCACGTACGGCTTCCTGGGCTTGCCGCGCAGGTCCGCCACGATGTTGTCGGCGAGGCGCTTGGCCTGCCGGACCGCGTGCTGGGCGTTGGGCGCGGTGAAGTCGCCGGTGTCGGTGAGGTCGGGGACGGCGGCGTTGTCGCCGGCGGCGTAGACACCGTCGAGCCCTTCCACGGTCAGGTCGGCGGTGCACTTGATGCGGGACTTGTCGTCCAGGGGCAGGTCGCTCTCCTTGACGACGGGGTGCGGCTTGACTCCGGCGGTCCAGACGAGGGTTCCGGCGTCGAACTCCTCGCCGTCGCTCAGCACGATGTGCCGCTTCTCCGTGGACTTCAGCAGCGTGTTCATCTTGACCTCGATGCCGCGCCGGCGCAGGGCCTCGGCGGTCCAGCGGCCCATCTCGGGGCCCACCTCGGGGAGGATGCGGTCGGTGGCCTCGACCATCATCCAGCGCATCTCCTCCTCGTCGATGGTCGGGTACCACTTGCAGGCGTCGCGGGCCATGTCCTCCAGCTCGGCGATGGCCTCGATGCCCGCGAATCCGGCGCCGACGAACACGAACGTGAGGGCGCGCTTGCGGACGGCCTCGTCGTTCGGGTTGGACGCGGCGATGTCGAGCTGGTGGATGACATGGTTGCGCAGGAAGATCGCCTCTTCGACGGTCTTGAAGCCGATCCCGCATTCGGCCAGGCCGGGGATGGGCAGCGTCCGGGAGATGGACCCGAGGCAGACCACGAGCATGTCGTACTCCACGTCCCGCTCCGGCACGCCGTGGTTCGACCCGGCCGGCCTGATGGTGACGCGCTTGGACGCGTTGTCGATCCGCGTCACGAACCCGTTCACGATCCGGCAGCGGTTCAGGACCTTGCGCAGCGGCGCGACGACGTGCCGGGGCTCCAGGTTCCCCGCGGCCGCCTCGGGCAGGAACGGCTGGTAGGTCATGTAGGACTGGGGATCGATGACGGTGACGGCGACCTCGCCGCGGCGCAGTTCGCCGCGCAGCCTCTTCTGCAGGCGCAGGGCCGTGTACATGCCGACGTACCCGCCGCCGACGATCACGATCTGTTTCGTGCGCTGGGATGGCATATCCGGAGCGGTACCCGGTTCTGCGGTCCGCTCACGTCTTGGCCGCAGTTGCGAACTTCCTCCCCACCGTCGGCATCTCACCCGTTGTAACGCCAGAAGGGAGACGGCGAGGCCAGGGCCCGACGGGGGCGCCAAGCGGTCGCGGGCGGCGGATCGGTGCAGGGGCCGGTCCGCCGCACCACGGCCGCTTGGCCACGGCCCTGCCTCGCCGTCGAACTCCTCGCGGAGACGGTGATCGGGGGGAAGCGATGCCGCGGTTCGTCCGGGCCGTTCCGCCGGCGCGACGGGCTCGGGCCGGCGCCCTGGACGGCGAGCGCCCGGTCCCGCTAGCGGTAGTCGCGGGCGCGGACGAAGACGGCGTCCAGCATGTCCTCGGTGACCCGGCCGGTGAAGGTGTTCTGCTGGCTCGGGTGGTAGCAGCCCAGCAGCAGGACGGGGTCGCGCCGGGGCTCGGACGGCGGCGGCGCCAGCTCGACCTCGGCGCCGTGGCCGAACTTCGGCCGGGGGCGCGGCACCCCGTACCCGGCCTGCTTCAGCGCGGGCCACACGCCCTGCCAGGCGAACCCGCCGAGGCACACCACGCAGCGGACGGTCGGGGCGACCTCCGCGACCTCGCGGGCGAGCCACGGCAGGCAGGTGGTCCGCTCCAGCGGGGTCGGCTTGTTGTCGGGCGGGGCGCAGCGGACGGTCGCCGACATCCGCGCGCCGATCAGCCGCTGCCCGTCGCCCGCGTGGACGCTGGTCGGCCGGGCCGCCAGCCCGACCCGGTGCAGGGACGCGAACAGCCAGTCGCCCGAGCGGTCGCCGGTGAAGATCCGGCCGGTGCGGTTGCCGCCGTGCGCGGCCGGGGCGAGCCCGACGATCAGGATCCGCGGGCGCTCGTCGCCCCATCCCGCGACGGGACGCCCCCAGTACCGCTCGTCCGCGAAGGCCCGGCGGCGCTGGACGGCGACCTTCTCCCGCCACTCCACGAGGCGGTCGCAGGCGCGGCACACCGACTGGCGGGCGCACAGCTCGTGCAGATCCGGCGCCCCGGCGGCCAGTTCGGCGACGTCGCCCGCGCCGTGCGCGACGGGGGTCGCGGGGACGGCGGGGTCTTCCGGCCACCCTGACCCGGGCGGCACGAACGGAGGGTTGGCGGGCGGCATACCACCGATCGTCCCACGCCACAGCCGGTGGCCGGGTTCCGCCCATGGCCGGTGGCGAGCGGGTCCGATCGGTACGATGCGTTCGCCGGTCGGGGAGGCGGTGGTCCGGCACGCGCGTTGTGCGAGGTGGGAGGCAGGAGTGTCGCAACCGGGCTGGTACCCAGACCCTTACGGGACTGGGAGCCTGCGCTGGTGGGACGGGCAGAACTGGACCGAGCGGCTGAACCCCGAACCCGACCGCCCGCCCCGGATCCCGCGCCGCGAGCAGCGCCCGGACCGCGGGACCTCCGGCGGGACGCACCACGCCGCCCCGCACGTCCCGACCTGGGACCGCGCCCCCTTCGTCCCCGCCCTCGACGTGAACGTGCGCGGCCTGCGCCTGCACGCCGACGACCAGGGCGTCGCCTACGGGAACGCGTCGCTCGCCTGGGCGCGGGTCGAGTGGGTGGCGTACTGGGCGGCCGAGCACCCGGCCGCACACGGCCGCGCCCCCGCCACTCAGTGGATCTTCCAGGCGGGGCGGTACCCGTTCCGCGGCGGCCCCCGCGTGGAGGTGGTGGTCGAGCCGGGCGTCCTGCCCGGCCGCTCGCCGGGGGCGGACGGCGAGCCCGAGCACGTCTGGGGGCGGCTGATCCAGCTCTGCCAGGAGTACGCGGAGCCGCGGATCGTCGAGGAGCTGGCCCGCCGCGTGCGCGCGGGCGAGTCGGTCGACGTGGCGCAGGGGCTGACCGTCCACCCGGGCGGCGTGCGCGGCAACCGGGTGTCGCTGAGCTGGTCGCTGATCTCCGGCGCGACCGTCGACCGGGGCCGGGTCTGGATCCAGCAGTCCGGCGGCACCGCGCCGCTGCTCTACGTCCCGCAGCAGAACCCGAACGCGGTGCTGATCCCCGCCCTGCTGACCCGCCTCAAGTACTAGGCCTGTCGCAAAGTGGCCTCGGCCACGCGCGCGAACGCGTGACCTGGCCGGTGGAGCGAAGCCGGAGGCGAGCGGAACCGGGCAGATCGCGAAGCGATGCCGCGTTCGCCCAGGCACGGTCACGCAGCGAGCCGCCAGGCGAGCGAAGTGGTCCGGGACTGTATTAACACAGCCGCAAGGCGAGCGAAGGGGGCCGGGACTGAATCAACACAGCGACCAGGCGATGCCGTCGAGGATGTCGTGCTCGCTGACGACGACCGCTCCGAACCCGTACTCGCGCATGATCCGGTCCAGGATGAGCGCGCCGGCGCCGATCACGTCGACGCGGCCGGGGTGCATGACGCCGAACTCGGCGCGCTCGGCGCGGGTGGCGTGCAGCAGCCGCCGCGTCACCTCGTGCACCTGGCCGGCGGTGATCCGCGCGAGGTGGATGCGCTCCGGCTGGTAGGTCGGCAGGTCGAGCGCGATGCCGGCGACCGTGGTGACGGACCCGGCGAGCCCCACGAGGGTGCGCGCCTCGTCCACCGGGACGCTCTCGCGGACGGCGGCGAGCGCCGCGTCGATGTCGGCGGCGGCGTTGGAGATCTGCTCGGGCGAGGGCGGGTCGTCCCGCAGGTGCCGCTCGGTCATCCGCACGCAGCCGATGTCGATGGAGCGGGCCGCGTCCGCCGATGAGCTGCCGAGCACGAACTCGGTGGACCCGCCGCCGATGTCGACGACCAGGTAGGGGCGGGCGGGGCGCAGCTTCGCCAGCTCCCGGGTGGCGCCGGTGAACGACAGCCCGGCCTCCTCGTCCCCGCTGATCACCTCGGGGACGACGCCGAAGATGTCGACGACGCCGCTGACGAAGTCGGCCCGGTTGGCGGCGTCGCGGGTCGCGCTGGTCGCCACCACCCGGGTCTTGATCGGCCCGTGCCCGTCCCCGTGCCGCTCGATCAGCTCGGCGTACCCGCGCATCGCGGTGAAGGTGCGCTCCAGCGCGGCGGGCGACAGCCGCCCGGTCCGGTCGACGCCCTCGCCCAGCCGGACGATCTCCATCCGGCGCTCGACGTCGGTCAGGCTTCCGCCGCCCTCGCCGTCGCCGCCCCCCGCCGCGATGTCGGCGATCAGCAGGCGGACCGAGTTGGTCCCGCAGTCGATGGCCGCGACGCGCGTCACCGCGCCTCCCTCGGTTCCGGTTCCGCGTGGTCGGTCTCCGTCGTGCCGCTCTCCGCCGCGCCGTTCTCCGGCGTGCCGCATTCCACCTGGGCGCAGGGCCCCGAGCGCCACCAGTCGGGCAGCGCGTCGAGGGCCTCGCGGCCGAACGGGTTGGCGCCCGGCACCGCCAGCTCGTGCGCGACGAGGGCGTGCAGGCACTTGACGCGCTCCGGCATGCCGCCGGCGCTCTGCATGCCGGGCGGGAGCGGCTCGACGCCGTCCTCGCGGGCGGCCTCGTCGCGGCGGCGCAGGTAGTCCTCGTGCGCGGCGGCGTACTCGGCCGCCAGGGACGGGTCGGCGGCGAGCCGGGCCTGCATGTCGCGCATGGCGCCGCTGCCCTCCAGCGTCCCGATGGCCGAGGCGGCTTTCGGGCACGTCAGGTAGAACAGGGTGGGGAAGGGCGTCCCGTCCGGGAGCCGCGGCGCCGTCTCGATCACGGCGGGCAGCCCGCAGGGGCAGCGGCTCGCCACCCGGCGGACGCCGCGCGGCTCGCGCCCCAGCTGGGCCGCGACCGCGGCCGTGTCACGTGCTTCGATCATCAGTCCCACCCCACGGATCCGGGGGATCCGTTCGTCGTCCGCGCCCAAGGGACGGTCAGCGGGGCCTGTCGGCGGCCTCCACCGACCGCCACAGCGTCTCGTACCAGGGCGGCCTGGTCTCCGTGCCGCCCTTGCGGGAGCGCTGCCCGTCCCCTTCACCGCCGTCCAGGACGATGTAGCACTTCACGTCAGGACGACAGTAATGCAGCCGGCGCGTCGCCTCACGTTCAATGTACGACTTGTCGCCGAGCTGCTGCTTGCGCTGGGCGAGTATCTCCACCTTGCGGCGGGACACCGCCTCCTGGCGCCGCAGGTCGGCGATCTCCTTGCGCTGGGCGATGTACTCCCGGACAGGGTAGGCGAGGCTCAGCGCGATCGCGCACACCACGACCGCGAGGATCGCGGCGCGGCTCGTCAGCGCCGGGTTCGAGCGGCGGCCCCGGCCGCCCCTCGCCCGGTGCCCTCCGGAATCGTGGTCGGTCTGCTCGTCGTCACCGTGCGCCATCGTGTCCCCTGCCTGAGCGTTTCCCCTGCCTGCGGCTCGGCTGCCGGAACCCGGTGCCCGGCGGGACGGGACGCCGCCCCGCCGGGCCGCGCGGCTCAGCCCCGCGCGTCGAAGCGCGGGAACGCCGCGGCGCCGGCGTAGCGCGCGGCGTCGTCCAGCAGCTCCTCGATGCGCAGCAGCTGGTTGTACTTGGCGACCCGGTCGCTGCGGGCGGGGGCGCCGGTCTTGATCTGGCCGCAGTTGGTCGCGACGGCGAGGTCGGCGATCGTGGTGTCCTCGGTCTCGCCGGACCGGTGGCTCATCATGCAGCGGTAGCCGCTGGTCTGCGCGAGCGAGACGGCGTCGAGGGTCTCGCTGAGCGTGCCGATCTGGTTGACCTTGACCAGCAGCGCGTTGGCGGCGCCGGACTTGATGCCGCGGCCGAGCCGCTCGGGGTTGGTGACGAACAGGTCGTCGCCGACGAGCTGGACTCGGTCGCCGACGGCGGCGGTGAGGCCCTCCCAGCCGGCCCAGTCCTCCTCGTCGAGGGGGTCCTCGATGGAGACGAGCGGGTAGCTGCCGAGCAGCTCGCCGTAGTAGGCGGCCATGTCGTCGGCGGAGCGCTTGGTGCCCTCGAACGCGTACTGGCCGTCGGCGTGGAACTCGGTGGCGGCGACGTCCAGCGCGAGCGCGATGTCGCGGCCGGGGGTGAAGCCGGCCTTGCGGATCGCCTCCAGGATGAGGTCGAGGGCGTCCCGGTTGCTCGGCAGGTCGGGGGCGAAGCCGCCCTCGTCGCCGAGGCCGGTGTTCAGGCCCTTGGACTTCAGCACCGACTTCAGCGCGTGGTAGGTCTCGGCGCCCCAGCGCAGCGCCTCGGCGAAGGTGGCCGCGCCGATCGGCGCGATCATGAACTCCTGGATGTCGACGTTGGTGTCGGCGTGCGCGCCGCCGTTCAGGATGTTCATCATCGGGACGGGCAGCAGGTGCGCGTTCGGGCCGCCCACGTACCGGAACAGCGGCAGGCCGGCGGAGTCGGCGGCGGCCTTGGCGACGGCGAGGCTGACGCCGAGGATGGCGTTGGCGCCGAGCGCGGACTTGGCGGGGGTGCCGTCGAGGTCGACCAGGAGCTGGTCGATCAGGCGCTGGTCGGAGGCGGGGTAGCCGACGAGCTTCTCGTCGATCGTCTCGTTGACGGCCTTGACGGCGTTGCGGACGCCCTTGCCGCCGTAGCGCTCACCGCCGTCCCGCAGCTCGACGGCCTCGAACTGGCCCGTGGAGGCGCCGCTCGGGACCGCCGCGTGCGCCTCGGTCCCATCGGCGAGCAGCACCTCGACCTCGACGGTCGGGTTGCCGCGGGAGTCAAGGATCTCCCGGGCGAGTACGGCCTCGATCGACGACACGGGGAACCCCCTGATGGTGCGGATGGTCTGTGCGGTCACCGAGCCTATCCGCGCGCCCCCGCCGCCGCCCAACCGCCTCGCCGTTGCCCCGGCGGTCCACGCATAGGGGACGTCTGCGACCAAACCACTTCCTGCGGCGACCGCGTCGCGGCCGGATCGTGCCAGGAGCGCGACTTGACGCGGAGATCGCCCGCCTTATCTACTATGCAGGTCAAACAGACTTGATTAGTAGGGAATTATGACAATGCATCGTGGACTCCGCGGGCGCGTCGCCGCCGTGGCACTCACCGTCCTGGCCGCGGCGGGCACGCTCACCGCCTGCGGCGACGGCGGCGGCGGGTCCGAGGGGGACGCGCCGCTCAGGCTCGGCTACTTCCCGAACATCACCCACGCGACCGCGCTGGTCGGGATCGAGAAGGGCATCTTCGCCAAGCACCTCGGCGCCGCGCCGAAGACCGCGACGTTCAATGCGGGGCCCGCCGCCGTCGAGGCGCTGTTCTCCGGCGCGATCGACGCGACGTTCGTCGGACCCAACCCGTCCATCAACGCGTGGTCCAAGTCGCACGGCAAGGCCGTCCACATCATCTCGGGCGCGGCATCGGGCGGTGTCTCGCTGGTGGTGAAGCCCGGGATCAAGGGCGCCGGGGACCTGCGGGGCAAGAAGATCGCGACCCCGCAGCTCGGCAACACGCAGGACGTCGCGCTGCGGTACTGGCTGAAGAAGAACGGCCTCACCGCCAACAAGGACGGCAGCGGAGACGTCAAGGTCGTCCCGCAGGAGAACGCCCAGACGCTCCAGACGTTCGCGCAGGGCGACATCGACGGCGCCTGGGTGCCCGAGCCCTTCGCGTCGCGGCTGATCCTGGAGAACAAGGGCGAGAGGCTGCTGGACGAGAAGTCGCTGTGGCCCGGCGGCAAGTTCGTCATCACCAACCTCCTGGTCAGCCAGGAGTACGAGAAGAAGCACCCCGAGCAGGTCGAGAAGCTGCTCCAGGGCGTCGTCGAGGCGACCGACTTCATCAACCGGAACAGGGCCGACGCCGAGAAGGTCACCAACGACGCCCTCGCGAAGCTGAGCGGCAAGCCGCTGAAGCAGGACGTGCTCGCCGCCGCCTTCAAGGAGATCGACTTCACCACAGACCCGGTCGCGTCCTCGCTGGTCGGCGGCGCGCGGCACGCCGAGGAGATCGGCCTGCTGGAGAAGACCGACCTGGCCGGGATCTACAACCTGGCCCCCCTCAACGACGTCCTCAAGGCGGGCGGGAAGGCACAGGTCAGCGACCGATGACCGCGGACACGGCGGTCCGCCTCAGCGAGGTCTCCAAGGCGTTCGGGACGGGCGGGCCCGCGCTCCTCGCGCTCGACAAGGTGTCCCTGGACGTGGCGCCGGGCGAGTTCGTGTGCCTGGTCGGCGCGTCCGGCTGCGGCAAGAGCACGCTGCTCAACCTGGTCGCCGACCTCGACCGGCCGAGCGCCGGGACGATCGACAAGGCCGGCGCCCGGGTCGCGCTGATGTTCCAGGAGCCCGCCCTGTTCCCGTGGCTGACGGTGACGGGCAACCTGGAGCTCGCCCTGAAGACGCGCGGCGTCGCGCGGGGCGAGCGGCGGGACCGGGCCGCCCGGCTGCTCGAGTCGGTGCACCTCGGCGGGTTCGCGGGCAGGCGCCCGCACCAGCTGTCGGGCGGCATGCGGCAGCGGGTCGCGCTCGCCCGCGCCCTGGCCCTCACCGAGGACGGCGCGGGCGAGGGGCAGCGGACCGTCCTGCTGATGGACGAGCCGTTCGGCGCGCTCGACGCGATGACCCGCGACCTGCTGCACGACGAGATCGAGCGGATCTGGCGGGAGCGCGCCCTGACCGTGCTGTTCGTCACCCACAACGTCAGGGAGGCGGTCCGGCTCGGCGACCGGGTGGTGCTGCTCAGCAGCCGCCCGGGCCGGGTCGTGGCGGAGTTCCCCGTCCCGATGGAGCGGCCGCGGCGGATCGACTCCCCCGAGGTCGCCTCCCTGGGCGCCTCCGTCACCGACCGGCTGCGCGAGGAGGTCGTCCGGCATGGCGCATGACGTGGTGAAGGGAGAGGCTCCGGAGGAGACGGCGCGGCTCGACCGCGAGTTGGCCGGGCTCGACGCGCTGGAGCTCGGCGGCGGGACGGCGCGCACCAGGTTCGGCCGGCGGGCGTGGTCGGCGGCGTGGCCGATGGCCGCGGCCGTGCTGATCGCGCTCGCGGCCTGGCAGCTGGTCGTGTGGAGCGGCTGGAAGGAGCCGTGGGTGCTTCCCGGCCCCCGCGACACCCTCCCGGTCTTCTGGGGCCGGCTCACCTCGGCGCGGTTCTGGGACGCGGTCGCGCTGACGATGCGGCGGGCCGCCGTCGGGTTCGCCTTCGCCGTCGCGGTCGGGGTGGGGGTCGGCGCGCTGGTGGCGCGGTTCCGGGTGCTGCGCCGCGCCTTCGGATCGCTGATCACCGGGCTGCAGACGATGCCGTCGATCGCCTGGTTCCCGCTCGCCATCCTGCTGTTCCGGCTCAGCGAGAGCGCGATCCTGTTCGTGGTGATCCTCGGGGCCGCGCCGTCGATCGCCAACGGGCTGATCGCGGGCGTCGACTACACGCCGCCGATCCTGCTGCGCGCGGGGAAGGTGATGGGGCTGCGCGGCATCCCGCTGTACCGGCACCTGATCCTGCCGGCGTCGCTGCCCTCGTTCGTGGCGGGGCTGAAGCAGGGCTGGGCGTTCGCGTGGCGCAGCCTGATGGCGGGCGAACTGCTGGTCGTGATCGGCGACACGACCTCGCTCGGCGTGCTGCTGTCGCAGGCCAGGGAGCTCAACAACACCGCCGACATGATCTCCTACATGCTGGTGATCCTGGTCCTCGGCATCGTGATCGACCAGCTGTTCGGCCTGGTGGACGGGGCGATCAGGCGCCGCTGGGGCGTCGACGAGGCCTCCGCCTGAGAATCTTTTACCCGGCGGCCAGGGTGCAGTTTGCCCTGTTCAGGCAAGAATTCCCGGTACTGACATGAGTGCAGCACCACCGGGAGGTCGTCATACGCGCCCGGCTCAGCCGGCCCTCCACGGGCCCGAGCCACTGGATCTGGCGGGCCGTCCTGCGCCACCCGGAGATCCGGTTCCGGGTGACGGTGGCGGCCTCCCTGATCGCCTTCGTGCTGTCGTCGGTGCTGAGCGCGGTACTGCTGGTCCAGGTCCACCAGGACGCCTACGACGACCTTGTCCGGCAGTTGACGCGCAACAACCGGCGGACGGCGACGGCGCTCCAGAAGGGTCAGCTGACCCTGGACATCTCGCCCACCACCGACACCCTGCAGCAGGTGGTGGACCAGCGGGGCGACATACTCGCGGCCACGCCGCGGATGCAGGGCCGCGCCAGGGTCCCGCTCCCGCCGCCGTCGCCGTTCGAGGAGCGCCGGGTCGCCCCCCTCTGCGGCATCGACGCGCCCGGCGCCCGCTGCTTCGTGGTCGTCGAGCGCCGGGTGGGGATCGGGCCGGACGCGGTGTTCATCTACTCGCTGGCTCCCCGGCCGGGGCCGCTGCCGCGCCCGCTCACGGCGGCGCTGCTCCTGTTCTTCGTCCCGTTCGTCACCGGGCTCGCCGGCTACGGGACGTGGCTGTCGGTGAGCCGGGCGCTGCGTCCGGTCGAGGACATCCGCCGGAAGCTGGACGAGATCACCGCGACGGACCTGGAGCGCCGCGTCCCGGCCCCGGCCCGCCGGGACGAGGTGGGCCGGCTCGCCGACAGCGTGAACGCCACCCTGGACCGCCTGGAGGAGGCCGTCGCGCGGCAGCGCGCGTTCGTCTCGGACGTGTCGCACGAGCTGCGCAGCCCGCTCACCGCGCTGCGCATGGAGCTGGAACTGGCGCTCTCGGCCCCCGAGGACGCCGACGTCCCCGCCACGCTGCGCGCCATCCTGCTCAACACCGAGCGGCTGTCGGCCGTGGTGGACGACCTGCTGGCGCTGGCCCGGCTCGACGCCGACCGCGGCTTCTCCCGCGAGCGGGTGGACCTGACCGAGATCACCGACCAGGAGGTGCTGCGCCGCCCCCGCCGCGTCCAGGTGACGGTGCTGGCGGAGGGGCCGGTGACGGTGCGCGGCGGGCGCAGCGAGCTGGGGCGGCTGCTCACCAACCTGATCGACAACGCCGACCGGCACGCCGTCGACGAGGTGACGGTGATCCTGCGCAACGAGCCGCCCGCCACCGCGGTGGTCGAGGTGATCGACGACGGGACGGGCGTGGCGCCGGAGGACCGCGAGCGCGTCTTCGAGCGGTTCGCGCGGCTGGCCGAGGGCCGGCACCGCGACGCCGGCGGCACCGGCCTCGGCCTCGCGATCTCCCGCGACATCGCCGAGGCGCACGGCGGCTCGCTGATCCTCACCGACCGCATCGACGGCGTCCCCGGCGCCCGGTTCGTCCTGCGCCTCCCCCGCGACGAGTCCGCGGACTGACCCGTCAGGCCAGGTCGGCGGCGGTCACGGAGACCTCGACCTGCTCCGCGGGCGCGACGCCCATGGCGCGCGCCAGCTTGCGGAACGCGCGGGCCTCGTCCGGGCGGCTCCGCCGCTCCAGGGTGCGGGCGAGGGCCTCGTGCGCCCAGCCGTTGCCGGGGTCCAGCTCGATCAGCCGGCGGAACGTCTCCTCGGCGGGGCCGAGCTGGGCGCTGTGGAAGTACGCGCGGGCGAGCAGCTCGACCGCGGCGCGGTTGCCCGGGTCGCCGTCGACGATCGGGGCCAGCATGCGCGCCGCGCCCGCGTAGTCCCGGGCGTCGAAGAACAACGTCGCGCGCTCGAACTCCTCGTAGGTGGTCATGCCCACGCAACCGGAGGCCGCCGGGGTTTGTTCCCGGCCGCCTCCGGGCCGCCTCCAGGCCGCTCAGGTCATGCCGAGATCGGCGCGGAGGCGTTCGCGTTCGGCCTCCAGCAGGTCGATCTGCCCCTGCAGTTCCTCGCGCTGGGCGAGGTACTGCCCGGAGTCCACCATGTCCGTGGGGTCGCCGGACGGCGAGGGAAGGTCGGCGCGCAGCCGCGCCAGCGATTCCTCGAGGTCGCGGAGCCGGGCGCGCCGGTCGTCTTCGGGCTCGCTCTCGTTCATGTGCCTCCTCCTCCCGGCTCTGCATGCCCGCACCGCCGCCGTCCTCACCTCCGCGAGGTGTCAGATGCGCAACACGGTCTTGCCGCGCGCGCCGCCGAGCCGGTTGTCGGCGAGGGCGTCGGCCGCCTGCTCCAGCGGTACCTCCCGCTCGACCCGGACGCGCAGCGCGCCCGCGTCGATCAGGTCGGAGAGCCGGTCCAGCAGCTCGGCGGACGGCTCGCCCTTGAAGTTGACGCCGCGCAGCTCTTTGGCCTCCATGGCGTCGGGGTTCACCGCCCAGGTGGTGGTGATGTAGGTGCCGCCCGGCCGGAGCAGCTGCGCGAGGTGCTCGGCCGCCCGGGTGTCGCTGACCATGTCGAGGACGGCGTCGATCCCGTCGGTGTGGACGCCGAGCACCTGCCGGTTGAGGTCGCCGGCCGAGTGGTCGACGGTCTCGTCCGCGCCGAGGCGCCGCATCGTGCCCGCCATGTCGTCGCGGGCGGTCGCGATGACCTTGGCTCCCGCGCGGGCCGCGAGCTGCACGACGCTCTGCCCGACGCCGCCGGTCGCGCCGACCACGAGGACGGTCTGGCCGGTGTCGATCCGCGCCTGCTCGACCATGGCGAGGGCGGTCGCGCTCGCCGTCGGCACCGCCGCCGCCTGCGTGTAGATCATGCCCTCCGGCATCTTCGCGACGGGCCCGTCCTCGCGGACGATCGCGTACTCGGCGTAGCTGCCGAGCCCCCGCTCCACCGCCGCGAAGCACCCGTACACCTGCTCACCGGCCCGCAGCCGGGTCACCCCCTCGCCGGCCTCCTCCACGACGCCCGCGCCGTCCCGGCCGAGGATCAGCGGAAACGGCACGTCGACGGAGTCCTTGAGCATGCCTTCGGCGATCTTCCAGTCCAGCGGGTTGAGCCCCGCGGCGATCACCCGCACCAGGATCTCGCCCGGTCCCGGCTCCGGGGGCGGCAGGTTCATCGGCGCCGGGGTGGCCCCGTACTCCGACACGGCGATGGCTCGCATGGCGATTCGTCCCCCGAAACGATCAGTGCGGGCGTCCGTCCCCGCTGTCGATCTCCCCGAACCGATCTACCCGGCAGCCGGACGATCACACGTCGACCCAGGTCAGGCGGGGGCCTGCTGGGCGGGGTCGCCGGGCGCCGGGACGACCGGGCCGGTGGGCAGGCCGCCTCCCCGCCGCTGCTTGTCCTGCTTGCGCTTGGCGCCCTTGCTGATGTGCAGCGTGATGGTGTCGCCGGGCTCGGCCGACGTCGGCGACATGCCGGCGACCGTCCCCTTCGGGAACCGGCGGGACTCGACGGGCGCGCCCACCCGCGCCTTGAAGCCCGCGGCGCGGAGCCGGGCCACGGCCTCGCTCGGCTTCATGCCGCGCACGTCGGGCACCTTGGCCCGGTCCTCGCCGGAGCCCCTGCTGAAGAAGTGCGACGGGGGCCGGTGGAACGAGGTCGGGTCGGTGTGCGAGAGCGCCCCGAGCATGCTCTGCTGCCAGATCGGCGCCGGGATCGTCGCCCCGAACACGGCGCCGTAGCACCGGCCGTCCATGCACAGGTTCTCCATCGGGTGCTTGTAGCCGCCGCGCGGGTCGCCGACCCACACCGCCGCCGCGAGGTCCGGGGTGTACCCGGCGAACCAGGCGGCGGAGAAGTTGTCGACGGTCCCGGTCTTGCCGGCGGCGTCGCGGCCGAGGCCCATGCCGCGCGCGGTCCCCTTGGTCAGGACGCCTCGCAGGACGTAGTTGACGGCGTCCGCGACGCCCTCGTCGAGCGCCTGCTCGCAGTGCCGGCCCGGGACCTTCAGCCGGTGGCCGGAGGCGTCGCGGATCTCCCGGATCGCGACCGGCTCGCAGTAGCGGCCGCGGGCGCCGAACGCCGCGTAGGCCGCCGCCAGCCGCAGCGGCGAGACGGGGTTGAAGCCCAGCGTGAACGACGGGTACTGCTCCAGCGCCTTGCCGTTCGCCTGCTTCATCCCGAGCCGCTCGGCCATCCTGACGGTGTCGCAGAGGCCGACCTTCTTCTCCAGGGCGAGGAAGAACGTGTTGACCGAGTGGTGCGTCCCGGTGACGAGGCTGAACTGCTTGCCGCCCTCGCCGTCGGCGGAGTTGCGCAGGGACGCCGACGGGTCGCCGACGCGGTCGCCGTCGCAGTTGCGGTAGCCGACCGGCGTGTACGCGCGCGGCGCCATCAGCCGGGTGCCGAACGGCAGCCCCTCGTCCAGCGCGGCGGCCAGCGTGAACGCCTTGAACGTCGACCCGGCCTGCATGCCGATGCTGGAGCCGTGGCTGGCGTCGGCGGCGAAGTTGATCCACGTCTTGCCGCGGTCCCGGTCGGGGCCGAGCCGGCGGTCCACGGCCATCGCCTTGATCTCGCCGGTGCCCGGCTCGACCATCGCCTCGGCGGCGGCCTTGTGCGCGGAGTTCTTCGGCGGGACGTGCCCGTCGACGGCGCGCTGCGCGGCCTTCTGCGCCCGCCTGTCCAGGGTGGTGCGGATCGTCAGGCCGCCGCGCTTGAGCAGCTTCTCGCGGTCCAGCTGCGTCTTCCCGAACACCGGGTCGGTGAGGATCTCGCGCTGGACGTAGTCGCAGAAGAACGGGGCCTTGCTGGTGACGCAGCCGCTGCGGACGTTGTCGACGTCCAGCTTGAGGGGCTCCCGCTTGGCCTCGTCCGCCTTGGCCTGGTCGATCCAGCCGAGCTCGGCCATCCGGGTCAGGACGGTGTCGCGGCGCTCCCGGGCCGCCCCGGGGTGCCGGATCGGGTCGTAGGCGTAGGGGTAGCGGACGACGCCGGCGAGCAGCGCCGCCTCGGGCAGCGTGAGCTGGGAGGCGTGCTTGGAGAAGTAGTGCCGCGACGCCGCCTCGACGCCGTAGGCGCCGTCGCCGTAGTAGGCGATGTTCAGATAGCGGCGCAGGATCTCGTCCTTGCTGAACTTCTTCTCCAGCGCCACCGCGTACTTCAGCTCGCGGATCTTGCGGGCGGCCGAGACCTCCCGCGCCTCCCGCCGCTCGGCGTCGGAGTCGGCCTGGGTGAGCAGCAGGTTCTTCACGTACTGCTGGGTGATGCCGGAGCCGCCCTGCGTCACCTGGCCGCTGCTGAGGTTGCTGGCGAGCGCCCGCAGCGTGCCCTGCGCGTCGATGGCGCCGTGCTCGTAGAACCGGCTGTCCTCGATCGCCAGCACCGCCTGGCGCACCACCGGGGCGATCTTCTCCAGCGGGACGTCGACCCGGTTCTGGTAGAAGAACGTGGCGATGGTGGTGCCGTCCGCGGCGAGGATCTTCGAGCGCTGCGGGACGCCGGAGGTCGACAGTCCGTCCGGCTCGGCCTCGAACCAGCCGGCGGCGTCGCGGGCGCCGACGCCCGCCGTGCACGCGGTCGGCAGCAGCAGGAGCGCGACGAGCAGGCCGGCCAGCCCGCCGAAGGCGCCGAGGCCGCGCACCGCGCGGGCCTTCTCGGCACGGGTCGTCGACGAGGTGAGCAGGCGTCGCGGGCGAGGGCGCCGCGCCGCCGGGACCCCGCTCCCGGTATCCCCTGCGTCGCTTCCGGGCTCGGTCGGCACGCGCTCAGAGTAGACGCGGCATCTCGCGCGGGCCACCCCATCGGCGAGGTTTCGCCCATTATCCCCCGATTCAGGGGTCGCGTCGCTCCCGCCGCTCCCACGCTCGGACACGCTCGCGGAATACCCGCGAAACGGCGCGCAACTCGGCCTCCGCGTCCACACCCCGCTCACCGGCCTCCCGGACCAGCGCGAACAGCCGTCCGCCGAACTCGGCCCCGGCCTCGTCCGCCAGGCCGTCGGCGAGGGCGGCCGGCGCGCCGATGCGCCCGGCGCGGCGCTGCAGCTGCGCCGCCAGCGACAGCGCGGGCTGGCCCATCGGCACCCCGTCGAGCGCCGAGGCGTCCGCGCCGCTCTTCTCCGCACGCTCGGCCGCCTTGATCTGCTCCCAGTTGGCGTTGACCTCGTCGGCGCCGGAGACGGTGACGTCCCCGAACACGTGCGGGTGCCGCCGGACGAGCTTGTCGACGATCGCGCCCGCCACGTCGTCGATCGTGAACGCGGTCCCGTCGTCGCGCTCGGCGGCCACCACCGAGTGGAACGCCACCTGCATCAGCACGTCGCCCAGCTCCTCGCGGAGCGCGCCGTAGTCGCCCTCCTCGACGGTGTCGAGGACCTCGTAGGCCTCCTCCAGCAGGTACGGGACGAGGGTGGCGTGCGTCTGCTTGCGGTCCCACGGGCATTCGCGGCGCAGCGTGTCCATCACCGAGACCAGGTCGAGCAGCCGCGCGCCGGGCAGGTCGTAGGAGCCGTGCAGCACCTCGACGTCCAGCGGGTCGTCGACGACGAGCGCCCCGATCTCGCGCATCAGCGCCTCGTCGCCCTCGGGCGCGGCCACCCACAGCACGTCCGCGGCGCGGGCGTCGGCGACCAGCAGGGCCGGGTCGGGGGCGTCCACGAGGTCCGGGACGACGCCCGCGTCCAGGAGCGCGGGCAGCAGCGGATGCCCGCCCCGGAGCCGGACGGCGTCCGCCGACCGGAGCGCGTCCCAGGCCCGCCACGACAGCAGGCCCGGCGCAACGCGGTGGGTGGTCGCGAGCAGGGTGAGGCTCATGCGCCTCAGATACCCGAATCGGGGCTGGACAGCCGGTACACGATCGGGGCGACCTCGAACCTGGCGGGGTCGTAGTGCCCGTAGCGCGGGTTCACCTCGATGTGCATCCCGGCGGCGGTGCGCTGGAACAGCTCGTTCCACTGCCGGCCGGCCTGCTGCGTCGCCGGGCTCAGCCGGTTGTTCAGGTCGGCGCCGAACCGCTGCATGACCGCGAGCTGCGTGGCCACGAGCCGGGCCAGGTCGCGGGCGTGCGCGCGGGGCAGCCCGCTCGCCAGCGTGATCGACTGGGCCCCGCCCTGGTGGTCCAGGGCCTGGAGGGCGCCGTCGACCTGCCCTCCGGTGACCTCCACCCCCGCCCGCCGCGCCACCCGGTCGGCGACCCGGAAGTTGATCAGCAGGGTGAGTGCGCCCTGCAGGTCGGACTCGGAGTCGCCGGCGAGCTGCGGCGCCGGGCCCGCCGGGTTCGCGCGCAGCTCGTTGGCCGCCGGGTCCGCGCGGAACTGCGCGCGCCAGTCGCGGACGGTCTGGCTGAGCGTGCTGACGGTGATGCGGTCGTCGCCGACGAGTGCGGCGGTGCCGACCTTCGGGGAGCCGCCGCAGCCGGCCAGCGCGCCGGCCGCCAGCACGGCCGCCACCGCTGCCTTCACGGACTTACCAGGCACGGATTCCTCGTCTCGTCGCTCGGTCGAATATCGCTCTGTCGGGGCGGCGCCAGCCTAGCGCCGCGCCGGGGACTCCAGGAACAGCGCGTCCACCAGGTCGGTCGCCCATTCCAGCAGCTCCTGGTCGCGCAGCGGGCGGCCGCCGAGCGGCGCGGTCTTAGGCGCGGGCACCAGCAGGGTGTCGGTCGCCGGCTTCAGGATGCTCTTCGGGTACAGCCGCTGGAGCCGCACCTGCTTGGAGTCGGGCAGGTGCACGGGCATGAACTTGACGAAGTTGCCCTGCAGGGTGACGTCGGTCAGCCCCGCCTTGCGGGCCTTGGCCCGGAAGCGGGCGACCTCCAGCAGGTTCAGCACCGGGACGGGCAGCGGCCCGAACCGGTCCTTCAGCTCCTCGTGCACGGCGCCGATCTCGTCCTCGGACGTGATCGCGGCGATCCGCCGGTAGGCGTCCAGCCGGAGCCGCTCGCCCGGCACGTACTCGTGCGGCAGGTGCGCGTCGACGGGCAGCTCGACCTTCGTCTCGACGGCCTCGGGCTCGCCGCCGCCCTCCTTCAGCTCCCGCACCGCCTCGCCGACCATCCGGACGTACAGGTCGAACCCGACGCCCGCGACGTGCCCGGACTGCTCGGCGCCGAGGATGTTGCCCGCGCCGCGGATCTCCAGGTCCTTCATCGCGACGTACATGCCGGCGCCGACCTCGGTGTGCTGCGCCAGCGTCGCGAGCCGCTCGTGCGCGGTCTCGGTGAGCGGCTGCTCCGGCTGGTAGAGGAAGTAGGAGTAGGCCCGCTCCCGGCCGCGCCCGACGCGCCCGCGCAGCTGGTGGAGCTGCGACAGCCCGTACATGTCGGCGCGGTCGACGATGAGGGTGTTGGCGTTCGGCACGTCCAGCCCGGACTCCACGATCGTGGTCGCGACGAGGACGTCGTGGTTCTTCTCCCAGAAGTCGACCATGACCTTCTCGAGCTCGTTCTCGTTCATCTGGCCGTGCGCGACCGCGATCCGCGCCTCCGGGACGAGCCGCGCCAGGTTCGCCGCCACCTTGTTGATGGACCGGACCCGGTTGTGCACGAAGAACACCTGGCCCTCGCGCAGCAGCTCGCGCCTGATCGCCGCGGCGATCTGCTTCTCCTCGTACGGGCCGACGAACGTCAGGACGGGGTGCCGCTCCTCCGGCGGGGTGAGGATCGTCGACATCTCCCGGATGCCGGTGAGGCCCATCTCCAGCGTCCGCGGGATCGGCGTCGCGGACATGGCGAGCACGTCCACCTGCGTTCGGAGCCGCTTCAGCTCCTCCTTGTGCTCGACGCCGAACCGCTGCTCCTCGTCGATGATCACAAGGCCGAGGTTCTTGAACCGGGTTTGCGCGGACAGGATCCGGTGCGTGCCGACCACGACGTCCACCGAGCCCTCCGACAGCCCGCGCAGCGTCTCCTCGATCTCCTTGTCGGACTGGAACCGGCTGATCGGCCGCACCGTGACGGGGAACGCCGCGAACCGCTCGCTGAACGTCGACATGTGCTGCTGCACCAGCAGCGTCGTCGGCACCAGCACCGCGACCTGCCGCCCGTCCTGGACGGCCTTGAACGCCGCCCGCACGGCGATCTCGGTCTTGCCGTAGCCGACGTCGCCGCAGATGAGCCGGTCCATCGGGACGGACCGCTCCATGTCGCCCTTCACCTCGTCAATGGCGGCGAGCTGGTCGGGCGTCTCGTTGTAGGGGAACGCGTCCTCCAGCTCCCGCTGCCACGGGGTGTCGGGCGCGAACGCGTGGCCGGGGCTCGCCATCCGCGCCGAGTACAGCCGGATCAGCTCCCCGGCGATCTGCTTGACCGCCTTGCGGGCGCGGGACTTGGCCTTCTGCCAGTCGGCGCCGCCGAGCCGGTGCAGGCTGGGCGCCTCGCCGCCGACGTACCGGGTGAGCTCCTCCAGCTGGTCGGTCGGGACGAACAGCCGGTCGCTCTTGGCGTACTCCAGAATCAGGTACTCGCGGGTGGCGCCCTGCACCGTCCGGCTGACCATCTCCACGTAGCGCCCGACGCCGTGCTGCTCGTGCACGACGTAGTCGCCCGGCTTGAGCTGGAGCGGGTCGATGCCGCCGCGCCGCCGCGACGGCATGCGCCGCATGTCGCGAGTGGACGACTTCTGCCCCGACAGGTCGGTCTCGGTCAGCACCGCGAGCTTGACCGACTCCCAGATGAACCCGCTCTCCAGCAGCCCGGTCGTGACGGTGACCACCGACGGCTCGGGCGGCTCGGCGAGGTCGGCGAGCCGGGCGCCGACGCCCTCCTCCCGGGCGAGCTGGACGAGGCGCTCGGCCGGCCCGTGACCGGCGGTGACCAGCGCCACGCGCCAGCCGCCGTCCGTCCAGCCCTTGAGGTCGCCGACGACGCGGGAGGTGTCGCCGCGGTACGCCTCCGCCGCCTGCACGCCGAGGCTCAACCACTCCGCGGCGCCCGGCGTCTCGCCGTCCGGGAGCTCACCGGCCGCGCCGCCCGCCGCGAGCGGGTTCAGCGCCGTCACGCTCCACCGCGGCAGCCCCAGCTCCGCGCTGTGCGCGCGGACCTCCTCCAGCGAGCGGAACGCCGCGGCGCCGAGGTCGATCGGCGCCTCTCCCCCGGCGGCGGCGTTGACCCAGCTCGCCTCCAGGAACTCCTGGCTCGTGCGGACCATCTCGACCGACCGGGTGCGGATGCGCTCCGGCTCGCAGACCAGCAGCGCCGACCCGTCCGGCAGCAGGTCGGTCAGCAGTTCCATGCTCTCGGCGAGGACGGGCGAGAACGCCTCCATGCCCTCGACGGTGTCGCCGTCGGCGATCCGGCCGAGGATCTCCTCCAGGGCGGGGTGCTCCTCGGCGAGCAGCTTCGCGCGCTCGCGCACCTTCTCCGTCAGCGGCAGCTCGCGGCACGGCGGCGCCCACAGCCCGGCCTGCGCCACCTCCAGGGAGCGCTGGTCGGCGGCCTTGAAGTAGCGGATCTCCTCGACGGTGTCGCCCCAGAACTCCACCCGCAGCGGGTGCTCCTCGGTCGGGGGGAACACGTCGAGGATCCCGCCGCGCACCGCGATCTCGCCGCGCTTCTCCACCAGGTCGACGCGGTGGTACCCGGCGTCCACCAGGCTCCGGACCGTGTCGTCCATGTCGGCGTCCTCGCCGGAGGCGAGCCGCACCGGCTCCAGGTCGGCGAGCCCGGACACGATCGGCTGGAGCACCGCGCGGACCGGCGTCACCACCACGTCCAGCACGCCGCCCTTGGCCGAGCCGTCCTCGCCGGGCGGGCCGCCCGCGCCCGGGTGGACGAGGCGGCGCAGCACCGCGAGCCGCTGCCCCACCGTGTCCGAGCGCGGCGACAGCTTCTCGTGCGGCAGCGTCTCCCACGCCGGGAAGTGCGCGACGCGGTCGGGGGCGAGCAGGCTCGACAGCGCGGCGGTCAGGTCCTCCGCCTCGCGGCCGGTCGCGGTCACCGCGAGCACGACGCCGCCGCCGTCCTCGCGGAGGCGGCGGCTCAGGGCCGCGGCCAGGATCGGCCACAGCGCCGGGGGCGCCACGATCTCGGTGTCCGAACGCGCCCGCGAGAGCGCGTGCCGCAGACCGGGGTCGGTGCACGCAAGGTCAACAAGTCCAGAAAGCGTCATTATTCGCCCGATTTTTCGCCGCTACTTCGCCGCTCACCCCGAGGCAGGGCAGCCCGAAAACCCGGAATCCCAGCGGACCCCGGTATCGCGTACCAGGGTACGCGCCCCGGACCGCACCCGTTCGACCGCCGCCGGAGCGCCCCCTGGAGGCCCCGGCGCGCGGTCAGGGCGACACGGGCGCCGCCAAGAAAAGGCAAATAGGGGACGGAGCGCATCCGGGCGATTACGCTGCGAGACTGTGACCGATCTGCGTACGCCGCCGGTCAACGACGGCGATCTCTTCTCAGAACGCGCCCGCCAGTACGCCCTAGAGAAGCCCCTGCAGCGGATCCACATCCTCGAAGCGGGCTGCGGCTGGGGGACGGGCCTGGACCTCGGCGGCCGCGAATGCGACGTCACCGGGGTCGACATGGAGTCCCCGGAGCTGCGCGCCTACACCTGCGAGCGGCCCGACCTCGACACCTGGCACCTCGGCGACCTGCGCACCGTCCCGCTGCCGCCGCGCGCCTTCGACATCGTCCACGCCACGTACCTGATCGAGCGCGTCCCGCACGCCGAACTGGTCCTCGACCGGTTCGTCGCCGCGCTGAAGCCCGGCGGGCTGCTGCTGGTGCACATGCGCGACCGCGACACCGCGTTCGGGTTCCTGGACCGCACGCTCCCACGGTGGCTGCGCGCGTCCGGCCGGAGGCGCCGCCCCCGCCCCGGGCGCCCCCCGGTCGCGGACCGCCGGGGCCGTGCCCGCGGCGCCCACGCCCGCGTCCCGTACCCGGTGGGCGCCGACGGGGCCGGGCCGGCCGGCGCCGAGCAGGCCCCGGCGGGAGAGCCCCCGCCCGTGCCCGCGGCGCGGGAGCCCGAGGGGGCCGGGCCGGCGCCGGCCGCCGCCGCGCCCCGCCCGGTGCCGGTCATCCGGACGAGCCCGCCGCCCGCCGTCTACGACCGGGTCGCGTCCCTGGCGGGCATGCGCTGGTACTGCGTCATGCGGGGGCTGGTCATCGCCGAGGAGTACACCTCCCGGCAGTCCCTCGACGCCCTGCCGCGCTTCGGGGCCGGAACCGGCCTCGCCGACCTGCTGTGCCGGCTGGTGTCGGCGGCCGGCCGGGGCCGCCTCACCGCCGACCACAGCGAGGTCACCTTCGTCATCCGCAAACCCGAGAACCGCTTCGCGCGGGTCATCTGAGCGGAGGGGACGATGCGTCCGAGCCGGGGCGGACGTGCGCGCGGTCCGGACGGGGCAGTATTTTTCCTGCGTATACCCCTGCTCGACACGGACGAGCCCGGCCCCGCGGCCGGGCGGGATCGGAGATCGCGGTGACCGTCGAAGCCGGCCTTCCCGACACGCTGCGCGACCTGCCCGCCTGGACGCCGGACCCGGTCGAGCTCGCCGACCTCGAACTGATCCTGGCGGGCGTCTACCGCCCGCTGACGGGCTTCCTCGGCTCGTTCGACACCGCCATGGTGATCGCCGGGGGGCGGCTCGCGGACGGCACCCCGTGGCCGGTCCCGGTCACGCTCACGGTCCCCAAGGACCTGACCGGCCATGAGCGGATCGTCCTGCAGGACCCCGAGGGCGTGCCGCTCGCGGTGCTGAAGGTCGGCGAGGCGTGGCAGGACCCGACCACCCAGGCGTGGCGGCTCGCCGGACCGCTGGAAGCACTCCGCGCCCCCGCGCACGGACCGTTCCACCGCCTGCGCCGCCGCCCCGACGAGCTGGACGCGTTCGAGGGCGGCGTGCTGGCGGTGGCCACCCGCGAGCCCCTGCACCGCAAGCAGCTCGGCCAGCTCCGCCAGGTCGCCGAGCGGCTCGCCGCGAAGGTGCTCGTCCTGCCGCTGCTGGGCGGCGAGCACGACGAGTCCCTCGTCCGGGCGCTGCTGGGCGTCCGCAAGGAGCTGCCGGAGGGCACCCAGATCATCCCCGTGCCGCTGCCCGCGCGCGGCGACCGGGAGCGCGACGTCCTGCTCCACGCGCACGTCGCGGCCGCCTACGGCGCCACCCACCTGCTCGCGGAGCGGGAGATGGAGGACACCGCCATCCCGCTCGTCGTGCCGGAGCCGTGGGCCTACGACGCCGACGTGGAGGTCTGGCGGCCCGTCGCGCGCATCGAGCCCGACCACGTGCAGGCCGAGCTGACCCCCGAGCGGCTGAACGAGCTGCTGGACGCGGGCGAGCCCGTCCCCGACTGGTTCACCCCGCCCGCCGTCGCAGCCGAGCTGGCGCTGGCGCGCCCGCCGAAGCGCTCGCGCGGCATCACGGTGTTCTTCACCGGCCTGTCCGGCTCCGGGAAGTCCACGGTCGCGCGCGCCCTGGCCGACGCGCTGGTGGAGCGCGGCGGCCGGACGGTCACGCTCCTGGACGGCGACGTCGTCCGGCGGATGCTGTCGGCGGGCCTCACGTTCTCGCGCGCCGACCGCGACCTCAACATCCGCCGCATCGGCTTCGTCGCCGCCGAGATCACCCGGCACGGCGGCACCGCCATCTGCGCGCCGATCGCCCCCTACGCGGCCACGCGCGCCGAGGTGCGCCGGATGGTGTCCGCCGTGGGCGACTTCATCCTCGTGCACGTGGCGACGCCGCTGGAGGAGTGCGAGCGCCGCGACCGCAAGGGCCTGTACGCCAAGGCCCGCGCCGGCCAGATCCCCGAGTTCACCGGGATCTCCGACCCCTACGAGGAGCCGGACGACGCCGACCTGACGCTCGACACCTCCCGGCTGACGCCGGACGAGGCGGTCGCCCAGGTCCTCGACCTGCTGGTCGACGGCGGCTGGGTGCGACCGGAGTAGCCTCCCCCGCCCCATTCGTCCCTTCCCACCCTGACTTACCTGATCTGGGGGGCGTCGCCTATCGTGTTAACCATATTTCCTACATGACAGGTAGGCCATGCCGATGGACTTCGATTGGACGATGGCGCTCGGCTCGTTCCTCGTCGCCATCATCGTGGGACTGACCGGTATGGGCGGTGGCGCCCTGATGACGCCCATGCTCGTGACCTTCTTCGGGGTGAGCCCGCTCGCCGCCATCTCCAGCGACCTGGTCGCCGCGGCCGTGATGAAGCCGGTGGGCAGCGCCGTCCACTACCGGCAGGGCACCATCGACATGCGGCTGGTCGGCTGGCTGTGCGCGGGCTCGGTGCCCGCCGCCTTCTCCGGCGTCCTGCTGGCCCGCGCACTCGGCCACGGGCACTCCGTCGAGAACGTCATCGGCAAGGCGATGGGCGTCGCCCTGATGATCGCCGCCGCCGGGCTCGTGCTGCGCGGCTACCTCGCCTACCGGGGGCGCTCCGGACAGGCCGAGGGCGACGGCGACCGGACCCCCGAGATCGCGGTCCGCCCCGTCCCGACCGTGCTGATCGGCGCCGTCGGCGGACTCGTCGTCGGCGTCACCTCGGTCGGCTCCGGCTCCCTCATCATCGTCGCGCTGCTCGCCCTCTACCCGACGCTCAAGGCCAACCAGCTCGTCGGCACGGACCTGCTCCAGGCCGTCCCGCTGGTCTTCGCGGCCGCCATCGGCCATCTGCTGTTCGGCGACTTCCGGATGGAGGTCACCGCCGCCCTGCTGGCCGGCTCCATCCCCGGCGTCTACCTCGGCTCCCGGATCTCCTCCCGCGCCCCGAGCGCCCTGATCCGGCGCGTGCTGACCCTCGTGCTGGTCGCCTCCTCCCTGAAGATGCTCGGCATCGGCCCCGCCCCCCTCGCCTGGACCATGACCGTCCTCACCTCCGCCACGGTCGCCGCCTGGCTCGTCCTCCGCCGCCGCGCCGCCCTGAACCGGGATACGCTGCCCTCTCCGGCCGTTTCCCCCGGCATCGCCGGCGCTTCAGGAGAGCAGAACGAGACGTGGACCAACGATGGCCGCACGACACCGTGGACGTCCTCGGCGTACGGGTCAGCCGCGCGGACGTCGTGCAGTTCCGGTCCTTCGTGGCGGCGGCCGTCAAGGAGCGGTCCAAACTGACGGTCACCTTCGCCAACCCCGACTACGTCCTCAAGGCGCAGAAGGATCCGGCGCTGCGCGACCTGATGAACGGCTTCGACCTCGACCTCCCGGACGGCTGGGGCGTCGTGCTGGCCGCGAAGGTCTTCGGCCGCCCCGTCCCCGGCCGGATGGCCAACGACGACCTCACCGACGACCTGTTCGGCCAGCCGGCCGAGGAGGGCTGGCGCGTCTTCCTGTTCGGCAACGCCCCCGGCGTCGCCGAGGCCGCCGCCGCGAACCTCCGCGCGTGGTACCCGGGCCTGGAGATCGCGGGCACCCTGCACGGCCACTGGGCGGACGGGCGGGGCCGAATCCCCGCCGAGACCGCCGAGCGCCTCGTCGCCGAGATCAACGAGGCGGCCCCGGACATCCTGCACGTCGGCCTCGGAACGCCGCTCCAGCAGCGGTTCGTCACCGAGTACCGCGACCGGCTCACCGCGCCGGTCATCATCACCTGCGGCGCCTACTTCGAACACCTCGCCGAACGGCGCGACTACTACCCGGCCTGGGTCCTGAAGCTCCGCGTCGGCTTCCTCTACCGCCTGGCGCGCGAGCCACGCCGCCTCTGGCGCCGCTACACCGTCGAACTGGGCGCCTACCTCGCACGCGTGCTCTACCATCGCCTGCGCCACGGCAAGGCGCCCTCCGGTCGAGCCGCATCGCTCTCATAACGCACTCCACCGGAAGCCCTTCTCCCAATACAGCGATGTGGTAGGACAAGATGCCATCAGACTCCCCGGCCGCACTCCGGAGAACCTTCATGCGCCCCACCCTCGCCCGCCTCACGGCCACCGCGCTCGCGGCGCTCGCCGTCCCCGCCGCCACGGGCACGGCCGCCTTCGCCGACCTCGCCCAGCCGGCGGTCGTCTCCGCCAACCCGGTGAACAACACCCCGCACGTGCTGGACGGCACCGTCCGCGCCATCACCGTCGTCGGGAACTGGGTCGTCGTCGGAGGGAACTTCGAGGAGGTCCGCGAGGCCGGCAGCGGCAAGAAGACGCTCAAGCGGCACAACCTGTTCGCCTACGACATGCGGACGGGGAAGATCAGCACGGCCTTCGTCCCGAAGGTCAACGGGACCGTCCACGCGCTCCAGCCCGGGTCCAGTGACTGGATCTACGCCGCCGGGACGTTCACGACCGTCAACGGCGTCAAGACCGGCACGGTCACCGCGCTCAAGGTCTCGACCAACAAGGTCCACACCGGCTTCAAGCCCAACGTGAACTACCGGGTGAACACCATGGTGGTGCGCGGCTCCCGGCTCTACATCGGCGGTTCCTTCACCAAGGCGGGCGGCAAGGCGCGCACCGCGCTCGCGCGGGTCGACAGGCTCACGGGCGTGGCCGACAACGGGTTCAACTTCAGCGTCACCACGCCCCGGGCGGGCGACCTCAAGGTGTACCGGATGGCGGTCGACCCCACCGACACCCGCATGGTGATCAACGGGACGTTCACCCGCGTGAACGGCCAGCGCCGGGTCCAGATCGCGATGATCAACCTCGGCAAGGGCACCGCGAAGCTGTCGACCTGGGCGACCGAGCGGTACGCCTCGCCCTGCAACCTCGCCGCGTTCGACACCTACATGCGCGGCATGGACTTCTCACCCGACGGCAAGTACTTCGTGGTCGTCACCACGGGCGGCCCCTACGGCCAGACCCAGATGTGCGACTCGGCAGCCCGCTGGGAGTCGTCCCGCACCGGGTCCGGGCAGAAGCCGACCTGGGTCAACTGGACGGGCGGCGACACGCTGCTGTCCACCTCGGTGACCGGCTCCGCCGTCTACGTCGGCGGGCACCAGCGCTGGCTGGACAACCCCTACGGGCACGACTCCGCCGGCCCCGGCGCCGTGTCGCGCCCCGGCATCGGCGCGCTCAACCCCAAGACCGGCAAGGCGCTGGCGTGGAACCCCACGCGGACGCTCGGTCACGGTGTCGAGACGCTGGTCGCCCACCCGAAGGGGCTGCTCGTCGGCAGCGACACCGACCAGCTCGGCCACGAGTACCACGGCCGCCTCGGGATGTTCCCCGCGGGCTGAGCCGCGACTCGTGGTGAGATAGGAACGGGGCCATTCTGCGGGGAGGGGGCGGGTCGGTGGGCCATCACGGACAGCGCGAGGTGTTCTCCGGCGGCCATCACCGGCCCGACGCCCGCCGTTCCCTGCCCGTCCCTCCGGACGCGCCGCGCCGGCGCCGCGGCCGGCGGCGCGGCTCGAACCCGTTCCTCTACTTCGCCACCGCGGGCACCCTGCTGGTCGTGGGCGGCTCCGCGGCCGCCATCGTCCTGTCGGGGAGCGGCACGGTCCACAACGCCCGGACGGCCGCCGCGCGCGGGCACAGCACCGTCCCCGCGTCGGCCGACACCTACGTGGTGCGCGAGATGCCGGGCACCACGTTCGGCGGGGCCAGGAAGATCACCGCCTCGCGGTGGCCCGGCTGGCACACCGAGGCCTACGTCGCGTTCGACGTACCGCCCGGAACCCCGGCGGTCGCCGGGGCCCGCGTGGAGATGACGTTCGACCGGCTGGAGAACCGGCCGCGCCAGGTCGAGCTCCGCACGCTGCCCGGCTCCTGGACGGAGGAGGGCACGTCCTGGAGCAACCGCCCGGTCGCCGGGCCCGTCGTGGCGACCGCCCCCGCCGACTCGGCCAAGGTGTCCTTCGACGTCGGCCGGGTGGTGAACGGCCCGGGCCACTACGCGTTCGCCATCACCGGCCAGGGCCGCCGGTCGGCGGTCTCGCTGCACTCCCGGGAGACCGGCGACGGGCCGCGCCTCGTCCTGCGGACCCGGCCGGGCGCGCCCGCGCCGACGCCGAGCAACTCGCCGGAGACCTCCGGCACGGCGCTTCCCGCGCCCGGGCCGGAGCCCACCTGGGAGGCACCGCAGCCGGTGAAGACCCCCACGACGTCCCCGGTCGGCGGCCGGACGCTCTGCGGGCTCTCCCTCGAACTCAAGCCGGGCGAGACCTTCCAGAAGGCCCTCGCCCGCATGGACGCCGCCTACGGCGGCCTGGAGACGGTCCGGCTGTTCTACCAGGGCGTCCCGCCCGCGTGGCCCGGCAAGCCCGACACCGGGAAGCGCCCGCCGATCATCTCGTTCAAGCTGGCGCCCAAGGACGTCATCGCCGGCAAGTACGACCAGGCGATGACCCGCTGGTTCGCCACCGCCCCGCGCGACCGCGACCTCTACTGGGTCTACTACCACGAGCCCGAGGACAACATCGCCGCCGGCGATTTCACCGCCGCCGACTACCGCGCCGCGTGGCGGCGGCTGCGGTCCCTCGCCGACAAGGCCGACAACCCCCGCATCCACGCCACCCTCGTCCTGATGGGCTGGAGCCTCGACCCGCTGTCCAAGCGCGACTGGCGCGACTACTACCCGGGCCGCGACGTGATCCAGGTCCTCGGCTGGGACGTCTACAACCTCGGCTGGAAGAAGGGCCGCTACGACGACCCGGCCACCATGTACGACCGCGTCGTGGCCGTCAGCAAGGGCGAGAACCTCCCGTTCGGCGTCGCCGAGACCGGCAGCTACCTCGTCGCCGGCGACAACGGCGACCGCCGCGCCTCCTGGCTCCGCGCCATGAACGCCTACCTCACCAAGCGCAACGCCCTCTGGGTCGCCTACTTCGACCTCGACTGGAGCACCGGCGACTTCCGCCTCTTGGACACCCAGAGCCGCCAGGCCTGGAGCGACTTCTGCTAACCCCTCGCGCCGCCTGAAGCACCCACCCCAAAGCCACACCCCACAAACCGCCACCGTACGCAGGCCGCGCCCCCACACGCCCCTGCCCGTCCCGTGGCCTCCCCTTCGCGCACCGCGTCTTCACGCGCCCCCGCCCTCCACGTAAGCCCGCCCCTCACACGACCCCGCCCGCGACGCCGCCCGCCCCTCACACGGCCCGTCCTCCACGCGGCGCGTCCTCCGCGTTGGGCCTGCCCCTCACGCGGGCGCGCCCTTCACGCAGCGCGCCCTTCACACGGCACGTCCTCCACGCGGCGCGTCCCTCACCGCGTGGGCCGTCCTTCGCGGCCTTGCCCGTGACGCGGGCTCGTCCTCCATGTGGCGCGCCCTCTATGTGAGCGCTGCCCTTCACGCGGGCCTGGCCCTCGCGCGGGCCTGCGCTGCGCGTGGGGTTCTGGTCGCGGTGGCTCGGCTTCGGGGGCGGCTTCTGCGGCGGGTGGGTTGGTGGTGCTGGTTGCTTCTCGCGCCGGGCCCTCCGTTACGTGCGACGCCCCCCGCCGGTGGTCCGGCGGGGGGCGTCGTTTGTGCGGTGGTGCTTCTTACTTGCGGGCCAGGATGATGGTCCACATCGCGGCGCGGCTGGCGGCGTCGGTCGTCGCCGTCTTGCCGCCGTAGGTGCCGGTGGCGACCGTGCCGTTGCTGTCACCGACCAGGGCCGTGATGCGGCCGCTGGCAGAGCCGATGCCGATGCCGCGGGTCTCCACGCCGGCCGGGGCCGTCCAAGACGTGGTGCTGGACGACTTGTCCGCCCAGTACGACACCGCCCACGAGCCGGCTGCGTCCACCTGCGCGGACGGGCTGGTGTGCTCGGTGACGGTGCCGGCGTCGCTGCTCTTGGCCACCGCCGCCACCGGGTCGGTGGCGTTGGTGCCCTCGTAGGCGAGCAGCCGGATGTCGGCCTTGGTGTAGGCGCTGAGCGCGATGGCGACCTGCGTGCCGGCGTCGCCGGCCTGAGCGACGCGCTTCCAGACGACGGACGTCGCGGTGCCCGCGGCCTGCGTGCCGACCTGCGTCCAGCCGGACGGCGGGGTCGTCATCGTCGCGGCGCTGCTGTTGAACGTCAGCATCAGCAGCATGCCGTCACCGGGCTGGACCGCCGGCGGCACCTGTGCGGTGGCCGTCGTGACGTTGCCGTTGCCGCCAGAGCCGCCCCGGTAGCCGATGTTCGCCTGGTTCGGGGCGACCGTGACGTCCTGGGACTTGGTGCCCTTGCCGCCGCGGTCGTCGGTCACCGTCAGCTTCACCGTGTAGGTGCCGGCCGCGGCGAACGCGTGCTGCGGCGTGGCGCCGGTGCCGTTCTGGCCGTCGCCGAAGTCCCACGCGTAGGAGGCGATGGAACCGTCGGAGTCGGACGAGCCCGCCGCGTTGAACGCGCAGTCGAGCGCGTCGCAGTTGGCGGTGAACGCGGCGTTCGGCGGCTGGTTCGGCGTGCCCGCGTACAGGAACACCGTCCGGCCGCGCCAGTCGGCGGTGCTGACCTCGGTCGACGCGCCGGACGGCACCCCGGCCGCCGAGAACGCGACGCGGTAGAGGCGGCCGTTGGAGTTGTTGACGTAGTAGAGGTTCGCGCCGTTGACGAACATGCCGCCGACGGAGCTCCAGCTCATGCCGGCCAGGTTGCCCACGGCGGTGAACTCCTGGGCGCCGACGACGTTGCTCTCCGGGTTGAACGTCCGGTAGTACAGCGCGGACTGCCCGCGCGTGTAGTAGATCCGGCCATTGGCGAAGAACATGCCGGTGATGTTCGGCACCTGCGAATGCCAGGTCGACATGCTGACGAGCTGGTCGGCGGTGTCGATGGCCGTGGTTGCGCCGAGCGCGGTGCCGTCGAACGAGCGGCGCCGGAACTGGCCGTCCGACGAGCCGTAGAAGAGCTCGCCGTTGACCATGAACGCGCCGCGCGCGGTCCGCCAGTCGACGCCCGCGGTGCCGTCGTCGACCGCGGCGCCGGTGGTGGTGCCGTCGAACGAGCGGTGCCTCAGGTAGTTGGCGGCCCCGACACCGATGCCGCCGCCGGAGTAGACGTTCCCGGGCAGCTCGCCGGTGCTGTAGGCGGGGACGGTCGTGCCGCCCGCGACCGGGAACAGCGCGAGCTTCTGGTGGAACTCGCCGCCGACGTTGTCGGTGTCGCTGCCGATCCACAGGCCCTCGTCGGTGGCCAGCATGTCGAAGACGCCGACGCCCTTGTCACGGCCCGGGTTCCAGCTGAACGGCAGGCCGCTGACCGGGTCGAGCGCGACGATGCCCTCGCGGCCGACGGCGCCCTGGCCGGGGCTGTCGCCGGCGAACGGGTTGTTCGCCCAGCGGAAGTGGCCGCCGGTGTAGACGGCCGTGTCGGTGATCTCCACGGCGTAGGTGGTGTCGCCCCCGGTGTAGTTCACCCAGGTCGGCTGCTGGCCGCCGCCGGTGGTGGCGCTCTCCCAGCGGGCCTGGGTGTCGCACAGCTTCGCCGAGCCGCCGTACGCGCCGGTGGTCGTCACCACGAAGTACGAGCCGTTCGGGGAGAACTCGACGTCGCGCATGTAGGTGTCGAACGACTGCGAGCACTGGTCGGCGTAGCGGACGGTGTCCCAGTTCGCGAGCGCCGCGGACTGGCCCGTGAGGTCCACCATGACGATCTGCCGCCGGGTGCTGCCCGCGACGGAGTTGAAGTTGCCGATGCCGACGAGCTTGGAGCCGTCCGGGCTGACGTCCATCTTGTAGATCTGGGTGACGCCGTCGCCGGTCTGGGTGCCGGCGATGTTCAGGTTCACGAAGTCGTCGCGGGCGCCCGTCTCGGGGTCGAGGGTGGCGAGCGCCGCCCGCGCGGCGCCGCCGACCGTCGCGAAGGTGCCGCCGACGTACAGCCGGCCGCCCGCCAGCCGCAGGTCCCGGACCTTGGCGTCGAGCTCGGGGTCGAACGAGGCGATGGGGGCGCCGGTCTGGGCGTTGATCCGGGCGAGCACGAAGTGCCGGACGCCGTTGATCTCGCTGAAGCTTCCCCCGACGTAGATCGACTTGCCGTCGGGGGCGGGCAGCAGCGCGCTGGCCTCACCCTTGTTGAGGTTCGGGACGAAGTCGGGGTCGATCGCGCCGGTGGCGGCGTCGAAGGCGAACAGGCGGTTGCGGACCAGCGTCGGCTTGTTGGCGCCGACCTCCTTCACCTGGGTGAACGAGCCGCCGACGTAGATCTTGCCGCCGATCTTGATGATCGACTTGACCTCGCCGTCGATGACGTTCGGCGTGTAGTTCGCCGGGTCGGCGTTGACGACCTTGCCGTGCCCCGGTTCGGACCCTCTCTGGTCCGCGCGCGCCGGGGTGCCCGCGGCGAGGCTCCCCGTAAGCGTCGCCAGTGCGAGCGCGGCCCCCGCGGCCAGAGCCCCCCACCTGCGTCTGCCCATCGACCCCTCCGTGCAGTTAGAAGTAAGCCGCCGTGTTCACCGAATGGGCACACGGCGCCGCGCAATCGTAGCCAGCGAGCCACCGAAACTGCCGTTTGATCACTAACTTTTCGGTTGCGACCACCGAACAGCACGGTGATCCGATCGCCGCGGGGCGCCGGACGGGGCCCGGCGGGCACGTCCATCGCGCCTCGCGGGGTACGCTGCGCACCTCGAAAGGACGCGTGCCGGCTCGCGCCGGAGCACCGGACCGTGTGGCCGAAGGTGGCCACCGTCCGCTGTCGTCCCTGGTAAGAAGCAGGACGTCCTCCACCAGGGGGCGGCGCGCCTCCGGGGCCGGACGGCGCGGTCCGCGGCCGAAGGCGCGTCCCAGGGGAAACGGAGCGGTGATTGTCGGGGATGCGAGGGATCGCGGGGAGCACCCCTCTCGCGACGCCGCGGCTGCTGCCCTGGCGCCTGCGGCCGGGCTGGGCGCTGAGCGTCGCGCTGCTCGGCTTCCCCGTGTGGTGGCTCCTGGGCCTGGCGAACGTCGTGCTGCTGGTCATCAGCGTGCCCATGGCCATGACGCTGTGGCGGCGGCGCGGCACCCTGGTCGCGCCCAGCGGCTTCGCGGCGTGGCTGTTCTTCCTGCTCTGGGTCGTGCTGGGCGTGCTCGTGCTGTGGGCCGACGCACCCCTCGCCGAACCGGGCGGCGGGTTCAGCCGGCTCCTGGTGTACGGCTACCGGCTCGCCTGGTACCTGTCGTCCACCATCGTGCTGCTCTACGTCGGCAACATGAGCGAGCGGGAGCTGCCGTCGGGCAAGGTCGGCAGGCTCCTCGGCTACATGTTCATCGTGACGACCGTCGGCGGGCTGATCGGGTCGTTCTTCCCGTCGATCCAGCTCACCTCGCCGGTGGAGATGGTGCTGCCGCACGGGCTGACCAGCAACTCCTTCGTCCGCGACATCGTGCACCCGAAGGTCGCCGACATCGAGTCGATCCTCGGGTTCGAGCAGTCCAGGCCCATGGCGCCGTTCGCCTACGCCAACACCTGGGGTTCGGCCTACGCGTTCTTCCTCCCGTACTTCCTGCTGACCTGGATCGTCCGCGCCAAGATGCGGCGCCGCGTGTTCGGGCTGGCCGTCCTCGCCGCGTCGCTGTGGCCGGTCGTGTACTCGCTGAACCGGGGGCTGTGGGGCGCGCTCGGCGCGATCGGCCTGTTCGGCGTCGTGAAGCTGCTCCAGGTGGGCGGGCCCCGCGTGATCGCCTGGACGGCCGGGATGGCCGCGGCGGGCGCGATCGTCGTGGCGCTGTCGCCGCTGCCCGGCCTCGTCCAGGACCGCCTCGACAACCCGCACAGCAACAACCGCCGCACCCTGCTGGCCGAGGAGACGACCCGCAGCGCCCTCACCGGCTCCCCGCTGGTCGGCTTCGGCTCCACGCGCAACGTCCAGGGCGACCTCGGCCAGGTCTCCGGCGGCGACAAGATCGGCTGCAAGGCGTGCGGCTCGCCGCCGCTCGGCACCCAGGGCCACCTGTGGCTCCTGCTGTTCGCCAACGGCATCGTCGGGACGATCGCGTTCTGCGCGTTCTTCGCCGTCCGGTTCCTCCGGCACTGCCGGGAACGCGGCGCGTACTCGCTGGCGGGCTGCTCCGTCCTGATCGCCTGCGGCCTGTTCATGATCACGTACGACATGGTGGAGGTACCGCTGTACACGGTGATGATCGCGGTCGGCCTGATGTGGCGGGCGAGCAGGGACGCCCGCGCCGAGGCGCGGCCGCGCGCCCGTGCCCGGTCCCTCGCCGAGGACGAGGCCCCGGCCGAGGAGCCGGTTCCCGCCGAGGCGGCGCCGTGAGCGCGGCGGAGGAGACGCGGGCCGCCTGGATCACGGCGGTGGAGGAGCTGTGGCCGGACGCGCGGGTCGAGGCCGTCCCGCCGGGCCGAGCCGAGGGTGCGCGCCGTGAGCTGGCCTTCCTTCCCAACGCGGAGCGGCCGCGCCTGCTCGTCCCGGCGGGGATGCCGCGCGCCGCGGCGGCCGCGCTGCGCCGCTACAGCCACGACCTCGGCCTGAAGCAGCGCGCCTCCCGCGGCCTGACGGCGGCGGCGGTGCGCACCGGGCTGCCGGAGCGGACGCTCCGCGACCGGCTCCGCGTCACCGGCGGCGGCCCCTCCATCGAGGACCGGCTGTCGGAGCTGCTCGGCCGGCCGGTCGTGGTCAGCGTGGGGCTCGGGAGCGCCCGCGCCAACCGCAAGCCGATCCTGCACGCGCTCTCGCCGCGCGGCGAGGCCGTCGCGTTCGTCAAGATCGGCGACACCGGCACGGCCCGGGGGCTGCTCGCCGGCGAGGCCGAGGCCCTGTCCTACCTGAACGACCGCCTGCCCGGCCCGGGCTCGCGCGGCGGCCTACACGTCCCCCGGCTGCTCCACCACGGAACGTGGCGCGGCCTCGACCTGCTCGTCCTCGAACCCCTCCCGACCGGTGCGCTCGGCCTGCGCCGGCGCGAGCAGGCCCCGACCGCCCAGATGCGGGCGCTGTTCGAGGTCGGCGGCATCGAGCGGGGGCCGCTGGGCGGCAGCGCCTACTGGGACGAGATGGCCGCGAGCCCCGGCAGGGTCATCGACGAGCGGCAGCGCGCCGTCTTCGGCGAGGTCGTCGAAAGCACCGGCAAGGCGCACGGCGACCTGGTCCTGGACTACGGCGCCTGGCACGGCGACTGGACGCCGTGGAACATGGCCTGGCACCGCGGCGTGCTGCGCCTGTGGGACTGGGAGCGGTTCTCGCGCGGCGTCCCGGGCGGTTTCGACCTGCTGCACTACCGGCTCCAGGAGGCGATGCGCACGGCGTCCGGGCCGCCCTACGCCGCCTGGCCGGACGGTGCCGCCGCCCTGCTGGAGCCGCTCGGGCTGACCGGCCCCGCCGCGGCGGCGACCGTCCGGCTCTACCTGCTGGAGCTGTGCCGCCGCTACCTGCTGGCCGCCCAGGAGCCGATCGGCGGGCCGCTGCGCGCCGACACCGAGCGCCTGCTCGCGCTCCTGCACACCACCCCGCCGGAACCGGCCCCTGGAGGAACCCCGTGATCTCACGTCGTGACGCCCCCCAGTGGGTCAAGGAGGCGGGACGGGCCGCGACCCGGGCCGGGGGACGGCTGACCTCCGGCACCCGGATGCTGCCGGACTTCCTCATGGTCGGCACGCAGCGCGGCGGCACCACCTCGCTGTTCCGCGCCCTGGCCGCGCACCCGGCGACCGTCCAGCCGAACTTCCACAAGGGCGTGCACTACTTCGACGTCAACTACCCGCGCGGCCTCGCCTGGTACCGGGGGCACTTCCCGGTCCGCGCCCTGGCCGAGCGCCGCACGCAGGGCACCGCCCCGCAGGCGTTCGAGTCCGCCGGCTACTACATGCACCACCCGCTGGCACCCGAGCGGATCGCACGGGACCTGCCCGGGGTGAAGCTCATCGTCCTGCTGCGCGACCCGGTGGTGCGCGCCTACTCCGCCCACAAGCACGAGCTGGCGCGGGGGTTCGAGACCGAGCCGTTCGAGCGGGCCCTGGACCTGGAGCCCGAGCGGCTCGCCGGGGAGGTCGAGAAGATCAAGGCCGATCCCTCCTACGTGAGCCACGGCCACCGGCACCACTCCTACCTGGACCGCGGCCACTACGCCGACCAGATCGAGCGGCTGTTCGCCCTCTTCGGGCGCGACAGGGTGCACGTGGCGTTCGCGGAGGACTTCTTCTCCGAGCCGGAGGCCTGCTACGACTCCATCCTGGAGTTCCTCGGGCTGCCGCCGTGGCGTCCCGAGTCGTTCGAGCGGCACAACGCCCGGCCTGGCTCCCCCCTGCCCGACGACCTGCAGCGCCGCCTGGCCGACCACTACGCCCCCTGGGACGACAAGCTCGCCGCGCTCCTCGGCGCCGAACCCGCCTGGCGGCGATGAGGCGGCGATGAGCAAACGGACCCTCGGCCCGGCCAGCGTGCAGGCGGAACCGCCGCTCGCGCCGGACTCGATCCCGGTCACCCGGTACGCGGGCGTGGTCCGCCGCCACCTGGTGGCGCTGCTGATCGCGCTGCTGGCCGGGGGCGCCGTCGGGATCGTGAAGATCGTGCTGACGCCGACGACCTACACCGCGCAGATCTACGTGCTGGCGCCGCCGGTCGCGCTGCGGCCGCCCATCGAGATCGGCTCGGCGATCGACACCGACACCCGCCGTCCCCGCGAGACGACGATGGACACCGAGGCCCAGCTCGTCTGGTCGCACGCGGTGCTGTCCAGGCTGAAGACGCGGCCGGGCTTCCGGGTGTCCGACGCCGAACTGCGCGACCGCATCGGCCTGACGGTGCCGTCCAACACCCACGTGCTCACGATCTCGGTGCGGGCCGGCACGCCGCGGACCGCCCAGGACGGCGCCCGCGTCGTCGCCGACACCTACCTGGCGCTGCGGACGCGGATCATGGGCCAGGTGCTGGAGCGCAACCGGCAGGCGCTGGAGCAGAACGCCGAGCTGCTGAAGAAGCAGCTCGCGGCTCTTCCCGGCGACGAGGAGGAGCTGCGCCGGCTCACCGCCCGCACCCGCCGCCAGGCGCTGGTGAAGCAGATCCGCGACGTGGAGAAGCAGGTCGCGGCCATCAAGAGCAAGCAGGAGCAGCCCGGCGAGGTGCTGCGCGGCGCGCCGCTCCCCCGGTTGGGCGACGACCCCGGCCGCGACGTCGCGGGCGCGACCGGTATCGGCCTCGGGCTGCTCGGCTGGCTCGGCTACGTCGCGATCCGCGAGACGCGGCCGCGCCGCATCCGCCGCCCCGCCGACCTGCGGCTGCACAGCCGGCTTCCGATCATGGTGGAGGGCTCGGCGCTCGGCGGCGGGCACCGCGAGGTCTCGCGGCGGCTGCGCAACCTGGTCTTCGACGCCGACGCCACCACCGTGCTGGTCACCGGGGTGCCGGGCTCCGCCGGGACCGAGGTGGCCTACGAGCTGGCCGAGCTGTGCACCGAGGGCGGGTCGCCGACGACGGTGCTGCGCATCGTGGCCGACGGCGAGGAGA
This sequence comes from Actinomadura sp. K4S16, assembly GCF_008327685.1. GTDB lineage: Bacteria > Actinomycetota > Actinomycetes > Streptosporangiales > Streptosporangiaceae > Spirillospora. Next base: position 270,714 of record NZ_BDDE01000015.1, read on the forward strand.
TCCGCGAGCCGCGGGCCGCGGCCGGGACCGGCCGCTCGTTCGACGTCCGGCTGGTGCGCAGCGACGACGACCGGCAGCTCACCCGCGCCGTCGACAAGGCGGGCCGCGTCTCGCGCATCGTCGTCATCACCACCCCCGACATCAACGGCGCGGACACCATCGCCGCGGCCGGGGCCAGCGACGTGGCCCTGGTCGTGGTCGAACGCGGACGGGCCCTGGACCGCGAGGTCGCGAGCGGGGTGCTGGCCCTCGACCAGGCCGCCAACCCCGCGCGCGTGATCGTGCTGACCGCGCCCGCCTTCGACGGGCCCGACTCACCGGCGCAGCGGAACGCCCCGCGCCGGCCCCCTGCCCGCGCCGGCGCCCCTGGACGAGGTTGACATGAACGGAACCGTCTTCTTGCAACGCGCGGTTAAAGTCGTGATGAACACTCCGCCTAGCACGATTCTGATCGATGAGGGAGATCGTCGTGGGAGCTGACCAGACGGCCGACCCCCAGGGAGGCCAGCTGTTCTCCCTGGTCCGGCGCTATCTGGGGGCGCTGATCGTGCTCGCCCTGCTCGGCACCGGGGCCGGCGTCGCCCTGGAGATCCTTGTTCCGCCGCCGTTCAAGGCGACGGCGACCGTGCTGGTCAGCCCGCTGGAAGGCAACCCGTACTCGCCGGAGGGCCGTGGAGACGACCTGGTGAACCTGCAGACGGAGGCGCAGCTGGTCGCCACCGACAGCGTCGCCAAGATCGTCGAGAAGAAGCTCGGGCACGAGGCGGAGGGCGACATCGGCGTCTCGGTCCCGCCCAACACCCAGGTGCTGAACCTGACCTACACCGCGAGCAGCTCCGGCAACGCCCGCGCGGGCGCGCAGGCGTTCGCCGACGCCTACCTGGAGTACCGCGCGCAGCGCGCACAGGCGGTGGTGAACAACCAGCTCGCCAAGCTGAAGGCGCAGTCGGCCCGGGTCGAGCGCCTGCTGCAGCGGGCGAACAACGAACTGGCGGCGTCCTCCGGCTCCCGGCGCGCCACCATCCAGCAGCGCGTCACCGCCTACACCAACCAGCTCGGCGTCATCGACGAGCAGTCCAACGACATCGCCAGCACCCCCATCGACCCCGGCCAGGTGATCACCCCGGCGGACGCGCCGAGCGGGCCGGGCATCATGCGGCCCGCGATGTACGGTGCGGGCGGACTGGTGCTCGGGCTGGTCGCCGGCTTCGTGATCATGCTGCTGCGGGAGCGGCTCAACCAGCGGCTGCGCAACGCCGAGACGATCGAGGGGCTCGGCGTCCGGACGCTGTCCACGATCCCGGCGGGCGGCCCGGCCGGTGACACGCTGGCCCTCGTCAGCGCGCCCAAGAGCCCGGTCGGCGAGGCGTACCGGCGGCTGCGCGCCGCGGTCGTGGCGACCGCGCCGCAGACCCCGGTGGCGCTGCTGGTCAGCAACGCCACCCCCGGCGGCAGCGCCCGGCTGGCGAGCGCCAACCTCGCGGTCTCGCTCGCCTTCGCCGGCGCGAAGACCATCATGATCGACGCGACCACCGAGGACGCCGACGTCAGCACCCTGTTCGGCGCGCGTCCCGGCGGCAAGGGGCTGTCGGACACGCTGCTCAGCGGCACCGACCCGGCGACCCTGCTGATCCACACCGACTCGCAGCTGCGGCTGCTGCCGCGCGGCCCGCGGGCCCGCGAGGCCGCGCACCGGTTCAGCGGCCCGCGGATGCGCGAGACCGTGAAGGTCCTGCGCCGCCGCAGCGAGTACCTCATCGTGAACGCGGCGAGCCTGCACGACGCCGACGCCCAGGCGCTGTGCACCTTCGTCGACGCGGTCGTGCTCGTGATCAACCAGGGCGTCACGACCCGCGAGGAGCTGCGGCAGGCGTACGTGGAGGCCGAGCGCGCCGGCGTCACGGTGCTCGGCGCCCTGCTGGAGCCGCCGGAGCCGCGGGGCGGGCGCGGGTCCCGCCAGGCTCCCGCCCGCCAGTCCCGTCCTCCGCAGGGCGGTGAGGGCCGGGGAGCCGAGACCCGCCACCCTGAGACGCGCGGGGGCGGCAAGCGCCGCGCCCCGGAGGCCCCCCTCGCGTGGGCCGACGACCAGCCGCGCGTTCCGCAGGACGAGGCCGACGAGGACCCGGCCGACCCCGGAACCCTCGTCACGCAGGCACTGCCGCAGGTCAAGCAGCCGCCCCGGCCGAGCGAGGCGCGCCCGGCGGCGGCTCCGCGGCGCGGTGCGCCGCAGCCGGAGGCGCGGCGGCGCCCCCTCCCGCCCGCGCTCGACCCCCCGTCCGGGCCGGGCAAGCCCGTCGCCCCCAAGCCCGTCTCCCCCACGGACGTCACCCAGGGCACGGGCGCGGCGCGTCCGCGCCCGGTCGCGCCGTCCGACGCCGAGCCCGCCGAGCCGGCCGACCCGGAGACCGAGGCGACGCTCGAATCCGCCTCGACGCGGACGCAGGAGGACATCTCCAAGTACATGCCGCCGGAGCTGCCGGAGGACGGCGCCGACGGGACGCCCCCGGCGGGTTCGGGGGACGCGGCCCCGGAGGTCGCGCCCCGCTACGGCAAGAAGCCGCACAGGGCCGGCCGCCATGCCGGGCCCTGAATCCGGCGGCGCCGAGGCGGACGAGCCGAAGTCCCCGGCGGCCGAAGGGCCCAAGCCCCAGGCGGCCGGGCCGAACCTGAACAGGCTGGCCAGGGGCGGCGCCCTGAACCTCGTCGGCGCGGCCGTCGCGGGCGTCCAGGGCCTCGCGCTCGTCTTCCTGGTCGCGCACCTGTACTCGCAGCGGATCGCTGGCACCTTCTTCGCCGCGACGTCGCTGTTCATCATCCTGCAGGCCGTGTCGGGCCTCGGCACGGACGCGGGCCTGCTGCGCTGGCTGCCCCGCCACCTCGCGCTCGGCGACCGCGCCGCGGCGCGGCGGACGGTGCCGGTGGCGCTGGTCCCGGTCGCCGCGACGGCGCTGCTCGCGGGTCTCGTGCTGGCCCTCACCGCGCCGTGGACGGCGGGCCACATCGGCGCCGACGACCCCCACCAGGCCGTGGGCATGGTGCGGGTGCTGGCGCTGTTCCTGCCCCTCGCCGGGGCGCACGACGCGCTGCTCGCCGCGACCCGCGGCCACGGCTCGATGCGCCCCACCGTCCTCGTCGACAAGATCCTGCGGCAGACGCTCCAGGTCGCCGGGGTCGTCGTGGCGGCGCTGCTCACCGACGACGCGGTGTGGCTCGCGCTGGCGTGGGCGGCGCCGTACCTGCCGTGCCTCGCCGTCGCCGGCCTCTGGTACCTGAAGATCAGCCGCCGGAGTCGTGCCGGGGCGCCGGTCGCCGCGGTCGACGAGCCCGCGTCCGGGTGGCGTCCGCTGGCGGGCGACTTCTGGCGGTTCACGGCGCCGCGCGCGTTCGCGCAGATCTGCCAGACGGCGTTCCAGCGCGCCGACATCGTGCTCGTCGCGGCGCTCAGCTCGCCCCGCGAGGCGGCGATCTACACCGCCGCGACCCGGTTCATCGTGATCAGCCAGCTCGTCACCCAGGCCGTGCAGAACGTCATGCAGCCCGCGGTGAGCCGGCTGATGGCGCTCGCCGACCGCGCGGGCGCGCAGCGGGTGTTCGCGGTGTGCGCGTCCTGGAACCTCGCGCTCGCCTGGCCGGTGCACCTGTCGATCGCGGTCGGCGCGCCGGTGTACGTCGGCTCCTTCGGCCCCGGCTACCGCGGGACGGGCGAGGTCGTCACGGTGATCCTCGCGATGGCGATGCTGGTCGCGACCGCGACCGGCGCCCGCGACGTGATGCTGCTGATGGCGGGCCGCAGCGGGCTCAGCCTGGTCAACCAGAGCGCCGCGCTCGGGGTGAACCTGGTGCTGAACGTGCTGCTGATCCCGCCGTTCGGGATCGCCGGGGCGGCGATGGCGCGGGCGGCCGGGCTGCTCGTGCGGACGCTGCTGGCCCTGGTCCAGGTCCGCAGGATCCTCGGCATGACCCCGGCGAGCGCGGGGCTCTTCTGGGCGGGCGGTTCCGCGCTGGTCAGCTTCGCGGCGGTGCCGCTGGCCGTCCGGCTGGCCGCCGGTTCCGGCGAGGCCGCCCTCGCCGCCGGGCTCGTCCCGGGCGCGCTCCTGTACCTCGCCCTCCTCTGGGTCGGCCGCGAGCGGCTGTCCCTCACCGCCTTCGCCTCCCTGCTGCCGGGGAGGCGCGGCCGCACCGCACCCGCGGGCGCCACCGCGTCCCCCGCCACCGACCCGACACCTGCCAGGAGCATCCATGCCCACGGGAATTGACCAAGTGCGCCGCAAGTCCCGCGCGGTGCTTCGCAAGAGCGGCCTCGCCCCCAGCGGCCCGGTCTACGGGCGGCTGGTCGACGCCGGGCGCTCGCTGCCGATCCCGGCCGCGGCCCGCGTCGCGGTGTCCACCGCCGTGCTGCGGCGCCCGTGGAAGGTGCCGGTCCGGTTCGACCAGCTGCTCGTCGGCGCGCAGGGCGGCTGGACGGCCCGCGAGTTCGCCGACCGCACCGACGACCTGCTGTGGCCGTCCACCCCGTTCCTGGAGGGCCCGCACGTCGGGCTGCTGCGGCTCGCCGACGAGCGTCCGGAGCTCACCGACGCCGACATCCTCGCCAGCGGCTACGGCCGGCTCGGGCTGCGCTGCATCGAGGCGGGCGGCGACTACTTCGGCGCCACGGACGAGGCGGGCGTCCTCGCCGCCGCCCGCGTCTTCGTCTCGCGATACCGGGGCGAGGAGGCGCCGGGCGCGGCGCCCCGCCCGCAGCAGAGCGGCCCGCAGGACCCGGTGCTCGTCGCGCCCGTCCGCGGCTCCGACCAGTACCAGATCCTCGACGGCCACCACCGGCTCGCCATCGCGGCGATGAGCGGCGCCGACGGTGCCAACGTCGTCGCCAAGTGGCTGCCCGTCACCACGCCCCTGCAGGACCTCCTGCTGAAGATGAGCTGGCTCGACGGCACCCACGAGCTCTACCAGCCGATCGACGCGCCCGAGCTCAGGACCGGCTGGACGACCGTCCGGCAGTGCACCGACCGGCTCGCGAAGATGGACGCGTTCCTCGGCGAGCGCGGCCTCACCGGAGGCCGCTACCTGGACGTCGCGAGCTGCTACGGCTGGTTCGTCGCGAAGATGGCCGAGCGCGGCTTCGACGCCGAGGGCATCGAGCGCGACCCGCTGGCCGTCCCGCTCGGCCGCGCCGTCTACGGACTTCCGGAGGGCGCGATCTCCACCGGCGACTGCGTCGAGTTCCTCGGCGGGCACGACGCCGGCCGCTGGGACGTGGTGTCCTGCTTCAGCCTCCTGCACCACTTCGTCCTCGGGCGCGGCTCGGTCAGCGCCGAGGAGCTGATCCGGCTGCTGGACCGCGCGACCGGCCGGGTGCTGTTCTTCGACACCGGCCAGGACAACGAGGCGTGGTTCGCCGAGTCCCTGCGCGGCTGGGACCCCGCCCGCGTCGCGCGGTTCCTGCGGGAGAACACCGGCTTCGACGAGATCATCGACCTCGGCCCCGACGACGACGCCCGCCCCCCGTACGAGGACAACTACGCCAGGCACCTGTTCGCCTGCGTCCGCGCGGCGTGACCCCGGCACGCCGCTCGATCGCCGCGCTCGCCGCCGTCCCGGTGCTGCTGGCCGCGGCGGCGTGCGGGGGGCCGGCGGCGCCCGCCGGGGAGCCGCTGGTGTCCCCGCCGCCCGCCGCCGGTTCGGTGGACGGGCCGAGCGGCGCCGTGTGGACGAGCGGCCTCAACGCCGACGGGCAGCTCGGCCGGACGGGAGCGGCCGCCGATCCCCGGCTCGGCCCGGTGACCGGCGCCGGCGGCCGGGGCCGGCTCGACCGCGCCGTCGCCGTCGCGGGCGGCGGCCGCCACTCGCTGGCCGTCCTCGACGGCGGCGAGGTCGTCGCGTGGGGCGCCAACGACGACGGCCAGCTCGGCGACGGCACCACGCGTGACAGCGGCGTCCCCGTCCCCGTCCGCGCGCCGGACGGGCGTCCCGGCCGGCTGGACGACGCCGTCGCGGTCAGTGCCAACAACGACTTCTCCATGGCGCTGCGCAAGGACGGCACCGTCGTGACCTGGGGCGAGTCGTCGTCCGGGCAGCGCGGCACCGGCGAGCGCGGGGCCCCGCTCGTCCCGACGACCGTACGGGCGCCGGACGGGCGCGGGCCGCTCACCGGCGTGACGGCGATCGCGGCGGACGGGCACACCGAGCTGGCGCTGCTCGGCGACGGGCGGGTGCTCGCGTGGGGCGCCAACGCCTACGGCATGGTCGGCGACGGCACCCGCGAGGACCGGGCCCTGCCCGTGCCGGTGCGCGGCCTGGACGGCGCCGCGCGGTTGGACGGCGTCGTCCGCATCGCGATCGGCGGCCAGCACGGGCTGGCGCTGCTGCGCGACGGGCGGGTCGCCTCTTGGGGGCACAACGAGCTCGGCCAGCTCGGGGACGGTTCGCGCCGGGACCGGCTCACGCCCGCCCTCGTCTCGGGCGTGGGCGGCAAGGGCGTCCTCGACGGGGTCGCCGCGGTCGCCGCGGCGGAGAAGCACAACTACGCGCTCCGCAAGGACGGCACCGTCGTCGCGTGGGGCAACAACACCGCGGGCCAGCTCGGGGACGGCACGGTGCGGCCGAGCACCGTCCCCGTCACCGTCGTCGGACGCGGCGGCCCGAAGCTGCGCCGCGCCACCCGGGTGTTCGCGGGCGAGGCCTACGGCGCTGCGATCCTCGCCGACGGGACCCTGCTGACCTGGGGCGCGGGCGGCAGCGGCCAACTCGGCTCCGGGAAGAGGACGCCCCGCAGCCGCCCCGGCACGGTGATGACGGCCGAGGGCACGCCCCCGCCCGACGCCCTGTCGGTAGGCGTCGGCGAACGCCACCTAATCCTGCTGACGAAGCCCTGAAAGCCCCTCAACTCAGCCCGGAGCCCCTTACAAGCCCTCAGGGGGTCTTGGGCGGCTCGGGGGTGGTTCCGCCGGGCTCAGAGCCGGCTGCGGGAGGCTGGGGGCCTCCCGTGGGGGGCTGGGTGCCGGGGGCGGGGGGCTGGGACGCGGCGGCGCCGGGGGCCGGGGCTCCGGTCGGGGCTCCGGCGGGTGCCGGGGTCGCGGAGCGGCGGCGCCACAGCAGGAATCCGGCCCCGGCGGCGGCCACGACCACCGCACCGCCCCCGCCGAGCAGGTACGGCATGGCCGAGCCGTCGTCCTTCTTCTGGACCTCCGCGCCGGCGGCGGGGCCGGTCGGCTGCGACTGGGCGAGCGTCCGCTCCTCCTCCTGCTCCTGCTTGACCGACGCCTCCGGGGCGGGCTTGCCGTTGTTGCCGGGCTTGCCGGGCTTCGGCGGCGCGTACTTCGACTCCGGGAGCGTCTGCACGAACTTCAGCAGCGCGAGGTCGGGCTTGCCCTTGCTGCCCTTCACGGCCCCGTCGTAGATGGTCTTCACCCGGGCGGCCGGAAGCGCCGTGGAGGACACCCGCAGCTGGTCGCCGGCCAGCACCGCGTAGGTGCCCTTCCGCTTCATCAGGCCAGGGAGCTGCCTCAGCACCTGCCCCGCGTCGTCGCCGGGGGGAAGGATCGCGATGAAGACCGCGACGGACCGGCCCTGCGCCGAGCGGAGCAGCTCCTGCGCGCCGTCCGACTGGTAGTACTTGGCGTGGGAGTCGACGTAGTAGCCGCTCTCGCTGATGCCCTCGGCGACCGCGTCGAGGTCGACGCCCGCGAAGGCGGGCGCGGCGGTCATTCCGAACGCCGGCGCCAAGGCCAGCGCCAGCGTCCCGGACGCGACGATGCGGCGCGAGAAGTGGTTCACGGAAGAGGCTCCTTCAACGCTGAGATGGCCATTGACATTACCGGCGCGACGTGGGTCAAGGTGGAGAAAGCCGGGGAATCGGCATAGCCCGTCAGATGCCGCGGCCCCGGGTGTGCAGGGCCAGCAGGACGCGCTTGCCGGACACGACCCCGGACGCCACGGCCAGCGCGAACGGGACGCGGCGCTCGGCCGGGTTCGCCTTCAGGGCACGCGCCGACCAGCGCAGCGCGTCCTTGCGGCGCCCCACGGTCGCGCAGCCGAAGGCGAGCTGCCCGTAGACGCGCCCGGCCGCGCCCGGCTCCTCGGAGATCTCCGGGTAGTGCTCCAGGAACCACTCCAGGGCGGCCACCTTCGTCTCCCACGCCTGCGCGTAGTACGACGTCAGCCCCCACAGGACCCGGACGTACGGCTCGTCGACGTTCAGCACCGGGTGGCGGCGGGCGGCGCGGAGCGCGAGGTCCCAGTCCTCGCCCTGGCTGCCGGGGATCGACTCGTCCACCATGCCGATCTCGATGAGCGGCTCGCGGCGCGCCACGTAGGTGGAGGAGTGGACGCTCATCATCCGGTCGCGGATCAGCGCGTCGTAGGTGACGCGGTCCGTGCCGGCCAGCCGGGGCAGCTCCCGCCCGTCAAAGTCGATCAGGATGCCGGAGCTGCACAGCACGGCGTCCGGCTCGCCCTCCAGGGCCTTCACCTGCGCGGCGAGCTTGCCGGGCAGCCACAGGTCGTCGTCGTCGCAGAACGCGACCAGGTCGGTCCCGAGGGCGAGGACGCCGGAGTTGCGGGCGCCCGCGAGGCCCGGCGCCCGGGTGTTGCGGATGACCTCGACGCGGTCCCCCGCGAGGGACATGTCGGGTTCGGCCCGGTCGAAGACGACGACCGCGCGCACCTCGCCCTCGTAGTCCTGCGCCAGCACCGATTCCAGCGCGCGGCGCAGCAGCTCCGGCCGGTTGTGCGTGGGGAGCACGACTCCGACGGACGGGGGCATCGAGGGCCTGCCTTGTCGTAGGGGTTCGAGGGGTCGGAGGGGATTCGGGGGGACGCGGCCGCGGGGCCGGGCGGGCCCCGCGGCGACCGGTCAGCGCGCGCCGGTGATCATCCCGGCGGCGACGGTGTTGTTGGTGGCCTCGTCGATCAGGATGAAGCCGCCGGTGAGGCGGTTGCGGCCGTAGTCGTCGACGAACAGCGGCTGCGTCACCCGCAGGGAGACGCGGCCGATCTCGTTCAGGCCGAGGGCCGCCGCCTGGTCGTCGCGGTGCAGGGTGTTGACGTCCAGCCGGTAGTGCAGCTCCTTCACCATCGCCTTCGCGGTGCGGGTCGTGTGCTTGATGACCAGCTTCGTGCGCGGGGTGAGGGTGCGGTCCGGGGTCATCCAGCAGACCATCGCGTCGATGTCCTGCGCGGTCTCGGGCCGGTTGTTCGGACGGGCGATCATGTCGCCGCGGGAGATGTCGATGTCGTCGGCGAGGCGCAGCGTCACCGACATCGGCGCGAACGCCTCCGCCACCGGCCCGCCCGGCCCGTCGATGTGGGTGATCGTCGTGGTCAGCCCGGACGGCAGGTGCACGACCTCGTCGCCCGGCTTCAGCACGCCGCCCGCGACCTGGCCCGCGTAGCCGCGGTAGTCGTGCAGCTCGGGGTCCGTGGACGCGTGCGGGCGGACCACGTACTGCACCGGGAACCGCACGTCGATCAGGTTGCGGTCGGAGGCGATGTGCACGTGCTCCAGGTGGTGCAGCAGCGACGACCCCTCGTACCACGGCATGTTCACGCTGCGCTCGACGACGTTGTCGCCGTGCAGCGCCGAGATCGGGATGAACGTCAGGTCGGTGACCTCCAGCTTGGAGGCGAACGCCGTGAACTCGTCCACGATCCGCTCGTACACGCCCCGCTCGTAGTCGACCAGGTCCATCTTGTTGATCGCCACGACCAGGTGCGGGACCTGGAGGAGCGTGGTGAGGAACGCGTGCCGGCGCGACTGCTCCAGGATGCCCTTGCGGGCGTCCACCAGGATGATCGCCAGGTCGGCGGTGGAGGCGCCCGTCACCATGTTGCGGGTGTACTGGATGTGGCCCGGGGTGTCGGCGATGATGAACTTGCGGCGCGGCGTCGCGAAGTACCGGTACGCCACGTCGATGGTGATGCCCTGCTCCCGCTCGGCCCGCAGGCCGTCGGTCAGCAGCGCCAGGTTCGTGTACTCCTCGCCGCGGTCGGCGCTGGTCTTCTCCACCGACTCCAGCTGGTCCTCGAAGATCGACTTGGAGTCGAACAGCAGCCGGCCGATCAGCGTGGACTTGCCGTCGTCGACGCTGCCGGCGGTCGCGAACCGCAGGAGGTCCATCGTCTTGGCCGACGGGGCCGTGGCCGACGAGGCCTCGGCGGGCCGGTCGTTCGCGCTGGCCATCAGAAGTAGCCCTCCTTCTTGCGGTCCTCCATGGCGGCCTCACTGGTGCGGTCGTCGGCGCGGGTCTGGCCGCGCTCGGTGATCCGCGTCGCCGCGATCTCCTCGATCACCTCGTCCAGCGTCCCCGCGTTCGACTTCACCGCGCCCGTGCAGGACGCGTCCCCGACCGTCCGGTACCGGACGGTCGCGGAGAACTCCGGCTCGTCGTCGCCGCGGTTCGCGAACCCCGTCTCGGCGTCCAGCAGCAGCCCGTCCCGCTCGAACACCCGCCGGGTGTGCGCGAAGTAGATCGGCGGGAGCTCCAGCTCCTCGCGGCGCACGTAGTCCCAGATGTCGAGCTCGGTCCAGTTCGACAGCGGGAACACCCGGACGTGCTCGCCCTGCACGATCTTGGTGTTGAACAGGTTCCACAGCTCCGGGCGCTGGTTCTTCGGGTCCCACTGGCCGAACTCGTCCCGGAAGGACACCACCCGCTCCTTGGCGCGGGCCTTCTCCTCGTCGCGCCGCGCGCCGCCGAACGCCGCGTCGAACTGGTGCTGCTCGATCGCGTCCAGCAGCGGCGTGATCTGGAGCCGGTTCCGGGACGCGCGGCGGCCCTTCTGCTCCACCACCCGGCCGCTGTCGATCGCGTCCTGCACCGAGGCCACGATCAGCCGGACGCCGAGCTCGGCCACCCGGCGGTCGCGGAACTCGATCACCTCGGGGAAGTTGTGGCCCGTGTCGACGTGCATCACCGGGAACGGGATCGGGGCGGGCCAGAAGGCCTTCTGGGCGAGGCGCAGCATGACGATGCTGTCCTTGCCGCCCGAGAACAGCAGCACCGGCCGTTCGAACTCGGCCGCCACCTCTCGGAAGATATGGATCGACTCGGCTTCGAGGATGTCCAGCTGGGACAGCAGGTAATCGTAACGCTGCATGGTCTGGGGCTCTTTCCACGCTGTTCTGGCAGATGCAACCGGTGGCACGGCGGCCGGCTCTCGCCGGTTCGGTCCCGCCCTGGGGACGGATCGTCAGGGCAGCGTGCCGCTCACTTCCCGGATGCCGGTCAGCAGCGTCGATGCCGACCCGGGATGGCACACCAGGATATCCGGGAGCCGGGGGTCCTCCCGGTTGTAGCGGAGCGGCGACCCGTCGACGCGGGACGCGTGCGCCCCAGCGCCGAGCGCCACCGCCGCCGGGGCGGCGGAGTCCCACTCGTACTGGCCGCCCGCGTGCACGTAGGCGTCCACCTCGCCGAGCAGCACCGCGGAGATCTTCGCGCCGGCCGACCCGATCGGCACCAGCTCCACGTCCGGCTCGATCGCCTCCGCGAGCCGCCGCACGAACTCCGGCGGGCGCGTGCGGCTCACCGCGATGCGGAGCTTGCCGGCGTCCGGCGCCGGGACGTTCAGCGGGACCTCGCGCGGCGGCGGCGCGGCGGCGGACCCGCTCCCGCCCGTGACCGGGTCGGAGCCGGTGAGGTCCGTCCGGACGAGCGAGGCGCCGCCCGTCGCGTCCGTGCGGAGGACGAGGCCCTGTGCGGGCAGCGCCACGGCCCCGGCGGCCAGGCGGCCGGCTCCGGAGGCGTCCCGCTCCCACAGCGCCACGTGCACGGCCCAGTCGCGGCGGCCCTCCTCGGAGAACTCGCGGGTGCCGTCCAGGGGGTCGACGATCCACACGCGGGAGGCCGTGAGCCGCTCCGCGTCGGCGGTGTTGCGGGTCGGGGCGCGGTCGTCGCCCTTGGAGCGCTTCCCCGCGACCGAGGACCGCCCCTCCTCGGACAGGACGGCGTCGCCGGGACACCGCTCGGCCAGCGCCGCCATCAGGTACTCGTGCGCGCGCAGGTCGCCGGTGTCCTTCAGGGCCTTCGCGTCGGCGAAGCCCGTCTCGTCCCGCACGCCCAGCAGCAGCCGGCCCGCCTCCCCGGCGAGCTCGGCCGCGAGCGAATGATCGTCTACCGTCCCTGACTCGGTCATCTGTAGATCACATTCCCGACTCGACTGGTCTGCTCGGTCCACTTTCTCATGCGGCGCGCCCGGTCCACCGGGCCAGGTCCCGGTCAGCGGCCGGCCCGGAACGGGCCCGGGGCCGCCTCTGGCACGGTGCGGAGGGCGGCGGGCGCGCCGCTCAGTACGCGCCGGATCCGCGGAACACCGCCGACCACGTCTTCCACATGATCTGCAGGTCCAGGGCCAGGCTCCAGTTGTCCACGTACCGCAGGTCGAGGCGGACCGACTCCTCCCACGACAGGTCCGAGCGGCCGCTCACCTGCCACAGCCCGGTCAGGCCCGGCTTGACCACCAGCCGCCGGTAGACGTCCCCGCCGTACTGGGCGACCTCCTCCGGAAGCGGCGGGCGCGGCCCCACCAGCGACATCTCGCCGCGCAGCACGTTGATCAGCTGCGGCAGCTCGTCCAGCGAGTACCGGCGCAGCCGGCGCCCCACCCGCGTCACCCGCGGGTCCTGCCGGATCTTGAACAGCACCCCGTCGTTGTCGTTCGCCGACAGCAGCTCCATCCGCCGCGCCTCGGCGTCGGCGACCATCGTGCGGAACTTCAGCAGCGTGAACTCCCGGCCCCCGCGCCCCACGCGGGTCTGCCGGAACAGCACCGGGCCCTCCCCGGACATCTTGATCAGGACGGCGATCAGCAGCAGCAGCGGGCTCAGCGCCACCAGCCCGCCGAGCGCGACCACCCGGTCGACCAGGCCCTTGAGCACCTTGCGGCCGCCGTCCAGCTCCGGGTGCTCCACGTGCAGCAGCGGCAGCCCCGACACCGGGCGGATCGAGATCCGCGGCCCGGTCACGTCCATCAGCGCGGGCGCCACGACCAGCTCGACGTCGTTGCGCTCGATCTGCCACGCCAGCCGGCGCAGCGCCACGCCGTCCATCTCCGGGCACGCCAGCACGGCCACCGAGTCGGCGCCGATCCGCTCCGCGACCGCCGCCGCCTGGCTGAAGTCGCCCAGCACCGGGACGCCCTCCACCTCGGCGACCGCGTCCTCGCCCGCCGCCAGCACCGGGGGCAGGCACACCGCGGCGATGTCCATCCCGTGGTAGCGCTTCTTCTGCAGCAACCGGATCAGGTCGGACACCGACGTGCGGTGCCCCACCGCGACGACCCGCCGCATGCACTCGCCGTGCCAGCGCTTCTTGTGCAGCCACTTGCGCAGCCGGTAGCGCGCCAGCAGTGCCAGGAACGTCCCGAGCGGCAGCGCCATCACCACGTAGCCGCGCGCGACGTCGGTCTTCGTGGCGTACGCCACGATCGCGACCACCGCCGTCAGGATGAACCCGGCGCGCAGCACCCGGTGGAACTCCTCGTACCCGACGCCCACGTACCGCGGCTGGTACGCCCGGCACAGCACCAGCGTCGGCAGCCACAGCACGGGCAGGGCCACGGTCAGGACCACGTACGGCGCGTCGAGCTCCGTCGGGACGCCCGGGAACCTGAGCACGAAGGCGATGACGCCGGCCATCAGCATGCTGGCGAAGTCGAGGCCCCGCGCGAGCCGGCGGTAGGTCCTGCTCCAGTTCGGCGACGACGCGCGCTCGTGCTCATGGCGGATCGATGACTCGGTCTGGACCTTGTCAACGACGGCCATAAACCACTCACCAATCCCCTGTAACGCGCGCCCCGTCAGCGCGATTCACACCGAAGACGGTTGAGCGCAGCCTGAGGTTCACACGAAAGCCCGAACCTCAATCGACCTGCATCTTACGGCCGCTTTGCCGTGGTCACGGGGGAAACGCGGACACCACCCCACCAATGCATACAAACGCGGGCGAACGCGTACGAATAAGCACCTCGCGTACCCTTGATCACCATACGCACGGCGACCGCCCGGTCGCGGAACGGCGTCCGGATCCGGTCATCCGGCATGAAACTCATCCGGCATGGAAGTCACCGCGCATCGCGTCATCCGGCATGGAAGGCGTTCTGCGCCGCGGCCAGTCCGTCGGACAGCAGCGCCTCGACCGCGTCGGCCGCCCGGTCCACCTCGAAGCCGAGCTCCTTGCGCTCCGTCGCGGAGAAGTCCTTCAGCACGAACGCCGCCGCGTCCATCCGCCCCGGCGGCCGCCCCACCCCGAACCGCACGCGCAGGTAGTCCTTCGCGCCCAGCGACTTGGTGACGGACCGCAGCCCGTTGTGGCCGTTGTCGCCGCCGCCCTGCTTCAACCGCACCGCGCCGAACGGGATGTCCAGCTCGTCGTGGACGACGACCAGCCGCTCCACCGGCACCTTGTAGAAGTCCCGCAGCCCCTTCACCGGACCGCCCGACTCGTTCATGAACGAACGCGGCTTCGCCAGCACCACCCGCGCCCCGGCGAGACGGCCCTCCAGCACGTCCGCCCGCGCCCGGTGCGACTTGAACCGGCCCCCGGCGCGCTCCGCGAGCACGTCCAGCACCATGAACCCCGCGTTGTGCCGGTTCTTCGCATACGACGGCCCCGGGTTGCCCAGCCCCACGACGAGCCAGAGATCCGCGTCCACCCGCACTCCTCACACACGCGAACACGGCCTCCGCCGGTGCGCACACCCGCGGAGGCCGTGGAAGTACCGTGCGGCCCGCCATCCGACGCGGCCGCGCGCCGGGCCGCGAGGGCCCGGCGGCGCCGCCGTCACTCGGCGGCGGCCTCGCCCTCGGCCTCGGAAGCCGCGGCCGCGGCCTCGGCCGCCTCGGCCGCCTCGGCCTCGGTCTCCGTCGCGCCCGCCGACGCCGTCGCGTCGGCGATCTGCAGGACGAGGGCCTCGGCGTCGACCTGCAGCGTCACGCCCGACGGCAGCTTCAGGTCGCCGGCCAGCACCTGCGTGCCGACCTCGAGGCCCTCGATGGACAGGTCCACGGCCTCGGGGATCTTCGTCGCCTCCGCCTCGACCGACACCTGGACCAGCTCCTGCTGGACGACGCCGCCCGGGACGACGTCGCCGACCAGGTTGACCGGCAGATCGATGACGACCTTCTCGCCGCGCTTCACCAGCAGCAGGTCGACGTGCTCCAGGAACCCCTTGACCGGGTCGCGCTGGACGTCCTTCGGCAGCGCCAGCTCGGCGCCGCCGCCGAGGCCCTCGATGGTCAGCAGCACGTTCGGCGTCTTCAGGGCCAGCATCAGGTCGTGGCCCGGCAGCGAGATGTGCTGCGGGTCGGTGCCGTGACCGTAGAGGACGGCGGGCACCTTGCCGGCCCGGCGGGTGCGCCGCGCGGCACCCTTACCGAACTCGGTGCGCGGCTCGGCGGCAATGCGTACCTCGGACACGGCGAAAACTCCTCGTTGTTGCGATCCACGGCCGTCCGCCATCGGACGTCCGCTACGGACAGAGCGTTGCGATCCTCGCGCGCCGTCGAAGGCGGGCGCGCTCAAAGATTCGTTTGCGTTCCCCGGGGAGTGCGGCCCCTGCGCCGGCACCGCACTTGAACGTCCTGGGGCATACGCGGTTGCACAAGTCTAGCCCAACACGGCAACGCCCAACGCCAAGGCCCTGCCTGCGCCATGGGCGCCGCCGCGCCCATCGCGCCCATGCCGGGACCGATCCCGGTGCCTCGCGCCGCGCCGGACGACGCGGCCGGAACGAAGACCTAGCTGTGGCCGCCGAAGAGGCTCGTGACCGAGCCGTCGGAGAACACCTCGTTGATCGCCCGCGCGACCAGCGGCGCGATCGACAGCACCGTGAGCTTGTCGAACTGCTTCTCCTCCGGGATCGGCAGCGTGTTCGTCAGCACCACCTCGGAGATCCGGGAGTTCTTCAGCCGGTCCACCGCCGGACCCGACAGCACGCCGTGCGTCGCCGCCACGACCACCTTCGTCGCGCCCTGGTCGAACAGCGCGTCCGCCGCCTTCACGATCGTCCCGCCGGTGTCGATCATGTCGTCCACCACGACGCAGGTGCGGCCCGCGACCTCGCCGACCACGTCGAACACCTTGACCTCGTTCGCCACGTCCGGGTCGCGCTTCTTGTGGATGATCGCCATCGGGACGCCGCCCAGCCGGTCGCTCCACCGCTCGGTGACCCGCACCCGGCCCGCATCCGGCGCGACCACCGTGACCTGGGAGGTGTCCAGCCGGCTCTCGAAGTGCCTGGCCAGCAGGTCCAGCGCGAACAGGTGGTCCACCGGGCCGTCGAAGAAGCCCTGGATCTGCGCGGTGTGCAGGTCCACCGTGATCAGCCGGTCGGCGCCCGCCGTCTTGAACAGGTCGGCCATCAGCCGCGCCGAGATCGGCTCGCGGCCGCGGTGCTTCTTGTCCTGCCGGGCGTAGCCGAAGAACGGCGCCACCACCGTGATCCGCTTGGCCGACGCGCGCTTCAGCGCGTCCACCATGATCAGCTGCTCCATGATCCACTGATTGATGGGAGCCGTGTGACTCTGGACCACGAACGCGTCGGAGCCGCGCACCGACTCCAGGAACCGCACGAACGTCTCGCCGTTGGCGAAGTCGTAGGCGGACGTCGGCGTCAGCTCGACCTGGAGGTTGTCGGCTACTTCCCTGGCCAGGTCAGGGTGGGCTCGGCCGGTGAAGAGCATCAGCTTCTTCTGGCCGCTCGTTTTGATCCCACTCACCTCTGACAACTCCCCCTCAATGGAACTATGCCCTACATGTGGGTGGTTGTCCCCACTACCCGCGCGCCAAAGAGTCCGGTGCGCGGTCGTCTTGTGACCGAGCCGCTCTCACGTCGGGCGGCTCTCTGTTGTTCCGGAAGACGCCGTCGTCCTCCACCTCCCCGCCCTGCGGCGGGGCAGTCCTCATCGGGCGCGCTACCGCGCGTCCTCCTCGCCCTCCCGGGCACGCCGGGCCGCCTCGGCCGCGGGCGTCCCCGCCCGCCTGCGCTCGACCCAGCCCTCGACGTTGCGCTGCCGCCCCCGCGCGACCGCCATGGCCCCCGGCGGGACGTCCTGGACGATCACCGAGCCGGCCGCGGTGTAGGCGCCGTCCCCGATCGTCACCGGCGCCACGATCATGTTGTCGCTGCCGACCTTCACATGGGAGCCGATGACGCTGCGGTGCTTCTGCACACCGTCGTAGTTGACGAACACCGAGCTCGCGCCGATGTTCGAGCCCGCGCCGATCTCGGCGTCGCCCACGTAGGTCAGGTGCGGCACCTTCGTGCCCTCGCCGATGTCGGCGTTCTTGGTCTCGACGTACGTCCCGATCTTGGCCTTGGGCGCCAGCCGCGTCCCGGGCCGCAGGTAGGCGTACGGCCCGACCGAGGCCTCCGGCCCGATCTCCGCTTCCACGCACACCGCGTTGGTCACCGACGCGCCGGCGCCGACCACCGTGTCGGTCAGCGTGCAGCCCGGGCCGATCCGCGCGCCCTCGCCCAGATGCGTCCGGCCGTGCAGCTGCGTCCCGGGGTGGATCTCGGCGTCCGGCTCGGCGGTCACCTGCACGTCGATCCACGTGGACGCCGGGTCGACGATGGTGACGCCGGCCCGCATGTGCGCTTCGAGGATCCGGTCGTTCAGCTGCCTGCGCGCCTGCGCCAGCTGGACCTTGTCGTTGACGCCCTGGGTCTCCACCCAGTCGGCGGCCAGATGCGCGCCCGCCCGGTGACCGTCGCCGCGCAGGATCGCCACCACGTCGGTGAGGTACTCCTCGCCGCCCGCGTTGTCGGTGGTCACCCGCTTCAGCGCGTCCGCCAGGAGCGCGCCGTCGAACGCGTACATGCCGACGTTGATCTCGCTGATGGCGCGCTGCTCTTCGGTGGCGTCCTTGTGCTCCACGATCGCCTCGGCGCTGCCGTCCGCCGCCCGGACCATGCGCCCGTAGCCGGTCGCGTCGGGCATCTCGGTCGTCAGCACGGTGACGGCGTTGCCCTCGTCCTCGTGCGCCTCGACGAGCGCCCGCAGCGTCTCGCCGCGCAGCAGCGGGTGGTCGCCGTTCGTCACCACGACCGTCCCGTTCAGCGCGCCCGTGTGCTCCAGCGCCATCCGCACGGCGTGGCCCGTCCCGCCCTGCTGCTCCTGGACGGCGGCCTCCGCGTCCGGCGCGTGCTCGGCGAGGTGCTCGACGACCTGCTCGCGCCGGTGCCCGACGACCACGACGAGCCGCTCGGGCTCCAGCTCGCGGGCGGCGGCCAGCACGTGGCCGAGCATGCTGCGCCCGCACAGCTCGTGCAGCACCTTCGAGGTACGGGACTTCATCCGGGTGCCCTCGCCCGCGGCGAGGACGATGACGGCGGCCGGGCGGCTCGCAGCGCTCACAAGGAGGCTCCTCGGCATCGCGGACGGGGATCGGTCGCGGGCCCGCCCACCTGCGACATCACGATACGGCAGGCCGGGGCGAACCCGACACGGGCAGGATACCGCCCGCCCCGCTCCTGTCACCCCATCACCCACCCGAGGGCCACCCCTCGGGACATTTCCGACAGCTCCGCCGCCAGGACTCGAACCTGGACTCTTCTGAACCAAAATCAGCTGCGTTACCCGTTACGCTACGGCGGACCAGCAGGGCTCATCGCCATCGCGAGGGCGCCTGCAAGGGCCCACGATACCGGTGCGGGCCGCACGACCCCACACTTATCGCCTTCGCCCGCCGCGGTCGGCGAAACCTCGCTGAGAACCTCCCCCGGAACGGCCGATCAGGCGTGCCCCGGAGGCCTCCGAGCACGGCACCGCGGGTTCATCGGCCGACAGCACCTCGCACCGAGGCCGTTTTGTCCGGGTTGGTTTAGAACGTGTGTCATCGAGCAAGCAAACTGCGTGCCGAGCGGCCAGGGCCCGGTCGAGCGGCGCACCGGTCTCCGCGGAGACGCGGCGGTCGGCGAGCCCGGAGCAACCGGCTCCGGAGGCGTCGCCTACCGCGATCCGGCGAGGGAGCACTTCGCACGGCGCGTACGGTCAGGGCGAGGGCCCACGCCCGACCGTCCTTCCGCGGTGGCTCGTCGACCCTCCGTTCCGCAAGAGAGTTGTGTGGCCGAAGAGGCAGTTTCCCGCTCATTTTACGGTTCGGCTCTGCACAACCTACGGTCTCGTAGGTTACGTTGGCGTAGGTAAGGCTGCCCGAGTCACAGGAAGTGATGACGCATGACAACCGCTCCGACGATGGATCCGCCCCGCCCGCAGCGGCGTCCCGAACTCGCGCCCCAGAAGCGCGGCAACGCGGAACGGGCGCTGGTCGCCGTGTTCACCGCGGTGCCCTTCCTGGCACTGTTCGCCGCCGTCCCGCTGGCCTGGGGCCGGTTTCTCGGCTGGACGGACGTCGCGCTCATGGCCGTCTTCTACCTCCTGTCGGCCGGGGGCATCACGGTCGGCTACCACCGCTACTTCACCCACGGGTCCTTCAAGGCCACCCGCGGCCTGAAGATCTTCATGGCGCTGGCCGGGAGCCTGGCCATCGAGGGTCCGGTCATCACGTGGGTCGCCGACCACCGGCGGCACCACAAGCACTCGGACAAGGAGTTCGACCCGCACTCGCCGTGGCGGTTCGGCGACGACTGGAAGGCGCTGGCCAAGGGCCTCGCCTGGGCGCACTACGGGTGGCTGTTCGACGCCAACCGCACCTCCAAGCAGCGGTTCGCCAAGGACCTGCTCGACGACCGCGACATCCGGCGCATCCACCTGGCCTTCCCGGGCCTGGTCGCGGTGTCGTTCCTGCTCCCGGCGCTGATCGGCGGGCTCGTCACCATGTCGTGGGCGGGCTTCCTCACGGCGCTGTTCTGGGCCGGGTTCGTCCGGATCACGATGGTCCACCACGTCACGTGGTCCATCAACTCGATCTGCCACACGTTCGGCAAGGAGGAGTTCGAGGTCCGGGACAAGTCGCGCAACGTGTGGTGGCTGGCGATCCCGTCGCTGGGCGAGTCGTGGCACAACCTGCACCACTCGGACCCGACCTGCGCGCGGCACGGCGTGCTGAAGGGGCAGGTCGACATCAGCGCGCGCATCATCTGGATGTTCGAGAAGCTCGGTCTGGCCCGCGACGTCCGCTGGCCGAACCAGGAGCGGCTCGCCGCCAAGCGCACGAAGCAGGCGGCTTGACCGCCACAATTGATCCTGTGACAGAACCCGTTCCCAGGATCCGCAGGAAGCGGATGACCGGCAAGGAACGCCGCGAGCAGCTCCTCGAGATCGGCCGGACGCTGTTCGCCGAGCGCGGCCTGGACGGCACCTCGGTCGAGGAGATCGCGTCGGCGGCCGGGGTGTCCAAGCCGGTGGTGTACGAGCACTTCGGCGGCAAGGAGGGGCTCTACGCGGTCGTCGTCGACCGGGAGTTCGAGCGGCTGCTGGGGCTCGTCACCGACTCGCTGAACTCGGTGGTGCACTACCGGAGCAAGCTGGAGAAGGCGGCGCTGGCGCTGCTGGAGTACATCGAGGAGCGTCCGGACGGGTTCCGGATCCTCGTCCGCGACTCGCACGGCGGGACGGGGACCGGCAGCTACGCGAGCCTGCTGAGCGAGATCGCGGGCGAGGTCGAGTACATACTGGCGCAGGAGTTCGACCGCCACGGGTACGACGACAAGTTCGCGTCGCTGTACGCGCAGAGCCTGGTGGGCATGGTGGCGCTGACGGGCCAGTGGTGGCTGGACGTCCGCAAGCCGCGCCGCGAGGACGTGGCCGCGCACATCGTGAACCTGGCCTGGAACGGGCTGTCCGGGCTGGAGCCGAGGCCGTCGCTGGATCCGCGCCGGCGCCGCAAGGAGATGGAGCGGCAGGAGAAGCGCGCGGAGAAGGCCGCCGCGAAGGCGGAGCGGGCCGAGGAGAAGGCGGCGGCGAAGGCGGAGAAGGCCCAGCGGCGGGCGCGGCGCGACTTCGAGGAGCTCGCGGACCCGTCAGCCTGAGGGCCGCAGGAACTCCAGCCGGTTCCCGACGGGGTCGTCGGCGTAGAAGCGGCGGTGGCCCGGGAACAGGTCGTCGGGCGTGACGTCGTGGCCGGCGGCCCGCAGGCGGACCGCGAGGGCGTCGAGGTCGTCGACGAGCAGGCCCGGGTGCGCCTTGCGGGCG
The DNA here is from genome assembly GCF_008327685.1 of Actinomadura sp. K4S16. Lineage (GTDB taxonomy): Bacteria > Actinomycetota > Actinomycetes > Streptosporangiales > Streptosporangiaceae > Spirillospora. Next base: position 291,811 of record NZ_BDDE01000015.1, read on the forward strand.
GGCCGGAAGCCGGGCTCGATGCCGAGGTGGAGTTCGACCCCGGGGCCGCGGAACCAGGCGCCGCCGCGCTTGGCGAGTTCGGGCGGTTTGGGGACCTCTTCGAGGCCGAGGACGCCGCCGTAGAAGGCGCGGAGCCGGTCCTCGCTGCCGGGCGGTGCGGCGAGCTGCACGTGGTGGACGCCGGTGATCATGGTTGCCTCCGGACGTGGCGCGCCGGCGGCCTTCCGGAGTTCGTCCGGAAGGCCGCCGGCCGGGGTCGCCGGTCTCGGGTCGCGAGCCGGGTCGTACGGACGCCGCCCGTCCGCCGGAGGTGGCGCACCGCAGGGGAACAGAGTCGCTTCCCTCGGGCAGGCGGGCGGCGTCCCGTCTAGGGGTCGTTCCTGGTCGCGATCACGAAGATCCTCCGGAACGGGAACACGGTGCCGTAGGGGGCGGCGGGATAGGCCCGCCTGAGCCTCTCCCGGTACTCGGCGAGGAACTCGCCGGCCTCGTCCGGGCCGAGCGCGGTGAGGACGGGCCTCAGCGCGGTGCCCTTGACCCATTCGAGGACGGGATCCTCGCCCTGGAGCACCTGCGTGTAGGTGGTCTCCCAGGCGTCGACGGCGCATCCGAGGCGGGCAAGGAGGTCGAGGTAGCCGGCGGGGTCGAGGACGGGCGCGTCGTGCTGCAGGTGCGCAATTCTGCCGCCCCACTTCGGGGATCGGCCCATCTCGCGCAGCAGGACGTGGCTGGGCGCGTCGAAGTTGCCGGGGACCTGGAAGGCGAGGCGTCCGCCGGGGGCGAGCGCGTCGACCCACCGTGGCAGCAGGTCGGGGTGCTCGGGGACCCACTGCAGGACGGCGTTGGAGATGACGAGGTCGACCGGTTGCTCGGGCTCCCAGGCGGCGACGTCGGCGACGCGGAAGGCGAGCCGTCCCGGGATCTCGTGCTCGCGTGCGGCGGCGATCATCTCGGGCGAGCTGTCGAGGGCGTCGATGACGGCGTCCGGCCAGCGGGCGGCGAGGGTGGCGGTGAGTTCGCCGCTCCCGCAGCCGAGGTCGGCGACGCGGGCGGGCGGGGGGCCGCCGAGCCGTCCGGCGAGTTCGTTGAAGGGCCTGGCGCGCTCGTCGCCGAAGACCCCGTACTGCGCGGGGTCCCACACGGCCGCGGTTTCTCTCGACATCAAGAGACATGATGCCCCGCCGCTATCTTGATGTCAAGAATCTTGTGGCCCGTCACCGCGGCCCGGTCGCCTGACTGATGCGCCCTTGCAAAGCGGGCTCCTAGGCTCACTGCCATGACAGACGACGAGAACGGCTGGGCGCTGGCGCTCGGCCCTGGCGGCCCGGTCGGGACGGCGTGGCTGATCGGGCTGGCGGCGGGGCTGCGCAAGGCGGGCGTGGAGCCGACGGACGCGGGGGTGGTCGTCGGCACGTCGGCGGGCGCCATCGCCGGAGCCGCGATCACCACGGGCCGGGACCTGGCGGCGCTGGCCGAACTGCCGCCGCCGAGCGAGCCGCCCGCGCCGGTGGACGGCTCGGTGATGGCGCGGGTGTTCGAGGTGGGCGGCACGCCGGGACTGGAACCGGACGAGGCCAGGCGGCGGATCGGGCGCCTGGCGCTGGACGCGGCGGCGCCGCCCGCGGAGCGCCATCGCGCGAGCATGCGGTACCTGGTCGGCACGGACGCGTGGCCGGACACCCGGCTGCTGATCACCGGGGTGGACGCCGTGTCGGGCGAACCGGTGCTGTGGGAAGCGTCGAGCGGCGTCCCGCTGACGCTGGCGGTGGCCGCGAGCAGCGCCGCGCCCGGGTTCTGCGAGCCGGTGCCGATCGGCGGGCGCCGCTACATGGACGGCGCGTTCACCGGATGGTCGGACGCGGAACTGGTGAAGGGGGCCGGGCCGCTCGTCGTGGTGGAGCCGATGCCCCGGGGCGGCGGCGGTGACGTCCGGATCGTCCCGGACGAGCGGGCGCTGGAGGCGTTCGGGCCGAACCTCGGGGACCGGTCGCGCTGGGCGCAGGTCTACCGCGAGGGGGTCCGGCAGGCGCCGGAGGCGGCGGAGCGGATCGCCGCGGCGCTGGGCGCCCGGCGCTGATCCCGCACCCACCTTTCTCGATATCAAGACAGGTAGGGTGTCGGCATGCGCGATGAGGTCGACAGGCTGGTCGAGGCGTGGAACACCGAGCGTCCGGACCTGGACGTCCGGCCGCTGCAGGTCCTCAGCCGCGTCTCCCGGCTGGCTCGCCACCTCGACCGCGCCCGCCGCGCCGTCTTCGCCGACCACGGCCTGGAGTCGTGGGAGTTCGACGTGCTCACCGCGCTGCGCCGGGCCGGCGCCCCCTACCAGCTGAGCCCCGGCCGCCTGCTGCACGCGACCCTGGTGACGTCCGGCACGATGACGAACCGCATCGACCGCCTGGCGGCGGCGGGCCTGGTCGAGCGGCACCCCGACCCGCAGGACAAGCGCGGCGTCCAGGTCCGCCTGACCAAGGCGGGCCTGACCCGAGTCGACGCCGCGTTCGCCGACCTGCTCCGCCGCGAGCAGGCGATCCTGGAAGGCCTCCCCCCCGACCAACGCGACACCCTCGCCACCCTCCTGAGAACCTTGCTGATCCCCTTCGACCAGTAACTCACTGAGGTCAGGGGGTCAGGGCGGTTTCCAGGGTGGCGGCCAGGGCGCAGAGGTGGTCTTCGGCGCCCGCGCGGCCGATGAGCTGGACGGATGTGGGGAGGTGCGAGCCTGGCATTGGGACGGGGAGGGCGAACGCGGGGAGGCCGGCCACGTTGATCTGGCCTACCAGGGCGGTGAGGACGAGGTCGGACTCGTCCGCCTCGTCGGGTTCTGGCGGGAGGCACGTCAGGACGGGCAGGGCGATCGCGGTGTGCCGGGCGAGGATGGCGTCCAGTTCGGCCCTGATCGACTTCCGCACGCCGAGCGCCCAGTCGAGCATCCCGGCCTCGGACACGTCGATCATGTGCTGGATGCGGCGGGCGATGCGTCCGCTCAGCTTGTCCGGTTCGGCGAGAAGGCGCCCGTTCTGGCGCGGGGCCTCGTCGCTGATGATGACGCCGTTGGCGGTGGCGGCGTCGGCGTAGTGCTCGGACGTGACGTCGGTGAAGGGGCCGAGGCGGCGCAGGGCGTCGTCGACGGCGGCGTCGATCGCCGGGTCCACGCCGTCCACGCGGAGGCGCGCGATCGTCCAGGACGGGTCGTAGGGGACGGGCGTGAAGCCGGGTTCGAGCAGGCGCATCCCGAGGACGACGGCGGCGACGTCGCGTCCCATCGGCCCGACGACGTCCAGCGTCGGCGACAGCGGGTAGACGCCCTCCAGGGGGATGCGGCCGTTCGTGGTCTTCAGGCCCGCGATGCCGCAGCACGCGGCGGGGATGCGGACGGACCCGGAGGTGTCGGTCCCGAACGCCACGTCGGCCTCGCCGGTGGCGACGGCGACCGCGGAGCCGCTGGACGAGCCGCCCGGGACCCGCGACGGGTCGAGCGGGTTCACCGGCGTGCCCGTCCACGGGTTGACGCCGTCCGCGGCCATGCACAGCTCGTTGAGGTTGGTCTTGCCGGCGATGCGGGCACCCTGCGCGCGGGCGGACGCGACGACGGGCGCGTCGACCGCGGCGGGCTCGGCGCGTTCGGCGACCGCCTGGCAGCCCGCGGTGGTGGGCAGCCCGGCGACGTCGATCGCGTCCTTGACGGCGAGGCGCGGACCGTCGCCCGGCTCGTCCGTCTTCAGGATCCAGGTCGTCATCCAGGGGATGATGCCCAGTACGCCCAAAAACCGCCAGGAAACTCCTGCTAGCCGAGATCTTCGGCGAGCATGAGCCATTCCTCTTCGACCTCGGCGGCCTCGGCTTGGACCTCCTTGAGGCGGGCGTCCAGTTCCTGGAGCTTGGCGTAGTCGGTGGCGTGCGCGGCCAGCTGCTCGTGGAGGGTGGCCTGCTGCCCGGCGAGCTTCTCCAGGCGGCGTTCGAGGCGGTCGAGTTCCTTGCGGGCCTTCCAGTCCTGGCCGCCGGCCTTGGGCTTGGGGGGCGGCGGGGCGGGCTCGTCGCGGACGGCGCCGGGTTTGGGGGCGGTTCCGGCGGCGCGGCGTTCGAGGTACTCGTCGACGCCGCCGGGGAGCAGCGACACGCGGCCGTCGCCGAGCAGCGCGACGACGTGGTCGGTGATGCGCTCCAGGAAGTACCGGTCGTGGCTGACGACGACGAGGGTGCCGGGCCAGCCGTCCAGCAGGTCCTCGACCTCGGTGAGGGTCTCGATGTCGAGGTCGTTGGTGGGCTCGTCCAAGAGGAGGACGTTGGGTTCGGCCATGAGGAGGCGGAGCAGTTGCAGGCGGCGGCGCTCACCGCCGGACAGGTCGCCGACGGGCGTCCACTGCCGGTCGCCCGCGAAGCCGAGGCGTTCGAGGAGCTGGCTCGCCGTCCACTCGCGCTTGCCCACGGTGATGCGGCGGCGGATCTCCTCCACCGACTCCAGGACGCGCCGGGCGGGGTCGAGCTCTTCCAGGTTCTGCGACAGGTGCGCGAGCTGGACGGTCTTGCCCTGCACCACCGTTCCGGACACCGGCCGGACGGAGCCGTCCAGGAGACGCAGCAGCGTGCTCTTTCCGCTGCCGTTGACGCCGACGAGCCCGACGCGGTCGCCCGGGCCGAGCCGCCACGTCATGCGCCGGAACAGGTCGCGGTCGCCCAGGCGGACGTCGACGTCCTCGATGTCGTAGACGGTCTTGCCGAGCCGCGCCGTCGCGAACCGGGTCAGCTCCACCGAGTCGCGCGCCGGCGGCTCGTCGGCGATGAGGGCCTGCGCGGCGTCCACCCGGAACTTGGGCTTGGACGTGCGGGCCTGCGGGCCGCGGCGCAGCCACGCCAGCTCCTTGCGGAGCAGGTTCTGCCGCTTGGCCTCGGTGGCGGCGGCGATGCGGGAGCGCTCGGCCTTGGCGAGGACGTAGGCGGAGTAGCCGCCCTCGTAGCGTTCGACGCGGCCGTCGACGACCTCCCACGTGCGGTCGGTGACCTCGTCCAGGAACCAGCGGTCGTGGGTGACGACGAGCAGCGCGACCTTGCGGCCCTTCAGGTGCCGGGCCAGCCAGTCGATCGCCTCGATGTCGAGGTGGTTGGTGGGCTCGTCCAGCAGGAGCAGGTCGGACTCGGGGACGAGGAGCCGGGCCAGCGCGACGCGGCGGCGCTCCCCGCCGGACATCCCGGCCAGCGGCGCGTCCAGGTCGAGGTCGGCGAGCAGGCCGCCGAGGATGTCGCGGGCGCGGACGTCGCCGGCCCACTCGTGCTCGGCGCGGTCGCCCAGTACCACGGACCGGACGGTCGCGGACTCCGGGAACGCGTCCCGCTGGGTCAGGTAGCCGAGCCGCAGGCCGCGCGCGTGGGTGACGCGGCCGTCGTCGGGTTCGGTCTCCCGCGCGAGGACGGACACGAGGGTGCTCTTGCCGCCGCCGTTGCGGCCGACGACGCCGACGCGGTCGCCCTCGTCCAGGCCGAGGGACACGGCGTCGAGCAGTGGCTTGGGCCCGTAGGCCTTGGCGACGTTCTCAAGATTGATCAGATTCACGGCGCCTTCAAGCGTATTGCCCTCCGCGCACCGCTCGCACGGCGCGCCCCGCCCGGACGATCAGTTCGGGGGCGGCGGGCTCGAAGGACCGGGCTGTCCCGGCTGTCCGTACTGGCCCTGCTCCCCAGGCTGCCCGTACTGGCCCTGGTCCCCCGGCTGGCCGTACTGACCGGGCTGGCCGGGCTGGCCGTATTGCCCCGGCTGGCCGTACTGGCCGGGTTGGCCGTACTGGCCCGGCTGGCCGTACTGGCCGTACTGGCCGGGCTGCTGCTGGGGCGGGTACGGGGCGCCGGGCGGCCCGTAGGCCGCGCCCCTGCGGGACCTCGACGAGCTGGTGGCGATCACCAGTAGGACCACCACGACGGCGGCAAAGAACAGGAGCAGGAGCAGGAGCAGGAAGGGGGACAGCATGCCAAGCCGAGCCATTTCGCTAAGTTCCGACAATCGGGGGAGGCGAACCTATCGATCAGGGCGACCAAGGTCCCGGCCGCGCGGCGAGCCTACTGCCCGCCCGGCTCCCCCGGCACCACGAAGCCGGGGGCCGCGGGCTCCGGCGCGGCGTTGCCCGAGGCCGCGGAGCCCGGCATGGCGGAATCCGGAACCGCGGACCCCGTTCCGGCGGCCGCCACCACCTTGTCAGGGGCGTTGCGGCGCAGATGCCGGTCGCGGCGCACCGCGAGCAGGACGAGCGTCCCCATCATGGCGATCGCCACGAGGCCCAGCATCGCGGACAGATACGTCATCGTTCCACCTCGCCGGTCGGGTCTACCGAAGGAACCGGTGTCACCGTTAGAGGACGCGCTCTGCTACCCCGAGGTTCGCTTGTGTGACGATGGCAGCTACCGGGACACGGCCGGCACACCGTTCCGTCAGAGGACTGTGGCCCCGGGGACGGGTCCGTGGGCCCGGACGATCTGCTCGGCGACGCCGGCGGTCTCCAGCGCGTCCGCCAGGGCGGCGGCGTCCTCGCGGGTCTCGGCGAGGAACGCGCAGGTGGGGCCGGAGCCGGAGACGAGCGCTCCGATCGCGCCGAGCTCGCGGCCGGTGTCGAGCGTGCGGCTCAGCGACGGGCGCAGCGACAGGGCGGCGGGCTCCAGGTCGTTGGAGAGCGCGGCGCCGAGGGCCTTGGCGTCGCCGGTGGCGAGCGCGGTCATCAGCGCCTCGGACACGGTCGGCCAGGCCGGCGCCTCCCCCGCCGCCAGGCGGAGCCGGTCGCATTCGCCGTAGACGGCGGGCGTGGACAGGCCGCCGTCGGCGGTGGCGAACACCCAGTGGAACGTCCCGCGGGTGAGGGCGGGGGTGAGCCGCTCGCCGCGCCCGAGGCCGACGGCCGTGCCGCCGAGGACGGCGAACGGCACGTCGCTGCCGAGGTCGCCGCCGAGCTCCATCAGGTCGTCGCGGGTGAGGGCGGGCTGCTCCCGGTCGTCCCAGAGCCGGGCGCACGCGACGAGCGCGGCGGCGGCGTCGGCGCTGCCGCCCGCCATGCCGCCCGCGACCGGGATCGCCTTGCGGATCGAGAGCCGGACGCCGCCCTCGACGCCGAGGCGCGCGGCGACGAGCCGGGCCGCCCTGGCGGCGAGGTTCTCCTCACCGGTGGGGACGCCGTCGACCGCGACGCGCGCGTGCGGGGCCGCCTCGACCTCCACCGCCAGCCGCTCGGCCGGCTCGGCCGTCACCTCGTCGAACAGGGAGACCGCGTGGAACACGTTGACGAGATCGTGGTAGCCGTCGTCGCGGACCGGACCGACGCCGAGCTGGAGGTTCACCTTGGCGGGGACCCGCACCGTCACTGCGCTCACTCGCGAAACCCTACGGGACCCTCAGCCGCCACTGGTGACGGGGAGGTTGCGGGGGTTGAAGTAGGGCGCGGTGGCGAGTTCGCGGAGCGCCGAGGTCGCGTGCATGTCGCCGGTCACCGAGTAGGCGCGGCGCTTGTCGCGGGCGTTCTTCGCCTGCTCGTCGGAGTTGAAGTACACGACGGCCTTGACCTGCGGGTCCTGCAGGGTCTTGGCGGCCTCGCGGAGCCATTCGGCGCGGCGCGGGCCGTAGGACTTCGGCACCCCGAACTCGGCGATCATGATGGGCTTGTGCCGCCCGCGGGCCCACTCGGTGAACAGCTTCAGCGCCTCCGACAGGTCGCGGTAGTCGTAGTCGGCGCCGGGCTGCGCGTCGGCGCAGATCCAGTCGACCTGGTCGTCGCCGGGGTAGTACGAGCCCGCGTTCGCGCCGCTGAAGCCGCGGGCGGTCGGGCACCACACCCAGGCGACGTTGTCGACCCGCTCCCGCTTGAAGATCTCCCGCACGTGCTTCCAGGCGGCGGTGAAGTCGGCCGCCGAGTGCACGCTCCTCTGGTTGGTGGACTTGTCCATGTCGCGCGACCAGCGCAGGAACACCGGCTTGCCGAGGGCCTTGACGGCGCGGGCGCGCTTGGCGATCAGTTCGTCGTGCTCGCCCTGGACGATCTCGCGGGTGTCGGCGCCGTCCCAGGTCAGCAGCAGGTAGCGGTTCCCCTCCGCGACGGACTCCTCCAGCGCGCCCGGGAAGTCGCTCTTCCAGCCGCGGTAGCTCTGCACGATGTCGAGCCGGCGGCCGAGGCGCTGCTCGAAGCCGACGATGGGCGCCATGCCGGGCTTGCCGGCGTCCTTCCCGGACGGCGTCTCCGACGCGGAGCCCGACGGCGAGCCGGACGGCGAACCCGCCGATGGATCCGAGGACGGGTCGGAATGGGAGCCGGACGGGGAGGCGGAGGCCGAGGCCGACGGACGGCCCGCGCGCTCCGGCGGCACCCACGCCCCGAAGTAGGCGCCCTGCGCCGGCGGGACCGGCGCCACGCCCGCCCGCGCCGTCGTCGTGATCTTGGGTGCCGCGCCGGCGCCGCCCCCGCAGCCCGCCGCGACCGTGGCGACCACGCCCGCGGTCGCGAGCAGCGCCGTCCCCACGATCGGCCATCCGGCTCGCGTCGCCCGCGAACGCGCCTTCACATCGACCTCCGGCTCATGCTGATGCGTCATCCCCCGCGGGGAGCCCTCGCCTCAGGGGTTCGAGGGTGATCACCCCGGCGAGAAGGACCATACTCGGCAATCCGGGCGAAGGCGGCCACGTCCAGCGCTTCGCCCCGGGCCCGCGGGTCCACGCCCGCGGCGCGCAGCGCGTCCTCGGCGGCGGCCGCCGACCCGGCCCAGCCCGCGAGCGCCGCGCGCAGCGTCTTGCGGCGCTGCGCGAACGCGGCGTCGACCACGGCGAACACCTCCTGCCGGGACGCCGCCGTCGCCGGCGGGTCGCGGCGGGTGAACGCCACGAGCCCGGAGTCGACGTTCGGCGCGGGCCAGAACACCGCGCGGCCCACCGGCCCGGCCCGGCGGGCGTCCCCGTACCAGGCGAGCTTCACCGAGGGCACCCCGTAGATCTTGGAGCCGGGCGCGGCGACCATCCGGTCGGCGACCTCGGCCTGCACCATCACCAGCGCGGACCGCAGCGACGGCAGGACGGCCAGCAGGTGCAGGACGACGGGGACGGCGACGTTGTAGGGCAGGTTCGCGACCAGCGCCGTCGGGGCCGGCCCCGGCACCTCAGCGATCTTCATCGCGTCGGCGCGCACGACCTCCAGCCGCCCGGCGAACTCCGGTTCGCGGGCCGCGGCGGTGGCGGGCAGCTCGGCGGCGAGCGCCGGGTCGATCTCCACGGCGACGACGCGCCGCGCCAGCGGCAGCAGCGCCAGCGTGAGCGACCCGAGCCCGGGGCCCACCTCGATGACGACGTCGTCAGGGCTCAGCTCGGCGGCCCGGACGATCCGCCGGACGGTGTTGGCGTCGATGACGAAGTTCTGCCCGAGCGTCTTCGTCGGCCTGATGCCGAGCCGCCCGGCCAGCTCCCGCACGTCCGCCGGCCCGAGCAGGCCCCTGGTGTCCCCCATGCGCCAAGTCTCTCCTGTCGTCGCGGGGGCCCGTCCCCCAGGTCCCCGGTGGGCGCCGCTCAGGAGAACAGGAACTTCCCGCAGTTGGGCCACTGGCCCTGCCAGCGGCCGTTCACCCGCTTGTAGAGCAGCTGCGCCCGGTAGGTCTGCTCGGCGGAGCTCGCGTCCGACGGCTTGCCCGATCCGCCGACCGACGCCCACGACGACAGGGAGAACTGGTAGAGGCCGTAGTACCCGGCCGGGTTGACGGCCTTGGGGTTGTTGTGGGACTCGCAGTTGGCGAGCCCGTGCCAGTTCAGCCGCGTCACCGAGCCGGTGTTCGCCGACTTCGGCCCCACCGCGACGATCCGCGCGACGGGCTTGCGCTTCACCTGCTTGGCGATGACGGTGATGACCCGGCGGCCCTTGCGCCGGGCGTAGGCCACCTTCACGACCGTGATGCCGGGACGGCCCTTGCGCAGTTCCTTCTCGCTCCACGGCGGGACGGACGAGCTCTTCTTGCGGACCGTCGGCGCGGGCGTCTTCACGACCTTGGTCACCGGGTCCGACAGCAGCCGCATGATCTTGATGACGTCCCCGGCGGGCCGGTCGGCGGCCGGCTTGACCAGGTCGTGCGGGCCGAGCGCGATCTTCGCCTGCTCCAGCACCTGCGCGACGGTCGTGCCTGTCGTCATCGTCTCGGTCTTCTTCGCGTCGACCACGATGACGACCTTGCGCGGCGCGGGGGCGCTGGTGCGCGGCGCGTCCGCGACGACGCCGTTCTTCGGGGCGGCCGATCCGCCGTCCCCGCCGCACGCCGAGGCCAGTAGCGCCGCCGCCAGCAGGACGGCGGCGGGGGCGAGTGCGCGGGGCGCGCGCGTCCGCGCGGCAAGGGGGGAAGGCACGGGGAGTTCCTCCAGGGAGCCGGGCTCGGGGGGCGCCCGTCCAACGGCCAGAGATTAGAGGTCTCCGCCCGTCTCCGCCACCGCAACGCCATCACTCGCCCCATTTGCCCGGTATGCGGGCCATTGGGTCCGCATACCGGGCGAAAGCGGGGCGCGGTCACCAGGGCCCGAAGGCCCGCTCCCCGTTCGCGGCGATCGCGGTGCAAAGCTCCGCCAGGTCCACGCCCTTGACCTCCGCCATGGCGCGGACGGTGTGCGGGATCAGGTACGAGGCGTTCGGCTTCCCGCGGTGCGGAATCGGCGTCAGGAACGGCGCGTCGGTCTCCACGAGCAGCAGGTCGAGCGGCGCCGCGCGCAGCGCCTCCCGCAGCGGCTCGGCGTTCTTGAACGTGACGTTCCCGGCGAAGCTCATCAGGTAGCCGCGGTCGGCGCAGACCCGCGCCATCGCGGCGTCGCCGGAGTAGCAGTGGAAGACCACCGTCGCGGGCGGGCCCTCCTCCTCCAGGATCGCCAGCACGTCGTCGTGGGCCTCGCGGTCGTGGATGACGAGCGCCTTGCCGGTGCGCTTGGCGATGTCGATGTGGGCGCGGAAGGAGCGGTGCTGGTCCTCCTTCGGCGCCCAGTCGCGGTAGTAGTCCAGGCCCGTCTCGCCGATCGCGCGGACCTTCGGGTGCGCGGCCAGCAGGGCGACGTCGTTCAGGACGGCGTCGCTGACGCCCGTCGTCTCGTTCGGGTGGATCGCGACCGCCGCGTACACGTCGTCGAACTCGCCCGCGGCCTCCACCGCGAACCGGGAGGACGGCAGGTCGCAGCCGATCGTGACGATCCGCGCGATGCCCGCCGCCCGCGCCGACCTCAGCTGCTCGTCCACCGGCGTCTCGACGATGTCCAGATGGCAGTGGCTGTCGAAGACGTCGACGGGCAGGCGCTCCGGGAGCGGCGGGTAGGACCGTGCGGCCTGCCCGTCCCCGTCTCGGGTCACGCCTGCTCCAGCCTGGCGAGCTCCTCGTCCACGACCGACGCGTCCAGCTTCTTGAACAGCGGCGTCGGCTTGGCCAGCGGGACGCCCGGCTTGATCGGCACGGACTCCCAGCGCGCCTCGGTCGCGTAGTCGCCGGTGAGGACGCGGTAGTCGGGGCCGCCCTCCTCCGACACCGTCTCCAGCTCCGGCATGCCGCTCCACACGCCCTGGCCGCCGAGCATCTCGTAGACCTTCTGCGAGGAGTTCGGCAGGAACGGCGTCAGCAGCGTCTTGGCGTCGTCGACGACCTGCAGCGCCGTGTGCAGGATCGACTTGACGCGCTCGGGGTCGTCCTTCAGCTTCCAGGGCGCCTGGTCCGACAGGTACTTGTTGGCGTCGCGGACGACGTCCAGCGCCTCGGTGATCGAGTTCTTGAACCGCGAGCGCTCCAGCTCGGCGCCCACCGCCCCGAACGCGTTCCGGCTGCGCTCCAGCAGCGCCCGGTCGGCGTCGGTGAGGTCGCCCGCCTCGGGGACCGCGCCGAAGTTCTTCGCCGCCATGTTCACCGAGCGGTTCACGAGGTTGCCCCACGCGGCCACCAGCTCGTCGTTGTTGCGGCGGACGAACTCCGACCACGTGAAGTCGGTGTCCTGGTTCTCGGGGCCCGCGACCGCGACGTAGTAGCGCAGCGCGTCGACGTCGTAGCGCTCCAGGAAGTCCTTCACGTAGATGACGACCTGGCGGGACGAGGAGAACTTGCGGCCCTCCATCGTCAGGAACTCCGACGACACGACCTCGGTCGGGAGGTTCAGCGCGCCCAGCGAGCCGGGGTTGCCGCCCCGGTCGCCCTGGCCGCTGTAGCCGAGCAGCATCGCCGGCCAGATCTCGGCGTGGAAGACGATGTTGTCCTTGCCCATGAAGTAGTAGGACAGGGCCTCCGGGTCCTGCCACCAGGCGCGCCACGCCTCGGGGTCGCCGGAGCGCCGCGCCCACTCCACCGACGCGGAGAAGTAGCCGACGACCGCGTCGAACCACACGTACAGCTTCTTGGCCGGGTTGTCGCGCCAGCCGTCCAGCGGGATCGGCACGCCCCAGTCGAGGTCGCGGCTGATCGCCCGCGGCTGCATGTCGTCCAGCAGGTTCAGGGCGAACTTCAGCACGTTCGGCCGCCACTGGCCCTGCTTGCCGCGCAGGTACCGGCCGAGGACCTCGGTGAACGCGGGCAGGTCGAGCATGAAGTGCTCGGTCTCGGTGAACTTCGGCGTCTCGCCGTTGATCCGCGACACCGGGTTGATCAGGTCGATCGGGTCGAGCTGGTTGCCGCAGTTGTCGCACTGGTCGCCGCGCGCCCCGTCGTACCCGCAGATGGGGCAGGTGCCCTCGATGTAGCGGTCCGGGAGCGTCCGGCCGGTGGACGGGGAGATCGCGCCCATCGTCTTGGTCGGGAAGATGTAGCCGTTGTCGTACAGGCCCTTGAAGACCTCCTGGACGACCGCGTAGTGGTTCAGCGTCGTCGTCCGGGTGAACAGGTCGTAGGACATGCCGAGGCCGTGCAGGTCCTCGGCGATCACGGAGCTGTAGCGGTCGGCCAGCTCGCGGGCCGTCACGCCCTCCTTGTCGGCCTGCACCTGGATCGGCGTGCCGTGCTCGTCGGTGCCGCTGACCATCAGGACCTTGCTGCCCGCCATCCGCTGGTAGCGGCTGAACATGTCGGCGGGCAGCGCGAAACCGGAGACGTGCCCGATGTGACGGGGCCCGTTGGCGTACGGCCATGCGGGCGCGGTCAAGATATGACGGCTTGACGAGGACATGGAATCAAGGGTAGTCGCGTCGCGGAGGCCACGGCACGCGAGTAACCTGGTCCGGCGTCGCGGGGCGGCGCGGGGGCGGCGCGGGGCGCCGCGAGGGCGCGGCCATCGGCGCCGCGGGCCGGCCGCCGGCGGCACGGATCGGCCACCACCAGCACGGACCAGCGGAGGCGGGAACCCAGGCATGGCCCAGACGACGTCCGACGAGCCGCTCGCCCGGGAAGCCGACGACGCGGGGCCGGACGCGCCGTCCGCGCGAACGGGCCTGGTGGGCCGGGTCCGGCGGACCCGGCGGGTCGTGTGGCTGTCGCTGCTGGTCGCGGCGTCCGCGGTGCTCGCCCAGTGGGTGGTCATGACGCCGCCGCTGTACTTCGACCCCTACTACGTGTGGCTCGCCGCCCGCGACTGGCCCCACATCCCGCTCACCCAGTGGCCGTTCGACGAGGTGCCGCACCAGGTCACCCGGATCGGGCTGGTGCTGCCTGCGCGGCTCGCCCAGGAGGTCCTCGGGGACGGCCAGGCCGCCTACTTCACCGTCGCGGCCGTCGGCGGCGCCGCCTTCTTCGTCGGGACGTACCTGGTCGTCCGGTCCCTGTTCGGGGACGCGGCGGGCCTGGTGTCCGCGGCGGTCATGCTGGTCCACCCGTTCTTCACCATGACCAACCCGTTCGGCCACGAGATCACCTGGTCGACCGGCGTCATGCTGCCGGACATGCCGGGCGCCGGGCTGTTCACGATCGGGATGGCGGGCCTCGTCGTCGCGAGCCGCAGGACCGGCCGGGCGCAGACGCGGATGCTGCTGGCCGCCGGGGTGCTCCTCGGCGCGTCGTTCCTCGTCCGGGAGTTCCTGGCCTTCCTCTTCCTCGCCATCCCCGCCTACCTGGCGCTGCTGCGCATCCCGTGGCGCCGCAACGTCACGGTCGGCGCGCCGATGCTGGCGATCCTGCTGCTCAACTTCGTCCACAACCAGCTCGTCTGGGGCAGCCCGCTCGCCGGGCTCATGTCGGCCGCCGAGCACGGCGGCCAGTCCCGCGACTACGTCACCCGCTCGCTCGCCGCGCGGTCGTTCCTGCGCGCGATGCACGAGTGGAACCCCCTCGGCCTCGTCTTCACCGCCGCGCTGGCCCTCACCGTCGTCGGCTGGGCCCTCACCCGCGACCGGCGGCTCGCGCTGGTGCTGGTGTGGTTCTTCACGCTCGCGGTGCCGCTGACGCTGTTCTCCGGCGTCCTCGACCCGAACGACATCTCGCTGCGCGCCTGGCTCCAGCGGTACTGGTTCGCGGTGCTGCCCGCGCTGCTCGCCGGCGGGTCCGGCTCGCTGATCCTGATGTTCCGGATGCTGCCGCCCGGCCTGGTGTCGCGGCTGCGGCTGCGGACCGTCGTGGCCCCCGTCCTGGCGGTCGCGCTGGGCGCGACGTACGCGGTGGCGGCCGTCCGCGCCGTCCCGGAACTGCCGCGCGACAAGGCGTGGAACGAGCTGCGCGGCTACCTCGGCGACCACCGCGACATCACGCTGATCTGCGCCGACCGGCGGCTCGCGCAGACCCTCACGTTCTACACGCGCGACATGTGGGGCCGCCCCGTCTGGCGCGGCGAGATCCGCGACTTCCCGCACTACCTGCCGGTCCCGCGCAACGCGACGGAGGGCCCGATGCTCTACACGCGCTGGCGCGGCATGGAGTCGCAGATCGGCGGCGGCTGGCGACCGGAGCCGTCCCAGGGCTGGACGCTCATGTGGCGCTCGTCGGACGGGGTCCTCCAGCTCTGGAATCCCCCCGCCGCGAGCTAGAGCCTGCCTCGAAGTGGCCTCCGCCACGCACGCGAACGCGTGACCTGGCCGGTGGAGCGAAGCCGGAGGCGAGCGGAACCGGGCAGATCGCGAAGCGATGCCGCGTTCGCCCAGGCCCGGTCACGAAGCGAGCCGCCAGGCGAGCGCAGTGGGCCGGGACTTCAGCCACGCAGCCAGGCGACCCAGTCGCCCTCGGCGGTGCGGCGGCTGGCGACGACGTGCCAGCCGGGCGGGGCGCCCTTCGGCCACGACGCGGTGGGCGGCGCGTCCTTCGGCCAGGCCAGGACGACCATGTCGGCGTCCTGCGGCGGCGCCGTCCACCGGGCGTCGAAGACGCTGCCGTCGCTCCACCAGGCCCAGTAGTACTGGGAGAGCCGGATCGTCCACCAGATGTTCCAGTCGACGGCGATGGACCGCTGCTTCGTCAGGTCGACGCTGCCCCGCAGGTCGGTGTAGGCGGTCTCGGCGCGCACCAGCGGCTGCGCGATCCGCTCGGTGGCGGTGGCGCACATGGCGAGCGCGACCGCGGCCAGCAGGCCCGCCAGCAGCAGCGGGCCGGTCGACCGGCGCGGGCGGACCAGGACGGCCGCCACCGACAGCGCGAGCAGCAGCAGGCCCGCCAGCGTGGCGTGCCAGAGGTGGAACGCCTTCCAGTCCCAGGTCAGGAACGCCGTCTCCGGGAAGTCGTAGGCCGTGTAGGTGTACCGGGTGAGCAGGTCGCCCGCGTACCACTGGACGACGCAGGCGGCGACGACCGTCAGGGCGGCCGCGGCACCGGCCGTCCACAGCAGCGTCCGCCGCGAGGCGCGCATCAGGACCGCGACGCCCACCGCGAACAGCACCGGCGTGACACTGGCCAGGTAGCGGCCGTACACGTAGTTGCCGATGCGGTACTCGACCGGCAGGGCCGCCGACGTCGCGAACGCGATGCCCGCCACGATTGCGAGGAGCGCGAGCGCCAGCGCCCGCGTCGGCCCCGGTGTGGTGCGGCGGACGGCGAGGAACGCGACCGTGACGAGGCCGAGCGCCGCCACGCCGCCGGTCGCGACGGCCTGGTACCAGACCTGGCCGGTGCCGAGCGAGAGCATCCAGCCCCACCCGTCCAGGGTGGTGACGCGCTTCACGACGTTGCCGCCGAGGTCGTTGTCGCCCTGCGGGTACATGTGCGGCAGCAGCGACCGGTTCAGCAGCATGCCGGCGGCCGTCGCGGCGCCGAGGACGAGCACGGACGCGGACACGGCCCGCCAGGACCGCCACCGCAGCACCAGGGCGGCCCCGAGCAGCGCGGCGTGCACGAGGAGCAGGATCGCGCCGCGGGTGTGGCAGGCGTAGGCGTAGGCGACCAGCAGCGAGGCGCCCGCGCCGGTCGGGGTCGGCCGGACCGGCGTGCGGCCCCCGGCCGCGGGCGGGGCGGTCAGCCAGGTGTGCGTCAGCAGCAGCCAGCCGGCCACGAGCACCGGCAGGATCGCGTCCGTCAGCACGAATCCGGAGTAGAAGAGCACGCACGGCAGCAGCGCCGTGACGTGCGCGAAGACGTACGACCAGCGCCGCCGCACCGCCAGCCGGCGCAGCAGCAGGTAGGCCAGCGGCAGCATCGCCGCGCTGACCAGCGCGTTGATCACCAGGGCGGCCCGGTACACCCCGACGGGGCCCGCGCCGATCCAGAAGGCGGGCGTGAGCAGCAGCGGGTAGCCGCCGCGGTACACCGTCCCGAACGACATGTCGGCGTCGGGGCCGCCGGTGAGGACGCGGGCGGCGAACAGGTAGCCCGACTCGTCCGGCGTCGCGACCGGCATCGTCTGCCCCGACGCGAGCCAGAGGCGCACGGCGACCTGCGCGGCCCAGCCGAGCACGAACAGCCAGGCCCAGCGGCGGCGGTCCGCGCGCGGGGCGGCGACCGGGTCCGCCGGCGGCCGCGCGACGGCGGCCGGCGCGGGCGGCGGTGCGGCGTCGTCCGGCGGCGCGGTGTCGTCCGGCGGCGCGGTGTCGTCCGGCGGCGTGCGCGTGCTCACCGGCGTACGGCCCGCCGGGCGCGGACGGTCGGGCAAGGGAGATCCATCGACGGTCAAGCCTGTCATAGTGCGGGCGGGGCGCCGGTCCCAGGCCCGGAGACGCTCAGCGAGCTCTCAGCCTCCGGCACGGTCTGCCCCCGCGGTTTCTCGGATGGTGACGAAGACCGGCTCCGCCGGGGACGGGTGCCGCGCGGGCCGCGAGCGCGGGCGCCCGTCAGCGCGCGGACGCGCCGTCCTCGTCGCCGTCCTCGTCGCCGGCCCCGGCCGTCGCGCCCGCCTTCGCGGCGGGGACCTTCTCCGGCTCGGCCGCGGCCTCGCCGGCCTCCGGCCCGGCGCCCCTCTCGGCGCGCTCCGCCTTCTCGGCCTCGCTCGCGGCGACCTTCCGCACGGCCGCGTCGACGACGCCCGCGGCCTCCTCGGCCGGGTCGGTGAGCGGCGGGTGCTGGCGGCGGCGGATGCCGAGGATGCTGACGAACAGCGAGGCGAAGATGGCCTGGAAGCTCATCACGAGCGCGGTCGCGGCGGGGACGACGATGCGCAGCGAGTGCCGCGGGTCGAGCTCGCCGAAGCTGTTCACCCGCCAGTGCAGCAGGGACGCGACGAGGCCGGCGAGGCCGGCGGCGGCGAGCAGCCCGCCGAGCAGCAGGCCGCGCTCCAGGCTCCACCAGTCGATGACGCGCTGCACCCGGCGGTCGTGCGGCAGGAAGCCCTCCTGCATCGCGTAGACCTTCGTCAGCAGCGCGAACAGCACCGCCTGGAAGCCGATCACCAGCGCGGCGGACGCGCCGACCAGCGTGTCGACGTCGAAGGCGATCTCTCCGACGGTCACCGGACCGGTCGACAGCGCGATCCCGGCGATCAGGCCGAGCGTCATGAAGACCAGGCCGGGGATGAGGAACAGCCAGCGGGGGCTGTAGAGCATGAGGAAGCGCAGATGGCGCCAGCCGTCGCGCCAGGTGTTGAGGTGCGGGGCGCGGGTCCGCCCGTCCGGCGACAGCGTGGTCGGCACCTCGCGGATGTCGTAGCCCTGGAGGGTCGCCTTGACGACCATCTCGCTGGCGAACTCCATGCCGCCGGTCTGGAGGCCGAGCCGCAGGATCGCGTCCTTGTCGAAGGCGCGCAGGCCGCAGTGGAAGTCACCGATCTTGCTGCCGAAGAACAACCGGCCGACGAAGCTGAGCACGGGGTTGCCGAGGTAGCGGTGCAGCGGCGGCATGGCGCCGTCGGCGATGCCCCCCTTGAACCGGTTGCCCATGACGAGGTCGGCGCCATCGCGCAGCTCGTCGAGGAACGGGCCGAGGGTGGCGAAGTCGTAGGAGTCGTCGGCGTCGCCCATCGCGACGTACTTGCCCCGCGCGGCCCGGATCCCGCCCATGAGGGCGTTGCCGTAACCCTTGTCGATCACCGGCACGACGCGCGCGCCCGCGTCCCGCGCGAGCTGCTGGCTGCCGTCCGTGCTGCCGTTGTCGGCGATGACCACCTCGCCGTCGATGCCCTTGTCCTCGAAGAAGGCGATCGTCTTGCGGACGCAGGTCTCGACCGTCTCGGCCTCGTTCAGACATGGCATCACTACGGAGAGTTCCACGCGATCTCCTTCGTTACCCCTGGTGGCGTCGTTACTCTTGGTGACCCTGTTACACCTGCTGACCGTCTGCGGCGTTTTCCACTAATCTCTGTTGTTCCGCGTGTGGTTCCTCGGGACGGCCCGTCAGCGTTCAATGATGCCCGCCGAGGGCGGGGCTTGAGGGCCGCTCTCGTCAAGAGCACCCGTATCGTGTTGCCCACTTGCAACCGGAAGACCCTATCCGGCGCGATCGCGGGCGGCATGTTAGGACGTCAAGCATACGGGCACGGCGGCCCGGAAAGGGTTGGGCGGCTGTGACGCGCTCCGCAGGACGCAGTGCCGTGGACGAACGTAGTGCCGGGGACGGACTCAGTGCCACCGGACCGGGGGCCGGACATCGAAGGGAAGGTGCGGCAGTGGCGGGGGAAACGCCGCGGGGCACCGCGCTCGACGGGTCGGCGCAGGGCGGAACGGCCCTGGCCACGGCGGCCGCGTCCGCCGCGACGACGGACGTCCCGGGCGACACGCCCGGGGGGCCGAAGACCATCCCGGATTCGGCCAAATCTCCTCCAGGCTCCGGCAAGGCCGCGCTCGATTCCGCGTCGGCGGCACTGGAGTCCGGCATATCCCGCCCCACGGTCGCCGATTCCGGCACCGCCATTGAGGACGGCCCGGAAACGGACACAAAGGCACGTCCGGAATCGGGCGACGCGCCCGAGGAGCCGTCCGCCGCGACTGCGGCGCCGGGCCGCCGGCGCGCTCGCGGCCTGTGGACGCTGGCGCGCCGGAATCCGACGTTCAGTGTGATCATTGCCATAGCGGCGCTGCTCCGCCTGGTGACGATGCTCGGCTACCAGCCGGTGATGTTCTTCAACGACAGCTTCGACTACCTGAACGTCGCGATGGACCCGTATCCGCACCCGCTGCGGCCCGACGGGTACTCGTTCCTGCTGCTCGTCCTGAAGCCTTTCCACAGCTTCGCGCTGGTCGCCGGGATCCAGCACCTCATGGGCCTGGCCATGGGCGTGATGATCTACGCGCTGCTGCGGCGCCGGTTCCGGCTGCCCGGCTGGGGCGCCGCGCTCGCGTCCGCGCCGGTCCTGCTGGACGCCTACCAGCTCCAGCTCGAGCACCTGGTGCTCTCGGACACGACCTTCACCTTCCTGGTGATGTGCGCGGTCACGCTGCTGCTCTGGCGGGACCGCCCGACCTGGAAGATCGCCGCGGCGGTCGGGCTCATCGTCGGGATGGCCTGGCTGACCCGCTCGGTCGGCATGCCGGTGCTCCTCGGCGTGCTGGTGTACATGCTCATCCGGCGCTGCGGCTGGCGGCTCATGGCCGCGACGCTGGTGGCCTGCCTGCTGCCGGTGCTCGGCTACATGGGCTGGTACAAGGCCGAGAGCGACAAGTTCGCGATCACCGAGAGCAACGGGATCTTCCTGTACGCCCGGGTCTACAAGTTCGCCGACTGCCACCGGATGAAGGACCTGCCGGTCAGCGAGTACCCGCTGTGCACCGAGCCGGGGAACCGGCTGCCCAACTCGCAGGACGGCATCTGGAACGCCCGCTCCCCGCTCAACCGCTACACCGGCACGCGGTTCAGCCCCGAGAACAACAAGCTCGGCAACGACTTCGCCAAGCGCGCCATCACCGCCCAGCCGCTCGACTACGCGCGGGTCGTCGCGCACGACTTCTTCCGTGTCTTCCAGTGGAAGCGCACGGTGTTCCCCGACCCGGCGACGTACTCGCAGTACGAGTTCGAGAAGAAGAGCAGGCCGCTGCCCGACTGGCACATGCCCGGCGGCGGGACGGCGGCGCAGGACGCGCGCGGCTACGAGCACGGCAACGCCCGCACGCAGGTCGCCGAGCCGTTCGCCGGGGTCGCCCGCGGCTACCAGGACGTCTTCTACCTGCGCGGGACGATGGTCGGCGGCATCCTGCTCATCGGCCTGGCCGGGCTGGTCCCGCTGTGGCGCCGGTTCGGCGGCGAGGCGCTGCTGCCGTGGACGCTCGCCACCGGGCTGCTGCTCGCGCCCGCGGCCACCGCCGAGTTCGACTACCGGTACGTGCTGCCCGCCGTCCCGCTGGCGGCGCTCGCCGCGGGGCTGGCGTTCCGGCCCGAGGCCCGCGAGACGGTGACCGGGTGGACGCGCCGCCTCGCCCGGCGCGCGAAGAGCGAGTCGGCACCGTCCCCCGAGCCCGCGCAGCCCACCGAGCCGGCGGTGCCCGAGTCACCCCTGGCCACCGAGGTCACCGCCTGAACGGCAGAGTCAGCGCCGGGCGGCTACCAGGCGTGCATCCGGCGGAGGTGGAAGACCATCGCCACGTCGCTGACGCTGCGGGCCATCGGCGGGTCCTCTCGCCTGCCATGCGTCGCGGACAGCGCCTTGACGTTCTCGCTGCCGCAGGTCGGGCAGCACCGGTTGACCCAGGGCGTCGTGCAGGGTTGGCCGTGGCGCTCGTAGACGACGGCCTCGTTGCCGTGCCCGTCGCCGGAGTGCCGGACCCGGAACTCCTCGTCCCAGGACCCCGCGCAGCTCAGGCACTCGAAGCCCCACACCTCGTGGTTCGTCCATGCCTCATGCACGGCACTCACCCCCTCGCAGACCGTTCCGTACGCATCTGACCGCGGCGCCTCTGGTCTGCTTCCCACGGATGCCCCGGCCGGAGGCCACCGGCTCAGTTATGCCCGCAAGGACCCCGTTTGCATCGCTCTGGGGGCGGTGACTATTTCCTTGCCTTGACGACGGCGTCGTAGACGAGGCGCTTCTGGGCGCCGTTCTCCCGGGCGACCTCGGCGATGGCCTGCTTGCGCGGCGTCCCGGCCGCCTCGCGCGCGGCGACCGCCGCCGCCAGCTCCACCGGGTCCGACAGCCCGCGCGGCTCGGGAGCGCCCCCGACCACCAGCGTGATCTCGCCGAGGACGCCGTCCTTCGCCCACGCGGCCACTTCGCCGAGCGTCCCCCGCCGGACCTCCTCGTAGGTCTTGGTCAGCTCGCGGCAGACCGCGGCGGGACGGTCCGCGCCGAACGCCTCCGCCATCGCCGCGAGGGTCACCGGCAGCCGTCGCGGCGACTCGAAGAACACCATCGTGCGGGGCTCGCCGGCGAGCGCCTCCAGCCGCCGGGCCCGCTCGCCCGGCTTGCGCGGCGGGAACCCCTCGAAGCAGAACCGGTCGGTGGGCAGCCCCGACACCGCCAGCGCGGTCGTGACCGCGGACGGCCCGGGCAGCACCGTGACCGGAACGCCCTCGGCGACGGCGGCGCGGACGAGCCGGTACCCGGGGTCCGACACGCCCGGCATCCCGGCGTCGGTGATGACCAGGACGTCCCGTCCGGCGAGCAGGTCCTCGACGAGGCCCGCCGCCCGCTCCCGCTCGTTCAGGTCGTTGTAGGACACGACGCGCGCGGCGAGTTCGACGCCGAGGTCGCCCGCCAGCCGCCGCAGCCGCCGCGTGTCCTCCGCCGCGATGACCGGCGCCTCCGCGAGCGCGGCCCGCAGGCGGGCCGAGGCGTCCTCGGGCCTCCCGATCGGCGCCGCGGCGAGCCGCAGCGTCCCCGTCACGGCCCCTGTCACGGCCTCCATCACGGCCTCCATCCCGGTCCGGTCACGGGGCCCATTGTCCCAGGGGGCGCCCCGAGGTCCTGAAGGAGGCGGCGAGTGCAAATAAACTCGCAGGATGGCGACGACGGATCTGGCTTCGGTCCCGGCCACGGCGTCCCGGCGCCGGCCCCCTCAGCTGCGGGAATGGCTCACGCCCGCGATCCCGGGCAGCCCGCTGCTGTCCTGGCTGGGCCCGCTGCTGGTCACGGCGCTCGCCGCGTACCTGCGGTTCGACCGGCTGGGGACGCCGAAGGCGGTGGTCTTCGACGAGACCTACTACGCCAAGGACGCGCTCGCCCTGCTGAAGTTCGGCTGGGAGCACAACACCGTCGAGAACGCCGACAAGATGCTCATCGCCGACCCGGACGCGCACATCTGGGGCAGCGGCCCCGCGTTCGTCGCGCATCCGCCGTTCGGCAAGTGGATGATCGCGATCGGCGAGGCGATGTTCGGCGCGACCCCCTTCGGGTGGCGGTTCGTGCCCGCCCTGGCCGGGACGCTGTCGGTGCTGATCCTGTGCCGGGTGGCGCGCCGGATGACGGGCTCGACGCTGCTCGGCTGCGCCGCCGGGCTGCTGCTGGCGCTGGACGGCCTGGCGTTCGTGACCAGCCGGGCCGCGCTGCTGGACGTCTTCGTGATGTTCTGGGTCCTCGCCGGGTTCGCCTGCCTGGTGAACGACCGGGACCGCTCCCGCCGCGCCCTCGCCGACCGGATCGAGGCCGGCGAGACCTCGGTGTACGGGCCGTTCCTCGCGCACGGCTGGCGGTGGGGGGCGGGCGTCTGCCTCGGTCTCGCCTGCGCCACCAAGTGGACGGGGATCTTCTACGTCGCCGCGTTCGGGCTGATGACCGTCCTGTGGGACTACGGCGCCCGCCGCGCCGCCGGGGTGCGGGCCCCGCTGCAGGGGACGATGCTGCTGGAGGCCGTCCCGGCGTTCGTGCAGATGGTCGTGGTGGGGCTCGTCACCTACCTGGCGACCTGGTGGGGGTGGATCTTCAAGCCGGGCGGCTGGGGGCGCGGCACGGCGTCGGACAACCCGCTGTGGCGGCCGTTCGAGGCGATGCCGAAGCTGTGGCACTACCACGCGGAGATGCTCGGCTTCCACACCGGGCTGGACGCCAAGCACCCCTACCAGTCGTGGCCGTGGGACTGGCCGATCCTGCGCCGCCCGGTCGCGTTCTTCTACACCGAGCCCAAGGGCGCGTGCGGCGGCGCGTCCCGCTGCTCGCGCGAGATCCTCGGGATCGGCACGCCCGCCCTGTGGTGGGGCGCGCTGGTCGCGCTGATCGTGGTCGCGTTCATCTGGCTGATCCTGCGGGACTGGCGGGCCGGGGCGATCCTGCTCGGCTTCCTCGCGGGCTGGCTGACCTGGTTCCCGTCGGCGTTCGCCGACCGCACGATGTTCCTGTTCTACGCGACGCCGCTGATCCCGTTCATGGTGCTGGCGGTCGTCCTCGTGCTCGGCTACCTGATCGGACCCGCGCCCGGCTGGGCGGCGGGCGCGCACGCGGCACGTCCCGGCGAGAACGGCGGAGCCGCCGATCCCCAAGGGGCCATGCCCGAAGGGCCTCCCGGCCTGCCCTGGGACTCCCCCGCCGACCAGGATCCGGCCCTCGCGCCGTACGGCGAGCAAGGCCGGTACGGCGAGCACGCTCCCTATGACGAGCAGCCGTACGACGACCACGGGTACGGCGAGCATCCGTACGGCGAGCACGGGGCGCACGCGCCGCCGGCGCCCGTCCAGACCGCCGGGGTCAGGCGGCTGATCGGCGCCGCCGCGGCGGGGGCGTTCCTGCTGGTGGTGCTGGCCAACTTCGCGTACTTCCATCCGATCCTGTCCGCGCAGACGATCCCCTACGAGGACTGGCACGAGCGGATCTGGTTCCAGTCCTGGGTCTGACGCCCGGCCGGGACCGCTAGAGCCCGGCTGCGGCGTCCACGGGGACGGCGGGGCGCGCGGCGGGGCGCAGCGTCCGCGCGCCGAGCAGGCACACGGCCAGGGCCAGGACGCCCCCGGCGCCGGCGCCCGCGAACGCTCCGGGGACGCCCGCGGCGTCCTGCCCGACGCCCGAGACGAACGAGCCGACGGAGCTGCCCGCGCCGATCGCCGCGACGATCCATGCGAACGCCTCGGTGACGGTCCCGGCCGGGGCGAGCCGGTCGACGAGCGTGAAGCTGCACGCCAGCACGGGCGCGAGGAAGACGCCGGAGGCGAACGCGATCACCGACATGAGGGGCAGGCCCGGCGCGAGGACGAGCGGGAGGTATCCGGCGGCGAGCGCGGCCAGCAGCCAGGGCAGCCGCCGGTGCGCCGCGCCCGCCCACGAGCGGGCGCCGTAGGCGATCCCGCCTGCGAGGGCGCCGCCCGCCATGCACGCCAGCAGCAGCCCGGAGGCGAGGTCGCTGCCCTGGTCCTCGGCGTAGGCGACGACGGCGACGGAGTAGACGCCGAGCGCGATCCCGGCGCAGCCGAGCGACAGCAGCAGGACCCGCAGGCCCGGGGACCGCAGCGGCCCGGCCCAGTCGGAGGCGCGCGGCGCGCCCCGCCACCTGCGCGACGGCCCCGACAATGCGACGACGAGCGTTCCGGCGATGCCGAGCGCGCCGGTGAGCAGCAGCGCGGTCTCGGTGTTCACGACGGCTGCGGCGACGACGAGCAGCGGCCCGGCGGTGAACAGCAGCTCCTGGGCGGCGGCGTCGAGCGCGTAGGCGGCGTCGACCTGCTCGGGGCCGTCCAGGACGTCGGGCCACAGCGCGCGGAGCCCGGCTTCGAGGGGCGGGGTGGCGAACCCGGCGGCGAAGACGGCGGCGACGGCCACCGGGAGCGGGTCCGCGCCGACCGCGGCGAGCAGGGCGAAACCGGCCGCGGAGGCGCAGGCGGCGGGCAGCAGGACGCGCGGCTGGCCGAACCGGTCCATGGCGCGGCCGAGGACGGGCTGCCCGGCGGCGGTGGCGAGGCCGAGGATCGCGGCGAGGGTCCCGGCGAGCGGGTAGCCGCCGTCGTCCGCGCGGACGTGCAGGACGACGGCGAGGATGCCCATCCCGTTGGGGAGCCGTCCGAGGAGGGTGCCGCCGAGCAGGCGTCCCGCGTACGGCCTCCGCAGGAAGACGACATAGCCGCGCATCGATGGCCCCCGAGATCCCGTCCTGCTTGCCGAGTCATACGTATTACTCCCGTCATACGTACCACCTCCGGGTCGTCCCGTTCTAGTCTGATTTCGTCCGACCGATCCGCCAGGGAGGCGCAGGTGCCGGCGATCAGCCGTCCCACCAGCAAGGACGTGGCTCAGGAGGCCGGGGTCTCGCAGTCCACGGTCTCGCTCGTGCTGGGCGGCAAGTGGAGCGGGCGCGTCTCCCCCGCGACCGCGCGCAGCGTGCGGAGCGCCGCGGAGCGGCTCGGCTACCGGCCCAACCAGGCGGCCCGGAACCTGCGGCTCGGCACGACCCGGACCGTCCTGCTGATGGTGCCGACCCTGACCGCGCCGTTCTTCGGCCCCGTCTACACCGGCGCGGCGCGGGTCGCCGCCCGGCACGGCTTCGGCGTCGTGGTCTCGACCTGGCCGGACGACGCCGCGGGCCCCGCCGACAGCCCGTTCGCGGCGCCGGACGAGGCGATCGACGGCATCCTCGCCAGTTCGATGGCCGTGGAGGCGCTCGGCCGGTTCCGCGGGACGCCCGCCGTGATGCTGGACAGCGGCCCGGCGGGGCGGCCCGGCGCCCCCGTCCCCACCGTCGACTTCGGCGTGGCCGACGGGATGCGGGAGATCGCGGCGCACCTCGCGGCCCTCGGCCACCGCCGGATCGGGCATGTCGCCGCCGCCGTGGACCAGTGGACGTTCCACGCCCGCGCGGACGCCCTCGCCGGCGCCGTCGCCGGCCTGCCGGGCGGTGTGCTGACCCGGTCCGCCTGCGCGATCGACGTCGCCTCGGCCAAGGGCGCCGCCACCCGGCTGCTCACCGCCCCCGACCCGCCGACCGCGCTCGTCTGCGACGACGACCTGATCGCGGCGGGCGCGTACAAGGCGGCGCGCGCGCTGGGGCTGGACGTCCCGACCGACGTGTCGGTCACCGGGTTCGACGACGTGCTGCTGGCGACGGCGCTGGAGCCCGAGCTGACCACCGTCCGGCTGCCCGCCGAGGAACTGGGCGCCCAGGGAATGGCGGCGCTGCTCGCCCTCCTCGACGGCCGCGCTCCGGCTCCCCTCGTCCTGCCCGGCGAACTCGTCGTCCGCGGGTCGACGGCGCCGCCGCGCCCCCGCTGACCGGTCCGGGGCCCGCAAGCCCACCGGACCATCATGTTTTCGAAAAGAGGGGTATAACGCCGCCCATGGAATCCCACCCGTCTGAGATCGACATCGCCGCGCATCCGGACGACCGGATCGGCTCGGCGCCGCCGCGCACGCGGGCCTGGCGGGACGGCCGCATCGAGGCGGAGGGGTTCCCCGTCGCGGAGCTCAGCGGCTACCTGGCGCGCCCGGACGTCGTCGTGTGGCTCGACCTGTGCGGGCCGCAGCACGAGGACATGCGCGTGGTCAGCCGCGAACTGGGCATCGATCCCGTCGCCGTGGAGGACGCGGTGTCCCGGCACGAGCGGGCGAAGCTCGACCGCTACCGGGGGTACGCGTTCCTCAACGTCTACGTTCCGGTGGTGACCGACGGCGAGCTGGCGATGCACGAGGTGTCGGCGTTCCTCAGCGAGCGCGCCTTCGTCACGGTCCGGCAGGACTGCGGCTTCGACGTGGACGCGCTCATCCGGCGCTGGGACCAGAGCCCGGACGCCGGGCTCGGCGAGCCGAACGCGGCCTTCCTGCTCTACGGGCTCCTGGACCTGGTGGTCGACCTGCAACTGGCGGCCGTCCAGGCGCTGGACGACGAGGCCGACGCGGTCGAGGACCTGGTCTTCGACGACGCGTTCCCGGTCAAGGAGATCCAGCGGCGCAGCTACCGGCTGCGCAAGAACCTGGCCGCACTGCGGCGGATCGCGCTGCCGATGCGGGAGGTGCTGAACACGCTGCTCCGCCGCGACCCGCGGATCGTCCCCGCACCGCTCGTCCCCTACTTCCAGGACGTCTACGACCACACGCTGCGCGTCGGGGAGTGGACGGACGCCCTGCGCGACCTCGTCGCCGACCTGCTGGAGACGCGGCTGGCGCTGCAGGGCAACCGGATGAACGAGGTGATGAAGAAGGTCACCAGCTGGGCGGCGATCATCGCGGTGCCGACCGCCGTCACCGGGTTCTACGGACAGAACGTCCCCTATCCCGGGTTCGGCCACTACTCCGGGTTCGTCGCCAGCACGGTCATCGTCGTCGTCTGCAGCCTCGCGCTCTATGTGATCTTCAAGGTCCGCGACTGGCTCTGACCGCCGGGTCCGGCCAGGTCACGGCACGTCATATGCGTTCGCATATCGGATCCCGCGCCATATCAATATTGGACATGTCGTTCGCGGCTCTGGTCTGCTCTCCCGCATGACGACCCACAGCACCCGACACCGGCGGCTCGGCGCCGCCGCTCTCGCCCTGACGACGATCGCCGGCCTCGCCGGCTGCGGTTCCGGCACGGAGCCGGACGTGCGGACCGCGGCGCCGCGCAGCGCCACGTCCACGATCGCCGTCGATCCCGCGCAGGCGAGGGTCACCCGGCAGATCGGCCGCCTCGAGGCGACGCACCACGCGCGCATCGGCGCCTTCGCGATCGACACCGGCACCGGGCGCGCCGTGGCCCACCGGCCGGACGAGCGCTTCCCGTTCGCCTCGACGTTCAAGGCGATGGCGTGCGGCGCGGTGCTGCGCAAGGCCCGGCAGTCCGACCCCGGCCTGCTCGACCGGGTGATCCACTACACGAAGGACGACCTGGTCGAGTACTCCCCCGTCACCGAGAAGCACGTGGACACCGGCATGACCGTCGCCGACCTGTGCCACGCCGCCATCACCCAGAGCGACAACACCGCCGGGAACCTGGTGCTCAAGCAGATCGGCGGGCCCGCGGGCCTCACCGCGTTCTTCCGCTCGCTCGGCGACACGGTCAGCCGCAGCGACCGCTGGGAGACCGACCTCAACATCTGGAAGCCGGGCGAGGTGCGCGACACCACCGCGCCGCGCCCGTGGGCGGGGAACCTGCGGGCGCTCACCACCGGCGGCGCGCTCGTGCCGGCCGACCGCGAGCGGCTCGTCGACTGGATGAAGGCGACCGTCACCGGGGACAAGCGCATCCGCGCGGGGCTCCCGAACAACTGGACGGTCGGCGACAAGACCGGCACCGGCGGCACCTACGGCACCGCCAACGACATCGCGATCGCCTGGCCGCCGTCCGGCGCCCCGCTGGTCATCGTGATCACCACGAACCGGTTCGCGCCCGACGCGGCCGCCGACGACCAGGCCGTCGCCCAGACGGCGCGCGTCCTCGCCAACGCGCTCCGCTGAGCGCTCCCCGGAAGCGCTCCGAAGGCGATCGCCCCTGGTACCGGACGTCCAGGCGTCCGGTGCCAGGGGCGACGCGCGTCGCGGACAGCCGCGGGCTAGAGCGCCCGGAGGAACTTCGCGGCGATCGGAGCGGCGGCCTCGGCGCCGGTGCCGCCGCCCTCGACGATCACGGCGAAGGCGACGTCCCCGCGGTAGCCGATGAACCAGGCGTGGGTCGGCGGGTCGTCGCCCTCGCCGAACTCCGCGGTGCCGGTCTTGCCGGCGGTACCGGCCGGGAAGCCGACGCCGGACGCGGTGCCCTCGCTGACGACGGCCGGCATGAGGGCGTGCAGGGCCTTCTCCACGGCGGGCTCCAGCCGCTTCGGCGGCTCGGGCTTGCGGCCCCCGGCGTCGGCCGCCTGCGCGGCGAGGGAGGCGCCGACCAGGCGGGGCGAGCGCCAGGTGCCGTCGGCCGCGGCGGCGGCGACGCTCGCCATGTTGAGCGGGCTGGTCAGCACCTGGCCCTGCCCGAAGGACGCGGCGGCGAACGCGGTGTCGTCCTTGGTGTCCGGGAACGCGGCGCGCACGGCGGGGAGTCCCGCGATGACCGGGGCGTTGAACCCGAACTGCGCCGCGACCTGGGCGAGCCGCTTCTCGCCCAGCTTGTCCACGGCGAGGCGCGCGAACGTGGTGTTGCAGGAGTGCGCGAACGCCTCCCGGAGCGGGACCGACCCGAAGTCCTCGTGCTTGTAGTTGTGGAACGACCGGCCGCCGACCGTGGTGGTCGCCGGGCACCCCACCTTCGACGCCGGGGACATGCCGCCCGCGACGAGCGCGGCGGCCGTGACGACCTTGAACGTCGAGCCCGGCGGGTACCGGCCCATCAGCGCGCGGTTGTAGCCGCCGGGCTGGTTCGCCACGGCGAGGATCTCGCCGGTGGAGGGGCGCAGCGCCACCATCGACGCCGGCTTGCTCGCGCTCGACACCGCCTGTCCTGCGGCGGCCTGCGTCTTCGGGTCGATGGTCGTCTTCACCGGCTCGCCCTCGGCGCCGCCGAACCGCTCCAGCGTCTTCACCGGGACGTCCTTGCCGTCCACGATCTGCACGGCGAGCGCGGGCTTGCCGGAGAGGCGGTGCTCGTACTGCTTCTGCAGGCCGTCCACACCGGCCGGGTCGCCCTTGCGGTAGGGAGCGCCGAGCTTGCCCGCGGCCTCGGCGGACACGGGGCCGACCTGCCCGGCGAGCTGCCGGGCGGACCCGGACGGCGAGGAGGCGAGGTCGCTGCCGTCCGCCGCGAGGACGGCGGCGCGGTCCGGCCAGGCGCGGGACGCGCGCAGCCGCTGCCCCTCCTTGAGCTCCGGGTACACGACCTGCGGCGACCAGCGCACGCGCCACTCGCCGTCCGTCTTCACCATCGGCAGCGACCCGGTGTACTTCCACTTCCGGTCCCCGGCCAGCGTCACCTCGGCGCCGTAGGACCCGCCGACCGCGTCGTCCTTGGGACGCCCCACGGAGGCGACCGTGTAGCGCTGCCCGACGGCGCCGAGGTCGTCCCGCATCCGCTTGAAGCGCGCCTCGAAGTCGGCGGGCGGCCGGTCGGTCAGCGCCTTCATGGCGGCGAAGTCGCCGCCGCTCCACGCCGCGAGATAGCGCTCGGCGGCGTCCCTCGGGTCGTCACCGTCGCGCAGGAACCACACCGCCCCCGCCCCCACGATCACGACCGCCACCGCGACCGCGGCGACGGCGAGCACACGGGATCGGCGCATCGTCCAACTCCTTCCCCCTGATCGGTCCACCGGCCGGGGGCCCGCTGACGGGCGGGCGGACCGGTGGGGGCACAAGGAGACCAGGCTCTGCCCGAAAAGTCCAAGATTGATATCGCTCCGGATGAATATCCGAATTGGTATCATCGCTGCTCGTGAACCTGGTCGGGCATCTGCGGTGCTTCGTCGTCGTCGCCGAAGAACTGCACTTCGGCCGCGCGGCCGAGCGCCTCGGCATGGCGCAGCCGCCGCTGAGCCAGCGTATCCAGCGCCTGGAGAAGGAGCTCGGCGTGCGGTTGTTCGACCGGTCCAGCCGGCGGGTGCGGCTCACCCCGCCGGGCGGCCTGCTGCTGGAGGAGGCACGTGACATCCTCACCCGCGTGGACCGCATCTACTCCGTCGCCGAGCGGGCCCGGCTGGGGGAGGTCGGGACGGTGCGCGCGGCCCTGCCGAGCGACCTCGGCGGCCGGGTCGTCGCCGCGCTGATCGCCGCGTTCCGGGAACGCCGCCCGGACCTGCGGCTCGACCTGCGCGAGACGGGCACCGACGACCAGATCCGCGCGCTCGCCGAGGGCGCGCTGGACGCCGGGGTGGTGCGGCACCCGTGCGACACCCGCGGGCTGGAGCTCGGCCCGATGCTGGCGCAGCCGCTCGGCGTGCTGCTGCCCGCCGGCGACGGCGCCGCCGAGCCGGGCGCGCCCCCCGAGGTGCACCTGGCCGACCTCGGCACCCGCGAGGTCGTCGTCCCGCCGCGCGAGGAGGCGCCGGGCGCGCACGACGAGCTGCTCGCGGGCTGCCGGCGGCACGGGTACGCGCCCGCCGCCGTGCACGAGGCCCGGCATCCGGGGTTCGCGCTGGGGCTCGTCCTCGCGGGGACGGCCGTGGCGCTCGTCCCGCGCACCGACGACACCGCCGGGGCGGCGTGGCGGCCGCTGGCGGGCGAGCCGCTCGCCTGGCGGACGTCGTGCGCCTGGCGGCGGGCCCGCGACCCCGAGCACGCCCGCGCCATCGCCGACTTCACCGCCGTCGCGACCGCGGTCCTGCGCGACGAGGCCGGCATGGCGCCCCTCGACCGGCCGCCCGCCCGCCGGGTCGTCCCGCGCCCCTCCTCGGGGTTCCTGGCATGAGCGGGGCCCCCGTCAGGAGCGCGGAGGCGGCCGAGCGGATCGAGACGGCGTTCCGGTCCGCCGGGGTGACCGGCTTCCTGCACGTCGTCGACATGGACACCGGCCGGGAGGTCGCGGTCGGCGCCGACGAGCCGGTGGTGCTCGCGTCGGTGTTCAAGGTGCCGCTGCTCGTCGCGTTCCACCGGCAGGCCGCCGACGGCGTCCTCGACCCGACCGAGCAGGTGGTGCTGCGCCCCGACGACCGCACGGCCGGGCCGACCGGGGTGTCGGCGCTGCTGGACGAGGTCCGCATGTCGCTGCGCGACCTCACCTGCCTGATGATCACCGTCAGCGACAACGCCGCCGCCGACGCCGTGATGGAGCGGGTCGGCCTGGACGCCGTCAACGCGACGGCCGCCGACCTCGGGCTCCGCCGGACCGTCATCCTGGGCAACGGCCGCGAGCTGCACGAGACGCTGCTCGCCGACGCCGGGGCGGACAGCGTCGCCGAGGTGTGGGCGAGGCTGGACGAGCCGGGCCTCCAGGGCCGGCTGCGCGCCCTCGACCCGCTCCGCACGAGCCGCAGCACGCCCCGCGACATGACCCGGCTGCTGTCGATGATCTGGCGGGACGAGGCGGCCCCGCCCGCCGGGTCGGCGGCGATGCGGCGGCTGCTCGGCCTCCAGGTCTGGCCGCACCGCCTGTCGTCGGGGTTCCCCTACGACGACGTCGTCGTCAGCGGCAAGACCGGCACGCTGCCGACCCTCCGCAACGAGGTGGGCGCGGTCGAGTACCCCGACGGGGCGCGCTACGCGGTGGCGGTGTTCACCAGGTCGACGCTGCCCGTCGCCGTCCTCCCGGAGGCCGACGCGGTCATCGGAACCGCCGCCCGGATCGCCGTGGAATCGCTTCGCCGGCCTTGAGTGCGCAGTGGGACCCTTGAGTGTGCGGTGGGACACGGACGCCACGGCACCCGCTCTGGAAACATAAGCTGTACCCCTGTTTTGGACGGTATTGGGGAGTGTTCGTTGCGGCTGCCGGAGCATCTGGAGCTACTGCTCACCGACGAGCCGGTGCTCGACGTCTACTCGCACGGCCCGTGGCGCGTCCCGGACGGGCTGTTCGAGGAGATCTCGGCCCGGATCGACGGGCTGGCGGCCGACCCGCGGGCCGTGGAGCTGACCACCGACGAGCACAAGCTGCTGACGCTGCCGGCGTCGCTCGTCACCGCGGAGATCTTCGGCATGCTGGCGTTCCTGCCGGGCGGCGGCGCGATCAAGGCGGGGTCGTGGTCGCAGCTCCCCGAGCGGCTGCTGCACCGCCACCTCGTGAACCCGGGCCCGCTCAGCGACCGCATGACCCGCTGGGACGCGCCCGGCGGCCGGTGGCGCCCGCCGGTCGACTGGCTCATCGAGGCGCCCGACCGGGCCCTGGCGATCGAGCTGGCCCGCGACTGCCTGTCGGTGCTGGAGGGCATCGAGCCGCTGGAGGAGCGGCGCAAGGCGCTGCTGCGCCTCTACGACGACCCGCCGGTCTGCGACGTGAACCTGCCCAAGATGGAGCTGCGCGAGCACTGGCACGCGCACGCCGGGGACGACATCGTCGCGGCGGTGCCCGAGCTGCTCGGCCCGGTCGGCTACCTGGAGTGGGTCTGCGCGGGGCTGACCGCGTCCTACGAGCACCTGGTCGAGGCGGCTCCGCGCGAGGAGGGCATCGAGGTCCACCTGGTCCAGCTGCTCCTGCAGGGCAGCATGGACCACGTCCCCGCCGAGCTCGCGGTCGCGCTCGGCGAGGACCGCTACGGCGAGCTGCTCCAGCGGTTCACCGCGGAGCGCCGCGGGTTCAAGCCGGGCGCGTGGCAGGAGCGGACGCGGGCGTGGCTCGTCCGGGCGCTCGTCGCGGGCGCCGCCGACGCGTGCCGCGGCTGGCTCGACATGGCGATGCGGTTCGTCGCGATCGTGCAGGGCCTGCCGGGCGACCCGTGGTTCCCGAAGGCGGAGTGGATCCCGGTCGGCCAGTTCCAGACCGACCTGCGCCGCCTGTACGCGCCGCGCCGCCGCGTCGTGAACCCGCTCACCGAGACGCTGAAGAGCGTCCCCGCGGCGGGCGGCGCGGGCGCGGGGGCCGCCGCCGCGCGCTCGGAGATCGCCACGACGCTGGTCGAGCAGCCGGAGGTGACCGCGGCGCTGGACGAGCTGACCCGCGGCAGCGCGCCCGTCCGGCTGCTGATCAGCGGCCCGGACGGCACCGGCAAGCGCGACGCCGCCGAGGAGCTCGGCAGGGCGCTCGCGTTCGGCCGCGACCCGCACTGGGTCACCGACAACCTGTTCGCCGGGCAGCGCCTGTCGGACGCGGTCGCCAAGCTGCACGCCGACGCCCGCGACTGCGCCGGCGACCGGCTGCTCATCATCGAGGGCCTGGACGGGATCGTCGCCGACCCCGGCAACGGCGAGGCCCTGGCCGCCGAGCTGCACCGGCTCCTCGCCGTCCACCCCGACCTGAACGTGGTGGCGCTGTGCGACGCCGGCGGCGAGGAGCGGATCCGCGAGATCAACCCCGTCCTGCCGCAGCGGTTCCGGATCGCGCGCACCCGGCCGTTCACGGCGGCGGGCCACGCCGAGCTGTTCCGCCGCGCGCTGGACGCCCGCGGCGCCCGCGCCACCCGCCCGGCCGTCGAGGCGGCGGGCGCGCTGCTGGCCGCGACCCCGCCGATGCAGACGCTCCGCAACGCCCGCCTGGCGCCGCACCTCGCCGAGCAGGTCGTCGCCGCGGCGCGGGCCAAGCTCGACCCGGGCGCGCCGGGCGGCGAGCCGGTCATCCGCAAGCAGGACATCCCGGCCGCGCTCGACACCGCGCAGGCCGCCGGGAACCCGCTGGCCGAGCTGCGCGAGCTCACCGGCCTGGAGACCGTCAAGCACGAGATCGCGCTGCTCGTCGCGGGCACCCACGCGGCGCGGCTGCGCAGCGAGTCCGGCCTGCGGATCACGCCGCCGACCCGGCACATGGTGTTCACCGGCAACCCGGGCACCGGCAAGACGATGGTGGCCCGGCTGCTCGGCCGCATCTACAAGCGGCTCGGCGTCCTGTCGTCCGGGCACCTGGTGGAGGCGTCCCGCGCCCACCTCGTCGGCGAGTACATCGGGCAGACCGCGCCCCGGACGCGCCGGCTCGTGGAGCGCGCGGTCGGCGGCGTCCTGTTCATCGACGAGGCCTACACGCTGACGCAGTCGCCGCTGAAGGGCGACTACGGGCACGAGGCGATCGCCGAGCTGGTCAAGCTGATGGAGGACCACCGCGACGACCTCGTCGTGATCGTCGCGGGCTACGAGCAGGAGATGGCCGAGTTCCTCGCCGCCAACCCCGGCCTGGACTCCCGGTTCCCCAAGCAGATCCACTTCCCCGACTACACCGACGACGAGCTGATCACCGTGTTCCGCCAGCTCGCCGCCGCCGACGGCTTCGAGCTGGCCCCCGGCACCGAGGACGTCCTGCACACGATGCTGCGCCGCGCGCCCCGCGGCCCGTCCTTCGGCAACGGCCGCCTGATGCGCAACATGCTGGACGTGGCCGTCGCGAACCAGGCCGACCGCGTCGCCTCCGCCGCCGTCTCCTTCAGGAAGGACGCGGCGGCCGAGAACGGGGCCGCGGCCAAGAAGGGCGCCGGGGGCAAGGAGAAGGCCGGCGTCCAGGCCGCACTCCCCACGAAGGAGGAGCTGGTCACCCTGACCGCCGAGGACCTCCCCCCGCTGCTGGAGCACCCCGAGGAGTTCTTCGGCCTCTACCTGTAGGCAAGGCCCCGCCTCACTTCGAGACAGGCCTGGGCGCGGCCCGGGTCAGGGGGCGAGGTGCTCGGCGGCGGCGAACAGGAGGCTCTCGCCGCCGCGGCGGGTGACGAGCTGCGCCCCGACCGGCAGGTCGACACCGCCGTCCGCCGGGACGGTCCCGGCGGGGACGGTCAGGGCGGGCAGGCCCAGCACGTTCCACGGCGAGGTGAGGCTGACCAGGAGCGCGGTGAGCGGCCCGAGCCCGACCTCGGCGGCCCCGATCCGCGGCGCGGGGATCGGCATGGTCGGCATGGCCAGCAGGTCGTAGCGGTCCAGCAGCCCGGCGATCTCCTCGGCGTACCGGTCCCGCTCGCGCAGCGCCCGGACGAGCCGCCAGCCCGGCATCCGGCCCGCCTCCTCCAGGCGGCCGAGCGTCGCCGGCTGGAACAGGCCGGGCGCCTCGGCGACGCGCTCGGCGTGCACGTCGTAGGCCTCGCTGTACTCGATCGCGAGGAACACCTGCCGGAGGCCGGCGAAGTCGATCCGCTCGGACGGCGCGTCCGGGAACAGGGCGCGGACGCGCCGCTCCACCTCGGGGTCGCACACCGGCGGCTCGATCCACGCGACGCGCCCGTACGGCGCGCCCCCGTCCGGGCCGCCGCTCGCGGACGGCCCGTCCACGCGGGAGGGGACGGCCACCGCCGGGCCGGTCAGCGCGTGGTAGGCGATGCGGCAGTCGTCGGCCGTGGCGGCGAGGACGCCCACGTGGTCGAGCGAGCGCGAGAGCGGGAACACGCCGTCCGCCGGGATGACGCCGTAGGGCGGCTTGAACCCGGCGATCCCGCAGAACGCGGACGGGATGCGCACCGACCCGCCCGTGTCCGTGCCGATGGCCAGCGGGACCGTGCCGGAGGCGACCGCGACGGCGCTGCCGCTGCTGGACCCGCCGGACATCCGCTCCCGGTCGCGGGGGTTGCGGACCGCGCCGTTCACCGACACGTCGCCGCTGCCGCCGAACGCGAACTCCTGCGTCCCGGTCTTGCCGAGGATCACGGCGCCCGCGTCCCGCAGCATCCTCACGCAGGCCGCGTCGGTCTCCGCGACGTGCCCGGCGAAGTGCCCGGACCCCATCCCGGTGGGCAGCCCGGCGACGTCGATGATGTCCTTCACCGCGACCGGGACGCCGTGCAGCGGCCCCCGGTCGACGCCGGACGCCAGCTCCTCGTCGGCCCAGCGGGCGGCGGACTCGGCGCCCTCGGCGTCCAGGGTCGTGAAGGCGTTCAGGTCCTCGTCGACCGACTCCAGCGCCCGGGCGACCAGGCCCCGCGCCGACTCCCGGCCCGAGCGCAGGTCGCGCCCGATGCCGGTCAGCGTCCGTCCGGTGAAGAACCCGCCCATTCCGCCTCCTTGCCGGTTACCTGTACCGATCTGCGTAGCATCTCAGACCGCACCGGCCCCTCCGGCCCCTCCGGCGGCCCCCGCCGGCGGGGCCGCGATCGGGCGCTCCGTCACCATTTGATCACTCATTGTCGACCGCTCGTCGCAGGCGGCCCGCCGCTTGTCGACCGCGCTCCGGGAACCGTGCACCTACGCACGGGTAGGCGGCAGGCTTCATCGCACCCAGTGGTCCCGCCGGTTCGCTGGGGGGCGGGGCGGAGGCCGGGCGCCGGCTCGCACGGCAGGCCGCCCCTGTAACCGGCGACGTTCACATCCAGGTGGGGGGAACGAGGTCACGGCCGAGCGCCGTGGCCTCGTTGTCGTTCCGGCCTTCCGGGACGTTCGGCCCTAGGCCCGCGGGCAAAGGGCTGATGGGCTCTCCATGACGGTTGAGAACCCCGTTCGTGGGGACGGGATGTCCTCAGGGCGGTCACGAGCACCCGGAGGACGCGCAAATGACCCAGTCGGTCACCCTGAGCGATGACGAACTGCGAGAGATCAACGCGTACTGGCGGGCGGCGAACTACCTGTCGGTCGGGCAGATCTACCTCCTCGACAACCCGCTGCTCCGCGAGCCCCTCGAACGGCGGGACCTCAAGCCCCGGCTCCTCGGGCACTGGGGCACCACGCCGGGGCTGAACTTCTGCTACGCGCACCTCAACCGCGTGATCAAGGCGCGCGACCTCGACATGATCTACGTCATGGGCCCGGGGCACGGCGGGCCGGCGGCGGTCGCCAACGCGTGGCTCGAAGGCACCTACAGCGAGGTGTACCCGGAGGTGTCGCAGGACGAGGCGGGCATGCGGCGGCTGTTCCGGCAGTTCTCCTTCCCCGGCGGCATCCCGAGCCACGTCGCGCCGGAGACGCCCGGCTCCATCCACGAGGGCGGCGAGCTCGGCTACTCCCTCGCCCACGCGTTCGGCGCCGCGTTCGACAACCCCGACCTCGTCGTTGCGTGCATCGTCGGGGACGGCGAGGCGGAGACGGGGCCGCTGGCGGCGAGCTGGCACTCCACCAAGTTCCTCGACCCGGTGCGCGACGGCGCCGTCCTCCCGATCCTGCACCTCAACGGCTACAAGATCGCCAACCCGACGGTGCTGGCCCGGATCCCTGAGGAGGAGCTCGTCCAGCTACTGGACGGGTACGGCTACCGCCCGGTCCTGGTGAGCGGGGACGAGCCCGCGTCGATGCACCGCAAGATGGCCGCCGCCCTCGACCAGGCCCTCGACGAGATCGCCGACATCCAGCGCGGCGCCCGCGAGGGGCGGGCGACCGAGCGGCGCCGCTGGCCCATGATCGTCCTGCGGTCCCCCAAGGGCTGGACGGGCCCGAAGGAGGTGGACGGCCTGCCGGTCGAGAACACCTGGCGGGCCCACCAGGTGCCGCTCGCCGGCGTGTGCGAGGACGCCGGGCACCGCGCGCAGCTGGAGGAGTGGCTGCGCTCCTACCGCCCGGAGGAGCTGTTCGACGAGGACGGCCGCCCGGTCGCCGCGCTGCGGGCCCTCGCGCCCGAGGGCGAGCGGCGGATGAGCGCGAACCCGCACGCCAACGGCGGGCTGCTGCTCAAGCCGCTGACGCTGCCCGACTTCCGCGAGTACGCCGTGGAGGTCGGCAAGCCCGGCACCGTCACCACCGAGCCCACCCGGCGCCTCGGGACCTTCCTGCGCGACGTCGTGCGGGCCAACCCGGACAACTTCCGGATCATGGGCGCGGACGAGACGGCGTCCAACCGGCTCGGGGACGTGTTCCAGGCCACCGACCGCGTCTTCGAGGGCGAGCTGCTGCCGACCGACGAGCACCAGTCGCCGTCCGGCCAGGTGATGGAGGTGCTGAGCGAGCACCTGTGCCAGGGCTGGCTGGAGGGCTACCTCCTCACCGGGCGGCACGGGCTTTTCAACAGCTACGAGGCGTTCGTGCACATCGTCGACGCGATGTTCAACCAGCACGCGAAGTGGCTGAAGGTCACCCGCGGCCTGCCGTGGCGGCGGCCGATCGCGTCGCTGAACTACCTGCTGTCGTCGCACGTGTGGCGGCAGGACCACAACGGCTTCACCCACCAGGACCCCGGCTTCCTCGACGTCGTGCTGAACAAGAAGCCCGAGATCGTCCGGGTGTACCTGCCGCCGGACGCGAACACGCTGCTGTCGGTCGGGGACCACTGCCTGCGCTCCCGCGACTACGTCAACGTGATCGTGGCCGGGAAGCAGCCCGCGCTGAACTGGCTGCCGATGGACGCCGCGATCGCGCACTGCACCCGCGGCATCGGCATCTGGGAGTGGGCCTCCACCGACGGCGGCGAGGACCCCGACGTGGTGCTCGCCTGCGCGGGCGACATCCCGACGCTGGAGACGCTCGCGGCCGTCGACCTGCTCCGGCAACTGTTCCCCGAACTGCGCGTCCGGGTCGTGAACGTCGTCGACCTGATGCGGCTCCAGCCGGACAGCGAGCACCCCCACGGCCTGTCGGACCGCGAGTACGACACCCTGTTCACCAGGGACAAGCCCGTCATCTTCGCCTTCCACGGCTACCCGTACCTCATCCACCGCCTCACCTACCGGCGCGCGGGCCACGGCAACCTGCACGTGCGCGGCTACAAGGAGGAGGGGACGACGACCACGCCGTTCGACATGGTCATGCTGAACGACCTGGACCGGTTCCACCTCGTCATGGACGTCATCGACCGGGTCCCGCAGCTCGGCGCCCGCGTCGCCCACATCCGGCAGCGGATGGCCGACCAGCGCCTCTTCCTGCGCTCCTACACGCGCGAGCACGGCGAGGACGCGCCCGAGGTCAGCGACTGGACGTGGCCCTACTGATGCGGGTCCTGACGGTCAACCCCGGGTCGAGCAGCCTGAAGGTGAGCCTGCTCGACGCCGACGACACGGTCCTCGCCGAGGACTCCGGCGGCGGCCACGAGATGGCCGGGCTGGTCGCGGACATGCCCCGGCCGGACGCCATCGGCGTCCGGTTCGTCCACGGCGGTACCGACTTCACCGAACCGGTGCGCGTCGACGGGAAGGCCGCCGAGCGGCTCCGCGAGCTCGCCGACCTCGCGCCGCTGCACCAGCCCGCCTCCCTGCACGCCCTGGACGAGATCACCGGCGTGCTGCCGGACGTCCCGGCCGTGGCGTGCTTCGACACCGCGTTCCACGCCACGCTGCCGGAGGCGGCCGCGGCCTACGCGCTCCCCCGGGAGTGGGTCGAACGGTTCGGCCTGCGCCGCTACGGCTTCCACGGCCTGTCGTTCTCCTACGCCGTGCGGCGCGCCGCCGAGATGCTCGGCACGGACCCGGCCGCGCCGCGGATGGTGGTGTGCCACCTGGGGGCCGGCGCGTCCCTGTGCGCGGTGGCCGGAGGCCGGTCGGTCGACACCACGATGGGGTTCACGCCGCTCGAAGGGCTGGTCATGGCGTCCCGGGCAGGAAGCATCGACCCCGGCATCCCGCTGTGGCTGATCAAGCACGGGGTGCCGGCGGCGGAGGTGGGCGACGCGCTCGAACGCAGCTCCGGGCTGCGCGGCCTGACCGGCACCGGCGACATGCGGCGGGTCCGCGAGCGGGCCGCCGAGGGCGACCCGGCCGCCCTCGGCGGCCTCGACGTCTACCACCACCGCCTCCGCGCCTGCGCCGCCGCGATGACCGCCTCCCTCGGCGGGCTCGACGTGCTCGTCTTCACCGGCGGGATCGGCGAGCACGATCCGGCGGTCCGCGCGCGGCTGGCCGAGGACCTCGCGTACCTCGGGACCTCCGTCGACCCCGGCCGCAACGCCGCCGCGGACGGCGACACCGACGTCACCGCGGACGGCGCCGCCGTCCGGACGCTCGTGGTGGCGGCCCGCGAGGACCTGGAGATCGCCGACGGTGTCCGGAGGTGCCTCGGGAACGATTCCTGCCAGGACCGGCGGGTTAGTACATAAGGTGTGAAGGTGGAGAAGACGGCGGGCGCTACGGAGGGCGCGAACCGCAGGCTGGCGAACATCCAGGCGATCACCGACGAGGCGTTCGCCCAGATGGACGTGGACGAACTGCTCGACACCCTCCTCGACCGCGTCCGCGCCGTCCTCGGCGTGGACACCGCCGTCGTCCTGCTCCTGGACCGCGAGGAGCGCTTCCTCGTGGCGACCGCCGCGAAGGGCATCGAGGAGGAGGTCGCCCAGGCCGCCCACGTCCCGGTCGGCGAGGGGTTCGCGGGGCGCGTCGCCGCCGAGCGCCGGCCGGTCTACATCCCGGACGTCCCGAGCGCCGGCGTGTTCAACCCGCTGCTCGTCGAGCGGGGCCTGCAGTCGCTGCTGGGCGTCCCGCTCGTCGGCGCCGGAAGGCTGGTCGGCGTCATGCACGTCGGGACGCTCGCCCACCGCCGGTTCACCTCCGAGGAGACCGAGTTCCTCCAGCTCGCGGGCTCCCGCGCCGCGCAGGCGGTGCAGTCCGTGCTCAGCCGCTCCGAACACGCCGGCGCGCTGGAGCTGCAGCGCAGCCTGATCCCGGGCGCGCCGCCGGACGTCCCCGGGTTCGAGATGGCCGCCCGCTACCGTCCCGGCAAGGCGATCGTCGGCGGGGACTGGTACGACGTGTTCACGCTCCCGTCCGGGGAGATCGGCATCGTGATCGGG
Organism: Actinomadura sp. K4S16; assembly: GCF_008327685.1. Taxonomy (GTDB): domain Bacteria; phylum Actinomycetota; class Actinomycetes; order Streptosporangiales; family Streptosporangiaceae; genus Spirillospora. Next base: position 332,976 of record NZ_BDDE01000015.1, read on the forward strand.
GACGTGGCGGGCAACGGGCTCCCGGCGGCCGTCGTCATGGGCCGGATGCGCAGCGCGCTGCGCGCGTACGCGCTCGACAACGACGATCCGGCCGAGGTGCTGCGCAAGCTCAACCGGAAGATGCTGCACTTCGAGCCCGAGGCGACGGCGACCGTGCTGTACGCGGTCGCCGACCGCGGCGGGGGCCGGATCCGGCTGTCGTCGGCCGGCCACCCTCCGCCCGTCCTCGCGCCGCCGGACGGCCCGGCGGAGCCCGTCGACATGAAGTTCGACGTCCTGATCGGCCTGGGCGAGGACATCCCCCGGCGGACCAGGACCATCGACGTCCCGCCGGGCGCCCTGCTCTGCTTCTACACCGACGGCCTCATCGAGCGGCGGGACGACTCGATCCTCAACGGCGTCGCCCGGCTGTGCCGGGCGGTCCACGCCGGTCCGCCGGAGGCGGTCGGCGCGGCGGTGATGTCGGCGCTGATCGGCCGCGAGGCGGCGCCGGACGACGTCGCCCTCCTGCTCATGCGCCGCGTCCCGCAGGACCCCCGGGATGGCTGACACGGCGCCGGGCCGCGCGTGCCGTTCCTGCGGCAAGCCCATGCCGCCCGCGGCCGGGAGGCCGGGGCGCGCGTCGCTGTACTGCTCGGCAGCGTGCCGGCAGAAGGCGTACCGGACGCGGCGGGCCGGGGGCGAGGCCGTCCACGAGCTGATCTCCGACATCGAACGCCAGGTGCGCGGCCTCACCCCCGAAGCGCCCGGGCCGTTCTACACCGGCGTTCAGTCGCTGGCGTCCTCGGTCGGACGGCTGCGCCGCATCGCCCGGGTGGCCCGGGACGCGGCGGGAACCGCAACGCCGGAACGCGTGACGCAAACCGACGCGGCGCCGGGCCCCGCACCGCGGAATTCCGTAACGGAAGCCTCCGTGACGGAACCGGTCGCGACGGAATCAGGCGTAACGCAACCGGGCGCGACGGAACCGGACGAGGCGGCGGAGTCGGAGGAGGCGGCCGTCCTCCGGGAGGGCGACGAGTGGGCCTTCGCCGGGCTGGTCGAGCGGTACCGGCACGAACTCCAGGTGCACTGCTACCGGATGGTCGGCTCCTACGACGACTCCGAGGACCTCGTCCAGGAGACGCTGCTCAAGGCGTGGAAGAACCGCGACGGCTTCGCGGGGCGCTCCAGCCTCCGCGCCTGGCTCTACAAGATCGCCACGAACACGGCGCTGGACTTCCTGCGCCGGGACGAGCGCCGTCCCCGGCGCTACGGCCCCTCGCCGGTCCCGCCCACCGACGGGGTGGAGGCGTCGCCGTTCCTCCCCTGGTTGCAGCCGTTCCCGGACGCGGAGCCCGAGGCGGCGGCCGAGTCGTCGGAGACGATGGAGCTGGCGTTCCTCGCCGCGATCCAGCACCTGCCGCCCCGGCAGCGCGCCGTGCTGATCATGCGGGACTTCCTCGGCTGGCCCGCCGCCGACACCGCGACCGCCCTCGACATGACCCTGGCCTCGGTGAACAGCGCCCTCCAGCGGGCCCGCCCCGCCCTGCGCGAGCGCCTCCCGCGGCGGCGCGAGCGGTGGGCGCGCGGCGCCGACCCGTCCGAGGCGGAGAAGGACCTGCTCGCGCGGTACATGAAGGCCGCGGTGGAGGGCGACACCGCCGCGATGGCGGCCATGCTCCGCGACGACGTGCGGATCACCATGCCGCCCAACCCGCTCTGGTTCGGCGGCCGCGAGGCGATCATCGGCATGCTCCGCCAGACGTTCGACCCGGCCTCCCCCGCCTACATCGGCCGCTGGCGCCACCTCCCGACCCGCGCCAACGGGCAGCCGGCGGTCGCCGGTTACGTCCAGCGCCCCGGCACCAGCGTCTACCGCGCCCAGGTGCTGGACGTCCTGCGCGTGGAGGACGGCCTGATCGCCGAGATCACCTCCTTCGAGCCCCACCTGTTCCCCGCCTTCGGCCTCCCGCTCACCCTGGCGCCCTGACCTTCCCGCCCGGCCCGCGATGATTTCTCAGCCGGGGTACGTCTCAATATCCGTTCGCCCTACAGGAACGGAGCAAGGACATGCTGGAGAACAAGAACGCGATCATCTACGGCGGCGGCGGCGCGATCGGCGGCGCGGTGGCCCGGACGTTCGCCCGGCACGGCGCGACCGTCCACCTGGCCGGCCGGACCCGCGCGAGCCTGGAGGCGGTCGCGGCCGGCATCGCCGCCGCAGGCGGCCGTGCCGAGGTCGCCGTGGTGGACGCGCTGGACGAGAAGGCCGTCGAGGAGCACGCCCGCCGCGTCGTGGAGGAGGCCGGGAGCCTGGACGTGTCGCTCAACCTCGTCTCGCGCGGCGACGTCCACGGGACCCCGTTGACCGCCGTGCCGGCCGAGGACTTCCTGCGCCCCGTCACCACGGGCATCACCGCGAACTTCCTCACCGCCCGGACCGCCGCGCGGCACATGTCCGAGCAGGGCTCGGGCGTGATCCTCGCGCTGAACAGCGGCTCGGCCAAGGGCAGCCCGATGATGGGCGGCACCGGCCCGGCGGACGCCGCGATCGACGCCCTCGTCCGGAACCTGGCGCAGGAGTGCGGCCCGAGCGGCGTCCGCGTCGTCGGGATCTGGACGGCCGGGCTCCCCGAGACGATGACGCGGGAGAAGCTCGCCCTGCACGGCGCCGACCTGGACGAGGCCGCCTTCGAGAGGCTGCTGACGCGGCTGGCCGAGATGCGGATGCTGCGCCGCTCCCCCACGCTCGCCCAGATCGCCGACACCGCCGCCTTCCTCGCCTCGGACGGCGCCGCCGCGATCACCGCGACGTTCGTCAACGCGACGGCGGGCATCTTCACCGACTGAGCGGCGCCGCTCAGTCGGGCGGGGGGTGTGGGGGGTCGCCCCCACAAAGACACTGCCGACTGAACGGCGCGCTGCCGACTGGCCAGGAGTTCCGCCCGGTCGCGGAACCTCGGCGTCGGCGGGAGCGTCCGAGCGGACGTTCGGAGAGGTGAGGGGGCGGCGGTGGCGGGCGTTCGGCGGGTGGTTCTTGGTCGGCGATGGCTTCTGGGCGCGATCCTGGCGGGGATGGTTGCAGTGGCGGGAGCGGTCGCGACAGCAGTGGTCGTCCTCGCCGAGCCCGCGCGGCCTCGGGGGTGCGGGTGCGCGCTGCCGCCGGACACCAGCGGGATCAGCGGGGTGCCGCGCGAGTGGCAGGCCGCCATGGCCCGGCGCGACGCCGGGGCGGCCTGGCGGTTGCTGACGCCTGAGGCGCAGCGGCGGTACGGCTCGGTGAGGGGTCTGCGCGGCGCGCTCCCTCGGCTCGCCCCGGATTCCCATGGGTCCGCGGGGTGGAGGCTCGTCCGCCAGGTCACGCAGGGGCGCGGCACGCCCAGCCGGTTCCTCTACCTGCTCGTCGAGAAGCGGAGCCTGCGGCCGGCCGGAGCCGTCGTCGTCCACTCCATGGCGGACGGCTCCGCCGATGGGCGGGTCGATCCCGCGCCCGCCGCAACCGTCCGCATCCTGGAACCGGCCGCGCGGGCCACCGTGGACGCGCGCCCGCGCCTGCGTGCTGCGACCGGGAGTCCTCCCGCGTACGTGGTCGTGCGGCGGGACGGTGAGACCCTCGGTGCCGTGGGATCCATCCGTGGCGCGGACGGGTGGGACACACCGTTCCACAAGGCGCTCAAGCCCGGGCCCGCGCTGATCGTCGCGGTCGATGCGGACGGCGGCGGGCGCCTCTCGTACGGAAGCGTCCGCGTCACGATCCGCTGACCCGGACCGGGGCCGCCGGTGCCGTCAGTCGGCCGGTTTGCGGGCCTTCGCGCGGGCGCGCTTCTCCTCGTCCTCCAGGAGGGGGCCGATGCGGAACGGGACCTGGTGGGTCAGGACGATCGAGGTGGTGCTGCGGCGGACGCCGGGGCAGGCGAGGATCGAGTCGATGACCTCGTGGAGCTGCTTGCCGTTGGGCGCGACGGCGCGGACGAGGAGGTCGCCCTGGCCGGTGATCCCGAGGACCTCCAGCACGCGCGGGATCGCGGAGAGCGCGACGGCGGCCTCGCGCAGCCTTCCCTGGGCGACCTCCAGGGTGACGAAGGCCGTCAGTTCGAAGCCGATGGCGCCGAGGTCGACCTCGCGGCCGCGGTGGCCGATGACGCCCTCGCGTTCGAGGCGCTCCACGCGGGCGTGCGCGGTGTTGCGGGCGATGCCGAGCTTGGCGGCCAGTTCCGTGACGCCGATGCGGGGCTGCTCGACGAGGCGGCGGAGGATCTGCAGGTCGAGGAGAGTGGTACGGGTCACAACGCTCAGCTCCGGCGGGTAACTCGGTTCTGACTTGAGCAATCTGCTCAAGTATCGTCCCACCATCTTGCACTCCGCTCAGCAGAGGCGGCTCAATGCAAGCATGAGCACCACCGTTTCTTCCTCCCCCCTCCGCGACCGGCTCGAACTGGAGCGCGGCCGGATCGCGATCGGCGGGGTGCACGCGCTCGTCCGGCTGCTGCTCGAGCAGCGCCGTGCGGACACCCGGCGGGGCTGGCGGACCGCCGGGTTCGTGTCCGGGTACCGCGGGTCCCCGCTCGGCGGCCTCGACCAGCAGCTCATGCGGGACGCGAAGCTGCTGGAGGGCCACGACATCCGGTTCGTGCCGGGCGTGAACGAGGAGCTCGCGGCGACGGCCGTGTACGGGTCGCAGCTGGTCGAGCACCTGCCGGGGCCGCGGTTCGAGGGCGTGTTCGGGCTCTGGTACGGCAAGGCGCCCGGCGTGGACCGGTCGCTGGACGCGTTCAAGCACGCGAACTGGCTCGGCACGTCCGAGCGCGGCGGGGTGCTCGCGGTGGTGGGCGACGACCCGTCCGCGAAGTCGTCCACGCTGCCGTCGGCGACGGAGGGCGCGCTCGCCGAGGCGTTCATGCCGGTGCTCGTCCCCGGGTCGGTGGGCGACCTGCTGCACCTCGGACGGCACGGGTTCGAGATGTCCCGGTTCAGCGGGGCGTGGACCGGGTTCAAGCTCGTGACGGACGTCGCCGACTCCCACGAGGTCGTGGACGTGGAGCCGGTGCCCGACCCGGTGTACCCGGAGTTCGCGTGGCGCGGCCGCCCGTGGAAGCCGACGCGCAAGCCGGGCGTCGACCTGAAGGGCACGAACGCCCTCGAAACGGAGGTCCTGCAGGGCCGCCTGGAGGCCGCGACGGCCTACGCCGCGGCCAACGGCCTCGACCGGATCGAGGGGGCCGCCGGCGACGCGGTGATCGGGCTGGTCGCCGCGGGGCGCACCTACGTGGAGCTGCGCGAGGCCCTCGACCGGCTGGGACTGGACGACGAGGCCCTGGCCCGCCGGGGCGTCCGGCTGCTGCGCCTCGCCCTGATCTACCCGCTCGACGCCGACCGGATCCGCGAGTTCGCCCGCGGGCTCCGCGAGATCGTCGTCGTGGAGGAGAAGCGGGCGTTCGTCGAGACGCAGATCCGGGACGTCCTGTACGACCTGGCGGAGCGCCCGGCCGTGTACGGCAAGAACGGCCCGGACGGCGCCGGCCTGGTCCCGACGGACGGCGGCCTGGACGCCGACCGCCTCGTGAAGGCCCTGGCCAGGCTGCTCGCCGACCGCGTCGGCGAGGAGCACGTGGACCTGCGCGACGCCGTGCTCAAGCCCCGCAAGCCGCAGATCAACCTGCTCGCCCCGGCGCGCACCCCGTACTTCTGCTCGGGCTGCCCCCACAACCGGTCGACGGTCGTCCCGGACGGGTCGGTCGCGGCGAGCGGCATCGGCTGCCACGTGATGACCGTGTTCACCGACCGCAGCATCGGCACCACGCAGATGGGCGGCGAGGGCGCGATGTGGGTCGGCGCGGCGCCGTTCTCGGACACCGAGCACATGTTCCAGAACCTCGGCGACGGGACGTTCTTCCACTCTGGCAGCCTCGCGGTCCGGCAGGCCGTCGCCGCCGGGACCAGCATCACCTTCAAGCTCCTCTACAACGCGGCCGTGGCGATGACCGGCGGGCAGGACGCCGACGGCGGCTCCGACCCGGCCGCGATCACCCGGATGCTGCACGCCGAGGGCGTCGCGAAGATCGTGGTGGTGGCGGACGACCCGTCCCGCTACCCGCGCGGCACCGACTGGGCGCCCGGCGTCCGGGTCCGGCACCGCGACGACCTCGACGCCGTCCAGCGGGAGCTGCGCGAGATCCCGGGCGTGACCGTGCTGCTGTACGACCAGGCGTGCGCGGCCGAGACGCGGCGCAAGCGCAAGCGCGGCCTCGTCCCCGACCCGCAGACCCGCGTGCTGATCAACGAGGCGGTCTGCGAGGGGTGCGGCGACTGCGGCACCAAGTCGAACTGCCTCAGCGTGGAGCCGGTCGAGACGGAGTTCGGCCGCAAGACGCAGATCAACCAGACGTCCTGCAACAAGGACTACTCGTGCGTCGACGGCGACTGCCCCTCGTTCGTCACCGTCATCCCCGGCGACAAGCCCAAGGCGGCGCGCACCCTGCCGCGGATCGGCGAGCTGGAGGAGCCCGCGGAGCGGCCCGAGTCGGCGGACGTGCTGCTCGTCGGCATCGGCGGCACCGGCGTCGTCACGGTCAACCAGGTCCTCGCCACGGCGGCCCTCATCGACGGCCGCCACGCCCGCGCCCTCGACCAGACCGGCCTCAGCCAGAAGGCCGGCGCGGTCGTGTCGCACCTGCGCATCGGGACGGCCGACCGGGACCGGCCGGGCATGGTCGGCGCGGGCGGCGCCGACGCCTACCTCGTGTTCGACTCGCTGGCCGGGACCTCGGAGACCAACCTGCGCCGCTGCGCGCCGGACCGGACCGCCGCGGTCGTGTCCACCAGCGAGGTGCCGACCGGGCGGATGATCGTCGACACCTCGGCGTCGCTGCCGCCGAGCGCGTCCCTGGTCAAGCAGATCGCCGAGCGCACCCGGGCGGACCGCCTGGTCGCGCTCGACGCCCTGGCGCTCGCCGAGCGCTGGTTCGGCAGCACGACCACCGCGAACTTCGTGGTGGTCGGCGCCGCCTACCAGGCGGGGCTGCTGCCGCTGTCGGCGAAGGCGATCGAGGAGGCCCTCACGCTGAACGGCGTGCAGGTGGAGGCGAACATCCAGGCGTTCCGGGCGGGCCGCCGGCTGGTGCTCGAACCGGAGGGCCAGGACGCCTCCGCCACGGCGGGGACCGCGCAGGTCGCGCCGCGCCCGCTGGACTCGACCGCGTCGGCCGCGATGGACCTCGTCGACGCGTCCGGCGTGGACGGCGAGCTCGCCCGCGTCCTGCGGATCCGGGTGCCCGACCTCGCCGCGTACCAGAACCTGGCGCTCGCCAAGCGGTACCTGGACGCGGTCCTGCGCGTCGCCAGGGCCGAGGAGGCGGCGGGCGCGGGCGAGCGGCGGCTCGCGGTCGCCGTGGCGCGGAACCTGCACAAGCTGATGGCCTACAAGGACGAGTACGAGGTGGCCCGCCTGCACCTCGACCCGGAGCTCACCCGGCGCGTCGAGGAGCAGTTCGGCCCCGGCTCCACGGTCGCGTACATGCTGCACCCGCCGCTGCTGCGGGCCGTCGGGGTGGACAGGAAGATCGCGCTGCGCCGGACGGCCCGGCCCGCGTTCCGCGCGCTGCGCGCGATGCGGCGGCTGCGCGGCACTCCGCTCGACCCGTTCGGCGCCACCGCGCAGCGGCGCGCCGAGCGGCGCCTCGTCACCGGGTACGTCGCGGTGGTGAACGAGCTGGTGGCCGGGCTGGAGGCGGGGGCCGCCGGGGACGGCCGCCTCGACGCCGCCGTGCGGATCGCCGAGCTGCCCGACATGATCCGCGGCTACGAGGACGTCAAGACCGCGAACGTCGCCCTGTACGAGGAGAGCCTGCGCGAGCAGCTCGCCGCGTGGCGGGCCGAGCGGTCGCCCAGCCGGGTGTGACGCTCAGGTGATCGCGCCGGCCAGCGCCCCGGCCAGCGCGATCACCACCAGCTCCAGGGCCAGCAGCTTGACCAGCGCGCCGGGCACGAGCCGGCACGCGTAGCACTGCTCGACGAAGATCTTGAGCTGGTCGGCCGGGCGCAGGCGCGGCGCGGAGTGCCGGGACGGGACGCCGCGCAGCGCCTGCGGCGGGGGCGGCTGCTCCTCCACCGGGCGCACCAGGACGCTGTTGACCGCCCGCGTCGGCACGACCATCCGGTCCCAGTGCAGCGCGTCCAGCGGCAGCGGGCCGCCGTGCCCGTCGAGCTGGAAGATGGGGCCGCACAGGGTGATGAAGGACAGGTCGGGCCCGCGCGCCGCCGATTCCTCGCCGAGGAGTCCGCGAAAGGTCTCTCCGCTGTTCAACGTGATTTCGAGTTCGACGTCGCGGTCGGCGTAATCGGCGCGCGGGCCGGTTGCCGGACGGGCCGCGGCGGGCAGCGGCCCGGGAAGATTCTCCAGGCGCGCGAGAACTGCCGCTGCCAGCGAGGAAAGCGTCAGGGAAATCGCGAGGAAACAGCACACCGCCCAGGCCGCGGCAAGGGTCGGGACCGCGCCGCCGCCCTCGTCCAGGAGGAGGCGGGGGCTCGGCACGGCGGACTGCCCCAGCACGCCCAGCAGGATCGACGTCACCGTCGTGACCACCACCCCGGCGACCACCGCGCGGGACAGCCGCGGCAGCGCGTCTCCGGGTCGGGCCCGTTCCCGGCGGCCGCGCACCAGATCGAAATGCAGGCCCGGCACCGCCGCCAATGCCAGCAGCGCGACAGGCACGGCAATAGAGCCTTCGGTCATGGTCACCCCTGCCCTGAGTCGGGGGTCATGAGGTACAGATCCTGTCAGTTGGACCGGGGATTCTCAATATCGAGACACCTGACTCCCGGTCCAATTGCCGTTCCATTTCCCGGAGCCGTTCGGAAAGGCCTTCGCCGCGCACCGGCCCCGGGTCGAGGTGGACCGGTCGAACCCCGCCGCGCCCGCGGTGCGTACCTCCTGGCGAGCCGGGGACCACGCCCGGCACCGGAGTGCGACGAGGGTGACGTCGAGTGGAATCGGGCTTGCGGCTGACGGAGCGCTACCGCCTCGTGGAGCGCCTCGACGACGGCGGGGCGATGGAGGTTTGGCGCGGCTGGGACGAACTCCTGGGACGTCCCGTCGCGGTGAAGGTCCTGGCGCCCGCGCGCACCGGCCCGAACCGGGCCTTCCGGCGCGGCGTGAACCGCGCCGCCGCGCTGTCCCACGCCGCGCTGGAGACGGTCTACGACAGCGACCAGACCCGCGACGCGTCCGGTCGGCTCGCGTCCTTCGTCGTGACCGAGTTCCTGGTCGGCGAGACCCTCGCCGACCGGCTGCGGCGCGGGCCGCTCCCGGCGCCCGAGGCGGCCGCCGTCTGCGGCCAGATCGCGGGCGCCCTGGAGGTCGCGCACGCCGCGGGCGTGACGCACGGCGATCTGCGGCCGGAGAAGGTCATGCTCGTCCACGGCGATGCCGGGGCCGACGTGAAAGTGGTCGACACCGGCATCGGCGCCGTCGTCCGCGGCGCCCGCACGCGCGAGGGCGCGGAGGACGCGGACGGCTTCCCCGCCGCCGCGAGGGCCGCCGACGTGCGCGCGCTCGGCGCCGTCATCGCCGCCTGCGTCGCGCCCGGGGCGCCCGAGGACCTGTCCGCGCTCGCCGCCCGCTGCATGGGCCGGGACGCCCCGTCCGCCGCCGAGGTCGCCGCTCTCCTCGGCCGCGACGAGGAGCCGTCGAACGCCGTCTTCACCGTCTCCCGCACGGCTTTGCCAAGCGACGACCGCACCAGGGCCCTGCCCCCGCCTCCCCCACCGCCTCCGCCGGCCCGCCGCGGAGGCGCCCGCCTCGCCGCGTTCGCCCTCGTGGCGGCCATTCCGGTCACGGCCGCCGCCGCGGTCGTGCTGTCGGCGCCGCGCTCCCCGGTCGCCGTCGCGCCCCCGGCGCGGACGAGCACCGCCCCCTCGGCCGAGGCCCCGGCACCCACGGTGCGCACGCCGCAAACGCCGCCGCCGGAGGGCGGCCCCCGCGTCACCGACGCGCTGGGACGGCTGCGTCCCATCGTCAGCCGCGGCTACGCCTCCGGGAAGATCCGCTCCGACGTCGCGATCGACCTCAACAACGTCATCACGAACCTGGAGAACGACCTCACCGCCGACCGCGACGTCGACGTGGGCGGCCGCATCGCCGAACTGCACGACAAGATCGTCACCCGGCTGCGGGAGCGCGGCCTGTCCCCCGAGCTCGCGGACGAACTGAACCGCGTCCTCGCCACCGTGCAAGCTTGACTTCCTCTCCCGCCTGAAGGCGGAGGATTCCAGCGGTCGCCCGCCGGGTTTCCTGCTTCGCCGACGAGTGCCCCGTCCGGGAGGAGTCCCGTTGAGGTCTTACACCGTCTCCACAGGCCGACACCGCCAGCCCGGCGGCCAGGATGTTGCGCGCCGCGTTCACGTCGCGGTCATGCACCGCGCCGCACTCGCACGTCCATTCGCGGACGTCCAGCGGCAGCTTGGCGCGGACGGTTCCGCAGGTTCCGCACAGCTTGGAGGAAGGGAACCAGCGGTCGACCACGACCAGCTCGCGCCCGTACCAGGCGCACTTGTACTCCAGCATCGACCGCAGTTCCCGCCACGCGGCATCGGAGATGGCGCGTGCGAGCCCGCGGTTCTTGAGCAGGTTGCCGACGGCGAGGTCTTCGATCACGACCGTTTGGTTCTCACGGACGAGACGGGTCGACAGCTTGTGCAGCACGTCGCGGCGCCGGTCGGCGATCCGCGCGTGGACGCGGGCGACCTTGCGGCGGGCTTTGTCCCTGTTCGCCGAACCGGGGGCCTTGCGGGCCAGGTTCCGCTGCGCCTTGGCCAGGCGGCCGTGGTCACGGCGCTCGTGCCGGGGATTGTCGACCTTCTCCCCGGACGACAGCACCACCAGGGAAGTGATCCCGGCGTCCACCCCGACCACTGCCTCCGTGGCGGGGGCCGCAGAGATGGTGTCCTGGCACAGCAGGGACACGAACCAGCGGCCCGCGCTGTCGCGGGAAACGGTCACCGTAGTCGGCTCCGCACCCTGGGGCAGCGGACGCGACCAGCGGATGGCCAGAGGCTCGGCCATCTTCGCCAGCGTCAGCCTCCCCTCGCGCCAGGTGAAGGCGCTGCGGGTGTACTCGGCCGAGCAACGCGACCGCTTGCGCGACTTGAACCGCGGATACCTGGCGCGCTTGGCGAAGAAGTTGCCGAACGCCGTCTGAAGGTGCCGCAGCGCCTGCTGGAGCGGGACGCACGACACCTCGGCAAGGAAGGCCAGTTCCGGAGTCTTCTTCCACTGCGTCAGCAAGGCCGAGGACTGCGCGTAGGAGACGCGGCGCTGCTCGTCGTACCAGGCTCGAGTGCGCTCCTCCAGCGCCTTGTTGTACACCAGCCGCACGCAGCCGAACGTGCGCGACAGCTCCGCCGCCTGCTCGCTCGTGGGGTAGAAGCGGTACTTGAACGCCCGCCTGACCTGCCGCGCCATGACCTACGTTCTAGCAGCCTCGGTGCGCGCCAACCCGGTGGACGGCAAAACACCCTGGCTTCCCCGACCTGCCCCGCAAGAGCCCGTTTCCTCACCGGCCCGAATGCCGGGGTATCCACGCAGGAGAACCGATGACGGGCGAGCGGGAGAACGCGAAGTGGCGGCGCGAGGACCTGCCCCGCGCCCCGTCCTCCGTCCGCTTCCCCTGGCTCGCGCTGGCCGGTGTCGCCGCCACGATCGTGGCGGCGACCGTGCTCGTCCTCGGCATCGGCGACACCGTCTCCAGCCGGGACGGCTCCGCGGACCGGCTGCTCCCGCTCCAGGCGGCCTCCCCGCCCGCGACGTCCCCGCCGGAGACGACCGGCTCGCAGACGCCCTGGCCGCCCCCCGCCGAGCCGCCCCCGCCGACGACGCCGCCCGAGACGGCCCCGCCCCGCGGAATGAGCGTCGACGGCGCCCTGATGAGGCTGCGCCGCGCCGTGGACGAGGGCGTGGCCGCGGGAGAGGTCCGCGACGACGTGGGCGTAGACCTCGGCAACGTGATCGAGGGGATCCTCGATCGCCGGGCCCGGAGCCTGGACCGCCTACGCGCGGACGTCGCCGGCCTCCGCCACAAGATCGCCACCCGCACCCGCGAGGGCACGATCACCGGCGGCCGCGCCGAGCAGTTCCGCCTGATCCTCGACAACGCGGCCGTCTGACCACCCGGCCGCTCCCCCGCCCCGCCACCGACCGAGCTGATCGGCCTCTCCCGACCCTCCATGTCCGTTCACGGACGAGGGCTTGACGGCGACATATCGTTTATCGTTACTATCGAAAAACGATATGCCCCCCTCAAGGAGACGCGCATGGCCCCGAAGACGCTCTGGACGCGATTCGACAGCCGCGTCCTGGAACTGGCCATCGGCCTCGGCCTGCTGCTGGTCGGGCTGTTCCAGGTCCTCTTCCCGATCCTCGGCGTGACCGGCCCCTTCCCGCCGATCGACACCCGCGACGTCCGCCTCGACACCACCGCGCAGGTGCCGCACCTCGCGTCCGGCGGAGCGGCCCTGCGCGGCACCCACCACGCCGAGCTGGCGGTCAGCGACCCCGGCTTGTGGGACCGGGTGCTGCTCGCCGCCCCCGAGGTCGCCCGGGGCGTGCTGATCATCGTGATCCTGTCGCTCCTGATGCGGATGGCCGCGACGTTCCGTTCCGGGGACGTGTTCGTCCCGGCGAACATCCGGCGGCTCTTCACGATCTCCACCGCCGTCCTGCTGCTCGGCACCGCCGCCCCCGCCCTCGACATGATCACGATGAACGCGCTGGTCGGCGGCACCCCGATCGAGCCCGCGATCGAGATCGGCTTCACCGTCCAGGCCTCGACCGTCCTGCTGGCCATCCTCATCGCCGCGCTGGCCGGGGCGTTCGGGCACGGCGCCCGGCTGCGCGAGGACACCGAGGGCCTGGTCTGATGCCGCCCGAGGACCCCCACCAGATCACCGTCCACCTGGACGCCGTCCTGGCCGAACGCGGCATCACCCTCGTCGAGCTGGCCGAACGCGTCGGCGTAACGCCCGTCAACCTCTCCATCCTGAAGAACGGCCGCGCCAAGGCCATCCGCTTCACCACCCTCAGCGCCCTCTGCCGCGAGCTGGGCTGCCAACCCGGCGACATCCTCTCCTTCACCGAAGACAAAGCCCCTTGACGGAACGCAACCGCCGAGGGCGACAGGTCCGAGCCCACGAGCACCAGATCGCCGAGTGAGCCGCCAGGCGAACAAGGCGATGCACGAACCGCACCGTCCGCACGGTCGGCCACCGTCGGACGCGACAACCCCAGCCGCCACAGCAACCACCCGACAACCTCCACCGTCGCGATTGCGAGCGAAGCCAGGTTCGAGCCTGCGAGAACCTGATCGCCGAGTGAGCCGCCAGGCGAGCCGAGGCGATGCAGCAATCGCACGTGTTTTTTGGGCGGTCGGCGCCCCCCGGGCGCCGACCGCCCAAAAAACACAATAAATACAGCAGGCACCTCTCCGGATGAGGTGCCTGCTGTGCGGGGTACGGACGAACCGGGCCTCGCGGTCCGGGTCAAGGCTTCGCCCGTTTCCCGTGTCAAGGAGGGGTTTCAGGCGCGGGCGATCACTTCCGTTTCTGGCTCGGGGACGGGACTGGACGGCCGGGGCCGGCGCGGTGTCATGCCAAGGGCGGTGATCGCGGCGATCACCATGAACGCGCCGACCATCAGCCAAGCGTGGACGTAGGCGGTGTGGAGGCCGGGGTAGCCGTGCGGGGTGCCGAGGACCGCGACGGCGAGGCTGACGCCGAGGACGGCGCCGATCTGGCGGCTCATGTTCACCACGGCGCTGCCGGTGGCGTAGCGGTGGGACGGCAGCTCGACCGCGGCGGCGGACAGGATGGTGGGCAGGGCCAGGCCGACGCCCGTCCCGCCGACGAGCCAGCCCGGCAGCATCTCCGACGCGTAGGCCGGCGCGGGGCCGAGGCTCATCGCGATCAGGACGACGCCGAAGGCGCAGAGCATGCACCCGACGGCGGTGATCAGCCCGACCGGGACGCGCGCGGCCGCGAGGCGTCCGGCGATGAGCGCCATGACGGGGACCATCAGCGGGCCGGGCGCGACGGCGAGCCCGGTGCGGATGGGCGAGTAGTGCCAGACCTGCTGCATCCACAGGACGCCGAGCAGCAGGTTGGCGGCGAACGCGACGGTGAACAGCAGCACCGCGGCGTTGGACCAGAAGAAGGTGCGGACGGCGAGGAGCGCGGGCTCGATCACCGGTGCGGGGTGGCGCAGGGAGCGCAGCCAGAACCAGGTGAGCGCGAGCAGCGCGGCGGCGACCACGACGGTGGTCCGCTCGCCCGGCCAGTCGTTGATCTTGACGAGGCCGAGCGCCAGCAGCGCGATCGCCGCGGTGGCCACGGCCGTGCCGGCCAGGTCGGGGACGCGGGCGGTGGCGCCCTCGCGCGAGTCGGGGACGAGCCGGGCCGCGAGCAGCACCGCCGCGATCCCGATGGGGACGTTGACCTCGAACACCCAGCGCCAGGAGGCGTCGACGAGGACGCCGCCGACGGCGGGCCCGGCCGCGGCGGCGATCGCCGAGGCCGCCGACCAGATCCGCACCGCGCCGCCGCGCCGCTCCGCCGGGAACGCCGACAGCAGCAGGCCGAGGCTGGTGGGGATGAGCGCCGCGGCGCCCGCGGCCTGGACGACGCGGAAGGCGACGAGCCACCACAGCGAGGGGGCCGCGGCGCACGCCTGGGAGGCGAGGGTGAAGACGGTGAGGCCGAGGACGAGGCCCGCCTTGCGGCCGTAGCGGTCGGCGAGCCTGCCGAGCGGCACGAGCAGCGCGGCGAAGGCGATCGCGTACCCGTTGAGCACCCACGACAGGTCGGCCATCGACTCCCCGGCGAAGTCGCGGCCGATGTCGGTGAACGCCACGTTGACGATGAACAGGTCGAGGCCCGCCATGAAGGAGGCGACGGAGAGCACCGCGAGCACCGGCCCCCTGCGGACCCGGCCCGCGCCGCGCACCTGACTTTGTTCCACCATAGTCAGGGAGGCTAGCGAGCCCCCTGACTTTGGTCAAGCAAAGTCAGCAGGTTTATAGTGGAACGGTGACAATCACACTGGAAGGGCACTTCGCCGACCGCGAGACCTGGTCGATGCAGAACTGCCCGGTCGCGAGGACGCTCGCCGCGCTCGGCCCGCCGTCGGCGGTGCTGGTGCTCAGCGAGGCCTTCTTCGGGACCAACCGATTCGGCGACTTCGTGCGCAACCTCGGCATGACGGAGTCGGCCGTCACCGCCCGGCTGCGCCATCTCGTCGACGCCGGCCTGCTCACCAGGGAGCCCTACCAGGAGCCGGGGCAGCGCACGCGCTACGAGTACCACCTGACGAAGATGGGCCTGGACCTCGCGCCCACCCTCGTCAGCCTCATGGAATGGGGCGAGACCTACCTTCCCCACGAGGAGGGGCGCCAGGTCATGCTGACGCACGCCCGCTGCGACGAGCGCGTGACGGCGCAGGTCAGATGCGCCGACGGCCACGACGTGGCGGTGGACGAGATCGTCATGGGGCCGCCGAGCACGGCGGACGACGAGCCCGGCGGAACCGGGGGCTGACCGGCGGCGGGCCGGTCCCGCGACGGGCCGGCGGTCAGGGATGCCGGGTGCCGCCGGCGAGCCGCAGGGCGTGCTCGACCAGCGACACGAGCACCTGCTTCGCCGACACCGTCCGGCGCGCGTCGCACAGCAGGACGGGGACGTGGGGGTCGATGTCCAGCGCCGACCGGATCTCGGGCGGCTCGTAGCGGTCGGCGTCGTCGAAGCAGTTGACGGCGACGATGAACGGCGTGCCCTTGCGCTCGAAGTAGTCGATCGAGGCGAAGCTCGCCATCAGCCGCCGCGTGTCGGCGAGCACGACCGCGCCGAGCGCGCCGCGCGACAGCTCGTTCCACATGAACCAGAACCGCTCCTGGCCGGGCGTGCCGAACAGGTAGATGGCGACGCCGTCGCGCAGCGTGATGCGGCCGAAGTCCATCGCCACGGTCGTGGTGGTCTTGGCGGCCACGCCGTCGAGGTCGTCGACGCCGACGCTCACGTCCGTCAGCGCCTCCTCGGTGCGCAGCGGCCGGATCTCGCTGACCGCGCCGACCAGCGTCGTCTTCCCGACGCCGAACCCTCCGGCGACCAGGATCTTCAGTGCGACGCGCGGGCCGTCCGCCCGTTCGTCGGGCTCGTCCGGGGCCGCCGCGGCGGGGGGCGGGGCGTCAGAGCGCGCGGAGTTCATCGAGCACCCTCCTGAGCAGGTTCGGGTCGTTGTGCGGCTGGATGGCGGTCGCCTGGCCGAACGGCCCGGACGGCGACGGCGCCGGGGACCATCGCTGGACTTCCAGGAGGCCGGAGTCGATCAGGTCGCCGGCCAGCACCCGGATCACCCCGAACGGCAGGTTCAGGTCCGAGGCGAGGTCGGCGAGGGCGTGCGGGCGCCGGCACAGCGCCAGCAGCCCGCGCTGCTGGCGGGAGAGCCGGCCGGGCTCGGGCGGCGGCCGCCCGGTCGCGACGAGGATCGCCACGATGTCGAGCGGCTCGCCGCTCGGCCGGGTGCGGCCGCGCGTCACCGCGTAGGGGCGGACGATCGGCCCGGCGGCGGCGTCGAGCCACCGTTCCCGGCCGGGACCCCGGGGAGCACCGGGCCCGCTACTGGGGTCCATGGCGGGTCACCTGGGTCCGGTCCCGGGCGCGCCCTGCCTGAGTCCGGTGGACAGCTGCCGGTGGACCCGCTTGACCAGCATCGTCATCTCGTAGGCGACGAGTCCCGCGTTGGCGCCGACCTCGCTCAGCAGGGCGAGGCAGCTGTTGGCGCCGGCGGGCACGACGAAGAACAGGCCCTTGTCCATCTCGACGAGCGTCTGCCGGATCTCGCCGGAGTCCAGTTGCGGCCGCGCCCCGACGGCGAGGCTGTGGAACCCGGCGGCGAGGGCCGCGAGGTACTCGGAGTCCTCGCGGCCGACGCCCCGCGACATGCCCATGACGAGCCCGTCCCTGGACAGCACGACCACCTTCCGGATCTGCGGGACCCGGTCGACCAGGTCGTCGAGGAGGAAGTTGAGCTCGGCGGCGACTCCCTGATGGGTCATGATCTTCCTTCCGTGCCGTCCATGGGTCCGTCCGGCGCCTCGTCCTCGTCCCGGCCGCGCAGCCAGCCCGCCTGCAGGGACGCGAACAGGTCGCGGGACGCCTCCGCCGACCGTTCCTCCCAGGCGGCGATCGCGTCACCGGTGGCCGCGGACTCTTCTCCGTACGGGCCGGTCTCCTCGTAGGGGTTCGTCTCCTCGTAGACGGCGGCGTCGCGCAGTTGGGGCGCCAGGCTCCCGCCGCGCACCCGGCGCGGCAGCGGGGCCCGCCCGCCGGCCGTCTGCGCCTCCCCGAACGGCGCCCCGCCGAACGGAGGCTCCCCGAACCCGGGGTCGCCGAACGACGCGGGCGCTCCGTACCGGCCCGCCGCTCCCCCGTACGTCCCGCCGCCGTAGGCGGGAGCCTGGGGGCGAGCGGCCTGGAACGGCCGCGCGGCCTCGGTCTGCGGCGGCGCCCCCCGCGACGGCGGCGGACCGTGCGACGGTGGGGTCCCGAACGACGTCGGGGTCTGGTCACCGTCGCCGAACCCCACCGCCGCGTTCTGGTCCGGCCTCTCCTCGCTCGTCCATTCGGGGAGGGACACCGGCGTCTCTGACGGCGCTCCTTCGCCGACCGGCCCCGTCTCGTGGGGCGCCGTGCCATTGGGCACAGCACCGTTGGGCAGTGCGCCGTTGGGCAGGGTGTGGTTGGGCGCCGTGTCCGTGGAGGCCGTGTCGGTCGGCGCGAGGTCCTGGACGGAGGCCGTGTCGTACACGGGCGCGTTGAGCGTCGCGGTGGACGCCGGGGGCGGGGGCCACGGCCGCAGCGACCCGTTCACCGGCGCCGCGCCCCGCTGCTGGGCGGGCCCGGCCTGGACGGCGCCGTCCTCGTCCTCGGGCTGGTCGACGTCCACGATCAGTTGGCGCGGGATCAGCACGACCGCGCTGACGCCTCCGTACAGGGACGGCTGCAAGGCGACCCTGATGCCGTGCCGGCCGGCGAGCCGGGCGACGACGAACAGCCCGAGCCGGTCGGTGACGGCCAGGTCGAACTCGGGCGGCCGCGACAGCCGCAGGTTCAGCGCGTCCAGCTCGGACTGGTCGAGCCCGATGCCGCGGTCGATGATGTCGACGGCGAACCCGTTGGCGCCCATCTCGCCGCGGACGAGCACCTCGGTGGGCGCGGGCGAGAACACCGTGGCGTTCTCGATCAGCTCGGCGAGCAGGTGGATGATGTCGGCGACGGCCTCGCCGATCACCGCGGCCTGCCCGGACACCACGACGATCTCGACCCGCGTGTAGTCCTCGACCTCGGCGACCGCGGCGCGCAGCACGTCCTCGACGTGCACCGGCCGGCTCCAGCCCCGCCCCGGGGACGTCCCGGACAGGATGACCAGGCCCTCGGCGTGCCGGCGCATGCGGGTGGTGAGGTGGTCGAGGCGGAACAGGTCCTCCAGCACCTTGGGGTCGGACGCGTCGCGCTCCATCTCGTCCAGCATCCGCAGCTGGCGGTGCAGCAGCGACTGGCTGCGCCACGCGACGTTGAGGAAGACGCGGCTGATGCCCTGCCGCAGGTAGGACTCCCGGACGGCGGTCTCGATCGCGGTGTGCTGCACCTTCGTGAAGGCGTCGCCGACGCGCGCGACCTCCCGGGTCTTGCCGATGACGAGCGGCGGGGCCTCGGCGTCCACGTCCACCTCCTCGCCGCGCCGCAGCCGGGCGACGACGCCGGGCAGCCGGTCCTCGGCGAGCTTCAGCGCGGCGCGCTGGAGCCCCCGCAGCTCGCGCGACAGGCTGCGCGCCGCGAGCAGCGACAGCACGATCGAGGCGATGACCGCGAGCAGTCCGAACCCGCCCGCCAGGACGAGCCGCATGACGATCCGCTCACCGATCGGCTTGGCCATCTCGTTGAGCGCGAGGCTCGCCTCGGTGACCTTCTGCGCCCACGCCTGCGACAGCAGCTGCGAGGTGGCCTGCCAGTCCGCGGCCTCGGACGGCAGCCGGTCGCCGCGGGCGTTCACGATCGCGTCCTCGGCCGCCCGGTACCGCTGGAACTCCGGGGACGCGGCGAGCCGGCCCAGCGGCCCGCGGATCTGCTCGTTCAGGTCGGCGAGCCCGGCGTCGAACTCGCGCCGGCCCTCCGCGGCCCACTGGACGAACGCGGTGTGCTCGGCGGGGGTGAGCCGGCCGCCCCGCGCCATCGCGGCGGTGACGAGCGAGTCCTCCCGCAGCATGTAGGCGCGGGCGTTGCCGATGCCGATCAGCGCGCGCCCCTGGGTGAAGATCGCGACGTCGTTGACCGTCACCAGGCCGTCGAAGACCTTGATGACCTGGTCCAGCAGGACGCTGTAGGAGTTGATGACCTCCAGCGGCTGGACCCGGCCGGAGTCGACCTTGGCGCGCAGCTGCGGCAGCCGGTCCAGCGCCCGGACCGCCTCGGCGAGCCGCTTCTTGGTCTCTGGGCGGGCCGCGTCCCGCGCGTCGGGCGACAGCGCGGTGGAGCGGAACGCCTTGTCGACGGCGCTCACCCGGGCGCGCTGCCCGCCTAACTTCTGCCGGTCGGCGGGGTCGCGCGTGCTGAGCGCGACTACGCTGAGGGACCGCTCCGCCTGGAGCTGGTTCACCAGGTAGATGCCGGGAAGGCCGACCTTCTCGTACGTCGTCGAGAAGTCGTACTTGTCGAACGCGTCGCCGAGCGTGATGTTCGCGGCGAACGCCCACAGGGCGATGAGCGACACCAGCGGGACCAGCAGCAGCGCCGTGATCCGCAGCCGGATGGGGCGCCTGCGCCGGGGCCTGCGGCCGGCCGCGTCGTCGCGGGGTTTGGTGCGGGACATCGAGATCACTACCTCAAGCCGGGGACGGGCCGCGCCTGCCGGCCCTTGTGTCGGGGGTGCCCACGTGTCGGGGGTGCCCGTGTGTCGGGTGTTCGGTCAGGGCCGCGCCTCGTCCAGCGCCGCGCGGGCGACCAGGCCGCGCAGCCGACTGGTGATCATGGCGACCGCCTGGGCGTGCCCGCGCAGGGCCTTCTCCCGCGTGGTGTACTGCCCGATGTCCGCGTGCATCGCGTGGTCGGACACGATCGTCTGCCACAGCAGCGGCCTCCCGTTCGCCGCGAGTCCGAGGTCGATCACGGTGAACCAGGTCGAGACGACCACGACGACGGCGCCGACGCGGATGACGTCCTGCGCGAGCAGGCGCCCCCGCACGTCGAGCAGCAGCCGCTGGGCCTCCTCGGCCGTGGCGCGCCGCCCGTCCTCCCGGTAGTAGTCCGGGGGGCGGCGGGGATCGGCGGGCCGCCGGCCGGCCGGCTCGTCCTGCCGGGGCCGGTGGTCGCCGGGCCTCTCGGCGGGCCCTCGGCCGACGGCCCCCTGCCCGAAGGCCCCCTGCTCGAAGGGGCTCCGGTCGACGGGCCGCCGGTCGGCGGGCCCGGGGTCGACGGGCCTCTGGTCGGGCCGGCGGTCGGCGGGCCACCGGTCAGCGGGCCCCTGGCCGCCGGGCCCCTTGTCAGCGGGCCCGTTGCCGGCGGGCATGGCGTTAGCAGGCATGGCACTTCCCATCGCCGTACCGGGGTGCGCGGGAGATGCTCAGCGGCCGGGGTGCTCGTCCCGCGGCCAGGCGCGCACCTCGCACCAGACCGCCTTGCCGGAGGCGGTGTGGTCGGTGCCGTGCCCGTCGGCCATGACCGCGACGAGGAACCAGCCGCGGCCCGTCTCCTCCATGAGGTCGACCGGCCGCGCCGTCGGGACGGCGGCGCTCTGGTCGTGTACCTCGATGCGGAGCCGGGTACCGGCGCGCAGCAGCCGCAGGGACAGCGCGGAGCCGGGGACCGGCGCATGCCGGACGGCGTTGGTGACCAGCTCGGACACGAGGACCTCGGCGTCGTCGGCGATGTGCCCGATGCCGGACGCGGTGCTGACGGACCGGCTGAACCGCCGGGCCCTCGGCACCGACTCCCGCTCGGCGGGCAGCGCCAGCTCGCCCAGCAGGACCGCCGGGGGCTCGTCCAGGGCCCGCAGCCCGTCCGGCAGGGTGCCGTTCGGCAGCGTGCCGTTCGGTGGGGCGCCGTTCGGTGGCGCGGCCTGCGACGCGGTGGTGGTCAGGTGGCTCGGGAGTGGGGTGCTAGGGAGTTCGATGGTGTGGTGGTCGCCCGACATGATGAACGCCTCCTTGACTAAGGCGTGCCGCCCTGTTCCAGCCCGGCCGGGGTGCGAGGCTGAGATGGGCTCGGGGGGTTGGTGCCGGTGCCGCCGCCGTCCGGGCGGACGGCGGCACGGCGTGCGAGGGACGCGGCCGGCTCATGGCGGGCCGCTCCCCTCGGACTGGGTGCCCGCCCGGGCGCGCAGCAGCCGGGCGGTGCTGGTGAACCACTCGTAGTTCTCCTGCTCGAAGCGGCGTCCGCGCAGGCACGTGAGGTAGGGCCCGAGGGGGGACCCGGTGCGCAGGAACTCCTCCTCGTCGAGGTCGCCGCGCAGGTGCTTGAGGGTCCGTTCGAAGACCTCGACCTTGGCCGCCGAGGCCACCGCCCGGTCCTCCAGCTGCGCGATGACGGAGTCGGCGGAGAGGTGGTCCACCGCCTGGACCATGACGAGCAGGTTCTCGCGGATGATCCCCGGCTTGGCGGGGGTCACGGCGAACCGTTCGAGCTCGTCGACGCCGGCCTGGGTGACGGTGTACACGCGCTTGTTGGGCCGGTCGTGCTGGATGATCTGCCGCCCGCTGATCAGACCTTCCGTCTCCAACCTCGACAGCTCCGAGTAGAGCTGCTGCGGTACGGCATGCCAGAAGTTGGAGACCGACAAATCGAAGATCTTGGCCAGCTGGTAGCCGCTGTACTCGCCGTCGAGCAGCGCCGCCAGCACCGCGTGACGCAACGCCATCGGCCTTCTCTCCCCGCCTTGACTCAGGGTGATGCCCGACGTTATCAGACAACGACATGATTAGTCATCATTTTGACTAGGATTGGTCAGCGCCAATTTGGACGATCTTCGAATGGGACGCCCGAAGCGCACGAAAAGGGCGCACGGCGGCGCGCCGAGCGCCGGGCCCGGCGCTCACGCGCGCGCTCCGCCGAGGCCGGCGACGCCCGGTTCGAGGGCGCCGGCGAGCTCGCTGATCTGCCCGTTCAGGAACGCCTCGCGGGTCAGCCGGCGCTGCATCTTGCCGCTGGTCGTCCGCCTGACCGAGCCCCGCGCCGCCAGCACGACGCTGACGGAGGGCAGCTCGAAGGCGCGGGCGACCCGGGTCTTGATGACCGCCGCGACCTCCTCCAGGGGCGTCCCGGCCGCGGCGCGGGTGCTGATCTCCTGGACGATGACGACCTGCTCCCGGCTCGCGTCGACCTCCCGGCCCGTGTCGGCGGGGTCGCCGACGTCGGCGTCGATGGCGGCGTCGATCGCGAAGGCGGCGCCGTGCAGCGCCGCCGGATGGGCCGCCCGCGCCACCTCCTCGATGTCGTGCGCGTGGATGTTGCGGCCGTTGACGATGATCAGATCCTTGATCCGCCCGGTGACGTAGAGCTCCCCGTCGGCGACGAAGCCGAGATCGCCCGTCCGCAGGAACGGGCCCTCGTCCGCGGCCGTGCGCGCGCGGAAGACCGCCTCGGTCTGCTCGGGGCTTTCCCAGTAGCCGCGGGCGACGCTGCCGCCGCGCACCCAGATCTCGCCCACGCGCCGCTCCGGCCGCTCTTCGCGGGTCTCGGGGTCGACGACGCGGACGTCGAGGGTGACGGGCCGCCCGCTGCTGACGAGCCGCCTGACGCCGCCGCGGCCCGCGCCGTTCGAGGAGGCGGAGCCCTCCGGAACCTCGCCCGCGGGGGCCGCTTCGCTCGCGGGGACGGCCTCGTTGCGTGCGAGGGCGCCTGCGTCGAAGTCGCGGACGACGGGGCCGCCGCCGAGGGGCGCGCCGGTGATGAGCAGGGTCGTCTCGGCCATCCCGTAGCAGGGCATCCACATCGAGGGCTTGAACCCGACCGGGGCGAAGCGCTCGGCGATCGCCTCCAGCGTCGCGGCCCGGACGGGCTCGGCGCCGTTCTTCACGACGGTCAGCGACGACAGGTCCAGGCCCTCCAGCTGCCGGTCGGTGACGCGGCGCAGCACCAGCTCGTACCCGAAGTTCGGCGCCACGGTGATCGTCCCCCGGTGCCGGGTGATCAGCTCCAGCCACAGCACGGGCCGCTTGATGAAGGTGATCGGCGAGGTGAACACGTACCGGCAGCCGAGGTAGAGCGGCTCGATGAACTGCCCGACCAGGCCCATGTCGTGGTAGTGCGGCACCCAGCCGACGCCGACGGTCGCGGACGACCCCTCGATGCGGCGCTTGATCTCCTCGCCGTTGGCCAGCAGGTTGCCGTGGGTGACCATGACGCCCTTCGGCGCGCTGGTCGACCCGGAGGTGTACTGGAGGAAGGCGAGGGTGTCCGGGCCGCACTCCGGCGGGGCCCAGTCGCCGGGATCGGTGTCCTTGCCCGCCTGGGTGTCCAGGCAGTGGACGCGCCCCTTCAGCCCGGCGGCCGACAGCCACGCGTCGAGGGTGGCGCGGTGGGCGGTGTCGGTGAGGATGAGCGCGACGTCGGCGTCCTCGATGATCCGGCGGGTGCGGCCGAACCTCCCCGCGTCCAGGTCCGGGAGCGGGGCCGGGACGGCGACGACGCGCGCGTACAGGCAGCCGAGGAACGCCGTCAGGAACTCCAGCCCTTCCGGATAGAGCAATAAGACGGCCCGGTCGCGCAGGCCGCGCGCCTCCAGGCGGCAGCCGAGCGCGCGGGCCTTCCGGTCGAGTTCGGCGAAACCGAGCACGTTCTCCTTGTACTTCCGTCCCGGTTCCTCGCTGATGAAGGTGAAGGAGCGGGCGTCGCCGTGCGTCCGGACGTTCTGCCGGACGAGCGACACGAAATCCGCGTGTCCCGTGGTCTCCGGTGCCCCGGCCATGGGTGTCACTCGTCCCCGGCCGAGGGGAGCAGGGAGGAGGACGGCGGGACGAGGGAGAGCAGGGAGAACCAGCGCCGCTCGCCCGTGGCGGCGAACATCGCCTCCTCCAGTGCGGGGAGGAGGTCCTCGGACAGGACGGTGTCGGGTTGCGCCCGCTGGAGCAGCCGTTGCAGGCACAGGACGAGCCACTGGCCGTCCTCGAAGGCCCCGCCGAACGCGCTCCGGTTGTGCAGCCAGGTGAGCATGCACGAGGTCATCGCGTGCAGTTCGCAGTACCTCTTGGCCCGCGTCAGCGCCGCCACCGACGAGGTGTCGCCCTCGTTCGCGCGGATGCCCTCCTCGATCCTGGCGCGCAGCGCGCCGATGGCCGAGACCAGGTCCTTCAGCTCGGCCGCGACGCCGGGCGCGGCGTGCGCGTTCGCCGCCGCCAGCATCTCCTCGGAGATCTCCTCGAACCGCTGGCCGACCTCGTCGCGGCCCTCGTTGGTGAGCTGGAGCAGGCGGCCGTCGGGGTCCCAGGGGGGCGGCGTCCGCGTCCAGCGGAACAGGTCGGCGAGCAGCTCGTCCTCGCGACCCGTCTCCGCCGGCGGGTCGATCAGGAAGGGCAGCTGGCCGGCGACGTTGGCGAGGTTCACGTGCGTGGTGCCCTCGAAGATGCTCGCGATCGCGTGGTCGCGCTGGAGCTTCTGGAACACCCCGTGCGCCACGCCCTCGCGCAGGTAGCCGCGCGCGGCGAGCACGGTCCCGATGCTGGCCACGACCTCCTCGCCGAGGACGGGCACGAAGTACTTCGCGATCGACGACCACAGGCTGAGCCGGCCGGGCGCGACCGTCAGGCAGCGCGCCACCGGGATCGCCACGCACTCGGCGATCAGCAGGTCCAGGTGCGCCTTGACCAGGTGGTCGCGGATGACCGGGATCTTGTAGATGTCCGAGCCGTACAGGGTGCGCTGCCGCGCGTACTCCATCCCGATGCGCACCACGGCGTCCATCGTCCCGACCGACAGCGCGGCGATCGCGGTCCGCGTGATCTGGAGGGTCTTCAGCGTCTGGACGAGCCCGGAGCCGCGCCGCCCGATCACCCGCTCGGCGGGCAGCCGCGCCCCGGAGAACGCGACCCCGGACAGGTCGTGGCCGCGCAGCCCGACCGTCCGGACGGGCGGCAGCGACGACCAGGCGGCCGGGTCCAGCTCCCGCTTGTCGACCAGGATGAGGGAGAAGTCGCGCGGGCCGGTCCTGGCATAGGTGGTGACGAACCGTCCGCGGGTGGCGTTGCCGACCGGCCACTTCACACCGGTCAGGACCAGCTCGTCCCCCTGGATCTCGGCCTCCGACTCCGACGCCATCACGTCGCTGCCGTGGTCGGCCTCCGAGACGCCGAAGCAGGCCAGGTCGCCGCGCAGCACGCCGTCCGCGACGGTCCTGCGCTGCCAGTCGTCGCCCCACAGCCACACCGGGTTCACCGCCAGGAGCCCGGAACCGTACATGACCGCGACGGTGACGCTGCGGCGGGAGATGCCGCGGGTGACGAAGAACAGCTCCTCAAGGGTCGTCAGGCGCCCGCCCAGCCCGATCGGCACCAAGTACTTGGGAAAACCCCATGCCCGGACGGCGTCGACCGCACCGGGCGGAAGCTCGTCGCGCTCCTCCGCCTCCACGATGGCCTTGTAGGAGAACGGTCCGGCCTCGTCGTCCATCGGGTCGCCGAGGTAGCCGTCCAGATCGGCTGCGATCCGGTGCGCGGGGGCCAGCCGCTCGCGCGGCGGCCTCTCGCGTGCGGCCCCCTCGGGGCCGGGGTTCCCGGGTCCGCGGTCGTCAGGTCCAGAGTTCTCGGGTGCGGAGTTCTCGGGTGCGGAGTTCCCGGGTGCGGGGGTCTCGGGGGCCGGGTTCTCGGCATGGCCCGGGTGGACGGAATGCGCGGGGTGGGCGGGGTTCTCGGCGTGGGCCCCGTGCGCGGAGTGGGCGGGGCGGGCGGAGTGCACGGGGTGTGCGGGGACCTTGCTATCCATTTTTCTCTTCGACTCCCTTGTGCGGGTCGCGCCTCCCGGGGCGAGGGCGCGACTCCTGTGCGGGTCGGCTCCCTATGGCTGCGCGGTATCGCCGGACGGGCCCCCCGCGTCGTCGGCGTTCATCGGATCCTCCATGCGCCTCCCGACCACCCGGGCGAGCGTCATCGCCGCGGGCAGCGGGCGGACCATGACGGTCAGACCGGTCACGAGCCCGGTCTCGCCGTACCTGAGCAGGTCCAGTCCCTGGACGGCCTTGCCCAGCACCTTCGCGCTGAAGACCAGCGCGTGCGCCGGCGGGCCCGCGCCGTTCGCCCCGCCGGAGGGGACCCCCACCAGCTCGTCGGTGTAGTGGAAGTCCTCGAAGACGTCCAGCAGGACGCCGAGCAGCGCGGCGACGGTGTCGCGGCCCACGTAGGGCTTCACCATCACCGGGCTGCGGAACTCGATGGCCGGGTCCAGCGCACCGATGATCGCGGCGAGGTCCTTGGCCTCCACCGCCGATCGGAACGTTCCGGGCACCGTCATCTCGGCTGCTCCCTTCGCTTGCCGTGCGGTCAGTCGGCCGTCCTTGGCGGGACGGCGCCGGCGGGGGGCGTGTCCGGTGCGGGGTCGCCGAGCGCGGCGGCGGGAGCGGTGCGGGGCACGGCGGCGCTGGCGAGGTCCCGCGCCCAGACCCGGTAGCCCGCGGCCGACGGGTGGAAGCCGTCGGACGCGAACAGCCGCCGGTCGCGGGCCATCGCCTCGTCCATGGGAGCGTGGACGGCGCCGCCCGCCGCGGCCGCGTCCCGCATGACGCGGTCCATCGCGCGCGCCCGCGCGCCGAGGACGGAGCGCAGCGGGCGCGGGAGGGCGGGGAACCGGTGCACCGGCGGCATGCCGGCGACGAGCACCGTCGCGTCCGGGAACCGTCCGCGCAGCAGGGCGACGAGCTCGGTCACGTCCGCCGCCCAGCGGCGCAGGGAGCGCCGCCGGATCAGGTCGTTGATGCCCGTGGTGACGACCACGAGGTCCGGCGGCGACCCGTTCGCGGGCGGGACGAGCCCGCCGATGATGCGCCGGGCCGTCGCGCCGTTCTCGCCGGAGACCGACCAGGACACGCTGCGCCGCAGCCGCTCGCCCAGTTCCTCCGCCAGGAAGCCGGGCAGCGCCTCCGCGTGCCGGGACGCGCCGACGCCCACGGCGGTGGACTCGCCGATCACCACGACCCGGAAGGCGGGGCCCCGCCGGGGATCGGCGCCGGCGACGAAGCCCCTCTCGTCCCCGGTCGCCGGGGCGAGCCGCGGTGTCCGCCGCACCGTCCGCCATGCCTGCACGGCCAGCACGGGAGCGAGCAGCGGCAGCAGCGGCGAACGCAGCGCGCGGGCGGCGGAATATTCTCTTTTCATCAGTCTCCCAGACTGCTTGATCGGCCCCCGGAACTCATTTCACCCGCTCGCCGAGCAGGCTTGCCGCGATCTGCGCCATCACCTCCGCGACATAGGCGTGCCCTTCCGGGTTCAGATGGATTCCGTCGGCGCTCCACATCGCCGGATCGGCGACTCTCGCCACCGTTTCCCGCTCGGGGAACGCCATTCCGAACTCGCGCGACACCCGGTCGAGTTCGGCGTTGAAGTCGTGAATGCGTTGTACGGTGCGTTTCTTTCGGAACTGCGATATCGGGCTGATGTCCAGCAGCGGCGGCCGCGGCACCGGGATGGCGAGGGCGACCGCGCCGCGCCCGCGGGCCCAGCCGAACAGCTCCGCCAGCCGGCGGGCCGCGGCCTCCGGCTCGAAGCCGCGCAGCGCGTCGTTCATGCCGCAGCCGAGCACGACCAGCCGCGGCCGCAACTCCCGCACGCCGGGCAGCTGGTCGCGGACCACGTCCTCGACCGTCGCGCCCGGATCGGAGGCGTTGAGCATCTCCTCGCGGGGAATCCCCAGGTGACGGGCCAGTCGTCCGGCCCAGCCGAGCCAACCGCCGGCCGGATCCGGATCGTCCTGGCCCTCGGCCACGCTGTCGCCGAGCACCACCATGGCGGGCATGGCGGGCCCGGCGGCGCCGGCCTCGGGCCGGCCGGCCATCACGTGACGAGGTCGAGCAGGTAGTCGGTGAGGTCGGCCACCGTCTCCCGGCGCCGCGCCTCGGCCACGTCGACCTCGACCTGGAGGTGGTCCTCGATGTCGCTGATGATGCTGATCGCGTACACCGAGTCGACCCCGTAGCGGGCGAGTTCCACCCCGGGATCGATGTTTTCCACAGGCCTGTCGAGGTAGAAGGCGATCTTGTCAAGAAGCCACGATTGCAGCTCGTCGTGGGAAATTGTTTCCGATCGGGTCACCGCCACTCCTCCTTTGTCAGAGGATCATCGAATCAATCGCGATTGGTAACGGAAGACGAGCAACACGCAAGATACAACCAAATGGTGGGCGTGTCTCGATCCGGCTGTGAACGATCGGACACGAAGGTGTCTCCGTCCTGTAAACCGAGTCAGTGGTACGGTAAAAACGGCGAGAAGTTACCGATCAGTAACCACTTCCGATTAGGGCCCAGCGCGGGCCGGGCGGGCACGCCCTCACCCCGCGCCCCACCGATACGTCCACCCCCGCGGGCCCCCCGGCGGCACGCGACCTGCGCCGTTCCCCAACCGGCTCGGCCCCGGGGCGCCGCTCCGCCGACCGCACCCCGGGCACGTTCCATGAGAATTTCGGACAACCCTTCGACCGGGTGCCGCGCGGCCCCGCGGCGCCGGTCTTACCAAGAGGCAAGGTTCATCTGTCCAACCGGCAGGAGCCATCAGTCGGTCAGGACACGCTTACAGGGCCGTCCAGGCACGACACGACGGGGTTGGGCTCGCGCGCCTCCGCGAGCCGGGCGAGGACCGCCCGCGCGTGCCGCGACCGCCACCGGTACACCGCGAGCCGGTGGAATCTTACGAGTTGCCCGGCCGGAGGACGGGCCCCCTCCGTCAGCGCGTAGCCGTGGCGGCGCAGCCGCGACGCGAGAACGTACTGGACGAAGTCCGCCTCCCAGCCCTCCAGGCGGTCGCGCCAGGCCCCGACCCGGCGGGCGTTGACCTCCTCGTGCGTGCGCAGGTGCCACTTCCGCGTGGACGGCACCGTCTGCCGGGCGTGCCGGTGCGCCGTCCTCATCCCGGGGTCGTACTCCTCGCCGAGGAACTCGCAGAGCCGCGTCAGGGCGTCCTCAGGGTCGGCGACCAGGTCCTCGTAGCGGAACTCGTAGAACGTGGCGGGGCCGAGGCGGGCGCGCAGGCGCATGCCGGTGTCGACCGCCTCCCGCCATGTCAGCGCGGCGGTGTGGATGTCGCCGTGGAACCACGGCATCCGCATCAGGGAGCTCACCGCGTCCCGTCCGTCCCTGACGAGATGGATGAACTGGGCGTCGGGGAACATCCGCCGGAGCATCGGCACCCGGCGGAAGTAGCTCGGCCGCTTGTCCCCCCAGCGCGGCTTGCCGTGCCGGCGGGCGTAGGCGCGGAACACGGCCGCGATCGCCGAGCCGAGCGTCGGCGGCCCCTGCACGATCTCCTCGACCACGGCGGCGGCGTCCAGCCGCAGGACCTTGAACTTGGTGCCCTCGCCGCTGGTGATCCACTCGGCCAGCGCGCGCCGGTTCTCCGGCCGCTCCAGGTCGCCGAACCGGTGCCGGGCCTCGTAGGCGGTGTGCACGAACCGCGTCTCGGACGGGAACGCGATGCGCCGGTGCGAGTGGAGCATCTGCTGGAGCAGCGTCGTCCCCGACCTCGGGCACCCGAGGACGAAGACCGGCCGGCACGATTCCCCTGTCATGGCCAGCGGGTACCCGCGCCCCCCGCGAAGAACGCCCAAGCGGATCTCAACATCACGTGAAAAGCGCAGGCCTGCGGGCCGGTGGGCCGGTCGGTCCCCAATTGTCGGCCATGTAATGCCAACAAGCGGTTTCTTGGTCTCCGCATAGGGCGCGGGATATGCGCCGCCGGACGGAGTCGAAGCCGCCGGAGTGGTTCACCGCCCGGCGGCTTCGACCTCGTCCGGCGGCGCCCCGCCCTTTTCCGGCCCTGGCGTTTCCGGTGTTGCGCCGCGAGGTGGGGCGGTGGCCGCCGGGACGTCCAGGCCCGCCAGGAAAGCGGCGGCGGCCGGGGACGGGCCCAGGCGGCTCCAGATCATGTGCTCCACCCGGGTGGGCGGGTCGCGGAGTTCGATGACGTGCAGGCCGGCGACCCCGGTGACGTAGGCGGCGGGCAGCATGCCGACGCCCAGGCCGAGCCGGACCAGCCGCACCACGAGGTCCGGGGTCGTCACCTCGAAGGCGACGTCCCGGACGACCCCGGCGGCGGCGAAAGCCTCGTCGGACTGCGCGCGCCCGGCCGTCCCGGCGGAGAAGTCGACGAACACCTCGTCCGAGAGCCCCCGCAGGTCGACGTCCGCCGCCGCGGCCAGCGGGTGCCCGGGGGCGACCACCGCGACCAGTTCACCGCGGGCCAGGACGCGGCCGTGGACGCCTTTCGGCTGCGCGCTGCGCGGCAGCCCGAGGAACGCCACGTCCAGCGTGCCCTGCCGCACCCGCTCGGCCATCTCCGCGCTCCCGCCCAGGCGCAGCGTGATCCGCACCTGCGGATGGCGGACGTGGAAGTCCTTCAGCGCGTTCGGCAGGTCCACCGCCGTCACGGTGGGGATCGCGCCGATGGCGAGCCGGCCGCGGATCTCGCCGGACACCGCCGCGACCTCGGCGCGGGCCCGGTCCGCGGCGTCGAGGGCCTGCCGGGCGGCGAGGAGGAAGGCCTCCCCCGCCGGGGTCAGCCGCACCCGGCGGCTCGTCCGGTCGAAGAGGCGGGTGCCGAGCTCGCGTTCCAGCCGGGCGATCTGGTGGCTCAGCGCCGACTGGACGACCCGGCACCGCTCGGCCGCGCGGGTGAAGTTCGCCGTCTCGGCCACCGCGACCACGTAGCGCATCTGCTGGAGCTCCATCGATCCATCGTGAATCACGATCAATCAGATGACAAACATGTGTTGGACTCATCAATGGCTCCCTGGCGAGACTCCGGGGGTGGACAAGAACGCGCCGACAAGCGAGAACGAGAAGACGGCCGAGAGCCCGGCCGCACCCGAGGAGCGGACCCCGGCGGCCCTGCGGGCATGGCTGGGGGTCGCGGCGATCACGGCGAGCCTGTTCGCCTTCCTCACCACCGAGTTGATGCCCGTCGGCATCCTCACTCCGGTGAGCACCAGCCTGGGCGTCTCGGTCGGGGTCGCCGGGCTGATGGTCACCGTCTACGGCATCTCGGCCGGGCTGGGCGTGCCGTTCATCGTGGCGTGGACCAGGCGCGTCAACCGGCGCGTCCTGCTGTCGGCGCTGCTCGCGGTCCTGGCGGCGGGGAACCTGGTCACCGCCGTCTCCCCGAACTTTCCGCTGCTGCTGGCGACGCGGCTCGCCATGGGGTTCGCCAACGGGGTGTTCTGGGCCATCGGCGTGAGCATGGCGATGCGCCTCGTCCCGGAGCGCCACGCGAACAGGGCGGCCGCGGTGGTGATGTCCGGCATCTCGATCGCCGCGGTGGCGGGCATGCCGCTCGGGACGCTCCTCGAGGACCTCACCGGCTGGCGGACGACGTTCCTCATCTGGAGCGGCCTCAGCGCGCTGGTGCTCCTCACGGTCGCCGCCGTGATCCCGTCACTGCCGTCGCGGAACGCGGTGCCGGTCCGGGAGGTCTTCCTCCTGCCGGTCAGGAACGTGCCGCTCCGGACGGTGATGGTCACCGTCGTGCTGTTCGTGCTCGGCCACTTCGGCGCCTACACCTTCGTGCGGCCGTTCCTGGAGGGCGACGCGAACGCCTCCCCCGCGGCCATCACCGGGCTCCTGATGGCCTACGGCATCGGCGGCGCGGTCGGGAACTTCGTCGCCGGGCACACCGCGACCAGGCACCTGCGGGCCACCTTCGTCACCGCCTGCTCGGGGCTCGTGGCGTCCCTGCTGCTCCTGCTCGCGATCGGGCACTGGACGGCCGCGCCGGTCGTCCTGCTCGTCCTGTGGGGCGTGTCCTTCGGCGCCTGGCAGCTGTGCCAGGTCAACATGACGCTCGCCGCCGCGCCCGACACCTTCGAGGCCGCGATGTCGCTGAACACCATGGCCTACAACACCTCCATCGCGGTCGGCGCCCTGTTCGGCGGGCTGTTCGCCGACCATCTGGGGGTCAGGAGCGTCCTCTGGTTCGGGGCGGCGCTGACGGCGGCGTCGCTGCTCGTCACGCTCGCCGGCGTCCGCCGGGGCCGTCCCGCGTCAGCAGATGCGCGGTAGCGGGTCGCCGACGAGGAGGTCCACGATGCGGGTGCCGCCGAAGGCCGTCCGCAGCAGGACGAGGCCGGACGGGTCGTCGGTCACGCGGCCGATGACCGCGGCCTCCTCGCCGAGCGGGTGGGCCCGCAGCGCCGCCAGCGCGGCCTGCTCGCACTCGGGGGCGACCACGACCACGGCGCGGCCCTCGCACGCGACGTACATCGGGTCGATCCCGAGCAGCTCGCACGCGCCCCGGACGGCCGGCCGCACCGGGATCGCGTCCTCGTCCACCGCCACGGCCGCCCCGGCGTCCGACGCCAGCTCGTTGAGGACGGTCGCGACGCCGCCCCGGGTCGCGTCCCGCATCCGCCGGACGCCGCCCGGGCACGCGTCGGCCAGGTCGGCGAGCAGGCAGGTCAGCGGCGCGGTGTCCGACTCGACGTCGGCCTCGAAGTCGAGCTCGCCGCGGGCCAGCATGATCGTGACGCCGTGCTCCCCGATCGGCCCCGTCACCAGCACGGCGTCGCCGGGCCGGAGCTCCCCGGACAGCCGGGAGCGCACGACCCCCACGCCGCCGGTGTTGATGTAGCAGCCGTCGGCCTTCCCGCGCTCGACGACCTTGGTGTCCCCGGTGACGATGTCGACGCCCGCCGCGTCGGCCGCACGCCGCATCGACTCGGTGATGCGGCGCAGGTCGGCGACGGGGAAGCCCTCTTCGAGGATGAACCCGGCCGACAGGTGCAGCGGGCGCGCGCCGCAGACCGCGAGGTCGTTGACGGTCCCGTTGACGGCCAGGTCGCCGATGTCGCCGCCGGGGAAGAACAGCGGCGACACGACGTAGGAGTCGGTGGTGAAGGCGAGCTCGGCGCCGTTCACCGCGAACCGCGCCGAGTCGTCCAGCCGGTCCAGGAGCGGGTTGGCGAACGCCTCCCGGAACACCGCCTCGATCAGCGTGTGGGTGGCCTTGCCGCCGGAGCCGTGCGCGAGCGTGATGGCGTCCTCGCGCAGCCTGGCCTTGCGGCCCCGCGCGCGCTCGATCCGTTCCAGCACCTGCTCCTCGCGGACGGTCATCGAACTGTCTCCCTTACCTGGCCGGGGTTCTCCGGCTGCCTCGTCCGGCCGACCTCGATGATCCGCTCGCGGGTGAAGCGGCCGAAGTTGTAGTACGCGGCGCACGCGCCCTCGGACGAGACCATGCACGTGCCGATCGGCGTCTCCGGGGTGCAGGCGGTCCCGAAGACCTTGCACTCCCACGGCCTCAGGACGCCCTTGAGCACCTCGCTGCACTGGCACGCCTTCGGGTCGGCGACCCGGCCGCCCGGGATCTCGAAGATGCGCTCGGCGTCGAAGGCGGCGTACTCCTCCTTCATCCGGAGCGCGGAGTGCGAGATGAAGCCGAGGCCGCGCCACTCGAAGTACGGCCGCAGCTCCATGACCTTGGAGATCGCGTCCAGCGCCCTGGGGTTGCCGTCCCACGGGACGACCCGGCCGTACTGGTTCTCCACCTCCGAGCGGCCCTCGGCCAGCTGGACCAGCAGCATGTGCACGGCCTGCAGGATGTCCAGCGGCTCGAACCCGGCGACGACCAGGGGCTTGCCGTAGTCGCCGGTGATGAACGAGTAGGGCCGGCAGCCGATGACGGTCGACACGTGCCCCGGGCCGAGGAAGCCGTCCAGGCGCAGGTCCGGCGAATCGAGGATCGCCTTGATCGCCGGAAGGATCGTCACGTGGTTGCAGAACACCGAGAAGTTCTCGATGCCCGCCGCCGCCGCCCGCAGCACCGTCATGGCCGTGGACGGCGCGGTCGTCTCGAACCCGATGCCCATGAACACCACGCGCCGCGACGGGTTACGCTCGGCGATCCTCAGCGCGTCCAGCGGCGAGTACACCATCCGGATGTCGGCGCCGGCGGCCTTGGCGTCCAGGAACGACCCCTTGCCGCCCGGCACCCGCATCATGTCGCCGAACGACGTCATGATGACGTCCGGCTGGGACGCGATGTGGATCGCGTCGTCCACCCGCCCCATCGGGATCACGCACACCGGGCATCCCGGCCCGTGCACCAGCGAGATGGACTCGGGCAGGTAGTCCTCCAGGCCGTGCTTGTAGATGGTGTGCGTGTGGCCGCCGCACACCTCCATGAACTTGTAGTGCCGCCCGGGCTCGCACAGCGAGGCGATCGAGGCCGCGAGCGCCCGCGCCCGCTCCGAATCCCGGTACTCGTCGACGTAGCGCATCAGTCGATCCTCGATTCCCGCAGCGCGTCGATCTCGTCGTCATAGGCCTCGCCGAGGCCCTCCAGCAGCGCCAGCGTCGCCCGCGCCTCGGCCTCGTCGATCTTGGACATGGCGAACCCGACATGGATGAGGACCCAGTCGCCCGCGGCGAGCCGCTCCCCGTCCAGCAGGGCGGTGTTCACCGCCCGCCGGACGCCGGTCACGTCCACCTTCGCCACCGGGCGGTCCGGCATGATCTCCACGATCTCGCCCGGTATCGCCAGGCACATCAGAAAGCCTCCCCCGTCGATCCCTGCTGTGCGAGTTCGTGCTGGGTCAGTTCGTGCTGGGTCAGTTCCCAGAGGGCGTGGTAGACCGTCGTCTGCGCCTCCTGGATGCGGTGCACCGACGACGAGGGCACGGTGAACAGGTGGTGCAGGCCGGGCATCTCCGCCATCTGCCCCCCGGTGTATCCGGCGAGCCCGACCGTCACCATCCCGCGCCGCTCCGCCTCCCGCAGCGCGGCGATCAGGTTGTCGGAGTTCCCGCTGGTGGACAGCGCCAGCGCGATGTCGCCGGGACGCCCGAACGCGGCGAGCTGACGCGCGAACACCACCTCGAACCCGATGTCGTTGGACAGCGCGGTGACGACGGCGGCGTCGGTCGTGAGCGCCAGCGCCGGCAGCGGCCGCGCGGACCCGCCCGGGTGGAGGAACAGCGCCGCGACGTCCTGCGCGTCCGTCGAGCTGCCGCCGTTCCCGAACGCGAACAGCCGGCCGCCGGAGCGGAACGCGCCCGCCATCCGCGCGGCGCAGGCCGCGAGGTCCTCGCCGTACTCCTCCAGGACGGTCTCGCGCAGCCGGACGATGTCGCCGGCCTTCTCGCGCGTCGAGCGGCGCACGTCCTCCAGCAGGGTGTCCAGCCCCGAGCCGCCCGCGTACAGGAAGGGATAGAGCATGTCGGTCACGTCGCCACGACCCCGATCGCCTCCTTGGCGTGGACGAGCACGGTGTCGCCGACACCGGCGTCCACCAGTGCCACGCTGACCCGTTCGAGCCGCCCGCCGCCGACGTCGACGTCCGCGAGACCGCCGTCGAGGAGCCGCGCGACGACGACCGGGACGGCCTCGTCCGCGCAGGTCACGCAGTGGTCGCCCGTGCATCCGGTCACGCGGTCACCTCCTGGTCGAGCACGGCCGGCTGCTCCAGGAACACGTGGACCAGCTCCCACAGCACGTGGTACGCGGTGACGTGCACCTCCTTCACGACGCGCGGGTCGTCGGACGGCACGGTGACCAGGTGGTCGACCGCCCCGGCGAGCGCTCCGGGGTCCCCGCCCGCCAGCGCGACCGTCAGCATGCCGAGCTCCCGGGCGCACTCCAGGGCGCGCCGGACGCTGCCGCAGCGGCCGTCCGGCGAGATCCCGAGCGCGATGTCGTCCGGGCCGCCGAAGCAGCGGACCTGGTGCGCGAACACGTCGTCGAACCCGGCGTCGGCGCAGACGCCGGTGAGCGTCGCGACGTCGCCGGTGAGCGACAGCGCGGGCAGCGCCCGCTTGCCGACGATCACCGGGTGCACGAACTCGACCGCGACGTGCTGCGCGTCGGTGGCGGCGGCGCCGGTCCCGAAGGTGAGCAGGCGCCCCCCGCGGTGGAACCGGGCCGCCATCGCGTGGCAGGCGGCGGCGATGGCGCCCGCCGCGTCGGCGAGCGCGGCCGCCGGCTCCGCGCGCCGCCGGAACACCTCCGCCACGGCCGCGGTCATCGCCCGCCCCCCGCGGATGGCGGGGAGTGCCCGGCGCCGCGGGCGCGCAGCGACATCTCCACGGCGATGTCCCAGCGGTCCGACAGCTCGTGCGACATCGCGTGGGCGTCCTCGCACATCGCCGCCGCGACCGCCGCCGTCTCCCGGTCCCCGGCGCGCTCGGCGAACCGGCGCAGCGTCTCGCCCGCCGAGATCTGCAGGTGGACGGCGACGTAGGCGTCCCGCATGTGCCGCACGGGGTCGCGGTGGCCGCGCCCGACCCCGGCCTCCACCACCGACGCGAGCAGCGACCCCGCGTCGCGGGCGATGCTCGGCGACGCCCCGTGCGCGTGCAGCCGCGCCTCGACCGCCCTCGTGTACGCCCGGGACCGCTCGGCGTAGTGGCCGAGCGGCCGGGAGAGGTCCGGCTCGTCCGCCGCCGCGGTCAGCATCTCGCTCAGCGCGGCCTCGGCGTGCTCCTGGAGCGCGTGCGCCTCCTTCAGCTGGCCGACGAGGCGCCGCTCGATCGACGTCATGAGCGTCCGCTCCGCGTCCCCGATCACATCGACTCGGCTTTGAGGTACCGGCGCAGCCCCGGAAGCTCCCTGACGACCAGCACGACCGCGCCGACCGCGACCAGCGCGAGCATCACCCGGGCCCCGCCCGCGCCGATGCAGAACCCCTTCTTGATCTCCACTCTCCGTCCGTTCGCCTTCATCTCCCCGCTCCCTCCTGCGCGAGTTCCTGCGTGAATTCCTCCGCGAGCAGCCGCTCGACCAGCGCGGCGGCCTCCCCGACCGCCGCCTCGACCGGCGCGCTGAGCCGCATCTCCCAGGTGGCGTCCGTGGTCCGCGCCGCCGGCTCGCACGCCACGAGCAGGATGCGCGGCGGGACCGGGCCGTTGTCCCTGGCCAGCCGCAGCACCTGCGCCGGGTCGAGGCCGTGCGCGTCCACCGCGACGCCGCCGAAGTCGTCCGGGCCGGGCTCGACCAGCGACACGGTGCCCGGCGGGTGGCCGCGCTCGGCGGCGTCGACCAGGACCGCCGCCCCGTAGCCGTCGCCGAGCGCGTACATCAGGTCGATGCCGCGGATGCCGAAGTCGACGACGTCCACGCCGGGCGGCAGCGGCCGCGTCTCCAGCCGCCGGACGACCTCCACGCCGAACCCGTCGTCGCCGTGGAACACGTTGCCGATCCCCGCGACGAGGACCCTGCGGTCCGGCGCCTCCCCGGGCAGCGGCTCGACCTCGTCCGGCCGGACGAAGAAGCGGTGCCCGAGCTGGTTGCGGGGGCCGAGGTCGCGGCCCGGGTCGTCGTCCAGCGCGACGACCAGGTGCACCCCGCCCTCCATGTCCTCCTCGACGCGCTCGACGACGGCGGTGCGCCCGACGAGCGCCAGGTCGAAGATGTCGGCGCCCCCGCGGGGACGCAGCCTGACCCGGCTCCCGGGTGCCGTCTCCCGCCCGCCCGTGCCCATCTCTCCCCCGCTCACCACACGTCCTTCCGCGGATCCCGCAACGTCCCGTGCAGCGCCAGCAGCTCACCGGACGACAGCGCGTCGCACCGCTCCAGGATCCGCCGCGCCTTCGGATCGGTCGCCGCCATCTCCCGCCGCTCGTCCTCGGTGAGGCTGAGCACGCTGAGGATCAGCAGCCGGTCGATCTCCGTCCCGTCGAACAGGTCGCCGGGGCTCTCCGGCGCCACCTGCGGCCAGTCGTAGAGGACGATCGGCGCCGCGAGCACGGTGTCGTGGCCGCCCGGCTCGCCCGCGAGCACCGGCCACAGCCCGTCCTTGCCGCACTCCGCCGCCGCCTGCGCGAGCCGCTCCGGCGGGTCGGTGAGCGAGACGAACGCGCCGCCGCCGGTGTGCGCCACGACGTGCGCGCACAGCATCCCGGCCCGCACGGCGTCCTCGCGCTCGTCGGCGGCGCCGGTGTTGACGACCTCCACGCGCAGCCGCACCGCGCCGTCCCCGGCGGGCACGGCCGAGACCTCGACCCGTCCGTCCACCCGCTCCCACGACCGGACGAACCGCACCCCGCCGCCTCCGCACGGCCCCCTGCCGTTCACGGCCTCCTCTTCGCTGCCCGCCGCGACCTCGACGGGGACCTGGACGGGGGCGCGCACGAGGCGCTCGACCGCGACCGGCCCGCTGGTGAGTTCGCGTTCTCGGGCCTCCTGCCAGGTGGTGCAGATCTCGTTCCCGACGCGGATCTCGTCCACCGGGGCGTCGCCGTTCATCACCTGGCGGTGCACCGCGTGCAGGAAGCGCAGCGTGACCTCGACCTCCGCGCCGGGGCCCGCCTCCATGAGGAACTCGGCGTGGACCGTCCAGCGGTCGCTGTTCCGCTCGGCGTAGCCGCGCGGGTAGACGCCGCCGATCGTCCAGCGCTGGCGGTTCTTCAGGGCCGACCGGCGGTACGGCCAGAGGAGGTACCCCTCGTAGAGGACGGTGTCCGCGATGGCCCTTACGCGGTCCACTCTTCCTCCTCACGTCGGCTCTCGGCGTGCCGCAGCAGCTCGTCGACCGTGTCGTCGAACGAGGAGTGCGCGCGGCGGGCCCGGTAGGCCGACAGGCGGCCGAAGCAGTCGTCGTCCAGGCGCAGCCAGCGGGCGGTGCCGTAGTAGCGGCCCATCAGGTCCCGCCACGCCTGGAGGGGCAGGTCGCCGGTGGCCTCGTGGTGCCACGGGATCTGCATGGTGCGCAGCCTGCCGTCCTCGCCGGGGTAGAACACCGTGCCGTTGAAGGTCAGGTCGAGCGGGACGTCGCCGCCGCCGAGCGCGTGCAGGTAGCGGTCGGCCGCCACCTGCATGTCGTGCCCGCACGGCAGGGACAGCGCCACCTCGGTTTCCCCGCGGAACGTCGGCACGGTGGCGCCGACGCGCGCCCAGGTCAGGCCGTGCAGCGACCGGTCCCACATCTCCGGCGGGCCGAACACCCCGGCGAGCCGGTCGCGCTCGGCGTCGTCGTAGCCGCGGCGCGCCGCCGCGATCGTCACCGTCGTGGTGAGCAGGACGCACTGCACGGGCCCGCCGTCCAGCCGCCGCAGCCCGACCCGCAGGCTCAGCGTCGGCGTAGCCGCGTACGCCTCCGCCTCGATCCCGAGCAGATCGAGCCCGAGCTCCGGTGTCGAACTCATGCTCCGCCTCCCCGAGGGGGGACGCCCCCCCACGCCCCCCGCTTCGCTTCGCTCATGCCCTGCTCCTTCGAGGGGGGGCGACCCCCCACGCCCCCCGGTTCGCTTCGCTCATGCCGGAGACAAATTCGGCATCGAGTCGAGGATCGGGCCGCGGGCCGCCGGGTTGATCCCCGTCGAGCGGGCCGCGGTGGACGTGCCGTCGGGCAGGTGCCCGACCTGCTTGTCGTAGTTGCCCGTCGCGTTGCCCTCGTGGACGCCCCTCGTGTGCGAGGGCTTGTCGGGCGAGACGTCGGGCTTCCCCACCTTGATCATCGTGTTCTCCTCTTCTCCTCGGTGCCTGCCTGCGCCGCCTTCCCACCGGCCGCCCTCAACTCCGCGAAGAACGCGCCGATGCGCTCCCAGACCGCGTCGCCGCCGGTGAAGCCCGTCCAGTGCTCGCGCAGCAGGGCGGTGAGCCGGTAGCAGTCGTCGATCGGGAGGATCCAGTGCTCGGCCGCGCCCCGCGCCCGGTGCACGACGAGCGCCTCCACGTCCGGGCGCAGCTCCGCCAGGACGGGGTTGGCGTCGGCCACGCGCCGCCAGTTCTCCGCGTGCACGGCCGCGCGCAGCGCGCCGGCCGGGCTCGGGTAGCGGGCGGTGACCTCGCCCAGCTCCGAGACGGAGAAGAAGGCCAGGTCGACGGGGATGCCGAGGCCCGCCCACAGCGGGCCGTCCAGCCGGAAGCCGGTCAGTTCGCGCCGCCGGTCCGGGACGAGCCGGTAGTGCCGCCCGCCCGCCGCCCGGCCGTCGAACAGCAGGGTGCACGCCCCGCACGCGCACAGCAGCTCGCCCTTGTCCAGGTCGAGCAGGTGCCGGTGCGCGCCGCGCACGGGTTCGGCGCACAGGTCGCACTGCTCCTCGGCCTCGGCCGCCGGCGGCGGGAGCGGCGGCGCCGAGGCCAGCGCCGCCAGCCTCGGCGTGGACAGCGCGGGCGTCATGCGCGGCTCCGCACCTGGTCCAGGGTGATCAGCACCTTCTCCGGCGCGGGCGCCTCGATCTCGACCCGCTCCAGTTCCGGCGCCGCGGCCAGGGCCGCCCGCTCCACGGCGTCCAGCACCGGGCGGGGCGCGGCGGCGCGCCCCTCGGTCGCGACCTTCAGCCGCACCGCCGCCCCGTCGATCCCGGCGAACTCCACCGACGTGCGGTGCTTGCCGAGGAACCCCTCCAGCGCGGCGAGCGCCCGCCCGACCCGCGCCTCCGGCGTCTCCGGGTGCAGGCCGTGCATGGCCAGCAGGTGGCCGACCAGCTCGTCGCCGGCGAGGGCGGAGGCGTCCGCGGTGAGCCGCACGATCCGGTCGAGGGCCTCCCCGTACAGCTCCACCAGCGCCTGGACGGCCTGGTGCGCCGCCGGGTCGAGGCCGTCGAGCAGCCCCTCCAGGCGCCGGACGTGCTCCCGCACGCGCTCGTCGTCCCAGCCCATCAGTGCTCTTCCTGGGCGCCGAACATCGGGGAGTGCCGCTTCTCGATCGTCCGGCCGTTGCCGACGTACATGTGCACGCCGCACGGCAGGCACGGGTCGAAGCTGCGGACGGTCCGCATGATGTCGATGCCCTTGAAGTCGTCCGGGCCGTTCTCCTCGAAGATCGGCTGGCCCTGGACGGCGTCCTCGTACGGGCCGGGCGTGCCGTAGGAGTCGCGCGGGCTGGCGTTCCACGGCGTCGGCGGGTACGGGTGGTAGTTGGCGATCTTGCCGTCGCGGATGACGAGGTGGTGCGACAGCACGCCGCGCA
Source organism: Actinomadura sp. K4S16 (assembly GCF_008327685.1). GTDB lineage: Bacteria > Actinomycetota > Actinomycetes > Streptosporangiales > Streptosporangiaceae > Spirillospora. The sequence continues at coordinate 374,084 of NZ_BDDE01000015.1, forward strand.
CGGCCTCGTGGAACCCGCAGCCGATCGCCTCGTCCGGGACGTCGAAGTCGGTGAACACCTTCGTCCGCCCGCCCCTGACCTCGTCGAGGGCCTTCTCGGCGAAGTACAGCGCCATCCCCGCCGCGTAGGCGATGAAGTAGGCGCGGGCCCGGTCGCGCTCGATCGTGTTGGCGTACTGCGGCGGCTTCCACTCCAGGTTGACCTCCGGCATGCCGGGCGTCTTCGGCAGGTCGATCTGGACGCTGTGCCCGGTGGAGCGGACGTACGGGGTGTCCACCTCGCCGGCCAGCGCGGTCGCCCACAGCCGGGCGAGCGGCCCGCCGCCGGTGTCGAGGGCGAGGTGGTCGCCGGTCTCGGGGTGGCGCCAGCGCGGGCTCATCACCCAGCTGTACTTGCCGCCGTCGAGGTCGCGCTTCTGCGGGTTCGGCAGCGTCGTCTGGTTCCACGGGTGCCGCTGGTCGATCGGGTTGCCGAGCGGGTCCTCCTTGACGAAGGTCTCCTCGTTGACCCAGTCGTCGTAGTAGGAGCTGCCCAGCAGGATCCGCATGCCGAGGTTGATGTCGACCAGGTCCGTCGTGAGGAGCTCCCCGTCCACGACGATGCCCGGGGTGACGTAGGCGGCCCGCCCCCACTCGGACATGTGCCGGTAGTCGTAGTCGCAGACGTCCGGGTTCTGGAAGGCGCTCCAGCAGCCGAGCAGCGTCCGCCGCCGGCCGACCTGGTCGTAGCCGGGCAGCGCCTCCAGGAAGAAGTCGAAGATGTCGTCGTTCATCGCGACGGCCCGCTTGACGAAGTCGAGGCAGCGCGTCAGCCGGACGAGGTAGTCGGTGAACACCTGCGGCGTCGCGACCGTCCCCACGCCGCCCGGATACAGCGTCGACGGGTGGACGTGGCGCCCCTCCATCAGGCAGATCATCTCGCGGGTGATGCGGCTGAGCTGGAGGGCCTCCTTGTAGACCGAGCCCTCGAACGGGTTGAACGCCGTCATGATGTCGGCGATCTTGCGGAACCCGTGCACGGAGCCGCGCGGCGCGTCGGTGTTCTTCGCCGTCGCCAGCAGGCTCGGGTTCGTCTCGGCGACCATCCGCTCGCAGAAGTCGACGAAGACCAGGTTGTCCTGGAAGAGCGTGTGGTCGAACATGTACTCGGCGGCCTCGCCGAGGTTGATGATCCAGTCGGCGAGCGGCGGGGGCTTTATCCCGTACGCCATGTTCTGTGCGTAGATAGAGCAGGTCGCGTGGTTGTCGCCGCAGATGCCGCAGATCCGGCTCGTGATGAAGTGCGAGTCGCGCGGGTCCTTGCCCTTCATGAACACGCTGTAGCCGCGGAAGATGGACGAGGTGCTCCGGCACTCGGCCACCTGCCCGTTCGCGAAATCGATCTTGGTGTAGATGCCGAGGTTGCCGACGATCCGGGTGATCGGGTCGAACGCCACCTCCACGAGGCCCGCCTGCGTGGCCGCCCGTTCGCCGCGCGCCGCCGTCCCCTGCTTCATGACTCGCCCCGCTTCATCGCTCGCCCCTGTTCCGCGGCCCGTCCGCCGTCCCCGGCGCGGCCGTCCTCCGCTCGTGTCTTTCCTGGTCGGGCCGTGCCGCCGCCGGCCCGGCGGCGGTACGGCCGCCGCTCACTGGTGCGGCCAGCGGGGCTGGTAGCCGCTGGTCAGCCGCTCCCGGTTGTGGCGCCACTTCGGCTCCCGGTTCGCGCCCCTGTTGGTGATCGACCGCATCGTCCGGATGAACGGCCCGTAGGACCTCAGCAGCGTGGTGGACAGGCTCGCCCCGGGCGGCTCGTCCATGAACGGCATGAACTTGTCCGGGAAGCCGGGCATCGTGCAGCCGATGCAGATGCCGCCCACGTTGGGGCAGCCGCCGACGCCGTCCATCCAGCCGCGCTTGGTGACGTTGCAGTTCACCACCGGGCCCCAGCAGCCGATCTTGACCTGGCACTTCGGCGAGTTGTAGTCGCGCGCGAAGTCGGCCTGCTCGTAGTAGGCGGCGCGGTCGCAGCCCTCGTGGACGGTCTTGCCGAACAGCCACGTCGGCCGCAGCTTCTCGTCCAGCGGGATGACCGGCGCCAGCCCGGCCGCCTGGTGCAGCACCCAGAGCAGCGTCTCCATGAAGTTGTCCGGCTGGACCGGGCAGCCCGGCACGTTCACGATCGGCAGCCCGCCCGCGGAGCGGAAGTCCCAGCCGAGGTAGTCGGCGAGGCCCATGCATCCGGTCGGGTTGCCCGCCATCGCGTGGATGCCGCCGTAGGTCGCGCAGGTCCCGGCCGCGACGACCGCCCACGCCTTCGGCGCGAGCCGGTCGATCCACTCGTTCAGCGTGATCGGCTCGCCGGTCTCCGGGTCGTTGCCCATCGACGTCCAGTAGCCGTCCCCGTTGATGTTCTCGTTCGGGATCGAGCCCTCGACGACGAGGACGAACGGCGACAGCTCGCCGCGCGCGGCCTGGCGGAACGCCTCCATGAACTCGTCGCCGTTCTCGTAGGCCAGCACCTTGTTGTGCAGGTGGACCTTCGGCAGGCCCGGTATCGCGCCGAGGACGACGTCCTCGATGCTCGGCAGCGAGGCCGCGGTCACCGAGACCGTGTCCCCGTCGCAGCTCATTCCCTCGGACGTCCACAGAATGTGGATCTCGTCCGTCAGCGGCTCCGCCGGAGCGACGCTCGTCATCGCTTCCCCCCTCGACCGGCTGCGGTCATCACCTCTTGCGGTTGCCCTGCGGGAACGGCGCGAAACACCGCCCGAAAAGCGCCTCAACCCCTTTCCTCGGTTCGGTAAACACACCGTTTGAACTGGGGAGATCGGGGCAGCAGAACGGCGGTGGGGCAATGGAAGCGGGCCGGGAGGACGCGTGCACGAATTGGCCGTCACGGAGAGCGTCATAGCGGCAATTTCCACCCAATTGCCCGATTCGCGGGTGGTGGTGGTCCACCTCGAAATAGGGAGACTTTCCGGAGTCATGCCGGACGCGGTGCGTTTCTGCTTCGAACTGGCCGGCGAGGGGACGTGCGTCGAGGGCGCGCGGCTCGACATCACCGAGCCGGAGGGCGTCGGCGACTGCACCGCCTGCGGGGCCTCGTTCCCCGCGCGCGATCCGCTCGCGGTGTGCCCGTGCGGCAGTGCCGACGTGGTCATCAGCGGCGGCGCCGACCTGACGATCAAGGCGGTGGAGGTCGCCGACGATGTGTGAGAACTGCGGCTGCGACGGCGAGGACGCCGCGCGCCTGACGACCCTGACGGCCCCCGGGCACGTCCACGGCGAAACCGCCGGGCACGTCCACGGGCACGTCCACGATCTCGTACACGACCTGGAGGACGACCTCGGGGAGGAGGAGGGGCACGTCGTGCCGCTGGGCCGCAGGGTGCTGGCCCGCAACGACGAGCTGGCCGGCCGGAACCGGGCGTGGCTGGCCGAACGCGGCATCGTCGCGCTCAACGTGATGAGCTCCCCCGGTTCGGGGAAGACCACGCTGCTGGAGCGCACGGTCGCCGACCTGAGCCGCGACCGTCCGATCTCGGTGATCGAGGGCGACCAGGAGACGCTGCTGGACGCGCGGCGCCTCACCGCGGCCGGGGCCCGGACCGTCCAGGTCAACACGGGCGCCGGCTGCCATCTCGACGCCGGGATGGTGGCCGGGGCGCTGGCCGCGCTGGCCCCGCCGGACGGCTCCACGGTGTTCGTCGAGAACGTCGGCAACCTCGTCTGCCCGGCGCTGTTCGACCTCGGCGAGCGGGCCCGCGTCGTGCTCATGTCCGTCACCGAGGGCGACGACAAGCCGCTGAAGTACCCGCACATGTTCCGCGGCGCGGACGTCCTGCTGGTCAACAAGACCGACCTGCTGCCGTACGTCGACTTCGACATGGACGCCTGCCGGGACGCGGCCCGCCGGCTGTGCCCCGGGCTGCGCGTGCTGCCCGTCTCGGCGACCCGCGGCGACGGCCTGGACGCCTGGTACGACTGGCTCGCCGAGACGGCGTCCGGCGCCTGACCGCGCTTGACCGCGCTTGACCTGGAGCGCGCTCCAGCACCTAGCGTTCCTCGCGTTCGCCTAACGAGGAGCACGCATGCAGTACCGCAAGCTCGGCCGTACCGGCGTCGAGGTCAGCACCCAGACCCTCGGTGCGATGATGTTCGGCGCCGTCGGCAACCCCGACCACGGCGAGTCCGAGCGGATCGTCCACCGGGCGCTGGACGCCGGCATCAACTTCATCGACACCGCCGACATGTACTCCACCGGGGAGAGCGAGAAGATCGTCGGGAAGGCCCTCAAGGGCCGCCGCGACGACGTCGTCCTCGCGACCAAGTTCTTCTTCCCGCTCGACGACGACGCGCGCAACGCCCGGGGCGGCTCCCGGCGCTACATCGTCCGTGCCGTGGAGGACAGCCTGCGCCGCCTCGGCACCGACCGCATCGACCTGTACCAGATGCACCGCCGCGACTGGGAGACCGACCTCGAGGAGACGCTCGACGCCCTGACCGACCTCGTCCGCCAGGGCAAGGTGCTGTACGTCGGGTCGTCCTCCTTCCCCGCCGACTGGATCGTCGAGGCGCAGTGGGCCGCCGAGCGCCGGGGCGGCGTCCGGTTCGTCTGCGAGCAGCCGCAGTACTCGATCTTCGCCCGGTCGATCGAGGAGTCCATGCTGCCCGCGGCGCGGCGGCACGGGATGGGCGTCATCCCGTGGAGCCCGCTCGCCGGCGGCTGGCTCACCGGCAAGTACCGGCGCGGCGAGCAGGCCCCCGAGGGCGCCCGCTTCGCCCCCTCGGACAGCCCGGTGTGGCGGGGCCGCACCGTCGACACCGACCCCAGCACCTCCGCGCGCTACGACGCCGTGGAGCGGCTCACCAAGATCGCCGAGCAGGCGGGCCTCTCGCTGACCCACCTGTCCCTCGGGTTCGTCGCCGAGCACCCGGCCATCACCTCGACGATCATCGGCCCGAAGACGATGGCGCAGCTGGAGGACCTGCTCGCCGCCGCCGACGTCCGGCTCGACGCGGCCACCCTCGACGCCATCGACGAGGTCGTCCCGCCCGGCACCGACATGGCCGGCATCAGGCACATGACCGGCAACCCGTCCCTGGAGCCGGCCCACCGCCGCCGGTCGTGAACGCAAGGCCCCGGCCCCGGCGTGACCGCGCCGGGGCCGGACCGTCCCGTCAGCGGATCAGCGGGTCGCGGGGCAGGCCGAGGATGCGCTCGGCGATCTGGTTGCGGGTGATCTCGGAGGTGCCGCCCGCGATGGAGATGCCGCGCGACCCGAGGCGCATCAGGCCCGCGAACTGGCCGAGCCCCTCGTTGAACGCGGTCTCGGGGCCGGCGAACTCGGCGAGGAGCGCCGCGGTGGCGTGGCCGTGCTCGGCGAGGACGAGCTTGGTGATGTTCCCCTCGGGGCCCGGCTCACCGCCCGCGACGGCGCGCTCGGCCGAGCGGAGGTTGAGCAGCCGGAGGGCCTGCTCCTCGGCCGCGTACGCGCCGACCCGCTCGGCCGCCGCCGGGACGCGGGCACCGCGCTCGGTGTAGAGCCGGAACACGTCGGGTCCGGGCGGGCCTCCGACGCCGCCGCCGATGCTGACCCGCTCGTTGCCGAGGGTGGCGCGGGCGACCGACCAGCCCTTGTTCGGCTCCCCCACGACGTCGGCGTCGGGGACGAAGACGTCGGAGAAGAACACCTCGTTGAAGTCGGAGGCGCCGGTCGTCTGGCGCAGCGGCCGGACCTCCACGCCGGGGTGGTGCATGTCGATGACGACCATCGTGACGCCGGAGTGCTTCGGCGCGTCCGGGTCGGTGCGGACGGTCGCGAAGCCCCAGCGGCAGTACTGGGCGCCGCTCGTCCACACCTTCTGGCCGTTGACGAGCCAGCCGCCGTCCACCTTGACGGCGCGGGTCTTGACGGCCGCGGCGTCCGATCCGGCGTCGGGCTCGCTGAACAGCTGGCACCAGACCTCCTCGCCGGTGAGCGCCGGACGCACCCACCGGTCGATCTGGTCCTGCGTCCCGTGCTGGACGAGTGTGAGGATCACCCAGCCGGTGATGCCGAGCTGCGGGCGCTTCACACCTGCGGCGCGGAACTCGTCCTCGATGACGAGCTGGAGCCCGGCGCTCGCCTCCACGCCCCAGGGGCGCGGCCAATGCGGCTGGACGTAGCCGGTCTCGATGAGCCTCTCGCGCTGCTCGGCCTTGGGCAGCGCGGCGATCTCCCGGGCAAGCTCGCGGATCTCCGCGCGCCGCGCCTCCGCCTCGGGCGGCAGGTCGAGGCTCGTCTCCCGGACGACCCCGGCCACCCGCAGCCGGGTCACGTCGCGCTCCGCCGCGTGCGGGTCGCCGACGGCCTCCAGCGTCGCGGCCCGGCGCAGCAGCAGGTGGGCGTCGTGCTCCCAGGTGAAGCCGATCCCGCCGTGGACCTGGATGTTCAGGCCCGCGTTGGAGGTGAAGGCGGGCAGGGCGAGCGCCGCCGCGACGGCCGCGGCCAGCTCGAACTGGTCGGCCGGACCGGACGCGGCCCGCGCCGCGTCCCACACCGCGGCCGTGGCCAGCTCCGCGGCGACGAGCATGTTCGCGCAGTGGTGCTTGACGGCCTGGAACGTCGCGATCGGCCGCCCGAACTGCCGGCGCACCTTGGCGTACGCGGTGGCCGCGTCGACGCATTCCAGCGCGCCCCCGACGGCCTCCGCGGACATCAGCGTCCGGGCCACGGCGGTCGCGTGCGCGCGGGCCCCGGGGAGGACCTCCACGGCGGCGCCGTCGAGCCGGACGCGCGCGGAGCGGCGGGCCGGGTCCAGGTTCTCGGGCACCTCGACGGTGACGCCCGGTGCGTCCGCCCGCACGACCACCATGTCGTCCCCGGCGGGCAGGACGAGCAGCTCCGCGAGGCCGCCGCCCAGCACGACGCCCGCGTCCCCGGTGGCGGCGCCGCCGCTCACGGTGAGCGCCCCGTCCAGGCCGAGGGCCGCCGGGGTCGCGCCCGACGCGAGGCCGGGCAGCAGCCGGGCCCGCGGTTCCTCGTCCTCCGCCGCGGCGAGCACGGCGGACGCGATCATCGTCGGCAGCATCGGGCCCGGCGCGGCGGCGCGGCCGAGCTCCTCGGCGACCACGACGAGCTCCGGGAGGCCCGCTCCCCCGCCGCCGTGCTCCTCGGGAAGGTGCAGGCCGAGCAGCCCCAGTGCGGCGAACCCCGTCCAGAAGGCGGGCAGGGTCTCCTGCTCCGCGTCCAGCAGCGCGCGGTTCGCCGCCCGCGCCTTCTGGTCGCGCAGGAACGCGCGCGCCGTCCGTGCCAGCTCGCGGTGTTCGTCGCCGATCGCGATCGCCATGGCCCCTCCAAGTTCTGCGTCCAGAACACCAGAATGTCATTCGGTTGCCGTCCGGGGCGAGGGTGGGCGCCGAAATCAGGCGATGGCCTCGACCTCTTCGCGGGACAGCTCCGGGTCGGGCGCGGCCGGCGCGGTGGAGGCGACCGGCGCCGCCGCGCCCGCCGCCACCCGGGCCCGCGCCTGGCGGAACTCCGGCAGCGGCCCGGTGGCGTCGTGCAGGGCGTTGAGGGCGACCCACAGCGTCGTCCGGCGCAGCCGCAGCGCCACCGGGTTCGGCGGCCGGTAGAGGGCGAGCTTCCGCGCCCACTCCGGCAGCATGTCGCGGGCCGCCCAGTCCATGAACGGGCTGCCGGGCTCCCACGGCTTGGCCTTGCTGTCGCGCAGGTTGGGCCCGGTCCCGAACGCCTTGATCGGGGTGAGGGCGAGGCGCGGCAGGTAGGACTCCAGGCACTCGGCGACCTCCGCCTTGGTGGCGGGAAGGTCCGTGCCGCCCAGCGCCTCGCCGACGCGGACGAACTCGCGGTAGTAGCGCTCCAGGCCGTCGCCCTTGAGGGGGCGGCGGTGGTAGCGCTCGTGCGCGGTCGCCAGCCCCCACACGACGGTGGCGTAGTTCCAGCGCAGCCAGTCGGGGTCGTCGGCGTCGTAGGGCAGCCCGTCCGGACGGGTGCCCTTCACCGTGTGGTGCATGGCGCGGACGGTCCGGGCGAGGCGCTCGGCCGTCGCGGTGGAGCCGTAGGCCGTCCCGATGAAGAACGACAGGGAGTGCCCGAGCCGCACCGCCGCGCCCTCGGGGTCGATGCCGCCGGTCGGGACGCCGTCGACGCGCTCGGGGATGCGGGAGTGGTCGTAGGCCATCCAGCTGATGCTCGGGTCCAGGCCCTCGATGTAGGCGGCCCCGACCAGCCCGAGCAGCAGGGTCGGCAGGTGCGAGTGGACGTACCAGACCGCGCTGCCGGGCCCGAACCAGCCGGGGTCGCCCTCCGGCCCGGCGAACTCCAGGCCGCGGAAGAACCTGGAGCGGATATCGGTGTCGAAGGCCCGCTCGAACCGCGCCGCGATGATGTTGGTCCTCGATGGCATGCCGCAACTCCCGGCCCATTCTGGTGACAGGTGTATCCAGAGTAAGTGTTTGGGTACAACCGTGTCCAGACTTCCGGGGCGCGCGGCGGCGCGGGGGTAGGGTGACCGGCATGGCGAGCACGCGCACGGCCGCGTCCACACGGTGGGCCGGGGTCCCCGCGAGCAGGCGCCGCGACGAGCGGCGCGCCATGCTCGTCCGGGCCGCGTTCCGGCTGTTCGGCGAGGAGGGCGAGGCGGCCCTCACCGTCCGCGCCGTCTGCCGCGAGGCCGAGCTGCACACGCGCTACTTCTACGAGAACTTCCCCGACACCGGCGCGCTGCTCGCCGCCGTCTACGACCGGGAGGCCGCCTCGCTCGCCGAGGTCCTGGCCCGCGCCCTGGAGGAGGCGGGCCCACACCCGGACGTCCGCACGCGCGCGGGCATCCGCGCCGTGCTGAGCTTCATCAGCGAGGACCCCCGCCGCGGACGCGTACTGTTCGCCGAGGCGCGCGGCCACGAGGTGCTGGCCGAGCGCCGCCGCGCCGCGCAGACCGCCCTGCTGGAGGGCGTCCTCGCGATGAGCCGCACCGAGAGCCCGCGGCTCCCCGTCGTCGTCGGCGCGACGATGTTCACCGGCGCGATGACCGAGCTGGCCCAGCAGTGGGCCGACGGACGGCTGGGCGACGACCTCGACGCCGTCGTCGACAGCGCCGTCGAACTCTCCCTCGCCCTGCACGCCACGACCGCCCCCCACCTCCCCGGCGAGTGAGCCCCCGCCGGGTCAGCGGCGGTGCTTGCGCAGTTCCGACGTGAGTTCGGTGGAGAACCGCTCGGCGTCCGACAGGCGGGTGCGGAGCTTCTCGCAGCGCTCCTCGACCAGGGCGCGGTAGAGGGCGAGGCGCTTGGCGAGGTCGGCCCGCGTCGCCTCGTCGGCGTCGCCGGAGCGGAGTTCGTCCAGGACGGTCAGCAGGTCGCGCATCTCTTCGAGGGTGAAGTCGAGCGGCTTCATCCGCTTGATGACCAGCAGGCGCGCGACGTCCTCGTCCGTGTAGAGGCGGAACCCGCCCTGCGAGCGCGCCGTGGGGACCGCGAGGCCGACCTCTTCGTAGTGGCGGATGGTGCGCAGGCTCAGACCGGTCCGGTCCGCGACCTCGCCGATCTGCATCTGCCGGCCGTCCGTCGGCTTCCTCCCCACGCCGGCCCGCCTCACCGCTCGGTGCGGGCGACGTAGACGGTGTTGGCTGAAGTACCCCCTTGGATGGGGTTCGAGAACTCCACGACGTGCGCCTCCGCCTCGGCGAACACCTCACCGAGCACGGCGCTGAAGCCGTCGTCGGGGGCTTCGTTCGACCAGAGGGCAAAGATGCCGCCGGGGTGGAGCCGCTCGGCCATGCGACCCAGCGCCGGGGGCCGGTAGAACGAGGCGTGGGCCGGGTCGAGGACGTGGCTCGGCGAATGGTCGATGTCGAGCAGGATCGCGTGGAAGCGGGCTTCCGGATTGCGCGGGTCCAGCCCGTCCGGGGAAGGGGCCATGGCGAAGAAGTCACCCTGGACCAGGCGGCAGCGCTCGTCGCCCGCCAGCCGTTCGCCCAGCGGCACCAGCCCTGCCTGATGCCATTCGATGACCTCGGCAAGGGCCTCCACCACGACGAGCGAACGCACGCGGGGATCGTCCAGCGCGGCCTGGGCGGTGTAGCCGAGACCGAGCCCGCCCACGGCGACGTCGAGCGCGTCACCCACCGCCGCGGCCAGGCCGAGGCGGGCGAGCTCGGTCTCGCCCTCCGTCCACAGGCTCGACATCAGGAAGTCGTCATCGAGTTTGATCTCGTAGACATCGACGCCGGCGGCAGGATCGCGGCGCCGCCGCAGGCTGACGGCGCCCATGGGCGTCGGACGCCAGTCGAGTTCTTCGAACCGTGCGCCCATGGGGTTCACATCCTCGTGGTCCTGCGGCGTCCGGCCGGCCGTCCGGTCGGCTCTGCGGGCGCGGCGACAGCCGTGCAAGCCATCTCCGCCGACCCGCCCACCTCGAACTCTAACGTAAGGTTAGATTGTTCCGGGACGGTCTCGGACGTACGAGCGGCCGTGGCGGACCGGACGCGTCCGGCCGGGCCCGGCGAGGCGGAGCACGGGAGAGGAGCGCGGTGAGCGCCGGAATCGGGACGGCGGAGGACGTCGCGGCGGAGGCGGCGCGGCGCCGGACGTTCGCGGTGATCAGTCATCCGGACGCGGGCAAGTCCACGCTGACCGAGGCCCTCGCGCTGCACGCGCAGGCGATCGAGCAGGCGGGCGCGGTGCACGGCAAGGCCGGCCGGCGGGGCGTCCGGTCCGACTGGATGGACATGGAGCGCTCGCGCGGGATCTCCATCACCTCCTCGGTGCTGCGGTTCGAGTTCGGCGGCGCCCTGCTGAACCTGCTCGACACCCCGGGCCACGCCGACTTCTCCGAGGACACCTACCGCGTGCTCGCCGCCGTGGACGGGGCGATCATGCTGCTGGACTCGGCCAAGGGCCTGGAGGCGCAGACGCTCAAGCTCTTCGACGTGTGCCGGCACCGCGGCATCCCCGTCATCACCTTCGTCAACAAGTGGGACCGGCCGGGCCGCGAGCCGCTGGAGCTGCTGGACGAGGTCGAGCAGCGCATCGGCCTGCGCCCGGCGCCGCTGAACTGGCCGGTCGGGATCGCCGGCGACTTCCGCGGCCTGATCGACCGCGCCGACGGCTCCTTCACGCGGTTCCGCCGCACCCCCGGCGGCGCCACCCGCGCGGCCGCCGAGCACGTCCCGGCCGACCGGGCCGCCGCCGAGGAGGGCCAGGCGTGGACGACCGCGAACGAGGAGCTGGCGCTGCTGGAGGAGATCGGCGCCACCCTTGACATGGACGCCTTCGCCGCCGGCGTCTGCACCCCGGTGCTGTTCGGGGCCGCATTGCCCAACTTCGGCGTGAGCGCGCTGCTGGACACCGTCCGCCGGCTGGCGCCCGCGCCGTCCGCGCGCACCGACTCCGAAGGCCGCGAGCGCCCGGTGTCGGCGCCGTTCTCCGGGCAGGTGTTCAAGGTGCAGGCGGGCATGGACAAGGCACACCGCGACCGGCTGGCCTTCATCCGGGTCTGCTCGGGCCGCTTCGAGCGCGGCATGACCCTCACCCACGCCCCGACCGGGCGTCCGCTGGCCACCAAGTACGCCCAGACGGTCTTCGGCCGCGACCGCTCCACCCTGGACGCCGCCTACCCCGGGGACGTGATCGGCCTGCCGAACGCCTCCGGCCTGACCGTGGGCGACACCCTGTACACCAAGACCCCCGTGGCCTTCCCGCCGATCCCGGCGTTCGCCCCCGAGCACTTCATGGTGGCGCGGGTCAAGGACAACAGCCGCGCCAAGCAGTTCCGCCGCGGCATCGACCAGATCGACAGTGAGGGCGTCGTCCAGGTGCTGCGCAGCGACCTGCGCGGCGACCAGGCCCCCGTGCTCGCCGCGGTCGGGCCGCTGCAATTCGACGTGGTGACCGCGCGGATGGCCGACGAGTTCGGCGCGCCGGTCGAGCTGACCCGCCTCGACTACACCACCGCCCGCGTCACCGACAAGGAGTCCGCCGAGACGCTCGCCGGGCGCCGCGGCGTCGAGGTGCTCACCCGCACCCTCGACGGCTCGTACGTCGCGGTCTTCGTCGACAAGTGGCGGGTGCGCGCCATCGAACGCGAGCACCCCGACGTCACCCTCACCCCCATGCTGGCCGCCGGCGTCCTGGACTGACCCGCCCGCGAGGGGTGTGACGCTCGTCCCTGCCGGCTGCCCGGCGCCTCCCGGCGGCACCGGAAACTCTCCCCTTACGTTAGGGTAGTGAACGAGCCGCGGCCTGACCGCCCGCGCGTCCCGCGGCCTTCTCGCCGGCATCGGCGCCGGCCCCCGCCCGCACGCCGTTGTTCGTGTGCCCGCGCCGTACCGGTGCGGACGATTCATGTCTGGAGTGTTTTGAGCCTGCCTGCCGTCCTGGCACGCCATCTGAAGCCCGCTCTCACGCCTTCGCAGCCGGTCACCGCAAGGCTGCTGCGCACCGAGGCGCTGGCCGGCCTGGTGGTCGCGCTCGCGCTGATCCCCGAGGCGATCTCCTTCTCGATCATCGCCGGGGTGGACCCGCGGATCGGGCTGTTCGCCGCCTGCACGATGGCCGTCACCATCTCGGTCGTCGGCGGACGCCCCGCGATGATCTCCGCGGCCACCGGCGCGGTCGCCCTGGTCGTCGCGCCCATCGCCCGCGAGCACGGCCTGGGACACCTGTTCGCCACCGTCGTCCTCGCCGGGATCTTCCAGATCGTCCTCGGCGCGCTGGGCGTGGCCCGGCTGATGCGGTTCGTGCCGCGCAGCGTGATGGTCGGCTTCGTCAACGCCCTGGCCATCCTGATCTTCATGGCGCAGGTCCCCGAACTGCGCAACGTCCCGTGGCCCGTCTACCCGCTGGTGGCCGCCGGTCTGGCGCTGATGGTGCTGTTCCCCCGCGTCACCAAGGCCGTCCCGGCGCCGCTGGTGTCGATCGTCATCCTCACCGTCATCACCGTCGCCGCGGGCATCGCCGTGCCGACCGTCGGAGACAAGGGCGCACTGCCGTCCTCCCTGCCCACCCCCGGCATCCCCGACGTCCCCCTCACCCTGGACACCCTCACCCTCATCGCCCCCTACGCGCTGGCGTTCGCGCTGGTCGGGCTGATGGAGTCGCTGATGACCGCCAAGCTCGTCGACGACATCACCGACACCCGCTCGGGCAAGACCCGCGAGTCCATCGGACAGGGCATCGCCAACATCGTCACCGGGTTCTTCGGCGGCATGGGCGGCTGCGCGATGATCGGCCAAACCATGATCAACGTCAAGAGCGGTGCCCGGACCCGGCTGTCGACCTTCCTGGCCGGGGCGTTCCTGATGACCCTGTGCATCGCCTTCGGCCCGATCGTCTCCGACATCCCCATGGCCGCCCTGGTCGCCGTCATGGTCCTGGTCTCGGTCGGCACCTTCGACTGGCACTCGGTCCAGCCGTCCACCCTCAAGCGCATGCCGCTCGGTGAGACCATCGTCATGGCGGTCACCGTCGCCGTCGTGGTCGCCACCCACAACCTCGCCATCGGCGTGGTCGCCGGCTCGATCACCGCAATGATCGTCTTCGCCCGCCGGGTCGCGCACCTGGTCAACGTCTCCGCCGTCACCGACCCCGACGGCGGCCAGGTCGTCTACGCCGTCACCGGCGAACTGTTCTTCGCCTCCAGCAACGACCTGGTCTACCAGTTCGACTATGCCGGCGACCCCGACCGCGTCACCATCGACCTCACCGACGCCCACGTCTGGGACGCCTCCACCGTCGCCGCCCTCGACGCCGTCACCACCAAATACGAGCGGCACGGCAAGACCGTCGAGATCGTCGGCCTCAACGAGCACAGTGCCCGCATGCACGGCGCCCTCAGCGGCGAGCTCGCCGGAAGCCACTGACCGCCCGGCGCTCACGCGTCAGGGGTAGAGGGCGGCGATCGCGTTGAGGACGCGGTCACGCGCCGCCTCCGGTGCGGTGACGCCGATCAGGACGTAGTAGGCGAGGCCCTCGGCGAGCGCGACGAGATCGACGGCCGCTTCTCGGGGGTCCACCACCGCGGAGAGGAGCCCGGCCTCCCGGTCCCTGCGGAGCAGGTCGGCGATCTGGTCGTGGAAGCGCGCGTAGTCCGCCCGCATGCGCCGCGCGATCGACTCGTCCGTGAGGGCCAGCGCGGTGAAGGACTGGCGGACGCGCATGTGCGCCCGCGTCTCGGGGTCGTAGGCGATGAGCTCGGTCAGCACGACGACCAGCACCGTGCGCGGCGCGGCGCCTTCGAGGTCCTCGCCCACCAGCGACCTGATGCGGGCGGCGCTCAGCTCGTTGCCGCGCTCGAACGCGGCTTCGACGAGCTTCTGCTTGGTGGGGAAGTAGTGCTGGACGCGTCCCGCCGACACCCCCGCCTGCGCCGCGACCTCGGTCAGCGACACGGCCGGAAGGCCGCGCTCGGCGACGACCGCCAGCACCGCGTCGGCGATCTCCCGCCGCCGCACCTCGTGGCCCGCCCCCGGCCCGCGCGTCCGCCGCTCCATCGACCACTCCCGGCTTTATCGATGCGACCACATCGGATTGACCTCCGAACCTAGCCGACCCTAGCCTGATGCGAGCAATACGATGTGAGCACATTGATTTGACTGGCGGTGGCATGTGACCCGAACCGGACCGGACGGTGCCCGCACGACCGCCGAGGCGCCGGCCGCACCCGCGTCCCGGGTGATCCTCGCCCTCGCCTGCGCCGCCCAGTTCATGGTCGTGCTGGACGTCTCCGTGGTGAACGTCGCGCTGCCCTCGATCCAGACGTCCCTGGGCTTCGCGGCCACCGACCTGCCGTGGGTCGCGGGCGCCTACACGCTCGCCTTCGCCGGCTTCCTGCTCCTGGGCGGGCGACTGGCCGATCTCTACGGGACCAGACGCGTCCTCGTCGCCGGCCTCGCCCTGTTCACCGTCCCGAGCCTGATCGGCGGCCTGGCGACCACGCCCGCGCTGCTGATCGCGGCGCGCGCGGCGCAGGGGGTCGGCGCCGCCGTCCTCGCTCCGGCGACCCTGACCGTCCTCACCACCACGTTCCCCGAAGGCCCCCGCCGCACCCGCGCCCTCGCCGTCTGGACGGCGGTGAGCCTGGCGGGCGGCGCGGCGGGAAACCTCGTCGGCGGCGTCCTCACGCAGTCGCTGTCCTGGCGCTGGATCCTGCTGATCAACGTGCCGATCGGCGCGGCCGCGCTCGCCCTGACCGGCCGCCTGCCCGCCGCCCGCCGCCGCACCGGGCGCGCCGCCCGCCTCGACCTTCCCGGCGCCGCCACGGCCACCGCCGGCCTGGCGCTGCTCGCCTACGGCATCATGCAGGCCGGACCGCGCGGCTGGGACGACCCGGTGACCGCGGCCGCCCTCGCCGCCGCGGCCCTCCTCCTCGCGGCGTTCGCGCTCATCGAGACGCGCCTCGCCCGCGACCCGCTGATCCCGCCGCGGCTGTTCCGCATCCGGGCGGTCTCCGCCGGGAATGCGGTCATGCTGCTCGCGGGCGCCTGCTTTCAGGTGCCGATGTGGTACTTCCTGACCCTCTACATGCAGGACGTCCTGCACTACACCGCGCTGGAGACGGGCCTCGGCTTCCTCCCGCACACGCTCCTGACGATGATCGTCGGCCTGCGCGCCACCCCGCGGCTGATGAGGCGGGTCGACGACCGGGCCCTCGTCATCGCCGGGGCCCTCGTCGCGGCCGCCGGCTTCCTGTGGCAGAGCCGCATCACCGCGGACGGCGGCTACCTCTCGGCCGTGCTCGGCCCGGCGGTCCTCATGTCCGTCGGCGGCGGCCTGCTCAACACGCCCCTGACGGCCACCGTCACCTCCGGCGTCACCGAGCGCGACGCCGGGGCGGCCTCCGGCCTGATGAACACCGCCAAACAGGTGGGCGGCGCCCTAGGCCTGGCCGCCCTCACCGCGGCCGTCGCAGACCATGCCCCCACCCCGCCGTCCCTCGCGGACGCCTACGGCGACGCCTTCCTGATCATGGCGGTCATGCTGCTCGCCATCGCCGCCGCCTCCCTCGCCCTCCCGCCCAGACGCGACCCCGCGGCCGCGGACACGCCGCGGTGAGCCGGAAGGCCGTACTCCTCGAGGGCGGCAAGAGCATCGGCCGGCACATTCGCAGTCCTGAATCCGGCGGCGGGGTCACGGGAGGTCTTCAGGGTTTCTGGGGGTGTTCAGGGCTTGGGTTAGCCAGGCTAGGGAGCCGGTTTTCTGGGTCTGCTCGGCGAGGCGTTTGGCCGACGGGGTCTGGAGTTGGGCCAGTGAGCTGTCTATCCACGGTTGGGTGTTCCGGTTGCCCTGCTCCCGGTACTCGATGGCCTGGATGAGGCACTCCAGTTTGTCGGCGTCGCGGGCGCACAGCGCCTCGGCGCTGTCCTTGCCCTCGTACTCCGCTACGGCACCCGTGATCAGGGCGGCCACCGCTTCCGGCAGGCCGCGTGTCTGGTGCTCGGTGACCTGCTCGTTGGGCGCCTTCTCCACGTACGGTCTGGCCAGGTACGGGAGGTCCGTGAGGCGCGTCTCCTGGCTGTCGTGGAAGAGGCTCAGCAGCGCGGCGCGGGCGGGGTCGGCGCCCTCCAGCGCGGCCAGGACGCTCGCGATGACCGCCGTACGGAACGAGTGGTCGGCGATGCTCTCCGGGGCGTTCACTCCCGCCACGAGCCAGCCCGTGCGCTTGTAGCGCTTGAGCAGGCCGATCTCGTACAGGAAGCCAGCCAGCCGCTCCGTCTCGTTCGCCATGCCCGCCCTTCTCTCCCCGGTCGTCCGCCGGACCAGGCTTTCACGTGCTCGTGGCGCGCCGGGGGATCAGGCGGGATTCAGCTCGGTGGTCCCCACATACGCCGCCGGGCGGACAGGGCGTCCCCGCTGTGCCGCGTCCGCCCGGACAGCGGGTCAGGGGCCGGTGCGGTCGAGGTAGGCCCGCCGCTCGTCGGGGTCGAAGTCGCCGGGCGGACGGTGGCGGGTGACGACGCGTTTGAGGGTTTCCAGCGCCGGTTCGGGCAGGGCCTGCTCCACAGCGCCCATGGGGGCGAGCCAGCGCGGCACGGTGACCTCCCGGCGGCCGTGCCGGGCACTGGCGACGATCGCCTCGGCGACGTCCTCGGGCTTCAGCGTCGGCTGGAGGTCGAGGGAGACACCGGAGGTGAGGTCGGTGCGGGTGGCGGCCGGCATGATCGTGGTGAGGGTGACGCCGGTGCCGTGCAGCTCGGCGCGGACGGCGCGCGACAGCGCGGCCACGGCGAACTTGGTGGCGCAGTAGACCGCGATGCCGGGGGTGGTCACCTTGGCGGCCATGGACGCCACGTTCACGATGTGGCCGCGCCCCCGGGCGATCATGTCCGGCAGGACGAGGTAGGTGCCGTTGACCACACCGGACAGGTTGACGGCGATCTCGTGGTGGTGGCCGGCCAGCGACTGCTCGGAGAACGCGCCCATCCGCATGATGCCCGCGTTGTTGACCAGCATGTCGACCGGGCCGTCCGCGCGGGCGGCGTCCAGGAACGCCCGGAAGCCCTCCGGATCGGTGACGTCCAGCAGATGGCCCTTCACACCCAGGTCGGACGCCGTCTCGGCGACCGCGTCGCCGTCGACGTCCCCGATCCACACGCGCGCGCCGCGGGCGGCGAGCGCGGCGGCCGTGCAGCGGCCGATGCCCCGGGCGGCCCCGGTCACGCACACCACCGCGCCCTTCAGCTCGATCATGCGCGCAGCCCGGCGACCGGTTCGCGGAGCGCGAAGTGGGCGACCGTGCGGATCTCGCCGCTGTGCATGGTCAGCAGGGCGCGGCCCAGGTACAGGCCGGGCAGGAGCTCCACGATCTCGTCGCGGGTCCGCTTGATCGGGAACGTCCGCACGCTCGGGTTGCGATAGGCGCTCACGCCGTAGTCCAGGGCCCGGACCGGGATGTGGGGCTCGATCAGCCCGGTGTCCAGGCGGTGGTCGAAGTCGAACCCCTCCATCGCGTTCCCGGCGCGGCGCAGCCCGCCGTAGCGGGGGGCGATCACCCGCATCGCGTACCGGGCGAGCGGGATCAGCCGGTTGAAGCCGGTTCCGGCGGCGGCGTCGAAGGTCTTGCCCAGCCAGGTCGGGTCGATCGCCAGCAGCGGGTTCGCCAGCGCCGCCTCCGGGATGCCGAACAGCCGGCCGACGATCAGGCCCTCCAGCCTCCCGTCCAGCTCGCCCGGGGGCAGTCCGCGGGCGAACAGCGCCGAGATCGCGGCGCGGTCGTTCTTGCGCCCCAGTTCGCGCAGGTACTCCCAGCCCGCGACCCGGGCCCGGCAGGGCGAGACGGCGGCGAGCGCCCGCAGCTCGTCCAGCAGCGGATCGCCCGATCCCGCGGCTTCGCCGGCCGGGCGCGGCACCGCGGCGGCGGCACGTTCGGTGGTCATCGAGAACCTCCACGGATCGAATCTGGTACATTTTTGTACCAGATGGCGGGCAGGAGGTGTCAAGAGCGGGTCCGGCGGGATGCCACCATGACCTGGTGGCAGACGAGACGGTCCGGCGGCGCGCCTACGGAGGGCAGTCCGCCGACCAGCGCAAGGCGGTCCGCCGCGGGCGGCTCATCGACGCCGCCCTCACCTCCATGGCCGACGGCGCCTGGCGGGCCGAGACCGTCGCGCGGCTGTGCGCCCGAGCGGAGTTGAACAAGCGCTACTTCTACGAGAGCTTCACCGACCTCGACCAGCTCGCCGTCGCGGCCATCGACCAGATCGCCCAGGAGGTCGGCCAGGCCGCACTCGACGCCTACGCCGCCTCCGCCGGCCTCCCTCTGGCCGGCCAGGCCCGCGCCGCCATCGGCGCGGTCGTCCACGGCCTGGCCGACGACCCCCGCAAGGCGCGCGTCCTGTTCGGCATGGTCGGCGGCCCGCCGCTCATCCAGCAGCACCGGGCCGCCGTCGTCCAGGGCCTCACCGAGATCCTCATGGACCACGCCCGCGCCATCCACGGCGTCGAACTCGCCGCCGACAGCCTCGCCCGGACGGCCCCGCCCTTCGTGGTGGGCGGCACCGCCGAAACCATCCTGGCCTGGGTGAACGGCACCGTCGCCGTCCCGCTCGACATCCTCATCGACGACCTGACGACCCTGTGGCTGATCACCGGCAACGGTGCCGCCGACCACGCCCGCCACCGCGTCCGCAACCCCTGACCCCACCGCCCGAACGGCGGCCGGCGGAAGGCCGCTCCGGGGGCGTCGACCGCCAGAGATCTTCCAACGATCTACTACTCATAGCATTCACAGCAACACTCTGGGTCAACTAGTAGTGGAGGGGCCGGACGTATCCGGGCGTCCCCCGCGTCCCGGATCGGCCGCCTCCTTCCGCCCGGCCGGGTCACCGGCTCGAGTCCCCCCGGAGGTCAGTGCATGCCCCCCAACCCTCCGCCGTTCGAACCCGAAAAGCGTCCCGCCATCACCATCGGACCCGACGACGGCCGGTACCCCACGCTGAGCCGCGGCTTCAACCAGCGGTGGATCGCCCACCCGGAGTACGTGCGGCTGATCACCTCCTCGGACGGCGTGGTGACCGCGCTGCGGGAGGCGGTCAACCAGAAGCCCGCCGACCCGAAGCGCACGCGCGTCACCGTCCGGTCCGGCGGCCACTGC
Organism: Actinomadura sp. K4S16; assembly: GCF_008327685.1. GTDB lineage: Bacteria > Actinomycetota > Actinomycetes > Streptosporangiales > Streptosporangiaceae > Spirillospora. The sequence goes on from NZ_BDDE01000015.1 coordinate 393,657, forward strand.
TACGAGGACTTCGTGTGCGGCGACGACGTCCGGGTGATCCTGGACCTCAGCCCGATGTGCGGCATCGCCTACGACCCGCGCCTGGAGGCCTGGGCCGTCGAGGCGGGCGCCACCAACTGGCACGTCTACAGCCACCTGTTCCCGCTGTCGGGCCGCACCCTGCCCGCCGGATCGTGCTACTCGGTCGGGCTCGGCGGACACATCACCGGCGGCGGCTACGGGCTGCTGTCGCGCCAGGCCGGCCTGACGGTGGACTACCTCTACGCCGTCGAGGTCGCCGTGGTCAACCGCGACCGCACCGTGGACCTGGTGGTCGCCACCCGCGACGACCCCGACCCCCACGTGCGGGACCTGTGGTGGGCGCACACGGGCGGAGGCGGCGGCAACTTCGGCGTCGTCACCCGGTTCTGGTTCCGGGACCTGCCCACCCCGCCCCGCAAGGTCCTCATCACCGCCCGCGCCTGGCCGTGGTCCGGCTTCAAGGAGAAGAAGGACTTCATTCCACTGGTCGCCAACTACTGCGACTACTTCGCCCGCCACCAGGACCCCGGCACCGCGGCCGGACGGCTGTTCGCCCTGCTGACCCTCAACCACCGCGCCAACGGCGAGATCGGCCTGGTCGCCCAGGTCGACACCGCCACCGACGATCCCGGCGACACCAAGGACGCGGGTGTCGCCGCGATGCAGGACTTCCTGCGCCAGGTCGACAGCCGCGCCGTGCCGGACTCGAGGCCGATGTGGGAGTCGGTCGCCGAGCACGCCGCCATCCCCAACGCATGGCACCCCCGCATGATGCCGTGGCTGACCGCCACGCAGGCCCTCAACGGCTCCGGGGAGAACCGCTGCGGCAAGTACAAGTCGGCCTACCTGCGCAAACCCCTCACGGACGACCAGATCGGCGCCATGTGGGACTACCTCGGCAACGCCCACTTCAAGGACTACGACAACAAGGCGGCGGTCATCCAGATCGACTCCTACGGCTCGGCGGTCAACCGTCCGCCCCGCGACACCGCCACCCGGCAACGCGACTCGATCCTGAAAATGCAGTACCAGGTGTACTGGAACCGGCCCAGCGACTCGCTCCCCGACCACGAGGCCGAGGCGCGGCATCTGAAATGGATCCGCGAGACCTACCGCGCCACCTTCGCCGAGACCGGCGGCGTCCCGGTGACCGACGGCCGAAGCGACGGCTGCTACATCAACTACCCGGACGTCGACCTGTCCGACGACGACTGGAACAAGTCCGAACAGCCCTGGTCGCAGCTGTACTACAAGGACGCCTACGACCGCCTGCAGCGCATCAAGGCCCGCTGGGACCCCCTCAACGTCTTCCACCACGGCCAGTCCATCCAACCCAAGTCCACGCGCTGAAAGCACGGGCCCCGAGCATCCGCCACTGCCGGCGCCCCCGCCGAGTGAGACGGTCTCGGCGGGGGCGGTCCTCTCATCGGCCGGGCAGGACCGGTGACCGCGGTGGTATCGACGGCGGTGAAGCGTCCGACCCGGCTGGTACACCTTCGGGCATGCGTCCTGAGGAGTTCCTGCACATGGTGCTCGACCTGCCGGAGGTCACCGAACGCGAGGCGTTCTCGAACCTGACCGGCTTCCGGGTCCGCGACAAGGGGTTCTGCTATTTCAACGAGGACGAGGGCTTCGTCCTGCTCAAGGCCACCCGGGAGGAACAGGCCGCCCTCGTTGCCGACGACCCCGGCACCTTCTCCCCGTCCTGGGCCAGTGGGCGCTTCGCATGGGTGGAGGTCAAGCTGGCCAGCGTCGACCCCGAGGAAATGAGAGAGCTGGTCACCGAGGCCTGGCGGCTCTCAGCCCCGAAACGCCTCGCGGCCGGATGACGGCTCGGCGTCCTCCGTCCGGTCCGGCCGGCCAGGAGTGCGGCTGTCGCGCCGGTGGCGCCCGGGGGAGACACCGAACTCGCGCTTGAACGCGTTGGCGAAGGAGAACTCCGAGGCGTACCCGACCTGCTCCGCCACGGCGCTCAGCGGAGCGTCGGAATCGCGTAGCGGCCGCATCGCGGTCGTCAACCGCCACCAGGTCAGGTACGCGAGCGGCGGCCGCCCCACCAGCGCCGTGAAACGGCGGGAGAAGGCGGCCCGCGACAGTGCCGCGTGCGCGCCCAGGCTCGCGACGGTCCAGGGCCGTGCCGGATCGTCGTGGATCGCCCCCAACGCGGCGCTGACGGCGGGATCGGCGAGCGCCGCCGCCCATCCGGTGGCCCCGCCGTCCGCCGGTTGGTCGGCGAACCAGGCCCGCAGGATGTAGAGCAGCAGCGTGTCCAGCAGCGCGGGCACCAGGGCACCCGTCCCCTGCTGCGGTTCCTCCAGCTCGGCGCCGAGCAGATCGACGGCGGCGCGCAGCCGGGGATGGCGTCCGAGCCGAGCGGGCAGGTGCAGCAGCGGAGGCAGGTCGGCCAGCAGCGGGTGGACGCGAGCGGCGTCGAGCTCGTAGGCCCCGCACAACGTCACCGTGGTCGAAGCACCGGCGGGTGCCCGGCCGACCGGCGGCGCGGCGTACCTGCGTTCGAACCTGGGGCCTTCCCGCGGGTCGCAGACGTGTTCGGCCAGCGGCGTGGACGGAGCGTCGGCCAGGCCGTGCCGACCCGCGTGGGGCAGGAACACCACGTCGCCGACGGCGAGCGGGAAGGGCTCACCCTCTTCGGGAATGAGCCAGCAGGGGCCGCGCAGATCGACGCGGGCGCGGTGCGGGTGGACGCCACGGCGTCCCGCCCCCTCACCGAGCTGCCGGCCGTGCACCGCGACGCCGAAGCCGGCCGCACCAGCGGCAAGACCATCCTCATTCCCTGAAGGAGCCCAGATGACGACCACTCCCACCCGCCCGGCCGGTCAGAACCTCCGCCGCTACGCCTACGCGGTGGGCGGCGCCGTCCTGGCCACGGTCCTGGTGTGGACCGCGGCGCACGGCCTGGGCGTCGACCTTCGCGTTGATCCCGGCGATGGACGGCCCGGCCAGGTGGTCGGCCTGCCCCTCACCGCCGGCGTCACGTTCGTCGTGGGTCTGCTCGCCTCGGCCACGCGGGCGGCGCTGGACCGGTTGACCGACCGCGCTCCGGCCATCTGGACCGGATCGGCCTTCATCGTGCTGCTGGTGTCGTTCGTGCCGGTGCTGTACGTCGAGGCGTCAAGCAGCACCCGGCTCATCCTCGGGTCGCTGCACCTGATCGTCGCCGCCGTACTCGTCCCGCTCCTGAGCCGCCGGAACCGGCCGGTTCCGCACCGCGAGCGACCCGCGAAGTAGCGCCCACCGGCTCGGCCCCAATGCGGGGCCGAGCAGAGCGCGTTCCCGGACGGGGCGGGATCACGGTTGGTCGGGGTCGCTGCGCGGGACGAGGTTGCGGCGGGCGAGGCGGGTCAGGCGGGCGACGGTCGTCTCGGTGGGGTCGAGGGGTTGGAGCAGGTGGCTGGCGGTGAGGCGGACGAGGGCGTCGGCGGTGGCGGTGACGTCCTCCTCGTCCAGATGGGGTGCGCGGGCGGTGATGTGCTCCTGCAGCACCTGCCCGGCGAGGGTGATCAGAGGCTGGGAGTTGGCGGTGAGGAGGCCGAGCAGGGTGTCGCCGCCGTGGTCGCCGGACAGCACGGCGCGCAGCAGCGGGTTGGCCGAACCCTCGGTGAGTCCGTAGCGGACGGCGGCTTCGATCGCGGCGACGGGGTCGTCGTGCGTGGCGAGCCGGTCGGCGACGCCGTCGAGGAACCGTGCGGCCTCGCGGTTCAGCAGGGCCTGGCCGATCTCGTCCTTGGAGGAGAACTCCTTGTAGAGGGTCTGGCGGCTGACGCCCACTTCGGCGGCGATCGCGGTCATGGTGACCGCCGCCCAGCCCCGGTCGACCAGGAGCCGGTACGCGGCGTCGAGGGCGTCGTGATGCAGCTGGTGGCGCACTCGCGCGTGGAAGTTGGCCGGTGCGGAACTGGTCACGGGCTCGACACTATCAAGCGGACTGTCCATGCAGCTGACATCGACCCAGTCACTACGCCATGGGTGACAGTTATTGTCTGACCGTTCTTGCCCTTGACAGTTGAGCATAGAGTGTCAACATGGAGGCGTGCCGAGCCGACGAGCCGTCCGCCGCCCTCGGCGTTCGCCCTGGCTCGGCCGCCGCCATGGCGAACGCCCCGCGGGATGCCACAAGGAGAACGCGACCGTGACCGACCTGCAGATCCGCAAGATCCCATTCGAGTTCGACGAGTCCGTGCCCTTCCAGTGGAACCCCGCCAACCCCGACTTCGGCCTGCTGGTCAACGCGCTCAGCGTGCTGGCCATCGCCTTCGAGCGGTACATCCTCGGCGTCACCCGGCAGGTCCTCCCGAGGCTGAGCGACCCCGGGATCGTCGAGGAGGCCGAGGCCTTCCTGCGGCAGGAGGGGCAGCACTCGCGCGCACACCGGCTCCACGTCAACGCGCTCATCCGGCAGTACCCCGGTCTGCGGGACGTCCTGGACGGCGCGATCGCCGACTACGACCGGCTGCGGGAGCGGGAGTCGCCCGAGTTCGGCATCGCCTACATCGCCGCCGTCGAGGCCACGTTCACGCCGCTGTTCAAGATGATGCTCGACAACCGCTCGACGCTCTTCAGCCCGGGCGACGCGAGGGTCGCCTCCCTGCTGGTGTGGCATCTGGTCGAAGAGATCGAGCACCGCAGCTCAGCCCTGGTCATCTACCACGGGCTGATCGACGACCCCTGGTACCGCACCCGGACGGCCCCGCGGGTCTTCGGGCATCTGACCCGGCTCTACGGTGAGGTCATCGAAGGCTTCCACCGCCACGTACCGCCCGAGGACCTGCAAACCGATCTCCGCCGCATCAAATCCAAGCAGGCCTGGGTGCGGGAGGCCGCGGTGCACCTCCCCCTCATCGGACCCCGGAGGCGCTCGTCGGACCGTCCGACCGCCTTCCAAGCGGTGCCCGGCCGTCAGCTCATGGTGGCCCTCCTGCGGCTCCTGCTGTCGCAGACCCCGCACCACCGGCCGGCCGACGAGCCCCTGCCCGCCTGGGCCGAGACCTGGTTCGCCGCCTACGACGAGGGCGTGGACATGACCCGGTTCGAAGGCAAGCCCCTGCGGAGCGCCTCTTGAGCGACATGACGGAGATCGACATGACTCAGCCGATACGGACGATCAAAGCCAACGGTCTGGATTTCGGCTACCTGTCGGCCGGGCCGGACGACGGCCCGCTCGCCCTGTGCCTGCACGGCTTCCCCGACTCGGCCTACTCCTGGCGGTATCTGCTCCCCGAGCTCGCCGCGGCGGGCTATCACGCGGTCGCCCCGTTCATGCGCGGCTACGCGCCCACCGAGGTGCCGTCGGACGGGGCCTATCAGAGCGGGGCGCTCGCGGCCGACGCGAACGCGCTGCACGAGGCGCTCGGCGGCGGCTCGGACGCGGTACTGATCGGCCACGACTGGGGCGCGATCGCCGCGTACTCGGCCGCCGCCCACGCACCGGACCGCTGGAGGACGGTCGTCACCCTGGCGGTCCCGCCCGTGTCCGCCATGCTGAACGCGTTCTTCGGCTACGAGCAGTTCAAGCGGTCCTTCTACATCTTCCTGTTCCAGACCCCTCTCGCCGAGCTGGCGCTCACCCCGGACTTCATCGAGGGCCTGTGGCGCGACTGGTCCCCCGGGTACGCCGCGGCCGAGGACGTGGCGCACGTCGTCCAGTGCCTGAGCGAGCCGGCCAACGTCGCGGCCGCGATCGGCTACTACCGCGCACTGCTGGACGTTTCACACCATGTCCCGGCCTATGCCGAGGAGCAGGCCGCGGCCGGCCGCAAGGGGGAACGCGCGATCCTCTACCTGCACGGCGCGGCCGACGGCGCCCTGGCGGCCGACCTCGTGCGGGACGCCGACCAGGGGCTGCCGCAGGGGTCGAAGATGGAGATCATCGAAGGCGTGGGCCACTTCCTGCACCTTGAGCGGCCTCGGGAGATCAACGCCCGCATCCTGAACTGGCTCACCTGACGGTCTCAGCCAGGCAGGCGCCCGGCGGAAGTGCCGACCGACCGCTGATCACACCGTCCCGACCGGGCCCAGCGGTCCGGGCCGTCCGCATCTGCGAACGGCCCGAACCCGGCGGACGCCGGCTATGTAACGGAGTCGGCGACGCGGGACCCGGTGACGCCGGTGACGGCCAGGGGCCTTCTCATCCCCGGGTTCCGGGCCGGTCGACGATGGCGGTGCCCAGCTGGGCGGACCAGCCGAGCTTCTGGCCCTTCGTGAACCGCGCGGTGCCGTCGCCGCCGGTCGACGTGTGGTCCTTGACGGCCATGGCGCGGTGCCCGAGGTAGGCGAAGGTGGTCGGGTCGATGATGACGTCGGTGCGCAGGTAGCCCTCGTCGATCCGGTAGAGGGCGACGCCGTGGCGCCCGGCCGCGTCGGTCACGTCCCTGGCGAACCGGACGCCGGGGATCGCGGCGAGCGCACCGTACAGCGCCGCGCGCAGCTTCGGCGGCAGGACGCTGCGGCTCATCAGGTCCTGGATCGTGGTGAACGCCCCGGCGTCGCGCCCGAGGGGCGTCTGCCCCGACTGCTGGTAGACGAGCGCCAGCAGGGCTTTCGGGTCGGTGGGCAGCGACCGGAGGTAGGTGTAGTCGGAGCGCGGCACGGCCGAGCGGTCCATCGGCGTGGTCGGAGCGTTCTCGAGCCGTCCGCCGTTCTCCATGGTCGCCCGCCGCATGCCGTCCACCCGGATCCAGCGTTCGACGGTGGTGCGCTTGTCAGGTCGTCCCGACACGGAGCCGGCGGTGCCCGCGGAGGACGTCGCGAGCAACTCCTTGACGTAGGTCCACTGGTCTGGGCGCGGGTTCCAGGCGGGTTCGGTCGCCGCCTTGAGCGAGGCCCGGTGGGTCAGCTCGGCGGCGGACGCGACGGGCCCGGCGGGCAGGCCCGGGATGCCGGACCGGCGATGGCCGTCCTCGTCCACGCCTCCCAGGTTCTGGGCGACGGTGATCCCGGCCGCGGCCGTGACGGCCAGGGCGCCGACGGCCACGAGCCGGACGCCGGTGCGCGGCAGCCGGACGCGGCGTCCCCGCTCGCCGAATCCCGTGGTCACCCGCGACCGGACCGCGGCGAGCCGTACCGGCTCGGGCTCGGCCAGGGAGGCCCGCATGTTCCGCAGCGTGTTCAGTTCGTCCATGGTCAGTCCTCACTCGTCGTCGGGGTGCCGAGGGCCGCGCGCAGGCTTCGCCGGGCGCGGTTGAGACGGGAGCGCACCGTGCCGACCGGCACGTCCAGGGCGCGGGCGACCTCTTCGTACGAGAGGTCGCCCCAGGTGTAGAGGAGCAGCGCGTCGCGGTCGCGCTTCTTCAGCGACGCGAGGGCGGCGGCCAGCCGCGAGCCCTCCGCCTGCGCGGAGACGGCGTCGGCCACCCGCTGCGCGTGGCCCTCGGCGGCGAGGGGGTCGGCGCCGGAGCGGGCGTACGCGCGGTACATCCGCACCTCGGCCCGCCGCCGCTCGCCGATCAGGTTGGTGGCGATGCCGTACAGCCACGGCGCCGCGTCCGTACGCGAGAGGTCGTAGCGGTCCCGGCGGCGGAAGGCGATCAGGAACGTGTCGGCGACGACGTCGTCGGCGGCGTCGGGGCCGAGACGGCGCGCGGCGTACCCGCGCAGCCGGTCGGCGTGGCGATCGAAGATCGCTGCGAAGAGTTCGGGTTCTCTCCGCGACCGCTCGATGAGGCTCGCGTCGTCGACGTCGGTCGAGAACGCGGCCTTCGAGCCTGGCGGCGCTTCGGCCATAGAGCGGTGTCCCTTCGTCAGGGCCCGTTGCGGGCACCGGGGTCACCTCTCCTTGGCCGACGGCACGGTCCGGGTTCACGGCCGGTGCTGGAGGCCGCCGCTCATCGGGTGAGGGTCGAAAACCCGTCAGAGCCGGACCCGGTCTGGAGGCTAAGCGATCACAGCCGTACCGATCCGGGGAACCCGTTCGCGAACGGAGCCGATCCGACTCCATAAGTCACGCGCGAGGCGGCGAGCCCGGGCCCCGCCGCCATGCGGAGCCCGGGCCGCGCCGGGGGTCAGGAGGGCTGGCCGGTGGGCATGATGGTGACCTGCTGGAGGTTGACGCGCGGCGGCAGCGCGGCAAGGAAGCCGATGGTGGCGGCGACGTCCTGCGGAGTGAGCCACTCCATCGTCTCCTTGGAGCCCTCAAGCCACTCCTGGGCGCCGGGGTCGGTGACGTGGCTCTGCAGCTCGGTGCCGACGATTCCGGGCTCGATCGCCGCCACCCGCACGTTCTTGGCGCCGAGTTCGACGCGCAGGTGCCGCGACAGGTGCGTGACGTACGCCTTGGTGGCCGAGTACACCGCGAAGTTGGGGAAGATGTTCTGCGCGGCGATCGACGAGGTGTTGATCAGGTCGGCGACGCCGCGCTCGGTTCCGGCCGCGACCAGCTGCGGGACGAACGCGCCGATCGTGTTCATCAGGCCGGTGACGTTCAGGTCGATCTGGTGCTTCCACTGGTCGGCGGCCAGCTCCTCGACCGGCGCCGGAAGCATCACCCCGGCGTTGTTGAACAGCAGGTCCGCGCCGCCCAGCTCGGCGGCGACCCGGTCGGCGGCGGCCTGGACCGCGGCGGCGTCGGTCACGTCCACGCCGATCGCCACGGCGGAGCCGCCGTCCTTCTCGATCCGCGCGACGAGATCGGCGAGCCGGTCCTCGCGGCGGGCCAGCAGCACGACGGTCGCGCCCTGGGCGGCGAGCTGCTCGGCGGTGGCCTCGCCGATACCGCTGGACGCACCGCTGATCACTGCGACACGGCCCGACAGCGGGGTGGCGGAGGTCTGAGTCATGGTCCAACCCTTCAGGTGACGTTCCCGGCCGGCGGTCACCGACCGTCACCTTCAGAACATCAGCCAGAACACCGCCTGAAATCGCCTAAGACGACCTTGCTAGGGCAGGCACCGGCAAAACAGGTACCGGCAGGACCACCCTCGGTGGTCACCCACGGGCCGTCCCGGCACACACTGGGGGTATGGCCGCCAACAGGGAGCTCGCGGACTTTCTGCGCACCCGCCGCGCACGGATCAACCCGGACGAGACCGGCCTGCCCTCCGACGGGCGGGTACGGCGGGTGCCCGGACTGCGCCGCGACGAGATCGCCCGGCTCGCGGGCGTCAGCACCGAGTACTACACCCGCCTGGAACAGGGCCGCGCCACCAACCCCTCCGCCGAGGTCGTCGACGCCTTGTGCCGGGCCCTGCGCATGGATCCCGCCGAATGCGAGCACCTGCGCGACCTCCTGGCCAGGCCCGCCCCCGCCCGCCGCACCCCCGCGCCTCCGCAGCGGGTCCGTCCCGGCCTGCACCTGATGCTCCACACCCTGGAGCACGTCCCCGCCTTCATCCTCGGCCGACGCACCGACGTTCTGGCCACCAACCGGCTCGCCCGCGAGGTCCTCACCGACTTCGACGCCCTGCCCGTCCCGCAGCGCAACCTCGCCCGCTACTACCTCCTCGACCCCGCCGCCCGCGAGCAGGTCGGCGACTGGGAACGCATCGCCGCCGAGACCGTCGCCGTCCTCCGCCTCGAAGCGGGCCGCCACCCCCACGACAGGCAGCTCGCCGACCTGATCGGCGAACTCACCGTCAAATCACCCGAGTTCTCCACCTGGTGGAACGACCACCGCGTCCTGCGCCGGACCCACGGCACCAAGCGCTACCACCACCCCGTCGTAGGCGACCTGGAGTTCGCCTACGAGTCCTTCCAGGTCCCCGGCGACACCGACCAGACTCTGTGCGTCTACAACGTCGAACCCGCCTCCCCCACCGCCGAGGCCCTGAGCCTCCTCACAAGCTGGACCGCCCCCCACTCCACCTGATCCGTACGGCGGAGCAACAGACCCATGACTAGACGCAGGTCATCGAAACAACGGCCGCCGTGGGCCCCTGCCCCGCTCTCCTCAGCCCTCGCCGAGAGCGGTGACGAGCTGCTGCGCCGCCCAGGCCACTTCGATATCGGGATCCAGCACCAACCGACGCGCAGTGAGAACTCCGGCCCTGACCGCCCGATGAGCCGAACGTTCCCAATTCGCCTTCAGCACATAATCCGGCGAGCCTGGCGACTCCGCTGCGGCCCGGCTCCAGGCGCGACTACACCAAATCTCGTGCAGAAACCGCAGGATCTCGGACCGACATGCCACCTGCGGCGCCTGTGCCAACTCCCACAACAGCGGAACGGCCGCAGCGGTCGCCTCCTCGACCGCGATGCCGTCCCGGCACAGTCGGAAGCGCAGGTCGTCCAACGCCAGGGCCGACTCAGCCGGACCGCCCCACGCGACCTTCGCCAACAGCGACGGAACTCCGACCGCTGACCCCGAGGAATCTCGAAGCTCACCCCAGGGCACCGATCTCACTCGCTTGAGCAACGTCCCCACACCAGCCCCCTAGAAGCGATCGCCGCCCCCGACCACGCGACTCAACGCCCGCGAATCCGAACCCAGACGCAATCAACCAGGAGCGGCCAACGCGCCTCACCCATGGCTGCACAGCTCTTGTCAGCCATCCGATCCATTCGCCCAGTTGATGAGCAGCCCTTCCGTCCCGTCGATGTCGGTCATGACAAGCGCTACCGGCAACCCCTGATCACTCCAGGTGTTCCAGATCGCCCACCCCTCGGGACGAGGGTCCACGTTGAGCCGCCGACATGCCGTCTCGTAGTCGTCGTCCATCCCGAACGGCATGGCCGCCGGCCGGAGCATGATGACTCATCGGCGAAAGCCTCGTTGACCACGGCGCGACTACGAGCTTCGATCTCTCGCAGATACTCGGACTCGCTCATCTCAGGGACCAGCCACGGCGCCACTCTGACACGACGCCTCCAAGCGAACACCTGATTTTCCCGGCGCCATGGAGCCAAGCATTGCCGGGAGCAACGCGCGCTACCAACGCCTCTCGACGGTGCCCTCGGTCGCGACTCGCGCCTTGGGGAGGGTGCGGAGTTTGGCCCGCCGGCCACGCCGCCGAACTCAGGCAAGACGTCGCTCATCGGCCCGTCCGTCGTCCTCCAGCCGGAGACGCCGCTGCAATCTGCTCTCGACCCAATCCCCCAACGGCAGCCCGGGCTCCTTGCGCCATGCCTTCGGACGCCGACGCGCCAGACGCTCCTCGACCTCAACCGCCTTCCCCATGTCGGGCCGCCCCGCAGCTTCCTGAAGAAGCTGACGAAGCCGATGGCGGTTAGCACGATTGGGAAACCGCTTGTTCAACCGAACGGCTGCCTGAGGCGCGTTTTCCGCCTTGCGATTCCTCTGGCCCCTCTGCTGGATCTTCATTGCTGCTCCGACTCATCCGAGTCGGTCGGGGCGGCAGAGGCGGGGCGACCCGCCACGCCCCGCATCAACCACTCGTCAGCGGAGAAGGCCCTTGACCGTCAACCTGCCCGCCACCGCCCGTGAGCTGCTCGACGGGCCGCATGCCGCGATCCTGGCGACCACGAACCCCGACGGCCGGCCGCAGTCCTCAGTGATCTTCGTCAAGCGCGAGGGCGACACGGTCGTCTTCAGCACGATCAGGGGGCGGCAGAAGACCCGCAACATGGAGCGCGATCCCCGCATAAGCCTGCTCGTGCTGGCGCACGCGTCCGGCTACGTGGAGATCCGCGGAACGGTGACGATCACCGACGACCCCGACAAGGCGCTCCTTCACGAGATGTACGACCGCTACATGGACGGCGCGGCACCGCCGCCCGAACCCGAGGCCGAGCGAGTGGCGGTGCGCATCACCGCCGACCGGATCCACGTGTGGCCTCCCGAACCCGTCAGTCAGCAGAACTGACACCCGAGCCGCACCACCATCGGTTCCGCACAATTGGAAAGGACGACATATGCGCAAGATCGTCGAGTCGACGCTGATGAGCCTCGACGGGGTCGTGGACGACCCCGGATCCTGGGCTCTGGACTACTTCGACGACCAGTTCCTCAAGGAGGCCTTCGAGCTCCTGCAGGGATGCGACGCCATGCTCATGGGACGCGGCATCTACGAGGACCTGTCCTGGCGGTGGCCGGGGCAGACCGGAGACTTCGCCGACGCGATCAACGGGATCCGAAAGTACGTGTTCTCCTCGAAGCTCGAACGAGCGGACTGGAACAACTCCGTGATCGTGCGGGGCGACGTGGTCTCCGAGGTGCGGAAGCTGAAAGAGGAGGGCGGCGGCGACCTGGTCGTCTTCGGCCATGGACAGCTCTCGCACACCCTCCTCGAACACGGCCTCCTCGATCGGCTCCGCTTCGCGGTTCACCCCGTCGTCGTCGGCCGGCCGCTGGGAGCGGTCCGTAAGAACCCCAAGACGCCGCTGACCTTGGTCGGTACGCATTCCCGTGAGTCCGGTGTCGTCGTACTGAACTACACCGTCGGGAAGGACGCGGGCAGGGCCTCCTAGCGCACACTCACGTGTTCCGATGCCCGGCCCCGAGCGGCCAGCTGGAGTTCCTGGTCATCGTTCCCGCACGCGCCTGCGGCTTGTAGGTGTCGCGACCGTCAGAACCGCCGCGTTCCCGGGCACCCCCCACCTGATCGTGTGAGCAGGTGGGGGGTGCCGGTCGAGTCGTCACTTCTGGCGGGAAAGGAGCGTGATATCGCCGCGGAAAGCGTCCAGGCCGAGCCAAGTCCACGCTCAGTTGCAGGGGAATACCGGCGGGAAGCCGAACTTCGGCAGCAGTGCGGGTTCACCGAAAAGCGTGATGCGTTCTATGCCGTCAGAGGCGACCGTGAGCACTGCGATGCCGAACGCGGCGTAGGTCCCGTCGTCGGTTCGCAGATAAGCGGCGGCGGCGGGTTGCCCGTTCGCGCTCGTGGGAAACATGCGCCACGTACCGGGTGGCCCCATGACGTCCCCGATATAACGCAGACACGTCTCCAGACCGGAGAACCATGTGCTGTAGCCGGTCATCTCCAGGGCGGCGTCCTTCCGCAGCGCCTGCTCGAGAGCGGTCAGGTCGCCGTTCTCGAAGGCCGCCATGTATTGATCGAGCAGAGCGCGCGCCTCCGGCTCGGTCGGCTCAGCGACGCCTTCCTGCGCTGTCACTTGGGCCATGCCGGAGCGAGCACGCTGAAGCAGGCTCTTCACAGCCGCCACCGAGGTGCCCAGCATGGCGGCCACGTCCGCGGCGGGGAAGTCCAACGCCTCCGTCAGGATGAACACCGCTCGCTGCCGCGGCGGCAGATGCTGCAGGCCCGCGACGAGGGCCAGCCTGAGCGTCTCCCGCGCGGTCACGATGGCGGCGGGATCGGCCGGTCCCGCCGTCACCGCCGCGTCCGGAAGGGGCTCAAGCCACATGACGTCGGCTCTCTCCACCGGCGCGATGTGGGGGTCCTCACTCGCAGGGCCCAGTCCCGACGGCAGAGGGCGGCGGCCGCGTCGCTCGCGGGCTCTGAGGCACACATTGGTTGCGATCTTGTACATCCAGGCACGGAAGGACGACCGGCCCTCGAACCCGCCGTAGGCCCGCCAAGCGCGCAAGTAGGTCTCCTGCACCAGATCCGCGGCGTCGTCAGCGGAGCCCGTCATGCGGTAGCAGTGGGCCAGAAGCTCGCGGCGAAATGGCTCCGCGAGCGCGGCGAACTCGTCCTGATCCGTTCTCCGCACTCCCTCCCCCTGCGCATCAACTCTTCCGCTCGTGACCTGAACCATCGTCCGGCTCACCCCGCTGTCTCCTCCTGCAAGCCCCTAAGGCCCTCACCAATGAAGACCCGCGACCGGCCCGAAAGGCATCGCTCATCGCCGCGGACGACGGACGCAGTTCGTCGGGGACTCACCAGGCGCCCCAGCGGTCACGCCGGCGAGGCCTTCTGGACCAACAAGCCCTCGCCGTTCGCAGGCGAGGAGGTCAGAGGTTGAGGCGGGTCACGCCGGCGATACGCACGCTCTCACAGTCCGGCCGGATGCGCGGACAGCCAGTCCTGGAGGCGGCGGCGCTGTTCAGCGGAGCACTCATCGGCCGGAGTGTCACTCCGCGCACGTCCTGAGCCCCGACAGCCACGTGTGCCTCGCGCGCTCTTTGCGCGCTGCCTTCTCGGTATGGACGCACATGGGTTCGGCGCCCGATCCGTTCTCGACCTGGCGGCTGGTGCCGTGCGTGACTGCAGTAGGACGCCCGCCTGACAATCGCCTTCTCGTCGGGCGCGCCCCGCGGCAGGGCATTGTGAGCGCGTCGATGTGGGGTGGGGCTGACGTTGGCGCCGTATCGTGCCGGCTGGTGTTGCTCGGTATTGGTGGCGATGAGGCGCCAAATGATTAGAGGCCGGTCTGGATTTCTCCTGAACCGGCCTCTGACCTTGGGTGTCTCGGTGGAGCTGAGGGGATTTGAACCCCTGACCCCCTCGATGCGAACGAGGTGCGCTACCGGACTGCGCCACAGCCCCGAGGACTCCGTAAGGTTAGCAAACATCGGGGGGTGCTCGCGCACCGGTTATTCGCCGACGGCTCGGCGGTCGTCGGCGTACTGGTCGAAGACCTCGTCGGGGGTGACGAGTTCGATGACCTCGGCGGGTTCGGCGGTCTCGGCGGCGTGGCGGGCCTGCAGGGCGCGGGCGCGGGCCGCGGCGCGGGCCTGGGCGGCGGCGCGGCGGCGGGCGGCGTCCATGCCGACGGCGACGCGGAGCAGCGCCAGGTGGCCGGCCAGGAGCAGGACCGGGGGCGCGATGATCCACCAGGGCGCGACGCCGGCGGCGGTGATCGCGACGGAGGTGAACAGGAGCGCGGCGAGGCCGGCGGTGCGGCGGCGGCGCCGGGCGATGACGGTGGCCCGGCGCACCGGGCGGCGCGGCGCCGGGGTCTCCTCGTCCGGGAGGGTCTCCTCCTCGTCGTCGGCGACGGGCTCGTCGGGGCGCTTGTGGAGAAGGCGGGAGATCCCCGTCGTCTCGGTGTCGCGGCGCAGCCACATGGGGACCAGGACGACGGCCCAGACGGCGACGATCGCGAGGTAGAGGACGGCGCTGCTCATCGGCCCCACCGCCCCAGGGCACGCTCGGCAGGCGGGCCGACTTTCGGCGCGCGAACGTGCAATGGGAGCAGGGTCACGCCCCGCACGGTACGAGGGGCTGTCAGAGGTTGACGAGCATAAGGGGCGGTGTGTCGCGAGATCGATCTCGCCGTTACTCTCCGTTTGCCGGGACTTCTCGAACGGAGGATTCTTACGGCGGGAAAGTCATGGGCGGCTCAGGTGCGCCGGGGAAATGCCTGTTTCCGGTCCGCCAGCCAGCGGGCGCGCAGGCCACCGGGCACGTCCTCGACGGTGAGGGCGTAGCAGATGTGATCGCGCCAGGCGCCGTCGATGTGCAGATGGCGGCGACGAATTCCCTCTTCGCGGAAACCGAGTTTTTCGACGACCCGGCGGCTGGCGGTGTTCTCCGGACGGATATTCGCCTCGAGGCGGTGCAGGCCGACGGTGAAGAAACAGTGGTCGACGGCGAGGGCCACGGCGGTGGGAATGACGCCGCGTCCGGCGACGCGCTTGTCGACCCAGTAGCCGATCTGCGCGGACCGCGCCGAGCCCCAGACGATCGCGCCGACGGTGAGCTGGCCGGCGAACTCGTCCTCGTGGGTGACGACCCACGGGAGGGCGAGGCCGTGGCGGGCCTCGCGGCGCATGGTGTGGACCATGCTGATGTACGGGCCGAGGCCGCTGCGGAACAGCGGCGTCTCGGGGTTGGTGGGCTCCCACGGGCGGAGCCAGTCGGCGTTGCGGACCCGCAGCTCACGCCAGACGGCGGCGTCGCGGTGCCGCAGCGGGCGCAGCCCGACAGGGCCCTCGGTCAGGGTGACCGGCCATCCCCGCAAACGTTCCACGGTTCCATGATTCCCTGGTCGGATGTCTGAACGCCATCAATTGTCGCCGAGAAATCGGGCACGCGGGGCGTTCGGGCACGGCCGTCACACGCGTCGACCCTGTTTCATCACCCAGGCGATCTTCAGGTCGTCGTCCAGGACGGCCAGGTCCGCGTCCTTGCCGGGCTCCAGGGAGCCGACGCGGGAGTCGATGCCGAGCGCGCGCGCCGGGGTGAGGGACGCGGCCCCCGCGGCGCGTTCGATCGGCAGGCCGACGTCGGTGACGGCGCGGCGGAACGCGTCCGCCATGGTGATCGTGCTGCCCGCGATGGACGTCCCGCCCGCGAGGGTGGCGCGGCCGTCGCGGACCTCGACGTCCATCACGCCGAGGCGGTAGTCGCCGTCGCCCATCCCGGCGGCCGCCATCGCGTCGGTGATGAGCGCGACGCGGGGCGTGGCGGCGAAGGCGAGGCGGGCCACGGCGGGCTCCACGTGGACGCCGTCGTTGATCAGCTCGACGGTGACCCGGGGGTCGTTCAGGGCGGCGGCGACCGGGCCGCCCTCGCGGTGGTGCAGCGGGCGCATCGCGTTGAACAGGTGCGTCGCCACGCGGGCGCCCGCGTCGAAGGCGGCCCTGGCGGCCTGGCCGGTGCCGTCGGTGTGGCCGACGGCCGCGATCACGCCCGCGTCCACCGCCTCCCGGACGAGGTCGAGGGCGCCCGGCAGCTCGGGCGCGAGGGTGATCATGCGGACGTGCCCGCGGCCGAGGCGGACGAGCCGGCGGAACTCGGCGGGGTCCGGGTCGCGCAGCAGGGCCGGGTCGTGCGCGCCGCAGCGCGAGCGGGCCAGGTAGGGGCCCTCCAGGTGGACGCCCGCGAGCACGCCGTCGGCGGCGAGGTCGGCCAGGCCCTCGACGGCGCGGGCCAGTTCCTCCTGGTCGCCGGTGACGAGGCTCGCCATCGTGGTGGTGGTGCCGTGCGCGAGGTGGAAGGAGGCGGCCCGGTGGGCGTCGTCCGGGTCTCCGAGCTGGTAGGAGGCGCCCGCGCCGCCGTGGACGTGCATGTCCACGAAGCCGGGCACGACGTACCGCCCGTCGAGGTCGATCACTTCACCGGCGACGGGGGCGCCGGAGACGGTGCCGCGGGAGATGTGGAGGGCGCCGTCGCGGACGCCGTCCGGCAGGACGATCCGCGCGTTGGTCAAGGTGACGGCGCGGTCGTCGTCCGGCTTCGCCATGGCCCCCCCAATGCGCACATATGATCGATACTGATTGTTCCACGGCCGCAACGCTCAGGTAAGCACGGCCGGCATCCCCGTCCGCCCGCGGGAAAGGGCCCGGTGTGAGGACGGCTCCAAGGTCGGCCACCGCGCGTTCGCCCGCATCCGCGAACCGGAGGAGATCGACGTCCTGGTGACGGACGCGGCGGCTCCCGAGCCGGAGCTGGCCGCCTTCGCCGAGGCCGGCGTCCGCGTCATCCGCGCCTAGCTCGGCGGGCGGGGGTGGTCGCCGCCGTTGATCTGGTCGACCGCGTGGGGCAGGACCCGGGCCAGGACGGTCATGCCGTCGCGGACGCCGCCGGTCGAGCCGGGGAGGTTGACGATGAGGGTGCGGCCCGCGATTCCGGCCAGGCCGCGCGACAGGATCGCGGCGGGGACCTTGTCGCGGCCCTCCAGGCGGATGGCCTCGGCGATGCCCGGGACCTCCCGCTCGATGACCGCCCGGGTCATCTCGGGGGTCTGGTCGGTCGGGGTGAGGCCGGTCCCGCCGGTCGTGACGACGACGTCGTAGCCCGCGGCGACCGCGTCGCGCAGGACGCCGGTGACCGGTTCGCCGTCCGGGACGACGACGGGGCCGTCCACCTGGCAGCCGAGGTCCTCCAGCATCTCGACCAGCACCGGGCCGGACCTGTCCTCGTAGACGCCCGCCGCGGCGCGGTTCGAGACGGTGACCGCCATCGCCCTGATCATCGGCGCCACACCCCGGTCTTGCCGCCGGTCTTCTCCTCGACGCGGACGTCGGTGATGACGGCGGCGGGGTCGACGGCCTTCACCATGTCGACCAGCGCGAGCGCGGCGACGGTGACGGAGGTGAGCGCCTCCATCTCGACGCCGGTGCGGTCGGCGGTGCGGGTGACCGCGGTGATCGCGACGCCCTCGTCGCGGACGTCGAGGTCGACGGTGACGCCGTGCAGCGCGATCGGGTGGCACAGCGGGACGAGGTCGGGCACCCGCTTCGCGCCCATGATCCCGGCGATGCGGGCGACGGACACGGCGTCGCCCTTGGGGATGTCGCCGGAGCGCAGGAGGGCGACGCATTCGGGCGACAGCCGGACGAACCCCGTCGCGGTCGCCGTCCGGTTCGAGACGTCCTTCGACGACACGTCGACCATGCGGGCCGATCCCTTGTCGTCCAGGTGGGTGAACTCCGGACCCGTGGCGCTCATGACGGCAACCTCATGACCTCGACGTGCGAACCGGCGGGCAGGGCTTCGACGTCCTCGGGGATCTCGATGAGGGCGTTCGCGGACGACAGGGAGCCGAGCTGGTGCGAGCCCTGCACGTCGGCCGCCGTGACGGTGTGGAAGCCCCGGGTGGACGACAGCCTGCCCCGGAGGAAGTGGCGGAGCCCCGCGGGCGACTTGACGTCCTCGGCGAGGACGGCGCTCACGGTGGGAAGCGGTTCGGGCGGCAGCCCCTGCATGGCGCGTAGGGCGGGACGCACGAAAACCTGGAACGACACGTACGCGCTTACAGGGTTGCCAGGGAGAGTGAAGACGGGAGTGCCTTCCAGGAGGCCGAACCCCTGCGGCTTGCCGGGACGCATCCGCACCTTGTGGAAGCCCACCGTCCCGGTGCCGGTGAGCACTTCCTTGACGACGTCCTTGGTGCCCATGGAGACGCCCCCGGTGGTGACGATGGCGTCGGCCCGGACGAGCTGGTCGTGGAGCATCTCAAGGACCTTGGCGGGTTCGTCCTGCACGGTGGTCTGCCGGAAGCCCACCCCGCCCGCCTCGACCACGGCGGCGGTGAGCATGAAGCTGTTGGACTCCCAGATCTGGCCGGGCGCCAGGGACGTGCCGGGCTCGCGCAGCTCGTCGCCCGTGGAGACGACCACGATGCGCGGCTTCGGGCGGACCGTCACCCGGGACCGTCCGACCGCCGCGAGCATGCCGATCTGCGGGGCCGAGAGCCGGGTGCCGGCCTCGGCGACGACCTGGCCTGCGAGGACGTCCTCGCCCGCCCGGCGGATGTAGTTGCCCGGCGGGGCCGCGCGCGAGATACGGACGGTGGCGTTGCCGCCGTCCGTCCACTCGACGGGGATGACGGCGTCCGCGCCCGCCGGCAGGGGCGCGCCCGTCATGATCCGGGCGGTCAGGCCGGGCCGGATCGCCGCCACGCCGGAGTCGCCCGCGACGATGTCGCCGACGACGGGCAGCACGACGGGTTCGGCCTCGGTGGCCGCGGCGATGTCGGCCGCGACGACGGCGTAGCCGTCCATCGCGGAGTTGTCGAACGGCGGCAGCGGCACCGGCGCGGTCACCGGCTCGGCGAGCACCGTGCCCTGCGCCTCCAGCAGCGCCAGGTCAAGCGGCGGCAGCGCCGAGACGCTGCCGAGGATCTCCGTCAGATGCTCGTCGACCGTTCGCATTCCCACGGCCCCAGTCTGACGTGCCGTCACGAATCCGCGGCGTCGCCCACGCCGTCCTGGGTGCGGACGAACTCGCGCAGCCACGGGAGGAACTCCGGCGCCAGATCGGGCCGTTCCGCCGCGAACTGGACGACCGTCCGCAGGTACTCCAGCTTGTTGCCGGTGTCGTAGCGGCGGCCCCGGAACTTGACCCCGTAGACGCCGCCGCCCTGGTCGGCGGGCATGTCGGCGAGGGTGCGCAGCGCGTCGGTCAGCTGGATCTCGCCGCCGCGGCCGGGCGGGGTCTTCTCCAGGACGTCGAACACGGCCGGGTCGCAGACGTAGCGGCCGATGATGATCCAGTTGCTGGGGGCCTCCTCGGCGGCGGGCTTCTCGACGAGGTCGGAGATGCGGACGACGTCCTCCTCGTCCGTCGCCTCGATGGCCGCGCACCCGTACGCCGAGACCTGGTCGGGCTCGACCTCCATCAGCGCGATGACGCTGCCGCCGTGCTGGCCGCGCACCTCGATCATGCGCTGCAGCAGCTTGTCGCGGGCGTCGATCATGTCGTCGCCGAGCAGCACCGCGAACGGCTCGCGCCCGACGTGCTGGCGGGCGCAGTGCACCGCGTGCCCGAGGCCGCGCGGCTCGCCCTGCCGGACGTAGTGCATGATCGCCAGGTCGCTGGACTCGTGCACGGCGTCGAGGCGCTCGTCGTCGCCCTTCGCGCGCAGCGCCTCCTCCAGCTCGTAGGCTCGGTCGAAGTGGTCCTCGATGGACCGCTTGCTGCGCCCGGTGATCATCAGGACGTCGGACAGCCCAGCGTCGACGGCCTCCTCCACGACATACTGGATCGCCGGTTTGTCGACGATGGGCAGCATCTCCTTGGGAGTCGCCTTGGTCGCGGGCAAGAATCGGGTACCGAGGCCGGCCGCCGGGACGACCGCTTTGAGCACTGGTGCAATGTCGGCCATGTAATGACCCTAGTCATCCGCGAGGACCAAGCGTGCACGACATCGCTACGAAGACCGGCCTCCGGGCCGAACTGCTGGGACGACGTGCGGCGATGCCGCCAGAGGAGCGCCTCGGCGCGGCGCGTCCGATCCGGGACGCGCTGCTGTCGCTCCCGGAGGTGGAGATGGCCGGGACCATCGCGGCGTACGTGTCGATAGGCGACGAGCCGGACACCCGAAGCCTGCTGTTCGCGTTGTGGAAGCGCGGCACGTACGTGCTGGTCCCCCGCCTGCTCCCGGACGGCGATCTCGACTGGGCCTCCTACGAGGGCCCCGACTCGCTCGTGCCCGGGGCGCGCGGGTGCCTGGAGTCGTCCGAGCCGCCGCGCGGCCCCGGCGCCGTGGCCAGCGCGGACGTCGTGCTCGTGCCCGCGGTGGCGGTCGACCGGCGGGGCGTGCGCCTCGGCCGCGGCGGCGGGTCCTACGACCGGGCGCTCTCGCGCGTGGGCCCGGCCATCCTGACCGTGGCGCTGCTGTACGACGGGGAGTTGGTCGACAGCGTCCCGGCCGAGCCGCACGACCAGCGCGTCCGGGCCGCGGTGACGCCGTCCCGGGGGCTGGTCCGCCTGGGCTGACCTGCTCGCGGCGGCCGGCCTGCTCGTAGAGTGAGAGGGCCAAGATCGCGGCTGGGGGACGCGGTCGAGTACGCCCGACGGGAGGTTCGAGATGACGGCGCCGTGGCGGATCCTTTCCCTGCCCCCGATCGCGGACGAGATCGTCCAGGGGTTGCTCGCCCCGCTGGGAGACGCCGTCGAGGTGACGTTCCCGCGGACCAGGGACCGGGCGGGCCTGCTCGCCGCGCTGCCCGGCGCCGACCTGGTGATCGGCGACTTCACCGGTCGGCTGGCGCTGGACGCCGAGGCCGCGGCCGCCGCGCCGCGGGTCTCGTTCGTCCAGGTGCCCGCAGTCGGGACCGACAGCACAGACCTCGCCGCGTGGGCCGCCGCGGGCGTGCCCGTGGCGAACGCGGCGGGGTTCAACGCGCGCGGGGTCGCCGAGTGGGCGGTCGGCGCGGCGTTCGCGCTGTGCCGCAACCTCGCGTGGGGCGACCGCGCCGTCCGCGCGGGCGGCTGGCCGCAGATGGAGATGACGGGACGCAACCCGCGCGAGATCCACACGCAGCGGGTCGGCATCGTCGGGTTCGGCGCGATCGGCGCCGAGGCCGCGCGGCTGTTCGCGGCCCTGGGCTGCACCGTCTCGTACTGGACGAGGCGGAGGCGCCCGGAGGCGGCGGCGACGTACCGGGAGCTGGACGACCTCCTGGCGACGTCCGACATCCTCGTCCTCGCCCTGCCGCTCACAGAGGAGACGAGGGGGCTGATCGGCCCGGAGCGGCTGGCCCTGCTGCCGGACAGGGCGCTGCTGGTGAACGTGGCGCGCGGGGGCATCGCGCCTGACGACGCCGTACTGGCCGCACTGGATTCGGGACGTCTGGCGGGGGCCGCGCTGGACGTGTTCGAGCAGGAGCCCCTTCCGGAGGACCATCCGCTGCGCTCCCGTGAGGACGTCCTTCTGTCGCCGCACACGGCGGGGGGATCCGTGCAGTCGCAGCTGAACCTGCTCGGGATAGTGCGCGACAACGTCACCGCGGCCGTTCAGGGACGGGACGTAGCGAACGTGGTGAACGGGGTAAAACCACAGGTCATTCGGCGATAAGCGGCATCCCGGACACGCCGTCCCTCAACTGTAAATATGCGATCGGCCCGTGAATCTGTAGGATTCCTAAACGATCAAGTTTGACGACCTCGAAGGGTGGGATGTGCACCTCGACATCTGGCTACTCCTCGGGGCCACGCTGGTACTCAGCGCGATCGTCGCCGTCCGGCTGTCGCACCAGGCGGGCCTCCCCACGCTGCTGGCGTACATGGGCCTCGGACTCCTCATCGGCGAGTCGGGCCCCCTCCACATCCGGTTCGACAACGCGGAACTGGCCGAGACGCTCGGCCTCGCGGCCCTCGTGCTCATCCTCGCCGAGGGCGGCGTCACCACCAGCTGGCGGCGCATGCGGCCCTCGGTCCCCGCCGCCCTCAGCGTGTCCACCCTCGGCACCCTGATCAGCATCGTCGTCGTCGCGCTCGCCGCCATGTGGCTCGTCGGCATGGAATGGCGCTCGGCGTTCCTGCTCGCCGCCGTGCTCGCCCCCACCGACGCGGCCGCGGTGTTCTCGGTGCTGCGGCGGCTGCCCCTGCCGTCCCGGCTGACCGGGCTGCTGGAGGCCGAGTCCGGCTTCAACGACGCCCCCGTCGTGATCATCGTGGTCACGCTCAGCACCCACACCGGCGCCCCCAACCTGGCGGAGCTGCTCGGCATCATGGTGTACGAGCTGGTCGCGGGCGGGATCGTCGGCGTCGCGATCGGCTGGCTGGGCGCGCAGGCGCTGCGCCGCGTCGCGCTGCCCGCCTCCGGCCTCTACCCCATCGCCGTGCTGTCGCTGTCGATCGGCTCCTACGGGGCCGCCTCCCTGATGCACGCCAGCGGGTTCCTCGCCGTCTTCGTCAGCGCCCTCGTCCTCGGGAACTCGCGGCTCCCGCACCGCCCCGCCACACGGGGCTTCGCCGAGGGCGTCGGATGGCTCGCGCAGATCGGGCTGTTCGTGATGCTGGGCCTGCTGGCCGACCCCGGCGACCTGCCCGGCCACATCCTTCCCGCGCTCGTCGTCGGCTTCGTCCTGCTGCTGGTGGCCCGCCCGCTTTCGGTGGTGCTGTCCACGCTGGGCTTCGGGCTGTCGTGGGGCGAGAAGATGTTCGCGTCCTGGGCGGGGCTGCGGGGGGCCGTCCCGATCGTCCTCGCCACCATCCCGATGGTCGCGGACGTCGGGAACGCCGACCGGCTCTTCGCGATCGTGTTCAACATCGTCGTGGTGTTCACCCTGCTCCAGGGGCCGACGCTGCCGCTCGCGGCGCGGCTGTGCCGGCTGCGGAGCGACGAGCAGACCCGCGAGCTGGACGTCGAGGCGGCGCCACTGGAGGAGCTGCACGCCGACCTGCTGGAGGTGCGGATCCCCACCGACTCGATGATGAGCGGTGTGGAGATCTTCGAGCTGCGGCTGCCGCCCGGCGCGTCCATCACCCTGGTCGTGCGGGACGGGGCGAGCTTCGTGCCCGAGCCCACGACGCCCCTGCAGGCGGGCGACACGCTGCTGGTCGTGACCACCGCCGAGGTGCGCGAGGCCACCGAGCGCAGGCTGCGCGCGGTCAGCCGCAAGGGCAGGCTGGCGGGCTGGTTCGGGGAGAAGGGGACCTGACCCGGGCCATGCCCGGCCTGGGAACATCCCGGGGGCGAATCCTGTTCTCCGCATGGGTACCATTAGCAGTCGTCTAGAGTGAGTGCCAGTCCGGCCCGCCGCCGGGCTGAGGCAGCGAGGAGGAACCGTGCCGACGTATCAGTACGTTTGCACCGAGTGCGGCGAGCCTCTGGAGGTCGTGCAGAAGTTCAGCGACGACGCGCTGACCGAGTGCCCGGCGTGCAGCGGCAGGCTCCGCAAGGTCTTCTCCGCCGCGGGGATCATCTTCAAGGGCTCGGGCTTCTACCGCACCGACAGCCGCGGCTCCGGCAAGTCGTCCTCCACCGTGGGGGCCTCGTCCAACGGCTCGTCGAACGGGTCGTCCAACGGCTCTTCGAGCGACTCCGCCAAGTCGGACTCGTCCTCGTCGTCCGCCGACTCGTCGTCGTCCTCGTCGTCCTCGTCGTCCGGCAAGACGTCGTCCTCGACCGAGAAGGTCGCCTGACCTCGTAAGACCTCTCCGCACGCACCGGGGGGCCCGTCCGGGTCCCCCGGCTTTCGCCGTTCCTCCGAGCCGCCGCCTACGTCTCCCGGCGTAGGCGGCGGCTTTCGTTTGCCCCGGAAGAGGTAGTGCGGGTCCGTCCCCACGCCTGACGCGGCACCGCATACGTTTCGCGACCATGGATGAGACGAGGGGGCGGCCCCGGTCCGGCAGGACTCCTCCTCTCATGCGACTTGACTTAGCTCTACTTTAGAGAGACTCTCTTAACGAGAAGCTTATCCGGAGTGAGCCTTTCGAGGATTCGCGATAGTACTTGACATGTCTCGCCAGACGAGAGACTCTTTGGTCCAACGCGACATATCTCGATTTCGCCCGGTTGCACACAGGAGAGGAACCATGAGCGCACCTAGCCCGGCTCCCCCCAGGCCGCGGTCGTACCGCCTGGCCGGACTGATCGCCGGACGGCGTACCAAATGGGCCGTCCTGGCCCTCTGGATCGTCCTGCTGGCCGCCCTCGGCCCCCTCGCCGGCAAGCTCGGCGACGTCGAGAAGAACGACGCGGCCTCCTGGCTGCCCGCCGGGGCCGAGTCCACGCGGGTCGTCGAGTTGGAGAAGCAGTTCCGCAAGGACGAGACGATGCTCGCCGTCGTCGTCTACGAGCGGTCCGGCGGGATCACCGCGGCGGACAGGGCCAAGGCCGAGTCCGACCTGGCGGCCTTCCAGAAGCTGCCTGGAGCGCAGAAGGCGCAGGGGCCGTTCCCGTCCAAGGACGGCAAGGCCCTGCAGACCCTCGTGCCGCTGACGGACGAGGACCTCATCGCCGCCGTCGACCAGGCACGCGACCTCGCCGAGCGCGGGCCTCCCGGGCTGGCCTCGCACGTCACCGGTCCCGCCGGCGGCGGCGCCGACCAGTTCGAGGTCTTCCAGAGCCTGGACGGCTTCCTGCTCATCGCCGCCGGCCTCGTCGTCATCGTCCTGCTGCTGTTCATCTACCGCAGCCCCGTCCTGTGGTTCGTCCCCGTGCTCAGCGCCGTCTTCGCCTTGGGGCTGGCCCAGTCGACGGTGTATCTGCTCGCCAAGTACGCGGACCTCACCGTCAACGGCCAGAGCGCCGGCATCCTGACCGTCCTCGTCTTCGGTGTCGCCACCGACTACGCGCTCCTGCTCGTCGCCCGCTACAGGGAAGAACTCCACCGGCATGAGGACCGGCACGAGGCCATGGCGTACGCGCTGCACCGCGCCGCGCCCGCCATCATCGCCTCCGCCGCCACCGTGGCCGTCGGGCTGCTGTGCCTGATGCTCGCCGAGATGAACTCCACCGCCGGCATGGGCCCCGTCGCCGCCGCGGGCGTCCTCACCGCGCTCGCCGCCATGACGACCCTCCTGCCCGCACTCCTGGTCATCTGCGGCCGCTGGCTGTTCTGGCCCCTGATCCCCCGCTACGACGCCAAGTACCTGGAGCCCGAGGCCTACGAGGCCGAGCACGGCATCTGGAGCCGCGTGGCCGGGATGGTCGGGAAGCGCCCGCGCGCGCTCTGGGCCGCGACCATGCTCGGGCTGATCGTCCTCACCCTCGGCCTGGGCTCGCTCAAGGCGGACGGCCTGTCGGACGCGGGCCAGTTCACCGGCAAGCCCGACTCGGTGAAGGGCTCGGAGGTCGTCGCCCGGCACTACGCCGCCGGTTCGGGCGCGCCGGCCGTCGTCATCGGCAAGGCGCCGGCCTCCGAACAGATCGCCCAAGCCGTGCGGGGAACGGCGGGCGTCGCCGAGGTGAGCGCCCCGGTCACGGCGAACGGCGACGTCAAGTTCGAGGCGACGCTGAAGGACGCCGCCGACAGCCAGGCCGCACGCGAGACCATCGACCGCCTGCGGTCCGCGGTGCACGCCGTCCCGTCCGCGGACGCCAAGGTCGGCGGCATGACGGCGACGTCCCTGGACATCAAGCGCGCCTCGGCCCGCGACAACAAGGTGATCATCCCGATCGTGCTGGGCATGGTGCTCCTCATCCTCATCGCGCTGCTGCGCGCCCTCGTCGCGCCGCTGCTGATGATGGGCACCGTGGTGCTGTCGTTCCTCGCCTCGCTCGGCGCCTGCGCGGTGATCTTCGAGCACGCCTTCGGATTCGAGGGCACCGACTCCGGGTTCCCGCTGCTGGCCTTCATCTTCCTGGTCGCGCTGGGGGTCGACTACAACATCTTCCTGATGCACCGCGTCCGGGAGGAGTCGCAGACGCTCGGCACGCGGCGCGGCATCCAGCGGGGCCTCACCGTCACCGGCGGTGTCATCACCTCGGCCGGCCTCGTCCTCGCGGCCACCTTCGCGTCCATGGTCACGCTGCCGCTGGTGTTCATGGTCGAGATGGGCTTCGCGGTCGCGTTCGGCGTCCTGCTCGACACCCTCGTCGTCCGGTCGCTGCTGCTGCCCGCCCTGTCCTACGACATCGGGCGGCGGATCTGGACGCCGGGACGCCTCGCCAAGGAGGCGCCGACGGAACCGGCCAAGGTGCTGGACCCGGTCGGCTGACGTCGTCGGACGCGGAGAGGGGCCCGGCTCCGGCCGGGCCCCTCGCCCGCTCCGCCGCGGAGTTATCCACAATCGGTGGACGGCCTGCCGGGGACGGCGCCCGGGTGGCTAGGGTCGGCGACATGTCCACTTCGGCTTCCGCGTCCCAACCCGCCGCCGAGATCGGCGTCATCGGCGGCTCCGGGTTCTACTCGTTCCTCGACGACGTCGAGGAGGTGCGGGTCGACACCCCCTACGGCCCGCCGAGCGACCCCATCGCGATCGGCGAGTTGGCGGGCCGCCGCGTCGCGTTCGTCCCCCGGCACGGCCGCGACCACCGCTTCCCCCCGCACAAGATCCCCTACCGGGCCAACATGTGGGCGCTGCGGTCCCTCGGCGTCCGCCAGGTGCTCGGGCCGTGCGCGGTCGGCTCCCTCACCCCCGACCACGGGCCCGGCACGCTGGCCGTCCCCGACCAGCTCGCCGACCGGACGTCCGGGCGCGACCAGACCTACTACGAGCACGGCGCCGCCGTCCACGTCTCCTTCTCCGACCCCTACTGCCCGACGGGCCGCCGTGCCGTCGCCGAGTCCGCGCGCGCCTCGGGGTGGGAGCCGGTCGACAGCGGCACCCTCGTCGTCATCGAGGGCCCCCGCTTCTCCACCCGGGCCGAGTCCCAGTGGTTCGCCTCGCAGGGGTGGACGCTGATCGGGATGACCGGCCACCCGGAGGCCGTCCTCGCCCGCGAGCTGGCGCTCTGCTACACCTCGCTCTGCCTCGTCACCGACCTCGACGCGGGCATCGAGGAGGGCGAGGGCGTCACGATGGAGGAGGTCCTGCGCGTCTTCGGCGACAACATCGACCGGCTCCGCGGGGTCGTCGCCGACGTCGTCAAGGCGCTGCCCGCCGAGCGCTCCTGCCCCTGCCCCAACGTCCTGGACGGCATCAAGCTCCCCCTGGAACTGCCGTGAGCGTCCGCTTAGCCCGCCTGCGGCGGCCGCTGGCGGCGCTCTTCGCCGCGGCCGCCGCGGGCCTCGCGCTCCTGGCGCTCCGGCCCGGGGCGCCGCCCTCCGTCCGCGTCCTCGCCGCCGCCCGCGACCTGCCCGCCGGAACGCCACTCGCCCCATCCGACCTGCGGGGCCTCGACCTGCCGGCGGCCGCCGTCCCGGCGGGCGCGCTCCGCTCGGGCGGCGCCGGCCGCGTCCTCGCCGGGCCCATGCGCCGGGGCGAGCCCCTCACCGACGCCCGCGTCGTCGGCTCGGGCCTCCTGCGCGGCCAGGGCCCCGGCACGGTCGCCGCGCCGGTCCGCCTGGCCGACGCGGGCGCCGCCCGCCTCGTCCGCCCCGGCGACCGCGTCGACGTCCTGACCGCCCCTTCCGAGCCCGCCACGGGCGAACCACCCGGCACGGGGCGCCGCTGGGAGGCGTCCCGCATGGTGGTGTCGGACGTACCGGTCATAGCGGTCCCGCCCCCGGCGGAGGACGGGCCCCAGAACGGCGCACTGGTCGTCCTGGCGACCGACCGCCCCCAGGCGGCGGCCCTCGCCGGGGCCGGCGCCCCACTCGCCCTGACGATCACCGGCCCCTGACCTGAGAGCGCAGGTCAGCGGTCCGGAAGGCGACTTGGCGAATCGTGGACGACTTCAATACGATCCGTAGCCGTTTCCGGCGCCCTCTCAGCCAGGGGCGCCACCCCCGACACCCCCTGGAGCCGTTATGAGCGGATTCAAGAAGTTCCTCTTCCGCGGGAACCTGGTCGACCTCGCCGTGGCGTTCGTCGTCGGAGCGGCGTTCGCCGGCCTCGTGAAGGACTTCGCGAGCTCCTTCATCACCCCGCTGATCGCGCTCCTCGGCGGCAAGCCCGACTACACCCGGCTGGCCGTCACCGTCGACGGCACCACGTTCCCCTACGGCGTGTTCGTGACCTCGGCCATCGCGTTCTTCATCACGGCCGTGATCGTCTACTTCCTGGTCGTGCTCCCGACGGCCAAGCTCATCGAGCGGATGGACCGCGGCAAGGAGGCCACCGAGCGCGAGTGCCCGCAGTGCCTCAGCGACATCCCGGTGAAGGCCCGCCGCTGCCGCTACTGCACCGCGGAGGTCGTCCCCGCCAACGAGGTCCCGACCTCCCCCTGACGGCGGGCCGCGAGGCTCACCCTTCCTCGGTCCCGAACTCCCAGTGCCAGGGCTCGAACGGGTTGCTGTAGGCCCATGCCGGGTGGATCCACCCGTACTTCCCGGCGTGGGCCTCCATCCAGTTGAACTGGGCGGAACCCGAGTTCTGCACACCGCCGCACAGGTCGAGGGCCTGCCCCTTGCCGTGGTTGCTCGTCCCGGGCACGGCGGCGAAGCCTGGCCGCTGCGCGTACACGCGGTGCTGCTCGGACAGGCTCCGGTAGGCGTCCGTCACGCACATGTCGCGGCCGAAGCTGCGCTTGTACGCCTCGTTCAGCTTGTAGAAGGAGAGGGCGGCGTCCGCCCGCAGCATGTGCCCGCCCTTCTGCGGCAGCGGGCACAGGTACTTCGACGGGATGAGCCCGTTGGGGAACTTCTTCGCGTCCTTCGCCAGCGACTTGTCGCACCCGAGTTCGAGCCGCTTCTGCCGCGTCGTCGCCAGCTTGTCGAGCATCGCGTTGAGCTGCTTCGTCAGCTGCGCCGACCGGTTCTTCAACCCGTCCACCTCCTGCTGGAGGCGGGTCTGGTCGACCGCGTTGCGCGACTGCAGCTCCTGCGCCGCGGAGGCCAGCCGCTTCCGGCGGTCCTGCAGCTCGTCGGCACGGTCCACGAGCGCCTGCTGCGACCTCGCCATCAGCGTCACGTCCGCCGTCGACCGCAGCGCCGTGCTCGGGTCGCCGCCCCCGAAGATCGCCATCGAGCCGGCCGCGCCGCTCTGCTGGTAGGAGGTGTTCGCGAGCCTGGACAGCGGCTCGCGGATCCGGTTCAGCTCCGCCTCGGCGCCGGCGAGGTCCTTCAGGGTGGTGCGCAGCTTCACCTGCGAGGCGGCCAGAGTCTTCTTCCGGCCTTCCATCTGCTTCGTGGCCTTCTCGAGCTCGGTGCGCGCCTTCGCCGCCTCGCGGCGCAGCGACTCGAGCGGGTCGGCCCCCGCGGCCGCGTTCGCGGCGCCGGACGGTGAGAGCGTCACCATCACCAGGAAGACCGCGGTCAGCGCCGCCGACCTGGGGTACGGCACGGTGGTTTTCCTCCTGATGCCCAGAATCGGATCAGCGCGAGAACGCTACTACAGGTTCTACGATGACCTGTCCGTAACCGGTTCAGCGACCTCGGTGATGTTCACACCACCGGCGCATCCACCACACGTCCTCCCACCCCGCAGGGCACGGACGCCCTGGTACGGAGGTGGACGGCGACGGCGCGGGCCTCGCCTTGCGCGGCGGCGTCACCGCCGGCCTGGGCGCCCGCTTCGGCGGCTTGGTCGCCACCTGCGGCTCCGCCTCCGGAGGCACGTACCTCCCGAACGTCGGCTCGCCCTCCGGCGCCGGCGACGTGCTCTCGGCGGACCGTCCCGCCGACTCGGGCCGCTCCCGCACGGGCTCGTCACGCAGCCCGAACGCGATCACGGACGCGACGAGCACGGGCACCGCGAACGCCGCCGCGACGACCGCGACCCGCCTCCCGCGCGGCGGGTCCTCGCCCGCCGGCTCCTCGGCGCCCTGGTCCTTCGGCTGCCCACGATGCCGTCCCGTCACGGGACGGAAGCGTACCCACACCGCCCCCGCGCGGCCTAGTGCGCGGCGGCATAACGGGGAGCGGACACCACTCACCTTCCTCTACCCTGTAGGTGCCGTCCGCTACGCTCTACCCGCGAGCGACGACACGCCTCCGTAGCTCAGGGGATAGAGCACCGCTCTCCTAAAGCGGGTGCCGCAGGTTCGAATCCTGCCGGGGGCGCCACCCACCAGCCCCACCAAGCCCCTGACCAGTACACCGGGTCGGGGGCTTACTGTTGCATTCAAATTGCCCGCGGCCCCTGTGCGCCCACTGCGGTTGGCCGGTCCCCGCGTTCACAGGCGAGAGGGCGGCTTCCATGGAAACCCGGAAGATGTGGTGACCTGAGCGCCGACTCGCTAAACCTGACCCTGAACGCTTCGCCTGCGGAACGGCTCACCCCGCACGAGGCAGGGCATATGTTCTCGCACTCGAGCGCTCTGCCTCTGCCGAGGAACCTGGCGGCTGTCGACGAACGCAAGACCGCCTAAGCCGTCCGGGCGATGAAGCCGGCGGGCGGGGTTCTGAACAGAAGAGATCTCCGCCCTGATGCAGGGCGACTGGTACTCCGAGGACGGGCGAACCGTCCATGGCGGCGTCCAAGCCCTCGGCTACAAGAAGGGCGACCGTACCGTGGGCCGCCATGTAGCGATGGTCGACCCGGGCGTCTGGACGGGTGACGTTTCAAACCCCGGCGACTCCGAGGGTTGGTCTGCCCTCGTGGCCGGTCCCCTGATGCTCGGCCTCACGCTGACGGCGTTGGGCGGGGTCTGCTTCTGGAGCGCGAGCCGTAGACTCCGTCGCTGAGACACCTCCCCTAGGCAATGCACGATCACGCGGTGTGATCTTTACTGCGCCGCATGGGTGCAGAGGGTGGCGGCGCGCGACCGCTGGGGCGAAGCCGCGTGAGATCGCACGTCAAGGCCTGGTTATTTCACAGAGGCAAAGGCCGACCGCGCGGTCACATCTTCCCTCTTTTTGGTAACCCACCTGGCCGCATCCGGACGTCAATGATCGTCTACGGTTGCCGAGTATGAATACGACGCCGTCTTATGCGACAAGCTCACCGTCCGATGGAGTCTAGACCACAGCGAGCACACGCGCCGCCGTGCGGCAAGATTTCAACGGGGCCGATTGATACACCTATCAGGAAACCACCCTCTTGCATTTGGACAAGAAGGAAGAGAGTTGCGGCACCAACTCCAAGGCTGTGTCCGCAAAAAACAAGAGATCATTCCAATCGGTGTAAAGTTTCTTGGAAAGATACTCCAATGCCTCCGCCGCGGAACCGCTTTTACGAAGCACGGCCACAGGAATCTTATAATCAATAAGAGCCGGCAGACACTCTTCGAGAGTCCCGTCACCACCAGTGATCACTATCAGTCCTCGGCAGCGACTAACATGATAAACATTCCTCATGGGATAGTCGAAGTCGGTTCGGATTACTTCGTCTACATCGGCCTCGACAGATTCGCCCACTTTGTCCATTTCTTCTTGTCGAGGCAGGTAGATGCGAACCTTTCCACGCACGTCAATGGACTGATAGCCGCTGATCACATGGCCCGAGATGCCCGTCCCCGGGCCGGTGGTCAAATCGAAGCCAGCGGATGCCAGCTGTCGGCCTACTTCAAAGGCCTGCTCGGCGTAACGAGCCGCTTTTGTCGAACTCCATGTGCCGGCAACAAAGATCTGTTCTGGCGGCGCAGCATCGTACGTCATTTACAACACGCCTTCCGCGGATTACTCAAAAAAACGTCGAAGGAGAGCCGTCGTCTTCCTGGCACGAAGAATCAGCAGTGATCCAACAGTGAGGGAGACGAGACACAGCAGACGAAAAGTATACAAGCTCAAATCTAGATCACGCAACCAAGCTTGACTTTGCTTCGCATTTCGCATGTCGCGGTACAATCCAATGCTGTTGCTTGAATGGACCGCAGCGGAATCGATCACTTCGGGTATAGGGACCAAGAGGAGGAAAGGTGCCAAAGCTCCTACGAGAAGGACAACCTGAAGAATCTGCAAAGATCTCTGCATCCGCAGAGATGCCGCTTGTGCAAAGTTTTCATACGATCGCCCCAACTCTCGGACAGCGTGCTCGAGAACCTCGGGGGCCCTCCGAAGGGGATCTTCCTTGAGACTGGTGACGGTCGAAGAGATCAGCGTTGTTCGGAGGCGTTCCAACATGGACACATCGTGTGCCACCCCTGCTTCTATGCAGAAGACGTCATGAGGGGGGCGGTAGGCGGCCACCTTTCCTTCGTCGATGCGGTTTCCCAACTCTATTCCAGCGCGCAGCGTATCCACGGCCCGCATACGACGCCCATAAGAATAGTACGAATCCTCATCCAATTCACGAATGCGGCGAACGTCGCTCGTATAGGTGAACTGATCTTCGAACTCCAAATACCTCCAGAGACGCGTATAGTGATTCACCCACAAATAGGAATAGTATCTCGCAACGATTTCGACCGACTCGGAATTCCATTCTTCAGTCGTTCGGATCATCATGCGCGGATTGAGTATCCCTTGGTGATATGAGTAGGCAGGAAAGACGATACTGCAGAAAGGTTTGTCGGGTGACGACTGAAGGGAGATTCGATCAAACCCTCTCTGCTGACTTCGCCTATAGTCCCCTGAGGGATCGTTCGTGAACTCGAAATCGCCCTCCGAAGGAGTTAGATCGGCCACGGCCTGCACTACGGTTGTGAGACGGCGTCGTTTATAAGCACACCAATCTGCACCCTCGAATCGGCCTTCGTCATTCGCCCAACGCTTGACGTCCCTAAGCGACTTCTTTATCGCCAGGTCGAGCTGATTGGAGATTCCAGCCTTGCTGACTAACGTCTCTCCATCATCGAGAGTGATCTCGAACCCATCGAATTTGATGACGTGGGGATTTGTTCTCTCGTTCTCCACAGCGTGCCCGGCATTATTCAGATAGCGATATACCCTAGCGATGCTAGCCTGATCCCAGGGCTTCGCCCTAAGCCGCAACACTGCTTCGAGAGGTATGTTCTGGGTTATATGGTCCATTGCGGTCGCCAGTTCCCTCTCTACGAGAGCCGGACTGACCACACCACTTACAAAATGCCTCTTCAGTACAAGAATCCAGCCCAAGCCAATAAATGAGACTCTCAGATTTGTGCTTTGGTCTATGGGTTCTTCAAAAGTTACCCAATCCCAGTATTCACTTGTCGGACCGATATATTTGCGCATCCACACCATGGAGCGCTTCAGCGAGTCGGCCGTTTCGGTGCGCTGCTGCGGAAGCATGTCGAGGAGAGCTTGGGCCACATCGAGCATAGCTTCCACACTATCCGCTGGAATGAATTCCTCTAGTGCGATCATTCTGACATCAGTGTTAAAACCCATGGGACCCTTGCCTGGCTTCGATCGCGTACTACCCTGGACATCTAATTGGCCCCAGAGTAAGGCATCGGAGCGTCACACCTGTAGCTCCATGCCATCGCTGTCCGGTAGCAGCCACATGCCCTGTGGCTATGTAACATGCACCGGCCTCAATTCGATGCATCGCGCTGGGGTCAAGAAATGATCTTCAATCAAGGGCCATAATCTGCATCGCTTCCGTCACACTCAAGGTTGGTTCCTGAACACAGAATTTCAAGATCTCGTCCCGCTGCACACCAGACCGGTCGGGGCGGCGAACCTGGAACTACGTTCGGGGCGACTCCGCGCCCTACCCATCGGTCCGCTCGCCGGTCGTGTGCTTCCGCAACGGTCATGAGGACAGATCTCAGACAGCGAAGGGGCCGAGCGAAACCCCTCTCGTGATCGCTTTTAACTGCGATCTTCTCAGCGTTTCGGCCCTGCCGCCTTCAGCAGGACCTGCGGTCCACAGGGACCATAACTCCGTCCCCTTCCTGCCCTTTACAACCCGGTCGGCTAGGTTCTTGACGCACACTGAGGGAGTTCGGCGCAGCCGAATGCGGTCCGGATCGAACACTGGCCGCAGCAACACGCCTGGCGCATCGTCTGCTAGCACGGATCTTGTATTGGGCCGCCTGCGCACGACCGGGTTGGAGGCGAGGCGATATCTCTACAAGGGGATGGTTCGTTGTGCGGGAACGCGGAGGTCCGGTCGGCTGTCGTTTCGCATTTCGTTCGGACACCTGGAAGTCAGGAGGCTGGAGCAGTTGCTATCCAGAGGGTGGTCAGGTGGGTGTGGAAGACGTCGTGGGCCTCTTGGGGGGTTAGGTGGCCTATGAGGACGTGGGTGGTGAGGCCGTCTGCGAGGGCTAGGAGGGTGCGGGCCTCGCGTTGCGGGTCGAGGGAGGCGGCGGCCTCGCCGGCTTCCGAGATGAGGCTGGTGAACGCCTCCTGCAGGGCTGCGTAGTTCCTTTTCAGCGTGTCGGCGAGGGGCGTGCTGACGGCCGCCTGGGCTACGAAGGCGAGCCAGACTCTGGCCTCGGCGCGGTGCTCCTCCCTGAGCAGTGAGACCTCGGTGACCGCATGGCCCAGGGCGGTGCCGGGCGACTGGGCCGGGCTCCTGACCAGGCGGGCCTGTACGCGCTCGTTGATCCGCTCGCTGATGTGCCCGAGCGCGAAGACGAGCATCTCTTCCTTCGTACGGAAGCACCGTTGAACCGCGCCCATGGACACCTGCGCGCGGGCCGCGACGTCGCGGAGCGTCACGCCTTCCAGGCCGCGTTCGTCGGCGAGGCTGCAGACGGCCTCGGCGATGAGGCGGCGCCGGCTCACGTGATCCACCTGTTTGGGCATGCCTCTCCTGCGCTCCGACGGTGCTCGCTTCGCGGCGCATTTTATTCGATGCGCTCGTATCGGTTCCAGGGTACGGTCAGGGTTCCGATGCGAGCGCATCGGTACGTGGGGAGGGAAGTGCCATGCAGGACGCCCTGTGGAAGATGTCGGCCC
This sequence comes from Actinomadura sp. K4S16, assembly GCF_008327685.1. GTDB lineage: Bacteria > Actinomycetota > Actinomycetes > Streptosporangiales > Streptosporangiaceae > Spirillospora. Next base: position 428,929 of record NZ_BDDE01000015.1, read on the forward strand.
CCGCCCAGGCGGAGGCCGTGCGCGGAGCGCAGGTCTCCGCCGTCGAACTGGTCGACAGCCACCTCGACCGCATCGCCGAGGTCAACCCGCAGGTGAACGCGGTCACGCAGCTCCTGGCGGGGCGCGCACGCGAGGCCGCGGAACGGACGGACCGCCGGCGGGCCGCCGGTGAAGCGCTGGGACCGCTCGCGGGCGTGCCGTTCACCGTGAAGGAGAGCACCGCCGTCGAAGGCGTACCGACCACGTTCGGCACGGAGCGCTTCCGGGATCTGGTGGCGCCGGCCGACGCGCCCCCGGTGGCGCGGCTGCGCGCGGCCGGGGCCGTCCCCATCGGGCACAGCAACATCCCCACGCTGATCCTGGCGGGGATGCACACGCGCAGCGAGCTGTTCGGCGACACGGTCAATCCGTGGGACGCCAGCCGGACCCCGGGCGGCTCCAGCGGAGGCGACGCGGTGGCCGTCGCCACGGGCATGGCGGCGCTCGGCCTCGGCAACGACTCCGGGGGCTCGGTGCGCGTACCGGCCCAGTTCTGCGGCGTGGCCGGGCTGAAGCCGTCCACGGGGCGGTTTCCGGCGGACCACCGCGTCCTCGGCCCGGACGATCCGGGCCCGGCGTCCCAGATGCTGGTCACCGACGGCCCGCTGGCCCGGTGCGTGGGCGACCTGAGGCTGGTCTACGAGGTGCTGGCCGGCACCGATCCGCGAGACCCCCGGGCCGTGCCGGTGCCCGCGTACGGCGAAGCGCTGCCCGGGCCGCTGAAGGTCGCGGTGGTGGCGGACCCCGGCGAGCACGGCGTCCACCCCGCGGTCCGCGGAGCCATCGAGACCGCGGCCGGCGCACTCCGCGACGCCGGTTACGACGTGCGCGAAGTGCCGGACGTACCGCGGCTGGACGAGGCTCTGGAGGCGTACGGCCGCATCACCGTGACCGAGTTCGCCCCGACCTGGCCGGTGGTGCGCAAGCTGCTCGGCGAGGGCGGGGACCGCTACATCGGGATGGCGATGGAGCGGACCCCGCCCGCGAGCGCGGAGGAGTTCATGAAGCTGATGGGCACCTGGATGGCGATCCGCCGCTCGTGGGCCGAGTTCCTCGACGCGTACCCCCTGCTGCTCGGCCCTTCGTTCACCGAGCCGCCGGTCGAGCCGGGGCTGGAGTCGCGCGACGGGGCGGGGCGCGACCGGGTCGGCGCGGGACTGCGCCTGTGCAGCGTGACCAGCTTCGTGGGCGTGCCCGGTGTGGCCGTGCCGACCGGCGTGGTCGACGGGCTCCCCACCGGAGTGCAGATCGTCGGGCGCGCGTTCCGGGAGGACCTGTGCCTGGACGCGGCTCAGGCCATAGAGGACCGGCTCGGAGTCCTCACCCCGGTCGACCCGCGCATCTGAGTCCGAGCTGATTGAGTTCTCTGGTCATCGGCGGAGGTGCGCAGCCCCGTTCTCAGTCCTGCCTGCGGGCTGCCTGGCGGGCGCGGCGTTCGGCGCGGCGCTCCTCGAATCGGGTGGCCGCGGTGTTCAGGGTTTCCAGGTGCGCCGCGAGTCGCTCGCGGGCCGCCTCTCCGGCCGGTCCGAGGTCGGTGCGGTCGTGGACCCGCCAGTACCGCAGGACCGGCTTGAGGACGGTGTCGTGGTGCAGCCGCAGGTCGTAGATCCCCGCGTTCGCGATGGCGACCGACTTGCGCCAGAACCCGTCGATGGCGTGGCCGGGCATCTGGAACCCGGTGACCACGTCGGCGACCGCCCGCATCGTCTCGTCCGGCGCCGCCTCGAAGGCCGCCGCGATGACGTTGCGGTAGAAGACCATGTGGAGGTTCTCGTCGGACGCCACTCGCGCCATGAGCTGCTCGCAGACCGGATCGCCCGACACCTGGCCGGTGTTGCGGTGCGACACCCTGGTGGCCAGCTCCTGGAACGACACGTACGCGAGGCCGCGCAGGAGGCTTTCTCCATGGTCGGGCTGGTATCCGCCCTGCATGTGGGCCATCCGGTACCGTTCGAGCTCCTCGGGGTCGACGGCACGGGTGACGGTCAGGTAGTCGCGGATCACGATGCTGTGCCGGGCCTCTTCGGCGGTCCACCGGTTCACCCAGAAGCCCCAGGCGCCGTCACCGCCCATGATGTGGGAGATGGCGGAGTGGTAGTAGGGCAGGTTGTCCTCGGTCAGCAGGTTCACCAGCAGCGCCTCCCGCGACTGCGGGGACACGGTGGAATCGCCCGGCTCCCAGCCCTCGCCGCCCAGGAACTCGAAGTCGCGTCCCCGGCTCCACGGCACGTACTGGTGAGGGGACCAGTCCGTGGCCGCCGACAGATGCCGGTCCACCTCGGCTGCGACGACCGGCTCGAGGTCGCGCAGCAACGCGGTCTCGGACGCCGGAAAGCAGTCTGCGGGACGAGAACCGGCGGAGTCGGCGTCGGGCGTGGCGGGCATGGCACAGACCTTTCGGGACGGGAACGACGTCGATCCGGCCTGTCGCGGCCGGACCGGTCCAGCGGACCGACCAAGGCTCTCGACTCGGCCGTGCCCGCCCCAGGGACGAAAGTCCCTTCGCCGAAGCCCGAAGGTCGGGAAGGCTCCCTTCCTGACGGCTGCGGCCAGGCGGTGTCCGCCGCACGACGCGCTGACAATCGTGCGGCGGACACCAGGTGTTCACAGGGTCAGGCCAGCAGGGTCTCGCCGATCCAACCCCCGGGTCGGCAGCCGGGTGGGACGGCGAAGACGGCGGAGCCGATGGGCGTCGTCCACAGGTTGAGCATGTCGGAGGCGGCGAGGCGCTTCTGGACGGGTGTGAACTGACGGTCGAGGTCGGCCTGGTAGCAGGCGAACAGGAGACCGGAATCCACGACGCCTTCCCGAGTGATCCCTTCGTCGTAGTTGTAGCCGCGGCGGAGGATCCGCAGGGACGGGTCGTCGGCGCGGGCGAGGCGGATGTGGGCCTCCTCGGGGATGACCGGGAAGCCGTTGCCGTTCTTGGCGGCGAGATCGGGCTCGTCGTGCTCGCGCTCACCGGTGAGCGGGGCTCCGGTCCTGATGTCGCGCCCCATCGCGAACTGCTTGGCGGCGTCGTCGGCCCGATCCCATTTCTCGAGGTCCATCCGGATCCGGCGCAGGACCATCGTCGTCCCGCCGCGCAGCCAGGCGGGCCCATCGGAGATCCAGACGGATCTGGCCAGGTCGGCGGGCTGGACGGTGCCGTCGAGCTGCCCCATCAGGTTGCGCTGGGTCTGGCCTGGCGGCTGGGCGGTGCGGCGGAAGCCGCGCTGGGTCCAGCGGACGGCGGCGAAGTCCCGGGCGTCCTTGACGATGAAGCGCACGGCATGCGCGAGTGTGACGGCGTCGTCGGCGCACACCTGGACGAGCAGGTCGCCGTCGCTCCAGCGGTCCTCCAGGCGGTCGACGTCGAAACGGGGCAGCCGTGCGGACGGTCGTTGGTGTTCCAGTCCGGCGGCCGCGAACAGGCCTGGGCCGAACCCGAAGGTGACGGTGAGTCGGGCCGGGAGATCGGCGAGTTCGGGCTGCGCGTCGGCCAGGCCCGGCCGCCCCTGGGTGAGGCGGTGGGCGTCGTCGGTGAGGAGCCGCATCAACCGGCCGAGTCCGGCGCGGTCGACGCCGGGTCTGAGGTCGAGACCGACGAACGCCGCGTGGGTCTGCGGGGACGTCGCGATGCCGGCCTGGTGGGGTCCGTGGAAGGGCTCGATCCCGTGCGGCGGCTGGTCGTGCGGTCGCGTCCCGGCGGGCCGGTCGGGGCCGCAGGACGAGGTGGCGGCCAGTCCGGCCGCCACCACCGCCCCACCGGTGAACAGGGCCCGCCGGCTGAGGTTCCGCGCGGACATCAGCCCTCCGGCGCGTACGACTCGTTGCCGCCCTCGAAGGCCTTGCCGAGGGCGCTGAACGGGACCGTGGCGCCGTCCTTCAAAGTGAGGGTGAACGCGACCCGGTCACCCGGCCTGATCGGGGTCTTCACGTCCATGAGCATGATGTGGAACCCGCCCGGCTTGAGTTCGAGGCGGCCGCCGGCGGGGACGACGAAACCGCCCTTGACCGGCCGCATCTTCGTCATTCCGCCCGTGCCGGCGACCTCGTGCAGTTCGGCCTTCGGCGAGACCGGGGTGGTGACCGAGACGACGGTGACGTCGGCGCCGGTCGGGTTGACCAGGCTGCCGAACGCCGCCGACATGCCCTTGTCCGCGGTCTTCACCCAGGGATCGGTCACCGTCAGCGCCGCCGCCCTCCCGGCGGCGGGGGCCGTCGGCGCGGCCGGAGGGGTGGTGTCGGATGCCTCACCGCCGCAGGCGGCGAGGAGCAGGGAAGAGGCGACCAGGCCCGCAATGAGGGCAGGCAGGCGCACGTCGTTCTTGCTGAGCATGTGAAGTCCTTCGGCTGGTGCTGGAACGGACCGTGCGTGAGCGCACGGCGAAGACAACCCGCGGCAGGGGTCGTCACGTCAGGCGCGTCAACGCGCCAGAGCACCGGCCGGAGGGCCGCGCAGGACCAGGACGTGCCGCAGCACCGGGCTTCGCGGGCGCGGCAGGACGGCTTCGCCGGGGACCACGGCAGGTCCGTCGAGGACCTCCGCGACCTGCAGGGACAGCAGCAGCGGGCGTAGCAGGGCCCCGGCCGCCAGGCGTGCCAGGAGCCAGGCGCCGCGCTCACCGCGCCGCAGCCACCAGGCCGAGACGACCGCGGCCAGCAGGTGCGCCAGCGTCATGCCGAGACCGCCGGAGGCGTCATCATCGTGCACGACCGGCCGACCGGCCGCATGGTGCGCGTGACCGGCGGTGAACAGCGTGTGCAGCACGAACTGGCCGCCCAGCAGCCCGCCCATGATCGTGGCCAGGGACCGCTCGTGTCCTGCCAGGACGTACGCGAACCCCAGCGTGCCCGCGAACGCCGCGCCGACCGCCCAGACGGCGATCGGACGGCCCGACGCCGTGAAGTGCCCGAGGCACGTCAGGATCACGCACACCGTCGCGAAGATCGACGCGCGCACTGACCTGAGCGGAGGCATGGGGGTCACGACAGGTCACATCCTGTCACGCCCCTCCTCCGCGGACGGCCTCGGGTCCGGCTCGGCCCAGGGACGGCTCCGTCAGCCTGCCTGGGCTCGGATCGCGTTCACGTCGAGCCACACCTGCTCGCGGCTGATCCGGTCGCCGGTGAACTCGCAGACGTGGAGGAGCCGGAAGTCGACCGGCCTGCCGTCCGGCCCGAAGTCGAAGCCCATGAAGTTCCGGTACGCCCTGCCGCGGTACTGCACCTCGTCGACGAGGAAGCCGGGGCCGTGGAGCCGGCGGACGGGTTCGACGGCGACCTGCTCGAGCTCGGTGAAGAGCGCCTCGTAGAAGCCCATCAGCTCGTCGTGTCCGTGGAACGGGGCGCCGGGGAACCCCACCGGCTCGTGCTCGGCGTCGTCGGTGAGCGTGGCGAGGATCCCCGGCCGGTCGTGGGCCTCCTCCGCGGCGAAGTGGCGGGCGAGCACCTCGTCCATGACCTCGCGCGGCGTGGTCCCCTGAGAATGCGTCGTGTCCATGGGTTCTCCAGTCGTTCTCGTGCGGCGGTCAGGAGTGGAAGGCGATCAGCTCGAGCTGGATCCCGTCGGGGTCGCGGAAGGTGAGGAGCGAGATCGGCATGCCCTCCATCGGGTAGACGCCGGAGTGCGCGACGCCCTCGGCGTCGAGCCGCGCCGTCCACGCGTGCAACTGGTCCAGCGACGCCACCTGGAGGCAGAGATGGTCCAGGCCGGTCCTGACGGGGTCGAATCCCTCCCCTCCGTTCCCGGGGTGGTGGTCGAGCCCGAGGTTGAACGCCATGTCGTCCGTGCCCAGCACGATCGAATGGCCGCCCTTGTCGCTCCGATGGTGCGGTTCGTCGAACTGGCGCCGGAGCCCCAGGACTCTCTGGTACCAGGCCGCGCTCGCCTCGACGTCGGTGACGGTGAGCCCGACGTGCTGAATGCCGACCAGGGCGGCCCGTACGGGCTGCGCCGCGGAGGCCGCCTCCGTTGTGGTCATCGCGATCCCTTCGAGTGAGTCGATGAACGCAACGTACGGAGCGTGCTCGTCCGGCGAGAATCCCCTGACCTGGTGGAGGGCGCCCCCCGTCCGGACGGTCGGCCCCCTCGATCGCGGGATGGCGGCGCGGGCGCACGCCTCGTAGCCTGCTTGCGTGCGCACCGAGCAGTTCGCCCGCGCCCGTGACCGCCTCCTTCGGGAGGTGACGGCGGAGACTCCCATGGTCACCGTGCTCAATGAGACCGTGGCGGCTCTGCACGCGGTCACGCGCTTCTCCTGGTGCGCGGTGATGACGGCGGATCCCCGCACGCTGCTGCCGACCGGCGGGGTGGTCGAAGGCTTCTCGCCGGACGCCTGCGGCCCCTTCTGGGACAACGAGCTCCTCGCCCCCGGCTTCAACAAGTTCAACACCCTGGCCCGCAGCACCGACCCGGTCGCCACGCTGTTCGAGGCCACGGACGGCGACCTCGCGCGGGCGCCGATCTACACCGACCTGTACGCCCCCCTGGGCGTCGCCGACGAACTCCGCGCCGCCTTTGTCGTCGGGGGCCGCTGCTGGGGTGTCGCCGCCCTCCTCCGGGCCTCCGCGGACGGCCCGTTCCCCCGCCGCGAGGTCGAGCACGTCCAGGCTCTCCTGCCGTTGATCACCCGCTCCGTCAAGAGCAGCGCGTGCAGGCTCGAAGCCGACGCGGGCTCCCCCACGGCGATGGTCGTCGTCGACGGCTCCAACGGGATCCGGGACCTCACCGTCGAGGCCGGCGAACTCCTCGACGACCTTCGCACCACCGGCGTCGACGAACCCGGTCTGCCCACGATCCTCGGCACCGTCGCGACACGAGCCCGGTCGACCCGTACCGCGAACCGGCTCGTCACGCGGGTGCGGGGCCGCTCCGGCCGCTGGTTCCGGGTCACCGCCGGCCCCATGCAGGACGGCGCCGGCGACGTCGCCATGGTGATCGAACCGGCGAGGGCCGCGGACCTCACCCCGATCCTGCTGGAGTCCTACCGCCTCACGGAACGGGAGACCGAGATCGTCATGCTGCTCGCGCGGGGGCTCACCACGAGAGAGATCGCCGCCGCGCTCACCCTCTCCGCCCACACGGTGCGCGACCACATCAAGGCCGTCTTCGGCAAGACCGGTACCACCACCCGCGGTGAGCTCGTAGCCCGCCTCTTCGCCGAGCACCTTCTCGACGGCTTCCACAACGCCGTCCACCGGGCCGTCTGACACCCCCGGGCCCGGCCCGCGCCTAGGCGCGCGGTGGGGCGTGGCGCGGTGTGTACAGGGTCCGGTACTCGCCGGGCGGGACGCCGTACGCGGCGCGGAAGAGGCGGCTGAAGTGGCCGGGGTCGCGGACGCCCCAGCGGGCCGCGATGGCGCCGACCGGACGGTTGGACAGGGCGGGGTCGGTGAGGTCGCGGCGGCAGCGGTCCAAGCGCCGGCGGCGTATCCACTCGGCGACCGTGCAGTCCTCGCTCTCGAACAGCTTGTGGAGTTGGCGGAGCGAGATGTTGTGGGCGGCGGCGATCTGCCGCGGGGTCAGGGCGGGGTCGCCCAGGCGCTGGTGCAGGTAGGCGTAGATGCGGTGCAGCAGGGCGTTGCGCTCGACTTCGGGCGGTACCGCGGCGGGCGTGGCGATGCGTCCGGCGAGGGCGGCGGCGACCAGGTCGAGCAGGGCGTTGGAGATGTGGGCGGCTTCGGCGGGCCGGTAGGCCCCGGCGTCCGCGGTGACGCGCCGAAGCAAGGTCGATGCCAGGGCGGCGGCTCCGTCCTGCCCGGGCAGCGGGACGGCGGTGAGCCGCGCGACTTGGGCAGGTGGCAACGGCAGCAGTGCCCGGGGCATGGTGATGGAGACGACCTTCTTGCGGTGGCGGCCCACGACCGTCGCCGAGGACGGCCGGGCGAGGTCGGTGAGGGTGAAGTCCCCTGGACGCAGGTCGGCCCGGCGGCCGTCCTGGGTCACGGCGAACTCTTCGCAGGCGATCGCCAGTTTGAGCTCGTAGCCGTCGAGCTGGTCGGTGAATCCGGGGGTGCGGCGGCCTTCCCCCACCCCGGGAGCCGGGCCGCCGGCGCAGGTCAGCACGGCCGCTCTCATCGCTCCGACCTGCGTGACGGCGCAGTGACCGCGGAACCAGTCGTGCCGGCCGTTCGGGAAGACGTACTCGGCGGCCAGCGCCTCGCGGTGCATGTGCTGCCAGTAGCCGTACCGCTCGGCGTCCGGCACGTCATCGGTGCTGAACAGCGTTCTCACGACCACCGCCCCCTCCCCCGGCAGAGCTTCGATCAGCGCCTCGCACCTCGCAGAGGCTCTATGGCCCATATGAACGAATGCGGAGGGACGCGGTCAACCGCCTTTGCGACAGCCAAGCGTGACGACGTACGGCGGGGTGAAGACGATGGCGTGCGGGGCCCTGAGCGCCGCGAGGCAGGAGCCCAGTTCGTCCGCCGTGAGGAGTCCGGCGGAGATGAGGCGCGGCCCCAGTTGCTCGATCGCGATCGGAACCAGCTCGCGTCCCGGCGAGCCGGGTCCGCCCGAGAAGCCGATCGCCTCGGCGCACACGTCGGTGAGCCCGGCCTCGGTGAACGCATGGCGCGCCTGGCCGCCCCACGCCAGGTCGACGCCGGCCTCGCTCAACACGGTCCGCAGGCCGTTCCATGCCTTGGCCACGAGCCCGGAGGCCTCCCGATAGGGCGCGGCCAGGAGACTGAGCCGTCCCGAAAGGTCGTAGTCCTCGGTCACCAGCCAGCCGCCGGGACGCAGCGCCCGCGTCAGCCGCTCGACGACCGCACGCCGCTGCGGCAGATGCATCAGCAGAAGCCGTGCGTGGATCAGGTCGTAGTGCCCCTCGGGCAGCGGATCCTGGACGATGTCGTGGCGCCGCACCTGCACTCCGTCGGCGGCGCGCAGGTGGCCGATGTCGATATCGGTCGCCATCACGTGGCCGCGGGGCCCGCTCATGGCGGCCATCGCCCCGGCGACCGATCCGTTCCCGGCGCCGACCTCCAGGCACCGCCATCCCGGTCCGATCCCGGTCTTGCCCAGTGTCCGAGCGGTGGCCTCGTCGAAGGTCTCGGAGATGCACCGCAGCTGGCGTTCGATGAGATCGCTGCCTGCGAAAACGTAATTCGTGCTCATTTCATCGTCCTTGGAGAGGCACGTTGGGGATCTTTCCGAAGGGGCCGGCGTCGAAGGTGGCCCTGGTGGTGCCGCGGGGCGGGGCGGGGACGTACATGTAGGTGCGCTGCGGCAGGTCGGGCTCGTCCAGGAGGAGGGTTCCGCTGAGGAAGGCGCCGGTGACGCCCTCGGTCGCGGTGCGCTCGGCCACCACCGGCCCGTCTCCGCCGCGGAACGGGGACGGCGGCCCTGTCTCTCCGCGCTTGGCGACGCCAGGCGTCCCGGTGGGGCGGTCGGCGCCGGCTCGTCGGCCGCCTTCCCGGCGACCTGGAAGCGGTGGTGCCGCCCGCCGGTCGCCTGTCGCAGCGCGTCGCGCACGGCGGCGGCGCGTCGCTCCGACAGGGACTGGTTGTAGGAGGGCGCTCCCCGGCCGTCGGTATGGGGACGGACGGCCGCGCGGCGCCGCTGACCACCGGTACCCCGGGCATCTCGGCCGTCGTCCCCGGCGTGAGCACGGTGACCCGGCGGGCACCGGGCGGCAGCGCGGGGAAGTACACGTGCGCCTCGTAGCGCACCCACGGTGCCAGTGGCGCGCTGTAGAAGCTGCCGAACGCCTCCCCGTTCTCGTTGTCCTGACGCAGCGGGTGGTAGAGCCTGCGGCCGACCGGGTCCAGGAGGGAAAAGCCGCTGGAGCCTGGACCGCCTCCCGCCTGTCCGGGCGCCTGGCACGCCGCCGTCCCCGCGGCGAGAGCGCAGCCGAGCACGACCGCCGTCCAGTGCCTGGTCATGCTTCCTCCCGTCCGCGGAGCCGCGTCCGCCGGTACCGCAGCCAAGCGTCGGGTCCGCGGGCGCGTTGCCGCCATGGAGGACGGTGCGCGGTCCTTGGCGATCCGCGCACTCGCCGAAGACGCGTTGGCCACGGCCATCTCGTCCGCTCACCCAGGCATCCGGAAGTCCGGCCGCATTGGCGGCCAATGGATGTGCACTCGTGTCCAAGGGCGCGCCGGGCCGACTCGGCGAGACTCGACGTACCGAGGCCGTTCAGTCGACCGCCGTCAGGGGGAGAGCATGAGAATCGGAGTGATCCCGGACAGTCCTCAGGAGCGCCGAGCGCTGGAGGCGGGGCTGGCCCCGACGCCGCTGTTCGAGACGCAGTTCGCGTTCACCCTGGCACGGGTGGTGATGACCGCGACGCACCTGGGCGTCTTCGACGCTCTCGCGGGCGGCTCCGCCACGCTCGACGAGGTCGCCGAACGCTGCCGGACCCACCCGCGGGCCACCGGAAAGCTCCTCCTCGCGCTCGTCGGGGCCGGATACCTGCGGGCCGACCACGACACCTACTCGCTGACTCCGCAGGCAGGGACCTGGCTCCCGCGCCGCGGTCCGCGCTCCCTGGCCGACAAGCTGGAGTTCCAGTTCTACGAGTGGGACGTGATGGCGCACGCCGTGGAGTACGTGCGCACCGGCCGTCCGGTGGACGTCCACGAGCACTTGGACGACCTGGGGTGGGCGGCCTACCAGCGCGGTATGCGGGCGCTGGCGACCGTCCCCGCGCAGGAGGCCGCACAGCTGATCCCCGTCCCCGCGGGCGCCCGGGCCCTGCTGGACATCGGCGGCTCGCACGGGTACCACTCGGTGGCCCTGTGCCGGGAACATCCCGGGCTGTCCGCCGTGGTCCTCGACCTGCCCGAGGCGGTCGAACACGCGGCGCCGCTGCTCGCCGCCGAGGGGATGGGCGACCGCGTCGTGCATCGCGAGGGCGACGCTCTGCACGACGATCTCGGTGCCGAGGACTACGACGTCGTGCTGCTGGCGAGCGTCGCGCACCATCTCACCGCCGAGCAGAACCGGATCCTGGCCGGACGCGCCGCCCGGGCGCTGCGGCCCGGTGGCGTCCACGCCGTCATCGAGCCCTTCCGCCTCGACCCCGTCGGCGAGGTCAGTCAGTTCGGCGCGCTCACCGACTTCTACTTCGGGCTGACGAGCCGCGCGGGCACATGGTCGCCCGACGAGATCGCCCAGTGGCAGCGGGACGCCGGTCTGGCGCCGGCCGCACCGGCCGTCCTCACCGGCACCGGGATCGGCCTTCAGACGGCCGTCAAGCGTCCCGGCTGACGGTGGCGGGCCGCCCCCGGCTCCTCGGGGTCAGGGGTGGTCGAGGCGGGGGGTTCCCGGTTCCAGCATGGGGACCAGGAAGCGGCGGGCCAGGGCGGCCAGCTGGTCTTCGTCGTCGAGGTCGATGATGTGGCTGGGGATCGCCAGGAGGGAGCCGGAGATCCGGACCATCATCTCGGCCACGTACTCGGTGTCGAGGTCGGCTGAGACGTTGCCGGCGCGCTGCTCGCGGCGGAGCTGGTCGGCGACGAACCGCCGGACGGTGGCGAGGGTCCGGCCGTCCCCGATCAGGGAGGGCAGCAGCAGGTCCGGTTCCGTGGCGATCAGGCCGCCGATCAGGGGGTTGCCCCGGATGGCGCGCAGCGAGCTCACGAAGCCCAGCACCACCCGGTCGGCGGCGGTCTCGGCCTGCTCGATCTCGACCAGGAACCGGTCGAAGTACCGGCGGAACTCCCGCCGCACCACCTGCTCCACCAGGGCGTCCTTGGTGGCGAAGCGCCGGTAGACCGTGATCCGCGAGACGCCGGCGCGCCGGGCCACGTCGTCCATCGTGGACCGCTGGATGCCCATCCGGCAGAACTGCGCGTAGGCCGCGTCGAGGACGCGCGACCGGGTCTCGTCCACGTCGTCGACCTGCTCGACGGCCTCGACGTAGACGCTCTCCAGCATCGACTCCGAGTCCGCGGACGTCATGAGGAACGACAGCACAGGTTCCACGATCCCCTCCCGAGGCCATTGATTCTGCCCGAATCGTTCACCTTCGTCACGAAGGGTCTTGTGACGAAGCCCACAGTGTGCTCTCATGATGTCGACGCTGATACGCAGAAGCGCAATGCGTTTCATTGTATCAGCCTGCCGCTCTCGGCTCCCGAGGAGGGAAAGGCATGGAACAACCCAGCAGACGCAACGTGCTGATGACGGGCGGGGTGCTCGGCGCGCTCGGCGCGCTGAGCGTCGCGACGCCCGCGCAGGCCAGGCCGCTGTGGACGTGGTCCCCCAAGGGATCGGTCGTGGGCGCCGGCAAGGGGGTCGACCCCCGGTGGGTGTGGGACGAAGAGGCCGACCCGCTCGTCGCCTCGCTGATCGACGACGGGGCCGTCCCCGAGGTCAACAAGCTGCTGAAGACCTGGACCAAGAACGGCCAGGCGCTGCCGAGCGGGCTGCCGAACGACCTGCGGCAGTTCATCGAGAAGGCCCGCCAGCCGCCCTCCTGGGCCGACCAGACGAAGCTCGCGACCGCGTTCAAGTTCAACCAGAAGCGCGGCACCTACCTCGGCGTCACCTACGGCTTCGCCAGCGGGATGATGAGCACGGCCATCCCGCACGAGGCGCGCGCGGTCTACTACTCCAAGGGCGGCGCGGACATGAAGGACCGCATCACCAAGACCGCCAAGCTCGGCTACGACATCGGCACCCGGAACGCCTTCCAGCCCGACGGCGAGATGATCGTCACCTGCGTCAAGACGCGGCTGGCCCACGCGGGCGTGCGCCACCTGCTGCCCCAGTCGACGTACTGGGACCAGGTCGCCGACGAGCAGATCCCGATCAGCCAGGCGGACATGATGGTCACCTGGCACAGCCTGCCCACGACGGTGATGAAGCAGCTCGCCAGGTGGAAGGTGCCGATCCCGGCCGACGAGTCCGCGGCGTTCCTGCACTCCTGGCAGCTGACCGCGCACATGCTCGGCATCCTGGACGAGTACATCCCCAACTCCTGGGACGAGGCCGACGCCCAGGCCGCGCAGGTCCTCGACCCGGTCCTCGCCCCCACCCCCGAGGGCATCAAGCTGGCCGACGTCCTGCTCCACCTCGGCGCGACCATCGACGGCGGGATCCTGACCACGCACATCCTCGGCGCGCTCACGCGCTACATGCTCGGCGACGAGATCGCCGGCTGGCTGAAGATCCCGCGGGAACCGGTGTGGGACCCGGCCTTCGCCGCGTTCTGGCCGACCTTCGTCGCCATCAAGGAGGGCCTGCTCAAGATCACGGACGCTCCCCCCGGGCTGCTGGAGATCTACTGGGCGTTCGACGAGATCATCCGCCTGGGCACCCTGCTCTTCCTGTCCGGAGGCGACCTTCCGATCAGCATCCAGATCCCCACCGCGAACAACCCGAACTACTGATCGGGATCGTCCGGTCCGCCGCGCGGGCCGACGGTCGCGCCCCGCCCCGAGGGCGAGAGGCGCCACGACGAGAACGGGCCCGGAACCCACCCCGATTCCGGGCCCGCGGTCGTGCCGGAGGCGGAGGGCGGCCCCCGGCGGACGCGGACGCGCCGCGCGGAAGGTAATGGCGGTGGGCGGCGCCGTTACCGGTTGACGGCTCGTTTCTTGCGGATTTGGGACGCAGTTGTGGCGTTTGGTTGAAAATGGGGTCTATTTGCATCTGGCACACTGAGGGCGTGACGGTTAATGATCCGTTGATCCGGCTTGCGCGTCCGGGAGACGCGTCGGCTCTGGCGGAACTGCAGCACACTCTGGACAACGAGACGGAGTTCATGCTCCTGGAGCCCGGCGAGCGGGAGCCCGACCTGGAGCCGCTGAAGCTGCGGCTGGCCGCCTGCGCCGAGGGACGCAACCTGTCGTACCTGGTCGTGGCGCTGGACGGGCCCGCGGCGGTGGGCTACGTCGACGTGAGGGTGCTCCCCTACGCCAGGGCCAAGCGCACCGGCTACGTGGTGGCCGGTGTGCGCTCGGGCCATCGCGGCCGGGGTCTGGGCGGAGCGCTGATGCGGACGGCGGTCCAGGAGGCGCGGACGCGCGGAATGCGACGCCTGGAACTCACCGTCATGGAGCAGAATCGCCACGCCTTGGCGCTTTACCTGAATTGCGGCTTTCAGGTAGAAGGGCTCCGGCGGGCGGCGCTGGACGTCCAGGGGCACCGGGTCAACGAGTACTACATGGGCCTGCTGCTGGACTGAGCCCGGAGCGGTATCGCGGGATCCGCCCGCGTGCCGGGAGGGCCGAGGGACCGGCAGGCGGGTTGCCGGCCCCAGGGCGGGATCACCAGTCCGCGGGTTTCCCGGGGCTGTGGAGCCAGACCTTGAAGAAGGCGTCCAGGTCCCGACCGGAGATCCTTTCGGCCAAGGCCTCGAACTCCCCGGTGCTGCCGTTGCCGTACCGCTTCTCGGCCACCCAGGTGCGCACGAGCCGCAGGAACGGCCCGTCACCGATCTTGTGCCGCAGGGCCTGCAGGGTCATCGCGCCGCGGAAGTAGATCGCGCGGTGGAACAGCTGGTCGCGGGTCGGGTCGGCGAGCACGACGTCCCAGAACGGGGGCCGGTCCGGCTGGATGGGCGGCGGGTTCTCGTAGGACTGCTCGAACGACAGCTGCGCGGACTGGCCGCCGTGCTTCTCCGCCCAGTACCACTCGACCCACTTCGCGAAGCCCTCGTTCAGCCAGACGTCCTTCCAGTCGCGGACCGAGACGCTGTCGCCGAACCACTGGTGGCTTATCTCGTGCGCCACACCGCGCTCGATGGGCGGGCTCTGGTAGGTGGGGCGGGTCTGGGTCTCCAGCGCGTTCTCGAGATTGAGCGGCGGCACGTTGTCGTTCTCGACGATGGAGCCGGTGCTGGTGAACGGGTAGTCGCCGAAGTAGCCGGCCAGCTCGTCGGTGACCCGCGTGGTGTGGCGCGGCGTGCTCAGCGCGTCGGGGTCGGAGGCGATGTCCGGGTCGACCGCGTCGAGCTGCGGGACGCCCTTGGGGGTGGTCGTCGTGGAGACGTTGAACCGTCCGATCGAGTTGGTCACCAGGTACGTCGCCATCGGCCGGTCCTCCCGCCACAGGAAGGTGTCCTTGCCGTGGGCGGTCCACTGCTTCACGAGGCGTCCGTTGCCGATCGCCTTGAGGCCCCGGGGGACGGTCGTCTCCAGCGTGACCAGCGCCTTGTCGCGCGGATGGTCGTTGGCCGGGAACCAGGTGGACGCGCCGTTGGGCTCGCCCATGACCGTCGCGCCGTCCCTGGTGGGGACGAATCCGTACGGGAGGTCGAAGATGATCGGGCCGCTCAGGACCTCCGGCACCCCGTCGTACCGGACGGTCACGGTGAACGCGCTCCGCTTCCGCAGCCCCTTCGGCGGGGTGATCTCCAGCTCGCGCTCGCCGGTGCGGTCGTAGGACGCCCTGCGGCCGTTCACGCTCACCGACCGCACGTTCATCTTGTAGAAGTCGAGGTTGAACCTGGAGAGGTTCTGGGTGGCGGTCGCCTTGATGGTGGTCGTGCCGGTGAGCTCGTCGGTGCCGGGGTCGTAGGCCGTCTTCAGGTGGTAGTGCGTGACGTCGTACCCGCCGTTGCCGAGGTAGGGGAAGTAGGGGTCGCCGATACCTGGGGCGCCCGGCTCATACCGGACGTCGGCGCCCGCGGCGGGCGCGAACAGCCCGAGCGCGGCGGCGCCGGCCGCCGCGACCGCCAGCGGAAGCCGGCGGGCGGATCTGAGAGTCGCCATCGAGTCCCTCTCCGTCGAGGTCGGACGATCGCCTCCGCGGCGCTCCGGCCCGGGGCGATCCGAACTTGATCATTTACGTGCCCGCCCGGGATGCCGGCCAAGCCCCACAAAACGATCTTGTCGGGCGGCCCCGCGCGCGGCGGCGGGGCAGGACGTCACGTCCAGCTGAGGCGTTCGGCGAGGAGGGCCTGCTGGGCCGGGTTCCCCGCCAGGGCGAGGGCCCGGCGGTCGGCTGTATGGGCCTCGAGGCGGCGGCCCAGGTCGCGCAGCAGTTCGGCGCGGACGGCGTGGAACAGGTGATGGCCGTCGAGGGCCTCGGCGAGCGGCGCGAGCGCGTCCAGGGCGGCGGTCGGCCCCTGGACGTAGCGGACGGCGACGGCGCGGTGCAGCCGGACGATCGGCGTGTCCGTCATGCGCAGGAGCATGTCGTACAGGACGAGGATCTGCGTCCAGTCGGTGTCGTCCCACGTGGGGGCCTCGGCATGGCAGGCGACGATGGCGGCCTGGAGCTGGTACGGGCCGGGCCGTCTCATCGCGGCGGCGCGGGCGATGAGCCGGGAGGCCTCGGCGACGGCCTCGTGGTCCCAGGCGCCGCGGTCCTGGTCGCGCAGCGGGACGAGGTGGCCGCCGTCGAAGCGGGCGGCGGTGCGGGCCTGGTGGAGCCGGATGAGGGCGAGCAGGCCGAGGACCTCGGGCTCGCGCGGCATGAGCCAGGCGAGGCTTCCGGCCAGCCACTCGGCGTCCTCCGCGAGGTCGCGGGCGTGCGGGCGGTCGCCGCCGCTGGTCAGGTAGCCCTCGTTGAACAGCAGGTACACGACGGCGAGGACCTGGTTCACCCGCGCGTCGAGCTCGTCGTCCGACGGGATCCGGTACGGGATCCGCGCGTCGGTGATCTTGCGCTTGGCGCGGGTGATCCGCCGCGCGACGGTCGTCTCCGGGACCAGGAACGCGGCGGCGATCTGCCCGGTCGTCAGCCCGCACACGGTGCGCAGCGTGAGCGCGACCTGCGCGGCCACGGGCAGCGCGGGGTGGCAGCAGACGAAGACCAGCTTGAGCCGGTCGTCGGGCTCGCCCGGCACCGGCCACTGGAGCCGGGCGAGCTTGTCGCGGTAGTTGGCCTGGCGGCGCAGGAGGTCGATGCCGCGGCGCCGGGCGGTGGTGAGGAGCCAGGCGTCCGGATGGTCGGGGACGCCCTCCTCGGGCCAGCGCCTCAGGGCCGTCTCGACGGCGTCCTGCATGACGTCCTCGGCGGCGGCGAAGTCCCCGAGCGTCCGGATGAGGCACGCCGTCAGCCGGCCCGCGTGCTCGCGCACCACGCGGGCCAGCTCGGCGTGCGCCTCGTCGGTCACGGGATGCGGTCCCTCAGGTGATCGGACGGATCTCGACGACCGGGCAGGCGGGCCAGCCGCGGGCGATGGCGAGGACCTCGTCGAGGTCGGCGGCCTCGACCTCCGCGTAGCCGCTCACGACCTCCTTGCCCTCGACGAAGGGGCCGTCGGTGAGCAGCGGGTCCGGCCCGTCCAGGCGCAGGGTGGTGGCCGTGTGCGCGGGCTCCAGATGCGCGTGATGAGTGATCTGGGCCGAATGCCGGGCGAACCACTCCGCGACCCGCTCGTACGCCGCCTGGCGGTCGCCCTCGCTCATGGCGGCCAGCTCCTGGGCGTACTCCTCGGTCTCGACGAACATGAGAACGTACTTCACTTGCGTCTTCCCCTCCGTCGGGGTCGGCCGGTCAGCCGGCGGGCAGGGTCGCGTACAGGTCGATCCCGTTGCCGTCCGGGTCGAGGACGGTGGCGTACCGCATCCCCCAGAACGCGTCCCACGGCTCCTTGACCCCGGTGTACCCCGCCTCGGTCAGCTCGGCGTACTTGGCGTCCACCTCCTCGGGGGCCGCGGCCTGGAACGCGAGGAAGTTGCGCGCACCGCCGGACGGCTTCGTCCAGCCGGGCAGGGTGGGGACCCGGAACGCCTCGGTGTCGAGCATGATGTGCAGCCCGCCGGGCAGGTCGCAGCCCGCGTGGTCGGGGTAGGCGGAGTCGACCTTGAACTCCAGGCCGAGCCGGCGGTAGAAGGCGATTGCGGCGTCCATGTCGGACACCACGATGTCGATCGTGTTCATCGTCAGGTCCACGACGTGCTCCTCCGTGTCGTTGGAACGGCTCTCTTCACCTCCTAGACGATCGGCGGACGGCTCGATACGACACCTCCACGAGGATCTGGGCTCAGACGGGCACGGCGATCAGGGTGGCCGCGCGGGTGCCGTTCCGCAAGGCAGAATCGGGGGGTGGCGAAGAGATGTCCCTGCGGTGTCGGCCCCCGGTATCGGGACTGCTGCGGGCCGTTGCACCGGGGCGAGGAGACGGCGGCGACGGCGGAGCGGCTGATGCGGTCGCGGTTCAGCGCGTTCGCGGTGGAGGACGAGGCGTACCTGCTGGCGACCTGGCATCCGGCGACCCGTCCGGAGCGGATCGGTTTCGAGGACGGCATGCGCTGGACGGAACTGGAGATCGTCCGCACCGAGGGCGGCGGCCCCGACGACGACAAGGGCGTCGTGGAATTCCGCGCCCACTACCTGGCGGGCACGGAGCCCGGGGAATTGCACGAGGTCAGCCGGTTCGTGCGCCATGACGGCGCGTGGGTCTACGTCCGCGGCAAAGTGACCTGACATTCCGCCGCGCGGGCGTGGTCACGACACCGGTCCCGTTCTGAGCCGCCGCCCGCAGCGGGCCAGCAGCGCCAGCAGCAGGACGGGCGCGACGAACACGGCGGCGCGCAGGGTGGTGAGGTCAGCGAGGGCTCCCAGCACGAGCGGGGCTACGCCGATCGCCACCCCGGACGCGAGCGCGCACCGCGCCGCGGCCCGCGCAGGCTCGGACGGGCGCGCGGCGAGGGCCTGCCCCAGGATCACCGGGTAGAGCAGCGCCACCCCGAGCCCCGTCACCACCAGCCCGGCGACCGCGACCGGCGCGGGCGACGTCCACAGCACCGCGAAGCCTCCGATCCCGACGGCCGCCGCGAGCGCGAGCAGCCGGTCGGGCCGTCCCCCGCGGCGGACGACCGGGCCCGCGACCGCCCGCCCGGCGGCCATCCCGAGCACGAACCCCGCCGACAACGTGGCCGCGGCCCCCGAGCCCAGCCCCTTGGCGCTCCCGAGGAAGTCCGCCGCCCAGAACACCATGCAGAACTCGACCCCCACGGCCAGGACGAGATCGACCCACCGCCCCCAGAACCCCGTCCCGCCTCGTCCGGCACCTGCGGACTCGGCGTCGGCAGGCCCGGCGCCGGTGGGCCCGACTTCCGCAGGCCCGGCATCGGTCGGCTGGGCACCGGCGGCGGCGCCGACGGGCGCGCTGCGCGGGGGCAGGGCGGGTGCCAGGTCAACCCCGGCGGGGATGCGGTGCGGGCGGACGAGCACGAGGAGGGCGGCGGCCGCGAGGAGGGGCGGGGCGGCGAAGGCGGTGCGCCAGCCGAGGCCGTGGGCCAGGGCGGCGCCGATGAGGATCGGGGAGAGCACGGACGCGGCGCTGGAGACCGCGTTGGCCTCCCCGATCTGGATCGTTCCATCGCCGCGGTGCGCGGCGCGCAGCGCGGTCGGGACGAGTTGGACGAGCCCCGCGCCGCCGAGGCCGAGGACCAGGGCTCCGGCGGCCGTGCCGAGGCGTCCGCCGGAGACGGCCAGCAGCGCGGCGCCGCCGACGAGCGCGGCCAGGGCGACGGGGATCCCGGCGCGCCCGAGCCGCTCCGCCGCGCGGTGCCCGGTCAGCCCCACGACCACCAGCCCGAGGGCGAAGGCGGAGGGGTAGAGGGCGGCCTCGGTGCGCGGCAGGCCGCGTTCCTCCCGCAGTTCGGGAAGGATCGCGCCGAGCGCGGTGAGCAGGTACCCGAGGCATCCGAAGGCGGCGTACAGCCCGAGCGTCCCGGCCGTCCGACCGGCGAGCGGACCCGCACCGGCAGGCTTCATCGCGCCTCCTCTATTAAACTCGTGGTACGAGGATAAGTCGCACGGGCCAGGATGTCACCCATGGAGCGGATGACCGCGCACTCGGCGCGCGCGCTGCGCAGCCAGGGGGTCCTGGCCGTGCTCCGGTACGTGCACGCGCACCCGTCCGCGAAGCGCGCGGAGGCGGCGCGGGCGCTGGGGCTGAGCAGCGGGTCCGCGACCGAGATCATCGGACGGTTGAAGGCGGCCCGCCTGGTGGACGAGGTCCACGCGCCGACCGGCGGGCGCGGCCGCCCCTCCCCGGCGCTCGTCGCCCACCGGGACGGCCCGCTCGTGTGCGTCGTCGACATCAGCCACGAGCGCTGGCGGGCGGGCTGCGTCGAGCTGGGCGGGCGCGTCGTCGCGGAGGAGGCCGGCGGCCACTCCGGCACCCCGGACGTCCTCGGGACGCTCGGCGACCGCGTGTCGGCCCTGCACGCCCGTTACGGCCGCCGGCTCCGCGCCGTCTCCGCCTGCGTCGCTGGCACGGTCAGCGGTACGACGGTCGTCCAGGCGTCCGGGATGGGCTGGCGGGACGTGGACCTCGAACCGCTCCGGCCGCCCGGGATCCCCCTGCTCGTCGGCAACGACGCCTCGCTCGCCGGGCTGGCCGAGGCGAGGCGAGGCGCGGGCGCGGGGACGCGGGTCGTCCTGCACCTGACGGTCGAGGTCGGGGTCGGGGGCATCCTCGTCGTGGACGGACGGCCGGTGGACGGCGCCACGGGCGCGGGCGGCGAGTTCGGCCACATGCCGTTCGGCGACCCGTCGCTCCGCTGCCCCTGCGGCGCCGACGGCTGCTGGGACCTGGAGGTCGACGGGCGCGCCATGGCCCGCGCGCTCGGCCGTCCCGAACCGCGTGACCCGCGCACGGCGGCCGGGCAGGTGATCGCCGCCGCGGCGTCCGACCCCGCCGCCCGCGCGGCCGTCGAGACCGCCGCGCACGCGCTGGGGCGGGGCGTCGGCGCCCTCGCCAACGCCCTGGACCCCGGCGTGGTCACGCTCTCCGGCCTGGCCACCGAGCTGGCCGAGACGGCGCCCGCCGCCTTGGAGGCCGGCTACGCCTCCGCCCTGATGCGCTACCGCCGGCCGGCGCCGCCGCCCGTCCTGTCCTCGACGCTCGGCCGGCAGGGGCCCCTCACCGGAGCCGCCGACGCCGCCTTCGACGCCCTCCTCACCGAGGACGGCCTCGACGCCTGGTCGCGCGCCTGGTCACTTCGCAAAACGCCTTAGGCCTGGCGCCACTCCGGGATGGCGCCGGCCTCGTGGAGGCAGAAGTCGGGCGCGCCTTCGAGGGCCTTCTCCTCGCCGCCCGGCGTGTAGGTGACGATGAGGCGCAGGGGGCGCCACGTCATGTTGTAGGTGGAGTGCCAGACGCCCTTGGGGATGTGGACCGCGTCGCCCTCGCGGATCACGAACGGCTCGCCGTCGTCCACCATCTGCGCGGCCTCGCCGGAGATCACGTAGATGACCTCCTCGGCGTTCGGGTGGTTGTGGCGCGCGTGCCCCTTGCCGGGGTTGACGATCACCTCGCCCAGCGTGCTGCCCGCCCCGGGCACCGCGGACGGGGTGACGAACCACTTGATCGACCCCCAGTCGAAGGTCATGGTCGTCACGTCACCGGGGTTCCTCAGCATCAGATCTCCAGGTTCTTGAAGGACGCCACCTGTGCGGTGATCGCCTTCTCGGTCGGCAGGCGCTCGACGGAGGAGGCGCCGAAGAAGCCGACGACGCCCTCCGTCCGGGACAGCACGTAAGCGGCGTCGTCGGGCTCGGCGATGGGGCCGCCGTGGCACAGCACGAGGACGTCGGGACGGACGGCGGCCGCCGCGTCCCGCATGGCCTGCACGCGCTCGACCGCCTCGTCCAGCGTCAGGGCCGTCCCGGCGCCGATGCTGCCCTTGGTGGTGAGGCCGACGTGCGGGACGAGCACGTCGGCGCCGGCCTCGGCCATCGCCCGCGCCTGGTCCTCGTCGAACACGTACGGGGCGGTGACCAGGCCGCGCTCGTGCGCGAGCCGCACCATCTCGACCTCCAGCTCGTACCCCATGCCGGTCTCTTCGAGGTTCTGCCGGAAGACGCCGTCGTAGAGCCCGACCGTCGGGAAGTTCTGCACGCCCGCGAAGCCCATGGCCTTGAGCCGGTCGAGGAAGACCGGCATCACCCGGAACGGGTCGGTGCCGCACACCCCCGCCAGCACGGGCGTGTCCCGGACGACGGGCAGCACCTCCGACGCCATCTCCACCACGATCTGGTTGGCGTCGCCGTAGGGCAGCAGGCCGGCCAGCGACCCGCGTCCGGCCATCCGGTAGCGGCCCGAGTTGTAGATGATGATCAGGTCGACGCCGCCCGCCTCGGCGCACTTGGCGGACAGGCCGGTGCCCGCCCCCGCGCCGATGACGGGCCTGCCCTCCTCGACGGTGTTCCGCAGCCGGAACAGGACGGTCTCGCGGTTCACTGCGCGCCCTCCGAGATCAGCCGGTGCAGCCGGTCGGCCATCGCGCGGCCGAACTCCGGGTCGTTGATGTTCATGTCGAGCCTCTCCGTCTCCACGGCCCCCTCCATGGCCGCGAAGCACGCCTCGTCGGCCTCCGGGTCGTGGAAGGGCATGCCGGGCGCGTCCAGCGCCGAGACGCCTCCGAGCGGGACGAACAGGACGGTCGGCCCGGTCGCGGCCGCCAGCTTGGCCGCCACCCTCCGGCCGAGCTCGGCCATCTCCTCCGGCGTCGTCCGCATGAGCGTCACAGTCGGGTTGTGGACGTACAGGTTCCGGTCCGCGAACCGCTCGGGGACGGTGCCGCGCGGCCCGAAGTTGACCATGTCCAGGGCTCCGGGCGCCACGACCTGCGGCACCCCGTGCCGCCCCGCCGCCGTGAGCCGGTCGGGCCCGGCCGACAGGACGCCGCCCACCAGGTCGTCCGCCAGTTCGGTCGTGGTGAGGTCGAGGACCCCGGCCAGCAGCCCGCTGTCCACGAGCCCCTCCAGCGCGCGCCCTCCGGCGCCCGTCGCGTGGAAGACGAGGACCTCGTAGCCCAGCTCGTCCAGCCGCTCCCGCGCCGCGTCCACCGCCGGGGTCGTCACCCCGAACATGGACGCCCCGACGAGGGGCCGCTCCTCCGCCGCGGGCTCCGGGGCCGCGTGCGCCTTCGCCATCCCGGCCGCCGCCGCGGCGGCGTTCCCGAGGATCAGCCGCGACACCCGGTTCACGCCCGCGATGTCGACGACGCTGTAGGTGAGCGTGACGTCCTTGGCGCCCACGTAGGGCGAGACGTCCCCGGACGCCATCGTCGACACGATCAGCTTGGGCAGCCCGATGGGCAGGTCGCGGACGGCGCGCGCCGCGATCGACGATCCGCCGCTGCCGCCGACCGCGAGCACGGCGTCCACCCGCCCCAGCGCGGCGAGGACGATCGCCGCGCCCTCTCCCATCGCCGTGACGGCCGCGCCCCGGTCGCTCGCATCCCGCAGGGCCTGGAGCGACGTGCCCCCGGCCTCCGCGACCTCCTCGGCGGAGACGTCGGCCTCCACATCGGACGGCCCGACACCCACGTCCACGAGGACGGTGTCGCAGCCCAGTCTCCGCACCCGCTCGCGGAGCCACACGTACTCCGCGCCCTTCGTGTCGAGCGTCCCCAGCAGCACAACGGTCGCCATCAAGCCTCCCATCCCCGATACCGATTCCCCCGCCGATCACTTGGCAAGCCTGTCTCTCCAGGCGGCCCGCGATCAGCGGAGCGGGGGGAAGGCCCCGGCCCCGGCGGCGGCGGTCAGGCGGGGACGGGGGTCTCGGTGACGGCGCCGTCCTCCAGGGTCAGGACGCGGTCGGCTTCCGCGAGCAGGGACTGGTCGTGCGTCGCCACCAGGACGGTCACGCCTTCGCTGGCGGCGACCGCGCGGAACAGCGGCATGATCGCGGCGGCGGTCTCGGAGTCGAGCTGGCCCGTGGGCTCGTCGGCGAGGAGGAGGCGGGGGCGGTTGGCGAGGGCGCGGGCGATCGCCACGCGCTGGCGCTGGCCGCCGGAGAGCTCGTTCGGGCGCTGCAGCGCGTGGTCGGCCAGGCCTACGAGGGCGAGCAGGACGCGGACCCGCTCGTCGCGCTCGGCGGCGGGCGTGCGGGCGAGGCGCAGCGGGACCTCGACGTTCTCGGCGGCCGACAGGACGGGGATCAGGCCGTGCGACTGGAACACGTAGCCGATGTCGTCGCGGCGCAGGGCGAGGAGGTCGTCCTCGGAGAGCGCGCCGACGTCGCGCCCGTCGACGCGGACGGTGCCGCCGTCCGGGCTGTCGAGCCCGCCGATCAGGTTGAGGAGGGTCGTCTTGCCGGAGCCCGAGCGGCCCTTCATGGCGACGATCTCGCCGGGCGCGATGGTGAAGGACGCGCCGCGCAGCGCCGGCACCTCGATCTTGCCCGTCCGGTAGGTCCGGACCAGGTCCTCCACGGCCACCATCGGCGTGGTCATCAGCTCTCCTCCCGGTCCGGCCAGACGCCGACGTGGTCGCTTTCCAGGGCGAGGCGGACGCGGTCGCGCAGGTCCAGCGCCTCGGTGAACCCCTTGGGCAGCTGGACGCGGCCGACGCGGTCGAGGAGGGCGTACTCCTCCACGACGCGGGTCCCGTCGTCCTCGGAGCGGCGGCGCACCTCGACGCTGGTGCGGCCGTCGCGGATGCCGATGGTCCGGTCGACGCGCTCGGACACCTGCGCGTCGTGGGTGACGACCACGGTGGTGGTGCCGAGCTCCTCGTTGACGCGGCGGAGCGCGGCGAACACCCCGGCGGCGGTGGCGGTGTCGAGCTCGCCGGTCGGCTCGTCCGCCAGCACGACCTGGGGTTCGTTGGCCACGGCGACGGCGATCGCGATGCGCTGCTGCTCGCCGCCGGACAGCTCCGCCGGGCGGCGGCTCGCGCAGTCGCCGACGTCGAGCATGCCGAGCAGCTCGGCGGCGCGGGTGGCGCGCTCGCGGCGCGACCGCCCCGCGAACCGCATGGGCAGCTCGACGTTCTGCGCGGCGGTCAGGTACGGCAGGAGGTTGCGGGACGTCTGCTGCCAGATGAACCCGACCTTCTCGCGCCGGAACTCCAGCCGCTCCTTGGACGCCATGGTGAGCAGGTCCGACCCGGCGACGCGGGCGACGCCGGCGGTCGGCACGTCCAGGCCGGACAGGATGTTCAGCAGCGTCGACTTCCCCGAGCCGGACGCGCCCACGATGGCCACGAGCTCGCCGGGATCGATCAGCAGGTCCAGTCCCTGCAGGGCGACGACCTCGATGCCGTCGGTCTTGTAGATGCGCACCAGGTTGTCGCAGACGATGTGGGCGCCCTCGCCGTAGACGGGCCCGCGCTCGGCGGCGCGGCGCTCCAGTTCGGCGAGATCGGTCGTTTCGGTCATCACTCCACCGTTCTCAGGGCGTTGCCAGGGTCGGTGTCGAAGGCGCGGTCGACGGCGATGGCGGCGGCCGCGGCCAGCAGGAGCGCGCCGAGCAGCCCGAGCAGCGCCGGGATCCCCGGGACGTGCGCGGTGACGGCGAAGCCGCCGGTGTAGGGGCGCAGGTCCACGACCGGCCCGGTGATCTCCGGGAGCATCAGGCCGAGCACCCAGCCGGCGCCGACCGCGCACAGCAGGACGGGCGCGAGCTCCACGAGGGCGAGGCCCCGGCTCTGCCGGCGGCTCAGCCCGAGCGCGCGCAGGTGGGCGACCATCCGGCCGCGGGCCCGGGCGCCCACGATGAGCACGAGCAGGACGGCGAGCAGCCCGTACACGCCGCCCGCCAGGGCGCCTTCCAGGAAGGTGTCGTGGACGACCGACACCAGCGGCAGGCCCGTCATCTCCCGCAGCACCTGATGCCGCAGCACGATGTCGTCCCCCGGGGCCGCGGCCCGCAGCGCCTTGACGTCGATGTGGTCGCCTGTGACGAAGACGTGGGACGGGAAGCCCGTCGCATTGGCGACCGTCTTGTAAGGGACGATGACGAAGGCGCTGTTCTTCTCCTGCCCGGGGAAGCGCTCGATCTGGCGGGACGGCTTGACGGTCACCGGGTCCATGCCCGCGCGGCTGA
The DNA here is from genome assembly GCF_008327685.1 of Actinomadura sp. K4S16. GTDB lineage: Bacteria > Actinomycetota > Actinomycetes > Streptosporangiales > Streptosporangiaceae > Spirillospora. Next base: position 454,645 of record NZ_BDDE01000015.1, read on the forward strand.
GCGTCACGGTGCCCGAGCCGAGGGTGCGGGCGGCCAGGGGCGACACCAGCGCGCCCGTGCCGGTGTCCGGGATGCCGGGCACCTCTGGGGCGAGCCTCCGGTAGGCGTCGAGGTCCACGCCGACCACGGTCACCGGCGCCGGGTCGGTGGCGGACGAGGCCCGGGTGATGACCCGGACCCGGACGGCGCCGGTGACGCCGCGCACCGCGCGGATGCGGCGGAGCCCGGCCTCGTCCAGGGACGCCGCCTCGACCCGCGCCTCGGCGCCGACCTCGGCCCAGGAGGCGCGCTCCTGCCCGATCCGCAGTGCGGTGTCCACGGTGGAGGTGAAGCCGGCGATGGTCGCGGCCAGCAGCAGGACGGCCAGCGGCAGCGCCCCGACGAGCTTCTGCCGGGAGGCGCGGGCGACGCCGATGAACGCGACGGCCCCGGTCCGCCGCCGCAGCAGCGGCCCGGCCGCCCGCAGCAGGTACGGGTAGGCGCGCAGCACGAGCACGCCGAGCGCCGCGCCGAGCAGGGCGGGGACGGCGGCGACCAGCGGGTCGGTGCCGGCGGACGCGCCGCGCTCGCGCAGCAGCACGACGCCGATCACCGCGAGCACCACCAGCAGGCCGTCCATGACGAGCCGCCGCCGGGACAGCCGCGCCGCGACGAGGTCGTCGCGGCGTTCGGCGACCGAGCCGAGCCCGCCGCCGCGTTCCCGCAGGACCATGACCGCCGAGACGCCGAGCACGGCCAGGACGAGCAGTCCGATCGCGACCAGCGAGGACGGCTGCGGCGGACCGGCGTCCAGCAGCCGTCCCGCCGCGTACCCGAGCAGGGCGGCCGGGACGGCGGCGAGCGCGGTCAGCCCGCAGGCGGGCGCGGCGAGCTGGCGCAGCGACGCGCCGCGGGCCCGCATCACGCCGAGGATCGGGCGGAGCCGCTCGCCGAGCAGCCCGGCGGCGAGCAGCAGCAGCCCGGCGGCCACGGCGACGAGACCGCCGAAGGCGAGTCCGACGACGGACTGGGCGGTGTGGAGCCGGGCGATGAACTCCTTCAGCCGGTTGTCCAGGGCGGTGGAGACCTCGCAGGGGAAGAGGTCGGCGCGCCCTTCGACGGCGGAGCGGAAGGCGTCGAGGTCGCGGACCATGACCCGGGTCTGCTCCGCGCTGACCGCGCCGGTGCGGACCGGGAAGCGCCAGTCGTAGGTCAGCTTCAGGCGCGGGTCGCGCGTGAGGCGCGAGTACGCGAAGGCGTCGATCAGCGCCGTGCCCGCGTCGGCCTCGATGGTGCTGTTGGGCAGGTACTCGATGGTCGGGTGCAGGATCCGGGCGCGCGGCCGCCAGAACTGGTCGGTGGCGTCCGCCGGCTCGTACAGACCGACGATGCGGACGCTCATGCCGCCGAGATCGATCCGGTCGCCGAGCTTGTAGCCGAGCTGGTCGGCGTACTTCTTGGCGACCGCCACGCTCATGTCGCCGCCGGTCTGCCCGGGCTTGTTGAAGGGGTAGCGGCCGGAGACGAAGCGGATGCGCCGCCAGGCGCCCGGCTCGAAGCCGAGGTAGAGGATCCTCGGGCGGCGGAAGTCGCCTTCGACGCGGTCGCCCGGGGAGGTGACCGACGACTCGGGCTCGCCGGTGACCTCGGCGAGGGAGCGGGGCAGCCGGTCCCGCCAGGCGAGGGCGTTGGAGCTCAGGGCCGCCTCGCCGGGGACGGCGGCGAAGGCGCCGGCGCCGCCCGCCTCCCCCTTCACGTGGACGTCGGCGCCGGTGTCGGCGCCGACGGCGGCGGCCGCGGCGCGGTCGTACCCGGCGGTCGTCCGGGACGGGACGGCGACGGCGAGCAGCGCCGACACCAGCATCAGCACGGCCAGCGCGGTGATCGGCGCCCACTGCGCGCGGACGAGCCGCATCCCGGCACTCCTCATCGGTCCTCCCCCACGCGCAGCCCGGCACCGAGGTTCCGGCGCCGCAGCGTCCGGATGACCGGCGCGAGCACGAGCCCGAGCGCCACCGCCACCCCGCCGGCCACGGCCAGCACGACGGGCCACTGGACGACCAGCGCGGCGGGCGGGTACGGCTCGGCGGCCTGCACGCTGAGCACGACGTGCGGGACGACGAGCCGCGCCACGACCAGGCCGAGGACCGTCCCGCCGAGCAGGCCGAGCCCGACCAGGTACGCCTGCTCGATCGCGAGCATCCCGGCGACCTGCCTGGGCGGCACCCCGAGCGCCCGCAGCACCGCGAACTCCCGGTAGCGCTCGCCGGCGGTCACCGCCGCGTTCACCACGAACGCGATGACGGCGAACGCCAGCGCCGCGGCGAAGCCGAGGACGAGCGCGCCCTGGAGCGCCGCGCCCAGCGGGGCGTCGCGGAGCCGGGAGCGCGTCTCGACGCGGTCGGCCGCGACCTCGCCCCAGGCGGGATGGCGGGCCAGTTCCCGGACGGCCGGGGCGGTGCGGCCGCCGCGCGCCGACGCCCACCACTCCCGCGGTGTGATGGTCTCGCCGCCCGAACCGTCCACGGCGAGCCGCGCCTGGGTGAGGGTCGGCAGGTCGACCAGGACGCCCGGCCTGCCGGGCGGCACGCTCGGCAGCGCGGGCGCGATGCCCGCGACCTTGACGGGCTGGTCGCCGTCGATGGTGTTCACGGTGACGGTGCCGCCGACGCCGACCTTGGCGCGGCTCGCCATCTCCTTGGTGACGACGCCCGGCACGACCGGCAGCAGGTCGGTGTTCTTGATGTCGTGCGAGGGCGGGGCGCCCGTGCCGAGCATCGCGTGGACGGCCGTTCCGGTCGCGTAGCCGTAGAAGCCCTGGCGGTCGAGGGTGGGCGACGAGGGGATCGTGAGGGTCGCCAGCGCGTCCTCGGTCTCCTTGGCGGTCGTCCTGATCGGATGCTCCAGGTCCTGCGGTCCGGCGAACGCGTCCCAGCGGGCCCCTGCGGGGAGGGTCGCCCGGCCGGTGCCCTCGCCGGCGATGCTCCGCAGCTCCAGGTCGAGCCTGCCCGAGATCTTGTTGTCGTCGTAGTTGAAGTGGACGCCGCGGACCGACAGGGGGAAGGACGGCACCCCGTCCTGCCCCGCGAGCTGGGCGGTGTCCAGGGCGACGGTGTGCTCGTCGCCGTCCGCGTCGATGCCGGGCAGGGTCACCTGCCGGGTGAGCCCGTTGGCGTCGACGATGCTCACCACGAACTTGTAGCCCTTCCAGAGCGGCGGCACGTAGTCGGGGGGCACTTCGGGCTCCGGGCCGGAGCGGCTGAGGCGCAGGTCGAACAGCAGCCGCTTCGGCGTGCCGGGGACGGTCAGCGCCGGGACGGCGGGACGCGCCCGCGCCAGCTCGTCCAGCCGCAGGTCGTCCCGCAGCCCGGGGCCGACGCGCAGCAGCGGGCCGAGCTTCCTCGCGTCGACGCCGAGCAGCGTGGCGGGTTCGGTGCCGAGGTCGGCGTCCATGCGCAGGACCCCGCTCGCGGCCGAGACGCCCGGCAGCGCCGCGAACCGCCCGGCCTGCCCGAGCGGTTCCGGGGCCGCCTCCCGGGGCGAGACGGCCAGCCGCAGGTCGGCGCCGCTCTGGAAGTCGGCCTGGTCGGTCTGCGACCGCCGCCAGGTCGCCATCGTCGTGACCGACAGCACACCGACGGCCATCGCCATCACCAGCAGGAGGACCGGGCCGGTGTAGCGGAGCTGGCGCCGCCCGACCTGCCGGGTGCCGAGGACGGCCACGAGCCCGCGGCTGCGGGTCGTGGCCCGTTCGGCCACCCGGGTGACCGCGGGCACGAGGCGCAGCAGCAGCACCCCTCCGGCGAGCAGGGCCAGGGCGGGGCCGGAGACGATGAACGGGTCGATGCCGCCCGTGCCGTCCCCTCCGCCGGCGCCGTCCGCGCCGTACCGGGTGAGCTGCCAGATCGCGAGCCCGGCGACGAGCAGCAGGGCGATGTCGGTGCCCGAGCCGCGCAGGCCGCCGCGGCCCTGCCGCCCGATGCCGGCCTGGGCCTCCACGAACGTCCGGTTCGCGCCCCGCAGCGTCGGGACGGTCAGCACGACGGCGCAGGCCAGCGCCGTGAGCACCGAGACGGTCCACAGCGGCACGAGCGGCCCGGCGTCCAGCCGCAGCCCCGAGTCCCGCACCGCCGGGGCGTGCCCGGCCAGGCGCAGCAGCGGCCCGGCCAGCAGCGGGCCGAACAGCGCGGCGGGCAGCACGATCAGCAGGCCCTCGACGAGGCCGAGCCGGGCGAGCTGGCGCATGCCGAGGCCGCGGGTGCGCAGCAGCGCGACCTCGCCGCGCCGGTGGTCGGCGAGCAGCCGCGCCACCAGCAGCCATGCGCAGCCCGCCAGCAGGACGAGCTGGATCACCGGGATGAGCATCGTGGACCGCGCCACCTGGAGCGCGGTGCGCAGCTGCGCGGTCAGGTCGGGCAGGTCGGTCGCGACGCTGAACTGCGCGCCCTCGCCCGCCTTCTTGAACGCGTCGCCGCTCGCGGCCACCCGGTCGCCGAGGGGCCCGAGCTCGCCGGCCTCGACGCCGCGCAGGTCGGGCATGACGGTGAAGCGGGCCTCGGAGCCGGTGCCGGTGAAGCGGGCGGCGAACACCTGCGGCGGTACCACGAACGGCCCGTAGGTCGTGTAGTCGAGCCGTTCGACGCCGGTCGTGACGAGCTTGTCCTCCTGCCAGAAGTAGTCCTGCGGGTCGGGGACCTCGAACACCCCGACGACGCGCACCTTCACGACCGACTTCTTGTCGACGCGCCCGTGCAGCGTGAGGACGTCGTCCACGCCGGCGTGCATCGCGCGGGCGGCCGCGCCGGGCAGGGCCGCCTCGACCTCCCCCGAGCCGGAGCCCGAGGCCGCGCCGGGCCAGCGCCCCTCGGTGAGCCGCGCGTGCTTCTCGATCCCGGTGTAAGTCTCGAACGCGGTCAGGTCGGGATGGTCGCTCTTCTCCTGGCCCGGGAGCGTGTAGGAGTCGCTGCGGAGGCTCATCGAGACCGTCAGCGGGACGTCCCGGTAGATCTGCTTGAGCGCCCGGTCGACCTGGCCCTGGACCTTGGGGAGGCCGTTCGCCGGGACGTGCGTGCCGAGCGTCGTCCCGACGGACTCGAACGTCGCGTCGGCCAGCGTGCGGCGCAGGCCCTCGCGGGTCACCGACCCGGTGTAGCCGACCAGGGCGGCGAGCACGGTCGTGGCGAACAGCGCGGTCGCGCAGGCGGCCAGCACCAGCGTCCGATCGCCGATGATCCGGCTGAGCACCAACCCCCGTCGTCCCACGAAGGGTCATGATCATTGGGTGTGAGGGGCGCCACAAGGGGCCGTGACACTTCCGCGACCTTTCGCAACCCTCTTGCAATAAGTGGCGGTCGCTTGCGCCTCCCCTTCCCCTGGAGGCACTGCCGCGCCTCCCCCGGCCTACCGCTCCGCCCACACGGAGGGGCCCTCGGGCGGGACGGCCTCCGCGCGGCGCATGATCTCCACCGGGTCGAGGTCCGCGCCGGCGGCGAACGCGTCCGGCCCGGCCGCGTCCCCGATCCGCGCGGCGGCCCGGTCGACGTCGTCCTGCTCGACGGGTCCGGGCGGCAGGCCGGCCGCCTCCCGGACGGCCGCCGCCTTCCCGAGGGCCCGCGCCGCGTCCGCGTGCCGTCCGGCGAGGGTCAGCGCCCCGGCCAGCCCCTCCAGGGCGCCCGCCAGGTCGCGCGGCGCCGCCAGCCTGATCGCGACGGCCAGCGCGTCCCGCTGGTACCGCATGGCCGAGACCGCGTCGCCGCGCGCCTCCGCCACCCGCCCCAGCCCCGTCTGGACCAGCGTCAGGTACAGCGGCGGGACCTCCTCCGGCGGGGCCGCCGCCAACAGGCGCCGCAGCCGGTCCTCGGCGTCGTCGAGCCGCCCCTCGCGCTGCGCCACCAGCCCGAGGCCGATGTCGGCGAACGTGACCGCGGGCGCGAACCCCTGCTCCACGGCGACCCGGTGCGCCCGCCCGAACAGCCTCCGCGCGGCATCGTGGTCGCGGCGCAGGTAGGCGATCCAGCCGCGCCACGCCATCCGGACGGCGACGTCCGGCCACATCCGCAGCTCCTCGGCCATCCGCTGCCCGTCGAGCTGGAGGCGCTCGGCACGGTCGTAGTCCCCGGTCAGCTCCGCCAGACCGGCGAGCCACTGCATCGCCTGGAGGCGGCCCCAGCGGTCGCCGGCCTCGCCGAACAGCACGGCGGCCCGTTCGGCGTCGCGTTCCAGCGCGGCGGGGTCGCCGCGGGCGTGGTCGTGCATGGCGCGCTGGACCAGCGCCGCCGCCTCGCCCCACCGGTCGCCGGTCGCGCGGAACCCCGCCAGCGCCTCCTCCAGCATCGCGGCGCCCGCGCCGGCGTCGTCCAGCTCGGCCCACACGAACGTCAGGAACCAGCGCGCCCACGCCTTCAGGCCGTCGTCGTCCGTGTCGTCCACGAGTTCAAGGGCCTCGTCGCGGCGGGCCTTCCAGTCGCCGGGGACGCCCTTGAGCACGGCCATCCCCGCCCGCCACGTCAGCGCCCGGGCCCGGACGGCGGGCGAGCCGCCGTCCCGCGCGAGGGCCGCCTCCAGCGACCGCAGCGCCTCGGTCAGCCTGCCGCGCAGGAACCAGTACCAGGCGAGCGCGTTGACCAGCCGCAGCGCCTCGTCGGCCGTCCCGGCGGCGTCCAGCGCGGCGCGCAGGTTCGCCGACTCGGTGTCGAGCGCCGCCAGCCAGCGCGACTGCTCCGGCCCGGTCAGCCGGGCCGCGGCGCGTTCGGCGAAGTCGAGGTAGTGACGGCCGTGCGCGTCCCGGGTGGGCCGCGCCTCCCCCGCCTCCGCGAGCCGCTCGGCCGCGTACGCGGCGACGGACTCCAGCAGCCGGTACCGGAGGCCCTCGCCCGGACGCTCCGTCATCACGACCAGCGAGCGGTCGACCAGACGGACCAGCAGGTCGAGGACCTCCGCCTCCGGGACGTCCCCGCCCGCGCACACCGCCTCGGCCGAGTCGGCGGTGCAGCCGTCGGCGTGCACCGACAGGCGGCGCAGCACGGCCCGCTCGGGGCCGGTCAGCAGGTCCCAGCTCCAGTCGATCACGGCGGTGAGCGTGCGCTGCCGGGCCGGGGCGCCGCGGTGCCCCGACGACAGCAGCCGGAACCGGTCGTCGATCCGTTCGACGAGGCCCTCGACCCCGAGCGCCCGCACCCTGGTCGCGGCCAGTTCGAGGGCGAGCGGGATGCCGTCCAGCCTGCGGCACAGCTCCCCGACCCGCCCGGCCGTGTCCGCGTCCAGCTTGAACCCCCGCGAGGCCGCCCCGGCCCGCGCCGCGAACAGCCGGACCGCGCTGGAGGCGGCCGGGTCGTCACCGCGGCCTGGGACGTCCAGCGGCGGGACGGCCCACACGACCTCGCCGGGCAGGCCGAGCGGCTCCCGGCTCGTCGCCAGCACGCGCACCCCGGGAACCCTGCGCAGCAGCCGGTCGGCCAGCTCGGCCGCCTGCTCGACCACGTGCTCGCAGTTGTCCAGGACGAGCAGCAGCCGGCGGGCGCCGAGCGCCGCCGCCAGCCGGTCGAGCGCCGCGGCCGGCGCGCCCGGCGCGTCCCGGATGTCGAGGATCGCCGTCACGACCTCCGCGAGGTCGGGCACGGTCGAGCGCTCCAGGCCCGCCAGCTCCGCCATCCACACGCCGTCGCCGAACTCGTCCGCGAGCCCGGCCGCCGTCTCGATCGCCAGGCGCGTCTTGCCAACCCCGCCCGGGCCGGTCAGCGTGACCAGCCGGTCGGTGCCGATCCTCGTCCGGATCTCCCGGACGGCGCCGTCGCGCCCGATCAGCTCGGTGGGCGGGACGGGCAGGTTCGAGCGCGGACCGGCCGGCGGCGGGGCGACGGGCGCGTCGAGCCCGGGATCCTGCCGCAGGATCGCGCGCTGGAGGTCGGCCAGCTCGGAGCCGGGGTCGAGGCCCAGCTCGTCGGCGAGCAGGACCCGGTACCGCTCGTAGGCCTCCAGCGCCTCGTTCTGCCGTCCGGCCCGGTAGAGGGCCCGCATGTGCGCGGCCCGCAGCCGCTCGCGCAGCGGATGCTCCTCGACCGCGCCGCCGAGCTCGCCCGCCAGCGCCCCGTGCTCCCCGAGCGCCAGCCGCACCTCGGCGTGCTCCTCCAGCGCGGTCAGCCGGAGCTCCTCGAGCCTGGCCGCCGCCGCCCGGGTGAACTCCTCGTCGCGGAAGTCGGCGAGCGCGGGGCCCCGCCACCGCCCGAGCGCGTCGGCCAGCAGCGCCGCCTTCTCCTTCGGCTCCGCCGCCGCGCGCGCCCGCTCGACCAGCGCCTGGAAGCACCGGGCGTCCACCCGCTCGCCGGCCGCGCCCAGCAGGTATCCGGCCGGCCGCGACTCCACCAGCGCCCGCGCGCCGGGCTCGGCGTCCTCCAGGACCCGGCGCAGCTGCGACACCTTCGCCGACAGCGCGCCCATCGGGTTCCCGGGCGGCGCGTCGCCCCACAGATCGTCGATCAGCCGGTCGGCGGGCACCGGACGGCCCTCGTGCACGAGCAGGTCCGCCAGCAGCGCCCGCACCTTCAGACCCGGCACGGGGACGAGCCCGCCGTCGTCGGTCCAGACCGCGAGCGGTCCGAGCACCCCGAAACGCATCTTCCGACCCTAATGTGAATCCGTGAGCGGAGGGCACGCCCATGACGTCGTCGAGAACGGCCGACGACCCCGCCCTGCTCGAACGCGTCCGGAAGTCCGCCGGAAAGGCGTCGTAAGGATCCGGTAAACGGTCTGCCGCATCGTGGTCCCACCGCGCCGGAAGGCGAACGATCGGACCGACGGAGGAGACCATGCGAAAGATCATCAACTCGACGTACGTGTCGCTCGACGGCGTCATCGAGAACCCGCAGAACTGGACCTCGGCCTACTTCCAGGACGAGGCCGCCGCCTACGCCAGGGAGCTGCTGTTCTCCTGCGGCGCCTTGCTGATGGGCCGCAAGACGTTCGACGGCTTCTCGCAGGCCTGGCCGGCCATGGAGGAGGCCACCGGCGACTTCGGCGTCCGGATGAACACGCTGCCCCACTACGTCGTGTCCGACTCCCTGCGCAAACCGGGCTGGGGCGACACGACGGCGATCCCGCGGGCGGCGGCGGTCTCCGAGATCACCAAGCTGAAGGAGCAGGACGGCCAGGACATCCTGCAGTACGGCTTCGGCCCGGTCGCTCGGACGCTCGTCGAGAACGGCCTGCTGGACGAGCTGCGCCTGTGGATCCACCCGGTGCTCGTCGGGCCGGGGAGCACCGACGAGCTGCTCAACGCCGCCGACTTCTCGGCCACGTTCGAGCTGTCCGACACCAAGGTCTTCAAGACCGGCGTCATCGTCGCCACCTACGTCCCCACCGCGCAGTAGGGCGGTAGTGCCGCAGGGCGGGGCAGGTCGCCGGAGGGCCCGGCGAGGCCGGTGCTAGCCGAGCCGGGCCAGGGCGGCCCGGAGGAGCGCGGGGGTGCAGGACGGGGGCTCGGCCTGGACGCTGACGCGGTTCAGGACGTCGCGGTACCGGGCGATGTCGGACGCACGGTCCGGGTAGAGGGCGCAGGTGAGGTGCTCCAGGTACACCACGTCGGGCAGCTCGGGCTCGGCGAACCGCAGGAGCGTCATCGGGCCGCCCTCGGCAGCGTGCCCGCCCGAGGCGAACGGGAGGATCTGCACGGTGATGTTCGGCAGGTCAGCCATCTCGATCAGGTGCCTCAGCTGGGCGCGCATCGTGGCGGGGCCGCCGGCCGTGCGGAGCAGCACCGCCTCGTCCAGCACCGCCCACAGCCGCAGCGGGTCCGGGCGCTCGAACACGCGGCGGCGGCGCATCCGCAGCTCGACCCGCCGTTCGATCTCCTCGGGCCCCGCCTCCGGGTGGCGGGCCGCGAGGACGGCGCGGGCGTAGTCGCCGGTCTGCAGGAGCTCCGGGACGTCCTGGGCCTCGTACACACGCAGGAGCACGGCGCCCTGCTCCAGGCCCAGGTAGGGCTCGAACCAGGACGGGACCACGTCGCCGAACCCCTGCCACCAGCCCGGCACCCCGGCCTGCTCGGCCAGTTCCAGCAGCGGCTCGCGCAGCGACGGGTCGGTCACGCCGTAGAGGGTCAGCAGGTCGGCGACGTCGCGCTCCTTGAAGCCGACCCGGCCGTGCTCCATCCGGCTGATCTTGGAGTGCGAGCCGCGGATCTCGTACCCGGCGGCCTCGGTGGAGATGCCGGCGGCCTCCCGGTAGCGGCGCAGCTGCGCGCCGACCAGTATCCGCAGCACCGTCGGGCCCACCGCCCGGTGCTCCTGGGCGACGCGGGCCCGGTCGGCGGGCGGCTCAGTGGCGCTCATGACGCCTCGCACCTCGCCCCCGGTCGGACGGCCCGCCGGTCACCGGCGACGGAACTCCCGTGGGACGCCCTCCTCGACGCGCAAGAAGCTTTCCACCGGATGAAGCTACTCGTTGGAGACTCACTTGCCCACTGGTCCGGAATGTCCTACTTGATGGACATCTCGGGCAAGTCGCGAGATCTTCCCGACCGTAGCGCTGTGACCTGGCACGATACGGGGCAGAAAAAAAACTGAAGATTCCTGGCCCGGGATGTCGATCCGGTCACACCTTCTTCGACGCGTTCGTGACAGGCCGGGAGGGACCGGCCGGTGAGCAGAGGAGACGAAGATGCGGTTCCTGATGATGACGACGGACGACGGCTCCGCGAACGCCGCGCCGCCGGACGAGAAGATGCAGACGGAGATGGGCAAGTTCATCGAGGAGATGGCCCGGGCCGGAGTGCTGCTCGCGACGGGCGGCCTGGAGCCCGGCGGCACCCGCATCAAGTCGTCCGGCGGCAAGGTCACCGTCCTCGACGGCCCGTTCGCCGAGGCGAAGGAGACGGTCGTCGGTTTCGCGCTCATCGAGGCGAGCAGCCGCGAGGAGGCGATCGAGCTGTCCAAGCGGTTCTGGCAGATCGTCGGCGACGGCGAGGGCGTCATCCAGCAGGTGTTCGGACCGGAGGACCTCCCCAGCGCGTGAGCCCGTCGCGTCCGGCGGGCGTCCGGTCAGGCCGGTCAGCGCCCGCCGAGCTTGCGCGGCGGCCCGAGCGGGTGCTCTCATCGGCAGCGTGACGGCATCGGACGAGCCCGGGGCGCGGGAGGCGCCCGCGCGCGGCACCGGCGTGCACGCGACCATCGACGCGGTGTGGCGGCTGGAGGCCGCGCGGATCATCGCCGGTCTCGCCCGCATGGTGCACGACATCGGGCTCGCCGAGGAACTCGCGCAGGACGCGCTGGTCGCCGCGCTCGAACAGTGGCCGGAGTCAGGCGTCCCGGACAACCCGGGCGCCTGGCTCATGGCCGTGGGCAAGCGCCGCGCCATCGACCGGATCCGGCGGCTGCGGCGCCTCGAGGACAAGATCGAGGAGCTGGGCCGCGACCTGGGGTCCCACGGGCCGGCCGAGGAGTTCGACGTCCCGGACGACGACCGCATCGAGGACGACGTCCTCCGGCTGGTCTTCACCGCCTGCCACCCGGTGCTGTCCGCGCAGGCGCGGGTCGCGCTGACGCTGCGCATGCTCGGCGGCCTCACCACCGAGGAGATCGCGCACGCCTTCCTCGTCCCCGAGGCGACCATGGCGCAGCGGATCGTCCGGGCGAAGCGGACGCTGTCGGAGGCGGGCGTCCCGTTCGAGGTCCCCGAGGGGCCCGACCGCGCCGCCCGGCTGGCGTCCGTGCTGGAGGTCGTCTACCTCGTCTTCAACGAGGGGTACGCCGCCAGCGCCGGCGACGCGTGGGTGCGGACGGACCTGTGCCGCGAGGCGCTGCGCCTCGGCCGGATCCTCGCGGAGCTGGCCCCCGGCGAGCCCGAGGTGCACGGGCTCGCCGCGCTCATGGAGATCCAGGCGTCCCGGACCCGGGCGCGCACCGGACCGTCCGGGGAGCCCGTCCCGCTGCTGGAGCAGGACCGCGCCCGGTGGGACCGGCTCCTCATCCACCGCGGGTTCGCGGCGCTGCTGCGCGCGAAGAAGATCTGCGAACCGCCCGGCCCCTACGTCCTGCAGGCCGCGATCGCCGCCTGCCACGCGCAGGCCCTCACCGCCGAGGAGACGGACTGGGCGCAGATCGCTTCCCTCTACGAGATCCTCTCCCGCGTCGCCCCGTCCCCCGTCGTGGAGCTGAACCGGGCCGTGGCGGTCGGCATGGCGCACGGCCCCGAGAAGGGCCTGGAGCTCGCCGACGCGCTCGTGGACGAGCCCGCCCTGCGCGGCTACCACCTGCTGCCGAGCGTCCGCGGCGACCTGCTCGCCCGCCTCGGCCGGCTGGAGGAGGCGCGGGTCCAGTTCGAGCGCGCCGCGGAGCTGACCCGCAACGCGCCCGAACGCAGGGTCCTGCTGGACCGCGCCGCCTCGCTCAGTAGTCCCGCACGGTGAACGAGCCGACGATCTCGCCGAAGTCCTGGAAGTCGATCGCCTCGGTTCCGGCACCCGCCCCGGCGCCGGTCTCGGCGTTCCGCTGCGCCTCCACCCGCGCCTTGTTGGTCAGCGCCAGCTCCTGGTTGGCGGCGACGTAGCCGCGCAGCTCCTTCTCGTAGCCCGCGAACGCGGCGCGGTGGTCGCCGCCCGCCGCCTTCAGCTCCCCGGCCAGGACGTACGCGCCGACCATGGCCATGCTGGTGCCCTGCCCCGACAGCGGCGACCCGCAGTAGCCCGCGTCCCCGAGCAGGACGACCCGCCCCTTCGACCAGGAGTCCATGCGGATCTGCGCCATCGAGTCGAAGTGGAAGTCCGGGGCGTCCCACATCGCCTCCAGCAGCTCGGGCAGCACCCAGCCGCCGCCGGCCAGCGCGTCCGCCATGATCTTCTTCTGCGCGGCGCTGTCGCGGTGGTCGTACTCGATCGGCCGTTCGGACTCGAACCCCAGGTAGACGCGGACCTCCTCGTTGCCGCGGACGCTCATCACGCCGCCGCCCCAGCTGCTGCCCGGCATCTGGTGGAACACCTGCCAGCGGTCGAGGCCGAGGAAGTTCGGGGCGGTCCACACCGCCAGGTAGGTGCCGAGGTGGGTGAGGTAGTCCCGCTCCGGGCCGAAGACGAGCCGCCGCGTGGTGGAGTGCGCGCCGTCCGCGCCGACGACCAGGTCGAACGTGCGGATCGTCCCGCTCTGGAAGATCACCCGGACGCCGCCGTCCTCCTGCTCCAGCCCGGCGATCGAGTCGCCGTACAGGTACTCGACGCCGTCGCCGGCCGCGTCCACCAGGATCCGGGACAGGTCGTCGCGCAGGATCTCCACGTCGGGGCTGCCCAGGTCGCCGCCGGTGATCGTGTGCTCCTCGCTGCGGTACAGCTCCTCGCCGTCCCCGTCCACCATGGACATGCCGCGCATCTCGACGCGCCGCTCGCGGATCCGGTCGAGGACGCCCATGCGCTCGGCGACCTCCAGGGCCGGTCCGCGCACGTCGACCGCCTGCCCGCCAGGACGCGGTCCGGGCGCCACCTCCACGACCGTCACGCCGAACCCGTACCGCCTCAGCCAGTACGCCAGCGCAGGGCCGGCGATGCTCGCACCCGAGATGAGGACGTTCTTCATGGGGACCTCCCTGTCCGGCGGGACGTGTTTCCCGCGCCGGTGAAGAGGCTCGCCGCGAGCGCTGACCAACCCCGCACCGGAGGCTGACCGGCGTGCGGCACGCCCGTCAGGGGCCCTCGCCGGGATGATGGTCGGAGGCCCGGCTGGTCTGATCGCTTGTCATGTCCCAAACTTGTGTTGGCTGCTGATGCCTCGGAGAGGAAACCCGGTGATCGATCACTCAGACGTCCAGGCCGCGGCGAGGCGTGTCGCGGGCCGCGTCCGCCGCACGCCGATGATCGAGGTCGAGCCGGACCCGCTCGCGCCCGCCGGGCGGATGTGGCTGAAGCTCGAACTGACCCAGCACACCGGGTCGTTCAAGGCGCGCGGCGCGTTCAACCACATCCTGGCCGCGCGCGAGGAGGGGCGGCTGCCGGAGACCGGCGTCGTCGCGGCCTCCGGCGGCAACGCGGGGCTCGCCTTCGCGTACGCGGCGGCGCGGGCGGGCGTCCCGGCCGAGGTGTACGTGCCGGAGACGGCGCCCGCGGTGAAGGTCGCGCGGCTGCGGGCCCTCGGCGCCGCGGTCGTCCAGGTCGGCACCCGGTACGCCGAGGCGCAGGAGGCCGCGACCAAGCGCGCCGCCGACACCGGCGCGCTGTTCTGCCACGCCTACGACCTGCCGGAGGTGTGCGCGGGCCAGGGCACGCTCGGCGCGGAGGTGCTGGAGCAGACCGGCGGCGAGGTCGACACCGTCCTGCTCGCGATCGGCGGCGGAGGGCTCATGGCGGGCGTCGCCACCGCCCTCGAGGGCAGGGCGCGCGTCGTCGGCGTCGAGCCCGTGACGATCCCGACCCTGGAGCGCGCCCTGCACGCGGGACGCCCCGTCGACGTGGAGGTGTCGGGGATCGCAGCCGACTCCCTCGGCGCGACCCGGCTCGGTGAGATCGCGTTCGCGGTCGCGTCCCGCACCGGGGTGCGTCCCGTCCTCGTGACCGACGAGGCGATCATCGAGGCGCGCCGGTTCGTCTGGGAGGAGTACCGGCTGGTCGTCGAGCACGGCACGGCGACCGCCGTGGCCGCGCTCCGGAGCGGCGCCTACCGCCCGGCGCCCGGGGAGCGCGTCGTCGTCGTCCTGTGCGGCGCGAACACCGACCCGTCCGACCTCGCCTGACCTCCCCCGGGGGCCGCCCTCACCCGGCGGCGCGGAGGGCCTGGAGCGGCAGCAGCCGCACCTCCGCCGCGGGCCCGGCCGCGGCGGTCGCGGGGCGGCTGCCGCACAGGGCCTCCACCACGTGCGCGGCCAGCGCGTTGTCGATCGGGTGCGGGACAGGCGCGCCGCCGGCGCTGAGCTGCTGGTACTTCATGAGGTTGATGGCGACCGAGATCTGCCGCTCGCCGCCGGCGGACGTCAGCGACTGGGTCCCGGCGCCGAAGACCGCGCCGTCGTGGCCCCAGAACGTCCCGCACGGGAGGTCGAGCGAGTAGAGCCCGAGGCCGTAGTTCATCAGGACGTTGCCGTCCGCGTCCTTCACCGGGACGGTCCGCCGCATCTGCGCCAGGGCGCCGGGCCCGATGAGGCCGCCGGTGAGGAGCCGGCGGTAGAAGCGGTTGAGGTCGTCCATGGTGGAGACCAGCGCCCCCGCCGTCCCGGCCCAGCTCATGTCGTAGGTGCTGTAGTCGCGCGGCGGCGTCACATGCTGGTACAGCGACTCGTACATCCGCGAGTGCGGCCCCGCGATCCAGGGCGTGGACGGGAAGTAGGTGTGCTTCAGCCCAGCCTTCCGGATGACGTTGCGGGTGATGTACTCCTCCGCCTTGGCGCCGGTCACCTTCTCCAGGAGCTCCCCGGCGATGACGTAGTTGGTGTTGGAGTACGACCAGCGCTCGCCGGGCTCGCCCGTGCGCGGCGCCTTCAGCCCCCATGCGATGAGCTGCGCGGGCCTGACGCGGCGGAACCTTCCGTCGTCCAGGCTGTCGGGCGACAGGTCACGCAGGGAGGGGAACGCCGCGGGGACGTGGTCGCCGATCCCGCTGGTGTGGCCGAGCAGCATCCGCACCGTGGTCTGGTCGCCGAGGCGCCCCGGGACGACGCCGGGCAGGTAGCGGGCGATCGGGGCGTCGAGGTCGACGCGGCCCCGCTCGACCTGCTGGAGGATCGCGGTGGCGACGAACGACTTGGTGACGCTGCCGACCCGGTGCCGCATGTCCGGAGTGACCGGGCGCTCCGTGCGGACGTCCGCGACGCCGGCCGCGCCCTTCCACTCCGTGCGGCCGTCGCGGGCCTCGGAGAACAGCCCGTACATGCCGGCGTCGCGCGTGGCGTCCAGGGTGGCCCGCAACTTGGCGGGATCGAACGGCACGGTGGACGGCGGCGCCGCGACGACCGCCGCCGGGCCCGCGTCCGGTCCGGCCGCCGTCGCCGCGACCTGGGCCGTCGTCAACATCAGGACGAGTGCCGCGCCCGCGGCCGCGCCCCGTGCGACGCCGCGTCCCGCCAGCCGTCCCAGCCCTCTGGCCATCGTCCCCGTCTCTCCGCGCCGCCGCGCCCCCGCAGGGGCCCCTTCTAGATCATCCACTCTCTCATCCCGACGGTGGAAACCAGGGCCAGAGCCACCAAAACGGGTCGGTCCCGCCACCTCCTCCTGCCCCCCGTCCGACCGCCCGCGCAAGGAGGCGCGCGGCGGTCGCCGGACCACCGTCTTGACACCGGCTTCCAAGTTACCTATATCTGGAGTTGCAGATTTCCTCTTGTACGAGGAACAGGTAATCGGCGCGCAGCCAGGCGCCGAGGGTCTTCGGAGGTGATGGTCAATGTTGCTGACGTCGATCGACCCGTTCGTGCAGGAGTTCGAGCGCCAGTTCGACCGGGCGGTCCGCCAGGCCGCCGGCCAGGGCGGCGCCGGCATGCCGATGGACGGCATCCGCCGCGCCGACGACGTCGTTCTGCGCTTCGACCTGCCGGGGGTCGACCCCGGCTCCATCGAGGTCACGGTCGACCGCGGCGTGCTCTCGGTGACCGCGCGCCGCGAGGAGGAGTTCGGCGAGGACGAGCGCGTCTTCGTCCGCGAGCGCACCATGGGCTCCTTCACGCGCCGGGTCTACCTGTCGGAGCACCTGGACGCGGAGGCGATCGAGGCCGCGTACGACAACGGCGTCCTCGCCGTCCGCATCCCGGTTCTGGAGCGGGCGCGGCCGCGCAAGGTCGCCGTCCAGCAGTCCGGCGACGGCCAGAAGGCGATCAGGAGCTGACCCGCGGCATCCGGACGGCCCCGGTCCGCGCGGCCATCGAGGCGCCGCGCGGGCCGGGGCCGTCCGTCCTGCCCGGCCGTCCGCCGGGACGGCATCGGCGACAAGGAGGCCCCCCATGAACCTGCCGATCGACGACGAGCACGCCGCGCTGTTCACGGTGGGACAGGTCGCGCAGATGCTGGACGTGCAGCAGGCGTTCCTGCGCCGCATCGACGACCACAGGGTCGTCTCCCCCCGGCGCTCCGCCGGCGGCCAGCGCCGCTACAGCCGCCACGAGATCGGCCGCATCCAGGAGGTCGTGTCGATGATGGGCGAGGGCATGACGCTGCCCGCAATCCGGCGCATCTTCGAACTCCAGCACGAGGTGGCCGAGCTGACCCGGGAGCGCGACGAACTCGCCCGGCGGCTGGCCGGAGGCTCGGGACCCGCGACCTGACGCCCGCGGGCGGGCACGCCGGAGGAGGGCCGCGGCCCTCCTCCGGCGGAGCCGGCGCCTCCGTGAGAGCGCCGGCGGTCAGCTCAGCAGGTCGGCGAGGGTCTCGCGGCGGGACGGGTGGCGCAGCTTGTGCATGCCCTTGGACTCGATCTGCCGGATGCGCTCGCGCGTCACCCCGTAGACCTTGCCGACCTCCTCCAGGGTCTTGGGCTCGCCGCCCGACAGTCCGAACCGCAGCGAGATGACCCCGGCCTCGCGCTCGGTGAGCGTCTCCAGGACGGCGTCGAGCCGCCCGCGCAGCATCGAGGACGCGACGACGTCGGCGGGGTCGCCGCCCTCGGGGTCCTCGATGACGTCGGCGAGCTCGCCGTCGCCGTCCTCGCCGAGCGGGGTGTGCAGGGACAGCGGCTCGCGGGCCTGGCGCCGCAGCCACTCGACCTTCTCGGGGGTCACGTCCAGCTCGACGGCCAGCTCGCGCGAGGTCGGCTCGCGGCCGAGGTCCTGCATCATCCGCCGCCGGACCCGCGTCATCCGGTTGAGCACCTCGACGACGTGCACGGGGATGCGGATGGTGCGGCTCTGGTCGGCCAGCGCGCGGCTGATCGCCTGCTTGATCCACCAGACGGCGTAGGTGGAGAACTTCAGGCCACGGCGGTACTCGAACTTCTCCACGGCGCGGATCAGCCCGAGGTTGCCCTCCTGCACGAGGTCGTTCAGCGGGAGGCCGTGGCCCATGTAGCGCTTGGCGAGCGACACGACGAGGCGCAGGTTCGCCTCGACCATGTGCTCCTTGGCGCGGGCCCCGTCGGCGGCGATCCACTCCAGGTCCTGCTTGTCCTGGAGGCTCAGCTCGTCGCCCAGGGTCCTGAGGCGCTCTCGTGCGAACAGGCCGGCCTCGATGCGCTTGGCCAGGTCGACCTCCTGCTCGGCGGTGAGCAGCGCGGTGCGCCCGATGCGGGACAGGTAGTCCTTCATCGGGTCGACGAGGTTCACGGTGGAGCGGGGGGATGCGCTCGGCGCGTGGCTGGCGTTCAGGGCTGTGTCCTTTACGTCCGGCGGCCGGGAGGGAACGGTCACCCGGTCTCGGTACCCGTCCGGCCCGTCGGCCAAACTTAGAGACGACCTAAATATATATCTAGCACGAACTTAGGTCGGACTATGAAAGGATGGCCGCATGGGACTGCGGGAGATGAAGAAGCAGCAGACGCGCCAGAACATCTCGAACCAGGCGACCCGGCTGTTCCTGCGGCACGGCTTCGACCGGGTGACGATCGCCGACGTGGCGGCGGCGGCGCAGGTGGCGAAGATGACGGTCACCAACTACTTCCCCCGCAAGGAGGACCTGGCCCTCGACCTGCACGAGGTGTTCGTGGGCCTGCCCGCGCGCACGGTCGCCGAGCGGGCCCCCGGCGAGTCGGCGCTGGCCGCGCTGCGCCGCGCCTTCCTGGCGGCCGTCGAGCGGCACGACGCCGTGATCGGCTTCTCCGGCCCCGACTTCGCCCGCATGATCACCGAGAGCCCGGCGCTGGTGGCGCGGCTCCGCGAGTTCCACGAGGAGCGCGAGGACGCCCTCGCCGCCGTCCTCGCCGAGGAGACCGGCGCGGCCCCGGACGACGTCCTCCCGCGCCTCGCCGCCGCGCAGTTCATCGGCGTCCACCGCGTGCTGTTCCAGGAGGTCCTGCGCCGCAGCGTCGCGGGCGAGACCCACGAAGAGATCGAGGCGGCCCTCGCGGAGTCCGCGAGGACCGCCTTCGACCTGCTGGAACCGTCCCTGGGCGCCTACGCGACCCGCCCGGGGCGAGCGGAGCCTTAGGCGCCGTCCTGGATGACCAGGAGGAGGTCGCCGGCCTGGACGGGCGTCGCCTCCGGGACGGCCAGGCGGGCGACCGTGCCCGCGACCGGGGCGGTGATCGCGGCCTCCATCTTCATGGCCTCGATCGTGGCGACCACGTCTCCCGCGGCGACCTCGTCCCCCTTGGCCACCCGCAGCGTCACCGAGCCGTCGAACGGGGCGGCGACGTGGCCGGGCTCGCCGGGGTCGGCGCGCTCGACCGGCGGCGCGTCCGACTTGACGGACTTGTCGCGGACGGAGAGCGTCCGGAGCTGGCCGTTCACCGTGCAGATGACCTGCCGGACGCCCGCCTCGTCGACGTCGCCGACGGCCTCCAGGCCGGCCAGGACGCGGACGCCGGGTTCGAGGTCGAACGCCACCTCGTGCCCCGCGCGGAGCCCGTAGAGGAACGGGCCGGTCGGCAGGACCGAGAGGTCGCCGTAGGCGGCGCGGGCTTCGCGGTAGTCCTTCGCCGGGCCGGGGAAGAGCAGGCGGTCGAGCGTGTCGCGGACCTCTGGGCCCGCCAGTGCCTTCTCTTCGGCGCCGTCCAGCTCGGCCCGTGCGGGCGTGTACTGGCGTCCTGCGAGGGCCTTGGTGCGGAAGGGCTCGGGCCAGCCGCCGGGCGGGTCGCCCAGTTCGCCGTTCAGGAACCCGATGACGCTGTCGGGGATGTCGTAGCGGTCCGGGTTCTCGGCGAAGTCGTCCGGGTCGGCGCCCGCCGCGACGAGGTGCAGGGCCAGGTCGCCCACGACCTTGCTGGACGGGGTGACCTTCACGAGCCGTCCGAGGATGGCGTCCGCGGCCGCGTAGAGGCGCTCGATCTCCTCGAAGCGGTCGCCGAGGCCGAGGGCGACGGCCTGCTGCCGCAGGTTGGACAGCTGCCCGCCCGGGATCTCGTGCCGGTAGACGCGCCCGGTCGGCGACGGCAGCCCCATCTCGAACGGCGCGTAGAGCTTCCGGACGGCCTCCCAGTACGGCTCCATGACGGTCAGCGCGTCCAGGTCGATCCCGGTGGCGTGCTCGGTGAAGTCGGTCGCGGCCACGATCGCCTGGAGCGGCGGCTGGCTCGTGGTGCCCGACAGCGGCGCGGCGGCGCCGTCCACGGCGTCGACGCCCGCTTCGATGGCGGCGATGTAGGTGCCGATCTGCCCGCCGGCGGTGTCGTGGGTGTGCAGGTGGACCGGCAGGTCGAACCGCTCGCGGAGCGCCTTGACGAGCGTGCGCGCGGCGGGCGCCCGGAGCAGGCCGGCCATGTCCTTGATGCAGAGGATGTGGACCCCCGCCTGGACGAGTTCCTCCGCCAGGCGCAGGTAGTAGTCGAGTGTGTAGAGCCGCTCGTCCGGGGAGGACAGGTCGCCGGTGTAGCAGAGGGTGCCCTCCACAAGCGCGTGGGTCTGGAGGGCGGCGTCGATGGCCGGGCGCATACGCTCGACGTCGTTCAGGGCGTCGAACACGCGGAAGATGTCGACTCCCGTACTGGCCGCCTCCTTGACGAAGGCCCGAGCCACCGAGTCGGGGTACGGCGTGTAGCCGACCGTGTTGCGGCCGCGCAGGAGCATCTGGATGCACAGGTTGGGCGCGGCCTCGCGGATCGCGGCCAGCCTGTCCCAGGGCGACTCGCCCAAGAACCGGAGCGCGACGTCGTACGTGGCCCCGCCCCATGCCTCGATGGAGAGGAGCTGCGGCGTCATCCGGGCCAGGTAGGGCGCGGCCGCCAGCAGGTCATAGGTGCGTACTCGCGTGGCGAGCAGCGACTGGTGCGCGTCGCGGAACGTCGTGTCGGTGACGGCCAGGGCGTTCTGGTTGCGGAGTTGCTCGGCGAACGCGCGCGCGCCGAGCGCCAGCAGCCGGTCGCGCGAACCCTCCGGGAACGGGCCGTCGAGGTCCGGCGGCGGCAGCTTCGTCGCCGGGTCGAGGTCGGTGGGCGCGTCGCCGTGCGGCCTGTTGACCGTGACGTCCGCCAGGTACCGGACGAGCCGCGTCGCGCGGTCGCCGCTGGAGCGGGCCGTGAGCAGCTCGGGGTGGTCGGCGATGTAGGACGTGGTGACGCCGCCCGCGCGGAAGTCGGGCTCGTCCAGCAGCGCCTGGAGGAACGGGATGTTGGACGCGACGCCCCGGATGCGGAACTCGGCGACGGCCCGGCGCGCCCGGCGCACCGCGTCCTCGAACGTCCGGCCGCGGCACGTCAGCTTCACCAGCAGCGAGTCGAAGTGCGGGGACACGATCGCGCCGCCGTAGGCCGTCCCGGTGTCGAGCCGCACCCCGGCGCCGCCCGGCGACCGGTACGCCGAGATCTTGCCGGTGTCGGGGCGGAAGCCGTTCGCCGGGTCCTCGGTGGTGATGCGGCACTGCACGGCGAACCCGCTCACGCTGACCTCGTCCTGCGCGATGCCGAGGTCGGCGAGCGTCTCGCCGCCCGCGATGCGCAGCTGGCTCTGCACCAGGTCGACGCCCGTGACCTCCTCGGTGACGGTGTGCTCCACCTGGATGCGGGGGTTCATCTCGATGAAGACGTGCTCGCCGCGGGCGTCCACGAGGAACTCGACCGTTCCCGCGTTCTCGTAGCCGATCTCTTGGGCGAACTTCACGGCGTCCTCGCAGAGCCGCTGCGTCACCTCTGGGTCCAGCCTGGGCGCGGGCGCGATCTCGACGACCTTCTGGTGGCGGCGCTGCACCGAGCAGTCGCGCTCGCGCAGGTGGACGATGTGCCCGGCGCCGTCCGCGAGGACCTGCACCTCGATGTGGCGGGGCCGGTCCACCGCCTGCTCCAGGAACACCGTGGGGTCGCCGAACGCGCTCTCGGCCTCGCGGCGCGCCGTGTCCACGGCGGCCTCCAGCTCCTCGCGGTGGTCGACGCGGCGCAGCCCGCGCCCGCCGCCGCCCGCCGCGGCCTTCACGAACAGGGGGAACCCGACCTCGTCGGCCGCCTCCAGCTCCCGGCCCGGCTCGGGCGTCGCCGAGCGCAGCACCGGCAGGCCCGCGCGCCGCGCCGCCGCGACCGCCTCGATCTTGTTGCCCGCCAGGCTCAGCACCCGGGACGGCGGGCCGACGAACTTGATCCCGTTGCGCTCGCAGGCCGCCGCGAGCTCGGGGCTCTCCGACAGGAACCCGTAGCCGGGGTAGACGGCGTCGGCGCCCACCCGCAGCGCCGTCTCCACGATCCCGTCCACGTCCAGGTAGGCGCGGACGGGGTGCCCGTGCTCCCCGATCTCGTACGCCTCGTCCGCCTTCTGCCGGTGCAGGGACAGGCGGTCCTCGTGCGCGTACACGGCGACGCTGGCGATGCCGAGTTCGTAGGCCGCGCGGAAGGCGCGGACGGCGATCTCGCCACGATTGGCGACGAGCAGCTTTCTGATCACGTGTGTCTCCCAGGAGAGGCTCGGGGCGCGTCCGGCCGCGCCCGGCGGTCTCCTGGACTCCACGCTGAGCCGCTCATGGCGGGGGCGACCCGCGGGCGAGCCGAATCCTGGGATACCTACCCAGTTGAGCGGTTCGGATGGCCGCCTCGGGAGAACAAAGTGACGGATGATGCGCTTCGTGAAAAGGGAGGAAAGTTTCGCCCACCGGGGCGCGTGCACCCCGTCGCGGGCCTTCCTCAGGAGGCGCGACGGCGGCGGTCGAGCCAGACGCGGGCCGCGACCAGGGCCATGACGATCAGTGCGCCGACGAGGAAGCCGGTGAGGAAGCCGGTGTGCGAGTCGTCCGGGGCGAGGACGATCCAGGCGACGCAGACGGCGGCCAGGAAGGCGCCGTAGCAGGCGATGAAGACATAGAAGCGCCTGCTCCAGAAGTTGCGGCCGGACGGCGTCACCGGGACCTCGCGGAGTTCCGCCTCCGGGCCGAGAATGGCCGCCTTGGGCCGCTTGAAGTACTCGAAGCAGATCCAGGTGCCGCAGGGCTCCCAGCCGTCAGGCGCGAGACGGTCGACGACGGCCTTGCGGCGCCCCGGCAGAACGGTCTCGCGGTGGTACTCCCAGCGCTGCGGGTCGTCCGGGGCGCGGTGGCTCACGAAGCGGCCCGTGCTGTCGACCCTTTCCACCTCCCAGCCCTCGTCGCCGTAGCGGTTGAGGACCTCACGCTCATGGAAGGCGTCGGCCCTCCACTTCCACGTTTCGCCCTCGTCCGGCGGGACGGGGCCGCCGCGGACGTCGACCGGCGCCTCGTCCGGGGCGACCTGGGGGGCGAACTCTTCGGGCGTGCCGAACTCCTGCACCGGGTCGGTGCCGGCCTCGGCCACGAACGCGGCGAGGTCGTCGACGGTGCGGGAGACCTCATCCTCGGGGAGGCCGCGGGCGCGCAGCCGTTCCGCCAGTTCGTCGAAGTAGGGGTTGTTCATCGGCCGGCTCCCTGGGTGAGCATCTTCCGCACGGACTCGTCGAACTCGAGCCACAGGCCGCTCTGCTCGGCGAGCGTCGCGCGGCCTTCGTCTGTGAGGTGGTAGTAGCGGCGGCCGGGGCCGCGGTCGGCGGCGCGGAACTCCGCGGACACCAGCCCGGCCTCTTCCAGGCGGTTGAGGACCGGGTACAGAGTGCCGCCCTTGATCTGCCCGAGGCCCGCGCCGGCGAGCGTCTTGGCGATCTCGTAGCCGTAGCTCTCGCCGCCGGTGAGGCTCGCGAGGACCAGCAGGTCGAGGACGCCCTTGAGCCAGCTCGCGCGGCGATCGGCGGGCACGCCGGTCACCCTCCGGAGCGGGCGGGCGGGCGGCCGTGCCGAGCCGCGGCGGACGGGATCTCCAAGGTCGTCTCCCCTGACTGGTTTGTACTGTGAGCTAAACCGTATGGCAATCTAGTTAGTAATACAACCTAGGTAGGTGACACGAGTCCGGTGTGCCGGGGCCGCATCCGGACACCGCTAAACGGAACGATCACTCGGAATAGCCGGAAGGATCTTGCGGTTGCAACTACCGTGCGAGATCCCGCCAGCCGGGTAGCACCCATGTCCACGACCCATGGAGGTGAACCGTGCCGAGCAGCATTCCCCGCACCCGTTCCACCGGTGAACGCAAACACGTGAAGACGACGTCTCTGCGCGCCCTCGCGGTCGCAGCGCAACTCGAACGCAACCACGCCCCGGAGGGCCCACCGGGCAAGGCGGAAGGCCGGGTGGACTCCCGCCGCCGGCGGACGCCCGACCCGGCCTGACACACCCGAACGCCCGGCCGCACCTCCGGTCCGGCATGAGAAGGCCCCCGCACCCGCGGGGGCCTTCGCGTTCTCCGGGCCGGCTTTCTCCGGCCCGACCGCTAGGTGCGGGCCATGTCGAAGAACTTGTGGACGGTGGCGCGGGTGCGCTCCGTCCCCACGCTCTCCACCATCGCGGTCAGGTGCTCCGCGCCGAGGACGGCCAGCAGCGCGTGCGCGGCGGCCTCGCCGTCCGGGACGGCGTCACCGCACTGGTCGAGCAGGATCGTCAGGTGGCGGTGCCAGAAGCCGTAGGCGCCGATCCGGTACCTGGCCCCCGGCGAAGCGGTCTCGGACATGCGCACCAGCGCCAGATGGTCGAGCGCGTAGTCCAGGTAGGCGTCGGCGAAGGCGTGCAGACGCTCGGACGGCGCTACGGCCGTGCCGCCCTCACCCGGCCCCAGAGGAGCGGGACCGGACAGGATCGCGTCCTGGAGCTCGCGCTCGCGTTCGTTCAGGAGCGCCACGGCGAGGCCCGCCTTGTCGCCGAATCTGCGGAAGAGCGTGCCCTTGCCGACGCCCGCCTCGGCGGCGACGGCGTCCATCGAGACCGCCTCGACACCGTGCCGGGCGAAGAGCGCCGCGGCGGCGTCCAGCACCTTCGCGCGGTTGCGCGCGGCGTCGGCGCGCTCCTTGGGCGGCGGCGTCCGCATCAGTTCCAGGTCGACGCGCCTCGCACCGGCCGGGCGACGGTCCATCATCGCCTCCTCCCCCGTGGATACAACCGGACTATAGTCCAATTATACGGTCGCGGCCACCGGCGCTAGATCATCCGCTTTGCCGACCGCATACCATCGTTGGGCCCTAGTCTTGCGGAACGGTCCTGGGGCGCGGTGTGACAACGGGGAGCGAGTGGTGTGACGGACAGGACGATGCCGGATGCCCATCCACTGCGGTCGGGAGACCCGGTCGAGCTGGGCGGATACGAGATCGTGGGCCGCCTCGGCGAGGGCGGGCAGGGCGCGGTCTTCCTGGGGCGTCCGCGGGGCGGGGAGGGCGCGCCCCGCGCCGCCGACCACGTCGCGATCAAGCTGCTGCACGGCGGGCTCGCCGGGGACGAGTCCGCCCGCGCGCGCTTCGTCCGCGAGCTGGAGGTCGCCAAGCGCGTCGCGCGCTTCTGCACCGCGCAGGTCCTGGACGCCGACGTCGCGGGCGACCAGCCCTACATCGTCAGCGAGTACGTGCCCGGCCTGTCGCTGCACCACGTCGTGCGGACGGAGGGCCCGCGGACGGGCGGCGCCCTGGAGCGGCTCGCGGTGAGCACCCTGACCGCGCTCACGGCGATCCACCAGGCCGGCATCGTGCACCGCGACTTCAAGCCGCACAACGTCATGATGGGCCCGGACGGGCCCCGCGTCATCGACTTCGGCGTGGCGCGCGCGCTGGGCGCCGCGGGCGAGACGCAGAACGTCGGCACTCCCGCCTACATGGCCCCTGAGCACTTCACCGGCGGCGAGGTGGGCCCCGCGGCCGACATGTTCGCCTGGGGAACGACGATGGCGTTCGCCGCCACGGGACGTCCCGCGTTCGGCAACGACGAGATGGCCACGGTCATGCACCGGATCCTCACCGGCGAGCCGGATCTGGGCGACCTGCCGAGCCCGATGCGCGAACTCGTCCTCGCGTGCCTGGCCAAGGAGCCCGCGCAGCGGCCGACCGCCCGCGAGGCCCAGGAGCGGCTGGTCGGCGCGGCCAGCGGCACGTCCTCGGCCGGGTCCGCCGTGCCGCCGCTGCCGGCCTTCCCCGGGCTTCCCGCCGAGATCCCCAGCCCGCAGTACGCGTCCGCGCCGCCCAACTCGACGGACCCGCACGCCGCCCCGTCCGTCATGGCCGGTGCGCTGCTGCCGCCCGACCACGTCACGGACCCCTCCGGTGTCCGGCACAGGACGGCTCCGCAGCCGCATCCCTTCGGCGAGGCGACACCGCCGCCGAACGGCCACGGCGCTCCCGGAACGCCGCCGCCGGTTCCGCCCGGCCCGCCCGGCGGCCCCGGGTCGAACGGCAGGGGGCGCGGACGGCTCCTCGTGCCGATCGCCGCGGCGGTGGCGGTCGCGGCGGTCATCGCGGGCGGCGCCGCATGGGCCACGACAAGGCCCGACGGCGACAAGGGGCAGTCCGTATCGGCGTCCGACCGGAACCAGGGCGCACAGGGCGACTCCGGGTCCGCGAACGGTGCCGGTGGTGACGCCCAGAGACCGACGAAGACGAAACCCGGGCAGCCGAAGCCCGGCCAGAGCGGCGACCCTGCGAACCCGAACGCGTCCACGAAACCGGGTTCGCCGAGGCAGCCCGGTGGCGCGACCCCCACGAGGGGCACCGGCGGTGGCGGCTCGACGCCCACCAAGGAGCCGCCGAACAAGTACACCCCGCAGGCCGCGTGCAACAGCGGCGGCAAGGGAAGCGGGTACTACGTGCTGCGCTCCATGAGCGTGTCCGGCGGCGTCGCCTACCTGCTGTACAGCAACTCGTCCACCTACAACTGCGCCGTCACCATCAAGTCGACGCACGTCGGCACCAAGTCGCCGGTGTCCGCCTGGATCCAGAAGAAGGGCGGCGGCGTCATCGCCGACAGCGGCTCCTTCGCCTGGTACGCGGGACCGGTGTACGTGAAGGCGCCCGGGACCTGCGTCCGCTTCGGTGGGAACGGCCGTACCGCTCCCTACGGCAACTGCGGCTGACGTTCAGGCCCGCAGGGTCCCCTCGCCTCGGAGATGAACAAGGCCACCCTCGCGCCTGGGTGGCCTCTGTAGCGTGCGGGCGGTCGGGTCGACGGTCGGCTGCGCCGGTGCCGACCCGGCCACTCTCGGTTCAGTTGTGGGAGGCGATGAGATGGTCGAAGTCGCCGTCCTTGGCACCAAGGATCAACGCTTCTATCTCGGGGCGGGTGTAGATGAGGGCCGGGCCCTCGGGATGGCGGGAGTTGCGCATCGCGACCTGCCCACCGGGCAGTTCGGCGATTTCCACACAGTTCCCCTGGGAGTTGCTTCGCCGGGACTTGAGCCATCGCGCTCCGAGGAGCTCGGCGGCCGGCATCCCGTTGTCGTAATCGGTCTGGAGCATCATGTCTCTCTGAGAAGATCACCGAGAAGCTCGACGGTGCGCTCCGGGGTCGCACTGTCGACACACAGGCGTTCCATCGCCTGGAGATAGGTGTCGACATCGTCGCGCTTGTCCAGGTACATCGCGCCGGTGAGGTTCTCGACGTAAACCACGTCCGGCAGATCCTGCTCGGGAAAGCGCAGGATCGTGAAGGCGCCCCCCTCGGCCGCGTGGCCTCCGAACCTGAACGGCATGATCTGGATGGTGACGTTGGGCAGTTTCGACATCTCGATGAGGTGCTCGAACTGGCCCCGCATCACCTCAGGTCCGCCGATGGGGCGCCGCAGCGCCCCCTCGTCCACCACGGCCCACAGGCGCGGCGCGTCCGGGCCCGTGAGGCGCTCCTGACGTTGCAGGCGCAGTTCCACTCGCTGGTCGATCTCGTGTTCGGCGGCCCCGGCGTTGCCCAGGCGGATCACCGCACGCGCGTACCCCTCCGACTGCAGCAGTCCCGGGACGAACTGCAGTTCATACGTGCGGATCAGCGCCGCCGACTCCTCCAGGCCCACATAGGTCTGGAACCAGCCGGGCAACACGTCGTTGTACCGGTGCCACCAACCGGGGGTGTTGGCCTCCCGCGCAAGCTGTAGCAGCGCCTCGCGTTCCGTCTTGTCGCTGACGCCGTACAACGTGAGCAGGTCGTCCACGTCTCGCTCTTTGAAGCTGACCCTGCCGAGCTCGAGGCGGCTGATCTTCGACTCCGACGCACGGATGACGTAGCCGGCGTCCTGACGGGTCACGCCCCTTCTGCTCGCGCAGACGGCGAAGCTGCGACCCGAGCAGGATCCGACGGACCGTCGACCCGCTTCCCGGCGTCTCTGGAGTCACGCCCAACCTCCCGGCTATTCGGCGGACAGCGAACCTAGTGTGCCACTGGCCTCAGCGTCCTGCGGTTACCTCCGATCTTCCGCGCGCATCCGCGTCGCCCCGCACCCTCACAACGCGGATGCACGTGCATTGGGCCTTGCATTCGCACGCTACGATGCGCAGGATAACGCACGAGACTTCCGAGCCACGGCTGCACAACGAGATCACTCTGCGGGGTCCGGTGGAATGACGTCACGCCACGCGCACGACGACACGCGGTGGGAGCTCGGCCCTCTCGCGGGGCCGGACGACCCACAGGCCCACGCTGGGCGCTCGACGGAGGTCCCGGAGTCCTTCGACCTGCCGCCCCGCCTGGACAAGGCCGTCACGGCGCTGACGGAACTGCGGGGGTCCACGGTCTCGTTCACCGTGCAGCCTGATCCGGAATCGGTCACCGAGGCCCGGCACTTCGCCATCTCCAGGCTGGCCGAGTGGAGCCTGTCCGAGCTCTCCGACGACGTCGGCCTCGTCGTCTCCGAACTCGTCACGAACGCGCTGCGGCACAGCGGCGGGACGGCCGGCGGGTGGCCGGGCGACGACGTGCACCGCGAGGGCGTGTACGACGACCCGGCCGACCCGCTCGGCTCCGCGCCGTCCGCCATCCGGCTGCGGCTCGGGCACGAGGCGCCGTGGCTGCTCTGCGGGATCATGGACGCGAGCCGGTCGGCCCCCCGCCGCAAGGAACCCGACTACATCGCCGAGACCGGCCGCGGCCTGCATCTCGTCGAGTCGTTCAGCGTCCGGTGGGGGTGGCGGGCCCTCCCCCATGGGAAGGTCGTTTGGGCCCTCTTCCGGTCCCCTTGACGAGCGCGACCGGATCGGCGGGCGTAACGGCGCGCGACCGGGGTAACAATTGAGTTCCCCCTGCGAGGGCCTAGAACTTCTCTAGGGCTTGACAAGACGCGGGACAGAGAGGAGCACCGGTGGACTTCGCCGTCGAGCATCGCGTCGAGAAGGGCCTCACGGTCGTGAAGATCAGCGGTGAGATCGACGTCTTCACCAGCCCCCGGCTGCGCGAGGCCCTGCTCGACATCATCGACAACGGCGGCGCGCACCTGGTCATCGACCTCGGCGAGGTGACCTTCCTGGACTCCACGGGGCTCGGTGTGCTCGTCGGCATCTACCACCGGCTCCGCGCGCGGGACGGCTCGATGTCGTTCATGGGCGTCAACGACCGGGTGCGGCGGGTCTTCCACGTCACCCAGCTCACCAAGATCTTCGTCCTGCACCGCTCCCTGGAGGACGCCATCGCGGCCCACGAGGCCGCCGCGTCCTCCTGAAGCTCCGCACGGTTGTCCACAGTTTCCGTCGGCGCGCCCCGCGTCGGGCGCACCCGGTACGGTGAGACCGAGATCAAGCCCGCCGCCTGGGGTCCCCCCGACGCGCGGTGCTGTCCGGCCCATCGAACGGACGGGAGCCCTCCGTGGCAGAACAGCCGCTGCATGAGCACACGCTCGGCAATGGCCTGCGCGTGGTGGTCTGCGAAGACCACGTCGTACCTCTGGCCGCCGTGAACATCTGGTACGGGGTGGGCTCGCGGCACGAGCGGGCCGGCCGCACCGGGCTCGCCCACCTCTTCGAGCACCTGATGTTCCAGGGCTCGGCGAACGTGGCCGAGGGCGAGCACGCCGCACTGCTGGAGAGCGCCGGCGCCGCGTTCAACGCCAGCACGTCCTTCGAGCGCACGAACTACTACGAGACGGTGCCGGTCAGCCACCTGGAGCTCGCGCTCTGGCTGGAGGCCGACCGCATGGGCACGCTCCCCGCCGCGCTGACCCAGGCCAACCTCGACAACCAGCGCGACGTGGTGAAGAACGAGCGGCGCCAGCGCTACGACAACCAGCCCTACGGAACGGCCTTCGAGCGGCTGTGCGCGCTGACGTTCCCGGAGAGCCACCCCTACGCGCACACCCCGATCGGCTCCATGGAGGACCTGGACGCCACCACCCTCGACGACTGCACCGACTTCTTCGCCACCTGGTACGCGCCGGGCAACGCCGTCCTGTCCGTCGTGGGCGACGTCGACCCCGCGAAGACCCTGGAGGCCGTCGAGCGCTACTTCGGCGGCATCCCGGCCGGTCCGGCCAGGCCCGCCGCGCGCCCCGGCGAGCTCGGGCCGCTGAGCGGCGTCCGCGGCGAGTCGCTCGACGAGGAGGTCCCCTCCCCCGCCTACTTCGCGATGTTCACGCTGCCCACCGACGGCGGCGACGACATCGAGGCCGCCGAGCTCGCGGTCGAGATCCTCGGCGGCGGCTCCGGCTCCCGCCTCTACGACCGGATGGTGCGGCGCGACCAGATCGCCACCGAGGTGTGGGCCGGGGTCACGCGGCTCGCGTCCGGCCCGTCCCTGGCGATCGTGGACGCCGTCGGCCCCGAGCCCGAGAAGATCGCCGCCGTGCTGGACGAGGAGCTCGAACGCTTCGCCGCGCAGGGCCCCGACGACGACGAGACCGCCCGCGCCACCGCCCAGGCCGAGCGCGGCTTCCTGGAGCAGACCGAGACGGTGACGGGCCTCGCCAACGCGCTGTCGCAGAACGCGACGCAGTTCGGCGACCCGGCCCGGGTCTTCACCGCCCCCGGCCGCGCCGCCGCGGTCACCGGAGACGCGATCAAGGAGATGGCCGGCCGCTGGCTGGCCCCGGGCGCCCGCACCGCCCTGACCTACGGAGGCACCTCGTGAGCAGCGGCCTTGCACTGCAGCCCCGTCCCGTCCCCGGGCCCGTCCCGGCCTGGACGTTCCCGGCCGGCACGGCGGGCCGCGTCCCGGCCGGCCCGGCCACGCTCCGCTGCGACCTGCCCGGCCGCCGGCTCGCCGCGGTCCGCCTCGTCCTGCACGCGGGAGCGGGCCGCGAGCCGGCCGGCCTGGACGGCGTCGCCACGCTGGCCTCCCGCGCCCTGCTGGAGGGCACCGAGCCCGGCGGCGGCACCGCGCTGACCGCCGCGTTCGAGCGGCTCGGCGCCAGCCTCTACGCGCACGCCGACCTGACCGCGCTCCGCGTCGCCCTCGACGTCCCGACCTCCCGCCTCGGCGATGCCCTGGAGCTGTTCTCCTCGGTGGTGCGGCGCCCGGCGCTCGACGACGCCGACGTGCGCCGCCTCGTCCGCGAGCGCCTGGAAGAGATCGCCCAGGACGACGCCGACCCCGGCACCCGCGCCATGCGCGAACTGCGCTCGGTCATCTTCCCGGCGCAGGCCAGGGCCTCCCGCCCGACGGGCGGCGGCCGCGAGTCGGTAGGCGCGCTGCAGGGCTCGCACGTCCGCGACTTCTACGGTTCCGTGGTCCCCGCGGAGGCGACCGCGGTCGTCGCCGGCGACCTGTCCGGCACCGACGCCGAAGGCGCCCTCACCGCCGCCCTGGAGGGCTGGGCGGGGACGGGCGGGCCGCTCCCGACCGCCGACCGGATCATGCCCGAGTCCGCGGCCCGGATCGTCGTCGTCGACCGGCCCGGCTCCGTGCAGACCTACCTCAGCTTCGGGCACGGCGTCCCCGACCGCTCCCACCACGACTGGCCGTCCCTGATGGTCGCCTCGCACGTCCTCGGCGGCGGGCTCACGTCCCGCCTCAACGCGGTCCTGCGCGAGGAGAAGGGCTACACCTACGGCATGCGCGCCGGCCTGCTCCGGATGCGGCACTGCGGCCTGTTCATCGCCCAGGGCGCCGTCCACACCGAGGTCACCGCCGACGCCGTCGCCGACGCGCTGACGGAGCTGCGCGGCGTCGTGTCCCGCGGCATCGACGCCGAGGAGCACGGCTCGTCCGTCCGCGCCCTCGCCGACCGCGCCCCGGCCGAGTACGAGACGGCCCGCGCCGTGGCCGCCGAGCTGGCCGACGTGTCCGCCAACGGCCTGGGCGCCGACTACCCGAGCGCCTACCTGGCCGCGGTGCGCGCCTCCACCCCCGACGGGGTGGCCCGCGCCTACCGCAAGCACATCGACCCCGAGGCCCTCACAGTCATCGCCGTAGGCGACGCCGCCCAGATCCGCGAACCCCTGGAGAAGCTCGGCTACGCCACTGTGACCGTCACCCCCAAGGAGGACTGACCCCACGCGCGCGCCGATGGGGTGTCGGCGCGGGCGGTGAGGTAGCGGTCGAGGACGACTTTGCCGAGATGGCCGGTGGAGCCGGTGATGGAGGTTCCTGGCGGCGTAGTCGTCCAGGAGGAACCGGACGTCGGCGACGGAGAGGTACTGGAGGTCGTAGGCACCCCAGGCTTTCTGCTCGCCCGGCACGTGGTGAGGGCGGCCACGACGGCCGCGCTGGGTGCCTGCCCCTGCGCGCCCGGGCCGGGGCCGCGAAGGGCGAGGACGTGCGCGGCGACCTCACCGGAGACGCCGGGCGCACCGCTCGGGGCCGATGGGCGGTTGGGACGGGAAAATCCGGGTTGGCGCCGGAGCGGGTGAACCGGTGGCATGGTTGAGGGTGTCTAAGGTGCTGTGCGCGCGGTCCGGGCCGCGCGTGCGGTGTGCGCGGGGCATGTCGCCTCGCGGGCGGGAGAGGGGAACGGCCGGTGTCCTACGGGCAGATGGCGGGCGGCGGGCCGTCCGTCGACACGATCCTGGCTGAGCCGAACTGCAAGCCCGGCGGGGTCGTGGCGGGCAAGGTGCATCTGCGCGGCGGGGCCGGACCCGCGGAGATCCGGCAGGTGACGCTGGCGCTGATGCCGCGCATGCAGCACCACGGGGGCGAGACGGCGGGGCCCGAGGTCTACCGGGGCGCCCTCACCAGGGGGTTCCGGCTGGACGCGGGCGGGCAGCGCGACCTGGCGTTCTCCATCCCGCTGCCGTACGAGCTGCCGTTCACGACCGTCCTCGGCCACGAGCTTCCCGGCTTCACCATCGGGATGTGCACCGAGATCGACGTCGCGGGGCAGCCCGACCCCGGCGACATCGACCCGATCTCGGTGGAGCCGCTGGAGTCCCAGCAGTGGGTGCTCGCCTCGATCGCCCGGCTCGGCTTCCAGATCACGAACGTGACGTTCGAGTCGTCCAAGCTGCGGGGCGTCTCCCAGCAGCTGCCGTTCCACCAGGAGATCCACCTCAACCCGCCGCAGTCCTTCCAGGGACGGATCGACAAGGTCGGGCTGAGCTTCGTCGCCAGCCCGCGCGCCATGGCCTTCGTGCTGCGCGCCGAGGACCGCGACACCCCGCAGGACGAGTCGTTCGGGGTCTTCCAGGTGGCGCACGGCGAGGCG
Source organism: Actinomadura sp. K4S16 (assembly GCF_008327685.1). GTDB lineage: Bacteria > Actinomycetota > Actinomycetes > Streptosporangiales > Streptosporangiaceae > Spirillospora. The sequence continues at coordinate 488,013 of NZ_BDDE01000015.1, forward strand.
GCCGAGACCGACTGGAACGCCAAGATCAGCCAGTGGCTGGAGGCCGCGGCCGCGCTGCCGCGGTCGTCCCGGCCAGGCTCGTCGGCCCAGGGCGGCGCCATGCAGCAGGCGCCGCTGCCGCCGCCCGGCGGCCCCTCGACGTTCCCGCCGCCCCCGCCGTCCCCGGCACAGCCCGCGGCGTCCTACGGCGGGCCAGGCGAATACGGATCGCACGGCAACGCCCAGTTCCCGCCTCCGGCACCGGCGCCCGGGCAGCAACCGGCACCGATGGCCGGTTCCGGTTACGCACCGAGCCCGTCTGCCATGCCCCCGGCACCCGGACACGGCTTCCCCCCGCCCGCGCATTCCCCAATGCCCGGCCACGGAATGCCATCCCACGCCGCACCTCCGGTCCCCCATGGCGCACCGCCCCCCGGAGCTCCGCCGCACGGCGCACCGGCACACGGGGCACCGCCGCACGGGGCGCCGCCGCCTCCCGCGCCACCACACGGAATGCCGTCACAGGGGGCGCCGCCGCACGGAATGCCTTCCCACGGGACGCCGTCCCATGGGGCGCCGCCTCCGGCACCGCCGGGGCCCGCGCCGTACCCGCCGCCGGCGCACGGCGGGCCGCCGCCGCCCGCGCCGCCCGGGCCCGCGCCGTACCCGGCCCACGGGCAGCCGCCGCCGGTGCACGTCCATCACGCTCCGCCCGGCTACCACGGGCATCGCCACCTCGGTCACGGCGCCGCCGCGGCCGGCCTGGTCGGCGGCGCCGCCGCGGCCGGGATCGCCGGCGGCATGGCCTTCGGCGCCGTGGACGCGGCCGGCTACGCGCAGAACGTCGCGGGCTACGTCGCCGGCGCCCCCGTGGACGCCTTCGGCAACGCCCTCGCCGGGTACGCGGGCAACGTCGCCGGCAACATGATCGCGGACGCGGCCGGCGGCGTGGCCGGAGACATCGCGGGCGACGTGGCAGGCGAACTGGCCGGCGGCGCCGCCGAGATCCTAGGCGGCCTCCTAGGCGGCCTCTTCGGCTGACCGCGAGCAATTCCGACGCGGCGGTGTGGGCTGGTCCCGCGTGATGGGGGCCAGGGGCGGGTCTCCAAAACTCGCCATGGTCCGGGTGTCGAGAATGTGGTGTCGGCTCCGTCCCAGGTACACCAGCGGCCAGGATTGGCCGCGCGACGGTGAAGGAGAACCACTATGGCGATTCAGCGGATGGACAACGTCGGCATCGTCGTCGATGACCTGGAGGCCGCCATCGCGTTCTTCGTGGAACTCGGCATGGAAGTGGAGGTCAAGGCGCCGATCGAAGGCCTTTGGGCGGACCGCACCGTCGGGCTCGACGGGCTCCGCAGCGAGATCGCGATGATGCGGATCCCGGACGGCCACGGCAAGCTGGAACTGACGAAGTACCACGCCCCCGCGCCGGTCGGCGGCGGGGCGCAGAACCCGCCGCCCAACACGCTGGGCCTGCACCGTGTCATGTTCGCCGTCGACGACATCGACGACACCATCGCCCGGCTGCGCACCCACGGCGCCGAACTCCTCGGCGAAGTGGCACGGTTCGAGGACAGTTACCGGCTCTGCTACCTCCGCGGCCCCGAAGGAATCATCGTCGCCTTGGCCGAGCAACTCGGCTGACCCCCGCCCAACCCGGCGGACCCGATGGACCCAGCGGACCCGGCGGACCCGGCGGCATGACCCGGCCGCCGCTCGCCATACCGGGCCCCGCGTGCGGCGACCGCCGGCCTGCTTGAGCGTGAGGCAGCGCCAGGTCGTGCGCGGCGGACCCCGGCAGACCAGGCGGGCGCAGCGAACTCGGCCGACCCCGGTCGGCTCGGCGGACCCGGCGGAGCAGGCCCGGCCGACGCGGTGGACGCGGCTGCATCACCCGGCCGTCGCTCGCCGTGCCGGGTCCCGCGTTCGGGGACGGTCGGGCGGGTTGGGGGTGAGGGGGTGTCGGGGCGTGGGCGGGGGTGGCCTCCGGCGGGGGCGCGACCGGGCTTCTTGGATGGCTTCCCGCCGCTGGCGGCCCGTGGGTACGCGTGAGGAAAGGTGGGGTGGCGGCTTTTGCTAGGGGGCGGCCGGGATTTTGGTTCTGGGCGTTGTTCGGGTGATCTTGGGGGGTAGCCGGGGGGACGGTGGGGTAAAGGAAAAAGGGGCGTTTCGGACGGGATCCGCTGCGCACTCGGCCAATCCGGCCGGGGGTGGTTATCGTCGTGAGCGCGCAGCCTGCTTCCCGAGGAGTCACATGACCACCGTGATCCTGGTTCTGCTCTGCCTCGCGATCGCCGGGCGCGAGCTCTACCTGGCGTCCGACAAGCGGTTGCCGCAAGCCCAGGCGGAATTGCGGAACCTGCGGAAACAGCTGACCGAGCTCGCGCGGGACCACGACGTGCTCAAACGGGTGGTCGACGAGGCGACCGAGCCGGTCGGCATTCCGATCCCGCCGCCGCAGGCCGAGGCGCCCTCCGACATCGAGGAACGGCTGGAGTCCGTCAACGGGCGGGTGGAGCGGCTGGAGAAGCAGTTCGGCGACCTGTCCGACGAGCTGGCGGGCGTCGACCTCGACCGCGACTCGCACCGCGCGCTGGCGCGGACGCTCGACGCGGTGGAGCAGGACGTCCAGGAGCTGCACCGCGAGATGCTCGACCGGCTCGACCGGGAAGAGGGCGTGGTCACCGGGGTGCTGCTGAGCGAGGAGGGCGAGAGCGAGGCGCTGCTCGCGGAGGCCTACGAGCAGTGCGCCGCCGAGTGCGGGCTGCGCATCCGGGTGCGCGACCAGCGGTCGGCGCAGGCCACCGGCACCTACTGGGGCACCGTCTACCGGATGTCCGGGCGGCGTCCCGACGTCCTGGCCGAGGACCTGTTCTCCTACGTGCGCGGCCTGTTCGACCCGAAGGACGGCGCCGCGGTGACGGTGCTGCTCACCGAGCTGGCCTCGCTGCGCGGCGGCGGCGTCGCGCGGTTCGGGTCGTTCGCCGTGGTCAGCACGCAGAGCGCGGTGCTCTGCGGCGTGCTGCCGGACGAGGGCGAGCCGCCGACCGAGCCGTGGCGGCTCGTCGAGCACATCCGCGAGCTGCCCGCCGACCGGCAGCGCGACCTCACCTGGCTGCGTTCGGACGAGTGATCAGGGGCGGACGAACCGGGGCGCCCCGTCCGTCCGGTCCACCCTGAACGCCAGCAGGCACCGCGGGACCCGCGCCGCGTCGATCTGGAGGCACAGCCCCAGCCCGAGGTCCGGGTCGACGACGACCACGCGCCGCAGGGCCCGCAGCGCGCGCCGCGCCCGGATCCGCGTCTCGGGGCGGCCCGCCTCGCGCACCGTGCCCGTGACGACCCGCCCCGCGTAGCGCCAGAGCGCCACCGAGTCGAGCACGCGCACGCCCGCCGACGTCAGGTTCGCGACGATCACAACGCCGCTGTCGTCGTCCTCGGACGGGGACGGGGACGGCAGCGCGCCCTCCCCCGGCAGGTCGCGCGGCGCCCGCGGGCCGCCGACCGCGCGGTGGTAGCGCAGCGGGTCCAGCGTGTCGATCACGAACGCCCCCGCGTACGGCCTGGAGGCGCGCGGCGGGCGCGTCAGCCCGGGCGCCGGGGGCCACACCGCCCGCACGCCCAGGCGGGCGCTGAGGTCGAGCACGATGCCGGCGTCGTCCAACCACGCCGGAACACCGAGCTTGGCCGCGGCCGTCCGGTCGAGGGCGTCCATGGTCTGCCACAGCTCGTCGGTGCGGCGGGAGAGCGTCGACGCCATCCCGAGGCCGGGGAACGCGCTCTCCAGCACGGCCAGCGTCGCCCGCCACGTGGGGCTGCCCGCGAACTCCGCCACGAACGCGTCCGCCAGGGCCCTGCGCCGCTCGGGGTCGGCCATGGGCCCGGGCCGCTGCGGCGGTTCCCACTGCTGGACGGGGATGTCCGGCGCGGTCACCGAGGGCGGCTCGGCGGAGAGCCCCTTCCCCGGCAGGAACGGCTCGTCGTCACTTCGCGCGTGCCGCCCCGTGGGGGCGGGCCCGGGCTCCTGGGGCGTCCAGGACTCGCCCGGCGAGGTCTCACCCAGGCCGAAACCGGGAGGCGTGTCGCGCGGTGTCCACAGCGGGTCGTCATGGGGCGCCGGTGTCTCGGCGGGCGGCGGGGCCGGGGGCGGCACCGCCGGCGCGTGGGGGGTCCAGGGCTCGTTCGCGGGTTCCGGCGGCGGCTGGACGGGGACCCAGTCGGACGGCGGCTCCGCCGGCTCCTCCGGGGCCGGGTCCGGGGCGGGCTCCGGGGCGATCCGCTTGCCCGCCACGTGGACGTCTTCGGGGTAGGGGCCTGGACGGGGTGCGGGCTCGGGGCCGGCCTCCTCGGGTCCGGGGTCTTCGGGCTGAGGGGTGCGACGGTCGCGCGGGCCGAATCTCACGATGTCGATCCTGCGCCGAGATCAAGATCATCGGCAAGCTCATCCGGGACCGAACAGCGCGGTGCACAGGGATCGGAGGCGGTCCGGGCCGTCCTCGGCGGGCAGCACGGTGAGGACGGGGTCCGGGGACGGGTCGTGGCGCAGCCGCACCTCCACCTCGCGCCGCGCGGGCTCGTCGGCGCCCTGAGCGGCGGCGATGTCCCGCAGGCCCACGGAGACGACCTCGGGGACCTCGACGACGAGGGGCTGCTCGCCGGCGGGGAGCTCGTCCAGCCAGAGGTCGAGCACGTGGTGGGCGAGACCGTTCAGCAGGCGGCCCCAGGGTTCGAGGAGGCTCGGCGGGACGTCCTCGGTCTGGAGCTCGGGGAGGCCGAACCTGGCGAGCCCCTTGGTGGTGATGTACGCGCCGTCACGGCCGGTGGTGTGCGGGAGGAGCATCCAGTCGGTGAGCCGGACGGCGCCGTCCGGCCCCGGAAGGGAGCGGAACAGCCGGTCCCGCGTGAGGACCTGCGGCGTGAAGACGTCGACCACCGGGGCGGACGCGGCGGCGCCGACCGCGCCCGCGACGGCGCGGGCGGCCCACTCGTGCGCGGGCGGGTGCCCCGGCCGGTACGCGGCGCGGACGGCGAGGACGTGCGCCGCAGCGGCGACGGTATCCACCTCGGACGGCGCGCCGCCGTACGCGGCGAGCAAGTCGGCGGGCAGCGGCGGGAAGTCTTCCGCCGGGCGCTGGTCGAGGGTGAGCATGGGGCTGCCGAGCATGCCGAGGACGAGGTCGCGCAGGGGCGGCGAGGTGCGCCGCGCCACCTCCTCCAGGGCGAGCGCCGCCGGGTCGCGGATCGGCTCGGCGAGCGCCACGGCATAGGTGCCGTAGAGCGTCTCGGGTACCGGCAGCGTCAGCTTCTCACCCAAATCGTCCCCCGGTGGGCCTCGACGAACGGCGACACCTTCGATCAGAACGAAGCGGACGTTGGAAAGTATCTGGCGCGAACGGGACACTTACCTCCCAAACCCGCGACCCGCTCCCTTGGGGTGGCGGCTTCAGCGGGGTGGGACTCGTTGTTCGAACCAGACGACCTTGCCGCCCTCGGTGCGGTGGGTGCCCCAGCGGGTGGAGAGGTGGCCGACGAGTTGGAGGCCGCGGCCGGACTCGTCGGTGGCGTCGGTGTGGCGCAGGTGGGGCATGTCGGCGCCGTCGTCGTGGACCTCGCAGAGCAGCGTGCGTCCCTTGATCAGCCGGAGGCCGACCGACCCGGCGCCGTGGACGAGGGCGTTGGTGACGAGTTCGCTGACGAGCAGGCGGGCGGTGTCGGCGAGGTCGTCCAGGCCCCAGCCGGCGAGCCGGACGCCGACCTGCGCGCGGATCCACGGGACGCTGCCGGGCACGGGTTCGAGCTCCCAGGTGACGACGTCGTCGAGGGGGATGCCGTCGAACCCGACCGCGACGATGGCGATGTCGTCGGCGGGGGTGGGGGCGGCGAGGCCGTCGAGCAGGTCGTCGCAGGTGCGGTCGAGGTCGCCGGACGCCTCGGCCAGCCGGGCGCGCAGCTCCTCCAGGCCCGCGTCGATGTCGCGGTCGCGGCGTTCCAGGAGGCCGTCGGTGCACAGCACGAGCTGGGACCCGTCCTCGACCTTGAACTCCGTCGTCTCGAACGGCTCGCCGCCGACGCCGACGGGCACGCCGGGCGGGACGGGCAGCACGCGGCTCTCCCCGTCCGCCGCGACGAGGACGGGCGGGACGTGCCCGGCGTTGGCGACCGTGCACCGCCGCTCGACCGGGTCGTAGACGGCGAACAGGCAGGTGGCGAGGTAGTCCTCGCCGAGGCGGCGGGCGAGGCCGTCGAGCTGGCGCAGCACCCGGTCGGGCCGCATGTCCTCGGCGGCGAGGGTGCGGACGGCGGTGCGCAGCTGGCCCATGATCGCGGCGGAGGTGAGGCCGTGCCCCATCACGTCGCCGACGACGAGGCCGAGCCGGCAGCCGGGCAGCGGGATGGCGTCGAACCAGTCGCCGCCGACCTGCGCGGCCTGCCCGGCGGGCCGGTAGCGGTAGCGGACGCGCGCCCCGGCGACGTCGGGCGGGTCGTCGGGGAGCATGCTGCGCTGCAGCTCCTCGGCGACCTGGACCTCGCGCCGGTACAGCCGCCCGTTGTCGACGCAGAGCGCGGCGCGCCGGGCGAGCTCGTCGACCATGGCGAGGTCGAGCTGGTCGAACGCGTGCCGGTCCTTCTTGCGGAGCAGCATGAACGTGCCGAGCACCCGGCCCCGCGCGATCAGCGGGACGACCAGCAGCGCGCGCCCGGCGAACAGTGGCCGCGGGTCGCCGGCGCCGAACGCTGCGGCGAGCCGGGCGGCCTGCCCCTCGTCGACGCGCGGGATGTGCACGGGCCGCCCGGTGCGCATGGCCTGGACGAACGGGGTGCAGGACGGCAGGGAGAGCGGCTCGTCCTCGGGGACGGCGTCGTCCCAGCGGCCGGGCTCGTCGTTGTGCGCGACGGCGACGCGGCGCATGGGCGTGGTCTCGTCGACCTCGTCCGCGGGCGGCGCGGAGTCGGCGACGACGCTTTCGAGCAGTTCGACGGCGGCGAAGTCGGCGAGCCGCGGCACGAGGACCTCGGCGAGCGTCCGGGCTGCCTGCAGGTGGTCGAGCGAGCTGCCGATCTGCTCGCCGGCCGCGCCGAGGAAGGCGAGCGGCTCCATCGCGTGGGGGAAGCCCCGCCGGGCGCGCGGCGGGAGGGCCGCCGGCGTGCGCGGCGCCGGCCGGGGCAGCGGGACGGTCGGCGCGGCGGCCGGGGCGGTCCTGGTCTGCGGGACGAGGGGCAGCCGGAGGGTCAGGCCCAGCGACACCGCCGGGCAGCCGAGGGCGAGCACCTGCGAGGCAATCGTCCCGAACTCGGCCGGGTCGAGCGCGGGCAGCAGTTCGGCGAGGCGGTCGGCGAACGGGGCCGCGAACGGGTCGGGCCCGTCAGGGGACGGGCCGGCGAGCGTCGGCTCGACCCGCAGCAGCCGGACGGTGGCCGGGCGGCGGGCGGCGCCGTCGGACGGGCCGGGCCCGGCGGGCGGGGCGAGCAGCAGGTCGCCGACGGTGATGCCGATCCCGTCGCGGCGCAGGCTGCGCAGGTCGGCGGCGAGCGCGAGGACCCTGACGCCGTGGTCGCCCGGGGCCCCGTCGATGGGGTAGACCCACCAGCCGATCTCGGCCGGCTCCCCGTTGTCGGCGCGGGGCAGGGTGCAGGCGCCGCACCAGACGTGCCCGAAGGCCTCCGGCTCGAAGGCGCCGCGGTGCTCGCGGGGCAGCCGGAGGAGATCGCCGGGCGGGCGGCCGAGGGCCTGCGGCCGCGCGGCGCCGAACAGGTCGGCGGCGATATCGTCCCAGTGGCTGATGCGGCCGCGGTCGTTCACCATCACGGCCGTCATCCTCGTGACGCCCAGCAGATCCGCGATCACCATGCGGCCCCCCTCCCCCGAGCGGACGCCGCTCGAAGCTGCCCGGCAACACGCGGTAAGGGCGAAGCTACATGGTGTGAGGGCGGTTCGCTCGGGAACGGCGGAAAACCTCCGGGTGAGCACTCACTCATTCGGTGCCGGCGTGCTAACGTCCACCGGGAAGGCGAGGTGGGACGCGGTTGGCGGCACGGACGGAGCCGATGCGGGAGCGGATCCTGGCGGCGGCGGTCACGGTGATCCAGGCGCGCGGCATCACGGCCGCGACGACCAAGGAGATCGCGCGGACCGCGGGCGTGTCCGAGGGCAGCCTCTACAACCACTTCGCGAACAAGACGGCGCTGTTCGCGGCGGCCCTGGCCGAGGTGACCGGGACGGCGCGCGCCGCGATGGCGGGGCTGCTCGGGTCCGTCGGGCAGGACACGGTGGAGGAGAACCTCACCCGCCTGGCGACCGAGATGGTCCGCTTCTACGGCGAGCTGCTGCCGATGACCGGGCCCGTCCTGGCCGATCCGGAGCTGATCGCCTGGCTGCGGGACAACGGCCCCGTGAAGGCGCAGCAGGAGGCCGCCGCCAAGGCGCGGGCCCGGACCAGGGCCCCCCGGAACGGCGAGCCGCCGCCTCCCGGAGCGCCCGGCGGTCCTCCGGCGGGGCCGCCCGGCGGGCCGACGGCGGGTCCGGTGATGGGCCACGCCGCCCTCATCGGGTACCTGGAGGCCGAGCGGAAGGCCGGGCGGCTGGCGGATGGCGCGCCTCTCCCGTTCATCGCCGCGGCGCTGCTGGGAGGCTGCCAGCAGCACGCCTTCCTGACCCGGCTGGCGGGCCCGGAGACGGTCGCGGCGGGCGCCGGGCTCCCGGCCGCTCCGGAGGAGTTCGCCGCCGCGCTGGTCGAGGCCGTCCTGGCGGGCCACCTCGCCGCCTCCTGACCGGAAGCAGGCATGACGAACCATCGCCCTAGAGGCCGCTTTTACCCAGCGGACGGCTGCGCGCCCCGCGCGGTGCGCCCAGGACCGACGGGTCCGGCTCTATACCGGGTGATCAGACCGCTTCGTCCAACTCGCCGCCCGGTGTGATGGACGCCACGTCAGACATGGCAACCTTTTGGCCCGTTCCATGCGTCTTACATGGCAGGAAGACCCACCGGCGGATGGGAAGCGCCCGAAGGGCACGCCCGCGACGTCCCGGGAACGGGGTCGCTCTGGCATCGCCGAAGCGCGCCGAACCCTCGGTCCACCCTCCATGCGAGGCCGAGGCATCACCGAACCCGCCGGGAACGGTGGCACGTACCACTTGACGGGGGGCGGTCAGTCCGCCCGGTCCGCGCGTGCCCCCGACCACGCGCCATGCAACCGGCCCTTCACCGGGGCACTACCACGGGGAGCGACGATGACCGCTGTCACCACGCCCGTCCACCGCAACGCCAAGGGCGACAACGGCCGCGACGCCGACGGCACCGCCACTGAGCGCCGCTACGAGCGCGACGTCCTGCCGCTTGCCGACCCGCTCTACATGAGCGCCGTCCGCATGACCCGCAACAGCGCCGACGCCGAGGACCTCGTCCAGGAGACCCTGGCCAAGGCCTACGTGAACTTCCACCAGTTCCAGGAAGGCACGAACCTCAAGGCGTGGCTGCACCGCATCCTCACCAACAACTTCATCAACACCTACCGCAAGAAGCAGCGCGAGCCCCAGCGCGCCGGCTCCGAGGAGCTGGAGGAGTGGCAGCTCGCGCAGGCCGAGGCGCACGCGTCCGGCTTCCGGTCCGCCGAGTCCGAGGCCCTCGACCGCATCCCCGACTCCGAGGTGGTCGCCGCCCTGCGCGCCCTCCCCAAGGACTTCCGGGACGCCGTCTACCTCGCTGACGTCGAGGGCTACCCCTACAAGGAGATCGCCGACATGATGGGCACCCCCATCGGCACCGTCATGTCCCGCCTCCACCGCGGCCGCAAGCAGCTCCGCGCCTCCCTCTCAGAGCACGTCCTCGCCGCGTAGTAGGCGCCTTTCTCCTCCTTCGGGCCTGGCGGCCCTTGCTGTGCTTATTGCAGTGCTCTCCTCCTTCGGGCCTGGCGGCCCTCCATCGTCGGGCACTGCGGGCGATCGCTGGCATCGCTCCGGCTCGCCTTGGCGGCTCGCTGCGCGATCAGGTTCTCGCACGCTCGAACCTGCCTTCGGACGCGATCGCAGCCCTTGAGGTAGTTGCGGGGTTGGGCGTGACTGAGGTCCGTGCCCTTGAAGGCGGTGCAGGTGGCGCCACAGACACAGGTTGTTCGCTTTTCATGCACGTTCTGTCGTTGGACAGATACCGTGTGCGACGTCCCTTGGAATGTCGGGAGTCGCGTATGTCGAACCTTGTCACCGGGGTCGTCCTCGGGGCGGTGATCGCCTTGATGCCCGCCGCGCATTCCGAGCCCGCCGCGTTCGCCGAGCCCGGGACGTCGCTGCGGCTTTCCGTCACGCATCCGGGTGAGGCCACGTCGGGAACGAGGGCCGTCACGCTCCGTTGCGACCCGCCCGGGGGCGGGCATCCCGAGGCGGCGCGGGCCTGCCTGGAGCTGGACGGGTCCGGCGGGAAGTTCGAGCACCGGCCGGACGGCCGGATGTGCACCGCCGTCCACTCGCCCGTCGTCGTCCGCGCCGAGGGGCGGTGGAAGGGCAGACCCGCACGCTTCCGGGCCGAGTACGGCAACGACTGCGTCATGTGGTCGCGCACGGGTACCGTCTTCGCGTTCTGATCGGCGCAGGTGGGCGGCCGTTTCGCGAACCGCCCGAATAGGGTTGCCGACCTTGGGTAAGGCGCGCACACACGGCCACGCGAGCCGTTGGCGAATCGGGAGGATGTGCGTGCCATGCCATCAAGGGTCAGCGACGTGATGACTGCGGCTCCGCAGTCGTTGCCGCTCGACGCGACGCTCTATGAGGCGGCTCGCATCATGCGCGACGAGGGGATCGGCGACGTGCTGGTCACGTACGCGGGACGGCTCTGCGGCCTGGTGACCGACCGTGACATCGTGATCCGCGCGGTGGCGGAGAGCCGCGACACCTCGCTCACCCCGCTCGGCGACGTGTGCACGGCGGAGCTGACCACCGTCCATCCCGAGGACGACACCGACACGGTCGCGCGGCTGATGAGCGAGCACGCCGTCCGGCGCCTCCCTGTCGTGGACGCCGAGCAGCACCCCGTCGGCATCGTGTGCATGGGAGACCTCGCCCTGGCGAACGGAGACGGCGGTCCGCTCCCCGAGATCAGCAAGGCGCCGCCGAACAACTAGGACTCCCCCCGTGAAACACCAGGGTCATGCGGCCGTGCAGGCCCCGCCTGCGCATCCCTCTGGGCAGGCTAATCTCGGAGGGGTGACGGCCACCGAACCGGTCCTGACCGACCAGCTCGCGCTGGAGATCGCTCGCCTGGGCATGGTCGGGGAGTCCTCCGACGTGGGCACCCTGCACCGGGTGACCGAGCTCGCGTCGCGCGCCGTGCCCGGGTGCGCGGGCGCCGCGAGCGTGCGCTGGGCGCTCCCGAGCACCCGCGGCGACGCGGGCTCCGCCACGCCCGGCCCGCCCGACGCGCCGGAGGAGAGCCGGCCCGAGCCGCTGGCCGCCGCGGCCAGCCATCCCGACCTCGCCGAGGTGACCGACCGGCAGCTGACCCGCGGCCGCGGGCCGCTCTTCGACGTGGTGGCCGGCCGGCGGCCGCTCAGCTCCGACGACATCCTCGCCGAGACCCGCTGGCCCGACGCCATGTCGGACATGCTGCGCCGCGGGGTGCGCTGCTTCGCCACGACCCCGCACCTGAGCCCGCGGGTCCTGGTCACGCTCACGCTTTACGGGGTGACGCCGAAGGCCCTCGGGCACGGGCGGCACGCGATCGCGTCGCTGCTGGTCGCCCAGGGCACCGCGGCGGTCTCGAACAGCCAGCAGTACGACGACGTGCACCGCACCGCCGTCCAGCTCCAGGCCGCCGTCGAGGCCCGCGCCGTGGTCGACCAGGCGAAGGGGATCCTCATGCACGCGCTCGGCTGCGACGCCGACGAGGCGTTCGCCGAGATGCGCCGGATCTCGCAGACCCGCCACGTTAAGCTCACCGCTCTCGCGCAGCGTATCGTCGGTCACCAGGGCCTGCCCTAGGTGCGCGGGCGGAGCATAGGCTGCGCAGAGCGGCCCCGTAGATCGGCGTCCGGCCCGGCAAGGGCGGGAGCCGCCCTGGTTCCACCGTGGTGACGCGGACGAAAGGAGACCAGATGCACGATCAGCCCGACCAGCTCGAGCCCGAGTCCCTGCTGCGGGAGATCTCGGACCTCGAAGGGCGCATCGGCGAGCTGCGCCAGGCCGCCGGCGTGCCCGAGCCCGACCTGCGCGCCACGCTGGACGCCGCGCTGGTCGAGCTGGAGCTGGCGCTGACCGTGCTGCGCACGATGGGCGGCGAGCAGACCGGCGAGCAGGGCGGGTCGGCCGCCGCCGAGAACGAGCGCAGGGTGCTGCGCACGGTCTTCCAGGACGCCCCCGTCCCGCTGTTCCTGCTCGACCGGACGACGAACGTCCGCCGCGTCAACCGGCAGGCGGCCGCGCTGCTCGGCACCTCGTCGGGATACGTGTCGGGCAAGCAGTTCACGGCGTTCTGCGACATGGCGACCCGGGCGGCCGTCCGGTCGCAGCTCGCGGCGGCGATCCGGACGGGACGGCGCCGACGGGTCGGCGTCCGGTTCCTCGGCCGCGACCACCCGATCGACGCCGTGCTGACCTTCGCGCGGGTGTGGATCCGCGGCGAGCCCGACCCGATGATCGTGGTGGCCGCCGGGCCGACGACCACGCCCGCCGACGACGGCGCGACCGAGCCGTCCAAGGGCCAGGCCGCGGGCGCCCCGCGGGCGCGGGCCGCCGAGGGTGGGCCGGGCGACGACGAGGCCGTGGCCACGATCGTGCACCGGATGGACGTCCTCGCCACCGCCAGCGAGCTGCTGCTCGACGAGCCGGTCTTCAACGAGACGGTGGCCGTGCGGAGGTGCGCCCGGCTGCTGGCCGCCGAACTGGCGGACTGGGCGTTCATCGACCTGACCGCCCCGGCCAACGGCAACCCGTCCGCGGCCGCGCAGGGCGGCGCGGCGCCGGCGCTGCGCCGGCAGGTCGTCATGGGGCCGGAGGACGAGCGGTCCGTCGAGGCCGCGCGGATGCTCGAAGAGGTCGACCCCACCGAGGACACCCTCCCCCACAACGTGTTCGTCACCCGGCAGAGCGCGCTCCGCCCGCACGTCGAGAACCTCGACGTGCTCGGCATGTGCCCCGACGGGCTGCCCGTCTGCGGCAAGATCGGGGTCACCTCGGTCCTCAGCGTCCCCATCGAGGACGGCGACCGCGCCATCGGCGCGATCACGCTGGCGGCCAGCGGCGAGTACGGCCCGTTCGACCTCATGGACCTCGGCGTCGTGCAGCGGCTCGGCCGCTACCTGGCCCTGGTGATCCGGGCCGCGCGGCTCTACCGGCGCCGCGCGGAGGTGGCGGACACGCTGCAGGCGGGGCTGCTGCCGAAGTCGCTCCCGTCCATCCCCGGGGTGAGCGTCGCCGCGCGGTACCTGACGTCCACGCACGGCTCGGAGGTAGGCGGCGACTTCTACGACGTCTTCCGCACCGAGAACGGGTGGGGGCTGGTCCTCGGCGACGTGTGCGGCAAGGGCGAGGACGCGGCGGCAGTGACGGCGACGGCCCGGCACTGCGTCCGGCTCGCGTCGCGGTGGAAGGCGCGGCCTGCCGACGTCCTCGGGATCGTCAACGAGGCCCTGCTGGACGAGGACCGGTTCGTCACCGCCGTGATGGCGAGCCTGACGCTGGAGACCGAGCGGATCATCGTGTCGCTCGGCACCGCGGGCCATCCGCCGGCGATCGTGGTCCGCGCCGACGGGGTGATCAGGTCGGCGTCGCGCGGCGGCGTCCCGCTCGGCCTGTTCGAGGACTTCGAGGCCGGGCTCGACACGATCGACCTGTCCGTCGGAGACACGCTGATCCTGCATTCGGACGGGGTCCTCGAGGCGTGCGACATGGCGCGGCAGGAGTTCGGGCAGGAGCGCCTGCTCGAGGCGCTCGCCGGGCACGCGGGCAAGCCCCCGGAGGAGATGCTCGCGGGTGTGGAGCGGGCTCTGCTCGACTACTGCGACAGCGACCTGCGCGACGACGTGTCCATGCTCGCCCTGCGCGTCGAACCGCCCACGCTCGACTAGAACGTTTCAAGGCGCGCGACTGATGGGCGTTTTGCCGGGGTAAACGGCCTCCATGAGCGTGGACCCCTCAGACAAGCCCCGCAACGAGACCGAGCACGAGCGGCTGGACCGGCAGCTGATGGAGCTCCTCCAGGGCTTCCGGGTGGCGACCACCGGCGTGCAGGTGCTGTTCGCGTTCCTGCTGACCGTCCCGTTCTCCGCGACCTTCGACACGAAGGTCGGCGACCTGGGGAAGGCGCTGTTCTACGTCGCGCTGTTCGGGGCGGGGGTCGCGTCGGTCTGCTTCATCGCCCCTGTCTTCCAGCATCGGATCCTGTTCCAACTGGGGCAGAAGGCGCTGCTGATCCGGCGCGCCAACCGGTTCGGGATCGCCGGCGCCTTCGCGCTCGGCGTCTCGATGACCGCGGCGACCACGCTCGTCGTCCAGGCCCTGTCGGACAAGGCGGCCGCCACCGCCGCCACGGTCGCGGTCGCCGTGATCTTGTGCGGGTGGGCGTGGTTCGTCCAGCCGTACCTGACCCGGCGGCGCGCGGAGCGCCGCGCATCGCAGGACGCCTGACCCACCGCGGGCGGGCCCGTCCACGACGGACCCGCCCGGGTGCGGCCGCGGTGGGCGCGGCCGGATGCGTCCTCAGTAGGCGCGGCCGAAGATGACGCGCTTGCCGTAGGCGGACGGGCGGCCGCACTTCACGCAGACGCCGGCCTCCTCGGGCGCGTCGGCCGGGATCACGCGCGGCGTCGCGGCGGTCTCGGCCTTGATGTCGTCCTCGCAGGCGGTCTCGCCGCAGTGGAAGGCGCGGGCCCAGCCGGTGGCGACCTGCGCGGCGAACGCGTCCCAGTCGTCCACCACGGCGGTGTTGTCCTCGCGGAACGCCTCGGCCCTGGCGAGCAGGAACGCCTGGAAGTCGGCGAGCATCCCGGGCAGCACCTCGGGCACCTTTTCCAGCGGGATCTGCTCCTTGCCCTGCCCCTCGACGGTCGGGAGCCGCCGGACGACGGTGGCGACGCCGCCCTCGATGTCGCGCTTGCCCAGCTCGATGCGGATCGGGACGCCGCGCATCTCCCACTCGTTGAACTTGAAGCCGGGCGACAGCTGCGGCCGGTTGTCGTCGACGTGCACCCGGATGCCCATCGACTTGATCGCCGTACCCAGCCGGCGGGCCTCGGCGGCGGCCTGCTCGCCCTGCTCCTTGCGCCCGATCGGCACGATGACGACCTGGTAGGGCGCGAGCCGCGGCGGCAGCACGAGGCCCTTGTCGTCGCCGTGCGTCATGATCACGCCGCCGATCATGCGGGTGCTCATCCCCCAGGACGTGGTGTGGGCGAGGGTGAGCTTGCCCTCCTCGTCCTGGTACTGGATCTCGAACGCCTTGGCGAAGTTGGTGCCGAGGTAGTGGGACGTGCCGGCCTGCAGGGCCCGGCCGTCGCGCATCATGGCCTCGATCGTGTAGGTGCGGACGGCGCCGGCGAACCGCTCGCCGGGCGTCTTCTCCCCCGCCACGACCGGGATCGCCGCGAGTTCGCGCGCCACGCTCGCGTAGGCGTCGAGCGCCCACATCGTCTCGCGCATCGCGTCGTCCTCGTCGATGTGCGCGGTGTGGCCCTCCTGCCAGAGGAACTCGGTGGTCCGCAGGAACATCCGGGGGCGCATCTCCCAGCGGACGACGTTCGCCCACTGGTTGAGCAGCAGCGGCAGGTCGCGGTGCGAGTCGATCCACTTGGCCATGTACTCGCCGATGACCGTCTCGGAGGTCGGCCGCATGATCAGCGGCTCCTCCAGCTCCTTGCCGCCGGCGTGCGTGACGACGGCCAGCTCCGGGGAGAAGCCCTCGACGTGCTCGGCCTCGCGCTTGAGGTAGGACTCCGGGATGAGCATCGGGAAGCAGGCGTTGTCGTGCCCGGCCTCCTTGATGCGCCGGTCCAGGTCGGCCTGGAGCAGCTCCCACACCCGGTAACCGTACGGGCGGATGACCATCGTGCCGCGAACCGGTCCGCGGTCGACGAGCTGGGCCTGCACCACCAGCTCGTTGTACCAGGCGGAGAAATCCTCGCTCTGCGGCGTCACACCTTCTCGACTCACGGCCCCAAGGGTACTGACCATCCGCGTTGGTCAGGGCACCTTAACCACGCTCGCGCGATCCGCCCGTCCCAGATCGCCTTTCTTACCGCTCGGCTATCGCCTTGGAGGCCGCCAGCACGAATGTTATTCTAGACCTACACAGGTAGTACAGTCGCTACATGCCAGGTAAGCACACACGGGCCGCTATCAAGGAGTTAAAGGAAGCCGGGTGGCAGGTCACCTACACCAGCGGACGGGCTCACGCGTATGCGAGGGCATCCTGCCCTGGCGGCCCCGGCTGCTGCACTCCTCCCTTCTCGATCAACGGAACTCCCGACGTCGACGAACACGAGGCACAGAAGATCCGGAGGCGGATGCGGCAGCACGACGCCAAGGCGGCCGCACGGCAGGAAGAGAAGGACTGATGAGCACCTACTGGTTCGAGCTCGAGGTCGGGCCGATCAGCGACCTTGAAGAGGCCGCGGAGCGGCTGTACTCGCGCTGCGGCGACGGCCAGCTCTCCGGCGACGAGCAGAGCGGCGCCGTCCTGTTCTCGCGCGAGGCGCGCAACGCCATCGAGGCGGTCCTCTCCGCCATCGACGACAGCGAGCGCAGTGGACTGTCGGTGACCGGCGTCACGGAGGACCTGGTCACCATCGACGACATAGCCGAAAAGACCGGCAGGTCGGCCCCGGCCGTCGGGCACTGGACGACCGGTGAACGCGGCCCAGGAGGCTTCCCCGCTCCGGTCGTCCATCGCGGCAGCCGCGTCAAGCTGTACTCCTGGGCCCAGGTGTCGCGCTGGCTTGCCGATGCCGGACTCGGGAGGATCGACTACGTCGCCGCGGAGGTCGCCGCCGCCACCGCCGACGTGGACGCGCTCCTACGTGCTCGACGGGTGCTGCGCGAAGCCCCGTCAGGCAAGCGGGAAGCCCTTGTGAAGCTGGTAGAGGCGTGACCGACGCCGAAGCGGCGCAGGCTCCGGGCCCGAGGGCCTGCCACGGCCGTTGACAGGGGGCTTGTTAATCGTGTCGGCCTGGCCAGGCCTTTTCGTTACGCTCGCGGGATGCGCTGGTCCCAGATGTTCGCGCCGACCCTTCGCGAGGACCCCGCCGAGGCCGAGGCGGCGAGCCACCGGCTGCTGCTGCGCGCGGGGTTCGTCCGGCAGCTGACGGCGGGCCACTACTGCCTGCTGCCGCTGGCCGTCCGCGTGCGAGCGAAGATCATCCAGATCGTCCGCGAGGAGATGGCGGCGGTCGGCGCGCAGGAGATGCTGCTGCCGGCGATGCACCCGGCCGAGCCGTGGAAGCGGTCGGGCCGCTGGGATCTCATAGGCCAGGAGCTGTTCCGGCTGCGCGACCGGCGCGGCGCCGAGCACGCCCTCGGCCTCACGCACGAGGAGATCTTCGCGACGGTGGCTCGCGAGCTGAGCTCCTACCGGCAGCTGCCGCAGCAGTGGTACCAGTTCCAGACGAAGTTCCGGGACGAGCCGCGCCCCAAGGGCGGCCTGCTGCGGACCCGCGAGTTCACGATGAAGGACGCCTACAGCTTCGACGCCGACCAGGCCGGGCTGGACGCCTCGTTCGAGGCCTACCTCGGCGCCTACACGCGGATCTTCGAGCGGCTCGGCCTGCCGGCGCTGGCGTGCGAGGCGTCCAACGGCACCATGGGCGGCTCGGACTCCACCGAGTTCATGTGCCCGGCCGACGTCGGCGAGGACCTCGTCGTCCGCTGCCCGGCCTGCGGCTACGCGGCGAACATCGAGCGGGCGACGTCGGCGCTGCCCACCGCGCAGGACGGGCCGGGACCGGACGCGCCGGAGCGCTTCGACACCCCCGGCGTCCGCACGATCGAGGACCTCCTGACCTACGGCGCGCCCGCCGACCGGCAGATCAAGACGCTCGTATACGTCCTGGACGGCGCGCTGACGCTCGTCCTGCTGCGCGGCGACCACCCGCTCAACGAGCAGAAGCTCGTGGATGCGACGGGCGCCACGGAGATCCGCGCCGCCGAGCCCGGCGAGATCCAGGAGGCCCTCGGCGCGCTGCCCGGCAGCCTCGGCGCGGTCGGCGCGACGCTCCCGGTGATCGCGGACGAGGCGCTGCGGGGCCGCCGCGACATGTTCACCGGCGCCAACACCGACGACGTCCACCT
The DNA here is from genome assembly GCF_008327685.1 of Actinomadura sp. K4S16. GTDB lineage: Bacteria > Actinomycetota > Actinomycetes > Streptosporangiales > Streptosporangiaceae > Spirillospora. The sequence goes on from NZ_BDDE01000015.1 coordinate 506,260, forward strand.
GCGCGGCGTCGACGTCGGCCGCGACATCGAGGTCGGCGCCTGGGCGGACCTGCGCGAGGTCGCGGAGGGCGAGGCCTGCGTCCGCTGCGGCGGGGCGCTGGAGGTCCTGCGGGCGATCGAGGTCGGGCACATCTTCAAGCTGGGCGACCGCTACTCCCGCGCGCTCGGCGTCGAGGTGCTGGACGCCGGGGGCCGGTCCGTCCCGGTGGTCATGGGCAGCTACGGCATCGGGATCGAGCGCGCGATGGCCGCGATCGTCGAGACGCACAACGACGAGCGCGGCATCGTCTGGCCGGCGGCGGTGGCGCCGTTCCAGGCCGCCGTCGTGATCGCGCAGTCCGACGACGCCGACGTGGCCGCGGCGGCGGAGGAGGTCTACGCGGGCCTGTCCGCGGCGGGCGTCGAGGCGGTGATCGACGACCGTGCCGAGCGGGCAGGCGTGAAGTTCCGCGACGCCGAGCTGACCGGCATCCCCTTCCGCGTGACCGTGGGCCGCCGCGGCCTCGCCGAGGGCGTCGCCGAGGTCACCACCCGCGCCACCGGCGACACGTCCAAGATCGCCCTGGCCTCCGTCGTGGAGCACGTCCGTTCGCTGCTCACCGGTTGAACCGACAGCTGCGGAGCCGGGCGAGATGGCGGATCGGCCTTGCGCCACGCGGAAGCCCAGGCAGACTTGAGGTGTGATCAAAACGCTGCGCCCCAAGGACTACAACGAGGTTCTCCACGTCGGGCACTTCTTCCGCAAGGGTGACCCTGTGCTCATGGATCTCACCCAGCTGACCGACGACATGGCCAGGCAGCTGGTGGACTTCTGCGCTGGGCTCATCTGCGGGCGAGGAGGGGAGATGGAGCGACTGGACAAGAAGCTCTTCCTCCTCCAGCCGCCCGCCCGCCCCCGGATCGCCCCCGCGCACATCCCCGACCTCGCCCACGTCGCCGACTAGCGGTGTCCACGAACGTCGGCAGGGTCGGCGGCGAAGTCTGACGCCGCAACGGGGAGCCCCTGCGCCATGTTGCGATCAGCGATCGTGGCTTATGCGCTGAGCACGAGCGGTCCGCCTGGTGGGCGGTCTCAGATGTCCAGCTCGCCGCACTTCGCGCGCTGGACGAGTTGAGCGAAGCTTTCGGCGGAGAGCGTTAGATACCCTGCGTCTGGGGCCTTGCTGTCACGAAAGGCGACGTACGTCGCGTCTCGGGACACCTCAACACAGTTGCCGTTCTGGCCACTTCGTGAACTCCTGCGCCATGCGGCACGAGGACTGTCGTATAGGCCCGCTCTGACCGCGCGGGCGAATGCAGCCCACTCTGCAGGGCGAAAGGACAGCACGGGGCCTTCCGCATCCTTGGAGTCTCGGACGGCGGTACCGCTACCGTGCTGGGCGGCAAGCTCCACGCAGTTTCCAGTCCCGCCACTGTGGCTGCTCTTCCGCCAGTCCAGCGGCGGAGGGTTTGCTCGCATATGTGCTCCTTTCCGCGGGCTAGATCGTATCTGCCGCGATGGAGCGGATGAGGTCTCGGGAATCCCTGGGTGACAGGGCCATCGCGCGGATGCGGTCGAAGGCATCGCCGTAAGTCTCCAAGTCGTGCGCCTGCTCCAAGATCAGAGCACCGTTCATCGTCTCGATGTAGGCCACTCCGGTCTCTCCCTCGGCAGGGAAGCTGTAGAGGGAGAAGGATCCGACCATGGCCGGGTGCTCCCCGGCGGCGAAAGGGAGGACCTGCACGACTACGTTCAGCCTGTCGCGCTCCTCCGTGAGGCTTTCCAGTTGCGCCTTCATGATCCCTGGGCTTCCGACGATCTGGCGGACCACTCCCTCGTTGATCACAGCCCAGAGTTGCGGTCCATGCTGCTCGTTGAGCAGCGCCTGACGGGCGATGCGGACCTCGACCCGCTGCTGGATGATCTCCTGCGAGTCCCCAGGCCGAGCAGCGCGGATCACTGCGCGGGCGTAGTCCGGCGTCTGCAGGAGGCCCGGCACGAGCGCCTGTTCGTAGGTGGAGATGAGTGAGGCCTCGGTCTCGATACCGATCATGGTCCGCGTCTCGGTGGGGAGCGTCGCGCCGTAGGACTCCCACCAACCCCGCTCTTTCGCCTTGCGTGCGATGTCGAGAAGTCCGGCTACCTGCTGCGGGTCGTCAACGCCGTACAGATCCAACAGCTTGCGAACGTCGGTCGTGCTCACGCCGATCTGCCGGGTTTCGATCCGGGACAGCTTGGACTGTTGCCAACCGAGCCGCGCCGCAGCGTCGGTGATCGACATCTTTCCAACCTCGGTTCGCAAGCGTCGCAGCTCAGATGCAAGGCGGCGCCGTCGCATGGTCGGAGATCCCGGCATGATCCGCTCCCAGAAAGCAAATTGTTTGTCGCGAGCATATTGCACGAGACGCGGAAGAGGTGCATCCTGACGGACACAGGCTGTCACCTCTCAAGTACGTAGTGCAGCCGAAACGCGAACGGCCCCGGGCCGGTGGTCGCGCACCGGCTCCGGGGCCTTGATCCGACGTAGGAGGTCGGACCCGATGGACGATCGTAGGGTCAATCAGACAGCTCGGCCGGGGCCGGCGGCCCTTCCACTGGACACGCGGGTGTTGGCGGCTCCGGTCTCGGCAGGCGTGGTGCGGACGCTGTTGCGGTCACGGCTGGCGGACTGGGGTCTGTCGCATCGGGCCGATGACGTGGACCTGATCGCCGGTGAGTTGCTCGCCAACGCCGCGCAGTACGCGGCCTACCGGGAGATGCGGGTGCGGTTCACGTTGCAGCCGTACGGGATGTGGCTCGGAGTGTGGGACTGCTCGGACGAACTGCCCACGGTGCGGCCGCTGGAGCCGGTGGACGTCTCGCCGGACGCCGAGGCGCTGAACCCTGGTCACGACGACGGCACAGGAGGGTGGGGCCTGCCGATAGTCCAAGCGTTATCGCTGCGATGCGGGGTCGACCGGACGCCTCCGAAGGGCAAGTGGGTGTGGTCGGTGATCGCGTGCTGAAAGCGCGCGGGAAGTCGGAGGGCTGGGACGGAGTCGCACGGATGACGATGAAGAGCGCGGGTCTGGCGCGGGTCTGGGCGTGGGGGCGGACCCTACGGGGATGCGACACGGCGGTGTGGCATCTGGACCGGCTGGCGGTGGCGGCGGAGTGCCGGGGGTATCGGGGCCTGAAGCTGTACCAGGACCAGTCTTCGGCCCTGTCGGTGCCCATGCTGCTGTTCTTCGTCCGTGGTCGGCGGGAGAACGTGTGGATGCCGGCGACGGCGCGAGCCGTACCCGGCGGCGAGTGGGCGTACTTCGACGTCTCCCGCGACCCATGGCTCTGGTTCGCCTGGTGCCGCGACGCGGTGACGGCGGCCGATCAGGTGGCCGCGCTGATGGACCACCTGATGTTTCCGGACACCTTCCCGGACGTGCGCGAGGAACGGCGCGCTCAGGTGTAGGCATAGGGCGCGTCCAGTAAGGGGCACGGCGGTGAGGATGGCGAAGTTCGGGGGTGTGGGGGCGGTGAGGGATCTGGTCCCGGCCGGGTCGGCTGCGGCATCGCGGACGTTCTCCTGGAGCGGTGGGGGCGGCGGGGTGCTTCGGCTGGGCACGCGGACGTCTCCGCTGGCGATGATGCAGGCGCGCGGCGTCGCGGCCCGGTTGGAAGGGCTGGTCGATGTGCGGGTAGAAGTGGTGGGCATCCAGACGGCCGGGGACCGGCATCGGGGGAACCTGGGTGAGCTGGGCGGCAAGGGCGCGTTCATGCGCGAGATCGACCGGGCGCTGCTGACGGGGGCGGTCGATGTCGCGGTGCACTGCCTCAAGGACGTTCCGGGGGACGTGCCGCGCCCTGAGGGGCTGGTCTTCGCCGCCTACGTCGAGCGTGACGACACCGCCGATGTGATGCTGTTCCCGATGGCGGGCGAGGTTCAGTGCCTGGCGGACCTGGGACCGGGGGCTCGGGTGGGAACCTCCGCCGTACGACGGCGTGCGCAGCTCGGCAAGATCCGTCCTGATCTGCGGGTGGAGTACCTGCGCGGCAACGTCAACTCCCGGCTCGGACGGTTGGACGCCGGGGAGGACTTCGACGCCATCGTGCTGGCTCGGGCGGGCCTGGCACGGCTGGGGATCGAGCGGCCTGGTGAGGAACTGGACATCCTTCCGGCGATCGGCGCGGGGGTGCTGGCGGTCGACTGCCGCCGCGCTGACTCCGACGTGGTGGAACTGGTGCGGCTGCTGGACGACAAGGTGACGCGGCAGTGTGTGAGCGCGGAACGCGCGATGCTTCACGGGTTGCAGGGGCACTGCAACAGCCCGATCGCGGGGCACGCGAGGTTGGAGCGAGACGGGCAACTGAGTCTGCGCGGGATGGTCTTCACCCGGGACGGGTCGAAGTTCGTCCACGCGCAGGAGTGGTCGGCACCGGGCAAAGGTGAAGATCTGGGCGCGTACGTGGCGGGCGACCTACTCCGTAAGGGCGCCCGTGACCTGATCTCCGGTATCCCGCACTGATAATCGATTGACGGTGCGGCGGGGGATTCTCGACACTCGGCGGCATGGGACACGTCGAGGTGGGCCACGTCGGCCATGTGCTGCCGGACGGGCGGATGCTGCTCGACGACGTCTCCTTCCGGGTCGGCGACGGCGTCACGGCCGCCCTCGTGGGCCCGAACGGCGCGGGGAAGACGACGCTTGTGCGGCTGATCGCGGGCGATCTGGCGCCGCAGTCCGGAACGGTCGCGCACAGCGGCGGAGTCGGCGTCATGCGCCAGTTCATCGGCAGCGTGCGGGACGACTCGAACGTGCACGACCTCCTGCTGTCGCTGGCCCCGCCCCGGGTGCGGGAGGCGGCGGCCGCGGTGGAGGCGGCCGAGCTGGCGATGATGGAGCGCGACGACGAGCCCACCCAGCTCCGCTACGCCACGGCCCTCGCGGGCTGGGGCGACGCCGGCGGCTACGAGGCCGAGGTGCTCTGGGACGCGTGCTGCGTCGCGGCGCTCGGCGTCCCCTACGACTCGTGCCGGTGGCGCGAGGTGCGCACCCTGTCGGGCGGTGAGCAGAAGCGGCTCGCGCTGGAGGCCCTGCTCCGCGGCCCCGACGAGGTCCTCCTGCTGGACGAGCCCGACAACTACCTGGACGTCCCGGGCAAGCGGTGGCTGGAGGAGCGGCTTCGGGAGACGCCGAAGACCGTCCTGCTGGTGTCGCACGACCGCGAGCTGCTCGACCGCTCGGCCGACCGGATCGTCACCGTGGAGGCGTCCCGCGTGTGGATCCACGGCGGCCGCTTCGCCACCTACGCCGCCGCCCGCCGCGACCGCAACGAGCGCCTGGAGGAGCTGCGCCGCCGCTGGGACGAGGAGCACGCCAAGCTCAAGGAGCTGGTCAACAACCTGCGGGTGAAGGCCACGGTGAACGACGGCTTCGCCTCCCGCTACCGCGCGGCGCAGACCCGGCTGCGCAAGTTCGAGGAGGCCGGGCCGCCCGAGATCCCGCCCCGCGACCAGAACCTGAAGATGCGGCTGCGCGGCGGCAGGACCGGCAAGCGCGCGGTGGTCTGCGAGAACCTCGAACTGACCGGCCTGATGAAGCCGTTCGACACCGAGGTCTGGTACGGCGAGCGCGTCGCCGTCCTGGGCTCGAACGGCTCCGGGAAGTCGCACTTCCTGCGCCTCCTGGCGGCCGTCGCCGAGACGCTGCCGCGCGGCGCGACGCCGGTGCGGCCCGTCGCGCACACCGGCGTGGCCCGGCTGGGCGCGCGCGTGGTCCCGGGGCTGTTCGCGCAGACCCACGCCCGTCCGGATCTGGCCGGGCGCACCCCGTGCGAGATCGTCATGACCGAGCACGCGCGGCTGCGCAACGACGCGATGAGCGCGCTCACCCGCTACGAGCTCAACGTGTGCGCCGAGCAGCCCTTCGAGACGCTCTCCGGGGGCCAGCAGGCCCGGCTCCAGATCCTGCTCCTGGAGCTCGGCGGCGCCACGCTGCTCCTGCTGGACGAGCCGACCGACAACCTCGACCTGGCCAGCGCCGAGGCCCTCCAGGAGGGCCTGGAGTCCTACGAGGGGACGGTCGTCTCGGTGACCCACGACCGCTGGTTCGCCCGCGCCTTCGACCGCCACCTGGTCTTCGGGGCCGACGGCACGGTCTACGAGTCCGCGGAACCGGTCTGGGACGAGTCGCGGGTGGCCCGGCCCCGCTGAGCGGGCCGGGAGGTGTTTCGAAGTCCCGGCCCACTTCGCTCGCCTGGCGGGTCGCTACGTGACCGGGCCTGGGCGAACGCGGCATCGCTTCGCGATCTGCCCGGCGCCGCTCGCCTCCGGCTTCGCCGAACCGGGCAGGTCGCGCGTTCGCGCGCGTGGCCGAGGCCACTTCGAGACCAGGCCCTACCAGGCTCCTCCGGCCGGGCCGGGCCGGGCCGGAGGGTGAGGGGGCTGGGGGCCGCGCGCGGTCCCCAGCCCCCGCCCGACTAGCAGTGGCGGACGCGGCCCTTGATGACCCTCACGTAGGCGCCGGAGACGTAGTTCTTGGGGCTGCTGTAGCCCAGCCGGTACCAGACCCGGGTGTGCCGGACCCGCTGGCCGCGCGTCCAGCACTTGATCTTGAACCGCTGCCCCGGCCTCAGGAAGCCGACCCGCTTGGAGCGCATGGTCGGCCTCGTCCGGATCGCCAGCCGGTGGCGGCTGATCACCACGCCGGTGGCGTACTGGTAGATGGCGACCTGCTGGGCGGCGGGCGCGGCGGGCGCCGACGCGACCGTCGGCTCCGGCGGAACCGCCGCCATCGCGGCGCCTTCGCCGGCGAGGCCCGTGCCGACAACGGCCGCGAGCGCCACGGTTGCGAACCTGTGGGACTGTTTCACGAAGTCTCCCCCCAAAGCCTTCCGAACTGAACAACACCCTCATGCCCCTCTGCAATCAATTGATAACTCTAAGTAGTGACAAGAGAGGCTCGGGGTTGTTCCATCGGCCATGCCGTTCGGTCGCGCCCCGCGGCTCCGCCCGAACCCGGGATGTCCCGGCGGTAAGTCCCGTGTGAGCAGGGACGAGAGCCCTGTCCCGGTTCGGGGCCTGCCGGATAGGGTGCCCGGGTGCGAGTGGTGGTCACTGGTGCGGCGGGGTTCATCGGGAGCCATGCCGTCGACGCGTTCTCGGGGGCGGGGCACGAGGTGCTGGCCGTCGACGCGCCCGAGCGTTCCCTGAGCCCGGCGGTCGCGCGGCGGACGTGGGCGAAGGTCGCGGCCGGGCCGGGGGTGGTCGCCGCCGAACTCGACCTGGCGGTGGACGATCTCGACGGCGTCGCGGCCGCGGACGTCGTCGTGCATCTGGCGGGACGTCCCGGGGTGCGCGACTCGTGGGGGCCTGGCAAGGCGGTCGTCGATCGGGACAACGTCACGGCGACGCGCCGGCTTCTCGCGGCCTGCGCGCGGCGGCCCCCGCGGCTGCGGCCGAAGGTGGTCGTCGCGTCCAGTTCGTCGGTGTACGGGTCGGCGGGCCGGCGGCCGAACCGGGAGGACGATCCGCTGCGGCCGGCCAGCCCGTACGCGGTCAGCAAGGCGGAGGTCGAGCGGCTCGCCCGGCTGGCCGCCCGGAGCGGGCTGCGGACGGTCCTGCTCAGGTACTTCTCGGTCTACGGGCCCCGGCAGCGGCCCGACATGGCGTTCCACCGGTTCGTCGAGGCCGCGCTCGACGGGCGCCCGCTGCCGGTGTTCGGGGACGGGCGCAGCTCCCGGAGCTTCACGCACGTGCGGGACGTGGTCGCGGCCACGCTGGCGGCGGCGGCCGAGGACCTGCCGCCCGGGATCGCCGTCAACGTGGGGCACACCGAGCACGTGGCGGTCCACGACGCGATCGCGATGCTCACCGGCGCGCTGGGCGTCCCGGCGGAGATCCGGCGCGAGACGCCCGTGGCCGGGGACGCCGCGCGCACCTGGGCCGACACGTCCCGCGCCCGGGAGCTGCTCGGCTGGACGGCCGCGACCGGCCTGGCCGACGGGCTCGCCGACCAGATCGCCTGGCACCGCGGGCTGCGGGCCGTGCCGGAGGAGGCCGCGGTCGGATGAGCGACGGCCCGACGAGGCACGCTCCTGCAGAGCACGCACCAGTTGAGCACGCACCAGTTGAGCACGCACCTGTTGAGCACGCACCTGTTGAGCACGCACCTGTTGAGCACGGGCCGATGAGGCACCGCGCGGCGTATGTCGCGTTCGACCGCTTCCCGTCCAGCAAAGGATCGGCGGTGCACATCGCGCAGATGGCCGACGAGCTGTTCGCGCGGTTCGGAGGCGGGCTGCTCGCCGCGATCGGCGGCGGCGACCTGCCGCGCTACCAGCGGGAGGGGACGCGGGAGGTCGCGCGGTTCGACGCGGCGGTCCCGAACCTGATCGACCGGGCCGAGGCGTTCTCCGGCTGGGTCGCGGCGCACCTGCGGCCGCACTGGGAGACGCTGGAGGTCTGCCACGTGCGCGATCCGTGGAGCGCGCTGCCCGCGGTCGCGGACGGTCGGCGCCACAAGGTCGTGTACGAGGTCAACGGGCTGCCGTCGATCGAGATGAGCCACACCTGGCCCTGGGCCGCACCCGCCACGCTCGGCAAGATCCGCGAGCTGGAGCGGTACTGCCTGGAGCGCAGCGACGCGGTCGTGGTGCCGTCGCGGGTGATCGGCGACGCCGTCCGGGGCCTGGGGGTGCCGGAGGAGCGGATCCACCTCGTCCCAAACGGCGCCGACGTCGTGGACAGGCCGGAACGTCCCGCCGACGCGCCCGAGCGGTATCTCGTCTACGTCGGCGCGCTCCAGCCCTGGCAGGGCCTGGACGTGCTGATGCGCGCCTTCGCGCGGCTCGCCGACCTGCCGGGCCTGCGGCTGGTGGTCTGCGCGTCCGTCCCGGAGCGGCGGGCGAAGCCGGTGCGGCGGCTGGCCGAGCGCCTGGGCGTCGCCGAGCGGGTCGACTGGCGGTTCGCGCTGCCGCACCACGAGGTCGCCGCGTGGCTGGCGCACGCCGAGGTGTCGGTGGCGCCGCTGACCGGCTGCGCCCGCAACCTCGACCAGGGCTGCGCGCCGCTGAAGGTGATCGAGTCGATGGCGGCGGGCGTCCCGGTGGTCGCCTCGGACCTGCCCGCCGTCCGCGAGCTGATGGCGGACGGGCGGCACGGGCGGCTGGTGCCGGCGGACCGCCCGGCCGAACTGGCCCGGGCCGTCCGGATCCTGCTGGAGTACCCGGAGGAGGCCGCCGCGATGGGGCGGAGGGGCCGGACGCACATCGAGGAGGGCCTGACCTGGACGCGCTCGCGCGCCCGGCTGGCCGAGGTCTACCGCACGCTCACACCGGGCCGATAGGTGGTTCGTCATGTTCTACCGTAAGCAGAAGGCCGCCATCAGGCGGTTCCATCCGCTTCACCAGACGCTGACCTTGGAGCAGGTCTGCACCGTCTCGCTGCGGCGGGACGACTGGGAGCCGGTGATCCAGAGCCTCGCGCAGCACGGCGCGCACGTGCGGCGGAACAAGTGGCGGCTGCACGAGCGGGTCGCCGGCGTGCTCGTGCCGCTGCTGCGGGTGCTGGCGGCCGACATGCCGCCCGACGGGGTGCTGTCGGTGGCCGCGGACATGCGCGGGTCGCGGGTCCCGGAGAAGAACGGCCCCAAGCAGGACCTGCCCTCGCGGCCCCCGATCTCGATGCTCAAGCAGTGGTACGCGCTCGACCCGTGGCTGCGGATGCGGGCCGAGCTGCGCGACGGCAGCGTCGTCGAGGTGACGGTCACCGACCGGGTGCGCAACCGCAGCTACAACAAGCGGAACGTGCGTGGGAAGATCAAGATGAAGCACAAGACGAAGACGGTGCAGTTCGTGCGCGTCACCCGGCGGCTGGCGAAGGACGCGGTCGTCCAGCAGCCGCCCTCCCCGCCGCCCGGCTGGGTGAAGGTGCAGGTCAAGCAGGGCAAGCGGCCGGTGATCCGCGCGAGCGCGAAGTTCCCCGGGCAGACGAACACGGGCCTCGTGGACCGGATCCTGCAGGTGTCGACCGAGCCGTTCCGGTGGACGCCCCCCGGCACGGCCGCGAGGAGGACCAAGTGAACCGCTGCACCGTGACCACCGGCTTCTTCGTGCTCGGGCGCTGCGGCCAGGCGGCGGTGGCGGCCTGCCCGCGGTGCGGCAGGCCCGTCTGCGGCGCGCACGCCGGGCCGAACGCGCTGTGCCCCGAGTGCGCGGCGGCGCAGGGGTACGGGACGCAGGACCCGCACGACCCGGCCTGGGCGGGCGGGTACCGGCGCCAGTACTACCGGAGCAGCTCGCAGGCCTACAACGACGGCTACTGGTACTCCTCGTTCGACGAGTACGACCGGGGCGCGTTCAACCCCGGCGACGACTACTCCTACGGCGGCGACTGGGGGCCGGACGAGGACACCGGGTTCGTGGACAGCTGATGCCGCGCGTCCTGTGGATCACCGAGCACTACCCGCCGAGCCAGGGCGGCATGGCGCAGTCGTGCGACCGGATCGTGCGGGGACTGCGCGGCGCCGGGGCCGAGGTCGACGTCGCCCACCTGACCCGGCGGTCGCGGCCGTGGGGCGTGGCGCGCGAGAACGGCGGGCGGCTCATCACCGCGCCGCTCGGGGACGACTCCGAGCACGCGCTGCGCCGCCTGTGGACGACCGTCACCGCCGAGAACCTCACCGGCTACACCCATGTGGTGGCGTTCGGCGGCGTGCACGCGATGCTCGCCGCGCCCGTGCTGTCCGCGCTGCTCGGCGCGCCGCTCGTGACGCTGCTGCGCGGCAACGACATCGACGTCGGCGTCTTCTCGATGCGGCGGCGCGGCGTGCTGGCCGACGCGCTGCGCGCCTCGGCCCGCGTGTGCGTCGTCGCCCGCTCGCACGCGCCGCTGGTGCGGGCGCTCGTCCCGGACGCGGCGGTCGCGTTCGTCGCCAACAGCGTCGACACCGCGCAGTGGCGGGTGCTGCCGTCCGAACGCGAGCGCGGCAGGGCGTGGCGGGAGGAGAACGTCGCCCCCGGCCGCCGGACGATCGGTCTCATCGGCCAGCTCAAGGTGAAGAAGGGCGTCGGCTTCTTCCTGGAGGCGCTGGCGGCGTCGCGCCGCGCCGACGACTTCCATCTGCTGCTCGTCGGCGAGGTCGAGGAGTCCGTGCGGGAGCGGCTCGCGGACGGCGACGTCCCGCACTCGTTCCTGCCTTTCCTGGAGCGCTACGACCTTCCGGCCGTCTACGCGAGCTGCGACCTGGTCGCGCTCCCCTCGTTCTACGACGGGATGCCGAACGTGGCGCTGGAGGCGGCGGCGCTCGGCGTGCCGCTGCTCGCGTCGGACGCGGGCGGGCTGGCGGACGTGGCCGACGACGAGATCGGGTTCGCCTTCCCCGCGGGCGACCCGCACGCGTGCCGGGCGGCGATCGACCGGGCCGCGCGGGCGGGCGCCGAGGAGCTGGCCAAGCTCGGCGCGGCGGGCGCGGAGCGGATCCGCCGCGACTTCACCCCGGCCGCCGAGACCGCCGGCTACCTGGCCGTCCTCGACGAGACCCGGTGATCGTCTGCTACGCGGCCGGTGACGGGCTGGGGCATCTGACGCGGCTCCGGGCCGTCCTGCACACCCTGCGCCGGGAAGGGCCGGTCACCGTCGTGACCGGGTCGCCGTTCGCGGCCGACCCGCGCGTGGCGGGCGGCTGGCGCGTCGTGGAGACCGCCGACCTCACGGCCCTGCGGCCCGACGAGGTGATCGTGGACGCGTTCCCGGCCGGGCTGAGGGGCGAGCTGGCCCGCCTCCCGCCCGGGGTCCCCACGACGCATCTGGCGCGGCTCCTGCTCTGGGACGCCTACCGGCCCCTGCTCCCCGCCGACCCGGTCCGCTTCGACCGCACGTACGTCCTGGAGGAACTCGACCCCGCTCACGACGCCTACCTGCGCACGGTCTCGGACGAGTTCGCTCCCCTGGCGCTCACCGATCCCCCGTCGGAGCCGGTCGACGTCGCCGGTTGGCTCATCGTGCACAGCGGGCCCGACGCGGAGACGCTCCAGCTCGTCGCCTACGCGGAGGACATGGCGTCCGCCGAACGGGTCCGTCCGCCGATGACCCTGGTGTCGCCCGCGCGGCCGGACGGCCTGCCGCCGCACATCGCCCATCTGGACGTGTATCCCGCCGGCGTCCCGGGCCCGGACGTCGAGCGGATCATCACCGCGGCGGGCTTCAACGCCGTCCGCCAGTTCGCGCCCTGGCGGGACCGGCACCGGATGATGCCGTTCCCGCGCAGCCTGGACGACCAGTACACCCGCGCGGCCCGTGCCAGAAGCCGGGTGCCGCGCTAGAAAGCGGCTAGAAGTAGGAGGAGGTCAGGTCGCCGGCCGGCCACGTCTTCACCGCGTTCGCGGCCTTGTGCAGCAGCGAGTCGATGTCGCCGTAGTTCGCCGCGTCGCCCTCCTGCCGCTGGTCGAACAGAACCGCCCACGTCAGGCCGTCGTACCGCCGGACCAGGAGCGTGTACGTCCCGGGCAGGCTCCCGTTGTGCCAGGTGTTGCGGCCGCCGGTCACCGGGCGCACCTGCCAGCCGCAGCCGTAGTACCAGCCGTCGGCGTTGACGCCCGTCTCCGGCTTGGCGAACGCCCGGCTGATCGACGCCGAGGTCAGCACGGACGTCCCGCCGTCGTAGACGCCCGCGAAGCGGGTGAGGTCCATCGCGGTGGCCAGCCAGCCGCCGTGCGCGTCCATGTTCTCCAGGTTGAACGCGCCGTACGGGTAGGCCACCTTCGTGCCGCTGTTGTCGAAGACGGTGGTCCCGGTGTAGCCCGAGTGGTAAGGGACCTCGCCGGTGGCCTTGGTGAGCGTCCTGCCCAGGCGCATCCGCGTGATCTTGCGCGGCGCGAGCACGGTCTGCCGGACGTAGTCCTCGTACTTCTTGCCGGTGGCCTTCTCGATGATCCGGCCGAGCAGCAGGTAGCCGTAGTTGGAGTAGGCGTACCGCGCGCCGGGCGTGTGGTCGAGCCCGCGCGCCGACGCGTACTTCATGATGTTCGCCTTCGACACCGGCAGCGCGACGCCGAGCGCCTTGGCGATGGCCGCGTCCTGGAACATCGGGTCGGGCGTGATGTCGCGGTCCCAGCCGCCGAGGTGCTGCAGCAGCCGCAGGACGGTGACGTCCTTGAGGCGGGGATCGGCCGTCGTGGAGAGCCCCAGCAGGGTCGCCGCACGGTCGGTGAGCTTGACCTTCCCGTCCTGGACGAGCCTGAGCACCGCCGTCGCCGTGACGGGCTTGGAGATGCTGGCGATGCGGAACGGCGAGGTCGGCTGCGTCGTGAACGCGCCGTCCTCTGCGTAGGTGTAACCGCGAGACAGGACGAGCTTGCCCTTGCGGACGACGGCGAGCTGCCCGCAGGGGATCTCCCGCTCCTGCATGAAGCTCTTGAGCGTCGAGTCGAACCCGCCGAGGCCGGTGAGCGCCTTGCCGGTCACCCGCCAGGTGCGGGCCGCCGCTGCCGCCCGCGCCGTCCTGGCCGACCCGGAGGAGCCGGCCGAGCAGCCGGCGAGCAGCGCCGGCGCGGCCACCAGGCCCGCCGCCTTTCCGAGGTCCCTCCTGCTCAGCTCCGCCACCGCGGCCCCCTGAAGATCGACTGACCGGAATGCGATGATCATGCACCCTAGTGCAATTTGATCTTCAGGGACCGGGAAACGCGGGCGCGGGCGCCCGCGCCAGGGCAGGGCTTACCGGGGCTACCGGGGCTACCGGGGCTACCGGGGCCTAACGGGGAAGGCGGACGTCGAACTCGACCTCGACCTCGTCGGCGAGCCGGAGCGCGCCGAAGAACGCCGAGTACGGCTTGATGCCCCAGCGGGTCTGGTCGACGGTGACGCCGCCGCGCACCCGGTCGCCGTCCCGGGACGCCGTGAGCCGCACCGGCTTGACCCGTCCCATGATCGTGAGGTCGCCCTCGACGGCGTCCTCGCCGATCGCGGTGGAGGCGAACCTGATCTCCGGGTACCGGTGGACGTCCAGCACCTTGCGCAGGTTCTTCACGATCTCCGCGCGGTCCTGGTCGGTGAGCGGCTTCACGCCGCCGGTGCCCTCCCGCACCTCCAGCCCGTCCACCCCGACGGTCACCTCGACCGACGACGCCTCCAGGGGCTCGCGCGCCTCGACCGCCGCCGACCACCGCGTGGCCTCGATGACCAGGTCGTGCCCGGCGCGCCGGCCGAGCCCGCTGCGCCCCGTCCGGACGAGCAGCCGCCCGTCCTCGGGTCCGAGCTCGAACGTTCCGTCCATGTCCTCCACCCTGCCACTCGGGTCCGGGGGCGCTCCACCTCGGGCCGGGGGCGGCACTCGGCGCGGGCCCCCGGCGCGCCGGACGCCGTCAGCGGGCGCGGGCGCCCTCGCGCAGCCGCTCGGGATCGATCTCCCGGCCGGGACGGCGGCGCAGGTACTCGGCCTCCAGCTCGTTCATGCGGCGCGTGTGCTCGCCGTAGGCCTGGTCGGCGGCGTGCCGCAGCGCGTCCAGCCTCGTCTCGTACAGGTGGCCGAGTTCACGGAACAGGTCGTCGTCACCGAGGTCGCCGGGCGCGACTCCCAGATCACGGCTCGTCATGGTGTGATCCCTCCTTCGCGGGCGTCCCCTGCTCTACCCGGGCGCCGGGGCCTGAACCGTGAACACCCGCAGGGCGCGGGGGTGCTTGCCGAACCGCACCGCGGGCGGCAGCGACGCCACCTCGCCGTCCCGCGCCAGCCGCAGCTCCCCGGCCGGCGAGATCAGCTCCATGCCGGTCGTCCGCCACGAGCCGTACCCGGGGGTGACGTGCAGGTGCCCGGCGAGGACCGCGGCGACCGCGCGGACGCGGGGCACGCGTCCGCGGGTGGTGACCATCCGGACGTCGAGCCGCCCGTCGTCGAGGCGCTCGCGCCAGGTGGGCGCGGCGCCCCGCGAGCCGTAGACGCAGTTGCCGACGAACGCGAGCCAGACGCGGCGGCGCCTGCCGTCCACCATCAGCTCGACGGGCTCGGAGCGCCGCAGCGTGCGGACGGCGGCGACGGCCAGCGCGGGCCACTTCCCGATCCGGCGCTCCAGCCGGACGCGGCGGTCGACCATCTCGGTGTAGGCGCCGAAGCTCGCGGTGTTGAGGAAGACCTGCTCCGCGTCGTCCCCCGCCTCGGCGGCCATCGGGGCGACGTAGGAGACGTCGGCGCGGCCGATCCTGCCCTCCCGGTAGGCCTTGATCGCCTGGGCGGCGGTCTCCACCCCGAGCGCGCGGGAGAAGTGGTCGAACGTCCCGCCGGGGACGACGAGCAGCGGGACATCGTGCTCCAGCGCGGCCCGCGCGGCGGCGTTCACGGTGCCGTCGCCGCCGACCACGGCCAGCACGTCGGCCCTGTCGGCGGCCTCGGCGCAGGCCTTGTCGAGGTCCGCGTCCGGCTCCAGCCGGACGACCTCCGCGGCGGGCAGCTCGCCCTCCAGCATCGCGACCGCGATCTCCGCGCGTTTCGGAAGGATGCCCGCCTCCGCCTCGCCGACGGGGCCCGCGCCGAGGTTGACGACGGCCACCACGCCGCGCCCGTCCGGGGCGATCCGGACGGGCGCGTCCCCGGGCTCGGCCGGGGCCACGCGGGCCACCGGGGGGCGGGCGGGCCACACCAGCCGGGTGCCGAGCCCGGCGAGGGCGCCGATCCCGAGGCCCGCCAGCACGTCGCCCGGATAGTGGGCGCCGGTGTAGACGCGGGAGAACGCGACCGCCGCGGCGGTCGCCGCGACCGGCACGGCCACCGCCCGCGGGGCCTCCAGCGCGACGCCGGCCGCGAACGCGGCCGCCGAGGCCGAGTGCCCGGAGGGGAAGGCGTGCGAGGTCGGCAGCTTCCACCGGACCCGGATCGGGGGGACGAGGTCCACGACGGGCCGCCTGCGGCGGAACGCCTGCTTGCCGGCGATGTTCACGGCGGGGCTCGCCACGGCGATCGCGATGGCCCCGCGCAGCGCGGCGCGCCGCAGCCGGGGCCGTCCGGCGATCCCCATCGCCCCGGCCGTCGTGAACCACAGCACACCGTGGTCGGCGAACCGCGAGAGGCGCGGCAGGACGTACTCCAGTCCGGGCAGCCGGGCCGCGGCCACCTGGTCGAAGGCCCACCGGTCCATCCGGCCGAGCTTGCGCAGGAGGGCGACCCGGTTCGGCCAGGGGCGATGCTCCTGGACCTGCCGCGACCGGCGTCGGGTGACGGACCGTGACGGCACGGAAGTGCGCCGTGAGTGGTTGACGCGCATGACCGGGGTATCCCCAGGGAGGCCGACATGATTCCGTAAAGATCTCAAATCGGGGGTCACATGCGGGCGAACGTCACTGTGGACTCAGCGACTGCAATAGGCTTCGCGACATGAGTCACCCGGAACGGCTCGGAAGCCCGGGTGGCGAGTCGGTCGGGACGATCGCGGAGCCTCCTCACGTGAACGGGACCCTGGCCGACTACGCCGCACGATACGGGCTGAGGCAGAGCGCTGCGCGCCCCCCGCTTCGCAAGTACATCCAGGATGTGTGGGCTCGCCGGAACTTCATCTGGGCGTTCGCCTCCGCCAAGAACATCTCGCTGTACTCCGACTCCCGGCTGGGCCAGGTATGGCAGCTGCTGACGCCGCTCCTCAACGCCGGGGTCTACTACCTGATCTTCGGTCTGCTGCTGGGCACCGGCCGCGGGGTACCCGACTTCATCCCCTTCCTGGTGACGGGTGTCTTCCTGTTCGGGTTCACGCAGCGCTCGGTCACGTCGGGCGCCAAGTCCGTCGGCGACAACCTGTCGCTGATCAGGGCCCTGCACTTCCCGCGCGCCACGCTGCCCTTCGCGATCGCGATCGTGGAGGTGCAGCAGCTGCTGCTCGCGCTGGTGGTGCTGTTCGCGATCGTGTTCGCGTTCGGCGAGCCGATCAGCTTCCAGATGCTGCTGCTCGTACCGCTGCTCGGGCTCCAGCTCATGTTCAACGTGGGCATCAGCATGGTCATGGCCCGGCTCGGGGCGTTCAACCGCGACATCACCCAGTTGCTGCCGTTCGTCATGCGGGTCTGGATGTACGCGTCCGGCGTGATCTTCTGCCTGCCGGCGATGATGAAGCCGGGCGGCAGGCTGGCCGACTACCCGTGGCTGGCCGAGCTGATGCAGTTCAATCCGGCGTACGTGTTCGTGGAGCTGAGCCGGTACGTGCTGCTAGGCCAGTACCGGGGCTTCGTCGGGAGCATCCAGCACGCCGCTTCGGCGGGGCAGTTGTGGCTCTACGCGGTCGCGTGGGCCGGGGTGATGCTGACGGGCGGGTTCCTGTACTTCTACCGTGCCGAGGAGCGATACGGCCGTGGCTGACACGAAGGTCCGCAGGACCGCCGAAATCGACCCGAACCGGGAGCCGATCGTCGTCGTGGACGACCTCCACATCGTCTACCGGGTGTACGGCGCGGGCGGCAAGGGCAACGCCGCGAGCGCGTTCTCCCGCATCCTGCGCCGCAAGCACCGCCCGTCGATGACCGAAGTCCACGCGATCAAGGGCCTGTCGTTCGTCGCGTACCGGGGCGAGGCGGTCGGCATCATCGGCACCAACGGCTCCGGCAAGTCGACGCTGCTGAAGGCGATCGCGGGGCTGCTGCCCCCGCACCGGGGCGCCGTCTACACCGACGGCCAGCCCTCCCTGCTGGGGGTGAACGCGGCCCTGATGAAGGACCTCACCGGCGAGCGCAACATCGTTCTCGGCTGCCTCGCCATGGGCATGACCCCGGCGGAGACGAAGGCCAAGTACCAGGAGGTCGTCGACTTCGCCGGACTGAAGGAAGGCTTCATCCAGTACCCCATGCGGACGTACTCGTCCGGCATGGGCGCCCGCCTCCGGTTCGCGATCGCCGCGGCCAAGACCCACGACGTGCTGCTGATCGACGAGGCGCTCGCCACCGGCGACGCCAAGTTCCGGACCAAGAGCAAGCGCCGCATCGACGAGCTGCGCAAGGACGCCGGCGCGGTCTTCCTGGTCGCGCACCAGCTCGACACGGTCAAGGAGATGTGCGACCGCGTCATCTGGATCGACGAGGGCCGCATGCACATGGACGGCGACCCCGATGAGGTCATCGAGGCCTACACCGAGGCGACCGGCAAGTAGCGCGACCGGCAAGTAGCGCGACCGGCAGGTGGCGCCGCCGGGCAAGTGGCGCCGCCGGGCGAACAGCACATGGTGCCGGTGAGCACATTGTGACGGACGTCACCACAGTGACGCGGAGTTACCTGATCGTCGCTGGATGAGACGGGCTCTCCGATCTACCGTCGAGGGGAGACCCCCTCAGCGGCGAGGAGAGCCCCCATGTCCGAGCGGCTCAGCAGACGCGGCTTCCTGTCCTCCACGGTCCTCGCTGCGGGCGCGTCAGGTCTCCTGGCGGGATGCGCCAGCGAGACCAGCGGCCCGCAGGCGAAGGACTCCGGGAAAGCGCCGAAGGAGGTGTTCACCTCCCCCGCGAAGAAGCTGGGCGGCTCGCTCAGCATCCTGATGTGGAGCCACTTCGTCCCCCGGCACGACAAGTGGTTCGACGCGTTCCTCGCCGACTGGGGCAGGAAGGTCGGCGTGGACGTCCGGGTCGACCACATCAACACCGTGGACGTCCCCCGCCGCGCCGCGTCGGAGATCCAGGCGGGCCGCGGCCACGACCTGATCCAGCACATCGCGCCGTTCTCGCAGTACGAGCCGTCCGTCCTGGACATGACCGACCTCGTCCAGGAGGCCAGCCGGCGGTGGGGGAAGCAACTCGAACTGTGCCGCAAGTCGAGCTACAACCCGAACACCCGGCGCTTCTACGCCTACTGCCCCGGCTGGTCGCCCGACCCCGGCGACTACCGCAAGTCGATGTGGCAGCAGGCGGGGATGCCGAACGGGCCCGGGAGCTGGGACGACCTGGTGCGGGGCGCGGCGGAGATCAAGCGGCGGACCGGGGTGCCGTGCGGCATCGGCCTGTCCCCCGAGACCGACTCGAACATGGCGGCGCGGGCGCTGCTGTGGTCGTTCGGCGGGTCCGTCCAGGACCAGCACGAGAAGGTCGTCCTGGAATCGGACGCGACCGTCGCGGCCGTCGAGTACATGGCGCGGCTGTTCCGGGAGGCGGAGACCAGCGAGGTCTTCTCCTGGACGCCCGCGTCCAACAACCAGGCGCTCATCGCCGGCAAGTCGTCCTACATCGTGAACTCGATCTCGGCGTGGCGGACGGCGATGGGCACCAACCGCAGGATCGGCGACGACATCTTCTTCGTCCCCGCGCTGCGCGGCCCGAAGGCGGCGCTGGCGGCGCAGCACGTGATCCAGCAGTGGATCGTCCCGAAGCACGCGGGGAACCCCGACGCGGCCAAGGAGTTCCTGCTGCACTACACCGCGAACTTCCCCTCGGTGTCGTACCACTCCGAGCTGTACGACCTGCCGGGTTGGCCGGCGATCGTCCCGCAGCTGAACGGCTGGCTGGACGACGACCCGTGGGGCGCGAAGCCCGCGGACAAGCTGGCGCTGCTCAAGACGGCGACGTCGTGGAGCGCGAACATCGGCTACCCGGGCCCGTCCAACCCGGCGATCGGCGAGGTCTTCAACACCAACGTGCTGCCGACGATGTTCGGCCGCGCCGCCCGCGGCCAGGCGTCCCCGCGGCAGGCCGTCGCGGAGGCGGCTGACCGCGTCGACGCGATCTTCAAGAACTGGCGCGCCCGCGGCCTGGTGGGCGGCTGACCGCCGTGCACGCCGTGGAGGTGAAGGGGCTGGTCAAGACCTTCGACGGGCAGCTGCGGGCCCGCCGGGGCCGGTCGCGCGGCGCGGTGGTGCGGGCCCTGGACGGGGTCGACCTGGCCGCGGAGCCCGGCGAGTACCTGGTGCTGCTCGGACCGTCCGGCTGCGGGAAGACGACCCTGCTGCGCACGATCGCGGGCCTGGAGCAGCCCACCGAGGGCGAGGTGCTGATCGGCGGCGACGTGGTCAACGGGCTCCCGCCGCGGGTCCGGCAGATCGCGATGGTGTTCCAGTCGTACGCGCTCTACCCACACAAGACGGTGATGGACAACATCGTCTTCCCGCTCCGCGCGGAGGGCATGGCCCGCGACGAGCGGGAGCGCAAGGCGAGATGGGCCGCCGACCTGCTGGACATCGAGCCGCTGCTGCGCCGCAAGCCCCGCCAGCTGTCCGGCGGTGAGCGGCAGCGGGTGGCGCTGGCGCGCGCGCTGGTCCGCGACCCGGCGGTGTTCCTGCTGGACGAGCCGCTGTCCAACCTCGACGCGAAGATGCGCGCGACGGCGCGGGACGAACTGAAGCGCTTCCAGGAGCGGGTCGGGACGACCACCGTCTACGTCACCCACGACCAGGCGGAGGCGATGGGGCTCGGCGACCGGATCGCGGTGCTGGAGCGCGGCCGCGTCCGCCAGGTCGGGACGCCGCAGGAGGTGTACGACGACCCGGCCGACACGTTCGTCGCGACGTTCATCGGGTCGCCGCCGATGAACCTCGTCAGGCGCGACGGGGTGCTCGTGGGGTTCCGTCCCGAGCACCTGCTGCCCGCCGAGGACGTCGCGTCCGGGCCACGGCTGGTGATGCCGCTGGCGGTCGAGCGGATGGAGTACCTGTCCGGGGACCGCCACGTGTACGGGACGGTCACCGGGATCGGCGAGGAGACCCGCATGATCGCCCGGCTCCCCGCCACCGTGGCGACGCCCCTGGCCGCCGGGGAGGTCCGCGAGTTCGCGGTGCCGGCGGACCGGCTGCGGTTCTTCGACGCCGCCGGCGGGACCCGCACGGCGCCCGTGCCGGTCGGGGAGACGCCGTGACCGGGGCGCGGACGGACCCGGAAACCCGGACCGAGGCGCCCGCGAGGCCGCCGGCCAGGGCGGGCCTCGCCGACCGCGAGGGGTTCCTCGCCTGGGTGATGCTGCTGCCCTCGGTGGTCTACATCGTCGCGCTGGTCGGCGTCCCGTTCCTGCTGGCGGTCGCGTTCGCCTTCTCGGACGTGACGACCGGCGACCCCTCGTTCGACCTCGTCGGGACCCGCAACTTCCAGGAGGTCTTCGCGGACGGCGTGTTCTGGCGGGCGCTGCGCAACACGCTGGTCTTCACGCTGGTCAGCATGGTGCTGATCGTGGTGTTCGGGAAGATCCTCGCCAACGTGCTGGTGGCCGACTTCCACGGCAAGTGGTTCGTCCGGTTCCTGGTGCTGCTGCCGTGGACGACGCCGGTCGCGCTGTCGACGATCTCGTGGCTGTGGTTCCTCGACTCGATCTACTCGCCGGTCGACTGGGTGCTGCGCCATCTCGGGCTGATCGACGCGAACGTGGTGTGGCTGGGCCGTCCCGGCACCGCGATGGCGTCGGTGATCGCGGTCCAGACGTGGCGGCTGACGCCGCTGGCCGCGGTCATCGTGATGGCGGGGCTGGTCGCGATCCCCCGCGACATCGACGAGGCCGCGCGGATCGACGGCGCCGGGTTCTGGCGGCGCATGTTCGAGGTGACGATCCCGCTGACGCTGCCGGTGATCGCGGTCGCCGGCCTGTTCGGCGCGATCATGACGTTCACCGACATGACCGTCCCGTACGTGCTGACGCGGGGCGGCCCGACGCACTCGACCGACGTGCTGGCGTCGTGGGCGTACTTCCGCGGCATCGAGGGCGGGGACGTCGGCCAGGGCGCGGCCATCGCCCTGTTCCTGTTCCCGCTGCTGCTCGCGGGCGCCGTCGCGATCCTGCGGGCGGTACGGCGGTTGGAGGCCGGATGACGGAACGTAGCGAGCGCAGCGAGCGTAGTGCCGTCATCCGGCGGCTCTTGCCGGGGGGTGTGGGGGGTCGCCCCCCACAAGGAACACGGATGACGGAACGTAGCGAGCGCAGCGAGCGTAGTGCCGTCATCCGGCGGCTCTTGCCGGGGGGTGTGGGGGGTCGCCCCCCACAAGGTGAACAGCTGAGCGAGGGCGGCCGGGGAGGCCTGGCCGCGGACGTGGGGGTTCTGCGGCGGCGGTATGCGCGGCGGCATGTGGCGGCGCGGGCGGGGGTCTACGCGGCGGCGGTGCTGGCGGCGCTGGTGTGCGCGCTGCCGTTCCTGTGGAGCGTGGTGAGCGCGTTCAAGCAGAACCAGGACCTGTACGACCCGGAGAGCAATCCGTTCTTCTTCAACAAGCCGGCGACGCCCGACCATGTGACCTTCCTGTTCACCGACACGCCGTTCCTGACGTTCGTGGTGAACACGCTGGTCGTGGGGGCGGTCGTCGTGGCGGTCACGCTGGTGCTCGCGCTGCCGGCGGCGTACTCGCTCGCGCGGCTCGACCGCCCGTGGGGCACGCCGATGGGCATCGCGATCTTCCTGGTGTACCTGGTGCCGCCGTCGCTGCTGTTCCTGTCGCTGACTCGCGTCGTGGTGGCGCTGCACCTGGAGGACACCCTCTGGTCGATGATCGTCGTCTATCCGACGATCACGGTTCCGGTGTCGGTGTGGCTGCTGATCGGGTTCCTGAAGGCCGTCCCGAAGGACGTGGAGGAGCAGGCCATGGTGGACGGCCACAGCCGGCTCGGCGCGTTCCTGCGGGTCGTGCTGCCGCTGGTCTTCCCCGGGATCGTCGCGGTGGTGGTGTTCAGCTTCACGCTGACGTCCAGCGAGTTCGTGTACGCGCTGGCGTTCGTGTCGGCGAGCCCGGAGATGGTGGTCAGCACCGGCGTGCCGACGCAGCTCGTCCGGGGGGACGTGTTCTTCTGGCAGTCGCTCCAGGCGTCGACCGTCATCACGGCGGTCCCGATCGCGTTCCTGTTCAACCTCTTCCTCGACCGCTTCGTCACCGGGTTCACGATGGGAGCCGTGAAAACGTGACGACCCCTGGTAGAGATGGGGTGTCACGATGATCCTGATGGAGGAGGTCGCCATGGCCGGCAAGCCCCCGCTCCCGCACGAGCACCTGCCCGAGGTCCCCTCGTTCACCGTCGCCAGCGACGACGTCGCCGAGGGCGAGCGGCTCGCGGACCGGCACGTGTTCGACGACTGGGGCTTCAGCGGCGGCAACGAGTCCCCGCACCTGCGCTGGTCCGGTTTCCCGGCGGAGACGAAGAGCTTCGCGGTGACCTGCTACGACCCGGACGCGCCGACCGGCAGCGGCTTCTGGCACTGGTCGCTGTTCGACATCCCCGCGAGCGTCACGGAGCTGCCCACGGGCGCCGGCACCGAGGACGCCAAGGTCGGCGTGCACGCCCGCAACGACTACGGGACCAAGGCGTTCGGCGGCGCGGCCCCGCCGCCCGGCGACCCGCACCGGTACGTCTTCACCGTGCACGCGCTGGACGTGGAGTCGCTCGGCCTCGGCTCGGACACCTCCCCCGCCGTCGTGGGCTTCAACATCACCGCCCACACCCTGGCGCGCGCCACGATCGTCGCCGAGTACGGCGTCTGACGCCGCCCGCCCTTCGAGGCCGCCCCGGATCCCGGGGCGGCCTCGCGCGTCTCACTCCGCTCGCCGCCCCGGCCTGAGGCGCCGGAAGCCGGGGTGGACGCCCTTGCCGAGCCCCTGCTGCTCGGCGACGCGCTCCAAGAGCGCCTGCACCTGCCTGTGCTCGTCCTCCGACAGCGCCTGGCACATCTCCTTCTCGTGCGCGGCGCCCGCCTCCGCGAGCCTGCCCAACAGGGCGAACCCCTCCTCGGTGAGGTAGAGCGCGTAGAGGCGCCGGTCCTCGGGGTTCCGGCGGCGCTCGATGATGCCCCGCTCCTCCAGCTCGTCCGCGAACGGGACGAAGCGGCTCGGCGGCATGCCGAGCCGGTCGGCGAGTTCCCGCTGGCTGCGCCCGGGGGCGCCGGCCAGCATGCGCAGCAGTCCGGCCTGCGGCGGCGTCAGATCGAGCTCCGCGACCCGCTCGGCGAACCGGCCGGCCGCGTGCGCGCCCAGCTGGGCCAGCAGGAACGCCACGCCCACCGGGACCTCGGGACGGTCCTCCCCACCATTCATACCCATGTGTACATGATAGCGGCTTGACAATCGTTCCACTTTATAATCATTATCGAGTGTATAGCGATGAACCGACCGAGGAGAGATCATGACCACCGCATCCGCTCCGGAGCGTTCCGCGCCGCCCCGCCGCCGCCCGCAGTCCGGGCCGCCGCTGCTCGTTCCCGTCCTGTCCTTCGCCGCGCTGACCGCCGGCTACGTGATCGCCAACCGCGCCACGCCGCATCCGGACGCCACGGGCGCCGAGGTGCTGCGGTACGCCCAGGAGCACGGCACCGCGATCAGGGCGGGCTCCTGGCTGCTGCTGGCCTCGGCGATCCCGCTGGCGCTGCTGGCCGCCGTCCTCTACCGCAGGCTGCGCGCGCTCGGCATCACCGCGCCGGGCTCGGCGATCACCCTGGCCGGCGGGCTGCTGGCCTCCGTCGCGCTGGCGCTGAGCGCGATGGCCGCCTGGACGGGCGGGCGGCTCCCCGACGACGCGAGCCCCGCCCTCGCCCGCGCGCTGGCCGACCTGTCGTTCCTGGCCGGCGGCCCCTTCTACGGCGCGGGCTTCGCGATGCTCGTGGCCGGGGTCTCGGTGACCGGGCTGCTCGCCGGGCTGCTGCCCCGCCCGCTCACCTGGATCGGGCTGGCCCTGGCCGCCGCCGGGATGCTGTCCACGCTGGCCCTGCTGGCCGACGGGTTCGCGCCGCTGCTGCCGGCCATCCGGTTCGGCGGGCTCCTGTGGCTGGTGGCCGCGGCCGCGCTGCTGCCCCGCACCAGGCGGAAGCGTGCCTGACCGCCCGCGCCGCAGGCGCTCCTTCGAGGCCGTCCCGGAACCTCCGGGGCGGCCTCAGTCCGTTCCGGCGAGGACGTCCCCCACGGCCGTGCGGCGGTAGAGGACGGAGCGGCCGCTGCGCTCGCGCGTGACCAGCCCGCACCCGCGCAGCACCGCGAGGTGGTCGCCGATCCCCCCGACGCTCATCCGGAGCCTGGCGCTCAGCCACGTGGTGGTGGCGGGCTCGGCGAGCAGGCGCAGCAGATCGGCCCGCGTGCGGCCCACCAGCTTGGCGAGGGCGTCCTCGTCGCGCGGCTCCCGGCTCTCCCAGAGCGCCGCCACTCCCCGGGCCCGGTACATGAGCGTGTTCGGCCAGTCCTGTTCGAGCGCCGCGCCGAGTTCGGAGAAGACGACGGGCACGAACGTCAGCCCGGCGCCGCCGAGGCGGTAGGTGGCGTCGGCGTGGATGTCGGCCTCGATGACGCCGTCCCGCCAGCGCACCTGGCGGGACAGGCCGTCCAGCGCCGCCGCCCAGCCGTAGGCGGCCAGGCGTCCCGCGCGGTGGACGATGTCGCGCTCCAGGATCGAGCGCAGCACGGCCCAGTCCGGTTCCAGGAGGGCCCGCCAGGCCCGCTCCAGACCGGCGGCGAGCCGCTCGACGACGTCGGGCGCGTCCAGCACCTCCCGCACGGCCGCCTCCGGCTCGGGCAGCCCCTCCAGGTTGCGGGCGATCTCGCGGCGGGCCTGGTCGAGCGGCGTCGACCGCACGGTCACCAGCTGGTCGGCGACCGTCAGGTTCGGGCGGGCGGGCGGCGGGACGACGAAGTCGGCCATGTACCCGTGCGGGCGGCGCAGGAAGGCCAGCGCGCGCAGGGCCGGGTCCCCGGCGACCTCCCGGTACGCCGGGCGGACGCGCTCCACCCAGGGTCCGAGCGGCCCGACCGGCATCCGCCCGGCGACCACGCCGAGCGCGCTGTGCACCTCGATCAGGGGCGCGATCCCGAACCGGCTGGCCGCGAGGTCCCCGGGCCCCACCACGATGCGATACATGTTTCGCTCCTCCCCGAAACATTGTCCAGGACGGGACCGCCGGCCGCAGAGTCTCCGCCATGACCGCTCCAACCATGACCTCCCCTTCCGCGGCCCCCGCGCGGTACCGCGACGTCTTCGGGGTCCCCGAGTTCCGGACGCTGTTCTCGCTGCAGACGCTTCAGGTGGGCGGCGACTCGGTCCGGACGATCGCACTCTCGGTGCAGACGTTCGAGCGGACGGGCTCCCCCGTCGCGGCGGCGCTCGTCTTCGCCGCCGGGATGCTCCCGTACGTGGTCGGCGGCGCCCTGCTGCTCTCGCTCGCCGACCGCGTCCCGCCGCGGCGGCTGCTCACCGGCTACCACCTGCTGCGCCTCGCGGTCACGGCCGTCCTCGCGGTGGGCGGGCTCCCACTCCCGATGGTCATGGCGCTGCTCGTCGTGGTGGGGCTGTTCGCCCCGGTCGGCGGCGCGAGCGTCCAGGCCCGGCTCCCCGCCCTGCTCCCCGGGGACGGCTACGTGCTCGGGCGGTCGCTGTTCACGATGACCAGCGCGGGCGCGCAGATCGCCGGCCAGGCCGCGGGCGGGCTGCTGCTGTCGGTGCTCACCCCGGGCGGGACGCTCTGGCTCTCCGCCGCCGGCGCGGCCCTGGCCGCGGGCCTCGCCCGCTTCCGGCTTCCGGACACGCCCGCGGCGGTCCGGGCCTCGTCCACGGGGGCGGCGCGGGCGACGTGGCGGACCAACCGGCTCCTGCTGGGCCGCCGCACGACCCGCGGGCTGCTCCTGGCCGGCTGGCTGCCGATCTCCCTCTCGGTGGGGGCGGAGGGGGTCGCGGTCCCGTACGCCGGAGGGCTGGGACGCCCCGACGCGGCCGGGCTGCTGCTGTCGGCCGCGGCGGCCGGGATGCTCGCGGGCAATCTCGTGGCGGGCCGCTGGATCCGTCCGGACCTGCGGGAGCGGCTCGCGCTGCCGCTGGCCGCGCTGACCGGTGCGCCGCTGCTGCTGTTCGCCTTCGAGCCGGGCCTGGCGGCGGCGTGCGGGCTGATGGCGGCGGGGACGTTCGGGCTCGGCTACGAGCTGGTCGTCCAGCGCCGGCTCGTGGACGCGGTGCCGGAGGAGATCCGGGGGCAGACGATCGGCCTGTACGGCAGCGGGCTCATGACCGGCCAGGCCGTCGGGATCGGCATGGCGGGGGCCCTGGGCGAGGTCCTGGCGCCCGGCCACGTCATGGCGCTGTGCGGCGCGGCGACGCTGCTCGCCTGCCTGTGCCTCGTCCGGCCCCTGCGCTGAAGGGTGTGGCGTGTTCGCCCGAGGCGGGCGAACACGCCACCGGGCGTGCTACTCCTGCCAGGGGAATCGGTCGGCGAAGGCGGGTTTGAGTTCGTCCAGCCAGATCGCCTCAGGGTCGTACTGCGCGAAGAAGGGCTTGCCGACGAGGTCGGCGTCGCGGCACTGGATGAAGTGCAGCGCGAAGACCTTCTGGCCCGCCAGCTCGACGACCCCGTCCACGCAGACCTTGCCGGGCGTGGCCGACATGGACGGGCCGCGGACGGTCCGGGACAGCCCGGAGACGTTCTTGTAGGCGTCGCGGAAGATCTCGTACGCCCGCGCGAGGGGGACGGCGAAGTAGTCCCGCGGCCCCGTGTCGCGCTCGACGAACATGTAGTAGGGGACCAGGCCCATCCGGGTCTGGGTCCGCCACATGGTCTCCCAGACGGCGGCGTCGTCGTTGATCCCGCGGATCAGCGGCGCCTGGGTGCGGATGACCGCGCCGGTGTCGCGGATGCGGCGGCACGCCTCGGTGACCATGAGGGGTTCCAGCTCGCGCGGGTGGGAGAAGTGCGCCATGAAGGCCAGGTTCTTGCCCGACTCCACGACCTGCTCGAACAGCCCCAGCATGGCGTCGGCGTCGGGGTCGGTGACGAACTTCTGCGGCCAGTACGCCAGCGACTTGGTCCCGATCCGGATGGACTCGAGCTGGTCGAGGTCGAGCAGCGGCTCGACGTAGCGGCGCAGCACCGGTTCACCCATGATCATGGCGTCGCCGCCGGTGAACAGGACGCTCGTCACCTCGGGGTGCGCGAGGAGGTAGTCGCGGAGCGCGGTGGGCTCGTCCCCGGCCATCTTGAGGTCGGCCTCGCCGACGAACTGGGCCCAGCGGAAGCAGTAGGTGCAGTACGCATGGCAGGTCTGCCCCTGCTTGGGGAAGTACAGCACCGTCTCGTCGTACTTGTGCTGCATGCCGGGGATCTTGCCGTCGCCGAAGCTCGGGATGTTCAGCTCCATCTGGCCCGCCGGATGCGGGTTCAGCCGCATCCGCACGCCGTGGGCGGCGGCCTCGATCTCGGCCTTGGGCGCCTCGCGGCGGAGCAGGTCCGACAGGTGCGCGACGTCCTCGGCGGGGAGCATGTCCTCCTGCGGGAAGACGAGACGGTAGATCGGATCGTCGGGCGCGGCCGACCAGTCGATGAGCTCGTCGATGACGTACGCGTTCGTCCGGAACGGCAGCACCGTCGCAACCGCCCGGGTCGCGAGCCGCTGCGCGGGCGTGAGCCCCGCGCGAGCGGTGAGCTCGTCGAGGTGCTTCGCCGTGAAGGCGCGGAACTTGCGACCGGTGGATCGCACTGCGGGAGCCGCGTCGTTCACCAGTGTCACGTGTTGGTACTCCTTGCTGTCAGCGGGGGAAGCGCACCCCGGGCGCCGTCACGGAACGTGATCAGAAGTGCTCGGGACACCCCCATTCAACCCTTTGGGGCGTGTTCATGCCGAATTGATACCCCCTGCGCGTCACCGACAAAGACGAGGTCAGGACGATCCCGACAAATCGCCTCGTCATCATCGTGGACGCCCCATGACTTGTACAACGACTACGGGACGTCAACTTCTCCCCTAGGTTCCGTTAAGGCTTCGGCCAGCGGATACTCGGCTAACACCCACCCAGGTCACGCGCACCCGGCCGGTTCGGAAATACTGGGGCCGGGTAGGACCGATCGGCGCACGGGGACCGTGCGGGCGTGAGGGGGCCGGGTGGACTCTGACCAGCGGGGCGGGCCGGGTCTCGTCCCCATGCGCTTGATCGTCCTGGCGGGGCTCGCGTCGATCACCTACGCCAGCTTCGTGCTGGAGAACGTCCTCAGCCCCAAGCTGGACTTCTTCAACGGCTACGTGAGCGAGCTCTCGGCGTCCGACCAGCCGTTCCACCTCGTCTACAGCGGCGGCGACCTCATCACCGGCGTGCTGTCGATCCTCGTGGCCGCCGGGACGCTGCGCAGGCTCACCCGCAAGCCCCTCGCCACGGCCGGCTGGGTGTTCCTCGGCCTGTTCGGCGTGTGCGCCATCGGCGACGCGTCCTTCCCCCTCGACTGCGCGCCGAGCCTGGAGACCTGGTGCGCCCTCCGGGAACGCTCCGAGCACGTGTCGTTCTCCCACGAGTTCCACTCGGTGACCAGCAGCGCCGTGATCGTCTGCGGGGTGGCCGCGCTGCTGCTGCTGTCGCTCGCCGCCCGCCGGTACGGCTGGTGGCCCGCCCTGGCCCGCTGGGGCTGGCTCCTGGCGCTCGCCGAGTCGGTGGCCGCGCTCGGCACCCTGGTGGCGATGTACGTGGGGCAGTGGCTCGGGATCGTCCAGCGCGTCCAGATCGGCATCCTGTGCCTGGGGCTGCTGACGATCGCGTGGGCGCTGTACGCCGACCGGCGGGACGCGGCGCGCAAGGCGCGGGAGGCGTCGGCGGCGCCAGAGGGGGCGTACCTGTGAGCAGCGCGAAGGGCGGCGCGGGAGCCGGTCCGGGCGAGATCGTGAACATCGGCCGCGAGCAGGTGCACGTCGTCGAGTCGGGTCCGGCGGACGGGCCGCCGCTGCTGCTCGCCTCCGGGCTCGGCGGCGCCTGGTTCGACTGGGAGCCGTCAGTCGCGCTGCTCCGGGAGGGCCACCGGGTGACCGTCTTCGACCGCCCCGGCCTCGGGCTCAGCCCGGCCGCGGTCGCGCCGCCGTCGCTGCGCCGCGACACCGCGATCATGGAGGCGCTGGCGCGGCGGGCGGGCCGGCCGGTGACCGTCCTCGCGCACTCGATGGCCGCGTTCGCCGCCGAGGCGCTCGCCAGGACGCGGCCCGCGCTCGTGCGGGGCCTGGTGCTGCTCGATCCGAGCTGCGAGCCCGAGGCGTGGGTGCCCGTGCGGCTGGCCGCCGCGCTGACCCCGCTCGCCACGGCGGCGGGCGCGGTGCTCGGCGCGACCCGGCTGGCCGGCGTCGCGGGGCCGTTCGGCCGCCGGATGATCCTGAAGCACACCAGCCGCCGCGACGAGGCCGTCCCGGAGGAGGTCGTGCGGTCGGTGTACGGGCGCGGCACGGTGGTCGGCACCGTCTTCGCGGAGGAGCTGGCCTACCGGGAGATGGCCGCCGACCTGGCCGGGCTGCGCGAGCGGCGGCCCTTCCCGCCCGTCCCGCTGGCCGTCGTGACCGCGCTGGGTGACCTGGCCGGCGCCGACCGGAAGCGCGAATGGGCCGAGGCGCACGCGCGGCTCGCCGCCATGACCCCGCACGGCACGCGGATCGAGCTGCCGGACGCCCTGCACATGGTCCCGCTCGACCGTCCCGACGCGGTGGCCGACGCGGTCGCCGCCCTCGACCGGATGGAGGGGGCGGCATGAGGCGCCTTCCCGCCGTCGCGCTCGCCGTCCTCCTCGCCGCGACGATGTCCGGCTGCAAGGTCATGCAGCGGATCTCCGACGGGGCGTACCTCAACGCCGTCACCGACGGGGTCGTGGACGAGCTGGCCGCGCGGGGCATCGACCTGCAGGAGCGCCCCGAGTGCGAGTCCCCGGGGCGCGAGACCGACTCCGTGGTGCGCGTCGCCTGCACGGCCGTCACCGCGACCGGGGAGCCGGTGGTCGTGGAGGGCGTCGCCCGCGACGCCGACACGGACCGTCCGCGCGAGTCCTACGTCGTCACCGTCGGCGGCCGCGAGGTGCTCCGCAAGGACTGCCTGGGCCTCGGCTGCGAGCAGCCGAACCGCTGACCGGGCGATCCGGCCGGGCCGATCCGGCCGGGCCCATCCGACCGGGCAAGGAATCCGCATACCGAACGGAAAAAACCACCACCCAGCGCATATGTGCCCGTACTGTCGGTGACGTAGCGGGTGTGAAGATTCCCAGCGTGAAGATGCCGAACCTGAAGATCGGCCGCAGGAAGGCCATGATCCTGGCGTCCGCAGCGCTCTTCGTGATCGCCGCGGTGGGCGGCGGCGCGTTCCTGCTGCTGTCCGGGGGCCAGGAGATCCAGTACAAGACGCAGAGCGCGCTGCGCAAGGCGCTTCCCGTGACCGCCGCCGCCGAGCTCCACAAGCACGGCGTGCGGCTGGGGGCGCCGCTGCGGTGCGCGGACCTGCCCGGCTGGACGAAGAAGAGGATGCGGGTGGCCTGCACCGGCATGACCGCGGACCGGAAGCCGGTCCAGGTCATCGGCACCGGCGAGCAGGAGAAGCGCAGGAACTACTACACGATCCTCGTGGACGGCCGGCCGGTCGTGGAGAACGCGTCGTGCCTCGGCGCCGACTGCGTGAAGAAGGACGACTAGCTCCCGGCGTGAGGATCGCCACTCCGGGCGTGGGGCGCCAAGGCAGGCGAAAGGACGCCATACGATGCGATGAGCTGCGTTCTTGCGGCCCACCGTGTTTCCTTTCGTCCTCCTGGAGCGGCCATGACCGGCACTGGCGAGTCGTCGCGTCCCGTGCCGCCCCGGCCGGCGGAGCCCGGACAGCCGGCGCCGCGCACCGCGCCGCCGCGTAGCGCGCCACCGCGCCCGGCCCCGGCGCCGCCGCGCACGGCGCCGCCCCGGAACCCGTCGCCCCGCCCGGCGCCGCGCCGCCCGGCGACGGTGCGCCCGCTGCCGATCGCGGTCGACACGATGGGCGGCGACCACGCCCCCGAGGAGATCATCGAGGGGGCGGTGACCGCGGTCCGCGAGCACGGCGTCCGGCTGGTGCTGGTCGGGCGGGCGCCGCGGATCCGGCGGGAGCTGGACCTGCACGGCGTCCTCGGCACGATCCCCATCGTGCACGCCGACGAGGCCCTGGACATGGGCGAGGGCGCGCTCGCGAGCTGGCGCAAGCCCCGCTCGTCGATCGCGATCGCCTGCCATCTGATCAAGCAGGGCCGGGCGTCGGCGCTGGTCTCGGCGGGCAGCACCGCCGGGGTGGTGGCGACCTCGCGGCTGCGGCTCAAGGGCCAGCAGGGCGTGATGCGGCCGGCGATCGCGGTGGCGCTGCCGACGCGTCCGCGCCCCACGATCCTGCTGGACGCGGGCGCCACCGCCGACGTGAAGCCCGAGGGCCTCGTCCAGTTCGCCGCGCTCGGCACCGCGTACGCGCAGATCCTGCTCGGGCTCGACCGCCCGACCGTGGGCCTGCTCAACATCGGCGCCGAGGCCGGCAAGGGCAACAAGCTCACCAAGCGGGCGCACGAGCTGCTCGCGAGCGGCAGCCACGGCATCGAGTTCGCCGGGAACGTGGAGGGCCACGACCTGCTGAGCGGGCGCGTGGACGTCATCGTCGCCGACGGGTTCACCGGCAACGTCGCGCTCAAGACCGTGGAGGGCACGGTCGCCACCGCGTTCGCGGAGATCCGCGAGGCGATGACGTCCACCGCGGCCGCGCGGATGGGCGCGCTGCTCCAGCGGCGCCGCCTCCAGGAGCTGCGCGACCGCCTCGACCCCGACACCTACGGCGGCGGCGTCCTGCTCGGCCTGAACGGGACGGTCGTGATCGCGCACGGCGCCTCCCGCGCCCGCGCGATCACCTCGGCCTGCGACCTCGCGCACCGGCTGGCCGCCGGACGGATCGTGGAGCGGATCCGCGAGCAGGTCGCGGCGACCCGCACGTCCCGGTTCGGGCGCTGGACGCACGGCGAGCGCGACGCCGACAGGCCCCCGGAAACGCCGTCGGCCAAGCCGTCCGAGAGGCCGTCCGAGAGGCCCGCAGAGAAGGTCCCGGAGGTGCCCTCCCCCGCCGCGGACACCGTCCCCGACCGCAAAGAGCCGCCCGCCGCGCCGTAGCCTCGCGCGAAACCGTTTCCGGGCGCCGGTACGTCGCCGATAACCTTGGAACATGCCCGATCCGCAACTCGTACTCGCCGCCCGGGTCCAGGCCGCGCTGAGCGCCGCCTTCGGACCGTCGTACGCGGACACCGACCCGGTCATCCGGCCGTCGCAGTTCGCCGACCTTCAGGCCAACGTGGCACTGCCGCTGGCCAAGAAGCTGGGCCGCAAGCCGCGAGACGTGGCCGACGAGATCACGGCGAACCTCGACACCGCCGGTGTCGTGTCGGACGTGCAGGTCAGCGGCCCCGGATTCATCAACCTGACGCTCAGCGACGCCTGGATCGCCGGCGAGGCGCAGCGGGCCCTGGAGGACGAGCGGCTCGCCGTCCCCCTCGCCGACAAGCCGCAGAAGGTCGTCGTCGAGTACTCCTCCCCGAACGTGGCGAAGGAGATGCACGTCGGGCACCTGCGGACCACGATCGTCGGCGACGCGATCGCGCGGATCCTGGCGTTCCTCGGGCACGAGGTCGTCCGGGACAACCACGTCGGCGACTGGGGCACCCCGTTCGGCATGCTGATCGAGCACCTGCTCGACATCGGCGAGGACGCCGCCGCCCGTGACGACTCCTCCGTCAGCGACCTGACCGCGTTCTACCAGGCCGCGCGGGAGAAGTTCGACGGCGACGAGGCGTTCGCCGACCGGTCCCGGCGGCGGGTCGTCGCCCTCCAGGCGGGCGACGCCGAGACGCTGCGGCTCTGGAACGTCCTCGTCGAGGTGTCGAAGCGGTACTTCAACGCCGTCTACGGGCGGCTGGGCGTCACCCTCACCGACGACGACATCAAGGGCGAGAGCTACTACAACGACCTGCTGGCCCCGACCGCCCAGGAGTTGGAGGAGAAGGGCATCGCGGTCATCAGCGACGGCGCGCTGTGCGCGTTCCCGCCCGGGTTCACCGGCCGCGAGGGCGAACCCCTCCCCGTGATCATCCGGAAGAGCGACGGCGGCTACAACTACTCCACCACCGACCTCGCCACGATCCGGTACCGGGTCGACACCGAGCACGTCGACCGGATGGTCTACGTGGTGGGCGCGCCGCAGTCACTGCACTTCCAGATGGTGTTCGCCGTCGCGCGGATGGCGGGCTGGCTGAACGACGAGGTGAAGGCCGAGCACGCGCAGATCGGCAACGTCCTCGGCACCGACGGCAAGATCCTGCGGACCCGGGCCGGCGGCACCGTCAAGCTCTCGGAACTGCTGGACGAGGCGGTCGAGCGGGCCGGCGCCGTGTACGACGAGATCCAGCATGACGCATCGTTCGACGAGGCGACCCGGGCCGAGATCGTTCAGGCTGTCGGCATGGGCGCGGTCAAGTACGCCGACCTGTCGGTGGCGCGCGACAGCGAGTACGTCTTCGACTTCGACCGGATGATCTCGTTCAACGGCAAGACCGGCCCGTACCTGCAGTACGCGGTGGCGCGGATCCGGTCGATCTTCCGGAAGGGCGGCCTCGCCCCCGAGGAGGCGACCGGCCCGATCGTGCTCACCCACCCGGCCGAGCGGGCGCTGGCGCTGGAGCTGCTCGGGTTCGGCGCCGTGCTCAAGCAGGCGGGCGAGACCGCCGAGCCGCACCGGCTGGCGAGCTACGTCTACTCGGTCGCGGACGTCTACACGACGTTCCACGAGAACTGCCCGGTGCTGAAGGCCCCCGACGAGGAGACGAAGGCGTCGCGGCTCGCGCTCTGCGCGGCGACCCTCCGCACGCTCGTCACCGGTCTCGGCCTCCTCGGCGTCCCGGCCCCGGAGCGCATGTAAGGGAGCGGGCCCCGGGCGGCGACCCGCGGGCCCGCGTCCGACCGGTCCGCCTGTCCCCGGCCCGGCACGTCGCCGGCCCGTGCGTCACGGCACGCGCGTGCCGTGCGGTGAGGGCTGGCCGGCTCGTGCCGGGGCCTGCGGGGCGGCCTCTCCCTGGGCGGACGCGGCCCGTTCGCGGGCGACCTGCTCCCGGACGGCCGGAACGATCTCCAGGGCGAACACCGGAAGCTGCTCGGGGCCGCCGCCGTACAGGAACGAGTCGACGCCGTGGCCGACGGCCAGCTCGGTCAGCTCGTACACCCACTGGCGCGGCGGGCCGTGCAGGAAGCCCCGCGACTCCCGCTCGTCGAGGCTCCCTTCGAGGACGTAGACGCGGCGGATCTCGGCGGGCCGGCGCCCCGCCCGCCGCGCGGCGTCGTCGAGGCGGCGCTGCCCGTCGGCGAGCCGCTTCGGCGGGACGAGCGAGGACGGCGCGATCCAGCCGTCGGCGACCCGTCCGGCGAGGTCGATGCCGCGCGGACCGGTGACGCCGAGCCAGATGCCGATCTGGTGCGCGGGCGCCGGGCCCGCCTGCGCCGCCGCGAACCGGTAGTGCTCGCCCGCGAACCGCAGCCCGTTCTGGTCGCTCCAGTGCAGCCGGATGAGCTGCACGGCCTCCTCCAGTGCCCTGCGCGACGCCTTCCCGTCCAGGCGCGGGCCCCCGTACGCCTCGATGCCGTTCGGCGACATCCCCGTGCCGAGTCCGAGCTCGGCGCGGCCGCCGCTGAGCCGGTCCATCGTGGCGATCGCCTTCGCCAGCGCGGCGGGCGACCGCAGCGGCAGGCACGCCACCGCCGGCAGGACCCGGATCCGGGACGTGCCGGCCAGCACGGCCGCCATCAGCGTGAGCGCGTCGGCGGTGTCGCGCCGGTACGGCTCGTCGCGGACGCCGAGCAGGTCGAGCCCGTACCGGTCCGCCTCCTGCGCGGTGCGGACCAGCGGGGCGGCGGAGTCCGGGGCGAGGGACAGGCCGAACCGCAGCGGCCGCCTCGATCGAGGCGGCGTCACTGCAGGTAGCCTTCGACCTCGTCCGGCGGCCGGACCTCGGCGCCGCCGGGGTCCTCGCCGGCCTCCAGCCGGGCCCGGCGGCGGCGCAGCAGGTCCCAGCACTGGTCGAGCGCGACCTCCAGCCGCTCCAGCCGCCGGTGCTCCTCCTCCCGGTCCAGTTCGCCCCGCTGGTACCGTTCGCGGAGCCGCCGCTCCTCCCCCACGTACTGGTCGACGCGGGCCAGGATGTCCTTCTCGTCCACGGTTCTCAGCGCTCGCGGCCGTAGTCGGTGAGCCCGCTCAGGAAGCCGCCGTCCGTCCGCGTCGAGTGCTGGAGCGGATCGGTCTTCGGCTCCACGACGGGCGCCGCAGGCGGTGTGGTCCGTGCGGCGCTCGACCGCGCGGGAGTCTTGCGGGCGGCCGGGGACTTGGAGGTCCTCGATTTGGCCGCCCCCTTCGCGGTGCCCGACCTGGTGCTCGCGGTCGTCCGCGACGACGTCGACTTGCGCGCGGCGCTCGTCCGGGACTTGGGCGCGGCGCTCGTCCGGGACTTGGGCGCGGCCGTCTTCTTCGCCGTCGCCGATGTCTTCGACGCTCCCGAGGTCTTCGCCGCGCTCGCCGTCTTGGACGTGCCCGCCGTCCGGGACGTGGCCGCCTTCGACGTGGACTTGCGCGCCGTGGACGTCTTCGTCCCCGTACGGGCGGACGCCGTCGTCCTGGAGCGGCCGGACGCCGCCGAGGTGGACTTGCGGGCCGTGGTCCGGCCGGCGCCGTTCTTGCTCGCCGCGGTCTTCCGCGCCGTCGTGGCGCGGGTCCCGGTCGACTTGGCGGTGGTGGTGATGACCTTGGCCGCGGCGTCCATCGCCTTGGCGGCGTCGGACATGGCCTTGGTGGCGCTGGTCATCGCCTTGGTCATCGCCGTCATCGCCTTGGCCGACGAGGAGGCCTTGGTCGCCACCGACTTCATCTGCGTCGCGGCGGTCTTGGCCTGGCTCGCGGCCTTGGTGACGCGGGTCGCGGCGGCCGACGACGACGCCGACGACCGGGTGGACGCGGCCGGCTTCCTCGCCGTGCTGCTCCTGGTCGCGGCCGTGCGGCTCGTCGTGCGGCCGGTCGTGGACCTCGACGGCGACTTCGCCGCCGAGGTCCGCTTGGCCGCCGGTTTCTTGGCGGCGGTGGACTTGGTCGCTGATGTGCTCTTCGTACGCGCGGCCGTCCCTCGGCTCGCCGTACGCGATGCGGTCTTGGTAGGCACTGATCTCCCCCCACTGTGATCAGTTACGGGGAGATCTATTCCACACTTCGTGACCCTCTACACACGCAGCGTCATTTCAGCTCAGACGCCCACCGGATGCCAGACCGTCTTGGTCTCCAGGAAAGCGGTCATCCGCGCGGTTCCCGGCTCGCCCGTCCAGTCCTCGTCCGCGGGGCGCAGGACCCTCTTGAGGTTCTCGGCCGCCTTCTCTTCCAGTTCCTGGACGTGCTCGGGCGGCGCGCCGGCCAGGTCTATGGCGTTGACGTCCATGTGGGTCGCCAGCCAGGGCGCGATCTCGGTGCGCCGGCCCGTGAGGAGGTTGACGACACCGCCCGGCAGGTCGGAGGTGGCCAGCACCTCCGCCAGGGTGATCGACGGCAGCGGCGCCGGCTCGGAGGCGACCACCACGGCCGTGTTGCCGGACACGATGACCGGGGCCAGGACGGAGACCAGGCCCAGCAGCGGCGAGTCGGGCGCGACGACGGCGACGACGCCGGTGGGCTCGGGCGTGGAGAAGTTGAAGAACGGCCCCGACACGGGGTTGGCGGCCCCGGCGACGGCGCTCAGCTTGTCGGCCCAGCCCGCGTACCAGACCCACCGGTCGACGGCGGCGTCCACCTCGGTCCCGGCGGCGCCCTTGGACGCGCCGGCCTGGCGCAGCTCGTCCACGAACTGGTCGCGGCGGCCCTCCAGCATCTCGGCGATCCGGTAGAGGATCTGGCCGCGGTTGTAGGCGGTCCGCCCGGACCAGCCGGGGAAGGCCTTGCGGGCGGCGACCACGGCGTCGCGGGCGTCCTTGCGGGACGCCTGGGAGGCGTTGGCGAGGAAGCGGCCCTTGGAGTCGGTCACGGGGTAGGACCTGCCGGATTCGGACCGGGGGAACGCGCCCCCGATGTACAGCTTGTAGGTCTTGCGGACGGCGAGACGGTCAGGCATTGAGGTAGGCCTCCAGTCCGTGGCGTCCGCCCTCGCGGCCGAACCCCGATTCCTTGTAGCCGCCGAACGGGGAGGCCGGGTCGAACTTGTTGAAGGTGTTGGCCCACACGACCCCGGCGCGGAGCCGCTGCGCCGTCCACAGGATCTGCGACCCCTTCTCGGTCCAGATGCCCGCCGACAGCCCGTACGGGGTGTTGTTGGCCTTGGTGACGGCCTCCTCCGGCGTGCGGAACGTCAGCACGGAAAGGACGGGCCCGAAGATCTCCTCGCGGGCGATCCGGTGCGACTGCGCCACCCCGGTGAACAGGGTGGGGGCGAACCAGAACCCCTGGGACGGCAGCTCGCAGGGCGGCGACCAGCGCTCGGCGCCCTCGGCCTCGCCGGCGTCCGACAGCTCCCGGATCCGCGCCAGCTGCGCGGCGGAGTTGATCGCGCCGATGTCGGTGTTCTTGTCGAGGGGGTCGCCGACCCGCAGCGTCGCCATCCGCGCCTTGAGCCGCTCCAGGACCTCCTCGGCGACCGACTCCTGCACCAGCAGCCGCGACCCGGCGCAGCACACGTGGCCCTGGTTGAAGAAGATGCCGTTGACGATGCCCTCGACGGCCTGGTCGAGCGCGGCGTCCTCGTAGACGATGTTGGCGGCCTTGCCGCCGAGCTCCAGCGTCAGCCTCCTGCCGGTTCCGGCGAGGGTGCGGGCGATCTGGCGGCCGACGTCGGTGGAGCCGGTGAAGGCGACCTTGTCGATGCCCGGGTGCGACACCAGGGCCGCGCCGGTCTCGCCGGCGCCGGTGACGATGTTGACGACGCCGGGCGGCAGCTCGGCCTGGCGGCAGATGTCGGCGAACAGCAGCGCCGTCAGCGGCGTGGTCTCGGCCGGCTTGAGGACGACGGTGTTGCCGCACGCCAGCGCGGGGGCGACCTTCCAGGCCAGCATCAGCAGCGGGAAGTTCCACGGGATGACCTGCCCGGCCACCCCGAGGGGGCGGGGGTCGGGCCCGAAGCCGGCGTGGCGCAGCTTGTCGGCCCAGCCCGCGTAGTAGAAGAACCACGCCGCGACCAGCGGGACGTCCACGTCCCGCGACTCGCGGATCGGCTTGCCGTTGTCGATCGACTCCAGGACGGCCAGTTCCCGCGCCCGCTCCTGAATGATTCGCGCGATCCGGTACAGGTACTTGGCCCGCTCGGTCCCGGGCATCGGGCCCCAGACCTTGTCGTAGGCGGTGCGGGCGGCCCGCACGGCGCGGTCGACGTCCGCCTCGTCCGCGCACGCGATGTCGGCCAGGACGCTCTCGTCGGCCGGGTTGATCGACTTGAACGGCTCGCCGTGCCCGTCGGTGAACTCGCCGTTGACGAACAGCCCGTAGGAGCCGCGGATGTCGACGACGGACCGGGACTCGGGTGCCGGCGCGTACTCGAAAACCATGATCAGTCCAGCGTGAAGTAGTCGGGACCGGAGTACACCCCGGTGGCGAGCTTGCGGCGCTGCATCAGCAGGTCGTTCAACACCGAGGAGGCCCCCAGCCGGAACCACTCGGGCGTCAGCCAGTCGGGGCCGGCGGTCTCGTTCACCAGCACCAGGTACTTGATCGCGTCCTTGGTGGTGCGGATCCCGCCCGCGGGCTTGACCCCGACCTGCCGCCCGGTGGCGGCCCGGTAGTCGCGGACGGCCTCCAGCATGACCAGGGTGACCGGCAGCGTCGCCGCGGGCGACACCTTCCCGGTCGAGGTCTTGATGAAGTCGGCCCCGGCGCGCATCGCGAGCCAGGAGGCCCGCCGCACGTTGTCGTAGGTGGCGAGCTCGCCGGTCTCCAGGATCACCTTCAGGTGCGCGGGCCCGCACGCGTCCTTGACCGCGACGATCTCGTCGGACACCTTGGTGTAGTCGCCGGACAGGAACGCGCCCCGGTCGATCACCATGTCGATCTCGGCCGCCCCCGCCGCCACCGCGGCCCGGGTGTCGGCGAGCTTGGCCTCCATCGGCGCCCGCCCGGACGGGAAGGCCGTCGCCACGCTGGCGACGCCGATCCCCGTCCCGTCGAGGGCCCGGACCGCGGTCTCGACCATGTCGGGGTACACGCAGACGGCGGCCACCTTCGGCGCCGAGGCGTCCGCCGGGTCGGGGTGCGCGGCCTTGGCGCACAGCGCCCGCACCTTCCCCGCCGTGTCCGCGCCTTCCAGCGTGGTCAGGTCCACCATCGAGATCGCCAGGTCGATCGCCGCGGCCTTCGCCGACGTCTTGATCGACCGGGTGGCGAGCCGCGCCGCCCGCTCCTCGGCGCCGACCCGGTCCACGCCGGGGAGGCCGTGCAGGAAGGCGCGCAGCTCGGCGGCGCTGTTCAGAGTCTCCGTTGACACTCCCCAAGCATCGCCGAACTACGCCCCAGGCACAAAACGGACCTCAGCGGAGCGGCTCCGTCGTCCACCGCGCGGGGTCGGTGCCGAGCGGCGTCGTCCGTCGGTAGAGGCCCGTCACGCCGCCTCCGGCCTGGAGGCGGCGCAGCGGCTCCCCGGTCGCGTTGATCTCGATGTCGAAGCCGCGCACTCCGTAGACCCTGAGGATCTGCGACTTCGCCGGGGGCACCAGGCCGACATTCGGCCCGGGGTTCGGCCCGGTGTGCGGCAGCCGCGTGTCGAACGCCGGATGCCCGTCGACGGTGGTGTTGGGCTGGAACACCCCGCCCCTCCGCGCAGCGGCCGGCTGCAGCGAGA
The DNA here is from genome assembly GCF_008327685.1 of Actinomadura sp. K4S16. Taxonomy (GTDB): domain Bacteria; phylum Actinomycetota; class Actinomycetes; order Streptosporangiales; family Streptosporangiaceae; genus Spirillospora. The sequence goes on from NZ_BDDE01000015.1 coordinate 546,722, forward strand.
TGAGCAGGTCGCCGTCCCGTCCGGGGACGGCGAGCGAGATCATGACCTCCGCGGGGGCGGCGACCCAGGTCCTCGTGGCCCTGAGCCCGTCCGGGAGCCCGGTGACGCGCACGGGGAACGCCGCCGGGCGGTCGCCGCCGAACCTCACCCCCGCCGCGATGCGCTGGACGGTCACCGGGTCGGCGACGGCGCGGTCGTTGACCGTCAGCACGGCCCAGCTCTTCGGCCGGTACTCCCACCGGAACTCGGCCGGCACCTGGTCCGACCCCGGCCCGCCGGGCTTGATCGACCAGTAGGCGGGCCGCCCGCCGACCGGCGCGGCCTTCGTCAGGTGCCCCTTCCCGCCTCCCGGCAGCAGCGGCACGCCCGGCGAGACCCCGGGCGGGCCCACGCTCACCTCGATGGCCGTGCTGCCCGGCCCGCGCCCGGCCGACACCGTGAACACCGTCCCCCGCTGGGCGTCCTGCGCCACCCGCGTCCGCGCGTAGCCGGGGGGCAGCCACCCGAACGCGGCCTTCTCGATCAGCGGGCTCGGAAACCTGGCCGGCCCGGCCACCGCGCTCGGACGCTCCGCCGAGGACGAGGGGAGCACCGTGATCCCGGCGACGCCCGCCGCGACCCCCGCGGCGACGGCCGCGACGGCGGCCCGCCTCGTCCGCCGGATCCGCCGCGCCCGCGCCACCGCCGCCGCGACGTCCACGGCCGAGACGGGGGCGGGGGCGTCGGCGAGGCGCTCCAGCCTCTCCTTGAGGTCGTTCATGCCAGCTTCTCCCCTTCCGCGAGATCCCGTGCCGGCTCCAGCGCGCGCCGCAGCGCGTCCAGCCCCCGCGCGGTCTGGCTCTTCACCGTCCCGGCCGAGCAGTCCAGGACGTCGGCGGCCTGCTCGATCGACAGGTCGCAGTAGAACCGCAGCACCACGGCGGCCCGCTGCCTCGGCGGCAGGGCCGCCAGCGCCGCCCGCAGGTCGATCCGGCCCGCGTGGTCGGCGGACTCGGCGGCCTCCTCCGGCATCCGCTCGACGATCCGGACCCGCTGCCGCCACCCGCCCCGCTGCTCGGCGAGGAACACCCTGACCAGCACCGTCCGCGCGTACCCGTCGACGTTCTCGGCCGCCGACGCCTTCCGCCAGTGCAGGTACAGCCGCGTGATCGCGGACTGGACGAGGTCGTCCGCCCGGTGCCAGTCCTGGCACAGCAGGTACGCGACCCGCCGTAACCACGTCATCCGCGCCGTCACGTAGGCGGTGAACTCCTCGTCACGGCTCGCCGTCCGCGCGCTGCTCGACTGCTCCACATCCTCCTGATGCGCCGTCCCCCACAAAAGGTTGCATCTCCGACCGAATCACCTCTAATTGCCTCCCCGTCGCGGGCGGGGGCGGGTTTCCCACCCCGGTCACGGGAAATCCCGACCCCATGAGCCAGCGAACCCAAGAGCACGTCGACGAGCGGACGGCCCGCAAGGTGGCCGAGGAGGCACGCGAGACCGAATGGCGGCTGCCGAGCTTCGGCAGGCAGCTGTTCCTCGGCGGCCTCCGCCTCGATCTGATCCACCCGCATCCGCGCCCGTCCGGGGACCAGCGGGCGAAGGGCGAGGAGTTCCTCGCCCGGCTCGCGGAGTTCTGCGCCGCCGAGGTCGACCCGGCGCGGATCGAGCGGGAGGCGCGCATCCCGGACGAGGTCGTGCGGGGCCTGCGCGACCTCGGCGCGCTCGGCATGAAGATCCCGGAGAAGTACGGCGGGCTGGGGCTCAGCCAGCTCTACTACGGCCGCGCGCTGATGCTCGTCGGGTCGGTCAGCCCGGCGCTCGGCGCGCTGCTGTCGGCGCACCAGTCGATCGGCGTCCCGCAGCCGGTCAAGATGTTCGGCACGCGGGAGCAGAAGGACGCGTGGCTGCCGCGCTGCGCCAGGGAGGTCAGCGCGTTCCTGCTCACCGAGCCCGACGTCGGGTCCGACCCGGCGCGGCTGCGCGCCACCGCCGTGCCGGACGGGGACGACTACGTCCTCAACGGCGTCAAGCTGTGGACGACCAACGGCGTCGTGGCCGACCTCGTCGTGGTGATGGCGCGCGTCCCGAAGTCGGAGGGGCACCGCGGCGGCATCTCGGCGTTCATCGTGGACATGTCCGCCCCCGGCATCACCGTCGAGAACCGCAACGCGTTCATGGGGCTGCGCGGCATCGAGAACGGCGTCACCCGGTTCCACGACGTGCGGGTCCCGAAGGCGAACCTGATCGGCACGGAGGGCGCCGGCCTGAAGGTCGCGCTGACCACGCTCAACACCGGCCGGCTGTCGCTGCCCGCGATCTGCGCGGCGAGCGGCAAGTGGGCCGCCGGTATCGCCCGGCAGTGGTCGAAGGAGCGGGTGCAGTGGGGCCGGCCGGTCGGCGAGCACGAGGCCGTCGCCACCAAGATCGCGTTCATCGCGGCGACCGCCTACGCGATGGAGGCGGTGCTCGACCTGTCCGGCCAGCTCGCCGACGACGAGCGCAACGACATCCGGATCGAGGCGGCCCTCGCCAAGCTGTGGTCGTCGGAGATGGCGTGCCGCGTGGCCGACGAGCTGGTGCAGCTGCGGGGCGGCCGCGGCTACGAGACGGCCGAGTCGCTCGCGGCGCGCGGCGAGCGCGGGGTGCCCGCCGAGCAGCTGCTCCGCGACCTGCGCATCAACCGGATCTTCGAGGGCTCCAGCGAGATCATGCATCTGCTGATCGCCCGCGAGGCCGTCGACGCGCACCTGTCGGTGGCCGGGGACATCATCGACCCGGACGCCTCCACCGGGGCGAAGGCGCGGGCCGCGGCGAAGGCGGGCGGGTTCTACGCGCGCTGGCTGCCGACGCTCGTCACCGGCGCCGGGCACCGCCCGAACGCCTACGCGGAGTTCGGCCCGCTGGCCCGGCACCTGCGGTACGTGGAGCGGGCGTCCCGCAAGCTGGCCCGCTCGATCTTCTACGCGGCCGGGCGCTGGCAGGGCGGCCTGGAGTACCGGCAGGGGTTCCTCGGCCGGATGGTCGACATCGGCGCCGAGCTGTTCGCCATGAGCGCCGTCTGCGTCCGCGCCCACGCCGACGCTTCCGAGGAAGGGCCGCTCGCCAGTACGGGCGCGAACGGCGCGGGGGCCGCGACGGCGCCCGGGAAGTCCGCCCTGCTGCTCGCCGACGCGTTCTGCCGGCAGTCGCGCGTCCGCGTCGAGGAGCTGTTCGACGGGCTGTGGCGCAACACCGACGCGATGGACGTGAAGCTGGCGCGGGCCGTCCTCGCCGGCCACTTCGCCTGGGTGGAGGAAGGCGTCCTCGACCCGTCCATCCCGGGGCCGTGGATCGCGCCGTCCGAGCCCGGCCCGAGCGGTGAGGAGGACGTGCACCGGACCATCGGCTGACCCGGCGGGCGGGTCGCGGGAGGGCGTCCCGCCGTCGCGGGGGCGTCCGGCATCGGGGCGGGGATAGACTGACCCGACCTTCGCGCCAGAGATCGAACCGTCCCGGGAGGACAGGGGAACGGTCCCGCGAACGAGAAGCCGAACGCCAACGCACCCAGCGAGCGGGAAGTAATGCAGCCATCCGGTCAGAAGAAGTCCATCGCAGGCACCCTCCTCAACCTCGTCGGCAGCGGCCCGAAGAAGGCCGGGCCGGCCGCCGGGCCCGCCCCTGACGGGGACGTCGTCCAGCCCGCCGCCGGTGAGGGCGCGCTGGAGAACCATCTGGGCGGGGACGAGGCCCGCAACTACCGCCAGTACGAGTACGAGACCGTCGCCCCGCACGTCGGCCGCTCCATGCTGGAGGTCGGCTCCGGCCTCGGGCACTTCTCCGAGCAGTTCGCCGGGCGCCTCGACTACCTCGTCGTCAGCGACAACGACCCCTACTGCGTCGGCGAGCTGCGCAAGCGCCACGAGGGCAACGACGACGTCGAGGTCATCGACCTGGCGCTGCCCGCCGACATCAAGATCCGGCGCAAGGTCGACACCGTCGTGATGATGAACGTCCTGGAGCACATCAAGGACGACGTCCAGGCGCTGCGCGACCTCGCCGCCGTGACCGAGCCCGGCGGCCGCATCGTCATCTGGGTGCCCGGCTACATGCAGCTCTACGGCGACTTCGACCGCAAGGTCGGGCACGTCACCCGGTACACGCCGGCGACGCTGGAGGCGTCGGTCCGCGAGGCCGGGCTGGTCCCCGAGGTGCTCAAGCCGATCAACTTCCTGGGCGGGATCGCCTGGTGGTTCGCGGTCCGCCGCGGCGGCGCCGGCTACCCCGACCCGAAGCTCGTCAAGATCTACGACCGGACGGTCGTACCGCTCACCCGCACGATCGAGCGCTTCGTCAAGCCTCCGTTCGGGCAGACGGTCTTCTGCGTCGCGCGGGTCCCGCGCTAGCGCTCCGCGCCTCGCGCGCACGGGGACGGGGACGGGGACGGGGACGGCTCACGAAAGCCGACCCGTCCCCGTCGTTATTTTCCTGGCGCGGACACGGTATGTCTCACTCCCCCTCCAGGCCCTGGACCGCAAGACTGTGCAGTGGCCGGACGGGGTCCCGGTCCGCCTCTCCGGGCGGAGAAGCACCGCCTGCTTCCGCGGGCCGCGGCCCCGAAGGGCCAGCCACGAAATTCCCGTGTGGTCCGACGGTTCGCGGTGGGGAATCCGGGAGGGGAGGTTCCCCACCGTGAATCAGCCGAGCGCGCGGCTCAGGCGCCGACCTTCGGGGTGGCGAACAGGGCCAGCCGATGCGCGGTCGCGGCGGCCTCGCCGCGGCTCGCCACCTCCAGCTTGCCGAGGATGTTCGACACGTGGACGCTGGCCGTCTTCACCGAGATGAACAGCTCCTCGGCGATGTCGCGGTTGCTGCGGCCCTCGGCGACCAGGCGCAGCACCTCGAACTCGCGGGGCGTCAGCCCGAGCGGCGCCGAGGCGTCGCCGCGGCGCGGCATCCGGGTGCGGCGCCGCAGGTCGGCGATCCCCTCCGCGAGCGGCCGGGCGCCCAGCCCGTCCGCGAGTTCGGCGGCGGTCTGCAGCGCCGCCGTGGCGGCCTCGTGGTCGCCGGCCGCGAGCGCGGCCTCCGCCGCGCGGGACAGGGCCCGCGCCCGGTAGTACGGGTTGGCGAGCGCCTCCCACGCCGCGGCGGCCTCCTCCCAGGCGGCCCGGTCGAGGATGCCCCGCGCCCGGGCCAGCTCGGCGGCGAACGTGCGGCAGTGCGCGTGCTGGAGCGGACCGCTCGCCCCGAGGCCGGCGGCGCGCTTCTCGAGCCGGCGCAGGCGGTCCTCGGCGGCGTCGCCGAGTTCGCCGCAGGCCGCCGCCCCGACGACGAGCGCCGGCCACGCGTAGCGGGCGTCGTCGGGCAGGCCGACGAGTTCGAGGACGGGATCCAGCGTGTCCAGCGCGGCCTCGGCGCGCCCCTCGGCGAGCGCGATGCTCGCGTCCAGCCAGAGGGTGCTGAAGTAGTCCTGCGTCTTGCGCCACTTCAGCCTGAGCTTCATGATCTCGCGCGACTGCGCGAGCCGCTCCTTGGCCGTCGCGAGGTCGCCGCGCACCAGTGCCACCCAGCCGGACAGGACGAGCAGCGAGGTGCGCGTCGTGATGGCCGGGTCCTGCTCCATGGCGTGGTTCATGACGGCCATGGCCTCGTCCCACCGGCCGAGTGAGACCAGCGGCTCCGCCTGGTTGATGGACAGGAACGTTCCCTGGGTGCGGGCCACGCCGTGCTCGCGGGCCAGTTCCGTGCCGCGCCCGGCGATGGCGGCGGCCTCCTCGTGCCGTCCGACGCCCTCCAGGAAGTGCGACTGGATCACGTAGTAGCGGAGCAGCACCTGGAAGTCGCCGCTGCGCTCGGCGGTCTCCCTGATCACGGTGAGGCGCCCCTCGTCCTCGTAGTCGGTGTGGGCGCAGAACAGCGTGATCAGCGCCTCGCTCTCCGCGACGGGGTCGCCGAGGGCGCGCGCGATGGCCAGCGACTCCAGTGCAGATTCGCGGGCCTCGTCCATGGAGGTGGTGATGCGCACGTAGTTGCCCAGCGTGGACAGCGCCCGGGCGCGCAGGATGCTCGGCGGTTCGACCGGCAGAGCCTCCACGGCGGCGCGCAGGTCTTCGACGAACCCCGGGCGCGCCACCTGGTACCGCATGCGGCCGCGCTGTTCGAGCAGCGCCGCCCAGCGGGCGGTGTCGCGCTCGCCGTCGGCGGCCTCGACCTCCTTCAGCGCGGCGGTGACGAGCTTGATGCCGCGGTCGTACTCCCCGGCGCGCTCGGCGGCGTTCGCCGCGCTCTCCAGGACCGTGATGTGGTCGGCGCCGATGCGCTCGGCCGCGTCGGGGACCTTGTCCCAGAGCTGCAGGACGCGTTCGAGCATCGCCAGGCACTCGGCGTAGGCGACCGCCTTGCGGGCCTCGCCCGCGGCGCGCCAGGACGCGACCAGCGCCCACGTGCTGTCGTGGGCCTGCGTCCAGTGGTAGCTCAGCTCGACCCAGAGCCGCCCGGCCGGGACGAGCCCGGGCTCCTTCTCCAGGGCCTCGGCGTAGCGGGTGTGGAGGCGCGTGTACTCGCCCGGCAGCAGGTCGTCGTGGACGGCCTCGCGGATCAGGGCGTGCCGGAACGCATAGCCGTCGCCGTCCACCACCAGGACGTTCGCGGCGACGGCGGGCCGCAGGACGCGGGTCAGCGCGGCGTCGTCGAGCCCGGACACGACGGCCAGGAGGGCGTGCTCGATGCGGGTGCTGCCGCCGCTGGCGTCGCGCAGCACCTCCTGCGTCTCCTCCGGGAGCCGCTGGACGCCGGCCAGCAGCAGGTCGCGCAGCGACTCCGGCAGCTCGCACGCCAGCGTGCCGTCGTCGTCGAGCAGCGCCTCGATGAACAGCGGGTTGCCCTCGCTGCGGGCCTCGATGCGCTCGACGAGGCCGGGCGGCGGCGTCTGGCCGAGCAGCTCGGTGACGAGCGCGGCGACGTCGGGGCGGGCCAGCCGGCCGAGCTCCACCCGGCGGACGCGTTCGAGGCGCTCCAGCCCGGCGAGCAGCGTGCGCAGCGGATGGGTGCGGTGCAGCTCGTCCGACCGGTACGTCATGACGATCAGCAGCGGCGCCGTGCCGAGGTTGCGGATCAGGAAGGCCAGCAGGTCGCGGGTGGAGCGGTCGGCCCAGTGGGCGTCCTCGATGACCAGCACGACGGGGCCGCGCTCGGCGAGCCGCTCCAGCAGCGCCAGCACGACCTCGAACAGCCGGGCGCGCTCCTCGCCGGACGCGGAGTCGCTCTCCGGCTCGCCGAACTCGGGCAGCAGCCGGGCGAGCGCGCCGGTGTCGCCGCGCGGGACGAGCCCGGCGACGCCGTCGATGCCGATGTCGCGGACGAGCCCGCGCAGAACGGTGGTGAACGGTGCGAAGGGCAGGCCGTCGGAGCCGAGCTCCAGGCAGCCGCCGACCAGCGTCCTGGCGTCGGCCTCCCGGGCGAACTCCCTGATCAGGCGGGTCTTGCCGAGCCCGGCGTCACCGCCGAGGAGCACGGCGCCCGGCGCGGCGGACAGGGCGTCCCGCAGCCGCCGCAGCTCGGCCGATCTGCCGATCAGGACGGAACTCATCGCGCGCGCGTTCACGTACCAAGCATGCCAAACAGATCGGACAATCCCACCTGTATATCACTCCGTGAGACGCCACATCTGGCCCCGGTGCTCGTCCAGCTCCGGGGCCGCTCCCCCCGCCAGGGGCGGATGGACGGCCGTCCGCACCGGCCCCTCGTCCTGGACCCCGCGCGACCGGAAGTGATCGAGTTCGAGCATCTCGGCGCGGGACAGCAACGGCGCCACCGGAGCCCCCGCCTCCGTGAGGCGCTCGATGGCCTCCGCCCGGGTGAGCCCCGCGACCGCGGCGGCGACCGCGCCGTCCAGCTCGCCGATCCGCTGGAGCCGCTCGGCGAACGGGACGCCGGCGTGCTCGCCGATGCCGAGCGCGCGGCAGGTCGCGGCCCAGAGCCGCTCCTCCGACACGACCCCCAGGGTGATCTTCTGGCCGTCCTTCGTGGGGTAGACGCCGTACCCGGGCACCGGCCCGACCCCCGATCGCCGCGTCGCGGCCGGGACGGTGCCCACCCAGTGCGCGAGGACGTCCGCCATCCCGAGGTCGATGCGGTCGCCGACCCCGGTGGCGCGGGCCTTGAGGCAGGCGGCGGTGATCGCGAACGCGGCCATCGTCGCGGCGGCCATGTCCGCGAGGGGCAGCTCGTCGGCCTCCGGGGAGACCGCGTCGGGCGGCAGCGCCGCCGCGTAGGCGCGGTAGTTGACGTCGTGCCCGGGGACGTCCGCGAGCGGCCCCTCGGCCCCGTACCCGGAGATCGAGCAGTAGACGAGCCGCGGGTTGAGCTCCCTCAGCGTCCCGTGGCCCACGCCGAGCCGCTCGGCCACGCCGGGACGGAACCCCTCGACGAAGACCTCGGCGTCACCGGCCAGCTCCTTGAGCGCGGCGAGCCCGTCCGCGGACTTCAGGTCGAGCACGATGCCGCGCTTGTGCCGGTTGAGGACGTCGAAGTGGTCGCGGAACATCCGCATCGGCTCCCCGCCGGGCGGCTCCACCTTGATCACGTCCGCGCCGAGCTGGGCGAGCAGCTGCGTGGCGTAGGGACCGGGCCGCCACATCGTCAGGTCGAGGACGCGCAGTCCGTCCAACGGCGCCATGGGGGGCTCCTCTCGGGTCGCCCGCCTCACGGTGCCCGCCCGCCCCCGCGCCGTCAACGGGAGTCTCGGAGGGTGGCCGTGGTCCCCCGATGTCCACGGCCACCGGACAGTCAGACGTCCGGCACCCCGTCGGAGTTCGCGCTCCGCCGAGAAAATTCGATCAAGGTGTCCCGGCCCGCTACTTCGCGGACGGGCGGCCCGCGATGAGGTCGCTCAGCCAGTCCCCGAAGCGCTGGACGGGCAGCCGGTACCGGCGTTCCCGGATCCGCGCCCGCCGCTCCTTTCGGGACCCCTCGGCGTAGCGGCGCCGGGCCCACGGCGAGTCCGGCCGGGCCAGCCGGACGGCCCCGATGATCGCGACCAGGCCGATGAACAGGCCGATGACGCCCGTCCAGACCTTGCCCTTGAGCAGCGCGATCAGCGCGACGCACAGGTTGAACAGCAGGACGCCCACGATCCCCCACACCCCGTCCCCGGCGGCGTCGTTCGCGCCCAGGGGCCGCAGGCCCAGCAGCATCAAGCCGCACAGCGCGACCGTGATGAAGACGACCTCGACCGACAGCCGGCCCTGCTCGCTCCAGTAGACGTCCTGGAGGTGCAGCACCAGCGCGAACTCGTCCAGGACGAGCGCCGTGCCCGCCCCGAACACGCCCGCGGCGGCCGCCGCCAGTCCGGACGTGCCGTCCTGCACCGCCAGCCCGCCCACGCCGCCGACGCACATGAACACGAGCCCGAACACGACGTGGTGGATGTGCTGCCCGCCGGGCGTCACGTTCCCGGGCCACCACCGCACCTGCCGCCGGATCATCCGCACGCTGAACCGGATGAACAGGAAGGCCAGGATGAACGCCACGAGGAAGCAGAACAGCCGGAGCCGCCCGGCGTCCGCGATCTCGCGCGTGAACCATGCCCCCACACCGCCCCTTTTCCCCGAGGCGGGTAAAGCCCACCCCAACCCCGCCGAGACCCACCGCAATCGGACCCGCGCAGCCCGGGTGCGCCGTCCTCGACCACCACCCGCCGCGAGGCCGGGAGCCCGCCCGGCGAGGGGCGCGACGCGCGCCGTTCGGACGGGTTTCCTTGATCAAAAAGCCGGGGTACGCTTCCGGCGATGCCGACATACGCACCTACTCGCGGTGCTCTGCTGCTCGGCCTCCTCGCCGCGAGCCAGGTGATGCTGCTGCTCGACCTGACGATCGTCAACGTCGCCCTGCCCAGCATCCAGCGGGACCTGGACACGTCCGCGGCCCAGCTCTCCTGGGTGGTCAACGCGTACACGCTGGTGTTCAGCGGCCTCCTGCTGCTCGGCGGACGAGCGGGCGACATCCTCGGGCACCGGCGGGTCTTCACCGCGGGGGCCGCGCTGTTCACCGCCGCCTCGCTCCTCGGCGGGCTGGCCGTCAACCCCGAACTGCTCCTCCTCGCGCGGGCCGGGCAGGGAGCAGGGGCCGCACTCGCCGGGCCCGCCTCCCTGGCGCTGATCTCGACGGGGTTCCCCGACGACCGCGCCAGGAACCGGGCCTACGCCGTCACCACGAGCGCCGGCAGCGTCGGCATGCTGCTCGGCCTGGTCGCCGGCGGGCTGCTGATCGAGTGGGGGACGTGGCGGTGGACGTTCCTCGTCAACGTCCCCGTCGGGGCCGCCGTGGTGGCGCTCTCCCGATGGTGCCTCCACGAGTCCCCGCGGATCAGGGGCCGCTTCGACGCGGCCGGGGCGCTCACCGCCACCGCCGGGATGACGCTCCTCGTCTACGGGGTCGTGCGCGCGGCCGAGTCCGGCTGGAGTGACGGCCCGGTCGCCGCCGCGCTCACCGCGGCGGCGGTCCTCCTGGCCCTGTTCGTCGCCGTGGAGGCGCGGGCCCCGCAGCCGATCATGTCGCTGGGGCTGCTGCGCGACCGGAACCGCGCGGGGGCCTGCGTCATGCGGCTGCTCCTCACCGCCGCGATGAGCGGCATGATGTTCTTCCTCACCCTCTACGTCCAGGGGGTCCTCGGGTACGGCCCGCTGGAGACCGGGCTGGCCTTCCTCCCCACCACGCTCACCGTGATCGCCGCGAACAGGGCCGTGCCGTCGCTGCTGGCGCGCGTCGGCCCGATGAAGGTCATGGCTGCCGGGTCCGTGCTCACCGTCATCGGGATGGCGTGGCTGACGCAGATCTCGGCGGCCAGCACCTACGTGTCCACGATCCTCGGGCCGGTGCTGCTCTTCGGCGCGGGCCACGGGCTGGTGTCGGTGGCGGCGACGGCGATCGCCATGACCGGCCTGCCCGCCGGCGAGCACGGCGGCGCGTCCGGCCTCATCCAGACCACGCAGGTCGGCGGGCCGCTCGGGATCGCCGTCCTCGTCGCCGTCTACGAGGAGGTGGACGGGAGCCGCGTCCAGTCGCTCGCCGGGGCCTTCACCGGCGCCCTGGTCCTTTCGCTGCTCATGCTCGTCACGGCCCTGACCGTCTTCCGCCGGGCGGCCGTCCGAGCACCCGCGTCCGCGGGAACGAGCTGATCACGCGCCATTCGGAGGAGACCCCGTGCACATCACCCACATCGTCCACCGGGCCCTGCAACTCGCTCCGGACGAGCCGGTCACTGCCTACGGCGACCGGTTCCGCACGGCGCGCGAGCAGGCCGACCGGGTGGCCCGCCTCGCCGGGGCCCTGCGGGAGCGCGGCGCGGGCGGCGGCGAACCCGTGGGGATGCTGGCCCTCGGCTCGGACCGCTACCTCGAGTTCTTCCTGGCCGTGGCGTGGGCGGACGGGGTGTTCCACCCGGTCAACCCCGCCTGGAGCACGCAGGAGATGATCTACGCGCTGGCCGAGTCGCGGACCCGGATCCTCTTCGTCGACGACGCGTTCCTGGACCGCCTGGGCGAGATCAGGGACGCCTGCCCCGAGCTGCGCGAGGTCGTCCACGTCGGCGACGGGCCGGCACCGGACGGCATGCCCGGGTTCGAGGAGCTGATCTCGCGCACGGAGCCGGTCGAGGACGCCCGCCGGGGCGGCGACGCGCCCGCCGGCATCGTCTACACCAGCGGGACGTCCGGACGCGCCAAGGGCGTCGTGGTCGCCCACGGCCGCCTGGTCCACTCGGCGATGACCATGCCGGCGCGGGTCCCGTGCCACGGCCTCCCCGGCGGGCACATGCTGATCACGTCGAACTTCTCCTCCATCTCCATGCTGGTGACCTGGCTGGTCCAGGGGATGTGGGGCGGGCTCACCGTCGTCCCGCGCACGACCGACGTCGACGGGCTCCTCGACGCGATCGAACGCCACAGGGTCACGCACGCGCCGTTCGCCCCCGGCACCCTGCAGCAGATCGTCGACCACCCCGGCATCGCCGCGCGCGACCTGTCCAGCATGCTGAGCATCGCCTACGGCGCGGCGCCCATCACCGAGGCCCTCCTGGGGAGGGTGATGGAGGCGTTCCCGAACGCCGCCTTCCACCAGTGGTACGGAATGAACGAGTTCGGCCTCGCCACGCTGCTGCCGCCGGAGGACCACGTCGCGGGCCGCAAGCTGCGCTCGGCGGGGCGGCCCGCGATCGGCGCCGAGGTGCGGATCGTCGACGACGCGGGCGCGGACCTGCCGCAGGGCGCGGTCGGGGAGATCATCGTCCGCACCGGCGCCCTGATGCTCGGCTACCTGAACAAGCCCGAGGAGACGGCGCGGACGCTCCGGGACGGCTGGATCCACACCGGCGACGGCGGATACCTGGACGAGGACGGCTACCTCCACATCGTCGACCGGATCAAGGACGTGATCAACGTCGACGGCTGGAACGTCTACTCCACCGAGGTGGAGCAGGCGGTCGCGTCCCATCCGGCGGTGGCCGCGGTCGCGGTGATCGGCATCCCGGACGACAAGCCGGGCGAGAAGGTGCACGCGGTCGTCGTCCTCAAGCACGGCCGCACGGCGAGCGAGGACGAGCTCCGGCGGCACTGCGAGCCGCTGATCGCCTGGAAGACGCCCACCAGCTACGAGTTCGTCGACGCCCTCCCCCTGTCGACCACCGGGAAGGTCCTCAAGCGCGAGCTGCGCAAGCCGTACTGGGCCGGAATGGACCGCCAGGTCCACTGACCGGCCGGGTCCCGCTGACGTGCGGTTGCGCCGGTGATCGGGCCCGGTTTCGTAGGCCGCCCGCGGGTCAGTCGGAGTCGGTGGCGGCTAGGACCGCCACCGTCCGGCGGTCGGGACGCAGGACGGCGATGCCGACGTCCAGCGGTTCGGCGACCCGCATGTGCCAGTCCGAGCCGTAGAAGAGCCAGGCGCACCGGTCGGCGGCCCGCTCGACCGCCGTGAAGTCGTCCCCGGGAAAGCCGACCAGGCCCGCCAGCGATTCCCACGACGCTCTGCGCGCGTCGCCCGCGCGCATGCGGGGCCCGTACGCGCCGCCGGACCCGGCCCCGTAGAAGAGCTCCCGCAGGACGTCGGGAGTCGTCACCCGCCGCACTCCGGTGACACCGGAGCGGGTGCTGAGGGCCGGAAGGGCGCGGACCAGTGAGGCGCCCAGGTCGGCGGGAGCCAGTGGACGGTCCAACTGGAACAGACCGGCCTCCAGGCATTCTTCGCCCGTCGGCCAGTTGCGGTAGGCACCCAGCGCCCGCCGGGCTTCGGGCCAGTCGACCGCCGTCACCCCGATGTCGAGGCCGGAGGGCCCCGGCGCGGCCTCACCGGGCGGACGCCAGCCCGCCGGGAGCCTACCCGGGTACCGGGGCAGCCCGTGGCGCCGCTCGGCCTCGGCCGGCCGCAGGGGCAGCTCCGCGAGCGGGTGCCCGGCGGCCCGCAGCCGCTCGGCGAACCCCTCGGCGGACGTCGCGTCGTAGCGCAGGGCCGTCTCCTGGAGCAGGCAGGCCGCGAGCTCGTCCGACGCCTCGGCATCGTCGAAGACCGCGAGGAGATGCTCGGGAGGTTGGGCGCAGGCCAGCCATTCGGCGACCTCGGGCAGGTCGTAGCGGAGGTCGCCGCACCACGCACGCCCCTTGGCCGCGAGGGCGCGGACGCTCGCGACACGGCCCGCGTCCCCGGGCGCGCCCGCCAGCCGCCGCAACGCGGCCTCGAAGCCGTAGCGCATCGGGTAGGTCGGCTTCTCCACCTCCAGCAGCGCGGCGAGCAGCCCTTCCAGCCACTCGGGCTCCGCCTTCTGGACGGTGTCGTCGGTCACCTTGACGGCCCTGCTCCAGTGCCGGTCCCTGTAGGTGTCCGCCAGCCCCATCCGCCGGACGGCCTCCCCGATCTCCATGGCCCGAAGTGTCACACACCCGGACCGGCCGGGCGGTTCAGCGGCCCTGGAAGTCCGGGGGGCGGTTCTCCAGGAAGGCGGTGATGCCCTCCTTGGCGTCCTCGGTGGCGGTCAGCTCGACCAGCTCGGACAACAGGTGGGCGACCTGGTCCTCCAGCGGGCGGCCCTCGATGGCGAAGAACGCGTCGCGGCCGCGGCGCAGGCCGACCGGGCTCTTGGACGCGATCACGCGGGCCAGCTCGTCCACCCGGGCGTCCAGCTCGGCGCGCGGGACGACCTCGGTGACCAGGCCGATGTCGCGGCCCTCGGCGGCGGTGACGCGGGCGCCGGTGTAGTAGAGCTTGAAGGCGTGCTTCGGGGCGACGTTCCGGTTGATGATCGCCATGATCATCATGGGCCAGAGGCCGACGTTGACCTCGGGGGTGGCGAGCTTGACGTCGTCGGCCGCGATCACCAGGTCGCAGGCGGCGGCGAGGCCGAGGCCGCCCGCGACGGCGTGCCCGGCCAGCCGCGCGATGATCGGTTTGCCGAGCTTGGGGAAGGCCGTGAAGAGGCGGAAGGGGGCGCTCTCGCGGATGGCGGCGGCGTCGGCCACCGAGCGGCCGTCCGCCTGCGCCTCGCCGAGGCCGCCGAGGTCGGCGCCCGCGCAGAACGCCCGGTCGCCGGCGCCCGTCAGGACGATCACCCGGACGTCGGGGTCGGCCTTGGCCCGGTCGAACGCGTCGAGCAGCTCGCCGATCATCCGGTCGCTGAGCGCGTTGCGGGCGTCGGGGCGGTTCAGCGTGATCCGCGCGATCCGCTCGTCCGCCGAATACAGGATCGTCTCGTACATGTCGCCGCCCATCCCCGAACGGTACCGCCCCCTGGAGCGGGCTCCAGGGGGCGGTCCGGTGGACTCAGATGCGCTCGATGATGGTGGCGTTGGCCTGGCCGCCGCCCTCGCACATCGTCTGGAGGCCGTAGCGGCCACCGGTGCGCTCCAGCTCGTGCAGCAGCTTGGTCATCAGGATGCCGCCGGTGGCGCCGAGCGGGTGCCCGAGGGCGATCGCGCCGCCGTTGGGGTTGGTCTTCTCCAGCGAGGCGCCGGTGTCGTGCGCCCACCCCATCGGGACCGGGGCGAACGCCTCGTTGACCTCGAAGACGTCGATGTCGTCGATCTTCAGCCCGCCGCGGTCCAGGGCCTTCTCGGTGGCGGGGATCGGGCCGGTCAGCATGTAGACCGGGTCGGAGCCGCACACGGCGAGGGTGTGGATGCGGGCGCGCGGGGTGAGGTTGTACCGCTTGACGGCCTCCTCGGAGGCGACCAGCACGGCGGAGGCGCCGATGGAGATCTGCGAGGCGACGGCGGCGGTCATCCGGCCGCCCTCGCGCAGGGTCTTCAGGCCCGCCATCTTCTCCAGCGTGGTGTCGGGGCGGGGGCCCTCGTCCTTGGACAGCCCGGCGATGGGGGCGATCTCGCGGTCGAAGTAGCCGGCCTCGATGGCCTTGGCGGCGCGCTGGTGGCTCTCCAGCGCGAACTTCTCCATGTCCTCGCGGCTGAGGCCCCACTTCTCCGCCATCAGCTCCGCGCCGCGGAACTGGGAGATCTCCTGCATGCCGTAGCGCTCGGCCCAGCCCTCGCCGTACGGGAAGGGCATGCCCTTCTCCATGGCCATGGCCACGGAGGAGCCCATCGGGACGATCGCCATCTGCTCGACGCCGGAGGCGACGACGAGGTCCTGGGTGCCCGACAGCACGCCCTGGGCGGCGAAGTGGATCGCCTGCTGGGACGATCCGCACTGCCGGTCGATGGTCACGCCGGGCACGCTCTCCGGCAGCCCGGCCGACAGCCACGCGGTGCGCGCGATGTCGAGGGACTGCGGGCCGACCTGCATGACACAGCCCATGATCACGTCTTCGACCGCGGAGGGGTCGACCCCGGTGCGGTTGACGAGCTCCTTGAGCACGTGGGCCCCGAGGTCGGCGGGGTGGACGTCCTTGAGGGCGCCCTTCTTGGTACCGACGGGGGTACGGACCGCGCCGACGATGTACGCCTCGGCCACTACGCCTCCAAAAATTGGGGTTCCGTCCCGAAACCGAGTGTGATTCGGTTAGTCAGTATGAGATTACATCGCTCACGGCGCAACGCTATGTGAGCTGGGTCTCGGGGGAGCCTACGCTCCCCGCTCCGCGGGCCGCGTTCCGGGACCCAGGACCTCGCCGTCCGCCTCGTCGCCGAGGGACTCCTCCGCCAGCCGCGAGAGGACGTCCGCGAGTTCAGGATGCTCCTCGGGGGCCCAGCCGTCCAGATGCCGGGCGAGCCCCTCCCGCCTGGCGGCGAACAGGCGCTCGGCGGCGTCCCGCCCCGACGGTGTGACGGTAAGAGTGCCCTCCCGCCGCAGGACGTAACCGGCGTCGACGAGCCGGTCGACGTACGGGCGGCCCTGCTCGGCCCGGACGCCCGCGCGCTCGGCGAGCTCCCGGCCGGTGACCGTCCCGTCCCTGGCGATCCGGCACAGCGCCCACACGCTGCCCGCGGGCAGCGAGACGCCCGAGTGCGCGGCGAGGCGGTCGTACATCTCGAAGGCCCTGGCGTCCTTGCGCATCAGCTCGCTCAGGGCCCGCTCCATCTCGTGCCTGGACGAGCGGACGGTCGGCGCCGCGCCGAAGCCCTCCCCGTAGTCGGGCGTCCGCGAGGTCGCCCGCAGCGGGACCTCGCGCAGGAACCAGGTCAGGACGAACGCGACCGCCGCCACCGGCACCGCCCAGAAGAACACCGAGTCGATCGACTCCGCGTAGGCGTGCAGGACGGCGTTCTTGACCGCGGCCGGGTACCGGTCCAGCAGCCCCGGGTTCCCCTGGACGGCCGCCGGATCGAAGCCCGGCGGCAGGACCCGCGCCAGATCCGCCACATGCCCGGCGAGCTGGTTGCTGAAGACCGAGCCGGACACCGCGACGCCGAACGACCCGCCGATCTGCCGGAAGAAGGTGACGCCGGACGTCGCCGAGCCCAGGTCCTCGTACGCCACCGCGTTCTGGACGGCGATGACCAGCACCTGCATGACCAGGCCGAGACCGAAGCCGAGCAGCGCGAACCGCAGGCTCATGCTCAGGGTGGTGGAGTTCTCGTCCAGCGCCGAGCACAGGTACAGCGCCAGCGCGATGATCGGCGTGCCGACCATCGGATAGATCTTGTAGCGGCCGAACCGGGTGATCAGCTGCCCGGAGCCGATCGAGCTGAGCAGCATGCCGAGCATCATCGGCAGCAGGTAGACGCCGGACAGCGTGGGCGAGACGCCGTGCACCACCTGGAGGAAGATCGGCAGGAAGGTCAGCGCGCCGAACATCGCGAAGCCGACCGCGAAGCTGATCGCGCCGCCGAGCGCGAAGACCGGATGGCGCAGCAGCGCCGGCGGCATGACCGGCTCGGCGGCGCGCCGCTCCACCAGCAGCCACAGCGCGATCAGCACCACCGAGCCGGCGGCGAGGCCGATGACCGGCGCGGACAGCCAGGGGTAGCGCGTCCCGCCCCAGGTCGTCATCAGCACGAGCCCGACGGCCCAGCCGACGATCAGCAGCGTGCCGAGGTAGTCGATGCGGTGGCGCTCCCGCTCGCCCGCCGCGTGCAGGACGGCGGCGATCACCGCCAGCGCCACCACCCCGATGGGCAGGTTGATGTAGAACACCCAGCGCCACGTCAGGTTGTCGACGAACCAGCCGCCGAGCAGCGGACCGCACACGCTGGCCACGCCGAAGACCGCGCCGAACAGCCCCTGGTAGCGGCCGCGCTCGCGGGGCGGCACCACGTCCCCGACGATGGCGACGGCGAGCACCATCAGCCCGCCGCCGCCGAGGCCCTGCAGGGCGCGGAACACGATCAGGCCCGCCATGTTCTGCGACAGCCCGCACAGCGCGGAGCCGATCAGGAAGATGACGATCGACGCCTGGAACAGCCGCTTGCGGCCGTACTGGTCGCCGAGCTTGCCCCACAGCGGCGTCGACGCGGTGGCGGAGAGCAGGTACGCCGTGACGACCCACGACAGGTGGTTGAGCCCGCCGAGCTCACTGACGATCGTCGGCAGCGCGGTGGACACGATCGTCTGGTCCAGCGCCGCCAGCAGCATGGCGAGCATGAGGGCACCGAGGACGACGTAGAGCTCCCTGCCCTTCGGCATGGCCCGCTCGTCCCGCGCCGCCGTCGCCGTCATGCCCGTCTTCCCCCTGCCGCCGTCCCCTGCCGCCGTCCCTGTGCCGGATGCGTGCGGGGATGCCTACCCACGAGCCGGACGGGATCACGCGGCCCGTGCGGGCGGCCGGGGAGTCGGTCAGCTCACCAGGTCGCGGCCGACCTTCGCGGCGCCGATCGCGGCCGCGCCGCCGGCCACCCCCGCCGTTCCCGCGGTCACCCACAGCGGCAGGCCCTTGCGGGTCTTCAGCCCGCTCACCAGGTCGATCGAGTCGACGGCGAGGCCGATCCGCGCCCACAGCCGGCGCCCCGAGTCGTCGCCGCTGAGCAGGTAGCCCGCGCCGAGCGCGATCTCCCGGGCGGCGAACATCCGCACCATGAGGTCGCGGCCGGGGTCGGCGCCGCCGCCGAGCCCCATCAGCTTCACGGTCAGCCTCGGCACCGCGAGCGCCGCGAGCCCGAGCGCGACACGGCCGCGCGCCAGGTTGGCCGCCATCTCGTCGACCCTGTCCCGGCCGTCTGTTTCCTTAGCATCTGCCACAAAGGTGAGAGTATCGGCCGACCGTCACCCCCCGACCGGCGGGTAACCCCCTCCTTACCCGTCTATGGTTCAAAGAGGCGGCAATCCCCCCGGAACGAAGGCGGCCATGGACGAAGGCATCCTCGCTCTCATCGTCGTGTCACTCCTCGCCGCGTTCTGCGTGCGCTGGGCCGCGATGCGGCTCCGGCTTCCCATGCCGGGCCGGATGGCGGTCATCATCGTCTTCGTCATCGTCGTCCTGACGCTGTACGGCGAGCACCTGCGGAACTGAAGGGCGCGGGCCGGACGGCGGACGGATTTTTCGCGGCCGTTCCGAACCTCCCGGCCCGACCGGGAGTCATAACTGGCGAAACCGGCTTCACGCCCGTTCGACGTCCCGCCGACGCCGACGCGCCCACCTCTGGCGGGTGGGCTCCCCCGGCCCGCGCCTGCGCGGCGGACGCGAACGGAACCCCGTACGGCGAAGCCGGCCGAGCCGAGGGAGAGCACCCGTGCCGCATCCGGCGACCGCCGTCCAGGAGACCGGGGGCACGATCGCCCCGCATCTGAGGCGCCTGCTGGAGTTCGTCGAACCCTGTCCCGATGACGTGTGCCTGGACGTCGCGCGCGGGCGCGGCCCGATGCCCGCCGCGCTCGGGCCGCAGGTCCGCCACATGACCGCGGTGGACGCGACGCCCGTGACGGCGGCGTCCACGTCGGCCAGGTCGGCCCGCATGGAGACGGTGGAGTTCGGGACGGGCCCGGTCCGCATCACCGGCGGGACCCGCGACCCGGACGGCGCCCGCGACGGCCAGGACGGCGGCGACGGCGCCCGCCGCCCCCCGGCCGCCGTGACGCGCGAGGATCCGCGGCCGCGCCCGGCGGGTCCGGCGCGGCGCGACCCCGTCAAGGCGGACGCCACCGCCCTGCCGTACAGGGACAACACGTTCTCGCTGGTCACGGCCCGCTTCTCGCTCTACACCCTGGGCGATCCCGACGACGTGCTGCGGGAGTTGCTGCGGGTGTGCCGGCCGAGCGGGCGGGTGGTCATCGCCGACCTCGTCCGCGGCAACCTCTCCGGACCCGAGCGCGACCGGATCGAGCGGCTCCGCGACCCCGACCACCCCGGCACCCCGTCCATCGCCCGGCTCACCGAGATGATCACCTCGGCGGGCGGGAGCATCCGGCGGCTGGACGTGTTCACCGTGGAGCGTCCCGTGGAGCCGTGGCTCGCCGGGGCCCGCGACGACGCCGCGGCCGACCGCATCCGCGAGGCCATGCTCGACGAGGTGGACGGCGGTCCCCGCACCGGCGCCAAGCCGCGCGTCATCGGCGGCGAACTCTGGTTCACCCAGTCCTGGGCCCACGTCGCCGCGGAACCCATCTAGCAACGCGAAGGCCCGCGCCGGGGAGCACGGCGCGGGCCCGTTCGCCGGTGTCAAGCCGTCACTTCTTGCGGATGCCCATCGTCGGGTACATCTCGGAGTACCCCTTGCCGCCGAAGTACGAGATCAGCTCCGCGTGGTTCTTGCCGGACGCGGACGGCAGGCCGCCGCGCAGGTCGGCGATCGGCGCGGCGAACCCGCACCCGGTGGTCTTCGGCACGGCGAACGTGTCGTCGGTGGCCCTGATCCTGACCCAGAACGTGCCGTCCGGCCCCGAGGCTCCAGTGATGTCCGGAAGGTCCAGGTTGAGAGTGATCGGCGCCGCGTTCGACCCGACGTAGCACGTGTCTCCGAGCAGCTGGTTGATGAGCTTCAGCTTCAGGTCCAGCCGGGTCTTGCGGTTGGGGATGTCGATGTCGATCTTCCCGGCGTACTGGGGCTTCACCTTCAGCGCGAGCAGCGGGATGCTCTCGCTCCCGGGGACGCCGAGGGCGCCGCCGGCCACGCTCATCGCCGTGCTCCGCATCTTCACGAACTTGGAGATCTCGGCGCCGGTCTTCGGGTCGTAGCCGGCCAGCAGCGTGATCCGCATCGGCGCGGTGATCTGCTGGTCGATGTTGCCGATCTTCATGCTGCCGCCGTTGGTCACCAGCACGTTGCAGTACCAGTTCGCGGGGTCCGCGCCGACCGGCAGGACGTCGGGACAGTCCGACAGGTCCAGCGTCGCGGGCGGGGCGTCAGCGGTCGTCTGGGCGCTCGGAGCCGGGGTCGGCTCCGCGGACGCCGCGGGGGCGGTGGCCAGGGCGGTGCCGGCGAGGCCCGCCGACAGGGACAGTGCGGCCAGCCGCTTGATGATTGACGACACGGGGGTCCTCTCGCAGGAGTGAAACGCGGCGGGGGGCCTCCCGAGTCGGCCTGACCGAAGTAGGCTACTCGCGAGTATGGAGCGATCCAACGGCATGCGAGACGCGGTGTCAATAGGGCTCGCCCCGCCGGCGAATGCCAGGTGAGAGGTGCCGCTCGCGAAGGATGCGGAGGGTCAGGGGACCAACACGGCCGCGCCGGTGAAGCGGTCTCCGGCGAGGTCGGCCAAGGCGCGGTCCGCGTCGTCCAGGCCGTAGGCGTGCGTCGTGACGGCGACGCCGAGGCGCGCGGCCAGCGTCAGGAACTCCTCGCCGTCCGCCCGCGTGTTCGCCGTCACCGAGCGGACCTGGCGCTCCTGGAACAGGTGCCGCTGGTAGTCCAGGGGCGGGACGTCGCTCAGGTGGATGCCCGCGACGGCGCAGGTTCCGCCGCGGTCGAGCCGTTCGAGCGCGGCGTTCACGAGTTCGCCCGCCGGCGCGAAGATGATCGCCGAGTCGAGCGGGGCGGGGGCGGCGTCGAAGGAGTCGCCCGCCCAGGACGCGCCGAGCTCGCGGGCCAGCTCGCGGGCGGCCGGGCTGCGGGTGAACACGTGCACGTCGGCGCCCTCGGCGAGCGCGATCTGCGCGGCCAGGTGCGCCGAGCCGCCGAACCCCCAGATGCCGAGCCGGCCGCCCGGCGGCAGGGACGCGCGGCGCAGCGCCCGGTACCCGATGATCCCGGCGCACAGCAGCGGGGCGGCGCGCACGTCGTCCAGCTCGGCGGGCAGCGCGTAGGTGTAGGCGTCGACGGCGAGCGCGTACTCGGCGTAGCCGCCGTGCGCGTCCCAGCCGGTGTAGACCGAGGACGGGCACAGGTTCTCGGCGCCTCGGCGGCAGAACCGGCACGCGCCGCACGTCCCGCGCAGCCACGCGACGCCGACGCGGTCGCCGGGCCCGTGCAGGCAGCCGGGGCCGGCGGACACGACCTCCCCGACGATCTCGTGGCCCGGCGTCACGCCCGGCAGGTGGACGGGCAGGTCGCCCTCGGCAACGTGCAGGTCGGTCCGGCAGACGCCGCACGCGAGCACGCGGACCAGCAGCTCGCCCGGGCCGGGCGAGGGCACCTCGCGGTCGGCGCGCCGGAGCGGCCCCGTCGCCATCGGGGACGGCTTCTCGACCACCCAGGCGCGCACCGGCTCATCCCGGGTTCAGCGGCAGCTCGAACCAGACGGCCTTGCCGTCGGCGGTCGGACGGGCGCCCCAGCGGGTGGCGAGCTGGTCGACGAGGTACAGGCCGCGGCCGCCCTCGTCGGTCTCGCCGGCGCTGCGGATGCGCGGCAGCCGCATGTCGGAGTCGAACACCTCGACCCAGATCGCGCCCGCGCCGCGGCGCAGCCGGAGCCGGAACTCCTTGGTGGGCGGCTCGCGGCGGCCGAGGTCGGCGCCGAGGTTCCAGTCGTCCTCGTCGAACGCGCCGCCCTCGAACGGGTCGCCGTCCAGGGCGCCGAAGTCGGTGTTGAACTGCACGGGCGGCGGCGCGCCCAGCGGCTCGCCGCCGCGGCCCGGCGGCCCGGCCGGGACCGGGACGACCATCTCGCGGCGCGGCGTCGGCGTGGAGGTGGCGTGCAGGACGACGTTCGTGACGACCTCCGACACCAGCAGGCACGCGAGCTCGGCCTGCTCGTCGAGCATCCCCCAGGCCGCGAACGCGTCGGCGGCCATCCGGCGCGCCTCCGAGACCATGATCGGCTCGGCGGTGAAGGTGCGCTCCTCGACGGCCAGCTCCTCGGCGGCGGTGCGGATCACCACGATCGCGACGTCGTCGTCGATGTCGCCGGGCACCGCGTCGTAGGCGGCGTTGGCGATCGCCTCGACCCCGCCGTGCGCCACCTCGGCGACGGCGGCGCGGACCATCTCCCGCGCCTCCTCGCGCGTGTAGTGGTCGCCGTCGTCCTTGGAGCGCCGGTCGATCAGGCCGTCGGTGTAGAGGACGAGCGTGGAGCCCGGCTTCAGCTCGGCCGACTCCTCGTTGAAGAGGAGCTCGCCGCCCATGCCGGGGGCGCGCAGGCCGAGCATGCCGCCCTCGCTCTCGAAGTCCAGCTCGCTGACCTCGCCGTCGACGACCAGCAGGGGCGGGTCGTGCCCGGCGTTGGCGAACTCCAGGACCCGCGACCACGCGTCGTAGACGAAGTAGGTGCAGGACACCAGGGGCGGCCGGACGAGGTCGTCGCTGTTCCAGCCGGACCGCATCCGCTCGGGCCGCGTCATCGTGCGGACCCACTCGTCGAGCTTGCGCAGGATGTCGGCGGGCGGCTTGTCGTCCTGGGCGAAGGCGCGCAGCGCGGCGCGGAGCTGGCCCATGACGGCGGCGGCGCGCGCCCCCCGGCCCTCGACGTCGCCGATGACGAGGCCGACGCGCCCCGCCGACAGCGGGATGACGTCGTACCAGTCGCCGCCGACCTGCGTCTGGATGCCGTGCCCGTGCGACTCCAGCGGGCGGGCCGGCTCGTACCGCCAGGCGATCTGCAGGCCGTCCAGCCGGGGCGGCCGGTCGCCGGGCAGCAGGTGCTTCTGGAAGGCGAGCGCGGTCTCGCGCTCCTCCTCGAACAGCAGCGCGTTGTCGACGGCGAGCGCGACCCGGCTGGCGATCGCGCCGAGCAGGTCGCGGTCGAAGCCGTCGTAGTGCGGGTCGGGCCGCTTGGACAGGTTCGACAGCGCCAGGCTCATCACGCCGAGCAGTTCGCCGCGCACCAGCAGCGGCGCGGAGATCACCGAGGTGATGCCCATCTCGTGGCCGAGCCGCTGGGACGACTCGTTCGGCGCGGTGAACCGGTGCTGGATCATGTCCTCGACGAGGACGGCGTCGCGGCGGTCCATCGCCTTGGCGCTGAAGTGGCCGGGCGGGTAGGAGACGGGCTCGCCGACCTCCGCCCACGTGCCGGGCGGCGGCTCCCAGTCGCCCGCGTGCCGCGACACCCGCCGGTAGAGGCGGTCGCCGCTGTAGAGGTCGATGAAGCAGTGGTCGGCGAACTGCGGGACCAGCGTGTCGGCGACCCGGCGCAGGGTGCTCTCCAGCTCCAGGGACCCGGCGAGCCGCTCGCCGATGCGCTCCATCAGGCCGTAGCGGTCCTGCTCGCGCTGGTTGGAGCGCAGCGCCTCGCGCGCGAAGATCACCACTCCGTCGACGGCGCCGGACGGGTGCCGCAGCGGGACGGCGTGCGCGCGCGTGTAGACCGTGGTGCCGTCGGCGCGCAGGTTGCAGAAGGTGCCCTCCCACACGCCGCCCTTGAGGACGTGCCTGGCGAGCTCGGTCGCCTGCTCGTGGTCCTCCTCGGCGATGCCGAGCGACAGGATGGAGTGGCCGATGAACGCGTCTCCGCCGAAGCCGAACAGCTGCCGGGCGAAGGCGTTGCCGTAGATGATGTTGCTGAAGCGGTCGCAGACGATGACCGCCATCTCCATCTGCGCGAGGACGGTCTCGGGCGGCAGGTGCGCCTCGTCAGGCGCTTCCCCCCAGTGGCTCATCTCCCCATCCCGATACCCGTCCCGATCCTCGCCCCGTTGATCACCGCACGTCGCGGCGCGGGCGTCCTACGTGGTCGCCTCGTCGTATTGAACGACGAACCCGCCGTCGGGATACGCCCGGAAGACGCGATGTTATGGAGATCTTCGGTATAGACCGTCGAGGCGGGGGTGCACACGCGGACCGTGTCAGCGCCTGCTGACGAAGACGTGCTCGGCGATGCCGCGCGGCAGTTCCGTCGCGGGACTGTCGTCCTCGTCGTCACCGATCACCCGCACCCCGTCGTCGGTCGCCCGGAGAATCACTTCTCGTCCCGGTTGTATCCCTATCTGCTTGAGTCTAAGCATCAGGTCGCTGTCGCTCTGCACCTGCTCGCTGATCCGCCGGATCACCACGTCCGCGCCCTGCGGGCTCGCCACCGCGGTCATCACCGCCAGCGGCGCCTCGTCGGCGTCGTCGCCGTGCCCGCCCAGCTCGTCGAGGCCGGGGATCGGGTTGCCGTGCGGGCAGGTGGTCGGGTTGTCCAGCAGCGCGACCAGGCGGCGCTCGACGTCCTCCGACATCACGTGCTCCCACCGGCACGCCTCGATGTGGACGTCCTCCCAGGGCAGTCCGATGACGTTGACCAGGAGGCATTCGGCGAGGCGGTGCTTGCGCATCACGCGCGTGGCCAGACCGCGGCCGCTCTCGGTCAGTTCGAGGTGCCGGTCGCCCTCGACCCGCAGTAGCCCGTCGCGCTCCATCCGCGCGACCGTCTGGCTCACCGTCGGGCCGCTCTGGGAGAGCCGCTCGGCGATGCGCGCGCGGAGGGGGATGATCCCCTCCTCTTCGAGCTCGAAGACCGTCCGGAGGTACATCTCCGTGGTGTCGATCAGGCCGTGTGAGGTCACAGCTCCCTCCAGTCTTATGGGCAAGAGTCTACTTGCTCGGACCCCACGTCGCCGGGTCCCGCGAATATCCCCGTCAAGCCGGGTACGGGGCAACGCAAGATGAACGCGAAACCTTCCCAAGACGCGGAACCGTTCCTGCCCGGGACCCCGGAGGGGCGGGCCGACCTGGACGCCCTGCGCCGGGCGGCCGAGGGGTGCCGCGGATGCGACCTCTACCGGAACGCCACGCAGACCGTCTTCGGCGAGGGCTCCCCCGGCGGGCGGATGGTGCTCATCGGCGAGCAGCCCGGCGACCAGGAGGACCGCAGGGGCCACCCGTTCGTCGGCCCCGCGGGGCGCGTCCTCGACCAGGCGCTGGAGGAGGCCGGGATCGAGCGCGGCGACGTCTACGTCACCAACGCCGTCAAGCACTTCAAGTACAAGAAGCCGGAGGGCGGCGGCAAGCGGCGCATCCACGAGACGCCCAACGCGGGCGAGATGCGAGCGTGCCGCCCCTGGCTCCTTGCGGAACTGCGGCTCCTGGACCCGGAGGTCGTCGTGGCACTGGGGGCGACCGCGGGCAAGGCGCTGCTCGGCTCCTCGTTCCGGGTGACCAGGCAGCGCGGGCGGCTGCTCCCGATGCCCGACCTGGAGACGCTCGGCACCCCGGCCGCCGGGCGGGAGATCGGGGACGAGCCGCCCGGTGCGGCCGAACCGCGGCTCCTCGCGACGATCCACCCGTCGGCCGTCCTGCGCGCCGAGGACCGCGAGGCCGTGTACCAGGGCCTCCTTGAGGACCTGAAGATCGCCGCCTCGGCGCTCGGCTGACACCCGCCCGGCGCCTCGGTGCTCCGGCGGCCTCAGCGCTCGGCCGCCACCGCCTCGGCCGTGACGGTCTCGGCGGTGCGGGTGTCGTAGCGGAGCAGGGCGGGGACGGCGAACCCCACCGCGATGACCAGCGCGGCGCAGGCCAGGCCCCCGCCGACCCACGAGGCGGTCGCGCCCACGGCGCTCGCGGTCGCCCCCGCCCGGACGTCCCCGAGCCGGGGCCCGCCCGCGACGACGACGGTGAAGACGCCCTGGAGCCGTCCCCGCATCCGGTCGGGCGCGTAGGTCTGGAGCATGGACTGGCGGAAGACCGACGACACCAGGTCGGCCGCGCCGCCGACGGCGAGCAGCGCCACCGCGAGCCAGAGATGGCCGGCCAGCCCGGACGCCGCGACGGCGAGCCCCCAGACGGCGATGGACGCGACGAGCGCGATCCCCTGCCGGTGCACCCGCCCGATCCAGCCGGACGACAGCCCGCCGAGGAACGCGCCGACCGCGATCGCGGCGAACAGGTAGCCGACCGCGCCCTCGCCGCCGAACCGCGTCTCGGCCACCTCGGGGAACAGGGCGCGGGGCATGGCGACCGCCATCGCGATGACGTCCACGACGAACGACATCAGGAGCACCGGCTGCGTGGCCAGGTAGCGCAGGCCGTCGAAGACCGACCGCAGGCCGGGCGTGCCGGTCATCTCGCCGAGCGGCGGGATCGGCGGGAGCCGCAGCGCCGCGTACAGCACCACGGTGAACAGCACGGCGTCGAGCGCGTAGGCCGCCGCGTAGTGCCAGTGGGCGAGCAGGACGCCGGCGAACAGCGGCCCGGCCAGCATCCCGAACTGGCTCGCGGTGAAGTTGAGGGTGTTGGCCGCCGGGACGAGCGGCCGGTCGACCAGCCGGGGGATGATCGCGCTGCGGGTCGGCGAGGACACCGCGAAGCCGACCGCCTGGACCGCCACCACGGCCATGATCAGCGCGAGGCTGCCCACGCTCAGCAGCGCCTGGACGAGCAGCAGCAGCGTCGCCGCCCACATGACGCAGGACGAGGCGAGCAGCAGCCTGCGCCGGTCCATGTGGTCGGCCACCGCGCCGCCCCACAGCCCGAACACGATCAGCGGGACGAGGTTGACGACGCCGAGGGCGCCCACCCAGGCCGACGACCGGGTCATGTCGTAGACCTGGACGGGGACCGCGACGGCGGTGACCTGGAACCCGACGAACGACACGCCCTGCCCCAGCCACAGCCGCCGGTAGGCGGGGTGGCCCAGCGGGCGGGTGTCGATCGCGAGCCTCCGCAGCCGCCTGCGGCGGGCCGTCCCGGGCGGTTCCGCTGTCACGGAGACAGTCTCTCCGCCACCCATCCCCTCTCGTCTCCCGGGGTCGTCCGGCGGTACCGGATCCGGTCGTGGAGCCGGTCGCGGCGGCCCTGCCAGAACTCGATCGACTCGGGGACGACGCGGTAGCCGCCCCAGAAGTCCGGCAGCGGGACGGCGTCGGCCGCGTCCGCCTCCGCCGCGCCGGAGGGCCGTCCGGAGGCCGGATCCGGCCAGCGCGAGGCCGCCTCGGCGTAGCGGCGCTCCAGCACCTCGCGGCCGGGGATGACGCCGGACTGGTTCTCGCTCGCCCAGGCGCCGATCCGCGAACCGTACGGGCGGGTTCGGAAGTAGGCGGCCGACTCCTCGCGCGCGAGCTCGAGGACCGGTCCCGCGACCCGCACCTGCCGGTACATCGGATGCCACGGGAACACCAGCGCCGCGCGGGGGTTCTCCGCGAGGTCGCGCCCCTTGTGGGACGTCAGGTTCGTGAAGAACCGGAAGCCCTGCGGCCCGTAGCCCTTGAGCAGGACGGTCCGGGCGCTCGGGACGCCGTCGCCGGACGCGGTGGCGAGGATCATCGCGTTCGGTTCGGCCAGCCCCGAGGCGTGCACCTCGGCGAACCAGGCGGCGAACAGGGCGAGCGGGTCGGCGGGGAGCGCCGACTCGGACAATTCGCCCCCCTCGTAGGATCTGCGGAGCCGTGCGGGATCGGGCGTTGGGGAATCCACAGCGTCCGAGCCTCTCACCTGGGCCTTGTGCAACTCACATGACCCCTGGGTACTGGTCAGTAAGGCGGACAGGGTTCAATGGCACGGCACCGCCTTATCACTCTTGGGGACGAAAGGCAGGACGACATGTCCGACTTCAAACCCGGTCTCGAGGGGGTCGTGGCCTTCGAGACCGAGATCGCCGAACCGGACAAGGAGGGCGGCGCCCTCCGCTACCGGGGCGTCGACATCGAGGAGCTCGTCGGCCGCGTCTCCTTCGGTGACGCCTGGGGGCTCCTGGTGGACGACAGCCTCGACCCGGGCCTGGCCCCCGCCGACCCGCACCTGCTCCCGGTCACCTCCGGCGACGTGCGGGTGGACGTGCAGAGCTCCCTCCCCACCCTCGCCACCGCGTACGGGATGAAGCCGCTGCTCGACATCTCCGACGAGGAGGCCCGCGCCGACCTCGCCCGGGTGTCGGTGACGGCGCTGTCGTTCGTGGCGCAGTCCGCGCGCGGCGTCGGCAAGCCGATGGTCCCGCAGAGCCGGATCGACGAGTCCGGCACCATCACCGAGCGGTTCATGGTCCGCTGGCGCGGTGAGCCCGACCCCAAGCACGTCCGGGCCATCGACGCGTACTGGGTCTCGGCCGCCGAGCACGGCATGAACGCCTCCACCTTCACCGCCCGCGTCATCGCCTCCACCGGCGCCGACGTCGCGGCCAGCATGTCCGGCGCGATCGGCGCGATGTCCGGCCCGCTGCACGGCGGCGCCCCCGCCCGCGTCCTGCCGATGATCGAGAAGGTCGAGCAGCTCGGCGACGCCCGCAAGGTCGTCACCGACATCCTCGACTCCGGCGAGCGGCTGATGGGCTTCGGGCACCGCGTCTACCGCGCCGAGGACCCGCGCGCCCGCGTGCTGCGCCGCACCGCCAAGGAGCTGGACGCGCCCCGCTTCGAGGCCGCCAAGGCCCTGGAGGACGCGGCGCTGGCCGAGCTGCGCGAGCGCCGCCCGGACCGCCCGATCGAGACGAACGTGGAGTTCTGGGCCGCGGTCATCCTCGACTTCGCCGAGGTACCGACCGCGATGATGCCCGCGATGTTCACCTGCGGCCGCACCGCGGGATGGGCGGCGCACATCCTGGAGCAGAAGCGCACCGGCCGCCTCGTCCGGCCGAGCGCCCGGTACACCGGCCCCGGCAGCCGCTCCCTCAGCGAGGTCGCCGGCGCAGCGGAGGTCCTCAAGCGCCAGGCCGGCTGACCGGCCCGTCCCCCCGCACCGACGCGCCTGAGGCCCCCGGGAGAACCGGGGGCCTTTGCCGTGTCCGGAGGTCGTGCGGTGTCCGGGGTTCGCGCCCGTCCGGCGCCTACCGCGCGGCGCCCCCGCCCCGCTTCTCCCCGGGCGGGCAGTCGGCCCGGCCCTGCACCCCGGCGATGAGGCGGCCGCAGACCTGCTTGACCTCCGTCGTCCCGTCCTGCTCGATCGTCGCGAGGATCACCGGCCGGTCGAGCACCTGGTGGCCGGTGCCGCGGGGGCCGAAGCGCAGCACGCCGCTCGCGCCGTTGCGCAGGACGTCGTGGTCGGGGTCGTTGAGCGCGGCGAACACCGAGCCCGCCGACGGCAGCGCCTTCTCCTGCCAGTAGACCTTGCTCGCCACGGTCGCGACGAGGGTCGCCGCGTCGTAGCTGACGGCGGCGCGGGTGATGGACGGCCGCCGCCCCGTCGGGTCGTCCTCGTCGTCGGTCATCTCGCGGACGGCGGGGTCGTAGTCGGAGTAGAACGTCTGCGGCGACTGGTCGCCGATCCAGCGCCACGTCCACGCCTCCCGCGCGGCCAGCGGCGTGAAGTACAGGTCGAAGGTGTTCTTGCGGCCGAGCTCCTCGGCGTTGTCGCTGACGTACTTGGCGATCTCGTCGTCGGCGAGGACCAGCGGGCGCCGGGGGCACGACAGCTCCAGGACGTTGACGAACGAGCGGAACTCGTCCGACCGGCCCGCGTAGTAGAACAGGTCGGGCTGGTCCTGGCACGCCTCCCTGACCGACTTGTTCAGCTCGCCGGGGTTCCGGTACGGGCGCATGAGCGCCCTGCCGGGCCGGAACGACTTCTGGAAGTCGGTCGCCAGGTTCGCGCTGTAGAGGTCGTCGCGGTCGCCGTCGTAGATGACCACCGCGTCGTCGGCCTTCGTGTCGCCGACGTCTCCGTGCCGCGCCCAGTAGGCGGCGTGCTGGGCGGTCCGCGCGTTCGGCGACGCCAGCCTGAAGTAGTACGGCGAGTAGCCCGCGTCGCCGTCCAGCAGCGCCGTCCCGTCATAGCTGTTGGCGGTGCCTACGAGGGGCAGCGCCGACTTGGCCAGCAGCCTGATCGCCTGCTGGGTCTGCCGGCGGCTCTGCTCGAACCCGATCACGGCGACGATCGAGCGGTCCTCCAGCGCGCGCCGGCGGATCTGCTGGGCGACGTCCTCGGCGTAGCGGAACTTCGCGCCCGCGTTGGCGACCAGCACCCGCAGCCGCAGGTCGTCGCCCTCCGCGGCGTCGTTGAACCGCTTCTGCGCGATCGCCAGCCCGATCAGCTCGCCCTGCACCCCGGCGAGCAGGTCGATCCGCTTGTTCTTGATGGACGGGTCGGCCGTCACCGGGCCGAGGTAGACCACGGTCGCGTACGGCTTGCCGGACTCCATGACATGGTCGTTCAGCGCCTGGATCCGGTCGAGGACCTTGTTGAGCCGGTTGTCGTTGTTCTTGCCGCCGGAGTCCTCGCCGAAGCGGAACGAGCCGTCGGTGATGCCGACGCACTCGCCGTTCGCCATCCGCCTGATGCCGAACGGCGAGCAGTAGCGCACCGCCTGCACGGAGATCACCGAGACGGACGCGGCGGCGACCGCGACCATCGCGATCCACGGCAGCGCCGGATGGGCGAGCCGGGGGCGGCGCCGCACCGGCCGGACGGGCGGCAGGTCGCCGCCCGGGTCGCGGGTGATGTCCACGCGCAGCTCGCGGCGCGAGCCGAGGGCGCCGACGCGCCGCTGCTCGCGCGTGTAGCGGTCCCACAGGCCGCGCGCGGCGATGACGCTCTGCGGCTCGTCCGATGCCACGTCCACCCGGACGGCCCGCGCGATCCGGTCGAGCAGCAGGGGCCCGGACGCCGCGGCCGGGTCGTCGCTCGCGGGCGCGGTCGGGTCGATGCCCGCGACGACGACGAGCGGGTCGAACCCGGGCAGCCGGTCGCTCGCCTGGCTGTCGGCGCGGACCCGTTCGACCAGCTCCACGAACTCCACCCCGGGATGCCCGGCGGACAGCCGCTCGAAGATCAGCACCGGGTAGCGGATCCGGGCCCACGCCGCCCGCCGGTAGTCGCGCCGGTAGTTGCGGCGCAGGTCCTCCAGGAACGCGGCGACGAGCAGCAGGTCGAGCTGCTCGCCGTGGTCGTCCGGCTCGACCGGGCGGGGGTCGAACACGCCGAGCGCGAAGCCGAGGAAGCCGGTGGAGTCGCGGTCGACGTAGGGCTGGCGCAGGAACCAGCCGAACCGGCGCACCCCGTACCAGCCGCGCGTCCGGGCGACGATCTGCACGGTCACGAACGCCAGCCCGATGACGGCCGCGAGCACGGCGGAGGCGAGGTCGAGCGCCGCCGCCGTCCCGGCGCTGATCAGCGCGACGGCCGCGATGCCGATGGGAGCGATCTGCTCCAGGAAGGATAAGAAGATCGCGGGCCTGCTGCGCACCTCCTCGAGATCGCGCAGGACGTCCCGGCCGCGCCGGCGGATCACCCGGTTCAGCTCGCGGCGGCGCGCGTTCTCGTTGTCGCCGACCGGCGGGTGCGTCAGCCGCCGGACGAGCAGGTGGTTCTCGCGCTCGGCCGACGAGGCGCCGCGCGGCGGCGGGCGGTCGCCGGCCAGCCGGATCTCCCTCAGGTCGCGCAGCCAGAGCGCCATCTCCAGCAGCGGGAACCGCAGCGCCGGCTCGCCGCGGGCGCGGCTGCTCGGCTGCGACAGCTCGCGCTTGGCCTCCCGCAGGACGCCCGCGACGTCGGTGGCCGCCGTGTCGGCGGCGATGTGCGACACCGGGGCCCGCTCGTCCTCGCAGCGGGACTTGAGCATCTCCGCGACGTGGGAGGTGGCGCGCCCCGGCCCGAGCAGCAGGAGCAGCGGCCGCAGCCGCTCCCGCCACCGCCTCGGCGGCCGCTCCCGCAGCCGCTCGAACAGGTCGAGCACCCCGCGCAGCCGATCCTCGCTCAGGATCCGGTCGCCGTCGCCCGCCATGTCCCGCCTCGCTTCCGTGCTCGCCTCTGCCCCGGCCGCTCCCCCCGCGCCTCTAGCCCCCGTCTGGATTGGACGCGGACAAGGAGGTATTGGATCGAAACTTCCCGCTGATCATGTGCGGGTTCGCGAAACTCGGCCACTTTGTCATCATTGGCCGCATGAGAGAAGTCCCCTCCGCGGCGGACGAGCCGCTCGAAGGCGACATCGGCCCCGCGTCCGGTGCGGCGTCCGGGGCCGGCTCGGGCCCGGCCGCGCGGCCCGGGGCGCCGGAGGCCGGGCGGGAGAGAACCGAGGCCGCCGAGGCGCTGCGGCGGTTCGACGCGGAGCGCGAGGAGCGCCGCCGGGGCACCGACGCCGTCGCGGGGCGGATCGCCGTCGTGCTCGCCGCCCTCTTCCTGGCGTTCCTGACCTACGACTCCGCGCGCACGGCCGTCGAGGCGCATTCCAGGGGCGACGACTGGCTCTACCCGCCGGGCGTCGTCGGCGGCGCCTGCGCCCTCGGCCTGATCGCCCTGCTCACCTGGGCGTGGCGGCGCCGCCGTCTCGGCATGTGAACCCGACCCGCGATCTTCGCCGCAGGTCAGATAGCCTCGGGTGAGTGACCGACAGCGCGAATCCCACCATCGACATTCCCGCCGATCTCAAGCCCGCCGACGGGCGCTTCGGGTGCGGTCCCTCCAAGGTCCGTCCCGAGCAGCTCGCCGCCCTGGCCGAGTCCGGCTCGACCTACATGGGCACCTCGCACCGGCAGAAGCCGGTGAAGTCCCTCGTCGGCCGCGTCCGCGAGGGGCTGGCCGATCTCTTCTCCCTGCCGGAGGGGTACGAGGTCCTGCTCAGCAACGGCGGCACCACGGCCTTCTGGGACGCGGCCGCGTTCGGCCTCGTGCGGCAGCGGTCGCAGCACCTGACGTTCGGCGAGTTCTCCAGCAAGTTCGCCAAGGTCACCACGGGAGCGCCCTGGCTGGGCGACCCCACCGTCATCTCCAGCCCGCCCGGCACGCACCCCGAGGCGTCCGCCGAGGAGGACGTCGACGTCTACGCGCTCACCCACAACGAGACCTCGACCGGCGTCGCGATGCCGATCAAGCGCCCGGCGGGCACCACCGCGCGGGAGGGTCTCGTCCTGGTGGACGCCACGTCCGGGGCGGGCGGCCTGCCCGTCGACGTTACCGAAACCGACGTCTACTACTTCGCGCCGCAGAAGTGCTTCGCGGCGGACGGCGGCCTCTGGGTGGCGCTCGCGTCCCCGGCGGCGCTGGAGCGGATCGACGAGATCGCCATGTCCGACCGGTACGTCCCGGAGTTCTTCAACCTGAAGACGGTCGTCGACAACTCCGCCAAGGACCAGACGTACAACACGCCCGCCGTGGCCACGCTCCTGCTGCTCGCCGAGCAGATCGAGTGGATGAACGGGCAGGGCGGCCTCCGGTGGACGACGTCCCGCACGGCCGAGTCGTCCCAGCGGCTCTACACGTGGGCCGAGAAGACGGCGTACACGACGCCGTTCGTGGTCGACCCGGCGCAGCGCTCGCAGGTCGTCGGCACGATCGACTTCAACGACGACGTGGACGCGGCGGCCGTGGCCAAGGCGCTGCGCGCCAACGGGATCGTCGACACCGAGCCGTACCGCAAGCTGGGCCGCAACCAGCTGCGCATCGGCATGTTCCCGGCGATCGACCCCGACGACGTCGAGGCGCTGACCGCCTGCGTCGACTACGTCGTCGAGCGCCTCTGAGCATCCGCGAGCCCTGACCGGAGCCCTCGGGGGGCCACGCCGCTCCCCCGAGGGCCGGTTCAGGCGACGGTCAGCAGACCGCCGGCACCGCCCGCCCGCTCCACCACGCTGTGGATCAGGCCGTCGCGGTCGCCCCCGGTGCCGGCCGGGGTGAAGCCCGTCCAGACGCGCGGATCCGTGCCGGCGTCCCGCGCCGCCGGCGTGAAGGCCGCCGACGCGAGGACCTCGGGCAGGTCGCGGCGCCCCGGGCGGCGCTCCATGCCGACCTTCAGATAGGTCCCCTCGCGCAGCAGCACGACGGTGGCGAACCGGACCCGGGCGTGCCGCTCGGCCTCCCGGAACCAGCGCGGGTCGGACGCCCAGTAGATGTTCTGGTCGGTGTCCACGGCCATGGCCAGCGGGCTGAGCGCGCCGCGCGCCAGGTGCACCTCGGTGGGGCGGTCGCGCTCGACCCACGCCAGCGCGACCCGTCCGGCCAGGGCGCCGAGGACGCCGGTGATCTCGGCCGGGGTCCGGCGGCCCGCCAGGAGCCGGTAGATCGGCTCCCCGTCGGCGGTGCCCGCCCGGCGGGTGTGGCCGAGGGCCGCGGCCGCGCGGTCGAGCTCGGGCAGCAGCTCCGGCCGCCAGACCCCCGAGAAGCGGCCGCCTCCCCGCACCACCCGGCAGCCCCCGCCGCCGGCGGCCTGCCCGCCGAGCCCCGGAGCGCCGCCGAGCAGCGCCAGGCCGGCCGCGCCGGTCCCCCGCTCCTCGGCGAGCGCGCCCAGCATGACGACCACGTCCGACGCCCGCCCCGGGTCGGCCGCGAACGGCGAGCGCACCACCCCGAACAATCCGCACATGCAGGATGAGATGCAGATCATGGGTGGACGGTTCGAGGCGGCCGGGAGGACGAATAAGCTCAGGGGCGTGAACCGCGCGCCCCAATGGCTGCTGCCCACCGTTCTGACCGCGCTCATCCTGGCCGTGGTCGTCGGGGCGCTGCTGGGCTGAGCGGCGCGGATCAGGTGATCGTCGGGGCGCGGAACGGGGATGATCGATCCATGTCAGCACGCCGGGCCGCCGTCCGAGCGGGCGCCGCGATCGTCCTCGCCGCCGCCCCCGCCTGCCTGCTGACCCCGGCCCCCGCCTCCGCCGCCCCCGCCGGCGGCACGGCCCGCGGCGACACGGTCGCCTTCACGATCAAGGATCCGCGGATCACCGAGTCCAGCGGACTGGCCGCCAGCGCCGTGCACAAGGGCGTCGTGTACACCCACAACGACTCCGGCGGCGTCCCGAAGATCTACGCGCTCGGGCCGGGCGGGCAGGTCGTCGCCGTGCTCACGCTCGCCGGGGCCGGCGCCCGCGACTGGGAGGCGATGGCGATCGGCAGGGACGGCCGCGGCCGTCCGGCGATCTTCGTGGCCGACATCGGCGACAACCTCGGCGGCGCCTGGCCGTACGTGACCGTCTACCGCATTCCCGAGCCGGCCCGGCTGCGGAGCCGGACCCTCCAGGCCGTCCGGTTCCGGATGAAGTACGAGGACGGGCCGCGCAACGCCGAGACGATGATGATCAACCCGCGCACGAACCGGCTCTACATCGCGAGCAAGCTGTTCGGCGGCAAGGTCTACGAGGCGCCGGCGCGGCTGCGGACCAGCGGGTTCAACGTGCTGCGCAAGGCCGGGGACGCGCCGCCGATCGCGACCGACGGCGCGTTCGCCCCCGACGGGCGGACCTGCGTCATCCGCACCTACTTCGGCGCCCGCCTGTACTCGGTCGGCGCCGACGGCCGCCCCGGCGAGACGATCAAGTCCCTCGACCTGCCCCGGCAGGTGCAGGGCGAGTCGGTGACCTACACCCCGGACGGCAGGTCGCTGCTGGTGGGGTCGGAGGGCACGAACCAGCCGGTCTACCGGGTTCCGCTGCCGGACGAGGCGCTCCCGGCCCCGTCCCCGGGCGCGAAGAACGCGGGAGCGGCAAAGGACGCCGGAAGCGGCCGGCGGGACGCGACCAACACACGGATGGGGCTGTTCTTCGCGCTCGCCATCGCGGGGGCGGTCGGCTACGGCCTGCTTCGGCGGCGCCGGTGACCGGGGGTTTCCGCATGACCGGTGAGACTCATGTGGCGGAAGTGGAGCCCCGACCTGACCGGCGCGATGGATGTCGGTTCCGGAGGGCGACCGGATCGTGGAAGGGGGCGACGGGCCCGCGGGGACCCGTGTGAGGATGCGGACTGTGGAGCATGAGCTGGTGGGCCTCGCGGGATCCGGCGGCCGTTGGCGCCCCGTCGCCGCGGGTCCGTTCACCGTCCTCGCGGTGGCGCTCGCGCTGCTGCCGATCCGGCCGGTGTGGCTGTGGGCCGCGCTGATCGGCGCCGTCGCCGCGTTCCCGTGGCTGCTCGGCGCGGTCCCGGAGGCGCGCCGCCGCCGCCCGCGCCCGTACTGGCGGCTGTCGGCGGCCGGCCTGGAGCGGATCGGCCCCGGCGGGCTGACGATGACCTCCTACGAGCGGTCCCGGATCGACGGCCTGGCCATCACGACGGGCGACGGCGTGCTGACCGTCTTCCACCGGTTCGGGCGCACCGCCGTGGGCGGGATGACGGCGATGGGCCTGGAGCCGCTGTCGGTGTTCGTGACGGCCCGCAGGCTCGGCATCCCCATGCACGTCCTGGACGGCGAGGCCACCGACCTGCTCGACCCGGCGCTCGACGAGGCCCTGCGCATGTCCGGGCTGGAGGACGACGTCCCCGGCGGCGGCGCCCTGCCGCGCGACCACGCGGCCGAGAAGCGCCTCCTGGACCAGGAAGCGGCCCTGCTGTCGGCCGCGCACGAGCCGCCCGCCGAGACGCCCGCCCGCGGCACGTCCCCGGCGACGCCCGACGAGCAGCGGCTGGCCACGCCCGAGCCCCTTCCGAGCCGCCGCCGGATCGTGCTCCTCGGCGCGCTCACCGTCCTGCTCGGCACCGTCATGGTCGTCCGCATCGCGCTCGACGGGACGAGCGAGTTCGGCGCCCGGCTCGCCGCGGGCTGCTGGACGCTCGCCGCGGTCGGCGGCGTTTTCGCGGCGCGCCGCCGGCTGCTGCGGGCCGCGCAGGTCCGCTGGACGATCACGGCGGAGCGGCTGCTGGTGCGGGCCCGCCCCGGCCGCCGCCGCGAGATCCAGGACCTGCGCGCCCGGGACGTCGCGGCGGTCGTCGTCGGGCCCGGCCTGCGGCTGGACCCGGTGAGCGGCGAGCCGCGCCGCGCCGACCTCGCCGCGCTGGCGTTCGGCCACCGGATGGAGCTGGTCGCCCGGCTCCCCGCGCACGGCCTGGACGGGTTCCAGCTCGCGCACGCCCTCGACGACCACGGCTACCGCGTGATCACCCCGGGGGCGCGGTCGCCGCGCCGCCCCGACTACGGGCTCGAAGGGCTGCCGGAGATCTTCGCGCAGGTGCCCGGCGGGCGCCTCGTCGTCGAGGACGACGGGCTCGGCTGGGCCGACGCCGCCGGCGACGTGGTGCTGAAGATGCCCCAGGACCGCATCGGCGGCATCGAACTGCTCACCGTCTCCGGGCACGCCTGGGTCCGGCTGTACGACGCCGACGGCGACGAGTTCTTCGCCGCGCCCCTGTCGGCGCTGCGGATCTCCCGTACCGACCTGCGCGACTCCGCGCGCCGCGCCGGGCTCCCGGTCAACGACGCGGAGTACGACGCCTACCTGAGCGCCGCGTTCCACTCGGCCATGTCCTCGCTCTCCGCCCCCGATCCGGAGCCCGCCCCCGCCCTGTCCGCCAAGAGCGCCGTGCGGGAGGGCGCGGCTCCCCGGCCGGAGCCGTCCGACGAACCCGGGCTCGCCTTCCCCGTCCACACCGCGCCCAGCCCGGTGACCGCGCCGGGCACGGTCCTGGACGCGACCCGCCGGTCCCGCGTCGGCACCTACGGGATGAGCGTCCTGCTGTGCGAGGCGGTGGCGCTGCTGGGCGCGGTATGGCTCGGCCCCGACCTCGGCGGGTTCAACACCACGGCGATGTGGTCGGTGCCCGCCGGGCTGGTGATCGGGCTCGTCGGCTACTGGCTGTACGACCGCAACCGGTCGCAGCTGCGCGTGTCGTCGGCCGGGGTCGCCGTCATCACCCGGCGCGGCAAGGTCGAGTGGGACGTGGCCCGCGACCGGCTCGGCGGCGTCGGCGTCGACGAGGCGGTCGAGCGGATGCCCCGGCTGGTGGTGTGGGGGCCGTCCGGGCGGGTGCTGCGTCAGATCGCGTTCCCGCCGGACCTCGGCGAGCTGCGCCGCG
The DNA here is from genome assembly GCF_008327685.1 of Actinomadura sp. K4S16. Lineage (GTDB taxonomy): Bacteria > Actinomycetota > Actinomycetes > Streptosporangiales > Streptosporangiaceae > Spirillospora. The sequence goes on from NZ_BDDE01000015.1 coordinate 584,989, forward strand.
CCTGCGAGCGCTACGGCGTCCCCTGGGGCCCGCCGGACGCCGACCGTCCCGCGCCCCCGCCGCCGGAGCTGTGACGCAGCGGCCACGTCACCAGCGGCTCGTAGGTGAGCCGGGTGTAGTCCTTGCCGGGCAGGTGGCTGCGCATCAGCTGGACCGAGTCCGCCGTCCACGGCATGCCCGCGAACGACGACAGCGCCTCGATCAGCGACCGCACGTCCACCGGCCGCCGCGACCGCGCCAGCGTCATGTGCGGGCGGAAGCCGCGGTGCTTGTCGGGCAGCGTCCCGACGCGGCGGCCGGCGGCGGTGGTGGAGGCCGCCAGCCGGGCCAGCGCGCGGCGGTCGCCGTACAGGCCCGTCCACAGGACGCGTGCGTGCGCGCCGCTGCCGGGGAACGCGCCCGCGCCCGCCAGTGACAGCGCCATCCGCTCGTGGCGGCCCACGGCGCGCTCCAACCGCGGGAGCAGCTTATCCAGGGTGCGGTCGTCGACCTCGTCGAGGAACGTCAGCGTGACGTGCATCAGGTCGCGCCGGACCCAGCGCAGCTCGGGGACCGCCCCGAGGTGCGGCCGGACCGCCTCCGCCAGCTCGTCCAGAACGTCGTCCGGCGGGACGAGTGCCACGAAGAGCCTCATGAATCCGTCCACAGGGCCACCCCGCCAGCTTGTCAACAGGTGGCACTCCTTGTCACGCAAATGGGGCCACCCGAATCTTGGTGCCCGGCGGACCGCAGGGGCCGCGCCGGGCCCTTACCGCACGCCTGCGCGGACGCGGCGGAACCGGGCCGGCGCGGGGCGCGCCGCCTTCGGCCCGTCCGGTGAGCCGCCGGCCTCGTCCGACGACCACCGCATGGCGAGGGCTCCCACGGCCAGCGCGGCGACCACGGAGATCAGCCCGCCGAGGACGAGGGACGCCCGCGCGCCGAACTGCTGGGCCAGCCAGCCGATCGCGGGCGCGCCCAGCGGGTTCGTCCCGAGGAACACCAGCATGTAGAGGGCCATGACGCGGCCGCGCATCTCGGGCGCGACGCCGAGCTGGACGGTCGCGTTCGCCGCCGTCATGATCGTCATCATCGCGATCCCGGTCGGCACCAGCAGCGCCAGGAACGACCAGTACGTCGGCATCAGGCCGGTGAGGGCCTCCAGGACGCCGAACACCAGGCCCATCGCCACCAGCAGCCGCAGCCGGGGCCGGGCGACCCTGCGGGCGGCCAGCAGGGCCCCGCTGAGCGCGCCCACCGCCAGCATGCTGGACGCGAGGCCGAACGCGGAGGCGTCGGTGTGGAAGACCTGCTTCGCCACCAGCGCGACCGTGATGTTGAAGTTCATCCCGAACATGGCGAGGAACCCGATGAGGGTGAGGACGAGCATCAGGTCGCGGCGGCCGCGCACGTAGCGGAGCCCCTCGCGCAGCTGCCCCTTGGCGCGCTTGACGGGGGCGGCGGGGTGCAGCTCGTCCGCCCACATGGCGTAGAGGCCGAACAGGACGGCGCCGAACGACGCGGCGTTCACGAGGAAGACGGGGCCGGTGCCGATCAGCGCGATGAGCACCCCCGCGACGGCCGGGCCGAGCAGCCGGGCGCCGTTGAAGGTGGCGCTGTTCAGCGCGATCGCGTTCGGCAGGTCGCGCCGGCCGACCATCTCGACCACGAAGGCCTGGCGGCTCGGGTTGTCGACGACGGTCGCGACGCCGAGGCCGAACGCCAGCAGGTACACATGCCACACCTGCGCCGAGCCCGAGATCGAGAGCAGGCCGAGGATCAGCGCGAGCACGCCCATCGACACCTGCGTCAGCATCAGCACGCGGCGCTTGGGGTAGCGGTCGGCGATCACGCCGCCCCACAGGCCGAACAGCAGCATCGGCAGGAACTGCAGGCCGGTCGTGATGCCGAGCGCGGTGCCGCTGCCGTGGGCGAGGTCGAGGACGAGCCAGTCCTGCGCGACGCGCTGCATCCACGTCCCGGTGTTGGAGACGACCTGCCCGGCGGCGTACAGGCGGAAGTTGCGGTTGCGGAGCGAGCGGAACATGCCGCCGCCGCCCTCGGGCTCCTCGCCGGGGGCCTCGGCTCCCGCGGAGCGCCCCGTCTCCGGCAGTTCGGGGGCGGACGGTTCGCGCGCGGGCTCCGGGGCGTCCGCGACGGGCTCGTGGAACGTTCCGGCCCTGCCGTTCACAGAAGCACCGTTCACGGAAGCACCGTTCACCAAAGGATCGGCCGCGGAGGTCTCGGAGGTCCCGGCCGCTGAGGGGGCGGTCGAGGAAGGGGCGGCGTCCGGGCGCGCGGCGGGACGGGTCGGCGCGTGCGCGGCGGGACGGGGTGCGGGGCGGCGGCGGCGCGGTCGGGCGGGGCTCGCCAGGGCGGCGGACCGGGCCGGATGTGCGGACCTCCGCCCGCGGCCCCCGCGCGTCGCGGGCCCCTCGGGTTCGTCGGGGCGTTCGTTAGCAGAAGTCATTACCAAGGCTAACGGTAATGGCCGCGCGTACATTCCGGCAAGTGCCCGCGAACCGGGGTCAGGAACGGCTGAGCTTGTCGATGATGGGGGCGGCGCGGCGGAGGATCTCGCGCTCGTCGTCGGTCAGCTCGCCGAGCCGCATGGCGAGCCACGCCTCCTTGCGGCGCCGCTCGTCGGCGAGCAGGGCGGCGCCCGCGTCGGTCGCGTTCAGCACGACCTGGCGCCCGTCGGTCGGGTGCGGGCTGCGCGCGACGAGCCCCCGCTCCTCCAGGTAGGCGATGACGCGGGTCATCGAGGGCGGCTGCACCTTCTCGTGGTCGGCGAGCTCGCGCGGCGTCATCGACCCGTGCCGCTCGATGGCGGCGAGCGCGGCGAACTGCGTGAGCGACAGCGGGCTCGCGCCGCTCCCGCCCGCCGCGGACGGCCGCAGCGTGCGCAGCCGGCGCGACAGCCGCGCGATCGAGATGCGCAGCTCCTCGGCCAGGCCCGGCGCGGACGCCGTGCGGCCCCGGATCGGTGGCAATGTCATCGTCCTCGGTCTCCTGTGCTGCCCATGCTGCCACGCCGCCACTTGACACTGTTGCTAATGTCCTTAGCCTTATAGCTACAGAGTCACAGAGGAGGGTCGCGATGCCCCGTGCGGGACTGTCGCCCGACGCGGTCGTGGACGCCGCCGTCGCCGTCGTGGACGCCGAGGGCCCCGGTGCCCTCACGCTGGCTGCGGTGGCGGGAAGGGCCGGGGTCGCGACTCCCTCCCTGTATAAGCATGTCCGCAATCTCGCCGAGTTGCGACATCTGGTGACCGCGCGCGTCCTGGAAGAACTCACCGAACGGCTCGGGGAGGCCGCGCTCGGACGGTCCGGCGACGACGCCGTCCGAGCGCTGATGTACGCCTACCGGTCCTATGTGGTGGAGCATCCGGGCCGCTACGGGGCGCTGGAGCAGGAGGCGGCCCCGGAGGACGGCCCGGTGCACGTCGCCGCCGAGCGCCTGCTGAACGTCATTTACGGGGCCCTGCGCGGCTACGCCCTGGCGGGCCCGGATCTCGTCCACGCGGCGCGCTGCCTGCGCTCGGCCGTCCACGGCTTCGCCGTCCTGGAGGCGGCGGGCGGCTTCGGGCTGCCCGAGGACCTGGAGGCCAGTTATGAGCTGCTCATCACGATGACCACCGGCGGACTGGCGGGCCGGAGCCGCGTAGCCTGAGCGCATGAGCCCTCCGCGCCGCCCGGATCCGCCGCCGATGCAGACCAACGACGTCCGCGTCGCGGCCGCCGGGGCGGTCGCCTGGGCGGTGGCGCTGGTCGTGCTGCTGATCGTCGGGCTGCCGTCGCAGGACCGCTGGTGGCTGTGGGTGTGCGCGGTCGGCATCGGGATCGGGCTGTTCGGCATGTGGTACACCCCCAGGCTCCAGGCCGGGCGGGCCCGGCAGGAGGCCGAACGCGCCGCCAAGCGCGAAGGCGCCGGCTAGGGCTCCAGGTCGTCCTCGGCAAGCAGCACGGGCAGGGCCTCGGGGGCGCGCAGGACGGCCTCCAGCAGAAGGCGGTCCGCCCAGTGCCCGGTGGACCATGCGAGCGCCCGTGCCAGGCCGCCCGCACCGCTCGCGTGGATCCGGCCGTCCCTGGTCCACCACGGGACGTCCTGGCCGTCCACGACGAGGCGTTCGTGGGCGAGGTACCCAGCAGGGGCGTCCGGCAGGACCGCCCTGACGGCCTCCGGCACGGGGCGCTCCTCACCCGCCGACTCCACGAGCCCCGGGATCTCCTCGCCCGCGAGCGGCAGGTCCAGGAGCTCGGCGAGGCGCGCGTCGCGGCCCTGCCCGGCGATGACGAGCGGCTGCCCTTCCAGCAGGGGGAGGAGGTCGGGGCCGTCGAGGACGAGGGCGTCCGCCGCGTCGACCACCTCGACCTCGCCGTCCACGACCGCCCGCACCCGGTCGGGCGGCTCGACGGCGGCGTCCGGGGCGTCGGCCAGCGCCGTCCAGAGCCCGCCCAACTGGGACCGCCCCACGGGTCGCCGGGCATCACCGAGGCGGTCGAGCAGCTCTTGCGCTCCCCCAGGCTCATCGAGCAGGTCCGCCAGTGACGTGCGGACGCCCAAGGCGAGCAGGAGCCGCTCTTCCAGGCCCGACGGCGCGACGTCGTAGAGCCCCGTCAGTGCCTCGTCGCCGCCCAAGCGGAACTCGCCCGGCCTGCGGCCTTCCAGAACGGGATGACGGCTCAGCCACCACGCCGTGTAGGAAGGGACGGCGACGCGCCGCCCGTTGTGCAGGGTGACGTGGGCGGGGTCCACGATCGCGGCCCGCCACGGCGGCTCGGCGAGAACCCTGAGGGCCGCCCCCCAGTCGTCGACGAGTTCGAGGTCGCGGACGGCCGTGAACTCGGGGACGAGCGGCGGAAGGTCCTGCTCGCCGATCCGGCGCAGAACGTCGTCGGCCCACACGTCCTCGTCGTCGAGGTCCAGGCTCTCGGCCTCGTCGGCGAGGCCCATGAGGTTGACGTCCTCGGCCTTGGCCAGGGCGAAACCGTCCAGGACGCCGACGGCCGTGAGCGTCTCCGTGCCCCAGCGCTCCAGGAGTTCGCCGTCCACGACGCCGAACGGCGCGTCTTCGGCCATGAGCCCTCGTAGCGGGCTCTCTGGCAGGAGCAACTCGCCCGCCGGATAGAGGTCGCCGTCGTCGCCTGGCAGGGCCATCTCGGCCAGCCACGGCTCGTCGCCGGGATCAAGATGTGCGGCGGAGACCAGCCCCAGCACGGCCTCGGCGACCGCGTCGGGATCGTCGGACTCGAAGGACTCCTCGACGGCCGCGCGGACGGCGGCGTCCGCCAGCACGGCCCGCGGCCCCGCCTCCACCGCGCCGAGCCGCGCCAGCAGCGGGTGCACGGCCTCCGGGTGGACGAAGCGCAGCCCGAGCGCGTCCAGGCCCGCGGGGTCGACGCCGTCCGCGATCAGCAGCCCGCGCGGCCCGCGCATCACCCGGCCCGTCCCGCCCGCCAGCGGTACCGGGAGAGCCCCCAGCGCGTCCGTGGCGGCCCCGGCGAGCGCCTCGTACACCCGGTGCCACCACGCCGGTTCCCGGTCCACAGCGGCCAGCTCGTCGACCACGTCGGCCAGTTCGACCCGCCGCACGCCGAGCGCCGCCAGCGCCGGGCTCCGCGCGGGCCACTCCGGCGGCAGCAGGCCGCCGACGACGGCGGCCTCGCCGATGTCCCCCTCGCCGTCGCCGGCGCGGCCGCCGAGCACCTCGACGAACGGGGCCGGCGCGTCCACGGCGACCGCGTCGCGCCCGCGCGTCCGGTGGGGCAGGACGGGCGCCTCCGGGAGGCGTTCCCTGATCCCCCGCCGGATCCGCGCGTCCAGCTCTCCGGCGCCGACCGGACCGGGCACGAGCCCCAGCACCTTCGGGGAGACGGGCAGCTCGCCCAGCAGCCGAACATAGGCATCGGCGGAACGGTCGACGAGGAAGTCGGTCAATGCCCCGGGCGCGACGTGCCGCCGGTCAGGGGCGAGCGGGAACGACCCGATGAGCAGCGCGGGCAGGTCGAGCCGCTCGTCGCTCGGCGTGGGCGCGTGCAGGACGCTGGGCGTGCCCTCGGGGAGACCGTCCCCTGGGAGGGCCCACCGCACCTGCCAGAACGGCCGTGCCCGCTCCTCCACGGGACGGTCCTCCAAGAGGGCCGCGGGGATCTCCCCATGCTCCTCGACCGTCCGCCAGAGGCCGCCGTCGATGACGACCTCGCCCGGGGCGGGCCGCTCGGCGGTCAGCGTCCGGACGTCGCCGTCGATGTCGATGTCGACGCGCTCAAGTGCGGGCAGCGCCAGCATGAGCGCCGCTCCCACCTGCCCGAGCTGCCGCCGGACGGACTCGACCGCCTCGCCCCGCAACGGCAGCCGCACGACGGTGTCGAAGCCCGCCGGGACCTCGGGTGCCCGCTCAAGGGCGAACGGCAACCGCAGCAGCGGCACGTGCCCGCCCCGCCGCGCCAGCTCCTCGGCGAGGGTCGGGATCTCCTCCACCAGCTCCCGGGCCCGCACCGCCGACCATTGGACGCCTGCCGCCCCGGACGCGATGGCCGGGTCGTCGGTCACGGCGACGACGGCGGCGAAACCGACGCCGAACCGCCCGACGGTGGCCGGCTCGTCGCGCTTGGCCGAGGCGCGCAGCGTGGAGAGTGCCTCGACGCCCGCGGCGTCCAGCGGCGCTCCGGTGTTCGCCGCGACCAGCACCGGCTCCCCGCCGGTCCGCAGCCTCAGGGCGAGGCGGCCGGGCACCGCGGCGCGCCGCGCGGCGTCGGCGGCGTTCTGCGCCAGCTCGATGACGACGCGGTCGCGGTAGCCGCCGAGGGCGTGGTCCTCCTCGACGTTGGCGTCCTCACGGAAGCGCGCCGGGGACTCCGCCCAGGCGCGCAGGACCCGCTCACGCAGCGCCCGCGCGCCGAACACGTCCTCCATGGGATCAGCTGTGGCCGAGGGCCTCGTCGTCGAGGGACGCCCCGTCGAGGGACGCGGCGTCCTCGTCACCGCCGGTGGGGACGATCTCGTAGCCGAGCTCGTCGATGACCGGGGGGTTGTGCTCGGACACCGCCGGGAGGGACACGGCCTCGGAGTGGGCGCCGCAGCCGTGGTCGGCCGAGACGACCCGGCCGTCGTCGGGCGCGTACTCGTTGGCGCAGACGCCGAAGACCTGCCGCAGCGCACCCGCCAGCGCCACGTAGAAGCCGCACGTGGAGCACTGGGCGGGGGCGGAGGCGGCGATCGGGGCGCGGGGCCCGGCGACGCCCTCGTACCAGCGGGCGGCGGCCTCGTCGCGGCCCTCCCGCGACAGCACCCGGACGCGGCCGAGGCCGAGCTCCCACAGGGCCTCGCGGTCGGTGGAGTCGTCCACCTGCGTGAAGCCCGGCGCGAGCCGCACGTCGTCGGGCGCGGTGGGCAGCAGGTCGCCGGGGCCGAGGTCGCCCGGGCGCAGCCGCTCCAGCCACGGCACCCACGGCGGCGCGAGGAGCGCGTCGTCGCCGGGGAGCAGGACGCACTCGCTGACCGTGACGTTCTTGGCGCGCGAGGCCCTGGCCACCGTGACGGCCCACCGCCACCCCGTGTAGGCGGGGTCGAGGCACGCGAAGTAGTGCGTGACCACCCGGTCGCCCTCGGCGCGCATGCCGAGGTGCTCGCCGACCTGCGCGGCGCCGGCGGTCTCCTCGGCGGCCTCGCGGGCGAGGTCGACCGCCTCGGCGCAGGCGGTGTCGACGGCGGGTGTGCGGGGCCGGCGGGCGGCCCCGGACGTGGTGCGCGCGGCGGCGGATCGCGCGGGGCTGGACTGGCGCTGTGGGCTCACATGTCAATTCTCGCCCATGCGGGCACGTGACCCGCACAAGACGGGCGCCGTCCGCGAGGTGATCCCGCATTCCATCGGGGAACGTACTCTCATCAATCAAGGACTCCGATGGCCGCCCCCGGCCCCTGGGCCGGGTCGATCGACCGCGAGGAGAGATCAGGGCGCATGGCAGACCGGACACAGGCGGGTCGGTCCGTGCGCGCCGCCACCGGGGGTGCGGCGCGGGCGTGCCGCGCCGCGCGCTCGGCCGTGCTCGGGACGGGCCGGCTCACCCGCCGCGTCACCCACGCGCAGGGCGCGGGCCGCAGCGGGCTCGGCAGCCTGATCGAGGCGTCCGCGATCAACTCCGCCGGGGACGCGCTGGTCACCGTCGCGCTCGCCGGAACCCTGTTCTTCGGCCTGGACGTCAACCAGGCGCGGAGCCAGGTCGCCCTCTACCTCGTCGTCACGATGGCCCCGTTCGCGCTGGTCGCGCCGCTGATCGGCCCGGCGCTGGACCGGGCCCGGCACGTCCGCCGGTACGCGATCGCGAGCACGTTCGTGATGCGGGCGCTGCTGTGCTGGGCGCTGGCGAGCGCCCTCCCGCACGGCGACCAGGTCACCTTCCTGCCGGCCGCGTTCGGCGTGCTGGTGCTGTCCAAGGCGTTCGGGGTGCTGCGGGCCGCGGTCACCCCGCGCGTCCTGCCGGACGAGATCTCGCTGGTGACGGCGAACGCGCGGTGCTCGTTCGCCGGGCTCATCACCGCGTCGATCGCCGCGCCGGCCGGGGCCGGCCTCGCCCTGCTCATCGGGCCGGGCTGGGTGCTGCGCATCGGCACGGCCCTGTTCCTGCTCGGCGTCGTGTTCACCATGCGGCTGCCCCGGCACGTGGACGTCCCCGAGGCCGAGCCGGCGGCGGAGACGGCCGCTCCGCGCCGGCGGTGGCATGCGCTGCCGCGCTTCGGCCCGGTCGTCGCGGAGGCGATGCAGGCCAACGCCGTGCTCCGCGCGTTCTCCGGCTTCCTGATCATCTACCTGGCGTTCCTGCTCCGGCAGGAGCGCTTCGACCCCGTGTCGCACCATGTCGCGCTCGGCCTGCTGGCGGCGTGCGCGGGCGCGGGCGGGCTGATCGGCACCGCGCTCGGCGCCTGGATGAAGGCGCGGGCGCCGCGGTTCATCGTGTCGGCGACGCTGGCGTGCGTCACCGGCGTCACCGCCGCGGGCGCCGCGTTCTTCGGGCTGTGGGCGGCCCTCGCCGTGGCGACCGCGGCCGGACTCGGCCAGGTGCTCGGCAAGCTGTCCATGGACGCGGTGGTCCAGCGCGAGATCGGCGAGGAGGTCAGCTCGTCCACGTTCGCGGTGTCGGAGACCCTGCACCAGCTCAGCTGGGTGCTCGGCGGGCTGCTCGGCCTCGCCATGTCGATCGTCGCGGACGGGCGGCTCGCGCTCGCGGTCGTCGCGGCCGCGCTGGCCCTGGCGTTCGGGGTGCTGGTGTTGCGGCAGGCCGGAGCCCGGCGCCACCCGCACCGCACCGAGCACGGCGGCACGCTGACGGACGCGCACCACGAGATGCGCGCCTGACCTCCGGGCCCTGGAGCGCTAGGGCGCCAGGTCGTCGGCGACGGCCCGCAGCACGATGGCGATCTTCTTGGCCTCCGCGGGGGCCGGGTGCTTGCCCCGCCGGTAGGTGTTGGAGATCCCGTCCAGCAGCTTGATCAGGTCCTCGGTGATGACGACCATCTCGTCGGGCTTCTTGCGCCGCTGCTTGGCGATGGTCTTCTCCACCGACGGCAGCGTCTCCAGCACCCGCACCTGCAGCGCCTGCTGGCCGCGGCGCCCCTCGACCACCCCGAACTCGATGCGCTGGCCCGGCTTGAGGGTCGTGACCCCGCTCGGCAGCGCCGACGAGTGCACGAAGACCTCACCGCCGTCGTCGCGGGTGAGGAAGCCGAACCCCTTGTCGGAGTCGTACCACTTGACCTTGCCAGTCGGCACCGGAGACCTCGTTCGGTAATCGTCCTGAATCGACCCCAAGATTAGTGCCTCGCCGCGGGCCGGTGAACATGCCGGGTGCCCCCGCGACGCCTGCGGGGCAACGGGATAGAAGCTATCCCGGACGCCCCGGGACGGCATCCGAATATCGGCCCGCAGCTCAGCCCGTCCGGAACCCGCCGAGCCACGCCGGGAACGCCAGCAGGTCCGGCAGGACGACGTCCGCGCCGTAGGCGGTCAGGGCCGCCGAGTCGAACGCGCCGGTCGCGACGGCCACCGCGACCGCCGAGGCCGCCCGGGCGGCGTCCACGTCGCCGGTGTGGTCGCCGATGTAGGCGCCGGCGCCGTGCTCGCGCAGGACCGCGCCCTTGTCGGCGCCGAACAGGCCGCCCACCACGGCGTCCGCCGCCAGCCCGAGGAACCGGACGGTCCGCTCGGTGTCGGCCTGGTTCTTGCCCGACACGACGACCACCCGCCCGCCCCGGGCGCGCACCGCGTCCAGCGCGGCCGCCGCGCCCGGCATGAGGACGGTCGCCGGGACCGCGATGTCGGCGTAGATCGCCCGGTACCGCGCCGCCATCGCCGGCACCTCCGCGGGCGGGAACCAGTACGCCAGCTCCTCCTCCAGCGGAGGCCCGATGCGGCGCACCACCTGGTCGGTGTCGATCGGCACGCCCGTCTCCGCGGCGAGGGCCGTGTAGACGGCGCCGATCCCGGCGCGGGTGTCGGCGAGGGTCAGATCGAGGTCGAAGCCGATGGCGAGGCCGGCGCGGGACGCCGCGGAGGGGTCGAGATCGAGCACGTCCACAGGGTAAGGGGCTGGACACACGCGAGGACCCGCGCTCTCCTGGTAGTGGCGATGCGACGGGATCCGAGTAGGAGAGCGCGGGACCGTGTCTCGGATATACCCGGGCCCTCGACCACAAACCACCTGACCAGGGAAAACGCAGCACCCGAACGCACCATCCGAGCCCCAAGGACGATCGGCGCCCCGCCCCGGCGAAGGAGGCCGCACATGGCAGAGACCCAGACCGAGCCGGGCGGTGACCACCGCGCCCCGCGCACCCGCCGGCCCTTCCCCGCCGCCGCGGTCCGCCGCCGCACCGTCGCCCTGCTCGCGGCGGCCGTCTCCGTCGCCACCACGATCGTGGTGGCGATCCTGGCCGTGCACATCGTGTTCACGGCCTTCGAGGCCAACACCGGAAACGACCTCGTCCGTTGGTTCGGGGACCGCGCCACCGACCTGTGCTGGCAGTTCAAGGACGTCTTCCAGCCCGAGAACGCCAAGGTGGAGGTCGCCGTCAACTACGGCCTGGCCGCCCTCGTCTACCTGGTGATCGGCCGCATCGTCGTCGGCCTCGTCCGCCGGCTGGGCTAGCCCCCCGCTAGTCGCGGCCGGGGAAGCGGACCGTGCCGAAGGGCCACGCCGTGGTGACCCACCCGCGGACGAACGCCTCCAGCTCCTTCTCCAGGACGGAGTTCTCCTCGTCCGAGCGCACCCAGAAGACCACCACCGCGTCCGCGCCGGGCCGGTCCGAGGGGGCGACGTGGATGCGGCCGAGCTGCCGCTCCCCGTCCGGCGTGATCACGACGTAGCTGAAGGAGCGCCGCAGCTGCCCCTGCTTCTGCAGCCACGCGACGTCGATCAGGGCCTGCTCGAAGGTGAACTCGCGGTCGGGCCAGCCCCACTCGGGCCCGAACCGCCCGGCCAGCCGGTCCAGGCTGCCCATGACGGCGCCGTAGTCCTTGACCACGTCGTGGACGGTGATCGGACGGATCTGGAAGTCGGGCCCGGCCACCAGGGTGGGCACCACGAAGTCCTCGGGCAGGAAGTCCCGGGCGGCCGCCTTCCGCGGAGACTTGAACATCGCCGACCTTTCCGACGACGCCCCTTCCGGCGACGGGGCGCGGACGAGGGAACTCTAGTCCGCGCCCGGCCCGGCGGGAGCGGCATCACGGATTCGGACGCGCCGCGCGCGACGCGGGGACCGGCCGCTCGAACATGCCTTACTGTTCTTGCGGAGGAATTCATCACCATGACGACATCCACGCGCGAGCGCATCGTGTCCGAGTCGCTCCGGCTGTTCGCCGACCGGGGCTACGCGGCCACGTCGGTCGCGGAGATCGAGGCGGCGGCCGGCCTGTCCCCGGGCGCGGGCGGCCTCTACCGGCACTTCCGGTCCAAGGAGGAGGTGCTCGCCTCCGCCATCCGCGAGCACATCGAGCGGACCCGCCGGCAGATCAGCGACGTCCTCACGCAGGCCACCGCCTACGAGGAGCGCCCGCTCGATGTCCGGCTGCGCATGACGTGCCACGCCGGCCTGGCCAAGATGCGCGAGGAGCAGGACCTCATCCGGGTGCTGTTCCGCGACCTCGACCAGTTCCCGAACCTGGTCGCCGAGATGCGCGAGGGCATCGTCAACCCGCTCTACGACGGCATCGCCACCTGGCTGTCGGCCCAGCCCGAGTTCGCGGGCTCCGACGAGGACTGGCCGGCGGTCGCCGCGATCCTCGGCGGCGCCGTGGTGAACTACTGGCTGGCGAACGAGGCGATGTACGAGCCGCCCACCCGCATAGACGAGAAGCGGTTCGTGGAGAGCTGGGCCCGTCTCGGCCTCGGGCTGGTGCACCTGGAGCGCACGCCCGCCACCTGACACGGCACACCCGGGTTCCCCACCGTGCGCGGGCCTCTAACCTGGAGGCCCGCGTGCCTGCGGCATGCACGCGACTTAAAGTTGGGGAACGGCATGGAAACGTATGCGGACTGGTTGCGCGCGCGAGGCGATGACGAACTCCGCGCGCTGCTGTCCGCGCGTCCCGAACTGCTCGCCCCCGTCCCCGCCGACCTGACCGCGCTCGCCGCCCGCGCCGCCACGCCCGCCGCGGTGTCCCGCGCGCTCGACCGGCTGGACCGCTTCACCCTCGCCGTCCTGGAGGCCCTGCTCGTCCTGCCCTCGCCGACCGGGCCGGACGCGCTCGCCACCGCCCTCGGCGCCACCGCCGAGCAGGCCGCGAACGCGCTCGGCACGCTCCGCCGGTTCGGCCTCGCCTGGGGGGACGGCGCCCCGGCCGCGGCGCCCGGCGTCCGGCAGAGCCTGCCGCACCCCGCCGGGCTCGGCCCGCCCGTCCGGGAGGTCTTCGCGGGCTACCCCGCCGAACGCCTCACCGACCTGGTCGCCGACCTGGACGGCGAGGCCCCGCGCGGCTTCGCCGACTCCGGCCGGCTCCTCGCCCGGCTCTCCGAGCTGCTGACCGACCCGGCCTCTCTCATCGACGACGCCGGGCCCGAGGCGCGGGCCGCCCTCGACCAGCTCGCCTGGGGCCCGCCGGTCGGGCGGGTCGCCGACGCGCGCCGCCCCGTCCGGCTCGACACCGCCACCACCCCCATCGAGCGGCTCCTGGCGCGCGGGCTCCTCGCCGCCGAGGACGACCGCACGGTCACGCTGCCCCGCGAGGTCGCCCTGCACCTGCGCGGCGGGCGGCTGTTCCGGGACGTCCCGGCCGAGCCGCCCCCGCTCACCCCGGCGGCGGAACCGCGCCCCGAGGACGTGGTCGTGCGCGCCGCGGCGGGCGAGGCCGCGGGCGCCGTCCGGCTCATCGAGGAGCTGCTGGAGCGCTGGGGCCTCGAACCGCCGCCGGTGCTGCGCAGCGGCGGCCTCGCCGTCCGCGACCTGCGCGCCGCCGCGACGCTCCTGGACGTCCCGGAGTGGAAGGCCGCCCTGCTCGTCGAGGTCGCGTACGCGGCCGGCCTGCTGACCCGCAGCGGCGACCTCGACGGCGAGTGGCTGCCCACCCCCGCCTACGACCTGTGGCTCATGCGCGACACCGCCGGGCGCTGGACGGAGCTGGCCCGCGGCTGGCTGAAGTCCGACCGCGCCGCCGGGCTCGCCGGGGACCGCGACGACCGCGACCGGCTGATCAACGCGCTCAGCGAGGCGATGGTGCGCAGCAGCGCGCCGACCACCCGGCGCGCCGTGCTGGAGGTCCTCGCCAGTGCCGACCGCGGCGTCGTCGTCGGCGAGGACGCGCTCCGCGCCCGCCTGGCGTGGCTGCGCCCCCGCCACGGCGGGCCCGTCCGCGACCGCCTCGTCGGCTGGACGCTCCGCGAGGCCGCCGCCCTCGGCCTGACCGGCTTCGGCGAGCTGGTCCCGTTCGGCCGCGACCTGCTCGCCGGGGACGACCCCGAGCCCGCGCTGGAGAAGTACCTTCCGGAGCCCGTCGACGAGATCCTCGTCCAGGCCGACCTGACCGCCGTCGCGCCCGGCCCGCTGGTCACCGACCTCGCCCGGGAGCTGGCGCTCGCCGCCGACGTCGAGTCCACCGGCGGCGCCACCGTGTACCGCTTCACCCCCGAGTCGATCCGCCGGGCCCTGGACGCGGGGCGGACCGCCGCCGACGTCACCGACCTGCTCACCCGGCACTCGGCGACCCCGCTCCCGCAGCCGCTCGTCTACCTGATCGACGACGTCGCCCGCCGGCACGGGCACCTGCGCGTCGGGGCCCTGTCGTCCTACGTCCGCACCGACTCGCCCGCCACCCTCGACGAGATCCTCGCCGACCGGCGCGCCGCCCCGCTGCGCCTGCACCGCCTGGCCCCGACCGTCCTGGCGTCCGGGCTCCAGCGCGCCGACCTGCTCGACGGCCTGCGCGCCATGGGCCTGGCCCCGGTCGCCGAGGCGCCCGGCGGCGGCGTGATCGTGACCCGGCCGGACGCGCAGCGCGCCGACCCGCCGCCCACCGCCGAGATCGTCCGGCTCCGCCCCGACGACCGCACCGACGCCTCGATGATCTCCGCGGCGGTGCGGGCGCTGCGCGCCGGCGACGAGGCGTCCCTGCACGGCGCCGAGCACGCCCGGCAGGCACCGGCCGGCGAGCCGCCCCGCTCGCCCGCGATGGCCACCGTCGAGCGGCTCCGCGGCGCCGTCGAGCGCGGCGGCCGCGTCTGGATCGGCTACCTCGACCAGCAGGGCCAGGCGTCCAGCCGCATCGTCGAGCCCGTCCGGGTCGAGGGCGGCTTCCTCACCGGCTACGACGCGACCCGCGCCGCCGTGCACCGCTTCGCCCTGCACCGCATCACCGGCGTCTCCGAGCTCGACGACGCCTCCTGAGGCCGCTCCGCCTTCGCCGCTCCCGGGCCGGCCGCTGTCCGGAACCGGACGCTCCGCGCCGCGGGAACCGGCGAACGTCGCATACGGTCCAATCAATGATCCATCGGACCGGTAGCGTGTCCGGACGAGTGGTGTGAGGAGGCTCCCCGATGAGCGGCTACGGAGGGCGTCCGCCGTCGGGCTGGGAAGACCCTTACGGCGGATCCCAGAACTGGGACGCGGGCGGCGCGTACGGGCAGCAGTACGGGTACACCCAGCCCGGCTACGGCCAGCCCGGCTACGGCTACGGGCCGCCGGGCGTCTCCCCCCACCAGTCCACGGGCAACGGGTCCACCATCGCCGCGCTCGTCTGCAACGCCGTCCTGGTCGTGATGTGCTGCAACGTAATCGCGCTCGCCGGCTTGATCACCGCGGCGGTCGCCCTCGGCCGGGTCCACACCGACCCGCAGTCCACCCGGAAACTGACGATCTGGAGCTGGTCGCTCTTCGCCGCGTCCGTCCTCCTCGGCATCGTCCTCGCGGTCGTCTGGATCGCGTTCGGCGTCATGTCCGACCCGGAGTACGGCTCCAGCGAGGGGATCTGACCGGCGTCCCCGCGGTTCGCGGCGGCCGGCGTCCGCGGCGCGGGCGCGGCAATAAAGGCGGCGGCCGGGGCGTTGAATCCTCCGGTCCTCGCCGAACGCGCGAAGCGCCGCCGCCGCTCGGGTAGCGTGCGGCAGCGGTGCCCCGATCCGGGTGAGGGCATCGATCTTCCGAAACCCGACGGGGGCTTCTGCTTTGACCGACGGTCCGCTCATCGTCCAGTCCGACAAGACGCTGCTGCTCGAGGTCGACCACGAGCTGGCCGACGCCTGCCGCAAGGAGATCGCCCCGTTCGCCGAGCTCGAACGGGCGCCCGAGCACGTCCACACCTACCGGGTGACGCCGCTGGCGCTGTGGAACGCGCGCGCCGCCGGCCACGACGCCGAGCAGGTCGTCGACACCCTGATCCGGTTCTCCCGGTACCCCGTCCCGCACGCCCTGCTCGTGGACGTCGCCGACACGATGGCCCGCTACGGGCGGCTGCGGCTGGAGAAGGACCCCGTCCACGGGCTCATCCTCTCGTCCTCCGACCGGGCGGTGCTGGAGGAGGTGATGCGCGCCAAGAAGATCAAGGGCATGATCGGGGACCGGGTCGGCGACGACGCCGTCGCCGTCCACCCGAGCGAGCGCGGCGCCCTCAAGCAGGCCCTGCTCAAGATCGGCTGGCCCGCCGAGGACCTCGCCGGATACGTCGACGGCGAGGCCCACGCCATCTCCCTGGTCGAGGACGGCTGGGGCCTGCGCTCCTACCAGAGCGAGGCCGCGTCGGCGTTCTGGCACGGCGGGTCCGGCGTCGTCGTCCTGCCCTGCGGCGCCGGCAAGACCATCGTCGGCGCCGCCGCCATGGCCCGCGCCCAGGCGACCACGCTGATCCTCGTCACCAACACCGTCTCCGCGCACCAGTGGAAGCAGGAGCTGCTGCGCCGCACGTCCCTCACCGAGGACGAGATCGGCGAGTACACCGGCACCAAGAAGGAGATCCGGCCGGTCACCATCGCGACCTACCAGATCATGACGACCCGCCGGAAGGGCGCCTACGCGCACCTGGAGCTCTTCGACGCCCGCGACTGGGGCCTGGTCGTCTACGACGAGGTCCACCTGCTGCCCGCGCCCATCTTCCGCATGACCGCCGACCTCCAGGCCCGCCGCCGCCTCGGCCTCACCGCCACCCTCGTCCGGGAGGACGGCCGCGAAGGGGACGTGTTCTCCCTCATCGGCCCCAAGCGGTACGACGCGCCGTGGAAGGACATGGAGGCGCAGGGCTGGATCGCGCCCGCCGACTGCGTCGAGGTGCGCGTCACCCTCACCGACTCCGAACGCCTCGCCTACGCGACCGCCGAACCCGAGGAGCGGTACCGCTTCTGCGCCACGACGGACACCAAGACCAAGCTCATCCAGGCGCTCGTCGACCGGCACCGCGGCGAGCAGACGCTCGTCATCGGCCAGTACATCGACCA
Source organism: Actinomadura sp. K4S16 (assembly GCF_008327685.1). GTDB lineage: Bacteria > Actinomycetota > Actinomycetes > Streptosporangiales > Streptosporangiaceae > Spirillospora. The sequence goes on from NZ_BDDE01000015.1 coordinate 601,885, forward strand.
ACTGGACGAGCTGGGCACGCTCCTGGACGCGCCGGTCATCAAGGGGGAGACGCGGGTCCGCGAGCGGGAGCGGCTGTTCGACGCGTTCCGCAGCGGGGAGATCGACGTGCTGGTCGTGTCCAAGGTGGCGAACTTCTCCATCGACCTGCCGGAGGCGTCCGTCGCCGTCCAGGTCTCGGGCGCCTTCGGGTCCCGGCAGGAGGAGGCCCAGCGCTTGGGGCGCCTCCTGCGTCCCAAGGCGTCCGGTGCTGGAGCGCGCTTCTATGCCGTCGTGGCCCGCGACACCCTGGACCAGGACTACGCCGCCCACCGGCAGCGCTTCCTGGCCGAGCAGGGCTACGCGTACCGGATCGTCGACGCCGACACCGTCCTCGCCGGCGACGACTTCTGACCCCTCACCGAAGGTCGTGCTCCCGGCCCTGACAGCCTCGCCGACTACCGCTCACCCGCCGGGGGAGCCGACCCCTACGAGCGCGGTAGACCGACCTCAGCTGCTCTCCCCTCGGTCGATCCAGCGGACGGGCCTGCCGTCCGGGTCCGTCGTCAGCCAGGAACCGTCCCCCAGCGGCTCCAGATCGTATGAATGGCGGGAGTGCGCGTCGAACCGGCCGACCACTCCACCGGTGCGCAGATCGACCCGATAGTGGACGTGCCATTCCCGTTCGTCGTCCGGTACGTCGTCTTCTTCGAGCTCACCGCAGATCGTGACGATGGCGGTGCCGGCGTCCAGATACCCGCCGCTCCACTCGAACGCCGCGTCCTCGGGGTCGTGCCCGAACGCGGCCACCGGCAGCCTCAGCACCACCTTGCCGCTCGGAGACTCGTGGAAGGCCACGTCCTGCTGCCCGTGGTCGATGCTCATGAACTGCCTGCCGCCCGGCGCCAGGGCCATGACGCATCGGTCGTCCCACGGGTACTGCTCCAGTTCGAGCGTCGTCCCCGTGAGGAAGCCGGCGAAGACGAGAGAACCGTCCTGGCCTTCGCCCACGTCGAGCAGCATCCGTGACCCGTCCGGCAGTGGCAGGTGCTCCCCGCCGTGCCCGCAGGACTTCAGATCGGCCTGTGCCCGGACCTCGCCGGACCGGGCGTCGAGAACCACCCATGTGTCGGTGGTCCCGCGACCCGCCATCGCATCCGGCCGGTAGACCCAGACGAGCGTTCCGTCCGGGGAGAACGCGGCACTCGGCATGTGCCCGTACTTCTCCGTCGATCTGGGGAGGAGCGTGTATCGCCAGAGCTCGACACCGTCGCGGTCCAGGCAGACGACCTCGTGCTTCGTCGTACAGACGAGCCGGTCCCCCAGAGGGGCGACGGCGAGACCGCATATCTCCAGATCGGTACCGACCTGGACGGAACTCACCGGTTGGAGGAGCCCCTCCGCGGCGGCGTCGATCTCGTAGACACGGATACGCCCGTCCAGGAACCGGGCGAACAGGTGATTCATGGCGCGCAGACTAACAGCGAGCAGAGCCAGGAAACAGGAAAAGGGCCCCGCCGTGAT
>NZ_BDDE01000016.1 GCF_008327685.1 Actinomadura sp. K4S16
ACCTCGCCGCTTGACACCCAACCTCCAGGGATGTCTGACCGGGGGAGGGAGTCAGCTCGAAGGACTGCCCGTCGTAGTGGACGATGGTCCGTCCGTCGGGGGTTTCGTTCGTGGTGACACTCAGCCCGATACCCATCCACCATTCGTAGCTGATCGTCGCCGGGTGATTTCAACCCGTATCCGTGGTTCGCGGCTGGCCGAATCCGGCCACACCTGCGCAGTGGGCGCACCCTCCCGTCGGGGCGCTCCGGTCGGGAAATGTGATCATCAGGTGGTGAAGGACTGCACCTTTTGCGGGATCGTTGCGGGGCGGCTGCCGTCATATCGGGTCCTTGAGGACGAGCGCACCGTGGCGTTCCTCGACATCGCCCCGGCCGCGCCGGGACACACGCTGGTCGTCCCGCGTGAACACGCCGCCGATATCTGGACCATCTCCGAGCCCGTTCATGAGGCTGTTGCTCGGATGGCGCATCGGGTCGCCGCCCTGGTGAAGGCGACACTGGCGCCAGACGGAGTGAACGTGACCCACTCCACTGGAGAAGCCGCCGGGCAGGAGGTCTTCCACTTCCACACCCATGTGGTTCCGCGCCGACATGGTGACGATCTGCGCTTGATGTGGAACTCCCACCAGGCTCCGGCTCACGAACTAGAACGCACCCTGGAGCTGATCACTACGCCTCGCTGATGCGAACAGCCCGGAGAGGCATCCGAAGGTGCGGGTCAGCGCAGGAGTGTGTTGGCTAGCGTGATGCCGTGCAGGAGGCGGAGTCTGCGCAGTTCGTAGTAGGCGAGAGCGGATACCGTCACCGGCGCCCCGAGCATCAGTGCCAGGGCCAGGACCTGCGGAACTCCCTTGTAGGAGTCGCTGAAAAGGTTGACCACGGCCATCACCCAGGACGCCGACACGCTCACCAGGGGCGGTACCACCTCGTGGATGTCGGCCGTCCGGAACACGTTGGTCAGTGAGAGGACGATGCCGTAGAGGGTGAAGGGGAGCATCCAGAGGAAAAGGACCACTCCCACGGGGATCATCACCACCGGCCCCGCCGCGTCGCGCGCACCCTCCAGATCGGGTACGGCCGCGAGCACGAACGTGAACATGGAGCCGAACATCGCCGCGACCGCTATCAACGGGTAGCGGAGCCGGCGCGCGAAAGCGCCACGGTTCGGCGGCCGGGCGGCAACGACGAAGGCGCCCACGACCAGTGGCAGGACGCAAGTGAGGATCAGGACGTTGATCCAGGCGTCACCGAACCGCTCGTCCGCCAGTTCCTTGGGGGCGGTGGCCCTGTAGACCCCGGCCACGGCGAGAGTCACCACGATGCCCGCCCAGGCACGGGCGACCTGCAGCTTCCGGACGTGCGTGTCGACGATCAGGTCCGGCCGTGAAGGCCGGAACACCGCCCGCGCGGCGAGGAACGGGTTCAGCTTCCGGAGGATCCGCCGCGCCCGCGACGGCGGCCGCGGAGGTCCGGGCGGCCGATACGGCGGGTGCGGAGGCGGGGGCTGGGGCGGGTAGGGACGTTGCGGGTGAGGCGGATACTGCGGCGGCGGCGGTGGCGGGCCCTGCCACCAGGGCGGCGGTGGTCCATATCCGGGAGGGGGTGGACGGTGTTGCGGCGGAATGGGGGGAGGCGGTGGCCTGTGTCCGCCTTGTCCCCACGGCGGACCAGCGGGTCCTGTCACCGAGAGCTCCTCCAAGTGCTGCCGCGGACGTCCCGAACACCCGGCCCGGAATCGGCTCGCGACACTATTGCATGATCTTGTCGGCTTCGTGGGGCCGAAGCGGCCGACTCGGAAGCCGTTACAGGGCTTCCGACGACTCCGGCGGCTGCCGGGTTCGGTGCGTCTTACCGACCGCGGCCGGACGTTCGTCACCACCGGTCCGCCCGAGGGGCCTATGGTTCGGCCGAGTGTTCGAGAATCGAGGATGTGTCGGCGCTGCGGGTTCTAGGGTCGCGGCGTGGTGAATTCCGAAGGCGCTGAGCCTTGCCGCGGTTTCTGGGCCGATTCCGCCCGGATCCGGACCGGCTATCTGGCCGACGTGCCGACGCATCTGCTGGTGATGAAGATCGCCGAAGAGGTCGGCGAGGTCGTCGAGGCCTACCTCGGGATGACCGGCGGCAATCCCCGCAAGGGCATCCACAAGACCGCCGCGGATGTGCTGGACGAGTTGGCCGACGTGATCCTTTCCGCCGCCGTGCCCATGGTCGACCTGGCCGGGGGCCCTGACCAGGCCGGACAGCACATGGCTAAACGGCTCGGCGTCGTCTCCGCCCGCGAGGTCGGCGGGGCGGACGCGGTCGCTGCGAACGGCTGGCACGGATCCTTCATCGCGCCCCACGTGTTGCTGCGGCGCGAGGACGGCGCGGTGCTGGTGCTGCGCCGCCACAACACCGGCTACCGCGACGGCTGGCTCTGCCCGCCCGCCGGACGGATCGAGCCCGGCGAAGACGTCCTGGCGGCCGCGATCCGGGAGGCCGGGGAAGAGACCGGCGTGACCCTTCACCGCGACGATGCCGTGTTCAGCCACGTTATGCACCGCGCCGAGGCGTCGTTGCCCGGCCCCTGCCACGCGATCAGCGACTACTGGTTCACCTTCCGCCGCTGGGGAGGCGAACCGCGTGCGGCCGAGCCCGATAAGGCATCGGAGGCGCTGTGGATCGACCCAGCGGCTCCACCGGCCGACCTGATCCCCCACTGTGCGCGGGCCCTCGCCGCGATCGAGCGCGGGGAAGCCTTCAGCGTCCACGGGTGGACCCCGGACGACTGAGCCGCTCGGCACGCTGCGGAGAGCCCCGGGTCGTCCGAAAGGCGACGCCCCCACCTGCGCGCCATTCGAAGGAGCTGGCTGGAGTGCTGAGTCCTGGTGACGCAACACCTCGGAGTTCGACGGCACAACCTGCCCTCTCGCGAGAATGCTTGCGTGACCACAGCCACATGCCGCCGCTGACAGGGTCTGGACGACGGGCGCCTCACTCGTTGCGGCGCTCCGCTGCCGCGGCCGCTATGCGCGTTCGCGGATCAGGGTTTCGGTGCCGGTCATGATGGCTTCCTCGCGTAGTTCGACGAGCTGACGCCCGTGTCACTTGAGGAGGGTAAGGAAGAAGTCCCGGACGTCCTCGGCGAGCAGTTCCGGCACCTCCATCGCGGCGAAGTGGCCGCCGCGCTCGAACTCCGACCAGTGCCTGATGTCGTACAGCCGCTCGGCCAGCGGTCGCACCGACTGCGTGATGTCGTGGGGGAGCACCGCCACGCCGACCGGTACCGGGCACGGCTCGATCCGCCGCGGAGTCTCGCGGGCCAGGCGCGCCGAGGACGCCGCCGTGGCGGTCAGCCAGTACAGCGAGATGTCGGTGAGCATCCGCTCGTCGCTGATCTGCGAGCGAGGGTCGGTCCACTGCGCGAAGCGCTCGGCGATCCAGACCAACTGGCCGACCGGCGAGTCGGTCAGCGCGTAGCCGATGGTCTGCGGGGTGAGCGCCTGCAGAGCCTGGTACGGCGGACGATTCGCCATCAACTTCCGAACCTTGTCCAGCCGGGCCTCATCCGTTTCCGACAGTTCGATGTCGGCGTCCGGGACCGGCCGGGTCGGCAGGTAGTTGACGTGCACCCCGACGACCTGTTCGGGTACGACCGCGCCGAGCGCCATCGAGATGCCCGCGCCGAAGTCGCCCCCCTGCGCGCCATAGCGCTTGTACCCCAGCCGGCGCATCAGCTCGGCCCAGGCCCGCGCGACCTGGACGACATCCCAGCCGCGCTCAGAGGTCGGCCCGGAGAAACCGAAACCCGGGATGGACGGAATCACCAGGTGGAAGTCGCGCGACAGGGGCTCGATCACGTCGAGGAACTCCAGGAACGAACCGGGCCACCCGTGGGTGAGGATCAGCGCGAGCGCGTCCGGCTTCGAGGACCGGACGTGGACGAAGTGGATGTTCTGGCCGTCGATCTCGGTGGTGAAGTGCGGAAGCTCGTTCAGCTCGGCCTCCTGCGCACGCCAGTCGTAGCCGGTGCGCCAGTACTCGGCGAGTTCCTTCAGCCGAGCCAGCGGGAAGCCGTAGTCCCACCCGGCACCGGCGATCTCGTTGGGCCAACGGGTGCGGGAGAGGCGGTCGGCCAGGTCGTCGAGGTCGGCCTGGGGGATGTCGATGCGGTACGGCTTGATCATGATCTTCACTCCAGGAAAATCGTTCGGAGGTCTAACGTTCGTGTCACTAACGAAACTAGACTGTTAGTGTCACTAACGCAAGAGGTGGAGGAGAACCCATGAGCCCGACCCCCGAACCCACTCCGGCCCGGCTGCGCGCCATCCCCAGCCGCCTGCTCGCCGGGGCCGCGGCCGCCGCCGACCGGCTCGTCAGCGAGCGCCTGGCCGGCGAAGGCGCTCGCAAGTGGCACTTCGCCGTGCTGACCGCGCTCGCCGAGGCCGGTGCCGCCAGCCAGGCCGAACTCAGCCGCCGCACCGGCATCTACCGCAGCGACATGGTCGCCGTCCTCAACGAACTCGCCGGCGCCGAATACATCCGCCGAGAGGCCGACCCCGCCGACCGCCGCCGGAACGTCATCACCCTCACCCCCGCCGGCCATCGCCGCCTGGAGCACCTCGACGCGCTCGTCACCGACGCCCAGCGCGAACTCCTCGCCCCCTTCACCCCCGGCCAGAAGGACGAACTCACCCGCCTGCTCATCGTCCTGACCGAGCACCACCGCCCCTCGCACCCCCGCCCGCACGACGCGAAGTAACCCATCCGCCGCCGCTGACGAGGGCTGGACGACGGGCGGCTCACTCGTTGCGGCGGGCGGCCCAGACGGTGCGTTCGGTGCGTACCGCGAGGTCGTCGCGGCGCAGGACGCTGTGAGGGCCATCGTCGTCGAGCAGCCGGTCGAGCGCGGCGAGGTCGTCCGCCGAGAGTGCATCGGCGACCTTGGCGCGGATGCGCCGCAGGCCCCCCAGGGCGTAGCGGCCGACCGCCTCGCTGCGGGAGCCCGCGATGTTCACGGAGAAGGTGCGTTCGCCCTCGATGGTGAATCCGGCGGCGGTCAGCATCGGCCCCCAGTCGGCGCCGCGATGGTCCACGCGTCCGGCGTGGAGGTGGTCGGCCGCGGCGTGGCAGCGCTCCTCCAGGCCCGGTCGGTCCTCTGGGGCGTCAGCGGGCAGGAAGCGGGGGAAGCCGGCCAGTTCGACGACGGCGAAGAGGCCCCCCGGCACGAGGATGTCGTGGACCTTGCGCAAGGCGCGCTCGGGGTCGGCCATGTGGTGCATCGAGGCCGAGGCCCACACCAGGTCCGGCGTGCCGAGGTCGGGCCAGTCGGCGTCGAGGTCGGTCTGGACGGGGTGGACGAGATCCGCCACCCCCACTGCGCGCGCCTTCTCCTGGAGGCGGTGGAGATAACCGGGCGAGGAATCGACGGCGGTCACGTGTGCCTGGGGAAACTGGGCGAGCAGGGCCAGGGCGCCGGTGCCCGTCCCGCAGCCCAGATCCACGATCTGACGGGGTTCCGCATGGACGGGTAGCCAGGCGGTGATGCCGGCGATGTGGTCGGCGAGGACCTCCGCGTCCAGGTCGAGGAGCTCGGCCTGGCCGTCGAGGTCGTGCGGGTGATCGGGCTGATGCCCCAGGTGGTGGCCGGGGTGCGCTGCATGCGGTGGAGTGGCGTTCACGCCGCCATCCTGCATCGCCCATGCGTCAATGGCATCGCGGCTTGCCGAACGCGCAAGGCGATGCCCGTCTGATCTGCCGACCGCGCAAGCTGCGTACCGGGCCGGTGTGCGCCGCGTCCGTCACTGCTCGGGGCGGTTCGCGTCGTCGTCGCCGTCACCGCGCTGGTGACCGCGGCGGGCGTCCCGGTCGAAGATGCCCAGGATCTCGCAGGGGCCGCCCTCGGCGCCGATGGCGTGCGGCAGCATCGTGGGGAACTCCGCGGCCTGGTTGGTCTCGACGCGGAAGCGGCGGTGCCCCAGCATCAGGACCGCGGTGCCGGACAGGACGACCAGCCATTCGCGTCCGGGGTGAGCGCGCATTCGCGACGGGTTGTCAGGCGGCGGCTCGGTCATGCGCTGACGTACGACGATCATGCCGGGATCGGCCTTGATGGGCCAGCGCATCGTGCTGTGGGCGCTGTCGATCATCGGGCTGATGACCACGTCGTCGGACGCGTCCTCGACGAGCTGATCGAGAGTGGTGTCCAGGGCGCGGGCGAGCGTGACGAGGCTGTCCAGTGCCAGGCGCCGCCGACCGTTCTCGATGCGGCTGAGCGTGGACTGGCTGAGATGGGCGCGCTTGGCCAACTCCTCCAGCGACCATCCCTGCGCGACCCGCAGGGCGCGGATTCGTTTGCGCACCAGGCCGTCCAGTTCTCCATCATCTTGCGTCATAAGCAAAATTCTATGCCTCTTGGGCAAACGCGACTAGCTTCCGTGCAGGTAGGGCGGACGGCGGCGCCACCCGCCGACATCCGCCCGCGCCGGAGCACCACGCGACCGCGCCCCTGTGGCGCGCGGCTCCGCCTTCCCCGTCCGATGCGACCGGCTCGCCCGGCGCGCAGTCCGCATGCCCTTTGAGAGGAATCCATGAGTATGAACCAGTCTCCGCAGGTGGGCGCCACCGGAGCTGCCGAAGCCGGGGGCGCCGCCTCGGGCCAGGACTCACCGGACCCACGCCGACTACGCATGATCCTGATCGCGGTCTGCGTCGCGTTGATGGCCGTCATCGCCTCGGTGTCCGGGCTGAACGTCGCCCAGCCCGATCTGGCCGCAGCCTTCGACGCATCGCAGAGCACGATCCTCTGGATCATCAACGTGTACACCCTCGCACTGGCCGCCCTGCTCCTGCCGCTCGGCGCGATCGGCGACCGGCTGGGCCGCAAACCCATGCTGATCGCCGGTCTGGGCGTCTTCGGCATCGCCGGCGTCCTCGCGGGTCTGGCCCCGTCGGCCGAGGTCATGCTCGCCGCGCGCCTGCTCGGCGGCGTCGGCGCGGCGATGATCATGCCGATCACCCTCGCGGTGATCACCTCCACCTTCCCCGCCCGGGAACGCGGCCGGGCGATCGGCGTCTGGACCGGCGTCGCCGGGGGCGGCGGCATCCTCGGCATGTTCCTGTCCGCCGCCCTCGTGGACCTGGCGAGTTGGCGATGGCTGTTCGTCCTGCCCGTCGTCCTGGTCATCGTCGCGCTCGTCATGGTGCTGCGCTCGGTGCCCGACTCCCGCGAGGCCTCCGGGCACTCCTTCGACATCGTCGGGGCGCTGACCTCCGTCATCGCCGTGATCGGCCTCGTCCTCGTCCTGCAGGAGGGGCCGCAGCGCGGCTGGACCCACCCCGCCGTCCTGATCAGCCTCACCGCCGGGATCGCCGCCACCGTCTGCTTCGTGACCTGGGAGCTGCACCGCCGGGACGCCTCGCTGCTGGACGTGCGCCTGTTCCGCGAGCGCGGCCTGGCCGGCGGCTCCATCACGCTGATGACGGTCTTCGGGGTGCAGGCCGGCATCTTCGTGGTCCTGTTCCCCTTCCTCCAGGCCGTGCTGGGCTGGTCGGGGCTGATGTCCACACTCGCGCTCATGCCCATGGCCGTACTGATGATGGCGGCCTCGGGCCTAGCCCCCAAGATGGCCGCCCATGTCGGCCCCCGCGCGACCATGGCGACGGGCATCCTGCTGGCGGGCGCCGGCCTGGCGCTTATGGCCGGCATCGTCTCCGTTGACGGCGGCTACCTGTCCGTCCTCCCCGGCATGCTCGCCATGGGCATCGGCATGGGCCTGTCGATGACCCCTTCGACCGAGGCCATCACCGCCTCCCTGCCACGCGAACGCCAGGGCGTCGCGTCTGCGCTCAACGACGTCACTCGGGAACTCGGTACGGCATTGGGCGTCGCCTTGCTGGGCACCCTCTTGGCCGTCGGCTACCGCAACGCCATCAGCGGTAAGCTCGACGGCGTCCCTTCGAGCACCGCCGCCACCGCCCGTGAAGGCGTCGCCAACGCCATGAAAGCGGCCGACGGCGCGGGCCCGCATGCACCGACACTTGTGCATGCCGCCCAGCAGTCGTTCGTCGAGGGCTGGCAGCAGTCCATGTGGGCAGGCGTCGCCGTCATGGCAGCCCTGCTCCTCTTCGTCCTAGCCCGAGGCCCGAAGCGCGGCGCCCCCACGGCCGACCAGGCGGAGCCGGCCGAATAACGTGCCGCCGCCATCTCCCGCCCGATGGCGGCGGACACGCGGCCGACAGCCGGTAGATCACGGATGGATGCGTGACCAGACCCACTTGCCGCCTGCCGGGTCACCGGTGACGCCGCACTTGGCCGACAGCGCTTGGACGATGTGCAGGCCCCAGCCGCCGTTGTCGTCGAACGCCTCCTCCGACAGGTCCAGGTCTTCGAGGGTGAGTTCCTTCATCGGCTTGGTCTGGGGCAGGGCGTAGTCGGCGTCCCAGACGGCGATGACGATGCCGTGCCCGTCCCGGCTGAGCTGGAGGCGGATCTCCTCGTGCGGCGTCTGCCGGGCCGCGTTGGTCACGAGCTCCGAGACGACCAGAAGCGCACTGTCCAGAATGTGGAAATAGTGCCAGTTGCGGATTCGTGCATCCACAAGCGTTCGCGCCAGTCCCACTGCGGACGGTGTGCCCATAAGGGGCATAACCAGATCCCCACTCGCTGTCATCGCCATCGCCATCGCCCCGCCCTTGCCGAGATTTTGATTTCCTGCGACAAGGATCACGGGGGGTCTTAGTGTTGACCTGTACATACAACATTGCAAAACAGGAGGACTGGTGCCCCTCGTTCGCGATCCCCTCGATCCCAAGATCTCCATGTATCACTTCCTGGCCTTCTACCTGCGTTTTCTTCGCGAGAGGGCTGGTCTCTCGCTCGCTCAGGCCGGAAAGATCATCGGAGTCACGAGGTCTTCTGTTTGTAACATCGAGGCGGGGAGGCAGCGTCCTCAAGAAGATCATTTGGTGAAGCTCGACGAGAAGTACGGGACCGGAAGGCTGTTGCAGCTCTTACTCTGGTTTGCCCGAATGATGCACGATCCGGATTGGGGGAGGCAGCTCGACAAGTACGAAGAGGAGGCCATCTCCGTCAAGACCTATCACGGTCAGGCCGTCCCCCTGGCGCTCCAAACAGACGACTACACCTGGGCCTGCGTCGAGGCGAGCAGGTTCAAAGATCTGGACGCGACCATGGCTCGCCGCGTCGCGCGCAAGCGGGCGTACTGGGAGAAGGGAGATTCGCTCCTGACCTGGGCGGTGATTGACGAGGCTGTCCTCGCCCGCATGGTCGGTGGCCCAGACGTAATGAGGAAGCAGTTTGAGCATCTGCTTGCCCTTGCTGAGCTTCCGCATGTGAGTTTGCGCATCATCCCTTTCTCGTCCGGCGCGCACATGGGTTTCGAGGGGTCGGTGCAGATCCTTGGACTGGAGGACCGCGACGTCGCGTACTCCGGTGCGCAGCATGGCGGACGCCTGATCGAAACGCCTGGCGAGGTTCGGGAGCTGTCCGTTATGTTCGATCGCATCGGCGTGAAGGCTGCCTCTGAGGAAGCCTCTCGCGAGATCATCAAGCAGTATGCGGAGCGACTCACATGAGTACGAAGTGGCGGAAGAGCTCGTACAGCGGCGGCGTGAATGATGAGCACTGTGTTGAGGTCAGCCGCCTCGCGCCAGGGGGCGAGATCGGTGTTCGGGACTCCAAGAACCCAGACGGTGGTCACCTCTCGCTGCCTGTTGCGGAGGCTGCATGTCTGATCCAGCGGCTCAAGCAGTATCAGGAAAGTCAAGCGTGACGAACGCATGGCGCAAGAGCACTCACAGCGGTGGAGCAGATGACCAGCACTGCGTTGAGCTGGGACGACTTGCGCCAGACGCCGGGGTCGGGGTGCGGGACAGCAAGGACCCGGGTGGGGGCCACCTCTCTCTGTCCGTGGCGGAAGCCGCCCGCCTGATCCAGCGGCTCAAGCAGTACTAACGTTAGCGTCGCCGGGCGTCCGTGTGTCGGGAGCGGGCCTCGTTGATTTCCGCCTCGTGGCGGACTGCCCAGTCGGCCAGCGCTGAAAGCGGTTCCAGCAGACTGCCGCCGAGCGGGCTCAGGCTGTACTCGACGCTTGGCGGCACCGTCGGGTGCACCTCGCGTCTTACCAGCCCGTCGGCCTCCAGACCTCGCAGGGTACGGGTCAGCATGCGTTGGCTGATGCCGTCGACGGCACGGTGCAGTTCGTTGTACCGGTGCGGACGACCCCCGAGAAGGATCACCAGGAGCATGCTCCACTTGTCGCCCACCCGCCGGAACACGTCCCCGACCGGACACGCGGCCAACTCGTCGGCGGGCACCGGGCGAGGCAGGTCATGCGCCAGCACAGAGGGAACACCGGTGTTCGTACCGGACATCTAACTGCCTTCTTCCGCCATCCGCCGGGGCGGCACATGATCAGACGTGCCGCTTACGAGACTAGGGAGTCGCACAGTGCCGGACCAGCCGTCCAAGACCGTCATCATCAGCGGCGGGACCACCGGCATGGGCCGGGCGGTCGCCCTGGAACGGCTGGCCAGAGGCGACCACGTCACCGTGATCGGCAGTAACGAGGCGAGGGGCCGCGCCCTGCTCGACCACGCCGCCGATCCGAACCTGCGGTTTCTGCGGGCGGACTTGTCCTCGATCGCCGAAGTCGAACGGGTCATCGCTGACATCTCCGAGCAGCATCAGGCCATCGATGCGCTGGCATTGTTCGCCAACCGGATCAGTCCCGAATACAAAGAGACCCAGGACGGACTCGAGTTCACCTTCGCCCTTTACTACCTGAGCCGCTATCTGCTCGGCCACCGGCTGCGCCCGCTTCTCGACGCCGCTCCCGACCCCGTGATCATCAACGTGGCCGGTGTCGGGAGCACCGCAGGAAAGATCTTTTGGGACGATCCGCAGCTGGCGCGCCGTTACGGGCAGGTGCGTGCCCAACTCCAGGCCGGCCGGGCGAACGACCTGCTCGGCGTCGCGTTCGCCGGCCAGGCGGAGAGCAAGGTCCGCTACATCCTTTACCATCCCGGATTCACGCGCAGTGGAGCCGACGGTCACCCGAACCCGCTCATCCGAAACACGATCAGACTGCTCGCGAGATTCTTCGCTCGTCCCGTCGCCGACGCGGTCCGGCCGATCGTCGAATGGATCGACCAACCGCCCGAAAGCGCGCTGTCCGCGATCGATCGCGGCAAGCCCGTCGACATGTCCCTGAAGACCTTGGACCCTGACGATGCCGCCCGTCTCGCCGCCTACACGCGAGACCTGCTGCGCAGCCGCAGCCGCTAGCGCCAATTCAGCCGACTATCCGCAGGTCAGCGCCATCTGGCGAAGGGGCCATCTTGGTGAAGCGTGCGGGTGGACGTGCAAGACGTGTCAGGTCGAGAAGCCCTGAGCGTCGCGTCCGGACGGGTCCGTTGCGCGAAGGCTCTCGTAAAGGCCGCCCAGGCGTCGTCCGGTGTCTTGGCCGGTGGAGTCGGTCTCGTGAAGACTCCAGCCTGGATACGGCTGGTCATCCGGGGTGGTGGCACTGGAATCGTCGATCACGAGCAGTGTGCCGAAGACCGCCTCGAACGCGGCGGCTTGCATGGTGAGCACGATGTCGTCGCGTTCGGCTCCGGCGGCGAGCAGGCGAGCTGCCGCAGGGACGTTCTCCACCGCGCCCGGACTGCCCCATCCGTCGAGGACCTCGTCCCAGAGGCGGCGCAGCAGCAGGAAGCCCGCCAGCTGGGGGATGTCTTCGGAGACCTCCGACATGGCCCACTCCTCCGGTCCGTCTGCACCGACTTGGGCGAAGCGGTCCCGCAGTGCGATCGCGGCGGCGCGCTGTTGCGTCGGGAGGCCGGCGAGCCACTGGTCCCAGGCGCTCTGTTCGTTGGTCATCGGATACCTGCAGCGTGGAGGCCCTGTCCTTCAGGGCGGGGAGGGAACGCGGCTTGGTGCGGCATGGGGACCGTCCCGGGTTTGTCGGTGGCTGTCTGTACGTTGTGCGCATGTACCGGTACCGCTTGTGTCCGACCTCTCTGCAGGAGGCGGGGCTGCTGGAGCATTGCGGGCATGCCCGCTTCGTGTGGAACCTGGCCGTGGAGCAGCAGTCGTGGTGGACGCCGCGCCGTGGTCCCGCGCCGGGGTATCTCGCCCAGGCCCGCCAGTTGACCGAGGCCCGCGCCGCGAACCCGTGGCTGGCGGCCGGTTCGCAGACGGTGCAGCAGCAGGCGCTGCGGGATTTCGCGCAGGCGATGAGCAACTTCTTCGCGGGCACGCACCGGCGCCCGACGTGGCGCAAGGCCGGGTTGCACGAGGGGTTCCGGATCGTCGGGGTCCGCAGGCGGCAGTGGGACGTGCGGCGCCTGTCGCGCCGCACGGGTGAGGTGCGGGTCCCGAAGGTGGGGTGGGTGCGGTTCCGGTGGTCGCGGCCCGTGCCCGAGGGTGTGAAGTCGTTCCGGGTGACCCGTGACCGCGCCGGCCGGTGGCATGTCGCGTTCGCCGCGGTCCCCGACCCGGTCCCCGCGCCCGGCAACGGGCAGGCGGTCGGCGTCGACCGGGGCGTGGCCGTGTCCGCTGCACTGTCGACCGGGGAGACCTCGACCGTTGCGGGCCTGACACCCGGCGAGGCCGAGCGGCTGAACCGGCTGCTGCGGTGCCTGGCCCGCGCGAAGCGGGGATCCAACCGCCGCAACAGGATCAAGGCCGCCATGGCCCGGCTCAAAGCCCGTGAGGCCGACCGCCGCAAGGACTGGGTCGAGAAGACCTCGACAGATCTGGCGCGCCGCTTCGAGGTGATCGCCGTCGAGGACCTCGACGTGCGCGCGATGACCCGCTCGGCCAAGGGCACCATCGGGGCCCCCGGCGCGGGCGTCCGCCACAAGGCCGGACTCAACCGGGGGATCCTGGCCAACGGGTGGGGGCAGCTCGCCGCCCGCCTCGAACACAAAGCACCCGGCCGCGTGATCCGGGTGAACCCGGCGTACACGTCGCAGACCTGCAACCCCTGCGGGCACCGCGCCCCGGAGAACCGCGAGAGCCAAGCGGTGTTCCGGTGCGTCGCCTGCGGGCACCAGGCCCACGCCGACGTCAACGCCGCACGCAACATCCGAGACACCGCCGTGGGACGCACGGTGGCAGCGCGGGGAGCCCTCCAGCCGGAAGGCGGGGCCGTGAACCGCGAACCTCAATCTTTGCTCCTGCCTGCGTAGGAGACCGGGTTGGAATCCCCCGCCTTCAGGCAGGGGAGGACGTCAAGGGCAGATCATGGCGTATGAGGCCGAACTCCTCGTATGCCTTGCTCTCGGCCCGGCGGCTCCGGCCCAGGCCGAGAAGCAGAGGCGACAGTCGTCCTAAGACGCGCCTGGCGCGCCATGCGGTAGTGGAGGTAGACGACTCTTGCGAAGGTGCGGGTCTCAACGAGTTCGAGATCCGCCTGGCGCTTGTGCTGGGGGTAGAACGGAGTGCCGCCCCCAACGAGCACCGGGTAGACCCTGACCCGGTACTCATCGATCAGATCCAGATCGGCCGCTTGGCCGGCGAGGGTCGCGCCGCCGATCGCGATGCTGCCTTCCCCCGGCTCGGCCCGCAGCCGCTCGATCTCCTCCGCCAGGCCACCGGAGGCCAGGCGGGCATTGCCCCGCACCTCCGTCAGCGTGGTGGAGAACACCACCTTCGGAAGCGGGTTCCAGAGTGCCGCCCATTCGCGCTCCGAGTCGTCGAACGATGAGACCTGGTCGCCGGTCTCCCAGTACAGCATCGTCTCGTAGAGCCGGCGCCCCATCAGGTGGACACCGACTCCTTGGATCTCCTCGATGGAGAAGCGGAAGACCTCCTCGTCGGGCGCCGCCCAGCCGAAGCCGCCGTCCGGCCCGACGATGTAGCCGTCAAGTGAGACGGCCATCGAATAGATCACGCTGCGCATCAGGCGCCTCCTCGGTAACGGGTTCGACAGTACGACCGCCATACGCCGCAGAACTCATCACGGTTCGGGAACCCCCTCCGCGTCCCCACAGGAGCCCCCCACCCGAATGCGGGAGCCTCCAAGCCCGGTCGCGCTCGACTCGTCGCAGTCGGCGAATCCCGGCGGGCGTCGCAACGCGTGCTCTGGCCGTGTCGTCGAGACGGATGGCCGTACTCGCACTCCCTTTTTCGCGGACGCTTCCAAGGGCGCTGCGGAAGCTAACGCGCTTAAGGCTGTACTGCGATCGGTGCTGGTCGGTTCGGCGTCACGCTCGGGTCGGAATCTCGGCCCGCACCTCGTCCAACGACAGGCCGAGGACCTCGGCGATCGCCGCGATGGCGGGACACCGAACTGGAGAGACCTCGCCAAGCGGATGACCTAGATCGTGACAGCGGCAATTGGGACACTACATATTTCTGCAAATAGGTCAGCTCCACATTACTTGTCTATAGTTGTCTGTATTCATTATTCGCCTATGCAAGCCCTCAACTATGCACGAAAGTGGTTGCCTGCCGGGCCCCGGGCCGCGCTAGGGCGCATGTCGACCCCCAGGAGGTCGACCTGTGCACGTGCAGAGTTCGCACATGCCCGGTTACATGGGGCGCGGTTCTGCCGTGACGTAAGCCCCGCGCGTCCAGGGCCGAGCCTGGCGGGCTGCCCGACCGTTGTCCTGGGAGCGGCCCGCCTCCCCAGTGGAAGGGCTGACGAGCGTGGGCATGGACAATCCCCCTGGTGGGCCGGGCAAAGGCCCCGAGACCACCGACAAGCCCACGTCACCCGACACCGGCGGCACGTCATCGCACGACCATCCCGGAGCGGACGGGAAA
Source organism: Actinomadura sp. K4S16 (assembly GCF_008327685.1). Taxonomy (GTDB): domain Bacteria; phylum Actinomycetota; class Actinomycetes; order Streptosporangiales; family Streptosporangiaceae; genus Spirillospora. The sequence goes on from NZ_BDDE01000016.1 coordinate 14,776, forward strand.
ACGCCCCGCATGGACAGCCTCGCCGCAGCAGGCTGGAAGTTTCCCGGACGACCCGAAGCCGGCACCGGGCAGCCCGGCGACCGCGATCCGAAGACCAACGGCTCCACCGCCGACCCGACCCGCGACAAGCCACAGGCGCAGGGTGGCTCCCCAGCCGAAGCGAAGCCGGACGTCAGGAAAGGCCCAGAGGCCGACAAAACTGACTCCGACCCCCCATCGACCGAACTTGACGACGGCGAAACCGACCCGGCCCAGACCGGCAACGGTGGCCCGGAGGCGGTGAAGCCCGGCCCGGTCGATTCCGAGGACCTACGCGAGGACGAGGTTGATCGCGGCAACGACGACCAGGAAGCCAAGACCGGCCAATCGGAGACCCGTAACGCCGGTGACCAGGGAAACCGCGACAACAAGGAAGCACCTCCCCAAGACAACGGCAGCTCGACCGGCGACAAGACCGACGATCCGCCACCTTCCCAGCAGCTGCCTTCCCGCCTGGAAAGCCTCGCCCGCGCCCGCGAAGCACAACACGAATACGCAGAACAGCAACGCGCCGAGCCCCGAGGCGTCCAACCCTCCAACGAAATCGGGCAAAAGACCCTGAGTGGCCAGGACGACCAAGAAGCCTCACTCCAGGACGAGGACACGGGAGGGTGGGAGCTCGGGCCAGAAGTGCAACCTCCAGCCACCGAGACGCAACCCGGCGACGAGGACGACGACACCGAGGGCAGCGGCGGCGGTGGCAGCGGCGGCAGCAACGTCGACACCTACAGCGGCGGTGATAACGACGACAACGAGGACAACGCTGACGAGAACGGCAGGCCGCCCGAGGAAGAAACGGATGCCACGAAACAGAGCGGCGCCCCGCCCGACTTGGGAGAGACGTACCCTGTCACCGAGGAGCAACAGCGATCCTTCGATCAGATCAAACAGCGTCTCGACAGCCTCAGTAAGAAAAAACAGTTAGAGGAAGTCGGCAAAGGCTTCGAAAGAGACGGTCTGAAGTACAAGCCTGAAGCTGATCTGCTCGGGACCACGAAGCACGGTATCGACTGGTCTGAAGGTATGGCTCGCGCGATAAAAGACGGTCGACCGCAAGGGCGGTTCGGTAGCGCAGCAGACGTCCAGTACGCGACGGAGCGCGGAGCCGAACTAGGACCGAGAAAGAAGCGGTTCTTCAGACTCCCCGAAGGGCATGACTGTATAGAGTATCATCCAGATGGCACGACAAGCACACCAGACAGCATTTTCGTCAAGGTGCGCCCCAATGGCAAGGTTCACGCCTACCCGCTGACTCGATAGGGATATACATGAGTTTTTGGCTGCAGGTGGGAAGCCCGGAGACCCTGGAGGTCGCGTCAGCTGCGGACATGGCGCACGCGACAGCGCAAATGTATCCCATGAATACCGAAGATGCCATCTTGTTCTGGAACCGGGTCCCCGTGCGACTCGAATACCGCTACGACATTCCCGTCCTGCTTGATGATTTGGTCCCGCTGCTTGAAGAGGTCCAGGACCCCGAAATTTCCCAGACGGAGGTATACTGGGGATCCGACACATTCTCCGCCGATTGGAACATCGCACGTGACGGAGATTCGCTCAGAATCAATTCGCGCTGGGACAGTGTTCATGGAAGCTACGAACCTCTCCTCAACGAGCGAAGTCAGTTGACCGTGAGCATCGATTCCTTCGTAGCCGAGTGGTTGAAGGTGCTGCGCCGGATCACATCCGACCTCGCCCTCCGCCATGTGCGCCTGGAGGATGACGACATCGCGTCCCGGGCGAGAACGTTGTTGTCGAAGGCGAGTTGACCTCCGGGAGAATGGGCGCAGTTCCAGGTCGATACGATCGTGCCGTCCACCAGTGCGGTATCGCCACCGAGGAGCTCACGCGGATGCGGGGAAGCTCGCGACCGCCCACCGGATGTCCTTTCTCGCATTATGAGAATGCCGGTGACGAGACATTCGTACGGGTTGACCCGAAATGGGACGGCGAAAGATTTCATGGCTCCCAGAAAGAGCAGCATCTGCTCGGGGTGACACCGAGGTGCCCGACTGTTCGGTGGCGTTGAACTGAAGCCTGTCCCCGCCGCGCTTGCTGAGCTCGGCTGGGAATTCTAGCGAGGAAGATCGCGGTGGAGGCGTATTCGGAGTTGGATGCCGTCGCCATTGCTGAACTGGTGACAGGAAGGGACGTCTCGGCGGTCGAGGTCATGCAAGCGGCGCTCGCACGAGAGCGGGCCACTGAACCGACGCTGCGGGCGTTCCGGCAAGATTTCACCGCGCAAGCGCTGGCGGATGCGAAAGAGATTGACCGCGTTGTGGCACAGGGGGCGCGGTTGCGGTTGGCCGGAGTGCCCATCGGGGTCAAGGCATGGGATGGGCTGGATGATTTCCAGACGATTCGGCTGAGGCGGGAAGGCTGTGTCGTCATCGGCCTCACTTCCGTACCGAAATCGACGACCGAGTGGCAGACCTGGGGGTTTACGGAGCGCGGCCCGACGGTCAACCCTTGGTGTTCAGACCGGACGCCGGGCGGCTCCTCAGCGGGTTCCGCAGCGGCGGTGATGGCGGGGGTCGTACCGCTGGCCACTGCCAGTGACGGTGCCGGATCCACTCGCATCCCTGCCGCATGGTGCGGTGCCATCGGGCTCAAATCCACCAACGGGCGACTCCCGGCCCGCGATTCTGCGGGACTCAACGTTCCCGGTGCGATCGTCCGTTCGGCTAGGGACGCCGCGCTGCACATGTCCGTCCTTCTGGAGGAGGAAGCGATCGGAGTCGCCAGTGGCAAGGTTCTCGCAGCCACCTGGTCCGCGAATCTGGGGTATGCCGATGTCGACTCCGAGCAGGCGGAGATCGCTTGGGCGGCCGCTGCTCACCTGGTCGGCGCGGGCCATGTGAGATGGCATCGGGCCACAGCCGATCTGCTCGACCCCGAACCTGCCTGGATTGCGATCCGTGGCGTCGGCGATGGCCTTGCCGATGCCGAAACCGTCCGGCGAGTCAACAACGCGAGGCTGCAAGAGCTCTTCAACGATGTCGATGTGCTGTTCACGCCAACGACACCGGGGCCTCCACATGGGCACCAAGGCCCTGGCAGCACAATGTCGGTCGGTCTGACCTGGGCGTTCAACATCAGTGGACACCCTGCCATCAGCATCCCCGCCGGCCGGGCCGCCGACGGCACTCCAGTGGGGCTGCAGGCCGTCGCACGACACGGCGAGGAAGGTACTCTCCTGCGGTTGGTCGCCGACCTTGAACGCCTGAATCCCTGGCCGAAACGGGCACAGCCGACCCGCCCGGAAGGTCGGCCCAGTTCGGCTCTCGTGCGGCACTCGATCTGATGCGGTCACGGTGACCGGAGGCGTCGAGGCGGAGAGACGCGCCCGCGCCTCCTCGCCCGCCGACGTCCCCGACTCGGCCGCGGGAAGCGAGCCTCTGAGAGGCCGCCCGCTTACGCTGTATTGCGACCGGTGATGGTCGGTTCGACATCACGCTCGGGTCGGCTGATCTCGGCCCACACCTCGTCGAGGGAGAGGCCGAGGACCTGGGCGATCGCCGCGATGGTCGAGAAGGCGGGGGTGGCCACACGGCCCGTCTCGATCTTCCGGAGCGTCTCCGGGGAGACGCATGCGTCGAGCGCGGTGTCGAGAATCGAGCGCTCTCCCCTGGCTCGACGCAGGAGGGCGCCGAGGCGCTGCCCGCGTTCGAGCTCCGCGGGGGTGAGCGGCAACCTGACCATGTTCCGATTCTAGTACCGGTATAGTATGACCGGTATAGTTATTGGTGACGTGAGATGGGCGCCGCATGATCGAGATCCTGAACCCCAGCGAAGTGGCCCGAGCCAAGGACACGGGCGCCCTGGTCGCCGACATCCTGCAGACGGTGAAGAGCCGTACCGCGGTCGGCACGAACCTCCTGGACATCGACCAGTGGACCAAGGCGATGATCCTCGAAGCGGGAGCGGAGTCCTGCTACGTCGACTACGAGCCGTCCTTCGGCCGTGGGCCGTTCGGCCATTACATCTGCACGTCCGTCAACGACGCCGTCCTTCACGGGCTGCCGTACGACTACACGCTTGCCGACGGGGACCTGCTGAGCCTCGACCTCGCCGTCTCCCTGGGAGGCGTCGCCGCGGACTCCGCCATCAGCTTCGTCGTGGGCGAGTCAAAGCCCCCGGAGAGCGTCGCGCTGATCAACGCGACCGAGCGCGCCTTGAAGGCGGGGATAGCCGCCGCCGGGCCCGGGGCTCGCACCGGCGACATCTCCCACGCCATCGGCTCGGTCCTCCGCGAGGCGGGCTACTCGATCAACACCGAGTTCGGAGGCCACGGCATCGGATCGACGATGCACCAGGACCCGCACGTCTCCAACACCGGCCGCCCCGGCCGCGGCTACAAACTGCGCCCCGGCCTGCTCCTCGCACTGGAGCCGTGGGTCATGGCCGACACCGCCGAACTCGTCACCGACGCCGACGGCTGGACCCTCCGAAGCGCGACCGGCTGCCGCACGGCCCACAGCGAGCACACTATCGCCATCACCGAGAACGGCGCCGAAATCCTCACCCTGCCGAAGCACACGCGCCCGTGAGGTCGAAGCCGCGCCTGCCCTTGCGCTCCTAGCGACTCCCGTGGCTCGGTCAATGCCGCCGTGCCCCGCGCAAGGCTCCGCATGATCCGCTTCACATCCCGCCCGGGCTACGTGCAGGCCCGGTCGGGGACGCTGCAACCCGCCGATGCGGACGGTTGTGCGTCCCCGGGGCGCGGCTCACACGGACACCTCTCGATTGCGGGTCAGACGAAGACCGCGCGGATGTCGCCGCCGAAGTAGCCGCTGCCCGCGTAGGCCCACGAGATCGCGGGAGCGTCCACGATGGACCCGCCGATGGTGGTGCAGTGGCCCGGACCGCAAGCCGTTCCGACGACGTAGTAGCGGCCCGCGTCGCACCCGACGCCGATGCGCTTGCCGTCCGAGGACCGGTAGGTCGAGCAGACGATCCTCTTGCCGGCCTTCTCGGTGGCCTTGGTCGCGGCAGCGTGGGCGGGAAGAGCGGTCAGCGCCGCAACGGAGGCCGTCGCGGCCGCGAGTGCGGCCGCCGCTGCGGCCGTTGCGGTGATCTTGCTGAGGATGAGGCGGCCCATTCCGGCCCTCCCAAGATTCTCACTCTCGGTGGTATTTCAAGTGCATAAGGTAATCGACGCTGGTAGGGCCGGGCATCCGGGTAAACGCGTACAACCCCCGGAACCTCGAAGCCGCGCCAGAGGTGCTCGGTGGCGCCGAGCCGGGCGTGCCGTTGCTGCGCAGGCTCTCGCCGGAGTGGACGTGCCCGAACGGTGCTCCGTCTCAGGCTCTTACCAGGACCAGGAGCTTGTCCAAGGGCGCTGGGTCTGTGGGCGGAGGGCCCGGATCCGGCGTCAATGCGATGAGTGCTGTGAGGGCGGCGGACAGGTGGTTGGCCAGTTCCCCGTCCGAACCTCCTTCCTTGGCGGCGATCCTCGCCGCCAAGAGCGAGGTGACCGCCAGGACCAGGTCGCCTTCCCTGACCGGGCGGCTCCGATCCCACAGCGGCGCGGTCAGCCGTGCCGCGTTCCTGATCAGATTTCCGACCTCTTCCATGTTGGTCGCGTCGGCGCGGTGCAAGGCGGCCTCCAGCGCCATTTCCGGGTCATGGGCGGGTGAGTCGCTGACGGCGGCACGCAGTTCTTCGCGGAGGTACTCCTCCACGGTCGACGCCCTGCTCCGGCGGCCCGGAGAACGCTGGGCGTACCTCCATCGTGATTCCAGGAACGAGCGCTCCAAACGGGCGCAGGCCCAGGCTGTGCCGATCACAGCGTTCATGTCCAGCCTCCCCAGGTCGCCGGTGAAGACGAGTCGCGCCAAGCTCAAGCCCCACGCGAGGTTCAGTTCCTCTCTGGGGGGATGGGCCTTGGCCAAGGCGAGGGCGAGTGCATGGTGCCGGGCGCAGCGCAGTGCGAAGTAGAGGTCACGGGCTTTGTCGCGGGCCGACTCGTCATCGGCGTCGGAGGCGATACCGCCGAGTGCTCCGGTTGTTTCGACGATGAGGCCGACGATGAGGCCGATGAAGCGGTCGATGACAAGGACGCGATCAATGCTCGCGTTGCGTAGGAGGCCCCTGTATGCGGATGCGGCGTCAGGGCCGCCGTGCGCGGAGCCGGGTCTGCGGCCGAGCGCCACGTCGATCCTCCTGACGGTCATGCGTGCGATGTCGGAGGCGGGACGGTTGTCGGCCAGGTCCGTGAGGGCGCCTGCGAGGTGGCGGGCGTCGGCCAGGTCGCGCTCAAGTGCATCGCTGAGGGCACGGTCGAGGGCTCCCAGAAGCTGCTCGCGGTCGGCCCCGCTGCCGCGGATGTGCTCCTGAGGGCGGTCGAGGGCTGGTGCGAGCGGGGCGTGGCGAGCGTTGTCGCGGAACTGGTGAAGGACATCGAACAGAACATCGGCCGGATCTTCGGGGCCGAACTCCCGGTGGGCGGAGATCCGCTGGAGCCGGGGGCCGAGATCATGGCCGAGTTCCCCGCCGACCCTCTCGGCGTAGCGGAGGGCCTGGTCGCGGAGGCGGTCGAGATCGAGATCGTCCGCCCGGTCGGGCAGGTCCTCGAAGCCGAGGTCTACGGCGTACTCCAAGGCGCGTTCGCGCAGGGGGGCGAGGACCGCTTCACTGGCGATGCTGAGTTGGAAGGCGAGGTCGAGGGCGTGCAGCAACCGGTCCTCGGGCCGGTCGAGGTCGCGGGGCGCCCCGAAGGCCAGCAGGTCGGAGAACGCGGTCGGCGGATCGAAAGCGCGAAGCCGGAAGAGGACGTGGGTGTGCCGGAGTATGCGGGCCGCGTAGCCGTCGCGTTGCTGCAAAGAAGGCCGGTGGGGAGAGACGGTCGGCGAGAAGGGAACGAGGCGCACCTGACCGTGGTCGTCGGCCCAGTCCTGGTCCGCGGCGTAGAGGATCACCTTGGCCATGCTCCCGGTTCTTCTGGTGAACAGGTCCCGGTCGAGGATCTGGCGCGCCTCGGCCGGCGTGGGCAGGCGATAGCCGGTGCCGTCGCCGAACAGGCCGTTGAGCCAGGCGAGGAAGTCCTTGATGTCCCGGGTCCAGAGGCCATCGGACACGTCGGCCGACAGGTGTCGGCTTGCGATGTAGGGGAGGCAGCGCGTCCAGAGGTCGTTTGACACGGGGTGAGTGCAGACGCGGGTGCCGTCGTCCAGGGCATGGGTGTCCTGGAGGGCTCGCGCCGCTATGACTCCGTCCAGCAGCCACCTCGCGTCGTCATCCTGGGCCCCGGCCCGCAGAAGCTGATCGAGCCAAGTACGCAGAACGGGATCGAGTTCGCGGGCCTCGTCCGCGCAGGCATAGGCGAGATTGAGGGCGGTGACCGTTAGATCCGCCAGACATGCCTCGACGACGGGGCTGGCGTCGGCACGGGCGGCCCAGAGGAGTGTGACCTCCCGCCACCAGGGGTTGCCGACGTTGTCGATGAGGAGTTGGCGGCGGGACGCGTGCGCGGGCACCAGCATGGAGGCCAGGTACTCCTGCAAGGTGAGGTGCGCGAAACCGTACCGGCCGTACTGGTGCTCCAAGAGCAGACCGCTGCGCTTGACGTGGAGGAGGAAGGCCGCAGGAGTGATGTCCGGCGCGGTCCGCTCCAGGACGGTGCGGATGGCGCGTTCGGCTTCCTCGGCCGGGATGTCGCGCAGTTCGCGCCGCATCATGTACCAGGCCAACTCCTGGACGATGCGCTCCTTCTTCTCCCCGCTCAGGCGGTCCGCATCGGTGTCGCGGAGGTTCTTGGCCTCCTGGCGGCGATGGAGGAGGACCTGGCACACCTCCTCGTAGAGCGCGACCCGGCTGCCCGGCAGGCTGCCGCGGTACCGGTGCACGTTCGCGATCATGGTGAGCAGCAGCGGGTTCGCGGCCAGGTCGGAGAGAGTGGGGGCGCTGCTGAGGCGCCGGAAGAGGTCGTCGGCGGCTCGCGAGGCGATGCGGTCGATCTCCCTGGGATCGCCCTCCCGGGAGCGGTGCTCGATGGCCTGATACCAGGAGTGCAGGAAGTCGCGGATCTGCCGACTGGTGAACCGCTGCACCTGGAGGACATCGGCGCGGGACAGGCGGTTGGCGTCATATCCGGCTGGGCGGGACGTCACCACGAAGGCGCTGGCCGGGTAGCGGCTGATCTGGGCCTCAATCCACTGCACCACACGGCTTCGGGCCTCCGAGTCGGCCACCTCGTCCAGGCCGTCCAGCAGGACCACGCACCGGCCCCGCATCAGCCGCTCCTCCAGCCACTCGGCCGAGACGGCGCCGTTCAGCCAGGGCGCGGTCACCGCGATCTGCGCCAGCCCTTCGGGCTCCCCGGCAGCGATCTCTTCGGCATGGTCGCGCAGATACAGCAGTACTGGAAGCTGCCGCCGTCCGGGTCGGCGCCGCTCCACGATCTCCAGTGCGGTGTGCCGGACCAGCGTCGTCTTCCCGGATCCCGCGGCGCCCAGGACCGCGAGGACCCGCCCCGGGGCCAGGAAGGACGCCAGCGACGCGCGCCGCCCGGCCTCCGTGGAGGGCACCGAGCCGATGCCGGTATCGGTGACGACCTCGGTCACCGGCCGCGGCCGCAGCATCACGTCGACGTATACCTGACGGGTCCGCAAGACGTATTCCGCCTGGGTGACCAGCCCGATGGTCTCCATCTGGTCGACCGCCGTGCGCATCCGCCGCAGATAGCCGCGCCGGGATCCCTTTCGCGGCCCATTCGCCCGGGGAGGAGGCGACGCCGTTTCCGGGGAGGGCACGGGGGTTTGCTGCGCCGCTTGCACCAGCGCGCCCAGGACCGTGAACACCAGCGCCAGATATCCCCAGCTCCAGCTCAGCTTTCCATTGTCGTAGATCTGGTTGACCGCCACGCCTGCCGCGACCGCCAGGGACGCCCCGACCAGAGCGCGCCCCACGAACCTCAGCCTTTGCACAGCAGTCAGCCCCCGGCCGCTTGACGACAAGACGAGCAAATCCACTTAACAGCGCCGTCCCGCCGTCCGCCGGAAGAGTCGCCGATCCGTGGCCGCATTGTCGCCGGAGCGTCCGCTTATGGCGTGGTGTCCGGTTGCCAGCGGAGCGTCATGTCGGGGAGGTTCTCCATGTTGCGGGCGCCGTCGTTGGTGTCGACGACGGTGAAGCCGTGGTGCTCGTAGAACGCGCGGGCCTCGGTGTTCTGCTGGAAGACGCGCAAGGACACTCCGCAGGGGCTGTGCCGTCTCACCTCATCGAGCAGGAGTGTTCCGATGCCCTGACGGCGCATGTCCGGGCGCAGGTAGAGGTGTTCGAGCATGTCGCGGTCGAGGGCCGCGTAGCCGTTGATCTGCGTGTCGCGCACGGCTACCCAGACGCGGCATCGCTTGAGCAGGACGTCCCTTATCCAGGCGACCACCTGGTCGTGGCTGTGCTCTGGGGGAGGCAGGTACGGCATGGTCGCCGACCGAGAGGTCAGGTGGATGTGTGCGATCTCGGCCGCATCCGCCTCCGACGCGAAGCGGATCCGGGTCCGGTCGTCGACATTCATGCCGGGAACCTGCACACGACGAGAACTCGCACAGTCCGGGATCGTACAAGCTCGGCAAGTCGCGGCCCTCTGTCCGACTCCGATCGAGAGCGCCGGTCAGCGCACTAGGTGAGTAGCTCTTTGGGGCTGGTCATGGTCGGGAAGCCTGTGCTGGCGCCCCGCATTTCGGCGAAGCGGCCGTTCTCGAAGCGGAAGATCTCGAACAGTTCGGGCTGCGCGGCGTCGTTCGGCAGGGGGAGCCCCTCGACGGTCGAGCGGACGGCCGCCCTGTCGCCGTCGACCAGGATGTCCCGGGCGACGACCCGGATGTCGGGGAAGCGGGCGACGAGTGCCGTCCAGGCCGCCTTGCCCGCCTCGAATCCCGTGGTGCCGAGAGGGTGGCTGAAGAAGTCAGGGATGTGCAGGGCGGCGGCCTCGTCGAATCGCCGGCTGTTGAAGCACTCCTGCAGTCGTCGCACCAGGGCGGTCGCGTCCTCGCGTGTGGTCATCGGCTTCGTCTCCTTGTGGCCGGTCATGGGCGGCATGCCTAAGCGGTGCGCCGCCCCGGTTAATCACAGACTATACGGTGTGCCGCCCCGGTTATGCTGGCCGACATGTCCAGCCAGCCACCTGAGCCCCAGCCGCCGGCGGCTCGCCGGCGCGACCGGGAGCTGCGGGCCGACGCGCGCCGCAACCGCGAGCGGGTCCTGCGGACCGCTCAGCGGCTGTTCGCGACGGAAGGACTGGGCGTCTCGCTCGACGAGATCGCTCGGCGCGCCGGTGTCGGCCCCGGTACCGTCCACCGGCACTTCCCGGCCAAGGAAGAGCTGTATCTCGCCGTCGCGACCGACATGCTGGAAGGGCTGGTGAAGGAGGCCGAGGCGCTCGCCGCCACCGGCGATCCGGAGGCGGTGTTCACGCTGCTGGCCCGAATGATGGCCTCCGGCGCCGAGAACGTGGCGGTGAAGAGCGCGCTCGAGGCAGCCGAGTTCGACCTGCGCACCGCCGCCCCGGACGTCGCGGCAGACCTCACCCGCCATGTCGCAGAGCTGCTCGACCGGGCCCAATCGGCAGGCGTCGTGCGCGGAGATATCACCGCCGACGAGGTGATGGCCCTGGTCGCCGGCGCTTTCGCCGCGATCCGCCACGCCGGCGCGGAGACCAGCCGCGAACGCTCGGCCCGCATCGCCCAACTCATCCTGGACGGCCTACGCCCCCGGTGACCGAGGCCCTCCGGAGTCGGCGCATCGGAGGACGCCCTCGTAAGCCGCACGCTCGTGGGCGAGTTCCGACCAGTCTTCGGGCTCTTCGGTGAACGCGAACGCCTCGGTGTCCGTGAGTCCCCAGACGTCCGCCTCGACCCAGCTCAAATGGCGGTACTTGCGCGGGGCCATGCACTGGGCGCCGAAGTCCCACCCCACCGCTGAGACCGCCTTGCCGGTGAAAAGCTCCCGCGCCCGCTGGACGTAGTCGTCGCGGGTGATCGTCTCCGGATGGAGGAACGACAGGTCGAAGCCGTTGGCGCCCAAGCCGAACACGGCCAGTCCGTACAGGAAGGCGGTCTCGATACCGCGCTCGGAGCAGAAGTCCGCGATCTTGGCGGCGCCGAGGAGCGTCCCGGCATAGGAGACGACGAAGACCCGCCGGACCGGATGGGCCTCCAGGTAGCGGCTCAGCGCCGCCACGATCGTGGCGCCGGACGCGACCGTGTCTCCGATGATCAGCGTGCCGGCGGGCGCCTCGAAGCACGCGTACGGCACCTCGATCCTGGCGGTGCCCTGGGACACCGCCGAGCGAGAGGTGGCGATCAGGTTGGCGGGCAGGTTCCGACCGGTCTCCGCCGCCACCGCCTCGCCGAGCTGGTAGACCAGACCCTTGCTGAGGATCAACAGCTCGGCGGTGTCGTCCGGAGGTAACTCGTCCGCGAGGTGGGCGATGAAGTGCCGGCTGATGCGAAGGCAGGTCCGGCGGAACTCGACCCCGGTCAGACCGCGGTCGAAGAGCAGGTCCTCGAGTGCGGCGTTGCGCACGATGTAGATCCGCGGGCCGGCGTCGCCGACGGGCTCGGCGACGCTCTTCCCCGAGTCGGCTATCACCTCACCGGCTCCCCGCGAACGGCTTCACGCGCAGCCGCTCCAATGCCTCCAGCATCGGCGGGTCACCTGGCAGGACGTTCTGGCGGTACTCCGTTATCGCCTCGTCCAGCCAGTCGGGCATGTGGTGCGCCTCGGAGGCCTTCTGCGATGCGAGCCGGGGGAGCAGTTCTCCCGCCGAAAGGAAGTCGTCCGCGACCGCGGTGGCGAGGGCGGCGACATGGGGATGGACGTAGTCGTGGACCAGGACGCCGCGGTACTCCAGTTCGTCGGCCCGGTACTTGGAGTTCGGCGGCGCCACCACGATGATGGGCGTGCCGAGAAGGGCGGCGGCGGTCATCTCCACGCCGATGCCGATCCCGCGCCTCTCCCGGGCGTCCACGATGACAGCCGTCGCGACCATGACCTGGTACATGTCGCGGCCGAACTGCCCGAGCGTGTTGCGCGGATCGGTGATCGGGTCGTCGGGGTTCAGGAAGACCACGTCCGCGGGCGCGGCACCCTTCGCGACCTCCAGTCGCTCGACGTCCGACCAGCAGAGCTTCTTCTCGTCCGAAGCCCCCTTCGCGATGGAGCCGGAGCAGTACACGGAAATGGTCATGGACGTTCTCTCCAAACGGGTTGTTGATCGGTCATCGCGTCGGCCGCCGCGAGGACGTTCGACCTCGCCTCGGCATAGGTGCCGGCTTGCCGGAACCCCGAGTACCTTCGGGCCTTCGTCGCGGCGATCCGCAGCGTGTTCACGGAGCGCTCGTCATAGGCGCGTTGGACGATCAGTCCGAACTCCGGCAGCGATCTCAACCGCAGGAGTTCGTCCCAGCGGGCGGTGCGGTGCACGAAGTCGTGCGCCTTCAGCCAATGCAGGGCGGTGTCCAGCCGCCGTGCCGGCAGCAGCCGGCCGTCCATGCCGGTGAGCCCGCAGGTCAGGTCCCCGATGGGGAGATCGACCAGGACGGCGGCGTCCATGTCGAGGAGGTAACTGCGGAGATAGGCGCGGGAGAGGAAGAAGGCGAGCGCCGTGCTCTCCGCGGGGTTCAGCCGGGCCGGAAGCGTCCGCTCGACGAAGCGTGCGATGAACGCTTGGCCGTCCAGCCGCTCCCCGCGTGTAGGAGGCCGGGACGAGGAGATGCCGCTCGGTGAGGAGAAGCGCCAGCCGGGTGGCATCCAGGGCCTGGGCTAGGACGAGGCCCGCGTGCTCCCCGCTGACCTTCGTTCCGTAGCACGCCAGTATCTCGGGATTCGTGTACTGGACGAAGAGGGGCCGGTCCCGCCGGTAGGCGGCCTTGCCGTCGCCGGCATCCTGCGCCGTCTTGCCTAACAGGGCGGTGACGTAGATGTCGCGTGCCGCCACGAAGGCGTCTCGTCTGGCCCACACGTCCTGGCTGGGTGCCGGACGGTCCAGTTCATCGCCCGTCATCGTCCAGCGGCTCCATCGCCATCGATATGTGCTGGTCCCTGCCCGCGATGAAGGCGTTCCGGTCGGCCCTGACGTTCTGCACGACGTGGCCGGTGCGGGTGTCGGCGCGTGACCGCCGCACCTGGGTGACGAATTCCTGGAGTTCCGCCGACGCCTCGGCGTGCTCGGCCAGGAAGACCGCCAGCAGCGCCGTCCATCGCGCCTGTTCCGCCTCCAGCGTCGCCCGCTCTGGCGGGGGCCGCCGGGTGAGCCTGCCCGCCGACTCCTCCAGTTCCCTGACGAGTCCTTCGTCGGCGGCTTGGGCGCCGCGGCCGATGATCTGCAGGATGCGCGTCCTGAAGGTCGCCCAGACATCGGTGGTCATGGCTTCCACCAGGGCCGCCCCCGCCGCGCCGGCGAGCCCTGCCAGCGCGGGGTCCATGCCGCCACATCCCTCTTGTCGGCTCGTTCAACGTCCCTTATTCAGGCCTCATTATGGGACGGCGGTCGCGGAACCTCCAGTGACGGCGTGCATTTTCGTGGTCGCGGCGAGGGAACGGTGTCCGATGTTCCGGATGCACACTGAAAGCATTTCGGATATGTCTTTCGTGTCCGTAACTCTAACGCCGATCGTGCGTGCGGGTCGGCACCTGCAAAAATGGGCGCCCTGCCCGTCGCCGTCCTTCGTGCTGCTGTCCGAAAAGGATGCACCTATGTAGATATGGCGACCCGGGATGAGAGATGCAGATCACTGCCCTGGGAATTTCAGAAGAGCGGACGGTGTGCATTTATTTTCGCAACGGCTTCGGGGTGGCCGATATCGGTCGTAAGGGGCTGGCTGTCGCTCGGTGGACCATCCCGCCGCAACCGATCGCGCGGCTGCGGGCCCGGAGAGTCGAACCGTGGGCGGGGTTGGTGCGTCGGTTCGGGGTGTAGGCGACGAGAGGGGACGGGATGCTCAATCTGGACGGGTGGAACGCGATCGACGGGGTGCTCAAGGCGCGGTACGGGGACGCGGAGCGGTTGGAATGGGACGCGCCCGTGCCGTACCGGCCCATGGGGCCGGTACCGATGGGGCAGTTCGTCACCAACACGATCGCGGTCTATCCGCGGGACGAGCCCGTGCCGCACTGGCATCTCGTCGGGTACGCGCTGACGGCGCCGTACGAGGAGCGCGGGTACGAGTTCACGTTGCGGGTGCCGCGGCGGGCGGGGGAGGAGGCCGCGCCGAACTGGGCGATGGGGCATCTGGAGAATCTGGCGTCGTACGTGGTGAAGAGCGGCAACGACTTCCGGCCGGGGCACTACATCGAGTTCCCGGACGGGCTCGATCCCGAGCGGCCGGACTCGGCCGTGCGGGCCGGGGCGCTGGTGCTCGACCCGGAGCTCGGGCGGGCGGAGACGGCGCTGGGGAACGTCGCGTTCCTGCAGTTCGTCGGCCTCACCACCGACGAGCTGCACGCGGCGCAGTCGTGGCACGTGCAGGGGCTCGTCGAGGCCATGGCGCCGCACCTGCCGCTGCTGGTCACCGACCTCGGACGGATGTCGCTGGCCGACGTGCCCGGGGTCGCGGCGGCGGTGCGCGAGGGCTCCGCGCGGGACGGGTCGGGGACCGGGTTCCTGTTCTTCCAGCGGCTGGCCGCCGACACCTCGCGCGGCGTCACGCTGGAGATCGGCGTCCAGCACGTCCCGCAGTTCACCAAGGTGCTGCCGGCCCGGGTGCCGCACGGGAACCCGCTGGTCCTGCGCGGTCCGGGGGAGCCCGTCGTGCTGCTCCCGGGCCCCGAGTTCGGCCACACCCGGGCGGAGGACGCGCTTGAGATCACGCTGCCGGACGAGGTGAGCCGCGCCGTCGCCGAGGCCGTCCGGCCGCAGCCCGGCACGTACCGGGTCGGGGCCCTCACCGTGAACGTGGTCGCTTAGCCGGGTTCGGTCGTCGTGTGGGGGAGAGCGACCATCGACATGACGTGTTGGGCGGGGCTGCCCGGTGGGGCGTAGAGGAGGAACGGGCGGCCCGGGGCGTCGGTGCGGGTCTCGGCCTCGAAGAGGACGGCGACGCCGGCGCTGGACAGGTGGGTGACGCCGGTCAGGTCGACGGTGAGGGGGGTGGTGCCGCCGCGGGTGCGCACCACGAGCTCCTCGCGCAGCTGCTCGGCGGTGGCGGAGTCGACCGGGCCGTCCAGCCGGATCCGCTGCGGCCCCGCCGTGGGCTGCTCCAGGATCAGCAGCAGTTCCGGCAGGTCGTCCGACGCGGACGGCGGCGCGACCTCCCCGGCGGTGAGCAGCCGTGCCGGGCGGGTCAGCCGGTGCCGGACGGTCGCCGTCGTCCCGCGCGGTCCGGTCTCGACGTGCAGGTCGTCGGCGAAGTCGCTCGCCATGGCCAGGCCTCGGCCGCGGTCCTCGGTGGGCTGCCACGGCTCGCGCCAGTGGCCGTCGTCGGCGACCTCGACCTCCACCATGCCGCGCCCGGTGCATTCGGCCCGCACCCGGACGGCGCCGGGCGTGCCGTTGTAGGCGTGCTCAACGGCGTTGGTGACCAGCTCGCCGACCGCGTGGCGCAGCAGGATCACGTCCTCGGCGCGGGTCCCGAGGTCGTACAGCCACTCGTCGAGCGCCTTGCGGGCGGCGGGGATCGCCTCCGACTCGGCCGGCAGGTCCAGCAGCAGCGGCGCCGGCGGGGCGGTCCGCTGCGCGGCCAGCAGCGTGATGTCGTCGTCATGCCCGGACGTCCTGACCAGCAGTTCCAGCGTCTGGGTCGTGAGGCGGTCGACGGCGGCGAGCCAGTCCTCGCGCAGCACCCGGCCGGCGGCGACGTCCGCGGCGACGCGCGCCAGTTCGGCGGTGCCGGCCACGACCTCCTCGCCCGACCGCCGCACGATTCCGTCGCTGTAGAGGAGGAGCTGGTCGCCGACGTCCAGGTGGTCCTCGGCGAGCGGGAAGCCGGTCCCGGAGCCGAGCGGCCCGCCGCCCGACGAGCGCAGGAACCGGGCGGGGCCCGCTGACGGGATCAGCAGCGGCGGCGGATGCCCCGCCGTGCAGTACGTCAGCCGCCCGTCGGCGGGGTCCAGGGCGGCGACGCACAGGGTCGCCGCCCGCGCGGCCGGAAGCCGCGACGCCAGCCGGTCGACGGCGGCGAGCGCCTCGCCGATGTCGCCGCTGTGGTCGAGCCGGTCCTCCAGGACGGAGCGGATCCGCCCCATCGCCGCCGACGCCTCGACGCCGCGCCCGGCCACGTCCCCGACGACGAGGGCCGTCCGGCCGTCCGGCAGGGGGACGGCGTCGAACCAGTCGCCGCCCGCGGCGGTCCCGCCGCCCGCGGGAAGGTAGCTGCCGCCGAGCTGGAGGCCCGGCAGGATCGGCAGGCCCGCCGGGAGCAGCTGCCGCTGGAGCACGCCGACGACGTCGACGGGCTCGCCCGGGTCCCGCTCCGCCTCGGCCGCCCGCCGCCGCGCCGCCTGCCGGTCCCGCACCCGCTCGGTGACGTCCTGCGCGAACGCCACGAGCCGGACCACCTCCCCGGTGGGGGACTTCTGCGGGACGATCGTGCAGTCGATGTAGACGTCCTCGTCGTCACCGGTCGCGCGGGGCAGCTGGACGCGCCACTCCCGCGCCGTCACGGTCTCCCCCGTGCGGAACGGGCGGTCGAACAGCTCGAACAGCTGCTGGGCGACGAGCTCGGGGAACAGCTCGGAGGCGGAGCGGCCGAGGACCTCGTCCCGCGCCACCAGCGCGCGGTAGGCGGCGTTCACCGCCACCAGGCGGTAGTCGCCGGGATTCTCGACCGCGGCCACCGCGGCCGGGATCGCTTCGAACACCTCGCGGACGATCCGTGCATCGCCGGTGATCCTGTCCATGTCCTCGTCGCCTGGGGAGTCCTGCATCAACCCTCCGGATGGTCACCCTCCGTGCGTCCCTTTGTTTCCGACACATCCGGGTTAACACCTTGTGACGCACCGGGTGCGCAAGCACCGGTACCCGCTTGCGCCGAGGAGATTCATCTCACACCGAGACCATTTCACGCCAGGCCCCGCAGGCTCTCCCGGGCGCCCCGGAAGCCGTCCGCGACCAGTGATGATCTTGTTCGCGGAACGGTTCCTTCCGGTTCCGCCGCGCCGCGCCCGGCCGGATCAAGATCGCTTGCGGGTCCGCCGCGCCCGGTGCGAACCTTGGTCCGTCCGCACGGCCGGTTCCGGTCACCGCGGCCGGACCAATGCCGCGCGGGCGTGCTGCTGGACTCACGAAAGGGGATCACGTGAAGTACCGCAAGCTCATCCCGGCCCTCGTCGGCACCGGACTGGCCGCGGGCGTGCTCGTCACCCCGGCCGCGGCGTCGGCCCAGGCCCGCCCGGACGGGGGCGTGTCCGTCAACGCGACGCACCACAAGTCCGCCAAGTGCAAGTCCCCCAAGGGGAAGAAGATCAACATCTCCTGGGGCGACGGCAACGTCTCGACGACCGTCTACTACAACAACCACTGCTCCCAGAAGCGCGCGATCGAGCTGGAGTTCGTCCGCGAGAACGGCACGCGCTTCAACAAGTGCTTCGTGGCCCCCGCCAAGAAGAAGGGCCACAAGAAGATCGACAACGGCAACCCGAACAAGGTCAGCATCCTGTCCAAGGGTTCGTGCTGAGCCGGTCCGGCGGTAGCCAGAGGGGGAACCACATGTCCGCACGCAGCCTGCGCACCCGCGCCGCCGCCATCGCCGCGGCCTCGGCCGTCACCGCCGGCCTCGCCGTCGGGGTGGGCGCCGCTCCCGCGTCCGCCGACGTCCACCGCGGCGTCGCCGGGTGCTTCGCCTGGTCCTACGGCGACGGCAACAGCTCCGTGACGGTGTACTGGCACAACCGCTGCAAGACCAAGCACAAGCTCCAGATCAAGTACAGCCTGAGCTGGACGACCAAGACCTACAAGACGTCGGTCAAGGCCGACGGCAAGGGCCACAAGAAGTTCCAGACCGCGTCCATCGTGTCCATCCGGGACCTCGGCCGCGCCTGATCCGAACCAGGGAAAGAGCGCCCACCCGACACGGGTGGGCGCTCTTTCTCGTCGTGTGGGCCCTCCTGGTCGCACGCAGGCGGTCGGCGGAGAACCCGACGGAGCCGCCACCGTGACCGGGCCGGGGTCCTAGGCCGATCGGACGTCACCGACCGGGACCGCCGACCGACGCGCCGCGCCCGCCCGGCGGCCAGCATGGACGCATGACCGCAGCAGACCTCAACGCCAAGGCGACGGCGCGGCCGGCCACGGCGACGACCCCGGGGTGGGCCGCGCTGCTCGCCGCGTCGATCGGCCAGTTCCTCGTCGTCCTCGACATCTCCGTCGTCAACGTCGCCCTGCCGCACATCCGCGAGGGCCTCGGGCTCGGCGTCACCGGCCTGCAGTGGGTCGTCAACGCCTACATGCTGGCCTTCGCCGGGTTCCTCCTCCTCGGCGGGCGCGCCGCCGACCTCTACGGCCGCAAGCGCGTCTTCCTCGCCGGCCTCGGCCTGTTCACCCTTGCCAGCCTCGCCGGCGGGTTCGCGCAGGACGGCGCCATGCTGGTCACGGCCCGCGCGTTCCAGGGCCTCGGCGCGGCGGTCCTCGCGCCCGTCACGCTGTCGCTCGTCACCGCGACGTTCCCCGAGGGCCCCGCCCGGACGAAGGCGATCGCGACGTGGACGGCCGTCGGCACCGCGGGCGGCGCGACCGGCGGCCTCGTCGGCGGGCTGCTGACCGACTACCTGAGCTGGCGCTGGGTGCTGCTGATCAACGTCCCGGTCGGCGCGGTCCTCGCCGTGATCGCCGCCCGCTGGCTGCGCGCCGAGCGCGAGACGGCCGGGCGCCGCCGCCTCGACCTGCCCGGCGCCGTCCTCGTCACCGCGGGCGTGGGGCTGCTCGCGTTCGGCATCGGCGAGATCGGCGACCACGGCTGGAGGGGCGTGCTCCCGCTCGGCGCGGGCGTCGTCCTGCTCGCCGCGTTCGTCGCGGTCGAGTCGCGGGCCCCCGAGCCGCTCGTCCAGCTGCGGCTGTTCCGGCTGCGCAGCGTCGCGGTCGGCAACCTCGCGACCCTCGTCGCGACGATGGCGGGCTTCGCGCTCTGGTACTTCCTGTCGCTCTACATGCAGAACGTCCTGCACTACAGCGCGGTCCGCACCGGCCTGTCGTTCCTCCCGCACACGGCGGGGATCATCCTCGGGTCGCGGCTCGCGCCGCCGCTGATGGCGCGGCTCGGCGTCCGGCGCCTCGCCGGCGTCGGCGGGCTCCTGGCCGCGGCCGGGTTCGCCTGGCAGAGCCTCGTGCTGGACGCCGATGGAACGTTCCTCACCGCGATCCTCGGACCGGGCGCGACCATGGCCTTCGGCTTCGGCCTCCTGATGACGCCGCTGGTGGAGGCCTCGACCAGCGGGGTGCCCTCCGCCGAGGCGGGCGCGGTCGCGGGCGTCGTCAACACCTCCCGCACGATCGGCGGCGCGATCGGGCTCACCGTCCTCGGCACCACCGCCGCGCACGCCGGGCCGGACCTCGTGGACGGCTACTCGGCCGCGTTCGTGGTCGCGGCCGACATCACGGCGGTCGGCACCGCCATCGTCCCGTTCCTGCCGCGGCCCCGCGCCGAGGAGGAGGCCGAACAGCGCCGGCGGCCTCAGCCGGAGGCGGACGCCGTCGCGTGACGGACGGCGCCGACCGCGACGACCGCCCACACGAGGCCCGCGAGGTGCAGCCCGACCGCTACGATCCCGGTCGCCATGACCTCGGCGCCCCATGGGTTCTTCGCCCGATGCTCGCCCACGGAACCACTATGGCCGCCGCACCGGGGGCGGGCCAGTCGGCGGACAAAGGCGCCGGAAAACAGAACGGGCGCACCGGAAGGCGCGCCCGTTTCTGTCGAAAGCGAGGAAAGCGAAAGGGCTGGTTATCATCTGAAAGTATGAGAAGGAAGCCCCTTCATGGCCTCGCACATCGACCTTAGCAGTCAGGCCGGGACAAGGTCACCCAGATTCTCCGGCGTGTAGACCATCGAGTCCTCGTGCAGGCCCTCCGGGCGTTCCAGGCCGATGAACGTGACCGGTCCGCCGGGCGCCGTGCCGTCCCAGAGGGTGGTCTTCTCGGCGCCGAGGAGGTCCATCAGGTAGCGGACGGTCAGGAAGCGGCGCTCCACGATCCCGCGCAGCAGCATCGAGGTCGTCACCCGGTTGTTCTCCACCCGGTTGAAGTTCGTCCCGCCCTTGAGGTGCAGGTGCAGCCACTTGGCGCTCCACCGGCCGTCGTCGCCGCGCAGGAACACCAGCGGGAGCGCGACCCGACCGGGCCCGCGCAGTTCCGACTTCATCCGGACGGTCCGCGCCTCGAACGGGCGGCCCTTCTGCTCCGCGTCGCGCAGCATGAACCCGAAGAACGACTCCTCGACGTCCTCGAAGCCCTCCCCGCAGTAGATGTTCACCTGCGGCACGATGAACCGCGCCTTGACCTTGGCCAGGGTCAGGTTGATGAACTCCGAGGCGCCTTCGGGGGCGTCGGTGATATCGCCGGAATGCTCTCCCGCCACGCTCGTGAGGTTGGTGTAGGACAGCCATTCCGGGTTGTCGTAGTCGTCATCGAGCATGAGCGCGGAAAGGTCGAAGTCCGTCCGCGTCTCGTGCTGCCGCCAGTAGACGAAGAACCGCAGCAGGGCGCCGTCGACGGGCGACATCGAGCCGCGCGGCAGGACGCCGAGGCCGTTCCCGGCGGCCTTCCCGCTGAGCGGCAGCGCGACGTCGAGCGCGTCCGGGGCGACGACGAGGTGCCCGACGGAGGGGAGCCGGCCGCGGATCTCCTCGTCCAGCAGCGCCGAGAGCCGCTCCACCGCGGCGGTGTCCAGAGGCGGGCGGGTGTCGGGCATGGCCACGCCGAGGCCGAGCCGGTTGGCGAACAGCCGCGTCCCCCCGGTCTCGGCGGCGCGGTTCAGCAGGTGCTCCCGCACCGACAGCAGCACCCGTCCCGACACGCGGCCGGCCACCGACTCGGCCGTCTTGAGCACCGCGTCCTGGGAGTCCGGCGCGAGGCGCAGCAGCCGGTCCAGGGACCGGAACAGCATCCCGGGCGCGCCCGCCGCCACGCGCGCGGCGCCCGTGACGTCCCCGGACGCCAGGCGCGCCTCGAAGCGCGCCGCGAACGACGGCGCCTTCTTCTCGCCGCGCGCGACCGCGAACACGTCCGCCGCCCCCGCCCACTTCGGGTACTCGTGCGGGTGGAGCCGCTCGCCGAGCCGCTTCCACGGCTCGCGCCAGGCGGCGACGTCGCCGAGCTTGCCGGGGTCGTCGCGGACCACGCCGTCGAGCGCGGCGAGCAGCGCCCGGCGCGTGGGACGCGGCATCGACGCGAACCGCGTGGGCTCCTGGAGGGTCACGTCGCCGTCCGACAGCGCGCACGCCAGGCGCAGCACGTCGGTGACCGTGTCGACGAGCGGCTCGGCGCCGAGCGCCAGGCGGACCCGGTTGATGACGGCGCGGTTCTCCCGGACGGGGATCCGCTCCGGGTGCGGGCCGGAGGTGTGGTGCGCGGCGAGCTTCCCGAGCGTCTCGAGGTCCTCTTCCCCCAGCGGGGTGGTGCTCTCCGCAAGGCGCAGATAGAGCTCCGCGGCCTCCTCGTCGAGGCCGCGCCCGAGGTGCAGGACGGTCACCCGGTCGCTCGCGGCGGCGACCAGTTCGTCCTGCGCGGCCAGCATCTCCTCGTAGGTGTGCTGGTAGCGGCCGTAGCCCTTGAGCGTCAGCAGGTCGAGAACGCCGCCTCGCAGCGACTCGCGCGCCGCCGGTGCGAGGTCGGCGTCCTGCATCGTCTCGTGAAGGAGCCCGAGCCAGAAGTCCAGGGTGTCGGGCACGTTGCGGGGGAAGTCGCGGAAGTAGGAGTTGTGCCGGACGTGGTCGCCCGCCATGTCGCGGACGGTCGCGAGCGTCCGCACCGCGAGGCTCCGGACGGTCTGCTCCGAGAGCCCCGACAGCGCGCGCAGGACGTCCCCCGACAGCTTGAAGCCGGCCGACATCAGCGCGGCGTCGAACTGCCGCGCCACCGCCGCCCCTTCTCCGGACGGGCCGGAGGGCGCGGGAATGCGATGCGTGTTCCGGACGACCAATGCCTCAAGCCAGATGTTCACCGCGCCATGGTGACAGAGCACCATAAATTCCCGCACGTCATTAACTTCTTCGCGGTCAATTGACCGTTCGGATCAGGACGCGAGTGCGTGCTGCTCCATCCGCGTATCCGGTGCGGTCGAGCGGGCGAGGCGCCTTCCCAGCCTTTGCGCGGGCGCCTCGATCCAGCGCTGCGAGGCCCAGCTGACCGCGATCAGCACGAGCAGGAAGAACGCGAGGCCGGCCGGGTCCTCGCGTCCGGAGACGTCGAAGAACTGCGCCGCCACCATCAGCAGCAGCGGATGCAGGAGGTACACCGAGAAGCTGATGGTGCCGAGACCGGTCGCCCATGCGGGGAAGCGCCGGTGCCGCAGCCGCCAGGCCGCCGCGAACGTCGCGGCCGCCGCCAGTACCGCGCCGCACCAGACGAGCTGGGCGTTCCGGCCGTAGGGGGCCGCGTTCCACGTCCCGGCGGCGAGCGCGCCCGTCAGGACCGCGGCGCACGTCGCTCCGGCCGCGCGCCGCGTCATCTGGCCGTGCTCGGCGTGGTGCACGGCGGTGCCCGTGAACATGGCCGCCAGCATGAGCAGGCCCTCCCAGGCGCCGACGCGCCCGTTGACCGAGACCAGCGCGAGGGCGAGCAGCCCGCCGAGCAGCCCGCCCGCGATCCGCGGCGCGGGGCGCCGGGACGACGCCGCCGGGATCGCCACCGCCAGCGCTGCCACCGTCACCGCGACCACCGGGCCCGTGCCCGCGGTGCGCGACAGCAGGGCCGCGGGGGCGTACGCACCCGTCAGCAGCCCGGTCGCCGTCAGCGCGACCGCCACCAGCGCGACCACCGCGAGGACGACGGCGGCCGGCGCCGACCGGCGGCTCCCGCCGACCACGAACAGCGCGACGACCAGCAGGTAGAAGGCCATCTCGTAGGACAGCGTCCACAGCACGTTCATCGCGTTCGGGACGTTCAGGACGTCCTGCAGCATCGTCGCGTGCGCCAGGACGGCCGTCGCGGGGGAGTACTCCTCCAGGCCCGCCCTGAGCCCGAGCACGCCCAGCAGGAACGGCAGGACGGCGAGGAAGCACGTCACGGCCAGCAGGGGGTAGATGCGGAAGAAGCGGCCGACCCAGAATCCCCGCACGCTGCCGCGCCGCTCCAGCGAGGCGGGCACGATGTACCCGCTGACCAGGAAGAACACCAGCACGCCGAAGAGGCCGGGATCGAACCAGTCGGCGATCCGCACCCGGAGGTCGGGCAGGTACACGTAGCTGGCGTGGTGCACCGCCACCGCCAGGGCCGCGGCCCCCCGCAGCGCATCGAGCCACCCAAGTCTGGACGATGCGGGGGAAACCCCCAAGGCGGGAAGCATTCCGACAGAGTAGTAGCTCTTACCTCATCTCTACCATCGAACTCAGGTCTTCCCTGAAACGCATATCTGCCGTGAAATGGACGAGAACGGTTTCCTGTGCGTCGCCCGAAAAGTGGCGGTTTGGAGGGCCAATGCCTGCGATCACGCACCGCTCGACCGGAGAACCCGCGATCAAGTCGCGTTTCCTTTCGCACGGCACGCTCAAGATCACTGATGTGGCGGCGACCCGGCGCTTCTACGAGGAGATCCTCGGCCTCGAGGTCGTCCAGCCGATGGTGGCGGTGCTCTACGCAAGGCTCGGCGGCGACCACACGTACGTGTGCGTGGAGTCCAAGCCCGACCGCCCCGACATGCCGCTGCTCTACCACAACGGGATCGACGTGGGCAGCGACGGCGAGGTGGACGACGCCTACCGCCGGATCGCGGAAGTGGCCGAGGAGTACGGGGTCAAGGAGCTCAACAAGCCCGTCCGCCAGCACGGGGTCTACTCCTTCTACCTCAAGGACCTCGACGGCAACTGGTGGGAGATCGGCCACCTGCCGCCCGGCGGCTACCGGTTCCGGTTCACCGACGCGCGCAACGACCTCACCGGCCGCACCGACCTCACCCCGCAGGAGGCGAAGGACGTCTTCCTGAACCCGGTCATCGAGGCCGACTGATCCCGCCGGGCCCCTGGCCCCCGGCGGTGGGTAGCCCCGGGGCGCCTGGGGACGATGGGGAACATGACGACCGATGAGAGCCGCACGACGCTGCCGCTGAGCCCGGACGAGCTGCTGACCACCACGCGCACCGTGCGCAGGCGCCTCGACCTCGACCGCCCCGTCCCCATGGAACTCGTCCGCGAGTGCCTGGAGATCGCCGTCCAGGCGCCGAGCGGCAGCAACCGGCAGGGCTGGCAGTGGATCGTCGTCACCGACCCCGCCACGCGCGCCGCGATCGGCGAGCACTACCGGCGCGCGTTCGAGGCCTACGCGCAGGCGGGCGGCGCCGGCGCCGCCCGCTACCAGGACGATCCGGAACGCGCCGAGGTCCAGCGCCGCGTAGGGGAGAGCGCCGCCCACCTGGCCGAGCGCATGGGAGACGTGCCGGTCCTGGTGATCCCGTGCCTGCACGTGCCCGGCGGGCGGCTGGCGGAGGGCAACCAGGCGGGCCTGTGGGGCTCGCTGCTGCCCGCCGTCTGGAACTACGCGCTCGCGGCCCGGGCCCGGGGGCTCGGCACCGCGTGGACGTCCCTTCACCTGATGTACGAGCGGGAGGTCGCCGAGCTGCTCGGCCTGCCCGAGGACGTCCGCCAGGGCGCGCTCATCCCCACCGCCTACTACACCGGCGACACCTTCCGTCCGGCCCCGCGGGTCCCGCTGGAGGAGATCCTCCACATCGACCGCTGGTGAGCACGGCCCAACCGGGCACGCGCCCTGGCCATGCCCTTCGAGGCCGCGCCCGGGTCGCCCCCCGACCGGGCGCGGCTCTTGCCTTATTGGCGTAGTGCCAATAAGCTGCCGAACAAGGCTTCAGGTCCTTGCCGGGAGACCCCGGCGGCCCCGCGTGACCCCCGTCTACGCGCCAGACGCACGCGGGACCGCCGGTCCCCGCCCGTCGGGGAGGATGGCGCAGTCCCATGTCCGTCCTCGCGCGTCCTGATCCCGGGCATGGAACAGGGCCGGCGCCGCGAGCGGGGCGGCGACGCCGGCCCTGGGATCGGGGGCGGGTCCGGCTCAGGTCATCGAGCCGTTCATTTCAGGCCGTCGTCGAGGGCCTTGGTCAGGACGCCGGGGTCGCCGGACATCTCCCAGATCATGGCGCCGAGCAGGTTCCTGCTCCGCAGCCAGGCGGTCTTCTTCTGGATCGACCAGGCGTCGTCGAACGTCCACCACTGGCCGTTGTCGCCGGTGTAGCAGGACGTCGCCACCGCCTGCTCGTCGTGGACGATCCTGCAGTTGGGCACGCTCGCGAGCAGGTTGCTGTAGCCGCGCGTCCCCGCCTCCTCCTGGAACTGCCCTGGCGCCGCGCCCTTGGCGTCCTGCCATTCGCCGCCCTTGCCGCCGTCGGCCACGTTCTGCCAGCCGCGGCCGTAGTAGGCGAGGCCGATCGTCAGCTTGCGCGGGTTGACCCCGGCGTCCAGGTACGGCTTCACCGCGTTCTCGACGCTGAAGTGGAACGAGTACGGGTCGTCGGTGTCGGCGTAGAGGTTGCCCTGGTGGCCCGTCCGGTTGGGCTCCCAGGAGTTGTCGCTGCCCGCGCCGTGGAAGTCGTAGCCCTGGATGTTGAAGACGTCCATGGACTTGGCGACCTCCGCCAGTTCCCAGCCCGCCTCGATCTTCGCCGGGTCGGCCGGGGTGAACGCCGACAGCAGGTACCGCTTGCCGGTCGACCTGGTGAGCTCGTCGAGTTGGCGGCGGAACTCCGCGATCAGCAGCGTGTTGTTGTGCTTGTCGTCCGGACTGACGTGGTTGCCCGGGTGCCCCTCGGCGCCCGGCCACTCCCAGTCGAGGTCGATGCCGTCGAAGATCCCGGCGGCGGTGCCCGGCCCGCCCGCGCCGTTGTAGTCGGGCAGGTTGCCCTTTATGTACGTGTCGATGCAGGACGCGACGAACTTCTTCCGGGACGCGTCGGTCTTGGCGACGTCGGAGAAGTACTTCGAGTACGTCCAGCCGCCGATCGAGATGAGCACCTTCAGCTTCGGGTACTTGGCCTTGAGCTTCTTGAGCTGGTTGTAGTTGCCGCGCAGCTTCTCCCAGCCCGTGTCGGCCACGCCGTCCACCGACTGGGCGGCGCTGAACGGGCGCCCGTAGTCGGCCTCGGCGTCGCCCGCGCCGTCCCCCTGGCTCGGGTCCTGCGGGTCGGACGTGGTGCCCTTCGTGACGCCTTGCAGGCATGTCAGGTTGACCGGGTCGATGTTCGCGAACGCGTAGTTGATGTGGGTGAGGCGGGCGGCGTTGCCGGTGGTGTCGAGGTTCTTCACGAAGTACTGGCGGCCGTAGATGCCCCACTGCACGAAGTAGCCGACACGCGCGTACCCGTCGGAGACCACGTCGTCCGTCGTCGCCCTCACCGCCGCGCTCGCCGCCGACAGGTTGTCGTACAGGTCGCGCGCCCGGACGGCGAACGCGTACTCGGTGGAGGGCGACAGCCCTGCGACGGTGGCGGTCGTCTCGGTCACGGTCGTGGCGACCTTCCCGTCCACCAGCACGTCGTAGTTCGCGACGCCGGTGTTGTCGGACGAGGCCGTCCAGGCGAGCTTCACGCTGGCGGAGTCCTTGCCCGTGCTGTGCAGCCCCGACGGGACGGACGGCGCCTGCGTGTCGGCGGCCGGGTCGTTGGTCCTGACGGTGACGGGCGCGCTGGCGGGGGAGAGGTTCCCCTTCCGGTCGCGGGCCTTCACCGTGAACGTGAACTCGGTGTTCGGGGTGAGGCCGGTGACCGTCGCGCTCGTCTCAGGGACGGTCGCCGCGAGCGCCGACCCGTTGTAGACCTCGTACGCGGTGACCGGCAGGCTGCCCGCCTTCGCCGCGTCCCAGGCCAGGGAGACGGTCCTGGTCGTCTTCACCGTGGACTTCAGGCCGGCCGGGGCGCTCGGCGGCGTGTCCGGGGCGCCGTCGCAGTTGGCGTCGTTGACGCGGCAGCTCGTCGGCTCGGCGCCGGACCTGCTGACGGTGAACGTCGGGCTGTAGGGCTCGGTCGTCCGCCCGGCCCCGATCGTCGAGTTGTAGTAGACCGGGCTGAGCGTGACCGTGGTGCCGCTCTGGCTGACCGTCCCGTTGTCGGCGTTGCTCGCGGTCACGCCCGCGGGCAGGTCGAACACGACGGACCAGTTGCCGATCGACGCGCCGGTGTGGTTCGCCACGACGAACTTGGCCCGCGTCCCGCTGACCGTGTAGTCCGCGGTGATCCCGGTGGGTGCGGGCGGCGGCTCGCCCGTCCCGTCGCAGTTCGCGCCGTTGATCGTGCAGCTCGTCGGCTGGGCGGGGGAGCTGAGCGTGAACGTGGGGCTGTAGGGCTCGGTGCTCCCGCCCGCCTTCACCGTGTTGATGTAGAACGCCGGGGTCAGCGTCACCTTCGTGCCGCTCTGCGACAGCGCGGCGTTCTGCGGGTTGCTCGCCGTCACCCCGGCGGGCAGCTCGAAGACGAGCTTCCAGCCGCTGACGTCGGCCGTCCCGGGATTGCCGACGACGTACTTCCCGGTCGTGCCGGACAGGCTGAAGACCGCCGTGAGCCGGTCGGCCGCCCGCGCGGGCGCGACGGCCAAGGCCGCGACGACGACGAAGGCCGCGAGGACCGCGATTAATCTGCGCATGCCGAACACCTACTTCTGGGGGAGGTTCTTCGGGGTCGGGGAGCCGAGGAGCGCCAGCATCCGGTCGATCTGAGCCGAGCGGGACCTGTCGACGCGCTGCGCGAGCCGCCTCGTCCACGCGTCCTCGCCCTTGCCGGTCTCCAGCCGCGCCAGCTGGACGGCGTCGTCCTGGTGGGCTATCAGCAGGTTGAGGAACGCGCGCTCGAACCGGTCCGGCGGCGTCCGCGCCAGCGCCTTCAGCTCGGCGTCGGTGGTCGCGGGCATCCCGCCGTGCAGGTCGTGCTCACGGGAGTGCGGGTCGGCGGTCGGCGGCCGGTGCCAGCCGCGCAGCCGTCCCGCCATGTCCCTGATCTCGGCGAGCTGCGTGGTCTCGATCGCGGCGGCCAGCGTCGCGACCTCGGGGCGGACGGGACGGCCGCGCGCCAGCCGGGCGAGCCGCACGCCCTGGCCCTGGTGCGGGACCATCATCTGCAGGAACATGACGTCGGTGGCGTTGAACCCGGTCCCGCCGCGCGCCTGCACGGGGACCGGCGACGGCGGACCGCCGCCGGCCCCGCACTGGACCGCGAGCAGGACGACGCACGCGGCGATCAGCGCCAGCGAGCCGGACGTCGTCAGGCCGCGCCTCATCGCGCCGGGCTCGTCAGACCGGCTGCCAGAGCGCGGCCGTGGCCGGCGGCTCCCAGCCCGCGATCGCCGTGTGCGCCTGGCGGCACTCGTAGGTGATGCCGTCATAGGTCACCCGGTCGCCCACCGCATAGGACGTCCCCGCCTTCCAGGTGCCGCTCGGCGTCCCGGTGGGGGTGGGAGTGGGTGTCGGGGTCGGAGTCTCGGTGGGCGTGGGCGTCGGGGTCGGGGTGGGCGTCGGGGTGGTGGTCCCGCCGAAGTCGACGTCGGAGCAGGTGTAGAACGCCTCCTGGCTGCCCACCACCCGCTGCCAGATCGAGTACAGGACGTGGCGGCCCGTCCGCGGCGGGATGTTCAGCGTCCAGTTGGTGTACTCGGACGGGTACTGGTGCGTGAAGCTCGCCAGCGGGACGAGGTCGCCCCAGCGCAGCGGCTGCGTCGGGTCCCAGCCCTCCCGGGTGATGTAGAACTCGAAGTTGCTGTCCCCGTGCGGCGCGGTCGCGCGGTAGGTGATCGTCTGCTGGCCGGATCGCATCGGCTTTGCGGGCCAGTCGGCGCGCTGGAGGTCCAGCCCCCGGTACTTGGCCCGGCCCGCGCTGCACAGCTGCCCGTCCGGGATGATCTCCCGGTGCCGCCCGCCGGCGTCCAGCAGCGACACCTCGTTCCAGTCGTAGAAGGCCTGCGTGCCGCTGGCCGCGACGGCCGCCTTGCAGGCGTCCGACGTCGGGTTCTCCGGCCCCTCCTGGCTGCACACGTACACGCGGCTGGGCGGGTCGGACATCGTGCCGTGCGCGCTCGCGGCGGTCGCCGTGCCGAGCACGACCAGCGCGGACGCGGCCGGCGCGGCGGCCGCCACCGCGGCGGCCTTCCTACGGGTGGATGGCATGGGTTTCCTTCCGGTGGGGTGGGGTGCTGCGAGAGGCCGTTCAGGACGGCCGGTCAGGGGAGGCCGTTCAGGAAGGGCTCGTGGCTGTTCATGAACTCCCAGCCGTAGTAGCGGTCCCAGTTGACCGACCAGGTCATCAGCCCGCGCAGGTCGGGGGACGTCCCGCCGCGCAGCGTGTACGAGCCGCAGCCCTGCCCCTTGGCCAGGCAGTTCACGGCCTGCTGCACCTGGGCGGGCGGCGTGTACCCGTTGCCGGCGCTGACCGCCGCGGGCAGGCCGATGCCGATCTGGTCGGGATGCAGGCCGGGGAACGTGCGACCGGTGTTCGCGACCGGGAACCCGGCCTTCACCATGTCGGTCATCGCGATGTGGAAGTCGGCGCCGCCCATGGTGTGGTACTGGCCGTCCAGGCCCATCACCGGGCCGGAGTTGTAGTCCTGGACGTGCAGGACGGTCAGGTCGTCCCGCATCGCGTCGATCACCGGCAGGTAGGCGCCCGTCCGGTTGTCGCCGCCGCCCGCGCCGCCGTAGAACTGGTGCCCGACCTGCACGAAGAACGTCTCCGGCGCCATCGTCAGGACGAACCTCGACCCGTATCTCGCCTTCAGCGACTTCAGCGCCGAGATCAGGTTGACGATGACCGGGGTGGTCGGGTTGCGGAAGTCGGTGTCGCCCGCGTCCAGGTAGAGCGAGTGGCCCTCGAAGTCGACGTCCAGGCCGTCCAGCCCGTACCTGTCGATGACGGCCGACACCGACCGGACGAACGCGTCCCGCGCGGCCGCCGTCGTGAGCTGCACCTGGCCGTTCTGGCCGCCGATCGAGATCAGCACCTTCTTGCCCTGCGCCTGCTTCGCGCGGATCGCGGCGATGAACTCCTCGTCGCTTTCCACGTTCGGGCACTCGCTCGCCGGGCACCGCGTGAACCGGATGTCGCCGGAGGTCGGGGACGTCGGCTCGCCGAACGCGAGGTCGATGATGTCCCACGCGTCGGGGACGTCCGCCATCCGCACGTAGCCGGAGCCGTTGGCGAAGCTCGCGTGCACGTAACCGATGAGCGCGTGCTTCGGGAGCCCGGTGTCGGTGCAGCCGCCGGTACGCGCGCTGACGGCCTCGGACTTCGCCGACTCGCCGACGTCGTTGTAGGCGGCGACCGTGAAGGTGTGCGAGCTGCACGCCGCCAGACCCGAGACCGTGGTGCTCGTTCCGGTCACCGTGGCCTTGGCCGTGGCGCCCTCGTAGACGCGGTAGCCGGTGACCGTGCCCGACGACGCACCCCATTGCAGGGCGATCGAGTCGTCGGTGACGGCGCCGGCCTTCGGTGCCGCGGGCACGCCTGGCACGCCGGGCTGCGGTTCGCCGCCGGGGCCGTCCAGGGCGACGTCGTCGGCGTAGTAGGCGCCGTTGCCGTACCAGCCGTGCAGGTAGACCTGGACGGACGTCTGGTCTGCCCCGGTCGTGAACGCCACCGACAGCTTGGTGAAGTCGGCGGCGGACGGCATCCAGGTGGACGCCCCGCCGGTCACGCCGAGGTACACGTAGCTGCCGCGCACCCAGGCCGACAGCGTGTACGCGGTGTTCGCCTTCACGCTCACGGTCTGCGTGCACTGGCCGGTGCTCCCGGCCGTCACGCCTCCCGCGAGCGCGTGGCCGCCCGTCCGCACCGGGCTGGTCACGACCGATCCGCCGTCGCACGACCACGGGGTGAGCGAACCGCTCTCGAACCCGGCGTTGGCCAGGACGTTGTCCGCGTGCGCCGGGGTGGTGACCCCGACCAGCAGTCCGGCGAGGAGGGCCGCGAGGACCCAGATCTTCTTCATCTCAGGCTCCCTACGGCAGGGTGTCCAGGTGCGGGCCCACGGTCCCGGCGAAGCCGCCGCCGTTGGTGACGTCCCAGTTGATGGACCACGTCATCGCCCCGCGGATGTCGGGGTAGGTGCGGGACGGCTTGAACGTGCCGCAACCGGTGCCCTTGGCAAGGCAGTCGAGCGCGTTGTTGACGACCGACGGCGCCACGACGCCGCCGCCCGCCGCGCCCGGCCCGGCCGGAAGTCCGAGCGAGACCTGGTCGGGGCGCAGCCCGTTCTCCAGCTGGATGCAGGCCAGCGCGGTGATGAAGTCGACCGTTCCCTGCCCGTACACCTTCTGGTCGCAGCCGAGCATCGCGCCCGAGTTGTAGTACTGCATGTGGACGACGGTGAGGATGTCCTTGATCTTCAGCGCGAGCTGGAAGTACGACCCGCCGGTCGACTGCATGTCGATCGTCTGCGGCGCCATCGTGATGATCAGGTCGGCGCCGGCCTTGGCGCGCAGCGCCCGCAGGGCCTGCTCCATGTAGGTCGGGTCGAGGCCGTTCTCCAGATCGATGTCGACCCCGTCGAACCCGTACCGCGTCATGAGCCCGGCGACCGAGTCGGCGAAGAGCTGCGCCGAGGCGCCGTCGGCGACCCGGATCGCGCCCTTCTCGCCGCCCACCGACAGGATGACCTTCCTGCCCTTGGAGTGCAGGCCGGCGATGTCGGCCCTGAGCTGCGCGTCGGTGTACCCGCCGAGGGCGGTGGACAGTTCGGGGTCGACCCGGAACGAGACCTCGCCGGACCGGGCGGTGGCCTCGCCGAACGACACGGCGACCAGGTCGTACTGGTCGGGGACCTGGGAGAGCCTGAGCTCCTGCGCCGGGTTGACGAAGTTGTGCCAGTAGCCGGTCAGGAAGTGCTTGGGCAGCGGGCCGGTCGCGCATCCGCTGGTCGTCCCGGTGACGGCCGCGCTGGCGGGCGACTCGCCCTTGTCGTCGTAGGCCTTGACCGTGTAGCCGTGCGTGGAGCACGCGGCGAGGCCGCCGATCACGGCGGTGGTGCCGCTGACGGTCGCCTTCAGGTCGGAGCCCTCGTAGACGCGGTACCCGGCGGGCGTCCCGCTGCCGGCCTGCCAGGCCAGCGTCAGCGAGGTGTCGGTCCGCGCGGTGACGGCGGGCGTGCCGGGGGCGCCGAGCCAGCCCGGGGGATCGGTCGTCCCGCCGCCCTCGCAGGGCTTCCCGTTGAACGTGCAGTTCTGCGGGCTTCCGGGACCGTTCCCCAGGAACCCGAACGTCACCGACCCGCCGGGCGGGACGACGGCGTTGTAGTCGCGGTTCTGGAACGTGCTGTGCCGGCCGTCCTTGGTGAGGAGCGCGTCCCAGTAGGACCCGACGGACGTCCCCGAGGGCAGGTCGAACTCGACCCGCCATCCGTTGATCGCCGTGTCGGTGCCGTTGGTGAGCGTGAAACGTCCCTCCCACCCGGAGCCCCAGTCGGAGGGCTTGCTGAAGGTGGCGGTGGCGGCGCCCGGAGCGGCGGCGCGGGCGCCGGGCGCGATGGTGAGGACGAGGAGCAGGGCGGCGAGGGCGCTGAGAGCAGAGCGGGGGCGCAAGGGCTCACTCCATCGGTGCGGAAAGGCTGGCGGATTCCCCCGAACCCCGAGATCGTTCACATATTGGATAGGAAGGTTTCCTATCTATTTAGGGTCAAGGTAGCCAGTGCCCGCGACGCGGGCAAGACCCTTGCGGGAGTGCTGGACCGTGGCGGGGGGACCACCCCAGCTCGCGTACCGAACCAGCTCCGGCGATCTTCGAAATCGGCAACTCTCGCCGGAACGGGCGGCGATCGACGGCGAACATCGCCAGGTGGCCGGCCGCCGCCGCCGATCTACGCTCGGGAATCCGTCCTCCTGGCAGGGGTAAAGAATCGATACACCCCTGAACATGGTTCATTCAATATCTTGACTGATTCCAGATAACGGGGCAGGCTGGGGGCGTGGCCAGCTCCTTGGACTTCCACCAGATGCTGCGTGCGGCCGCCCTGCGCGCGACCCGCCCGCGGCTGGCGGTGCTGAGCGCCGTCCACGCGCACCCGCACACCGACACCGAGTCGGTCATCGGCGCCGTGCGCGAGGAGCTTCCGAAGGTGTCCCACCAGGCCGTCTACGACTCGCTGCGCGCGCTGACGGCGGCGGGCCTGCTGCGGCGCATCCAGCCGTCCGGTTCCGTGGCCCGCTACGAGTCGCGGATCGGAGACAACCACCACCACGTCGTGTGCCGCTCGTGCGGAGCCATCGCCGACGTCGACTGCGCCGTGGGGGAGGCCCCCTGCCTGACGGCGTCCGACGACCGCGGCTACCTGATCGACGAGGCCGAGGTCGTCTACTGGGGCCTGTGCCCCGACTGCTCGACCGCCGAGAGTTCCTGATTCACCCACGGTCGCCCTGGAAGGAATCACATGTCTGAGAACAACGAAGCCGCCGCAGGCGGTTGCCCGGTCGCCCACGAGCGCGCCGCCCACCCGACCCAGGGTGGCGGCAACAACCGCTGGTGGCCGGAACGCCTCAACCTGAAGCTGCTCGCCAAGAACCCGCCCATGACGAACCCGCTGGGTGAGGACTTCAACTACGCCGAGGCGTTCGAGAGCCTCGACCTCCCCGCCGTGAAGCAGGACATCGCGCGCGTGCTCACGGACTCGCAGGACTGGTGGCCCGCCGACTTCGGCAACTACGGGCCGCTGATCATCCGCATGGCGTGGCACAGCGCGGGCACCTACCGCGTCAGCGACGGCCGCGGCGGCGCCGGCGCGGGCCAGCAGCGCTTCGCGCCGCTCAACAGCTGGCCGGACAACGCGAGCCTCGACAAGGCCCGCCGCGTGCTCTGGCCGGTCAAGAAGAAGTACGGCCGCAAGATCTCGTGGGCCGACCTGATGATCCTGGCCGGCAACGTCGCCCTGGAGACGATGGGCCTGAAGACCTTCGGCTTCGCCGGCGGACGCCGGGACGCCTGGGAGGCCGAGGAGGACGTCTTCTGGGGCCCCGAGACCGCCTGGCTCGACGACGAGCGCTACAGCGGCGAGCGCGAGCTGGAGAAGCCCCTGGCCGCGGTGCAGATGGGCCTCATCTACGTCAACCCGGAGGGCCCGAACGGCAACCCGGACCCGGTCGCCGCGGCGCGCGACATCCGCGAGACGTTCGCCCGCATGGCGATGAACGACGAGGAGACCGTCGCGCTGATCGCCGGCGGCCACACCTTCGGCAAGACGCACGGCGCGGCCCCGGCCGACAGCATCGGCGTCGAGCCCGAGGCCGCCCCGCTGGAGGACATGGGCCTCGGCTGGAAGGGCACGCACGGCACCGGCAAGGGCCGCGACTCCTACACCAGCGGCCTGGAGGTCACCTGGACGCCGACCCCGACCAAGTGGGACAACACCTTCTTCGAGGTCCTCTTCGGCTACGAGTGGGAGCTGACCAAGAGCCCCGCCGGGGCGAACCAGTGGCGGCCGAAGAACGGCGCGGGGGCCGACACCGTCCCCGACCCCGAGGACGGCACGCTGAACCGCCAGCCGATGATGCTGACGACCGACCTCTCGCTGCGCTTCGACCCGATCTACGAGCCGATCTCGCGGCGCTTCATGGAGAACCCGGACGAGTTCGCCGACGCGTTCGCCCGCGCGTGGTTCAAGCTGACCCACCGCGACATGGGCCCGGTCACGCGCTACCTCGGCCCGGAGATCCCGTCCGAGACGCTGATCTGGCAGGACCCGGTCCCGGCGGTGGACCACGAGCTCGTCGGCGCCGAGGACGTGGCGGAGCTCAAGCGCAGGCTGCTGGACTCCGGGCTGTCGGTCTCGCAGCTCGTCACCACCGCGTGGGCGTCGGCCGCCTCGTTCCGGGGCACCGACAAGCGCGGCGGCGCCAACGGCGCCCGCATCCGGCTGGAGCCGCAGCGCAGCTGGGAGGTCAACAACCCCGACGAGCTGCGGCAGGTGCTGCGCACGCTGGAGCAGGTCCAGGAGGCGTTCAACGCCGAGCAGACCGGCGGCAAGCGCGTCTCCATCGCCGACCTGATCGTGCTCGGCGGGTGCGCCGGGGTCGAGCAGGCCGCCAAGGCCGCCGGGTACGACGTCGAGGTGCCCTTCACTCCGGGCCGCACCGACGCCTCCCAGGAGGAGACCGACGTCGAGTCCTTCGAGGTGATGGAGCCGACGCACGACGGCTTCCGCAACTTCCTCCAGAAGGGCAACATCCTGCCGGGCGAGTTCCTCCTGATCGACAGGGCGAACCTGCTCACGCTGACGGCGCCCGAGATGACCGTCCTCGTCGGCGGCCTGCGCGCCATCGGGGCCACCTACGACGGGTCGTCGCTCGGCGTCCTCACCGACACCCCGGGGTCGCTGACCAACGACTTCTTCGTCAACCTGCTCGACATGGGCACGGTGTGGAAGGCGACGGGCGAGGACTCCGCGACCTCCGAGACGTTCGAGGGCCGCGACGCCTCGGGCGAGCTCAAGTGGACCGGGAGCCGCGCCGACCTCGTCTTCGGCGCGAACTCCGAGCTGCGCGCCGTCGCGGAGGTCTACGCGAGCGACGACGCGGGCGAGAAGTTCGTCCAGGACTTCGTCGCCGCGTGGGACAAGGTCATGAACCTGGACCGGTACGACCTCACCTGATCGGGAACGTCCGGGACGTCCGGGCCGGCCGCCGCGGCGTCCGGCCCGGACGCCTTTCGGACCGTTCGCGAGGACGCGGGACGCGGGGGGGGGGGGGGGCGGGCTCCGGGTGCGGCCGGGTCAGCCGGCGTCCGTCCGGCACGCCGGGCACAGGCCCCAGAACGTGACGTCGGCCTCGTCGACCAGGTATCCGGCGTCGTCCACCGGGTCGAGGCAGGGCGGGTGCCCCACGGCGCAGTCGACGTCCCTGATCGCGCCGCAGGCGCGGCACACCAGGTGGTGGTGGTTGTCGCCGACGCGCCCCTCGAACCGGGCCGGGCTCCCGGCCGGTTCGATCCGCCGGACCAGCCCCGCCGCGGTGAGCGCGTGGAGCGCCTCGTACACCGCCTGCAAGGAGATGTGGCCCACGCGGTCGCGCACGCCCTCGGCCAGAGCCTCGACGCCGAGGTGGTCGCCCGCCCGGACGGTGTCCAGCAGGGCCACGCGGGCGGCCGTCACCCGCAGGCCGGCACCGCGCAGATCCTCGGCGGTGGACGGGGTCTGGGACGCGGTCATGGCGCCGAACCTTCCCTCACAAACGCGATTCACTTAAGTCAACAAATGAGGCAAGTCTAGCCGGGCGGCCGCGACGCGGGCGCGGCCGGAAGCGGGCACGGCCCGCGCCCCGAGCCGGGACGCGGGCCGCCGGGGGGCCGGTCAGAAACCGGCGGTGATCTTGGTGAACTCCCAGGGCTGCTGGTCGGTGCCGCTGCAGTTCTCGGCCACGCCGCCGCCCGGGCAGGGCCGGTCCCGGTTGACCGACCAGAACGCCAGCCTGGCCAGGCCCTTGGACTTCGCCCAGTCGCGGATCTTCGTCCAGGTCGCGGTCGAGGTCGGCTCCTGCTGGTCGGACAGGCCGTTCATGCCGGAGATCCCCATGTGCGAGTAGGCGGTGGCGTCCGACCAGCCGAACGCCGACTTCAGCTCCGCCTTGAGCCCCTCGGACGCGTTGACGGTGCTGCCGTACATGTCCGCGCCGCCGCCGAAGTCGAAAGGCATGATCGTGAACACGTCCACGTCCGCCTGCAGCGCCGCGGCCTGGCCGATGAGCCGCTTGCCCCAGTAGTTCGGCCCGGTGGTGGTCGTGCCGAACGTCAGGATTGTCTGCAGGCCGGGGTTGTTGCGCTTGAGGATCTTCAGGGCGCCGAGGATGCGGTCCTGGACCGCTGCGTTCTCGAACTCGTCGCTGTTCTCGATGTCGATGTCGACGGCCTTGAGCCCGTGGGCGTCGATGACCTTCTGGTACGCGCCGGCCAGCGCCTCGGGCGTGGAGCAGTTCGGGCCGAGCTTGTTGCCCGACCAGCCGCCGACGGACGGCAGCACGTCGCCGCCGGCCGCGCGGATCTGCGCGATCGCCTGCTCGTCCACGCCGCCCTTGAGCGGGCGCTGCCCGTCCCATCCGGGGTTGCAGCCGCCGCTGGAGAGGATGAACGCCATCGTGAACCACTTGATCCCGGTGGCGCTCATGACGGTGGACGGGCTCGGCGGGTCGCCCCAGCCCATGTACAGGTAGGGCGCGGCGCGCCGGCTCGCGGGCGGCGGCTCCGTGCAGCCGGTCGTGGCGGCCGTGACCGGGCCGCTCGCCGCGGACTCGCCCGCGGTGTTGTACGCCTTCACCGTGTAGGTGTGCTCCGAGCAGGCGGTCAGCCCGCCGACGGTGGCGCCGGTCCCGGTGGCGGTGGCCTTGACGGCGGTGCCCTCGTAGACGCGGTAGCCGGTGACGGGGCCGGAGGAGGCAGACCACGACAGCGTCAGCGAGGTGTCGGTCCTGGCCGTCACGGTCGGCGCGCCGGGCGCGGAGGGCGTGCCGGGCGGAGGCGTGCCGCCGCCCGTGCAGGAGGCGCCGTTGACGGTGCAGTTCTGCGGCGTCCCGGCCCCGTTGACGATGAAGCCGAACGAGACGCTCGCCCCGGCGGCCACGCTGCCGTTGTACTCGCGGTCGGCGAACGCGGCGTGCTGCCCGGACGTGGTGAGGAGCGCGTCCCAGTAGGTCCCGACGGAAGAGCCGGACGGCAGGTCGAACTCGACCTTCCAGCCGCTGACGGCGGAGGCGGTCTCGTTCTTGATCGTGTACCTGGCCTCGTACCCCGAGCCCCAGTCGGAGGCCTTGGTGAAGGTCGCCGTCACCGAGGCGGCGGCGCCGGCCTGGACGGGGACGAGCAGGGCGAGGGCGAGGGAGCAGAGGGCGGTGAGCAGGAAACCGGGGAGAAGCCTTCTTCTTCGCAATGTCACTCCCGGGAAGGAGACGTGGACGAGCGGGAATCCCCCGAGCCCCGAGTCGGTCGTGCGGTGATCTGATAGGAAACTTTCCTATAAAACCCGACTGCACCGTAACCATCGGTCCGCCGCTCCGCAAGCCCCAGGAACGCGCCGTCCGGCAAATCCCATGGAGAATGTCAGAAGTCACTGGCATGATCGTCCGCGTCTCAGAACAGGACAGGACGGTACGTCGATGCCTCCCAGAATCGTTTCCGGCGCCGTCGCGCTGGGCCTGGCCGCCGGTGTGCTCACCGCCGCCGGCGCCACCACCGCGGAAGCCGAGTCGCTGCAGTTCCACATCAAGGTGCCGAAGCACCTCTCCGTATCAAAGGGGGAATACAACAAGGCCTGCGCCATGGACGTCTGGGTGTGGGGCACCGAAGGCTCCACGGTCGCCTACTCCAAGGCCTACCTGATCGACCCCAACGGGCGGACCCCCTCGGCCGTGGTCTACAAGCGCGTCCTGCCCGGATATCAGGTCGGCTGGGGCGTCGGTTGCCCCAGCCAGGTGGAGGACCTCGGGAAATGGCGCGTCCGGGTCATCGCCTACAACAGGAGCGGCAAGGCCCTGGGAAGCCGTGAGGACTACTGGTACGAGAAGTACGACACGAAGATCCAGAGTTACAACGCGGCGCCGGAGCCCGTGCGCAAGGGCCGCCCGATCACCGTTTCCGGCCGGCTGAAGCGGCTCGCCGACAACACCCTCGGCTACACCTCGTACCCGGGCAAGACGATCCGCGTCTACTTCCGTCCCAAGGGCTCCGCGTCCTGGGCCTACATGGGGTCGACGAAGACCGCCCGCGACGGCGGCTTCCGCAAGGCGTTCACGGCCAAGCGGGACGGCTACTGGCGCGCCTACTTCCCCGGCACGAGCAACTTCGACCGCCAGAAGTCCCTGGACGACTTCGTCGACGTCCGCTGACCCGGCTCCAAAGCGCGAACGCCCCGCCCGTACGGCGGGGCGTTCCGCGTACCGGGCCTCAGAAGCAGCGGTCGGCGGTGACGAGTTCGGCGCGCATGTTCGACTCCATCATGCGCAGCGCGGCGTCGCCGAGGTCCGCGTCGATGTGCGCGACCGCGTCCTCGACCACCCTGAGCCGGAAGTGCCGGACGTAGGCGTCCAGGGCGCTGTAGAGGATGCACTGCTCGGTGACCTGGCCGGTGAGCACGACCTGCTCCACCTTCTCGCGGGACAGCAGGTACTCCAGCGCGGTGCCGTAGAAGGCGCTGTGCCTGACCTTGGACATGAACCCGCAGCCGGGCTCCGGGACGATGGGCTCGATCAGGTCGGGCCGCCGCCCCTTCAACGCGCGGTCGATGAGGTCCTTCCGGTCGGCCGAGAAGTCGCCGTAGTTGTCGTTGACGTACAGGACGCGCACGTCGTCCCGGCGTCTGGCCTTCTCCAGCAGCCCCTGCAGGGGGTCCACCACCTCCTGCACGCTCTCGATCAACGCGTCCGCGTCCTCGTGCTCGTACGGGTTCAGCATGTCGATGACGACCAGTGCGCTCGTGCTCACGGCCGTGCCCTGCCCGGTCAGGGTGGCCGCAATCATCACCTCTTCCGCGCGTCCGCCCGCCCTTCGACCACGAAAAAGGCGGCGCGGGGATGTCACAGACCCGTATGGACGGGTCGTCTTCAGGGGAGGAGCACATAAGGGAAGGAACAAGAGCATGCGAGTTTTCGTCACGGGGGCCACCGGGGCACTGGGACGCCACCTCGTCCCCGGACTGCTCGCCGCGGGCCACGAGGTCACCGCCACCACCAGGACGCCCGTCAAGGCGGCGGCCCTGCGCGGGACGGGCGCGGAGGCGGTCGTCCTGGACGGACTGGACCGCGACGCCGTGGTCGCGGCGGTGCGGGCCGCGGCGCCGGACGTGATCGTCCACCAGATGACGGCGCTGGCGGACATGGGGAGCCTGCGCAAGGTCGACCGGGAGTTCGCCGCGACCAACGAGCTCCGGACCCGGGGCACCGACAACCTGCTGGAGGCCGCGGAGGCCGCGGGCGTCCGCAGGGTCGTCGCGCAGGGCCACAACTTCCTGTACGCGCACTCCGGCGGCCCGGTGAAGAGCGAGGACGACGAGGTCGAGACGCGGCCCGTCCCGTCCGCCGCGCGGACGGTGGCGGCGATCAAGTACGTGGACGAGACCGTGCGGCTCAGGTCGCCGGAGGGGATCGTGCTACGGTACGGCACCTTCTACGGGCCCGGCGCCTCGGACTCCATGGTGGAGATGGTGCGGAAGCGTCAGATGCCGGTGGTCGGCGGTGGCGAGGGGGTCTGGTCGTTCATCGACACCGCCGACGCCGCGTCCGCGACGCTCGCGGCGATCGAGGGCGGCGCGCCGGGGGCCTACAACATCGCCGACGACGACCCGGCGCCGGTCGCGGAGTGGCTGCCCTACCTCGCCGAGGTGGCGGGCGCGAAGCCGCCGATGCGGGTGCCGGCCTGGCTCGGGCGAGTGCTCGCCGGCGAGTTCATCGTGTCCAAGATGACCAGCGCGCGGGGCGTCTCGAACGAGAAGGCGAAGAAGGAGCTCGGCTGGGAGCCGCGCTACCCGAGCTGGCGGGAGGGGTTCCGCGCCGCGGTCGGCGCGTAGCCGCGGGGCCGGTCGCGCCCGGGATCAGCCGCGGATGTAGCCGATGATGAGGTCGGCGAGCTCGTCCACCATCCGCTCGTGCGGGATGGGCGGCCGGTCCAGGACGTACTTGATCGACAGCAGCCCCACGGTCTCGGTGATGACCCACAGCGTGGCGTCGATGTCGAGGTCCTCCCGGAACTCCGCGCGGTTGAGCAGGAGGTAGACGCGGACCAGGTCGGTCAGCCGCCGCTGGAGGGCCGCGAGCTTGTCGAACGGGCCGAGCCGCGGCACCTGCTCGACGACGATGCGCAGGAGGTCGGCGTTCTCCTCGAACAGCCGGATCTGGACGTCCAGGAGCGCGCGCCCGGCCTCCTGCCACGGCAGCCGCATCGTGGCCTCGATCTCCGCGCCGAGCCGGTCGGCGAGGCGGTCCGCGAAGCGGTCCAGGACGGCGATGACGATCGCGTCCTTGTTGGGGAAGTACTGGTACAGCGACCCGTTGCCGACGCCTGCGGCCTTGGCGATGCGGTTGGTGGAGGCGCCGTCGTACCCGCGCTCGGACAGAACGCGAGTGGCGGCCTCCAGGATCCGCTCGACCGTGCGGCGCGAACGGTCCTGGGAGGGGGTCCTGCGGGGTGAGAGCCCAGGTGAGCGCGCCACCGGCCGATCCCTCCGAAACGCGACTTGTAAGCGACTGCTTATTCGCGTTTAGCTTACCGGAGCCGCCCCGCCGGCGGCCGGGTCGTCCGCCGGCGGCAGGAGTCGCTTCGTCAGGAGGTCGCGGCATGACGGTGACCGATGGGACGCCCGTGAACCCGCCGGCCGAGCGGGAGCGCCCCGGCGAGCCGACGCCGTTCGGGCCCGGTTCGCTTCTGTGGGAGCAGATGGGGCTCTACACCTCGGCGATCGCGGGCAACAGCGTGTTCATCCTCCAGGTGATGCACCCGGCGATCGGGACCGTGGTCGACCGGCTGTCGAGCTTCCGCACCGACCCCCTCGGCCGTGCCGCGCGCAGCTTCGCCTCGGTGCAGACCTGGGTCTACGGCGGGCGCACCGCCATCGAGGAGGGCAAGCGGCTCCGCGAGATGCACAAGCCGCTCAGCGCCGTCGACGAGGAAGGGCGGCGCCACCACGCGCTGTCGGCCGAGCCGTGGGCGTGGGTGCACCTCACCGGCTTCTACGCCGCCGTCACCGCCGCCGAGTACTTCGCCGCCGCCCCCTTGACCCCGGACGAGGAACAGCAGATCTTTGAGGAGTTCCTCCAACTGGGCAGGATCCTCCGGGTGCCCGAGCGGATGCTGCCCGAGAGCATCCCCGACTACTGGGCCTACTTCGACGACATGGTGGCCAACACTCTCGTCCCCCACAAGGTCGCACACGAGGTGCTCGCGCAGATGGACCAGGTGCCGCCGAACGTGCCGGGGCCGCTGCGTCCGGCGGTCGCCCCGCTGAGCACGGCCGTCGGGCGGCTCGGACGACTGATCACGGTCGGTACCCTCCCGGCGCCGGCGCGCGAGAAGCTCGGCCTGCGGTGGACCGCGGCGGACGAGCGCAGGCTGCGCCTGGCCGGGCAGATCATCGGGCGTGGCACGCCGCTGCTGCCCGAGCGGGTCCGCTACATGCCGATTGCCTACCGCGCCCGGCAGGCGGCCCGCGCCGAGGAGCGGCTGGAGCGCGCCCTGGCGCGCCGGCCCATGTGAAGCACCGCAGGAGGTCGATCACCATGCCCGCCGAAGACCCGCTCGCGGCGATGGCCGCCGCCGCCCCCGCGAAGACCGCGGTCGTCGAGGACGAGCGCCGCCT
Source organism: Actinomadura sp. K4S16 (assembly GCF_008327685.1). Lineage (GTDB taxonomy): Bacteria > Actinomycetota > Actinomycetes > Streptosporangiales > Streptosporangiaceae > Spirillospora. Next base: position 57,205 of record NZ_BDDE01000016.1, read on the forward strand.
GACCTACGCCGAGTTCAACGCGCTGGTGAACCGGTACGCCAACCTGCTGGTCGAGCACGGCGTCCGGGCCGGCACGAAGGTCGTGTGGTGCGGCCGCAACAGCACCGAGGTCGTCGTGCTGATCTCGGCCCTGCGCAAGTGCGGGGCCGTCGGCGTCCCGCTGAACTACCGCCTCACCCCGGAGGAGACGTCCTACGTCGTCGAGAACGCCGACGCCGCGCTGGTCGTGTTCGACGCGGAGCAGGCGCCCCAGCTGGAAGCGGCGCACGACCGCGCGACCGGCGTCCGCGCCTGGCTCGCGTGGGGCTCCGAACCACCAGGCTGGGCCTCCTCGCTCGACGCCCTGGCCGAGCGGAGCCCGGACACCGAGCCCGTCGCCCGCGGCGCCGACCCGGCGGCCGGCACCTCGATGTTCTACACGTCCGGGACGACCGGCAAGCCCAAAGGCGTCGTGCGCGGTGAGCCCGACCCGGCCCTGGTGCTCGGGCTGGTCGGCGAGATCGGCTTCGAGCCCGGCGACGTCTACCTCACGACCGGCCCGCTCTACCACTCGGGCCCGATGAGCTTCATGCTCATCGTCCAGCTCATGGGCGGGACCGTGGTCGTGATGCGCGACTTCGACCCCGAACTCTGGCTGGACCTCGTCGAGCGGTACCGGGTGACCACCACTTTCTCCGCGCCGACCCCGATCCGCCGGGTGGTGGACCTGCCGGAGGAGACGATCCGCCGCCGGGACCTCTCCTCGCTGCGCCGCATGATCGCCAATGCCGCCCCGTGGCCCTTCGAGCTCAAGCGCCGGTACGTCGACAGGATCGGCGAGGACTCCCTGTTCGAGGTGTACGGGTCCACGGAGCTGGGCGTGGACACCGTGCTCCGCCCCGAGGACCAGATGCGCAAGCCCGGCAGCTGCGGCCGCGCCGCCCCCGGCGTCGAGATCGCGCTCTTCGGCGAGGACGGCCGCCCCGTCGAGGAGCCGCACGTGCCCGGCGACCTCTACGTGCGCGGCGCCGGCACCTTCAACGCCTACTACAAGGCCGAGGGCAAGTTCCGGGACGCGAGCCTCGGGGACTGGCTGACCGTGGGCGACATCGCCTACCGCGACGAGGAGGGCTTCTACTACATCTGCGACCGCCGCACCGACATGATCATCTCGGGCGGCATGAACATCTACCCGGCCGAGATCGAGGCCGTCCTCACCGCCCACCCGGCGGTGGCCGACGCGGCCGTGTTCGGCGTCCCGTCCGACGAGTGGGGCGAGTCCGTCCACGCCGCCATCGTCCAGGCGGAGGACGGCACCGTCACCGACGACCAGCTCCGCGACTTCTGCCGGGAGCACCTGGCCGCCTACAAGACCCCCAGGGGCTTCGACCGGCTCGACGAGATCCCGCGCAACCCCTCGGGCAAGACCCTGAAACGCCAACTGCGCGCCCCCTACTGGGAGTCCCGTCCCTCCAACCTCACCTGACCCCGTCGCACGCCACGGCGACGACCGCTACGCCAGCGGCCGGACGCTGCGGAGGATCCTCTCGACCACGTCCTGGTCGGCGAACTTGATGCCCGGGCCGGTGAGGACGGAGAACGCGAACGGTCCGCCGTTGCGCCCGGGGACCCGCGATGCGGCCGTCAGGACGTGGACGCGGGCCCCGCCTCTGGCGGCGTTGCACTCGGTCGCGCCGGCCACCGACCGGACCGTGAACGAGTGGAGCTGGGCCTGGACGCCTCCCGCGAGGGCGAGGGTCCGGTGCGCGCCCGCGTCCAGGACCGGGGGCCTGCCCCGCACGCTGAACGCGCCCCGGGCCCATTGGCGCGCCTGCTTCTCGGCCTCCCGGGCCAGCGCGCCGGCCTGGCCCCGCGCGGCGCCGACGATCCCGCCCGTGCCACCGCGCACGCCGGCGAGGGCGAGGTAGCAGCCGTTCCCGTCCCCGTTCTCCTGCTTGATGTAGGCGATGCTCGCCGCCCCGATGATCGGCTGCTCCGCCGCGTCGAAGTACGCCATCTCGTAGCCGGGGGACCCCGCCGTCCAGGTGGACGGCACCTCGTAGGCCACCCCTCGCTCCTTCGACACGACCACCTGCCAGCCATCGTTCGTCGGGGTGGTCGCGGTGCCGCTCGGAGTGGACGGAATGCTGGAACGAGGCGGTGGGGACGGGTCCGAGCCGCCGTTGGAGGCGACCGCGAACGCGGTGCCCGCCACCGCGACCAGCGCCGCGGCCCCGACCGCCGCCGCTGCCTTGAGGCCTCTGCCCCCGGGGCGCCGCCCGCCGTCGGTCCGGGTCGCCTCGTCGGGCACGGAGACCCGCGTCACCGGCGCAGCCGTTCCCGTCCCCGTTCCAGGCGGCATCGGGGGCATCGGCGGCGGTCCTCCGGGCTCGGCGCCGACCGCGCGCAGCCGCCGCGCGACCGTCGCGGCGTCGGCCGGGCGGGCCTCCGGATCCTTGGCGAGCAGGTCGGCGACCAGCGCGCGCAGCTCCGCGGGCACCGAGCCGGGCAGGGGCGCGGGCACCGAGCCGGGCAGGGGCGCGGGCACGGCGTTCAGATGCTGGTACATCAGCTGCGCCATGCCGCCCCCGCCGGTGAACGGCGGCGCACCGGTCAGCAGCTCGTACAGGACGCAGCCCAGCGAGTACAGGTCGGTGCGCGGGCCGACCGCCCCGCCGAACTGCTCGGGCGCCATGTACCGGGGCGTGCCGATAGTGCCGCCGTCGACGGTCAGCCGGGTGGTGGTGTCGGCCAGCCACGCGATGCCGAAGTCGCAGATCTTCACGCGGCCGTCCGGCAGGACGAACAGGTTCGCCGGTTTGACGTCGCGGTGCACCACGCCGCGCGCGTGCGCGATGGCCAGCCCCTCGGCGACCTGCGCGGCCAGCGACACCGCCTGCGGAACCGGCAGGCCGCCGGGCGCGACGCCGAGGACGGTGCGCAGGTCGCGGCCCTCCAGCAGCTCCATCACCAGGTAGACCAGGTGCCCGCCGGGAACGCCGGGGTGGGGCTGCTCGCCGATGTCGAACACGACGGTGACGGCCGGATGCTGCAGCGTTCCCGCCGTCTCGGCCTCGCGCCGCAGCCGCGCCACCGCGGTCCCGTCCGTCCCCGCGTCCAGCGAAAGGATCTTCACGGCCACCGGGCGGCGCAGGCGCCGGTCGGATCCGCGCCAGACCTCGCCCGTGCCGCCGCGGCCGATGAGCGCCTCCAGGCGGTACCGGCCCCCCAGTTCCATCTCGGCCTGTCCGATGGGATGTGTCATCAAGATCAGCAGACTAGTCCCGCGCATCCCCAGGGGTGCGGGCTTCCGTGGAGATCGCCTCCACCGAGGGCTCCGGCGGTCTGCTGATCATCAGCGGCGATGCGGTCCGCCGCTGATCGGACGTTCCGTCCGCCGCTCCTGCCTAGGGGTGTGCGCGTTCGGTGCGGCGGTGGGGGGTCTTCGGCTCGGGCTCCGGAGGGCGGGCCCACGGCGATCGCTGGGGTGGCTGGTGATGGCGGGGTCGGCGCGCGACGGCGTTTCCTCCGAACGCGGAAGCCGCCCTCGGCGGGCGCTGGGTCAGGTACTCCTCCGGGGCGTCGTCCCTTAAGGACGGCGAGGCCGGGACGGTGCCGCGGTCGGCGGTCCGCGCCGAGGTGATCGTGAGCTCGTAGTGCGCCCACACCATGGCGGCGTTCTCCAGCCGGCGGGCCGCGGCGTCGACGAGGTAGACCTCGGACAGGGCGGTGACGATCAGCAGGACGGACGGGTCGCGGTCCAGGTCGGCCGCGGTGGGGCCGGAGGGCCAGACCGCCACGCGCAGGTGCCGGTCGCCGACGACGCGGAGTTCGCCCCAGTCCGGGACGCAGACCCGGGGCCGCCCGTCCGGGGCGCAAGTGATCATGATGACGGGGTGGTGACGGGCCGGCGCGCCGCTGAGCGCCTGGACGGCGGCTGGGAGCACCTCGGGGGAGAACGCCATCGGCATGTCCGCCTTACCTCGAAGGTCCTGTACGTCGAAGGTCCTGCCGGCCCGGGGGTCCGTGCCGGTCCCTGCTCGAAGGGTTCCCGCTCAGTCGATCATATGTTCGATTTTAGAGGCGGGCGAGCGGTATTTCCACGAGCGGGGACGCCTGGTTCATTCCCGCCCCCGACGGGTCGCCATGCGACAACCTGGCGTGCGGGAGACATGGATGGCGCGTCGAGGATGGGTCGGTTTCGACGGTATGCGCACGGTGAGCCGCCGACCGTGATGGTCTCGGCGGCTCACCGTGGGCTGTGCAGGACCGGGGACCAAAGGAGCGGTCCCCTCAGACCTCTGTCAGGAGACCTCCTCGGCCAGGGCCGGGGCGGGAGGCGCCTGCCGATGGGCGCGCCGGGCCAGCGCGTAGTACAGCCCGCCCGCGACCAGGCCGCCCGAGAGCCAGGAGAAGTCGGTGTGCCCCAGCGTCCGCGCGATCGGCCCCTGGAGTGCGGGCACCATGCCGAACTGCCACGCCCACGCCGCCACCAGCCCCAGGGCCAGGCTGACCAGGGCCCGGGCGTTCGCGCCGCCGTCCCGGTAGAGGGTGGCCACGTCGATCCGGCCGCGCCGCAGCACGAAGAAGTCCACCAGGACGATGGCCGCCCACGGGCTGATCCAGACCAGGATGGACGCCATCCAGTGGTCGAACGCCTGGGCGAAGCTACTGGCATGAAGGAAGACCGCCAGCACCGCGGACGCCACCGCCCCGGCCACCAGCGTCACCTTCCACCGGGCGACCCGGATGCCGACCGACAGCGCGGCGAGCGAGCACGAGTACAGGTTCAGGATGTTGGTCGCCACGGGACCGTGCATGATCAGCAGCAGCACGGGCACGGCCATCACGCCGAACGTGCCGGTCACCAGGCTGGACGGGTCGCCGCCGTCGCCCGCGCTCGCCAGGCACGCGCCGAGCGCGGCCAGCCACACGGTGGGGACGTACATCCCGAGTGCGGTGGACCAGAAGACCGACCGGTCCGAGGACCGCGGGCGGACGAAGCGGCTGTAGTCGGCGGAGTAGGGCAGCCAGCTGATGCCCCAGCCGATGCCGATGGCGGTGAGCAGCTGGGTCACGGCGGTGAACTTGTCGCCCGGCGTCGTGGCGGGCGCGGTCGTCCAGTGGAGGTCCGCCTGCCCCAGGGCCAGCCCGGTCATGACGACCATGACCAGCACCGTCGCCGGGACGGTGTACTTCTCGAACGTGCGGATCGCGTAGAAGCCGTAGAGGGCCAGGACGAGCTGGGCGGCCATGATGAGCCCGGCCACCAGGTAGCGGAGCCCGGTGCCGCCGTGCACCCCCATCTGGGCGAGGATCTCGATCACCAGGTCCAGCACCACCCAGGTGTTGACGCCGACCCATCCCATGGTCAGCAGCCCCTGCACCAGGCCGGGGACGATGGCGCCGCGCCGGCCGAACGGCCCGCGGCCGAGCACCATCTGGTTGACGCCGGTGCGGTGGCCGATGACGTTGAACAGCCCGAAGACCGCGCAGCCGACCAGGTTGCCGAGCGCGACGACCACCAGGGTCTCCAGCAGGCTGAGGCCGAGCGTGATGCCCAGCGCTCCGAGCACCCAGTTGATCGGTGCGATGTTGGCCCCGCACCAGATCCAGAACTGCTGCCACGGCGTGGAGTCGCGGGAGGAGGCCGGGATCGGCTCGATTCCGTGTTCGTCGAAGCGGACCGGTTCTTCCAAGCGAACCGGTTCGGCTGAAAGGCTCTGGTGTGCGGATTGGTTGCTGGACATGGTTCCTCCGTCCGTGACGTACAGCACACCAAAGCACCGCGCCGTCCCGTCCAGAAGTAGAGAAACCTCTAGCGTTGACCGCAATGGCTGGATAGGTTCACAGGGTGTTCACGCTGGCGTCCCTGCTGGAGGACGAGTCGCTCGGCCTCACCGTTCTGGTCCCGGGCCCTGAGGGGGCCCTTGAGGAACCGGTCGCCTGGGTCCACAACACCGAGCTGCCCGACCCCTCGGGCTACGTGCGGCGGCGCGAGCTGGTGCTGACCAACGGCCTGTGGGACGACCGGATCGAGGCCTCCGGGTTCGTCGCCAACGTCCAGCGGGCGCAGGCGGCGGGCATCGTGTTCGGCCTGCGTCCGGAGCGCCGCACCACGCCGGGGGAGCTGGTCACCGCCTGCCGCGCCGCGGGGGTGCCCCTGCTGGAGATCGCGGCGGACGTCCCGTTCACCGCGATCTCCGAGGCGGTCGCCACCCGCTACACCGAGGAGCGGCAGGGCGCGCTCGTCGGCATGGTGCGGCGCGGGGACGCGCTGGCCACGGCGATCTCCCGGGGCGCGGGCGCGTCGGGCGTGCTGCAGGTGCTGCGCCGCGACCACGAGCTCCCGCTCGCCGTCATCGACCGGATGGGCCGGCTGCTCGCCTCGGCCGGCGCCGACCTGGACGCCGCCCAGCTCCACACGGTCGCCACCGGCCTGACCCGCCGGCCGCCGCCGCTGGAGCTGGACCTCGGCCCCGCGGGACGGGCCGCGCTGTACCTGGTCGGGGCGGTCGGCGACGTCGACGCGGCGCTGATCTGCCTGCGTCCGGTGAGCGAGCTGACCCGCGCCGAGCAGGACGCGCTCGACCAGGCGGCGCGCTTCCTCAGCCTGGAGGTCGCCAAGCAGCAGGCCGTGCAGGCGATCGAGCTGCGGTTCGCCAGCGAGCTGCTGGAGATGGTGCTGTCGGGCGGCAGCCGCGACGCCGAGGTGCCCGGCCGGCTGCGCGCCTTCGGGGTGGACCCGGACGGGCCGCTCGCGGTGTGGACGACGGCGTTCGCGGGCCCGGAGGCCACCCTGCCCGGGCTGGCGGAGGTGGTCGGCGAGTTCTTCGCCGCCACCGGCGTCCCGGTGGTGGTGGCGGCCGGATCGCAGGACGTGGTGGCGGTCCTGTCGTGGCGGCACGGCGAGCGGGAGGCGGCGCCCCTCGCCGAGCGGCTCGCCGCCGCAGTGGGGGAGCGGTTCCCCGGCCGCCGAGCCGTCGTGGGGCTCGGCGGGACCGTCCGGGGGCCGGCGGCGCTGCGCGAACCGCTCATCAGGGCGCGCGAGGTCTGCCGGACCCTGCGGCGCGGCGGCGCCGGGCCCGCCGTCCGGACCTTCGCCGAGCTCGGCCCCCACCGGCTCCTGCTCGGGACGCAGAACGCCGCCGCCCTGCGGACGCTCGCCGACGGCGTGCTCGCCCCCATCCGCGAGCACGACGCCAGGCGGGGCGGCGAGCTTGAGGCCACGCTGCGCGCCTTCCTCGACCACGACGGGCACTGGCAGGCCACCGCCGCCGCCCTCCGGGTGCACGTCAACACGCTGCGGAACCGGCTCGCCAAGATCGCCGAGCTGACCGGCCGCGACACCTCCCGCACCGCCGACCGCGTCGACCTCTTCCTGGCACTCCAGGCCGCCGACATGGCCTGACCGGCGGGCGGGCGGTCAGCGCGGGTGGACGTCCGGGTCCACACGCGGCGGACGGTGGGGGCGCGGCCGGACGTCCGGATCGGCGAACGCCGCCTCCGCCACGTCCCGGCAGCGGGCGAACGCCACGTCGCCGCACTCCCGCGCGTACTCGATGAACTGGCGCAGGGCCAGCGCCCGGCCCGGGCGCCCGGACAGGAACGGGTGCACGCAGAGGTTGAACAGGCACCGGTACCGCCGCATGCCGTCCAGCTCCGCCTGCCACAGCTCCAGCACCTTGCGCGGCGACTCGATCACCGCGCCGACGTGCGGCTCCGGCAGGTAGGCGTACTGCTCCCAGTCGTCCAGCGACCAGTGCACCGGCAGCTCGACGATCTTGCCCGCCCCGGTCGGCACCCGGTACGGCCGGTCGTCGCCCATCAGGGACGAGTCGTAGCGCAGCCCGTGCTCGGCGACCAGTTCCGCCGTCGTCCAGGACGCCTCCCACAGCGCCGCCCGGTGCCCGGCGATCTCGATGCCCTGCCGGTCGAACACCTCCAGGGCGCGCTCGAAGTCCGCGCGCTCCTCTCGCGGGGACAGCGAGGTGGGCGGGCGGTGGGAGTAGGAGTGGTGCGCCACCTCGTGACCGCGCTCGACGACGGAGGCGGCCAGCCCCGGGCGCTGCTCGGCCACCCAGCCCGGCACGAAGAACGTCGCCGGGACCTCCATCTCATCCAGCAGGTCCAGGATGCGCGGCAGCCCCACGTCCGGTCCGTAGGCCTGGTGCGACATGGTGCTCGCGTGCGCGGCGTACCGGCCGCCCTGGGCGAGGACCGGCGTCTCGGCGTCCACGTCGAAGCCCAGCGCCACCACCGCGGCGGCCCCGCCGTGCCAGCCTCCGCTCATGCCCCCGCCCCTCTCGCCGTCTCCGCCCGCCGGGTCAGGCGTCCGCACGGGCCGCCAGCCGCCAGCGCCGGACGTTGTCCAGGGTGACCATCGGCGACAGCATCGCATGGTCGAAGCGCTCCGGCTCCCGGCCCTCGGCGAGGCGGCGCGGCAGGTCGGGGTGCACCAGGGCGCCCCTGGCGATCGACACCAGGTCGGCGTGCCCGTCCGCCAGGACCTGCGCCGACAGCTCCGGGTCGTGCATCCCGCCGTTGGCGATCACCGGCAGGCCGCTGACCCGGCGGGCCAGGCCCGTGACGGTGAGCCCCCGCTCCAGCTGCGCGGAGTCGAGCCAGTTCCGCCCCTCGCTCGCGACGTGCAGGTAGGTCGCGCCCGCCTCGGTCAGCGCGGCGAAGATCACCTCAGCGTCGTGGGCGCCGCCCGGCCACCGGTACCGGAAGTCGTTCACCTTGGTCTGGGACACCCGGACCCCGACGCACCAGTCCGGCCCCACCTCGGCGCGGATCGCCGCGACGACCTCCGCCATCAGGCGCACCCGGTCGGCCACCGTCCCGCCGTAGGAGTCCTCGCGCTGGTTGGTGTAGTCGGTGAGGAACTGGTCCAGCAGGTAGCCGTTGGCCCCGTGGACCTCCACACCGTCGAACCCGGCCTGCCTGGCGTTCACCGCCGCGGCGACGAAGCCGTCCACGGCCTCCTTGATGTCGGCCGGGCTCATCTCCTTCGGCGCCGGCCACGGCCCGTGCCCGCCGTACTCGGGCATCCTGACCCCCTGCGGCACGACCGCCGACGGCCCCGCGGTGTCGTCGCGGTAGGGGTTGCCCTGGGACAGCGCGCCCGCATGCATCAGCTGGGCCACGATGGAGCCCCCTGCCTCGTGCACGCCGGTGGTGACCTCGCGCCAGGCGGCCGTGTGGCGCTCCGACACCAGCCCCGGCTGGTTGAGGTAGCCCTGGCTGTAGGCGGCGTCGGTGTAGACGCCCTCGGTGATGATCAGCCCGAAGCCGCCGCGGGCGAACTCCGCGTAGTACTCCGCGATCTCGGGCGTGGGCGTGCCGTCCGGCGCGGCCGACACCCGTGTCATCGGCGCCACCGCCATCCGGTTGGACGTCCGCAGTCCGCCGACGAGTCCCGGCTCAAGCGCGGGGTGCGCGGTCGTGACGGTCATCTTCGCTCTCCTTCTCGTTCCTGCCGTGCACCCGTTCATCGCGTGCACTTGTTCAATGAGTGCGCGGACCGGCTCCGGGCCGGTCCGCCTCACAGGACGTCGATCGCCAGCGGGGTCGGTCCGTCGCCGTTGATGGGGTTCAGGTCCTGCGGGCACGCCGACACCACGACCACGCAGTCCATGAGCGCCTCGAAGGTGATCGCGTCCCCCGGCCGGCTCTCGGCCGCCAGCCACCGCAGCCGCCCGGACTCCTCCACCGGAATCCGCATGAACACGTTGACCGGCTGCGGGGTGACGGCGACGGCCGGTACCGTCCCGGCCGGCCCCAGCGCCGCCAGCGCCGATTCCAGGTTCCCCGCGCACGAGGCGTGCCCGGGCACCCCGAGGGCCTCGTACCGCGCCGGGTCGCAGGCGGCGATCAGCATGTCGTGCGTCCCCGGCGAGGTGTCGTCCACCAGCGCCAGGATCGGCCGCCGGCGGTCGGTGACGAACGACTCGCCCACCTGGGGGAAGAGCCGGCTCGTCACGCTCCGGGTGTGCGCGGCGCTCAGATGCTCGCGCGGATCGTCCGCGGCGAACGCGAACAGGTCGCCGACCTGCCCGCCCTCGACGTCCACCACCCGTACCCGCCGCCCGGCGCCCACCCGCACCGCCCGGCCTTCTCCGGCGGGCACCATCGTCCGTTCCGTCGTCACCATGCGGGCAAGCACACCATCGACCGGGCCGGGTTTTCTATGGAGCTACATCTAGTCCCAGACGGGGATATTGGATTTTCATCCATGGTGTGCGGCCTGAGCGGCCCGCGGCCCGCTCGGCGGCCGGAGAAGAGACGGGGCCCGCCCGCGCGGGCGAGGCGCGACCTGACGTTCACGCTCCGTCACTGCCGGAGGCCTGGCGGCGTCGAGTTACCGGCGAGTCGGGTCCGGGTGCGCGTTCTGCCCGTCCGGCGCCGCCCCTGTTCGGAGCCGATTCGGGCCGACCGTGGATGATCATGGCGAAAAGTCCGTTTCTCTCTGTTATGGGCGGTAGCCTTCCCGCAGGCACTCGCGTGCCGAAGAGGACCCGGCGGTCAGAGAGGGAGCACTGCTTTTGAGCAAGGGAACAGGCGACGCGCATCTTCCGGAGCTGCTGCGCTCCAAGCGGGATGCCGTCCTTGACCGGTGGGTCGAGCTGGCCGTCGCGGGCGTGCGCGGCCGGATCACGGAGAGTGAACTCAGGACCGAGCTCTCCGAGCTGTACGGGTTGATCGAGAGGTCGGCCGGCGGGGAGGGCGAGGCGGCAGGGGAGATCCGGGCCGCGCTGTCGGAGATCTCGCGCGCCCGGGCCCGGCAGGGGTTCAGCCCCAGCGAGACCGCGGTGAGCGTCTTCGCGCTCAAGCAGGCGGTGCTGGAGCAGGTCGGCGCCGTCGGGGACGTGGCCGCCTACAGCGAGTTCGCGGGGTTCTCGGCCGAGATCGACGATCTGGGGCTGGTGACCTTCGAGACCTACGCCGCCGCGCGCGAGCAGGTCATCGCCGACCAGATGGAGCAGCTGCTCGAACTGTCCACCCCGGTCGTGAAGCTGTGGGAGGGCATCCTCGGGGTGCCCCTGGTGGGCACGCTCGACTCGGCGCGCACGCAGGTGGTGATGGAGACCCTGCTGGAGCGCCTGGTGGAGACCGGCTCGCAGTTCGCGGTGATCGACATCACCGGGGTGCCGGCCGTGGACACCGAGGTGGCCCAGCACCTGCTGAAGACGGTCATGGCGGCCAGGCTGATGGGCACCGAGTGCGTGATCTCCGGCATCCGGCCGCAGATCGCCCAGACCATCGTGGCGCTCGGGATCGAGTTCGGCGACATCCCGACGAAGGGGTCGCTGGCCGACGCCCTGGCGTGGGCGCTGGAGCGCAGCGGATCCCGGGTCGTCGCCGGGGCGGGTGGCTGATGGAGCGGGTGCCGATTCTCAAGATCGGTGACGTCCTGCTGGTGTCGATCCAGATCGACCTGCAGGACCAGAGCGTCCTGGCCCTCCAGGAGGACCTGGCCGACCGCATCGTCAAGACGGGCGCGCGAGGGGTGATCATCGACATCACCGCGGTGGACATCGTCGACTCCTTCATCGGCAGGATGTTCGCCACCATCGCCTCGATGTCGCGGCTGATGGACGCGGAGACGGTGGTCGTCGGCATGCGTCCCGCGGTGGCGATCACCCTGGTCGAGCTCGGGCTGTCGCTGGGCGGCGTGCGCACCGCCCTGGACCTGGAGAAGGGCATGCGGCTCCTCGGCGCACCGCTGCCGTCCGTCGGCCCGGGCACCGTGGACGGGCCGTGACGACTCCGGCGGGCGACTCCCTTCCCATCGCCTCCAACGACGACGTGGTCCGCGTGCGGCAGCTCGTGCGGACCGCCGCCGCGTCGGCCGGGATGTCGCTGGTCGACCAGACCAAGATCGTCACGGCGGCGAGCGAGCTGGCCCGCAACACCTTCGTGCACGGCGGAGGCGGCACGGCGCGCGTGGAGTCCGTCGTCAACGCGCGGGGACGCGCCGGTGTGCGGCTCGTGTTCACCGACGAGGGCGGGGGGATCCCCGACGTGGCGCAGGCGCTGACCGAGGGATGGACCAGCGGAGGCGGCCTCGGCCTGGGCCTGCCGGGCGCGCGGCGCCTGGCCGACGAGTTCGAACTGGAGACCGAGGTCGGGAAGGGCACCACGGTGACGGTGACCAAGTGGATCCGCTGACCGGCACCGGATGGATGACCAGCCCGCCCTCCGACGACGCGGTGTGGCTCCGTGCCGAGGAGCCCAGCGCGGCGGCCGGCGCGCGGCGCCAGGCCGTCCGCCTGGCCGAACGGCTCGGCTTCGCCGGGGAGCGTCTCGGCCAGATCCAGCTCGCGGTGACCGAGGCGGCCTCCAACCTCGCCAAGCACGCGGTGCGGGGAGAGATCCTGGTGCGGATCGTCCGGACGGGGGAGGACGCCGCGCTGGAGGTGGTGTGCCTGGACCGCGGGCCCGGGATGGCCGACGTCCGCGCCTCCCGCCTGGACGGCCACTCCACGTCCGGCACGCTCGGCCTGGGCCTCGGCTCGATCGAGCGGCTCGCCGACCGCAGCGGCATGCACTCGCTCCCGGGCGCCGGCACCGTCCTGTACGCCGGGTTCCGGCCGTCCGGCGGGAGGGGCGCCTCCACGGAGCCGGGGCCGCCGTTCGCCGGCCTGACCCGGCCGATCGACGGGGAGCGGGAGTGCGGCGACGCCTTCGCCGCGCGGCTGGACGGCGGGACGGTCTACGCCATGGTCTGCGACGGCCTCGGGCACGGGCCGATGGCGGCGCGGGCCGCCCAGGAGGCCGTCAGGGCGATGCGCGAGGCCGTGCTCCCGGCGCGTCCCATCGACCTGCTGCGGCAGGTGCACCAGCGGCTCGGCGCGACCCGGGGCGGCGCGGTCGCGGTGGCGTCGGTGGACCCGGCGGCGGACGTGGTGCACTACGCCGGGCTGGGCAACGTCGCCGGATGGATCCTCGGCCCCGACCGCCGGCACGGCATGATCTCGGTGCCGGGCATCGCCGGCGCGAAGACCAGGACGATGCGCGAGCACACCTACGCGCTGCCGCGGGGCGCCGCGGTGGTGATGCACTCCGACGGGCTGACCGACAAGTGGGACGCCGCGGGCCTGCCCGCACCCTCCCGCGGGCCGCTGCTGATCGCCGCGGACCTGCTGCGGTCCGCCGGAGTGCGGCATGACGACCGCTGCGTCCTCGCCGTCACGACCCCCGGGCGGCGGTGAGCCCGTGGCGGAGGAACTGCTGCGGTTGCGGGTGGCCGACGACGAGGGCGTCTTCGCCCTCCGGCAGGCGGGCCGGCACGTCGCCGCCGCCGTGCGGCTGGACTTCCAGGACCAGGTCCGGGTCGCCACCGCGCTCAGCGAGATCGGCCGGGAGCTCGTCGCCCACTCGGGCACGGTCGCGGTCGTCTTCTGCCTGGACCGGGGGCCGGCGCCGCGGCTGGTGATCGAGATGGAGTACGCGGCCGCGCGGGGCGCCGGCCGTCCGAAGGAGGGCGACGCCGCGGCCGCACGCCTCCTGGACCTCGTCGAGGAGACGGGGACGGGACCGCGGCGGGTCGTCCGGCTCGCCAAGGGACTGCCCGCGGACGCCGCCGCGGTGGCCGGCCCGGCGCTGACCGACCTCCGGGCGCGGCTGGGGCGCCTCCAGCCCGCGACCGCCCTGGAGGAGCTGCGTACCCAGAACGCCGAGCTGGTGCGGACGCTGGAGGACGTACGGCGGCAGAGCGAGGAGCTCCGCTCGCTGAACAGCGAGCTGGAGGAGACCAACCAGGGCGTGATGGCCCTCTACAACGAGCTGTCCACCGAGTTGGAGGAGACCAACCGGGGCGTGGTGGCGCTGTACGCCGAGCTGGAGGAGAAGTCCGACCAGCTCCGCGAGGCGGGCGAGGCCAAGAACCGCTTCTGGGCCAACATCAGCCACGAGCTGCGCACCCCCGTCAACGGCGTCATCGGCCTCGCCCGGCTGCTCCTCGACCCCGCCGCCGAGCCCCTCACCGAGGAGCAGCGGCACCAGGTCTCGCTGATCGCCGGGGCCGGCGAGACGCTGCTGTCGCTGGTGAACGAGCTGCTGGACATGGCCAAGGCCGAGCAGGGCAGGCTCGCGCCGCGCCGCAGCTTCGTCGAGGTGTCCTCGGTGCTGCGGCAGCTCGCGGACCTGATGACGCCCATGGCCGACCAGTCGGGGGTGCGGCTGCGGATGGACGCCGCCGAGGCCGGGGCCCTCACCATGGTCACCGACGAGGTCATGCTGACCCGCATCCTGCGCAACCTGGTGGCCAACGGGCTCAAGTTCACCGACGAGGGCGAGGTGCGCCTGACGACCCGGCGCACCCCCGGGCACCTGGAGTTCGTCGTCGCCGACACGGGCGTGGGTATCCCGCCAGGCGAGCAGGAGCGCGTCTTCGAGGAGTTCTACCAGGTGCCCGGCGGCAAGCCCGGGGGGACGGGACTCGGACTCACCTACTCCCGCCGCCTTGCCGAGGCCCTCGGCGGCGACCTGTCGCTGGAGAGCGAGGTCGGCGTGGGGACCACGGTGACGCTGCGCCTCCCCCCGTACGAGAGCCTGGCCGAGCTCGGCCTCTCCCACGTACTGATCGCCGACGGGCGCGACGCCATGCGCCGGACGCTGCGCGACATGCTGGGCGACGCCGCCGAACGCGTCAGCGAGGCCGCCGACCCGGAGGCCGTCCGCGACATCGCCGCCTCCTCCGACCCGCCCGACCTGATCCTGCTCGGCCCCGGCATCTCCGCCGCCGACGCGGTCGGGGAGCCGCCCGCGCTGCCGCCCGCCACCGCCGTCGTGCTGGTCACCGCGTCGGAGTCGGCCCCCACGGACGGGACGCGACCGGAACGGGTCGACGCCGTCCTCGCCCAAGCCCAGCTCGCACAGGTCATGCTCGCCGACGCGGTGGCACGGGCCCGAGCACGACGAACGGCCCGAACGCCATGACCGACTCCATACCGACCGGGACCGCCCTGGTCGTCGACGACAACGAGACCAAGCGCTACATCATCGGCAGCTGGCTGCGCCGCGCCGGCCACACCGTCGTGGAGGCGGCCACCGCCGCCCAGTGCTGGGAGCGGCTCGCCGAGCACCAGGTCGACCTGGTCGTCCTGGACGTCCGGCTGCCCGACGCGAACGGCATGGAGGTCTGCGAGCAGAT
This sequence comes from Actinomadura sp. K4S16, assembly GCF_008327685.1. Lineage (GTDB taxonomy): Bacteria > Actinomycetota > Actinomycetes > Streptosporangiales > Streptosporangiaceae > Spirillospora. The sequence goes on from NZ_BDDE01000016.1 coordinate 72,344, forward strand.
CAAGGCCGCGCCCGCCACGGCGTCGCTGCCCGTCATCCACATCTCCGCCACGGCCGTCGACACCACCGACCGCACCCACGGGCTGCGGCGCGGCGCCGACGCCTACATGACCGACCCCATCGACCCGGGCGAGTTCATCGCCACCGCCGAAGCGGTCCTGCGCTACTACCAGGCCCGGCGGCGCGCCGAGCGCATCGCCGAGCGGCTGGCGGCCTTCACCCGCACCTCACTGGGGATCAACGCCGCCCAGACCTTCGACGGGCTCGCGGCGGTGGCGGCGCGCGGCGCCTTCGACATCTTCGCGGTGCCCGCGGCCGTGTTCGTCCACCCGCCGGACGGCCAGGTGCGAAGGACCGTCCACCTGGGCAACGACCCGTGGAACCGGCCCTGCGCCGCCGACGTGCCCGCGCGGCTCGCCGAACTGGCCGGCCTGGGCGACGACACAGGCACCCGCATCGTCAGCGTGCCGGAAGCGCGGTGGCGGGAAATGCTGCCCGACAGCGCCTCCAAGGGCGACGTCCTCCTGGTCACCTCGCGGGTCAAGCGCGACCGCCCCGCGATCGGCGTGGCGATCGAGGCCCGCGGCGCGTCCGACGAGGACTCCGCCCACCTCCTGCGGCAGCTCGGGCAGTCGGTGGCCCTGGCGATGGAGGCGCTGCGCTCCTACACCGAGGAGCACCTGATCTCGCTGACGCTGCAGCGCAGCCTGCTGCCCGCCGTCCACCCGGCCATGCCCGGCTGGGCGTTCAGCGTCCGCTACGAGCCGGCCAGCGACCAGGCCGAGGTCGGCGGCGACTTCTACGAGGTCATCCACCGCGACGGGGAGGTCCTGGTGGCGATCGGCGACGTGCAGGGGCACTCCCTGCACGCGGCCACCGTCATGGCCGAGCTGCGGCACGCGATGCGCGCCTTCGCCGCGGAGGGCCACGACATCGCCGGCATCCTCCGGCTGCTCAACACCGTGATGCAGCGCTACCACGACGACCAGACCGCCACGGTGTGCCTGATGTCCCTGGACCCGCGGACGGGACGGCTCCAGGTGGCCAACGCGGGCCACCTCCCGCCCCTCCACATCGCCGGCGGACGCGCCGAGTACGGCTCCCGCGGCGGCCTGCTGCTCGGCTTCCCCGCCGAGCGGCTCGGCCTGGAGGAGGCGACCGTCCCGCCGGGCGGCACCGTCGTCCTCATCACGGACGGGCTGATCGAGGACCGCGCCGTCCCCCTGGCCGCGAACCTCGAACGCCTCAGGACCATCGCCACGGACGTGGACGACGACCTTGAGGTCTACAGCGACCGCATCATCGCCGAGTTCGGCCATCGCGAGGACGACGTGGCCCTCATCGTCCTCCGCCGCGACCCTTGACTCAGGGGAGGGTGTTCTTGTGGATGCGGCCGTCCTTGATGATGACCTTCAGGTTGGCGGGGTCCGCCAGTAGGCGCAGGTCTCGGGTGGGGTCGCCGTCGACGAGGAGGAGGTCGGCCCAGGCGCCCTCGGCGATGACGCCCAGGTGGGCGACGTGCGGACCGTCTCCGTACGCCGCGGTGTCGGCCGATGCCGGGTTCTGGTAGGGGTCGCGCGGCCCGGCCTTGCGGAACAGTTCGGCGTTGCCGGACGTGGCGATCTTCAACGCCGCCAGGGGCCCGCCCACAAGTCCGGCCATGCGGGCGAGCATCTCGCTCTGCCTGGCACTGCTGGCAGGGTCCAGCAGCAGGTCGGTGCCGAACGCGACGCGCACGCCGTGCTCCAGCGCCCACCCGAAGACGCGCTCCACCCCCTCGCACACCCGCCGGTTCTTCTCGGCCGCCGCCGGATCCGGGAAGAAGTGGTCGGTTTCGGCGAACGGCTGGCCGCACAGCCATACATCGTGCTCGGCCATGTAGGCGATGTCGTCCTCCTCGGCCAGGTGCCCGTGCTCGATCACCTGCACCCCGGCCCGGACCGCTCGGCGGATGCCTTCCCCGGTGTAGACGTGCACCGCGACGTAGGTGCCCCAGTCGGCCGCCGCCTGCACCCCGGCGCGCAGCTCCTCGGCGGTGTACTGCAGGACGTCCAGGTGGTCGTAGGCGGACGCGACCCCGCCGCCCGCCATCATCTTGATCTGTGAGGCGCCCTTCTTCAGCTGCTCGCGCACGCCCGCGAGCACCTGCGCCGTGCCGTCGGCGATCCGCATCAGCCCGAGCTGCTCGGCGCGCGTGGCGGTTCCGCCCAGGGCGGTCGGGATGTCGTAGACCATGCCGAAGTCGCCGTGCCCGGCGGTCTGGGACAGGCCCGCGTGGCTGGGATAGATCCGCGGCCCAGGCAGCGCGCCCGCGTCGATCAGGCGCTTGAGGTCGCCGGTGTCCCCGGCCATGTCGCGCACGGTCGTGAACCCGCGCATCAGCATCGCGCGGGCCTCGGCCGCGCCCCTGAGGTATCCGACGCCCGCGCCGCCGAGCATCAGCTCGACCTGCGTGGCCCCGGCCAGGAGGAGGTGGACGTGAGCGTCGCTGAGGCCGGGGATGAGCGTCGCCCCGCGCCCGTCGACGACCGTGTCCGCCGCGCCGGGGACGGGCGGGTCCCCGTCGCCCACGGTCTTGATCTTGGTGCCCTCGGTCAACACGTGCCCGGTCCGCACCCGGTCGTTCACCCCGTCGAAGATCCGCACATCCCGGATCAGGATCGTCCCGGCAGGCCCCTGTTCGCTCACGACGGGGTCCTGCCCGCCCGGCCACCGGCGCGCGGCCGACCCCCGAGGGATATCGCTCAGCGATGAACGAACCTTTGCCCACTCCGCGAAGCCACCGGCCTTCGGTGTGAATCCCGCACCGGCCAAAATGCTCTCGGCAAGGGCGCGCCGCCGTCACCTGCTGCGGGGCCGGTCAGCGTGTGGGGTCGCCGGGGCCGAGCGCCGGGCCGTGGTCGAAGGTGAAGCGCGGTCCGGGCAGGCCGCTGGGCCCGGGGCGCGACGCCTCGGTCGCGCGCCGCTCACCCAGGCAGTAGGCGGCCTGGTCGCGGAGCCGCGGCAGCAGGGAGTACAGGACGTCGCCGGGGCAGGCGGTGCTGTTGTAGTCGCGGTGCCCGACGATCGCCGCGTGCGGATCGAGATCGTAGACGTCGCACAGCCACGCACAGGTCCGGACGAGCCTTCGCCATAGCGCGCCGGTGGGCGCCGCGGTCATGTAGGTGCCCTCGTTCTCGATGCCGATCGTGTGGTCGTTCTCGCCGAGGGTGTGCGCGCCGACGACGTGCTTTTCCGCGCAGATGGCCTCGATGGCGCGGTTGCGGCCCTCCATGAGATGACCGCCGCGGCTGATGGTGAGCTGCTGGCCGGTGTCGTCCCAGCCGTTGGTGTCCATGTGGAAGTCCTGGATCGACCGGGACAGGGCGAGGGCGTGGTCCAGCGAGTAGTCCGTGGAGTTCGGCGAGGCGGTGTGGTGGACCACGATGTGGTCAGGACCTTGGTCCAGCACGGTCGCCGGCACCTTGGGCGGCCGTGCCTCCCACTCGGCGCGGGTGTAGATGCGAGGCATGACCTGCGCCGACGCCACGGCGTGCGGCCCGGCCAGCGGGCCCAGCAACGCGCCGCCCACGAGGGCGGTGGTGCCCTTGAGCAGGCCGCGGCGGGGAAGGTGCGGGTCGGCGGGCATGAGCGTTCCCTCCAGGAGTCGATCAGCCGATAAGGCGATCTCGCGGGAAGATAGTGGAAATGGCGCGATATGTACTAGTCGTGTCGGTGGTCGCGTTCGGGAGCGAAAACGCGACCGCTTGATCAGAATCTAGTGCCGCGGTGGTAGCCACAGATGCGCCTTGGCTTTGCGTGTCTGCTTGCAGTTGACGCTCAATGGGGCGTAGGCGTTCGGGTCGATGGCGCCGTCACCGGCCGCGGCGCGGTAAAGGTGGTCGGAAACGACCATGCCGATGTCGGCGTCCAGGGCGCCGGCCATGGCCCGCTTGAACGCGGGGGCGTCCAGCAGCCGGAAGAGGTGCGTGACGGCTTGGCCGAGGACGCCGTGGGCGTCGTGCTGGACCTCGCCGCAGTGCACGGCCATCCGCAGCCGGAGGCGGGTGATGTCGTTGGCGAGCCGGTTGGAGCGCCGCAGCAGCGCCGCCAGGTGGTGCGCCAGGGGATCCAGCGCGGCGAAGGAGTCCACGGTCGGCGGTGCGACGATCAGCGCACCGTCGCCGCGGTCCTCGCGGTGGCAGGACCACCAGGGCAGCCGCGTCATGGCGAAGGAGTCCGCCAGCAGCTCGTACATGGTGGCGCGCAGCAGGCGCTGGACATCGTGCGTGCGGCGCTCGTCGCCGAAGCCGGGGATGTCCAGGGCGATCAGGGTGGTGTTCATGGTCGGGGACGGCTCACTCGGCTGGGGTCGGTGGGGACTGGGAATCGTCTGACATCAGGTGGTCCGCCCAGAAGTCTTCGAGTTCCTCCGCGCTCAGTTCGTGCACGGGGGAGGTCGGCAGCGGACGACCGGTGCGTATCGCCCAGACCGTCATGAGCGCCAATGCCATGTACGCGTCGTTGCCGACCGGTCCGATAGCGGTTCGGGGCATTTCGCGAGCACAAGTCGGGGGACGCATCCGTGTCCTTCTCGGGAGTTTCGTGCGGACGCGGTCAACCTTGGTCGTTCTCGCCCGGAAGTGAGGCGCGAACGTCCAACCCCGGATGCCTCGGACGGGACGGAGCTACCATCCAGTACATCCGAAATTGATCCGGGATGCTCCTGGGACGTGGCGGTTGTCGACTGATGGACCCCCAACGGGGCTCTTGTTATTCGCTGTAACCAGCGCCACGAAATGTGTCATGTGACCGAACCATCCCTGTCGGAGCTGGCAGCATGTCGATGCCGAAGATCCATCGGGGCCCTAGCGTGGACGGAGTCGATCATGGCGGACGGGGTTCCCGGCAGTCGCTTCGCGCCGGTGGTCTCCCTCCTGAGGCACAACCGCCGCGTCGCGGGAGTGCCCAGTTATCAGACGATCGAGAATATTTCGGCGGAGTTGGAAGCCGCCAAGCGCCCGTTTTACGGCGTTTTAGTGTGGCGTGTTCCGCGCTCGACCGCTAATGACCTCTTCAAGAAGTCCAGGCCGCGCATCCCGCGATGGGAACTGCTGGAGTCGCTGTGGGCGACGCTGTACCGCTACGCCGAGCTGAGAGGCCGCGAGACGAACGGGATGTTCTCCCTGGCCGATCTCCAACGCAGCTACCGGGAGGCGCAGAACGCGCCCGACGATCCCGCCGAGAGCGCGCACCGCGCACGGCCCGCCAGCGCCCCCGAGGGCGCCCTCGATGTCGGGGCGGGCGCCGCGGAGCTCCAGGGGCCGCTGGACTGGAGCGCCCTCCTGGCCGACTCGCTGCCGACGCCGGGCGCCGCGGGCGGCGTCCCCGCCGAGTCCCGCCCGCGCGAGGTCGACCAGCAGTTCGTCGCCGAGCTCCAGAAGCGCGGTGGCCGGGCCCTGGTGCAGTCCTACCGGGACGTCATCCCGGACTGGTTCGTGCTCTACGTGCTGGCGGAAGCGGAACTGGCCGAGATCAGGGCGTACGCGCCGCTCCGGATACCCGGCCTGCTGCAGACCGGCGAGTACGCCCGCCTGGTCATCGCCCACGACCTTCCGGACATCTCCGAACCGGAACTGCGCCGCAGGGTGGATCTGCGGCTGTCCCGGCAGGACGTCCTGTACCGCCCCGGCGGCCCGAGAGTGTGGGTGATCATGCATGAGCGCGTGCTGCGCGACGACGTGGGGAGCCCGGCGGTCCTGCGCGCGCAGATCCGGCACCTGATCGGGCTCGCGGGTTATGCGAACATCACGCTCCAGGTCATTCCGGCCGTGGAGATGAACCGGCCGTTCGCGGACGGCCCGCTGACGGTGATGCGGTTCCGCGAGCCCCACGTCAATGACATGATCTTCCTTGAGTTCCCCGGGTACGGGCTCTACCTGCATCGCCGGCGCGACATCCTGTATTTCTCCGAGCATTTCGCGACTTTCATGGTCAGCGCCCGGTCCCCAGACGAGAGCATTCGCTTTCTGCACGGCCTCCTGTGACCACCTCCAGCCATCGGATCCGAGCCGGTGTCCTCCTCCCCGGTTCTCTGGTCTCATGGGTGAGGAAACGATCAGCCCCCGAAGGGTTCTGGAGGATCACGATGTCGAGCGGCCCCGAGGAATTCCAGGCCAGAGCCGGCAAGGACCTCATGCGCGGGATCGACACCAGCGTCCCCCAATCGGCGCGTATCTGGAACTACTGGCTCGGCGGCAAGGACAACTTCGCCGTCGACCAGGAGGCGGGCGACCAGTACGCCCGCCTCTTCCCCGGGATCTTCGATCTGGCGAAGGCCGAACGGGCCTTCCTCGGCCGCGTGATCCGCTACCTGGTCGGCGAGGCGGGGGTCCAGCAGTTCCTGGACGTCGGAACCGGCCTGCCCACCGAGGACAACACCCACCAGGTCGCCCAGGCGCTGGCCCCCGAATGCCGCGTCATCTACGTCGACAGCGACCCGCTCGTCCTGGCCCATGCCCAAGCCCTGCTCGTCAGCAGCCCCGAAGGCGCCACCGCCTACATCGACGCCGACATGCGGGACCCCGACCGCATCCTCGGCCAGACCGTGAGCCTGCTGGACTTCGACCGGCCCATCGGCCTGCTGTTCATGGGCGTGCTCGGACACATCACCGACGACGCCGAGGCCCGGGGCATCGTGTCGCGCCTGGTGGAGGCGCTCCCCTCCGGCAGCTACCTCGCCCTCAACGACGGCGCGAACACCGATGCCGAGTTCAACCGGGCGCAGCAGAGCTACGACGACACCGGAGCCGTTCCGTACCGGCTGCGCAGCCCGGACGAGATCGCGCGCTTCTTCGAGGGCCTGGAGGTGGTCGACCCGGGCGTCGTCCCCATACCGCTCTGGCGCCCTGATCTCGGCGACCCGGGGGCGCCCAGGGCGATGAACGCGGTCGGCGGCGTCGCCAGAAAGGCATAGCCCGGCGACTCTGGGTGACAAGGATGATCTGTCAGGAGCCCGAAGAATGAGGATGCGGCCGGAAATGAAAAGGGTTCTTGTCGATCAGGTGACCGTCCCTCGCGAGGTGAGAGACCGGACCACCCCTTGATAAGACGGGCCGGTTTACCGGTGATCCGAACCCGGGTGAGAAGTGCCGTCTCGCCGGGCCGCCACCGATATCGATTCGAGCTTGAGGGGAGGCCGTGGGCGCTGTTAGCTTCACCCGGTGGACGACATGCGTGCACAGGCGGACGCGGTCGCGGACTTCGCGGCGGCTCTGCGAGAACTGCGCGAATCGGTGGGCAACCCGCCTTTCCGGGAGATGTCCGGCCGGTCCGGGGCGATCTCGCACACGACACTGCACGAGGCCACGAAGGGCAACAGGCTCCCGAGCTGGGGGACCACCGCCGAGTTCGTCAAGGCCTGCGGCGCCGACCCGGCGGCCTACCGCGAACGCTGGGAGCGGGCGAACCTGGCGGTCAGGTCGGCGGGCGTAGGAAGGCCCGCCGCCTCGGCGGCCTTACCTCTTGAGACCACCGAAGGCTCCGCCGCGAGCGCCGTGGAACCGTCGGGTACGTCCATCGCCATCGAGCCGCAGGCGTCCGGGCTGGCCGAGGGGACGGCGGCGACCGTGCCCGTGCGGCGGCCGCCGGACGAGATCGCGGGTGGGGCCCGGCCGCCGGCCGCCGTCCCGAGGGGGCGAGGGCCCTCGCGGCGGGCCCGCCTGGTGAAGATCGCGCTCGTGACCGCGGTCATCGGCGCGGGGACCGGGGCCGTCATCGTCTACGCCGTCGAACGCGGCTCCGGGTCCGGCAGGGACGGCCCCGGCGCGTCCGGCAACCGGGCCAAGGCCGCGCTCTCTCCCGCGGACTGCCCGGTGCACGCGACCAACCCGGCGCCGGCTCCGCCCACGCACCAGGGGGATGCCGCCCTTTTCGTCGCGGACATCACGCTCCCCGACTGCACGCGCGTCGGCGCCGGGAAGTCCGTGACCAAGGTGTGGCGGCTCAAGAACACCGGGACGGTCCCCTGGGAGGGCTATTCGCTGCGCCGCCTCGACCTCCCGCAGAAGGCCGACAACTGCCAGACCATCTCCGAGGTGCCGATCGCCGACACGCGGCCGGGCCGGGTGGTCGACATCCGCACCGACATCACCACGCCCAAGCAGCCCGGCCTGTGCTATGTCCGGTTCAAGATGGTGGACGGTGCGGGACGGGTCGCGTTCCCCGGAAGCCGTCCGGTCAACTTCCAGGTCATCGTCGAAGGACCCTGATCCCCCGCCGCGGAGGGGCACGGCGGGGGACCAGGGTCCGGGGGAGCGGGATCAGGAGATGGTGATCCCGCTGTAGTAGGCCCTGAGGATGGTGGAGTAGCTCTGCCCCGCGTTGGCCTTGTCACGGGAGCCGTACTGCGACATCCAGTCCCCGTTCACCCAACCGCCGCACGCCGTGGTCGTGGAGCAGTAGTGGGCTTGCAGGATCTTTCCGCCGCGGGTCATCCGCTTGCCCCACGTCGCGTCCACGGCGGAGCTCGTGGACGCCTTCGCCGATCCGGGCTTGTACACCTGGCTCGACGTGGTGTCGTAGACGTCGAAGCACTGGCCGCCCGACGTCTTGCGCGTCGAGTGCAGCGCCCAGTACCAGCCGTAGCTCTTGACGGCCATCGCGCCGGCCTTCAGCGACTCGCCGGGCCAGCTCGACACCCACTCGTTGGGAAGGACGTTCTTGACGTAGGTCTTGAACGACACCCGGTCCACCCGGCCGAGGGACACCCGGTACACCAGGATCGTCGAGGGGAGCTTGCTGTCGGTGCCGTCCGTCTTGCATCCGGTGGGCGGCGTGGAGCTCAGGAACTTGTGCGAGGCGTTCTGGTTCTTCAGGCTGGAGTTCAGGTTGCCCTTGGCTCCCGCCTTGAAGTCCTGGTACGTGCCGCCGTAGTTGCTGTTGTAGTAGACGCGGACGGTCTTGGTGCTGCGGTTCCAGACCGACGCGGCCTGGTTCTTCACGCACTTGCCCTTCCCGTTGCCCGACCCTTTGAAGTCGTAGCAGGAGGGCTGGGCGGTGCCGTAGTCGGCCACCGAGCCGGTGAAGTCCGAGACCGACCCCGCGTTGTTGCTGTTGAAGTAGTAGCAGAACTCGCCGCTGTCGCAGACGCCGTCGCGTCCCGCCGCGGAGGCGGGCGCGGACGCCGAGACGAGGGCCGCTCCGCCGAGCGCCATCGCGGCGGTCGCCGCGGTGGCCCGCGAGATCAGCCGCACGGTTCGTGTCGACACAGTCGTCTTCCTCTACTGGTGGAGGCCGCAGCGCTCTATCGGACGTTGTAGCCCTGGGAGTTCCAGAACGAGGTCGGGTTCGGGTTGTCGAGGACCGGGTCGTTCACGCTCTTGGACGCGTGCGTCTGCTTGCCGGGCCGCATCTCGACGTGGGTGTGCGCGCCCGAGCTGGACGACACGCCGTGCCACGACTCGTCGGCGATGATCTGTCCCTTGCTGATCGACTGGCCCACGCTCAGCGACGACCGCGGAGCGGTGTGCAGGTAGATGACCGTCTTGTTCGCCGAGGCGTTGTAGACGGCGATCGTGGACAGGCCCGAGCTGCCGGTGGCCCCGCGCGCGATGTAGGTGATCTTACCGCTGACCAGGGCGTGCACGTCGGAGCCGACGCTGCGGGCGATGTCGATGCCCTCGTGCCGGCCGGGGGTGCTGGTGTAGCCGTCGAAGCCGCAGGTGATCCGGCCGCCGCTCGCCTTGTACAGCGCGTAGGACATGTTCGTGCGCGACGACGGCGAGAACTGGTGGGAGGCGTTCTGGTTCTTCAGGCTGGAGTTCAGGTTGCCCTTGGCTCCCGCCTTGAAGTCCTGGTACGTGCCGCCGTAGTTGCTGTTGTAGTAGACGCGGACGGTCTTGGTGCTGCGGTTCCAGACCGACGCGGCGTTGTTCTTGACGCACTTGCCCTTGCCGTTGCCCGCGCCCTTGAAGTCGTAGCAGGAGGGCTGGGTGGTGCCGTAGTCGGCGACCGAGCCGGTGAAGTCCGAGACCGACCCCGCGTTGTTGCTGTTGTAGTAGTAGCAGAACTCGCCGCTCTCGCAGACGCCGTTGCGGCTCGCGGCCGAGGCGGGCGATACGACGAGCGCCGCCGTCCCGCCGAGCGCGACGGCGGCGGTCGCCGTCGCGGTGAGGACCTTGTTGAGCGTGTTCATGCTGTTCTCCTTGCGTGTGCGTAACACGATTGACGGATCGATCAGCGGCGCTGGTACTCCTCCCAGGTGCGGATGGTCACCTTCGGGCCGTCGTCCGGGCCGCGGCCGGAGAGCCCGTTCAGGCCGAGGTAGTAGTCACCGACCTGGTGCTGGGCCTGGGTCGAGAGGTCGGTGTCGTTGATGGCGACGGCGTGGATGTGCCACGGCCAGTCGCCCTGGGCGGGGCTGCGCACCCATGCCGCGAAGCCGACCTGGCGCAGCGCGCGGGCGACCGAGGTGCGGGTGGCGGAGGTCATCCCCTTCACCGAGATGTCGACGACCCCGCCGCCGTCATGGGTGCCCGCGGACGTGGGGTCGCCGCCGGGGTTGTAGGAGCCCTGGTCCAGCACGAGGTTCCGGCCGGCCAGCCGTTTCGCCTCGGCGAGCATGCTCTGCGTCCGGGTGTTGATCACGACGCCGCCGCTGGACACCCGGGAGCCCGGTCCGATGGGCCGGCTGACCGTGAAGCGGTCGGCTCCGAGCTTGGTGAGCGACGCCTTGCCCGGCAGCCCGTTGGCGCCGAGACCGCTGTAGCCGAGCGACTTCTGGTACTTCGCATAGGCCGCGATCGTCGTGGTGCCGAAGTAGCCGTCCACCCACTTCGCGTCGAGCAGGTGCCGGTCGCGGAGCGCCTGCTCGACGAGCAGCACGCTCGCCTTCGCGCCGGGGGTCAGCGTGTCGTCGGCCCGCCGCGGGTCGATCTGGGCGGCCTTGACGGCGGCCTCCATGTTCACGCTCGGAAGGGCCGCGGCGCCGTCCCTCTGGGCGGCGGCGGCCGTGACGGCCGTTCCCGTGAGCGAGGTGAGCAGGGTCGCCGTCACGAAGGTGGCGGCATAGGAAGGAAGCTTCATCGGGTCTCCTGGTGGGGGGAGCTCGGGGCGAAGCCCGCGGCGGGGACCACCGTCACCCGGCCGCTCACCTGTCCACAAGAAGATCGGTGTTGTCAGCCTGTTCGCCAGGCATTTCCGTACAGGCGTACACAAGATCTGACAGCCGAGACACCGCCGAACAACACGTCCGGACGCCCACATCGAGCCGTGTTCGGAGCGGCTGACACGGCCGCGTCAACGACCGGCGGGCCGAGCACGGGCAGAATGCGGTACATGACTCGGACTGTGGACCTGCCCGGTGGCACCGCGCTGCCGCTGATCGGTTTCGGGACCTGGCAACTGGGGTCCAGGGCGGCGTACGAGGGGGTGCGTGCGGCGCTCGACATCGGCTACCGGCACATCGACACCGCGACGCTGTACCGCAACGAGGCGGACGTCGGCCGGGCCGTGAAGGAGAGCGGCGTCGACCGGGAGGACGTCTTCATCACCACCAAGCTGCGCCCGCAGGACGCGCGGCACGCCCGCCGCACCCTGGAGTCGAGCCTCCGCCTGCTCGACACCGGCTACGTGGATCTCTGGCTGATCCACTGGCCGACCGCCCAGGACGAACTCGTCCCGACGTGGCGGGAGCTGCTGTCCGCCCAGGAGGCGGGGCTGGTCCGCAACGTGGGGGTGAGCAACTTCAGCCCGGCGCAGATCGACCTGCTCACCGAGGCCACCGGCCGGCAGCCGGCGGTCAACCAGATCTCGTGGAGCCCGGCGCAGCACGACCCGGCCCTGCTGGACGAGCACCGCCGCCGGGGGATCGTCGTGGAGGGCTACAGCGGCCTCAAGAACACCGACCTGCGCGATCCGGTCCTCACCGGGATCGCCCGGCGGCACGGCGCCACGCCCGCCCAGGTCGTCCTCCGCTGGCACCTGGAACATGACATCGTGATCCTCCCGAGGTCGTCCCGCCGCGAACACATAGCCGCCAACTTCGACCTGGAAGCCCTGACCCTCACCAAAGAGGACATCGCCGCCATCGACACCCTCTCCCGAACCCGCTGATCCTTCAGCGCGGCCGAAGGACGCGTTGCCGGCCGTCCACGGGGAGGTGTGGCGGCGTCGGTGCGGGCCAGGCTGTGTCGTCGATGGCGAGCCAGGGGGCGGTGGCCACGCCTGCGGGGGTCAGGTCGGTGAACGTCCTGACCTCGCGGTGGAGGTGGGACTGGTCGACGTAGCCGCACTCGGCGGCGACGTCGACCGGGGCGCGGCCCGCCGCGAGGAGGTGGGCGGCGTGGTCGAAGCGCACGAGGCGGGCGGCGCGCTTGGGCGTGATGCCGAGTTGGGCCCGGAAGCGCGACCAGAGGCGCTTGCGGCTCCAGCCGACCTCGTCCGCCAGGCCCTCGACCCGTACCCGTCCCTGGCCGGTGAGCGTCCGCCGCCAGATGTGGGCCACCTCGGGATCGACCGGCGGGCGGGGGGCCGGCCGGCGGCCGAGGATCTCCGCCGCGATCGCGAACCGCTCGTCCCATGTCGCGGCGGCGCGCAGCCTGTCCTCCGCTCGGTCGGCGTCGTGGCCCCAGACGTCCCTGAAAGGCACCACCGTCCCGGTGAGCTCGGCCGATGCTCCTAGGACCGCGGCCGCCGCGACCGGGCCCAGCCGGATCTGGAGGCACTCGCCGACCCGGCCGCCCACCCGGAGGCCGGCGGGATGGAGCCCGGCGACGAAGCTGCCGTGCCGGCGCCGGCCATGGACGCCGTGGACGATGCCTTCCCCGTCGCTCAGGTCGAGGAGGAGGGTGACGGACGGGTGCGCGACCATGGCGATGTCGACGGGCGCGGGGAGGCGCTGGCGGAACCCCGCCATGGCGACCCCCGGCAGCCGGACCGGCGGGCGCGGGACGGCGATGTCCACCTCCGCCCAGTCGGGGGACGTCCCGGTCGGCAGCACGTGACCAGTCTAGGTCGGGGGCTCGCAGGCCATCGGGTCAGCGGACCGCGGCCGTGAAGTCCAGCAGCAGCTCGCTGGTCGCCTCGGGCGCTTCGAGAGGGGGCAGGTGCCCGACGTCCGGCAGCATCTCGACCCGCGCGTTCGGTACCGCTTCGTACCGGCGCGCCGACGAGGGATCCCAGCGGGCGTCGGCGGCGCCGAAGACCACCAGCACGGGCACCTCCAGGGCGGCGAGGCGCTCGGGGACGCTCCGCTCGGCGACGTAGGCGGTGTTTCGGCGCAGGACCGTCCTCATCGAGCGGTAGGTGATGGCTTGTACGCCGGTGACCAGGTCGTCCGGGACGTCCACCGAGTGCGCGGCCGTCGCGGCGATCCCGCGGCGGATCATCGCGTCCGAGCGCCTCGCCCACAGGACCGGGCCGAGCGGCGGGGACAGCAGGACCCGGAGGAGGAGCGGCTGCCGGAGGAACGCGTCGAGACTCGGACCGCTGCTGATCAGCACGAGCGAGCCCACGAGGTCGGGCCGCCGTTCGGCGAGCGCGGTGGCGACGTAGCCGCCGCTGGAGTGCCCGGCCACGGCGGCGCCCCTCAGCCCGAGGTCGTCCAGCAGGGCGGCGACGCGGTCCGCCTGGTCGGGAACGTCGTACGACGGCGCGGGCGGGGACTGCCCGCAGCCGGGGAGGTCGACCCGGACGACGTGGTGGCGGCCGGCGAGCGCCGGGACCATGGGGTTCCACGTGGCGCCCGAGGCTCCCGACCCGTGGAGGAGCAGCAGCGGCGGCGCCTGCCGCGGCCCGTCGTGGACCACGTGCATCCCATGCGAGCGCTCGACATCGACTTCACTCATGCACCGACCATGCACGGCCGACCGCCCGCCGGTCTTGGACAAATGTTCCGGTCGAGCGGCGGTGCGCTCAGTCCGGAGGGAGGACGCCGGTCAGGTACTCGCGGACGGTGAGGCGGAGGTCGTCCAGGGCGGGTTCGCGTCCCGCGCCCGCGATGGCGTCGAACATCACGCCTTCCATGAAGGCGACGAGGGCGTGCCCGTGCCGGTCGGGGTCGGTCGAGCCGGCCGCGGCCATGAGCGAGACGGCGGCACGGCGGAAGTCGCGTCCGATCGCGTCGTAGATCGCGCGCAGCTCCGGCCGGCGGGTGGCTTCGAGCGCCAGTTCGTACCGGGCCAGCGTGCGGCGCCGGTCCTCGTGCAGGGCGCCGTGCAGGAAGCGCGCCAGCGCCTCGACGAGGCCGCCCTGCTGCGGGCCGAGGCCGGCGAGGCCGCGCTTCTCCAGTTCGGTGAGGTGGACGAGGGCGAGTTCGAGGAGTGCGGCGCGGCTCCGGGCGACGTTGGACGTGGAGCCGGGAGGGAGCCCGGCCGCCTCGTCGACGGCGCGGTGGGTGAGGCCGCGCATGCCGCGCTCGGCGAGCAGGGTGATGGCGGCTTCGGCGACGAGCGTCGCCCGGGTGGTGAGCACCACGTCAGACTACTCATGTAGTGCACACTATGAATGTAGTGGCACTATAGATGTAGTGAAGGGGGTCGGCGATGGCGAACGCGATCGTGGTCGGGGGCGGGATCGGCGGGCTGACGGCCGCGGTGGCCCTGAGCGGGAAGGGGTGGACGGTCACCCTGCACGAGCGGGCTCCCTCGTTGGAGCCGATCGGGTCCGGCCTCGCGCTCGGGCCCAACGCCCTGCGCGCGCTCGACACGATAGGGGCGGGTGACGCGGTGCGGGAGCTCGCGGTGATGCAGGGGGACGGCGGCCTGCGCACGGCGGGCGGCGCTTGGCTGAGCCGTACGAGTGCCGAGGCCCTGGTCGCGCGCTTCGGCGACCCGACGGTGGTGCTCATGCGCAGCGCGCTCGTCGATCTGCTGGCGGAACGGCTGCCCGAGGGCGCTCTCAGACTGGGATCGACGGTCAGGTCGGTGTCGCCGGACGACGGCATCGTGGTCACCGGGGAGGGGGAGGAACGGGCGGACCTGGTCGTCGCGGCGGACGGCATCCACTCGTCCGCCCGGTCGGTGCTCTTTCCGGGGCCGTCCCCCGTCCGGTACACGGGGCTGACCGCGTGGCGGGCCGTCACCTCCGAATCCGTGGGGGACGTCGCGGGAAGCGAGGCTTGGGGACGCGGCCGCGTGTTCGGCATGACCCGGCTGGCGGGCGGGCTCGCCTACGTCTACGCCACGGCGAAGGCCCCGGAGGGTGTCCGCGCCCAGGACGAGCGCGCCGAACTGCTCCGGCTGTTCGGGGACTGGCACGACCCGATCCCGGCGCTGCTGGCATCGCTGTCCCCGGACCGTCTGATCCGCAATGATCTCTACGCGATGGGACGCCCGCTGCCGTCCTTCCACCGCGGCAGGGTGGCGCTGCTGGGCGACGCCGCCCACCCGATGACGCCGAACCTCGGGCAGGGCGCCTGCCAGGCCGTCGAGGATGCGGTCGTGCTGGCCTACGAGGTGTCGGCGGGCGGGGGAGGGCTGCCCGCCTACACCGCGGCGAGGCTTCCGCGCACCACCGCGGTGATGCGCCGCTCCCTCCAGATCGCCCGTCTCACCGCCCTTTCGGGTGCCGTGCCGGTCGCGGCGCGCAACGCGATGGTGTGGCTGGGAGGCAGGCTCGGCCCCACCGCGGTCCTTCGCCAGGCGGACCAGCTCTACCGCTGGTCCCCGCCGGAAAGCACGTCCCCGTGACCGCTCTGCCCACCCGAGGACCGGTTCTATGACGTCGCCATTGCTCCGCGGATTCCTGCAGCGCGCCGGCCTGCCCGCCGACGCCCGTCTCGAAGACGTCGTCCGGGCGGTCCAGCGCATCCGTTACGGCCGTCCCCGCGACCGCTCCCCGGAGGGCGTCCTGTCCGAATGGACGGGCACCTGCTCCACCAAGCACGCCCTGCTGGCGACGCTGGTCCGTGAGCGTTGGCCGGAGCATGACCCCCGCCTCGTGCATCGGGTCTACCGCGTCGATCGGGAGCTGGCGCGCAGGCGGTACGGCTCCGTGCCGGCGGCCGCGGTGCCCGAGGAGGGGCTGACCGACGTCCACCGATACCTGCTCCTTCGCCGCGACGGTCGGGACGTGGTCATCGACGTCACCTTCCCCGGCGATGCCCCGTGGGACGGCCGGACCGACATGCCGATGGCGTGCGGGCCCGGCCAGGACCATCCGGCAGGGCCCGACCCGGACGCCGAGAAGGCCGTCCTGGAAGCCGCCCACTGCGACCCCGCGGTGCGGGAGCCCTTCATCGCGGCGCTCTCCCGCATGCCGTGAGCCCCGGCTGCCAGGCATGACAAGGAACCTGAAAGGCCATAAGAACACTAGTTCGGAAATCGTCCATTCCGAATCGTCGCGCGTCATCATCCCGGCAACACGCGCCTTCGGCATGCGATCTACATGATCTCGACAAAGCATCACCAGCGATGATCGTTCTTACGGTAAATGCCCGTTTCGGGCGACGTGAGCTGTTGATACAGCAACTATGCGAATGTCGATATCAACCCGGAAATCGGCTATCGGTCGGCGGCCCAGTGCCGGCCGGGCCGCGGCGAGCGCCTTGCTGGTCGGCGTGCTGGGGCTGGCCGCGCTCTCGGGATGCGACGGCGATGAGCGCCGGCCCGCGACACTCCAGCGGGCGACCAAGTCAAATCACCCTAAAACCGCACAATTCACGGTCGCGGCCACCGGCGACTTTCTGCTGCACCGGATCCTGATCGACCAGGCGGCCTCCGACGCTCGCGGCAGAAAGCGGGGCGGATACGACTTCATGCCGATGCTCGCCCGGCTCAATCCCGTGATCAGTCGAGCGGACCTGGGGATCTGCCACGTCGAGACCCCCCTGGCCAGGCGGTCGGGACCCTTCTTCGGCTATCCGGCGTTCAACTCGCCGCCGCAGATCGTGGACGCGATCCGCGGGCTCGGCTACGACTCCTGCTCCACCGCGTCCAACCACTCCATCGACCAGGGCGAACCAGGGGTGCGCCGCACGCTCGACGCCCTGGACAAGGCGGGCGTCAGGCACGCCGGCACGGCCCGCAGCGCGGCGGAGGCGAAGAAGACCAACCTCCTGGACGTGAAGGGCGTCAAGGTCGCGCACCTCTCCTACACGTACGGCACCAACGGCATACCGAAGCCGTCCGGCAAGCCCTGGCTGGTGAACGACGGGCTGGACCCGGCCAGGATCCTCGCGGACGCGGCCCGCGCCAAGCGGTCCGGTGCCGACATCGTCATGGTCAGCCTCCACTGGGGCGAGGAGTACCAGCACGAGGCGACCCCCGAGCAGCGGCGCCTTGCGGCGACGCTGCTGCGCTCCCGCGATGTCGACCTGATCCTCGGCGACCACGCGCACGTCGTTCAGCCTTTCGAGCGGATCAACGGCAAATGGGTCGTCTACGGGATGGGCAACCAGGTCGCCAATCCGGTCGCGAACATCCAGGCCACCCACGAAGGGCTCGTCGCCCTGGTCGCCTTCACGTGGGACGCCCGCGAACGGCGGTGGAAGGAGAAGCCCTCCTTCGTCCCCACCCTCGTCGCGCCCGGCCCGCCCATCAGGCTCCGGACCCTGGTCCGCGGCGACTCGGCCGACCAGGCGGCCATCGACGACACGACGAGAGTCGTCCGCAGCCTCGGATTCAAGGTCCCCGACGCTTCGGACCAGGTCACCTCGGTGAAGCTCCAACGCCCCGGGAGACGCTGAGCCCTTGCCGCGGCCTCGCGTCGTAGGGTGAGGGGCACCCGGGACGGACGGGAGGCCGGATGACCGAGGCGACGGTGGCCGGGGTGATGGCGGAGTTGGCCGGGCTCCAGGACCCGAAGATCCGCGAGGTGAACGAACGGCACGGCGACGACCACGGCGTGAACCTCGGCAAGCTGCGCGCGCTCGCGAAGCGGCTGAAGACGCAGCACGAACTCGCGTGCGGGCTCTGGGGAACCGACGACAGCGCGGCGAGACTGCTGGCGCTCCTGATCTGCCGCCCGAAGGCGTTCGAGCGCGACGAGCTGGACGCCATGCTGCGCGAGGCGCGCACGCCCAAGGTGCACGACTGGCTCGTGAGCTACGTGGTGAAGAAGAACCCGCACTGCGAGGAGCTGCGCCTGGCCTGGTCCGCCGACCCGGACCCGGTGGTCGCGAGCGCCGGCTGGGCGCTCACCGCCGAACGCGTGGCGAAGAAGCCCGAGGGCCTCGACCTCGCGGCTCTGCTCGACGTCATCGAGGCCGAGATGCGGGACGCCCCCGACCGCCTGCAGTGGGCGATGAACACCTGCCTCGCCCAGATCGGGATCGAGCACGCCGACCACCGCGCCCGCGCCATCGACATCGGCGAACGCCTCCAGGTCCTGAAGGACTACCCGACGCCCCCGAACTGCACGTCCCCGTTCGCCCCCATCTGGATCACCGAAATGGTGAGTCGAAAGCAAGGCGTCTGACTCGCACTCCAGCGTGCGGCCTTCGGGAGATGGGGTGCGCCGAGGCGGGCCTTGCCGCCACGGTCTACGGAGGCTGATCCGCTCGTCCGGGGCGGTGGTCGTACTCGGGGCCGGGTCAGGCGAGGCTCATGAAGAGCTTCTCCAACTGGGCGCGGTCGAGTGCGGCCTGCTCGGAGTCCGCGCCTTCCTGGACGCACTTCTCCAGGCCCGTTGCGATGATCTTGAACCCGGCGCGGTCCAGTGCCCGCGAGACCGCCGCGAGCTGGGCGATCACGTCCTTGCAGTCCCGCTCGTTCTCGATCATTTGGATGACGCCGCCGAGCTGCCCCTGGGCGCGCCGCAGGCGCACGAGGACATCGGCCAGCGATTCCGCCTCGAATTTCACGTCGCCCTCCTCATACCGGCCAGGGTATAGGGTCCGCGCCGCGACCCGGCGGGCCGGGCGGGCCCGGTTCGCGGCCCGCTCCCCCCGCGACGAGCCGGCGGGCTGACCGCGGGCCGAGCCGTACACGGCGTTCCTGGATACCCCCTGGGGTATTTGCGCATCGTTTCCCTTCTCGGCTACTCTCCGAGGCATACCCCCTGGGGTATCTGACATGTCCGTGACCTGCGCGTCCGGCGACCGCGGCCTGCTCGCCCCCCGGTGGGCGGCGGCAGCGGCGCCCCGGGTCCGGACCGGCCTCCACGACGAAAGAAGATGGGTATGCCTCGTTTGTCCCCGAAGATCGACGCGGCCTCGCTGCGCGACCGCCTCGCCGCCCCGGACGCGCCGCGCCTGCTGGACGTGCGCACGCCCGCCGAGTTCGCCGCGTCGCACATCCCCGGCTCCTACAACGTCCCCCTCGACACGCTGCGGGAGCACCGCGCCGAGCTGCGCGGCTCCCTCGACGAGGTGGTGCTCGTCTGCCGGAGCGGCGCCCGCGCGGCCCAGGCCGAGGAGGCGCTCGGCGAGGCGGGCATGACCAACGTGCACATCCTGGACGGCGGGATCGTCGCGTGGGAGGCCGCGGGCGCGCCGCTCAACCGGAACCGGTCCCGCTGGGACCTGGAGCGGCAGGTGCGCCTGGTCGCCGGGTCCCTCGTGGTGGTCGGCGTCGTCGGCGGCCTCGTCGTGCCGGGGCTCCAGTGGCTCGCTGCCGGAGTCGGCGCCGGCCTCACGGTCGCGGCCCTGACCAACACCTGCACGATGGGCATGCTGCTGTCGAAGCTGCCGTTCAACCGGGCGCCGTCCTGCAGCGTCGTGACGATGGCCGAGCTGCTGAAGGAGCGGCGGCCATGATGACACTCGCGCTGACCCTGATCGCATCGCTCGCCATCGGCGTCTCGCTCGGCCTGCTCGGCGGCGGCGGATCCATCCTCACCGTGCCGATCCTCGTCTACGTGGCCGGGGTCGAGGCGAAGCAGGCCATCGCCATGTCGCTGTTCGTGGTGGGCGCGACCTCGCTGGCGGGCATCCTGCCGCACGCCCGCGCCGGCCGTGTCCGCTGGCGCACCGGCCTGCTGTTCGGCGGCGCCGGAATGGCGGGCGCCTACGCCGGCGGACGGCTGGCGGCCTTCATCCCCGGCGGCGTGCTGCTCGGCGCATTCGCGGTGATGATGGCCGTGACCGCGGTCGCGATGCTGCGCAGCCGCCGCACCCCCACCGGCACTCACGCGGACCGGCCCATCTTCCGGATCCTGGCCGAAGGGGTGACCGTCGGGCTCGTCACCGGGCTGGTCGGAGCCGGCGGCGGCTTCCTCGTCGTTCCCGCGCTCGTCCTGCTCGGCGGCCTGTCCATGCCCGTCGCGGTCGGCACCTCGCTGCTGGTCATCGCGATGAAGTCGTTCGCGGGGCTGGCCGGATACCTCTCCAGCGTCCACATCGACTGGCCGCTGACCCTCGCGGTGACCGCCGCCGCGGTGCTGGGCGGCCTCGCCGGTTCGCGCCTGGCCGGACGCGTCGACCCGCAGCGGCTCCGCCAGGCCTTCGGCTGGTTCGTCCTGGTGATGGCCGGGGTCGTGGTGTCCCAGCAGGCCCCCGGGCCGGTACGCCACGCCCTGTTCGCCACCCCCCTCGGCTGGGCGGTGCTGGCGGCCGTCACCGTGGCCGCGTCCGCCGCGCTCCTGGCGCACAGGACCAGACGGCACGGGCCGGCCGCCGTCCACGAGGCGAAGCACGCCGCTCCGCCGGAAGGGGTGCGGCACTGATCCGCCGGCTCGGCGGCGCGGGATTCCCGCGCCGCCGGGCATGAGCGCGGCGCCTGAGGGGGACGGCGACGAAGATGGAACGGGACGTCGAACGTGGAGGTGGCCGTGGACAGCGCGGAGTGGGATCGCCGGTACGCCGGCAGCGACCTGGTCTGGTCGGCCGGGCCCAACCGGTGGGTCGAGGAGGTCGCGGCGGACCTGCCGGCGGGCCGCGCCCTCGACCTGGCGGCGGGGGAGGGACGCAACGCGCTGTGGCTCGCCGAGCGCGGCTGGACGGTCACCGCGGTCGACTTCTCCGCCGTCGGTCTGGAGCGGGCCCGCTCGCTCGCCGAGCGGCGGCTCGGTGAGCACGCGGACCGGATCCGCCCGGTCGAGGCCGATCTACGGGAGTACACCCCGGCACGCCAGGGCGCCGAGTTGGTGATCGTCGCCTATCTGCAGGTCGCCGAGCGGTTGCGCCGCAGCGCCCTGCGCGCCGCCGCCGACGCGGTGGCCCCCGGCGGGCTGCTGCTCGTCGTGGCCCATGACAGTGACAACCTCGCGCACGGTGTCGGCGGCCCCCAGGATCCGGCCGTGCTCTACACCGCGCAGGACGCGGTGTCCGACATCGAGGGCCGCGGCCTCCAGATCGTGCGGGCGGAACCCAGGACCCGCGAGGTCACCACCGACGAGGGCTCCCGCACGGCCATCGACGCGTTCCTCCTCGCCCACCGCCCGTGACCTGCCCGATCACCCCGGTGAGCCGGCCGCTCAGGGCGGCCCCGCCCAGCGGGTGAGGCGGGCCCGGACCGCTGCCTCGTCGAGCGCGAAGTCCTGCGGGGTGTAGCGGTGGGCGCCCTTGGCGGTGCGCGGGTGGTCGGCGTGGTAGCGGTCGATCATGCCGGTGGCATCCTCGGGTTCGAGGCCCGCCGCGGCGTAGATGCGGTCGAGAACGGCGGCGGTGTCGTGGACGAGGTCGTCGTAGTCGATGTCGACGATCGTGAGGCTGCCGGCCCGGTCACCGGTGCGGAAGTCATGGGCGCGGCGGAGCCACAGTTCGGTCTGATCGGTCTGGAAGCGGCCGACGTCGGCGGGGGCGACGTGGTCGCTGTAGGTGGAGCGGAAGACGCAGAAGAGACTGGCCCCCGAGGCGACGGTCTGCACGATGTCGCGGTGCAGGAAGATCACGCAGGCGCCGGGGAAGGCTGCGGCCAGGCTGGAGAGCTCGGCGGTGTGGGCGGGGGCCTTGAGGAGCCATCGGCGGCCGTCGGCGTCGTCGAGCGTGGCCAGGACGTGCCGGTGGCGCCGGTAGGTGTCGGTGAGGTCCTGGCCGGCGAGCCAGCGGCTGTAGCCGTCCAGCCGGACGGTCGCGCTGAACCCCCAGTTGCGGAAGCCGGAGTTCATCGCGACGACGCATTCCTCGGGCAGGCGCGGGCCGTGGCCGTGGACGGTCGACAGAGCGGGGTTCAGCAGGTCCAGCAGGTCGTTGGCCGCCGCGCCGGCGTCGATGAGTTCCGCGCGCCGCTCGGCGTCCGCGCCGCGGAACTTCCAGGGGACGGCCAGTTCGGCGGGCAGCGGTGCGCGCAGGCGGGGGTCGGTCGCCAGCAGCCGGTACAGGAACGTCGTTCCGGTCCGCCACCCTCCGGTGATGACGACGGGGGGCGTGTCGAGCGGCCGGTCGGTGTGCCGGAGCCGGTCCATCGCGAGGCGGGCGCGGAGGCCGGCGACGGCCGTCCCGCGGACCATCCTGGTGCCGAGGGCGTTGAGGCGGCCGTCCTCGTCGGCGGACGCCAGGTAGCGGTCCAGCCCTTCGCGCCAGAGCGCGGGGTCGCCGAGCCCGGCGGGGTCGGCGTCGCGGAGCGCCGCGGCGATGACGGGTTCCGGGTCGAGCGCGTACGCGTCGGGCCGGGCGGCGCGGTCGGACTCGGCCGCGGCGTAGACCGCCTGGGCCTGCGGGGTCCGCTGGGGAGGGTGCCACGGCGTCATCAGGCGGTTCCCAGCTCGTCGATCCGGCGGACGCGGACGCGGGGCAGAGGCGGCGGGCGTTCGGCGTGCAGCCAGCGCAGGACGACGAAGCCGGACGGTCGGCCTTCGGTGTCGAGCCAGTCGACGTCCGGTCCGGTCTCCGGCGCCTGGGAGGCCAGGACGATCCGGTAGCGGCCGTCGCTGATCGTGGCGTTGGCGCCGGTCAGGGACACGGTCCGGTGGCGGTAGTCGAGAGAGTTGAGGTATCGGCTGTAGAGGAGGGCGTTCCAGTGCCGGCAGGGGACGGTCTCGCCCTCGATGAGGAGCGCCTGGCCGGGGTCGAGTCTCCAAGCGCCGCGCAGGTAGTGGATGCCGGGTTCGGTGTAGGCGGCGCCTTCCGCCATCTCCGCCCAGTGGTGGACGGTGTTGGGTTCGACCTGCCTATCCACCGCCGCGAAGACCGCCGGCATCATCTCGACGGCCTTGGCGAGCCGCCGCAACCGGTGCCGGAACCGCGCGGCCTCGATCGGCGGCGGGGGCTGCGGCGCCGCCACCGGTTCGATGGCGCACCAGCCATGGCGATCGGTTTTGACGTCGTCGTGGAACTGGCGCACCCAGAGTTGCCCGTTGCCCTCGGGAAGCGGGAGCCACGCGCCCGCCTGAGGCCGCGTCCCGCCGACGAGCACGGAGAACTCCCCGGAAGGGCCGATGCCGAGCCGGTCGCCGTCGATGCGGGCCGCGGCCGTCGCTGTGCCGGGCCCGCCGGTGTAGGCGGTGATCGAGGTGTGGACGGCGTCGCCGGTGCTGCCGGTCAGGCGGTACCGCCGGTCGCCGCGCACGTCGGCGACCCAGTAGCGGGTGTCGGGGTTGTCCATGAAGAACTTCTGCCGCCAGCCGTTGAACGGGACGAGCTCCGGGCGCTCGCGGTCGACCTCGAACCGGGCGAGCTGGTGGTGCAGGCCGCGCAGCAGGGCCCGGTAGCCGTCGGCGCGCTCCTGCTCGGACAGGTCGGCGGCGGCGTCGTCGAGCCGCCGTCCCGCGGCCCCCAGCGCCTCGACCAGATCGGCCCAGGCCCGCCCGTCGGGACTCATATGCCGCCCTCGCCCGGTCCCCGGTCGGTCGCTCGGTGCGGCGTCCCCATGGCTCACCCTCGCTCCTGCCCGGTCTGGACGGCCGCCGGGCAAGGCGATAACTTACAGTTCGTAAGTTATCGGGGCAAGATGCGAGGAGCCACCGGACCATGACCGCACGCCGACGGCTGAGCGGCCCGCAGCGGCGCGCCCAGATCCTGGACGTGACCCGCCGGATCGTGGTCGAGCAGGGCTACCACGCGGTGAGCATCGAGCGGGTCGCCGAGGAGTGCGGCGTCACCCGCACCGTCATCTACCAGCAGTTCGAAAGCCTGCCCGGTCTCCTCGTCGCGCTCGTCGACCGCGAGATCGAGCATGCCTTCGCCGGCTTCCGGGAGGCGGCCGCCCGTCCCGTCCATCCGGACGAGGACCCCTTCACCAGCGCGCTGGCCGGAATCCTGGACGCCGTCGACGCGGCCCCCGCCACCTGGCGGATGTTCATGCTCCCCGCCGAAGGCGGACCTCCCGAACTCCACCAGCGGCTCGCCCGGGCCCGCGCCGTCACCCGCTCCCACCTCCACAGGATCACCGGCCATGCCGCCGATCCGGAACTGAGTATCCGCGTCCTGCACGCCGTCGCCGACGAACTCGTCCGCCTCCGCCTCACCGACCCCGACCACCACTCCACCGAACGCCTTCTGGCCCAGGCCCGCCGCATCGCGCGGGCCACCCTGGGCACCGCCACCGCGCAGCCCTGATGCGGGGCATTCGTCCCGCAGGTCGAGCCCGCCGCCAAGGCAAAGCCTGGCGAGGCTGAACGACGCCGGCCCGGCGCGGTGAAAGAATGATCGGCATGGGACAAGTCGTGGTGACCGCGGAGAGAACGCTGGCAGCGAGCCCGGACCAAGTGCTCGGAGCGCTCGCCGACTACACCGGGGTGCGGTCCCGGATGCTGACGGAGCACTTCAGCGAGTACGAGGTGCGGGAAGGCGGCCAGGGCGAGGGCACGGTGGTGCACTGGAAGCTCGCGGCCACCAGCAAGCGGGTGCGCGACTGCCTCTTCACCGTGAGCGCCCCCGCCGCCGACCGCCTGGTGGAGCGGGACGCCAACTCCTCGATGGTCACCACGTGGACGGTCGCCCCGGCCGGCGGAGGCGCGCGCGTCCAGGTCGCCACCACCTGGGACGGAGCGGGCGGCATCGGCGGCTTCTTCGAACGGACCTTCGCCCCCAAGGGCCTGCAGCGCATCTACGACGCCCAGTTGGCCAAGCTCGACTCCGCGCTGAGCGCGTGACCGGTGCGCCGTAGGGGCCCGTCACTCCATCCCATTGTGGACGACTGCGAGCGGTCGGCGATATCTCTTTGGCCCGCCCGCCGCTGACGTGTTTCGCGTCCTGCGAGTAAACGATGAGCGAACACGCGGGACGGTCTTGAGGCTTGCATGCAGGGCCCGCGCGTGGCGCGGTGCGATGCGGTCTCCGAGCCGGAGGCTCCGCGAATATGGAGACGCCTCCGACGTGCATGGTTGTAATTTCAATTAAAGGCGCCATTCGTTCTGCCGACGGCGCCGAGTGGTCCACATTTTTGGCTGCATGGAGGTCTTTATCTTGGGTATTACGATATAGAGAGTGGTTTGCGGCGGGGGCATAAATGGAGTTACGGTCATGGCTCCCCTGATCGACGACGGGTTCTGATGACTTCGAATCGGCAGGCAGGACGGAACGGCTCCCGCGTCGCCCTGGTCTCCCTGGGGAGCGAGGTGGTCCGGTGCGGAGTGGGCGCCATGCTGCGCGAGCTGGACATGTTGGATGACGTGGTCGCCAGCGGCAGCTTCGACCACAGCATGGAGCTGCTGCACTCGGGCCGGCCCACGCTGCTGGTCCTGAACCACGGCGACGAGCCCCGGCAGGCGGAGAAGCTCGCGAGCACGGCCGTCGGCTTCGGCGTGCGCGTCCTGCTGATGTTGAGGGCCGCCACCGCGGAGGCGCTCGCCCAGGTGGCGAGCGTGCCCGCCGACGGCTACCTGCTGGAGCCGACGCTGACCCGCGAGGCGCTGGTGAACGCGCTGGGGGACCTGGAGAGCGGGCTGGTGCCGATTCCGCATCCGGTGGCGCGCAGGCTCCTCGCCGAGGTCGGGCCCCTCGAACCCGCCGAGCCCGAACCGGCCGCGGCGCCTCCCGCGCGCGGGGACGGCGAGCCCGCCACACTGACGGATCGCGAGATGGAGGCGCTGGCCCTGATGGTCGAGGGGCTGAGCAACAAGCAGATCGCGCGCCGCCTCGGCATCTCCGAGCACGGCGCCAAGCGGCACGTGGCCAACATCCTGGCCAAGCTCAACTGCTCGAACAGGACGCTGGCGGCCGCCGTCGCGCTCAGTCGCGGACTGGTTCGGGTCCCCGGGACCTCGCGGCGGGCCCGCCGCCGGTGAGCAGGGGCCGCTCCCCGGCCCCGCGGGCCAGGGCGGCCAGACCGCGCAGCGGGGCGCGCGCTTTGAGCAGCATCTCCTCGTACTCGGACTCGGGATCGGAGTCCAGCACGATGGCGCCGCCCGCGCCCACCGACAGGCGGCCCGGGTGCGCGACCACGGTCCGGATGACGATGTTGAGGTCGGCGGTGCCGTCCAGGCCGAAGAAGCCGATGGCGCCGGAGTAGAGGCCGCGCGCCCGCCCCTCCAGCCGGTCGATGATCTCCATGGTGCGCAGCTTCGGGGCTCCGGTCATCGATCCGCCGGGGAAGCACGTCCTCGCCGCCTGCACGGCGGTCACCCCGTCGTGCAGGCGGCCGCGCACGGTCGAGACGAGCTGGTGCACGGTCTCGTAGGACTCCACCGCCATGAAGCGCGGCACCCGCACGGTGCCGATGTCGCTGATGCGCCCCAGGTCGTTGCGGAGAAGGTCGACGATCATGAGGTTCTCCGCCCTGGTCTTGCCGGAGGAGGCCAGCTCGTCGCGCAGGGCCGCGTCCACGTGCGGTTCGGGGGCGCGCGGCGCGGTGCCCTTGATCGGCTTGGACTCGGCCACCCCGTCCCTGTCGACCTTCAGGAAGCGCTCGGGGGAGGAGCACAGGGCGTGCATCTCGCCCATGCGCAGGTACGCGGCATAGGGAGCGGGGTTGAGCCGCCGCTGGGCCAGGTACAGGTCGTAGGGCGAGCCGTCGAAGGGGATCTCCGCCGTGTCGGTCAGGCAGATCTCGTAGCTCTCCCCGGCGCGCAGCAGCCGCAGGCACTCCTCGATGTCCGCCAGGTAGCGCGCTCGCGGCCGGACGAGCCACGGCTCCGGATCGAACTCCACGCTCGGCCGGGGGACCGGCCGCGCCCTCTCCCTCCGCCTGCGGCAGACGTCGGCCGCCCTGGCGACCCACGCCCGCGCCGCGGCGCGGCTCCCGCGCCCGCCGTCGGTCAGCGCGAGCGCCCAGGTCTCCCCGGCCTCGTGGTCGATCGCGACGAACCGGCTCGCCGACATCCAGACGGCGTCGGGCGAGGACGAGACCTGCGTCGCGGGGGCGCCGCAGTCGCGCTTCAGTTCGTAGCCGAGGTAGCCGACGTAGCCGCCGTTCAGGTCGAACGGAAGCGCCGGATCGCTCGGGACGGCCCGCGCCGCGATACGGGCGTCGAGCACGTCGAAGACCGAGGCGCGGACCGCGGACTCAGCGCCGCCGGCCCGTACCAGCACGCTGTCGGATCCCGGTGCGCAGCACAGGACCTCGCCGTGCGGTCCGCCCGCGTCGCCCAGGAAGGAGAAGCGGGACAGGCCGGGCTCGACCCGGCTGCTGTCCAGCCAGAAGGAGTACGGCTCGTCCGCGAACAGCTCGGCGAAGACGTCCTCTGCCTCGGAGACGCCGAAGACGCGCTCGGCCTCCAGCGCCCAGCGCGGCTCCTCCGGCGGTCGCGGAGCGAGGGCGGCGGCGCCCCCCGGCCTCGCCGTCCCGTTGTACTCCATGGCGAGGTCGCGGAAGTTGGACATCAGCTTCGGCCCGTACTCGGTGGAGACCGACTCCGGGTGGAACTGCACGCCCCACCAGGGCATCCGCCGGTGCCGCAGGCCCATCACGACCGAGTCCGCGGCCCATGCGGTGATCTCCAGGTCCTCGGGCGCGGGGGTGGCCACGCACAGCGAGTGGTACCGCACGGCCTGGAAGCGCTGGGGCAGACCGCGGAACAGGTCGCGTCCGCAGTGCCTGATCTCCTCCACGTGGCCGTGGACGGGTGCGGGCGCGGGCACCACGTCGGCCTTCGACAGCCAGGCCAGCGCCTGGTGGCCGAGGCAGACGCCCAGCGTGGGCAGCCCGGATTCGCGGATCAGGTCGAGCGTGATGCCGATGTCGCGCCGCTGCTGCGGGCGTCCGGGGCCGGGGGAGATGATGAGGGCGTCGAAGCGGCTCGGATCCAGCTCGGCCCAGCCGGGGTCGTCGTTGGGCATCACCACCGGCTCGACCCCGTAGGTCTGGGCGGCGAGCTGGAACAGGTTGTAGGTGTAGGAGTCGTAGTTGTCGACGATCAGTGTGCGCACGGCAGTTCCCAGAGGTTGAAGGCGGGCAGCACGGCGCGGTGCCGTACGGCCCGCCGCCAGTCCGCCGCCCGCGCCGTGACCTTGGCGGGCGCCGGGCGGCCGTCGGCGCCGATCCAGGCGCGCACCGGACGAAGACCGTGCAGTGCGTTGAGGGTCCAGGTCTCCAGCCCCGGCAGCTCGGAGAGATCGGCCTTCTCCTGCCGGACGGCGAACCGCCAGCACTCGGCCAGCCGCTCCAGATGCGTCCTGGTGACCGACGGGAGCACGGTGAGCCCGGCGTCGGGCACGCACAGCTCGTCGCCGCGCCACCACACCAGTGCGCTGTGGGCGGTCTCCAGTACCGTGCCCCCGCTCTCGTAGAGCACGGCGTCGTCGGCGCCGACCGCCTTGGCCCGCTCGCGCAGCGCGGCCAGGACGCGCAGGTCAGGGCCCTTGACCGCGGGCCGCGTGCGGGGATCCGGATCCGGCGGGATCCATAGCCTGACCTCCCCGGCGCCGGAGGCGGGCGCGGTTCTGGCCCAGAGGGCCAGCCGGGGCTCGGGGCCGCCGTACGCCTCGATCCTGGGGAACCAGCGGCCGCGCGGCGGCAGCCAGAGCCGCACCGCTTCCAGGAAGCGGTGGACGGTGGCGGGCGGAAGTTCGGGCACCAGGTCGGCGCAGGCGCGCAGGAACCGCTGCCCGTGCAGCGGCAGGTCGCGGACCCGTCCCTCGGCCACCAGCCAGGAGTCGACGACGGCGGGCTCGTCCGGCCGCCGGTCGGCCGCGGGCGTCAGGCCGGACCGCTCGCTCCACACCAGGCGGGAGTCCGGCATGGTCACCACCTTCCCTCGCGCACCGCGAAGCGGCGCAGCTTCCCGGTCGGGGTACGCGGCAGTCTCGGACGTAGCTCCACGCTGCGCGGCACCTTGTAAGCGGCCAGCCGGCGCCTCGCCAAGGCGATCAGCTCGTTCTCCAGTTCGGCCGGGTCCGCTTCCCGGCCGGGCACCACGAAGGCGCGCAGCTTGCGTGCGCCGTGCTCGTCGGCGATGACCGCCACCGCCACCTCGGACACCGCCGGGTGCTCGGCCAGCACGCGCTCGATCTCCAGGGGGGAGACGGTGATGCCGCCCACCATCTCCATGTCGTCGTTGCGGCCGCAGTGCTTCAGCGCGCCGCCGTCCACGTGTTCCGCCAGGTCCCCGGTGCGCAGCCAGCCGCCGCGCAGTGCCAGGGAGGTCTGCTCGGGGCGGCCCAGGTACTCGGCCATGACCGAGGCGCCCCGCACCCATATCTCTCCGCGGCCCTGCGCGACGGGGGCGCCGCTCTCGTCGCGCAGCACGATCTCGTATCCGGGCAGGGGGCGGCCGATGGTGCCGGGCTCGTTCCGCCAAGCGGTGTTGGAGCAGAAGGCGTGGCCGACCTCGGTGGAGCCGAGCTGGTCCAGCACCGGGGCGCCGAGCAGCTCGCGGGTCCTGGCGCCGAGGGCTGTGGACAGGGACTCGCCGGCCGAGACCGCGAGCCGTACCGAGGAGAACGCCGCGGGCGGGCATTCGGCCGCCATGTTGGCGTACGCGGACGGCACGCCGTACAGGAGCGTCACACCGTGCCGGGCCACGGCCTCGGCGATCTCCGCCGGCGCGGGCCGATGCGGCAGCAGCACCGCGGAGGAGCCGGAGAACAGCGGGAAGACCAGCGCGTTCCCCAGGCCGTAGGCAAAGAACAGCTTCGATATCGACAGCGTCACATCGTCGGGTCGGACGCCCACCACGCCGTCGCCCGCGGCCCGCTGGTAGAGCAGCGGGTCGGCGTGGCGGTGCAGCGCCGCCTTGGGGGTGCCGGTCGTGCCGGAGGTGTACTGGGCGTACAGCGGCGTGTCGCCGGTGACCTCGGCGGCCGGCCCGGAGGGGGCGCTCGCGGCCAGCCGCATCAGGCGCTCGCCCGTCAGGGCGGCGCGGCGGTCGAAGCGGTCGATGAGGCGCTCGTCCGCCACCACGAGGCGGGCCCGGCAGTCGTCGGCCATGAAGGCGTGCTCTTCGGGGATCAGGTCGGGGTTGACCGGGACCGCCACCGCGCCGAGCCTCGCGGCCCCGAGGAACGCCGTCACCCATGCGATGCCGTCGCCCATCGCGATGAGGATCCTGTCGCCCGGGCGGACGCCTTGGCCGGCGAGGACCGAAGCGGCGGAGGCGGCGAGGGCGTGCACCTCGCCATGCGTCCAGGAACGTTCCGGGGTGTGGAAGGCGGGGCGCTGCCCCCAGCCCTCCCGCAGAGCCTTGGCGGCCAGGTGCGCCGCGTAGTTCGCGGGCGCGGGCCCGGCGGTCGTCCGCCCACCTCGCTCCGGGGCGGTCGGCGCCTGCACGGCGGTGCGGCTGGGCGGGACCTCAGGCATGGCGGGACCTTTCTGGCACGGCTGCGCGGGGGCGGCTCGGCAGGTCGAGGGGGGCGACGAGGAAGGCGCCGTCCACGGGACCCACCGGCCACCAGCCGCGGGCGACCAGCTCGGCGAGCGCGTCGTCGCGGTCGCCGGTCAGCGCGTCGGCGACCAGGGTGCCGAGGAGCCAGAGGACCGCACCGGACATCGCCAGCGCGTCGGCGTCGCCGGGATCGGCGGGCCGCAGCCGCGGGGTGGCGACCAGCATCGCCACGTGCTCGGCCAGGTCCAGCCGGTCCTCGCGGCCGGCGTCGAGGAGCCTTCGCCGGGCGTCGTGCCGGCGGCGCTCCAGCCGGGCCAGCCAGCCGCCGTCCACCCGGTCGAGGAGGGGCGCGGGGACGTCGTCCACGACCCGCACGGGCTCGCCCGCCACCGCCACCGGGAGCTGGTCCTTGTCCCGCCGCGGAATGTTCGCACCGTCTCCCCGGAGGTGCTCGGACACGCCGTCGAGCAGCGCGGCGACGCGCTCGCCGCCGGGGCCGAGGTCGCGGGCCAGCCCCTCGGGCGGGGCGCTCAGTTCGTA
The DNA here is from genome assembly GCF_008327685.1 of Actinomadura sp. K4S16. Classification (GTDB taxonomy): domain Bacteria; phylum Actinomycetota; class Actinomycetes; order Streptosporangiales; family Streptosporangiaceae; genus Spirillospora. The sequence goes on from NZ_BDDE01000016.1 coordinate 103,381, forward strand.
GTACCGGGCCATCGCGTCGGCACCTCCGGGTAGTCCAGTCCGAGGTCGTCGCACAGCAGCGCCCGTGTGCGGCGGACGAACTCCGCCCGCGCCTCGTCGTTGGTCAGCCGTTTGATGCCCCACCTGCGGAAGACCTCGTTGTTCCGGGACTCGCTGCGGCCGAAGAAGGGCAGGGTCATCGCGATGAGGCGGTGCGCCGAGGAGCGGACCTCCTCGCGGGCGTCCGGGTCGGCGGCCAGCCGCTTGGCGCTCGTGGTCCCGAACCGGACGTGGAAGCGCTCCTCCGGCATCAGCGACCGGCAGAGCCGGCGCAGCGGCAGGTACGAGCACTCGCAGAGGTCCTCCATCAGGACGACCTCGGCGAGATCCACGATCGCCTTGGTCATCACGTATCCGGCCCACGACCCCACCTGGTAGTCGAAGACCGAGAGCGGCGGACGGTCCCCGGCGTCCTCCAGCCCCAGCTCGTTCGCGAGCTTGTTGAACTTTAAATGGTGACCGTACTCCTCCATGGCCATTCTGCAGGCGAGCCACTTCTCGCGCGGAGTGGGAGCCAGGGAAATGGACGGCTCATCGAACACCGCCGCCCCGGTCGCCTCATTTCGCACATGGCTGTTGATGATCTTTCCGAGCGCCGCGACGTACTCGTCGCCGAGCGCGTGCGCCTCCGCGGCGTCCTGGGCTTCCCGAGTGAGTGCCGGCGGCATGCCCCTCCTTCCGGACGTCATCGACGGAAGCTATGGAGGGGTCGGAGCGGAGGCAAGTGCCCGGATGGGCACCTCGAAAGAGCAGTAGCCGAACTGGGGCGGCGCGTCGTCCGGGCACCGTTGGCGCGTTCCCGCTGATCAACCTTTCCCGTTCGGGCAGTTAGGTAAGGCAAGCCTAACAGTCGAACGGCTACTTGGGACACCTGAAATAAAAGTCCGGGATTCGTCAGGTCTTTAGGGATATGCCAGTGTTGGGCGTTATGACGGAAACGGCGATGCGTTCCCCCTGCGTGTCCGTGCAAGGCCGGCTGCTTTCGTCCGACGATGTCGAAACGGCCGTTCGCGAGCTGACCGGATCGCCCTGCCGCGCCTTTCAGACCGTTCACGGCGGAGGCCTGACCGTAGTGGTGGAATCGGCGCCGGGCGCCGGACCCTCGGCCAGGCAGGTGCGAAGCGCCGTCATCGACGCGTGCGGCGCGGTCGTGGAGACGGTGGCCACCGTCGACCCGGGATCGCTGGCGGGCGACGAGGCGGAGCTCGTGACGCGCTACCGGCGCGGGCTGCTGCCGCTCCGGACCACCGACACGCTGGCCGCTCCGCCCGTCCCTCTGGACGCCGCGCCGGATCCCGCCCCCGGGGCCGGGAGCGCGCTCGCGAGCCCCGCCGTCCCCTCGCCGCAGGCTCCCGCCCTGGAGGAGGTCGCCTGTGCCGCGGCCGACCTGCTCGGCGTCCGTCCCGAGGATCTCGGGCATGGCGAGGACCTCATCGCTCAGGGCCTCGACTCCATCCGCATCATGCAGCTCGCCAACGACTGGCAGCGCCAGGGGCTGAATGTCAGGTTCGCCGACCTCGTGGAGTCCCCGACGGTCGCGTCATGGCATGCTCTGCTCCGGTCGGGAACCGCCGCGCCGCCGCCCGCCGCGGCCGAACCGGTCGACCGCGGCGCCCCCTTCGGTCTCACCCCGCTCCAGCACGCCTACTGGTTCGGCCGCCGCGACCGCCAGGTGCTCGGCGGCGTCGGCTGCCACTTCTACATCGAGTTCGACGGCCGGGACATCGACCGCGACGCCCTGGAGAGGGCCGCCCGCGCCCTGTTCGAGCGGCACGAGCTGCTGCGCGCCCGGTTCCTCGACGACGGCACCCAGCAGATCCTGCCGAGCAGCCCTTGGCCGGGCCTGACGGTCCACGACCTGCGCACGGCGGAAGAGGCCGACGAGGTCCTGCTCGGACTGCGCGAACGGCTGTCGCACCGGCGACTGGAGGTCGAGCGCGGCGAGGTGCTCGACCTGGCGCTCTCACTGCTGCCGGACGGCGCCCACCGCCTGCACGTCAACATCGACCTGCTGGTCGCGGACGTGCGCAGCATCCAGATCGTCCTGGAGGACCTGGCCGCCCTCTACCGCGGCGAGGACGCCGAGCTGCCGCCGCTGACCTACTCCTTCCCCGACTACCTTGCCCAACGGGAGCTGCTGCGGGCCGAGGAGCACGAGGCGGACCGCCGCTACTGGGCCGACCGCCTGCCCGAGCTGCCCCCTGGCCCGCCGCTCCCGCTGGCCGTCGGTCCGGAGAGGGTGGAGCGGGTCCGGGTGGTGCGCCGCGACCGCCGGATCACCGCCGAGGAGAAGGGGCGGCTGGCCGAGCGCGCCCGCGCGCACGGCGTCACGCTGCCCATGGTCATGGCCGCCGCGCTGGCCGAGGTCGTCGGCGCCTGGAGCGGCGCGCCGCGCTTCGTCCTCAACGTCCCGCTCTTCGACCGGCAGGCGATCCATCCGGACGTGGAGCGCATGGTCGCCGACTTCTCCAACCTCATCCTGCTCGAGGTGGACCTGTCGCGTTCGCAGACGTTCGCCGAACGGGTGGCGACGCTCCAGGCGCGCTTCCAGCGCGACGTGGCGCACTCGGCCTACTCCGGCGTCGAAGTCCTGCGCGATCTCAACCGGGGCGGCCCGCACGACCAGGTGACCGCGCCGGTGGTCTTCACCAGCGCCCTGGGAATGGGCGACCTCGTGGGCGCGGACGTGCAGCGGAGCCTCGGCCGCCTCGGCTCGATGCTGTCCCAGACGCCGCAGGTGTGGATCGACCACCAGGTGGTCGAGGTGGACGGCGGCCTGCTGGTCAACTGGGACGCGGTCGAGGAGCTGTTCCCGGCGGGCGTGCTGGACGGCATGGCCGATGGTTACGGCCGCCTGATGGAGTGGCTGCTGAAGCACGACTGGGATGCGGTCGCTCCGTCGCTGGTGCCGGCGTCGCAGTCGGCGGTGCGGGCGGCGGTCAACGACACGGCGGCGCCGGTTCCCGAGGGCATGCTGCACGGCGGCTTCTTCGAGCGGGCGCACCGTGATCCGTCGCGCGTGGCGATCTGCCCGGACGTCTCCTATGGGGAGTTGGCCGATCGGGCGTTGCGGGTGGCGGGTTGCCTGCGTGAGCGCGGGGTGGGCGCGGGCGACGCGGTGGCGGTGTCCCTGCCCAAGGGGGCTGATCAGGTCGCGGTGGTGCTGGGGGTGCTGGCGGCCGGGGCGCTGTACGTGCCGATCGGTGTGGACCAGCCGCCGGCGCGGCGTGAACAGATCATGGAGCGTGCCGGTGCGCGCGTGCTGCTGACCGAGCTGCCGGAGGGCGAACCGCTGGCGGCTCCGGTCGAGGTCGATCCGGGGTCGAGCGCGTATGTGATCTTCACGTCGGGCTCGACGGGCGAGCCGAAGGGGGTGGAGGTCTGCCACCGTGCGGCGTTGAACACGGTGCTGGACGTCAACGCGCGTTTCGGTGTCGGTGAGGACGACCGTGTGCTGGCGGTGTCGGCGCTCGATTTCGACCTGTCGGTGTGGGACGTCTTCGGGTTGCTGTCGGCTGGCGGGTCGCTGGTGATGGTGTCCGAGGACGAGCGGCGCGACGCGGCGCGGTGGGCGCGGCTGGTGGCCGAGCACGGGGTGACGGTGTGGAACACCGTCCCGGCGCTGCTGGACATGCTGCTGGTCGCCGAGCACGGTCATTTGGGATCGCTGCGGTTGGCGATGGTCTCGGGCGACTGGGTACCGCTGGACATGTCGGCAAGGCTGGCGCAGGCGGCACCGGAGTGCCGGCTGGTCGCGCTGGGCGGGGCGACCGAGGCGGCGATCTGGTCGAACTACTGCCCCGTACCGGCGGAGGTTCCGGCGGAGTGGGCGTCGGTTCCCTACGGGCGTCCGCTGGCCAACCAGTGCTTCCGTGTCGTGGACCAGATGGGCCGCGACTGCCCGGACTGGGCTCCGGGGGAGTTGTGGATCGGCGGCGCGGGCGTGGCCGAGGGCTACCGCGGCGACCCGGAGACCACCAAGGCCAAGTTCGTCGCGCACGAGGGGTTGCGGTGGTATCGCACCGGTGACATGGGGCGCTACTGGCCGGACGGGACGCTGGAGTTCCTGGGCCGGGTGGACCACCAGGTCAAGGTCCGCGGGCACCGCATCGAGCTGGGCGAGATCGAAACGGCGCTGCTGGCCCATCCCAAGGTGGAACGGGCCGTGGCCACCACGATCGGCGGTGCCACCCGCAGGCTCGCCGCCCTGGTCGTCCCCGCGGGGGACCTCGACCACGACCTCGACCCCGCCGACCTGCACGACCATCTGGCCGAGCACCTTCCGCCCTACATGATCCCCGAACAGCTCACCCGGGCCGCCCGCCTGCCCCTCAGCCTCAACGGCAAGATCGACCGCGGCGCCGTCCGGGACATCCTCACCGAGCATCTCGCCGAGCGTGCCGAGCGGTTCGATCCGCCCCGCCCGGGGGTGGAGACCGCCGTGGCGGAGATCTGGGCCGAGCTGCTCGAGCTGCGCGCCGTCGGCCGCGACCAGAACTTCTTCACCCTGGGCGGCGACAGTCTGCTGGCCACCCGCCTCATCACCCGCCTCCAGGCGGCCGGCGTGGCCGGTGCCGAGCTGACGAACCTCTTCGACCACCCCGAGCTCGCCGCGTTCTCCCGGACCGTGCGGCTGGGGGACGAGAGCGAGGTCTCCGCACCGTCCCCCCTGCGCGCCGACCCGGAACGGCGACACGAGCCGTTCCCGCCCACCGACGTGCAGCGCGCCTACTGGTTCGGACGCACCGACGACTTCTCCCTCGGGGGCGTCGGCTGCCACTTCTACACCGAGTACGACTTCGACGATCTGGACCTGGAGCGCCTCACCGCCGCATGGAACCGGCTCATCGAACGGCACGAGATGCTCCGCGCGGTGTTCCTGCCCGACGGCACCCAGCGGATCCTGCCGGCGGTGCCGGCGCTGACCGTCCCCGTCACCGAGGCCGGCGGCGGGGACGGCGAGCGGGCCCTCACCGAGCTGCGCGAATCCATGTCGCACCAGCTCATCGACGCGACCCGGTGGCCGCTGTTCGATGTGCGGGCCGTCCGGTACGGGGAGGGCCGCACCCGCCTCGGCGTCAGCTTCGACAACATCGTCCTGGACGCGCTCAGCATCATGACCCTTCTGGACGAACTGGACACCCTCTACCGCGACCCGGACGCCGGGCTGCCGGAGATCGGGCTGTCCTTCCGGGACTACGTGCTCACGGTCAAGCCCGAGGCCCAGGCGCTTCGGCGCGCCGAGGAGTACTGGTCGGCCCGGGTCGCCGAGCTGCCGCCCGCGCCGCAGCTGCCCCTGGCCAGGGACCCGGAATCGCTGGGCCGCCCGCGCTTCACCCGGCGCCAGATCCGCGTTCCGGCCGAGCAGTGGCAGGCCGTCAAGGACACGGCCCGGCGGCACGGCCTCACCCTCTCGACCGTCCTGGCCACGGCGTTCGCCGAGGTGCTCGGTGCGTGGAGCGCCCGCCGCGACATGACGATCAACCTCACGCTCTTCGACCGGCGCCGCGTCCACCCCGACATCGACGCCGTCCTCGGCGACTTCACCTCGCTGCTGCTGGTCGCCTACGAGCCGGGGGATACCTGGCTGGAGAGCGCCCGCCGGCTCCAGCGCCGGGTGGCGCGCGACCTTGAGCACAGCGAGGCGTCCGCGCTGTGGGTGATGCGCGAACTCGCCAAGAGCACCGGCTCGGCCGACGTCACGATGCCGGTCGTGTTCACCAGCACGCTCGGCGTGACGGGGGAGGACGGCGCGCTGGCCGACACCCTCTTCGCCGACCCGGTATGGGGCGTCTCGCAGACGCCGCAGGTGTGGATCGACCACCAGGTGGTCGAGGTGGACGGCGGCCTGCTGGTCAACTGGGACGCGGTCGAGGAGCTCTTCCCGCCGGGCGTGCTGGACGGCATGGCCGACGGTTACGGCCGCCTGTTCGAGTGGCTGCTGGAGCACGACTGGGAGGCGCCCGCCCCGCCCCTGGTGCCGGCGTCGCAGCTGGCGGTGCGGGCGGCGGCCAATGACACCGCGGCCCCGCTGCCCGACGGCACGCTGCACGGCCGCTTCTTCGAGCTGGCCCGCCGAGACCCGGCTCGCCCGGCGATCCGGCCCGGCATCTCCTACGGCGACCTGGCCGGACGGGCGTTGCGGGTGGCGGGTTTCCTGCGCGAGCGCGGGGTGGGCGCGGGCGACGCGGTGGCGGTGTCCCTGCCCAAGGGGCCTGATCAGGTGGCGGCGGTGCTGGGGATACTGGCGGCCGGGGCGCTGTACGTGCCGATCGGTGTGGACCAGCCGCCGGCGCGGCGTGAACAGATCATGCGGCGCGCGGACGCCCGCCTGCTGCTGACCGAGCTTCCCGAGGGCGAGCCGCTGGCGGCTCCGGTCGAGGTGGACCCGGACGCGAGCGCATACGTGATCTTCACATCGGGCTCCACGGGTGAACCCAAGGGAGTGGAGGTCTCCCACCGCGCCGCCCTGAACACGGTCCTGGACGTCAACACCCGCTTCGGCGTCGGTGAGGACGACCGTGTGCTGGCGGTGTCGGCGCTCGATTTCGACCTGTCGGTGTGGGACGTCTTCGGGCTGCTGTCGGCCGGTGGGTCGCTGGTGATGGTGACAGAGGACGAGCGCCGCGACGCCGCCCAGTGGGCGCGGCTGGTGGCCGAACACGGGGTGACCGTGTGGAACACCGTCCCGGCGCTGCTGGACATGCTGCTGGTCGCCGAGCACGGTCACCTGGCCTCGCTGCGGTTGGCGATGGTGTCGGGCGACTGGGTTCCCCTCGACCTGTCGGCAAGGCTGGCGCAGGCGGCACCGGAGTGCCGGCTGGTCGCGCTGGGCGGGGCGACCGAGGCGGCGATCTGGTCGAACTACTGCCCCGTACCGGCGGAGGTGCCGCCGGAATGGGTGTCGGTTCCCTACGGCCGACCGCTGGCCAACCAGTGCTTCCGGGTCGTCGACCCGCTGGGCCGCGACTGCCCCGACTGGGGCCCGGGGGAGTTGTGGATCGGCGGCGCGGGCGTGGCCGAGGGCTACCGCGGCGACCCGGAGACCACCAAGGCCAAGTTCGTCGCGCAGGACGGCGTCCGCTGGTACCGCACCGGTGACATGGGGCGCTACTGGCCGGACGGCACGCTGGAGTTCCTGGGCCGGGTGGACCACCAGGTCAAGGTGCGGGGCCACCGGATCGAGCTGGGCGAGATCGAGGCGGCGCTGCTGGCCCATCCCAAGGTCGAGCGGGCGGTGGCCACCACGGTCGGGAGCGCGGCCCGCAGGCTCGCCGCGCTGATCGTCCCGGCAGGCGGCCCGGACGGTGACGGCCTCGACCCCGACGAGCTGCACGACCGGCTGGGGGAGCACCTTCCGCCCTACATGATCCCCGACCAGATCATCCAGCTCGCCGCCTTCCCGCTCACCGCCAACGGCAAGGTCGACCGCGGCGCGCTCGCCCGGCTGGCCGAGGAGCACGGGAGCGGCCAGGCCCAGGACGCTCCGCCCGCCGGCCCCGTCGAGGAGGCCCTCGCCCGGGTCTGGCAGGCGCTGCTCGACGTCCCGGAGGTGGGCCGGCACCAGAACTTCGTGATCCTCGGCGGCGACAGCGTCCTCGCCACCCGCCTGGCCGAGGAGATCAGGATCGAGTTCGGCGTCGAGCTCCCGCTGCGGACGCTGTTCGCCGGGCCGACCATCGCCGAGCACGCGGCCTTGATCGAACAGCATCGCGACGAGGGAGCCTTCGAGGAGGGCACGATATGACCGCTGGTCAGCTCATCGCCGAACTGGCCCGGGAGGGCGTGCACCTGTGGGAGGAGGCGGGCCGGCTGCGGTTCCGCGCTCCCCAGGGCGTCCTCACCGACGAGCGGCGCGCGCTGCTGGCCGCCCGCAAGGACGAACTGCTGGAGTACCTGAGCCGCCCGGCCGCGCCCGAGTTGGAGCCGGACCCGGCCGCCCGACATGAGCCGTTCCCGCTCACCGACGTGCAGGCCGCCTACCTGCTCGGCCGGGGGGACGCCTTCGACTACGGCGGCACGGCTTGCCAGGTCTACGCGGAGCTGGCCTTCGCGGACCTGGACCCGCGCCGGATGGAGGACGCCTGGAACCGGCTCGTCGAGCGGCACGACATGCTGCGCTGCACCTTCCACCTGGAGGGTTACCAGGTCACCGCTCCGGAAGCGCCCCCGTACCGCGTCGAGGTCGCGGACCTCCGCGGCTGCTCCGCCGCCGAGGTCGACGCGCATGTGACCGCCACCAGGGCTGCCATGGACAGCCGCGTCTACGACCCCGCCGCCTGGCCGCTGTTCGACGTCCGGATCACCCGGACCGGCGACCGCGACCTGCTCCACGTCTCCATCGACTTCCTCATCGCCGACTACCTGAGCATCCAGCTGCTGCTCACCGAGCTGAAGCGCCTGTATCTCGACCCGGCCGCCGAGCTGCCGCCGCTGGAGATCACCTTCCGCGACTACGTGGCAGCTGCCCGCGGCCTGCGCGACGGCGCCGCCTACGAGCGCGACCGGGCCTACTGGGAGGACCGGCTGGACGAGCTGCCCGGCGCGCCCGAACTGCCGCTGCGGGAGGACCGCGAGGTCCAGGCGACCGGCTCCTTCACCCGCCACGAGGTCCGCTTCGACCCCGAGCGGTGGCGCGGGCTGCGCGAGCGCGCGGCGGCGCACGGGGTCACCCCCTCGACGGCCGTGCTCGCCGCCTTCGCCGAGACCGTCGGCCGCTGGAGCCGCCAGCCGGCTTTCTGCCTCAACCTCACGCTGCTCAACCGCCAGCCTCTCCACCCGCAGGTGGGCTCCCTCGTCGGCGACTTCACCACCGTCAGCCTCCTGGAGGTGGACGGCGCGGCCGGCGACTCCTTCGCCGCCCGCGCCGGCGCCCTCCAGCAGCGGCTCTGGGACGACCTGGACCACCGGCTCTACTCCGGCGTGGAGCTGATGCGCGAGATCGCCCGCCGCCGGGGCCGGCAGGCCGCCCTGGTACCGGTCGTCTTCACCAGCACCGTCGGGCTCAGCGACGAGAACGAGGGCATGGACGGCCTGGCCGAGGTGGTGTACGGCAGGAGCCAGACGCCCCAGGTGTGGATCGACTGCCAGGCACTGGTCGAGGGCGGCGTCCTGGAGGTCAGGGCCGACGTGCGCGACGGCGTCTTCCCCGACGGCCTGATCGAGGACCTGTTCGGCGCCCTGCGCGCGCTGCTGCTCGACCTGGCCGCCTCCGACGCCGCCTGGGAGTCGGCCTCACCGGTCCGGCTGCCCGCCGCGCAGGCCGAGCGGCGCGACCGCGCCAACGCCACCGCGGCGCCCCGTCCCGCCGGGCTGCTCCACGAACCCGTCGTGGCGCAGGCGGCGGCCACACCGGACGCGCCCGCCGTCATCACCGAGGAGCGCACGCTCACCTACGGCGAGCTGCTCGCGCGGGCCACGGCCGTGGCCGAGAGCCTGGCGGGGGCGGGCGACGCGCCCGTGGCCGTGCTCATGCAGAAGGGCTGGGAGCAGGTCGCCGCCGTGCTCGGCACGCTGCTGGCCGGCCGCGCCTACCTGCCCGTGGACGCCGGGCAGCCGCCCGCCCGGCGCGACCGCATCCTCGCCGACGCCGGGGTGACCACGGTGCTGACCCAGTCCCGGATCACGGAGCGCCCGCCCGGGATGCGCTGCGTGGACGTCGACACGACGCCGCCCTCCGCCGCCCCCGCGCCCCCCGGCCGCGCCCGTCCCGGCGATCTCGCCTACGTCATCTACACCTCGGGATCCACCGGCGACCCCAAGGGCGTGATGATCTCCCACGAGGCGGCGCTCAACACGGTGGCCGACATCAACCGCCGCTTCTCGGTCACCGCGGACGACCGCGTCCTCGGACTGGCGAGCCTCGGTTTCGACCTCTCGGTCTACGACGTCTTCGGCCCCCTCGCCGTGGGCGGCGCCCTGGTGCTGCCGAGCCCCGAGGGCCGCGGCGACCCCGGCCGCTGGGCCCGGCTGATCGCCGACCACGGCGTCACGCTGTGGAACTCCGTCCCCGCGCAGCTCCAGATGCTGGAGCACTACCTGGCCGCGAACCCCACCGGCCTGCCCGCGCTGAGGCTGGCCCTGCTCAGCGGCGACTGGATCCCGATCACGCTGCCCCCGGCCGTGCAGGCCCGCCTGCCCGGACTCGAACTGGTCAGCCTCGGCGGCGCGACCGAGGCCTCGATCTGGTCGATCCACCACCCGATCGGCGACCTCGCGCCGGACTGGACGAGCGTCCCGTACGGCAAGCCCCTGGCCAACCAGACCTTCCATGTCCTGGACCACGCGATGCGGCCGTGCCCGGACTGGGTGGCGGGCGAGCTCTACATCGGCGGCGCCGGAGTGGCGCTGGGGTACCTGGGCGACGAGGAGAAGACGCGGCAGCGGTTCGTCCGGCATCCGGAGACGGGCGAGCGCCTCTACCGCACCGGCGACCTCGGGCGCTACCGCGAGGACGGGCTGATCGAGTTCCTCGGCCGCGAGGACCGGCAGGTCAAGATCCGCGGACACCGCATCGAGCTCGCGGAGGTCGAGGCGGCCGTCCAGGAACATCCCGCGGTCGCCGCCGCCCACGTGCTGGTGGACGGCGACGGGATGGAGCGCCGCCTCGCCGCCTTCGCCGAGCCGGCCCGCACCCCGTCGCCGCGGATACCGGAGGCTCCGGCGGAGGAGCTCCGCACCGCGGGTTCCGGGGCCGGGGACATGCAGACCGCGCACATCGACCGCGAAGAACTCATGGAGTTCATGGCCCGGCTGGACAGGGCGGCGGTCGTCGGCATCATGCGCGCCCTCACGCGCCACGGCCTGTTCGAGCGTCCCGGAGACACCGCGACCACGGAGCAGGTCATCGAGGCCATCGGGGCCGCGCCACGGCACCACCGGCTCGTGCGCCGCTGGCTGCGCGTCCTCGAGGACGAGGGCTTCCTGGAGCGGGACGGGGACGCGCGCCGCGCCGTGCGCACCGCCACCGGGCACGACCTCGACGCCGCCTGGCAGGCGGTCGCGGAGCTGCAACGCGAGGACAGCTATCCCGAGGCCCTGATCTCCTACTTCCGGACCAGCACCGACCATCTGCCGGAGCTCGTCCGCGACGAAATGGACCCGCTGCCGCTGCTCTTCCCGGAAGGGCGCCTGGAGATCTCCGAGGCCGCGTACCGGGAGAACATCATCAGCCGCTACGTCAACCACGCCGCCATCGAGATGATGCACCGCATCGCCGGACGGCACGACGGCGGACTGCGGCTGCTGGAGGTCGGCGCGGGCGTCGGCGGCATCAGCGCGCAGATGATCCCGGCGCTGGCGGAGCACGACGTCGACTACCTGTTCACCGACGTCTCGCCCTTCTTCCTCAACGAGGCCCGCAAGCGCTTCGGCGACCGCCCCTGGGTGCGCTACGGGCTGTTCGACATCAACGAGGACTTCCGCGAGCAGGGGTACAAGCCCAACGACTTCGACGTCATCCTCTGCGTCAACGTGCTGCACAACTCCCGCCACGCGGGACGGGTGCTCGGCAGGCTCGTTCGGATGCTGCGGCCGGGCGGCTGGCTGGTCTTCGTCGAGACCACCAAGGACAGCCTCCAGATCATGACCTCGATGGAGTTCATGATGCCGGAGAAGGACCCGCGCAAGTGGGACTACGAGGACTCGCGCAAGGGCCTCGACCAGACCTTCCTCGGCCGCGGGCAGTGGCTGGAGCTGCTGCGCGAGGCGGGCGCCGGCACGACCGTCTGCCTGCCCGGACCGGGGGACGTGACCGATCCGCTCGGGCAGCACGTCTTCGCCGCCCGCTTCAAGACGGACCGGCACCCGCTGGACGTCACCGCGCTGGCGGGGCATCTGGCCGGGCGGCTCCCCGAGTACATGATCCCGGCGCATCTGCAGATCGTCGACGAGCTGCCGCTGACCCGCAACGGCAAGGTGGACACGGCCACGCTGCGCTCCTGGCTGCCGCGCGCCGCCGCCCGCCGCGCATCTGCGGGCGGGCCGCCCCGCGACGACCTCGAACGGGAGCTGGCCGCCACCTGGGCCGAGGTGCTCGACGTGGCCGAGGTCAACCGCGACGACGACTTCTTCGACCTCGGCGGCGACTCGCTCGTGGTCGCCAAGCTGGCCGCCACCCTGCGCGAGCGCGTGCCGGCCGCGGCGCGGGCGCACTGGGACGACCTGGTCCGCCAGATCCTGCACCGGCCGACGGTGGCCGCGCTCGCCGAGGAGCTGCGCAGGGACGGCGACCGGGACGAGGGCGACCGCCGCGCGGAGAGCTCCCCGCTGGTCCCGCTCGGGGGCGAGCTCCCCGGCGACGGGCCGCTGACCGTGCTCGTCCACGAGGGCAGCGGCACGCTCGCGCCCTACCGCGCCCTGTCCCGGCTGCTGGCGGGCAAGGGCGGTCCGCTGGCCGGACTCGCGGTCACCGACGTTGAGTCCTACCTCGCGGAGGATCCGCACGGCCTGATCGAGCGCCGCGCCGCCCGGTACGCCCGCGCGCTGCTCGACACCGGCGCCGGCGCCTTCCACGTGGTCGGCTACTGCATGGGGGGCCTGCTGGCCACGGAGATCGCCAGGCAGCTGACCGAGGCGGGCGCCGACGTCAGCAGCCTCACCGTGGTCAGCAGCTACACGATGCCGCGGATCATCGAGGACGAACTGGTCGTGGAGTACGTCTTCGCCAAGGTCATGGGCGCCGATCCCGCCGAGGCGGGATACCCCGGCGACGAGGAGGCCATGTCCGAGGTCTTCGAACTGCTGCTCCGCGAGGACCCGGACCGGGTGCCCGCCGGGCGCGTCACCGCGCTCACCGGCGGGCTGGCGCCCACCGCCGAGGCCTTCCGCGCCCAGGCCGCCCGCCCGCAGGACGAGCGGCTGGCCGCCATCGGCCGCGCCGCGGGCCGCCACGCCGGCTCGGACGCCGACATCGAACGGCACGTAGCCACCTTCTACCAGGTGGTACGGCACAGCCTGCTCGCGGTCGGCGCCCACGAGCCGGAGCCGTACGCCGGGGACATCACCTTCCTGCGCCAGCTCGGCGACACCCGCTTCCTGCCGTGGCTGCGCGACGACATGACCGGCTTCTGGCGCGAGCTGTGCCTGGGCGAGCTGAGGGTCGCCGACATCCCCGGCGACCACTTCAGCTGCCTCCAGCCCCCGCACGTGGAAGAGGCCGCCGCCATGCTGACCCGGAGGTGGGAGCGGCCATGACCGTCGGCGTGATCGGATGCTACGGCGCCGTGGGCCGCGCGCTGGTGCGCCGCCTGCCGGAACCGCTGCGCCTGGGCGGCAGGGACGCGGCCCGCACGCGGGAAGCCGCCCGGCCCGGTGACGAGGCCGTCGAGGTGGACATCGCCGACGCCTCCCGGCTGGCGGGGTTCTGCGCCGGCTGCGACGTCGTGGTGAACTGCGCGGGTCCCTCGGCCCGCATCGGCGACACCGTGGCACGGGCCGCGCTGAAGGCCGGGGCCCACTACGTGGACGTGGCCGGAGAGCAGCTCGACCGCCCCCGCCTGGCGGCGCTCGCCGGAGACCGCGCGGCGGTGCTGGCGGCGGGGATGATGCCCGGCCTGTCCGCGCTGCTGCCCCGCGCGCTGGCCGAAGGCGCCGACCGGCCCGCCCGGCTGGTCGCCCACGTCGGCGGCCTCGACCGCTTCACCAGGGCCGCCGCGCTCGACTACATCGCCTCCCTGGACGGCGAGCACGCGACCCCCCTGGCGGCCTGGCGCGGCCACCAGCCGATCCGCGGCGCCCTGCGTCCCGCCGAACGCGTCGCCCTGCCGCACTTCCCCGGCCGCGTCAGCGTCTACCCCTACCTGAGCCGGGAGACCGAGCGGCTGGCCCGCGCGCTGGAGCTGGCCGAGATCGAATGGTGGGGGGTCTTCGACGGCGACCGGACCCTGCAGGCGCTGTCCGGAGCAGGCGGCAAGGAGCCGGCGCGGGCCGCCGAGGACCTCGAACTCGCGGCCGGCCTCGACGCCCTCGGCCGCCGGCCGTACTTCCAGCTCGTCTTCGACCTGGACGGCAGGGTTCTGATCGTCCGCGGCGCCGACAGCTACGAGCTGACCGCCGCGCTCGCGGCGACCGCCACGCGGGCGGCGGCAGCGGGCCGGGTGCCCCCGGGCGCCCATGACGCGTCCGACGTGCTGGACCCGTCCGGCGTGCTCCAGGACCTGTGCGAAGACCCGGTCGTGGACGTCGCCCTCCCGTCGCAAGCGCCGGTCGAGGAGGGGGTCCTGTGAGCACGGGCGCCGATGCGGGCGCGCTGGACGCCGCCGGTCGCGGGGCGCCGGGGAGCCGGCGCCCGCGCGTGCTGGTGTGCGGCACCGGTTTCGGCCGGGTGCACCTGGCCGCCCTCAGCGCGCCCGGCGCGGCCTTCGAGCTCGCCGGCATCCTCGCCAAGGGCGGCTCGCGCTCCCAGGCGTGCGCGGAGGAGGCGGGCGTCCCGCTCTGGACCCGCGTCGAAGACGTGCCCGGCGACGTCGACCTGGCCTGCGTCGTGCTGCTCGGCGAGGTCAACGGGGGACCCGGCACCGCGGTGGCGGCCGAGCTGATGGCCCGCGGCGTCCACGTCCTGCAGGAGGGGCCGCTGCTGCGCGACGAGCTGGCCACCGCACTGCGCGCCGCCCGCCGCAACCGGGTCGTCTACCAGGTGAACACCCACTACGTGCACCTGCCTTCGGTGCGGAGCTTCATCGCCGCCGCCCGCGCCCTGCGGCCGGTGTACGTCGAGGCCACCTGCGGCGTCCAGGTCTCCTACCACCTGTTCGACATCCTCGGCCGGGCGCTCGGCGGCCTGCGCCCTTTCGACCTGCCCGCTCCCACGGGCCGCGGCCCGTTCCGCACCATCGACGGCACGCTGGCCGGCGTCCCGTTCACGCTGCGCGTGCAGAACCAGCTGCACCCCGCCGACCCCGACAACCACGCCCACCTGCTGCACCGCGTCACCATCGGCGCGGACGGCGGCACGCTCACGCTGGTCGAGACCCACGGCCCCGTCCTGTGGTCGCCCCGCCCTCACCTGCCCGCCGAGGCCAGGCGCACGACCCGGCTCGACGCCGCGGCCGATCCCGGCCTCGACCTGCCCACCACCAGCGCGATCGGCCCCGCCGCACCCCCGACCTACCGGGAGATCCTCGCGACCCTGTGGCCGAAGGGCGCCCACCGGGCGATGATGCGTACATGGAGGGCCGTGAGTGACGGGACCGATCCGATGCGTGAGGGGCAGTACTACCTGTCCGTCGGCTCGGCCTGGCAGGCGATGGCCTCCGTCCTCGGCTTCCCCGAGCGCCTCTCCGGCCCGCCGCACCGCCCGATGCCCGCCGACGAGCTGATCGCCACTGCGAGAACGGAGCTGGAGGAATCACCGGCATGACCATCCCGACCGTCCGGCAGCGCGAGCGGTGGCTGCGTCCCCTGCGCGTCCAGGACGTGCCCCGGCTGCGCCTGGTCTGCTTCCCGCACGCGGGCGGCGCCGCCGGCTTCTTCAGGACGTGGGGGGCGCGCCTGCCCGTCGGCGTCGAGCTGTACGGCGTCCAGTACCCGGGCCGCCAGGACCGGGTGCGCGAACCGTACGCCGAGGGCGTCGACGAGCTCACCGAGCCGATGGCCGAGGTCCTGGAGTCCATGGGCGAGGTGCCGCTGGCCCTGTTCGGCCACAGCATGGGCGCCGCCGTGGCGCACGAGACGGCCAGACGGCTGGAGAGCGCGCTCGGGCGGCCCCAGGCCGGGCTGATCGTCTCCGGCCGCCCGGCTCCGGACCGGCTGCGCCCTTCCGCCGTCCACCTCGGGGGCGAACCGGCGCTGCTGGAGGACCTGCGCAGGCTGGGCGGCACCAGCGACGAGGTCCTGGACGACCCCGCGATGCGCGCCCTGATCCTGCCGACGCTGGCCGCCGACTACCGCCTGATCGAGACCTACCGGCCCTCGGACACGGCCCCGATCCGCACCCCGGTCTGCGCGTGCGTCTCCGACGCCGACCCCGAGGTCGACCCGGACGAGGCCGCCGGCTGGGAGTACCACACCCGGGGGCCGTTCCAGCTCCGGGTCTTCCCCGGCGACCACTTCTACCTGGTACCGCAGGAGGACGAACTGGTCGAGCAGATCCTGCTCTTCTGCGGCCTGCCCGGCCGCTGGCCCTCCACCCCCTGAAGCCCCGCCACGACCACCAACACGAAAGGAGCCCGCGATGAGCCTCGAGAACGAACTGCGCGAACTGGAGGAGAAGGGCTGGGCGGCCATCTCGGTCGGCAACGGCGACTTCTACCGCGGCCTGGTCACCGACCGCACCGTCTGCGTCGAGCCCGACGGCCTGCAGACCGGCCACGAGCTCGCCGACGACATCGACGCCAACAAGGCGCCGTTCGACGACTACACGCTCGACGACGTCAAGGTGCTGCCCCTGGGCGGTGAGTCGGCGCTGATCACCTACCGGGCCACCGTGCGGCTCAGCGAGGCCGACTTCTCCTTCCAGCTCTACATGACCAGCGTGTACGAGCGCGGCGAAGGCGGCTGGAAGCTCCTCTTCCACCAGCAGACCCCGGTGAAGCAGGAGGGCTGACAGGCACGGGCCGCACGAGGACCACCCGCGACAGGAGGTAGCGCTCATGCACGAAGGGGGAGTCGAAGTCGAAGGCCTCCGCAAGAACTTCGGTAAGAAGACGGCCCTGGAGGAGGTGTCGTTCACGGTGCGGCCGGGCGCCGTGGTGGGGCTGCTCGGCCCCAACGGCGCCGGCAAGACCACGATGGTCAACTGCCTGAGCACGCTCCTGCCGCTGGACGGCGGCCGGGCGTCGGTGGCCGGTCACGACGTGGCGCGGGACCCGGCCGGGGTCCGCGCGTCCATAGCGCTCACCGGCCAGTTCGCGGCCGTCGACGACGTGCTGACCGGGCGGCAGAACCTGGTCCTGTTCGGCAGGCTGCTCAAGCTGGACCGCCGGGCCGCCGCCGCCCGGGCCGAGGAGCTGCTCACCGGGTTCCGGCTGAGCGATGCCGCCGACCAGCCCGTCAAGTCCTACTCCGGCGGCATGCGCCGGCGCCTGGACCTCGCGGCCAGCCTGGTGGTCAAGCGTCCCGTGATCTTCCTCGACGAGCCGACCACCGGGCTGGACCCGGCCGGCCGCCAGGAGATGTGGGACCTGGTCGCCGGGCTGCGCGCGGAGGGCGCCACGCTGCTCCTCACCACCCAGTACCTGGAGGAGGCGGACCGCCTGGCCGACCGGATCGTCGTCATCGACCACGGCAGGGTGATCGCGGAGGGCACCCCGGGCGAGCTGAAGGACCAGGTCGGCGGGCAGGTCTGCGAGGTGCGCGCCGAGCCGCGCGAGCAGGTGCTGCGGATGCTGCGGGAGCGGTTCGGCGACGTGGACGAGTCCGGCGGCGTGGTCACCGTGCGCGGAGCGGACGCCGACACGCTGACGGACGTCGTCGCGCTGCTGCGCGAGGCGGGGATCAGGGCCGACGACATCATGCTGCGGCGCCCCACGATGGACGAGGTGTTCTTCGCGCTGACCGGCGGGGAGGCCGCCCGGGAGCCCGAGGAGGTCGGCTGATGGCGACCTCGACCGAGGCCGGCCTGGGCAACCTCTTCGGGCAGGGGCTGCTGCTCGCCGGGCGCAACCTCCGGCTCAACTCGACGGCCGACACCGTCAGCACGATGGTGGTGTTCCCGGTCGTCTTCGTCCTCGGCTTCCTGGCGCTGTTCCGGAACCTGCTGCGGACGCACGGCGTCGACTACGCCCAGTTCCTGCCCCCGGCGATCGTGGTGCAGTGGATGTTCTCGGTGGCCATCACCGCCGCCTTCTTCTTCGCCTCCGACCGCCGCAACGGCATGCTGGCCCGCTACCGGTCGCTGGCCATCAGCCGGGGCGCCGTGGTGGTGGGCCGGATGGCGGCCGACAGCGCGCGGGCGCTGCTGGCCATCGTGGTGATCGTCCTGACCGGGTACGCGGTGGGCTTCCGGTTCCAGGCCGGTCCGGCGGCGGCCCTCGGCTTCGTCGTGCTGGCGGTGGGCTTCGCGCTCGCGGTCTCGGCCGGCACGAGCGCTCTCGGGCTGGTCTCCCGCGATCCTGAGGCGGTCTCGTCGACGCTGCACGTGATCTACCTGCCGCTGCTGATGATCTCCTCGGCCTTCGTGCCCGCCGACGCCTTCCCCGCCTGGATCGAGCCGTTCGTGCGGCACCAGCCGGTGACCGCGGTGCTCGACGCGCTGCGGGCCCTCGCGGACGGCGGTCCGACGGCGGGTCCGGTGCTGAAGGCGGTGGCATGGCTGGCCGGGCTGCTGGCGGTCTTCTCGGCCGCGGCGGTCCAGGCGTTCAGGAGGGCGGCATGAGCGTCATCACCGAGACGGGCGTCCTGGCCGGACGCAACCTGCGGCGCTTCGCCAAGAGCACGCAGCTGGTCGCCGACTCGTTCATGTTCCCGCTGATCCTGCTGTTCCTCATGCTGCTGGTCTTCGGGGAACTGGTCGGCGACGCCTCCGGCGGCCGCTACATCGACCGGCTCGCCCCGGCCATCGTCCTGTTCAGCGCGGCGTACGGCGCGGTCGGCACCGGCCTGGGGTTCCACACCGATCTGCGCACCGGCATCGTCGACCGGTTCAGGGCCATGAACATCAGCAGGCTGTCGGTGCTGGCCGGCCGGATCGCCGGCGACCTGGTGCGGGTCCTGCTGGTGGCGGCGATCACCACGGCCGTCGCGCACACGGTCGGGTTCCGCTTCAGGCAGGGGCCGCTGGCCGCGCTCGGCTTCTTCGCGGTCGTCGTGCTCTTCGCCTGGATCTTCCTGTGGCTCGCGGTCGTCGTGGCGATGTCGGCCAAGAGCGAGCAGGCGGTCAGCGGAGCGCTCAGCAGCCCCATCACGCTGCTGCTGTTCCTCTCCTCGGGATTCGTGCCGGTCGACCAGTTCCTCGGATGGCTGCGGCCCGTGGTGCGAGCCAATCCGCTGTCGCTTGCCTGTGACGCGATGGTCGGTCTTTCCAGCGGCGGGGAGGTGGCGCAGCCGGTGCTTTTCACCGCCGCCTGGGCGGTGGCCGCGACGGTGATATTGGTGCCGCTCGCCGTGCGCCTTTACAAGTGAATCGGCCGGGCCTCCGCGGAGGCCCGGCCGGAGCGGTTCAACCGGCCCGCGTGAATTCGAGGAGCCGGTATTCGATATGCCCTTCTTCGGCGGCGCATTTCGCGGCGCGCAGCAATGCGGGCCGCCAGCCGTGCCCGGCCGCCAGCGTGCGCACGCGCTGCTCGTCGCCCAGGTCGGTGAAGCCCAGCAGCAGCCTGCCGCCCGGCTCCAGGTGCGCGGCGGCGCCCCGGAAGAAGGCCTCGTGCGCCGCGTAGCCGGAGTCGAAGAAGGCCCGCTCCAGGGCGTCGGCCGGCTCGCCCTCGACGAAGTTGGAGTTCCAGTAGATGGCGTCGAACCTGTCCTCGCTGGTCAGGGGGCTGAACATGTCGCCGCAGGCCACGCGGACCCTCGACCCGGCGCCGTGCCGCCGGGCGTTGAGGCGGGTGTTCTCGGCGGCCGCCTCGCTGACGTCCAGGGCGGTCACCGAGGCGCAGCCGCGCAGCGCCGCCAGCACCGAGATGTAGCCCGTGCCGCAGCCGACTTCGCAGAACGAGCCGTGCAGCGGATAGGGCAGCCATTCGGCGTACAGCGCCGACGACTGCGACAGATGAGGCGCGTAGACGCCGGGCAGGAGATCCCATTCCATGCCGAGCAGACGGAATGTGCGGGGACTGGTGATTTCTCGGTGGCGGTCGATGAGAGTGCGGGCGACTTGTTGCATACGGCCGATTATAGGCAATATTGTCTAGAAGACCACTGAATGACGGGATCAAGAGAATGCCGACTCAGTTGCCGACCGACCCGCTGCAGCAGTTCACGCGCTGGCAGGAGGAGCAGCGGGCGGCCGAAGCGCAGATGCCTCCCGCCTCCGCCGTCCTGGCCACGGCCGACCACCGCGGCCGCCCCTCGGCCCGGTGGGTGGACGTGGCCTACGTCGACCACGGCTTCGTCTTCTTCACCAATCATGGGAGCCGCAAGGCCTCCGACGTGGCCGTCAACCCGGTGGCCGCGCTCTGCTTCGGCTGGCTGGAGAAGGGGCGCCAGGTGAGGGCCGAGGGCCCGGTCAGCAGGCTGAACGACGTGGAGTCCGACGCCTACTTCGCCACCCTGCCCCGCGGCATCCAGCTGCTGGCCTGGAGCAGTGACCAGCGGGCCGAGATCGATGACCGCCAGGCCGTGCGCGAGCGCTTCGACACCGAGCGCGCACGCTTCACCGGCCAGGAGATCCCGCGTCCGGCCCACTGGGGCGGCTACCGGCTCACTCCGGAGGAGATGGAGTTCTGGCAGCGCAGAGCCGACGAGATCCAGGACCGCCTGCGCTACCGCCGCCACGAGGAAGGCTGGCGCGTGGTGCGGGTGGCGCCGTGAGGAGGATTCGATGATCCCCGGATGTACGCCCTGGCCCGCGGAGACCGCAGAGCGCTACCGCGAGCTCGGCCTGTGGACCGGCCAGACCCTCGACGTCCTGCTGCGCGCCCACGGCGAGCGCACCGCCCTGGTCTCGGGCGGCACCCGCCGCACGTACCGGGAGCTCGCCGAGCGCGCCGCCCGCCTGGCCGCGGGATTCCACGGCCTGGGACTGCGGCGCGGCGACAGGGTGATCGTGCAGATGCCCAACACGCCGGAACTGATCGACACGCTGTTCGCCCTGCTGGCGCTGGGCGCCGCCCCGGTGCTCGCACTGCCCCCGCACCGGCGCGACGAGATCGGGCACCTGGCCGCGCACACCGAAGCCGCCGCCTACGTCGTCCCCGCCGTCCACCAGGGCTTCGACCACCGCGCGCTGGCCCGGGAGATCCGCGGCCCGCGGCACGTGATCGTCGCCGGCGAGCCGGAGGAGTTCACCCCGCTGTCGGCGCTCTACGCCGAACCCGCCGAGCTCCCGCCGCCCGAGCCGGGGGACGTGGCCTTCTTCCTGCTGTCGGGCGGCACCACCGGACGCGCCAAGCTGATCCCGCGCACCCACGACGACTACCTGTGCAACATCAGGCTCAGCGCTCGCAACGCCCGCCTCGGTCCGGACGACGTCTACCTGGCCGCGCTGCCCATCGCGCACAACTACGCGCTCGGCTGCCCCGGCGTGCTGGGCACGCTGTACGCGGGCGGCAGCGTCGCGCTCTGCCCGACGCCGAGCCCGGAGGACGCGTTCCCCGTCATCGAGAGGGAGCGCGTCACCGTCACCGGCCTGGTGCCGTCCCTCGCCCTGCTGTGGGCGGACGCCGCCTCCTGGACCCGGCACCGGCTCTCGAGCCTGCGCCTGGTGCAGCTCGGCGGCGCCGGCGTCAGCCCCGAGCTGGCCCGCGACGTCCGCGCGCGCCTCGGACCGGTGCAGCAGTCGTTCGGCATGGCCGAGGGGCTGCTCAGCCAGAGCCCTCCGGACGACCCGCCGGAGCTGGTGACCACCGTCCAGGGCAAGCCGCTCTCGGAGTACGACGAGGTCCGCGTCGTGGACGAGACCGGCGCCGAGGTGCCGGCGGGTGAGGCCGGGGAGCTGCTCGTCCGCGGGCCGTACACGATCCGGGGCTACTTCCGCGCCGAGGAGCACAACAGCCGGGCGTTCACCCCCGACGGGTTCTTCCGCACCGGCGACCTGGCCCGCCGCACCGAGACGGGCCACCTGGTCATCTGCGGCCGGATCAAGGACGTCATCAACCGCGGCGGCGACAAGGTGCCCGCCGACGAGGTCGAGGAGCACCTGCTGGCCCACCCGGACGTGCGGGCCGCCGCCGTCGTCCCGGTGCCCGACCCCTACCTCGGCGAGCGCACCTGCGCCTACATCGTCGCCCGCGACGAGCCGCCCACCTTGCAGACGGTCGCCGCGTTCATGCGCGAGCGCGGCGTGGCCGCCTACAAGATCCCGGATCGTGTGGTCGTCGTCCCGGGCCTGCCGCTCACACCGGTCGGCAAGGTCGACAAGGCCCGGCTCCAGGAAGCGTCGCCGTGATCAGCAAGGTCGCGCAGCAACCCGACTGGGGCGACCGGGCGCTGCTCGACCATGTCACCGGCACCCTGCGCGACATGCCGCCGCTGGTCACGCGGGCGGAGTGCGTCCGGCTCAGCCAGGCCGTGGCCCGTGTCGCCAGTGGCGGCGGCTTCCTCTTGCAGGGCGGCGACTGCGCCGAGCGCTTCCGCGAGTCCGGTCCCGCCGAGGTGCGCGCCAAGCTCGCGCAGCTCTACGGCCTCGCCGAGGTGATCCGCTCGGCCACCGGGAGCCCGGCCGTCCCGCTGGGCCGCCTGGCCGGCCAGTACGGCAAGCCCCGCTCGTCCCCCTACGAGCGCATCGCCGACGGCACCCTCGTCCCGTCCTACCGGGGCGACGCCGTCAACAGCCCGGCCAGCGACTCGCGAGCCCGCCATCCCGATCCGACCCGGCTCCTGCGCGCCCGCGAGTGCGCGGAGCGGGTGCTGGGGGTGGTGCGCGACTCCTGGGCGGGGCGGCCGCCGCTGGAGCGGGCCTACGTCTCCCACGAGGCGCTGCTGCTCGACTACGAGCGCCCGCAGGTGCGCGGCGACTACGCCTCCTCGGCCCACTCCCTGTGGATCGGGGACCGCACCCGCCGGCCCGACGGCGAGCACGTCGCCTTCGCGTGCTCTGTCGTGAACACCGTCGGCGTCAAGATCGGCCCCGTGATCAGCCCCGCGCAGGCCGTGCGGCTCACCCGCCTGCTCAACCCCGACGGCGAGGACGGCCGGCTGGTATTCATCGTCCGCCTCGGCAGCACGCGCGTGCGCGGCCTCCTGCCCGAGCTGGTGGAGGAGGTGAGCAGGCGGGGCAGGCCGGTCGTGTGGCTGTGCGACCCCATGCACGGCAACACGATGCGCATCGGCGCGGGCCCGAAGACCCGGCTCATGGAGGCGATCCTGGACGAGATCGTGGCGTTCGTCCGCGTCATGCGGGCCCGCCGGAGGCATCCGGCGGGACTGCATCTCGAGATGACCCCCGAGGACGTCACCGAGTGCACCACCACGCCGAAGCCGTTCCGGGCGCCGCCCGCACTGCCGCACTACCGTACGGCCTGTGACCCCCGTCTGAACGCCGCCCAGGCCGCCGAGGTCGTCGAGCGCTTCGCCGCCCTGCTGTGAGGAAGGAGGAATTGATGGCCTTCGACGGCATCCCCCGCAAGGCCTTCGACTTCTACAAGGAGCTGGAGGCCGACAACACCCGCGAGCACTGGCACGCGCACAAGGCCGACTACGACAGCGCCGTGCGCGGACCGATGCAGGCGCTGCTGGAGGAGCTGGAAGAGGAGTTCGGGGCGGGCAAGCTGTTCAGGCCGCAGCGCGACACCCGGTTCAGCAAGGACAAGTCGCCGTACAAGACGAGCCAGAGCGCCACCGTGGGCGGCCAGGGCCCAGCGGGCTACTACCTGGAACTCGGTGCCGACGGCCTGTTCGTGGGCGCGGGTTTCCACGCCTTCTCCTCCGAGGGCGTCGCCGCCTACCGGGCGGCCGTCGACGACGACAAGTCGGGCCCCGAGGCGCAGAAGATCGTGGACCGGCTGCTCGACCAGGGGTTCTCCCTGGTCGGCGAACGGGTCAAGACCCAGCCCCGCGGCTACAAGGCCGACCACCCGCGCATCGAGCTGATCCGCTACAAGAACCTGGGCGCCGAGAAGCGCATTCCGAAGACCAAGGCGACCGGAGCGCAGGCCCTGCCCGCGGTCCGCGACGCTTGGCGCGACCTCCGTCCTCTGGTGGAATGGCTCTCCGCGCATACCGCGTCCTGAGGCCCCTGGATCGAGGGGGCGGCCCTCCCGGCGCGGGTGCCCTCTTCACGGGACGTGGTCATCTGGTCGGCCGGTGACGTGCGATGACGCCGGCGGCCAGCTCGGCACCCTGGAACGCGCCGGAGCGGACCCGGCCGGCCAGCGTGCCGGCGACGATCCGGTCGGCCAGCGCGGGCAGATGGCGGGCCAGGAAGAACTCGACGGCTCCCCGCCGGGTGGTCGGCAGGTCGCGGCGCGGGCGCCCGCGCAGGGCGGCGCGGAGCACGGTGCGGACGACGCCCTCCAGGGGCTCGTACCGGCTCATGCCCTCCAGCGAGAGTCCGGCGGCGGCCGTCGAGTCGTGGATGGGGCTCCGCACGGCGGACGGGTACACGCAGGTGACGTCGACATGTGTGCCGATCTCCAGGCGGAGCGCGTCCGCGTACGCCACCAGCGCCCGCTTGGACGCGCCGTACGCGGCCGCCAGCGGCAGCTGCATGATGGCCATCCGCGAAGAGACCATGACGACCCGGCCGCGGGAGGCGACGAGGGCGTCCACGCATGCGGCGGTCACCCGCCAGGTGCCGAGCAGGTTGACGTCGAGCTGGCGGCGGACCTCCGCGCCCGGGGGCAGCTCGGCGGGGGCGGGCCCGCCGATCCCGGCGTTGTTGATCAGCAGGTCGAGGCCGCCGAGCCGGTCGATCGCCTCGGCCACCGCGGCCGGGACGGCGTCGTCGTCGGTGATGTCGCAGGCCAGGACCGTGACCGGGTCGTCCTCGCGGGGCTCCAGGTCCAGGCCGACGACGCGGGCGCCGAGTTCGCTCAGCCGGGCGCAGATCGCCCGGCCGAACGTCCCGGACGCGCCGGTGACGAGGACGCGCATGCCGAGGGGATCGCGGCGGGTGCTCATACGAGGGTCTCCTTGGGAGTGAACGGGCGCGCGCCGCGGGCGAGGCGGGCGCGGCCGGCCGCGATCTCGCGGGGCAGGTCGGCGACGTACTGGTCGAAGTCGATGCGCATGTGGGGCCGGGCGTTCTCGCCCCAGCGATTGACGGCGGCGCGCAGGGCGCGGGCGACGGCGCGTTGCTGCTCGTGAGCCGGAGGCAGGGCATAGGAACCTGACAGGTACGCGGCGGCCAGTCTGGCCTGGGCCTCCACCACGGGAAGCGCCGCGCCCGTGGACTGCATCAGGCCGACGAACGCCAGGCTGGGGTCGGCCAGATGGAAGACCCGCTTGTAGAGCGGCAGCCCTTCCGGGGCGGGCCCCAGCCAGCGCGGGGACAGGAACGGGATGCTCACCCGGTAGCCGGTGGCCCACACGATCAGGTCGACGGGGTCGGCGGTCCCGTCGGTGAAGACGACCCGGTCTCCGTCGAGGCGGTCGATCCCGGGGCGCGCGGCCACCTCGCCGTGGGTGAGGCGGTGCAGGATCGTGTCGCTGATCGTGGGGTGGTTCTGGAACAGGCCGCCGGCGGGAGCCGGAAGGCCGTAGCTCTGCGGGGTGCCCACGGCCAGCCGCAGCATGGTCTCGGCGACGCGCTGGCGCAGTCGCCACGGCAGGGGGGCGAGGGCGCCGCCGGTCGCGTCCGACGGGCGGCCGAACAGGTACTTCGGGACGATGTGGACGCCTCGCCGGGCCGAGAGCAGCACCGGGCCTCGGGCCGTGTACGAGGCGTCCACGGCGATGTCCATGGCGGAGTTGCCCATCCCGACGACGAGCACCCGCTTGCCTTGGAAGACGTCGGCGGTGCGGTAGCCGTGGGCGTGCATCTGGACGCCGTCGAACGTCCCGGGATACATCGGCTCCGGGAAGCGCGGATCCCAGTTGTGGCCGTTGGCGACGACCACGGCGTCGTACCGTTCCACGTCCCCGGATTCGGTCGTGACCGTCCACGCTTCGCCGCGGTCGACACGGGTCACGGTGCTGCGGAAGCGGATGTGCTGCGTGAGCCCGAACCTTCCGGCATAGTCGGCCAGGTAGCCGGCGATGTGGTCGGCCGACGGGTAGTCGGGCCATGCCGCGGGCATCGGGAAGTCGGCGAACTCCGTGCGGCCCTTGCTCGTGTTCAGGTGCAGCGAAGCGTAAGCCGGGGAGAGCCCGCTGCTGTTGTCCCTGGCCCACAGCCCGCCGGGCCGGTCGCCCTTCTCGTACGCCACGGCCTCGCAGCCGGCGTCGAGGAGGGCCTTCAGGGTGGCGAGGCCTGCTGCTCCTGCGCCGATCACGGCGACGCGGCGGGGCGGGGCCATGGCGTTCCTCCTCGGGACGTTGTGGCGCTCACCAAACCGTAGGGTCTGCTCCACCGGCCTGGACATGGGCCACGGCACGCCGTTCCGGGCCGAGGTTGTGGGCCGCCACATGGCAAGGCAGCATGAGCGCCATGGACGCACCCGACGGCTGGTCGGCGGTGATCGACCTCATCGAGCGGGTCGTGGGCGAGGAGGACCTGCTGCCGTCGGTGATCGCCGGCGTTCGCACGACGGTGCGGGAGGTCGCGGCGCTGCCCCCGTCCGACATCGCCGGGCACACCCGCGCTCTCCTGGCCGCGGCGACCCGGGCGCTGGCGGCCCGGCGCGGCCCCACCGAGGCCGAGTTGTCCTTCGTGGAGGAGCTCGGCGTCACCCGCGCCCGGCAGGGCATACCGATCGAGGCGGTGCTCGCCGCCGTCCACGTCGCCGAACGCGCGATCTGGGCCCGGGCCCGGGAGATCGCCCGCGCCGAGGGGGTCGCCCCCGACCGGCTGCTGGACGCGCGGGAGCTGTACGACGACTGGGCCGAGGCCGTCCGGTCCCGGCTGATCACCTCCCACCGGACCACGCGGGCGGGCGCGGACCCGCGGCCGGGCGACCGGGACGCGGCGATCCTGCGGCGCCTGCTCCAGGGCGGCTCGGCGGCCGCTCTGGCCGTCGCCGAAGCGGGCCTGCCGGCCACCGGCGGGCTGTGGGTGCTCGTCGCCCGGCGCGACGACGCCGCCGTGGCGGAACGGGCCCTGCGGGAGCATCCGCCGGTCCTGTGCGCGGTGGTGAACGACCTGCTCGTCGGGGTGCTGCCCCGAACCCCTCCCCGCGCGCTGGCGGCCGCCGGGCTCGCGGCCGGGCTCGCCGGTCCCGCCGAGCCGGAGGAACTTGCGCCGGTGCGGCGCCTGGCCGTCGCCGCCCTGGCCGCCGCCGAGTCCGCCGGGCGGAGGGGAGTGGTCCACATCGCCGACGTGGCCGTGCTGGCCGCGCTCACGGAACGGGCGGACCTCGCCGCGGTGCTGCTCGACCACCACCTGCCCGCCTGGGCGGCGCTCGGGCCCAATGCCGAGCCGGTGGCGCATGCCGTCCTGGCCTGGCTGGAAAGCGACCGGGACGTCACCGCCGCGGCCGCGAGGCTGTTCGTGCACCCGAACACGGTGCGCAACCGGATCCAGCGCTTCGCCGAGGTGACCGGCGTCGACCCGTTCAGTACCTTCGGCGCCATGAACGCCTGGTGGCTCTGCCGCACCCGGCTCACCGACTCGACCTGACGCTCCCGGCGTCGCCCCAGGTCATTCGGCCGTTCGGGGTCGGGACCTCCGCCTCTATGCGGGCGCTCGAGCCGACCCGACGATGGAGGTGGGAACGGCGCGAGAGGGGGCCGTCGTGAGAACGAAGCAGTGGAGCTTAGGGATCTACATCAGCGAGGACGACCGGGAGACGCGCGCGCATGCGGTGCTGTTCAGCGGCGGCGACGAGCACACGGCCGGGGACGGCCGGGCACGCCGCAACCCGGTCGATCCCGAGGTGGCGGAGATCGGCGACGAACTCGCCGTGGCGCGGGCCCTGGCGGACCTGGCCGGCCGGCTGCACGGCACCGCCGACGAGGACATCGCCCGACTCACGGAAGGGAGAGCCGAGCCGCCGAAGGCCTGGTGACCGCTTCCGGCCGGGAGGACGGCCCGGGCGTTCGAGATCAGGAAGGAGAGCCCACTGGAGGCTGTGGTGCGATGCGACCGACTCAGCGTGAAGGCGGCCCGCGGGACGTGATCGACCCGGTGCTGCAATCCGCTCCCTACGCGGTCCTGACCCTCGACCCGTCGGGGGCCGTCGTCCAGCTCAACGACGCCGCGCGTCTGCTGCTGGGCGTACCGGCGGGGGCAGCGCCCGCCGACGTCGTTCCGGGATGGCTGCGC
This sequence comes from Actinomadura sp. K4S16, assembly GCF_008327685.1. GTDB lineage: Bacteria > Actinomycetota > Actinomycetes > Streptosporangiales > Streptosporangiaceae > Spirillospora. The sequence goes on from NZ_BDDE01000016.1 coordinate 131,315, forward strand.
GACGCCCAGCGGTCACTCGACGGCCCTTCCCTGGCCGCACGAGCCGAACTCGCGGGGTCGGGAGCCGGCCGGCCGGGCCCGGACGCGGTCGCCTGCGGACCGATCGGCGACCGCGTGTTCGACGCCCATCCCGTGCCGGTGGACGGGGCGTGGGGGAGCCCGACGGCCTGGTGGCTCGTCGATGTCACCGAGCAGACGCGGCTGGCCAGGGAACTGGCGGTCGAGCGGGGACGGCAGGCCTTCCTCGCCGAGGCGTCCAGCAAGCTGCTGGCATCGCTCAACCCGGACCGGTGCATGGAGGTGACCGTGCGGCTCGCCGCCCGGCACCTGGCCGATGCGGCCGTGGTGATCGTCCCGCGCTCCGGGAGGCCGGGCCACCCCGTCGCCCGCTGCGGGCCCGACGGGCGGGTCGAGCGGGAGGAACTGGCGATCGACCCGGCGGAGGTCGTGGGTCTGGCCGACGCGATGCGGGCCTTTCCGCCGGTGCCTCCGCGTTGGATCGATCCCCGCACCGCTCCCGACTGGATCGCGCGCCCGGAGCTGGGGGAGCCCCGCGCGATGGTGGTGATCGCGCTTCCGGGCCACGGGGTCGCGGCCGGGGCGCTGATACTGATGCGCCGGTTCGCCCCCGAGGGGTTCTCGGAGGGGGAGGAGCGGACCACCCGCCTGTTCGCGAGCCGTGCCGGCGCGGCACTGTCGGCCGCCCGGCTCTACGCGGAGCAGGCGTCCATCACCGCCACGCTGATGCGCGACCTGCTGCCGCCGCGCACCCAGGAACTGGAGGGCGTGGAGCTGGCGGCGCGCTACCGGCCCTCCGGCGACGAGGACCTGGTCGGCGGCGACTTCTACGACGTGTACCCCGCCGACGCCTCCGACCCGGATGCCGAGTCGCTCGTGGTGGTGGGGGACGTGTGCGGCAAGGGCCTGGAGGCCGCGGTGCTCACCGGCAAGATCCGCAACACGCTGCGGGCCCTGCTGCCGATGGCGGCCGACCACCGGCGCGTGCTGGAGCTGCTCAACGGGACGCTGCTGCAGACCGACTCGACGAGGTTCGTCACGCTCGTGCTCGCCTCGGCCCGCAGGCAGGGCGAGCAGGTCCGGCTGCGGCTGACCAGCGCCGGTCACCCCACCCCGCTGATCGTCCGGACCGACGGGACGGTCGAACCGGCCCGGACCGGAGGCTCTCTGATCGGCGTCCTGGAGGACATCGACTCGACGACCGCGGAGGTGACGCTCGAACCCGGAGACTCCTGCCTGCTGTACACCGACGGGATCACCGAGGCCGTCGGCGGGCCGCTGGGCGAGGAGATGTTCGGCGAGGAGCGGCTGCGCGCCGAACTGCCCCCGTGCGGCGGCATGCCCCCGGAGGCACTGGTGGAGCGGGTGCACATGCTCGCCGCCGAATGGGTCGGACCCGGCCGGCACGACGACATGGCAGTGATCGCCATAACCGCCCCCCGCCCCGCCCGCCCCGCCACCACCTGAACGAGCGCTGCGGATCGCTTGCCGGTCAGGGGCGGGCGGGGCCGCGGTAGGGGAGTGTCTGGCTGTAGACGACGCTGGTGGTCGTGCTGCCGAAGCCGGCCAACTCGTCCATCAGTTGCTCCAGATGCGCCATGGAGGTCGCGGCCACCTTCAGCGTGTAGCAGTCGTCTCCGGTGGTGCGCAGGCACTCCAGGATCTCCCGGCGCTCGGCGAGCAGGCGGCGCAGCGGCTGGTGGTGGTTGCCGGGGTACTTCAGCCGGACCAGGGCCAGGACGGGGTAGCCGACCTTGGCCAGATCGACCGTCGCCTGGTAACCGGTGATGACGCCCTGCGCCTCCAGTTGCCGCACCCGTTCGGTGGTGGCCGACGCACTGAGGTTCACGCGCCGTCCCAGCTCGCTGAGGGAGATCCGCGCGTCCTGCTGCAGCTGGTCGATGATCGCCCAGTCGACGTCATCGAGATTCGCGGTCATTCCGCGACTTTACCGGTAGATCCCCGGGAAACCGTCGATATGGCCGGTAACAATCGGTTCCGTCCTGGTCGCGGGCCGGGATAGCCTCGCGGGATGCAACTCGGCGTGAACGTACCGAACTTTGGACCTGGAACCGATCCCGGTGTGCTGCGGGAGTGGGCCGGGGTCGTGGAGGGGCTCGGATTCGACCTGCTCATGATGTCGGATCACGTGGCCATCACCCCGGACGTGGCCGAGCAGTACCCGGAGCCGTTCTACGAGCCGTTCACCACGCTGTCCTGGATGGCCGGCATCACCACCAGGGTGCGGTTGGGCACGACCGTGCTCATATTGCCCTACCGGCATCCGCTCCTGGTCGCGCGCATGGCCGGCAACCTCCACGAGCTGAGCGGCGGCAGGCTTGTGCTCGGTGTGGGCGTCGGCTGGGCGCGCCAGGAGTTCGAGGCGCTCGACGTGCCGTTCGCCGAGCGCGGCAGGCTGATGGACGAATACCTGACGGTCCTGAGCGACGCCCTGCCCGCGGACGGTGGAGACGCCGGCCCCTCCGTGCCCATCTGGGTCGGCGGGAACAGCAACGTGGCGATCCGGCGCGCCATCCGCTTCGGCCACCCCTGGCATCCGCTGCGGAGGACCCTCCCGTGGCTTCGCTCGGCCTTGGCGGAGCACTCGCCGCCCGCGTTCGTGCCCCGCATCGTCCTGCAGCTGACCGCCAAGCCCGTCGAGGACGGGGAGCGGCTCGCCGGCGTCGGCACCATCGACCAGATCCTCGACGATCTCGACCAGCTCCGCTCGCTGGGCGCCGAGACCGTCGTCCTCGACCCCTTCGGCGGTGACCCGGAGGAAACTCGCAGGCCCGAAGAGGCCTGGAAGGCGCTCACCGCCGTGGCCACCCACTGGAGCACAAGATCATGATCACCCCTGCCGACGAAGGCTTCCTGCGGCGTGCGATCGCCATCGCGGCCCACGCCGTCACTGTGGGCGACGCACCGTACGGCTCCCTCCTGGCGGGCCCGGACGGGACGATCCTCGTCGAAGCCCACAACACGGTTAAGCGCGACAACGACATCAGCGCCCACCCGGAACTGAAGCTGGCCCGCTGGGCGGCCCGCGAACTCGACTCGCGCACCGCGGCGGACACCACCATGTACACCAGCTGCCAGCCCTGCGGCATGTGCACCGGCGGCATCGCCCGCTCGGGGCTCGGCCGGGTCGTCTACGCCCTCGCCACCGAGCAGCTCATCGAACTCAACCCGTCGGGAACCTGGCCGACGGTGCCGCAGCACGGCCCGGCCCTGTTCGACGAGGCACGCGTCCCCATCGAAGACTTCTACCGCCTCGGCTCCCCGATTCCACAAGCGCCGTCCACCCAAAAGTGAGGCGATAACACGACGAGCCCGCCCACGCCGCCCCGCCGGGCCTGGAACCCGGCGGGGCGGGGGCTTTCAGGCGCGGAGGAGGTCGGTGGTGAGGGTGTTCAGTTCTACGGCGCCGTCCTCGCCGACGACCACTGTGCCGCCGAGGTTGGCCAGGCGGCCGTTCAGGACGCAGTTCGGCTCGAACGCGAACGCCATCCCCGGGGCCAGGGGGAGGTCGCTGCCGATGGTGGGCACCTCGGTGAGCAGGCCGTAGTCCGCCGCCTCGGGCAGTTCGCGCAGGCCGCCGCCGAAGCCGCAGACGGTCCCGTAGGGGTCGAGGCCGTGGACGAGCGGGTGCACGTTCCAGCCTCCGGCGTCCTCCACGGGCTGCTTCATCGCGGCGACGACGTCGCCGAAGGTGGCGCCGGGCCGCGTCGCCGCCACCCCGGCGTCGTAGGAGGCGCGCGCCGCCTTGGCGGCCTGCTCGACGTCCGCGTGGACGTCGCCGACCGCGATGGCGACCTGGTGCTGGGACTCGCGCATCCCGTAGGAGCTGAACACCTCCGCCAGGATCACGTCGCCGTCCTCGATGACCCGCGGCGCCTGCGGCCGGTAGGACCACACCGGCGGACCCCAGCAGGCGAAGCCGGGCCCGGACTGGATCAGCATGCCCGGCGCGGCGACGCCGAGCCGGAATCCGGCGGCCATGCCCGCCGCGTACACGTCCGCCTCGGTCGCGCCGGGCCGTGCCGCCTCCAGCATCGCCGCCGCCATCGCCTCGCCGGCGTCCGCCGCGTGGCGGAGCGCGGCCAGCTCCTCCTCGGACTGGACGAGCGTCCGGAGCAGGAAGCTCAGCCAGACGGGCTTGAACGTCGCGTCCGGGAGCTGCTCCAGAACCGTCGACCACAGCCCGTGCGGCATGATCGGGTTGAAGTGGAACGGCGGGTACGGCTCCAAGCCGATCACGCCGATCGCCGCCCGCTCCAGGCCGTGCTCCTTGAGCACCTCGACCACGCCGGGCGCGTGCTTGGCGACGCGCATGTTGCGCGGCTCGGTCCAGCACGCCTCACCGCGGCGGCGGGCCTCGATGTGGTCGGCGATGTGCATCGGCGACCACACCAGCGAGATCGGGTCGGCGTCCCGGGGGAACACCACGATGGCGCCGGGCCGCTCGTTGGTGAAGTAGACGTCCGGTGCGAACGGCGCGGGACCGCTCGACTCGTGCTCGCCGTAGACCACGAGCGCCTCGACGCCCTCGGCGTCCATCAGCTCGCGCGCCAGCGCCCAGCGCCGGTCCCGCTCGGCGGTCGAATAGCCGGGAACTCCTGCGGTCATCGTGCTCTCCTCGCGTTGGCCTTCCTGCTGGTCAGAACGCTACGGAGCGGGAGATGCCGAGGAATCGGTCGAATTACCGGTACCTGGTTGGCGGGCACGCGCACGACCTCAGTACGTTCCTCCCATGATGGTCGGTCGTGAGGCGGAACAGGCCGTTCTCGACGGACTGCTCGACGAGGCCCGCGCAGGCCGCAGCGGCGCCCTGGTGCTGCGCGGCCAGCCGGGTATCGGCAAATCCGCGCTGCTGGAGTACGCCGTCGCGCGGGCGGACGGGCTGCGCGTCCTCCGCACCGCCGGGATCGAGTCCGAGGCGGAGCTGCCGTTCGCCGGGCTGCACCTGCTGCTCGGGCCCGTCCTCGACCGGGTCGACGTCCTCCCCGAACGGCAGGCCGCGGCGCTGCGCAGCGCGTTCGGGCTCGGTCCCGCCGGGCAGGACGGCCCGCTGCTCGTCGGGCTCGCGGTGCTGTCGCTGCTCGCCGACCTGGCCCCGCTGCTGTGCGTCGTGGACGACGCGCAGTGGCTCGACCAGGCGTCCGCCGAAGCGCTCACCTTCGCCGCACGGCGGGTCCAGCGCGAGGGCGTGGTACTGCTGTTCGCCGTCCGCGGCGGCGGCCGCACCCGCTTGGACGGGATGCGCGAGCTGCCGCTGTGGGGGCTGGACGGCCGGGCGTCCGCCGCGCTGATCGCCGAGCACGCCGCCGACCTCGCGGGGCACGTCCGGGACCGGGTCCTCGCCGAGTCCGAGGGCAACCCGCTGGCGATCATCGAGCTGCCCGCCGCGCTCACCCCCGAGCAGCGCGGCGGCGCGATACCGCCGCTGTCGTACAACCTCGGCGCTTTGCCGCTCACCGACCGCGTGCGCCGCGCGTTCGGCGCGCAGGCCGCCCGGCTGGACGAGGGGACCCGCACACTGCTGCTCGTCGCGGCCGTCGAGGAGGCCGGCGACCTCGACGTCGTGCTGCGTGCGGCGGGGGCTCTCGGCGCCCCGCCGTCCGCGCTGGAGCATGCCGAACGCTCGGGCCTGCTGTCGTTCACCGGGATGGCGGCCGCCTTCAAGCATCCGCTCGTGCGGGCGGCGGTCGTCCAGGAGGCGCCGCTGGCCCGCCGGCTGGCCGCGCACCGGGCGCTCGCCGAGGCGCTCGGCGAGCAGCACCCCGACCGCCGGGCCTGGCATCTCGCCGCGGCGGCGACCGGGCCGGACGAGCCGATCGCCGCCGGGCTGGCGGACACCGCCGAGCAGGCCGCGGCGCGGGGCGGGTACGCCGCGCAGACCGCCGCGCTGGAGCGCGCGGCCGAGCTCACCCCCGACCCGGCGCGGCAGGCCGGCCGGCTCGTCGGCGCGGCCGAGGCCGCGCTGCTGGCGGGCGACCTCGCGCGGGCGGCGCAGATCGCGCGCCGCGCGGGCCGGGCCACCGTCGACGCCGCGCTCACCGCACGCCTGGCCCACGTGCGGGCCGGAGTCGAGTTCGAGCGCGGGTCACCGCTCGCCGCCGCGGCGATCCTGCTCACGGGCGCCGACCCGATCGCGGACCGGCGGCCGGCCGAGGCCGCGCGGATGCTGGCGGAGGCCGTCCGGAACAGCTACTTCGGCGGCGATCCGGCACTCGCCCGCCGCGCCGCCGACCGGCTGCTCGACGTGGTCGGCGAAACTCCCGGCGCGGTGGCGCTCGGCGGTCTCGCCCGGCTCATGGCGGGCGACCCGGCCGAGGCGATGCCGCGCATGCGCGTCCTGCTCGCCGAGGCCGGGCGCGGCGGGGTGACCGGCACCGGGGAGCGGGTGATCGCCGGGGCGATGGGCATGCTGACCGGCGACGACGAGGCGGCACTGGCGATCTACGAGCCGCTCGTCGCGGACGCGCGCGACACCGGGCAGATCGGCTGGCTGCCGAACGCGCTGGAGCACCTGGCCGTGACGGAGATGTTCCTCGGCCGCCGCAGGGACGCCGTCGTGCACGCTGAAGAGGGCGTGCGGCTGGCCGAGAGCACCGGGCAACTGCACCGTGTCGACCATCTGCGCTGCGTGCTGGCCTGGGCGGCGGCGCTCGCCGGGGACGAGGACGCCTGCCGCTCCCTAGCCGAACCGGCCATCGCCCGCGCCCGGACGGCCGGGATCGCCCGCACCGCCGCCTGGGGCTCGATGGCGCTCGCCCTGCTCGACCTCGGCCACGGCCGGCACGCCCGCGCCCTCGACCGGCTGGAGGCGGCCTCCCGCGGAACCGGAGACGGCCCGCTCGGCCTGATGAACCTGGTCCACTTCGCGGGCGACCAGGTCGAGGCCGCCGTCCGCGCCGGGCAGCCGGAGCGGGCGGACGAGGCGCTCGCGCGGTTCGAGGGCTGGAGCGTCGCGTCGGAGCAGCCGTGGGCGGCGGGCGTCCTGCTCCGCTGCCGCGCGCTCCTGACCACGGTCGAGGACGCCGGACGGTACTTCGCCGAGGCGGTGCGGGCGCACGCCAAAGGCGGCCGGCCGTTCGAGCGGGCGCGGACCGAGCTCCTGTACGGCGAGTGGCTGCGCCGGGCCCAGCGCAAAGCCGAGGCGCGCTCGCTTCTGCGTCCGGCCCTGGAGACCTTCGAGGGGATGGGCGCGGCGCCGTGGGCCGAACGTGCCAGGGCCGAACTCCGGGCGACCGGCGAGGCGGGCACGAGCACCCGCGACGACTCCGCCCTCGACCGGCTCACCCCGCAGGAACTGCAGGTCGTCCGGCTGGCCGCCCAGGGCCTGTCCAACCGCGACATCGCGGCCCAGCTGTTCCTGAGCCCCCGCACCATCGGCCACCACCTGTACCGCGCCTACCCGAAACTGGGCGTCTCTTCCCGCAGCGAACTCCCCCGCCTAGGCCTCTAACCCCCCCGGGGACAAGCGATCGCCCAAGCTCGCTCCGTTCCACGCCACAGGAGTGAACGGCGAGCGAACGTTGCCCCTGGGCGACGCGCAGTTGCGAATTCTGTGAGGATCCGAGGCGCAGGTCGACGATATGGAAGCCGCCGTCGAGTTCGCGCACTCGAAGAAGGATTAAAGGCCTGCTTCGGAAGCACAATCCGGCTTCCACTCGATGGTCGCTCCTGCTATTCCCTCTTTGTTACTTGTTGGTAACTATCACTCTCAGTGGTGGCCCGCGATTATCGGCGTGAACTGTTTCGGCAAGGACGTGCAGGTCATGAGGTCGGGTTACCGAGAATCAAGTGATGTAGATCACAATTGCTTGATCGTTCCGACTCTTCCGCGCCGCGATTGGTCACGTTACGTTAAAGCGACTTTATTGGGGCTTTATGTGGGCGGGAGACCTCTGTGGCCTTTTTGGGTCGTTTTCTGGCGCAAAAGTCCAGGTCTCATCGTGTCCGAAGTCGGCCGTTCACCGTAGCCGCTGCGGCTACGGCGCTCGCTTTGGCGCTGCCGTTGTCGCTGGTGCCGCTTCCTGGCGCCGCCGCCCCCATTTCCGCAGCTCAGGCGAAGGAGGCGCCGCAGGCGGCGCCCTCTCAGGGTGAGGCGGTGACGACTGCGCTGAAGACGAAGCGACCCGTCACCGTCACCTCGATGACCGGCCCGCAACGCGAGGTGCGCGCCCTGCCGGACGGCCGCTTGGAAGCGACGATGAGCGCCCGCCCTGTCCGCACCCTGCGTGACGGGAAGTGGGTGCCGATCGACACCAAGTTGCGGCGGCGCGCCGATGGCATGCTCGCTCCAGGCGCGACAACCGTCGGTCTGGCGCTTTCCGGTGGAGGCGCAGGCCCGTTGGTGACGATGAGCCGAGCCGGGCGCGCCATGTCCCTGACCTGGCCACATGGCGCACTTCCGCCGCCGGTCGTGGATGGTGAAGCGGCGACCTATCAGAATGTCCTCCCGGACGTGGACTTGGTAGTGCGGGCCAAGCCCAGTGGGTTCAGTCACGTTCTGGTCGTCAAAACCCCAGCGGCTGCACGGGACCCGAGGCTGGCCACGGTCCAGATGGGCTTGAGAGCCGACCGGATGAATGCCGAGGCCGGCAAGGCCGGTGGTCTTCGGATGGTGGATCAGGCGGCGGGGGGGACGGTCTTCAAGGCCGCCGAGCCCATGATGTGGGACTCCTCAGGGAAGGGCGCCGGCGCCGGCGTCCGGAAGACTACTCGCGCCGAGCGCGCCCACGCCGCCGAGGCCCCGGCTGACAGTGTGAAGCGCGGCCGCATCAGGATGTCCGCAGGACGGGGGAAGCTGACCCTCGTCCCCGATGCGGGCCTGCTCACCGGGGCCGATACGACGTTTCCGCTGTACATCGACCCGGACTGGCAGGGGCCGGGGGAGTCGGCTGCGGTCATGGTGTCGACCAAGTACACCGACTCCTCCTGGGAGGACGAGGGGATGGGGTACTGCTCGGACGCCGACCCGTACATGGGCGGACAGTGTGGCGGCACCATCACCAAGCGGCTGTTCTACAAATTCGTCCTCCCCTCGGCCGTCATGCGGACCAACGTCTTGTGGGCGGAGTTCAAGCCGTACCAGACCGGCGCCTACAACTGCACCGCCGCCGCGGCACAGGTCTGGAAGACCAAGGGTGTCAGCGGTTCGACGAGTTGGGGGACGCAGGCCGCCTCCGGGTTCTGGCAGCGCAAGCTGGTGGAAAAGAGCTTCAACTACGGCAACGAGGGCGTCGGCTGCGCGAACAATACGGTGGTGCTGTCCAGCGAGACCCTCAAGACGGAGGTAGGCAACACGGCCAATGGCAGCGGCACTCTCTGGCTCGGCCTGAAGGCGACCAATGAGGGCAGCACCACGGGCTGGAAGAGATTCAACAACGATGCCGTTCTCCGCGTCCTGTACAACCTGCCGCCCAAGACTCCGACCAACGTTCACCTGGAGGGCGAGGGAGGCACTTACCCGTGCGGGACGAACGACGTGTCGTCCATGCCCCGCCTGCGGGTCTGGCCCACCATGGCCGCCAAGATCGCCGACCCGCAGGGCAGCGACCGCGTCCAGGCCGAGTTCATGATCGGTTGGGGCGACTCCAACGGAGCCGGCTTCTCCTGGAAGATCGGGGCTGCGCCGGCCCCTGACTCGACGCCCGTCTACTCCGGCGGCGGTAACTCCGGGCAGGTGTTCACCAAGGCCATGAGCGCCCTGGCGTCATCTCGTGGTATCCCGAAGAACGTCCCGCTCGCTTGGACCGTCCGAGGACACGACTTCAAGGACGGACTGGAGAACGACGACTGGCACAACTGGCTCGGCGCGGGTTACTGGGCCGACGCCCCGACCAATGTCGGTGGCTTGGGGCACAAGTGCTGGTTCGTCTACGACGACGCCAGCCCACCGCCGCCGATCGTCACGTCCGCCAAATACCCCGCCAACGCCATCGAGCACGACGGGGTGGGACAGCCCGGTGACTTCACCATCACCGCGGCACCCGGCAGTGAACCGATCGTGAAGTTCGGCTACCAGTTCACCCCGCCCGGCCGCCCGGCCGAACCGATCGCCTGGCTGACGCTCGGGCAGACGCCCGGCTGCACCACGACGGCCTGCACCTTTACCAAGACACCAGACGTTCGCGGCGACTGGAAGTTGAACGTGCACGCCGTCGACCGGGCCGGCCGCTCCGGTACCGCCCCCGACTACACCTTCCGTGTCCGCCGTATTGCCAGCGAAGAGGCGCATTGGAAACTCGACGATCCCGCCGGGACGGTCAAGCTCCGAGAGGAGATCGCAGCAAATAACACCTTCACTGCCGTCAACGTCAAGACCGGCAAATGCCTGAACGTCGAAGGCGGTCAATCGGCGCCCGGGACGCACATCATGCAGTGGGACTGCGACGGCGTCGACTGGGAACGCTGGAAACTCAACGAGGTCGACGCCAACACCTACACCTTTGTCAGCAAGATGAGCGACAAGTGCCTCGACATCGAAGGGACACCTGCGTCCACCGCCGACGGCGCTCATGCCATTCAGTCCGAGTGCGCGGAGGTGTCCAGCCAGCGGTTCCAGCGCGTCGAGCAGGCGGACGGCGTCTTCCTCCTCAAACCCACACATAGCAACAAGTGCCTGACCATCGATGGTGAATCGATGGACAACCGCGCGCATGTCCTCCAGCAGACCTGCACCGGCTCGCAGTGGGAGCAGTGGCGCCTCCTTTCGGTGAACGAGGCGAGCATGGTCGGAACCGACTACACGCTGGGTACTCCGGCGAGGGTCGGGTCGTCGTCGCTGAAGCTGAACGCCGACGCTGACCCCGCGACCACGGGCTACGCCGAGACCAAACTGCCCTTGTTGGATCCGACGAAGAACTATGCGATATCGGCGTGGGCGAAACTGGCGGCCAAGGGCGGTGTCTCCACCATCGCCTCCCAGGACGCCGACGTCGCAAGCTCGATGTACCTCCAGTACTCGCCCATCGACGATCGGTGGGCATTCTCCGGAGTGCTCGGAGACAAGACCGATGCGCCCGGGGTCAGAGCCCTGTCGGCGCAGCCCCCGGTAGTCGGGCAGTGGACGCACCTGGTCGGCGTCTACGACGCATCGGCCAAAACGATCGGCCTGTACGTCGATGGCAAGCTTGAACAGACCACGTCCTACGACGGGGACCAGTGGGCGGGCGTGAACCGCGGCGCCTTCGCGATCGGCCGCGCCAAGTACAACGGCGTCAAAACCGACTTCTTCCGGGGCGAGATCGATGATGTCCGGGTGTTCGACCGGGCCGTCACCGCCCAGGACGTCGCTGGGTGGTACCGCTCCACCGTCCAAGCCCGCTGGAGACTCTCGGCCGCCCCGACCAACGGAGTAGTTCCGGACGACTCCGGCGCCGGCCACGATCTCACCCTGTACGGCGGCGCTGAGATCAAGACCGATGGTGAGACCTGCAACCAACTCGACGGTGGCTGCCTGGTGCTCCACGGCGCCAACACCTCTGGCGTCGGCGAATGGGCCAGGACGGCGCTGCCCGTAGTCCGCACCGACGGAAGTTTCTCGGTCGCCGGCTGGGTGGACGCTGTGAAACCGACCGTCCCGATGACCGTCTTCTCATTGGCTGGAAACACCCAGAACGCCTTCACCGTGCGCTTCAACCCGAAGGCGGCCAAGAACCCGAACTGGGACCCCGACCGAGACGACCCCGCCGACGAATGGGTCGGCCGCTGGGAGATCGAGGCGTCCGTCACCGACGCCCTCGGAACCACCCGGGTCACCGCCTACCAGTCGCAGTCCTGCAACATCTGCACCGACTCCGGCCCTGATCACCTCGCGCTGGTCTACGACGCGGAGACCGACACGATGACCCTCTACGTCAACGGCAACACGAGTGCCGAATCGTCGAAGACCGGGGTCATCGGGTTCAACGCACCAGGCCCTGTGCAGATCGGCCGCCGCTTCGCCGATGGCAAGACCACCGACAACGACCCCAGCCGCGAGTACTTCGCCGGGCTTGTCCGCGACGTATGGCTGGTCAAGGGCGCCCTCGCCCCGCACGAGGTGCTGCCGTTGGCCAACCTTCAGCAGATCGACACCCCCTACGGAAACCCGCCTCTGCCTCAGTCCTACGACTGACGGCGGTGAGCGGGGCGAGGGCCTCCCTCTGGAGCCTGTCCCACGAATGGCCGACTTCCATTCTCCTGCTGACAACACCGGTGGCCCTAGGGATGAGGGCAGGCCTTGGAGGGCGTTGTGAGTAAGCGCGGTACCCGGATGCTGCTGGGAGGCCACGGCTGGGCGCGGTCGAAGATCGCGCTGGGCATGGCCGCCGTGCTGGCGCTCGGACTGGCGTCCCCGATGCCCGCGCGGGCCGAATCCGCGCCGCGGCGTCAGTTCAAGGACGCCAAGCCGGTCAAGGGCCGGGCGCTGGACGCGCGGCCGCGCAAGGCCGGGAACAAGCGCCTGACCACCAAGGCTTCCCCGGCTCCGAGCTGGCCGAAGGCCGGCACGGCGACCAGCAAGGTCCCCGGCAAGGGCCGCTGGGCCCGCGCCGGTGATCTCCCCGTCTGGGTCACCGCTCCGAGCGATGCGCCGCGCCTCGATTCGCGTCCGGGCTCCCGAGGTCTGCCGGCGGCCGAGCAGGTCCGGGTCCAGGTCGTCGACAGTAAAGTGAGCGACCGCGCCGGCGTCCAAGGCGTCATGATCTCGGTTGCCCGCACTGACACCGCGGCACCGGGACAGGTCGGGGTCGGGCTGAACTACGCGTCGTTCGCGTCGGCGTTCGGTGGTGCTTACGCCGACCGGCTCAAACTCGTGCAATACCCGGCGTGCGTCCTCACGACGCCGGAACGAGCCGAATGCCGGACGGCCACTCCGGTGGCGACGACCCACGACACCAAGAACCAGACGCTGATCGCGCAGGTGCGGGCCGAATCGGATCCAGCCGCGCGGCAGGCGTCACCGCAGCAGCCGACGGCCACGTCGGGGCCGACGGTGCTGGCCACGGCCGCGGGAACCGCCGGTGAGCAGGGAGATTTCAAGGCCACCAAGCTGTCGGCGTCGTCGACCTGGAACGTAAATCTCAACACGGGCGATTTCACCTGGTCCTACCCCATGCGGGTGCCGCCCGTGCCCGGCACCATGGCCCCTGAGGTGGCCATCAGCTACTCCTCGGGCAACATCGACGGCCTGACGTCGAACACCAACGCCCAGTCCTCATGGGTAGGGGATGGATTCGACCTGTGGCCAGGGTTCATTGAGCGCCGCTACAAAGCCTGTGAAGACGACGATGCGCCGAAGGACGAGTGGGGGTCTTCCCCGGGCGACCAGTGCTGGGGTTACGACAACGCCACGATGCAGCTGAACGGGCACGGAGGTGAGCTGGTCCCGGACGGGGCAGGGAAATGGCGGCTGAAGAACGATGACGGTACCCGCGTCGAGAGGCTGACCGGCAACGACGCCACAACCGGCAATGGCGACGACGACAACGAGTACTGGAAGGTCACCACCACCGACGGTACCGTCTACTACTTCGGCAAGCACCGGCTGGACAACTGGGCGAGCGGCAATCCGGAGACCAATTCCACCTGGACCGTCCCGGTGTTCGGAGACGATGCGAACGAGCCGTGCCACAAGGACGCGTTCAAGGATTCGTGGTGCCAGCAGGCGTGGCGATGGAACCTGGACTACGCGGTCGATCCCGACGGCAACGCGGTCACCTACTACTACGACAAGGAGATCAACCACTACGGCCGCAACCTCAAGCCCGAAGACGAGACGCCCTATGTCCGCGGCGGTGTGCTGAACCGGATCGAGTACGGACTGCGGTCGGACAACCTGTGGGCCAAGGCGCCGGCCCGTGTGGTGTTCAACAGCAAGGAACGGTGTCTGGACACCGACGCCAACTGCGACCCCTCCAAGATCGAGACCAATCCGAACCTGTGGCCGGACGTCCCCTACGACCTCAACTGCAAGTCCGGCACCGAGTGCAAGGACTTCAAGGGCACGGTCTCGCCGACCTTCTGGACGCGCAAGCGGCTGGAGTCGGTCAAGACCCAAGTGATCAAGGCGGACGGCACCTGGCGGGACGTCGACTCCTGGACGCTGACCCACAAGTGGGGCACCGCCGACTACGCGCGGGCACTGCTGGCCACCTCCATCCAGCACACCGGGCATGCCGCCAGCACCGCGGTCACGCTGCCCAAGGTGACGCTCGACTACGAGGAGCGCTACAACCGCGTCCGGGCCGGTGACACCGGCGGGCTCATGCGCTACCGGCTGGACTACGTCGCCGACGAGTCCGGCGGCGAACTGTCCGTCGCCTACAGCACCGCCCAATGCACGTCCGACGACCTGCCGACCCCGCAGACCAACACCAAGCGCTGCTTCCCGGTCTACTGGGCCCACGACGGTGACCTCAAACCCAGCCTGGACTGGTTCCACAAGTACGTCGTCACCCATGTGATCGCGCGTGACCGGACCGGCCACAGCGCCGACATGGTCACCAAGTACATCTACGACGATTCCAAGGGCGGCGCGTGGCATTACGACGATGACGACGGCCTGACACGGGAGAAGTACAAGACCTGGAGCCAGTGGCGCGGCTACGACAAGGTCAGCGTGCTGACCGGTTCCGACCTCGCCGACGGCATGGTCGCCCAGACCGACCATTACTTCCTGCGCGGAATGCACGGCGACCGCACTTCGACGACCGATCCTGACCAGAAGCGCACGGTCACCGTCGACAACGGCGACGGCGGTACCGTCACCGACCACGACGCCTTCGCCGGCCGGGAACTGCGCACCGTGCAGTTGGACAAGCCCGGCGGCCAGATCCTGCAGTGGGACCAGAATCTGCCGGTGCGATTCCAGACCGCGTCCAAGACGCGGTCCTGGGGCACGGTCACCGCCAACATCGTGGCCACCGAGTACGGCCGGACGTTCACCCCGACAGGACCGGGGACTTGGCGCAAGGCCGAGGTACGCACCAGTTACGACGCCGACACCGGGCGGGTCAACTGGGTGTCCGACAACGGGGACCTGGCGGTCGGCGACGATGACCGCTGCACCCGTTACACCTATGCGGACAACACCACCGCCTGGATACGCAACCAGGTCGCACAGGAGGAGGTCACCCGCGGCAGTTGCCTGTGGAGCGGGCTCGACCGTCGCATCCACGTGCTGTCGGGTACCCGCACCTACTACGACGGCACTGCGTCGGCGCCCAAGAGCGCCTTCAAGTCGATCAGCAAGGGCCGGGTCACCTACACCGAGCGGCTGGTGTCGCACGCTGCCGCCGACGGCTCCGACCCGACGTACCAGAAGCTGTCGGCCGTCACCGGCTTCGACGGGTACGGCCGCCCCACCGCTGTGTCGGACGCTCAGGACCACGTCACCACCACCGCCTACACCCAGACCCCCGGCGGAACGGCGCCCGGGCTGACCACCAAGATCGCGGTCACCAAGCCGGCCGTGACCAAGGAGGACGGCACCAGCCTGCAGCTGTCCACCAGCGCCACGTTGGACCCTGCCTGGGGCTCGCCGATCGTCAAGCTCGACGAGGCCGGCGGCAAGACCGACCTCTACTACGACGCGCTGGGCCGCACCATCAGAGTGTGGCTGCCGAACCGCAGCCGCACCGGCGGTGAGACCGCCAGCGCGGAGTACACCTACCAGATCGCCGAGAACGCGCCCGTCGTCGTCGGCACCCGTACCGTCACCAACAGCGGTGCCCTGGGCACCCCGTCCTATGCGATCTATGACGGGTTCCTCCGGGCCCGCCAGACCCAGGAGCCGGGGCAGAACGGCGGCCGGCTCATCACCGACACTCTCTACGACGGCCGGGGCCTGGTCGCCTTCACCTACAACGGCTATTACAACGATCAGGCCGGGCCCACCCCGAGCCTGTTCGGCCCGGAGATGCAAGGCCTGGTCCACAGTCAGACCCGGTACAGCTATGACGGTGCAGGCCGTAAGACCCGCGAGGCGCTGCTGGGCGGCGCTGGTGACGGCGCCGAGGTGTACGCCACCGCTTACGCCTACGGCAGCGACGCGCTCGGCACCTGGGTGAAGACGACCCCACCCAGCGGAGGGACACCCACCACCACCTACGCCGACGTCCGCGGCCGCACCATCGAGCTACGGCAGCACAACACCGCCACACCGGACGGCACCGACTACATCTCCACCAAGTACGAATACGATCCGGCAGACCGGAAGACCAAGATGGTCGGGCCGGGCGGCAAGACCTGGGAGTACCGCTACGACATCCGCGGCCGCCAGACCACCACCATCGACCCCGACCGCGGCACCACCACGGCCGCTTTCAACGACCTCGACCAGGTCGTGTCCACCACTGATTCGCGTGGTAACGCGGGCAAGGTCTTCCACGAATACGACGCGCTCGGCCGCAAGCTGCGTACTTATGCCGCCAACGGCGACGGGGACAAGGGCGACCTGATTGCGCTGTGGGGATATGACACCGTGCGAGCCGGCCAGCTCACCTTCGCCTCCCGCAAGGCGACCGGTGCCGACGGCAACACCTACGAGTACAAGATCCGCACGGATGACTACGACAACCTCAACCGGCCCAAGCGCACCACCATCACCGTCCCGAATGGCGCGGAGGGCGGCGGCCTGGACGGCAGCTACCAGTTCAACACCGCCTACAACCCGGACGGGACCGTCCAGTCGACGAGCCTGCCCGCGGCCGGCGACCTTCCGGCCGAAGTCCTCACCTACACCTATGACAACGAGAACCTCGGGCGGCCGCTCACGCTGACCGGGAACTCGCAGTACGTAACCGGCACCAGCTACACCAACATCAACCAGGTCCGCGGCTACGTACTGGCGGCCGGGGGCAAAGCAGTAAACGTCGGATACGACTACGACCCCGCCACCCGCCGACTGATCCACGCCACCGTCAGCCGTGAGGGCATCGACGGGTACGCCCGCGACGCCGGCTACACCTACGACGACGCCGGCAACGTCCGTCAGATCACCGATGTCACCGGGCATGCGTCCACCGGCGGCGTCACCACCGACACCCAGTGCTTCCGCTACGACCTCCAGCGGCGGCTCACCGACGCGTGGACGCAGAGCACCGCGACCTGCGCGGCCTCCGCCGCCACCGCCGAGATCGGCGGTCCCGCTCCGTACCGGAACGCCTACACCTACAACCCCGACGGCAACCGCACCACGGAGGAAAGCTGGGGAGCCGGGCCCGACGGCGGCGTCCGGCAAGAAACCCGCACCTACCGCTACCCCGGCGACGCCGGAGTCGACCCCGCCTACAAGGGACACCAACTCGCCGGCTACTCCCAGGAAGTCGACGGCACCAGCGACACGCAGAACTTCACCTACACCTACGACGCCGGTGGCAACACCACCCAGCGCACGGACGGCAGCAACACCCTCCAGTTCTCCTGGGACCAGCAGGGCGAGATCTCCAAGATCACGGACACCGCCCAAGGCAGTACGACGTTCGTCTACGACGCCGACGGAAACCGGCTCGTCCGTCGGGACAAGTCCGGCACCGTCCTCTACTTGCCGGGCATGGAACTCCGCCTCAGCAACGGCGCCGTCACCGCCACGCGCTACTACTCCTTCGGCCCCCAGGCCGTCGCCATGCGCACCGGCGCCGGCGTGACCCTCCTGGCCGGCGACCACCAGAACACCGCCCAACTGGCCATTCCCGCCGGTGACCCGTCCAAGCTCAACCAGCGCCGGTCCACACCCTTCGGCGAAGACCGCGGCGCCATTGTGGGCATCTGGCCCACCGCCATGGACAAGGGCTTCGTGGGCGGAACCAAGGACAACACCGGGCTCACCCACCTTGGGGCCCGCGAGTACGACCCCGCGACCGGACGGTTCATCTCCGTCGACCCAGTCCTGGACCCGGCCGACCCTCAGCAACTGAACGGCTACAGCTACGCCGACAACAACCCCGTCACGAGCGCCGACCCCTCCGGACTATGCCCGCCCGACCGCTGCGGGAAAGGGGTCATGAACGTCGGCCACAAGACCCCCGCCAAGGGAGGCGGCTGCGGCTTGGACTGCGGTGACCCATACCCGCAGTACAACTGGCCGGTCTGGCTGAACCCTCGCAAGGCGGCACGCGTCAGGCAGGCGCTCGCCATTACCAGCTGCAGACTGCAGGGCGGCTGCGGCGGAAGCCGCAACGTCCTGGAAGGACGCACCCACAACGACCCGCTCTTCCTCAAGTATGCGAGCTACGGACCGAGCGGCATCTGCGGAGCAGAGGACGTCATCTGCCAGGTCCAGAAAGAACTGATCGCTCAGGGCTTCTCCCCGGACATCGCGGACGATCTTGGGGACGACTACTGCTCCTTCCTGCATTGCAACTCGCCGCTCGAAGCCCTTGCCAGCGGCCGATCGATCGAGTGGCCCTGGGTCAAGGGCGCCAGCAACACAGAAATGCTCGAAAACGGCCTCATGCTCGGACGGGGACGAGGGAAAGGCGGCTGCAACAGCTTCGTCCCCGGCACCGAGGTCTTGATGGCGGACGGCAGTCGCAAAGCCATCGAAGACGTAGAGGTCGGCGATAAGGTGCTCGCCACCGATCCAAAGACCGGCAAGACGCGCGCGGAGCCCGTCGTGGACACGATCTTCGGCAAGGGCGAAAAGAACCTCGTCCAGATCACCATCGACACCACTGGACTCCGTCCCTTCTGGCCGGCAGACGAGGGGCTCAAGAAACCCGCCAGCCCGCTGCGTCCCAAGAGGGGCGTCATCATCGCCACCGACGCCCACCCCTTCTGGGTCGCCGGCAACCTCAACGAGTGGGTCAACGCTGGTGACCTCAAGCCGGGCATGTGGCTCCGCACCAACGCCGGCACCTACGTCCAGGTCACCGCGACCAAGCAGTGGACCGCCCACCACCAGCGCGTCCACAACCTCACCATCGTCGACCTCCACACGTATTATGTAGATGCAGGAACGACACCTGTCCTAGTTCACAACGCGGGCTGCTGGAGCATAAAGGGGCGTTTGCGGGCGGCGGGACCTGGAGATGAGTTCGGTCTTCCTAGTAAAGGGCGTATCAGATACCTCCCCCCGGAGGGATATAATCCGGCTAACCCTCTTCCTCGCGGACCTAGCAACGGCTACGTCGACCGTTTTGGTAATGAATGGACTGTTGGTCCGTCGCGAACTGAAGGCCACCCGTTCGAGTGGGATGTCCAGCTATCGCGCACTGGACGCGAAAAGATTGGATGGCTGTCTCGAGATGGCCGTCATGTGAACGTTGATCCACTGGGGGAGGTTACGCATCGGTGAGAGATATTAATTTCTATGACGTCGTCGCCGTGCTGAGGACGGCAGATGCTGTGGCCATGGGGGTGGACGACACTCGTGGTGTGGTTGTCGGTGTCTCTGGAGAGGGATGCGGGCGGAGGTATGCCGTCCTGATTGGGGATAGGACATTCATGTTGGGATCGTCGGACCTGGCCCCGACCGGGGAGCGGGTCGATCGCGAAGCCATCTATGCGGGGGAGGCTGTCGAGGTCCATCCTGAGCGTTACCCAAAGAGAACTTCCTCCGACAGGAAAGGCAAGGAACGGGAGTAGAAGGAGTTCGACGCCACTTCCATGCCGTCATGGCTTCCCGTAACCGGCATTGTGTTGGGGACTGATTTGCGACTGCCTAATGGAATCTTTTCGTTTTTGTCGCTAATATCTGGCAGGACCACACCGATTTTCGGATCGACGCTGCAATGGAGACGTTTGATTCGATGCGAAGAATCCTCTCATGTCGACAAAATGAGCGCCGATCCGTCGGTGACAAAATCACATAGCACTGCGCCGCTTCGTCCGGGCGCCGGAGGTATCGAGGCGAAGACCTGCACGGGCTGACCTTCGGATTCACTGCGTGGGTGTCCGCGCCCCGAGCTATTCCGGGCGCGGACACCTACGTCATTCCTGGGCCTCGTCCGGCAAATAAAAGTCCGCCAACCGCCTGCGCGGCGGCGCTCCGGCGAGCGCCTGGTCGCTGTGGCCGGAGTGGCGGCTAGGCAGTGGTTGCAAACGCAAGATCATTCGGCGCATACTCCGGATCTTGCTTCTCGGGTCCGCGGGGAGCTTCCTGTGCCGTGGGCGGCACACAGGTAGATTGGGCATCATGACCGCTCAGCCTGAGGAACCGACCGCGTCGCGGGATCCCGGAGAGGATCCGGCTGCGATCTTCGATGCGCTTCCGCCGTCGCATCGCGATCAGTTCCGGGCCGAGTACGACGAGGCGCTCGACGCCGCTCATGACCTGGCGCGGTTCAAGCAGGTGCAGACGTTGCTGCGTCACTGGCGCATGCGGGCCATCGCCTACGCCCGTCCCGGATACGAAGAGGCGGTCCAGGACGCTCTACAGGGACGGGAAGACACCTTCGTCCGCTATACCCCACCGGGCTGGGAAGGCCGGGTGTGACGTACCGCTTCGACGGCTTCCACGGACGCGCGCTGTACGAACTGAACGGACTCCCCGAAGAGGTCCGCAACGGCCCGCTCCTCGAACGCCTTCTACAGCTCCTCGAAGCTCCATGGGACGCGGTACCGGAACGGGCAGATCAGACAGCGGTCCGGCATGCCTTCTTCGGTGCCGGCGGCGAAGGCATGCTCACGCTCCTGGTGGATGACAAGGCGGAGACGCTGCGCATCCTCGACATCCTCTGGATGGGGTAGCGGCACGGCGTAGCCGCCGGTTCCTCCTCCACCTTCCGCCTCCGACCTGTCGTGACGTGTGCCTAGCGGCGGACGGGTGCGGTCAGGGGCTGCGCAGCCATCACGAAGTGATGCCCCGGGCCCCTTGACGGGTTCCGACCGCCGCCATCGGCCTTCAATCTCGGGCGGGACCATCCATGAGTGTGGGTGGCCCCGGCGTCCCGGTGTCCCGGTGCTTTGGGGGGCGGGGGGCCTTTGGTTACCTGTTCTGGGTTGGGTGGCGTTTGCGGTGTAGGGCCCAGGTGACTGCGGCGCCGGTCGCTAGCGCGGTGGTGGCGAGGGTGGCGAGGATTCGGGGGGCCAGGGTCTTCTTCAGGGCCTGCCGTTGCCGTCGTTTGAACGTGGCCGCGTCGTTCTCGCGGGGGAACGGCTCGTCGGGGACGGGTACGCCGAGGAAGGCGCACAGCGGCTCCCATCCTTTCTTGACCTCGAACACCAGCAGCCGGTCTTCGGGCACGTACGCCTTCACTTCGGCGACATGCCGTTCGAATCTCTCGGCCATCTCCGCGCGCTCGCCGAACGGCCCGCCGATCTCAAGGTGCCACGTCGTCCGCTGCACGCGGTCGAGGACCTCCGCTTCGGGGTCGGGTCGGCGCGGGCCTCGCCAGCTCAGCATCCGCACCAGGAGCGGCGGCTTGGCGAGCACGGCGGCCATGGTCTGCGCGGCGCTGTCGTACCAGCGTTGCGGATCGCGGACGGTGAGCACCACCTTGGCGTCCGGGAACGCGTCGACGATCTCGCGCCAGAACGCGGTGCTCGGAGAGCCGACGGCGCAGCCGAAGCCCGCGAACACCTTCCCCCAGTCGACCGTCCGCCCGTCCATCGCGGCGGCCCAGTCGGCGGCCCGCTCCGGCTCGGCGTTGAGGACGCGCATGTTGTAGCAGGGGCCGTACCCGAGCCGGTCGAGTGCCAGCGCGAGTGAAGTCGTACCAGTTCGGAGCAAACCGATGCCGATGACCTGCACGCGAACTCTCCTCAGGACGAAGTGGATGACGGTTGGGCCGGTCAGGCCGTACGGCGGGCGACCAGGGTTCCGGGGTCTTCGCCGTCGGCGACGGGGCGGAGGGCGGTTCCGGCCGTCGGGGTCAGCCCGGCCGTTGCCAGGTCGGCGATGACGGCATGCGGCCGGTGCAGGTAGTGGGCGCGTTCCACCACTTCGGTCTCCACCAGATCGCCTTGGTGGTACGTGCGGTAGACGAACCGCAGGTGCGCCTGGTCGTCGCCGTCGGGCCGCGCCTCGCATGACATCTCGTACCGGCAGTCGCCGAGGGTGGCCTCGTCGGTGACGTGCTCCGGCCAGTCCGGTACGGGTTCCGACAGCACCATGTCCATCGCCACCTCGCCGTCCTCGGCCAGATGTTCGGCGATCGCCTCGAAGAGCGCGAGCCGTTCGGGGTGCGGCACGTGCTCCAGCACCCCCGCCAGGTACACGAAGTCGAAGCGGCGGGCCAGGTCGAAGTGGGGTGCCGCGCGGTCGAGCACGGTGACGCGGTCGCGCAGGTACGGGCGTTCGGCGAGCTTGGCCAGCAGCACCGCGCGCATGGTCGCCGACCGCTCCAGGCACACTACGGTGGCTGCTCGCTCGGCCACGGCCAAGGTGATCCGGCCCGTACCTGCGCCGATCTCCAGCGCGTGTCCGCCCTCGGGTGCGCGGCCGGCGAAGAACCGGGGGTCGGGGAGGGCGCCCTCTCCACGGGAGGCGCGGAAGAGATCGTAGTAACCGGGCTGGAAGGCGTACGGGTCGGTGCCGAGCGGAGCGACCCGGGCGGGGGAGGACATGCGAGTCACCTGCCTGTCTGGTCGGAGAGGGCGCATCGTCAGATGGTCGTGCTTGGCCGAATCGTCCGACCCCCTCAGGTGGGCTGCGCCGGGCGTGTCCACTCGCGGAGAGCGCGGCCGGCGCGTTCAATGATCCGCACCTGGCCGGTGGACTCGATGGCGATGGTGCGCTCCTCGCTCCAGCCGGTGAGGCGGAACTCGCCCAGCCCGAGATGCACCAGGCCGAAGGCGGGCTCGCCGTCGATGGCGAGGACGAGCCGGTCGTCGTGCACGAGGACCTCGGCGTCGCTGTCGGGCCTGGCCTCGACCTCCTCCTCCGACCACTGCGCGAAGTCGCCCGGCAGCCGGAACCGGCAGCGGAACCGGTCGCGTTCGGACGCGCTGAGCGGCACCGGATCGCGGGCGAACATCACCTCGCTCGTCGGCAGCAGCTCCAGGAACTCGTCCGGCAACAACCCGACGACCTCCCGGCTGACCAGGCAGTCGAGCACCATGTGCACCCGAGGGCGGTCCCCGCCGTTCGCCACGTAGTGCCTTCGGCCGAAGTCGCCGAACCACAACCGTCCTGCCGTCCAGTGCTCGGACACGCCGTCGATGACCACGACGGCGTCCGGGTTGGTGTCGATCGGCACGTGCAGCCGCAGGAGCCCGCGTTCGAACCCGTACTTGTAGTCGCGGTGCTCGTGGACGGTCGCACCCGCGCCCAGGGCGATCAGCCGTACGCCCCGGACCGGCGCCGGTAAAGCGTCGATGACCTGTGCGAGAGCTGGGGCTTCGGCCAGCCACGGGGTGTCGGCGAAGTCGGTCAGGCCCGCGCCGCCCGGGTCGGTCCGTACCGGATCGCCGCCGACGCTGCGCAGCGGCAGGATGCGCCAGTCCACGCCGGACTCCGTGGCGGCGCCGTCCTGGCTGTAGGCGCGCTGGGCGCGCCACCGCTGGTGCCGCAGCCTGTCGAGGTCGGCGCGCAGCGCATCGACGTCGAAGCCGAGCCGCATCGGCGACGACGGCGGGTACGCGGCGGGCGGATCCGTCAGCGATTCGATTGCCTGGGGGTACGTCGTCATGGTCGCTACTCCTGGGCGCCGGCGGCGGGCAGGTCGGAGACGTCGAGGGCGAAGCGGCCCACGGCCCACGCGATGGCGGGCACGTTCTCATCGAGCGCCCGGCGGTCGAGGTTGCCGATCGTGTCGCATGGCTGGTGGTAGCAGGGGTCGTACAGCTGCCCGGCCACCCCGCCGAACCGCGCCGCCTGCGCGGCGGTCTTGACCCCGAGGACGCCGCCGTTCAGGCCGCCGACCGGGATGCCCGCGGCCACGAACGGCTCGTGGTCGGAGCCGACGGCCCGCAGGTCGTGGCTTTCGTAGGGGAGTCCGGCGCGGTCGAAGTAGTCCTTGAAGACCTTCTCCACGACCTGCGAACCCGCCGGGCCCGGCGGGGTGCCCGGCGGCTGCTCGCTCGCGTCCCCGTCGAGGACGAACCGCACCCCGTTCGGCGCGGCGATCAGTTCGAAGTTGAGGTAGAGCGCGATCTTGGCGCGTTCGGCCGGTGACAGGTTGCTCACGTAGTAGTTGGAGCCGACGTCGATGAGCTCCTCGGCCCCCCACAGCGCGAACCGTACTTTGTGGCGCACCTTGTCCTGGTGGGGAGCCAGCCGCAGCGCGGTCGCCATCAGCGCGGCGGCCGCGGCGGCGTTGTCGTTGATGCCGGGTGCTTCGGTCACGCTGTCCAGATGGGCGCCGGCCATGACGGTGCGGTCGTCGCCGCCGCGCGTCTCGGCGAACAGGTTGGCGGTGACTCCCGCGACCTCGTGCCCGCGCAGGTCGAGACGCATCCGCACCTGCTGCTGCGCGGACTCCTGGGCGAGCTGTTCGGCCTGCGCCTGCGTGACGCTGGCCACCGGGATGGTGAACGCCTGCGGGTTGAACGCGTGGAGCCGGTAGATGTTGTTCGGGCTCGGCGTGGACAGGTAGATCAGCATCGCCCGGGCGCCGAGCCCGGCGGCGACGCGCTGCTGTGCCGTGTAGCCGCAGGATCCGCGCTGGACGAGCACGATGGATCCGGACACGGGCAGTCCGTCGTAGTCGGCGGCGGAGCATCCGGCGGTGGCGTCCGTCGTGGCCCGGGGCACGACGAGCTGCGCGTCGAGACCGCCGGGCGGGGTGACGGGTGAAAAGCGCATGACCAGCGCGCGCACCTGCCGGGCGGCGGGCGCGGTCACCGTCGCGCTCTCCGCGTCGACCCGATAGTCGGTGTACGGCACTTGCTGCTGGTGGACGCGGTAGCCGGCGTCGGTGAGCACCTTGGCGGCGTAGCGCGCGGAGGCCTCGAACCCCGGCGTGCCGGTGGCGCGCACCCCGCCGTTCTCCGCGGCGATCCGGTCAAGGACACGCAGGTGCCGCCACGCGTCGCCGCCACTGGTGGACCCCGCCAACAGCCGCGCCAGCCACGGCTCGCCCGAACGGCCTGCCGCCCCATGGGGTGTGGTTGCGGCGGCATGGGAGGTCGCGGACGGTGGAGCAGCCGAAAGAATGGTGGCCGTTATGGTGACGAGGCCGGTCACCAAGGCGGTTTTCGTGCGTACAAACACCCTCATCAGCGCTCCAGAAAAACAGGTGAGGCCAGGAAACAGAAACCACGTTGACATGTGCAGAGAGTCTCTGAGGCCGGCGGTGCGGTGAATAGTGCGTGCCCGGCATATCGGGGCAGGTGGAAGCGCGTGCCCCGATATGCCGGGCACCCTCTACATCACTCAGTGGAGGTAACGCATCCGTGCCACCTCCTTTCTGTTAAGAGGGATCTGAGGTCGGTCAGCCGAGGCGGACTCTGAGTCGGGCCACGCCTCGCAACGTGAGGTTTCGGTGGTAGACGGGCTCGCCGGCAAGGCGGATGCCTGGGAACTCGGTCGTGAGCAGGCCGAGGACGACCTGTGCCTGGAGGACCGCCAGCGACTGCCCAAGGCAGGAGTGGGCGCCCCGGCCGAACCCCAGATGCGGGTTGGGATGGCGGGCGAAATCCAGCTCGTCGGGCTCGGCGAACTTGGCTGGATCCCGGTTCGCGGCGGCCAGCATCAGCGTCACCGCTTCGCCGGGCGCGATGACATGGCCGCCGATGCGCGTCTCCCGTACACACGCCCGCCCGTCGGCCTGCACCGGCGTCACGTACCGGACCAGTTCCTCCACCGCACGTGACAGGTCAGCCTGAGCGAAACGTGGCAAAGTGTCCGGCGCGCTCAGCAGGACGACCAGAGCGTTGCCGAGCAGCCGCCCCGCCGATTCGAACCCCGCGTGCAGGACGGCCCGCAGCGTGTTCAGCAGCACCGGGCGCGCGATGCCGGAGCCGGGCGCCTTGGCCGCCACATGCGCCACCAGCCCGTCCGCCGGCGGGTCGTCCAGCCACCGGCCGGTGTATTCGGCCAGCTCAGCGCGGGCTTGCACGGCGGGCTCGGCGGTCTTCGGCCAGATCCCGGCGTCCATGCCGTCCACGATCGTCTGCGACACGGGCAGGAACCACGCGGCGTCGATGGGCGGCACCCCGAGCACCGCGGTGACGGTGTCCAGCGCGAGTGGCGCGGTGAACTCGGACACGCAGTCGAACTCCCCGCCCGCGCGCAGCCGCTCGGCGCGGGCGCGGACCTGGGCGGCGATGCGCTCGCGCAGCATGCCCGGGTCGAGACCGCGGACCGTGTCGACCATGAAGTGCCGGATGGCCGTGTGCTCGGGCGGGTCGAGCGACTGGATGCTCAGCAAGGGCTCCGGCACGACCTCCCCGATCCGGCGCCAGTCCGAGGCGAACGATTCCGTGTCGCGCAGCACCGCGGCGCAGTCGTCGTACCCGGTCACCACCCAGGAGTCGAGGAAGGTGCTGCGGTAGACGGGGGCGCTCTCGCGCAGGCGGCCGAAGAGGGAGTAGGGATCGAGCAGCGCCGCGGGCTCCGCGAGTCCCGCGGCCGGATCTGCGACCGGCGCCTCCGACATATCGACCTCCTCGCACGGACGGCTACCGGCGAGCGGCTTCAGGCCCGTTCGTCGCGTCCCGTCCGGGTTGCCGGGAGGACGACGGCGCTGTCGCTCAGGTGTCCGGAGATCGTCCGACACATGATCTTTTCCGATGGTAAATGAGTAACGCAGAATTGCAAGGTTCCGGATCCGGCCATGATCTTCCATATGCCCGCGAGATCCTCCGTGGCATGATCTTGTAGTTCCGCCTCACCGCCGAGGAGGAGGTCGCCTGTGAGAGTTCTGCTGACCAATCGCGGGTTCCGGCTCCTGATCATCGGACAGTCCTTATCGACCCTTGGTGACCGGGCGCTCATCATCGCCTTCGGCATCTGGGTCAAGGAGCTGACCGGCAGCAATGCCGCGGCGGGCGGCGCGTTCTTCTTCGTCGCCCTGCCGTTCCTGTTCGCCCCGTTCGCCGGGGTGCTCATCGACAGGTTCCCGCGGCGCCAGATCTTCATCGCGACCAACCTGGCGATGGCGGGCGTCATGCTGCTCGGCCTGCTGGTGCGCGGCGAGGGCCAGGTCTGGCTGCTGTACGCGATCATCCTCTGCTACGGCATCGCCGCTGTGATCATCACCGCCACCCAGGCCGCCCTCGTCCCGGCGATCGTGGACGAGGACGCGCTCCCCGACGCCAACGGCCTGCTGCAGACCTCCGCCGACGGAGTGAAGCTGCTGGCTCCCCTCTTCGGCGCGGCGTTGTTCACAGTGGTGGGCGGCCACGTAGTGGCTCTGCTGGACGCGGCGACGTTCCTGGTGGCCGCGGTATGCGTGTGGCTCATCCGGGCGCCCGGCGACCAGCGTCACGTCACCGGTGCACTGGAGTTGCGCGAAGAGATGCTTTCGGGCCTGCGCCACCTGTACCGGTCCTCGCCACTGCGCACGCTGGTGGGCGCCCTGGGCCTTGCCATGCTGGTGACGGGCTTCTCCCAGACCCTCATCTTCTCCATCGTCGACGACGGGCTTCACCGCGCTCCCGCGTTCGTCGGCGTGCTGAGCAGCGTGCAGGGCGCGGGCGCGATCTGCGCCGGCCTGGCGGCGGGCGCCGCCATCCGCCGCGTGGGCGACCTGCGCACGGTGATGCTGGGCATCGCCCTGGTCACGATGGCGTCCTTGGCCTATCTGGCGCCCGCCATCCCCCCGGTGGCGGTGGGGGCGTTCCTTTTCGGGTTCGGCATGTGCTGGACGACCGTCGGCCTGGTCATGGCGGTGCAGCGGCGAACGCCCGACGCCCTGCGCGGCCGAGCACTGACCGCGGCGATGGGCGTCGTCAGCACTCCGCAGACCGTCTCCATCGCCCTCGGCGCGGCACTGTCCCTGGTCGTCGACTACCGGGTCCTGCTGATCCTCATGGCCGCGGTCACCGTCGTGTCCGCCGTCTGGCTGGTACGCGTGCCCCCCGAACCCGACCCCCAGGACCCCCCACCCAAAGACCTGGATCCGGCATCCGCGAAACCCGAGCCTTCGGCTCCCTCACCGGACACCAAGACCGTGCCTTGATCGGCACAGGCTCCTGCCAGTCGAGGGCGCAAGCGAAGGAAGATCTGGTTTGTCGGTGAGAGGCGACAGACTCGGCACGACGTTCCATCAGGGGTTTGGGGAATCGATCATGCGAGTCCTGTTCGACGGTGAGGTGCACGTCCACTACAGGCAGGCGTACGTCACCAGCTCACCGGGCTTCGCCTCTGGCTTGCGCGAATGCTTCCTGGGGCAGGAGAACGGGCTGTGCGGCGCCGCGTCGCCCGGAACGTTGTTCCTTACCGCAGGGTTGCACACCGGCGGCATCGGGTTCGCGGTCGAGCGGCATGGGGAGCCGCCCCCGGTCGATGAGAGGTGGGAGGAGATCGTCGAAGTCTCGTTCACACCTGAGACCGATGAGGTGACCCTCGTGCAGTGGGCGGGCGAGGCCACCTGGAGGCTGGACCTGGACCGGGTCGACTACCGCGTCCGGTACTGCGCGAGCGGAATGCAGGCGGCCAGGGAGGCTGACACCAGGCTCAAGGGTGAACCGCGAATCGACCGCTACCTCCTGCAGTTCTGGCCGGCCCCACCCGAGGCCGATCGTGTGCTGAAGCAGACCACGGAGCACGCGGCGTACTGGCACGGCTTCGCGCGTGGCCTGCCGCCGGCTCCGACCGCCGAGCAAAGGGCCGAAGCGGCGCGCCTGGCCGAAGTGGAGAAAGCACACGAGAGGGAGCAGGCCAGGCTGCGGGCCGAGGCGCGATCATGGGGCGGACGACTGCCCAGCGAGCGGCTTCGGCGCGTGTCGGGTAACGCGCTGGCCATGGCGCGGCTCGACCGCGACGTGAGCGAGGCGATAGCCGCGGCCGACCCGGAGGTGCAGCGCGCGATCGCCCGGTGGGTGGCGCGCCGGGCCTATGACGTGGCGGGCCTGGCGAGCATCGATTGGATCGCCCCCGCCCTGCTCGCCATGGACCGGGCGCAGCCCCTGCCCCCGCCCTTCGACGACATGGAACACGTCTGGCCGAGGCTGTGGGCCGACGAGCAGGTGCCGAGTTCGACGGTCACGCTCCCGGGTGGGCGGATCCACAACTTCTCCCAGCAGGCCGCCGCCGTACCCGCACTGTTCGAGGCTGTCGAAGCAGACCCGCTTCAGGCCTCGCTCGATGCCCTGTGGGCTGCGGCGGCCGCCTTCGGAACCGATTACCGCGACCTTCTTCAGGAGGTCCGGGACGCTTTCGATCTCTAGCGGGGAGGCGGATGCGGAGAAAGGTCTAAACTGCTGCCCATGACGTTCTTCTTCCACCTGCGTTAGCACGCCGCCGGCGAAACGAGGACCACCCGTCGTCGGCGAGGCGGGGCGGCGGAGCGCTGCCCCGGGTGCTGACGTGGGAGAAGAACGATCATCATGCGCATTCCGCGCACCCGTCTGGTCGCCCGCTGCGTACGCGGGCTGGAGTCCGCGGTCGCCGCCGAGGTCCTGGAGTCGGGGCTCGGCTCCGTCACCCGCCTCGGTCATCGCGAGGTCCACTTCGGTCTCCGCTCGTCGCGGCCGGAGCCGATCCCGGTGCTGCGCACAGCCGACGACCTGTTCCTGTCGGCCGCGCGCCGGTCCGACATCGGGACGACGAAGCATGACCTGCATGCATTGGCCGAGCTCGCCGCCCTGGCCGACACCGATCTGCTGGTGCGCCTGCGCCGCGCACTGACGCAGGCGCCGGCCCAGGTGCCGGGCATCGATGTCTCCGCATCCTTCCTCGGGCGGCGCACCTTCAGCCGGTACGACGCCGAGGATGTCGTGGGCACGGCTTTGGCCGAGCGGCTCGGCGTCCCCTACCACTCGCGGCGCACGGGCGCCGCGCCCCCGCCGGGGTACTGGGGTTGGCGGCTGACCCTGGACGGAACGCACGCCGCGCTCATGATGCGGGTCGGCGACCGGCCGCTGCACCGCCGCGCCTACAAACAGCGGATGATCAAGGGGACGCTGCACCCGCCGCTGGCCGCGGCCATGGCCGTGCTGGCCGGCATCCGCCCGGACCACACCGTCCTGGACCCGTGCTGCGGCGCCGGAACCCTGCTGATCGAGGCCGCGCTCGCCCGGCCCGGCGCCCGCCTGTACGGCTTCGACCTTTCTCCCGACGCCGTCGCGGCGGCACGGGCGAACGCCGCCGCCGTGCCCGTCCGCGTGGACCGTGGCGACGCCGGGCGCCTCCCTCTCCCCGACGCCAGCGTCGACCGCGTCCTGTGCAACCCGCCCTGGGGCGTCCAGGTCCACCCCCGCGGGCTGCTCGCCGGCTCCCCGTCCCGCTGGTGGACGGAGCTTCGCCGCGTACTGGCACCGGACGGCACGGCCGTGCTCCTCCTGCCCACCTCCGAGACCCTGACCGACGCCATCCGGCACGGCCTCGCCCCGGTCCACGTCCAAGGCGTCCGTATCTCCGGCGCTCAATCCTTCATCGTCGGCCTACGCCCGGCAGCGTCCACCAAAGCCCGGAGACGCACCACGCGCCACACTGAAGAGAAGCCCCGCTGAGATTACGAGCGGTGTGGAGTTGCCAATGCTGCGGGACATGCTGGGTAATTCCAGCATGTCCCGCTGACCGCCACACCTGCACCGGCCGGGCGAGGATCTTGTCACCGATCGCCGACGAGAGGGCAGCCATGGGCGACGGCCCCCCGAGGGAGTTGATCTCCCTCGCCGACGACGAGGGGAACAGCGTCACGGTCAACGTGCTGGGACGTGCGGCCGGGTGGGCCGCCGGACTCGACGCCGAGATCGTCGTCAAGACGCCCTTCGTGTCCGGCCGGATCGACCTGGCGCTGTACGTTTCGAGGCTGGAGAGCTGGGCCGACGCGCTGGACCGGCTCGACGCCGGCGAGGACGCCGCCTGGATGGAGATGAGCCGGGGCCCGTCCGTCTTCATCCGGCTCACTGGCGAGCGCGATTGTCCGGAGGTGGTCGTGGAGGACGAGGGCGGATCCATGGTCACCGTGCGGGTCCCGCTCGTCCCGCCGGACGGCTGGATCGCGGACCACCGCCGGCGCCTGCACCAGGTGATGAGCTACTGGATCCCGATGCTGTCAGGCTGATCGCAGCGATCCGCGGGGGGTGCCGGCGACAGGTTCGTGACAGCCGAACGAACATCGAGCGGACGCGGGGACGTACCGGGACAGAACTCGGGATCTTGGCAGCGGTGGGACTGCAGGTCAGGGGGTGGCGCGCCCGGCAGGATTCGAACCCGCGACCGTCGGATTAGAAGTCCGATGCTCTGTCCAGCTGAGCTACGGGCGCTCGGCGCCCGGCGGGACGCCGGGACACAGTGTAAGGGTGCGCGTCGTCCGGCTCCACATCCATAACGGCGTTACCGCTGGGGCGGGGGTTCTATCTTGGGGTGCTGTGGCGGTGAACATCGAGGTGCCGCTCTCCGGTGGGGCCGTGTCGGAGGGTGTGGTGCGGGTCGGGGAGACGGTGCGGCGGCCGCTGCGGGCGCACAGTCCGGCGGTCCACGGGTTGCTGCGGCATCTGGAGGCCGTGGGGTTCGACGGGGCGCCGCGGGTGCTGGGGATCGACGAGCTGGGGCGGGAAGTGCTCAGCTGGGTGCCCGGGGAGGTGCCGCATCGGCCGTTGGGGGCGGGGGTCGTCTCCGAGGACGCGTTGCGGGGCGTCGCGCGGCTGCTGAGGCGGTACCACGAGGCGGTTGCGTCGTATGAGGCGCCGCTGGGGGCGCCGTGGGACGCGGAGACGTCCAACCTGGACGGGAAGCCCGAGGTCATCGGGCATTGCGATGTGACTCCGGAGAACGTGGTCTTTCGGGGCGGGAAGCCGGTCGCTTTGATCGATTTTGACCTGGCGCGGCCTACCACGCGGGTGTTCGACGTGGTCACCGCGCTGCGGCACTGGGGGCCCATCGAGGATCCCGCCGATCGGGACGCTTTGCTCTATGCGGCGGATGTGGGGCGGCGGCTGCGGATCTTCTGTGATGCCTACGGGCTGGAGCCGGAGCGGCGGCGGGAGGTGCTGCCGGTGGCGCGGGTGCGGTTCGAGCGGTCCTACCGGGCGATGCGGGAGAAGGCGGAGCGCGGTGGGGGATGGGCGCGGATCTGGCAGGGCGGCGCGGGGCCGCGGATACGGCGGGCGCAGGATTGGCTGGAGCGGCACTGGGATGAACTCGATGCGCGTCTCTGGTGAGGGGCTGGTTCTCGGGGTCGCGCTGGACGCGCTGCTCGGGGATCCGAAGCGGTGGCATCCCGTGGCCGGGTTCGGTCGGGTGGCGTCCGGGGCGGAGCGCTGGATCTATGGGGATTCGCGCTGGCGGGGTGCTGTCTATGTCGGGGCTCTGGTGGGGGGCGCCGGGGTCGCGGGGGTCGCGCTTGAGCGGGTGAGTCGGCGGCCCCTCGTGCATTGTCTTGTTACCGCCGGGGTCACCTGGGCCGTGCTCGGCGGGACGTCGTTGGGCCGCGAAGGGCTCCATATGGCGCGGGTGCTGGAGCGGGGAGATGTGGAGGCCGCAAGGAAGCGGCTTTCCCATCTGTGCGCGCGGGATCCCCGGGGGCTGGATGCCCGTGCTCTGAGCCGTGCAGTGGTGGAGTCGGTCGCCGAGAACACGTCGGACGCGTCCATCGCCCCTTTGGTGTGGGGTGCGGTGGCGGGCATTCCGGGGTTGCTCATGTACCGGGCGGTGAACACGCTTGACGCCATGGTGGGGTATCGGAGTCCGAGGTACGAGCGGTTCGGGTGGGCGGCGGCCAAGCTCGATGATGTCGCCAACTGGGTTCCGGCGAGGGTCACCGGGGGATTGGTCGCCCTCTGTTCGGGACGGGAGGCCTGGCGCGTCCTGAGAAGGGACGGGGCGAAGCATCCGAGCCCCAATGCCGGACGGTGCGAGGCGGCTTTCGCCGGGGCGCTCGGGGTGAGGCTGGGCGGGGTCAACGCCTATGGCGGACGGGTCGAGCACCGGCCCGAGATGGGGGACGGCCGGGCCCCCGAGGTCCGGGACATCCGGAGGGCCGTCCGGCTCTCCGCGGCGGTGACGTTCGCGGCGGCGGCCGTGGTCTGGAGCGTGCGGTGAGCGGGCTGCTGGTGGCCGGGACCACGTCCGACGCGGGGAAGAGCGTCGTCACGGCGGGGCTGTGCCGGTGGCTGGCCCGGCAGGGCGTGAAGGTCGCGCCGTTCAAGGCCCAGAACATGTCGCTGAACTCGATGGTGACGAGCGACGGTGCGGAGATCGGGCGGGCGCAGTACATGCAGGCGCAGGCCGCGGGTGTGGAGCCCGCGGCGCTGATGAATCCGGTGCTGCTCAAGCCGGGGAGCGACCGCAGAAGCCAGGTCGTGGTGCTGGGACGGCCCGTCGCGGAGGTCGACGCTCTGCAATACGGGGCGCACAAGGAATGGCTCAAGGGCGTCGTGCTGGAGAGCCTTGACGAGTTGCGGGCCAAGTACGACGTGGTGGTGTGCGAGGGGGCCGGGAGTCCCGCCGAGATCAATCTGCGGGGCGGCGACATCGTGAACATGGGGCTGGCGCGGGCCGCGGATCTGCCGGTCGTGGTGGTCGGCGACATCGACCGGGGCGGTGTCTTCGCGTCGCTCTACGGCACGGTCGCCTTGCTGGAGCCCGCGGACCAGGCGCTGATAGCGGGATTCGTCATCAACAAGTTCCGGGGGGCGGAGGAGCTTCTGGCGCCCGGGCTGGAGCAGCTCAAGATGCTCACGGGCCGGCCGACATTGGGCGTGCTGCCCTGGAAGCTCGGGCTGTATCTCGATTCCGAGGACACCCTGGCATTGGACGCGCCGCGGCCCGACGCGAAAGGGCCGTACGGGAAGGAGACGCTGCGCATCGCCGTCGTCCGGTTCCCGCGCATCTCCAATTTCACGGACCTGGACGCCCTGGCCTGCGAGCCCGGCGTCGTCGTCCGGTACGCGGCGAGCGCCGGGGATCTGGCGGAGGCCGACCTGGTGGTGCTGCCGGGCACCCGGGCCACGGTCGCCGATCTGACGTGGCTCCGCGAGCGGGGAATGGCGGAGGAGGTCCGGAGAAGGGCCGAAGCGGGGCGGCCGGTGCTCGGTATCTGCGGCGGCTACCAGATGCTCGCCGAAGAGATCGTGGACGACGTCGAGTCGAAGGAGGGGAGGACGAGGGGCCTCGCCCTTCTTCCCGCGAGAGTCGAGTTCAAGAAGGAGAAGACCCTCGGGCGGCCGGAGGGGAGCGCGTACGGGGAACCCGTGCACGCCTACGAAATCCACCACGGCATCGTGACCGCGCAAGGGGAGCCTTTCCTCGACGGGTGCCGGAAAGGCTCCGTCTGGGGGACGACCTGGCACGGCGCCATGGAGAACGACGGTTTCCGGAGGGCGTTCCTCGCGGACGTCGCCCAGGCCGCCGGAAGGGCTTTCGTCCCGGCCCCGGACGTGTCGTTCGAGGCGTTGCGGGAGGCGACCCTGGACGCGCTCGGCGACCTCGTCGAGGAGCACATGGACACCGAGGCCGTGTGGCGGATCATCGAGGGCGGGGCGCCCGGCGGCATGCCCGTCGTCCCGCCCGGTGGAGCCCCGGAACCGCCCTCCGCGGCGGTAAGGTGATCCACTCGTACGCGCAGAGCACCAGGAGGAACGCCCCGTGACCGACCCGCGGTCCAAGCTGATCGTCCCGCTGATGAAGGCGCGGGTCCCGGCCGAGGTCCAGCTGGAGTTCCCGCTCCCGGCGGACGAGGAGCCGATCCGCGACCCGTTCGCGGCCGACCTGTACGTCACCTACGCGCTGGAGATCGCCGACGAGGGCGCCCCGACCGGCCGCCGCTACGAGCACGTGGCGCGCCGGCACTGCGCCGACCTCGGCGTCGCGCCGGGCGAGCTGCGCCGCCACGCGGTGATCAACCTGCGCGACCTGCGTCCCGAGCTGAGCCTCAGCTGGTACCCGGACGCGCGCGCCGTGACGGTGTCGCTGGGCGGTTCCGCGCGCAGCGGGAGCCTGGAGTCGGGCCTGCTGCTGGACGAGGGCTTCCTGGAGAAGCTGGCGCAGGACGTGGACGGCGACCTCGTCGTCGCGGCGCCCGCGCGGGACGTGTTCGTCGCGTCCGGCACCGGGCATCCGGACGGTGTCGACAAGCTCCGCTGGGCGGTCGCGCAGGTGTGGGCCGAGGACCGCGGGGACGACGACGCCTCCGACCCGGTATGGGACGTCCCCGCCGGGACCCTTCTCACGCACAACCTCCTGGTCCGCCGCAACGGCGCCTGGGACGTCCTCGCGGTCTGAGACCGGCCCCGGCCCCCGGAAAATTGAGTGGGACGCCCTGGCCGGGATGCGTACCGTGCCGTCCATGGTGTCGACTCATCAGCTTCTGGCCTTCTCCGCGATGGCGCTGGCCATCATCCTGATCCCCGGACCGTCCGTCCTCTTCGTCGTAGGCCGCGCGCTGGCGCACGGCCGGCGCACCGCTCTTGCGGGCGTGGTCGGCGGGGTGCTCGCCGCCCTGGTACTGACCTCGGCCGTCGCGGTGGGCATCGGTTCGATCGTGGAACGCTCCGTCATCGTGTTCACCGTGCTGAAGATCGTGGGCGCGGTCTACATCGTCTACCTCGGGGTGCAGGCGATCCGGCACCGGCGCTCGCTCCAGGAGGCGATCGCCGGGAGCGAGGCGGAGCGCGGCGGCGGCAGGGCCCTGCTGCAGGGGTTCATCGTGGGCATGACCAACCCGAAGACCACCGTGTTCTTCGCGGCCGTCCTGCCGCAGTTCGTGGTGCGCGAGAACGGGCACGTCGCGCTCCAGATGATCGTCTTCGGCGCGATCTTCGCGGTGATCGCGCTGTTCTGCGACAGCGTGTGGGGCCTCGCGGCCGGGACGGCCCGCGACTGGTTCGCCCGGTCGCCGCGGCGCCTCGCGGCGATCGGCGGCACCGGCGGCCTGATGATGATCGGCCTCGGCGTCACCGTCGCGGCGACCGGCCGCAAGGACTGAGGCGCCGGGTCAGACCTCGCAGAGCGCGAAGTCGTCGAAGACCGCCTGCGGCCGCCCGGTGGCGCCCTCGGCGCGGAGGACGACCAGGCCGCTCCAGCCGGGGACGGCGGCGGGCGGTGTGGCGGCGGACGATGCGACCGGCTCGCCGTTCACCCACATCGCGAGGTCGATGTTGCCGTCCTTCCGCTTGACGCAGGCGGCCTGCACGCGGTTGTCGTCGCGCAGCTTGGGCACGGTGCCGCTCGTCACGGTCTGCGCCTGCGACGAGGTCAGCTTGGCGATCCGGGCATGCCCGTCCGAGCGGAGGAGGAACGCGTAGCCGGTGCTTCCGTGGCAGAACACCCCCGCCTCGCCGTTGGGGTCCTGCAGAGAGACCTCGGCGTCGATGAGCTGCGAGTCGGGGGTCCTGCTCGTCGGTGCGTCGACGATCGTCCGCGTGGTCTTCGGGAGGACGCGGATCTCGTACTTCTTGTCCTGGTAGGCCGCGTCCCAGTCCGGTGTGGCGGCCGTCTTCCAGCCGGAGTCCTCGTGGCTGAACTTGTCGTCGAAGACCTTGTCCTTGGACTTCGGCGGTTCGTCCCCGAGGACGGCGGCCGCGCCGGATTCGGGAGCGGCCGGGGCCTTGTCGCCGTC
This sequence comes from Actinomadura sp. K4S16, assembly GCF_008327685.1. Lineage (GTDB taxonomy): Bacteria > Actinomycetota > Actinomycetes > Streptosporangiales > Streptosporangiaceae > Spirillospora. The sequence continues at coordinate 167,881 of NZ_BDDE01000016.1, forward strand.
CGGGATGCCGAGGGCCCCGATCACGCCGGAGACGGCGACGACCGCGCAGGCCGCGACGGCGACCAGGCCGTGGTTGCGGTACCGGCCCAACGGCTTCTTCGCCCGGGCCGCCGGAACCGGGACGCCGGCCGGGCTCGTCGGGGGCACGGAGTCGGCGCTCATCATGGCCGCGACCGCGGGCTCGGGCGTGGGGACGGACCCCTGCTCGGTGGCGGGTACCGACGGAGGAACGGGCCTCTGCTCGGTGGCGGGCCCCGGAGGAGTCGCGGCCTTCTCCTCGGCCGCGCTCTCCGGTGAAGATGCGGGCGGCTGCTCGGCGGCGGGCGTCGGCGCGGGCGCGGGCCCCGGAGGCGGCACCGGAGGCGGCACGGGGGGCGGCCCTGGGGGCGGCACCAGGCCCGGTGCGGGCAGTTCGGCCGTGGGCGGTGTCGCGGGCGGCTCGTCCTCGCCGGTCAGCGCCTGGATCAGCTGCTTCACCGCGGGACGTTCGGCGGGGTCCTTGGCCAGCGACCGGGCCACCACGTCGCGGACGGCCGGGTCGAGGCCGTCCAGGTCGGGTTCGCCGGACGTCACCCGGTTGATGACCTCCGGTAGGTTCCCGCCGCCGAACGGGGCGCGCCCGGTGCCCGCGTAGGCGACGACGCAGCCCCAGGAGAACACGTCGGCGGCCGGCGTGATCTCCCGGCCGTGCATGAGCTCGGGCGCGATGTAGGCGGGCGTGCCGACGAACTGGCCGGTCCTGGTCGGGCCCTCGGTGGCGTCCAGCGCCCGCGCGATGCCGAAGTCGATCACGCGCGGCCCGGTCGGGGACAGCAGCACGTTGGACGGCTTGAGGTCGCGGTGCACGATCCCCGCGCCGTGGATCGCGCCCAGCGCCGTCGCGATGTTGACCGCGAGGGCCTCCAGGTCGCCGCCGCGCAGCGGCCCGTCCGCCTTGACGGCCTCCTCGACGGACGGCCCGTTCACGTACTCGGTCACCACGTACAGCGGGTCGCCGTCGAGACGGGCGTCCAGGACGGCGGCCGTGCAGAACCGGCTGACCTGCCGCGCCGCCGTCACCTCCCGCCGGAACCGGTCGTGGAAGGCCTCGTCGTCGGCCAGTTCGGCGTTGATGACCTTGACCGCGACCTGCCGCCCCGCCTCGTCCTCGCCGAGGAAGACGGTGCCCATGCCTCCCCGGCCGAGCCGGGCCGTGAGAACGTAGGGGCCGAGCAGACGCGGGTCTCGATCACGAAGGGACGTCCGCATGGCTCGGCTCCCGGGGGGTGTGCTGTTATTCAGTGTGTCCTGCGGTCAGAATCTTTGACGTCCGGCCACGGGGCAATGGTTCGCGGACTGCGGGAGGAAAATTGGACGTGACGGCGGACGTGCTCGGCCCCGGCTACGAGGCGATCGAGCTGCCGATGGGCCGCGACGCCGAGGGCGAGGTCGTGGCGACGCTCGTGCGGCGGCGCGGCGGCGGCGACCCGTCCCGGCGGGCGGTGCTGTACCTGCACGGCTTCGTCGACTACTTCTTCCAGCGGCACCTCGCCGACTTCTACGTCGACCTCGGCTTCGACTTCTACGCGCTCGACCTGCGCAAGTACGGGCGCTCGCTGCGGCCGCACCAGACCCCGAACTACGTCGAGAGCCTGTCGGACTACTTCCCCGAGATCGACGAGGCGGTGCGGATCGTCCGGGACGTGGACGGGCACGACACGCTCCTGCTGAACGGCCATTCGACCGGCGGCCTGGTCGCCGCGCTGTGGGCCGACCGGGCGAGCGGCAAGGGCCTGGTCGACGGCGTGTTCCTCAACAGCCCGTTCCTGGACATCGCCGAGCCGCTGGTGATGCGCAAGGTCGGCGCGGGCCTGGCGCGGGCGCTGCGGCCCCGGTTCCCGAAGGCGAAGCTGCCCGCGGGCGTGTCCGACCGGTACCCGCGCAGCATCCACCGCGACCACGAGGGCGAGTGGGACTTCGACCTCGCCTGGAAGCCGATCGCCGGGTTCCCGGTGCGGGCGGCGTGGCTTGCGGCCGTCCGCCGGGGGCAGCTGCGCCTGCACCGCGGCCTGGACGTGGACGTCCCGGTGCTGGTCATGGCGTCGACGCGCAGCGTCCGCCCGACCCGCAAGGTGCTGGACGTGACGGGCGCCGACGCCGTCCTGGACGTCGAGCACATGGCGAAGTGGGCGCCGCGGATCGGGCGGCACGTCACGCTCGTGCGGATCGACGGCGGCCTGCACGACCTGGTGCTGTCCGCCGAACCGGCCCGCACGCAGGTCTTCGCGGAGCTGACCCGCTGGACGAACGGCTACCTGCCGGCCTGACCGGGGCCCGCTCGGCTACTCAAGGATCTTCGACAGGTCGAAGTCGTCGAAGTCGACGATGATCTGCTGCGCGGCGTTGCCGCCCCGCTCGACGGTGAGGCCGACCTTGCCGTTGCCGAGCGGCTGGTCGGCGTCCGTCGCGTCGATGACCTGGTCGCCGTTCACCCAGAGCCGCAGCCGGACCTGCTTGCCGTCGTTGCCGCTCTCGCACGCGATCTGGAGCTTGTTGGACTTGCCCTCGCTGAAGCCCGGGACCGAGTCGGGGTTGGCGAGCTCCTTGGTGCCGCGGTCCTTGGTGCCCTTGCGGAGCACCGCGCCCTTGCCGTCGTTGCGGACCAGGAACAGGTACCAGTTGCTGTCGGCCGAGCGGCAGTAGACCCCGTACATGCCGTCGGGGGCCCCTTGGGCGGCCTTGGCGCTGACCGTGGCCAGCATCGGGTCGGGGGCGAACTCGTTCTTGGGCACGTCCCGCGACTGCGAGCCGGCGCTGCCGTCGGTCTGTATCCGGTAGGCGCCGTTCGTGTAGGTGTACTCACCGGTGAAGGAGCCCCAGCCGGAGTTCTCGTTGGAGAAGTCGTCGGCGAACGCCATGGCCAGGTTGTCGTCGGGCGGGCCGTCCGGGCCCAGCGCGAAGAACCCCACGGCGGCGAGCAGGGCGAGGGCCGCCACGACGGCGCCGCCGATGAGCAGCGGGCGCCGGGGGAGCCCGCCGCCGCTCGGGCCGGGGGCGGGGCGCGCGTCCTGGCGGGTGGCGCCGGGCGCCGCGGGCGGAGCGGTCGGCTGCTGGAAGGCGGCCGGGGCGTTCGGCGCCGCCGCGGTCGGCTCGCCCGGGGTGGCGTGCCAGCTCGCCTGGACGGTCTCGGCGAGCTTGGCCGGGTCGGCCTTGCCGTTGCCGACGAGCCGTCCGAGCAGCTCCTGGACGGTCGGCCGCCGCCGCGGGTCCTTGTCGAGCGCGGCGGCGACGACGTCGCGGAGGGCGGGGTCGAGCCCGTCGAGCTTCGGCTCCTCGTGCACGACGCGGTAGAAGATCTCCGGGACCGTGTTGCCCGCGAACGGAGGGCGCCCGGTCCCGGCGTAGGCGACGACGCAGCCCCACGAGAACACGTCGGAGGCGGGCGAGACCTGCTCGCCGCGCAGCAGCTCGGGCGGCAGGTAGTTCGGGGTGCCGACGAACTGGCCGGTGCGGGTGGGGCCGTCGGCGGCGTCGAGGGCGCGGGCGATGCCGAAGTCGATGACGCGGGGGCCGGTGGAGGACAGCAGGACGTTGGCGGGCTTGAGGTCGCGGTGCACGATCCCGGCGCCGTGGATCGCGGCGAGCGCGGTGGCGACGCCGACCGCGAGGCCCTCCAGGTCGGAGCCGGGCAGCGGGCCGCGCTCGGCGACGGCGCTCTCCAGCGTCGGCCCCTCGATGTACTCGGTGACGACGTACAGGGGGTCGGTGTCCAGCTCGGCGTCCATCACGGGCGCGGTGCAGAACCGGCGGACCTGCCGCGCGGCGGTGACCTCGCGCCGGAACCGTTCCCGGAACGCGCCCTCCCCGGCGAGTTCCCGGTTGATCATTTTCACGGCGACGCGGCGGCCGGCGCGGTCCTCGCCGAGGTAGACCGTCCCCATGCCGCCCCGGCCGAGCCGCCCGACCAGCCTGTAGGGGCCGAGCTCTCCGGGGTCGCCGGGGCGCAGGGTCTCCCCGTTCTCTCCTGCGTGCGTGGTCATCATGATCCTGAGGGGAATCGGGAGTCTTTGCGGTAGAACCCTAGCGGTCCACGGTAATTCGGACGCGCCAAGCCGTCAGCGCGTTCAGTGGGTCGGCGGGGTCGTTCGGCGCGACGGGGCGCGGCGGGCCCGCGGGAGGGTCCGGAACGGCGGCAGCTTCTCGCCGGTGAGCCCGAACGCGTACGCCACGACCCGGCTGGACCAGCGCTGGCACCCGACGACCAGCGCGTACAGGCCGCGGGGGTACCGGCCGGTGAACGGGATGACCAGCCAGCTGAGCAGCATGACGACCACCAGGGCCGCGTACATGACCAGCATCACGGCCAGGTGCGGTATCACCAGCAGGCCCCGGAGCAGGGTGAGCCAGCGCCGCGGGCCGCGCCAGGCGGCCGGGAACGGCAGCTCGACCAGGACCGTCTCCTCGTCGGGGCCGGGCTCGCGCACCGCCGGGGCCGCCGTCGCGGGGGGCTCGGGCGCGGCACTCTGAGCCGGTACGCCGACCGCCGCCGGCCGCTCCCCGTCCGCGGCGGGGGCGGCGGCCGGCTCCGCGGCCGGATCCGGCCCCCGCCACGACTCCGAGATCGTCTCCACGGCCTGGGTGAGGTCGGCCTTCTCCTGCCCGACGAGCAGGGTGAGCAGCCGCCGCGCCGACGGGCGGTCGCGCGGGTCCTTGCCGAGCGCGGCGGCGACGACGTCGCGCAGCCGCGGGTCGAGGCCGGCGAGGTCGGGCTCCTCGTGCTCGATGCGGCGGAACGTCTCGGCGACGGTGCCGCCCTGGAACGGCGGGCGGCCCGTCCCGGCGTAGGCGACCACGCAGCCCCACGAGAACACGTCCGACGCCTGCTCGACCGGCTCGCCCCGCAGCACCTCGGGCGCGATGTAGGACGGCGTCCCGACGAACTGGCCGGTGCGGGTGGGGCCGTCGGCGGCGTCGAGGGCGCGGGCGATGCCGAAGTCGATGACGCGGGGGCCGGTGGAGGACAGCAGGACGTTGGCGGGCTTGAGGTCGCGGTGCACGATCCCGGCGCCGTGGATCGCGGCGAGCGCGGTGGCGACGCCGACCGCGAGGCCCTCCAGGTCGGACCCCGGCAGGGGGCCCTTGTCCCGGACGGCCTTCTCCAGGCTCGGACCGTCGATGTACTCGGTGACGATGTACGGCGGGTCCTGGTCGAGCTCGGCGTCGATCACCGGCGCGGTGCAGAACCGGTGGACCCGCCGCGCGGCGGTCACCTCCCGGCGGAACCGGGCGAGGAACGCCGGCTCCCCGGCCAGCTCCCGGTTGACGACCTTCACCGCGACCCGCCGCCCGTCCGGCTCGGCGCCCAGGTAGACGGTGCCCATGCCACCCCGGCCGAGCCGCCCGAGCAGGCGGTACGGGCCGAGAACGCGGGGCTCGTCCTTCTCCAGCGGTCCGGCGTACGTCGTCATGGGGGGCGGCGCTCCTTGGAAGATCGTCTGTCCGGGCCAGCCTAAGGGAGGCGGCGGCGCGGCCCGGGACCGTCAGGGGATCAGCAGGAGCTTGCCGGTGCTCCGCCGCGCCTCCAGATCGGCGTGCGCGGCGGCGGCCTCGGCCAGGTCGTAGCGGCGGCCGACGTGGACCTTCACGGCGCCGGACTCCACCCACGCGTAGACGGCGGCGGCGCGCTCCAGCAGCTCCTCGCGGTCCGCGACGTAGTGGGTGAGGGACGGCCGGGTCAGGAACACCGAGCCGGCCCGGTTGAGGCGCTGCGGGTCGAACGGCGGGACGGGGCCGCCCGCCGCCCCGTAGAGGGCCAGGGTGCCGCGCCGCCGGAGGCTGTCCAGGCTCCCGTCGAACGTGGGCGCCCCGACGCCGTCGTACACCACGGCGACGCCCTCGCCGCCGGTCAGCTCCCGCACCCGCGCAGGGAAGCCGTCGTAGCCCATCGTGGCGTCCGCGCCCGCGTCCTTCGCCAGCTTCTCCTTCTCCGGGGTGGACGCCGTCGCGAGCACCCTGGCGCCGAGCGACGTGGCCGCCTGCGTGAGCAGCAGCCCCATCCCGCCGGCGCCCGCGTGCACGAGGACGGTGTCGCCCTCCTGGACCGGGTAGGTCGACCGGGTCAGGTAGTGCGCGGTCATGCCCTGCAGCAGCGACGCGGCCGCGTCCTCCAGTTCGACGCCGTCGGGGACGGGGACGACCTTGTCCGCGGGGACGACGGCCTTCTCCGCGTAGCCGCCCTGCACGTTCGCCCAGGCGACGCGGTCGCCCACCGAGAACTCCCGGACGCCCTCGCCGACCGCCGCGACCGTCCCGGCCGCCTCGACGCCCGGCGTGTACGGGGTCTCCTGCGGGTACGCGCCCGTCCGGTAGTACACGTCGATGAAGTTGACCCCGGCGGCCGCCACGTCGATCAGCACCTCGCCCGGTCCGGGCTCCGGGGCGGGGCGCTCGGACGCCTCCAGGACCTCGGGGCCGCCGCTGCGGGTGATGACGATCGCGCGCATGTCGTTCTCCTGACGGGTAGGTTCGCGTGGACGCTCCCGGAAAACCCGGTCGCCCCTACGGGCTATTCCGCCCGCGGGCCGTTCGAATCCGCTCGAATCCGCCGCCGGGGCTCACACCCAGTCGCGCATGGTCCGGCCGACGAGGGCCACGGACTCCTCCACGCGGGACGCGACCGTCCCGGCGTCCCAGATGTCGCGGCGGGCGCAGTCCTCGAACGCGACCTTGGTCGCGGCCAGGTAGAACGACACGACGATCCGCGGCCGCAGGTCCTGCTCCATGTCGACGCCCTCGCGGCGCGCGATCTCGGCGGCGAGCGCCTCCGCCGACGCCGAGTACCGCGCCATCTGCGCCGCCATCAGCGCCGGCGTCGCCTCGATCACCTGCCGGACGCGCCGGAACCGGGCGCCGTCGGCCGGGTCGCTCTCGGCGATCGTCCGCAGCACGACGCGCAGCGACTCGAACAGCGCGGTGAACGGCCGCTCGTCGGGCGGGCGGGCCGCCAGCGCCTCCGCCAGCACCTGGTCGTGCTCGGTGAGGAAGCTCGTGACCACGTCCTCCTTGGTGCCGAAGTAGCGGAAGAAGGTGCGCTGCGACACCTCCACCGCCGCCACGATCTCGTCGATGGTCGTGGCCTCGTACCCCTTGGCGAGGAACAGGTCCAGGGCCGCGTCGATGAGGGCGAGGCGGGTCCGCTGCTTCTTGCGCTCGCGGAGCCCGGCGAGGGCGCGGCCCTGCTCGGGGCCGTGCCCGCGGACGCCGTGATCCGTGTGGCCTGACGGGTCGCCGGCGGGGACGGCGCTCATCGGCTCGCTCCTTCTATTTGGCTGACGCGGGCCATGCCCGCCTCACAGAGGCTTCTATCACGGACAGGGCCTCCGCATGCGGGCCGGGTTCCGGGGACCGGAAACCTGGTGTGCGGTGATTGGCGCATAACACGCCGGTCCGTTCCCACCGCTCCCGCGGACCATCCCCTTACGGACGGGGTACACCCGTCCCCACCTTTGGGATTCTCCCTCCGCGGGCCCCGGATCCGGGTCATGCTGAGGACCGGTCACCAACCGTCGCCGGGTGATCGCACAAGGTCATCACGGCGGCCGGACCTGCTGAGGCGGCTGATGTGTCTGTAGTCGGTGGGCGGGAGATCGCCGAGGTGCGCCGGCGTCACCTCGCGGCGCTCGCGTGCGAGGTCGAGGCCAGGGGCCTCGTCTGGCGGTTCGCCGGGCCCGGGGAGTCGCTGCTGGCCGTCTCCATGCCGGGGACGGGGCGGCACCTGATCGTCCTCGCCACCCCGTCCGGCGACGGCTGGTACTACCTGTGGCCCGCCGGGGGCATGGCCGACGTCGCCCGGCTCAACGAGGTCGCCGACCGCATCCACACCCTTCTCGGCTGACCCCGCCTTGCCCCCCGGGCCGGGGGTTCCCTAGACTCGGATGCGAACGTCTGTTCGAGTTCCGCATGTCTTCCCCCGTGCGGTGAGCGCGAGGGGGAGGCAGATGACGCGCGTGTTCGGCGATCCGGTCGACGTCTGGGTGAGCGACGGGCGTCCGGTCCGGTTCGTCTGGCGTGGCCGGCTCTACAGCGTCCGGCGGGTGCTGGAGCACTGGGTCACGACCCGCGACTGGTGGCGGGAGCGGCAGCCCGACGGCGAGGCCACCGGCGAGCGGGAGTTCTGGCGGGTCGAGGCGACCCCGGAGCGGGAGATCGGCGTCTACGAGCTGCGTTATGACGTGGCCGCCGACAGCTGGCTGCTATCCCGGGTATGGGACTGACGTGCATATTCATGTCGCTTCGTCCTATTCGCTCCGGTTCGGCGTCGCGCCGCCCGCGGCGCTGGCGGAGCGCGCGGCGGTCCTCGGCATGGAGACGCTGGCGCTGACCGACCGCGACGGCCTGTACGGGGCCGTCCGGCACGTCCGCGCATGCGCGGACGCGGGGATCGGCGCCGTCGTCGGCGCCGACCTCAGGGTCGCCTCCACCGGCGACGAGCGCATCGTTGTCCTCGCCGAGGGGCGCGCCGGGTGGCGGTCGCTGTGCCGGCTGGTGACGGCGGCGCACGCGGCGGGCCGGCGCGGCCGCCCGCTGGTGACCAGGGAGATGGTCGGCGCGCACGCCGACGGCCTCGTCGTCCTGCTCGGCCCGGCGTCGGACGTCGGGCGGGCCCTCACCGGGCGGCGCCCGGACGTGGCGGCGGCCCGGCTGGCGGCGTGGCGGGCCACCGCCGAGGCCGTGATCGAGATCGTCGACCACCGCGACAGGGGCGACGGGCCGCGGGCGGCGCGGATGCTCGCGCTCGCCCGCGAGGCCGGGGTGCCCGCCGTGCTGGGCAACGCCGTCCGCTACCTGGACCCGTCCGACCACCCGGTCGCGCAGGTCCTGGACGTGACGCGCCGCCTCGTCCCGCTCGACCGGCGGCACCTGGACGACCGCACCGGTCAGGCGTACCTGAAGTCGGTCCCCGAGATGCGCCGGGTCGCGGAGGCGAGCTGCGGCCCCGACGAGGCCGACGCGCTGCTCGCGGCCACCCGGCGGCTGTCGGAACGCTGCGTCCTCGACCCGGCCCGCGACCTCGGGATGGACGAGGTCCACCTGCCGGCCGTCGAGGGCGATCCGCACGCCCGGCTCGCCGCCCTGTGCGCGGAGGGGATGGCGCGGCGCGGGCTCGACGGGTCGCGGGAGGCCGCGGCCCGGCTCGACCACGAGCTCGGCGTGATCGGCCGCAAGGGCCTGGCGCCGTACTTCCTCACCGTCGCCGACGCCGCCGCGCTGATCAGGGCGCGCGGCATCCGCTGCGCGATCCGCGGCTCGGGCGCGGGCAGCCTGGTCAACCACCTGATCGGCATCAGCGACCTGGACCCGCTGCGGCACGACCTGGTGATGGAGCGGTTCCTCGCCGACAGTCGCGAGGGCCTGCCCGACATCGACCTGGACGTGGAGTCGGCCCGGCGGCTGGAGGCCTACCAGGCGCTGTTCGACCGGTTCGGCGCGGACGCCACGGCGTGCGTGTCGATGATGGAGACCTACCGGGCGCGCAGCGCGCTGCGCGACGTCGGCAACGCCGTCGGGCTCCCGCCGCACGAGATCGACGCGATCGCCAAGGCGTTCCCGCGGATCCGGGCGAACCAGATCCGCGCCGCCCTGGACGACCTGCCCGAGCTGCGGCAGAGCAACCTGGCGGCGGGGCGCCTGGAGGTGCTGTTCCGCATCGCCGAGCGCCTGGACGGGCTGCCCCGCCACATCGCCATGCACCCGTGCGGCGTCCTGCTGTCCAACCCGACGCTGCGGGACCGGACGCCGGTCGAGAGCGCCGCCGTGGGGTTCCCGATGAGCCAGTTCGACAAGGACGACGTCGAGGCGATGGGGCTGCTGAAGCTCGACGTCATCGGCGTGCGGATGCAGTCGGCGATGGCGCACGCGGTGGCGGAGGCCACCCGGGTGACGGGGGAGCGGATCGCGCTGGAGGACGTCCCGCGCGACGACCCCGCGACGTACGCGCTGGTGCGCACGTCCCGGACGCTCGGCTGCTTCCAGATCGAGTCGCCCGGCCAGCGGGAGCTGATCGGCCGGCTCCAGCCCCGCGACCTGGACGACCTCGTCATCGACATCTCGCTGTTCCGCCCCGGCCCGGTCAACTCCGACATGGTGACGCCGTTCCTCGAGGCCCGTGCCGGGGACCGGGAGCCCGCCTACCCGCACCCCGACCTCGAACCCGCGCTGCGCGAGAGCCTCGGCGTGGTCGTCTTCCACGAGCAGGTGCTCCGCGTCTTCGACGTGATGACCGGCTGCGGCCTGTCCACGGCGGAGGCGGCGCGGCGGAGCCTGAACCACGAGCGGGGCCAGGCCGTGGTCGGCGACTGGTTCCGGGAGCGGGCGCTGGCGCGCGGCTACGACGGGGCGACCGTCGAGCGCGTCTGGCGGATGCTGACCGCGTTCGGCGCCTTCGGCTTCTGCAAGGCGCACGCCGCGTCGTTCGCGCTGCCCACCTACCAGTCGGCCTGGCTGAAACGGCACCACACCGCCGCCTTCTACGCCGGCGTCCTCACCCACGACCCCGGCATGTACCCCAAGCGGGTCATCCTCGACGACGCGCGGCACTTCGGCGTCCCGATCCTCCCGCTGGACGTCAACCGCTCGGACGCGCAGTGGCGCGCCGAACCCGTCGCGGCGGGCGGCCCGGCCGGGATCCGGGTCGCGCTGAGCGAGGTCAAGGGCATCTCCGAGGCGGAGATCGGCAGGATCACCGGGGCCCGGCCGTACCGGTCGCTGACCGACTTCTGGCGCCGCGCCCGGGTGTCGCGGCCGATCGCCGAGCGGCTCGTCCTGGCGGGCGCGTTCGACGCCCTCTACGACGGCGTCCCGCGCCGCGACCTGCTGTGCCGCGTCGGCGCCCTCGACCGGGTCACCGCCCGTCCCGCGCGGATCCCGGAGGGGCAGCTCCCCCTCGGCCGCGAGGACGGAGAGGACGCCCTGGTCGACGTGGCGGCCGACCTGGCGGAGGAGATCCCGGCGGGCGAGCTGCCGCCGATGACGCCGGCCGAGGTGGTCGAGGCGGAGCTGGACATCCTGGGCATGGACGTGAGCCGGCACATCATGAGCTTCTACGCCGGGCTGCTCGCCGGGCTCGGCGTCGTCCGCGCCGCCGACCTGCCGGGACGTCCGGACAAGAGCGAGGTCCTGGTCGCCGGGGTCAAGGTCGCGACGCAGACCCCGGCGGTCAGGTCGGGGCAGCGCGTCATCTTCGCCACGCTGGACGACGCGACCGGCCCGGTGGACCTCACGTTCTTCGAGTCGGTGCAGGACAGGTGCGCCGCCACCGTGTTCGGCTCCTGGCTGCTCGTCGCCCGGGGGCGGCTCCGCCGCGCCGGGGCCCGCGCCGTCTCGATCACCGCGAACGCCTGCTGGGACCTGAACGCCCTGCACGAGGAGTGGCGGCGCGGCGGCCCGGAGGCCCTCCGCGCGGCGATGGCGGGAACGGACGGCCGCGGCCGTCCGGTGGGCCGCCGCATCGTCCAGCCCACGGGCTTCGCGATGTCGCCGTACTCCGACATCGGCCATGCGGGTCCGGCCATCAAGCGCCCCCCGGGAACCGCCCTCTGGCACACCAGCCAGGGCAGCTCCGGCCCCGCTCCGGACTGACCCGCGCCGCCCGGCTCACCGGGTGATCTGGATCCGGGTGATCTGGAAGACGGTGGCCATGCAGAGCGCGGCGGCGAGGGCCTGGAAGGCGGCCGCGGCGACGCCGACGTGCACGTCGAGGCGGGCGTCGGCGAGGGTCTCGACGCTGCCGTGCGTGAACACGCGGCCGAGGACGAGGCCGAGCAGGGCGCAGCCCCACCAGCCCGCGACGACGAGCGCGGCGCCCTGGCGCTCGGCCGTCCGGTACCGGCCGCTGTTCACCCAGACCTCGTAGACCACCCGGGGCGGCACCCACAGGTTGACGACCGGGAGGAACCAGCCGAGCAGGACCCAGGCGCGGTGGTGCCGGTGCGGGCCGGGGGACTGCTGGAACGCCCGCCACAGCCAGGTGAGGTACAGCAGGCCGGTGACCGCCGCCATGATCGCGCCGATCGTGAACACGTCCGCGTAGGGGGCGAGGGCCTTGCCGGTGGCGGCGGCGTCATAGCTGTCGTGCGTCGCGCCGTGCAGCGGCCGCGCCAGCCTGAGCAGGCTGATCCCCGAGCCGAGGGCCACGAACGCGTTGAAGCCGAGCAGCATGAACACGGCCACGCCGACGGCCCGGAAGTCGCGGCGCCTGGCCCAGGCGCCGCAGGCCGGGCACCGGTCGACCTCCGTCGGGATGATGTCGCCGCAGAGTGCACACGGCATGATCCACCTCCCCAGGGCCTTTGCCATTGCCTGTTTTGGATACTACGTACGTTTGACCGACGCGGCCCAACGCGGGTTCGGGCCCTTACCGGATCGTCACATGTGCAGGACGAGCCGGGTCGCAGCCCACGTCGCGGCGGCGGTGACGGCGGCCCAGGCGGCGAGGCGCCCGAGGCCACCTGTGGACAGCAGCCGTTCGGGCCGGAGCCCGGTCACCGCCAGCAGCGCCCACCACTCGGAGGTCAGCGCGATCGTCGCGGGCAGCGACCCGAAGCCGATCAGGGCGAAGAGCAGGACGACGGCCGCCGGGGTCGCGGTGTGCGCGAACAGGGCGGGCCCCCGGGCCGGTCCGCGCAGGCCGCGCCGCAGGCCCAGCAGGACCGCGCCCCAGCCCGCCGCGCACAGCACCCATACGACCAGGACGGTCACGGGCAGCCCGTTCATCGACTCCGGTGCCAGTGCCCAGCCTCCCCCGTCTCCCGTGTTCCCCCGTCCGCGTTCCCCGCCCGGGCCGTCAGGTCATGAGGCCCGACTCCCAGGCCCACGCGGCCGTCGCGACCCGGTTCCGCGTGTTCAGCTTGCGGTTGACGCTGCCGAGGTGCGTCTTGACCGTGGAGAGCGACACGTACAGCTCCGCGGCGATCTCCTCGTTCGTCCTGCCGCGCGCCACGAGCCGGACCACGTCCAGTTCCCGGTCGGTGAGCGGCTCGCGCGGCGGGACGGGCCGCGCCGGCGGCTTCGCGAGCCGCTCCAGCAGCCGGACGGTGATGGACGGCGACACCAGCGACCCGCCGTTCGCCGCCGCGCGGACGGCCTCGACCAGCAGCGCGGGCCCGCTGTCCTTCAGCAGGAACCCGACCGCGCCGCCGCGCAGCGCCCCGTACACGTACTCGTCCATGTCGAACGTGGTGACGATCACGATGCGCGGCGGGTCGGGGACGCCGGGGCCGGCGAGGGCGCGGGTCGCCTCCAGGCCGTCCATCCGCGGCATCCGGACGTCGAACAGGCACACGTCGGGACGCAGCCGGCGGGCCAGCGCGACGGCCTCGGCGCCGTCGGCGGCCTCCCCGACCACCTCCATGTCGGGCTGCGAATCGACGATCATCCGGAACCCGGTCCGGACCATCTCCTGGTCGTCGGCGATCAGTACGCGGATGGTCACCCTGCCGATTGTGTCAGCATCCCCAGTCATCGGCCGATACGGTCATCCGTCCGGAACGGGCAGGCGCGCGACGACCTCCCACCCGCCCTCGGGGCGCGGGCCCGCGTGCAGCCGCCCGCCGAGCGCGCCGACCCGCTCGGCCAGCCCGGTGAGCCCGAACCCGCCGGACGGCAGCCGCCTGCCGCCGCGCCCGCGCCCGTCGTCCCGCACGGCGACCTCGACGTCGCCGCCGACCCGCGCGAGCGAGACCCGCACGCTCGCGGCGTCGGCGGCGTGCTTGCGGACGTTGGTCAGCGCCTCCTGGACGACGCGGTGCGCCGACGCCGCGACCTCGGGCGGCAGCGTGCCGAGCCCGGGCTCCAGCGTGAGCGCGGCGGGCGGGTGCGCGAACCCCTCGACGAGCTCTTCGAGCTGCGCGAGGCCGCCGACGGGCCGGGTTCCGGCGCCGCCGGAGGGGAGGGCCTCCCCGTCCGGCGCGTTCACGTTCTGGGCGTCCCGCAGCAGCCCGACCATGCGCCGCATCGAGGTGAGCGCCTCGGTGCCGGCCTTCTCGATCTCGCCGAGCATCCGGTCGAGCTGCTCCTGCGTCTGCGCGGCGCCCGACTGCGCCGTGAACCGCGCCGCCTGCGCCTGGACGACGATGCCGGTCACGTGGTGGGCGACGAAGTCGTGCAGGTCGCGGGCCAGCTCCAGCCGCTCGTCCCGCCGCGCCGCCGCCAGCGACCTGGCCCGCCGCGCGTCCAGCGCCCGCAGGTAGAGGCCGACGCCGAGCGCGACCGCCACGGTGATGCCGAGCGGGGCGGTGAACAGCGCCGCCGCGATCAGCGACCAGCGCAGCGGCGTCGCCAGGACCGCCGCGCCGAGCAGCACCGCGAGCGGGACGAGCCGGTCGCGGTGGGCCTTCCACACCACCCGCGCGAGGACGATCAGCAGGCCGCCGATCTCCGCGAACAGGCTCGGGGCGGCGAGCTCCGGCCGGACCGCCGTCCCGAAGTAGAGGGTGCCGAACGCCGACAGCGCCCCGGCCGCGGCGGCCCACAGCAGGAAGCGGCGCCCGGAGACCGCCGCGGCGTTGGCCACCGCCGCGATGAACACCATCCCCAGGATCGGGGCGTGCCCGATCCCGGCGGCCGCGCACCCCAGCAGGTACAGGGCCGCGAAACCGGCGTACGCCGCGCGCATCAGGCAGCCGCCCACCGAGTGGATGCGGTCCAGCCGTGCCCCTATGTCGCTCACGTTCACGCAGCGTACGACTCGATGCGGACCGCCGTATCGGCCGTTCGGCCGATACGGCGCCTCAGGGCGTGGCCCCGCGTCCGATGCGGCCGGGCGGCGGCGCCGCGCACGCTGGGGGCATGTACCTGATCTACCTTCCCCTCGCCGCCGCGTTCGCCGTCTTCGTGGTCTACGGCGGCGTCGTGATGCCCGCCATGGAGATCGCCGAGTCGATCCGGAACCGCCGCCGCACCCGTCCGCCCGACAACGTCGTGGAACTGCGCCCCTCGGGCGAGCCGAGCCCGTCGGGTGAGCGGGGGGAGGCGGCGTGAGCGAGCCCGTCCTGTCCGGCCGCGGGCTGGTGAAGCGGTTCGGGGTGACCGTCGCCCTGGACGGCGTCGACCTGGCCGTGGACCGCGCCGAGGCCGTCGCGATCATGGGGCCGTCCGGGTCGGGCAAGTCGACGCTGCTGCACTGCCTCGCCGGGATCCTGCCGCCGGACGCGGGGGAGGTGCACCTGCTCGGCCAGCGGATCGACACGCTCGGCGAGCGCCGGCGCAGCGCGCTGCGGCGCAGCCGGTTCGGGTTCGTGTTCCAGTTCGGGCAGCTGCTCCCCGAGCTGCCCGCCGTGGAGAACGTCGCGCTGCCGCTGATGCTGGGCGGCACGTCCAGGCGGGAGGCGGAGCAGGCCGCGCGGTCCTGGTTCCGGCCCCTCGGACTGGACGGGCTGGAGCGCCGGCGTCCGGGCGAGCTGTCGGGCGGTCAGGCGCAGCGCGTCGCGATCGCCCGCGCGCTCGTGCCGCGCCCGGCGGTCGTGTTCGCGGACGAGCCGACGGGCGCGCTCGACCAGGCGACCGGCCACGACACCATGCGGCTGCTCGTGGACGCGACCAAGCACAACGGCGCGTCCCTGGTCGTCGTCACCCACGACCCCGCCGTGGCGGCCTGGTGCGACCGCGTCCTGGAGGTCCGCGACGGCCGCATCCAGCACCCCATGCGGAGGACGGCCTGATGCGCACGGCAGTGCAACTCTCCTGGCGGCTGCTGCGCGGCGGCGGCCGGAACAGCATGCTCGGCACGTTCCTCACCCTCGCCGCCGTCGCCGTCTCGACGGGGCTCCTGCTGTTCGCGGTGGGCGCCGACCACGCGTTCCTCCAGCGCGCCCACGCCGACGCCTGGCGGCATCCGGGCGGGACGAGCGCGGACCCCTCCGCGATAGAGGCGCTGTCGACCGACTATGTCCAGGGCAAGCCGATCACAGTCGTCGACCTGGCCGCGCTGAAGGGCGACGCCCCGGTGCCGCCCGGCATGCCCCGGTTCCCGAAGCCCGGCGAGGTCTGGACGTCGCCCGCACTGGCCCGCCTGATGAGGGAGCTTCCCGCCGACCAACTCGCCGAGCGGTTCCCCCATCGGGCGGGCACGCTCGGACGCGGCGCGCTCGTCCATCCCGGAGAGCTCGTCGCCGTGGTCGGGCGCACCGCCGACGACCCCGCCATGACCGCCGACCGGGACGCCGTCGAGCACCTGGGCACGAGCGGAGGCCCGACCCGCATCGACCGGTTCGCGACCGGCGCGTCCTGGGGCGCCGGCATCTACCTGTGGCTCGCGGGCCTGGCCTCGGTGCTGATGGTCGTCCCGCTGCTGGTGTTCGGCGGGGCCGCGGCCCGGCTCACCGTGGCCCGCCGCGACGCCCGGCTCGCGGCGCTGCGGCTGGTCGGCGCCACCCCGGGGCAGGTCGTGGCGATCACCGCGGCCGAGGCGGTGCTGACGGCGGCGGCGGGCGCGGTGGCGGGGCTCGCGCTCTACGCGGCGGCGGTCCCGGCGCTCGCCCGCATCACGATCGCGGGCGGCGGCTGGTTCGCCGGCGACCTGTGGCCGGGTCCGGCCGTCCTCGCGGGCGTGCTCGCGGGGGTGCCCCTGCTCGTCGGCGCCAGCGCCGTCGCGGGCCTGCGCCGCGTGGTCGTCGGCCCGCTCGGCGTCGCGCGCCGCGAGACCCCGCCCGGCATGCGGGCGGTCCGGATCGTCGCGCTGCTCGCCGTCGTCGCCGCGTTCGGCGCGGTGGGCGGCGGCCTGGTCGACATGGGCCGCGCGGGGATGGTCATCCTGATGGTCTTCCTCATGCTGGCCTTCCTTACGATCAACTTCGCGGGCCCATGGGTGGTGGCGGTCATCGGCCACCTGACGGTCGCGGCGGCCCGCGGCCCGGCCCGGCTGCTCGCCGGGCGCCGCCTCGTGGACGACCCGCGCTCGGCCTGGCGGACGGTCGCCGGAGTCGCGCTCACCGGCTTCATCGCAGGGTTCTTCGCCCTGCTGAACACCCCCGCGTCCACCGGCGAGGCGCGGGACGAGCTGAGGCTGGCCGTCCCGTACGCGCGGTCCGCCGCGGTCGCCGAGCAGGCGCGGGGCAGGCTCGCCGGCCTCGACGCGGACGTGTCGGTGCGCCGCACCGAGACCGGGGACGGCGCGCCGGCCGCCGCCGGTCCTGCCACCGCGACCGGTGTGGTGGTCGTCGAGGTCTCCGGCGCCGCCGCCGTCGACCGGGCGCGCACGGCACTGAGCGGCCTCGTCCCTGGGAGGACGGCCACCGCGCCGGCGGACGACGAGGTGACCGGGGACCGGCTGCTGGCCGACCTGCGCACCGGCGCGCTGATCGTCCTCGCCGTCTCGTTCCTGCTCGCCATCACCAGCGCGGGCATCACCGGGGCGTCCGCCGTCCTGGACCGCAGGCAGGCGTACGCGATGCTGCGCCTCGCCGGGACGCCACTGTCCGTGCTCGACCGGGCGCGCCGCCAGGAGACGCTGATCCCGCTCGCCGTCATGGGCGGCGGCTCCCTGCTGGCGGGCCTGTTCTTCAGCCTGCCGTTCGCGCAGGGGTTCGGGCTCTCCGGGCTGGCGGGGCTCGCCGGGTTCGTCGTCCTCGGCTTCGGCGGCATCATCGGCGCGAGCGCGCTGAGCCGCCCGCTGTTGCGCTCCGTGACCGCGGACCCGGCGCCCCGTCCGGACTAGCCGGATAAGGGTTCGAGAATGTCAGACCCTCCGCGTAGCGTTGACCTTGTGATTTGGGAGACACCGGGAACAAGTGTCGAACCAGGTTGCTTTCAACTACGTACCTAGGGGTATGTGACAGACGGTGGTGTTCGCACAGGCGCGGCCCCACCGGCCAAGGAAGGGGCGTTGGCAGTGAGCGCAGCGACCGGCACGTTCCATCTCACTCACCCGCGGCTGTACGGGCCCGCCGAGCGGACCGTCGTGGAGCCGTGGCTCACCGAGCTTCCCCATGCGGCGCTGAACGCCTACGCCGAGACCGCGCCCCCGCTCGCGGTGGTCGAGGCACTGCCCGTGCGCCCGCAGCCGATGCCCCGCCGCCGCGTCCCCGTGGCGGCCTGACGAACCGACCCCGCAGAGGGACCGAGGCCGACACCTCGGTCCCTTTTTTTCGCGCCTGCTCATCTCAAATAATGATACGTACTTCTCAAATTATGAGAAGTGGTCGTACGGTGGAGGGCACCCGGACACAGAGAGGCGACCCCGATGACCGCGAAGGCGACCTACACCCACGGCCACCACGAGAGCGTGCTGAGCGCGCACCAGTGGCGCACGGTCGAGAACTCCGCCGCCTACCTGATCGAGCACCTGCGTCCGGGCCTGTCGGTGCTGGACGTCGGGTGCGGGCCGGGCACCATCACCGCCGGGCTCGCCGAACGCGTCGCGCCGGGACGAGTCGTCGCCGCCGACTCCGCCGAGACCGTCCTGGACGAGGCCCGCAGGAACACCGCCTCCCTGGACAACGTCGAGTTCGCGGTCGCCGACGTCCACGCCCTGGACCATCCGGACGGCACGTTCGACGTCGTCCACGCCCACCAGGTCCTCCAGCACGTCGGCGATCCCGTCCAGGCGCTGCGCGAGATGCGCCGCGTCGCCAGGCCGGGCGGGATCGTCGCCGTGCGCGAGGCCGACTTCGGCACCATGGCCTGGTACCCGGACCCGCCCGGCATGGACGCCTGGCTGCCGATCTACTACAAGGTCGCGCGCGGCAACGGCGGCGAGCCCGACGCCGGCCGCCGCCTCGTCTCCTGGGCCCGCGCCGCCGGGTTCACCGAGGTCACCGCGTCCGCCTCGGCCTGGTGCTACGCCACCCCGGAGGAGCGCGAGTGGTGGAGCGAGTCGTGGGGCGGCCGCCTGATCAGGTCGTCCGTCGCCGACCACGCCGTGGCGGGCGGCCACGCCACCCGCGCCGAACTCCAGCGCGTCTACGAGGGCTGGAAGGCGTGGGCCGCCGCCGAGGACGGCTGGTACTCCGTCACCCACGGCGAGATCGTCTGCCGCGCGTGACCGTCCGTCACCGGAGCCCCGGTCAGAAGGGGCCGGTGAGGTCGCCCAGCTTGTCGGTCAGCTGCAGGTTGTGGGAGTAGTCGACCGGGACGGCGATGACCGAGACCGCGTCGTCCGCGAGGGCCTTGCGGAGGGTGGGGAGCAGTTCGGCGGCCGACTCGACGCGGTAGCCGCGGGCGCCGAAGCTCTCGGCGTACCGGACGAAGTCGGGGTTGCCGAACCTGATGTTCGAACTGCGCCCGAGGTCGAGGTCCATCTTCCACTCGATCAGGCCGTAGGCGGAGTCGTCCCAGATCAGCACGGTGATCGGGATGTTCTCGCGGACGGCCGTCTCCAGCTCCTGGGAGTTCATCATGAACGCGCCGTCGCCCGTCGCGGCCAGGACCCTGCGGTTGGGGTGGGCGAGCTTGGCGGCGATCGCGCCGGGGACGGCGAAGCCCATCGACGACAGCCCGTTGGAGACCAGCAGCGTGTTCGGCTCGTAGGTCGGGTACATGCGGGCCATCCACATCTTCACCGCGCCGGTGTCGGCGAGGACGATGTCGCCGCGGCCCATGGCGGTGCGGACGTCGGCGACGATGCGGCGGGGGGAGAGCGGGAAGCCGTCCTCGGCCGCCCCCTCGGCCAGCTCCTCCCGGAGCATCTCCCGGATCCTCTGGCGTGTGCCGTTCACGTCGAAGCGGCGGTGGACCGAGTCGGCGAGTGCGCGCAGCGAGCGGGAGATGTCGCCCTGGATGCCGACCTCGACCGGGTAGTGGTCGTCGACCTCGGCGGGCGACTGGTGGATGTGGATGATCTTCTTGTCCGCGTTCGGGTTGATCTTGACGGGGTCGAACTCCTGGAGCTCGTAGCCGACCGCGATCAGTACGTCCGCCTCGTCGAAGCCGTAATTGACGTAGTCGTGGCGCATGAAGCCGAACGCGCCGAGGGCGTTGCGGTGGTCGTCGGGGAAGACGCCCTTGCCGTTGAAGGTGGTGGCGACCGGCAGGCCGAGGTGCTCGGAGAAGTACACGAGGGCGTCGCTCGCGCGGGCCCGGGTGGCGCCGTGGCCGGCCAGGACGATCGGCCGCCGGGCGAGGGCGAGCACGTCGGCGGCGCGGGCGATCTGGGACGCCGACGGCTCCTGCGGGCGGACGACGTTGACCGGCAGGGGCCCGAGGTCGGCGGGCACCTTGGCAGACTCCACGTCCTCCGGAATCGCCAGGTAGACGGCGCCGGGGCGTTCGGTCTGCGCCGTCTTGAACGCCTTGCGGACCATCTCGGGCAGCGCCTCCGCCCGGGGCGCGAGCTCCGACCACTTGGTGATCGGGCGGAACAGGGAGACCAGGTCGACGATCTGGTGCGACTCCTTGTAGATGCGGTCCAGGCCGACCTGGGCGGAGATCGCGACGACGGGCGTGCTGTTGGTGGTGGCGTCCGCGACGCCGAGCTGGAGGTTGATCGCGCCGGGGCCGAGCGTCGCGGAGGCCACGCCCGCCTTGCCGGTGAGGCGGCCGTAGATCTCCGCCATGAACGCGGCGCCCTGCTCGTGCCGGACGAGGATGTAGCGGATCGGCGAGTCGTTCAGCGCGTCGACGAAATGGATGTTCTCCTCGCCCGGGATGCCGAAGACGTACTCGACGCCCTCCGCCTCGAGGATCCTGACGAGAAGCCGGGCGGCGTCCTCCTGCGTGGACATCGTGTGTCCCATCTCCAGTCTGCGTCTCTCCTGGGTGCATTCCGTGCAGCACCCAGGTCCCTACCTCCATTCCGCGCGATGATGTGTTCTTGATCTCCAGGGCCCGCCGTCCGGGAGCCCGGCGGCTCAGGCGTCGGCCATCTCCTTGATGGCGCGCAGGGTCGGCTCGTCCTTCACCCCGGCGATCAGGAGGGTGGTGACCGGGCTGTCGCGCCACAGCTGGAGCCTCTCCTTGATCCGCCCGAGCGGGCCGAGGAGGGAGATGGCGTCGGCCAGCCCGTCCGGGACGGCCTTGATCGCCTCGTCGCGCCGGCCGCTCAGGAACAGCTCCTGGACGCGCCCCGCCTCCTCCGCGTAGCCGAGCCGGCCGATCAGGTCGAGGTGGAAGTTGCGGTCCTTGGCGCCCATCCCGCCGATGTAGAAGGCGAGCGGGATCTTGGCGAACTCCAGCGCGGACGCCAGGTCGTCGGTGACGATCGTGGTGACGGTCGCGGCGATCTCGAAGCCCTCCGGGCGGCCGGCCAGCGACGCGCCGAACACGGGCTCGATCTGCTCGGGGTCGACGAACAGCGGCAGCCAGCCCTGCGTGATCTCGGCGGACAGCGCGACGTTCTTCGGCCCCTCCGCGCCCAGGTAGACGGGGATCTCCGGGCGGACGGGGTGGGCGATCGACTTCAGCGGCTTGCCGAGGCCCGACCCGCCGGGGTAGGGCAGCGGGTAGTGCGGGCCCTCGCTGGTCACCGGGGCGTCGCGGCGCCACACCTGCCGCACGATGTCGAGGTACTCGCGAGTGCGGGCGAGCGGCTTCGGGAACGGCTGCCCGTACCAGCCCTCCACGACCTGCGGGCCGGAGGCGCCGAGCCCGAGGATGACGCGCCCGCCCGACAGGGCGTCCAGCGTGAGCGCGTGCATCGCGGTGGCGGCCGGGGTCCGCGCCGACATCTGGACCACGGCCGTGCCCAGCTTGATCCGGGACGTGCGGGCGCCGTACCAGGCGAGCGCGGTGAACGCGTCCGAGCCGTACGCCTCGGCGGTGAACACCGAGTCGTAGCCGCAGCGCTCGGCGGCCAGGACCGTCTCGGTCTGGTCGTCGGGGTCGCGCTGCCAGTAGCCGACGTTGATGCCGAGCTTGAGTTCCGCGGTCACGTTGCACCCTCCGGTAGTCGACGCACCGGCGATACTAGAACACGTTCTAGTTTCTCGGGAAGGGGTGCGGGCCCGCCGCGCCCCCCGGCGGGCACGGAACGGGGCCGCGGCGTCCTTCGCCGCGGCCCCGCCACCGCTCGCTAGCTCTCCTTGATCGTGTCCAGCAGGCTCCGGCAGGCGGACGGCGTCAGCACCAGGGCGGGGCCGGCGGGGTCCTTGGAGTCGCGCACCGCGCGAAGGCCGCTGGACAGGGCCGCCATCTCGACGCACTGGTCTCCGCTTCCGCTGCGGGACGACTTGCGCCAGACGGCCAGGGTGAGTTCGCGGTGGAGGTGGGTCACAGGCTGCTCCTTGCTGCCTCGGCGATGAGGTGCGCGGAATCCTCGGGGGACAGGGCCGCGTCCACGATCCGTTGGAAGCGATCCCTATGTTTTGCTATTGCCTCGGCGCTCTCAAGGTAAACGTCACCCATGGTCCCCTCGACGTAGGCGATATCAGGGTCTGCGGGGTCCGGATACGACAATATGGTGAAACGTCCGTCCAAGCCCGCATGCTCCGCTGCTGTAAACGGAAGTACCTGGATCGTCACGGATGGGCGGATTTTCGCGGCGGTGGCGAGGGCCTCCAACTGGGCCCGCATCACCTCCCGGCCGCCGATCGGGCGGTGCAGCACCGCCTCGTCGAAGATGACCTCCAGGCGCGGCGCGTCGGCGCGGTCCAGGAGGGCTTGGCGGATCTTGCGGGCGGCGATGCGGCGCTCGATCTCCTCCTCGGAGGGCAGCAGCCGGCCCGCCCTGATGACGGCCTGGGAGTACGGCTCGATCTGCAGCAGGCCGTGCACGAGCTGCGGGTCCCAGGTGCGGATGTGGGAGGCCTCGTCCTCGAGCGCGACGTAGCTGCCCGCGAAGACGTCCTGGTAGGCGGTCCACCAGCCGCGCTGGCCGGCCTGCCGGGCCAGCGTGATGAGCGCGTCGCGGTCCGGGCTCGGCACTCCGTAGAGGTCGAGGATGTCGGCGATGTCGCCGGGTTTGGGGCGGGTCTGGCTGGTTTCCAGGCGGGAGACGGTGGCTCTCGACCAGTCGAGCCGGTCCGCCACTTCCTGCAGCGTCAGGCCCTGCTCCTCGCGCAGCTTGCGGAGCTCCCGGGCGAGACGGCGGCCACGGACGGTGGGGCGGTAGGTCATGGGAGTGGAGTCTTTATCACTCCCGGCGCCCGTCACAACGCGATTGACGAACCCGGCAGGAAGGGCAGAGCAATTCCATGAAGGGTGTTGCGGTTGTGAGAATCTCACGTCACGCTGGGATGCGTGATCGGCCGTGGACCCACAGTGACGACCGCGGTCCGCCGGCCCGGTCCGTCCCACTCGCACGATTCCGCGGGAGGAACCGTGAAGAGCATGCCAGCCGACCTGACGGCGGAGACCATGGCCGACGCCATGACGGGCGTCGAGCCCGTCCGTGGCGACGGCGCGCCCGGGTGGGTGTGGGCCCTGCCGGGCGGCCCGGGAGGCGCGGGCCACGCCCGGCGCGTCCTGCGCGACGCCCTCGCCTCCCTCGGGGCGCCGGCGGACGGGATCGCCGACGCCCAGCTCATGGTGAGCGAACTGGCCACCAACGCCCACCAGCACGCCGGCGAGCACGGCCCGCACGAGCTGTGGCTCTACATGGGGGACGGGGCGGCGGGCGAGGTGCGGTGCGCCGTCTTCGACACCTACGCCGACGCCGGCCTGCCCGGCTACTCGTGGACTTCAGGCGACTGCGGGCGCGGGCTCAGCATCGTCCGGGAGTTGTCGGCCGGACGCTGGGGCCTGCGGCGCACCCTCTCCCGGCTCGGGCCGCCCGTGCGGGGGAAGGCCGTCTGGTTCGCCGTCCCCGGTACCGGTGAGACCCCCGTCGCCTAGCCCGCCGCTAACCCTGCGGGGGCTTCTCCAGCGCGGGGCCGATGTCGCTGACGAGCGTGAGCAGCGACCTGGTGAGCAGCGTGCGGACCTGGTCGCGGTCGAGCGTCTTCTCCTGGAGCCACTGGCGCGTCGCCGCGTCCGCCAGCCCCGAGTAGGCCCGCAGCACGGCCCGCAGCGTCTCGGTCGGCTCGGGCACCCGCAGCACGGCGAGCATGTGCTCGACCGTCTCGTCCCGGAACCGGTTGACGATGCGCAGGAGCTCGGGGTCCTGACCGAAGCCCTCGGCGTCCAGCGCCGCGAACCACGTCGTCGCGTTGCGCTCGGCCGTGTCGAGGAACAGGTCGACGCACAGCTCGACCGCCGCGGGCAGCGTCAGCCGCTCGTCCGGCGGCGGGGCCTGCATCGCGGCCGACGCCGTCAGGCCCTGCACGACCTTGAGGAACAGCTCCCGCTTCGTCCCGAAGTAGTAGTGGATCAGCCCGCGCTGCACGCCGGTCTCCCGCGCGATCGCGGCCGTGGACACCTCGGCGTACGGCAGCTCGGTGAACATCCGCCGCGCGACGTCCAGGATCTGGGCGCGCCGCTCGTCCGGGGACAGGCGCTGGTAGCTCACCGCGACAGCCTATTCTGTGGGGCGGCCGGCGCAGTACGGTCGGCGGTGCGCGGCGGGCGACGTGAGGGGAGCGCGCGTGAACGCGTTCGAGGAGGGCGTGCGCCTGGAAGGCGAGCGGCTCGTCCTGCGACCGTTCGGCCTCGACGACGCGCCCGCGCTGATCGAGGCGATCCGCGCCGGGGAGGACTACCTGCCCCCCAACTTCCCGGACGTCCTGGAGGCCGAGCCCATCGCCTGGTTCCTGCGGGAGGGCGTCCACAAGGTCCAGCGGTTCGGCCTGGGCGTCCATCTGGCGGCGGCGGACCGCGAGACCGACGCCCTGGTGGGCACCATCGGGCTGTTCAGAGTGAACTGGACGCACCTGACGTGCGAGGTCGGGTACGGGATGCGGCCGAGCGCGCGCGGGCGGGGCCACGCCACCGAGGCGCTCTCCCTGATCTCCGACTGGGCGCTGCGCACCTGCGGGCTGTTCCGCATCGAACTGCGCGCGATGGTCACCAACCCCGCCTCGATCCGGGTCGCGGAGAAGGCCGGCTACGTGCGCGAGGGCGTCGCGCGCGGCGGCGAGCGCGACGCCGAGGGCGTCAGCCGCGACATGGTCGTCTTCAGCCGCATCGCGACCGATCCGCCTCTCGTCGGCGCGCCAGCGCGCCGCTCCGGCGGCGCCTCGGGAAAGCTCGTCGCCGACGACCAGGAGGGACGGCACAGGTGACCGCTGCTGACAGGACGCTCGTGATGTACGGAGAGGGCGCGGGCGAGGCCGCGCGCCGGATGCTGCCGAACCTGCCGGAGGCGAGCTTCGTCCCGGTCTCGGCGGAGCGGCTGCGGGAGGCGGTCAAGGCCGGGTACGGGCAGGTCGTCATGGTCGCCCGCATCGCGGAGCAGGCCGCGTTCCTCGGTGGCGCCGCGGGCCTGCTGGAATCGATCACGCTGGACATGGACTGCGGGCCCGCCCTGGCCGGCCGCGTGGCGCAGGCCGAGGCGGTCCAGGACGTCTACGCGCTGTGGGACGCCGCCGGCAAGCTCGGCCCGTGCGGGCGCGAGCTGTGCCGCAGGACGGCCGAGGGCCTCGAACGCCTCGCCGCAGAGGCGGCGGGCACGGCGGCCAGTCCGGTCGCCGCCCAGGTGGTGCTCCTGGACGCGGCAGGAGAACGCATGGTCGGCATGTACGGGCGAATGGCCAGGTAGCGATGCTGACGGTCGTCGGCCGCGACGGGTCGCCCCTTCTGGAGGGGGCCAAGGCGGCTCTGGAGAGCGCCACGCTGGTGGTGGGCGCCGCCGGGCATCTCGACGGGCTTCCCCTGGCGCCGGATGCCCGCACGGTCGCCACCACGGATTTCCTGGAAGCACTCGAAGGTGTCGACGTCAGTAAAGAGGACGTCGTCCTCGTCGTGGACGGCGACCCCGGTTACTTCGGAGTCGTCCGCGAACTGCTCGAAGAGGGGCACGCGCCTGAAGCCTTTCCCGGGACGCCCCAGGTGGCGCGGGCTTTCGCCCAAGCAGGCCTGCCCTGGGACGATGCTCTCGTCGTCTCCGCCAAGGACGGGCATCTGAGGCAGGCCGTCAACGCGTGCCGCGCCCATCCGAAAGTGGCCGTCCTGACCGAGCCGGGTGCTGGGCCATCCGAGTTGGCACGCGCGCTGTTCCCCGTCACGCCGCGCTCGTTCGTCGTCTGCGAGGACTTGGGCGGCCCCAAGGAGCGTGTCGTCTACGTCCGCCCGGCGGAGGCGACCACCCGTCCGTGGAACGACCCCGAGGTCGTGCTCGTCCTGGACAACCGCCATGCGCTGGGAGAGGCGGGCTGGGTTGGCGGGCCGGCGCCGGGCCCGGCCGGGTGGGCGCTGCCGGCGGACGCCTTCGGCGGCGGACCGGGCCCGCGCCCGGAGGTGCGCGCCTTCGTCCTGGCCAAGCTCGGCCCCAAGGTCGGCGACATGGTGTGGGACGTGGAGTCCGGCGACGGCTCGGTCGGCATCGAGTGCGCCCGCTTCGGCGCGGCCGTCGTCGCCGTCGACCGCGACCACGCCGCGTGCGCGCGGGTGCGGGAGAACGTCCGCCTGCACGGCGTCAAGGTGGCGATGGCGTCCGGCGACGTCCGGTCCAGCGCCGAGCACCTCCCCGTGCCCGACGCCGTCTTCCTCGGCCGCGGCGGGCCGGAGGCCGTCCAGGTCTGCGCGGCCCTCCGCCCGGCACGGATCGTCGTCCTGGCGACGCCCGCCGAGGCTCGCGCCATACTGGACGAACTGGGCGGGCAGGGCTTCGCCGCCGACGCCGTCCGGCTCCAGGCCGCCCCGCTGGACCCGCGGGCGGAGGCGGGGGAGCCCGTGATCGTCGTCTGGGGCGAGCGCGACGCCCGGACCCCCGAGCGGCCGACCTCCCGGACGAGCCGCCCCATCGAGACCATCTCCGCGTTGCCCGGAGTTGTGGAGGAGCGCAGTTGACCGTCCGCCGGCCCCACCCGATCGAGGTCCGCTCGTATGAGGTCCTCCGGTCCCGTGTCGACCTCTCCCCGATGCCGCCGCTCTGGCGGGCGGTGGCCGAGCGGGTGATCCACGCCACCGCCGACCTGGAGTACGCGGTCGACCTGGTGACCACGGAGGAGTCCCTCGCCCAGGGCTGGGCCGCGCTGCGCGCCGGTGCGCCGATCGTCGCCGACGAGGGCATGGTCGCCGCCGGGATCACCGCCCGTGAGGCGGTCTGCCACGCCGCCGACCCGGCCGCCGCCCGGATGGCGCGCGCCGCCGGCATCACCCGGTCCGCCGCGGCCGTCCGGCTGTCGTACTCGGAGGTGGGCCCGGGCGCGGTCTGGGTGGTCGGCTCCGCGCCGGAGGCGCTCTTCGAGATCATCACCCGCCGGGTGAGCCCCGCCCTGGTGATCGGGATGCCGGTGGGCTTCGTCGGCGCCTGCGAGGCCAAGGACGCCCTGCGCGCGAGCGGGCTGCCGCAGCTCAGCAACGTCTCGGAGAAGGGCGGGTCCGCGGTCGCGGCCGCCGCCGTCAACGCGCTGCTCTACTACGAGGCGGAGCGGCCGTGACCGAGCCCGCCGATGTCGACCTGCGCCACCACGGGGACGCGGAGGTCGGCGACGGCCTCGCCGACTTCGCCGTCAACGTCCGCACCGGGACGCCCCCCGAGTGGCTGGCCGAGCGCATCCGCGCGTCCGTCGCCGACCTCGCCGCCTACCCCGACCCCCGCCCGGCCCGCAAGGCGGTCGCCGCCCGGCACGGCAGGTCGACCGAGGAGGTGCTGCTCACCGCCGGGGCCGCGGAGGCGTTCGTGCTGCTCGCACGGGTGCTCACCCCGCACCGGGCCGTCGTGGTGCACCCCCAGTTCACCGAGCCGGAGGCCGCGCTGCGCGGCGCCGGGCACGAGGTGGAGCGGCTGGTCCTCGGGAAGGACTTCACCCTCGACCCCGGAGCCGTCCCGGACGACGCGGACCTCGTCGTGATCGGCAACCCGACCAACCCGACCTCCGTCCTGCACCCGGCCGGCGCGCTCACCGCGCTGGCCGCGCCCGGCCGGACCGTCGTGGTCGACGAGGCCTTCATGGACTGCGTCCCGGGCGAGCCGGAGAGCCTCGCCGCGCGGCTGCCCCCGGGCGTCGTGGTCATCCGCTCGCTGACCAAGACGTGGGGCCTCGCCGGGCTGCGCGCCGGTTACGTCCTGGCCGAGCCCGCCCTGATCGGACGGCTGGCGGAGGCGCAGCCGCTCTGGGCGGTGTCGACCCCGGCGCTCGCCGCCATCGAGGCCTGCTCCGGCCCCGAGGCCGTCGCCGAAGGGGAGGCGTGGGCCGTCGAGCTCGCCGCCGAACGCGACCGGCTGGCCGCGGAGCTTGCGGCGAGGGGCCTGTACGTCGTGCCCGGAGCGCGCGCGTCGTTCCTGTGCCTGCGCGTGCCGGACGCCCTGGGCATCAGGGCCCTGCTGAGGCAGCGCGGTTACGCCGTCAGGCGCGGAGACACCTTCCCGGGGCTCGGCTCCGACTGGCTGCGGATCGCCGTGCGCGACCGCCCGTCCAACGACCGGCTGCTGGAGGTGCTCGGTGAGCTGGGCATCTGACATCGGAAAGGACGCCATGAACCTGATCGAGGAGACCGTCGCCTCCATCGCCCCCCTGGACGAGGCGGCCATGCGGGACGCCCGCGACCTCCAGGCCCGGCTCACCAAGCCGCCCGGGTCCCTCGGCGTCCTGGAAGAGGTGTCGGTCCGGCTCGCCGGGCTGGCCGGGCAGTGCCCGCCGCCGCTGCCGGAGCCCGCCGCGGTGGCCGTGTTCGCCGCCGACCACGGCGTCCACGCCCAGGGCGTCACGCCGTGGCCGCAGGAGGTCACGGCGCAGATGGTGGCCAACTTCCTGGCCGGCGGCGCCGTCGTCAACGCGTTCGCCGCGCAGGTCGGCGCGGACGTCACGGTGGTCGACATCGGCGTCGCCGCCGAGCTGGACGAGGCCCCCGGCCTGCTCCTCCGCAAGATCGCGCCCGGTACCGCCGACATGACGGCGGGGCCCGCGATGACCGCCGAGCAGGCGCGGCGCGCCGTGGAGGCGGGCATCGAGACCGCCGGAGAGCTCCGCGCGCGGGGCGCCCGGTGCCTGATCACCGGGGACATGGGGATCGCCAACACCACCGCGTCCGCCGCGCTGATCGCCGCATTCACCGGCCTGCCGCCCGAGCGGGTCACCGGCCGGGGGACCGGCATCGACGACGCCACCCACGCGCGCAAGGTCGAGGTGGTGCGCGCCGCGCTGGCGAAGCACGGGCTGGCGGAAGGGCACGGCAAGGCGCCGATGGAGGTCCTCGCGGCGGTCGGCGGGCTGGAGCACGCGGCGATCGCCGGATTCGTCCTCGGCGCGGCGGCCCTGCGCGTCCCCGTCGTCCTGGACGGCGTCATCGCCGGCGCCGCCGCCCTGGTCGCGGCCGCGCTGTGCCCGGACGCCCTCGGCGCCTGCGTCGCGGGACACCGCTCGGCCGAGCCCGGCCACTCCGCCGCCGTCGAGGCCCTCGGCCTGCGGCCCCTGGTCGACCTGGAGCTGCGGCTGGGCGAGGGGACCGGCGCCCTGCTCGCGTTGCCGCTGGTCCAGGGCGCGGCGCGGGTCCTGCACGAGGTCGCCACGTTCGACTCCGCCGGGGTGAGCGAGAAGGACGCCGGGCGGCCGTAACAACGTGATCACGGAATGAGTCACGCTCGGCTATCGAACGGGCGGAGCCCCTCTCCACCGACTCCCCGGGCCGAGTACCTTTGTTCCACAAAGCCACTGTCCGCCACCCCGTCCGAGAGAACCACCGTGCCCCCGTACCTGCTTGGCCTGCGACTCGGCGGGCGACGCGTCCTCGTCGTCGGCGGAGGGCGGGTCGCCCAGCGCCGCGTGCCCGCCCTGCTGGACGCCGGCGCCGAGGTGGTCCTCGTGTCCCCCTCGGTCACCGCGACCCTGGAGGGCCTCGCCGACCATGGCCGCATCACCTGGCGCCGGCGGCGCTACGAGCACGGCGACTGTGCCGGCGCCTGGCTGGTGCAGGCCGTCACCGACGACGCCAAGGTCAACGGCGACGTGGTGGCGGAGGCCGACGCCGCGCGGATCTGGTCCGTCCGGGCCGACGACGCCGAGTCGTCCCCGGCCTGGACGCCCGCCAGCGGGCACGCGGGCGACGCGACCGTCGGGGTGCTGCTCGGCGGCGACCCCCGGCGCGCCGCGGGCATCCGCGACGCGGTGGTGGAAGGGCTCCGCGACGGCGCCCTCGAATCCCGGCACTCCCGGCGCAAGCCCGCGGGCGTCGCGCTCGTCGGCGGCGGGCCGGGCGACCCGGGCCTGATCACCGTGCGGGGGCGGCAGCTGCTCGCCATGGCCGACGTCGTCGTCACCGACCGGCTCGCCCCCGGCGGGCTGCTGGACGAGCTGGCCGCCGACGTCGAGGTGATCGACGCCGCCAAGATCCCCTACGGCCGCACGGTCACCCAGGACCGCATCAACGAGTACCTGGTCGAGCACGCGCGGCAGGGCCGCTTCGTCGTCCGGCTCAAGGGCGGCGACCCGTTCGTGTTCGGGCGCGGCGGCGAGGAGGCGCTGTACTGCGCCCGCCACGGCGTCCCCGTCACGGTCGTCCCCGGCATCACCAGCGCGGTCGCCGTGCCGTCCGCCGCCGGCATCCCGGTCACCCACCGGGGCGTCGCGCAGGAGTTCCACGTCGTCTCCGCGCACGTCCCGCCCGGGCACCCCGACTCGACCGTCGACTGGGAGGCGCTCGCCCGCGCGAACGGCACGATCGTCCTGCTCATGGCGGTGGAGCGGATGGGGCTCATCGCGGCGGCCCTCATGCGCTATGGTCGGTCGTCCGGCACGCCGGTGGCCGTGGTGCAGGACGGCACCCTTCCCGGCCAGCGGGCGCTGACGGCGACGCTGGGCACGGTGGCCGACGAGATGGCCGCCGGTGAGGTCCGGCCCCCGGCGATCGTGGTCGTGGGCGACGTGGTCAACGTGGCACGAGAGATCGACATGATTCGAGCGGACTTGGGACGGGATCCGTGACACCCCCCGCAGAGCAGAGCACGGTCCACGACGAGGAGGCCGGCGCCGGCTCGGGGCGCGGGGTCGAGGAGCCCGCCCCCGGCGAGACCACGGCGACCGGCGAGACCGCCACGTCCGGTGAGAGCGGGGCGTCCGGTGAGACGGCGTCCGGCGAGAACACGTCCGGCGAGGACGCGTCCGCCGAGCGCGGGCGGGTCGAGGACACGGGAGGCCGCGCCACGGCACGGAAGAAGGAGACCTCGAAGAAGGGCAGGGCGGGAGACGACGCCGTGCCCGAGGACGAGGCGAAGGACGTCCAGACCCCCGAGACCGAGACCTCCGAAGGCGCAGAGACGCCCGAGGTAGTCGAGAACGTCGCGATGGCCCAGCCCAAGCCCAAGCGCGGCAGGCGGCGCGCCCCCAGGGCCGGGGCCACGGTTAACCAGGGCGAACTGGTGCGCGCCCTGACCGCGCTGCGCGAGCAGCTCGGCGCGTTCGACTTCCTGCTCGACGTCCCCGGCGTCGAGCAGGCCCGCGAGGCCCGCGACGAGCTGCGCGGCCAGCTCGTCGACTACGTGCTGCCCCGCGTCCAGGCCGCCGGCGCCCCCATGCTCGTGGTGCTCGGCGGCTCCACGGGAGCGGGCAAGTCCACCCTGGTCAACACGCTCGTCGGCGCCCGCGTCAGCGCGACCGGCGTGCTGCGCCCCACCACCAGCAGCCCGATCCTCGTCTGCCACCCCGACCACGTCCAGTGGTTCATGGAGGGCCCGCTCCTGCCCGGCATGGGACGGGTCCGCGGCCCCGCGCCCGACGCCATCGCGGGCGACCAGCTGGTCATCATCGCCAGCGACGTCCTCCCGCCGGGGCTCGCCCTGCTCGACAGCCCCGACTTCGACTCCGTCTTCGAGGACCACTACGAGTTCGCGACCAAGCTGATGGCCGCCGCCGACCTGTGGCTGTGCGTCACCACCGCGGCCCGGTACGCCGACGCCCAGGTCTGGCAGATGCTCCAGCGGGCCAAGGAGAACGGCGCCACGATCGGCGTCGTGCTGTCCCGCGTCCCGCAGGGCGCCGGCGCGGGCGGCGGCGAGATCGTCGAGCACTTCGCCGAGATGCTGGACGAGCACGAGGTCGGCGACGCGCGGCGCTTCACCATCCCGGAGACCCGGGTCGAGGACAGCCGCCTCCCCGAGGAGACCGTCGAGGACATCCGCTCCTGGCTGACCGGCGTCGCCGAGGACGCCGAGGACCGCGAGATCGTCGTCAGCGACACCCTCGCCGCCGTCCTGGACAGCTTCCGCACCCGCGTCCCCGAGGTCGCCCGGCAGGTCGAGGCCCAGGTCGAGCAGCGCACCGAGCTGGCCAGGGAGGTCGAGGCCGGATACGGCACCGCCCTCGCCGAACTGGACGAGGCCACCCGCAACGGCTCGCTGCTGCGCGGCGAGGTGCTGGCCCGCTGGCAGGACTTCGCCGGCACCGGCGACCTGCTGCGCGCCCTGCACGTCCAGCGGTCCCGGCGCGGCCGCGCCGCGAACCGGCGGCACCGCAGCCCGGCCCGCGTGCGCGCCCTCAAGGCGGCGCTGCGCAGCGGCCTGGAGTCGCTGATCATGGCGTCCGCCGAGCACGGCGCCGAGCAGGTCATGGCCCGCTGGCGCGAGCACCCGGCGGGCCCGCAGGTGCTCGCCCGCGCCGACGCGAGCCTCGGGCACGTCTCCCCGGAACTGTCGCGCCGCGTCACCCGGGCCGTCAGCGCCTGGCAGGACCACGTCCAGGAGCTGATCCGCACCCAGGGCGTCACCAAGCGCTCGGTCGCGAAGCTGGTCTCGTTCGACACCGAGGCGGTCTCGCTCGTCCTGATGGTCGGCCTGCTCGGCTACGGGACGTCCGACGTGGCCGTGGAGGGCGGCAACAGCGCCGTCCCGCAGCGGCTGCTGAAGGCCCTGTTCGGCGCCGAGTCCCTGCGCGGCATGGGCGCCAAGGCCCGTGCCGACCTGCGCAGCCGCATCGGGATGCTGTTCGACGAGGAGGCCATCCGGTTCGGGCAGGTGCTCGACTCGGCCGGCATCCCCGACGAGACCGTCCCCGTCCAGCTGTACCAGGCCACCTACAACCTCGAGGTTGCCCGATGACCACCTCGGCCATCCCCGCGAACTCCCCGGCGGGAACCGGCGAGACCCCGCTCCCCGGCGCGCCCGCGCCCGACGCCCCCGCCGAGCCCGCCGGCCCGCCCGCGCTGGTCGACCGGCTCAACGGCCTCGACCGGCTCGTCCAGGCGGGGCTCGGGCGGCTCGACCAGCCCGTCCTGGACGACGCCGACGCGCTGCTGCGGCGTGCCGGGCAGCGGCTGCGGCTGTCCGGGGACCACACCGTCGTCACCCTCGCCGGCGGCACCGGCAGCGGCAAGTCCTCGCTGTTCAACGCCATCTGCGGGCTCGAACTGTCGCCGACCGGGATGCGCCGCCCGATGACCTCGCAGGCGCACGCGTGCGTCTGGGGGCTGGACGGGGCGGGCCCCCTCCTCGACTGGCTCGACGTCGACAAGCGCCACCGCTACGCCCGCGCCAGCGCCCTCGACGAGCGCGCCGACGCCTCCCTGCAGGGCCTCGTCCTGATCGACCTGCCCGACCACGACTCCATCCAGGCGATGCACCGCGCCGAGGTCGACCGGTTCGTCACCATCGCCGACCTGCTGGTCTGGGTGGTCGACCCGCAGAAGTACGCCGACGCGGCCCTGCACCGCAACTACATCGTCCCGTTCGCCCGGCACACCGGCGTCACCCTGATCGTCCTCAACCAGGTCGACCGGCTCGCCCCGCACGAGATCGACGACTGCGTCGCCGACCTGCGCCGCCTCCTGGAGGCCGAGGGGCTCGCCGACCCGCGGATCGTCACCACCTCCGCGGTCGCCGAGGACGGCGTGCACGGCTTCCGCGACACCCTCGTCGACACCGTCGCCGCCCGCCGCGCCCGCACCGAGCGGCTGTCGGCCGACGTCGACCGGGCCGCCGAGAGCTTCACCGGCTACCGCTTCGACGCCGAGCCGCCCGTCACCGTCGACGACGGGCGCAAGGCCGACCTCATCCAGGCCTTCACCGACGCCGCGGGCGCGCCCGCCGTCGCCGAGGCCATGGAGAGCGCCTACGAGCTGCGCGCCGCCGACTTCATCGGCTGGCCCGTCACCGCCATGATCACCCGGCTGCGGTCGGACCCGCTGCGCCGGATGCGGCTCACCGAGCTGCGCGAGGAGCTGCGCAACGCCTTCACCGGCCCGATCGGCGCCCAGCAGGGCGACGTGGACAACGCGCTCCAGGCCGTCACCGAGGGCGTGGCCGCCGAGCTGCCGCCGCACTGGGGCCGCTCGGTCCGCGCGGCGGCCCGCTCCCACGCCGGCGAGATCCCGGAGGCGCTCGGCGAGTCCCTCAAGGAGGCCCTGCCGACGTTCAACGTGGTGCCGCGCTGGTGGTGGCTCGTGAAGACCTGGCAGTACTTCCTGATCCTGGTCGCCGCCCTCAGCGTGGTGTGGATCGGCTTCCTGGTCGCCTACGGCCTGCTCGGCCTCGGCGGCGACGACCCCGACGGCCTCCTCGGCCAGGCGGGGCTGATCCCGTACGTCGCCATCCTGGCCGTCTGCACGTTCGGGATGGGCTGGCTCACCGCGTCCGCCTGCCGCAACATGGTCGCCCTGTCGTCCGCCAAACACGGCGAGAAGATGGAGCTCCACATGCGCCAGGGCATCGAGCGCGTCGCCCGGGAGAAGGTGATCGTCCCCATCGAGGACGACCTGGAGGTCTACGCCCGCTTCCGCCGGGACGTCGACGTCGCCCTCGGTCGCGGCTGAGTTATCCACAATTCCGCGACGCCCGGCCGGGGCTGCCGTCGCTGCGCCACCGTTGTCCTCGTACGCGAGACAACGGAGGACGCGATGAACGAGGCGCTTGTCACCATCACCGGCTGGGTAGCGGCCGAGCCCCGCTACGCCGTGACGGCCAACGGCCACCCCTTCCTGTCGCTGCGGGTGGGCTGCACGCCCCGCCGCTTCGACCGCCAGACCAACCAGTGGCAGGACGACGAGTCCCTGTTCGTGACGGTGAACTGCTGGCGCGGCCTCGCCGACAACATCAACGCGTCCGACCTCCAGCGCGGCACCCCGGTCCTGGTCACCGGCCGCCTGCGCATCCGCCAGTACGAACGCGACGACCAGTGGCGCTTCTCCGCCGAGGTGGAGGCCACCACCCTGGGCCCCGACCTGTCCCGCGGCACGGTCGACTACCGCCCCGCCCAACGCAGCGGCCCCCTGACGGACGAAGACCGCCAACTGGCCCGCGAAACCGCCGACCAATGGGCCCTGACCACCCCCACCGACCAGGAGGAGGAACCCAAGGCCGCCTGACCCACCCCGCGCAGTCGATCCCGACCTCAAAGCCCCGGCCGCCGGGCCCGGTCGGCGGGCCGGTGGCCGGGTTCGGCCGCCCGTTCGGGCGCGCTGGAACCCCGGGGCCTGCCTGGCCGCGGAGTTTTTCGTGGCGAGCAGGGGTGGGCTGGGATGTCCGGGTGGGGGGAGGTCGCGGGTCGCAGGTGGTGGGTCCGTGTGGGCGTGCCCGCTGCTTTGGTGGCTTTCTGGCAGGTCAGATCCAGGAAACGCCGCGCATGATGGTCCCCCTCAGGATGTGCCGGGCGCCGTGAGATGTCAGGCCCGGACGCCGGTGATCAGATCGGTCACCCGCTTGGCGTTCCCGAACGTACCTGTTTCACGCCCGTTCCGCACACGTTGCAACTATCGTATTACACAACGTGATGTGCGTAAGGGGGAAGGATGACGGCAGTGCAGTCGTCCGCCGAGGACCGGGGTGGGGAGCTGGCGCGCAGGCCGAGGCGCAGGGCGCGACTCAAGCGTCCGTCCCTGCTCGTGGTCTACGTGCCGGTGGTCGTCGCCGTCCATCTGGGGCTCACCGTCGCGGGGCTCCTGGAGACCCCGTTCCGGGGCGACGATCTGATGACCTTCGGCGCCCTGCTGGCGTGCAGCGCCGTGTGCATCGAGGCGACGCGCAGGCTGGGGATGCCGGCGGGCGTCGCGCGCGACCTGCTGTCGGCCTGGTGGCTGCCGGTAGCGCTGCTGCTGCCGCCGGTGTACGCGCTGCTGATCCCGGTGCCGCTGCAGGCGCTGCTGCAGTTCCGCGTCCGCCGGACGCTGATCTACAGGCGGGCGCTCGTCGCCGCGGCGCACGGGATCGCCGGGGCGGGCGCGTCGGTGGTGTTCCACCTCGTGGTGCCCGATCCGCTGCAGGGCGCGCCGCAGTGGGTCGTCGACGCCTACCCGGGCATCCCGGCGGCCGTCGGCTGCGCGGCGCTGTTCACGGTGGTGAACACGGCGATCGTCGCGGTCGCCGCGCACGCCGCCGATCCCGAGAGCCGCTGGCGGGACGTCCTGTGGACGCGCGAGAGCCTCCTGCTCGACGTGGTCGAGCTCTGCGTCGGCATCCTCGTGGCGATCACGAGCGCGCTGTCGCTGGGGCTGCTGCTGCTCGCCCTGCCGCCGGTGATGCTCCTGCAGCGCAGCCTGATGCACCAGCAGCTCCAGGCCGCCGCGCGCACCGACGCCAAGACGGGCCTGCTGAACGCCGCCGCGTGGCAGCGCGAGGCCGACACCGAGCTGTCCAGGGCCCTGCGCACCCACGACGCCGTCGCCCTCCTGCTGATCGACATCGACCACTTCAAGCGCGTCAACGACACCCACGGCCACCTGGTCGGCGACCAGGTGCTGGTCGGCGTGGCCAGCACCCTGGGCCACCAGCTGCGCGACTACGACGTGGTGGGCCGGTTCGGCGGCGAGGAGTTCGTCGTCCTGCTGCCAGGAGCCGACACCGTGGAGGCCTGCCGCGTCGCCGAGCGCCTCCGCGGACGGGTGCGCCGCCTCGCCGTCCCGGCCGAGGAGGGCACCGTCACGGTCACGGTCTCCGTGGGCGTCTCGCTGTTCCGCACCCACGGCCAGGACCTCCTGGAACTCCTCGCGGCGGCCGACCTGGCGCTCTACCGCGCCAAGTCCTCGGGGCGCGACCGGGTGTGCCTCCCCGCCCTGGAGGGGCCCAAGCCGTCCGACAACTGAGGCGCGACGCGATAAACAGGTTCCAGGACCCCCTAGTCTTGACGACATGGCCGAGTACATCTACACGATGCAGCGTGTGCGCAAGGCACATGGCGACAAGGTCGTCCTCGACGACGTCACCCTGCATTTTCTTCCGGGCGCGAAGATCGGCGTCCTGGGGCCCAACGGCACCGGTAAGTCGACGCTGCTGCGCATGATGGCCGGTCTGGAACAGCCCTCGAACGGCGACGCGCGCCTCATGCCCGGTTTCTCCGTCGGCATGCTCCAGCAGGAGCCGCCGCTGAACGAGGAGAAGGACGTCCTCGGGAACGTCCAGGAGGGCGTCGCCGAGACCAAGGCGATGCTCGACCGGTTCAACGAGATCGCCGAGCTGATGGCGACGGACTACTCCGACGAGCTGATGGAGGAGATGGGCAAGCTGCAGGAGCAGCTCGACCATCGCAACGCGTGGGACCTCGACAGCCAGCTCGACCAGGCGATGGACGCGCTGCGCTGCCCGCCCGGCGACGCCGACGTGTCGAAGCTGTCGGGCGGTGAGCGCCGGCGCGTCGCGCTGTGCAAGCTGCTGCTGGAGGCGCCCGACCTGCTGCTGCTGGACGAGCCCACCAACCACCTGGACGCCGAGAGCGTCCAGTGGCTGGAGCAGTTCCTCGCCAAGTACGAGGGCACCGTCCTGGCCGTCACGCACGACCGGTACTTCCTCGACAACGTGGCCACCTGGATCCTTGAGCTCGACCGGGGCCGCTGCTACCCCTACGAGGGCAACTACTCCGTCTACCTGGAGAAGAAGGCCGACCGGCTCAAGGTCGAGGGCAACAAGGACGCCAAGCGCAAGAAGCGCCTCGAGGACGAGCTGGAGTGGGTCCGCTCGAACCCGAAGGCGCGCCAGACCAAGAGCAAGGCCCGCCTGGAGCGGTACGAGGAGATGGCCGCCGAGGCCGCGAAGCACCGCAAGCTCGACTTCGAGGAGATCCAGATCCCGCCGGGCCCGCGCCTCGGCCAGACGGTGATCATCGCCGACAAGCTGACCAAGGGCTTCGACGACCGGCTCCTGATGGACGACCTGACGTTCAACCTCCCCCCGAACGGGATCGTCGGCGTCATCGGCCCCAACGGCGTCGGCAAGACCACGCTGTTCCGGATGATCGTCGGGGAGGAGCGGCCGGACGCGGGCGACCTGCGGGTCGGCGAGACCGTCAAGATCTCCTACGTCGACCAGGGCCGCGGCGGCATCGACCCGAAGAAGACGGTGTGGGAGGTCGTCTCCGACGGCCTGGACCACATCAACGTCGGCCAGGTCGAGATGCCGTCCCGCGCCTACGTCGCGGCGTTCGGGTTCAAGGGCCCCGACCAGCAGAAGCCCGCCGGCGTCCTGTCCGGCGGCGAGCGCAACCGGCTCAACCTGGCCCTGACGCTCAAGCAGGGCGGCAACGTCCTCCTGCTGGACGAGCCGACCAACGACCTGGACACCGAGACCCTGTCCAGCCTGGAGAACGCCCTCCTGGAGTTCCCCGGGTGCGCCGTGATCACCTCGCACGACCGGTGGTTCCTGGACCGCATCGCCACGCACATCCTCGCGTGGGAGGAGGGCTCGAACTGGTTCTGGTTCGAGGGCAACTTCGCCGACTACGAGAAGAACAAGATCGAGCGGCTGGGCGCCGACGCCGCCCGCCCGCACCGGGTCACCCACCGCAAGCTGACCCGCGACTGACCCCGTCGCCACCGGACGGCCGCGCGATCACGATCGCGCGGCCGTCCGCGTTCCCGCCCGAAAACGGCGATACCGGTCGCGCATCGAACGATGCGTTTTTCGTGTTGGACAGGTATCGATCACGTCTCCTATCGTCCGGGTTCAGACACTCCGCCGGACCGAGAGGACGGGACGTTGGCGCGGCTCACCGGGCAGATGCTGATCGGTTCCGAGCACGTCACCGGGACGGGGGAGGCGATCACCGCCGTCGATCCCCGCACCGGTGAACGCCTCGCGCCCGAGTACCGCTACGGCGGCGACGCCGAGGTGGACCGGGCCTGCGCCCTCGCGGAGGAGGCGTTCGACGCCTACCGCGCGACGGGGCCCGAGGAGCGGGCCGCGTTCCTCGAATCGATCGCCGCCAGGCTCGACGACCAAGCCGGCGATCTCGTCCGGCGTGCCGCGTCCGAGACGGGACTACCCGAAGCCCGGTTGACCGGGGAGGTCGCGCGCACCTCGGGGCAGTTGCGCCTGTTCGCCTCCGACCTGCGCGCGGCCGTGAAGCCCGGCGCCACCGCCCGCTACGGTTCGCATCCGCCGGAGGGCGGCGGATCAGCAGCGGGCGGCCCGGCCGTGAGCACCGACCCGCCGGGCGAGGGCGCGCCCGAGATCCGGCAGGGACGGGTGCCGCTCGGGCCCGTCGCGGTGTTCGGCGCGAGCAACTTCCCGCTGGCGTTCTCGGTGGCGGGCGGCGACACCGCCTCCGCGCTCGCGGCGGGCTGCCCGGTGGTCGCGAAGGCGCACGACGCCCACCCCGGCACCTGCGAGCTGGCCGGCCGGGCCGTCTCGGAGGCCGTCCAGGAGGCCGGGCTGCCCGAGGGGGTGTTCTCGATGCTGTACGGGGACGGGCCCACGCTCGGCATCGCGCTCGTCACCGACCCGCGGGTCCAGGCCGTCGGGTTCACCGGTTCCCGGAAGGCGGGCCTGGCGATCGCGAGGGCGGCGGCGGCCCGCCCGCGGCCGATCCCGGTCTACGCGGAGATGAGCAGCGTCAACCCGGTCTTCCTGCTGCCGGACGCGCTGGCCGAGCGCCCCGCCGAACTGGCGGAGGAGTACGTCGGGTCGGTCACGCTCGGCGCCGGCCAGTTCTGCACCAACCCGGGCCTCGTCTTCGCGGTCGGCGGCTCCGGCCGCGACGCCTTCCTGGACGCTGCGGCGACGGCGATCGAGGCCGCACCCGGGGCCCCGATGCTCACGCCGGGCATCGCCCGCGCCTACGCCGAGGGCGTCGAACGGCTCGGCCGGCGTCCCGGCGTGAAGATCCTCGCACGCGGCCGGGAGCCCGAAGCGGCGGCCGGATGCCGCGCCGCCCTCGCGGCCGTGGACGCCGGGGACTTCGGGCCCGACCTCCAGGAGGAGATCTTCGGCGCCTGCTCCCTCGTCGTCCGCTGCGGCGACCTCGACGAGGCCATCGGCCTGGCGCGCGGGCTGGAGGGCCAGCTGACCGCGACGATCCACGGCGGGGGCGAGGCGGCGGCCCGGTTGCTGCCCGTCCTGGAACGGCTCGCCGGACGGATCCTGTGGGGCGGATGGCCCACGGGCGTCCGGGTAGGGCACGCGATGGTGCACGGCGGGCCGTACCCGGCGACGTCCGACGCGCGGACGACGTCCGTCGGGAGCCTCGCCGTCGAGCGGTTCCAGCGGCCGATCGCCTACCAGGGGGTTCCGCGGTGAGCACGCCGGTCGTCACCGGGATGCGGGTCGTCCCGGTCGCCGGGAGCGACAGCATGCTGCTCAACCTGGGCGGCGCCCACGGGCCGTTCTTCACGCGGAACATCGTGCTGCTCAGCGACTCGTCCGGCAGCACGGGCGTCGGGGAGGTGCCGGGCGGCGAGGGCATCCGGCGGACGCTGGAGGAGGCCCGCGAGCTGGTGGTCGGCAGGCCCATCGGACGGTCCGACGAGATCCTCAACGCGGTCCGCGCGGCGTTCGGCCACCTGGACGCGGGCGGGCGCGGCCCGCTCACCCACGACACCAGGATCGCCGTCCACGCGCTGACCGCGATCGAGTCGGCGCTGCTCGACCTGATGGGGCGGTTCCTCGGCGTGCCGGTGGCGGCGCTGCTCGGGGACGGCGTCCAGCGCCGGACGGTCCCGGTGCTCGGCTACCTCTTCTACGTCGGCGACCGGAACAGGACGGACCTTCCCTACGAAGCGCCACCGGAGGGCGCGGACGGCTGGGAGCGGGTGCGCCGGGAGGAGGCGCTGACGCCCGAGGCGATCGTCCGGCAGGCGGAGGCCGCGCAGGAGCGGTACGGGTTCGCCGACTTCAAGCTCAAGGGCGGGGTGCTGCGGGGCGAGGAGGAGGCGGAGGCCGTGCGGGCGCTCGCCGAGCGGTTCCCCGGCGCCCGCGTCAACCTGGACCCGAACGGCGCCTGGTCGCTGGAGGAGGCCGTCCGGCTCGGCACCGCGCTGCGGGACGTCCTGGCCTACGCCGAGGACCCGTGCGGCGCCGAGCACGGCTACTCGGGCCGGGAGACGATGGCGGAGTTCCGCCGCGCCACCGGCCTGCGCACCGCCACCAACATGATCGCGGTCGACTGGCGGCAGCTCGGCCACGCGATCCGGCTGGACGCGGTCGACATCCCCCTCGCCGACCCGCACTTCTGGACGATGCGCGGCTCGGTGCGGGTGGCGCAGCTCTGCGAGGCGTGGGGGCTGACCTGGGGCTCGCACTCCAACAACCACTTCGACGTGTCGCTGGCGATGTTCACCCACGTCGCCGCGGCCGCGCCCGGCGAGATCACCGCGATCGACACGCACTGGATCTGGCAGGACGGCCAGCGCCTCACGCGGGAGCCGCCGCGGATCGCGGACGGCGCGATCGCGCTGCCCGAGGGCCCGGGGCTCGGCGTCGACGTCGACGAGGAGCGGATCGAGGAGGCGCACGACCGCTACGTCCGTTACGGGCTGGGCGACCGCGACGACGCCGCCGCGATGGAGTACCTGGTGCCGGGCTGGCGGTTCGACCCGAAGCGCCCGTGCCTCGTCAGGGACTTCACCTCACCCGGGTAGCATCGGGCCGACCCCGGTTCCCCTCACCCAGGCGAGGACATGCAGCAGTTGCCCACGGCCGAGTACCGGCACGTCTACGAGTTCAAGATCCGGTTCGGCGACATCGACTCCCAGGGACACGTGAACAACGTCAAGTTCCTCGGCTACCTTGAGGACGCCCGGCTGGAGATGTTCCACGGCGACCCGGTGCGCAAGGGCGAGCAGCCCGTCCGCGGCATGGTGATCTCGCGGCACGAGATCGACTACCGGCACCCGCTGCTGCCGACCGTCTATCCGATCCGGGTGGAGACGTGGGTGACCGAGGCCCGTGCGGCGTCGTTCAAGCTGGCCTACGAGGTGCGCGACGACGACCACCTGTACGCCGAGGCGACCTCGACGCTCGTCGCGTTCGACGTGGAGGCGAACCGGCTGCGGCGGTTCACCCCCGAGGAACGGGAGTTCATCGGCCGGTACGTGGCGCCCGGGTCATGACCGCCCTCGCCGGGCCCCCGCCCGCGCTGGAGGGCCGCAGGCTCGGTGTCCGCCTGCGCGCCGTCCAGATGGCGGACGCGGAGGCGCTGGCGGCGCTGTACCGGGAGAACCGCGACTACCTGCGCCCCTGGGAGCCGGAACGCGACGAGGCGTACTTCACCCTCGGCGGCCAGCGCGACAACCTGCGCGAACTGACCGAGGCGTACGCGGCGGGGGAGATGTGGCCCGGCGTCATCCTCGCCGGCGGTGAGGTCGCCGGACGCATCACGCTCAACAACATCCTGCGCGGGCCTCTCCAGAGCTGCTTCGTCGGCTACTGGGTCGCCCGCGCACACGCCGGCAGGGGCGTCGCCACCGAGGCGGTCAGGCAGGCACTGGACGTGGCGTTCGGCGAGCTGCGCCTGCACCGCGTCGAGGCGTTCACGCGGGTCGACAACCTCGCGTCCCAGCGCGTGCTCGAACGCAACGGCTTCACCCCCGTGGGGACGGCCCGCCGCCACATCCACCTGGACGGGCGCTGGCACGACGAGCGCCTCTTCGAGCGCCTGGCCCCCTGGGACGACGGCTTCGCCCTCGTCCCCCCGTCCTGATCCCTTCGCTCCCGCCTTCCCCCGCTTCTCGACCTGCACGCCGACCTCCGGGCCCCGGCGGCCGAGTCATCGTCGTGAGGGCTGCCGCCGTCAGGCTTGCCGATGCCCCGCGCTCGGCCGGGGCCCGACTCGACCGCCGCACTCGGCGGGGCCGACTGCCCGGGGGCGGTCTGATCTCCGGTCACCGTTGGTCGCCGTTCCGGACGTGATCGACGTTCGGCGAGCGGTCCCCGCGTTCTTCCAGCGCGAACGCCATTGCCTGGCTGATCACGTTTCCGCCTCTCCTGGGGTTG
Organism: Actinomadura sp. K4S16; assembly: GCF_008327685.1. Classification (GTDB taxonomy): domain Bacteria; phylum Actinomycetota; class Actinomycetes; order Streptosporangiales; family Streptosporangiaceae; genus Spirillospora. The sequence goes on from NZ_BDDE01000016.1 coordinate 210,947, forward strand.
ATTTCCGGTCTGATCGGGTGACAACCGGGGCGTCACGGATAGGTAACAAGCCCAACAGCAATCCGTTTTGGCCGGGCTTCTCCCTCTAGGGTCGCGACGCGAATGTGGAGAACCCACGTGAAAGGGGCACAATGCGGCGCGTCTCACGAGGAGCCATGGCACTGCTGCTCGCCGCGGGCATGACCGGGGCGGGCGCCACCGCGGCGCAGGCCGCGGCCACGGCCCAGGCGGGCACGGCGAAGGCCGGCGCCGCCCAGGCGGGCGACATCCTCGCCCAGCTGAAGGCGATCCCCGGCATGCAGGTGACGGAGAAGCCGTCCACCCTGCCGGGCTACCGCTGGTTCTGGCTCGAGTACCGGCAGCCGGTCGACCACCGCAACCCGCGGGGGCAGTGGTTCGAGCAGCGCATCATGTTGCAGCACAAGTCGGCGGACCGTCCCATGGTGCTCTACACCAGCGGGTACAACACGCCCGAGGTGATGTTCACCTCCGAGCCGACGGCGCTGGTCGACGGCAACCAGATCTCGGTCGAGTACCGGTACTTCACCCCGTCCCGTCCCGAGCCGACGGACTGGAAGAAGGACACGATCTGGCAGGCCGCCACCGACGAGCACCGGCTGATCGGCGCCCTCAAGACCATCTACCAGGGCAAGTGGATCTCGACGGGGGCCAGCAAGGGCGGCATGACGGCCGTCTACCACAAGCGCTTCTACCCGCGGGACGTCGACGGCAGCGTCGTGTACGTGGCGCCGAACGACGTCAACAACAACGACGACCGCGCCTACGACAAGTTCTTCCAGACGGTGGGCACCGACCCCGAGTGCCGCGCGAACGTCAAGGCGCTCGCGCGCAAGTTCCTCGAGCGCCGCACCGAGATGCTCAAGCGCTTCAAGGCCGCCGCCGACGAGAACGGCTGGACGTTCGACATCCTGCGCACCCAGGACCGCGCGTTCGAGAACTCGGTGATGGACTACGAGTGGGGCTTCTGGCAGTACAGCCTCCAGTCGGCCTGCGCGACGCTGCCGAAGGCGGCGGACGCCACGGACGACCAGCTCTACGAGACGCTCGACAACATCTCGGGGCTGTCGTTCTACAGCGACCAGGGCCTCGCCCCGTACATCCCGTACTACTACCAGGCGGGCACCCAGCTCGGCTGGCCGACGCCGAAGTTCAAGCACCTGCGGCCGCTGCTGCGGTACGAGGACAGCTACCAGCCGCGCACCTACGTCCCGCGCGACATCCCGATGCGGTTCGACAACGGCCGTGCCATGCGCGACATCGACAGCTGGGTGCGCGGCAACGCGAACCACATGCTGTTCCTGTACGGCGCCAACGACCCGTGGGGCTCCGAGCCGTTCCGCCTCGGGCGCGGCAGCCGCGACTCGGCGGTCTACGTCGCCCCGGGCATGAACCACAGCGGCCGCCTCATCGCCAAGCTGCCGAGTGACCAGCAGTCCAAGGCGATCGCCGACGTCAAGCGGTGGGCGGGCCTCGGGGCCGGCATGCAGACGTTCAAGGCGGGTCTGGTCGCCGACGACCCGCTCCAGCTCCAGCGCCCGCCGCTGTAGCCGGAGGCACCTCCAGCGAAGTCCGCGGTGTGCCGGACCGTGCGTCGACCCCTCGCACGGACCGGCGCACCGCGTCGCGCTTTCAGGGGGCGGTCAGCCAGGCGGCGGTGTTGCCGGGGAGCAGGTCGCCGTAGAGGGGCGTGCTGGTCAGCAGCGGGATCCCGGCGGGGAGCCGCACCGGGTTCTCGCCGCAGTTGAGCGCGCAGACGAGCGGCCCGCGGCGGAAGAAGAGGGCCGTGTCGGGGGAGTCGATCCACTCCAGTTCGTCGGGGAGGCCGTCCTTCAGGCGGCGGCGCAGGGCGAGCGCCTCGCGGTACCAGTTCAGCATGGAGGACGGGTCGGACGCCTGCGCCTCGGCGGTCACGGACGCCCATCCCCGCGGCATCGGCAGCCAGGGCCGGACGCCGTCGGGGGAGAAGCCGTAGGGCTCGGCGGGTCCCGACCACGGCAGCGGCACCCGGCAGCTGTCGCGTCCGGCGGTCCGCCCGTTCGTGCGCTTGAAGATGGGGTCCTGCCGGGCCTCGTCGGGCAGGTCGGTCACCTCGGGCAGGCCCAGTTCCTCGCCCTGGTACAGGTAGGCCGACCCGGGAAGCGCCAAGAGCAGGAGCAGCGCCGCCTTGGCCCTGCCGTGCCCGATCCCGGGAAGCCCGCCCGGCTGCTCGTAGCGGGTGACGTGGCGGACGGAGTCGTGGCTCGACAGCACCCACGTCGGAGCGGCGCCCATCGGCGCGACGGCCTTCAGCGCGGCGTCGATCACTTCGCGGAACGCCATGGCCGACCACGGAGCCAGTTGCAGGTCGAACTGGAAGACCTGGTGCAGTTCGTCGGGGCGCAGATAGAGCGCGAGGTCCTGCGGGCCGTCCGTCCACACCTCGCCGATGGCCATGCGGTCGTCGTATTCGTCGAGGATCTGCCGCCATCTCCGGTACACGTCGTGGACTTCGGGACGGCTGTACATGGGGCCGTTCAGCATGCGCCGGTCCTGGCCGTGGAGGTCGCGGAACGACTCGTCCTTGAACAGGCCGGCGGCGACGTCGATGCGGAAGCCGTCCACGCCGCGGTCGAGCCAGAACCGCAGGATGTCCTCGAACTCGTGGCGCACCTCCGGGTTGCGCCAGTTGAGGTCGGGCTGCTCGGGCGCGTACAGGTGCAGGTACCACTCGCCGTCGTCCAGCCGCGTCCAGGCCGGGCCGCCGAACGCGGACGGCCAGTCGTTCGGCGGGTCCTCCTCGCCGGGACGTTCCCCTGGCTTGCCGGACCGGAAGATGTAGCGCGAACGTGCGGGCGACCCGGGCGGCGCCGCCAGCGCCTCCCGGAACCAGCGGTGCCGGTCGGAGGAGTGGTTGGGGACGATGTCGACGATCATCCGGAGGCCGTGGTCGTGCGCGTCCGACACGAGGGCGTCGAAGTCGTCCAGCGTGCCGAACCGGGGGTCGACGTCGCGGTAGTCGGCCACGTCGTAGCCGCCGTCCGCCAGCGGCGAGGTGTAGAACGGGGTGAGCCACAGCGCGTCCACGCCGAGGTCGCGCAGGTGGCCGAGCCGCGAGCGGATCCCCTGGAGGTCGCCTTCGCCGTTCCCGTCGGCGTCGGCGAAGCTGCGGACATAGACCTCGTACACGACGGCGTCGCGCCACCACGGGATTCGCGTCATACGAGGCGATCTACCCGCTTACGTCGGGGCGTTCACCATGCTCTGCGCCGCCATCGTGAAGTAGTTCCAGAGCTGCTTCTCGAGGTCCTCGGGGAGCCCGAGCTCGTCCACGGCGACCCGCATGTGCCGCAGCCACGCGTCCCGCTCGGCCGAGCCGATGACGAACGGCACGTGCCGCATGCGGAGCCTCGGGTGGCCCCGCCGCATGCTGTAGGTGTTGGGGCCGCCCCAGTACTGGATCAGGAACAGCCGCAGCCTCTCCTCGGCCGGACCGAGGTCCTCCTCGGGGTAGAGGGCGCGTAGCTCGGGGTCGTCCGCGACGCCCTGGTAGAAGCGGTGGACCAGCCGGTGGAAGGTCTCCTCGCCGCCGACCGCTTCGTAGAAGGTCACCTGTTCAGCCATAGCGGTCCCACCCTATGTGAGGGGCGTCCCATTCCTCACCTTGATCCATCCGGAAGACGGCTAGGGCGTGGGGGTGGCGACGGTGACCCCCGCCTCGTCGAACGCGCGCTTGACGCGTTCGCGCAGCTCGCGGGCCACGTCCCCCTGCTTGCCCGGCGCCGTCTTCAGCACGACGCGGATCACGATGGCGTCTCCGGCGAGGGCCTGCACGCCCCACACCGACGGCTGCTCCAGGACGAGGTCGCTCCAGGGCGCGTCCGCGGCCATCCCGTCGGCGGTGGCCTGCAGGATCTCCTTGACCTTCTCGGTGTCCTCGTTGATGTCGACCGGGATGTCGAGGACGGCGCGGCCCCAGTTCTGCGACTCGTTCCCGACCTTCTTGATCTCGCCGTTCGGGACGTACCAGACGACGCCGTTCACGTCCCGCATGCGGGTGACCCGCAGCGTGACGGCCTCGACCGTCCCCTTTGCGCTGCCCACGTCGATGACGTCGCCGACGCCGTACTGGTCCTCCAGCAGCATGAACAGCCCGGCGAGGAGGTCCTTGACGATGTTCTGCGCGCCGAAGCCGACCGCGACGCCGATCACGCTGGCGCTGGCCAGGATGGGGGCGAGGTTGAGGCCGAGCGAGCCGAGGATGCTGAACGCGGCCGTCCCCATGATGATGACGGACGCGATGGAGCGCAGCACCGAGCCGAGCGTCTGGGCCCGCTGGGCGCGCCGCTTGTTGAGCAGCGCCGGGCTGCCCTCGAAGACCGTCCGGGACCGCTCCCGGACCTTCTCCGACATCGTGCCCTCGGCCATCCGCAGCGTGACCTTGGTGATCATCCGGTGCGCGATGTTCTTCACGATCAGCGCGACCACGAAGGTCACGATGATCCACAGCAGGGTGGTGAGCGGCTTGTCCAGCCAGGTGGCCCAGAACTGGGTGAAGTCGGTGTTCTTCGAGATGTTCCAGACCAGCCGGCAGGAGATGCTGGGGTCGGTGCTCTTGCAGGCCGCCTCGGGGGTGCCCTTCTCGGCCCAGGGCAGCAACGGCTTGGCGACCGGCGACACGGCGAGCGGCGCGGCGAGCGGCACGCTGATCGACGCGACTAGAGACATGGTGTGGCAGACCCTCCCCGGCCATTGTGGTGCCTCGACACCTCGCCGTGGACCCGCGGCGGGCACGAGCCGATCGTAGGGGACTGTTCCGACCGGTTCGTACGACCGCCGGGCGTGTGGCGGGGCCCGGCCGGGGAGGGGGCCTGCCGGGCGAACGTGCCCCGCGAGGTCGCTGCTGCCGCGCCCTTCTCGCCGCGGCCTCGCGGGACACGCCCGGCCTTGCGGGACGCCCCGTCGGGGCGCCCGGGTCTGTGGTGGGGCTCGGACCGGGCCGGGGCCCGGGAGCTCAGGTGCGGCCGCTCACCTCGCGGCGGAGCGGCTGGAGGACGTGCGCCAGCTTGAGGGCGGCGCCGCCCACGTCGTCGACGCGGTGCATGCGCTCGCCCCACGACCACCAGAAGTAGTGGTCCTTGGTCTCGGGAGCCGGCGCGCAGGTGACGTCCTCGGCGAGGCTCGCGGCCTCGGGGTTCACGACCCTGAGGAAGGCCGGCCCCGAGCGGGTCCTGACGACGCGGGCGACCAGGCCCCGCGTGTCGAGTTCGTGTTCCAGCTCTTCGAGGTAGCCGACGCGTCTGTCGCTGACCACCTTCGCACCCCCTCCATCGGCGGGCGGTCCGCCCGCGGGCCCGGAGCCCGGTCGACCGGGCGGTCGACTCTCCGGATTCGTTCGATCACACCATGCGAGAATTGCAACTCTCACGGTGACCGGTCAAGGGGTCGGTCGGGCGGCGGAGAACCGGATTTCCCCACCTCAGAGGAAGTCCCTCCTCCGGCGGAGGAAGAATCTCTACCCGAGGGGTGCCGGGCGCCTCCCGGACATCACCACTTGCCGGGAATCGCTTGGCGGTGGCTGTGACCAGGATTACGCTGCGTGCGCAAGAGATTATCTGTTGTGGCCATTTCGACCGGTCGCCGTGGCACGGACGACCGCCCACCCCCCGAGTGGACGGCGCTCCGGCACGACGGTGAGGAGGCCGGATGTCGGATCCCCCTCGGAAAGAGACGGACGTGGCTCGCCGGATCCGCGCGCACGCCCTGGCCCGGGGGCGGGGGCCGGTCGAGATCGCGCAGGAGATCCACGAGCAGTGCGGGCCGCTGTTCGGCACCAGCCGGATCAAGGCGCACCGGCTGGCGCACGGCGTCGCGCTGTCCGACATCGTGGCGCAGGTCAAGGCGCTCTACGAGGTCGACGGCAAACCGCCGCCCCGGTTAGGGGAGACGCTGCTGTCCGCCTACGAGAGCGGGTACAAGCGTCCCGGCCCCGAATACCTGCACTACCTCTGCGCCGTCTACCGGGTGGAACCCGACGCGCTCGACTACCAGAGCCCCTGCATCTGCGGGCGTGGCCACGCGGCCCGCGCGGGCGCCGCGAGCGTCCCCCAGCCAAGGGTGCCGGACCGCCGTCCGGTGCCCGACCCCGACGCGATCGTCGGGTCGATCGTGCCCAGGAGCGATGAGCGCCCCTGGGCGACCGTCAGCGAACTACGGGGCCATGACCGCGCCGAAGGCCCCCTGACCATTGATGTTGGAGAGGAGGACATCGTGCTTCGTAGGACCCTTCTGCAGTTGCTGGCCGGAGCGGGCGTGGCGCTCGACGGTCAGTTCCTTGGGGCCGTCGACAACCTGCGCCGCAAGATGGACGACACGCTCGTCGGCGCGACCGTCTCGCCGACCATGCTCGACCAGTGGGAGGAGACCACCTACGGCTACGGCCGGCAGTACCAGGCGACCCCGTCGCTCCGGATGCTGTGCGACGTGCTGCTCGACTTCAGCGAGGTGCGGCGCATGTGCGACAAGCGCCAGCCCGTCGAGCTGCAGGAGCGGTTGTGCCGGATCGCCGCCCAGCTGTCCGGGCTGTCCGGGCTGATCATGATCAACCTGGGGGACCACCGGCTCGCCCGCTCGTTCTTCCGCACCGCGCGGACCGCCGCCGACGAGACCGGCGACCGCCAGCTGCGCGCCTGGGTGACCGTCCGCGAGTCGCTCGTGCCGATGTACTACGGCGACCCGCGCGAGGCGCTCCACCTGGCCCGCAAGGCACAGGACCTCGCCGGCCGGACGCCCGGCGTCGCCGCCGCCATGGCCCCCGCCGTGGAGGCGCGCGCCCTCGGCATGCTGGCGATGCGCGGGCGCGGCGACGCCGCGCCCAGCGCCCGCCGGGCGCTCGTGCGCGGGCGCTCGGTGTTCGACCAGCTCTCCAAGACCGACACCTCCGACCTGGTGTTCGGGTTCACCGACCGGCAGATGGCCTTCTACGAGGGCGACACGTTCACCAACCTCGGCGACCACCGGCAGGGCGACGAGGCGCTCAGCCACGCCCTCACCCTGTACGCGCCCACCGACCGCGTCGACCTGACCCTGGTGCGGCTCGACCGGGCCATGTGCAAGCTGCACGCCGGCCACCCCGAGGCCGCGCTGACGGCCGGCCGGGAGGCCATCTTCGACCTGCCCGCCGACCACCGGTCCGACATCCTCGTCCACCGGGCCCGGCAGATCGGCGCCGCGGTCGCGACCAAGTGCGGCGAGATACCGGAGCTGAAGGACTTCTACGAGGCCCTCTCCGGGCCGTGGGTGACGAGCCCCACCCAGGATCCCCCCGCCGCCGTCCGCCCCGGGGAGCAGGTCTGAGCGGAATGAGCACGCCCGACAGCGCCTCCTGGCAAGACCACCCCGTCCTCGTCCGGCTCCAGGACGATCCCCCCGAATGGCGGTACGGAGACCTGCGGATCCGCCGCTACCACGCTCCCGACCACGCCGTCGTCCTCGCCCTGCACCGCGAGGGCCTGGCCCAGGTGGGCCTGCGCCCCGGCGACGGCGTCTACTACGACCACGACTTCTTCCAGATGGAGGCCATCTACCTCCGCAACAACGGCGAGTTCCTCGTCGGCGAGCTCGGCGACCGGATCGTCGCGATGGGCGGCCTGCGCCGCGCCGACCTCATCCCCGGCGGCCACGCCCGCGCCTACGGCGGCTACGCCCCCGGCGCACCGGCCCTCGACGCCGCCGAGATGGTGCGCCTGCGCGTCCTGCCCGCCGTCCAGCGCCGCGGCTACGGCACCGCGCTCGTCCAGGCCCTGGAGGAACGCGCGGTGGAGTACGGCTACCGCATCCTCCGAGCCGACACCACCGAACTCCAGACCCCCGCCCTCTCCCTCTACCGCAAGTTCGGCTGGACGGAGACCCGCCGCGAGACCATAGGCGGCATAGTCAACATCTACATCGAGAAGAACCTGCGCTGAACCCCCACCCCGCGCCCGTCGCGGGCCCCCGCACCCCACCACCACGCAACAACTTCAGTCACCACACCAGACAAAAACCTCAGCCACCGCAGCACCACGCAACAACCTCAATGGTTGCGATCGCGTCCAAAGGCAGATTCGAGCGAAGCGAGAATCTGATCGCGGAGCGAGCCGCAAGGCGAGCCGGAGCGATGCCAGCGATCGCCCGCTTTTCCGACGATGGAGGGCCGCCAGGCCCGAAGGAGGAGGAAAAGCAATAAGCACGACCCCCTCCTGGAGGCTTCCCAACCCCAGGAGGGGGCGCTCGCGGGCACGGTTCTCCGTGCGTGTTCCCACGGCAGCGTAGCGCGATCTTCGAGCACCGTCCTCAAGATCACCTCACGGCCGACGCCCCTCGGCTGTACCCCGCAACAACCTCAACGGTTGCGATCGCGTCCGAAGGCAGGTTCGAGCGAAGCGAGAACCTGATCGCGCAGCGAGCCGCCAAGGCGAGCCGGAGCGATGCCAGCGATCGCCCGCAGTGCCCGACGATGGAGGGCCGCCAAGGCCCGAAGGAGGAGGGCACTGCAATAGGCACAGCAGGGCCGCCAGGCCCGAAGGAGGAGAGAAAGGCATCAAGCACGACTGGCTCCGACCATCTGCATGAGGGGGTAGCGGTGGTGGCGGAGGGAGGTGTAGCCGCGGGCGGTGAGGGCTCGGGTGATCTCGGTGTCGCCGAAGGCGGTGAAGCCGGTGGTGCGGCGGAGGAGTTCGGCGCCTAGGCGCGGGGTGGTGAGCGGGCGGCGGGAGGTGAGGATGACCAGCTTCCCGCCGGGTTTGAGGACGCGGGTCATGCCGTCCAGGGCCGCCCAGGGGTCGTCGAAGAGGTAGAGGGCGCCGAAGCAGCAGACGGCGTCGAAGGCGCCGTCGCGGAACGGCAGGTCGACGGCGTCGCCCCGGACGTAGGCCACTGGGTCGCCGGGTGATGTGTCGGCGACGGCGCGGGCCAGCATGGTCTCGGAGGCGTCGAGGCCGACGACCAGGCCGCCCGGTCCGACGCCGGCTGCCAGGGCGCGGGTGACGTTGCCGGGGCCGCACGCCACGTCCAGCACGGTCGCGGGCGGGCGAGCGGCGTAGCCGGGGTGCGACAGGCCGAGCCAGTCGCGTGCCGTGGCGTGCTCTTCGGCGGTGTCGGGGCCGAGCGGCCAGCCCTTCGCGAGGTTGAAGCCGACGGGCCGCCATACCTTCTCGTAGATCCGCGGAAGGAACGTCGACTCCATCACCGACTGGGCGAGGGAGGGCGAACGCTGCGCGGGCGGCCCGAGCAGGTCGAGATAGCCGCCTGACATGTCGGGCTCACCGGGCGGCTCGCGGAGCAATTCCAGCGCCCGTTCCACGGGCTCGCGCAGCGTCTCGGTCATCCTGCTATTAGACCATGCGTCAATTCGTCGTTCAGGGTGAGGCCGGTTTGTGCCGCGAGGAAGGTGAGCGTGTCGGCCATGAGGTCTGCTGAACGGGTGACCGAACGGGCGGCGTGGCCCACCTCGGCTTCGTCGCGCAGGAGGATCGGGGCGTCCGAGGTGGTCGCGTGCTGGAGGGCGGCGCACAACTTGCGGGCGTGCAGCGGGTCCACGCGGGTGTCGCTGCCGAACGTCGTGAACAGGACGGCCGGGTACGCGGTGCCGGGGTGGACGTGGTGGTACGGCGAGTAGCCGATGAGCCAGCCGAACTCCTCGGGGTCGTCGGCCGTCCCGTACTCGTCGTTCCAGGTCTGGCCGAGGCCGAACCGCTCGTAGCGGACCATGTCCAGGAGCGGCGCGGAGCACACCACCGCCCGGTACAGGTCGGGGCGCTGGGTGAGGGCCGCGCCGACGAGGAGGCCGCCGTTGGAGCCGCCGGAGATCGCGAGCTGGGACGGCGTGGTGAGACCGTCGGCGACCAGCTTCTCGGCGGCGGCGTGGAAGTCGTCGAAGACGTTCTGCTTGCGGTCCCGCATGCCGGCGCGGTGCCACTCCTCGCCCTCCTCGGAGCCGCCGCGCAGGTTGGCGACCGCGTAGACGCCGCCCGCCTCGACCCAAGCGAGGATGCTCGCCGAGTAGGACGGCGTGAGCGAGATGTTGAACCCGCCGTACCCGTAGAGGATCGCGGGGCGCGGCCCGGTCAGGCCCGGACGGGACGCGACGATCATCCGCACCTCGGTGCCGTCCCGCGAGGTGTAGGCGAGCTGGCGCGTCTCGATCTCGGGGACGTCGACCGTGCCAGGCGCGGACGCCCACAGCGTCGTCTCCCCGGTGCGCGCGTCGTAGCGCAGGACCGACGACGGGGTGACGTTGTCGGTGTAGCCGAACCAGGCCTCGTGCCCGCCCTCGGGGCGCTCGATGATCCCGCCGATGGAACCGAGCCCCGGGGTCGGGACGGTGCCGAGCCGCTCCCCGGACGCCAGGTCGTGCACGGTGATCTCGCTGATCGCGTGGCGCGTCCACCCGGCGAGCAGGACCGGGCGCTCCAGGTCGTCGAGGATCGCGAAGTCGGTGAGCACGGCCTCGGGGTCCTGGGGGACGAGGTCCCGCCACGTCCCGTAGGAGAGGTCGGACGGGTCGGCGACGCACAGCCGGGAGCGGGGCGCGTCGCGGTCGGTGAAGACGTAGGCGCGGCCGTCGCGGCCCACGTGGACGCCGGTGGAGGCGTCGACGCCCTCCTGCACGGGCCGCAGCGCGGGCGCCTCGGCGGAGGACGCGGTCAGGTCGGCGATCCACAGGTCGTTGCGCGGCGCCGTGCCCTGCGAGGCGGAGACCGTGAGCCAGCGGCCGTCGCGGCTGACGCCGACCCCGTAGTAGTTGGTCTTGTCCAGGCCCTCGCCGAAGATCAGCACGTCGTCGGCGTCGGGTTCGGTGCCGACCCGGTGCAGGTAGACGCGCCGGTGGTACTGCTCCTCGCCCTCCGGGACGTCCCGCGCGGGCAGCCGCCGCGCGTAGTAGTACGCCTCGCCGCCCGGCAGCCAGGCCACCGAGGAGTACCGGGCCCGGTCGATCGGCCCCTCCACCCGGTCGCCCGTCGCGACGTCGATGACGTACAGCAGCGACTCCTCGTCGCCGCCGGTGGACACCTTGTACGCCAGCAGGCGGCCCTCCTTGTCGGGCTGCCAGCCGTCCAGCGTCGTCGTCCCGTCCGGGTCGAGGGCAATCGGGTCGACGAGGACGCGCTCGGACCCGTCCGGGTCCGCGGTGTAGAGCACGGGGTGCTCCTGGTCGGCGCCGCGGCGGGTGAAGAAGCGCCGCTCGCCCCGCCACACCGGCGACCCGACGCTGCCCGCGCCGAGCAGTTCGAGGAGGCGGGCCCGCAGCGCGTCCCGGCCCGGCAGCGCGTCCATGGTCTCGTGGAAGAGCCGGTCCTGCGCGGCGCGCCACTCGGCGGTCTCGGCGCTGTCCGCGTCCTCCAGCCAGCGGTAGGGGTCGGCGACCCGGTGACCGTGGATGTCCTCGACGATGTCCTGGCGCTGCGCGGGCGGATACGGCGTCATGGGATGCACTTTATTGGCCGTTAAGCGCTGCCCGCCCCAGTACTCCCTACGGGTTCCGTGTTCGAGCGGTGTGCGGCTGGGGATTATTGGGGTAGCGGACGACCTCCCTCAGACGCCACACTGATTCTGGTCGGTTCGCCCCTGGGGAGGTCCTCATGGCGAGTGCGCAGGTGCCGGAGACGATAATCGGGCCTCGGTGGGAGGCGCGCTGCGCCGCGACCACCGGGGCGTCCAAGCAGTGCGGCCCGGCGGAGGGCGTCTGATGCGACAGGTCCTCCTCCTGAACGCGACGTACGAACCTCTCACCACGCTCCCTCTCCGGAGGGCGGTCTGCCTCGTGCTTCGCGAGAAGGCGGAGATCGTCCACCATGACATCTCGGGCGCGGTGCTCCATTCGGCGGCGATGACGATCGAGGTCCCGTCCGTCATCCGGCTCCGCCGCTACGTCCGCATCCCGTTCCGGACCCGCGTGCCCCTCACCCGCGCGGCCCTCATGCGGCGCGACAACTTCCGGTGCGTCTACTGCGGCCGCCGAGCCGAGACGATCGACCACGTCCATCCGCGCAGCCGCGGCGGCAAGCACGTGTGGGAGAACTGCGTGGCCTCCTGCATGACGTGCAACCACCGCAAGGCCGACCGCCTGCTGTCCGAACTGGGCTGGACGCTGAGCGTCACTCCGGCCGTCCCCAGGGGCGCGCACTGGCGACTCATCGGCCTCGTCCACGACGGCGATCCCCAGTGGGCCGCCTACGTCACCGAGCCCGCGGCCTGACGCGCACACCCCAGGGCCGTATCCTGGGGGCGTGCCTCGTTATGACTACCGCTGCCGCGCGTGCGGATCGACCTTCGAGGTCTCCCGCCCGATGATCAACGCGTCCGACCCGGCCCCGTGCCCGGCCGGCCACGACGACACGGTCAAGCTCCTGTCCACGGTCGCCGTCACCGGCACCTCCCGCGGCGGGGCGCCCCAGCCCCCGCCGAGCGCGGGCGGGGGCTGCTGCGGCGGAGGCTGCTGCTCCTGACCGGCCGTCCGTCCCCGACCGCTCAACCGGCCGCCTGGGCGGCGCGCAGCGCCCTGCCGGTCGCCGCGACGTCGTAGTTCGGCGGGACGCCGTCGAGCAGCACGGTGGTGCCGGGGATGTTGTCGGCGCGCATCGGCAGGATCTCCTGGTAGGCGTCCGATGCGTACCAGGCGCGCGCCTTGTCCGTGTCGGGGAACTCGATCAGCACGTACATGCCCTCGAGCGGTCCTTCGACCACCTCGGGCGGGGTGCCGTGCACGAGGAACCGGCCGCCGAACGGGTCCATGGTCTCCTGGATGCGCTCCATGTAGACGAAGACGTCGTCGTGCAGCGGCGGCTGGGGGGTCATGTAGGCGAGGGCGTAGGCGGTCATCGCGAGCTCCCTTTTCAGCGGTGGGGTCGGGCTGGTTCGCCCGACACCCACCACTTTGCCCGGAGCAGGGAATGGGTGCGATTACCTGACGGGTAACGCTCAGCCGTTGAGGCGGTCGAGCTGGGAGACGTCGCGCGCGGCGCCGGTCGAGGCGGACGTGGCCATCGCGGCGTAGGCGCGCAGCGCGGCGCTGACCGGGCGGTGCCGGTCGCGGGGCCGGTAGCCGCCGAGGTCGGCGAGCAGCTTCTCGCGGCGGACCTCCAGCTCGTCGGCCGGGACGTCCAGCTCCAGCGCGCGGTTCGGGATGTCGATGACGATGCGGTCGCCGTCCTCGACGAGGGCGATGATGCCGCCGCCCGCGGCCTCGGGGGAGGCGTGCCCGATCGACAGCCCGGACGTGCCGCCGGAGAACCGCCCGTCGGTGATCAGCGCGCACGCCTTGCCGAGCCCGCGGCCCTTGAGGAAGCTCGTCGGGTACAGCATCTCCTGCATGCCGGGGCCGCCCTTCGGGCCCTCGTAGCGGATCACGACGACGTCGCCGGCCTTGACCTTCCCGCCGAGGATGCCCTCGACGGCCTGGTCCTGGGACTCGAAGACGACGGCGGGCCCGGTGAAGGTCCACAGCTCCTCGTCCACGCCGGCGGTCTTGACGATCGCGCCGTCGGGGGCGATGTTGCCGCGCAGGACGGCCAGGCCGCCGTCGGCGGTGTAGGCGTGCTCGGCGGAGCGGATGCAGCCGTTCTCGCGGTCGAGGTCGAGCGACTCCCAGCGGGCGCTCTGCGAGAACGCCGAGGTGCTGCGGACGCCGCCGGGCGCCGCGTGGAACAGCTCGACGGCCTCCGGCAGGACGTCGGGGGAGCGGACGTCCCACTTGGCGACGAGCTCGTCGATCGACGCGGAGTGGATCGAGTGCGCCGCCGCGTTCAGCAGGCCGGCGCGGTGCAGTTCGCCCAGCAGGGCGGGGATGCCGCCCGCGCGGTGGCAGTCCTCGACGTGGTACTTGCCGGTGGCGGGGGCCAGCTTGCAGATGCACGGGACACGGCGGGACACCGCGTCGATGTCGGAGAGCCCGAAGTCGACGCCCGCCTCGGTGGCGGCGGCGAGCAGGTGCAGGATCGTGTTGGTGGACCCGCCCATCGCGACGTCGAGGACCATGGCGTTCTCGAACGCCTCGCGGGTGGCGATGCTCAGCGGCAGGACGGATTCGTCGTCGCCTTCGTAGTACCGCTTGGCGACCTCGACGACGGTGCGGCCCGCGTCCTCGTAGAGGCGGCGGCGGGCGGTGTGGGTGGCGAGGACGGTGCCGTTGCCGGGCAGCGCCAGCCCGATCGCCTCGGTGAGGCAGTTCATCGAGTTGGCGGTGAACATGCCCGAGCAGGACCCGCAGGTCGGGCAGGCGCTCTCCTCCATCTCGAGCAGCTTGTCCTCCGGCAGGGAGGCGTCGGCGGAGGCGATGATCGGGTCGATCAGGTCGAGCTTGTTGCCGCCCATGACGCCCTCGACGGGCTTGCCGGCCTCCATCGGGCCGCCGGAGACGAACACGGTCGGGATGTTGAGGCGCAGCGCGGCCAGCAGCATCCCCGGAGTGATCTTGTCGCAGTTGGAGACGCAGACCAGGGCGTCGGCGCAGTGCGCGTTGACCATGTACTCGATCGCGTCGGCGATCACCTCGCGGGACGGCAGCGAGTACAGCATGCCGTCGTGGCCCATCGCGATGCCGTCGTCGACCGCGATGGTGTTGAACTCGCGGGGCACGCCGCCGGCCTCCCGAACGGCGCCGGCGACGACCTTGCCGACCTCGTCCAGGTGGACGTGGCCGGGCACGAACTGGGTGAAGCTGTTGGCCACCGCGACGATGGGCTTGCCGAAGTCCTCGCGTTGCACGCCGCTGGCCCGCATGAGCGCGCGGGCGCCCGCCATGTTCCTGCCATGGGTGACCGTGCGTGACCTGAGCGGTGGCATCGTGACCTCTCCAAAACTGTGGCGTGCGGGGCGACGGGCGACTGGAGGCCCAGCCCGGCAGGGCGGGTCGCCTGGAAGTGGTACGCGCAGCGGCGGATCGCGGCGCTGCCGCCGGCTCGGCGGAGGTCGCGCCCGGGCCGGCCCGTGGGATCCGATGCTACCAACCCGGACGAGGGCAGGAAAAAAGCCGGGACGGCGGTGTCCCGGCTTTGCGCGGGCGGCCCGGGGAAGAGGGCCGCCCTCGGCCTCAGTCGGGGTACTTCGGCGGCAGGGCCTGCTCCGCCGCCTGGAAGATGCGCTGGACGTCGCTCTCGGTGAGGATCTTCGGACGCCGGCGCAGGTACGAGCGCGCCCGGTTGCCGGCGTAGACGTCCACGTCCCGGACCCGCATGACCTTCCACGGGATGGACGGGCCGTAGATCGCCACGGACGGCTGCACCGGCACGTCGAAGCCGACCCGCTCGGCGAGGATGATGCTCGCCATCTGGGCCTCCCAGCGCGCCTCGTCCAGCCGGTCCTTCTTGTTGAAGGGGCCGTGGAAGAGCTTGAGGTGGGACATGGTGCGCACGGGGAGACGCTTGTCCCACTTCTCCGAGTCGATGGCGTAGACGCCGCTCGGCCCGATGACCAGGTGGTCGATCCGCCCGTCGCTGACGCCCTCGTCGTCGCGCGGGACCGCCCGCGCGTGCAGCACGAGGTATCCGTTGCGCCGCAGGGACTTCAGCTGCCGCTCGGTGCGCCGCTCCGCCGCCGAGGACTTCTGCCAGGCGGCGACGGTGGAGCTCTTGCGGGACTGCCGGACGACGTCGCCGATGACCACCAGGACCGCGACGGTCAGCCCGAGCCGCCAGCTGGTCAGGAGGGCCGCGACCGCGCCGGCGGCGACGGCCGCGCCGATCCGGTACAGCCAGCGGCGGATCTTGGGGTCGTCGAGCGCCGCCGCGGCGGCGCTGCCCTCCAGCCGCTCCTTCACCGGAGTCTCGTCATGCTCGTCACGCGCCTCTTCGGACTCGGGTCGCGCCCTGGCATTCTGCGTGTTGCCCCGCTCCATGATCGCCATTTGTGACGCTCCGTGTTCCTTTCCCATCGGGGGCATGATCCTCCGTGCGCAGAGTAATCATCGGGAGGGTGGGCGACCAGTCATGCCGGGTTAATAGTTTTGTCGCCCCACGTCAGTGATTCTCTTACGGCACGGATGGGTAGGCCAGTACTAATCTCCTTCCGCCGGTGTTGTCCTGTGTGCCCCCTTTGATGCCCCCGCACACGGCGTCTAGCGTTCCGGTGTGACACAAACCCATGACCTCACCGCCACCCGGATGGCCGCGGCCGTCCGCGACCGGGACGTATCCCCGGTCGAGCTCGCCGACCATTACCTGGACCGCATCGAACGGCTGGACGAGCAGGTGGGGGCCTACGTGACGGTCACCGCCGAGCGCGCCCGCGAGGAGGCGCGCCGCGCCGAGAAGGCGGTGCTGGAGGCGGACGACCCGGCGGAGCTGCCGCCGCTGCTCGGCGTCCCGGTGCCGATCAAGGACCTGAACATGGTGAACGGCGTCCGGATGACGTTCGGCTCGGCGGTCTACGCCGACCTGGACGGGTTCGCCGACGACCACGTCGTGGCCAAGCTCGCGGCGGCCGGGACGGTGCTCCTCGGCAAGACCGCGTCCCCCGAGTTCGGGCTGCCCTGCTACACCGAGGGCGCCGTGTCGCCCCCGGCCAGGACGCCGTGGGACCCGTCCCGGTCGGCCGGCGGTTCGAGCGGCGGCGCCGCGGCGGCGGTCGCGGCCGGGCTGGCGCCGATCGCGCAGGGCAGCGACGGCGGCGGCTCGATCCGGATCCCGAGCAGCGTCTGCGGGCTCTTCGGGATCAAGCCGACCCGCGGCCGGGTCTCCCAGGGGCCGGTCATCCCCGACCTGTTCGGGCTCTCCACCAACGGGCCGATCGCGCGCACCGTCCGCGACGCCGCCCTCATGCTCGACGTCATGTCGGGCCACATGCCGGGCGACCTCTACCGGGCGCCGGAGGCGGACGGGCCGTTCCTCGCCCGCGCCGACCGCGCGCCGGGACGGCTGCGGATCGCGCGGAGCCTCCAGCCGCCGGTGCCGGACGTCGAGGTCCACCCCGACTGCGTCGCCGCCTACGAGGACGCGTCGGCGCTCCTCGAGGAACTGGGCCACGAGGTCGTGGAACTGCCGCAGGTGCTCGGCTCCGACCTCGTCCCCCACTTCGCGGCGCTGTGGGGCGTGATGGCGACGATGACGCCCGTGCCGGAGGGGGGCGAGGACCTGCTCCAGCCGCTGACCCGGTGGCTGCGCGGGCACGGCGAGCGGACGACGGCGCCGCAGCTGTTCCAGGCCCACGCGGCGCTCCAGGGGGCGCTGCGCGCGGCGTTCCCGGTGATGGACGAGTTCGACGCGATCCTGCACCCGACGCTGGCCATGCCGCCCGTGCCGGTCGGGTACTTCCACGACCAGGAGCCGGAGGAGAACTTCCGGCGGCAGACGCACTTCACCCCGTTCTGCGCGATGTACAACATCTCGGGGCAGCCCGCGGTGAACGTCCCGCTGCACTGGACCGGCGACGGCCTGCCCATCGGGATCATGCTCGCCGGGCGGCTCGGCGGAGAGGGCACGCTGATCTCGCTGTCCGCCCAGCTGGAGGAGGCGCGCCCCTGGATCGGCCGCAAGCCGCCTGTCTGGACGGCGTGACGCGGCCCGCAAAGGGCATGGTGCAGGCGTGGGCGACGACGAACTGATCAGACTGGCCGGGCACCACGGTGTCGCGACGCGCTACGAGGACTGGCGGGGACGGGAGACGGCGGTCCCGCGCGACACGCTCGTCGCCGTCCTCGCGGCGCTGGGGGTGGACGCCTCCACCCCCGGCGCCGTCCGGACGGAGCTCGACCGCCACCGGGAGCGGGCGCGGGGACTGCCGCCGACCCTCGTCGTCCGCCGGGCCGGCGGCGGCACGGCCGACCGGATCCGCGCCGCCCTCGCCGGGCACCTCGGCGGCGGCGCCGAGGTGGAGGTCGAGTCCGCCGCCGACGAGGTGCTGGCGCCGCCGCGCCCCGCCGGCGCGTCCCCCGCCGAGCGCTCCTTCGAGCCGCTGGACGCCCTCGGCGACGTCCCGCCCGGCTGGCGCGGCCTGCGCGTCCGGGACGGGGCGCGGACGCAGTACACGCAACTGCTGGTGGCCCCGGACGCGCTGGAGCCCCCGCCCCGGATGTGGGGGTTCACGGCGCAGCTGTACTCGGTGCGGTCCGCGGCGTCGTGGGGCCTCGGCGACCTGGGGGACCTGGCCGACCTCGCGCGGTGGAGCGGCGGGGAGCTCGGCGCGGGCTTCGTCCTGGTCAACCCGCTGCACGCGACCGAGCCGGTCCCGCCGGTCGGGGCGTCGCCGTACTCGCCGATGAGCCGCCGCTTCCCCTCGCCGCTCTACCTGCGGATCGAGGACATGCCCGAGTACGCGGAGCTGCCCGCCGGGGACCGGGAGCGGTTCGCGGCCCTCGCCGCCGGGCTCCGCGACCGGCAGGGCCTGCTCGACAGGGATGCGGTCTGGGCGGCCAAGCTGGAAGCGCTGGAGGCGATGTACCGCCACCGCCGGTGGCGCGACCCGGAGTTCGAGGAGTTCCGGCGCCGCGAGGGTGCGGCACTGGAGGGCTTCTCGACGTGGTGCGCCATCAGCGAGGAGCAGGGGACGACGGACTGGCGGCGCTGGCCGTCCACGCTGCGGCGGCCCAACGGCCACGGCGTCGTGGACGCCCCGCGGTACCACGAGCGCGCCGGCTTCCACGAATGGCTCCAGTGGCGGCTTGACGGGCAGCTTGCGGCGGCGCAGCGCGCGGCTCGCGACGCCGGCATGCCCGTCGGGATCGTCCACGACCTGGCGGTGGGGGTGCCGCACGGCAGCGCCGACGCCTGGATCTACCGCGACTCGTGCGCGCCGGGGATGAGCGTCGGCGCGCCCCCGGACGAGTTCAACCAGCGCGGCCAGGACTGGGGGCAGCAGCCGTGGCGGCCGGGCGCGCTCGCCGACTTCGGCTACCGGCCGTTCCGCGAGATGGCCGCGGCCGCGCTCAGGCACGCCGGCGGGATCCGCCTGGACCACGCCATGCAGGTGTCGCGCCTGTGGTGGGTGCCCGAGGGGGCATCCCCCGCCGACGGCACCTACGTCCGCTACGACCGGGACGCCCTGCTCGGCTCCCTGGCCTGGGAGGCCGAGCGGTTCGGCGCCGTGGTCGTCGGCGAGGACCTCGGTACCGTCGAGCCGGAGGTCCGCGAGGCGCTGGCCGACAGCGGCGTCCTCGGCACGTCCCTGCTCTGGTTCGAACGGGACGGGAAGGGCCGCCCCAAGCCGCCGGGCCGGTGGCGGGAGCTCTCCCTCGCGACCGTCGGCACCCACGACATGCCGCCGATCACCGGGTTCGTGCACGGCGACCACATCGACCTCCGCGACCGCCTGGGGCTGCTGACCCGCCCCCGCGCCGAGGAGGAGGACGACCATCGTCGGCAGCTGGCCGACTGGCTCGCCGTGCTGCACGCCGAGGAGCTGCTCTCCGACCCGCCGGCCGAGGTGATGCGGGCGCTGGCGGACGGCTCCGCCGCCTACGACGAGGAGATCGTCACCGCCCTGCAGGAGTTCCTGACCCGCACCCCGGCCCGTCTGATCGGCATCTCCCTGGCCGACGCCGTGGGCGAGCGCCGCACCCAGAACCAGCCGGGCACCGTCGACGAGTACCCGAACTGGCGGGTCCCGCTGGGGGACGCGGAGGGCCGTCCGGTCCTGCTGGACGACCTCAAGACCCGCGACGCGCTCAGGCTCTTCAGGCGAGCGCCGATGTGATGCGCTTCGTGACGTCGTGGAGAAGCGTGTCGGGGGCGATGTCGGCCGCCGCGACCGCGGAGAAGAGGGCGGGCAGCCCCGGAAGGGGATAGTCGTCGTCCGCCAGGACGGCCTTGCCCAGCGGGTGGCGGGAGAGGGATTTGCGGGCGCGCGCCCAGGCGGCCTGGACCTCCTCGGGCGAGGGGACGCCGAAGCCGTGCCCGACGGGAGCGGCGTGCCGGAGCTTCACCAGGGCGCCGTCGGTGAAGTCGGCGGCGAGCCTGCAGCGGTCGCCGAGGTCGGCGCGGACGAGGACGTCCAGGCGGGTCATGACCGTGCAGGGGGTGCGGCAGCGGGCGGCGCAGTCGCCCAGCGCGGACGCGACCTGGCTGTGGTGGCGGTCGAGGTAGGCGCGCCAGCCGGGCGGCGGCTCCTTGGCGACGCGCAGGGTGCGCTCGCAGGCGGCGCGTTCCGGCCGGGTGTGGTCGCACACGCGGGTCGAGCCCGGCTCGACGGGGACGCCGAAGCGGCTGCCCTCGCCGCCCACGGCCGCCGCGATCAGGGCCGGGTCGCCCGCGTGGCCGAGGACGGGCTCCCAGGCCAGCATCGGGAGGTACTCGCCGGCGATGTGGACGGCGGCGACGAGCGCGGCCATGTCGCGGCGGTGCCAGCGGATCGCGATGACCTCCAGCAGGAGGCGGTACGCGGGGCGGAGGCTGGCGAGCGCCCCGCGGGGCCGCTCCCGGGGCGCCTGCGGCATGCGGCTGGCGCGGGCCCGGTCGAGGAGGTCCCGCGGGACCTCGCCGGCCTCCTCGGGCATGCCGAAGTCCTCGGCGTCGAGGTCGAGGACGCGCTGCCCGAACGCGCACAGCGCCGCGACCCGCGCCGCGCGGCCGTCCGCGACCCGTGCGGAGCGGCCGTCCGCGACCCGCGCCGCAGAGCCGTCCGCGGCCAGGGCGCCCTCGGCGACCAGCGCCTCCAGGTCGCCGAAGGCGTAGCGCCGCGCCAGTGCCGCCAGAACGTCCCGAGCCGTCTCCACCGCGTCCCCTCCCCGTGACCATGCAACGATCGCATGGTCACGGGGCCTGTGGGACAGCCAGGGGCGGCCAGGTTTGGGCGATGCCTCACCCTCCGGTCAGGCGATTACCTTGTGGGGGGCGACCCCCCACACCCCCCGGTCAGGCGATTGCCTTGTGGGGGCAACCCCCACACCCCCCGGTCAGGTGGAGGCGGCGTCCTTCGCACGGGCGCGCAGGGCGCGCGCGACGCCGTCGCGCCCCTCCGACAGCAGCCGGCGCAGCGCCGCCGGCGGGTCGCTCTCCGCGATGTAGGCGTCGGTGCGGTCGACCGTGGACTGCTCGATCACCAGGAAGGGGTAGGCGACCTCGGCGAACGTCTGGGACATGTCGCTGGTCCACTCCTTCCACACGCGCCCGACCTCGGCGAAGTACTCGTCGACGTAGGGGACGAGCAGCTCGGCCTGGTCGGGCTCCACGAAGCCGCCGAGCGTCGCGCGGTAGACGGCGTTCGGCAGGTCGCCCGCGATGATCCGCTCCCACGCGGCCGCCTTCGCCTCGGCGGTCGGGATCGCGGCCTTGCAGGCGGCGGCGTGCCGCTCGCCCGCGGCGGTCCGGTCCCGCTCGTGCTCGGCGTCGATCTCGGCCTCGCCCGCCTTGCCGGTGACGACGAGGCGGCGCAGCAGCGCCCAGCGCAGGTCGGTGTCGACCGTGAGGCCGTCGAGGACCTGCGAGCCGTCCAGCAGGCCCTGGACGAACGCCAGGTGCTCACCGGTGACGGCGGACGCGGCGAACGCCTGCGTGTAGGCGAGCTGGAGGTCCGAGCCGGGCCGGGCCTCGCGGGCCAGCTCCGACAGCGTGTCCGCCATCAGGGCGAGGCCCTCCTTGCGCCACGCCGGGTCCGCGTACTGCTGGACGGCGGTGCGCGCCTGCCGCAGCAGCGTCTGCGTGACCGAGATGTCGGTGACGCCGCGGATGCCCTTCACGACGAGCCGGACGTAGTCGCGCGTCGCCATCTCGGCGTCGCGCGTCATGTCCCACGCCGACGACCAGCACAGCGCGCGCGGCAGGCTCTCGGTGATCTCGCCGATGTCCTCGACCAGCGTCTTCAAGGAGTGCTCGTCGAGCCGCACCTTGGCGAAGGTGAGGTCGTCGTCGTTGACCAGGACGAGGTCGGGCCGCTTCTTGCCGACGAGCTGCGGGACCTCGGTGCGGGCGCCGACCACGTCCAGCTCGACCCGGTCGCGCCGGACGAGGCCGTCGGCGGTCCTGTCGTACAGGCCGATGGCGAGGCGGTGGGCGCGCAGCGTCGGGTAGTCGGCCTTGGCCTCCTGCATCACGGCGAACGAGGAGAAGTTCCCGTCGGCGTCGAGCTCGTACTCGGGCCGCATCGTGTTGACGCCGGCGGTCTCCAGCCACTCCTTCGACCAGGACGCCAGGTCGCGGCCGGACGTCTCCTCCAGCGCGCCCAGCAGGTCGGTCAGGACGGTGTTGCCCCACGCGTGCCGGTCGAAGTAGCGCCGCACGCCCTCCAGGAAGTTCTCGAGGCCGACATAGGCCACGAGCTGCTTCAGCACGGACGCGCCCTTGGCGTAGGTGATCCCGTCGAAGTTCACCTCCACCGCGCGGATGTCGGGGATGTCGGCGGAGATCGGATGCGTGGAGGGCAGCTGGTCCTGCCGGTAGGCCCACGCCTTCTCCAGGTTCGCGAACGTCGTCCACGAGCCCTTCCACTTGGTGGCCTCCGCCTGGCACAGGACGCTCATGTACGTGGCGAACGACTCGTTCAGCCACAGGTCGTCCCACCAGCGCATGGTGACGAGGTCGCCGAACCACATGTGCGCCATCTCGTGCAGGATCGTCTCGGCGCGCCGCTCGTAGGCCGCGTCGGTCACCCGGGACCGGAAGACGTAGTCCTCCAGGAACGTGACGCAGCCCGCGTTCTCCATGGCGCCCGCGTTGAACTCGGGCACGAAGAGCTGGTCGTACTTGGAGAACGGGTACGGGCGGCCGAAGACCTTCTCGAAGTAGCCGAAGCCCTGGCGGGTCACGTCCACGATCGCGTCGGCGTCGAGGTGCTCGGCGAGCGAGGCGCGGCAGTACACGCCGAGCGGGATGACGGTGCCGTCCTCGCGGCGGTACTCGTCCCGGACGACGTGGTACGGCCCGGCCACGAGCGCGGTGATGTAGGTGGAGATCTGCGGCGTCGGCAGGAAGTGCCACGTCCCGCCCTCGGCCGTCTCGGCGGCCTCGTTGGTGACGACCTGCCAGTCCTGCGGCGCCTTCACGGTCAGCTCGAAGGTGGCCTTCAGGTCGGGCTGGTCGAAGCAGGTGAACATGCGGTGCGCGTCGGCGGTCTCGAACTGCGAGTACAGGTACACGCTGTCGTCGACCGGGTCCACGAACCGGTGCAGGCCCTCACCCGACCGTGAGTACGCGCAGTCGGCCACGACCCGCAGCTCGTTGTCGGCCTCCAGGCCGGGCAGCGGGATCCGGCCCTTCTCGGCGTCGTAGGAGCCGGGGTCCAGGGCCTTGCCGTTCAGCGTCACCTCCCGCACGACGGCGCCGTGCAGGTCGATGAAGGTGGACGCGCCGGGCTCGGCGCACCCGAACCTGACGGCGGTGGTGGAACCGAACCGCTCCTCACCCGTCGTGAGGTCCAGGTCGACCATGTACGACGCGATGCTGAGCAGCCGGGCCCGTTCCCGCGCCTCGTCGCGCGTGAGGTTGCCTGCCACATGAACTCCTTGGTCGGCTTAAAGGCTTGGTGCCCTCATGTCTACCAACCGGACGGCCGATCGGCCCGTCCGCCACGGTCTTCGGCGGCCTCTCGCCGAGGGGAATCGGGACGGGGACCCCCGGGTTGTGGCATGGGAGACATGGACACTTTCTAGGAGGCGACGTTGCCCGAGGACGTTCCCACACCGGTGGACTTCTGGTTCGACCCGCTCTGCCCCTGGGCGTGGATCACCTCCCGCTGGATCCTGGAAGTGCAGGAGCAGCGGCCGATCGACGTCCGCTGGCACGTGATGAGCCTGGCCGTCCTCAACGAGGACAAGGACATCCCGGAGGACTACCGCCGGGGGCTCGCCGACGCGTGGAAGCCCGTGCGCGTGTGCATCGCCGCCGAGCAGAAGTACGGCCCCGAGGTGCTCGGACGCCTCTACACCGAGATGGGCACCCGCAGGCACCACGAGCGGCAGAAGTTCGACCGCGCCTTCTTCGAGGCGTCGCTGACGGCGGCCGGGCTCGACCCGGGCCTCGCGGACGCCGCCGAGTCCACCGACTACGACGGCGCCGTGCGGGCCTCCCACAAGGACGGGATCGACCGCGTCGGCCAGGAGGTCGGCACCCCGGTGATCGAGGTCGAGGGCCACGCCTTCTTCGGCCCGGTCGTCACGCCCATCCCGCGCGGCGAGGACGCGGTCAAGCTCTTCGACGGCGTGCTGGCGGTCGCGAGCACCCCCGGCTTCTTCGAGCTCAAGCGCACGAGGACCGAGGACCCCAGCTTCGACTGAGCGAAGGCCGCGGCCGCCCGTGCGGACGGGCGGCCGCGGCCCCGCGCGCCCCGGCCTTCCCGGTGAGCCACACATGGGTTGCTATTGCGAGCATGTTGCAACAACCACGTGAATGCCGACAAACTGGTCCTGCTAGCTGCGAAGAGGTAGGGGTGGTCAAGTCGTGCACGTACCGGACGGATTCATCGACGCGCCGGTCTCGATCGCGGCGGGCGCCGTCGCGGTGGCCGGGGTCGGGGTCGCGCTGCGCGGGGCCCGGCGCGAACTGGACGACCGCACGGCGCCGCTCGCCGGGTTGACGGCCGCGTTCGTGTTCGCGGCCCAGATGCTCAACTTCCCGGTCGCCTCGGGGACGAGCGGCCACCTGCTCGGCGGGACGCTCGCCGCGATCCTCGTCGGGCCCTATACCGGCGTCCTCTGCGTCTCGGTCGTCCTGCTCATGCAGGCGCTGCTGTTCGCGGACGGCGGCCTCACCGCGCTGGGCGTCAACATCACCACGATGGCGCTGGTCACCGTGGTCGCGGGCTACGGGCTGTTCCGGCTGCTGCTGCGGGTGCTGCCCAAGTCGCGCGCCTCGGTGTCCGGGGCCGCGTTCGCCGCGGCCGTCGTCTCGGTGCCCGCCGCGGCCGTCGCCTTCACCCTGATCTACGCGGCGGGCGGGACGGCGGACGTCTCGATCGGCAAGGTCGCCGCCGCGATGATCGGTGTCCATGTGCTGATCGGCATCGGCGAGGCGCTGATCACCGCCGTGACCGTGTCGAGCGTGCTCGCCGTCCGGCCCGACCTCGTGCACGGCGCGCGCGGCCTGATGAAGCCGCTGGAACTGCGCACCGCCGGCCGCGACGCCGCCGAACCCGAGCCGTCCCGGGCCTGAGGAGGAAACGATGACCACCAAGCGCTTCCTCGCCGGGTTCCTGCTCGTCTCGCTCGTCCTGGCCGGGATCGTCAGCTACTACGCCAGCGCCAGCCCGGACGGCCTGGAGAAGGTCGCCGAGGACAAGGGCATCAGCGCCAAGGAGAAGGACCACTCGTTCAAGGACTCCCCGCTCGGCGACTACGGCGTCAAGGGCGTCGACGACGCGCGGCTGTCCGGCGGGCTGTCCGGCGTGATCGGCGTCGGCGCCGTGCTCCTCGTGGGCGGCGGGCTGTTCTGGGCCGTCCGGCGGCGCGGTCCCGCCACCGCGGATACGGCCCCGGAGCACGACGACACGGCGCCGTCCGAGCCGGCCCGGAAGGGCTGATGGGCGCGGGCCATGCGCACCGGCTCTACGTGCCGGGCGCCTCACCGGTGCACCGGCTGCCGCCGCAGTGCAAGCTCGTCGCCGTCCTGGCGTTCGTCCTGCTCGTCGTCGCCACCCCCCGCGAGCGGATCTGGGCGTTCGGCGTGTACGCGCTGCTGCTCGCCGCCGTCACGGCGGCGGCCCGGATCCCGTTCGGGACGGTCGCGCGGCGGATCGTGATCGAGGTGCCGTTCGTCGCGTTCGCCTTCCTCATGCCGTTCGTCGCGAACGGTGAGAAGGTCGCCGTCCTGGGGCTGAGGCTGAGCGAGAGCGGGCTGTGGGGCGCCTGGAACATCCTCGCCAAGGGCACCCTCGGCGTCGTCGCCTCGATCCTGCTGGCCGCGACGACCGAGCCCCGGCTGCTGCTGCTCGGCATCGAGCGGCTGCGGATGCCGCAGCTCATCACGCAGATCGCCACCTTCATGCTGCGGTACGGCGACGTCGTCGCGGCGGAGCTCGGACGGATGAGGGTCGCGCGGGCGTCCCGCGGCTTCGAGGCGCGCGACATCCGCGCGACCGGCGTGCTCGCCAAGTCCGTGGGCGCCCTGTTCCTGCGCTCCTACGAGCGCGGTGAACGCGTGCACCTGGCCATGGTGAGCCGCGGATACGAGGGCCGGATGCCGGTCGTCGACGCCGTGGGCGCGACCGCCGCGCAGTGGACGGCCGCCGCCGCGCTGCCCTTGGCCGCGGCCCTCGTCACGCTGGCTGCTTGGATGACCCCATGACCCCGTCGCTTGAGGTGAAGGGCCTCGCCTACGCGTACCCCGACGGCACGCAGGCGCTGTTCGGCGTCGACCTGACGGTCGGGCGCGGCGAGCGCGTCGCGCTGCTCGGACCGAACGGCGCCGGCAAGACCACGCTCGTCCTCCACCTGAACGGCATCCTGCACGGCGGGCTGGGCGAGGTCCGGGTGGGCGGCCTCGCGGTCGACCCGAAGGACAGGAAGGCCCTGCGGGAGATCCGCCGCCGCGTCGGCATCGTCTTCCAGGACCCCGACGACCAGCTGTTCATGCCGACCGTCCGGGAGGACGTCGCGTTCGGCCCGGCCAACCTCGGCCTGCGCGGCCCCGACCTCGACCGCAGGGTGCGCGACGCGCTGGCCCGCGTCGGCATGCTCGACGCCGCCGACCGCCCGCCGCAGCACCTCAGCTTCGGGCAGCGCCGCCGCGTCGCGGTCGCCACCGTCCTGGCGATGGAGCCGGAGATCCTCGTGCTGGACGAGCCGTCCTCCAACCTGGACCCGGCGAGCCGCCGCGAGCTCGCCGAGATCCTGCTGAGCCTGGACGTGACGGTCCTGATGGTCACGCACGACCTCCCGTACGCGGCGGAGCTGTGCCCGCGCTCGGTGATCCTCGCCGGCGGCGTCATCGCGGCCGACCGCCCCACCCGCGACCTGCTCACCGACGCCGAGCTGCTCGCGGCGCACCGCCTGGAGCTTCCGTTCGGGTTCGACCCGGCGGCCGCCCTGCGCTGACCGCGCCCTGACCTGCGCGCCGGCCCCGCGCCGGCACTTCCGCCGTTCCGCTTGCCTCCCCGGCGACGCTCCGCCAGACTCGTTGTCCTGACCGTGGAAACGATTTTCATACCCAGAATGGGGGCATTCGTGAAGGTTGCGTTCGTCGGCAAGGGCGGCAGCGGCAAGACGACCCTGTCGGCGCTGTTCGTCCGCCATCTGGCCGGGCTCGGGCTGCCCGTGGTCGCGATCGACGCCGACATCAACCAGCATCTCGGCGTGGCGCTGGGGCTGGACGAGGGCCGCGCCGCCAAGATCCCCGCGCTGGGCGACCGGCTCGCCGCGCTCAAGGAGCACCTGCGCGGCGACAACCCGCGCATCTCCTCGGCGTCCGCGATGGTCAAGACCACCCCGCCCGGCGCCGGGTCGCGGCTGCTGCGGTTCCGCGGCGACGACCCGTTCCACGAGGCCGGCCAGGAGGTGGACGGCGTCACGCTGCTCGCCACCGGCCCGTTCAACGACGACGACCTCGGCGTGGCCTGCTACCACTCCAAGACCGGCGCGGTGGAGCTCTACCTCAACCATCTCGTCGACGGGTCCGGCGAGTACGTCGTCGTCGACATGACCGCCGGCGCCGACACGTTCGCCTCCGGGCTGTTCACGCGGTTCGACCTGATGTTCCTGGTCGCCGAACCCACCCGCAAGGGCGTCGGCGTCTACCGGCAGTACACCGAGTACGCCCGCGACTACGACGTCGCCATCCGCGTCGTCGGCAACAAGGTCCAGTCCGAGGAGGACCTCGCCTACCTGCGCGAGCACGTCGGCGACGACCTGCTCACGTGGCTCGGCCAGTCCGCCGCCGTCCGGGCGCTGGAGCAGGGCCGGCGCGGCGTCGACCTGGAGGAGGGCAACGTCGCGGCCCTCGACCGCATGCGCGCCGAGGTGGACGGGTGCGCCAAGGACTGGGACGAGTTCCAGCGGCAGGCCGTGGAGTTCCATGTCAAGAACGCGCGGAGCTGGGCGAGCCGGGCCGTGGGGGAGGACCTCGAAGCCCAGGTCGACCCCGGTTTCCGCTTCCCCGTCCCCGCCTCGTAGTGCCTACCGCGGGTAGTCCGGGCCCTACCGGCGGAGACGAAACCGCACTACCCTGCCCGCCATGACGATGCGGCGGATGCTCGCGATGACGGGCGGCGCGGTGGTCCCCATGGCCCTCCTCGCCCTGGTCTTCGGAAACCAGTGGGTCGTCGAGGAGATCAACAAGAGCCACATCAAGTACGACGAGGGCATCGGGCCCGTGGTGACGTGGCTGTTCACGCTCGCCTGGCGGATCACCCCCGCGGGCGGCCTGGACGTGAAGCAGGTGGTCCTGGACGACTTCAGCCTGCTCGTCTTCTTCGGCGTGCTGGTGGCGCTCGTGATGGCGGGCGCCCGGCTCGCCGATCCGGAGCGCGGCCCGTTCGGCGCGCTGATCATCGGCTGGTGGGCGGCGGTCGTGGCGGGCGGCGTGTCCGGGATCGTGGCCGCGCCGCTCACCCGCTGGGCGTTCGAGTTCCGGGAGACGCCGTTCGGCAGCACCTTCAGCAGCACGGTCGGCCAGGGCGCCTCCTTCGGCTTCGCGTTCGGCTGGCTGGCCGGGCTCGGCGCCCTGGGCGGGTTCTTCCTCGCCCGCTCGCGCGGGGGCGGAGCCCTGCCTCAGCAGCCGTACGCTCCGGCCCGGCCCTACCCGGGCCCGCAGGGCATGCCGCAGCAGCCGTATTCGCAGCAGCCCTATCCGCAGCAGATGCAGCCGCACCCCTCGGCCGTCCCCTACGTCCCGCCGCAGGGGCAGCCGCAGCAGCCCGTGTGGGGCGCCGGGCCCGGCCAGCAGGCCCCGCAGCCGGGGCAGCCTCCGCAGCCGGGCCGGTTCGGTGTGCCGTCCGTGCCGCCGCAGCCCTCCGCGCCTCCGCAGGAGCAGGAGGCCCCCGCAGGGCAAGAGGAGCCGGACGGGCGGCAGGAGAAGCCGGACGAGGCGCCGAAGGGGCCGAAGGGGCCGGAGGAGCCGAAGGACGGCCAGGAGAAGGCCGAGAACGGCCCGGAGGAGCCTGAGGGCGGAGCCGGGGACGCGCCGGAGGACGCCCCCGAGGAGGACGACCTCGACCTCGCCGACCGGACGATGATCGACCGCAGGCGGGACGACGACACCTGACCCGCTCGCGCGTGCACGTCGCGGGCCTGCGACAATCGGGCCCATGCGCGTGTTTCTTGGATCCGACCATGCCGGCTTCGAACTGAAGGAGCACCTGGTCTCCTGGCTGAAGCAGAACGGGCATGAGGCCGTCGACTGCGGCGCGTTCGTGTACGACGCCGTCGACGACTACCCGCCGTTCGTCCTGCGGGCGGCCGAGCGGACGGCGGCGGAGCCGGGGAGCCTCGGCGTCGTGATCGGCGGCTCCGGCAACGGCGAGGCGATCGCCGCGAACAAGGTCAGGGGGGTGCGGGCCGCCCTGGTCTGGAACGAGGACACCGCAGTGCTCGCCCGCGAGCACAACGACGCGAACGTGATCGCTCTCGGGGCGCGGCAGCACGACCTCGACACCGCGACCCGCTTCGTGGAGCTGTTCCTCGGGACGCACTACTCCAAGGAGCCGCGCCACACCCGGCGGATCAGGATGCTCGGCGCCTACGAGCACACCGGCGAGCTGCCCCCGCTGCCGCGCGAGGGCTGAGCGCCCGGAGCCGTCCGGCTAGCGCCCGTTCTCCGGGGGCTTGCGGGGGCCGCGCTTGTCGAGGCGGCGCCGCTCGTTCTTCGCCGCCCTGGTCCGCCTGGCGGTGTCGCCGGCCTTCCCCCCGCCCGTTCCGGACGCGGCCGCGGTCCCCGGGTCGGCGGCGGGCGGCTCCCCGCCCGCGGGGCGCGGGCGCGAGACGTCGCGGGCCCGCATCGCCGCGTCCACCGTGATCCGCATGCCCGGCTGCACCATGGGCCGCTCCTTCCGAGATAGTCGCAAGGCCACATTTACCCCGTTTTCGCGTAGCATGATCGTTACACCGGGTCACTGGTGCCCTCGGATACTGACCCTCCGGGTGCATTGCTCGGTACAGTGCCGGAGTCATGCTTCAACGTCTGGTGCAGCTGCTCCCGCCGCGAGTGCGTGCCGTGCTGCGCAAGATCCCGTTCCTGGTCGTGCTCTACCGGTGGCTGAGACGGGGCTCTCTCACCAGGGATCGGTACGTCTTCGCCGCGCTGGCGCTGCTCGCGGTCGCGATCGGGCTGGCGTCCGGCGACTCGCGGGGGCTGGCCCCGTCCGGCGCGCTGGTGCTGATCGTGGTGGTCGGCGGGCTGCTGCTGAAGGTGCGGAGCCTGGTCGCCCTCCTCGGCGTCGTGGTCGCGATGGCCGCCTACAACGCCTGGAAGGACGTCGCCG
Source organism: Actinomadura sp. K4S16 (assembly GCF_008327685.1). GTDB lineage: Bacteria > Actinomycetota > Actinomycetes > Streptosporangiales > Streptosporangiaceae > Spirillospora. The sequence continues at coordinate 241,256 of NZ_BDDE01000016.1, forward strand.
CGATCGGGCCCGGCATGATCGCGACGCTGGCCATCACCGCGGTGCTCGCGCTCACCCTGGCCCGGACGCGCCAGCAGCTCGGCGTGCAGGGCCTGCGCGGCGACTCGATGCTGCTGGAGCTGCGCGACCGGCTGCGCCGGCACGGCGAGATGCCCGAGCTGCCGGACGGCTGGAACTCGCAGGTCGTGATGCTGCAGGCCGGGGGCTCGTCGTTCGGCGGCGACTTCGTGGTGTCGGCCTCCGACGGCGACACGCTGGAGGTCGCGCTGGTCGACGTCTCCGGGAAGGGGACCGACGCCGGCACGAGGGCGCTGATGCTGTCGGGCGCCTTCGGGGGCCTGCTTGGATCGGTCCAGCCCGGGAGTTTCCTGCCCGCCTGCAATACCTATCTCCAGCGCCAGCGGTGGGACGAGGGCTTCGTGACGGCCGTGCACGTCGTGGTCGACCTGCGCACGGGCGAGTACAGGGTCGAGTCGGCGGGGCATCCGCCGGCCGTCCAGTTCGACGCGGGCAGCGGCGCCTGGCAGGTCAGCTCCGCCAAGGGCGTCGTGCTCGGCGTGGTGCCCGACCTGAACTGCGTCCCCGAGCGGGGGCAGCTGCGGCCGGGCGACGCGCTTCTGCTCTACACCGACGGCCTGGTCGAGTCGCCGGGCAGCGACCTCGACGCCGGGATCGACCGGCTCCTCGGTGAGGCGGAGCGGCTCGTCCCGCAGGGGTTCGGCAGCGGCGCGCGGGAACTGGTGGAGACGATGGCCGCGGCCCGCGACGACGACTGCGCCCTCGTCCTGATCTGGCGCACCTGACGGGTTCGCGCCTGCCGAGCCGGCACCGTGCTCCTACCTGCTCAGTGCTTGTGCTTGCTTTTCGCTTTGCCGTGCTTCGCCGGGTGCTTCGCCTTGGGAACCGGCTTGTGCTTCTTCTCCTGCGGTTTCTGCTTGGGCTTCTGCTTGACCGCCTTCGCGGGGGGCCGCTTGGAGGATCCGACCCGGATGGCGGTCGGCTTCTTCTTCGCGGGCGCGTCGGTGACCGCCGGCGCGGACGGGGCCGGTGCGCCCGGCCGGGCGGGGGAATCGGCCTTGGCCCCGGTGAGCCCGAGGACGATCGCGCCCAGCAGGAGCGTTCCCGCCGCGGCGCCGGCGCCCGCGAGCAGCCGGGTCCGGGTGGACGTCGTGGCGTCGGCCACGCCGAGCGGTGTGTACGCCCTGGTGTCCTCGGCGCTGGAATCCCGGGACCGGAACGGCGTCGGGGCGCCCGGGACGGGGCGCCGCCGGGAGCGCGGCGTCAAGGAGGACCGCGGTGCGGCGGGCGCGGTGTGCAGGGGCGCCTCCTGCGCCGCCGCGGGCGGCGGCGTGAGGCGTCCGGCGACCTGCGGCTGCGGCTGCTCGACGAGGGCGAGCAGGAGGTCGGTCGCGGTGGGGCGGTCCGCCGGGTCCTCCGCCAGCGCCCACCGGACGGCCGGGACCAGCGAGTCCGGCAGGCCGGACAGGTCGGCGTCCCCGGCGGCGGTGCGCAGGGTCGCGGGGTCGCCGCCGATCGGCATCTGCCCCGTCCCGGCATGGGCGATGAGGCAGCCCCAGGCGAAGATGTCGGCCGCCTGGGAGGCGGGCCCTCCGACGAGGACCTCCGGAGCGATCCACCCAGGGGTGCCGAACACCTGACCGGTCGTGGCGGTCTCCTCGACCGCGTCCTGGCTTCCCGCGATGCCGAAGTCGATGACGCGGCATCCGGACAGGGTGAGCATCACGTTGGCGGGCTTGATGTCGCGGTGCACGAGGCCGGCGGCGTGGATCGCGGCGAGCGCCGAGGCGACGCCGACGGCGACGCCGTGCAGGTCGGCGGGCGGCAGCGGGCCGCCGGCGGCGAGCCGGTCGTGCAGGGACACGCCCCCCACGTAGTCGGTGACGAGGTACGGGAGTCCGTCGTCCTCGCCCTGCGCGAGGACCCGCGCGGTGCAGAACGAGGCGACCCGGCTCGCGAGGCTCGCCTCGTCGTGGAAGCGCCTCCGGTAGGACGGGTCGTCGGCGAGGTGCGGGTGGATCGTCTTCACCGCGACGCGCCCGCCGGACTCCGGGTCGGCCCCGAGGTAGACCGTTCCCATGCCGCCGGATCCGAGCCTGCCCAGCAGCCGATGGCCGCCGACCTCTCGGGGGTCGGCGGGTTCGAGTGGCCTGAAGTCAGTGTCCATACGGTGCTCCAGCACCCCCCTTCCGTCTCTCCCGTCCACCCATCCCCTTTCGGCGGCGAATTATGGCGGCTTTTCCGGAGGAAGGTCGAAACGTGATCGTCACGTCGATGTAGCACCCAGTGCACCGGGGGCGTGCACAGTGAATGAAGCGGTGCCCGCGCGGGCGGCTCCCCAGGGGTGGGAGGCGCCGCCCGCGCGGGCACCGGTCCGGTATGTGGTGATGTTTCGCAGGGCAATGGCCCGGTAAGAACCAGTTCTGCGTCACCCCCCCGACGCGTCGACGCGGCGCGGCGCCGGCCGCCGCGTGCGAGCGGGAAGGGGGAGGGGCGCCGGGTGCGGATACTCGGGGACCTGCTGACGCCGTCGTGCTGGTCGGTGCGGACCCGCGTGACCGTCGCCGCGACCCTGATCGTCGCGGCCCTCCTGATCGTCGGCGTCACGCTCTTCTACCAGGTCCTACGCAGCACCATCTACGGGGGCCTGCACGACCGCGGCACCCTCGCGGTCAACGACCTCGCCACGCACGTGCGCGAGACCGACATCAGAGGGACGCTTCCCGTCCAGGATCCCGGCGTCCCCCTCCTCCAGGTCGTGGACGGCGAGGGCGGCGTTCTCGCGGCCAGCGAGCCCCTGCGCGGCCACGGCCCGGTGAGGGTGCCGGTCTCACCGCAGCCGGGCCGTCCCGAGTACCGCACCCTGCATTGGACGGAGACGTCCGACGTCTACTTCGTCTCCGAGCGGGTGAACACCCGTTTCGGTGAGCGGATCGTCTTCGCGGGCGCGCCCATCACGACGTTCACCCGCTACCGGGGCGTGTTCGTCGGACTGCTCACCGTGACGGTGCTGGTGGCGACGGCCGCGGTGGGCTGGATCGTGTCGCTGTCGGTGCGGCGGGCGCTGCGGCCGGTGCGGGTGATGCGAACCGAGCTGGCGGAGATCACCGGCGGCGCCGACCGCCGGGTCACGGTGCCGGAGCCGAACGACGAGGTGTCCGACCTGGCGGAGTCGGTGAACGTGACCCTGGACCGCCTGGAGGACGTCCTCGCACGGCAGCGCGCGTTCGTCGCGGACGTCTCGCACGAGCTGCGCAGCCCGCTGACCGGCCTGCGCACCCAGCTGGAGGCTGCGCTGGAGCGGCCGCTGGACGAGGACTGGCCCGCGGTCGCGCGGGCGGCCCTCGGCGACGCCGACCGGCTGCAGGGCATCGTCAGCGACCTGCTCATCCTGGCGCGGCTGGGCGCGGGCGTGCAGGTCCCGCGGGAGCGGATCGACCTCGGCGAGCTGGTCCGGGCGGAGGCGAGCCGACGGCCCCGCCGGGTCCCGGTCGAGGTCGCGGCCGAGGAGGGCGTCACGGTCCGCGCCACCGAGGCCCATCTGATCAGGCTGCTGACGAACCTGCTGGACAACGCCGAGCGGCACGCGGAGTCGCGGATCTGGATCACCGTGGCCGCGGACGGCCCGGACGCGGTGCTGGAGGTCCGCGACGACGGCACCGGGATCGCGCCGGAGGACCGCGAGCGGATCTTCTGGCGGTTCCACCGGCTGGCCGAGGGCCGCGAGCGCGACCGCGGCGGCACCGGCCTCGGGCTGACGATCTCCCGCGACATCGCCCGCGCGCACGACGGCACGCTCGTCGCCGCCGACAGCGACCGGGGCGCCCGGTTCGTCCTGCGCATCCCCCGCGAAGAGCCCTAGGGGAGGGCGAGGGGCGGGCGGCGTTCGCCGTGCCGGGTCGCGCGCTCGAACGCGCGGCCGATCCGCAGGACGGCGAGGTCCGCGTGGTGGGGGCCGACGATCTGCAGCCCGACCGGCAGCCCGTCCGAGGTGAACCCGGCGGGCACCGACAGCGCGGGGCACCCGGTCGCCGAGATCAGGTAGCACGACCGCATCCACTCCAGGTAGTCGCGCATGGGCCGCCCGGCGACCTCCTCCGGGTACTCGGCGGCGGCGTCGAAGGGCGGGACCTGGCTGACCGGCATGAGCAGCGCGTCGTAGCGCTCGAAGAACTCCCGGACGCGGTGGAACAGCGCCGTGTGGAGCGTCTCGGCACGGCCGAGGTCGGCGCCGGTGAGCGAGCGGCCTGCGTCGATGTTCGCGGCGAGGGAGGGCTTGAAGTCGGCGCGGCGCTCGTCCAGCAGGGGGCGCAGGGTGATGTCCCAGTGCCAGGCCCGCAGGGTCCGGAACACCTCGTCGGCGCCGGCCAGGTCGGGCGAGGCCTCCTCGACCGCGCAGCCCAGCTCCTCGAACACCTTGGCGGCCGGTTCGAGGGCGGCGGTGACGGCCGGGTCGACGGGGATCGTCCCGCCGAGGTCGGGGGACCAGGCGAGCCGCAGCCCGGCGAGGTCGCGGTCGAGCGGCACGGCGAACGCCGAGCCGGGCGTCTCCAGCGCGATCGGGCTGCGCGGATCGGGCCCGGCGAGCACCGACAGCAGCAGCGCGACGTCGGCGACGTCGCGGGCCATCGGGCCCTGCACGCCCAGCGTCGACCAGCCCGCGAGCACCGGCCAGGACGGCACCCGGCCCGGCGACGGGCGGAACCCGACGACGTTGCAGAACGACGCGGGGTTGCGCAGCGAGCCGCCCATGTCGCCGCCGTCCGCGAGCGCCTGCATCCCGCACGCCAGCGCGGCCGCGGCGCCGCCGCTGCTGCCGCCCGCCGACCGGGACGGGTCGTAGGGGTTGCGGGTGAGGCCGAACACGGGGTTGAAGGTGTGGGACCCGGCGGCGAACTCCGGGGTGTTGGTCTTGCCGAGGGTGACGGCGCCCGCGGCGCGGATCCGCTCGACGACCAGTTCGTCGCGGTCCGGGACGTGGTCGGCGAAGATCGGCGATCCGGACGTGGTGCGGACGCCGGCGGTGGCGTGGGTGTCCTTGTGCGCCACGGGCAGGCCGTGCAGCGGGCCGGGCGGCTCCCCGGCGGCCAACCGCTCGTCGGCCTCGCGCGCCTGCCGCTCCGCCCGCTCCGCGACCAGCGTGACGATGGCGTTGACCTGCGGGTTCGTCCGCTCGATCTGATCGAGATGGGCCTGCAGGACCTCGCGCGCAGACAGGTCGCGGGCGGCGATCCTGCGCGCCAGGTCGCGGGCGGACGCGAAACAGATCTCCTCGGACACGTGCCCTCCTCCTGCGCGGGGTCCCCACCAGTGTCCACCCCGCATGCCGGGTGTTCACAGGGTGAGGTCATCATGCAGGGGAGGCCGACGGAAGGGGCGCCGTGACGGAGCGGGTCGGGGCGCGCGGGCTGCTGCGCCGCGTGCTGGACGGCGGCGCCTGGACGTCCTGGGACGTCCCGCCCGCCGGGGGGCCGCCGCCAGGCTCCGAGTACGCCGGGGACCTCGCCGCCGCCCGCGAGCGCAGCGGCTGCGACGAGGCGGTCCTGACCGGGGAGGGCCGGCTGCGGGGGCGCCGGGTCGCGTTCGTCGTGTCGGAGTTCCGGTTCCTCGCGGGCTCGATCGGCCTCGCCACCGCGGACCGGATCGTCGCGGCCGTCGAGCGCGCCACCGCCGAGGGCCTCCCGCTGCTCGCCGCGCCGTCCTCCGGCGGCACCCGCATGCAGGAGGGGACGGCCGCCTTCGTGCAGATGGCGCGCATCACCGCCGCGGTGATGGCACACCGCGCCGCAGGCCTGCCCTACCTCGTCTACCTGAGGCATCCCACGACCGGCGGGGTGTTCGCCTCGTGGGGCTCGCTCGGGCATGTGACGGCCGCCGAGCCCGGCGCGCTGATCGGGTTCCTCGGGCCGCGCGTCTACGAGGGCCTGCACGGGGAGCCGTTCCCGCCGGGGGTGCAGGTCGCCGAGAACCTGGCGGCCAAGGGCCTGCTGGACGCCGTGGTGGCCATCGACGATCTCGCGGAGGTCGCCTCCGCCGCCCTGGACGTCCTGTGCGGGCGGCCGCCCTCGGCTCCGGCGCCCCTGCCCGAGAGCGTTCCCCCGGAGGGGACGGCGTGGGACTCGATCGAGCGGTCGCGCCGCCCGGACCGTCCGGGCGTCCGCGAACTGCTGCGCCACGGCGCCACGGATGTGACGCCGCTCTCCGGCACCGGCGAGGGGGAGGCGGAACCCGGCCTCCTGCTCGCCCTGGCCCGTTTCGGCGCGGCGCCGTGCGTCCTGGTGGGCCAGGACCGGCGCGGCCGGCGCGGCGGCCACCCGCTCGGCCCGGCCGGGCTGCGCGTCGCGCGGCGCGGGATGCGGCTGGCCGCCGAGCTGGGCCTGCCGCTGGTCACCGTGGTCGACACGCCCGGCGCCGTCCTGTCGGCGGACGCGGAGGAGGGCGGGCTCGCGGGCGAGATCGCCCGCTGCCTGGCCGACCTGATCACCCTTCCGGCGCCGACGCTCTGCCTGCTGCTGGGCGAGGGCACGGGCGGCGCGGCGCTGGCGCTCCTGCCCGCCGACCGCGTCCTGGTGGCCCGGCACGCCTGGCTCTCGCCGCTGCCGCCCGAGGGCGCCTCGCTGATCGTCCACCGGACCCCGGCGCGGGCCGGCGAGATGGCCGAGGCGCAGGGCGTCCGGTCGGCGGACCTGCTGCGCGGCGGGCTGGCGGACGCGCTCGTCGACGAGCGCCCGGACGCCGCCGACGAGCCGGAGGCGTTCTGCCGCCGCGCCGCCGCCGCGGTGGAGCGGGGGCTGTCCGGCCTCGCGCCGACCGGCCCGGCCGCCCGCCAGGCCCGCTACCTGAATGCGGGCCGGTACTCCGGCTTTCAGGCGGGGTGAAGGCCCGCGCTGGTAGGGCTGCTAGGCCCAGGCAGTGCCTTGACCGGGACGGTTCTGCTGGTCGATGTACTGCTTGACGACGCTCAGCGGTGCGCCGGCGACGGGCACGGCGAAGTACTGGAACTGACCAGAGCTTGCCGGCCCGGTGGTGGTGCACCAGGTGGGGGAACTCCTGCCGCAAGCAGCTCCGGCTCGATACGCTCGTGGTCGTGCAGTTGCGGTACAACTACCGGGTGTACCCGGACGCTGCTCAGCGCGTCGCGCTGGCTCGGGCGTTCGGGTGTGCCCGTGTGGTTTTCAACGACGGTCTGAGGCTGCGCCAGCGGGCCCGCGAGGCGGGCGAGGAGTACATTTGCGACGCGGAGCTGTCCCGCCGGGTCATCACCGAGGCCAAGAGGACCCAGGACCGGGCGTGGCTGGGCGAGGTGTCGGCCGTGGTGTTGCAGCAGGCCTTGGCGGACCTGAATACGGCGTACCGCAACTTCTTCGCCTCGTTGTCGGGCAGGCGTAAGGGCCGCGCGGTCGCTCCGCCCCGGTACCGCTCGCGCAAGGACAACCGGCAGGCCATCCGTTTCACCGGGAACGCCCGGTTCAAGGTCCTGGTCAACGGCCGTCTTCGGCTGCCGAAGATCGGCGATGTACCGGTGCGCTGGTCCAGGAGCCTGCCGTGCGAGCCGACCTCCGTGACGGTGGTCAAGGACGCGGCGGGGCGGTATTTCGCCTCGTTCGTCGTCACGGCCGACGACTGGCCCCTGCCGCCGGTGGAGTCGAAGATCGGTATCGATCTGGGGTTGACTCACTTCGCGGTCCTGTCGGACGGCACGAAGGTGACCGCGCCGAAGTTCATGCGCCGCGCCGCCCGCAGACTCAAGCGGCTGCAGCAAGACCTGGCGCGTAAGCAGAGGGGCAGCAACCGCCGCAAGAAAGCCGTCGTGCGGGTCGCCCGCGCTCACGCGCGAGTGGCCGACACCCGGCGGGACTGGCAGCACAAGCTGTCCACGGCGATCATCCGCGACAACCAAGCGGTGTACGTCGAGGACCTGTGCGTGGCCGGTCTGGCCCGGACCCGGCTCGCCAGGAGCATCCTTGACGCCGGGTGGGCCGACTTCACCGCCATGCTGGAGTACAAAGCCGCCCGGCACGGTCGCACCTTCGGCCGGGTGGACCGGTTCTTCCCCTCCACACGCATGTGCTCGCGGTGCGGCCGGATCAACCAGAAGATGCCGCTCGACGTCCGGTCGTGGGCCTGCCCGTGCGGGGCGGTGCACGACCGGGACGTCAACGCCGCGATCAACATCCTGGCCGCCGGGCAGGCGGACAGGCTAAACGACCGTCGAGCGCGGGTAAGACCGGGACTCGTCCCGGCACCGCGCAGTGAAGCGGTAACCTACCCGGACGCCGCGCGGTCCACGCGCAGCGTGGAGGGAATCTCCGTCCCTTAGGACGGAGAGGATGCCAACGTCAGGGATCATGACCGGGACCGTGCCGCAGGCCTACGACGCCATCGCCGACCTCTACGCCGACCTCTTCCGCGACGCGCTCGACGAGCTCCATCTGGACCGGGCGATGATCAGCGCGTTCGCGGCGATGGTCCCGGCGGGGCCGGTCGCCGACCTCGGCTGCGGCCCCGGCCGCGGGACGGCGCTGCTGCACGACCTCGGCGTGGACGCGTTCGGGCTCGACGTGTCGCCCGGCATGATCGCGCGGGCCCGCGCCGACCATCCGCACCTGCGTTTCGACGAGGGCGACATGACGGCGCTCGACCTCCCCGACGGCGGGCTGGCGGGCGTCCTCTCGTGGTACTCGACCATCCACCTGGCGCCGGAGGAGCTCCCGCTGGCCTTCGCCGAGTTCCACCGGGTGCTGGCACCCGGCGGCCTCGTCATGCTCGCGTTCCAGTCGACCGACGAGGGCGAGGCGGAGGCGTTCGACCACAAGGTCGCCCTCGCCTACCGCAGGCCCCTCGACGACATGGCCGAGCTGGCCGCCCGGGCGGGACTGGTGGAGGTGGCGCGGCTGCTGCGCCGGCCGGCGGAGAACGAGCGCCCCATCCCCTCGGGCTGCCTTCTGGCCCGCAAACCCTGAGGCCGCGCGGCAGATCAGCGGCGGGTTCGAGAGGCGTGCCGCCCGAGAGGACCATGCCCGGTCCAACACCCCTCCCCCGTACGGGGGAGGGGTTTCGCGCTCGCGGGTGATCAACCGGGCCGGGGCGGCTGTGATGGTGGGTCCATGACCCTTGCGAGCACGCCATCGGTTCCGTTCGCGCGGCTGCGCGCGGGCTGGAACGCCGCCCACGAGCCGGTCGCGGGCGTCCCGCGCTGGGCGCGGATCGCGGCCATGGCCGTCCCGTTCACCGTCCTGCCGTCCGGCCTGTGGCGGATTGCGGCCTTCGCCTTCCATCTGCCGATCCTCAGTGACGGCGGCCTCGACACGGGGGACGCGGGGGGCGACGTGCCCGGCTGGCTGCCGCTGGAGGCCTACGTCGTGCTGCTGTCGATCTTCTCGGAGGCGGTGGCGTTCACCGCCGTCGGTCTGATCGCCCGGTGGGGCGAGGTGTTCCCGCGGTGGGTGCCGGGCCTGCGGGGGCGGCGCGTGCCGGTGCTGGCGGCCGTGGTCCCCGGCCTCACGGGCGCCGCGATCCTGACCGCGATGTGGACGGTCTCCATCGTGAACTGCCTGGTGTTCCAGGAGACCATCCAGGGACGCCCGCTGCCGGAGGGCTTCCCCGTCAACTTCGACAACTGGCAGGGCTTGCTCGGCGTGGTCGCCTACGCGCCGCTGGTGGCATGGGGACCGCTGCTCGCCGCCGTCACCCTCGCCTACTACCGCCGCCGCACCCGCGCGTCCTGATCGGTCCGGAAGGCGACGCGGTCAAGCCGGATCGGTGTGGCGGTCTCCATGTACTCGGCATAACGCTCGGCGTTGGCCAGGTGATGCTCGGCCTCCTCGGCCGGCGTCATCCCCCGGAACGGCTTGATCTCTTTCTTGTCGCTCATCGTTCTTTGCTCAGGCGTAGGGGTCGGGGGAGGCGAGGGCCAGGCGGCAGAGGTCGTCGAGGGTGTCGTCGGTGTAGTCGGGGGGCAGCTCGATGCCGAGGGTCCGGAAGACGCCCCGGATCTCCTCGGCGCTCGGGACGCGGCCCAGCTGCATGCTCCGCAGCGCGTGCAGCGGCAGCCGCCTGGCCTGCTGGAAGCTCACGTGCAGCTCCGTCTCCCAGGACAGGTACGTCGGGGTGCCGCTGTTGATCACCAGGGCGGGGAACTCGGGGCCCCGCTGGGTGAAGATGAGGCAGCTCGTCGACAGCTCGTAGCGCAGCAGCGAGTACGCCGACGCCAGCCGGACGTCGATGTCGAGCAGCTCGTACCGCTGCTGGTACCAGGAGGCCGCGAGGATCGTCGCGAACAGCTCGCGGCGGGTCTCCTCCACCGTCCAGGTGTGCTCGGGGCTGTCGGGATCGGTCGCCAGCCGCTGGTGCAGCCGGACGTACTCGCGGCACAGGTCCGGGTTCATCGGGTCGAGGATCTCCAGCCGGAAATCCAGCCTGCGCCGCAGCGGCTGGGCGGTCGCCACGCACTCGGGCAGCGTGACCGCGCGGATGTAGGCGCCCGTCCCGCCCCGGAAGACCCAGCGGTCGGTGGTGCGGCGCGCCTCGGTCAGGACCCGGTTGCACTCGGTCCCGCTGATGACGCGCACGTCCAGCTGCTTCTGCAGGGCCTCCACCGACTTCTGCACCTCGACGCCGCGGGTGTCGCTGCGAGCGCGGTCGCGCAGCAGCACGATGGCGACCACCGCCAGCGTCGCCATGGTCGCGCTCTGCACGAGCTTGGTCGAGGCGATGCCGGCGATGTCCAGGGCGAGGATGACGACCGCCAGGGCGAATGCGACGGCGACGTCGACATAGGCCGTCAGCATCTTCCAGATCCGCTGCATCCACCGCTCCCGTCACGCACCGCCACAGGGCCGCGACGATCCTAACCAGTCCGGTCCGGATGCCAGAGCCCTTTGCGCACGGGGGTTCCAGCGGTTCCGCCGGGTGGTGCGCGCTCCCCGGACGGGGGATGGGCCACGGGGGCTACTGGGGAGTACGGTGTCCGGGACCGAGGGAGGGCCGTATGGCGTCGTTGACCGAGAAGCTGCCGCCGGGAGTGTCGGGGGCCGTGCTCCGCGCCGTGTTCGCGCTGCCGGGGCCCGTGAAGAGGCTCATCGCCGGTGCGCCCGTGCGCAGGGACGGCCAGCTGCTGGCGCTGGACGCGCAGCTCCTGCTGACGGTGATGCGGCTGGAGGGCGAGCAGAGCCTGGCCGGGGGTTCGGTCGGGGACGCCCGGCGGGGCATCGCCCGGGGGCAGGCGTACCTGCCCAGGGTGCCGGCGCGGCCGGTCCGGACTCGGAAGGTGGACGCGGGCGGCGTGCCCGCGCGCCTCTACACGCCGAAGGGCCTCGCTGAGGGGTCGCCGCTGCTCGTCTTCTACCACGGCGGCGGATGGGTCATCGGGAGCCTCGACACCCACGACACCGTGTGCCGGTACCTCGCCGTGCACGCGGAGGTGCGGGTGCTGTCGGTGGACTACCGGCTCGCGCCCGAGCACCCGTACCCGGCGGCGGCCGAGGACGCCCTCGCCGCCTACGAGTACGCGGTGGCCAACGCCGGGGACCTCGGCGCCGATCCCGGGGCCGTCGCCGTCGGCGGCGACAGCGCCGGCGGCAACCTCGCGGCGGTCGTGGGCGTGCTGGCGCGGCGCACGCCGGACTTCGCGCTGCTGTACTACCCGGCGACCGACATGTCCGTCCGGCGGCGGTCGCGGGAGCTGTTCGCGGACGGGTTCTACCTGACCGACGACGACATGACGTGGTTCAGCGACCACTACTGCCCGCAGGAGCGGCGCGCCGAACCGCAGGCCTCGCCGCTGCTGGCCGAGGACCTCGCGGGCTTCCCGCCCACGTACCTCGTCACCGCCGGCTTCGATCCGCTGCGGGACGAGGGCGAGGAGTTCGCGGCGCGGCTGCGGGAGGCCGGCGTGCCGGTCGCGCTGAGGCGCCAGGAGGACCTCATCCACGGGTTCGCGAACATGTGGTCCCTGGGCGGCCGGTTCCAGGAGGCGGCGTCCGAGGCGGCCGGGGCCCTGCGCACCGGTCTGTACGCGGGGCCCCGGGTCCGGGAGAGCGGCCGGGACTAGAGGGGCAGCCCCGTGAGGACCATGACCTTCTCCTCGGTGTAGTCGGCGATCGCCGACCGCAGCCCCTCGCGGCCCACGCCGGAGTCCTTCACGCCGCCGTAGGGCATCTGGTCGGCGCGGTAGGACGGGACGTCGCCGATGACCACGCCGCCCACCTCCAGCTCGCGGTGGGCGCGGAACGCGATGTCCAGGCTCCGGGTGAACACGCCCGCCTGGAGGCCGAACTTGGAGTCGTTGACGAGGGCGAACGCCTCGTCGGCGCCGTCCACGGGCTGGACGAACATGACCGGCCCGAAGACCTCCTCGCGGGAGATCTTGGAGTCGGCCGGGACGTCGGCGAGGACGGTGGGCGCGTACGCGGCGCCCTCGCGGGTGCCGCCGGTGAGGACGCGCGCGCCCGCCGCGACGGCCTCGTCCACCCAGGCCTCCACGCGCTCGGCGGCCTCCTGGTTGACGAGCGGGCCGACCTGCGTCTTGTCGTCCCACGGGTCGCCGGTGACGAGGGAGTCGACCGTGTCGACCAGCTTCGGCAGGAACTCGTCGAGGACGGTCCGGTCGACGTAGACGCGCTGGACGGCGATGCAGCTCTGCCCCGCCTGGTAGTTGGCGAACAGCCCGATCCGCTTGGCGGCCCAGTCGAGGTCGGCGTCGGGCAGCACGACCGCCGCGCCGTTGCCGCCGAGTTCGAGGGTGACGTGCTTGCGCGGCGCCCGTTCCCTGATCGCCCAGCCGACGGGCACGGACCCGGTGAACGACACGATCGGCAGCCGCGGGTCGTCGACCAGGGCGGAGGCCCGGTCGTTCGGCACCGGCAGGACCGAGAACATCCCGGCGGGCAGGTCGGTCTCGGCGAGCAGCTCGCCGAGCAGCAGCGCCGACAGCGGCGTGGCCGGGGCGGGCTTGAGCACGATCGGGGCGCCCGCGGCGATCGCCGGCGCGATCTTGTGTGCGGCGAGGTTCAGCGGGAAGTTGAACGGCGAGATGCCGAGCACCGGGCCCTTGGGCACGCGGGTGACGTAGGCCATCCGGCCCTCGGCGGCCGGGTCGGTGTCGAGCCGCTGCGTCGTGGCGGAGATGCGGCGCGCCTCCTCGGCGGCGAACCGGAACGTGGAGATCGCGCGGGCCACCTCGCCGCGCGCCCACAGCAGCGGCTTGCCGTTCTCGCCGGTGATCAGCCGGGCGACCTCCTCGGCGCGCTCGACGAGCCGCGCGGACACGTGCGCGAGGGCCTCGGCCCGCACGTGCAGCGGCAGCGCCGCGGCCTCCCGGCGGACGGCGTCGGCCGCGGCGACCGCCTCCTCAACCTGCGCGGGCGTCGGCACGGCCGCCGTCCCGACCACGCGGCCGTCGTAGGGATGCGTAACGGTCAGCTCACCGTCACCGGTCTCGGGCCGGCCGGCCAGCCAGAATGGGGTCACGTTCATGCTGTTCACGGTAGCCACGGCGAGCCCGATTGGGAGTCGCCATCATGTCCAATCCTTTCTTCCCCGTTGGACGTGATGGCGAGCGCGATCCACAGCTCGGCGCGGACGGCCGGATCGTCGGGGTCGCGTCCGAGGACCTCGGCCGCCTTGCGCATCCGCGACCGGAGCGTGTGCCGGTGGACCCCGAGCGCCCGCGCCGCCGCCTCCCCCTGCCCGTTGGCCAGGACATAGGCCCGGACGGTATCGACCAGGTCCTCGGCGCGCAGGGGTGCGAGGAGGGCGTCGGCGAAGGCGTGCGCGGCGCCGGGCTCCATCAGTCCGAGCACGCCCTGGCCGGGGAGCCGGGAGTAGTGGAGGACGTCCCGGCCCGACCGCCCGGCCGCCGCGAGGGCCTCCTCGGCCTGCCGCAGCGCGGCGCGCAGGTCACCGGAGGCGGGGTCGCTGACGCCGACCGCCCCGCTTCCGGCGAGAACACGCTCGACCATCTCGAGCGCCTCGTCCGGCACGATCACGGCGATGTGCCCGCCGAGCGGCAGTGCCGGGCACCTCGCTCCGATCGCGTCCGACTCCAGCGCGTCCAGGGCGGCGGCGCCGCCCGCGCAGGCCAGGACCCGGACGGGCCCGCGCGGGACCGCCGGGCCCTCGCCCGGGCGCCCGAGCAGCAGCGCCGCCAGCGACGCCCGCAGCTCGCGCCCGGTGCGCGGCGTCTCCAACTGGAGCGTCAGCAGGGCGACCGCGGCGCCCACGATCGTGTGCGCGGTGGGAGGGAGCGGCGCGTCGGCGCCGACCGCGAGGAACCCGCGCGGCCGCCCGCCCAGCCCGATGCGCTGCACCACGATGTGGTCGTCGGGGACGGCCAGCGCCACGCTCGCGGCCGGGCCGCCCTTCCCCGGCCGGCGCCGCAGCCGGGCCAGCTCGGGCGCGAGGTCCGCGGCGCGCTCGCGGGCCCGGGCGGGCTCGGCGTGCCGCACGTCGCCGGACGCGTCCAGCAGCAGCGCCCACCCGCCGAGCAGCCGGGCCAGCCGGGAGACCAGCGCGCCGGGCCCGGTGAGGGCGGCGCGGGTGAGCTCGCGCTGGGCGTGGAACGCGCGGGTCACACCCTCGTACCACTCGGCGGCGAGCACCCGGGACACCGCCTTGCCGATCGCGATGAACGGGGTCGGGCGCGGCACCTCCAGCAGCACGAGCCCCTGGTCGCGGGCCGCCGCGAGCAGCTCGGCGGGGACGGTGTCGTGGATGACGCCGACCGCGAAGCCGAGCCCGGCCACGCCCCGCGCGACCAGCCGGGACACGTAGTCCCCGGCGTTGGCGGCGGTGAGCCGCATGCCCGTGGTCAGGACCAGCTCGCCGCCCTCCAGGAAGGGGGTCGGGTCCTCCAGTTCGCTCACGGCGACCCACACGACCGGGGTCGCGGGGAGCGGTCCGGTGAGCGACCGCAGGCCGAGCTGGGGGAGGGCGGCCACGGCGGCCAACGTGGGCGGCATGTCAATCCCTGTGCAAAGTGTCTACCTCGCCGGACGGATTTCGCCGTCCCGTACTGTTCATCGTAGGCGGCGCCCGGCTTATGTTCGGGCCATGACCAGCCTGGACAGCACCCTCGGCGCGAGCGGCTTCCGCCTGCCGCAGGAACGCCGCGTCGTGACCGAGATCCCCGGCCCCCGCTCCCGGGCGCTGCACGAGCGGCGCCTCGCGGCGGTGCCGCCGGGCGTCGGCAGCGTCCTGCCGGTGTACGTGACGGACGCGGGCGGCGGCGTGGTCGTCGACGCCGACGGCAACTCGCTGATCGACTTCGGCTCCGGCATCGCGGTGACGAACGTCGGCAACGCCAACCCCCGCGTCGCGGAGCGGGTGAAGGCGCAGGCCGAGCGGTTCACCCACACCTGCTTCATGGTCGCGCCGTACGAGTCGTACGTCGCGGTGTGCGAGAACCTCAACCGGATCACGCCCGGCGACCACGAGAAGCGCTCCCTGCTGGTCAACAGCGGCGCCGAGGCGGTGGAGAACGCCGTCAAGATCGCCCGGTACGCGACGGGGCGGCAGGCGGTCGTGGCGTTCGACCACGGCTACCACGGCCGGACGCTGCTGACGATGACGCTGACCGCGAAGAACATGCCCTACAAGCAGGGGTTCGGCCCGTACGCGCCCGAGGTCCACCGGATGCCGCTCGCCTACCCGTACCGCTGGCCGACCGGCCCGGACAACTGCGGCCCGGAGGCGGCGGCGCAGGCGATCGACCAGATCACCAAGCAGATCGGCGCGACGAACGTCGCGGCGCTGCTGATCGAGCCGATCCAGGGCGAGGGCGGGTTCATCGAGCCCGCGCCGGGGTTCCTGCCCGCGCTCGCCGAGTTCTGCCGCGCCAACGGGATCCTGTTCATCGCCGACGAGGTGCAGACGGGCTTCGCGCGGACCGGCGACCTGTTCGCCTGCGAGCACGAGGGGATCGTCCCCGACCTCGTCGCGACGGCGAAGGGCATCGCCGGCGGGCTGCCGCTGGCCGCCGTCACCGGGCGCGCCGACATCATGGACAAGGTGCACGGCGGCGGGCTCGGCGGCACCTACGGCGGCAACCCGCTCGCCTGCGAGGCGGCGCTCGCCGTCCTGGAGGAGATCGAGGAGGGCAAGCTCACCGAGCGCGCCCGCCGGATCGGGGAGGTCATGCTGCCCCGGCTGCACGCCCTCGCCGAGCGGCACCCCGCGATCGGTGACGTGCGCGGGCGCGGTGCGATGATCGCCATCGAGCTGGTGCGGGAGGGGACGAAGGAACCCGACCCCGAGCTGACCGCGCGGATCGCCCGCCGCTGCCACGAGAACGGCCTGCTCGTGCTGACGACCGGGACGTACGGGAACGTGATGCGCTTCCTGCCGCCGCTCGTCATCCCCGAGGACCTGCTCATCGAGGGACTGGACGTCCTGGAGGCGGCCTTCGCGTGCTGATCCGGCGGCACCCGCCCTCGCGGCGGCACCCGCCCTCGCGGCGGGTTCCGCCGGCGATCCGGGTCAGGCCGCGCCGAGGCTCTCCGGGTACAGCTCGGCGAGGATGTCGTAGGAGCGCAGCCGGTCGGCGTGGTCGAAGACCTGCGTGACCGCCATGACCTCGTCGACGCCCGTCCGGCCGACCAGCTCGTCGAGCTGCTTGCGGACGCCGTCCGGGCCGCCCACCACCTGGTCGGCCAGCCGCGCGTCGATCATCTGCCGCTCCAGCGGCGTGTACGGGTGGGCCGCGGCCTCCTCCGGCGTCGGCAGCGGCCCCGGCCGCCCCTGCCGCAGCCGCAGGAACGCCAGCGCCTGCGGCGCGGCCAGCTCGCGCGCCCGCTCGTCGGTCTCGGCGGCCGTCACCGAGACCCCGATCATCGAGTACGGCTCGTCCAGCGCGCCGGGCCGGAACGACTGCCGGTACAGCGTCAGCGCGGGCACGGTGTTCTCGGCGCTGAAGTGGTGCGCGAACGCGAACGGCAGGCCGAGCAGGCCGGCGAGCCGCGCGCTGTAGCCGCTGGAGCCGAGCAGCCACACCGGCGGCTCGTTCCCGGCGGCCGGGGTCACCTTGCTGTCCGCGGCGAAGTAGTTGCGCAGCTCCACGACCTGCTCGGGGAAGTCGTCGACCGACAGCGCGTCCGGGGACCGGCGCAGCGCCCGCGCGGTCGCCTGGTCGGTGCCGGGCGCGCGGCCGAGGCCGAGGTCGATGCGTCCCGGGTGGAGCGCCTCCAGCGTCCCGAACTGCTCGGCCACGACCATCGGCGCGTGGTTCGGCAGCATGACCCCGCCCGACCCGACCCGCATCCGGGTGGTGGCCGCCGCGACCTGGCCGATCAGCACGGCGGTCGCCGAGCTGGCGATGCCCGGCATCGCGTGGTGCTCGGCCAGCCAGTACCGGTGGAAGCCGAGCCGCTCGGCGTGCCGGGCCAGGTCGAGGGTGTTGCGCAGCGCCTGGGCCGAGGTGGAGCCGGCGGCGACGGGGGCGAGATCGAGGACGGAGAAGCGCACGGTCATACCGTGGCCAACCCGCGCCGGGCCGGTCCTCTTCCCGCTAGCCCTTCAGCGCGGCGAGGACGGCGGCGGCGGCGATCGCGATCACGACGGGGGCCGTGATGCTCAGCCACGACCAGTTCACCAGCGTGCGGGCCCGCGCGGGGTCCTCCCCGAACCGGGTCTCGGCCCGGGTGTACAGGAGGGCGGCGACCACGACCAGCGGCAGGAAGGCGAAGGTCGCGAGGAGGCCGAGGACGAACGCGAGCGCCTGCCCGAACCGGGTGTAGGTCCCGTCCGGGCCGATGCCGAACGCGAGGCGGGGAACGGGCGCCGCTGCGGGCACGGCACCGGACACGGCTTCGGTCATTGAGCGCACCGATCTCTAGGATGTGACCTGGATCATAGCCCCGGGGGTCGTGGTGCGCGAGGGGCCGGCCGCCGCCCGAGCGGCGGCCGGCCCCGGGGCGGCGGCTCAGCGCAGGTCGAGGCCGAGCAGGACGGGGTCGTGGTCGGACGAGCGGAACGCGTCCGGCCGGTAGAACGCGGGAGGGTTGTACTCGGTGTTGTAGTCGAGGAACACCGGCTCGTCGCTGTTGATGTGCCAGATCGTCGCGCCCGTCACGCGGCGGGACAGCGCCCTGCCCGCGAGCGCGTGGTCCAGCTCGCCCGATTGGCCGTCGAACACGTAGCTGTAGCGCTGGCTCGGGCGGACGAACCGCTCCGTCTGCCCGACGAGCCCGGCGCCCTTGAGCTTCTTCACCGGGTCCTCGGCCGTGTAGGCGTTGAGGTCGCCGACGACGAGCGGGTTCGGGACGCCGGCCGCGAGCGCGGCGACGGCCTCGGCCTGGGAGACGCGGCGGGCGTTGTAGCAGCCCTGGCCGTCGCCCTGGTCCTTGTCGGCGCCCGTGGCGTCGCCGCAGCCCTTCGACTTGAAGTGGTTGACGATCATGGTGAACGCCGTCCCGCCGGTCCGGGGGCGGAAGGTCTGCACCAGCGGCGGGCGGTCGAACACCGGGTCCTGCGACGAGCGAGCGTCTCCGACCGGCGTGACCTTCGCCGGCCGGTAGATGAGCGCGACGTGGATCTCGTCGGTCCCCGGGTACGGGTGCTTCACCCACGCGTACGTCCCGGCGCCGGCGGCCTGGTTCAGCCGGTCGACGATCGCCCCCACGGCGGTGTCGCCGTTGTTCTCGACCTCCATCAGCCCGACGACGTCGGCGTCCAGGCCCCGCAGCGCGGCGGTCAGCTTGGTGAGCTGCCGCTCCTGCTCCTCGGCGGTGTCCGCGCCGCGCTTGTCCAGCGTCGTGAACCAGTTCAGCGTGTTGAAGCTCGCGACGCGCACGTCACCGCCGACGTTCCGCGGCCGGTTCCGCCGCGGGTTCTCGTTGTCGAAGTGGGCCGGCCTGGTCGGCTGGAGCGCGTAGTCGCCGAACTGGTAGGTGAGCACGCCGGTCAGCCCGGTCGTGGTGTTCCCGATCCGCAGCACGCGGGGGTCGGTGTACGGGATCGCCGCGGGGTTCTGCACGTTCGACCCGTCGTCGACGAGAAGCCGCCGCGCGTCGTTGGCCGCCTGGGTGGAGCCGTGGCCCTCGGTCGGCTGGAAGAGGCGGCCGCCCGCGGAGACGGTGATCTGCCCGTACCGGCCGAGCTGGTAGGTCTCGGTGGCGGTGAGCCGCTGGCCGAACCGCAGCAGCATGCCCTCGTACTGCTCCATGGCCGCGCCGCCCTTGAGCGGCAGCCGGACGGCCGCGGGCGCGACCTCGCCCGTCCCGCACACGTCCACGGCCGAGACCGGCGACAGCTCGGTCAGCCCGTTGTACTCGACGGCCTTGCCGGTGACCAGGACCCGGTCGCCGACCGCGACGTCCGTGGTCGAGTAGACGAACAGCCCGTCGGACGTCCGGGGGTCCGAGTCGGGCGTCGGGTCCTGGACGAAGAAGCCCTTGAGCTGGTCGGAACGCTGGAAGTCCGCGGTCACGACGCCCTCGACCCGGACGGTCCGCCCGGCGAGAGGGGTCGCGCCGCCGCTGCCCTGGACCTCGGAGATCTGGTGGTCGGCGGGGGTGCCGCAGGTGGGCGGCTCCGCCGCGGCGGCCGCCTGGACGCCGGCGGCGAGGCCGGCGGTCAGGACGGTCGCGAGTGCTGCTGCTGTTCGGCGCATGCCGGGAGGGTACGGGCGGGCCTCGGCGGCTCAGCGAACCGTTAATGAAGACTCCACCAATTTGCAACGGATTGTCGTGATCAGGGGCACCGCCTGGCCCGCCCTCGCCGGACGGCTACCGCGCGGGGCGCTCCAGCAGCGTGATCAGGCGGGCGAGGCCGTCCTCGCCGTGGCCCTCCTCGACCGCGCGGTCCAGCAGGTCTCGGAGGGGGAGCAGGTATCCGGGGTCCACGCCCTGGTCGCGGCTCGTCTCGATCAGGCCGGGGAACGCGACCTGGCTGGTCGCGATGCTGGAGACGCTGGTGGCGAAGTCGCCCGCGTCGACGGCGCGGGCCTGTTCGGGGAGCGAGCCCAGCATCGCGGTCAGCCACGCGGTGGCCATCGGTGCGAACTCCGCGGCCGGGACCTTCTCCGACCGGGCGAGCGCGACGGCGTGCTGGAAGCCGGCGATCATGCCGTACATGGCGTCCAGCAGCGCGAGGTCGAGCAGCGGCGCGAGGCCCGGGTCGGCCCCGAGGAATTGCGCCCGGCCCAGCACCTCGAGCGTCTCGCGGTGCTCCTCGAACGCCGCCTCGTCGCCGCTGTAGAGGATCAGCGCCTCCGGGCGTCCGATCATCGGCGGGACGGCCATGATCCCGCCGTCCACGTACCGGGCGCCGAGCCCGGCGACGCGGTCGGCCATGGCGCGGGCCTGCCGCGGCGTCCCGTTGGTGAGCTGGACGATCGTCCGCCCGGCCGCCGCGCCGGTGTCGAGGACCTCCTCGGCGTTCGCGTACACGGACAGGCACACGATCACCAGCGGGCTCGCGGAGATCGCCGCCGCGGCGCTCTCCGCCTCCACCGCGCCCTTGGCCGCGAGGGGCCCGGCCTTGGCGCGCGAGCGGTTCCAGACGGTCACCGTCCGCCCGTCCTTCAGCAGCGCCTCGGCGAGCGCGCTGCCCATCAGCCCCAGTCCGAGCACGGTCACGGATGTCGTCATTTCGGTTCCTTCCGGTAGTAGGGCCCCAGCGTGCTGCGGGCGGGTTCGGGAAAGGTTCGGGCCGCATTACGGTGGGTCCATGCGCTTCGGGGTCCTCGGTCCGCTCGAGGTGCGGACGGAGGACGGCCGCCTCGTCCCGGTCCCGGACCGGAAGGTGCGGGCGCTCCTGGCCGACCTCCTCGCGCACGCCGGGCGCGCCGTCCCCGCCGACCGCCTCGTCGACGACCTGTGGGGCGACGCGCTGCCCGCCGCTCCGGTCGCGACGCTGCGGGCCCGCGTCTCCCAGTTGCGCCGGACGCTGGAGGACGCCGAACCGGGCGCTCGCGCGCTGGTCGAGACCCTCCCGCACGGGTACCGGCTGGCTGCGCGGACCGACGCGCTCGACTTCGCGGACCTCGCAGGGCGCGCGGCGGACGAACCCGGCCCGGCCGCCCGGGCCGCGCGGTTCGCCGAGGCGCTGGCGCTCTGGCGCGGCCCCGCGTTCGCCGACTTCGCCGACGCGCCGTTCACCGCCCCCGAGATCGCCCGCCTGGACGAACTGCGCCTCGCGGCGCTGGAGGGGCGCGCCGAGGCCCGCCTCGAACTGGGCGAGGACGCGGCACTGGCGGCCGAGCTGCGCGGGCTGGTGGACGAGCACCCGTTCCGGGAGCGGCTGCGCGCCGCCCACATGCGCGCCCTGTACCGCGCGGGCCGTCCCGCCGAGGCCCTCGCCGCCTACGACGACCTGCGCATCCGGCTGCGCGACGACCTGGGCCTGGACCCCTCTCCCGCGCTGGCGGCCCTGCACGCGTCGATGCTCCGCCGCGATCCGGCGGCCGGCGGGCCGCGGGGCAACATCCCGGCCGACGTCGCGCCCCTCGTCGGCCGGGACGCGGCCGTCCGGGAGCTGGCCGCGCTGCTGGAGGAGTCGCGGCTGGTGACGCTGCACGGGATGGGCGGGGTGGGCAAGACGCGGCTCGCGGTGGCGGTCGCGCGCGCCGTGCGCGACCGGGGCGAGGCGTGGCTCGTGCGGCTCGACGAGGGTCTGGAGGCGGGCGCGACCGCCGACGACGCGGCGTCGTTCGCGGCCGGGGTGCTCGGGCTGCGCGACGACGCGGGCTCCGGCGGCGGCCCGGCCGCGCGGCTCGGCGAGGCGCTGGGCGGCAGGAGGGCGCTGCTGGTCCTCGACAACTGCGAGCACGTCGCCGAACCGGTGGCGCGGCTGGCGGCGGCGCTGCTGAGGGACGTCCCGGACCTGCGGGTCCTCGCCACCAGCCGGGAGCCGCTCGCGATCTCGGGGGAGCGGCTCTGGACCGTCCCGCCGCTGGACGCCCGCGCCGCCGCCGCGCTGCTCGCCGAGCGGGCGGGCCTAGTACCCGGCCAGGGGAACGCCAAGGCGATCGCGGCGGTGTGCGACCGGCTCGACGGCGTCCCGCTGGCGCTGGAGCTGGCGGCGACGCGGGTGCGGGCGCTCGGCCTCGCCGGCCTGGCCGAACGGCTGGACGACCGCTTCCGGCTGCTGTCGTCCGGCGCCCGCGATGCCCCGCCCCGGCAGCGGACGCTCCGCGCCCTCATCGACTGGAGCTGGGAGCCCCTGGACGAGCGCGAGCGCGCGGCGCTGCGGCGGCTGGCGGTCCACGCGGGCGGCTGCACCCTCGACGCGGCCGAGGCGGTCTGCGGCGCCGGCGTCGAGACGCTCGCGAGCCTCGTCGACCGGTCGCTGGTCGTGGCCGGGGAAGGGCCGCGGTACCGGCTGCTCGAGACGGTCGCCGCGTACGGCGCCGAGCGGCTCCGGGAGGCGGGCGAGGAGGAGCGGGTGCGCCGCCGCCATGCCGAGTACTACATCGGCCTGGCCGACCGCGCCGACCTGCGCGGCCCCGGCCAGCGCGACGCCCTGCGGCGGCTGCGCGCGGAGACCGGCAACCTGCGGGCCGCCCTCGACGGCGCCGTCCGGGGCGGGGACGCCGGCCTCGCGCTGAGGCTGGTGAACGCGATGGGCTGGGCCTGGTTCCTGTGGGGCCGGGCCGGTGAGGCGCGCCGGGCGTTCGAGCGGGCGCTCGCCGTGCCGGGCGCGGCGGACCGGTCCTCCGCGGCCCGGGCCCGGACCTGGCACACCGGGTTCGCCATGCTGGACGGCGACGGCGCGGACCGCGACGAGCGCGTCCGGGAGGCACTCGCAGCCGACGGCGACCCGTGGGCGCACTGGTTCCTCGGGTTCGTCCGGGCCGGGTTCGGGGACCTGGAGCCGATCGGCGGTCTCACCGCCCGCGCGCTCGACGGGTTCCGCGCCCGCGGCGACGCGTGGGGCGAGGCGGCCGCGCTCGCCGTGCGGGCCGCGCAGGCGCTCTCGGCCGGCGACCTCGCCCGCGCCGAAGGCGACGGCGAGCGGGCTCTGCGGCTGTTCGGCGCCGCGGGCGACCGGTGGGGACGCCTCCAGGCCACCGAGACGCGCGGCCTGCTCGCGGAGGTGACCGGCGACTACGCCCGCGCCCGTGACCTCCACGAGAGCGGCCTGCGCGACGCCGAGGAGCTCGGCCTCTGGGCGGAGGCGTCCGGCCGCCTGGCCCGCCTCGGCCGCGTCGCGCTGCTCGAAGGCGACCTCGACGGCGCCGACGACCTGCACGAGCGCGGCAGGCGGCTGGCCGTCCGCGAGTCGCACCGCCGGATGGAGCACTTCGCCGAGGTCGGCCTCGCCCTCGCGGCGCGCAGGCGCGGGAACCTGGACGAGGCCGAGGCGATCCTGCGCCGCTGGCTCGGCTGGTGCCGCGACATCGACGGCGCCCCGGGCCTCGCCTTCCTCCTGGCCGAGCTGGGGTTCATCGCCGAACTGCGGGGCGACGCGGGCCGGGCGCTCGACCTGCACACCGAGGGCCTGGCCGCGGCCCGCGCCACCGGCCACCCGCGCGCGGTCGCGCTCGCGCAGGAGGGCCTGGCCGGTGCGCTCTCCCTCGCGGGCCGCCGCGCGGAGGCGGCGGAGGCGCTGGCCGCCGCGTCACGGGCCCGGGCGGCGGCCGGCGCGCCGCTGCCCGAGGCGGAGCGCGGCGACGTCGACCGGATCGCCGCCCGCCTCGGCTAGGAGCGGCGGGAGAACGCGAGTGGGAGGGCCAGCAGGATCACGGCGGCCGTCAGGGCGAACGCGACCGGGTAGCCGGTCGCTGCGGCGGCGAGGCCGAACGCGGCGCCGCCGACGCCCATCCCGCCGTCGTAGCCGACGTTCCACAGCGCGCTGACCGTGCCGTAGCCGGACGCGGGCGCGCGCTCGAACATCATCGCCATGCTCGCGTTCTGCGTGACGCCGAAGCCGGCGCCGAACACCACCATGGCGGCGAGGACGGCGACCGTGTTCGGCACCAGGGCCAGCAGCGCGACGCCGGACGCGGCGACGGCCACGGCGGGCATGAGCAGCCGCCCGGCGCCGTGCCGGTCCCCGACCCGTCCCGCCCACAGCCGCGCGAGCGTGGTGGAGGCCGGCTGGACGAACAGCGCCGCCGCCGCGATCCCGGCGGGGACGGCGTCCGGCAGGAAGGTGACCAGGATGCCCGCCGCCATCGCGGTCGAGGCGAACGCGACGGCCGGGCGCAGCAGCGCCGCCGACCGCAGCCCCGCGGCGATGCCGAACGGCCGCTCGGGCTCCGACGACGTGGTGGGCGGGCCGGTGATCCTGCGCGGCAGGCCGGGCAGCACCGCCAGCGCGGCGAGGGAGGCGGCGGCGCCCGCGACGAACACCGGCGTGTAGCCAACCCGGCCCGCGAGCCACACGCCGAGCGGCAGCGCGAGCAGCGACGGCACCCCGGCCACGACCCCGAACAGCCCGATCCCCTCGCCGCGCCGCTCCGCCGGGACGAGCGCCGCGAGCAGCGCGCCCGTGACCACCACGGTCACCGCGAAGCCGAGTCCGCGGACCAGGCTCACCGCGGTGATGGTCGCCATGGACGAGGAGAACGGCAGCGCGAGCGTGGGCGCCCCGAGCAGCAGGATCCCCGCCGCGAGCACTCGCCGGTGCCCGAACCGGTCGAGCAGCCGGGGCAGCGAGAGCTCGGCGAGCACCGTCGTCAGCATCAGCGCGCCCGTGGTGACGCCGGCGCCGACGCCGCCCGCTCCGCCGTCCACCGCGTACATCGGCACGACCGAGAACAGCAGGAAGAACCCCGTCAGCGTGGTGAAGGCGCCCGCGAACACCAGCGCCAGATGCCGCCCGACCAGCCGCGGCCGTGCGGCGCCGACGGCAATCGGATGGGGCAGCGTCCCCTGTGTCTCGCTCATGGCGACTCACTGTGGGGGGCGACCCCCCACACCCCCCGGTTCGCTTCGCTCATGAACAGACCGTAAATGAGCATCCGGCCTGCTATATGGTCCAATTTCATGGCAATCGAGTGGGCCGGTTCGTCGCCGGAGCTGCTGCTGAACCTCGACCGGGACGCGACCGGGACGCTGCGTTCGCAGCTGGAGACCGCGCTGCGCGACGCGATCTGCACCGGACGGCTGAAGGCGGGGGAGCGGCTGCCGTCGTCCCGGGAACTGGCCCGCCAGCTCGGCGTCTCCCGCGGCCTCGTGCAGGAGTGCTACGGCCGGCTCAACGCCGAGGGGTTCCTGTGCGCGCGGACGGGGTCGGCCACGCGGGTGGCGCCCGTCCGCGTCGTCCCCGACGAACCGGCGCCCGCCGCGCGGCCGGTGGCCTCCCGGCTCCGCGTCGACTTCGCCGCGGGCGTGCCCGACCTGGCGTCCTTCCCGCGCGGCGACTGGGTGTGGGCGCAACGGGAGGTGGCCCGCACGGCGCCGAACGAAGCGCTCGGCTACGGCGACCCGCGCGGCAGCGAGGTCCTGCGGGACGTGCTCGCCGGCCACCTCCGGCGGGTGCGCGCGGCGGTCGCCGAACCCGGGGACATCGTCGTATGCACCGGATTCGCCCAGGGGCTCGGCATCGTCCTGCACGTCCTGGCCCGCCGGGGCGTCCGCCGCGTGGCGTTCGAGGACCCCGGCTACGGCGACGGCGCGACCATGACCGCCGCGGAGCGCGCCGGGATCGAGGCGGTGCCCGTCCCCGTCGACGACCTCGGCCTGGACGTGGACGCCCTCGACGCGAGCGGCGCCCGCGCCGTCCTCGTCACCCCGGCGCACCAGTGGCCGACCGGCGTCGTGCTCGCGCCCGAGCGGCGCCGCGCCCTCGCCGACTGGGCGTGCGAGCGGAACGGGATCGTCGTCGAGGACGACTACGACGCCGAGTTCCGCTACGACCGGGAGCCCGTCGGGTCGGTGCAGGGACTCGCGCCCGGCCGCGTCATCGGCCTCGGAACGGTCAGCAAGTCGCTGGCCCCGGCCGTCCGGCTCGGCTGGATCCTGTGCCCGCCCTCGCTGACCCGGGCGGTCGCGGAGGAGAAGCGCCTCGCCGACCGCGGCTCGCCCGTCCTCGACCAGCTCGCCCTCGCCGCGCTCCTGGAGTCCGGCCGCTACGGGCGGCACCTGCGCCGGATGCGGCCCGCCTACGCCGCGCGCCGCGCGGCGCTCGTGGCGGCCCTCGCCGAGCACGCGCCCGGCGTGCGCCTGACGGGACTGGCCGCCGGGTTCCACGCCGTCGCCCACCTCCCCGACGGGACGGACGAGCGGCGAGTCGTCGCCGAGGCGCGCAGGCGGTCGGTCGGCCTGTACGGGATGAGCACCTACCGGGCGTCCGGCGCGGCCGGGCCGCCGCGGCTCGTCCTCGGCTTCGGCGCCCTCACCGAGACCGCCATCCGGGACGGGATCGCTGAGGTGGCCGACCTCCTCCGACCTTAAGTCGAGTGCTAACAACGGCACCCAGGCATGTGAGAGGACTTCATTCCGCGCGCCGCGCCGGGTGGGGGACAGTCGTCAGCATTCGGTTTCCAGCCCCCCTCCCGGAGCGAGAATGCGCTATCGCAGCCTGCTCACCACCGCGGCCCTCGCAGTGCCCGTCGCCGCCCCCCACGCCGCCGCCGCGCCGTCCGGCTGCGACGCCACCGACGCAGAGCTCTACGCGGCGCCGCCCGCGGCGGTCGCGGGGAGTCCGGGCGACGTGCTCGCCTGCCGCCCGGCGAAGCTGACCAACATCCCCGGCGACATCCCGATGAAGGCGTGGAAGGTCCGGTACGTCTCGACCGACGCCAAGGGCGCCAAGAGCGTGGTGACCGGGACGGTCGCCGTCCCGGACGCGGCCTGGACGAAGGGCGGGTCCCGCCCGACCGTCGCGTTCAACCCCGGCACGCTCGGCTCCGGCCCGCAGTGCGCGTTCTCCAAGCAGCTCGCCGGCGAGTACGTCGACATGTACGAGGGCCCCAACCTGGCGCTGTTCCTCAAGGCGGGCTTCGCGGTCGCCGCCACCGACGGCGCCGGATACCTCAACGGGCAGGTCCACACGTACATGGTCGGCGCGAACGCCGGGCACGCGCTGCTCGACGCCGTCCGGGCGTCGCGCCGCATCCCAGGGGGAGGCCTCACCGCGGACGGGAAGGTCGGCATCTCGGGCTACTCCGAGGGCGGCGCCGCCGCGCTGTGGGGCGCGCAACTCGCCTCGTCCTACGCGCCGGAACTGGACGTCGCCGGCGCGGCGGCGGGCGGCGTGCCCGGCGACCTCAAGCTGACGGCCAAGCAGCTGAACGGCAGCCTGTTCGCCGGCTTCCTCGCCGACGCGCTCGTGGGCCTGCACGCCGCCTACCCGGAGATGCCGTTCGACGAGCTGATGAACGCCCGGGGCGCCCAGGCGATCAAGGACGTGAAGTCGAACTGCCTGTACGGGACGCTCGCCGTGTTCCTCGGAGCGAAGGTCGAGGGCTTCTCCAAGGACGGCCTGTCGCTGGAGCAGATCTACGCGCTGAAGGGCCCCGGCGGCGCCACGTGGGGCGACATCGTCGACCGGCAGAAGCTCGGGGTCGGCATCGGCACCCCCTCGTCCGGCGCCAGGTACACGATCGGCTTCCCGGTGTTCCAGTACCGCGGCTGGCTGGAAGAGATCATCCCGCACGAGACCGAGGACGCCACCCGCCAGGCCTACTGCAAGGCCGGCATCACCACGACGTGGAAGAACACCTACCCGGCCGAGCACCTGTCCACCGACTGGGGGGCCGCCGGGGACGTGACGAACTTCCTCGGCGACCGCTTCGAGGGCAAGCCCGCGCAGGGTGACTGCTGACCCGCGCCGCCGAGACACACCCGATTCGAGACCAAGGGAGTCGTGATCATGACAGCGGGCGTCGCCGACGTCGGCAGCCGCACCCCGCAGCCGGACATCTCCGGCACCGTCCCGTTCCCCGAGCGCGTCGCGGTCGTGGTGTTCGTGGTCGGGCCCATCGCCGGGCTGCTGGGCGCCGTCCCCTTCCTGTGGGGCTGGGGGATCAGCTGGACCGACGTCGCCATCTTCGCGTTCCTGTATCCGCTGAACGCGATCGGCATCACCGTCGGCTACCACCGGCACTTCACGCACGGCGGCTTCAAGGCCAAGCGGTGGCTGCGGATCGCCCTCGCGATCCTCGGCGGGCAGGCCATGCACGGCTCGGTGGTCCGCTGGGTCGCCGACCACCGCCGCCACCACAAGTACGCCGACCAGGAGGGCGACCCCCACTCGCCGTGGGCGTACGGGCCCGGCGTGTGGGGCCTCACCAAGGGCCTCTACCACGCGCACATGGGCTGGCTGTTCGGCAAGGAGCGCACGTCCCGCAGCAAGTACGCGCCCGACCTGCTGAAGGACAGGGACATCCGGTTCCTGTCCCTCGACCCCGTCTACGCCGTGATCGTCCTGTCCACGTTCCTCGTCCCGATGGGGCTGGGCGCCCTGCTCACCTGGTCGTGGCACGGCGCCGTCACCGCGCTGTTCTGGGGCGGGGTGATGCGCGTCTTCGTCGGCGACCACATCACCTTCTCGATCAACTCCATCTGCCACGTGTTCGGCAAGGAGGACTTCCGGACCCGCGACCGGGCCCGCAACGTGTGGTGGCTGGCGATCCCGTCGTTCGGCGAGTCCTGGCACAACCTGCACCACGCCGACCCCACCTGCGCGCGGCACGGCGTCCTCAAGGGCCAGATCGACATCAGCGCCCGCGTCATCTGGATCTTCGAGAGGCTCGGCTGGGTCTGGGACGTCCGCTGGCCCGACCACGAGCGCCTCGCCGCCCGCCGCGCTACCGCCCCCAGCACCGGAGAACGAGCATGACCGGCCTGCCCGAACTCGACCGCACGCCGCTGATCGAGCGGCTCACCCGCTTCGCCAAGGACTTCCCCGGCGACCGCGCCTACACGTTCATGGACTACATGACGGACCCGGACGGCATCGCCACCCACGTCACCTGGGGCGAGCTGGACCGGCGCGCCCGCGGCATCGCCGCCGCCATCCGCCGGGCCACCGAACCCGGGAGGCGGGTCGCGCTGCTCGCCCCGCAGGACCTGCACTACGTCACGTCCTTCCTCGGCGCCATGTACGCCCGCGTCATCGGCGTCCCGCTGTTCTCCCCGGACCTGCCCGGCCACGGGGACCGCCTCCTGGCCGTCTACCAGGACGCGGACCCCGACGTCGTGATCACCACGAGCGGGTCGCTGCCGCACGTCCGCGCGTTCCTCGGGGGCGGGGACGTGCGGCGGCCCGCCGAGGTCATCGTCGCGGACGAGGTGGACGCGGACCTCGACTGGACGCCCGAGCCGATCGACCCGGACGACGTCGCCTACCTGCAGTACACCTCCGGCTCGACCCGCACCCCGGCGGGCGTGATCATCACGCACGGGAACTTCGCCACGAACGCCGAGCAGCTGTGGCGGACGTTCGACGGCATCCCGCGCGAGTCGTCCGGGGTGAACTGGCTGCCCGTCTTCCACGACATGGGCCTCGTCACGACCGTCGCGCTGCCGCTGGTCTACGGCAACCCGGGCGTGATCATGGACCCGGTGGCGTTCGTCATGCGGCCCGTCCGCTGGCTGGAGCTGCTCAGCGCGCAGACCCACGCGTTCACCGGCGGGCCCAACTTCGCCTACGAGTACCTCACCGCGCAGGTCACCGAGGAGGAGAAGGCGAAGCTCGACCTGAGCGGCGTGCAGGTCTTCATGAACGGCGCGGAGCCGATCCGGGAGAGCACGCTCACCGGGTTCTACGAGGCGTTCAAGGACTGCGGGCTGCGGCCCGAGGCGCAGGTGTGCGCCTACGGGCTGGCCGAGGCGACCGTGTACGTGTCGGCGTCGTCCCGGTTCCGGAAGCCGACCCGTGTCGCGTTCGACCACGAGGGGCTGCGCCGGGGGGTGGCCGAACCGTGCGGCGCGGACGCGCCGGGCGCGATCCAGCTGATCGCCTGCGGGACGTCCTACGGCCAGCACGTGGCCGTCGCCGACCCCGAGACCGGCGTCCGGCTCCCGGACGGCAGGGTCGGGGAGATCTGGGTGCACGGCCCGAACGTCGCGGCCGGCTACTGGGGGCGCCCCGAGGCCACGAAGGAGACGTTCGAGGCGGAGTTCGCCGACCCCGGCGAGCTGCCGAGCGGCCCGTGGCTGCGCACCGGGGACCTCGGCGTCCTGCACGGCGGCGAGCTGTTCGTCACCGGCCGGATCAAGGACCTGGTCATCGTGGACGGGCGCAACCACTACCCGCAGGACATCGAGGTCACCGTCTCCGGCGCGCACAAGGCGATCCGCCGCGAGTACGCCTGCGCGGTGGCCGTCGACACCGGCGACACCGAGGGCCTCGTCGTGGTCGCCGAGCGGAACCGCCGGGTGCCGATCGCGCTGCTCGACCGCGAGGAGGCGGCGCGGGCGGTGCGGGCGGCGGTGAAGCAGCAGCACGACCTGCGCGTGCACGACTTCGTGCTGATCGAGCCGGGCGGCCTGCCGCGCACCAGCAGCGGGAAGATCGCCCGGTCCGCCTGCCGGCAGGCCTACCTCGACGGGACACTGCCGGTCGCCGAGGCGGCGCCCCGGCCCGAGTGAGCCCGGTCGGGCCGCTCAGGCGTGCTCCCCGTCGGCGCCGCCGCGCAGCCAGACGGGGAGCAGCAGCATCAGCTCCAGCCGGACCGCCGGGTCCTCGAAGTCGTAGTCGAACAGCTCGTGGAGCTGCGCCAGCCGGTACCGGACGGTCTGCGGGTGCACGCAAAGCGCCTCCGCCGCGTCGGTCGCGTTGAAGCCGTGCCTGAGGCACTCCAGCAGCGTCTCCGCCAGCCGGGCGCCGCGGGACCTGCCGAGCGCGGTGAGCGGGGCCAGCCGGCGCCGCGCCGCCGCCTCGGCGAGCGTCCACCCCTCCTGCAGCAGCAGGTCGGGCACGTACCGGTCGGCGTGGACGAGCGTGCCGGGGCCCCGCCGGTCGAGGCGCCCGGCCGCCATCGAGTCGAGCGTCCGGTGCGCCCAGTGCAGCGAGACCCCGGCCCGGTCCAGCGGCACGGACGGCCCGACCGCGCCCGCCCAGCCGCCGAGGGTGGCGGTCAGCCGGTCGGGGCCGCCCGGGCGGTCCGGGTCGGGCATCACCAGGCACGGCCGCCCGCGGTCGAGGCCGCTCAGCAGGGACGGCGGCAGCCCGGCCGGCCCCTCCCCGCCGCTGCCGGGCCGCGGCTCCAGCACGATCACGGCCAGCCGCTCCGGCAGCGGCCACCCGGCCAGGACGGCCTGCTCGGCGACGACGTCCCGCGGCGCCGGCGGGTCGGACAGCAGCAGGCTCATCAGCCGGCCGCGGCGCTGCTCCCGCTCGCCCGCGGCCTTCTCCCGCGCCCGGGCGTAGCCCTGCGCGGCGGCGGACGCCAGCAGGTCCAGGTACGCGAGGTTCGCCTCGGTGAGCGCGATCACCAGCTCGCTCGGCTTGTTCAGCCGGCCGGCCTCCCGCGACAGGTACCGCCACGCGGTCCTGGACGCGACCCGCATCGCGTTCTGGAGGTGCTCCAGCCCGCGCCCCTCGACCGCCTCCCCGTACCCGATGTCGAAGTAGACCTGGTGCACCTCCTGCCACGAGGCGTCCGGGTCGGCGATCATCTGGACGAAGTGCCCCATGCCCTGTGCCGTGGCGAGCCGCATCGCCTCGGTGTAGACGGGGTCGTCCGGCCGCGCGTACTCGGGGACGTGCCGCAGCACGCCCTCCACCATGGAGTCGACCAGGTCCGGAAGGTGCGGGCGCATCCACTGCGCCTCTTCGCGCGGTATGTCGCGCCAGGGCTCCCTTGACAGATCGTCGATGCGGGCGGGCCCGTCGTGCAGCGCCGTCAACGTGTCACCTCCGTCAGAGGACACCCGGATCGCCAGGCTAGGGAGCACGCGTCGCACAAGACACTCACCTCGGTGACAAGGCCGCCCGATTCCTTGTCACGCCCGGCGGATGCGCCTGGTCGCACCGCACAAGGAGTGGTCCGCTCACGCCGCGGCGAGGGTCAGCAGGACGACGGCCGCCCCGGCCCCGGCGAGCCCCGCGGCCTGCGTCCCCGACAGACGCTCGCGGAGCGCCGTCACGCCGAGCAGCACCGGGACCACCGGGTACAGCGAGGACAGCACGACCGCGATGACGACGAGCTGCTGCCGGGTCGCGAG
This sequence comes from Actinomadura sp. K4S16, assembly GCF_008327685.1. Classification (GTDB taxonomy): domain Bacteria; phylum Actinomycetota; class Actinomycetes; order Streptosporangiales; family Streptosporangiaceae; genus Spirillospora. The sequence goes on from NZ_BDDE01000016.1 coordinate 273,331, forward strand.
GAGGTAGCAGACGAGCGCCACCGCCGCGAGGCCCCCGTTCACCGCCGACCAGAGCCCCACCGTCCCGCTCGGGAGGCGGCGGCCGGGCGAGCACATCATCGGCGCGATCGCGAGGACGGCCGCGACCCGTCCCGCCGCGACGGGCCAGACCCCGGAGTCCTCGCCCGCCTGCGCGAGGGCCAGGTACTGGACGCCGATCCCGGCGCCCGCGGCGAGCCCGTTCACGAGGGCCGCGCGGACCCGGCCCCCCTCGTCCGACCGGGACCGGGACACCAGCCACAGCGCGGGCACCACGATGGCGATGCCGAGCCAGGCCGCCGCCGTGAGCCGGTCGCCGAGGAACGCGACGCCGACGACGACCGGCAGAGCCACCCCGCCGACCGCGCTGACCGGGACGACGATGCTCAGGTTCCCCTTGCTGATGCCCCGGTAGAGGAACACCATCGCGAGGCCCGTCCCGGCACCCGAGAGCGCGCCCCACGCCAGGTCCCCGGCGGCCACGTCGGGGGACGGGACCGCCGGCGCCGCCGCGACCGAGCACACCAGCCCGCCGGCCTGGCCGAGCAGGGCGACGGCGACGGGATCGGCGCGCCGCGACAGCAGCCCGCCCCAGACGTCGGCGACGCCGTAGAGCACCGCCGAGGCGAGGGCCAGGAGGACGCCCGTCATGCGCGTCCCGCGTCGCGCTCCGCCTGGCCGACCGGGCAGACGCCGCCGCCCGTGCAGCACCCCCGGTCGCAGAGCCGGCAGATGACGTCCGAGTCGCCGATCTCCTCGTACAGGCGGGCGAGGAGCTTGGACAGCAGCCCGGTGAGCGCCTCGCGCTCGCCGTCGTCCAGCACGGCGAGCACCCCGGCCAGCGGCGCGTCCCGCGCGGCGAGCATCCCGCGGACCGCCTCCTCGCCCTCCGGTGTCAGCAGCACCTGGACGGCGCGCCCCCCGGCGGGGCGCCGGTCGACCAGGCCGGCGGCCTGGAGCCCGTCCACCATGCGCGCGGCGGCGGACTGGGTCAGCCCGACGCGCCGTCCCAGTTCGGTGACGCCGAGGCCGGGCGCGTGCGCCAGCACGACCAGCGCCGCCGCGCCGCTCGCGCTCACCCGTCCCGCGCCCGTCGCCCCGGCCAGCACCAGGTCGGTCACCGCCAGCGAGGCGGCGCCCAGCAGGTTCGCCACTCTGTCATGCATGAGTCATGCATGTTAGCAGCCGGTGATCGCGCGGTGCCCGGCCGGGCCCCGTTTGCGTGCCATGCTGGCGGGGTAGCGCTGCATCTCGGAGGTCGCCTGATGGATCGCGGAGCCGTGCCCGTCGCGGGTGAGGACGAACGGCGGCGGATCGCCCGCACGGACGTGCTGCTCGCCGATCCCCGCCTCGTGCGCGCGGCCGGACGGCTCGGGCGCGGCGTCGTGAAGGCGGCGGTCGTCGCGGCCCAGCGCCGGGCCCGCGCCGGCGAGATCGCGCCGGAGGCGGTGGCCGACGCCGCCGTCGCGTCGCTCCCGCCGAGCGCCTCCGGGCTCCGCCCGGTGATCAACGCGACCGGCGTCCTGCTGCACACCAACCTCGGGCGGGCGCCGCTGTCGGCGGCGGCCCGCGAGGCCGTGGCGGTGGCGTCCGGCGCCACCGACGTCGAACTCGACCTGGAGACCGGCCGCCGTGCCGGGCGGGGCCGCTCGGTGCTCGCGGCGCTCCTGGAGCGGGTGCCGCAGGCGGAGGCCGCGCACGTCGTCAACAACGGCGCGGCGGCGCTGGTGCTGGCCGCCACCGCGCTCGCGCCCGGCCGGGAGATCGTCATCAGCCGCGGCGAGATGGTGGAGATCGGCGACGGGTTCCGCATCCCCGAGCTGCTCGCCGCCACCGGCGCGCGGCTGCGCGAGGTCGGCACCACGAACCGGACCTCGCCGGACGACTACGCGGCGGCCGTCGGCGCGGAGACCGGCTTCATCCTCAAGGTGCACCCCTCGAACTTCCGCATGACCGGCTTCACCCGGGGCGCGGACGTCGCGGAGCTGGCCGGGCTCGGGGTGCCGGTCGTCGCCGACATCGGCTCCGGGCTGCTCGCCCCCGAGCCCCTCCTGCCGGACGAGCCCGACGCCGCGTCCTTGCTCAAGGCGGGCGCCGACCTGGTCACCGCCAGCGGCGACAAGCTGCTCGGCGGGCCGCAGTGCGGACTCCTCCTCGGCCGGGACGACCTGGTGCGGCGGCTCGCCCGCCACCCGCTCGCGCGGGCGCTGCGGGTCGACAAGCTGACCCTCGCCGCCCTGGAGGCAACCCTCCGGGGGCCGCGGACCCCGACCTGGGAGGCGCTGCACGCCGGCGCCGGGGCCCTGCGGGAGCGGGCCGAGCGGCTCGCCGCCCGGCTGCGGGACGACGGCGTGGAGGCCGAGGCCGTCGAGAGCGAGGCGGCGGTCGGCGGCGGCGGCGCGCCCGGCGTCGTCCTGCCGAGCGCGGCCGTGGCGGTCCCCGAGCCGTACGCGGCGCGGCTGCGCCGGGGGACGCCCGCCGTGATGGGGCGGGTCGAGGACGGGCGGTGCCTGCTCGACCTGCGCTCCGTGGCGCCGGACGAGGACGCCGTCCTGGCCCGGGCCGTCCGGGCGGCGGCGCGATGACCCACGTCGTCGCGACCGCCGGGCACGTCGACCACGGCAAGTCCACGCTCGTCCGCGCCCTCACCGGGATGGAGCCCGACCGGCTGGAGGAGGAGCGGCGGCGCGGCCTCACCATCGAGCTCGGCTTCGCCTGGACGAACCTGCCGCGCGGCGACCGCATCGCCTTCGTGGACGTCCCGGGGCACGAGCGGCTCGTCACCACGATGCTCGCCGGGGTCGGGCCCGTCCCGGCCGTCGTGTTCGTGGTGGCCGCCGACCAGGGCTGGCAGCGCCAGTCCGAGGAGCACCTGGCGGTGCTGGACGCGCTCGGCGTCCGCCACGGCCTCCTCGTCGTGACGCGCCGCGACCTCACCGACGAGGCGACGGCCGGCCGGGTGCGCGAGGAGGCGCTCGCCCACCTCGCGGCCACGTCGCTCGGCCGCGTCGAGTCGGTGGCGGTCAGCGGCGCCACCGGTGACGGCCTCGACGAGCTGCGCGCGGCCCTGGAGCGGCTCACCGGCACCCTCCCGGCCCCCGACCGGGACGCCGACGTCCGGCTCTGGATCGACCGGGTCTTCACCATCCGCGGCAGGGGAACCGTCGTGACCGGCACCCTCGGCGCCGGAACGATCAGCGTCGGCGACCGCCTCGCCTTCGGCGACGCCCTTCTGCGCGTGCGCGGGTTGCAGAGCCTCAAGGAGGACCACCAGGAGATCGGCGCCGTCGCCCGCGTCGCCGTCAACCTGCACGGGAACGCGGGGGAGATGGGCCGGGGCGACGCCCTGCTCACCCCCGGGCGCTGGCTCACCGCCGACGTGGTCGACGTCCGGCTGCGCGGTGACGCCGCACCCGATCTGCCGCGCGAGCTGACGCTCCACGTGGGCTCGGCGGCCGTGCCGGTCCACGTCCGCCCCCTCGGGGACGACACGGCCCGGCTGTCGCTGCGCCGCCCGCTGCCGCTCCGCGTCGGGGACGTCGCCCTGCTGCGCGACCCCGGGCGGCACCGCGTCCCGGCGGGGGTCACGGTCCTGGACGTCCGCCCCGAGCCGTTCACGCGGCGCGGTGCGGCGGCGGCACGGGCCCGCGTGCTCGCCGAGATGACCGGACGGCCGGACGGCGCCGAGGAGGTCCGGCGCCGGGGCCTGATCAGGCGCTCGGACCTGGTGGCGATGGGCGTCCCCGTCCCCTTCGAGCCGGTCGCGGGGGAGTGGCTCGCCGACCCGGCCCTCTGGAAGGACCTGCGCGAGCGCCTCGCGGCGGCCGTCGACGAGCACGCCAAGGCCCACCCCACCGACCCCGGGCTCCCGGCCGACGCGGCCCGGCGCGCCCTCGGCCTCCCCGACCGCGTCCTCGTCGACGCCCTCGCCGAGGGCCTCGGCAGGCGCGACGGCAGGATCTACGGCAGGGCGACCGCGCCCGAACTGCCGCCGCCCGTGCGCGCGGCCGTCGACGCCGTCCGCCGCGATCTGGCCGCGGCCCCGTTCCAGGCTCCGGACGCGAACCGCCTCGCCGAACTCGGCCTCACCCCGAGGATGCTCGCCGTCGCCGCCGCGACCGGCGAACTCCTCAAGGTCGCCGACGGCGTCGTCCTGCTCCCCGGCGCCGACGCCCGCGCCGCCGAGCTGCTAGCCGCACTCGGCGGCCCCTTCACCCTGAGCGAGGCGCGCCGCGCCCTCGGCACCACCCGCCGCGTCGCCGTCCCGCTCCTGGAGTACCTCGACGACAAGGGCTACACGGTCCGAGTAGACGACCTCCGCCGCCGCTGCACCGAAAGGAAGCCATGACCGACGCTCCCCCGAAACGGCTCACCCAGTACGCGCATGGCGGCGGGTGCGCCTGCAAGATTCCGCCGGGGGAGTTGGAGGAGGTCGTCGCGGGGCTGGGGGCCGCGCCCGCCTCGCCCAACGCCGACCTGCTCGTGGGGCTGGAGACCGGGGACGACGCGGCCGTGGTCCGGCTCCAGGACGGCCTCGCCGCCGTCGCCACCGCCGACTTCTTCACGCCCGTCGTCGACGACCCGTACGACTGGGGGCGCATCGCCGCCGCCAACGCGCTGTCCGACGTCTACGCGATCGGCGGCCGGCCCATCGTGGCGGTGAACCTGCTCGCCTGGCCGCGCGAGGTCCTCCCGTTCGACCTGGCGCGCGAGGTCCTGCGCGGGGGGCTCGACATCGCCGTCGAGGCGGGCTGCCACGTCGGCGGCGGCCACAGCGTGGACGACCCCGAGCCCAAGTACGGCATGGCCGTCACCGGGGTCGCCGACCCCGCACGCCTGCTGCGCAACGACACCGGCAAGCCGGGCACGCCGCTCAGCCTCACCAAGCCCCTCGGCCTCGGCGTCCTGAACAACCGGCACAAGGCGACGGGCGAGGTCTTCGCGCACGCCGTGGAGACCATGGCCGCGCTGAACCGCGACGCGTCCGCCGCCGCGCTGGACGCCGGGATCGTCTGCGCCACCGACGTGACCGGCTTCGGGCTCCTCGGCCACCTCTACAAGATGGCCCGCGCGTCCGGGGTGACCGCCGTGGTCGACGCCGCCGCCGTCCCCTACCTCGACGGCGCGCGCGCGTCCCTCCGGGACGGGTACGTCAGCGGCGGCACCCGCCGCAACCTCGACTGGGTCGCCCCGCACACCGACTTCGGCGCCGTCGGCGCGGACGACCGGCTCCTGCTCGCCGACGCCCAGACCTCCGGCGGCCTCCTGCTCGCCGGCGAGATCCCCGGCGCCCAAGTCATAGGCGAACTCATCCCCGCAGCCGACCACCCCCTGATTGTCCGCTGAAGCCCGAGTTTCGAGCACCCCGCGACAACCCCTACAGTCGCGATCGCGTCCGAAGGCAGGTTCGAGCTTGCGAGATACCTGATCGCGCAGCGAGCCGCAAGGCGAGCCGGAGCGATGCCAGCGATCGCCCGCGTTTCTCGACGATGGAGGGCCGCCAGGCCCGAAGGAGGAGAGAAACGCATTACAACTCGGTTCCTGTCCGGTCGGTGATGCCGGCGCGCTCCTGGTACTCGCGGACCAGGGCGCCGGCGGCCGGGCCGCGTGGGCGGCGGCCGGGGCGGATGTCGACCGACAGCGCCTTCGCCTCCTGGATGTGCGTGTTCGGGTCCAGGGACAGGTGCAGCAGTTCGTTCGCGGCGTCGCCGCGGCTGTAGCCGTTCGGGCCCCAGTGGTAGGGCAGGCCGATCTGGTGCAGCTTCCTGCCGTCCACGGTCAGCGGCGCCATCCGATCGGTCACCAGCACACGCGCCTCCACGACGGCGCGCGGGCTGACGATGGTCGCCCAGCCGCCGTGCTCCAGGCGCCGCTCGGCCGCCAGTTCCGGCGAGACCTCGCAGAAGAACTCCGGCTGCAACTCGGCCAGGTAGGGCTGCCAGCGCGACATGCCGCCCGCCGTGTGGTGCTCGGTGAGCCGGTACGTCGTCACCACGTACGGGTAGGTTCCGGCTCCCGGGTCGGTGCCGCTCGGCGCGTACCGGTTGTCGGGGTGCGGCGGCGGCAGGTGCCGGACCGGGTTGCGCTGCTGCTTGTAGAGCGGGTTCTGGAACGGCGACTCCTGCGGCTCGTAGTGCGTCGGCAGCGGCCCGTCCGTCAGCCCGGCGGGCACGTACAGCCACGCCTTGCCGTCCGCCTGCATGATGAACGGGTCGTTGCCGGCGAGCGCGTCCGGTCCCGTCGCGTCGCGCGGCGGCTTGTAGTCCGGCGGGCGGTCGGCGACGAAGTCGGGCACGTCGTGGCCCGTCCACTCGCCCTTCTCGGCGTCCCACCAGATCAGCGCCTTGCGGTCGCTCCACGGCCTGCCGTCCGGGGCGGCGGACGCCCGGTTGTAGAGGATGCGGCGGTTCATCGGCCACGCCCAGCCCCACTCGGGCGCCACCCAGTTCTGGTCCTTGCCGGGCTTGCGGCGCGCGGTCTGGTTGACGCCGTCGGTGAAGCAGCCGCAGTAGATCCAGCAGCCGCACGAGGTGGACCCGTCGTCCTTCAGCTGCGTGTAGGAGGACAGCGGGTTCCCGTCGGCGTCCCGGCCGTTGATCTCGGCGAGGACGGCCTCGGCGTCCGGCTCGGCGATCTCGCCGTGCGTCGGGTAGTCCCACGTCAGGTCGAGGACGGGCCGGTCCATCTCGTCGGTGGAGCCGGCGAGCTTCTCCCTGACGAGGCGGCCGAGGTGGTACATGAACCACAGGTCGCTGCGCGTGTCCCCGGCGGGCTCCACCGCCTTGTGGTGCCACTGCAGCATCCGCTGCGTGTTGGTGAAGCTGCCGTCCTTCTCGGTGTGCGCGGCGGCCGGCAGGAAGAACACCTCGGTGCCGATGTCCTCGGTGCGCATCTCGCCCGACTCGATCTCCGGGCCGTCCTTCCACCACGTCGCCGACTCGATCAGCGAGAAGTCGCGGACCACGAGCCAGTCGAGGTTCGCCATCCCGAGGCGCTGGATCTTGGCGTTGGCGGATCCGACGGCCGGGTTCTCGCCCATGAGGAAGTAGCCCTTGCACACCCCGTCGATCTGCGCCATGGACGTCTCGTAGGTGCTGTGCGAGCCGGTCAGCCGCGGCAGGTAGTCGAAGCGGTAGTCGTTGTCGGCGGTCGCCGCGTCGCCCCAGTACGCCTTCAGCAGGCTGACCATGTAGGAGCGCATGTCGCCCCAGAAGCCCTTGCGCGCCGCCTCCGCCTGGATGAACGTGTCCAGGTCCTGGTTGCTGTGGGCGTGCGGCATCGGGATGTAGCCGGGCAGCAGGTTGAACAGCGTCGGGATGTCGGTCGAGCCCTGGATGGACGCGTGGCCGCGCAGCGCCAGGATGCCGCCGCCGGGACGGCCGATGTTGCCGAGCAGCGACTGCAGGACCGACGCCGCCCGGATGTACTGGACGCCGACCGTGTGCTGGGTCCAGCCCACCGCGTACGCGAACGCCGTCGTCCGGTCGCGGCCGGAGTTCTCCGTGACCATCTCGCAGACCTTGAGGAACTGGTCCCGGGGGACGCCGCAGATCCGCTCGACCATCTCCGGCGTGTACCGCGCGTAGTGCCGCCTGAGGACCTGGAACACGCACCGCGGGTGCTCCAGCGTCGGGTCCCGCTCCGGGTCGCCCACGCCGATCGCCGCGCCGCCCGAGCCGTGCGCCTCGCCGCGCGCGGCCTCCTGGACGGCTCCGACGCGGTCCTCGTACTCCATGTCGCGCTGGCCGGACGCCGCCTGGACCTCCATGCCCTCGTACTGCCACGTGCTGTTGTCGTAGCTGCGCTGCTCCCGGTCCAGGCCGGAGAACACGCCGTCCAGGTCCTCGGTGTCGCGGAACTCCTCGGTGAGGATCACCGACGCGTTCGTGTAGGACAGGACGTACTCGCGGAAGTACTTCTCGTTCCGCAGGACGTAGTTGATGATCCCGCCGAGGAACGCGATGTCACTGCCCGCGCGCAGCGGGACGTGGGCGTCCGCGAGCGCGCTCGTCCGCGTGAACCGCGGGTCCACGTGGATCAGCTTCGCCCCGCGCGCCTTGGCCTCCATCACCCACTGGAACCCGACCGGATGGCACTCGGCCATGTTCGAGCCCTGGACGACGATGCAGTCGGCGTGCTGGAGGTCCTGCTGGAAGGTGGTCGCGCCGCCGCGTCCGAACGAGGTTCCCAGACCGGGAACGGTGGAGGAGTGTCAAACGCGGGCCTGATTCTCGATCTGCACCGCGCCGAGCGCGGTGAACAGCTTCTTGATCAGGTAGTTCTCCTCGTTGTCGAGGGTGGCGCCGCCGAGGCTCGCGAAGCCCAGCGTCCGCCGCACCGGCACGCCGTCCTGCTCCCACTGCCAGCCGTGCCGGCGCGCCTCGACCACCCGGTCGGCGATCATGTCCATCGCCGTGTCGAGGTCGAGGGACTCCCACTCGGTGCCGTGCGGGCGCCGGTACAGGACCCGCTGCTCGCGGGCGTCCCCGGTGGTCAGTTGGAGGCTCGCGGAGCCCTTGGGGCACAGCCGCCCCCGGCTGACCGGCGAGTCGGGGTCGCCCTCGATCTGGGTGACCTTGCCGTCCTTGACGTAGACGTCCTGCCCGCAGCCGACGGCGCAGTAGGGGCACACCGACTTCACGACCCGGTCGGCGGTGCTCACCCGCGGCGTGATCCGCTCGGTTCCGGCGCTCCTGGCCGCTACGCCCCGTCCGAGGGGGTCGTCGCCGCTGAACTGGCGGTAGACGGGCCACGACTCGATCCATCTCCGAACGCCCACGTCCCACCGCCTTCCTCAGCTTGATCCGCCGCCCACCTACCCGCCGCCCGTTCCGCGAAACACGGGGCGGCGGGCGGCGGGCGGCGGGGTCGCGTCAGCGGGCGGCGAACGCGGCGAGGTTCGCGGAGACCGGCTCGGGCCGGCCGCCGTTCTGGACGGCGGACGCGGTCAGCACGTCGATGTGCTGGTAGCCGGGCGCGACGACGTCGCCGGGCTGAGGGTCGCCGCCGAGGCCGCCCTCCGCCTCCAGGTTGAGCGTCGGGTTCGCCGTGACGCCGTCCTCGTGGACGGCGTCGTCGGCGATCCCCGGTGCGGCGGCCAGCGCGATGTCGGTGACCATCCGCGTCGGGAAGTAGTGCTCGGTGAAGTCGAGCGGGTGCTCCGACAGGCTGCGGGCCAGTTCGGCGATGTCGGTGACCTCCTTGTCCGCGGACGTGAACGGGGTGCCGTCCTCGGCCTTGTACACGGGGTCGTCCGGGGCGCCGACGCGGTCGAAGTTCCGCCACGTGTACAGCGGGCCGCGCGGCTCGTCCGGGATCGCCTTCTTCTCGGTCCCGAGCAGCCGGGACAGGCCGCCGAGCCCGATGCCGGCGAGGTCGTTCGGCGCCGGGAACTCCTTGTCGACGATCTTCCCGCCGTCCCAGAACCCGAGGCTGGCCTGCATGAACGCGAGCGGCTGGGAGTTGTCGTCCAGCAGCCCGCCGAGCGCGGCGGCGTTGCTGAACCGGAAGTCCTTCACCGTGGGGGAGCCCGTGAGGAACGTCGGGTAGTCCTTGGAGAACAGGATCCGGTAGGTGGAGTCGGTGTTGAACGACGACGGCACGTAGGTCGCGAGGTCGGAGACGCCGCCCGGGTCGAGGCGCGCCGCCAGGCCCGCGATGCCGAGCAGGTTCATCGTCTCGGTGTTGACCACCGCGGGGGCGGACAGGGCCCGCGGGATCGCACCGCTCTCCAGCCCCGCCTGGACGGCGCCCGCGCCGAACTTCAGCAGCGGGATCCAGTCCTCGGGGAAGTCCCCGCCGAACCCGGGAAGCGCCGTCGAGATCCGGGTGTCGAGCGCGAAGTAGCCGGAGCACTGCTCGTACCCTGCGTCGCCCGTGGTCGAGTGGTCGCCGTCGAAGTCCCATTCGGCGAAGAACGCCGTCAGGACGCCGCCCAGCGAGTGCCCCCCGCACATCATCTTCCGATTGCGCGCGGCCGGGTCGGGAAGCTCCCTGACCATCAGGTCGTACTGGTCGCGGACGGTCTGCTCAAGCCCGACGCTCTGGAGCCACTTCACCTGGTCGTTGGTCTGGTACCCGGCGAACTTCCGGCCGTCGACCTCTTTCTGCCGGTAGTAGTAGTCGATGGCGAGATGGGCGTTCCCCGCCCGGAGCCCCGCCTGGATCCCGGTGCCGTCCTCCAGGCAGTTGGACCGCCGGTCCAGCGCCCAGAACTCGATGTGCTTCCCGCGCTCGGCCGCGGCCGAGACCGTGTTGCGCGCGACGCTGTCGAACGCGCCCGCGCCCTCCAGGATGCCGGGCTGCGCGACCAGGATCCGGTCGGCGTCGGCCGACGCGGCGGGACCGTCCTTGTGCCGGAACCGCAGGTAGGACAGCCAGTCGCAGGCCTCCGGATGCGGACCGGCCGACGCGGGCAGCGGCACCCTGACCCGCACGACCGACTCGGCGACGTCGGTGACGGGCGAGCTGGAGGCGACCGGCGCCTCGGTCCGGCCGGTCTCGCGCGCGCCAACCGGTCCGGCCGCAGCGGTGACGGCCAGCAAGGAAGCAGCCGACGCGGCCACGGCGAGAGCGAAGCGAACCGGGGAGTGCGGGGGGCCGCCCCCCACACGCGGCAGTGCCGCGAACGCGCCGAGGGGGAGAGGGGACCGTCCCATCACGTGCTCCTTCCGAGCGTGATCGGTTCTGGTCCGACAATGGACCTGTCGGCCCCTCTGCGACAGTCCCGCGCTTGCGCAATCTCCGCCCGGCGCTTGTGCCTCCGCGACAAGACCGGCCCCGGCGCGCTCCGCGGAACCGCTCAGCCGAGGACGGCCGCGCCGACCGCGCCGATCCGCTCGGCGAACTCGGCCCGCTCGGAGGGCGACAGCGCCCGCTCGTAGACGGCGGCGGAGAGCCGGTCGGTGATCTCCTCCGCCTCCACGCGCCGCGGCCTGAGCGCCGCGCAGTCGGGGAGGTCGCCCTGCCAGCCGAAGAAGCGCGCGATGTCCGGCCCGTCCTGCGTCAGGATCGCCTCCAGCGGGGAGAGCCCGACGGCGGTCGTCGCGACGAGATGCAGGCCGCCGCGCAGTTCCCGCAGCACCTGCACCAGCTGCATCAGCCGGGCCCGGGTGGCGTCCGGCAGCGTTTCGGCGCGCCAGCCGCAGAACAGCGGCAGCCCCGATCCCTCGGCCGCGCGCACGACGCGCTCCGCCAGCTCGCAGAGGCGCGGGTCCTCCGGCAGGTGGGCCTCGCCCCAGGCCGCGCAGCCGAGGATGTACCGCCGCGTCGCCTCGCGCGCCCCGGCGACCGCGACCCCCTCGTCCCACTGGGCGCGGACGAAACCGGGCTCGAACCAGCCGAGCGCCGCCGAGACCACGTCGGCGTCGACGTCGCCCATCACCCCGCCCCGTCCGGCGAAGTAGTACGCGAACGGGTTGTCGTACCCCTGCTCCTTGCCGTGCTCCGCCGTGCTGCGCGACAGCATCCACCGCGACCCGACGTCGTGGATGATCTTGTCGGCGGCGCGGACGGTCTCCGCGGCGCTCAGCTCGCCCATCGCTGCTCTCCCGCTTTCTCGCTGATCAAGTAAGCGAAAGGTTACTGCCCGGTCGGGGCGGTCCCGCAAGGGGATCGGCCCGGGCCCGCCTGGACCGCGGACGTCGAAGCCGCCGCCGCAAAGCGCGGCAGGGGCCGTCCTCGACGAGGACGGCCCCTGCCCGGTGCCGCGCCGGGTCAGATCGCGACGGGTTCGGTGACCGTGCGGTCCTCCGCGGCGGGCCGCTCCGCGGGACCGCCGCGCAGCGGGGTCTCGCGGATGAACCAGGCGGCGACGATGGCCAGCAGGGTGAACGCGGAAGCCCAGAGGAAGACGTTGTGGACACCGGAGGCCACCGCGTGCTCCACGGCGTCGCGCACCTCGGTCGGCATCCGCTTGAGAAGTGCCGGGGTGAGCCGGCCGCCGCTGCCGGAGATCGACTCGCCGGCCTTCTCGCCCAGCCGGTCGCTCAGCCCGCCGGTCAGGCGGCTGCTGTAGATCGCGCCGAGGATCGACACGCCGAGCGAGCCGCCGATCGTCCGGAACAGGGTGGCCGCGCCGCTGGCCGCGCCCATGTCCTTCAACTCCACGCTGTTCTGCGCGATGAGCATCGTGTTCTGCATCAGGAAGCCCATGCCGGCGCCCAGCACGAGCATGAACAGACCGGTGGTGAGCTGGGTGGAGTCCACGGTGAGCCGGGACAGCAGCAGCATGCCCGCGGTCATGACGACCCCGCCCACGATGGGGTAGACGCGGTAGCGCCCGGTGCGGGTCACCAGCTGCCCGACGGTCATGGTGGTGACGAGCATGCCCATCATCATCGGCAGCAGGAGCAGGCCGCTGTTGGTGGCCGAGGCGCCCTGCACCAGCTGCTGGAACTGCGGCAGGAAGGTCACCGCGCCGAACATCCCGAAGCCGACCAGGAAGCCCAGCACCGAGGCCAGCGTGAAGTTGCGGCTGCGGAACAGGCTCATCGGCAGGATCGGGGACTCCGCGCGCATCTCCCACAGCACGAACAGGACCAGCAGGACGGCGGCGCCGGCGCCGAGGCCGATGATCATGGCGGAGGCCCAGGCGTACTCCGTGCCGCCCCAGCTGGTCATGAGCGAGAGGCAGACGATGCCGGCGGTCAGCAGGACCGCGCCGATGTAGTCGATGCGGGCCGTGCTGCGGGGACGCTTCGGCAGGTGCATGGTCAGCGCGGTGACCACCAGGGCGAGGGCGCCCAGCGGAAGGTTGACGTAGAAGGCCCACCGCCAGCTGAGGTGGTCGGTCACCAGGCCGCCCAGCAGCGGGCCGCCGATGAAGGCCAGCGGCATGACCGCGGCCATCAACCCCTGGTAGCGGCCGCGCTCACGGGGCGGCACCAGGTCGCCGATGATGGCCATGGCGCCGACCATGAGGCCGCCGGCGCCGAGGCCCTGGACGCCGCGGAAGGCGATCAGCTGCGTCATGCTGTGCGCCATGCCGGCCAGCGCCGACCCGGCCAGGAACACCACGACGGCGGCCATGAACATGCCCTTGCGGCCGTACATGTCGCCGAGCTTGCCCCAGATCGGCGTCGCCGCGGCGGTGGCCAGCGTGTAGGCGGTGACCACCCAGGACAGGTGCGCCACCCCGCCCAGCTCGCCTACGATCGTGGGCATCGCGGTGCCGACCACCATGTTGTCGAGCATGGCGAGCAGCATGCCGATCATCAGCCCGCTCATCACGATGTACACCTGGCGCTTGCTCCGAGACGGCTCCGCCGTCCCGCTCTTCGTGAGTGATGTGCTCATCCCTGTCCCCGCTCCGTCCGACTTACCTGCCGCCCGGCTAGTTCGTACCTGCCGTACGGTAGACTCGGAACTAGCCGGTCGTCAAGTAAGTTGAGGGGGAGGACGCGATGACCCGCCGTCGAGGCGACACCCGCGCACGGATCCGCAGTGTCGCGCTGGAGCTGTTCGCCGAGCAGGGGTACGAGAAGACCTCGCTGCGCGAGATCGCCGAACGCCTCGATGTGACGAAGGCGGCGCTCTACTACCACTTCAAGACCAAAGAGGACATCGTCGGCAGCCTCTTCGAGGACTTCCGCGCCGAGGGCGAGGAACTCCTGGAGTGGGCGCGCGGGCAGCAGCCCACCCCGGCGTCGCGGCGGGAGTTCGTGCGCCGCTATGCCGAGATCATCGAGGGCCCCGGCAAGGAGATGATCCGCTTCATGCAGATGAACGAACCGGCCGTCCGAGAGCTGAAGGCCGCCTCGGACCTGCGCGAGCGCATGAAGTCGTACGCCGAGTTCATGGTCGACGAGAAGGCGGGCCTGCCCGACCAGATCCGCGCCCGCCTGGCCCTCCTCACGCTGCACATGACCCACTTCGCCATGCGCGACACCGCCTTCAGCGAGGACGAGTTGCACGCCGCCGCCCTCGAGGTGGCCCTCGGCCTCGTCCCCGACGACCGGCCGAGCCCGCCGGCCGAGTGACCGGAAGGCCGCCGGCCGGGAGCCGCCCGCGGGCGGCTCCCGCCTAGACCGCGGACTCGCCGTGCAGGGCCACGTGGGGCGGAACCGGGGAAGTGCCGCCGGACGGGCTGTGCCAGTCGAAGCACACCACGACGGCGTCGTCGGCGAGGTCGGCGCCCTCGTGGAACTCGATGAGCTCGTCGATGACGGTCAGCGGGACCTCGGCCGCGGGCTGCAGGCGGCTGCGCCGGGTGGCCTGCTCCAGCAGGTGCGTCCCGTACTCGCCGCCCTTGGCCTTCGCGCCGAAGACCCCGTCGCTGACGATCACCAGCCGGTCGCCGGGTTCGAGCCCGAACCGCTGGGGCCGGTACTCGGTGTCGGGGAACATGCCGAGCGGGAGCTGCTGCTCCAGCGGCACCCGCGTCACCTCGGAGCCGCGCATCAGCAGGAGCCGCGGGGAGCCCGCGTCGATGACGTGCACGGTCCCGTCGACGAGGTCGATCCGCATGACGAGGGTCTCGGTGAACTCCCGGCCGCCGTAGCGCACGTGCACCATGTCGTTCGCCAGGCTCGCCTGCTCGCCGAGGTCGGCGCCCGACCGCCGGGCGTTGCGCAGCGCGCCGACGGTCAGCGACGTCAGCAGCGCCGCCTTGATGCCGGTGCCCGCGCCGTTGGTGACGGTCAGCGCCAGGTGGTCGTGCTCGACGGACCAGTCGAAGTTGTCGCCGCCGATCGAGTAGGCCGGCTCCAGGTGCCCCGCGAGGCTGAACGAGGTGTCCGCGTGCGCGTGGCCGGGGAGGAGCTGCCACTGCAGTTCGGCGGCGAGCGTGAGGCGGTGCCGCCGCCTGGCCCGCTCGTACCGGTCGGTCCGGGTCCACGCGACCTTCAGCGCGCTGCCCAGCAGCTCGCCGATCTCGGCCAGCTCGGCCGTCTCGGCCGCGGTCCACGGGGCGGACGAGCCGACCTGCAGGACGCCGATCCGCTCGCCCCGCGCGCTGACCGGTATATAGGTCCCGGTTTCGCCGGACCCGTCGCCGTCCTCCGCGGGGGCCACCAGGACGCGGCCGGTGGCGAACGAGCGCCCGGCGGGGCTCTGCCGGATCCCGATCGGCTCGGTGGCCTCCTCGGGCGGCTCGACGGCCTCCTCGGCGGCCGCCACCGCGGCCCGCGCCTCGCCGGCCGGGGCCGCCGGGCCGCCGGGGCGCGGCGCGGCCAGCAGGGGCGCGACCGGCATCAGGGCGCGCGAGTGGTAGTCGGAGACCAGGAGCCGGGCGGTGGAGACGCGGGGGTACTCCCGCGAGAGCGTCGCGGCCAGCACCTCGGGCAGCGCGTACGCGGGAGCGGCGCGCAGCGCCCGTTCGACCCTGGCCGGGGGGCTGCCGTCCCCTTCGGCCGGGCGGCCCCGGCCACTCTCGGCCGGGCGGCCGTGCTCATCCCCGGCCGGGCGGCCGTGCGTGCTCATCGAGACCCCATCTCATACTGCCTGCCGACGCGCCGGACGCGGCCGCGTCCCGGTGCGGCCGGTCCGCGTACGGTGACCGGACCGCAGGAGCGGCCGTCCCCCTCGACCGGCCGTTCGACCGCGGGAACGCGGCTCTGTCATCGGGTCCGCCCCGTGTCGGACGCAGGACCGCACGGGAAGACTGCCAAAGAGTTTGCCGTATGGCAAATACTTGATATCGAGCTGCGGAAGAAGCAGGTACGAACTGGCCGGAACCGGGCGCCGGTCAGGCCGTCCGGGACCCGAGGACCCCACCGCCGCGCTCGCGCCGCTCGCCCGCCTGACCGAACTCCGTGAGCGCGTCGAGCAGCCGGGCCCGGGACGCGGGGGACATCTGCGCCAGCACGTCGCGCACCGCCGCGCGGCGCCGCCGGACCAGCTCGGCGTGCAGCCGCTCGCCCTGGTCGCTCAGCCGCAGCACGATCTCGCGCCGGTCGGTGCGGGCGGACTCCCGCACCAGCAGCCCGGCCGCCTCCAGCCTGTCGCACAGCCGGCTCGTGGACGAGGGGATCGCGCCGAGCTCCTCGGCGAGCCCGCCGAGGTTCAGCCGGCCGAACCGCGCGATCACCTCCACGGCGCGCAGCTGGATCGGCGAGATGGCGGGTTCGAGGCCCTGGTCCGCGCGGTTCCAGAGCAGCGTGGTCGCGCTCAGCACGCGCTCCACGGCGGCCGCGACGTCGTCCGGCACGGCGCCGGCCACGTCGCCCGCCTGCTCTTCGCCTGACGGCCGCGGTCGTCGCTGACTCACACCCCAGCCTTTCGCACGGAGTCCCCTTCGGCGGCCCTTCCCTCCGGCCCCCGGCGGCCCCGCCGCGCCGCCTCCGGTCGGGACCGGACGGTACGGTCGCGGGCCCTACCACGATAGGGGGTCGGACCGTCACGGCGCGACGCCCGTGCCCGCGCGCGGGCGGTGGCCCCCTCACCGGACCTGCCCCGCCGCCGGGAGCGTACGCGATACGGAGGCGTCGCGGCGGCGGACGGGGCGGCGCGACGACCGGCGCGCGTCCGAACCCGGCGGCCCCGCCGCGCGTACGACGTGAGGGGGGCCCGCGGGCCCGGGACGGCGAGAGCGTGGATGGACAGGGATCGTGAAGCCTGCGCGAGGTGACCGGAGTGGGTGACCGGAGTGGGTGACCGGAGTGGGTGACCGGGCGGCGAGCGCCGGACTGGTGTCGCGGCTCCTGGAGGCGCTGGAGGACGACTGCGCGGAGTGCGGGGGGACGGGGAGCACGCCGAACGAGCGGTGGCTCGCCTGGCACCGGCGGGCCGGCGAGCTGATCGCGGTCGCGCAGGCCGCCCGCCGCGCCCACGAGTGGCGTCCGGCTCCGGGCGCCCCGCCCGGGGCCCCGCCCGGGGCCGCGCCCGTCGCCGCGCCCGAACGGCCCGCCGCCGCCGAACCCGCCATCGTGACCGCCGTGGAACGCGCTATCGACGACCACATGAAGGCCCGCCCGTCCGAGCCGGAGAAGGAGCGCTGCGCCGCGTGCCGGGGGCTCGGCAGGGAGCTCACCCCGGCCGGGCGGCAGCTCGCCGAGATGCTCGCGCGGCACGGCTTCGTCCGGCGGGAGTGGGACGGAGGCTAGGGAGCGAGGAGGATCTCCAGCATGCGTTCCCCCGGGTCGGGTCCGGACTCGGGGACGAGGTAGCCGCCCGCCCAGACGCGCAGCATCAGCTGCGCCCGAAGACGTGCCTCCTGCTCATCGAACCCGAGGCCTTCCAGGCAGGCGACGATGTGCCCGAGCAGGGCCCGGTCGGCGTGCCGCACCGCCTCCTCCGCCGCCGGCTCGTGCTGCGCCCACAGCCGCATCGCCCGGTCGATCGGCGCGACCTCGCGGCCGAGCGCCTGGATGCGGCGCAGCCGCTCGCGCGGGTCGGCGGTGCTGCCGAGCGCGAGCCCCAGCATCTCGTCGGTCCGCTCGTGCGCCCACCGGTCCAGCAGCGCCCGCATCAGCTCGGGGCGGTCCCGGAAGTGCCAGTAGAAGCTGCCCTTGGTGACGCCGAGCCGGGCCGCCAGCGTGGTGATCGCCACGCCGCGCTCGCCCGCGCGGGCCAGCTCCCCGTAGGCCGCCTCGATCCAGTCGCGGCGCGCCACCCTGGGCCGGGCCGCCCTCTCGCCGCCCGTCCCCTCGACGCCCGCTCCTGTGCCGGCCGTTCCCGTGCCGCCCCTCATCCGATCCCCTGCCTCCGCCGCCGGGCCGCCGTCACACCAGGGTCACCGGGCCGGGGTCCAGTCCCAGCTCGATCCTGCCGTAGAGGGCGTACGCCGCGTCCGGTTCGAACACCACGTGCCCGGAGATCGTATTGACGTCCCGCTGCGCCCGCTGGAACGGGGAGTCGCTGAACTGCGCGCTCGCCCCGGCGGCCGAGCACAGGTCGTTGACGACCCGCCGGGCGGTCCCGGCGACGTGCGCCGCCACGAGCCGGGCCCTGGCGCGGCGCCGCATATCGCAGTCCCCGTCCGCCACGGCGCGGACGACGCCGCGCAGCGCGTCCTCCAGCAGCAGCCGGGCGGCGGCCAGGTCCGCGGTCGCCGCCGCGAGCCGGACCTGCGCGCCCGCCGTATCGCGCTGCCGCTCGCCGGAGTAGGCCATCACCCGGCCCCGCGTCCGCTCGGCGAACCGCGCCAGCACCCCCTCGGCCACGCCGAGGACGGGCGCCGCGCCGGTCAGCGCGAAGACGGGCACGAGCGGCGTCCGGTAGAGCGGCCCGGGGTGGACGAGGGAGCCGGGCGAGCGCCCCTCCGCCAGGTCGGCGAGCGGCACCGACCGGTGCGCCGGGACGAAGACGTCCGGCACCTCGATGTCGTTGCTGCCGGTGCCCCGCATCCCGCTGGTGTGCCAGACGTCGTGCACCGCCACCTCCTCGCGCGGCAGCAGGAACAGCCGCGGCTCGATCGCGTCGCCATCGGTGACCAGCGCCATGACCATCACGTGCCCGGCGTGCATCACCCCGCTGCCCCACGACCAGCGCCCGGTGACCCGGTGCCCGCCGTCCGCCGGCGCCGCCGTCCCGCCCGGCGACAGGACGCAGGGGATAAGCGCGTACGGCCGGTCGGCCCAGACCTCGGCCTGCGCCTGCTCGGGGAACAGCGCGACCATCCAGTTGTGCAGCGTGTAGATGACCGAAAGCCAGCCCGTGGAGGCGCATCCGGCGCCCGCCTCGCGGCACGCCGCCGCCATCGCCTCGAACCCGAGCTCGGCGCCGCCGAACCGCTTCGGCACCAGCATGTCGAACAGCCCGGTCCCGGCCAGGTCGGCGATGGTCTCGTCGGGCAGCCGGCGCGCGTCCTCGGCGGCCCGCGCGCGTTCGGCGAGCGTCGGCGCGAGGGCCCGCACGCGGTGCGTGATCTCATCTCCATACTCCATGGTACGGAACCATACTCCTAAGTATGGTGCGGTGCCGAGGCCCTCTCCGGTTTAGGTCCGGCCCCAGGGTTAGGTAGACGCCGACGAAGGGAGGAGCGATGCGTCCGCGCGGCGAGGTGGAGGTTGACGATGTCGGAGTGCACGCCTTCGAGGCGCCCACCGACGGGCCCGGCGGCAGCGAGGAGGACGGCACGCTCCGCTGGGATTCGACGACCCTCGTCCTCGTCGAGGTGAGCGCCGGCGGGCAGACCGGGATCGGCTACACCTACGGGGACGTGTCGGTCGCCGCGTTCGTGGAGTCCAAGCTGGCGTCCGCGGTGCGAGGCGCCGACGCGCTCGCCCCGCCTGCGGCCTGGGAGCGGATGTTCGCCGGGATCCGCAACGCCGGACGCCCCGGGGTCGGGGCGATGGCGGTGTCCGCCGTCGACGTCGCGCTTTGGGACCTCAAGGCGAAGCTGCTCGGGCTTCCGCTGTTCAAGGCGCTACCGGCCTTCCACGACCGGGTGCCCGTCTACGGCAGCGGCGGCTTCACGAACTACCCCCTGGACCGCCTCGCGGACCAGCTCTCCGGCTGGGTCGGGCAGGGCATACCGCGGGTCAAGCTGAAGGTGTCGCGGCGGCCGGAGGAGGACCCGCGGCGGCTCGCGGCCGTCCGGGACGCGATCGGGGACGCCGAACTGTACGCCGACGCCAACGGGGCCCTGACGCGCAAGGACGCCCTGTACTGGGCGCGGCGGTTCGCCGAGGAGTGGGACGTCCGGTGGTTCGAGGAGCCGGTGAGCTCCGACGACGTCGTGGGCCTGCGCCTCGTCCGCGACGAGGGGCCGGGGCGGCTGGAGGTCGCCGCGGGGGAGTACGGGTTCGTCCTGAAGGACTTCGCCGACCTTCTGGACGGCCCCGCCGTGGACTGCCTCCAGGCCGACGTCACCCGGTGCGGCGGCATCACGGGCCTGCTCCAGGTCGCGGGGCTGTCCGCCGCGCGGCAGATCGACCTGTCCGCCCACTGCGCCCCGGCGGTCTCGGCGCACGCGTTCTGCGCGGTCGACCGCCTGCGCCACCTGGAGTACTTCCACGACCACGTCCGCGTCGAGGGGCTGCTCTTCGACGGAACGCTCACCCCGGAGGACGGCGCCCTCGTCCCCGCTTCCGACCGTCCCGGCCTGGGCCTGGACGTCAAGTGGAGCGACGCGGAGCCCTACCGCACGCACGGCCGCCGCTGAACCCGCCCCGCCACGGCGCCAGGTCGAGCTCCGGGTACCGGAGCGCCGTCCCGGCCAATGTCTCGGGCGTCCAGTAAGGATGGCCGGGCGGCGGGAACCCGAAGGCCTGGAGCTGCCGCGGATCGGCGCGGTGGACGAAGTCGACCCACGCCCGTTCGTAGCCGCGCATGGCCCATCCCATCCGCTGCCCCCAACCGACGCCGGACGGCCGGAACCCCAGATGCATGCTGTACCGGACGCCGCGCGGCGCGGTCAGCCCGGTGCCGCGATGGAAGGTCCCCGCCTCGAACGCGATGACCGTTCCGGCGGGCCCGGCACCCGACACCTCGGCCTCGTAGAGGTCCGGCCCGCCACCGGCGTCGAGGAAGCGCCCGGAGCCCGCCCGCCCAGGCCGCAGGAACCAGTTGGGCACCGAAGGCAGCGCCGCGGTGTGCCTGCGGGAGACCAGATGCGGCGGCCCGAGCTCCTCGGGCACGTCGCTGAGGAAGACGAACATCTCCAACTGCCGAAACTCGGCCGCTGTGCTCGGCACCAGGAGCGTGTGGTTGAGGTAGTCGCGATGCAGGTCCTGGTCGTAGTCGCAGGCGCCGGTGTACTTCGCCCAGGCCTCCGCCGTGTAGACGTGGAAGTCGCCGCCGCCAAGAAGCGCCTCGGCCAGATCGAGGACGCGGTGGTGGACGGCCAGGAGGCTGATCGCGGTGCTCGCGAAGGGGAAGGCGTCGATCCCCGCGAACTCGTCGCCGACGAAACGCTCCGCTCGCGGGTCGGTGCGGTCGTGGAAGCCCGCGGCCGTCGGGAACAGCAGGGGTAACTCGTCCACCGCCGCGCTCAGCTCGTCTCCCTGGAGAAACGCCGGGAGGATGACGAAGCCGTCGGTCTGCCAGGCCCGCGCGGCGTCCTTGAGGTCCATCGGCTCAGGATTCATCGAGTCGCGAGAGCCGGGCAAACCGTTTTCGCCGGCTGGAAGGCGGCGTGTCAGAGGGGGCGGTGGGGGGTCAGGGCCGGGGTGAAGCGGACGGGGAGGGCGGCCAGGCGGCGGACCCAGAAGGACGGGAGCCACATGAGCTCGTCCGGCTTCACCGCGAGCTCCATGTCGGGCAGCCGGTCGAGCAGCGCCTCGACCGCCGTCCTGGCGACGACCTCGGCGAGTTCCGGGGCGGGGTAGGGGCATCCGTGGTCGCCGTGGCCGAACGACAGGTGGGCGCGGTTGCCCGCGCCGGCGCCGTGAGCGGGCGGCGCGACCTGGGGGTCGGCGTTCGCCGCGGCCCAGCCCAGGATCAGCATGTCGCCCGGACGGATCTTGCGTCCGGCCAGCTCGCAGGAGCGCACGGCGAAGCGGCCGATGTTGTTCTGGGACGGCGTGTCCTCCCACAGCACCTGGTTGAGGGCCTGTGAGACGCTGCCGCGGCCGCCCTGGAGCGTCACGGCGAACTGCTCGTCCACCAGCATCAGCCGCAGCGTGTTGCCGATCCAGTGGCCGGTCGGCAGGTGCCCCGCGCTGATCATCGGGATCAGGTCGCTGACCAGCTCGTCGTCGGTGTAGCCGGCGGGGTGGCGCAGCAGGCGGGACGTGACGTCCGCGCCGGGGCGCGCCCTGCGGGTCTCGGCCAGCCGCCGCATGGTCTCCTGGAGCCGCCCGTAGGCCGCGACGGCGTTCTCGTCGGAGCCCGCGACGTCCTGGATGTCGCGGATCATGTCCGGCACCTCGGCGTCGGGGACGCCGAACAGCCCGACCATGACCAGCGGCGGGAGCCGGTCGGCGTACTGGGCGCCGAGGTCGGCCTCGCCGTCCCCGGCGAACTCGTCGATCAGGTGGTCGGCGACGCGCTCGCAGATGCCCGCGAGCTCGGTGCGGTCGACGGCGTCCAGCGCGTCGCTGATCGCCGCGCTGCGCCGGTGGTGCTCCTCGCCCTCGGCGAGCATCACCGAGGGGTTCCAGCCGACGAACGGCAGCAGCGACCAGTTCTCGGGGACCATGTCCCAGGCGTTCCAGCGGCGGGTGTCGCGGGCGAACAGGGCGGGGTTGCCGGTGACGTGGTTGACCTCCCGGTACCCGATGACGTACCAGGCGGGGATGTCGCCTTCGAGCAGGACGGGCACGACCGGGCCGTGCTCGCGCCGCATCCTTGCGAAGAAGTCCTTCGGCCGCTGGTCGAACTCCTCCCCGTACAGGCGGACGGCTTTCTCGTCGGCGGGCGGCCGGGCGGCCCCGCCTGCCTGCTCGCTCTGCTCGGTCTCGTCGGTCACTGCGCGGCCTCCTGGAGCGCGGCGGGGTCGTGGAGGGTGGTGAGGTGCCGGACGAGCGTGACCAGCACGCTCTTGCAGGAGTCGCGGCTCCGGGCGTCGCAGTCGACCAGCGGAACGTCCGCGGAAAGCGACAGCGCGTCGCGCACCAGGTCCAGCGGGGGGCGCGGCTCGGGGCCGTCGAACCGGTTGACCGCCACCACGAACGGCATCTTGTGGTGCTCCAGCCGGTCGAGCGGGTAGAAGGAGTCCTCCAGGCGGCGCGTGTCCACCAGCACGACGGCGCCCAGGCTGCCGGCGAACAGCTGGTCCCAGATGAACCAGAACCGCTGCTGGCCCGGGGCGCCGAACAGGTAGAGCACGCGGTGGGCGTCCAGGGAGATCCGGCCGAAGTCGAAGGCGACCGTGGTGGTGCGCTTGTCGGCGACGCGGCTCGGGTCGTCGATGCCGACGCCGGCCTTCGTCATGATCTCCTCGGTGCTCAGCGGGCGGATCTCGGAGATCGAGCCGACCATGGTGGTCTTCCCGACGCCGAACCCGCCCACGATCACGATCTTCAGCGCGTCCCGGACGCTGCGCCGCAACGGCACGCCGCCCGCGGGGTCCGGTGCGCGGTCAGAGGGCTTTGAGTCCAACGAGCACCTCCTTCAGGGTCTCCAGGTCGGCGAGTCGCGTCGTCGCGGTGGCCGACGTCGGGTGGCGGACGGTGAGGTGGCCGGCGTCGCGCAGGTCGAGCACCAGGATCTTCACGACGCTGACCGGCAGCCGCAGATGGGAGGACAGCTCGACCACCGCCACCGGCTGGCGGCGGCACAGCCGCAGGATCGCGACGTGCTCGGACTGCATGCCCGGCGCCGGGTCGTTCTCGGCGACGACCAGCGTGACCAGGTCGAGGGCCGCGTCGTCGACCCGGCTGCGGCCGCCGGTCACGGTGTAGAGCCGGTCGGGGTCGTCGAGGTCCAGGGGGCGCGGTTTCATCTCGACGCGGACGTGCGCGGAGCCGCGGTCAGGTAGCCGCCGATCTGCTCCACCAGCTCGTTCATGCTGTGCCCGACCAGGCCGACGTCGGCGTCCTCGCGGGCCACGACGGCCAGGTGCGCGCCCTCCCCGGCCGGGATGATCAGCAGCAGCCCGCCGGCGAACTCCACCATCGACTGGCCGGCGCCGACGCCCCGGCCGAACTCGTGGGAGGCGGTCATGGACAGGCTCTGGATGCCCGAGGCGATGGCCGCGAGCTGGTCGGCCCTGTCGTCGTCCAGGCCGGGGGTGTGGCAGATCCTCAGCCCGTCCCGGGACAGCACCAGGACGTGCTGGACGCCGGGGGCACGCTCCGCGAGGGACGTCAGGAGCCAGTCGAGTCGGTGCTCATCGGTGCTCATCGAGATCACGGGGCGGCGTCCGCCGCAGGCGCGCGCCCCTGCCTCCTATCTGTCGATCCTGCGGTCCGGACGAGCGCCGGGACCGGTCGGCCCGGCGGCCGTCCGGGGACGGGCCGCCGAACCATGAGCCCTACTGGTCGGGGTCTTCGGTGGACGTGGTCTCGCTCCGCCCGCCGCCGGACCCGGCGCCGCCGGGCATCCGGTGGCTCCCCGACGTCGACGCGCGGAACGCGGCGAACCGGGCACCCGGGTCGCGGGGCACCGGAGGTGGCGCCTCCGGCTGCTCGACCGTCCCGGCGAGGGTGGCGCCGCGTCGGCGTTTCGGCAGGTAGGACGCTCCTTCGGAGGCGTCCGCGCCGGATGCCGCCGGTGCGGCGGACAGGGCCGGCACGGGTTCGCGGGCGGGCCCGCCGGCGGTCCTCGGCGTGCCGCCGATGGACTCCGCCAGGGTGCCCGCCGCGGTTCCGCCGGGGGAGTGGGTGACGAGCTGCCGCGGGATCAGCATGACCACGCCGACGCCGCCGCGCGAGGACGGCCGGAAGCTCACCCGCAGGCCGTGCTTGCCCGCCAGCCGCCCGACCACCGCGAGGCCCAGCCGCGTGCCGGGCAGCGAGGTCAGGTCGGCGGTCTCGGAGACCAGCCGCTCGGCGCGCTCCCGCTCGCGCTGGCGCATCCCGAGCCCGCTGTCCTCGACGGTGATGACGACCCCGGCGTCCTCCTCCTCGGCGTAGACGTGCACGGCCGAGCCGTGCGGGGAGAAGTTGGCGGCGTTGTCCATCAGCTCGGCCAGCGCGTGCATGACGCCCTCGGCGGCGAACCCGGCGATGGCGGCGGTGCTGGTCGAGTGGTACTGGACGCGCTGGTAGGAGGCGATCCGCCCCATGGCGCCGCGGATGACGCTCTCCAGCTTGATGGGCTTGGTCCAGCGCCGCCCCGAGCGCCCGCCGCTGAGCAGCGCGATGCTGTCGGCCAGGCGCCCCATCTGGGAGACGTGGTGGTCGAGATCGAGCAGGTCGCCGAAGACCTCGTCCTCGCTGTAGCGGTCCTCCAGTTCCCGGAGCCCGGCGAGCATGCGGGTCGTCTGCGCCTGGATCCGCGCCGCCGCGCTGGCGGAGGCCGCCATGGCCGCCGCCCGGGTGCGCTCCCCGCCGGCCACGTCGTCGGCGACCGAGCGGAGGAGCCGGTCGAGCGCCGGGTGCGCGGGCGCCGGGAACTCGGCCAGCACGGACGCGGCCGAGGCGCGGTCGCTCCGGATCCGCTCGACCAGGACCGGCAGCGTCGAGTCGGCCAGCCGGACGACCTCGTCCTCCAGGGCGGCCAGCTCGGTCCCGGCGCGGGCCGCGCGCCGCTCGCTCTCCGCCACGCCCTCGGCCACCATGCGCACCAGGCGGCCCAGCAGGTGGTTCGGGACGGTCTGGAGCTCGGCGAGGGTCTCGTCCGGCGAGGCTCCGGCGTGCAGCCGCCCGATCAGTGCCGGGAGCGGTCCGTCGACCAGCTCCTGGAGCCTGCGCTCCAGGACGCCGCTCTCGGCCTCCACCCGGGCCAGCCGCTCGCGGGCGGCCCGCGCGCACTCGGCGTGGTAGGCGGCGACCCCGGCGGCGAGGCTCACCAGGAGCGCTCCCGCGCCGCCGCCCATCCCGACGACGGCGCGCGACTTCTCGTCCACCGCCAGGAGTGCGCCCAGCCATGCGCCGCCGGTGACGATGGCTGCGATCAACCAGACCCAGAACGCGCGTTCCAGCGGGGCGCGCTCCATGCGGGCTCGATTCGCTTCTGTTGCCATCCTCGTGTCCTCGTGAGCGTCGGTGACTGGCGCGCAGGACTCCTCGACCCGTCGCACGGCGGCCATATCGGTATAAGGCGTGATAAGGATGCATCAAATCGCCCCGGCGCACAGGGGATCGCCAAAACCCGATGATCTTTGATGGCGGCGCGGCAGGTGAGCGCGTTGCGGCGGATTCTCGACCGGCCGCGCCCGCGGGCTTCCGGTCCGGCGGGGCGGGCCGCCGGACCGGGGGCGGGGCGTCAGGGCCGGACGGGGCCGAGCGCGACCGGCAGGCTGAGGGGCCCGACCGTGAAGAACGAGGGCGAGTAGGGGATGTCGTCCGGGTCGATGGTGAGGGTGAGCTCCGGCAGCCGCCGGTACAGCGAGGCGAGCGCCAGCCGGCCTTCCAGGCGCGCCAGGGACGCGCCGATGCAGTAGCGGGGGCCGTGGCCGAAGCCGAGCCGCGCGCCGCGCTCCCGGGTGATGTCGAACCGGTCCGCGCTCTCGCCGTGCTCTGCCGGGTCGAGGCCGCTCGCCTGGTAGACCACGCCGACCGCCCGCCCCTCGGGGATGCGGACCCCGGCGACGGTCACCTCCCGCGCGGTGAAACGGAAGCTGGTCATCATCACCGAGTGCCGGTAGCGCAGGGTCTCCTCGACCACGTCGTCCCACCGGTCCTCGGCCCTGGCCAGTTCGAGCTGGTCGGGGTGCTGGGACAACGCCACGATGGCGTGGCCGAGCAGGTGGACGGTGGTCTCGTGGCCGGCGACGAGCATCAGCCACAGCACGCCGACCAGCTCGTGGGTGGTGAGCCGGTCGCCCTCGTCGCTGGCCTGGACCAGCCCGGTGGTGAGGTCGTTCCCGGGCTCCGCGCGCTTCTTCTCCACCAGCCCGTGCAGGTAGGCCTGGAGGGCGTTCTGCGTCGCGAACGCCTCCTCGGGCGGGGTGGTGTGGGCGAGCAGCGCCGCGGTCCACTCGCGCACCCGGGGCCGGTCCTCGGCGGGGACGCCGAACAGCTCGCAGATCACCCACATCGGCAGCGCCTCGGTGAACGCGGGGACCAGGTCGACGCCGTCGCCCGCGGCCACGACGTCGTCGAGGAGGCCCTCCACGATCTGCCGGACGCGCGGCTCCAGCGCCTGCACACGCGCGGGCGTGAACGCCTTGCCGACCAGCCCGCGCAGCCGCCGGTGGTCGTCGCCGTCCTTGGTGGACAGGTGGCCGCCCTGGACGATCGCGCGCAGCGGCCAGTCCTCGGGGATCGATCCGTCGTGCAGGGCGGGCCAGTGCCGCGGATCCCGCAGGAAGGTCCTGTTGTCGCCGGCGAGGATCTCCCGGACGGCATTGTGGGTCAATGCCAGGTAGGCGGGGACGCCGCCGGGGAACTCCACTTCGACCACCGGAGCGATCTCCCGCAGCCGTATGCAGGTGGCGAGCGGCGTTTCGTCCGCGGCGGGGAAGGAGGGCAGGGTCGTCGTCATTCCGTCCCATTCGAAGAGAGGCAAGTGACAGATGGCTTATCAATATCCCTTCTGATCATCACTCGGCAAGACAATCGGAAATTAGGCCATAAGCTGCTTCGTATGGTATTTGCGGTATTCGCAGGTGTTCTTGTGGGCGCTGCGCCGCATGGGACCCGCGGGACGGCCGCCGGAGGGTGCTGACCGGAGGAGGCCCGGCCGCGAAAAGGCCGCTCACGGTGCGGCGATCCGACGAGGCGGGTCAACCCGACTGACCCTCGTGTTAACAAACCATCGGAACGTGTTACCTTGTGTGGCGCCCGGCCTCCGCCGACAGCCCCCCGTCGCGCGCGCCGGCCAGCGGGAGGTTCCGGCATGGGCAGGCAGAGCGCGGACGCGCGCGGACCTGAGCGGCGCCGCCAGGACATCGCCGACATCGTCCTGTCCGCGGGCTCGGTCTCCGCCGCGGGGCTCGCCGAGCGCTTCGGCGTCAGCCTCATGACGATCCACCGCGACCTCGACGAACTGGAGCGGCAGGGCGTCGTCCGCAAGCACCGCGGCGGGGTGACCGCGCAGCCGTCCGGGGTGTTCGAGAGCAACGTCGCCTACCGGATGAAGTCGATGCGGCCCGCCAAGGACGCCATCGCCGCGCGGGCCGCCGAGATGGTCGAGCCGGGCATGGCGGTCATGCTCGACGACTCCACCACGGCCCTGGCGCTGGCGCGCCGGCTGGCCGGGGCGGCCCCGCTGACGGTCGTCACCAACTTCCTACAGGCCATCAACCTGCTGTCCGGTGAGCGCGACATCCGGCTGATGGCGCTCGGCGGCGACTACGACCCGCTGCACGACTCGTTCCTCGGGGTCTCGTGCGTGGACGCGATCGAGGCGCTCAACGTCGACCTGTGCTTCGTGTCGACGTCCGCGGTCTCCGGCGGGTTCGCCTACCACCAGGAGCAGCGCATCGTCTCGGTGAAGCGCGCCATGCTCAGCGCGGCCGCCCGCAGCGTGCTGCTGATCGACCACTCGAAGCTCAGCCGGGTGGCGCTCCACCGGGTCGCGCCGCTGTCGGCGTTCGACCGCGTCATCGTCGACGACGGCGCCGACGCGGACGCGCTGCGCGGGCTCGACGAGCACAAGGTTGCCTACGAGCTGGCGGCGACCTGACCGGCGCCCGCCGGTGACGGGCGCCGCGGGGCGCCCGCGGGCCTGCCGCCGCATGCGCACATCGCCCGCATCGGCGGTGCCGAAACGGGCGGATCCAGGACCTTGACACCCTGATCAGGGCCCTTCTACTCTCAAGCTCACATTTTTCACCGTTATCTTCACAGTCCACCTTGTTGGGATTGCGATCGGAGTGGGCGAGTGGCGGGTTCCCCGAGCCGAGGCCCGGTGCCGTACGGCCTTCGCTGCGAGCACCGGGCGGAGCCGCTCGGGATCGACGAGCCCGAGCCGCTGCTGTCATGGCGGCTGTCCTCCGGACGGCGCGGGGACGCGCCCGGCGGGTTCCGGGTACGGGTCCGCGCCGAGGACGGCGCCCAGGTCTGGGACTCGGGCCCCGTGGACGATCCGTCCGCCGTCTCCGTCCGCTACGGAGGCCCCGCGCTGCGGCCCCGCACCCGCTACCGCTGGACGGTCGAGGTCACCGGCACGGACGGCGCCACCGCGCGGGAGGAGTCCTGGTTCGAGACCGGGATGCTGAGCCCGTCCGCATGGTCCGCCGCCTGGATCACGCACGACCCGTCCGTCCAGGACGTGGTGGACGCGCCGGAGGAGGGCGAGGTCGCCCTCGCCGACCACGGCCTCCAGCCGGCCGTCCGGCTGCGCAGGGCGTTCGAGGCCCCCGCCGCACCGGTCGCCGCGCGGCTCTACGTCACCGCCCGCGGCCTGTACGAGATCCGCGTCAACGGGACGCGGGTCGGGGACGCCGAACTCGCTCCCGGCTGGACGGACTACCGCGACCGCATCGACTACCAGGCGTACGACGTCACCGGCCTCGTCCGGACCGGCGCGAACATGCTGGCCGCCACGATCGCGGACGGCTGGTGGAGCGGGTTCGTCGGCTTCGACGAGCGCCGCTCGGGCGCGCATTACGGAACGTTCCCGCAACTGCTGGCCGAGCTCCACCTCGTGCACGCCGACGGCTCCGCCGACGTCGTCGCGACCTGCGGCGACTGGCAGAGCGCGCGGTCGCCCGTCCGGTACGCCGACCTGCTGATGGGGGAGTGCCACGACCTGCGCCGCGAGACCCCCGGCTGGGACCTGCCGGACGCAGGCCACGACGGCGAGGGATGGCGGACGGCGTGGGTCGCCGCCACCGACCGGAGCCGGCTCACGGCGTCTGTCGCGCCGCCGGTCCGCGCCGTCCGCGAACTGCCGGCGCGGACGGTCACCCCGCTCGCGGGCGGGGGGTTCCTGGTCGACTTCGGGCAGAACTTCGCCGGCCGCGTCCGGCTCACCGCGCGCGGCCTGGCCCCCGGCGACCGGGTCGTCATCAGGCACGGCGAGGCCCTGGACGAGGCGGGCGCGCTCTACACCGCCAACCTGCGCACCGCCGACGCGACGGACGTGCTGATCGCGGGCGGGGACGCCGAGACCGTCTTCGAACCGCGCTTCACCTACCACGGGTTCCGGTACGCGGAGGTGACCGGCCTGAGCGCGCTCGACGCGGGCGACATCACCGGCGTGGTGCTGCACAGCGACACGCCCTGGGCGGGGGAGTTCACCTGCTCCGACCCCGACGTCGACCGCCTCCACGAGGCGATCTCCTGGGGGCAGCGCTCCAACTTCGTCGGCGTCCCGACCGACTGCCCGCAGCGCGACGAGCGGCTCGGCTGGCTGGCCGACGCGCAGGTCTTCCTGCCGACCGCCTGCCTCAACGCCGACGTGGCCGCCTTCTTCGACGGCTGGCTGCGCGAGGTGCGGGGCGCGCAGTCGCCGGACGGGGCGTTCGGCAACGTGGCGCCGAGGCTCGCGGGGGTGTCCGACGAGGGTGCGCCCGGCTGGGGAGACGCGGGCGTCCTCGTTCCCTGGCATCTCTACCGCGTCTACGGGGACGAGCGCTTCCTGGAGCGCAACCTCGACGCCATGTGCGCGTGGGTCGACCACGTCCACCGGCACAACCCCGACCTCGTGTGGAGCAACCGCACGGGTCCGCACTTCGCCGACTGGCTCGCGCCCACACCCACGCCGCGCGACGTCCTCGCCACCGCCTACTTCGCCCGCAGCGCCGCGCTGACGGCGCGCGCCGCCGAGGTCGTCGGCTCGGAGGAGGCCGCGGCGCGGTACGGCGCGCTCGCCGCCCACGTCCGCAAGACGTTCACCGAGCGGTTCGTGTCGGCGGACGGGCGGGTCCACGGCGACACCCAGACCGCCTACCTGCTGGCCCTCGCGTTCGAGCTCCTCCCGGACGACCTGGTCCCGGGCGCGGTGCGGCGCCTCGCCGAGCTGGTCGAGGAGGCCGGGCCCGGACTCACCACCGGGTTCCTCGGCGTGGGGCTGATCGCGCCGGTCCTCGACGCGCACGGCCGCGCTGACCTCGCGCACGCGCTGCTGCGCCGCACCGACCCGCCGTCCTGGCTGTACCCGCTGCGGCACGGCGCGACCACCGTGTGGGAGCGCTGGGACGGCTACACCCCCGAGCGCGGGTTCCAGGCCGCGGCGATGAACTCCTTCAACCACTACGCGCTCGGCTCGGTCGGCGAGTGGCTGTACCGGGGCGTCGCCGGCCTCGACCAGGCGCCCGGCTCGACCGGCTACCGCGAGCTGCTGATCCGGCCGAGGCCCGGCGCCCTCAGCGGGGCGAGCGCGCGGTACGAGTCGGTGCGCGGGCTCGTCTCCACCGGCTGGACCCGCCGCGACGGCGTGTTCGAGCTGCGGGTGGCGGTACCGCCGGGGGCGACCGCCACCGTCCACATCCCCACCGACGACCCGGCCGGCGTGCGGGAGGGCGGGACACCGGTGGCGGACGCCCCCGGAGTGTCGGTCGCCGGGACGGGGCCGCGGGAGCTGCGCTG
The DNA here is from genome assembly GCF_008327685.1 of Actinomadura sp. K4S16. Taxonomy (GTDB): domain Bacteria; phylum Actinomycetota; class Actinomycetes; order Streptosporangiales; family Streptosporangiaceae; genus Spirillospora. The sequence continues at coordinate 304,254 of NZ_BDDE01000016.1, forward strand.
CCGGATCGGCTCCGGGGACTACCGCTTCACGGCGGCCCTTCAATGACGTCCGTTCCCGCGCGGGACGGCCGCGGCCGGGACCGCCACCACCCCGGCGGTCCGCGCCGCGAACGCTAGGAGGAAAGATGACATCGTCGTTCGAGAGGGCGGCCCTCAGCCGCCGCGGATTCCTGCGGCTGTCCGGCGGCGCCGCCGCCGCGGCCGCGCTGCCGCTGGGCCTCGCCGCCTGCGGAGGGTCGTCGGGCGGCTCGGGAACCCTGCGCCTGGTGGGCGTCGCCGACCAGCAGAAGGCGCTCGACCTGCTCACCAAGGCCTACACCAAGGCCAAGTTCAGCACGTCGTTCGCGCCGACCGACCAGGTGCAGACCTCGGTGCGCACCCAGCTCGGCGCGGGCAACGCCCCCGACCTGCACGTGGTCTACCCGGGCAACGGCAGCGCCATGAGCATGGCGCAGATCGCGCAGGCGGGGCTGCTCGCCGACCTGAGCGACCAGGCGTGGACGAAGAAGATCCCGGCGAGCCTGAAGCCGGCGTTCCAGAAGGACGGCAAGACCTTCATCTACTCGGCCGGGTCGAGCGTCATCGGCGCGATCTACAACAAGAAGGCCTTCGCCAAGGCCGGAGTGGAGCCGCCGAAGACCTGGAGCGAGTTCCTCGACGTCTGCGAGAAGCTCAAGAAGAAGGGCACGGTCCCGATCGCGCTCGGCGCGCAGACCCCCTGGATCACGCAGCTGATCACCTACGCGCTGGTGCCGTCCACCGTGTACGCCAAGAACCCGCAGTTCGACGCCCAGATGCAGGCGGGCACGGCGTCCTTCGCCAAGTCCGGCTGGGTGGACGCGCTGAACATGTACCTGGACCTGCAGAAGCGCGGGTACTTCAACGACAACCCCAACGGCACCACCTTCGAGCAGGCGACGTCCATGGTCGCGACCGGCAAGGCCGCCATGGCGATCCAGGTCTCGGCCGTCCTGCCCGACTTCCGCAAGGCCGCACCGGACGCCGCCGACCTGTCGATGTTCCCGGTGCCCGCGGCGGACGACCCGGCGCAGGTGCGGATCCCCGCGGGGGTCGTCGTCGGGCTCGGCGTCAGCGCCCGCAGCAAGAACAAGGACGCCGCCGAGAAGTTCATCGAGTTCCTCGGCGAGCAGCAGAACATCAACCGCTGGGCCGAGGCCGTCGCGTGCGTCCCGCTCGTCCGCGACTCCTCCTCCAAGATCGACCCGGTGCTGGAGCCGTTCCTGCCGTACCTGGACGGCGACAAGGCCGACCCGTTCATGGACCAGGCGTGGCCGAACGCCGAGGTGCAGCCCGCCCACTTCGCGCTGGTCCAAGAGTTGCTCGCGGGCAAGACCACGGTCGCCGCGGGGCTGGCCAAGCTGGACGAGACCTACCGGAAGAAGTAGCCCGTGTCCCCGACCGCACGTCCGGCACCGGCCGCCTCGGCGGCCGGTGCCGCGGGCCCTCCCGAGCGCGGGGCCCGCCGCCCGGCGCCGTCCCGCCGCCGCAGGCGAGGCGGCTTCCTGACCCCGCCGTGGTGGTTCGCGGCGCCCGCCCTGCTGGTGTACGCGCTGATCGTCCTCTACCCGAGCGCGAGCGGGATCGTGTACGCCTTCACCGACTGGAACGGCATCGGCGACCGGTCGTTCGTCGGCGTCGACAACTTCGAGCGCCTGCTGCGGGACGACGCCGCGCGCGGCTCCCTGGTCAACACGCTGCTGCTGACGGTCGCGATCGTGTTCGTCCAGAACGGCATCGGACTGCTGCTCGCCCTGGGCGTGCACGCGCGCATCAAGTCGCGCACCGTGCTGCGGGTCGTCTTCTTCGCGCCCGCCGTCGTCAGCCCCGTGATGGTGGCGTTCCTGTGGAAGTACGTCTACAACCCGGCGCCGGACGCGGGGCTCAACGGCATCCTCGGCGCGGTGGGCCTCGGCTCGCTGCGCCAGGACTGGCTCGGCGACCCCTCGCTGGCGCTGTGGTCGGTGGCGGGCATGGTGATCTGGCAGTTCGCCGGCTACTCCATGGTCATCTTCCTGGCCGGGCTGGAGGGGGTGCCCGCGGAGCTGCACGAGGCCGCGATGATCGACGGCGCGGGACGGTTCCAGCGGTTCCGCAGCGTGACCTGGCCGCTGCTCGCCCCCGCCGTCACGATCAACGTGATGCTGTCCACGATCGGCGGGCTCAAGCTGTTCGACCAGGTCTACGCGGCCACGAGCGGCGGGCCCGGGCACGCCAGCGAGACGCTCTCGACCGTCCTGTACAAGCAGGCGTTCGTCTTCGGCAACTACGGCTACAGCACCGCGATCGCGCTGGTGCTGGCGCTGTTCGTCGCCGCGGTCTCGCTGATCCAGATCCGTTACCTGCGCGGCCGGGAGGTGGCATGAGCCTGCGCTACGGAGTGCGCACGTTCGCCCTGGAGATCGTGATGATCGCGGTCGCGGTGGCGTTCCTGTTCCCGGTGTACGCGCTCATCACGCTGTCGATGAAGGACAAGCAGCAGATCGCGTCGGCGCCGCTGTCGCCGCCGACGTCGCCGACGTTCGGCAACTACTCCGACGCATGGTCGCGGGCGTCGCTGGGGTCGGCGCTGCTGAACAGCACCGTGATCACGGTGGCGAGCCTGGTGGCGCTCATCGCGATCGGGGCGTTCGCCGCCTACTTCCTCGCCCGCTGCGCCTCGCGGCTCGGCTACACGCTGTACGTGCTGTTCCTGCTCGGCATCGTGCTGCCGTTCCAGCTCGGGATGATCCCGCTGTTCAAGCTCGCCGACTCGGCGGGCCTGCTCGGCACCTACCAGGGAATGATCATCTTCTACACCGGCATCCAGCTGCCGTTCACGATCTTCCTGTACACCGGGTTCATCCGGGCGCTGCCGGGCGACTACGCCAACGCTGCGCTGATCGACGGCGCGGGCCACCTCCAGGCCTTCACCCGGGTCGTGTTCCCGCTGCTGCGGCCGATCACCGGCACGGTGCTGATCCTCAACGCCGTGTTCATCTGGAACGACTTCTTCACCCCGCTGCTGTACCTGGGCGGCTCGGCGCGCGAGACGGTCCCGGTCCGGATCTTCGCGTTCGTCGGCCAGTACGTCTCGGACTACGGCCTGGTCTTCGCCGGCCTGGTCCTCGCCGCCCTCCCGATCCTCGCGATCTTCCTGGTCCTGCAGCGGTATGTGATCAAGGGGTTCGCGAGTGGCCTCAAGGGATGAGCGGAGCGAACCGGGGGGTGTGGGGGGTCGTCCCCCCACAGGGAGCAGGGATGAGCGGAGCGAACCGGGGGGTGTGGGGGGTCGTCCCCCCACAGGAAGCAGGGGTGATCTGGGGGTTTCGGGGCGGTTGCGGGCGGTGCTGGATGCTCCGCCGCGGGCGTTCTCGCCTGCGCCGATCTGGTGGTGGAGCGGGGAGCGGCTCGATCGGCGGCGGTTGCGCGAGCAGCTCGAACGGTTCGTGGACGGCGGCGTCCACAACCTGGTCGTGCTGAACCTGGCGCCGTCCGGCCCGATGTTCGGCGCGGACGCCGACGATCCGGCGTTCTTCTCCTCCGCGTGGTGGGACCTGCTGGACGGCGTCTGCGACGACGCCGCCGAACTGGGCGTCTCGCTCTGGTTCTACGACCAGCTCGGCTTCTCCGGCGCCGATCTGCAAGCGCGCCTGGTGCGCGACGTCCCGGGGTATGCGGGACGGTGGCTCCGCCCGGACGGGACGACGGAGGTGCGCGGCTTCGACTACCTGTCCGGCGAGGCGTGCGCGGAACTCCTCGACCGCGTGCACGGCGAGTTCGCGCGGCGGCTGGGGCACCGGCTCGGCAATGTGATCGTCGGGTCGTTCCAGGACGAGCTGCCGTCGCTGCCGACCTGGTCGGAGGCGTTCGCCGGCGAGTTCGAGCGGCGCCGCGGCTACGACCTGGCACCGCACCTCGGGACGCTGTGGGGGAGCGGGGACGGGGACGCCTTCCGGATCCGCCGCGACTACCACCTCACCCGCGCCGAACTGGCCGAGGAGGCGTTCTTCCGGCCGCTGGCCGAATGGCACGAGCGGTTCGGCCTGCTGCACGGCTGCGACCAGCAGGATCCGGCGCGGGCGGGGCATCCCGTGGACGGGGTCAGGCTGTACGCCGACTACGCGCGCACGCACCGCTGGTTCGGCGCCCCGGGCTCCGACCACCACGGCGACGCCCGCATCCACTCCTCGCTCGCGCACCTGTACGGCCGGGACCGCACCTGGATCGAGGCCTTCCACTCCAGCGGCTGGGGCGGGACGCTGGAGGAGACGTTCGACTGGCTGCTGCCGTGGCTGCGGTCCGGGGCGACCCTCTACAATCCGCACGCCGTCTACTACACGACCAAGGCGGGCTGGTGGGAGTGGGCACCGCCGTCCACCGACTGGCGCCAGCCCTACTGGCGGCACCACCGCGTCTTCGCCGACGCGGTCACGAGATTGTGCTCCGCCCTCTCGCTGGGACGGCACGTGTGCGAGGTGGCGGTGCTGTTCCCGACCGCGACCGCGCAGGCCGGGACGCGGCTCGACGGCGTGGAACCGGACGCGGCCCGCGCCCAGGACGTCTACCGGGACCTGGTCGGCGACATGGCCTGGTTCCGGATGGTGCCCGGCACGCTCGACCGGCTGGGGATCGACGCCGACGTCGTGGACGACGACTCAGTGCAGCGTGCGACGGTCGCGAAGGGGCGGCTGGAGGTCGCCGACGAGTCGTACGGGCTCGTCGTTCTCCCGTCCTGCACCGTGCTCGAAGGGGAGACGGCGGGGAGGCTGACCGCGTTCGCCGAGCACGGCGGCCGTGTCGTCGCGGTCGGCACGCCGCCCCGCCGCGGGGTCGGGGACCTGAACGCCGATGAGGCGGTGGCGCGGCTCCGCGCCGTGCTGGAGATCGTGCCCGACACCGGCGCTCTCGGCCAGGCCCTCGCCGGGGTGGGCCGGGTGGACGCGCCGGTCCCCGCGCTCGTCCGGGAGGTCGACGGGACCACGGTGGTGTTCCTGACGGCCGCGCCGTCGATGGCCAGCCGCGTTTCGGTGGGACGGCCCGACGAGCGCGGAGCCGACCTCGGCTGGCTCGACGTGACCTACGACTTCGACCCCGACCGGTACCTGCGGGACATGCGGGTGCGGGTCCGCGGCGTGACCGGCCCGGCGTTCGTCGCGAGCCCGTTCGGGGGCCCGCCGCGCCCGCTGGAGACGCGCGCGGTGGACGGGACGTCCGTCGAGGTGGTCGTCCCGTTCGACGACGGGCCCGCCGCGCTGCTCCTCTTCCCCGGCGGCGAGGAAGCCGCAGCCGAAGAACTGGCCGCCGCGCCCGAGGAGACCGTCCTCGATCTCGGCACGTCCTGGGCGATGGACCTGGTCCCCACCCTCGACAACACCTGGGGCGACTTCGCCCGGCCCGCCGGAGACGACGTCCCGCTGGAGTGCTGGACCATGAGCCACCGGACGGACGAGGAGACGGAGTGGTCCGACGCGCACGCCACGTTCGGCCCCCACGGCGTGTGGAGCAGGGAGGGGGAGGAGGAATGGCGGCCCTTCGTGTACTCCGACTCCCGGGGCATCCGCAAGGACACCTTGCACCGCGCATACCTCGGGCCGAAGGGGCACGTTCCTGAAGAGTTCCTCGACTTCGGCGAGGTCAAGGCCGGGGACGCGGTCGTGCTCCGGACCCGCCTGACCGTGCCCGGCGAAGGCGGCTTCGTGGCCGTGGGCGCGGCCGCCGCAAAGACGCTGCGGATCGACGGCGCCACCGCCCCGCTTGACGACCAGGGCTGCCTGGCCATTGCCGAGACCCACGTTCCCGCAGGTGAACATGACGTCGAGGTCCGGCTCGTCCCCGACGAGGACGTGCGGCTGCGCGCCCACCTCGCCGTGGTCGCCGACCGCGACCGCTACCGGCGGCCGGAGTGGATCACCACGGCGGGCCCGGCGCGGCCCGGTGCTGAGATCACGCTCAGCGTCCCCCTCCCGGTGTCCGCCGCCGGAGCGGTGCTCCAGGTCGCCTCGGCGGCGTCCTGCCGCGTCCTCGTCGACGGCGAGGAGATCGGACGGCAAGGAGGGTTCGACCCGTACGCCGAGCAGGAGGTCCCGCGCGTCGGCCGCTACCGCGTGACGGGCGGTGAACTGGCCCTCGTCCTCACCGAGGGCGGCCCGTCCCCCGCGGTCCTCGTGGACGGACCGGTCGTGTCCGGCACCGGCTGGACCGCCGCGCGCGACGGAGTCCCCGTGCCTGTCGCGGCGCGGCGCGCACAGTACGGCGACCCCGCGTCCCTGCATCTGCGCCGGCGTCCCCACCCGCTCCCCGCCGCGACGTGGCTGGAGGACGATCCGGAAACGGACGCCGTGCTCCCGGCAACGCTCGCCATGCCTGACGCAGCGCTCCAGACGGAAAGGCTGCGTTTCACCGTCCCGCCCGGCGCGACACGCATGCACGTCGACGTTCGCGGTGAACTTCTGGAGGCGACCCTGGACGGGGAGCCCCTGCAACCGGCCCCGGAGATGCCGCTGCCGAGCCCGGGAGCGACACCAAGCCGGACGGCGGAGCTGCGCATCCGAACGCTCCCAGGCCATCAAGCGGGCGCGGCACTCGCGGGTCCGGTGCGTTTCACGGCGGGACCGGGCACGATCGAGCTGGGCGACTGGGAGGACGCGGGACTCGCCGGGTACAGCGGCGCCGTCCGCTACCGGCGCACGCTCCGCCTCCCGGCGCCCCCGGCCGCGACGCTCGACCTCGGCCGGGTGCGCGGCACCGCCGAAGTCACCGTCAACGGCACCCCCGCCGGAGTGCGCATCTGCGCCCCGTACCGCTTCGACGTCGGTGCGGCCCTGCGCGAGGGCGACAACGAGATCGACATCCTCGTCTGCGGAACCCTGGCGCCCTACCTTGACGAGGTGAGCCCGACCCACTTCGTCTTCCCGGGCCAGCGGGCCTCCGGCCTCTACGGCCCGGTCCGCCTTCTGCTGGAGGTACCGGCCGCCCGCGGCACCGACTGAGCGGGACGGTCGTGCCGCGCGGCGGCCGGTACCCGCGTCACCTCACGAACTGGCGCGGTAGGGCGTTCGCCTGCGCGCGCGTGGCCGCTGCCGGGGCCGGGGCGACCCAGACCGGCTCCGGGTCAGGGTTCTTCGCGCAGGTGCGGTCGACCAGGCCGCGGTCGGCCGGCACCGTGCCATCGCGGAGATAGTCGACCAGGAGGTCGTCCAGGCACTTGTTGCCCGAGAACGTGATGGCGTGGCTGCCGCCGCCCTTCTCCACGACCAGGCGTGCGCTCGGCAGGGCCCGCGCCATGGCGACACCGCCCTCGTACGGGGTCGCCGGGTCGTCCGTCGCCTGGAACAGCAGCATGGGCGGCAGGCCCTTGCCGGTGATCCTGGTGCGGTGCCCCGCCTTGACGGGCCAGGTCAGGCAGCCCGCGTTGAACCACATGTTGTTGTACGTGTAGAAGGGCGCCTTCTCGTTGACCTTCGCCTGGTCCTTCCGCCAGTACCGGAAGTCGCGCGGCCACTTGCTGTCGCTGCACATCACGGCGTTGTAGATGTCGAAGGAGTCGTCCGCCGGGTCGGGCGCCGCGTAGCGCTCGTACGCGGTGACGAGGGGGGCGGTGTCACCAGAGTTGGTGTACGCGGAGAGCACCGTCGCGAGGCGGGGCCACCGCAGGACGTCGTAGCCGCCCGCGACCTGGGTGTCGTCGAACTCGTCGGGCCCGATCCGGCCGACGGGGTGCTCGCGCAGCCGGGTGCGCATCGCGTACCACTTGGCCTCGACCTCGTCGGGATCGGTGCCGAGGTGGTAGACGCCGTCGGCCTTGGCGACCCAATGGGTGAACGCCTTGAACCGCTTCTCGTGCTGGAGGTCCTGGAGGACGTTGTGGTCGTACCAGGAGACGGACGGCCCGACGATGCTGTCCAGGACGAACCGGCGGACGTGCCGCGGGTACAGCTGGGCGTACGTCGAGCCGAGCGTGGTGCCGTACGACCAGCCGAAGAAGTTGATCTTCTCGGCGCCGAGCGCGCGGCGGATCGACTCCATGTCCCGGACGTGGTCCACCGTCGACAGGTGCGGCAGCAGCGCGGAGTGCTTCTCGGTGCACTTCGCGACGTAGCCGGCGGCCTTCTCCAGCCACGCCCCCGTGGTGCCCTGGCTGACCTGGAAGTCGGGCCGCGGGCCGTCGAAGTAGTGCGGGTCGCAGGACATGCGCGGCTCGCTGTGCTGTGATCCGCGCAGGTCGAAGCCGATCCAGTCGTAGGCGGCGGCGACGTCGGGCGGCAGCTTGGCGGGGATCCAGCTCGCCATCCACAGCCCGCTGATGCCCGGCCCGCCCGGGTTGAGCAGGATCGGCCCCTGCCGCTCGCCCGGGGGAGCGGTGGCCGGCAGCCGGTTCAGCGCGATCTTGACGGTGCGCCCGTCCGGGCGGTCGTGGTCGAGCGGCACCTCGAGCATCGCGCACTGCAGCGCCGGGTTCGCGGCGTCGCCGCAGGACTTCCAGTCGAGGCGCGGCGGGTCCCCGGCCGCGGTCGCCGGCGGCGGCCCGGCCAGCGCCGTCGCCGCCAGCACGCCGCCGCACGCGGCGAGCGCCGCGCCCGCGCGTCTCTTGCTCGGTCGTCTCACAGACACCTCCAGAGGATCAGTGACATTGCAGTGTACAATTTCACCTTTCTTTCGTCATTGTCCGGAAACGGCAGCAGGAGCGCCTCGCGGCCGAAGAAGGCGCGCCACCTCGGAGAAGTCCCTTTCGGCGGCGCCGTTCAGAGCCGCCCGGGAGATCCATAACGCAGATCGATGGTGCGGTGTATGACCACGGCTCGTTTCCGCCCCACACACTGCGGTCGCACGCTTTCCCGACCCTCCGGGAGTTGGACCCCGGAGCCCTGCGATCCCGTCCGGTACCCCCTACCGGACGCCCGCCCCCTGGAGGAAAAACCCCCGTGAGAAACAGACGCAGATCGACCCGGTGCCTGCTGGCGTCAATGGCGGTCGCCCTCGGTACGACGTTCCTCGTCTCGCCCGCGAGCGCCGCCCCGACGGCTCCCCCGAAGCCCCCGCCCGCCAGCACGCGCCCGGACGGCGGCGGCGAGCGCCACGTCCAGAAGGCCCCGCTCCCGGCCAAGGACCGGCCGCCGCTCTCCGCGGACAAGAACGAGCTGAAGAGCAGCCCCGACCAGCCGAAGAAGCCGGCGGAGCACAAGCGCCCGTCCATGAAGGCCGCCCCGAAGGCGACCGCCAAGGCCGCCGCCGCGGCGTGCAGTGCGAGCGATTTCACGAGCCGTTCCGGAAGCGCGCTCGTCCAGCAGATCAAGTCGTCCACGACCGACTGCATCAACTCGCTGTTCAGCCTCACCGGCAGTGACGCGTACTACGCGTTCCGCGAGTCGCAAATGGTGAGCGTCGCCTATGGACTGCGCGACAACGCGGTCTACTACCCCGGTGACAACAGCACCGGAACGGCACAACTCGTCCTTTACCTTCGCGCCGGCTACTACGTCCACTGGTACAACCAGTCGACCGTGGGGACCTACGGCCCCTCGCTGAAGACGGCGATCCAGTCGGGCCTGGACGCCTACTTCGGCAACTCCAAGTCCTCGACCGTCAGCGACGCCAACGGCGAGGTCCTCGCCGAGGCGGTCACGCTGATCGACAGCGCCGAGGAGAACGCCCGCTACATCTACGTGGTCAAGCGGCTGCTGAACGGCTACAACAGCTCCTACGACGCGTCCTGGTGGATGCTCAACGCGGTGAACAACGTCTACACGGTGCTGTTCCGCGGCCACCAGGTCCCGGAGTTCGTCTCCGCCGTCCAGTCGGACCAGAGCGTGCTCGACACGCTCAACTCCTTCGCCGCGAACCACCTGTCCCTGCTCGGCACCGACCGCAGCTACCTGGCGTCCAACGCGGGACGCGAACTCGGCCGCTTCCTCCAGCACAGCACGCTCCAGACCAAGGTGCGGCCCCAGGCCAAGGGGCTGCTCGGGCAGAGCGCCATGACCGGGAAGACCGCGCCGCTGTGGGTCGGCGTCGCGGAGATGACCGACAGCTACGACAAGGCGAACTGCTCCTACTACGACACCTGCGACCTCTCGCAGCGGCTCGCCCAGAACGTCCTGACCATCAACTACACCTGCAGCTCCAGCATCAAGATCCGAGCGCAGGACATGACCGCCGCCCAGCTGTCGGACAGCTGCGCCAGCCTCCAGAACCAGGACGCCTACTTCCACGGCCTGGTGAAGGACGGGAACAGGCCCGTCGCCAACGACAACAACACCACGATCGAGGTCTGCGTCTTCGACTCGAGCACCGACTACCAGACCTACGCCGGCGCGATGTTCGGCATCGACACCAACAACGGCGGCATGTACCTGGAGGGCGACCCCGCCGCCGCGGGCAACCAGCCGCGGTTCATCGCCTACGAGGCCGAATGGGTGCGGCCGGCGTTCCAGATCTGGAACCTCAACCACGAGTACACGCACTACCTCGACGGCCGCTTCGACATGTACGGCGACTTCAACGCCGGTGTCACCACGCCCACCATCTGGTGGATCGAGGGGTTCGCCGAGTACGTCTCCTACTCCTACCGCAAGGAGGTGTACGACGCGGCGATCACCGAGGCCGGGCGGAACACCTACGCGCTCAGCACGCTGTTCGACACCACCTACAGCCATGACACGACCCGCATCTACCGCTGGGGCTACCTGGCGGTGCGGTACATGTTCGAGAAGCACCCGGCCGACGTCTCGACCGTCCTCGGCTACTACCGGACCGGCAACTGGAACGCCGCCCGGACGTTCCTGACCAGCACGATCGGCACCCGCTACGACGGCGACTGGTGGACGTGGCTCGCCGCGTGCGCGTCCGGCGCCTGCGCGGGCGGCGGCGGAGGCGGCGGCAACCAGGCGCCGACCGCGGCGTTCTCCGCCTCGGCGAACGGCCTGGCGGTCTCCTTCACCGACCAGTCCACCGACTCCGACGGCACCATCGCCTCCCGGCGCTGGGACTTCGGCGACGGCGCCACCTCGACCTCGGCCAACCCGTCCCACACCTACGGCGCGGACGGCACCTACACCGTCTCCCTCACCGTCACCGACGACAAGGGCGCCACGGGCACCGCGACCAAGCAGCTGGCGGTGTCGGCCGGGGGCGGCGGCGGGACGACCGAGTGCACCGGGACCGACACCCGCCAGCTCGGCCAGAACTGCCAGCGCAGCAACCTGTCGGCCACCCAGGGAAACCTGGCCTACCTGTACCTCTACGTGCCGGCCGGCACGCAGTCGATCAAGATCACCTCGTCCGGCGGCACCGGAGACGCCGACCTCTACTACAACCCCACCGGCTGGGCCACGTCGACGTCCTACACCCAGCGTTCCGCCAACACCGGCAACGGCGAGACCCTGACCATCACCAACCCGCCCGCGGGCTACAACTACATCAGCCTCTACGCCAAGCAGGCCTTCAGCGGAGTGACGGTGAAGTCCGAGTACTGATCTGACACCCCCGCGACACGACCGCCGGGGCCGGACCGAAAGGTCCGGCCCCGGTTTCGTCACGCCACGAGCGGGCCGGTCTCCGGGTAGTGGCAGGCGACCTGGCGGCCCTCGACCATCGTGAGGGACGGCAGGTCGGTCCGGCACCGCTCCCGCGCCTTGAAGCAGCGGGGGTGGAACGGGCAGCCCGGCGGGAGCGAGGACGGGCTCGGCGGGTCGCCGCGGAGCACGATGCGCTCCCTCGCCCGCTCGGCCACGGGGTCGGGGAGCGGGACCGCCGACAGCAGGGCCCTCGTGTAGGGGTGCGCGGGCGAGCCGTAGACCACGTCCCGCGCTCCCGTCTCCACGACGCGGCCGAGGTACATCACGGCGATCCGGTCGCACACGTGCCGGACCACCGCCAGGTCGTGGGCGATGAACACGTACGCCATGCCGAGCCGGCGCTGGAGGCCGGCCAGCAGGTTGACGATCTGGGCCTGGATCGACACGTCCAGCGCCGACACCGGCTCGTCCGCGACGACGAGCCGGGGACCGGTGACCAGGGCGCGGGCGATCCCGATCCGCTGGGCCTGCCCGCCGGAGAACTCATGCGGGTACCGGTCGATGTGCTCGGCGCCGAGCCCGACGTACTCCAGCATCTCCTGGACGCGGGGCCGCGGGTCCCGCTCGCCCTGCACGCGCAGCGGCTCGGCCACGATGGAGCCGACCGTGTGCCGCGGGTTCAGCGAGGCGAACGGGTCCTGGAAGACGATCTGCAGGTCGCGGCGGAGCGGTCGCATCGCGCGCTGGGACAGCCGCGTGATGTCCGCGCCGTCGAACACGATCCGCCCGGCCGTGGGGTCCAGGAGCCGGACGAGCATCCGCCCGGTCGTGGACTTGCCGCAGCCGGACTCGCCGACCAGGCCGAGCGTCTCCCCGGCCCGCACCTCCAGGTCCAGGCCGTTCACCGCCCGCACCGTGCCGCGCCGCGTCTGGAACGTCCTGGCCAGCCCTTCCAGCCGGAGCAGCGCCGTCATCCCGTGGTCCTCTTCTCGGTGGTGAACAGGTGGCAGGCCACCGGATGGGGCGTGCCGAGGAACTCCGGACGGGTGGTCTCGCACACGGCGACGCGTTCGGCGCACCGCGGATGGAACGGGCACCCCGCCGGCGGAGACAGCGGAGACGGCGGGGTGCCCGGGATCGGGGCCAGCTCGCCGGGCGGGCCGGTGAGCCGGGGGAGGGAGCCGATGAGGCCGCGGGTGTAGGGATGCCGGGGAACGGCGAACAGCGCGTCGGCGGACGCCCGCTCGACGGCCCGTCCCGCGTACATGACCAGGACGTCGTCGGCGACCCGCGCGACCACCCCGAGGTCATGCGTGATCATCAGGACCGCCAGCCCGCGCTCGCGCTGGATCCGCGCGATCAGCTCCAGGATCTGCGCCTGCACGGTCACGTCCAGGGCGGTGGTCGGCTCGTCGGCGATCAGCAGGTCCGGCTCGCAGGCCAGCGCCATGGCGATCATCACGCGCTGGCGCATCCCGCCGGAGAACCGGTGCGGGTGGTCGCCCGCCCGCTCGCGGGGATCGGGGATGCCGACGTCGGCGAGCAGCCGGACGGCGTCCTCGCGCGCGGCGCGGCGGGACGCGCCGAAGTGCAGCCGCCGCGCCTCGGCGATCTGCTCGCCCACGCGGTACTGCGGATGCAGCGACGACAGCGGGTCCTGGAAGATCATCGCGACCCTCCGGCCGCGCAGCGCGCGCACCCGCTCGCGTCCCGCTCCGACGACCTCGGTACCGGCGAGCCGGATCGACCCCGTCACCCGCGCGCCGTCCAGCAGGCCCATGACCGCCAGGCTGGTCACGGACTTGCCCGACCCCGACTCGCCGACGATGCCGAGGGTGCGCCCCGCCTCCAGGGTGAACGACAGCCCGTCCACCGCGCGGATCGTCCCCTTGGCGGTGGGAAACTCGACCGCAAGATCCCGCACGCTCAGCAAGTTCATGCGTGCTCCTTGTGGGGGGCGACCCCCCACACCCCCCGGGTTCGCTTCGCTCATGCGTATCTCACCTGCGGGTCGATCGCCGCGTACAGCAGATCCACGACGAGGTTGGCGAACGTGATGAAGAACGCGGCGAGCAGCGCGACGCCCATCACGACCGGCTGGTCGGACTTGTCGATCGAGTCGATGGTGAGCCGCCCGATGCCCGGCAGCCCGAACACGCTCTCGGTGATCACGGCCCCGCCGAGCAGCGCGCCGAGGTCCATCCCGAAGACGGTGAGGACGGGGGTGAGCCCGGCGCGCAGCCCGTGCTTGCCGACGACCGTCCGCTCGGGCAGGCCCTTGGCGCGTGCCGTCCGGATGTAGGGCTCCGCCATCGTCTCCACCATCGACGCCCGGGACAGCCGCGCGTACATCGCCGCGTACAGGAGCGCGAGCGCGACCCACGGCAGGACGAGGTTCTTCGCCCAGGTGACGGGGTCCTCCGCGAACGGCGCGTAGCTGGAGTAGGGGAGCAGCCCGCCGATCTGGACGACCAGGACGGTCAGCGCCATCGCCGTGAAGTAGATCGGCAGGGACGCGGAGGTGAGCGTGCCCACCATCAGCGTCCGGTCGAGCAGCGAGTCCTTGCGCAGCGCCGAGACGACGCCGACGGTCACGCCGCCGGCGAGCCACAGGACCGCCGCGCCGATCCCGATCGAGACCGTGGTCGGCAGCCGCCGCATCATCAGGTCCCAGACCGGCATGTTGTTCTGGTAGGAGAACCCGAGGCACGGGAAGTGGCACTGGACGGCCTGCGGCCCGGTGCCGTAGCTCCGGCCCGCGAAGATGCCGCCGAGGTAGTCGGCGAACTGCCGCCACAGGGGCCGGTCCAGCCCCATCTGGTGGTGGAGCATCGCGAGCCGCTCCGGCGTGCACGACTTGCCGCACGCCTGCAGCGCCGGATCGGCGGGGAGCACGTAGAAGATCGTGAAGGTCACCGCGCAGATGACGAGCAGCACCCCGGCGACCCCGGCCAGGCGCACCGCGACGTACCGGATCACCGGCCCGCCCCCTTCGGGTCGAGGGCGTCGCGGAAGGCGTCGCCGAGCAGCGTGAACGCCAGTACGGTCAGCAGCAGGCAGACGCCGGGGACCACGAAGAACGTCGGGTCCACCTGGTACCAGTCGATCGCCTTGGCCATCATCTGCCCCCACGACGCGTTCGGCGGCCGGACGCCGATCCCGAGGAACGACAGCGCCGCCTCGGTGCCGATGTTGACCGGGATGGTGAGCGTCGCGTACACCAGGACCGGCGCCAGCAGGTTGGGCATGACCTCGCGGAAGACGATCCGGTGGCGCGGCATGCCGGTGGCGCGCGCGGCCTCCACGAACTCCCGGTGGCGCAGCGAGAGCGCCTGCCCCCGGACGATGCGCCCGATGTAGGGCCAGCCGAAGAAGCCCATGACGAACACCAGCTCCAGCGTCCGGTTCCCCTCGGGCAGCACCGACACCAGAGCGATCATGAAGATGAGCTGCGGGAACGACAGCACCAGGTCCATGACGCGGCTGATCGCCGCGTCGATCCGGCCGCCGGCGAAGCCCGCGGTGAGCCCGAGGGCGGTCCCGGCCGCGGTGGCGACGCAGGTCGCCGCGACGGAGATCAGCAGCGAGATCCGGGCGCCGTAGACCATGCGGCTGAACACGTCCCTGCCGGTGCCGGGCTCGACGCCGAGCCAGAAGTCGCCGTCGATCCCGCCGAACGCCCCCTTGGGCGCCCCGGCGAGCGCCTTGTCGATCTTCTCCGGGTGGAACTCGTTCGGGCCGTGCCCGTTGAGGGCGGTGAGCAGCGGGGCGGCGAGCGCGAGCAGCACGAACAGCGCGACGATCGCCAGTCCGGCGAGGGCGGCAGGGTCGCGGCGGAGCCGCCCGCCGGCCAGCGCCCACGGCGACCGGCCGGCGGGCGCCGGCACGCCGCCCGCCGCCTCGATGAGGGGCGGGGCGGCCACTACATCACCCCGATGGTGGCGAAGTCGAACTCGCCTTCCCAGATGGCGTGGCCGAACGTGCCGGTGACCTTGGAGCCGCGCAGCAGCGGCAGCTTGTCGTGGATCAGCGGGACCATCGGCGACAGCCCCATCAGCTCCCGGTCGAGCGCCGTCCACGCGCCCGGGTCGGTCCCCTTCACGGCCGCGCCGATCTTCTCGTTGACGGCCTCGTCGTTCAGCTGCGAGACGACGGTGTTGCCCTTGGGCGCGATGTTGCGCCCGTCGAAGATCGGCGGGATGAACGAGGCCGCGGACGGGTAGTCGGCGCACCACCCGTAGAAGACGAGTTCGTCCTCCTTCGCCGTGTCGCCGATGGTGTCGTAGTAGACGCTCTTGGCGACGGAGTTGATCTGGACCTTCACCCCGACGCGGGCGAGCGACTGCTGGACCGCCTCGGCCTCGGCCTTGCCCAGTTCGCTGCTGGTGGTCGTCAGGTCGATCGAGAACCCGGAGCCCTTGCCGGCCGCCGCGAGCATCTGCTTGGCCTTCACCGGGTCTCCGGTCGGCGGCGCCTGGTAGACGTCCTGGGCCCGCCCGCCGGTCATGGCAGGGGGAAGGTAGGAGCCGGCCAGTTCGCCGACGCCGCTGCCGCCGTGCGCGGTGCGGTAGGCCTCCTTGTCGACCGCGTACTGCATCGCCTGCCGCACCTTGGGGTCGTCGAACGGCGGCTTGGAGGTGTTCATCGCCAGGAACCGGGTGCACAGGCTGGTCGCGCTGACGAACCGCTTCTTCACGTCCGGGCGGGTGAGGATGCGGGGCATGCTCGCCGCGGCGACCGAGTACAGCGTGACGGCCCGCTGGTCCTTGCCCTGGTCGGCGATGAGCCGCTGGTCGATGGTGGCCTGGGCGAGGCCCTCCTCCACCACGATCCTGTCCGGGTTGGCCTGGCGGACGCCGTCGGTGGCCCTGTCCCAGTGCGTGTTCCTGACGAGGATCAGCCGCTGGCCGCGGTCGTAGGACTCGACCTTGTAGGGACCGGAGGAGAAGGGGCGCTTGTCGAAGTTGACGCCGGTGTCCTTGGCCTTGGGGACGGGGGCGAAGGTCGGCAGCGTGGTGACCTTCGGCCAGTCCATCGACGGTTCCTTCAGCCGGAACACGATCGTCCGCGCGTCCGGCGTCGCGATGGAGTCGAGGCCGCCCTTGTCCTTGTACGGCCCCTTGTAGGCGTCGCCGCCCTTCAGCATCGTCCGGGCGTACCCGGGGCCTTCCGGCAGGTCGGGCGCGAACGAGCGCTCGACCCCGTACTTGACGTCGGCGCTGGTGATGGGCGTCCCGTCCTCGAACTTCAGGCCCGGCTTGAGGCGGAAGGTCCACGTCCTGCCGTTGTCGGAGGTGGTGCCGGTGTCGGCCGCGAGGTCCGGGACGACCTTCGTGCCCTCCTGGCCCTCCTTCGCGGCGTAGGTGGTGAGCGTCCGGTAGAGGAGCCGCGTGCCGAAGTCCATCGCGAACATGACGTAGTTGCGCTGCGGGTCGAGATGGGCGAAGTCCTGCGTGTAGAGGACGGTGAGGGTGCCCCCGGACCTGGCGGCGGAGGAGTCGTCGCCCGAGCCGCAGGCGGACGCGCCGCCTGCGGCGGCCGCGAGGGAGAGGGAGAGGGCGAGGCAGGTCCTGGCCGGACGTTTCATGGCGTCTCCGTGCATCGTCGGGCGGAGTGCCATATAAAATAGTACAGTGCAATTGCACTACAAGCCCCGTTATCGAATCTCCACCTCCAGGACTTTCACATGGACGACCCTGCAGCCGGCCGTTTCGCGACGGGCAGCCACGACCTGCCCGTCTCCGAGACCCTCGCCTCCTTCATGACCCGTGACTGGGCCCCGAGCGGGAAACCGCTCCCGGTGCGCCAGTCCGTGGCGCCGTACGCGGAGAAGCGCCGCGCGGCGCTGTCGGCCCTCTTCCCCGGCGAGCGGCTCGTCCTGCCCGCCGGTCCGCCGAAGGTGCGCAGCAACGACTGCGACTACCGCTACCGCCCGCACACCGCCTACGCCCATCTCACCGGGGACACCGCCAAGGACACCGGCACCGGCGCCGTCCTGGTGATGGAGCCGACGGGAAGCGGGCACGACGCCGTCCTCTACCACCGGCCCCGGTCCCCACGCGACGACGCCGGCTTCTTCCGCGACCGCCGGCACGGGGAGTTCTGGGTCGGCCCCCGCGCCGCCCTCGCCGAGACCGAGGAGAAGCTCGGGCTCGCCTGCACGCCGCTGGACGACCTGGCCAGCGCCCTCCGCGGCGCGGTTCCGACCCGGGTGATCCGCGGCGTGGACCCCGAGGTCGACCGGGCCGTCCCGGCGCGCGCCCCCGAGGCCGACGCCGAACTGGCCGCCTGCGCAGCCGAGCTCCGGCTGGTCAAGGACGACTGGGAGATCGCCCAGCTCCAGGCCGCCGTCGACCACACGGTGGACGGCTTCACCGCGGTCGCCGCCGGGCTGAAGCGCGTCACCGGGATGCCGCGCGGCGAGCGGTGGGTGGAGGGCACCTTCGAGCGCGTCGCGCGCATCAAGGGCAACGGCGTCGGATACGAGACCATCGCCGCGGCCGGCGCGCACGGGTGCGTCCTGCACTGGACGCGCAACGACGGCACGCTGCGCCTCGGCGAGATGCTCCTGCTCGACGCCGGGGTGGAGACCGACACCCTCTACACGGCCGACATCACCCGCACCCTCCCGATGAGCGGGTGGTTCACCCCGCGGCAGCGGCAGGTCTACGACCTCGTCTACCACGCGCAGGAGGCGGGTCTGGCGGCCGTCCGCCCGGGCGCGAGCTTCCGCGACTTCCACATGGCCGCGATGCGCGTCATCGCCGAGGGGCTCCAGGACTGGGGCGTGCTGCGCAGCGCGGAGGACGCGCTCGATCCCGAGTCGGGCATCTACCGCCGCTACACCCTCTGCAGCAGCGGGCACATGCTCGGCATGGACGTCCACGACTGCGCGGCGGCGCGGGCGTCCCAGTACCTCGACGGGGAACTGCGCCCCGGGCACGTCCTGACCGTGGAGCCGGGCCTCTACCTTCAGCCCGACGACCTGACGCTGCCCCCGGAACTGCGCGGCATCGGCGTCCGCATCGAGGACGACATCCTCGTCACCGAGACCGGCGCCCGCCTGATGTCCTCCGCCCTGCCGCGCCACCCCGAGGAGATCGAGAGCTGGATGCAGTCCCTCAACGACTGACAGGCCGGCGCGCGTGTGGGGCGGTGCCGTGCCCGGATCTCCGGGCACGGCACCGCCCCTGTGCGCAGCGCCGACGAGGTCAGCCGCTGAGCAGTGACACCCCCAGGCCGGACAGGGCCCGGCCGATGGGCTCGTGGATCATTCCGCATCCCGAGTTCGGTCCGCCGCTCAGGATGCCGTGGGCGTAGTTGCCGTCGAAGACGCCGCTGCCGCTGTCACCGGGGCCGTCGCACGCGGTGCTCCAGGTCATGCCGGACAGCGTCCGGTCCGGGTAGGAGACGGTGGCGTCGACCTCGGTGATCGTCCCGCAGGTGTAGCCGGTGGTCGAGCCCTGCTTGCAGACGTATCCGCCGACGTAGTCGCTCTCGCTTCCGTAGATGGACGTCTGGGGGAGCACCCAGCCCCTGGGCTGCCACCAGCCCGGATCGTCGACCGACACGGCCGCGTAGTCGCCGTACCAGCCGAAGGTGTAGTCGGCGGCGCCGCCGACGTTCTGGTAGCCGTAGCTGTAGGTGGACACGTCCCACCAGTAGCCGATCTCGGCGCAGTGGCCCGCGGTCAGCATGTAGTACCGGCTGCCCGAGTACGTCATGAACGCGCTGGTGCAGCGCGCCCCGCCGGTGAAGATGGCGAGGCCGGACCGCAGCGGCGGGTCGCAGGCGTAGTCGTCCTGGCAGTACCGGGGCACCGACTTGTGGGCGTAGGTAGACACCCGCACGGCGCCGCCGAACGTCCGCCGCGCCCAGCCGACGACCTCGCGCTGGGCCGGGGTGAGCGGAGCGCCCTTGAGGCTGCTCAGCTTGACCACGTTCCCGGACGTGACGATGCCGGTCTGCAGGCCGTTCTTCGCGCCCTTGTTGGCCTCGGAGACCCGCTTGGCGAGCGAGGCCGACACCTGCTGGAGATGCCCGAAGCCGTACCGGACCTTCTTCGTCCTGGTGGCGCTCAGTCCGGCGGTCTTCGCCTTCGACCGCACCTTGGCCGACGCACTGGCACCGGTCACGCCGACGGTGAGTTCGCCGCCGTGCGCCTGGTCGATCCAGGCGCCGCCGTACGCCGCGCCGAGATCCTTGCCGAGCCGCGCGGCCAGCTTGAACTGCGCGGGCTGCCGGTCGGCCCGGCGGCGCGCCTCGGCCGCCGGGACGCCCTGGTCCTTGGCGATCTGCTTGACGAGTGTCTCCTTGGCCTCCTGCTGGATCTGGGTCTGGGACCTGCGGTCGGGGGAGGGGGCGGGGGGCGCGCCACGGCCACCGGGGGCGTCGGCGCGGGCCGGCGCGGTCAGTGAGGCCGCGGTCAGAGCGGCGGCCACGGCGACGGCCGCGGCGGCCCTTCTGCGCTTCGGGCGGACCATACGGGGGTTCCTCCTTCGCGGACGGGGGTGCCGCGGCGTCCGGCCGCGGCGTCCGCTAATGCAATGTGAAATTGCACTGTAAAATGTGAAACGTCACTTGCCAAGAGTGATCGCTCCGGCGAAGGCCCAGCTCGGACGGGTTACGGCCGGATCCGGCCAAGCGCCCCCGTGGAGGGGGGACGGTGGACGGGGGACGCGGTCAGCGGTGGTCGCCCCGCACGTGGTCGAGGTGGCGCGTCATGAGCTCCCGCGCCTCCTCGGCGTCGCCGGCGACCAGCGCGTCCAGCAGGGCGAGGTGCTCCTCCGCCGACGCCACCAGGGTCTCCGTCGAGGCCGGACGGATGAGGCCGTGCATCTGCGAGCGGCCGCGCAGGTCGAGGATCGTCTGGACCAGCGTCCGGTTGCCGGTGAGTTCGAGCAGTCCCGAGTGGAACCGGTGGTCGGCGTCGAGGAAGCCGATCGGGTCGCCTTCCCGCGCGGCCGCGAGGGCCTCCTCGGCGAGGGCGCGCAGCCGCGGGCGGGCCGCCTCGGGAACGGCGCCGGCCAGCCGGGCGACGGCGGGGACCTCGACCAGTTCCCTGATCTCGGTGAGTTCGGCGAGGTCGCGGGCGGACGGCCGCACGACGCGGAAGCCCCGGTTGCGCACGGCCTCGAACAGGCCGTCCCGGACCAGGTCGATCATGGCTTCGCGGACCGGAGTGGGGGAGATCCCGAACTCGTCCGCCAGGGCGGGGGCGGAGTACACGACGCCCGAGCGCAGCGTGCCCGTCGCCAGCGCCTTGCGCAGCGCCTCGGCCACCTGACCGCGCAGACTGCTCTGGCCGCCGAGGTCCGGCAGCCCGACCATGGCATCGGCCACCGGATCCATACGCCCTCCTCACCCACGATCAGAATACCGCCACGTAGACGGCCCGGAGCCCGGCGTCCCGCCCCGGCTCGGCATGATCACATCCGCGGGCTCAGACCAGCGGGTGGACCTGGGGATGGGCGTGCCACCAGGCGCCGAAGGCCGGGTGGGCGTCGGTGTGCTCCACGTAGGCGGCCGCCAGCCCCCGGTAGAGGGCCGCGGCCTCCTCCTCGCCCAGGCGGTCGCGGCGCCAGGCCACGATGAGCCTGCCGACCTGCGGCTCCCCGGCGAGGGGCCGCACGACCGTGCCGGGCTGCGGCGGCCAGGACGGGTCCACCAGCCGGACGCCGTGCCCCGCCGCGACCAGCGGGCACGCCGACCCGCTCGGCGCCTCGTAGCGCACGATCGGCTCGAAGCCGGCGGCGCGGCACGAGGCCCGCAGGGACGACAGCGAGCCGTCGTCGGCGCCCGGCGGGGCCACCCACGACTCGTCGCGCAGGTCGAACAGGTCGATCTCGTCCCTGTCGGCGAGCGGGTGGTTCGCGGACAGGGTGACGAAGATCGGGTAGCGCGGCACCAGGGTGCGGGTGACCACCGGCGCCGCCAGCGGGATGTCGAACCCCTCCATGAGCCCGAGCAGCGCCGCGTCGAGATGGCCGCGGGCGAGGGCGTCGCCCAGCAGGGCGGAGGAGGGCTCGATGCGCAGCGAGATCTCGCGGTCGGGCAGCGCCTCGCCGACCCGCGCGACGATGCTCCCCACGCAGGCGAGATGGACGCACCCGAGGCCGAGGGCCTCCTGCGGGCCGCGCGGTCCGCGCAGGTCGCCGAACAGGGTGTCCATCTCCGACAGGATCGTCCGCGCCCGGCTGATGACCTGGCTCCCGAGCGGGGTCGGCTCCAGGCCGGACCGGCTGCGGGTGAACAGCGCCCCGCCGACGATCTCCTCGACCCGGCGGAGCTGGTTCGACATCGCCGGCTGGGACATCCCCATCCGGGCCGCCGCCCGGGTGACGCTCCCGGTCTCCGCCATCGCGCACACCATGCGAAGGTGACTGATGTCGAGATCCATAGCTGGAAATTATGCATCAGCCGATGACGTCCGACTCGGACCGGCCGCAATAATTCCCGTACTCCTCCACAAAGGTAGGCGATCCGGTATCAGCGGCCCCTCACCCTCGGTCTTCTGGGCCGTGATCGCGCGGATGGAAGAAGGGAGACCCCGTCTCGTCGGCCTCCAGGAGAGCCCTTCTCACCCCTTTGCCTCTCCTGGGGGCCGAACGCGCCCCCGGGAAATTCTCGTGGAAAGCGATCGCTTATGCCGGAACAGTCGCAGACAGCGGAGATGGCGGGTGCGGAACCGGCCGCCGGCGCCTTCCGGGCATGGCCTCTGCCGCCCAGTCCCAAGGCGGCGGCGGTCGCGCGCTCCATCGCCCGGTCGGTGCTCGGTGAACTGGGCCTGCCCTCGGCCGCCGTCCGCGACGCCCAGACGGTCATCTCCGAGCTCGCCACCAACGCCGTCGTGCACGGCGACCGGGAGCGCGCCGAGGTGTGGGCGCATCTCGCCCGCCGTCCCTCCCTGCGGCTCACCTTCGAGGTGTTCGACGCCGGACCCTGGCGCGGTCCGGGCGCCACCGGACCGGCGGACACCGACGCCCTGCTCGGTGGCGGGCCCTCGGACGCCTGCGGCGGCCGCGGCCTGCTGCTCGTGAACGCGCTCACCGGAGAGGCGGGTGGACGCTGGGGCGTCCGCCCCGCCCGAGCCCGGCTCGGTCCGAGCCCGGTCTCCGGCAAGGCGGTCTATTTCACCCTTCCGCTGCCGGAGGGGTCGGCGGCCCTTCTGTCACCGCCGCCGCCCGGGCCGGTGCCGTCGTGGGACCTGTGCTGAGCGGGCGCCGTCACCGGCCCTCGGGCCGGTCGGCCCAGATCCCGCGGACGTGCCGCAGGTGGTGGCGCATGAGCGCCTCGGTGGCCCGCGCGTCGCCGCTCGCCACCGCCTCGATCAGCTCCTCGTGCTCGCGCGCGGACGGTTCGAGCTCGCCCCGCTCCGCCAGCGTCGGCACGCCGTAGAGCCGCGACTTGTAGCGCAGCTCGCTCACCAGCCGGACGAGCTGGGCGTTGCCGCCGAGCCCGAGCAGGGCGAGGTGGAAGCGGTGGTCGGCGTCGATGTAGGCGAGCACGTCCCGCTTCTCGGCCGCCGCGACGATCTCCTCGGCGAGCGGCCGCAGCGCGCGGACCTCCGCGGCCCGGCCGGCCCGCGCGACCCGCACGACGGCGGGGATCTCGATCAGCGCCCGGACGTCGGTGATCTCGTCCAGCTCGTGGTCGGACAGCTCGCTGACCCGGAAGCCCTTGTTGCGGACGACCTCGACCAGCCCCTCCCGGGCCAGGTCGATCATGGCCTCCCGGACGGGGGTCGGCGACACCCCGAACCGCTCGGCGATGGCCGGGGCCGAGTAGACGACGCCGGAGCGCATCTCACCGCTGACGATCGCCGCGCGCAGCGCGTGGGCGATCTGGACCCGGACGCTCTTCCGCGGGCCGAGCGAGGGCAGGTTCAGCATCGGGTTCGCGACCCCCGGGCCTCGGTGACGGGTGGGCAGGGAGCAGAAGACTGCAGGTGAAATATGGTATTGCATTCGTCATCGCTCGGTGAGGCGGGCGAGGATCCGGTCCTTGCCGCTCTGCCAGTTGGCCTTCAGGGCCTCGACGGCCCCCTCGACGTCCGAGGCGACCAGGCGCTCGGCGATCCGCTCGTGCTCCTCGGCCGAGCGCTCCAGCACCTCCCAGTCGCCCACCACGACGCGCTCGTAGCGGTGCATGGTGAGCTTGAGGGAGGTGATGAGGTCCATCAGGCGCTCGTTCGGGCAGCCCGAGAGCAGAAGGTCGTGCCAGGCGTCGTCGTAGCGCTCTATCACCGCGTGCTCCGCCTCGGGGACGGAGAACGCGCGGGCCTCCTCCAGCAGCCGGGGGGCGACGGTGCGCAGGAACTCGGGGTCGGTCAGCTCCAGCGCCAGCGACTCCAGCGCGGCGACGATCGTGGTGAGGTCGTCGAACTCCTTGGGGCTCATCGGCGCGAACCGGAACCCCTTGCCGCGCTCGCTCACGATGATGCCCTCGCGCTCCAGCCCGATCAGCGCCTCGCGGAGCGGGGTGCGGCTGACGCCGAGGTCGGCGGCCAGCACCATCTCGTTGATCGCCTGTTCGGGGGCGAACTCGCCCTTGCCCAGCCGGTCGAGGATCTCGTCCTTGATCTGTTCGCGCAGGGGGCGGCGGTCGATCGGCATGCTGTCGTCTTCCTCTCCTGGGGTGACCGGACGGTCAGGCCGTGCCCGCGCCGT
Source organism: Actinomadura sp. K4S16 (assembly GCF_008327685.1). Taxonomy (GTDB): domain Bacteria; phylum Actinomycetota; class Actinomycetes; order Streptosporangiales; family Streptosporangiaceae; genus Spirillospora. The sequence continues at coordinate 328,435 of NZ_BDDE01000016.1, forward strand.
CGACCGGGATGACCGCTCCGCTGACGAACGAGGCATGGTCGCCCGCGAGGAACGCCACCATCGCCGCGATGTCGGCGGGCCTGCCGATCCGGCCGAGGGGGCGGTCCGCCGCGTCGGCGTAGAACGCCTCCGCCGGCTCGCCGAGCTGGCGGGCCTCCTCGGCGAGCATGCCGGTGTCGGTGTCGCCGGGGCACACGCAGTTGACCCGGATGTTCTGCGGCCCGTGGTCGATCGCCATGGCCCGGGTCATGTTCACCACGGCCCCCTTGGAGGCGCAGTAGGACACCGCCCGCGCTCCCCCCTGAATGCCCCAGCCGGAGCCGGTGTTGATGATACTGCCGCCCCCGGCGGCGGCCATCAACGGTATCGCTGCCCGGCTCATCAACATGATCGATCTGACGTTGACGGCCATCACGAGGTCCCAGTCGTCTTCTGCGATCTCCAGGACGGTGGAGCGGCGGATGATGCCCGCGTTGTTGAACAGGACGTCCACCCCGCCGTAGGCGTCCCGCGCGGCGGCGACGATCCGCTCGCAGTCGGCCGCGGCGGAGACGTCCCCGCGCACGAACGCGGCGCGGCCGCCCGCGGCCCCGATCGCGGACGCCGCCTCCGCCCCCGCCGGGTCGACGTCGGCCAGGACGACCGCGGCGCCGAGCCCGGCCATCAGCTCGGCGGCGGCCCGGCCGATGCCGCCCGCGGCCCCGGTGACCACGGCGGTCTTGCCTTCGAGTGAGTTCACGTTCGCGCTGCCTTTCCTCGGGCGGTCATCGGACGGGGTACATGGCGAACCGGCCGTGGCCGGTGAGCACGGGCAGGTGGCCGCGCAGGTCGGCGTCGAGGTCCTCGTCGCCGGTGTCGACCATCAGGGGCCGGCCGCCGAGCGAGGCGAGCTTGGCGTCGGTCGCCACCACCGCGAGCCGGTCGCGGCCGGCCGCGCGCAGCACGGCGGGTGAGATCTGCTGGTTGCCCCTGCCGAACAGGAAACCCTGCCCGCCGATCGGAGTCACGGCTATCCACGCCGGGGCGGTCTCCACCAGCGCCTCCAGTTCGGCGGCGGAGACGTCCGCCGCGACGACGGTCCCGCCGGCCCCCAGCACGTTGACGCCCATCAGGGGGACGTCGGCGCCGAGGGCGGCCGCCACGGCGCGCATGGTCGTGCCGGGCCCGAGCACCAGCAGATCGGACGGCCCGGCGCGTTCCGCGAGGCCCGCGGCGATGCCGGACACCGACGACGGGTCGGCGACCGTGCCGCCCACCTTCCGCTGCTGGATGCGCACCGGTATGTCGGGCACCCGCAGGTGTCCGTACAGGCGCGCGGAGACCCGGCCGTCCCGGACGGCGTCCTCGTCCAGGTCCATCACCTCGGCGTCCCGGATCCGCACGCCGCCCGCGGCCATCAGGGCGGCCGCCTCCCCGGCGGCGCGAGGGGTGGCCCCGAACACCGCCGAGTGCATCTTCACGCCGGTGGGCACGCCGAGCACGGGGACCGCGGAGCCGACCGCGTCCAGCACGTCGCGCGCCGTCCCGTCGCCGCCCGCGAACAGCAGCAGGTCGACGTGCGGCGCGAGCGCCGCCGCGGCGCGCACGGTGTCGGCCGCCGCGGTCGGCTCGCCGGGCTCGTACCGGACGTCGGGGACCAGCCCGGCGCCCGCGACGGCGTCCTCTCCCATGGGCCCGCCCGCGGTCGGCACCGTGAACGGGCCGCCGAGCCGGGAGCGCAGTTCCGCCAGCGCGACCTCGGCGCGGCGCGACGCGCGCGGCGTCGCGCCGAGCGCGCGGGCCTTCTCCTGGACGTCGGCGCCGTCGCTGCCCTTGAGCCCGACCCGGCCGCCGAGCCCGGCGACCGGGTTCACCACCAGCCCGACCCTCATCGCGGCGCCCTCATTCCCCGAGGACCTTCCGGCGGTAGGCGCGCCAGGTGACCGCCCAGGTGGCCGGGTCGTCCAGGACGTCCTCGCGGGCGCGGTGCACGGTGGAGCGGTGCGGCGCGGTCCGGACGGTCTCCGGGTCCTCGTAGGCCTCCCGGGCGACCTCGGCGAGGATGGCGGCGTACTCGTCGAGGTCGGCCCTGGAGTAGGACTCGGTCGGCTCCAGCGTCATCGGCTCGGGGACGATGTACGGGTGGTGGCTCGTCCAGTAGTGGGTGCCGAAGTCGGCCGCGCGGAGGCCGATGTCCCCGCTGTGCACGCCGGTCTCCTCGGCGAGCCGCTCCCAGCTGTAGCGGACCTGCTCGATCCGCGGCCGTCCCGGCGCGTACGGCACCGACGCCCCGCGGATCTGGAGCACCTTCGCCATCAGGTAGTTGTTGTTGAGGACGGCCGTCTCCGCGGCCTCGCGCAGCCCCTCCCCGCCCAGTGACATGATCCAGGCGTAGGCGCGGACCAGGTTCGGCACGACGCCGTAGAACGGCCGGATCTTCCCGATCGACTCGGGCCGGTCGTCGTCCAGGCGGTAGCGGGTGCCGTCGAACTCGACGGTCGGCGTCGGCAGGTAGGGGGCGAGCTCCGCGGTCACGCCGCAGGCGCCCGCGGCGGGCCCGCCGCAGGCGTGCGGCGTGGAGAACGTCTTGTGCAGGTTGAAGTGGCACAGGTCGAACCCGGTGTCGCGGGCGCGGGTGATCCCGAGGATGCCGTTGGCGTTGGCCTGGTCGTAGGCGCACAGACCGCCGGCCTCGTGCACGATCCGGACGAACTCCTCGATCCGCGGGTTGAACAGCCCGGTGTCCTCGGGGTTGGTGATGAGCAGGGCCGCGGTGCGGGGGCCGACGGCCCGCCTGAGCGCCTCGATGTCGGGGTAGCCGTCGGCGTCCGGGTACAGGGTGATGACCTTGAACCCGGCCGTCTTCGCGCAGGCCGCGTTGGAGGGGTGCGAGAAGATCGTGGTGATGACCTCGTCGCGGGTCTCGGCCTCCCCGCGCGCCGCGAAGTAGGCGCGGATCATCGCGACGTTGGTGTAGATCGCGGCGGAGCCGGCGCCCGGCTGGAGCGTGAACCGGTCCATGCCGGAGATCTCGCGCAGCAGCCCCTCCAGCCGGTACATGATCTCCAGGACGCCCTGCACGGTCCGCTCGTCCTGCAGCGGGTGGAGCCCGGCCACCTTCGGGTCGCGGACGAACCGGTCGTTGACCTTGGGGCTGTACTTCATGGTGCAGGTGCCCTGGCCGACGTCGACGTTGAGGTCGGCGCCGAGGTTCTCCTGCGACAGCCGCAGGTAGTGCCGGAGCACCTGGGGCTGCGACAGCTCCGGCAGCGCGGGCGGCGCGGCGCGGCGCAGCCCGTCCGGGAGGACGACGTCCGCGGGCACCCCCGGCGCGGGCGGCAGCACGCCGCGCTCACCCGGGGAGCCCAGCTCGAACAGCAGCGGCTCGTCCCAGCGGGCCTGGTGGAACCGGCGCAGCGGGGGCTTCGGCCCGATCTTCGCGTCGGCGGGGGCGAGGGGGGAGGGGGTCGGGCCCGTCTTCACTTGGCGATCTCCTGGAGGGTCTCGGCCAGCCGGTCGATGTCGTCCTTGGTGTGGATCTCGGTGACGCAGTACAGCGCGTCGGTCCCGGACAGGACCCTGCCGCCGAAGATCCCGTGGTCCAGCAGCGCGTCGCCGACCTCGGCGGCGGAGCGCGAACCGGTGAAGCGGAGGGTGAAGTCGGCGAAGTGGGGCGCGTCCGCGTAGGGGGCCTCGACGCCGGGCACCTGGGCGAGCCGGTCCAGCGCGTACCGGGTGTTCGCCAGGATCGTCTCCGCGACCTCGCGCATGCCCTGCGGGCCCATCAGCGCCAGGAAGACCCCGGCGGCGATGCCGTTCAGTGCGGCGGCGGTGCCCACCCACTCCTTGCCCTCCTCGCGGACGGCGAAGGAGGTGCGCTCGTAGGCCACGTCCCCGAAGCCGTATTCGCCCTCGACACTGGTGGGCGCCAGGCCGAACAGCCGGGAGGGGAACTCGCCCACGTAGAGCTCCTCGTCCCGCGTCGCGATGAAGCCGCCGTTCATCCCGCCGTAGCTCATGGGCAGCCCGAGCGGCTGGACGTCGCCGCAGACGATGTCGGCGCCGTACTCCGCCGGCGGGGTCACCACCCCCAGGGAGATGGGGTTGCAGCCGACGACGTACTGGGCCCCGGCCTCGTGCGCGATCTCGGCCAGCGACGGCAGCGCCGGATCCAGGATCCCGGACGCCGAGGGCGCCTCCGCGAACACCGCCGCGACGTCCCCGGCCGCGAGCTCCGCCCGCACGGCGGCCGGGTCGGCCAGCCCGGTCGCGGGGTCCACCGGCACGAGCACCACCTCGTGGACGGGACGCACATAGTCCTGGATCTTGGACAGCTTGTCCGGGTCCACGGCCGTCACCAGCAGCAGCCGCCGGGCGCCGGTGATCCGCCCCGCCATGCGCAGCGCGGTGGCGGCGGCCTGGTGGCCGTCGTACACCGGCACGCTCACGACGTCCATCTCCAGCAGCTCGCCCATCAGCGACTGGTACTCCCAGAGCGCCTGGAAGCGGCCGTGGTCCTCGTACGGCTCGCCCGCGTACGCGGTGAGGAACTCGCTCCGGTTGACCACCTCGTCGACCACCGCGGGCACGTGGTGGTGGTAGCACCCGGCGCCGAGGAAGCTCAGCGACTCCTGGGCGCTGGTGTTGCGCCGCAGCAGCCCGCCGACGTGCCGGACCAGCTCGGCCTCGGAGCGCAGCGGCGGCGGCAGGTCCAGCGGGCGGTCCAGCCGGATGCGGCCGGGCACGTCCGCGTAGAAGTCCTCGACGCTCTGCGCCCCGATCGCCGCCAGCATCGCCCGCCGCACCGCCGGCGCCGAGTTCGGGATGTAGGGGTGCGCGTTCATCTCGCTCTCCTTCACATTCCTTGCCTCACCCTCTTGACGAAAACACATGATGCAGTGTGCTGTATACAGAATTATCCCGAATCTCCTGGGGAGGCAAGATGGCGACCAACCCCGAACGGTCGATCATCGGACGCCGGACCGTCCTGACCGCCGGAGTCGCCGGAGCCGTCTCGGCGCTGCTCGGCGCGAGCGGCTGCGCCACCGGAGGCGGCGCGAAGAAGGCCGGGCCCGCGCTCAGCGCGGGCGCACAGGCCAAGATCGAAGGGAAGGTCAGCGTCTGGTCGTGGGACGTCGCGGCGAAGGCGCTGAAGCGGCTCGCCCCCGCCTTCGAGCAGCGCCATCCCGGGACCAGCGTCGACGTCGTCGACATCGGCTACGACAACGCCTACGACAAGATCACCGTGGGGCTGAAGTCGGGGAAGGGCCTGCCCGACGTCCTCACCATCGAGGGCACGCGGCTGCCCGGCTACATCGGCGCCTTCCCGGGCGGGCTGTACGACCTGACGCCCCTCGCCGGCGCCCGCGAGGCCGAGTTCGCCCGCGCGGCGTGGAAGGACGTCACCGACGGCCACGGCAAGGTCTTCGCCCTGCCCTGGGACGGCGGGCCCTGCGCCCTCTACTACCGCACCGACATGTTCGAGAAGGCCGGCGTCGACCCGGCGGGCATCGCGACCTGGGACGACTACGTCCGCGCCGGCGAGCAGATCAAGGCCAGGACCGGCAAGAAGCTCCTCGTCATGGACCCGCAGGAGGACAGCATGTTCCCGATGCTGCTCCAGCAGCAGGGGCAGGGGTACATCCGCGACGGGAAGGTCGCCGTGGCGGACCGAGAGGCCGTCCGCGCCGCGACACTGCTCAAGACGCTCGCCGACAAGGACCTCATCGCCTTCGAGAAGGGCTGGGACGGCCTCGTCTCCGCGACCAAGGCGGGCAAGGTCGCCACCACCCCCTACGCGGTTTGGTGGTCGGGCACTCTCACCGACGAGATGCCCGAGCTGAAGGGCAAGTTCGGGGTCGTGCCGCTGCCCGCGTTCGACCAGGGCGGGGTGCGGACGTCCAACGACGGCGGGTCGACGCTCGCGGTCAGCGGCCGCAGCGCGAACGCGCGGGCGGCGTGGGCGTTCATCGAGTTCGCCCTCGCCGACACCGCCAACCAGGTGTCCATGCTGAAGAACGAGGGCCTGTTCCCCGCCTACCTGCCCGCGCTGAAGGACCCGTTCGTCACCGCGCCGCAGCCCTACTACGGGGACCGGCCCGTCTTCGCGACGTTCGCCGACCTCGCGAACAAGGTCCCGCCGATCGAGATCACCAAGGACGCCCCCAAGGCGCGGGACGTCGTCCTCCGCACCGTCTCCGGAATCGTGCTGCACGGGGACGACCCGGCGAAGGCCCTGGGCTCGGCGGCCAAGCAGATCGCCGCCGCGACCGGCCGGCCGATCGCCGGGTGACGCCGTGGCCGCCGACGTGACGAAACGGAAGGCCGGAGCCGCCTCGGCGGACCGGCCGGACGCGCCGCCGCCCCGGTGGCGGGAGCGGTGGCGCCGCCGGACCACGCCGTGGGTCTTCGCGGGCCCGGCGGCGGCGCTGCTGGCGTTCTTCTTCGCCTATCCGCTGCTGGCCGGCCTCTACCAGAGCTTCACCGCCGACCGCGACGGCGTGACGACCTGGGTAGGGCTCGCGCAGTACCGCCGCATGGCGGCGGACCCGGTCTTCTGGGCGGCGCTGCGCAACACCGGCCTGATCCTGCTCGTCCAGGTCCCGGTCATGATCGGGCTGGCGCTGCTGCTGGCGTTCGGGCTGAACCAGTCCTGGCTGCGGCTCCGCTCGGGCTTCCGCATCGCCTACTTCCTGCCCGCCGTCACGATGCTGGTCGCCTACTCGGTGGTGTTCCGCGTCCTGCTCAAGACCGACGGCGGCCTGGTGAACCAGCTGCTCGACGCGGTGGGCCTGCCCGCCGTCGACTGGCTGAACGGCCCCGGCTGGGCGCGGCTGGCGCTGATCGGCTCGATCACCTGGCGGTGGACGGGCTACAACGCGGTCATCCTGCTCGCCGGGCTCCAGGCGATCGGCCGGGAGCAGTACGAGGCGGCCGCCATCGACGGCGCCGGAGCCGTCACCACCTTCGTCCGGGTGGTCATGCCGCAGCTGCGCCCCGTCATCCTGTTCTGCTCGGTGACCTCGACGATCGGAACGCTCCAGCTCTTCGACGAGAACTACGTGCTGACCGGCGGCGGACCCGGCAACGCCACCACCACGCCCGTCCTCTACCTGTACAAGGTCGGCTTCGAGCAGCTCGACTTCGGCTACGCGGCCGCCATCTCCTGGGTCGTCGTCGCGGTCATCGGGCTGATCTCCTACGCCCAGTTCCGCTTCTTCGGGAAGGAGGCGTCCCGGTGAGCCCCGCCGCCCGAGGAAAGGGCCGTCCCAGGGCGGGCCGGGTGCTCGCCTCGCTGCTGCTCCTGGCCGGCGCGGTCGTCAGCGCGGCGCCGTTCTACTGGATGGTGGTCGCCTCCACCCGCGACGACTCCGAGCTGTTCGCGTCCCCGCCGCCGTTCCTGCCTGGCGGGCGCTTCCTGCGCAACCTGGTGGAACTGGAGCACAGCATCGGCTTCGGCCGGGTCATGCTCAACAGCGCGGGCGTCGCCGTCGTCTACACGGTTCTCAGCTCGCTGGTCTCCGCCATGTGCGGGTACGCGCTGGCCAAGTACCGGTTCCGGGGACGGCGGCTGCTGCTCGGCGCGGTGCTGGCGACCATGATGATCCCGTTCCAGGTCCTGCTCGTCCCGCTGTTCCAGATGATGGCGAGCCTCGGATGGGTCGACACCTACCAGGCGGTGATCCTGCCGTTCCTGGCCAACTCGTTCGGCATCTTCCTGATGCGCCAGGCGTTCCTCGGCTTCCCGGACGAGCTGATCGAGTCGGCCCGCATCGACGGCGCGGGCGACCTGCACATCTTCTACCGGGTCGTCCTGCCGGTGGTCAGGCCCCAGTTCGGCGCGCTTGTCATCTTCACCTTCATGACGCAGTGGAACGCCTTCCTGTGGCCGCTGCTGATGCTGAACACCGAGGACAAGTACACCGCGCCGGTCGCGCTGTACACGCTCATCGGCCAGAGCCACGTCGACTACACGGGCCTGATCCTCGGCTCCTTCCTGGCGACGCTCCCGCTGATGGCCATCTTCTTCCTGTTCCAGAAGCAGTTCGTTTCCGGGCTCCTAGGAGGGGCGGTTAAAGGATGATTCGGGTGCGGGGGCTGCTTTATGGCGGGGACTACAACCCCGAGCAGTGGTCCGAGGAGGTCTGGGCGGAGGACGTCCGGCTGATGAACAAGGCCGGGGTCAACCTGGTCACGGTCGGCGTGTTCTCGTGGGCGCGGCTGCAACCCGGCCCGGACGAATGGGACTTCGGGTGGCTCGACCGGCTGCTGGACCTGCTCGCCGCGCACGGCGTGGCCGCCGATCTCGCCACCGCCACCGCGTCGCCGCCCGCGTGGCTGGTGCGCGCCCATCCGGAGGTCCTGCCCGTCACGGCGGACGGGGTGCGGCTGGAGTTCGGTTCCCGCCAGCACTACTGCCCCTCCTCGCCCGTCTACCGGGAGTCGGCGGCGCGGCTGGCCCGGATGATCGCTCGGCGGTACCGCGACCACCCGGCGGTCGTGCTTTGGCACGTCCACAACGAGTACGGCGACCACGTGACCGAATGCTTCTGCGCGGCGTCCGCGGCCGACTTCCGGTCCTGGCTACGGGAGAGGTACGGCGGCGTCGCGGAGCTGAACCGCGCCTGGGCGACCGACTTCTGGTCGCAGCGCTACGGCCGGTGGGAGGAGATCGAGCCGCCGCGCACCGCGCCCGGACCGGTGAACCCGACACAGCTGCTCGACTGGCGCCGGTTCTGCTCCGACGCCCTGCTCGGCTGCTACCTGGCGGAGAAGGCCGTCCTGGACGAGGACGGCGGGGGCCTCCCGGTGACGACGAACTTCATGTCGATGTTCAAGCCGCTGGACTACTGGAAGTGGGCGGCGCACGAGGACGTCGTGTCCGACGACGCCTATCCCGACCCGGCCGACCCGGCGGCGCACGTGAACGCCGCGATGAACTTCGACCTGATGCGCTCGCTGAAGGGCGGGCGGCCGTGGCTGCTCATGGAGCAGGCGCCGTCGGCGGTGAGCTGGCGCCCGGTCAACGTGCCGAAGCCGCCCGCGCTGGGCAGGCTGTGGTCCTTCCAGGCGGTGGCGCGCGGCGCGGACGGCGTCCTGCACTTCCAGTGGCGGGCGTCGCGCGCCGGGGCCGAGAAGTTCCACAGCGCGCTCCTGCCGCATCGCGGCACGGGCTCGCCGCAATGGGACCGGACCGTGCGCCTCGGCCGCGACCTCGCGCGGCTCGCCGAGATCGCCGGTACCCGAACCACGGCCGATGTCGCGATCGTCCTGGACTGGGAGTCCTGGTGGGCCCTGGAACTGGACGACCACCCCTCGTCCCGGCTCCGGCTCAAGGACCTGACGCTGTCCTGGTACGGGGCCGCGTACCTGCGCAACGTGACCGTCGACTTCGTCCCCCGGGGCGCTGATCTGGCGCCGTACCGGGTCGTGCTGCTGCCCAACCTCTACATGGTGAGCGACACGACGGCCGCCTGGCTCGGCTCGTACGTCGCGGGCGGCGGCCGGCTGGTCTGCGGCTTCTTCAGCGGCATCGTCGACGACCACGACCATGTGCACCTGGGCGGCTACCCGGCACCGCTCCGGGACGTGCTCGGAGTCGTCGTCGACGAGTTCTGGCCCGTGCCGGACGGCGCGTCCGTCGATGTGGCGTTCGGCGACCGCACGCTCCCGGCGACGCTCTGGAGCGAGTGGCTGGAGACGGCCGGGGCGGACACCGCGGCCGTCTACGGCCCCGGTGCGCTCGCCGGGCGCCCGGCCGTCACCCGCAACGCGCACGGCACGGGCCGGGCCTGGTACGTGAGCTGCCATCTGGACGACGGCATCGCCCACGTCCTGGACGAGGCGTTCGCCGACGCCGGCGTCCGGCCGGTGCTCGACGTCCCGGCCGGGGTCGAGGCGATCCGCCGCGACGGGCCCGGTGCGTCCTACCTCTTCCTGCTCAACCATCGCGACGCCGAGACGGACGTGCCCGTCCCGGACGGCGTCGACCTCCTGTCCGGTGCCGCCGTGCGGGACGCGCTGCGGCTGCCCCCGCTCGGGGCGGCGGTGCTCAGGACGGCCCACCCCCACCCCGAGAGGTGATCATGCAACGATCGCGCAACGTCCTGGCCGGGCTGACGCTCGGCTCCGCCCTCATCACCACCGCCGTGCCGGCGTCCGCCGCGGAGACCACGGGCCCGGAAGGCTACGCCGACGTGCTCGACATGCACGGCGTCCCGGCCAACGCCCTGCCCGCGGAGGTCAACGAGGTCAACGTGTTCAGCGACCGCGGCGCCTGGCACGCCTACGCCCTGCCAGGGCCAGGCGACAAGGACGCGTACGGCGGATTCTCCGGGCCGCTCTACATCGCCCAGGAGTACCCGTGGTGGCTGAGCAAGGCCTTCAGCCGCATCAGCCTGCGCGTGGACGGCCGGGACCTCGACCTCGGCGCCGCCGGCGCGCCCCGGCTCACCGCGCTGCCCGGGATGCTGCGCCAGGTCTACGACCTCCCCGGCCTGCGGCTCACCCTCGAACTGCGCTTCGCCTCCGGGCACAGCGCGCTCGTCCGGGCGTCCGTCGCCAACACCGGGTCCGGCACCCGGACGGTGGAGGTCGGCTGGAGCGGATCGCTCCTGCGCCCGGACGACGAGCCGATGAAGAGCGCGCCGTCCCTGGGCGCCACGCCGCGCGGAGTCGAGGTCGGCTTCGCCCGCGTCCGCGAGCAGTGGGACTACCTCACCGACGGCACCGAGCGGTTCGAGGTGACCCACGCCGAGCCGGTCCGCACCACCGTCACCGGCGACTCCTACCGCACCGGCCTGGTGCGGCCGCTCACCCTCGCGCCGCGCGGCTCGTCCACGCTGACCTGGGCCGAGACCTACACCTTCACCGCCGCCGAACGCGAGCGGGAGGCCCGGTTCGTCCGCGACCTGCTGCGCCGCCCCGGTAAGGCGATCGGCGACACCGACGCCCGCTGGCGCCGGTACGTCGCGGACGTCACCGACGGCGTGCCCGCCGGGCGGCGGCGCCTCGCGGTCAAGGCGCTCGAAACCCTCGTCACCAACTGGCGCGGCCCGGCCGGGAGGCTCGAACACGGCGGCGTCACGCCGTCGATCTCCTACAAGTGGTTCACCGGCGGCTTCTGGGCCTGGGACACCTGGAAGCAGGCGGTCGGCGTGGCCCGTTTCGACCCGGCGCTCGCCGAGTCGCAGATCAGGTCGATGTTCGACCACCAGGTCACCGCGGCCTCGCGGACCCGGCCGCAGGACGCCGGCATGATCCCCGACTGCCTCTTCTACAACGACCCGGCCCGCGGGGGCGGCAACTGGAACGAGCGCAACACCAAGCCCCCGCTGGCCGCGTGGGCGGTCTGGGAGACGTACCGGCGAAGCGGCGACGTCCGGTTCCTGCGCGAGATGTACCCGAAGCTCCTCGCCTACCACGACTGGTGGTACCGCAACCGGGACCACGACCACGACGGCCTCGCCGAGTACGGCGCGACCGTCGACCCGGCCAACGACACGCCGGAGGCCCGGCGGCAGGCAGCCGCGTGGGAAAGCGGCATGGACAACGCCCCGCGCTTCGACGCCGCGCTCGGCACCACCGCCGTGGAGAACCGGGACGCCGCCGGACGGGTCGTCGGCTACTCGCTGAACCAGGAGTCCGTCGACCTCAACTCCTACCTCGCCGCCGAGAAGGGGTACCTCGCGGCGATCGCGCGGCGGTTCGGCGACCGGGCGGCGTCCCGGCGCCTGACCGCGCAGGCGCGGACGCTGACCGCCGCGATCCGGACGGCGATGTACGACCCGGCGACCGGCTTCTTCTACGACACCGACCTCGCGTCGGGCCGGCGCCTCACCGACCGGGGCCGCGGCATCGAGGGCGCGATCCCGCTGTGGGCGGGCGTCGCGACGGGCCCGCAGGCCGCCGCCGTCCGCGGCAGGCTCATCGATCCGGACGAGTTCGCCACCCCGATGCCGTTCGCGACGGTGTCGAAGAGCTCGCCGTACTTCGCCCCGGAGAAGTACTGGCGCGGCCCCGTCTGGCTCGACCAGGCCTACTTCTCCCTGAAGGGCCTGGAGAGGTACGGCTACCGCGCCGACGCGTCCGCTCTGGCCGACCGCCTGCGCGGCTCGGCGTCGGGCCTGCTCGGAGACGGACCGATCATGGAGAACTACAACCCGCTGACGGGCGCCCCGCTGAACTCGACCAACTTCAGCTGGTCCGCCGCCCTGCTGCTGGCCCTGGACTGAGACGACCGGGCCCGGCCACCCGCGCGGGTGGCCGGGCCCGGTCGTTCTCCGCCGGCGTTCAGGGCTTGCGGAGGACGCCGCCGTACTCGCAGAAGTCGCGTCCCATCTTGGAGGCCCCGACGAAAGGGGTGAGCTCCTCCGGGACGGGGGGCAGGGGCGGCTGGTCGGGGTCGGGCCGCCACTGCATCAGGTTGACCAGGCCGGGCTCGACCGGCTCCAGGCCGTCGCTCAGGAGCGCGTCGACCTCGTCGCGGTTGCGGTTCTGCCACGGGATGCCGGCCGCGCTCATCCGGGCGTCCAGGTCAGCGGCGCGGTCGGGGTCGGAGCACACGATCTGGGAGAACGCGAGGTGGCTGCCGGGCACCGCCCGGTCCATGACCGTGCGGATGATCCCGCGCGGGTCGTCGGCGTCGGTCAGGTGGTGGCCGACCGACAGGAACAGCACCGCCAGCGGCTCGTCGAAGTCGATCAGGCGCTCGACCTCGGGCTCGGCCAGGATGGCCTGCGTATCGCGGAAGTCGGCGGTGATGACGACGGTGGACCCGTCGCCGCCCAGCAGGGCGCGGGCGTGCGCGAGCACGATGGGGTCGTGGTCGACGTAGACGACGCGGGCGTCCGGCGCGAACCGCTGGGCGACCTGGTGCACGTTGTTGTCGGTCGGCAGCCCGCACCCCATGTCCAGGAACTGCCGGATCCCGGCCTCGGCCGCCAGGTAGCGCACCGCCCGGTACAGGAACAGCCGGTTCTGCCGGGTGATGTCGATCGACTCGGGGAAGGCCGGCGCGGTCTTCAACGCGAAGTCGCGGTCGACCTGGTAGTTGTCCTTGCCGCCCAGCGCCCACCCGTACACCCGGGCGGACGCCGGGACGTCGTCGCGGATCTGGACGATCGATTCGTGCTCGTTGCCTGCCACCCTGCGCTCCCGCTCTCCCAGAGGTAGTCCGCTCACCGTAGCCGGACGCCGGGCCGCCGAAGGCACGCTTGCGATCTTTGGCCGCCGCCCCGTCCGCGCGGGCCGGCGCCGGGCCGTGGACGAGCGCAAGAACTGCTGGTCAGGCCACAGGTCTGTCCCTGATCGGCTGGATGGGAACGGCCCCGCCCAGCCGCAGACTCGAGGTAGCGGACGGTGCCGGGAGCGTCACCGCCGCCGCGCCCGGCGGCCCAGCGAAGCCGGATGCACGCGAACGAACCAGGAGGACCCCCATGAACCAGGAGATAGAGCACATGGACGAGGTGGACGTCCACCCCGCCGTCCACGCCCCCACCGAGCCCGACGAGCGGGAGGTCCTCGAAAGGCTCTACGGCCCGCCGGACCGCGACGGGTTCTTCCGCGGCCCGCCGGTCGGCGAGGAGGGGAAGGAGCGATGACCGCGGTGAAGATGGTCGCCGAGGCCCGCAGCACGATCGGCATGTCCGGGCGGCCGAACCCCATCACCCGGGAGTACGCCTCAAGGCACGGCGACGAGTACCTCCGCGCGGGCTGGTGCGACATGGCCGTCACCTACTGGGCGCGGCACAGCGGGAACGCCAAGGCCGTCCTGCCGGCGGGGGACCGCGCCTACACCGTGTGGCACGCGCGGGACTTCCAGAGGATCGGGCGCTGGCACAGCGGGACGGTCGAGAACGTGAACGCCGCGAAGCCCGGCGACATCGTGTTCTTCGACTGGGGCGGCACCGACGACATATCGGCGATCGACCATGTCGGCCTGGTCGAGTTCTCGCTCGGCGGCGGGCGGCTGCAAGCGATCGAGGGCAACACCGACGACGCCGTGAAGCGCCGCATCCGCGGCGCCGCCGACATCGCCGGCTACGGCCGGCCCGCCTACGACGACGACTGGACGGAGAAGATGGTGAGGAACCTCCCGATGCTGGCCAGAGGTGACACCGGCGAGGACGTGGAGACGGTGCAGGGGCTGCTGCTGGCGCGCAGCCACCCCGAGGTCTCCATCAGCGGCACGTTCGACGCCACGACCGAGGCGGCCGTGAAGGCGGTGCAGCGGTGGGGCCGCGTCGACGACGACGGGATCGTCGGCCCGCTGACCTGGCCCGTCCTGCTGCGCGTGTCCGACCCCCTGGAACCAGGGGCCAGATGAGCCGCCGCGAACGACCGGCCGCCCCGTGACCGGACCGGGGTTCAGCGCGGCCCCGGCGACCGTGCCGTGATCACGGGGAGGCGCTCGCCCGGGGGGCGCCGTGGAGGCCCTGCTCGGCGGCGTAGGCCTCAAGGCGGTCGGCTAGTTCGCGGGGTCGGCTCAGCGCGGGTGTGTGCCCGCCGTCGATCTCGTCGGGGGTGACGCCCAGGCGCTCGCGGGCGACGCGGCGCAGGTAGCCGGCGGGGAACAGGCGGTCGTCGCGGCAGATCAGCACCCGCGTGGGGACGTCGGGCCAGGCCCGCAGCGGCGACGGTTCCCCCATGCGGGCCTCGGACTGGGCCCGCGACCGCCGCATCGCCTCCTCCGCGAGCTCCGCCGGGACGTCCTGGTAGAACACGGCGACGGTGCCGTCGTGGCTCTCCCGCTCCTCCTGGCCGTATCGCGTGTTGGCCCAGTAGTCGCCGGGCGGCTCTCCGGGCGCCGGGATCATGGGCGCGACCAGGACGAGCAGCCGAACCGCCGCCCGGCCGCAGACGAGCGGGGCCGTGAAGCCGCCGAACGACTGCGCGACCAGGACCAGATCGGTCCGGTCGCCGACCGCTTCGACCACGGTGTCGGCGTACTCGACCAGGCCGGCCGAGTCGTCGTCGCAGGGGAGGTCCGGCGAGACGGCCTCGTGCCCGCGCGCACGCAGTTCGGCTTCGACCAGATGCCAGTACCAGCCGACATCGCCGGCGCCGTGGACCAGGACAAAGGTGGCCACCCTGCCTCCCGCTGCTCGGATGCCGAGAGGTTAGGCGACGGCGCCGACATTCTCGGCCGCCTCCGGCAGCGGAGCGACCCGTCTCGCCTTCATCGCGCTGTGCCGCGCCCCCGTGCGGCGGCGGCGAGCCCGGCCCTGCGTCCGAAGAACGACCCCTCGCCGAGCTGGGTGCCCGAACAGTAACCGGCGCCGTCCTGCGCGATGTTGGACGCGCAGGCTCCGGCCGCGTAGAGCCCGCCGATGACCGACCCGTCCCCCCGCCGCACCTCGCCGTCCACCGTCGTGGCCATGCCGCCGAGCGTGAAGCCGGCGTAGAGGGCGGTGCCGAGGGTGAGGTCGTAGACGCCCCAGGGGCCGTTGGTCTGCGGCGCCAGCCAGTCGGGGTGCTTGTGGAAGTCGGGGTCCTCGCCTCGCGCGGCGTACTCGTTGTACCGCGCCATCGTCGCGGCGAGCGAGCCGGAGGGGAGCCCCAGGCCCGCCTCCATCTCCTCGATCGTCTCGTAGCCGTCCTTCAACACCACCAGGGGCATCCGCTGCTCCTCCATGTGGTCGCTGTCGGCGATCAGGTAGGCGGCGGCGTCCGGCTGCTTGAGGACGAAGTACGACGTGCGCGCGTGGTAGCCGTCCTCGGCCGCGAACCGCTCGCCGCGCTTGTTGACGATGAGGCCTTTCACCAGTGAGGACGGCGGGTAGAAGGGCGCGGTGATGAACGGCTCGTCCATGTGCTCCAGCGCGGCTCCGGCCGACTGCCCCAACCGGATGCCGAGGCCGTCGTCATAGGTGCTGCCCAGCGTGAACAGCTTCTCGCCGAGCGCCGGCGTGTAGGCCGCGACCATGTCCGGGTTCATCACGAAGCCGCCGGCCGCGAGCACCACCGCGCCGCACGCGAGGACCCCGGACCGGTCGAAGTTCCTCCAGGCGACGCCGGTGACCGCGCCGCCGCCGTCGACCACCAGGTTGGTCGCGCCGGTCTCGTAGCGGACCTCGGCCCCGGCCTCCTCGACCCGGTCGCGCAGCAGGTCCATGACCATCTTCGTGCCGTCGGTGTCGCCGGGCACCGGCACCTTGTGCCCCCGGGGCGCCGGGCGGATCTCCTCGCGGAACGGCCACACCTTCTCGTTGCCGGTGAACATCAGGCCCTCGGTCCCGGGCTGGATCACCGCCTTGCCGGGGAAGTAGGACCGCTCGAACTCGAAGCCCAGCGCCTCCAGCCAATCGAAGTGGGCGACCGATCCCTCGCAGTAGGCCCGGATCTTCCGCTCGTCGGGGTCCTTGGAGGTCGCCGTCAGGTAGCGCGCCATCGCCTCGACCGAGTCCTCCTGACCGGTGGCGCGCTGCACCGCGGTGCCGCCGCCGAGGTAGAAGTGCCCGCCGGACATGCTCGACGTGCCGCCGTGGACGGCGGCCCGCTCCAGCAGCAGCACCCGGGCCCCCGAGCGCGCGGCCTCCAGTGCGGCGCACCCGCCGGCGATCCCGAACCCCACCACCACGACGTCGAACCGCTCGGCGTCCTCAGGGAGATCCGCGGCGGGGACGACCTGGGGGACGGCCAGTCCGGGGGAGGTATGTGAGTTCATCGGTCCGTCTCTGGTCTCTCGGTCCGGTCGGACGGCGGCGGAGCGCCTGCCGCGCGTCAGCTCTTGTGCGGGATCTGCTGGACGGTGCCTCCGTCGACGACGAACTCCGAGCCGGTGGCGAAGGACGACTCGTCGCTGGCGAGGAAGACGACGAAGGAGGCGACGTCCTCGGGGAGGCCGGGGCGTCCGAGCGGGATCGGGACCATGTCGTCGGGGATGCCCTCGGTGAGCGGCGTCCGGATCAGCCCGGGGTGCAGCGAGTTGACCCGGACGCCGTGCGGGGCGAGCTCCACGGCGACCGACTTGGTCAGGCCGCGCAGCCCCCACTTCGAGGCCACGTAGCCGTGCGCCCAGGAGGTGCCGCGCAGGCCCTCGATGGAGGAGTTGTTGATGATCGACCCGCCCCCGGCGGCGATCAGCGCGTCGGCGGCCGCGCGGATGCCGAGGAACGGGCCGGTGAGGTTGACGTCGATGATCTGCTGCCACTTCTCCGTGCCGAACCGCTGGATCGCCGCGCCGTTGGCGATCCCCGCGTTGTTGAACAGCACGTGCAGCGCGCCGAACTCGTGGACGGCGGTCTCGACGGCCGCCGTCCAGTCCTCGGCGCTTGTCACGTCGAGGTGGACGTAGCGGCCCGCGTCGCCCAGTTCGTCCGCGACGGCCTTGCCCTCCTCGTCGAGGAGGTCGCCGATCACGACCCGGGCGCCCTCGGCGGCCAGGGCCCGGGCGCTGGCCGCGCCGATGCCGCGGGCGCCCCCGCTGATCAGGGCGACCTTCCCGTCCACACGTCCCATCGCTCGTGCCCTTTCCGTCGGGGGTGTCTAGTCGGCCAGTGCCGTCGCGAAGACGCCGCGGGCGGTGCCGAACGGCAGGTCGAGCGGCGTCCGCAGGCCCGGCGGCGCCGCGACGACCTCGGGGATCGCGTTGACGATGCGCCCGGCGCCCGCGGCGATCGCGGCGTAGTTGTGGTCGCCCTTGGCGCTGGTCGGGCAGACGTCGACGCGGTAGGACGGTTCGCCGACGATTTCGAGCCGGTAGGAGCCGCCGTCCTGCGCCGGCTGCGGCCAGTCGGGGCGCAGGTCGCCGCGGAGCCTGGTCGTGTGGTCGACGACGAGGACCTCCCTGCCGCGGGCGACGCCCCGGATCTGGAACCGCACGGCCGCCATCCCGCCCGCGGGGATGTGCCCGGCGGCCACGTCGAACGCCTCCGGCGCCGGCTCCCGCTCGTGCCACTCGGTGATCTCGTCGAGTTCGAAGCCGAAACCGCGGGCCAGCATCCGGAGGCTGACGCCCCACGACGCGGCGAGCATCCCCGGCCGCAGGATCTTCGGCAGGTCCGTCAGGGGGCGGCCGAAGCCCATGAAGTCGAACAGGACCGGACCGCCGTCGTAGGTGGCGTAGTCGGCGATCTCCGAGCAGACGACCTTCTCCACCCGCTGGCAGGTGCTGGCGATCGCGAAGGGCAGCAGGTCGTTGACCCAGCCGGGGTCCACGCCGGTGACGAAGAGGCTCGTCCCGCCCGCCTGGCAGGCGTCCTCGACGGGACGGATCATGCGGTCCGGCAGCAGCCCCCAGGGGTAGATCAGCGGCACCGGCGAGGAGGCGACGATGTCGCTGCCCGCGGCGAGGATCGTCCCGATGTCGGAAAGGGCGCCGGACAACCGGGTCTCGCCGATCGCGCAGTAGACGGTGCAGTCCGGCTTGGCGGCGAGCGCCGCCTCCAGGTCGGCGGTGGCCGCGACCCCCGTGACCACGTCGAGGCCGGCGAGCTCGCCGGCGTCCCGCCCGACCTTCTCGGGATTCGACACGACCAGCCCGACCAGCTCGAAGCGGGGGTCCTCGATGAGCTGCCCCAGGGCGATGCGGCCGACGTTGCCGGTGGCCACGTGCAGGACGCGGACGGCCGCGGGACCGGTCACCGCGCCGCCTCCGGAGAGCCTCCAGGCTCCTGGGTGAGGTGGTCGCCGCGCTCGACCGGCGGCGGCCACAGCGTCGAGGTCAGCTCGTCGTAGTGGTAGTGGCCGGGGACGCCGTGCCCGGCCACCTTCATCCGCTTCAGCAGGGTCTCGGGCGCCTTGCCGGACTCGATGATCTGCATGAACGTGTGGGCGGTCGAGGGCATGTCGAACCAGTCGCGCTGCCAGGCGATCTTGATCTGGCCGGCGTCGGGCCCCTCGGCCCGCCGCGCCACGCCGAACCAGGAGCCGCCGATCCCGAGGACCTCGTACTCCCGGCCCGTCTCGTCGTTGACGATCCCCGAGCGCTGCTTCCAGAAGCCGACGATCATCGCCTTCTTCTCGTCGATCACGGTGGCCTGGTAGTCGTAGTGCCAGCCGTCGAGGCCGTCCATCTCGATGCCGATCGCCCAGTCCCGGATCTGGTCGCGGCCGACGGCCATGAAGTGCTCGTCGGGGCCGTACATCCAGCCGTAGGTCGCGTCCTCGGCGTAGGACTCGGCCAGCACGCGCCAGTCGCCGGTCCGCTCGGCCTCGCGGTTGGCCGCCAGCCAGGAGTCCCAGAACTCCTCGATCTCGGCGCGGGTCAGGTCGCTGGAGTCGCTCACGTCGTTTCCTCAATCCTCTTCGAGAGAGAGCGCGAAGGCGGGGCAGTACTTCACGGCCGTCGCCACGTCCTTGCGGCGCGACTCGTCCGGACGCTCGACGAGGACCTCGACCACGTCGTTCCCGGCGTCGAAACCGAACACGTCGGGGGCCTCCAGTTGGCAGAGCTGGTGCCCCTGGCACACGCTCGTGTCGGCGACCACGCGCATCGGCCTCACCTTCCCTCGCGCCGGCGGTACCTGACCCGGCAGGGCTGCCGGAGCTGGATCACCATCTTGGACGTGTCGTCCCGGTAGGAGTCCAGGGGCTCGACGGGCTCGAACGAGAAGTCGCGCAGGACGACGGAGAAGATCGCCTTCATCTGCATCATCGCGAACGCGTTGCCGACGCAGCGGTGCCTTCCGGCGCCGAACGGGATCCAGCTCCAGCGGTTCTGCAGGTCCTCCTGCCGGGGGTCGATGTAGCGGCCCGGGTCGAAGTCCCCGGCCTTCGGGAAGTCGGCCTCGATCCGGTTGGAGACCCGCGGGGACGCCGCGATCAGCGTCCCGGCGGGGACGGTGCTGCCGAGCACGTCGAACTCCTCGCGGACCAGCCGCATCAGGATGATCAGCGGCGGGTGCAGGCGCAGGGTCTCCTTCAGCACCGATTCCAGTACGGGGATCGACCTCAGCGCCTGGAAGGACACCTCGGTCCCGTCGGCGTAGAGCGCGTCGAGCTCCGCGGCCACGTCGGCGAGGATCTCCGGGTGGCGCAGGAGCTCGATCATCGCCCAGGACGCGGTGCCGCTGGTGGTGTGGTGCCCGGCGAACATCATCGAGATGAAGATGCCGGTGATGTAGTCGGCGCTCATGTCCAGCGAGATGAGGACGTCGAGCAGGTCGCGCTGGTCCCTGGGCACCTTGCCCCGCCGCTTGCGCCGGTCGATGATCCCCCCGACCAGGGCGACCAGTTCCTTGCGGGCCTCGTCCCGCCGCCGGAAGCTGTCGATCTCCGCGTACGCGTCGACGTAGGCGATGGCGTCGGTGCCGCGTTCGAGCTCGTGGTAGTGGTGTGCGAACGAGCTGTCGAGCTCGTCGCGGAACGGCTTGCCGATCAGGCACGCCGAGGTGGTGTAGATGGTCAGCTCGGCGAAGAAGTCGAGGAGGTCGATCTCCCCCTCGTCGCCCCAGTCGGCGACCATGCGGCGGATCTCCGCCTCGATGGTCTGCGCGTGGCCGCGCATCATGTCGCCGCGCAGCGCCTGGTTCTTCAGCATCTGCTGGCGCTCTTCCGGGGACGCGTCGAAGACGACGCCCTTACCGAAGATCGGCGTCATGAACGGGTACGCGGCGGCCTGGTCGAGCAGGCCGTCCGGGGCCCGGAAGAACACCTCGTTCGCCTCGGCCCCGCTGACCATCACGACGTCCTTGTCGGCGAGCCGGAAGCGCCCGACGTCCCCGCACTCCTCGCGTACGCGGTGGAACAGCCCGATCGGGTCGACCCGCATCTCCGGCAGGTGCCCCGTGCCCCGGATGATCTCGGGGACCTCGGGACTCCGGTCGTCCAGGGCCATGCTCACCTCGGGGATCGCGGCGAGCGGCCCGCTCCCCCCGGTCTCGGCAGCAGTCATGACTTCTCTCCACGGGTGTGCACGCCCGGGGGCGCGGCTGCGTGCAAAGGGAATAGAACGCGTTACCGAGTATCGGCGCGTTCGCTGGTCACCTGACTGGACATGTGTCCACCTTAGACGCCGACTGCGCGACCCGGCAAGAGTCCGCGGCATCCGGGCAGGCGTCCGGACACCTGTCCAGTCACTCTTCCAGATTAAGTGGAACGCGTTCTACTATGACGCCATGCGCAACGGAGTCGTGCTCTTCACCTCGGACCGCGGCATCACGCCGGCCGCCCTCGCGAAGGCCGCGGAGGAGCGCGGCTTCGACACCTTCTACGTGCCCGAGCACACCCACATCCCGGTGCGCCGCGAGGCGCTGCACCCCACCGGCGGCGAGGCGCTGCCCGACGACCGCTACCTGCGCACCCTCGACCCGTGGGTGTCGCTGGCGACCGCCGCCGCGGTCACCGGGCGGATCGGCCTGGCGACCGCGGTCTCGCTGCCGGTGGAGTCCGACCCG
This sequence comes from Actinomadura sp. K4S16, assembly GCF_008327685.1. Taxonomy (GTDB): domain Bacteria; phylum Actinomycetota; class Actinomycetes; order Streptosporangiales; family Streptosporangiaceae; genus Spirillospora. The sequence continues at coordinate 349,752 of NZ_BDDE01000016.1, forward strand.
ATCACCCTCGCCAAGACGCTCGCGACGCTCGACCACCTGTCCGGCGGCCGGCTGACCATCGGCGCCGGCTTCGGCTGGAACACCGACGAGCTGGCCGACCACCACGTCCCCGCGGGGAGGCGGCGCACCGTCCTCAAGGAGTACCTGGAGGCGATGCGCGCCCTGTGGACCGAGGAGGAGGCCTCCTACGACGGCGAGTTCGTGTCTTTCGGGCCGAGCTGGGCCTACCCGAAGCCGCCGCAGGGCCGCATCCCGGTGATCATCGGCGCCGGGGGCGGCCCCAAGACCATGAAGTGGATCGCCCGCAACGCCGACGGCTGGATGACCACCCCGACCGACACCGGCATCGCCGCGAAGGCCGACCTCCTGCGCAAGGAGTGGGCCGAGGCCGACCGGGCGGGCGAGCCCGACGTGCGGATCCTCGTCGCCAAGAAGCCCGCGCCCGAGGACTTCGCCGACTGGGAGGCCGCCGGAGCCTCCGAACTGATCTGGGGCGTACCGGACGCCGACGAGGCGACGGTGGTCAAGTACCTGGACAGGACGGCCGCGCGGCTCGGCCTGGCCTAGCAGCCGGTAGCACGCGGCACGCGGCCCCGTCCCGCCAGACGCACCGGGCGCCGTCCGTCGCGCCTTCCGCAACCTCCGCCCGACCGAAGACCAAGGAGATCCGCAGATGGCCCACCCGCCGGGCCGGTACGCCGGCCTGACCCGCGAGGAGCTCGCGGTCGTCGTCCCCGAACTGCTCCTGATCGGGCAGCTCATCGACCGCTCCGGGATGGCGTGGTGCATCTCCGCCTTCGGAAGGGAGGAGATGGCGCGGATCGCGATCGAGGAGTGGGCGGCATCGAGCCCGATCTACACGAGGCGGATGCAGCGGGCCCTCGGCTACGCGCCCGAGGTGCCCGGACGAGGCGACGTCCCGACCATCTTCAAGGGCCTCCAACTCGACATCGGCGCTCCGCCCCAGTTCATGGACTTCCGCTACACCGTGCACGACCGGTGGCACGGCGAGTTCCACCTCGACCACTGCGGCGCCCTCATGGACGTGGAGCCGATGGGCGACGACTACGTCCGGTCCATGTGCCACGACATCGAGGACCCCACCTTCGACGCGACCGCGGTCGCGACCAACCCGAAGGCCCAGGTGCGGCCGATCCACCGGCCGCCCCGCCGCCCCGCCGACCGGCACCCCCACTGCGCGTGGACGGTGATCATCGACGAGTCGTACCCGGACGCGCAGGGCATCCCGCTCCTCGCCGACAACGAGCGCTCCCGCGCCGCGACCCTCGGCCTCGCGCCGATCGACCCGGCCGACGACGGGCTCGCCGACTACTCCGGCCCCCTGCTCTCCGACCTCGACTTCGCCGCCTTCTCCCGTTCCGCCCTGGCCCGGATCGCCGACGAGGTCTGCCTGCAGATGCACCTGCTCAACCGGGCCTTCACGCTCTCCGTGGCCAAGCGCGCCGCCGACGCCACGGAACTGCTCCGCATCCGCCGCAAGCAGCTCGCAGGCATCGCTGGAATCGCCGCGGAACGGCTCCTCCGAGCCTTGGACCTGCCGCGCGGCGCGGAGGGAGCGGCCCGCCTACTCGCGCTGCACCCGATCCTCAATCCCGCGGCCTACGTCTATGCCGACCTCGACGGTGTGAAGGTCGTCGTCCGTCCATCCCCGGCGCATGAGGACGGCGCCTGGATCTCCCTGTGCGGCCCCCAGTGGACGACCGCGCTCCAGACCGTCGTCCGCGCCGTGGACCCCCATCTCGACGTCGAGGTCACCGGCCTCGGCACTCAGGAGTGGCGGGCGACCGTCGTCCGCCGCGACCAGCCGGCACCGGAGGCCGACGAGGTCGCCGTCGTCCGCTTCAGCACCGGCGCCGCCTTCACCTTCCAGCCCCGCCGCTCACTGCCGATCACCCCCGTCTGACACCACCTCCCACCGACTCGACGTAGGCCGGAGCCCGCCCCCGAGTTGGAGTGAACGCCTCCGCAGAAGGACCTTCGACCCTCCCGAACGCCGACTTTGGCCGCTGCCGATCACCCTTTTCGCGGGAGCACCGTGGAGACGTCCCACCAGAAGGCACGAGCCGAACCGCGCGAGGAGCGACACGGCCCGCCCTGGGAAGAAGGAGGGGGCCACGATGATGTACGGCGATCACATGAACGGCTGGGGCTACGGCTTCATGACCGTCGGCATGCTGCTGTTCTGGGCCCTGCTGATCCTCACGATCATCCTCGTGGTCCGCTACCTCCCCGGCAAGGACCACCGACCGCCCCCGCCGCCCCCGCGGTCTCCGCAGCCTCCGGCCGAGGGCGCCGAACAGATCCTGGCCGAACGCTTCGCCCGCGGCGAGATCGACGAGAAGGAGTACCGCCACCGCCTCGCCGTCCTCCGAAACGACACCACCCCGACCCCGAACCCCTGACAGACACCCACCGAGCGGCCACGGGAAGCCGTTCGGAAAATACGGTGCACGTGCCCGGGTCCCTCAGGCCAGCAGTGGGTTAATGACGCTGTAGAGGCCTTCGACCAGTTCGGGGCGGTCGTGAAGCACCTCCTCCAAGACCACCCGCCAGTACCCGGCTTCTTTGTAGTAGGCGTCTTCCCGCTGAAGCCGGAGGCGGGTTTCGAGCAATCGCGCTTCGAAGCCCGGCCCAAGGCATCGGCCGACCTCACCGCTCATCCACCAGCACAGATCGCTTCCGGCGGCCGTCACCAGAACGCGCGCGGCATCGAACGCCACCCGTTGCGGGCTCACGGCGGTCATGGCACAAAGCTACGATCAGCCGTTCGCCCTGTCGATCGCCCCCCGAATTCGGTCAGCCCCGTTCTGCGGCAGTGGCGCGCCCCCTTGCGGCAAGTCGCAGGAACGGAGCCGGCAGATGCCCGCCCCTGCGCAGGACCGCACAGCAGTCGCACTGCTGACGAGCGAAGTCCGGCCCCCGCCGCAACTCGGCGAACGTCCTCGCCGCGGGACACAGAAAGGCTCGCGGCTTACAAGGAGGAAACGTCTGCCTCCCCAGGATGGAACGGAACCGAGCCAAGGGGAAGGTGATTCACGTGAAAATGCTCGCCAGAGTGTTGGGCGCCTCGGCGGCCGCCGCCGTCTGTCTGACCACGGGAACCGTGGTGCCGGCCACCCCGGCGGATGCCAGTACGGGTAAGTGCATCGATTACCTCGAATCATACGGCTGGGTGGCCAATTCCAAGATGCTGAAGGCCTGCCAAGTAGGCGCCAAGGGCGACACCAAGCAATGCATGGCCAAGCTGATGGGCCAGTACGTGCCCAAATCGATGGCAGCCGCGGCCTGCATCCGGGCGAAGAACTAGCAGCGAAACAAAAGGACGGCGGCCGAAACCGGCCAATCGCCGCAGATGTTGGCGGCCTTTGGTTCTCCCCGACGAGAGTAACGTGTTCTGTCAGTGTCGGGAGAAGCCTTTACCGAACGGACGGCAGAGATGCGTCCTCACTCCTTCGCCGCGCCCTCTCCTCCCCGTGAACGGCGACTCCGGCATGGGCGATGGCCAGGGGATACGGCGTCGGAGTGCGGGCCCGTCGCGGATGCGGGCGCACCGTGAAGATCCTGACGAAGATTGTCGTCGGCTGGAAAATCGGCAAGGGGAACAAGGCGTCCCAGCGCGGCGACCACGATCGCGCGTTCACGTTCTACCGCTCCGCCATAGGGAAGGCTTCCGGCTCGGGCTATGCCGCGGGTGAGATCCTCGCCCGGCTCGCATTGGTGACCGAGTTGGAGGAAACGGGCGCCCCGGGCGAGCTCTCGGTGCCGGAACTGGAACGTCTCGTCGCCCTCTCCAGGACCACCGACCGGGTACCGATGCTCGGTCGTACCGCCCGGATACGGATGGAGGCCCTGGAGGCGCTGGTCGGCTGCGCCGTCGAGAGCGGCGATCGGTCGGTGGAGGGCGAGCGGCGTGCCGCTCTCGCCGAAGCGGCCGAAGAACTGGGGGAACGCGGTCCCTGGATCGATGCGCTCCGCGGGCTGGGCACTTTTTGGGCCGCGGACGACGCGCCCCGGAGCGCCGCCTGCTTCGAACGGGCGCTCGAGGTGTGCGCGCTGGTGGCCGACAAGGCCCGCGAGGCGGAAGTACTCGGCGCCTGGTCCGTCGCCGCCATGGAGCAAGGGGACCACGACCGGGCCGGTGAGCTCGCCGAGCGGTCGATGGAACTGCAGCGCAGGACCGGTACACGCGCTGCGGTAGGGACCTCTTTCGCCCGCTTCGACGACTCCGCGCGACGGGCGGTGGTGCGCGCGAAGGAATCGGCCGCCGAAGTCTCGGCGCCTGCCATCCAGGTCGAGCACCTGCTGCACGCGCTGCTCCAGGACGACGTCGGCCCCTGCCCGGCCGTCTTCCAAGCGCTGGGAGCGGACCAGGCCGAACTGATCGCCGCCGCGGCCGCCGACCGGGGGCGGGGAGACGCCCCGTCCCCCGCGCCGCTGCCGTTCTCCGATGCCACCCGTGCCGTCCTGCGGCGGGCCGATCGGATGGCCGAACAATTCGAGAGCGTCCTCATCTCGACCGCTCACATGCTCCTCGCGCTGCTGGACGTCATCGAAGGCAAGTCCCCGCAGCTGCTGGCCGCACGCGGGATCGGCCTCGCGGAACTGCGCAAGGCGGTGGAGCAGTGCTCTGCGACGCGAGCGGACTAGGGGCCGCCGGCCCAGGAGGACCGAGGAGAGTGCGATGACGGGGCTCTTGACGTTGGTCTCTGTCGTGCTGGTGGCGGCGGTCGCCCCGTCCTTCCTGGACCGGGGAGTCCGGGAACACCGCTTCTACCGAGGCCAGGACTGGCCGTGGGTCCAGATGCTGACGCGGATGGAGGACGCCGGGATCCGCTTCATCGACGTCGGACCCGTCGGCCGCACGATAAGGCTCCAGTCGCTGATCGTGTACGTGGTGCCCGCCGCCGCGGTCGGCCTGGTGGTCGGCGCGCGGGCGCTGCTCGGGTTCCCGGGCCCGGTGATGATCGGACTCGCCGGGCTGATCGTCGCGGGCTACGGTGCTCGGGACGACGCCACCATGCGAAAAAGGGGATACGTGACACGGCCCGCGGCAGCGCCGTCCACTCGGTGGCTGCTGATCCTGGGTTTCGTGCTTCGCCTGGTACTCGTGCTGCTGGCGGTCCTGGCCGCCGAACGGGGCGTGCACGCGGTCAACGAGGACGACTGGCTGATCGGGCTCGGCCTGATGACGGCCGCGGTGGTGGTGCTGGGCTTCGCGCACCTGCCCGCGGAACGTGCCGAGAGGCTGGCGAGCGGCCGCGCCGTCGAGGACGATGCCCCGGCGATCCTTCTCCTGCGCTCTTTCGAAGACGACGCGATCCGCGTCCGCAGCCCCTGGACGCTGCTAGGGCTGACACGCGCGGTACTCCCGCTCCGGTCTCCTCGGTTCGAGGAGTTCATCACCACCGCGCTTCTCGGAGAGGACGGCCGGTTGGTCGCCATCGGGCGCCCGGGGGAGCGGCTTCCCGAACTCGGCGCCGTGCGCTCCTACCATTCGATGGACGGTTGGCGGGCGGCGGTGCTGCGAACCGCGACACGAGCAAAAGCCATCGTGGTCATCGCGGGGATGGGCGATGAGCTCTCCTGGGAGATCCGGCAACTGCGGGAATCGGACCTGCTCGCCAAGGTCTTGGTGGTGTTCCCGCCTGACAACGAGGAACGCACCCTCCTCCGACTGCGGCGTGCCACAGAAGCCTTGGCAGGCGACGCGACAGGACCCGTGGAATACCGCTACGACGCCTTGACCGCCCTCACGTGCGACAGGTCCGGAGACTTTCGCCACTTCCTGGCGCCAGGCCGTGATTGGCCCGCCTACCTGGCCACCATCACCTGGTTCTTCGCCTTCCTCGAAGGCAAGATATCTCCGCCGGAAGGACGGCGCCTCCCCGACGGCCGGCAGGAGGATTAGCCGGAGTCGGCGGGTTCTCCAGCGAAGGGGCCGACTCTCCACCGGGAGAGCCGGCCCGGTCGGGACAGGACGCCACTCGTGCGGGGGAGTCCCTACTGAAGGGCCTGATTCATCTGCGCTGGCCTGGTAGGAGGTTTGGGGCTACCGGGATGAGGAGGCGGGTGGCGCCGGCGCCTACGAAGACGGTTTGTTCGGCGATCGCGAAATCGTCGGGTGTGGCGGCCGCCGGCTCCGCCATTGTCTGCGGGTTCCGGTCGAACCGGGGGTGGTTCGACGAGGCGATCTGCAGGCGGAGGCGGTGCCCCGCCGGGACGACGTGGGCCAGTGAGCCCAGCGGCAGCCGGTACGACTCGCGGCGGCCCGGTTGGAGCGGGACGGGGGCGCCGCCGTGCCGGTACCGCGCTCGGACGATGCCGTCCACGAGTCCGGTCGACCGGCCGTCCGCGTCGACCTCGGTGAGGCGCGCCGTCCAGTCGCAGTCCTCGGCGGACGACGCCGCCTCCAGGTGCAGGACCACCTCGCCGGCGATGGTCAGGTCGGACTCCAGCGGCGCCGAGGTGAGCACCAGCACGTCCCGGCGCGCCTCGATCTCGGACTGGTCCTTGGGCCCGGAGTTGCGGGCGACGCGCAGGCCCGGCAGGAACGTCGCCCCACCGGCGGTCGGGACAGGGTTCGCCGGATCGGAGCGGTAGGTCAGCGTCCCCGGCTCAGCGGTACCGTCCCGTGTCAGGCGGCCGCCGGCGTCCAGGGTCCAGGACGTCGGGGTGGTGGCGGGCGGTGGCCAGGACGGCAGGACGTGCCAGGTGTCGGAGCCGGTGAAGAAGATCCGCGCCTTCGGCAGATCCGGCTCCCGGCCCTCGGCGAGGGCCGAGAAGAACTCCAGGTGCATCGCGGTCAGGTCGGTCTCGGCGCCGTATCCGTGCCAGCCGTCGCCCTGCCACGTGCTGAGGTTGCCGTGCGACCACGGGCCGACGACCAGGTACTGCCGGCGGCGCGCGTCGTCGGTCGCGGCCTCCGCGCTGAGCCGCTGGAAGTTCCGCAGCGTGCCTTCGACGAAGATGTCGTTCCAGCCGCCGATGTGGAGTGCGGCGACGTCCATACGCCCGTAAGCGCGGGACGGGTCGATGGCGTCCCAGAACTCGTCGCGGGCCGGGTGGTCGAGCCAGTCCCGCAGGTAGGGGGAGATCGTCTGGAGGTCGGGACGCCGCAGGGGCAGCCGGTCCATCACGCTCCAGGGGTCCTTGCCGAGTTCGTCTAGAAGCTCCCGGGCCGCCTCGCCCGACTCGCGCCGTTCGAGGTCCGGCGGTGCGAGCGACTCGATGATCCACAGGAGGACGAACCCCAGTTGCAGTGCGCCGCCGCGGTACGTCCAGCCTTCGTAGTAGTCGGAGCCGGTCAACTGGGGGGCGATGGCGCGCAGGCCCTTGGGCGCGACCGACGCGGCCAGCAACTGGGTGGCGCCGATGTAGGAGGCGCCGTACATGAACACGTCTCCGTCGCAGAAATCCTGCTCCAGGAGCCAGGCGATGGTGTCGCGGCCGTCGTCCGCCTCATGCGCGAACGGGGTGAAGACGCCCTCCGAGGCGTACCGCCCGCGGGTGTCCTGGACGACGACCGCGAAACCGGCGTCGAGCGCGCGCAGGATCTCCAGCCCGATGATGTGCTGCGCCATGAGCGATGACGACTTGTCATACGGCATCCGCTGGAGCAGCACCGGAAACGGGCCGTGGCCTTCGGGAAGCCAGATGTCGGTGGACAGGTTCACGCCGTCGCTCATCGGCACGTCGACGTCGCGGCGCACGGTGTGGGAACGGGCGGTCATCGGCGAGCGCTCAGCAGCTTGGCGCGGAACCGGTCGAACGCGACCGCCAGGATCAGCAGCGAGCCCGTGGCGACCTGCTGCCAGGACGAGTCGACGTTCATCAGCGTGAGCCCGTTGCTGAGGACGCCCACGATGAGCAGGCCGATGATGGTGCCGAACACGCCGCCGGTGCCGCCCTGCAGGCTGGTGCCGCCCAGGATCACCGCGGTGACCGCCGCCAGTTCCAGGCCCGTTCCGGTGGTTCCGGACGAGGACCCGATGAGGGAGGTGTTGAGCAGCCCGGCCAGCGCCATGCACAGCCCGGAGATGACGAACGCCAGGAACAGGTTGCGCTTGACCCGGATGCCGACCAGCCTCGCGGCGTTGGAGTTGGCGCCGATGGCGTACATCTCCCGCCCGTAGACGGTGAAGCCCATGAACAGTGCGAACACGGCGGCCACGGCGAGGAAGACCAGCGCCGGCGCCGGGACGTCGAGGAAGGGCCGGGCCAGCGCCCAGCCGAATCCGTCGACCGCGATGTTCTGGCCCTTGCCGACCGCCAGCGTCAGGCCGCGGAAGATGGCGAGGGTGCCGAGCGTCGTGATCAGCGCGTTGATGCCCAGCACGTTGACCAGGAAGCCGTTGAGCAGCCCGATGGCGATGCCCCCGACGACCGCCACCAGCACCGCCTGCGCCGTGCCGAGCTCGGGCTGGAGCTTGATCAGCAGCAGGCCGACGAACCCCACGCCGCTGCCCACCGACAGGTCGAACTGCCCGGAGACCAGCAGCAGCGTGGCACCGGCCGCGAGCACACCGGTGATCGAGATGGCGGTCAGGATGTTGGTCGCGTTGTCCCAGTTGAGGAAGTACGGGGAGTTCGCACTGAAGAAGGCGATCTCCAGGATCAGGAAGACCACCAGCGCGGCGCTGTTGGGGATCCGGGCGAGCGCGGACCCCCGGCCGGCGCTCCCCTCCGGCGCCGGGTCCCGTTCCACGGCCGCGGCCGCGGACCCCCGCTCGACGGTGCTATCGGACACTGAGAGCTCCTCCCGCAGATTCGGTGAGTCGGTCGGTGGTGATCTCGGCACCGCCGAGAACGGCGACGATCCGCCCGCGGACCATGACCGCCGCCTGGTCGGCGACCGCGACGACGTCCTCGTAGTCGGAGGACGCGACCAGGACGCCGGTGCCGTCGGCGGCGAGGCGGCGGATCGCCTGGTAGATCTCCTGCCGGGCGCCGACGTCGACGCCCCGCGTCGGCTCGGCCAGCACCAGGACGCGGGAGCCGCATTCCAGCCAGCGGGCCAGCAGCACCTTCTGCTGGTTGCCGCCGGACAGGGTGCCGATGCTCTGGTCCGGGCTGTTGCGCGAGCGGACGGACAGGGCCTCGTGCCAGCGCCGGTAGGCCCGCGCCTCCCGCCCGCGGGTCATCAGGCCGCCCCGTCCGGCCAGGCGCCGCCAGCTCGGCGCGGCGAGGTTCTCCGCCACCGACCGCGACGGCAGCACCGCCTGGCCCTGCCGGTCCGGCGGAAGGAAGCCCACTCCGGCCCGGATCGCGTCCGCCGGGGTGCGCAGCCGGAGGTCCTTGCCGTCGAGGCGGAGTTCGCCCCGCGCCGTCCGGCGCATCCCGAACAGCGTCTCGGCCACCTCGGAAACGCCGGAACCGACCTTGCCGTACAGCCCGACCACCTCGCCGGGGGCGATGGACAGCGACACGTCGGTGAAGTTGTCACCGGACGCGTCGCGCAGGGCCAGAACCGCGGACTCGCGCGAGGACGGCCCGTCCTGCGGCCCGACGAACCGGCGGGCGACGACCGCCCGGCCCACCATGGCCCGCACCAGGTCGGCGGTGGTCACCTCGGCCACCGGCCGGTCGAGCGAGATGCGGCCGTCGCGCAGCACGCAGGCCCGGTCGGCGATCCGGAACACCTCGTCGAGCCGGTGCGTGATGTACACGATCGCCACGCCGGAGTCGCGCAGATCGGCGATCAGCTCGAACAGCCGTCCGGCCTCCACGTCCGACAGCGCCGCGGTGGGCTCGTCGAACAGCAGGCACCGGCTCTCCCCGGCCAGCGCCCGGGCGATCTCGACGATCTGCCGCTCGCCCAACCGCAGCTCGCTGACCGGCCGGTTCAGCGGGATGTCGGCGCGCAGCCGGTCCAGCAGCCCGGCCGCGCGGCGATGCGTCTCCTTCCGGCTCACCACGCCCAGCCGCCGCGGCCACGCGCCCAGCACCACGTTCTCCGCCACGGTCAGCGTGCCCGCGTCGGCGATCTCCTGCGAGATCAGGCGGATGCCGGCGGAGCGGGCCTCGGCCACCGAACCGAAGCGGCGGTGCTCGCCGTCGATGAGGATCTCGCCGCCGTCCGCGCCGTGGTCACCGGCGAGGATCTTGACGAAGGTGCTCTTGCCGGCGCCGTTCTCGCCCAGCAGCGCCACCACCGATCCGGCCTCCGCGGTGAAGTCGATGCCGTGCAGGACCTCGACCGGGCCGAAGGACTTGGTGATGCCGCGGGTGCTCAGGAAGGACATCGAGGAGCCCCCTAGCACGCGTACGACGGGTAGTACCGCTTGACGGTGTCCTTGGTGACGAACTCGTGCGGCACCAGGAGCTCGGCGGGGAGCTTCTCGCCCTTCATCGCCTTGATCAGGTTCGGGACGAGGATCTGGCCGTACTTCTCCGGGAAGTAGGCGACGCTGCCCAGCCAGTGCGGGGAGTTGTAGATGACGCAGTTCTTGGGGTTGAGGTTCTGCACGCCCAGGTAGAGGTCGTCCATCCGGTTCTGGGCGCGGGCCGCCGCCAGGGCGCCGATGACTACGTCCTCGTTGATGCCCACGACGATCACGTGCTTAGCGCCGGGCAGCGCGGTCAGCGTGTCGGTCATCTGCCGCTGCGCCGGCTCGCTGAGGCCGCCGGGCCCGGTGTCGAGCGTCCGCAGGTTGTGGATCTTGCCGCAGACGCTCTCGAAGCCCTTGCGGATGCCGCCCATCCGCAGCTCGTTGACCTGGCCGACCGCCTTGGACTCCAGCGAGACGAAGGCGTCGTACTTGCACTTGTTCTGCTTGGCGAAGTACAGGCCGACGTTGTAGCCGACGAGCTGGCCGGCGTACTCGTTCGCGGCCCCCATGAAGGTCGTCTGGCATGGCTTCTGCTCGATGTCCACGGCCATCACCGGCACGGACGGGCCCGCGTCGCAGATCCGCGGCGCGGCGCCGGCGTCGGCCTGGAAGGTGATCAGACCCTGGGCCTTCTGGGTCTTGAACTGCTTGGCGCAGTCCAGCGCGACCGCCGCGTCGGCCCTGGAGTCGCAGGTGATCAGCTTGACGCCCGCCCTCTTGGCCTGCTCCTCCACGCCGCGCTGCACGTCCTGCGGGAAGCCGACGGAGAGGTTCAGCTGGGTGAAGCCGATGGTCAGGCCCGCACCGCTGCCGGGCTCGGCGTCCTCGAACTTCGCCACCCCCGCCGGCGGGGTCGGCGGCGGCGCGTTCACGCCCGCGCCCCCTCCGCCGCCGGCGCCGGCCGCTCCAGCGTCGTCGCCGTTGCACGCGGCCAGGGAGGCCATCAGCGCGAGCGATGCGCCCGCGACGGCGATCGCACGCGATCGACTCCGAACGAACATGGGCCCTCCAGATGTACCGTCCCACCAGGCGGGTGGAACGCCTCATGGACTGAAACCGGGTCGCCGTCGCCGCCGAAGCGGAGCCGGGTACCGTAATCAACCTGAGGTTTGATCGGCGCCGGGTGACGCCCGACACGTTTTGGAAACCATCACGCAGGGCGGTTTCCCGAGCTACCCGCCATCCGTCGGAGCTTCCCCGCCAACCGGCGGGTGCCCGCGCGGCGGGAGCGGTCGCGACGATGGGGAGTCATGACGGAGATGGGCAGCAGCCGGGCGCGCACGATCGGGCCGCCCCCGCCGTTCGACGCCGAGCTGGCCGCCGGCCTGGCCGTCGTGCAGGGCGGCGCACCGGTGCCGTTGACCCCGGACCTGATCGGCGCCCTCCGCACCGGTCACGTCGCCGCCCACGCGGTCGGCGACGACGGGCTGCGCCGGGGCGGCGCCTACACCTTCGCCGACCACCGCGTGCCCGGCCCCGCCGGCGCCCCCGACGTCGCACTGCTGGTGTGCACGCCGACGGCGCTGGACGCGCCCGCCCCGGTGATCTACCACGTGCACGACGGCGGCATGGTCGCGGGCACCCGCCGGTCCGGCATGACGCCGATGCTGGACCTGGCCGAGCCGCACGCCATGGCGGTGGTGTCGGTGGAGTACCGGCTGGCGCCCGAGCACCCCTTCCCCGCCTCGGTGGAGGACTGCTACGCCGGGCTGAGCTGGATCGCCGAGCACGCCGACGAGCTGTTCATCGACCCCGACCGCATCGTGATCGTCGGGGTGAGCGCCGGCGGCGGCCTCGCGGCGGCGGCCACCCTGCTGTCCCGAGACCGCGGAGGCCCCGCGCTGTTCGGCCAGATGCTCGGCTACCCCATGCTGGACGACCGCAACGACAGCTGCTCCACGCTGCAGATGCGGGGACTGGGCGTCTGGGACCAGGTCTCGAACGAGACCGGCTGGCGCGCTCTCCTGGGACCGGCGTACGGCCGACCCGACGTCTCTCCCTACGCCGCGCCGGCGAGGGCCACCGACCTGTCCGGGCTGCCGCCCACGTTCATCGACGTGGGCTCGGCGGAGACGTTCAGGGACGAGGCCGTCGCGTACGCGGACCGGATATGGCAAGCGGGCGGCGACGCCGAACTGCACGTCTGGCCCAGGGGATTCCACGCCTTCGACGCCTGGATGCCGCAGGCGGCGCTGTCGCAGGCCATGACCCGGGCCCGGCACGACTGGCTGCGCCGGCTGCTGGCGACCTGAGCCGGCCCTGAGCACAATGAACCGATGAGAGAGCTGGTCGGCCGCCTGGAGGCGCTGGACCCGGACGCCGGGGCCGCGCTGCGGGTCATCACGTTCTTCGACCAGCTGATCGAGCGCCGCGCCGGACTGGAGAACGTCGTGCGCGGCGCCGCCGTCCTGTCCGGCCATCCGGCCGTGCTCGTCGACACCGACCGCGGCGTCCGCATCCGGGTGACGCCCGACGGGACCCGCACCGAGCTCGCGCCGTCCGAGCCCCAGGCCGGATGGTGCCGGCTGACCGTCGACTCCCACATCACCGTGTGGCTGGAACATCCCGGACCACCCGGACCCGTCGAAGCGATGGTGATGGAGCGGGCCGCGATGTCGGCCCGCACGATCCTCGACCGCACCCGCGGCCGGGCCCGCCCGCAGCCGCGCCACGACGCCGAACTCGTGGAGGTGCTCCTGGACGCCGCCGCGTCGGTGGAGGACCGCTCCCATGCCGCGAAGCGACTGCGGCTGAAGCCGTCAGAGCTCGCCCGCGTCGTCGCCGAGTTCGATGGCCCGCTCCACGTCGGCACCACGTCCCCGGAGAGCGACTCACGCGCCGGCGTTGGCCCCGCGGTGCCCCTTCTGGAACTGCCCAAGACGGTGGCGGCGGCACGAGCGGCCGCGCAGTTCACCGCGCAAGGCACGCCGACCGACCCCGGTCCGAGGATCGTCTACGCCGAAGATCTGGGCGGCCTCATCCTGCTGGCGGCCGCAGCGGACGCACCCCCCGACACCGTGCCCGACATCGCCGCCGTGGAACGAGCGGCGGCCACCGCCCCCTGGATGCTGCCGACCTTGGACGCCCTGGCCTCCGGCGGAAGCCTGCGCACGGCGGCCGCGGCCCTGAAGGTCCACCACTCCACCCTGCAGGAGCGAACGACCCAAGCCGAACGCCTCCTAGGCTGGCCCCTACGCGACCACCCCGGCCGAGTAAGACTCACCGTCGCCCTCATGCTCCGCAGACTCCACCGCAACAAGGCGCAGGCCTCCTGACGGTCACTCCCGCGGGTGGAGTCGCCTGACGGCGACGGTGTGCCGGTCCAGCGCGTCCGGCCGGGGATCGATGCCGATGCCCGGCCCGTCGGGCACGCGCATGAGGTCGTGGTGCAGGACGAACGGCTCGGTGAGGTCCTCGGCGAAATAGCGGTCCGAGGCCGACAGATCGCCGGGGAGGGTGAAGCCGGGCAGAGCGGCCAGCGCCAGGTTGGCGGCGCGGCCCACGCCGGTTTCGAGGTTGCCGCCGCACCAGACGGGGACCCCGTGCGCGCCGGCGAGGTCGTGGATCCGCCGGGCCTCCAGGTAGCCGCCGACACGGGCCGGCTTGACGTTGATGGCCCGGCAGGCGTCGAGCGCGATGGCGGCGGCGGCGTCGCGCGCGGTGTGGATGGACTCGTCCAGGCATATCGGGGTCGTCAGTCGTCGTTGCAGCTGCGCGTGGGCGTACAGGTCGTCTTCCTGCAACGGCTCCTCGATGAGGAGCAGGTCGTACTCGTCCAAGCGGCGCAGGTGCCTGGCATCGCCAAGGGTGTAGGCGGTATTGGCGTCCACCTGTAGCCGCAGGTCGTTCCCGAACAGTTCCCGTACCGCGCGCACGGGTTCAAGGTCCCAGCCAGGGGCGATCTTCAGTTTGATGCGGGCGTAGCCCTCGGCGAGATACCGCTCCACCACGTCGAGCAGCTCGCCGACCGAGTCTTGGATGCCGACGGACACGCCCACCGGAACGGCCTCCCGTGACGCGCCGAGGAAGGTGCCGAGCGACATCCCGTAGGAGCGCAGCTCGGCGTCCAGCAGCGCCGTCTCGAGCGCCGCCTTGGCCAGGCGGTTGCCCCTGACCGCCGCGAAGACCGGGGCGAGATCGGCGACCCGCGGCTCGGGCAGCGCGAGGACGCCGGGCAGCAGGAAGTCGCGGAGGACGATCTCGGCGGCGCCGGCGAACTCCGGGTAGTAGCCCGGGTCGGGGTCTCCGGCGAATTCGGCCCAGCCCTCGGCGGCGTCGGTGACCACGTGCAGCAGGAACGTCTCCCTGGCCGTCATGGTCCCGGTCGAGATTCGGAAGGGGCTCACGAGCGGCAGCGCGACCTCGATCAGGTCGACGTACTCGATCCTCATCATCCGGCCATCGCTGGGCTGTCCATCGGCACCTCTTCTCCGATGCGCAGGCCCAGCGGCATGATCCGGTTTCGGCCTGCACCTGGAATGGTAAGTCCAGATTGACAACGTATCTCTATGGGTTGGCCTGGACCAGGCCGTAGAGATGGCTTTGCCGGGCGGAGATCGTGCTGAGTCGACGCGTTGTCGCCAGGTCAACCGATTGGCGGGCGGCCGGGCGTCCGGGGTCGTGCCGCGTGTGCCAAGGGAATGCGCCGGCGTGCGCGAAAGTGTGAGCGATAGGCAGGTCGCGGCCGATCTCGGGGTATCCGTCACTGCTTGCACCTGATGGCCGAAATCGGGCGTCGGCCAGGTTAGGTAAAAGTCTGATTTAAGATATGCATATCAGTGAATCTTTTGAACTCTCCGCCCCTCGATCGTCTTTATCTGAGAGGGTTGGTCGTGTGCTGTCGCAGAGGCGCCGAATTCAATTTATGTCCGAACCGCCGCCCCGCAAGATTGTTTCGCATTCCTCGGTATGGCGCCAGGCGTTCGGATGCGCACTCGGTGCCCGATCTGATGCCGCCTCCCTCCGTCCATCTCCCCCTGCGCCAAAGGGTGACATAACCGGCAAAACGCCGTCTAGGGCGGTGAGCGGTCTCTTCACTGGGGCGAGATCGTTCGACGTGCTCCCGGTGGCGGTTGCCGGCCCCTTCGCGACATCATCTGCGGGCGCCCAAAAACAGTGACCAACTTAGACTCGCCATTTAGGCGCAGGATGCCGGTCATAGCGGCTTGGTGGGTATCGTGGTGAATGCCGGAAACCTACTCTACTTCGCCCGACAGGAGAGCGGCCGGTGATATAACTTCCCTCCGGGGATGCATCCTTCTAGCGATGCCCACTTTCAGGACCTGGTGTCGAAGGAGTTGTGATGGTCCCTACCCACCACGATGTGATCATCGTCGGCGGAGGCGTCATCGGAGGTGGGATCGCTGAACACCTGCGATGCGGGTCGCGCCTGCGGGTCACCGTGGTGGAGCGGGAGTTCGGCGCCCGCGTCAAGACCAGCGCCTCGCAGGCGGCGGCCGGTGGGATCAACCCGCATCTCTACGACGAAGCACACGGCGCCCTCGGGCCCATGGCCCAACGCAGCCGTGACCTTTACCCAGGCTGGATCGAGCGGCTCTCCGCCGCCTGGGGTCGGCCGATCGGACTCCGCCCTTCGGGACTCCTCTGCGTGGCGCTCGAGGAAAAGGAGCACGCCCGGCTGGTCGACGATGTGCTTCCGCTCCTCCGCGAGCGCGGCGTGGCCGCCGAGGAACTGGGCGCGGACGCCGCGCGCAGGCACGAGCCGCTGCTGGGGCCCGCCGTCAGGGGAGGGCTATGGCTGCCGGACGACCTGGCGGTCGAGCCCGTGCGAGTGATGGCCGCGCTGGAGGCGGTCCTTGAGGCCGACGACGGCTTCACCTACGTCCAGGACAGCGCCGAGTCCATCCACGTGGACGGGAACGGCGTACGGGTCGTGCTGAGATCCGGGCGCGTCCTGCGGTCCGATCGGGTGGTCGTCGCCGCGGGGCACCTGAGTCATGAGCTGGTCAAGGACTTCATCGACTGGCGGGACGACAGCTTCTGCCCCATCAAGGGGCAGATACTCGAGGTCGCGACTCCACCGGGCGGCGGGCTGCGCACCCAGTGCGACGCGCTGCTGCCCGACGACGAGGAGACGCACATCGTCCGTGCGTCCCCCTACGCCGAGGGCCGGGTGGCCGTGGGCGTGACCCATGACCGGGGCGACGCATCGCCGGGGACGTCTTCGCGGGCCACGGAGGACATCCTGCGCAACCTGCGGCGAATCCTGCCGACCGTCGCCGATTGGGAGGTCCTCGGCGCCCGCGCCGGGATCCGGCCGGGGACGTCGGACGGGCTGCCGATCCTCGGCTACGTCGATCCGTCCCGCCGCGTTCTGGCGGCTACCGGGCACAACGGACTGGGCATCACGCTGGCGCCGCGCACCGCGCAACTGGCCGCCAAGCTGCTGCTCGACATGCCGCTGACCCAGGACGACCGCGCCGACCTGCATGTGAGCAGGCCGGAGCGCCTCGCTTCGAGCCGCTCGCGTTAGCTGTACCTGGCCATGATCATGGCCAGGTACAGCTAACGCGAGCCCGTCCCCGACCATTCGCTCTCCGTCCGCAGCACCAGGCGCAGGCTGTTGAGCGCCACATGGTCGCGGATCCGGTCGGTGGCCAGGTCCCACTGCCGGGTCAGGCCCTGGAACCGGTCGAAGGCGTCCCACAACCCGTAGAGGCCCGGCTGGACCCGGGCCTTGGGCATCCAGTGGTGAAGCAGGTGGTCGATGACGGGTCCGATGTGCTGGAGCGTCCGGTCCAGATCCCCGGAGCCGGGCCGCGCCCGCTCGATCTGGCGGTTGACGACGTCGAGCAGCCAGTCGTGCAACGCCAGGTCCTCGACCAGGTCGAGCAGGTCGGACACGTCGGGCCAGACGACCGAGAGCCGGATCAGGCGGGTGCCCTCGGGGAGGACGGTGAAGCGGTAGAGGCCGGGGCCGCCGTCCTCCCGCACGGGCTGCAGCGCCCACCGCCACCGGCCCAGCGGAGCGTGCAGCGGCTGCCTGCCGTCGAGCAGCCGCGACCGCTGCAGGTTGAAGATCGTGGACTCGGCGGTGCGCCCCATCTCGATGTTCAGGTGGCCGTGTTCGGCCTGGGCGAATCCCGCGGCCGCGTCTTCCAGGCGCAGCCGGCCGAGGTATTCGGCCACGCCGGGATTGGCCAGGTAATGCGACCACGCCTGCCGGTATGGCCGGGACGACGGCACGAGCGTCGTGTGCGAGCAGGACTGCACGATCAGGCCGCCTGTCAGGGTGGCCCGTGTCGCGAACGTGCCGACGCCCCGGACACGACGTCCCGAATGCGAAGGCATGAAGCAGTCGATGCCGGTCAACCGCTGGGGCGAGACGGCGTAGGCGCGCGGACGCGCGGCATGCCGCACCTGCTCGCCGGGCACCAGGTCGAGCAGCCTGACCGTCTCCGCCATGGACAGTTGCGAGGAGTGCGCGAGGAGGCCGGTCCGGATCTCTCCGATGGAGAGGGCGCTCTCAGAAGCCGGCGCCGAAGACATGGGAGATCCTGCCGACGACGTCACCTGGCAGATCGACCTTCTGGGCCGCCGCCTGGGCGGCGGTCTGCTCGGTGACGGCCGGATCGACGAACACCTGGTCGAGGATGGTCCGCACGGCGGCCTCCACGTCGGCGAACCGGGCCTGGAGCAACGACATCGTCTGGAACGCGGCGAACGGCTGGGCGGCGTCGGCTAGCTGGACCAGCGGCGGAAGGTCCTCCCAACGGTCCGGGTACTCGGCCGTCCACCGCGTGGGCGAGACCACGGGCTTGCCCTGGTGGCGGAGAAGCCCCAGCCGGAGCAGCTGCCAGACGGCCGAGAGCATCGCACAGGACCACCGCCGCCGGCCGTCCTGTTCGTCCCAGATCTGCACCTCCAGGCAGATGTTATGACTCCGTGCGCCGTTCTCCTCGGGAGGGCGCCAGGGCCGGGTGGCGAGCGCCTCGTCCAAGCCGTCGGGCCGGAGCCTGTCCTTGCTGTTGGAGACCCAGCCGGTGATGTGGACCGGGGGACGGAGGCCGTTGCTGCCCTGCGGGGGGTCGGAGACGATACGTCCCAGGACCAGCTCCGCCGGAGACACGTCGCCGGCGGATGCGCACGCGGACTCCCGCACCAGGTAGTCGATGCCGAACCCGGCGTCGTGCGCCGCGTCGAGCAGCTCGGGGACGAGCTTCTTGGGCGAGGTCAGCTGGCTGAAGTAGTCGTCGACCAGGAAGCAGGTGCTGATCCGCAGGGGCGCGGGGTGTCGGGCGCGGACGAAGTCCACCCATGGGCCGATCCGTTCGAAGTGGCGGCGCAGGGTCTCCGGACCGTCCAGCAGATCCTCCATGTACAGGTGGCCGAGCTCGAGCGACAGGTGCGAGCGCGGCACCAGCTCCACGCGGGGCTGGCTCGTGAGGACGTCGACCTCCAACTCGGGCTCCGTCACAGCCGGCTCCATGCCGCCGGGTCGTCGAGGTTCGCGGCGAGCTTGGCGAACGCCTCGACGGTGCCGTCGTTGGCGATCTCGGCGTAGACGTCCTCGTCGGTGATGAGCTGCTCCCGCCACTGGAGCACCGGGTCGACGGGCACCGTCGCGATGACGGAGGTACGGCCCAGCCCCGCGATGTTGGCCTGCTCGTTGAGGCCCTTGTCGACCTGGCGCAACCACGCCTCCTGCTCGGCGCGCAGCCCCAGCACGCCCTGGTCGCTCTTCGGGTCGATCACCGCCGTCCGCACGAACCGGATGCGCCGGCGCAGCTCGTCGCGGTCGTGGCCGAACAGGTTGCCGAACTCCAGCAGCCCCCGGTCCTCGAAGACCAGGTCCGCCGCGGCCGAGATGTGCTGCCTGGTCCAGCGGTGGAAGACCAGCCAGCGGGTGTCGGAGATCCGCTCCTCCCGCGCGGTGACGGTGAGGATCATCTCCGCCGCGTGGGACCGCCCGGCGCTCAGGTCGATGAAGATCACCGAGTACTGGCTCTGCAACTGCAGCAGCAGCTCGGCGCAGCGCTCGATGACCTCGGGCTTGGCGGTGAACTCACCGCCGCCGAGGTCACCGGGGTACAGGACGAGGTTCCCGGCGCCCGTCGGCCGGGGGCCGGTGCCCGGGGGCCGGCGGCTCTCCGACCAGATGTCGACATGGCTGGGCGTCACCGTCTTGCCCTGCAAATACCGGTGGAGCCCGTCCTCGCCCTTGGTCCCATGGGCCATCTGCTCGATCCCGAAGATCGCCCCCGCGGTCGGCGAACCGAAGTCGAAGTCCAGGTAGCAGACGTCATCGCCCTGGATCGCGCGCCGGTAGGCGACGTTGCACGTGGTGACCGAGCGTCCGGTGCCGCCTTTGTCGGAGGTGGCGATGACGAGCACGTCAACCGGTCCCTTCCGCGGCGTTCTGCCGGGCCACACCGACCTTCTCCAGCATGCGCAGGATCTCCATCGCGATCCCGACGGCGGTGGCCGGCCGCAGTGACGCGATCTCATGCGCATGGTTGAGGTTGAGCCGGGCTTCCTCCAGTTGGGCGCGCAGCGCTCCCCGGTCGACCACGTTGGCCTCGAGGAGCTCCAGATCGAAGAGGTTGTCGGTCTCGCTGAGGATGCCACGGGCGTAGGCGTGGATGCTGCTGCTGCGGGGGAGCGGATCCCGGATCAGGTTGATCGCCATGACGATGCACTCGACGATCCGCTCGGTGTAGTACCACGACGGGCGGTCGTTGTGCTTGTCGAGACCCTCGAAGACGTTCGCCGCGTCGTCCCAGAGCCCCGCGTGGACCGAGTGCTGGATCCGGCGCCGGAAGATGTGGTCCCAGATCTCGTCCGCGGCCTGCACGAGGTCTTCCCGCAGATCGGCGTCCCTGGACAGCTTGGCCAGCCGTAGGACGTTCTTCAGCAGCAGCGGGGAGAAGTCGTTGAGCCGCCAGATCAGGTCGGGCCCGTCGCCGCCGCTGCCGCCGAGCTGGATCTCCGTTCCCGGCGTGTGGTACCCGACGGCGGCGTCGTCCCGGGTGGCCCGGCTGGTCACGCGGCCGCGCTCTCCGAGCTTCATGAGGATCTCCCCCAGCCGCGGGAGTTCCATGGTGCTCGTGCCGCGGACCTCCTGGTCCTGGAGGACGAGGGAGATGATCAGCAGGCTGAAGTGGTCGGACTCCCGGTCGTCGGTGGTGCGCCACGGCAGGTCCTCCAGCGGCCACCTGCGGGAGTCGCCGAAGGTGGCGATCGTGCCCCAGTAGCGCTGGGTGAGCTCCCACCGCAGCTTGAGCGCGCCGGCGAGGCGCTGCTGCTCCTCGTTGAGGAGGCCGAGGACGGTCGTGCGTCCGGAGAACAGGTCGGCGATGCCGTCCAGCGCGTTCACCGTGAAGTACAGGAAGGGCGCGCTCTCC
This sequence comes from Actinomadura sp. K4S16, assembly GCF_008327685.1. Taxonomy (GTDB): domain Bacteria; phylum Actinomycetota; class Actinomycetes; order Streptosporangiales; family Streptosporangiaceae; genus Spirillospora. The sequence continues at coordinate 370,465 of NZ_BDDE01000016.1, forward strand.
GCGACGCCGGTGCGCTGGTTCGTCACCGAGGGGGCGATCTCCACCTCCGGGGCGTCCTCGGCGATGCCCCAGGTCCAACCGATCTCGAACAGCCGGTTGCGGTTCTCGATCAGTTCGGCGGCGCGCTGCTGGCGGAAGCCGAAGGTCACGTCCCCGAGGGAGGCCCGGATCTCCTGCAGCGACGAGCGCAGTTCCTCGGCGACCTGGCGATTCGAGCGGTTGGTCCGGTTCACCGTGCCGAGCAGGGCCCGGCCTTCGTCGGAGTCGGGCGTGAAGACGTTGATGACGAAGCTGCGCAGCAGGCCCACCAGCGCGGCGGTCAGCCGGACGTTCGCGATCCGCTCGAGGTGGCGCAGGCGGCGTTCGACCTCGGGGTTCATGAGCGTGTTGCCGAAGCCGCGGACGAGCGACAGCGTGCTCAGCATCAGCGAGACCGCCATCGAGTACGAGTCGACGACGTCGACCCGCATCTGCTTCGGGGTGGGCTCGGTGCCGTCCTTGGCGCCCTTGAAGTAGCTGCCTCCGGAGAAGGAGGGGCCGTCGCTGTCGGTGTAGTACTCGATGTGCTCGATGAGCAGCTCGATCAGGCGCTGGGGGATGTCCAACTCGTCGCCGAGCGGCCGTAACACCTCGAGGATGTCGTCGGCGGTCTCGTCGGGCTGGTCGAGGCGGAAGTAGGGGAGGACCGTCGCCGGGTAGATGATGCACAGGAGCTGCTCGGCATCGCTGATCGAGTTGCGTTCGTACCGGCCGCCCCATTGCCACTTGTCTCCATCGAGTGAGACCTTCACGACGGAGCGCCAGAGGTTGAGGAGTTCTTCGCGTGGTTGAATCCTCATCGTGCTCAGCCTTCAGTTGATCTTTTGATGCCGCATGCCAAGATCATCCCAGTATAGCCCGGACGGATCGGCTTTTCCTCCGCGCTCAACCGCTTCACGTGGTGCAGTTGTGTGCAAAAAGGCATAGAAGCGACGACATCCTCGATGGATATCGCCACGGCCGGAAAGTCTTGATCGCCGACCCGCCAGCCTTCGGAGTTCTCCATGAACGCGACGGCGAACGGAGCACCCGGCCGGAGTGCCATGACGAACCGCGCGAGCGCCGCTTCGAACTCCTCCCTGTCCCCGGATATGGATTCGGCGACGAAGAACATCGTGCCGACGTCCCACTGCTCGCCGGGGAGGTCGAAGACCGACGCCTGCTTGATCTCGATCCGGGTGCGGGCCCTGATGGCCTCGTGCAACGGGCCGGCGGCCGCGTACGCGGGGATCTTGGCGAACTCGTCCCAGAAGGGGGTCCAGGCGTCCAACGAGCCGCCGAGCTCGCGCGTGAGCCAGTTGATGCTGGAGGGGGACATGTCGATCAGCGTCAGCGCGGAGCAAAAGGGGAGCATGGAGAAGGCGGGATAGAGATTGGCCCCGGTGCCGACATCGACGCCTTGGAGGTCGGTTCTACCCTGAAGGTGGTCGACCATGAAGGAACCGACCATTGCGACGAAGCTCAGATCGTCCCCGTGCGGTTCCTGGTAGTTGGACCTCCAGTAGGCCGGCAAGTCCATCTGGTTCCACGAAACGTCTCGGTTGAAACTTGAATTCGCTGACCGTTCCTGGCCAAGATCAGTTTCGCGATGCCTGGGCAATAGTCCTCCCGAAGCTTCCCGCATACATTGTAGAAATGTATACGTGATCGCGCATCTTGGATCAAGAGCATCGACCACAGGCAGGTGGGCATGTCCGCTTTTGTAATCCGGGAACTGCGGGAGCTCGATGAGCTGGCCGCGGCCTGCGAGTTGTTCGACCGGATCTGGGGGTTCGAGGACGGCGCACTCTCGATCCTCCGGGAGATCATGCGCGGATACGCGTATGAGGGGAACTACGTCGCCGGAGCGTTTCTCGACGGCGCGCTGGTCGGCGCATCGGTCGGTCACTTCGGCCCGCCGCACGGCCGGGCGCTCCTGTCGTACGTGACCGGCGCGGTCAAGCCGCACGCCGGCCTGGAACTCAAGCTGCACCAGCGCCGCTGGGCGATGGACCACGGGATCGAGCGGATCATCTGGACCTTCGATCCGCTCGTACGCCGCAACGCGCACTTCAACCTCGCCAAACTCGGCGCGCGCGCCGAGGCGTACCTCGAGAACCACTACGGGCAGATGCCCGACGCCATCAACGGGCATGACCAGTCCGACCGCATCAGGGTCGTCTGGCACATCACGGAGCCCGAGGTGAGAGGGGCGGTCGACCGGGGCCGGCCAATGCCGATCAAGGTTCCGGCCGACGCGCAGCGGCTGCTGGTCGTCGGGCCGGACGGGGGACCGGAGCTCCGCGTGACGGATTCCGAGACGGTCCTGCTCGAGGTGCCCCCGGACATCGAGGGCATCCGCATGGCCGGCTCCGACCTGGCCGTCCGCTGGCGCAGAGCGGTGCGGGACACGCTGGGCCGGCTCGTCGCGGACGGCGGGACCGTCATCGGATTCCATGACAAGGCCAGCTACGTGCTCCAGCAGAAGTGATCAGGCTGTGCGAAGCCTCATGTCAGAAAGTGGTTGAGCGTGTCGAGAGAACCCTTACCGTCGATCAGCACCGGCGGCGTGATCAGAAGGGTCGCGGTCGCCACGGCCGCCGGGGCCTTCGCCTTCGTCATCACGAACTTCGTCGCGGACCAGGACGTCGCCCAGTCGCTCACCCTGTCGGTCCTGATCGGCGGCGTGATCATGCTGGTGCAGCTGCTGATCGACTTCGACGGCCGGGTCGAGGGGATCGAACGGTGGATGCGCGCGACCGATCTGGCCATCGAGTCCGCGAAGTGGCAGCAGGCACTGGGCGACTCGGCCCTGGACCGCGAGGCCTTCACCCGGTTCCGCGAGGCCGTGGTGAACTTCGGCCAGGACTGCCCGCCGCTGATCAGGCGGTTCACCGAGATCCTGGTGAAGGGCGACACCGATCTGATCGACAGGCTCAGCCGGGGTGAGGGCGAGGTGACCTGCGACGGCGAAGACCACAACTGGATCCTCCAGCTCACCACCGCCACCATGAAGACCCTCGACGCGACCAGCACCACCACGGTCGACGGCAGGGGGGACAACTTCAGCGGGGGCTTCTGGACCAGCGAGCACGGCCGGCGCTACCTCAAGGCCCAGGTCGAGGCGAAGAACCGGGGAGTGGTCATCCGCCGCCTGTTCATCATGGAGGGCGACCCCGACTTCAACGACGAGGACTTCCGGTCGATCACCCAGGAGCAGCGCGGCGCCGGAATCGAGGTCAGGGCGCTTCGCTACAACCAGATTCCGGCCATCCTCGACAGTCCGACCGACTTCATCCTCTTCGACGAGGAGGTCGCGTACGAAGTCGTCCCGGCTTCCAACCGCCAGCTCGGCTTCTTCATGACCCGCCTCCGGACCCGCACCGACTACACCCGCGAGTGCAAGGAACGCTTCGAACTCCTCTGGCAACTAGCCGAAGAGAGCTCGCCCGGACGGATGTAGCCCCGCTTCCAGCGGGAGGGGAGAACGCGGTATCCCGGCGCGGCAGTATTGTGTGCGGGCTCGCGAGTCGACCTGGGGGCCCGGATGGGAACGTCGCTGGAACCGGACGCGGATTCAGGGATGCGGCGGTGGCTGCTCCAGGGACTGCACCGCCCGGGGCACAAGCCGGGGCCGCACAAGAAGAGCCCGCATCACGAGGACGCGCCGCACAAGCAGCACGCCTGGTGGCAGGTCATGTGCCTGACGGGTGTCGACTACTTCTCCACCCTGGGCTACCAGCCGGGCATCGCCGCCCTGGCGGCCGGGGCGCTGAGCCCCGTCGCCACCCTGCTGCTGGTCGCGCTGACCCTGTTCGGAGCGCTGCCGGTCTACCGATCGGTGGCGGGGCAGAGCCCGCACGGGCTGGGGTCGCTGTCGATGCTGGAACGGCTGCTGCCCGGCTGGCGCGGCAAGCTCCTGGTCCTGTTCCTGCTGGGGTTCGTCGCCACCGCCTTCATCGTAACGATCACGCTGTCGGCCGCCGACGCCACCGCTCACCTGCTGCACAATCCGTTCGCCCCGGACGCGATCGCGGGCTGGCAGATCCCGGTCACGCTGGTGCTGATCGCGGCGCTGGGCGCGGTCTTCATGGTGGGGTTCAGCGAGGCGATCTCGATCGCCGTCGTCCTGGTCGCGGTGTACCTGGTGCTGAACGTCGTGGTGGTGGGGACGGCCTTGGCGAAGGTGGCGTCCGACCCGGGGCTGGTCACCGACTGGAGGCACGCGCTGACCGCGGAGCACTCCAACCCGCTGGTGATGGTCGCCGTCTCGCTGTTCGTGATGCCCAAGCTCGCCCTCGGACTGTCCGGATTCGAGACCGGAGTGGCCGTGATGCCGCTGGTCAAGGGCGACCTGAACCGGCGGATCCAGGGCGCGCGCAAGCTGCTGACCACGGCCGCGGTCATCATGAGCGTCTTCCTGATCACCTCCAGCTTCGCCACCAGCGTGCTGATCCCGGAGAAGGAGTTCCAGGAGGGCGGGAAGGCCAACGGCCGAGCGCTGGCCTACCTTGCGCACGAGAACCTCGGCGAGTGGTTCGGCAGCGCCTACGACCTCAGCACAGTCGCGATCCTGTGGTTCGCCGGCGCCTCCGCCATGGCCGGGCTGATCAACATCGTCCCCCGGTACCTGCCGCGCTACGGGATGGCGCCGGACTGGACCCGCGCCACCCGCCCGCTGGTCCTGATCTTCACTTCCGCCGCGTTCGCGATCACGTTGCTGTTCGGAGCCCAGGTCGAGGCGCAGGGCGGCGCCTACGCCACCGGCGTCCTCGCGCTGATCCTGTCCGCCGCGGTCGCCGCCACGCTCGCGGCCTGGAAGCGCGGCCGCCGCCGCGCCGCCGTCTCCTTCGGCGTCGTCACCCTGCTCTTCACCTACGCCACGCTCGCCAACATCATCGAACGCCCCGACGGCCTGGTGATCGCCGTCGTGTTCTGCGTCGCGATCGTCGTCACGTCGCTCATCTCCCGCGCCACCCGCTCGACCGAACTGCGCATCACCGACGTCGAGTTCGACGCGAAGGCCCGCGATTTCCTCGACCGGGACGGCGAGCTGCGGATCATCGCCAACGAACCCGACGAACGCGACCGCCAGGAGTACCTGGACAAGGCACACGAGGCCTGGGAACTGCACCGCCTCCGCGCGGAGGAGGATCTGCTCTTCCTCGAGCTCACCGTCTCGGACGCGTCGGAGTTCGAGTCCACCCTGCACGTCACCGGTGAGGAACGCCACGGGTACCGCATCCTGCGCACCGAGACCCCCAGCATCCCCAACGCGATCGCGGCGATCCTGCTCCACATCCAGTACGAGACGGGCAAGCAACCGCACGTCTACTTCCACTGGGCCGAAGGCAACCCGATCGGCGCCCTGCTCCGCTACCTGGTGTTCGGCGGCGGCGACGTCCCACCCCTCACCCGCGAGATCCTCCGCCAGGCCGAACCCGACATCGAACAGCGCCCGGTCGTCCACGTCGGCTGACCCCCGCAAAAGGCCCCGAGAACCGGTACCCCGTAATGGCCAGGCGACGATAATAGAACCCGCGCAGCCAGCTTGGAAGTGCCAGAAATGTCCCTCCCGCCGACCGCTAGGAAACCGCTAAACTGCAGGTCAGAGGCTGTTTCGTGTGCCATCCTGTACTCGCCGGTATCGCTCGGATTTCCATGATCCAGTGACAAATGCGTGACAGATGATCTCGGGGGGCCATGGGTTTCACGCGCAAGCGCAAGGGGCCGAACGGCACCCGATACCAAGCGCTCTACAACGACGCCCGAGGCATACGCCAGACGGCCGGCACCTTCGCCACTCGCAAGGAAGCAGACCGAGCCTGGCAACGAGCCGAGACTCGCATCGCCGAGGGCAAGGCAGGCGATCCCCGCCGCGCCCGCCAGACCTTCCGCACCTACGTCGAAGAGCGCTGGTTCCCGAACCACCGCATCGAGGCATCGACCCGCCAGGACTACGCCTACGCCCTCGCCTCCCACGTCATGCCGTACTTCGGCGACATGAGGCTGCAGGACATCACCTCAGAGACCGTCCGCGAGTGGATCACGCACCTCAATAAGCAGGGCGTCTCGGCCTACCGCATCAAGTACTGCAAGACGGCGATCCTCAACGCCATCTTCACCACCGCGGTCAACGACGGCGTCCTCGTCTACCACCCCAGCCGCGGCGTGAAGACCGACCCCGTCCCCGAGAAGCCGCGCCAGATCATCACCGCCGACCAGTTCGCCCGCATCTACGAGGCCCTCCCAGACGAGACCTCCAAGCTCCTGGTCGAGACCGACATAGAAAGCGGCCTCCGCTGGGGCGAGCTGACCGAACTCCGCGTCAAGGACCTCGACTTCGCCACCAGCATCCTCACCGTCAGCCGCGCAGTAGTCGAGCTAGTCCCAAAGTTCCACCCCGAAGGCCGCCGCTTCCTGGTGAAGGACTATCCCAAGGGCCAACGCTGGCGCCGCTTCAAGCTAAGCCCCCAGATAGTCGCCAAGCTCAAGTCCCACGCAGAAGCCCACAACCTCGCCCCCGACGACCTCTTCTTCAGCCGCCGAGCCGAGCCACCCAACCTCGAACTCCTGGACCCCGAAGCCCTCACCTTCGAAGCCCCGAACGGCCGCACCTACACCCACGGAACGATCACGGCCTACAGCCTCGGCAAGTGCAAATGCCACCACTGCCGAGCCGCCTACGCCGCCTACCGAGCCGACCGCCGTGCCCAGGGCAAAGACAATCCCCGCAAGCCCCGCGCCATCGACGACGACCCCCACATCCCCGCCAGCTGGTTCCGCAACCACTGCTGGCACCCGGCCCGAGCCGCCGCCGACCTCGGCTGGTCACCCCGCATCCACGACCTCCGCCACGCCCACGCCTCCTGGCTCCTAGCCGGCGGCGCCGACCTCCAGGTCGTCAAAGAACGCCTAGGCCACCGCAAGATCTCCACCACCGAGCGCTACCTACACACCCTCCCCACCGCCGACGAAACCGCCCTAGATGCCCTAGCCAAGATCCGCACGCCCCCGAGCAGCCAGGACGCACCCGCAGACCTCGAAGCCCAACTAGCCGAAGCCCAAGCCAAGATCACTCAACTACAGGCCGTCCTAGCCGACCAACTGATCGCCCAGCACACCGAAACAAGACCAAACCTGCGTTCGGTGTAGCGCGCCCCTCAGGGTGGACCCGGACAAGAGAAGTTGATCAAGACGGGGCCCGCTTCCTCGGAAGGCCAAGGATCCCGCGGTGAGGCCGCGCGGACCTATCTGGCGTCCCGCCGCGAGGAGATGCGTCAGGCCATGCTCGCCAACCTCCGCAAACTCGACGGGTCGGCTGCCTCCAGCGTCTCCCTCCTGACCGACACCCCGGCCGAGGACATCGAACGACTCGGCGGGATCAGCGAGGGCACCTGCGACGGAACCGGCTCGGTCAACCCTGTGAGTGCTCCTGGAGGAGTAGCGTATTACTCCAAAAGCGGGCCGCTAACTCCGTTTTTCGTCGTGCCCTGCATGTAAAAGCGAACGTGCACGCGGCTTTGTAGTGCGTATGCCACGTTAAACGCATGCGGTGCTGTGGCCTCGACATGCCGCACGTGCGAACTTTGCACGCGCGCGGTTACATAGAGGCCGTGTGATCTGGCGTAGCCCCGCACGTCACGCACACACCCCGGTGAGCCGTCCGGTCGGGCATTTCACCTCCCTCCTATGGAAGGGCAGCGAGCGTGGGCGTGGATCATCCCGGTGGGCCGGGCGAAGGCCCGGAGACCGCCGACAAGGCCACCCCGCAGAGCACCCGCGACAAGTCACCGGCCGACTCTCCCGGAGCAAACGGGAAGACGCCCCGTATGGACAGCCTCACTGCAGCTGGCTGGAAGTTTCCCGGACGACCGGGAGCCGCCGACGAGTCCTCAACCGCCCCGACTGGCGACAAGCAGCAGACCCTCGGGGACTCCTCGATTGAGGCCAAGCCGGTCGCCAAGAAGAATCCAATAGCAGACGAGACTGACGAAGCCGACGTCGGCTCTCAGGTAACCAATGAACCCGACGACACGACCGGCCCCGCTGAGAACGGCAACGGCTGCCTGGAAGCGGAGAAGCGCGGCCAGGCGAAGTCCGAGGACCCGGCCCAGGACGAGGACGAGCGGGCCGATGACAACCCTGAACTCACTGCCGGTCAACCCGAGACCAGCGGGGCGGGAGGCCAGGACGACGACCACAGGGAACCGTACCCCGGGGACGGCGGCAGCAGCGCCGACGACAAGACCGACGACCCCGAACCACCCCGGCAGCAAGAATCCCTCCTGCCCGACAACGCAGCGCCTCCCAAGCAACCCTCCCGCTTGGAAAGCCTGGCCCGTGCCCGCGAAGCACAAATCCAAGTCGCAGAACAACTACGAGCCAAGTTCCAGGACGTCCAGACCGTCGATGGTGACAAAGGTGCCCCGCCGCAAAGCGAGAACACGGGAGACGACGACCGCGAGCCCGAAGAACGGACCCCAGTTACTGAGGCATCACCCGGCGACACCGACGGCGACGACGGCGGCGAACCGCCAGCCGAACCAGCAGCAGATTCCCCGCGCCCCACAGAAGACCCAGCCCCCGGCGAGGAGAACAAGCCACAACCGGGCCCAGAAGTCGCCCAATCCACTGAAGAGACGGCGCCCGCCTCCGAAGGACCTGAGGAGAACGCCGCGCCTCCAGAGGCCCTCGGTGACCAGGGCGTCGACAGTGGCAAAGATGCCGTGGGCGACGGCACCGTGGAGGATGCCGCAGGTGAGACCACCGAATTCCAATCAGCTGTCGGTGAAGAGCTCGCCGATGGCGAAGCCGAAGCGGGCAGGCCCACATCGTTGGAAGGGCAGAGAGACTACGTCGTCGACGATCCGGCCGTGCCCGGCAGGACGATCACTGATATCGACCGCATCCAAGACGGGGTCCTGTGGGAAGAGAAGAGCGCGACCAACGCTGGCGACATCGGCCGATGGGTGGCCAAGCACATTGACAAGAAGTTCTCATCCTATCTCGACGCGCGCCAATACATGGTCGGCTACGAACAGGCACCCATCGGTTTTTATTTCACCACTCCCGATGCCGATCCCGCGTTCCGATCCGAGGTAGAATCGGCGGTTGAGAGATTGCGTCTAGCATATCCGAGCGAACAGATCCTGCTGGAGTGGTCATAATGGGTTACATCTTCGACGTCGATGACGAGACCGTGTGGAGTCCATCACTGCGGGTCGGGCAACTGTACGTCAACCTTGCAGAAGCAATCGCCCGTACTCTGGAGATTTCAACGGGGTTGGAGGCGGTTGCTGAAGACATGTACGACATCGACACTTCTGTCTTCGGCGACTTCACCCGAGCTCTTGTTCAGGATTTCTTCTCCACGCGCCACGTCGTTGCTCAAGAGATGCTGCGCGGCGTACTACTCGCCTCCCTGGTAATGCTTCAACGAGGCGGCGTCGAAATCACCCCCGAGGGCGAGGAGCAGAAGTCTTTCTGGTCCGCTCTACCTGAATTCGCACAAAGAATGCCGATGTGATAAAAAGGTAAGCTCTTGGATTGCTGACGCTTGGCGATTGAGGACCTCGTTGTTATTGGTGGCGGCAACGGCGCTTCGCGGAGTTCGCCGAGGCGTGGGGGCCAAGTACCGGGCGACCGTGAAGCTCTGGAAAGATGCCCGGAGCGAGTTCGGGATTGTCGGGGCAGCCGACGTAGACCCACAGTGGTGACAGCGGGAACCCTGCGTGTGGTGGAGCAGTACGAGACGCCACCCCAGAGGCTCCAGAGCCGGCCAGGACGCTCAGGAGCTCCTCCGCTGTCGGCGCGGCCCTGGTACGTCCGCCAGAACAGGACGTGCTGCTCCACCTGGGTGTTCAGAGGGCGCGCTTGGCCTATACGATCTTTCCGCCTTCCGTGGTCGGTCGGTTCCCCAGGCGTGGACGAGTTGCGACACCAGCAGCAGGCCCCGGCTGGAGGTCACCTCGAAGCCCTCAAGGCCGACCGTCTGGAGTCGGCGCGGCGGGATCAGGGTTTGAGCCTGGCCCAGACCCACTTGCCTCCGTGGGGGTCGGGAGTGTGGCCGCACTCGGCCGCGAGGGTGGCGACGATCGGGAGGCCCCGGCCGCCGTTGTCGTCCCAGTGCTCCTCGCACACGTCGAGAGTGTCGAGGGTCATCTCGATCAGCGGGCGGACCCGCGGGGTGCTCGGGCTACTGTCCCACACCGCGATGAGCACGCCGTCGATGTCGCGGCTGCACTGGTAGCGAATCTCCTTACCGGGCGTGGCCGTTACGGCGTTGGTGATCAATTCTGAGGCGATGAGGAATGCATCGTCTGAAATGTGCCCATAGCCCCACTTGTCGAGTCGCGATCGGGTCAGCGTCCGCGCCAGTCCGGGGGCCGCTTTCGATGCCAGGATGGGCAGCAGCAGGCAGTCGGAGGTTGTGGTCATCGTCGAGCCTCTCGGGCGTTGTTTCTTTGTTTCTCCTCCGACGATGGGCGGTTGAAGCTACCTTCTATGTGTATCTCCGAAAATCGGAAACACGGGAGGTGGCGTGGCTCGCGTCCGAGACCCCCTCGACCCCAAGATCTCGCTCTGGCATTTTCTGGCCTATGCCCTGCGTTTTGAACGAGAGAAGCATGGCCTCTCGCTAGCGCAGTGCGGAGAGATTATCAATGCGGCTCGCTCGACTGTTTCCAACATCGAGGCAGGTCGGCTCAAGCTCGGTGATGACCAGGCCAGAAAGCTTGACGCGCGGTACAACACCCCGCATCTCTTCGAGCTGCTGATCTTCTTTGCGAACACATCCCATGATCCGGACTGGTTCCGGCAGTACACCGAATACGAATCGAAGGCTGAAATCATCCGGATCTACCAGGGGCAGGTCATTCCCGTCCCATTGCAGACGGATGACTACGCCCGCGCCTTCCTCGCTGTGGCCGGCGTCAAGGACGTCGACCGGGCGTTGGCGGCACGCGTCGCTCGGCAGGACGCGATCTTCGAGCGTCCGAACCCACCCGTCCTCCTGGTCCTGCTGGATGAGGACGCGATAGATCGTCCAGTAGGCGGAGTCGAGGTAATGAGGGCTCAACTTCAGCGTCTGCTTGATCTGGGCGAGCGATCGAATGTGATCACCCGCGTCGTCCCCAGGAAGGTCGGAGCTCACATTGGCCTCAACGGTCCGTTTCAGGTCATGAGCCTTGAGACCGACGTCGCCTACATCGGCGCGTTCCATGGTGGGCGATTGGTCCAAGATCCTGTTGAAGTGCGGGAGCTCGCCGTAGATTTCGAGATGATCGGGGCGAAGGCGCTGAGCGAAGACGCGTCCCGGACCCTGATCGTTGAGGTCATGGAAGGTTTCTCATGAGGATCGACTGGCGCAAGAGCACCCGCAGCGGAAGCGCGACCGACGAGGCATGTGTCGAGCTGGCCGCGTTGCCTGAGGGAGTCGGGGTCAGAGACTCCAAAGACCCGGACGGTGGGCGGCTGACCCTGACTGGTGACCAGTTCGGCCGTCTGCTTCAGCGCATCAAGATGGGATCACTCGACCAGCCGTAGCAAGCCGCACTGGCACCGAGGCGGGACCTCGACGGCTCGTTTCGGGCTGGTCTCTCGTTTGGCGGGGGCAACGGTTGCGAAGTCATCGGTAAACCGGAACCCCTCAGTAAGAACCTGGCGGGCTTCTGGTCGCGCCGCATCGCCCACCGGACACCATTCAGATCGTCGCCGGCGCTGTCAACCATCAGGCGGGACTGGAGTGTCAAGCATGACCCGGGACACGACAAGCATGCATGCCGTACCGGAGGAGAAATTTCTCTACGTCTTCAAGGGCGCTGCTACGCGCCGCCGGCGGCCGCCCGCCCCGGCGCGCCGGGCGTGCGGCCTGTCCCGTCCGGTCCCGCCGCACCGGACCGCCCGCCCGCCCGTCATGAGGCGCGCCTACGAAGCCCTGACCTTCACTCACGGCACTACGACGGTCAAGGATGGCTATAAGCCGACAGGAGCGATATACATGAGCTCTTGAGAAGACGGCGTAGCGTGTGAAGGATCTTGTGGCAAAGAAGACGAAAGGTCAGCGGAGGCGCGAGCGGCAGGAACGGCTGCAAGCATGGCATCGAGAGCATGAGGAGAAGCGCCAACAGGAATTGAAGCGGATGCGTACGCGAGAGCAGCAGCCGCAATGCCTGATGTGTGATTCGGGTGACCTTGTTAGCCATGACTGCTCACGCAACCAAGGCCCAAGCCCTGTGGCCAATGACCAGCCCGAGGAGAGGACGAGTACCAAACCGGGCCACGAAGATGCACCGTGGAACTGGCGCGTCCGCCCCATCGCCAAATAGGACTACGAGCCTACGGAAATCGGTTGAACGTGCCCGAAGCGGGGGCCTCGCGGTCCGCCTCGCGGCCCCCAGCCCCCCGCGGGCCGGGCACTTGTTCGCGCGAAACGGTCTTCACATATTGCGTGCCGTTCGCGCGAACAAGCCGCCCGGAGCGGGTGAGTCTGTGCGGCTAGGGAAGTCGGTTAGGCCGACAAACCGCCGAAGGCAGCAAGCGCCACGCGCGTTTGCCAGGTGGGTCTGCCTAGCTGTCCTGGCGCATCGAGTCTGCTCATCCCCCGGATTGCGTCCCTAGCCGATGAAGTTCGTTGGCGCAAGCTTGGCCAAACACGGTAAGTCTCCATAGGGCCACGTCAATACCCAGACGACTTCGACTGTCGTCGTGAAGCATCCCAAGATTGTTGAGTCTCGCGGTAAGTGCATTGACGACCGCAGCAACGCCCGGATCAGCTTGTGCAATCTGCTCGTCAGACCAGCAGTTGCGAAGTTCGCTCGCCACAGGCTCTTCTACAGGAGCGCCGCTAGAGTCAAAATGAGTGGTAGATTCGCCGCAAAGAATATTAAGGACGCGGAGATGGTGAGCCTCCAGTTGTGATATGGCTTCGACAATAAGTATCGATTGATCAACAACCGCCTCGTCGGCCGCAAATGCCCCTGTCGCAAAGGCCCTCGCAAGCACCTGGAGCTTGATCTCACTTATTGAATCTTTCGCAGCCTCGATCGCCCGGAAGAGAAGTTCAGCCTTCAAATCATCCCGAGTAACTTCTTGGAGCATTTGCTCTATGGTCGTCGACTGATCTCGCACACTGTATTCAAAGAATCGTTGAAGGCGGGCTGATCGAAGCACCGTTCGTCGCCGCAGGCTGTAAGACAGCTCTTCAGCCATGGGCCCAATCGCGCCAGCGACAGCCGCAGCGGCATCAGGAGATAGGCCGCCCTGTAGCAATGCGACAGCAACGCTGGAGTTGACCAAGTTTCCTACGGTCCTGTCGATTGCAGGGCCTTTGCGAGATTCAGTCTCTTCAGTCACATACCTATTGTTACGTACCAGCATGGCTGGCGGAAGCCTTCCTGCGGGTGACCCCCGCCCTGGTCATGAACGGAGTTGTGCGACAGTTCACGGCAAAGCCGGTCAACACCCGCGGCCGACGATCGTCCAAGATCGCTGGGGCTTGGTCAGCAAAGGTGGGAACTGGGCCGGATGGTTGCAGATGAGGATGTCGGTGGTTCGCATCCAGGTGTTCATGGCGGAGGCAAGAGGTTACCGTCGGGGCATGGACGAGGCCGAGGCGAGCGAGGTTGTCTGGCGGGAACAGGTGCGCCGGCGAGTCACTGCCGAGCAGGATCGAGACGCCTTGGCTCGTCTCATCGAGTACGACGCCGACCCGTTCGAGGTCGAGTTGTACGAGCTGGCGGTCGACTTGCGAACACTGCTCATCGACCGCGGTCAGCGACGCCGGACCGGGCAGCACGAGCGGCACGGCCGGCGGTTGAAAGACCGAGGTCGACGGGCCGACCGGTGACGGCAACGTTGACGGCAACGACGACAACCAACCGGCACCACGGGCGCACGTCGGGCACCGTCCCACCTCGGTAGACGCTACGGCCCCAGGGTGATCGCTACTTCTGAAAAGCGGAAGGTCGGCGGTTCGACCCCGCCCCTGCCCACATCAGATGACCAGTTGAATGGCCTCTGACCAGTTTTTTTACGGGGTCAGGGCTGTTCATGTGTCTGCTCTGCCGGGGCCCGGCTGCCCTGGGCGGCTGTCGCGAACATGCCGAAGTCTCACTTGGGTCCGCCGCTTTGTCCTTTGTGTACGAGTCGCTGGAGCTGGGTGGCTCACCATGCTCGTCTACCTTCCCGTGGATGCGGCCACGTCGACCGTCCTAGGCCGACCAACCCACCGGCCGCCGGGCCCGGTGGGCTCCGCATGGTGACCGGCTGACACCCGGCCCTGCGGCTCAGGCGTCCTCGATACCGTCCAACGCCCCTGCTGAGTGGGCCGACCAGACGCCGAGGGCGATGCGGTCATAGTGGGAGTACGTCGTGATGTCGTCCTCGATCGACAGCGTGAGCGCCATCGTCCCCCGATCCCAGACCTCCCTGACCCATCCGACCGTGATGTCACCAACCGTACGGGTGGGCGGACCGATCCGGTCTTCGACGAGCACGCGCACGCGGCGGAACTCGGCCTCGAACTCCGTGGGCCCGGCGTCCGGATACCGGATCCACTCGTTCGAGAAGTCCTCGTCCAGATCGTCCTCGTCGTCGTTCTCGTCCCCATCATCGTCGAGGTCTTCGGCGACGAGCGGCGGCCACAGCAGCGCGAACGGGAGCGCCACGAACGAATGGTCCGCCGCGCCCGCCTCATGGGAGTCCTTATCAGGCGGCGGCGCGCCCAGGTCCAGTTGCCAGCCGGCCCCGTCCGGGTCGCCGGCCTCGGGCCAGGAATCCGCCGGCAGGTCCAGCTTGGGCCAGTCCTCGTAACCGGTCTGCCAGGGCACTCGAACAGTGCCCACGTCGTCGGCCCGTATCCATCCGCGTTCCACGAACGCGCGCTCGACGGCCTGCCGGGTCCACGGGCCGTCCGCGAGCGAGATCATGGTGTCGACCAACGTGCCGGCCACTGGCAGCAGCTTCATGCTCATGGGGCGACCCTATTTATTTACCTTGGACGCCGCTTCATCGAATGCGCCGCCCGCCCGCGCCAGTCGATCATTTCTGGCAGTGAGTACGGCGTCATCGTCCAGGCACTGGTCTCCCGGCCTGCCTGGTCGTATCGCTGTGGCCAGGACGTTCATCCGAGCGTGAGGAACTGTCACACCGTGTCGCCGCCCGCGTGGCGCACCCTCCGGTACGCGTGCGTGCTAACGGTGGAGTTGACAACGGGGTTTGATGGTCTCGGACGGGTGTAGACGTGCGGGACGTCGCAGCGATCGGCTAACAAGCCGCTTCGTTGCTCGGGCTGTGGCCAGCCCTGCACTCCGGGTCGGCTTGTCCTCGGCGTTCGAGGTCGAGTTGTACGAGCTGGCGGCCGACCCGGGAACCTTGCTCATCAACCGCGTCCAACGACGCCGAGCCGGACAGTATGAGCAGCATGTACGGCGGTCAAGAAGACGAACGACCCAGGTCAGGCAGGGGTAACCGTGCCATTAGGGGCGGTCTATTAGGGGCACTCACGGTCACTTGCGGAACGGTCGAACACCAGGTCAGCTGGGGTGACGGCCCAGAACGCAATGGTTCCCAAGCTAAAGGTACGGGTTCAGTTGTCGTCCTTGATCCTCGTACGGACGTACGTGATGAGGTGATCTGGACACGTGGCGATCGACTCACCGTTTGGGTAGACGATCGTGAACTCCGCATCACGCCCGCAGACTTCAGAACCTCCCTGGGCACAGTTGCGCGTCCGGCTCTTCTCTGCCCTCGGTGTGTAGTGGTCGGCGCTCCACCTCTTGACTTCGATCTGTGCCATGGTGTGTCCCTCAGCAGGTTGGCCGCTTCGAGGCTCACGGTAGACCGCATCGGCCGCATCTGGTCCAGGACTGCGCAGACCCACAGCATCGTGTTGCCAGAGGATGTCCGGATAGACGAGCGTTCCGGTCATCCACGATTCGTACGCAGGAAGTGTGATCGCCTGGAAGGCGGCATCGGGGATGCGTAGCGAGGGTTTGCGGAACCCGAGGGTGGCCCCGGGCGAGAACCCGAAGCGCCGGTAGAAGCCGGGGTCCCCTTCTAGGAACACCACCGGCACCGACCTGGACGTCATGATGTCCAGACCACGCCGCACGAGAGCCGCCCCGGTGCCCTGACGTTGATAATCCGGAAGGACGCCGAGTGGACTGAGCGCCTGCACCGACACCATGCGGCGAGGGGCGTCTAGCCAGGCAGCCGAGAACAGCACGTGCCCGACAACGCGACCGCCCTGCTCGGCGACCACAGATAGGCCGTCATGGGGGACGAAACGCTCCCGTAGGGCCTCCATCAACGAGGCGACGTGTTCGCCCTCGGCGCCGAACGCCTGCAGATGCACGTCTCGCACCGCCGCGAGATCACCTGGTCGTTCCTCACGGAGTTCCACCGTGGCACCGTAAGCAGGCCGGCGACGGACACGCACCTGAGTTTCAACTGAAGAACAGGCAGGGGATGCGGCTCCTAGGCATTCGGCTGGTATCTTCGTCGGGCATGCCGAGGGGCCACGCCGGGTGGTGTGCTAACGCTACTGCTAACACCAGGGCTGGATGATCTTGGACAGGTGTGGACGCTCGGGAGTCTGCCATGCTGGTCAGAGAGCATGTATGGACACGCCTGGACATGTCTGATCTCGCGTGTAAATGGATGAGGATTGACGCCGTCGGCGACTCGCAGATCCTATGCGCCTACGCGGTTCACTTGGGCCTCTTTCACCTCGATACGGCCGCATCTGAGCGGCTAGGATCCGTTCATGGCGTACGTCACGACACTACTTGCCGCCGTCATTGCCGTGATAGGCACGGTGGTGGGATCGATCTACGCCCAGCGGACGGCGCTCCGCAGCAGGCAGCAAGAGTTCAACCTGGCCAAGATCCAGCGGCAAGAGGAGTATGAACTCGCTCAGCGCAGAGCTGATCTTGAACAGCGGCGTGCTTGCTACGTGGCGTTAAACATCGCCATCCGGCGGTACGGTGCCGCCATCAACAGCTTCCTATTTGCTCTTCGCAAGGGAGACGGTGGCGAAGGCGTGCGAGCTGAGCTTGAAGAGTCCCGGCGTCTGTACATCGAGCGCCATGCTGAGGCACAAATGACTGTTCCCGGGCATGTTCTTGAGGCGGCTGGAGTTGTGAGATGGTGCCTCGGTAGATGGTATGCGATGGCCAAGCGACTTGAGTCCGGTGACGTGCGTGACGATGATTCCTTCGATGCCGCCTTTGATCGCGGCGAGCAATTCTGGGGTTATAACGGGAGACTACGCTCAGTAATGCGTTCCGACCTGGGGATCGCCGATGCGGACACCGAGGTCGAGCGGAACATCGACAGCGAGGTACCGAGACCATAGGGGCGCGGCGCGCCCCCGGTCGCCCCGTGCTGAATGCGTACCGAAGTACGACCGACTTCCGGTGCCGTGCCAGGTCAGGGGAGTTGGCCGGTGGGACTGTGAATCCGTCGGGTCTCTACGGGCTGAGGTCAAGGTGCTGACGCGCTGCTTCCGGTGCTCGGGCCGGTGCCGGCCCTGCGCTCCGGGTCGGCTTGTCCTCGGACTTCGGGCTCGGCGTCCGGCGTGGGCCCGGAAGCCTCTGACGAGGCCGCACGCTACGCGCAGCGGTCGGCCTGCTGACAGCTAAGCCTGTCTCGGCAATGATGGACGAGTGGTTCGTCGGGAGCAGTATGAGAGGTTAGAGCGGCGTCTTCGCTCAGATGGCCGCGAGCGAATCGACATGACCTTCGTAGAAGTCTCCAGGGTGATCGGAGCGCCGTTGCCGCGCAGCGCATTTCTCTATCAAGCCTGGTGGGCAACCGACCCGAAGCACACGCAAGCCGTCTGGCTAGATGCCGGCTATCAGGCCCGACCCAACCTGACCGCGCAGCGTGTGACGTTCGTCCGGACCGTCTGAGACGGGTCACCGGCCGTGGTAGCCGAGAAGTACCGCAACAGAGGCTTATGACTGCTGGCATCGGCGACCACTCGCACACGGGTCTACCTGCGGCGATACAGACGATCGTGGGGTGGCCGGTTTCTTGTAACAGAAGGTTAGGAGGTCAAGTCACCTCGCTGGCTCGAAGCCCAGAGCCCCCTTTCGAGCACGGAAGGGGGCTGCTTGCTAACAATGGCCGACACTGCGCCCTCGATCCTCGTCCGGAGATCGTGGCTGCTTCGGCCGCTCGGTGACGACGTGTGAGTAGACCCGCCGCGTGATCGCTGTATCAGCGTGCCCAAGTTGGGCCGCGTCGACATGAACGGGAACGCCTGCCGGGAGCAGAGTCGTCGCGTGGACGTGTCGAACGTCGTGGAGCCAGGCGCGCGGGAGAGGGAAGATGCCCTCCGTTGTATCGTGCTCTTGGTTAGAGTCGCCAGGAGGGATGAGACCGTGTCCAGGTGCGTCGGCTCACCCCATTCCGCGGCGAACACGTGGTCGTCCTCCGTGCCCTTCCAGAACTCTCCCGCCTTGAGCTTCTCGGCGAGTAGGCGGTTGCGGCGTGCCTTGAGGAGGTCGACCGTGCCGGTGTCGAGGCTCACGACACGGGACCGACCGCTTTTGGTGGTCTCCTCGATGCGCTCGCCAGCGACGCACCCCGCCAACCCTTGATATGGACCGAGGCGCTGTCGGTGTCGATGTCCAGGGACCGCAGATTTAGCAGCTCACTGCGCCGAGCGCCGGTGTACGTGTGTGCGATGGGTGAAAGCCCTCTCCGCCGGCAGGTCGACTGGCCGAAGCTGACACTAAAGACGTTCTCGGCGATTCCTGTTCTTGCTGCGCTGACCGGTTGGTGAGAAATCCGTCAGCACGGTGAACGATGCAATAGCGTCCGACAGCGAGCGTCATAATCGGCTGGTCAATTGACATGGACTGGCCTTGGTAAATCGACGTCTTCTCAGCTCGGTGCGGGATGCAAGATAGCTGGTAGAGCGCTACCTGTTGTGGATAACCTCCGCCCGGAGGCTCACACTGGCCAGGTGGAGACCGAGCGCGGTCCTCAAACGCCAGGAGCGGAGGTACATGACGACAGCCAGGCGAAGCAGCGACGAGCCGGAGCCTCTGCAGCGTCGAGCGAAGCTCGGCGGAGGCCGGCGGCGAGAGCGGGAACTGAGAATTCGCGTCAGCGACGTGGAGTACGAAGAAATACATGAAGCGGCGACGCGAGCCGGGCTTGCATGTAGTGCGTTCGTCGTAAGGACGGTGCGTACCGCGATTCGGGAGCAGCAGCCCCTGGACGGGGCGCTCGTCGCGTTGCATGCCGAGTTGCGGAATGCCAGCCGTCAGGTGAATGCGGTCGGTGTCAATCTGAACCAGCTCGTACGCCATGCCAACGCCTACAACGAGGTCCCGGAGTCGGTGGAGTGGCTGGCGACGTACTGCTTCCAGGTGGTGCGGCAGGCGGAAGCCGTCATCGTGGAACTCGGTAGGCGTCTGCCGTGATCGCAAAGGTCACTCGCGGTGCCGATGTCGGCAACCTGCTGCGCTACCTGTACGGGCCAGGTAAGCGCAACGAGCACGCTGACCCTCACATCGTTGCTGGATACCGGCACCCGGCTGCTCTGGAACCAGTACGACGCGCGGACGGGAAGCGCGATCTCCGGCTGCTGGCCGAGGCGCTGCGCTCTCCGCTGGAGACGATGAGGCGGAGTCGGCCAGCGGAGCCGGTCTGGCAATGCTCGCTGCGGACGGCCCCCACAGATCGGGCCTTGACCGATGAGGAGTGGGCCGACGTCGCCGAGGAGCTGATGCATCAGACCGGCATCGCCTCACGCGGCGATCCTGATGCATGCCGGTGGATCGCCGTGCGTCACGCGGAAGATCACATCCATGTCGTGGCCACACTCGCACGAGAGGACGGGCGGAGACCCAACATCAATCGCGACTTTCTGAAGGCGCGCAAGGCGTGCCAGATCGTCGAGGAACGGTATGGGCTGTGCCGCACCGCGCCCGCCGATCGGACGGCGGCGCCCCGGCCCTCGCGGGCTGAGCTGGAACGGGCTCAGCGTGCTGGGTTGGAGGAGCCGCCTCGCGTCGCGTTGCGTCGCCACGTGGCTGCGGCTGCCGCATCGTCCGACAGCGAGGAGGCGTTCTTCGCCGGTCTGCGTGAGCGCGGGCTGGCGGTGCGGCTGCGATTCAGTGTCCGGACGCCTGGTGAGGTGACGGGTTACGCCGTTGCGGTGCCCGAGTACACCAACTCGGAGGGTGAACCGATCTTCTTCTCGGGTGGCAAGCTCGCCGCTGACCTCACCTTGCCCAAGCTGCGCTACAGGTGGACGGATGGCGCCACCTACCGGCGGGCAGCCAGGCCCCGCAGGCGGACGCTGGGTTCATCCGCCGACTACGCGGAGCGGGCCGCTGCCTTCCGGGAAGCCGCCCGAGTTGCCGGGACGGCGGCCTGGCAGATGCGGGTCCTGCGTGATCCGGGTGTCCGCGCCGATCTCGCCGCAGCAGCCTCTGACGTCCTCCATGTCACGGCGGACATCACGGGCAACCGCGAACTGGCCAAGGCGGCTGACTTCTACGACCGCGCTGCCCGGGAACCGTTCGGCCGCCTACCGCCGGTCACACGGTACGGAAGCGCCCTGCGCGCGGTGGCGCGGACGCTTGCGGTCAACAACGTCGGCTGTTGTGATCGACGCGAGCAGAAGCGGGATCTCACGGTTGATCTGCTCTTCCTCCTTGCGAACCTTGTAGATCTCATCGAATCGGCGGCGGAGCATCGCCTTGCACAGCAGCGCTTCGCCCAGGCCGATGCTGCGCGCCTGGCCGCAAGGCGGCTGAACGCCGTCCAACGAAGGGAACTCCGTCCAGCTACCCCGGTGCCGCCGCGAGTCGCGGAGACCCTTGAAGAGGGCCGGGCGATGGCGAGGCTTGCCGCCGAGTCCTTCCCCGTGCCGTTGACCGACGGGTTGAGACCGGCGGCTGCGCCCACACCCCATCCGTCTCAGCGGCCTTCGCATCGAAAGGGCGCGCCTAGGCGCTGACCAGGGGAAGTCGAGACTCGCCGATGCGTTCGCAGTGATGGAGTCACGAACACGGTCGATGCACAATGACGAAGCGTAAACAACGCCATGGAGCAGCAGAGCGTCTGCCTACTGCTCCCCAACAGAAAGGACGGGCCATGTCCACGATCAGCTATGGCCCTCCCGCGGAGGGTCTGCACCTTCAGGAGTGCACCCGTGACCTACGACCACACCCAGGTCGGCCGTAATCCCCAGACGGAATACGAGACTGAACAGTTCGCCGAGGACTTGGAGAGGGCCGCCCGGTCGCTGAGCCGGGCCGTGGGCCAACCGAGTGGTCTTGCCAGCCCGGCGACCGTCTACGCGGTGCTGGATGCCGTGCACGCAGCCACCTCCGGTCTGGACAGTCTCCTCGTCCAACTCGAACGCTTTCTCGTGCGCCAACATGCGGACGGGCACCTCATCCATGACTACGGCGCGCCTCTCGACGAGACACTCGACGACTTCGGCCGCGCCGTCCTTCACGCCCGCCACCTGGGCGCGGGATGCGGCGAAGCCCTCGACCAGGCGCGCGCTGCGATCAACCACGTGCACAGTAGGGTCTTGCCGCCGGGAGACGGTGTAACGCCGCCCCACGCCGCCGCCGAACCGGCCCCCACTGCCGTGCTCCGACGAGCCGAGCCACGAGCGAGACAGCCCGAGAGCGGAAGGCCACGGGCGAGATGGTTCGGCAACTCCCGGAAGGGGGCGGGAGCGTGAAGCGGATGAGCCACGACGAGCTGCTCGCCCTCCCCACCACGGTCAGCGTTGAGACCGCCGCCCGCGCCCTCGGGCTCGGACGAACACGCGCCTACCAGCTCGCCCGCCAAGGGCAGTTCCCGTGCAAGGTGATCCGCATCGGCACGAGCTACCGCATCGTGACGGTCGACCTCCGCCGGCTCCTCGGCATCGAGCCGAGCTAGCGACTCGTCCAACGAACGAAGGTCCGGTTCCCGTTCGGGAGCCGGGCCTTCCGTGTAGGCCCCCCGCTCCCGAACGTGCCCCCACCCGCCAGGCTCCCAGGTCTGGGGCTGGTAGGGCGGACCCAGGCGAGAGCCTGGAAAACCCAGGGTCCTCAGCGAACTGAAGGGTCCTCAGCGAACGGAGGGTGGCTTTGGGGCCGTGGCGGGGGTATCCGGTCCTTGGGTTCGGGAGCAAGGGACGACGTACGGCTCTGCAGGCTGACCGGGGACCACGAGCGCGTCGGCAGGCTGACCGTCGACGAGCAGCGGCGGACGGCGCGCTTGCGTTCGAGCGCGCTCGAACTCCTAGCGTCGCCGGCATGACATCTCAACCAGGGACTCAGCGGACATGGATCATCACCGGCGCGTCGGCGGGCTTCGGTCGTGCCGTCGCGGAGTGCGCGGTCGGGCGGGGGGACAACGTGGTGCTGGCCGTGCGGCGGCCCGGGTCGGTGGCCGACTTCGCAGACGCCCACCGCGACCAGGTGCTGGTCGCCGAACTCGACGTGCGTGACACCGGGTGCGCCGGGGACGTCGTGCGGTCGGCGGTCGACCGGTTCGGTCGGGTGGACGTGCTGGTGAACAACGCTGGCCGCGGGGTCGTTGGCGCGGCCGAGGAGGTCGGCGAGGAGGAGCTTCGTGCGTCTTTGGAACTGCACCTGCTGGGTCCTGCGGCGCTCGTGCGGGCCGTCCTGCCGTACTTCCGCGAGCAGGGGTCGGGCACGATCGTGCAGATGAGCAGCCAGGGCGGGCGCATCTCCTTTCCCGGTGTCGGCGCATACTCGGCCGGCAAGTTCGCGCTCGAAGGCTGGTCGGAGGCGCTGGCTGGCGAGGTCGCGCCGTTCGGGGTCCGGGTGATGATCGTCGAGCCGAGCCGGTTCCGCACCTCGTTCAACGCGCCCGACGTGCTCGGGGTCGCTGACGCCAGCGCCGCGTACACCGGGCTGCTGGGGGCCGTCCGCAACGACATGGCCAGCGCCGACGGGATGCAGGAGGGCGATCCAGTACGGGCCGCGGAGATCATCGTGGACCTGGTCGCCGGTGACGAGCTGCCGCTGCGCCTTCCGCTCGGGCGGGAGGCGGTCGAGCGCATCGGAAGGTCCTATCGGCAGAACCTGGAGGAGCTCGAACGCTGGGCCCCCACCGCGCGGGCCGCCGACTTCCCCGGCGCCCCCGCATCCGCCCGGCCGATCTAGAGTGTCGCCATGGCCACGGACGATCTGATGTCGAGGGCGCTCGCCGCCCTCGATGAGGTCGACGGCCCGATGTCGGTCGAGGTGATCCATCGCCTCGTCGACGTCGGCGCCGCCACCGACCCCATGACCATCACGGAGGTCGCCGACCTGCTAGACATGTCGCCGCACACGCTGCGCTACTACGAGCGGATCGGTCTGGTTAAGGTGGCCCGCGACGCCAGCGGCCACCGCAGCTACGACGCGCAGGCGGTACGGAGACTGGTCTTCCTGACCCGCATGCGCCTGTCCGGGATGGCCATGCGCGACCTCCAGCACTACATGCGGCTGGCCGACGAGGGCGACGACACCGTCCCCGAGCGCCTTGACCTGCTGCTCGAACACCGCGACACGATCCGCCGGCAGCTCAAGGAGCTGACCCTGTCGCTGGCGGCGACCGAATACAAGATCGCCACCTACGGCGGCCACACCGGCCCATCGTCAGCGGAGCAGGCCTGACCAACCGAACCGTGCCGACTGGGTCCACCGCCCCAGTCGGCGCGGTCAGCCCCGTCCGGGCGAAGACATCGGCTCGACGCGGACGTCATCGGTGCCGACGGCTTCCACTCGCGACCCGGCAGATCACCGACCCGGACGCACCGAAGGCCGGGCTACCTGGCGGCCGGGGACGCGTTCGGGAGCGGAGGGGCCGTGTTGAGGACACGAGATCCGCCACCGTGCTGATCTCCGCCAGGGACGGCCAGACCATGATCGCGAAGACCCGCAGTTGAACCAGGATGCCGCCCAGGCGTGCCAGATCCCAGTGACAAATGGGTGACAAATGATCTTCAGAAGGGCGTCCAAGATCGCCCCACAGGGCTCTGACCTGGGGAAATAAAAGAGCGGGCGACGGGAATCGAACCCGCGTAGCCAGTTTGGAAGATATCGGCCCGCGATCTTGAAACCAGCGTCGATGCAGCACACCGGCCACATCCCATGGCCGCAAGCGACCGTAGCACCCCGCCACCGACCACCCCAACGGGCACGATCAGGGCACGCCACTCCAACGGGGATCGGTGACACCGCGCAGAGTGATCGCCCGAACGAAGAGGGGAGCCGACATGTGCATACCAGCGACAAGGAGCGCGCCCGGGCGCCGCTCATCTTGAGATTGCCCGCTAGCCGCTTCTGAAGGAACCAGCGTCGCTACCCTGGCGTCTCAGGAAGACGCGTCCGTCTGGGAGATCGGGGCAGCAGTGGGGGAGGATCGGGAACGGCGCCACAGGGTCATGGCGGCGTTGCTGGCGGGATGGGTCGCGGCCCTCTCCGCGATCGCTGGTTATGTACAGGGCGACGAGACGCGGACGCTGGCAGTGGCGCTGCTGGGGGTATCTGCGTACGCATCAGGGGTCCTTCCGCTTAAAAAAAAATTACCCCGCGCGCGTAGGGGCGGTGCCTCCACCCTCTCCGCGTGGGTTCGTAACGATGGCAGGCCCTTGGCGTGGCTGAGGTTCGCCGCTCCGTGGTGCTCATTCGCGCGAACGGCGCGCAAGCTGTGACAGACCGTTTCGCGCGAATGAGAACCACGGCTCGCGGGGGTCCAGGGGGCGGCGCAGCCCCCTGGTTCGGACACGTTCAACCGTTTTGGTCCATCAGCCGGTACGGGCGGCGGCGCGACCCCCTGGCGAGCAGCGGGACCCGGCCGGCGGACGAGGCACGATGCGCGGCCCGGCGCGGCCGTCCGGTGACCGGCGCCCACGCCGCACGCTCCGGGCGGCCTGGCGCGGGGCCGCGCAGCGGCCTGAGCGCCGCCGCCCTCGGTGGCCACATTCGGAAAGCCGCAGCCTTAGCGCCCAGCGACCTCTAGACTAGAGATGGCTGGAGGTGGTCAGTATGCGCGAGTATCTGCTCATCTCCGTTCTCCGGTAGCACACGGCGCATCCGTTCTCTGATGGAACGCGTCCATGGCTGGACGTCCACTCTCGTAGCTGGGTTGGGAGTGGGACCAAACACTATTCCGGAGCATCCGGCGGAGCACAATACCGGACAGGGGTCGACCAGCCGGTCTCTGAGTAAGCCAGCCACGAGGGACCGGGGCCCGCCGATTCGGCGGGCCCCTTGATCTAAAACAGCCCAATTCGGCAGCGGATCGCATCGGGTCCCTAGGCAGGGGCCTTTGGTCAAGCTCCGGACGGCTTCCTGTTTTCAGTCGACAACTCGTGTGCCCTCAATCCTCTACTCATCGCTCTTGCCTGAGCTGAGTAATCCATAGTGACTAGCGTGACATCACGCTGAGTAACTTGTTTCAAGAAAACAGAGCGGGCGATGATTTCGTCATCCGGATTTGGTTCTGGAATGTGGCCTCGATCGTCAAACAATATTTCTAGAGTCACATTTTTCCGTAGATCGGCGTAACCCTTCTCTTGGATCTCCTCCAATAGTGCAGGAAAGGGCTTCAAGGCAGCATGGGCCCTCTTGCGAGTGAAGTCACCTGCATACTTGTTGTTGTCGAGTTCTGTGAGCACGCGGATTGGCATAATAATGCGCACTCTCTTTGCGCCCAGCTCTCGAAGCCAATCGATGTGAGTTACTTGATTTCCATGCATATAGGCGTTTGTGTCGAGAACCACAAGGGTGCCCTCTTTTTCGCCCAGCTTTCGCCAATCCTCTAGGCGCGTTCTGGCGGCACTTAGGCGTCTGATTTGGCTTTCGCATTCATTGGCTACAAGCTCTTCGGGTCGAGGCCAGTCGTTAAGCCTTCCTATTTGCCAATATCTCTTACTGTAAAGATCCTCCAGGAGATCATCCCAAAGGAAATAACTGCGCAGCTTGCTTTCTGCTTCTGCTACGGCATTGAAATAGTCGCGCTGTATATCAGCAACCGACCTTCCGGGCATCCTTGAACGGACTTGCTCTAGAGTTCGAATTGACTCCGTGACGCGGAGAATGGAGATGTTGATGTCGGCATCTTCTCTAAGTTCCATCTTGCTCACCTTGCCTACCTTGTGCGGATATGCTTTTTATGGCATGTTATACCGATATGGGGCTTATGTGGCCATGTGTACGGTTTCTGAGAGATATGTGCTGATCCTAAGGGTAAGTCACTGGAGATGATCAATCCCTCCGACTAGGGTAGGGCGCATGCTTCGACGGTTCTTGTACTTGGACACCTCAGCGCTCAACGACTACGTCAGTGGCCTGGAAGGAGGGCTGAGGGAAACCTATAAGCGGTTGACGTCAGGTACCGACCATCCTGACCGGAACACGAATAATTCCTCAGAGTTGAAGGAGCTCCTTACGGAGGAGTCCATTACGATGAGCGATACACCACAGGCGCGCTTTGAGCGATTGCTTCGACTGGCCTATGTTGATCAAGAAGCAGCTGAGTGGATTACCGTAACGAATCCGGATGAGGACTTTGATCGGGCACGTCCAGGATCGATGATCGAGGCGGATTTCGATGTATACGTTCCAGACGCTATCCGGATGATGTCTCCTGCTGGCGGCCTTCCTCAGGTTCTTGACCAACTTGATGCGCTGATGCCCTCGGCGGAGGCTCTTGGCCTTGAGGTGCCGAGTGGTATGCCATCCAGGCAAGAGCGCAATGCCATGAAGGGCTTCGTTGAGTCGCTGGGTAGCGATCTTGTGATGGTTGGGGAGAGCGACGAAAGCGATTGGAAGGTGGCGGGGCAACTTCAGGCAGGTTTTCTGGCGTCAGAGATCGATGGTAGGGCCCGCGTCATTGGCAAGGTTTCTGCTATTTGGCAATCCGAGGAGTGGAAGCCATTGCTTGCTCTGCCTGGATCCTCGCTCTTGCCGCGCAAGCAGAGGCGCGCATTGTCAAAGAAGAAGCCGACTGAGGATGAAGAAGACCAGTTTCTTGAAGGGCCAGCGATGATGCTCGACGTGCTTGCGATCTATCGATAGCGCGACTTCTCTCCTCGGGCATTGGGAAGACTTTGAGGCAGTAGCCACTCCTTCTGGGTAGGTGAGGCTCGAACTCGCTAGGAGCTAGAGGGGTGTGGATGCCTCCGGTTTTTAGCATGGAGGTGCTGCGCTAAATGCGTGGCGGCTGGCCAGCCTGGCGACCGAGGAGGGGAGCTCGACCGACGGGGTGCCAGTCCCAGCGGCGTTCAGGGCCTTGTTGTACGACGAGGCTCACAGCGTCGACTTTGAATTCTTTCGTCGGAAGATCTCGGCCGAGTGTGCTGATGAGTGGTTCGGCCGGTTGTTCGGTCTCGCTGTAGGCGAGCGTCATGTGTGGGGTCCACTGGGTAGGGCCTTCGGTGGATCCCTCGCGGCCAGTCGCTTTGAGCGTAGCGTTCTGAACGGCCTTGCGGATCTGCCCCAAGGGACCTATGGGGTGGACCGCGACGGCGATTGCCTCAGGGTGGTAGAGGATGCGGCTGAGTGTCACGGTGATGGGTGGGAGTGCGGCGATTAGTTCCGATGCTGCGGCGAGCATCTCGTGTTGCTGGTGTGGGGTGATGTCGTCGGTGGGGCCGACCACGAGAGTGGTGATGTGGAGCCACTCGGTGGGCGTCATGTGGAGGCCCTGGAATCCTGCGAGTCGCTTCTGGGCGGTGTGGGCGAGGTCGCGGGCCTCGGGGTGGTCGCCTACGAGGATGTGCCAGTAGAGCGTGCCCTGTCCGGGTCCGGGTTCCTTGCGGTTTTGCCAGCGGTTGATCATGCGTGTGGGCAGGGGGCTCATGAGCGCTCCGTGTCGGTGTCGTCGGTGAGGGCGGCGGCGTTGAAGTCGCGGATCTGAGCCCTGAGCTGGACGGCTAGCGAGGTGTCTCGGTAGCGGGGGTGGCTGAGTCGGCGGTCTAGGTCGGCGACGTAGCGCGTGACGGTGGCTAGGCGCATGCCGGGGTCGAGTGTCAGCAGTTGGGTGAGTTGTTCGGCGGTGCCTTCGAGGTCGCCTTTGAGTAGGTGGGCTACTCCGGTGCCGACGCGGATCTGGGCCCAGATTGCTGGGGCGACGGGTGCGCCTGCTGCCCATGCGGTGTCGGCCATCTCGGCGGCTTCTAGGGCGCCGTCCGGGTCGCCTGTTCGGGTTGCCACTGCTAGCGCGAAGAGGGCGCGGCGCTCGGTGGGGAACGACCAGACTGAGCGGTCGGTGGGGCTGTCGTCGATGGTCTCGGCTGATTGCTCGGCTCGCTTGACGGCCTGGAGGGCTCTGGTCTTGTCGCCGAGGAGAGCGGCGGCGTTGGCCTCGTACCAGGCGAGTTGCGTCTTCATCGGTGTGTGTGGGCTGGCTTCGTAGCCTTGCCGGGCGAAGTCGGCCGCCTCGATGAGGCGGTCTTGCCATCGGGCCGTTTTGGCTTGGGCATACCAGGCGAATGCCTCGTTGGTGCCGGCTTCTCGGGCGAGCATGAGGGCGGCGGCTGCGTACTGCTCGGCGTGGTGGTCGAGGTTGACGTCACCGAAGATCACGGCTGCGTGGGCGAGGAGATCGGCGTCGATCCGTAGTAGCTCGCGGGTGTGGCGGGGCCGGGGCCGGCTGTTCTCCAGCAGCTCTTGCGTGCGGCGGTGCAGGCGAAGCACCTGGGACAGAAGCCTCTTCGCAGGGACCTGGGTGTGTGCGCTGGCGAGTGATGTGGTCGACCTGGCCAGGCTCTCGATTGTCTCGTCTGCCGTGTCGCTGGCCGTCAGCCATCGCGTCAATCGGGAGATGTCCGCCGTGGTGGCCGAGTCCATCGGGTTGGACGGGTCGGCCTTGGCCTGCTGGGGGTCAGTGCGCACTATCTCTGCTCGGGCCTGGGGGGCGAGAGTGTGCGGAGCTGGTGCGGTCGGGTGGTGGCGAGGTGCGAGGCCGAGGGCCATGCGGGCGGTGTCGGGCATTTTGAGGCCGTCGGCGATGCGCTCGAACACCTCCAGATCGGTTACGCGGCGCCCGCCTTCTTTCATGTGCCCGCTGACCCTGCCCTGGGTCATGCCGCAGGCGATGGCGATCTGGGTTTGGCTTGCGCCTGCGTACTGGCGCAGTAGGTGGAAGACGGTTCCTATGTCGCGGGAGGTCAGGGCCTGGGTCATCTGCGGGCGTTCCCACAGTGATTCGGGGATGACGATCGGGTCCGACGCCCCTCCCGGCATGGGTCTCCCTCCGCGTGACTAGACCTTGCTGAGCGTATATCCACCCGTGAGATACCGCCTGTGAATGGGCCCGGGCTGGGGCTGTGGCGGATCGTGTGCGGCATGACGCAGCAGCAAGACGCGGGCGAGCCGGACTGTGGGTCCTGCGGTGGTCGTGGGTGGAAGTTTGTCCATCCACGGCGGGCGGTCCTGGCGGGGCTGCCTGGTGGGTCGGGGCCGCCGGTGGAGCGCAAACCGTGCAGGTGGTGCACGCCGGTGAACGAGGAGCGCGCTGCGTAGTCCCAGCAAGCTGCGGGGCTGGCGGATGTAGTCGGCGGCTGTAGGCGTGATCGTCCGGGGTGGTGCGGTCGTGCCTGCCGGGATGGTGATGCATCCCTCATGCCGCTGTTGTTCGCCGGTCCCGCTTTCTTCTCTTTGGAGGTGATGGGCCGTGGGTGACGTGGTGAAAGCGCGGGCGGCCGCTGGCGAGGGGTGGCGGTCGGCGGCTGCGGCGCTGGTGGCTGACCTGGAGCGGCGGGGCCTGGTGGCCGAGGTGATCGGCAATGGCCTGGTGCGGGTGCGCAACCCTGCCGGGGAGCCGGACGGCGGTGATCCGCGGGTGCGGGCGCTGAGTCCGGGGCTGCGGCAAGAGGTGTTGTGCCGTCCGCACCGGGGGGCGTTGTGGTGGTGGTGGGTGTGGTCGGGTCCGACTCGCCATGCGCTCTCGGAGTTGGAGCCGTTGTGCCCGGTGGCCAACACCGCGTTCGCGGGGGAGCGCATCGCACGGGTACTGGCCGTCCCCTTCGCCAGCTCGCCGGAAGAGACGTCGGACGGGTGCCAGTGATGGGCGTGTCATGGGTGGCGACGGCGGCGGTGTCACCGGAGTTGAGTCGGCGGCCGGTGGCGGAGCAGATCGAGCGCGAGTTCTCCGGGGTCGTGGCCTGGTACGGCGAGGTCACCGGAGCATGGTGGGCCATGGTGCGGGTTCGCGGTGACGCGCGGTTGGTGGAGGCCCTCACTCCACGGGAGTTGCGGGACGCGATCGTGAACGCGCGGGGCTGGCCGTGGCCGAGGTAGTACGGGGCGGGCTCCGCTGACGCCCTGGCCGGTGGGCGGGCTGGTGGCGAGATTGGTGCCGGTGGTGGTGGGCTGTAGCCGTGACGCGGGTCCGGGTCGGCGTTACGCTGCGATGTGGTGCGCTTATGTGGTCAAGCGCCAGAGTCGTCAGGTGGTCGTGATGTCGGGTTTGGAGTTCGAGCCCCCGAAGTATGCGCGGGTGGTGCTGGAGCTGCGCCGCCGGATCGAGAACGGGGACTACGCGCCCGGCGCCATGCTGCCCTCGGAATCTCAGCTCGTGCGAGAGTTCGCGGTGGGGCGTACCACGGTGGTTCGGGCGCTGCAGATGCTCCAGCAGGACGGATGGATCATCCGCGAGCACGGGCGCGGCTCGTTCGTCAAAGGCCGGCCTGTCTCCTCGGCGCGGCCGTCTCGTCCTGGCCTGGCGGTGCTGGACCAACCCGAAACCGCGGCCGGTGTCACGCTGGTCGACGTCGGCTCGGTGCAGGCTCCTGCGGCGGTCGCGGGCCTGCTGGGCGGTGACGGCGGCCGTGTGGTGATGCGGCGGTGGGTGACCGTTCGGGACGGGATCGCCTCGGAGGTGGTGACGTGCTGGTTCCCGCAAGAGCTGGTGTACGGCACCGACCTGGACAAGGATGCGGCGCTTCCGGTGGGGCTGCGGGCGCACCTGCGCACGGTCAAGGGCCTGCGCATCGATCACATCTCCGAGCGGACGGCGGCGCGGCTTCCCGCTGGTGACGAAACCCGCCTCTTGCAGATCAAGAAGTCTGAGCCGGTGCTGTCGGTGCTGGCGGGTCTGCATGACGCCTCGGATGCGGTGCGGTTCGTCGCCGAGGTCGTGATGCCCGGATCGCTGCATGAACTGGAAGACGTCTACAGCGTTCCGGAGTGATCCCGGCCGCCTGACCTGCCTACATGCAAAATGTGACGCAGGTCACTCCTTGTGAAGGTTGTCCGGTCGAGTGGCTGAGGTACTTTCAAGGCATGCACTCGTCCGGACAAGCGGACGAATGAACGTCTGGAGGTAGCCGCAATGGCGGTCAAGGGTCCGTTCAAGGTCGCGTTCGGGGACGTGTTCCCCTTCGGCGCGTTCGTCAAGGGCGGTGTGGAGGCGGTGCGCGACTTCGACCGCTCCACCGCCGAGAACTTCGTGCAGGCGCGGGACAAGGACACCGGGGAACTGGTGTGGGCGGTGGAGGTGCTCGACGCCGATCCCGAGTCCAAGGGGACGTTCAAGGTGAAGCTGACCGCGCCGGTTCAGCCGATGATTCCGGAGGCTCCGGCGGGGTTCCCGTTCGTGCCGGTGGAGTTCGAGGGGCTGGCGGTGACGCCTTACGTCAACTCCGGTACCGGGCGGCTGGCGTACTCGCTGAAGGCGTCGGCGGTACTCCCGGCCAACCTCAACAAGGGCGGCGGCCGTGCGGCTGCGAAGGATGCGGCCTGATGGCGGGCGGGCGTATGTCGGCGCTGTCGCTGCCGATCGACGCTGCGGCGTCGGTGGAGTTCAAGCCGTTTCGGGCGCGTACGCCGCTGTTCACGGTCTCGGCGGGTCGGGTGCTGGTCACCCTGACTCTTCCGGAGCGGGTGAGCGCGGGTGATGTGGAGTTCGCGCGGGGTCTGGCGGTTCAGGCTGCGGCGTACGCGGTGGAGGTGGAGCGGCTGTACCGGTCGGGGCGTCGTCCCTCGTCGGGCCGGTCCTCGGGCAAGGGGAAGGCGGCGTGATGGAGACCTCGTACAGCTACACCACGGTGAGTGTGGACTCCGACGGGGCCTCGACGGTGAACGTGGCCTTGCGGCCCGACCGTGATGTCTCGGTGCTGTGCGCCCGTGGCCGTGACCGCGCGCAGATCTCGATCTCGCACGCTCGGGCGCACGTGACCATCACCCCGACCAACCCGACCGCACCCACCGCCGAAGACGTCGCGACCGCGCGCCAGCTCGCCGGGTTGTTCGCGCGGTACGCGGCTGAGGTCGAGCGGCTCCACGCCAACGGTGCTTCGGTGCCGGGCGGGTCGGTCGAGTCGGCGGCCTGAAAAGCAAGGTGGGGCGGCTGGAGTTGGTACCTCCGGCCGCCCCGCTCTCTCCCCTGAACTGCGCAAAGAAGAGGTGTGACCCATCATGGCATGGGAGTTCCGCAAGCTCGGCCCCGGTGAGAACGTCGCCGTAGAAGCGCAGCGTGACCCGTTCGCCGCTCCGAAGTGGGCGCCTCCGGTGTGGCACATGCCCGAGGGCCTCGTGCTCGTGGTCAACGCCGTCCGCGCCCTCGTCCGGACCGTGGTGTTCCTGGTCCGCAACATCGTCCCCGTCTCGGTCCTGTCCGGCCTGGGCTGGCTCGGCTACCGGTACGGCTGGACGGTCCCCGTCGTGGTCCTGGCCCTCGTCGCCGTGGGCCTGGTGGCGTGGGCGGTGCTGGAACGTCCCTCGTTCGTCCGGTGGGTGGTCCGTCCGGCTCATGGCTGGTGGCGGCTGGTGGCGGTGTACCGGCGGCATTGGCAACCCGTCCTGGTGACGGCGGGCCTGACCAAGGTCCACAAAGGGCGGGAGTACCTGCCCTCCCTGGTGCGGGTCCGCTGCGGCCCGACGTCCGATCGGGTGCTGGTGAAGATGCTCAAGGGGCAGGCTCCCGACGCGTGGGAGAACGTGACGGCGAACCTGGCGCACGGGTTCGGCGCGGTGCTGGTCCGGGTGCGGGATGGGGACCGTCCGGGGCGCATCTGGCTGGAGTTCGTCCGCCGTGACGCTCTGGCCGTCCCGTTCCCTGCGCTGCCTGTCCCGGACGCGTCCGCGGTGGACCTGTCGGGGCTGGTGATCGGGCGGCAGGAGGACGGTTCGCCGTGGCGGCTGCGGCTGCTCGGTACGCATGTGCTGATCGCGGGGGCGACGGGTGCCGGCAAGGGCTCGGTCATCTGGTCGACCGTTCGGGCGCTGCTGCCGTTGATGATGGCGGGCCTGGTGGAGGTCTGGGCGGTCGACCCGAAGCGTATGGAGCTGTCGTTTGGGCGTCCGCTGTTCGAGCGGTACGGGCGGTACTCCTCCGACCCGTCCGGCGGCATGGTCGCGCTGCTGGAGGACGCTGCGGCGGACATGAACGCTCGCGCTGAGCGCTTCGCGGGCGTCACCCGGTCGTTCACGCCGTCGCATGAGCATCCGTTCCGGGTGATCGTGGTCGATGAGCTGGCGTTCCTGACGGCGTACTGCCCTGAGCGTGATCTGCGCAAGCGGGCCGAGTCGGCGCTGGCGGTGCTCACCTCGCAAGGCCGGTCGGTGGGGTACTGCGTGATCGGTGCGCAGCAGGACGCGCGCAAAGAGGTCAACAACCTGCGCAACCTGTTCCCCGACCGCATCGCCCTGCGCCTCGATGAGGACGAGCAGGTTGACATGGTGCTCGGCGACGGTGCCCGCGACCGTGGCGCCCTGGCCGACCAGATCTCATCGGTTCCTGAGATCGGCGCGGGCGTGGGGTTCGTCCGACTGGAGACCACCCCCGACCCGGTCCGGGTGCGGGCGGCCTACGTCTCCGACGACGACATCCGGGACATGGTCGCGCTCGGCCTCCCCGATGTGGAGGCGGCGTGACGCAACCGGCCCTCGACGGTTCGGTCTCCGAGTCGGCTCCGGCGGCCCCTGCGGAGACGGGCGCGGTGGTCAAGACGCTGCCTCCGCTGGCGCGGGGCGTGCTGGAATCGGTCGCGGTCGAACACGGCGTGTGCATCCGCCCTGTCCCGATGCGGCGGGTGGACCTCAACACCGGTGCGGCCGAGGTCGTCTACGTTCCGTGTGGTCACACGCTGGCCTCGGTGTGTCCCTCGTGCGCTGAGCGGAAGCGCAAGCTGCGGGCGGTGCAGTGCTCCCAGGGCTGGCACCTGACCGAGGAGCCGGTCATCACGCGCGCCGATCCCGACGATGAGCAGCGTGCGTGGATGGAGTTGCGGGCGCAAGCGGCTGCGGCCCGTGACAAGGCGGCCGAGGAGGGGGCGGCGGACGGGGAAGACGTCGGGTTCTGGGATGCCGTGATCCGTGACCTGGACAACGAGCTTGAACGCACGGGGGTCCGGGGTGCCCTCAAGTCGGCTGAGGACATCAGAAGCCGGCGGACTCGGTCGACTCGGCGGCGGCAGGACGCACCGGACCTTCCTCGGCGTCCAGTCGACTCCCGCACTCTCGGCAAGGTCTACCGGGGCAAGGACGGGAAGACGTTCCGGCCGTCGATCTTCCTGACGCTGACGCTGGATTCCTACGGGCGGGTGCGCTCGGACGGGACGCCGGTCGATCCCGAGTCGTACGACTACACGCGGGCGGCTCGGGACGCGTTGCACTTCTCCAAGCTGGTGGATCGGTTCGTGCAGAACCTGCGCCGGTTCGTCGGCTACGACGTGCAGTACTTCGCCACCGTAGAACCGCAACGCCGTCACGCTCCCCACCTGCACATGGCCATCCGCGGAACCATCTCGCGGGCGGAACTGCGTCAGGTCGTGGCGGCGACCTATCACCAGGTGTGGTGGCCCTCGACCGATCGCGTGGTCTTCTCCGGGGATCACCTGCCGGTCTGGGATGACGTGGCGGGTGAGGACGGCGGCGGCTATCTCGACCCTTCGACCGGGGAAGTCCTGCCGACCTGGGATGACGCGCTTGACGCCCTCGGCCTGGACGACGAGGCCGAACCCTTGCACGTGGTGCGGTTCGGGCGGCAGATCGACGCACAAGGCGTCATGCCCGACTCTCCCCAGTCCCGCAAGCTGATCGGCTACCTCACCAAGTACCTCGTCAAGGGCGTCGCCGAATGCCACCAGGCCGAGACTGGCGCGCAGCGTGAGCATGTCGACCGGATGGCCGAAGCACTCCGGTATGAGCCGTGCTCTCCGACGTGTGCGAACTGGCTGCGCTACGGCATCCAGCCCAAGAACCCGCGCAAAGGGATGCAACCCGGGTTCTGCAAGGGCAAGGCACACCGCCGCGAGCACCTCGGCTACGGCGGCCGTCGCGTCCTGGTCTCCCGCAAGTGGTCCGGCAAGACCCTCGCCGACCACAAGGCCGACCGGAAGGCGTGGGTCCTGGCGCGGCTGGCTGAGGCCGGTATCCCGGTCTCCAACCCGGCCGATCCGAACGCCGTCCACGTCTGGGAACGCGCCGGTCCCGCCGATCCCGACGTCAAGCCGACCGAGGCGCGGCTGTTGCACCTGATCAACGAACGCATCCAACGGCGCCGCCAGCTCGACGCCGCGACCCACACCCCAACCCCCGAACTTTCGGCAACTGCGGAGGCAGCGTGACCGACCGGCGTAAGCAGATGACGGCCCTCGACCCGGATGACCGCCTCCTGACCTACGACCAGGCGGCCGACGTCCTCAACACGACTCCGCGGTTCCCCCGCCGCCTGGTGGAGGAACGGCGCATCCGCTTCGTCAAGGTCGGGCGGTTCGTCCGCATCCCCGAGTCCGCGCTTCACGAGTTCATCGCGGCCGGGCTCGTCGAGCCGGTCACCCTGCGCGGCAGGAACACAAGGAGGGCTGCCTGATGGCTGGCAAGCGACGCTTCGGGCGCGTCCGCAAACTTCCCTCTGGTCGATTCCAGGCTCGGTATCCGGGGCCTGACGGCCTGGACCGACCTGCGCCACACACCTTCGCGACCAAGCGGGACGCTGAACAGTGGCTCGTCCTCAAAGAGGCGGAGATCGCGCGGGGGGAGTGGATCGACCCGAACGCGGGCAAGGTGCCGTTCGACGTCTACGCGAAACAGTGGATCGATGACCGCGTACTCAAGCCTCGCTCTGAGGGCCTGTACCGCAGCCTTCTCCGCAACCACCTGAGCCCGACTTTCGGCAACTACGATCTCGCCGACATCCGTGAGGCCGACGTGCGCCGCTGGCGGAAAGAACGCCTCGGCGTGGTCGGGCAGTCGACGGTCGCCAAGGCCTACCAACTCCTCAAGTCCATCCTGAACACGGCGGTGGACGACGAGTTGATCCGCCGGAACCCGTGCCGCATCAAGGGTGCCGGCACCCCGGACACACCTGAGCGGGAGATGATCCCGCTGACCAAGGTGGTCGAGATCCTCACCGTGATCCCGGACCGGTACCGGGCGCTCGTCCTGCTCGGCACGTTCGCGAGTCTGCGATGGGGTGAGCTGGCGGCGCTGCGTCGCAAGCACCTCGACCTGAACGCGGGCGTCGTCCGGGTGGCGGGCTCGCTGGCCGAGTTGGACGGCGGCAAGCTCCTGGAGGACACGCCCAAGTCCCGAGCCGGTCGGCGCATCGTCTCCATCCCGCCGGAGATCATCCCGGACCTGCAAGCGCACCTGGACGAGTTCGCCGAAGACGGTCCGGACGGTCGGGTCTTCGTCGGCCCTCGGGGCGGCCCTCTCCGGCGCTCGGGCTTCCGGCGCATCTGGAACAAGGTGCGGGTGGACGTCGGTCTTCCTGATCTGCACTTCCACGACCTTCGTCACGTCGGCAACACCCTCGCCGCCACCACGGGCGCGAGCCTCAAAGAGCTGATGGTCCGCATGGGCCATGCCTCGTCGCGGGCGGCGCTGATCTACCAGCACGCCAGCCAAGATCGAGACAGGGTGATCGCGGCGGCGCTCGGTGAGGCGTTCAAGGTCGCTCGGGCTGGTGACAAGAGTGACAAGCGCACCCCGAAACGATCGGGCACGCAACGGGCACGGAAGCCCTAGCGATCATGGCAAAAAGCAAGGCCCAGGTGGGGAAACAGGGTTCCTACCTGGGCCTTCGCAGTGGGAGCGGGCGACGGGAATCGAACCCGCGTAGCCAGTTTGGAAGACTGGGGCTCTACCATTGAGCTACGCCCGCTAGGCGTCTCGGGGCCTGGGTGGGCCTCGATCGCCATCCCGTAGCGTACAGGGTTCTTGGGGTGGTCGTGCCTTGGCGGAGCGGGCGGGGGGCGAACGGGACTACACTGCTCGCGTTATCGCGTTCGGCGGTGGTGTGCGGGCTGTAGCGCAGTTTGGTAGCGCACTGGCTTTGGGTGCCAGGGGTCGTGGGTTCAAATCCCGCCAGCCCGACTGTCTAGCCCCGCTTCCTCCTCGGAAGTGGGGCTTTGTCGTGCCATCGGGTATCGCTCCTCTGAGACGTCGTCAGGGGGAAGCATGGAGCCACTGCAGTACCGGGAGGTCGGGAAGGCGCCGGAGGTCGTGATGGTGTCCGCGCCTGTGCCGGGGCTCTTGAGGTTCTGCTGAAGGTGACCGCGGTCGGGGTGCCATTCGGACAGCGCGGTCATGAGCCGGCGGCTGGTGGATCAGCGCTGCCAGTTCACCGCATCGCAGGTTTGCGGACGTGGGGCGATCGGTCTGGGGCCGGTGCGTGATGATGTGCGAGGGCGGCCGCTCCGGCCGGTGAGAGCGGAGGTCGCAAGGCGGGCGGTCTTGATTCGGTACGCGTTGTACCTTGATGATCATGACGACAGAGGTGCGAGGCTGGCCGGACGGGCTTGGGGTGGTCCAGGTTCGGGTTGCGCGGCCCACCGACAGGCTGGACGAGGTGGTCACCTTTTATAGGGACCACTTGGGCCTGCCCGAGCTCTCCCGGTTCAGCGGCCATGCCGGTTATGACGGCGTGATGCTCGGCCTTCCCGGCACCGACTACCACCTGGAGTTCACCTCGCACGCCGACGGCAGCCCTTGCCCGGCGCCCACCGGCGACAATCTGCTCGTGCTGTACTTCGCGGGCGAGGCGCAGATGCACGACGTGGTCGAACGGCTCGCGGTGGCCGGGCACGACCCGGTGCCGGCGGAGAATCCCTATTGGACTGAGAACGGCGCTCTGACCTTCGCAGACCCGGACGGCTGGCGCGTTGTCTTGGTGCCCAAGCCCGTCTTCTGATGGCTGGACGTGCCCGCGGCCTGCGCATCGACAGCGCCGTGCTGGCCGCCACCGTCGAACGCGGCGTCCGCACGGGTGTGCGGACGCCGCGTCCGGTCATGCCTGAGCCGCCAGGAGGGCGCGGGCTTCGGTTGCCGCGGTCGTGAGCGCCTTCGGAAGGTTCTCCGGGTGGCGGCCGCCCGCGTTCGCGATCGGGCCCTTGCCGCCCGCGCCGCCGCCCACCTCGCGGGCCGCGGAGGTCAGCAGGTCGCGGGCCTGGAGGCCGGTGGACGTGCCCGCCGCCGCTACCAGCACCGCCTTGCCGTCCGTTTCGGTGCCGAGGACGATGACGCCCCGCTGGTCGCGGCGGGTGAGGACGCCGGTCGCGATCGTGCGGAGGTCCGCGCCGGTCAGGCCGGGGACGGAGCGCGCCACCAGCCAGCCGCCGGGCACCGGTTCGGCGAGCGAGGCCAGGTGGTCGGCGTGGCGGTCGAGTTCGGCGTTGTGCATGGTCTCCAGGCGGCGCTGGGTCTCCGCCAAGGTTTCCAGGCGTTGGCGGAGGCGGTCCGGGGCCTGGTCGGGGCGGGCGTTCAGCAGCGCCGCGAGCTCCTTCAGGAGCGACGCGGTGCGGTCGTGGTGGCGGAGGGCGTCGGCGCCGGTGAGGGCCTCGATCCGGCGCAGGCCGGTGCCGATGGACGACTCGCCGACGATGTGGACGGGGCCCGCCTGCGAGCCGTGGCCGACGTGGGTGCCGCCGCAGAGTTCGCGGGAGGCGTCCCCGATGTCCACGATGCGGACGTCGTCGCCGTACCTCTCGCCGAACAGCGCGATCGCGCCCGCGCGTTCCGCCTCCGCCCGGCTCGCCTCCCAGACGCGCACCTCGGGGTCGGCGAGGAGGTAGTCGTTGACGAGGGTCTGGACGAGGTCGGTGTCGACGGGGGAGAAGTGCGCGAAGTCGAAGCGCAGGCGTCCGGGTTCCACGCGGGAGCCCTGCTGCGCGGCGTGGTCGCCGAGGGTGCGGCGCAGCATCGCGTGCAGGACGTGGGTGGCGCTGTGCGAGCGCGCGGTGGCCGCGCGGCGGTCTCCGTCCACGACCGCCTCGGCGTCGTCGCCTGGGCGGACCTCGCCGTCCACGATGCGGACGGTGTGGACGTGCAGGCCGTCCAGTCCTGGCCGGGTGTCGACGACCTCCAAGGTCGCGCCGGAGGTGCGGATCGTGCCCGTGTCGCCGACCTGGCCGCCTGACTCCGCGTAGAACGGGCTGCGGGTCAGGATCACCTCCAGTTCGTCGTCCTCGGCCGCGGTGGGCACCTCGCCGTCCGGGCCGAGCAGGGCGCCGATCCGTGTTTCGGCTATTTCGGTGGAGTGGCCGACGAAGTCGGTGAGGCCGTGTTCCGCGGCGACGCGGCGGTAGAGGTCCTGGCGCGCGACCGCGCCGCCCTTGCGGCCCTGGCCGGCGCGGTGCGCCTGGCGGCGCTGCGCTTCGAGGAGCTCGGCGAACGCCTCCTCGTCGACGGTGAGGCCGGCCGACCGCGCCGCGTCGACCGTCAGGTCGATGGGGAAGCCGTAGGTGTCGTGCAGCTCGAACGCGGTCCGGCCGGAGATGGTGGTCGTGGCGCGGCCGATCGCCGCGTCGAGGAGCTGGGAGCCCTGGCGCAGCGTCCGCTCGAACGCCTCCTCTTCGGCCGTGACGACCTGCTCGATCAGCTCGGACCGCCGCGCCAGCTCCGGCCAGGTGTCGCCAAGGGTGCCGACGACGCTGGAGGTCAGTGCGGGCAGGGCCGGGCCCTCGATGCCGAGCCTGCGCGCGTGCCGGATCGCACGGCGCATCAGGCGGCGCAGGACGTAGCCGCGGCCGTCGCGGGCGGGCATGACGCCGTCCGCGACGAGGAACGCGATCGAGCGGGAGTGCTCGGTGACGATGCGGAAGGACGTCGAGTCGTCGCTGCCGTCGCGCCCCGGGTAGCCGCGTCCCGCCATCTCCTGGACGAGCCTGAACGTCGGCGCGAGCATGTCGGTCTCGCACGCGGTGTCCACGCCCTGCAGCACCGCCGCGAGACGGTCGAGACCGAGCCCCGTGTCGATGTTCTGTGAGGGGAGCTCGCCGAGGATCGGATATCCGCCCTTGCCAGAGCCCTCCCCACGGAGGTTCTGCATGAAGACGAGGTTCCACAGTTCCAGGTATCGCTCGCCGTCCACGGCGGGCCCGCCCTCACGTCCGAAGGACGGCCCCCTGTCGTAGTGCAGTTCGGAGGACGGTCCGCAGGGGCCGGGGATGCCCATCGACCAGTAGTTGTCCTCCATGCCGAGCCGCTGGATCCGCTCGGAGGGGACCCCGACGCGGCGCCAGAGCCGGACGGCCTCGTCGTCGTCCAAGTAGACGGTGACCCAGAGGCGCCCCGGGTCGAGGTCGTAGTGGCGGGTGAGCAGCTCCCACGCCCAGGAGATCGCCTCAGACTTGAAGTAGTCGCCGAAGGAGAAGTTGCCGAGCATCTCGAAGAACGTGGTGTGGCGCGCGGTGCGGCCCACGTTCTCGATGTCGGACGTACGCACGCACTTCTGCACGGACACCGCACGGGGGTGTTCGGGCGTGGTCTCGCCTAGGAAGTGGGGCTTGAACTGGTTCATGCCCGCGTTCACCAGCAGGAGCGTGGGATCCGAGGGGATCAGCGGGCTGGACGGCACGACGCGGTGGTCGCGCTCCTGGAAGAAGCCCAGGAAGGTGGAACGGATGTCAGTCGAGCGCATGGGACGGCCTCACGAGGTCGATGGGATGACGGAGCACACCGCCGAGCCGGGCCGGGCACGTCTGCGCGTTCCCCGGCTCGGCGCGGCTAGCTCGCCGTCCCACCCCGTGAATGACCATCGCCGTCCACGTTAGCTGCGCACGTCCTCCGCCTGCACGTCGTTTTGGCGGGCGTCGTAGTCGGCGCGGGCCGTGTCGATCTGGACAAGGTGGTCCTCGGCCCAGGCGACGAGGGTGCCGGCCGCGTCCATCAGCGTCGCGCCCATGGGAGTGAGGGTGTACTCCACGCGCGGAGGCACCACGGGGTAGACGGTCCGGATGACGATGCCGTCGCGTTCCAGGCCGCGCAGCGTGACGGTGAGCATCCGCTGGCTGATGCCGTCGATCTCGCGCTTCAGCTCGGTGAACCGCTTGGTGCCCTCGCCGAGCAGCGCGATGACCAGCAGGGACCACTTGTCCCCGATCCGGTCGAGGATCTCGCGGGCGCGGCAGCCCGCGACGGTGTGCTCCATTGGTTCTCTCCAGGTGACCAGGGCAGAAAAAAGTGCCTTCTTGTGCCGGTTGGTGGGGTGTCCGCACCATGGTGACGGTTCCCAATCGGAACCGCCTTACCTTCCATAACCGTAGGAGACACGATGACGGCCCAGCTTGTCGAGATCCCCGGCTACATCGCCGGAACCTGGACCATCGACCCCCTGCACACCGGGATCGGCTTCACCGTCCGGCATCTGATGGTCAGCCGGGTCCGCGGCCGCTTCGGGACGTTCGACGGGACGATCGTGACCGGCGCCGACCCGCTCGACTCGTCGGTGACCGCGACGATCGACCTGGCGTCGGTCGATACCGGGAACGCCCAGCGCGACGAGCACCTCAGGTCCGCCGACTACCTGGACGTCGCGAAGTACCCCGCCATGACCTATGCCTCCACCGGAGTGCGCCCCGACGGCGAGGACTTCGTGCTGGACGGCGAGTTGACGCTGCGCGGGCTGACCAGGGAGGTCCCGCTCCGATTGGAGGTCGGAGGGTTCGGCCCCGACCCGTTCCGGCAGGACGACCCGTCCAAGGGCGCCCGCGCCGGTTTCACCGCGACGGGTGAGATCAGCCGGCTGGAGTTCGGGGTCGGCGCGGCGACGACCCTCGCGGGCGGCGGGCTCGCGCTGAGCGACAAGATCCAGATCGTCCTGGAGATCGAGGCGGTCCTCCAGACCGACTGAGACGGCCGAGCGCCCCGGGCGGTGCGCGCCGCCGCCGCGGAGGCGGTGCCCACCGCCCGGGAGAGCGGACGGTCAGCCCGTGAGCAGCGGGGGGAGCGCGTCCAGCGTCGTGATGCGCGGGACGTCCAGGGCGGACGGCTCCGGGGCGCCGGAGCGGTCGAGCCACACGCCGGTGAGGCCCGCGGCGGCGGCGCCCTGCGCGTCGGTGACGAGGCGGTCCCCGACGTAGGCGGCCGCGTGCGGCTCGGCGCCGAGGGCCGCGCAGGCGGTCAGGAAGATCCCGGCGGCGGGCTTGGCGGAGCCGGCCTCGCTGGAGGCCACGACGACGGGGAGCCGGTCGGCGAACCCGATCCGCTCGACCTTCGAGCGCTGCTGCGCGGCGTCGCCGTTGGTGACGACTCCGAGGCGGAGGCCGCGCGCGGCGAGCAGGTCGAGCACCGGTTCCGCGTCCGGGAACGGGCGCCAGGCGGCCTTGTAGCGGGCCACGTACCCGCTGAGCCGGGCGTCGGCGCGGGCGTCGTCCCAGTCGCCGAGGCCGAGTTCCCGGGCGAGCGCGACCATCCGGAAGCGGCGCTGCCCGATGAAGGTCAGCTCGCCCGCCACGTACCGGTCGACCGCCTCGTCGGTCAGCTCCGCCCAGCGCGGGACGAGCCACGCCGGATCGACGTCCGGGAACGTCGCGACGATCGCCTCGCGCGAGGCCCCCTCGTGGTCGAGGAGCGTCCCGTCCAGGTCGAACAGCACCGCCGTGATCATGTGAGGAAGCCGAGGAGCGCGGCGGTCAGCTCGGCGGGCGCGTCCTCCTGCACCAGGTGACCCGCGCCTTCGATCGGCTGGAGGCGCGAGCCCGGGACGAGATCGGCCAGCTCGCGCCCCTTCTCGATCGGGATCCAGGTGTCCTCGGCGCCCCAGCAGATCAGGACCGGGAGGTCCAGCTCGCCGTAGCGGCTCTGGATCTCGTCGGTGAAGCGCTGGTCGGCCTGCGCGATCTGCTGGTAGAACGCGGGCTGGCCGGCTTCTCCCAGCCACGGATCCACGAGCGCGTCGAGGGCGGCCGGGTGCAGGCCGCGGTGGCTCGCCGACGTCACGTACTCCCGGACGAGGGCGCCGTGCAACGCGGGCGGCAGCTGCTCGAACACCTCCGCGTTGGCCCCCACAAGGCGGAAGAACGGCGAACCCCACGGGGCGAGCGCGACCGGATCGACCAGGACGAGGTCGCGGTAGCGCGCACCGTGCAGGAGATGCGCCCGCAGGGACACGGCACCGCC
Organism: Actinomadura sp. K4S16; assembly: GCF_008327685.1. Taxonomy (GTDB): domain Bacteria; phylum Actinomycetota; class Actinomycetes; order Streptosporangiales; family Streptosporangiaceae; genus Spirillospora. The sequence continues at coordinate 413,814 of NZ_BDDE01000016.1, forward strand.
GAAGTCGTGCGCCACGACGGACGGCTCGGCCAGGCCCCAATGCGCCAGCAGCTCGGTGAACACCCTGCCTTGCGCCGCCAGCGAGACGTCCTGCCCATCGCTCATCTCGGACGTCCCATAGCCGGGCATGTCCCAGACGTACACACGGTGGGTAGCTGCCAGAGCGCGCACGACGCCACGCCACACGTAGGACGAGAACGGTGTGCCGTGCAGGAGGACGACCGGATCCGCATGCTCGTTCCCGAACACATCCCACCTGACCTCACCACTCCGGCTTCGGTGGATCTGACGCAGCGTCCAGTCCTGCAAGGAAGCTCCCCAATGTCGTCGAATCGGCTCAGCCGAACCCGTGGGATTCGGCGAGTACCCGTGCCGCCTCCATGACCGACGCGCGGCGGCGCGCGAAGGCGGCGGCGTCGTCCTCCTCGTCCAGGATCACCCGGCGCAGCTGCGGGACGGCGAAGTTCCACGCGATGAGGCCGAACACGGTGAACATCAGGTCCTGGACGGCCCGCGTACGGCCCGGGTCCGCGGGGTCGTCGCCGTGCTCCGTGAAGCGCGCGGCCTTGCGCCGGAACTCCTCGCGGCGCTCCGCCTCGCCCTGCACCTGGCCCGGGGTCTCCAAAGCTTCCCAGAGCAGCAGCCTGACCAGCTCCGGGTGCTCCCTGTACCAGTCGAACAGCCGGCCCACGGAGTCCGCCAGGCCGTCCGGATCGATGTCGGTCGCGTTGCCGATCTCCGCCATCTTCGCGCGCACCACGGCGCCGAACAGCTTCTCCTTGCCGCCGAAGTACAGGTAGATGGCCTGCTTGTTGGCCCGCGCCTCGGTGGCGATGCGATCGATCCGGGCGCCCGCGAGCCCGCGCGCGGCGAACTCGGCGGTGGCGGCCTGGAAGATCCGCCGGCGGGTCGCCTCCGCGTCGTAGCCCATACGCGGATTAAACCACCCGGTTGACTTGGGCCGGTCCGGCGGGCACTCTAAAACAACCAGATGGTTTATTTGTGGAGGACGCATGACCACGACCGAAGCACCCGTCCCGGTCCGCTCACCGCTCCCGCAGGGCCTCGCCGGCCGTACGGCGGTGATCCTCGGGGGCAGCTCCGGCATCGGCCTGGCCGCGGGGGAACTGCTCGCCTCGGTCGGTGCGCGGATCGTGCTCGCGAGCCGCGACAGGACCCGGCTGGACACCGCCGTGGCGCGAGTGGCCGCGGCCGGGACCGCGGCCCAGGTGCTGGGAGCGGCCGCCGACGTCACGGACGAGAACGCGCTGGAGGAGGTCTTCGAGAGCGCCGGCACCGTCGACCACGTGCTGGTGACGGCCGGGCGCCCCGCCGGGATGGGGCCGCTCACCGGGCTCACCCGGGACGTCGTGCGGGACGCCGTCGAGGGACCGGCGTGGGCGGTGGTCGCCGTCGCGCGCGCCGCCGCCCGCCGGATGCCCCCGGGCGGGTCGATCACGCTGACCTCGGGCATCCTCGTCACGCGTCCCCGTCCGGGGATGTCCGCGCCGGTCGCGGGGGGCGGTGCCGTCGAGACGCTCACCCGCGCGCTCGCCGTCGAGTACGCGCCCGCACGCCTGCGGGTCAACGCGATCCGGTTCGGGGCCTTCGACACCCCCCTGCTGCGGACGGCCTACGGAACCGCCTCCGGCGCGGAGGGCGACGCGGCCATGGCCGAGGCGGGCGGGTCCATGCCGCTCGGACGGTTCGGGACGGCCGAGGAGGCCGCCTCCGCCGCCCTGTTCCTCATGGCCAACCCCTACATGAACGGCGAGATCCTCACGGTGGACGGAGGCCAGTCCCTCGTCTGAGCAAGGGGCGGGCCCCTGACCGGCGTCCGGTGGTCAGGGGCCCGAAGTCTCGGCTGTCTGAGGGGCTGGGAGACCCCTTCTGCGAACAGCTCAGCCGAGACCGCTCTTGATCGCGGTGATCAGTTCACCGCCCGTCGTGTCGCCGCTGAGCTCCCAGAAGAAGGCGCCGCCGAGACCCTGGTCGTTGGCGAAGCCCGTCTTCCCGCGGATGGTGGACGGGGTGTCGTAGCTCCACCACTCGCTGCCGCATTTGGCGTAGGCGGTCCCGGCGACCGTCCCCGTCGCGGGGCACTTGCCCTTGAGGACCTTGTAGTCCTCGATGCCGGCCTCGTAGGTGCCGGGCGCGGCGCCCGTCGCGGTGCCGCCCGGCTCGGACTGGGTGACGCCGGTCCAGCCGCGGCCGTAGAAGCCGATCCCGAGCAGGAGCTTGGCCGCCGGCACGCCCTTGGCCCGGAGCTTGGAGATGGTGTCGGTGGTGTTGAAGCCCTGCTGCGGGATGCCCGGGTAGGACGTGAGCGGCGAGTGCGGCGCCGTCGGTCCCTTGGCGTCCCAGGCGCCGAAGTAGTCGTAGGTCATGGGGTTGTACCAGTCGACGTACTGGGCGGCGCCCGCGTAGTCGGTGACGTCCATCTTGCCGCCGTCGCTCGCGTCCGCGGTGATCGCGGCCGTCACGAGGTTGCCGGACCCGAACTTGGCCCGCACCGCCGACATCAGCTTCTTGAACGCGTCCGGGCCGCTGGTGTCGCAGGTGAGGCCGCAGGCGTTCGGGTACTCCCAGTCGATGTCGATGCCGTCGAACACGTCGGCCCAGCGCGGGTCCTCGACGAGTTTGTAGCAGGACTCGGCGAACGCTGCCGGGTTCTGGGCGGCCTGGCCGAAGCCGCCGGACCAGGTCCAGCCGCCGAAGGACCACAGCACCTTGAGGTTCGGGTGCAGCTTCTTCAGCTTGCGCAGCTGGTTGAAGTTGCCGCGCAGCGGCTGGTCCCAGTTGTCGGCGACGCCGTCGACGCTCTGGTCGGCGGTGTAGGCCTTGTCGTAGTCGGCGTAGGAGTCGCCGATCGCGCACTGGCCGCCGGTCACGTTGCCGAACGCGTAGTTGATGTGCGTGAGCTTGTCGGCCGAGCCGCTCGTCTCGATGTTCTTGACGTGGTAGTTGCGCTGGTAGACGCCCCAGTTGGTGAAGTAGCCGACGACCTTGCCGCCGCCGCCCGGGTTGCCGCCGCCGTCGGCGGTGGTGACCGACAAAGAGGCCGACGCGGGGGAGGTGTTCCCGGCGGCGTCCTTCGCCTTGACGGTGAAGGTGTAGGCGGTCTTGGCGGACAGCCCGCCGACGGTCGTGCTGGTGCCGGTCACGGACGCGGCCTTGGCGGAGCCGTTGTAGACGTCGTAGCCGGTGACGCCGACGTTGTCGGTCGAGGCGTTCCAGGCCAGCGACACGCTGGTGGCGGTCGTGCCGGTGGAACGGAGGCCGGACGGAGCCGAGGGGGCCTCGGTGTCGTCGCCGGGGGGAGTGGAGCCGTCGCAGGCGGCGCCGTTGATCGTGCAGCCGGTGAACCAGCCGGAGCCGGTGCCGCCGAACCCGAAGCCGACGCTCGCGCCCGCGGCGACCGTGCCGTTCCATCCGGCGTTGGTGAACGTGTAGTGGTTCCCGGACACGGTCTTCGTCGCGTCCCAGACGCTGCCGACCGACGTCCCCGACGGCAGGTCCGCCTCCAGCTTCCAGCTGCTGATCGCGGAACCGGTCCCGTTGGTGATGGTGCACTTGCCGTCGAAGCCGGTGCCCCAGTCGGAGGTCTTGGTGCAGGCGGCGGTGACGGTCCCGGCCGACGACGCCGGGGGCGCCGTGAGCAGGGCGGTGGCCGCCGTCAGTATCGCTGCGCCGGCGAGCGCGATGGCCCGCCGTCCGCCCGGTCGTGACATGGTTCTCCGTTCGGTTCGGCCCCCGAAGCAAACAGGAATCCCCGCATACTCTTAGGAAAGTTTCCTAAGAATTGCGCCGATCGTAACCGGGCCGAACGGTGCCGACAAGGCCCTCCGGGCGCCCCGCGGACGCCGGATTGAGTGGTCTAAGCGACTGCCTGGACCCATACGGTCACCGGCCGCGCAGAAAAATCAGGACGTGCCGAACCATCCCGGCATGTCGAGCCGCCACAGGTCCGCGGGCGTCATCCGGCGGAGGTCCTGCTCCAGGGCGCGCATGCGGTCGGCGCCGAGCGTTCGGACCCAGTCGCCCCGGATCCGCTCGAAGACGCGCTCGGACCGGGCGAGGGAGTCCACGGCCCGCGGGGTCAGTCGGACGATCTTTCGGCGGGCGTCCCGCGGGTCGCTGCCGCGCTCCAGGTAGCCCGCCCGCTCCAGCGACTTCACCATCTTGCCCGCGGCCTGCTTGGACACTCCGAGCCGGCGGCCGAGCTCCACCGCCGTCGTGCCGTCCGGGCCGATGGCCTGGAAGACGAAGCCGTGCATCGGGCGCAGGTCCGGATGCCCCTCCCGGGCCAGTTCGGCGTGCAGTTCGTCGCTGATCGTGCGGAACGCCAGGAAGAGCCGCAGCGGCAGCTCGAAGCCGGGTGCGTCCCGCGGCCCGTCGTCACTTGACATGAAAGACAACCTCGTTGACTATATGGACAACCACATTGTCTAACTTAGGGGACGGGGAGCCATGACGCTCATCCGCAACGCCGAGAGCCGCCGGACCGAGACGCCGAACGCCGTGATGATCACCGCCGCCACGCCGACCCAGGGCGGCACCGAGGGGCTCGCCGTCTGGCGCGTGGAGATGGCGCCGGGCAAGACCGGTCCGCTGCACGCCATGGACACCGAGCAGGTGTGGACGTTCCTCGACGGCGCCGCAACCGTCGACCTGGACGGCCGCAAGCTGGAGGCGGGCCCGGGCGACACCGTCGTCCTGCCCGCCGACGCGCCCCGGCAGATGACGACCGGGGACACCGGTTTCACCGCCGTCGTCGCGGCCCACGCCGGCTGCCTCGCCTACGACCCGGAGGCCCTGGTGGACGAGACCCGGTGCGCGATCGCGCCCCAGGGGGACGAGCGGATCGTCCCGCCCTGGGCCCAGTGACCGGAGGCCCGGTGACCGGAAGCCCCGGTGATCAGGCGCCCAGGTAGGCCAGGACCGCGAGGACGCGGCGGTTGTCGTCCTCGGACGGCGGCAGCCCGAGCTTGCCGAAGATGCTGTTGGTGTGCTTGCTGATCGCCTTCTCGGTGACGAACAGCTTCGCGGCGATCGCGGCGTTCGAGCGGCCCTCCGCCATCAGCCCGAGCACCTCGCGCTCGCGGGGGGTGAGCTGCTGCAGCGGCTCCTCGCGGGCGTGCCGGGTGAGCAGCTGGGCCACCACGTCCGGGTCGAGGGCGGTGCCGCCGTCCGCGACCCGGCGCACCGCCTCCACGAAGACCTTGACGTCCGAGACGCGGTCCTTCAGCAGGTAGCCGATGCCGCCCGTGCTGTCGGACAGCAGCTCCCGCGCGTACAGCTGCTCCACGTGCTGCGACAGCACGAGCACCGGCAGGCCCGGGATCTCCTTGCGGGCCTCCAGCGCGGCCTTCAGGCCCTCGTCGGTGAACGTCGGCGGGAGCCGGACGTCCACCACCGCCACGTCCGGGCGGTGCGCGGTCAGCGCCCGCAGCAGGGACGGGCCGTTGTCGACCGCCTCGACGACCTCGAAGCCGAACGCCTCCAGCAGGCGGATCAGCCCGTCCCGGAGGAGGGCGAGGTCTTCGGCGATGACAACGCGCACGGCAGCTCCATGGTCACGACGGTCGGCCCGCCGACCGGGCTCGTCACGGCCATGGTCCCATCGAACGCCGCGAGCCTGCGCTCGATACCGCGCATTCCGCTCCCGGCCGCCGGGTCGGCGCCGCCCGTCCCGTCGTCCCCGACGATCATGAGCAGCCGGTCCCCGGTGTGCTCGATCTGCACCCACGCGCGCCGCGCGGCCGAGTGCTTGACGGTGTTGGCGAGCATCTCCGCGACCGCGAAGTACGCCGCCGACTCCACCGGGGCGTCGCCGCGCCCGGGCAGGTCGATCCGGACGTCCACGGGCAGCGGCAGGGTGAGCGCCAGCGCGCGCACCGCCCCGTCGAGCCCGCGCTCGGCCAGCACCGGCGGATGGATGCCCCGGACCAGGTCGCGCAGCTCCGTCAGCGCCGTCCCGCTCGCCTCGCGGGCCTCGGCCAGGAGCCGCTGCGCCGTCTCGGGGTCGTGCTTCATCATCTCCTCGGCGAGGCCGATGTTCATGCTCAGCGCGACCAGCCGGGCCTGCGCGCCGTCGTGCAGGTCCCGCTCGATTCTGCGCAGCTCGGCCGCCGAGGCGTCCACCGCGTCCGACCGCGTCTCGGTGAGCCGCTGGACGCGCTCGGCCAGCGCGCCCCGCGTCGGCGCCAGCAGCGACCGGCAGAACATCGCGTGCGCCCTCAGGAAGACCGGCCCGAGCCGGGCCGACACCGCGGTCAGCGCGGCGCCCAGCACGACCGTCCCGACGACGCCGACCACGCCCCAGTCGCTCAGCATCCAGAAGGGGCCCCACCCGTAGTCGGTCAGCTGCGCCACCCACGGCGCCACGAACACGCCCTCGAGCCCGTAGATCGTCATGCCCCCCGCGAGGACGCCGAGGACGAGCGCGACCGGCACGTTCAGGATCGTCCACAGCAGGTCCCGCCACGAGGCCGGGTCGGTGAGGACCCGCTTCAGCCGGCCGAAGGGGCCCGCGCCGGCGGGCTCCGGCCGGTACGGGACGGGGATCGCCACCCCCGACCACTCGGCCGCCCAGGCGCGCTGCTGGTTGGCGACCGTGCGGATCGCCTGGAACATCACGGGTGCCAGCACGACCCCGAACCCCAGGGGGATGAACGCCACCGACAGCACGGTCAGGATGAACAACGGCAGGCCCACCGCGTACGCCAGCACGATCTGGACGACGGAGCGGAGGAAGTCGATGAGGGCGCGCCGCCCGTACTCGCGCAGTAGCTCGCCCACCCGTTCCTCCAGGGATTCGCCGTTCTTGCGGACCTCCACCATTGTCATGGTTCGCGCCCCGGCGCTCGGTGGTGCTAGACCCCCTCTTCACGGCCGGGGCGGTGGGGTTAGGCCTACCGTCATTCGGCCCCGACAAGACAACAGGCCCCGTTCCCTGGACAATGCACAGGCGACACCCAGGGGAGAAAGCGAATCCAAGCTGTGACAGCGACCATCAGCCAGACGTCCGACGGCCAGGGCCACGGGCCCGCCCTCCGGCCCATCACCGAGCGCATCGCCGAGGAGATCGGCGTCCGCGAGGGCCAGGTGCGGGTCGCGGTGGACCTGCTCGACGGCGGGGCGACCGTCCCGTTCATCGCCCGCTACCGCAAGGAGGCGACCGGAGCGCTCGACGACGCCCAGCTCCGCGCGCTGGAGGAGCGGCTGCGCTACCTGCGCGAGCTGGACGAGCGCCGCGCCGCGATCCTGGAGTCGGTCGAGTCGCAGGGCAAGCTCACGGACGAGCTGCGGGCCCAGATCATGACGGCCGACTCCAAGGCGCGGCTGGAGGACATCTACCTCCCGTACAAGCCGAAGCGCCGCACCAAGGCGCAGATCGCCCGCGAGGCCGGACTCGAACCGCTCGCCGAGATGCTGCTCGGCGACCCGTCCCGCGACCCGCAGGCCGAGGCCGCCGCCTTCGTGGACGAGGAGAAGGGCGTCGCCGACGCGGCCGCCGCGCTGGAGGGCGCCCGCGCCATCCTGGTCGAGCGCTTCGCCGAGGACGCCGACCTCATCGGCGCGCTGCGCGAGCGCATGTGGAACCAGGGCCGCATGGTCTCGCGCGTCCGGGAGGGCAAGCAGGAGTCGGGCGCGAAGTTCTCCGACTACTTCGAGTTCGCCGAGCCGTTCGCGAAGCTGCCCTCGCACCGCGTCCTCGCGCTCTTCCGCGGGGAGAAGGAAGAGGTCCTCGACCTCGACCTGGAGCCCGAGGAGGCGGGGGACGACCCCGCGGCGCGCAGCTCCTACGAGGTGGAGATCGCGCGCCGGTTCCAGATCGCCGACCAGGGCCGTCCGGCCGACAAGTGGCTGTCGGACGCCGTGCGGTGGGCCTGGCGCACCCGGATCCTCGTCCACCTCGGCATCGACCTGCGCACCCGGCTGCGGCAGGAGGCCGAGGACGAGGCGGTCCGCGTGTTCGCGGCCAACCTGCGCGACCTCCTGCTCGCCGCGCCCGCCGGCACCCGCGCCACCATGGGCCTGGACCCGGGCCTGCGCACCGGCGTCAAGGTCGCCGTCGTCGACGCGACCGGCAAGGTCGTCGCCACCGACACGATCTTCCCGCACGAGCCCCGGCGCAAGTGGGACGAGTCGATCGAGACGCTCGCCAGGCTGGCCCGCGAGCACCGCGTCGACCTGGTCTCGATCGGCAACGGCACCGCCTCGCGCGAGACCGACAAACTCGCCGCCGACCTGATCGCCCGGTACCCCGACCTGGGGCTCACCAAGGTCATGGTGTCGGAGGCCGGCGCGTCGGTGTACTCGGCGTCGGAGTACGCGGGCCGCGAGCTGCCCGGCATGGACGTCTCGCTGCGCGGCGCCGTGTCCATCGCCCGCCGCCTCCAGGACCCGCTCGCCGAACTGGTCAAGATCGACCCAAAGTCGATCGGCGTCGGCCAGTACCAGCACGACGTCTCCGAGGTGAAGCTGTCGCGCTCCCTCGACGCCGTCGTGGAGGACTGCGTGAACGCCGTCGGCGTCGACGTCAACACCGCGTCCGCGCCGCTGCTCACCCGCGTGTCCGGCATCGGCGAGGGCCTCGCGGAGAACATCGTCGCGCACCGCGACGCCAACGGCCCGTTCCGCAGCCGCGCCGGGCTGAAGGGCGTCCCGCGGCTCGGCCCGAAGGCGTTCGAGCAGTGCGCCGGCTTCCTGCGCATCCCCGGCGGGGACGACCCGCTCGACGCCTCCAGCGTGCACCCCGAGTCCTACCCGGTCGTCCGCCGGATCCTGGACGCCGCCGGCACCGACATCAAGGCCCTCGTCGGCAACACCGCCGTCCTGCGCTCGCTCAGGCCGGCGGAGTTCGTCGACGACACCTTCGGGCTGCCGACCGTCACCGACATCCTCTCCGAGCTGGAGAAGCCCGGCCGCGACCCGCGCCCCGCGTTCCGGACCGCCACGTTCAAGGAGGGCGTCGACAAGCTCGGCGACCTCGAACCCGGCATGGTCCTGGAAGGGGTCGTCACCAACGTCGCGGCGTTCGGGGCGTTCGTGGACGTCGGCGTCCACCAGGACGGGCTCGTCCACATCTCCGCGATGTCGGACAAGTTCGTGTCCGACCCGCGTGATGTCGCCAAGCCCGGCGACATCGTCCGGGTGAAGGTCCTGGACGTCGACCTCCAGCGCAAGCGCATCTCGCTGACGCTGCGCCTGGACGACGAGCCGGGCCGCGACCAGCAGGGCGGCGGGCGCCGCGGTGAGCAGGGCGGCGGGCGCCGCGGCGGCGAGCAGCGCGACCGCGGTCCGCGTCCGGGCCGCGGCGGGCAGGACGGGCGCGGCGACCAGAACCGGCGCGGTCAAGGACAACGCGGCCAAGGCCAGCGCGGTCAGGACCAGCGCGGCCGGAACCAGCGGGGCGGGCAGCGCAGCGGCGGGCAGGGCGGCGGCGACTTCTCCGGAGGCGGCGCCATGGCCGACGCGCTCCGGCGGGCCGGCCTGGACAAGGGCCTGCCCGGCAAGGACAAGGGCCTGCCCGGCAAGGACAAGGGCCGCTCCGGCAAGGGCCGCTGAGCCCGGCTACGCGTGACGGACGGCGTCCCGTGCTCCGCGCAGGGGCGCCGTTCAGCCGTCGCCGAAGCCGCGCCAGCGACCGTCCGAGCCCGTGTCGGTCGGGGGCTGCGGCCGGACGGGACGGCGCGGCTGCTGCGACGCCGCGTCCGGATGAGGGGCCTCGGGACGGTCGTAGGGGCCCCTGCCGAGCGGGTCGGTCGCATACGGAGAGCGCTGAGGCGGCACCTGAGGCGCCTGCCCGAGACGCGGGCCGCCCAGGACGGGCCCGCCGACCGCCGTGCTACCGAACGGGTCCACCTCGTCGGCGGCCTCCGTGCGGGCGGAGTCGCCCGGCCCCTCCGGTATCGGCCGGTGCCGGGGGAACTGGAGGACGGCGATCGCGCCCAGCGCCAGCGCGCCCAGCCGCATCGCGGAGCGGCCCACGTCCTGCGGCCACGGCTCCGCGTAGAGGAAGGTGCCCATGGTCAGCAGGTAGCTCTTCGCGCTCACCGTCATCACGGTGGCCACGATCGACACCCGGCAGCGCTGGAAGGCCGCGACCATGATCCCGAACCCGACCGCCGCCGCCAGCACCGTCAGGTACGGCCACGGCGTCGCGGCGATCCGCAGGCTGGTGGCGTGCGCGTCGTCGCTCCATCCCTTGATCGCCAGCTCGGCGGTGCCGACCGGGAAGCCCGAGCTCAGCCCGTAGGCGATGCCGGTGACCGGGCGCGCGTGCCGGCCGTCCGGCCGGTGGTCGCCGAGGACGAGGATCAGCAGCGGCACGATCACCGCGGGGGCGACCACCGCGGCGATCTTCCACAGCGGCGCGTCGGCGGAGCCGATCGGCTCGTCCCCGCGCAGCGACCCGGTCAGCAGCAGGATCGCCGCGCCGATCAGCACCAGGCTGAGCCACTCGCGCGCGATCAGCCGCTCGCCGAAGAACACCAGCGCGATCAGCAGCAGCGGCACGATGCCGGACATGAAGATCGGTACCGCGGTGGACAGGGGCAGGTTGCGCAGCGCGAGAATCTGCAGGCCGAGCCCGCCGAGCACGATCCCGAGCGCGATCAGGAAGATCCAGTTGCTGAGGACCGTCCATGCCAGGTGCGGGATGCGGTTGCCCCGGACAGGGGGCATCCGGTCCGCCGCCAGCTTGAACACGGCGAACCCGAGGTAGTAGAGACCGGTCGCACTGAAGGCCGCAGCTATCCCGTTCATCCCGGACGAGTATGGGGGTTCCGGTGTCCTATGTCACTGCCCGTGCGGCATCGTTGACGCGGTTTCGCCGGGCTTGTGGGCGTCCGATGTCCGCAGACGGCGCCGCTACCCCATAGACTTGGCCGCGCGAAGGCGCGGAGCCGTATCTCGGCGTGGCCGCGCCGCTGAGAGACTGACCGGCCGAGCACCGCGGTGCAGCCGCCGCGCGGAGGCCGAGGGCTCGCAGGCAAGAGAGAAGAGTACGCGTCGAACGCCGCGGCCGAGACAGCGCCCGATCAAGGAGACCGACCCCAGTGAAGACCGATGTCGAGGAGCTGACCCCCACGCGGGTCAAGCTCACCGTCGAGGTTCCGTTCGACGAGCTCAAGCCGAACCTCGACAAGGCGTACAAGGAGATCTCGCAGCAGGTGCGGATCAAGGGCTTCCGGCCCGGCAAGGTTCCCGCCCCGCTGATCGACAAGTACGTCGGCCGGGGTGCGGTCCTCCAGGAGGCGGTCAACGACGCGCTTCCCGAGCTGTACGGCCGCGCCGTCGAGGAGTCCGAGATCTTCGTGCTCGGGCAGCCCGACGTCGAGGTGACCGAGCTGGAGGACGGCACCCAGTTCGCGTTCACCGCCGAGGTCGACATCCGGCCGAAGTTCGAGGTGCCCGACTACGACGGCCTGGAGGTCGTCGTCGAGGACGCCGAGGTCACCGACGAGCAGGTCGAGGAGACCATCGGCAACCTCCGCGAGCGCTTCGCCTCCCTCACCGGCGCCGAGCGCGCGGCCGAGGAGGGCGACTTCGCCACCATCGACCTCGTCGCGCGGATCGACGGCGAGGAGATCGAGGACGCTTCCACCACCGGCTACTCCTACGAGGTCGGCAGCAACTCCGCCATCGAGGGCCTGGACGAGGCGATCACCGGCCTGGCCGCGGGCGAGGACAAGACCTTCACCGGCACCCTGGTCGGCGGCGAGCGCGCCGGCGAGGAGGCCGAGATCACCGTCACCGTGCAGAGCGTCAAGGTGAAGAACCTGCCCGACCTGGACGACGAGTTCGCCCAGCTCGCCAGCGAGTTCGACACGATCGAGGAGCTGCGCGAGGACGTTCGCGTCCGGCTCGGCCGGCAGGTGAAGCTGCAGCAGCTGTCCGAGGCGCGCGACAAGGCCCTCGAGGCGCTCCTGGAGAAGGTCGACATCCCGCTTCCCGAGAAGGTCGTGGAAGAGGAGATCAGCCGCCGCAACCAGCAGCTGGAGCAGCAGCTCCAGATGGCGGGGATGTCCAAGGACGACTACCTCGAGGAAGAGGAGAAGACCGCCGAGGAGTTCGACGCCGAGGTCGCCGACGCGGCCCGGCTCGCGGTCAAGGGCGGCTTCGTGCTCGACCAGCTCGCCGTCCAGGAGGAGCTCGGCGTCGAGAACGAGGAGCTCAGCGAGTACGTCGTCTCGCAGGCGATGCAGATGGGCGTGCAGCCGCAGCAGCTCGCCGAGTACCTGACGCAGAACAACCAGCTTCCGGCGATCGTCTCCGAGGTGCTGCGCAGCAAGGCGCTGAACCTCGTCGTCGAGCACGTCACGGTCAAGGACGAGTCCGGCAACGAGATCGACGTCGACGCCGTCCAGCGGGAGCTGAACGGCGAGACCGTCCAGGCGGAGGACGCCGAGACCGAGGTCGAGACCGAGGCTGAGGCGGGCGCGCAGGACGAGACCCCCGAGGAGACGGCTGAGGCCGCCGCTGAGGAGACCCCGGCCGCCGAGGCGGCCGACGAGCAGGACGCGAAGAGCAAGGACGCCTAGAGCCTTCTGGACGCCTTCGACGCACCGGGCGCGCCCCGCATCCGTACGACGGGTGCGGGGCGCGCGCGTGAGCGGGCCCGGCCGGCCCGCCGGCGGTGAGGATCCTCCCCAACGTGCGAGTCGCCCGGGCAGCCCCGGGTACGCCCCTGGCGAAAAGCCGGGCCCCCGGGCGTGAGTGGGCCCGTGAGCGCGTTAATGTCCAATCATCCGAACCGATTAAAAGGACCGGAGGAACACCCGGTGAGCATGCCTCCGACTTTCGAAGAGTCGTCGCGGATCCAGGCGCGGGTCGCCGAGGCGCCCCTGCTGCCTCTGGGCGACCAGCTTTTCCAGCGGCTGCTGCGCGAGCGCATCGTCTTCCTCGGCCAGCAGGTCGACGACGACATCGCCAACCGCATCTGCGCCGAGCTCCTGCTGCTGTCGGCCGAGGACGGCCGCCGCGACATCACGCTCTACATCAACTCGCCAGGTGGCTCCGTCACCGCCGGCATGGCGATCTACGACATCATGCAGTACGTCCCGAACGACGTCGTCACGGTCGGCATGGGCCTGGCCGCGTCGATGGGCCAGTTCCTGCTGTGCGCGGGCGCCCGGGGCAAGCGTTACGCCCTGCCGCACGCGCGGATCATGATGCACCAGCCGTCCGGCGGCATCGGCGGCACCGCCTCCGACATCAAGATCCAGGCCGAGCAGATGCTGTACGTGAAGAAGACGCTCGCCGAGAAGATCGCCGAACACACCGGCCAGGAACTCGACCAGATCGAGCGCGACTCCGACCGGGACCGCTGGTTCACCGCCGACGAGGCCAAGGACTACGGGTTCGTCGACCACGTGGTGCTCAGCGCCAACCAGGTGCCCTCCGAGGGCCCCGTCTCCTGACGACCTCACAACGATTCGGAGGCACACAGTGAGCGACCTCATCCGACCCGGCTTCAGCGATATGGTCCGGCCCGGCGCGTACGCCGGCGGGGCCCCGCGGCCGGTCGACGACCGCTACATCATTCCGTCGTTCGTCGAGCGCACCACGTACGGGGTCAAGGAGATGAACCCGTACAACAAGCTCTTCGAAGAGCGGATCATCTTCCTCGGCGTGCAGATCGACGACGCGTCCGCCAACGACGTGATGGCCCAGCTGATCACGCTGGAGTCGATCGACCCCGACCGCGACATCAGCATCTACATCAACTCGCCCGGCGGCTCGTTCACCGCCATGACGGCGATCTACGACACGATGCAGTTCGTCAAGCCCGACATCCAGACCGTGTGCATCGGCCAGGCCGCGTCCGCCGCGGCGGTCCTGCTCGCGGCCGGGACGCCGGGCAAGCGGGCGGCGCTGCCCAACTCGCGGATCCTGATCCACCAGCCCGCGACCGAGGGCACCTACGGCCAGTCCAGCGACATCGAGATCCAGGCGCGCGAGATCATGCGGATCCGCGACCTGCTCGAGACGATCCTGGCCGAGCACAGCGGCAAGGGCATCGACGAGGTCCGCCGCGACATCGAGCGAGACAAGATCCTCACGGCGGCCGAGGCCGAGGACTACGGCCTCATCGACGACGTCTTCGCCAGCAGGAAGCGGAAGGCCGAGGTAGTGTCGTCCTGAGACGGCACGAGGACGAGGGAGTCCCCCAGCCCGGTCGTCACACTTCCGGGCGAGGGGCTTTCCAAGTCCGCTGGAGGCGGTAACGTCGATTGCGACGTCGTGAGCCTCCGGGACGCAGACCAGCTGCGCCGCATCCTCCAAGGCTGGCGGCCCCACGAAAAGGAGACGGTTGGGTGGCACGCATCGGCGACGGCGGTGACCTGCTCAAGTGCTCGTTCTGCGGGAAGAGCCAGAAGCAGGTCAAGAAGCTCATCGCGGGTCCGGGCGTGTACATCTGCGACGAGTGCATCGATCTCTGCAACGAGATCATCGAGGAGGAGCTCTCCGAGACCTCCGACCTCAAGTGGGACAACCTGCCCAAGCCGCGGGAGATCTACGAGTTCCTCGACTCCTACGTCATCGGGCAGGAGACGGCGAAGAAGGCGCTCTCCGTCGCCGTCTACAACCACTACAAGCGGATCCAGTCGGGTGACACCGGCCGTGACGACCTGGTCGAGCTGGGCAAGTCCAACATCCTGCTCCTCGGTCCCACCGGATCCGGCAAGACGCTGCTCGCGCAGACGCTCGCCAAGCTGCTCAACGTCCCGTTCGCGATCGCGGACGCCACGGCGCTGACGGAGGCGGGCTACGTCGGGGAGGACGTGGAGAACATCCTCCTCAAGCTGATCCAGGCGGCCGACTACGACGTCAAGAAGGCCGAGACCGGGATCATCTACATCGACGAGGTCGACAAGATCGCCCGCAAGAGCGAGAACCCGTCGATCACCCGCGACGTGTCGGGGGAGGGCGTCCAGCAGGCCCTGCTGAAGATCCTGGAGGGCACCACCGCGAGCGTCCCGCCGCAGGGCGGCCGCAAGCACCCGCACCAGGAGTTCATCCAGATCGACACCACCAACGTGCTGTTCATCTGCGGCGGCGCGTTCGCCGGCCTGGAGAAGATCGTCGAGTCCCGGGTCGGCAAGCAGGGCATGGGCTTCGGCGCGCAGATCCGCTCCAAGTCCGACTTCGAGGAGTCGTCGGCCGTGCTCGGCGACGTGATGCCGGAGGACCTGCTGAAGTTCGGGATGATCCCCGAGTTCATCGGCCGGCTCCCGGTGATCACCTCCGTGCACAACCTGGACCGCGAGGCCCTGATCAACATCCTCACCGAGCCGAAGAACGCGCTGGTCCGCCAGTACCACCGCCTCTTCGAGCTCGACGGGGTCGACCTGGAGTTCACCGACGACGCCCTGGAGGCCATCGCCGACCAGGCGATCCTGCGCGGCACGGGTGCCCGCGGCCTCCGCGCGATCATGGAGGAGGTGCTCCTGTCGGTGATGTACGAGGTGCCGAGCCGCCAGGACGTCGCCCGCGTCGTCATCACCCGCGAGGCGGTGCTGGAGCACGTCAACCCGACCCTCGTCCCGCGCGACCGCCCCAAGCGCGAGCCGCGGGAGAAGTCGGCCTGACGCCGCACGGAACGGTCTGAGACCACAGAAGAGCAGCGGGCGCCCACCGGGCCCCGCTGCTCTTCGCTTTCCTCACAGGGCCCGCCGGGTCAACGGAGCGATCGGCCGCGGGACGGGTGGTTCCTGAGGGCGAAGTCGACCGTGTCCAGCGCCCACGACCAGGACGCGTCGGCGTCGCGGCGGGTGTGGCCGAAGGCGCCCGCCAGTTCCAGGCTCACATAGCCGTGGAACACGCTGCCGAGGAAGCGCACGGCGTCGGTCTGGTCGGGTTCCGGAAGGTCGTATCCGCGCAGGATCGCCCTCGTCATCTCCGCGTGCCGAGGCCCGGCGCTCGCCGCCGCGGTCTCGGGGTCGAGTTCGAACCGGGCCGCGGCGTACCGCCCGGGGTGCTCCGCGGCGTAGGCCCGGTAGGCGCCGGCGCACGCGACGAGGGCGTCCTTGCCCGCGCGTCCCGCCACCGCGCCCGCGACCCTGTCGGCCAGCTCCTCCAGCGCCAGCAGCGCGACCCGCACCTTCAGCTCCCGGGCGTTCTCGATGTGCGCGTACAGGCTCGGGTCCTTGACACCGAGCCTGCGCGCCACCGCCGAGACGGTCAGCCGGTCGAAGCCGATCTCGTCGGCCAGCTCCGCCGCCGTCCGGGCGAGGCGTTCGGCGGTGATGCCCGCGCGCGCCATGGGACCTCCATGCCTTAAATGATTTTGTATTTGCCTAAATATATTAGGTAGCCTCGCCACCGCAACGCCCGCCGCCGCGCGGGCCACCCGCCGGCAGGGAGGCCGACATGACCGAGTGGACCACGACGCCCATCGACGCGCGCATCCTGCGCGGCGCGCTCGAACTGGAGCGCACCGGCCGCGGAGTGCTGCCGCACCGGCTGCCCCTCGCCGCCCGCGCGCAGTTCCCGGACGAGTACCTGGCGAGGACGGAGGAGCAGCCGTCGGGGGTGCGGCTGGCCTTCCGTACCCGGGCCACCGCCGTGGAGGTGGACGTCCTGCCCACCAAGCGGGCCTACCAGGGCACTCCGCCGCAACCGGACGGCATCTACGACCTCGTGGTCGACGGCCGCCCGGCGAGCCAAGGCACCGTGCCCGGAGGGAACCTGGCCGTCATCGACATGGCGACCCAGAAGGCGGTCACCACGCCGGGCGAGCCGGGCACCCTCCGGTTCGCGGGGCTGTCCGCCGAGGCCAAGGACGTGGAGATCTGGCTGCCGCAGGTCGAGACCACCGAGCTGATCGCGCTGCGCACCGACGCGCCCGTCGAGCCCGTCCCGGACAGGGGCCGCCCGGTGTGGCTGCACCACGGCAGCTCGATCAGCCACGGCTCCACCGCCGCGAGCCCCACCTCCACCTGGCCCGCGGTGGCCGCCGCCCGCGGCGGGGCGGACCTGGTCAACCTGGGGTTCGGCGGCAACGCGCTGCTCGACCCGTTCACCGCGCGGGCGATCCGCGACACTCCCGCCGACCTGGTCAGCATCAAGATCGGCATCAACGTGGCGAACGCCGACGCGATGCGCCTGCGCGCGTTCGTGCCCGCCGTGCACGGCTTCCTCGACACCGTCCGCGAGGGGCATCCCGACACGCCGCTGCTGCTCGTCTCGCCGATCCTGTGCCCCATCCAGGAGGACACGCCGGGGCCCCTCGCCCCCGATTTCGGGGCCTCGCGCCTGCGGTTCCGGGCCATGGGCGACCCGGCGGAGGTCGCGACCGGACGCCTGACGCTCAGCGTCATCAGGGACGCGCTGGCCGGCATCGCCGCGCGGCGCGCCGAGAGCGACCCCCACCTGCACTACCTTGACGGACGCGCCCTCTACGGCGAGGCCGACTACGCCGAGACGCCCCTGCCGGACGAGGTGCACCCCGCGCCCGAGACCCACCGGCGCATCGGCGAACGCTTCGCCGCCCTGGTCTTCGAGGACGAGAACGGCGCCTTCGCGCGCCGCTCAGCCGGAGCCGGGCATCGCTGAAGCGGGGGAGCGCCGTCGGGCCGGGGCGGGTCAGCCGCGCGACTCGCCGAGGCCGGCCTCGCGGGCCAGCACGATGGCCTGGGCGCGGTCGGCGACGTGCAGCTTCATGAAGATGTTCGAGACGTGGTTGCGGACGGTCTTCTGGCTGAGGAAGAGCGTCCCGGCGATCTCGGTGTTGCTGCGGCCCTGCGCGACCAGTTCGAGGACCTCCCGCTCCCGCTCGGTGAGCTGCGGGAACGCGGCCTGCCTCGGGTCGGGCATGTCGGTGAAGTAGGTGAGCACGCGGCGCGCGATCTCCGGGCCGTAGATGGCCTCGCCCGCCGCGACCGCCTTCACCGCGCGGGCGATCTCCTCCGCGCCCGACTCCTTCAGCAGGTAGCCGCGGGCGCCGGCGCGCATCGCCGCGAAGACCGAGTCGTCGTCGCGGAACATCGTCAGCACCAGCACGCCGATGCGCGGGCTGGTGCGGGTGATGGTGCGGGTCGCCTCGATGCCGTTGCCGCCGGGCATGTGCAGGTCCATGACGACGACGTCCGGCTGGAGTTCCGCCGCCAGCCGCACCGCGTCGGGCCCGTTCTCGGCCTCGCCGACGACCTCCACCCCGAGCGCCTGCAGCAGGCCCTTCAGCCCCTGCCGGAACACCGGATGGTCGTCGGTGATGAGCACCCGGATGGTCTCGGTCATCGTCGCCCGTCTCTTTCGATGGATGGACGATGGTACCCGGCGGCGGTCTCCGCGGCGGCGAGCGGGAGCCGGACGGCGACGACGGTGCCGCCGCCGTTCCGGGACGTGATCGCGCAGCTGCCGCCGACCTCGGCGGCCCACTCCTTCATCGCGGCCAGGCCGCGGCGCGGGCGCGGCTGGCCGCCGTTGCGGGCGGTGTCGGCCAGGCCGGGCCCGGTGTCGGCGACCATCAGGTGCAGGTCGGTGTCGCGGGTCAGCCTGACCGTCGCGACGCTCTCCGAGGCGTGCAGCCGGACGTTCGTCAGCGCCTCCTGCGCGATCCGGTACGCCGCGACCTCCACCGCCGCCGGCAGGCCCGCGGGCTCGCCGTCGAACCGGACGTCCACCCGCTCGCAGCAGCCCTCGGCGAACGACTCGATGGCGGCGACGAGGCCGAGGTCGTCCAGCGCGGGGGGCCGCAGCCCGTGCGCCAGGTCCCGGATCTCCCCGACGGCCGTCGCCAGCCGGTCCCGGACCTCGGCGAGCAGCGGGTCCATCCGCTCCGGCTCGCCGGCGAGCGTGATGCGCGCCGCGTCCAGGGACATCGCGAGGCTCGCGAGCGTCGGGCCGAGCCCGTCGTGCAGGTCGTTGCGCAGCTGCCGGCGCTCCTCCTCCCGGCTGGCGAGGATGCGCTCCCGGGAGCGCTGGAGGTCGGTGGTGAGGCGGCGGAGGTGAGGGAGTGTCGCGGCGCGCGCCGCCACGGCCCCCGCTGTGAACGCGCCGGCCAGCACGGCGGCGCGTGCCAGTACCGCTCGCATCCCTTCCCTCTCCCTCCGCCTGCCGTTGCGGGACTACGCCGCCCACCCTTTCCGGCGGGGCGACCCGATGTCAGGTGACCAGTGTCCCGAACGCGACGGGAAACCGCTCTCCGCCCCGGTTCGGCGCGCCGTCGCGGCCGTCCCACCCCCGGCGTCCCCGTAGAATCGTCAGCCGTGACACAGCCCAGCAATGAGCGCGGCCAGGGCGCCGCCGCGGACGTCGACCTTCCCACCCAGTACCGACCGGCCGAGGTAGAGGGCCGGCTCTACGAGCGGTGGGTATCGGCGGGGCTGTTCACCGCCGATCCCGAGCGCGCGCCGGAGCGGCCCGCCTTCTCCATCGTGATCCCGCCGCCGAACGTGACCGGTTCGCTGCACATGGGCCACGCCCTCGACCACTCCATCCAGGACACCCTCGTCCGGCGCCGCCGGATGCAGGGCCACGAGGTGGCGTGGGTGCCGGGCATGGACCACGCGGGCATCGCCACGCAGATCGTGGTGGAGCGCGGGCTCGCCAAGGAGGGGCTGTCGCGGCACGACCTCGGCCGCGCCGACTTCGTCGAGCGCATCTGGCGGTGGAAGGCGGAGTCCGGGGGCCGCATCCTCGGCCAGATGCGCCGCCTCGGCGACAGCGTCGACTGGACGCGCGAGGCGTTCACGATGGACGACGACCGCGCCCGCGCCGTCCGGACGATCTTCAAGCGGCTGTTCGACGACGGGCTCATCTACCGCGCCGAGCGCATCATCAACTGGTGCCCGCGCTGCCTGACGGCCCTGTCGGACATCGAGGTCGAGCACGAGGAGGTCGACGGCGAGCTGGTCTCGCTCCGGTACGGGTCGGGCGAGGACGAGATCGTCGTCGCGACCACCCGGGCGGAGACGATGCTCGGCGACACCGCCGTGGCCGTCCACCCGGAGGACGCCCGGTACGCGCACATGGTCGGGCGGGAGATCGAGCTCCCGCTGACCGGCCGCCGCATCCCGGTCGTCGCCGACGAGCACGTCGACCCCGCGTTCGGCACCGGCGCCGTCAAGGTGACGCCCGCGCACGACCCGAACGACTTCGAGATCGGGCGCCGGCACTCGCTGCCGTCCCTGTCGGTCATGGACGAGCGGGGCGTCGTCACCGCGCCCGGCCCCTTCGAGGGCCTCGACCGGTTCGAGGCCCGCCCGGCGGTCGTGGCCGCGCTGCGCGAGCAGGGCCGGATCGTCAAGGAGGTCCGCCCCTACAAGCACTCGGTCGGGCACTGCCAGCGCTGCGCCACGGTCGTCGAGCCGCGCGTGTCGCTCCAGTGGTTCGTGAAGGTCGAGTCGCTGGCGCGGGCCGCGGGCGACGCCGTCCGCGACGGCCGCGTGAAGATCCACCCGCCGGAGATGGCGTCCCGCTACTTCGAGTGGGTCGACAACATGCACGACTGGTGCATCAGCCGGCAGCTGTGGTGGGGGCACCGGATCCCGGTCTGGTACGGGCCGGACGGCGAGGTCGTCTGCCCGGGCCCTGACGAGGAGCCGCCCGCCGGCTGGACGCAGGACTCCGACGTCCTCGACACGTGGTTCTCGTCCGCGCTGTGGCCGTTCTCCACGCTCGGCTGGCCGGACGAGACCCCCGACCTGAAGCGGTTCTACCCCACGTCCGTCCTGGTCACGGGATACGACATCCTGTTCTTCTGGGTCGCCCGCATGATGATGTTCGGGCTGTACGCGATGGACGGCGTCCAGCCGTTCGACACCATCGCGCTGCACGGGATGGTCCGCGACCAGTTCGGCAAGAAGATGTCCAAGTCGTTCGGGAACGTCATCGACCCGCTCGACTGGATCGACGCCTACGGCGCCGACGCGACCCGCTTCACACTGCTGCGCGGCGCGAACCCGGGCGGCGACGTCCCGGTGGCCGAGGAGTGGGCGCAGGGGTCGCGCAACTTCTGCAACAAGCTGTGGAACGCGACCCGGTTCGCGCTCATCAACGGCGCGCACGTCCGCGGCGACATGCCTTCCGAGATCTCCACGGTCGACGCCTGGATCCTGTCCCGGCTGCACGCGGTGATCGAGGAGGTCGACGCGCACCTGGAGGGGTTCGACTTCGCCAAGGCGTGCGAGGCGCTCTACCACTTCGCGTGGGACGAGGTCTGCGACTGGTACGTGGAGCTGGCCAAGGTGCAGCTCGCCGACGAGCGCGCCGAGGCGACCCGGCGGGTGCTCGGCGAGGTCCTCGACAACCTGCTGCGGCTGCTGCACCCGGTCGTCCCGTTCGTGACCGAGGAGCTGTGGACGTCCCTCACCGGCGGGGAGACGGTCGTCACCGCGCCGTGGCCGGCGGCCGACCCGGGGCGGCGCGACGGCGCCGCGGAGGAGCTCGTCGCCTCGCTCCAGCGGATGGTGACCGAGGTCCGGCGGTTCCGCGCCGACCAGGGTCTCAAGCCCGGCCAGCGGGTCGCCGCGCGGATCGACTGGAACGGCTCGGCCCTGCACCGCCACGAGGACGGCATCCGCTCGCTGCTGCGCCTCACCGACCCCGAGGACGGCTTCTCCTCGACGGCGTCCCTGCCGGTCGAGGACGTGAAGGTGCACCTCGACACCGCCGGCGTGATCGACGTCGCCGCCGAGCGCAAGCGGCTGGAGAAGGACCTGGCCGCCGCCCGCAAGGAGGTCGACCAGGCGCGGCGCAAGCTCGGCAACGAGGCGTTCATGGCCAAGGCGCCCGAGGCGGTCGTCGCGAAGAACCGCGACCGGCTCGCCCAGGCGGAGGCCGACATCGGCAGGCTGGAGGCTCAGCTGGCCGCGCTCCCGGCGGGCTGAGCGCGGCGCCGGCGGGCGCATCCTGACAGCGGGGCCAACACGACGATCTTTCGGCGCGGCGGCCCCGCCGCCGTTACGATCCGGTAGGGCCTGTAGGCCTTTGCGGCATTGGAAGCATCGGGAGTGCAATGGCCGAATCACCACCTCGGTCCGGCATGCCGGACTCCCCGTCCGGCGACGACCTGGACGCGGCGCAGGCCGGCGGGGACGCTTCCGGGCAGGAGGCCGCCCCCGCGCCTTTCGGCGGCATGCGCCCCTGGTGGTCGGTCGACATGGGCGACGGGACCGGCCCGCACGCGCTGGTGAACGGCACCGGTCCCCAGCCCCTGCCGAGGAACGGCACCGGCCCGCACCCCATGCCCGGCTCGGTGAACGGCTCGGGCTCGCATCCGGTCGTGGGAGGCACGGGCCCGCACGGCGTCCTGCGGGACGGCTCGGGGGCGCATCCGGTGGTCCGGAACGGCACTGGACCGCTGCCGCCGGTGACCGGCGCACCCGCCGGTTCCCGCCGCATGCCGAAGCTGCTGCTGGTGGCGGGCGCCGCCGCGGTCGCCGGGATGGTGCTCGTCGCGGGCGTGCTGGCCTGGCGGACCGGCGGCGCCCGCAAGGCGGCCGAGACGGCGGCGGGCCCCGCGGCGTCCGACAAGGTGATCAACGCGGGCCCGACGGCCGGGGGACTGCGCAAGGACCCGCTCACCGCGCCGCAGGCGAGCGCCGCGTACCCGTTCGTCGCGGGCGCGCTGGAGGCGGGCGGCGTGCCGGTCGCGAAGAGCGGCCTGGCCGTCTACACCGAGGAGCCGGTGCGCAGGGTCAGCCTCCTGTTCGCGGGCGGGACGGGCCGCATCGGCGACCCCGCCGACTTCCTGCAGAAGACGCAGCCCACCACGTTCATCGCCGGGCAGGACGCCGACCCGGGCCGCAAGGGCGGCAAGGCGGTCTGCGGCACGTTCGCCGTCCTCGCCGAGACCCACACCTACTGCGCGTGGGCGACCCGCGACTCCTTCGGCGTCGTCGCGTCCAACAGGCCCACGGTGAACCCGCAGTTCCCGCTGATGGCCGATCTGATGCACCGCATCAGGAAGGACGTCGAGAAGCCGAAGTGACGTAGAGGCAGTCGGTGTCGGCGTCCACCGCGTCCAGGACGAGCCCGGTGAAGTAGACCGTGCCGAGGGCGACCACGCGGTGGCCCAGGGTCGCCAGCGCCTCGGGCGTGACGGCGGTCGACTCGACGACGTCCCAGTGGGGCGGCAATGCGTGGGTGAAGCGGAGGTGCGGCAGCGGCAGCCGCACGAACGTGACGGGCAGTGCGCCCAGCTCGGCGATGGCGCCGTCCAGGTCCTTGTGGTCGGGGAGGCAGACGACGGCGTGGTCGATCGTCCCCCACGCCTTTCGCGCGGCGGCGAGGGCGGCGGCGATCCCGGTCCGGTCGATCGCGGAGTCGACGAGCACCCGCGTGGCCGATCCGGGCACGTCGTGCCAGGACAGGCGGCCTGGCAGGACGATCGTGGACAGCACGTCCCGCACCGCGCCCGCGGGGGGCTCGGCCACTCCGGGGAGGCGGCGGGCGGCGGCCACGCCGAGTTCGGCCGCCGCGCGCCCGAGACCGGCGGGGAGGAGGTCCGGGGGGATTCCGCTGGTGCCGGGCTCCACGAACTCCGCGGCGGCGAGCACCCGCGCGACCTCGGCCGACTGGGGAGCCGACAGGACGCGCGTGTGCGGCCCGGCGACGCCGAGCTTCTCCTCGGCGATCTCCGCCTCGGTGTCGCCGAGGACGCCGGCGTGCTCCCGGAAGACCGGCGTGATCGCGGCGACGTCCGGCGGGAACAGGGCGACCTCGTCCGACCGCCCGCCCATGCCCGCCTCCAGGACGAGCGCGTCCGCCCCGGCGCGGCGCGCATGCAGGACGCCCGCGATCGTGAAGAGCCCCGACGGCGACAGGTAGCCCCCGGACGGGGGCGGAAGGGCCGTGACGGCC
This sequence comes from Actinomadura sp. K4S16, assembly GCF_008327685.1. Taxonomy (GTDB): domain Bacteria; phylum Actinomycetota; class Actinomycetes; order Streptosporangiales; family Streptosporangiaceae; genus Spirillospora. The sequence continues at coordinate 437,634 of NZ_BDDE01000016.1, forward strand.
TCGTCGAGGGCGTCCGCAAGGAAGGCGAGTTCCTCGGGGGAGACGGCGCGACCGTCCATCCTGATGCGGTCCCGATGGCTGCGCAGCCCCGGACTCGTGACGGTGCACACACGGAGCCCGGCGGCCCCGAGGAAGGCCGACGCGTACGTCGCGGCCGTCCCCTTGCCCTTGGAGCCGACGACGGTCAGGACGGGAACGCCCGGCGCGAGGAGGCCCAGCGCCCTGGCGAGGGCACGGGCCCGCCCGATGTCGCGGGTCTCGCCCGGAGCGCGCCGCTCCCACTCGCGGAAGAACACCTCCATGCCTCCAGTGTGGCCGCCTCCAGTGTGGGCCCGGGCGGGGGCGCGCCCACCGCCGAGTAGGCTCTGTGACCGTGAGTCAGGTATCCGAGCCGTCCGATTACAGGGCCACCGTCGCCGCGATCATGGGGCGGGGGGTCGAGTGGGACATCGACCCGACCCTCGACCGGATCGCCGACCTGGTCGACGTCCTGGGCGGGCCGCAGCGCGCGTACCCGGTGATCCACATCGCCGGGACGAACGGCAAGTCCAGCACCGCGCGGCTCATCGAGGCGCTGCTGCGCGAGCGCGGCCTGCGCACCGGGCTCTACACCAGCCCCGAGCTGACGACGCTGCGCGAGCGCATCGCGATCGACGGGGAGCCGATCAGCGAGGAGGGCTTCGTCGAGACGTTCAACGACGTGCTGCCCTACCTCCAGCTGATCGACGGCAAGCACGAGACGCGGCTGTCGTTCTTCGAGGTGCTCACCGCGATGGCCTTCGCGGCGTTCGCGGACGCGCCGGTCGACGTGGCGGTGGTCGAGACCGGCATGGGCGGCGCCTGGGACGCCACGAACGTCGCCGACGGCGCCGTCGCGGTGATCACGCCGATCGGCCTGGACCACACCCGCTACCTCGGCGACACGCTGGAGCAGATCGCGGGGGAGAAGGCGGGCATCATCAAGCCGGGCGCGGTCGCGGTGCTGGCGCAGCAGCCGGTCGAGGCCGCCGAGGTGCTGCTGCACCGGGTCGTGGAGACCGGCGCGACGGCGGCGCGTGAGGGCGTCGAGTACGGCGTGCTGAGCCGGGACGTCGCGTTCGGCGGCCAGCAGATCGCGATCCGCGGCCTGCACGGCGTCTACGACGAGATCTTCCTGCCCCTGTTCGGCGAGCACCAGGCGAGCAACGCCGCGACGGCCCTGGCCGCCGTGGAGGCGTTCGCCAGCGGCGCCCCGACCCGGGGCGAGCCCAACCTGGAGGCCGCGACCCGGATCGCGCCCGGCGAGTCCTTCCTCGGCGGCGAGGAGGGGCAGCTCGACCCGGCGCTGGTCCGCAGCGGCTTCGCCAAGTCGGCCTCGCCGGGCCGGCTGGAGGTCGCCCGGACGGGCCCGACCGTCCTGCTGGACTCGGCGCACAACCCGGCGGGGATGGCCGCGACCGTCGCCACGGTCACCGAGTCGTTCGGCTTCACCCGGCTCGCCGGGGTCCTCGCCATCGCCGCCGACAAGGACGTCGCCGGGGTCCTCGACCAGCTCGAACCCGTGCTGGCCGAGCTGGTGGTGACCCGCAACTCCTCGCCGCGCTCGATGCCGCCCGAGGAGCTGGCCGAGATCGCCGAGGGGATCTTCGGGCCGGAGCGCGTCCATGTCGCCGAGCGCCTGGACGACGCCATCGACCGGGCGATCGGGCTCGCCGAGGAGACCGGCGAGTACCGGGGCGCCGGCGTGCTGATCACCGGCTCGGTGGTCACCGCGGGCGACGCCCGCACCCTGCTGCGCGTCGAGGAAGGCCGGTGACGGGCATGAGCACACGGACCGCCGCGAACCCGGCACGGAGGCTGTTCGCCACCGTGCTGGCGTGCGAGGCCATCGTGATCGCGCTCGCGATCCCGGTGGCGGTGACGGTGCTGGACGTGGACGGCGCGACCGCCGGCGGCGTGTGCGGCGGGCTGGCCTTCGCCTGCGTGCTGCTGGCGGGCCTGCTGCGGTTCCCGTGGGCGGTCGCCGCGGGCACGGTCCTGCAGGTGCTGATCATCGCGACCGGGTTCATGGTGCCGGCCATGTTCTTCCTCGGTGTCGTGTTCGGGGCGCTTTGGGGCACGGCCATTTGGCTGGGACGCAAGGTGGGGAACGCTCAGCCGCGCTAGGTTCGCGGGGACGGCACCATTGCGTCCGCCAATTCTCGCCAATCCCAATTATTGCCTTAATTTGGACATTTTTCCTTTCTGGGAATGTGCGTGCGGCGGATGACGACGTCCTAAGGAGCACGCCGTGTCCTCCCACGCACGCGAACACCCGCCCGGCGGCCTCGCAAGGAGGCGGCCCGCCACCGGGCCCCAGCCGCGCTTCCCCGAGGGCGCCGCCCGGCGGCGCCTCGCCATGCTCGGCGCGCTGCTGCTCACGTTCACCGCCCTGCCCGCCGCCGTCCTGGTCGTGCCCGACGCGTCCGGCGACGTGGTCCCGGCCGCCGCGAGCGCCCTCGCACTCGGCGACGCCGAGATCCCCGGGCTGCTGCGCGCCACCGGGCTGTCGCTGCCCGCGCTGCTGGTCACCGTGCCGCTCGCCGCCGTCGCCGCCCGCCGGTTCCCCGCGTGGTTCGTGCTCATGGCCGGGCTCGCGGTGCTGCTCGCCGGCACCGGCGCCGTCCGCCTCGCCGACTCGGTGCCCCTCGTCGGGGCGGTCAGGGCACTCCAGGGCGCCGGCGCGGGCATCGTCCTGCCCGCGAGCCTCGTCCTGGTGTGGGAACGGCGGAACCGCGCCCTGACCGCCGCCTGGGCCGGCGCCCTCGCGGGCACGCTGATCCTCGCGATGCCGCTGGCGCTGAAGGCCGTCCCGCCGCCCGCCGACGGCACCGCCGTCCCCGACTGGCGCGTCGCGCTCGCCCCCTACCCGCTGCTCGCCGTGGCCGCCACCGCGGCGGCGCTCGCCCACCCGCTCCTGTGCGCACGCCCCCGACGGCCGCTCGCGTTCCGGCGCACCGAGCGCGGCCAACTGCTCCTCGTGCTCGTCCCCGCAGGCGGCTTCGCGTTCCTCGCCGTCGCCGCCGCGCACAACTGGTCGCCCGGCGCGCGCCTCCTTCTCGCCGGCCTCGCGCTGCCCGCCCTGGCCGGACTCGCCCTCACCGGCGGCCGGGACTCGGCGGCGGGCAGCCCGTTCGGCTGCGCGGTCGTCATGATCGCCACCGGGCTGCTCTGCCACCCGGTCGCCGGCCCGCTGGCCGGGCTGGCCGCCGCCCGGGCCGGCACGGGGACCGGCGGCCCGCCGCTGCTCCCGTTCGCCGTCGCGGCCGCCGCAGCGCTCGCCGGGGCGCTCGCGGCCACCCGCACCGGGGCGCGCGGGGCCGTCCGCGCCGGCTACCTCCTCATGATCGTCGCCGTGCCGCTCGGCCTCGCGGGCGGCACCCCAGGCCGCTGGGCCCTGCTCGCCCCCCTCGTCCCCCTCGGCGCCGGCGCGGGGCTCGCCCTCGCCGCCTCGCTGCGGGACGCGAAGGCGGGCGCCGCGCTGTTCGGGCTGTCGCTGTGCTTCCCCGCGGTGCTGGCCGGGCAGCTGCTCGCCCTGTCGGCGCAGGCGGCGCGGTTGCAGCGGACGCGCCCCGTCACGGAGGCCCAGCAGATGCACGCGCTGCTGGAGGGCTACCGCGTCTGGCTGGTCATCGCCCTGGCGGCCGCCGTGCTGCTCGCCGGCGCCACCGCCCGCCTGTGCGCCGGACGCGCCGGGCGGCCGTGCGCCCGCGCCGCGCGGCACCCCGGGAATGCCGCCGCGGACCCGAGAGCCGGGTAGTATTCGCGCGCTCAACGAATCCGAAATCCTCGAGGAGAAAAACCCGTGTCCGAGCGCACTCTTGTCCTGGTCAAGCCCGACGGCGTTCGCCGCGGCGTCGTCGGCGAGGTCGTCTCCCGGATCGAGCGCAAGGGCCTGACGCTCGTCGCGCTGGAACTGCGGACCCTCGCCCGCGAGACCGCCGAGGCGCACTACGAGGAGCACGCCGGCAAGCCGTTCTTCGGCGAGCTGGTCGAGTTCATCACCGGCGGCCCGCTCGTCGCCATGGTCGTGGAGGGCCCGCGCGCCATCGAGGCGTTCCGCGCCCTCGCCGGCGCCACCGACCCGGTCAGCGCCACCCCCGGCACCATCCGCGGCGACTTCGCCCTGGAGATCGGCGAGAACATCGTCCACGGCTCCGACTCCACCTACTCCGCCGAGCGCGAGATCAAGCTCTTCTTCCCCGAGCTCGGCTGACCCAGGGGGAGCGACCCCCCTGGAACCCCCCGTTGCGAGCCGGGCGATCCTCACGCCACGGCTGAGGTTCTCGTGCCCGTGCGGGTTTTCGTCGTGGCGCTGCGGTCGCCCGGCTCGGCGGGTCGGGCGACCTCCAGGCGCTAGAGCGCCTTCCAGCCGCCCGACCCGCGATCCCGCTCAGGTCAACTCCAAGAGCGTGATGATGGTGGCTCATCCAAGAGCGTTGGACGTGCACGGTTCACACCCTCTTGGACTGGGTGCTCAGCCGGGGCGCGGGTAGGCGCGTGGAGCGAGCGCGGCGAGCGCAACGCGCGTGCCCGCCGACGCAGGCGACCGCAGCGACGCCGCACAAGCCGTCACAGGCACAAGAGACCGCAACGGCGGCGTGAGGATCGCCTGCGTCGTGACGGGGGTTCCAGGGGGTCGCCCCCCTGGGAAGACAGCAGTGCGGGCAGGCGCGTGGAGCGAGCGCGGCGAGCGCAACGCGCATGCTCGCCTGCGTCGCAACGGGGGTTCCAGGGGGTCGCCCCCCTGGGAAAACACAGGCTTTAAATTCCAGGGGCGGTTCGGGGGGCGGTAACGGGGGGCTCTGGCGGGTCGGGGTGCTCATCATGAGGCGGTAGATCCTCGTTCGAGGGTTGGGCTTTTTCGCGGGGGTGCGGGCGGGGGCGTGGCGCCGATTCGTTCGTGTCGGGCGCGGGGGCTGTGTTCGGGCGGCGGCGACCCCTAAGATCCTCGTTTACCCGATGGCGTCGGGTGTCCGCGGGTGCCGTGCGCACTCCGGTCGACCGTGCCGCGGGGCTGCCGGAGATCAGTCCGCCGGGTTCTCTTTATGGAAAACCGGGCTGGTCAGGACGCGTTTTTTTCGCGACGCGCGGCGCGGGGGTGACTGCCCGCGGAGGTGCGCGCACGTTACGATGGACGCGCCGCTATACACGCCCGTCAATCATGAAGGGCTCCCTTTCTTCATGGGTAACAAGCTGTCGTTTCTTGGCCGTGACATGGCGGTCGATCTTGGTACCGCCAACACCCTGGTGTACGTGCGCGGGCGTGGCATCGTCCTGAACGAACCCTCCGTGGTCGCGATCAATACCAATACCGGGAAGATCGTCGCGGTGGGCATCGAGGCGAAGCGGATGATCGGCCGCACACCGGGCAACATCGTCGCGGTCCGTCCGCTGAAGGACGGCGTCATCGCCGACTTCGACGTCACCGAACGGATGCTGCGCTACTTCATCCAGAAGGTGCACAAGCGCCGGCACTTCGCCAAGCCGCGGATCGTCGTGGCCGTGCCGAGCGGGATCACCGGGGTGGAGCAGCGCGCGGTGAAGGAGGCCGGCTACCAGGCCGGAGCCCGCCGCGTCTACATCATCGAGGAGCCCATGGCCGCCGCGATCGGCGCCGGGCTGCCCGTCTACGAGCCCACCGGCAACATGGTCGTCGACATCGGCGGCGGCACCACCGAGGTGGCGATCATCTCGCTCGGCGGGATCGTCACCAGCCAGTCGGTGCGCGTCGGCGGCGACGAGCTCGACCAGGCCGTGATCTCTTTCTCCAAGAAGGAGTACTCCCTGATGCTCGGGGAACGCACCGCGGAGGAGATCAAGATGGCGATCGGGTCGGCCTATCCCGGCGGCGACGAGGAGCCGCACGCCGAGATCCGGGGCCGCGACCTCGTCAGCGGGCTGCCGAAGACCGTCGTGATCTCCGCCGAGGAGGTCAGGCGGGCGATCGAGGAGCCGGTCAACGCCGTGGTGGACGCGGTGAAGACGACCCTCGACAAGTGCCCGCCCGAACTGTCCGGCGACATCATGGACCGCGGGATCGCGCTCACCGGCGGCGGCGCGCTGCTGAAGAACCTCGACGAGCGGCTCCGTGAGGAGACCGGGATGCCCATCCACCTGGTGGACAACCCGCTCGACTCGGTGGTGCTCGGCACGGGCAAGTGCGTCGAGGACTTCGAGTCGCTCCGGCAGGTCCTCGTGCCGGAGCCGCGGCACTGATTCGGACGTGGCCCGCCAGGGGGCGTGAGGGGTCGTCCCTCCGGCGGGCTGATTCGGACATGGTCCGCCGAGGGGGACGCGGGGGCGTCCTGCCTCGCGAGGCACCGGGCTCCCGGCGGACCAGGGAACGGGAGGTCGGTGCGTGAAGGACACCCGTCGCACCCGCGTGGTCCTCGGCGCGCTGCTGGTCGTGGCGCTCGCGATGATCACCATCGACTACCGCGGTGGGCAGGACTCGCCGCTGCACGGCCTGCGCGGCCTCGGCGCGACGGTGTTCGGCCCGGTGGAGCGGGCGTCGGCGTCCGTCGTGCGGCCGGTGGGCAACACCTTCGACGCGATCACCGACGCGCCGGGCGAGCGGCGCCGCGCCGACCGGCTGGCGCGGCAGAACCAGCGGCTCCGCGAGCAGCTGCGCTCCAGCCGCCTCGACCAGGACCGCTCCGAGCAGCTCCGCAGGCTCCTCGGCACCGCCGGGATGGGCGGCTACCGGATCCACGCCGCGCAGGTGATCTCCGCCGGGCAGGGCTTCGAGGACACCGTCACCATCGACGTCGGCAGCCGCAGCGGCATCAAGCCCGACATGACCGTGATGAGCGCCGAGGGCCTCGTCGGCCGCATCACCCGCGTCGGGCCCGCGACCTCCACGGTGCTCCTCGCCACCGACCAGACCTCCTCCATCGGCTCCCGCCTGGAGGACTCCAAGGAGATCGGGATCACCCAGGGCCGCGGCCGCCGCGGCCTCGGCCGGGGCGGCGCCACGCCGCTGCGGTTCCAGCTGCTGGACGCCGCCGCGCCGATCCGGGTCGGCCAGCGGATCGTCACGCTCGGATCGCAGGGTCAGAAGCCGTACGTCCCCGGCGTCCCGATCGGCGTCGTCGAGCGGATCGAGAAGTCCACCAGCGGGCTGACCCGCACCGCCTACGTCCGCCCGTTCGTACGGTTCACCAGCCTCGACGTCGTCGCCGTCGTGGTCGCCCCGCCGAAGACCGACCCGCGGGACGCCGTCCTGCCGCCCAAGCCCCCGCCGCCGCCGTCCCCCACCCCGACCGCGACCCCCTCGGCGAGCAAGAGCCCAAAGACCAAGCCGCGCCACTCGAAGAGCCCGTCCACGAATCCGACCCGGGGGGACTGACGTGCTGAACCCGCCCGAGGCGTCGCCGGCCGGCCGCGCCGCGGTGACCGCCGTGGTGATCGTCGTGACGCTGATCCTGCAGGTGTCGGTGGCGAACCGGCTCCCGCTGCCCGGCGGCGTCCAGCCCGACCTGGTGCTGCTGGCCGTGGTGGCGCTCGCGCTCGTCGCCGGCTCCACCACCGGGATGGTGGCCGGCTTCCTCGCGGGCCTCGCCGCCGACATCATCCCGCCCGCCGACCACACCCTCGGCCGGTACGCGCTCGTCTACTGCCTCATCGGGTACCTGTGCGGCGCCGCGTCCGCCGAGATGGACCGCCAGTCCGCCGTGCCGTTCCTCGCCGTCGCCGCCGGCGCGCTCGCCGGGACCGTGCTGTACGCGGGCACCGGCATGATCCTCGGCGACCCGCGCGCCGAGTGGGGCACCGTGTCCAGCATGGTGCCGCTGCAGGTGCTCTACGACGTCATCGCGAGCCCGTTCGTCGTGTGGGCGGTGCTGCGCGCCACCCGCCGGTACGAACGCGGGGAACGCGTCCGGGGCGACCGCCTCGCGGTGCCCGCCGCCCGCTACCGCGCGATGTCGGGGCGGAGCGGGAACCTGTGAACCCGAGGACCCACTTCCGCCTCGTCGTCCTGTACGTGCTCGTCGGCGCGCTGCTGCTCGTCCTGATCGGACGCATGTGGGCGCTCCAGGTCCTGGAGGGCGAGCACTACAAGGCGATCGCCGCCCAGAACCGCACCCGTGACATCGTCGTCCCGGCGACCCGCGGCATGATCCTTGACGACCGCGGCCGGCCCCTCGTGCGCAACCGCAGCGCGCTCGTCGTGTCGGTCGACCGGACGACCCTGTCGCGGCAGAAGGACGGCGGCAGGACCGTCCTGCAGCGGCTCGCCGACGTGCTCGGCGTGAGCCACGACGAGATCACCAAGCGGATCCGGCTGTGCGGGCCCGGGATCAAGCGGCCGTGCTGGCCCGGCTCCCCGTACCAGCCGATCCCCGTCGAGGACCACGTCGACCCCAAGCGCGCCCTGCAGATCATGGAGCGGCAGGAGGACTTCCCCGGGGTCACCGCGCAGGTCCAGGCCGTCCGCGACTACCCCCAGCCGGAGGGCGCGCGGCCCGCGCAGATGCTCGGCTACCTCCAGCCGGTCACGCAGGAGGAGCTCGACAAGCGCAAGGGCCTCAAGGTCACCGGCTACAGCGGCGTCGACCTGGTCGGGCGCGACGGCCTGGAGGCGCAGTACGACTCGCTGCTGAGCGGCGAGCCCGGGTTCCGCAAGGTGCTGGTCGACAGCCAGGGCCGCGTCACCGGCACCGCCGAGGAGCAGCCTCCGATCGCCGGCAGCAACCTCGTCACCAGCATCGACGCCGGCGTGCAGGGCGCCGCGGAGGACGCCCTCAAGCACGCGATCGACGGCGCCCGCAAGCAGGGCCGCCCCGCCGACGCCGGCGCCGCGGTCGTGATGGACGTGCGCACCGGCCGGATGGTCGCGATGGCGAGCTACCCGACCTACGACCCGGGCATCTGGACCGGCGGGATCTCCCAGGACGAGTACGACGCGCTGCTCGGCAAGAAGCAGGGCGAGCCGCTGATCTCCCGGGTCACCCAGGGGCAGTTCGCGCCCGGCTCCACCTTCAAGATCTCCTCGGTGTCCGCCGCGGTGGAGGACGGCAACAGCCTGACCGGCACCTACGACTGCCCCGGCTCCCTGAACGTCGGCAACCGCGCCTTCCGCAACTTCGAGGGCGAGGCGCTCGGGGCGATGTCGCTGCACACGGCGCTCGTCAAGTCCTGCGACACGATCTTCTACCGGTTCGCCTACCAGGAGTGGCAGCGCGACGGCGGGATGAAGCCGAAGAAGAACCCCTCCGACCCGATGGTGAAGATGGCCCGCAACTTCGGGTTCGGGTCGCGCACCGGCATCGACCTGCCCAGCGAGAGCGAGGGCCGCATCCCCGACCGGGGGTGGAAGAAGAACTTCTGGAACATCACCAAGGCCGCCAACTGCAAGGGCGCCAAGGAGGGCTACCCGGAGGTCGCCAAGACCGACCCGGCCCGCGCCGCCTATCTGAAGGCGGTCGCGACGGAGAACTGCACCGAGGGCTACGTGTGGCGGCCCGGCGACGCGGCGAACTTCTCGGTCGGGCAGGGCGACGTCCTGGTGACGCCGCTCCAGCTCGTCCGCGCCTACGCGGCCGTCGCCAACGGCGGCAAGCTGATGACGCCGCGGCTCGGCGTCGCGGTCGTGCGGCCCGACGGCACGGTCGTCCGCCGGATCGACGCGCCGCCGCCGCGGAAGCTGCCGGTCGACGGGAAGGTGCTCAAGTACATCCGGGCCGCCCTCGGGGACGTGACCAAGAGCGGCACCGCGTCCGGGGCGTTCTCCGGTTTCGACTTCAAGCGCGTCGACGTCGGCGGCAAGACCGGCACCGCGGAGGTCTACGGCAAGCAGGACACGTCCTGGTTCGCCTCGTTCGGGCCCGTGGACAAGCCGCGCTTCGCGGTGGTCGCGATGGTCTCCCAGGGCGGGCAGGGCGCGCAGACGTCCGCGCCGGCGGTCCGGGAGATCTGGGAGGCCATGTACGGGACGAAGGACCGCAAGCCCATCCTCCAGGACGGCAAGCTCCCGTCGGAGCTGCCGCGGATGCCCGCCGAGGGGACGGCCCCATGATCACAGGCTCCGGGGTCGGCAGCGTCGACGCCTATGCCGCGCACCGGTCGTGGACCAGCCGCGTCGCCGAACTGCGTCGCCTCGACCTGCCGATGCTGCTGGCCGTGCTGGCGCTGTCGGTGGTGGGCGCGCTCCTGGTCCGCTCGGCCACCTTCCACCTGCTGACCGAGCAGGGCAAGGACCCGGAGGGCTTCCTCAAGCGGCACATCCTCAACCTCATCATCGGGTTCCTGCTCGGCGGCCTGGTCACCGTGCTGGACTACCGGCTCCTGCGCGCCTACGTCCCCATCCTGTACGGGCTGGCGTGCGTGGGGCTGCTGGCCGTGCTCACCCCGCTCGGCTCGACGATCAACGGCTCGCACTCGTGGATCGTGCTCGGCGGCGGGTTCCAGGTGCAGCCCTCGGAGTTCGCGAAGGTCGGGCTCGTGGTGCTGCTGGCGATGATCCTCGGCGAGCCGAGGGACGGGGAGATCGGCCCCGGCCGGCGGGACGTGCTGCTCGCGCTCGTGCTCGCCGGGGTGCCCGGCGTCCTGATCATGCTGCAGCCCGACCTCGGCACCACGCTGGTGTTCATCGCGGTCGTGCTCGGCATGCTGGCGATCTCCGGCGCCCAGAAGCGCTGGCTCGTCGGGCTGGTCGGCGGGGGCGTCGCCGCGGGCGCCGCCGTGTACTTCTTCGGGCTGCTGAAGGCCTACCAGATCGCCCGGTTCACCGCCTTCCTGAACCCCGAGGCCGATCCGCGCGGCGCCGGCTACAACGCCCAGCAGGCCCGCATCGCGATCGGGTCGGGCGGGGCGTTCGGCAAGGGCCTGTTCAACGGCGAGCAGACCGGCGGCCACTTCGTCCCCGAGCAGCAGACCGACTTCATCTTCACGGTGGCGGGGGAGGAGCTCGGCTTCGTCGGCGCCGCCGTGATCATCGCGCTGCTCGGCGTGGTGCTGTGGCGCGGCCTGCGCATCGCCACCCAGGCCGCCGACCTGTTCGGCACGCTCGTCGCCACCGGGGTCGTGTGCTGGCTGGGGTTCCAGACGTTCGAGAACGTCGGGATGACGATCGGCATCATGCCGATCACCGGGCTGCCGCTGCCGTTCGTGTCCTACGGCGGGTCCGCGACGTTCGCCAACATGATCGCGTTCGGGCTGCTGCAGGCCGTGCACGTGCGCCGCCGCCCGTTCGATTAGCGACCGGCGACCGCGTAGGCTGGACGTTCTTCCCCACGTCCCCTGCACGGAGGGTTCCGTCATGCCGGTCGAGTCGCTCTTCCCGCGCCTGGAGCCGCTGCTCCCGAGCGTGCAGAAGCCGATTCAGTACGTTGGCGGCGAGCTGAACTCCCAGCTCAAGGACTGGGACGAGACCACGGTCCGGTGGGCGCTGATGTATCCCGACGCCTACGAGGTGGGGCTGCCGAACCAGGGCGTCCAGATCCTCTACGAGATCCTCAACGAGCGCGACGGCGTGCTCGCCGAGCGGACGTACTCGGTGTGGCCCGACATGGAGGCCGTCATGCGGGAGCACGGCATCCCGCAGTTCACCGTCGACGCGCACCGCCCGGTCGCCGCCTTCGACGTGTTCGGCGTGTCGTTCTCCACCGAGCTCGGCTACACCAACCTGCTGACGGCGCTCGACCTCGCGGGCATCCCGCTGGAGGCCGCCGACCGCACCGACGGCCACCCGATCGTGATCGCCGGCGGGCACGCCGCCTTCAACCCCGAGCCGATCGCCGACTTCGTCGACGCCGCCGTGCTCGGCGACGGCGAGGAGATCGCGCTCGCCATCACCGAGGTCGTCCGCGAGTGGAAGGCCGAGGGCGAGCCAGGCGGGCGGGACGAGCTGCTCATGCGCCTCGCCGCGTCCGGCGGCGTGTACGTCCCGCGCTTCTACGACGTGACCTACCTGCCCGACGGCCGCATCCAGCGGGTCGCGCCGAACCGTCCCGGCGTCCCGTGGCGGATCGAGAAGCACACCGTCATGGACCTCGACCAGTGGCCGTACCCGAAGAAGCCGCTGGTCCCGCTCGCCGAGACCGTGCACGAGCGGTTCAGCGTGGAGATCTTCCGCGGCTGCACCCGCGGCTGCCGGTTCTGCCAGGCCGGCATGATCACCCGTCCGGTGCGGGAGCGGTCGATCACCACGATCGGCGACATGGTGGAGCAGGGGCTCAAGGAGTCCGGGTTCCAGGAGGTCGGGCTGCTCAGCCTGTCCAGCGCCGACCACAGCGAGATCGGCGACGTCGCCAAGGGCCTCGCCGACCGCTACGAGGGCACCAACACCTCGCTGTCGCTGCCGTCCACGCGCGTGGACGCCTTCAACATCACGCTCGCCAACGAGTTCTCCCGCGGCGGCCGGCGCTCCGGCCTGACGTTCGCGCCGGAGGGCGGCTCCGAGCGGATGCGCAAGGTGATCAACAAGATGGTCTCCGAGGACGACCTGATCCGCACCGTCACCACCGCCTACGAGAACGGCTGGCGGCAGGTCAAGCTGTACTTCATGTGCGGCCTGCCCACCGAGGAGGACGAGGACGTCCTCGCCATCGCCGACATGGCCAAGCGGGTCATCAAGGCCGGACGGGACGCCACCGGCCGCAAGGACATCCGCTGCACCGTGTCCATCGGCGGTTTCGTGCCCAAGCCGCACACCCCGTTCCAGTGGGCCGCGCAGTGCGACCACGAGACCGTCGACCGCCGCCTGCGCGCCCTGAAGGACGCCCTGCGCGGCGACAAGGAGTACGGGCGCGCCATCGGCCTGCGCTACCACGACGGCCAGCCCTCGATCGTCGAGGGCATGCTGTCGCGCGGCGACCGGCGCGTCGGCAAGGTCATCCGCGCCGTCTGGGAGGACGGCGGCCGCTTCGACGGCTGGAGCGAGCACTTCTCCTACGAGCGCTGGACGGCCTGCGCCGAGAAGGCCCTGGCCGGCGAGCCCGTCGACCTCGCCTGGTACACCGTCCGCGAGCGCGACGAGGTCGAGGTGCTGCCCTGGGACCACCTCGACGCGGGGCTCGACCGCGAGTGGCTCTGGCAGGACTGGCAGGACGCCGTCGACGAGACCGAGGTCGAGGACTGCCGCTGGACGCCCTGCTACGACTGCGGCGTCTGCCCCACGATGGGCACCGAGATCCAGATCGGCCCGACCGGCAGGAAGCTGCTCCCGCTCGACGTGGTGTAACCGGATTCCTCCGTGGAAACCCCTGACCTGTAAGGGTTTCGGGCTTACGGGGCCGGTGCCTGGCGGAACCGGCTCCGGCGCCCCGTACTCTATAGGGAGACCTTTATTTCGACTCGACACGAGTAGGAAGGACCAGAACCCTGCCACCCATGCCGGAGGGTCCGGCGCCGGCCCCCGTGACCCAGCGACTGCGCGTCCGCTACGCCAAGCGGGGCAGGCTGCGGTTCACGAGCCATCGCGACATTTCCCGGGCCGTGGAACGCGCCGTACGGCGTGCCGGGATCCCTGTCGCGTTCAGCGGCGGATTCACCCCCCACCCGAAGATCTCGTACGCGGGTGCGGCGGCGACAGGGGTGGCCAGTGAGGCCGAATACCTCGAACTCGGGCTCACCGAGTCCCGCGACCCTGCGCGGGTGCGAGCCGATCTCGACGCGGCCCTGCCTTCCGGACTCGACGTCCTCGACGTCGTGCCGGTACGGGCGGGCCACGGCGACGCCCCGGTGAAGCCGGGCGCGTTCAGCGATCGGCTCGAGGCGTCCGAATGGCGGATCCGGCTTGACGGCGTGGCCGAGAGCGACGCCGCCGACGCCGTGGCCGCCTTCATGGCCGCCGAGAACATCGAGGTGGAACGCCTCACGAAGAAGGGACGGCGCCGTTTCGACGTGCGCGCCGCCGTGTCCGCCTGCGAGCTGGACCGGCGCGCCGCCGAGGCGGCGGATGCCCCTTGTGCGATACTTCGAATGGTTGTTCGGCATTCCACACCCGCCGTTCGACCCGACGACATCCTCACCGGACTGCGCCAGGTCGCCGACCTCGCGCCGCCGTCACCGCCGCTGGTGACCAGGCTGGCGCAGGGGCCCCTCGACGCGGACACCGGTGGCCTCGCGGATCCCCTGGATCCCGACCGGGAGACCGGCCTGCCGTCCGGCGACGACGCCGAGACGGCCCGCGGCCATGACCGGCCGCAGTCCGGGGACGCCGCGAGCGCGGATGCCGTCAGCGCCTGACCGTGGGACCGAAGCCGTGGAGGCACGGAACCGGTCCGCAGGGTACGGCCGGCGCACCCCCGACGACTTCGTCGTCATGGCCGGACCACCGTCCGGCCGTGGCGGCACCGACTGACGAGGTGCTCCCGCGCGGCGCACCGCATCGCCCCGCCCTGGCGGGACGGGTGGACGCGCCCGGGAGCCTGACGGGAGATTGCCCGGATGCTTGAGAACGAAGCCGACGCGGCCCCGGCCGAAGGCGCCGACGACGGGACCGTTGACAACGAGACCACGGAGAGCACGGAGAACGCGCAGGCCGAGGGCGCGCAGAGCGAGGGCGCCGAGAGCGCGAGCACGGGCGTGACGTCGCGTCCGCGCCGTGCGAGCCGGCCCGCCGGTCCGCCGCCCGACGTGGACGACGCCGCCGCGGCCCCCGCCGCGCAGCAGGAGCCCGCGGCCGAGCAGGGCGCCGCCGAGGAGCCCGCAGTTGCCGAGGAGCCTGCGGCGCCCGCCGAGACGCCCGAGGCGGCCGAGCCGCCCAAGCGGACCCGTACCCGCGCCCGCAGGACCACGAAGGCCGCCGCCGAGACGCCCGAGCCCGTGCCGATGACCGGCGCCGAGACCTCCCCCGAGGCCCCGGCCGAGCAGCCCGCGCAGTCCGAGGAGTCCGAGCAGCCCGCCGAGGAGGCGGCCCCGGCCCCCCGCACCCGCACCCGGCGCCGCACCACCAGGGCCGCCGCCGAGGTCCCCGCCGTGCCGCAGGTCCCGGCCGTCCCGGTCGCCGGGGAGCAGCCGACCCCCGAGCAGGTGTCGGAGACCGAGCCCGCGAGCGGTGTCGGCGTCCCCGGCGTGACGTTCCAGCCCCCGATGGTCGTCTTCCAGCCGCCGCAGCCCAAGGCCGAGGCCCCCGCCCGGCCGAAGGCCGCCGAGGCCGAGCCCGCCGAGCCCGCCGCCGAGGAGGACCTCGACCACGGGCCCGCGGACGAGGACGACTCCGAGGACCGCCCGTCCCGCCGTCGCCGCCGCCGCGGCGGCCGCGGCCGCGGCCGGGGCGGCAAGGAGGGCGCCGAGGACGAGGCCCAGGCGGAGGAGGCCGAGACCGAGGAGCCCAAGGACGAGGAGCCCGCCAAGTCCGCCAAGCCCGCCAAGGGCAAGGCGGCGAAGGGCAAGGCGTCCAAGGCCAAGGACAAGGAGCAGGAGAAGGAGCCCAAGGCCGAGCAGCCCGAGCAGGGCGCCGCCGAGGGCGAGGGCGAGGACGAGGGAGAGGGCGGGACGAGCCGCCGCCGGCGGCGCCGCAGGCGCAGGTCCGGGGCCGACGGCGAGACCGGCGCCGGCACCGACGACCCGCCGAACACCGTCGTCCACGTCCGCACGGCCCGCGAGGAGCGCGCCGACGCCGAGGCCGAGGTCCAGTCCGTGCGGGGCTCGACCCGCCTGGAGGCCAAGAAGCAGCGCCGCCGCGAGGGGCGCGAGCAGGGCCGCCGCCGTCCGCCGGTGATCACCGAGGCGGAGTTCCTGGCGCGCCGCGAGGCCGTCGAGCGGGTCATGGTGGTCCGGCAGGAGGGCGAGCGCACCCAGATCGCCATCCTCGAGGACGACGTGCTCGTCGAGCACTACGTCAACCGCGCGACGCACCAGTCGTACGTCGGCAACGTCTACCTCGGCAAGGTCCAGAACGTCCTGCCGTCGATGGAGGCGGCGTTCGTCGACATCGGCAAGGGCCGCAACGCCGTGCTGTACGCGGGCGAGGTGAACTGGGACGCCTCCGGGCTGGAGGGCCAGCCGCGCCGCATCGAGTCGGCGCTGAAGTCGGGCCAGTCGGTGCTCGTCCAGGTCACCAAGGACCCCCTCGGCCACAAGGGCGCCCGGCTGACCAGCCAGGTCTCGCTGCCCGGCCGGTACCTGGTGTACGTGCCGGACGGCTCGATGACCGGCATCAGCCGCAAGCTGCCCGACAAGGAGCGCAGCCGCCTCAAGTCGATCCTGAAGAGGGTCATGCCGGAGAACGCCGGCGTGATCGTCCGGACCGCCGCCGAGGGGGCGACCGAGGAGGAGCTCGCCCGCGACGTCTCGCGCCTCGCCGCCCAGTGGGACAGCATCCAGAAGAAGGTCAAGACGGCGTCGGCTCCGTCGCTGCTCTACGGCGAGCCCGACCTGACGATCCGCGTCATCCGCGACATCTTCAACGAGGACTTCTCCAAGCTCGTCGTGTCCGGGGACGAGGCCTGGGACACCGTCTCCGAGTACGTCGAGTACGTCGCCCCGCATCTGGCCGACCGGGTCGAGCGCTGGACCGTCGACCAGGACGCCCTGTCGGCGTTCCGCATCGACGAGCAGATCGCCAAGGCCATGGACCGCAAGGTCTGGCTGCCGTCCGGCGGCTCCCTGGTGATCGACCGCACCGAGGCGATGACGGTCATCGACGTCAACACGGGCAAGTTCACCGGGCAGGGCGGCAACCTGGAGGAGACCGTCACCCGCAACAACCTGGAGGCGGCCGAGGAGATCGTCCGCCAGCTCCGGCTCCGCGACATCGGCGGCATCATCGTGATCGACTTCATCGACATGGTGCTGGAGAGCAACCGGGACCTGGTGCTGCGCCGCCTCGTCGAGTGCCTGTCGCGGGACCGTACCAAGCACCAGGTCGCCGAGGTCACCTCGCTTGGGCTGGTCCAGATGACCCGCAAGCGGGTCGGCCAGGGGCTGCTGGAGGCGTTCTCGGAGACCTGCGAGTCCTGCAACGGGCGCGGCATCCACGTCCACCTGACGCCGGTCGAGCCGAAGGCGGAGAAGGCGGCCGGCAAGGAGTCCGGACGCCGCCGCAAGCGCAAGGGCGAGGTCGAGAAGGCCGTCGAGGAGAAGCTGTCCCGGCACGAGGCCAAGCCGAAGGAGCCCGCCGAGGAGCCCGCGCCGGAGCCCGTGAAGGAGCCCGTGAGCGAGGCCGTCCCCGAGCCGGCGCCGGTCGTGGAGGCCAAGGCCGAGCCGGTCCGTTCGCGGCCGAAGAAGTCCGGGCCCGCGAAGCGTCCGGCCGGCCCGCCGCCCGAGATCGACGAGCCCCCGGCGCAGGCCGCCGTGGAGGCCGCCGAGGCCGCCGTCGAGACCGCCGACACCGCTCCGGGCGCGCTGGACTCCGCCGAGCCGGTGCCGGTCGGCCCGAACGGCGCCGAACCGGCCGAGCCCGAGGCCGCGGGAGCCGAGGCCGCGGGAGCCGAGCTGAACGGGGCCGAGGTGACCGCCGGCGCGTCCGCCGCCGAGTCCAACGGCTCCGCGCCCGCCGGCGACCAGGACGCCGGCGAGCCCGCCCGCCGGCGTCGCACCCGCCGCCCCCGCGCGGCGGCGGCGCAGGCCGCCGACGGCGGCGAGTCCTCCGACTGACGGGGCCGGACGCCCTGGCCGGACGCGTTCGCGTTCCGGTCAGGGCATCCGGTACCCTTGACCTTCGGCGCGCTCTCGGCGCGTCGCCCGAACCCGCACCGCGAGCCCCGTCCGGGGATCGGTCGGTGCTCACCTCGCCGATCCGGTGAGGACAAGCAGAGAGCGCCAGGGTCCTCCTGGTGTGCCGCCTTCGGCCCGGTGCCGGGGGTAGGCCCCCGTCCGGGGGCTGGTAAGCCACGCGTGGGACCGGTTCACTCCGGAAGCGCGCGCAGACGAAGGGTTTTCCGCGGTGTACGCGATTGTCCGCGCAGGCGGCAGGCAGGAAAAGGTCGCCGTCGACGACGTGCTGACCGTCGACAAGCTGGCCGGCGACGTCGGGTCGACCATCAAGCTCCAGCCCCTGCTGGTCGTTGACGGCGACGACGTCGTGAGCGCCACGGCCGACCTCGCCCGCTACGAGGTGACCGCCGAGATCCTCGGCGCGGTCAAGGGCCCGAAGATCAACATCATGCACTACCGGAACAAGACCGGGTACAAGCGGCGGATGGGTCACCGTCAGCCGTACACCGAGGTCAAGATCACCGGTATCAAGGCCGGGAAGTAAGGGAGAGCGGTCTCATGGCACACAAGAAGGGCGCATCGTCCAGCCGTAACGGTCGCGACTCCAACGCCCAGCGCCTCGGTGTGAAGCGCTTCGGCGGCCAGGTCGTCAACGCCGGCGAGATCATCGTCCGCCAGCGCGGCACCCACTTCCACCCCGGCCCGGGCGTCGGCCGCGGCGGCGACGACACGCTGTTCGCGCTGGTCGCGGGCGCGGTGCAGTTCCGCCGCTACCGCGGCCGCAACGCGGTGAGCGTCGTCCCGCCGGCGGAATAGTCCGCCGGGCAGAGCGACTTTTCGAAGGGGCGGACCGTTTCCGGTCCGCTCCTTCGCCGTTTTTCACCGAGGTTTCCTGAGGAGAGTCACCGTGGCCGCTGGAGCGGGATCGGGCGCGCAGTTCGTCGACCGGGTGGTGCTGCACGTCGCGGCGGGCAACGGCGGCAACGGCTGCGCCTCGATCCACCGGGAGAAGTTCAAGCCGCTCGGCGGCCCGGACGGCGCCAACGGCGGCCGCGGCGGCGACGTCGTCCTCGTCGTCGACTCGAACGCCGCGAGCCTCCTGGAGTACCACCGGCGCCCGCACCGCAAGGCGGGCAACGGCAGGCCCGGCCAGGGCAGCCTCCGGACGGGCGCGGACGGCGACGACGTGATCCTCCCCGTCCCCGACGGCACCGTCGTGAAGTCGGGCGACACCGTCCTGGCGGACCTGGTCGGCGAGGGCACCCGGTTCGTGATCGCCAAGGGCGGCAGCGGCGGCCTCGGGAACGCGGCGCTGGCGACGGCCAAGCGCAAGGCGCCCGGGTTCGCGCTGCTCGGCGAGCCGGGGGAGGAGCGCGACGTCGTCCTCGAACTGAAGAGCGTCGCCGACGTGGCGCTCGTCGGGTTCCCCAGCGCGGGCAAGTCGTCGCTGATCGCCGCGCTGTCGGCCGCCAAGCCGAAGATCGCCGCCTACCCGTTCACGACGCTGATCCCGAACCTCGGGGTGGTGAGCGCGGGCGACACGACGTTCACGGTCGCGGACGTGCCGGGCCTGATCGAGGGCGCCAGCGAGGGCCGCGGCCTCGGTCTGGACTTCCTGCGCCACATCGAGCGCTCCTCCACCCTCGCGCACGTGCTCGACTGCGCGACGATGGAGCCGGGCCGCGACCCGGTCAGCGACTTCGAGGTCATCGAGCGCGAGCTCCAGGCCTACGACCGCGTGCTGGGCGACCGCCCGCTGTCGGACCGCCCGCGCATCGTCGTCCTGAACAAGGTGGACGTGCCGGACGCCCGCGAACTCGCCGAGATGGTGCGGCCCGAGTTCGAGGCCCGCGGCCTGCGGGTGTTCGAGGTGTCGGCGGCGTCGCACGAGGGGCTGCGGGAGCTGTCGTTCGCGATGGCGGCGATGGTGGCGGAGTACCGCGCCTCGCTGCCGCCGGCGGAGCCCACCCGCATCGTCATCCGGCCCGAGCCGGTCGGCGGGGACACCGACTTCGAGGTCAGGATCCTCGGCGACAACACCTACCTGATCACCGGGACGAAGCCGGTCCGCTGGCTGCGCCAGACCGACTTCGCCAACGAGGAGGCCGTCGGCTACCTGGCCGACCGCCTCGCCCGGCTCGGCGTGGAGGACGCGCTCGCCGAGGCGGGCGCCGCCGCCGGCGCCACCGTCCTGATCGGGACGCCCGACGACTCGATCGTCTTCGACTGGGAGCCGGAGGTGGCGGCGGGCGAGGGCACGAGGGGCCCGCGCGGCACCGACCGCCGTCTGGACGGCTGGTCCTAAGAACACCAGGTTGGAGCGGGGTCTGGTCATGAGTGGGCGTGAGGCGGTCGCGAAGGCGCGGCGGATCGTGGTGAAGGCGGGCTCGTCGTCGCTGACCACGCCGCAGGGCACGATCGACGCGAACCGCATCGACGCGCTGGTGGACGTCCTCGCCGCGCGCCGCGGCGAGGGCACCGAGATCGTGTTCGTGTCGTCCGGCGCGATCGCGGCGGGGCTCGGGCCGCTCGGGCTGACCCGCCGCCCGCCCGACCTCGCGACCCAGCAGGCGGCGGCGAGCGTCGGGCAGGGCCTGCTGTTCGCCCGCTACACCTCCTCGTTCGCCCGGTACGCGCTGACGGTGGGGCAGGTGCTGCTCACCGCCGACGACATGATGCGCCGCTCGCACCACCGCAACGCGCAGCGCACCCTCGCGCAGCTGCTCGCGATGGGCGTCCTGCCGATCGTGAACGAGAACGACACGGTCGCCACCGACGAGATCCGGTTCGGCGACAACGACCGGCTGGCCGCGCTCGTCGCGCACCTGATCCGCGCGGACGCGCTGGTCCTGCTGTCGGACGTGGACGCCCTCTACACCGGGGACCCGCGCCGTCCCGGGACCCGCCGCATCGACGAGGTGCACGGCCCGGACGACCTGCGCGAGGTCGAGCTCGGCGGGTCCGGGCGGGTCGGCACCGGCGGCATGGTCACCAAGGTGGAGGCGGCCCGGATCGCGGGTATCCCGGTGGTGCTGACGAACGCCGCGTCGGCGGCGCACGCGCTCGCCGGCGACCAGGTGGGGACGCTGTTCCACCCGGCGGCGGGCCGCCGCATGTCGACCCGCGACCTGTGGCTGGCGCACGCGACGACGGGCCAGGGCCGCGTCATGCTGGACGCGGGCGCGGTCGAGGCGGTGGTGCGGCGCCGCAAGTCCCTGCTTCCGGCCGGGGTGACGGGCGTGGACGGCGACTTCGCCGCGGGCGACCCGGTCGACCTGTGCGACGCGGCCGGCGGGGTCGTCGCGCGCGGCCTGGTGAACTACGACGCGTCCGAGATCCCGGAGCTGATGGGGCGCTCGACACGCTGGCTGGCCCGCGAGCTGGGCGCCGAGTACGAACGCGAGATAATCCACCGCGACCATCTGGTGATACTGCGATGACAGGGAGTGCCTGCTGATGAGCGACGAGCGCGAGGAGTTCCTGCGGGTGGCGCGGCGCGCCAGGGATGCCGCCGCCGGGCTGGCTCCGCTGCCGCGGTCGGCGAAGGACGCGGCGCTGCACCGGATCGCCGAGGCGCTGGTCGCCGCCGCCCCGGAGATCGTCAAGGCGAACGAGGCGGATGTCGCGCGGGCCCGCGCGAACGGCACCTCCGAGTACATGATCGACCGGCTGAGCCTGTCGGAGGAGCGGATCGCCGCGATCGCCGACGCGGTCCGGAAGGTCGCCGCGCTGCCGGACCCGGTGGGGGAGACGGTGCGCGGGAACGTGTTGCCGAACGGGCTGGAGCTGCGGCAGGTGCGGGTGCCGCTCGGCGTCGTCGGGATCATCTACGAGGGCCGCCCGAACGTGACCGTGGACGCCGCCGCGCTGTGCCTGAAGAGCGGGAACGTGGCGATGCTGCGCGGCTCGTCGTCGGCGTACGACTCCAACACGGTGCTCGTCGAGGTGATGCAGGGCGCGCTCACCGGCACCGAGGTCCCGCCGGACGCGGTGCAGCTGGTCCCGGGCACGTCCCGGGAGTCGGTGCGGCACCTGATGCGGGCGCGCGGCCTGGTGGACGTGCTGATCCCGCGCGGCGGCGCCTCGCTGATCAACTCGGTGGTGGAGGAGTCGACCGTCCCGGTGATCGAGACGGGCGTCGGCAACTGCGCGGTGTACGTGGACGCCGCCGCCGACGTCGACATGGCCGTGGACGTCCTGCTGAACGCCAAGACGCAGCGTCCTTCGGTGTGCAACGCCGCCGAGACGTTCCTGGTGCACGCCGACATCGCCGACACGTTCGTCCCGCGCGCGCTTGAGGCGCTGAAGAGCGCCGGTGTCACGGTGCACGGCGACGACCGCGTCCGCTCCTACAGCGGGGACGTCGTGGAGGCGACGGAGGACGACTGGTACGCCGAGTACCTGTCGCTCGACATCGCCGCCCGCGTGGTGGACTCGCTGGACGAGGCCGTGGCGCACATCCGCCGGTACGGCTCGGGGCACACGGAGGCGATCGTCACGACGTCCCAGCCGGCCGCGAAGCGGTTCGTGGCGCTGGTCGACTCGGCGGCCGTGATGGTGAACGCCTCGACGCGCTTCACCGACGGCGAGGAGTTCGGGTTCGGCGCGGAGATCGGCATCTCGACGCAGAAGCTGCACGCGCGCGGCCCGATGGGGCTGCCGGAGTTGACGTCGACCAAGTACGTGGTGGTGGGGGAAGGGCACGTGCGCGGCTGAGGTCCGGATTTGTGACATTTTTGCCATTGATGTCACGTGTGCGGGTGTGGTCTGATTCACGATTGTGACTCGTCAGTACAGCCGCCGCCGCGTCATCCAGGGCGCCGCCCTCGGCGCGGGGATCGCCACCACCGGACTGGCCGCCTTCCCCGCACGCCCCGCCGCCGCGGCGGCGCCGGCGTTGCGCGGCCCCGCAGCCGGCACCACCCTCGACCGGACGTACCTGCTCGGCGCCGCCGGCGCCGGCGGGTACCGCAAGGTGACCGCCGGGCCGGGGGAGCCGCACCTGCTGCGCCGCGACCTCGGCGGCGCCGCGTCCGCGCGCCGGGCCGCCACCCGCCGCGGCATCCTGGCGTTCGGCCACCTCACCGACGTGCACGTCATCGACGCGCAGTCCCCGGCCCGCGTCGAGTTCATCGACCGGCTCAAGGACGGCCTCGACCTGCTGCCGGTCGAGGGCGCCTACCGGCCGCAGGAGATCCTGTCCACGCAGGTCGCCGAGGCCATGGTCCAGGCGATGAACAGGGTCGGGCGCGGTCCGGCGACCGGGCTCGGCCTCGCCTTCACCATCAACACCGGCGACGCCGCCGACAACGTGCAGTACAACGAGATCCGCTGGATCATCGACCTGCTGGACGGCGGGCGCATCCGCCCCGACTCCGGCGACCCGAACCGGTACGAGGGCGTCATGGACTGGGCGTCCTACGACCGTTCGTTCTGGCATCCCGAGGGCCCGCCGCCCGGCGCGGAGGCCGACCTCCCGAGCGCCAGGTACGGCTTCCCGCGCGTGCACGGCCTGATCGACGCCGCACGCCGGCCGTTCCAGGCGACCGGCCTCGACGCGCCGTGGCTGGCCGTGTTCGGCAACCACGACGGGCTCGTCCAGGGCAACCTGCCGACCAACCCGCTGGTCACCGGCCTCGCCACCGGCGGAATCAAGATCGGCGCTCCGGCGGACTCCGGCCAGGCCGAACGCCTCGCCCGGATGATCAGCGGGGGCGACGCCGCCGAACTCGTCCGGCTCAGCCGCGAGCAGGGCGGCGCCGGCGGCCTGTTCCGGCCGGTGACCCCCGACCCGAACCGCCGCATGCTCTCGCGCGCCGAGGTCGTCGCCGAGCACTTCAAGACCACCGCGTCCCTGCGCGGCCACGGCTTCACGCTCTCCAACCTGCGCGACGGTACCGCCTACTACGCCTTCGACAAGGGCGTCGTGCGCGGTCTCGTCCTCGACACCGTGAACCCCAACGGCTACTCCGAGGGCTCGCTCGACAGGAAGCAGTTCGCGTGGCTGGAGGCGCAGCTCAAGGCCGGTAGCAGCCGCTACATCGCCCCGGACGGCACGGTCGTGAAGCACGCCGCGAAGGACCGGCTGTTCGTCCTGTTCAGCCACCACCCCATCGGCTCGCTGGAGAACCCGCTGGGCGGCGACCGCGTCCTCGGGGACGAGGTCGAGGCGCTCCTGCTGCGCTACCCGAACGTCGTCCTGTGGGTGAACGGCCACACGCACCGCAACCAGGTCATCCCGCACGCGCGCAAGGGCGGCGGAGGGTTCTGGGAGGTCAACACGGCCGCGCACATCGACTTCCCGCAGCAGAGCCGCATCGTCGAGCTCGCCGACAACGGCGACGGCACCCTGTCGGTCTTCGCGACGATCCTCGACTCCGCAGGCCCGGCCTCCTACGGCGGCCGCCTCACCGACCCGGTCCGGCTGGCGTCGCTGTCGCGCGAGCTGTCGGCCAACGACTGGCAGGACCGCGAGGAGAACCGCCGCGGCGAGGCCGCCGACCGCAACGTCGAGCTGCTGATCCCTAGGCCCTTCTGACAGGAACGGCGAAGGGCCGCCGCGTCCGTGTCGCGGCGGCCCTGGCTCGGTGCCCGGTCAGTTCCCGGACGTGGGCCCGTTGTCGCGCCGGGTGAACCGGTCGAACAGCCCGCCCGCCGCACCGGCCGCCGCGTCGGCCATGTCGCGGACCTTGCCGACGAACGGGTCGGCCGTCCGCTCCCACGACTCCCGGTAGGACTGGGCGGCTTCCTTGATCCCGTCGCGGACCGACGCGCTGTCGTCGTCGTCGCGGCGCGGGTAGTCCCCGGCCAGGATGCGCTCGTACTCGCCGCTGCGCGCCCACCGGTCGATCTCGGCGAACCGGATCACCGCGAACGGGTGCGTCTGCCCGAGCAGGTTCATGAACTTCAGCAGCCCGTCCCGCACGTCGCCGGCCGCGTCGTACTCGCGGGCCTGCTGCAGGAACGCCTCGCTGCTCATCTCGCCGAGCCGCGTCCCGCCGGCGAGCTTCATGTTCACCCGCTTGGCCGCGTCGAGGTCCTGCCCGGCGAGCAGCCCGGCCCGGTCCGACGACAGCTCCGCCTTCCGGAACCACTCGCGCAGCCCGATGATGATCGCCGCGATGCCGACGTTGCCGAGCGGCAGCCAGGCCAGCCGCGCCCCGAGCTGCAGGAGGATCTGCATCATCGTCTGGTACACCGCGTGCCCGGACAGGATGTGCCCGACCTCGTGCCCGACGACGAACCGGAGCTCCTCCTCGTCCAGCAGGTCGATCAGGCCGGTGTTCAGCACGATGAACGGGTGGTCGGAGCCGAGCGCCATCGCGTTCGGCGTCGGGTCCTGCCGGACGTACAGCTCGGGGACCTCCGGCATGTCCAGGATGTACGAGGCGTCGCGGACCATGTCGTAGATGTGGCGGAACTGGTCCTCGCCGACGCGCACCGTCCCGCCGAGGAACATCAGCCGAAGTGCCCGCTCGTTGACCAGCCCGGACAGCTTGCGCAGGACGACGTCGAACCCGGAGAGCGAGCGCAGCGCCACCAGCGCCGACCGGTCCGCCGGGTGTTCGTAGGCCCGGGAACTGATCCCCGGGAACCGAGTACGTGCTCGATCCGGTGTGTTCTCCGTCATGTCTGGCATGGTAGTTCCGACGATCAACCGTGCCCGAGGGTTCCCCGCCGCGGAAGCCCGTCCGGCTCTGGCCGCGCCCGGGAGGCAGCCATGTTCGACCCCAAGGCCGAGGCGATGTCCCTCGACGAGCGCGCCGCGCTCCAGCGGCACCGGCTGTGGGGGCTGGTCGACCGGCTCCTGGCGGCCGGCGGGGTGCAGGGGCGGCGGCTCAAGGAGGCCGGCGTCGGCGGCGGCGCCGACGTGACGCTCGCGGGGCTCCGCGACCTCCCGTTCACCACCAAGCAGGACCTGTGGGACCACTACCCGTTCGGGATGCTCGCCGTGCCGCGCGACCAGGTTGCCGCCGTGCACGGGTCCAGCGGGACGCGGGGGCGCCCGACGCTCGTCGCCTACACCAAGGCCGACCTCGACCTGTGGGCGGCGATGTGCGCGCGCTCCCTGTCGTGCGCCGGGGCATCGCCGGGCAGCATCGTGCACAACGCCTACGGGTACGGGCTGTTCACCGGCGGGATCGGCATCCACCAGGGGGCCGTGGCGCTCGGCGCGACCGTCGTGCCGATGTCGGGCGGCATGACCGACCGGCAGGTGCGCATGCTCGCCGACCTCCGCCCCGACATCCTGACCTGCACTCCCGCGTACGCGCTGCGGCTGGGGGAGGCCGTCGCCGAGGCCGGGGTGGAGCCGGACTTCCTCAAGGCCGGGCTCTTCGGCGCCGAGCCGTGGTCGGAGGAGCTGCGCACGGCCATCGAGGACGTCCTGCCGATCAAGGCGATGGACGTCTACGGGCTCTCGGAGATCATCGGGCCGGGTGTGGCCACCGAGTGCCTGGAGCAGGACGGCCTGCACGTCAACGAGGACCACTTCATCGTCGAGACCGTCGACCCCGCCACCGGCGACCCCGTCGAGGACGGAACGCCCGGCGAGCTCGTCTTCACCACCCCGACCAAGCAGGCGCTGCCCCTGCTGCGCTACCGGACGGGCGACATCGCGTCCCTCACCCGCGGCGAGTGCGCCTGCGGTCGGACCCTGGTCCGGATGAGCAAGGTCCTCGGCCGCGCCGACGACATGATCGTCGTCCGGGGCGTGAACGTGTACCCGAGCGAGGTCGAGCGCGTCCTGCTCGGCTCCGGGCTCGTCCGGCCGCACTACCAGCTCGTCGTGGACCGGCGCAGCCCCTCCGCCCGGCTGCTCGTCGCCTGCGAGGCCGTCTCCGGCGACCCGAGGGCCGAGCTCGTCCACGCCCTGTACGAGACGCTCGGCCTCACCGCCGAGGTGGCGGTGCTGCCCGAGGGCACCGTGCCGAGGGTCGAGGTGGGCAAGGCCGTCCGCGTCGTGACCTGGGAAGACGGCGAGCCGCCGCTGCCAGGCCTGGCCTGAGGGGCCGGGGGCGGGCGTTCCGGGCGCCGGTCCGGCTGGCTATTGTCGTCGCTATGACGCAAAAGCGGCGCCTGGGGATCATGGGCGGCACGTTCGACCCGATCCACCACGGGCACCTCGTGGCCGCCAGCGAGGTCGCGCACTTCTTCTCCCTGGACGAGGTCGTGTTCGTGCCGACCGGCCTCTCGGCCCACAAGGAGATGGGCAAGGTCGCCGCCGCGGAGGACCGCTACCTCATGGCCGTCATCGCCACCGCGTCCAACCCGCGCTTCTCCGTCAGCCGCATCGACATCGACCGGCCCGGCCCCACCTACACCGTCGACACGCTCCGCGACATGCGCGAGATCCAGGGCCCGGACGCCGACCTGTTCTTCATCACGGGCGCGGACGCACTGGAGAAGATGCTCACCTGGCACGACACCGCCGAGCTGTTCGAACTCGCGCACTTCATCGGCGTCACCCGCCCCGGCCACCGGCTCGCCGACCCCGGGCTGCCCGACGGGCGCGTCTCCCTCATGGAGGTGCCCGCCCTGTCGATCTCCTCCACCGAGTGCCGGGAACGCGTCAACTCCGGCGAACCCATCTGGTACCTCGTCCCGGACGGGATCGTCCAGTACATCAACAAGCGGGGCCTCTACCGCACCGCCGCCTGACGGGACGGCGCCGCCGCCTATTCTGGGATGGAGAACGGGGCCGCAACCGCCATTGCGGTCGAACAACGACAAAGAGGTCGATCGACCGCCGCACGTGAGAGGGTGGGAGCGGAGACGACCCCTACAGGGAGGATCGCGAGCGCATCGTGACCGCATCCGAGAGGGCGGCGCAGCTCGTCCGGATCGCCGCCGAGGCGGCGGGCGACAAGCTGGCCGACGACATTCTTGCCTACGACGTGAGCGAGCAGCTCGTCATCACCGACGCGTTCCTGCTCTGCTCGGCCCCCAGCGACCGGCAGGTCCGCGCCATCGTCGACGAGGTGGAAAAGCGCCTGCGCGAGGAGGCCGAGGCCAAGCCCGTCCGCCGCGAGGGCGAGCGTGAGGGCCGCTGGGTCCTGCTGGACTACGCGGACATCATCGTGCACATCCAGCACGAGGAGGACCGCATGTTCTACGCCCTCGAACGGCTCTGGAAAGACTGCCCCCTCATCGACCTGCCGGCCGCCGTCACCGCGCACCAGGCCCAGCGCGCCCGCGCCGTCGGGAGCCCGAGTGAGTGACGCCCGCCCGGCCCGCGAACCGGGCAGACGCCGGCTCGTCCTCTGGCGGCACGGCCAGACCTCGTGGAACGTCGAACGCCGCTTCCAGGGCAAGACCGACATCCCTCTCGACGAGACCGGCGTCGCGCAGGCCCAGCGCGCCGCCCGCCTCCTCGCCGGGCTCCGGCCCACCTCGCTGCTGGCCTCGCCGCTGCGCCGCGCCGCCGACACCGCCCAGGCCCTCGCCGACCTCACCGGACTGCCCGTCCGGTACGACCGGGACCTCATCGAACGCGACGGCGGCGCATGGGAGGGCCTCACCGCCCGCGAGATCAGCGAGCGCTACCCCGCCGAGCACGCCGCCTGGCAGCCGCCCGGCGGCGAGACCAGCGCCCAGGTCGCCAAGCGGGTCGGCGCCGCCCTCGAACGCGCCCTCGACGACCTGGAGCCCACAGGGCAGCTCGTCGTCGCCTCCCACGGCGCCGCGCTCCGCCTCGGCATGTCCCACCTCCTCGGCCTCCCCGAGGAGACCTGGGAGCGCCTCGGCGGCCTGTCCAACTGCTGCTGGTCGGTCGTCACCGAGATGCGGAACGGCGGCTGGCGCCTCGCCGAGCACAACGCCGGCACCCTCCCCGAACCCGTCCTCAGCGACGACCGCCCCGACACCGGCACCTGACGTCCGAAACGATTCGAGACCAGTCCCGCCCGTCCTATACACTGGCGGGGCGTCGCAGGATGAACGTCCATGCGACGGCGGGGCTATGGCGCAGTTGGTAGCGCGCCTCCATGGCATGGAGGAGGTCTGGGGTTCGAATCCCCATAGCTCCACGAATGGAGTTGGGAGTCCCCTACCCACGGAAAGCGTGGGTCGGGACTCCCTTCTTCATTTCTGCCTGGGGGGCGACCCCCAGACCCCCGATGTGGGGGCTCCGCCCCCACGCCCCCTCCCGGCTCAGGTCCCCGGTCGTCCACCGGTCGCCGCGTGGCCGGTGTGAGCGCGCTTTCGTTTTGGGGCTTCGCCCCTTGCCCCCTTCTTTGGGGGCTTCGCCCCCTTGCCCCCCTCTTGGCTTGGTTGTCGGGCATCCGCGGGTGGGGTGCGGCCCCTTGGCGAGGGGGGTGGGCCGTTGGGCGTTTGGGGGGTGCTCGGTGGGTGGAGCATCGGCGCGGGGGTGGTTTCATGCGGGGTATGGGAAGACACCGCAGGGGGGCGAAGCGCGAGGTCACCGTGGCCGACCTGATCGACGAGCTGCGCCGGTTCGATCCTGACGCCCAGGTGCGGCTGGCGATCCAGCCCCGGATGCCGCAGGAGCACGCCGTGGGGACCGTCGCGGAGGCGGACGGGATGGTGTGGATCGGCGACGGGGGTGCGCGGGGCTACGCGCCCGACGAGGTCGGCGAGCGGCTCGGGTGGGTCTGACCGCAAAGCCTTCACCATGGCGGCGGCTGCCTTTCCCCCGGCCGTGCTTCGCGATGTTGATCATGAGGGAAGGCCCTCCCGTGGCGATGCATGATCGAGATGAGGGTTGACCCCATGACAAGCCGGTTCACCGGGAAGAGGCTGCTGCTGGCCGCGGCGGTCGCCGGGGCGTCCGTCACGGCGACGACCGTCCCCGCGCAGGCCGCTCCGCCGCCCGCCCCGGAGACCCAGAAGGTCGACGACTGCACCAGTGCGCTCGACGTGCTGTCGCACCTCAAGCTGCTCCCGCGCGGGGCCGAACCCGGCCGGATACTGTGCGACGTCCGCGACCAGAGCAAGGAGCAGTACTCCAACGAGCTCCACACCGAGCGCACCGACGCGAGCGGCAAGACGGTCGAGAGCGACACGCTCCTCGGCGCGTACGAGTGGCTCAGGAGCCTCGTCGTCCAGGTGCCGACGGCCAACGACCTGCTGTACGTCTTCACCGCGAAGTAGCCCTGCCGCGGTCGGCGGCCGCGGAGGCGCACCTCCGCGGCCGCGCGTCCCGAGCGCTCCCAACGTGCACTAAGCTTTTCCTCGACCGAGGGGCTATGGCGCAGTTGGTAGCGCGCCTCCATGGCATGGAGGAGGTCTGGGGTTCGAATCCCCATAGCTCCACAAACGAGGCAGGAGTGGCGCAGAGCGCCACTCCTTTTCGTATGTTCGGGCGGTTTTCTGGCGAGGACCCCGGTCCTTGCGGGGCCGGGAGGGATCGCTTGTGTCGTGCGCGGTGCGTGAGCGCCGCCCGGGCCCGACCCCGAGCAATCCGGTGAGCGTAATGATATGGTCACGGATTGTGAAGCTGGTGGTGCAGGTGAGGCTGCTGCCGACGCCCGAGCAGGCGGCGGCCCTGACCGACACCCTCCACCAGGTCAACACCGCCGCCGATCACGTCTCGGCTGTCGCTTTCGCCCGGTTCGGGCTCCGTGCCCGGGAGTTGCCCTTGCGGAGGCTGTGTTACGGCGACCTCAAGGCCGGCGGGCTGGGCGCCCAGGCCGCCCAGCACGTGATCAAACGGGTCGTGGACGCCTACACTGCCCTGCGGGCCGGCATGCGCGGCGGCGGCCTCGGCGGCCCGGGCTCCAAGCGGCGCCGCAAAGCCGAGGCCAAACCGATCGCCTTCCGCCCCGAGGCCGCGCACACCTACGACGACCGGTGCCTGTCCTGGCAGCTGGACGCGGGCACGGTCAGCATCTGGACCGTGAGAGGCCGGGCCAAGCATCTGCGGTTCGCCTGCTCACCCGAGCAGGCCAAGACACTGGCCGCGCACCGGCGCGGTGAATCCGACCTCGTCCACCGGGACGGGAAGTGGTTGCTGATCGCCACCTGCGACATCCCCGAACCGCAGGTGTACGAACCCGCCGACTGGGTGGGCGTGGACCGCGGCATCGTCAACCTGGCCACCACCAGCGACGGCGACAACCATCAAGGGCGGCGCCTGGACCGCTACCGCCGCTGGCAGGCTCGCAAACGCGCCGAACTCCAGGCCAAACGCACCCGGGCGGCGGCCCGGCTGCTGAAGAAGCGGGCCCGGCGGGAGGCCCGGCACGCCCGCCACGTCAACCACACGATTTCCAAGCAGGTCGTCGCCGTCGCGGCACGCACCGGACGCGACATCGCACTCGAAGAGCTGGGTGGAATCCGCGGACGGGTCACGGTTCCTCGCGACCAGCGGGCACGCCTGTCGTCCTGGCCGTTCCGCCAGCTCGGCGCCTTCATCGAGTACAAGGCCCGCCGCGCCGGTGTGGCCTTCATCGAGGTGGATGCGACCCGTGACCGCCCCGCCGTAACGGGCAGTCGGGAGCGCGAACAACGCCCCAAGGACCGAACCAGAAGACTCGGTCCCTTCAAGGCCGAGTAGTTGACGCGGTGAAGCGTAGGACGGCGCCCACATGTTGGTCGGGGGTCGGGCCGTCCGCGGGCAGGACGACCAGTTCGCCGTCGGTGGCGGCGGCCGCTCTCACCAGGGCGGCGTCCGCGCGGACCTCGCGGGGGTCGGATACGCCGAACTCCTCGCGCAGCTGATCCGCGGACGTGGCGACCTCGGACGGGTCGGGCCCGACCCACAGCCGGGCCTGCGAGTCCGGGTCGTCCACCAGCAGGAGCGTCTCCACGCGGGCCTGGCGCACGGCCTCCGTCGTCGCGTCCAGGCCGGAGACGGCGCGCTGGCCGTTCGCCAGCTCCCGGTCGAAGCGCTCGGCCACGGTCATGACGCGCTCGGTGGACTTCAGCTGCAGGAGGCGGCGCAGCTCGGCGTCCAGGTCCGGGTCGTCGACCGTGGTGTTCTTGTCGGCCTCGACGGTGTGCTCCAGGACGTGCTCCGAGACCTCCTCCAGCACGGCCGTCCGGGCGCGGGTGTCGCCGGCGATCACGACGGCCTCGGCGCCGCAGCGCTCCGCCGCCCTGTCGATCTCGTGCGCGACCTTCTTGGCGTTGATCTTCCAGACGTTCTCCGAGGAGCGCTGGAAGCGGGACTGGTTCCAGTCGCCCGCCTTCACCTTGCGGATGGGGTACTGCTCGTCCCCGTCCACGTCGATGCGCTCGTGCTTCCCGTCGGCCGTGACGCAGTCGATCGCGCCGCCGCGCCGGTCGACGACCGCGAGCAGGTGCGGGAACCGCTCGCCGCGCTCGGCGAGGTAGGGCAGGACGTCGGGGAGCGGGGCGAGGGTGGCGCGCGTGCTGCGGGGCGGGCCAGGGAGGCGGTCACCGTACACCACCTCGCCGTCGGCGGCGAAGATCACGATGCCTTCGGAGCGGCGCATCTCCAGGTCGTCCCGGATGGTCTGCTCGATCGCGCGGAGCGTGACCTCGGGGGTGTCCTGCGCCTCCAGTTCCGCGCGCAGCGCCCGCCACCGCAGCTCGGCGGCCTTGGACGCGTCCTCGGTGGTCCGGGTGAGGTCCGCGTACACCGACGCGTACGGGCCCGGACGTTGGTACAGCGTTTTGAGGAATGCCAGATCCATGGGTTGGCCGTACCCCCCGTATTCGTGGCAAACGTGATGTGCGGGGCGTCAGTCCTCGGCGGACTGCTGGAGCCGCGCGTAGGCGAGCTGCAACCAGTCCGAGCCGGCGACCGCGGTCATCGTGGCGCCGGCGAGGCGGGTGGCGTCCGGGGCGAACACCAGGCCCGCCGCGTAGGCCGTCGCGACCCACTGGGCGGTGCAGAACGGGCAGGTGATCAGCTCGCCGACGGCGTGCCGGACGCCCTTGCCGCGCACCTCCTCCGACAGCTCGGCGGGGCCGGCCGTCCCGGAGTAGCGGGTGAACGGGGCGCGCAGGGGGCTCGTCACCGGGTCCTTGGTGATGAGACGGGACGCCTTGTGCGTGGTGACCGTCATCAGCGCCAGGTCGGCGAGGCCGATCGCCGGGGTCCGGTCGCGGAGGCGGCGGCCGAGCAGCGCCAGCGTCCCCGTGGTGAGCGCGTAGACGGCCAGGGTGCCGAGGTAGGAGCCGAGGGGACGGTCCTGCCCGGCGGCGTACTCCTCCTTCTGCCTGCGCGCGGTGTCGACGACCGCGTTCATGGGTTCTCCTTCCGTTCCCGGACGATCAGGCAGAACTCGTCGCCCTCGGGGTGCGCTCGCCTAGTGATCGCGCAGCGCCTTGACCAGCTCCGACTTGTTCATCGAGGAACGGCCCTCGACACCGATCTCGCGGGCGCGCTGGAGCAGCTCGTCCTTCGTCCAGTCGTCGTAGGAGGGGCTCTTGCCGCCCTTGCGGCCGACCTTCTTGCTTCCCTGGTTCGCGGACGCGTTGGCGATCCGCGCCGCCTTCTCCTTGCTCTCTCCCTTGTCGCGGAGCTTCTGGTACTTCTTCTCGTCCTTGATCTGTGCTCTGGGCATGTCGAAACACGTACCCGGCTCGCGAGATCCACACATCGGGGACAATGACACGCGGGAAGGGGGCACGCGTGCGCATCGGCATCCTGGGGCCGCTCGACGTGCGGGACGAGGCCGCGCGGCCCGTCGAGGTCGCGGGCCGCAGGCTGCGCGCCCTTCTCGTGCGGCTGGCGGCCGAGGCGGGCCGTCCCGTGTCGGCCGAGCGGCTCCTGGACGACCTGTGGGAGGGCGCGCCCCCCGGCGGGAACGCCCTGCAGGCGCTCGTGTCCCGGCTCCGCGGCGTCGCCGGGCGGGACATGGTCGAGCACGGCCCCGCGGGCTACCGGCTCGGGATCGACCCGGGCGAGATCGACGCGGTCGCGTTCGAGCGCGGCGTCGCCGCCGCCCGGGCCGAGGACGATCCCCGCGCGCGGGCGGACGGCCTGCGCGCGGCGCTCGCGCTGTGGCGCGGGCCCGCCCTCGCCGACGTCGCCGACGCCGACTTCGCCCACGCGGCCGTCGCGCACCTGGAGGAGCTGCGGCTCGCCGCGGTCGAGGACCGGGTCGACGCCGAGATCGCCGCCGGGCTCCCCGTCCCGCCGGTCGCCGAACTGGAGCCCCTCGCCGCCGCGAACCCGCTGCGCGAGCGGCTGCGCGGCCAGCTGATGCGCGCCTTGTACGCCGCGGGGCGGCAGGCCGAGGCGCTGGAGGTGTACGAGGAGACGCGGCGCGCCCTGGCCGACCGGCTCGGCGTCGACCCGTCCCCGGAACTGGCCGCCGTCCACCTGTCGATCCTGCGCCGCGAGACGACCGCCCGGGCGCCGGAGCCCGCGCCGCCGCCTCCGCCCGGCCCGCGGTCCGCGCGCACCAACCTGCCCGCGCGGCTCACCAGCTTCGTCGGGCGGGAGGAGGAGTCGCAGCGGGTCGGCAAGCTGCTCCGCGAGACCCGGCTCGTCACCCTCACCGGTCCCGGCGGCGC
This sequence comes from Actinomadura sp. K4S16, assembly GCF_008327685.1. Lineage (GTDB taxonomy): Bacteria > Actinomycetota > Actinomycetes > Streptosporangiales > Streptosporangiaceae > Spirillospora. Next base: position 471,708 of record NZ_BDDE01000016.1, read on the forward strand.
CGGCAAGACGCGGCTCGCCGGGGAGAGCGCCGGCGCGCTGGTCGACGAGATGCCGGACGGCGTGTGGTTCGTTCCGCTCGCCCCCGTCAGCGGTCCGGGCGACGTGGTGCAGGCGGTGCTGTCGGCGCTGGGCGTTCCCGAGAGCGTCCGTCCCACCGAGACCCGCGCGGTGGTGCGGCCCCTCGAACGGCTCACCGACTTCCTCGCCGCCAAGCGGATGGTGCTCGTCCTCGACAACTGCGAGCACCTCATCGACGCCGTCGCGCGGCTCGTCGACCACGTCGTCGCCCACGCCGACGGCGTCCGCGTCCTCGCGACCAGCCGCGAACCCCTCGGCATCACCGGCGAGTCGCTGTGCCCGGTGCCGTCCCTCCCGCTGCCGGAGGAGGGCACCGCCGACCCGGCCGACGCCCTCGGCTATGCCTCGGTGCGGCTGTTCGCCGACCGCGCCGCCGCCGTCCGCCCCGGCTTCGCGGTCGACGCCGGCACCGTCGCCGACGTCGTCGAGATCTGCCGCGCGCTCGACGGCATCCCGCTCGCGATCGAACTGGCCGCCGCGCGGCTGCGCTCCCTCACCCCCGGCCAGGTCGCGGCCCGCCTCGGCGACCGGTTCCGGCTGCTGACCGGCGGCAGCCGCACCGCCCTGCCCCGGCACCGGACCCTGCGCGCCGTCGTCGACTGGAGCTGGGACCTGCTGGACGAGCGGGAGCGCGCCGTCCTGCGCCGCCTCGCGGTGTTCGCCGGCGGCGCCACGCCGGACGCCGCCGTCCGCGTGTGCGGCCTCGACGCGCCGGACGCGCCCGACCCCCGCGACGTCATCGACGTGATCGCCGCGCTCATCGACAAGTCGCTGGTGATGGCCGACGGCGACACCGACGTCCGGTACCGGCTGCTGGAGACCGTCCGCGTCTACGCGGGGGAGCGGCTGGAGGAGGCTGGCGAGACCCGGCGCGTCCGCGACGAGCACGCCGCGTACCTCGTCGAGTTCGCCGAGCGCGCAGAGCCCGAACTGCGCCGCCGCGACCAGCTGCTCTGGTCCGCCCGGCTGGCCGCCGAACGCGAGAACTTCACCGTCGCCTTCCGCCATGTCACCGAGGTGGGCGACGTCGAGACGGCCCTGCGGCTCGTGGCCGGGCTGGTGTGGTTCTGGATCCTGCGCGACATGGAACGCGAAGCGGGCGGCTGGACGATCGCCGTCCGCGACATGGCGGGCGGCGCCGCGCCGCGCGGCCTGGAGGAGCCTTACGCGATGTGCGTCGTCTCCGCCGCCCTCGTGAGTGAGATGACCAAGGAGGAGGGGCCGACGCAGGAGTCGCTGCGCCGGGCCATGAGCGAGGCGGCGGCCGTGGTGCCCCCCTCACCCTCGCATCCCGTGCTCGCGCTCGCCGAGACGGCGTCCAACGTGCTCAGCGGAGACATGGAAGAGGTCAGGCGTGGTCTGGGCCGCATTCGCGACCACGACGATCCGTGGGTGCGCGCCGTCGTCCGCGTCATCTTGGCGCACCTGGGGATCAACTACGGTGAGATCGACGACGCCGCCGAGCAGGCGGCCGACGGCTACGCGCGGTTCCGCGAGCTCGGCGACCGGTTCGGGATGATCGTCGCGCTGAGCGGGATGATGCAGACCGCCGTGGCGCGCGGCGACCTGGCGGAGGCCGTCCGGCTCGGCGAGGAGGCGTACGGGTACGCGACGGTCGACGTCAGCCCCGAGCAGGGCTCCCAACTGCTCGCGCAGCTCGCGTGGGCACGGGCCCAACTGGGTGAGGTCGCCCGCGCCCGCGCCGACCTGGAGCGCGCCATGGCGCAGTCCGAACGCATCGGCGACTTCGCCGACGCCGCGACCGCTTCCCTCATGCTGTGCGAGATAGCGCTGCTGGAAGGCGACCGCGCCGCCGCCCGCGCCCACGCCGATCGCGCGTGCGGGTGGATCGAGTCGCGCGGGCACCGCCCCGACATCGTGCAGGTCGCCCGCCGGACGTCCAGCCGCCTCGGCTGCCTCGCGGAGGAGGTCGGCGACCTGGAGGCCGCCGCGCGCCGGCACGTCCAAGCGCTGAGCGGTCTCCGGAACGACACGTTCATGGGGAACCCGACCGTGGCCGCGCTCGTCGAGGGCGTCGCCGCCTACGCCGCCGCGCGCGGGCGGCACGTGCGGGCCGCCGAGCTACTGGGCACGGCGCACAAGCTGCTCGGCTACCGCGACACGGCGAGCTACGAGGTCCGCCGGACGCTGCCGCTCGTCAGCGGCGTCCTCGGCGAGGAGGCGTTCGCCGCCGCGTACGAGCGCGGCCGTCAGGTCACCCGGAAGGAAGTCTTCGACCAGGCGGACAGGCTGATCGCCTCTATCTGAGCGGCACCCGTGCCTGGGGTCGTTGGGGCTAAGCGAGACGCGACAAAGGCGCGCAGTCCCGGACGGTTCTCCGGGACGGCGCGCCTTCGGTGGCGGACCGGCCGTCAGGCCCTCCGCGAGTACATGCGCATGGCCAGCGGGAACGTGACGAGGACGATTCCCGCCGCCCAGGCGAGCGTGTACCAGGCGTGGTTCCCGATCGGGCCGCCGACGGTCAGCGCGCGCACCGACTCCGCCAGATGCGTGACCGGGTTGACCTTCGACCACGCCTCCAGCCAGCCCGGCATCGTGGACGTGTCCGGCACGAGGATGCTGCTGCCGAACGTCAGCGGCATCACCCAGATGAACGAGAACCCCTGCACCGTGTCAGGCGTCGGCGCGACCAGCCCCACGAGCACCGAGATCCAGCAGACGGCCAGGTAGAACACGTACGCCAGCGCGAAGGCCGCCAGCACCGACAGCGGATCGGTGTGGAACCGGAACCCGAGGGCGGACCCGAACCCCACGAGCACCGTCATCACGGTGATGAACCGGACCGTGTCGCCGAGGACCGTCCCGAGCAGCGGCGCGGAACGGGCGATCGGAAGGCTGCGGAACCGGTCGAACACGCCCTTGTGGATGTCCTCGTTCAGCGCCGTTCCGAGCCCCATCGTGGCGAACATCGCCATCTGCGCGACGAGGCCCGGAAGCAGCTGCTGCAGGTAGGAATGCGTGTCGCCGGCCACCGCGCCGCCGAACACGTACAGGAACAGCAGCAGGAACACGATCGGCATCAGCGTCGTGTCCAGCAGCTTTTCGGGCGAGTGCTTCAACTGGGCGACGTTGCGCCACGCCAGGGTGAGACCGTGCCGCAGCGTCCGCCGCGCGCTGATGCGCGCGGGCGGCTCCGCGGCGGGCGGACGGCCGTCGACGGTGATGGCGGTCATGCGACGCTCCCCTCGGAAACGAGCTCGGAGTTGGGCTCTTCGGCCAGATGGCCCGTGAGTGTGAGGAACACCTCGTCGAGGCTCGGCATCCGCAACGCCAGCTCCGCCGCCACGATGGACGCCTCGTCCAGCCGCCGCACCAGAACCGACAGCAGCCGCGGATCGTGCACGGGCGCCGTGACGAGGCCCGTGGCCTGCTGCACCTCCGGACGCTCACCGGTCAGCTCCGCGACGATCGCGGTGAGCTGCGCGGCGCGGAACGGCTCGGCCGCCCGGACCACCAGCGTCTGCCGTCCGACCTGCGACTTCAGGCTGTCGGAGGTGCCCTCGGCGATGACCCGCCCGTGGTCGAACACCGCGATGCGGTCGGCGAGGGCGTCGGCCTCCTCCAGGTACTGCGTGGTCAGCAGCACCGTCGCCCCGTCGGCGACGACCTCCCGGACGGTGTCCCAGACCTCGTTGCGCGCCCGCGGGTCCAGCCCGGTCGTCGGCTCGTCCAGGTAGATGATCTCCGGGTGGTTGATCAGGCTCGCCGCCAGGTCCAGCCGGCGGCGCATCCCGCCCGAGTACGTCTTCACCGCGCGGGACCCCGCGTCGGTGAGCCGGAACCGGTCGAGCAGGCGCCGCGCCCGCGCCTTCGCCTCCGCGCGGCCGAAGTCCAGCAGCCGGGCGATCATCACGAGGTTCTCGAAGCCCGTCAGCTCCTCGTCGACCGACGCGTACTGCCCCGTCAGCCCGATCTTCGCCCGGACGCGCACCGCGTCCTTCACCACGTCGTATCCGGCCACCTCGGCGCGCCCGGCGTCCGGCTTGAGCAGTGTCGCCAGCACGCGCACCGCGGTGGTCTTGCCCGCTCCGTTCGGGCCGAGGACCCCGAGGACCGTGCCTCGGCGGGCCGTGATGTCCACACCGTCCAGGGCCTTCGTCTCCCCGAACCGTTTCCGGAGCCCCTCCCCGCGGATCACTTCGTCCATCTGGGTGCCTTTCATCAGTCCTTCGCTGTGACGGTCACCACCGTGGGGGAAGGCGCTGACGTGGCGCGGACACCGCCGGGCGGACGCTGACGCGGCACTGACGGGGCACTGATTCCGTCGAATTGAACCGCGCATGACCTGCGGGTTTCGCGGGAGGGACGAACAAGGGGCCGATCCCGATTTGACGGCTCTTCCGGGGCTGCCTAATCTCTGTGGTGCCCCAAGGGGATGCGGGACGCCGAGAGGCGGACGGCCCCGGGGGACACGGACAGAGGAAAACGGTTCGCAGCGTGCTGCAGGCCGAGGTACTCTTGAAGTACAAGCCCGGACGGGATGCAGGACGCCGAGAGGTGGCCGGCCCGCAGGGCGCCTCCTACGGAACGATCTTTCCAGGTCTCTTCGGCCTGGGGATGTGTCGTCGCGCGGGGACGGGCACACCTCCGACTCGTCGAAAGATCTTCACGGATCTGCTTGACAGCGGAGATGGGTCTGGTAAGTTAGCAGGGTTGCCCCGGAGCCGGGGTCCGCGAGAGCGGGGTTCGGCGCGGTGGGTGTCCGTTTCTTGAGAACTCAACAGCGTGTTAAAAGCCAGTGCCTTTATCGGCTCGGTCGATTGTTCGGCCGGGTCGCCCCGTGCCGCTCTCCTTTGTGGGGGTGGTGGGGATTTCTTTGAGGCAATGCCGCCCCTCTGTTCGGGGGGTGGTGATGCC
>NZ_BDDE01000017.1 GCF_008327685.1 Actinomadura sp. K4S16
ACCGCCGCGGTTGAGGCGGTGCCGGGTGGTCTTGCCGGAGGAGGCCGGGATCGGGGCGGCGCCGCAGAGCATGGCGAACGCCGCCTCGCAGGTGAGCCGGTCGTGGTTGTGGCCGGCGGTGACCAGGAGCTGGCCGGCGACGTCGGTGCCGACCCCGTTGGCGGCGACCAGGCGGGGGTTGATCGCGGCCACCAGTGGGGCCAGGATCTCGTCCAGATCGGTGATCTCGGCCGACAGCTGCTGGTGGCGGCGGGCCAGTGAGCGCAGGGCGATCTTGGCGGCGGTGGCCGGTGACGCGGCGTCGGCCCGGTCGGGCCGCAGGCCCGCGCAAAGGCTGATCAGCTCCTTGACCGGCAGGCCGCGCAGGCGTTCACGCAGTTCGTCGGGGGCGGTGACGATCAGTGCCTTGATCTGGCGCTGGGCGTCGGCCCGCTGGTCGACCGCCGAGCGGCGGGCCACCCGCAGATTGCGCAGCGCCTCAACGCGGCCGTCACGCCGTTCGGGGACGCCGGTCCGCTCGCCGACCAGGGCGGTCTTGGCCGCGTGGACGGCGTCGATGGGGTCGGACTTGCCCTGGAACCGGCGGGTCCTGCGGTCGGGGCGGTCGACCTCGACGACATCGACGCCCTGGTCGCGCAGCAGGCGGGCCAGCCCCGCCCCATAAGCGCCGGTGCCCTCGACCCCGACCGGCCCCACCTGCCCGAACCGGCGCATCCAGTCCAGCAGCGCGGCGTACCCGGCCGCATCGGCGGGTCGCCTCCCGGCCAAGGCCGACAGATCCCGTTCAGGACCCAAGGTCAGTCAGTCGCTGGGTCAGACCCCCGCCGGGAGGCGCTCACCTACATCATCTCTGTCAGTCGCGGAACAGGGACCGGCTCGTCCCCATCATGATCCGGTCATGCGGCCGCAGGGTCCGCATGACGGACTCCAGGACGGGCCGCTCCATCGAGACGCAGCCCGCGGTCTGCCCCGTGCCGATGTGCATGAAGATCGCCGAACCGTTCCCCTGGACGATCCGCGAGTCCGGAGGCCGGTTGTAGTTGATCACCACGGCCTGCCGGTAGGGCCCGTTCCGCATGATCTTCGATAGGTCCTCGTCGGCGGGCAGGCAGGCGCCCCGGTAGTAGCGGTTGTACCGCCGGTCCCCGATCGTCGACCCCCAGCAGTCGCCGCTCTCCCGCAGCCGGCGGTAGGGAAGGCGGGTACCCGGGTCCCCTTCACCGAACGCCTCGGTGAGGCTGTACGAGCCGGTCGGCGACTTGCCGTCGCCCTCCCGCTTGGCCCCCGGTTCGGCGTAACCGTTCCGCCCAATGTGCCCGGGAGCGCTCAGAAGTGTCTTCCACGAGCGCCCCTTCCGGACGCATTCGGTGACGGTCACCTCGGTCGTCCCGTACCCGGCCGCCACGGCGAAGACCACATGCCGGGCCGCACCCGCCCCGTAGCGCGCCTTCCCTTGGCCGAGCGCCTGGCAGGGCTCCAACGCCCTCTCCTGAGCGGACGCCGGCGGCGCAGGACCCGCAGCGAGCACCGCAGCAACAGAGAGAACCGAGGCAGCGGACAGAACCATGACCCGCCCAGCACCCGAACCCATTTGCGGCACCTCTGCTTTCCCATCCGAACGGAGCGTGCCCAGCCCAGCACACTTCGTCCTGTACCCCGACCAAGGTCATCTCACCCGAGCATTCGCGTCGAGCGGCGAACTGTCCGGCACGGGACGTCCCCCTGGACGCCGCCGAAGAGAGCGCTCAGACTGCCGAAAGCCGCCCCATCAAAGATCGCCTCAGTGCATCCTCGTTCGGCGCATTCCGCGACGCTAGGAGAGTCTCGATCGTGACTCAGGGCCCACGTGCCGACCATCCGGAACCAGACCGGGGCTGGCGAATGCTCGCCCGACTCGGCTGCTTCCTCGGCCTGGTCGCGGTCGCCGGCGTCCCGTTCCTGCTGTGGTTCGGGCTGCCCTGGTGGTTGGACGAACCCCAACGCGACGCCGAGGGCAGGGTCAAAGACCAGGTCGCCACTGCTCTGGCCGCGGCGGCCCGCCGCGGCGGCATCGATCAGCATGCGGCGTTGCACGCCGCCACCGCGTCACACTCCCAGCTGGTGCGCTTCACGACCACTGGGACTCGCACTGAGATCGTCGTCCTGCAGATCGGCTACGGCGGCATGTTCGGCAAGGGCGTCGACGACTTCTGCTACCGCTTCACCGTCGACCGCGCTCCTACTCGGCGACCACCGCGTATCGAAACGTCCAGACTCGACCGGTGCCCGCGCCCTCCCAGCACCCGTCCCCGGGCCATCGAGCAGATCCGCGAGACCGCTGAAGCCACCCGCGCCGAACTCCACACCGCGGCGGCCGCCGGCCACCTCACCGAGCCACAGGTCCGGCCGATGGTCAGCGGGGACCTGAGCTCGCTCTGGTCCTTCAAGCGGAACGGGACCGAGACCATCATCGTCGCCGACTACATCTCCCTCACCCCCGCCGGCGAAGTCGAAGCGGCCGAATGTGCCCAGTTCAACATCGTCCAAGGACAGAGGACGCGCACAGCCACCATGTACCGACTACCTCAGTGCCCGTCTCCGTGAGCGATGGCTCTCCTTAAACGCCGGGAACGTCCTGATGGGACCGGTTGTCGCCGTCTTCAACAACGGCAACGCACGTAAGGCCACCCCAAGGCCGCACGCGCCGAAGGGCTATCAGATCGCCCGCCGGGCGGGCTTCCCTGTGGCCGAGTGGTGACAGAGAACTGACTGTGTGTGAACGGAGTCGGTGGCGCGTCCGTCCCACACACGCCTCATCGATATGACAGCCACCAATGACGGGAATCCATATGTCTTCTTCGCCACCGCATCGGCGCACGGGCGTGCCAGGACCGGTTGTCGCGGTCGTCGCGATGCTCTGCTTGTCCGGCGCGCTCGTCGGCTGCGCAGCGGGGAACGGAAACAGCGGTGCCGGGGAGCCCGCCGCGGCCAAGCAGCCGGGCACGGCGCCCCCGCCGTCCACGTCCCCTGCGTCCGCACCCGGCACCCCGGAGGTGAGCCGCGCTCCATCGGCCGGCTCCACCACTGCGGCCTCGCCGAAGTCGCCGGTGAAGGTCCGTGTCCCGAAGGTCGTCGGTCACAACCACCAGACCGCGCAGAACGAACTGCAGGCCGCCGGGTTCTTCATGCTCGCGGAAAAAGACGCGACGGGGCAGGGGCGGATGCTGCTGTGGGATCGGAACTGGGTCGTCGTCCGGCAGTATCCGAAAGCCGGTGCGAAGGTCGGCACCGGGACGACGATCACCCTCTACTCGAAGAAGATCGGCGAATAGGCCGCCGGGCGGGCGCTGTTCCGTCCGGGTTGCTCGCCCGGACGGAACAGCGGCCGGCGGAGGCTACGAGAAGTACTCGATGAACGGGGTCTTCTTGTCCGGCGTGGAGGCCGTGCCGGTGCTGATGATGCCGGTGGTGCCGGGGCGGGCGTCGATGTCGGACGCCTGGACGGTGCCGGTGCGGGAGGGGCCGTTGAGGGTCGTCCACGCGGTGCCGTTGTAGTGCATGTACTGGGTCTTGGTCCCGGTGGTGATCGGGAGCATGACGACGCCGGACGCGCCGTCGGAGGACAGGCCGATGCCCGCGGCGTTCAGCGGCGTGTTCACCGTCGTCCAGGTCTTGCCGTTGTAGCGCTGGATCGCGTTGGTGATCTGGGCGTTCTGCCGGACGCGCAGGACGTACACGTTCGTCGCCGAGTTGGCGACGATGCGGTGCAGGGTGCCCTGGTAGCCGGGGACGCCCAGGGAGCCGGGGACGTCGATCTTCTTCCAGGACGTGCCGTCGAAGTGCATCACCAGGCCGGTCACGGAGGTGCCGGTGGCGGACGTCGTGCCCGCGAGCCACACGTCGTTCTTGGCCCGGACGTCCACGGCGGTGATGGACGTGGAGGCCGGCAGCGGGACCTTGGGGTCGACCCACGCGGTGCCCGTCCAGCGCAGGATCGCGCTCGGGCCGCCGGACGCGGCGTCGACGCCCGCGACGGAGTAGGCGGTGCCGTCAGGGGCGGCGGAGACGGCGGTCGGGAAGCCCACCATCGGGTAGGCGACCTGGCTCCACTTGGTGCCGTTCCAGTAGAGGCCGAGGGTGCCGCTCATGTTGTAGCCGATGACCCACGCCTTGGTGGCGCTGGAGACGGCGACGTCGGTCGGGGTGAAGCCGACCGGGCTCTTGTCGGCGACCCACGCCGAGCCGTTCCACTTGACGAGCTTGGCCTCCGGGCCGAAGAAGGAGCCGGCGGCGCCGACGGCCCATCCGGCGTTCTTGGCGCCGAAGTCGACCCGGTCGAGGCTGCCGTTGTAGGCGAGCGCCGTACTGCCGATGTTCTTCCAGCCGGCGGCCTGCGCGGGGGCCGCCAGCGCGACCGTCCCGGCGGCGCAGGCGAGGGCGGCGATCGTCGCCGGCACCGCGTTCCGTCTCATCTGTCGCAAGATCCACAGCTCCCAAGATCACAGCAAGCGTGCGCAAAAGAGTACGGCATTACTTACTGTTGAGTAAGTGGAACTTACTGGGCGACCGGATCAGGACGCCACGGAAACCGCAAAACGCCCGGAACTGTGAAGTTCCGGGCGCTCTGCGTGCCGACGCGATGCCGGAGCGCTACTCGGGCCGGAGGACTACTCGCCCTTCCAGTTCGGCTTGCGCTTCTCGGCGAAGGCCGCCGGGCCCTCCTGGGCGTCCTTGGACATGAAGACCGGCAGGGTGATGTCCTGCTGCTTCTTCCACGCCTCGGCGGACGTCCAGTCGGCGGACTCGACGATGACCTTCTTGGTGGCCGCGAGCGCCAGCGGGGCGTTCTCGGCGACCTTCAGGGCCAGCTCCTTGGCCGCGGCGAGCGCGCCGCCCGGCTCGGCGAGCCGGTTGACGAACCCGAGCTCGGCCATCCGCTCCGCCGGGTACTTGTCGCCGGTGAGGGCGATCTCCATGGCGATGTGGAACGGGATGCGCTGCGGCAGCCGCAGCAGCCCGCCGCCCGCGGCGACCAGACCGCGCTTCGGCTCGGGCAGCCCGAACTGGGCGTCCCTGGCCGCGACGATCATGTCGCAGGACAGCGCCACCTCGCAGCCGCCGGCCAGGGCGTAGCCCTCGATGGCGGCGATCAGCGGCTTGGCCGCCGGACGCTCGGTGATGCCGGCGAACCCGCGCCCCTCGACGGTCGGGTTGTCGCCCGTCAGGAAGCCCTTGAGGTCCATGCCGGCGCAGAACGTCCCGCCCGCGCCGGTGAGGATGCCGATGGACAGGTCCTTGCGGGAGTCGAGCTCGTCGACGGCCGCCGCGATCCCCTTCGCCACCTCGCCGTTGACCGCGTTGCGGGCCTCGGGACGGTTGATGGTGATGACGAGGACGGCGCCGTCTTCTTCGGTAAGGACAGCGTCGGTCATTCAGTGCCTCACTTCGGCTGGAAGCGGATACCGCCGTCGAAGCGGATCGTCTCGCCGTTCATGTAGTCGTTCTCGATCAGGGACTTGACGAGGTGGGCGAACTCCGACGCCTTGCCCATCCGCTTCGGGAACGGGACGGGCGCGGCGAGCTTGGCCTTGAACGCGTCCGCGGCCTCGCCCTCGCCGTAGATCGGGGTGTCGATGATGCCCGGGCAGATGGTGTTGACCCGGACGCCGATCGCGGCGAGGTCGCGCGCGGCGGGCAGCGTCATGCCGATGATGCCGCCCTTGGAGGCGGAGTAGGCGATCTGCCCGGTCTGGCCCTCGATGCCGGCGATGGACGCGGTGTTGATCACCACGCCGCGCAGGCCGTCCTCGTCGGCGGGCTCGGTCTTGGAGATGGCCGCGGCGCCGAGCCGCATGAGGTTGAAGGTGCCGATCAGGTTGACCCGGATGACGGTCTCGTAGGAGGCCAGGTCGTGCGGGCTGCCGTCGCGGTTCACCGTCCGCGAGGCCCAGCCGATGCCGGCGCTGTTGACGATGACGCGCAGCGGGGCGCCGGTGTCGACGGCGGCCTGCACCGCGGCCTGCGCCTGCTCCTCGCTCGACACGTCCGTCTTGACGAAGACGCCGCCGACCTCGTCGGCGAGCGCCTTGCCCTTGTCCTCGTTCAGGTCGGCGATGACGACCTTGGCGCCTTCGGCGGCCAGCGCGCGGACGGTGGCCTCACCGAGGCCGCTCGCGCCACCGGATACGACGGCGGAAACTCCGTTCAGGTCCATAAGCGACACCTTACGTGAGGGACCGAATGTGGTTCGGGGTGATGCTATCCAGACGTCGTCGCGCGCTCTGCTCACACCCCTGCGGATTGCGGAGCCGCGATGTTACTCGGGAGTCACAATAGAGAACGTTTGCTCTTCCCCGACAGGGGCACCCGACCCCCATGAGCGAGCGTCCTGCACAGAGCCAGTCCTACCCCGGGCGGACGAAGGACATGACGCCCGAGCCCCGCGACGAGATGCGCGACCACACCGGCAGCGGCCTGCTGGCCGGGCGCCGCGCGCTGATCACCGGCGGCGACTCCGGCATCGGCCGCGCGACGGCCGTCGCGTTCGCCAAGGAGGGCGCGGACGTCGCGATCACCTACCTGGAAGAGGACGACGACGCCCGGCACACCGCGGGCCTCGTCGAGGCGGCCGGGCGGCGCTGCGTCACCCTCGGCGGCGACCTGGCCGAGGAGCGGCACGCGCGCGAGATCGTCACGCACACCGTCCGCGACCTCGGCGGCCTCGACGTGCTCGTCCTGCACCACGGCACCCAGACGCCGGTGAAGGACGTCCGCGAGATCGACGACGCGCAGCTGCGGCGGACGTTCGAGGTGAACGTGTTCTCGCTGTTCTGGACGGTCCAGGAGGCCCTCGACCACATGGGGCCCGGGTCGAACATCATCATCACCGGGTCCATCAACGGGCTGCGCGGCAACAAGTCGCTCATCGACTACTCCGCCAGCAAGGCGGCGGCGATGGCGCTGACCACCTGCCTCGCCCAGAACCTCATGGACCGCGAGATCCGGGTCAACTGCGTCGCCCCCGGCCCGGTCTGGACGCCGCTCATCCCCGCCACCTTCGACGAGGAGAAGGTCGAGGGCTTCGGGCAGCAGGCCCCGATGGGACGCGCCGCCGACCCCGACGAGATCGCGCCGTCCTACGTGTTCTTCGCCTCGAACCGCCAGTCGTCCTACTACACCGGGCAGACCCTGGTGCCCGCCGGCGGGGAGATCCATCCAGGCTGACGGAACGGCACTGATGGAACGACAAGTGAAACTGCAGCGCAGCGACCTGAACGAACCCGGTTACGGGCGCCGAAGGTGCGGCAGGGGATTCGTGTACCTCGGGCTCGACGGCCGCCCCCTCCCCGACCCCGCCGAGAAGGAGCGGATCAAGGCGCTCGTCATCCCTCCCGCGTGGAAGGACGTCTGGATCTGCCCCGATCCGGACGGCCACATCCAGGCCGTGGGCACGGACGCGGCCGGGCGCCGCCAGTACCTGTACCACGACGCGTGGCGGGAGCAGCGCGACCGCGAGAAGCACAAGCACGTCCTGGAGCTGGCGGAGCGCCTGCCCAAGGTCCGCCACCGGCTCACCGAGTACCTGGCCGGACGGGGCTACACGCGCGAGCGGGTGCTCGCGGCGGCCGTCCGCCTCATCGATCTCGGCTTCTTCCGGATCGGCGGGGAGGCCTACGCGGCCGAGAACGGCACCTTCGGGCTCGCGACCGTCCTGCGCGAGCACGTCAGCTGCGGGCGCGGGCAGGTGACGTTCGAGTACCCCGCAAAGGGGTCGAAGGACCGGTACCAGGCGGTCGCGGAGGAGAACGTCTGCAAGGTGGTGAGCGGGCTCAGGCGGCGCGGCGACGACTCGCCCGAACTGCTCGCCTACCGGACGCCGGCCGGCTGGCACGACGTCACCACGTCCGACATCAACGAGTTCATCCGCGAGGTCACCGGGGGCGACTTCACCGCCAAGGACTTCCGGACGTGGCACGCCACCGTCCTCGCCGCCGTGGGGCTCGCGGTGTCGGTGCGCGCCGGGGACAGCGAGGCCGCCCGCAACCGCGCCGTCGTCCGCGTCGTCAAGGAGGTCGCGTCCTACCTCGGCAACACCCCGGCCGTCGCGCGGGCGTCCTACATCGACGCGCGCATCATCGAGCTGTACGAGGAGGGCACGACGATCGCGCCCGCCCTCGGACGGCTCGGCGTGGACGTCGCCGAGGGCGAGCCGGCGACGCAGGGGCCGGCGGAGCAGGCCGTCCTCGACCTGCTCCGCGCAGCCTCCTGACCCGGGTCCGGGCTCGCCGCGCCCGGATCGTCATTCCGCGAGGCGGTAGGCGGCGGGCGGGGTGGGCGTCGTGCCGAGGCAGGTGGCGACGGGGTCCTCGACCGAGCACCAGCCGGGCTTGCGCACCGGCACGTATCCGGCGGGGACGCCCCGGTTCGCGATGATCGACCGGTAGGTCGGGACGGCGTCGGTCGGGCGGCGCGCCAGGGACGGGTCGGTCAGCGCGTCCACCGTGTAGAGGCCGAACCGCGGCCGGTAGCTGCCCCACTCGTAGTTGTCGGTGAGGCTCCAGTAGTTGTAGCCCATCATCTTCACGCCGTCGGCCATCGCGCGCTGGATCCAGTAGACGTGGTCGCGCAGGTGGTCGGAGCGCGTGTAGCCGTCCGCGCGCGGCTTGCCGTTGTCGGTCGACATGCCGTTCTCGACCACGTAGACGGGCAGGTTCGGCAGCCGCCGCTGGTAGTTCCTGAGCACGTAGTACAGGCCCTCGGGCTCGGGGTCGATCTTCCAGAACTCGCCCATGAGCGCGTTGGCCGCGGTGCCGTTCTGCAGGTTGGCGCCGTAGTAGTAGTCGATGCCGATGAAGTCGAGCTTGTCGGTGACGTCGTTGAACAGGGCCGCGTCGAAGATGCCGTTGACCGGGGACCCGTAGGCGACGTTGCTCGACACCGGGGCGCCCGGGTCCACCGCGTGGATCATGTCGTAGGCGGCGCGGTGCGTCCTGATGAGGGCGTCGCGCATCTTCAGCATCTGCCCGAGGTCCATCGGGCGGGCCGCGAGCTCCTTGTAGATGTAGGAGCTCGCCTCGTTGAACGTGATCCAGACGACGCCCTGGCGCTTGTACCTGTCCACGATGAAGCGGGCGTTGCGGAGCCAGTCCTCCTGCGTCCTGGGGTTGTCCCAGGCGCCCTGGTCGGCCACCCAGCCGGGGTACACCCAGTGGTCGAGCGTCAGCATCGGGCGCATGCCGTCCGCCTTGATCCGGCGGACGAGGTCGTCGTAGTAGGCGAGCGCCTCGGGGTCGCGGTGGCCGCGGCGCGGTTCGACGCGGGCCCACTCGATGGACGTCCGGAAGACGTTCGCGCCGAGGCCCTGGGCGAGCTTCAGGTCGCCTGGGTAGCGGTTCCGGAAGTCGACGGAGTTCTCGTACGGGTCGGTGACGCCCGGGGCCTTGCGGTCGGCGTACCTCGTCCAGTTGCTGTCGGGGAAGGAGCCTTCGCTCTGGAAGCCGGACGTGGCGACGCCCCAGAGGAAGCCCGGCGGGAACTTGGCGGTGGCGGGCTCGGCGGGGGACGCGGCGGGGGACGCGGTGGCGGGGGACGCGGCGGTCAGCGCGAGGCCGACCGAGAGGGTGAGGGCCGAGAGGAGATGGACGGGGCGTGCTCTGCCGGACCTGCCGAACACGGGGCGCTCCCTCCGGAGGCGGACATGAATCTCCTTCGCATCACAGGGGGCGCGCGGGGCCCCGTCAATGGCCGGACACGGCCAGATCCGGCAACTCCGGCACACTCCCCCAACGTGCTGCAAATCACAGATCAATAAAGGAATTGCCCATTTCTCAATGGCGTGTGACTCGGTTCACAATTCATGAAAGGCTCGATTGATCGCCGCTGGCAGGGCGCTGGACCGCAGTCTCAAACGGACCACCGGCACCATGGACAACGGCCTGGTGATTTGCCACCCGCGCCGGGCGCTGGCTAGCTTCCTGCCCGGTTCATGCGGCACCTGAGCCGCTGGGACAACAGAACACGCACCCCGACGCGCGGCGGCGGCGCGCCGGCCTCCACGGGAGGCCGGCGCGGACCCCCCAGGTCGTCCCCCCAGGGACCTCGCCCGGAAGCCGTCGTCGGACGCCGAATCCGTGCAGCCGAGAGGCACGGAACCGGAAGCGGCCGCCATTTCCCTGCGTCCTCCGCCAATGACGCTGCGAAATCGGTCGCGGCATCCCCACCCACCGAAGAAATCCGGTGGGTGACGGCTGCCCGGTAGGCATCAACCGCGAGGTCTGGAGACATTCTGCATACCCCTCGAAACCCCCTGAAGGCCGGATTCACCGTGGGCGGGCTCGTGCTCACCACGACCACCGCGCTCGGCGCGTCCGTCCTTGCGGCCGGCCCCGCGTCGGCCGCTCCGCAGCGGGCGACGCTCGCCGCTGCTCCGGCCTCGACGGTCACCGGCACCACGGTCACCGCGAAGCAGGCCCGGATCGCGAAGCAGAAGAAGCGCGCGGCCTACGCCGTGAAGTACGCGGCCAAGCAGATCGGCGACCCCTACCGCTACGGCGGCACGGGCCCCGGCTCGTGGGACTGCTCCGGGCTCGCCGGAGGCTCCTGGCGCAAGGCCGGGGTGAAGCTCCCCCGGACCACCCAGCAGATCTACAAGGCCGTCCACAAGAAGGTCTCGTGGAAGGGCGCCGTCAAGGGCGACCTGCTGTTCTTCTACGGCGGCCGGACCCACATGGGCATCTACGCCGGGCACGGCTACATGATCCACGCGCCGAGCTCCGGCAAGCGGGTCAAGAAGATCAAGCTGAACGGCTACTACAAGCGCAACTTCCACGGCGCGGTCCGGCCGGGTTACTGACCCCGGACGCACGCCAGGCCCCGCGCCGCCCGCCCGGCGCGGGGCCTTCGCCTTCCCTCCCGGCTGTTCGCCTCTCCGCCTCCGGATGCCCGCCGGGTCCGTCCGCGGGGGCCGGTCAGCCGAGGACGGGGTAGTCGGTGTAGCCGCGGTGGTCGCCGCCGAAGAAGGTCGCCGGGTCGGGCTCGTTGTAGGGGCCGCCGGCCCTGATGCGGGCGGGCAGGTCCGGGTTCGCCAGCCACAGCCGCCCGAACGCCACGGCGTCCGCCACGCCCTCCCGCAGCACCTCGACGCCGGCCTCCGGCGTCCCAGCGTCCGTCCCCGGCAGCGGGCGCGGGTTGACGATCAGCGTCCCCGGCCACTCGGCGCGGATCCGCCGGGTCTGCTCCCGGTCGAGCTCCATGACGTGGAGGTATCCGAGCCCGAGCGGCGCCAGCCCCGCCACCAGCGCCGAGTACAGCTCCGGCGTGTCGCTCTCGCGGACGCCGTTGACGGTCGTGCCCGGCGAGACCCGGAAGCCGACCCGCTCCGGCCCGACCGCCCCGGCGACCGCCCGCGCGGCCTCGATCCCGAACCGGGCGCGGTTCTCGGCCGTCCCGCCGTACTCGTCCGTCCGCCGGTTGCTGCCGTCCGCGAGGAACTGATTGATCAGGTACCCGTTGGCGCCGTGCAGCTCCACCCCGTCGAACCCGGCCTCGGACGCGTTGCGGGCCGCGTCCGCGAACTCCTGGACGGCCTGCGCGATGTCGTCCGCGGTCATCTCGCGGGGCACCGGGTGGTCGAGCATCCCGTCCGGGGTGAAGATCTTGCCCCCGGTGGCGATCGGCGACGGGGCCACCGGCAGCCCGCCGTCCGGGTACAGGACGGGGTGCCCGACCCTCCCCGCGTGCATGAGCTGGGCGAAGATGCGGCCGCCCTCGGCGTGCACCGCGTCCGTCACCGCCCGCCATGCCTCCACCTGCTCGTCCGAGTGCAGCCCGGGCGTGGCGACGTACCCCTGCCCCCGGGCGCTCGGCTGCGTCCCCTCCGTGACGATCAACCCGGCGGCGGCCCGCTGCGCGTAGTACTCGGCGGTCGACGCGGTCACCAGGCCGCCCGCCGCGGCCCGGCTGCGGGTCATCGGCGACATCACCAGCCGGTTCGGCAGTTCCAGCTTCCCGGCCCGCAGCGGCTCGAACAGTTCGTCCATCACGTCCTCCTAGCGGCTGTCCACAGTGGTCATGACGCTAGGAGCCGGCAGGTGCGGGGCGAATCCGTAAGGTTTCGGTAGTGGGCCCCGTAGTTTGGACATGTGCTCTACGGGCGGAAGACCGAACAGGAGCGGATCGCCGCACTCGTCGCCGCCGCGCGCGACCATCGGCGCAGCGGCGTCCTCGTGCTGCGCGGCGAGGCGGGCATCGGCAAGTCCGCGCTCCTCGACGAGGCCGCGGGGCTCCTCCCCGAGGACGGGACGGGAGGACGCCTGCTCCGGGTCGTGGGGATAGAGGCGGAGACGGGCATCGCCTTCGCCGGCCTCAACCAGTTGCTCTGGCCCGTCCGCGACGAGGTCTGCGCGCTGCCCGCTCCGCAGGCGTCCGCGCTCGGCGTCGCGCTGGGCAAGGTGGACCCCGCGTCGGGCGCCGCCGTCCAGGACCGGTTCACCATCGGTTTGGGCGTGCTGACGCTCCTCGCCGACCTCGCCGACCAGGACGGCCCGGTGCTGTGCCTGGTCGACGACGCCCAATGGCTCGACACCGCGACGCAGGAGGCGCTCCTGTTCGCGGCCAGGCGGCTCGCCGCCGAAGGGGTGGTGATGCTGTTCGCCACCAGGGACGAGGCGTTCACCGGCACGGGACTGCCGGAACTGGCCGTGGGCAGGCTGGAGCGCGACGACGCCGAACGCGTCCTCGCCGACCGCGACCTGCCGTCCTCCGCCCGCGAGCGGGTCCTCCTGGAATCGGCCGGCAACCCCCTCGCCCTGCTGGAGTTCGCCGCCACCGCGGACCGGGCGCCGGACGGCCCGCGCCCGCTTCCGATCACCGACCGGGTCGTCGTGTCCTTCCAGGCCCGGATCGGGCGGCTCACCGACCGCGCCCGGCTGATGCTGCTGGTCGCCGCGTCCGAGGGCCGCGGGTACATGCCGGCCATGCTCGCCGCCGCGGACGCGCTCGGCGTCGGACTCGACGACCTCGCCGAGGCCGAGCGCGCCCGGCTGGTCGAGGTGACCGGCCGGATGATCGCCTTTCGCCACCCGCTGATCCGGGCCGCGGTCTACCAGGGCGCGCCGACCGCACGGCGCGTCACCGTCCACCGGGCCCTCGCCGAAGCCTCCGACGAGCCCGGCTGCCGCGCCCGGCACCGGGCGGCCGCCGCGCTCGCCCCGGACGAGGACGTGGCCGCCGATGTCGCCGCCGCCGCCGCACGTGCCCGCGACCGCGCCGCCCACCCGACCGCGGCCGCCCTCTACCGGCAGTCGGCGGAGCTGTCGCCCGCCCCCGCCGCGCGCGCCGCGCGGCTCGGCGCCGCGGCCGCCATGACGCTGCGGGCCGGGCAGCCCGACCAGGCCGGCGACCTCGCCGCCCAGGCCGCGAAGCTCACCGCCGACCCCGCCGAGCACGCGCGGCTCGGCCGCGTCCTCGCCGCCGTCGAGTACGAGCGCGGCGAACCGCGCGTCGCCGCCCGCATGCTGGTCGAGCACGCGTCCCGCGCGGCGCCCGCCGACCGCCCCGCGATGCTCCGCACCGGCGCCGCCTACGCCTGGGCGGCCGGAGAGACGCCCGCCCTGCGCCGCGCGGCCGAGCTGCTGCCCGAGGACGACGCGGTGCGCGGCCTCGCCCTGCTGGCGGACGGCGACCACGCGCGCGGCCTGCCGCTGCTCGCCGGGGTGGTCGCCGAGGCACGCGCCGCCGTGCCCGCTCCGACCGGACCTGGCCCCGACGACCTCGAGCCGGCGCAGCTCGCGCTCGTGCTGGGCGACGACGAGGCCGCCCTCGACCTGACCGCCGCCGAGGTCGCCCACCGCCGCGGACAGAGCCTCATCGGCGCGCTCCCCGCCGTCCTGCGGACCCAGGCGCGGGCCCGGCTCGCGGCCGGGCTGCACGCCGACGCCGCGTCCAGCGCCGCCGAGGCCGTCGCGCTCGCCCGCGCCACCGGCCTGCCGAACCCGGAGGGACGCTACGGCGCCGTCCTGGCCAGGATCGCGGCGATCGAGGGCGACGAGGACCGGCTGCGCGAGCTGGCCGCCATCGCGCCCGCCCCGGACGCGGGACCGCTCACCGCCGCGCGCGGCCTGCTCCATCTCGGCCTCGGCCGCTACGACGACGCGCTGCGCCACCTGGACGCCGCCGCCCGCCCGCACCGGTACGGCGCGGACGCCGTGCTCTACGCGGCCGACCTGGTGGAGGCCGCCGTCCGCGCGGGATGCCCCGACCAGGCCCGCACGGCGTACGAGGACCTGTCAGCCTGGGCCGAGGCGAGCAAGCAGCCCTGGGCCCTGGCCGTCGCGCTCCGGTGCGAGGCGCTCCTCGACGACGCCGAAGAGCCCTACGTGAAGGCCGTGGAACTCCACCGGGAGTCGATGCGCCCGTTCGAGCGGGCACGCACGGAACTCCTCTACGGCGAGTGGCTGCGCCGCTGCAGGCGCCGGTCGCAGGCCCGCGACCCGCTCCGCTCCGCCGCCGAGACCTTCGAACGGCTCAGCGCCGCCCCCTGGCTCGACCGCGCGCGCGGCGAACTGCGGGCCACCGGCGAGGCCGGGGCGGCCGCGACGCCGGCGGCCGCGCACCTCCTCGACCGCCTCACCTCGCAGGAACTGCAGGTCGTCCGTCTCGCGGCGGAGGGGATCAGCAGCCGCGACATCGCCGCCCAGCTGTTCCTCAGCCCCCGCACGGTCGAGTACCACCTCTACAAGGCGTATCCCAAGCTCGGCATCTCCTCGCGCAAGGAGCTGTCCCGCCTGATCCCGGAGCCCGCATGAGCCTTCCGGCCCAGCCCTCGCAGTGGGCGACGCCCTAGACGCCGCCCACTGCCCGACCCGCTAGCTGACGGGGAGCGCCCGGGCGAGGAACTCCTCTGTGAGCCGCCAAGCGCGCGCGGCGGGCTCCGGCTGATAGAACATCGGAGCCTTGCGGTTGTGGAACGCGTGCCCGCCGTCCTCCTGGACGTGGATCTCCATGTGGTCCTTCTGCTCGACGGCACGCTCCAACTCGGCGACCTCCTCACGGGGGATGTACGCGTCGTCGCCGCCGAAGTGGAACTGCGTGGGCGCCTGGATGGCGTCCAGCTGGTCCAGCATGTCCGGCACACCGGACCCGTAGAACGAGACCACCGCATCGACCTCGGCGTTGGCGGCCACCAGGTACGCGAGCGTCCCGCCGAAGCAGAACCCCAGGACGCCCGCCTTGCCGACCTCTGGCAGGCCCTTGAGGACCCCCAGCGCCGCCACGGCGTCCCCCACGCCCTTCTCCCAGTCGAACTGGGAGACCATCGACATCCCCTTGGGCAGGGCGTCCTCGTTGTGCGCGGTCGTCCAGTTGGGCTCGATCCGCCAGAACATGTCGGGCGCCGCCACGACGTACCCCAGCGCGACCAGGTCCTCGGCGACGGCCTCCATGTAGTCGCCCACGCCGAAGATCTCCTGGAGGAGCAGGATCCCGGGACCGCGCGTCCCCCACACCCGCAGGTCGAACTCGCCGTCCGGAACGACAACCTTCTCAATACGCGTCATGTCAGCCGATGATGGCGTAAACCGCGCTGGCATGCGCGACGGTCTTCCCGTCGGCCGTCATGTCGATCTCCGCGAACGCCAGCGTCCGGCCCAGCTTCGACAGCTCCGCGTCGACGAGCACGTCCCGCCCGATGACGGGCCGCTGGAACGTCGTGCTCAGCTGCACCGTCGTCATCGGCACGAAGGCCCCCTTGGCCCCCGACACCGCCAGCACCACCGCCGTGTCGGCCGCGGCCATCAGCGCCTGCCCGGACAGCGCGCCGCCCTCCCGGGCGAGCCGGTCGGACCAGGGCAGCCGCAGCACCGCCCTCCCGTCCCCCACCTCCTCGGGCACGAGGCCCAGATCGAGCACCCAGGGCGCGAAGTTGTCACGGAGGATCTCTTCAGGCTTCAACGTCACCCCGACATGATGCACGCTGAGGGCATGCACGAGGAGATCTTCCTGCCCGCCACCTACGCCGCCGGGGTCCCCTACGCGACCTTCGCCGAGCTCCGCGCCGGGTCGCCGGTCGCCTGGATCGGCGAACCGGCCGTCGGCCCCTGGCCCGCCGGCCCCGGCTACTGGGCGGTCTTCCGGCACGCCGACGTCAAGCACGTCCTGCGCTCCCCGGAGCTGTTCTCCTCCAACCTCGGCGCCACCCAGATCCGCGACCCCGACACGCCCGAGGACCTCGCCTTCGTCCGCGCGATGATGCTGAACCAGGACCCGCCGGACCACTCCCGCCTCCGCCGCATCGTCGCCGCCGCGTTCACCCCCCGCGCGGTCCGCGCGCTGGAGGACACGATCAACGAGCGGGCGCGCACCCTCGTCGCGTCCGCCCTCGGCGAGGACACCGACTTCGTCGAACTCGCCGCGGACCTCCCCGTCTGGACGCTGGCCCACATCATGGGCGTCCCCGACTCCGACCGCCGCCTCCTCTACGACTGGGCGTCCCGCGTCATCGGCTACCAGGACCCCGACTACGCCGGCCTCTCCACCGCCGACGCCGCCTCGATGACCCCCATGGCCCGCGAGGCGATGAAGTACCGCACCTCCGAGACCGTCCGCCCCGACGGCCGCCCCATCAACCCGCGCTCCTACACGGCCCTCGCCGACATGTTCGCCTACGCCCACGCCCTCGCCGCCGAGAAGCGCTCCCACCCGTCCGGCGACATCATGTCCCGCATGCTCGAAGGCGGGCTCACCACCCACGAGTTCGAGAACATGTTCTTCCTCTTCGCCGTCGCCGGGAACGAGACCCTCCGCAACGGCATCCCGGGCGGCCTCCTGACCCTCCTGGACCACCCCGCCGAACTCGCCCGCCTACGCGACGACCCGTCCCTCCTGCCGTCCGCCGTCGAGGAGATGCTCCGCTACTGGCCCCCGGTCATGGACTTCCGCCGCACCGCCACGGCCCCCCTCGAACTCGGCGGCCAGAAGATCGAACCCGGCGACAAGGTCGTCGTCTACCACGCCTCCGCCAACCGCGACGAGACCGTCTTCCCCTCCCCCGACCGCTTCGACATCGCCCGCACCCCCAACGACCACGTCAGCTTCGGCTTCGGCCCCCACTTCTGCCTCGGCGCCCACCTCGCCCGCACCCAGATGCGCGCCGTCTTCCGCGAACTCCTCCCCCACCGCGTCACCCTCACCGGCACCCCCGTCCGCCTGGCCTCCAACTTCCAGAACGGCCTGAAGCACCTCCCCGTCCACCTGGCCCCCGCCCCCTAACCCCGTCGCGAACCCCCCGCCGATCTCGGTACCCTTGCCGGGACGGGTCGCTAGCTCAATTGGCAGAGCTCCGGACTTTTAATCCGTAGGTTGTGGGTTCGAGTCCCACGCGACCCACCACCCCCGACCAGGGGAAACGCGAGAAAGCCCGGCTTGTGAGCCGCCGCGTTTGCCCCGCTTCGTCCCCATGCCGGCTCGAGGTCGGCTCGGCGGCTCGATCCGGGCCCTGCGCCCACCCTGGTCAGGCCTCGAAAGCCAGGCACTCTTCACCCACCTAAGCCGGTCATACCACCCACTGATCCGACCGCAGGACCACAGGAGCAGTCAGCAACACCCTCCCGCAGGAGTGAATCCGCTGGCTCGCATCCCGCTGGCGGCGCCATCGAGCGCTTCCCATCAGGCGGTCATAGAGAGGGCGCCGCGATCAGAGCACGACGCGGACGAAAGCGCGCCTCTACCCCTCGATACTCATACACCCGAAGGCAGCAACCCCACACCAACGGCTCTCAAGACACCCGGCCATCACGCTCACCAAGATCATTACATCTCTGCCCGGGATCGTGATCGCAAACCAACCGAATGAAACCCGACGCCTTCACTGCTAGCGTCGCAGGTCAGCAAGTATCGGCCCCGCGCACGCGGGGATGGTTCCGCACTCGCGGTGTACCGACGGGGCATCAACGCGCGGCCGCCGCTCGGATCCTCACAGCCGCATCGCCGGTACACACCGCCGGCACTCCTCGCTCTCCTCATGAGGTCAGGGTGGGCGGCCTGTCGTTGCCTTGACCATCACGGACGGCGACAGACCGGCCTACCGAGCATGACAGCGCAGCCTCGGGCCAGGGCGGCACGAGTTCCCCTGGCTTGTTTCCCACCACAGAAGCCGGGGCCGCCTCAGTCCCCCTTACAGGACGACCACCGCGACAGCCGCCGACCCGGCGACCACTGACGACCAACGGAAGAGCTCCTTGGCAACCCGTACCTCGGCTGAGTCGGTTTCCCTCGGAGCCATCTCGTCGTAGAACTTGCGTGCTTTTGCGGCGGCGTCCCCGACAGCCGGCAGCGAGTAGATCCCACCTGACGGCCCGATCTCCTCGACCGTTGCGGCGCCCTCATCGTAGTTGTCGATCTCCACGTCGATCACCTCCAACAACTGAATGGCCTTGTTGCCAGTAGTTGGAGGCTACCGAAGCCCAGACAGCTCAGGCAACAACTTCCAACTGATTACTTGTTGGGATACCCTCTTGGCGTGGATGATGGCGATAGGCAGCCGGAGACCTCCATCGGCGCCCCGTCTCCGTTCGTGGTTATGGTCGTCGGACCAGGCGAGTCGGACAACAGCCGCTTCGGGGAACTGCTTGAGCGTCTGCGCTGGAAGGCTGGCCTGTCTCGCGCTGATGCAGCGACCAAACTCGGATTCTCCTCTGAGTACTTGCGCCTCATCGAGGTAGGCAAGCGCACGCCTGCCCTTGGGCAGATGCGAAACCTGCTGCGTGTCTACGGTGCAAAGGGTGCCGTCGAGCAGATCTCGCCTCAGGGATACCGGCAGGACTTGTTGGTCTTCGACCCGCTCGACGGCGACCACGGCGATCCGGTCATCATCGAGTTCACCAGCAGGATCCGTGAAGCACGACGAAGGGCGCTCGGTGCCCCTCCGGACGAGGATGAGGACTGGGAACAGGCGGACTATGAGGGCCCGACTGAGAGTCGGGCCACCGAGCTCGGCCTGGTGGTATCTCTCCTGACCCGAGCGGACGACAGCACGCTACGCAAAGTTCGCAAGTTGCTTGAGGACAGAGCAAGGTGACATGTCTCAGACGGGCCTGCCCACGAGGCCTTGGGGCTTGACGTACAGGGGCCTGTTAGGCCGCCAGGTCCAAGCCGCCCGGTCCTTCCGAACGTCCCCGCGCAGGCGCCGCCGCGGCATTGCTGGCGCTGTGGGCGGCGTGGGGGCACGGTGCTACAGATGGCGGCCAGATGGTCGGACACCGTGGACTCCCGCTAGGAACGCTCAGGGGAAGACTCGGCGCGGCCGCGTACCTGCCTGAAGGGTCGATGGAGACCGTTGGACCAGGAATGAGAACACGTTACAGTTTCTGCCATGGGCACAGTCACTTGGGACGCGCCGGACGGCGACCACCCCGCACGCCGGGCGGTGCGCGCGGCGATGGCCGCGGCCGCGGGCGGGCGCAAGCAGGAGTGGCTCGCGCTGTTCGGTCCGGACGCCGTCATCGAGGACCCCGTCGGCCCCTCGATGCTCGATCCCGAGGGCAAGGGGCACCGGGGGCCGGACGGGATCGAGCGGTTCTGGGACGAGAACATCGCCCGGGTGCGCAAGTTCCACTTCCGGGTGAGCGACTCGTTCGCCAACGGCCCCGCCTGCGCCAACGTCGTCACCATCACCGCGACGCTGGACGGTGGGACCACCACGACGATCGACTGCCTGACCGTCTACACCGTCGATGACGACGGCCTGATCACCTCGTTCCGCGCCCATTGGGAACCGGACCGCGTAATGGCCACCCTGACCTCCCCCTAAGACGCAGGGAAGCGGCTTCAGGGCCATGCGCACTCCCCAGCACCGTACTGGCTCCCCACGCTAGCGGCCGTGCTGTACACCGCCGAGCTGACGGTCGCGCTCGCGGTCATGCTCACCGCGGTCTTCGTCCCCCTCAACGGTGCGCATGCCTAGAACTACGTCCGCGCAGGTCAAGCAGAATGCTCGTACTCGTTGAGAATTCCCCCAGACGTTGCCTTCTTCAGACGTTCAGCTGGGCGGTCTGGTCTGGTTGGCTGATCGGTGGAGGCAGCGGGGGGTGCGCCCCTGGGGGGTGCGACGTGCGACCCGATCGTCGCGGGCGGCGGGGGTCTGGGGCTGCGCCGCCGCTTTCGGTGGTGGTGAAGGATCTGGTGGCGCACTCGGCGCGGTGGTCAGGTGCTGCAGGTGGTCGCGGTGCTCGGCGAGGGCGTGCTCGACGGCGTCGCCCAGGTTCAACCCCAGAGCGCTGGTGGGCCGTCGGCGAGGTGCCGTGACGGGTCCCTTCTCCGGCGCCCGCTCCCAGGCGCGGTCATGGACCCCGATGGAAGCATGTAGACCGCCGCACCCGGCTGGAACCGCACACAGCCAGCACCGTCAGCCTCTCCACCACAGGGAGGGCTCTGGGGCGAGCTCGATCCGGCGCAGCGTACGGCGCTGGCGAGATGGGGCGGGCGTGCAACTACCCGGCCAGGGCGCCGCTGTGCTACCAGGGGAAGGACTCCGACCACATCGTCGTCATCCCGGCGGGCTGGGCGAACGTGATCTCGGCAACGTCAGCCTGGCGCGAGGTCGTGCTGGCCGTGCGAGGGGGCCGGCGACCTGGTGCGCGAGAGCGCGGTGCTCGGCAGCCAGGACCGGACGGCGACCCGTGACGGCGCTCACCGCGGTCCGCGGGCCGGTGGTCCCGGCCGCCCGTTTCACCGCGTGCAACTGCGGCCAACGGCCCGGCCGGTCAGCGGGTCCTCACAGCCGCACCGCCGGTACACCCCACTCACAGGTCGCCGCGCCGAACGCCGAGCGGGAGGGGCCCCCAGGGAATTAGAACGCGTTCTTGTCAACGGCGGCGGTGTCGAGCAAGCTACGTCGCATGGACCTGAATGCCCTGGAAGAGATCCGCCAGGTGAAGTACCGCTACTTGCGCTGCCTGGACCTGAAGGACTGGGACGGGTTCGCCGACACCCTCACCGATGACGCCCTGGGCACCTACGGAACCCGCGCGGTCGGCGAGGCGCTGCGCCTGGAAGGCCGCGATGCCATCGTCGACTACATGCGCGACAATCTCGGTCCCGAGATCACCACGGTGCACTTCGCGGGCCAACCCGAGATCCGGGTCGACGGCGACAGGGCCGAGGGCACCTGGTGCCTGGAGGACACCGTCATCGCCAAGGCATTCCGGGTGCTGATCCGCGGTTCCGCCTTCTATGAGGAGACGTATCGACGCTGCGCGGACGGCGGATGGCGCATCAGTGGCATCGGCTATGAACGGACCTACGAATACTCGATATCGCTCGACGATGTGCCCAGCTTCAGGCTGCTGGCAGACCGCTGGGCGCCCTCGCCCCCGCAGCCGGGAACCTGACCAGTATCAAGAGTCAGACTTGATGCGTGCCGTCGCCCGCCGCCAGCGCCCCGCGGACGAGGAAGTAGCCGTCAGTGGAGTCGGCGGTGGAGGCATGGCCAGATCGGTGGCGGTCAGGACCAGGCGACCTGCGCTTGCCCGCCTTGACCCACGCGGCCTACCTTGCGAGCGGCGGTGCGCGCGGCCAGAGGCATCACGTGAGTCAGGACTTGACGCGCTGCTGCTTGAGGCGGAGTTCCTCCTGCGGACCTCGGCTTGGACGGCTTGCTCGCGTTCCAGCCAGTCGGGCCTTTCGGCCTTCAGATTCGGGAAGCCGGTGAAGGCCAGCAGGTCCTCGCGGGCGGCGTCCAGGTGCTCGGCGGCGTCGGGATGCTTGGCCTCCAGTGAGGCCACGACCTGGGCGTCCAGCACCTTGGACATCTCCGAGACCTGGCTCTTGGAGATGCCCTTGATCCCCATCTGCTCGACCAGCTTGTCCACCCGCCGGGTGCTGACGCCCAGCAGAACCCGGGGCGGTCCAGGATCCGCGGCGGCTCGATGGATGAGGCCCGCAGCCGATTGGTCAACGGGCCACCGGCCGGCCCGGCCCCACGGTTCTCAGGACTGCTCTCGCGCTGGGCGCGCTGGTCACCCGGGCGTTCTTCTCAGCGGGCGGCGGGCACCGGGGGCGGCGCGGGGGTGTCGGGGAAGGGCTTGGTGGCCGGGTCGGTCAGGCGGGGGAGCCGGCGGTCGAGCCAGCGGGGGAGCCACCAGTTGGCTTTGCCCAGCAGGGCCATGGTCGCGGGCACCAGGAGCATCCGGACGACCGTGGCGTCGAGCAGGATCGCCGTGGACAGGCCCAGGCCGAGCATCTTCACCAGCGGTGACGGGTGGGCGACGAAGCCGAGGAAGACCACCGTCATGATCAGAGCGGCGGAGGTGATCACCCGGCCGGTGCCCGCCAAGCCGCGCGCGACCGACTCGGTGCTGTCGCCGGTGGCGTCGTAGCTCTCGCGGATGCTGGAGAGCAGGAACATCTCGTAGTCCATGGACAGGCCGAACAGGACCGCGAAGAAGATCGTGGGCAGCGGTGAGGCGATCGCATACGTTCCGTCCAGGCCGAACAGGTCCGCGCACCACCCCCACTGGAACACCGCGACCACGACGCCGTAGGCGGCGCCGATCGACAGCAGGTTCATGACGGCGGCCTTCAGCGGCACGACGACGGCGCGGAACAGCACCATCAGCAGCAGGAACGACGCGGCCAGGACCGCGGCGATGAAGATCGGGAGGGTCTTGTCGAGCTGCCGCGTGAGGTCGTCGGTCATGGCCGTCATGCCGGAGACGGCGACGTTGGCGGGGGCCAGGTCGCGAACGCGTTCCAGCGTCCGGGAGGTCTCGGCGTCCGCGGGGGCGCTGGTGGGGATCGCGGGCACGACGACCGCGTCCCCCCGGGGAGAGGTCCGCGGCGAGCCCACCGCGGCGATGCCGGGGTCGGCGGCGAGACGTTCGGTGAGGTCGGGGATGGTCTGGGCGGTCACGCCCGGGCGGCGCAGGTCGGCGACGAGCAGCAGCGGGGCATTGTGGCCGGGGCCGAAGCCCTCCGCCAGCAGGTCGTACGCGCGGCGGTGGGTCGTGCTCGTCCTGTCGTCGCCGGCGTCGGGGTAGCCGGTCTGCATCCACAACGCCGGGGCGGCGAGCGTGAGCAGCAGCGCCGTTGCGCCGAGCAGATACGGCCAGGGGCGGCCCGAGACACGATGCGCCAGACGCCACCATGCCCCGTCTTCGGTGCGCTTGGCGGGGGAGCGGCGGCGGACGACGCGTCCGGCGTCGATGCGGTCGCCCAGCAGGGACAGCAGTGCGGGCAGCAGGGTGAGGGCGGTGGCCACGGCGAAGAGCACGACCAGCGCTGCGCCGAGCCCGATCGAGGCCAGCAGGCCCAAGCCGGTCAGCAGCAGCGCCGACATTGCGACGACGACGGCGCCTCCGGCGAACAGGACCGCCGAGCCCGCCGACGCCATGGCGTTCGACAGTGCGGTGCGGTTGTCCTGACCGGCCGTCCGGTTCTGGCGGTAGCGGGCCACGATGAACAGGGCGTAGTCGATGCCGACGCCCAGACCGATCAGCATTCCGACGCTCGTTGCGGCGCTCGTGACGTCCATTACATGGGCCAGCAGCGCGATGCCGGACAGCCCGGTGGCCACCGTGACCATCGCGATCGCGATCGGCACCAGGGCGGCGACGACCGTTCCGAAGACGACGAGCAACACGACCAGGGCGGCCAGCAGACCGGCCACCTCGGTGCCCGAGGTCTCGGTCTCGGCGTTGACGAACGCGGCGTCGCCGCCGACCTCCGCGACGGCACCGGCGGCCCGTACCGGCTCCAGCGCGCCGGTGATCGCCTTCACCGGCTCGGGGCCGAGCCCGGCCGAGGGCCGGTCGAAGGTGACCTCGGCGTAGCCGATGCGCCCATCGCGCGACACCGTGCCGGTGGCGAACGGGTCGGCGACGGCGGCCACGTCCTCGGCATCGGCGATCCGGGCGAGGGCCGCCTGGATGGCAGGTCGGTAGCGGTCGAGCCGTTCACCCTCCGGAGCGGCGAAGACCGCCTTGGCGCTGCCACCGGCCGCCTGCGGGAAGCGCTCCTCCAGAAGCTCCATCGCCCGTTCGCTCTGGCTGCCCGGAGCGACGAGGTCGTCGGCGAACGTGCCGCCTGCGGTGCCCGCCAGCCCGATGACCAGGACGGCCAGGAGAGTCCAGAGCCCGATCGTCAGCCATGGTCGGCGGGCGCTGGTGTCGCCGATGCGACGGATGACGCGATGCATGACGGTGCTCCTTCGGGGGATGCGGCGGCGAGTGCGCCGGGGTGAGCTGTCGTACCAACCGTGCTCGCCGGGGCCGCCGCAGTCGCCCGTCCACCGGCGGAGCCGATCCCCGTCGCGCAGCGGAGGCCCGCTCCGCCTCGCGGCGGATGACCGGTGTGTCCGCTCCCGCATACGGTGGTCCCGCGCCCGCCGACAAGCCGCGGAGTGCACCGCATCTCGCACCGTGGAGCGCTGGTGAACCGCACGACACCGCCTTCCCGCCCGCTCGCCGAGGCCGCGGCAGGCCGCCCCGGAAGGCTCCGGGGGCCCTTCGCCCGCTGGCCGCGCGCCATGGACGCCGTCCTCGCCGGGCTGGTCCTCCTCGTGCTGGTGTTCGTGCACGACATGCCCGGAGACGCCCTGGCCTTCCGTCCCCTTCGCGACCTCAACCTCGCCGCCCTGCCGGTCTTCGCCGCGGCCGGTACGGCGTTGTACTGGCGACGCCAGGCACCTCTGGCCGTGCTGAGCGTCACCTTGATCGCCTGGGCCCTGTTGCTGCCGACCACGCGCAACCTCGTCGGCGTTCCGGTGCTCATCGCCCTGTACAGCGCCGGGCGGTACTCGCCGGATTCACGGTGGGGGCCCGCGGGCGTCGTGGCGGCCGTCGCCCTGGTCACCGTTGACCTGCGCACGGAATCCGCGCCGTGGAGTGAGGTCGTATTCGGGGTCATCGTCATGGTCGGCCTGTGGTACGTGGGGCGCGGTCTCCGGCTGCGCGATCGCCACGCTGCCCGGCTCGTCGCAGAACAGGCCGCCGAGGCCGTCCGCATCGTGGCCGAGGAGCGGACGCGCATCGCCCGCGAGCTGCACGACGTGGTGGCCCATCGGGTGAGCGTCATGACCGTTCAGGCGGGCGCGGCCAAGGCGATGGCCGCGCACGCCGCCGACGGCCCGATCCCGGAGCAGGCACTGCGGGCGATGGGGGCGGTCGAAGAGGAGGGACGGCAGGCGCTGGCCGAGCTGCGCCACCTGCTCGGCGTCCTGCGTCCTGAGAACGATGCCGGGGGCCCCGAGCCCCAGCCCGGCCTGGCCGACGTTCCCCACCTCGCCGACCAGATCCGCGCAACGGGCGTCGCGGTGACCCTGTCGCTCGCCACGCTCCCGACCGGACTGCCCGCTCGCGTGGACCTGTTCGCCTACCGCATCGTTCAGGAGGCGCTTACCAACGTGCTCAAGCACGCCGGTCCCGGCGCCCACGCCGACGTCCGGCTCGGGGCCGCCGGCGGCGAGATCGTCATCGAGGTGCGCGACGACGGCGGCGGCACCGCCGCCCTGCCGGGAGACGCCCAGGACGGAACGCGCGGCCACGGCATCGTGGGGATGCGGGAGCGGGCACTACTGTTGGGCGGCACACTCGACGCCGGGCCGCGCCCGGACGGCGGGTTCGACGTCACCGCCCACCTGCCCACCGGAGGCGAGCCCGCGTGAGCATCCGTGTCGCCATCGTCGACGACCAGGCCCTCGTCCGCGGCGGCTTCGCCATGATCTTGCAGATCCACGACGACATCGAGGTCGTCGCCGAGGCCGGGACCGGCACCGAGGCGATCGAGGCGGCGCGCCGGCACCGGCCCGACGTGATCCTCATGGACATCCGGATGCCGGACATGGACGGTCTGGAGGCCACCGAGCGGATCCTGGCGGAATCCGACTGGAACGTCAGGGTGCTCATCCTGACCACGTTCGACCCGGACGAGTACGTCTACCGGGCGATGCACGCCGGTGCCAGCGGCTTCGTCCTCAAGGACATCCCACCCGACCAGCTCGCCACCGCCGTGCGCACCGTCGCCGACGGCGGCGCTCTGCTGGCCCCCTCGATCACCCGCCGGCTGATCGGCCGGTTCGCCCGGCGGCTGAGCGTCAACAACGCCGTGGCCGAACGCCTGGAACGCCTCACCGACCGCGAGCGCGAAGTGATGGCCGCCGTGGCCCGCGGATCGAGCAACTCCGAGATCGCCAAAGAGCTCTTCATCGGACCCGCGACCGTCAAGACGCACGTCTCCGGCATCCTCACCAAGCTAGGCCTACGTGACCGCGCCCAGATCGTCATCTTCGCCTACGAGAGCGGCCTGGTCGAGGCAGGCGACCGCAACATCGGCCACTGACCGGCGGTGGCGGGCCTACACCGGCTTTCGAGCCGCTGGGCGGTCGGGGGGCGGTGAGCCGTACCGGGGACGACCGACGGCCACGCCCGCCGCCACGACCGCTCAGGAACGCCGACTGGCGAGGCCGAGGAGATCAAGGTCCTCGTCGAGGCCGGGAAGTCGGGGGCCGTCCTCGTGAACTCGACCCCGCGTCCGCCCTTGAACGGCCACCGCACTGGGCGACAGACCCAGGAGAACGGCCCCTGTCTTCGGCTCGCCGGCCGCGACAGCGTCTCGTCCAGCCCTGGGACGGCGCGGCCCACCAGCAGCCCTGCTTCTGCCGAAAAGTACATCCGTTCAGGTCACGCCGCATGCTCGTACTCGTTGAGGACTCCGCCGAGGCGTCTGCGTCTTCGCACGTCCAGCCGGGCGATCTGGCCGGGGTTGGTGTTCGGCGGGGCAGCGGGGTGCATGGTCGGGCGTTCGCGATGCCCTGGCGAGGACGATGGCGGTTATAAGAGATCTCGCACTCGCGCAGCGCATGAAGCGAGTGCCGTTGGTTCCAGATGTCCGTGGCACGATCCGTGACGACCGCCTCGCAGGCCCGTAGGGCAGGGTCCGCGAAGATTCCTTGGCCTTGGGTGTAATCCAGTGACGCCTTGCATGAAGCGAGTGCCGTTGGTTCCAGATGTCCGTGGCACGATCCGTGACGACCGCCTCGCAGGCCCGTAGGGCAGGGTCCGCGAAGATTCCTTGGCCTTGGGTGTAATCCAGTGACGCCTTCTCTGACTTCTTGGCGTATCGGCTCCGAGAAGAGAGGAGGTGGCGTGGACGAGCAAGAGGCCCGATTCATCCGCCTCTATGAGGCGTATTACCGCAACGTCTTCAGCTACATCGTGCTGCGGGTCGCGCCCCAGGCCGCCGAAGACCTGACCGGTGAGGTCTTCACGATCGCATGGCGGAAGATCGGTGAAGTCCCCGAGCAGGCGCTGCCGTGGCTGCTGGGCGTGGCCAGGAACCTGGCCCGCCAGTCGCACGGTGCGGCCGGTCAGGCGCGCGGCCTGATCGACCGGCTGGCCGGCCTGACCACCGACGCCGACCGGTACGCCTGGGATGCCGCCGACCACGTCATAGCCCGCGACCAAGCGCCGGCCGCCCTGCGCACCCTGTCGGCCAAGGAGGCCGAGGCCGTCACTCTGACCGCCTGGCACGGTCTTGAGCCCCCTGAGGCGGCCCGCGTCGCCGGCTGCTCCCGCACCGCCTTCATCGTCCGCCTGCACCGGGGACGCCGCCGGCTGGATGGCACCGACCACTCCCGGCACCCGGGCGGCTCTCTACCGGATCCTCGCGGACTACCCGTCCGTCCACGTCACCGGGCGAACCAGCGACCGGAAGGGCAGGCCAGGCGTGGCCATCACCGCCCAGAACCCCGACGGCGTGATCGAGCGGCTAGTGATCGACCCGGCGACCGCCCGGCTTCTCGACCACGAGACGCGGCCCGGCAACCGCCCCGGCACCCCAGGGGCGCACGCCGTCAGCGGCCACGGGGCCACCGAACGCCAGGGCTGGGTGAACAAGATCGGCGATATCCCCGCCTCCTGACCGGTTACGGGGGCAGGACGTCACACGTTCCGTGGCGTCCTGCGGTCCCCACCCGGCCCACCGGGCGGCGAACCGACCGGCGTCGACGTGGGCCGGGTCACCGGAACAGACAAAAGTCCCCAAGGGAAGGTTTTGCATGCGTGGGGTAAGAAGTACCGCGATCCGATCTGGTGCGCTCGCGATCACGTTGGCCGGCCTGGCAGCGGCCTCGCCGACGACGGCGGCGGTGGCCGGTACGAAAGCGACACCTCCTGCCACGTCGCCGGGGTCTCCGAAGTGGCAGTTGTTCAATGCACCTGTTCAGGGAAGTATCAGCTTGCTCAGTGCAACTGCGGCGGGACGCAATGCCGCGTGGGCCGGCGGGCTCCTCGTCAACCCGAGGAAGCCACCACGGCTTGCCAGGACCCCGGCCGACGACGAGAACTGCAACTTCGCGAAGGGAATGTTCACCTCCGTCATGCTGCGCTGGGACGGGCGCAGCTGGCGGCAGGTGTCCATCCCCAACTTCGCTCGCATCAACCAGGTCAGCGCCTCGAGTCCTAAGGACGTGTGGGCCTCCGCCGACTGTGGTCTCCTGCACTGGAACGGCCAGAGCTGGACGCCGGTTCCGTTCGCACCGATTCCCGGCGCGGAGCAGACCTCCGCCGGTTCGATCAGTGCCGTCGGTCCGGAGGATGCATGGCTCGCCGGCGGCACGTACGACGGCGGGACAGGGGTCGGGCGTGGGTTCGTCCAGCATTGGGACGGACGACACTGGCGCAACGTGCCGTTGCCCAACCTCGACGGCAGTTTCTCACTCGACGGCATCGACGCGCGGGGGCCGCGGGACGTGTGGGCTGTGGGGACGGACTACCCGGGCGACGACGTCCACCCCGAGCGACTGCTGCTCCTGCACTGGAACGGCCGTACGTGGAAGCGGCTGCCCGAACCGGTCACCGGCTATATGACGCAACGGCTCGCCAGGGTACGGATGGTGACCGGAAACGACGTCTGGGTCTCCGGCTGGGGCAAGACAACCCCCGGCCGGGAAGCGCTCCGTCACCCGATGCTCCTGCACTGGAACGGCCGAGAATGGGCCAGCGCGAAGGTGCCGGACGGGCGCGGCGAGTTGATGGACGTGGCGGTGAGCGGCCGGCAGGCACTGGCCGGCGGCGACACCGTCACCCCGTCCGAGCCCTCGTACACGATGCTCGCGCTGCGCCGGACCGCGAGCGGCTGGCAGAACGCTCCGGTCCCGGTGACCGGGATGGCAACCCTGGCTGGGTTGGCGCCGATTCCCGGTGGAGGCCTGTGGGGCGTCGGCGCAATCACAGCAACATCGGGTGATTATCAGCCCCTGATCGCACGCCTGAAGTAGCGCCTCAGCCCTGCCTCGGCCGCCGCCTGCATCCCCGACCACCGTCAGGGCGTGCCGCTGGAGGGCCGGTTGCGGAACGCGGCGCCCTGGACGTCCAGCACCTTGGACATCTGCGACACCTGGCTCTTCCGCCGATGGGGAGTTCGGCCGCCAAGGCATCGGGGTAGGTGAAGGTGTCTTCGAGGTCACGATCATGAACGTCGCACTTCCCTCACGCGACCCGCGATGCCCTCGGCGACGTCGCCGTCGCCAGTGTTGATCTCGCCGCCCCCGACGACGCCACGGCTCGGGGCCCCGCCGTCGCTCCTCGCCCAGGTCCTCCCGCTCGTCCCGTCCCGGCGAGCCGCTCGGCACGGCCTTGGCGGAGCCTGGCGTCACGGGGCGGCGGGCCGCGAATCTCGCGCATCCAGGTGCGCGCGGAGGCGCAGACGGCCCGGGTTCACGCCGGCCGCGTGCATGACGCCGCCGAGGAACAGGGCCAGCCAGAACAGCGCGGCGGGCGTCGAGGTCACACCCTTCTCGTCAGTCGTCGTCACGATGAAGGCGCCCGACGCCACCGTCGAGACCCCGTACAGCGCGGCCGTGATCAGCCAGGCGCGACGCCGGTGCCGGACTCCGATGTACAGGAACGACAGCCAGGTCAGGAAGCCGAACGCCAGGGTCGGCACCATCCACAGACTGTGCCCGAGCTTCCAGCCGAAACCGCGGCGCGCCATCCTCGGCTCCCAAGGCGGCGGGGGGCCCAGGTCCGGCATGTGCGCAGGCCCTTGCGAGGGGATGGACGGCGAGGTCACGAAGGGCGCGAAGCCCGCGGGCATGGGGGGCGGGCCGGACGGCGACACGGAATGCGCCAGGGGCACTCGCCGGTCGGCACCGGCGAGGCGGACCAGGACACGGGCATGCAGTTGCATCCCTGTCGACATGGACAACGCCGGGTCGACGTCGCCGAGCGGATGGACACCCTGCACAAACACCAGAAGCCGCTCGTACACCTCGCGGGCGTCCCCCGGGCGTTGCCGCGGGTCTTTGGCGAGCAACCGGCGCACGAGGTCCTCCAGGGGGAGCGGAACGTCGGCACGGTGCAGCGGTGCCGGGTCTTCCTCCAGGTGCTTGTAACTGAGGGCATGCGGCGACGTCGCCGTGAACACCGGTTTCCCGGCGAGTATCTCGTAGAGGACGCAGCCCAGTGCGTAGAGGTCGGTGCGCGGGGTGGCACGCTCGCTGCGCAGTTGCTCCGGCGCCATGTACGCGGGCGTGCCCACGGTCTCGCCCGTGCGGGTGATCCGGACGACCCCGACGGCGTCAAGGACGGTCGCCACCCCGAAGTCCAGGACCTTGACCGTGCCGTCCCGGGTCACCATCAGGTTCTGCGGCTTGATGTCGCGATGCACGAGCGAGCGGCCGTGCGCGATCGCGAGCACCGAGCAGACCTGCGCGGCGATCGCCGCCGCCCACGCGACCGGAAGCGGTCCCTGCTCGGCGACCAGGTCCGCGACCGTGCAGCCGTCCACCAGTTCCATCACCAGGAACAGGCCGTCCTCGGTGGAGCCGGCATCGTGCACCGCAGGCACTCCGGGATGCTGCAGACCTGCGGTGAGCTCCGCCTCCCGGGCGAAGCGGCGCACCAGCTCGGAGGGGTCCGGCCTGCGCATGATCGCCTCGTTGGTGAGCAGCTTCACCGCGACTCGCCGCTCCAACTGCCGGTCGACCGCCTCCCACACCTCGCCCATGCCGCCCCGACCGAGCGGGGCGGTCAGCTCGTAACGTCCCCCGAGCAACTGCATCACGGAAGCCCCCTCCATTCAGACGGGGAACAGTCTGGCGTAGCCGCAGCTCGCCCGAACGTACGGGACCAGCCCGGCCGTCACCGTCGCCGACCGGCGGGCCTCAGCCGCCGACCGCACCCAGGTCACCTTCTGCGACACCGTCCGCCAGCAGCCGGTCCATCAGCTCGCTGAGGGCGAGGCTCTCGCGCGCCGCGGAGGCGAACTGCTCCATCCGCCGGAAGGCCTCCCCGAACCGGCGCTGCTCGTCCATCGGCAACCGCGGCACACGCGCGCGGTGGACGTCCACGCGGGTGCCCGTCGACGACAGGGACGACGATCGCACGTTGGCGGTGCTGCGCAGGACGCCCGCCAGGAAGTACGGGTCGAGCGCCTGCGGATCGACTCTGACCAGGGACAGGTGCGGGCCGAGCACCAGGCCGTCTCGCTGCACCACCCGCGCGGCGAACCGGCGGGAGGCCACCGCCACGGCGATGTCTCCGGTACGCGTGACGATCCAGTCGTCCTCGGCTCCGATGAGCGCGCGGCCGCTCGGCTCGCGGTACTGAAGCACATCCTCGGCGGTGAGCAACGGCCGTTCCGTGCCCGCCTTCCCCGCATCCCCGCGCGCCGGAGCCCGATGCACGGTCAACGCGCCGATCCGGGCCAGCTCCGCGACGGAGGTGACGGCCGTCTCCCGGTCCGGCCGCACCGGTTCGAGCTCGGGCACAAGCCCGGACATCCTGTCGAGCAGCGCCCTCAGCCGGTCGAGCGTCTGGACGAACCGCTCGGCCGTCCGGTCCCCCTCGAAGGCGGCCAGATGCCGGGCCGGGGTCAGGTCGGCCTCCTCGTCCAGCAGGTCGATGATCGGCACGACCCGGCTCGTCCCGGGCCGGTCCACGTCGCGGCCCGCCTGGAAGTCCCGCCAGGTCCGGAAGATCTCCGCGTCGTCCGCGCCGTCCATCACGAGCAGGCCGGTCGGCCGGTCGCCCGCCGGCTTGCGCAGCAGCCACAGATGGGGGCCGGCGGGAAGCGCGACCACGGCTTGGAGGGCGCCGCGGCGCAGCAACTGCGTGCGCATGCGCCGCCCCGAACGTCGCCCCGCCACGGCGGGCGGCACGAGCAGGACCGCGAGCCCGCCGGGGACGAGGTGCGCGAGCGCGTGCTGGATCCATGCCATTTCCGGTTCCATGCGGGGCGGCAGCCCGTACTCCCACCGCGGATCGGCGGCCAGATCCTCGTAGCCCCAGTACCGCTCGTTGAACGGAGGGTCGCAGACCACGGCGTCAACGGTGAGGCCGACGAACGCATCGTGCCGCAACGAGTCCCCGCCGCGGATCTCGGCCGGGATGCCGCGCAGGGCGAGCCGGTTCTCAGCCAGCGGTGCGAGCACCTCGTCGCGTTCCTGCCCGTAGAGCCGCCGCGGTTCCCCTTCGCGCGCGGCCGACAGCGCGGACAGCAGTTCACCGGTACCGCACGCCGGATCCAGCACGGACCGCGCGTCCTGGTCGACCAGGCCTGCGATCAGCGCGGCGAGCTCCGGCGACGTCAACGTCAGTCGGGGCAGCCTCACCTCCAGGTAGCGCTCGACCAGGAACTCGAACGCAGGGGCGGTGTCCCACTCGCCGGACAACTCGTCCACTGCCCTCAGCAGCGGCACCGACCGCTGGTCGACTCCCAGCCGTTTCGCCGCCGCCCGGTCGCTCAGCCCGGTGATCGGCGTGCCGGCGCGCTGCCAGTCCCCCACCTGTCGCAGGACGGCGCCGATCTCCCGTTCGTCGCCGACCGTGCACAGGAGCTGCCATGCCCGTTCCTCCGACGGGACCTCGGCGAGCTTGCCCTGCCGACGAAGCCATGTCTCGACTTCGGCGAGCGAGAACACCGGGCTGGTCGGAGTGCCGCCGATGGGCTGCGGAAAGTCGGGATGGCGGCGCCGCCAGTTGCTCACCGCTCCCCGGCTCACCCGGGCGAGCCGGGCGATGTCCGACGCGGTCACGGTGGCGTCCTTGCGCACGTCCGCCCCTCCTCATCCGGCAACCTCGAACACTACACCTGTCGATCGTGAATGTCGACACAACCAGTGGTGTTGTTTATTCGGTTAACGCATGTTGTACTTGGCTACGCGCCGCACAGATGACCGCGTCCGCGACCTGTGACGAACATGTCTTCTTGGAGGTTCTGCCATGTCAATCCGCTCGACGATCCCTCTCGCCGCCACCGTCGCCCTGACCGCCCTGATGCTGACCGGGTGCAACGCAGACGAGGGGGACGCCGCGCCCAAGGACGGCGGCGCCGCGGCGTCCGCGGCGGCCACGAGCGCCGGACCCGCCGGAACTCCTGAGAGCACCGCCGCCGCAGTCGTCTACCAGGACCCGATGGACATCGCCAAGAAGATCCGCAAGGCGCGCCTGGGCTGCGCCAAGCCCGCAAAGACCGAGTCGCTGGGCAGCGGGAAAGTGATCTGCGGAGGCGCCGACAACATCAGCATCGAGTTCTACGACGATCCCCAGGCCTTCACGGAGGTCAAGAAGGTCATCTGCCAGATGAACTCTTCCTCGACCATCGTCGCCGATGAGGGGCGGCACTGGATGGTCACTACGCTCAGCAACGGCACGACCAAGCGCGTCCAGCAGGTGGTCGGCGGCAAGGTCGTCAAGGCCTGCTGATCGCCACGCGCGGCGAACCCACCCGACTCCTTCAGCGGGGCGCAGCGGACCCGGTCGGCGGGCAAGCCTGCGGTACCGGCGCCTACCCCGCTCCCGGATCGGGATCTGCACCTCGGCCCGGTTCGTTCCCGTGGCTGCTCGGTGGCGGCTCGGCGGCTCGATCCGGGCCCCGCGTCGGCCCTGGTAGCACCGCGAAAGCGGGGGCACCTCGCCCGCCCTAGCCGGTCATGTCCCCACAGCACCGGCGGCCAGGGCCACCAAAGCAGTCAGGATGCACCTCCGCAGGCGTGAATCCATTGGCTCGCATCCCGTCGCAGGCGGCACCTCGAAGGTCAGGCTGTCAGCGGCGGCCGCCGCTCGGGTCGGGCGCGGCCTCGACCAGTGCTCCCAGTGCCGCTCGGTGAACCCCGGTTCCGGTGTGGTCGCCACTTCCAAGCCCCGGAAGCCGCTGAGGACCACGGTCGGTTCTATGGACCTTCAGGCAGTCCACTGCCATCAACTCGAACTTTCCGTGCCGTTCAGGCGCGTATGGCAACGGCCCGAACACCTGTAGGTGGTGGGCCTTGCGCGCCGACCGCGCCGCTATGACCACGTCTCTGCGGCGTTCACCACCTCGATGACACGCCACGACAGCGGAGCGTCGGCGCGGCGGATCTCGGTAGGCCGCCGCGGCAGGACACCTTCGTGCTCCAGGAAGGCCGGAAACTCCTGCACGGCTCCGATGGTCGCACTGTGTTCGGACACTTTGCGGCCACCCCGGTCCGGCTGGGCAGGC
The DNA here is from genome assembly GCF_008327685.1 of Actinomadura sp. K4S16. Taxonomy (GTDB): domain Bacteria; phylum Actinomycetota; class Actinomycetes; order Streptosporangiales; family Streptosporangiaceae; genus Spirillospora. The sequence continues at coordinate 34,450 of NZ_BDDE01000017.1, forward strand.
CGGCCGGCTCCCCTTATGATCATTCGATGCCGCATCCCTTGTTCCGCCTCTACACCTGTGCGGCGCTTCTCGTGGTCGCGTGTGCATGCGGTACCACCGACAATGAGTCGGCCCCCGATCGGAGCGCGTCCCCGACGAATCGGCCGTCGGAGCCGGCCGACACGGATCGCATGAAGCGGGCGCTGTTGCCGATCCCGGCGGCGCAGTCGAGCGAGTCGTTCCGATACGGACCGATCTCGGGGACCTACCAGCAACTCACGGACAGAATCGTCAACGGTAAGACGTGGCCGTCCGAGCCCTGCGCCGACCGGACGATGATGCCAGGCCGTATCCAGGCGCTCGGCGAGCAGGCCCGCTTCTCGCCCGCAGCGCTGGCCATGTGGACCGACGATGCCCGGGGCCTCCTCGTGACCGAGACCGTCATCAAGCTCACGGAGGCGAACGCCCAACAGCTTGTCGCGACTCCGGCGCCAGAAGAATGCCACGCCTACGACATCGTAATCGACGGAGAGAATCACCATGTCACACTGAGAGCCGACGAATTCTATCGGCGTGACGGCGGACCAACACGCATCCAGATCTGGGACCACCGAATCGGCGGAACAACCAGTAGCGCCCTGCAACTCACCAGCAGACGCGGTAATTACGTGATCATCCTATCGTTGTCGCCGAATGGCAAGATCAGGCCTGCGGACTACCGGGATATCGTCACCCGCGCAGAAGACCACGCCACGACCGTGCTAGGGCAGGGCGAGGGCTCGCGAACATAACACCAACGGACGCGCCGCCCGCCCAGGGGCGGGCGCCCGCCGCCACCGCAGCGCCACGACGTCAACTGTGCCGACCTACCCCCTCGCGAGCCAGGCGTTGGGGCGGCTGCGGCGGCGCGGCACGCTCCGATTCCCGGTCGTCACCTACTCGGCCTGCCGCCCCGCCCAGCGCAGGCCCAGGACGGCCTGGCCGTTCATGCGCCATTACCGGCACGAGGTGGACGGCTCCGGCAGGGTCAGCCGTGCCGCCGAACGACTCGATCGCCTCGGGCAGATGGCAGGCGCAGACGCGCGGGTGCTCGGACCGCCCGTGTCCGTGCTCTGGGGGCAACGCCGGTCGCGTCGTTCGCGGTGCCGTCGCACCGCCGCCTGCGGCCGAGGGGCGCCGGTCACATACGTGAATCGCTCTCATGTTGTTGCCTGGTGGATACCCGATCACCATCGTCCCGTTACCGGCGGAACTCACCCTTTGTCGACATGAGTACCAGTAGCACTGGCCCCTCCCGCCGCAGATTCCTCGCTTCCGGCGCCGGGGTGGTGGGCGGTGCCACGTTCGCCTCGCTGCTACCCCCCTCGGTGCACGCCGCGCTCGCCCGTCCGGTCAGGCCCGGGGGCCTCGAGGCGATCAAGCATGTGGTCTTCCTGATGCAGGAGAACCGCAGCTTCGACCACTACTTCGGGACGCTGCGCGGCGTCCGGGGCTACGGGGACCGCAACGCGATCGAGTTGCCCGACGGCCGCCCAGTCTTCGAGCAGCCCGGTCTCCTGCGGCACGTGAAGCCGTTCCTGGCCCGCGATGCGATCGGCCACGGGCCGTTCACGGACGTGAACTACATCGCCGGGCTCGACCACGGCTGGGAGGGCGGCCAGAAAGCGCGCGGCGGCGGCTGGCACAACGCGTGGATCGCGGCCAAGATGATGCCCACGATGGTCCACTACGACCGCAGTGACCTGCCGTTCCAGTACGAACTGGCCGACACCTTCACGGTCTGTGACGCCTACCATTGTTCGGTATTCGGGCCGACCAATCCCAACCGGACCTTCCACTGGACCGGCACCATCGGCTATGAGCCGAACGGGCATCGCGCGGTCGAGAACGACGCCTACGACGAGGCCGGCCATCCTGGTTACGCCCTGACCTCCTACGCCGAACGGCTGTCCAAGGCCGGACGCACCTGGAAGGTGTACCAGGAGTGGGACAACTTCACCGACAACCCGTTGGAGTTCCTCACCACGTTCAAGCAGATCATGCGCCGGGCTCTGGCGACCGTCGGCCCGTATAAGAGTCTGACCGAGTTCTACGGCGCGGTCGCCGCGGCCGCACCTGATGCGCGGAAAGCCCTCCTGGACTCATTGGACGAGAGCGCCGCGGCACTCCCGGCATCCGAGCGCGACCTGTTCGAACGGGGCCTGCGCCGCAATGACGGCGGCACGCTGGGCGCGGCGTTCAGGGCCGATGTGCTCGCGGGGGAACTCCCCGAGGTCTCCTACGTCGTCACCTCGGCGGCGGAGTCCGAGCATCCCGGCTCCGGTAGCCCGATCCAGGGCGCGGGCATCACCTACCAGGTGCTGGACGCGATCGCCTCCCGTCCGGAGGTGTGGGAGTTTACTGCGGTCTTCCTTCTTTTCGACGAGAACGACGGCTATTTCGACCATGTTCCCCCGCCCCTGCCTCCTGCGGAGGCAGTCGACGAGTATTACGACGGCAAGCCGATCGGGCTGGGCTTTCGGGTCCCGATGATCGTCGTGTCGCCCTGGACGAGCGGCGGTTACGTTTGCTCGGAGGTCTTCGACCACACCTCGACGATCCGCTTCCTGGAACGCTGGCTGGGCGTCCGCGAGCCTAATATCAGCGCCTGGCGCCGCACCGTCGCGGGTGATCTCACCTCGGCTTTCGACTTCGACGGCACCGCCCGCCCGCGGCCGGTGCCCAAACCCGGCACGCCGCCGAAGTTCCATCTGCGCTGGCCCGCACTGCCGCCGATCGTCCAGAAAGGTCCGGTCCCCGAACCGGGCACACGCCCGGCCCGGCCGTTGCCCTACCGGACCGACGCCTCCGCGCGCCTCGCCGACGGCGCGCTCGTCATCACCATGACCGAGAGGGGCACACGAGCCTCGCACTTCGCTCTCTACCCGTACGCCGGGGAGTTCGGCACACCACGCCATTTCGACGTGGCCGGGAAGCGCATCGAGCGGATCCCGGTCAAGAACGGCCGCTATCACCTCACACTGACGGGCCCGAACGGCTTCCGGCGCGAGTTCGCGGGCGCGGCCTCGGGCCCGGCGGCCCGTGCCCACGTGAGGTCCCGCGCCGCCGGCGGCCGACTCTTGATCACCGTGGAGAACCCCGGCGGCGTCCCTCTGACGTTCTCCTTGACCGCGCTCGCCTACGGCGGCGCAACCCGCGAGGTGACCGTCCCCGGCGGCGGAGCGACGACCGTCCGCTGGACCACTGATCACGGCTGGTACGACGTGCAGATCAGAGCCGCCGAGGACGAGACGTTCCGGCGCCGTCTGATGGGTCACCTGGAGAACGGCCGACCGTCCATCTCGGGCTGATCCGCGCAGGCCGTGGGCCCCGGGGGCGGCACTCGCTGCCCCCGGGTGAGCGGGCTCCGCCCGCATCGGGGCGCGCCGTCGGGCGCTTGCCGGGGTTTCGTCCGAAGCGGCCGTTCCGGCCCCCGCACTGGAATCGATCAGCGGCCGGGGTGATCGTCATGGTGTGCTCGCGGCCGGTGCGCGGTGTGGAGATCGACAGCGACCGGGACTCGGGGTCCCAGGTCTGCATCCACGAGCCGGGAGCGTCGGAGGCGGTGACGATCGCTCCGCGAGGGAAGTCCTCGGCGGGCAGCCACACCTCGGTCGAACCGGTCACCGCGTAACCGCCCGGGTTGCGGGCCGGTCAGCCGGTGAAGGGTTCCAGCGCGAAGCGGCCGATCGCCACGAAGGCGGCCAAGGCAAGGTACCCCGCGTCTCCCAGCGCGGCTCTGGTCTCGCCTCGGCGGATCCGCATGATCGTGGCGCCGGTCGTGATCAGTACCAGGCCGCTGGCCGCCAGCGGTACGAGTACGGGCGCGACGTCGAGCACGGCGGGCAGGATCAGGCCCACGGCACCGAGTATCTCCAGTGCTCCGATGGCCTTGAGGATGCCGGGCTTGAAGTCGAGGACCCAGCGCGCGGCGTCGGCCATCGCCGCCATCTTCTCGCGCGGGACGAACAGCTTCCCGAACCCGGACAGCAGGTAGACGGCGGTCAGCAGGCCGGTGACGATCCACAGTGCGGTGTTCATGAGTCTTGTCCTTTGGCACAGCGTCCGGGGGTGGCGGCCACGGGCGGACCCGGGGTCGTCCCGGATCCGCCTGAGTGCCTGAACGTCCGGTCAGCCGAACTGTCCGGGCTGGTATTCGCCGCCGGGTGTCCGGGTGATCACGTTCAGCCGGTTGAAGGCGTTGATCACGCAGATCAGGGCCACCAGGGCTATGAGCTGGTCCTCGTCGAAGTGCTTGGCCGCGTTCGCCCACGCCTCGTCGGTGACGCCGCTGGAGTCGGCGAGACGGGTGCCCTGCTCGGTGAGTTCCAGCGCGGCCCGCTCCGCGTGAGGAACGCGTCGACCACGGCGCGCCGCCGCTTCGGCTCCTGCTCCGGCGGCGGTGTGCCCTGCACCTTCCGGCGGGCCCGGCTGACGAGCATCTTGGTCGCGTCGGTGGACCGGCCGACGATCTCGCCGATCTCGACGAAGGGCACCGCGAACATGTCATGCAGGACGAACGCCAGCCGCTCGGTGGGCGTAAGGGTGTCGAGCACCACCAGCAGTGCCAGCCCGACCGACTCGGCGAGCATCGCGTCGTCCTCGGGTGCCGCCCCGCCGTCCACGGTCACCACCAGCTCGGGTAGCCGGTCCTCGTAAGACAGCTCGGCCCGGGTCCTGCGCGAACGCAGCACATCGAGGCAGACCCGGCCGACCACGGTGGTCAGCCAGCCGGCCAGATTGTCGATCGCGGCCGCGTCCTGCCGCGCCAGCCCCCGGCCCATGTCCAAGGAGCCACGCGCTCTGGTGCTCGTTGTCTGCTCGGCGGTTTCGAAACAAGGCGGCACGGAGGGGCATCTAGCGACATAGAGATGGTGCTGGATGTGGACAGACTGGCACTGTCCAACAGTGAGAGCGCTGCTCTGATACGAGAGCTCCGGACTTTTCATCCGTAGGTTGTGGGTTCGAGCCCCACCCGACCCACCACCCCTGACCAGAGCGGACAGTCGTCCTGGTGGACGCCGGGGGTCATGCCTGAGGCCCGCCTGGGGCCGACCCGAGGCCGCATACGGCGGCCCCCGGCCAGGTCTCACCTGCTCCTAAGGAGCTTCCGGTTCGACCGGAGGCCGGGGCAACGGCGATCCGGCAGCCGGCCCTCTCTCTCGGTGCCGGACGCGGTCTGATGTTCAGGTAGCCCAGTTGCAGCTGGTGATGATGTCCCAGGGATCGACGGCGCCCCCGTCGTTGCCGGAGTCGGTGGCAGGACGGTCGGGGGCGCCCCGGAACATCAGAGCGACGTGCTCGCGGAGTCGTTACGGCTTCGGGAGGTTCCCCTCTTGGTCAATGTGTCATTTCGAGGGGCCTTTCTGGGGCTTCGTGAATCTCGCTGAAACCGCCGTCCGGACTCATCAGGATCCGTCCGGTCTCGCGGCCGTGCTCGGACTCCTTCTGATCCCTGTAGGCCAGCCCGAGGCAGATCGACCGGGTGACGGCGTAGGCGAGCGGCGGTCCGGTGAAGACGGCCACCCGGAAGAACCAGGTGACGTCGTACAAGGACAGGTGGAAGTTGTGTGCGATCTGGTCGTTGGCGGCCGCGGCCCACAGCAATCCATAGAAGGCGATGCCGGCCGCGCCCACTGCCGTACGGGTCGCCGCGTCGCGGGGACGGTCCAGAACGTGGCGAATGCCGCGATCGCCGGTAAGCCGCCGTTCGATCCAGGGATAGGCCGCCAGGACGGTGAAGAACGCCCCCGGCATGAGAAGCGCGGGCACGAGCACCGCGAGGGTGATCGGGTGGCCGGCCACGCTGAGTTCCCAGCCCGGCATGATCCGCACGGCCCCGTCCAGGAAGCCCATGTACCAGCCGGGCACCGCTCCGGCGGTGATGTCCCCTGGCCGGTACGGGCCGTACTGCCAGACCGGGTTGATCTGCGCGAACGTGCCGAGCAGCGCGAGAACTCCGCCAGTGGTCAGCAGAAGCGCCACCGCTGAGCCGCGCGACGCGCGTCCCGAGAAGGCTCCGGGAAAACGGGTGTGGCCGTGCTCGCGGACGAGCCTGTGGCGGAGGACGAACAGGGCGGCCAGGACCGCTGGCAGCACGAGGATGTGCAGCCAGTAGAGCCGAGGAATGATCTTTTCGCCCGGGAACTCGTCGCCGAAGATCAAGAACGTGAGGCCGGTGCCGACCAGCGGAATCGCTTGGGTCACGCCTTGGAGGAGCCCGAGGCTGCCGCCGGACAGCATGTCGTCCGGCAGAATCGTGCCGGTCCAGGCCGTCACCATGCCCAGCACCAGCACGGTCACCCAGATCAGCCAGTTGAGGCCGCGTGGGCGGCGGAACGCGCCGGTGAAGAACAGCCTCAGCAGCTGCAGGGTGATCGCGGCGACGAAGACCAGCGCGGCCCAGTGGTGAATCTGCCGCATGAGCAGTCCGCCGCGCACGTCGAGGCTGATGTCCAGCGTCGACGCGTACGCCTCGCTGACCGGGACGCCCCGCAGCGGCCCGTACGAGCCGTTATAAGTGACCTGCGTCATGTCGGGGTCGAAGAAAAAGGTCAGGAACGCGCCCGTGACGATGAGCACCAGGAACGAGCAAATGGCGAGCTGGGCGAACAGGAACGACCAATGATCGGTCCGTGCCCGCCATGACCACCGTTCCACCCAGCGGGCTTGTCCGTGCATCGGCTTCACTCCCCGATCTGGTTCTGGTACACATGCGACGCTCCGAGATCGGCAGATGTGACGTCCGAAGAGAGAAAACCGGTAGATGTGACATAACCGACAGGAAGACACCCCCGCGCATTCGCCGACGGCGGCCAACGGCCGGTGAGTCGAGTTGCGGATCTTGGTGGCATGGCGGCCGGAGGCGTGACCGCGGCATCGGAAGCGCCAGCGCGACGGCGGCCATCATCCCCGCCGAACCACCGCCGAAAGGACGCATTTCCGAGCGTTCCTGATCATTCAACACCCCTGAGAAGCAGGCCAGGGGAGCGACCGACGCGGAAGGCGCAGAGCTCCGACAGTGAGGCGCCACGGATCACAGACCCATGCCTGACCTGCAAGAACGCTAACTGCGGATTCGGGATGACAGCGGCCGCTCGTGCGGTCACTGGGCGGCGACGGTCTCGGTGTGCTCTGCCTCATCCGGTGTGGCCGCGGGGGCGGCGTTCTTTGGGCCGCGGAGGGTAATGTAGACGAGCAGCAGGCCCATGAGGGCGACACCTGCCCACATGGACTGCTGCCATCCGTCGAGGTAGGACTGCTTAGCGGCGTCGACCAGGGTCTGAGCCTGCGAGCCTGCGCTGTTCGAGGCCTGGAGTGCGTTGGCGATGCCCTCGCGTGCGGTGCCGGCGGTCCCCCGCGGGATGCCGTCCAGCCTGTCGTCGATGGCGTTGCGGTAGCCGGCCGTCAGGATCGCACCGAGCATGGCGACGCCGAGTGCGGTGCCGAATTCGCGGGTGACGTCGTTGAGGGCGGAGGCGACGCCTTGTTTCTCCTGGGGCAGGGAACGGGTGATCGCTTCGGTGGAGGGCACCATGGAGAGGGCCATACCGACGCCCATGACGACGATGCCGGGCAAGATCGACAGGTAGCCGCCGTCGATGGAGACGAGCAGGGCCAGGAGCGCCAGACCGACGCCGGTCAAAGCGATTCCCGAGCTCATGGTCAGGCGGGAGCCGACCCGCGCGGCCACCCTGGGGGCCAGGCCGGAGGCCGTCATCATCGCGGCCGCCATGGGCATCAGCGCCGCCGCGGACAGCAGCGCCGACCAGCCGAGCACGGCCTGGAAGAACGGGAAGAGGACAACGAAGATGCCCGACTGGACGCCGAAGACCACCAGGAGCGTGATCGAGCCGCCGGCCAGGCCGCGCTCACCGAACAGGCGCACGTCCAGCAGCGAGGCGTCCCGGCGGCGCAGCTCCCAGGACACGAAACCGGCCGCGGCGATGAGGCCGGCAGCGAGGCCGATCAGCGTCGCGGGTGCGGTCCAGCCGCGATGGGGTCCCTCTTGCAGGACGAAGGTGAGGGCGGCCACGGCGACGACGGACACCATTGCGCCGACGGTGTCGAAGGCGTGAGCGGAGCGTTCGCGGGAGTTGGGAACCGACTTCAACGTCATGGCCTGGGCCATGACGACCAGGGCCACGGGCAGGACGAACATCCAGCGCCAGTCGGCAACGTCGACCAGAAGAGCGGACAGGAACATGCCCAGGATGCCGCCTCCTCCGGCGACCCCGGTCCACACGCCGATCGCCTTCCCGCGCTGCTCCTCGGGGAAGGTGGAGGTGATGACGGCCAGGGTGATGGGCATGATCGTCGCTGCGCCGACACCGCCGGCCGCACGCGCGGCGATCATGACTTCGGCGGTCGGGGCCAGGCCCGCCGCGATGCTCGCGATGCCGAAGACGGCCAGCCCGGCGATCAGCGTGGGCTTGCGGCCCAGGCGGTCACCGATCGCGCCGAGCGGCAGCAGTAGTGCGGCCAGGGTGAGGGTGTAGACGTTGATGATCCACAGGACCGTGTTCTGCGAGGTGTCGAAGTCGACGGCCATCTGCGTCTGGGCGACGGTCAGCCCGGACACCGAAGCAATGACGGCCATCAGCGCCATCGAGACGGCGATCAGGATCACGCGCAGCCGACGCGCGTCCGGCACGTCCCCGCCGCCGTCGGAGAGCGCGGCCCGTGAAGGTTTCGTACTCATGGATTCCTCTCGAATTAGGCATGCGGCATCAACGCCGAAGCAGGATCGGCCGGTCTGTCGCCGACTGAAGGGGAAGTGGAACCCGACCGCCGTGCCGAGCAGACCCCTCGGATGGCCGTCGCCTGGGATGGGGGCGATGACCGAAGCCTGCCGGGTCACCTGATCGGCGCAGCATCAGCCGAGGGACGGTGCCTCAGTGAGGCGCCCGCTCCTGCTCCGCGACCGTGTTCATCGCAGGGTCAGTGGGGTCTCGGTCTCTACATGGGTCAGCTTGTCGGGGTTGCGGACGTAGTAGAGACCGGTGATGCGGACGTCCTCGACGCGCACCGCCAAGACACCATCGAACTCGCCGTCCACACGCAGAATCAGTGCCGGGTTGCCGTTGACCACGGTCGGCCCAACAGTGAGAGCGGCATCGGTCTTGGTCAGGCCCCCAATGATGAAACGGGCCACCTTCTCGGCACCGACGATCGGATAAGGCGCGGCCTGCTTCACGCCACCGCCGTCGCTGATGGCCACGACCTGGGGGGCGAGCACATCGAACAGCGCCTGCAGGTCCCGAGTGACCAACGCCCGCCGGAACGCTTCCACGGCCGCCCGGGCCTGGCGTGGGGACACCGCTTCGCGGGGGCGGCGAGCGCCCACGTGCCTGCGCGCGCGGTGCGCGATCTGCCGGACGGCTGCGGAGGTCTTCCCGACGGCGGCCGCGATCTCGTCATAGCCGAGCCCGAAGGCCTCGCGCAGCACGAACACGGCCCGTTCGGTCGGCGACAGCGTCTCCAGAACGAGCATCAGCGCCATGGACACGCTCTCGGCGAGCTCGACGTTCTCGGCCACGTCCGGCGTGGTGAGCAGCGGTTCGGGCAGCCAGGGCCCGACGTAGGCCTCCTTGCGGCGTTTCATGCTGCGCAATCGGTTGATCGATTGGCGGGTCGTGATCTGGACCAGGTAGGCGCGCTGATCGCGCACCTGCCCCACGTCGACCTTCACCCATCGCAGCCAGGTCTCCTGCAGGACGTCCTCCGCGTCGGCCGCCGATCCGAGCATCTCGTAGGCGACAGTGAACAGCATGTTCCGGTGGGCGAGGAACGCCTCGGTCTCCGGGTCGGTGGCGTGCTCGCTCACATCTCGAGCTTTCTCCTTATCCGGCGGCCCTGGCTGCCGACGACCCTCACGCGGTGCGTCCACGACACGGTCCTCTTTCGGAGATGGCCATTGGGCCCGGCCCAACGGGTCAGTGCAGTCGACATCAAGACACCGGCTGGTGAACGCCTGTGACAGCGAGCCGCCTGCGATTCGATGCTCACAGGACCGACGACGGCCGCATGCCGCCACCGCCGATGGCGGCGAACTCGGTGGCGACCATCGCCGGGGAGCGGTAGGTCCAATTGGCTCGACCAGCGGATCCACGCCGTACCCGGCGAGTTCGACCGGCTGGCCGAAGTACGGTTCCGGCATCGGTGAAGCATCTGACACCGGGCCGTTCGTCAGGGCGGACGGGTCGGGGTCGATCCAGGATCGCGACCGAACCCGCCCCGCCGCCGGCCCTGGACTCCCGAACTCTGGCCTGACCGACAACCGCAACTGGCCGTGCCCCCGGCTACCCGCGCTGCCGCCTCACGTCCTGGCTGAGCACGAGCAACATGATCGCTGCCCAGCGCATGCGCCTCGAGATCATCGAGCGGTCTCCCGAGATGCTCGGCGCCCCTGCTGTGCAAGGCGTGCGGCCACGGCGCGGGTGGATTCCAGTTCGTCGGTCAGCTCCTCGACCAGCGCGGTCAGCCTAGCCAGCTCGTCATGGAGCCATGCGGTTTCGCGCTGCAGTTCGAGGATCTGCTTGATGCCGGCCAGGTTGACGCCCTCCTCCTGCGAGAGCCTCTGGATCTCGCGGAGCATCACGATGTCGCGCATCGAGTAGCGGCGGGCCCGCCCGGCCGTTCGGACGGGGCAGACCAGCCCCATCCGGTCGTAGGTGCGGAGCGCTTGAGGGTGCAGGCCGGACAAGTGCGCCGCCACCGAGATCACGAAGACAGGGATGTCATCCCCGAAGGGCCGCGAGTCCGAACCGGGTGATTCGGCTTCCGCACCGCCGGCACTCACGGGCTGGTGGCCCATCCAGCGGTTGAGTCTTTCGAGCCCGGCACCCAGGTCATGCGACGACCGCTCGGCAGCGGCCTGCTGCTGTGCCTGCCGGTACACATCTGCCGGCGCGACGGCGATGTCGCGCTCAGTCCCAGGGCTCCGCCGCAGGCTCTCCACACGGCCTCCCGCGCGGTCCCCGGCATGGTTCCCTGCCCGGCCGGCTGCGGAAACTGTCCCGCGCTCCACCGATTCCGGGTGTTGCGCATGGACGCCCAGGACCGAGTCGATCTCTTCGACCGTCAGTGGCCTCTCGGCCCGGGCCACCGCTGACAGCAGCTCAGCGTAGAGTTCGATTTCGTCGAGAGCGGCTCCGTCATCGGCACGAAGATCGAGGTTCTCCTTCCTCACGACGCCGCCTCCTTCCCAAGATCGTCCCCACTATCGTCGATGTCTTCAGGATCGTCCAAGAAGGGGATGTCGGACCCCACCTGCTCGACCAGTCCGTCTCGCGCGACCTTGAGGTGCCCGCGCACCGAAGCAGGAGCGATCCCTAACCACTCGGCGATCTCACCGGTACTCCACTCCTCGCTCCAACGCAGGAAGGCGACCTTCTGCCGCATCGGCGGCATCTGCTCGATGGCCAGCCAGCACCTCTGCAACGCCAACGCGGACAGAACCTGATTGAACGGTTCCGCTGCCGGCCGGCCGAACCCGGCGAGGTCGGCACTGGGGTGCTGACGTCTGTTCTTACGCCATTCGTCGATCGCCTTGTTCCGCAGCACCGTGAACAGCCACCGCCGTCGACCTTCGAGGTCCCGTCCGGCGAGCTTGCGCCAGCACAGCGCGGCCTCCTGAAACGCCATGTGCACCAGGTCCTCGGCGTGCGCCCGATCCACCTGCGGCAATGTGCGGGCATACCCGAGCAGATCCGATGCGGTCTCGACGTACAGTTCCCCCACTTGATCAGCGACCTCTGGGGGGATCGGGGCCGTCACCCACTGTCCTCGGATGGCCGGAGACGAGACCGCCCGCCCAATGTGACCCTCATCATCTGTCCGTCAGGGCCGTCCTGCTGCACGATCACGGTGCCGTGCGGCGCGTCAGCCGCCAACGCCGTGAAGGTCCGACGCCGCTGCCACTCGATGAAGATCCGGGTGATCCCGCTCACGGCCAAGACCACCAGCACCATCCCGGCCGCCCGCCAAGAGATGAGCCCAGCCATCCCGCCGCCCACCATCGTTGTCCACCATGCCCCGCCACCGGCGGGCTTCAGTACCGTCACACCCTTACGTCGGACAGAACCACAAAACCGTTCGGCCGACGCGCTGAACACAGAATCAAGAGGTCCCGCACTGACGGCCCGAGCAGTCCCGCAGCGGACCCGATAGGCCGCCTGGGCCGGTGCCGGCCACGACCCTGCCGTCCCTGCCGACCATGTCGGCTCAGGTCGGCCTCGTGCATCGTGACCGGCCACGCGTCCCGCTGTTGTGGGACAACCCTTAGAAGGACGACCGAGAAGATCGGGGATCGCTCGGGGTGCTCCCTAATGGCGTGGCGTGTCGCCGACCTCAAGACTTGAAACATGAGCTTCGCGAGTTCGCCGACACGTCGAGCTCGATGAATGGCACCCACCACGCGGGAGAAACGAGTTGCAGTGCGCCTTGTAGGAAGACGCCGGAACCGCGGCGGCCTGGCCCCGGCGGACGCCCTCCCAGTAGTGGTGCGGCTGGACAACGTGATTCGCCGTTACGGGGCCGGTCATGCCGAGGTGGCTGCGCTGGACGGCGTATCGCTCGGCTTCGCGCCCGGGACGTTCACCGCGATCATGGGGCCCTCGGGCTCCGGCAAGTCGACGTTGCTGCACTGTGCCGCCGGGTTGGACCGTGTGGACGACGGCCGGGTGTGGTTGGCCGGCCAGGATCCGTCGCGTCTGCCACGGCGGACCCTGACCGAGCTGCGGCGTGACCACACCGGGTTCGTCTTCCAAGCGTTCAACCTGATCCCGACGCTGACGGCGAAGCAGAACGTGGAGCTGCCGGTACGGCTGGCAGGCCGCAAGCCCGACCCGGACCAGGTTGGAACGCTCACTGGACCGTGTGGGACTCGCCGACCGCGCCGACCACCTGCCGACACAGCTTTCAGGCGGTCAGCAGCAGCGGGTGGCGGTCGCGCGTGCGCTGGTCGCCCGCCCTCGGGTCCTGTTCGCGGACGAGCCCACCGGGGCCCTGGACATCCGTTCGTCACGGGAGGTCCTCGGCCTGCTGCGTGACACCGTGGCGCAGAGCGGAACGGCCGTGATCATGGTGACGCACGACCCCGTGGCCGCGGCACACGCCCAGCGGGTGGCGTTCCTCGCCGACGGACGTCTCGCCGGCGAGCTGGTCGGTGCGAGCGCGGAGAAGATCGCCGCGCGGATGACGCTGCTGGAGTCCGGTCGATGGGCTGATGGTCGGGGTGGCCACGAGCCGACCCGTTCCGACGGGGAAGGAGCCGTCGGTGCGCGGGGTTGACCGGCTGACCTGGGAGCTGGGACTGGCCAGCGTGCGGCAGCGCTGGTCGAGCTTCGTGGGAGCGTTCGTGGCCCTGGCGGTCGGAACGCTGATCACGGCCGCCAGCATCCATGTCCTGGCGGCGACCGCGAGTACACCCTCACCAGGGCCACAGCGTTTCGCGGCGGCTCAGAGCGTCGTCGTCCCGGTCGACGGCCTCGGGACGCCGTTGCCGGCACCGGCAGGCCTGCCCCGAGAGACCGTGGATCGGGCAAAGCTCGCCGGCCCGGCCGTGGTGGATCGCAGCTTCGCCGTTCGAAGCCTGGCCGGGCCCGGGATGGAGGCTGTAGGGCACGGATGGTCCTCGTCGTCCCTTGCCTCCTACAAGCTGCTCTCCGGGCATCGGCCGGTCGATGACCACCAGATCGTCGTGACGGCCGAGGACACCGACTCCACTCCCCTGGGCGAAAAGGTCAGGGTGGTGACACCGCTGGGAACGGCGTGGTACACCGTCGTCGGCGCGGCCGGGCGCAAGTCGTTCGAGGACGCGGTCTTCTTCACTGACGCGGAGGCCGCTCGCCTGTCCCCGGCTGTGAACGCGGTGACCGTCCAGGCGCCGGCCTCCGCGGTTCGCGCTCGTGTGTCCAGCGAGACCGCCGAAGTGCTCGCCGGCGACCTGCGGCGGTTGGCGGATCCGGCCACCGTCGGCGGTATCGGCAGAGCCCGGTCCGTAGTGCAGATGACCACCGGGCTGTCGGTCTTGGTCGTGGTGTTCGTCCTGATCGCGACATTCGCCTTCGTCGTCGAGCAGCGGTCGCGCGAACTGGCGCTGCTGAGTCTGGTGGGCGCCTCGCCCGCGCGGATTCGAAGGATGGTCCGTGCGGAGACCGTGGTGGTCGGCGCCGCCGCGGCACTGCTGGGGTGCCTGCTCGGAATCCCCGCCAGCCTGCTGCTGCGGTCCTGGATGGTGGCCAACCGACTGGCTCCAGAGTGGTTCCACGTCGGTTTCCACCCCGTGGCGTTGATGATCGCGTTCCTGGTCGGCATCGGAGCGGCGGTGCTCGGCTCCGCCGCCGCCTCATGGCGCGCGTCTCGTGCCCAGCCACTCGACGCCCTGCGGGAGACGATGGCCTCGCCCCGCATTATGTCACCGGTGCGGTGGATACTCGGTGGCCTGATCCTGATCGTCGCCGGCACGGTCGCGCTCGTGTTCGCCGTGATCAGCCCCTCAAGCGCCGCGAATCCCGGAACCTATTTCGAGGTGCCGATCCTTTGTGCGGCGGGTCTCGCGATTCTTTCGCCGGCGCTGGTCCGCCCTGTGGCACGGGTGGTGACTTGGCCGCTGATGCGCTTCGGCGCGCTCGCGCTGGTGCTGCGGCAGAGCACCCTCAATGGCGGACGCAGGGTAGCTGCCATCGTGACGCCGGTCGTCCTCGCCGTCGGCATGTTCGGCGGGATGATAGGCATGCAGAATGTCGGCCGTGACGCGGCCGCCCGCCAGCGCACCGCCGCGGTCGAGGCCGACTTCGTCGCCACTCCGAACTTCGGCAGTACCTTCAATCTCCCAGCCGTCTCCACCCTGCGCCACGCCGGCGGCATCCGGAGCGTCGAGGTGACCGACGAGGTCGTCACCCTGGCCACGAAAGGCGGCGAAGTCCTCGACGCGGTCGACGCGCGAGGCCTCGACCTCAGCGCCCTCGGCGACGTGGTGACACCACAAGTGCGGCAAGGCTCCCTCGACGCGCTGCCCGCCGATGCCATCGTGGTCAGCCACGACCTGGCCTCCTCCGCCGACCTGCGGATCGGTCAGCCCCTCGTGGCGTGGACCGGCAACGGTCATCGCGTCACCGTACACGTCGCCGCCGTTGTCGACTCAGTGCTCGGAGGCGGTGCGGCCTATGTGTCCCACGGGCTCCCAGGAAGCATGACGCCCGGCACAGCGTTCCTACGCACCCTCCCCGGCAAGAGCGTGACACCGCAGTTGAGAGAACTGCGCGCTGCCGGCATGCGAATCGAGCCTGTGTCGACGTACGTGGCCCGAGCGAGCCAGGCCGAGAAGGAGGACTCACATCTCGCGAACGTCGTCATCCTGGGCATCGTGATGGCTTACGCCCTTCTGGCCCTCGTCAACACCCTCGTGACGAGCGTCTCTGCGCGACGGCGAGAGATGGGTGCCCTCAGCCTCACCGGGGCCACCTACCGGCAGATCGTGAGCATCGTCGTCAGCGAGGCAGTGCTGGCCGTGGTCGTCGGCACCTTGGTCTCGATCCTCTCCGCGGGAGCGATGCTCGGACTGCAGCACGTCACGCTGAGCCGCATCATTGACCATCCACCTCTGGCATTGCCCTGGACCAGTCTCTGGCAGATCGTCACACTATGCACCGCGACAGCCGCGCTCGCTGCCTTCGTCGCCGTCTGGCGCACCCTCGCACGCTTCGAGACCACACCCACAAGCGAGTAACGCACCGGTGACCAGCAAGGGGCTGTACGGTCTTCGGCACCTCTCTGTGTCAGAGCGGCGGCGAGCAGAGAGGTGTCAGTCAACTGGACGGCCCCCTCGGCACCGAGGGGACTGACATCGCAAGTCGGCGATGAACGTCCGAGAAGTCGGCCCATTCGCACGCGGGTGAACGTGCTGATCGGCGGACCATCTCCGCGCGTGCGGGGCCGAGCGCTGCTCACCGGGTCGATCATGACGAGGCGACTCACCCGCTCAACTACGGAATATCAGCCTGGGCTCCCCATGCGCGATACCCGACGGATCATACTGCGCATCCCGGGGATAAGCCCAGACGCTGAAATTTCCACAGGCTACAAAACCGCCGTCGGTCTCAGCATTGAGCAGGAGGCACTGCACCTTTGGAGCACGCGATTCAGATACGCCCCGTGGCGGTGATCTGCACGTGGGTCCCGGCACTGGTACGGAGCCACATGCCGGGTTTCGGTTCGGCGGCGGGCACCGGATCCGCAGGCCCGCATCCCGGCGCAGGCGGCACCATCGAGCCTGCTGACGGATTTCACGCTGAACTACGTGGCCGGGGATCGTCCGGCGCCGCCGCCGGACGGTCAGGTCGCGGTGGCGGCTGCTGAACCCGGGCCAGCAGGCTCTGCCGGTGCTGGTGCACCTGCGCGAGGACGAGACGTTCGCCGAGTTCGCCGGGGGGCCGGGTGTCGGTGGCCCCGCCTGCCGCTGTGTCGAGGAGATCGTCGTGCTGCTCTCGGCACGCCTGTGGACCTCGGGGGCGATGCCCGGCAAGATCCACGACCTCCCCGCCGCCTGTGGAGAACCCATCTCGTTCACGACAGGTGCGAAGTCAGGCCATCCGGAAGCCCAGGGGGGCGCTGCCCGGCCACGTCGGCGGGGAGACGTCCGACGGCGTGTTCGAGGTCGGCACCGGGTGGCAGGGGACGCATGTTCTGAGGGATTGACGGCTCTATGGAGTCGATCGAGCAGCGGCCAGACTGACAGATCCACATTCAGGTGCTTATGATGTCCGGGATGAAGAACAACTCCTCTTACAGATCGGGGGAATCGTTCGCGCAAGGTGAGTGCTGATGGCACACCACTTCGCGAACATTCCGGCCCGTCTGCTGATGTGGCAGCGCGTGCGTGAGTACGCCGTACCACTGTCCATGATCGAGACTGCGACCGCACGGCGTGTGGTCGGTGACTGGGCGGGGGCCTGCGCCTCCGCTCGGATCGACATCGATTTCGGTCTGCGCGCCGTGCGCGACCGCTACGGCACCGAGTTCGTCACCCGCCTCAGAGCGGATCTGCGTCGGCTGGCACCGGATCTGCTTCGCTGGCACATGCCCCGAATCGCTCCCCACGGGCGGCTCCGGCCCGGGCTGACGATCTCCCTCAGCCGTTATGGCAGTTCTGGCACCACGCCGGTGCAGTTGGTGGTGCGAACACCGCCGGCTTGGGCGGACGTCGGCCAACGGATGTCCCTGGCCCTCTGGGACGAGCACGGTGGCTGCGCACCGAGGCACCATCCGCACCCACATCCCGCCCGGCGTTTCCGGCTCGACCTGCATCGGCATCTGTGGGACTCCAGTCGGTGCGGCGAACTGACGTCGCGCTGCGGTGCGGACGCCGCGCCGGTCCCGGCACCCCCCGACCGTCCCCACCCGCTCGCCCGGCTGAACGGGCCGGTCCGGCCCAATCCCTCCGACGTCAGCGATTACCCGTGGGCGTCGGCACGGTGGGCCGCCGAGGCAGAGTTGTTGCTGGGGGCGGAGGGCGACTCCAGCGGGATTTTCACCGTGCGGCTCGGCGCACGTGACCGCAGGGCGTTCGAACTCGTCTCCCCCGATGGCCACCATGTCCCGACGTTCCGGTCGCTTCGAAAGGCACTGCCGCCTCAGGTGTACGCAGCGCTGCCGGTGCTACCGGAAGCGGCGGCCCGGATCCTTCCGGATCTGGCGTTGCTGCGGGCCGGGCTCGTCACTGCCGATCGGCTGCATCCGCTTGTGGCCAAAGCGCTGTCGGCGTACGGAGCAGAACCCGCGCCCAGCCCTGAGCATCAGCCCGGCGACCCCCACAGCGTGGAGTGCCGGGGCGACGTCCACCGAATCGCGCTGCGGGACGGGGTACTGACGGCGGTCGACCACGACCCGGCACAACTGCGCCGGGAGGAGTTGCTGGTGGCACTCGGTGGCCCCGCGCTGCCGTGCCTTCGCGCGATCGACGCGGTGCACCGCGCCCCACAGGCACTGCCCGCCGTCCGGGAGCGGCTCGGCCACGGCGATGTCTCCGGCGCGCTGGCCGTGGTCGAAGGCCTGCTCGGTCCTGGTGCAGTCCTCCGCGACGGGCCGCTGCGAGAGGCGCTGGAGTCGTCTGCGGCCCGCCGTCTCGATGACGGGCTCTTCCGCTCCGGGCTGCGCCCCGTACACACTCCCGCAACGCGCCCCGCACAACGCAGTCGGGCGCGACTCCGTACCAGTCCGGCACGGGCAAGCTGACCGTCCCGCGCCCGCGCCGCGAATTCCGCACGGCCTGGCCCGGCCATGCCGTCCATTTCGACTACCCCCAGGTGATGCTCTTGATCTCCAGCGCCCTTCCGCCCAGCTCGGTCCTGACGACCGGGATGTCCACCGACGCATCCGGAACCGACCCGCAACTCGTTCTCGCTGACGACCTCCTGGCCCTGCTGCGAGCCACCACAACCGAGACACGTCCCTCCGAGCAGCTCGAAGCGCTCACCCTGGCCGTGGCAGCCGACCTGCCCGTGCTGCTGTGGGGCGAACCGGGCATCGGCAAGACCGCGGCTCTGACGCAGCTCGCCGCGTCGCTCGACCTGCCGCTGACGACCGTGATCGCCAGCGTCCACGAGCCGACGGACTTCTCCGGGTTGCCCATCGTCGGCGATGATGCGGCGACGCAAGGAGTGCCCATGGCGCCGCCGCAGTGGGCAGTGGACCTCGTACGCACCGGACGGGGATTGCTCTTCCTGGACGAACTCTCCACCGCCACTCCGGCCGTCCAGGCAGCGCTGCTCAGAGTCGTTCTGGAGCGCAGAGTCGGTGCGTTGCAACTGCCGCCGGCGATACGGATCGTGGCCGCCGCCAATCCGCGCGCATCAGCAGCGGACGGATGGGAGCTGAGCCCGCCGCTGGCCAATCGATTCGTGCACCTGAACTGGGTCCACGACCAGGACACAGTGGTGCGCGGGCTGGGCGGGGTCTGGCCCCGGGCACAGCTGCCCCGGCTGGTGCCGGAGGAGCTACCGGAGGCGGTGGCGTACGCCCGGCGGGCGGTCTGCGGATTCCTGCGGGCACGGCCGACACTGATCCACCGGCTGCCGAGCACTGAGACACGACGCGGCGGCGCCTGGCCGTCACCCCGGAGCTGGGAGGCCGCGCTGACACTGCTGGCCTTCGGCACGGCGGCGTCCGTCTCCCGGGAGGTGCTGGCGTTGCTGGTACGGGGCGCGGTGGGGGACGGGCCAGGGCTCGAACTTCTCGCCCATCTGGACCGGATGGACCTGCCGGACCCCGAGGCGCTGCTGGCCGATCCCGCATCCGCCGAGCTGCCGATGCGGGGAGATCTACGTCAGGCGACCTTGGAGGCGGTAGTGGCCGCCGTGGGTGCACGGCCACAGCGGGAGCGCTGGGAGGCGGGCTGGACGGTACTGGTCCGGGCGCTGGAGACCGGTGCCGCTGACCTGCTGGTCGCACCGGCAATGGTCTTGGCCTCGCTGCGGCGTGACGACTGGGAAGTGCCGGAGTCGGTGGAACGGCTGGCCGGAGTGATCGGTATCGCCCAGCGGGCCGATCAGTCGGTACTGCGTACCACGGGGTCGGCTGATGCCGAGCGTACGGCGGGGGTGGGCCGATGACGAGGACCTCGAAGTTCCCGATGGCCCGGCCCGCACCGCCGCGCCGAGTGCGGGCCGCCGTCCCGGCACGCCCGGCCGGCTCCGAGGAGCCGTATGGACCGCCTGGCCTTCCGCTGGACCTGGAGAAGTTGCTGGCCGCTCGACTGCACGCGGTAAGGGTCCGTCCCTATCTGGCGAGCGCGCTCTTCGCGCTGCACGTCGTTGAGGACCGTTCAGTGCCGACGATGGCGGTGGATGCGCACTGGCGCTGCTATGTCTCCCCCGGCTTCGTCGCGCGCACCCCGGTGGAGGAGCTGGCAGGCGTCTGGGTGCACGAGGTCTCCCATCTGCTGCGAGACCATCACGGGCGGGGGGATCGGTACGCGAAAGAGCACGGGCAGAACGGGCCGGGCGAGCGGCTGCGGCGGAACATCGCCGCCGACTTCGAGATCAACGACGACATCTACGGTGACGGTCTTCCCCTGCCCGCCGGGGCGGTCCTGCCGTCGATGCTGAGGCTGCCCGACGGGATGCTCATGGAGGAGTACCTGCGGACGACCTCTCTATCCGGGCTCACGCCGGACCTGGCCTGGCTGGACTGCGGCAGCGGAGCCGACGGACAGGGCCGTCCGTGGGAGTTGGGGCCCGACGGGGCACACGGCCTGAGCAGACAGCAGCGGGACGCGGTGCGCTTCCGGGTCGCCGAGGGAATCAAGGGCCGGCCGGGCGACGCGCCGGAAGGCTGGCGCCGCTGGGCGGACGAGGCGTTCCATCCGCCTCAGCCGTGGCGGCAGTTGCTGGGGGCGGCGGTCCACTCGGCAGCGGGAGCCTCTGGGGCAGGAGAAGATCACAGCTATCGGCGTCCATCCCGGCGCGCGGCCGCCGTCCCCGGCGTGCTCCTGCCGAGCCTGCGCCGTAAACCGCCCCAGGTCTGCGTGGTGATCGACACATCCGGATCGGTCAGCGACGCCGAACTGGGCAGCGCGCTGCTGGAGGTGGTGGCGATCTCGCGGGCGGTGGGCGGACGGCGCGACCTGGTGTCGGTGATCTCCTGCGACGCGGCGGCCGGGGTCGCCGTTCCACTTTGCCGAGCTGAGAACCTCGAGCTGATCGGTGGCGGAGGAACGGATCTGCGCTCGGGTTTCACCCGGGCGCTCCGCTCCCGGCCCCGCCCGGACGTGATCGTCGCCCTGACGGACGGCCAGACCCCCTGGCCCGCCGAGCAGCCCCCTTGCCGCACCGTGGTGGGTCTCTTTCCTCGCCAGGCGAGCGCGGTGGACGAGGAAGACCCCGACTACGCCCCGAACAACCCGCCGCACTGGGCCCGCGTTGTCACGATCAGCTGAGGAAGCGCGATGACGCCGATGTTCAGCCCCGATGCGAGCCGGGTGCTCGGAGGCGGGTTCATCGCCGACGTGTCCACCTCAGACTGGTACGAGCCGTTGCGGTCGGTGGTCGAGGACGGGTGGGTTCTGTGGACGGACGCCATGCGTGGGTTCGAGTCCCACGCGACCCAACCTCTGACCAGGGCAAACGTGAGAGTGCCAGGCTTGTCCGCCACCACGTCTTCCCCGCTTCGTCCCCATGGCGGCTCAAGGGCGGCCCCAAAGAATCGGCGCAGACCTTCCCTCGAAAACAAAGCGATAACGCCGGGCGCCTGATCTGAGAAGGTGTCATCGCCCCACCCCCCGGAGCGCCGGGACCAGAGGGCGATGGCGTCCCAGTCAGAGCGTCACTTTCCTTGGCGACGCTTGGCGGTGTACTTGAAGAAGACCGTGCCTGCCGAGAAGATGACGGCGACCACTCCGATCAGGATGAGGATCTCAACGAGCGTCGGCGCTGCTGATGGCATTGGGTTCCTTTCTCGGCGGGGCGGCTGGGGGGTCGGCTGTCAGGCGCCGCCCCGGAGGGAGGCCTTCCCGCTGGGCCAGGCATCGATCCTAGCCAGTAAATCCTGGCGACGTAGCGCAGGCGTCGGCGAGGCCAGGACCCGGATCTAGGGTGATACCGCGGTCCTCAATGCGCGCGTGACCAACACCGCGCATTACGGGGGTCAGCGGTTCGACACGGACGAATGGACGACCGAGCTCACATACTCGTTGGGAACCACCGAGCCGATGACCTTGCCGCTCAGCTTGCCGCTCTCCGGCAACCGGGCATCGGCGGTCACCGTGCCTCCGGCCTGGACCCTGATCGGCCGGGCGGCGAAGCGGTCGGGGGCGTCACCGGACCATTGCCACGCATAGCGGCCGCGGAAGTCCGGGTACTGGACACGCCAGTCGTAGGGGCCGAGGCCGTCGATGGTGTAGCGCCCGCCGGAGTCGGTGCAGTTCCTGCCCCGTGCTTCCGGGCCGGATGGGCCGGCAGGCAGCACCCAGGCGCACACGTCCTCGACAGCCTTGCCGGTGCGGGCGTCGGTGACGGTACCGGCGATGGATCCCGTCCCGTCCAGCCGCACCTCGGTCTTGATGACGTCACCGCCGGCCACCGTGAACAACGCCGCCTTGGCCGTGCGCTGTTACCAGTCGCGCCATTCGTCTGTGATCTCATGGCGGGTCAGGCCATGGCGTCCGGCGAAGGCGTCAACGTCGATGCCGTTGTCAGTGAGCGAATTTTCAATGTACTCGCATAGCTGTTCGCGTTCGTCGGTCTCGTAAGCGGCGCCATCGTAGTCCTCGTTCACCTTGTTGAGGGCGAGCACCACGTGCTGGATGACGGCGAAGATCTCCTCGTCGGTTGGATCGATCAGGGCGGCGAGTTCGCGCTCAAAGGGCTGCAGGACTTCGTCAGTGCGGATGAGCATGTCTTCCGGGAAGAGCTCTGCTGTCGACGCATCCTCGGCGTCGAGCTCACCCGCGGCGACCTGCCGGGCTTCTTCGGCGACAGATTCGCGCCAGTATTCGGTGGGACGAGTAGCCATGCGCCGGACCTTAGCGACCACCTGTGTCATCGCGGCGGGTGATGGCCGAGCCGGCCTTCGCGTTCGGCCTCGGCCAGGCGGTCGTGCAGGTCGCTCGGATCTCTTCGAGGCGAAACGCTGGGCTGGGTCCGGCCTCAGGAGTGAACGTCTGACACAGGCGTGTTCATGGATACAGGTGAGGTGAATGCGCGCCGGACCGGCTGAGAGCCGACGATGTGAGTCTCCAAGATCGCAGGGGCGGTCCCGGCCCCGGAACCCTAATACCGCTGCGCGTACCTGGTCGGTTGCTCGCCGAACATGCCCTTGAAGTCGCGGATGAAGTGGCCCTGGTCGGCGTAGCCGAGGTCTGCCGCCAGCGCGGCCCAGTCGATCGCCCCGCCGGCGGCCATGCGTGCGGTCACCTCGCGCAGGCGGTAGCGGCGGATCACCCACTTGGGCACGATGCCGACGTACTCCGCGAACAGCCGTTGCAGCCCCCGCACGCTCAGCTTCAGCTCGCCGGCGAGGTGCTCGACCCTGGTCACGGCCTTGTCCTTGGCGATCAGCTCGACCGCGGCCGCCGCCTGGCGCACCCGGGGGTCGTCGTCCGGCAGGTGTCTCAGCAGGAAGGCTTCCACGGTCGGCACGTCGAGCGTCGTGGGCAGGTCCGGGCCGAACACCTCGGTCGCCGGGACGATGCGGTCGGTGATCGTCGAGACGGAGGCACCGAGGAACGGGCGGAAGCAGCCCGGCCGGAACGCGACGCCGAAGACATGATCGCGACCCTCGAGGACCTTGATCTGGTAGCCGCTGCACACGCCGTTGACATCCGCGCGGCCGCCGCCGAACGACAGGTGGACGTTCGGGTACGGCACGATCTTCTGCCGGTAGGGCTCGGCGTAGTCCCAGCGAGCCTCCCAGTACCGCTCCACCCATGGCGCGAGCGCCGGCGACGGGCTGTGGAACGTGTGGCGCTGATACCTGGTCCACGCACCCCGCAGCTCACGAACGTCCCGCTCCACACGGCAGAGTGTATGTCGCCTTTGTCCAATACCCCTCCCGCCCGGGCCGCCTAACCTCGCTGCCCATGTCGCATCTGTCCAACGCTGCCGAGGCCATGGCCGCAGTCGCCCGCACCATCACCGACGACCAGCTCGCCAACAAGACTCCGTGCACGGAGTACGACGTGCGGGCACTGGTCAACCACCTCCTGTTCTGGGGCCCGTCGCTCGCCGGCGGCGGCCGCAAGGAGTCCGTTCCGCAGCCGGCGGGCGCCGAGTCCGAGGTGGACCTGGCGGCCGGCGACTGGCGCGGCCGCCTGCTCGCCCTGCTGGACGACATCACGTCGTCGTGGGCGCCGCCGAGCGCCTGGGAGGGCGAGACGAGCATGGGCACACCGCAGACGCTCCCCGCGCCCGTCCTGGGCGACATGATCGTCGGCGAGCTGGCCATGCACGGCTGGGACCTGGCGGTCGCGACCGGGCAGCGGCTGGAACTGCCCGCCGACCTGCTGACGCATCTGCATGACACGGTGTTCGCCAGCGTGGACCAGGGGCGGGAGATGGGCATGTACGGACCGGAGGTCGCGGTGCCGACCGACGCACCGGCCTTGGACCGCATCCTCGGCCTGACCGGCCGCGATCCCGCCTGGGCGTAGTCACACCGTCCGCCGCGCCGCGCCGGCCCGGGACGGTGGCGGGAGGTGGAGGCGGGAGTCCATGTCGAGGCCACCGGCTGCGTTCAAGATGCCGTCAGAAGGCCTCACGATGACGCGGTCGTAGAGCCCGCCATGTCATGCGCTCGGCTGGGGAACCTTGCAGTTGGCGGTGGGGTTGAGACCGATGTAGTTGAGCGGACCGGATGCCCAGGTGATTCCGATCGTGGCGATTTTGGCGCAGCTACCGTCAAACTGGGCGTAGTAGTGGCGCTGCCCCGCGGCGAGCGCTCCTATGATCAGCCAGGCGACGAGCATCCACCGTCCTGACCTCATCGCCACCTCCGGTGACCGCTTCGCCGACCCTGGGGTACGACAGTAACGACAAGATCGTCCATAGTTAAGCAAGTCGGGCCGGGTGTGTCATGTCACCAACGTCTCGCACGGCCGCCCTGCTCTCGACGACGCCCTGCCCACCACCGGAACGTCTCTCGACGACCCGACCGTGCACAACCCGCTCGATCCCCGACTGGCAGCGGGTGGTCACGGCGTGGTGCGCCGGGGGACGGGTCGGGCGGTTGCAGGTGGTGTATCGGGGGCATGCATGCTGGCGAGCTGCGCAGGGACAGCTCACCGAGGATCTCGACCAGGCGCGGGTCGTCGATGTCCGCGCCGGCGATGGAACGCAGATAAGGGACGACCCGGGCGGTCATGCCCTCCCAGTCCTGATGGAGCTCCCGCATCTCAGGTTCCAGGAAAGCCGCGAGGATGCCGTTGCGGCCCGGGGCGTTGAACGGTGAGAGGGCGATGGCGAGGCTGTTGGCGGCGAGTACGTCCATGTACTTGCCGTGGATGTACGCCGGGGTGAGTGGCCACGTGTCGATGAGGGCTCGGATGCCCTCGCCGGCCCGCTCGGGTTTGCGGGGCCGTTTGCGCCGCGCCCCCGCCGGTGCGGCGATCTGCAGCAGGTAGGCCGTGGCCCGCGCAGATACTGGACGGCCAAGGACTGCTGGCCGCCCTCGTCCCGGGGACGATCATCGTCAACCACGGCACCGGCGATCCCACCGAGGCCGTCCGCATCGCCGAACACGTCGCGCAGGCCGGAGGCGTTTACCTCGACGCCCCCGTCAGCGGCGGCGGCCCCGCTGCCCGCGCCCGCACGCCGACGACCTTCACCGGCGGGTCGCGGGACGCGTTCGAGGCGGCCCGACCGGTGTTCGACACGTTCAGCGACACCGTCAAACTGATGGGAGCGGTCGGCGCGGGCCAGATCACCAAGTTGTTCAACAACGCGCTCACCATCACCAACATGAAGAACGCCGAGGACGTGCTCGGTCTGGCCGCGCAGGTCGGCCTGGACCTTCCGGCCCTCATCGAGGTGGTCTCCGCTAGCAGCGGCGGCAGTGCGGCGCTCCACGCCCTCGGCCGCGACATCACCCCGGAACTGGCCGAACACGTCCACACGCTCATGCACAAGGACATGCACCACTTCGGCGACGCCGTCCGCGCAAGTGGTGGTGACCCCTCCGAGGTGCTGGAGCGCGGCCTGGCCGGAGCCGCCGGCCTGGTCGAGGCGGCCCGTACGGTGGCCCATGCCCGGAAGTACGCCGCAGCGGGGAGGAGCGGCGCGTGACCGGCGCGCCGACCGGCCCGGCACGCTCAGCCTGTGGGCCCGGCGTCGGCGCCGAGCACGGTCCCGAGCTCGGTCCGCGAGGCGATGCCGCGCTTCGCGAAGACCTTGCGCAGGTGGTACTCGACCGTGCGCGGGCTCATGAACAGCCTGCCGCCGATCTCGGGATTGGTCAGGCCCGTACTGGCGAGACGTGCGATCTGCAACTCTCGCTGGGTCAGGTCACCGTCGGCTTCGGCGCTTCTCCTGTGCGCGGTCTCGCCGGTGGCCCGCAACTCCCGTGCGGCGCGCTCGGCGAACGCCTCCATGCCCATCGCGGTGAACATCCCATGCGCGTTGCGCAGGTGTTCGCGCGCTTCGAGCCGACGCCGCTCGCGGCGCAGCCATTCGCCGAACAGCAGGTGGGCGCGGGCCGTCTCCGAGCGCAGCCGGGTGCGGCCGAGGCGGTCGATCGCCTCGCCGTAGAGGGCCTCCGCCTCGTCGCCGTGGCCGAGGAGCGCGCGTGAGCGGGCCGTGATTCCCCTTGCCCAGTCCGTCTCGCTCGCCTGTGTGGTCTCCAGCAGCTGCCCGAGCGCCCTTGCGGCGAGGCGCGTGTCTCCGCAGCGGACCGCCGCCTCGACCAGTTCGGTCGGCGCCCACTGGGCCGCGACGCCCGGTGCCGGAGGGTCCGCGCTGGCCTGCCGGGCGGCGTCCCGGGCCTTCTCGTAGCGCCCCAGACCGTTGTAGAGCACGGCGCTCGTCCACTGGGCCACGCTCAGACCGACCCCCTCGCCCCGCGAAGTCGCTTCGCTGACGGCCGTTCCCCTCAGCTCCTCGGCCTCCGCTTCGCGGCCCCGCCACGCGGCGAGCGCGAGGGCACCGTAGTTCGTGATCTGCATCCCGGTGGCCGCGGTGAGGGTGTCCACCTCCTCGCTGAGCGTCGTCGCCCCGGCCAGGTCACCTTCGAAGAGCCGCACCATGATGCGCGAACTCAGGGCGAGAGGCAGCACCGCGAGGGCGCCGGTCTCCCGTGCCAGGCGGACGTGGCGGTCGGCCAGCGACCGGCCCGCCTCGTCGTCCCACCGAGCCATGGCCGTGATGAACGCGAGCCACAGCCATCGGAGTTCGTCGTCCGCGGAGACGTCCCGGGCCAGGAAGGCGTGCAGCGCCCGCCTCATCGCCGGGGCCGCCGCCGCCGCGTCCTCGGTGAACAGCAGGGCCAAGGCGTCCAGGAGGAGATCGGCGGCCCGGCAGGGTGCCGGCGGACGCGGCGCGGCACGGGCCGCCACGGCGACCTCCAGCAGTCCGGTGCCCTGCGCCAGGCGGCCGGCGAACATCACGGCGGACAGGGCCTGGAGGTAGGTGTCACGCGCAAGGGGCAGGTCCAGCGGCTCCAGTTGCTTGGCGGCGTCGAGCAGCAGAGGCGGAGCCAGGTTGCCGTGGTGCGCGGAGAACTCGATCTCGGCGTGCAGCAGGGTCGCCCGAGCACGCTGCCGCTCGTCGAGCGGCCCCGCCTGGGCCGCGGCCAGCAGCCTCCGGGCGGCTTCGGCCGCGCCGGCCTCCTGCTGGGCGTGGGCGGCGGTCAGGGCCCGCTCGGCGCGGCGCGCGGGATCGGGGGTGAGCGCGACGGCGCGCTGCATGAAGGCCGCCGCCGCGGCCAGGCCTCCGCGCGCCTGCGCATGCCCGGCCGAGCGTTCGAGTTCCGCGGCGATCTCCTCGTCGGGCTCGGCCGCCGTGTGCGCACGGTGCCAGGCACGGCGTTCCGGATGCGCGCGGGCATCGGTCGCGTCCGCCAGCGCCGCGTGCGCGCCCAGCCGTTCCTCCGCCGTCGCGGCCCGGTAGACCGCCGAGCGCACCAGGGGATGCCGGAAGCGGATCAGGGTGCCGAACTGGATCAGATGGTCCGCGGGGGCGGCGGCCGCGGTGCCGTCGGTGATGCCCGTCCCGGAGGCCGCCCGCCAGACCAGGGCCGCGTCGCCGAGCGGCTCGGCGGCGGCCAGCAGCAGCAGCCGCCGCGTGGCCGGGGGCAGCCGCTCCAGCTGCCGCAGGTAGCCGTCCTCGATGCGACGGGAGAGCGTCCCCGTCCCGGGGAGTCCGAAGCCGCCCGCCAGCTCGGCGGGGGTCGAGCCGAGCGGCAGCTCCAGCAGGGCCAGCGGGTTGCCGCGGGCCTCGGCGATGATCCGGTCGCGCACCCCCTCGTCGAGCGGACCCGGTACCGCCCGCCGCAGCAGCTCCCGCGCGTCACGGTCGCCCAGCCCCCGCAGCTCCATCTCCGGCAGCCCCCACCGGTCGGGGGAGTCGGCGTCGTGCTCCGCGCCCTCCTCCGCGTCGCGGACCGCGAACACGCAGGCCACCGACTCCGCGCCCAGACGGCGCGCCACGAACGCCAGGAGCTGCGCGGAAGCCCTGTCCAGCCACTGGACATCGTCGACCACGCACACGAGCGGACGCGGCTCGGCCGCCGCGGCGAACAGGCCGAGCACGGCCAGGCCCAGCAGGAAGCGGTCCGGCGGCGGCCCGCCGCGCAGGCCGAACGCCGTCCTCAGCGCATCGCGCTGCGGCTCCGGCAGCCTGCCGAGCAGGTCCAGCATCGGCGTGCACAACTGGTGCACGGCCGCGAAGGCGAGTTCCATCTCCGACTGGGCCCCCACGGCGCGCACCACGCGGCAGCCGTCGGCCCGCCGCACCAGGTACTCCAGCAGCGCCGACTTGCCCGTCCCCGGCTCCCCGCGGATCACCAGCGACCGGCTCTCCCCGGCGCGCACGGAGTCCACCAGCCGATCGAGCGCCTCGCACTCCGCACGCCGCCCCAGCAGTCCGGACCGCTGCGGCCAGGCGGGAGGACGCAGGCCGGTCGGATCTGTCGACGACATCCCACCTCCGTCCGCCGGGAGCCGCTGAGGCCACTCTACGGCCGCGAACGGCGGTTCGCCCAGGTCGGGGCAGGTGCGCCCGGAATGCGGGCGCAGGCGGGCCCGTCGTCAGTCGTCGGTCAAGCCCGCGAAGAGCATGGTGAGCCCCTCGCTCATGGTGGGGTGGGTGATCATCATGTCGCGGAGGGCGGTGAAGGGCAGGCCGGCGAGCATCGCGGTCTGCACGGTGGTGATGGTCTCGCCGGTTTCCGGCCCGAGCAGCGTCGCGCCCAGAATGCGGTCCGTGTCCGCGTGGACGACGGCCTTCCACAGCCCCCGCGTCTCCCCGGTCGTGCGGGCGCGGGGAATGGCCGACACGGGCAGGCGGGCGATCTTCACGGGGTGGCCGAGCCGACGGGCCTCCCCCTCGGTGAGGCCGACGTGGGCGAGGTCGAGGCTGAGGAAGGTCGTGCGCGGGACCAGCCGGTCCTTGGTGGACCGGGAGCCGCCCGCCATGTTCTCCTTGAGGATCCGGTAGTCGTCGAGGGACGCGTGGGTGAACTGCGGGCTGCCGGCCACGTCGCCCGCCGCCCACGTGTGCGGCGCGGTCGTGGCCAGGTGCTCGTCGACGTCGACGAACCCGGCGGCGGTGACCGCCACGCCCGCCCGCGGGAGATCGAGCTCCTCCGTGACCGGCTGCCGTCCCACGGCGACCAGCACGTCGTCACCGGCCAGTTCCAGGCCGTCCGCCAGCACCACGGTCACCTCGCCGCCGCCGTCACGGCCGACGCGCGCGACCTCGCGCTCGAGCAGGACGGTGACGCCATGGCCGGACAGCAGGTCCCGCACCGCCGCCGCGATCTCGGCGTCCTCACGCGGCAGCAGCCGGGAATGCCGGCTCACCACGGTCACCCGGCTGCCGAACGCGGCGAACATGTCGGCGAACTCCAGCCCGATGGGCCCGTCACCCAGCACGATGAGCCGACCGGGGATCGACTCCAACCGCAGCAGGCTCTCGCTCGTCAGCGCCCCGGCCGCGTCCAGTCCCGGGATGGCGGGGACACGCGGCCGCGTGCCGGTGTTGATGACCGTGTCCGCACCGCGCAGCACCCGCCTGCCGCCGTCGCCCAGCCGGACGTCCACAGTGCGCTCGGCCACGAACCGCGCCCGGCCGATCACCAGGTCCATGCCCGAGTCGAGGAACTGCTTGTGGTTGAGCGCGACCATTCCGTCGACGACATCGCTCTTGTGCGCCCGGAGCAGGTCGGCGTCGGCCTCCGCACCGTCCACGATGAGCCCGAGTTCGCGGCCGCGGTCCAGCGTCCTGCGGGCGCGGGCGCTGGCCACGAGGGCCTTGGTCGGGATGCACGCGACATTGATGCACGTGCCCCCGATCATGCCCTGCTCCACCATCGCCACGCGGGCGCCGCCCCGCGCCCGGTCCATGGCCAGCGTCTTGCCGGCCTTGCCGCCGCCCACGACGAGAAGGTCGAAGTCCTCTGCCGGCGGTGCCATCCGTTCCTCCCTCAAGGCTCGGTCCGGGCTCCCACGCCCGTATCAGTCGTCGGAGTCCAGCGCCGCGCGGAGCACCGCGACGGCCTGGGCGACGGCCGCCCGGGTGGCGTCGGTCTCGCTGAGCGGGTTGAGCATCATGAAGTCGTGGGTGATGCCGCCATAGCGGACCGCGGTCACCGGAACACCCGCGGCACGGAGTTTCGCGGCGTACGCCTCGCCCTCGTCCCGCAGCACGTCGGCCTCGTCCACGATCACGAAGGCGGGCGGAAGGCCCGCCAACTGGTCCCGGGTCGCCCGCAGGGGCGAGACGGTGATGGCCGCGCGGCGCGCGGCGTCGGGCAGGTAGGCGTCCCAGAACCACGCCATGGCCTTCGCCGTGAGGAAGTAGCCGGTCGCGAAGCGGGCGTAGGAGCCGGTGTCCATGCCCGCGTCGGTGACCGGGTAGTACAGGGACTGGTGGACGAACCGGACGTCGCCGCGCTCCTTGGCCAGCAGGGTCAGCGCCGCCGCCATGTTCCCGCCCACGGAGTCGCCGGCGACGGCCAGGCGGTCGGGGTCGAGACCATGCTCACGGCCGTGCCGGACGATCCACTGGGCGGTCGCGTACCCCTGCTCGACGGCGACGGGGTAGCGGGCTTCCGGCGAGCGCGTGTACTCGACGAACACGACGGCGGCCCCCGCCCCCACCGCGAGCTCGCGGACGAGCCGGTCGTGGGTGTCCGCGTTGCCGAGGATCCACCCGCCGCCGTGCATGTACAGCACGGCCGGCAGCGGCCGTGCTGCGCCCTGCGGGCGCACGATGCGCACCCGCACGTCGCCGGCGTCGACGGGGACGGTCGTCCATTCCGAGTCGGCGGGGAGTTTCTCGATCGGTTCCGCCTGGAGGTCGTCGAGCACCTTGCGGGCCTTCGCCACCCCCAGTTCGTACAGGAAGGGCGGGTGCGCGGTGGCGTCGGAGAGCCGCTGCGAGGCGGGCTCCAGAACGATGCCGGCGTCGGACTGGTCGGTCATGACGGGACCCCTTACTGGTTCGAAGGACCGGTGGCGCGTCCACCACGGTCACGCCGTGGAGGCGGCGGCCTCCCGGACGAGGTCGGCGACGGTGGCGGCCTCCGGGATGCCGACGGCGTGGGAGCCCTCCGGCAGCTCCACGGTCCGCCGGGATCCCGCCCGCTCCGCCATGAACCGCTGGGCCGCGGCGGGGATGTTCTTGTCCTTGCCGCCGATCAGGAACCACGACGGGATCGTCTTCCAGGCCGGCTCGCCCGACGGCTCGGCGAGCGCCGACTCGGCGATCGGGCGCTGCGTCACGGCCATCACCGCGGCCTCGCGGGCCGGGGAGTCTGCGGCGAACTGCGCGTGGTAGAGGTCCTGCCGGATGTACAGGTCCGTACTGCCGTCGGCGAGCTTCACGGGCGCGAGCGTCTCCCCGAGGGTGCTTCCCTCGTAGCGGCCCGCGAGGTCGGCGGCGCTCTCCCCCGTGTCGGGGGCGAAGGCGCCGATGTAGACCAGCGCCTTCACGTTGCCGTTCCCGGCGGTCCCGTTGGTGATGACGATGCCGCCGTACGAGTGGCCGACGCAGATGACGTCGCCGTCGATCGCGGCGAGGACGCCGCGCAGGTGGTCGGCGTCGTAGGCGACCCCGCGCAGCGGGTTCGCGACGGCGATCACGGGGTGGCCGTCGTCGAGCAGTGCGGCGATGACGCCGTTCCAGCTCGACGACTCGGCGAACGCCCCGTGCACCAGCACGATCGTGGGCTTGCCTGCGGAGTTCGTCGTGATGCTCATCGTCTGGTTCCTCTCGTTCGGCACCGGAATGCGGCCAGTCTGTTCTCGGCGTCCCGCCACTCGCATCCGTCGGTCCCCGGCGGGAGTCCCTAGCGCCTGACGACCTGCGTCGCCGCGGCGCACCCGAAACACCCTCACCGGTCGGCGTCCGGCCCTGGCGCGGGGCAGGCCGTGGAGCGAGCCGATCACCGTCGGCCCCGGCGCGCCGCCGGGCACGTCGGCAGGTTCCCGGGCACGCCACCAGTGAGGCCACGGATGCGAGCCGGCGCTCACAGCACCGACACTCGGGGCATCGGGAGAAAGGGAGACATGCCATGCGCGCTGTCGTACTGGAGGAGTTCGGTGGTCACCTGGATCTGCGCGAGGTACCGCACCCCGTGCCGGGGACGGGACAGGTGCTGGTCCGGATTCGCGCGAGCGGCGTCAATCCGCTCGACACCAAGATCCGGGCGGGCCGCGCGGATCATGCGCGCAGCCGGCTGCCGGCGGTTCTGGGCCTGGACCTGGCAGGCGTGGTCGTGGAGGCGGGACCGGGGGTGACCGGCTTCCGGCCGGGCGACGAGGTGTACGGGCTGACCGGCGGAGTGGGCGATCTCCAGGGATCGCTGGCGCAGTACGCGGCCGTCGACGCCCGCCTGCTCGCCCCCAAGCCGGCCTCCTTGGGGATGCGTGAAGCGGCGGCGCTCCCCCTCGCCGTGATCACGGCGTGGGAGGGGCTGGTCGACCGTGCCGGGGTGCGGGCGGGCCAGCGCGTCCTGGTGCAGGGCGGCGCCGGCGGTGTGGGCGGTGTCGCCGTCCAGCTCGCGGCGTCCCGCGGCGCCGAGGTCTACGCGACCGCGTCGGCCGCCAAGGCGCCCCTCGTCCGGGACCTCGGTGCGACGCCGATCGACTACAGCACGACGTCCGTCGAGGAGTACGTGGCCGAACATACCGGCGGCGCCGGCTTCGACGTGGTGTTCGACACCGTCGGGGGCGCGGTCCTGGACGCCTCGTTCACGGCCGTGCGCACCTATACCGGGCACGTGGTCAGTGCCCTGGGATGGGGTACGCACAGCCTCGCGCCGCTGTCGTTCCGCGGCGCCACCTACTCGGGCGTGTTCACCCTGCTGCCGATGCTGACGGGAGCCGGGCGCGAACATCACGGCCAGATCCTCCGGGAGGCCACCGCGCTCGCGGACGCCGGCGGACTCCGCCCCTTGCTCGACCCGCAGCGCTTCAGCCTCGAGACGGTGGCCGAAGCACACGCCGCCGTGGAGAACGGCACGGCCCTGGGAAAGGTGGTCATCGACATCGAGCACTGAGCGGCACGGAGCCGACCGCTCGGCGAATCCCGGCATCCCGTCCGGCTCATCCTCGGCGGGCGGAGCACGGCGATCGATCGTGCCCGCCCCCGAATCGGACGTTCGGAAAACCGCACCCCAGTGGGCCGGCCACCCCACCCGCCACTGGCTGCGGCGTCGGCCCGCCCCGGACATGACGCCGGGACGGGCCGAGGGGACGGCGGTTGTCAGGTCGGCGTGACCACCTGTCGCCCTCCACCGGGATGGTGGGCTGCGGCGCGGGCGGCACGCCTGGATATCAAGTGCCGTCGATCAGGCGAATGGCCAAGTCGGGGCTGAACTGGCCGGCGGGAATCCCCGCACCGATTCCGCAGTCGCCGTCGGAGTCGCCTGGGACCTTGACCCACAGTTCCAGTTCCGCATCGGCTCCCTCGCGGGGCGGGGTGCCGAGCCTGCGTCCGGCCGGGTTGCACCATTCACCATTGGAGCCGTTGCCGTTGCGGCTGGTGTCGACCACGAAGGTCTTACCGCCGGGGAGCCCGGCATTGACGGCCTTGGCGTAGGTGACCGACTGTTCGGTCGTGTAGTAGTTCGACACGTTGACCGAGAAGCCGCGTGCGTCTGCGATCCCGGCGGCCTGCAGACGCTGGGCCATGGTGCCGGCGGGAATCCAGTTGGCATTGGCGGCGTCCAGGTAGACCCAGGCGTTCGGTGCCTTCTGCTTGAACTGCTGCACGCCGTATCTCAGCAGGTCGAGCCGGATCTGCCGCTCGCTGTCGTTCGGCAGGCAGTCGAGTTGGGCGACCGCGTCGGGCTCCACCACGACGATCGCCCGGTGGTCGCCGATGGCCGTGGCGAACTGCCCGATCCAGGTGCGGTAGGCCTCCGGGCTGCCCGCGCCGCCGCCGGAGTGGCTGCCGCAGTCACGGCCCGGGACGTTGTAGGCCACCAGCACCGGCGTGGCCCCGGTCTGCGCGGCACCGCCGACATAGCGGGACACCGCCGCGGTGATATCGCTGTCCCAGTTGCCGAACCAGCGTGCGATCGGCCGGTCGGCGATGGCCGCCTTGATGCGAGCGGCCCGCGGGTCGCCGGGGTTGGCGGCGACCCAGGCCGCCGGGTTGGAGTTCGGGTCGACGTACAGGTTGGCCGCGGCGATCGCCTTGGCCTCGGGTGGGGCATAGGAGACGGCGGCGACCTTGGCGGCCTGCGGCTGCTGTCCGGTGAGGTGGGCACCGGTCAGCGCGGCCGTCGACGCGGTGACCGCGGCGATGGCGGTGATGGTCCATCTGCGGAGAGCGGGGAGCACGGGGGTCCTTTCCTGTCCGGTGTCATTGCGGCACCGTCCGCCGGCTCTCCGGCCATCTTTCAGCGGATCATAGGAAGCGGACGAGTCCAATGCACTTTTTCTGGACGTTTCCCGCGAAACTATCGACGCACTTCAATTCGAGTCAAGAGCCCTTTCACGATTTCATCTTCATCCAGCTGCAGAGCAGCCCGCCGTCATTGCGAGCCTGCGGGCCACCGATATTGCGGGCCTGGTCAGGGGCTGATCTGCAGTGGTCTTCTCTGCGGCGGTGTGGACGCCTTCGGGCAGCACGGAAGCGCAGGTGTCGGCGATGATTCCGGCCGGCTCGGCGTCCTGACATGCCTCAGCCCCGGCGCCTCGGCCGGGGCATTACGGGAGTCAGGCCTTGGCGCGCTGCTGCTTGAGGCGGAGTTCCTCTTCGCGGACTTTGACGCGGACGGCCTGCTCGCGTTCCAGCCAGTCGGGGTTCTCGGCCTTCAGGTTCTCGATCTCGGCTGTGGTGAGGGGGCCCGTGATGCCGGCGCGGGCGAGACCTGAGGCGGAGACACGGAGCCTGGCGGCGACGACCTGACGGGGGTGGGGGCCTTCGCGGCGAAGTCGGGCGAGCCACGAGGGCGGGTCGGCCTGGAGCGCGTTCAATTCGTCCCGGGAAACAGGGCCTTCCTGGAACTCGGCGGGCGCCGCCGACAGCAGGATCCCCAGCTTCTTGGCCGCGGTCGCGGGCTTCATGGTCTGCGGGGTCTTCGCCTTGGACGCGCTCATGGCCCCAAGGGTAGCCAGCGGAAGGGGCTGCCTGGACGGGACTACGCTGAGGGAGTGACCGAAGGTGAGTTCCGGCTGGCCTACGTGCCGGGGGTGACGCCCGGGAAGTGGGCGGGGGTATGGGCCGAGCGGGTGCGGGATGTGCCGCTTGAGCTGGTGCAGCTCCCCGCCGCCGATGCCGTCCCCCTGCTGCGGAAGGGCGATGTGGACGCGGCGTTCGTACGCCTGCCCGTCGACCGCGAGGCCCTCCATGTGATCCCGCTGTACCTGGAGACGACCGTCGTGGTGGTGCCCAAGGACCACGCGGTGGCCGCGGTGGAGGAGGTCGAGCTTGCCGATCTCGCCGACGAGGACGTGTTCGAGCCGCTCGACGAGGTATTGACCTGGGACGACCGTCCCGGGCAGCCCGCCTTCACCCGTCCCGATGACACCGCCGCTGCGATCGAGTTGGTGGCGTCGGGGGCCGGCATCCTGCTGCTTCCGCAGTCTTTGGCCCGCCTCCACCACCGCCGAGACCTCACCTACCGCCCCGTGACCGACGCTCCTCAATCCCAGATCGGCCTGGCCTGGCTCGATGCCGAGACGACCGATCTCATGGAGGAACTGATCGGCATCGTCCGCGGCCGCACCCCCAACAGCTCCCGCGGCCGCAACGCCCAACAACAGCCCGCCCGCAAGAAGCCGCCCCGCCAGCGCTCCACCCCCAAGCGCCGCCACAAAAAACGCCGCCGGACGTAGCCGAGTACGCCGTGCTGCGTCGGGACGCGGGGACTACCTGCCGGCGCAGATCGCACACCGATTAGGTTTCCGCGCCGCGCCCGTCTGTAGGTGTGAGATCGACTCACAGGAGGCTGACGCCATGCGGAAACTGACCTACGGCATGAACCTGAGCCTGGACGGCTACATCGCCGCGCCCGGCGACGACCTGGGCTGGAGCGTGCCGAGCGACGAGCTGTTCCAGTGGTGGTCCGACCGGGTGGGGGCGACCGGCCTGGCGCTGTACGGGCGCAGATTGTGGGAGATGATGAGCTCCCACTGGCCGACCGCCGACCGGCAGCCCGGCGCCACACCGGCGGAGATCGAGTTCGCCCGCCGCTGGCGGGACATGCCGAAGGCGGTGTTCTCATCGACGATCGACAAGGTCGACTGGAACGCCCGCCTGGTCACCGGCGACGCGGTCACCGAGATCACCCGGCTCAAGGCCGAGGACGGTGGCCCGATGGACATCAGCAGCGCCACACTCGCCGGAGCTGCGATGCGGGCCGGGCTGATCGACGAGTACGTGCTGGTCACCGTGCCGGTCCTGGTGGGCGGAGGCAAGCCGTTCTTCACCGCGCTGGACAGCTGGGTGAAGCTGAACCTGGTCGAGACGCGGACATTTCCCGGCGGCGTGCTGCTGACCCGATACGAGACGAGGCGATGAGCACGGGCCAGATGCTCGGCTCCTAAGGCCAGGTCGAAATCCTTTCTGGCACGCTCGCCGTGCCCCTCGACTATGAGTCGTCGCCGGTGGGGACTCGTCCGGTCACAGCGTCGCGGGCAGGTTCAGCCATGGTTTGTCGGTGGCGTCGAATCCGGTGAGCTCGGCGATCTTCCCGTCGACGATGTGCAGGACCGCGATATTGAACAGACGGTATTCGGGGTCGTCGGGGGTGCGGAGGTACAGCACGGCGGCGGGCATGCGGTTGACCGTCGTGGCGATGCAGCGCCAGTCGTCGTGGCCGGGCTGGAAGAGCCCACCGGCGACCCAGCCGTCCACCGCGTCCTTGGCGGTGACGTCCACGGTGCCCGACCCGGGCAGCATCATGAAGCGCAGGTCGTCGCGCAGCAGGGCCATCAGCCCGTCGAGGTCGTTGCGCTCATGGGCGTCGATGTACGACTTCACCACGCCGCGCTCGTCGTCCGACAGCTCGTGCGTGGCAGAGCTCCGCCAGTCGAGGCGGCGGTCGGGCAGCTGCTCGCGCATCGTCACGCGCGCCCGCTGCAGTGCGCTGGTCACCGACGCGACGGTCAGTTCGAGGGCGTCCGCGGCCTTCGACGCCGGCCAGCCGAGGACGTCCCGCAGGATGAACACCGCCCGCTGCCTCGGCGGCAGGTGCTGGACGGCGACGATGAACGCCAGCTCGATCGTCTCCCGCGCCACCACCGATTCCTGCGGGTCCTCCGGAAGCATCCGGTCCGGGTATGGCTGCAGGTAGCGCATTTCCGAGCCCGCGTCCGGCAGCTCGGCGGGCACGGGTGTGCGGTCGTTGCGCTTCTCCAGGAAGTCGAGGCAGGCGTTCGTCGCGATCCGGTACAGCCAGGTCCGCAGCGCGGCGTTGCCCTTGAACGACTCTCGCTTGCTCCACGACCGCAGGAACGTCTCCTGCGTCATGTCCTGAGCGTCCTCGTAGTTCGCGAGCATCCGGTAGCAGTGCACCTGCAGCTCCCGCCGGTAGCGCTCCGTGATGAGCGCGAACTGAGCTGTGTCGTTCGAGCGGGCCGCCGCGATGAACGCGGCCGTGTCGGCGTCCAGCAGGCCGGCGTCGGTCATGGTCGTCAATCCTTCCGCGGGTGGCGAGGGGCCACCAGAACTGACGGCGTGGCGAAGGATTTCTGATCGGTGAAGCCGCTGACACCGACCCGTTCGTCAGACCGGACGGGTCGGGGCGATCCAGTGGACGTGTTCGCGTCGAGCAACCGTGTCCCGCGGGTCCGGGTCCAAGCCGCGCAATGCCAAGGTTCGACAGCACGTTGGGCCCGCAGGCCGCCCTCCCAGGTACCCGGCTCAGCCGGGCAGGTCGGCCAGGACGGCTTCGGCGGCACGGCGGCCGGACACCAGGGCTCCTTGGATGGAGCCGGTGTCGCGGTGGTCGCCGCATACGTAGCGTCCCCTGCGTATCCGCACCGGACGGCGCAGCCGCAGTGGCGGGAGCATCGCCGGAAGAGCGGCTTTGATCGGATAAGTGGCGATCAGCTGCCACCCGGCGGTGTCACCGTAGATCTCCTCCAGCCGGCCGCGCACGCGCGACTCGTCGGCGTCGATCCCGAGCACGGATGTCGAGATGAGTGCGCGGCCGTCGGCGGAGTACTCGGGCGCCGCGTCGGTGAGAACGAGGGTGTCGGTGATGATCCCCTCGGCGTCCAGGATTTGCAGGGGCTCCTCCAGCGGGGACTTCGGCGCCGCGTGGTAGAAGGTGGTGACGTCCCGCATGACGGGCGCGTCGATCTCGGGGACGAGGGCGGCGGCCTGGGCGGGGTCGGTCGCCACGATGACGGCATCCGCCTCGAATGCCTCTCCCTCGGAGCTCTGCACCCCTCGCCTGTGACCGCTCGCACGGCGGTCTCCAGTGACACTGCTCCGTCCGGCAACCGGGCCGCGAGTTGCTCCGCCATCCGTCCCATCCCGAGGGCCGGGGCGCCGATCGTGCCGCGTGCGAACGACCGCCAGATCAGGTGGAAGAAGCGGTTCGAGGTCTCCAGCTCCCGTTTGCAGGGCTTCGCCTAGGTCTGCAAGGGCTGGTGCGGCCCAGACGACGCCCGGGGGACGGCCCTCCATCGACTTCGCCTGATGGCGGCCGTGACGGAAACGTTCGCGGCCTCATGCGGTGCCACGGATCTGGGCGGCGTAGGCGTCGATCTTGCGCTTCAGGTTGGCTCGTTCCGCGGCGTCATCGGCTTCCTGGCGGCGGACGGCGGCCAGTTCGCGGTCGTGTTCCGCCTCGTTGACCAGGGCCATCAGGGCGGCGCTGTGCTCTTTCTCCTTGGCCGCGGCCACTTCGATGCGGTCGAGTTCGGCTGCCGTCTGCGCATCCACCCAGCGGCGGTGCACGACTTCGTTGGCCGTCAGGCGGGCCTCGTGCAGGCGGTCGTACTTGCCGGTACCGCCCAGCAGTTTGGTCAGGACGGGGGCGCACTCGACGATGATGAGCAGGAGGCGCAGGAGCCAGAGGGCGGCGCCGGCGTTGGTGTCCCGGGATGCCAGGTGGTGCAGGGCTTTGATCTCCTCCAGGACGCCGATGCCCTTCGCCGCGCTCTTGCGTTCCGCCACCTGCTCCGCGATCCGCTTGTTCACGTTGGCGGCGTAGCCGGCCGTGCCGGTGCCCAGGTCCGTGGTCAAGGCGGTGATCTTGGCGTTGACGGCGGCGAGTTGCCGGTGCAGGCCGTCGATGCCGGACGTCTTCTTGTAGGTGGCGAACGTCGCGCGGTTGGCCTTGCAGTTGACCCCGTTGCCGTAGCGCCGGGTGCCGCCGGTGCCGTCGCACTCCTCGCGGGCACGCTTCTCCAGAGCGTCCAGTTTCCGCTCGATTGGCCTGATCTGGTCGGTCAGTTGGGTGCGCTCTCGCTGCTTGGCGTCCAGGTCCGCTTGAACGCCTGCGGGAAAGCCCGCGACGCTCAGGGTGCTGCCCGCGCAGTCGGAGGACGTACTCGGCAGGCCGGTGGTGGGGTTGCACCGGCGCAGCCTGCTCTCGTACTCCAGGGCCTGCACCTGGCGGATCTGCAGGGCCTCCTGGCGGATCTCCTCATGGAACAGGCGCAGTACCAAGGGCTCGGCGATCACCACGGCTATCAGGACGGCCATCAGAATCCGCGGGACGAACAGCACGAGTTTGCGGGCGCCGCTCACCACGCCCTGCGCCGAGGAGATGAGCCAGGCGTCCAGGGCGAAGATCAGGGCGCCCCAGAACAGCGCCACCGCGAACACCGCGGGGTGGCCGAAGACGCGGTACAGGAAGAAGCTCATGGATACCGCGGCCATGCAGCCGGTGAACAGGGTGATCACGCCCTGCCAGGCCAGCCGCGGGCGCTCCTCGGGGGACCAGCACAGCCGCTCGTCGATGACCCCGATCAGGTCACGGACCAGGCGGAGCGGGCCGGTGCTCGGAGGGACGGGGCGGAACGCCTCAGGGGTGATCGCGGTGAACGGGCCCACGTCGCGGGAAGGGTCAGTAGTCGTCGTCATCTTCGGTGAGGTCCTCGATGCTCTGGTCGTCGGCGGCGTCACGGCTCGGTTCGACGATTTCGGGGCGCTGGCCGGAATCCACGGCGGGCTTGCCCGAGTCGGCCTGCAGGCCCTTGATCAGGCCCTCCACATCGACATTGATCTGGTCCAGGTAGCCGTGTTTGGCGATCTCCCGCAGCAGGTTCAGCCGGAGGTCCAGCGCGTGCAGCCGGTCCTGGTGCTCGCGCTCGTCGCGATCCCGGCGGTCCTGCCGGTCCCAGGTCTCGCGGCGGATCATGTCCTTGCGCCCGGCCTCGATCTCGGCCAGCTTCTCCTCCCGGTCCCACACCTCGCGGCGCAGCTTGTCCTCGTGCTCCTGCTCAGCGACGGCGCGGTAGTCGGCGCGCCGCTCCAGGCGCAGCCGCTCCTCGCGGTCCAGCAGCGCCTGGGCGTCGCCGCGCTGCTCCAACCGGAGCTTCTCGCGGTGCTCCTCCTCCCGGCGGTCCTGCTCACCGACCGTCACCGCGACATCTTCGTGGCCGATGGCGCCGTACTGGTTGGCGAGGATCGTCGCGCGCACCGGGTCGTTGCCGATGGCGTCGTAGTCGTGGTCGAGCTGGGTGCGCGCGAACTCGGCCCGCTCCTCGCGGTTGCGGAGCTCGGCCTCCCGCTCCCTCTCTTGCATCTCGACCCTGAACTCGCGCGTCCGGCGTTCCGCGTCACGCTCCATCTCCGCCTTCTGGTCCGCGACGCGCTGCTCGCCGGCGTCCTCGCCGAGGGTGCCCTCCACCTTGCTGATCGGCGGCGGCGTCTGGACGTCCACCGCGGCGAGCGCGATCCGCATGCCCGGCACCGTCGGCTGGATGAAGTGGGCGTACGCCTTGATCTGCGCGGTCACGTCCAGTTTGAACTCCTTCCACTCCGCGAGGCCGCGCCGCAGGCCCACCTCGAAGATCTCGTTGTGCTCGCGCAGGTACTGCTCCAGCGGTGCGGTGACGTCGCGCAGCCCTGACTTCACGACCCGGGAGGCGTCCACCACCGTGCAGTCGAACATGACGTCCACCTGGAACGTCTGCGCGTCCTGCGACGCGACCGGCAGCCGCACCGCGACGCTCACGCCCATCGCCATGTCGACGACGCTGACGCTGGTCGCCTCGATCGCGTCGGGGTGGTCGGGCCGGGGATGCCGCAGCACCGTGAAGCGGTCGCCGATCTGGAACACGTACGCCTGGTGCGGCCGTGCGGGCGGCAGTTCCGCGGCCACCCGCTGCTTGCGCTTGAAGCCGGCGCGGCCGTGCTTGCGGGCCTCGGCGAGGGGGCACTGCTCGGTGATCGGATAGGGCATCGTCACTCGCTCTCGGGGGACGGGCTCGCCGCGTCCAGCGCGGCCAGCAGGATCTTGGTCAGGGGGGACGGGCGGTCGCGGTGCGCCGGGTTCCGGGCCATCACATTCGGCAGGTCGCGGCGGAGCGCCGCCTGCTCGGCGGGGCCGAGCGCGCGGCGCAGCTCCTCGCCGAGCGCGGTGGCCTCCCGCTCGGCGTGCTCGCTGAGCCGCTCGATACCGCGCAGCGCCTGTGCCAGCGCCCGCAGTGCGCCCAGGCGGGCCGGGCCGTAGCGCAGCGCGTCGGCCCAGATCCGGCAGATCAGCGGGCGCCGGTCGGGGCGGGCCAGCAGCAGAACGACGATGGCGGGCTTCCCGCCATCGGGCAGCTTGGTCGACAGCACCGCCAGCACGGCCTTCATCGCCAGCCGGTACCGCGGCGCGTCCCGGCCGGTCGGGCGCAGCAGGTCCAGCCGCTTGCGCAGCAGCGCCAGGACGTGGTGCGACCTGCCCTCGGCTTCCACCAGCGTGGCGAACAGCTGCCCCATGCTCTGCGCGACGGCGGGACTGATCGACGTGCACTGGGTGACCAGCTGCCACATGCGGCGGGCCGCCTCCTCGGGGTAGCGGACGCCGAGGAGGCCGGTGAAGGCGACGGCGCCCGTCCACCGCTGCTGGGACGTGCCGTGGTTGACCCAGTCGTTCGCGGTGTCGAGGGCGGTCTTGGACAGCGCCTCATCGGTGCACATCACCGACAGCACCCACACTGCCGCCTGCTGGCCCCGCCAGCCGTCCCGGCCCTGCGACCAGGGCAGCAGGTAGTCGGGCTCGACCTCGTCGTAGGCCTCGCGGGCAAGCAGCGCCAGCCCGACCGACAGGTTGAACCGGACGGTGTCGTCCAGCAGGTACTCGTGCACCCACTCGTGGACGACGTACCAGAACCGCTCGTCGTACTCGCCCCAGAGTTCGCGCAGTACATGCGACCGGTAGGCGGGGTCCTTGAACCGGAGCCGGCTGCTGGCGGCGCCGTGGCGCACGATCCGGTCGCAGGTCATCAGCCCGTCGCCGTTCAGGACGGCGCCGCGCCGCCGCGGCAGGTCCTCGCGTTCCTTGTCGTCGTCGGCCGACGGCGGGATGTGCTTGTCGAGGATGCTTTCGAACTTCATCAGGCACATGCCGTGGTCGCGGTGCCGGAGGCCCCCGGTCAGCGCCAGGACGGTGACCGAGCAGATCTCGGCCCGGGACGGCGTGCTCGCGAACCAATCCCGGACCGTCGCGGCGGCGGCGAGCCCGAAGGTGTGCTGGACGGCCTCCTTCGGGTTTGTACCGGACGCGACCAGCTCGGCGGTCCGGATGACGCTGCCCATGGCGGGCTCGTCCGGCAGTTCGTCCCGGACGACCTCGGCGGTCGCGGCGTCAAGGCCGTGCGCGGTGAGGATCTCGGCGATGTCGGGGGGCTCCCAGCGCAGCCGCCGCACGCCTCCGGCGCCGGACATGTCCCCGGCCTCCTCTGCCGACACCGCGAGCAGCCATGCCCCGCAGTCGGCGAGCCTGGTGCGGACCCGCCGCCAGGCGTCGGTCGCCATCCGCCGGTCGGCGCCTTCCCGGACGGCCTCGGCGAAGTAGGCGCAGCCTTCCTGGTAGCCGCGGCGGGCCAGCTCGTCCAAGATGAGCCCGGGCGTCAGCACGAAGATCTTCTGAGGGTCGAGACAGGCGAGCACGGCGGTGCCGCCGTGCTCGCGCCCGCTGCCGGGCCGCCCAAAAATCACCAGCACTCGCGCATCGGAGAGCAGTCGCACCGCCTCGCCGTGCACGGGTGACCGGACCGGGCTGGTCCGGAGCGTGTGGATCTCCGCTTTGCTCAGCTCACCGGTGACGGCCTTGGACGTCGTCCCGCCCGGGGCGCCGTGCATCCCGAGGTAGACGTTCCCGTGGTTCTCGACCTTGGTGTGGAACTCCTGGTTCGCCTCCTGCGTGAACTGGTGGGTGGCTCGGGTGCCGCCGCCCCTGGGCTCGTCCTTCGCACCGTCGCCGGCGGGCTGCTCGCCCGTCTCGGTAGCCGATTCGCTGTCGGGTTCCTGCTGGGTGTTCGCTTCGTTCACGGGTCGACCAACCGCCGTGGGTGAGAGTGGTCCCGGGTCACGGCCCGGTGGGGAAGTTGTTGACCACGCCGAACTGGGCCGTGCCGCCCTCGGCGATCTTGATCCGGTGGTACTCGTGGTGGTGGTTCGCGGCCTTCCCGGGGGCGGCGG
This sequence comes from Actinomadura sp. K4S16, assembly GCF_008327685.1. GTDB lineage: Bacteria > Actinomycetota > Actinomycetes > Streptosporangiales > Streptosporangiaceae > Spirillospora. The sequence continues at coordinate 78,222 of NZ_BDDE01000017.1, forward strand.
CGGGGGCCGGGTCGGGAGCCGGGGCCTCGGTGCCGGGGCCGACGCCGCCATCCCGGATGCGGTCGCGGGCGGCGGTCAGCCGCGGATCGATGGGGAGGCCCTCGCGGGTGAGGCGGTCGAGCATCGCGTCGTGGACGGACAGGGCCTCCTTCGAGCGGCCCAGCTTCGCCAGCGCGTACATCAGGTAGCCGGCCATCACCTGGTCGTAGGGGTCTTCGGCGAGGGCCTCGCGCAGCAGCGGGACGCGGGCCTCCTCGCGGCCGGCCTGCAGCGACCACAACTCCAGGAGGCGGCGAGCCTCGGCGCGCTCCGCCAGGAGGCGCTGCCGGAACGCCTCTGCCCGGGTGCCCGCCAGGCCGGGCAGAGGGGTGCCCGCGACGTGGTCCAAGGCGCCGGCCATCTGGTCGGCGGCGGCGGCCGGGGCCTCCCCGGCGATCCGCCGGGCGTGCTCTGCGTGGTCGCGGAAGAGCTGGAAGTCGGCCACACGCGGCAGCTTCAGCCAGTAGCCGCGGTTCACCGTCTCCAGCACGTCCGAGTCGAACCCGGCCGCTTCCAGCACCTTTCGGACGTCCCGGACCTTGCGCTGCAGGTCCTCGTCGGCGCCGAGCGGCTCCTCCTTCCCGTCCCACACGTAGGAGACCAGGGCGCCCCGGGCGATCCAACCCTCGGAGATCACCAGATGCGCCAGCACCGCCTGGTGGGTGGGGCCGCCGAGCGGCAGCGCGCGACCCTTGTCGCGCACCTCGATGGAATCGAACGTCCGGATTGCGGCGCCGGTCCTGGGCGCCGGTAGATCGTTCGGCATATTCTCCCCCTTCATCGGTCCTTATGGAACGCGAAATTGCCGGTGGTATTGCCGGTCGCGCGCCCCGCTGCTTTCCCGGCATCGAAACGGATGATCACCTTGTCGGCGGGCATCGGGCCCGCCGGGCGAGGAGCAGATCCATGGATGTCTCTGACAGCGGAAAGCGGTCGGCCTTCCGCAAGAGCTCTTACAGCGGCTCGCACAATGACGCGTGCGTGGAGGTCGCCGGCGACGGCGCCGGGCTGCTGGTGCGCGACTCCAAGGACCCGGAGGGCGGCACGCTGGCGCTGGACCCGGTCGCGGCACGGCGGCTCCTGGCCATGCTGCGCGGCTGACCGTGCGGGGCCCGCCGGGCGCCGCCCCTGCAGGCGCCCGGCGGTCAGTCCGGTCACCGCGCCGCCAGCCGGGTGAGGAACACGATCGAGGCGTCCGGGTCGAGCGCCCCGGCCCGGGATCGGTCGAAGGCGTCCGCGTACCGGTCAACCTCCGCGGCGGTCCATTCGAAATACTCCCGGTCGAATTCCTCCAGTTGCACGACCGAATTGATTCCTCCGGGCTCTTCCGGCAGCGCGAAGAGGTGGAAGGTGAAGCCAGCCTCGCGGAAAGGCGGTGCCGCGAACGGGCGGACCAGAATCGTCACGCGGGGCCGATGCGCCAGCTCTATCAGGTGCTGGTACTGGGCGCGCATCCCGGCGGCGCCGCCGACGGGGCGGCGGAGCGCGGCCTCGTCGATGACGGCTTCCACCTCCGGGCCGATGTCGCCGCTCAGGACGCGGGCGCGCTCCAGTCGGAGCCGGACGAGCCGTTCCATCCGCGGCCACGGCTGGTCGCGGCGGGTGCCCAACAGCCCCGCGGCGTAGCCGCGGGTCTGGAAGAGTCCGGGGATGAGGCCGGCGGTCTGGGTGCGGATCCGGACGGCGCTCTCCTCCAGGATCAGCATGGTCTCGTAGTCGTCGCCGATGTCGTCGGAGTACGGAGCCCACCAGTCGCGGGTGCCGGCGAGCAGCGCCTCCTCGGGCTCCGCTCCGTACGCGGCGACCAGTTCCTTGTAGTCGGCCCGCCGGATGCCGGCCAACCCCGCCTCCAGGCGTTCGAGCTTGTGCGGCTGCCATTGGAGCGCCGCGCTCGCAGCGCCGGCGTCGAGACCGGCCGCCGTACGCAGCCCCCGCAGATGCGTGCCGAGCCGGCGACGTTGCCAGATCCCCATCCCCACCCCCGCGGTGATCGTTTGCAACCTGCAATTTGCTGATTATGCATCAGCGCGGCTAGTCCTCGCAATCCGGGATACCCCGGTCACCTGCGTGACGTTCCCCACGACACTGGGCATGCCGCCCACGCACCGGAGGCCAGAGGGCGCGCCGCAGCCGGCCGAGAGGCTGGGGCAGCCAGCAGAGCAGGGCCGCTACGAACGCCGCGAGCGCCGGCCATGTCCAGCCGGCCGCCAGCAGGATCGGCGCACAAAGGGCGCAGACCTTCTCCAACTCCGCGAACGGCCACCGGGACGGTTTCCCGACGGTACCGGACACCTCTCGCGGCCGTGAGCGCCTATCCACGTATCCTCCAGGTAATCAAGCCCTGCCCCCCGAGTTCGACTCCAGGGCGAGAGCGGGGCGCAGAACGCAAATTGCAAGATGTAACGTCGAGCTGCGAGACGGCGGAAAAGGGGACGGGATGGCACGTGGCAGGAGCCCGGTGATGCAGCGCCGGAGGCTGGCTGCCGAACTCCAGCGGCTGCGGGGCGCGTCCGGCCGCACCCTGGAGGAGGTCGCCGAGCGGCTGGAGTGCTCGCCCGCCAAGATCAGTCGGATCGAGAACAACCTCGTCGCGGTCCGGATTCAGGACGCCCGCGAGCTGCTGGACTTCTACCGGGTGAGCGGCGAGCGCCGCGAGGAGTTGCTCACCATGGTCCGGGAGGCGCGCCGCAAGGGCTGGTGGTCGGCCTACTCCGCCGTGATGGATGAGAGCACCGAGAACCTGCTGAGCCTGGAGGAAGACGCGGTCCGCGTCTCGATCTACGACGAACGCGCCGTCAGCCCGCTGTTGCAGACCCCGGACTACGCCCGAGCCCAGCTGACCGCGGCCGACGAACTCGACAGCGCCGCGATCGAGCGGCGGGTGGAACTGCTGGCCGAGCGGCAGCGGATCGCCACCGGGCCGGACGGTCCGCAGCTGGCGATCGTGCTGGACGAGGCGCCGCTGCGCCGGTACGCCGGCGGCACCGCGATCATGGCGGGCCAACTCGACCGGCTCATCCACGCGTCCGACCAGAACAAGCTGGAGCTGCGCGTGATGCCGTTCAGCCGAGGCCCGAGCAACGCGCAGGGCTTCCCCGCGCAGATCTTCGAGTTCGCCGCCGACCCGCGCGTCGTCTACACAGAGCAGTTCGGTGGGGGCGGCCGGATGATCGAGGCCGCCGAGGAGGTCGGCCTCTATCTGTCGGCGTTCGAGCAGCTGTGGGCCCGCGCTCTGACACCCTCCGCGACGCGCGACTTCCTCAAGGCGCTGCGGGTAGAGCTCTGACCCGGGCATGCCCGTACCCCCTTGCTTCAGTGGTCACCTCGATCGAAGCGAGGGGGACCGGGAAACGATGGGGGTGGAGAGCCGGGAAATCGACTATTTCCATGAGCGGGTGCGGGACAGGCCGACGATGCGTCCCGTTCAGGTACCAGCCGGCGTAGGGCAGGAAGCCTCTGCTACTAGAGGTCGCGGGACGGGAACGTCCGACCTTGGGACTATGGTGCGTTTTCGTGAACAGACTCCACACCAGTCTCGATGAGAAGGTCCGGGCGTGAGCCGCTACAGGGGGCCCGCCACCTTGATCAGCAGCGGGGGAGCCGAGGTCGAGGTCTACGTCGATCTGCGCTCCAGGCAGCGGGAGTGGTCCGGGACCGCGACCATCGCCGACTTCGATTCCAGCGATCCTCATGACCGGACGTTGAGGCTTCCCGACGGCCGCGAGGGACAGGTCGCGCTCGGGGGTTCGGAGGCCTGGTCCGACGTCGTCACGCTGGTCGGAAGTGGTCCGCCGCCCTTCGGCTGAGCAGATCGTCCGACCAGCGGCGCCGGCATCCTCCCGGTCGCATGGGCCGCTGCCTTTCGAGCACGGCGATCAAGAGGCGGAATCCTTCGGGGTCCGCGCGTGAGCTTGGTCCAGCCGGTCTGTTCGTCGGCCATCCGCGTGATGCAGTCGGCCGGCTCGGCCAGCCGTGGGTTGTCGGCGGGCTGGTCGAGGGCCTCGCCGCAGGTGCGATAGAAGTCGACGAGTTGCGGGTCGCCGATCTGCTCCCACTTGCGTGCCGTCCACTACCGTGACCCGCTCGGGTGAGTGCGCGGCCGGCAGGACCCGGCCTTCGCGCTCAACGGGGACGATCCTGTCGCCGACGCCGAGCGCTCGAAGCGGGTCGAGATCTCGGCCACCTCCGGCGGCAGCGCCAAGTGGTCCCCGGCGTCCGGGATAAGCGCGCGTCTTAGGGCGTGGCGGGGTCGGTGGGGAGGAGTTCTTGACGCGGCCGGGGTAGGCAGTCAATGTGACCACCCTGGATTACTCAGCGGTGTTCGACGCGGTTCCCGCCGCGTGCGCGGTGCTGTCGTCCGACCTGGTGTACCTGGCGGTGAACCGGGCGTACGAGCATGTCGTGGAACGCCCGCGCGGACAGCTGCTCGGGCGTCGGATCTTCGAGGTCTTTTCGGGTGGTCCGTCCGGGGAGGGCGTCCAGGAGCTGCGCGCCTCACTGGAGCGCGTGCTGGCCGAAGGCGACGTCGACGTGATGCCGCTGGTGCGTTACGACGTGCAGGCGGCCGGGCAGCCGGGAAACTTCGAGGAACGATACTGGACCGCGGTGAACTCCCCCCTGCTGGGACCGGACGGCCGAGTCACATGTGTGGTCAACCGGGTCGAGGAGATCACCTCCTACATCCAGCGGCTCCGGTCGGCCGGCGCGGCCGAGGAGGGGTTCCTGGCCGACCAGGTGGAGGCGACCGAAGCCGAGCTGTTCCAGCGCGCGCAAGAACTCCAGGAGGCCAACCGGCGGCTGCGCCGGGCACAGCGACGCGAGCGGCAGGCCACCGCCGCCGCCCGCGCGGCGCTGCGCCGGCAGCAGCAGGTGGTGGCCGACACCTCACACGACCTGCGCCGCCCGCTCACCGGCCTGCAGACCAGGCTGCAGGTGGCGCTGACCGACCCCCAGGCCGACTCGCGGCAGGTCCTGCACGCGGCACTGCAGGACGCCGAACGGCTCGGCGACATCGTCAGCGACCTGCTGGAACTGGCCCGGCTCGAAGGCAAGGCCCCCTTCCCCACCGAACCGGTCGACCTGTCGGCGCTGGTGGAAGCCGAACTCGCGCGGTCCGGCCTCGCCTGCGCCACCACCGTCGACATCACCGAAGGCATCGTGGTCGAAGGGTCCGCGGTCCGCCTGGCGCGGCTGCTGGCCAACCTGCTGACCAACGCCGACCGGCACGCCACCAGCCTGATCCACATCAAGGTCCACGAACGCGGCGAGGAGGCGTTCGTCGAGGTCATCGACGACGGCCCCGGGATACCCGCCGACGAGCGGGAAGCGGTCTTCCAGCGCTTCTACCGCCGCGCCGACGCCCGCCGCAGCGACCCCGAGGGCACCGGCCTCGGCCTGCCCATCGCCCGCCAGATCGCCCGCGCTCACCACGGCGACCTCTACGTCGCCGACCACCCCAGCGGAACCCGCATGGTCCTCCACCTGCCCCGCACGTCCCCCTGACAAGGCGCGCGGACGTTGTCGAACGGCGTCAGGCGGTTAGGCGCCGGCGCAGGAAGTCCTTGCCCTGCTCGGCGCCCTTGCGGCTCTCGGTCTGGGCACGGCGGAACAAGTCCGCCAGTTCGTTGTCGCCTTCGCGCTCGGCGTCGGCGATGTAGATCTCCAGTCGCAGCGCGTTGCTCAGGCATTGCTCAACGAACCAGACCAGGTTGTAGTCCTTGTCCTTGGTGCCCGTAATCCCGCCGGTCTCCTGCTCATGCATCAGACTCATCGGTCCCCCCTTTTCCGTCGGTCTTCGTGCCGAGCCCTACCCGGCCGCTCGCCCTCCATGCGAGCCCCGCAGGCCGTCGAAAGGTCCGAGGTCGTCGGGACGAGGGCACCGGCAGGGCCCTTAGGCGGGGTGGAGGCTCAGGCTCGCCGCGTTTCGGCCTCGACGGTGTCTTGGGCGAACTGCACGGCGGCGCTTGTGGCACCCTTCAAGCCCAGTACGGCCCCGTTGGCGTTGAGACCGTCGATGATCAGGTTGATCCGGTCGGAGAGGGCCTCCGGGTCCCGCGCTCCGGCGCGCTTCGCGAGGTCGCGCAGGTGCGCCTGCTTGGCGGTGAAGTGGTCCACGATGACCTGGTGGGCGGGGTGGGTCTCGTCGGGGAACTCCGCGTAGGCGTTGCGCAGCGGGCAGCCCCGGAAGCCGTCTTCGGCGGCGCGCTCGGCGACCGCGGCGACCAGGGCGACGATCTCCCGGCCCGGGTCGGACGTCTCCGGCCGGGCGGCATCGGCGACGACCGCGTCCCAGTCGTCCTTGCAGCGCTCCAGGAAGGCGACGACCAGCTCGTCCTTGCTGCGGAACTCGCGGTAGAGGAGGTTCTTGCCGCAGCCGCACTCGTCGATGATCCGCTGGAGCCCCACGGCGTGCACGCCGTACCGGGCGAAAAGGCGCGACGCGGTCTCCAGGATGCGATCGCGCGCCCCCTCGTCGGGCTTTCGGGCCATCGAGCACCTCCGCCGGACCGTCGACCGTCCCCGCACGGATTATAGCGGACTGATCGGTCCGCCGCTTCGGGCGCGGAGCTCCCGACCGGTTGACACCGGCTCCGCCGTCCATCAAGGATGGGGACCGTTCGGTCCGGGACCGATCGGTCCGCAACCGTGAGGAGTCGTACGTGGACACAACGGGTTCGATGGCCGCCGACGACGGCGGCAGGCTGGGCGGACGTGCCTGGGGCATGCTGCTGGTGCTCTGCGGAGCGCTCTTCCTGGACGCCCTGGACGTTTCGATGAAGGGCGTCGCGCTGCCCTCGATCGGCGCGGACCTCGGCATGTCCACCCGCTCGCTGCAGTGGGGTGGTGAGCGGCTACGTGCTCGGCTTCGGCGGCTTCCTGCTTCTCGGCGGCAGGGCCGCCGACCTGCTCGGCAGGCGCAGGATGTTCGTTCTCTCGCTCGCCGCGTTCCTGGTCGCCTCGGCCGTCGGCGGCATCGCCGCCAACGGCGAGGTCCTCATCGCCTCCCGCTTCCTCACCGGCGTCAGCGCGGCGTTCTCCGCTCCGGCCGGGCTGTCCATCATCACCACGAGCTTCGCCGAGGGGCCGGCCCGCAACAAGGCCCTGTCGGTCTACAGCGCGACGGGTGCGTCCGGCTTCGCTCTGGGCCTGGTCGTAGGGGGCCTTTTCACCGAGCTGTCGTGGCGCTGGGTCTTCTTCGCCCCGGTCCTGATGGCCGTCGCGACCCTCCTCGGCGCGCTCTGGCTGGTCCCCCGCACCGTCCGGCCGGAGGGCCCTCGCCAGGGCTTCGACGTGGCCGGCGCCATCAGCGCCACCGCCGCGATGCTCCTTCTGGTGTTCACCCTGGTCGAGGCGCCCCAGGCGGGCTGGGGGTCGGCGCGCACGGTCGGCTCCCTCGTCGCCACCGGGCTGCTGCTCGCGGTCTTCGCCCTGATCGAACGCCGCGCGCCCGCGCCGCTGGTCCGTCTCGGCCTGTTGCGGTCGGGTCCGGTGATCCGCGCCAACCTCGGCGCGATGGCGCTGCTGGGGAGCTGGGTGTCCTGCCTGTTCATCCTGACCCTCTACATGCAGCAGGTCCGCGGCTGGTCGCCGCTGGAGACCGGCCTCGCCGTCGCCCCGTCCGGCCTCCTCGTCGCGCTGCTGGCACCGCGGATCGGCGCCCCGCTGGTGGGACGCTTCGGCGCGTTCCCGGTGACCCTCGCCGGGCTGGCGGCGGCCGCCCTGGCGTACGCCCTGCTGCTCCCGCTCGGCCCCGACTCGGCGTACGCGCCCGCCATGCTTCCGACGTTCCTGCTGGTCGGCGTGGCGTTCTCGTTCGCCTACGGGCCCCTGAACATCGCCGCGACCAACGGCGTTCCGGCCGAGGAGCAGGGTGTCGCGGGCGGGCTGGTGAACACCTCGTTCCAGCTCGGGCCCGCGCTCGTCCTCGCGGTCGTCACCGCTGTCGACGACGCCGCCGCCGGACCCGGCACGGCGCCGTCCGATCTGCTGGACGGCCTGCACGCGGCGCTGGTCGTGCCACTGGTCGCGGCCCTCATCGGCATGGCGGCGATAGCGCTCGGCGGCCTCGGAAGGTCCCGGTCGCCGCGGCGCCCGGCGCACGGCTCCGACTCCCGGACCCGCCAGTCCGTTCCGGCCCCCTGAATCCCGACCTGCCGGGCGAGGCCTGGCGGTAGACCTTCGACCCGCATTTCTTCAATGCACTGCCGGACATGCGAGGGGCGCCCACCGCGTGGTGGGCGCCCCTTTCTTGATGGCGATGTGGCTACTTGAGGAAGGGGAGGCGGCGGACCAGCGGGGTGCCGGCCCACCAGCGGCCCAGGCCCAGAGTGTCGCCGGCGCTGACCAGAGCCAGACCCACAGCCAGCAGGGCGTAGACCAGGTGGTCGTCCATGAACGGGTTGTTCTCCGGAGGCAGAACCGCCGCCCACATCATGACCAGCAGCACCGCCCCGGCACCGGCCGCGAGACGCATCCCCATCCCCAGCATCAGCGCCGCGCCGATCCCCGCCAGGCCGAGCATGAACAGCCAGTCCGCCCAGGCCAGCCCTGCCAGATCGTTGTAGAACCCGGCCAGCGGGCCCTTGGGGGCGTGGGCCAGGAACCCCTCGGTGGGGCTGCCGCCGTCGATCCACCCCTTGCCCGCAGGGGTCTCATGCCCCAGCCCGAACGCCTTGTCCAGGAACGCCCAGAAGAACACCCACCCCAGCGCGATCCGGGCAACCGCCCACACATACCGCGCGGCCGGCGACTCGGTGATCGGCCTGGCCGCCACCACCTTCAGACTCACCAGAGCCCGGCGCCCGCTGATCCTGTGCTCGGAGACAGCCATTGTCGTCCCCACCCTTCCCATCGAACCCCGAACTCCTGTCACTGATCATTCAACGCACCCCGAACCACCCCCCATAGGTGCATTCGCCCCACCCTTTAAGGGACCTTCGTCCCACAATGAAAATGCTGCTCTGATACGGGAGCCCGGACTTTAACCCGGATGCGGTCGCTCCTATCGGAAGCGGCTCTCCATGCGCCGGCGGATCCGGCCGGGTGTCAGCTTCGGGCCCGGATCGACAGCGCCAGGGCCGGGCACATCTCGGCGGCCTGAGCGGCCCCCCGCAGGAGCCGGGACGGGATGGCCGCGCCGGTGATGACGGGATAGCCGAAGCGGTCCAACTCGATGAGTTCGGGAAGCAGATGCCGGCAGAGCTTGTGGCCGGCGCAGCGCGACCAGTCGATGGCCAGTTGGGCCCCCGACTCCTCCTCGGTCCGCTCCCCCGGTACGGGAAGGAACCGGCGGGTGGGACGGCCGCATCCGCCCTTGGTCAGGTGCGCGTCGACGTCGTCCTGAAACGCCTTGAGCGCCGAGAGCAGGAAGCGGGTCGTCCCGTCGGGGTGGCTGCACGCCCCCCGCCCCCGCACGGTCGCGCTGCCGTTGCGGATCGCGGCGAGCGCCTCGTCACCGGTGTTCCCGGCGGCCAGGGCGCCGAAGGACTGGGCGATGGCGGGCAGGCCCAGCCGGCAGGGGCCGCACTGCCCGGCGGACTCGGCCCCCATGTAGGCGGCGACGCGGGCGACCTCGCCGACCGGGCACGTGTCCCGGGGCAGCGGGACGATGATCCCGGCGCCGAGCGCGGCGCCCGCCGCCGTCATCGACTCCCGCGACACGGCCGCGGTCGCCGCCTGCGCGGGAGTGAGCCAGGCGCCGTGGTACCCGCCGACCATGAGGCCCTGCCCGGCGTCGGTGCCGCATCGGCGCAGCACGTCGGCGAGGGGGACGCCGGTCGGGGTCTCCACGACGACGTGGCCGCCGTCGGGGACGGTGACGGTCAGCAGGACGGTGCCGGGCTCGGCGGCCGTGCCGACGGACCGGTAGCCCTCGGCGCCCAGTCCGGCGAGGACGGCCAGCTGCGCGAACGTCTCGGCGTTGGACAGCAGGGTCGGCAGCCGGTCGACCCCGCTCTCCGCCGCCCTGACTTTGCGCCCGGGCGGTATGGGCGTCTCGCCGTTGACGCCGCGCACCAGGGCGCCGCCCTCCCCGGTGATGAACCGTTCCGGCAACTGGACGACCCGGACCCGGTCGTCCAGCCCGGACTCGGCGACGGCCAGCCGCAGCGACCGCGCGGCCGGCCCCTCATCGGTGATCCCGATGACGAGTTCCCGGGCGCGCAGCGCCCGGACCGCGAGCATCGCGCCGTTCAGCACGAGATGCGGGACGTGCGCGAGCAGCGCCTTGTCCTTGGAACTCGCCGGCTCGCCCTCGGTGGCGTTGACCAGTACCACGCAGGGCCGGTCGGACCGGGCCGCCGCCTTACGCACGGCGGTGAGCTTGCGGGCGAAGGGGAAGGCGGCTCCACCTCGGCCGCGCAGGTCGACCGCCTCGGCGAGGGCCACCAGATCGGGCACCGAGAACCGGGCCGGGACACGGTGCACGCGCCGGTGCGCGGCGGCGTCCAGCCGGGAGACCCGGTCGAGCCCGGCCAGCAGCCGGGGACGGCCGATCGTCGTCACTTGGGGGACGGGGCTCACGGGCGGCTCCTCGACCAGCGGCGGGCCTCATCCTTCAGGTCCGCCCAGAACTGCTCGTCGGGCACTCGGGCGACGACGTCCGGCGCAGGCTTGGCCGCCGGCCGGGCCGGTGACCTGGGGACGGCGGGCTGCGCCGGTCGCGGCCGGGTCGCGCGGCGGTGCCGGGCGGCGAGGGCGAGGCGCAGCAGCACCAGGACCACGACGACGGCCGCGCAGGCGAGATAGCTGAACGTCACCCAGCTCTTCGCGGCGCGGCCGGCGTTGAGGCCGTGGACGAGGGCGACCGGCCAGCACACGTAGACGCTCAGGTGCAGCAGCCGCCACGTCCAGACCCGGCCGGCGCCGATGAACCGGCCGCGCGCGACGCCGATCAGGAACGCCAGGATCATCAGATCACCGGCGACCGGGCCCAGCGAGACCATCAGACCGTGCCCGCGCAGCCCGGCGGCGGGCAGGACCGCGTCCAGCGCGGTCGCGTGCCGTTCCAGGATCTTGAGGGTCACGTGCACGGCCAGGAAGCTCATCGACAGGGTGGCCGTGGCCCGGTGCCCGGACTGGGCGACGATCCGCAGCCGGACGGGAGTGAACCGGCCGCTCGCCAGCAGCCCGAACACCACCGCCCCGGTCAGCCCGACCAGGGTGAACACGCCGGAGAAGAACTCCAGGAACGCGTGCACGCCGGCCAGCGCGCTCGCGGCCGGAGCGGTCCGCCCGGCGGCGGCCGCGGCGGCCAGGCCGGCGGCGAGCAGCAGGAACGCGCGCACCCGCCGGCCGGTGCCGGACGGCAGGGTGTCGGAGGAGGAGGTCGCGCTCATGACGCCTTCCGCATCAGAACACCGACGCTGCGGGACGGCGCCGGAGCCGTGGGGCTGAGCCTCGCCGACGGCGCCGGGGAGGCACCGGGGGCGACGCCGAGGTTGAGCAGCGGATCCCCCGCCTGGATTCGCAACCCGGGGCGCTCCGCCTGGATCGGTCCGGATGCGGGCACGTCCAGGGTCCAGCCGCCGATCCGCAGGGAGTCCAGCGGCACCGGGCGGCCGCCGGACAGGACCCCGAACACCACCGCGGCGGCCCCGTCCACGTGCGCGCCCGTGCAGGACTCCTCGTTCCCGGCCGTCCCGAGGTAGGCGCCCCGCTGGACGACCGCCCCGTCCTTGACGTTCGCGAGAGCCGACATCTGGGAGTACGTCGAGGCGAGCCCGTTGGGATGGATCAGCAGGAGCATGCCGTGGGCGGGCTCGCGGCTGCACAGCCGGTACAGGCGCCCCGATCCGGCCGCCAGCACACGCCCGTCCCCGCCGGTGAACGCGATCAGTTCCGCGCTGCCCGTGGGGCGCATGGTCCACGACTTGCCCGCCCCCCAGGGCAGTGACAGGCCGGTGTCCTTCGACGCCGCCGCCTTGCCGTACGCGGCCAGGAACGACCGCTCGGCCTTCGGGACGACGCTGTCCGGCGCCTGCCGCGCGTAGGCGGTGAAGGTCTCGGAACCGGTCACGGCGACGTGCCAGCCCGTCCTGGCGCGGCGGGCGATGAACAGCGAGGCGTCGGGAGGGGCGTCCACGCCCTCGGGGGGAGTGAGGACGGAGGAGCCGAACGCCCAGCCGCGCGCCGGGTCCGACCGGGACAGCAGGACCCTGGGCGCCGCCGGGGCGTGGCCCCCGAAGTCGCGGCGCGCGAGCGGCGCGCGCTGCCGCAGGACCACGGCGCGCACGGTGCGCACGAGCGGCGTCGACTTCGCCGCCGGCCGGGCGGGTTCCGAGGGGTGCGAGCCATGCACCGGCCGCGTCCGGCCGGAGGCGGGTGCGGACGCCCGTGCCGGCCCGCTCCGCGCGGGCGCCACCGTCTGCGCCACGACGGCGGACAGGATGAGCAGGACGGCGCTCGCCCCGGCACCGCCGAGCCACGTGATGCGGTTGGCGAGCGGCAGTATCGACCGGCCGCCCGGTTGGTGGCTGGACATCACCGGACCAGGGTCGCGTCCGAGCCGATAAGGCGGCGCTGCCTCCAGGTTAAGGCTGGGCTAAGAAGCGCGGCCCCGGGGCGGAACCCCGAAACGGACCATGACCCGCGCGCCTTCGGCCGGGGACACGCCGAGCTGAAGGCTGCCGCCGCTGGCTTCGGCGGTGCGCCGCACGATGTCCAGCCCCAGCCCGGTGGACGACGCGGTGCTGACGCCGCGGCGCAGCAGGTGGCGGGCGCCGAAACCCGGGCCGGCGTCGTCCACCGTCAGGTAGACGGCGCCGCTGCGCGGTTGCAGCGCCACGGCCAGCGCGCTCCCTTCCGGCGTGTGCGAGAAGACGTTGCCGAGCAGCGCGTCCAGGCAGGCCGAGAGGTCCTCGGCGCGCACCTTGACCGGCAGCGGACCCGGCGGGACGTCCAGGTCCACGCGGCGGTCCTGCTCGTCCGCCAGCGCCGACCAGAACTCCACCCGTTCGGTCACGATCGCGGCCGCGTCCGCGCGCGGCGCCTCCGTCCGGGCCGGTCGGCGGGTGGTGTTGATGAGGTCGGTGACGGTGCGTTCGAGCACCCCCACCTGGTCGCCGATCCGCTCCGCCTCCGCGGGGTCGCTGAGCGTCTCCGCCTCCAGCCGCAGCACCGTCAGCGGCGTCCGCAGCCGGTGCGACAGGTCCGCCGCCGACTCCCGCTCCCGGGCCAGCAGCTCGCCGATCTGGGCCGCGAGGTCGTTCAGCCCGATCGTCACGTCCCGGATCTCCGGCGGCCCGCCCGGCGCGACCCGGACGTCCAGGTCCCCGTTCGAGACCCGCTTGGCCAGGTCGGCCAGCAGGGCGATCCGCCGCACCAGCGAGCGCGCCAGACGGTCGGCGAGCACCAGGCTCACCGCCAGCAGTCCGCTGCTGAGCGCGGCCAGGATCCCCCACGCCCGCGTCACGCCAGCCCGCATCTGGCGGTCGGACACGAAGGTCCGGATCACCGCCGTCCCGCCGGGCACGCCGAGCACCGCCACCAGGATCTCCTGTCCCCCGGGCGTGTCCACCGTCAGGCTCTGACCGCGCTCGGCGAGCCGCACCCCCGGGTCGCGCGCGGCCGGCGCCCCGCTGACCCGCCCGTCCGGCCACAGCACCGTCATCGGGTGGCCGGTGGAGGCGTTCTGCTGCAGCGCCAGCTCGACCGTCCCCCGGTCGCCCGCGGCCACGACGGGCGCCAGCGACTGCGCCCGCACGTTGGCCGCCGCCAGGGTCCGGGTCCGCGCGACGTCCTGGACCAGCAGCGCCAGCGGGACGAGGAACGCCACCAGCACCAGCACCACCGTCGCCGCCACCAGCAGCGTGATGTGCCGCCTCACGTCGGATCGACGATCTTGATGCCGGAGCCGCGGACCGAGCGCAGGTACCGGGGCGCCGAGGCCGTCTCGCCAAGCTTGCGGCGCAGCCAGGCCACGTGCACGTCGATCGTCTTGTTCGCCCCGCCCATAGGCACCTGCCACACCTGCGTCAGCAGCTCGCGTTTGGAGACCACCTGCCCGGGGCGCGAGGCCAGGTAGTACAGCAGGTCGAACTCCTTGGGCGACAGTTCGAGCATCCGCCCGTCCAGCACCGCCTCGCGCGCCGCCGCGTTCATGCGCAGCCCGCCCACCTGGACCGCCGGCGCCGCGGCGTCCGCGCCCTCCGAACGGCGCAGGACCGCCCTGATACGGGCGTCGAGCTGCCCGGCGCCGAACGGCTTGACCAGGTAGTCGTCCGCGCCGGCGTCGAGGATCCGCTCGATCTCGCGCTCGTCGTCGCGGGCCGTCGCGACGATCACGGGGACGGCGCTGACCGCGCGGAGCATCCGCAGCACCTCGGCGCCGTCCAGATCCGGCAGGCCGAGGTCCAGGATCACCAGGTCGGGCCGCGCGGTGACGGCCCGCCGGATCCCTTCCATGCCGGTCGGGACCGACGCCACCGCGTGCCCGCGCTCACCGAGCGCCCGGACGAGCCTGCCGCGCACCTCGATGTCGTCTTCCACGAGCAACAGTTGGACCACGCGGCAACGCTAGACCGCCCGCTCCGCCGGCACCGGCCGGATCACCCCCTTACGGGGGCCTTAAGGGCAACTTAACCGACCCTTAGCCACGAACATGCGACAGTCGGCACATGTCCAAGCACAGCGCGCTCGCCGCCATGGCGTGGGCGGCGGCCGCTGTCATCGCGATCATCTCGGGCATGGCGGCGATCTCCGCGGTGGGCTCCGGCATCACCGACCGCGGCACCGAGCCCATGAGCCCGCGCGAGGTGGAGGCCGCGCTGGCCGCCCCCACGGCCGGACCGGCCCCGTCGCCCTCGTCGCCCGCGGCCCCGCGGCCCTCGCGCCGCCCGGCTCCGACGGTCACGGTCACCCAGAAGATCACCACCTCCGTCACCAACCTCGCCTCCGAGGCCGGCGACATCGTCGCCCGCTGCAACCACGGCTCGGCGTACCTGGCCTCCTGGACGCCCCGGCAGGGTTACAGCGTCGGCGACAGCCGCCGCGGACCGCAGAGCCCGGTCTTCGTCCGGTTCCGCTCGTCCGCCCGCCAGGTCACCATGGTCGTCGCCTGCCGCGGCGACCGCCCCTTCGCCACCGTCCGCAGGGAGCGCACGGACCGCACCGGCGAGCATCCCGATGACCGCACGCACACCGAAGACCCTTACCACCGCCATTCCGAGAGCCGCGAATAGCCTCGTCCGCCCTGGCAGTGCACGGTGCGGACGCCGCGACCACCTGGTCCCGATTCCAGGGACGACTGGACGAGCCGATCGGCATGGGAGGGCTGCACACCGGCCCACTTGAACTGCCCATACCTCCCGGCTCGGGTAAGAGATCCCTTATGCTCGCCGCATGCAGCTCGTGGCAATGGGGGACGGCACCCCGGCGGTCCTCGCGGTCGGGCCCCGGGCCGTCGGCGTGTTCGCCGTCGGGCAGGAGGCCAGCGGGATCAT
Organism: Actinomadura sp. K4S16; assembly: GCF_008327685.1. Taxonomy (GTDB): domain Bacteria; phylum Actinomycetota; class Actinomycetes; order Streptosporangiales; family Streptosporangiaceae; genus Spirillospora. Next base: position 93,701 of record NZ_BDDE01000017.1, read on the forward strand.
CGCCATCGGTCAGATCGCCACCGGTGTCATCGCTGTCGGCCAGTTCGCGCGGGGCGTCGTCGCCATAGGCCAGCTCGCCATCGGGGCCGTGGCGGTCGGCCAGGGGGCCTTCGGCCTCTGCGCCGCGGGGATGGGCGCCATCGGAGTCGTCTTCCAGGCCGGGTTCGGTATCGGCGGGACCAGCGCGATCTCGTCCAAACTCGGCCTCTGGGGCAAGCTCCACGTCGACCGGGTGTTCGACCCGCACGCCCGCGGCCCGATCCTCGAGAACGGCGGCCTGCCCGGCTGGCGGGTCGCGCTCGCGCTCGTCGGCACGCTGATCCTCGCCGGGGCCTGGTGGAAGATCACCGGCGAGCCGCTCCGGGCGGCGATCCGGGAAATGTGATCAGGCGAAGAGCAGCAGGCAGAGCAGGACGATCAGGACCAGCCCGCCGAGGGCGTTCAACCAGACCGGGATCCGGCCGAACAGCTCCTCCCCGCCCGGAGACAGCGCCGGGAGCGTCCCGGCCTTGCCGCTCCTGCCGCTCTTGCCGCTCTCGCGCCGACGCGTCATCAGCCCGCCTCCGCCAGCCCGCCGGGCAGCAGTGTGAGCCCGGTCCTGCGCGCCTTCTCCACGCTGTGCCGCAGCGCCTCCTCGAGCTTCCTCGCCTCGTCGGTGAGCCCGTCGATCTCCGCGACCGCCAGCTCGTCCCGGACGGTCCGCGCGAGCAGTTCGCCGTAGGCGTCGCTGCTGTCGGCCAAGCGCTGCAGGGTCTTCCACTGCAGCAGTGCCCGATCGGCGGCCGTCACCTGCTCGGCGTACCGTTCGATGGCCTCGATGCGCTCCGTGACCGAGGCCGTGGCCAGCTTCAGCGCCTTGGCCTGCGGGGCCATCATCTGGGCGAGCTCGGCGCTCTGCCCGGCCAGGCGCGCCGTCCGCTGCTCCTCCGACAAGCGGCTGATCTCCTGCAGGGTCTGGGCGACCTCCCACTCCTGCGCCGGCAACGTGACGGTGTTCCGCAGATCGTCGAGCAGGCCCTCCTTGGTGACCTCGGAGGTCAGCACCACCTGGATCGCCCGCTGGACCCGCCCGAGCAGTGCCGCCGTAGCGGTGTCGAGGTCGTCCGGGACCACGTAGGAGCCGTGGAGCCGCCGCGCGAGGGAACCGGCACGGCCCTGCCCGCACCGGGCCAGCAGCACACCGAACGCGACCACGGCCGCTCCCGACAGGACGAAGAGGCCGCCGGGCGCGAAGATCAGCACTGCGCCCGCCGCGACCTGCCCGATCGCTCCGGCGATCAGCGCCCTGCGCCCGTAGAACGGAGCGACGACGAGGGGCAGAAGTGCCCACAATGGGGCATTCCAAAGGCTGAAGAGCACATCCCGGGGGGTCCGCCCACCGACCGGCCCCGACGGCCGCACTCCGGCGGCGGGGTGCAGCAACTCAGGCCGCGCCTCCAGCAGGGCGCGGTCCTCCGCCGCGATGAGCGGGTCGAACGAGGGTCTGACGGTCACGGGAGTATCTAAGCACTTACCTCCTCGGGAACTAAGGGGTCCGTTTCGCGGAGCATCCTCGATTCCGTTGACGCGGGCGGGGCGGTTCGACACGCCGGCGTGGATCGCCCGCGACGTCGGCGAGCCGGCCTGAGCATGCTCGGCCTCGTCAGGAGGAGAGATCGCTGATGGCGCCGCCCACCAGCTTCGCGGCGAGGATCAGGCAGATCACCGTCATGATCGCCGAGTTGTTCCGCTCCATCCAGACCTTGAGGCCGTCGAGGATGTGCTCGGAGCGCTCCTTGAGCGCGAAGTAGAGCACGACCGGCGCTCCGGTCCCGAGCGCCCCGATCACGACGAAGACCGCGAGCGCCGCGGCCTGCGCGCCGGCCGAGATGTCCGTGCGCGCGATCGCCGCCGCCGCGGCGATCACGAGCAGCAGGTTCTTCGGGTTGACGGCCGACAGCGCGATCCCGAGTGCCCCCGCCTTGACGGGGGTGAACGAGTCGACCGCGTGCAGCCACTTCGGCAGCGACACCTCCTCGTCGCCGCGCGGCCGGCCGCGCCACTCCTTCACCGCCACCCACAGCAGCAGCACGCCGAGCGCGAGGTCGAGCGCGCTGGCCCACTCGGCCGGCTGCCCCTGCTCGCTCGGCCCCGCGCCGCCCGACACCAGCAGCACGACCGTCCCGACCAGGGACAGTCCCAGGATCCAGCCCAGGAGCAGCGCCGGCCCGTTGGACCGCGCCCTGGGAGTCGCGAGCATCAGCACCACACCGATGATCGGAAACGGGCTCAGCGCCACCCCGACGGCGTACGACAGAACCTGACCGATCGCCTCGCCCACGGCCGTCTACCTCACACCGGTTCGACCTCGCCCGGCCGCCAGGTCTTGTCGAAGAACGGCGGCAGAGGGCTGTAGAGCCGCAGGACCACGAACCATCCCTTGCCCGGAACGGTCTGGATCCAGTTGCCCTCCGGTACGCCGTCGGGCCGGTCCGGCCCGAAGTGCACCGTGGTCCTGCCGTCCGCGGCGGCGGCCGCCGCCGGGGTGGGATAGTCCTGGCTGCCGGCCCGGGGGAAGCGTTGCGGTGTGGAGAGCATCGAGCGGGTCTGGTTGTCGTAGACGGTGCACGACCAGAAACGGGCTGCGGGAATGTCCGGCGGGAGCACCAGGCGGTAGTGCCCGCCCCCGTCGAGGGCCCGGCCATGCCGGTCCGCGAACGCGAACAGGTACTGCGAGCCGATGCCGGGCAACGGTGCGGTGAACGCCGGGCTGATGCCCACGCCCAGGTACCACCACCAGGTCCGCAGGTTCAGCTTGCGGGCGCCGTCGCTCGGACGGAGCTCGACGCCCCGGTCGGTGATGTCCGGAGGCGGGGTCATGAAGTCGTAGCCGGACACGAGCAGGCCGTTGACCCACTGGGAGGACGCGCCGTAGAAGTGCGCCCCCTCCTCCGGGCGCGGGCGGCAGGCGAGGGTACGGGCCGTCGCGTTCCCCACCGCGGCCGCCTCGGCGAGGATCCCCCGCATCCGCGGATCCGGCTGGAACGGCCGGTCCTTGGCGATCCCAAGGGCGGCCAGAGCACCGGCGATCTCGGGATCGAGCGCCTCGGCCGGCTGGTCGTGCACGAGCTCGCTCGCGAGGTCGAAGTAGGTCGCGTCCGCGGGTGGGACCGTGTTCACGGCGAACCCGGTGCCCTCGACGAAGCGCGGCGGGTCGGGTTTGCGGAGCGCGGCGGTCCACGTCTGAGCGGTCCACGGCGACGGCGGGGCCGTGCCCCCGGTGACGATCTCCCCGATGCTGGTTCCGAAGAATCCGGGGGCGTAGCGGTGGATGCGCAGCCCCTCCTTGATGCGCGCGACCGCCGGCTTCGGGTCGTCGCCTTCTAGGAACGCCCGCCCGCCCAGGAGGAGCCGCGTGGTGCGGGTCGGCTGGGTGAAGTAGCCGCCCTGCGGAAGGGGGCCCTCATAACCGGGCGGGACGAAGAGGTATCTGCCGCCGGCCCCGCGATCCGGCCCGGCCATACCGGGATCCGCGACCCAGCGGAACCACATGTCGTTGACGAAGCACAGGGAGAGGGGCGGCATTTCCACTACCAGCGGGCCCTCAGTCAGGTCGAGGAACGTCACGAAATAGACGGTGTCCGCGTTCCCTGTCAGCACGAGCGTCTCGGAATCCATGAACTCCGAGAAGAGCAGGACGTCGTGGTCCCTGATCCCGGCCTCGAGGAAGCCCTTGCGCGCCGCCCACACGTTGACCCCGGAATACGCGTCGAGGAACGCTCCGACGGCGTGCACATGGTCCAGATGGTCGTAGACGCGGTCGGCGGTCTCGTCGGTGGGCATGCCCAGCGGGAATTCCAGAGTGCCCAGGCGCGTCTCCACCCGCCCGGGCGTCGAGAGCGACTCCATGACCTGGGGCGAGATCCGTCCGGCTTGCTGCAAGGCATCGCTCCGTTCTCGGGAGAGGGCTCCCCTCGCCCACGAGCCGTACCTGCCGCGAACCATCACTAAACGCAGCGTCCTGAGTCATTGGTTTCTCGCTGGACGAAAGATGAACGATCGCCGCCGGGGACAAGGCCATCCGTCGTCGCGGGCGCCGCGGCGCCGCCGTGTCGGTCGGCCGTCGTCGCCGGGCCATTCGCCGGTCATGGTGCGTTGGTTCGGACGCGCAGAGAATTCCCCATGAGAAAATTCCTATGGGCGGCGCAGGTCATGGCGACCGCCGCCGCCATCGGACTGGTCGTACCGGGCACCGCCGAGGCCCAGGCCGACCGCGGACGTCCGGTCACGTTCGCCCTGATCGGTGACACGCCCTACGGCGACGCCCAGCGAGCCGCCTTCCCGGCGCTGGTCTCGGACGTGAACGGCGACAGGAGGATCCGGTTCGTCCTGCACGCGGGCGATGTCAAGAACGGCTCGTCCACGTGCGACGACGCCCGGTTCGCGGATCTGGCCGGGCTGTTCGGCACCTTCCAGGCCCCGTTCGTGCTGACGCCCGGCGACAACGAGTGGACCGACTGCCACCGCACCGCCGCCGGCGGCTACCTGCCGACCGAACGCCTCGACAAGGTCCGCAAGGTCTTCTACCCCGTGGCGGGCAGGACCCTCGGCCGCCGGCCGATGGGCGTGTCCAGCCAGGCCACCGACCCCCGGCACCGCGCCTACCGCGAGAACGTGATGTTCAGCCGAGGCCAGGTGGTGTTCTCCACCCTGCACGTCGTCGGCAGCGAGAACGACCTGGAACCGTGGGCGGACCTGCCCGGCGGCGACCGGCCCGCGCCGCGGCTGGCCGAGTTCGAGGCCCGCAAGGCCGCCGCCCTGGACTGGATCGACACCACCTTCGCCAAGGCGAGCCGCACCCACGCCCCCGGAGTGCTGCTGATGATGCAGGCCGAGCCAGCGGCGTCGCCCGGATTCACCGAGATCAGGGAGCGGATCGTCCAGCGCTCCAGGGCGTACGGAAAGCCGGTGCTGCTGGTCCACGGCGACGAGCACCATTACGAGGTGGAGCCGGCGTACGCCGGGGTTCCCAACCTGACGCGCCTGGAGACCTTCGGGGCCACCGCTTCCCAGTGGCTCCGCGTCACGGCCGACCGGAACGACCCGAAGGTGTTCACCTGGGAGCCCCAGACGGTCCCCGCCGGCTGACCCCTCCTCCACGCGCGCTTCCGGCTCGGCGATCCGGCCCCGCCGATCTCTCGACCGGCCACGGTGCGCACACCCGGCGCCCGCGTCCCCGGTGCGGTCACGCACCGGGGACGCAGGCGTATCCGTCTCGGTCGCCGCCGTGCCCGTGGGCTCGCGCTGGTGGCGGCGGCCTCCCAGGCGCCCGGCTCCATCGTCTTGAAGGTTTCCGCGTTGTTCGCCTACCGGGCCGACGGGCGGGGTGGGAAGGTCGTGCCGGACGTTCACGCTTGCGCCGTGAAGATCGCCATCGTGACCGAGTCGTTCCTGCCCCGGGTCAACGGGGTCACCGGCTCTGTCTGCCGCGTACTCGAACAGCTCGCCGCGCGCGGGCACCAGGCTGTCGTCGTCGCCCCCGAGCCCGGTCCGGCCACTTACGCCGGCGTCCAGGTGGAACTCGTCCCCGGTGTCGCACTCCCGTTCTACTCCTCGTTCGCGGTCGGCCTGCCGTCCCGCAGGGTCACCTCGGTGCTGCGGGACTTCGAGCCCGACATCGTCCATCTCGCCTCGCCGCTGGTGCTCGGCGCCTCCGGCCTGGCCGCGGCCGAACGGCTGGACGTGCCGGCCGTGGCGGTCTTCCAGACCGACATCGCCGGGTTCGCCCGGCGGTACGGCCTGCGCGGCACCGATCCGCTCGTGTGGTGGTGGTTGCGCCGCCTGCACGGGCGCGCCGACCGTACGCTCGTCCCCTCCACACCGGTCCTGGCCGAGCTCGAACGCCACGGCGTGCCCAGGCTGTCGCTGTGGGGGCGAGGCGTGGACCGGAGCCGGTTCCACCCCGCACACCGGTCGACCGACCTGCGGAAACGGCTCGCGCCAGGTGGCGAGGTCCTGATCGGGTACGTAGGACGGCTGGCCGCCGAGAAGCGGCCGAGAATGCTCGCGCGGCTGGCCGGCCTGCCCGGGACGCGACTGGTGATCGTGGGCGACGGGCCGGAGGAACGGCGCCTGCGCCGCCTGATGCCCGACGCGGTGTTCACAGGGTTCCGCACCGGCGCCGAGCTGTCGCGGCTGATGGCCTCGCTGGACGTGTTCGTGCACACCGGCGCCGACGACACGTTCTGCCAGGCGATCCAGGAGGCGCTGGCGTGCGGGGTACCCGTGGTGGCGGCCGCGGCGGGCGGTCCGCTCGACCTGGTCCGGCCCGGCGTCAACGGGTTGCTGTACGCCCCTGATGACGGCGATGGCCTGCGCGCGGCCGTGGCCGCACTGGTGGCCGATCCCCAGCTGCGGGCGCGGATGAGCGACGCGGCCCTGGAGTCGGTGGTGGGACGAGACTGGAACACCGTGTGCGAAGAACTGATCGGCCACTACCGACAGGCGGCCTACGGTGCGGCCGCGCAGCAGACGGCCGCGCGGCAGGCCGGCAACGCCGCATGAACGCGCACGCGAGCTTTCCGATCATCGTGTCCGTCCACGATGTGGCCTCCAGCACCGCGGCGCCCACCGCCCAGTGGCTCACCGACCTGGACGAGCGGGGTGTGCCCGCCACACTGCTGCTGATCCCGGGCCCGTTCGGCGGGGGTCCGGCGCTTCGCGACGACCCCGCCCTGACCGAGTTCCTGCACCGTGCGGCCGGCCGCGGCCACGAACTCGCCCTGCACGGCTACCGGCACGAAGGCGTTCCCGGCGGTTCACTCTGGCGGCGCGGCGTCAACGAGGTGCTGGCCCGGGGAGCCGGGGAGTTCTGGACGCTGACGGAGCAGCAGGCCCGGCGGCGGCTGCGGGCGGGCCTGGAGATGCTGGCGGACGCGGACATCGGCGTGATGGGGTTCACGCCGCCGGGATGGCTGGCCTCGCCGGGTACGCGGCGGGCGCTGGCCGCGCTCGGGTTCGGGTACTGGACCAGCCATCTGGCCGTCCACTGCCTGCCGGGCGGGCCGGTCCGCCGGATGCCGGTGCTCTCCCACCGGCCGGGCGGGGCGGGAGAGCGGACCGGTGCCCGCCTGATGATCGATGCCGCCCGCACCTTCTCCCGGCGACGGATGCCGTTCCGGATCGCCCTGCACCCGGCGGACCTGACCCGTCCCGGCCTCCGCCGGACCACGCTGGCCGCCCTGGACCTGGCCCTGGCCGCGGGCGCCCGCCCGATGACCTACGAGGCCGCGGTGACGGCATGAGGATCGTGCAGCTGGCCAATCTCTACAGCCCGGTGTCCGGCGGGCTGCGCACCGCCGTCGACATGCTCGGCGCCGGATACGCCGCCGCCGGTCACCAGCGGGCACTGGTGGTGCCCGCTCGCGCCCACACGCGGACGGAGGACGACAGGGGGCTGCTCATCACGGTGCCGGGCGCGTCGGTCGCCCCGGGCTACCGGTTCGTACTGGATCCGCGGCCGGTGCTTAGGGTGCTGGCGCGGCTCCGACCCGACGTGGTGGAGGTCTCCGACAAGGCCAGCCTCACCGTGGCGGCCCGCTGGGCCCGGCGGCGCGGGATCCGCACGGTGCTGTTCTCTCATGAACGCCTCGATGCGATCCTGGCGCCGCACACGCCCGGGTGGCTCCCGCTGGAACCGGTCACCGACCGCTGGAACCGGCGGCTGGCCGCGGCCTTCGACGCGATCGTGACGACCTCGGCGTTCGCCGCGGCCGAGTTCGCCAGGGTGGGCGCGCCCCGCCTGCACCGCGTGCCGCTCGGCGTCGACCTCGCCACGTTCCGACCGGCCGGCACCGGCGGGGACGACCGTCTCCGGCTCGTCCACCTGGGGCGGCTCTCCCGGGAGAAACGCCCGGAACTCGCCCTGGCGACGGTGCGCGAGCTGCGGCGACGCGGCGTCCCCGTCCACCTGGACGTCGTGGGCAGCGGCCCGCTGTATCCGGCGCTCCGCTCGCTGGCAGCCCACGAGGCCCTCCCCGTCCGCTTCCACGGACACGTGCACGGGCGCGGCGACGTGGCCGCGCTGCTGGCCGCGGCGGACGTGGCCCTGGCCACCTGCCCCGTCGAATCCTTCGGGTTGGCGGTGCTGGAGGCGCTCGCCTGCGGCACCCCCGTCGTGGCGGCCGACCGGGGCGCGGCCCACGAACTGCTGGCCCCCGACGCCGGAATCGCCGCCCCGCCCACACCGACGAGGTTCGCCGACGCGGTCCAGCACCTCTGCCGCCTGCCGCGATCTCGGCGCCGAGGTGCCGCACGCGCCCGCGCCGGGCACTACCCCTGGGCCGCGACAACGGCGAGGATGCTCGAAATCCTCGAAGGCCCGTGAGACGACGGCAGTCCCGCCGTGCTCGCGGCCGCGGACCGCGCGACCGGCACGGCTCGCTCGGCAGAGCCAGTCGCGATGTTCCGCACACCGCCTGTGCGGCGCGGCGGCCGCTACGGCCGGCGGGATCTCGCTCAGGCCAGGGCGGGCATCACATCGCCGGCCGGGCTGCGGCGCTGGCGTGCCGTCTGCACGAGCTGCACGAGCAGGCGCGTGAGGAGGGCCTCGACAGCCGCGACGAGCGCCTTGGCGAGGATGCTGGCGAGGAGGTCCGACATCGAAGTTCTCCAACAGGAAGACGAAAGATTACCTTTTGTCCGTTATGCCGGGTTACGGCTTCCCTCAGGGAACCAGAACTTGGCCAGAAGGTGAACATTGGCCCATGACCGGTTAATGCCTTGTGCGGGGGGCGGGCGCCGATGGCCGGCGACCGTGTGAGCGGGACCGCCGGCAGCGGGCACGCCCTGCGGATCCGAGGGCGGCGATGGCCCAGCCATCGGGAAGCGGCAGCCGATAGCCGAAGCAGTGGGTCGGTGATGGTCCCGGGCGGTCAGCCGCAGCTCGTCGGGGCGGCGTGCATGACGCCTCGGTCAACCTCTCGATCAACGCGATGCCTGGTCATCGGGTCGCCAGTGACGGCGTGCGGCCGGGTGGTGGTGCCGTTGTCCGGCGGGCATCAACCAGCCGACCGTCCTCCTACTGCCTGCGCCCCGTCTGCTCATGCCGCTGCTCGTCGGAGCGGCGTGCCCGCTTCGCGACAGCGACCCCTACTCCGATCGCCGCGGCGACCGGCCATTCCACGACACCGAACGCGGCCAGGGCGCCCAGCCCGGCGTAGTAGACCAGCCGGCCCGGCGGCCGAATGAACGAGGTCACGGTCTTGCCGGCCGTCACCATGTCGTCGCCGCTCACCGGAAGGCTCGGCGCCGGCACGTCCACCTTGTGGACGGTGAAGTGCGGGGCGACGAGAGGAACGGTGACCGTCCGGTGCGCCTTTTCGGTGCTCTTCTTCGCCGCGGGCCGCTTCGCAGGGGCGGCCCGGCCCCTGGTCTGGGGCTTCGCCTTCTGCGGCGCACGACTACGCGTGGTGGTGGTCGTGGTCCTGGCTTTTTGGGGCGCTGCCATATCGGCCTCCTGGAGAGGATCTCGGCCTCTCATCGTCCGAAGACGGGCCGCTGTCTGCGAGTCCGTTAGTGCCGCGTACCCATGGCATCAGCGCCGCAATCACCAGGTTGCACTGCGTTTACGGTGGTTTAGGAACTCTTCTCCGTCGCCCCAGCGTGTTCCCGCGCCCAGCACCCAGATCAGCGTTTGCGGTTGTAGGTGGCGATGGCCATCGGGCAGAAGACGATGAGGGTCGTCGCCGAGCTGGTGCCGAGCATGAGCGGGATGAAGGCGACGAAGCCGAAGGCCAACACCGCGCCCTCGTCCTTGACCAGGACGCCGAGGAACACGGTGATCCAGTTCAGGCAGAACCCGAAGCCGAGCGCGAGCGCGACCGCCGCCGGCGCGGACGCCGTGCCGGTGTGGACGCGGAAGCCCATGAGGAACCCGATGGCGAACAGGAGCGCGATGGCCACCGCGCAACGGACGACGTCGGCCAGGACGGATCCGAGCAGCGGCGCGGAACGGGCGATGGGCAGGCTGCGGAAGCGGTCGAAGACGCCCTTCTTGATGTCGATGTTGAGGGTCAGCCCGCTGGCGAGCATCCCGGACAGCCCTGCGCCCAGGACGAGGATGCCGGGGAAGAGGTAGTCCAGGTACTCGCCGGTCGATCCGGCGACGGCCCCGCCGAAGAGGTAGACGAAGAGCAGCATGAAGATCGCCGGGGTGATGACGCCGTTGACGGCCGCGCCGGGGTTGCGGGCCGACTTGGCCAGGCTCCGTCCGGCGAGGATGAGGCTGTGCCGCAGCAGTCCCGCGGGCCGTCCAGGCTGGGCAGCCGAAGGGAGAACTCGGCCAGGGCGATCCCCTGTTCTTCGAAGCGGCGCGCCACCTCGAAGACGGCCCGGTCGCTGTCGACGTGCACGGCGATCTCGTGGCGGTCGGCCCGTTCGACCGGGTGCCCTGCGACCGTCGCCAGGATCGCGGCCGCGTCATCGAGGCGGTCGGGGTCTCTGGGACGAGCGGCGACGGCCTGACCGCCGACGATCTGCTTCAGTTCCGAAGGCGTTCCGTGGGCGATGACACGGCCATGGTGGATCACCGCTATGTCGTCGGCCAGCGCGTCGGCTTGACCAGCCCTTCGGTCTGGAACGCGTATTCCTCCACGCACCTGCCCTCCTCTCGCGGTCGCGTCCCCCTCGGTCCCGGAAGGACGACCGGAGTTCAGATGATGCCATCATTCGGATGATGAGAGTATCTTGGAGCCTCGTCGAGTCGAGGGAGTGGTGGCGATGGCCCGGCTGACGCGGGTCCAACAGCAGGCACGCACACGCGCATCGGTGCTGGCGGCGGCCAGGCAGGAGTTCATCGAGCAGGGCTACGCGGGGGCGAAGATCGACCAGATCGCATCGCGGGCGCAGTTGACCCGGGGGGCCGTCTACTCCAACTTTCCCGGCAAGCGGGCGCTGTACCTGGCGGTTCTGATCGAGATGGTCGAAGGCGCCGACATCGTGGAGCCTCCGCAACGGCCGGAGTCCGCGGGGGAAGCGCTCGGCTCGTTCGCCCGGGCATGGTTGGAGCGGTTGCCGCTGACGGGCGACACGGCACCGGAAGGCCGTCTGCGCCTGCGCTCACTGGCGGAGGTCGTCGATGACGAGCAGAGCCGCACCGTGCTGGCACAGATCGCCCGGCTGGAGGCGCTGCTGCTGGCCCTCGGGTTGGAGAGCTGCGCGCGGAACGGCTCCGCATCGCGGCAGGTCCGGCTCGCCGAGCTGGCACTGACATTGCTGGGCGGATCCGCCCTGCTCGCGGAGATGGCACCAGGTTTCGGTGACCCCTTCGACCGGGCCCGCGCCTGCGAACATCTGGCCGGGCTCCCCCTGGCCGACACCTGGGCGCCGCCGTACCTGCCCTTCGTCAAGCCCGCTCGTACCAGCCGCGACGTCTGGTCCCCGCCGGAGGGACTCACCGATCGGCTAACCGGCGATCGCATCGACCTCCGCGCCGACGGACTGGTGAGCGTGCTGGGCGCACACAGGATGGAGGCGGCCGAGGACGCCGTCCGGTCGGCTCGGTCCGGCGAACGGGTCACGGTGGCCGTCGTCACCGGCGACCCCGACGAGACGGGCCTTCTCCTCCGGCTGAGAGTCGCCGACCTCGCCTCCTGCCTGCGCCGCGTCTTCCCCACAGAGATCTGGCGGCGCTTCCGGCTGGTCATCGGCGACGACGCGGCCGCCGTGGCGACGTCCATCGGCCTGACCGGCACCGACGACACGACCGAGGCCGCGGTGCGGATCCAGGACGGGGCGATCGTCGCCCGGGCCCACGGCCGGGGAGCCGCCCACGCGGCCGCCGCCGGCACCGCGCGCGCGACGTCGCGGAAGGCGGGAACATGACCTCGCCTGGACTTTCTTCGACCGACGGCGACCTGCTGGTGCTGCACGCCCTGCGCTGCTGCGGCCACACGGGCACCGCCCGCCTGGCGGCCGCCACCGGTATGGACGAGTCCGCGGTCGAGTCCGAGCTGATCGACCTCGCGGTCGCCGGGCTCGTCACCTACGAGTCCGGCGTGTTCAGCGCCTGGGGGCTGACGGACGCCGGACGCGTCGCCGCCGGCGAGCGCATCCCCGCGCAGCTCCAATCGGACGGCGCCCGCGCGGCCGTGGCCGGGGCGTACGAGCGGTTCATGGTGCTCAACCCGGAGCTCCTGGACCTCTGCACGGCCTGGCAGCTGAGGGCTGTCGACGGCGTCACGACCGTCAACGACCACAGTGACCCCGCCTACGACGCCCGTGTCCTCGGCCGGTTCGCCGATCTGGACGAGCGGGCCGCGGCTGTCTGCGCCGACCTGGCGGCGGTGGTGCCGCGCTTCGGCCTCTATCGGGAACGCCTTGCCGACGCCCTCGCCCGTGCCGCCTCGGGGCAGCTGGAGTACGTGGCCGACCACATCGCGTCGTACCACACCGTGTGGGCCGAGCTGCACGAAGACCTGCTCGCCACCCTCGGGATCCCCCGGTGAAGTGGATCCGCCAGATCTCCGCCGAGGTCGAGGACCCCGCCGAGACGCTGGGCGCCAAAGCGCACGGTCTGGTGGCACTGCACCGATTGGAACTCCCGGTGCCCGCCGCGTTCGTCGTCACCACCGAGGCATGCCGGGCCTTCCTCAGCGAAGGAGCTCTCCCCGCCGGGCTCGACACCGAACTCGCGGCCGCGATGAGCTCCCTGGAGGCCGCGACGGGACGACGGTTCGGCGGTGACCGGACGCCGCTCGCGGTATCGGTCCGCTCGGGGGCGAGCGTGTCGATGCCCGGCATGATGAACACCATCCTCAACCTCGGTCTCACGACCGGAGCGACGCAGGCGCTCGCGGCCGAGACCGGCGACGAGCGGTTCGCCCGCGACTCGCGGCTGCGGTTCCGGTCCGGATTCGCCTCCGCGCTCGCCGACGGCGGTGCCGCCGGGCGCCTCGGTGGGGCGGTCCGCGCGACCCGGGCCGGCCGGCAGCCGCGCGGGGAGACGATTCCGGACGACGCGTTCCGGCAACTGGAGTTGGCGGTCGAGACCGTGTTCTCGTCGTGGGAGGCACCGCGTGCGCGAACCTACCGCGAACTCCACGGCATCCCGCACGACCTCGGCACCGCCGTGATCGTCCAGGCCATGGTGTTCGGGAACCTCGACGAGCGCAGCGGCTCCGGAGTCGCCTTCAGCCGCGACCCCAACACGGGGAGGAACGTCCCGTTTGGTGACCTCCTGTTCTGTCACCAGGGCGAGGACGTCGTCTCAGGCCGATCGGCGGCTCGGCCCCTGCACGAACTCCACTCGCGGGAACCGGCCGTTTGGGCCGCCCTGACCGATGCCCTGGCCCGGCTGGAGCGGCACTACCGCGACGCCTGCTACGTCGAGTTCACCTTCCAGGCCGGCGAGTTGTGGCTGTTGCAAGTCCGGCCCTGCCGGTACGGCGGCGCCGCCGGCGTGGGCGTCGCGACCGACCTGGCCGACGAGCACCTGATCAGCCGCCGCGAAGCGCTGCGTCGCGTCTCGCCGCACCATCTCGAGCACGTCCGTACACCGCTCATCGCGGCCTCCGCGCAGACCGACGTGCTCGCCCGAGGGGTGGGAGCCTGTCCCGGCGTCGCCACCGGCAGGGTCGCCACCACGACCGAAGCGGCGGTACGGATGGCCGCCGACGGTCCCGTCGTCCTGGTACGCCCGGAGACCTCCCCGCACGACATGCGCGGCCTGGCCGCCGCCGCGGGCATCGTCACCGCCCTCGGCGGGCCGGCCAGCCACGCCGCGGTCGTCGCCCGGGCGATGCACAAGCCCGCCGTCGTCGGCGTCGCCGACCTGGAGATCGACGCCGGCGCCTCGGTGACGGCCGATGGACGCACCATCGGCGAAGGCGCCCTGGTCACCATCGACGGGACCAGCGGGACGGTGGCCCTCGGCAGCCCCCCGACCACCACCGGCACGGCCGACCCGCGTCTGCGCCGGCTGCTGTCATGGGCGGACGACGTATCGGGCGACCACACCGAACGCGACGAGGTCCAACGCCTCAAAGCGGCCCACGCCGCATTGGGCCGCCGAGGATGACCAGGGAAGCACCCGCTGCCGCCTCCGCGGCGTCATGGCCGTCGAAGAACCCCGCCCACGCCTCAGGGACCCGGTCCGGCACATGAGGGACGTGATCGACCAGTTCGGCCGCCTCCCGCACCGGAACGCCCGGCAGACGCTCGCCGATGATCCGCGCTGAACGCGCCGCGCGCGGCAGAGGCGAGTGCCACACCGCGTCGACCGGCAGGCCGGCGAGGCGGTCGGCCACCAACTCCGACTGCCGCCGTCCCACGTCGGTCAACTCTCCGAAGGGGTCGGCCGCCCCATGCCTCACCACGTACAGATGCCGCGCCACCATCGGCCGCTCCACCACACCATCTCAAATGTTCTTAACATCCAGATGTTATTATCATCCGAATTGCCGGGAGCGTCCTTCCCGGAGCGACCCGAGAGGCGCGCCACCTCAAGGACGGCGGGCAAGGATGCGAGGGAGATGCGGCGTTGGCTGCACGCGGCGGCCGACGCGCTCGGTATCGAGATCGATCACGCTTACGACCCCTCGGCCGGTTGCTGGGAGTGGCGATGGGTCGACGGCCCCGCGCCTTCACGGGTGGCGGAGGATCTCGGCGACGCCGCCGGGCGGGTGCGCCTCGATCGAGCACCTCACCCACCGCTACGCCGCCCGCCCCACCCGCCTCTCACACCAGCCCTGACCGGGTGAGGCATCTGATCTGCGGAGGGTTCAGCGGCGAAGGACGGCGCCGGGACCGGCTGCCCTCGTGAAGCTCATGTCCATCCAGTGCCGCCAGTTCGAGCCGTCGTCGGTGCGCTCCCATTCGGCCGTCATGGACTCGCCGTCTTCGGCGATCACCAGCGTCGCCCGCTCCGTCTCGCCGGCGAACGTCCAGACACCGCCGTCGTCGACGCTTGCCCGCATGGTGACGAAGTGGCCGTGATTGTCGAAGGAGCGCATGGGGTAGGTCCGGCTCTCCGGATCGTAGGGCCCGATCATCTCGATGACCTCGACGCGTTCCTCGTTCATGCGCACGTCCACGCGGTGAATGAGGAAGTGCTCGCCCGCCAGCCACTCGTAGGTGTCCGACCCGGCGATGCGGATCTCCGGGTCGCTCGCGGTGGCCGCTGTACGCCCCTGCGAACGCCAACGGCCGACCAGCGCGCCCAGGCGCTGGTTCTCCGGTCGGGGGGCGCGGGCGTTGCCGTCTCCTGACATGGCGGGTCCTCGTCACCGATAGAATGTAAGATGTTGCTTAAACACTTACACAGTCTCCCGGCAGTGCGCAACGAAGGCGGTGGCCCATGGACGACGCGCTTCGCGCCGTGGCGGACCCGACCCGCCGCGCCATCCTCGTCCTGGTGCGGGATCGCGAGGTCTCGGCGGGTGAGATCGCCGAGCGCTTCCCCGAGATCAGTCGTCCGGCGGTGTCCCAGCATCTGCGGACACTGGCAGCGGCCCGCCTCGTCGACGTCCGCCGCGCCGGCAACCGCCGCTTCTACCGGCTGCGCCCCGAAGGGTTGGCCGAGGCGGCGACGTTCCTGGAATCAATGTGGTCCACCTCGCTCAGCCGCCTCCAGCACGAAGCCGAGCAGGAAGAACACGCGCACACCCGCGAACAGGACGCGAAGGGATCGCTGTGAGCAGGACGATCGAGCAGACGTTGCACATCCGCGCGCGTCCCGAGACGGTCTGGCGGTACTTCACCGACCCGGCACGCCTGGCGCGCTGGTGGGGAACGGCAGAACTGGACGCCCGCCCTGGCGGCACTCTGCGCGTTGCGATGCACGAGGGCCCATGCCCGGTGATGCGCGGGCGATTCGTGGAGCTCGTCCCGTACGAACGCCTCGTCTTCACCTTCGGCTGGGAGCCGAAACCAGGAGCGCCCGACATCGCACCAGAGGCATCCCGAGTCGAAGTCACCCTGACCCCGGATGGTGACGGCACCAAGCTCACCCTGCGCCACAGCGGTCTACCGGCCGCCCTCGATGAGGAGACCAGCGACGGCTGGGCCCACCTGCTCCGCCGTCTGAGCGAAACAGCAGAACGCCAGGAACCCCGCTGAGCCTGAACGAACTCGGCGCCGACCGCACCGAGCCCGCAGAGCGCGCAGCCGAGCAGCGCGCCGCGGGCACTGGCGGGCAGGACGGTGATCAGCGGAGCGAGTTGTCGACCAGCAGGTCGGTGCTGCCGGAGGCCTTGCCCACGATGCGGGGCACCCGGCCAGGGCCGCCCAGGATCACGGCGTGGGGGTCAGCCGTCAGCCTGGACCGTCCATGACCGGATGTCAGTGGTCCGCGACCCCGTCAGGTGGGCGCGGCGTCGTTGTGGTCGGTCAGCCCGGCGGCGGTCAGGGTGAGGTGCCGGGTCAGGACCTCGGTCGCTGTGTCGGCGTCGCGGGCCAGTGCCGCCTCCTCCAGCCGGCGGTGCTCGCCGACGGCATCCCGGCCGGGAGCGCGGAGCGCCGACAGGCGGCGGGCCAGTTCGCTCGCGGTCCACAGCCGGTCGAAGGTCTCCAGCAGGACGGGGTTGCCGCACCCGTCCAGCAGGGTGCGGTGGAAGTCCCGGTGGGCTTCGGCCCAGGCATCGCTGTAGTACTCGCCCTCGTCCGGCACGTGCGTCGGGGTGCGGGCCAGCCGGTGATGGGCGGCGCGTAGGCGGGCCTCCCAGTCCACGTCCCCGCGCTCGATGGACATGCGCAGCATGACCGGCTCGATCGTCCGGCGGGCCTCCGCGATCTGCTGCCAGCGGAGGTCGGAGAAGGCCGGGACGGCGAAGCCGCGGTTGGGCAGCCGCTCGGCCAGCCCCTCGCCGACCAGCCGCACGAGCGCCTCGCGCACGACCGCCAGGCTCACGCCCTGCTGTTTGGCCAGGTCCTGCGGTTTGAGGGCGGCCCCGGGGGCGTGTCGGCCATGCATGATCGCATCCCGCAGGTGCGCGTGGACCTGCTCGGAGAGCATCTGCTTCCCCGACGGCGGCGAGGTGTGGAGCGGCTGACTCATGGACGCCAGCATAGACGATTCGAAAGATAATCGATTATTAGTGTTATGGCCGATTCACAGCGGACGGACGGCGGCGGCGTCGCAGCCGCGTGCTGCCGGCCGTCGTCGACCGCATCGCCGCCGCCCGTCGTCACGATTCGAAAGGAACGACGCGACATGAGCGCCAACGACCCCTTCGCCCGCCTCCCCGAGGCGGCGTCCTTCTCCGTGACCAGCACCACCGTCGCCGACGGTGGCGTCTGGCCGCCCGAGCAGTTCTCCTCGGGCGTCCCCGGCGGTAAGGACCTCTCACCGCAGCTGTCCTGGAGCGGTGCCCCGGAAGGGACCAAGAGCTACGCCGTCACCGTCTACGACCCCGACGCCCCGACCGGGTCCGGGTTCTGGCACTGGGCGGTCGCCGACATCCCCGCCGAAGTCACCGAACTGCCCGAGGGCGCTGGCGACGACACCGGCTCCGCTCTGCCCGAAGCCGCCTTCCAGTTGCCCAACGACGCCCGGGCGGCCCGCTACATCGGTGCCGCCCCTCCGGTCGGGCACGGCCCGCACCGCTACTTCGTCGTGGTGCACGCCCTCGACGTCGCCTCGATCGGCGTCCCGGCCGACGCCACCCCCGCCCTCCTCGGCTTCACCATGACCGGCCACATCCTCGGCCGCGCGGTCCTGATTGCCACCGCCGAGACCGCCGCCTGATGAACGGCAGTGAGGGTGGCTCTCGACCGCGAGAGTGGTCGAGAGCCACCCTCACCACATCGAGGCACGGGGCAGCCGCAGGCGGTTCAACGTTGTCGTAGTCGCCGGCACAGCGCGGGGACGGCGCGTGCTGATGCTCGCGCCGTCCGCTGTGTCAGGCTTCGGCGGTCCGCTTGGGCAGCTTCCAGCCGGGGCGGGGGAAGTGGCAGGTGTAGCCGTTCGGGTACTTCTGCAGGTAGTCCTGGTGCTCGGGCTCGGCTTCCCAGAAGTCGCCGGCGGCGGTCACCTCGGTGACGACCTCGCCCGGCCACAGGCCGGACGCGTCGACGTCGGCGATGGTGTCCTCGGCGACCTTCCGCTGCTCCTCCGAGGTGTAGAAGATCGCGGAGCGGTAGCTCGTGCCGATGTCGTTGCCCTGCCGGTTCACGGTCGTGGGGTCGTGGATCTGGAAGAAGAACTCCAGCAGCGCCCGGAAGTCGGTCTGGCCGGTGTCGTAGACGACCTCGATGGTCTCGGCGTGGGACCCGTGGTTGCGGTAGGTGGCGTTGGGCACGTCGCCGCCGCTGTAGCCGACGCGCGTGGAGACCACTCCGGGCTGCCGGCGGAACAGCTCCTCCATCCCCCAGAAGCAGCCGCCCGCGAGCAGGGCCCTCTCGGTTGCCATGTTCCTCGTCCCCCTCGTCTCCTTTGTCGATGACTACAGCGGTCATCGCCTCGGCGCTATTCCGCGCCGCTCACCTAGCCTCGCGTCGCTTCTTCCATTCGGCGACGACGGCCTCGACGTGTTTGCGGATGTCGTCACTGCGGTCCGCGCTGCCGTTGACGTCACGGCACGCCTGGTCGTACTCGGCCCACAGGGCATCGTCGGCGAGGCGGAACTTGCGCTGCGGACTGCCCGGTGTAGGGATGTCAGCCGCCCAGCTTCGCGACCAGCGAGCGCAGGTGGGGGGTCGCAGCGTTCTCCTGGCCGCGCTTCACCCACTCCGCGATGTGTTCGCTGACCAGTTCGGCGAGGCTCGCGCGCTCGTCGTCGCTGAGGTCCACCGTGGTCGTGGTGTTGGTCCGGCAGTCGTAAGCCGTGAAGAGGATGTCCCCGACGGCCTGTTCGGCCGCGGGAGGCTTGCGGTTGCGCTGAGCATGCCAGTCGGCACTGTTGTTGACGACGCCCCAGCCGTGCAGGGCTTCGTAGTTGGTGAGTTCGAGCCTCATGGGGCCGGCACCTCTCGCTGCAAGGGTGTGGCCACACCCTTGCAGCCACTCTACGCAGGTGTGGCCGCACTGGTGGCGCAGGCGACGGTCCGGTGCGAGACGACTCCAGGCTCGAATGCCGCTCAGCCGGTGCGGACGGGCTCCTTGGTGAGGCGGATGGTGCCGTCCTCGCCGGGGAGCGGGGCCGGGTCGTATCCCTCGCTCCGGTAGAGCGCGATGTTGTTCCGGCTGCCCGCTCCAGTGGACAGCACGATGCGGCGGCAGGCGGGGTCGGCGACGGCCTCCGCCGTACGGAGCAGCCAGCGTCCGAGGCCGCGCCCCCGCAGGTCGGGGGAGACGCCGAGCCGCCCCACGTGCCATTCGGCTTCGACGCGGCGGGTCCGCACCATGCCGAGGAGGCGGCCGTCCCGCCACAGTCCGACCGCGTCCCAGTCGGCGAGCCACTCACGCACCTGCTCCACGGACTCGTGCAGCGCCGGGACGGTGCCGGGGTCGTTGGCAAGGGCCTCGTCCACCCAGCAGCACCGCTGCAGGACGGTCACCTCGGGGGCGTCGTCCGGCGTCAACCGCCGCAGGTAGGACCCCGGTTCGGGCCCGGCCACCGACTCGGGCCGCGCCTGCTCGCGCATCGGCCTGAGCGCGTGCGCGACCCGGACCAGTTCGTCGAGGACATCGATCGCGGCCATGCCGGCAGCGGGGGCGGGCCGCACTTCCCCGTCCTGCACGGCGTCGGCGATGCGGAGAGCGACCGTGGCCCCGAGCGGCACCAGGCGCAGCGTGGTCACCACCTGCTTGGCGTGCTGCACTGACCTCGTGCCCGCCGAGGTGTTGCCGTAGCTGACGAAACCGACCGGCTTCCACGCCCACTCGCGGGAGAGGTAGTCCAGTGCGTTCTTCAGGGACGCCGGCATCCCGTAGTTGTACTCCGGCGTCACGACGATGACGCCGTCCGCCGCGTCCACGATCGCGCTCCACCTTCGCGTGTGCTCGTTGCGGTACACGCCCGACGACGGATGCTCCTCCTCGTCGAGGAACGGGAGACCGAGGTCGGCGAGGGCCACCGGCACCAGCTCGGCGCCGAGTTCGGCGGCGCGGGGAGTGATGGTCTCGGTCAGCCATGCCCCCACCGCGGGGCCGAGGGCGCCGGGCCGGGTGCTGCACACCAGCACGAGGACGCGTACCTGTTTCGTTGACATGTAAATGAATCTAGACGATAGGTTGTTTACATGTCAAAGAATCCGTCGGACGGGTCGGTGCGCTGGCTGACCCCGGACGAGGAGCGGGCGTGGCGGGCCTTTCGCCGCATGATGATCGCCGTCCAGACCGGCACCGCGCGCGACCTCTCCCAGGTCGGCCTCTCCGAACCCGACTACGAGGTGCTCAGCACGCTGTCGGAACGGCCGGACCACGCCGGCACCCTGCACGGGCAGGCCGCGAAGATGGGCTGGTCGCGCAGCCGCCTCTCCCGGCACGCCACCCGCATGGAGGCGCGCGGCCTCATCCGGCGCGCGCCCGACCCGGACGACGGGAGGGGCTGCCTCCTCGTCCTCACCGAACACGGCCTGGACACTCTGGTGGACGCCGCGCCCGCGCACCTGCGATCGGTGCGCCACCACTTCATCGACCGCCTCGCACCGGAAGACCTGACGGCCCTTGAGCACATCGCCAGAAAGGTGGAGCCCCCAGACGAGGCACCCCGGCCACCCCAGACCTGACACCGCCGCTGTCGCGTGCTGTCCCGCTTTCCGTGGGGTCGGTCTTGTTTGGCTGCTGTGCCTTCGCGTTCACGCGAAAACGCGAAGAAGGGCGCTCACCGTGGCGAGCGCCCCTCTTTGTCTTGGTGTGGCTACTTGAGGAAGGGGAGGCGGCGAACCAGCGGGGTGCCGGCCCACCAGCGGCCCAGGCCCAGAGTGTCGCCGGCGCTGACCAGAGCCAGACCCACAGCCAGCAGGGCGTAGACCAGGTGGTCGTCCATGAACGGGTTGTTCTCCGGAGGCAGAACCGCCGCCCACATCATGACCAGCAGCGCCGCCCCGGCACCGGCCGCGAGACGCATCCCGATCCCCAGCATCAGCGCCGCGCCGATCCCCGCCAGGCCGAGCATGAACAGCCAGTCCGCCCAGGCGAGCCCTGCCAGATCGTTGTAGAACCCGGCCAGCGGGCCCTTGGGGGCGTGGGCCAGGAACCCCTCGGTGGGGCTGCCGCCGTCGATCCACCCCTTGCCCGCAGGGGTCTCATGCCCCAGCCCGAACGCCTTGTCCAGGAACGCCCAGAAGAACACCCACCCCAGCGCGATCCGGGCCACTGCCCACACATACCGCGCGGCCGGCGACTCGGTGATCGGCCTGGCCGCCACCACCTTCAGACTCACCAGAGCCCGGCGCCCGCTGATCCTGTGCTCGGAGACAGCCATTGTCGTCCCCACCCTTCCCGTCGAACCCCGAACTCTTGTCACTGATCATTCAACGCACCCCGAACCACCCCCCATAGGTGCATTCGCCCCACCCTTTAAGGGACCTTCGTCCCACAATGAGCACGGAGACCAGAATGCACGCAGCGGGGTGGCCGACCGCTGGGACGCCCTCCAGCCGCGTCGTCCGGAGCCCAGCTCCACGCGTCCATCCGCGGCCAGTGGCGTCCGTCAGGTGGAGGCGCGGCGCAATGAGGGACTTTCGGCCCTGGGTCGGGCATCGGCCAAGGCGGTCTTATAAGTGATGCGCGGGAGGAACCGCGGAAAGGGTGCGGAGCAGCGGCTTGCCGTTCACCACACATCTCGGATCGCTGCCTAAGCGGCGAAGGGCTCCTCCCGCGCGACACATCACCGACCGGCGGGTCGGAGGGCTTCGTCACCCGCAGGTCGCCTAGTCATACAGAAGTGTTTGTTTGACAGGGCGTGCGGTCGGTGGGCTACGGTCCTGGCGTGGCTGAGGACCTCGGGCGAATGCTGCTGGGTCGGTACCGGCTCATGGATCCGCTGGGACGCGGCGGTATGGGCACGGTATGGCGCGCGTACGACGAGCGGCTCGGCCGCCGGGTCGCGGTCAAGGAGCTGCGGCTGCCCGAGGGCCTGGACGCCGAGCAGCGCCGCGCGTGGACGGCCCGGCTCGATCGGGAGGCGCGTGCGGCGGCCCGGCTCCGGCACCCCGGCATCGTCACCGTGCACGACCTGGTCACCACCGGCGACGGGCAGCCGTGGATCATCATGGAACTGGTGCCCGGTCCGTCCTTGGCCGATGTGCTCGCCGAGCACGGCCCTCTCTCACCGGACCGTGCCGCCGCGCTCGGCGCGCGGGTGCTGGACGCGTTGCGCGCGGCCCACCGGGCGGGCATCGTCCATCGCGACATCAAGCCCGCCAACGTCCTGTTGGAGGGCGACCGGGTCGTCCTGACCGACTTCGGTATCGCCGCCGTCGAGGGCGACGCGACCCTGACGCGTTCGGGCGCACTCCTGGGGACCCCTGCGTACATGTCCCCGGAGCAGGTCCGCGGCCTGCCCGCCGGCGCCGAGTCCGACCTGTGGTCGCTGGGGGCGACACTGCACACCGCGGTGGAAGGCCGTCCGCCCTTTTCGGGCACCAGCCCCGGAGCCGTCTTCGTCGCCGTCGCGACCGAAGAACCGGCTCCCGCTCCCCACGCCGGTCCCCTCGCACCGGTCATCCACGGCCTCATGCGCAAGAACGCGGCCGAACGGATGGGGCTTGACCAGGCGCTGGAGATGCTGAACGCGCTCGCGTCCCAGCAGGCCGGGTTCGCTCCCGCGCCGGCCGGCGGGCAGGGCTCGCCCGGCGATCCGCCCGGGCCGGTTCCCGGACCAGCGCCCAACATCGCGCCACCACCGCAGGGGCCTCCAGCGCATCAGGCTCCGTGGCAGCCACCGCCGCCGTACGTGTCGCGCTCGAGCAGACACATCGGCCGTTGGCCGGGGTTCCTCATCGCTGGCGCAGCGGCACTGCTGATGGCCACGGTGCTGCTGCCCTGGCAGACGGTGACCGTCTCCGGGGCGGGCCTCCCCCACATCCCGCCGACCACCTCCTCCGGACTCGGTTCGGCCTGGGGCTGGGGGATGCTGCTGTGCGCGGCGGCGGCAGCCGCGCTCGGCGTCCTCGGCGGCGTCCGGTCCAAGGGCCGGCTTGCGGCGACCGCTGCGGCGCCGGCGCTGGTCGGCCTGCTCATGCTGGCCATCGCGGCCGTCCTGCCTCAGATCAAGAAGCCCGCGATCCCGAACGCGAAGGTGCTGCCTCCAACGCTGGTCCACCTGGCGAGCAGTCACACCAAGGTCTCCATGGGATTCGGGTGGTACCTCGCGGCGCTCCTGACACTGCTGGTCATCGGCCTCAGCATCGTTTCCCTCGTGCTCGCGACCCGGGACTGAACACCGGCGCGGTGCGGTGACCGCCGGACGAACGTCTTCACGGGGCGGGACCTTGGTCCGGGGTTTTGCGGGACCGACGACCGGCGACCGGGCGGGACGCCGGTGATCGACTGAGTGTCGCGGCACGCAGGCCGCTGATCGAGGAGACGCTCATGGGCACGCAATCCCCCCGCCGAAGACTGGGTTTCTGGATGGCCTCCGCACTCGTCGTGGGCAACATGATCGGCTCGGGCGTCTTCCTGCTGCCCAGCTCGCTGGCCGAGTACGGCCCCATCAGCCTGATCGCCTGGGTGTTCACCAGCGCGGGCGCCGTGCTGCTGGCGCTGGTGTTCGCCCGCCTGGCCCGCGCCTACCCGCGGACGGGCGGGCCCTACGCCTACGCGCGGCGGGCCTTCGGCGACTTCGTCGGATTCCAGACGGCCTGGGGCTACTGGATCGCGGTCTGGGCGGGGAACGCGGCGATCGCGGTGGCGTTCGTCGGCTACCTGGCCCACTTCTGGCACGCGCTGGCCACCGACAGGGTCCTGGCGGCCGCGGTGGGGATCGCGGTGATCTGGCTGCTGACCGCCGTGAACGCCTACGGCGTCCGGCAGGGCGGCGCGGTCCAGGTCGTGACGACCGTGCTGAAGCTGGCGCCGCTGCTGCTGATCGCGGTCGGCGGGCTGTTCTTCATCAAGTCCGCCAACTTCGGGCCGTTCAACGCCAGCGGCGAGGGCGCCTTCTCGGCGGTCACCGCCGCGGCGGCGCTGACGCTGTGGGCGTTCATCGGCCTGGAGTCGGCCACCGTCCCTGCCGAGGACGTCGAGAACCCCGAGAAGAACATCCCGAGGGCCACCGTCGCCGGCACCGCCGTCACCGCGCTGATCTACATCCTCGGCACCGTCGCCGTCCTCGGCCTGGTGCCCGCCGCCGCGCTGGCGACCTCGACCGCGCCGTTCGCCGACGCCGCCGACGCCGCGTTCGGCGGATGGGCCGCCGACCTCGTCGCCGCGGGCGCCGCGATCAGCGCGTTCGGTGCGCTGAACGGCTGGATCCTGCTGCAGGGCCAGGTGCCGTTCGCCGCCGCGCGCGACGGCCTGTTCCCCCGGGTCTTCGCCCGCACCGGACGCGGCGGCACCCCGGTCGGCGGCCTGGTGATCTCCAGCGTGCTGGTGACGGCGCTGATGGCGATGAACTACAACGCGAGCCTCGTCGACCAGTTCACGTTCGTGATCCTGCTCGCCACCCTCACCACCGTCATCCCCTACGCCTACGCGGCGGCCGCCGAGCTGGTGCTGCTCGCGACCGACCACACCGCGTTCTCCGGACGCCGGCTCGCCCGCGACGCGGTGATCGCGCTGCTGGCGTTCGGCTACTCGGTGTGGGCGATCTCCGGCGCCGGCCAGGAGGTCGTCTTCAAGGGCACGCTGCTGGTCTTCGCCGGGTTCCCCGTCTACGCGTGGCTCAAGTACCGCGACGCCCGCACCCCGCTCGAGGCCGTCGCGAGCCGGCCCGAACCGCCCGCCAAGGCCGCCTGAACCGCCGCTCGAAAGGAAAGATCTCCGTGTTCACCGTTTCCTCCGAGGTCGGGCGGCTGCGGCAGGTGCTGCTGCACCGCCCCGACCTGGAACTGCTCCGGCTCACCCCGGCCAACAAGGACGACCTGCTCTTCGACGAGGTGCTGTGGGCCAAGCGCGCCCGGCAGGAGCACGACGTGTTCGCCGACACGCTGCGCGAGCGCGGCGTCCAGGTGCTCTACCTCGCCGAACTGCTGGCCGAGACCCTCAAGAACGACCAGGCGCGGGCGCACGTGCTGGACCACACCGCGTTCGAGACCGTGCTCGGGCCGACGCTGGCCGGTCCCGTCCGGGCCGCGCTGGACGGGCTCGACCCCGACTCCCTCGCCCGGCACCTCATCGGCGGGCTGACGAAGGCGGAGACGGGCCTGGCCGTCCACAGCCTGCTGCTGGCCTCGCTCGACGACGGCGACTTCGTCCTGCCGCCGCTGCCCAACCACCTGTTCACCCGCGACCCGTCGGCCTGGGTGTACGGCGGCGTCACCCTGCATCCGATGGCCAAGCCCGCCCGACGCCGCGAGACCCTCCATCTGGACGCGATCTACCGGTACCACCCGATGTTCGCCGAGCAGCACCCGCCGGTCTGGTATCCGGGCGCCGGCTTCGCCCTCCCCACGCTCGAAGGCGGCGACATCCACGTCCTCGGCAAGGGCCTGGTCCTGGTCGGCATGAGCGAGCGGACGACGCCGCAGGCCATCGAGCTGCTCGCCCAGCGGCTGTTCGCCGCGGGCGCGGCGCACCGCGTCATCGCCGCCCAGCTGCCCCGGCGGCGGGCGTTCATGCACCTCGACACCGTGATGACCATGGTCGACCGGGACGCCTTCACCGTCTACCGCGGGCTGCCGCCGCTGCGGTCCTACACGCTCACGCCCGGACGGGCCGCCGAGGTCCTCGTGCACGAGAACGAGGCGCTGTTCCCCGCGATCGCCCGAGCCCTCGACCTGCCGCGCGTCCGCGTCCTGACCGCCGAGCAGGACGTCCGCGCCGCCGAGCGCGAGCAGTGGGACGACGGCGACAACGTCCTGGCCCTCGAACCGGGCGTCGTCGTCGCCTACGAGCGCAACGTCACCACCAACACCATGCTCCGCCACCACGGCATCGAGGTCGTCACCATCCCCGGCAGCGAACTCGGCCGCGGCCGGGGCGGCCCCCGCTGCATGTCCTGCCCCCTGCTCCGCGACGAGGTGACCCCATGAAAGACCTGCTCCGCGCCGACGACCTCAGCGCCGACGACCTGGCCCTGCTGCTGAAGCTGGCCACCGGGTTCCAGGACGAACCGGGCGCGGCTCACGACCTGCTGGCCGGCCGCATCGTGCCGATGTACTTCGCCAAGCCGTCCACCCGGACCCGCCTGTCCACCGCGGCGGCGGTCGCGCGGCTCGGCGGCGCGCCCGTCACCGTCGGGCCGGACGAGCTGCAGCTGCGGCGCGGCGAGACCATCGCCGACACCGCCCGGGTCATGGGCTCCTACGCCGCCGCGATCGTCATCCGCACCTTCGCCGACGCCGACGTCGAGGAGCTGGCGGCCGCCGCCCCGATACCGGTGGTCAACGCGCTGACCGACGGCCACCATCCGCTGCAGGCCGTCGCCGACCTGCTGACCGTCAAGGAGCACTTCGGCGAGCTGCGCGGCCACCGCGTCGCCTACGTCGGCGACGGCGGCAACAACGTCGCCCGCAGCCTGATGGAGGCCGCGGCGGTCGCCGGCATGGAGATGGCCATCGCGGCCCCGGACGGCTACCTGCCCCGAGAGGAGGTCCTCGCGTCCGCGAGGGCCGAAGCCGAACGGCGCGGCGGAAGCATCGCGGTGACGCATGACCCCGCCGGGGCCGTCAGGGGCGCAAGCGTCGTCTACACCGACGTCTGGCTGTCCATGGGGGATTCCGAGGACGAACGCGCGCGCCGCCGTTCCGTGTTCGCCGCGTACCAGGTCGACCAGGACCTCATGAACGGCGCCGGTGAGGACGCCGTGTTCATGCACTGCCTTCCCGCCCATCGCGGGGAGGAGGTCACCGCGGCCGTCATCGACGGCGGACGGTCGCTGGCCTTCAGGCAGGCCGCCAACCGGCTCCCGGCAACCCAGGCCGTCCTCTACGCCCTCCTGACCGACCAGTTGGAGGGACGGCGATGAGGATCGTCGCCGCACTCGGCGGCAACGCGCTGCTGCGGCGCGGGGAGCCCCTGGACGCCGCCGTCCAGATCGCGCACGTCCGCGAGGCCGTCCGCGGCCTCGCGGCCCTCGCGGACGGCAACGACCTGATCGTGACGCACGGGAACGGCCCGCAGGTGGGGCTGCTGGCGATCGAGAGCGCCGCCGACCCCGAGCTCGCCGCGCCCTACCCGCTCGACGCCCTCGGCGCCGCGACCCAGGGCATGATCGGCTACTGGCTGATCCGCGAGCTCCGCCGCGTCCTCCCCCACCGGGAGGTCGTCGCCCTGCTGACCGAGACCCTGGTCGACCCGGCCGACCCCGCCTTCCGCGATCCGACCAAGTTCATCGGCCGCGGCTACCCGCCGGCCGAGGCGCGGCGGCTGCGGGACGCCAGGGGGTGGGCGATGCGCCCGGACGGCCGCATGTGGCGGAGGGTCGTCCCCTCCCCCGAACCGCGCGGCATCGTGGAACTCGCGTCCATGCGGCGGCTCGTCGACGACGGCTGCGTGGTGATCGCGGCCGGCGGCGGGGGCGTCCCGGTCGACCCGGACCACCACGGTGTAGAAGCGGTGGTCGACAAGGACCTCACGGCCGCGCTCCTCGCCGCGCACCTGAAGGCGGACACGCTGATGCTGCTCACCGACGTCCCCGCGGTGATAGCCGGCTATGGCACCGCGGACGCCCGTCCCGTCGGACTCATCACGCCGTCCCGGCTCCGCGCGATGGACCTCCCGAGCGGCTCCATGGGGCCGAAGGCGGAAGCGGCCTGCCGGTTCGCCGAGCAGCGTCCCGGCGCCGTGGCGGTCATCGGCTCGCTCGCCGACGCGCCCGCCCTGCTCGCCGGTGAGGCGGGCACCAGAGTCGAGGCGCCATGAGCCCCAGACCGCGCCAGCGGCGTGGCGTTCGGCGGTCAGGCCGCGCTCGGCCGCCCGGGGAGCGCCGAACCGACCCGGTCCCGGATCGCTTCGATCGCCTCCCACTGCGCGGTGGCGAGATTCGCCAGCGCGGCGGGGAAGACACCGTCCTGTTCCGTGAGGATGTGCTGTCGCAGGACGTGCAGGGCGTCCAGCAGCCGCTCCTCCCCGCCCGGCTCCACCGCTTGGGCCGCCTCGGAGAGCGCCGCCTCGACGAGACGGTGCTCGTGGACGAGCGCATCGATGTGGTCGGGGAAGTCGCCGGCCATCGCGGGGAACAGCCCCTGCTCCTCGACGGCGGTGTGCGGACCGAGGACCGCGGCGATCCGGCCGGCGAGAGCGCTCATCAGGTCCCGGTCGCCGGCTCGGTGGGCGGAGCGCACCTCGCCGATCAGGTCGACCACGAGTTCGTGCTCATCGGTCAGCCGCCCGATCGAATCGATGGCCTGACATCCGCAGTACTCGCACATGACGCCCTGCCCGCCTCCCGCCGCGGTGCCGGTTCTCGACCGCCGGCACATCGTTCTCCCTCCCAGCATCGGCGGACCTTCATGGCCCCGGGCAGGGCCATTGGTCCCGTCCGGGCATCCTCCTGAATCCACGGCACCGCAGATCCCTCGGACTCGCCCAAGCCGCAGGCGCCAGGGATCTTCCGGGTGGCCCTCCCGACACCCGACCATGGCGCGGCCGTCGCACCGTGGGGTCACTCCGCGCGGTACCGGGCCTTCACGGTGTTCAGGGCGGCCATGAAACGCGCGAGGAGCGGATCGGCGTCCCCGGCCCGCCAGACCAGGTGCAAGGTGGTGGCGGTGCCCGCGAGCCGTCGCGGTGTCACGCCCTCCCGGTGCAGCACGCGATAGGAGTCGGCCATCACGGCCGCACCGAAGCCGGCGGCGACCAGCGCGAGGATGGTCTGGACGGTCCGGCCCCGCGCGCCGACGCGCGGCACGACACCGGCGCGGTGGCACACCGCGGTGATCTCGTCATGCGCGCGGGGCGCGGATTCGCGCGGCCACAGCACCAGGGGGATCTCCCCGAGCACGGACACCGGCACCGGCTCACCGGTCGTCCTGGCGAGGGGGTGCCCGGACGGCAGGAAGAGGGTCAGCGGCTCGCGCGCCCAGACCCGGGTGGCGAGACGGGCGTCGTGGACCGGCAGCCGCTGCACCGCCACGTCGAGGCTTCCGTCCAGGATTCCGGCCGACATCTCGGTGTCGTCGAACAGCTCCACCAGGGACAGGTCGACGTCGGGAAGTTCCGCCCGCAGCCGCCCGAGGGCGTCCCCCAGCGCGCCGTTGATGCCCGATCCGGCGAACCCCACCGTCAGGCGGCCGGTCTTGCCCTCGGCGGCCAGCCGGACGTCGTGCAGGGCGGCCTCGGCATCGGCCAGCATGCGCACGGCCCGCCGGAGCAGCGCATCCCCGGCGGCGGTCGGGACGAGTCCGCGGCCGGCGCGGACGAACAGCTCGGCCCCCAAGCGCCGTTCCAGTTCGCGGAGCTGCCGACTCAGGTTCGGCTGGGTCAGCCGCAGCCGGCGGGCGGCTCCGCTGATGGACCCCTCTTCGGCGATCGCCACCACATAGCCCAGCAAGCGCAGATCCATCCATACCTCCAAGGCATGGGTGCCATATCGATCGATGCCTCAGAGTAGGCATGTCGGGATCCGCCGGGAAGAATCAAGTCGTCCCGATTCACCGGAGAACGCCGGAGCCGTCGTGAAACACCTTGGGGTCCTCGCCCACAGCACGGGAGGGGCCGCGCTGTGCTTCCTCACCTTCTGCGAGGAGGGGTTCCGCCGGACGGGCCGCAACGAGCACCCCGACGTCACCCTGGACTACATCGCCTTCGGGTACAGCATGCCCGCCTGGGACGCGGGGGACCACGCGGCCGTCCGGGCCACCCTGGCCACCAGCGCGCAGCGGCTCGCCCGGGCGGGCGCCGACTTCTTCGTCTGCCCGGACAACACCGCCCACATGGCCCTGGAGGCGCCGGGACCGGACCTGGCGCTGCCGGGCCTGCACATCGCCGAGGTCGTCGCGGACCAGGCCGCGGCCGAGGGGCGCACCCGTGTCGGCGTGCTGGGCACCAGGTACACGATGGACGGCCCGCTGTATCCGCGCGCGTTCGCCGCCCGCGGGATCGCCGCGGAACTGCCGGACGCCCACGACCGCGACCTCGTCAACGAGGTCATCTTCGCGGAACTGGTGAACGGCGTGATCAGCGACGCGTCGCGCCGGGAGTACCTCCGCGTCATCGACCGGCTGGCAGACCGGGGCTGCGACGCGGTCGCCCTCGTCTGCACCGAGATCCCGCTGCTGATCACGCCCGACGTCTCGTCCCTGCCGACGCTGGACTCGACCCGTCTGCTGGCCCGCGCGGCCTATGACGTCGCCGTCGGCGAGCGGGCGATGCCCGACTGGCGCGGCGGCCCCCGATGAGCCCGGGACGCCGCGGAACGGGGCGCGCGATGTCCCGTCCCGAACAGCGCCTCGCGGAACTGGGGCCGGCGCTGCCGGAGGCCGTCCCGCCGGTCGGGACGTATGTGCCCGCCGTGCGCAGCGGTGACCACGTCCACGTATCGGGCCAGGTGCCGCTGCGGGAAGGACGCCTGATCGCGGCCGGCCGGCTCGGCGACGCGGTCGGCATGGAACTCGGCTACGCATGCGCGCGCCAGTGCGCGCTGAACGCCTTGGCCGCGCTGAAGGCGGAGACCGGTGACCTGGCGGCGGTGGCCCGCGTGGTCAAGGCCCTGGTGTTCGTCGCGTCGACGGCCGACTTCACCCGGCACCCGCAGGTCGCCGACGGGGCGTCGGACCTGCTCCGCGAGCTCTTCGGCGACGCCGGACGCCATGCCCGCTCGGCGGTCGGGGTGTCGGCGCTGCCGCTGGGCTCCCCCGTCGAACTGGAACTCCTGGTCGAACTCCACCGGCCGGCACACGGCTGAGCCCGCGACTCCCCCGGATCCCCCGCCGCCGGCCTGCGGGGGAAGGGCCTCGGCGTCGAGGTGTCCGCAGAGGGCGTCGACTGGCTGCTCGGCGACCGGACCGGCCTCCGCTGGTCTTCGAGGCGACCTCGGCGAAGGCGCACGCCGCGGCCGCGCCGCGCTACGCGGCCGCGGGGATCACCGCGATCGACCTGACGCCCGCGTCGGTCGGCCCCTGGGTCGTGCCGGCCGTCAACCTCGACGACCACCTGGAGGCGCCGAACCTCAACATGGGCGGCTGCGCGGGACAGGCCACCATCCCCCTGCTGTACGCGATCGACCAGGTGGCCGACGCGTCGTACGGCGAGATCGTGGCGACCATCGCGAGCGCCGGTGCCGGTCCGGGCACCCGGTCGAACCTCAGCGAGTTCAGCGAGAAGACCGGGCAGGCCCTGGTCGCGGTCGCCGGAGTGGACGAGGCCAAGGCGTTCTCCCTGATCAATCCGGCCGAGCCGCCCATGGCCATGCGCGACACCGTGTACGCGAGGGTCCGCCGGAGCGTCGCCGAACGGATCGCGGAGACGCCCCTGGGAGCCGCCCGATGATCACTCTCGTCGACACGAGCCTGCGCGACGGCATGAGCAGCGTCGCGCACGCGTTCACGCCGGAACAGGTCGGCGCGGTCGCCGGAGGCCTCGACGGGGCCGGGGTGCGGGTCATCGAGGTCGCCCACGGCATCGGCATCGGCGCCTCCTCGGTCCAGTACGGGTTCGCCGCCGCGACGGACGTCGAGTACGTGCGGGCCGCCGTCGCCGCGGTGGACAGGGCGGACATCGCCGTGCTGTACGTGCCGGGATCTCGACGCTCGCGGCCCTGGACGCCGTCCGCGACGCGGGGGCGACCACGGTGCGGGTCGCCACGCACTGCACCGAGGCCGACTGCGCCGAGCAGCCGACCCGCCACGCCCGCGACCACGGCATGCGCGTCATGAGCTTCCTGATGATGAGCCACAAGCTCAAGCCCGCGGCCCTCGCCGCGCAGGCCGCCAAGCTGGACTCCTACGGCGCGGAAGTGGTCTACGTGGTCGACTCCGCCGGGGCGCTCGTGCCCGACTCCGCCGGAGCCCGCGTCGCCGCGCTGCGCGACGCGGTCCGCGCCGACATCGGGTTCCACGCCCACAACAACCTGGGGGTGAGCGTCGGCAACGCGCTCTCCGCGGTCGAGAACGGAGCGACCTACATCGGCGGGTCGCTCCGGGGCCTCGGGGCCGGGGCGGGCAACGCCCAGACGGAGGTTCTCGCCGCGGCGCTGGAACGGACCGGCCACGACCCGGGAGTCGACGTCTTCGCGCTGACCGAGGTCGCCGAACGCGTCATCGCGCCGTTGATGACCGAGCCCCAGATCATCGACGTCGCTGCGGAGCTTTCGAGCCGCGACCCGGCCACCTGAGCGAGGACTCCGGCAATTCACCGCCGACCCGGTCCGCGCGGTCCTCGACGCGCTCCCGGCCGTGTGCACCGCGGCACGCTCGTCAGGTCGCCGGGCGGGAAGGGACAGGGCGCGGAAACACTCTGGTACCGGGATGGTCCGCGCGGAACCGGGACAGCGTCGGGGCCGTCACCTCGGTGTCGACGAGGTCGAGGTGGTCGAGGTCGTACCGCTCGAGCACCGGAACGATCGCATCGGTGACCGGTGTCCCGCGAAGGCTCAACGACCTCATGCACCTGACGCCGTCGAGCAGTGTCATCAGGTCCTCATCGGCGGCAGAGGTGAGACAGATGTCCAGACGGTCGAGCTTCGCGGGCAACCTCGCCGAACCGGCGACGTTGGCCGCCGTGAGCGTCACGCTGTTCAGGGCCGAAGAAAAGGGGGCGTCCAACCAGAGGGACTCGTTCGCGCTGAGATGGACGCTCGTGAGGCCGGGGGCGGCTTCGGTCAGCATTTCCTGACCCCATGGGCGCGAGGGGAGGTTGGCAATCGTCAGATCGGCGAGGGCATCGAGTCGCCCGCCGCCGACGCCGGCATGGAAGGCGCCCGGCTCCCCGAGATAAAGGCGCAGGATCCGCAGTTTCGGGAAACGGAGGAAAGCCGACAGTGCTTCGGCCTCGATCGTGCACGCCCGATGCTCGAAGATCTCAAGGCTCGGCAGGTTCGGCACAGCGGAAAGCAGGCGGTCATCGAACTCTTCGGTCATCAGGGTGAGCGACCACACCCGGTCGGAGGCGGTCGCCAGTGGTTCGAGGTCGGAGCGGTGCCGGCATTCGGCATGCGTGTGAATGCTGAACGGGGTGCCGTCATGCCGGGGCGGCAGGAGCGGGCTCAACACGTGAAACGGCGGCGTTCCCTCTTCGGAGTGATAGAGCCGGGAATCGTCGCTCGTGAAGCGCCCGCAGCAGACGACTTCGACAACCGTCGCCGTGCCCGTCTCACTGACCGCCGCGACGTTCACCCATTCGGGGACGTGGCCGTCGCGCCACAATTCGGCCACGACGGTTTCCGCGTCGCATCTGCTCAGTTCGACGGCCCGATTCCGGGCACTGTCCTCCGGAAACCTCAACTCGCCGGATTGCGGGGGGTGCCCGTCGTAGGATTGGTTGAGCCGTACCCTGAAAACCAGCGGCTCCGGCAAATCCTCGGAGACCAGTGACTGGGCGACCTCCCAGGCGGCCCGAGTCGATGCGGCGAACCGCGCGGCGAACACCTCTCGATTCACCCGGCCAATCTACCGGCCGAAAGCGTCCGGGGCGGTGGCGTATTGGAGGGCGGTGTTCTCGGTTCTGATGCGGAACCTCAGAAGGCCGAGGTTCACGATGGTGAACACCAGGGCGGTGGTCCAGCAGGTGTGCACCAAGGGCAGGGCGATGCCTTCGGCGACGACCGCCACGTAGTTGGGGTGGCGCAGGCGGCGGTAGGGACCCGCGTCCACCAGCGGCAGGTGCGGAACGATGATCACCCTGGTGTTCCAGCGCCTGCCGAGTGTGGCGATGCACCACCAGCGCAGTCCCTGGGCCAGGACGGTCAGACCCAGCATCGACCAGCCCAGGAGCGGGATGAAGGGGCGGTCGAGCAGCCGCACTTCGAGCAGCGCGCCGCCGAGCAGGCCGACGTGGGCGGCGACGATCCCCGGGTAGAGTCCGCGCCCGTACTCGACACCGCCCCTGCTCCTGGCCCAGGCCTGGTTGCGGCGGGCCACGACCAGCTCCGCGATCCGCTCGGCTCCGACGAGCGCTACGAGCAGGGTGAACCCGGTCACGGAGGTCACCAGCGCAGCAGGAGCAGTTCGGCGGAGAACCCGGGGCCGAGTGCCAGCAGCAGCCCGGGATCGCCCTCCGGCGGGCGGCGCCGTTCGATCGTCTCCTGCAGGACGTTGAGCACAGAGACCGACGACAGATTGCCGTTTTTCCGCAGGGAGTCCCAGGTCAGGTCGAGTTCACCGGCCCCGAGGGCGAAGGCCTCGGCGATCTTCTCGATCACCTTCGGCCCGCCGGGATGGCAGACCCACGAGGGCACCTCGTCGGGAGACAGGCCGTGCTCGCCGAGGAAGGCGGCGACGTCGTCCGCCAGCGTCGCCTCGACGTGGTCCACCAGGTCGGCGGCCAGGACGATCCGGAAGCCGTGCTCGCCGACGTCCCATCCCATGAGCCGCTGGGTGCCGGGATAGAGCTTGCTGCGGGTCGCGACGACCTGGGGCCCCCAGCGGACCGGCCCACCGGCGGCGGCCTCCCGGTCGTTCCCGACCGCCACGGCGGCCGCGGCGCCGTCCCCGAACAGGCCGCTGGCCACCAGGTTGGCCAGCGAGTCGTCGTCGCGCTGCGCCGTCAGCGAGCACAGCTCGACGCAGACCAGCACCGCCACCTGGTCGGGCCAGGCGCGCAGGTAGTCGTACAGCCGCGACAGCCCCGCGGCGCCGGCCGCGCATCCCAGGCCGAAGATCGGGACCCGCTTGACGTCCTGCCGCAGGCCCAGGCGCTGTGCCAGGGTCGCGTCCAGCGAGGGGGTGGCGACCCCGGTCGAGGAGCAGAAGACCAGCTGATCGACCTGCGACGCGTCGACCCCGGCCGCCTCCAGCGCGCCCCTGGCGGCCCGCTCCCCGAGGGACAGCGCGGCATCGACGTAGGCGCCGTTCGACGTGGTGAAACCGTCGAGGTTCGCGTACTTGTCGATCGGGAGCGCGAGGTACCGGCCCGCCACCCGGGTGGCGGTGTGGAAACGCTCCACCACCCGCCGATCGGCGCTGGTCGCCCTGACGACGGCCTCAGTGATCTCACGCTGGTCGTAGTGATGTTCCGGCAGGACGGTCCGCACAGCCCCTACACGCACAGCTCCCCCTAAGCCACCCTCCCGGCTCCTTCCCCACCAGCGCGGCTTGTACCAGCGGATCAATCTCCCCTCTCGGAACCGGCCGGACCCCCGCGGCGAGGCGAGCGCCTCCGCTGTCACTCCTCGCTGCTGGAACGGCCGGCGAGGAAGGCCAGCAGCGAGGGATCGGCCGAGGTGAACCGCTCGACCTCCTGGCCGCCGTCGCACTGGCACAGCGCCACCGTGACCCCGGACCGCCCCCGGGCCAGCACCCGCCACACGGCCCCGCAATCCTCCCAGCGCCGCAGGACGGCGACCAGGTCGCGTCCGTCGGCCCCTTCGGCGTGAGCGCCGGGCGGCGAGGCCGTCATCGCGGCCTCGCCGTGAGGGTCACGCAGCAGCGGTCCTCGCCGGGATCGAGGCTCGCCTCGAACTCGTGGGCCCCGACCGCGTCGATGAGCCCGTTGATGAGGGCATGGTTCATGTGGCAGACGAGCTCGGTGTGCGTCCGGGCGAGGGCGTGGAAGGGGCAGTTGGCCATGACCGCGCGGTCGCCCTCGCGCCGCGGCTCGTAGCCGTACTCGGCCAGCGCGCCGAGAGCGGCGTCGAGAGCCTCGGCAGGCGGTGTTCGAGCACCGTCCGCGACCGCGCTTCCGATCGCCATGCCATGTGCGGCGGCGACCCGGTGGAGCGTGTCGAGGACGGGTGCGCCGGTCCGCGCCGACTCCGTGATCGCCTCGGCCATCAGCCGTCCCGCCAGCTCGTACCGCCGGTCCGGCAGCGAGACGGCGATGTCGTGCGACGTCCGGCGGTAGCGCTTGGAGGTGCGTCCGGCGCCGGGCCCGGTCCGGCCGGTGAGGCGGGCGTAGTCGGCTTCGAGGAGCCCTTCGGCCTCGAGCCGGTCGAGATGGAACTTGGCCTGGTGGCGCGGCACGCCCACCGCCTCGGCGGCCTCGTCCCGGCTCACCGGCGCCGCCTGCGCGCACACATACAGGTAGAGCGCCCGGCGCACCGGTTCGGCAAGGGCGCCGATCCCGGCCACGTTCTGCTCGAATCCAGGCACCCGCCCACCTTCTAACGGACATCAGTGTTGACGTTACAGTCGCTCCAGCTCTAACGTTGATTCTACTATCCGTTAGACCTGGAGCCAATCCATGCGCACCGATCCTCTGCCTTCATGACCGAGACCATCAGCTCCCCGAGCGGCCACCCGAACGCCGGCCACGACCCGATCTCGATGGACCCGGATGTCGGCCTGCAGGTGGCGGCACGCGCGGCACGGGAGTTCCTCGAAGCGCTCGGCGTGGCC
This sequence comes from Actinomadura sp. K4S16, assembly GCF_008327685.1. Taxonomy (GTDB): domain Bacteria; phylum Actinomycetota; class Actinomycetes; order Streptosporangiales; family Streptosporangiaceae; genus Spirillospora. Next base: position 130,157 of record NZ_BDDE01000017.1, read on the forward strand.
TGCGACGAACCCGGCACGCGCAACAGCCCGTTGCGGATGGCCCAGGCGTACCGGGAGATGCTCACGCCGCGCACTTTCGAGATGACCACCTTCCCCAACCACGAGGGGTACGACGAGCTGGTCGTGGTCAGGTCGATACCGGTGCAGTCGGTCTGCGAGCACCATCTGCTCCCCTTCACCGGGACCGCGCACGTCGGCTACCTGCCGGGCGACCGGATCCTCGGGCTGTCGAAGTTCGCCCGCGTGGTGGAGATGTTCGCCCGCCGCCCGCAGGTCCAGGAACGCCTCACCTGGCAGATCACCACCTGGCTGGACGAGCGGCTGCGCCCCGGCGGGGTCGGTGTCGTCATCGAGGCTGAGCACACCTGCATGACCCTGCGGGGCGTCCGGGCCGGCGGGACGGTCACCAGGACGACGGCACTGTCCGGCGCCCTCCGCGAGAACCCGGCCACCCGCGCTGAGTTCCTCGCCGCGACGACCACCTGACGCCCCCGCGCTGACGCATGACCGCTGACCCCCCAGCCGCGAACGAATTGGATCGGAAAGGAGCCTGCGATGGCCGCAGATCCGGGATGTGTCGTCATCGGAGCCGGACTCGCCGCCGCGAACGTCGTGCAGACCCTGCGGGAGCAAGGGTTCGATGAGCCGATCACGCTCATCGGAGACGAACGCGAACGGCCGTACGAGCGACCCGCCCTGTCCAAGGGCTACCTGCAGGGGAAGACCGAGGCCTCCTCGCTGTACGTCCACGGCGAGAACTGGTACGCCGACCACGGGATCGACACGCGGTTCGGTGAGGCGGCCGTGTCCATCGACCGGTTCGGACGGCAGGTGCGGCTCGCGTCGGGGGACTCGGTGGCCTTCCGGCAAGTCGTGATCACCACCGGATCCAGCCCGCGCGTCCTCGACATCCCCGGCACCGAGCTGGCGGGGGTGCACACGCTCCGGCGGATCGGCGACGGCGACGCGCTGAGAGCCGCGCTGGACGAGGGCGGCCGATGGGTCGTGATCGGTGGCGGCTGGATCGGGCTGGAGGTGGCGTCCGCCGCGCGCGCGGCCGGCCGGGAGGTGACGGTGCTCGAGTACGCGCCGCTCCCCCTCCAGCGCGTGCTGGGCGACCGCCTGGGCCGGTACTTCGCCGAGCTGCACCGCTCCCACGGGGTCGACCTCCGCACCGGGGTGTCGGTCTCCGAGATCGTGGGCTCCGGCGGGAAGGCGACCGGAGTGCGGACGGACCACGGCCTGGTCCCCGCCGACCTGGTCGTCATCGGCGTGGGCGCCACCCCCAACACCGCTCTCGCCGCCGAGGCCGGCCTCAAGGTCGACGGCGGGGTCGTCGCCGACGAACGGCTCCGCACCAGCGACCCCGCGATCCTCGCGGCGGGCGATGTCGTCACCGCCCGCAACACCGCGCTCGGACGGTCCCTGCGGGTCGAGCACTGGGACAACGCCATCCGCCAGGGCCGGCTGGCCGCGATGTCGATCCTCGACCGTCCCGGCCGGTACGACTGGCAGCCGTACTTCTACACCGACCAGTTCGACCTCGGCATGGAGTACGTCGGGCACGCCCACGCCGAGGACGACGTAGTCATCCGAGGGGACACCGCGGGCGGCGAGTACATCGCCTTCTGGCTCCGCGACGGCCTCGTCACCGCCGCGATGAACGTCAACATCTGGGACGTCAACGACGACCTCCGCTCGCTCGTCGGCCGCGCGATCACGACCGACCGGCTCGCCGACGCGGACATCGCCCTCACGGACCTCTGACCGGCTCCGGCCCGGCCTCGCGGCGCCTGCGACCGCACCGGCGGACCCTCAGGAGCATTCGAACCACACCGTCACGCCGGGCGGCGCCGGGGTGACGCCCCAGCGCGTGGTGAGGGCGTCAACGATCATCATTCCGCGGCCGCCCTCGTCGCGGGCCGCGCCCCTGACGTGGGGAGTGGAGTCCGCCGCGCCGTCGTCGGTCACCTCGCCGCGGATCACGTCGCCGTCCGCTGCGACGGTGACGGTGATCTGACCGCCGTCACCGCTGGCCGAATGTCGGACGGCGTTGGTGACCAGTTCGCTGACGCACAGTTCGACCGTGTCGGCCACCGGCCCCGTCCCGAGCACCTCGCGCACGAACCGGCGGGCGCGCGCCACCGAACGACCGGTGCCGGGAAAGGCCGCCGTACCGATCAGCGCCGTCTCACGGGTCATCAGGGCACCTCCCGGGCGGCGCGGTCCCGGATCCCGGCGGCCGCCCGCGGCCGCCGCGGGCGGTGCCCTCGCCGGGCGCGGCCTTCCGCGGCCGGGGTCCGTGATGGGCGGTGTGCGACTCGATCGGCATGGCGATCACTCCTTGGGGAGGGTTCCGGTGACCAGATAGCGGCGCGGCACCTTGTACCGCGCGAACCGCGACCGCAGCTCGGCGTCCACCCTGGCGACCAGCGGCCGCGGGGAGACGTCGCCGCGGGCGACGAGATGGGCGACGACGACCTCGCCGTGCCGCTCGTCGGGTTCCCCGCGTACGAGGACGTCGGCCACACCGGGGACGCGGCGGACGGCGTCCTCGATCTCCTGCGGGTAGACGTGGTACCCGGTGTTGATCATTCGGTCGAGCCGCCCGCGGAGACGGAGGTGGCCGTCCTCCAGTCGTCCCAGGTCGCCCAGCGAGCACCACCCGTCGGCGTCGGCGTACTCGGCGACCACCATCGGCGACCGGACGCTGATCTCCCCGGACGGCCCGAGGCGCAGCTCACCGGCCGCGGCGACGGGACGGCCGCAGCTGCCCGCCCGGGACATGTCGCCCTCGGCCACCGCCCGGTGATCGGCCTGGTCGAGGACGGTGAGGGGCCAGCCGCCCTCCAGCCGACCGTAGATCTGGACAAGGACGTCCGGGAGCAGGAGCGCGGTGTCGCGCAGGTCTTCCGGCGCCATGGGCGCCCCGCCGTAGAGGAGGCGCCGCAGGGAGCCCAGCCCGCCCGGACGGCTCCGCACGGCGGCGGCGAGCCGGGAGACCATGCCGGTCACCATCATCGTCGAGGTGACCGTGCCGGACCGCAGCAGGTCGAGGACGGCGTCGGCGTCGAACCGGCGCATGATCGTCTGCGGCAGCCCCATGCGCAGGAACGGGAAGGTCCCCACGAGTCCCGTGCCGTGCATCAGCTGCTGGACGGTGAGGAAGCACTCGTCCGGCCCGAAGCCCGGGCCGTAGCCGCCATCGCGGTAGAGGGCGATGTTGGCGGCCATCGCGGCCTCCCAGTTGCCGTACGAGATCGGCACCGCCATCAGCTCCCCCGAACGGACGGCCCGCGGGTAGAGCAGCAGGGTGCGCTCCGCGGGGACCTCCGGCTCGGACGGCGCCGGCGGGCCGGTCAGCGGCTCGTCGTCGTCGTGGACCAGCGCGCCGCCCCCGGCGTGCTCGCGGTCCACCAGGACGGCGTCCGTGCCGGCGGCCTTCCAGATCGAGGCGGCCTCGGCGGGCGCGGCACCGGGATCGACGGGGACCCTGGTCGCGCCCAGCCACTCGACCGCGAGGGACGCCTCGACGGCGGCGATCGCGTTGGTGTGCCACAGCCCGATCCGCCCGCCCGCCAGGCCGCGCTCGGCCAGGGCCCCGGCGAGCCGGTCGACGCGCGCGGCGAGTTCGTCGCCGGTGCGCGCGCCTCCCCGGTCATCGCTGATCAGCACGCGGGGTCCGGCGGCCAGGAGGGCGGCCCGGGCGGCGGTCACGATCCCGCCGCCAGGCGCTCGCGCAGGACGGCCCGCTGCACCTTCGCCCCGCCCAGCACGCAGGGCAGCTCGTCGACCACGACGATCTCGGGCCGCTCGTGCGGGAACAGTCCCGGCGCGGCCGTGCGGTCGATCGCCTCCCGCAGGGCCTCGGTGTCGGCGAAGCCCTCCTTGAGCACGACCGCGGCCACGACCCGGTCGTCCCCGAGCCCGACGACACCGCAGTTGGCCACTGCCGGGTGCTTCAGCACGGCCGCCTCCACGGCGTGCGGGTACACGCTCCCGGACGCCGTCGGGATCGAGTCGGCGGCGCGGTCGACGTAGTAGAGGAATCCGTCCTCGTCGAGATGGCCGACGTCGGCGGGCCTGAACCAGTCGCCGGGCAGGAAGGCGTCCTCCGTGCGATCGGGCATGCCCCAGTAATGGCCGATCGACATCGCGCTGCGGACCACGATCTCGCCCAGCCGCCCCGTCGGGACCCGCCGGCCGGCGTCGTCGACGATGGCCACCTCGAAGAACGGGGAGGCGGGACGTCCCACGCTGGTGATCCGCCGCGGATCCTCGGCCACCTCCGATGCGAGCAGGCGTGTGGTCACCGCGCCCTGCTCGGTCGAGCCGAACCCGTGGCACCACACCGGCCCCAGCAGTGCGGTCGTGCGCTCCAGCAGCTCGGGGGTCGCGAAGAACACCACCAGCCGGCGCAGCCGGTGCCCGACGCCGCCGCGCAGCTCGACGACGTCGAGGATCGGGTCGAGCATCGGCGCCGGCAGCAGGAGCCCGGTGACGCCCTCGGAGACGATGACGTCCAGGACGTGGGCGGGGTCGAAGTCGGAGTCGTCCACCAGCACCGTCCGGGCGCCGCGGACGAGGTAGGGGTACAGGAGCTGGAATCCCGTCGCCCACTGCAGCGCGTGCGCGTGCAGTACGACGTCGGAGGGGCCGACCGGTTCGAGTCCGGGTGCGAACGTGTCGACGTGGTGGAGGTTCTGGTCGACCACCGCCGCCCACGAGCGGTGGCTGACCGTCCAGGGTTTCGGGGAGCCCGTGGTGCCGGACGTGGGCTGGATGAACGCGGGGGAGTCCTCGTCCACGTCCAGGGGCTCGGCCACGGGGGACCCGGCCGCCAGGACGTCCGTCCACGGGGTGGCCCAGGAGGGCGGGTCCTCGCCGACCGCGATCAGCAGGAGGTCGCCGAGCCGGTCCCGGTGCGCATCGACGGCATCGGCGAAGCGGACGTCGAAGATCAGCCCGTGGGCCCCCACCTGCTCCAGAAGCTCCGCATGGGTGCCCATGTCGAAGTGGCTGTGCAGGACGACCCGGACGATTCCGGCCCGTTCGCATCCCAGCCAGGCGTGCACGACCTCGGCCCGGTTGTGGGAGAGCACGCCGACCCGCTCCCCTTCGCCCACCCCGAGGGCGGCCAGGCCGGTGGCGACCCGGTTCGCCGACGCGTCGAGCTCCGCGAAGGTCTGGGTCCCGCCGGCCGTGGTGAGCGCCGTCCTCCCGGCGAACCGCGCCGCCGCGTCACCCGGCAGCATCCCCGCCCTGATCAGCATCTTTCCTCCTCGTGAGGTCGAGCGATGCCCACGAAGCTAGGAGGCGGGCGCCGTCCGCGGACGTCCGCTGCACGGAGCGACAAGCCATCTGGCACGCAGCGACAAGTCCTGCCTTGTCCCCCCGGACACACCGGCCTAGCGTTGGCCTCGTGGGACAGGTGCTCTCCACCGAACAGGTCCCGCCGCGGGACCGGATCGCGTACTGGCACGAGGTCATCTGCTCGACCTTCATCCAGCTGGACGTGGCCCAGACCAGCGGCGGAAGGTTCCGCGGCATGGTGCGGAACCACCAGGTCGGCCCGATCCAGGCGACCCGCATCCTGACCGATCCGATGACCGCCGAGCGGTCACGCCGCCATCTGCGGTCGGCGGAGGAGGACGTCTGCCTGCTCGCACTGCAGCTGCGCGGCCGGACCGTCGGCCACCAGGACGGGAGGAGAGCCGTTCTGGAACCGGGCGACCTGGCGCTGTTCGACAGCACGCGCCCCTACCTGGTGGACTTCCAGGGCCCGCAGTTCGATCATCTGGTGCTGCAGTTCCCCCGCGCCGCGCTGAGCGAGCGCGGCATCGAGGCGGCCGGTGCCACGGCCCGCCGGATCGCGGTGGACTCCATGGTCGGCCGCCTGGTCTCCCCCTTCCTGGTCAACGCCACCCGGATGGCGGACACGGCCAGTCCGGAGACCGGGCAGCGGCTCGCCGAGATGGCGCTGGACCTCGTCGCGACCGCGCTCGCCCCGCTCACCGGCATCGACCGCCCGCCCGCCTCACCGGGAGAGGAGCTGCTGCGCCGGGTCCAGCTCTACATGCAGCTGCACCTGTCCGACCCGTGCCTGTCCCCGCCCAAGGTCGCCGCGGCCAACAACATCTCGCTGCGCCAGCTCCACCGGCTGTTCTCCCGCGAAGGCACCTCGTTCGGGCGCTGGCTGCGCGAGGAGCGGCTGCGCCGCTGCTTCGACGACCTGGGCTCCCCGCTGCTCGCCGGACGGTCCATCGCGGAGATCGGCGCCCGCTGGGGCCTGCCGGACGCGCCCGGCCTCAGCCGCGCCTTCCGGGCCCGCTACGACATGAGCCCCCGCGAGCACCGCAGAGCGGCCCTGTCGATGTGCGACGCCCCGCCGCGCCGACCGGCGACGAGCCCGTTCTGAGGCTTCGGGCGGTCGGGCCTCGTGGCTCAGCCGGTGTGGAGGACCCGGAATCGATCAGGTTCGGCCGGGTCGCGGTCGACGACCTGGATCGGCGGCCAGGCCCACTGCCAGACGCTGATGCCCTGCGCACGGGAGAACCGGATCTGCCCGCGGGTGCCCTCGACCGCGACCCGCGGCCAGGTCTCGGCGACGCCGGCCCGGTCCGCGCCGCGGCGGCGCAGCACGTCGGCGAGGACGGCGACCGTGTCGTAGCCCTCGAAGGCGACGAAGGACGGCGCTCGGCCCAGCCGCTCGCGGAGGGCCGTCTCGACTCGGGCGCCGAGCGGGCCGAGACGCTCGGGCAGGTAGCGCAGGAACGGGACCGCTGAGCCGGCGTCGCCCAGCAGCGCCGCCCATTCGGTGAACTCCGGCTGCCCGGCCGGCGCGCCGATCAAGATCTCGGTGAGGCGCCGGTCGCGGCGGACGGCCTGGACGATCGGCACCGCCGGGTCCGGGTGCCCGACCAGAAGCAGGAGGGCCGTCGCGCGGTGTGCCACGAGCTCGTCGCACACCGCCGCGGGGGCGAGCACGCACATGTCGAGCTCGACGATGGTGCCGCCGCGTTGAGCGAGACGGTCCCGCAGGATGCGGGTCCCCGACGTCCAGTAGACGCTCGGCTGCGCGGCCACGGCGATGCGGCTGTGGCCCTGGTCGAGGAGGAAGTCAGCGTAGATCCGCCAGCCGCGGGACTGCGCCGGGGCCAGGCGCGCGACCCGTTCGGTGGACTTGTCGGTGAGCGCGTCGAGAACCGCCGACGAGCAGAGGAAAGGCAGGCCGAGGGCGTCGGCCCTGGCAGCCGCGGCGCGGGCGACGACGCTGTGGTACTCCCCCGCCAAGGCGGCCACGCCCAGGCGGGCCAGCTCGTCGACCGCCGCTTCGGCCCGCCGCGGGTCGGCCGCGGTGTCCCGGACCACCAGTTCGAGCCGTCGTCCGGCGATCCCGCCGGCGTCGTTGACGTCGCGGACGGCCAGCTCAAGGCCGGCGAGCAGGTGCCGGCCCGCCTCGACCCAGCCGGGCGGGGTCAGCGGAACGAGCGCGCCGACCTGGATTGACGACCCGGCAGTGCGCTCCGCTCCAGACCGCGATGACGGCGTTTCCATGCGCTGCCCCCCGTGTGGCGATTCGGTCGCACCATAATCCCCGGCCCCCGAGGCCAAGGAAAGACGGAAATGTCCGGCGGGGGCGGGCAACCGTTCCGGTGGGCCAACCGGTAGATGTCGGCAGAACATCTCTTGGGAGGTCGGATGCGGGAGCGACCGGAGTACGCGGCGTATGTGACGGAGCGGTCGCCGCGCCTGCTCAGGACGGCCTACCTGCTGTGCCGCGACTGGGGCCAGGCCGAGGACCTGCTGCAGACGGCGCTGGTGAAGGCGTGGCGGGCCTGGCGGCGGATCGGGGACGACCCCGATCCCTACGTCTACCGGATCCTCGTCAACACGCACGCGTCGTGGGCGAGGCGCCGCTGGCGGGGCGAGCGGCCCACCGAACGCCCACCGGAGGCGGCGGACCCGGCGGACGGCTTCGGCGCGGCCGAGGACAAGGCCGTCCTGTGGGCGGCGCTCGGGCGGCTCCCGCACCGGCAGCGCGCCACGGTGGTGCTGCGCTTCTTCGAGGACCTGTCCGAGCCGCAGGTCGCCGAGGTCCTCGGCTGCTCGGTCGGCACGGTCAAGAGCCAGACCAGCAAGGCCCTCGCCAAGCTCAGGGTCGATCCGGGCGTCCTCGCCGCCACGCCGCAGGGAAGGGAGTGACCGATGGCCCACACGCTGAAGGACCTGACCGAGGTCATGGAGGCCGCGAGCGCGCCCGGCCGGCCCTCGCCCGACCTGCTCGCCGACGTCCGGCGCCGGGTCGGGCGCGGCAACCGGGCCCGTGCCGCCGCCGGGGCCCTCGGAGTCGCGCTGGTGGCCGGGGGGACGTTCGGGACGGTCCAGGCGCTGGCCGGGAACGACTCCGGCCCCGCCCCTCGCAGGCAGGAGGCGCTCGGACCGGCGATGACCGGCGTCACGAACGGCGCCTTCCCGGACTCCGCCCGGGTCGAGGGACTGCGACCGGTGGCGGAGGTGCACTACTCCGAGTTCGGCCGGACGGCCCGCCTCACATTCACCCCGACCGGCGAGTTCACCATGGTCAGGGCGGCCGACTGCGGGGACGCGACCGTCTTCGGACTGAGCCACGACACCCTGAGCAGTTACAGGTGCGGAGGGGAGGCCTACATGCTCACCACTCCCGGCGTGCCCGTCACCATCGAGACGACCGTCCTGTCCAGAGGGGCGGCCAGGGATGTGGGCAACATGCCCACACTCCCCGCGCTCAACCGGTACCTGGCCGCCCACAAGCCGACGCCTGGACACTGGAGCGTCCAGGTCTACAGCGGCCCGTGCACATCCGACACGTGCAAGACGCGGCATCCGCCGAAGCCATGAGCCGCTCCTGTGAAACCCGCCGGAGCGTGGACCCTGGAGGCCTACGCACGCTGAGCACGGAGCGGGCGCGTCAGGGGTTGTAGCGGTAGCCCATGCCGGGCTCGGTCAGGAGGTGCCGGGGACGGGTCGGGTCCGGTTCCAGTTTGCGGCGGAGCTGGGCCATGTACTGGCGGAGGTAGTGGCTTTCCCGGACGTACTCGGGCCCCCAGACCTCCGTCAGCAGGTACCGGTGCCCGATCAGTTTGCCGGGGTTGCGCAGCAGGATCTCCAGCAGGTGCCACTCGGTCGGCGTCAGGCGCAGGGTCGTGCCGTCGGACGCGGTGACGGTCTTGTTCACCAGGTCGACGGTGTGGTCGCCCACGGAGGCCGTGGGGACGGCTTCGCCGGGTCTGGCGCGGCGGGTGACGGCGCGGATGCGCGCGATGAGCTCCTCGACGGTGAAGGGCTTGGTGACGTAGTCGTCGGCCCCGGCGTCGAGGGCGTCGACCTTGTCGCGGCTGCCCGCCCGCCCGGACAGGACGATGATCGGGACGTCGGTCCAGCCGCGCAGGCCGTGGATGACGTCGAGGCCCTCGATGTCGGGCAGGCCGAGATCCAGGACGACGAGGTCGGGGCGGGCGGTGCCGGCGAGGCGGAGCGCGGCGGTGCCGTCGGCGGCGGTCTCGACGTCGTAGTGGCGGGCGCGCAGGTTGATGCGCAGGGCCCGCAGGATCTGGGGGTCGTCGTCGACGACGAGCACGCGGGTCATGGGCCGTCCGTCCGGGTCGCGCGGGGAAGCGAGACGGTCATTGTGAGGCCGCCGCCGGGGGTGTCCTCGGGGATCAGCTCACCGCCCATCGCCTCGGTGAGCCCGCGGGCGAGGGCGAGGCCGAGGCCGGAGCCGGTGTGGTTGTCGCGGTCCGACAGCCGCTGGAACGGCAGGAAGATCCGGTCGTGGTCGGCGGCGGGGACGCCGGGGCCGCGGTCGGCGACACGGAGCTCGACGCGGTCCCGGAGGGCGCCCGCGGTGACGAGGACGGGCCTGCCGGGCGGGTTGTAGCGCAGCGCGTTCGTGATCAGGTTGACCAGGACCCGCTGCAGCAGCGCCGGGTCGGCCTCGACCTCGGGGAGGTCGGCCGGGATCCGGACGCTGACGTCGTGGCCTTCGGGTCCGGCCTCGTCCAGGGCGCGGGGGACGACCTCGTCCAGGGCCAGCGGTCGGGCGGCCATGCCGAGGGCGCCGGCCTGCAGGCGGCTCATGTCGAGGAGGTCGGCGACGAGGCGGTCGAGCCGGTCGAGGGACTCGGCGGCGGTGTCGAGGAGTTCGGCGCGCTCCTCGGGCGTCCAGCGGATCTCGGTGTTGCCGAGGCTCTCGACGGCGGCCTTGGCGGACGCGAGGGGGGTGCGCAGGTCGTGGCTCACGGCGCTGAGCAGGGCGGTGCGCATCCGGTCCACGGCCTCCAGCGGCCGGGCCCGCTCGGCCTCGGCCTCCAGCCGCTGCTGTTCCAGCGCGGCGACGGCCTGGACGGCGAACGCCTCCAGGATGCGGCGGTCCCCGGCGGTCGGGATGCGTCCGCGCAGGGCGAGGGCGAGGCCCTCGTCGAAGGGGATCTCGGTGTCGGCCTCCTCCGGGGTGGTGCAGGGACGTCCGCCGACCGCGGCGATGACCTTCCAGTCGGCGGTGCCGCCGTGGCCGCCGGGCGCGGGCAGGGCGCCGGGGCCGCGCTCCAGGAGGGTGACCGAGTCGAGCCCGAAGGTCTCCCGGAGGCGCCCGAGCAGCGCGTCGAGCGCGCGCTCGCCGCGCAGGACGTTGCCGGCGAGGGTGAAGAGGACCTCGGCGTCCGCGCCGAGGCGGGTGGCCTCGCGCGATCTTCGGGCGGCGAGGTCGACCACGGCGCTGACGGCGGCGGCCACCACCAGGAACACGCCGAGGGCCAGCAGGTTCTCGTGCTCGGCGATGGTGAGGGTGTGCAGGGGCGGGGTGAAGAAGTAGTTCAGCAGGACGGACCCGGTGACCGCGGCGATGAGCGCCGGCCACATGCCGCCGACGAGCGCGACCCCGACGATGGCGGCGAGGAAGAACATGATGTCGACGGGCAGGGAGAACGCGCCGCGCAGTTCGGCGAGGGTGAGGCTGAGCAGCGGGAGGCCGAGGACCGCGAGGACGAACCCGGCGAGCCGGCGGCGCGGCGCCAGGCCGGTGTCCGCCGCGCGATGGTGCCGCAGGCCGCGGTGGGCGTGCTCGTGGGTGACCATGTGGACGTCGATCGAGCCGGACAGCGCGGTGGTGGCGACGCCGACGCCGGGGAACAGTGCCTGCGCGAACCGGTTGCGGCGCGAGACGCCGAGGACGAGCTGCGTGGCGTTGACGGCGCGCGCGAACTCCAGCAGCGCCTTCGGCACGTCGTCGCCGACGACCTGGTGGTAGGTGCCGCCGACGCTCTCGACGAGGTCGCGCTGGCGGGCGAGCCGGTCGGGGCGGGTGCCGGAGAGGCCGTCGCCGCGGATGACGTGCACGGCGAGCAGGTCGGCGCCCTTGGTGCGGGCGGCGATGCGGGACGCGCGGCGGATCAGGGTCTCGCTCTCGGGCCCGCCGGTGAGCGCGACGACGACGCGCTCGCGGGCTTCCCAGGTGCGGGCGATGCCGTGGTCGGCGCGGTACCGGTCGAGCTGCTCGTCGACCTTGCCGGCCAGCCACAGCAGGGCCAGCTCGCGCAGGGCGGTGAGGTTCCCGACCCGGAAGTAGTTGGACAGCGCCGCGTCGATCTTCTCCGGCGGGTAGACGTTGCCGTGCGCCATCCGGCGGCGCAGGGCCTCGGCGGACATGTCGACCAGCTCGACCTGGTCGGCGCGGCGCACGACCTCGTCCGGCAGGGTCTCGCGCTGGGCGACCCCGGTGATCTGCTCGACGACGTCGTTCACCGACTCCAGGTGCTGGATGTTGACGGTGGTGACGACGTCGATCCCGGCCTCCAGGATCTCCTCGACGTCCTGCCACCGCTTGGGGTTGCGGCTGCCCGGGACGTTCGTGTGCGCGAGCTCGTCGATCAGGGCGGCCTGGGGCGCACGGGCGATGACGGCCTCGGCGTCCAGCTCGGTGAACTCCGCGCCGCGGTAGGTGAGGGCGCGGCGCGGGACGATCTCCAGGCCGTCGAGGAGCTCGGCGGTGTGGACGCGGCCGTGGGTCTCGACGAAGCCGACGACGAGGTCGGTGCCGCGAGCGACGCGCCGCCTGCCTTCGGCGAGCATGGCGTAGGTCTTGCCCACGCCGGGGGCGGCCCCCAGGTAGATGCGGAGCAGCCCCCTGGCCATGGTCGGTCTCCTCCGTTCAGCCCCGGTACGGGGCGGTCCTGTCGAGGTCGATGTTGAGCTGGAGGACGTTCACCGCGGGCTCCCCCATGAACCCCAGCGCGCGCCCGGCGGTGTTCCCGTCGATCAGCGCGCGGACCCGGTCGACGCTCAGGCCGCGCGCCCGCGCGACGCGTCCGGCCTGCAGTCTCGCGTACGCGGGTGAGATGTGCGGGTCGAGGCCGCTGCCGCTCGCGGTGACGGCGTCGGACGGGACCGCCGGCCGCGCCGGAGCCCCGCCTCGGACGGGGATGATCCGGCCCTCGTCGACGTCTTCGCCCGCGGCGCGGCACTCGACCTCGACTCCACGGTACGTCGCGAGGAACGGCGTCGCGGGGCACGCCTCGTTGACGCTGACGACCCGCGTCGGGCGGACGACGGCGCCGCTCGCGTCGCGCGGACCGATCACGGAAAGCACGGCGCCCACGCCCCCGCCGGTGCAGTACGGACGCGCCCCGTCCACGCCTTCCCGGGCGCCGATCGCCTTGCTGCGCGCGCAGACCTGGGTGAGGAGGCTCTGCCGGGCGTTCGGGTCCGGTTTGCCCGCCTTGACCAGCGTGGGGTCGGGGAGGACGTCCACGACGTCCTCGGGACCGAGGTTGCTCGCGCCGGACGCCGCGGGGTCGTAGCCGTCGCCGGCGGCGGACGGGCGGCCCTGGAAGTACTGCTTGAGCGGCTCGCCGTGCCCGTCGGTGAACCTCTGGCCGATCAGTGCGCTGCCGGCGGCCCTGCCGTCCACGACGACGCGGGAGCCGTCGGCCCTGTGCCGAAGGCCGGGCGCCTGGGCGACGGCGGTGACGGCCAGCGGGTAGAGGACGCCGCAGACGGCGGTGAAGACCAGCAGCGCGCGGAGGGCCGCCAGATGCCGGCGGGCCCAGGCGGGAAGCGTGTTCATGAGATCCCCGGAATGAACTGGACGATGAGGTCGATCACCTTGATCCCGGCGAACGGGGCGAGGACGCCGCCCAGCCCGTAGAGGGACAGGTTGCGGCGCAGGAGCCGGGAGGCCGAGGTCGGCCGGTAGCGGACGCCCCGGAGCGCCAGCGGGATCAGCGCGACGATGACGAGCGCGTTGAACACGACCGCCGAGAGGATCGCCGACTCCGGGCTGGTCAGCCGCATGACGTTCAGCGCCTCCAGGCCGGGGAACAGCGACACGAACAGCGCCGGGATGATCGCGAAGTACTTGGCCACGTCGTTGGCGATGGAGAAGGTGGTCAGCGCGCCCCGGGTGATGAGGAGCTGCTTGCCGATCTCGACGATCTCGATGAGCTTGGTCGGGTCGGAGTCGAGGTCGACCATGTTCCCGGCCTCCTTGGCGGCGGAGGTGCCGGTGTTCATGGCGACGCCGACGTCCGCCTGGGCGAGCGCGGGCGCGTCGTTGGTCCCGTCGCCGGTCATGGCGACGAGCCGGCCGCCCTGCTGCTCGGCCTTGATGAAGGCGAGCTTGTCCTCGGGCCGGGCCTCGGCGAGGTAGTCGTCCACGCCCGCCTCGTCGGCGATCGCCCGCGCGGTCAGCGGGTTGTCCCCGGTCACCATGATCGTCTTGATGCCCATGGCGCGCATCCGATCGAACCGGGCGCGCATCCCCTGCTTGACGACGTCCTTGAGATGGACGACGCCGAGCACGGCCGCGCCGGGCGTCCCGTCCGGGCCGGGGCGGGTCTCGCCGACGGCCAGCGGGGTGCCGCCCGCCGCCGCGATGCCGTCGGCGACCTCCGCGAGCGCGGGCGGCACCTGCCCGCCCTGCTCGCGGACCCACGCGGCCACCGCCCCGGCGGCGCCCTTGCGGAGCCGGCGCCCGTCGAGGTCGACGCCGGACATCCGCGTCTGCGCGGTGAACGGGATCCAGTCGGCGTGCGCGAGCTCGCCCGGAGACCGCTCCCGCAGCCCGTACGCCTCCTTCGCGTAGACGACGATGGAGCGGCCCTCGGGCGTCGCGTCCGCGAGGCTCGACAGCTGGGCGGCGTCCGCGAGGGCCTCCTCGGTGACGCCGCCGACCGGGACGAAATCCGCCGCCTGCCGGTTGCCGAGGGTGATGGTGCCGGTCTTGTCGAGGAGCAGGGTGTTGACGTCGCCCGCGGCCTCGACGGCGCGGCCGGACATCGCCAGGACGTTGCGCTGCACCAGCCGGTCCATCCCGGCGATGCCGATGGCGCTGAGCAGCGCGCCGATCGTCGTCGGGATCAGGCAGACCAGCAGCGAGACGAGCACGACGCCGGTGACGCCGTTCCCGTCCAGCGCCGCGCTGTCCGGGACGCCTGGGTTGTCGGCCTTGGCGTAGATCGCGAACGGCTGCATGGTGGCGGTGGCGACCAGGAAGATGATCGTCAGCGCGGCCAGCAGGATGTTCAGCGCGATCTCGTTGGGCGTCTTCTGCCGGGCGGCGCCCTCCACCAGACCGATCATCCGGTCGATGAACGACTCGCCGGGCCGCTGGGTGATCTCGACGACGATCCGGTCGGACAGCACCTTCGTCCCGCCGGTCACCGCGTTGCGGTCGCCGCCCGACTCCCGGATGACCGGGGCGGACTCCCCGGTGATCGCGGACTCGTCGACGCTGGCGATGCCCTCGACGACGTCGCCGTCCCCCGGGATGATCTGGCCCGCCTCGACCACGACCACGTCACCGCGGCGCAACTCCGCGGCCGGGACCTCCTCCTCGTCCAGGGCGGCGGCACCGGGCGTCCAGCCGCGCAGCCGGCGCGCGAGAGTGCCCCGCTTTGCCTTGCGCAGCGTCTCGGCCTGGGCCTTGCCGCGCCCCTCGGCGACCGCCTCCGCCAGGTTCGCGAAGAGCGCCGTCAACCACAGCCACACCGCGATCAGGACCGAGAACGACGACGGGTCCGCGATCGCCAGGACCGTCGTCCACACCGCGCCGACCTCGACGATCAGCATGACGGGGTTGCGCCACATGATGCGCGGGTCGAGCTTGCGGAGCGCGGCAGGCAGCGAGACGAGCAGCTGCCCGGGGTCGAGCAGGCCGCCGCCCACCAGGTCCGACGCGGGACGGCCGCGTGCGGGGCGCCGTCCGGACGGCCTCGTCCGGAGGTTTCGGGGGGACATCAGTGGATCCCTTCGGCGAGCGGCCCGAGAGCCAGCGCGGGGAAGAACGTCAGGGCGACCAGGACGACCGCCACGCCCACGACCAGGCCGACGAACTGCGGGCGGTGGGTCGGCAGCGTCCCGGCCGACGCGGGGACGGGGGTCTGGCGGGCCAGCGAGCCCGCCAGCCCGAGCACGAGGACGATCGGGAGGAACCGGCCGAGGAGCATCGCCAGGCCGAGCGCGACGTCGTAGAACCAGGTCGCGGCCGACAGCCCGGCGAACGCCGACCCGTTGTTGTTGGCCGCCGAGGTGAACGCGTACAGCACCTCGGAGAAGCCGTGCGCCCCGCCGTTCAGCATCGACCCGCGCGGGCCGGGGAACGCCATCGCGATCCCCGCGCCGACCAGCACCAGCGCGGGGGTGACCAGGAAGTACAGCGCCGCGAACTTGATCTCCCGGGCGCCGATCCGCTTGCCGAGGTACTCGGGCGTCCGGCCGACCATCAGCCCGGCGACGAACACCGCGATCACGGCGAGGATCAGCATGCCGTACAGGCCCGAGCCTGCGCCGCCCGGCGCGACCTCGCCGAGCATCATGTCCACCAGCAGCATCCCGCCGCCGAGACTCGTGTAGGAGTCGTGCGCGGAGTCGACGGCGCCGGTGGAGGTGAGCGTGGTCGCGGCGGCGAACATCGCGGAGCCGATGACCCCGAAGCGGGTCTCGGTGCCCTCGGCCGCCGCGCCCGCCGCCTGCGGGACGGTGCCGTGGTGGACGGCCTGCGCCGCCGCCGTCGCGCAGACGGCGATCAGCGCCAGGACGGCCATCACCGCGGCGATCGCGTACCCCTGCCGCTTCTGCCCGACGAGCCGGCCGAACGTGCGGGGCAGCGCGGACGCGATCAGCAGCAGCAGGAAGATCTCGATCCAGTTCGTCCAGGCCGCGGGGTTCTCGAACGGGTGGGCGGAGTTGGCGTTGTAGAAGCCGCCGCCGTTCGTCCCGAGTTCCTTGATCACCTCTTGCGAGGCCACCGGCCCGCCCGGGAGCGCCTGCCGCTGCCCGGCGATCGTGGTGACGGCGTGCGGATCCGCGAAGTTCTGCACGACGCCGCCCGCGACCAGCACGACCGCGCCGACGGCGGCGACGGGCAGCAGGATCCGCAGGGTGCCGCGGGTGAGGTCCACCCAGAAGTTGCCGAGTTCGCCGGTCCGCTGCCGGGCGAACCCGCGGACCAGCGCGACCGCCACGGACATCCCGACCGCCGCCGACACGAAGTTCTGCACCGCGAGCCCGGCCATCTGCGTCGGGTAGCCCATCGTGGACTCGCCGGAGTAGGCCTGCCAGTTGGTGTTGGTGACGAAGCTGACGGCGGTGTTCCAGGCGACCTGGTCCTCCACGCCGCCGAGGCCCAGGCTGTACGGCAGCAGCCCCTGAAGGCGCTGCAACCCGTACAGCACGAGCACCGACACCAGGGAGAACGCCAGGACGCTGCGGGCGTAGACGCCCCACGTCTGCTCGACCTCCGGGTCCACGCCCATGACCTTGTAGAGGGCCTTCTCCACCCGCAGGTGCCGGGGCGAGGAGTACACCCGGTACATGTGGTCGCCGAGCGGCACGTGCACCGCGGCGAGCGCCAGGAGCAGGGACGCGACGAACACGATCCCCGCGGTCGTGGAACCCATTCAGAACCTCTCCGGGAAGAGCAGCGCGACCACGAGGAGGACGACCAGCCCGACGGCGAGCACCAGCCCCGCCGCGTTCTCGACGCTCACAGGCGCCCCACCGCCTTCACCACCAGCGCGAGCACCGCGAACACCGCGATGGTCAGCGCCACGAGCACCACGTCTGCCATGACTCCGAGTCCCTGCCGTCTCGTCCGGCGCCGCGCGATCCACGGCACACCCCGCAGAAAACACCCGTCAGCAGGACAAATGGCTCATCTTGACGCCTTCCTTACGCCCGACCGCGCGATCTTCACGCGCCCCCTACGGCCCTCCCCTTCCCGGGACGGCCGGAACCGGATGAGATCCTGGTTCCATGAGAGTCAGCGGTCCGCCCGTTGACCCCCCGCCCGGCCCCGGAAGCGCGACGGCCTTCCGGAGGGACGGCTACGCCCGGCTGCGCGACTACGCCGTGATCGGAGACGGGCGGAGTGCCGCACTGATCGCCGCCGACGGGTCCGTGGACTGGCTGGGAATGCCGGACCTGGACTCCCCCTCGGTGTTCGCCGCCGTCCTGGACCCCGCCCGAGGCGGCCGCTTCCTGCTGGAGCCGGAGGAGCCCTACACGGTCGCGCGCCGGTACCTCCCCGGGACGAACGTGCTGGAGACGACGTTCACCACCGACCGCGGCAGCGTCCGGGTCACCGATGCGATGACCCTGGATGCCGATGGGGCCCTGGGGCCGATGCGGGAGGTGCAGCGGCGCCTCGACGGCGTGGCCGGAACGGTACCGCTGCGCTGGAGCGTGCAGCCGCGGTTCGGCTACGGCGCCCACCGGCCACGCATCACCAAGCGGGCCGGTACCCCGGTCGCGGTGGCCGGAGCGGACGCGCTCGCCGTCTGCGCCTGGGACGCGGGAGAGCCCGAGTGCACCGACCGGTCGATCAACGGCCGCTTCGATGTGCGGCAGGGAGGGCGGGCCTTGCTGGCGATGCCGCTCGCCCACCAGGAACCGCTCGTCCTTCCGACCCGTTCCGAGTGCGATGCCCGCATGGACCACACCATCGCGGCGTGGCGCGACTGGGCCCGGGCCCGCTCCTGCGGCGGCAGGTGGCGGGACGCCGTGCTGCGCAGCGCGCTGGCGCTCAAGCTCCTGATCTTCGCGCCCTCGGGGGCGATCGCCGCCGCGGTGACCTCCTCGCTGCCGGAGCAGGTCGGGGGCGAACGGAACTGGGACTACCGCTTCTCCTGGGTCCGCGACTCGGCGTTCACCCTCGACGCGTTCCTGAGGCTGGGATGCCCCGCCGAGGCGGACGCCTACTTCTGGTGGCTCATGCACGCCTCCCAGCTCACACATCCGCGGCTGCGGGTGCTCTACCGGCTGAACGGCGGCGGCCACGCCCCGGAACGGACGCTCCCCCTCGACGGGTACCGCGGCTCCAGACCGGTGCGGATCGGCAACGCGGCGGGCGCGCAGACCCAGCTCGACACCTATGGCGAGCTGCTGCAGACCGGGTGGCTGTACGCGGGCGCCGCCGGACGGCTCGACGCGGACATCGCCCGGCGCCTCGCGGAACTGGCCGGCTTCGTCTGCGCCGCCTGGCGGGAGCCGGACTCGGGGATCTGGGAGGTGCGCAGCGCTCCCCTGCACTTCACGCAATCGAAGATGATGTGCTGGGTCGCGCTCGACCGGGCGATCGACCTCTGCGAGCGCGGCCTGATCCCCGACCGCGGTTCGGCCCATTGGCGGCAGGCCCGCGCGCAGGTGCGCGACTTCATCGAGACGCGCTGCTTCTCCTCGCTCCGCCACTGCTACACGCGCTCCGCCGACAGCCCGGAGCTGGACGCCGCAGTGCTGCTCGGCCTCCTGCACGGGTATGCGCGTCCCGGCGATCCCCGCATGCGCTCCACGGTCGATGTGCTGGATCGGGAACTGCGCCACGGCCCGTTCGTCGACAGGTACTCGGGCGAGGACGGGGTGAGCGGCACCGAGGGCGCGTTCCTGGCCTGCTCCTTCTGGCTGGCCGAATGCCTCGCCCGCACCGGACGCATCGAACAGGCCACGGCGCTGATGGACGACCTGGTCGGGCTGGCCAACGACGTCGGCCTGTACGGAGAGGAGATCGATCCGGCCACCGGCGCCTTCCTGGGGAACCTGCCCCAGGGACTGAGCCACCTGGCGTTGATCAGTGCCGCGTGCGCCATCGAGTCGATCACCGGGGAGGCGGGCGGGTGAGCGCCTGGGGGACCGCCGCGGGCGCCTTCGTCGGCACGCTGGTGCTGACCACCGTCCTGCGCACCGCCAGCGAGCTCCGGCTCACCCGCATGGACCTGCCGTTCCTGCTCGGGACCGCCGTGACCGCCGACCGGGGCCGCGCCAAGGCGCTCGGCTACCTCGTGCACTTCGCCAACGGAGAGGTGTTCGCGTTCGTCTACTACGCGGTCTTCCTCGCCATCGGCCACGCCGGCTGGTGGCTCGGAGCCCTCTTCGGCCTGGTGCACGGACTGTTCTCCGGCACCGCGCTGGTGAACATCCTGCTGCCGCTGGTCCACCCCCGGATGGGCAGCCCGCTGACAAGCGCCCCTCGGGTGGCCCTCCTGGAACCCCCGGGCTTCCTGATGCTCAACTACGGGCCCACAACACCCCTGGTCACCGTCCTCGCCCACGTCGGCTACGGCGCCATAGTCGGAGGCTTCACCACACTCGGCTCAACCTGACCCCCAACCCGACCCTCGGGTTGGGGGCGGTCGAGCCGCTGGGTGGTGGTCAGGTGATCGTGTAGGTCAGGTTCACGAGGCCGTCCGGGAGGGGCTGGACGTCGCGCAGTTGGAGTGTGTGGCGGCGTTCCGTCGTCCCGAACAGCGGCTTGGCCTCACCGGCGATCAGCGGGTACACGATGAGCCGGAGCTCGTCCACCAGTCCGGCGTCGATGAGGCTCGCCGTGATCCGGGCTCCGCCCATGAGGTAGATGTCCTTGCCGGGCTGCCGCTTGAGCTCCGCGATCTCCTCCACCTTGCGGAGGAAGCGGGTCTGCGGCCAAGCGGCCGAGGTCACGGTGCTCGACAGGACGTAGTGCGGGGTCCGCTCGGCGAAGCGGGACCATTCGATCTCGCCCGGGGTGGGGGTGTGGCCGGTCAGCGGGTGGGGCCCCTCCGGCTTGTCCTTGAGCGCGGTCCAGTACTGCTCGTAGCCGGGGTACATGCCCGCCCCGATCACGACCGCGTCCACCTGGGGCGTCAGGCCGTAGTCCTCCGACCAGGCCGGTACCCAGTCCGCGTATCCCTCCGGGCCCTCCACCTGCCCGTCGAGCGAGGTCTTGAAGGCGGCGATCAGCTTGCGCACGTCGTTCTCCCTGGTCGTTACCGCCGGTGGACTTCACCGGCGGTTCGACCCACCGACGAACAGGGCGCCCGCGCATCGACATCCTCGTCAAAGAACTTCGGGCGAAACCCCGGGCATGACGGAGGGGCGCCGTGCAAGTGGGCGGCTAGCCACGCAGGGCCCTGGTGGCTTGGTCGGCGATGGTCGCGACGATCTCGGCTGCGGACGCCCGGTCGCGGACCAGCCCGGCGCTTTGCCCGGCGTACAGGGCCAGGGCCGTGAGGTCTCCGCTCATGCCTTCGACCGGCACCATGTCGTCGTAGCGCATGTGGGTGCGGCCCTGGGCATCGCTGGCAATGGCCGCGCCCTCGCCTGGGCGGTCGGGCCTCGCGGGGCTGCCGGCCTCCTCCCAGGCGGTGAGGGTTGTGTTGCGCAGCGCGCGGTGCGGGGCGTTGGGCCAACCGCCGTCGAAGCACCTGGTGTGGACGCTGTCCTCGGGAGCGGCGCGCACGACGGCGTCCCGGTAGACCGGGTGGCTGGCGGCCTCGTCCGCGGTCAGGAACCGGGTGCCCAGCCAGCCCGCCTGCGCGCCGAGCATCAGAGCCGCGGCCAGCCCGCGTCCGTCCGCGATGCCACCGGCGGCGATCACCGGGGTCGGGCCGACCGCGTCCACCACCGCGGGCACCAGCGACATGGTGGTGACCTGGCCGCGCACATGGCCGCCGGCCTCCCAGCCCTGGGCCACCACCGCGTCCACGCCCGCGCGGACCGCGTCCACGGCCTCGCCCACCGAGCCGATGGTGTGCACATGCAGCGCACCGGCCTCGTGCACGCGAGCGGTCACGGCCTCGGGGGCTCCCCAGAAGGTGGAGATGACAGGCACCCCTTCGGCCAGGCAGGCCGTCAGGACGTCCTCTACGTCGAAGTCGAGGACCAGGTTCACGGCGAACGGCCTGTCGGTGAGTTCGGTGACTCTCCGGACCTGCCGCACCGCCTCAGCGGCGTCGACCCACGTCAGCGCCAGCGTGCCCAGCGCTCCCGCCGCCGAGACCGCCGCCGCCAGTTCGGGTGTCGCGGCCGATCCGATCGGTGCCTGGATCACCGGCACCGCTATGCCCAGCCGACCGCACAATGGCGTCGTCAACGTCCCGGCCACTCCGGCCCCCTCCATTGGTCAGACCTTTGACGGCCAACGGATTATACCTGCACCGAAAAATAGGCATTGACGCTGGGGCCCCGTGACGGCAATCTTGGACATGCATTGGCACTGGACTCTTTGTCGCAACCGCTCCAGCGAACTGCTTCGAGGCGGTGAAATGTTCACTCTCCTACTTGCATCCGGCGCGAAGAAGGACCGGGTCCAGTTGCTTTCGCCGCGGACTGTTGAGCGATCTCGGCAATCCCAAAATGGCCGTCTTCTTCAGTAGCCTGCTGCGCCGCCCGTCAATTCGCCGCGGCTTGGACATGGTGACCGGGACAATCCTGGTAGCCCTGGGAATCAGGGTGGCGGTCGAACCTCGGTAACGCAAAGACGGCGCCCGCTCCTGAGATCCCCGTTCTGTGCGGCATAGGCTCACAGGTGGCCGCCAGGCTGCGCCGCCCAATGGGCGATGAGCGCGGCGGCGAGGTCGGCCGCCCTCTCGTCGGGGAAGAAGAGCTTGGCGCCCTCCAGCTCGACGACCTCTGTCACGCCGGGAATGGTGTTTCGAAGCCGGTAGGCCCATTTCAGCGGGAAGAACTTGTCGGCGGTGCCCCAGACGATGAGCGTGGGAACGCGCAGCCGGGCGAGGTCGGGATCGATCGCCGGCAGGTCGCGGGCATGGAGGGAGAGCAGGAACCGCTCGAACCGGCGGGCCGATTCGCGAGTACCGAAGATCGGCTCCAGATAGGCGCGGACGACCTCCTCCGGCAGCGTCCGGACATCCTGATACCCGCTGCCGTAGACCCGCCTGCGCGCTCGCGGCAGGTCGCGGAGCATTCTCGGAGCCGTGCGGGCGAGCAGCCCGGCGCGCGCCAACATGATCACTGGCAGGAGCGCCCTGGGGGGCAGGTTGCCGTTGGTCTCGCAGTTGGTGAGGGTCAGTGTGGCGAGCCGGTGGGCGTTGCGGGCGGCGAACGTCTGGGCGATCGCGCCGCCCGTGTCGTTCGCGACGAGGTGGAAGCCGTCCAGGTCGAGGGCGTCGCAGAAGTCGCCGACGAAGCGGGCGAGCCCCGGCAGGGTGAAGTCCTGGTCCGGTGCCGCCGGCGTGGTGCCGTGCAGCGGCAGGTCGGGGACGACGCAGCGGCGGTCCAGCCGCTCGACCACGTGGCGCCAGAGGTAGCCGCTCGTGGCGAGACCGTGCAGGAAAAGGACGGGCGGCCCGTCCCCGCCGGTATCGGCGTACCCGACCGGCCCGGAGGCGGTCTGGACCCTTTGGCGGTGGCGTTCGAACTCGTCGGGCGTCATGAACCCTCCCAGGGCGGCACCTACCGCCCCACAAGTCGGCCGGGTGAATGGACCGACAGTCGGTCTGGTTTGCCAGACCGACTGTCGGGCGTCTCTTCCGGGGCGGTCGGCTCAGCCGTTCAAGGTGGCCATGAAGGGGGCCGGCCAGCGCTCACCCGCGGCGGCTCCCGGCGGGAACGTCTCGGCCAGGAGCCTGCGGTCCTCCTCGGTCAGTCCGACGTCCAGCGCGGCGGCGTTCTGCTCGACCCGTTCCGGCCGGGTCGTGCCGGGGATCGGGACGGCGTCCGGTACCGAGGCGAGCACCCACGCCAGCGCGACCTGCGCGGCGGTGGCACCGCGGTCAGCGGCGATCCGCTGGACGTGCCCGACCAGTTCGCGGTTGCGGACGAGGCTGTCCCCCTGGAAGCGCGGGTTGGTGCGCCGGAAGTCGTTCTCGGCGAGGTCGTCCGGGCCGCTGATGCTCCCCGTGAGGAACCCGCGGCCAAGGGGGCTGTAAGGAACGAAGCCGATGCCCAGCTCGTGCAGTGTCGGGATGACCTCGGCCTCCATGTCGCGGCTCCACAACGAGTACTCGCTCTGGACGGCCGTCAGCGGATGGACGGCGTGGGCGCGGCGGATCGTGTCCGCCGACGCCTCGCTGAGTCCCAGGTACCGCACCTTCCCCGCCTCGACCAGTTCCGCCATCGCCCCGACGGTGTCCTCCACCGGAACCCTCGGGTCCACCCGATGGAGGTAGTACAAATCCACATGCTCGACGCCGAGCCGCCTCAGTGACCCGTCGATGGCCCAGCGCACATGCTCCGGACGCCCGTCGGGGACAGGACCGTCCGGCGAATACGAACCGAACTTCGTGGCCAGTTCGACTCGGTCGCGCCGCCCGGCGAGGGCCTTCCCAAGTAGCGCCTCGTTGCTCTCGGGCCCGTAATGGTCGGAGGTGTCGAAGAAGGTGACACCCAGCTCAAGTGCCCGGTCGATGGTGGCGATGGCGCGCTCCTGCGCGACCGGGCCATAGCCGAATGTCATTCCCATGCAGCCGAGGCCCATGGCGGAGACCTCCGCCCCCTGGCTGCCCAACGCACGCCTCAACATTCGAATACTCCTTGGCTTTGGGGGATGCCGTGCCTCAGGCGGTGGTGGAGGCGCGGAAGCCGGCGACTCTCGAGCCGAAGTCCACCTGTGGGGCCGCGACGAGCAGATCGGCGAACCGCTCCAGCAGTTCCTGCACGTAAGGAGCGGTGAAATGGGCATCGCATGCGGCCTGGTCGACGTACTCCTCGTACACCAGGAAACGGACCTGGTCGTGGCGCACCACCGAGTAGGCGACCGCTCCCGGCTCCCGCGCCGTCCGCTCCGCGACCTCGGCCAGGGCCGCCTCCACCTCGTCGCCCCGGCCGGGAACGGCCTCCAGCCTCGCCATCGCAACCGTCATCGCACTGCCTCCCGTCGTTCGGTCAGTGCCGAGTCTCCGGCCCCTCCGGCAGCGACGGATAGTAGAAATGCGACGTCCCTCGCCCGAGCACCGCCATCGGGGACTCCCCCGTGATGCGTCGGAACTCGCGGATGAAGTGGCTCTGGTCGTAGAAACCGGCATCCAGCGCAGCGTGCACATAGTCCGTGCTCCCGCTCAGCAGCAGCGGCCGCACCACCGACCGGAACCGGGCCAGACGCTGGAACTCCTTGGGCGTCGCGCCGGCGGCTCTGGGGAACGTCCGCTGCAACTGCCGCGTCGTCAGCCCCAGCTCGCTCGCCAGCCCGTCCACCCGGGCCGTCCCGGGACGGGCATGAAGCACCCGGACGGCAACGTCCACCCGGGACTCCTCCCGCCCGTGCGAGCGTCGCAACTCCTCCAGCCCGCGGTCCAGCGCCCGGGCCCAGGCCGTCGACCGCGACGGCGGGCCCGCCTCTGCGACCTGTTCGACGATCCGGTTCCCGAGGCGTCCCCACAGATCCTCGGCGCTCACCACGCGGTCGGCCAACTCAGCCAGTCCCTGCCCGGTGAAGTGGCGCAATGCGCCCGCGCGAAAACGGACGGCGACAAAGCTCGCTTCACTGCGGGGTTTCAGCGACCAGCGTGTCCGGCGCAGGCAGACGGCATGGGCGCGCGGCAGAGGCGCACCGTCCAACTCGACGCCGCCCGCCAGGTGGATCCAGAACTCCGCGCCGGTGCCGGGGAACACCACTGGCAGCTCCGTCGCACCGGCACACCACCAGTAGCGCTCGATCAATCCCCGCAGCGGCGGCGCCGGCAGCACGCGCCCGATCTGGAGCACCCCTCCAGCCTACCTGCCGTCCTCGCGCGATCTCTGGGGCGTGATCAGCGGCGCCCATCGGGTTCCCGGGCGTCAGGCGGCGGTGCGCTCCAGCATGTCGTGCATGTAGGCGCGGAAGCGGCGGAGGGTCGGGGGATGGTCCGCGAAGCGGCGTGTGCCCTCCGCGTCGACGAGGCCCACGTGGATGAACCCGTTCACCATCCAGATGATGTTCCAGAGGCCGAGTTCGAGGTCGTAGCCGGGGCGGACCGCGTCCTTGAACATCTCGACGAGGGCGCCGAGCAATGGCCGGTACAGGCCTTCGACGTCCTGCACGTCGGCCGCGTCCTGGAGCCAGCGGTGCAACCACAGGGCCCGCAGCTCCGGATGGGCGATCGAGTAGTCCAGGTAGCCGTCCACGAGCGTGTGCAGACCGGCCATGTCGGGCGAGATGCGCTCCATCACGCCCCTCATGTACACGGCCTCGGCCCTGGAGTACCGGGTCATCACCTCCAGGTAGAGATGCTGCTTGTCCTCCACGAGACGGCTGACCTGCTTCGCGCTCATCCCGGCGGCCGCCCCGATCATCTGCAGCGTGGTGCCGTCGTATCCGAGTTGGACGAAGAGCCTGGCCGCCGCCTGGATGACCAGCTCACGCTCCTCCCCCGCGCCCTCCTGGGCAGCCACAGTCCCCCCTTCCCAGAAACACGCTCTCCCGTCCTCGGTCCTTCCCCCCGTCGCCCACGACACCCGCCGCCCGGCGTGAAATAACCCTGCATTGCGGTCATATCTGGACAAGTCCGCATCATCCGCTTGCCCTTGCGCCCGGAGCGCGCCACCGGTCGGGCGGGGCTCTCCGCCCGACCGGTGCCACGTCATCTCATGACTCGGCCGTCACGCCGGAGGCGTGAAGTCGAAGAAGGCCGTGCAGTTGCGCGGCCAGCGCGGATTGCCTCCCCGGCCGGGAACGGGCGACACCCTGCACGACGTCTGGCGTATGACGTCGTGGCCGGCCGCGTCCGTGCCACGAACGGTGATGTGGATCCGGTTGGCGCCCTGGGAGATCACGGAGATGTCGTCGGCCCCTCTGACGGGGTAGCCGGGCAGGCTGGAGATGTCGTGCCAGGAACCCAGGTTCGGATCGTAGACATGGGTCCGGCCGTTCTGGCCGACCACGCCGATGTACTTGTCGTCGCCCAGCATCGTGCTGTCGAGGCCCAGGCTTCTCGGCCCGGTCGGACCCGTCGCCCCCTGAGGCCCGGTCGCTCCGGTCGGCCCGGTCGCTCCCGGACTTCCCGAGGGGCCGGTGGCCCCGGTAGGGCCGGCCACGACTCCACCGGCGGGTCCCGTCGGGCCGGTGGCCCCCACCGGACCAGTCGGTCCGGTGGCACCGGGCTCACCGGCCCCGGGTCCCGTCGGGCCCGTCGCGCACGAATGCTCGCATCCGTGGTGGCCCTCATCGCATGCGGGCGGATGACATCCGCCGGGCCGAGCGTCTCCGCGCTGGAGCACTGCGGCGGATGCGCCTTGCGGTGTCATCGCCAGCGTGGGGGCCGACACCAGGGTGAGCCCGCCGGCGGCCGCCAGCGCTACCAGCAAGGGGCGCCCCTGTGCGAGTGTTCGCCGATCGCGCCGTTTCCTGTAGTAGGTCAACTTCATCCCTCTTCTACGAATTGCACGAACTGTCTTTCGAGGCACCGCGGACGCGGCGTGCACTAAATCCCCACTCGGACGCGAGATCAGCTCATGGCGAAAGAAAGAGTTCAACAACAAGGCGGAGCCGACTATTCGCAAGCCACAGCGCAGTCAAAATCTCGGCATGCCGCTATACGGAGCCGAAACCGGACTTACCCTGCGCGGGCGGCGGTCAGCTTGTGCGGCGCCAGACGGCCCAGGCCCCCGTGTACGTCCAGCGGGCGGCCACGAACGTGAAGTTCGCGGGTGCGCCCGGCCAGCTCTTCGCGGGTGGCGTCCCGGGATCCCAGGGGACGACGGCCAGTGTCGCGTCCGGAGCCAGGGTCGAAGGATCGAAGCGGTCCAGGGGCCTCAGGTGCGTCCGCACCTGGAACGCCTGGGACACCCACACCCGCCACGGCACGCCCCCGTAGTCCAGCGCCACCACGTCGCGCGCGGTGAGCCCCGCCACGGCCAGGCTGGTGGCGGAGTCGAGCCTGCGCCCCCAGTACCGCGTCTCCCGGACGCTGACCGCCGTCACGACCGCGATGTTCAGGACGACGACGAGAACGAGCGCCGCCGCGGCCATCCGGCGGTTCTTCAGCAGGACCAGCAGCGCCAGCCCGGGGAGCACCGCAAGCGTCGCCCATCCTGGTTTCAGGGCGTCCCAGCTCCACGTCACCACGCTCATCTCGGGGAAGTCGAACACTCCGAAGAAGTCGGTGTACAGGCGCTGACCCGCGTGCTGCATCACCATCACGGCGCACAGCAGCGTCACCATCACCGTGGCGACCGCGGCGCGCTGAACTTCCCTGCGGGGTCGGCGCAGCGCTAGAGCGGCACCCGCCAAGAACAGGACCGGTGCAAAGCAGGCCAGGTAGCGGCCGTAGGCGAAGTTCGCGACCGTCCCCTCGTCCGGCACGGCGGCCGAAGACGCAAGGGCGATCCCCGCCATCGCGGCCAGGACGGCCAAGGCCGACACCCGCAGCGCCCGACCCGCCCCGCGCCGTACCGCGACGAACCCGGCGGCCGCCAGGCCCGCTCCTGCCACTCCCCATGTGGACACGACGAGGTACCAGAGCTTCCCCGCCGTGAGGCCCAGCGTCCAGCCCCAGCCGTCCAGGCTCGTCAGCCGCTGGACGAGGAAGCCGTCCAGGTCCATGGGGCCGCCGGGATAGATCTGCGACTGAAGCATCCTGTTCAGCAGAGCACCCGCGGCCACGCCCAGCGCCAGGACACCGGTCGCGGCGGCGACGTCGCGTCTGGGCGCCCAGCGGCGGACGAACACGGCCATCAGCAGCGCCGCGTGCACCACCACGATGACGTCGCCGCGGACATGCACACTGGCGGTGTAGGCCGCCAGCGCGGCGGCCGCCGCCCCGTGCCCCATTCCGCCTCGGGACATCCAGGAATGGATGCACAGCATCCACCCGAGGACGACCACGGGCAGGACCGCGTCCGTCAGGGCGAACTGCCCGTAGTAGAGAGCGGACGGCAGCAAACCGGTCGTCATGGCGACCGCGTACGCGGGCACGCGCGACAACCCCAGGCGTCTCAGCGCCGCGTAAGCGAGCACGAAGAGAAACGCGCCGATCAGCGCGTTGATGACCAGCACGATCCGGTAGACGGTCGCCGGGTCGTCGCTCGCATGGAACGCCGGACTGATGAGCAGCGGGTACCCGCCCTCGTAGAGGGTGCGACCCGACAGATCTCCTCGGTCACCGCCGGACAGGAGACGGGCCGCCAGGAGATAACCGGTCTCGTCCGGAACGAGAACGGGCATCCGGTGGAACGGCAGGAACAGCAGCCGCACCACGAAATGCGTCAGCCAGCCGCCGGCGAGCAGCGCCGGCCACCAGAGCGTCCGGCGCCCGGTCCCGCCGACCGTCGGCGCCGGCCGCCACGCCCGCTCGGGCGGCCTCAAGACTTCGAGCGATCCCATGGCGCCGCGCCGCCTCCGTCCACATCCGGCATTCCTTCATCGGAAACGGCGCCCGACCCTCATCGATCGGCCGTCACGCTGATCGGACCGGCCGGCGCCACCCATCATGATCACTCTTCGCTTGCGCGAGTTTCGGATTCCCCTGGGGCGACCACCGAAATCAAGGACGGACTTTGTCGCCCGATGACCAAATGGAAGCCATTTCGCACCACGTCAGATGTCGACCTGGGAGCCCATGGTGACCGTGCGGTTCTCGGGGAGGCGGAAGTATTCGGCGGGGTCAGCGGCGTTGCGGGCCAGGGAGGAAGAGCCTCTTGCACCACTGGCGCATGCCGGGCGCCCAGGTGAGCTGCGGGGTGATCCGGGACAGGAAGTAGGAGGCGTGGTCGGGGTCGAAGCGCAGCTCGGGGACGGGGAGCGCGGCGGCGCGGCGCAGCGCGGCGGGGAGGTCCTGCGGGAGGGCGATCGGGGTGACGGGACCGAAGAGGCCGCCGACCCGATGCGTCCCCCAGCGCTGCGCCATGAACAGCAGCGTCAGGACCGCTCCGTGGTCGATCGAGAAGACCGTCTGCAGGGCGTACAGCGGGCTGGTGCCGATGTCGCCGTAGACCACGCCGAGAGCGCCCAGCATCAGCACGCCGCGCCCCCGCGCCCAGGACGTGAGGGCGCCGTTCCCGGACGCGGGCGGCCCCGGCGTGTCCTTCGCCGTCCGCGGGTCGGTCATGACGCCATACCTACCCGGACGGCGGGTACGGGTGAGGTGAACCGGCGGCGGGGCGTTTCCCCTGGTCGCCGGGCTTGGAGATCCCGCCCGTGTCCCCGAGGAGGCCGGCCGTCCCATGAACGATCTGACGTTCACCGTCCCGCTGTGGGTCTGGACCGCGGTCATGGCCGGCATCGTCGCCATGCTCGCCGTCGACCTGCTCGCCCACCGCGACGGCCACGTGATCGGCTTCCGGGAGGCCGCGCTCTGGAGCGGGGGCTGGATCGCCGCCGGGCTGGGCTTCGGCGGCGTCCTCATGCTGTGGCAGGGCGGCGAGGTCGCCTCCACCTACTACGCCGGCTACCTGATCGAGAAGGCCCTCTCGATCGACAACGTGTTCGTCTTCGCGCTCGTCTTCTCGTTCTTCGCCGTCCCGGACGCCTACCAGCACAAGGTCCTGTTCTGGGGCGTGATCGGCGCGCTGGGGGCCCGGCTGGTGTTCATCTTCGTCGGCGCCGAACTGCTGCGGGTGTTCTTCTGGACCGCCTACGTCTTCGGCGCCTTCCTCATCTGGACCGGCTACAAGATGGCCGTCTCCAAGGACTCCGAAGTCCACCCCGACAGGAACCCGGTCGTCCGCGCCGTCAGGAGGATCGTCCCGACCGACCCCCGCTTCCACGGCGACCGGTTCGTCACCCGCGTCGACGGACGGCGCGTCGCGACGCTGCTCCTGGTCGTCCTGGTCGCCGTCGAGGCCACCGACCTGATCTTCGCCGTGGACTCCGTCGCCGCCGTGCTGGCCATCACCACCAACACCTTCCTGGTGTGGACGGCGAACGCCTTCGCCGTCCTCGGCCTGCGGAGCCTCTACTTCTGCCTGTCCGGCCTCCTGCGCCGCTTCGCCTACCTGCACTACGGCCTGGCCGTCCTGCTCGTGTTCGCCGGCGTCAAGCTCATCCTGTCCGAGACGCCCGTCGGCAAGCTCCCCATCCCGCTCACCCTCTCGGTCATCGCCGTCACCATCGCCGTCTCCATCGGCTGGTCCCTCCTCGCCACCCGCGGTGGGACCGACGAAAGCCACGATGGACGGGCCCCAGGGTCGCCGGACGTCCCCGAGCCAGGAGCCCGTCCGCCCGGAGACGACCTGTGACCCTGCAAGTCGCCATCGCGTCGGCGCGGCCGAGGGCGTCAGGCAGTGCCGATCAGGACAAGGCGACCGACAGGTTCCCCAGCGTGGTGCCGGTGTCCGAAGGGCGCGATGCCCTCCCGGCGGTCGAGCGGCGGGCGCGGGCCGCCGCCGGTGCAGCGCCGCCGGGTCCCGCTGAGGGGGCGCGGCGCAGCCGGTACGCCAGGACGGCGGCGGCAAGCAGCGGACCCCAGATCGGGAACGGGAAGATCAGCAACGCCATGACCATGCCGACGCCCATGCCGTCGCTCTCCAGCCCGTGCACGACGAAGCCCGGCGCGGCCACGCACGCCGCCGCGGCGACCACGCCGCCCGGGATCACGGCCATCCCCGGCGGCACGGGACGTCCGCCCACGACCGGGACCCAGCGCGGGAACCGCTCGCCCCACCTGGCGATCAGCCCCAGGGTGAGCACCGTGCCGCCGACCGCGGCCACCCCCAGTCCCGCGCCCTGCATCCGGGTCGCCGGATTGTCCTCGCTGCCCATCAGTCCTATGGGCCACGGGGTCAGCCAGGTCAGCCGGACGAGGCCGTACGTCAGCGGGCACAGTCCCGCCGCGATCGTGGCGATCCGTCCCCATCGGCGGGCGCCCTCGGGGGTCGCCCAGGCCGGAAGACGACCGCCACCGCCCAGAAGCATCGAGCGGCGCAGCAGCCGGTAGGCCAGGAACGCCCAGCCGGCGGTGACGGCCGACATCCCGATGCCCCAGACCAGCCGCAGGTCGTAGTCGGCGAAGCTGTGCCCCACGTTGCGCGCGAACCGGGACACCGAGCCGACGGTGAGGAAGCCGGTCGCCACCCCGACGGCGGCCAGGGCCAGCAGCATCCCGGCGGCCAGGTACCCGATCCGCTGGCGGCGGACGCAGGCCACCAGGACGGTCGTCAGCACGATCAACGGGCTGGTGAGCGCGAGGGTGTAGGCGAGCCCCACCATCAGCGTGATGTCGGCCATCACCAGGCCGAAGAACAGGGTCTCGGCGAGGGCGATCGCGCCGGCGGCCCGCAGCGCTGCGACGCGGGCGCGCCCGCGGGCGGCGAACGCGGTGGCCGCGAGCCCGGCGGCCGAGGCCGCCAGCAGCATCGCGCCCGCCGCCCGGTGCTCGATCAGGTGGGTGACCGACACCGTGACCTTGTCGGCGGAGCCGAACGGGTAGCTCGACGGACGGGCGAACCACAGCGCACCCACCCCGGCTATGAGCAGCGTAAGCATTCCCGACGCCGCGACCGGCCCTCGGGGCGGCCTCGCCTCGCAGGCGTCGTCCTTCTGCGTTTCCATGGCAGGGAGGCTAGAAAGAGCTGGCCGGAGCCCGGTTCCCCCTGCCGGGGGAGCCGCCTCCCTCCGGCGAGCGAACCGACCGCCCGGACGGTCGCGAAGTGCTCCACCGCGCGTGTCCGAGCCGAGTGCCACAATGCGGACGGCATTTACAGGAGGTGGGATGGCCGTCCTCATCCACGCCAGTGAGGTGCCTGCCGCGGAGCGGGCGCAGACCTGGCTCGACGTGGTCTGCGACACCCTGGGCCCGCTGGATGTGCGGATGGATCGGGACGTCCCTCTGGAAGGACGGATCGAGGCCGCGCAGCTCGGCCCGCTCGGCGTCGGCAGGATCCAGACCTCGACACCGCACAGCGTCCACCGCACGCCAGGGTTGATCAAACGCGGCGGGCCGGCGCTGTACCGGGTGCTGCTGGCGGCTTCGGGAACGGTGCTGCTCCGCCAGGACGACCGGACGGCGCGGCTGCGCGGCGGCGACCTGGCGGTGTACGACTTCACCCGTCCGTACGAGCTGGTCTACGACTCGGCCGTCCAGTTGGCGGTCTTCAGCCTCCCCAGGGAAGCGCTTGCCGTACCCGCCGGCACGCTGCACCGGCTCACCGGCGTCCCGATCCCGGGGGACGGCGGTACGGCGGCCCTCGCCGGGCCGCTGCTGCGCAGGGTCGCCGAAGACGTGGACACCTACCGGCCGGCCAGCGCCGCCCGGCTGGCCACGGTGGTGACGGACCTGCTCACGACGACGGTCGCCGAGCACGCGTCGCAGGCCGACGCGCTGGAGCCGGAGACCCGCGAACGGGTGCTGCTGCACCGCGTCCACGCGTTCGTCGAACAACGCCTCGGCGACCCCGACCTCAGCCCGGCCGTGGTGGCGGCGGCCCACCACGTGTCGCTGCGCTACCTGCACCGGCTGTTCGAGTCGCAGGACACCACGGTCGCGGGGTGGATCCGGCACCGGCGGCTGGAACGCTGCCGCCGGGACCTGGCCGACCCGGGCTGCTCCGACCAGTCGGTCAGCACCATCGCCGCGCGGTGGGGGCTGCCCGATCCGGCCCACTTCAGCCGGCTCTTCCGCCGGGCGTACGGGAGGCCGCCGGCCGAGTACCGCAGGGCGTGCCCGGCGCCGGGCGGCTGAGTCCCGCACGGATCGTCAAGTCCCCGGCTCTCAGGTACAAGCCCCGCCGCAGCGCGGTCCGCAGAATCGTGGACATGGCAGGCCGCGAGGCCACGACCTCCGAGAAGGGAACGGAAATGTCCCACACCCTGTTCGTCAACATGCCCGTCAAGGACCTCGACCGGTCCAAGAAGTTCTTCACCGAGCTCGGCTTCGACTTCTTCGGCATGACCGACGACATCGCCTCCGTGGTCATCAGCGAGCGCACCCAGGTCATGCTGCTGGCGGAGCCGACGTTCGCCGGTTACAGCCGCAACCCGGTCGCCGACCCGGCCGAGACCACCGAGGTGATCCTGGTGCTCGGCCTCGACAGCCCCGCGGAGGTGGACGAGCTGTTCGACAAGGCGGTGGCAGCCGGCGCGACGCCCGTCGGCGAGCCGCTGACCGAGGGCCCCCGCTACCAGCGCGGCTTCGCCGACCCCGACGGCCACCAGTGGTCGGCGCTGTGCCTGATCAACCCGGCCGGCTGAGATGGCGGCGATTCCGGCTCCGATCGCCACGGACACCGCGACCTCGGCCGACGGCACGTCGATCGTCTTCGACCGCACCGGCACGGGACCCGCGCTCGTCCTGGTGCACGGCGCCTTCACCGACCGGTCGCATCCGCTGCTCCACGAGGTGGCGCGGACGCAGGCCCCGTGGTTCACGGTGTTCGACTACGACCGCCGCGGCCGCGGCGCCAGCGGGGACACCCGGCCCTACGCCGTCCAGCGGGAGATCGAGGACCTGGCCGCGGTCATCGAGGCGGCGGGCGGCACGGCGATGGTGTTCGGCGGCTCCTCCGGCGCCGCGCTGGCGCTGCGGGCCGCCGCCCGCCTCCCGGCCGTCACCCGCCTCGCGCTGTGGGAACCGCCGTACCACGTCGGCCCCGGCGCCCCCGAACTGCCGCACGACTTCGCCTCGCGCCTCACCGCTCTGGTGGAGGGGGGAGCGCGAGGCGAGGCGGTGGAGCTGTTCATGGTCCGGGCCGCCGAGGTCCCCGCCGACGTGGTCGGTGCGATGCGCGCCGATCCGTCGTGGCGGCAGATGGAGGCGCTCGCCCACACCCTGGCGTACGAGGCGGAGGTCATGGGCCCCGGCAACCCCCTGCCCGTCGACACGGCCACGTCGATCGGGCGACCGGTCCTCGTCCTCAACGGCCAGGACAGCCCCGCCTGGATGCGCGACGCCGGCGCCGCTCTCGCTCAGGCCGTCCCAGGGGCCGTCCACCGGACGCTGAGCGGCCAGACCCACGCCGTCGCCCCTGACGCGCTGGCCCCCGAACTGCTCGAGTTCTTCGCCCGGCACGCCTGACG
Organism: Actinomadura sp. K4S16; assembly: GCF_008327685.1. Lineage (GTDB taxonomy): Bacteria > Actinomycetota > Actinomycetes > Streptosporangiales > Streptosporangiaceae > Spirillospora. Next base: position 164,331 of record NZ_BDDE01000017.1, read on the forward strand.
CCCGCCGGCCGTCCGCCCGCACCCTTGACACATAGCGACCGATTGGTTTCTATGTCGGCCATGGGCTTCGACGTCATCATCCGCGGCGGCCGCTGGTTCGACGGGACGGGCGCGCCCTCCGCGATCCGCACCCTCGGCATCAAGGACGGCAAGGTCGCCGCCGTCTCCGCCGCCGACCTCCCCGCGGAGGGCGCGCGGGTCGTCGACGCGTCCGGCAAGTGGGTCATGCCGGGCTTCATCGACATCCACACCCACTACGACGTCGAGGCCCTCGCCGCGCCTGGACTGGGCGAGTCGGTGCGCCACGGGGTCACCACGGTCGTGTTCGGGTCGTGCTCGCTGGGCACCGTCCACGTCGAGCCCCTGGACGCGGCCGACCTGTTCAGCAGGGTCGAGGCCGTGCCGCGCGAGCACGTCCTGTCCATCCTGGGACGGCACCGCGACACCTGGGGCTCGGCCGCCGAGTACATCGCGGCGCTCGAAGACCGGCCGCTGGGCCCGAACGTCACCGCGTTCCTCGGCCACTCCGACCTGCGCGCGGCGGTGATGGGGCTGGGCCGCTCCACCGACGCGAAGGCCGCCCCGACCGGCGCCGAGCTGCGCAGGATGGAGCTGCTGCTGGTCGACGCCCTGCGCGCCGGGATGATCGGCATGTCGGAGATGCGCAACCCCTGGGACAAGCTGGACGGCGACCGCTACCGCTCGCGCACCCTTCCCTCCACCTTCGGCACCCGCGCCGAGCGCCGCCGCCTCTACCGCATCCTGCGCAGCTCCGGGCGGGTCCTGCAGTCCATCCCGAACCTCAACCTGCCCGTCTCCCTGATCCCCGCGCTGCTGGCCTCCATCGGACGGGGCGGCACCAAGCCGCTGAAGACCAGCTACCTGACCGCCGCCGACGTCAAGGCCAACCCGTTCCTCATGCACATCATGGGGCCGCTGGCCCGCGCGGTGAACCGGCTGGGCGGCGACTTCCGCTGGCAGCACCTGCCCGTCCCGTTCCAGGTGTTCGCCGACGGCATCGACCTGGTGGTGTTCGAGGAGTTCGGCGCCGGCGCCGCCGCGCTGCACCTGAAGGACGAGGTCGAGCGCAACGCCCTGCTGCAGGACGAGGCCTACCGGCGGCGCTTCCGGCGGGAGTACGAGAACCGGTGGACGCCGCGCGTGTGGCACCGCGACCTGTACGACGCGCACATCGTCGACTGCCCCGACGCGTCCGCCGTCGGCAGGACGTTCGGGCAGGTCGGCGACGAGCGCGGCGTGCACCCGGTCGACGCCTTCCTGGACCTGGTGGTCGAGCACGGCCCGAAGGTCCGCTGGCACACCACCATCTCCAACCACCGGCCCCAGGCCCTGAACCACCTCAGCTCGCTGCCCGAGGTGCAGATGGGGTTCTCCGACGCCGGGGCCCACCTGCGCAACATGGCGTTCTACAACTTCCCGCTGCGGCTGCTGCGCCGCGCCCACCACGAGGGCTTCATGACGATCGAGCGGGCCGTCCACCGGCTCACCGGCGAGCTGGGCTCCTGGTACGGGCTGGACGCCGGGTTCCTGCGCGAGGGGGATCGCGCCGACCTCGTCATCGTCGACCCCGACCACCTGGGTCCGGAGCTCGACCAGGCGCAGGAGGCCCCGGTCGAGGCGTTCGGCGGGCTGCGGCGCATGGTCAACCGCAACGACGCCACCGTCGTGGCGACGTTCGTCGCGGGCACCCGGATCTTCGGCGCGGGCGAGTACGCCCCCGAGCTCGGCCGCCGCCGCACCGGCCGCTTCCTGCGGGCCGGCGAACCGCGCGGCACCGTCGACCCCCGGACCCTCCCGGGCCCGGCTGCTATCGTCGGCTGAGTGGACGCCCAGCAGCCCGTCCGGCGGCGCACCCAGCGCGAACGCAAGGAGGCGACCGTCACCCGGCTGCTGGACGCGACGATCGCGGCCATCGCCGAAGCCGGCTACGCCGGCACCTCGGTGGGCGAGGTCTGCGCCCGCTCGGGCGTCTCGCGCGGCGGGCTGTTCCGCCACTTCGGGTCCCGGCTCGACCTCGTCGTCGCCGCGGCCGAGCGGGTCGCCGCCCACCACCTCGAAGCCGCCGCCGACCACCTGGCCGCCGCGCCGCCGTCGGACCTGCGCGCCGCACTGGAGTGGATGCGCGGCCGCCACCGCGACCGCGAGAACGTCGTCTGGTTCGAGCTGATGGTCGCCGCCCGCACCGACGCCGCCCTGCGCGCCCGGCTGTCCCCCGTCGCCGAGCGCTTCTTCACCGACATCACCCGTCTCGCCCGCCGGGTCCCCGCCCTGGACGACTTCCCCGACGAGACCCTCCACCTGCTCGTCTCCTCCGCGCGCAACCTCCTCGACGGCGAGACCATCTCCAGGACCCTCGTCCCCGAACCCGCAGTCGAGGACGCCCGCCTCGACTTCCTGGCCGACTTCGCCCAGTTCCTCGCCGTCCGCCGGACCCGCGTGAGCGTCGGCGGCGCGTGACCGGACAACCGGTTCCCGGCGCGCCACAACGGTCGGTTGTGCGCGCCTAGGGTGAACCGGTGGACACCGAGGCATTGCGATCGTTCGTCCGGGCGGCCGAGCTCGGTCAGCTGGGGCACGCGGCCGACGAGCTGGGCGTGACGCAGCAGGCGGTCTCCAAGCGGATCGCCGCACTGGAGCGCGATCTGGAAGTCCGCCTGTTCACGCGTACCGCGCGAGGGGTGGAGCTGACCCTCGACGGCCAGGCGTTCCTCCCCCACGCGCGGAGCGTCGTCGCCGGGGTGGAGCGCGCCGTCACCGCGGTCAGGCCGGGGTCGCGGGCCCTTCGCATCGACGTCCTCGGCTTCCGGAGCGCGCAGGCCGTCGTCCTGCACGAGTACTGGCGGTCGCATCCCGGGACCGACCTCGACGTGGTGACACTCCGGGTCGACGACCCGCGCGCGGCGGTCGCCGCCATCGAAGCCGGCGAGATCGACGCTTCGTTCCGCACCGTGACCGACCCGGCCGCCCTGCCGTCCGGCGTGCGGATGATCCGGGCGTTCGACTCCCCGCTGGAACTCCTCGTCGGCCCGGGCCACCCGCTCGCCTCCGCGCGGGAGCTGACCCCGGCCCGGCTGCGCAAGCACCGGATATGGGTGCCGGGCATCGCGCCCCGAAGCGAGTGGGGAGAGTTCTACGACCGGCTCGCCGCCCGATTCGACCTGCGCATCGACGCGGCGGGCCCGCACTTCGGCGACGAAGTGCTCCTGGACGTCCTCGCGGACTCCGCCGACGTGGCCACCCTCGTCGGCGCCCGGGACCGCTACATCTGGCCGGCGAGCTACGACCTGCGCCGCATCCCCATCGTCGAGCCGACCCTCGCGTACCCGCTCTCGCTCATCCTCCCCAGAACGAACCCGCATCCGGGACTACGCGGAATCATCGCCCACCTCAGAACCCTGCCGAGCCTCCCCGACCCGGTCTGGCTCCCGTCCTGGGCGCCCGAAGAGGCATCGCAAGAGCCCGCCTGACGAAGGCGACCCGGCCGACCGCTGATGGCGGCCTCCCCTTGAGCCCCATCTCACCGATTCACCAGAAGGGATCGCGGCATGCCCAGCGACCGCCTCATGCGCATCCACAGCCCCGAGTTCAAGGCCATGTCCGACAGGGTCCTCCGGGCCACGGAGCTCACCTCCCGCCTGAACGTCCTGCCCTTCGAGGACGAAGCGGGCAAGGCCGAGCTGTTCGAACGGATCCTCGGCAGGCCGCTGCCCGCGAGCGCCACGATCTACCCGCCCTTCTACACCGATCACGGCCTGCGCCTGGATCTCGCGGAGCGCGTGTTCATCAACCAGAACTGCACGTTCCTGGACTACGCCGGCATCCGGCTCGGCGAGCGCGTGATGGTCGGGCCGAAGGCCACGTTCATCACCGTCGGCCATCCGGTCGATCCCGGGGAGCGCCGGGAGTGGCTGACCGGCGCGCCCATCGACGTTGCGGAGAACGTGTGGATCGGCGCGGGCGCCACCGTCCTGCCCGGCGTCAGCATCGGCCGAGACTCGGTGGTCGCCGCCGGAGCGGTCGTGGCCGACGACGTCCCGCCCGCAACCCTGGTGACCGGCCCGAAAGCGACCCTGAACAGGCAGTGGTGACCGCGGCGGGAGCAGGCCGAGGGGCGGCGTGCGTGGAAATCGACCCGTGAGTCCCGTTAGGGTCGTGGCTTGGTGAGCCGGGAAGTCTGGTCGGCACTGCGTCCGCCATTCCCGAGAGAGCCCCGGTATGACCAACCTTCTGCTCGCCTTCGCCGCCATGCTGCTGCTGGCGGTGCTGGTGTCCAACCTCGCCCACCGCACCGTGCTGTCGACGGCGGCGCTGTTCCTGGTCGGCGGGTTCCTGCTGGGCGACGGCGTCACCGGACTGATCACTCTGAAGCCGGGCGACACGCTGGTGTCCGAGCTGGCGGAGCTGGCGCTGTTCGCCGTGCTGTTCACCGACGGCATGCACGCGGGCTGGCAGGACCTGCGCAGCGCCTGGCGGCTGCCCGGCCGCGCCCTCGGCTGGGGACTGCCTCTCACGCTGCTGGTCACCGCGCTCTTCGCGCACTACGTCGTCGGGCTCGGCTGGGTGGAGTCGCTGCTGATAGCGGCGATCCTCACCCCGACCGACCCGGTGTTCGCCGCCGCGCTGGTCGGCAACGACAAGGTGCCGCCGCGGCTGCGCCATCTGCTGAACGTGGAGTCGGGCGTCAACGACGGGCTCGTCCTGCCGTTCGTGGTGCTGTTCCTGGCGATCGCGCGGGGCGAGGAGAGCCTGCATCTGGGTGAGCTGGGCGCCGAGCTGGCCGGCGGGGTGGCCATCGGCGTGGCGATCCCGTGGGCCGCGATCATGCTGGTGCGGACCCGGTGGTTCGCGATCGCGCCCAAGTACGAGCCGCTGAACGCCGTCGCCATCGGGCTGCTCGTGCTGGCCACCGCGCAGGCCACGCACGGCAACCTGTTCCTGGCCGCGTTCGCCGCCGGCGTCACCGTCGCGACGGTCGGGCACCGCCACCGCGAGACGTTCGAGCAGTTCGGCGAGCTGGTCGCCGAACTGCTCAAACTCGCCGCCCTGCTGGTGTTCGGCGCGCTGCTGTCCCCCGCGTTCCTCGGCGACGTCGGCTGGACCGGCTGGGCCTTCGCCGTCCTCGCCCTCGTGGTCGCGCGCCCGGTGGCGATCTGGGTGTCGTTCCTGCGCTCCGGACTCACCGCACGGGAGCAGGCCGCGGTGATGTGGTTCGGGCCCAAGGGCTTCGCCTCGGTCGTCTACGGCCTGCTCGTCCTGGAGTCGGGCATCCCCGCCGGCGAGAAGATCTTCCACCTCGTCGGCGTCACCATCACCCTGTCGATCCTCGCGCACTCCTCCACCGACATAGTCGTCGCACGCGGCTTCGATGAGGAACGCGAGGTCCCGGCCTGGTTCGGAAAGGCCCGCGCCCGCCTCCGACGCCCCGCCCCCGCCGAAGGCGGCGACGGACCGGCCGCCGAGTCCGGGGCGGATCGCGAGCCCACTCCCTGATCAGGAGCCGCGACCGGGCGCCTCAACGGGTGTCGCGGAGGGTGGTCTCTATTGCGGTGAGTTTGTCGGCCAGGTGGAGGAGGGCGCCGACGGACGGGTCGTCGGTGGCGCCCGCGAGGGTCTGGGCGCGGCGGTAGGCGGCTTTGATCTCGGTCCAGCGCTCGGCCTCGGACGGGGTGAGGGTGCCCTGGAGTTCGGCGAGTTTGAGGAGGTTGGCCTCCGCGTCCGAGGTGAGGGTCTGGGACTCGGCCCGGTAGTGGTCGTCGATGACCGCTTGCAGTTCGGTGTCGTCCATGACCGGGAGGATGCGTTCGGCGAGCTTGTTCATGTCGCGGTAGGAGCCCTGGAGGCGGAACGGCGGTTCGGTGCGGGACGAGTCGTCCTGGGCGGCGGAGGCTATGTAGACGCGGTTGACCGTCAGGACCACCTGCTGCGCGTAGCGGAGCTTGGCGAGCACGGACAGGATGTCGTCCAGTTCGGCTTGGGAGTACGGGTGGGACAGGCGGTCGGGGTGGACGGTCTGGTCCCCCGCCGCCAGGCGGACGAGCAGTTCGATGTCGCCGCGGTCGCGGCCTCCAAGGGGCGCGAGGACGGGGTTCGAGGTCAGGGCGTTCTCGATGTAGCTGAGCGCGAACAGCTCGTCCTTGCCGGACAGGACGTCGCCGAGGTTCCACACGTCGGCGCGGTTGGCGAGCATGTCGGGGATGCGGAAGCGGCGGCCCGACTCGGTGTAGGGGTTGCCCGCCATGCAGACGGCGAAGCGCTTGCCGCGCAGGTCGTAGGTGCGTTCGGCTCCCTCGATGCGGCGCTGGGCGTCGCAAAGCGGGATGAACTTCTGCAGGAGTTCCGGCGAGGTGTGCTGGATGTCGTCGAGGTACAGCAGGACGTTGGTGCCCATGTCGAGCGCAAAGTTGATCTTTTCGACCTCGCGGGCGGCGGTGGCGTCGGGGGCCTTGGACGGGTCGAGGGACGTGACGCCGTGGCCGAGCGCCGGGCCGTCCACCTTCACCAGGGCGAGGCCGAGGCGGTCGGCGACGTACTCCATCAGGGTCGTCTTGCCGTAGCCGGGCGGTGAGACGAGCAGGAGCAGCCCCATCTGGTCGGCGCGCTCGCCGTCGCCGGCGGCGCCCAGCTGCTTGGCGAGGTTGTCGCCGATGAGGGGGAGGTAGACCTCGTCGATGAGGCGGTTGCGGACGAACGCGCTCATCGTGCGGGGGCGGAGGCCGGCCACTCCCAGGCGCTTCTCCTCCGCCGCGACCAGCTCGTTCCGCTTCCGCTGGTAGGCGCGGAAGGCGGGGACCCGCTCGGTGCGGAAGCGGTGCGTCCTGGTGAGGAGCTCGTCCAGGCGCAGGTCGAGCCGGCGGCCGGTGATCCGCGGGTGGCGGCCGAGCAGGTCGTCGATGGTGGCCGCGAGCGCGGCCGGCGAGTCGTACCGGGCGGACGGGCACAGGAGCATGGACACGGCCTCGGGCAGGTCGGCCGGGTCGCCGTCCGCCCCCGTCCCGAGGTAGGCGGAGAGCCACGCCTCGGCCAGCTGCCGGCGTGCGGCGAGGGTGCCCGCGCCGCGCAGGTCCTCGTCCAGGGGGACGTCGCCGAGCGCCTGGGTGAAGTCCTTCAGCAGGGTGCGGGCGCCCTGGCTCGTCACGAAGCCGTCCGGGGCGGTGGCGAGTTCCTCGACCAGGTACTCGGCGGCGAGCGGGTCGGGGGCGGGCATGGCGTCGCGGTCGGCGAACGCCTCGATCGCCGAGCGGAGTTCCTCGGTCAGCCCGGTGAGGGCGCCGGGACGTCCGAACGCCTCGCGGGCGCGGACGAGCGACCGGGCGCGGACCGTCCACGTCGCGCGCTCGGCGTCGTCGGGACCGTGCGTCCAGAAGAGCCGGGCGGCGGCGCGGGCCTCGCCCGGGTAGCGCAGGAGGCCCGCCTCGGTGTGCAGGCGCAGGAGCGCCTCCAGGATGCGTGCCGCGTCGTGGTCGTGGACGCCCCGCTCGTACCCCTCGTCGTAGCGGTCGGCGGCGGTCTCCCGGACGAGGGCGAGCAGGCGGCCGTCGGCCGCGGCCCGGCGCAGGTCGCCGGGGTCGGCGGCGGCGAGGAGCGACGCCGCCAGGTACTCGGCGCGGTAGGTCTCCGCCGTCTCCGAGACGAGGCTCTGGCTCCAGAAGGGGCGGGTCGCGGCGAAGTCCGCGTCGTGGACGGGCGCGCGGTAGTCGGTCCCGGTGATCGTGAAGGCGACCGTGTCGCGGTGCGGGACGAGGGTCAGCTCGATCGGACGGGTGTTGACCGCGAACCGGTGGCGTCCGAGCCGGATCGTCCCGCCGCCGTCGCCGTACAGGTCGAGGCGGTCGCGCAGGGCGCGGCCGGCCTCCTGGCGGGCGGCGTTGAGGCGGCCGTCCAGCTCCTCGGCGCGGGCGGCCTCGCCCAGGGCGCGCAGCTCGTCGGCGATCGCGCGCAGCCGGCGCACCATGGCGTCGGTCGTGAAGTAGGCGGTGACCTCGGCGGGGGACGCGAGCGCGGCGGCGCGGCGGCGCACACCGGACAGGATCCGGTCGGCCGACTCGGTGAGCCGGTCGCCGCGGCGGGCGCGCTCGTCCAGGAGCGTCTGCTTGCGGGAGGTGAACGCCTCGTTGAGCTCGGTCCGCTTCGTCTCCAGCTCGGCGAGGAACTCCTCCGGCTCGGCGAAGCGGGCCTGGAGCGTCTCCAGGCGGAGCAGCAGGCGGCCGAGCTGCGCGTCGCAGTCCTCGGGGGTCGCCGCCGCGGCGAGGGCGCCGGCGATGGCCTGGTCGAGCAGGCCGAGTTCGGCGGCGAACGCGGCGCCTCCCTCGCGGGCGAGCAGCTCGCGGCGGCGGTCGTCGAGGACGGCGCGGGCCCGGTTGAGGCCGCCGAGCACCTCGCCGACGCGCTCCAGGATCGCGGTCCGCGCGGTCGCGTCGGTGACGTCGAGGTCGCCGACGACCTCGGTGACGACGTCCAGCCCCTCGTTCTGGGCGTCGAGGAGGGCGGCCAGCGGCGCGGCGTCGGCGGCCGTCCCGATGGCGCGCGCCGCCTCGGCGATGCGCTCGACCTCGGCGTGGTAGCCGGTGAACGCGTCCTCGCCCTGAAGGTACTCGACGGCCTGCCGCGCGGCCTCGTCCAGCTCCGCCCGGACGTCCTCCGAGAGCGCGTCGATCCGGGCGCCGTCGGCGTAGCGGAGGTCTCGGAGCGTCTCCAGGTGCCCCTGGGCGCGGCGGAACTCCGCCAGGCGGGAGACCCAGCCGTCCGCGCTCTCCGGTTCCTCGGTCCGCGCGCGGCGGATCAGGGCGGCGAGCCGCTCGCCCGCCTCGGCGACGGCGGCGGCCGCCTGCCCGGTGAGCGCGCGGACCTTCTCGTACTCGTCCAGGACCTGGCCCGCGGTGGAGCGGACTTCGGCGAGCGGCGCGGCGAGGTCCCCGAGCCGGTCGTCGCCGAGCCAGGGGTACAGGTCCGCCGCGCGCGTGCACGCGGCGATCAGCGCCTCGAACACCCGGCCGGACGGCGACGTCTCCGCCGCCATCCGGGTGATCGACAGGCACTCGGAGACGCCGCGCACGAGGTCGGCGTTGCCGACCCGCTCCAGCGGGCCCGTGCCGACGGGCTGCGCGGCGGCGTGCGCGTCGGACACGAACGGGGTCGCCCAGATCTGCATCGGGTGGACGCGGGACGGCTCGTCGGAGAGCGCCCGCATGACCACGAGCGTCCCGTCGTCGAACAGCGAGTACCCGTGGCAGGTGATCGGCGTCGCGACCTGCTTGCGGATCACGTTGTAGGGCAGCAGCAGCGACCGGCCGTCCTCCCGCGAGTGGAAGACGTACAGGACGTCCTCTCCGTTGGGAGAGCGGACGACCCGCTCGTACTCCAGGCCCGCGACGTCGGTGTCGAACGTCTTCGCGGCGCCCGTGTCGAGGTGGTAGCCGCCGGGGAAGATGATCCCGTGGTCGTCCGGCAGCCGGCGGCACGCCTGCTCGATCCCGTCGAGCCGCGCGACCTCCTTGGTGCGGACGTTGAACACCAGGTGCCGCCACGCGGACTCGTTGTACGGCCTGATCCGCAGCAGGATCAGCGCCCCGACCCGCGCGTGCAGGACGTCGGCGTCCGCGAGCGACTGGAGCGGCTCGTCCACCGGCTCGGAGTAGATCCCCTCGCCGGTCCCGGTGTTGTCCTCGATCTTGACGGTGAGGGTCCCGCCGATCGTCTCGACGAACACCTCGCCCTCGATCGAGATGTGCGGGTGCCGCCCGGCGACGTGGTCGTCCCGTGTGGCCTCCACCCAGTCGACGTCGTGCGCGGGAGGGAACGCGTGGTCGCGCTCGCCCTGGTTGTCCTCGTAGGCGACGCCGCCGTCCGGCGCGGTCCGCCACCGCAGGACGCGCAGGTCCGACAGGCGTGGACCGGTCTGGAAGACGGCGAGCAGCCGCCCCTCCACCAGGCGCAGCTGGAGCAGCCGCGCCTGCCGGTAGTACCGGTACATGTCGGCGAAGTCGCGCAGGAAGCGCGGGTCGTCCAGCAGGCCCAGCACGGCCTCCGGCCCGGTCTGGACGAACCGGACGCCGTCCTCTCCGCGCGTGAACCGGTGCAGCGAGAAGACGTCGTCGACCGTCGTCTCGGGCTTCAGCCCGAGGAAGGCGTTGCAGCCGAACAGCAGCACCCCGCCGAGCGCCACCACGTCGCGGGGCACGCTGTTGTGCGCCGTGCGGATCCGCTCGGTGCCCGCGAGCCGCAGGTCCGAGCCCCCGAAGACCTCCAGCCGCCGGGCGTTGAGCGCCTCCGCGCGGCGCGCCAGCTCGCCGGCGTGCCCGGCGAGCCGCGCGCGCAGCACCTCGTACGTGCCGTGGTCCGGCTCCGCGTGCCGGTTCCCGGCCGCGCCGGGCTCTGTCATGTCCACGCCCACCTGCCTCCCGTTCGTCTACCGCAACGCGTGCCGAACCCCGACCTCGTCCAAGCGGTCCGTCCTGCGGCGAGCCGCCGTCCGGCGGCTCGCCGCGCGTGTCAGCGGGCCGCGGCGCCGACGGTGAGATCGGTGCCGTTCGGCGCGGCCTTCGGCAGCGGGGCGTCGGCGACGCCGAGGCGGCGCGCGGTGTCCAGGAGGTCCTGGAGGCCGGCGGTGTCCGGGCCGCCCGACTTGATCAGGCGCAGCAGGAGCGCCGAGAGGGTCAGGTCCCGCACGCCGCCCGTGTCGACCGCGCCGAGCACGCGCGACAGGTCCTCGGTGAAGCTCGCCGAGCCGTCCAGCCACGGACCCGCCACCGCCCGCGCGACCTCGGAGTTCTGGACGAAGCCGTCCACGCTCTTGCCGAGGGCGACCGACCCGACCAGGCGGTCGAAGAAGACCGAGTCGCCGCCGACGATGCTGATGTCGGCCTGCTCCAGCCCGGTGGCGAGGACGGTGGCCTGCGCCTCCGCGACCTTCTGCTGCACCTCGATGCCGGCCATCCGGACGTCCTTCTCCGCCTCCAGGCGCAGCCGGTACTCCTCGTGCTGGCGGGACGCCTCGTCCAGCGCGGCCATTGCCCCGGCCTTCTCGGTCAGCCCCTCGGCCTCGGCCTTCAGGCTCTCGCGGATCCGGTCGGCCTCGGCCATCGCCTTCTCCCGCGCGACCGCGGCCTCGGCGCGCCCGACCTTCTCGATGGCCTCGGCGTCGCGCTCGCGCACCTGGACCTCGGCGAGCCCGGCCGCGGCGGCCTCCGCGCGGAGCCCCTCGGCCAGCCTGATCTTCGCCTGCGCGTCCAGCTCGGCGGTCTCCTGCCGGGCCTGCGCCAGCGTCAGCTCCTCGCGGGCGCGGTGCGCGGCGGCCGCCTCCGCCGCCTCGGCGGCCTTGATGTCCTTGACCAGGTTCTCCTGCGCCTCCGCCTCCGCGTGGATGATCACGGACTGGCGGGCGCGCTCGGCCTCCTCGACCGCGCGGAGCCGCTTGATGGCCTCCTCCTGCTCGGCGACCGTCCGCTCCACCGCGATCCGCTCGCGGACGACGTTCGCGATCTCCCGCTTCTCCGCCTCGACCTCCTTGTCGGCCGCGATGCGGGTCAGCTGCGTCTCGCGCTCGCGGGCGATGACCTCCAGCAGGCGGTCCTTCTCGATCCGCTCGCTCTCGATCGCGAGGACCCGCTCCTTGTTCTTCGCCGCGACCGACACCTCGCGGTCCCGGTTCTCGTTCTGGACGCCGAGCTGCTCGTCGGTGCGCAGGTGCGCGGCCTGCGCCCGCAGCCGCTCCTCGGCCTTGACCCGCTCGATCTCGGCGGCCTCGCGGGCCCGGACGGTCTCGACCTCGCGCTCCTGCCGCAGCTCGGCGTCCGCCTGCCGGCGCTCCAGCTCCAGGATCGCCTCGCGCGCCTCCACGTTCTGGCGCGTGATCTCCTTCTCCTCGTTGCGGGCGTGCTCGTTGGTGCGGACGTGCTCGATCGCGGTCAGCTCGGTGATCTTCCGGATGCCCTGGGCGTCGAGGATGTTCGACCTGTCCAGGGAGAGCAGGGGCGTCTGCTCCAGGTGGTCGATGGCGGCGTCCTCGAGGCTGTAGCCGTTCAGGTCCGTCCCGATGACGCGGATGATGTGGTCGCGGAACTCGTTGCGGCGGGTGTAGAGGTCGGCGAAGTCCAGGTGCTTGCCGACGGTCTTCAGGGCCTCGGAGAACTTGGCGGCGAACAGCTCCTGCAGCGTCTCCTGGTTGCTGGCGCGCTCGGTGCCGATCGCCTGCGCCACCTTGATCACGTCCTCGACCGTCTTGTTGACGCGGACGAAGAACGTGATGCGGATGTCGGCGCGGATGTTGTCCTGGCAGATCAGCCCGTCCCGGCCGGTCCGCTCGATCTCGATCGTCTTGACCGAGATGTCCATGAGCTCGGCGCGGTGCAGGACGGGCAGGACGATCGCGCCGGTGAAGGTGACGTCGACCTTCTTGAGCTTGGAGATGATGAGCGCGCGGCCCTGGTCGACCTTGCGGAACAACCGGGTCACCATGAGCACGAGGCCGAGGGCGACGAGCAGCGCGAGAGCGAGGAGCACACCGGCTCCTATCGTGATGGTGTCCATCGAGATCCCTGTCTGCCAGAGGGGATGAGAACGCGGGGGGCCGGGCGGGGCCGGGAGTCCTAGCGGGGGCCGGGAGCCGTGTCGTACGGCATGACCCAGAAGAAGCGGCCGTCCGGATCGATATCGAAGATCAGTGCGGTGCTGCCGGTGGTGAGGCCGGTGCCGGCCGCGGCGCCCGCCACGGGCACGTCCATGGCGTGCTGCCGCACCTGGACGATCGCGGACGAACCGTCCGGGGCGGTGACCTCCGCCTGGCCGAAGTCCGGCCCGACCTGCCCGGTGCGGATGACGCACGGCAGGCCGACGAAGTCGCGCAGCGACGCCTCGGCCCGGCCCTGGAAGACGCGCCGCAGCGGCAGGACCGCCGCCCGCGTCCCGATCCAGGCGACGACCAAGGCGAAGGGCAGGACGAGCGCCCGGAGGACGGCGCCGTCCAGCAGCGCCGAACCGGCCAGGCTGACGAACCAGGCAAGGCCGACGAGCACCGACAGCACGACCGTGGCCGGGACCCCGCCCAGCCCGAGCGGTGCGAGGTGCTCGGCCGCGAACCCGTCCTCGGCGCCGGCGCCGGCCCCCGTGTCGGCATCGGCGCCGGCGCCGAGGAAGTCCACTCCGAGGCCGCCGAGCAGGACGAGCGTCCAGTACCCGGCCACGACCAGGAGAGAGAAACTGAAAAGCGCGGTCGGAAAACCGAGCGCGACATCGACGAATTCGCCCATTGAATGCACGCTTCCGCATCGAGACGGCATGAACTGCGGAAGGGCGCACCGCTACGGCCGCCCGACCGTGAGGAAAGGCTTCGTCAAGCGAAGAAGGGGACCAGCTCAGCTATCCAGGAAGGCGTGCGCCCAGAACACCCGGAAGAAGACGGGGGGCGCGTCGCGGCTCGGAGCGCCTTTGCGCCGCGGAGCCGGCGGGACGAGAAAGTGCCGGGGAGTCATAGACCCTCCTGATCGGAGACGTATCCTGTCTCGCCGACCAGGCTTCCCGGCACACCGAGAGACACTTTAACTCATTTGCCGGGCTAACGGAAGCCTTTTACCCCGAACTCGGGCATCGCGCCCGTCCGTCGGCGGGGAAACCCGTTAATGGCGGCCGACCCCGGACACCGTTTCCCGTAAACCCCGGCCGCTATTTGCTACAAGTGTCGTAGACCGGGACGGCCCCCTCGCGCCGGGGCGGGCGCGGGAGGACGAGGATGCGGCCGAGGCAGGCCAGGAGCAGGCCGAGCGCCCAGCCCGCGACGGCGTCGGTCGGCCAGTGGTACCCGAGCGTGACGACGGCGACCGCGACACCCGCCGCCATGGCGTGGGCGGCGGCCGTCCAGGCGCGGGAGGCGCCCGTCACGGCCGCGATGAACAGCAGGCACGCCGCCGCGTTGGCGGCATGCCCGGACGGATAGGACAGGACGCCGTCGGCGAACAGCAGGTCGTGGCCGGTGCGCGGCGGGGTCCGGGCCAGCGCGACCTGCGTTCCGCGCACCAGGAGTTCGCTGCCCACCAGCCAGATTCCGGCCTTGACCAGCAGGGCGGGGCTGCGCCGCCGTCGCGCGGCGACGACGGACGCGATCGCGGCGAGGGAGCCGACGAGCCAGTACTGGCCGCCGTTCACGACCGTCCGCCACCAGAGATGCCAGGCGCCGCCGCGCGGTGGCAGCCCGTCGGCGAACATCCGCCCGTCGAGGTGCCGCAGCGGGCCGCCGAGCAGGACGTCCAAGGTCACCGCCACCGCGACCAGTGCGGCGACCGCCGCGAGCGCGTAGGGCGGCCTGCCGTCTCCCGTTCCGGACGCCTTCACCGGCATGCGGCCGGCACCTCCCCCGAGTCTGCTACTACATTTGTAGCAGTTCGACTAGGGTCGGTGGAGACGGCCGACGAGCGGAGGATGACGATGCCTTTCTGGGACAAGCTGCGCGAGTCAACCCAGACCATGCAGACGCAGCTGCTCAGTAAGAAGAACGAACTCAAGAGCGGAGCGTTCCGTGACGCGAGCATGGCGATGTGCGCGCTCGTCGCGGCCGCCGACGGCAGCGTGGACCCGTCCGAACGGCAGCGCACCGCGTCCCTCATCGCCTCCAACGAGGTGCTGCAGAACTTCCCGGCCGACGACCTGCAGCGGCGGTTCAACGACTACGTGGCCAAGCTCACCGCCGACTTCGACTTCGGGAAGGTGGCGGTGCTGCAGGACATCGGCAAGACCAAGAAGAGGCCGGCCGAGGCGCGCGCCGTCATCCAGATCGGCATCGTGATCGGCGGCGCGGACGGGCACTTCGACCAGAGCGAGAAGGCCGCCGTCCGCGAGGCCTGCTTCGCCGTCGGCCTCGACCCCGCCGAGTTCGAGCTCTGAGGGGTGGCGCGGCCCGTCAGCGGAACGCCAGCACCGACAGCAGGAACGACACGAGGACGTGGTCGAGCTGGAGGGTCGCGGCGGTCAGCGACCCGGTGACGACGCCGTTGCCCATGAACAGCAGCGGGCCGGTGACCGTGTTCTTGGCCGGGGGCGTGCCCATCAGCGCCTCGACCCGTTCGACGACCCCGGACTCGGCGAACGCGCTCAGCGGTCCGGGGTCGCGCGGCTGCGCGAGGGCGACCTTGGCGATCGTCCGGGCGACGGCGGCGCGGTCGCCGGTCGCCTCCGCGGCGTCCTCGTCCGCCCAGCGCTCCGTGGCCAGCCGCAGCCGGGCGGCGAGGGGGCGCAGCGGCGGCAGGACGGCCGAGGCCAGCGCCCCGGCGGCGAGGTAGCGGTGGTGCCGGTGCCTGAGGTGGGAGCTCTCATGCTCGAAGACGACGTGGAGCTCCTCGGCCGTCAGCTTCCGCAGCAGGCCCCGGGAGACCAGGACCCCGCCGCGGCGGCCGGGGACCGCGACGGCGATCGGGACCTCGGTGTCGAGCGGCTCGCGGGCGTCCGCCCGCGCGGCGCGGAGCGCGGCCGCCCCCCGGGCGGCGGCCCTGCCCGCGGCCGCCAGCCCGGCCGCCGACAGCACGGCCGCCGGGATCCCCACCGCGTCCGGGACCGGCCGGTCGTCTCCGAACAGCGCCCACTCGGGGACGTGCGCCGCGGCGGCCGGCGCCAGCGTCGCCGCGTAGTTGACGGCCACGAAGAAGCCGGTGCCGAGCGCGGCCACGCCGGTCAGCGCCCCGGTGGTCGCCAGCAGCCGCGCCGACCAGGACGGGTGGAGCCGCGACGGCGCCTTCGCCAGCACGGCGCTCAGCGTCAGCATGATGGCGAGGGGCAGGAAGGTGTACCAGTTCACCCGCCGGCCTCCGGACGGTCGAGGAACTCGCGCAGCTTGCGCGCCTCCTCGGCGCTGAGCGACCGCGCGAACCGGTTCAGCACGTTGCCGGGGTCGCTGGCGTGCCGCAGGTGGTCGCGCATGCGCCCGGCCACCAGCTCGGACTCGTCGACGGCGAGCCGGTACCGGTAGTGCCGGCCCGTCCGGGTCCGCGAGACCAGCTTCTTCTCGTGGAGCCGGTGCAGGATCGTGTTCACCGTCGTGTAGGCGGGGTCGCCGTCCAGCCGCTCCACCAGTTCGGCGGTGCTGGCCGCCCCGCCGAGCCCGGCCAGCGCGGCGAGCACCTCTGCCTCCAACTGCCCGAGCGGCCTGCGCCCCACCGTCCTCAGCCCCCCTTCCGCAGCACGTCCGGCTCGAGGTAGACGAGCCGGGCGATCGGCACCGCCGCGCGGATGCGGGCCTCGGCATCGTTGATCGCGTCGGCGACCTCCCGCGCGTCGTCCTGGAGGTCGACGGCGACCTTCGCGGCGACCAGCAGCTCGTCCGGCCCGAGGTGCATGGTGCGCATGTGGATCACGGCGGGGACGTCGCGGCCCTCCACGATCGCCTGCCTGATCAGCCGCACGTGCTCCGGGGTCGCCGACTCCCCGATGAGCAGGCTCTTGACCTCGGTGGCCAGCACGATCGCGATGGCCGCCAGCAGCAGGCCGATCGCGGCGGTGCCGATCCCGTCCCAGACGCCGTCACCGGTGACGAGGGTCAGCCCGACGCCCGCGAGCGCGAACACCAGCCCGATCAGCGCCCCGGTGTCCTCCAGCAGGATGACCGGCAGCTCCGGCGACTTGGAGCGGCGGACGAACTGCACCCAGCCCGCCCGCCCCCTGCTCCGGTTCGACTCGCGGACCGCGGTGCGCAGCGCCGCCCCTTCCAGGACGATCGCGACCAGCAGGACGGCGATCGGCACCCACTGCCACTCCTCGATCGGGTGCGGATCGGCGATCTTGTGCCAGGCCTCGTACAGGGCGAACAACCCGCCCAGGCTGAACAGCACGATCGCCACCAGGAAGGCGTAGATGTAGCGCTCCCGTCCGTAGCCGAACGGGTGCTCCTCGGTCGCGTCCCGCTCCGCGCGCTTCCCGCCGATCAGCAGCAGCGCCTGGTTGCTGGAGTCGGCGACCGAGTGGATCGCCTCCGCCAGCATCGACGACGACCCCGTCAGCGCGAACGCCACGAACTTGGTGGCCGCGATGCCCAGGTTCGCACCCAGCGCGGTGACGACGGCCTTGGTACTGCCTTCGGCGCTCACGGACTCCCCTGTCGTATCCGCACCCCGGAACGTCCGGCTAAGCGTAGGCGGTGATCGCGGGCAGCATGTCCTGAAGGGTTCGCCCCTGGCCGGGTTCGCCGCCGCGGCGGTGCGGGGATGGCTCTTCGCGCGTCCGCGACCTGGCGATGCGCTCATTAGTGTGGTTCCGGCAGATCCGCGTGGACAGGACCGCGCTGACCGGAAGGGCTGGGCATGGACGAGTTCGATGTCGTGGTGGTGGGGGCCGGGCCGACCGGGGAGAACCTGGCGGAGCGGGCGCACGCCGGCGGGCTCAGCGTGGCCGTCGTGGAGAGCGAGCTGGTGGGCGGGGAGTGCTCGTACTGGGCGTGCATGCCCAGCAAGGCGCTGCTGCGCCCGGCCGCCGCGCTGGCGGACGCGCGGCGGGTGGCCGGCGCACGCGAGGCGGTCGGCGGGACGCTGGACGCGGCGGCGGTCCTCAGCCGCCGGGACGAGTTCACCTCGCACTGGAAGGACGACGGCCAGGTCTCCTGGCTGGAGGGGGCCGGGCTCGTCCTGGTGCGCGGCCACGGGCGGCTGGACGGGCCGAAACGCGTCGTGGTGCGGACCCGGGACGGCGGGCAGCGGGTGCTGACCGCCCGGCACGCGGTCGCGGTGTGCACGGGTACCCGCGCCGCGCTGCCCGACCTGCCTGGACTGGCCGAGGTCCGTCCCTGGACCAGCCGCGAGGCGACCGCCTCCGAGCGGGTTCCGCCGCGGCTCGCGGTCGTGGGCGGCGGCGTGGTGGCGTGCGAGATGGCCACGGCCTGGCGGGCGCTGGGCAGCGAGGTGGTGCAGCTGGTGCGCGGGTCGCGCCTGCTGCCCCGGATGGAGCCGTTCGCGGGAGAGCTGGTGGCCGAGGGCCTGCGCGCGGCCGGGGTCGACCTGCGCTTCGGCACGTCCGTCACCGCCGCCCGCCGCGACGGAGCGGTGGTGCTCACCCTGGACGGCGGCGAGACGGTGACCGCGGACGAGGTTTTGTTCGCCACCGGACGGGTCCCCGCGACGGCCGACCTCGGGCTGGAGACGGTCGGGCTGGCCCCGGGCCGGTCGATCGAGGTCGACTCCACCGGGCTGGCGGCCGGCGTGTCCGGCGGGTGGCTCTACGCGGCGGGCGACGTCAACGGCCGCGCGCTGCTGACCCACCAGGGCAAGTACCAGGGGCGGATCTTCGGGACGGTGATCGCCGACCGCGCCGCCGGACGTCCGCTCGACACCGCCGAGTGGGGGCGCAGCGTGGCGACCGCGGACGAGCGGGCGGTGCCGCAGGTCGTCTTCACCGATCCCGAGGCCGCGGCCGTCGGGCTCAGCCTGGAGGAGGCGACCCGGGCCGGGCACCGGGTGCGGGCGGTCGACTACGACTTCGGCGGCGTGGCCGGGGCCTCGCTGTACGCCGACGGCTACCAGGGCCGCGCCCGCGCGGTGGTCGACCTCGACCGCGAGACGCTCCTCGGCGTCACCTTCGTCGGCGCGGGCGTGGCCGAACTGCTCCACTCGGCCACGGTCGCGGTCGCCGGCGAGGTCCCGATCTCCCGCCTGTGGCACGCCGTCCCGTCCTACCCCACGATCAGCGAGATCTGGCTCCGCCTCTTGGAGGCCTATCGCGGCTGAGCCCGTCCGGCGGTCTGAGATGGGACCGAGCCGTCCTCGGACAGCCGGCCGTCGGTCATGGAGTACACGCGGTCGGCGGCGGTGAGCCGGGCCAGGTCGTGGGTGACCATGACCGTGGCCAGCCGCCGGTCGCGGGTGAGCCCGGCCAGCAGCTCGACGACCTGCTCGCCGCGGTGGTGGTCGAGGGCGCTGGTGGGCTCGTCCACGAGGAGCACCTCCGGGCCGTTCATCAGCGCGCGGGCGATGTTGACCCGCTGGCGCTCGCCGCCCGACATCTGGTGCGGCCGCTTGTGCTCCATGCCGGCGAGGTCCACGGCGGCCAGGAGTCCGCGGGCCCGGGCGGCGGCCCGCCGCGGCGACCGGCCGGCCATGTGCGCCATCACCGTCAACTGGTCGAGGGCCGTCAGCGAGGCCGGGAGGTTCGGCTGCTGGAAGACGATGCCGATGTGGTCGCGGCGCAGCCGGGTCCGTTCGGCGGGACGCAGCCCGGTGGTCTCCCGGCCCGCCACCAGCACCGTCCCGGCGGCGGGGGCGATGAGCGTCGCGGCGACGGCCAGCAGGCTCGACTTGCCGGATCCGGACGGCCCGACGACCGCGGCGAACTCGCCGGGCCCGACCGCCAGGCTCACGTGGTCGAGCGCGGTGAGGGTGCGGTCCCCGTCGGGATAGGTCAGGACGACGTCGGTGAGGGCCAGGCTCATCGTGCGGCTCCCAGCGCGGTCAGCGGATCGACAGAGGTGATCTTGCGGATGGCCAGCGCGGCGCCCGCCGCCCCGAGGACGACCATCACCGCGACGGGCAGCACGGTGGTGGCGGCCGAGACCACGAACGGGACCCGGTCCCCGATGGCGAACCCCGCCAGCCCTCCGACGGCGCCGCCGAGCCCGGCCCCGGCCAGGAGCACCAGGACGGCCTGGGCGAGCGCGTCGCGCAGCAGGTAGCCGGTGCTCGCGCCGAGTGCCTTCAGCACGGCCACGTCGCCGCGGCGCTGGATCGTCCAGACCGTGAAGAACGCGCCGATGACCAGCGCCGAGATGGCGAACAGGAAGCCCCGCATGAGTTGCAGCGACCCGTTCTCGGAGGAGAACGACGGGATCGCGGACTTGGCGTCCCCCTGGGCGATGGTGGTGGTGGCGAGCCGCCGGTCGGCCGCGTCCAGGTCGGCATGGCCGGTCTCGCGGAGCAGCAGGACGGTCGCGGCCCGGTCGCCGCCGGACGGTTCCAGGGCGCGCCAGTCGTCGATCCCGATCCA
Source organism: Actinomadura sp. K4S16 (assembly GCF_008327685.1). Classification (GTDB taxonomy): domain Bacteria; phylum Actinomycetota; class Actinomycetes; order Streptosporangiales; family Streptosporangiaceae; genus Spirillospora. The sequence continues at coordinate 184,296 of NZ_BDDE01000017.1, forward strand.
GGCGACCGGCGTGTGGCTGTAAGAGGAAGCACTGCCCTTACCCGCCACGGTGAGCCCGTGCCCGAAGACCTGCACCCTGTCGCCGGGCGCCAGCCCGGTGCTCTCGGCCAGCTCCTCCGACAGCACGATCTGCCCGGACGCGGGCGGGTGCGCCCGGTTCCCCGGAGCGACCCCGAAGAGCGCCGCAGGCGCGCCGCGTTCACCGGACGGGCCGAAGGACATCCGGCCCATCGAGATGCCGAGCGGCTCGGCCCTCACCCCCGGGACGTCCTGCCAGCCCTTCGCCGTCGCCGTACCGATCCGGCTCCCCGAGAAGGTGGCCTCACCGCCGAAGACGATGTGGTCGGCGGGCAGGTCCTCGACGGCCGAGGCGCTGTCGCGCGCCAGCCCGGCCGTCAGCCCGGACAGCAGGGTCACCAGCAGCGTGATGAGCAGCACGACCGACCCCATGAGCGCGAACCGCCCCTTGGCGAACCGCAGGTCCCGCAGTGCCACGAACACCGGCGCCCCCGTTCCACGTGATCTGGGATTGACGTCTCCCAGCGTGCGCCGCGGGGCCGTCCCGGCACATCGTGCGCCGGGACGCGCGGAACGCCTTCTTCCGGACGGCCGGACATCAACCTTTCGATCGATGCGACCAGGGGAACCCGTCGCCTACGCTGAGTGAGAAATGCCGAACGATCCGTTCTCGCCGGCGGTGCGGCTGCTCGGCTGGGCAGTGCACGGCACCTTCCTGGTGCTGCTCGCGATCGCCCTGGTGCGCACGCTGCACGACGGGCAGGCGGGGGCGGCGGCCGGGGGGTTCGCGCTCGGCGTCCTCTATGCCGGCGGGGTGGTCTGGGCCGGACGGCACCGGACGCCTCGTCCGATCCCTGCCCGGTTGTGGCTCGCGCTGCTCACCGCGGGCTGGGCGGGGCTGGCCCTGGCCTCACCCGACTTCGTCTGGCTGGCCTTCCCGCTGTTCTTCCTCTACCTGCACCTGCTGCCGCTGCCCGCCGCGCTGCCCGGCGTCGTGCTGCTGACGGCCGCGGCGGTCGCGGCCGTGGCCTGGCACGGCGGCGGGGTCACGCTGGCGGAGGTGCTGGGCCCGAGCATCGGCGCCTCGGTCGCCACGCTCATGGCCCTCGCCTACCGGGCCCTGTACCGGGAGAGCGAGCAGCGCCGCCGGCTCATCGAGGACCTCGTCCGCACCCGCGAGAAACTCCTCGGCGCGGAGGCCGACGCGGCCCGGCTCACCGAGCGCGAGCGCCTGGCCCGCGAGATCCACGACACGCTCGCCCAGGGGATGTCCAGCATCATCCTGCTGCTGCGCGCCGCCCGCCGCGACCTCGACACCGACCCGGGCGCCGCGCTCGGACGGCTGGCGGAGGCCGAGCAGGCCGCCGCGGAGAACCTCGAGGAGGCCCGCAACTTCGTACGCGCGCTGGCCCCGCCCGCCCTCCAGCGGTCGTCCCTGCCGGACGCGCTGCGCCGTCTCACCGAGTCGGCCGCCGCCCGTTCCGCGGCCCGCATCCGCTTCGAGGTGTCCGGGTCCCCCGCCGAACTCCCGGTCGACTACGAGGTGGCCCTGCTGCGCATCGCCCAAGGGGCCCTCGGGAACGCCGCCAGGCACTCCGGCGCCGAGAACGTCGGAGTCACCCTGACCTACCTTGACGACATGGTGGTGCTGGACGTCTACGACGACGGCCGCGGCTTCGACCCGGCGGCGGGCGGCGGGCGTCCACCGGAGGACGGGCCGGGCACCGGCTACGGGCTGCGGACGATGCGCGACCGGGCCCGCGCCCTGGGCGGGGCGCTCACCGTCGAGTCGGCCCCTCGGGAGGGGACGGCCGTGGTCGCGACCCTGCCGCTGCCCGAGGGCGAGGAGCGGCGGTGAGCGGGCCGATCCGCATCCTGCTGGTGGACGACCATCCCGTGGTGCGCTCCGGGATCCGCGCCATGCTCGCCGACCAGCCCGACTTCGTGCTGGTCGGCGAGGCCGCGACGGGACGGGAGGGCGTCGAGGAGGCGCACCGCCTCTCCCCCGACGTCGTGCTCATGGACCTGCAGCTCGGCACCGGGATCCACGGCAGCGAGGCCACCCGCCAGATCACCGCCGCCGGGCCGGACGCGCCGCGCGTCCTCGTGCTCACCACGTTCGACACCGACTCCGACATCCTCGCCGCCGTCGAGGCCGGCGCCACGGGCTACCTGCTCAAGGACGCGCCCCCGGACAGGCTGTTCACCGCGATCCGGTCGGCCGCCGCCGGCGACAGCGCCCTCGCGCCGAGCGTCGCCTCGCGCCTCCTCGGCCGGATGCGCTCGCCCACCGCGACGCTGACCGCCCGCGAGCTGGAGGTGCTGCGGCTGGTCGCCGAGGGGCTCTCGAACCGGCAGATCAGCAAGCGGCTGTTCCTCAGCGAGACCACGATCAAGACGCACCTGGTGCACATCTACGCCAAGCTCGGCGTCGACTCCCGCACGGCCGCGGTCGCCGCCGCCACCCGCCGCGGCCTGATCCGCCCCACCTGACCGCCTCCCGCACCGCGCCGCCCGGGGCCGACCACTCAGACCCGGGCCTTCTCCGCGGCCTTGACCAGGGCGGGCTCCGCGGGGCGGCGGCCGGGCATCCACCAGTTGGCCTTGCCGCACAGTTCCATCACGGCGGGCACGAGGATCATCCGGACGACGGTGGCGTCGATGAGGACGGCGACGGCCATGCCGAGGCCGATCTGCTTGACCGACACGTCGGAGCCGAGCAGGGACGTCCCGAAGACGGCGATCATGATGGCGGCCGCGGCCGTGATGACCTTGGCGGTGCGGGCCAGCCCGCGGGTGACGGCCGCCCGGGTGTCGCCGGTGCGCTCGTACTCCTCCCGGACCCGCGAGATCAGGAACACCTCGTAGTCCATGGACAGGCCGAACAGGAGCGGGAACATCATCATCGGGACCCAGGTCGTGATCGGCATCTCGGTGGGGAAGCCCAGGGCCGAGCCGAGCCATCCCCACTGGACGACCGCCACCAGCACGCCGTAGGCGGCGCCGATCGACAGCAGGTTCATCACCGCGGCCTGCACCGCGATCGTCACCGACCGGACGAGCGCGATCAGCAGCACCAGGGACAGGGCGAGGACGACCGCGACCATCAGGGGCAGGCGCGCGCCGACGTCCTCCGCGACGTCGATCGCGGCGGCGTTGGGCCCGCCCACCTGGACCTCGGCGCCGCCGGGCGCCTTGGGCAGGACGTCGTCGCGCAGCTCGTGCACCAGGTCGGCGGTCGCCTCGTCCTGCGACCCGGTCTTCGGGAAGGCCATGAACGTGGCGGCCCGCCCGTCCTCGCTGATCCGGGCCGGAGTGACGGAGGCGATGCCGCCGGTCCTGCCGACCGCCTCGACGACGGGACGCAGATCGGCGTCCGCCGAGCCGATCCGGGCGGCGAAGATCAGGGGCGCGCCGTAGCCGGGGCCGAAGCCCTCGGAGAGGATCTCGTAGGAGGTGTAGCTGCTCCGGTCGCGCGGCTGGACGCTGGCGTCGGGCAGGCTCAGCCGCATCGACAGCGTGGGAGCCGCGAGCACGAGCAGGCCGGCGCCCGCCAGGACCGCCGCGAGCAGCGGCCGGCGCTGCACCGTCACGGCCCACCGCTCGGCCGGGGGGCGCCGCTCGGCGGAGCGCGGGCGGGGCGCGCGGCGCGGCAGCCGCAGCGAGTCGATCCGGTGGCCGGTGAAGCCCAGCAGCGCCGGCAGCAGGGTCACCGCGGCGACCATCGTGACCAGCACGGTCACCGACGCGGCGATGGCCACGCCGGTCATCAGCCGCTGCCCCATGACCACCAGGCCGAGCAGCGCGATCACGACGGTCGTGCCGGCGAACAGCACCGCGTGGCCCGCGGTGGTGATGGCCCTGACCGCGGCGCTCTCGGGCTCGTCGCCGTCCTGGCGCGCCTCCCTGTAGCGGGTCACGATGAACAGCGCGTAGTCGATGCCGACGCCGAGCCCGACCATCGCCGCGACGAGCACGGTGAAGTCCGGCGCGGGGACGAGGTATCCGACCAGCCTGATCAGGGCGATGCCGCCGAGGATCGCCATCAGCGCCGTCATGATCGGCAGGCCCATCGCGACCAGGGACCCGAAGGAGACGAACAGGATCACCGCCGCGGTGAGGATGCCCACGCCCTCGGTCGGCCCCTGCGGCGGCGTCTCGGCCTTCTCCGCCCGCTCGCCGCCGAGCCCCAGCGTCACGCCGTCGCCGGAGGCGTCCTTGACCTCGTCCACGAGGGGCTTGACGGCGGTCTTCTCCACCTCCTTGTCGGTCAGCGGGATGGTCATGCGGGCGATGCGGCGGTCCGGCGTCACCTGGGCGGCGTCCTGGTACGGCGAGGTCACCGGCCCGGTCAGGGGCGAGGCGTCGAGGTCGGCGACGACCTTCTCGATCCGCCGCCGGGCGGCGGGGTCGTCGATCCCCTTCGACGCCTTGATCGCGAGGGTCAGCGTGTCGCCCTGCCGCTCGGGGAAGTGCCGCTCGATCAGTGCCTGCGCCTTGGCGGATCCGGAGTCCCCGCCGGAGAAGTCGTTGTCGGAGGCGGCGCCGTAGCCGAAGCCGGCGAAGGCCACGGCGGCCACGCCGAAGATCCAGGCCAGCAGGACCAGGCGGCGCCGCCGGTGGCAGAACCGGGCCAGCGCCGCGAGGGCGCCGTCCGGCCGCGGAGTGGAGGAATGATCGCTCATGGCGGCGATCGTCGCGCCGGCGGGGCGTCCGCCGCGTCTGCCGACGATCGGCCGCGCCTACACGATCGGGCGTACGCCGTCCGGGCGGCGCTACACCGGACGGAGTAGCAGGTCACGCGGCTGAGCGCAGCGGCGCCCGCGCACCGGCTCGGTACGATCGCGTCATGGAACGCCATACCGGGTCGTTCTCCCTGCGTGCGGCGACGCACGACACGCTGCTCGCGCTCTTCGTCACCGTGATGCAGGTGCAGGGGACGGTCGCCCGCGTCGCCGCCGAAGGGGCGACCCGCCCGCTCGCCGACCTGGGGAACCTCGGGTACGCGCTGCTGGCGGTGAGCGGCCTGGTCCTGGTCGTCCGCCGCCGGTGGCCGGTGCCGGTGTTCGCCGCCACCGCGCTCGCCAGCCTCGCGTACTACGCCGTCGACTTCCCCGACGGGCCCGGCTGGCTCGGGCTCTTCGTCTCCCTGTACACGCTCGCGGCCTACGGGGACGGGCGCCGCTCCCTGCTGATCGCCGGTACGGGGATCGCCGTGCTCGCCGCCGTCTGGCTGTACCAGGCGGCCGACATCGAGCCCCGGGCCGCCATCGGATGGGTGTTCTTCCGCATCGGCGCCTCGGTCATGAGCGCGGCGCTCGGCGAGTCCGTCCGGTCCCGGCGGGTCATCGCGGCCGAGGCGCAGGAGCGCGCGGAACTGGCCGAGCGGACCCGCGAGGAGGTGGCGCGGGCCCGGGTCGACGCCGAGCGCCTCCGGATCGCCCGCGAGGTCCACGACACCGTCGCGCACGCGGTCGCGATCATCAACGTGCAGTCCGGGGTCACCGCGCACGTGCTCGACAAGCGGCCCGAGCAGGCGCGCGAGGCGCTGCGGGCCATCGAGGAGACCAGTTCCCGGGCGCTGCAGGAGATGCGGGCCATCCTCGGCGTGCTCCGTGACGACGACGACGGCCGTGCACCGCAACCCGGCCTGGACCAGATCGACGAACTCACCGCGAAGGCGCGCGAGGCGGGGCTCGACGTCACGCTGGACGCGTCCCCGCCCACGGCGCCGCTGCCGGGCGCGGTGGGAAGCGCCGCCTACCGGATCCTTCAGGAGTCGGTCACCAACGTGATCCGCCACGTCGGCCCCACCCGGGTGACGGTCGCACTGAATCCGGGGACCGACGCGCTGGAGATCCGCGTGACCGACGAGGGCCGCCGCACTGGAGGCGGGAACGGCTCCGCGTCCGGCGGAACCGGCTCGCGCGGGCCGGGCCGCGGGATCCTGGGCATGCGCGAGCGCTGCCGGCTGCTCGGCGGCGAGTTCGACGCCGGGCCCACGCCGGGCGGAGGCTTCGAGGTGACGGCCCGGCTGCCCCTCGCGCCGGCCGGACGGCCGCGGTGAGCGCGGCGCCCGCGGCGCCCATCAAGGTGCTGCTCGCCGACGACGAGGGGCTCGTGCGGTCCGGGTTCCGGCTCCTCATCGACGTCGAGGACGACATCACCGTGGTCGCGGAGGCGACCGACGGCGCCCGGGCCGTCGAACTGGCCCGCGCCACCTGCCCCGACGTCGTCCTCATGGACATCCGCATGCCGAACCTGGACGGCATCCAGGCCACGGCGCAGATCACCAGGATGCGGGGGCTGGAGGGCGTCCGGATCCTCATCCTCACCACCTACGACACCGACGCCTACGTCTTCGAGGCGCTGCAGGCCGGCGCCAGCGGCTTCCTGCTCAAGGACGCCGGACCGGCCGAGCTGCTGCACGCCATCCGCGTGGTCGCGGCCGGGGACGCCCTGCTCGCACCGCGGATCACCCGGCGGCTCATCGGCCGGTTCACCGCGCGGCACACGGCCTCCAAGGCCGCGCAGGACCGGCTCTCGGTGCTCACCGAGCGCGAGCGGGAGGTGCTGGCCCTGATCGGGCGGGGGCTGAGCAACCAGGAGATCGGCGCCGCACTGTTCATCAGCCCGGCCACCGCGCGCACCCACGTCAGCCGCGCGATGGCGAAGCTGGGCGCCCGCGACCGCGCCCAGCTGGTCGTCGCCGCCTACCAGACGGGCCTCGTCGAGCCCGACGCATGACCGTGGGGCTCGCCGGGGGTCTGCTACGTCCGTGACGGTTCGGACGTGCCGCGTCCGCCGGCCGCCTCGCCACCGCCGGCCGACCGTTCGATCAGGGCCTTCACGAGGCGGACGAGCGCGGCGCGCTGGCCGTCCGGGTCGTCGTCCAGGTCGGGCATCAGCATCCGCCGGAGTTGCGGGGTCGCGAACCACCAGCCGGCCAGGACGATGACGGCGTACAGCAGCTCCCGGGGCGCGAGCCGGGTGTCCAGGCGCCCCGATTCCTGAGCCTTGGCCAGCGCGGCGATCTTCTCGGCGTAGTGCGCGGTCCGCTCGGCCTCGGCCGCCACGGGCTCGTCGTCGGCGGTGTGGAGGCCCTCCCAGTGCAGCAGCCGGACGAAGTGCGGGTGCTCGCGGTGGTAGTCGAAGACCTGCCCGGCGTACTCGCCCAGGTCGGAGGCGGCGCGCTCGTCCAGCGGCACGGCCTCCGCCAGGCGCTCCAGCTCCGTTGTCAGCACGATCGCGAACATCTGCCGCTTGTTGCCGAAGTAGGAGTAGATCCGCTCCTTGTTCACCCCGGCCGTGGCGGCGATCCGGTCCATGCGGGCCGCCTCGGGCCCGTGGGCGGCGAACTCGGCGACCGCGGCGTCCAGGATGAGCCGCCTCGTCCTCGCGGTGTCCCATGCCATGACCCGAGCCTACCGCAATTTCCAACTAACGAGTTGGAATCTGGCGCCGGCCGTGGCAAACTCCAACTAACGAGTTGGAGTTTCCGGGGCTCGCCGGACAGCGGGCCCACCGAACCGAGGTCGCTCCGCACCACGTCCGCCGCCGTCGCGGGTCCCTCGATCCACCTGCGCGCCGCGTTCACCTGGCTGGCCGTGTACCTGATGATCATGCTCACGCAGCTGCTGCTCGGCCCCCTGCTGGGATCGCTTTCGCTGCCGCTTCGAACGCTGGTGGTGACCGGCGTGGTCGTGCCCACCGTCGTGTACGCGCTCGTCCCGGCGATCCTGCGGGCCTACGCCGTGCTGCGGCGCCGCGCCACGGGCCGATACGTGAACCGTACGAAGGGGATGTGCCGGCCGACCTCGCGGTAGTCCTCCACGCTGCCGTCGACGGCGAAGCCCATGAGCTTGCACAACTGCCGCGCGGCGGTCGGGTGGCGGGGAGCGTAGCGGGCCATGATCTCGCCGCCCTCGCCGGCCGGGATGGAGGCCGCGGTCGCCTGGATGCGCTTCCCCCCGATCTGGAGGGTGACGTCCGGGTTCGCCATGACGTTGCGGTACCAGTCCGCTCGTGGCCCGAATCCGGAGGCGGCCACGCAGCCGTGCTCGTCCTTCTGGACGACCTCGATGACGACCTGACGCGGCAGGCCGGAGACGCGGCCGGTGTGCGTGAGCAGCATGACGCGGCGCCCCAGCAGCGGCCCGAGCCCGATGCGGTAGAGCCGGATGGGCAGCCGCCACAGCAGGCGGCGCAGTCCGGTCGGCGGAGCGGGCCTGTCAACGATCTCCATGATTCGGTCCTCACGGTTCGGTCCAGACGGGGTCGGCGGCGCGGGGCGGCGGGTTCGCGGACCCCTCATTCCCGGCCTTCCAGCAGGTCTTCGGCGGCGGACAGGGCGTCGGCGACCGGGAGGTCACCGTCGATCATGCGGTGCAGCATCACCCCGTCGATCGCCCCGGTGATCAGAGTGGCCGCGCCGACGAGCCGCGCCCGCGGCCAGTCCGGGTGCAGCAGCCGGAGGCGGTCCGCGATCAGCACGCGGGCCTGGCGGAGTCCGTCGCGCAGCACGGCGCCCAGGGCGGGGTCGCGCATCGCTCCCACGATCAGTTCGGCGGCCAGCCGGGTCCCCGGCCCATCGCTCGGGGCTCGGGGCAGCAGGCTCCGCATCGTCTCCAGCGCGGCGCGCTCGTCCGGCGCCGCCAGCAGCTCGGCCACCATCGGCCCGACGATCAGGTCCGTGGCCTGGCGGAAGACCGCCTCGTGCAGTCCGGCCAGCCCGCCGAAGTGGTAGTGGATCAGTCCGGGGTTGGTACCGGCGCGCTCGGCCACCGCGCGCGTGGAGACGCCCGGCCACCCCTCGTCGCCCAGCAGCGCGACCCCGGCGTCCACCAGCTGCCGCCGCCGGCGGTCGCCGCGCGGCGAATTTGGTCGATCGGCCAAGTTGGTCACATGGCCAAGTTAGCACGCGCGGCGCGCACCCGGACGGGCTTGTCCGGAAAGTGGGGACCCGCCGCCGGAGAGCGTCTCGTCCGGCGGCGGGCCGGTCTCGCCCTCAGCCGACGCCGAGGGTCAGGATCGGGGCGCCGCTCGGCCGGAGGGAGCCGCCGGCCGGTTCGATCGTCACGCCGATGCGCCGGGCGTCGCCGAGACCCGAGGCGACGACCGGGCGATCCGATTCCGACGGGTTCATCGTCCCGGCCGAGCGCGGTGCGGCCCGGCCGAGCCACCACATCTGGTACGTCTTGGCCGACGGCAGGGGCGGCATCCGGTCCGTGGTGACGACGGCCTTGCCGAGCGAGCGCGACGAGACGACCGTGACGGTGGCGGCGTCCGGCGTCCGGACGGTGGAGGTGTGCGCGTCCGGCGCGCTCATCACCGCGGCGACCTGCCGGTTCAGGGACTGCTCGGATTCGGCGGAGCGCTGGATGCGCCATGCCGCGCCGGCGCCGACCAGCGCCAGCACCAGGCACGCCGCGGCGGCCAGCCAGATCAGCCCGCCCGCGCGGGGGGACGGCAGGCGGCGGGCGAGCGGCGGGGGCGACTGCCGGGTCCGGGCGATCTCCGCCATGACCCGTCCGCGCAGCTCGTCCGGCGGGCGCCGCGCGGCGGCCAGCGCCAGCCGGGTCGCGGTCTCGCGGAATCCGGCGGCCTCGTCGGCGCAGGCCGCGCAGCCGGGCAGGTGGCGCTCGAACCGGCGCCGCTCGGTGCCGGAGAGCGCGTCCAGCGCGTAGGCGCCGGCGAGGCGGTGCGTGTCGTGGTCATGCGGGTCGCGGGTCATGGCTGGACTCCCAGGCAGTCACGCAACCGGATCAGGCCGTCGCGCATCCGGGTCTTGACGGCCGCGAGACCGACACCGAGCAGTTCGGAGACCTCGCGGTAGGTGTAGCCGCCGTAGTAGGCGAGCGTGATCGATTCGCGCTGGGTCTCGGTCAGGCCCCGCATGCAGCGGCGCACCTGCTGGTGCTCCAGCCGGACGCCGACCTCCTCGGCGACCTCGTCGTACTCGGGCGCCGGCGCGGCGGTGCGCTCCTCGCGGTCCCGGTCGGCCTGGCTGGAGCGGACCCGGTCGACGGCCCGACGGTGGGCCACGGTCAGCGCCCATGACGTCGCGCTGCCGCGTTCCGGGCGGTAGTGCGAGGCCTTGCGCCACAGCTCGACCAGGACGTCCTGGGCGATCTCCTCGGCCTGCGCGGGATCGCGGACGACCCGCAGCGCCAGCCCGTAGACGGGCCCGGACAGTCGGTCGTACACGTCCCCGAAGGCTTCCTGGTCGCCGCGGGCGACGCGGCCGAGCAGCTCGGCCAGGTCCGGCGGCTCCGCGCCGACCGTCCCCGCCGGGCGCGGCCCGATGCCCGGTTCGCTCATCTCCACACTGTTGATTCGGCGCGGACGGCCGGATGGATGGGTTCGGATTCCGACGAAGATTCGACCCATCCACCTGCCGTCCCGCCCCGAACACCGGTTGTGACAGACGAACGAGCGACCGGGCCCCTGCGGTGGATCGCCGGCGCGCTGAGCGGCCTGGCCTCCGCCGCGGCGGCGTTGGGGATCGCGGAGCTGGCGGCCGGTGCGCTCGGACGGGCGTCGTCCTCGCCGCTGCTCGCGGTCGGCGCGGGCTTCATCGACCTCACCCCGGGATGGCTCAAGGACTTCGCGATCCGCCGGTTCGGCAGCGCCGACAAGACGGTACTGCTGGCCGGCCTCGGGGCCGGGGTCACCGTGGCCGCCCTGGTCGTCGGGCTGCTGGGCCGACGCCGGCTCGCCTGGGGCCTGGCCGGGCTCGGCGCGTTCGGGGCCGTCGGGGCCGTCGCGGCGCTGACCCGACCGGTCGCCGGGCCCGCCGACGCGGTGCCGTCCGCCGTCGGGGCTCTGGCGGGAATGGCCGCGCTGACCGCGCTGGTGCGCGCCGCCCGCCCCGAGAACGCCGGCCCGGGGACGGAGGTGGATCGGCGGCGCGTGCTGCTGACCGGGGCCGGAGTGATCGGCGTCGCCGCGGCCGGCGGTGCCGGTGGGCGGGCGCTGCTGCGCCGCGGCGACGTCTCCTCCGTCCGCGCGGAGCTGCGGCTGCCGCCACCGGCGAGCCCGGCCCGTCCGGTGCCTCAGGGAGCGCGGGTCCGGGTGGCGGGGATGGCGCCGTTCCGAACGCCGGCCCGGGAGTTCTACCGCGTCGACACCGCGCTCACCCTGCCCCAGGTCGACCCGCGCGACTGGACGCTGCGCGTCCACGGCATGGTCGCCCGCCCTGTCGAGATGTCGTTCGACGATCTGCTGCGCGAGGCGCTGATCGAACGCGACATCACCCTGTCGTGCGTGTCCAACCAGGTCGGCGGGGACCTCGCGGGCAACGCCCGCTGGCTGGGCGCGCCGCTGGCGCCGCTGCTGCGCCGGGCCGGTGTCCGCTCCGGAGCCGACCAGATCCTCTCCCGCTCGGCCGACGGCATGACGCTGTCCACCCCGATCGAGACGGTCCTCGACGGCCGGGACGCGATGATCGCCGTCGGCATGAACGGCGAGCCGCTGCCGATCGCCCATGGCTTTCCCGCCCGCATGGTCGTCCCCGGCCTGTACGGCTACGTCTCCGCCACCAAGTGGGTCGTCGACCTCAAGATCACGCGCTTCGCGGCCGACCGCGCGTACTGGACGGAGCGCGGCTACGCCGAGGACGCGCCGGTCAAGACGTTCTCCCGCATCGACGTGCCGAAGCCGCTCGCCGGTGTGCGCGCGGGACGGGTCGCCGTCGCGGGCACCGCGTGGGCCCAGCACCGGGGTGTCGACGCCGTCGAATGGCAGGTCGACGACGGGCCCTGGCGGGAGGCGCTCCTCGCCCCCGTCCCCGGCCTGGACACGTGGCGGCAGTGGATCGCCGAGTGGGAGGCCGAGCCGGGCTCCCACACGCTCCGCTGCCGCGCCACCGACGGGACCGGCCGCACTCAGCCCGGACACCGCGCCCCGCCGTTCCCGGACGGCGCCACGGGATGGCACTCGGTGGTGGTCACCGTGACCTGACCCGTCCCCTCCCCTGCCCGCGACCCACGTCGTCCTGCACAGGACCGCATCCGGTCCACCGAAAGTTCCGACAAAGGAGTTCACCATGCACCGCAACCGCATCGCCGCCGGCGTCCTCGCGGCCGCCGCCCTCGCCATCGGCGCGACGGCCTGCTCCGGCGACGACGACGGCGACGCCGCCGCGGCCCCGGCCGCGTCGTCCGCGCCGGAGACCTCGATGAGCGGCGCGCCGGCCGCCGAGGGGCCGTTCGGGCCCGCCTGCTCGGCCGTCCCGGCGTCCGGCAAGGGCAGCTTCCAAGGCATGGCCGCCGACCCCGTCGCGACCGCCGCCTCCAACAACCCTGTGCTGTCCACGCTGGTCAGCGCCGTGCAGAAGGCCGGCCTCGTGGACACGCTCAACTCGTCGAAGAACATCACCGTGTTCGCGCCCACCAACGACGCGTTCAAGAAGATCCCGAAGGAGACGCTCGACAAGGTCCTGTCGGACAAGAAGACGCTGACGGGCATCCTCACGTACCACGTCGTCGGCCGGCAGGTCGCACCGAGCGGGCTCGCGGCGGGCGACTTCAAGACGCTGAACGGCGCCATGCTCAAGAGCAGCGGCTCAGGCGAGTCCTTCACCGTCGGGGAGGACGCGAAGGTCGTCTGCGGCAACGTCCAGACCGCCAACGCGACCGTCTACATCATCGACAGCGTCCTGATGCCGCCGAAGTGACCCGCGTCATGGCCGGGCCCCGCCATCCGAAGGGGCCCGGCCGCACCGGGCGCCGCCCCGGGCCCGCCGGTGCGCTGCCGCCACCGGGCCGCGCATTCGGCCGCCGCGGCCGCGATTCACGCCGTCACCGTTCGCCGGGACCGGGCATGGGGCGCTCTTCGCAAGAATGATGTGTCTCGATCGAGATATGGCCTGGCCATCGGGCCAGAAGGGAGTCTGGAGTCGTCAAGGCCCGTGCGGGGCGACGGATCGCGTCATTCCGAACTATGGGCCGGGCCTCGGAGTGCGTGCCGGGCCGATGCTTTCAGGAGGCGTCCTGGCGCGCGTTGGGGACCAATGGCGCAGGCTGCGCATTGGCCTGGTCGCCGGCGACGTTCGCGAACGCGTGCCGGAGGGTGGGGCTGATGAGCATGTGCGCGTCGAGGCCCGTGCGTTGGAGGATCCGGTGGCACACCGGGCTCGGGCGGCTGAGGACCAACCGGCCGCGCTGGGCCGTGACGGCCTTCCAGACGCCCACCAGGGCACCCAGCCCGGAGGAGTCGCAGAACTTCACATCCTGCAGATCCAGGACGATTCTCCAGGTGGCGGAACAGTGAGAAAGAACATGCTCCCGGAAGCCGTCGGCCGTAAGGTAATCGATTTCACCTTCCACCCGGACGAGAAGGCAGGTATCGCGGTCCTCGATGCCGATCCGGAGCCTGTCGTGAGGATCGTGCCATCGTCGTAGCGACGTGTGATTTCCGTCTTGTACCGCGTCCATCACCTGATTCCACCTCCTGTTGAGGCGAGGCTACCCCGGAACGCGGACGGCATTCCTGAGGCCCCGACCACACCCGCTGACCTCGGCGCTTACCGGCCTTGTCCAGGCCCGCAAGGGGAACCCGCACGAATCTTTGCCTTCCGGCAACTGTCTTGTTGTGGTTAGGGTGGTGGCGAGGACACGATCCTCGTTCAGCGGCTCAGTGCAGGAAGGAAGTGGTCCCGCCGCAGGCTGCGACGTGATGGAACTGACCCAAGGCATAGACGGCACTCAGCGCGTTCTCGACCCGGCGCTGGGGCCCGGCCCCTACCCCGCGCTCGCGGTGGACCCGTCCGGCACCGTCATGCGGCTCAACGACGCGGCGCGCCTGCTGCTCGGCATGCTGCCGGGCGCACGGCTGGACGACGCGGCGCCCGCCTGGCTGGCCGAGGCCCACCACTCCCTGACCGAGACCCCCCTCTCCGAAGTGGCAGAGGACGATCTGCCGCAGACCGGCGCCTCGCGGCCCGGCCCCCTCGCCGACGGCCCCATCGGCGACCGCGTCTTCGAGGCCCACGGCGTGCCCGACGAGGGCACGGGCGCCCCCGACACGCAGCCCGGCATCGCGCCGGGGACGGTCTGGTGGCTGTTCGACGTCACCGCGCACCGGCGGCTGGAACGCGAACTCGCCGACGAGCGGGAGCGGACGGCCTTCCTGGCGGAGGCGTCCAGCCAGTTGCTGGCGTCGCTGAACTTGGAACGGTGCATGGAGGTGACCGTCCAGCTGGCGGCGCGATACCTCGCCGACGCCGCACTGGTGATCGCGCCCGGTCCCGGGCGCGCCTACCCCGTCTCCTACTGCGGCCCGGACGGCGCGGTGGACCACCAGCAGCTCCTCGTCGACCCCGCGGAGGTGCCGGGGCTCGCGGAGGCGATGCAGGGCTTCCCGCCGGTGCCGTCGCGCTGGCTCGACCCGACCGCCGCACCCTCCTGGATCGTCCGCACGGACCTGGGCGACCTCGGCGCGATGGTGGTCACCGCGCTGCCGGGGCAGGGCATGCCCGCCGGAGCGCTGGTGCTGCTCCGCCGGGGCGGGCGGCGCGCGTTCTCCGAGGGCGAGGAGACGATCGCGCGCCTGTTCGCGGCGCGGGCCGGCGCGGCCATGTCGGCCGCCCGCGTGTACGCCGAGCAGGCGTCCATCACCGACACGCTGATGCGCGACCTGCTGCCGCCGCGCACCAGGGAGCTGGAGGAGGTGGAGCTCGCGGCCCGCTACCGGCCGGCGGGCGCCGGCGAGCGCGTCGGAGGCGACTTCTACGACCTGCACCCGGCGGCCGCCGACGGCTCCGGCGCCGAGCAGGAATCGCTGGTCGTGCTGGGGGACGTGTGCGGCAAGGGCCTGGAGGCCGCCGTGCTCACCGGCAAGATCCGCAACACGCTGCAGGCCCTGCTTCCGCTGGCCGGCGACCACAAGCGCGTGCTGGAACTGCTGAACGGGACGCTGCTGAACAGCGAGTCCACCCGATTCGTCACCCTCGTGCTGGCGTCGATCCGGCGCGAGGGCAACCTCGTGCGGCTGCGGCTGACCAGCGCCGGCCATTCCCGCCCGCTGATCGTGCGGGCCGGCGGCGAGGTCGAGGCCCCCGACACGGGCGGGTCGCTGATCGGCGTGCTGGACAAGATCTCCTCCACGACCGCGACCGTGCTGCTGGAGCCGGGCGACACCTGCCTGCTCTACACCGACGGCATCACCGAGGCCTTCGGCGGCCCGCTGGGCGACGAGATGTTCGGCGACGAGCGGCTGAGCGGTGAACTCGCCCGCTGCGGGGGAATGCCTCCGGAAGCGCTCGTCGAACGGGTGCACATGCTCGCCGCCGAATGGGTGGGCACGGGCAAGCACGACGACATGGCCGTGGTCGCCATCACCGCTCCCCGGCGCTTCCACCTCAGCGCCGTAGGGGGGCAGGGACCAGGGAGGTTCACCGCGTGACGAGGCCCGCAGAGCACCACGGGCCGCCCCCGGAGCTCGACGGCTGGACGGACGCGCTCTGGGACGCCGTCCTCGCCGGCGACGAGTACGCGGCCGCCGACGCGGTGACCGCCGCGCTCGACCACGGGATCGACGCCGAGACCGTCCTGCTGGACGTCATCGCCCCGCTCCAGGCCCGGGTGGGCCGGGAGTGGGCGGCGAACCGGCTCACGGTCGCGCAGGAGCACACCGCGACCGCGATCAACGAGCGGACGATCGCGGCGCTGGCGCACCACCCGGCCGTCCGCGAGGCCATGGCGCGGCACCGCGCCGAACCGCGCGGCCGGGTCGCGGTCGCGTGCATCGACGGGGAGTGGCACGCCCTGCCCGCGCGGATCCTGGCCGAGGTGCTGCGGCTGCGCGGCTGGCAGGTCGACTACCTCGGCGCCCAGGTCCCGACCCCGCACCTGATCTCCCACGTGCACCGGGCGAACCCGGCGGTGGTGGCGCTGTCGTCCTCGATCGCCACCCGGCTGCCGGCCGCGCACGCGGCCATCACCGCCTGCCAGGCGACCGGTACGCCCGTCCTCGTGGGCGGCGCCGCGTACGGGATCGACGGCCGGTACGCCTCCCTGCTCGGCGCCGACGGCTGGGCCCCCGACGCCCGCGCCGCCGCCGACCGGCTCGCGGAGGGGCCGCTGCCCAAGCCGCCGCCCCTGCACCAGGTCATCGACGACCTGCCGCACCTGGCCGACCAGGAGTACACGCAGGTCAGCCGGACCTCGCGCAAGCTGGTGCGGCACGTGATGGCCGAGCTCCCGGCCCGCTTCCCGGCGATGGCGGACTACACCGACGAGCAACTCCGCCACACCGCCGAGGACATCGCCCATATCGTCGACTTCCTCGCCACCGCCCTCTACGTGGACGACCCCGGCCTCTTCACCGGGTTCATCGAGTGGACGGCGGGCATCCTCACCGCAAGGGGCGTGCCGGCGATGAGCCTCCTGCCAGGGCTGGAGCTGCTGGCGGAGCAACTCGTCGACTACCCCCGGGCCACGGGCATGCTCTCCAGCGCCTGTGAGTCGCTCCGGCAGCCGGTGCCGGACGCCGCCGACGCCGCAACGGACGCGCCGGGCGGTTCCGCCGAAGAAAGGACCGCATGACCGCCTTTGTTCCCGATACTCCGCTGCGTGTCGTCGCGACCCTCCCCGGGCCGCGGGCGCTGCGGATCGAGATTGAGGGTGACCTGGACTTCTACACCGCCGACACGCTGGTGGCGACCGTCCGCAGGCAGATGGAGGACCACCCGGACGTCCGCGACCTGGAGCTGGCCTGCGGCGGGATGGGCATGTGCGACTCGGCCGGCCTGGCGGCCCTGCTGATGGTCCGCCGCCGGACGGCCGCCGCGGGCGTCGGCCTCGTGCTGAGCGGCCGTCCTCCGCAGCTCGACCGGCTCCTGCACCTCACGGGGACCTTCCAGCATCTCACCGGCGAGTCGGCCGGGTCGGCTCAGTCCGCCGGGTCCGCCGAGAGCCAGGACCAAGAACCCGCCCAGTGACCTCCTGACGACCCCCGGCGCCGCGGACTGGATCCCGCCCCGCAGGTCGTCTGCACTGGATGCCACGCCCAGGGAGCCCTGGGCAAGCGCGAGGACGCTTCGAGGAGCCCGCCCGGTGAGCGCCGGCGGGCCCGCGCACTTTCCTTGCCCCTCTATTGCATTGTGCAACGGTCGGGCGTACCTTGGCCAAGTGGCCAAAGCGAATGGACGAGGCGTTCGGCCGACGAGTGCCGAGCAAGGCGCCGCCACCCGTGCGGCGATTCTGGAGGCGACCGCCGCCCTGATCGCCGAACTGGGGTGGGGGCGGGTCACCATGCGGGCGATCGCGGCGCGGGCCGGGGTGCCGCACGGCGTGATCAGCTACCACTTCCAGGGCAAGGACGACGTGCTCCGGCAGGCCGCCGTCACGGCGACGCTCCAGGCGCTCGCCGAGCCGGTGGAGGCGCTCGCGACGGCGAGCAGCGTCCAGGAGATGTTCGAGGGCACGATCGCGTGGTTCGCGGGCGGCGGTCTCGAGGACCCGTCCGTGGGACTGCTGCTGGAGACCGCGCGCCAGTCCTCGCGCGATCCGGCCCTGCGCGAGCCCATCGCCGCGGCGACGCGGGAGTTCCGGGCCGCGCTCACCGAGCTGGTCCGGCGCGACCAGGAGCGCGGCGGCGTCACCGCGAGCGCGCCCGCGTCCGGCACGGCGACGGTGGTCGCCGCGCTGCTGGACGGGCTGCTGCTGCACCTGGTCATGGACCCCGAGCTCGATCTGGCAGGCGCGGTCGAGGCCGTGCGAACCCTCCTGAGAGGCGATTGATGGGACGACGTCGCTGGGGCGCCCTCATGGCCGAGCACCGCCGGCTGGTGATCACCACCTGGATCGTGGTGCTGATCGCCTGCGGGGCGAGCTTCCCCCTCCTGACCAAGCAGCTCAAGTCACCCGACTACGGGGTGGACGGCGCACCGTCCACCGAGGCCTCCCGGCTCGTCCAGCGGTACTTCGCCGGCCAGGGGGACGAGCAGGACGTCATCGTCTTCGACGCCGCGCGCGGCCGGATCGACGACCCGGCGCGCAAGGCCGCCGTCCAGAAGGTGGTCGGCGCGGCCCGCGGGGAGGAGGGCGTGGTCACCGTCATCGGCCCGTTCGACCCGCAGGCGAGAGGGCAGGTGGCTCCCGACGGGCGCGCCACGATCGCCGTCGTCGGACTCAAGGGCGACGGCCGCGAGCGGCCCGCCAGGGCGGCCGACCTCCAGGACGCACTCGACAGGGCGGCCCCCGGCGACGGGGTGGCGGCCTACCTGACCGGCTACTCGCCGATCACCAACGACCAGACGGTGGTGGGGACGGCCGACGCCGAGCGCGGCGAGGCGATCGGCATGCCGATCGCGCTCGCGGTGATGGTGCTGGCGTTCGGGGCGGTGGCGGCCGCGGTGCTGCCGCTGGTGCTGTCCATGGCCGGGCTGGTCCTCACGTTCGGCGTCGTCTACCTGCTCACGTTCGGGTTCTCCTTCGACTCCTTCCTGCTGACGATCGTCACGATGATCGGGACGGGCATCGGCATCGACTACGCCATGTTCATCGTCAGCCGGTTCAGGGAGGAGCTGGCCCGCCGCGGGGTGACGCGGGGCGGGCCGCGCCGGCCGGAGGCCGTCGCGGAGGCCGCCGGGACGGCCGTCGCGACCTCCGGGCGGACCGTGCTGTTCTCCGGCGTCGTCGTCGCGATCTCGGTGTGCTCGCTGTTCGTCATGGAGGCCCCGGTCTTCCGGGAGATCTCCACCGGCGTGCTGATCTCGGTGGTGTGCACCCTCGCCGCCGCGCTGACGCTGCTGCCCGCCGTCCTCGCCGTCCTCGGGCCGCGGGTCGACGCCTGGTCGCTGCCCGAGCGGTGGCGCCCGGCCGACACCCGGTCCGGCGCGGGCGCCGAGCACGGCCCGTGGGCGCGGTGGGCCCGGCTGGTGATGCGCCGGCCGGTCGTGTTCGGCCTGGCGGCCGCCGCCGTCCTGGTCGTCTGCGCGCTCCCGGTGCCGGGCGTCAAGTACGGGATCGACCTCGGCACCGCGTCCCTGGAGGGCCGGCCGACCGCCAAGGCGCAGACCGTCCTCGAACGCTCCTTCACCGCCGGGGCGGTGTCGCCGGTGCAGGTCGTGGTCACCGGTCCGGACGGCGCGGCGCTGGACGCCGCCGGGCAGCGCCAGGCCGCGCGGGTGGCGGCCCTCGTACGGCAGGACCGGCGCGTGGCCGACGTGGAGTCCTTGCCCGGTTCCGGACGGGTGCTGATCAACGCCGTCCCCCGGGTGCCCATCGACTCGCCCGCCGCCACCCGGCTGGTGAAGGACATCCGGAGCGGCATCGCGCCCGAGGCCGCCCCTGACCAGCAGGTGCTGGTGGGGGGCGCCACCGCGACCTTCGTCGACCTGTCCGAGGAGACCACCGGAAAGCTCCCCTACGTGATGGCGCTCGTGCTCGGCCTGTCGCTGCTGTTCCTGCTCGTGGTGTTCCGGAGCGTCGCGCTGCCGGTCAAGGCCGTGGCCATGAACCTGCTCGTCACCGCCGCCTCGGTCGGCCTCACCGTCTGGGTCTTCCAGCACGGCCACGGCGAGGGCCTGCTCGGCTTCCACAGCACCGGGTTCGTCCAGGTGTACCTGCCGATCACCGTGTTCGTGCTGCTGTTCGGCCTCTCGATGGACTACGAGGTCTTCCTCATCCGCCGCATGAAGGAGGCGTGGGAGGACGGCCACGACAACGCGACCGCCGTCGCCGCCGGGGTCGAGCACACGGCCCGCCCGATCGCGGCCGCGGCGGCGATCATGGTGGCGGTGTTCGGCGGCTTCCTGACCGCCGGGATCCTGGAGCTGAAGGAGTTCGGGCTCTCGCTGGCGACCGCGATCGCGCTGGACGCGACCCTGGTGCGGCTGGTGCTCGTCCCGGCCCTGATGAGGCTGTTCGGCGACTGGAACTGGTGGCTGCCCGGCGGGCTCGGCCGGCGGCTCCCCCGGCTCGGCGAGGAGGGGGCCCGGACGGCTCACCCGGAGGTCGGCCCGGCGGGGGCGTCCGGGGCCTGAACGCCGTCCACGAGGGCGGCGCCGGTGGCCGTCCGGTAGTAGAGGACGGAGCGTCCGGCGCGGCGGCGGTCGATCAGGCGGGCGTCGGACAGCACCCGGAGGTGGCGGCCGACCGATCCGAGCCCCTGCCCGGCGAGCGCCACGAGCTGCGTGGTGCTCAGCGGCGTGGCGAGCAGGACGAGCACGCGGGCGCGCCCCGCGCCGAGGAGGCGTTCGAGCGCCTCGGGGACGGCGGCGCCGGCCGCGTCCGCGAGCGGCGCAGAGCAAGGGTGGACGATCGCGTAGCGGGCGGGGTCGGCCTCCTCCCAGGCCACCCAGCCCGTTCGCGGCGTGACCGGGACGAAGAGGAGCCGGGAGCCGGAGATGTCGCGCGGCGGGTAGTCGCGGACGTTGATCTGCAGGCGGCCGGCGCCGAGCCAGCGCATCCCCGAGCGCATGTCGTCCAGGGCGGCGGCCCATCCGCCGCGGCTCAGCTGCCCGGCGCGGGCGACGGCGTCGGCCTCGATGACGCGGCGGCGGCGCTCCCAGTCCGGCTCGACGGCGTGCGTCCACACCCGCTCCAGCAGGCCGGCGAGCCGCTCGGGCACGTCGGGGCGCCGCAGCTCGGCGGGCAGCGGGCCCCCGAACGAGACCTCCAGGTCGGCGTGCGCCCGCTCGGGCGGGGTCCGGCGGACGGCGGCGAGCTCCTCGTGGAACGCCGGCGAGCCCGCGCCCGGGTGCGGCGGCGTCAGGAAGTCGGCGTTCCACTTCGTCCTGGTGCCGAGGGCCGCGTGCAGCAGCGCGGCGGTGACGGGGTCGCGCCGGAGAGTGCGCCGGTAGGCGGGCAGGTGGACGTCGAGCCAGGCCCGCTCCCCGGGGTGCGCGGCGACGCCCTTCTCCAGGAGCTTCAGGCAGGCGGTGGTCTCCGCGAGGGCCGACACCACGAACCGCCCGCTCGCGAGCGTGTCCGCGTCGACCAGCCACCAGCCCACGTTTCGCCTCCGTGCGAAACATTACCGGCGACCCGGCGGTGCGCCCGACCCTTTCGATCATGCGCACGTATCGGGACCTCTTCCGCACTCCGGAGTACACGCCCCTCTTCGCGTCCTTCACCGTGCAGGCGTCCGCCCAGACGGTCAGCGGCCTGGCGCTCGGCACGCTGGTGTACGACTCGACCCGGTCGCCGCTGCTGTCGGCGCTGAGCATGTTCGGCGGCTCGTTCGCCCAGATGGCGGGCGCGCTCACCCTGCTCTCGGCCGCCGACCGCCTGCCGCCGCGGGCGACGCTCGCCTCCATCGCCCTGCTCTTCGGCACGGGGACGGCCGTGCTGGCGGTCCCCGGCCTCCCGCTGGCGGCGGTGTTCGCCATCGTGCTGGGCCTCGGCCTGGTCGCGTCGCTCGGCAGCGGCGTCCGCTACGGCCTGCTGAGCGAGATCCTGCCCGAGGAGGGCTACCTCCTCGGCCGCTCCGTGCTGAACATGTCGGTGGGGACGATGCAGATCTGCGGCTTCGCCATCGGCGGCGTCCTCGTCGTCGCGCTCTCGCCCCGGGGGACCCTGCTCACCGGCGCCGCGCTCTACCTGCTCACCGCCGTCGTGGCGGTCGCCGGGCTGAGCCGCCGCCCGCCCCGGGCGGCCGGACGTCCGAGCCCGGCGCAGACCTGGCGCACCAACGTGCGGCTGCTGTCCTCGGCGCCGCGCCGCGCCACCTACCTCGCGATGTGGGTGCCGAACGGTCTGATCGTCGGCTGCGAGGCCCTCTTCGTCTCCTACTCCCCGCACCACGCGGGGCTCCTGCTCGCCATGGCCGCCGTGGGCATGCTGGCGGGCGACACCGTGACGGGCCGGTTCGTCCCGCCGCACCTGCGCGCGCGTCTCGGCCCGGTCCTGCGGCTCCTGCTGGCGGTCCCCTACCTGCTGTTCGCCGTCGACCCGCCGCTCCCCCTCGCCGCGGCCGCCGTCCTTTCGGCCTCCGTCGGCTATGCCGCGACGCTGCTGCTGCAGGAACGCCTCATGGCGCTCACACCGGTCGCCATGCACGGGCACGCCCTGGGCCTGCACTCGTCCGGGATGCTCACGATGCAGGGGGTGGGCGCGGCCCTGGCGGGCGGCGCGGCCCAGGCGACGTCCCCCGCGGCCGCGATGGCGATCATGGCCGCCGCCTCGGTGGCCGTCACCCTCGCCCTGGCGCCCGGCCTGCGCCCGCTCCCCGACCTCCGCACCGCGAACTGAGCACGCCCGGGGCACGGGGACTGAGCACGGCCGGGGGCACGGGATCTCCACACGATCCGCACACGGCGGACGCCACCGGCGCGGCGGGGCGGCGTCCAATGAGGCATGCGCGTGAAGATGATCCTCCCGGCCCTGACCGAGGCGACGTCGCCGTTCTTCCGCCCGATCAAGTACTCGCTGTTCCCGCCGCTCGGGCTGGCCACGCTCGCCGCCTACCTCGACCCGGACGACGAGGTGACGCTGACCGACGAGCACGTCCAGCAGGTCGACACCTCCGACGAGCCCGACCTCGTGGTGATCCAGGTCTACATCACCTCGGCGCGGCGCGCCTACGAGCTGGCCGACCTCTACCGCGCCCGGGGCGCGCACGTCTGCCTGGGCGGGCTGCACGTCACCTCGCTCCCGGACGAGGCGGCCCGGCACGCCGACACGATCTTCTGCGGGCCGGGCGAGGACACCTGGCCCCGCTTCCTCGCCGACCTGCGCGCCGGGCGCCCGGCGGCCCGCTACGACTCCGCCGAGCGGACGCTCGCCGGGCTTCCGCCGGTCCGCCGCGACCTCATCGCCCGCGAGCGCTACCTGGTCCCGAACTCGATCGTGGTGTCGCGCGGCTGCCCGCACGTGTGCGACTTCTGCTACAAGGAGGCGTTCTTCGAGGGCGGCAAGTCGTTCTACACCCAGACCGTCGACGCGGCGCTCGCCGAGATCGACCGGCTGCCGGGGCGGCACCTGTACTTCCTCGACGACCACCTGTTCGGCAACGCCCGGTTCGCGTCCGCGCTGTTCGACGGCATGCGCGGGATGGGGCGGCTCTGGCAGGCGGCGGGGACGGTGAAGGCGGTGCTGAACCCCGGGCTCCTGGAGAAGGCCGTCGAGTCCGGGCTGCGGAGCCTGTTCGTCGGCTTCGAGACCGTCAACGCCGGCAACCTCACCGAGCAGCGCAAATGGCAGAACATCGACCGCGACTACGGCGCGGTGGTCCGCCGCCTGCACGACAACGGCGTGATGGTCAACGGAAGCTTCGTGTTCGGGATGGACGAGGACGACCCGGCGGTGTTCGACCGCACCGTCGAGTGGGCGGTCGGCCAGGGCATCGAGACCGCGACCTTCCACATCCTGACCCCCTATCCGGGCACTCGCCTCTACGACCGCATGGCCAAGGCCGACCGGCTCCTGCACTCCGACTGGGACCGGTACGACACCCGTACGGTCGTCTTCAAGCCCGCCAAGATGACCGCCCGCCAACTGGAGGACGGTTACTGGCGCGCCTACCGCGACTTCTACCGGTGGGGCTCGATCCTGCGCGGCGCCGCGACCAAGCCGACCCTGCGCGGCAAGGCCAGGCACGCCGCCTACGCCGGGGGCTGGAAGAAGTTCGAGCCCGCCTGGGACCTGGTCATCCGTGCGAAGCGGGCTGGGCGCGCGCTGCCGCTGCTGGAGGCGGTCCTGTCCGGCTTCGGCGGCCGTCCGGCCCGCTCCGGGCATCACCGGGAACCGGAGCGGGCATCCGTATCCTGATCACTTCCGGCGCCGGTGCGCCGCTCGGTGCCCGCGCAGCGTAGGCGACGGCTTTTGCAGGTTTCCTACAACTGGAGCGGCGCAGCGTGCGTTGTCGGCGGCATGGCGCCGCCGCCCTCTGGGCGGAAAGGTGAACAGTGTCCGGGTGCGCCGTGTCCCGGCGCCGCAATCGTCTAACAGGAGGGCTCGGTCGGGTGTTCAGTCGTGTCGCCATCGTGAACCGGGGTGAGGCCGCCATGCGCCTCATCCACGCCGTACGGGACATCGCCGCGGAGAGCGGGACGCGGATCGAGACCGTCGCCCTGTACACCGATGTCGACCGGACGGCCACCTTCGTCCGGGAGGCGGACCTGGCCTACGACCTCGGGCCCGCGTCGGCCCGGCCGTACCTGGACCTGGAGGTCCTGGAGCGCGCGCTGGTGGAGACCGGCGCCGACGCCGCGTGGGTCGGGTGGGGCTTCGTCGCCGAGGACCCGGCGTTCGCGGAGCTGTGCGAGCGGATCGGCATCGCCTTCGTCGGGCCGAGCCCGGAGGCCATGCGCCGGCTCGGCGACAAGATCGGCGCGAAGCTGATCGCCGAGGAGGTCGGCGTGCCGGTCGCGCCGTGGAGCCGCGGCGCGGTCGACTCCCTGGACGACGCGCTCGCGGCGGCGGCGGAGATCGGCTACCCGCTGATGCTGAAGGCGACCGCGGGCGGCGGCGGGCGCGGCATCCGCGTCATCACGAGCGAGGCCGAGCTGGCGGACGCCTACGAGCGCACCAGCCAGGAGGCGGCGCGGGCGTTCGGCAGCGGCGTCGTGTTCCTGGAGCGCCTGGTCACCGGCGCCCGGCACGTCGAGGTGCAGGTGATCGCCGACGGCGGGACGGCGTGGGCGCTGGGCGTGCGCGACTGCTCGGTGCAGCGCCGCAACCAGAAGATCATCGAGGAGTCGGCGTCGCCGGTGCTCGGCGCCGAGCAGACCGCCGAGCTGAAGGCGTCGGCCGAGCGGCTCGCCGTCGCGGTCGGGTACCGGGGCGCTGCGACCGTCGAGTTCCTCTACCACCCCGGCGACCGCATGTTCGCGTTCCTGGAGGTCAACACCCGCCTGCAGGTCGAGCACCCGATCACCGAGTCCACCACCGGGTTCGACCTGGTCAAGGCGCAGCTGCACGTGGCCTCCGGCGGCCGGCTCGAAGGCGCGCCGCCGGTGGAGCGCGGGCACGCGATCGAGGCCCGGCTGAACGCCGAGGACCCCGACCGCGACTTCGCCCCCTCGCCGGGCCGCATCGCCCGCCTGGACCTGCCCGCCGGGCCGGGCATCCGGGTCGACACCGGCGTCAGCGAGGGCGACGCGATCCCCGCCGACTTCGACTCGATGATCGCCAAGATCATCGCCTACGGCCGCGACCGGGACGAGGCGCTCGGCCGGCTGCGCCGCGCGATGACCGAGACCACGGTCATCATCGAGGGCGGCGCGACGAACAAGAGCTTCGTGCTCGACCTGCTCGACCGGCCCGAGGTGGTCGAGGCGAGCGCGGACACCGGCTGGATCGACCGCGTCCGCGCCGAGGGCGGGCTCGTCTCGCACCGGCACTCCGCCGTCGCGCTCGCGGCCGCCGCCATCGAGGCCTACGAGGAGGCGGAGGGCGCCGAGCGGCAGCGGCTGCTGTCGACGGCGTCCGGAGGGCGCCCCCAGGCGCGGCACGAGAGCGGCCGGCCGCTGGACCTCAAGCTCCGCGGCGCGAGCTACCGGGTGCGCGTGGCCCGCACCGGCGCGGACCGGTTCCGCGTCGCCGTCGAGGCGGGCGCCGACGTCCGCACCGCCGACGTCGAACTCGAGCGCTTCG
This sequence comes from Actinomadura sp. K4S16, assembly GCF_008327685.1. Lineage (GTDB taxonomy): Bacteria > Actinomycetota > Actinomycetes > Streptosporangiales > Streptosporangiaceae > Spirillospora. Next base: position 209,858 of record NZ_BDDE01000017.1, read on the forward strand.
ACCGGCACCTCGGCCAGATCACCGTCAACGGCGTCCGGTACCGCCTGCTCACCGGCACCCACGGGCCGATCCACTTCGTCGAGGTGGACGGCGTGGCGCACCGGGTCAGCCGGGACGAGGGCGGCGTCGTCCGCTCGCCCGCGCCCGCGCTCGTCGTCGCCACCCCGCTGGAGGTCGGCGCCGAGGTCGAGGCGGGCGCGCCGGTGCTGGTGCTGGAGAGCATGAAGATGGAGACGGTGCTGCGGGCGCCGTTCAAGGCGCGGCTGAAGGAGTGCGTCGTCTCCGTCGGCAGCCAGGTGGAGACCGGTGCGCCGCTGCTGCGGCTGGAGCCGCTCGCCGACGAGGCCGAGGCCGCCGACACCGCGGCGGCGGGGGCCGCCCCGCTCGACCTGCCCGCCGCGCCCGGGGCCGCCCCGGCGCGGGACCGCACCCGGCGCGGCCTGGAGGACCTGCGCGGCCTGCTGCTCGGCTTCGACGTCGACCCGCACGACGAGCGCCGCGCCCTGGACGACTACCTCGCCGCGCGCCGGGCCGCCGCCGCGGACGGCCACCGGCCGGTGGCCGAGGAGATCGCGCTCTTCGACGTGTTCGCCGACCTCGCCGAGCTGGGCCGCGACCGGCCGGCGGGCGGGGACGGCACCGACGGCGGCCACGTGCACAGCGCCCGCGAGTACTTCCACACCTACCTGCAGTGCCTCGACGTCGAGCGGGCCGGGCTGCCCGAGGCGTTCCAGGCCAAGCTCGCCAAGGCGCTCGGCCACTACGGCGTCACCGACCTCGACCGCACCCCCGAGCTCGAGGCGGCGGTGTTCCGGATCTTCCTCGCGCAGCAGCGCACGTCCGCCGACGCCTCGGCGGTCGCCGCGCTGCTCCGCGAGTGGCTGGGCGAGCCCCCGCCGGAGGACGCGCTGCGCGAGTCCGCGGGCCTCGCGCTGGAGCGGCTGATCGCCGCGACGCAGGTCCGGTTCCCGGTGGTCTACGACCTCGCGTGCGGCGTGGTGTTCGCCTGGTTCGCCCAGCCGCTGCTGCGCCGCAACCGCGCCGCGGTCTACGCCCGCGTCCGCCGGAACCTGCGGCACCTGGACGAGCACCCGGACGCGCCGGAGCGCGACGAGCTCATCGCCGAGATGGTGCGCAGCACCGAACCGCTGGTGCGGGTGCTCGGCCAGCGGCTCGTGCGCGGCAACCGGAACAACGCCGTGATGCTGGAGGTGCTCACCCGGCGGTACTACGGCAACAAGGGCCTCACCGGCGTCCGCACCCGGGAGGCCGGCGGCTGCGAGTTCGTGGTCGCCGAGCGCGCCGGCTCGTGTCTGGCCTCCTCCGCGGTGAGCTTCGACTCCCTCGGCGCGGCGCTGCGCGGGCTCGCGGAGCTGGCGGACGGCGGCGACGACGTGGACGCCGACGTCTACCTGTCCTGGGAGCGGCAGCCGGAGGACCACGACGCGATGGCGGCCGCGCTCCAGGAGGTCGTCAACGCGCACCCGCTGCCGCCGCGGGTCCGGCGGCTGACCACCACCGTCGCGGGCAGCAGCGGCGCCGTGATGCACCACCACTTCACGTTCCGCCCGGCCGAGGGCGGCGGGACGGAGGAGCGGAGCGATCCGGGGGGTGTGGGGGGCATGGCGGAGGAGCGGCTGATCCGCGGCCTGCACCCGTTCATCGCGCAGCGCATGCAGATGGAGCGGCTGCACAAGTTCGACCTCACCCGGCTGCCGTCCTCGGACGAGGAGGTCTACCTCTTCCAGTGCGTGGCGCGCGACAACCCGTCCGACGACCGGCTCGTCGCGTTCGCGCAGGTGCGCGACCTCACGGCGCTGCGCGACGGCGACGGCAGGCTGCGCTCGCTGCCGACGGCCGAGTTCACCCTCGCCACCTGCCTGGACTCGATCCGCCGGGCGCAGGCGCGGCGGCCGACGAAGAAGCGGTTCCCCACCAACCGCATCGTGATCTACGTCTGGCCGGTGAGCGACCTCACCCGCGCGGAACTGCAGCGGATCGCCAACCGCATGCTGCCGACGGCCGCGGGCGCCGGGCTGGAGGAGGTCCTGCTCATCGCGCGGCAGCGCGACCCGCGGACGGGCGAGCCGATGAAGGTCGCCGTCAGGATCTCCTTCGACGCCACCGGCGGCACCCGGCTCACCGTCGGCGCGCCGTCGGACGAGCCGGTCGAGCCGCTCGACGGCTACCGGCAGAAGGTGCTCCGCGCGAGCAGCCGCAACACCGTGTACCCGTACGAGCTGACCGGCCTGCTCGGCGACTTCGTCGAGCACGACCTCGACGACGACAACGTCCTCGTGCCGGTCGACCGGCCGAAGGGGCGCAACACCGCGGCTCTCGTCGCGGGCGTCGTCACCAAGCGGACCCGGCGGCACCCGCAGGGCGTCACCCGGGTCGTGCTGCTCGGCGACCCCACGAAGTCGCTCGGCGCGCTGTCGGAACCGGAGTGCCGCCGAGTGATCGCCGCGCTGGACCTGGCCGAGCGGATGCGGGTGCCGCTGGAGTGGTACGCGCTGTCCTCGGGCGCCCGGATCTCCATGGAGTCGGGCACGGAGAACATGGACTGGGTGGCGGCGGCGCTCAAGCGGATCGTCGAGTTCACCCAGGACGGCGGCGAGATCAACGTCGTCGTCGCGGGCATCAACGTCGGCGCCCAGCCGTACTGGAACGCCGAGGCGACGATGCTCATGCACACCAAGGGCGTGCTCGTCATGACGCCGGACTCGGCGATGGTGCTCACCGGCAAGCAGGCGCTCGACTTCTCCGGCGGCGTGTCGGCCGAGGACAACTTCGGCATCGGCGGCTACGACCGGGTGATGGGCCCGAACGGGCAGGCGCAGTACTGGGCGCCGAACCTCATCGCCGCGCGGGACGTCCTGATGTCGCACTACGACCACACCTACGTCGCGCCCGGGGAGCCCGGACCGCGCCGCGCCGGCACGAGCGACCCCTTCGAGCGCGACGTCTCCGCCTTCCCGCACGTCCTGGAGGGCAGCGACTTCACCACCGTCGGCGAGATCTTCTCCGCCGAGGCGAACCCGGACCGCAAGAAGCCGTTCGACATCCGGACCGTGATGCGGGCGCTGTCCGACCAGGACCACCCGGTGCTGGAGCGCTGGGCGGGCATGGCCGACGCGGAGACCGCGGTGGTGCAGGACGTGCACCTCGGCGGCATGCCGGTGTGCCTGCTCGGCATCGAGTCGCAGTCGGTGCCGCGGCGCGGCTTCCCGCCCACCGACGGCCCGGACGCCTACACCGCCGGCACGCTGTTCCCGAAGTCGTCCAAGAAGGCGGCCCGGGCGATCAACGCGGCCAGCGGCAACCGGCCGCTGGTGGTGCTGGCGAACCTGTCGGGCTTCGACGGCTCGCCGGAGTCGATGCGGCAGCTCCAGCTGGAGTACGGCGCCGAGATCGGCCGCGCGATCGTCAACTTCCGCGGGCCCATCGTGTTCTGCGTGATCTCCCGGTACCACGGCGGCGCGTTCGTGGTGTTCTCCAAGGCGCTGAACCCGAACATGACCGTGCTCGCGCTGGAGGGGTCGTTCGCGTCGGTGCTCGGCGGCGCGCCGGCCGCCGCGGCGGTGTTCGCCGCCGACGTCAACGCCCGGACCGCCGCCGACCCGCGGGTGCGGGAGCTGGAGACCCGCGTCGCGGCGTCCACGGGCCCCGCCCGCGCCACGCTGACCGCGGAGCTGGACGAGCTGCGCGCCTCGGTCCGCACGGAGAAGCTCGGCGAGGTGGCCGCGGAGTTCGACCGCGTGCACGACATCCGGCGCGCGGTCGAGGTCGGCTCCGTCGACGCCGTCATCGGCGCCGCGGAGATGCGTCCGCGGATCATCGAGGCCATCGAGGCCCGCCTGGGGTGACGCGAGGGCGCGGGGGCCGACCGGCTCCCGCGCCGCCGGCGGTTCCGGGTCGGGGCGCTAGAAGACCCAGCCGTTGGCGTACGCCTCTTCGAGCGCCTGCTCGGCCTCGCGGGTGTCGAGCATCTCCAGGCCGCGCACCGCCCAGAACCGCAGTGAATCGTCCTGGCTTTCGAGCTGGCCGCGGAACACCTCCAGGGCCTCCGGCGACCGGGCCTCGGCGATCAGTTCGAGCAGCCAGCAGCGCAGGCCGGGGTCGTCGCGCTCGGCCGCGAACTCCTCGATCAGCTCGCCCACGTAGGCGTCGGCGTGCTCGCGCAGGAAGTCGAACGCGTCCTCCCGGACCCGCGGCTCCTTCGTCCGCATGAGCTGCATGGCCTGATCGAAACGCCGCCGCGACATGGCCCCGACCCTACGGCCGACCCCCGACAAACGGCCACCAAAAGGGCGTAGGCACGCCCGCCGGACGGGGCACGGTCCGTCCGGCGGGCGGCGTCCGGCGGGCGGGAGCGGTCAGCCGAAGTTCACATCGCTGCAGATGTAGTACGACTGGTCCATGTGCGACGCCTGCCAGATCGTGTAGACGACGTGGCGTCCGCTGCGGCCGGGTGCGCTCACATCGCCGACCACGTAGTTGTTGCTCGGCGCGTACCGGCCGGTCTCCCGGACCAGCTCCAGGTCGCTCCACCGCAGCGGCCGGGTCAGCGGGTCGTACCCCTGGCGGGTGACGTAGACGCGGATGTAGTCGGCGCCGTGGCTCGCCTGGTCGTACAGGTTGATCGTGAACGTGGTGCCGATGTCCGTGGTCGTCCACGGGCCGACGGCGTCCATGGACCGGTACCGCCCGCCCTCGGTCCGGCCGCCGCTGCACAGCTGCCCGTCGGGGATCGCCGCCTGGTGGTCGCCGCCGACGTTGTTGCGGTACAGCCCGTTCCAGTTCCACATGGCGTTGGGGTTGTCCTGCCACGCCTGCCAGCACATCGGGTCCTTCTGCTGCATGGCGGGGTTCTGGAAGTCGCCGCCCCAGCGCAGCCAGCAGCCGTAGTTGCGGGACGCCGGATCGATCACCGATCCGTGCGCCGACGCCGTGCCGGACCACAGGGCGGGCGCCAGCACCGGCATGAGCAGGGCCGCCAGCAGGACTGTCAGGGCACGGCGTGCGCGGTCGTGTCGCATCGCGTTCTCCGTTCCGGTTGCGGGAAGGGCCGGATTGGGAGCGCTCCCATGCGCATCGTAGACGCGCCTCGGTCCGCGGTCACCCGCGTCATGAAAGCTTTCACGCACCCGCGGGCGGGCGCCGGGTCAGCGGATGCCCTTCCAGAGGTCGGACAGGAGGGCCGACAGGTTCTGGACCGTGTCGCGGCCGTGCCGCTCGGCGAGGGCCTGCTCGTGGGCGCGGGCCAGCGCCTCCAGCCGCTCCAGCTTGGCGCGGCCCAGGTCGGAGACGCGCACCGACACCCGGCGGCGGTCGCGGCTGGAGTGGGACCGGTAGAGGCAGGCGGAGTCGACCAGGGCGTCCACGAGCCGGGTCAGGGTGGGGTGCGGGATCTCGACGATGACCGCGAGCTCGCCCATCGAGACGTCCTCGGCCTCGGCCAGGGCGCGCAGCACCCGCCACTGCTCGACCGTCGCGCCCTCCTCCTGCTCTAGACGGGCGCCCAGGTCGCGGGCCAGACTGCGCTGGGTGCGTGTGAGGATGTCGACGAGATCGCTCGCCGCCGTACGCGCCACCGCGTCGTGCTGCTCGGCCACCAAGTCGCCTCCCTTGCCGGTCACCCGTAGCGGATAGCATAGATGACCTGGTCATGAAGGGTTCGGCGGTGATGCGTTCGGTGGTGCGGGACAGCACGGAAGTGCTGGTCGCCGGCCCTGATCCCGCCGTGCTGCGGCTCGGGCTGCTGCTGCCGCTGTCGGGGCCGCTCGGGCTGACCGGGCCGTCCGGGCTGAGCGCCGCGTGCCTGGCCGCGACCGAGGTCAACGCCTCCGGCGGGGCGGCGGGACGCGCCGTCGAGCTGGTGCCGGTGGACGCCGGACGCTCGCCGGGAGCGGTGGCGGGCGAGGCGCGGTTCCTCGCCGACACCGGGCTCGTCCAGGCGTTCGTCGGCTTCCACACGAGCGACGTTCACCGGGGCCTGGAGGCGGCGCTCGCCGGGCGGGCGCCGTACGTGTTCACGCCGCCGCACGAGGGCGGGGCGCGGCGGGAGGGCGTCGTCCTGCTCGGCGACTCGCCGGAGCGGCAGCTCGGCACCGCCCTCGACTGGCTGAGCTCGCGGCTGCGGCTGCGGCGGTGGGCGCTGGTGGGCAGCGACTACATCTGGCCGCGCTCGGTGCACCGGGCGGGAGCGCGGCTGGTCCGCGCGGCCGGCGGCGAGGTGGTCCTCGACCGGCTCGTGCCCTTCCCCTGGGCGCCGGGCGACGACCCGGAGGCGCGCTTCGAGGAGATCGTGGACGCGCTGGCGCGCACGGGCGCGGAGGCGATCCTGCTCAGCCTGGTCGGCCGGGACCTCGTCGTGTTCAACCGGGTGTTCGCCGCCTCGCGGCTGTCGGCCCGGGTCGTCCGGCTGTCGGGGGCCCTGGAGGAGAACGTCCTGCTCGCCTCCGGCGGCGACGACACCGGGGAGCTGTACTCGGCGATGCGGTCGTTCGCGGGGCAGGGCGACGAGCGGCAGATCGCGCTGGCCGAGCGGTACCGCTCGGCGTTCGGCGAGGTCGCGCCCGTCCTCGACGTCTACGCGGAGGGCTGCTACGACGGCGTCCACCTGCTGGCGGCCCTGGCCGCCGCGGGGATGCTGGGCGTGCGGCATGGGAGGGCCGCCTCGGCGCGGCTGCTGGCGGGCGCCGACCCCGTCGCCCGGCACGCCTGGGCGGCCGCGCCGCTCGGGCCGCCGCGGCCGGAACGCTATCTGGCCAGGGCGGACGGCCTGGACCTCACCGTGGTCACGCGCCTCTGATCTTTACCAGACGAAACCTTTCCATTTGAAAAGATTACCTCTAGGCTCCGCTGAGCGGGATCCACCCGCGTCCGCGCGGTCAGAGGAGGAAGCATGGCCGTCGACTCGGCGCAGCCCGAGGGCATCGAGCGCTACGGGTACACCCAGGAGCTGCGACGCTCTCTCACGTTCAAGGACCTGGTGGTCTACGGACTGATCTTCATGGTGCCGATCGCGCCGTTCGGCATCTTCGGCAGCGTCTTCCAGGGGTCGGGCGGCATGGTCGCGCTCGCCTATGCGATCGGGATGCTGGCCATGCTGTTCACCGCCGGCTCCTACGCGCAGATGTCGCGGGCGTTCCCGATGGCCGGGTCGGTCTACACCTACGCCGGGCGGGGCATCACGGCGCCGGTCGGGTTCCTGTCCGGCTGGATGATCCTGCTCGACTACGTGCTGGTGCCGTCCCTGCTGTACCTGATCGCCAGCGTGGCGATGAACTCGCTCGTGCCGGGCGTCCCGGTGTGGCTCTGGCTCATCGCGTTCGTCGTGCTCAACACGGTCGTCAACTTCTTCGGCATCGAGATGACCGCGCGGATCAACCGGATCATGCTGGTCGCCGAGCTGGTCATCCTGGCGATCTTCCTGGTGGTGGGCCTGGTGGCGCTCGCCCAGGGCAAGGGCCACGGCGGCGGGAGCCTCACCCCGATCTACAACGGCGGGACGTTCTCGTGGGGGCTGGTGTTCGGCGCCGTGTCGATCGCGGTGCTGAGCTTCCTCGGCTTCGACGGCATCTCCACGCTGGCCGAGGAGAACCGCGAGTCCGCCCGCGCCATCGGGCGGTCGATGGTGGCCGCGCTGCTGCTGGTCGGCGTCCTGTTCATCGTCCAGACCTGGGTGGCCTCGCTGCTGGTCACCGACCCGGACAAGCTGATCAAGGAGGGGGACGCGGACGGCGTCGCCTTCTACGACGCCGCGCGGGTCGCCGGCGGCGCGTGGCTGGCCAAGCTGACCGCCCTCGCCACCGCGATCGCGTGGGGCTTCGCCAACTCGCTGGTGGCGCAGGCCGCGACGTCCCGGCTGCTGTACGCGATGGCGCGGGACCGGCAGCTGCCGAAGTTCCTCGCCAAGGTGCACCCCCGGCGGAAGGTCCCGGTCAACGCGACGCTCGTGGTCGCGGCCGTGTCGCTGGGCCTCGGCCTCTACATGGAGCAGCGCGAGGACGGCATCACGCTGCTCAGCTCGCTCGTCAACTTCGGCGCCATGACGGCGTTCCTGGTGCTGCACGTCTCGGTCGTCGTCCACTACGTCGTCCGGTCGGGCAGCCGGGACTGGTGGCGCCACCTGATCGCACCGGTGATCGGCTTCGGCATCCTCGGCTACGTGGTGGTCAACGCGAAGGTCGCCGCGCAGGAGCTGGGCTTCCTGTGGCTCGGCATCGGAGTGGTGCTGCTGGTCGGTCTGCTGCTCATGAAGCGCCGTCCGGCGCTGGCCGGCATCGAAGAGGAGGACGAGAAGTGACGTTCGACGTGGTCTCCATGGGGGACGCCGAGCCCGGCTTCGCGTTCGGCGGGCGGGAGGCGGCGCTCACCGTCGCGCCCGGCACCGTCGTGGAGCTGACGACCGAGGACTGCTTCGGCGGCGCGGTCCGCGGGGTGGACGACCTGCCGAGCCAGGTGTGCGCCTTCCCCTACCTCAACCCCGTCACCGGCCCCATCGCGGTGGCGGGCGCCGAGCCCGGCGACGCGGTGGCGGTGCACTTCGTGGACATCCGCCCCGCCCGCGACTGGGCGGTCTCGTCCACCTTCCCGCACTTCGGGGCGCTGACCGCGACGCACACGACGGCGATGCTGCACCCGGCCCTGCCGGAGCGGGTGTGGATGTACGACGTGGACGCCGAACGCGGGATCTGCCGCTTCCGGGCCCGCGCGAGCGACCTGGAGATCGATCTGCCGCTCGACCCCATGCACGGCACCGTGGGCGTGGCCCCGGCCGCGAACGAGGTGATCATGAGCATCACCCCGGGGGCGCACGGCGGCAACATGGACACCCCGGAGATGCGCGCGGGCACCACGGCGTACTTCCCGGTCAACGTCCCGGGCGGCATGATCTCGATCGGCGACGGCCACTGCCGCCAGGGCGAGGGCGAGGTCTGCGGCACCGCCGTGGAGGCGGCCATGAACACCGTCGTGGTCGTGGACCTGGTCAAGGGCGCGGCGCCCGCGTGGCCGCGCCTGGAGGACGACCTCCACCTGATGTCGACCGGCTCGGCCCGCCCGCTGGAGGACGCGTTCCGGATCAGCCAGCACGACCTGGTCACCTGGACGTCCGCACTGCTCGGCCTGGACGAGCTGGACGCGTACCAGCTCGTCAGCCAGGCGGGGCTCGCCCCGGCCGGCAATGTCGTCGACACCAACTACACGATGCTCGCGAAGCTCCCCAAGACCGCTCTGCCGGGCGTCTCCGCCTACGACGGGATCCACGCGCGCCTGCGTGAGACCGCCGAGCGCTACCTGTCCCAGCGCTGACCCGCTCAGGGCCAGCCTCCCCGAACGTCACTCTCTGTATTCATATAATCCCCGTGCGTTGCGACGTCCAGGGACGGAGCGCGGTCGCGCTCCACGGGGAGGGTGTGCGTCTTGAGGATGAGCAGGAAAGTGGCGGGCGTGGCCGTGGGAGCGGCCGCCGTCGCGATCGCGGCCGCGGGATGGCCGGTCGGAGCCTCCGCGGGCGGCCAGTGGAAGCTGGTCGCCCGGGAGCGGTTCGACCGGCCGCTGCGCGTCGACGGCGCGCCGTGGCGGCTGGACCCGCAGGGGCCGCGCAGCCCGTGGCACGTCGACGCGTTCGACGACGACGGGGAGGCGTGGCGGAGGCTCAGCGGGCCGCTGTTCGAACGGCAGATGAAGACCCTCAACGTGTTCCGCAAGCGCGTCGCCTTCGGGGAGCGGGGGTGGCTGACGGCGGAGGTCGCCGCCGTCGACAAGGACCGCGACGGGCGCCCCGACTCCCGGCCCGGCCTGTCGGCCGTGTCGCTGCCGGGCGGGCGGACCGCCGGGCGGATCTCCGAGCCGAGCTGGGACGCGGGGGTCCTGATCCGGCCGACCCGCCCGCTGCCCCGGTACTACCGGGTGGAGATGACGCTGCGCGGCATCCAGTTCGGCGGCAAGCGGAACGGCACGTTCGACTACGACGGCAGGCACAACGGCTACACCATGGAACCGTGCAAGACCCGGTACCCGTGGACGTTCCAGGGCGCCCTGCCCGGCAGGTCGCGGTGCCAGTACCCCGACGTGACGCGGGAGAACGGGTTCTACTACCTGACGATCCTCGACTACGCGACCCCGGCGCCGCACGGCAACCCGGGCATCCACTTCCGGCGCAAGGTCATCATGGACGGCTACTACAGCGACGACGCCCGCTGGAAGAACGCCGCGACCTGCAACCCGAAGACCCGGAAGATGTACCGGACGTTCGAGGGCACCTTCAACGGCGTCAACGCGCTGTTCCCGCGCGGCGACCTGTTCCGCGAGACCGCCAACAACAACATCAGCAACGAGTACTACGCCAAGACCGCCTGCGGAGAGGCGTCCATGGACCGGCGGTACGGGCCGGGCGGCCGGTTCGAGGGGCACCTGACCAGCGCCGAGCTGCGGCCGGAACTGCTGCCGAAGGCCGCCTACCGGTTCGCCATCGAGCGCGACCGGACCGGGTACACGCTGGAGATGAGCGGCCCGTTCCTGCACACCGGGCAGACCACGCTGCGCGTCCACCACGACTTCGTGGAGAACGGGCGCCCGATCTGGCACTACAACCAGACGCCCGGCGAGTACGACGGCCGGTTCGACCGCAGGCTCGTCCACAAGGGCCCGGCCGGGACGTACACGACCGAGCACAGCTGGCCGAAGGGCTCGGCCTATCCCGACTCCTTCATCATCGGCGACCCGCACCTGAACTACTACGAGGGTGAGGCGTTCGTCGACGACATCCGCCTCTACGTGCCCAGAGACCAGGGATGACCCGCGCCGGCGAGGCGCGTTCCGCCGTCAGCGGGACGCGCCTCGCCGACGGTCAGCGGGGGCAGCGGTCAGCAGGGTCAGCGGTCAGCAGCGCCCGATCCAGGAGCACTCCAGCTGCGGGGAGTTCCCGGAGACGCGGAACGTCCGGACGGCGGCGGGGTCTCCCCCGGCCAGCCGGACCGCGATCCTGTCCTCGATGTCCTTGGGCGCGGCGCCCTGGTAGCCGTTCAGCACGACCGAGAAGACCAGCCGCCGCCCGGACGGGTCGGTGACGTAGCCCGACAGCGCGGAGGCGCCGGTCAGCGTGCCGGTCTTGGCGTGCACGTTGCCCGCGGCGGGGGTGCCCTGCATCCGCGACCGCAGCGTGCCGCCTTCGAGGCGGTCCGGGTCCCCGGCGACCGGCAGAGCCCGGTACCAGGCGGGGAACCAGGGCGCGCTCTGCGCCTTCTTCAGGATGGTGCTGACGTCCTGCGCGGTGGTGCGGTTCTCGCGCGACAGCCCGGAGCCGTCGGCCATCTCCAGCCGTCCGGTGGGGACGCCCTGGCGGCCGGCATACCTCTCGATCACCGGCAGCCCCGCCTCCCAGCTCCCCATGCCCGCCTTCTCCCGGCCGATGGCCTTGACCAGGGTCTCGGCGACCATGTTGTTGCTGAGCTTGAGGAACGGCACCATCAGCCGCGACAGCGGCATCGAGGAGCGGACCGCGAGCGCGGCGGCGCCCCGCGGTGTCCTGCCGCGCTCGGTGACGCCCTCGACCTCGACGCCGTGGGCCTGGAGCGCGCTCCGGAACACGTCCGCCGCGTACAGGGTGGGATTGTCGACCGTCCGCAGGGTCGTGTAGGGCGCGGCGCCCGCCGGGTAGGAGCCGCTCACCACGATGGTGTCGCTGCCGACGGCCCGGTTCACCGCCAGCGTGGACGGCGACCCCGGCGCGCCCGTGACCGCCCTGTTGTCGATCTTGACGGTGCGGGTGGCCGGGGACAGCCCCGCCTCGACCGGGTCGCCCTCGGCGCCGCCCGGCCGCACCGACACCTCGACCGACCCGGCGTCGAAGTCGGCGTTGGGCGCGACGGTCAGCGCGGACGTCTGCGCGGCGTAGTAGTACTGCAGGTCCGTCGGGTCCCAGTGGGAGGGCGTGCGGACGGCGTCGAACCAGGTGTCGTCCGCGACCAGGTCGCCCTCGACGCGCCGGACGCCCCGCGCCGCCACCTGGGCGGCGAGCCGGTCGTAGTCGGCGGCCCGCGTCGTCGGGTCGCCGGTCCCCCTGAGGTAGAGGTCGCCCCTGACCGTCGAGCCGGACACTCCACGGGCGTACACGCCGGTGCGGAACCGGTACCCGGGGCCGAGCAGCGACAGCGCCGCGCCCGACGTGTAGAGCTTCATGTTCGAGGCGGGCATCACCTGCGCCGTCGCGCCGCGCGAGTAGCGGACGGCGCCCGTCCGGGCGTCCCGCACCACCGCGCCGACGGTCGCGCCTTCGAGGCGGCCGTCGGCGAGTATGGCGTCGAGGTCCTTGCCCAGGTCGGTCTTGGCGGCGCCTGCCTTGGCGGCGGCCATGGCCGCGGGGTGCGCGGCGGGAGCGGCGAGCAGGGACGTCCCGGCAAGCAGGACGGACGTGATTCGCACCAATGGTCCACGCATGAGGTGTGAGCGTAGGACAACGGCCGGACCACGGCAGCGGAACGACACGATCGTGATCAAGTCCTTGCGCGGACCGGGCCGTTCACCACATCGCGTCGAGCAGTTCCGCGACCGCGTCGGCGTCCGGCGGCCGGGGATTGGGGTAGGGATCGGCCGCCACCCGCCCGGCCATCTCGCGGAGCCGTTCGCGGGGGACGCCCAGAGCGGACAGCCGCGTCGGGCCCCGGTGCGCACGGGCCAGCGCGGCGACGACGGCGACCGGGTCCGGCCCGGCCACCCGGGCGAGCCGGGCCGAGGCGGCGGGCGCCGACGGCAGGTTGAACGCCATGACGTGCGCGAGCAGCATCGTGTGCAGTTCGGCGTGCGGGAGACCGAACGCGCCGCCGAGGACGTGCGCGAGCTGGTGGTGCAGCCCCATCCGGGTCTGCGCCAGGCAGATCCCGGCCAGCCACGCGGCCGACTGGAGGCGCGCGCGCCCCTCCATTCCGGTCGGGTCGTCCAGCACCTCGGGCAGCGCGCCCAGAATGCCGGCGACGGCCTCGGCCGCCAGCGCGTCGGTGACCATCGTGGCGTCCGGCGCCCACAGGGCCTCGACGGCGTGGGCGAGCGCGTTCATCGCGCTGGTCCGGGTCAGGCCGGACGGCATGCCCAGGGTGAGGCGCGGGTCGTAGACGACCGTGCCGGGAGCCAGGCCGGGGGCGCGGCGCGTGGTCTTCACGCCGTCCTCGGTCTCGCCCAGCACGGGCGTCATCTCGGAGCCCGCATAGGTGGTGGGCACGGCGACCTGCGGCATCCCCGTCCGCGCCGACACCGCCTTGGCGAGGCCGATCGCGGAGCCGCCGCCGACCGCGACGACGCAGTCCGCGCCCGCGGCGTCCTCCATGGCGCGCGCCGTCACGGCGACCGGGGTGTGCGGCGCCGGACGGTCGAAGCGCGCCGCGAGCCGTCCTCCGAGCGCCCCGGCGATCCGGTCGGCGGGCCCGGCGGCGGACGGCGCCGCGACCAGCAGCACCCTCTCCGCCCCGATCCGCGCGACCTCGTCCGCGACGAGATCGCTCGCACCCGGCCCGACCAGGACGCGTACGGGCAGCGTCTCGTGGACGACGACCTCGTCCGCGCTGCTCATGACGACCGGCCCGGCATAAGGATCATGTGCACTCTCCTGTACGGCGCTGCGAGCTTCTATACCGCGTGACCTCTCTCTTACTCAGCGCCACAGCCCTCGTATACGACACGCACCCACCCGCGGCGCCGGTGCGGTGCCGGGACCGGTCAGCCCTCGTCCGCGTGCTCGGCGATCCGGCGAAGCAGGTCCACGAGACGGTCCCGGTCGTCGCCGTCCAGGTGGCCGAAGAGCCGTTCGCCCACGTCGGCCCCCGCGCGCCGGGCGCTCTCCAGCGTCCGCGTCCCGTCCGGGGTCAGGCTGATCGAGTGGGCCCGGCGGTCCTGCGGGGCGCGCTCGCGCCGGACCAGGCCGCCGTCCTCCAGCTCGTCGACGATGCGCACCATCGTGGACTTGTCGATGCCGGTGAGGTCGATGAGGCGCCGCTGGCTGGACGGCCCGTACATCTCCAGCGCCAGCAGCATGCTGAACTCGCGCACGTCGATCCCCAGCCGGCCCAGCTCGCCGTTCATGCTCGCCCGGCTCCGGTTGTGCGCGGAGGCCAGCAGCATGCCGAGCCCCACGTGCCGGACGGCGGGGTCGCCGTCCTCGGACAGGAGCCGTTCGAGCAGGTCGTCGAGCATGGCCCCAGTTTAGGGGCCTCTGATATAGTCCCACTTGAGACTTTCTCGTATGAGAGAGCTTGGTGGGCGGCGCATCGAACGAGTGAGGGAGACGCGCATGCCCGAGACGACCCGCCGCCGCGCCCTGCAGGTGGCCGGCCTGGCGATGGCCGCGGCCGCCGTTCCGGCAGGTGAGGCGGCCGCCGCCCCCCGGCGGCCGCGCGGCAGGATCGACACCCACCATCACGCCGTCCCGCCCCGGATGCGGGAGTGGGCGGTCGAGCAGGGCCTCCTCCCGCCGACCGGCGGACCGTCCTGGGCCCAGTGGACGCTGCCGAGCACCCTGCGGACGATGAACGCCAACGGCATCGCCGCCGGGGTGGCGTCCGCGCCGGTGCCCGCCGAGGTGTTCCTGGACCGGGGGATCGCCGCCTCGGGCGTCCAGGTGTGCAACGAGTCGCTGGCCGAGCTGGTGCGCGAGCACCCCACGAGGTTCGGCTTCTTCGCCAACGTGGCGATGCTCCACCCGGACCTCGCCGTGCGGCAGCTCGCCCACGCGCTGGACGACCTGGGCGCGGACGGAGTCCTCCTCAACACCTCGGCCGCCGGGCACTACCTCGGGGAGCCGATGTTCGACCCGCTCTGGGCCGAGCTCGACAAGCGCCGCGCGGTCGTGTTCGTCCACCCGGTCGCCCCCAAGGGCCTGCCCGAGGCGCCGGGCGTCGGGGACTGGCTCGCCGACTACCTGCTCGACACCACCCGCACCGCGCTCAACCTCATCGCCGCCGGGACCCTCGACCGGTACCCGCGGGTGTCGGTCGTCCTGTCGCACGGCGGCGGGTTCCTGCCGTACATGGCGGGACGCGCCGAGCGCTCGGCCCGGGAGGACGGCGGCCCGCTCCCGGCGCGGATGCGTCCGGCGCTCCGCCGCTTCCACTACGACACGGCCCTGCCGGTGTCCCCGTACGCCGCACCGTCCCTGATCGCCGCCGTCGGCGCCGACCGCGTCCTGTTCGGCACCGACTGGCCCGCGAACTCCGCCCGCGAGGTCGCGCTGAACACCCGGGACCTCGACCGCGACCCGGTGCTGGACGAGCGCGCCCACCGCGCCGTCGACCGGGGGAACGCCCTGCGCCTGCTCCCCCGGCTGGCCGAACGCCTTACGTGATGCGGACGGGGAGGGTGCGGGGGCCGCGGACCTGGCCGGCGGCCCACGTGACCGCCGCCGGGTCGGCCAGGGCGAAGGACGGGACGCGCTCCAGCCAGACGTCGAGCGCCACGCGCAGCTCCATGCGGGCCAGGTGCGAGCCGACGCAGCGGTGGATGCCGAGGCCGAAGGCGGCGTGCCGGTTCACCTCGCGGTCGATGACGATCTCGTCCGCGCGGTCGAACTGGGCCGGGTCGCGGTTGGCGGCGGGGAACGACAGCAGGACCCAGTCGTCGGCCTTCATCTCGACGCCGCGCCAGGTCATGTCCTCCCTCACGAGGCGCGCCATCGTGACGGGCGCGAAGGCGCGCAGGAACTCCTCCATCGCGGTCGGCAGCAGCGACCGGTCGGCGGCGAGGCGCTCGCGGTCCGCCGGCGTCCTCGCCAGGTGCCACAGCGAGGCGCCGATCGCGCTCCAGGTCGTGTCGATCCCGGCGATGAGCAGCAGCGCCATCGTCCCCGAGACGTGGGACGGGTCGAGCTTGCGCCCGTACAACTCGGCTTCGATCAGATAGGTGGTGAGGTCGTCGCGCGGGTTCGCGACGTGGTCGCGGATCTGCTCCAGGAGGTAGTCGAACAGCTTGTCCATGCGCGCGATGCGCTCGTCCGGGGGGAGGTTGACTCCTTCGAGGGTGTTCTCGACGAACTCGCGGAACCGGGGGCCGTCCTCGGGCGGGAAGCCGAGCATGTCGGCGATGACCCGCATCGGGATGTGCTGCGCGTACTCCTGCGCGGCGTCCACCGTCTCGCGGCCCTCGAAGGAGTCGATGAGCTCGTGGCAGTACGCCCTGGTCGCGGACTCCAGCCGCGCCACCGCCGACTTCTTGAACGCGGGCAGCAGCAGCTTGCGCGCGTCGTGGTGGAACGGCGGGTCGGACGAGATCGGCGGCGTGACGCCGACCGGCTCCACCTCGCGCGGCGGCCGGAAGTTGCTCATGACGACCGAGCGGGAGGTGAACCGCTCGGTGTCGTAGGCGACCGCCGCCACGTCCTCGTAGCGGGTCGGCAGCCAGCCGCCGCCGAACCGCTCGGTCCGCGCGACCGGGCAGCGCCGCCGCAGGTCGTCCTGGATCGGGTACGGGTCGGCGGCCCACTCCGGTTCCAGGTGGGAGAAGTCGGTCGCCCAGTCGGAGACCGGGCCGGTGACGACCTCGTTGCGCGTGCCGAGCGGACGACTGGCCCGCTCGTCCCGGAAGTCCTTGCCGAAGCGGTCGTCCGCGGTCATCTCACGCCTCCCCGAGGACGTCGATCGCACGTTCGGGGCAGTTCGCGACCGCGAGGCGGGCCTCGTGCTCCCCGCCCTCGGGGACGACTCCGTCGCCGAGGACGACGCCGTATCCCTCGTCGTCCTCGCCGAACAGGCCGGGGGCGAGGTCGTAGCAGCGGCCGTGCCCCTGGCAGCGCTTCGGGTCGATCTGCACCTTCACTGGGTTCCTCCCCCTGTCGTTCCGGGCGGCGCGAGCGCGGACACGATCCGCGCGAGCAGTGCGACCCACTCCTCGTCCCCGACGGCGTGCATGTCCCGCGGGATGAGGGCGCTCCCCATCCCGAGCAGCAGGCAGAGGTGGGCGAGCGCGTTCGGGGAGAGCGCCGGGTCCATCTCCCCGCCCGCCTGGGCGATGCGCATCAGCCCGGCGAGCCACTCGGCGCGCTCTCCGACGTAGTCGCGCATGGGACGGGCCACGTCCTCGTCCCGGTGGGCCGCGACGAGGGCCTCCACGACGAGGTGGGCGCGGGCGTCGCGGCGGTTCGGCAGCCACCGCCCCATGGTGAGCAGCAGCTCGACGACCGGGCGGTCGGGCTCGGCGGCGAACAGCTCGGCCAGCAGCCGCCGCCCGTGCGCACGCAGCGCCGCCACCAGCAGCTCCGCCTTCGAGTCGAAGTGCGCATACAGAGCGCCGTTGCTGACGCCGGCGGCCCGCGCGATGTCGGCGACGCGCGTCCCGTCGTACCCGCGCCGCGCGAACTCGTCGGCCGCCGCGCTCAGCAGCCGTTCGCGCGTCTCCGCGCGCGTGACGCCGGCAATGCGTCCCATACCGAAATTAAACGAGCGTTCATTTGCCGGGTCAAGGCCCCCGCACCCCCGAAGGCTCCGCCCAGGCCTCTTGACGGCGGGTTGCGGGTCCTCGGATACTCGACCACAACATGAAAGCGGCTTTCATTAAGCGAAAGTGACGGGTGGAACACGTGGCTGACGGGTCCGCGGCGGCTCATGGTGCGTCGGACGCGGCGGCTGACTGGCCTGGGCTGCGGGGCGCTCGGGTACTCGTGCTCGGTGCCGGCGGGATCGGCGCGGAGTGCGTTCGGGGATATCTCCGAGCCGGGGCCGTCGTCACGGTGGTCGACCGCGACCCCGCGCGGCTGGACGCTCTGCCCCCGGGCCCGGACGGGACCGGCGCGCACACGTTCGCGGCCGACCTGGCCGAGCCGGGCGCCGGAGCCGACGCCGTCCGGCGGGCGGTGGAGGCGATGGGCGGGCTGGACGTGCTCCTGCACTGCGTCGGCGTCAACGACCGGCGCCCGATCCTCGACTTCACCGAGGACGAGTGGGACCGGGTGCTGCGCACCAACCTGTCCACCGCGTTCGGCGCGGCGCAGGCGGCGGGGCGGCACATGGTGGAGGCAGGCGGCGGGCGCATCGTGCTCCTGTCCTCGGTGTCCGGGCACCTGGCGCACCGCAAGCACGGCCCGTACGCCGCGTCCAAGGGCGGAATGAACCAGATGATGCGGGTCATGGCGGCCGAGTGGGCGTGCCACGGCGTCACGGTCAACGCGGTCGCGCCCGGCTACGTCGAGACGCCGCTGACCGCCGGATACCTCGCGCGGCCGGGCGTCCGCGAGGAGCTCGTGCGCCTCGTCCCGGCCGGGCGGCTGGGCACCGCAGCGGAGATCGTCGGCCCGATACTGTTCCTGTCCTCGCCGCACGCGGCCTTCATCACCGGGCACGTCATGTACGTCGACGGTGGCCGCACTCTCGTCTGATCAGAGGAGAACGCATGAGCACGCAGGAGGGCATCTTCCCTCGGTTCGCCGGGAAGACGGTGCTGGTCACCGGGGCCGGGACGGGGTTCGGGGCGGAGATCGCCGTCCGGGCCGCCCAGGAGGGCGCCCGGGTCGGCGTCCACTACAACAGCTCGAAGCAGGGCGCCGAGCGCACGGCGGAGCGCGTCCGGGAGGCCGGCGGCGAGGCGTTCGTCGTGCAGGCGGACATCTCGTCCTGGGACGAGATCCGCCGCCTCGCCGACGAGGTCTTCGCGTGGGCGGGCACGCTGGACGTCCTGGTCAACAACGTCGGGGACGTCGCGACCGAGCAGATGTCGTGGCGGCAGCTGACCCAGGAGTCGCTGGACCGCGTCATCGACGTGGACGTCAAGGGCACCCTGCTCATGACGCACGAGTTCGGCTCCCGCATGCTGGAGCAGGGCCACGGCTCGATCATCAACATCGGATCGACGGTGGTCGTGCGGGGCAGCGCGCGGGCCCCCCAGTACGCCGCCGCCAAGTACGGGCTGCTCGGCATCACCAAGTCGTACGCGGCGGCGTTCGCGCCGGCCGTCCGCGTGAACACCTTCGCGCCCGGCTTCATGGAGACCGGCGCCACGCTGGAGCGCGAGGACTGGAAGTCAGGGCGCCGCGAGAAGCTCATCGCGCAGACGCCGCTGGGCACGATCCCGCCGCCCGAGAAGGTCGCGGGCACGGCGCTGTTCCTCGCCACCGAGGACGCCTCCCACATCACCGGCGCCTACATGCTCGCCGACGGCGGCTTCAACATGGTCGGCGCCTGAACCGCCGGCGCCGAGCCCGGACCGGCGGCGCCGGGGCCTGAGAGGAACCATCTTGAAACTGATCACGTTCGACGAGGGCCGGGTCGGCCGGCTGGACGGCGAGGACGTCATCGAGTTCGACGTGCCGTCCACGCGGGCGTTCTTCGAGCGCGGCGGCACCGCCCCCGAGACCGGGGAGCGGCTGAGGCTGGCGGACGTCCGGCTCCGCGCGCCCATCCGGCCGAAGAAGTTCTTCCACACCGCGGGGAACTTCGCCGACCACCACGAGGAGCTCCAGGCGGTCAACTGGTCGCACCCGGTGCACAAGGGCATCGTGTTCTTCCAGAACGTGGACGCGATCATCGGGCCGGACGACCCGATCGTGTACCCCGAGCACCTCACCCGGGAGCTCGACTACGAGCTGGAGCTGGCCGTCGTCATCGGCAAGCCGGGCAAGTTCTTCGGCCCCGAGCAAGCGCTGGAGCACATCGCCGGGTTCACCGTCTTCAACGACGTCACGGCCCGCGACATCCAGCGCCGCGAGATGGAGTCGGGGGTGTTCTCGTTCAGCAAGGCCATCGACACGTTCTGCCCGATCGGCCCGTGGATCGTCACCGCCGACGAGATCGAGGACATGCAGGACCTCGCCATGGAGCTGCGGGTGAACGGCGAGAGGCGGCAGACCGGGCACACCAAGCAGATGCGCGTGTCGATCCCGCACCTGGTCGCCTACCACTCGCCGCAGACCTACAGCGCGGGCGACATCATCACGACGGGCACCGTGTCGGGCGTCGCCGCCGTCCAGCCGGACCCGTTCGCGTTCTACCTGCGGCCCGGCGACGTCGTCGAGGCCGAGATCGAGGGCGTCGGGACACTGCGCAACCCCGTGGTCTCCTGGCAGGACGCCCACGGCGAGGCTCCGCCGGAGCGGGTCGACTGGTGAGGTTCGCCAACCTGGACGGGCGGGCCGCGGTCATCGTCGAGGGCGCCTCCGGTGACCTCGCCGTGGACGTCGCCGAGGCGAGCGGCGGCCGGTTCCCCGCCGACCCGCAGGCCGTCTTCAGCCGGTGGCGCGCGTTCTGCGAATGGGCGGCGTGGTCCCTGGACCCGGAGCAGGGCAGGCCGTTCGCTCCGGAGGACCTCGGCCCGCCGGTGCCGCGTCCGGCCCAGGTGTTCGCCATCGGCGTCAACTACGCCGCGCACGCGAGCGAGGCCGGGTACCCGCCCGAGTCGGCTCCCGTGACGTTCACCAAGTTCCCGAGCTGCCTGGCCGGGCCCTACTGCGAGGTCGAGCTGCCGTCCGCCACCGTGGACTGGGAGGTCGAGATGGTGGTGGCGGTCGCGCGGGAGAGCAGCGGCATCCATCCGGTGGACGCCTGGGACTACGTCGCGGGCATCACGCTCGGACAGGACCTGTCCGAGCGGACCTCGCAGCTCGCCGGGCCCAGGCCGCAGTTCAGCCTGGCCAAGTCGTTCCCGAACTTCGGCCCGACCGGCCCCTGGCTCGCCACCCTGAGCGAGTTCGACGACCCGTCCGACCTCGCCATCTCGTGCAGCCTCTCCGGCGAGACCGTGCAGAGCGCGCGGACCTCGGCGATGATCTACAGCGTCCCGGAGCTGCTCGTCCGGCTGTCGCGGATCTGCCGGCTGTTCCCGGGCGACCTGGTCTTCACCGGGACGCCGGCCGGCGTCGGGAACGCCCGCTCGCCCAAGCGGTTCATCCGGCCGGGCGACGTGCTGGTGAGCGAGCTGGAAGGCGTGGGGAGCATGACCCAGCGGTTCGTCGCGGGGCCGGCCCGTGACGGCCTTCCGCCCTCCGGGGAGTGAACGGGGTCAGCGTCCGCCCAGCAGCCGGGAGATCTCCGCGCACGCCTTCTGGACCAGCGGCCGGATCTCCTCCAGGAGGCGCGCCGTCGGGACCTCCATCGCGGGCACGGCCACGTTGACGGCCGCGACCGCCGTCCCGGACGCGTCCCGGACGGGCGCCGCGACGGACCGGAGCCCGTAGGCGAGCTCCTCGTCCTGGAGGGCCCAGCCGCGGCCGCGGATCTCCGCCAGCTCGGGCCGGAGCGCCTCCAGCGAGGCCGCGGCGTTGGGGCCGGCCGCCCCGGCGAAGGACTCCCCGGTCAGCACGTCCTTCAGTTCGGCGTCGTCGAGCTGGGCCAGCAGCATCTTGCCCATCGAGGTGCGGACGGCCGGAAGCCGCGACCCGACCTGGATGTTCGCCGTCACCAGGTCGTTGTTGCGCAGCCTCACCAGGTACAGCACGTGGTCCCCCGACAGCACGCCGAGGTTCGCCGTCTGCCCGGTGGCGTCGGCGAGCCTGCGGAGCGGCCCCTCCGCGAGCTGGACGAGGTCGAGGCTGCGCAGCGCCGAGAAGCCGAGCGTGAGCACCTTCGGCGCGGGCCGGTAGGCGCCGTCCGGAAGCTGTTCGAGGAACCCTTCGGCGGTCAGCGTCGAGGCCAGCCGGAAGGCGGTCGGCAGGGGCAGGCCCGTCGCCGCGGCCATGTCGGTCAGCTTCATGGCCGGGCGCTGCTCGGAGAAGAGCGCGAGGAGGCGCAGGCCCTTCGCCAGCGCCTCCACGTGGTAGCCGCTCTTCGGGCCGGCCCGGCCGCCGGCGGAGCGGGGCGGCGTACGGTCACGCGGGGGCACGGACGCCTCGCTTTCAGCCTGGCCGGCGGACACCGCCGACTGAGGGGCCTGCCGGCTGACGGGCACTGCGCCTCTCATCGTACGGACGCGCCGCCCCGCGGATCCGTCACCTCAGGGCCTCGTAGTACGAGTCCGCCTCCTCCTCCCTCTTCCGGCCGGCCGTGAAGAAGCCGGCGAGCGCGGCGAGCGCGGCCACCGCCTCCCCGGCGAAGCTGATCGTCTTGTCCGCGTACCACTGCGGGTCGTACATCCGCGGGATCGGGCCGATCTGCCCGAAGTCGACGAAGTAGTACAGCAGCACGGCCCCGGCCGCGCTCGCCGCGACGACGAACGCGATGGCGTACGTCCACCTCCGGGCCCAGAACAGCACGAGCAGGCCCGCGACGGCCGCCGCGATGGCCTGGCCGTAGAACAGGTCGTCTCCCGGGATGACGTCGCTGGGGGTGTTGGGCCCGGGGGCCATGTCGGGTGCGAACCGCCAGTGCACGACGGCGTCGGCCGCGAGTCCCGCGGCCACGAGTACACGAAGAACAATGCCCATACCCCTTGCACGGGGATATCCGGCCGCCGGATCAATCCGGCCGAACATTTCCCCAAGTCGGGCCCGTCACTCGGGGAAGGTCTCGGCGCGGCGGGCCTTCACCCGGCGCCAGCTCCAGTAGAGGAGCCCGCAGAGGATGAAGCCGGACAGGATGAGCCCGGAACCCGTGCTCCATCCGCTGAACGGCAGCTCCCGCACAAGTCCCCAGGCCACGCCCGCGCCGAACAGCGCCAGCACGGTGAGGAGGGAGCCCGTGAGGCGCCACCAGGACGTGACGCTCTTCTCCGCCTCGCCGATCGCCTTCTCGCGGAGGGGCTCGACGTAGCGGTTCACGGCCGGGAACTCCCGGGACAGGATGAGCAGGCCCGCCAGCACGAGCAGCAGGCCTGGGCCGGGCAGGACGAGCAGCGCGACTCCCGCCAGCAGCACGGCGCCGCCGGCCACGATCACCACGCCCTGCCTGGTGGACCTCCCGTAACCCATGTCCCTCCCCGTCCTCCCGCCCGGTCCGGGAGCCGCCCGGACCGGCCCCGCACCGTATCCGGTAAGGGCCGTGTACCCGTCTGGGGAGATCTTGTGCGCGGCGGGCCCGCCGAAATCCCCCGGTCCGCGCTCCGGACCCCCTCCGTGACCCCGGCACAGCGCGCTGTGACTCCCAGGGTTGTGGGGCGTTTCGTTAGGTATGCTCCACGAGCCCCTCCCAGGATCAGAGATCTTTCATGACACAGACACCCGAGGCGTCCGTCGTGGCCGAGGCGGCGGTCCCAGATTCCGCCGAGGCGGCGGCGCCCCCCGCCCAGCGCCCGCAGGAGAAGCCGCGGACGCCGGGCGGCGCGGCTCCCCGAGCACGCGACCCCCACCTGGACAACGCCAAGTTCCTGGCGATCCTGCTCGTCGCCGGCGGGCACGGACTGTCGGGCCTGCGGGACGTCCCGCTGGCGGCGGCGCTCTGGAACTTCATCTACCTGTTCCACATGCCGCTGTTCGTGATGGTCAGCGGGTACCTGTCCAAGCGGTTCACGCTCACCGACGACAAGTCGGTGCGGCTGGTCGGCTCGACCATCGCGCCATACATCATCTTCCAGTGCGCCTACAGCCTGTTCGCCTGGGGCGTCGACGACCGGCGGTTCCAGTTCGACGTGCTGGACCCCTACTACCTGACCTGGTTCCTGCTGGCGCTGTTCGTCTGGCGGCTGCTCACCCCGGTCTGGCGGCGGCTCAAGTACCCCCTGGCGACAGCCATGCTCGTCGCCCTTCTCGGCTACATGACCGACATCGGCAGCACGCTCGACGTGTACCGGATCCTCGGGCTGGCGCCGTTCTACGTCCTCGGGCTGACGCTGTCGCCGGAGGTCGTCCAGATCGTCCGGCGGCCGTGGGCGCGGATCACCGGCGCCGCGCTCCTGCTGGCCGCCTTCGCCGGCGCGTACCTCACCCAGGACCGCATGAACGCGCGCTGGCTGAACTGGGACACCTCCAACGCCGACCTCGGCGTGGGCGAGCTCACCGGTACCCTGATGCGCGCCGGGCTGCTGGTCACCGGGACGGTGCTGATCCTCGCCTTCCTCGCGGTGACCCCGTCCCGCCGCACCTGGTACAGCGGCCTCGGCGCCGCCACCATCTACGGCTACCTGCTGCACGGGTTCGCGACGCGGCTGTTCACGTTCGAGGGCTGGCACAAGCTCGCGTGGTTCGACACGATCCCGGGCGTGCTCTCGGTCGTGCTCGCCTGCTTCGTCCTCGTCACGGTGCTGAGCACGCCCCCGGTGCGCCGCGTGACCCGCTGGGCCGTCGAGCCGGACATGAGGCCGCTGTTCGGCCGTTGACGATTCCCCTCGTCCGGGCACCTCAGGCCCCATCACACAAGGGTTACGGGGTCCTGGAACGTCGGTGAATTCGTCTCAAAGTTCCACAGACCGGGTACAGTAAAGCGTCAGTTCCCCCCTGTGCGGATCATCAGCCCTGCGAATGCCGCGCCGCCCGCGCCCCCCAGAGATCCCCCTCGGGTGACTGCAACACCTCGTTTCCGGCCGCCGTTCCGGCTGCCATGAATAAGAAGGACGGTCGCATTGGTCATGGCGCCGCAGGGTGAGCATCGCGTCGTCGCCGTCATCCTGGCGGGTGGCAGCGGGCAGCGGATGGGCCTCAGCACCCCCAAGCAGCTCCTCAAGATCGCCGGCAAGTCGATCCTCGAGCACACGCTGGGCGTGTTCGAGGAGGCCTCCGACGTCGACGAGATCCTCGTCCTCATGAACCCCGGCTTCCTCAAGGACGCCGAGGAGTGCGTGAAGAAGGCCGGCTGCACCAAGGTCAAGGCCGTGCTCCCCGGCGGCACCTCCCGGAACGCGACCACGCAGCTCGCGCTCGACGCCCTCGCCGACCACCCGGCCGAGACGACCAGCGTGCTGTTCCACGACGCGGTGCGCCCGCTGCTGTCGCAGCGCATCATCCGCGACTGCGTGTCCGCGCTGCGCGAGCACCAGGCGGTGGACGTGGCCATCCCGTCCGCCGACACGATCATCCAGGTCGACGAGGACGTCATCGTCGACGTGCCGCGGCGGGCGAACCTGCGGCGCGGGCAGACTCCGCAGGGCTTCCGGCTCGCCACCATCCGCGCGGCCTACGAGAACGCGTGGCGCGACGAGAACTTCGAGGCGACCGACGACTGCTCGGTGGTGCTGCGCTACCTGCCCGGCACCCCGATCTACGTCGTGCGCGGCGACGAGCACAACATGAAGGTCACCGAGCCGGTCGACATGTTCGTCGCGGACAAGCTGTTCCAGCTCGCCTCCTCCGAGGCCCCCGACCTGACCGAGGACGAGTACGCCGAGGCGCTCGGCGGCAAGACGATGGTCGTGTTCGGCGCCAGCCAGGGCATCGGCGCCGCGGTCGCGGAGCTCGCCCAGCGGTTCGGCGCCCGCGTGTTCGGCTACAGCCGCGGCGCCACCCGCACCCACGTCGAGCGGCCCGAGGACGTCGCCGGCGCGCTCGCGCAGGCCTACTCGGCGACCGGCCGCGTCGACTTCGTCGTCAACACGGCGGGCGTGCTGCGGATCGGCCGGCTCGACGCCATCGACCCCGACGCGATCGAGGAGGCGCTGCGGGTCAACTACCTCGCGCCGATCCACATCGCGCGGGCGTCGTTCCCCTACCTCGCGAAGACCGGCGGGCAGCTGCTGCTCTACACGTCCAGCTCCTACACCCGCGGGCGCGCCGACTACAGCCTCTACTCCTCCGCCAAGGCGGCCACGGTGAACCTCACCCAGGCGCTGGCGGACGAGTGGTCCGGCGACGGCGTGCGGATCAACTGCATCAACCCCGAGCGGACCAGCACCCCCATGCGGACCGCGGCGTTCGGGCAGGAGCCCCCGCACACCCTGCTGAGCGCGGACCAGGTGGCCCGCACCTCCCTCAACGTCCTGCTCTCCAGCCTCACCGGGCAGGTCATCGACGTCCGCCGTGAAGACCCCCTCACCGGCGGCCGCTCCGGCTGACGCCGGCTCCCCCGCACACGCCCGCTCGGCCCGGCGGGCGCAGGTCCCCCCTTCCCCTCTTCAACTGCGCCACCCCCCGGGGCGCTGACCAGACGGAGGTGTGCCGTGCGGCGTCTCGTCTCCCGGTACTCGACTCTCATGCGGTACTCAACGGTGCTGTGGCTGCCCGTCACGCTCGGGCTGCTGATCGGGACGGCCGCGGCCGGGTCGCCCTGGGCGTTCCTCGGCGCCGCCGTGCTCTGCTACGCGGCCGAGTACGCCCTCGGGCGGACGCTGCCGGACGCGGCCAGGCCGCTGCGCTGGGGCCAGATGCCCCCCGGCGCGCGGGTGCTGGTCCGGCAGGCCGCCCTCGTGCTGCTGCTCGTCCAGTCGGGCGGCGCCGGCCGGCCCACGATCGTGCTGGCCGCCCTCGGCCTCCTGCTGGTCGACTGGCTCCGCGCCGCGACCCTCGCCGGCTCGGTCGCCGCGCGCCGCGTCAACCGGCTGCCCTTCGCCACCCGCAACCTCGGCGAGGGCGAGCCGGCGCTCCCCGGCCCCGACACCGTCTGGCAGGCCCGGCTGATCCTCCTCCTGGAGAGCCACGCCGACCTCCCGATTCTGCTGTTCGGCACCGCCGGGATCATGCTCGACCTCCCGGTGCTCGTGGCGGTCGGCCTCCTCGGCACCGCGGCGGCGGCCGTCGCCACCGCGGCCGCGCAGGCGCCGCGGCTGCGCCGGATGCGCGCCCTGCTCAACGCCGGCCGGATGGCCCGCGACGTGCAGCGCCGCGTGAACCGCTACAAGCCCGAGGTCGTGCTGTACTTCACCGGCCCGGTCACCACCGTCTACCAGGCCAACATGTGGCTGGAGACGCTGGAGCGGCTGGACCGCAAGGCGATGGTCCTCGTCCGCTCCCCCGAGGTCGTCGGCGCGCTCGCGCCCACCCGGCTCCCGGTCGTGTGCATCACGCGGGCCGAGGACATGATGAACTTCGACCTCGGCACCGTGAAGGTCGCGCTCTACCCGGGCAACACCGGCAAGAACCTCCACCTGCTCCGCGAGGAGCACATCAAGCACGTCTTCGTCGGGCACGGCGACAGCGACAAGGGCCCGAGCTCCAACCCGGTCAGCAAGGTCTTCGACGAGGTGTGGGTGGCCGGCCCGGCGGGCCGCGACCGCTACCGCAACTCCGACGCGGGCGTGCGCGACGAGGCCATCGTCGAGGTGGGGCGCCCGCAGCTCGGCGAGATCACCACCGAGCCGTCCGGCGGGCCCGTCCCGACCGTCCTGTACGCCCCCACGTGGGAGGGCTGGGACAACGAGCACGGCTACAGCTCGCTGCTCGGCATGGGCGAGCGGATCGTCCGGACCCTCCTGGAGCAGGGGCCGCGGCTGCGCGTCATCTACCGGCCGCACCCCTACACCGGCCGGCGGCTGCCGGAGGCGGCGGCCGTGCACAACCGGCTCATGCGGATGATCGAGCAGGCGAACCGCAGCGGCGCGGGCGGCCACCAGGTCGTGACCGGCGCGGACGCCTCCCTCTACGAGTGCTTCAACCGCTCGGACATGCTGATCACCGACATCTCCAGCGTGATCTCCGACTACATCCCGAGCCTGAAGCCGTACGTCGTCACCAACCCCGACGGGATGGACGAGAGCGCCTTCAGGGCCGAGTTCCCGTCCGCGTCGGCGGCCTACCTGCTGAGCCCGGGCTGCGGCGAGCTGGCCGACATCCTCGCCGTCGCGGCGACGCCCGGCCAGGACCCGCTGGCCGCGGAGCGCCGGACGCTCCGCGACTACCTGCTGGGCCCCGAGCACCCGGACGCCATGACGCGGTTCGCCGCCGCCGTCGACGCGTTGGCGCAGGCCGGCCCCAGGTCGACGATGTACAGGGTCTCCGGCGCGGCGGTCACGGAGCACGCCTAGAGTGTTCGCCATGAGTGCCTTCCGGCCTGTTGAGGGGCCATGAGCCGACCTCTGGTCAGCGTGATCGTCCCGGTGTTCCAGTGCCGGGACACGGTGGGCGGGGCCCTGGAGTCGGTGTTCGCCCAGACCCTGCCCGCCGAGCGGATCGAGGTCATCGCCGTCGACGACGGCTCGACCGACGGCGGCGGCGAGCTGCTCGACGAGCTGGCCCGCGCCCACGACCAGCTCACGGTCGTCCACCAGCCCAACTCCGGGGGCGCGGGAGCGCCCCGCAACCGCGGGCTAGAGCTCGCTTCCGGGGAGTTCGTCTTCTTCCTGGACTCCGACGACCGGCTGGGCCCGGAGGCGCTGGAGCGCATGACGGCCATGGCCGAGCGCAACGGCACCGACATCGTCCTCGGCAAGCAGGTCGGGACGGGCGGGCGCAAGGTGCCGCGGGTGTTCGAGCGCACCATCGAGCGCACCCACGTCCTCGACCCGGACTGCGACCTGTTCCCCCGGATGTCGATGGCCGCGCTCCAGCTCTTCCGCCGGTCGCTGGTCGAACGCGAGGGGCTGCGCTTCAGCGAGGGCCTGCTCTCCCACGAGGACCAGCTCTTCACCGCGGGCGCCTACCTGGCGGCGAGCGGCGTGTCCGTCCTCACCGACTACGACTGCTACTACTGGGCGGCGCGGACGGACGGGTCGAGCGCGACGCAGGTCGGCGGCGCCCCGCCCGCCGAGGTGCACGCGATCGCCCACCGCGCGATGTCCCTGGTGGCCAGGTACACCGAACCGGGCGAGCTGCGAGAGCGCCTGCACTACCGGTACCTGCTGCTGGAGGTCTTCGGCATGCTCGAGCAGCGGTACCTGCCCGCCTCGCGCGAGGGTCGCGAGATCATCCTCAAGGGGTGCCGCGACCTGCTGGACACCTGGCTCACCCCGGGCCTGCTGGAGCTCTACGACCCGCGGCGGCGGGTCTTCGCGCACTGCCTGCGCGAACATCTCAACGAGGAACTCGCGGAGGTCCTTCGGTTCCACCGGAGTGGAACGCCTCCCGGCATCCGCATAGACGGCGGGCGGACATACCTGAAGTACCCGTTCTTCCGCGACGCCTCGGTGGGCGTTCCCGACGCGTGCTACGAGAGCCGAGAGCCCGTACGGGTGCGGCACGACCTGACCGCGCTCTCCTGGGCTGACGACGCCCTGCGCCTCACCGGCGAGTTCCTTCTGCACGACGTGGACGAGGCGGCCCCCCTCCTGCACCTGGTCCTGGAGAACGGCGCCGGGGCCTCGCACCGGATCGAGTGCCAGGTCACCTCCTCCGTCCGTGACGAGAAGGGCTTGGCCGTCACCTACACCGCGTCGTTCCTGCCGGCCCCCGGCTCCTGGGCCGACGGGCGGTGGACCGCGACCGTGGAGGCCGAAGTCGGGGGGCTCACCCTGACCGCCCCCGTCGTCAAGCCCCGCGGGTTCGCGATGCCGCGCGCGGCGGTCGTCCAGGCGGACGGCCGGTGGCACCTCGTCCGGCCGCTGTCGCCGCACGAGCGGAAGCGGCTGACGCTGGAGGTGGGCGGCGCCCTCAAGCCCACCGACTTCCAGGACGTCCGGATCAGCCAGGCCCGGGGGCGCCGGCTGCGCGTGATGGCGGATCCGCCGCCGACCCTGCCCTCCGGCGGGTCCCCGGCGATGACCATCGTGCTGCGGCGGTCCAACGAGGGCGGGGGCGAGATCCGCACGGGGCTGGAGCACGGTCCCGGCCGGCGGTCCCACCGGTACGCCGACCTGTCCGTCGCCCGCGCGCGCCCCGGCGTCTGGCGCGCCTCCTTCGAGATCGACGGGATGGGCGGGCCGGTCTCCACGCGGATGCCGGAGGGCACCGGCCGCCTCGGGCCGCTCACCGCCTCCTTGCTGCCGCCCCGCCGCGTGTACGTCAGGCTCGACGAAAGCCCGCTGGCCGTGCATGTCACGTCCCCCCTGAACACGCGAGCGCGCCGGGCGCTGGGCTTGATCACTCCGCGACGGAAAGGGACCGAATGAGCCACCGCATCCTGCCGAGCGCCCAGGTCGACCCGAGCGCCGAACTCGGCGACGGAACCACGGTCTGGGACCTCGCCCAGGTCCGGGAGAAGGCCCGGCTCGGCGAGGGCTGCATCGTGGGGCGCGGCGCCTACGTCGGCGCGGGCGTGCGGATCGGCGACAACGTCAAGCTGCAGAACCACGCGCTCGTCTACGAGCCCGCCGTGCTGGAGGACGGCGTGTTCGTCGGCCCGGCCGTCGTGCTCACCAACGACCGCGAGCCCCGCTCGGTGGACCCGGACGGCAGGCTGAAGCGCGGCGGCGACTGGGAGGCGGTCGGCGTCCACGTCGCCGAGGGAGCCTCGCTCGGCGCCCGCAGCGTGTGCGTCGCGCCCGTCCGCGTCGGCCGCTGGGCGATGGTCGCCGCAGGCGCCGTCGTGACCCGCGACGTCCCCGACTTCGCGCTGGTCGCGGGCGTGCCCGCCCGCCGCATCGGCTGGGTCGGCCGCGCGGGGGCCCGGTTGACCGAGCGGCCGGACGAGCAGGGAGTATGGGAGTGTCCGCGGACCGGCGAGCGCTACGTCGAGACGCCCGCCGGGGACGGTTCGCAGACGACGGTCCTCATCGAGAGGCAGGCATGAACCTCAAGGTCCTCAGCATCGTCGGCGCACGGCCGCAGCTGGTGAAGCTCGCTCCCATCGCCGCCGCCCTCGCCGCGCAGGGCCACCGGCACGTCATCGTCCACACGGGGCAGCACTACGACGCCGACCTGTCGGACGTGTTCTTCTCCGGCCTCGGCATCCCCGACCCCGATGTGCACCTCGGCGTCGGGTCCGGCAGCCACGGCGTCCAGACCGGGGCCGTCATGTCCGCGCTGGACCCGATCCTGGAAAGGGAGCGTCCCGACTGGGTCCTCGTCTACGGGGACACGAACTCGACCCTGGCCGGAGCGGTGTCGGCCGTCAAGCTGCACCTCCCCGTGGCGCACCTGGAGGCGGGGCTCCGATCCTTCAACCGCCGCATGCCGGAGGAGCACAACCGCGTCCTCACCGACCACGCCGCCGACCTGCTGCTCGCCCCGACGGAGGAGGCCATGCGCCACCTCGCCGCCGAGGGGCTCGCGGAGCGCAGCGTCCGCACGGGCGATGTGATGGTGGACGTGTGCCTCCGGGTGCGGGACTCGGTCCTCGCCGACCCCGCCGCCCCCGCTCTCCCGGACGGGATCGACTCCGAGCAGCCCTACCTGGTCGCCACCCTGCACCGGGCGGAGAACACCGACGACGCCGCTCGGCTCGGCTCGCTCGTCGACTCCCTCGCCGACCTCCCGGTCCCGGTGGCGCTGCTCGCCCACCCCCGGCTGGTCGCCCGCGCCGAAACGCACGGGATCAAGCTGGACCGCGGCGCCGTCCGGGTCGGCCGCCCCCTGCCCTACGCCGCCATGGTGGCGGCCGTGCTCGGCTCGCGGGGCGTGATCACCGACTCCGGGGGCCTCCAGAAGGAGGCCTTCCTGCTCGAACGCCCGTGCACGACCCTGCGCACCGAGACGGAATGGCCGGAGACGCTCGCCGGCGGATGGAACGAGCTGGTCCCCCATCCCGGCGAACTCGGCGCGGCCCGCTGGACGGCGACCGCCACGCGTCCCGCCCCGGAGGCGCCGCGCGGCACCCCTTACGGCGACGGCCGCGCGGCCGAGGCCGTCGCGGCGATCCTCGCCGAACGCGCCCGCGGCTGAGCCCGGTCAGCGCGCCGGGTCGAGCGTGCGCACCTGCCGCGTCGTCACGGTGACGTCCGGGTGCCGGCGGGCCAGCCGCCAGGCGCACGGCACCGACGCGTCGTCCATCACGACGACCCGGCTGACCTTCGCCATGTCGATGCCGCTCAGGACGCGTCGCCGCGCGATGCGGGCCAGGAGAAGCGGCCGGACCTGCCCGTAGAAGGGCAGGAAGAGCCGCCGGTGGACGGCATCGGAGACGCGGCTCTGCGCCCGTCCGAGGACGGCGCCTGGACGGCCGAGCCGGTTCAGCGGCCGCACGATCCTGCGCGGTGCTCTGCTCACCACCGCCTGTTCCAACCAGAGCAGCGGATGCCGGGCCTCGGTTCCGTCCAGCCGGTGCAGCCTGACCCGCTCGTCCAGCTTCTCCCACCCCCTCGGCTCGGCGGTCACCACGTCGACCCGCGCTCCCTCCTCGTCCAGGAAGGAGGCGACCAGGCTCGCGACCCTGGCGTGGCCGCGTTTGTGGCCCCTGGGATCCATGGCGAGGATGAGTACCTGCGGTGACGGTTCAGCGTTCATGTCATCGCCTCCGAGAACGGTCATCCGGCCGCGCGCCCGCGTTCCGCCAGTGCTGTCAGCCGCCGCACCAGCGGCTCCAGCGACACGCTGCGCTCGAAGCGGCCGGCGTAGGCGCGCGCCTCGTCGAGCTGCCGCTGGTCGAGTCCCGCCGCGGCCTTCGCGGCCTCGGCCATCGAGGCCGCGATGGCCCTCGGCTCCAGCCCGCCCGGGTTGAACCACAGCGGGTAGCCGCGAAGGATCTCCTCGGCCGCGGAGCCGGGGGCGTGGACCGACACGATGGGGCGTCCCGCCGCCATGTACTCGAAGATCTTTCCGGACGTCACGTAGCGCGCGCCTCCTGCCAGGAACACCAGGACGTCGGTGTCCCGGTAGACGTTGTGCAGTTCGGTCTTGGACACCGGCCCGCAGTACCGGACACCGGGCGGGAGGCCTTGCTCGCCGCCCTGCCCGCCGCCCTGCCCGTCGAGTCCGGTCGCGAGCCTCTGGTGGAGCTTGCCGTCGGCCCCCTTGAAGAAGCCGAGATATCCGTGCAGGTCGAGCCCGGCGTGCGCCAGGTCCGGGTGTTCGCGGGCCTGCCCGAACCCTTCGAGCATCGCCTCGATGGGCTGGTTGCCGGTCAGCGTGCCGACGTAGGAGAACCGCGGGCGGCGCTCGTCCCGTCCATCGCGGATGCTCGAGGGCGGCCCGACTGTGTTCGCGAGGGTGTCGGAGTCCCAGCCGTTCGGGACGACCATCATCCGGTCCGCCACGGACGGATAGCGCTTGGCGTGCCACGCCCGGATGGCCTCGTTGACGAAGACCACGTTGGACGCGTGCTTCAGCACCCGGCGCTCCCAGGCCAGGGCCGAGTGCCCCTCCTCGAACGCGAGTGTCTCGTTGAACAGATCGAGGGTCCAGGCGTCGCGGTTGTCCAGGATGTAGGGCGTCCGGGTCAGCCGGTTGAACGCCCATGCCGCGGCGAACGAGGCGAAGGGGTTCCCCGTTGCCAGCACGACGTCGAACCTGCGGCGGGCGTGCAGGCGCAGCGCGCGGCGCACGCTCGCACGACCCCAGGACGCGTAGTGCTCCGGGAACACGTGCTTCTGCCCCCACCCGTAGGCCCGGCGGGCGAGATGCGGGAAGGTTCCACGGAACCTGCCGTAGCGGCGCACGTCCTGCTGCCATGCGAACTGGTTCAGTTCCGGCCGTACCACAGTGATCCTCGGATCGACCGAGGCGAGCAGCTTCTCGTCGAACGAACCGATGGCGTCGTGCAGGAAGGACATCGGCGCGGCGAAGACCGTGACGTCCCAGCCCCGTTCGACCAGGAGATTGGCCGTCGCGCGCGGACGGTAGACGCCGCTTGCCCGGGACGGCGGGAAGTAGAAGGCGAGGTACAGAAGGCGGGGACGGCGTGCGGTCATGGCTTTCCCCCTCCGAGCAGGCCGGCCACAGGCCGGGCTTGAGCGTCCGCAGGCCCGGCGTGGGCGGCGGTATAGGCGAGGCGCGCCCCCGAGCCGAGGACGACGTCCCGCAGTTCGGACGCGGTGACCGCCGACTCGGCGTCACCGACGACGACGATGTCGATCGACCTGCCGCCAAGGAGTTCGCGGCGGGCGACGCGGCTCCGGACCCGGGCGGGATCCCGCTGGTAGAACCGGAGGAGCCGGTGGTGGATCGGACGGGAGACGCGGCGCCGGTGGAATGCCTGCAGGCGCGCTCCGTATCCCGTCAGGGGACCGCGCAGGCAGGCGCGTATGAGGAACAGGGGGACGCGGTCCAGCAGCAGCCGCATCACGGCGGGCCTGTGACCGCGTACGAGCCGCCGCCACTCGACCATGTCGGCTCCCTCCGGCAGCGGGTCGTTCCGCCACCTGGCGGGGTCGCCGACCAGCACGGTCGCCGCCCCGCCGGCGGCGAGGACGTGTTCGGCCTCGGCGACGATCACATGCCGGCGCGACCCGCCGAGGGCGAGGAACAGGACGTTCACGAGTCTTCTCCCCCGTTCGGCCCGGTCTCCGGGAACCAGTGCCGGTGGTGCGCCTCGGCCACGGCGCCGTATCCGAACCGCGCCTCCAGCACCCGCCTGGCCTCGGCCAGGTCGAGGTCATGGGGGAACCTGTCGCGCAGCCTGCGGTACCCGCCGGTGATCGACTCGGCGTCCTCGGTGACCTCGATCATCTCCCCCGCGGCGCTCTCTATCCCCGCCAGCGTCCGCTCGGGACCACCGCAGCGCGTGACGAGCACCGGCATCCCCGCCGCCACCGCCTCGACGACCGAGACGCCGAACGTCTCCCAGCGGGCCGGGTGGACGAGGAGGTCGTGCTCGCGCATGAGCCGGTTGCACTCGTCCAGCGGGACCGGGGGGAGGAACGTCACCGCGTCCCGCACCTCCAACTCCCCGGCGCGCTCCGCGAGCCGGTCGCCCAGCGGGCCCTTCCCGACCATCGTCAGCGTCAGGCGGGGGTCCTCCGCATGGCACTTGGCGAACGCCTCCAGCAGCCAGCCGACCCCCTTGCGCTCGATGAGGCTCCCCACATACAGCCAGCGGCGCAGCCCGGTCACCGGCCTGGGCCGGGCCGCGCCGAACGAGATCGGATTGGAGATCACATCGATCTTGTCGGAGTACGCCGGGAACGCCGCCGTCAGCTGCTCGCGCAGGGCCTCGGTCACCGCGAAGAAGCGTGTGCAGCGGTCCAGGACCTGCTCGTACAGGTCGCGCGAATCCGGCTGTTCGAGCACCTGGTGGAGGTAGGACGCGTGCTCGGTCACGAACACCCTCGCGTCCGGGCGCGCGTTCTCCAGCGCCGTCCAGCCGCCCCGCAGCCCGACATGGGCGTGCACGACCGGCGCCGGGATCGGCTCGCCGTCCAACGCCAGGCCGAGACCCTTCGCGTGC
This sequence comes from Actinomadura sp. K4S16, assembly GCF_008327685.1. Classification (GTDB taxonomy): domain Bacteria; phylum Actinomycetota; class Actinomycetes; order Streptosporangiales; family Streptosporangiaceae; genus Spirillospora. The sequence continues at coordinate 244,762 of NZ_BDDE01000017.1, forward strand.
TCCCTGGCCTGTTCCCCGAAGGTGCGTCCGCGCATCAGGACGGGGACGCGCAGCAGCCGGGCTCCCCCGTCCGCGGGAATGGGGGAGAGCGCGTCGGGCAGGAGTCGCCGGTGCGCCTCCTCCGCCGCCCGCGCCGCCTCCGGCGCGATCCTCAGCGGCCATCCGTCGGTGTGGTAGACGGTGACCGCGCCGCAGCCCGGCGCGGTCGCCTCCACCATCGCCTGGACGAAGGCGCCCTGGAACTTGTGGTGCGGGGCGGGGTACCAGGGGGTGAGGACCGCCACGTCCCTGCCGCCGCCTCTGTCCGCCATGGCCTACACGCTCTTCACGGACGGCTTCGCGGCGCCCGGCAGCAACTCCGTGTAGACGCCGTCCAGGACCTCGGCCTGCGCCTCCCACGTCCACGCACGGAGCAAGTCCGGCCGTGCGCCGTACACGGCGCGGTACCGCTCCGGGGCGCTCAGCACGGCTTCGACGGCCCGCACGTAGTCGTCCTCGTCCTCGGCCCGGAACACCTCGCCCTGGCCGGTGCCCCGCACCGTCTCGCTCATGGCCCTGACGTCGCTGACGACGATCGGCAGCCGTGCGTGCGAGTACTCGAAGAACTTCGTGATCAGCGCGATCTCGTGGTTCGGCCAGTGGTGGATCGGGATGACGCCGACGTCGGCCGCCGACAGGAACGGGACGACCTGGTCGAACGGAACGTACGGGAGGATGTGCACGCGGTCGCGGACGCCGAGTTCGCCGGCGCGGTGCAGCAGCCGCTTCGCCTCGCTCCCGCCGGGCACGGGAACGACCAGGGCGACGTGCAGTCCGGCCAGCCGCGGCAGTGCCTCGATCATGATGATCAGGCCGCGCGGCTCGGAGGCGCCGCCGCTGTAGACGGCGAGCGGGGTGCCGGCGCCGATGCCGCACAGCTCCCGCAGGTCCGGGACGGGGCGCGTGGTGGTCGGCTCTCCCCCGATGGCGGGCGCGTTGAGCACGACGGCCGGCTTCTGCCGCAGGCCGTGGTGCTCGACGAGCATGTCGGCGAGAGGCGCCGAGACGGTCACCACGGCATCGGCCGCGCCGGCGTACTCGCGTTCGTAGGCGCACACGGCGGGATGCCAGCGCGGCCCGTCGTGCCAGGGACGGATGCCGGGAAGGAACTCGTGCGCGTCCCACACGAGCTTCACCTCCCGGCCTTTGGCCCGTGCACGCCGCACGGCGCGGGCGCCGACCCCGAGCATGCGGAAGTCGTTGGCGTGGATGATGTCCGGTTCGAGTTCGTCGACGGTCGTCCTGTAAGCGGTGTCCCAGTCCCACAGGCCGCGGTCGAGAACGCGCCATGCCCGATCGCCTAGGAGCTTCTGCCAGAAGGCGAGGGCGAGGCGCTCGACCGGCGAGTTCGCGTCCATACGGGCCCTGGCAAGGGAGTCCGTCTGGTGCGCACGCAGCGCCACCCAGCTCTGCTGGGCCCTCGCCGAGATCCGGCGGGCCGCCAGCCACGCCTTCCACACCGGTCCGTCGACGCCGGGCGCGAGGCGGGTCGCGGCGATGTCGGCCCGCCGGGACTGGACCAGCCGCCGCCGGTACGCCGCGACCTCCGCGTGCGAGTACGCCAGCGGACGGCGGAGCGTGGACCGCCAGACCCGGGGCCGCGGCCTGTTGAGGACGTCCTGCCGGGGGACGAGCAGCACATGGGCGCCGCCCAGCCGCCAGGTCTGCCTTCGCCGGCTCCGGACGCAACCGACGAGGTGCACCTCCCACCCCGCGGCGGCGATGGACGTCGCGGCCTTCTGAACCCGGGAGTCCTTCTCGACGCCGTTGTCGACGAGCATGACGACCCGGCCGCGCGGCTCCAGGGGATCGGTTTCGCCCTCGGTGTGCATACGGCATCCTCCGTTCGGTCGAGCCGTCGCCATCCGGCGCCGAGTGGCGGGATGAGCGGCACGGTCGTTCGGCGGTAAGTCGCGGCTCACCTGCAAGTATGGGAGGTCTTACCTCGATCGCGGGTGAGGGCGCGGTGAACGCCGGGCGAACGGAAACGGTCGTCGCGGATCGGCCTGCGGCGGGTCAGCCCCGGGCTTCCAGGGACTTGTCCAGCCGGGTCGTCACGGTGACGCCGGGATGCCTCCGCGCGAGCCTCCAGGCGAGCGGAACCCCGTCCCTGTCGGTGACGATGACCCGCACCACCTGCGCCATGTCGATGTCCCGCAGGACGCGCCTGCGGGCGAGCCTTGCCAGCAGCAGCGGCCGGACGTGCCGGTAGAACGGCAGGAACAGCCGCCGGTGAACGGCACCGCTCAGCCGGCCGCGCACCCGTTCCGCCATCGCGCCTGGGCGGCCCAGCCGTGCCAGCGGACGCACGGCGAGCCGCGGCGCCCGAACGACCACGGCGCGCTCCAGCCACGGCAGGGGATGCCGGGCCTCCGCCTCGTCGAGCCGGTGCAGCCGCGCCCGCTCGTCCAGCTTGCCCCAGCCGCGCCGCTCGGCGGTCAGGACGTCCACCCGCGCGCCCTCGTCCAGGAAGTGGGCGGCCAGCCGGATGGCCTTCTTGCGCTTGAGGTCGGGGGCCATGGCCACGAGCAGGACCCGCGGGGACCCTTCACCGTTCACGTCGTCACCCTCCCGCACCTTCGTCTCCGGCGCCGTCATCCGGCCACGCCCCGCTTGCGGCCGGCCAGACCGGTCAGCCGCCGCACGAGCGGCTCCAGTGCGACGTTCCGCTCGAACCGGTCCGCGTACCCGCGCGCCTCCGCGACCTGCCGTCCGTCGAGCCCTGCCGCGGCCTTGGCCGCCGCGACCATCGACGCGGCGATGTCCTCCGGGTCGAGACCGCCCGGATTGAACCACAGCGGGTAGTCCCGCAGAACCTCCTCGGCCGCCGAGCCGGGCGCGTGCACCGACACGATCGGCCGGCCCGCCGCCATGTACTCGAAGATCTTCCCGGACGTGACGTAGCGGGCCCCGCCCGCCAGGAACACCAGCACGTCGGACGTCCGGTAGACCTCGGCGATCTCCGTCTTGGACACCGGCCCGCGGTACCGCACCCACGGCGCCGGGTCCTGCTCCCCCGGTGCGCCCGGTTCCGCATCGCCGGCCCCGGAGGCGAGCCGCTTGCGGAGCCCGCCGTCCGACCGCTTGAAGAACCCGAGGTAACCGTGCAGGTCCAGTTCCGCGTCCGCCATGTCGGGATGCTCGCGGGCGCGGCGGAACGCCTGGACCATCGGTTCGATCGGCTGCTTACCGGTCAGTGTTCCGACGTAGGCGAAGCGGGGCGCGAGGCCGCCGGAGGCCGACGGCGGCGGCTCGGCGACGGCCGGGAGGGTGTCGGCGTCCCAGCCGTTGGGGACCACGAACATCCGGTCCGCCTGGTCGGGATAGCGTTCCGCGTGCCAGGACCGCAGCGCCTCGTTGACGAACACGATGCCGGACGCGGACCTCAGCACCCGGCTCTCCCACTTCCAGGCGGGATCGCCGTCCGCGAACGCCGGCTCCTCGCTGAACAGATCGAGCGTCCAGGAGTCCCGGTAGTCGAGGATGTAGGGGATCCGGGCCAACTGGTGGAGCCGCCAAGCCGCGCCGAACGAGGCGAACGGATTCCCTGTCGCCAAGACCACGTCAAATCTGCGGCGCGCGTGCATCCGCAGAGCCTTGCGGACGCACGCCCGGGCCCACGACGCGTACTTCTCCGGAAAGCGGTGCTCCTGCCCCCACTCGAACATCGACTGGGCCAGGTGGGGGAATCTGCCCCGGAAGCCGCTGTAGTCCTGGAGTTCCGTCTGCCAGGCGTACTGGTTCAGTTTGGGCCGCACCACCGTGATGCTCGGGTCGACGGTCTCGCCGAGCTTCTCGTCGACCGACCCGATGGTGTCGTACAGGAAGGGCAGCGGCGCCGTGAAGACCGTGACGTCGAAGCCCTGCTGGACGAGGCGGTTGGCGGTGGCCCGTGCCCTGTACACCCCGCTCGCACGGGAGGGCGGGAAGTAGAACGCGAGGTAGAGCAGGCGGGGGCGGCGGTGGGGGGACATCGGCTTCATCCTCCGGCGGGACCGGTCGTGGATCCCTGGTGGTCGACGGTGTAGGCGAGGCGTGCCCCGGTGCCGGTGAGGACGTCCGCCAGTTCGGACGCCGTCACGAGTGACTGCGCGTCGCCGACGACGACGAGGCCGAGGGAGCGGCCGCGGAGCACGTCGCGCTCGACGGCCAGGCGGCGGACCTGGACGGGGTCGCGCCGGTAGCGGCGGGCCAGCCGGCGGTTCAGGGGCTTGGCGACGCGGCGCCGGTACGCGTTGTCGATCCGGTCGCGCCAGCGGCGCAGCGGCCCGGGCAGGCAGATCCGCAGCACCAGCCGCGGTGCCCGGTACAACCAGAACCTGACCCAGCCGGGCCGGTAGCCGCGCTCGACCGCCGCCAACTCGACGACCTCGGCGCCTTCGGGGAGCGGGTGCTTCCGCCACGCCGAAGGCTTGCCGATCAGCACGGTCGCGGTCCCTCCGCCCGCAATGACGCGCTTGACCTCCGCGGAGACGGCGCCCTTGCGTGAGGCACCGAGCGCCAGGAACAGGACGTTCACGAGTCTTCTCCCCCGTCCGGCCCCGTCTCCGGGAACCAGTGCCGGTGATGCGCCTCGGCCACGGCGCCGTATCCGAACCGCGCCTCCAGCACCCGCCTGGCCTCGGCCAGGTCGAGGTCATGGGGGAACCTGTCGCGCAGCCTGCGGTACCCGCCGGTGATCGACTCGGCGTCCTCGGTGACCTCGATCATCTCCCCCGCGGCGCTCTCTATCCCCGCCAGCGTCCGCTCGGGACCACCGCAGCGCGTGACGAGCACCGGCATCCCCGCCGCCACCGCCTCGACGACCGAGACGCCGAACGTCTCCCAGCGAGCCGGATGCACGAGGAGGTCGTGCTCGCGCATGATCCGGAGGGCCTCCTCCGGAGGAACGGGGGGAAGGAACTCCACCGCATCCTGGACCTGCAACTCCGCAGCGCGCTGCGCGAGCTGCTCGCCCAGCTCTCCCGCCCCCACCATCGTCAGCGTCAGCTCGGGATCCTCCGCATGGCACTTGGCGAACGCCTCCAGCAGCCAGCCGACCCCCTTGCGCTCGATGAGGCTCCCCACATACAGCCAGCGACGCAGCTCGGTCACCGGCCGGGCCCGGGGCGTGTCGAAGGAGATCGGATTGGAGATCACATCGATCTTGTCGGAGTACGCCGGGAACACGTCCAGCAGCTGCTCGCGCAGGGCCTCCGTCACCGCGAAGAAGCGTGTGCAGCGGTCCAGGACCTGCCCGTACATCTCGCGCGAATCCGGCTGTTCGAGAACCTGGTGGAGATAGGACGCGTGCTCGGTCACGAACACCCTCGCGTCCGGGCGCGCGTTCTCCAGCGCCGGCCAGCCGCCCCGCAGCCCCACGTGGGCGTGCACGACCGGCGCCGGAATCGGCTCGCCGCCCAGTGCCTCACGCAGCCACGCCGCATGGTGCCGGGCGAGCTCGGCGTAGCTGCATCCGGCCGGGATCAGCACCGGGACGCGCAGCAGCCCGGCGCCCGCGACGGTGGTCGCGCGGTGCAGCACCCGCGGCATGAGGGCGCGGTGCGCCTCGGCCGCGGCGGCCGCGGCCTCCGGTTTCATCTTCGCCGACCAAGCGTCGGTCTGGTAGACCGTGACTTCGCCGCAGCCCGGCGCCGTCGCCTCCACCATCGCCTGGACGAACGCCCCGGCGAACGGTGTCTGCGGAATCGGGTACCAGGGGGTGACGACCGCAACGTCCCGGTTGCCGGCTCTTCTCATGCTCACCTCTCGGTGGGCGCCGGCCGTCCGGTCGACGCCTTCTGTTCGGCGGCGGCGGGGGCGCCGATGACAACGTGCGCGACGCCGGGCCAGCGGGAGGCGTCGGTGACGCGGCGGCCGTCGACCAGGGCCTTGACGCCCGGCAGGTCGTCCGCGCCGAGTTCGCGGTAGGCGGCGTGGTCGGCCTGCACGATCGCCGCGGTGACCGACTCGCCCCGGTGGGGCGGGAGGCCGAGGGCCTCCAGTTCCTCATCGGTGTACATCGGGTCGGACACGTACGGGACGGCGCCGCGCCGCCGCAGCGCCTCCACCGTGGGGAAGACGCCGGAGAACGCCGTCTCCTTGACGCCGCCCCGGTACGCCGCGCCCAGCACGAGGACGCCGGCGCCGGTCAGGTCGCCGTAGGCGTCGGCGAGCAGGCCGACGGCGTACTCGGGCATGCCCGTGTTGGCCTCGCGGGCGGCGCGGACGACGGTCGCGTCCGGGTCGTTCCACAGGTACATCCGCGGATACACCGGGATGCAGTGGCCGCCCACGGCGATGCCCGGCTGGTGGATGTGGCTGTACGGCTGGGTGTTGCAGGCCTCGATGACCTTCGTGACGTCCACGCCCACCGTGTCGGCGTAGCGGGCGAACTGGTTGGCGAGGCCGATGTTGACGTCCCGGTAGGTCGTCTCGGCGAGCTTGGCGAGCTCCGCCGCCTCCGCGGAGCCGAGGTCCCAGACGCCGTTCGGGCGGTCGAGGTCCGGCCGCTCGTCGAAGTCGAGGACCTGGCCGTAGAACTCGACGCCGTGCCGGGCGGACGCCTCGTCGATGCCGCCGACGAGCTTGGGGTAGCGGCGCAGGTCGGCGAAGACCCGCCCGGTCAGCACCCGCTCCGGGCTGAACACCAGGTGGAAGTCGGTGCCCGCGGTCAGGCCGGAGCCCTCCGCGAGCATCGGGGCCCAGCGGTCACGGGTGGTGCCGACGGGCAGCGTCGTCTCGTAGCTGACGAGCGTCCCGGGGCGCAGTCCCTGCGCGATGGAGCGCGTCGCGGCGTCCATCCAGCCGAAGTCCGGGGTGCCCTTCTCGTCCACGAACAGGGGGACGACCACGACGACCGCCTCCGACTCGGCGACCGCGGCCGCCGTGTCGGTCGTCGCCGTCAGCAGCCCTGCCCGCACCGCCTCGCCGAGGTGGACGTCGAGCTCGGCCTCGCCGGGGAACGGCTCGCGCCCCGCGTTGACCTCGGCCACGACGCGCTCGTTCACGTCGGCGCCGATGACGCGGTGGCCCTTGCGGGCGAACTGCACCGCGAGCGGAAGACCGATCTTGCCGAGCGCGACCACGCAGATCCGCATGTGCTACTTACCTCCAAGGGACGTCACGCGCCGGACCCGCTGGGCGACGGCCTGGGCCGGACGTACCGGACGTGTCTCGATCATCGTGCCGTGCCGGTCGTCGCCGGCCACCGACAGCCGGTAGGGCCTGGCCCGGTGCCAGAAGAGCTCGCCGCGCGGGGCGGGCACCATGGACGTCCCCGCCGGCACGGCGACGTCGTGCGTCTCCCCGGCGGCCCGGACGACGAGCCGCAGCGCGTGCCGGGGCTTTCCGGACGCCGCCGTGAGCGTCACCGGGATCCGGGCGGTCACGTGCAGGCCGTCCTCGCGCGCCTCGCGGGTGAGGTCGTCCAGGTCCAGGGTCTTGCCGCCGCCGCGGGGGGCCAGCGCGAGGCGGACGGTCGCGGGGTCGCCGGTCTCGGGGCCGGTGAGCGGGGTCCGGACGGTGATCTCCACCGTGTCGCGGTCGCGCCGCACGGCGACGGTCCGCGCCTCCTGGGCCAGCCTCTTGCGCATCCCCTTGGTGATCTCGAACAGGTCGTCCGGGAGCCCGCGGCGGGGGTCCTCGAAGCCCTGGTAGGCGAGGTAGGCCCGGCCGTCCTTGAGCGCGATCAGGTAGGGGTGCTCCGCGATCCCGGCCCGGATCGCCTCGCACAGCAGGTCGATCTCGCCGCGCTGCGCCAGCCGGAGCCGGACACGGCGGACGATGGGCAGCGTGTAGAGGACCTCGTCGGTCACGTACCGGTCGACGAGCCTGCCGACGCGGGCGCAGACGTCCTCCTGCGCGTCGCGGTCGAGTTCGAGGAACCCCTCCCGCGTCGGCATCGTCAGCTCCCAGCGGGTGTGCCGCTTGAGGATCGCGTCGCGCTTCGGGCCCGGTTCGATGAGGTCGGCGACGACGCCGAAGAGGCTCTCCGCGCATTCGAGGCGCGTGTGGACGTCGACGGCGCCCTGGGTGATGTTACCGCCGTCGTCGCGCAGCACCGCGTAGTAGCAGGTGTAGTCGGCGAGGACGGAGATGCGGCGGGCGCGCACGCACGCCTCGAGGGTGAACGGCTGGTCGCTGCCGATCCGCATGTGCTCGTGGAACCGCAGCTTGTGCCGCTCCACCAGCTCGCGGCGGAACAGCTTGCAGTTCGACAGCACCCACGGCAGCACCGAGTCGTACAGGTCGATCTCGGGGCGGTTCTCGGCGAACAGCTCCGGGCGCCGCACGGCCCGCCCGTTGACGCCCTCGATCTTGCCGACCAGGACGTCCGAGCCCCACTCGTCGGCCGCGGCGACCATGCGTTCCAGTGCCTCGGGGCCCAGGTGGTCGTCGGCGCCGACGAAGTAGACGTAGCGGCCGGTCGCGACGTCCAGCGCCCGGTTGCTGGGGGCCGCCGGGCCGCCCGAGTTCGGCTGCCGCAGCACGGTGACGACGTCGGGGTACTCCGCGGCGAACCGGTCGAGCTCGGCTCCGGAGCCGTCGGTGGAGCCGTCGTCGACCGCGACGACCTCCATGCGGTCGCGGCCGATGCTCTGCCCGACCAGCGAGTTCAGGCAGTCGGTCAGGTAGGGCATCGTGTTGTAGACCGCGACCACGACGGTGACGTCGGGCACCGCGGCGGACGCGGGACCGCCGTCCTCCGCTCCGCCGCCGCTTCGCTCAGACGGCATCCAGCACCTCCCCGGGCTGGAGCGCGACCGTCTCGCCGAGGCGCGCCGACTTCAGCACGGCGGCCGACACCTCGACCGTCCGCAGGCCCTGCCGCAGCGTGACGACGTCCCCCGGGGCCGACCCGTCGGGGCCCGCGAGGACCGCGTCGCGGAAGCGCTCGTGCTCGACCAGCAGCGGCTCGCGCTTGGGGATCGCGTACCGGATCATGTCGCCCTCGGACACGCCGCGGAACGACCGCAGCGCCTCCCACTCGGTGCGCGTCTCGCCGTTGGCGTAGAAGGTGAGGTCGGCGGTGAGCGTGTCGGCGACGAAGCAGCCGCGCTCGCCGGTGACCACCGTGGTGCGCTCCTTGAGCGGGCTCAGCCAGTTCACCAGGTGGTTGACCATGGAGCCGTCGGCCAGGCGCCCGACGGCGGCGACCATGTCCTCGTGCGGGCGGCCGCTGCGCGCGACGGTGTGCGCGGAGATGGACACGTAGTCCTGGCCGGTCACCCAGCCGGTGAGGTCGATGTCGTGGGTCGCGAGGTCCTTGACGACGCCGACGTCGGCGATCCGGTGCGGGAACGGCCCCTGGCGGCGCGTGACGACCTGGAACACCTCGCCCAGCTCGCCCGCCTCCAGCCGGGCCCGCATGCTCTGCAGCGCCGGGTTGTAGCGCTCGATGTGGCCGACGGCCGCGACGAGCCCGCGCGACTCGAACGCCGTCACCAGCCGTTCTGCGGCCTCCACCGACTCGGCGAGCGGCTTCTCGATCAGCGCGCCGACGCCGGCCTCGGCTAGCGCGAGCCCGATCTCCTCGTGCAGCGCGGTCGGGCACGCCACCACCGCGTAGTCGATGCCGACGGTGAGCAGTTCCTGGAGGGACGCCATCAGCGGCACCCCGTGCGGGGCGCCCTCCGGCCGTCCGGCCGGGTCGACGATCCCGACGAGGTCGACGCCGTCCAGGCCGGACAGGACCCGCGCGTGGTTGCGGCCCATCACGCCGAGGCCGACCAGGCCGGCGCGCAGCGGCGCGCTCACGACGCGGCTCCGGCCGCGTTCACCGCGTCGGCGACGCGTGCCAGGTCGTCGTCGGTGAGGGACGGGTGCACCGGGAGGGACAGCACCTCGGCCGCCGCGCGCTCGGTCTCGGGCAGGTCCCAGCGCGGGTCGGGGGCGCCGTCCTTCAGGAACGGCCTGAGCCGGTGGACGGGCGTCGGGTAGTAGACGGCGCTGCCGACCTTCCGCTGCTCCAGGCGCTGCTGGAAGGCGTCGCGGTCGCCGGGGACGCGGACGGTGTACTGGTGGTAGACGTGCCGCGCGCCGGGCGCGACCGGCGGCACCACCGCGCCGGTGATCTTGGCGTCCAGGAACCGGGCGTTGGCGATGCGCCGCTCGGTCCAGGCGGGCAGCTGCTTGAGCTGCTCGCGCCCGATGGCCGCCGCGACGTCGGTGAGCCGCACGTTGGCGCCGACGATCTCGTTGGCGTAGCGCTGCTCCATGCCCTGGTTGCGCAGCAGCCGCAGCGTCCGGGCGGTCTCCGCGTCGGCGGTGGTGATCATGCCGCCCTCCAGGGCGTGCATGTTCTTGGTCGGGTAGAAGCTGAAGGTGCCGATCGTGCCGATGGCGCCCACCGGGACGCCGTTGTGGGCGGCGGCGTGCGCCTGGCAGGCGTCCTCGACGACGGCGAGCCCGTGCCGCTCGGCGAGCGCGCCGATGCGGTCCATCGCCGCGGGGTGCCCGTACAGGTGCACCGGCATGATGGCGGCGGTGCGGGGGCCGACCGCGGCGGCGACGGCGTCCGGGTCGACGTTGAACGAGCCGGGCTCGATGTCGACGAAGACGGGCTCGGCGCCGACGAGGCGGACGACGTTGGCCGTGGCCGCGAACGTGAACGAGGGGACGATCACCTCGTCGCCGGGGCCGATGCCGAGCGCCATCAGGCCGAGGTGCAGGGCCGACGTCCCGGAGTTGACGGCGACGCAGTGGCGTCCCGCGACGAGGGCGGAGAACTCCTCCTCGAAGGCGGCGACCTCGGGGCCCTGCACGACACGCCCGCTGCGGAGGACGCGCACGGCAGCCTCGATCTCCGCCTCCCCGATCACGGGACTCGCCGCGGGGACGGGCCTTTCCGATTCCACGGGCATGCACAGGCTCCTTATGGCAGGACGGTGAGCAAGGGCTTCCTCGCGGGGGACAGATCGCGTCCGGACAAGAGGCGCATTCTCGGCGGAAGCCTCGTCTGACGGACGGATTCTAGCCAAGTCAGACCGTGGCGAGGACGTCCATCGATCTTTCCCGCACTCAGGAACCTCCCATGAAGACGCCCGTCCAAAACCGCTGCCGGTCCGGATCGGCGCCGAACAGATACGTCGCCTTCAGCTTGGGCGGCAGCAGCGGCGCCAGCCGCGCCGCGGTCTCGGCATGGCGGCTGAGCTGCGACAACTCGGCGTTGGCGAAGACGCGGTGGACGATGTCGGTCGCGTCCGAGCCCTCGTCCCCGGCGGCGCGCAGCCGCTCCGCCCAGCCGTCCAGGTCGGCGGCCAGCTCGCGCAGCCCGGTCACCTGCCGGCGGGCCAGCCGCGCCTCGAGCGCGGTGAGCGGGACCGGCGCGTAGTCGCCGTCGCCCAGATACATCTTGGCGATGTCGAGCGGCAGACCGGTGCCGTGCAGGCGGATCAGGCGCTCAAGCGTGCGCTTGGTCATCCACTGCCGGCCCTCGTCGTCGATGTCGTTCTTCCACCACTCCAGGACGGTTTCGGCCACCCCGCCGTAACGGGCTATCAACCATTCGTTCGCCGGAATGTCATCCGGCTCGATCTCCAACGAGACCGTGAACCGGGACGCCTGCGCGATGGTGTTGCGCGACACGAGCAGCTTGCGGCCCAGGTAGTAGGGAGGGTTCTGCAAGGCGATCTGGGCGCGGAGCCCCTTGATGCGCCGCCCGGCCAGGGACCACTCCTGCGTGACCTCCATGAGGCGGGCGAACGTGGCCTTGTCCTTGGGACGGTTGTACTCGTCCCAAACGATGGCCTTGTCGCCCGGCTCCAGGAACGGGCCGGACAACAGGTTGTCGAGGGTTCCGTCCAGAGTGGGGACGGGCGCGCACAAGTCCTCCACGTTGGTGACGGGAAGCGAGAAGTAGAGCGGGTCGGCGCCGAGCTCGTCGCGGACGACCTCCTTCACCACCTCCGTCTTGCCGCAGCCGGGCGGCCCCTGAATGAGCACGGCCCAGCGCCGCTCGATGGCGGCGCGCACGACGCGGCGGACGGCGTCCGGCACGTGCGCGGGGTCGGGGACGTCGGCCCCTGCGCGCCGCAGCTCGGCGGCGACGCGGCCGAGGATCTCGGGGGCCTGGTCGTCGCCCGGCCTCCCGTCCGGGCCGCCGGCCGCGGCGGCGAGGGGCAGGCGGCGCCCGTCCACGAGCGGGAGGCCCCAGGCGAGCGGGAACCCGGCGAGCGCGCAGTCGAGGACGTGCTCCAGCGTGCGCGGCGACAGCAGCCTGCGCAGCTCGGCGGGCAGCGACGCCCACACCCGGAACACGCCGGTGAGGTCGACGCCGCGGAACCTGCGCGACAGCGCGGCCCGCCACGCGGTGTCGGCGGCGGTGACCCGCAGCGTCGCCATCCGGTCGAGGACGGCGGGATCCGTGCGGAGCGCCGCGGTCTCGGTGAGCGACTCGTTGTCGGTCAGGAACACCCCGACGCAGCCGAGCGCGCGCAGGTCGTGCTCGCCGAGCGTCCAGTTGCAGGCGATCTGCATGAGCTGGGACTGGATCGTCGCGCCCGCCTGGAGCGAGTCGTCGATGAGCAGCACGAACGGCTTGCCCGGCTTGAGCTGCCGCATGACGAGCTGCCGCAGCACGAGCTCCCCGTCCTGCCGGACGGGCGCGTTGACCAGCAGGTCGTCGGGGGTGAGGTTCGCGGCCGGGACGTAGACGAGCGCGGTGTCCTCGCGGCGCCGGACGTGGTGGAAGAACGTGGAGGTCTTGCCGATGCCGTGCTCGCCGAAGACCTGCCCGGTGATCCCGAGCTCGATCATGGTGTCGATGAAACGGGCCAGCCGCGGCCCGTCCGGCATGCTCATGCGCTCCAGTACAGCGGTCCGGCACGTCCGGATCACCCGATTTAATGGCGCACATGCGCGACGACGATGTGCGGACCTGCCTGCGCGTCCTGGCGGAGATGGCGGACGCGCCGGACGGCCATCCCGACCTGGCGCGGGTGCGGGCGGCCGCCGGCGCGTTCGTGCGCAGGACCCGGGAGCGCGAGCGGGCCGCGGCCCGGGTGCGCCAGGCGGCGGCCGACGCGCGGATGCTGGCCGCGACCGCCACGGGCGCGCCGGGACGGGTCGAGGGCGCGCCCGTCGAGCCGCCGCGCGAGGCGGTCCCGTCCGGCACGGTGACGGGCGGGCTGCGCGCCTGCTACGTCTGCAAGGCGCACTTCCGGGAGGCGGACGCGTTCTACCACCGCCTCTGCCCGCCGTGCGCGGAGGAGCACCGGCGGTACCGGCACGCGCGCGCCGACCTGGCCGGACGCCGCGCGATCGTCACGGGCGGGCGGGTCAAGGCCGGGTTCGAGCTCGTGTTGAAGCTGCTGCGCGACGGCGCGGCCGTGACCGCCCTGACCCGGTTCCCCGCCGACGCGCGCCGCCGCTTCGCCGAGGTCGCCGACCAGGCCGACTGGCGGGACCGGCTCACGATCGTCGGCATGGACCTGCGGGACGTCCCGTCCCTCGTCCGGTGGTGCGACGCGCTCGTGGACGCCGGCGAGCCCCTCGACATCCTGGTGAACCTGGCGGCGCAGACGCTGCGGCATCCGCCCGAGTCCTACGCGGAACTGCTGGCGGGCGAGAAGCGGGCGGGCGAGCTGACGGCGGGCGAGGGGGTCGCGGCGCCGGGCGCGCTGCCCGTGCCCCTCCCGACCGGCGCCGTCGACGTGGCGGGGCTGCTCCCCGACCCGTCCCCCGTCAACTCCTGGACCCGGCTCGTGCACGAGGTCGATCCCGTGGAGCTGCTGGAGGTGCAGCTCATCAACGTGACGGCGCCGTTCGTCCTGCTGGGGCGGCTGCGTCCCCTCCTGGAGCTGTCGCCGCGTCCGCGCCGGTACGTGGTGAACGTCTCGGCCGTCGAAGGGCAGTTCGACCGCGTGTACAAGGGCGCCGAGCATCCGCACACGAACATGGCGAAGGCGGCGCTGAACATGCTGACGCGCACGACCGCGTCCGAGCTGGCGGAGCACGGCGTGCACGTCACCAGCGTCGACCCCGGCTGGTTCACCGACCAGCAGCCCGAGCCCGCGCGGGCGCGCCGCACCGCCGCCGGGTTCCGCCCGCCGCTGGACGTCGTGGACGCCGCCGCCCGGATCTACCACCCGATCGTGCGCGGCGAGCGCGACGGCGACCCGCCGAGCGGCTGCCTGCTGAAGGACTACCGGGTCGTCAACTGGTGACGGCTCAGCTCGCGACCGCGCCGGCGGTCGCGAGCAGCTCGGGCAGCGTCCCGACGAACCCCTCCTGCAGCAGCCTGCGCGCCACCAGCCACGCCTCGGGCCGCCCGCCGAGGTGGCGGTCGACGTGCTCGGCGAGGCGGCGCAGCACCCGCGGGTCGGGCATGCCCTCGGAGGGGGCGAGGATCGCGTCGACCTCCGCCGCCCCGAGCACGGCGTCGGCGGTGACGTCCCCCGAGCCGCGGAACAGGCGGCCGGCTGCCTTGCCGTAGGCGAGCTCGGGGTCCCAGTGGCGCCGCACGCCGGGTTCGCGGAGGTTGCGCGCGCGCCCGTGGCCGGTCTCGTCGACGAACGGCGGGGCCAGGACGACGTCCCCGTCCAACCCGAGCCCGGCCCTGAGCCGGGCGGTACCGCGCAGACCGGGGAGCCACAGCGCGTCGGCGACCACGCGCAGCGTCTCCTCGGGGACGGCCGCGGCGACGCCGTCGGGCGTCAGCGTCCCGGCGACGAGGCCGTTCCCGACGACCTTGACGATGACGTCCGCGCCCGCGCGCGCCCCGAGCCCGACGAGGTCGGCGAGCACCTCGGGCGCGGGGTCGGGCAGGTAGACGGCCGTTTCCGGATGGTCGGCGACGAGCATCCGGACGAGTTCGAGCGGGACATCCGTACGTTTCGCCATGAACCGGGCGGCGCGCAGCGGGAACGGCCCCTCGGCGGCCCGGCGGCGCGGCTCGTCCGCCAGCACCGCGTCCCAGCCGACGCGCGGGATGCAGAAGGCGCGGCGGTTCACGACCGTCCGGACGAGCGGGGTGCCGCGCCACGGCTCGCAGCCGTCCGCGTCGGCGATCTCGGCCACCGTGCGCAGGAACTCGGGACGGCGCGCCCGCCCGGCCAGCTCCCGCAGCCGCCGCTCCCCCTCGGCGCTCGCCAGCGCCGCCTGCGCGTAGGCGAGCACGCTGGGCTCCGACTGGTCCGGCCCCCACCGGTACGCGGGCAGCCGCCCGTCCTCGACGAGCCGCCGGATCTCGTGCTCCCGGTGCGCGTCGAGAAGCGTGCGGCAAGCCTGGACGGCGCCGTGCGGATCGGCGCCCGCGCCGAGGTACAGCAGCGCGCCCCCGGCCAGGTCGGGGTCGGCCGCGTACAGCAGCGCGTGGTCGAGCGGATCCTGCCCCCGCGTGGACAGCAGGGCCTCCCGCACCTCGGCGGGCAGCGGCAGCGGCGTGACGCCGTCCCGGCGGGAGGTCTGGTGGGCGAGCTGGCGGCGCAGGTTGCGCGGGATGCGGCCGAGCGCGCTCTCGGCGGTCAGCAGGGTCGCGTTGACCTCGGGGTCGTCCAGGTCGAGCAGCCGCCCCAGCAGCTCCGGCGGATCGCCGACGAGCACGGCGTGCCGGACGAGCAGGTCCAGGTCGCCGGCCCGGCCGCGCCGCAGCAGGGCCTCAAGGACGACCCGGTTCGGCGTCCCGTGGCTGCTCAGCGCGTGTTCGAGCAGGCTCAGCGGGAGGTGGCCGAGCAGCACGTCCATCTCGTCGGGCGTCGCGAACCGGAGCAGTCCGGCCGTGCAGCCCAGGAGGTCGTTGGCGCGGATCCGGGAGTGGGGGGCCATGAGCCGTCACCGTAGCCGACGGATCACCTCGGCCGGACCCGGTGGCAGGCCATTCCCCGCCGCTCCGGCCACTCGTCGCCGCCGGAGGTGATGAGCCAGATCCACTTCCCCGGGTCCATGGGGAGGATCGGGTCGGCGTACCCGTCGGTCACGACGATGACGGCGTCCGCGGGCTCGTCCCGTCCCTCCACGTGCCGCCGGACGGCCGCGAAGCTCGTCCCGCCGCCGCCCCGGAGCGGCTCGCCGGGCCGGAACGGCTTCACCGTCGCGTCGAAGGCGACCCACTCGGCCTCGGCCCCGTCGATCCGGCCGACCAGCTCGCCCAGCCACTCGACCACGCCGGCCGGCATCGACCCGGACGTGTCCAGCGCGATGACCAGCGACTTCACCCGCCGCGGCCCGCGCCGCGCAAGCATCGGCTCGTGCCCGAGCACCGCGAGCACCGCCCCGCGCTTCTTCGGGTAGACGAGCCGCTCGCCCTCCTCCAGCTTCGAGGCGAGCACGTCCACGAGCCACCGCTGCCACCACTCGACCCGCCGCGTGGCCGACGTGACGCCCCGCAGCGCATGCGCTCCGAGGTCGCCCCAGATGCGGTCGACGCCCTCCGACGCCCCCTCGGTGCGCCGGAGGAGGTCGAGCAGTTCGCCGCGCGCCACCCGGTCGCCCCGCCGCGCCGCGATGAGCACGCTCCGCAGCACGTCGTCGCCGATCCGCCCGACCGTCTCCCCGTCGAGCGCGTCGACGACCACGTGGATGCAGGCCGCCTGCCAGGCGCCCGGCGGGTTCCGCATCCGCCCGAGCTCCCGGTAGACGCTCATGTCGGTGTCGACCCACTCCTCGTACGGGAGCGGATCGGCGCCCTGCTCCCGCAGGTCATCGACGTAGTCCCGGTACACACCGCGAGGCGAGATCCCGACGGGCTCGCCGCCGATCTCGGGCAGCCCGCCGCCCAGCCGCACCATCGCGACATGGTTGATGGTGACCTCGCACGCCAGCGTGAACACCGGGTCGCTCCGCAGGTCGGCGTCCGCGAAGAGGTGCCGCTGGACGAGGTGCCGGGCCTCGTGGAACAGGACGAACCGCACCCCTTCGGCCCCGATCCCGACGAAGAACTCGGGGTTGTAGAGGAGCAGGCAGGACCCGTCCCCGGAGGCGACCACGGCGGCCGTGTCCACCGCCGTAGTGGGGACCTGGTGGTGGCACTTGCTGAACAGCCACGACGCGATGGCGCTGTGCGTCATCCCCAGTTCGAGCAGCGCCCGCTCCTTCAACCGCCGCGCCGCCTCGACGACCTCCTCGTCGGCGGGCCGCCACCGCTCCAGCGCCCGCCGATCGGCGAGCTCGACGACCGGCGCCCGCGGGCGCCTGACCTCTCCGTACCCCACCCCTCAACCCTCCCGGCAACCCGCGCCCCGTTCCACCGGTTTACGGGGGCCGGGGGTTCAGGCGGGCAGCCCGGCCGCGTGGCGCATGGCGTCCCGCGCACGGGACGCGGCCGAGGGGTCCTCCAGCAGCTGGACCTCCTGGTTGGCCGCCATCGACAGGCCGATCAGCGTCGTGGCGACCTCCTCCGGGGGACGGTGCGGCCCCGGCAGCGCGGCCTGGGCGGCGGCGACCTCGGCGGCCAGCCCCCGCCGGTTGGCGGCGACGATCTCCCGCAGCCGCTCGCACAGCGGCCCCGGGCGCCCGTCGAGCTCGGACGAGGCGGACGTGAGGAAGCAGCCCCCGGGGAACGGGCAGTCGGCCAGGTAGTCCACCCATCCGTCGATGAGCCGGGCGAGCCGTCCCGGCCCGGGCGGCAGGTCCGCCAGCGGGTCGATGACCGCCGCGCGGAACACCTCGCAGGCCTCTTCGAGCGCGGCCATGAGCAGCCGCTCGCGCGAGCCGAACGGCCCGACCAGGCCCGCCTTGCTCATGTCGAGCCGCTGCGCCAGCGAGCCGACCGTCAGGCCTTCCAGACCGAGCCGGGAGGCGTCCCGCACCGCGGCGCGCACGATCCGGTCGCGCGTCCGGGCCGCTTCGGCCGCCGAATGACGAGGAGACATGGCGCCAGGATAGCGAACGAGCGTACGCTATGTTTTTGGCGAACGACCGTTCGCCAAAGAATGGAGGCGACATGACCGATCTGCTCCGGCTCGACGCCACGGCCCTGGCCCTCATCGGCCACGACGTGGCGATGGTCCCCGACGCCGCGATGGCGGCCCCGACCCCCTGCGAGGGATGGACGGTCGCGGACCTGCTCCGCCACATGAACGAGCGCCACGAGGCCATCGCGCGGACCGCGCTGCCGGCCCTCGAACCGTCCGGCGACCCGCGCGGCGACTTCGCCCTGACCGCCTCCCGCTGCCTCGCCGTCCTCGAACGGGCGGGCGAGACCGTCACCATGCCCCGGCTGGGGCCGCTGTCCACCGAGTGGGTGCTCGGCATCCACGCGGTCGACATGCTGGTCCACCGCTGGGACCTGGCGCGTGCGCTCGGGACCGCGCCCGCCGCGCCGTCCTGGATCACCGACGCCGCGCTGCCGCTCGCCCGCGCCAACACCGCCCCCGGCAGCCCCCTCAACGGACCGGGCGGCGCCTACCGGCCGCCCCTCGCCGAGGACCCGGCCCGTCCGGCCATCGACAACATCGCCGCCCTGCTGGGCCGCGATCCGCGCTGGTCCCCGGCGATCTGACGGTTCGGGGGGCGGGCGCGGCATAGTGGCGGGCCTCAGGGGTGTCTGAGGAGACGACACCCCCAGAGGAGGCCCCGTGAACCGAGAGGCCCGAGAGAGCTTCGGCGCGTTCGTCGCGGCGCGGTCGAGCAGGCTCATCCGGACGGCGTACGTCCTGACGGGCGACCAGCACGCCGCCGAGGACCTGCTGCAGAACGCCCTGGCGAAGACGGCCGCGCGGTGGCGGCACGTGCGCGACAACCCGGAGGGCTACGTGCGCCGCGCCATGTACAACGAGCAGGTGACCCGGTGGCGGTGGCGCGGCCGCGAGGCGGTCGTCGCCGAGCCGCCGGACCTCCCCTCGTCCGGCCCCGACGTCGATCTGCGGGTGACGCTGGAGCGCGCGCTGCTGTCCCTGCCGCCCCGCAAGCGGGCGGTGCTCGTCCTGCGCTACTACGAGGACCTCCCGGAACGGGAGGTCGCCGAGATCATGGGCTGTTCGGTCGGCACCGTCCGCAGCCAGACGCACCGCGCCATCACCCGGCTCCGGGAACTGGCCCCCGACCTCGCCGCCGACCTAGCAACCATGGGGAGCTGACATGACCGACCAGATGCTGAAGGACGCCCTCGCCGCGCTGGCCGACCGCGCCCCCGACCCCGTCGACGGGCTCGCCGAGCGCGCCGTCCGCACCGCCGCCCGCCGCCGCAGGACCAGGACCGCCGCCGCCTGCGCGGCGACTCTCGCCCTGGCGCTCGCGGTCCCGGCGACGGTCATGACAGTGCGCGAGGACTCCGCGGCCCAGGCCCTCGGCTCTTCCGGCGACGCCGAGTTCGCGAAGGGGCTGCCGAAGAACACCCCTGAGCAGCTGGCGCTCGCCCGCATCTGCGTGAAGGACGACAGGCTCCCGTCCGTGCGGCGTTCCAAGCCGGGCGACCCCACACCCCAGAGCACGGTGCGTGACGCGATCGGCCCCGTGAAGGACTTCCGGGTACTGACGTCGATGCCGGTGAAGGGCGGGCATCTCATGGAGGTCGGCAGCCCCCGCGGCCTCGTGGTCTGCGTGAGCAACGGCAAGAGCCGCACGATGGGGCCGTGGCTGAACGCCTGGCCGGGGAAGTCGAGCGGTGGGCTCTTCGGATTCAGCGCGCCGCTGCGCGTGGACGCGATCAGGCAGATCCAGGCGCTGAGCCACTTCGACGATCTGCTCGCGGTCGTCGCCGGGCGCGCCAAGCCCGGGGTGGCCAGGATCCGCGTCACCTGGGAGGGCGGGCGGGCGGCCGACGCGGCCGTCCAGAACGGGTTCTTCATCGCCCAGACACCCACCAGGATGGTGCCGGACCACAACGCCACCGGGGTGATGTCGAAGGGAGCGATGTCCTCTCCCACGATCCGCGTATTGAGCGTGACCGGGTACAACGCGGCGGGACGGGTCCTGCACACCTGGAGCCCCAAGGTCAGCTCGGAGGAGGCGGGCTTCGCCACAGAGGACTGCACCGACGGCATGACGCGCCCCCGCCCCACCCTCTGCGACTGAGCCGCCCGGCGCCGGCCGCCGCCGAACGGGCGGCCGGCGCAGAACGGGTCAGCCGTCGCCGAGGAGGAGGCGGCCGGCGCGTTCGGTGACCTCGGCCCGGGTGCGGGTGCCGTGGTCGGCGGCGAGGAAGTGGCTGCCGACCAGGAGGCAGAAGGCGAGCATGCTGCGGGCCTCGACCTCGTCGGGGTCCGCGCAGAAGGTGCCGAACAGCTCGCGCAGGTAGTCCATGCGCTGGTTGTCCACGCGGCGGACGCGCTCGGCCACGTCCGGGTCGCGGCGGGCCCAGTCGCGCATGGCGAGGTCGACATGGAGGCGGTCGCCGGCGCGGGTGAGGAGACCCGCCCGCCTGATCTTGGTGCGGGCGTCGCCGCCCTCGCGTTCGACCTGGTCGCGCAGGTCGTCGACGGACCGCCGCTCCCACTCGTCGAGCATGGCGGCCAGCAGCGCCTTGCGGTCGGGGAAGTGGCCGTAGAAGCCGCCCTTGGTGACGCCGAGCGCCTGGGCGAGTGCCTCGACCCGGACGGCGTCGGGCCCGCCGGCGGCGAGGGCCTTCAGGCCCTGCTCGATCCAGTTGCTGCGAGGCGTGCGCAATACGGCGGGCATGGCCCATTATCGCCTCCCCCTCCCGGGGCCGATTCATACGGTGCCGTATATTTGGCCGCGAGGCGGGCGCGACGGAGCGTCCGCCGACCGAGGAGGCCGGCGATGAAGCTCCCCCCGACCGCGCACACCGACCGTCCCTGGCGGATCCACGAGATCACGCCCGACTTCCGGCTGGAGGACGTCTGGGCACTGCCCGCGACCGGCGGCCCGGAAGACTTCCCGAAGCTGCTGGAGCAGATGACCTCCAGCGAGAACCACCTGCCCGGTGTCGCCGGTGTGCTCTTCGCCATCCGCTGGCAGCTCGGGCGGCTGCTCGGCTGGGACAAGGAGGACTCGGGGCTGGACGGGCGGGTGCGTTCGCTGCGCGAGCGGCTGCCGGACGATCTGCGCGACCGCCCGCCGGGCCCCGCCCCCCGTTCGCTGCCGTTCCAGCCGCTCTACCTGACCGAGGACGAGTGGGCGGCCGAGACCGCCAACCGGACGATGCACGGCGTCATGCACGTCAGCTGGGTCCCGGACGGATCGGACGGCCACCGCGCCCACATGGCCGTCCTGGTGAAGCCGAACGGCCTGCTCGGCAAGGCCTACATGGCCGCGATCCTGCCGTTCCGGCACATCCTCGTCTACCCGGCGTTGATGCGGACCATCGAGCGCGCGTGGAAGGCCCGCCAGGCGGAACCGGCCTGACCACGGCGGGCCCCGGCCCCCGGGCATGGAGCGGCCCCGTCCCTGCGGGGGCAGGAGGGACGGGGCCGCAAGCCGCGCGGTACCGGGCGACGGCCGCCCGCGCGGCGGCTCTCTGAGCCGGCTCGGTGCCGGCTCAGTTCCGGCTCAGTGCTCGGCCGCCTTCTCGGCGCCCGCGCCCGTGAGGGAGCGGACCTCGATCTCGGCGTACTTGGCCGCGTTGTACTCCTTGCTGAGCAGGGTTCCGACCAAGCCGCACAGGAAGCCGACCGGGATGGAGATGATCCCGGGGTTGTTCAGCGGGAACCAGCTGAAGTCGGAATCGGTGAACAGGGCCTTCTCCGAGCCCGACACCACCGGCGAGAAGGCCACCAGGAAGATGGCCGAGCCGAGGCCGCCGTAGATGGCGGAGACGGCGCCGGTGGTGTTGAACCGCTTCCAGAACAGGCTGTAGAGGATCGCGGGCAGGTTCCCGGACGCCGCGACCGCGAAGGCCAGCGCGACGAGGAACGCCACGTTCAGACGCTGCGCGTAGATGCCGAGGACGATCGACACGGCGCCGATCACGAACGCGGAGATGCGGGCGACGCGCACCTCGTCCCGCTCCGAGGCCTCGCCCTTCTTGAACACGTGGGCGTACAGGTCGTGGGAGAACGACGAGGAAGAGGCGAGGGTGAGGCCCGCCACGACCGCGAGGATCGTCGCGAACGCGACCGCCGCGATGACCGCGAGCAGGATCGTCCCGCCCGCGTCCCCGAAGACGATCTCACCGATCTTCTGGGCCAGTTGCGGGGCCGCGGTGTTGCCCGCCGGGTTGACCTTGGCGATCTCCTTGGACCCGACGAGCGCGGCTGCGCCGAAGCCGAGGACCAGGGTGAGCAGGTAGAACACGCCGATGATGCCGATGCCCCACAGCACCGACTTGCGGGCGTCGCGGGCGGTCGGGACGGTGTAGAAGCGGATCAGGATGTGCGGCAGCCCGGCGGTGCCGAGGACGAGCGCCAGACCGAGGCTGATCAGGTCGAGCTTGCCGGTGAGGCCCTGCTCCGCGGTCGCGTAGCGCAGCCCCGGCTCCAGGAACGCGCCGCCCTTGCCGCTCTGGTCGGCGGCGTCGTTCAGCAGGCTGGACAGGTTGAACCCGAACTTGCCCAGCACCAGCAGCGTGATCAGGGTGGCGCCGGTCATCAGCAGGACGGCCTTGACGATCTGCACCCAGGTGGTGCCCTTCATCCCGCCGAACACCACGTACACGATCATCAGCACGCCGACCAGCGCGATCGTCGCGCCCTTGGCGAAGTCGCTGGTGAAGCCGAACAGCAGCGACACCAGCGCGCCCGCGCCGACCATCTGCGCCAGCAGGTAGAAGATCGACACGACGATGGTGGAGACGCCGGCGGCGGTGCGGACCGGGCGGGGGCTCATCCGGAACGCCAGCACGTCCGCCATCGTGAAGCGGCCGGAGTTGCGCAGCAGCTCGGCGACGAGCAGCAGCGCCACCAGCCACGCGACGAGGAACCCGATCGAGTACAGGAACCCGTCGTAGCCGTACAGCGCGATCAGGCCGGCGATGCCGAGGAACGACGCGGCGGACATGTAGTCGCCGCCGATCGCCATGCCGTTCTGCGCGCCGGAGAACGACCGCCCGCCGGCGTAGAAGTCGGTGGCGTTGCGGGTGTTGCGGCTCGCCCACACGGTGATCGCCAGGGTGGCCGCCACGAAGACCAGGAACAGGATGATCGACAGGGTCTCGTTGCTCATCGGGCCTCCTCCGCGGCCGGGGCCGACTCCGCTTCGATGCGGGCGCGGATCTCGTCGGAGACGGGGTCGAGGCGGCGCTCGGCGTGCCGCGCGTACAGGTAGGCGATGAGGAAGGTGGAGACGAACTGCAGCAGCCCGAAGACCAGGGCGATGTTGACGGCCCCGAACAGCTGGGTGCCCATGAAGTCGCGCGCCCATCCCGACAGGACGACGTACAGCAGGTACCAGCTGAGGAAAGCCGCGGTCATCGGGAACACGAATCGGCGGAATCTGCGCCGGAGTTCCTGGAACTCCGCGGTGCCCTGGAACCGTTCATAGACGGTGGCGGGAGCGCTCTTATAGACGGACACGCCCATCCCTCCTCGGTTGTGACGCCGGTCACGCGCCACCGTAAAGAGCCTGCTGGAAGCCGACGAGGGGGCGCGGGCAAGGCTGCGGCAAGCCGCCATTCACCGTCGCCGGAAGGCCGCGGCCGTCGCCGAACGGTCGTTCTGGCGCGACGAACGGTCACACCCGCTTGGGCCGCCAGGTCCCCCGGTCCACGTCGAGCGACTCCGGAGTGTGCAGGCGCACCATCATCCGGGCGACACCGCGCGGTGTCCGCCTGGGCGTGCACAGCGAGACGACGATCATGACGGTGAACGCGATCGGGACCGTCCAGGCGGCGGGCTGGGCGAGCAGCGCGCCGAGCAGCCCGGCCGGCGGACCGGCGGCGATCGTCACCACCACCGCGGTACCGGCGAGCACGCCCCCGAGGGTGAGCCCGGCGAGCGCGCCCGGCACGGTGAGCCGCCGCCACCAGACGCCGAGGACGAGCAGCGGGCAGAACGTGGACGCCGCGACGGCGAACGCCAGCCCGACGACGTCCGCGACGGCGAGGGACCGGGCCGCGATCGCCAGGCCGAGCGGGACGGCGAGGGCGAGCAGCGTCCCGACGCGGAACGAGCGGACGCCGCCGCGCAGGATGTCCTGCGCCAGCACCCCCGCGACCGAGACGGTGATGCCGGACGAGGTGGACAGGAACGCCGCCACCGCCCCGCCCGTCACGAGCGCGCCCAGCAGGTCGCCGCCGAGCCCGCCGATGAGCCGTCCGGGCAGGGTGAGGACGACGGCGTCGGCCCGCCCGGTCATCAGCAGCTCGGGCGTGTAGAGGCGCCCGAGCACCCCGTACAGGGCGGGCAGCAGGTAGAACGCGCCCAGCAGCGACAGCACCACGACGGTCGTGCGGCGGGCGGTGCGCCCGTCCGGGTTGGTGTAGAAGCGGACGAGGACGTGCGGGAGCCCCATCGTCCCGAGGAACGTGGCGAGGATCAACGAGTAGGTGGCGTAGAGGGAGTGGTCGCGCCCGTCGAGCGGCAGCGCCCACTCCCGTCCGGTGGTCGCGGGGCGCCCGCTGACGTGCGGGACGTCGGCGCCCGCGGGGAAGGTGACGGACGTGTCCTGGTCGAAGTGGTGCGGCCCCGGCCCCAGTGCGAGCGGGGCGCCGGAGTAGGCGCGCCCGTCCACCCGTCCGTCCACGGTCACCTGGACGGGGGTCGTGACCTCCACGGTGACGGCCATGCCGACCGCGACGGTCGTGCGGTCGCCGAACCGCGGCGGGACGTCCGACGACAGGCCGGGCGCGCCGTCGTACCGCCACGCCATCAGCAGGAACACCAGCGGCACGGCCAGCGCGGTCAGCTTCAGCCAGTACTGGAACGCCTGCACCATCGTGACGCTGCGCATGCCCCCGACCAGCACGTTCGCCGCCACGACGACCGCGATGAGGACGCCGCCCGTCCACACCGGCGCGCCCGTGACCGTGCGCAGCACCAGCCCGGCGCTCTGGAACTGGGGCAGCAGGTACAGCCAGCTGATCAGCACGACGAACACGCTCGCGACGCGCCGCACCGCCATGGACTCCAGGCGCGCCTCGGCGAAGTCCGGCAGCGTGTAGGCGCCGGAGCGGCGCAGCGGCGCCGACACCAGGACGAGCAGGACGAGGTAGCCGCCCGTCCAGCCGACGGGCAGCCACAGCATGTCGGCGCCGTAGGCGAGGATCAGCCCGGCGATGCCGAGGAACGACGCGGCCGACAGGTACTCCCCGCCGATCGCGGACGCGTTGCGCAGCGGCGTCACCGTCCGGGACGCGACGTAGAAGTCGGAGGTCGTGCGGGAGATCCGCACCCCGAGGACGCCGATGAGCATGGTCGCGACGACCACCAGCAGCACGCCCGCGAGCCCGTACGCGGTGCTCACAGCCGGTCGGCCCGGTCGACGAGGTCGGCGAAGTCGTCCTCGTTGCGCTCGGCCTGCCGGACGTACCACCAGCCGCACGCGACGAACCACGGGTAGATCAGCCCGCCGAGCAGCACCCACGGCAGCGGCAGCCCGAACACCTCCTGCTCGCGCACCGCGGGGACGAGCGCGAACAGCAGCGGCAGGCCGAGCACCACCACGGCGAGGACCAGGCACAACCGGGCCGCCAGCCGCCACTGCGCGCGCACCAGCGAACGCATGTACGCCTCGCCGAGCCCGGTCTGCTCGTCGATCTCCCGCGTCACCGGGTACCGGGGCCGCCGGACGGCCCGGGTCCGCGGCCCGGTGACCAGCGTCCGCCCGGGCGCGACGCCCCGCCGGCCCGGTTCCGCCCCGCTCAGGGGGACCGCCTCGCCCGGCGGACGAGCAGGTCGCGCAGCTCGCGCACGTGCCTGCGGGCGACCGGCAGCTCGGCGCCGCCCACGACGACGGTGCAGCGCCCCGAGTCGAGCCGCAGCTCCGTGATCGCCGACAGCGCCACGAGATGGCTGCGGTGCACCCGGACGAACCCGGCGCCGCTCCACCGCTCGCTCAGCGCGGCGAGCGGGATCCGCACCAGGTGGCTGCCGCCCGGCGTGTGGAGCCGCGCGTAGTCGCCCTGCGCCTCGACGTACAGCACCTCCGCGGGCGTGACGAACCGGGTCACGCCGCCCAGCTCGACGGGCATGGGCTCCGGCTCGGACGGCTCCGGCGCGGCCTCGTCCTCCCCGACGGCCTCGGTGACCCGCCGGATCGCCACGGCCAGCCGCTCCGGCCGCACCGGCTTGAGGATGTAGTCGGCCGCCTTGATCTCGAACGCGTCCACGGCGTGCTCCTCGTACGCCGTGACGTAGACGATCTGCGGGGCGCGGGCGAACTGGGCGAGGACGCGGCCGAGCACGGTGCCGTCCAGGCCGGGCATCCGGATGTCGAGGAAGACGGCGGCGACGGGACGCCCCTCGGCGAGCGCCCGGTCGAGCTTGCGGAGCGCGGCGGCCCCGTCCCGTGCGGTGTCGATCTCCCCGATGCGCGGGTCGGCGCGCAGCAGGTGGACGAGGTCGTCGAGCGCGGGCGCCTCGTCATCCACCGCCAGGACACGCAGGCCCACAAGACCATCCTTTCCGCACCGTTCGCCACATTTCAGTCAACAAATAACCCCACGTCAAGAGGCCGTCACACCCGGCCGGTACTTGGGGACCCGCACCGTGATCTTCGTCCCGGCGCCCGGTCCGGTCTCCACGGCGAGCCCGTACTCGTCCCCGTACACCTGCCGGAGCCGCGCGTCGACGTTGGCGAGCCCGATCCCCGCCGCGTCGTCGGCGGACGGCTCGGGCCGCTCCCCGGACAGCAGGCGGCGGACGTCCTCGGGGTCCATGCCGATCCCGTCGTCCTCCACGCTGATCACGCAGTCGGCCCCGGCGTCCTCCGCGATGATCGTGATCAGGCCGGGCTCGGACCGGTCCTGGAGCCCGTGCCGCACGGCGTTCTCCACGAGCGGCTGCAAACAGAGGAACGGGACCGCGACCGGCAGCACCTCGGGCGCGATCCGCAGCGTCACCCGCAGCTCCTCACCGAACCGGGCGCGCTGGAGCAGCAGGTACCGGTCGATCGACCGCAGCTCCTCCGCCAGCGTCGTGAAGTCGCCGTGCCGCCGGAACGAGTACCGGGTGAACCCGGCGAACTCCAGCAGCAGCTCCCGCGCCCGCTCCGGATCGGACCGGACGAACGAGGCGATCGTCGTCAGCGAGTTGTAGATGAAGTGCGGCGAGATCTGCGCCCGCAGCGCCCGCATCTCCGCCTCCATCAGCAGCGTCCGCGAATGGTCCAGCTCGGCGAGTTCGAGCTGGGCGTCCACCCACTGCGCGACCTCCTCGGCGGCGCGGATCAGCCCGGCGGGAACGTCCTCCCCGTACGCGGCCAGCGTCCCGACCACCCGGTCGTCGGTGGCCAGCGGCACGACCACGACCCTCCGGATCGGGCAGTCGAGCCGGTCGCACTGCACGTCGTGCACCTGCGTGCGCCCGTTTCCCCGCGTGACCTCGGCATGCTTGGGCCCGTCCACCGCGTGGTGGTCGTGCTCCCCGTCCCAGGCGAGCAGCCGCTCCCCGTCGGTGATGGCGAGCGCCTCGCACCCGAGCAGCGCCCGCAGGTGCCGGGCCGCCTTCTGCGCCCCCTGCTCGGTCAGCCCGCCCCGGAACGCCGGCGCCACCCGCGAAACGGTGTGCAATGTCTCGAACGTGGCCCGCCGCTCAGGCCCCCCGAGATCCCCCCGCCGCCGATGCCGCCGCCCCCACAGCAACGCCGGCACCCACGTGACCACCAGCGTCGCGGCCACGGCAACGACCACACTCATCCGGCCAAACTACGCCGACCGGACACCCTCCGGGGGAGCCCGGCCCGACCGACTTCAACCACGCTGCCTCGGCGGACCTACGCGTGCGCGAATCGTTCCCTGTGCACCAGGTTATGCAGCATTCAATGCAGCATTATCTGCTGTATAGTTGGTTGCATGAGTGTTCGCAAGAGTGTCCCCATGGGGCCCGAGGACGTCATCACTCTGGAACGCATGCACGCTCCTGCCAGCCCAGAGCGCCAGGCCCTGGCCCAACTGACCGGCCAGGAGCTGGACGCGAGCGCCTCTGATGCGGAGATCCTTGCCGCATTGGTCCGCGCAGGCCGCGAGGCCGTCACTCAGCAGGTGGCGGCCACCGGGTACGCGGCATGGGCTGCCGAGATGGACGACGAGGACCGCGCCTACCGGGCCGCCCGGCGCGGTTGGGACCGCGACAACGAGACGGACGGCGAGACGAGCACGTGAACGCAGCCCCTACTGTCATCCCCGTCCGCGGCCGGGTCTATCGCGCCGACCTCGGTTTCGGACTCAAGCCGTGGTTAGTGGTCTCCAACAACGCTCGCAACAAGGCCATCGGCGATTGCCTGGTGGCACGGATCACCACCACTCGCCGCGATCTGCCATCCTGGGCACCCTTGCGACCTGGCGATCCACTCGCCGGCTACGTCAACTGCGACGACCTCGGCCCCTTGTACCGAGACCAGATCGTCGCTGATCTAGGAGCACTGTCTGCTCACACGATGATGGATGTAGGCCGTGCACTGCGGCATGCCTTGGCGCTGTGACAGCGGGTCAGGGCAGGTCGAGGGACGTTGCCAGTTCGTCCAGGTGGAAGTGGGCGTCGCCGAAGGCCAGGGACGCGGTCAGCGCGTGTTCGGAGAACAGGTGCAGGTCGTGTTCCTGGGTGAAGCCGATGGCGCCGTGTACCTGGTGGCCTAGGGCGCATACTCGTTCGTACGCCTCGCTCACCCAGGCCTTGGCCATCGCCACCGCCTGCGCGGCGTCGCGGTTCGCCGAGAGGAGCCAGATGGCCTCGTAGGCGGTGAAGCGGGAGCCGAGGACGTCGATGGCCATGTTCGCGCAGTGGTGCTGGACGGCCTGGAACGAGCCGACCGCGCGGCCGAACTGCTCGCGTTCGGTGGCGTACTGGACCGTCATGTCGAGGACGCGTTGCGCCGCCCCCACCATCTCGGCGCAGGTGGCCGCCGCGCCGAAGAGGGAGATCGCGTTCGCGGCGTCCGGGCCCATGGAGTCCTCGTCGGGGACCCGCAGGCCGTCCAGTTCGGCGTGGCAGGGACGGTCGTGGCCGATCGTCCCGAGTGGTTTCAGTGTGACGTCGGCGGCGTCGGCCCAGAAGGCGTGCGGCTCGCCGTCGAGCCGGGCCACCAGCAGGATGTTCTCGGCGGACGCGGCGAACGGCACGAAGGTGGCCGTGCCCTCCAGGAGGTAGCCGGACTCGGAGCGGGTCGCGACCAGCCCCTCGCCAGGGCGGTCCCACGGGAGCGGTGCCGCGGTCACGATCCGGCCCTCCGAGATGGCGCTCAGCCAGCGCTCCTTCTGCGCGGACGTCCCGAACCGCGCGACCGGCATCCCGCAGCACGCGACCGACGCCAGCAGCGGACTCGGGACCTGCGCGTACCCCAGCTGCTCGAACAGCAGGCAGACGTCCAGGAAGTCGCCGCCGACGCCGCCGTGCTCCTCGGGGAAGGCGAGGCCCGGCCAGCCGAGCTCGACCATCTCCTTCCACAGCGGCGCCGAGTGGCCGGCGGGGTCGCCGGCCAGGGCCCGCGCGCCCGCCGTCGCGGCCTTGGACTCCAGGAGCTCGCGGGCCGTGGCGGCGATCAACTCCTGGTCCTCGGTCAGGCTCAGGTCCATGGCGGCGGCACCTTGTCCGAGCGGACCCACACTCCCGGCCGCTCCTCCCAGAACAGCTGGACGAGGATGCCGCCGGTGTGCTTCGGGTGGATGAACGTGTGCTTCCAGGCGGCGCCGTCGGTGACGCCCTCCTCGTCGTCGAAGGTCGGGACGTCGTGGTGGTCGCAGGCCGCCAGCGCCGCGTCCCAGTCGGCCACCTCGAAGGTGACGTGGTGCGCGCCCGGGCCGCCGCGCTCCAGGAAGCGGTCGATGAACGAGTCCTCCCCGCGCGGCATGATGACCTCCCAGCAGATCGCAGAGCCGGGGATGTTCAGCACGAGGTCGGCCATGTCGGGGTGCTCCTCGTCCGCCGTCCGCCAGACCTGCACGAACCCGGCGAGGTCGTGGTACCAGCGGGCGAGGACGTCCCGGTCGTGGAAGGCCTGGCAGATGTGGTCGAGCGCCACGACGCCGAGGGACGGGCCGTCCGGCGGGGACGGCTCGGCGGCCGCGGCGGCGGCGGTGTCGCCGCACATGTCCAGGCTGCCCGGCCCGCGGAGCCGCCACAGCACGCCGGTGCCGTGCTCGGGCGGGCTCAGCGACGCCTCCAGCCAGCCGCCCCGCGCCCAGTCGGTCGGTTTGATGCCGCGCACCTCGAGCTCCGCGCGGACGGCTTCGAGGTCGGGCACCTCCGCGCCGACGTGGTGCAGGCCCGGCCGGCCCTTGTGCTCGTCCAGCCACGTCCGCAACGAGCCGCCGTCGCCGGCGGGCGCGACGACCTCCCAGGCCTGGCCGCGGCTACCGGGGATCTCCAGCCGGGCGCCGCGCACGCCCTCGGCCGGGTTGTCCCAGCTCCGGACGCGCCGGAACCCGAACAGGCCCTCCAGCAAGGCGACCTGCGTCTCGAGGTCGGGGGTCACCTGCGCGACATGATCGATTCGGTAGATCTGCACGGGTCCTCCTAGCTCGGGTGGGGCTCGATCCAGTCGTAGCCGTAGGTGACGAGCTCCTTGACGAGCCGCAGGTTGTAGCGGTTCATCGCCGCGATCCGCTCGGCCAGCTCGCCGATCCGCTTGTCGAACTCCGCGGCGGGATACACGTCGTTGACCAGGCCGAGCTGCAGGGCGCGCTCGGCGCCGATGCGGGCGCCGGTGAAGAGCAGTTCCTTGGCGCGGGCCTTGCCGATCCGCTCCGGCAGCCGCTTCACGCCGCCCCAGCCGGGCGCGGATCCGCCGAACTCGGGCTGGTCGGGGTCGCCGTCCTCGGTCATCTTCGGGCGGTACGGGGGACGCGCCGACAGCGTGATCTCGACGAGGCCCATCTTGGCGTCGTCGGAGGCGATGATGAAGTCCGCCGCGAGCGCCAGCTCCAGGCCGCCGCCGACCGCGTAGCCGTGCACCGCCGCGATCACCGGGACCGAGAGGCGCTCCATCATCGCGAACGTCTTCTCGCCGAGCCGGCCCTGCTCGATCCGCTCGCGCGGGGTCAGCTTCTCCGACCAGGAGAGGTCCATGCCGGCGCAGAACGCGCGCTCGCCCGCGCCGCGCAGCACCACGACGCAGACGTCCTCGTCGTCGTCCACGCGCGTGAAGATGTCGCGCAGCTCCGTCATCGTCGTGGGCGTCAGCGCGTTGAGCTTGTCCGGCCGGTTCAGCGTCAGCCAGGCGACCCGCTCCTCGATCCGCAGGTCGACGGTCTCGTAGTCCTCGGGCATGTCCGTGGCTCCTCCCGTAGTGGTCAGCCGCGGGGCAGGTTCAGGCCCCGGGTGGCGATGACGTTGCGCTGGATCTCTGTGGTGCCGCCGAGGAAGGTGGACGCGACCGAGTCCCGGCGCATGTGCGTGAACACCGCGTCGAGGGGCGCCCCCTCGCGGTCCCAGAGCGCGGCGGACCGCCCGAACGCCAGCGCGCCCGTCCGCGCGAGCCGCTGGTGCAGCTCGGCCCCGAACAGCTGGTTGACGGACGCCTCGAAGCCGGGCTCGTCGCCCGCCGCCTGCCGCGACACCGTGTAGCGGGCCAGGTTGTACAGGACGGCGATCTCGGTCCGCCGGCGCGCGACCTCCTCCCGCAGCGCGGGGCTCCGCCGGGCGTGCCGCGCCCCCTCCGGCGACCTGAGGTAGGCGACCAGATCGGCGAGGGCGTGCTCGTACTTGATGGTGGCGCCGATCCCGGCCCGCTCGAAGCCGAGCGCGGACATCGCCACGTACCAGCCGCGGTTCTCCTCGCCGACCCGGTTCGCCACCGGCACCCGGACGCCCTCGAAGAAGATCTCGCAGAACGGCACCGCGCCGCGGATGTCGGTGATGGGGCGGATCGTCACGCCGGGCGAGTCGGCCTCGACCAGCAGGAACGTGATGCCGCGGTGGGGGCGCTCGGCGGACGGGTCGGTGCGCACGAGCACGAACAGCCAGTCGGCGTACTGGCCCAGGGACGTCCACACCTTCTGGCCGTCGACCACGTACTCGTCCCCGTCCCGGACGGCGCGGGTGCGCAGCGAGGCCAGGTCGGAGCCCGACTCCGGCTCGGAGAAGCCCTGCGCCCACGTCGCCTCGCCCGCCGCGATCGGCGGCAGGTGGACGGCCTTCTGCTCGTCGGTGCCGTGGACCAGCAGGGTCGGGCCGAGGAGGAACGCGCCGATGCCGTTCACGGTCGGCACCCGGGCGCGCATCATCTCCTCGTGCAGGACGAACTCCTCCAGCGCCGACAGGCCCGCGCCGCCGTACTCCCGGGGCCAGTGCGGCGCGATCCAGCCGCGCTCGGCCAGCGCCGCCGCCCAGGCCCGCGCGCCCTCGCGCCGCTCGGGATCGTCCGCGACCCGGTCGACCGGCCAGTTGTAGCCGGCGACGTCCTCGGGTTCGAGGCTGTGCTCCTCGTCCCCGGCCGGACGGTACGACGCGGGGAACCGCTCCTCGACGAAGGCGCGGACCTCCTCGCGGAAGGCCGCCTGCTCTGGCGTGTCGTCCCAGTTCACCGGTCGCTCGCCTCCCGGTCCCAGGTGGTCGGGGTGATCCCGCCGTCGCCCTGCGCGCGCAGCTTGTACTTGGCGACCTTGTCGGTGGGGGTGCGCGGCAGCGCGTCGATGAACTCGACGTAGCGCGGCACCATCGAGCGCGGCAGCCGCTCCTCGCAGTAGGCCACCAGCTCCTCCGGGTCGAGCCCGGTGTCCGGTTGCACCACGACCGACACCTTGATGTCCTCGTCCTCCAGTTCCGAGGGCACGCCGATCGCGGCGCACTCCAGTACCGCCGGATGCCGGTTGATCTCGGTCTCCAGGTCGAACGCGGAGATGTTCTCCCCCCGCCGGCGGATGGCGTCCTTCATCCGGTCGAGGAAGTAGAAGTACCCGTCGTCGTCGCGCCATACCCGGTCGCCGGTGTGGAACCACATGTTCCGGAAGCAGCGGGTCGTGGCCTCCCAGTTGCCGTAGTAGCCGGTCGTGAGGACGAACGGCTGCTTCGGCCGCAGCACCAGCTCGCCCGGCTCGCCCGGCCCGACCTCCCGGTCGCGCTCGTCCACGACCGCCACCTGGAACCGCTCCTCGTGCGCCTGCCCGCACGAGCCGACGCGCCACTCCCCGTACGGGCTGCCGGTCGCGATGCCCGCCTCTGTGCTGGTGTAGGTCTCCACGGACCGGACACCGAACCGCTCCCGCAGGGGCTCGTCCAGGTTGGACTTGCCCATGTAGAACGTCTCCAGCCGGTGGTCGCGGTCGCGGGACGTCGGCGGGCGGTTCAGCAGGATCGGGATCATGGAGAACACGCTCATGCAGACCTGCGCGTCGAAGCGGCGCACGTCGTCCCAGAACCTCGACGCGCTGAACCTCTCGACGATCGCGATCGAGCCGCCGCCGAGGAGGGCCGAGAGCATGCCGTCCCACAGCGCGGCGGCGTGGAACAGCGGCAGCGGGCAGTAGATCGTCTTGCCCCAGCGGTCGAGGAAGTCGAGCGAGTCGTAGGCGCAGGTCAGCGCGAGGGCGTGCGGGACCATCGCGCCCTTGGACGGCCCGGTGGTGCCGGACGTGTACATGATCGCCTGCATGTCGCTGAAGGCGACGCCGGCGTCCACCGGACCGGAGCCGTCGGCCGGGAGCGCGGACATGTCCCGCGCGGGCTTGCCGAGCCGGTCGAGCAGCACCCCGGCCGCCGCGGCGCCCCGCACGATGACCCGTTCCAGCTTGGGCAGCCGGTCGGCGATCTCGACGAGCCGCTCGGCGTACGGGCCGTCGATGATGAGCCGGCCGGAGTCGGAGCTGTCCAGGACGTGCCGGAGCAGCTCGCCCCGGTAGGCGATGTTGATCGGTACGGCGACCGCGCCCAGCCGGGCAAGCGCGAAGATGACGTGCACGAAGTCGGCGCAGTTGGGCAGCATCACGCCCACGTGGTCGCCGCGCGCGATGCCGGCGGCGGAGAACGCGCGGGCCAGCCGGTCGGCGGCGGCGTCCACCTCGCCGTAGCTGATCTCCCCGTCGCGGAACCTGAGGAACGTCTGTCTTCGGTGCACCTGCGCCTGTGACCGGAGAACGTCCCCGAGGACGAAGCTCTCCAGCGTCTCCTTGCGCATCCGGACCTCCGCTGTCGCTGCGTGGCGTGGGTCGACGGGCTGGGTGGGCTCGACGGCTGGCGGCTCGATGGGCGGCTCGTTGGCGGGCGGGCGGACGGCGGCGCGGAAACGGCCGGCGGGGTCCGCAATCAGACATTGCCTTAAATAGAGGAACACGAAACGCCAAACACGGCAATAGTGGCGAAAAGGCAACAAGGACGTTCAAGTAGTGCGCTACTGGGACACGCCATCACCACTGTGACGCACGCCACACCACCCAGCCCCCGGTTTTCGGACACACGCCTCAGCAGGCGAAGTACCCCCGATACGACGGAACGCCCGGCCAGGCGGCGGCCTGACCGGGCGTTCGCGCGGGGCGCCGCCGGCCGTGCCCGCCCGATGTCCGGCGGCCTCCGGCACGAGATCGAACAGCGCCGGGCCGGACACCGTGCACAAGGACTGCCAACGAATCCGCCCAAGGATCGGAGGATGTCGCCGAAAGCGATCCTGAGCTGCGCCTCTATCGTTCTGCCGTCACCCCTGCGGAAGGAACGAGTGCGTCATGGAGAATCCGAAGGCCCCTGAGCCCCGCTGGTGCTCGTGCCGCGTGCCGGACGTCAGCCGCAGGCAGGTCCTCGGCGGCCTGACCGCCGCGAGCGCGCTCGCCCTGGCCGGATGGCCCGGCTCCGCCCAGGCTGCGACCCCCGGCAAGTCCGTGACGATCACCGTCATGGGCACGTCCGACCTGCACAGCCACGTAGTTAACTGGGACTACTACAAGGACGCCGAGTACACCGACAGCGCCGGCAACGTGGTCGGCCTGGCGCGCGTGTCCAGCCTCGTCAACCAGATCCGCGCCGACCGCGGGCGCGACCGCACGCTGCTCTTCGACGCGGGCGACACCATCCAGGGCACCCCGCTCGGCTTCTACTACGCCTCCGTCGAGCCGATCACCGATACCGGCGGGATCCACCCGATGGCGCGGCAGATGAACGCCATCGGCTACGACGCCGTGGCCCTCGGCAACCACGAGTTCAACTACGGCATCCCGTTCCTGAACAGGTGGATCGAGCAGATGGACGCGCCGGTGCTCGCCGCCAACGCCGTCCACGCCGGCACCCGCCGCCCCGCCTACCTGCCGTACATGATCAAGACGATGCGGGTCCGCGGCTACCCGCCGATCCGCGTCGGGGTGCTCGGCCTCACCAACCCGGGCGTCGCGATCTGGGACAAGGCCAACGTCTCCGGCAAGCTCGACTTCCTGGACCTGGTGGAGACGGCCCGGCGCTGGGTGCCGGTCATCCGCGCGAAGGGCGCGGACGTCGTCGTCGTCAGCGCCCACTCCGGCGACAGCGGCACCTCGTCCTACGGCGACGCGCTGCCCGTCGAGAACGCCGCCGCCCTGGTCGCCGAGCAGGTCCCGGGCATCGACGCGATCCTGTTCGGGCACGCTCACCTGGAGATCCCGCAGCGGTTCGTCACCAACAAGGCCACCGGCCGGACGGTCGTGCTGAGCGAGCCGAAGTGCTGGGGCCAGCGCCTGTCGGTCTTCGACCTCACCCTCGTCCACGAGCGGGGCCGCTGGAAGGTCACCGGCAAGTCCGCGACGACCGTGAACAGCAACACGGTCGAGGAGGACCCGGAGCTCGTCACGCTCGTCAAGAAGCAGCACGACGCGGTGGTCGCCTACGTCAACAAGGAGGTCGCGACCTCCACCGAGGAGATGTCGGCGGCGGAGTCCTGCTGGAAGGACACCGCGATCCTGGACTACATCCACCTGGTGCAGACCGCGAAGGTCAAGGAGGCGGTCGCGGGCACCGAGAACGCGTCCCTGCCCGTCGTCTCGATCGCCGCGCCCTTCAGCCGCGCCGCGACCTTCCCGGCCGGCAAGGTGACGATCCGGGACATCGCCGGCCTCTACATCTACGACAACACGCTGCTGGCGAGCATCCTGACGGGCTCCCAGATCAAGGCGTACCTGGAGTACTCGGCCCAGTACTTCAAGCAGGTCGACCCCGCGGCCCCGGTCGACCCGGCCTCGTGGACGAACGCGAACAACCGCCCCGACTACAACTACGACCAGTTCTCCGGCGTCGCCTACGACGTCGACATCGCCAAGCCGGCGGGCTCGCGCATCGCGAACCTGTCCTACGACGGCAAGGCCGTCGCCGACGACCAGAAGTTCGTCGTCGCGGTCAACAACTACCGCCAGTCGGGCGGCGGCGGCTTCCCCCACATCGCCGCGGCCCCGGTCGTCTACAACGCCCAGGTGGCGATCCGCGAGGCGATCGTCGAGTACGCGTCCGCCGCGGGGACCATCGACCCCACGACGTTCCACGTGGAGAACTGGAAGCTCGTCCGAAACGGCACCCCGGTCTTCTAGGGCCTGGCTCGAAGTGTCCTCGGCCACGCGCGCGAACGCGTGACCTGCCCGGTGCGGCGAAGCCGGAGGCGAGCGGCACCGGGCAGATCGCGAAGCGATGCCGCGTTCGCCCAGGCACGGTCACGTAGCGAGCCGCCAGGCGAGCGAAGTGGGCCGGGACTGTTGGAAGAAAGCGCGGCGGTAGGCGGTCGGGGGGACGCCTACCGCCCGGGTGAAGTGGTGGCGGAGGTTGGCCGGGCTGCCGAGGCCGGAGCGCTCGGCGATCTGGTCGACGGGGAGGGACGTGGTCTCCAGGAGTTCGCGCGCGTGGTCGATGCGGATGCCGCGCAGCCAGGCCATCGGGGTCGTGCCGGTCGCGGCGTGGAAGCGCCGGATCAGCGTGCGGGTGGTGACGTTCGCGCGGCGCGCCAGGGCGGCGACGGTGAGGGGTTCGTGGAGGCGCTCGCGCGCCCAGTCGAGGAGCGGGCCCATTTCGTCGGCGTCGGCCAGGGGCACCGCCGCGTCGATGAACTGGGCCTGGCCGCCGGGACGGTGCGCGGGCATCACGAGGCGCTTGGCCAGGGCGCTCGCGACGGCGGCGCCGTGGTCGTTGCGGACGACGTGCAGGCACAGGTCGAGCCCGGCGGCGGTGCCCGCGCTGGTCAGCACGTCGCCGTCGTCGATGTAGAGGACGGACGCGTCCACCATGACCTTCGGGTGACGGGCGGCCAGCTCGCCCGCGTGCATCCAGTGGGTGGTCGCCGGGCGCCCGTCCAGGAGGCCCGCGGCGGCGAGGACGAACGCGCCCGTGCACAGCGAGACGATGCGGGCGCCGTTGCGGTGCGCGGCGCGGACCGCGTCGACCAGGTCCGGCGGCTGCTGGTCGATGACGCTCGCGCAGGCGGGGACCACGACGGTGTCGGCCTCGGCGAGCGTGTCGAGGCCGTACTCGGCTTGGGCGGCGAAGCCGGCGGTGGTGCGGGTGCCGGGAGCGGCGCAGAGGCGGAAGTCGTACCAGGACGGGGCGAGCCCCGGGCGCTCGTACCCGAACACCTCGCACGGGATCGCCAGCTCGAAGATCGGCACGCCCTCGGTGACGGCGACGGCGAGCGTGTGCATGTCACTAATTTAGCGGTGATGGTCACTTGTGCCACTTGGGGGCGGGCCCCGTGCACGCCAGGCTCGGACGCATGGACCACTTCCCCTCTGGACGAGCCTCCTTCGATCCGCCCGCGGAGGCGGCCGAGCGCGTGTGGCGGCAGGTCGTCGACCTGATGCGCGGCGAGCGCGAGCAGATCGCCGGGCGGGACGTGAGCGCCCTCGTGGACGTGGACGAACTGCGTGCGGCGATCGGCGCGTACGACTTCGACCGCCCGGTCGCGCCCGGCGAGGCTATGGACGGGGTCGCGGAGCTGCTGCGGGCGACGACCGTCCACACCACGCATCCCCGGTACTTCGGATTGTTCAACCCCACGCCGACCTTCATGGGCGTGGTCGGCGAGACGCTCGCGGCGGCGTTCAACCCGCAGCTGGCCGCCTGGTCGCACGCCCCCGCCGCGGCGGAGATCGAGGCGCACCTGGTGCGCTTCCTCGGCGGCCGCCTCGGCTACCCGCGCGACGCGGTGGCCGGTTCGTTCACGAGCGGGGGCGCGGAGGCCAACCTGACGGCCGTGCTGCTCGCGCTGACCAGGACCTGGCCGGAGTACGGGAAGGAGGGGCTGCGCGCGCTCCCCGGCCGCCCGCTCCTGTACGCGTCGTCCGAGAGCCACCTGGCCTGGCTGAAGATCGCGCACGCGACCGGCATCGGGCGGGACGCCGTGCGCCTCGTCCCGACCGGCCCCGGGCTGCGCATGGAGGCCGGGCCGCTCGCCGAGCTGATCGCCGCCGACCGGGCGCGCGGCGACCTGCCGTTCCTCGTCGCCGCGACGGCCGGCACCACCGGCGCCGGAGCGATCGACCCGCTGCACGACCTGGCCGACCTGTGCGCCGGCCTCGGCCTCCGCCTGCACGTGGACGCCGCCTACGGGGGCGCGGCGGCGCTGTCGGACCGGCTGCGCCCCGCCCTGGACGGCATCGAGCGCGCCGACTCCGTCACGCTCGACGCGCACAAGTGGCTGAGCGTGCCGATGGGCGCGGGCACGCTGCTCACCACCGACGCCGAGGGCCTCGCGGAGGCCTTCCGGGTCACCACGTCCTACATGCCGGACGAGATCCAGGGGACCGTCGACCCCTACACCTCGACCCAGCAGTGGTCGCGCCGGTTCATGGGCCTCAAGCTCTTCCTCAGCCTCGCCGTCGCGGGCCGCGCCGGCTACGCCGAGCAGCTCGAACGCGACGCCGCCCTCGCGGACGTGCTGCGCGGCAGGCTCGCCGCGACCGGCTGGGAGGTCGTCAACGACACCCCGCTGCCCGTCGTGTGCTTCGCCGACCCCGGCGACCGGACGTGGGACCACCACGACGCGCTCGCCCGCACGGTCGTGGAGAGCGGACGCGCGTGGATCAGCCCCGTCCGGCTGGACGGGCGCGCCGCCCTGCGCGCCTGCGTCATCAGCCACCGCACCACGGCCGAGGACGTCGAGGACCTCGTCGACGCCGTGAACAAGGCGCGCACCTGATCAGGCGGGTCAGGGGACGCGGGCGAGGGCGCACAGCATGGAGACGTCCTCGACCGACGGGCGGTCCTCCGGCGGGGCGTCGGGACGCCAGTCGACGACCGAGGTGATGCCCGGCGGGAGGAGTTCCAGGCCGTCGAAGAAGCGCGCGAACTCCTCCCGGGTGCGGAGCCGGAACGGGACGCCGCTGCGCGCGTTCGCCTCCTCGTTCTCCGCGTACTGCTCGGGGGTGAGGTGCTCGCTGGTCGCGTGCGTCATGACGAGATAGCTGCCGGGGGCCAGGGCCGAGACCAGGCGGGAGACGATGCCGTGCGGGTCGTGGTCGTCGGTGATGAAGTGCATGGTGGCGACCAGCATCAGCGCCGCCGGCCTGGACAGGTCCAGGGTCTCGCGCAGATCGGCGTTCGCGAGGATCTTGTCGGGTTCGCGCAGGTCGGCCTCGATGTAGGCGGTCCGGCCCGCCGGGTGGCTGTTCAGCAGGGCGCGGGCGTGGACGAGCACCACGGGGTCGTTGTCGACGTAGACGATGCGCGACGTCGGCTCGATCGCCTGGGCGACCTCGTGCACATTGCCGGCCGACGGGAGCCCGGTGCCGATGTCGAAGAACTGGTGTATTCCGGCCTCGCCGGCCAGGTATCCCACCACGCGCTTCAGGAATTTGCGGTTCTCCCGGGCCGACAGGCCGACGGTCGGCCACGCGGACGCGACCACCTCAGCGGACTCGCGGTCCACCGCGAAATTGTCCTTGCCGCCGAGCCAGTAGTTGTAGCGGCGGGACGGGTGCGCCTTCGTCGGGTCGATCCCCGCGGGGACCCACTCATCTTCCACGGCGACCTCGTTTCGTTGCGCGCCGCGCCCCCGCGGCTCAAGATCAAGTGCCCTGGTCGTACCGGGCGAAGAACAGAATCTCACATCCGCGGGGGACCGAAACGGCGGCCTTTGTGAAATGGTGGCGACCGTGGATCTCTTCTACAGTCCCTTCGACTTCGCGATTCAGGACGACCCTTACCCGGTGTACGCGGAACTGCGCGAGAAGTCACCGGTCCATCGCAACGACGCCGACGACTTCTGGGCCCTTTCCCGGCACGCCGACGTTCTCGCGGCCCTGAAGGACTCCGCCCGCTTCTCCAGCCGGAACGGCCTGCGGATCGAGCCGGCGTTCTGGGGCCCGGACGCGGAGAGGTTCTTCTCCTTCGTCGCGATGGACCCGCCGAAGCACACCCGGATGCGCGGCCTGGTGTCGCGGGCGTTCACGCAGAAGCGCGTCCAGGCGCTGGAGCCGCGCATCCGCGAGATCGCGCGCGAGTGCCTGGCGCCGCTTCTGGACGGCGACTCCTTCGACCTGATGACCGGCTTCGCGGCCCGCTTCCCCACGGACGTGATCTCCGAGCTGGTCGGCGTCCCCGAGGCCGACCGCGGCAAGGTCCGCGACCTCGGCATGGCGATCATGTACCGGGACGAGGCGGGCGACGACCTGCCGCCCGAGGCGCTCCAGGCGATCGGCGCCCTCGTCGCCTACTACACCGAGCTGACCGTCGAACGGGCCCAGCGGCGCCGCGACGACCTGCTGTCCGGCCTGCTGGACGCGGCCGAGGGCGAGGACCGGCTCACCCCGGAGGAGATCGTCGGCGTGCTGATCCTGCTCGTCGGCGCCGGCATCGAGACCACGATGCTCACGCTCGGCAACGCCTGGCACGCCGCCTGGCGGCACCCCGAGCAGCGGGCCGCCGCGCTCGGCGGGCGCGTCGAGGACTGGATCGAGGAGACCCTGCGCTGGGACCCGCCGTCCCAGGCGCTCGCCCGCACCACCAACGAGGACGTGGAGCTGCACGGCGTGACGATCCCGGCGGACGCGCGCGTCCTGCTGCTCACCGGCGCCGCCAACCGCGACCCGGACGTCTTCCCCGAGCCCGACCGCTTCGACCTCGACCGCGACACCGGCGCGTCCCTCGCGTTCGGCAACGGCCGCCACCACTGCCTCGGCGCGAACCTCGGCCGGCTGGAGGCCCGCATCGCGCTCGGCGAGATCGCGGACGTCGTGGCCGACTACGAGATCGACATCGACGCCGCGAAGCGGGTCCGCTCGTCCAACGACCGCGGCTTCGCGTCCCTGCCCACCCGCGTCACCGCCCGCCGCTGACCGCGCCGTCCCCGGCCGGAGGCGCTCCGACGGCCGGGGACGCCGGAGTCCGCGAACCCAAAGATTTTGCAAACGGACCGCTCCCCTGCGTAACTGAAAACTGAACTTTCGGGCATGAGACCGGGCTATGGAGAGGACCAAGCCCGAGCCGGGCGAGCGCGACGAGTATCCCGGCACCGAGCCCGTGAGCCTCGTCGAGCACGAGCGGCCGCGTACCGACTGGGTCGTCTACGGCGTCGCGGCGGTGCTGTCGGCCTCGTTCGTGATCTGGGGCGCGGCCGACACCGGCGGCCTCGGCTCGGTCGCCGGCACGGCGCTGGACTGGCTGCTGACGAACCTCGGCTGGCTGTTCGTGCTCGCCGCGACCGGCTTCGTGATCTTCTCGCTGTGGCTGGCGTTCAGCCGGTACGGCCGCATCCCGCTCGGGCAGGAGGGGGACGAGCCGGAGTTCCGCACGGTCTCGTGGGTCGCGATGATGTTCAGCGCGGGCATGGGCATCGGGCTGATGTTCTTCGGCGTCGCCGAGCCGCTCACGCACTTCGTGAAGCCGCCGCCCGGCACCGACCCGGCGCAGAGCGAGGCCGCGATCGAGACGGCCATGGCGACCACGATGTTCCACTGGACGCTGCACCCGTGGTCGATCTACGCCGTGCTCGGCCTCGCGATCGGGTACAGCCACTACCGCCGGGGCCGCAGCCAGCTGATCAGCTCGGCGTTCACGCCGCTGCTCGGCCGCCGCCGCGCCGCGGGTCCCGCGGGCAAGGTCATCGACGTCCTCGCGCTGTTCGCCACCCTCTTCGGCTCGGCCGCCTCGCTCGGCATCGGCGCGCTGCAGATCCGGACCGGGATGCAGGAGGCGGGCTGGATCGAGTCGCTCGGCACCACCGTCCTCGTCCTTGTCATCGTGGTGCTGACGGTCTGCTTCGTGGTGTCGGCCGTGTCCGGCGTCGCGCGCGGCATCCAGTGGCTGTCCAACATCAACATGGTGCTGGCCGTCCTCCTCGCGCTCTTCGTGTTCGTGGTCGGGCCGACCGTCTTCATCCTGGAGCTGCTGCCCACCACGCTCGGCGTCTACCTCCAGGACTTCGGGGAGATGGCGTCCCGGTCGGGCGCGACGGGCGGCGAGCCGATGAAGACGTTCCTGTCCAACTGGACGATCTTCTACTGGGCGTGGTGGATCTCCTGGGCGCCGTTCGTCGGCATGTTCCTGGCCCGGATCAGCCGCGGCCGCACCATCCGGCAGTTCGTCGCCGGCGTGATCCTCGTGCCGAGCGCGGTCAGCGTGGTCTGGTTCGCGATCTTCGGTGGGACGGCCGTCGACCAGCAGCGCAAGGGCCTGAACCCGTTCGGGAACGGGACCGAGGAGCAGATCACCTTCAACGTCCTCGGCCACCTGCCGTGGGTGGCGGTGACCGGAGTCGTCGTCATGGTGCTGGTCGCGATCTTCTTCGTGTCCGGCGCGGACGCGGCGTCGATCGTGATGGGCACGCTGTCGCAGCGCGGCTCGACCTCCCCGTCCCGCTGGGTCGTGGTCTTCTGGGGCGCGATGACGGGCGGGGTCGCCGCGATCATGCTGGTGATCGGCGGGGACGAGGCGCTCAACGGGATCCAGAACATCACGTTCATCGGCGCGCTGCCGTTCGCGATCGTGCTGATCCTGCTGTGCGTCGCGCTGGCGAAGGACGTCCGCTCCGATCCGATGATGCGCCGCCAGCACAAGGGCGCCGAGGTGCTGGAGGACGCCGTCATCGCCGGCGTCACCCACCACAAGGGCGACTTCGAGCTCCAGATCAAACCGTCCGACACGCAGGACACTGCGGACACCGCGCGGGACCAGGAGAACCCGGAGAACGCGCGGAACGCGGACGCCGCGGCCCGGGAGGTGCCCCGCTGAGCGCCCGGGACGAGGTCACACGATCGGGCGCCCGCTCCTGATGCGGCGCCGGACGTCGCGCAGGTAGAGGTTGAAGGGGAACATCCGCGCCGGGCCCGGCAGGGCGCGGTTGCTCCGTGCCAGCACGCGGGCGAAGCGGTCGAAGCGCGCCTGGTCGCGCGGCGTCCACGGGAGGCCGAGCTCGTCGCGGAACGGCTGGGGCAGGAAGCCGAGCGTCAGGAAGCGGTGGAACCGGCCGAGCGTCCAGTGGACGGGCGCGGGCAGGAAGCGCATGTCGGCGAGGTCGCGCAGGTAGCGGCGGGTGACGTCGTCCATCTCGATCTTCTCCAGGCCCGCCCGCCAGTACTCCTCGAAGGCGGCCCGGTCCGGCGGCCACATCTCCGGCGCGACCTGGAGGGTGGTGCCGAAGCGGGCGCCGTACCGGTACAGCTCGGCGGCCTCCTCCTCCGACGGCTCCCCGTACAGCATCGCGTAGATCATCTCGACGCCCGCGTAGAGGCACGCGGCGACCCACAGCTGCAGCTCGCGGTCGAACGCGTTGTAGGCGACGGGCTCCTTCGCGCGGACGTGCCGGTGCGCCCGGTTCACCTCGCGCCG
Source organism: Actinomadura sp. K4S16 (assembly GCF_008327685.1). Lineage (GTDB taxonomy): Bacteria > Actinomycetota > Actinomycetes > Streptosporangiales > Streptosporangiaceae > Spirillospora. The sequence continues at coordinate 288,408 of NZ_BDDE01000017.1, forward strand.
CATCGCCTCGCGTTCGGCCTCGGTGCCGAGCATGGCGACGGCGATGTAGCTGAGCGTGGTGCGGGCCCGCTTGACCGGGTGCTTGTCGACGCGGCCGCTGTCGACCGTGCTCTCGGCGACGCCGTGCCCGATCGGCAGGCGGGACAGCTGCATGACGACGTTGGCCGCGGCGGCGGCCAGGGCCATGCCGCTGATCGAGTCCAGGACGACTTTCGGCGGCGTCTCCTCAACGGTCGCGGTCATGCCGGCCCCACCTCCGTACGGGCTCGCGCCTGCGCCCACGTCTGATACAACGAGTCGAATTTCGTCTCACTGTGCCATCGTAAGTGGACACTTGCAAGGCGCCCGTCGTGAGAGCGCCCTCACACGCGGCCCGCACCGGAGGCCAGGCGCCTACGCCGGGCGGGGCGCAGGCGCCAGAGCTCAGGGCTGTGCGGTCGCCCCTTGGCCAGGCGGCCCGGGCCCGTGCGGGGGACCCGGCCAGGCGTAGGCGACCCCCAGGTCAGGCGTAGGGGTCCTCCTTCGCCAGGACGCGGCCGGCGAACTCCTTCAGCGCGTCCAGGGCGCGCAGGTACGGCATCGGGCCGTAGGAGACGCGCGCGACGCCCGTCTCCGCCAGATCCCTGAGCGAGGTGCCAGGGAAGTTGTTCGCGTTGATCGGCCCCGGGATCCCCTTGACCAGGGACGGGAGGGCGTCCGGCGGCGCCGCGATCGGGTACACGCAGTCGGCGCCGGCCTCCAGGTAGAGCCGTCCGCGGGCGATCGCGGCCTCGACCGGGTCCGGCGCCTTGGCGACGAAGACGTCCGCCCGGGCGTTGATCACGAGGGCGTCACCGGCCGCCTCCCGGACGGCCGCGATGTACTCGGCCTGCGTCTCCGGCTTCGCCAGCTCCCCGGCGTAGGTGTCCTCCAGGTTGCAGCCCGCCGCCCCGATGGCGAGCAGCCGCTCGACCAGCTCACCCGGCTGGAGCCCGTACCCGGCCTCGGCGTCCACGGTGACGGGGACGGTCGCCGCGCGGATGACGCGCTCGGCGGCCGCGAACATCTCCTCGACGGGCGCCCCCTCGCGGTCGGGGTAGCCGAGCATGGCGGACACGGCGGCGCTGGCGGTGGCGAGGGCCGGGAACCCGGCCTCCTGGACGGTCTTCGCACTCCCCGCGTCCCAGACGTTGGGCAGCAGCAGCGGGTCGCCCGGCCGGTGCAGTTCCCGAAGGCGTGCGGCGTTGTCGGTCATGTCTGTCTCCTTCACTTCCCTGTAGGAGCGGAGAACCCCGCCGGATTGTGACATCCGCCCCCGACGGCGGGCCCGTCCGGACGTCCGGGCCATGGGTTAGCGTCGAGCTGATCATTCGCTTTGCGACAAGGGAGTACGCGATGCAGCCGTGGTCCGCCGAGCTCGCCGGCCGCCTGGAAGAGCACACCGTCAGCAGCGAGCTGCTGCGCGGCAACCCGCTGGGCGATCCGCACGAGCGGCCGGTCCTGGTGTACGTACCGCCCGGGTACGACGACGAACCGGACCGCCGCTACCCCAGCGTCTACGTGATCACCGGCTTCACCGGGCACGTCGGCATCTGGCGCAACCGGATGCCCTACCGGCAGCCGTTCCCCGAGACGGCCGACGCGGTGTTCGCCTCCGGGGAGGCGCCGCCCGCGATCGTGGTGTTCGTGGACGCCTGGACGGCGCACGGCGGCAGCCAGTTCGTCGACTCGCCCGGCACGGGCCGCTACCACTCCTACATCTGCGACGAGGTCGTCCCGTGGGTGGACGGCCACTACCGGACGCTCGACGCGCCCGAGCACCGGGCGATCAGCGGCAAGTCCAGCGGCGGCTACGGCGCGATGATCACGCCGATGCTCCGCCCCGACCTGTTCGGCGCGCTCGCGACGCACGCCGGGGACGCCCTGTTCGAGTACTGCTACCTGACCGAGTTCCCCAAGTGCGTCCGCCACCTGCGCAAGTACGACGGCGACATCTGGCGCTGGTGGGACGACTTCAGGAGCCGCACCTCGTTCACCAAGCCCGAGGACATGGAACTGCTCAACATCCTCGGCATGGCGCTGTGCTACTCCGCACGCGAGGACGGCACGGTCGACCTGCCGTTCGACCCGGTCACCGGCGTGCTGCGGCCGGAGGTGTGGGAGCGCTGGCTCGCGTGGGACCCGGTACGGATGGTGCCCGGGCACGCCGAGGCGATGCGGTCGCAGCGCGCGATCTGGATCGACGGCGGGACGCGCGACGAGTGGTACCTCGACATCGGCGCGGAGGCGTTCCGCCGGGCGCTGCTCGACGCCGGCGTCGCGGAGGACGTGATCCATTTCGAGCTGTTCGACGCGGGGCACGGCGCCATCGACTACCGCTACCCGCTGGCGCTCTCCTGGCTCTGCCGCCGCATCGCCCCCTGACGCGGGCCGGGCGCCTCAACGCGCTCGCCGCCCCCTTGGTTCCCTGCCTGACGGGCCGGGCCGGTTCACCGGCCCGGCCCGTCCGCGCTGGCAGACCACGGCCTTCCATTGGTTTCAGAGATTCCCTCCACAGAATTGAAAATCCAGAACCAAATGGATTTATTGACTCCCTTCCCGAACCACGGTGCACTTCGGGTCAGCTCATCCGGATGAGTCCCCATCCAAACCCCCCGCCGGGCGGGCGGCGGTTCATGGAGCGCCCTCACAAAGGGTCTCCACGTGCCCCACCCCCTCCCCGCCCGGCACGTGGAAGGAGCACCCCCGTGAGACACCAGACCGCGATCGGGGCGGCGGCGTTGTCCGTCGGCCTCGCCGTGGCGATGTCCTCGCCCGCCTCAGGTGCGACACCCCGCACCGCCCCCGCCGCGCTGGCCAAGCCGGACCCGCGCGCCGTCGCCGCCGCCTCGGCCGACCGCCTGGTCGCGGCGAAGCCCGCCGCGTTCAAGAAGGCCCCCGAGGACCGGATCGTCCGGCGCGGGGTCACCTCGGGCCTGCGCGGCCTGCAGTACGTGGCCTACGAGCGCACCTACGACGGCCTGCCCGTCTACGGCGGCGACTTCGTCGTCACCACCAACGCCAGCGGCGGCGTGCTGAGCACCACCGTCGGCCAGACCCGCAAGCTCGACGTGTCGACCAAGGCGTCGATCGGCGCGGCGCAGGCCGCCAAGACGTCGCGCGCCCGCGTGTCCAAGGTCGAGACCGCGTCCACGCCCCGCCTGATGGTGCTCGCCGAGGGCTCCGGACGCCTCGTCTATGAGACCGTCGTCAGCGGCACCCAGAAGAAGGCCCCGACGAAGCTGCACGTGTTCGTCGACGCCAGGTCCGGCAAGGTCGTCAAGACCTACGACGAGGTCCGGGACGCGGCCGACGACCGCAGCAACTACCACGGCACGGTCGACCTCAGCACCGCCGCCACGTCCATGAGCGACCCGCAGCGCTCCGGCATCCGGTGCGGTGGCCAGAACGGCTCCACCTACACCGGCACCGACAGCGCGTGGGGCAACGGCAGCGGCACCGACCTGGAGACCGCCTGCGTCGACGCCCTCTACGCGGTCCAGAAGGAATGGGACATGCTGGGCTCCTGGCTCGGCCGCAACGGCATCAACGGCAGCGGCGGCGGCTTCCCGCTCCGCGTCGGCCTGAGCGACGTCAACGCCTACTGGAACGGCAGCTACACCAACTTCGGCCACAACCAGGCCGGCACCAAGCAGGCCACGTCGGTCGACGTCGTCGGCCACGAGAACGGCCACGCCGTCTTCACCACCACGCCCGGCGGCGACAGCGGCGGCAACGGCAACGAGAAGGGCGGGCTGAACGAGTCGGCCGGCGACATCTTCGGCGCGCTGACCGAGCACTACATGAACGAGCCCTCCACCTACGACCCGCCGGACTACCTGGTGGGCGAGGAGGTCGACCTGGTCGGCCAGGGCCCGATCCGCAACATGTACAACCCGTCCGCGCTGGGCGACCCGAACTGCTACTCGTCCTCGATCCCGAGCACCGAGGTGCACGCGGCGGCCGGCCCGCAGAACCACTGGTTCTACCTGCTGGCCGAGGGCTCGAACCCGACCAACGGCAACCCGACCAGCCCGACCTGCAACAGCTCCACCGTCACCGGCATCGGCATCCAGAAGGCCGGCCAGATCTTCATGGGCGGCCTGAACCGCAAGGTGACGAACTGGAGCCACGCCCGCGCCCGCATCGAGACGATCAACGCGGCGCTGCAGCTGTTCCCCGGCTCGGCCACCGAGTGCAACGCGGTGAAGGCGGCGTGGAGCGCGATCAACGTCCCCGCGCAGAGCGGCGAGGCGGCCTGCGGCACCCAGCAGAACGACTTCTCGATCTCGCTCAGCCCCGGCTCCGGCACCGCCCAGGCGGGCGGGACGGCGACCGCCACGGTCAGCACCCAGACCACCGGCGGCACCGCGCAGCAGGTCTCGCTGTCGGCGACGAGCAGCCCGTCCGGCCCGACCGCGACGTTCTCGCCCGCCACCGTCACCTCGGGGCAGTCGTCCACGATGACGGTCACCGTCCCGGCCGGGACGGCTGACGGCACCTACAAGCTGACCGTCCTCGCCGACGGCGCGTCCGTCGACCGAACGGCCACCTACACGCTGACCGTCGGGCAGGGCCAGCCCGGTGCCGTCTACTCCGACGACTTCGAGTCGGGAACGGGCTGGACGACCAACCCGAACGGCAGCGACACCGCCACCACGGGGCGCTGGGAGCGCGGCACCCCGCAGCCGACCAGCTACTCCGGCACCAACCTGCAGCTCGCCGCCGCGAGCGGCAGCGGCGCCCTCGTGACGGGCGCGGCCGCCGGAACCGACGCCGGAACCTATGACCTGGACGGCGGCACCAGCACCGTCCAGTCCCCGGCGATCAGCCTGCCGAGCGGCACCCTGTCGCTGAAGTTCTCCTGGAACTTCGCCTACCTCAACAACAGCTCGACCGACGACTACCTGCGCGTCCGCGTCGTCGGCGCGAACGGGTCGAGCACCGTGCTGAGCCAGAGCGGCGCCATGGCCAACAAGGCCGGGGCGTGGCAGACGGCGACGTACGACCTGTCCGCCTATGCCGGCCAGTCCGTCCGCATCGTCGTCGAAGCGGCCGACGCCGGCACCGCCAGCCTCGTCGAGGCGGGCATCGACAACCTCACCATCACCAAGGCCTGACCGCCCCCCGCCCGCGGCCCGTGACGGGGCCCGCTCCCCCGTCGCGGGCCGCGCCCTACCTGGAGGAACTCATGAGATCGCGTATCTTCGCGACCCTGGGCGCGGCGGCCCTGGCGGCGTCGGCCCTGCTCGCCCCGTCCGGCGCCGCGGCCGCGCCCACCGCCCTGGCCGCGCCCGACATCCCGCTCTCCAACGTCAAGGCGCACCTGTCCCAGTTGCAGAGCATCGCCAACGCCAACGGCGGCAACCGCGCCCACGGCCGCTCCGGCTACCGCGCCTCGCTCGACTACGTGAAGGGCAAGCTGGACGCCGCCGGCTACCAGACCAGCGTCCAGTCGTTCACCTCGAACGGCGCCACCGGCTACAACCTGATCGCCGACTGGCCCGGCGGCGACACCAACGACGTGCTGATGACCGGCGCGCACCTCGACAGCGTCACGGCCGGGCCCGGCATCAACGACAACGGCACGGGCTCCGCCGCGAACCTGGAGGTCGCGCTCGCCGTCGCCCGCGAGAAGTACGCACCCAAGCGGCACTTGCGGTTCGGCTGGTGGGGCGCCGAGGAGCTCGGCCTCGTCGGCTCGACCTACTACGTCAACAACCTGCCCTCCACCGAGCGGTCGAAGATCAAGCGCTACCTGAACTTCGACATGGTCGGCTCCCCCAACCCCGGCTACTTCGCCTACGACGGCGACGGCTCCAGCGGCAGCGGCGGCCCGGCCGGATCCGCCGAGATCGAGCAGACGCTGCGCGCCCACTTCCAGTCGATCAACGTGCCCGTCCAGGACACCGCGTTCGACGGCCGCTCCGACTACGGGCCGTTCATCCGGTACGGGATCGCCGCGGGCGGGCTGTTCACCGGTGCCGAGGGGCGCAAGACCACCCAGCAGGCGCAGCTGTGGGGCGGCCAGGCGGGCGTGGCGTTCGACCGCTGCTACCACTCCTCCTGCGACACCGCGTCCAACATCGACGACACCGCGCTCGACCGCAACGCCGACGCCATCGCGTACGCCGTCTGGACGCTCGGCGGCGACGGCGGCACCCAGGAGCCGCCCGGCGACACCGTCTTCTCCGACGACCTCGAATCGGGCACCGGCTGGACGGCCAACCCGAACGGCAGCGACACCGCCACCACGGGCCGCTGGGAGCGCGGCACCCCGCAGCCGACCAGCTACTCCGGCACCGACCTGCAGCTCGCCGCCGCGAGCGGCAGCGGCGCCCTCGTGACGGGCGCGGCCGCCGGAACCGACGCCGGAACCTACGACCTGGACGGCGGCACCACCACCGTCCAGTCGCCCGCGATCGCGCTGCCGGCCGGCTCGAAGACGCTGTCGTTCTCCTGGTACCTCGCCCACCTGAACAACAGCTCAAGCGACGACTACCTGCGGGTGCGGATCGTCGGGCCGAACGGCTCCACGACCGTCCTCAGCCAGGCGGGCGCGGCGACGAACCGCGCCGGGTCCTGGCAGACGCAGACCGCGGACGTCTCCGCCTACGCCGGCCAGACCGTCCGCATCGTCGCCGAAGCCGCCGACGCCGGCACGGGCAGCCTCGTCGAGGCCGGCCTGGACAACCTCAAGATCACCAAGTAACCGCAGGCCGAGGGCCGTTTTCAGAGTTTTGCACGGCCCCGTTCACACAATTGAAAATCCAGTGGCGGATGGATTCGTTGACACCCCACCGCCCGCCGCGATGCACTCGTGGACGGCCCCTCCCCCACCCCCAGGGCCGTTCACCAGTACACCGCACGGGACGATCTCGGCCCGCCCCGTGCACAGGAAGAAGCCGGGGACCCCGCCCCCCGCCAGCGCCCCCCGGCAGATGCCGGGGGGCGCTCTGTGTCTATGGCAGCGCTCTCCTCCTTCGGGCCTGGCGGCCCTCCATCGTCGGGCACTGCGGGCGATCGCTGGCATCGCTCCGGCTCGCCTTGGCGGCTCGCTTCGCGATCAGATTCTTGCTTCGCTCGAATCTGCCTTCGGACGCGATCGCGAGCTCCCAGGTTGTTGCGTGGTTGCTCGAGGGCTGAGATTCGTGCGGGCGTTCATGCCGCCTCGGGGCTGCGGTCCTCAAGCTGTCGGTGGGTGGGGGCAGACTGGGGGTATGTGCCGCAGCATTAAGACGCTTCGACCGCCGTATGCCGACGTTGTCACCGATGAGGACGTGAGGGCGGCGGCGCTCCAGTATGTGCGCAAGATCTCCGGGTTCCGGGCGCCCGCGTCGCACAACGCCGAGGCGTTCGACCGGGCCGTGGAGGAGATCGCGCGGAGCACCGCCGCCCTTCTCGAGTCCTTGGAGGTGCGGGGGCGCCGCTAGCTCCCCGCGGCGACCAGTTCGGCGATCTGGACGGTGTTGAGGGCCGCGCCCTTGCGCAGGTTGTCGCCCGAGCAGAAGAGGGCGAGGCCGTTCTCCACGGTCTCGTCGCGGCGGATGCGGCCCACGTAGGTGGGGTCCTGGCCGGCGGCCTGGAGCGGCGTCGGGACGTCCGACAGGACGACGCCGGGCGCGCCCGCGAGCAGCCCGCTCGCGCGCTCGGGGCTGATCGGGCGCTCGAAGCGGGCGTTGACCTGCAGGGAGTGGCCGGTGAAGACGGGGACGCGGACGCAGGTGCCCGACACCTTCAGGTCCGGGATCTCCAGGATCTTGCGGCTCTCGTTGCGGAGCTTCTGCTCCTCGTCGGTCTCGGCGAGGCCGTCGTCGACGATCGAGCCCGCCATGGGGAGGACGTTGAACGCGATCGGGCGCACGTAGACCGACGGCTCGGGGAACTCCACGGCCGTCCCGGAGTGGGTGAGCCGGTCGGCGGTCTGGACGGTCTTGGCCGCCTGGTCGTGCAGTTCGGCGACGCCGGCGAGGCCGCTGCCGGAGACGGCCTGGTAGGTGGAGACGACGAGGGCGGTAAGGCCGGCCTCCTCGTGCAAGGGGCGCAGCACCGGCATCGCGGCCATCGTGGTGCAGTTCGGGTTGGCGATGATGCCCTTGGGGCGCTGCGCCGCGGCGTGCGGGTTGACCTCGGCGACGACCAGCGGGACGTCCGGGTCCATCCGCCAGCCGGAGGAGTTGTCGATCACGACGGCGCCGGCGGCGGCGACCTTGGGCGCCAGTTCCCTGGACGTGGTCTTGCCCGCGGAGAACAGCACGATGTCGAGGCCGGTGTAGTCGGCGGCGGCCGCGTCCTCGACGGTGATCTCGGTGCCGTTCCACGGGAGCCTGCGGCCCGCCGAACGGGCCGAGGCGAACAGCCGCAGCTCGTCCACCGGGAATCCCCGCTCGGCCAGGATCTCGAGCATCTTGGCCCCGACCTGTCCGGTGGCCCCGACGATGCCGACTCTCATGCCGCTCCCTCGTGTAGATCGCTCGACCGGGCGAGTCTGCCCAGGTCGGATGCAGGACGTCCAGTGAATAACCCTACGTGGAGGGTTCAAGGAATGCTTAACGGAAGGCGTCCAGCCCGGTGACGGCCTTCCCCAGGGTCAGCAGGTGAACCTCCTGGGTGCCCTCGTAGGTCAGGACGCTCTCCAGGTTGTTCATGTGCCGGATGACCGGGTATTCGAGCGTGATCCCGTTGGCGCCGAGGACGGTCCGGGCCTCGCGGGCGACGTCCAGCGCGGCGCGGACGTTCGCGAGCTTGCCGAACGAGACCTGCTGCGGGGTCACGGTCCCCTCGTCCTTGAGCCGCCCGATGTGCAGGGCGACGAGGCCCGCCTGGCCGAGGGCGACCTCCATCCAGGCGAGCTTCTCCTGGGTGAGCTGGAACGACCCGATCGGCTTGCCGAACTGCTCGCGCGTCTTGGCGTAGTCGACGGCCGCCTCGTAGCAGGACCGCCCGGCCCCGACGGCGCCCCACAGGATGCCGTAGCGGGCCTCCGAGAGGCAGCCGAGCGGGCCTTTCAGGCCCTTCACGTTGGGCAGCATCGCCGACTCCGGCAGCCGCACGCCGTCCAGCACCAGCTCGGAGGTGACCGACGCCCGCAGCGAGAGCTTCCGGTGGATGTCGCTCGCGGCGAACCCCGGGGTGCCCTTCGGGACGAGGAAGCCGCGGATCCCGTCGTCGGTGCGCGCCCAGACCACGGCGACGTCGGCGATCGACCCGTTGGTGATCCACATCTTGGCGCCGTCCAGCACCCAGTCGGCGCCGTCCCGGACGGCGCGGGTGCGCATGTCGCCGGGGTCGGAGCCGCGGTCGGGCTCGGTCAGCCCGAAGCAGCCGATCGCCTCACCGGCGGCCATCCTCGGCAGCCACTCGGTCTTCTGGTCCTCCGACCCGTACTTGTGGATCGCCGCCATCGCCAGCGACCCCTGGACGGAGACGAAGCTGCGCAGCCCCGAGTCGGCCGCCTCCAGCTCCCGGCATGCGACCCCGTAGGCGACGGCGCTCGTCCCGGCGCAGCCGTAGCCCTCCAGATGCATGCCGAGCAGGCCCAGCTTGCCCAGCTCGGGCGCCAGTTCGCGGGCGGGGAACGTCCCGTCCTCGAACCAGGTGGCCAGGTGCGGCGCCACCTTCTCGGCCACGAAGGCGCGCACGGTGTCGCGGACCATCCGCTCCTCGTCGGTGAGCCGGTCGTCTACGCGCAGCACGTCCATGCGGGGTCTCCTCCGTCCGGGGCCGTCCGCCACGAGGGTACGTCGGGGGCGCGACCCTGACCGGGCAGGGGGGCATTCAGGGGTAAATCAGGGCGAATCCGGATGTCAGGGTTACCCGTGGCTGGGCATGATCGAGGCATGGACATGGAGAAGACCACCAGCAAGCAGCTCCGCCGCACCCGCGAGGGACGGATGATCGCCGGCGTGTGCTCCGGCGCCGGGCGGTACCTCGGCGTCGACCCCAACATCCTCCGGCTCGGCCTGGCCATCTTCACGATCTTCGGTGGCGCGGGCGTCGCGCTCTACGCGATCGCGTGGCTGCTCATCCCCGAGGAGGGCGCGGAGAAGTCGGTCGCCGAGGACCTGTTCAAGAAGGCGAGCGACTCCCCGACCGTCCAGGACGCCGTGCAGAAGACGAAGGCCACGGTCAACAAGAACCGGACCAGCGTCTAGGACGCCGTCTAGGACGCCTGGATACCGGACAGCTCGTCGCCGCCCCCGGACGGCGGGGTGACGACGACGGCCTCGACGCGCTCGCGCGCCCCGGCGATGACGCCGCCGCGGACCTGGTTCCAGCCCAGGGTCAGTATCGCGGCGGCCGAAAGGCCGAGGACGCCGGCGAGCGCGACCACGGTCTCCGGCCCGAGCACCTGGGCCGCGGCGCCGCCGATGAGGATGCCGACGCCCTGCCCGGCGAGGATGCCGGACTGGGCGAGCCCGAACGCCTGCCCCCGCCCGGACGCCGGGACCGCCCCCACGAACGCGGCGTTGGCCGCGAGCTGGTAGGCGCCGCCGACGCCCGACAGCGCCCACAGCGCGACGACGCACCACAGCGGCGGATGCGCGCCCGCGCCGATCAGCGGCAGGCACGCGAGCATCGACATCCAGCCCATGACGTGCAGCCGGCTCGCCGGCCGGACGAACCGGCTGAACAGCAGCGAGCCCACCACCATCCCCGCCGGCATCGCCGCCAGCAGCAGCCCGGCCGTCACCGCGCCGCCCCCGAACGTCGCGGCGTACGGGACGGCCAGGCCCTCGGGGATCACGTAGAACGCGCAGAGCCACGCGAACAGCACCAGCGACCGCAGCACCGGGTCGCCGAACACGAGCCGCACGCCGTCCCGCGTGCCGCGCCACAGCCCGAGCACCTGGCGCTCCCCGCGCCGCGGCGCGGGCCGCCGGCGCAGCCAGCCGACCAGGATGACGGCGGAGGCGCCGAACGTCAGCGCGTCCAGCCCGAGCGCCTCGTACGTCCCGACGACGGCGACGGCCGCGCCGCCCACCAGGAAGCCCAGCACCTGCGTGATCTGCTGGGTGACGTTCGCGATCGCCGACCCCGCCACATAACGGTCGCCTTCCAGTACGTCGGGCATGACGGCGGCGCGAGCGGCGGAGAACGGCGTCCCCAGCAGCACCGTCAGGAACACCAGCCCCGACAGCCCCGCGACCGGCATCGGCACGAGCGCCATCACCGCGACCAGCCCGGCCCGCAGGACGTCGCAGACGACCATGACCGTCCGGCGCGGGAAGAGGTCGGCGAGCCCGGACAGCACCGGCCCGCCCACGATCGGCGGGATATAGGTCAGCGCGTACATCAGCGCCGTGAGCAGCGTCGACTTCGTGTGGTCGTACACGAGCACGGCGAGCGCGACCTGCGCGAGCTGGTCGCCGACGAACGACAGGGCCTGCGCGAGCCAGAGAGCACGGAACTCGCCCACCGCGAAAACCTCACGGTAGGTCGCCTGCTCATCCGGCGGACGACGATGCCGGCCGGTCTGCCTTCCCGCCACGCACGCTCCAGTTCAGTCCGCCCGGTGCCGGGCGCCCTCCCCTATTAACTCACGCTGCGTGGCAGTCGCGTGACCTACAGTACACATTTCTCGGATCAATATCCGAGTTCGTGCAGCCGCTCGTCGTCGATGCCGAAGTGGTGGGCGATCTCGTGTACGACTGTTATTCGGACTTCTTCCACCACGTCATCCTCGGTGTCACATATACGGAGGATCTCGTTGCGGTAGATCGAAATGTGATCGGGCAGGACGGCCCCGTACCAGTCGCCCCGCTCGGTGAGTGGTACGCCTTGGTATAGGCCGAGCAGGCCGCGCTCCGGCGCGTCGTCCTCGACGACGATGACGACATTGCGCATGTGGGCGGTCAGCTCGGGCGGGATGCTGTCGAGAGCCTCCCCGACGAGGTCCTCGAACGCATCGCGCGACAACTCCATCACACCGGTCATTCTGCTCGACAGAAGGGGAACACGTGCCCAAGGTCCGCGCCGCGTTGACCCAGGCTTCCGCAACCGTGCGCGCCTACGCTGCGCGCGCCCGCGACGCCTGCTCGCCCGTCACCCGCCGCGCCCGACCCGTACTCACCAGCCGTTGGACGCGGTTCTTCCTCGTCTTCATCATCGGGCTCGCCGCCGGCTACCTGGGCCTCCTCGCCGGCGGCCGCTACGTCACCCCCGTCGGCCCCGCGGACGTCCAGCTCAGCCTGCACCCGTCCCTGCACGGCGGGACGACCCTGAAGCTCCCCCCGCTCGGCTCCCTCCAGCTCGACACCCACGGCGGGCCCGTCTCCCTGGAGGCCCGCCTCACCGACCTGCGCCCCGACCAGGCCAAGAAGCTGATCGAGGACGAGACCGCGCTGGACCGCCTCACCGACCACATCGCGGGCCAGCTCCGGCACGGCATCGCCGAACTCCTCCTGCGCGCCGTCCTCATCGGCCTGGCCACGAGCTTCGTCGCGTCCCTGCTGCTCTTCCGCTCCTGGCGGCGCGCCCTGCTCGGCCTGGGCTCCGCCGCCGCGGGCCTCGTCGCCCTCACCCTCGTCACCTGGGGGACGTTCAACCCCCAGTCCATCGCCGAGCCCCGCTACACCGGCCTGCTCGCCAACGCCCCCCAGGTCGTCGGCGACGCCCGCAGCATCGTCGAGCGCTTCTCCGCCTACCGCGCCCAGCTCGCCCGCCTCGTCGGCAACATCTCCGAGCTGTACGCCACCACCTCGACCCTCCCCACCTACGAGCCCGACCCGTCGACCATCCGCGTGCTGCACGTCTCCGACATCCACCTCAACCCCGCCGCCTGGAACGTGATCAAGTCCGTCAGCACCCAGTTCAAGGTCGACGTCGTCATCGACAGCGGCGACCTGATGGACCACGGCAGCAAGCCCGAGGACAAGTTCGCGGACGAGATCTCCGACCTGAAGGTCCCCTACGTCTACGTCCGCGGCAACCACGACTCCAAGCAGACCCAGAAGGCCGTCGCCCGGCAGAAGAACGCGATCGTCCTGGACGACACGACCCGCGAGGTCGCCGGCCTGCGCGTCTACGGCCTCGGCGACCCCCGCTTCACCCCCGACAAGAGCACCCGCGACGACTACGTCGGCGCCGACCAGCTCCGCGCCGAGGGCCTGCGCCATGCCGAGCGGCTGCGCGGCGGGGGCGACCTCCCCGACCTCGTCGTCACCCACGACCCCACCGAGGGCGAGGGCTTCTCCGGCGTCGCCCCCATGATCCTCGCGGGCCACACCCACGCCCGCTCGACGAAGCTCCTCCCCACCGGCTCCCGCCTCTTCGTCCAGGGCTCCACCGGCGGCGCGGGCCTGCGCGGCCTCGAACACGAGCAGCCCACCCCCATCGAGCTGTCCGTCCTCTACTTCTCCCGCGCCAGCCACCGCCTCCAGGGCTGGGACGACCTCCGGCTCGGCGGCCTCGGCCTCACCTCGGCGCAGATCGAGCGCCACCTCGAACCCGCCCCGGACCGCGCCGTCAAGCCCCAGCCCCCGGCCACGTCCCCGCCGGCGTCCCCGACGTCCCCGTTCCCCTCGGAGTTCCCGTCCGACTGGCCGTCCCGCACCCCGTCCCCGACGACCTCCCCGTCCCGCACGCCCACCCGCACCCCCTCTCCGGGGTAACCGTTTGCACGCCGCCCCGCCACGTCCTCTAGACTTGGCGAGTCGAGTGGCGACCATCTCCGCCACCACGGGCCCCCTTCGTCTAGCGGCCTAGGACGCCGCCCTTTCAAGGCGGTAGCGCCGGTTCGAATCCGGTAGGGGGTACTCTCGGAACCGGCTCGGCCGGAACCGATCACCACGTTCGCGGCATCGCGAGCCTGGCCTGCTCCGCGTTGAGGTCGGCTGCGATCTCGGCGGCGCGCTCGTTGACACGCTGAACGAGCGCTGGAGTCGGCTCTTCCAGATTCTCCAACGGGTCGAGCACGCGCGCTTGCCGCCGAGCCAGATCCTTGCTCTTGGCTTTGGCCGTCGCCACCTGCGTCTGGTGCTCGCACAGCCCACAGGTCATATAGTGCCTCAGCACGAACACCGGCCGGGCTCGCGTTATGGGTGGGTGAGGCGGCTGAGCGGGTCCGATAGTAGTTGCGCGGCGAGCACCGATGCGGCCAGCGCGCCTCCCTTGGGGAGGTCGCGGGAGCCGAAGGCAGTCCGCAGCTTCTCCACGAGCTCGGAGAATTTCAGAGCCCGGTGCGGATCGCAGAAGGCCTCGACGCGCTTGGCCGGCACGCCCCACGCGAGCAGCGCTGTGCGTGCGTCCCCCGCCACCGCCGCGCGGACGGCGTCGAGCGCCGGCCGATCGGCCTCCTGCTCTATTTCCGACATGTCCGCCGCGACGTTCTCACGCGCGCGGCTCTGGGTCAGGTCGAGAGCCTCGACAAGCCGCAATTTCATGGGCGGCAGCGGCGAATGGACTCCTGGAGTCCGGGCCAGCCATTCCGTGGTGAAGCGGTGCCCGTGCTCGGAGAAGTCCGTCGCTCGGTGGGTGGCCTCCACCAGGTCGTTCAGGAAGATCTCCGCGAAGCCGCGTATCTCGGGCCTGAGTTCTCCCATCAGCCGGGCAGCCCGGACCGGAGCCGAGGGGTGGGTGCGACCGCTGCGGATGAACACCGCCCGCTCGTCGCCGTAGATCGCCAGCATCCCTATCAGGGCTCCGAGAGCGGCCCCGGCCTCGGGGAACATTCCGAGCCCACCGGCCGCGCGAGTCCCTGCGACGGCGTGTTCGCCGACTCGTACCGCTGCCCTGTAACCCAGCAGATCCGCGTCGAGTTCCCGCTGCTGGCTGTCCGTGCAGGCCGACAGGTCCTCGGCCGGAGAGAACGCGCTCGCAGCGGGAGGATGCTCCAGTACGTGGTGGGCGGCCTCATGGCACAGCACGAACACCATCGCTTGCTGCGCCAGCAGCCAACTGACCTGCTGGGCTCGGCGGGGCACTCGATACCCCAGTTTCGCGGCCAGCGCGAAGACACGCTGGTTCACGTAGTAGTAGCGGAGCAGCCCGGTCAGCAGCCCCCGGTCGATGCCGAGGCTCCTGG
This sequence comes from Actinomadura sp. K4S16, assembly GCF_008327685.1. Taxonomy (GTDB): domain Bacteria; phylum Actinomycetota; class Actinomycetes; order Streptosporangiales; family Streptosporangiaceae; genus Spirillospora. The sequence goes on from NZ_BDDE01000017.1 coordinate 303,451, forward strand.
TGCGCTGGGCTCGCCAGGCGTGCCTCAACCGGCTGAACGGCAGGGCGGAACCAGCAGGCACGAAGCCTTCCGCAGCGCATCCGCTGTAGAGAAGGCACAACGTCGTGGTCGCGTCGGAGAACTGGACCAGTCCCCATCCGCTCTCCAGCGGACGCATGCGAGCCGACACCGCTTCGCTGTTGATGGCGACGAAGGAGAGCAGGTCCAGGCGTTCAGGCCGGTTGGTCAGCTCGGCCATGGCCTCGGTGACCTGCTGTTTGAGTCCGTGGGTCAGCGCATCGACCGGATTGGCGTGGCCGCCTTCCCCCTGGCTGAGCTTCCACTCGGCCATGAGGCGTTCGAGTTCGGCGCGCCCCGCATGGTCGCCCATGTCGGTGAGTTCTTCGAGCAGTTTCTCCAGCTGGTCCTCACGGTTGATGCCGGAGAGGCGTGCGGCCGCCTCGCCCGGTGACTCCGGCTCCGGCTCGGCCTCGTCCGTGCTCATCGCGGCGCGGGGGCGTTCTGGCAGAAGGCGCCCAGGCCGATCCGCGCGATCAGGACGGCGACGATCACCGATGTGGGGCCGAAATCGTCGGTGAGGAGTTCGGCGATGGCGGCCGCGTCGATGACGCGGTCGGAACCGCTGGTCCCCAGGAACGGCCGGATCCCTTCGTGATGGCAGATCTTGCGCTGGAGATCGCGGTGCTTGTCGGCGAACCACTGCTTGCCGAAGCGACGCTGTTCCTCCTCGTCTTCGGGGGACAGCCCCACCCCTTCGCCCAGCAGTTCCGCTCCGAGCAAGGTGTAGAGCTCGTCGTCGCTCATGCCCTGATACTCGACAAGGTCCACGGCGATCCTCTCCAGCAGGCAGGGTCCTCGACATCCAGACCTACCGGAGACTCGTTCACCCTGGCGTCGCGTCAGGCAGAGTGGCCAGTGTCGGTCTGCCATGCCCGCGACCAGCGTGTTGGATCGCCGCGATGGGCCGGCGGTGACGTGGCGCGAGGCCACAGTGGGTCTGTCTGAGGCCTGGGGCATGCTTGCATTTACGCTCATGACGGCTCCCCTGTATGTCCCTGCGGGGACTTCCCCAGATCGGGATCCGGGCGAAGACGGCCGTGTCGTGCGGGTGTTGGCGAGCACGCGGCAGCGGGTCGCGGCCCGGGCGATCGACCTGCTGGTCGCCTTTCTCATGGTCCTGGCAGCCGTGTCGCCCGTCTACGCGGTCGTCCTGCTGTCCGACGGCTCCTCCTCCGCGGCGACGGCCTGGGCGGCCGCCCCACTCGTGATCACCGGCATGGCCGGTCCGCCGCTGCTGCGCGTCGGGGGGATCGTGCGGTGGGGCTGCACCCTGGGCCAGCGGGTCGCCGGGATCCGGGTGGTGCGCGAGGAGGACGGGACGCGGGCCCCGGGATGGCGGCGGTCCTTCCGGCGGTACGTCCTCCCGAGGAGTGCCTCGCCCGTACCGCTGATCAGCGACCCCTGGGTGTACAGGAAGGACGACCGGCTGAGGCAGTGCCTGCACGACCGGCGCGCCGGGACGGTGGTCGTCCGGGCCCAGGCGCCCCCGGCGCCCAAGGAGACCGGCGGACTGGCGGCGCTCGGATCTCCCAGCCCGGCCGGGCTCCCTGACCATGTGCACCGCTGGGAGGCACGCGAGCGCAAGCGGCGCATCGCGCTCGGCTCCTCCCTGGGCGTTCTGGGGGCGGCCGTTCTGTCCGCACCGTTCGCCGCCGTGCTCATGACCGGGCCATCCGCCGTCAGCGGCCCGGCGTTCGAGGTCGAAACCTTCTACGACGACGCCACCAGGTTCGAGAACCGCTTCGGGGGACGTTCCGAGACCTACGAGCGAACGGCCGCCGAGGTCCTGGACGATGAGGAGGGCTGCCTGGCGGGAGCGACCAGTGAGCAGGCCCGGGCCGTCCTGCGCCGAACGGGGTGCGAGGGACGGATCGAGATCGCGTTCAGGACCACGGACGGCGTCCTGGTCAGCAGCCACGTCCTCAAGTTCCACGACCGGGCTTCCGCCGCCGGTGCTCAGCGCCTTTTGCGGCACACCGACCTGCGCTTCGTTCCCGGCGGCCGCGTCGACCCGCCGGGCGGCGCCCTCATCGGCCAGGTCGGAACCCGGGACCGCTACGTGGTCGCCACGACCGCCGTCTCTGCACGCCGGCCTGAAGCGGCGGCGAAGGCGAAGAACGCCTTCCTCCTGATCCACGTCCCCACCCTCAACGTCATCCTCTGGCTCTGAAGCTCCGCGCCTCGCGGGTTCACCATCGGGTCGCGCCTGACCGCCTTGCACGACCAGTCCCTGCGGCTAGGCCGGATCGTCGACGACCTCGCCGAGCTGTCCGCCTCGGAGTCGGCCGCCCTGTCACTGCGCCCGGCGGACGTCGACATCGGCGCCGTGGCGCGCGAGCCGGTCGCCGCACGCCGCGCCCAGCTAAACGCGGCGGGTCTCACCGTGCACACCGGCATCGACGACGGCGTCGTAATCCGCGCGGACGCCGACCGGATCCACCAGGCGTCGGCAACCTGCTGTCCAACGCGGCCCGCTACTGCCGTCCCGGCGACTCGGTGACGGTGCGGGTCCGGGCCCAGCGGGACGAAGCCGTCATCGAGTGTCAACGACGGCCGAAGTCTAGCTCTGGCACACATTCCGTGAAGCGGAGCGCGTCAGTCAGCCAGGAGGACGCGTTTGCGCAGGAGGTCGGGGTTGACGCGGCCGTACATCTGCCTCTTGATCAATTGATGCGGTTGACGTGGCCTTCGACGGGGCCGGAGCTGCAGAGCAGGGTGAGTCCGGCGGTGACGGCGTCTTGGTCGCGGCGCAGTCCGGTGACGAAGGAGTGCAGTTCGGGCAGGTCGTCACGGACAACGGCGGTCATCCAGGTCTCGAGCCGTTGTTCTCGGCGGTGGACCATCATCTCGGCGAACTCGCGGACGCGCTCGCGCAAGACCGCGAGCTGCGGGCTGGCATCGCAGAGGATGTCCAGGCGGTGCTGGTCGCCGGGGTCCAGGTGGGCGGGGTTGCTCAGGAACCAGGCGGTGGCCTGGCGGACCGTCGGCGGACGCGGACCGTGCGGTGCGGGCCGGCCGGTCCGCCAGGGCTGGAGGTATTGCCGGACCGTGGTGACGGCGCCGCTGTATCCGCGTTCACGTAGTTCTGCGTGGAGCCGTTGGGCGTTGCCTGGTCCCAGCGTGTGCGCAGGTAGGCGTCGTAGGCCTGGAGGTCTTTGGTGCGCTTTCCGGTGCCGCCGTGGACCAGGAGCAGGTCGGGATCGGCGGTCCGGGCGAACCGGCGGATGGTGTTGCGGCTCAGCTGCAGCTCGTCGGCGATCTGCTTGATGGTGCGGCCGTAAGTCAGTAAGGCGTGCACGGCGGCGTGCCGCTGCCGGGTGCGGACAGCGACCCGGTCGTTTCTGCCTTCGGGGAACCGGGACGTCCGCTCGGGTGATCACCGGTGCGGGGTCGATCAGGTGCCCGTTGTGATGCCGGGCCGTGGTCACGACGGGCGAGGTGACCTCCGGGGCGCAGCACCCGGTAGGCGGCCGGCAGGAACGACCGGCGTGGAAGGCACTGTCGATCAGGACATCCGACAAGTAGGCTGGGCACGCTCCCTGTGCCCGCCCTGGCTTTGGTTCGGCGGTGCAACTCCCGGCCGTGGGCGGGGCGGCGATCACCAGGGCGACCTGTCCCGAGTGGTCGGCGATACCGCCGTGCATCTGGTCGGCACGACGCGGGCGCATCGCGACTCGTCCGAGGTGTTCGTGCGGCAGGGAGGCGCGCAACTGCGCCCCGATGTGCTGGGCGAGCGGGAGGTGCGGAACGCACGCGACGGCGCGCCAGTCGAGTTCGGCCGCGGCGCGCAGGGTGGCGGAGTTGGTGGTGAACGCCTCAGCGATCACGTCGCCTTCACCGGTGGCGGTGGTAATGAGATGGCGCGCGAGCCCGGAACTGATCGTGCCCAGGTGCCGTTCACAGGTTCGGGGCTGCGACGCTCGGTGCGCGGGGCCTTGCCAGGGCTGCACGTTCTGGGCGGGCTGGTCGGTGGTGTCGTCCGGGCAAGCCAGACGATAAGTGGCAGCAGTTGCCGTGCACCGCTGGCGGGCGTCGGGTTCGGCTGGTAGGTGCTGGTCATGTTGGGTGACCCGTGGTGGTCGCCCGGTCCCCTGTCTCACCAAGTAACTGACACCGCCCACCCCGATCTTGGACACGCGCGGCGCGAATTTCTGCCCGCGTTTACCGCGGAGCCTGGCGTGCGGGTAGTTGATCTGGACCGATGTCTGAAATATTCAATTTCACACCAAGAACCGATCGAGAACTTCTGTGGCCTATATCCTGGAAAGGTGAATATCTCCCCTACCGCCTGCCAGCACCGGCGTGCGGATTTCTAGAAAGCGTCCACTGGTGGCTACGTTGGCTTTAACCTGAAGGCGAGAGAACAACTCCGGGAGCCCCTGTGGCAAAGCTAACCGAGGAAGAGCGTAAGCGTCGGGCGTTGATGCGCGCGCGGCGTGAGGCTCTCGCCGCCGAGCAGGAAGATCGCCGACAGGAAGAACAGCGACAGAAGTGGGTACGCGACGGCGCTTATCTAAGCCGTGAGGAGTTTGAAGCGGGCGAGCCTTGTCGGGGCTGCGGTGAGCCCCTTCTGGATCAACGTGGCGACCGTCTTGCGCTGATGCATATGACGCCGGAACAGCGCGAAGAGCATGATCGGGAGGAAGCGCGTTACCTCGAGCGTCACGGTGAATGCCGTTCCCATCGATGGAGCATGCAAGGATCACGCACCGTGCACTGCGGATACTGCTGCCCACCACATCCCTTGAGCCACAGGCAGATCGAACAGATCAGCAGAATTTTCACGTCCGTCAAGTCGGAGGTGCGGAAACGGGATCTCGATGACTGGGATCTCACGCTGACCTGCGATCACATGGTTCGCGTTACACAGCACCGCGATCACGACTACTACTCCCGGCGGATCATCGACTGTCCCACCTGCAGCGCTCGCCGAGGTGTCGTCCAAGCCCATCGCATCGGCCCCACGGACGACGCTGAGGGGCGTGTGCGAACGGCACGACTGGCCGAAGAGCTCCAAGCCGCGGAGGCGAAGCTGGAGCGGCAGAACAAGTCGATCACGAAGACACAACGCCGGATCGAGGAACTCGGCGCACAGCTCAGGGACCCCGGCTCGGCTGCAGATGAGTGAGCTGATGGATGCATCGGTGGGATCCGCTCAACGAGCGCCAACTGGACGTCTTGCGCCGGATCGGCGAAGGGAATGACCTGAGCCGACCCGAAGACGTCGCTCTACGCACCTCGGCTCGGGCCTTGCAGAGCCGCGGACTCGTCGATGTCAGCCGTCGCGATGGCAGGTGGCAGGCGTCCATCACCGAGGCCGGACGGTTCTACCTCGAGCATGGTCAACACCCCGACCACCCCGACCGCAGGCGCGATAACTCAACTGCTGAGGAGAAAGGGCCGTCGTCTCGTCCACGCGCCCGGACGCCACGAGCAGCGGCCCCGCAAGACTATTCGGGAAAGAACCGGACGCATCCTCAGACGTTGGTCTCGGAGAAGCGCTATGCGGCGGCCACGGCCCTGATCGAGCGCCTGACTTCTGAGCAGCGCCTCATCATCGAAAAACCAGACGAGGAGACCGTCGGCCAGTGGCGCCGCACGATCAACTACGTTAAGCGGCACAAGCTCGAGCCGCCCGGTCGATGGATCGAAAAGCGGAAGGAGTGGAACGGAAACCTCGTCATCGAGCTCCTCACCGGCGATCCTCCAAACAAGCGCGTCAATGCGAGTGACGACGCTCCGAGCATTCCGGTGCCCTCGCAGCTCCGGGCCCTGCATCCGGTGGTTGCCCGCCTCCGCGACGATGAGCACCGCCTCGTCATGCCACGCCACCGCAGGCGACGCTGCCTGCTCATCCTCCAGGCGCTGGCAACCGAGGCCGAACGGCGTGGCCACGCCGTGCACGACGAACCGGTGCCCGAGCATCACAGGAGCCGGCCCTACGCGTACCTGGGGAAGCACTATCCGAGCAGGTATTCTCGCCGTGACGGCGCGATACGCATCGCAATCGAGAAATTCTCCTACGCGGTGACCATCGCAGAGGAGAACCCGCAAAGCAGCGATCCCGAAAAGGTCGAGCGTCTGGTCGTCGAGGTCACGCGGTACCGCTCGAACGGCCGGCAGTGTCGGTGGGCCGATCGAAAGCGTTGGCAAGTCGAAGATATTCTTGAAACGGTCCTGCGTGAGCTTGAGCAACGCGCTGTGGAAGATGCCGCCCGTGAGGCCGAGGAAGAGCGAGCCCGAACCGAACGACGACGGCGCTGGGAACTCGCCATGGCCGAAGCACGGCGGAAAGCAAACGAGGCCAACGAGGCGACTGCGCTCCGCGAACAGATCTCCAGGTGGCGCGAGTCTCAGGAGATCGGCGCCTATTGCCGAGCGCTGGAACAACGTATTGACCGTGAGACACCGGATACGCCCGGGGTGCGGGAGGCTCGAGAATGGCTGTCGTGGGTGTGTGACTACGCCGCTTCACTCGATCCCCTTCGGGCACTGCCCTCGCACCCTGAACATCCGGAGCTGCGCCCAGAAGATCTCAAGCCCTACCTCAAGGACTGGAGCCCCTACGGCCCAGAGGAACGACGGGCTTGGTAAAAGATCGGATGTCCCTTCCTGGGCAGCCTCGTAGAAACGACGCCCTGGGTCGTCCGCTGCCGAGGACGCACTCGCCGTCCGCGATCACACCGTGATCGTCGATCACACCAACGCAGGCAAAAAGGGTACAGCGAGTCTTTTTCAGCGCACACCGAACTGCCGGCGAAAAAGGCTCAATTTTTCGACGCTGGCCCAGTACCTCTGGTACTCACCCTGGCCATGTTGGCCTCGTCATCGCCCCCGGCAAAGTGATCGCTGCCCGCTGCTCAACCTGCCACCCGGCAATCGGCGTTGAGACCTACCGCCGGACTGACTGAGTGGGCACTACTCAACCTCTCCTTGTCTGGAGCAATCAGAAGCCCGCATGATTCCATAGTCCAATCCGCAACTCAAGGCCTGTAATCAATGCCGACTACAACACTATTTCCTCGCTGCAAAGACACTTGCATCATTTCTTTCAATCGATCCTCTGTTAGACTTGGACTCCCTATCCAATTCCTCTTAAGTAGATCAATAAAAAGCGTGCCGGTTACATGCCGCTTCACAAGTCCAGGCCCCAGACGCTTTCCTTTTTTTGGCCCCAAGATCGCCGGATCCTCTAGGATCAAAAGAAGGTATGATAGGGGCAGGTATGGCCCTCCCATGAGTCTAGGGGTATCCGGATACATGGGCGTTGCCTCGGCGAGTTTTAGATACATCCAGTCATCGCCGATTCGCCAATGCGCTGGCTCGGTCGGCATGACCCTACACTCTTCAGTCCATCGACTCATGCGGCTAATCTGATCTTCAAGACGAGCATCCACATAGATGACATCATCGGAAGACTTCAGTTTTTTGTACTGAACGCCGACAAGCGAGTTTGCATTTCGATAAAAATACAAAAGATCCACACCCAACCTGCTCTCGATGGGAGTAGCATTAACGTTAAATATCTCCAGTACATGCCCGTTTCCGTCATCGAACGACTGCACGTCATGACGAAGATTCTCACTTCCGCTGCTGATCCAGCCAGGCATCACCCTGCTGTCCGCCTCGATTAGTGACTGCTCGCTCGGGGTGGTCAGGTCAGCGAGAGATAGCCTTCCACGAATTGGCGTGGGTCTCCTCGCCGCTGCAACACCTTCTTCGAGATCGCCGGCTTCCCGCATCTCGATGTCGTTGAGGCCAGAAGAGAATGGATCGTCGGCGGACTCTGGAGGGCTCCAGGCGGCTAGGATGCTCGAAGAGAATCCCGCCGCACGCAAGGCAGTGAGCATTGCGTCACGCTCAAGTTGCCAAATGTCCGCTGCTGAGCCAGTGAATGGGATCTTTTTTGCTCCAGCAAGTTGACGAACTGTCTCCAATATTTGAGCTATATCATCTCGCCGCGAGACCGCAATCCTTTCCAGCGCGTAACCCTGGCGATTCGAGAGTTGTTCGGCATGGCCCGGGCGGGACGTCTCCAAGAAACCTCTTAGCTGGAGGTGGGTTTCCGGATCGACATAAGGAATCATCTCTGAAAAGATCTCAGAAAGCCGCAGCGCCGGGCTTATCATCTGAATATGGTCGACAGACAACTGCTCTTCGATAATGCGTTCTTTTGCGCTGCGCACTTGACGCGGACTTGCGTATGCTATTCCAACTAGCAGCAACTCTGTCGAGAAAGTGAATATCCAGCACACGTCAGGCCGAAGAGTTCCGATATTAGGCTTGAGGACCGCTTTTCTAAAAGGACCGACAGATAGAGATCTGCTACCGTCTCTCAAAATGATTACATATGACATTTTTCCTCCACTTGAAGAATGAATGGTATCCTGTACTGAACGGCGGAAGACTGAGTGCGTCACCTACCTCGGTCCCAAGTTCGGGGTAACGTATCCGCTATTAGACATGCGCGTCCAACTACCTCGAAAAACGCAACAGTGACAAACAGAGCCATGGGGCTCTCGTACGCCGGATGTCATATCAGGCCCCACCGTAAGCGGGTGAGGATCAGGGCTCGCACATAGCCCGTGCGCCCGGAAGCGGGCTTCCTGCCGTCGGGGTTGCCGATGGGGACGGGTCCGGCTCATACCGTAAGTCTCGCGGCACGGCGGGCCTTTTTCATCGAACTGCACCCGAGTGTTGGGAAGTTGCCGCACGGGCTCGGTGCAGCGCGCACGGGGCCCGTGCGGCGTTCCGCCTACCCGGGCCCTTCGCGCGTGGCGCGGTGTGCTGGCCTCGCCGGTCTACCAGCGGGTTTCACCCTGCCGCCCATGATGCGGCATGCGCTCGCGTCGTCGGCATTCAGGAAGACGACCGGCAACTCCGTGACGCCGGTCTGCCGGGCCTTGTGGAGCCGGTGCCATCCGTCAGATCACGATCGGCGTCCCCACTTCGGAAAGCGGAACGGCCAGGAGCGGGTGGGACAGATCTACCGTCTCCGCGTGATCTTGGTCGACGCGGATGAGTGCGCCGAGCCCGCCGATGCAGCGGCCCTGCTCGCAGGCTTGGATGCGCATCGCGGTCAGGACACGGTGCCGTGCCCGCAGCACCTCGCGCTGCGACTGCGCGCCCAGCATCCTCATGAGCGCACGGTGTGCCGGCTCGTTCATGCGACGGGACCGAACGCCTCCGGCAGCCACAGAGGTCGTCGCCGGGCCGCGTGATGGGGCACGCAGCTGAGCGGACGAAACACCCAAATGCAACTGAACCCATGGCAAATGTAACCACACCCCCGTTGCATTTGCGCGTGAGCATGAATCTGGACGGCCTGGTGGAACGCCTGCGCACAGCAGGCGGCGACTCGTCTGGACGTGGAGGTCAGGTCGGCCGCCGACGAGTTGCCACGGTCGTTGACCTCGACACTTAGCGCCCTGGCGGACCTTCCGGGCGGCGACACGATCATCCTGGGGCTCGACGAGGCGACAGGCTTCCGGCCGGTACCGCTCACCGACCCGCAGAAGCTCAAGCAAGGCATCGCCGTGAAGGCACGCTCCTTCACCCCACCCCTCCGGATCACCATGGAAGACGGGGTTGTCGAGGGAATGCCGGTTGTCATCGCGCACGTTCCCGAGTGCGATCCCTCGGCGAAACCATGCCGCGTGACCGGATCCGGCAGAGCCTACCTGCGCGGGTAAGACGGAGACTTCCAACTGTCATCCCTTGAGGAGCAGGCGTTCCTCAAACTTCCTCAACCTGCCCGGCTCGGTCTCCGACATCCCGGCCGAGGCCCCCAGCTACCGCCTCTCGCTCGTCCTGGCCCACCAACACCTGTCCCAACTGCCCAAGGACCTGCGCGACACGGTCTCCGCCGACGCCCGCAACAAGATCTATATCGCGGCCTCACCCGAGGACGCCGCAGAGCTCGCTCGGCACACCGGCCCCGTCCTCTCCGCACCTCCAAGCTCCAACGAGCCAGGCATGGCCGAATTACTTGAATAGGACCGCCCACGCCGTTGCCCACCCTGTCGCGGTGGCAAATGAGAACAATCCTGAAGGTTTGGAGCGGCGAGACATCACGAAAACGCATGCGAGTACCGCAGTCTCGGCACCGTGCACGTGCAAAGTCCGCGCGTGCGCGCTTACATAGGGACCGGCGTGATCCGGCATTTGCCCCGGTATGTCAAGGACACGCCCGGTGAGCCGTCCGGCGGATCGGTTCGCCTTAACCCAGTGGAAGGGCTGCGAGCGTGGGTGTGGACAGGCCCCCCGGTGCGCAGGACCCTGAGTCCACCGACAAGCCCACACCACCGGGCAACGCTGGTGAGTCTCCGTCCACCACTCCCGGCGCGGACGGCAGAACCCCCCGCATGGACAGCCTCAGAGCAGCAGGCTGGAAGTTCCCTGAGCGGCCGGACGTCAGTGACGACGGTAAGGGCCAAACTGGCGAATCCTCCTCCACCGACCTGGCCAGCGAGAAGCCGAAGACCCCGGCCGATCCGTCAGCCGAAACCGGCGCCAAGACCAAGGAGGAGCCGGAGACCAGCGAACCCGAAGGCAGCTCCCAGCCTCCCGAAGAGCACGACCGCAGCAAGACCGACCCAGCTCAGAGCGGCGGCGCAGAAGCGGAGAATTCTGGCCAGGCCAAGCCAGAGGACCCGCGCCAAGACGAGAGTGAGCGAGAGGACGGCGACCGCGGCTCCGGGGTCGGCCAACCCGAGACCGGCGAGGTGGGAGGGCAGGACGACCGCGACGAGGGTCCGCGCCCTCAGAACAACACCGGCCCCGCCGTGGTCGGCAGCAGCGACGACAAGACCGACGGTGACGACTCCGAGGATATCGACCCGCCCACACCTCAATCCTCTGAGCAATGGCCCGGCCCCCGCGTCGAGACCACCGACGACCCCGAACCGATTCAGCGCACCCCTCCAGCCGACGCCTCCCAGCCACCCGCCCAACCCCACTCCCGCCTGCAGAGCCTGGCCCTGGCCCGCGCAGAACAACTCGCGGCCGCGGAACGCAACCGAGCCGTCTTCCAAGACACCCCCGCCGAGCCCGGTGATACCAGCCAGGCAATTCCCTCGCAGACCGACATCGGCCAACCCAGCGAAGAGGGCAAGAAGACCGAGACCTCGCCCGTCGAGCAGCAGGGTGCGCAGGCGGCGAGCGAGAACGGCGAGACCACCACCGAATCCAGCAACCGCGATGCCTCGCGCCCCGAGCTAGGGGGTGACGGATGGGTCGAGGGGACGCCGCCCGCAGAGGCTATCGACGAGGTTCCTGATGAAGTGATCGGCCGGAATGGGCAGCCACTCGCCGATGCGGCCAGCGACACCTCCTCCCAAGCCACCACCGCCCTCAGCAGCGACGACACCGGCAACGTCAAACCACTCGACGTCGGCACCTACGCCGATCTCAAGAAACGCGAGAAGGTCGGCGACAATCTCGAACACGACCACATTCCCTCCTCGGCGGCGCTCAAGAAGTCTAAGGAAAAGGACCTCGGTCGCAAGCTGACCCCTCAGGAAGCGAAGGCAGTCCACGATCAGGGCACGGCCATAGAGGTACCGAAAAACGTTCACGCGAAAGGCGACACGTGGCGGGGAAAGAACACGCAGGAAAAGATCGAGGTCGACGCCGCTGACCTCAGCACGGCCGCTGAGAGGGACTACACTACGACCCGGAAGAACCTCATTGACGAGGGCTACTCACCCGAGGCCGTCGACGCGGCCATCAAAAAGATGCGCGAGGCGAACCGAAAGAAGGGGATATGACTACGGTCACCGGCGAGATCGCCGTGCTGCTGGATGTGCTCGGCCGCCGCCAGGGCGACGACCGGATCCTCGACGCCGTCGCCTTGGTGGGCCCCACGATGGAGGTCGAGGAGTTCGACTTCGACGGCGAGAAGTCGACCTACTACATCTTCAAACCAGCCGGCACCGACCTAATCTTCGAGGACAAGGTCCTCGTGTCGGCCATGGTCCGCACCCAACCGGACCCCCAGGACGCGGCCTACGGCCTGTACCCGCGACCCACCGCCCTCGTGGACGGGCTGTCGCCCACCGCGACCCGTGCCGAGGTGACCGCCTTCCTCGGCACGCCGGAACGCGTCGGGCCGAGCTTCGACCGGTACCAGGTCAACGAGCACTACCTGCACTTCGAGTTCGACCAGAACGGCCGGACCGCCCGAATCACCGCCCTGTTCGAACCGAACTGACCCGATGGTTATGACTGCCGCACCGGGCCGCACCCTCCACCGCACGCACGGGGCCCGGGCGGCGTCCCGCCTACCCGGGCCCTCGCGCGTGGCACTGTCCGTGCCGTATCTGCCGGTCTACCAGCGGCGTTCGATGCTGCCGCTCATGAGTCGGCATGCGCGCTCGTCATCGACATCCAGGAAGATGACCAGCAACTCCGTGATGCCCGTCTGTCTGGCCTTGTGGATTCGATGCCATCCGTCGTTGACGATCGGCGTTCTTACCTCGGGGAGCGGAACGGCCAGCAGCGGGCGCGACAGGTCCGCGGCTTCCGCGACCGTCGCGTGCGTGACCGGGTAGCGGGTAGCCTCCTGAGCGGCGAGAGCGACGTCCCATGCCCACCCGAGTAGGACGAACACTTGGTCGTACGGGTCGTCTGACGTGTCGTTCCGTCCGGCGGACGCTACCGGCGTAGCGCGCTATGTCCTCCATGCCGCGCGTGATTCGCTCGTCGTCGTCGGCCGCGATCGCGGCGAAGGTCGTGGTCACCGTGCTCAGCAGATCGGTCAGAATCACGCGAGCGGCAGCCCAGCAGGACACCCAATGCGCCGGGATCCTCCAGACGCAGACCCTCGCCGGGAGGCTGGGAGTGCCAAAGGCGGAGCTGGCGGCCCAGTTCCCGTTGCCGTTCAGGTGTCGGCCTCTCCGCAAGCGCACCCGGTAGGCGTTCCAGGACAGCCCGCCACGCATCCCCGATGGTTCCGGCATCCAGCAGCCGTGGCGCCCGGATGCCTGCCGTGACGCGGAGCTCCTCGAAGCCGCGGACCGTTTCCAATCAATCGTGCAACCACCGGCGTACCTTCAGCACCATCCGGCCCCCCGGCACGACCCGCTGATATCAAGCGTCCGAAAGGCGGCCTCCAGGTCCCGCGTGCCGTCGAACGCCGGGCTGGCCATCGCACCACGGATCGCCGACTCGATGAGCACATCCAGCACGCGGCCGGTCGCGACCACGAGGCGAAGGCCAATGCGACATATGGGTCGGCACCACCCACCGCAGCCTCCTGCGACCGCTCGCCCATCTCGGCGTGCCGTGGAGGGGCTTCAACGGTTGAGCCGCCACATCACGCGGGTCGGCCGTGTTCGCTCGTTGGCCGCTCCGGCTCGTGGAGGATCACCGCGCTCAGGCCATAGCGATGGCTCGCAACGCCTCCGCCAGCCTGGTACTCCGCTCTTCGACAAAGAGCCAGAGTGGTCGGCAGGGGCGTCGGTGCAGGGTCTTGTGTGGTCGGATCTGAGCATTCGGCAATACGCGGTTACGGGATTGGGAAGCGGGATGGGATTGTTAGGCGGGCGTTGGGTGGGGTGGGGCCTGGAGCCGGTCTACGGCGGACCCCGTAGGGGGTCCGCCGTAGACCGGCGCGCGATCCCGTTTCGGCGGCCCCGATCGCCGCAGCCGCCGCGTCGTGCTGGGTGCCGACGATCTCGGACGTGATCGTGACCTCGCAGTCCATGCGGCCGGTCTTCCGGTCGTAGCGCATCCGCAACCGGAGCACATCCAGCAGCCGCCGCAGCACCGGCCCTGGAACCCGCCCCGGATCGATCGCTCCGGCCGGGAGCAGATCCAGCAGTTCAGGGTAGGGGCGCGGGGGCGCCGCACTCCGGACTTCTCGTAGCTTGGCTTGTGCGGCTTCCAGGTCGGCGGCGATCTGAGCGGCGCGTTCGTTGATGTTCTGGACGAACGCCTCGCTGGGGTCATCTAGTTGTTCAAGCGGATCCAGCACCCGCGCCCGGCGACGACCGAGATCCGCGATCTCGGTTACCAGGGCTGCGACATGCCCTTCGTGTTCACGCAGGTGTCGATCATCCAGCCGGACGAGCAGCGTCTCAAGACGCCCTCGGCGATGGGCACCGAAGATCTCCCGATTGAAGAAGTCGTTCAGCCCCGCGATGAGAGGCTCTTCACGGATCCGCACGACCGCGGGATGCCCTTCAGGCAGGTGAGAACGTTTCGGGCTGCAGACGTAGTACAGCCGCCCCGATCGTTCTTGCCGAACATCCGGCGTTCGCAGTCGGCACAGGTGATGTAGGACCGCAGGACGTACGGGTGTTCGGTGTCTTCGGCATCTGTTCGGCCGGGACGGCTGGGTCACGTCCACTGGAGTGGTGTCAGAGTTGATCTTCGCGTGATCCTGTCTCTGCAGGTTAAGCGGTGAGCTCTCGCTGCTCGATCTCGAGGTCGGGTGTGGTGCCCTCGATGACGCGCAGGCGGGCTTTGGCGAGGAATTCCATGCCCATGTAGCGGCGGGCCTCGGTCCACTCATCGGTCTGCTCCATCAGCACGGCGCCGACGAGGCGGACGATCGCGGCCCGGTCGGGGAAGATCCCGACCACGTCGGTGCGCCGACAGATCTCCTTGTTGAGCCGTTCTTGCGGGTTGTTGGACCAGATCTGCCGCCAGAGTTGGCGTGGGAAGCCGGTGAAGGCCAGCAGGTCGGCGCGGGCGGCGTTCAGGTGCGCGGCGGCGTCGGGGTGTTTGGCCTCCAGGGACGACGCGGGCGTGCTGGGCGTGGACCTCTTCGGCGGCGGGCTGGTCGAAGACGGTGAGCACCAGCGTGGCCACCCACGGCTGCGGTGGGCACCCTGGTCAGCAGGTTGCGCAGGTAATGGGTCCGGCACCGTTGCCAGCACGCCCCGGGCAGCGTGGATCCGATCGCCTCGACCAGGCCGGCGTGGCGTCGGAGATCACCAGTTGGACGCAGGTCAGACCGTGGGCGACCAGCCCGCGCAGAAAGGTCAGCCACCCGGCGCCGTCTTCGGCCGAGGTGACCTCGACGCCGAGGATCTCGCGGTGCCCGTCGGCGTTGACGCCGGTGGCCACCAGCACGTGAACGTTGACGATCCGGCCGCCCTCACGAACCTTCTGGGTCAGGGCATCGACCCACACGAACGCATACAGACCGCCCTCCAAGGGCCGGTTGCGGAACCCCGCACCTGGGCGTCCAGCACCTTGGACGTCTCGCTGACCTGGCTTTTGGAGATGCCCTTGATGCCCATCTGCTCGACCAGCTTGTCCAGCCGCCGCGTGCTGACGCCCAGCAGATAGGAGGTGGCCACCACCGATACGAGGGCCTGCTCGGCCCGGACGGCGTCGCTCCAGCAGCCATTCGGGGAAGTATGAGCCGGACCGCAGCTTGGGATCGCCAGTTCCACGGTGCTGGCGCGGGTGTCCCAGTCCCTGGACCGGTAGCCGTTGCGGCGGTTGACCCGCTCGTCCGAGCGGGTCCCGTAGTCGGCGCCGCACACCGAGTCGGCCTCCGCGCTCATGAGCGCCTCGGCCATCGTCTTGACCATCGACTGCAACACATCGGGCTCACACGCCCCGATCTGCTCGGCCGGCCACCCCGCAGGGGCCACACTGTTGTCCACGGCCATCGCGTTCCTCTCCTTCTGATCTTGGTCGATTCGAAGGATCACGCGATGGCCGTCTCACGTCACGACGCCACGCCCTCTGACCAGGTCAAACTCATACACCACCTCCGTGGACGCAACCGTGGACCGAGCGGTAGGCCGACACCATAAGCGACTGGCTGACACGCTGGTAGCCGAGCAGTCCGTGAGGTGTTCCTCAGCATGCCAGGAGCCGCTCCTGCTGTCAGCGGGATGGCTTGTGGAGGATCACGTCGCTCACTGCCGAGCCCCCTCGATCGGTGCTTCGCGTTCCCTCGGGGCTGCTCCGGCGCGGGCTCAGCGGCTCAGCAGGGTCCGTGTTCCAGCCCGCCGGAGGCGAGGCGCCAGGCCGGGGTGATCATCCCTGGTTCCTGGGGGCTGCGAGGTGGTGGCCGTGGCGGCGGAGCCAGAGGGCGCGGTGGCGGGCGGCCTTGCGGCGGGCCAGCCGCATCGCCGGAGCGGGCACCGGTTCGCGCCCCCACAGCTGCAAGGTGTCCGCCATGCCTCCGACGAAGCCAGCGCCGTCCGGTGTCAGGCCGCGCCCGTCGAGAAGGCTTTCGGACGCGAGCAGCGCCGCCCTGCGCCAGCGTTCGAACTCGGTGTGCGCGTGCATGTCGCCCGGTGACCGGCGGCGCTCCCGCCGCCAGAAACCCGCCACGCCGAGGTGGGCGTAGGCGCCCTGGAGCAGACCGTAGACCGGGCGGGGATCTTCCCGCCACGGCGCGTAGTACCGGCGGTCATGGTCGGAACGGATCATCGGGACCGCCTCGATCAGTGCCGCGAGCTTGGCGTGCTGCACCTCATGGGCGAGGATCAGGGCCAGATCTCGCGCCCTGCCGGTGGTGGAGAACGCGAGGCTCCCGTGCGCCTCGCGGGAGCTTGCGCTGACCTGTCCGGTGCCGTCGCCGGCGAGCGGCGTCACCACCCGGATTCCCGCGCCGACCTCCTCGGCGGCGGGGCGATGGCGGTGCACGAGGATCCGCCAGGCCGCCGCGAGATCGTCCTCCCAGCGGGCCAGTTCCGGCCCCGGGAGCCGGGCGCGCACCGGCATGCCGGGGAGGCGGTACGGGTCGAGGTCGTCGACCAGCACGTCGAGGGACAGATCGCCGGAGGACACCGTGAGACGGCGCAGCCCGAGCCAACCGGACGCGTCCGACTCCGGATCGGCGGGGATCGCGACCCGCGCGCCGGACGCCTCGACGACCGCGTGGCCGCCCGCCACCCGTACCGTCGCGCGCGAGGCGGGGGCCGGCACGGCCATGCCCAGCGACGGCAGCATCAGCCGTCCGCCCGGCGCTGGGACGATCACGGTGGTGCGGGCGCCGGCCCGGACCGCCGCCGCGGCGGCGAGCGCGCCCAGCCGCTCCAGGCCGCCGTGCGAGCGGCGGAGCCGCGCGTCCCGGATGGCGCGGCCGGCCCATGCACCGACCGCAGGGTGGCAGATCACCTGCCGGACCGCCTCCGGATGGGCAGCCTGCAGGTCGGCGAGCATCCCGTAGGCCGCCTGGACCCGCCACGCCGTGCCTGGGCCGCCAAACGCACGCGCCGTCTCCACCACGCCGCGCACCAGCAGCAGGTTCCGACTGGCCTGGATCTCGCCGAGCATGCGCATCGCGCGGACGCCGCCACCACCCGCGGCCAATTCCCGGAGGAGGTCAGCTGGCGGTCGGTGGTAGCGGATCTCCATCGCACACCTTTCGTCTCGCGGCCGTCCGGGGAAGGTCGGCGGCGACCCTGGCACGAATGTGCATGATGAGCCGGAGAAGGTCGGAGCAATACACCGAAGGGTTCAGGAAACCGTTTCCGTCACTGTAACGGTGAGCGTAATGCCCGCCCCCGCACACCTTATTCACCGGGCAGGACGAGCAGGTCGGGCACAACGCGCGCAGCCCGATCTGGCGGGCCGCGACGAACGGCGACAGCAGTACCTCGTCGAAAGAGTCGACGAACACATGCCTTCCCGTTCGGGGCGCGCCGGGGAATGCGGATTTGAGGCTGTCGGACTGCTCGATGGCCCCGTCTGTCTCGATTACGACGACGCCGACGGGGGACAGCCCGATCGCCTCGCTGCTGGACGCCCCGCCCAGCAGCATCTGAAGGATCTCCTCCAAAAGCCGCACACCGGTCTCCCGCCGCGGCGCCGCATACCAGCGATCGAACACCGCGGCCAGCCAGTCGCCGTACGGGGTCGTGCAGGGATCGCCCTGTCCGGGGGGCGGCTCCGACCAGTTCGCGTGCGGCAGCAGCAGGTCGACGGTGGGCGGGCCGTGGCGCAGCAGGGCCTCGTAGGTCTCCACCGGGTCGTTGCGCAGGTCGACCGTGCACAGCAGCCCGGCGAACAGGTGGCGGTAGCGGTCGGAGGAGAGCCGGTCGAGTGCCGCCTGGACCTCGGCGTGACTGCCTCGCCCGTCGGCGTGGCGGCGGCGCCGGTCATGGGCGGCCTGCGCGCCGTCGAGGCTGACCCCTACGCGGACGTTCAACTCGTCGAACAGCCCAAGCTCGCGCGTGCCGAGCCGGACGCCGTTGGTCTGCACGACGGCGCGCACCCGGTGGCGGCCATCCGGGCCGGGGCCCGCTGCTCGGCGCACCGCGTCGCGGGTCGTGCGGACGGCGTCGCCGAGCAGGCCGGTGCCGGCCAGCAGCGGCTCGCCGCCGTGCAGGACGAGCGTGACGGAGTCGAGGTCGTGGGTTGCGACATGGTCGGCGATGCGCTCGGCGGCCCGGTCGAGGACCTCGCGCGGCATGGCGCGCGGGCGGCCCCGCCAGCTCTGGTCGCGCATCTCGTAGACGTAGCAGTGGTCGCACGCCAGGTCGCAGCGGCTGAAGACCTTCAGCACGAACTGACGGAACGGGGTCGGCCGCCAGCCACCGTCCAGCAGCGCGCGAACGTCCAGCGCCGCCGGCCAGGCGTCGCCGAACGGCGGGTGCGGCAACGCCTCAGAAGAGGTTTTCATTGTCATCCGGATCCGTATCCCGGCACGGCGCCGGCCGTTTCGCCTCCCGTTCCGGGCGAAAACGGGCCGTCCCTTACCCGATAGTCCGTCGCGGTGAGCCCCATCACAAAATAACATCGATTCGGAGGTGTACCCATGCCCGATGCTGGAGCGGACTCACCCGACCTTCTGCTCGATGTCAGCGCCATACCCCTGCACGCCCTGGATGATCTCGAGGATTCCGTGCTGGCGCACGCCCTGGAACGCTTCTTTGTGTCACTTGACACAAACTCATCCGATGCCGTCGCCGCTTTCCAGTCTGCGTTCGAGGACGATATGGAATGACGCGTTAATGGGCCGAACCCACCGCGGGCCGCGGTCAGGGGTAGCGGATGTCCTTGATCTGCCGGATGAGCTCGGCGACGCGCGGCAGCGCGGGGTCGTTCCCGGGTGCCTGGACGCGGAGGCCGGCCAGCATGCTGTCGAGCATCGTCGTGTCCTCATGCGCGAGCGCACGCTGGACCAGCGAGACCAGCCGGGCCCTGGGCCCGTTGCCGCCGATGTCCAGGATGCCCACCTCATCCTCGACCAGCCGGATCAATTCTCCGATCTCCCCGGACCGGATCGGACCCACCATGTACAGCGCGTTCACGAGGCGCTCCTTGAGTTGCATCGGCACGCGCCCGGGAGCCGCGGCGGGGAGCGGCGGCGGTGACGCCGGTGTCGACGGGTCACCGAACGCGGGCGGCACCGCGCGGGCCTCAGCCCGGCCGAGCGGCGGCAGCGCGAGCGCGTCGGCCCCGGCGATCCAGCGTGCGATCTTGGCCACCGCCTTCAGGTACGGGGGCCCGCCCGCCCACTTGAGGTCGATCAGCAGGTCGCCGCCCAGGCCTCGATGGGTGCTGTGCAGCTTGGCCACCGCGGCGGGCGGCGTCGCCGCCCCGGACCAGCGAAACGGCATCAGGCAGCGGGCATGCGGCGCCCCGGGCGGCGCGTTCAGCCGCTCGATCCGCTCGGCGAAGATGCCCCATTCGCGGCCGCACCAGCGACTCCTGCCGTAATCGGCGGACAACAGAGCGATCATGGAATGCGCGGTGCGGGCCCGCTCGATGAGGACCTGCTCCCAGTCATCGCCCGGATACAGCCCCTCGCGATCGAGGAAACCGGCGTCCTTCCGGTCGCGGCCGAGCAGCAGCCGCACTTCCACATCCAGATCGTCGAAGAACTCGGCGACGAGGTCCTGGTCCACGTGGCGCGCGTAGCTGACGAAAAAGGCGTAGGGGGTCTCGGACATGAGGCTCTCCGGGCGTCGCGGACGATCAGGGGTAACGGATGCGCTTTATCTGGCCGATGATTTCGGCCACCTGGGGCACCCCGGGCTCATTTGCGGGCGCTACGACGCCGAGGGCTTCGAGCATTCCTTCGAGCATCTGCCCGTTCTCGTGAGCGAGAGCGCGATTGGTCATCCTGACAAGTGTGGCGCGCATTCCGTCGCGCTGGACGTCCAATGGCTCGAACCGGTCTTCAATGACCTCGATCCATAGGCCGATGCCGTCGTGGTTCAGGGCCCGGACCTCGGCCATCGCGTTGACGAGCTGCGCCACGAGCGCCATCGGCACCTTCTTGCGCGACGGTGACGGTGGTGCCTCCACCGGCGGCGGCTCCCCCGCAGGCAGCGGTTCCCCCACAGTCGCGGGCTCCTCCATTGGAGGAAGGCGGGGAGCCGGCACCGCCGATGCGAGGGAGTGCACGCGACGGCCCAGACCGATCAGGCCGAGGCATGTGTCCACGTCGAGGTCCGGCCTCTCCACAAGCCGGTCTCCCAGTTCGCCGAGCAGCGCGGGCCAGTGGCAGACCGCTTCGGCGAGACGCCTCGCCTGAGCCGGGTCCAGTGCCGGCGCCTTTCGCATCAGCAGCATGATCGACTCTTCCCGGGTCAGCGCGCCCAGCGGGAAGGTCCGGACATCCGGGACACCGCGGTCATGGGGCCTGTGGGCGCCGTGGGAGGTCAGCAGCACGTGCGCCGGTCCGCCGGGCAGGTGGCCGTCCACGTCCGCGGCGGACCGCACGCCGTCGTACACGCTCAGCCGCCACCGCTGCGACCGGAGCGCGTCCCCTGCCTGCTCCCGGAAGGCGTCCTCCTGCGCGTCGAGGCCGTCTTCGGCGCGGCAGTCGAACCACCAGATCATGTTGTAGCGCTGGCCGAACCGGTGGCAGTACTCCAGCGCGAACGCGGACTTGCCGGACTGCTCCAGCCCGTCGCCGTCGACGACCAGGACCCGCTCCTCGCACAAGAGTTCACTGACCCGCTCCAGTTCGTCGTCGCGACCTGTGAAGTGGGGGTCGCGCGGGCCGCGGCGACAGACTGGCGGAGGCGTGCCGGGGAGGCGCAGCGGATCGGGCAGGGTCGGAAAGTAGGGGGTCATGGGGCCGGCCGGTCAGGCTGGGCGTCTTCGGACCGCGTCGAGGAACGTTCTGATCATCGCGTCGTCGAGGCCGTGCATGCGGATGGCGCGCTTGCTGAGGCCGCCGGGCAGAGGGCTGCTGTCGACCTGGACGGGGATGACGGGGGCGCCGCTCCCTGGGGGCGCGGTCAGGGCCTCCTCCCAGCCGAGGTCGTCCTCGCGCACCAGCGCCTCCATGTGCGGGGCGACGAAGTTCTGGGAGAGCACGGCGACGACCCGTTCCCCGCTGCTGCGGGCGCGGGCGACGGAGTCGTTCAGTGGCTCGCTCCGGCCGGCGTTCCAGCGGACCAGTTCGACGTCGTAGTTGTAGGTGCGCAGCAGGTTGCCGAGATACTCGGCCCAGGGCTGGTCGGCCCCGACATAGCTGATCGCCACGGTGTGCGGCGGGTCCTCAGTTTCGGACCGCGCCGACACCGGCTCGGTGGTCCCCTGCTCGGCGCGGTCGCCGAACGCGGGCCCGGTGGCCGCCGCCGTCTTCGAGTCAAGCGGAGCGAGGTCGACGAGCTGGGCTGCGAGGATCCGCGCCGCGACCGCGCGCACCACGGCATAGTAGCCGCTCTCCCCTTCGAGCTGATGGGTGCGCATGAGTTCCAGCACCCCGGAGCGGGTGGAGGACTCGATGTCCGCGGACGTCCAGGCGTCCGGCATCGGCCGCATGATCGTCGGCAGTACGGCGGCCGGGTCCAGCGGCCGCCATCGGACGGGTATGAGGCACAGGTCGCGCGTCTCCCGCCGCGGCGCGAACCGCTCCTCGAAGATCGCCCATTCGCGGCCGCAGTACGAGTCGCGGAGATAGCCGCCGGAGATCAACGCGACCATCGCCGCGGACTCGGCGGCCACGTGGACGCCGGCGGTCTCCGCTTCGGCCAGCCGCCCTTCGGCGAATGGGCCGCGCCGGACGCGCACCTCGCGTTCTAGGTCGGTGTGGAACCGACCGACCCATGCCTGGTCCGTACCCCGGGCGTAGCTTGTGAAGAAGTAGGTCTTCACGTCACCTCGCATGCGCGGAACAACTCAGCCCTGGGCAAGGCCTGCTCTGGGCAAGGCCTGCGCGGGGTCCGGGACGGAGGGTCGGGGACGGCCGTTGACTTTTCGTTCTCATCGTAAGGGATGAGACGCCGATGACCGCACCGAAGTGCGGACAACAGCTTTCCCGCGCCATAAAAGTCTGGCCATCACCGCACATCAGCGATCCAAACAAGCCCAAAACGACCTGATGTGGCCATGTATCTACGGTTTTGGGACAGCCCTAAACTACGATCACGTGATCGTTTGGCCGGATGTCACGGTAAGAGGTGAGCAGGCGAGCGGAGTGGATATAACATGAGCTATCCATAGCATTTCTCAACGGTTGTGCACTTGTGTCCCAGGGCGGGGGCGAGGGTGACTCCACGGCACGGTGAGGTGCCCGCCGCGGCATCCACAGGAAAGATCATCGCATTCCATGGCGGCCAGCCGGGAATCGGCTGCTCCATGGCGCTGGCGAACACGGCATGGATACTGGCAGACCACGGCCACAATGTGCTCATCGCCGACTGGGCCATCGGCGCGCAGCGCCCTTCCGTCGATCAATACCTCGCCAAATTCTTCCCGAGCGAGGAGATCGCCGATGAGCAACCGGGGATCTTCGATGTCGTGCAGAACTACTGGGACGTCGCCCGGCGCGACACCGACCTCACTCTCGACGCGCTGTGGGAGCGGCACGGGCGGATCGGCCAGCACATCCTGACGCTCGGCTGGCCCGACGCCGGGCTCGAATTCGACCTCGCGGGGAAGCTGGCCTACCTCGGCCCCGGCCGGCGTTCCGACAACACTTACTGGGCCGAGACGGAGAGCTTCGAATGGAAGCTGTTCATCGAGAGCAGGCCCGGCCTCCACTTCCTCAGCTCGCTGCGCACCGAGCTTACGGAAAGCGGGTACGACTACGTCCTGCTCGACAACCTCTGGGGGCGATACACCGTCGCCCAGCTCGGCATCACCCACCTCGCCGACGTACTGGTGGCCTGCTTCAGGCTCGGCTACGCCCAGGACATCGCCGACGCCGCTGAGCAGACGCGGGTGCTGCGCGGACTCACCGAGCACCGCGCCGAAGGCCCCGTCAGAGTGCTGCCGGTGCCGATGAGGGACGACCGGAACGCCGTCGAGGATATGAAGCGCTTCGCCCGCAGTCGGTTCGACCGGCTGCTCCAGGAGCCCGACGAGGTCAAGCGGGCGCGGTACTGGGGCGGGGTCACCGTCCCGGAGTCGCCCTACTTCCGACGGCACCCGATCATCGCGGCCATCGCCGAGGACCCCAACGAGCCGGGGACGGCGCTCAAGGCCTACGAGACACTCGCCCAGGCCATCACCGGAGATCCCGAGACCGCAGCGAAGCCGCGCCCGGAGCAGACCCGGACGGCACTGAAGCGCCACCTAACCGCCCAGCCGGTGGCGACCGCGTACGACGTGGCGATCCTGTCCTGCGTGGCGGACAGCCCGTGGGCGGAATGGATGACGTGGGTCCTGCAGAGCGCGCGCCTGCGGGTCAGACCTCACGGCACACCGGGCGCGCCCGTCGAGACCACCATCGTGCTGCTCTCGCCGGACCTGCTGGAGGCGCCCGAACTCGACGAGGCGGCGGGCCTGATCGCCGACCTGAGGTCGGGCAGCCGCGCGCGCGAGGACCAGCGGCTGGTCGGCGTCCGGGTCCGAGAGGGCGCGCTCGGCGAGATCCTGTCCTGGATCGTCGACGTCGACCTGGTGCCGTACGGGACGGAGCCCGAGGCCGTGCAGCGGGAGCTGCTCACCTCCTTCACCTTCACCGACCGGCTCGAGCCGCGCGTCCCTGACGCGCCCGACGCCCCCCGCTTCCCGAAGCGCCCCCCGAGGATCCGGGAGGTCAGCGCTCCCGCGAAGAGCTTCGTCGGACGGGACGGCCTCCTGCGCGACCTCCGGGAGGCGCTGCGGCTGAACCGCGGCACTGGGCGCCCCACGGTGCTCACCGGCCCGACGGCGATCGGGAAGAGCAGCGTCGCGGCGATGTACGCATGGCTGTTCGCCCACGACTATGACGTGATCTGGTGGCTTCCCGCCGAGGACGTCCACCACGTGCGGACCAAGCTGGCGGAGCTGCTTCCGCGGCTGCGCAAGGGCGCCTCCACCGACGCCCACGACGCCGTCGACCAGGTCCTGGAGGCACTGGGCGCCGGCGACGGCCCGGACCGGTGGCTGCTGATCTACGACGGCGCCGACGACCCGGACGGGCTCCGCGGCCTCATGCCGTCCGGCGGGCCGGGGAACGTGCTGGTGACGTCCCGGCATGCGGGCTGGGCCGCGGCCGGGCATACCGTCCTGCCCGTCGACCGTTTCGAGCGCGCCGAAAGCATCCGGCTCTTCCTGGCGCGCATCGGGCAGATGGACGTCACCCAGGCGATGGCCGACCGGGTGGCCGAGCGCCTCAACGACCATCCGCTCGCCATCGACCAGGCGGCGGGGTGGGTCGCCACGAGCTGGTCGGCGGCGCAGAGCCAGGAAGGCCCGCCCACCGACCGCACGCCCCGGGCGCTCGTCAACCAGCTCCTCGACATACTCGGCGACGCCGGCGAGATCACCGTCCCGGCCGACGAGGAGCGGCCCGCGGAGCTGTCCCTGGACCGCCTCGCCGACGAGCGGGCGGCGGCGCTCTGGCTGCTGCGCCTCTGCGTGTACCTGTCCCCGGACGGTGTCGCCACGGAGCTGGTCCGCTCCGTCGGGATGCGCGAACAGATCGGGGAGCACGACCCGGACGTGGGTCTCGACGTGACCGTCGACGAGGTCGTCCAGACGCTCAAGCGCTACTCGCTGATCCGGGTCGACCAGCAGCTCGGCCGGCTGTGCGTGCACCCGCACACGCTGGGGATCGTCCACGACCGGATGACAGCGGAGGAGCGGCTCGCGGCCCGCACCTCCGCGCAGTCCGTGCTGGCGGCGTTCGTGCCCGGCGACGAGGCGCCCAGTCCCCTCCGGGAGCGGCGCCACCGGGAGCTGCAGCGGCACGTGGCGGCATGCGAGCTCGGCGACACGGTGAAAGCCGCCGACACCGTGCGCGCGTGGGCCGTCCGGCAGGTCAGGCACCTGTACCTGACCAACGACTGGCAGGTGGCCTTCGACCTGGGCGACCAGTTGCGCGTCCGCTGGACGGACGACTTCGGGGAAGGCGACCGTCACCGGCTGGAGCTGCTCCTCGAACTCGCCAACGCGCTGCGCGAGCTGGGCCGGTACGCCGAGGCCACCCGCTGGGACGAGGAGGCCGGGCGGCTGCGCGCGGAGAAACTGCCGGCCAACCATCTGCTCGGCCTGAAGATCCAGCGTGCCGCCGGCGCCGACCTGCGCGCGCAGGGACGGTTCGGCGAGGCGGCCCTGCTGGACCAGCGGACCCTGGAGTCGTTCCGCCAGCGGCTCGGTGAGGAGCACCCCGACACGCTGCGCGAGGCCAACAACCTCGCAGTCGCGCTCAGGCTGATCAGTGCCACCAAGGCGGCGATGGAGCTGGACCGCTCGATCTATGAGACCCGGTGCCGGGTGCTGGGCGAGCAGGCGCCGGAAACCTGGCACACGCTGATCATGCTCAGCATCGACTACCGGGACATGGGTGAATACGCCAACGCCAGGAGCCACCTTGAGGAGGTCCTGGCCATGCTCCGCTCCACCGGGGGGAACACCACTCCCCCGGCCCTGCGAGCGGAACAGGCCCTGGCCGTCACCCGGCGATACGAAGGCGAGGCGGAAGAGGCACTCGCCTCCATCACCGACACCTGGCACCGGAGCCGGCAGTTCTACGGTCCCCACCACCCGGCCACCCTCTCCTGCGCCGTCAGCGTCGCAGCGGCTCAGGCGGCTTCCGGCAGGAGCGTCGACGCGCTCGAACGCGGGCGGCTCAATCTGCGGCTCTACCGGGAGGTCTTCGGAGAGTCGCATCCGTTCACCCGCGCATGCCAGGCCAACCTCGCCGTGTACGCACGCCTCTGCGGCCAGCTCATCGAGGCCCTGCCCAACGCCGAGAAGGCGTGGCGGGCGCTGCACGACGACGTCAACGTCGGGCCGGAGCATTCGTTCACGCTCGCCGCGGAAATCGGGTTCGCCAACGCGCTGGCGGCGGTCGGAAAGGCCGAGGCCGCCTCAGAGCGCGAAGGCCACGCCTACGACAGCTACAAGGACCGGCTGGGGCCCCGCCATCCGCTCAGCCAGATCGCCTACACCAACCTGCAGGTGACCGAGGACAGGAAGACCGGGACCGACGACAGCCTGGACGGCGGCCTGCGCAAGGACATCGACATTGAGATTCCGGCGACGTGAGAAGCGCGGGAAGAGAACGCGGCGGCGCGGAACGGGGTGTGTGATGACGGTAGAGGTCCCCGATAACGGCAGCGGGCCGAGGCTGAGGATCACTGGGGGGCAGCCGAACCTGTCGGCGACCGGCCTGGAGAAGCTCAAGGGCCTGGCCCGGCAGGCGCTGGAACGCCACACGGTGCAGTACGTCGCGTACTACATCCAGGGCAACCAGCAGTTCTGGCAGGACACCTTCGACTCCGAGGACGAGCCCGGCATCGACTCCCCGGACGACGCCAAGCGCAAGCGTGAGTCGCTGCACGCCAGCGGCCAGCAGTTGCACTACGTCGTGGCCCGCCTCGACAAGGCGTTCGTGCCGGTCCGGAGCGGCCGCCTGATCCGGTGCGTGTTCGACGTCGGCGACGGGGCGGTCTTCTACCACTCGCCCTTCGCCGGGGAGTACCTGGTGGGCGCGGTCCTCGCGGAGACACCGGCGGACGAGGCCGACGCCGCCATGGGGCAGTTGTGCGACCTGGTGCGGCTCGCCCGCGGCTACGGCGGCCATCAGAACCCGGGCGGTGCGCACACCGAGTACGACGTGGAGGTCGAGGAAGCCGACCTGGCCGACGACGAGCCGTACATCGACGAGCTCGGGCTCGGCGGGGCCCATCCGGAGCTCGGCGGCCACTTCCGCGCCGCGCTCAGCCCCGAGGCGCTGCACTACGTGATGTACCTGGAGGGAGCCGAGCCGGTCCGGTCGGCGGACCTGCTCCGGCATCCCAAGCTGGCGGCGCTGACCGTCCACACCAACCACGACACGCGCAGGAAGCACTACGAGCGCATCGGCAAGCTGACCTACATCACCAGCAACCGGATGGACCGCACCCTCCTCCCGCTGCTCGGCGGGGTGCTGCAGCGCGTGGTCCTCGACGTCGAGGCCGGCGCGCTGTACTACCGACGGCTGGGAGAGGACGACGCCCTGATCGGCGTGACCCTCGACCAGGCCAAGGTCGCCGTGGCGGAGGCGGCGATGAACACGCTCGCGCAGGCGATCGCCGACCGCTGAGACACGGACGCGGCTCAGGGCAGGGCAGGGGCGTCGTTTCCAGAGACCTTCGCCATCCATGCATCGTTCTGGGCGGAGATGACGAGCTCGCATTCGGCGACGAAGGCGTCATCGTCCCCGGTGGACGGGGCGTTCCGCTCGCGCCGGGCCAGCAGCCGGGTCAGCTGCTCGGCGGTCCTGGTGTACTCCAGTTGCCGGTACTCGTACTTGGCGGCGGCCGCGTGCGTGCCGACGGCGGCGGCCAGCATGGCGGACACGGCGACCCAGGCGGCGATCTCCCCCACCTGGAAGGCTCCCGCGACCGCGCCGACAACGGCGCCAGCAGCGCCCAGCGCGGACTCGATCCGGCGGACGATCCGGACGCTGCGGCCCATCCGCAGCGCCTTGGGCCGGTAGTAGCCGTCCACTTGCCCCTGAATCCGCTCGGTCACGTAGGAGCCGATGCCGGAGACCGCGGGGGGCGTCCGGGCGACCGGCTCGATGCCGGCGAGGCAGGGGAGCAGGTCGGTGCCGTCGGCTTCGATTCGTTCGGCCTCGTCCAGCAGCGGACCGGGGCCAGGCGCGCCCCGGTACCGGCCCGCCCCCGCCAGGTGGACGTACACCTCCGATTTCAGTGCCTCGGAGATCGAGCGGAGGCGCGTCCAGTCGCGGAGGGCGTCCGGCCCCGCGGACCGTGCGGTCAGCGGGACCAGCGCGGCGGCGACGGCGGCGCCGAAGGCGAGGATCTCGCCGAGCAGCCCGAAGTCCATCGTCTGGGCGGCCGCCGCGCCCATCACCGCAGCGGCCGCGCCGAGCACCAGGCTGGCCAGCCGGGTCCGGCCGATCAGCCGGTTGAGCCGGTCGGCGCTTTGCGACCAGACGCTCTGCCGGTCCCAGACCCGCTGGACCGCCACGGATCCGGTCGCCTCGCCCTGCACGTCGTTGCCTCCCTGCGGTCGCTGGGACGTCATCGGTCGGCACGGGGCCCGGAGGAGCGGACGGGCTGCTCGTCGCCGGGCCGGGGTGGAGTCGGCGGCACCCGCGCCTTCCCGGCACCGATGCGGCTCTTCCGGCGGGACGGGACCAGCCGGACGAGCCGGTCCCGGACGGCCGCCCAGGAGCCGGCGCGGTCGTAGCCGGCGTTGGTGATGGCGTGCAGCGCGTTGATGACGACGATCGCGGGCGCGACGGTCGCTACCACGCCGGGGAACAGCGGGGTGAGCAGGAGCGCGAGGGCGATCGCCGTGATGCCGTTCTGCTGCGCAACCGCCAACTGGGCGCGGTCATCGGCGTCCTGCCCGCGCGTCAGCGGAAGGCTGACGAGCGCATGCGCCGCGAACGCGGTCACGCCGAGCACGATCCCGGCGGCGAACAGCACCCGCACCGACAGCAGGAAGCCGACGCCGAGCACGGCCAGCAGCAGGGCGACCTGGGTCAGCTGCGCGAGCCGGCGTTCGAACGTCTCGGGGGCCCTGGCCAGGACCGGCCGGACGAAGAGGCCGATGAGCGCCACACCGAGCATCCAGAACTGGGAGACCGCCACGACGGCCGCGGCCAGCAGCAAACCGCAGCCGACCGCGAAGCCGGTGACCGTGCCCGGACGCCACCTCCGCAGCACCCACCACGACCCGCAGACCACCGCCGCGAAGGCCACGTTGGCGGCCACCCCGAGCAGAAAGGCGTCCAGGCCGCCGCCCTGGAGCGCGGCCAACTCGCCGGTGCGGTCGATGTCGTAGGCCGCCACCGCCAGCGTCGCGGCGTAGACGGTCAGCAGCGTCGTGACCGGATCGTCGAACGATGCCCACGCCAGCAGCAGCGTCCTGCCGCGCGAGGACAGCCGCGAGGAGTGCTGGAGCGCGGCGACCGAGAGCGGGTCGATCTGCGCGACCGCCACGCCGAGCACCAGCGCCTCGGGCCCGGGGAACAGCGCCACCATGACCAGCGTGATGATCGTGGCCTTGACCACCACTCCCACGGTGACCGCGAGCACCACAACGCGCAGGTCCGCGCGCATCCGCGCGTTGTCGATCCCGTGGGTGCTGCTGTAGAGCCCGATGGCGAGCAATGCCGTGACGGCGAGGAAATACGGATGGCCGTTGACCAGATTCTCGACCCGTCCGGCTCCGGCGGCACGGCCGGCCAAGGCGCCCAGCGCGATAATGGCGAGTGCAATGACAAATCGTCTGGCCGCCGGGCCGCGGACCATTCTTGGTGTTGTCATCCGGGATGACCCCTGTTCATAGCCCGTGGCCACCCCCTCACGGGCCGCATCGGCACCCACGATCTGCGTCACTACCGGGCCATTCGATGATAATCGGCGGACCCGGCCGGGGACCATCATTCGACGGAAGATGTAACCGCGCAGTATGTGATCTTGACGGCGGGTTGTCGATCATTGGAATGGCTCATTCGGAGCCGGAAAGCGGACTGCCGCCGGACGTGTCCCGATGGTCCGAAGGACCGCGATCGTCCATTGGCTGATCTGCCGCGCACCGGCGTAGAGGCGCTCCCAGCCGTCGAAGAGCCCGCCGCCGACGGCCGTGGGGACCACACTCTCGTACCACACCTCGCGCAGGAGGTCGGCGGTGCGGCTGACCACGGTGTCGCGGTGCGGCCGCCGACCTCGACCGGGACGCGTAGGACAGCAGCCTCATCTTCTCCTGGTCGGTGGTGCCGGGGACGGCCTGGAGATCGCCAGCCGCTGGCCCTCCAGGCCGATGTCGAGGCTCTCGTACAGGACGTGATCTCGCCGACGTCCGGATGCCGGAGGTCTTGCGGTCGATGTGCCGGCGGCGGACGCGGTCATGCCGGGCGTGAGCAAGACCGACCTGCGGCGCCACATATCGTCCGAAGATCCGCACGTGGCTGGGACGTGGACCGGCCGTCCGGGTGGAAGACACCCGCACAGGGTGCGGCCAGGCTCCTACAGGCATGGCTCGTCGGGGCCGCGCACGCTGGGGTGGTTCCTAAGGTGCGAACTCCTTGGCACCCCCAGCGACGCGGGCCGCGCGATTAGGTGATCGGGAAGCGGGATGGGATGGTTAGGCGAGCGTTGGGTGGGGTGGGGGGTGGAGCCGGTCTACGGCGGATCCCGTAGGGGGTACACAACATGGACGCGGGGCCCTACTCCCGGGCCGAGTCATCGGATCAGCACTCTCCGTGGCGGGCGTCTGCTCGATTTCATCGCCGTATCCCAAGCTTGCGCGCCAATGATGGCCGACCGGACAGGTTGGCCCGCGGTGTGAGTCACGATGCTTGAGCGATGCACGGAATCGACTGAGCCGGAGGCATCGACACTCGCGCGCTCACGCGCAGGGCTCAGGCCGGCGAAACGCGTCTGTCGGCTCGGCCCGTGTGGAGGTAGGCCGCATGCCCCTCTCCGTCGTCACCGAGGAACGCGAGCGGCGCGCGGACGCCGCGCTCGGGTTCGACCGGGAGCAGCGCATCGCCGCGCCAGGCGACCAGCTCCGTCCGGTAGGGCGCCTCGCCCAGCTCGGCGGTGATCCCGGTGGGAGTGCGCTCCAGCCAGACCCGCCCCTCCTCGTCCTGGCTCACCGCGGTCTCACACGTGCCCGACCTGTAGGTGCCGACGTACCGGGACGCGTCCAGCGGGGGCGCAGCCGGATCGGGCGCCGGCGGCCCGGGCGGTTCGACACCGCCGAGCTCGCGGAGCACACGGCCCGCGATCTCGCGGTACACCGGCTGCGGCGAGCCGCCGTTGGTGACGATCGCCACGGCCACGTCTCGCTCCGGCGCCGCGCGCAGGAACGCCGACTGGCCGATGGTGTTGCCGTCGTGGCCGAGGACGGCGCCGCCCGGAAGGTCGTAGAGCTCCCACCCCAAGCCCCAGGCGGTGCCCCAGCCGATGTCGGGCAGTCCGACCTGCGGCTGCCGCATGGCCCTGACGCTCGCCCGGCTCAGCACGGAACCGCCGTCCGGGCCGAGCCCGCCGGCAAGGTGCATGCGCGTGAAGGCCAGCAGGTCGCGGGGGCGCATCGCCAGCATCGACCCGGCCGGCGCGTTCGAGCGCGCCAGCGCCCAGACGGAAGCCGGCCGGAGCCGGGCGCCCGGCGCCTCCTCGATATGCCCCACCGCCGCGCGGTGAATGATCGCCTCGTACGGGTCGTTCGCGGCGTGGGTCAGGCCCAGCGGCGTGAACAGGTGCGCCCTCATGCAGGCGTCGAACGGCTTCCCCCGTACGACCTCGACGATCCGGCCCAGTACGCAGTAGGCGGCGTTGTTGTACGAGAACATCTCGCCGGGCTCGAACAGCTGCGGCACCTGGCGCAGGACGCCCAGGTACTTCTCCAGGCAGTCGTCGCCCTTGCCCGTGTCGGTGAAGACGTCCCCCTCGAATCCCGCGACGTGGCACATCAGCTGCCGCGCGGTGATCCGCTCTGCCGCCCGCTCGTCGCCGATCCGGAACTCGGGGAGATACGTCCGCACCGGAGCGTCGAGGTCCAGCTTCCCCTCGTCGACCAGCTGCATGGCCAGCGTCGCGGTCAGCACCTTCGTGATCGAGCCGATCTGGAAGAGGGAGTCGACGGTCGCCTCGACGCCCGTGGCCGTGTTCAGCATCCCGGCCGCGGCGTCCACCGTCTCGTCGCCGGCGCAGACCGCCACCGCCGCCCCGGGCACCCCGTTCTCGGCGAGCAGGTCCGCCAACCGGTGTCGCAGCCACGCACCGATCTCGTCCAGCTTCGACACCGGTGTCCTCCTTGCTCGACTCCCGACGAGCATAGGGTCGGCGAGGCCCCGGCTCTTCGTTCGCCGCCACCACGAGCGGCACGTCGTTTCGTGGGTTCGGCCAAGGCGTCGCGGCCCCCGGAACAGGACCACCCGCCCGCGTCCGGCGCTCAGGGGCCGCTGTCAATCGCGCACCGCTCGCTCGGCGGTCCGGCCGGACGTGAAAGTGCTCAATTGTCGAGGGACGAGGCGAGGCGTCGGAGCAGGGCGGCCAGTCGCTCCTGTTCCGGCGCGCTGAGCCCGGCCAGGACGCGGCGCTGGTTGTCCAGGTGGGCGGCCATGAGGTCGTCGGTCAGCGCGACGCCCTCGGCGGTGAGGGTGACGAGTCGTCCGCGCGAGTCGTTCTCGGCGACGGTCCTGCCGACCAGGCCGCGGGCTTCGAGCCGGTCGACGCGCTTGGTGATCGCGCCGGTGGTGACCAGGACGGCACGGCTCAGCTCTCCCGCGGACAGGGTGTAGGGCGCGCCGGACCGGCGCAGTGCCGCGAGGACGTCGAAGTCGCCGTTGCCGAGGTCCGCGGCGGCGAAGAGCGGGCGGAGCCGCTGGTCGACCGCGTCGGTGAGGCGGAAGAGCCGGCCGATGACCAGCATCGGGCTGGCGTCCAGGTCGGGGCGCTCGCGGTTCCACTGGGCGACGATCGCGTCGGTGGCGTCAGGGTCCATGGCGTTGATTATATCTTCCTTGGAAGTTATATTAGCTTCCATGGAAGATAATCTTGCGTCTCGGCAGGCCGTGCAGGTCGTGTGCTACTTCGACGCCAGCTGCCCGTTCGCCTGGATCACCTCCCGGTGGCTGCTCGAGGTCGAGCGGCTGCGGCCGGTCGACCTGAGCTTCCGGATCATGAGCCTGTCGGTGCTCAACGAGCACCGCGAGATCGAGCCCTGGTACCGCGAGTTCAACGACCGCGCCTGGGGCCCGGCCCGGGTGTGCACGGCCGCCGAGATCGGCCACGGCGCCGCGGTCCTGCGCGACCTGTACACCGCGCTCGGCACGCGCATACACGCGCAAGGCAACAAGGACTTCGACACGGTCATCCCCGAGGCCCTGGAGGAGTCGGGTCTGCCCGCATCGCTGGCCGAAGCCGCCCGCAGCGAGGAGTTCGACACGGCTCTGCGCGCCAGGCACAAGGCCGCGCAGGACGCCATGGGCGAGGAAGGCGGCACGCCTCTCATCACCCTCGACGGGGCGACGTTCTTCGGGCCCGTCCTGAACGCCATCCCGAAGGGCGAGCAGGCCGTCCGGCTGTTCGAGGCCGTGCGGACCCTCGCCGGGACGGGGCCGTTCGCCGAGATGAAGCGGGCACGGGGTGCGCTCGACTTCAGCTGACTCGAACGCGTCCACGCGCCGCCGCCTCTACGCCGCCGCACTCGTCGGGTCGGTCGGCGACGGCATCTACGTCCCGCTGACCATGCTGTTCGTTCATGCGCTGACGGGGCTGTCCCTGACGGCGATCGGTGCCGGCCTCAGCCTCGCCGGGCTGTGCGCGCTGGCGTTCATGCCGGTCGCCGGGACCCTCATCGACCGCATGGGGGCCAAGCGCGTGGTCATGTGCGCGCTGGTACTGCGCGCCGCCGGGTTCGCCGCCTACCCCTTCGCCGACACCTACCCGTCCTTCCTGGCGGTCGCAGTGGTGGTCGCGGTGGGGATGTGGGCCTCCACGCCGAGCCAGCACGCGCTCATCGGCGAGATCGCCCAGGGCACCGAACGCGACCGGCTGCTGGCCTGGGACCGCAGCCTCCGCAACGGCGGCATGGGGCTGGGCAGCATCGCGGCCGCCGCCCTGCTGGCGGTCGACGGAAACACCGGTTTCACCACGGCCGCGATGGTCCTGGCCTCGCTGTTCGTCCTGGCCACCGGGTTGGTGGCCAGGATCCCGGCCGTCCACGACGGTGCACGGCGACCGCCCGAGAAGCAGCAGGGATACCGGCAGGTGCTCACCGATCGGCCCTACCTGCTCATCGCCGCCGCCAACTTCCTGATCGCCTTCGGCTACACCGCACAGGCCATGGCGCTGCCGGTCTTCCTCACCCGCGACATCGGCCTGCCCGCCGCCCTCGCAGGAGGCGTGTTCGCGCTCAACACCGCGCTGGTCGCCGCGCTCGGCGTACCGGTCGCACGCCTCACCATGCGAGGGAGACGCCCCCGCACCTCGGCGCTCGGCGCGACCATCTTCGCGGCGTCCTTCGCCGCCTTCGCGCTCATCCCCGGACTCTTCGGCGGCACGACCGCCCTCGTCGCCGTCCTGGCGGTCGCGGTGCTCTACACCAGCGGCGAACTCATCCACTCCGTGCCCGCGCAGGGCCTGTCGGTGCAGGCCGCCCCCGACCACCTGCGCGGACGGTACCTGTCGGTCTACCAACTGTCCTGGTCGCTCTGCCGCACGATCGCGCCCCTGCTCCTGGGATTCCTGCTGGAGACGGGGTCATGGCAGCTGTGGGCGGTACTGGCGCTGATGGTCCTGACCGGGGCGATCATCTTGCTGTGCACCGAGCGCGCCCTGCCGCCGCACGCGGTCGGCATCCGTCCAGCGCCCGGCTCCCCGACCCTCGAGAACGCCGTGCAACAGGCCGGCGCCTAGAGCCGCTCGCGAGCACGGCACCGGTCCGCAGGTCTTGGCTCGCGGCGGCGGAGGCGGCCCGGGGGTCCTGGGACGCCGCGGTGGCCACGCGCCGCTCGCCACCGTGTCGTCACCGGGACCCCGGCACGACCAGGCCGCCCTCGTAGGCCGCGATCACGGCCTGCACCCGATCCCGCACGCCGAGCTTGGTGAGGATGCTGCTGACATGGGTCTTCACGGTGTGCTCACTGAGGACCATCGTGGCGGCGATCTCGGCGTTGGACTGCCCCAGGGCGATCATTCGCAGGGTCTCCCGCTCCCGGGCGGTCAGCACGTCGAGCTCTCCGGCCGGCGGCTTCGCGGCCGGAGACCGGGAGGTGAACTCGGCGATCAGCTTGCGGGTGACCGAGGGGGCCAGCAGCGACTCGCCGGCCGCCACCACGCGCACGGCGTGCACGAGGTCGTCCCGCCGGACGTCCTTGAGCAGGAACCCGCTCGCGCCCGCCCGCAGCGCTTCGAACACGTAGTCGTCGAGGTCGAACGTGGTCAGCATGAGCACCCGGCACGCCGTCTGGACCGAGACGATCCCGGCCGCCTCGATGCCGTCCATGCGGGGCATCCGGATGTCGAGCAGCAGCACGTCCGGCTCGTGGACGCGGGCCGCCTCGACCGCCTCGATCCCGTCCCCGGCCTCGGCGACGACCTCGATGTCGGGCTGGGCTTCGAGGATCATGCCGAACCCGGCCCGGACGAGTTCCTGGTCGTCGGCGACGACGACGCGCAGACCGCTCATGCCGCGCCCCCGAGCGGCAGCCGGACGACGACCTCGAAGCCGGGGCCGTCGGGGCGCGGTCCCGCCGAGGCGGTGCCGCGGCAGGCGGCGGCGCGCTCTCGGATGCCGATCAGGCCGTTGCCGCCGTGGGGAAGCGCGTGCGGCACCCCCTTGCCGTCGTCGGTGATGCGGATCATGAGTTCGTCGTCCTGCCAGTCGAATCGGATGTCGGCGCGGGTGGCTCCGGCGTGCTTGACGATGTTGGTGAGCGCCTCCTGGGTCACCCGGTAGGCCGCGACGTCCACGTCGCCGGGGAGCGGGACCGGGGTCCCGGTGACGGAGTGGTTCACGGTCAGCCCGGGACCCGCGACGTGGCCGGTGAGGTCGGGCAGGTCGGCGAGCGTGGGCTGCGGCTCGCGCGGGCCCTCGCCCTCCTTGAGCACGCCGAGCAGCCGGCGGAGCTGCACCATCGCGTCGCGCCCCGAGGCGGCGATCGCGTCGAACGCGGCCTCTGCGCGGTCGGGGTCGCTGCGCACGACGACCGGGCCGGCCTCGGCCTGGACGACCATGAGGCTGACCGCGTGGGCCAGGATGTCGTGCATGTCCCTGGCAATGCGCGCCCGCTCGCGTTCCGCGGCCCGCTCGACCTCGACCTGGCGTTCGCGCTGGAGCTGGGCCGCCCGCTCCTCCAGCGCGGCGGCGTGGCTCCGGGAGACGGCCGCGGCCCGGCCGACGGCGTAGGCGGCGACGAACAGCACGACGCCGCGCACCGCCGTGTCGGACGATCCGGTGAACGCGAGCCCGCCGGCGGTGGCGACGGCCAGCGCGATCATGCGCGGCCACCGGGAGGCGTAGGCGGCGGTGGAGTAGATCGCCACCAGGGCGCCGTACCAGACCGGCTGGGCGGCGACCCGGTCCGACAGGTCGTAGAGGGAGACGGTGACGAGGACGACCATGAGCACGGCCACCGGCGCGCGCCGCCGCCACACCAGGGGTACGGCCGCCGCGAGCACGACGGCGTACCCCCACCAGCTCCACGATCCCGGGCTGGAGAGAAGCGGCCAGAGCTGGGCCGCCAGGACGAGCGCGGCGAGCGCCAGGTCCAGCCGGCGTGCCGGGATGGCGCGCAGCCGGTCGAGAAGGGACACGACTCGGCATTCTCCCCTCATCACGCGGCGGCCGGCACGGCGGACTCGTCCACGCGGTGCCGGCCGCCGGCCGGGCGGGACGCGCGGGAGACGCGGGCCAGCGCCAGGAAGGAGATCAGCAGGCAGGCGGCGCCCAGCGGCATGAGGTCCTTCTCCACGAACGGCACCAGGACGTCGGCGATCACCAGGACGGGCATCCACGCCTTGACACGGCGCTGGATCGCCAGCTGGAGGACCAGTCCGATCTGGGCGACGAAGAACAGCAGCGGCCCGAAGCCGTAGACGACCTGCTGTACCCCGGGAACCGACTGGACCTGATCGAACAACACGTCCATCGCGGCGTGGTCGGCCGACCGGAACCCCACGACGAGGTCGATGGTGAACTGGGCGATCAGCGTGGTGATGCCGATGTATCCGGCGGCGACCAGTCCGGTGGCCAGGCGTCCGCGACCGGCCAGCCTCCGGATCTCATGGAACGTCATGGCGAAGAACACCAGGGCGCCGATGAAGGCCAGGTGGCCGGTGGTCCAGGCGAGCCCGGGACCACGGCTGCCGTCCAGGCCGTCCAGGATGCGGATCACGCCGTAGGTGAAGGTGAGGACGGGGGCGGCGACGAAGGCGATGCGGGGGTTCATCTCGTTTGCTCCTTTGGTGGTGATGACCTCCGCAATCCTGGTTTCCCGCGGCTGCGTGGACATCGCCGGAGCGAGCGAACTCTCACCTCCATCGCGAGAGGGGTCCGTCAAGCCGGACGGGGTCTCAAGAGCGGCGTCCAGCCCGATCGGTCCCGCGGCCTGCGACCGCGGGGTCGCCATGCGACCAAACAGACAGTGATGTCTGCCAGTTGGTCGGATCAGCTTCTTCCGAACGTTCCGGGCCGATAGGTTCTGATCATGGGCTGGGACGACGAGGGGGTACTGGCGGGCCGGTACCGGAATCTCGGCCGGATCGGCCAGGGCGGCATGGGCGCGGTGTGGCGCGCCCATGACCTCGACCTCGACCGCGAGGTCGCCGTCAAGGAGCTCCGGGTGCCCGAACAGGCCACCGACCAGGAGCGGCGCGTCTGGTACGCCCGGATGGAACGCGAGGCACGCGCCGCGGCCCGCCTGAGGCACAACGGCATCGTGACCGTCTACGACCGGGTGATGGGCGACGACGGCCGGCCCTGGATCGTCATGGAACTGGTCCGCGGCCGTTCCCTCGAACAGCTGCTGGCCGAGGAGAAGACGCTTCCCCAGAACCAGGTCGCCGCGATCGGGCTCGCGATGCTGGACGCCCTCTCGGCCGCCCACGCGCAGGGCGTCGTCCACCGCGACGTCAAGCCCGCCAACGTGCTCCTCGAAGGCGACCGGGTCCTCCTCACCGACTTCGGCATCGCCGCACTGGAGGGCGACGTCACCATCACCCGTTCGGGCATGGTGCTGGGCACGCCCGCCTACATGTCCCCCGAACAGGTCGAGGGCAAGGCCGTCACCCCCGCTTCGGACCTGTGGTCCCTGGCCGCCACCCTGTACGCGGCGGTCGAGGGCCGCCGCCCGTTCGACGGCCCCAGCCACGGAGCCGTCTTCGTCGCGATCGCCACCGGGCAGTTGCCCCCTCCCCAGTGCGGCGGCCCGCTGGCGCAGGTCCTGAACGGCCTGCTGCGCAAGAACCCGGACGAACGGCTCTCCCCCGCCCAGGTCCGCGACCTGCTCAACGCCGTCCTGGCCCCCACCGCCGAGACCGCGGCCGACACCGGACCGCCCTTTCCTCACCGGCCGCCCCGCACCGCGCTCCTACAGCCGCCCATCAGCGAGATCCCGGTCCTGCGCTACCGGACAGTCCTCGTCAGAGTCGCCCTCCTGTGCACCGCGCTCGCCCTCCTGACCTTCCTGAAAGGGCCCTGGGCGGGAGACAGCGACATGCTTCCCCTCCCGCTCTTTTGGGGCTCATACAAATCGATCATCCTGCTGGTGCCCGTGGTCGTGGCGTTCATTTTCATGTGCGGGCTGTGGTTCCTGCCGCACAGACCGACCCTCGTCCTCGCCCTCGTGTTCACGATCCTCGGCGGCGTTCATATAGAAGCCCTCATCGTGGAGGGCCATGGTCGGGACGACCCCGTCCCGGTCATCGAGCCCAGCGGCGAATTCGGAATCTCCTGGGTGCTGAGCACGCTCGCGTTCATGTTCGCCTTCATCGCGGCGAACCCCTCACTTGCCGCACGGGTGACGGACCCGCCCGCCCGTCATGCCCTGCTCACCATGGTTGTGCTCGTCGAAGGCATGGTGGCCCTGCTCTGGGTCGTGCCCCTCTACGAGGTGGCAGGGTCGGGGCTGGACCTGGACTCGGACGACAACGCCCCCCTCATCGCCCCTCTCATGCTGCTGGGCCTGCTCTGGCTCTGCGTCCAGCCGTTCATCTGGTCGAGCAAGGTCAGAGCCGAGTTCTCCCGCCACTAGAGGGGCTTGCCGCCGAGGGGCGCGGCAGTCCCTCAGGCGCCTTGCCCGGTGGGCTGCGACCGGAGGCTCAGGACGGCCTGGGCGATCTGCTCGGGTTGTTCGGCGACCATGTTGTGGCTGGCGGCCAGGTCGAGGACGCGCAGGTGCGGCCGGTCGGCGGTGAGGGGCAACAGGTCGCGGCGGATGCCCGCGCGCTGCGCCGTCATGAGGTCGCCGACGCGGCCCGGCAGGCCGGGCAGGTTCTCGGTGGCCAGGACGAACAGTGCCGGGCAGCGGATGCCGGCCACCGCCGCGACGCTGTCCTGGAAGCGGGGGTCGTATCTGATCTGCCCGGCCAGCGCGGCGCCCGGCCGCAGGTAGACGCCCTCATCGAGGGTGCGCAGCGACCGCTGGGGATACATCGCCGCGTGGGCCTCGCTCAGCGGCTGGGCCATCGCCTCGGCCTGCGCGTCGAAGATGGTCTGCACTTCCGCCAGGAGCGCGGCCAGTTCGTCCTGCTCGATGCCCGCGTAGTGCCGTGGGTCGGTCTCGGCCGAGCGCAGGCCGTCGAGGTTGACGATCCCGGGCCCGTCCGGGTGGCGCAGCGCCCACTGCACCGCGACCATGCCGCCGAGTGAGTGGCCCACCAGGACCGGAGCGTCCAGATCGAGATGGTCGATGACCGCTTGGACGTCGTCCAGGACCGCCTCCCACTCCCACGGCCCGTCGCCGGACAGCCCATGACCGCGCAGGTCCATGGCGACCACCCGGTGGGCGCCGGTCAGCAGCGGCGCGACCGCGTCCCAGTGCAGAAGGGTGCCGCCGAGGCCGTGAAGCAGCAGGACCGGGGTCCCGCTGCCGCCGTGGTCGCGGACGGCCAGCGGGACGGGACGGTCATCGATGATCGAGTCGTGCGATGGCACGGGTGTTCTCCTGGGGGCGGTCGAGCCGGTCGCGGATGGACGAGGTGGTGACGCCGCCGTCGGGATGCCGGTCGAGCTTGCCGCGCTTGACGAGGTCGTGGACGCCTTGCCGGGTGATGCCGAGCATCGCCCCGGCGGTGGAGTACGGCACGGCCTCGGCGGGGTGGACCATCGAGCGGGCCACGGCGCGCCCCACCGCGGTCCGCCACCACGAGGCCGACGGATCGAAGGCCGCGTCGCCGGGGAAGAACACCCCGACGAGCCGGGCCGCGGTCATGGCGGCCCGCTCCCGGTCGGGGCCCAGCAGTTGGGCGGCCCAGACCTCGGCCTCCACCCGCAGCCGCGCCCTGATGGGCTCGATCGGCTCGTCCGAGGCCAGGAGGATCTCCAGCGGATCGAGGATCCGCGTCTCCAGCAGCCGGACGAGTTCGGCCACCAGCTCGACATGGTCTTCCGTGGTCGTCACTTGACACAAGATAGCAAGTACTTGCTCTCAAACGTCAAGTAGTCCAGCCGGGAGATCCGGGCACGGCCGGTTACAGTGCCGGTCATGCCTGGCGACTTGCACGAGAGCGCGGTGGTGGCCGACGCGCACAACGACCTGCTGATGGCGGTGGTGGCACGCCCGCCCGCCCGTTGGGCGTCCTTCTTCAGGGAGCGGTGGCTGCCGCAGCTCCGCGCGGGCGGAGTCGATCTCCAGGTGCTCCCGGTGTTCATCGACGACCGGTTCAGGCCCGAGGGGGCGCTGCGCGAGACGCTCCGGATGATCGAGTGCGCGCACGCGATCGCCGAGGGGAACCCCGA
This sequence comes from Actinomadura sp. K4S16, assembly GCF_008327685.1. Lineage (GTDB taxonomy): Bacteria > Actinomycetota > Actinomycetes > Streptosporangiales > Streptosporangiaceae > Spirillospora. The sequence continues at coordinate 344,248 of NZ_BDDE01000017.1, forward strand.
GGACGTCCGGCTCTGCCTCGACGGCCCGCAGATCGACGCGGCACTGGACGAGGGGAAGATCGCGCTGGTCCTGGCGCTGGAGAGCATGCCCGGGCTGGACGCGAACGTCGAGCTCCTCGCGACCGTGCACCGGCTCGGCGTCCGGGTCGCCTCGATGGCGCACTGGGGGCGCACCCCGCTCGCCGACGGCAGCGGCGAGGACGCCACCGCGAGCCGCCTGACCGCCGCGGGCGTCGAGGCCGTGGCCGAGATGGAGCGGCTCGGCATCCTGCTGGACATCTCCCACCTGGGGGCGAGCGGGGTGGAGCACGTCCTCGAACTCGCGTCCCGGCCGGTGGTCGCCACCCATTCCAGTGCCCGCGCCCTACGCGACCACCACCGCAACCTGGCCGACGACCAGATCCGGGGCGTCGCGGCTACCGGCGGCGTGGTCTGCGTGAACTTCCTGCCGGGCTTCCTGACCGCCGACCCCTCCGGCTACACCGTCGCCCGGCTGGCCGACCACATCGACCACGTCGCGTCGGTGGCGGGCATCGACCACGTCGGCCTCGGCCCGGACTTCGTCCACGAGGTCTTCACCGACCTCACCCCGCCCTGCTGCGAGGACCCCGCGGCGAACGCCGGCTTCGACGTCATGGCCACCCTCCCCGGCCTCGCCGGCCCGTCCGGCCTGCCCCTGCTCACCGACGAACTCCTCGCCCGCGGCCGTCCCGAGCCCGACATCCGCAAGATCCTCGGCGGCAACCTCCACCGCCTCCTCACCACCCACCTCAACTGACCACCCGCCAAGGCGGTGGAACGCGCGGCAAGCGGAGGCAGGACGCCCGGCGGGTCAGCCCTTGACGGTCAGGAGGGGGCGTAGCTCGACGACCGGGGCCGCGACGTCCGCGCGGGCGAGGCTGGACACGACCGGGCCGATGTCCTTGTACACCCATGGCGCCTCCTGCTTGAGGTCGCGGCGCCAGGCGGCCATCACGTCCGCGCGGCGGGTGACCGCCGGGTCGCGGTGGTCGAGGGGCGTGACCACACGGAACTCCTTGAGGAACGCGTCGAGTTCGGTGTCGTTCGCGCGGGACGCCGCGCCGCGCGGCACTCGGCGGCCGGCGCCGTGGCATGCGCTGGCCAGGGTCCGCGGGTTGCCGTACCCGCGCAGGACGTAGCTGGCCGCCCCCATCGACCCCGGCACGATGACCGGCTCGCCCCACATCGCGTACGGCCCATCGGCCATGTCGGCGTACCCGCCCGCGGGTGTGGCGCCCTTGCGGTGCACCACCGACCCGTCGTCGTGCCGCCACAACAGGTTGTGCGGGGCGTCGTAGACGAGTTCGCCGGTGAGGGCGCCGCACTCGGCGGCGAGCCCCTGGCGCAGCATGAGCGAGAGGAAGAACCGGTTGCCGACCGCGAAGTTCGCGGCGTTGCCGAACGCGTCGAGATAGCGCCGCAGCGCCGCCTCGTTCCGCTCGCCGAGCAGGATGGGGAGGATCTTGTTATCCGGGGTCGGGACGTGCGCGGGCCACGCCTTCCTTGCCCGCTCCAGGCCGTCGGCGTTGGCCTGGTGGCCCAGCGACAGCGAGCCGCTGTGCACCATCAGCACGACCTGTCCGGGTTCGAACCCCCAGGCGTAGGCGGCCTGCCGGTCGTGGACCGACGCGACGTACTGCAGTTCGGCGAAGTGGTTGCCGCCGCCGACGCTGCCGATGATGCTGTCGTAGCTGGTGCCGCCCGCACTGTCGATCCAGTCGCGGAACGGCTCGGCGGTCGCGGTCGGGTACCGCTCCCCGTGGGTCCTGCCCGGCCGCCCGTCCTCGGGCCGGCGCTGCGACCAGATTCCGCTCGCGGGGTCGCCCGGTACTTCGAGCAGGCCGGGCAGTCCGTCGCGCAGCAGGGCCTCCCGCTGGATCCCCGACAGCGCGATCCGCCGCCCTCCTTCGAAGAACAGGTGCCGCAGCCGGCCTTCCAACGCGTCCAGTCGGGGACGGACCTGGTCGACGGTGAGCGAGGTCGTCTCCAGCCGCATGCCGCAGTTGATGTCGTTGCCGACGGCCTGCGGGATCAGCGCCCCGCTGGTCCGGAGCACGGTGCCGATCGGGATCCCGGCACCCTTGTGCAGGTCCGGGGTGAGCGCGACGCGCTCGATGGCCGCTTCCTCGTCCCCGGTCGCGTCGGCGAGCCGCGCCAGGGTGTCGGCGGTCTGGAGCACGGTGAGGATCTCATCGACCGCGCTGGGCTCGATCGGCACGTCGGCGCCGGCGCAGATGTCGACGGGGGTGTCCCACCGGTTGGGGAGATTGAGCCAGTAGTCGTCGGTACGGACGAGGCGGGGATCCTGCTGGGAGGCGGTCATGGGCTTTCCTTGTGGCTGCCGGATTTCGGGCATGGGTCAGAGACGTGACCGTCCAGAGCGGACGCACGGGACATCGCCCGGTGGGCGACGGACTCCCCGAGGTTCAGCAGCCGCGAGGTGCGACGAACACTAACCAGGCCCCCACCGCCCGGCCAACCGAATATGTCCGACGACCGCGATCACTTGGCGGGCGGGTTGGGGGTGGAGTGTCGCCAGTACTGCTGTTTGCCGTTGTCTCGGACGACGACGCCGATCCGGGCCAGTTCGCGGCGCAGTTCCTTGACGACCTCGGCGGAACGCGAGCCTTCCATGGCCTCCGCGCGCACCTTGAGCAGCGAGTTCGCGTGCTCGGACAGGTCGGGGGTCTTCGGGACCCAGAGGCGGAAGTCGTCCAGGTAGGGATCACCGTCGGTCCAGGCGTAACCGTGTCCGGTGAAGGCCGCGGCGAGCTTCCGGGCGCTGAGGTCGCACTTCTCTCTGGCGATCTCCTCGCCCCCGCGGCCGAGCAGGACGAGATGGCCGCGGTCCCGGAAGACCGGGCCGACCCGGTCGCGGGTGATCTCCTGGACGTGGCCCGGCCGCCTGAGGACCACCCGATCGTCGGACACGGCGACCGAGACCTGCTCCAGGGCGTCGGAGAAGATCAGGCCGAGCCCGACGACGGCGCCGAGGGCGACCAGGCCGGCGGTGAGCCACGGCTCGGGGATCGAGACCAGCAGCCGGGCCGGTCCGCGCATCGGCGCCCACTCCAGGGTCGTCAACCAGTTCGCGAGCACCTTGACCAGCCAGCCGAGACCGGCCATGAGCGCCGCCGCCGCGATGTAGAGGGTCGTCCAAGCCCAGACGGGCCGGGCCAGCGTCGTCGGAGCTTCCGGGTGTTCCCACTGGTGCCGTCGCATGGTCAGGACCTCGTTGCCATCGCTTCGACCCGGCTCTGGGCAGCGCCTTCGCCGTGCCGTCGCAGCCGGTGGCCGACCCCGGCCAGAAGGAACAGCACGCCCAGCGGTTCGACGTTCATGATCTGGACGCTAATGACGCGCCCCAACGGCCCGCAGCCCACCAAAGTCGTCCGTCGGCCACCGAAGGTCGATCAAAGCGGGAACCAAGTGCGCAGGTTCGCCGGACGACACCTCCGTCTCGCGAGAATCCGCTGGACGGCGGGGCGGCGATCCCGCCGGGGGGGTGTTCGGGTAGCCGTATGGGGGTTTCTCCCCTCCCCGTTCCCGGCTGCCCGGAGCAGGCTGGTCATCGATGCGATCTCACAGCGACTCCCGCGCCGGGAAGAGTGAATCCTCGCCGGCGCCGACCGTCCCGCCCGTGCGCGCACGCACCCGATCACGCCGCGCGCTCACCGGCCGCGTCCTGTGGCGGATGCGGGGCCAGGCCGGCGCCCGGATCGCGATCTTCGACGGCCGCGGAAGCCGTCGCCCGGCGGGCAGGCTGGCACCGCGCGGTGGTCGGGCGTGCCCGTCGCGGCGGTGGCCGGCTGCGCGTTCCCGACTCGTCCTTGGAGCGGTTCGATGACCCACGGCACGGAGGACTTCCCTCTCTGGGGCGGTGTGGCCACCGTGATGGTGGACGACCCAGGCCGTCTCGGCGCGGCCCGCCAGGCCGTCGACCACGTGATCGACGACATCGACGCCGCGTGCGGCGCCTTCCGCGACGATTCGGATCTGGCCCGGGTCAACGCCGCCGCGGGCCGTCCGGTGCGGATCGGCTCCACCTTCCTGGCGGTGCTGTGGACGGCCCTGCACGCCTGCGACCTGACCGGCGGGCTCGTCGACCCGCTCGTCGGCGCCGACGGCGCCGGAAGCGGGGCGGTCGTGATCGACGACCCGCCCGGAACGGTGACGATCCCCGCCGGGACGACCCTCGACCTGGGGAGCATGGCGGTGGCGTTCGCCGCCGACCGGGCGGCCGAGTCCGCCGCCGGGCAGGCCGGGTGCGGCGTCTGCGTCTGCTTCCCCGGCAGCGTCGCCACCGCCGGACCGATGCCGGACGCGGGCTGGCCGGTCCGGGTGGCCGGCGGCCGCGGCCGAGGGCACCGCGGCGAGCCGTGGCCCGAGCAGGAGATCGTGCTGCGTGCGCCCGGGCTCGCCACCTACTCCCCGCCCGCGCCGGGCCGGGCGCCGGGCCACGGGGCCGGGCGGTCGCAGGTCGTCCCCCGCGCCGCCGGCGTGCGGCCGATCGTGCGCGAGCAGCACCCGTGGCATACGGTCTCGGTCATCGGCCTGGCCTGCGTCGCCGCCAAGACCGCCGGCATCGCCGCGCTGGCGTCCGGAAGCGCGGCCGCCACCTGGCTGGGGTCCCGGGAGTTGCGGGCCCGGCTGGTGGACGCCGACGGCCGGGTGACCACCGTGGGCGACTGGCCCGCCGGTCCCGGCCACCCGCCGGCGGTGCCGGCGTGCACCCCGGCACTCAAGTGCTGATCGCGTAGGCGACCGCGCCGTCCAGGCTCAGCTTCGCGCCCGCGGCGTAGGCCGCGGTGAACGCCCGTTCGCCGAGTTCCCGGCGGGCCCGGGCCTCGCAGTCCCGGTGGGAACGCGTGAAGGTCTGCAATCCGAGGGGCGGGATGTCGAAGGCCCGCCAGAGGCGGCCCGCCGCGCCCAGCAGCCGGGCGGCCCTGTCGTGGTCCCCCTGCGCGCAGGCGGCCCAGGCCAGCACCTCCAGGCACTGGCTGAGTCCCCACGAGTCGCCGATCTCGATCAGCAGGGTGGCCGCCCGGCACATCCTGGCCCAGGCCAGGGCGGGGTCCTCCTGCCACCAGGCCGCGTACCCCAGGGTGATCAGGGCGTACGCCTTGAAGATCTGCGCATGGTGGTCCTCGGCCAGGGCGAGGAGCTCCTCCCCCAGCGCCGCCCCCTCCTCCGGGCTGTGGGCGGCCACACCGAACGAGGCGGCGAAGTGCAGGTTCACGGCCACGGCGTCCAGATCGCCCCTCGCACGATGGCGGGCACGCGCGTCCCGCAGCAGCGCGTAACCGTCGCCGGTGTCACCGCGGGCCAGCGCCGCGATCCCGCGGGCCTGGAGGCAGAACGCGCCCGCCGCCTCGTCCCCGCACCCCTTGGCGGTGAGGGCGCATTCGTCCGCCCGCCGTTCGGCCGCTTCGAGATCATGCTGGTAGGCCGCGAACAGGACGTCGACCCACAGCGCCATGAGGCGGTCGTCGTCGGTCGGGCTCACCAGCCCGAGGGAGCGCTCCAGCCAGTGGCGCCCCTCGGAAAGGGCGCCCGCGAGCAGCCACGCCGACCACAGGGCGACCGCGATCCGCAGGCCGGACGGGTCGCCGGGCGGACGCATGCACAGATCCAGCGCCAGCCGGAGGTTGGGGATCTCCGCCAGCGCCGCCCGGTAGCGGTCGAACTGGTCGGGGACCAGCTGATCGATCCGGTTCCGCTCGGCCAGCCACCGGTAGTGGTCGCGGTACCGGCGGAACAGCGCCGGTTCGTCGTCGTGCGCCAGCAGCTCGCGCCCGTAGGCGCGGATGCTCTCCAGCATGCGGTAGCGGCTGCGGCCCGCGCCGCGGACGCTGATCAGGATGGACTTGTCGACCAGCCCGGAGACCAGGTCGAGGACGTCCTCGGGCTCGATCCCGTCGCCCGAGCAGACCGCTTCGGCGGTCTCCAGGTCCATCTCCCCGGGGAACACCGCCAGCCTCGTCCACAGCCGCCGCTCGCCGGGCGTGCACAGCCCGAAGCTCCAGTCCATGGTCATGTACAGGGCCCGGTGCCGCGGCGGGGCCGCGGTGTCGGGACGGGCGAGCAGGTCGAAGCGCCGGTCGAGCTCGTCCGCCAGTTCCTCCAGCGGCGTCGTGCGCAGCCGCGCGGCGGCGAGTTCGATGGCGAGCGGGAGACCGTCCAGGCGCCGGCAGAGCCGGGCCAGCGCGGGCGCGGTCGCCTCGTCCACCGTGAACCCCGGCCGCGCCTGGGCCGCCCGCTCGGCGAACAGGCGCACCGCGTCGCTGTGCGCGATGTCCGGCACGGCGGCGCCGGGGGCCGGGACCGCCAGCGGGGGCACCACCAGCACCTGCTCGCCCCCCACCCCGAGCGCCTGCCTGCTGGTGGCGAGGACGCGCAGCCGCGGCGCACCGCTCAGCAGCCGTGCCGCCAGTTCGGCGCACTCCGGCAGCAGGTGCTCGCAGTTGTCGAGGACGAGCAGGAGGCGCTTGTCGGCCAGGTGGTCCACCAGGGCGGGCAGAGACCGCCCGCAGGTGTCGCGCAGTCCCAGCGCGGCCGCCACCGACGTCTCCAGCAGACGGACGTCCCGCACCGCGGCCAGATCCACGAACTGGACCCCGGCCGGGAACCACGTCCGCAGCGTCGACGCCGCCTGGCGCGCCAGCCGGGTCTTGCCGACGCCGCCCGCGCCGGTGAGGGTCAGCAGCCGCGTCCCGGGCAGCAGGCGCCGCACCTCCGCGACCTCGTGGACGCGTCCGACGAAGGCGGTGCGGTCCGCGTCCCGGTCCGGCGCGATCTCACGTTCGGGCATGGCGCGCCGTCACCCCCCGGGCCCCGTGCCGGTCTCCCGCCCTCGGTCGTGGACCCATCCGGCGATCTGGACCCGGGAGTTGAAGCCGAGCTTGTTCATGATGTGCTCGATGTGGCCCTCCACGGTGCGCTGGGAGATCACCAGGGTGGCGGCGATCCCCTTGTTGCTCTCCCCCTCCGCCACCAGCCGCGCGATCTGCGTTTCCCGGGGCGTCAGCGGGGACGGTTCCTCGACGTCTTCCTCCCCCGCGCCCGCGGGCGCCGCCTCGTTCAGCGCGTAGGCGAGCCCGTCCTCGCCGGGAAGGCCCGCGCCGCGCTCGAACTCCGTACGGAACGCCTGCTCGCCGAGCGCCCGGCGCGTGTCGTCCACGCACGCGTCGTGGTACCGGACGAGGTGCCCGTACCCGGACAGGACCGCACCGACCGCCTTCCATACGGACTGGGCGATTCCCAGCAGCCGGGCCGCCCGCGCGTGCTGCTCCTCGGTGGCGGCGACCCAGGCCAGCACCTCCAGATTGACCCCGAGGCCGAGAGGATCGTCGAGCGAGCGGTTGAAGCGCAGGCTCTCCTGCTCCATCGCCGTGGCGCGGGCGGCGTCGCCCTGCCGCCACACCTCCACGCCCAGGGCCATCAGCGCGTACGCCCTGTGCCAGCCCTCCCCGTGGGCCTCGCACACCGCGATCCCCTGCTCGCCGATGGACACGGCGAGTGCCGAGTCGCCCAGGAAGGAGTGCGCGAGGGAGAGCCGGATCAGCGCCAGCGCCTGGCCCACCGGGTCCCCGGCGGCGATGTGGCGTTCCACCGCCTCCTCGTAGAGACCGATCGCGGCGTCGGCGTCCTGCCGGAACATGGCGATCATCCCGGAGTACAGGGCCACGTACCCCAGGACCTCGCCGCACCCGAGCCGCTCCCCGATGGCCCGGCTCTCCGCCAGCATCGCGGCGGCGCCGTCCAGGTCGCCCTGGATGATCGCCAGCCAGCCGTTGGACCACAGCGCCCTGGCGCGGGCCTCGTCGGCTCCGGTGTCCAGGGCCAGCGCCCGGTCCATCCAGCGGCGCCCCTCGGCCAGGTAGAAACTGGTGATCCAGTGGTAGAGCAGGTCGGCGCCCATCCTCAGGGCGGCCCCGACCTCGCCCGGGGCGGACAGGCAGTAGTCCAGCGCGGTGCGCAGGTTGGCGTGCTCGACCTGGAGCCTGTCGAGCCAGGCGATCTGGTCGGGCCCGAACAGCCGGACGCGCGCCTCGGCCGCCAGCCTCCCGTAGTAGTCGCGGTGCCGGCGCCGGAACCGCGCCGTCTGCCCGGCTTCGGCGAGCCGCTCCCGGCCGTACTGCCGGATGCTCTCCAGCAGCCGGTACCGGACGACGCCGTCATGGTCCTCACGGCTCAGGATCGACTTCTCCACCAGGGCCGCGATCAGGTCGACGACGTCCGCGCGGAGGATCCCGTCGCCCGAGCACACGTCCTCGGCCGCCTCCAGATCGCAGCCGCCGGCGAAGACCGACATCCTGCCCCACAGCACGCGTTCCGGCTCCGTGCACAGCAGGTGGCTCCAGTCGATCAGCGCGCGCAGCGTCTGGTGCCGCGGCAGCACCGCCCGCGATCCCCCGGTGAGCAGCCGGAAGCGGTCGTCGAGCCGGTCCAGCAACTGGTCCACCGACAGCACCCGGAGCCGCACCGCCGCCAGCTCGATGGCGAGCGGGAGCCCGTCCAGCCGCCGGCAGACCCGTTCCACCGCCGCCCGGTTGGCGTCGGTGACGGCGAAGTCGGGGACCACCGACCGGGCGCGGTCGGCGAACAGGTGCACCGCCTCCGACATCGGCTGCGGCCGGGCCGTCCCGCGCGGGTCGAGGCTGTTCAGCGACAGGGGCGGCACCGAGAGCGTCTGCTCGCCGGCGATCCCCAGGACGTGCCGGCTCGTGGCCAGGATCCGCAGATGCGAGGCCGAGCGCAGCAGCCTCTCGGCGAGCACCGCGCACTCGTCGTGGAGGTGCTCGCAGTTGTCCAGGACGACCAGCATGTGCTTGTCGCACAGGTGCTCGACCAGCACGTCCGCCGAGGGGCGATGGGAGTGGTCCCGGATCTCCAACGCCTCCATGACCGTCGCGGCCAGCAGCTCCGGCTTCTCCACCTCGGCGAGTTCGACCACCCACACGCCGTCCGGGAACGCCCGCCGCACGACCGTCGCCAGCCGCGTGGCCAGCCGCGTCTTGCCGACTCCTCCGACGCCCGTCAGGGTCACCATCCGCGATTCCGACAGCATGCGCCTGAGCTCGGCCAGTTCGTTCCGCCGCCCCACGAAGCTCGTCGTGTCCGCGGGCAGCCGCGACAGCCGATGCTCGCTCGCCGCGTTCGATACCGCTGAAGCCATCACCGCCCCGCACAGTGCGTCCGCACCGTGTCACACCCGATCGGCTCCCACCCTAACCACCTGATTCGCCGACATTCAGCAATGAACTGGTCAAAACGCAGCGGCCTCACGAGATAGCAGGACAAACAACTCAAACAGCTATCGACCGTCCCTTCGTCATCGAGCGGCCAGAGCGGGGGCCGGGACGGGCCCGGGCGCGCCCCTGGGGCGGTTCGGAGGCCCTAAACTGACGGTATGCCAGAAACCGTGCTGACCTCAGACGGCAGAGTCGCGGGCCGGCGTGCCAAGGCGACCCGGCAGCGGCTGCTGGAGCGCCTGACGGAGATGCTCGCCACCTCCCCCTACCGGGACATCACGGTGATCGACGTGGCCCGGCGGGCCGGGACGTCCCCCGCCACCTTCTACCAGTACTTCGCCGACATCGAGGCCGCCGTCCTCACCATCGCGGCCGACATGGCCGAGGCGGGCAAGCGGCTGCGCCCGCTCGTCGAGGACCAGCCCTGGACCGGGAAGTCCGGCTACGAGACGGCGCAGATGCTGGTCGACGGCTTCCTGGACTTCTGGCGCGACAACGAGGCGGTCCTGCGGGTGGTGGACCTCGCCACGATCGAGGGCGACGAGCGCTTCCACGCGCTGCGCGTCCGCATGCTCAACAACGTGATGACCGCGCTCGCCGCCGTGATCGCCGACGCGCAGCGGCGCGGGCGGGTGGCCGAGAACGTCAACCCCGAGGCGCTGGCCGGGGCGCTCGTCGGGATGCTGGCGCACAACGCCGCCCACCAGCAGGGCTACGAGTCCTGGGAGATCAGCGTCGCCGACCTGCGGGAGAGCATGGCCCAACTCGTCTTCTGGGCCGTGTCGGGCAGGCGCCCGCCCAAGTAGCCGGCCTCTGGGGGACGGTCCCGGACGCGCACGTGATCCGGCATGGCCGAGTACGGCCCTCTGTCACGAGGATGAATCTGACGCCCCATCAGATAGATGTCTCTTCGAGGTTAAACTGACGGTATGTCAGATCACAGCCCTTCTCGGGCCGAGGACATCGAGCGGGACGCGAGCGGCCGGGTCCTGGCGCTCCGCGACGAGGATCTCGGCGTGTTCTTCAGGCCGCGCACGCTCGCGGTCGTCGGCGCCTCCGACACGCCGGGGCGGCCGAACACCGCCGTCTACCGCAGGCTGCGCGCCTGGGCCGAGCGCGTCGGAGCCCGCGTCCATCCGGTCAACCCCGGCCGCGACCGGGTGGACGGCGAGCCCTGCCACCGGTCGGTGGCCGACGTGCCCGAGCCGATCGACGTCGCCGCCGTCCTCGTCGGCGATCCGTCGGGGGTGCTCGACGAGCTCGCGGCCGTCCGCGCCCGCTTCGCCGTGGTATTCGCGTCCGGCTTCGCCGAGCTGGGCGACGATGGCAGGAACGCCCAGGAGCGGATGGGACGGCTCGCGCTGGACGGGCCCCGGGTGCTGGGCCCGAACACCAACCTCAACGCGTTCGAGGAGTTCCGCGACGACCTCGACGGTCCGGCGATCGCGCTCATCTCGCAGAGCGGCCACCAGGGGCGTCCCATCTTCCAGGCGCAGGAGCTCGGCGTCCGGGTGTCGCACTGGGCGCCGACCGGGAACGAGGCCGACCTGGAGTTCGCCGACTTCCTCCGGCACTTCGCCGACCTGCCGGAGGTCGGCGCGGTGGCCGGGTACGTCGAGGGGTTCAAGGACGGCCGCACCCTGATGCTCGCCGCCGACCACGCGGCCCGGCGCGGCGTGCCGGTCGTCGTGGTGAAGGTCGGGCGGACCCGGGACGGCGCCTCGATGGCCGCCTCGCACACCGGCAAGCTCACCGGGTCCGACGCGGTCGCCTCCGCCGTGCTCGGGCAGTTCGGCGTGACCCGGGTCGACGGGCTCGACGAGCTGCTGGACACCTCCGCGCTGCTGGCCCGCGCGAAGCCGCCGGTGAGCGGCGGGGTGTGCGTCTACGCCATCTCGGGCGGCACCGGCGCGCACATGGCCGACCTGTGCTCGGCGGCGGGGCTCGATCTGCCCGAGCTGTCGGCCGCGACGCAGAAGGCGCTGCACCAGTGGATCCCCGACTACCTGCGGGTCTCCAACCCGGTCGACAACGGCGGCCATCCGGTCGGCGACTGGCGCGGCCGCCGCATCCTGGAGACGATCGTGGCCGATCCGGCGGTCGGCGTGCTGATCTGCCCGATCACCGGGGCGTTCCCGCCGATGAGCGACGTCCTGGCCCGGGACCTCGCGGAGATCGCCGAGCGGACCGACAAGCCGATCTGCGTGGTCTGGGGCTCACCGGCCGGAACCGAGCCGGCGTACCGGGACATCCTGCTCGGTTCGCGGCGGCTCGCGGTGTTCCGCACCTTCGCCAACTGCGTCGGGGCGGTGCGCGCCTATCTCGACTTCCACGAGTTCCAGGCCCGGTACCGGTCCCCGTTCTCCGACCTGCCGAGGACTCCCTCGCCGGCCGCCGCCGAGGCGCGGCGCCTGCTCACCGCCGGACCTGCCTCGGAGCACACCGCCAAGGAGCTGCTGCGCGCGTACGGGATCCGGACGCCCCGCGAGGAGCTGGTGGGCAGCGCCGCGGCGGCCGCCCGCGCCGCGGCGTCGATCGGGTTCCCGGTCGTCCTGAAGGGGTGCGGGCCGGGCATGGCACACAAGTCCGACCTCGGGCTGGTGCGGCTGGACCTGCGCTCGGCGGCGCAGGTGCGCGAGGCGTACCGCCGGGTCACCGCGCATGCCGGGGTCGACGCGGCGCTGGTCTGCGAGCAGGTGCGCGGCGGTGTCGAGACGGTCGTCGGCCTCGCCCAGGACGAGTTGTTCGGGCCCACGGTGATGGCCGGGCTGGGCGGGGTCTTCGTCGAGGTGCTCCAGGACGTGGCCTTCCGGGTCCCGCCGTTCGACGCCGCCGAGGCCCACCGGATGCTGGCCGGGCTGCGCGGGTTCCCGCTGCTGGACGGCGCCCGGGGCCGGCCGAGGGCGGACGTCGGCGCGCTCGTCGACGTGATCATGAAGGTGCAGCGGATGGGGCTGGAGCTGGACGGCGTCCTCACCGAGCTGGACATCAACCCCCTCGCCGTCCTGCCGAGCGGCGCCGTCGCACTGGACGCGCTGGCCGTCACCGCGCCTGCCTGACGACCTGTCAGTTTCACCGGTCGACCGCCTTCCGGAATCGGCGGCGCGCCGTTACCTTGTTTCTGACGGTCCATCAGATTCAGTTCGGATGTGAGACATGAGCCTGTCCTTCGGCGAGCTACCCAAGATCATCAGCGTGGACGACCATGTCGTCGAGCCGCCGCACGTCTGGCGGAACTGGCTGCCCGCGGGGCTCCGCGACCGCGGCCCCCGGGTCGAGCGCCGGGGCGTCGGCGCGATGGAGCACCTCGGCGGCGGCACCTACCGCCAGACCTTCGACGACGACGGCCCGCAGGCCGACTGCTGGATCTACGAGGACCTCGTCTACGTCCACAAGCGCCATGTCGCCGCCGTGGGGTTCGACCGCGACGACATGACGATGTCCCCCATCACCTACGACGAGATGCGGCCGGGCTGCTGGGACCCCAAGGCCCGGGTCGCCGACATGGAGCTCAACCATGTCGAGGCGTCCTTGTGCTTCCCGACCTTCCCCCGGTTCTGCGGCCAGACCTTCACGGAGGCCAAGGACCGCGAGCTCGGTCTGGCCTGCGTGCGGGCCTACAACGACTGGATGGTCGAGGAGTGGTGCGGCGACTCGGGCGGGCGGCTGATCCCGCTGTGCCTGATCCCGCTCTGGGACGCCGAGCTGGCGGCGCGGGAGGTGCGCCGGAACGCCGCGCGGGGCGTGCGCGCGGTCTGCTTCAGCGAGATCCCGCCGCACCTCGGGCTGCCGAGCGTCCACTCCGGCGCGTGGGACCCGTTCTTCGCCGCCTGCCAGGAGACCGGCACGGTCGTGAACATGCACATCGGGTCGTCGTCCAAGATGCCTGCCACCTCCGCCGACGCGCCGCCCGCGGTCTCCGCCGCGCTCTCGTTCAACAACGCGATGGCCTCGCTGTGCGACTTCCTGTTCTCCGGGGTCCTGGTCCGCTTCCCGCAACTGGAGGTGGCCTACTCCGAAGGGCAGATCGGCTGGCTGCCCTACGTCCTGGAGCGGGTGGACGACGTGTGGGAGGAGCACCGCGCCTGGGGCGGCGTGCGGGACACCATCCCCGAGCCGCCGTCGGTCTACTTCCACCGCCAGGTGTACGGCTGCTTCTTCCGCGACGTGCACGGGCTGGAGTCGCTCCACCGGATCGGCGCCGACCGGGTGACCTTCGAGACCGACTACCCGCACACCGACTCGACCTGGCCGCACACCAGGAAGGTGGCCGAGGAGATGTTCCAGGGCCTGGACGCCGAGACCGTCTACAAGATCACCCGCGGCAACGCGATCCGGATGCTGAAGCTCGACCTGGTCTGAGCGGGCCCCGCCGGCACCACGACGCCCGCGACGCCCGGAACGCCGTACGGCCCCGGAACCGTCTCCCGGTTCCGGGGCCGTGCCATGCCGTATGTCGTGCCGGAGTGCGAGGTCAGGGCTTGTGGCCCACGGCCTCCGCGTAGAAGGTGCGGTCGACGGCCTCCGACTCGGGCACCGTCCTGCCCAGGGCGCCGCCCTCGACGTAGGCCTTCTGCAACCGGTCGGTGGTGCCCTTGCGGATCTCCCAGTCCCAGATCGGGGGCGGGACGGCGGTGAGGCTCTCCGGCTTGAGGTTGAGGCTCGACGCGAGCTCCTCGACGAACGCGGCGCTCTTCTTGTAGTCCCCGACGAAGTACGTGTTCACGATCCGGATCAGGGCGCGGACGAACGCCACGCCCGCGTCCGGGTTCTCACGCAGCATCCCCGGCCCGTAGATGAGGCCGCCGAGCGGTTCGCCGAGGGGCTGGCCGCCGAGGAACTGGATCCCGGGCTTGCCGTCCACCTGCTTCCAGACCGGGTCGACCATCCACGCCGCGTCCACACCCCCGTTCTCCAGCGCGGTCACCGTGTCGGCGGGCCCGGTCAGGCTGGTGAAGCGGACCTTCTTGAGGCTGGTGCCGTGCCGGCCGAGCACCTGGCTCATCGGGTAGGTGATCACGCTGCCCTTGCCGATGAGCGAGCCGATCTGCGCGTTGTCGAGCCTGGCGGCCTCGGGCGCGGTCCCGTTCGGGACGCGGGCCCAGAGCCCGGACTTGGACTTCGGGTTGGACGAGTAGTTGCCGAGCACCCAGCGCAGCTCGAACTTCTGCTGGAGGCCGTTGAAGAACGCCGCCTCGGGCGCGGACCACATCGCGTCGAGGTCCCCCTTGGCCAGCAGCGGGATCGAGTCGGCGACCGGGAGCTGTTTGAACTCCACCTCCAGGTTCTCCTTGGCGAACTCGCCCTTGGCGATGCCGAGCTTGAGCGGGGCCACGAACTCGGCCGATCCGGTGCTGGAGGACACCGTGATCTTGGTCTTCTTCGCCAGCGGCTTCGGCGCGGGCGCGCCGGCCTTGCACCGGGCCGGGGCGCGGTCGGGGGCCAGGTCGGCTGGATCGCTCCAAGCCGTCGCGCCGCAGTCCGCCACCGGGCTGATCGGACGGGCCTTGCGCGGGGAGTCGGCGCTGACGGCGCCCTCTCCGCCGCACGCGCCTGCGGCGAGCGCCGCCGCGGCGATGATCGGAACGAACAGGGGGATTCTCATCTTGTCCTCCGGCATTGGAACGCCTGGTCAGGTACGGACGCGGTCCCGGTCACCGGGCGCCCAGGGGGTCAGCCGCCGGCCGAGGAAGCGGATGATCTCGGAGAAGACCACGCCGAGCACCGCGACGCAGACGATGCCGACGTACATCACGTCGTTCTGGAACAGCGCCCGCGAATTGAAGATCAGGTAGCCCAGCCCGTCGGTCGCCGCGACGAACTCCGAGGCCACGATGACCAGGACGGACACCCCCGCCGCGATCCGGGCCCCGACCATGATCTGGGGCAGCGCGCCGGGCAGCAGCACGTGCCGGAACATCTGCCACCGGCCCGCCCCGAAGACCGCGCCCGCCTCGCGGTACCCCTCGGGGACGGCCAGGAACGCCGACATCGTGGAGATCCACACGAAGAAGAAGACGGTGGCGGCCACCAGCGCGAGCTGGGGCCCCTCGCCGATGCCGAACATGTTGAGGAAGATCGGCAGCAGCGCCAGCTTCGGCACCACGTAGAGCGCGTCGAGCAGGGGCTCCAGCGCGGCCCGCACCGTCCGCGAGGTCCCCATCACCAGGCCGAGCAGCGCGCCGATGCCGGTGCCGATCAGGAAGCCGAGGACGACCCGGCGGGTCGTCACCCACACGTCCGGCCAGAGCTTGCCGTCCACGGCCAGGTCCCAGCCGTTGGCGACGATGGTCGTCGGCGCGGGGTACAGCCGCGCGTCGATCCAGCCCTGGTCCGAGGCGACCTGCCACAGCCCGATCAGGACGACGGGGACGCCGATCGCCAGCCCGAGTTCCAGCGTGCGCCGGCGGGCCGCGGCCCCGGCCGGGGACCGCTCGGCGGCTCCCGGTTCGCGCACGATGATCCGCTCTTCGGCCGACGCCGCCCGCAGGGTCTGCTGTCCGGTCATCTCGCGCCGCCTCCAGCCGGTTCGATCTCGCCCCGAAGCAGGTCCCACAACTCGGCCTTCAGCTCCGCGCACTCGGGCGAGTGCCGGACGTCCCCGCTGCGGGGGCGGCCGAACGGCGGGGTGCGCTCGGCCAGGACGCGGCCGGGGCGGGCGCTCATCACCAGCACCCGGTCGCCGAGGACGATCGCCTCCTCCAGGCTGTGCGTCACGAACAGGACGGTGCGCCGGTCCGCCTCGCAGATCGCCAGCAGCTCCTCCTGGAGGATGGTGCGCAGCTGCGCGTCGAGCGCGGCGAACGGCTCGTCCATCAGCAGGATCTCCGGCTCGACGGCGAGGGCCCGGGCGATCGACACCCGCTGCCGCATGCCGCCCGACAGCGCGGCGGGGTAGGCGTCGGCGAAGTCGGTCAGGCCCATCCGGGAGAGCCAGTCGCGGGCCCGCCTCGTCGCCTCCTTCCGCCGGACGCCCTGGACGTCCAGCCCGAAGCGGACATTGGCCAGGACGGTCTTCCAGGGGTAGATGCCGTAGTCCTGGAAGATCATCGCGGCCGGGTGCGGGGCGGCGGCGCGGATCTCCAGGCGTCCCGCGCTCGGCCGCAGCAGCCCGGCGACCAGCCGCAGGAACGTCGACTTGCCGCATCCGGACGGTCCGACGATGCAGCAGAACTCGCCCGCCGTGATGTCGAGGTCGATCGGCCCGAGGGCGTGCACGTCCGCGCGGCCCCGGCGGAACCGGCGCTCGACGCCGGTCGCGCGGACGGCGGCGGGCGGTGGTTCCGGATCGTGCCGTGGGATCGCAGAACTCGTTCTGTTCTGGGCGAGTTCCATGGTCTCACCTCCAAGGACGCAGTGGAAGTGACAATATGACGGGTCGTCAGATATGTGCAATAGCCAACGGCGACCCTCTCCGGAGCGAGCTCAGCCGCCCGCCGTGCCGGAGACCGGGCGGGCCCCGCCCGCCGCGTCCGGTCCGCCGAGCGCGCCGGACTCGCGCAGCCGCGCGATCGCCGCCGGGTCGTAGCCGAGCACGTCGCGCAGGATCTCCCCGGTGTGCTCGCCCAGCTCGGGAGCCCGGCTCGGGATCCGGCGCCGCTCACCGACGAACCTGATCGGGCTCGGCAGCTGGTCGGTGCCGAGGCGCTCGGCCGGCAGCCAGGGCAGGCGGTCCTGGAACTGCGGGTCGGCGGCCAGCGTCCGGGGCGTGTTCACGGGCGCGATCGGCACGTCGTGCTCGACGCCGAACGCGATCCACTCGGCGCTGCGGCGCCCGGCGAAGATCTCCTTCAGCTCGTCGCGCAGCACGGTGTCTCCGACGGCGTGGTCGGCGTAGCGCGAGCCCGGATGGCGTTCGAACAGGTCGGGGCGGCCGACGGCGGTACAGAAGTTGCGCCACAGCTCGCGTTCGGAGGCCATGAGCAGGATGTGGCCGTCCGCCGTCGCGTAGAACTGGTACCGCACCCCGTCGCGCATGCCGGCCGTTCCCGGCTCGCGCCGCCGGTACCCGTCGGCGCGGTTGCCGGTGACCTCGCTCTCGGGCCGCTCGTAGGCCCGCCAGGTCTCGCTGCGCAGCCAGTCCATCGACGCGGCGGCGTCCGACTGCGCGACCTCCAGCCGCCCGCCCACCCCGGTCGCCCGCGCGCGGACGACGGCGGCGAGGATGCCGAGGGCCGCGAACAGCGGCCCGGCGTTGATGCCCGTCGACGGGTGCTCGGGGATCGCCCAGTGGCCGTCCCCGGTCGGTTCCGGGCGGACTAGCCCGGCCCACGTGTCGAAGGCGACGCCGTGGCTCGGCAGGTCGCGGTACGGCCCCGTCTCGCCGTACCCGGAGATGCCGCAGAACACCAGGCGCGGATTGACCTCGCCGAGCACGTCGGGCCCGACGCCGCGACGCTCCAGGCCGCCCGGCCGCATCGCCTCCACGACGACGTCGGCGCTCCTGGCCAGGTCGAGGAAGACCTCCCGCCCCTCGGCGGTGCGCAGGTCGAGCACGATGCTGCGCTTGCCCCGGCTGATGTGCAGGTGCATCAGCGACACCCCCGACACGAGCGGCCAGGTCGTCTCGCGCAGGTAGTCGCCCCGCGGCGGCTCGACCTTGATCACGTCGGCGCCGAGGTCGGCCAGATGGGTGGTGGCGGCGCCGGGGCCGAGCATCGACGCCTCGACGATCCGGACCCCGGCGAGCGGCGCGCCGGGCCGGGTAGGGGTTTCCATCGGGACCGCGCCTCCGAGAGCCGACCGGACGGGCGGCGTTCCCACCCGTTTCTGACTGTCCGTCAGATTAACGCCGCGAAGCCGGAACTGAAAGCCCGTCAGGTTCCGGTCCGCTCCGGGACGGCCTTCGAGAACGCCGGTTCGAGGGCGGCCGGTCTCCGTCGGCACCGCGCGGCAGGACCGCCGAGAAGCCGCGTTCAGGCCGCTTTCCATGAATGTCGTAGATCGGCCGACGGCGCCGGAGCCGGTCGGTAAGGTCCGATGATCATGAAGCTGCGAGGGCGCACGGTCGTGCTGTACGGGGAGTTCTGGGAGATCGAGAGGGAGTCCGCGGTACGGCGGCTCCGGGCGCTCGGCGCACGCGTGGCGCAGGACGCGACCGAGGAGACGGACCTCATCTTCCTCGGTCCCGGTGAATCAGGGCCGATTCCCCGCAACGACGCGATGCTCCGCACGCCGTACTTCGACGAGGAAGCGCTGATCGGCATGCTGGAGCGGGAGGAAGGCGGGGCCGCGCCGGTCGAGGCCCCTCCCCGGCCGTTCGTGCCGGCCGCCGAACTGGCGGAGGCGCAGGCGTCCCACGATCTGTACTCGCTCCTGGACGGGGCCGACTGGTCGGCGTTCGCGCCGGCCCGCGACGTCCCACCGCTGCGGGCCCGGCTGGCCGAACTCGAACGCGCCGAGGGCGTGACCGACGCCCACCGGCTGGCCACCCGGCGGCTGATCGACACCGGCGCGGCGCGGCTCCAGCACCCGTACGGCCACGACACGGAGATCGTCGCCCACGCGATGAGCCCGGACGGCCGCTACCTGGCCACCGGCAGCTGGGTCGGCGACGACTACGACGCGGGCGGCGTCCTGCAGATCTGGGAGGTCGCGGCCGGACGGTGCGTCAACACCGTGCGCCGCATCGACGGCGGCATCGGATGGCCCGGCTACGAGCGCACGATCCAGTGGTCCGCCGACTCCTCCCGCATCGCCCTGGCCCACTCCACGAACATGGTGGGCGTCTGGTCCTTCGACGGCGAGCGGCTCGCCACGATCAGCGTGTCGGACGGCAACTCGCGCCCCTCGCAGTTCGCCCTCTCCCCCGACGGGCGCAGCGTCTACTACCACTGCGGCACCAACGGCGACGGCGGACTCCAGGGCTGCGTCGTCCCGCTGGAGCACGGCCACCTGAACTGGCTGCCCAACCATGTGGAGACCGACCACCCGTACCTGATGGCGCGCCGGCTGCCCGAGTCCGTGCGGGCCCGCTTCGCGGAGCTCGAAAGGTACGAGGACGACTGGAAGGTCGGGCAGTGGATCGAGGATCCGGAGTGGTCGCCCGACGGCACCCGGCTGTTCGGGGGCAACGCCATAGGCGTGGACGCCGCGACGCGCGAGGTCGTCTGGTACGCGCCCGGCAAGTTCGCCCGGCTCAGTCCGGACGGCCGTACCGTCGCCGCCGTCACCCGCCGCGGCCTGTTCCTGCGCGACGCGTCCACCGGGCGGATCCGCTGCGGCCCCTTCGCACTCGGCGGGCCCGTCTCGCTGCACTGGGCGCCCGGCCGCGCCGCCGACCGGCTGGCCGTCCTGACACCGCCCACGGGCACCGCCGAGACGGGCGGCGTCCACATCCTCGACGGCGAGCGCCTGGTCTTCAGCGCCAGGATCCCGCATGCGGGGTGGGGGGACCGCGAGGGCGACCGCAACGCCTGGGCCTGGGCGCCCGGCGGCGAACGGGCCGCCTTCCTGACCATCGAGGGAACCGCCGAGGTCTGGTCGTTCGCCGACCCGGCGGACCCCCGGCCGGTCCGGAGCGTGCCCGCCGGGGGCGCCGACGCCGTGTACTGGGGCGCGGACGACACGCTGGTGCTGCTCGACGACGCGGTCATGCAGTTCGTCAAGGCCGAGACGGGCGAGGTCGTCGGCGACTTCTACTCGCTGTACGTCCCGCCGGGCCCGCGTCCGGTGGAGGACGACCTCGCCGAGGAGTTCGAGGGGCGGATCTTCGCCCTCGGCGAGGACGACTGGGCGATGACCCTCCAGCCGGACGCCGTCATAGCTCCGGAGGGCCGCGAGGAGGAACTGGACGCCCTCCTCACCTGGGGGATCGGGTGGCGCCATGCCTGGCCGGTGCGCTGGGGCGAGCTCCGCGTCCTGCCCGGCGCCCTCGCCGCCGCCGACGTCCTGGACTCCGAGGACGGCGAGATCCTGCGCGAGTACCGGGAGGAACTGGAGGAGGCGGACGCCGGTGCGCCCGCCGAGTGGCCGCCCCCGAACACCGCGACCATGGACGACCTGTTCGAGGCGGCACGTGATTCGCTCGCCGGGCTCGACCGCTACAGCTGGGGCTCCCACATCGCCGACCACCTGCGGGCCGCCGCGCGGCTCCGGGCCCGGCACGGCGAACCCGAGGCCGCGATGGCCCTGGTCGGCGACATCCCCGAACCGGCGGGCCGGCTCGCCGCGGCGTCCGACGTCGCCGTGGTCCTCGCCCGGGCCGGGGACGTCCCCTCCGCCCGCAACGCCTTCTCCCTTGCCCGGTCGCTGATGCCCTCGGTGGACCAGAAGATGTTCGACGCCGACAGGTCCGCCTCGTTCGGCGCGGCCTGCCAGGCGATGGGGGACACGAGCACCGCCGAGCAGTGGTTCCGGCACGCCCGCGCGGCCATCACCATCGAGCCCAACCCGTGGCAGGACCACATCGCCGTCATGCACTCGATGCTGGAGTGCGGGCGCGACGACCTCGTCCGGGCCCTCCTGGACGACCGCTCCGGGCATCCGCACGGGAGCTTCTTCTGGGACGCGGAGTGGCTCGTCCACCTGCTGCGCACCGGTCGCTTCGACCTGGCCCGCGAGTTCCAGGACCTGCCCGGCTGGGACGTCCCGTACGAGGTGCTGACGGTCCTCGCCGAGCTGGGATTCGCCGATCTGCTGGAGACCTGGGGGGACCATAACTGGGCGGTCGGCGACGAGCTCTTCGAGCCGGCCCGCCGGGGGACGCCACCGGTGCGGCCGCCGGCGCCGACCGACCAGGACGTCCGGGAACT
Source organism: Actinomadura sp. K4S16 (assembly GCF_008327685.1). Lineage (GTDB taxonomy): Bacteria > Actinomycetota > Actinomycetes > Streptosporangiales > Streptosporangiaceae > Spirillospora. Next base: position 365,276 of record NZ_BDDE01000017.1, read on the forward strand.
GGCCGAGCGCTACGCCCGCATCCAGGGGATTCCGCACTCGCAGCGCCGGCGCCCGATCGAGGAGCTGATCAGGGCCGCCGCGGAGCGGGGGCACATCTCAGCCGTCCTCGACCTCCTGGAACGGCTGCCGGAGCGCGGTGACTTCAACGACCGCCCCTCGGCGGCGTTCGGTGCGATCTGGCTCCTCTTCACCGGCTTCGACCGGCCCCCGTTCTAGCCGCGGGCGTCGTCCGGCGCCCCTGCCCGCATCCGCTGGTGCGCAGGGGCGCGGAGCGGCGGTGTCAGCTCCCGGTGACGCGGATCGGAGCCCAGCGGAACGCGATCACCTTGACGGTCCCCCGGCCCTTCGGCGGGACGTAGGTGAGCAGCTCGATGCGCTCGACCGTGGTGATGGCCCGCTTCATGCTGGAGCGGCCGGTGAACGGGCGGAGCAGGTCGCCCCAGTCCCGGTGCTTCCAGGTGATCCCGGCGCCCTTGCCCGCATGGCGGAACGACTCGGTCAGCTCGATCGCCGACCAGACGAGCGCGCCGCCGGACGTGGTGCGCACCGCGTACACCGGCGTCTTGGCCCCCGAGTAGGCCGCCGTGCCCGCCCAGCGCTGGGCGCGGAAGGTCTTGCGGTCCTGGAGCAGGCTGGCGCGCTTCTGCTTCGCCCAGGCCGGCACCGTGAACGAGCGGAGGTGCCCGCTCTGCGAGCCCCGGTTGACGGCGTCCGCCAGCGCGGGCGCCACCTGGTTCGGCGCGAGGACGAGCGAGGCGTCGGCCTCCGGGACGACGTCCGGGTAGTCGGCGACGTCCACGCCCGGCGCGATCGGGCCTTTCACCGGCTTGGCGGCCAGCGGCGCGTAGGCGGCGCGCCAGGGGCCGCCCTCCCGGTCCTGGACGAAAACGATGTGGTCCCGCACCGGCGGGTTCGCGCCGCGGTCGGTCATGACCGCGAAGAACCACTTGGGGTGGCCGGTGAACTTGGGGCTCGCCCCGAGGACCTGCCCGTACCTGGCCGGCTTGAACCGCAGCTTGTTCGCCTTGAAGATCCGGTACTTCGCGGCCTCCAGTTGCAGGGACGAACCGGTGTAGACGGTGGCGGCGCCCTTGGCGTTCAGCAGCTTGTGGACGGCGTTGGACTGCGCGACATAGCGCGCCAGGACCGGTCGCACCTGCTGCTCCGTCAGCGCCGGGGCCGGCGGGGGCGGCGGGGCGCTCTCGCCGGGGGCGCCGGCCTCCTCCTTGGCCTTCCCGACGATCCCGCAGCCGCCGGCCGCCAGCGAGACGGCCAGGGCGAGCGCCACGGCGGGACGAGCATGCGGCAACAAGATGATCTCCAATCGGGCCGGGCCCTGCGGCCCGCTCACCTGGCTCAGCGCCAGGAAGATCAGCACTGTCACATCTGTCGCAAATGTCGCGATCAGTTCGCGGGAGCGCCTCCGGTCACGGGGACTCGGCCCCCGCGGCAGGTTGGCGACATCGTGTTGGTATCTTGACGACATGATGTCGACAAAAGCGCGGGTGGGCTGATGTTCCTCGCACTTCGTGAGCTGCGGTTCGCCAAGGTCCGGTTCGGGCTGATGGGCGCCGTCGTCGGGCTGATCGCGGTCCTCATGGTGATGCTGTCCGGGTTGTCGGTGGGACTGGTCCGGGACGGGGTGTCCGGGCTGCAGAACCTGCCGGTCACCTCCTTCGCGTTCGAGCGCGGCGTCCAACACGACTCCGCCTTCTCCCGGAGCGTGGTGGACATGTCCGCCGTGGACGCCTGGCGGAGCCGGCCGGGCGTCGCGGAGGCCGCCCCCTACGGGAACACGCTCGTCAACACCAAGAGCGACCGCGGCGTGGACATCGACCTCGCGCTGTTCGGCGTGGCACCGGACTCGTTCCTCTCCCCCGAGGTGAGCGAGGGCGCGCGCCTGAGCGGCGCGGACGGCATCGTCGTCAGCGACACGGCCCTGGACGCCGGCCTGCGCATCGGCGACACGGTCACGGTCGCCCGCCTCGGGACGAAGCTGCGCGTCGTCGGTGCCACCCCGCGGCAGAACACCTTCGGACACGTCGACGTGGCCTACGTGCCCCTGCGCACCTGGCAGCTGATCAAGGCCGGTGCGGCGCCGGGCGACCCGGTGCCCGCGCACGCCACGCAGGAGATCACCGCCGTGGCGGTGCGCGCGAAGTCCGGCGCCTCGGTCGACCTGGCCGCGGGCGACGCCGCCGCCAGGACCGAGAGCCTCACTCTGGAGGAGTCCTACGGCGCCTCGCCCGGCTACACGGCCGAGACGTCCACGCTCCAGCTCATCCAGGTGTTCCTGTACGCCATCTCCGCACTCGTCGTCGGGGCGTTCTTCGCCGTCTGGGCCATCCAGCGCAAGCACGAGGTCGCCGTGCTGCGCGCCATGGGCGCGTCGAGAGGCTGGCTGCTCCGCGACGCGCTCACCCAGGCGTTCCTCCTCCTCATCGCCTCCGTCGCGATCGGCGCCGGGATCGGCGTCGGGCTCGGCTCGCTCATCACCGGCGGCGGGATGCCGTTCGCCCTCAGCGCCCCGAGCGTCACGGCCGCCGCCGCGGGCCTCGTCCTGCTCGGGCTCGTCGGCGCCGGGGCCGCCGTCGCCCGGATCGCGTCCATCGACCCGGCCACCGTCCTTGGAGGAAACCGATGACCGGCCAGACCACGCCGACCGCCGGGCCGCAGGAGGCCGGCGCGACCGACCGCCCCGGGCTGGTCATGGAGGGCGTCGGCCTGCGGCACGGCGACGGCGCCGAGACCGTCCAGGCCCTCGACGACGTCGACCTGGTGGTGCGCCCCGGAGAGCTTGCCGCGATCGTCGGCCCGTCCGGCGCCGGCAAGTCGAGCCTGCTCGCGGTCGCGGGCGGCCTCGCCCGCCCGGACCAGGGCACGGTCACGCTGGCGGGGGTCGATCTCACGGCCGCCGGCGGGCGGGCCAGGGCGAAGCTGCGGCGCGAGCACGTCGGGTTCGTCTTCCAGTCGGGCAACCTCATCCCCGCGCTCTCCGCCGTCGACCAGCTCCGGCTGCCGATGCGCTTCCGGCCGCGCCGCGCGCGGTCCGGCCGCGACCCCCTCGCGCTGCTGGAGGACGTGGGCATGGCCGGCAAGGCCGACCGGCGTCCCCACCAGCTGTCCGGCGGGGAGCGGCAGCGGGTCGGGATCGCCCGCGCCCTGGTGACCGAGCCGAGCGTGCTGCTCGTGGACGAGCCCACCGCCGCGCTGGACCGGGCGCGCAGCCACGAGATCGTCCGGCTGCTCGCCCGCGAGGCGGGGCAGTACGGCGTGGCGGCCATCATGGTGACCCACGACCACGACGTCCTCGAACACTGTGACACGGTGTACGAGATGATCGACGGGCGCCTGACCGCACTCGCCTGACGCCCCGGCCGGGCCGCCCGGCGGGCGCGACGACGGGACAGGGGAAAGGGGGCCGCGTGCCGAAGATCCAGGCGCCGACCGTGGCGGAGCACCGCGCCGCGCAGCGCGCCGCCCTGCTCGACGCCGCCCGCGGCCTGCTGTCCGAGGAGGCCGAGCGGGCCCCCAGCCTGGCGGACGTCGCCCGCCGGGCCGGGCTCGCCCGCTCCAGCGTGTACGCCTACTTCAAGTCCCGTGACGATCTGCTCGACGCCCTCATCGTCGACACCTTCCCGCGCTGGTCCGCCTACGTCGAGGCGCAGATGGCCAAGGCCGGGACGCCCGGCGACCGGATCCTGGCCTACGTCTACGCCAACCTCCGCCTCGTCGCCCGCGGAGACCACGCGCTGGCCCGCGCCCTCGCGGCCACCGGCCGCACCGACACGCTGGCCAACTCCAGCCGGCTGCTGCACGACGAGCTCCAGACGCCGCTCCGCGCGGCCCTGGCGGAGCACGGCGCGTCCGACCCCGACCGGACGGCCGAACTCATCCAGTCGGTCGTCTACGCCCTGACACGGATGATCGAGGAGGGCCTCGCGGAGCGCGCGGCCCGCCGGCTCGCCCACGAACTGCTCACGCCGTACCTGCGCTCCGCGACGGAGTAAGCGGGACCGTCCCGCCACCGCGGCCGCCGCCTTCGCGCGGCACGCTCGCGGTCAGGCGCGGGCGCGCAGGGCGGGGGCCAGCCAGCGGTTCAGGACGGCGCGGAGCTCGGCCTCGTCCTTCCGCGGCTCGCTCGGGTGCTGGAGCAGCGAGGTCAGCAGGCGCATGACGATCTCGGCGAGCCCGTCGAGGTCGTCCTCGCCGATGCCGGCGGCGGCCCAGTCGACGGGAAAGCGCTGCAGCATCTCGGCGCCGTAGGCGATGGCGTCCGCGGTGGTGGCCCCGCGCCCGAAGGCGGCGGAGTCCTCCAGCTGGAGCAGCAGGCTCAGCTGCGGCTCGCTCGGGATGGTCCGCACGCAGAAGATCATGCCCTCGACCACGGCCTCGGCCGGGTCGCCGATGCCCTCGAGGTGGGCGATCAGCCGGTCCACGAACGCCTCGGCGCCCTGGGCCGCGACCTCGCCGATGATGTCGCTGATGCGGCCGAAGTGGCGGTAGACGGTCTGGCGGGTCACACCGAGCTCGGCCGCGACGTCGGACAGGGTCGTCTTCACGACGCCGTGCCTGTCGATGCAGCGGACCGTCGCGTCGACGATGCGCTGCCGGGCCTCGGCCTCCGACGCGGGAGGGCGGCCGCCCCAGCCGTGGTGCCCCATGGTCTTAGGATCGCACAGGCTCCGCCGTCGTCCGGGGCGCCGTCGCGCGCACCGCGGCCACGGTGAACACGGTGGCGGCGACGGCGCACAGCGCGGCGTACCAAAGGCTCCCGACCGGCGTCCCCTGCTCGGTGACGCCGTCGCTCGACGCCAGGTACGCGGGCAGCGCGACCAGCCAGAAGACGACGTGGACGCCGAGGTACAGCGCCGGATACGTCCGCGCGAACAGCGGCGAAGCCACCGGGGCGGCCTCGCGTGCGCGGCTCGCGCGCCAGGCCTCGGCGAGCAGGTAGAGGCCGGCGATCCACACCGCGGCGAGCTCGACGCCGAGGACGGCCCGCTGGGCCCCGAGGTGGTCCCGGAAGGCGCCGCTGGGCGCGCTCACGATGATCATCGCGAGCGGTGTCACCGCGCCGGCGAGGACGGTGCGCCAGCCGATCCGCGGCCCGGTCAGCGCTGGGCCGTCCCCGCGACCGACCAGGCGGACCACGAGGTAGGTCATCGCGCCGAAGGACACCGAGGCGAACAGGAGCATGCTGTTCATCGGCACCGAGGCGAGCGCGGGCTGGTTGATCTTCTCGTTGGCGGCGTTCCACGCCCACCACCGCAGCTGCGGGCCGAGCTGGTCGAAGACCTCGTAGAAGACCTGGCACGCGAACGCGACGGCCAGCGACCCGGCCAGCGGTCCGCGCCGCGCGAAGACGCCCAGGGCCCGGACCAGCTCGTAGGCGAGCTGCGAGATCGCGGGGTAGAAGGCCACGATGTAGAGCGGCAGCCGGTCGTACATGAACTGCACCGTGAACACGTTGTGGGAGAAGATGAACCCGACGTGCTCCTGCAGCCCGAACCAGCCGGGGAAGTACAGCGGCGGTTCGATCACGGCCAGGTAGACGACCGAGGCGAACCACAGCGAGAGGTTGACCGGGTCGCCGTCGCGGCGCCACCGCCGCCACGCATGGACCAGGGCGAACACCGCGCCGCCGATGACGAGCAGTTCCAGCGCCGGCATGGTGCCGTCGGCGAGGCCGAACGGATTGCGGACGCTGATCACGGGATCGGCGCCGTGGCAGGAGAAGCCGAGTCGCTCGGCGACGCGCTCGGCCGCCGAGTCGCAGGTGTACCCCATCGCTTGCTCCCTCGGAGTCAGGCGCCGACGAGGTCGTCGCCGCGGGCGCCGCCGGACGGGGAGGCGCCGCGCGGGCCGGCGTAGCCGGTGAAGTCGGTGCCGGGCGGGTCCCGCTGGTCGTCGAACCCGCCGGGCACGATGGTGCGGCCGAGCCGCTGCCGCAGCTTGTAGCGCACGACGCCGAACCAGAACCGCGGGTCCGCGGCCATCTGCCCCAGCGACCTGTCGAGGTTGAACACCTGGGCGAACGTCCGCTCGACGTAGGCGTCCTCGCGGCCGGCGGCGGTGATGGCGTTGAAGATCGGCCAGCTCAGGCGCGCGGTGATCCTGCGGCGCCAGGCAGGGGCGGTCTCGGTTCCCGTCGCGAAGTCGTAGGCCTGGTCACGGGCCATCGCCAGCATCCAGGGCACCTGGAGGGACGCCCTCTGCCGGCGGAGGAACTCGCGGGTGAAGGCGAGGTCGACGGCGCCGCGGACGCGCAGCATTTCGCCGAGGATGAGCGCGGAGCGGGCGGCGGAGCTCATCCCCTGGGCGTAGAAGGGGTTGAAGGCGCAGATCGAGTCGCCGATGCTCACGAGCCCGACCGGGGGCGCCTTGAGCAGGTCGAATCGGCGCCACTTGTTGCCGGTCGAACGGGTCAGGTGCACCTCGGAGGTCGGGGTGCAGGCGCGGGCGGCCCGGCCGAAGACCGGTGTCCGCACACGGTCCGCCGCGGCCTCGAACGCCTCGGCCTTGCGCGGCATCTCGATGCCCCACGACCCCATGCACACGATGGCCCGGTCCCCCTCGATCGGGAAGAAGTTGCTGAGAAACTCGTGCTCGGCGGGGTGGTCGCCGCCGTCCTGGGTCGGGGTGATGACGAGGTGCTTCCACCACCACGACTCCGGGCGCCGGTCGGCGGGCGGGAGGTCGTACCACCGCGAGGTGTAGGTGACCTTGGCGTCGAGGGTCTGCTGCGGCGGCACGTCCCAGCCGGCCGCGCCCAGCCAGTCGACGACCGACGAGCCGCGGCCCAGCGCGTCCACGACCAGGCCGGCGGCCAGGTAGCCGTCCTCGCCCTCGGCGGTGCTGTACTCGACTCCCTCGACGCGGCCGCTCGGGGCCCCGGCCCCGACCGACCGCAGCCCGGTGACGGTCACGCCTTCGCGGATCTCGATGGAGGGCACCTCGCGGACCTTGTCCCGCAGGACGCGCTCGATCAGCACCCGGGAGCTGTAGACCATCGTCATCGAACCCGACTTGCGCGGGGCCCAGCCGTCGTTCTCGCAGTAGGCGGCGTCCATCGACGGCATCAGGTGCATCCCGCCCGCGGCGATCAGCGCCTCCTCGAACCCGGGGAAGATCTCGCCGATCGCGCGCCGGCCGGAGTTGAGGAGGAAGTGCGGGTGCTTGCTCTGGGGGACGCCCCGGCGGTGCTCGGCGTCCGCCGGGAGCCGGTCCCGCTCCAGAACGACCACCCGGTCGAAGCTCCGCGCTAGCACTCCGGCGGCGCACAGCCCCGCCACGCTGCCGCCGAGCACCACGGCCGTCTCGTTCCGCATACCGCCACCGCCCAGACAGTCATTCCTACAGCCAGTCATTCATACATATCGTGAGTGAATGTATGACCCCGGTCGGGCGCGGTCAAGAGGCCTCCCGGACGGCCGGACACGCCGGATCCACCCGCTCACCGTCGCCCGGGACGTCCGGTGCGCCCCTCCTTGGGGTAGAGATGTCCTCATGAGCAAGGTCAAGCGCCTGCCCCGGAACGTGTACGAGCCGGAGCTGGCCCGCCTCCAGGCGGAGTTGGTGAAGCTGCAGGAGTGGGTGCGCAGCGAGGGCGCCCGCGTCGTCGTGGTCTTCGAGGGACGGGACGCGGCCGGCAAGGGCAGCACGATCAAGCGCGTCACCGAGTACCTCAACCCCCGCGTCGCCCGGATCGTCGCGCTGCCCGTACCGACCGACCGCGAGCGCACGCAGTGGTACTTCCAGCGCTACACCGAGCATCTGCCCGCCGCCGGGGAGATCGTCCTGTTCGACCGCTCCTGGTACAACCGGGCGGGCGTCGAGCGCGTCATGGGCTTCTGCTCCAAGCAGGAGTACACGCGCTTCCTCCACCAGTGCCCCATCTTCGAGCGCCTGCTGGTCGAGGACGGGATCCTGCTGCGCAAGTACTGGTTCTCGGTCAGCGACAACGAGCAGGAGCGCCGCTTCCGCAGCCGGATGGAGGACCCGATGCGGCGGTGGAAGCTGTCGCCGATGGACCTGGAGTCCATCACCCGCTGGGAGGACTACTCCCGCGCCAAGGACGAGATGTTCGTCCACACCGACATCCCCGAGGCGCCCTGGTACGTCGTGGAGAGCGACGACAAGCGGCGCGCCCGGATCAACATGATCGCCCACCTGCTGTCGACGATCCCCTACCACGCCGTCGAGCCGCCCCACCTGCCGCTCCCCGAGCGCCCGCCCCCGAAGGGCTACGAGCGCCCGCCGCGCGAAATGCAGACCTACGTCCCCGACCACTCCGCGTCCCTGCTCGAATAGCGCCACCGCCCCGGCGTCACCCCGCGTACGGTCAGACGCCGGGTTCGCCCCTCCGCGCGCCGGGGCGCCGCCGCAGCAGCATCACGATGATCGCGATCGCGCAGAGCACCCCGGGACCGCAGTGCACGAGCAGCACTCCGGCCAGGCTGGGCCCGCCCCAGTCCTCCCGGTAGGTCGCGGGGTCGGTCATGTCGATCACGAACGGCTCGGCGACCGCGCGCGCGACGAAGAACAGGCCGACGACGAGCCCGAGAACCGTGGCGACCTTCCGCACCTTGCGCTCCTTCCCTCGTCCGGACCACGACTTCACTCGCCGTCCATGCTCGCCCGCCGTCCGAGACCGCACATCACCCCGCGAAGCCATCTCTTGCATCACCCTGGAGTACTCAGAGGTCACTCTCAGCACCGGAGACGGCGTCCGCGCGTCGGACGATTCCCTGCCGCCGGGTGGAACCAACGCAGCCGCCGGGCGGCCGGGGCGGTTAGCATCGCCGGATGCCGCTGACCGACGCCGGGCGCTTCGCCGTGTACGGCCCCTCGCACTGGGCGGCGCTCGGGCTGTTCGCGGTCGGCTGCGTCGGCCTGGTGCTCGTCGGCCGATCCCAGCGCGCGGGAGCGGAGCCGGGCGCGGCCTTCGGTGAGCAGGCGCGGGGATTCGGCAAGGCGTACGCGCTGGCGATCGTGTACGTGATGGTCGGAACCCAGGTCCACACCCTGCTCCCCGGCCAGTGGCGGATCGGCGGGTCGCTGCCGCTCCAACTGTGCGACGTGGCCTGGCTGACGGCGGTCGGCGCGCTGTGGACGTTCGGCCGGCGCTGGTTCGCGCTGACCTACTACTGGGGGCTCACCCTCTCGGTGCAGGGCCTGCTCACGCCCGCGCTCAACGGCGGCGACTACCCCGGCATCGACTACCTCGGCTTCTTCGGGATGCACCTGATGATCGTGTGGTCCGCGGTGTACCTGACCTGGGGCCTCGGCATGCGGCCGGACTGGAGCGACTACGGGTTCGCGGTCGCCGCCACCGCGGCATGGGCGGTAGCCACCTTCGTCTTCAACCTCAGCGCGGGGACGAACTACGGATACCTCAACGACAAGCCCGGCTCCGGCTCGGTCCTGGACCTGATGGGCCCCTGGCCCTGGTACGTAATGGTCGAGACCCTGATCATCCTTCTCGGCTGGGCCCTGATCACCTGGCCCTGGACCCGCGCAAGCCGCCCGCCCGAAGCAGCGCGTCAGCGCCCGTAGTCCAGAAGGCGCCGCTACTTCTTCGCGGGGTCGGATCCCGCTCGCTTGACGATCTGGTCGCCGGGGTTCAGCGAGCTCCAGAGGGAGCCGTCGACGCGGATCTTCCTCGTCCTGCCGTCGGTGAAGGTGACCTTGAGGTAATGGTAGAGATTCGACCCGTCCGGGTTGCTGCGGGACTTCGCGGTGACGGTGCCTTCCCACGCTTCGTCCTCGTGCACCCGCCGTGACCTGAACATCTGCTCACCTGCCCTTGGTGATGGCGTTCTCACTTCTTGTGATCAGGTTAGGGCGGTGCGGAGCCGGTGGGCCTCGGCCGCGTGAGGGGTCTTGCGGATGCGACCTCAGGCTGAGGGGCGGGGGCGGACGATACCGAGGTCGTAGGCCATCACGACGGCATGGACGCGGTCGCGGGCACCGAGCTTGCGCCCTCAGCTGGACGGCCACGAATCTGTCGAGGAGCCGGCGCGTCGCGGTCGGGGCCGGCAGCGCCTCGCCTCGGGCGACCACCCTGATGGCCTCGGCCAGCTCCGGCGGGCGCACGGACTTGAGCAGGAAGCCGCTCGCCCCGGCCCGCAGCGCGGCGTAGAGCGGCTCGTCGAGGTCGAACGTGGTGAGGATGACGGCGGCTCCCTGTATCGCGAGCACGGGCCGGTCGGTATTCCGTGTTGTGAATGGTCGCCCGCGCCGCCGGAGCCGGGGCGGCCCCGCAAGACCACGGGCGGCCGCACTCGCCGGACACCGGCGTGAACGCACAGGAAAAGCCGGGTTTCTATGACCCTCGAAATACACATTGAATATCTAGCGCTTTTCATCTTCTAGAAGGCGGTCCCGCCCTCAACTAACCTCCCGTAACTGTGATCCACGCGAGGATGTCAAGGCGCCGCGGTGCGTGCCGGCACTTGCGGGGCCGATTCATTTCGACGGCGGTTATTTTTCTCGCGAACACGCTCCGGCGCAAGGCCGTGGAGGAATGTCAGCGCGAGCGGGGCCCGCCCGCGGCGGCCGGAACCGCTTCTTCACCGGACTCCATACAGCCCCGCGGAAATACCCCCCGATTGGAGAACCGTCATGCGCAGACTGATGCATGCGGCGCTGGTCGCGTGCGCGCTCGCGCTCGCGATGTGCGGCGTGACGTCCGCGAACGCCGCCGAACCGCCCGGTGCGGGCGGGGTGCCGATCATCGGCGGCCACAACGCCACCGAGACGTACTCCTGGATGGTGTCGCTGAGCAACGGCTGCGGCGGCAGCCTGGTCGCGCCCCAGTGGATCGTCACCGCGAACCACTGCGGCCCGGCGTCGCAGGCCCGGATCGGCTCGACCTACAAGAACTCCGGCGGCGAGGTCCGCTACATCGACCGGCGAACCACCCGGTCCGGAACCGACCTCACACTGATGCACCTGTCCACCCCCGCCCAGTCGGCTCCGGTCAGGATGGCGCAGTCCAACCCCGCCGCGGGAACCCCCGTGCGGCTGCTCGGCTTCGGCTGCATGAGCTGGCCGAGCTGCCGGACCGCCACCGTCCTCCAGGAGATCGACCTGACCGTCCTGCCCAGCAGCCGGTGCGCGGCCGGCGGCGGCACCGCGAACGACGTCTGCGTGTCGGGCGACCGGACGCACTCCGCCTGCCACGGCGACTCCGGCGGTCCCGCCGTCGTCGGCAGCCGCGGCGCCTGGACGCTCGTCGGCGAGACCCACGGCCCGGGCGACAACATGGGCGAGTGCGCGACCACCACGCTCTACACAGGCATCGCGCCGTACCTGTCATGGATCAACCAGCAGATCGGCGGCTGACCCCCGCTCCCCCCACCTGTAGGAGTTCTCCATGGTGATTCGCAAGATCGTGACGGCGCTGGCCGTCACGCTCGGGCTGTCCTTCCTCGTGCCCGCGCTGGTCGTCGACTCCGCGTCGGCCGCGGCGCCGGTCGCGGTCCGCACGATCTACTACGACGCCGGCGCGGCGCAGGAGTTCAGGGCGGCCGTCGACCAGGGCGCCGCCGCCTGGAACGCCGCCGTGCCGGCGATCCAGCTCAAGCCCGCGACCGGCGCGCAGGCCACCGTCAAGGTCTACGCCGACGACGGCTGGCCGCGCACCTACATGGGCGGCTTCGGCCGGGCCACCATCTACATGGGACGCCAGGCCGTCGACGACGGCTTCTACCCGCCGAGGATCGCCGCGCACGAGCTCGGGCACGCCCTCGGCCTGCCCGACAACCGCAACGGACGCTGCGACTACCTGATGTCCGGGCACAGTTCCCCGACGTCCTGCCAGAGCACCACCCCGCACCCGACCGAGGCGGCCCAGGTCACCCGCAACGCGGGCGGCTTCGCCTCCGCCGCGCTCAGCCGCGAGACCCGGTTCGCGGACTGCTTCGTCTTCTGACCGCTGACCGCCCCGCACCACTGTCCGCCCCGCACCACTGACCGCACAGCGCCACCTACCGCACCGCACCGCGGGCACACCGGCTCCACGTGCCCGCGGTGCCGCGCTTCCGGCTCCATGGCCCCGGGCGTCCCCCCAGCGCGGAGTCGTCCCGCACGGGTGGCTCGCGGGCCTCACCGGGTAGGGATGAAGCAAAAGGGGGGTTTGGTCCTGGCCGCATGGCCGGACGGGCCCCGGTCGTCGCGGCGGCGAAGCGATGCGAGGTGGGTGGCGATGTGCAGGTGGATGGTCTACTCCGGGGATCCCGCCCTGGCGGAGGCCCTGCTCTTCCGGCCGGCCCACTCCCTGATCAACCAGAGCCTGCGCGCCCGGCTGGGAGAGGAGACCACGAACGGGGACGGCTTCGGCATGGGCTGGTTCGGGGAGCGGCGGATCCCCGCCGTGTACAAGAGCATCAACCCGGCCTGGAGTGATCCGAACCTGCTCGAGATCAGCCGGGAGATCCGCACTCCGCTGCTGTTCGCGCACGTCAGGGCCTCGACGGGCGCCGCGGTGCAGCGCAGCAACTGCCACCCGTTCCGGCACGGGCGGTGGCTGTGGATGCACAACGGGTCCATCGCCGACTTCACCAGGCTGAAGCGGGACGTCATGCTCGCGGTCGACCCGTCGCTCTACGCCGAGATCGAGGGGACGACCGACTCGGAGGCCCTGTTCTACCTGTCGCTCACCTTCGGCCTGATGGAGGACCCGCCGGGCGCGGTCGCCCGCGCGATCGGTTTCGTCGAGGACCTCGGCCGGCGCTACGGCGTGCCCGATCCCCTGCAGATGACCGTGGCCACCACCCAGGGCGAGTCGATCTGGGTGTTCCGCTACTCCAGCCTGGGACGCACGAGGTCCCTCTTCTGCTCCACCGACATCGCCCAACTGCGCAGGCTCTACCCCGAGCTGGACGTCCTCCAGGAGCTCGGGACGGAAGCGCGTTTCGTCGTGTCCGAGCCGATCCACCATCTCGAGGGCGCGTGGAAGGAGGTGCCGGAGAGCTCCTACGCGATCGTGCGTCCCGGCGTGAGCGAACTCCACCCGCTCGTCCCGCTCACGGTGCACCAGGAGACCACCGCCTGACCTCTCGGGGGCGGCCCTCTGTCAGGCCGGGGCGATCAGCCGCCACGCGGACGGGCGCAGCGTCCAGGTGCGGCTCGTGTAGGGACCGGAGACCTCGCCGTCGCTGTTGACGCGGAACTCCTGCCCGCTGATCGTCACTTCGCAGGCCTTGGTGTGCAGGACGTCGTCCCGGTAGCGGTGGCTGCCGTCGCGCAGGCGCAGGGCGTACGCGACGCGCGCGAAGGGGCCGGTGGCGGTGGAGACGACCAGCTCCAGTCTCCCGTCCCCCGGGTGCGCGTCCGCCGCCAGCTGGGCGGAGCCGCCCGCGATGCCGGAGGCGTTGGTGATCGCGGCCATGAGGAACCTGCCCTCGGCGACCAGTTCGCCGTCCGCCTCGACCCGCAGCCGCCACCCGGAGTGGCGCACGCCCGCCAGGACCGCGCCCAGCGGGAACGCCGCGGCCTTGAGCGAGCTCTTGAACCGGGTCGCGCTCTCCGCTGCCGCGGCTCCGATGCCCACGTGCACGGCGTTGAGCGTCGCGCGGCCGTCCTCGTCGACGATCATGTCCAGCTCGCGCCGGCCGCCGTCCAGCAGCAGGCGGGCGGCCTCCTCGGGGTCGAGCGGGATGCCGAGGTTGCGGGCGAGGTCGTTCCCGGTGCCCATCGGCAGCAGGCCGACCGTCCGGTCCAGCTCGCCGCGCCGGTGCAGGGTGCCGACCAGGCGGTTGATGGATCCGTCGCCGCCGGCGGCCACGACGACCGCCTTCCGATCCCTGTCCAGCGCCTCGTCGAGGTCTCCGGGCGCGACGCACGGGCAGACGGTCACCTCTTGCCCGGCGTCCCGGAGCAGCGCGGCGACCCGGTCGAGGGTCTCGGCGTCATGCGTACCGGCCTGGGCGTTGGTGAAGAGAAGCATGGTCCTCAGATCGGCCGTGCGGAGCCTCCGGGGGCGTTGCTCGGTGACGGAGGCCTGGGGGGTTCCCACACGGGTCTGCCTTCCCTTCCGCGCTCCGATGATGCGGACCGCAGGTGTCGGACGCATCACGGCGTCCCATGCGGGTGGACGGCGTCAGGGGGCTGGGGAGTAGCTCTGCAGGTCGCCCTGGCGAGCCTGGACCGGGGCGTTCAGGGAACCGCTGCCGGACCGCTGGAAGTGCAGGGTGAGCAGGATGAACTGACCGGTCGAGAGCGGCTTCTTGAGGCCGCGCATGACGATTTTGGCCGACGGGCCGATCTGGACGTCCTGCCCCGCCGGGAGCCGGACGGGCCCACCGATGATCTCCGTGGAGGCGGCCTGCGGCGAGGAGACCGACGTCAGCGTGTCGTCCTCCGTGCGGGGTGCCTGGCTCCCGGAGACGCCGAAGCTCTCGATCGAGCTGGGCGAGTTGACCATGGTCAGGTAGACGGGCGCCGACCCGCCCTGCTTGATCACGGCGCCTCCCTCGCCGCCGAGGACGAAGAGGTTGCGGATGGCGACCTGCCCGACCTGCCCCGCGACGCCCGACGCGGGCGACACGTCGGTGGAGACGGGGTTGCCGCCGCATCCCGCCAGCAGCGCGCCGGCCAGCAGCGCGGGCGCGGCCGGGGCGAGCACGCCGGTCCGAGCGATGTCCATCCGTCTCCCCGATCTGAGATCACCCTCGACCTGCCGAAGATCCCTCGGCGCGCAGCGGACCAAACTCCCAGGTGCGCAAAGCCGCGGGAAGGTGGGCACGGGCGCACGCCGCCTCTCGCGGGCCGCCTCAGCGGGTCACCCGGATCTTGGACTGGCCGTGCGGGAGTTCCTCCCAGTCGTCCATGAAGCGGGCGGTGAAGCCGTGCCTCCCGGCCAGCGCGGTCAAGGTCTCGGTGCGGTAGTAGAAGTCCTCGCGGAGGACGTGGTGCTCGGCCCCCTCCGTGCGGTCGAAGGTGAAGTCGAAGAACCCGCCGGGGGCCAGGACGCGTCCCACGTGCGCGAGGCACTCGTCGATGACCTCCAGGGGCGAGTGGCTGAAGACGCTGTGCGCGTGCACGACCGTGAAGTGCTCCGTGGGGAGGAACTCCAGTTTCAGGTCGCCGACGAGGGTCAGGTGCGGCATCTTCTCGCGGAGGCCGTGGCGGACGAGCGTCTGCTGCGCGGCGAGCAGGATGTCGGGTGAGATGTCGATGCCGTAGTAGTTGCCGGGGTCGAGGTAGTCGATGAACCGCCAGCCCGCGCGCAGGTTGCCGCAGCCGATCTCCAGGATGCGGTCGTCCGGCTTGAGGCCGTGCCTGAGCAGGTAGTCGAACTGCATCTGGCCGAGGGCGAGCCAGCGCTCGTGGGTGGGGCTGCCGACGGCGGCCTCCGGGTTCCTGGCCGCGTCCGACTTCATGACGGCCCGGTAGTAGGCCACATGGCCGCGGCTGGAGACGCGGAATTTCAGGTCCCGCGCCATCCGGGACAGATATGTACCGATCTTGTCTGGATTCTGGGCGGCATAGCGCAGCCGGTAGGTCAGGCTCGCGCGGTTCCTGCTGGTCGGCGGCAGCGCTTTCGTCATCGGGCTCGTCCCCCAAAGAGCACCTCGGCAATTGCCGGATGCCCTACCCGGCCGCCGCGCCGCGTAACGGAACGAACTCGATCAACCGGGAACCCGGGGAAGGTCGAAATACTCAAAAAGGGAAGGATCCATAAAACTCGCTATATGCGCGATTCCTGAATCGGCAGGGGAGAGCACCATGACGGAATGCGCGGTCAGGGCGCCGTCCTCACCGCGCAGGTACGCGGCGAAGGCGGGCTGGCCGTTCGCGCGGACCGGCACGAGCAGGCCCCGGCCGCAACCGGAGGGGAGCCGTGCCGCGAGCAGCCGCCCGATCGCCTCCCGGCCGGTGAACCATTGCGGGACGGGCGGCATCTCCCAGGCCGCCTGCTCGGTGAGCAGCCGGGTGAGCGCGGGGATGTCCACGGTCTCGAAGGCCCTGGCGAACCGGTCGAGCAGCTCGCGCTGCTCCGGTTCGTCCGGTTCGGTGATCTCCTCACCGGCCGGGACGAGCCGCTCCAGCCGGGACCGGGCGCGCAGCAGCGTGCTGTTGACCCCCGCGCCGGTCATCCCGAGCATTCCGGCGACGTCGGCGGCGGGCCAGGCCAGCACGTCCCGCAGGATCAGCACGGCGCGCTGCCTGGGCGGCAGGTACTGCAGCGCGGCGATCAGCGCCAGCCGCAGGCCGGCCCGCGCGGCCACGACCGCGGCCGGGTCCTCCGGCGCGGCGCCGGAGAGCCTGTCGGGCAGGGGCTCCAGCCAGGTCACCTCGGGGACGCGCGACCCGCGCGGCGGCGCGTCGGCGGACGGCCCGGCGAGACCGGACGGCAGCACCCGCCGGCTGCTGTGCTCCAGGGCGTTCAGGCAGGCGTTCGTCGCGATCCGGTACAGCCACGTGCGCAGCGACGCCCGCCCGTCGAAGGACGCGTACGACCGCCACGCCCGCAGATACACCTCCTGGACCAGGTCTTCCGCGTCGTGCACGGAGCCGAGCATGCGGTAGCAGTAGGCCATCAGCTCCCGCCGGAACGGGTCCGTCAAGCGCCCGAACTCCTCGGGCCCGGCATCTCTCTCTTCGGTCTTCATAGGACGCACCTCCCCATGTACTGACCGGAGGCCGGGGCTGGAATCGTCGGCCTCCGCCCGCTGAATCCCGCCCGCTCGGCCGGTTTGTACAGGC
The DNA here is from genome assembly GCF_008327685.1 of Actinomadura sp. K4S16. Classification (GTDB taxonomy): domain Bacteria; phylum Actinomycetota; class Actinomycetes; order Streptosporangiales; family Streptosporangiaceae; genus Spirillospora. Next base: position 381,993 of record NZ_BDDE01000017.1, read on the forward strand.
GATGAGGAACGTCGCCTGACAATCTCGGAGGGAACGCGCATGGCGCGGAGAACAAGCGGCCGGCTGCTCGGCCTGACCGCGACGGCGTCGCTGATGGTGGCGCTGGACGCGACGGTGGTGACGACCGCGCTGGCCAGGATCCGGCTGGACCTGTCCGCCACCATGGAACAACTCGAATGGACCGTGAACGCCTACGGCCTCAGTTTCGCCGTTCTGCTGATGACCGGCGCCGCGCTGGGCGACCGCTTCGGGCGCAGGCGGATGTTCGTGGGCGGGCTCGGCCTGTTCACGGCGGCGTCGGTGGCCTGCGCGGCGGCCCCCGGCATCGGCTGGCTGATCGCCGCGCGCGCCGTCCAGGGGTGCGGGTCCGCGCTGGTGATGCCGCTCGCGATGGCGCTGCTGAGCAACGGGTTCCCGCCCGAGCGGCGCGCCAGGGCCCTCGGCGTCTTCGCCGGGGTGACCGGTCTCGCGGTGGTGGCGGGGCCGGTCGTCGGCGGAGTGGTCACCGAGGGGCTGGCGTGGCAGTGGATCTTCTGGCTCAACGTGCCGATCGGGCTGGCGGTCATCCCGCTGGTGCTCCGGTACGTCCCGGAGAGCCGCGGCGGCGGGGCCTCCTTCGACCTCGGCGGCGTCCTGCTGGTGACCGGGGGCGCGCTCGGGCTGGTGTGGGGCCTGATCCGCGCCGACGGCTCCGGCTGGGGCTCCTTCGAGGTGGCCGGCGCGCTGGCGGCCGGGGCCCTGCTGCTGGCGGGCTTCGTCGCCTGGGAGTTGCGCGTCCGGGAGCCGATGGTGCCGATGCGCCTGCTGCGCTCGCGCGGCTTCGCCGCGGGCAACGCCGCCGGGCTCCTCTTGTACGCGGCCCTGTACGGCTCGCTGTTCTTCATGGCCCAGTTCCTCCAGACCTCCCTCGGGGCCGGGCCGATGACCGCCGGGCTCCAGCTCATGCCGTGGACGGGGACCGTGACCGTGGTGGCCCCGGTCGCGGGGGCACTGGTGAACCGGGTCGGGTCACGTCCCCTCACCGCCGCCGGGTTGGCTCTGCAGGGGATCGGGCTCGGCTGGATCGGCCTCACCGCCGGGACCGCGACGGCCTATCCGGAACTGATCGCCCCCATGGTCGTCGCGGGCGCCGGGGTCAGCATGGCGATGCCGGCCGCGCAGACCGCGATCATCAACTCGGTGGCGCCGCGGGAGATCGGCAAGGCGTCCGGGGTGTTCAACACCCTGCGGCAGTTCGCCGCGGTGCTCGGCGTGGCGGTCGCGGCCGCGGTGTTCGGCGCCGAGGGCGGCTACGGCACGGCGCGGACCTTCGCCGACGGCTTCGGGCCCGCCCTCGTGCTCACCGGCGCCCTGTCGCTCGCCGGGGCGCTCGCCGCCCTGTTCATGCCCGGACCGGACCGGGCCGCCCGGACGTCACCGGTCCCGCCCGCTCCGCGGCGCGCACCCGAGCCGACCCGCTGAGGCAGTACCCGGCCCCGACCTGGTCGGCGGCGCGTCGACCTGCGGCATGTCCAGATGCCGCAGGTCGACGCGACCGCACCGGGGCAGGGGTCCTGGCACGATGAGCACGCTCGGGCGCGTCGGCGGGCGCCCGCCCGACCCGGCCGTGCGGTCGGGCGGAGGCGCGGCTCAGCGGAGAGCTGCGGTGTAGTCGGCGAAGCGCTCGTCGACCTGCTCGGCGGTGAGGCCGAAGTCTTCGAGCGAGTACCGGTGCGCGGGCTTCGCGGCGCCGGTGGAGCTCTCGGCGTGGAGGCTCGTCATGGCGGCGCGGGCCTCGTCCGTGAACGGCAGCCCGAACCGGGCGTAGACGGACTCGACCGTGCCGATCGGGTCGCGGACGAAGTCGTCGTAGTGGACGTCCACGAACCGCGCGGGGTCGTGCCGCGCCCGCTCGGCGCGGAACCGGTCGAGGCCCCGGCTCCACAGGTCGAGCTGGTCGCGGCCGATCGTGGCGCCGGTGAACACCTCCGACCATCCGGCGGTGGCGTGCGCGGCGAGGCTGCACATCGACGCCATCGCGGTCCGCGGCGTGCGGTGCGTCTGGACGACCAGCGCGTCGGGGTAGACCTCCAGCAGCGCGTCCAGGGCGAAGAGGTGGCTGGGGTTCTTCAGCACCCAGCGGCGGCCGGGGTCGTTCAGGCCGATGAGCTGGAGGTTGCGCCGGTGCCTGCGGTAGGCGTCCGTCCAGTCCTGCCCGGCGAGCCAGGACGAGTAGGTCGGCAGGTGCGCCAGGCACTCGAAGGAGATCGAGAGCATGCTCTGCCGGAGCAGCTGCCAGCACTCCTCGACGGAGTCGGCCGAGATGTAGTGCACGCCCATGAACTCGGGGTTCTCGACGTGGTGCCGGCGGTATCCGGCGTCGATCGCCTGGAAGACCGGGTCGTCGGCCCAGGTCTCGCGTGGCGGGCGGGGCTGCGGCACCTCGGCCAGCCACAGGTCGAGGCCCTGGTGCGCGGGGTCGGCGGTGAGCAGCCGGTGCAGGGCCGTGGTCCCCGTGCGGGGCAGGCCCGTCACGAACACGGGCCGCTCGACGGGGACGTCCGCGTACTCGGGATGGCGCCGCCAGGCCGTCTCGGAGAACTGCCGGGCGACCAGGGCGCCGCGCAGCATCGCGCGCTGCGCCTTGTTGCCGAACGGGGTGAGCCCCGCGTCCGCGGCCAGCGACTCCAGGAGCACCTTCAGCCCGTCGAGGTACTCGTCGCCGCCGAAGTCGTCCGATCCGGTGATCTTGCTGGCCGAGGCATGGAGGTCCTCGACGGTCCCCACGCTGTCGCGACCGTTCGTCATCGGGTACGCCCTTCCTAGTGGTGCCACTCGCCGGAGTTGACGTCCAGGCACTGCCCGGTCACGGCGCGGGCCAGCGGCGACAGCATGAACACGGCGGCGTCGGCGACCTCGTCGGGCTCGGGCAGCTTGCGCAGGTCCGTCGTCGCGGCGTTCTCGTCGTAGACCTGCTGCGCCGTCACCCCGCGCTTCTCCGCGAGGTGCTGGAAGTACCACTTGAGGTTGGGCGCCCAGATGTAGCCGGGCGCGATCGTGTTGACGCGGATCCCGCGCGGCCCGAGCTCGGTGGCGAGGTTCTGCGCCATCGCGAGCAGCGCCGCCTTGGCCATCTTGTAGGCGCCGAACGTCCGCCGCGAATGCCGCAGCACCGCCGAGTTGATCATGACGACGGAGCCGCGGGACTCCTCGAGCGCGGGGACGAACAGCCTGGTCAGGTGGAGCGCGGCGAGCACGTTGGTCTCGAAGCCCGCCCGCACCGCGTCGAGGTCGACCTTCGTCAGATCGGTCAGCGGCGGCGTGGCGAAGGCGTTGTTGACCAGGCCGTCCACCCGCCCGAACGCCTCCCCCGCGGCCTCGGCCAGCCGCTCGCAGGCGGCCGCGTCCCGGATGTCGGTCGGGACGGTCGCGGCGCGCCGCCCGAGCTCCTCGACCTCCTTGGCGACCTCGGCGAGCCGCTCCTCGTTGCGCGCGGCCAGGACGAGGTCGGCACCGGCCCTGGCGCACTGGAGGGCGAGCCCCCGGCCGAGCCCCGGGCCGACACCGGACACGACGACGACCTTGCCGTCCAGCAGTCCGGCGCCCATCAGCCGAGCATCCTCTTCGCCACGGCGGTCTGGCGGGCGGCGATCCGCTCCGCCCACTCCGCCTCCCCGACGCGCTGGCTCTCGTAGTAGGGCAGCACGCGCGGCAGGTCGTCGAACGGCACGACCTCGGCGGTCGGCCCGTCCTCCGGGGTGAGGTCGCGGGCGAGCCGCTGCCACCGGAACTGCAGGTAGCCGCGGCGGTGCCCGGTGCGCTCGATCCAGTTGGCGAGCCCGGGATCGCGCTCGCTGACGACGTAGCGGATCATGCCGTCCTCGTCCACGCGGGCCTGGTCGGCGGTGAGGCTCGTCTGGTGGTTGATGTAGTCGAGCGAGACGTACCACATGCTGCCGAGCTGGAAGCCCTGGTAGGGGGCCGCCTTCCGGTCGGCGGCCGGGGCGGTGATGACCATGACCTCGTCGTCGTCCAGGTCGTAGTGGCCGACGGACGAGAACTGCGTCGCCAGCCCGCCGGGCGTCGGACGCGGCTCGGTCAGCGTGTTGACCGGCAACTGCAGGTAGTGCCATTCGGGGAAGGCCAGGAAGGTGCGGATCCTGGACACCAGCATCTTGCCCGCTATCTCGTAGCGCCTGGCCATCCGGTCGGACGGCACCGGCAGCGGGGACGTCCCGAGCGTGTCGGCGCGGTGGATGCGGATCTCCCCCGGCCTCTCGTTCGCCCAGTCGCTGAAGACCTCGCGCACGATGAGCATCGCCGAGCCGGGGGCGAGGGCCACGTATCCGGGCCCCGCGTCCGGCTTCGGCGGGCCGAACCGCAGCTGGAACGTCCCGTCCTCGGCGATGTCCAGCTCGCGGTCGTCGAACGCGGTGAGGCTGTCGGGCGACTTCGCCGGCGAGTAGTCGCCGTTCATGACCTGGAAGCTGAGGTCGGCGGTGGTGCCCCGGCGCCCGGTCACCACGTACTCGGCGTCGTCCCGGATGTAGGCGTGGAAGTACAGCGTGTCGGGGTTGTCGAGCCCGAGCTTGGTGTACGGCCCCGTGGACGAGGCGAAGAACGGGTAGTCCCGCTGGTAGGCGCCCACCATGTGCAGCGACGCCTTGATGCTTCCGGCCAGGTAGTCGAGGCCCTCGGCCAGGTCCTGGTCGTTCTTGACGTGCGGCGCGGCGCGGATGATCCGCTCCGCCTCCACGACCGCTTCGGCGAACGAGCGCGTCGCGGCGTCCTGGCTGTCGGTACCGCCCTGACCGGCGGTGCCGCCCTGGCTGTCGGTGCTGCCCTGGCTGTGGGTGCTGCCTTCGGCTGAGTCGGTGGCCACCGGGCTCTCCTCGGATCGCGGGCGCGAGGCCGTGCTCTGGCGGGACGCAGATTAGAACGTGTTCTATGCGGGGGGCAATGCCCGGGTCCCGCTCAATGGGAGGTGGTGAACTTCAGGCTCGGCGCGTCGTCCAGCGACACCATGTACTCGTAGGTGCGCTTGTGCCCGGTCTTCTCGACCCGCCAGCCGTCGCCGTCCCGCCGGTACACGTCGTGGTAGAAGGCCGCGCCCCGGATGAGCAGCCGGTCCTTCGGCAGGATGATCGTGTCGTCCAGCGACCAGGTCCCGGTGGCGCGGTCCCCGTCCAGGTCGATCTCCGGGCAGCCCGCCGTGTGCGTGCTGATCTTGTCCGGACCGAGGTTGGACCGCATGTACGCCACGATCGCGTCCCGGCCCTCCAGCCGGAGCGTCTCGCCGAGCACGGGCGTGTCGTACTCCGCCACCGCGTCCTCGGTGAACACCTCGGCGAACTCGTCCCACAGCTTGAGGTCGACGCACCGCAGGTACCGGTACTTCAACCGCCGAATCTCTTCCAGTGCGACCAGATCCATGGGCCCCAGCCTCCCGGCTCCACCCGAAAAATACAAGAACACGTTCTACCCATCAGTCCGGCCATCACGGCCGGGAGGGAAGGCGCCCATCGCGACCCCGTCAACATCGAGCAAAAGGTCGGCACTGGACGATCGACGGCCGAGGGGACGAACGCCAACGGGCGGGGCGAGATCCACCAAGTTCCCCGTCCCGGGATCCCGCTGCCGGTAAGGGAAGCGGCACCTGGACGGTGAGGACGGGCGCCGGAGTTCCTCCCGGACCGCCGCCCGCCGACGCCGGGGCCGGGCGCCCGCGTCCCCCCGGCGGGCCCTTTCGCGGCGATTACGCTGGTAGAGGTGACGGCACCGGTCATTCTCGTGGTCGACCACGATGCGGGTTCGCGACGCGTACTGCTCGCCGACCTGGAGCGGCGGCTGGGCGACGCGTTCACGGTGAAGAGCGCGGGCTCGCCCGAAGAGGCGTGCGGCGCGCTGAAGGAGATGGCGGAGTCCGACGAGCCGGTCGCGCTCCTGATGGTGGACGACGCCTGCTCCGACGTCCTGGTGCGGGCGCACGAGCTCTACCCCGGCGCCAAGCGCGTGCTGATGGTGGACCGCGACTACTCCTCGACCAGCCCGGCCGTCCAGGCGATCGCACTCGGCCTCGCCGACTACCACCTCGTGCGGCCCTGGACGAACGACGAGTCGATGCACCGCGCGGTGAGCGAGTTCCTGTCCTCGTGGACGGAGGAGCAGGAGCCGGCGTTCGAGCTCTTCCGCGTCGTCGCCGAGATGGACGACCCCCGCATGCTCCGGCTGCGCGACGTGATGGCGCGCTTCAACCTGCCGTTCGTGGTCCACCCGCCCGGCGAGGAGGCCGGGCGGCGGCTGCTGCGGGAGGCCGGCCTCGACGCGTCGCGGCTGCCCGTGGTGATCCGCTACGACGGCAGGGCGTTCGTGGACCCGCAGGTGCCCGACCTCGCGTGCGCGATGGGGGTCCAGGTCACGAACGACCTGGAGACCTGCGACGTCGCCATCGTCGGCGCCGGGTCGGCCGGCCTGACGGCGGCCGTGTACGCGGCGTCCGAGGGGCTCGACACCGTGCTGCTGGAACAGGCCTTCTCCGGCGGGCAGGCCGGGACCAGCCCCATGATCAGGAACTATCCGGGGTTCCCCCACGGCGTCTCCGGCGGCTACCTGATGGAGCGGACCTGCGAGCAGGCATGGCTGATGGGCGCGCACATCGCCTTCGCCCAGCGGGTGGTGGACCTCGAAGCCCGCGGCGACCGGCGGGTGGTCCGCATGGCGGACGGCTCCGAGGTCAGCGCCCGCGCGGTGCTGATCGCCACGGGCGTCGACTGGCGGCGGCTGGGCGTCCCCGGCCTGGAGGCCCTCGTCGGTTCGGGCGTGTTCTACGGCATGGCCGTGGGCGAGAGCCGCGCCATGCGGGGCCAGGACGTCTTCATCGTGGGCGCCGGGAACTCGGCGGGCCAGGGCGCCCTGCACCTGGCCAAGCACGCCCGCACGGTCACGCTGGTCGTCCGGGGCGGCAGCCTGGCGAAGTCGGCGTCGACCTACCTGATACGCGCCATCGAGTCGACCCCGAACATCGTCGTCCGCACGCGGACCGAGGTGGTCGGCTGCGGCGGCGCCGAACGGCTGGAGTCCCTGACGCTCGCCGACCGGGAGGCGGGCACCACCGAGCGGGTCCCGGCCGCCGCGCTCTTCATCATGATCGGGGGCGAGCCGCACACGCGGTGGCTCCCGGACGGCATCGCCGGCGACGAGCAGGGCTACCTCCTGACGGGCCGCGAGATCTACGACAGGGCCCCGGCGCGCTGGCCGCTCGGCCGGGACCCGATGCCGCTGGAGACGAGCATGCCCGGCGTGTTCGCGGCGGGCGACGTGCGGAAGGGCTCGATCAAGCGGGTCGCCTCCGCGGTGGGCGAGGGCGCCACGGCCGTCCGCTCGGTCCACGAATTCCTGGCGCTCTGAACCGCCCACGCCGAGTGGACGTCTCGGAGGTGGGCGTAGCTCTACCGCGATGTGGGAGGCACGCCCACGGACAGGTCGCGGAATTCCCGGAAAAGTGTTCACGCAGATGCCGATTCGCGCTCGCAACTGAGAAAGGCAGTCTCGTGGACACAGTTCTCGCCCGGCGCTTCACCGGAGGGTCGTGCCTGGCCGCCGCCGTCCTCCTCGTCGTCGAGGTTCCGCTGTACTTCGTCTACTCGGGGCCGCCGCCGGACTCCAATGTCCTCAGCCGGCTCCTGCTGGGAATCCTGGCCCTCGGATTCATGCTCGTGTTCGTGGCGAGCTTCCGCGAGTTCGTCAAGAGCGTCGACGCTCGGTACGAATGGGTCGGGAATTTCGCTTTCGCGGCCGGGCTCGCGTACGTTCTCGTCACCCTGGTCTCCAGCGGGCTGGAGGCCGGCGCCGTCATCGCCGCGGACCGTCCGATCGACCCGACCATCGACGTCAGCGGGACGTACATCCTCTACGGGTCCATCGGGCGCATGCTGCTGGTGTTCTTCCTGACCGCCCTGGGATTCGCGATCAGGAGGACCGGCGCGCTGCCGCGCTGGACCGGCACGTCCGCCTACGTACTGGGCGGCGTCAACTTCGTCTTCATCCCGTCGCTCTTCTTCGGGAACAAGCCGGCCTTCTTCTACGCCGCCAACGGCTGGGGCACGACCGCCTCGATGGGCGCCATCCTCAGCTACTGGCTCCTCATGATGGGCATCGTCACGCTCAGGGGTGAGCGAGGAACCACCGGTCGCCTGGCTCAGGGGGCACCCGGAGTCCGGAGCTGACTTCCGAGAGACGAATTCCCCGTGTGATGGCCGCCGAAGGCAAGCGCCTCGGCGGCCATCAGGCCGGTCGCGGCCTCGAATCCGCCGTTCTCGCCATAGCCGGAGGGCACCGCGCCTTCTTAGGGTGGCGGTCGAGGAGGTGGGCCGGTGCTGACACCCGAGGAGGTCCGGGGTCTTTCGAGGGACGAGCGGACCGCGCTGCTGCGGGCCCTCATCTCGGTCGAGGACGCGGATCCGCTTGAGGAGCCCCGGTACCGGCGGCGGCGCTGGGCCGTGCTGGCGGGGCTGGTGGCCTGCTGCGTCTGGCTCGTCCCCTGGACCGTCGTGCTGGGGTTCACGCTGCCGCAGCACTTCACCGCGGGGCAGTGGGCCGTCGCCTGGATAGGGTTCGACGTCGGGTTGACCCTCGCGATCGGGGCCACCGCCTTCGCCATCTGGAAACGGCTCCAGATCGCCATCTTCGGGCAGCTCGTCAGCGGGACGCTGCTGCTGTGCGACGCCTGGTTCGACGTCTGGCTCTCGTGGGGGTCGGGAGAGTTCGTCGTCAGCGTGCTGACCGCCCTGCTCGGCGAGCTGCCGTTGGCCGTGCTGTTCTTCGTCGGGGCCCGGCAGCTCGTGCTGATGACCGTCCACGCCCTGTGGGTGCGGGAGGGCCGGGTCGGACCGGAGCCGCGGCTGCGGCAAGTGCGGCTCTTCGCGGTCGGCGACCGCGGCGGGAGCCGCTGATCGCGGCGGCCAAGGGGGGCCGGCAGATTCATCCGCCGGTATTGGACGGCCGTCCCGCGTTCATCTGGCGGCCGTTTCTCCTCGCTAGTCATGGTGCGTGCGCGCCATTCTCGTGCTTCTCGCTCTCGCGCTCGCGCTCGTCGGATGTGCGACCGCCAAAGCCTCGATCCACCGCCAGGACGTCATCGTCGTCGGGGTCAAGTCCGACCAGCCCGGGCTGGGGCTGAGGAAAGACGGAGTGTTCCAAGGGTTCGAGGTCGATGTGGGCCGCTACATCGCCCGCCGCCTCGGGGCGTCCCGCGTGACGTTCCGCGAGGTCAGGTCCGACGATCGGGAGCGGCTTCTGGACCAGCACGCCGTCGACCTGGTGCTCGCCTCCTACTCGATCACACCGGACCGGTCCAGGCTGGTCGACTTCGGCGGGCCCTACTACGTCGCTCATCAGGACGTCATGGTGCGGCGGAGCGAAACCCGCGTCCGGAGCGTGCGCGATCTGGCCGGACGAAGGATGTGCCAGGCCAGCGGGTCGGTGTCGACCGAGCGGGTGGTGGTCGGTCTGAGCATCGCCGCGAGGCTCGTCCCGGGATCGTCCTACAGCGACTGCGTGGCGAAGCTCAGGTCCGGGGCCGTGGACGCCATCTCCACGGGCGACCTGGTCCTCGCCGGGTTCGCGGCCCCGGACCTGAGAATCGTCAACGCGCCTTTCACCGACGAGCGCTACGGGGTCGGGATGCGCAAGGGCGACGCGGACGGATGCGAGGCGGTGAACCGGGCCATCACGACGATGTACCAGGACGGAACGGCAGGCCGCCTGCTCGACAAGTGGTTCGGGAAGAGCGGGCTCACGCTCGTCCGCGAGGTCCCCGAGTTCGAGGGCTGCTCGTAATGTCGGCGGCTCTGGCTATGGTCGGAGCGTGGCTGAGGACAGGGATGCTTGGGACGAGCTCCTGGCAGCGGGCTTCCTGCACGCCCTGCGGGAGGCCCACAGGGAGGCGACGCTCGCCGTCTTCGGCGGGCTGAGCCGGGCGGCGGGGTTCACGGAGCGGACGTACGGGGTCGGCGCGTTCGACGTGCTCGCCTCGCAGATCGACCGGGTCTTCGAGGGCGAGCCGCAGGTCGTCCGCGACGATCTGAACGGTTCGCCCGGCTGGCGGTACGGGGCGTACCGCGTCCTGCTCAAGCGGCACGAGTTCGGGAACGTCAGGGCCATCCGGTGGGACCGCGACAGCCCCACCAAGCAGGCCGTCGCGCGGCAGTCCTTCATCGAGGACCCGCAGCTCGCCCTCCCGCTCGGCATCGAGGCGCGCGACACGCCCGGCGTCGTGACGCTGGTGCTCGCGCACAGCGCCACCGAGGCGCCGCTGGAGATGGAGCTCTTCCTGGGCCGCCCCAGGTGGAACGCGGACGGCGGCACCGCCTGGCACTGGGTCAAACCCCTGGACGACACCATCGGGCCCGATCCACGTCGTAAGCTCGTCGAGCGGACGATGCCGCTGTGGGACGACCGCGAGGACGACGTCCCCATGCGGCTCCGCGGGGAGACGAAGACGGCCTAGCAGAAGGTGGCGCGGGGTGCTGTTCGACTGCGAGCGGCTGACGCTCGCCCGGCGGCTCAGAGGCCTGCGCAAGAACCAGCTCGCGCAGGCCGTCGGGACGACGCCGAAGGCGATCGGGCAGTACGAGGCGGGCGTGCAGCGGCCCGAGGAGCCGACGGTGCGGCGGTTGGCGATCGCGCTGGGCGTGCCCGTCGAGTTCTTCCAGAGCGGCCGCAGCCCGGTCTCCATGGACGGGGCCCATTTCCGCTCGCTCCGGTCGACGACGCAGATCGAGCGCGACCAGGCGCTCGCCTACGGGCGGATCGCCACCGACGTCGTCGCCGTCCTCGAAAGGCTCGTCGACCTCCCCGAGGTCGACCTTCCCGAGTACCCGGTCTCCCCGGAGGAGATCGCCGGCCCCGGCCCCGCCGAGGCGGCCAGGCTCACCAGGAAGGCGCTGGTCGAACGCGCCGGGCCGGTACCGCACGTCGTCCGGCTGCTGGAGTCCCACGGCGTGCTCGTCCTCGTGCTGCCGCGGGCGGCCGAGCGGGTGGACGCGTTCAGCGTCGGCGTCCACCCGAGGCCGATGGTGTTCTTCAACCCGGCCAAGGGCGACTACTGGCGCAACCGCTTCGACGCGGCCCACGAGCTGGGGCACCTGGTGATGCACGCCGACGCCGAACCCGGAGAGAAGATCGTCGAGGACCAGGCGCACCGGTTCGCGGCGGAGTTCCTCATGCCGGAGGCCGACATCGCCGGCGAGCTGCCCGCGGGCCCCGACTGGGAGCGGCTGGCCGAGCTCAAGGCGTCCTGGGGCGTCAGCATGGCGGCGCTGCTCTACCGGGCCCGCACCCTCGGGATCATGACGGAGACCGTGTACCGGACCGCGATGAGCACGCTGAGCTCGCGCGGCTGGCGGCGGCAGGAGCCGGGCCCGGCGCGGCCCCTGGAGCAGCCGACGATGCTCACCCGCGCGCTGGAGGTCGTGGAGGAGGCCGGCACCGACCGCGACCGGGTCGCCGGCGAGGCGCGGGTCACGCGCGCCGACCTCGACCTGCTCGTCCCGCGGCGGTGACCCGTTCTGGAACGCTCCCTCCCGCGCTTTCAACGCAATGGCGGGATTTGTAAAGCGGCTGCGACAGATATGTATCCCTGTCCCGGGGTTCCCTGCGCGTCCACCATTGCCTGTGAGACCCTCCGAGAGTAATTGCCGGACCACCGTATGGAACGCTGGAGACCTGGGTGATCGACAATCGGCTGGCGAGTCCGACCGCGTTGCGCATGCAGCTCGGGGCGCGGTTAAGGCGGATGCGCGAGGAGAACGGGCTCAGCCGGGTCGAGGCCGGTGAGGTGATCCGCGGATCGGCGTCGAAGATAAGCCGGCTCGAACTCGGCCGGCACGGCTTCAAGATCCGGGACGTCCTCGACCTGCTCACCCTCTACGGCGTCGAGGACGAGGACGAGCGGAACGGCTTCGTCCAGCTCGTCCGGGAGGCGAAGAGGCCGGGCTGGTGGCAGGGCTACGGCGACATCGTGCCGAGCTGGTTCGAGCAGTACCTCGGCCTGGAGCAGTCGGCGGCGACGATTCGCGCCTACGAGGTGCAATACATCCCGGGCCTTCTGCAAACGCGCGACTACGCGCGGGCCGTTATCGGCCTCGAACACCATGACGCGGGTTACGACGGCCTCGAACGGCGCCTCGACCTCCGGATGCGGCGGCAGCAGATCCTGCACCGGAGGAACGGCGCGACCACGCTGTGGGCCGTGATCGACGAGGCGGCGCTGCGCCGGCCGATCGGGGGGCCGAAGACGATGCGCGGCCAGGTCGAGCACCTCATCGAGATGTCGGAGGAGATGCCCAACGTGAAGGTGCAGGTCCTGCCGTTCTCGGCGGGCGGGCACCTGGCGCTGGGCGGGCCGATCACGATCGTCCGGTTCGCCGAGCACGACCTCGACGACGTGGTCTACCTGGAGCACCTGACCGGCGCCCGCTACCCCGAGGGCCAGGAGGCGGTCCGCTACCGGGAGATCATGGACCTGCTGGGCATCCGCGCGGCCCGTCCCGCCCGCACCACGACCTTCCTGAAGGACCTGCTCGGCGACCTCTGATCCCCCGCCGGGAGGAGCGCATCCCCCGCCGGCGGGAATCGCGCCCGCACCCGCGCTCACTAGCGTCCACCGTGGCATAGCGGACGATCAAGCGGGCGGCGGGAATGAACGGTTCGGCGACGGTCGTCGCCTTCCTCATCGGAACGGCGATCAACACCTGGGTCATGGCGTACGGGGCGAGGAGCCTGCTGAACGCCCGGTTCCCCCTGTTCCGGACGCTCGTGGCGGGCGCGACCGGGCAGGCGGTCGCGAGCCCGATCATCAGCGCGCTGATCGGCGACCTGCGCGGGGACCGGCACCCGGGGCCGCTGCTGTGGCTCATCTGCCTCGGCTTCGCGTGCGCGCTCCTCGTCTCGATGACGATCCTGGTGCTGTGGGAGGCGTTCGTCCCGACCGGGACGGTGCCGTCGCCGCTGCACTGGCTCGGCGGCGCGCGGTCGCGGATCGCGCGCACCCGCCGGTACCGCCGGATCTCGTTCATCTTCCTGCGCCACGGCCTCGGCCCCTACCTGCGCGGGCGCTCCCGCCCGAGCACCTCGGCGGCGCGCTCGTTCACCCGCGCCCTCGAGGAGGGCGGCGTCGTGTTCGTCAAGCTCGGCCAGGTGCTGTCGACGCGGCGGGACGTGCTCCCGCCGGAGTTCGTCGAGGAGCTGGGCCGGTTGCAGGACAGCGCCTCCCCCGTCCCGTGGCCGGAGATCGAGCGCGTGGTCCGCGAGGAGCTCGGCGACCCGCGGGACGTCTTCGCCTCCTTCGACCGGGTCCCGCTCGCCGCCGCGTCCATCGCGCAGGTGCACCGGGCCACGCTCCGGTCCGGCGAGGAGGTGGTCGTCAAGATCCAGCGGCCCGGCGTCCGCGCGGTGGTCGAGCGCGACCTCGACATCACCCTCCGCCTCGCCCGGACGCTCCACGAGCGCGCCGGGTGGGCCAGGTCGTTCGGCGTCGTGGACCTCGCCGCCGGGTTCGCGACCGCGCTGCGCGAGGAGCTCGACTTCCGCGTCGAGGCGCGCAACATGGCCTCGGTGGCGGCGACCGCCCGCGGCGGCGACGTCGTGATCCCCCGCCCCCACGACGACCTGTGCACGAGCCGCGTCCTCGTCATGGAGCGCCTGGACGGCGTCGCGCTGAGCAAGGCGGGCCCGCGCATCGACTCCCGCGGCCTGGACCGGACCGGACTCGCGCGCACCCTCCTCGACACGGTGCTGCGCCAGATCGTCCTGGACGGGGTGTTCCACGCCGACCCGCACCCCGGCAACATCCTGCTGCTCGACGACGGCCGCCTCGGCCTGATCGACTTCGGGTCCGTCGGGCGGCTGGACACCGAGCTGCGCGGCTGCCTCCAGCGCATGCTCCTCGCCATGAACCGCGGCGACGCGGTGGCGGTGACCGACGCGTTCCTCGAGGTCGTGGCCCGCCCGGACGAGCTGGACGAGCAGGGCCTCGCCCGCGCGCTCGGCGCCTTCATGGCCCGCCATCTCGGCCCCGGGACGACCCCCGACATGGCCATGTTCACCGACCTGTTCCGGCTGGTCGCGCGGTTCGACCTCGCCGTCCCGGCGGAGATCGCCGCCGTGTTCCGCGCGCTGGCGACACTGGAGGGCGGGCTGACCGGGCTCGCGCCCGGCTTCGGGATCGTCACCGAGGCGCACGCGTTCGGCGAGTCCTACCTGCGGGAACGCCTCCGGCCCGGTTCCCTGCGCGAGGCCGCGAACGACGAGCTGCTCAGCCTGCTGCCGATGCTGCGCCGCCTCCCCCGCCGCCTGGACCGCATCGCCGCCGCCGCGGAGGCGGGCCGCCTGAGCGTGAACGTCCGCCTGTTCGCCGACGAGTCGGACCGCCGCACGGTCGCGGGCCTGCTCCAGCAGGTCCTGCTCACCATCCTCGCGTCGACGGCCGGGGTGATGGCGGTGATGCTGCTCGGCCTGAAGGACGGCCCCGCGATGACCCGGGACGTGACCCTCTTCCAGTTCTTCGGCTACTGCGGCCTGGTGATCTGCTCGGTCCTCTCCCTCCGCGTCCTGACGGTCGTCTTCCGCCGCTGACCTCTGCGAGGATGAGCGGCGATGCCACCTGATCGTCTTCAGCGCGCTCGGCTCTCCCTTCTCGGACTCGCCCTCGGGGACGCGCTCGGATCCCAGTTCTTCGTCCCCGCCAACCAGCACCACCTTTCCTCCAGGTCGCTCCCGCCCGCGCCCTGGCAGTGGACCGACGACACCGAGATGGCCTGCTCGGTCTACCTGACGCTGGCCGCCCACGGCACCGTCGACCAGGACGCGCTCGCCGCGTCCTTCGCCCGGCGGCACGACTTCGACCGTGGCTACGGCCCGGCGACCAACCGGCTGCTCCGTCTGGTCCGCGAGGGCGGGGACTGGCGGACCCTGGCCGGCGACCTGTTCGACGGCTCCGGCTCCTGGGGCAACGGGGCGGCCATGCGCGTCTCGCCACTCGGCGCGTTCTTCGCCGACGACCCCGCCCAGGCGGCCCGCCAGGCGGCGCTTTCGGCCACCGTCACCCACACCCATCCCGAGGCGGTCGCCGGAGCCGTCGCCGTCGCCGTGGCCACCGCCCTCGCCGCCGGCGGTCCCCTGCCGCCGGGCGTGTTCGTCGACCGGATCCTCGAACACGTCCCGCAGGGCAAGGTCCGCGACGGCATCAAGGAGGCGCGCCACCTGCTGACCGTGTCCGACCCGCGGACGGCGGCCCACTTCCTCGGGAACGGCCGCACGGTCGCCGCCCACGACACCGTCCCCTTCACCATCTGGGCCGCCGCCCACCACCTCGCCGACTACGAGCAGGCCATCTGGACCACCGCGACGGCCGGCGGTGACATCGACACCACCTGCGCCATCGTCGGAGGCATCATCGCCGCCGGACTCGACCTCCACGACCTGCCGAACGCGTGGCGGCGGGTCACCGAACCCCTCCCGGAGTGGATCAACCCTTCCTGACCGGCCGCGCGAGGACGTCCCGGTGATCGAACACATGTTTGACCGGATGGGTAGAGTGGGGGGATGTTCCAAGCGTCGTTGCTGGACGGTACGGACGAGAGCGGCCCGCGGCCTCTGAGCGCGGTGCGGCGTACCGAGCTGGAGCGCGGCGCCTGGGTGGACGTCCTGCCGGGGTGGATTCCCAACGCTGACGCGCTGTTCGAGCGGCTGCTCACGTCCGTCCCATGGCGGGCCGAACGCCGGCGCATGTACGACAAAGTCGTGGACGTCCCCCGCCTCCTGGCGTTCTACGACGAGGACGCCGAACTGCCCGATCCCGTACTGGACGAAGCGAAGGCGGCGCTCGACGAGCACTACGCCGAAGAACTCGGGGAACCGTTCCGCACGGCCGGGCTCTGCCTCTACAGGGACGGCCGCGACAGCGTGGCCTGGCACGGCGACACCATCGGGCGCGGCGCCACGCACGACACGATGGTGGCGATCCTGTCGGTCGGCACCCCGCGGAGCCTGCTGCTCCGCCCGCGCGGGGGCGGAGCGGCGATCCGCCGCGACCTCGGCCACGGCGACCTCATCGTCATGGGCGGGAGCTGCCAGCGGACGTGGGAGCACGCGATCCCCAAGAGCGCCCGCGTGAAGGGCCCCCGGATCAGCGTCCAGTTCAGGCCTCGCGGAGTCCGCTGACCCGGGCGTGCGCCGCACGCCTCATGGCACCATAAGCGGTGATTCGTGAGGAGGCCCGTTGCTGCGTCTGGTCGTGTCACAGACCTCCCCCCGGGCGTATCCGACGGTGCTCGACGCGCTCCAGGCGCCGATGCCGTTCGGGGCCGCCGGGCGGCACATCCTGGTCGAGCCGGGGTTGTATCCGAACACCGGGTTCCGCAGCTCGGGCGACTTCGTCCTGACGGCCGTGGGCGGGCCGGGGTCGGTCACGCTGGACGGCGCCATGGACGCGACCGTCGAGCTCACCGGGCAGGTGACGCTGCAGGGACTCATCGTCCGCAACTGGAGCGCCGAGGGCCTCGCGCTGGAGGTCGCGGAGGGCAACGTCCTGGCGGAGCAGTGCGAGTTCGTGAGCCGCTCCGACCTCGCCGTGCGCGCGGCCCACGGAGCCCGGCTCGCGCTCAGGGACTGCCAGGTGCAGGACGGAGCGGTCGTGTACAGCGCCGCGACCGGGCTCATGGAGGGGACCGGCGTCACCGGGACGGACGGCAACGCGGTCGCGATCCGCAGCGGCAGCTCGGTGAGCATCCGGTCGTGCCGGATCGGCGACGCGGGCGGCCACGGCATCTGGGTGACCGAGGGGTCGCGGCCGCTCATCGAGCAGTGCACGATCAGCTCCCCGGCGAGCGCCGGGATCCGGGTGGACGACCGCGCGGACGCGGCGATCCGCAACTGCGCGTTCCACGGCTCCGGCCAGTCGTCCCTGATCGCCGTGGAGAAGGGCAAGGCGGTCGCGGACGACTGCCTGATCACGGACGCTGGCGCGGACGCGCTGTGGGTGGCGACGGGCGGCTCGCTGACCGCACGGCGGATCAGGATGGAGGCGCCGCACCGGACCGGCGTGGTCGTCGAGAAGGGCGTCGCGCTGCTGGAGGACTGCGAGGTCCTCGGACCGGGGGCCCACGGCCTGTCCTTCACCGAGCACGCGAACGTCACGGTCGTCCGGGGCCGCATCGCCGACGCGGGCAAGCTCGGCGCGCGGCTCGCCCCCGGGGCGCGCGCCCTGCTGGACGCGACGACCGTCAGCGGCAGCGGGTTCGCCGGGGTGAGCGTCGAACCGGGCGGCGAGCTCACCCTGCGCGGCTGCACGGTGGTCGACAACCACGGCCCGGGCGTCACCGCGAGCCGCGGCGCGAGCGTGCAGGCGAGCGGCCTCACAAGCGAGCGCAACCGGGGGCCGGACAGGCTCGACGAGGAGCCGGACGGCGGGGTGACCGCGCAGGTCACCGAGCCGGCGGCGGAGGAGGAGGCCAGGCCGGCGCCGCCGGCCGAGGCGAGGCCCGCCGGGGCGTCGGCGGACGCGCTGCTGGCCGAACTGGACGCGATGGTCGGCCTGGCCGGGGTCAAGCGCGAGATCCGCAAGCTGACGAACCTGCAGAAGGTCGCCGAGCAGCGGCGCCTCGCGGGCCTGCCGCCCGGCCCGGCGATCGGCCGGCACATGGTCTTCGCGGGCCCGCCCGGCACGGGCAAGACGACCGTCGCGCGGCTGTACGGCGGCATCCTCGCGGCGCTCGGCGTGGTCGAGAAGGGCCAGGTCGTCGAGGTCAGCCGGGCCGACCTCGTGTCGGAGAACGTCGGCGGGACGGCGCTGCGGACGTCCGAGGCGTTCGCGCGGGCCCTCGGCGGCGTGCTGTTCATCGACGAGGCGTACACGCTGGCCCGCAAGACCACGGGCACCGACTTCGGGCAGGAGGCCATCGACACGCTCGTCAAGCTGATGGAGGACCACCGCGACGAGGTCGTCGTCATCGCGGCCGGGTACTCGGCGGAGATGCGCGAGTTCCTCGCCGCCAACCCGGGACTGAAATCGCGGATCTCCCGGACGGTCGAGTTCGAGAACTACAGCCCGGCCGAGCTCCTCCAGATCACCGAGGCGCACGCGGCCAAGGACGGCTACCGCCTGGCCGGCGACGCGCGCACGGCGATCCTGGAGCACTTCACCACGCAGCGGCGGGACGCGGCCTTCGGCAACGGCCGGGCGGCGCGCCGGGTGTTCGAGGCCGCGGTGGAGAGGCAGGCGCAGCGCCTCGCCGAGCTGGAGGAACTGCCGTCCGGCGACGAGCTGAGCCTGCTGCTCGCCGAGGACCTCGACGTCGAGACGGGCCTCGCCGCGCGGTTCGGGGAGGCCCGCGACGCCGGCCAGGTCCGCGCCGTCCTCGCCCGGCTGTCGGCGATGACCGGGCTGGAGGAGGTCAAGCGGGAGATCGGCGACCTGCTGGACCTGCTCGCCTCGGCGCGGCGGCGGCGCGCCGCCGGGCTGGAGGCCGAGCCGTTCACCGGGCATCTGGTCTTCGCGGGCCCGCCGGGCACCGGCAAGACGACCGTGGCGCGCCTGTACGGGGAACTGCTCGCGGCCCTCGGCGTCCTCGCGCAGGGCCAGGTCGTCGAGGCGGCGCGGGTCGACCTGGTCGGGCAGTACGTCGGGCACACCGCGCAGAAGACGGCCGAGGTGTTCGACCGGGCGCGCGGCGGCGTCCTGTTCATCGACGAGGCGTACACGCTGTCGCGCCGGGCCGGCACGGACCACGACTTCGGGCAGGAGGCCATCGACACGCTGGTCAAGCTGATGGAGGACCACCGCGACGAGGTCATCGTGATCGCCGCCGGGTACACCGCCGAGATGGCGGGGTTCCTGTCCACGAACCCGGGCCTGGCCTCCCGCTTCGCCCGCACGCTGGCCTTCCGCCCCTACGAGGTGGACGGCCTCGTCTCGATCTTCCTGGGCAAGGCGGAGGCGGCGGACTACCTCGTCCCCGACCCGACCCGGGCGGCCCTCGCGGCCTGCCTGAAGGCGGACCGCGACCGCTTCCGGGAGGGCAACGGCCGCGAGGTCGACAAGCTCTTCCGCTCCGCCGTCACCGCCCACGCCCGCCGCACGGAACAACTGGCGAACACCGGCGCCGACCTGACCACCGACCAACTCACCACCCTCCTCCCCGAAGACATCACCCCGTGATCTCGCTCGCCGAGATCACCGCCGCGACGCACGCCCTGCTGGCTACCGCCGAGCGGCTGGACGACCGCGACGTCCGCGAGCCGTCCCTCCTTCCGGGCTGGACGCGCGGTCACGTCCTGACCCACGTCGCCCGCAACGCCGACGGTGGCACCCGCCTGCTGACCTGGGCGCGTACCGGTGTCGAGACCCGCGAGTACCCCAGCCTGGAGGCTCGCGCCGCAGAGATCGAGGAGGGCGCGTACCGTCCGGCGCGCGTTCTGCTGGAGGACGTCCGGCAGAGCGCCCAGCGGTTCGCGGCCGCCTTCACGCTCATGCCGGACGAGGCGTGGGGACGGGTCGTCCAGTGGACCGCGGGCGCACGCCACCCCGCGTCCCGCGCCGCCGACGCCCGCCTCACCGAGGTGCTCGTCCACCACGTCGACCTCGACGCGGGCTTCGGGCCCGCCGACTGGCCGGCCTCCCTCACCACCCGGATGCTCACCGCCGTCACCGCGTCCTACTCCCGCCGCGACGGGGCCCCGGACCTGAGGATCCGTGCCACCGACACGGGTGAGGAGCACGGTCGCGGCGACGTACTCGTCACCGGCTCCGCGGCCGCGCTCCTCGCCTGGCTGATGGGCCGCTCCCCCGGCACCGGCCTCACCGGCGCCGAGGGAGTCACGCTCCCCTTCCTCTACTGACGCCTACCGCTGCTACTGACGCCTACTGCTGCTACTGACGCCTACTGCTGCTACGCGGGGCAGGTCGTGCCGCGTGGGGGGAGGGTGAGGGAGATCAGGTAGGCGTCGATCGTGTTCTGCATGCAGGGGCCGCGGTTGTAGCTGCCGTGGCCCGCGCCTTCGTAGGTGAGCAGGCGGCCTGTGGGGCCGAGCTGCCGCTCGACGGTCTTCGCCCAGGCGTAGGGCGTGGCGGGGTCGTGGACGGCGTTGGCCAGCAGGATCGGCGCGCTCCCCTCGACGTGCAGGCGGTGCTGCGGGTTGCGGACTGGCTGCGGCCAGCCGAGGCACGCGGAGATCGCCATGACGGGACGCGCGAAGGTCATGTCCGGGGCGACCTTCTCCGTGCGGCGCATGATCTTCGCGTACTCGCCGTAGTCGCGGACGGGCAGGCTCCAGTCGGAGCAGAACTGCGCGGTGAAGGGGTCGGTCGTGGTCTCCCCCGCCTTCGGGGCCGCCGCCGTGCGCGTGCCCGGCTTGAGCGGCGGGGCCGCGTCCAGCGCGGCCAGTGTGGACGCGAGCTGCGCCCAGTCGGGGCCGTAGAAGCGCTTGTAGGCCATCAGGACGAGGCCGAACTCCGGCAGCGCGGCCCCCGGCGTCGACGGGTCGGGCAGTTCTCCCCGGGCGGCGCGGGCACGCAGGTCGCGCCATACGCCGCGGACGTCCTCGCCGTGCAGGGCGCACTCCTGCGTGCGCCCGCACCACGCGACGAACCGGTCGAACGAGTCCTGGGCGGCGGCCAGTTCGGAGGTCAGGAACCGCCGGGCGTCGGGGATGCTGTGGTCGTCGACGCTCTCCAGCACCATCGCCCGGACGCGCCCCGGGAACGTCTCGGCGTACATCTCGCCCAGCAGCGTGCCGTACGAGCTGCCGTGGAAGGTCAGCTTCGACTCGCCCAAGGCGGCGCGGATCGCGTCGACGTCCCGGACAGTGCTGAGCGTGTCGGCGTGGTCGTAGAGGGGGCCGGTTCGGGCGCGGCAGTCGGCTCGCAGGCGCGCGTTGTGGGCGAGGGTCGCCCGGAACTGCGCCGCACTCTTGATCATCGGCGAGGGCGCGGCGCGGACGAGGTCGGCCGAGCACGTGACCGGATGGCTGGCGCCGATGCCGCGCGGGTCGAAGCTGACGATGTCGAAGCGCCGGCGCAGCTGGTCGCTGAACCGGTCGATGCCGCTCTCGATCCTGGTGACGCGCTGGACTCCGGAGTCGCCGGGGCCGCCGGGACCGAACACGAGGGTGCCGACGCGGGCATCGGGGTCGAGGGCCTTGCGGCGCGCGATCGCGAGGCCGAACGCGGGGCCGTCCGGGCGGGACCAGTCGATCGGCAGCCGCAGGGTCGCGCACTCCGCCTTGCCGTCGTCGCCGCACGCGCGCCAGTCGATGGCGGGCGCCGAGCGCGGTGCGGCCTGGACGGACGGCGAGCGCGGCGCGGGCGACGCGGTGGCGGGGGGCGCGACGCCTGCCAGCGCCACGGCCCCGGCCCCGGCCCCGGCCAGGGCGGCGAGCCTGTTTCTGCGCAGCATGGAGGACCTTCCGGTGGGGGACGTCAGAAGCCCGCCCCTTCAGAGGCGGGCGACGGTCCCCGGCCCGGCCGTGGCCGGGGACCGCTGACGATCAAGGTAGGTGCGGTCCCCGCACCGGAACAGGGTGATCAGGGGCGGTTCAGGGTCGGATCAGGGTTCGCTCAGGGTGTGTGCTCACTCGTCCACGCTTCTCCGGTTCCTGTCAAAAATCGCCAGTAAACTCGCGCAACGTTCCGCAATACTCGACAATTCACTAGATTGACAACGGAAATGGGTTCCGTGCCTCAACGCCGCTCAAGTCCCCCGTCACGGATGGCGGCCAGGAGGGCTTTCCACTGGGCGGGCGCGAGAGCGAGGAACCCCGCGGAGATGTCGCGCGAGTCGCGCACCAGCACCGCCTGCCCGGCCGCCGCCACCTCGACGCATTCCTGACCGCCGGTGCTCGCGCTGCTCTTGCGCCAGTTCAGCGCCGCTCCCCGATTCGACCGGTACACCATCCAGCAACCCTCCATCCATTGCCGGCGGGTGCCGTCTCGCCAACCGATCGGGCAAGAACACCCGCGGGCGAGCACCAGCAGGGCACGACAAACCACGACCTTGTGGAAAATTTCCCGATCACGAGTGTAAACGGTTCTACTTATCCCGCCTACAAGGGAACACAAGATCACCCTGCGTGCTATGAGGGCTACTCGCCTTGTCGGTGTCCGATGCGGCCGTCACCTCCGTCACGTGGGTCGAGTTGCGGTCGGGAGTCAGGCCATGAGGTCCTCGGCGGCCTGCCGCAGCATCGCGATCGACTGGTCGGCCGGCAGCGCCTGCTCCAGCAGCAGCTCGAAGGTGTCGCGGTACTCGGTGATCCGGTCGTCCTCACCAGTGATCATCACGCTCGCGCCCGGGCGCGCCTCCAGCCAGAGGACGTCGTCGAGGTCGCCGTCGAACTCCAGGAGGCTGAACGGCCCGTCCAGCCCGAGGTGCGCGCCCGCCTTGAACGGGATGATCCGGACCGTCAGCAGGTCATCGCGCTCGGCCGTGTCGGCGATGTGGTTGAGCTGGGCCGGCATGATCGCGGGATCGCTCTTGATGCCGACGTGCCGCCGGACGACCGCCTCGTCGATGATGTAGTGCTGACGGGGCGGGTTCTCACGCTTGGCGAGCTCCTGCTGCCGTTGGATGCGCAACCGCGCGGCCAGCACCCGGGCCTGCTCGGACACCTTGCCGGTGGAGAGGACCTCGGCGTATTCCGGCGTCTGGATGAGCCCCGGGACGACCGTCCCGTGAAACTGGCGGATGTACGCGGCGCCCGCGGAGTAGCCCACATAGTTGAGAAAGCTGGGGTCGAACTCGCCGCGGTAGGCGTTCCACCAGGCGGGTTCGCGCGCACCGCGGGCGAGGGCCTGCAACCGCTCCTGCCGTCCCTCCGACGTGACGTCATATACGGCGAGCAGCGCCTGGAGGTCGGTGCGGGTGATGGCGTTCTTGCCGCCCTCCACCCGGATGAGCTTGGACGGGGACCACTCCAACTGCCGCGCCACCTGCTCCTGCGTCAGCTTCTTCTCTTTGCGCAGGCGGACGAGCTCGGTGCGAAGCAACGCACTCTGGACTATCGGGCCCTGGTCACTGGCCATGGGTTCGCTCACTCTGAGTAGTGCATGCCACCAAACTGGATGCTACATGGCAGTCGGGGACCTGGCATCCCACTTCCACACACGGCGCTACATGTCTTGGACATCTGATCTTCGCTCCGCCCACCAGACCCCGCCATATCGCCCAAAACTCGCGTGGGTAGCTTCCAGAGTGCTGCATACCGTCGGACTCTGTTGTAATGTGCTACATAGCAGATTAGCAGACGACGTGATGCAACGAGACGCGATGCCACATCCGGGAGCGGATGAGGTTGAACACAGGGTGAAGACCCGGCCGGACCCAAGGCGCATCCCGGCCGGGGCCGACCGCAGGCGGAGACGGGCCGGCCGCAGGCGGGAACGACAAAGGGCCGGGAAACGAGAGGGGCGCACGCGCCACACGGGGAGGTCGCAAGGGGAGACCAGCATCCGGGAACGCCGCGAGAGGCGACACCGGACGAAAGACGCACGAAGCAGCGAAGCCAGCGAAGGCAACAGAGCCAGCGAAGGCGACAGAGTCGCCCGCCGCTTCCCACCGATCACCGGTTTGGCAGCCATGACGACCGGCGGGAGAGCGGAGAGCGACTCCCTGGGCCGCACGAGACAGCCGGGCCGCTCCGCGCGCATCCTCTGCGAAGACGCAGAAAGATCCGGGCTGACCTGCCAAAATGTCTCTGCGGACTCATCTAGTCTAACCGCGATCACGCGGTGCGGACCATAGGTGATGTGACTCCGGTCACCGCCCCCACCGGACCTGACCGGTGCCCGGCGGACCCGTGAGTCGCGATTCGAGGCATGGGGTCCCTGACATGTCCAGACAGCACGTACCGTCCCCCACCTTCGCCGCCCACCCCGCGCGTCCGGCGGGAGAGTCGCCTCCCGCCGGGCCGGACGTCGGGCAGGTGGCCCGATGAACGAGCACGCCCGCCACCACGACCCGGACAAGATGGTCCCCGCCGAGATCGTCCCGCGGCAGCGGCCCGTCCGGCCGGCCGAGAACGTTCGGCGGCCCGGGTTCTGGAACGGGCTCACCACCATCGAGCGCGCCGCCTTCCTCGTCCTGGCGCAGGAGGTCGTCCACCCGGCCGGCACCGTGCTGTGGACCGAGGGCCAGGAGGCCGACCACACCTTCGTGATCAAGTCGGGCACGGTGCGGGTCTCCGTGGAACGGGACGGCCGCGAGCGGTTCGTCGCCTTCCGCGGGCCCGGCGACATCATCGGCGAGCGCGCCGCCCTGCAGTTGCGCCGTCGCTCGGCGACCGTCGTCGCCATGGACCCCCTCCATGTCCTGTGCCTGACGACGCACGAGTTCGTCGCCTACCTGAGCGACCACCCGCACGTGGTCGCCGTTCTCGAGCGCGAGATGTACAACCGGATGACCGAGCAGGGTCCGGGCCGGCCGCCGCAGCGCGTCCACTACCCCGCCGGCGCGGGCCACCCGTACGGCACCGCCGCGCAGTACGGCTCACCGCAGCCTTACGCCACGGCGCAGATCCCGGTGGTCCCGAACTACCCGTACGCGATGGCGGGGCCGTTCGCGGTGGCCGCCCCGAGCGCCGCGCACGAGCCCTGGGGCGGCGGCGAGGCCCGCATGGTGGAGCCCACGGCCGTGGTCAACGGGGCGTCCGCGACCCCGACGGCGCCCCCGACCGTGCCGGCCCGCACCGTGCCCGCCCGTTCCCGGCGGCAGGTCCGGTCCCTGGAGGCGGCCGTCGAGACGTCCTGGGATCGGCCGACGCAGCCCATGGTCCTCCCGGACGACGACGGCCCGTCCTGGGCCGGCCAGAACTGCACCATCGTCTACACCGACGTGGCCGGGTTCAGCTCGCCCGCCCGCAACGACGTCGACCGGATCGACGTGCGCCGCGCCATGTACCGGGCCCTCCGCGAAGCGTTCGAGGAGTCCGGCGTCCCCTGGCACGCCTGCCACGTCGAGGACCGGGGCGACGGCGCGCTCATCGTCATCCCGCCGCAGGTGCCCACGGCGACCGTGGTCGACCCCATGATGGTGTCGCTCGGCCGGCGGCTGCGCGGCCACAACCACCGGGCGAGCGGGGCCGTCCGCGTCCAGCTCAGGGTCGCGGTGAACGTCGGCCCCGTGATGCCCGATCCGCCCGGCGTGTCCGGCTCGTCCATCATCACGGCGGCCCGGCTCCTCGACGCCGGCCCGCTGAAGGAGCGGCTCGCCGCGACCGGGGCCGACCTAGGCGTCATCGCGTCCCGGTTCGTCTACGACTCCGTGATCGTCCCGAGCCCCGGCCAGGTGACCGCCGCCGAGTACGAGCGGATCACCTGCCGGGTGAAGGAGTCGGACCTCGAAGGCTGGATCCACCTGCGCGGCCTGCCCGCCCTCCCCGCCTTCTGACGTCCGACCGGCCGCCGGCCCACTCGGCCCGCCCCCCCGCGCGGGCCGCACCAGGCCGTCCCGCCTCCCCGGCCGTCCAGGCCGCCACGACCCCGCGCGCACCGTCGCCGCGGGGTTCTCCGCTTTCACCCCCGCCGCGGCTGCGGCTGGTCGACCGGCCGGCCGTCGTGGTGCCGCGGTATCCGCAGGACGAACCGGGCGCCGCGCTCGCTGTCCTCGATGGTGAGGGTGCCGCCGTGCAGCCGCGCGATCTCCCGGGCGATCGGCAGGCCGAGGCCCGAGCCCGCCGGGTCGCGGGCCTTGCTGGCCTCCAGGCGGGCGAAGCGCTGGAACACGAGGTCCCGGTCCTTCTCCGCGATGCCCGCGCCGTCGTCCATGACCTCCAGCACGGCGATGTCGTCCTCCCGCGAGACCGTGACGTCGACGCGCGACTCCGCGTGCCGCTCCGCGTTGTCCAGCAGGTTCGTCAGGAGCCGGACGAGCCTCAGCCGGTCGCCGCACACCGTCACGCCCTCCTGGAGATGCGGGACGATCCGCTTCGTCCGCTCCGAGCGCGCCAGCTCGATGGTGACCAGCGCGCCGAGGTCGACCGTCTCGACCTCCTGCCAGGCGGCGGCGTCCAGCCGGGCGAGCTGCAGCAGGTCCGTCACGATCGCCTGGAGCCGCTCCAGGGTCTGCAAGACGCCCCGCGCGGTCTGCGGCCAGTCGACGTCGTCGGGGTAGAGCAGGGCCTCCTCGATCTGGGCGCGCGCGGCCGCGATGGGGCTGCGCAGGTCGTGGGACGCGTCGGAGGTGAAGGTGCGCTGCCGTTCGAGGGCACTGTCCAGCCGGTCCAGGGTCGCGTTCGCGGCCTCCGCGAGCCGCCTGATCTCGTCCCGCGACTCCGGAACCGTCACCCGGCGGCCCGACTGCTGCGCGGTGATCTCCGCCAGCTCGGCCCGGATCGCCTCCACCGGCGCGAGGGTGTGGTCCACCGTCGCCCAGGCCCGCAGGCACCCCAGCAGGATCACCAGCAGCGAGACGCTGGCCAGGAACATGATCAGACCGGGGTGCACGTACCAGGGGACGATCGGGACCGCCGCGTAGATCAGCCAGTCGCCCCCCGGCTTGAAGACGCGGAAGCCGATCACCCAGAGGCATCGGTGGCGCCGCACCGGCGCGCACACCCTCCGGGTGGAGTACACGCGCGTCGCGGACGGGACGAAGTCGGCGAGCGGGCGGCCCGCCGGCACCCGTCCCGGCGTCCCCGCGATCACCGACCGGTTCTCGTCCAGGACCTGGAGGATGACGCCCTCCCCCGCGTCCAGCCGGGCGGGCGCCGACTCGCGCCGCAGGACGTACGACAGCCGGAACGCGGCCGCGGTCGCCTCGCCGCGGGACGAGTCGCTCTCCGATCCCCGCGCCGCCACGAGGATCAGCGTCGTCGCGATGGCGCAGATGATCGCGGTGACCGTCCCGGCAATAACGGTCATCCGCACCCGTATGGACCATGTGCGCCGTCCGCTCACCCGACCTCCCGCAGGTGAGGTAATCACCGCACACGCCGAAATCAGTCCTCTGAACAGCAGTGACGCATACAAGACAGGCCAAAGAAATGGTTGCCGAACCGACCGGTCAGGAAGAAGCCAGAGCGCTGATGGGCCTGCGGACTAGAATGCTCGGTTATGGAGCTGCGCCAACTTGAGTACTTCGTGGCGGTTACGGAGGAGGCCAGCTTCACGAGGGCCGCGGCCCGGTTGCACGTCGCCCAGCCGGGCGTGAGCGCCCAGATCCGGCAGCTGGAGCGGGAGCTCGGCCAGCCGCTGCTCGACCGCTCCGGGCGGACCGTCCGGCTGACCGAGGTCGGCGCGGCCGTCCTGCCCTACGCGCGGGCGGCGCTCGCGGCGGTGGAAGGCGCCCGCCTGTCGGTGGACGAGCTGACGGGCCTGCTCCGCGGGCACGTCACGATCGGCACGATCGACTGGATCCGGTCGCTGGACCTCCCCGGCATGCTGGCCGGCTTCCACCGCGACCATCCGAACGTCGAGATCACGGTCGTCCAGGAGGACACCGCCAGGCTGACCGAGGGGCTTCGCACCGGACGGATCGACCTGGCCTTCCTCAGCATCGGCGCCGAACCGCCCGAGGGCATCGCGACGCAGGTCGTGATCGAGCAGGACCTCTTCGCCGCCGTCGGCCGCGGCCACCCGCTCTCCCGCAGGTCGACGGTCACCCTGCGGGCCCTCGCCGAGGAGAACCTGATCTGCCTGCCGAAGGGCACCGGGCTGCGGGCCGTCCTGGACGAGGCGTTCGCGGACGCCGGGTTCCGCCCGCGCATCGCGTTCGAGGCGGGCGAGCCGCCCGTGCTGGCGGAGATCGCCGCGCACGGCCTCGGCGTCGCCGTGCTGCCCGAGTCGGCGGCGCGCGGCCGCCCGGACGACCTGCACGCGCTGCCGGTCGTCCGCCCGCGGCTCACCGGCCGGATCGCCCTGGCCTGGCGCGCCGAGGGGCCGCGCGGCCCGGCGGCGCGGGCGCTGATCGCCCGCGCGCGCCGGACGCCCGCCTGATCAGGCCGCCCGCTCGTCGGAGTCGTCCAGGACGCCGCGCAGGACGTCCGGCCTGTCGGTGATGATCCCGTCCACGCCGAGGTCGACGGCCCGCTCCATGTCGCGGGGGTCGTCGATCGTCCAGGTGAGGACGTCCATCCCCGAGTCCTGCACCTCGTCGACGTAGGACTCGGTCAGGCCGCCGAAGGGCGGGTTGACCTGGTCCGCGTACTCTGCGAGGTCCGGCAGGTCGTCGACGTCCGGGGTACCGAGCAGGCCGGTCGGCACCCTCGGCAGGACGGCGTGGAACCGCCGCACCGACCCCCAGTCGAACGACTGGACGACGAGGTGCCGCTCGTGCGGGTCGTACCGGAGCCAGGACGGG
This sequence comes from Actinomadura sp. K4S16, assembly GCF_008327685.1. Lineage (GTDB taxonomy): Bacteria > Actinomycetota > Actinomycetes > Streptosporangiales > Streptosporangiaceae > Spirillospora. The sequence goes on from NZ_BDDE01000017.1 coordinate 410,321, forward strand.
TGCCTCCTCAGCTCCGCCGCGATGCGCCGCTCGATGCCCGGGTAGAGCGCGGGGCTCTTGATCTCCAGGAGCAGCCCGAGGCCGCTGCCGCGCATCGCGGCCAGCACCCGGCCGAGCGTCGGGACGCGTTCGCCCGCGTACCGCTTCGCGAACCAGCCGCCGGCGTCCAGCCTCCCGATCTCGGCGAGGGTGAAGTCGGCGACCCGCCAGGGCCTGCGCTCCGGGTAGAGGTCCTCCGCGTTCGTCGTCCGGGCGAGCGTGGTGTCGTGCATGATCACGAGCTGGTGGTCTTCGGTCTCCTGGACGTCCAGCTCGAACATGTCGGCGCCCTTGGCCTTGGCGAGCCTGAACGCCGAGAGCGTGTTCTCCGGCGCGTACGCGGACGCGCCGCGGTGCGCGACGTCCACGACGTCGGCGTCCGGATCCGGGGCCGTCGCGGTGCGCGGGCGCGGTTCCGGGGCGCCCGGCGGGGACAGGAACGGGTCGGGGCCTGGCCGGGCGGCGGCGGGCGCCGCCGGGACGGCGACGGCCGCGGTGGCCAGGACGGCGATGAGCGCGAGACGATTCCGCCGGTGCATCAGTCACCTCTCGGGAGCCGGGGCTGTCCGCCCCAACCCTCGGACCGTCCGGTGACACCGGGGTGACGGATTGGTAGCAGACTGTGTATCGATGGTGACGATACGCATCCGGTCCCGTCAGGACGAGTCAGACACGGCCGATCCGCCCGAACGGCCTCCGGACTCGTCGGTGCCGTCCCTTTCGTCCGCCTCCGCGGCACGCGCGCTCCTGGCCGCCTTCGCCAGGACCAGCGCGCCGAACAGCAGCCTCCTGCTGCGCCTCAGCGGGCGCGGGAACCTGGTCCGCTCCGCCCTCGGCACTGGCCGCGGCGCGGGCACCGCGGGAGGAGCCGGGTGGCGGGGCATGCCCAGCCGGGTGGGACGGCTCCGGCCGCGCAGCGTCACCGACCGTCCGACGTCCCACTCGTCCGACTCGGCGAGGTGCGCCAGGTCGAGGACGGTCGCCGAGGCGAGGACCCGCCCCTCCTCGTCCTTCGCGAGGTCGCTGAGCCGGGCCGCCTCGTTCACCGGATCGCCGATCACCGTGTACTCGAACCGCTCCTCGGCGCCGATGTACCCGGCGACGACCGGGCCGGCGGACACGCCGATCCCCGCGTCCAGCATCGGCACCTCGGCGCGCAGCCGCACCGCCAGCTCCCGGGCCGCGCCGAGCGCGCCGCCGGCCGAGTCCTCCAGCTGCGTCGGCGCCCCGAAGATCGCCAGCGCCGCGTCCCCCTCGAACTTGTTGATCCAGCCGCCGTGCTTCGCCACCACCGACACCACGACGCCGAAGAACTTGTTGAGCAGCCCGACCACCTCGTCCGGGCTGCGCGTGTCGGCCAGCCTCGTGGACCCCGTCAGGTCGACGAACAGCACGGCCACCTCGCGCGTCTCGCCGCCGAGCGTGACGACGCCGCGCTCCAGCGCCAGGTCGGCGACCTCCTCGCCGACGTGCCGCCCGAACAGGTCGCGCAGCCACTCGATCTCGCGGAGCCCGGCGACCATGTGGTTGAACCCGGCCTGCAGCTGCCCGACCTCGCTCGCGTCGTACACGGCCACCTCGGCGCCGAGATCGCCCCGCTCGACCTGCGCCATCCCGCTGCGCACCGCCTTGATCGGATCGGCGATCGCCCGCGTCGCCATGTAGATCACGCAGACCCCGGCGAGCAGCGCGGCGCCGCCGAGCCCGAGGATCGTGATCGCGAGCTGGGCGACGTTGATGTCGGGCGAGGCCAGCGCCGCGATCGCGACGCAGATCAGCCCGAACACCGGGATCGCCGTCCCGAGCGCCCAGGCGAGCATCACCCGCGTCGTCACCCCGGGCAGCCGGAGCCGCTTCGGCCGCTCCGCGCCCAGCACCAGCGCCGCCGCCGGCCGCAGCAGCCGCTCCGACAGCAGGTAGACGATCGTGCAGGTCGTGCCCGCGCCGAGCAGGCACGTCAGGCCCGTCTTCACCGCGAGCCGCCCGGTGAACAGGATCAGGTCGAGCGCCGCCCAGCCGAGCGCGCCGACCGCCCACAGCGCTCCGACGAGCAGCGTCAGCCGCAGCGGCCCGAGCAGCACGGCCCGGCGCTGCCGCCGGTCGGGCTCGCCCCCGTCCCGGACGAACGTGACCACCGGGCGCCACAGCCACAACCCGCACAGCAGCGCCGCCGGAGCCGCGATGACCGGGTAGCTGAAGAACGCGACCGCGTTGACCAGGTGCACGTAGTCGCGGTCGTCCAGCGGCGGATCGGGGACGACGAACGTCGCGAACAACAGCACCACCAGCGCGCCGACGGCGTTCGCGACGCCCACGACGAACAGCAGGACCCACCGCACCCGGATCTCGAGCCTGCTGGTCACGCGCGCCTCCGGAGGGAAGGAACCGCCAGGGGGATCATCCCACGGCGGAGGGCGTCCCGGCGGGCCGACCGCCGGGACGCCCCTCCCTCAGACGCTCTCCTCGGCCACGGCCACCGGAACCCGCGCCTCCTGGGAGCTGCGCCGGACGAACGGCCAGCCGACCACGACCAGCGCCGCCCACGCGCCCATCACGTACAGCGCGATCCGCGTGTCGGCCTCCCAGGCGATCGTCACCGTGACGAACGCGAAGAACGCCAGCACGGCCCAGTTCGTGTACGGCGCCCACGGCATCCGGTACGACGCCTCCGGCAGCTCACCGGCCGCCGCCCGCCGCCTGTAGGCCATGTGCGCGAGCAGGATGACCGTCCACACCAGCAGGGCCCCACCGGTGGAGACGGACGTGATGTACTCGAACGCCTTGTCCGGCACGACCGCGTTGACGACCACGCCGATGCCCATGACCAGCGCGGAGATGACGACGGTCAGCACGGGCACACCACGCCCGTTGAGCCGTCCGAGCACCTTCGGGCCGTCCCCGTTGACGCCGGCCGTCCGCAGCATCCGGGACGTCGAGTAGAGCCCGCCCGCGTTGCAGGACGACAGCGCCGCCGTCAGCACCACGAAGTTGACGATGTCCCCGCCGCCCGGAATCCCGATCCGGTCGAACGCCAGCACGAACGGGCTGGCCCCGCCCTTGAACGCCGTCCAGGGCACCACCGCGAGGATCACCAGGAGCGACCCCAGGTAGAACAGCGCGAACCGCAGCGGCAGCGCGTTGATCGCCCGCGGGATGTTCTTCTCCGGGTCCTTGGCCTCGCTCGCCGTCACGCCCACCAGCTCGACGCCCAGGTAGGCGAACATCACCATCTGCAGCGTCATGATCGTGGCCCCGGCCCCTTCGGGGAACACGCCCCCGTGGTCCCACAGGTTCCCGACCCGCGCGGTGTCCCCGGCGTCGCTGAACCCGAAGACCAGCACCCCGAGCCCCACCAGGATCATCATCACGATCGCCGCGACCTTGATCATCGCGAACCAGAACTCCAGCTCGCCGAAGAGCTTCACCGAGATCAGGTTCACCACGAACAGCACCACCAGCGCGACCAGCGCCGTCTGCCACTGCTCGACGCCCGGCCACCACTTCTGGATGTACTTGCCGGCCGCGGTCAGCTCCGCCATCCCGGTCGTCACCCAGATGATCCAGTACGTCCAGGTCGTGGCGTAGCCCCAGAACGGCCCGAGGAACTCCCGGGCATACCCGGCGAACCCGCCCTCCGTCCGCCGGTACGTCAACAGCTCGCCGAGCGCCCGCATGACGAAGAACAGGGCCAGCCCCGCCACGGCGTACGTCAGGATCAGGCTCGGCCCGGCCTTGGCGATGTTCTCTCCGGCGCCCAGGAACAGCCCGGTGCCGATCGTCCCGCCGATGGCCAGCATCTGGATCTGGCGGGTGCCAAGCCCGCGTTGGTAGTCCTCCGCGCTCTGGTCGTTTGGGAGCTTCGCGACCACGCGGCCTCCTCTCTACAGCCGTCCCCACAGGGGAAGCGGCGCCACCCTCCGATCACGCACGGTTGCGTAACCCGGACAGAGTAGGAGCCCCAAGCACAAACACGAAACACACCTGCCCGCCCGGTATCTCCCTGCCCCGTTCGTCCCCTCCCCCGCCCGGGGTAATCGAGTTGGCGACGCACTCGGCCATCGCGTATGCTCTCGGACGTCGCCAAGCGCCGGGAAAACCGGCCAAGACACCCCTCCAGAGCCGCTAGGCTCGGAGCAGCAAGGTCCTGTGGAGCAGTTAGGAGTGCTCGCCACCCTGTCAAGGTGGAGGCCGCGGGTTCAAATCCCGTCAGGACCGCCAGACGCGCCGACGCGCGTCCTGGGCAGGTAGCTCAGTCGGTACGAGCGTCCGCCTGAAAAGCGGAAGGTCGGCGGTTCGACCCCGCCCCTGCCCACCTGATCAAGCTTCACAAAGAAGCGCCCGACCTGCAAGAACAGGTCCGGGCGCTTCTCTCGTCCGTCCGGCTGTGTCCGACCGTCACCGGCCCTCGGCGAGCGTCTGTGCCGAATACGCGCCGAAGCGCTGCCCCGCACGAGCGGACGCCGGACACGCTGAGATGCCCCCAGAGGGAGCCGCACCGGCCCTCGCTCGACGAACCTTCGGCCGAGCAGAGGGCCGGCGCGTACAGTGGGAATGTTCCTCTCTCGCCACGCTAGCCGCTTACGAGGGCGCGCACTGTGTCGAGAACGGCTAGGAACACCGCGCCTGCCACCGCTGCCGAGAGCAGCAAGGCGCACAGGCGGGCGAGCCCGGACCAGCTACCGAGGGCCATCTCGACAGCCAGCCGGGCCGCCCGCCCAACTTCCTCGGGCCATCCCATCAATTCACCTCCTTCCAGGCATACAGACAGCTTCCAGGCACACAAAAAGACGCACCCGTGCAGCGCAGAGACGGAAGCAGCGACCTCTTATGAGGGTTTCAAGGCCGTGCCTGCCTGGCCAGGCGTCTTCCGCAATGCGTGCATGAGCGCGCCCAAGGGCGTGCAGTCTTGCTATTCGGTTGTCCTGGACGACGTCCAGGGGAGACGACCCCGCCATGCCAGGCAGCGGGGTGGGGTACCTCCCGGTAGAGCTTCGAGAAGTATTATGCCTGGACGCTCGTGGGCTGTCCCCAGATAGGGTAAAGATAGGTCCGACGTGCAGGTATGCAGTCACGCGCATCCCCCGGCGCAGGCCGTCCGCGCTGCATGGCCAGGCAGCACGCGCACCGACCTGGCGGATGCTTCAGGTTGCCGACCGTGGCGGACTCAAGCCAGCGACGAACGTCTCCGATTGGGCGTACGCTCTGCTCCATGGCGCTCACAGAGATCACGTGTGAAGCCGTTCTTAAGGCATTTACTGAGTATCAGGAACGTGGCCGCGAGAAGTTCCTGAGTCATTACGGCTACAGAGAAGCCCGTAGTGAAGACGAGGGCATCGTCATCTTTCTTGGTGTACTTGGTCAGGTGTGCGACTAGGTGGGGCCTGATCGCATCGGGGATGGCGACCGTGCGAATGCCCGTCCGTGACTTGGTGTGGTCCGAGAGTCATCCGTCCATTGGCATCGCAGCAACGACAACCGGAGCCTGATGGTGGACGCAAAAGCCCGAGTGCAGGCCAGCTTTAGGGAGATGCTCAAGAACCAGATTGCTCCGGCCCTCCGAGAGATGGGGTTCAAGGGGTCCGGCCAGACCTACCGCTTGGACGTTCCCGACCACTGGGCAATGATCGGTTTTCAACGCTCCTATTGGGCGGCTCCTGACGTGATCTCGTTCACGATCAACGTGCTTGCGTTCTCGAAGGCCGACTGGGATCAGCGGCGTGAACAGAGGTCGCACCTTCCCGAACAACCGAACCCCAATCGCTACTACGCGCCCAACGTGCTGTGGCAGCACCGGATCGGCCATTTACTGCCACCGAAACCACGAGACGTCTGGTGGCAACTCAAGGACGGGGAGCCGACAGAGGCCGTTGCTCGCGAGGTGATCGCAGGAGTGCGGGATCACGTGCTACCGGCGATTCGCCGGCAGACCACACCCTGAGACTGCTCGCGAGCGCATCGAGATGGCGTTCACAGAAGTGGCCACGGTGATCAACACGACGTTGCCCGCAGCGCCTACGATCATCCAGCCTGGTGGGGCACTGACCCGAAGCACACTCAAGCCGTCTGGCTGGATACCGGCTACCAGGCCCGCCCGAACCTGCCCGCGCAGCGCGTGACCTTCATCAAGACGGGCTGAGACTGACAGCAACAGCAGGCGCCATCCCCAGCACAGTGGCAGCCAGTCAGCCTCAGTCGATGCTGGCGCGCCAGGGGTGTAGCTAAAGCTGAAAAGCGGAAGGTCGGCGGTTCGACCCCGCCCCTGCCCACACTTGCGAGCAGCAGAGACGCCCCGGAGCCACGCGCTCCGGAGCGTTGTGTTTGGCCGCCGCGCACGACATCAAGACGCAGACGGTCGGCCACCGATGTGAGCCAGGATTTACATTGGCGGGGTGCCTTGGGCGGAGCGCGCGGCGAGTGCCGTCTGGCCTCGGGCGACGAGGTATACGCGGGGTGGAGGCTCAGTCGCCGGTTCGTCCGGCGTCTGCTCGTTCGCTGTGCGAGTGGACGGGGTCTGGTTCTCTCACGGATGTCGGTCAATCGGTGTTGGCGGCGACATGCTTTGGCGCAATTGACCATCGCTGAGCTTGGTGAGTTCTCGTCGGTGAAGACGGGGATGCCCTTCTCGGCGGCGGGGGCGGAGCTCTCTTGTCAGGCCGGAGAGCCGTTGGGGTCGAACGCGTCCTCGAGCATTTCTGCGTACTCGGCGTCGGTCGCGCCGCGCCACTCCCCGTTCGTCGGGTCTTGGACCAGCCACGGCTGGTAGAGCGTGCCCTCCGTCCACTTGGAGAACCAGTCAACGATGGTCATGTGCTGCGGGAACGCGCATGGCACACCGTCCGGCGCCGGGTTCGGGTCGGAGCCCCACACCTGATCGTCAGTGAGGTCGAGCACGCTGCTGATTCCGCAACCCCAGTCACACAGGGTGAGGACACCCCCCTTGATCCCCGTCAGCGCGTTCAGGCCGCCGGCTCGGTGCCCGTCCCTGAGACCGAGGAGCCCGTACCCCGGACCGAAACCGCCGTTGCCGACCTCCAGGTAGAGCCGACGCAGCAGCGATGGCAGCGGTCGGCCGGCGAGTTCCTCGGCCTCCGCGACCGCGGAGGGCGGTGCCGGTCGCAGCGGCGCCGATCGGCCGGGTGGCACCTCGTCGATATAGCCGCCCGCAGCGATCCGCCGGACGACCGCATCGAACACCTGGTCCTCTCTTGCCGACATGGCCGCAGCGTAGCCGCTACGACTGGGCTCAGCCGTGCTGTGCACGTCCGTAGTGGTTCGCCGTCGTCTGCCTCTTGCAGTGGTCGACGACGCCGTGGATCTCCTTCTCCGACACGTACGCGTTCTGGATGCGCATGGGCTTGCTCGCGCCCATCGGCAGGAACAGCGCGTCGCCCTGGCCGACGAGCTTCTCCGCGCCCGGCTGGTCGAGGATGACGCGGCTGTCGGACAGCGAGGAGGTCGCGAACGCCAGCCGCGAGGGCACGTTGGCGTTGATGAGCCCGGTGACGACGTCGACCGACGGGCGCTGCGTCGCCAGGACGAGGTGGATGCCGGCGGCGCGGGCCAGCTGGGTGATGCGGACGACCGAGTCCTCCACGTCGCGCGGCGCGACCATCATCAGGTCGGCCAGCTCGTCCACGATCACCAGCATGTACGGGTACGGGGTGTAGACGCGTTCGCTGCCGGGCGGCGCGGTGAGCTTGCCCGCCTTCACCGCCTTGTTGAAGTCGTCGATGTGCCGGTACCCCGACGCGGCCAGGTCGTCGTAGCGGCGGTCCATCTCCCCCACGACCCAGTCGAGGGCCTCGGCGGCCTTCTTGGGGTTGGTGATGATCGGCGTGATCAGATGCGGGATGCCCTGGTACATCGTCAGCTCGACCCGCTTGGGGTCGACCAGGATCATCCGCACCTCGTCGGGGGTGGCGCGCATCAGGATCGAGGTGATCAGGCCGTTGATGCACGTCGACTTGCCGGCCCCGGTGGCGCCCGCGATGAGGATGTGCGGCATCTTCGCCAGGTTCGCCACGACCGTGCGGCCCTCGACGTCCTTGCCGAGCCCGACGATCATCGGGTGGTGCTCGTTGGTCGCGGCGGGCGAGCGCAGCACGTCGCCGAGGCTGACGATGTCCTTGTCGGTGTTGGGGATCTCCACGCCGATCGCGGACTTGCCGGGGATCGGGGAGATGATGCGCACGTCGGCGCTCTTCACCGCGTAGGCGATGTTCTTGGTCAGCGCGGTGACCTTCTCGACCTTCACCGCCGGGCCGAGCTCGATCTCGTACCGGGTGATCGTCGGGCCGCGGGTGAACCCGGTGACCTGCGCGTCGATGTCGAACTGCTCCAGCACGCCGGTGAGCGCGTTCACCACCGTGTCGTTGGCCTTCGTGCGCGGCTTGGACACGCTGCCCGGCCGCAGCGTCGACGGGTCGGGCAGCACGTACTGAGCGTTGACCGGCGATGACAGGCGCCCGATGCGCTTCAGTTCGCGGGCTACGGCGGCGGCGTCCGCAGGCCGATCCTGGGGGTCTTTGGCGAGCAAGGCCAGGATGAGCGCGTCGAGATCGGTGGGGGTGTCGGGGCGCAGCGCGCAGGGGGAAGGGGCGGGTCTGGCCAGGTGCTGGGCGACGACGGCCTGCAGATCGTCGCCGGGGAAGACGTGCCGACCGGTGAGCATGTGGAACAGAGTGCAGCCGAGGGCGTAAAGGTCGGCCCGCCCGTCCAGGGGCTTGCCGGCAGCCTGCTCGGGGGCCATGTAGGCGAAGGTGCCCATTCGGACGCCTGCCGCCGACAGTCCCGCCGTGGCGCCCTGGAGTCTGGCGATGCCGAAGTCGCATATCTTCACCTGCCCTCCGGGCAGCAGCATCAGATTGGCCGGCTTGATATCGCGATGCACCACACCGGCCGCGTGCGCGGCCGCCAGCGCTTCGGCCACCTGGGCCCCATAATCCATTATCTGCTCGATGGGCAGGCCGCCGGGTCGCTGTTCCAGAATCTTGCGCAGGTCCTGTCCGGCCAGCAACTCCAGCACAAGGAACGGGTGCCCGCGGTCCTCACCGACATCGAAGACCGCGGCGATGGACGGGTGGGACAGGCGGGCGGCGGCCCGGCCCTCGCGGCGGAACCGGCCCATCGCCTGGACCATTTCGATCTCATCGCGCCAGTTGGGCAGCAGAACCTTCAACGCGACAGGACGCTCCAATAGCAAGTCGAGCCCGCGCCACACCTCACCCATACCGCCGCGACCCAGCAATGCCTCCAGGCGATACCGGCCCGCCAATTCCAGTCCCGGCTGCACAATCCCGCCCTCACGCCGTCCACCGCCCCAGCCGCACGGCTCCCACCAAGCCTAGGACATTTCACCGGCTGTACCAGGGCGACTCCTACAGAGCCGAGCAACGGTCAAGCCTTGGCGATCCGGCCCTATGCGGCATGGCACGGGAGAAGTACCGAGTATTTGGAAGGGGAGGCGTCCGGGATCCGCGATGATCAGTCCTGCGTGCGTTCAGGCCGTCCAGACGGACGAGTCGGTGCCGCCCACCACGTGGCCCCGCTTGATGGTGGTACGGCGGCCGGGGGCGTTGCGGAGCACGTCGGTGAGCCGAGTGGCCGAGAACAGCACAAGGTCCGCCACGGCTCCCACATGGATGCCTTCGGCCGGTGCGCCGACATAGTGCGCCGCGTTCACCGTCACCATGTCGAAAACCTGCCTGAGCTGCCGGTCCGACCACATGCGGGCGGCAATGGCGGTCACCATGGCGACTTCCGCCGGATCGAGGCGGCCGAACGGGAACCACATGTCGTTCATGTTGTCGCTTCCCGCGGCGACGGTGACGCCCCGGGCGAGCAGCGACCTGAGACGGGCCACTCCCCTGCCTGGCGGGCATGGGGCGTCCCCGACCAGCAGCAGGTTGCCCATCGGGCAGACGCAGACGGCGATCCCGGCGGCGAGTACTGCTTCGACGACCTCGTTGGCGGTCGTTTCGTCGTAGGCGTCCAGGGCGCAGCAGTGGCCGGCTCGGACGCGGCCGGTGAGGCCGGCGCCGATGGTTCTGCGCGCGAGTTCCTCCAGGTCGCGCTGGGCGGGGTCGTAGCTGTAGTCGCAGTGGACGTCGAGGTCCACGCCGGTCTCCGCTGCCAGTTCGACGAGCAGGTCGAGGTGCCGGAGCCGGTCTTGCGGCTCCTCTACGTCGGGGGCCCCGCCGAGTACGTCGGCGCCCGAGGCCAGGGCTTCGCGGAGGAGCCGCAGGGCTCCGGGGTCGCGGACGATGCTCTCCTGGGGGAACGCCACGAGCTGGATGTCGATCAGGTGGCGGTGCCGGTCCCGCAGGTCGGCCATGACGCCGAGGGCCGACAGTCCGCCCACCGGGTCGACGTCGACATGGGCGCGCAACGTTCCCACGCCATGGCCGACGGCGAGCCGGATCGCGGTGGTAGCGCGGTCCTTCAGTTCCTCGGGGGTGTAGCGGGCTTTGACGTGCCGGGTGCGCTCGAGCGCGGCGTCCAGGGGATGGTCATGGGCGCTCGGGGGCAGGTTCGGGTGCGTGAGCGCCTTGTCCATGTGGAAATGAGGTTCGACGAAGGCGGGCGCCAGAAGCCCGCCCTCAGCGTCGATGATTTTCACGGTCGGCGGGGCCGGGAGGTCGCCGATCGCGGCGATCCGCCCGCCCGCCAGGTGGACGTCGACCGGGGTGGTCGAGTCGAGCAGGCGGGCGCCGCGGATCAGCAGTGGTTCAGGTTCCCGTGGCATCGGGCTGTCCCTGCTCGGTGCCGAACCCGTCCAGTGCGCTGCGCTCCTCCAGGGTCGTCAGCTCCTCGAACAGGGTGATCTGCACGCCGCCGGGCGCATCCAGGCGGGCATTGAGCGACTGCCAGGGCGTGACGGTGGGCGGGGCGACGGGTTCGGCGCCCGCGTCCAGCAGTCGTTCGTTGACCGAGCGGGTGTCGCCGACCTCGAACGCGACCCTGAACTTCGGCGCGACCTGCCGGCCCACCTCCACCTCGTCGATGAGCCGCTTCTGCGCCGGGTTGGCGATCTCAAGCGTGGCCCGGCCGGCGTCGAGGATCACTACCCGGGCGTCGCCCTCGCCCGAGAACGCGGCCTGCTCGGGCAGGCCGAGCGCGTCGCGGAAGAAGGCGACGGCGGCCCCGTAGTCCTCCGCCTCGATGACGAGGCGCAGTTGCCGGACGGCGGGGGCGTCGTCTCTTTCGGTGGTCATGGCAACTCCTTCGCTTCGAGCCGTTCGGGTGTCATGCCGACAAGACCGCGGCCGAGGGTGGCGGGATCCCTGGACGCCCAGCGGCCGTGGGTGACCTTCTCCAAGAAGTCGTCGAGCACCGCGTTGAACGCCGCGGGCTCTTCGAGGTTGAGGGTGTGGCCGGTACGCGGCAGCACCGCCAGGGCGGCCCCGGGGATGGTCCGTTTGAGCATGACCTTGACGTCGAGGCAGCCGTCGTCCTCGTCGCCGACGACCAGCAGGACGGGGGTCCGCACCACCGCCAGGCGGTCGCGCAGGTCGTAAAGCGAGGGACGTTCGGCGAGAACCTGGGAGAACGTCAGCGACATGCCGATCGGGTCCCGTCCGGCGAGCCGTTCGCCGAACGACCGCCATCCGTCGGGGTCCTTGAGCCGGTACTGCACGCGCGTGGGGCCGTTCTGGTAGGCGTTCGCGGCGGCCCGCACGTCCTCCCGGAACATGCGGGCGGCCGTGCGCGCCTCTTCGGTGAACCCGGCCCGCTGGTGCGGCGCCGAGCCGTACCCCGCCCCGGCCACCGTCGCGCTGAGGCAGCGTTCCGGGTGCTGCAGCATCAGGTGGACGGCACAGAAGCCGCCCATCGAGAGCCCTACGACGTGGGCGGCGTCGAAGGCCAGCCCGTCCAGGACGGCGATCGCGTCCTGGACGGCGATGTGCTGCCCGTAGCTGTCCGAGCCGACTGGGACGTCGGACGGCGGGTAGCCGCGAGCGTTGTAACGGACGCAGGTGTACCGGTCGGCGAAATGCGCCACCTGCGCTCGCCAGTCGTGCAGGTCACCGGCCACCTCGTGCAGGAAGAGCAGGGGCGGACCGGCCCCTTCCACCTCGACCGCCAGGCGAGTGCCGTCGGGGGTCGTCACGGTGGTCATTCCGGCGCCTCCCCCGCCCGGGCGGCCTTGAGCGCGGCCCATGCCGGCCACACATGCCGCATGAGCTGGAACGCCAGCGCGGTGACGGGCATGGGGAAGTCGCCACTGTCCGCTTCCCGCTGCACCGACCGCATGTCCTTCAGGAGGATGTCGAGGTCCTCGCCGGGCACGTAGTGCTCCCACCAGGGCTTGACACGCCGCCAGTTGTCCACGACCCAACTGCCGCCCACGCTGACCGAGAGCATCTCCATCAACTGGTCTTCACCAACGCCGAACTCGTCGGCCAGCCGGATCGCCTCGTACACGCCCATCATGTTGACGCCGAAGGTGAGCTGCACGGCGAGCTTGGCCGCCTGGGCAGTGCCCACCTCCTCACCGACATGGAAGATGTTGCGGCCCATGAGGTCCAGGAGGGGGCGAAGCCGCCCGAACACCTCGGGTGCGGCCGACACCATCAGCGTCAGTGCGCCCGCCTCGGCGCCCCAGGGTCCCCCGGACATGGTCGCGTCGACGGCGGTCACGCCGTGTCCGCCGAGTTCGGCCGCCAGCGCGCGCATCGTGGATGGGTCGAGGGTGCTGGCCACGACGACGGTGAGCGGGCGGCCCTCCCGGGCGACGCCATGCTCGCCGAGCAGGACCTCGCGGGTCTGCGCGGCGTCCCGCACCACGGAGAGGATCACGCCAGAGGACGCCCTGGCCGCCTCGCGGGGGGAGTCCACCAGCCGGATGCCCGCCTCGGCGGCCTTCTCGCGGCGTTCCGGTGAGGGATCGTATCCGTGTACTTCGTGGCCGCCCTTGACGAGGTTGCCGGCCATTCCGAGGCCCATCGCGCCAAGGCCGATGAAGCCGATGCTCTCCGTCATGTCCGCTGCGCTCCCTGGGATGCGAGGCCGGTGGCGGCCGCCGGCAGGTCGACGACCAGCACCGAATCGGCCGCCGCGGGCAGTTCGCGGGCCAACTCGGCGTGCCGGGGGTTTCGAAGGTAGGCGTCGCGGGCGCGCTCGCCGGGGAAGGCGATGGCGAGCCCGGTCGTGTAGCCGCCGCCGAACGGCTCGATGCTCACGTCGGGACCGGCGTAGACGTCGCCGGCGCCCAGTTCGGCGGCGAGCGCGGCGAGCCGGGAGGTGAGGTCGTCTGCCCGTGACTCCTGTCCGTCCCGGGGCCTGACGAGCACGATGTGGACGAGGCTCATCGGGCCGACTCTTCTCTGGCGAACGGGCTCACACGGGGTTCGCTGCGGAACTGCACCGTCTTGTACTCAGTGAACTCCCGCATCCCCTCCTCGCCACCCTCGCGTCCAAAGCCGGACGCCTTCACGCCGCCGAACGCCAGCGCCGGTGACCCGTCGCTGGCGGTGTTCACCCAGACGGTGCCGGCCTGCAGCTCGCCGCTAACCGCGAAGGCGCGGTCGAGGTCCCTGGTCCACAGGGACTGGGCGAGGCCGTACTCGGTGGCGTTCGTCAGGTCGACGGCCTCTCGGTCGGTGCCGAACGTCGTCACCGACAGGACGGGCCCGAAGATCTCCTTCTGGAACACCGGCGACTCGCGGTCCACGGAGGCGATCACGGTCGGCTGGTAGAAGGCGCCCTCCGCCAGTTCGGGGTCGTCGGGTGGACTCCCCCCGGTCAGGACCTTCCCGCCGGAGTCGACCCCGGCGAGCACGGCCGCGTGGACCCGGTCCCGGTGCTCGTGGTGGATGAGCGCCCCGATGTCGGTCCGGGGGTCGTCGGGCATCCCCACCCGCAGCGCGGACGCGCGGGCGGCGACGGCGGCGGTGAAATCGTCGGCCACGGTCTCGTCCACGAGCAGCCGCGAGCTGGCGACGCACGACTCCCCCTGGTTGGCGAAGGCGGCGAAGACGATGCCGTCGGCCGCGGCTTCCAGGTCGGCGTCGGCGAAGACCACGTTGCCGGTCTTGCCGCCCAGTTCCAGCCCGACCCGGGTGAGAGAGTCGGCGGCCGCGCGCATCACCTCCCGGCCGACCCGCGTGGATCCGGTGAACGAGACGTAGGAGACCAGGGGGTGGGTCACCATGGGGAGCCCGGCGCCGGGCCCCGTGCCGGTGACCACGTTCACCACACCGGGCGGGAAGCCCGCGTCCTCGCAGCGGGCGGCGATCTCCAGCGCGCTGCCGGAGGTGAACTCCGACGGCTTGACCACCACGGTGCATCCGGCGGCCAGGGCGTAGGGGAGCTTCTGCAGGAGGACGAGCGCCGGGAAGTTCCACGGGATGATCAGCGCGGCGACCCCCACCGGTTCCCGGGTCGCGAGCGCGGTGTACGCGGGCGCCAGGCCGGTGTAGGCCTCGCCCTTGGACGTGCGGGCGAGCGCCGCGGCCTGCCGGACGTGCGCGATGCCGAGTTCGATGTCGCCGCGCGCGAACGCCAGCGGCTTCCCGACCTCCTCGGAGTCGAGGGCGGCGAGCCGGTCGGCGTCGTGTGCCAGAAGTGCGGCCAGGTTCTCCAGGAGCGCGGCGCGGGCCATCGCGGGGGTGCGCCGCCATTCCGTGGATGCGAACGCCCGGGCGGCGGCGCAGGCCGCGGCGTCCACGTCGTCCGCCGTGCCGGCCGCGTAGCGGGCCACGACCCTGTTCGAGGCCGGGGCGCGTCGCTCCAGGAGCGGGCCGTCGACCCGCTCCCCGGCGATGTGGTGGCCGTGGACGCGGACGGCGGTGTCACGGGAGCTCATCGGCTCAGCTCCACGATCTCGCTGCCCGCGATGTGCGGGACTTGGCCCCGGCCGGCCTCGACGACCGCCTGCCATTCGGGATCCTCGCGGAACGCCGTCCAGCGGGTCTCGCGGTCGTGCTCGTCGGCGAACTCCAGGACGTAGACGAGTTGCTCTCCCTTGGTCAACCGCCGCAGCCAGGGGCCGTGCGCGGTGATGCCGTGCTTGTCGAACAGGGGGAGGCTGGTGCCGACGAACTGGTCGAGCAGCGCCTCGGTGTGGCCTGGCGTGATGGTGTAGTAGCGCAGTTCTGCGATCATGTGGGCCTCCTCGTCGGATTCGGTCAGGTCCAGGCGGCAAGGACGTCCCCGGTCGCCGCCACCACGGCGAACCGGCTCTCGGCGGTGCGGAGCGCCGCGGCGTGCAGACCCATGTCCCACGACGCGCAGGCGTCGGCGGCGATGGTGACGTGGAAGTCGCGGGCGAACGCCTCGCGGGCGGTGGTGTCCACGCAGACGTTGGTGGAGACGCCGCAGCAGAGGACGCTGTCGCATCCCAGGCTCCGCAGGATCAGTTCCAGGTTGGTCCCGGTGAAGCCGCCGTAGCGGTATTTCTTGACGACATGGTCTCCGGGCCGGGGCGCGACCTCCTCGGCGATCTCCTGCCCCCAGGATCCGTCGAGGCAGATGTCGGGGGCGGAGTACGCGGCGCGTGAGCGCGCGTCCCGCCACACCGGTGAGTCGGAGGCGCCGCCCGGCAGCGTGGTGTGCTGGCTGTGGATCACGGCCACCCCGGCATCGCGGGCAGCCTCGGCAAGGTCGGCGGCCACGGGCAGGATCCGCTGGGCGTGGCTGACGTCCCGGCCGCCCACGGTGGCGGCCTTGCCGCGTGGATGGACGAAGTCGTTGGACAGGTCGATGAGGATCAGCGCCGTCCGGTCCGGCCGCAGCCGGTCGGCCAGCGTGGCGGTCGCCGTCATGACAGTGCCTCCGTGGCGTGCTCGATCGGGTCCGGCCGCCGCGCCTCCGCGCCGGGCGGGCGGGACCGGCCCGCCTCGGTCGGGAGCGCGGTGACGAGCCACCGCCGGCCGAGCCGGTCGGCCGCGGCGGCCGGGTCCGCGGTGGGCGCCATCAGCGCGTACAGGCCGCGCCTTCCTTCCAGGCCGGTGACCGGAGCGGTCATGCCCGCGCCGGCCAGCCGGGCGGCCTCCAGTCCGTTGCGGGCGGCCAGGCATCGCTGGAACGTTCCGAGCAGGGTGCCTGACAGGATCTCCAGCCCGGACGCCTGGGTGACGGCGATACCGACCGCGCGGGCCGTCGCCTCCCCGTCCAGGCCGTCGTGGCGGGCGGCGGCGCAGGCGGAGCCGACGAGCACGGCCGCGCACACCGGATCCCACCCGCCCACGACGTGGCCGTCGAGCGAGTCGCGCACCCGCAGAGCGGGTTCCAGCCCGGCGGCCAGACTTTCCGTCGCGCGGTCGTCGGCGCTGCCGGCGTGGTGCAGGAGGGCGCAGGCGACCCAGTAGCCGACCGCCGCCCGCTGGTCGCGGCCGGCCGCCGCCTCCAGTCCGGACAGGTTCTCGCACAGAGCCGTCGCGGCGGCGGCCGCGTCCGGCGGGACGGGCGTCTCGGCGACGAAGCCGGCGACGCTCGCGGTCGTCCCCTCGCTAACGGTCATCGGACCACCACTTCCCTCTGGGACTCCTCCAGCAATGCCTGGACGGTCCCCGGTCCGGAACCCTCCCCCAGGCGCGCGACCGCCTCCCAGATCGCCCTTGCCCGGCCGGGCACCAGGGCCTCGGCCTTGCCGATCAGCTCGTCGTCGGTCAGCGGGCGCAGCAGGCTTCCCCGCGCGTGCTCGACGGCCGACACGACGGTTCCCCGGTCGACGGTGTGGATCTCCAGTACGGCCGAGTCCCGCGGCATGCGGGGTTCCGGGCACAGCTCGACGCGCGCCCGCAGGCGGGCCAGCACCGGGTCGGCCACCGCCGCGTCGCCGAACTCGGCGAGCCCGCCGGTGCCGCGGGCCAGGCCGGCGGCCACCCCGTGCACCGCCGAGAAGCGCGCCTGCAGACCGGTCCGCGGGTCGAGCCGCCCCATCAGCTCCGGAACCAGCGGATGGCAGCGGTAGCGGATCCGGACGACGTCCGCCGGGGCTACACCGCGGTCGTGGGCTCCAACGGCCGCGTCGATGCCGGGGTGCGCGACGATGCCGCACGGATAGGGCTTGAAGGTGTTGTCGGCAAGCTCCCAACGCGTCCCGAACCCGTCGAGAAGGCGGTCAGGGGACCGCCCCCCGGGCGCGAGGGCGCGCAGCAGCCCGCCGGTGTCCGGGAGGACGGCCGCGGCGCCCCCGGTGAACCGGCCGCGGGCGGCCTCGGCGGCGGCCAGTACCCCGCCCGCGGCCGCCTTCCCGGCATGGAAGGGCTTGACCTCGGTACCGAACGCCTCCCGATGCCCGAGCGTTTGCAGGGACGCCAGCCGAAGCGCGGCCGCCAGCCGGTCGCGACCGGGCGCGCCGAGCAGTCCGGCGGTGGCCGCGGCTCCGACGACCCCGCAGGTACCGGTGATGTGCCAGCCCCGGTCGTAATGCTCCGGACTGACCGCCAGGCCGAGCCGCAGCTGCACCTCGCAGCCGAGGGCGAAGGCCGCCAGCAGGTCCCGCCCGGATGCGCCGGCGGGCCAGCCCGCCGCCCAGGCCGCACCGAGGACGCTCGCCCCGGGGTGGATGACCGTCTCCAGGTGGGTGTCGTCGAAATCGTCCAGGTGCGCGGCGAAGCCGGTGAGCAGCGCCGCGTCGGCCGGGCCGGCGTTCCCGCGCACACCCGGAGCCGCGGGCATGCCGGTCGGTGCGGCCAGGGCGGCGGCAAGCCTGCCGACCTGGGGGGAGCCGGACGCTCCCAGAGCCACTGCCAGGACGTTGAAGAGCGTCCGGCGCGCGGCCTTCGCCACCTCCCCGTGGAGCGGCCGGGAGGCGCAGTCGAGCACCGCCTCGGCGATCTCCTCGTAGGAGGGTGCGGCACCGGTGGTCATGTGCTCGGCTCCAGCCAGGTGATGGCGCCGAAGGAGAAGGCCAGCTGGGCCAGCCCGGCGTCGGAGGCCCCGTGCCAGTGCTCCTCCCCCGGCTCGATCCACACGATGTCGCCCTCGGTCACCTCCAACGGGTCGCGGCCGCGGCGCCCGACGTAGCCGGAACCCGCCACGATGTGGATCACCTGGCCGTCGGCGTGGCTGTGCCAGTGGCCGCGCACGCCCGGGTCGAGCCGGATCAGCGCGGTGGTCGCCTTGCTGGTAGGGCACCCCTGGACGGAGGAGCTGAACGCGGCGCCGGTGAAGCGTTCCGGTTCGGGGACCGGTGCGGGGTCCTTCAGCAGGTCCGCGGTACGGAAGAGCTTCACGCCACGACCTCCCTCTCGTGCGGACCGTCGGCGACGGGTTCGACGGAGACCTCGGTGAAGCGCCGCATGGTGTCGACGAGGGCGGTCTCTGCGGGCAGCCGCTCCATGCTGGACGCACCCAGGAAACCGGCCGCGCCCGGGACCATCCGCAGCACTTCCTGGGCGTCGCCGGGCGTGGCGATCGGTCCTCCGTGGCATACGACCAGCACGTCCTCGCGCGCGGACTTGGCCTCGTCGCGGATCTCCCGCGTGCGCGCCGCCGCGTCGGCGAGCGACATGGGGGACCTGGCGCCGATCATGCCGGCGGCCGTCAGCCCGACGTGCGCCACGACGATGTCGGCGCCCGCGGCGGCCATGTCACGCGCCTCCTGCTCGGTGCGCACGTAGGCGGCCGTGATCAGGTCCATCTCGCGGGCGGTGCGGACCATCTCCACCTCCTTGTCGAAGCCGTAGCCCGTGGCCTCAAGGTCCGCCCGCACGCTGCCGTCCAACAGGCAGACCGACGGGAAGTTCTGCACGCCGGCGAACCCGAGTTCCTTGAGCTGCCCCAGGAACAGCGGGATGTTCTTGAACGGGTCCGTGGCGCAGACGCCGGCGAGCACCGGTGTCCTGCGCACGACCGGGAGGACCTCTGCGGACATCTCCACGACGATGTCGTTGGCGTTGCCGTAGGGCATCATCCCGGCCATCGACCCGCGCCCGGCCATACGGAACCTGCCCGCGTTGTAGATGACGATGAAGTCGACGCCGGCCTCCTCCGCGCACTTGGCGGACAGGCCGGTGCCGGCACCCGCGCCGATCAGGGCGCGGCCCGACCGGACCCGCTCGTGGAAAAGGGGGACGTAGTGCTGGCGGCTCATTGCCGTTACCTCCAAGTGGGTGTGGGACGGGCTGCCTCCCGCCCGGTCACGGGCGGTGCTCCGGCGGTGCGTCGGGGGGCAGCCGGTAGAGGGGCGCGCGTTCGGCGACCGGGTCGAGCAGGCCCTCATCGACGATGACCGCGATCTCTCGCGGATCGACGATCTTGGCTTCCTGGAAGGGGTACTTCAGCAGCGCGGCGACGCGCGGCGACATCAGGTAGCCGCCCGCGACGACCAGCGTCAGCACCTCGTGCAGTTCCGGCCGCCGTTCGGCCAGTCGCTCGACCGCCGCGAGGTCGAGGGCGGGTCCCAGCTCGTCCAGCGCCAGCAGCAGCGGCGGGACGAGGTCGGGACGCGCCTTGATCACCTGGTCGAGCAGATCGGTGTGCACACCGGCCTGCGTCCCGGACGGGAGCCCGGCGCCGGCCTCGATCAGCGCGTCCGCGACCTGCCCTAGCCGCTGGCGGGCCTCCGGCGGCACGGTCATGTCCCGCGTCTCCCCGTTCTCCGCGGTGGTCACGAGGCCACCTCCACTTCGCGGCGGCGAGCGACCAGGGACCGGGCGCAGCGCAGCGCATTGGCCGCGATGGTCGCGGTGGGGTTGACGCCGGAGGACGTCGGGAAGACCGAGCCGTCGAAGACGTAGAGGTTGGGCACGTCATGGCACTGGCCGTGCGGGTCGACCACGGAGGCCTGAGGATCCTCGCCCATCACGGCCGTGCCCATGAGATGCCATCCGGTGCCGCGCAGGCCCGAATTGAGGATCTTCTTGGTGGCTCCCATGGCGTCGAGCACCTCGGAAAGGCGCTCCAGGTGCCAGGCCATCATCGCCCGCGTGTTGTCGGACGTGCGGTACTGGATCCGGACGCCCGGGACTCCGTCCGCGGTGGTCCCCTCGTCCAGCAGCACCCGGTTCGCGGGGTCGGGCAGGTCCTCGCAGATGACACCCCAGATCGCCGAGCGGCCCAGCCGTTCGCGCAGCAGCCGGGTGAAGTTCGGTCCCCACACCGGTTCGTCCCCCCAGGTGCCCGGGAGCATGAACGACAGCGGCGCGCCGGAGGGGATCAGGTTCCACTTCGCGCCGCGCACGAAGCCGCGCGACCGGTCGGTCTCGTAGAACTCCAGGGAGTGCAGGTACTGGCCGAGCGGCCCGCGCCAGGACTCCAGGTCCTCGTCGAAGATCCCGATCGCGTTGCCGAACGGGTGCATCATGAGGCGCCTGCCGACCAGGCCGCTGGAGTTGGCGACCCCGGACCCGTCGGCCGACGCGAGCATGATGCGGGGCGTGCCGATCGCGTTGGCGCACAGCACCACGACGCCGGCGCGAATGTCATGGCGGACTCCGTCGGCGTCGAGGTAGACGACGCCGGTGGCGCGGCCCCGGTCGTCCAGGAGCACCTGCTCGACCGTCGCCCGCACCGTCAGGCGCACCTTGTCCTTGGCAAGGGACTGCCAGTGGGTGCGGTCCGCGGACGCCTTGGCTCCGGTGGGACAGCCGAACGGACAGGCCGTCCGCTGCGCGCACGCGTGCAGGGGGCCGTACTCGGCGGTGGCGATGGCGTTGCTGCCGGGCCACCAGTGCCAACCGAGCCTGTTCAGCGCCTCCGCGCCCCGCCGGCCGAGCTTGTTCAGCGGGACGGGCGGCAGCGGCGGCGGTGTGCTCGGGGGAAGGGCCGGGTCGCCTTCGAGCCCGCTGACGGCGAACTGCCGCTCGACCTCGTCGTAGTAGGGCTCCAGGTCCCAGTATCCGATCGGCCAGTCGTCGCCGACACCGTCCATGGTGCGGGTGCGGAAGTCCGAGGGCAGGAAGCGTTCCCAGTGCGCCGCGTATAGGACGGTGCTGCCGCCGACACCGTTGTACATGAGGGCGGTGACGTCCGACTCGGCGTCGTCGATGGGATAGTCACCGCCGGCGCGGCGCTGGTTCGGATCCCAGTTCCAGTGCTTGCGGGACACGAGCTCGAAGTCGGCATGGCCCGCGCGCGCCTTCTCGTAGTCGGGCCAGTCCCCCTGTTCCAGGCACGTGACCCGCATCCCGGCGCGGGCGAACTCCTGGGCGGCGACCGCGCCCGAGGGGCCGGCACCGACGATCAGGACGTCGCAGTCGTCGCGCACATCCCCGTCCTTTCCTTCGTTTTCCTCCGGGCCGCCCGTACCGGGCCGTCCGGGCGAGGTGTCCATCACGGTCCGCGGCTACCGTGCCGCCGGCGTCCCGGCGAGCCGGGCCAGCAGCAGTTGCGCCGCCTGCTCGCCGAACGCCGGGGTGTTCAGTGCCGCCGGGGAACGCTCCACGGCGACGTGGGGGGCCAGGGAGTCCAGCAGCGCTCGTTCGAGCGCCGCGTCCGCCTCGGGCCAGTGGAACGCGCCGCCAGGCTCCGACAGGGCCGACGTCCCGCCGGCGGGCAGCAGCAGGACGACCGGTCCGCGCGCGGCCGAGAGCTTCGTGCCGAGCCGCTCGCCGAGGACGGCGGCCTCCCGCGGGTCGGTGCGCATCAGCGTCGCCGTCGGGTTGTGCGAGTAGAGCCGCCGCTCCTGGTACGGCTCCGGTACGGTCTCCGGCGCCCCGAAGTTGACGATGTCCAGCGCCCCGGTGGACACGACCTGCGGGATCCCGCGCCGGCCGGCGGCGGTCAGGCGGTCCGGCCCCGCACTCGCCACGCCGCCGGCGAGGTCGTCGGCCAGCTCCGTCGTCGTCAGATCGAGGACCCCCGACAGCCATCCGTCCTCGGCCAGCGACTCCAGCGTCCTGCCGCCGAGCCCGTTGGCGTGGAAGACCAGGACGTCCAGGCCCCGCGACTCCAGTAGCCGGCAGGCTTGCGACACGCCGGCGGTCGTCACCCCGAACATGCTGGCGGCCACCATCGGCTTTCCTTCTCCGCCTTTCGCGGACGGCACCGGGCGCCCCAACTGGGCGGCCAGCATCGCCACCGAACGTTCCAGGACGAAGCGGCTCACCGTGTTGAGTCCGGCGATGTCCACGATGGAAGGGACCAGCAGCAGATCGCTGGCTCCCACATGGGGACGGGTGTCACCGGAGGCCATCGTGGTGACGATCATCTTGGGCACCCCCAGCGGCAGGGACCGGAAGCCCGGCGCCAGCACGCTCAGCGCTCCCGAGCCGCCCATGCCGAAGGCGGCGTCCACCTCGCCGGCATGCCGCAGAGACCCGAGCAGGGCGACCACCCCCTCGGCCATGGCGGCCAGCGCCTCCGCCCGGGTGGCGAGCGCGGCGATCTCCCGGTGGTCGCGGGACGCGGCCCGCGCCACCTCCGAGCGGGTCACGTCGGGCCGGGTCTGCGGCTCCCCGCGGACACCCGTGTCGACCAGCAGCGGACGCATGCCCGCGGCGGCCAGCAGGTCCCGGACGTAGGCGTACTCGGCGCCCTTGGTGTCGAGCGCTCCGGCGAGGACGACCCGGCTCACAGCGTCCGCTCCATGATCACTGGGGGCTGCTCTCCCCGGCGCCGCTTGATCACGACCGTGGCCGAGATGGCGGCGATGGTCGCCGCGTAGGGCAGCATGAGCACGAACTGCGGCGGCAGGACGCCGTTGAAGTCCAGTTGCGACTGGATGCCGAAGGCCAGCGCGGTCCCGAAGAACAGCGCCGCCGCCGAGACTCCGACCGGGGCCAGCCCGCCGAGCAGGACCGCCGCGAAGGCGAGGTAGCCGCGGCCCTGCGCGATGTTGTCGGAGAAGGACCGCACCTGGGCCAGCGACAGCTCCGTGCCGGCCAGCGCGCACAGCAACCCGGCGACCTGCAGCGCCGCCATCCGGTAGAGGTCCACCGGGACGCCGGCGCTGCGCGCCGCGAACGGGTCGCTGCCGCAGGCGCTGAGCTTCAGCCCCGCCCGGGTCCGCCGGAGCGTCCACCACGACAGCCAGGTCAGCGCGAACGCCGCGAACGTCAGCACCGACAGGTCGGCGAGCGGCCCGCCGATCCCGCCGAGCGGCCGCGGCAGCCCGACAGGCGACTCGATGGCCGCCTCGGTGTCGAAGAAGGCCACCAGGGCGTAGCCCGTCGCACCGGCGGCGGTCATCGACAGGCCGAGCCCGACGATGAGCACGTTCGCCTTGAAATGCGTGACCAGCACCCAGAACAGCAGCGACAGCAACGCGTTCACGACGATGGCGGCCACGATGGCCGCGAGAACCGACCCGGTGCGGATGGCGGTGGCGGTCGCGACGAACGCGCCGCTGAGCATCAGCCCCTCCAAGCCGAGGTGCAGGACGCCGCTGCGCTGGGCGAACATTCCGGCGAGCGCCGCCAGCCAGATGGGCGTGGCGGCCTGCAGGCAGGTCCCCAGGAAGTCAACCACGGGAGTTCACCACCTCCGGATCGCGGTGGGCGGGCCCACCGGACGGATCACCGGCGCGGGCCGCGGCCCGCGTCCGCCGGCGTCTCAGCAGGGCGGGCACCGTGGACACCGTGATCCACAAGGCGACCATCCCGTTGAGCATGTCGAGACCCGCCTGCGGCAGGTCGCTCACGACCGGCAGGTAGATCGTGGCGGCGCGCAGCGCGCCGAAGAACACCGCGGCCAGCAGCGTGCGGAGCGGACCGAACGTGCCGACCAGCGCCACGATGACCGCCATGAAGCCGACCATCGGCGAGAACCCGACCCGCAGGCTGCCCGACGGGCCGTACGTCTCGACGGCGCCCGCGAGCCCGGCCGCCGCACCGCTCAGCGCGAAGACCACCAGGCCGACCCGGGAGGCGCGGATGCCCATCCACTGCGCCATCACCGGGTTGCGTCCGACGAGGCGGATCTCCAAACCGAGCCGCGTACGGCCGGTCAGGACCACGGCGCCCGCCACGAGGAGGGCGCACAGGATCAGCAGGATGGGCGAGACACCGCTGCCGTCGCTGAGCCGGAAGGCCCCTGGCAGCTGGTCGGTCGTGGCCGCCTGGCCGGTGCCGTCGCGGCTCTTCAGCGGGCCGGTGCAGACCCACTCCAGCAGCAGCACGGCGATGAAGTTCATCATCAGGCTGGTGACGACCTCGTCGGCACCGAGCCGCGTCCGCAGCACCCCGGGCACCAGCGACCACAGCGCGCCGAGCGCGATCCCCACCGCGAAGGCGCAGGGGACCACGACGAGCGCGGGACCGTCCCGCCACCCCAGGCCAACGACGAGGGAGCCGATCGCCCCGACGTACATCTGTCCCTGGGCGCCGATGTTGAAGTAGCCGGCCTGGAAGGCGAGCCCGACTCCGAGCGCGATGACGAGCAGCGGAATGGCCCAGCGGATCGTCTGCGTCCACGCGGCCGGCGAGCCGACGCTGCCGTCGATCGTCCCCGCGCTGATCGCCCCCACGTCATAGCCGGACACGGCGAATATGCCGAGGACCAGCAGCAGGGACGCGCCGATGACCGCGACGGGCCGGGCCGCGGCCGGCCTTGGCCGAAACCTCACGCCGCCTCACCCCTCACCATGGCGCCGCCCACCCGGTCCAGATCGAAGGGCCGGTCGAACTCGGCCACCACGCGCCCGGCGAACATCACCAGTACGCGATGGCACACCTCGAACATCTCCTCCAGGTCCGCGCTGACGACGAGGACGGCGGCGCCGGACGCCGCGGCGTCCACCAGCGCCGCCCGCACGTCACCGGCCGCGGCGATGTCCAGCCCGCGTGTCGGGTGCGCGGCGATGAGGACCCGCACGTCACCGGTGATCTCGCGCGCCAGGACGGTCTTCTGGATGTTGCCGCCGGACAGGTTCCCGGCCGGCTGGGTCTCGGCCCGGTACGCGACCCGCCAGCGGTCCAGCGCCTCGCGGCACCGTTCCCGCAGGGCCCTTGGATCGAGCATCGGCCCGTCCCCGGCGCGCCGCGGGGCGGCGTGGTTCTCCCACAGGGCGCTGCTGAGGCTGACCCCTTCCACGTTGCGTTCGAACGGGATGACGCGCAGGCCGCGGTCACGGCGCCGCCGCACCGAGGCCCCCGAGATGTCGGCGCCTGCCAGGGACACCGTCCCGCCCCGCAGCGGCGCCATCCCGACGAGCGCCTCGACGAGGCTGCGCTGCCCGTTGCCCTCGACGCCGGCGACGCCCACGATCTCTCCTGCGCGGATCTCCAGCGACACGTCGGTCGCGGCCGCGTCGTGCGACCCGGACCGCGCGGTCAGCCGGGTCGTGCTCAGCACCGCCGCGGCGTCCGGCGCGGGTTTCGCGACGACCGGAACCGCCTTGACCGATGCGTCGCCGATGATGGCCCGCGACACGTCAGCCGGCTCCAGGTCGCCGATGGGCGTCGGCTCCAGGACGAGCCTGCCGGCGCGCAGCGCGGTGACGGTGTCGGCGACCGCGAACACCTCGTCCAGCTTGTGCAGCACCACGATCACGCACAGGCCCGCGGCGGCCAGGTCGCGCAGCCGGTCGAACAGCCCGCGCATCGCGGGCGGCGGCAGAACCGCCGTGGGTTCGTCCAGGACCAGCACGCGGGGGCCGGAGGCGAGGGCGCGGGCGATCTCGACCGCCTGCATCGTCTCGATCGGCAGCCTGCCGATCAGGGCGTCCGGGGCGACGGCGGCTCCCCCGTCCTCCAGCAGCGTCCGCGCCCTGCGGTGCAACCCCGCCTTGGAGAAGCCGCCGAGGGGTCGGGGCTCGTCGTTGAACAGTTCCAGTGCCTGGGCGACGGTGAAGTCCGAGGGCAGCGCGAAGTGCTGATGGACCAGCTCCACGCCCTGTCTCCGCGACTCGGCGACGTTCCCTCCGGCGAGCAGGTGCTCTCCCACCCGGACGGTGCCACCGGAGGGTTCGACCAGTCCGGCCAGCACCCGCGCGAAGGTGGTCTTGCCGGCGCCGTTCTGGCCGACGATGGCGTGCACCTTGCCCGGTGTGAAGGTCCCGCTGACTCCGTCGAGGGCACGGAAGTCACCGAAAAGTACCGAGACGTCCTGGCAGGTGACGGGTGCTCCGGCGCGGTGCGGGCCGCCCGCCGCGGCGGGTCCGGTTCTCTCGTGTGGTCGGGCTCGCATGGCTCGCTCACACGTTGTCGGTGTTGACGGGCACGTCGACGGAACCGTCGATGATCTTCTGCTTGGTCTCGCCGACCTTCTGGAACGCCGAGTCCAGGTCCGGGGCCCCGGCACCGGGCCGGAACATCTTGGCGCGTTCCAGGAAGGTGCCGTCGTCGGCGAGACCCGCCTCGCTGCCACCGGGCTTCCAGGTCCCGTCGGCGATGGTGAGCACCCGCTTGGCCATGGTGGCGCCGTAGTGCTGCGACGCGACCGCGATCACGCTGGTAGCGGTCTGGGCGCTCTCCGCGTTGTCGTAGATGACGAAGGCCTTGGCCTGGTCGGCGGCCTTCACGACGCCGACCGAGGAGCCGCCCGCGTAGGCGAGGACCACGTCGACCTTGTTGTTGAACATGGTCTGGGCGATCTGCTGGCCCTTCACCGGGTCGCCGAACGACCCGACGAACGCGCTCTTGACGGCGATGCCGGCGCGGGTGGCCTTCGCCCCCGCCTCGAAGGCGTGATAGTCGGCGTTCAGCGAGGGGATCGCGGTTCCGCCGATGAACCCCACGACGCCCGTCTTCGACACGGTGGCGGCCAGCACACCGGCCAGGTACGAGGGGCCCTGCGTGTCGAACGAGACCGTCTGGACGTTCGGCATCTCGGGCTTGTACGGGTCGGAGTAGATGTGCACGAACTTGGTCTTGGGGAAGTCGGGCGCCACGGTCTTGAGCACCTGCGTGAAGTCCGAGAACGACACGACGATCACCGGCGTCCCCGACTGGGCCAGGCTGCGCAGCGTCGACTCGTGCGAGGAGGGGTCGGGCGCGGCCACGTGGCGGGTGGTGTAGCCGGCCGCCTTCAGCGTGTTCAGACCGGCGATCAGGTTGTCGGTCGGCCCTCCGTCCCCGGCCTTCTGCGGGGTGACGAGCGCCACCGACTTCTCGTCTCCGCCTCCCCGCTGGTCTCCGGTCCCGCATCCGGTGAGCGCGAGAGCCGAGGCCAGGCTCGCGGCGACGAGGAAACGACGGCGGTTCAGCGGCCCTGTTCCGAGACGCATAACAGGCTCCGTTCTGTCGGCCCGTTCACCGACACGGTCCTTCGTCCGCCGGGTCCTGCGCCCGGCGGTTCTGCGAACGTACACGGCTGTCATCCTGGTGTCTAGAGGATGTATGCATAACAATCAGTACGCTTGCTCTGGAACACCTTGCTGCAGCAGACGGAGAGGCCGTGCCCGCCGGGGCGTTGCACCGGCGGGCACGGCGGGCGGGATTCAGCCGGTGACGGTCACGCGAGCGCCGTCGAACGCGACGACGGTGTCGAGATCCGCCGACTCGACGGCCAGCCGGTCCGCGATACGGCGGGCGTTCTCCGGGTCCGCCAGGACGGGGAGCCCGTGGTCGGCCGTCATGATCGGCACCAGTGACACCTGCGGGACGTCTCCGCCGGCCAGGTCGACGACCGTGATGAAGGCGTCCCGGCTGAACGCGTCGTAGATCTCCTCGATCTCCGGGGTGATGTTCTCCCTCGGCTGCTGGGCGACGAAGTTGCCCGGGCTGTACACGATGACCCGATCCCGGTACACCTCCACCCCCTGCGGGGCGTGCACGTGATGGCCGAGGACGATGTCGGCCCCCGCGTCCACGAGCGCGTGTCCGAACACCCGCTGGTACTCGGCGCGCGCGCTGCCGAACCCGAATCCCCAGTGCACGGTGACCACCACGACGTCGACGCGCTCCCGCACTTCCCGCACGCGGCCGATGACCCGCTCGTGGTCGGCCGCGCGTACCCGAGTGCGGATGACCGGGGGCACGCCCGGTTCCTCCAGCTGGAACTCCCCGTTCACCACCCACTCGGTCTCTACGTGCACGGGAGAGATACCCGGCTTGGACGGGCCGGCCGCGGCCCCCAGCGGCAGCAGGCAGGACCAGGCGAGGATCCCCACGCGGCGGCCGGCGATCTCCAGGACGGCGGCCTCCTCGGCGGCCGCGAGATCCTCTCCCGCACCGATCGCCGTCACTCCCACCGAGCGCAGTCGCCGCACGGTGTCGTCCAGGGCGTCCCAGCCGTAGTCGGAACTGTGGTTGTTGGCGAGCGTCGCCACCTTCAGGTTGAAGGCGGCCAGCTCATGGACGAGTTCCGGACGCGCTCGGAAGTTGAGGATCCGGTCGGAGGGGTGACCCCGGTCGGAGAAGGGCAGCTCAACGCTCGACAGCACGCAGGAGGACGCTCCGAGCACCTCCTGAAGCGCGGTGAACCCGGGGGCGGCGGGCACCTCGGCCAGGGACTTGGTGAGAACGATGTCACCGGTGGCGGTCAGATGGGAGATCACGGGCGGCGCCTTCCTGCACTGCGGATGGTCGCCGTACCGGCGCACACCGTCGAAACGGCGGTCATGTCCGGCCATGCCGGACCAGACGGTACGGCGGTGAGAACGGACGTCACGGTGTCACGCTCGCCTAACACAGTCAATACGTTAGGAGTACAATCAGCGATGACGCTGACGTGTCTCCGTCCACAGCTCCTGGCCGGGCACCGCACATCGCCGGGGGACCCGAGTGCGCGAAAGGCCCTGGCGCAAAGGCCTTTCAGCAGGCATCGGGCGCTGGCGCATCCTGGTTCGCCCGCCAACAGTTATGCGTACTGGTAAAATGTATGCGTGATGCTTGAGGTGCAACGGCGGATGGCGACCCTGCGAGACTCATCGGGCAACGGGCGTCCGCTCTACGAGCGAGTGGCGCATGAGATGTCCCAGGCGATCCGGTCAGGCGAGCTGCGCCCCGGTGAGCGGTTGCCGTCCGTCCGGCAACTGGCGACCGACCTGGGTCTCAGTGTCACGACCGTCATGAGCGTCTACGCCCGGCTCGGCGACCTCGGCCTGGTCCACGGGGAGGCCGGACGCGGCACGTTCGTCAGCGAGGCTCCCGACCTTCCGCAGACGGCACCGCCCTCCAGTGGCGGTGAGGCCGTGGGACCCGTTCGCGGGGGGAGCGCCTGGCGACGCCAGGTCCTCGCCCAGACCGAGGCGCGGTTGAAGCACAGCCATCCCACCGCGCGCGACCTCACACGCGGCGGCCCGGACCCGCGGCTGCTTCCCTTGGCGGTCGTCAAGCGCGCCTACCGGGACGTCGCCGCCCGGTTGCAGGCGCAGGACCTGGAGTATCCGGCGACGCTGAGCACCGAGCCGGAACTGGCCGATGCCCTCGCCAAACGGCTCGCCCACGACGGGATCGAGACCGATGCCGACGATCTGCTCGTCGCCAGTTCCACGCAGCAGTTCCTGGCGCTGCTCGCCATGCTGCTGCAACGTCGCTCCCCTGGCGAAACCGTCCTGGTGGGCGTCGAGGAGCCCGGTTACCAGACCGCCATGGACACCCTCGAATTCCACGGACTGGGGCTCGTCCCCATGCCGCTGGACGAGGCGGGGGTCACCGTCGAGGGGCTGCTCGGTGCCGTCGACGCGGGTGTCTCGGCCGTGCTGTTCACCCCGCGCGCCCACAGCCCGACCGGCTGCTGCTGGACGGCGCAGCGCCGACGCGCGCTGGCAGACGCCCTCGCGCCCCATCCCGACGTCTGGATCATCGAGGACGACCAGTTCGCCGAGGCCGCGACCCTGCGACCAGGCTCGCTGTACACCGATCCCCGGCTACGGGACCGCGTCGTGTACCTCCGCTCGTTCTCCAAGTCCATCGCCCCTGACATGCGGCTGGCGGTGGCCCTCGCCAAGCAGCCGATCCGCCATCCGCTCACGCTGGCCAAGTCCTTCGCCGACGGATGGACGTCCCGGACGTCCCAGCGCGTACTTGCGGCGACGCTCACCGACCCCCGACTCGACGAACTTCTCGCGGAGGCGCGCACCGAGTACGCGCACCGCCGGGCCGCCGTCCGCGAGGCCCTCCGGCAGGCCGGCGCCTCCCAGCAGATCGGCCTGTTCGTCCCCGAGTACGACACTGACGGTTTGCACGTCTGGGTCACGCTCCCCGGTGGTTGTGATGCCGATCGAGTGGTAGAAGCCACGGCGCAGCGAGGGTTCTTGCTGGCAGCCGGGCAGCCCTTCTTCCTGTCCCCCGGCCACCAGCGCCACCTGCGGATCAACGCGGGCGCACTTCCCACAGAGCACGCCCCGCAACTCGCCACGGCCATCTGTGAGGCCGTCGTCGCGCTAATGGGCCAGCCCAGTGCCCTGCTCACGCCCTAGCCTCGGGCTTCGGCGGACGGTAGGTCGGAAGTGGCCGTTCGGACTTGATGGTGCTCCCACTCGTGGGCAGGCTCTGCGCTTGGCCGCGAGGCACGTTGATGTGCGGCGGCGCGAGCCCGGCGGCAAGGCCGCCGGGGCGATGAGCCGCAGGCAAGCCGCCGTTCGTCAGGACCACATGATGAGTTCGCCTCGGCTGTTGAGGCCGAGGAAGAACGTAACGGCGATTCTGCGTCCTTGCGGGCTGGGATCGACCGAATGGAAATACCGGGGATCGAAAAGGAGGGCATCGCCGAGTTCGACGGACAGGACAATCTCCTGCTCGCCGTCGATCACGTTTCGGTGGTAGCCGTACCCACTTCTCGACGCACTGTCCGCCGGATCCCACTGGTGCCGGTAGATGTGGGTTCTGCCACCTTCGGGGGGCACGGACATCCACACGTTGAACGCTAACTGGACCACGGGAGCGCCTTCGTCGAAGAGATCGTGGCCGTACTCGCGCCGGACGTCATCGAAGTGAATGAGCGCACCGTTGTTGATTTCCCGGATCGCTCCGGCGAACAGTTCCCGGCCTGAAATGCGCGCGGGCCGCAGCCGCCCCTGCCAGGCCGCCGACAGGCGGCTGATCGAGAAGCCCAGCGGATCGGCGTCGTGCATCCATGTGCGCCAGACGTGGCGCGCGAGCGCGATGTCGTCCCAGTAGTCGGACCGCAGGCCTCCGCCTTCCTTGTACTCGTTGAGCACCGGGCCGAAGCGGGCGATCGGAGGATCGACGCGGGCCCTGTCGTAGCGGTCCATGGGGAAGCCGGGGTCGGCGATCCTCGCCATGGCCGCCCGGCAGAGATCCGCTGGAACGAAATCCTTGATCTGCAGGGCGACGACGGTGCCGCTGACGAGTTCCGCGATGTGCCCCCGTGACAGCGCGGCCGCGGTAATCGAGCGCGCCACGAAAAGCGGATCGCGCAGATCGGAGGGCTTCGAAGCCTGAGGGTCGGTGATCGGAGTAGCCATGGAGGATCCCCTGAGCCGGTCGGGCGATCGGTGCACCTGCACCCCGCCAAATGTCCCGTCCATGCCGATGATGGGGGTCCTGCAAGCGACCGCTAAGACGCCCACGGTTGCCAAGAGGAACTGGCAACAGGAAACCGATGGTGACCAGGTCGGTTCTCGACGTCCCGGACACTCTCGTTACTCGGCGAGATCTTCACCATCCTCGACGACCGCGATCCAGTCATGCAGGAGGGCTGCGGCCCCGACGCGGGGGTCGCCTCCACCGAGTTCCTCGACCAGGCCCGCCACGGCATCACTGATCAAGGGCAGCGCACCGGGGCCCGCCGCCTGGAGCGCGGTGGCGTGTGCGAGGAAGCAGCACGCCACCAGTGACCGGACGTCGTCCGCTCCGAACTCCCGGACGCGGCTCTCGTGCAGTTCCAGGGCCAGCAGCGTCGCCACCAGCACGTCGGCCTCGTCGTCGCCGAGGTCGATCCGACGGTGAGCCGCGGTGACGGCCTCGCGGGGCAGAGACAGTTCCAGCAGGTTGCGGAGGGTGTGCACCGTCTCGGGATGTCCGGGCCCGAGTTTCTCCAGCCGGAGCCGGTAGACGACCTCCAGATCCGGTAACAGCCGTTCAGGTGCCTCCGCGGTCATCACCATGTTCTTCCGCGCCGTCAACGTGTCGGCGTGATCCTCGCCGAGCACACGCCGCCGCGCCTCGTACACGGCCGTGAGGATGTCATGTGCCTGAGCTTTGTCGTTGAGGGCGTTGAGGCTGGCGGCCAGGTTGTTCAGGGCGTCGAGCGTGGCGGGGTGATCGTCTCCGTGGACGACGCGGCAACGTTCGTGGACGATGCGCTTGAGCCTCAGCGCGAGCCTGTGGTCTCCCGCATTCCCCGTCGCGATGGCGTAATTGCTCAGCGCGGCCAGGGTGTCGGGGTGCTGGACATTGAGCAGGCGGCGTCGTGCCCGGTACACCTCGCCGTAAATCCTCCGGGCGGTGTCGTAGGCGCCAAGCTCGTGGTGGCTGACGGCGACGTTGTTGTAGGCGATGAGGACATCCAGGTCATCGGGGCCGAAGAGCGCCGCGAGCCCTTCGTAGGCGCGCCGCTTGTACGCCAGTGCGGTTCCGTGGTCGCCGACCAGGTCGTAGGCGATGCCGAGGCCGGCCAGGACGGTCAACGTGGTCCGGTGTCCTGCGCCGAGGGCGGCCGAGCATGCCCGGTACAGGCGCTCATAGCAGGTCAGCGCCGCGCGGCCGTCGCCCAGTTCCGCGTGGACGCGGCCGGTCTCGTTGAACAGATGCCATTCGTCCTCGTCCGCCAGCGCCCCGGCCACCTCGTGGACGTGCGGCAGGTAGTCGACCAGAGCCCGGTGCACGTACGTCGTCTTGCTGCCTTCGATGCGGTCGGTGAGCTCGTTGACCGCCTCGGCTTGGAGCAGAGCACGCCTCGTGTGGTCGATGTCGGCGAACCGCAAGGTTCGGCTCACCATCGCGTGCACGCTGAGGAGCGCGGTGCCGCCCGAGGGCACGACGGCGGCGAGCGAGCAGCCGACCGCGTCGGCGGTGCCCGCCGTCACGAGGTCCCGCGCGGCGGGCTCGCCGGTGCCATCGCTTCGGGCGAGGACGCCCTCGATGAGGGGCCGTGGAATCGGGGTCGGGGCCATGAGGCTCGCGGCCCGGAGCACCTCCCGTCCGGGGCCGCTGAGCCGATCGACGCTGCGGAGCATCGTCGCGGCGATGCTCGCCCTGTGCCCGGTGGGCAGCTCTCCCCACAGCCGTTCGCCGAGTTCGAGAACGTCGGGGCCGGGCCGCTCGATCGCGGCGAGCAGCCCGGAGAACCCGCCTTGGTCGGAACGGGCCGCGAGTCCCGCTGCGACCGCCAGCGCCAGCGGATGCATGCCCAGCCGTTCCGCGAGGGCAAGGGCGTCGCGCCGCTCACGGGCGTCCCGGGCGGGCCGCTTGCTGGTGAGCAGGCCGAGTGCCGCGCCGGCGTCGAGACCGTCCAGCCGCACTTCCCCGCCCCACGGGCAGCCGTAGTCGGCGGGCAGGTAGCGGGTGGTCATGAGGGTGTGACCGTCGAGGGTCGGCGCGAGCAGCGTCAGGAACGTGTCCCGGTCTACGGCCGCCGGAAGGTCATCGACGATCCACAGGTAGGGCCGCCCGGTACTGGCGAGATGGGCCCGGAACGCCCGGTCGATCGCGGCCGTGTCCAGGCCCCGGACGTCCAGGTCCAGGCGGTGCGCGAAGTCCGCCACCTGGTCGGCGCGGCGAGCCCGCACATGGTGCCGGTCGGCCTTCTCGGCGAGGTGGCTCCCGAACCCGCGCAGGACGAACACCCCGCCGGGATAGTCGGCGGCGAACTGCCGCGCGTAGTACTCGGCCAGCATGGTCTTGCCCTGGCCGCCGAGGCCGACGATCCGCGCCACCGGCGCGCCGCCCATGCCCGGGTCCTGGTGGCCGTGGAGCGCGTCGTGCACCTCCCATAGTTCGATGTCCCTGCCGAAGTGTTCACGGGTGCCGACGAGCGGGGACGGCTGCCAGTCGGGTTCCGGCGGGCTCGGCGCGTCACCGAACACGCAGGCGTCGGTCTTCGCAACACGCGCGACGACCGATGCCGCGAGTTCCGCCGGGTTGACACCGCGCGGAGAGGGAAGGCGCAGGTCTCCCAGGCGTCCCGGGCGTATCCGCTCGTATTCGATGTTCCACGGGATCGCCATGACGCGTTGCGACGTCCCGTCGAGACGATGCGCCGCCGACAGGGAGTACCGCATTTCGAAGCGGCAATACGCGCTGGACGGCAGGTTCTCCGAGTAGAGCACCACCAGACAGCGCGATCTGGCAAGCGCCGCGTTGACCGTTGGAGTGATGGGGTCATAGTCCGCCATCTCCTTGTCGTCCTGGAACACCCGCAGGGGGCGGCCGTCCACCTGCTGCGCCTTCAGTGCCTCGACCAGGGCGTCTGCTGTCCGTTTGTCCTTCCACGAGTAGCAGAAGAAGACGTCGTAGCCGTCGGTGTCAGGCATCTGGTCTCACCTTTCGTCGGCGCGGCCGTTCATGGCCGGATCCGCGGGTGTGGTCAGGAAGGCGTCGATCCAGGCGCGGACGCGTTCGGTGCGGCGCGCGTCGCACAGCTCTGTGTAGTTCGCCAGGGCGATGTTCCAGTGCGCCAGGGCGCGGGACCGGTCGGACCTGTGGGCGGCGATCCAGCCGAGGTTGCCGTGGGCGCGAGCCTCCTCGTGCCGGCTGCCGCACGACCGACCGAGTTCCGCCGCGCGGAGCAGGAGATCCCGCGCCCGCGTCGGCTGCCCGAGCTTTCTGTGGGCCTCGCCGAGGCAGTTGAGCGCCATGGCCGCGTCGACGTGAAGGCCGAGCGCCATGAATTCCTCGAGTGCCGCGTACAAGCGTGAAATGGCGTCGGCGTACCTGCCCAGCTCGATTTCGATGAGGGCCACGTCGCGCGAGAGGATCGCCTTGTTGCGGGGCAGACCGTGACGTTCCACGAAGGCCAGCGCCCTCCGGCTTTCCTCCAGAGCCTTGTGCGGATCGCCCCGGGAGAAGTGGACCCACGCCAGGTGCGCGACCGCCGTGTGCTCGCCGTACGCATCGCCGATGCGCCTGGAGATGCGACGCGCCCGCTCGTAGTGGACGGCGGCGGCGTCGCGGTCATCGATTTCCATCAGTGCGAGGCCGAGATTGTTCAGCGTCTTGGCCTCGGCGTCCAGGTCACCGGCCCTGCGCGCTGCGCGGAGAGCGAGTTCATGCGTTTCGATCCACACGTCCATGGTCTTGGCGACGAACAGGAAACCCCGCAATGCGTAGGCCAGCCGCCAGCAATGGCCGTCCAGCCCGGCCGCGAAGGAAGCCCGGCACACCGCCAGGAGATTGTCCTGTTCGGTGACGATCCACTCGATCGCCTCGTCGTACTCGTCGTGGACCCGCGCCTCCACGTGGACGTCTTCGTCCACAGGGTCGATGCGGTAGCGGTGCGGAGTGATGAGCCGGTCGGCCGCCTCCAACGACCACAGGTAGTAGGTGGCTTCTCGGCGCAGGGCGGCGTCTCGTTCCGCCTGCGGCAGCGCGGCCGCCGCGCGCTCGCGGGCGAACTGGCGCAGCAGGTCGTGGAACTGGAACCGACCGGATCCGCGCCCGGTCAGCAGGTGGGCGTCGAGCAGCCGGCGCATTCGCCTACGGGCCGCCGGCCTTCCGATGCCAGCCCGGGCCGCGGCCGCGCCCAAGCCGAAGTCCGGGCCCGCATGCAGCCCGAGCAGCAGGTACGTCTGGCGCAGGTCCGGCGTCAGCGAACGGAACGAAGCGTCGAACAGCCCGTCCAGGCTCCGTTCACCGTCGTCGAAATCGGCGAGCCGCTTCCACGCCTGGGCGGTCGGGGACGACATCTCGGCGTCCAGGTCAGCGCGAAACTGAGCCGACGCGATGCGAAGCGCCAGGGGAAGCCGTCCGCACCGCTCCGCGATCTCGTCAAGCGCCGTCCCTCCCGTCCCGGGCCGAATCCTGCCCAGCACGCGAAGCAGGCCGACCGCGTCGGCGTGCGACAGCGGAGCGAGCCGCACGCGGTGGACGTCCTCCAGGGCGCTGAGTTCGTTTCTGCTGGTAACGAGGACGCGGCAGCCGCTCGTACCCGGCAGGAGCGGCAGGATCTGCGCGGCGTTGTGGGCGTTGTCGAGAAGCAGAAGCAGGGACTGTTCCGCGACGCGGTCGCGGAACAGGGCGGTCCGGTCGTCCACATGCAGGGGAATGGCCTCACCGGGTACGCCTAATCGGCGGAGAAGGCGGTCGAGGGCGTCCGCCGGCAGCACCATCGCCGTATCGGCATATCCGTGCAGATCGATGAAAAGGCATCCGTCGGGAAAGCGCTCCCGCAGCATATGCGCGGCGCGGACGGCCAGGGCGGTCTTGCCGACGCCCGCCATCCCGACGATCGCGCAGACCTCGACAACGCCCGGGGCGTCCACGCGCCTGTCTGACATGGACTCGACGATCTCTACGATCTCGGCGTCCCGTCCCGGGAGGTGAACGGTGTCGCGAGGCAGCCCCGACGGGCGGCCCCACGGCGTCGTGGCCTCGGAAGGGGGCCTCGGCGAACGGTCCGGGCGCGCGCCGCGCGCCAGCAGGCCGCGGAGCACACCGCCGGTTTCGAGGATGTCGTCGCACCGCTTCGCCAGGACTGGATTGGCACGGGCCCTACCGGTCTCGATCTTGCTGAGATATCCCTTGCTGTAGTTCGTCCTGCGGGACAGCTCGGCCAGCGACCAGCCGACGGCCTGGCGCAGCCGACGAAGTTCGGAACCGAAGTCCGGAGCGTGGTCCATGAAACCTCGCCTGATCCCGTCGATGCCCCGGCAGCCCGGCGCTGGCGCGGCTCCGGAAGGCCTACCGCTATATCTTGACGGTATCGGGATCGCCGTGCTCCGGTCGGAGCAGAACCTCGGCGTCCGGGTGGCGCGCGAACACGGCGGGCGTGGCCCACTCGCAGTGGTTGGGAACGAAGAAGATCGCCCGCCGCGCCTCGGTGACCGCGGCGTCGATGGTCAGGCCGTCGACCAGCGAGGCGTAGAACTCTTCTGTGAACGTGACCGCCGCATCGTCGGTAATGGGGAACTGCATCGTGACCGCCGTCGGGACCCCGCGCTCGACGAGCGCGCCGCCGAGGCTCGACATGGTGTCGAGCTGGTCCATGGCCCCGGTCTCACATGCGTTGAGGACCACCAGTCGCAGATGGGGGTGGTTCCGGAACAGTGTGCCCAGGTGGAATCCGGAAACCGGTGCGCTCCGGCCGTCCTTCGACTCGAAGTCGAGCATCGCCAGCCCGTCCTGCGGGTCGATGTGGCCGTGCCCCATGAAGTGCCACATCTGCACAGGCTGGCCCGACTCGTTGGCCCTGCGCAACGTCCGTTGCAGCGTGAGCAGGGTCGCGTCCCGGGTGAAGCTCAGCTTCACAAGCCCGAGCTCGATCAGCGGGCCCAGCGCCACCTTGATGGTCTCGATCTCCGCCTCGGTGTCGAGGCTCGGCAGATTCCGCGGCGAGCTCACCGTGACCAGCACATGCAGAGGGTGGCTTCGAATCGTCGCGGCCTGTGTCGCCATACGGTCGAGGTGCCGGACGAGCGAGTGATGCGGTGACAGGCAGAGGAAGTCTGTCCCGTCGTACAGCAGCTCCCACGGAATGGTCTGGAGTTCCGGCGCCTCGGGCAGCCGCATTCGGATCCGCAGCCCGTTGCCCGCGCCCAGCGCCTGCGCGCGGGTCTGTTGAAGAAGATCCCGTACCGACTCCCGGAACAGCCCCTCGAAGAGCTTGCCGCCGAACTCCGCCAACGGCTCCAAGGCCTTCGGCACGCCGCCGCGCCGGACGACGGGCCTAGGTCCGCAGTAGGCCAGGACGAAGTGCTCCAACTCGTCCGGGGTGAGGTCGAGTTTCAGCGTGCTTCTGGCCGACCCCAGCGGGGACCGCGCGTCCAGCCGGAACTCGTCCCCGTTGCGCACGATACTCAGATCGAAGTCCACCTGCCACGCAGGCTTGCGCGCCCGCAGCAGCGCGAACGCGTCTTCGTTGCCGGCGATGAGCCGCGTTTGCCGCCCCACGAGCGCAGCCGACTCCCGCGCGAACAGCTCCCTCCACAGGTCGAAGGAGATGTCGCCGCCCTGGCGACGCAGGAGGAAGTAGCTGGACAGCTCCTCGGCCGTCCGGGCGAACCGCTCGGCCGTCCCCGTGTCCACCCTGCGCAGGAACGCCAGGACGACACGCACCCGCGCCATGTACTCCGCGAACAGCTTCCTGGATGCACGTGACTCATCAGGACTGGGCGCCAGCACGGTGCGCACATCGGCGGAGCCGTCGCCGGTCGTGACCTCCTGCCGGTGCAGGCTCACCATCTGCATCAGCTCGACGAGCTCCTCGTAGGACGCGACCAGCCCTTCGATGTGCTGTTGATGCGGGTCGTCCCCCGCCTGTCCGGCCACCTCAGCCGACCAGATAACTGACTCGAGTTCGGCCCGACTTCACTTTGACGCCCCTGACACGCAGCCCGAACAGTTCGCCCAGCCGACGCACGTGAGTGCCGCCGCACGGCGAGCGGTACCCGGCCGTCACCACGACCCGGGTGGGCTTTCCCGCCGGGATCTCGGTCGGCACGTACACGCCGTTCGCCCGGAGCTCCTCCGGCTCGCAGAAGTAGCTCGTCACCTCCGTGTCCTCGGACACCATCGCGTCCATGGTCTCCTGGACCTTCGCCGCGAACGACTCACGCTCCTCCACTGGTAGTGCGCGGTCGAACTCCACGTACGGGCCGTTCGGGAAGTGGTAGCCCTTCGTCGGGCGGTAACCGACGAGCCGGTCCACCGCCGTCATCACCAGGTGCCCGCCGGTGTGCAGCAGCGCGTGCTGGTGCCGCAGCGCCGCGTCGACCTCCAGGCGCGCGACCGCGCTCTCAGCGAGCACGCCCTCCGCGGCACCGGTGTGCAGCACCTCCCCGTCCGCGAACGAGACGCGCCGTATGTCGAGCACGCCCTGATCGGTGGTCAGCCGCCCGCGGTCGGTCGGCTGGCCGCCACCCTGCGGATAGAAGATCGTTTCGTTTAGGACGACCGTGGTGCCCCCCTCGTCATGGTGCACCTTCAGGATCGTGGCGTCCGCCTCGGTGAGCTGGGAGTCGTCCAGATAGAGCAGCCGCGTGGGCATGGAGGTCCTCTGTGTGGTGGGGGGCCGGTAGGCCGGATGCGAACGGCGCGGGCCCGGGTCTTGTACGTCAAGTGTGACCAGCCAGGCAATAAGCAGACAAGCCGGTTCATAGAAGAGGCATTAACCTCTGCTTATGCTCGATGTAGTGCGGCTGAAGATATTCGCCGAGGTCGCCCGGACGGGCTCGATCGCCCGCGCCGCCAAGGAACTCGGCTACACCCCCTCCGCGGTGTCCCAGCAACTGAGCAAGCTGGAGCGGCAGACCGGCGCCGTCCTCGCGACGCGCACCCACAGGGGCGTCGAGCTCACCGCCGAAGGACGCGCACTGCTCACCCACATCGACGCGATCCTGGAACGGTTGGGCGCAGCGGAACAGGCTGTACGGGACGTCGCGCAGCTACGCGCCTCAGAGGTCAGGCTCGGAAGCTTCACCTCCGGCGCTCTGATCCTGCTGGCCCCCACCGTCGTGACCTTCAAGGCCGCTCACCCGGCCGTCCGCCTCTCACTCGTAGAGGTCGAGCCGCCGGGCGGCTACGACAGCGTCCGCACCGGCGAACTGGATCTGCTGCTGTCACATGTCTATCCAGGAATGACCGCACCCGATCCCGAAGGGCTCGTCGCAGAGGAACTCTTCGTTGACCCGCTGGTGGCCGTCCTTCCGGAGGCTTGGCTCACCGGTGAAGACCGCGAAGCCTTGCCTCTGGAGCAGCTGACAAAAGTGCCCCTGATCTCTGGAGGCCCCGGCCATGCCAACCGCCTCGCCCTCGAAAGGATGCTCGCGGGAACGGGCGCCACCCCGCGGATCGAATTCGAAACCCGCGACTACGCCGTCACCCTCGCGCTGGTCGCCGCAGGCGCCGGCGCCACAGTGATGCCGTCGTCCGTCACGGTCTTCACAGAGCAGCGAGGCGTAAGGGTTCGACCCTTGGGAGTCACCGAGGCCCGCAGAGTCTTGGTAGTCCACCGCCCCATGCCCTCCACCACCACGGCCATGTCCTTCCGCGACGCCCTCCGTCAGACGTCGGTCGCCCTCACCAAGAAGCTGCCTTTCAACCTCTGACCCTCCGCAGCCGCGGCAATCAAACGACACAAGGCACGCAGGGGCAGCTCCTAACCACCCTGGAATCCACCCGGCGCCAAGGGTCAGAGTGCCGCCGTCGTCGGCAAAGCGAAAGGCCGGCGGTTCGCTCCCGCCCTGCCCGCACCTCATTCCAGCCGAAAGACCCGGAACCAGTCGAGTCCAATACCGTTCCTTGCCTCAACTGGGCGGCTGGCGGCTGGCGTCATGCCGGACGTGGATGTACCCGGCAGCGGTTGGTCACCGGCGCCGGGCACATCAGGTCAGGACGTTAGTCCACGACCTACAGGGCCCAGCCGCGCCTGGGGTCGAGCTAGCAGATGTTGAAGCCCTCG
>NZ_BDDE01000018.1 GCF_008327685.1 Actinomadura sp. K4S16
ACATATTAGGAAAGGCCCCGCCGTTACTGGCGGGGCCTTTCTTGTTTTTCAGGGGCGGGAGGTCCGCGCCACTCTCCGTGCCTGTCGCCGCCCCCTGCCCACGAGGCTCGCTGCCCCTGCCTCGGCCCGCCGGCTGTCCGGTGACCAGGGCGGAGAATGCGGCGCCCAGGCGCCGGAAAGGTCATCCGGACGGGGGCCGCGCGACTGACTGACCGCATTCGGACATCCGCTAATGAATCGGGTGGCGGGGGTACAGAGGATGCGGGCAGAGGAGGATCCCGATGAATCGTGCCGTTCGTGGTCGTGTTGCATGGCGCAAGAGTTCCTGGAGCAATGGGTCGGGAAACTGCGTCGAGATCGCAGGGTTCCGGTACGCCATAGGGATCAGGGACAGCAAGGCACCGAACGGCCCTGTTCTCGTTGTCTCCCCGAAGCAGTGGGCGGCATTCATCAAGGCGGTCAAGGCAGGCGGGCACGACCTGAGCTGACCTGGGAAAGGCCGGGCGGCATGCGGCTACGGGCTGCAGCCTCGTCATCTGGATGACAAAGGCTGCCCGCATAGACGTGCTTGCCCGGAATGGCGGGCACCCGTGTCCGCACGCGTCCGCAGCGTGTCCGGATGAGGGTCAGCCGGTTCGATGAGCCTCGATCAGGTTGCCGCAGGTGTCGTCGAGCACGGCCGTGATTCCGGCACCGCGGTCGACTCCTGGGTGAAGCGCACAGCGAGGCCGCGCAGCCGTTCGTACACGGACTTGGCGTCGTCGCCGGCGGACGAGGCGTACGGGAGCCAACTGCCGATCAGGGCCGTCACGGCCTCACGGCTGGACGGCCGCTCGGTTGGAGTCGCAGGTCCGCCCCGTCAGGGTCCTGCGAGGACACGACGGTCAGGGCTCAATGGGGGGCGCGACGGTCCGGGTCCTGTGCAGGACCCGACGGTCCGGGTCCTGTGCACGACCCGACGGTCCGGGTCCTGTGCAGACACGACGGTCAGAGTCCTGAGGGGACACGGCCGTCAGAGCCTTGGGGGCGCGAGGGTCAGGCATCGGTCCTCATTTGGGGACTCGTGCTTCTTCACGGACCGCTGCGCCTCGGCGCAGCTCCTCAGCGCCTTCTTCTGGTCGTGCCGAACATGTTCGCCAGGTTGGCTCTCACGTCGGGCCCCCTCCCGTCGTGCCGGCGCCGCCGTCAGCGATGCTGGACGGTCCTCTTGGGCTTTCTGAGCCACCGCTCGACGATCGGTTCCAGCGGGCCGGTGTTGATGTAGTGGAACTTGTCCCGGCCCTCGCGCTTGGTGACGACGAGTCCTGCCGCCTCGAGGACCTCGAGGTGCTGCGAGATCGCCTGCCGTGACGAGCCGAGGTCGTACTTGGTCGTCAGGCGGGCACAGATCTCGAAGA
Organism: Actinomadura sp. K4S16; assembly: GCF_008327685.1. Taxonomy (GTDB): domain Bacteria; phylum Actinomycetota; class Actinomycetes; order Streptosporangiales; family Streptosporangiaceae; genus Spirillospora. The sequence goes on from NZ_BDDE01000018.1 coordinate 1,398, forward strand.
GCGTCTGGCCGTTCCGGTCGGTCAGCTCGTCGAGGATGGTGCGTCGCGTGGGGTCGGCCAGAGCCTTGAATACGTCTCCCACACACACGACGCTAGGCAAGCAACTCCTTGCAGGTCAAGCGTGCCGGATCGCAGGGCGTGGCGCGCGCTCAGAGGCCCCGCGCCCCGTCGATGCGTTCGCGGAGCAGATCGGCGTGCCCGTTGTGCCGGGCGTACTCCTCGATCATGTGGATGAGCACCCAGCGCAGCGAGACCGGCCCGCGCCAGGCGTCGTGACCCTCGACGTCGAGGTGGGGGGCCTGGGCGACGTAGGCGTCGGCGAAGGCCACCTCCTCCCGCCAGGCCTGCCAGGCCCCGGTGATGACCTCGGGGTCCGGTGCGGCACCGTCGAAGTCGCCGTCGGGGTTCTCGGGGGAGGAGAAGCGGGCGGGCGCGTCCTGGCCGGCCAGGACCGCCCTGAACCAGCGGCGCTCGACGTCGGCGAGATGCCTGACCAGGCCGAGCAGCGACAGCGTGGACGGCTCCACCGGCCGCCGGGCCAGCTCGGCGTTCAGACCCGTGCACTTCAGTTCCAGGGTCGCCCGCTGCGCGGCGAGGACGTGGGCGAGCAGCGTCCGCTCGTCTCCGACGGCGGGGAAGGTGAATCGGCCATCTTCCTCGGCACCGAAGATCTCGCTTCTTCGGCGGAGGGTCGTTTCGTCCATCTCCTGCCTTTCCGAGGCTAGGCGAGCAGGGGCAAGGCATTCGGGCGAAGTGGGGGAGGCTGCCCTGCGTGCCCCGTTCACGGAGGCAACATTGTCATCGGCCGGCGCGGCCGTGGGGGAGGCTGCCCCGGCCGTCAGGCGTCCAGGACGTGTGAGGCGGCGGATGCGAGCCTGCGCTCGGCGATCTGCTGGGCGGCGCGCATCGGGGTGACGCCGGTCGAGCGAGCCAGGTCGAGAAGGTGGCCGACGGTGTCGCCGATACCCTCCACCCGCTGCTGGGCGGCCTCGTGGGCGTGGTTCTCCGATTCCCGGCTGAGAGCGTAGATGATGCCGCCGGCACTGGCGACGTAGTCGGGAACCCAGACGATGCCGTGCTTCGCGAGGGAATCGGCGACGGAGTCCTCGGTGAGCTGGTTGTTCGCCGGGCCGACGACGAGGCGCGCGGTGAGCCGGGGGACGACTGCCTCGTCGAGCACGCCACCGACGGCCGCTGGGACGAGGATGTCGGCCGGTGCGAGCAGGGCCTGGTCGGGCTCGACCCACCGGTACCCGCTCGCCAGGGCGGCGTCCTTGCGGGACTGCTCCACGTCCGACACGACGACGTGGGCGCCCTCGGCGGCCAGGCCGGCGGCGATGCCACTGCCGACCGACCCGAATCCGGCGATGACCACCGTGCGGCCGGTGCAGGAGGCGTCGCCGAACGCATGCCGGGCTCCGGCGCGCAGGGCCGCCAGAACGCCGGTCGCGGTGGGGCCGCCGGAATCGCCGGTCCCGCCGTGCGCCTCGGGTGCGCAGTACGCGTACGGCGAGAAGCGCCGCAGGGTCACCATGTCCTCCGGGCCGGTGCCGATGTCGGGGCCGGTTCGATAGGACCCCTCGAAGGAAGCGATCAGCTCGCCCAGGTCCTCGAGCACGGCCTCGCGCAGATCCGCGGTGAGTTCGGTCCCCCTGTCGAGGGCGATCACGGTCTTGCCGCCTCCGAAGTCCAGACCGGCCACCGCGGCCTTGTAGGTCATGGCCTCGGACAGGCGCAGCGCGTCGGCCAGTCCGTCTTGCCAGGTGCCGTAGCGGCGAAGCCTGCAACCGCCGACCGCCGGGCCCAGCGCCCGGGAGTGGACGGCGACGATCAGCGGCAGTCGGGAGCGGACGCCGCGCCGGATGACGACATGTTCGTGTGCAAATGCTTGGCCCATGCCCGTGAAGTTAGAGTCTCGTACGGTTCAGTCGGCCCGCTGCCGAACTAAATCCGGATTCACGCCCGGGAGGCGACCATGGACGAACTAGATACGGCGATCGTGCACCATCTGCAGGCCGATGGTCGGCTGTCCAACCGCGCCCTCGCCGAGAAGCTCGGCATCGCACCGTCCACCTGCCTCGAACGCACCAGGCTTCTGCGCAAGCGCGGAATCATCCAGGGATACCGGGCCCAGGTCTCCCTGCACGCACTCAACCGCTCGGTACAGGCGATGGTCTTCACCCAGGTCCGGCCACTGCGCCGGGACGTCGTCGCCGACTTCGAACGCTCGGTGACCCGGCTACCGGAAGTCGTCTCCGTCTACACCATGGCCGGCAGCGACGACTTCCTCGTCCACGTCACGGCCCAGGACATCGACCATCTGCACGCTTTTCTCCTGGACCAGTTCACCAACCGGCGCGAGATCGTCAGCTTCCGCACCTCGATCATCTACCAGCACCTGACCAACCCGGTGCTCGATCCCCTGCCCCCACGGCAGAGCACCGCGCGCGAGACCCTGCCGCCCGCCGGACCCCCAACTCCCCGGCCATGACCCGCAAGCAGCGCATGGCCGGTCCGGACACGGTGTCGGAGGCGGCCCTCTGCCTTGCAGCGGAGAGGGACTTGGGCCCGTCCCAGGGCGGTGAAGGCCGCTTCAGCTCTCCAGGTCGGTCAGGAGGGCCTGCACTGCGTCCAGGTCGTCTTCGCTGAAGACGCGGATTCCGGAGCGGCGCAGGAGTGCGGTCGTCACGCCGGTTCCGGGGGCCGCGCTGCCGGTGAAGGTGCCGTCGTAGATCCGGTGGCTGCCGCAGGACGGGCTGCCCTCCTTGAGGAGGGCGAGGCGGGCGCCGGAGCGCTGCGCGGTCTCCAGAGCCAGCCGGGCGCCGCGGAGGAACTCGCCGGTGACGTCGGCGCCGGTGCGGGTGAGGATGCGGGCCGTGCCGTCGAGGACGTCGCCGCCGTCACCGCCGATGATCTCGGCGGGTGGGCGGGGGACGGGGAGCCCGCCCGACACCTCGGGACAGAAGGGGACGAGGCGGCCCTCGGCGCGCCAGCGTTCGAAGAGGTCGCCCGCGACCGGCTTGGCCGCGCCGTCGTAGCGGACGGGCCGCCCGGCGAGGCACGAGCTGACCAGGATGCGCTCCACGCCGCCCAGCCTATGCGCGCCGCGCCGGGGGCTCCGCCTACTTGCCGGCGCGGATGCGGTCGACGGCGATCTGGGCGACGCGGACGGCGGCTCCCGGGTTGAGGCGGGCGCCGCGCCAGGCGAAGCGGCCGTGGGCGGGGGCGACGATGAGGGCCTGGTTCTTGGCGACGCCGCGCATGATGTCGCGGGCGAGCTTCTCGGCCGTGTAGAGGCGGGGGGCCGCCTTCGCGATGTCGCCGGTGGCGTCGCCGCTCAGCTGGGTCTCCGGCAGGTCGGGGTTGACGTTGTGCAGGAGCGGGGTGTCCACGAAGCTCGGGCACACGACGCTGACCTTGACGCCGCGTCCGGCGGCCTCGGCGCGCAGGCCAAGGGACAGGCCGACGACGGCGTGCTTGGTGGCGGTGTAGGGGATGCCGATCGGCATCGGGACGAGCCCGGCGAGCGAGGCGGTGTTGACGATGTGGCCGCCGCCCTGCTCCAGCATGATCGGGTAGGCGGCGTGGACGCCGTGCACGACGCCCTTGAGGTTGATGTCGATGGCGCGGTTCCAGTGGTCGAGGGTGAGCTCCTCGGCCAGCCCGCCGACCGCGATGCCCGCGTTGTTGAACACCAGGTCGAGCCGCCCGTGGTCGGCCTTGACGCCCTTGTAGAGGTCGGCGACGGCGGCCGCGTCGGTGACGTCGAGCGCGGCGGAGACCGCCTTGCCCTTGCCGAGCGTGTTCAGCTTGTCGGCGACCTGCTCGGCGCCCTCGGCGTTGATGTCGGTGACCACGACGGTGTCGCCGCGCGCCACCAGGGACGTGGCGATCGCACGGCCGATGCCGGACGCTCCTCCGGTCACGATCGCGATGCTCATGTGCGCGCTCCGCTCGATGAACGGCGGGGCCGGGCTCGGAAGGGAGCCCGGACCGCGCCGATTAATTGGATCTTATGTTCAATTGCGAGGATTCTAGGTGGCGGCACGGGCCGCCGGTACTCAGCGCGGCGACAAACTCGCGGCCCCGGACTCGTCCCGCCGATCGATCTGGAAGTCCGACCGCAGCCGGACGCCGGCCGCGCCGCCCCTGGGCTCCGCCGTGCTCAGGCGGCCCTGATCGGCGCGACCGCGCGGCGCTGCTTCGGCTCGTCCCAGATGCCGAAGGCCTTCCAGACCTGCTTACTCACCGGATTGATCACGCCGAGCTCGGCCATCAGGTCGCGGATCTTGCCGACCGAGTTGGAGATCTCCGCCTGGGCCGCGTCGTTCTTGTAGGCGGCGCGGACGACGTCCTTCGGGATATTGAAGTGCCGCACCATCGGGCCGGGCGGGGACAGCATGATCCGCGCCATCACGCCGAGGACGACGGGCGTCGCGAGGCCGAGGATCCGGCGGCGCACCGGGTGCATGTTCGGGACCCGGTGCTTGAGGTAGTGCCGGGCGAACGAGATGTGCCGGGCCTCCTCCGCGATGTGGATCTTCATGATGGTCTCCTCGAGCGGGTGCTTGATGTGCCCGCCCTTGAGGGACTTGCGCTGGACGTAGTCGATCGGGTCCTCGCCGCCGAGCACGAAGACGAAGAACATCTCGGTGCTGACCAGCGGGATCCACGGGGCGGCCTGGGCGATGAGGCTGAGCGAGCGCGGCATGCCGCGGATCGGCATCTTCGTCCGGTTCACGAACTCCTGGAACATCATCCCGTGGTGACATTCCTCGGTCGTCTCGTGGTAGACGTACCGGAACTCGGGGCGGCCGTTCGGCAGCCGGTAGGCGTAGTTGAGCAGCCCGCGCTTGAGCAGGTTCTCGAACTGGAGCCCGATCTTCATCGCGGTGGCGACCCGCCACAGGCCGATCTGCGACTGGATCTCCGGCGGCTGCGACCTGTACCAGTCCGTCTCCCCGAGCCGGTCGAACTGCGGCAGCACCCAGCGCGGGTCGTTCTTGTCGACGAGGAACTCGGGGTCGTCCCACGGGATGTCGGCGTAGGCCTCCCAGTGCTTCTCGACCGACGCCTTGTTCAGGCGGTCGATGACGCCGAGGTACGACTTCTTGTCCTTGACCTGCTCGCGGACCTCGTCGGCGAGTTCGGTGGGGGCTTTCGGCATTGGGGACGCTCCCTCGGGGTGGTGCGGTCGGCGGGGGCCGGTGCGGGACGGGTCGGGTCAGGGGCCGGTGCGGGGCCCGGCCTCCGCCGTGCCCTGCTCGGGGACGATCAGCTGCGCGACGTCCTTGATCTGGCGCAGCACCGCGGCCTGGTGGCCCTCGGCGTCGTCGTCCAGCGCGTTCTGGATGGACAGCCCGACGAACATGGCGAACAGGGTGCGCAGCGTCGTCGAGACGAAGTCGGGGGGGAGGGTGTTGTCGGGGAACAGCCGCTCGAACGTCTCCGTGATCACCTGGAGGATCCGCTCGTTCAGGTCGCGGCACAGCGGCCGCAGCTCGTCGTCGGTGCGGGCCGCCACCGCCAGCTCCATGAGGGCCTTGGCCGGACGGCCGCGGAACACCTCCCAGAGCAGGTCGAGCGCTCCCGAGACGTTGCGCCGGTCCGCCGGCAGCACCGCGAACGCCGTCTCGTACGCCAGGCGCTGCGCCTCCAGGAGGTGCTCCAGCGCGGCCGCGACGAGGACCATCTTCGTCGGGTAGTGGTGCTGCTGCGCCCCGCGCGAGACGCCGGCGCGGCGGGCCACCTCCGTGGTGGACGTCCCGGACCAGCCGAGGTCCACCAGGCACTCCGTGGTGGCCTCCAGGAGCCTGGCCTGCGTGCGCGACCTGCGCTCCTCCTGCGTCCGGCGGCCGGAGGAGCCGTGCCGGTGACGTCTGCGGCTGCTTACTGACACGACTCAGACGGTACGAGCGCGAGATACAAGCAATCAAGCCTGCATGTATGTTGCCCGCATCACAATTGGACATCGAGTCTCATTGATCGCCGCGTACCGCGCCTGACGTAGGCGGCGGCTCGCGCGGCCTCCTCTGGGAGCAGGCGCAGTGCCTCTTCTGGCCCGACGACGGGCCCCATGCCGCCGGGCCACGATCCCGGGCATGGGAAACGCAGCGGAAGCAAGGCGAGCGATGAGCGAGGGCACCGCGGGCGGCGCCCGCACGGTGGGCCTCACCAAGGTGTACGGGTCCGGCGCCATGGCGGTGCGGGCCCTCGACGATGTCAGCGTGGAGTTCCCGGAGCGGCGCTTCACCGCGATCATGGGACCGTCCGGGGCCGGGAAGTCCACCCTCATGCACTGCGTCGCGGGGCTGGAGGACGCGACGTCCGGCAAGGTCTACGTCGGCGACCAGGAGCTCGGGGCGCTCTCGGATCGCCGCCTCACCCGGCTCAGGCGGGAGCGGATCGGGTTCGTGTTCCAGGCGTTCAACCTGCTCCCCACGCTCACGGCCCGCGACAACATCCTCCTGCCCCTGACCCTCGCGGGGGCGGGTCCGGACCAGGAGTGGCTGGACACGGTCGTCCGCGTGCTGAAGCTGGGGGACCGGCTGTCGCACCGCCCGTCCGAGATGTCCGGCGGGCAGCAGCAGCGGGTGGCGCTGGCGCGCGCCCTGGTCACGCGCCCCCAGATCGTGTTCGCCGACGAGCCGACCGGCAACCTCGACTCCCGCACCGGCGCCGAGGTGCTGGGTCTCCTCCGCGACGCCGTGGACCACCTCGGCCAGACCGTGGCGATGGTCACCCACGACCCGGTCGCCGCCGGGCACGCCGACGCGGTGGTGTTCCTCGCCGACGGCCAGGTCGTCGACGTCATGGACGCGCCCACACCCGACCGGGTGCTGGACCGCATGCGCGGGCTGGGGGACCACCGATGATCGGGCTCGTGTTCAAGGAGCTGTGGGGACGCAAGCGCCGCATGGCGGGCTCCCTGGTGGCCGTCTTCCTCGGCGTGACGTTCCTGACCGGGACGCTCGTCCTCGGCGACACCCTCGCGGCGAGCATCGACGGGTACGTCTCCAGCGGCTACGGCGACACGGACGTGGTCGTCCGGAACGCCACCAGGGTGAGCGACGCGCCGTGGGGCGCGCGCGGGCAGATCGACGCGTCCGTCTTGGACAGGGTCAGCCAGGTGAAGGGCGTCGCCAACGCCGAACCGACCATCGAGGGGTCGGGGCAGCTGCTCGCCAAGGACGGCGCGGTGATCCGGTCGCGCGGCCCCCGGATGGCGGGCAACTGGAAGACCGACCCGAAGCTCAACCCCTACCGGCTCGCCGAGGGACGGGCGCCCCGCGCGCCGGACGAGGTCGTGATCGACAAGATGTTCGCCGACGAGGGCCACCTCAAGGTCGGCGACCGGACGGCGGTGCTCACGCCGGAGAAGGTCCCCGTGACGGTCGTCGGCATCAGCATGTTCGGCGACCAGGAGGCCTTCGGCGAGACGTCGTTCACGGCGTTCTCCCTTGAGGGCGCGCGCCGGTACGTCGCGAAGGGGACCGACCGCATCAGCGGCGTCTCGATCCGCGCGCAGGACGGCGTCGACCAGGGGGAGCTGGCCTCGCGGGTGCGGGCCGTGCTGCCCTCCGGGGTGCAGGCCCTGTCGAAGAAGGCACAGGTCGAGGAGGGGATGAGCCTCGTCCAGAACGGCTTCCTGCGCGTGTTCCGGACCGTCCTGGCCGCCTTCGGCGGGGTGGCGCTGCTGGTCGCCGCGTTCAGCATCCACAACACGTTCGCGATCACGATGGCGCAGCGGACCCGCGAGTCGGCCCTGCTGCGCGCGCTCGGCGCCGGGCGCCGGCAGGTCGTCACGATCGTCGGCTTCGAGGCGCTGGTGGTCGGCGGCGCCGCGACCCTCGCCGGGCTCGCCGGCGGGATCGGGTTCGCCGCCCTGCTCCGGGAGCTGTTCGCCGAGTTCCGCATCGGGATCGAGATGGAGGGCCTCACCGTCGCCGCCACCTCGGTCATGATCGCGGTGCCGGTCGGGCTGCTGGTCACCCTGGTCGCCGCGCTCGGCCCGGCGCTGAAGGCGTCGCGGGTGCCGCCGCTGGCCGCGCTGCGCGAGGTCGCGGCCGAGGCCTCCCGGCCGACCGAGACCCGCCTCATCGTCGGCGCCGTCTTCGCGGCCGTGGCGGTCGGCACCGTCGTGTTCGGCGCCGTCACCGAGCAGATGGCGATGGCGGCCGCGGGCGCGGTGGTGACCGTCGTGGCGATGGTCGTCCTCGGCCCCGTCGCCGCCCGTCCCGTCGCGGCGCTGGTCGGCGGGCCCGCGGCACGGCTGCGCGGCGTGCCCGGGACGCTCGCGCGCGACAACGCCTCCCGCAGCCCGGCGCGCACGGCCGGGGCGGCGACCGCGCTGATGATCGGCGTCGGGGTCGTCACGCTGATGACGGTGTTCCTCGGGTCGCTGCGCGCCTCTCTGGAGGACGGCGTCGCCGGGTCGTTCAAGGGGCCGATCGTCGTGGACGCGGGCACCAACGAGACCGGCGGGTTCGCCACCTCGCTCGTGCAGGAGGCGGCGAAGCTGCCGCAGGTGAGCGAGGTCGCCGGGATGGGCACAGGCAGCATGCGGGTGAACGGCAAGCCGTCCACCGTCAGCGTGGCCGACCCCTCCGCCCTGCGGCGCGTCCTCGACCTGGACGTCACCCAAGGCGGCCTCAACGACGCCGGTACGGTCGCCGTCTCGAAGAAGGCCGCGGACGACAAGGGCTGGCGCGTGGGCTCCACGGTGGGCGTGACGTTCGCGGACGGCGCCTCACAGAAGCTCACCGTGGGGGCCGTCTACGGCAACACCGACTTGACCGGGGACTACCTCATCCCGCGGTCGGTGTGGAACGCGCACACCAGGCAGCCGCTCGACACCAGGGCGTTCGTCGAACTGAAGGCCGGCGCGTCGGTCGCGTCCGCCCGGCAGGCCCTCACCGCGCTGGCCAAGCCGTACGGCGCGCCCGACGTGGAGTCGCGGGACGAGTTCGTCGCCGCGCAGACCGAGGACATGGCCGGCTTCATCGGCGTCGTCTACGGGATGCTCATCCTGGCGATCGTCATCGCGCTGCTCGGCATCGCCAACACGCTGTCGCTCGCCGTCCACGAGCGGACCCGCGAACTCGGCCTGCTGCGCGCGGTCGGCGCGACGCGCCCGCAGATCCGTTCCATGGTGCGCTGGGAGTCGGTCATCGTCGCGCTGTTCGGCACCGGCGGCGGCGTCGGCCTCGGGGTGTTCCTCGGCTGGGGCCTCGGCGCCGCCCTCGGCAACCCGTTCGCGCCGCAGGCCGCGCAGGTCGCGGTCATCGCCGTGGTCGGCGCGGTCGCCGGGGCCCTCGCCGCGATCCGCCCCGCCCGGCGCGCGGCGCGGCTGGCCATCCTGTCGGCGATCTCCGCCCCGTGACACGCCCGTCCCCGCCTCCCGGCCTCGCGGCCGGGGGCGGGGGCTTCCGGATCCGGTCGCGACGCCGCGGCGGGGTGCGCCGCGTGTCGCCGCCGGACCGCCGTTATGGTGACTCCATGCAGGTCAACCAGTCGGGCAAGCTGACCAACGTCTGTTACGACATCCGCGGGCCGGTCCTCAAGCGCGCCAAGCAGCTGGAGAACGAGGGAAACAAGATCCTCAAGCTGCACATCGGCAACCCGGCCCCGTTCGGGTTCGAGGCCCCGCCCGAACTCCTCCAGGACATGATCCGCAACCTGCCGGAGGCGCACGGCTACAGCGACTCCAAGGGCATCCTGCCCGCCCGCCGCGCCATCGTGCAGACCTTCGAGGACAACGGCGTCACCGGCGTCGACGTCGAGGACGTCTACCTCGGCAACGGCGTCTCCGAGCTCATCGTCATGACGCTGCAGGCGCTGCTCAACGACGGCGACGAGGTGCTCATCCCGGCGCCCGACTACCCGCTGTGGACGGCGTCGGTGTCGCTGTGCGGCGGCACGCCCGTCCACTACCTGTGCGACGAGGACGACGGGTGGCAGCCGAGCCTGGACGACATCGAGTCCAAGATCGGCGACCGGACCCGCGCGCTGGTGATCATCAACCCGAACAACCCGACCGGCGCCGTCTACTCGCGCGAGGTGCTGTCGCGCATCGTCGAGGTCGCCCGCCGCCGGAACCTGATCATCTTTGCGGACGAGATCTACGACCGGATCCTCTACGACGACGCCGAGCACGTCCCGATCGCGTCCCTGGCCCCCGACCTGCTGTGCCTCACCTTCGGCGGCCTGTCCAAGAACTACCGCGTCGCCGGGTTCCGCTCGGGATGGGTGGTGCTGTCCGGACCGAAGGAGCACGCCGAGTCCTACATCGAGGGCCTCGACATCCTCGCCAACATGCGGCTCTGCCCGAACGTCCCGGGGCAGCACGCCATCCAGGCCGCGCTCGGCGGCTACCAGAGCATCGACGACCTCGTCCTGCCGACCGGGCGCCTCGGCGAGCAGCGCGACCGCGCCTGGAAGCTGCTGAACGACCTGCCGGGCGTCAGCTGCGTCAAGCCGCAGGGCGCCCTGTACGTCTTCCCGCGCCTGGACCCGGAGATGTACCCGGTCGAGGACGACATGCGCTTCGCCCTCGACCTGCTGGAGCAGCAGAAGCTCCTGGTCGTCCAGGGGACGGGGTTCAACTGGCCGACGACCGACCACTTCCGCGTCGTCACCCTCCAGTACGCCGACGACCTGGAGGACGCGGTGGGCCGCATCGGCGAGTTCCTCTCCACCTACCGCCGCTAGCCCCGCCCCCGCCACCACGCCTCCGGCGACGCCGCCAGGGCCGCGTGGCGTGCCAGGGCCGCGTGGCGTGCCAGGGCCGCGGGAGCGCGCCTCCGTAGCGCAGGCAGGACTCCGGCCGCGCCGTCAGGACCGCGCGGCGCCGCCACGACTCCGGCCGCGCCTCATGCCCGTGTCGCGCCGCTAGGACCGCGTCTCGCCGCCACGACTCCGGCTGTGCCGTCAGGATCGCGTCGCGGCGTCAGACGCGTCGTCGCGTCAGGACTGGGTCGCGGCGGCGTCGAGACGGCGGAGGGCGCCGCGGACGACGTCCGGATCGGTGGTCGCCCAGAACGGCGGCAGCGAGTTCTTGAGGAAGCCGCCGTATCGGGCCGTAGCGAGCCTCGGGTCGAGGACGGCGACCACGCCGCGGTCGTCCATCGACCGCAGCAGCCGGCCCGCGCCCTGCGCGAGCAGCAGCGCCGCGTGCGTCGCCGCGACCGCCATGAACCCGTTGCCGCCGCGCGCCGCGACGGCCCGGGACCGTGCCGACGACACCGGGTCGTCCGGGCGCGGGAAGGGGATGCGGTCCATGATGACGAGCTGCAGTGAGGGGCCGGGGACGTCGACGCCCTGCCAGAGGGACAGGGTGCCGAACAGGCAGGTCCGCTCGTCCTCGGCGAACTGCTTCACCAGCAGTGAGGTGGAGTCTTCGCCCTGGCAGAGCAGCGGGTGGGACAGGTGGTCCTTCAGTTCGTCGGCGGCCTGGCGCGCGGCGCGCATCGAGGAGAACAGGCCGAGCGTCCGCCCGCCCGCCGCCTCGATCAGCTCGGTGATCTCGGTCAGGTAGGCGTCGGCGAGGCCGTCGCGCCCCGGCTGCGGCAGGTGCCGCGCGACGTAGAGGATGCCCGCCTTCGGATGGTCGAACGGGGAGCCGACGTCGAGCCCCGACCAGACGACCTCGGTCTCCTCGCCCTTCTCCGTCGCGGTACGCGCGAGGCCCTCGGCGGCGGTCTTGGCGTCCTTCGGGCCACCTTCGTCGAGCGGCGGCAGGCCCCACTGGCGGGCGAGCGGCTCGAACGACCCGCCGAGCGTGAGCGTCGCGGACGTCAGGACCGCGGTGCGCTGCTCGAACAGCGTCGCGCGCAGCAGCCCGCCGACACCGATCGGCGCCACGTGCAGCGCCGGCGGCCGCTTCGGGCGCCCCTCCTGGACGAACGGCTTCTCCAGCCACACGACGTCGAAGCGCTGCGCCATCTCGGGCTTGAACGCATCCAGGATCCGCACGGCCGTGTCGTGCAGCTCCTCCAGCGAGGACCGGGCCGCCTTGCGCGCGGCCATGTCGCCGGGGTCGGAATCCTTCTTCTCCGGCCCGAGCGCGGTGATGCAGGCGTGCGCGGCGTCCCGCACAGAGGCGAGGGTGTTGCCAAGGGCGCTGGACAGGACGTCCATGCGTCCTGCGGGCATCTCCTCCAGCAGGAGGCCGAGGCCTTCGGCGGCCTCCTTGAGCCGGTCGGCCAGGTGCTCCTCGGTGAGGCGCCCGCAGCGCCGCGCGGTCATCTCCACACCGGCCGCGCTCAGATCCCCGGTCGCGACCGACGTGACGCGGTCGACGAGTTCATGGGCCTCGTCGACGATCACGACGTCGTGCTCGGGCAGGACCTGGAACTCCTCCAGGGCGTCGATGGCCAGCAGCGCGTGGTTGGTGACGACGATGTGTGCCTCGCCGGCCTCCGCCCGTGCCAGCTCGGCGAAGCACTCGCTGCCGTGCGGGCACCGCTGCGCGCCCAGGCACTCCTTCGCCGTCACGGCGACCTGCCGCCACGCCTGCTCGCTCACCCCCGGCACCAGCTCGTCGCGGTCGCCGGTCTTCGTCTCCTCGGCCCACTCGTTCAGCCGCTTGACCTGCCGCCCCAGCGAGGACAACTGCTGCGGGTCGAACAGGCTCGGCCCGCCGTCCTCCTCCTCGGGCGCGCCCGTCTGCACGCGGTGCAGGCACAGGTAGTTACGGCGCCCCTTGAGGATCGCGTACTTCAACTCCGTGCCGAGGAGCGGGCCCAGCGCCTCCGCGAGCCGAGGCAGGTCGCGGTCGACGAGCTGCCGCTGCAACGCGATCGTCGCCGTGGACACGACCACGGTGGTCTTGTCCTTGACGGCGTGGCGGATCGCGGGAACCAGGTAGGCGAGCGACTTGCCGGTGCCCGTGCCCGCCTGCGCGGCGACGTGCTCCCCGGAGTCGATCGCCTTCTCCACCGCCTGGGCCATCGCCACCTGCCCGGGGCGCTCGGCGCCCCCGACGGACGCGACGGCCGCGGCGAGGAGGGTCGCCATGTCCGGAATCTGGGTCTCGCTGCCGGTCAGCAGATCAGGGGCGGGCACGTCGCCCAACGCTACCGCCCGCGGCCGACACCCGCGTCCCGTCCGGCGCGACCGCCTCGAACAGAGCACCTCGGATCGGCCAGGAGTTATCCACAGTTCGGGAAGCTCCGGCGGCCCCTCCGGCGCCGCTGAGACGCTCGGCACATGACATCCCTGGTGATCCGCAGCGCCCAGGACGCCATCGCGGCCGTCCCCTACCTGCTGGGCTTCCACCCGTCCCGCAGCCTCGTCGTGATCGGCTTCGAGGGGCGGTCCCGAGGCACATGCGCCATCCGGCTCGACTTACCGGCCCCCGGCCCCGCCGGCCGATTCGCCACCGACCGTGTCGCCACCGACCGTGTCGCCACCGACCGCGCGGCAGCCGACCGCGTGGCCGCCGTCCTGGCCGGCAACGGCTTCGGCCGCTCGCTCCTCCTCGGCTACGGCCCCGACGAAGAGGTGAGGCAGGCCGCGGGGCCGATCCGCGCGGCCCTGTCGTCCGCGGGCGTCCCCGTCGCCGAGGCCATCCGCGTCGCGGAGGGCCGCTGGTGGTCGCTCACCTGCGTCGACGTCTGCTGCCCGCCCGAAGGCACCCCGTACGACATCTCCGCCACCACCGTCGCCGCCCAGGCCACCTTCGCGGGCCACGTGGCGCTGGCCGACCGCGCCGAACTCGTCTCCTCCGTCCAGCCGCTCGACGGCCCCGCCCGCGCCGCCATGGCCCGCGCCACCGAACGCGCCGAGAAGCGCTACCTCGCCCACCCGTCCACGCCCGCGGAAGACGACCTCGCCTTCGTCCTCGCCCTGCTCGCCCGCGCCCGTACCGGCACCCGCCCGACCGACGACGAGGTCGCCTGGCTCGGCCTCCTCCTCACCGACCTGCGCCTGCGCGACGAGACCTGGGCCCGCCTCGACGAAGACGCCCCGGCCGCCGACATCGCCTTCTGGCGCGACATCGTCCGCCGCGTCGACCCCGCCTACGCCCCGGCACCCGCGTCCCTGCTGGCCTTCACCGCCTACTCCGCCGGCGACGGCGGCCTGGCCAACGTCGCCCTCCAACGCGCCCTCGACAGCGACCCCGCCTACTCCATGGCCGTCATCCTCCGCGAAGTGGTCAACGCAGGCATCCCACCCTCCCGTCTCCGCATGCACACACCCCCCGACCCTCCATCCGCCCACCACCGAAAAGCCTGCTAGCCGCGCCGGGCGCGCCGGTGTCGGCGTGCGGCGTGGTCGCTCGGCTGTGTTAGCGGGGGCGTGAGGGCGACGGGGGCGGCGGTCAGGTGGTGGGGGTGGCGAACAGGCCTGACAGGCGGGTTAGGCGGTCGGGGACTGCGCGGTAGTAGACCCAGGTGCCGCGGCGTTCGCCGTCTATCAGGCCGGCCTTGCGGAGCACCTTCAGGTGGTGGGAGATGGTCGGCGCGGTCAGGTCGAAGGAGCCGGTCAGATCGCACACGCATGCCTCGCCGCCGCCCGCCGAGGCGATCATGTTGAGCAGTCGCAGCCGGACGGGGTCCGACAACGCCTTGAACACTGCGGCCAACTCGGCGGCCTCGTCCTCGCCCAGGGACGACTCGCTCAGCGGGGCGCAGCACGCCGGGGCGGTGACGTCCTCCAGCTCCAACAACTTGGACATGCATCTAATTTGACATCCATCTATGCAGGGACGCAAACTGGCTCTGATTTGAAGAACGTCGAAACAGCGAGGTGGGGTATGGGTGAGAACGCGGCCGAGGCCGCTGGGGCGGCGGCTCAGGGGAGTTGCTGCGGCGTCAGCCGGTGTTGCACCGACGCCGAGCAGTCCGTGGACCCGGCGCTCACCGTGACCGAGGCGAAGACCGACGCCGGGTGCGGCTGCCTGGACGACCCCCAGGGCGCCGACCGGCTGCCGGTGGTGGTCATCGGTGCGGGGCCGGTCGGGCTGGCGGCCGCCGCCCACCTGGCCGAGCGCGGGCTCGACTTCGTCGTCCTGGAGGCCGGTGACGGCGTCGGCTCGGCGGTGTCCGAGTGGGGGCACGTCCGGCTGTTCTCGCCCTGGCGCTACGACACCGACGCCGCCGCCCGCCGGCTGCTGGAGCCCACCGGGTGGACCCTGCCCGATCCGGACGCCCTGCCGACCGGCGCCGACCTCGTCCGCGACTACCTGGTCCCGCTGGCCGGAGTGCCCGAACTCGCCGGGCGGATCCGCACCGGTACCCGAGTGGTCGCGGTCGCCCGGAGCGGCGTGGACGTCACCCGCACCATCGGCCGAGAGGAGCGTCCGCTGCTGGTTCGGACCGCCGGCCCGGACGGCACCGTCACCGATCTGCATGCCCGCGCCGTCATCGACGCCTCGGGCACCTGGGGGCACGGCAACCCGCTCGGCCACTCCGGGCTGCCCGCCCCAGGTGAGGACCGGGCCGCCCCCTACCTGGCCGGGCCGCTGCCCGACGTGCTGGGCCGCGACCGCGACCGCTTCGCCGGACGCCGCGCGCTGGTCGTCGGCATGGGCCACTCGGCCGCCAACACCCTGCTCGCCCTCGCCGAACTCGCCAAGGCCGCACCCGGCACCCGCATCACCTGGGCGGTGCGCGGCTCCTCGGTCGCTCGCCTCTACGGCGGCGGCGACGCCGACGGCCTGCCCGCGCGCGGTGCGCTGGGCACTCGCCTCAAGGCAGCCGTCGAGGCCGGGGAGATCGAGCTGGTGAGGACCTTCACCATCACGGGCTTCGAGGTCCCCGACGCCGCCGCCGGGCCCGTCCGGGTCGTCGGCGCCACGCCGGACGGCGAGCGCGTCATCGAGGCCGACACCGTGGTCGCGGCCACCGGCTTCCGGCCCGACCTCGACATGCTGCGGGAGGTGCGCGTCGAGCTCGATCCCGCCACCGAGGCGCCGGTCCGGCTCGCCCCGATGATCGACCCGAACTTCCACTCCTGCGGCACCGTGCCGCCGCACGGCGAACGCGACCTCGCCCACCCCGAGCCCGGCTTCTACCTGGTCGGCATGAAGAGCTACGGCCGGGCCCCGACCTTCCTGATGGCCACCGGATACGAGCAGGTCCGCTCCGTCGTCGCCGCACTGGCCGGAGACCGCGCCGCCGCCGACGCCGTCGAACTCGACCTGCCGGAGACCGGCGTCTGCTCCACCACCCTGGTCACCGAGGACCAGCTCCCGGGCGCCGCCGACGGCGGCTGCGGCAGTTCCTGCGGCACCGAACCCGCGCAGGCCGCGGTTCCGGTCGCGTCCGCCGACACCGGAGGCGGCTCCTGCTGCGGCGGGTCGCAGCCCCAGCCGGTCACCATCGGCGCTCCGGCCGGTCTCGGCTTCGCGACCGGACGCGCCCACGGCCACTCCGGCGACGCCGAGCGAGCCGACGACCGAGTGCGATGATGGTCGCGATGACGCCGCCCGCGGATCTGACCCCGCCGTCCGGCCGACGCCGCGGCCGTTCGCTTCGGGGCCCTCGGTCCGCCTGGCGTCACCACGAGCCGAACGGGTGATCGCGACCTCATAGGAGCATCCCGGTGACCTCCGAGCGCGCGGGGCCGGGGCCGGACGAGAACACCGGCCGCGGCGTCCTCGCGGATCCGATGCCCGGGGGCGCGGTCTCCCGCGTTCCCCTGCTGGCGCTCTGCGTCACCGAGATCACCAGTTGGGGAGTGCTCTACTACGCCTTCCCCGTCCTGGCCCCGGCCATCACCCGCGACACCGGCTGGTCCACCGGGTCGATCACCGCCGCGTTCTCCGCAGGGCTGGTCGTCGCCGCGATCGGCGGTGTCCCCCTCGGGCGCGTCCTCGACCGCCATGGACCCCGGATCCCGATGACCGCCGGCTCGGCCGCCGCGGTCCTGGGCGTTCTCGGCCTGGCCGCCGCTCCCGGCCTGGCGTGGTTCGTCGCAGCGTGGTTGCTGGCCGGGGCCGCGATGGCCGCCGTGCTCTACCCGCCGGCATTCGCCGCCCTCACCCGCTACTACGCGCCCCGGCACGTCCGGGCCCTCACGACCCTCACCCTGGTCGCCGGTCTCGCCAGCACCGTGTTCGCCCCGCTCACCAGCGCCCTGGCGGCGCACATGTCGTGGCGGGCCGTGTACCTGGTGCTCGCGGCCTTGCTCGCCGCCACCGTCCCGCTGCACCACTTCGCGCTGCGCCGTCCCTGGCCCCCCGCCGCCGGACGGCGTCCGGCCGACAACGCAGCCCGCGACAACGCAGCCCGCGACAACGCGGCCCGCGACGGCACGGCCCGCGACGGCACGGCCCGCGACGCCGCGCCCGGACGGCGGAAGGCGGTGGTGCGGGGTTCCCCGTTCCTGCTGCTGACCACGGCCCTCACCCTCTGGTCGTTCTCCATGTACGCCGTGGTCACCAACCTCATCCCGCTGCTCACCTCTCGTGGCGCCTCCAGCGCCGTCGCCGCCTGGGCCCTCGGTCTCGGCGGCGTCGGCCAGGTCGCCGGACGCCTCGGCTACGGCGCACTGACCCGCCGTACCGGTGTCCGCTCCCGCACCGTCTGCATCCTGGCGGGTTCGGCCGTCACCATCGCCATGCTCGCGGCGCTCCCGGGCCCCGTCCCGCTGCTCGTCGCCGTCGCCGTCCTGGTCGGGACGATGCGCGGCATCGCCACCCTGCTCCAGGCGACCGCCGTGTCCGACCGCTGGGGCACCGCCGCCTACGGCTCGCTCTCCGGCATCCTCGCCGCACCCGTCACGATCGCCGGAGCGATCGCGCCCGCCGCGGGCGCCGGGCTCGCCGCCGCTCTCGGCGGCTACCCGGCGATGTTCGCCGCTCTCGCCGCGATCGCCGCGCTGGCCGCCGCGGTCGCCTCGGGCAGCGTCCCCCGGCACGCCGCCGCCCCGGGATCGCCTGCTAACGTATCAGTCTGTGATGATGTCAGTTGAAACTGATGTACTGCGCCTGCTCGCCGACCCCCTGCGGGCCCGGATCGTCTCGCTGCTCGCGAGCGAGTCGCTGTGCACGTGCCATCTCGTCGAGGAGACGGGGGCCAGGCAGACCAACATCTCCAACCATCTGCGCGCGCTGCGCGAGGCGGGGCTGGTCGACACCGAGCCGTGCGGGCGCTTCACCTACTACCGGCTGCGCCCCGAGGTGCTGGACGATCTGGCCGCCCAGCTGACGGGTCTCGCCGAGGCCGCGCGCCAGGTCGACCTCCACGGGCGAAAGCGGCCTTGCACGTGACCGCGACCGAACCGGCGCGGCCCGGTGCCGGCCCCGGCGGGCCCGAAGGCGGCGCGGGGCTGTCGACCCTGGACCGCCTCCTGCCTCTGTGGATCATCATCGCGATGGGGCTCGGGCTCGGTCTCGGACGCGCCCTCCCCGGCCTGGACGACGCGCTGAGCAAGGTGGAGGCGGGCGGGATCTCGCTGCCGATCGCGCTCGGCCTGCTGGTCATGATGTATCCGGTGCTGGCCAAGGTCCGCTACGACCGGCTCGACGCCGTCACCCGCGACCGCCGGCTGATGGCCTCCTCGCTCGTCCTCAACTGGCTGGTCGGGCCCGCGGTGATGTTCGCCCTGGCATGGAGCCTCCTGCCCGACCTGCCCGAGTACCGGACGGGCCTGATCATCGTCGGGCTGGCCCGCTGCATCGCCATGGTCGTCATCTGGAACGACCTGGCGTGCGGCGACCGCGAGGCCGCCGCCGTCCTGGTCGCGCTGAACTCGCTCTTCCAGGTGGTGGCCTTCGGCGCGCTCGGCTGGTTCTACCTGCGGGTCCTGCCGGGCCGGCTCGGCCTGGAGACCGACGACGCGCACTTCTCCACCGGCGCGATCGTGGTGAACGTCCTCGTGTTCCTCGGCGTTCCGCTCCTGGCCGGATACCTCACCCGTCGCCTCGGGGAGAAGACCCGCGGGCGCGACTGGTACGAGGAGCGGTTCCTGCCCCGCATCGGACCGGTCGCGCTCTACGGGCTGCTGTTCACGATCGTGATCCTGTTCGCCCTGCAGGGGAAGGCGATCACTTCAAGGCCGGCCGACGTCGCCCGCATCGCCGTGCCGCTGCTGGCTTATTTCGCGCTCATGTGGGGCGGGGCCTTCGCGTTGGGCCGCGCTGTCCGGCTGCCCTACTCCCGCACCGCGACGCTGGCCTTCACCGCGGCCGGGAACAACTTCGAACTGGCCATCGCCGTGGCCGTCGGCACGTTCGGGGTCACTTCCGGCCAGGCGCTGTCCGGTGTCGTCGGTCCGCTGATCGAGGTGCCCGTACTGGTCGCCCTCGTCCACGTCTCGCTCGGGCTCCGCCGCCGGTTCCCCGCCCGGCCGCGCGGGGCCGGGACCGCCGAGACCCTCCTGCCCACGACTTCCGATCCGCGAGGTGCCTGATGTCCGAGAAGCCCAGTGTGCTGTTCGTCTGCGTCCACAACGCCGGACGGTCCCAGATGGCCGCCGCCTACCTCACCCATCTCGCCGGCGACCGGGTCGAGGTCCGGTCCGCCGGCTCCGAGCCCGCCGACCGGGTCAACCCCGCCGTCGTCCAGGCCATGGCAGAAGAGGGCATCGACATCGCGGCCGAGATCCCCAAGGTCCTGACAGCCGACGCCGTCCAGGCCTCCGACGTCGTCATCACCATGGGCTGCGGGGACACCTGCCCGGTCTTTCCCGGCAAGCGCTACCTCGACTGGCGGCTCGACGACCCCGCCGGGCAGGGTGTCGACGCCGTGCGTCCCATCCGCGACGAGATCCGCGCCCGCGTGGAGGCGCTCGCCGCTGAACTCACGGCTTAGAGCCTCTCTCGGACCACGGGGCGGGGGTCAGGAGGAGACGGCCTGGCCGGGGGTGCCGGGGTCGATGCGGCGGTCGCGGTTGCGGTCGTTCCAGGCGCGCATGCGGGGCGGGTAGCCGACGATCTGGACGTCGTAGACGGGCAGGCCGAGGTCGCGGGCGACCCTGCCGATGACCTTGGGGGAGCCGACGCGGCGGCGCGTCCACTCGCCGTCGTGGGCGACGGCGACGGCCGTGGTGTCGGTGGCGTAGGTCTCCGGCTCGACGAAGAACTCGACGCCGCGGCGGTCGCGGGCGAAGGCGATCAGCGCCTCGATGTCGGAGTCCGTCGCCTCCCTGTCGAGCTTCGTCACCGTGGACCCGCGGTGCCTGCGGATCCCGAACCGGTCCCGGAACCTCATCCCTCACCCCGTCGTCTGGTCCCGCCCGGAACGGCTCCGGGGCGGGGTTGCGGTGTACGACGATAACGAGATCGGCGGCGCGCGGGTTCCCGACACAGCGGCGGCGAGCCCGGCCGGGCGGGGACCCGAGCCCTAGACTGGCGCCTTCGGGGGATCATCACGCGGGGGTGTCGATGAGCAGGCCGAACCTTGTTCGGCGGGTGGCCGCGGCCGTGCTCGCGGTCTCGGTGTGCGGCGTCCTGAGCACGCTCACCCCCGCCCGGGGCCAGGTGAGGCCCGTCGCGCGGACCGAGCCCCCCGCGGCGAGGCCCCGGACGAAGCCGGCGGCGCCGCCCGAGCCGCCGCCGCCCGACTGCGCCCGGCTCAAGTGCCTGGCGCTGACGTTCGACGACGGGCCCGCGGCGAGCACCGCGGAACTGCTGGACATCCTCGCCGCCCGCAAGGTCAGGGCCACGTTCTTCATCGTGGGGGAGAACGCCGCGAGGCATCCGGAACTGGTGCGGCGCGAGCATGAGGCCGGGCATGAGATCGCCGACCACAGCTACACGCACGCCGACCTCGGGAGGGCCTCCCAGAAGAAGGTCATGGCGGAGCTGACGAAGACGCAGGACGCGATCCGGCGGGCGTCGGGGGTCGTGCCAGTGCTGCTCAGGCCGCCGTACGGGTCGACGTCCAAGCGGCTGAAGGAGATCACGCGGCGGCTGGGGCTGGCGCAGGTGCTGTGGACGGTCGATCCCCTCGACTGGGAGCACCGCGACACCGCCTACGTCGAGAGGCGGGTGCTGAAGGCGGCGAGGCCCGGCTACATCGTCCTCATGCACGACATCCACCCGACGAGCGTGCGGGCCGTTCCGAAGATCATCGACCGGCTGGCCGCCGAGGGGTACGTGTTCGTCACGGTGTCGGAGCTGTTCGGCGGGCGCCTGATCCCAGGGGAGGAGTACGTCCGGCGCAATTCAGGGGATCCTCAGGGTCTTCCCTGATAGCCCGGAGGCGGGGCCGCGCGGAGCATTGGTCGTATGGACAGCAGCTACGCGGTGGGGGATCTGCGGGTCTCGGACGCCGAGCGGGAACCGGTCATCCAGCGGCTTCAGGACGCCTACGCCGAAGGGCGCCTCGACGAGGACGAGTTCGACCTGCGCGTGCAACTGGCGATGACGGGCAAGACGCGCAAGGACCTCGGCGCGGTCCTCCACGACCTGGTGCCCGCCCCCGCGCGGCCCGTCGTGCCGGAGGGCGCGGCGGTGACGGGCGAGGACCGGATGCTGGCCGCCGCCGCGCACGCCGTCGCCGTCCCGACGCTGTTCGTCGGCCCGCTCCTGCTGATGCTGCTGAGCGGCAAGCGGTCGCCCTACGTCCGGCTGCAGGCGGCGGAGGCCGTGAACTTCCAGGTCACGCTGCTGCTCCTCACGATCGTCACGTTCGGCGTCGGCGGGGTCGCGTACGCGGTGGCGTGGGTGCTGTCGGCGATCGCGGCCGTCTTCGCGCTGACCGGCCAGACGTTCCGCTACCCGTGGATCCTGCGCCTGGTGAAGTGAACGGGGGCGCGCGGAACCGCCGCTGAACGCGCCTCGGGTTTGTCGGAGTACGCCTCCGGGGAGAGTTGACGTGGCCGCCGTGACGGCGGCCGGCAGCCTCCAGGAGATGAAACGACGCCTATGTGTACGCCCGTGGTTTTATTCCCCTCTCTACCTGTGACTCCCGCGACGTCCGGGTTATGTGGACCATGCATGGGATGATCGATTAACTATGCGAGGGAGGGGTAGATGACGGAGCTTGCGATCAAGGGCGATCACCAGCGGGCGGTGGAGGCGCTCAGGAGGTCCTACCGGGCCATACCGGCGGGCACGCCGGTGCGGCTGGCGAAGCGGACCTCGAACCTGTTCCGGTGGCGCGACCCCTCGTCGGCGCCCGGCCTGGACGTCTCCGGATTCGACAAGGTGCTGAGCGTCGACCCGGACGAGCGGACCGCGCAGGTCCAGGGCATGACGACCTACGAGGACCTGGTCGACGCGACGCTGCCGCACGGCCTGATGCCGACGGTCGTCCCGCAGCTGAAGACGATCACGCTGGGCGGCGCGGTGACCGGGCTCGGCATCGAGTCGACCTCGTTCCGCGACGGGCTGCCGCACGAGGGCGTCCTGGAGCTGGAGGTCCTCACCGGCGACGGGCAGATCGTCACGGCCACGCGCGACAACGAGCACAAGGACCTGTTCTACGGCTTCCCGAACTCCTACGGGACGCTCGGCTACAGCCTCCGGTTGAAGATCGAGCTGCGGCCCGTTCGGCCGTACGTCCGGCTGCGGCACCTGCGGTTCACCGACGCGGCGGAGCTCGCCCGCGTGATGGGGGAGATCACCGAGTCGGGGACGTTCGAGGACGAGACCGTCGACTTCATGGACGGGACGGTCTTCAGCGCCGACGAGCAGTACATCACGCTCGGCTTCTTCGCCGACTCGGCGCCCTACACCTCCGACTACACCGGCCAGCAGATCTACTACAGGTCGATCCAGCAGCGGTCGGTCGACTTCCTGACGATCCGCGACTACATCTGGCGCTGGGACACCGACTGGTTCTGGTGCTCGGGCGCGTTCGGCGTGCAGAACCCGGCCGTCCGGAGGCTGTGGCCCGACAAGTACAAGCGCTCCGACGTGTACCGCAAGCTCGTCGCCTACGACCGCCGGTACCACATCGTCGCGCGCGCGGAGCGGTGGCGCGGGCTGCGGCCGCGCGAGGACGTCATCCAGGACATCGAGGTGCCGGTCGAGAAACTGCCGGAGTTCCTGGAGTTCTTCCACGACAAGGTGGGCATGAGCCCGATCTGGCTCTGCCCGCTGCGCGCCAAGGAGCGGTGGCCGCTGTACCCGCTGGACGTGGGCCGCCCCTACGTGAACGCCGGTTTCTGGGGGACGGTGCGGATCCCGCCGGGCCAGATCCCCGAGTACCACAACCGCCTCATCGAACGGAAGGTGGCCGCCCTCGACGGCCACAAGTCCCTCTACTCGACCGCCTTCTACGGCCGGGACGAGTTCTGGCGGTACTACGACGGGGAGACCTACCGGCGGCTCAAGGGGTCCTACGACCCCGACGGGAGGTTGCTGGACCTCTATGACAAGTGCGTGCGCGGACGCTGACCAGGCGCCCGCTTCGGGGGAGCCCCGCGCGGAGGCGGCCGACCGCCGCCGTCCGGGCCGGGGCGGAGAGACAGGAGGAGCAAGATGACGCTGGCCAGGGTCTTCGAGCAGCTCGCCGGGGCTGAGGCGCCAGTGGAGTTCACGGCCTACGACGGTTCCCGTGCCGGGGTGCCCGGCGCCGACATCCGGTTCGACGTCCGCTCGCCGTACGCGGTCTCGTACCTGCTGCACTCGCCGGGCGCGCTGGGCCTCGCCCGCGCCTACGTCACCGGCATGATCGACGTGAACGGCGACATGATCACGGCGCTGACCACGATGCAGCAGGTGCTCGCCGACGTGTCGCCGCGCGACAAGGCGAAGATCGCCGGTTCGGTGATGCGCGATCCGCTGCTGCGGGCCGCGGCGTCGCGGCGGCTGGACCCGCCGCCGCAGGAGGCGCCGTTCAGCCGCATCCCCTCGTGGCTGCGGCACTCCAAGAGGCGGGACGCGCGGGCCATCTCCCACCACTACGACGTGTCCAACACCTTCTACGAATGGGTGCTCGGCCCCTCCATGGCCTACACCTGCGCGTGCTATCCGCATGAGGGCGCGACGCTGGAGGAGGCCCAGTTCAACAAGCACGACCTGGTGGCCAAGAAGATCGGGCTGAAGCCGGGGATGCGGCTGCTGGACGTGGGCTGCGGCTGGGGCGGCATGGTGATGCACGCCGCGAAGGAGTACGGGGTCAAGGCGCTCGGCGTCACGC
This sequence comes from Actinomadura sp. K4S16, assembly GCF_008327685.1. GTDB lineage: Bacteria > Actinomycetota > Actinomycetes > Streptosporangiales > Streptosporangiaceae > Spirillospora. The sequence goes on from NZ_BDDE01000018.1 coordinate 25,436, forward strand.
TGTCCAAGCAGCAGGCCGAGTGGGCGCAGAAGGCCATCGCCGACCGGGGCCTGTCCGACCTCGCGGAGGTCCGGCACATGGACTACCGCGACGTGACCGAGACCGGCTTCGACGCGATCAGCTCCATCGGCCTCACCGAGCACATCGGGAAGAAGAACCTGCCGGCCTACTTCTCCTTCCTCCACGGGAAGCTGAAGAAGGGCGGGCGGATGCTGAACCACACCATCACGCGCCCCGACAACACGCTGCCGTCCCGCAAGGAGAACGGGTTCATCAACCGGTACGTGTTCCCGGACGGAGAGCTGGAGGGCCCGGGCTACGTCCAGTGCCAGATGAACGACGCCGGGTTCGAGATCCGCCACCAGGAGAACCTGCGCGAGCACTACGCGCGCACGCTCACCGGCTGGTGCGAGAACCTCGACGCCCACTGGGACGAGGCCGTCGCCGAGGTCGGCGAGGGCACGGCCCGCGTGTGGCGCGTCTACATGGCCGGCTGCGTGCTCGGCTTCAACCAGAACTGGATCCAGCTGCACCAGACGCTCGGCGTGAAGCTGGAGGACGACGGCACGAGCCACATGCCGCTGCGCCCCGACTGGGGGTCGTGACGGCGCGCAGGCCTACGCCGCCGACGGGCCGACCGGACGCTTCCGGTCGGCCCGTCGGCGTTTCGGGGCCCGGCGGTCAGCCGCGCGCCTTCTCCCAGGCCTCGCTGCTGAGGAAGTAGGTGTCGTAGAGCTCCTGGACGTCCAGCAGGCTCTCGGGCGGGACCTTCCCGTGGACGATGCGCTCCAGGTGGCGGAAGTACTCGAACCGCTCGACGCCCGGGGTGATGACGATGAGGATGTCGGCGTCGTGCCCGGGGGCGGCGGCGAAGGCGTGCGGCAGGCCGGGCGGCACGATGACGAGGTCGCCGCGTTCGGCGGTGACCACCTGCTCGCCCGATAGCAGTTGGGCGGCGCCGTCCAGCATGTAGAACATCTCGGCGGATCCGTCGTGGCGGTGCGGTCGGGCCCCGTTGGCGCCGCCGGCCAGGGTCACCCGGTGGGTGGACAGGGCGCCGCCGGTCGAGCTGCTGTCGGCCAGCAGGCGGGTGACGCTGGGGGAGAGGTCGACGACCTCGGCGTCGGCGGCACGGACGATCACAGATTCGTCGAAGTCCGGTGAGATCAGTGACATGCGGTGGGCTCCTTGTCCGGAACGGAACGGTCAGACGGCGAAGAGGAGGGCCGCGCTCACCAGCACGGCCGCGGCGGTGGCGAAGTGGACGCCGAAGGCGGTGGCCTTCGGGCCGCCGTAGCGCAGCACGATGAGGGTGTCGCCGAGCGGCGCGAGTGCCACGGTCAGCATGTACCAGCCCGCGGCGTGCGCGCCCGCGAAAGCGATCAAGGCGAGGCCGAGGACGCCGAAGGTCAGGTCGCGCAGCCCCTTGATCTCCAGGTAGGCGCGGTCGCCGTCCGGCTTGGCGGGGACCCCGTAGCCGGCGGCCGACGCCACGGGGGCCGTGAGGAATCGCAGGCCGATCAGGACGCAGAACAGGGCGAGCACGACGGCCAGGCCATAGGCGATGGGGGTGAGCATGGAGGTCTCCTCATTGCTAGCGCTGCTAGGAACGAGATCGACGCTAGCAGAGCATGAGCAGAATATCTAGCAGTGCTAGAGTCGCGGTCATGTCGATCCAGGGCCGCAAGGAGCGCGAGCGCGCGGAACGCGAGAAGCTGATCATCACGGCGGCGCGGGAGCTCGCCGAGAGCGAGGGGTGGGACGCGGTGACGACGCGGCGGCTCGCCGCGGAGATCGAGTACAGCCAGCCCGTCCTCTACAGCCACTTCAAGGGCAAGGGCGCCATCATGGCGGCGGTCGCGGTCGAGGGCTGCGCCGAGCTCGCGGTCGAGCTGCGGCAGGCGCGCACCGCGGCCCGCGAGCCCGCCGAGGCGCTGGCCAACGTCGCGGCGGCCTACACGGACTTCGCGGAGCGCAGGCCCGCCCTCTACGACGTGATGTTCGTCAGGTCCGTCGACCTGCCGTTCGCGACCCCCGAGGCCCCGGCGCCGCTCCAGGAGGCCTTCGGCGAGCTGCGCGAGACCGTCCGGCCGTTCGCGGGCGAGGACGACGTGGACGTCCTCACCGAGACTTTCTGGAGCGGCCTGCACGGCCTCCTCACCCTGATGCGCGACGGGCGCATGCACCGCGAGCACCACGACAAGCGCATGGCCGTCCTGCTCCGCCGCTTCTCCGCCTGACCTCGCCCGCCGCTGCCGGAGGCCGGACCGGTCAGCCGGCGGCGTGGCCCGCGCTGGCGGCCTTGATGAGGCCGTCGGGCGTGAAGGCGACCGTCACCTGGCCGCCCTGCGGGGCGATGCCCTCGACGACCTCCTCGGACTCCCTGATCCGGCACCCGTGGTGGGCGAGGAAGCCGCGGACGACGCGGCGCTGCTCGGTGGGGAAGATCTCGGCGGCGGCCATCAGGAGGCGCGTCGCCGAGAGCGGGTCGAACTCGGCCGCGGGCAGGGACGGGTCGTCGAGGTGGAAGTAGAACGAGCCCTGCCCGTCGTTCACGCGGCAGCTCCGCACGCCGTTGCCGCCGAGCAGCGCGGCGGCGGCGATGACCATGGTGGTCGCCGCCTGGTGCGGGTCGGGGAAGTCGCACAGGTCCAGGCGTCCCGCCGACAGCTCGGGGACGGCATGGCGCTCGCCGTACTCGCGGACGGCGGCCAGCGGGACGATGGCGGCCACGTCGTTCTCGTAGTTCGGATTGGCCCACGCCCACAGCCACGTGTCGCTCACGTGCGAGAAGCTGCCGAGGAACGTCACGCCGTGGAAGGTGCGTCCGCCCGAGGTGAGGGTGCGCGCGTCGAGGTCGAAGGCGATGTCGCCGTCCCCGACGGCGGCGTTGAGGACGTCCTGCCGCTGGATCGCCGCGGCCGAGCCCGCGGCGGCGAACGCCTCGAACTCCGGGCTGTAGCAGCTGAGCCCGCTCACGAACTCCGACCAGAACCGGGCACTGCGCTCGTCGCCGCGGCCGCGGTAGATGTCGCCGAGCCTGCGGGCGGCGTGCTCGACGCCGGCCTCCTGCACCGATCTGCGGAACCAGCCGATGGCGGCGTCCTCATCCCCCGCCTTCTGGAAGTGGTCGCCGAGGCAGAAGGCCGCCTTGTGGTACCCGAGATCGGCGGACTGCCGCCACGCCTGGAGCTGCCCGGCGGCATCGCCCCTGTCCTGCCGCACGAACCCCAGGTTGAACGCGGCGCCGCCGTTGCCGCGCTCGGCGGCGCGGATGTACCAGGCCTCCGCCGCCTCGAGGTCGCCCTTCCCGTCGTCGTCGTACAGCCGGCCGAGGTTGTACGCGGCCTTGTCCTCGCCGAGCTCCCAGGCCCGGCGGAAGAAGTCCATGGCCTCGGCGACGTCGCCCTTCTTCTCCAGCAGGACGCCCAGGTTCAGCGCGCCGCCGGAGAAGCCGCCCTCGGCCGCCTGCCGGTACCAGCGCTCGGCGGCCTCCAGATCGCCGTCCCGCTCCGCGCCGTAGCCGAGCTCGAAGGCGCTCTCGGGGAGCCCCGCCTCGGCGGCCCGCCGCCACCACGCCACCGCCTCGCGGTCGGCGCCGAGTTGCGCCGCGATGCCGCCGAGTTCGTGGGCGCCGCCGGGATGCCCCGCTTCGAACGCCTGCTTCAGCAGCTTCTCGGCCTCCGCGAGGTTCCCGTCGCGCCGGGCCTCCACGCCGCGCTCGTACGGTTCGACTGATCCGGCCGGGTACCCGGTCATCGCACGCCTCCTCCGAGTGATCAAAGGTCCACGGGATCGACGCCGTCCGCCCGATCCGGGTTCCATCGGCGCGCCGACTTCCGAAACCGCTCCGCGACGCATGGACGGGCGGGCCGCGCGGTGGTAAGCCCTGGGGAAAGAACCGGGCCGGTGCCGCGGCCCGTGGAGAGCGGGAGCCCTCATGGAACACGACTACGTCATCGTCGGCGCCGGGTCCGCGGGCTGCGCTCTGGCCGCGCGGCTGTCCGAGGACGCCTCCGTCACGGTCGCGCTGCTGGAGGCGGGCGGCCCGGACGACAAGGGCGAGATCCACATCCCGGCGGCGTTCCCGAAGCTCTTCAAGACCGAGTACGACTGGGACTTCAGCACCGCTCGGCAGCCCGGGCTGGACGGGCGCGAGCTGTACTGGCCGCGGGGGAGGATGCTCGGCGGGTCGTCCTCGCTGAACGCGATGATGTGGGTGCGCGGCCACTACGACGACTACGACGACTGGGACGTCCCCGGCTGGTCGTACGAGGACGTCGTCCCGTACTTCAAGCGGGTCGAGGGACGCGTCGGCAGCAACAAGGGCGACGTCTACGGGACGTCCGGTCCCGTCACGATCTCCGAGCAGCGCAGCCCGAACGAGGCGACGCGGGCGTTCCTGGAGGCGTGCGCCGCCGCCGGCCTGACCAGGCTGCCCGAGCTGAACGGCCCCTCCAACGAGGGGTTCGCGCTCACGCCGGTCAGCCAGCGGCGCGGCAGGCGGTGCAGCGCGGCCGACGCCTACCTGCGCCCGGCCCGCAAACGCCCCAACCTGACCGTCATGACCGGCGCGCAGGTGTCGAAGATCTTGATCGAGGACGGCCGCGCGACCGGCGTGGAGTACGGCGGCGGACGCGTCACGGCCCGCCGCGAGGTCGTCCTGGCCGCGGGCGCGGTCGGGTCGCCGCATCTGCTGATGCTGTCCGGCGTCGGTGACCCCGACCACCTGCGGAGCGCCGGAGTGGAGCCGGTCGTGGAGTCTCCCGAGGTCGGGCGCCACCTCCAGGACCACCTGTCGGCCGGCGTCGTCCGGCACTGCCCCAGGAAGGTCACGCTCGCCGGGGCGGAGTCGGTGCCGAACATCGCCCGCTACCTGCTCGCGCGGCGCGGACCCTTCACCTCCAACGTGGGCGAGGCGGTCGTCTTCACCAAGAGCGCCCCGTCCCTGCACGCCCCCGACCTCGAACTGATCTTCGCGCCGGCCCCGTACGTCGCGCACGGGCTCACCCCGCCGACCGAGCACGGCGTGACGGTCGGCGTCGTGCTGCTCCAGCCGGAGTCGTCCGGACGCATCACGCTCGCCTCCGCCGACCCGGCCGCGCCGCCGGTGATCGACCCCGGCTACCTGTCCGGGGAGAGCGACCTGCGCAGGCTGATGCACGGCATCCGCCACGCGGAGGAGCTGATGGCCGGAGACGCGCTGAAGCCGTACGTCGGCGACGTCATGGACCCCTACGTGGGGGCGGACGACGACGAGGCGCTGGCCGCCTACGTCCGGGGCCACTCCGAGACGCTCTACCACCCCACCGGCACGTGCCGGATGGGCACCGGCGAGGACTCCGTCGTCGACCCGGACCTGCGCGTCCGCGGCGTCGAGGGGCTCCGCGTCGCGGACGTGTCGGTCCTGCCGCAGATCACCAGGGGCCACACCAACGCCCCCGCGATCATGATCGGCGAGAAGGCGGCCGACCTGATCAGGACGCCAGCCAGCTGAGGACGTGCCCGTTCACCTCGGCGGGGCGGTCGAGCTGGAGGAAGTGGCCGGCCGCGGGGATCCGCTCCGCCCGCGAGCCCGGCGGGAGGGCCGCCAGGACGGCGTCGAGGTCGACCGCGTCCGCGCCGAGGCAGCCGTCCTCGGCGCCGTGCAGGTAGAGGACGGGGCGCTCGCCGGTGAGGGTCGTCGCCTCCTGCTCGGCCGCGTACCGCTCGACGTGCCGGGACGGGTCGAGCATCGCGCGGTAGTACCCGATCGCCGCCGCGGCGTTGGCGGGCGCGCCAAGGCACTCCATGACGCGGTCGACGTCCCCGGACCGGTCGCGGCCGTCGTCCGGCGACCAGTCGCGCCACAGCCCCTCGACGAACGCGCGGCCGAAGGCGAGCTCGGCCAGCGGCGTCTGGAAGACGAAGATGTAGAAGGAGCGCTTGAGCTGCTCGTAGTCGAAGAACGCGGTCGTCATCACCGAGAGGGGCGGGACGGACATGGCGACCGCCTTGCGCCACCGCTCCGGGGCGGCGGCGGCCGCGCCGTAGGCGGCGAAGGCGCCCCAGTCGTGGCCGACGAGCACCGCGTCGGAGCCGCCGCCGAGCGCCTCGTGCAGGGCGACGGCGTCGGCGGCGAGGGCGCCGCTCTGGTACGCGCCGTCCTCGGGGACGGACGTGGGGGCGTAGCCGCGCATGAAGGGGGCCACGGCGCGGTATCCGGCGGCGGCCAGCTCCGGCATGAGGTGCCGCCAGGTGTGCGGGGAGTCGGGGAAGCCGTGCAGCAGCAGCGCCAGGGGCCCGTCGTCGGGGCCGGCGGTGAGATAGCCGAAGTCGAGCCCGTTCGCGCTGACAGATCCGGTCGTGATGTCGCCCATGTCCGCCTCCTCGGTTCGCGGCGAACGGTACCCGCGGCTTCGCGACCGACGGTCGCCGGGGGTGTCTCTCTTCGGATATCGAGGTATCACCACGTATTTACAGCGGAATCCGTAGTCCCGTAGCATCTGCGCAACTGGATCGATCGCATCGAGGGAAACGTGATGACGGAGCCGGACGTGACCAGCCAGCAGCACGACGCGATGCAGAGGGCGGCGCGCGACCATCTGTGGATGCACTTCTCGCGGCACTCGGCGTCCCAGGGCGGCGGCGAGATCCCGGTGATCGTCCGGGGCGAGGGCGCCTACGTCTACGACTCGGCGGGCCGCCGCTACCTGGACGGGCTCTCCGGGCTGTTCACCGTGCAGGCCGGGCACGGCCGCGAGGAGCTGGCGCAGGCCGCCGCCAAGCAGGCCGCCGAACTGGCCTACTTCCCGATCTGGTCCTACGCGCACCCGAAGGCCGTCGAGCTGGCCGAGCGGCTCGCCGGCCTCGCGCCCGCCGGGCTGGACCGCGTGTTCTTCACCACCGGGGGCGGCGACGCCGTCGAGAGCGCCTGGAAGCTCGCCAAGCACTACTTCAAGCTCACCGGCAAGCCGACCAAGCACAAGGTGATCAGCCGCGCGGTCGCCTACCACGGCACCCCGCACGGCGCGCTGTCGATCACCGGCCTGCCCGGTCTGAAGGCGCCGTACGAGCCGCTGGTGCCGAGCGGCTTCCGGGTGCCCAACACCAACATCTACCGGGCCGCCGAGCACCGCGACGACCCGGAGGCCTTCGGCCGGTGGGCCGCCGACCGGATCGAGGAGGCCATCGAGTTCGAGGGCGCCGACACCGTCGCCGCCGTGTTCCTGGAGCCGGTGCAGAACGCCGGCGGCTGCTTCCCGCCGCCGCCCGGCTACTTCGAGCGCGTCCGCGAGATCTGCGACCGGCACGACGTCCTGCTGGTGTCGGACGAGGTGATCTGCGCGTTCGGACGCCTCGGCACGATGTTCGGCGCGCAGCGGTTCGGCTACACGCCCGACATCATCACCTTCGCCAAGGGCGTGACCTCCGGGTACGCGCCGCTCGGCGGGATGCTCGTCGCCGACCGCCTGTTCGAGCCGTTCAAGGGCGGGACGGAGATGTTCGCGCACGGCTACACCTTCGGCGGGCATCCGGTGGCGGCGGCGGTGTCGCTGGCCAACCTCGACCTGTTCGAGCGCGAGGATCTGAACGGGCACGTCCTGCGCAACCGGGACGCGTTCCGGGGCACGCTGGAGCGGCTGCGCGACCTGCCGATCGTCGGGGACGTCCGAGGCGACGGCTACTTCTACGGCATCGAGCTCGTGAAGGACCGCGACACCCGCGAGACCTTCGACGAGGAGGAGTCCGAGCGGCTGCTGCGCGGGTTCCTCGACAAGGCCCTCTACGAGGCGGGCCTGTACTGCCGCGCCGACGACCGCGGCGACCCGGTCGTCCAGCTCGCGCCGCCGCTGATCTGCGACCAGGGGCACTTCGACGAGATCGAGCAGATCCTGCGCTCGGTCCTCCAGGAGGCGTGGACGCGGCTGTGACCGCGTGCCGGGCCCGGGGCGGGGGCCGGGCCCGGCAGGCTAATGTGAGGCGCGTCACCCGGCCGATCAGTGTGCGCTTTCCTCTTTACTTTGAGAGGGTACGTGTAAACCGAATCGGGTTCGGACGTTGACGAGGTGGTGGGCGCGTGCTCAAAGTCGAGGACATCAACCTGACGGACTGGGAGTTCTGGCGGAAGCCGCACGACTACCGCCATGAGGCGTTCAAGGCGCTGCGGTGGCACCCCGGCCTCATCCGCTTCGAGGAGCCCGAGGTCGTCATCGTGCCCAAGGGCCCCGGGTACTACCCGCTGACCCGGCACGCCGACGTCGTGGAGGCGTCCCGCCGCCCGCAGGACTTCTGCTCCGGCAAGGGCGCCATCAGCATCCCGGACATGCCGGGCGACATGCACGAGTACTTCGGCTCGCTGATCAGCATGGACGACCCCCGGCACGCCAAGATCAGGCGGATCGTGTCCCGGGCGTTCTCGCCCCGCATGATCCAGCGGTTCGAGGACCGGGTCGAGGCGGTCGCCGGCCAGATCGTCGAGAACGTGGCGGCGGGCGGCGGCTCGGGCGACTTCGTGGCGGACGTCGCCGCCCGGCTCCCCCTGAAGATCATCTGCGACATGATGGGCATCGAGGAGGAGCACTACCAGACCGTCCTCGACGCCACCAACGTCATCCTGGCGGGCAACGACGCCGAGTTCATCCCGTCCGACGACCCCGAGCAGATGGCGATGGCGCTGATCGGCGCCGGCGAGACGCTCCGCGGCCTGGTCGAGGACCTCGGGCGGCAGCGCCGCGCGAACCCCACCGACGACCTCACCTCCGCCCTGGTGAACGCCAACCTCGACGGCGAGTCTCTGACCGACCAGGAGCTCGGCTCGTTCTTCATCCTGCTGGTCGTCGCCGGCAACGAGACCACCCGCAACGCGATCGCGCACGGCCTCGACCTGTTCACCCGCCACCCCGACCAGCGGGCCCTGCTCGTCGAGGACTTCGAGGCCCGCATGCCCGGCGCGGTCGAGGAGATCGTCCGGTACGTCTCGCCGGTGATCTGGATGCGCCGGACCGCCACCCGCGACACCATGCTGAACGAGCACGAGATCAAGGAGGGCGACAAGCTCGTCCTCTACTACTGGTCGGCCAACCGGGACGAGTCGGTCTTCACCGACCCGGAGCGGTTCGACATCCTGCGCGACAACAAGCAGCACGTCGGGTTCGGCGGGCCCGGGCCGCACTTCTGCCTCGGCGCGCACCTGGCCAGGCGCGAGATCACCGTGATGTTCCGCGAGCTGCTGCGCCGGACGCCGGAGATCCGCGCGGCCGCCGAGCCCGAGCGGCTGGAGTCCAACTTCATCAACGGGATCAAGCGCCTGCCCTACTCGATCTGAGCCCGGACTACCAGGGCAGGGGGCCGTCCTCGGCGAGGAACGCGCCCGTCGGGCCGCCGTCGCCGAGGAGGGCCACCCCGGCGATCACGGACGCCCCCTGCTCCGGGGTCCGGTGCCCGGCGTGGCCGTTGAGGTCCGTCGCGCAGTACCCGGGCGTGGCGGCGTTCACCGTGATCGAGGTGCCGGCCAGCTCCTTGGCGTAGGCGACGGTGACGGCGTTCAGCGCCGACTTGGACGCGTTGTACGGCAGCAGGTTGACGCCGTGCACCGGGCTGGACGGGTCGCTGTGCAACGTCAGCGAGCCGAGTTCGCTGGAGACGTTGACGATCCGCCCGGCGGGGGAGCGGCGCAGCAGCGGGAGCATCGCGTTGGTGACCGCGACGACGCCGAACACGTTGGTCTCGAACGCGGTCCGGACCAGGTCCGCGGCCGTGCGGCTCGGCGGGAAGCCGGTGGCGCCCGTCGTGGTGATCCCGGCGTTGTTGACCAGGATGTCGAGCCGCCCGAACTCGGCGTCGATCCACTTGGCGGCGGCTTCGACGGTGTCGGCGCCGGTGACGTCCAGCCGGACGAACCGGGCGTCGATCCCCTCCGCGGCGAGCGCGGCGGCGGCCGGCTCGCCGCGCTCGGCCGAGCGCGCCCCGAGCAGCACCGTGGCGCCGCCGCGGCCGATGACGCGGGCGGTCTCGAAGCCGATGCCCTTGTTGGCTCCGGTGATGAGTGCGATCTGTGTCGTCATGCCGTCCAGGTTTCCCGGCGGCGTCCGGGCTGAGGAGAGACCGCCCGAAGCTGGGATCGGCCGTACCACCCTCGGCCCGGCCGCCGCTCCGCCGTATCGGACATGCTGGAGGACATGGACAGACAGGAGATGGCGGCGTTCCTGCGTTCCCGGCGGGCCCGCATCCAGCCCTCGGACGTCGGGCTCCCGGGAGGGACGCGCCGCCGGACCCCCGGTCTGCGGCGGGAAGAGGTCGCGCAGCTGGCCGGGATGTCGGTGGACTACTACATCCGCCTTGAGCAGGGGCGCGGGCCCCGTCCGTCCAGGCAGATCCTCGGGGCGCTGGCGCGCGCGCTGAGGCTGACCGACGATGAGCGCGCCTATCTCTACGGCCTCGCCGGTGAGGCGCCGGAACCGCCGAGCGGCCCTTCGCAGGACGTCCCGCCAGGGATCGTGCACCTGCTCGAACGGCTGGACGACACGCCCGCCTACGTGCTGAACGCCCGGCAGGACATCATCGCCTGGAACCCGCTCGCGGCGGCCCTCATGACCGACTTCGCAGCGATGGCGCCCCATGAGCGCAACGTCGTCCGCTGGCTGTTCGGCGGCTCCGACATCGAGCGGTACGGCGCCGACGAGTACCTGACGCGGTTCGCCCGCGGACTGGTGGCCGACCTGCGGGCGGCGTTCGGCCGGTATCCGGGCGACCCCGGCATCGCCGGGCTGGTCGCCGAGGTCGCCGGCCGCAGCGCGCTGTTCGCCCGGCTCTGGGACGAGGGCGAGGTCGGGATCAGGCGGGGCAGCCGCAAGCGCATGACGCATCCCGTCGTCGGCGAGCTGGACATGCACTGCGACGTCCTCTACGTGCCGGAACGCGACCAGCGGGTCGTCCTCTACACGACCACGCCGGGCACGCCCTCGCACGAGGCGATGAGACTGCTGCGCGTCGTCGGGACCCAGGACCTCAGCGTCCGCTGAGGCCCCGGGCCCCGCGCGCGGTCAGCGCAGCTCGCGCTTGAGGATCTTGCCGGTGGCGGTCATCGGCAGCTCGTCGCGGAACTCGACGATCCGCGGGTACTTGTAGTTCGCGAACTGCTCCTTGCCCCACGCGACCAGCTCGTCCTCGGTGACGGTCGCGCCGGGGGTGCGGATCACGTACGCCTTGACCTCCTCGCCGTGCGAGGGGTGCGGGACGCCCACCACCGCGGCCAGCGACACCTCCGGGTGGGTCATCAGGACCTCTTCCAGCTCCCGCGGGTACACGTTGTACCCGCCGCGGATGATCATGTCCTTGGAACGGTCGATGATGTAGTAGTAGCCGTCCTCGTCGCGGCGGGCCACGTCGCCGGTGCGGAACCAGCCGTCCCTGATGGCGGCCTCGGTCGCCTCGGGCCGGCCGTAGTAGCCCTTCATGATGTTGTGGCCCCGGATGGCGATCTCGCCGGGCCCCTCGCCCTCGATCTCCTTCCAGTCGTCGTCGATCAGCTTCATCTCGACGCCCCACACGGGCAGGCCGATCGAGCCGGGCTTGGTCGGACGGTCCGGGCGGTTGAACGAGGCCACCGGCGACGTCTCCGAGAGGCCGTAGCCCTCCAGGACGTCCACGCCGAACTTCGTCCTGAAGCCCTTGAGGACCTCCATGGGCAGCGCCGACCCGCCCGACACCGCGACCCGCAGGTTCTCCCGGATCGCCGCGATGTCCTCGTCGGAGGTCTCGTCGGTCAGCAGCCCCCAGTACATCGTCGGGACGCCCGCGAAGATGTTCACCTTCTCCTTGACCATCAGCTCGACGGCCTGCCGGGCGTCGAACCGCGCCTGCATCACGAGTGTCGCGCGCCGGTAGAGGCCGACGTTCATCACGCAGGTCTGGCCGAAGATGTGGAACAGCGGCAGCGTCACCAGCGACGTGTCGTGCAGCGTCCGGTAGAAGAGCGTGTCGTCCACCATGGCGTTCGTCAGCAGGTTGCTGTGCGTGAGCTCGGCGCCCTTCGGCTGCCCGGTCGTCCCGCTGGTGTAGATGATCACGGCGGTGTCGCCCGGCCCGGTCTGCGCCGTCTCGAAGGTGCCCGGCTTGCCGGCGAGCGCCGCCCAGAACAGCTCGGCCCCCTCGACCGGGGACTCCGCGGCGGACGGGTCGGCGGGCAGCAGGAAGAGGTGCTCGCAGCCCTCCGCCTGCTCGAACCCGGCGCGCCCCATCTCGCCGAGGGGCAGCTCCGGCGTCCCCTCGAAGCAGAAGAACGCCTTGGCCCCGGAGTCGCCGAGGTGGTAGGCGATCTCCCGCGGCTTGAGCAGCACGTTCAGCGGGACGACGACCGCGCCCGCCTTGAGCACCCCGAAGTACACCATCGGGAAGTACGGGAGGTTCGGGCTGGAGAGCGCCACCTTGTCGCCCGGCCCGATGCCGCGCTCGCGCAGCAGGTTCGCGACCTGGTTCGCGACCTGGTCGAGGAAGGAGTAGGACAGCCGGAGATCGCCGAACACGACCGCGTCGCGGTCGGGCGTCTCCCGGGCGGCGTCCTCCAGCAGCACGGACAGGTTGAGCATGGCACTCCTCGCGCGGAAAGGTGACCTGCCGGTTAGTTACCGACGAGTGTATGAACCGTTTGGCACATCCTGCTGCACGGGACGTGTCCGGCGCCATCATTCGCAGGCCTTGACGTGCCGTTTTCGTCGTTGTGACGGCGGCCGGCGCGGCCGGAAGGGGCCGGGCGGGAACGCGGCTCCGCCCGCCGTCGTTACCATCCGGGCGGTCCGGCGGCGTTACCATGTGCCGCTTCGGCGAGAAAGGGTGCGCGATCTTGATCATCTTCGGCTGGCGCGTGGTGTTCTTCACCCTGACCAGGGGGACCTTCCACTGCCCCGACTGCGGCGGCGACCGCGAGTACCGCCGCCGGCAGGGGCGCAACTTCTTCACGCTGTTCTTCATCCCGGTCATCCCGCTGATGAAGGCCGGCGGCGAGTTCGTCGAGTGCGACACCTGCCACGGCCGCTGGAACCCCGGCGTGCTCGACGTGCCGACGACCGCGCAACTCGCGCAGATGCCCGCCATGCTGCTGCGCATGGCCATCGCGCAGGTCCTGCGCTCCGGCGACTACACCGACGAGGCCGCCCGCTCCCGCGCCGTCGCCGTCGTCCGGCAGGCCGGCGAGCCCGGGTACGACGACACCGCCCTGAACGCCGACCTGGGCCGCCCCTTCGACGAGGTCCGCGTCGAGATGGGACGCGCCGCCTCGGCCCTCGCCCCCGAGGCGCGGGAGAGCATCCTGCGCGCCGCCGCCGAGATCGCGCTGGTCGACGGGCCGCTGACCGTCTCCGAGGAGGAGACGCTGTCGGCCGTCGGCGCCGATCTCGAGCTGACCCGCGTCCAGGTGACCGGCGTCGTGTCCATGGCGCGCCAGGAGTCGGGGCACTAAGTCGCGGCGGCGGGGGTTGCGACTGCGCTACTCTTGAGGTATGTCAGCCAGGCTGCTCCTCGAACGACCACGTTGACGCACTGACGTCAGCGTGGTGGCCCCTCCTGTGCGAGGGGCCGTTTCATGTCGGCGGACGGCCACGACCCAGCAGCAGGAACCGGAGTCAGAAGCGTGAGCAGCGACGTTCCCTACCGTGCGACGCCGGGGGGTACAGGGGGGGCGTCCCCCCTGAACGAGGGGTACGACCCCCGGGCGGTTCAGGACAAGTGGCAGGCCCGCTGGGAGGAGCTCGACCCGTTCAAGGCGGACGAGACGGGCACCGCCGAGGAGCGCCGCTACGCCCTCGACATGTTCCCCTACCCCAGCGGCGACCTGCACATGGGCCACGCGGAGGCGTTCGGCATCGGCGACGTCGTCGCGCGCTACTGGTTCCAGCGCGGTCACAACGTCCTGCACCCGATCGGCTGGGACTCCTTCGGCCTGCCCGCCGAGAACGCCGCCATCAAGCGCGACTCGCACCCCGCCGAGTGGACGTACGCCAACATCGAGACGCAGGCGGCCTCCTTCCACCGCTACGCCCCGTCCTTCGACTGGACGCGGCGCCTGCACACCTCCGACCCCGAGTACTACAAGTGGACGCAGTGGCTGTTCCTGCGCTTCTACGAGCGGGGCCTGGCCTACCGCAAGGGCGGCCATGTCAACTGGTGCCCGAAGGACCAGACCGTCCTGGCCAACGAGCAGGTCGTCGGCGGGCACTGCGAGCGCTGCGGCGCGCTGGTCGAGAAGCGCGTGCTGACCCAGTGGTACTTCAAGATCACTGAGTACGCGGACCGGCTGCTGGACGACATGGCGCAGCTGGAGGGCAAGTGGCCCGAGCGCGTCCTGCTGATGCAGCGCAACTGGATCGGCCGCTCCACCGGCGCCGACGTCGACTTCGTGATCGAGGGCCGCGACGAGCCCGTCACCGTCTACACCACGCGCCCCGACACCCTGTACGGCGCGACCTTCATGGTCGTCGCCGCCGACGCCGCGCTGGCCGAGGAGATCTGCCACCCCGACCATCGCGCCGCGTTCGAGGCCTACCGCGACGAGGTCTCCCGCGAGAGCGAGATCGAGCGGCTGTCCACCGAGCGCGAGAAGACCGGCGTGTTCCTGGGCCGCTACGCCGTCAACCCGGTCAACGGCGAGCGGCTGCCCGTCTGGGCGTCCGACTACGTCCTGGCCGAGTACGGGCACGGCGCGATCATGGCCGTGCCGGCGCACGACCAGCGCGACCTGGACTTCGCGCTGAAGTTCGGGCTGCCCGTCCGCGTCGTCGTCGAGACCGGACTGGCCGACCCCGCCGAGACGGGCGTCGCCACCCCCGGCGACGGCGCCATCGTCAACTCCGGCCCGATCGACGGGCTGACCAAGGCCGACGGCATCGCCCGCATCACCGAGATCCTGGAGGAGCGCGGCACCGGCCGCGCGTCGGTGAACTTCCGGCTGCGCGACTGGCTGGTGTCCCGGCAGCGGTTCTGGGGCTGCCCGATCCCGATCGTGCACTGCGAGGCGTGCGGCGAGGTCCCCGTCCCCGACGACCAGCTGCCCGTGAAGCTGCCCGAGGGCCTGCGCGGCGCCGACCTGGCGCCCAAGGGCACCTCACCCCTGGCGGCCGCGACCGACTGGGTGAACACCGAGTGCCCCAAGTGCGGCGGCGCGGCCACCCGCGACACCGACACCATGGACACGTTCGTCGACTCGTCCTGGTACTACTTCCGCTACTGCTCGCCGAACTACGAGGGCGGCCCGTTCGACGTCGAGCAGGTCCGCAAGTGGATGCCGGTCGACCAGTACACGGGCGGCGTCGAGCACGCCATCCTGCACCTGCTGTACAGCCGGTTCTTCACCAAGGTCCTGCACGACATGGGCATGGTCGACTTCACCGAGCCGTTCACCCGGCTGCTGAACCAGGGCCAGGTGATCAACCAGGGCAAGGCGATGTCCAAGACGCTGGGCAACGGCGTCGACCTGGGCGAGCAGATCGCCGAGTTCGGGGTGGACGTCGTCCGGCTGGCGATCCTGTTCTCCGGCCCGCCCGAGGACGACATCGACTGGGCCGACGTGTCCCAGCACGGCATGTCGAAGTTCCTGTCCCGCGTGCACCGCATCGCCACCGAGGTCTCGTCCGCGCCCGGCGTGGACGTCACCGCCGGCGACCCGGCCCTGCGCCGCGCCACGGCCCGCACGGTCGCCGAGGCGACCACGCTGGTCGAGACGCAGCGGTTCAACGTCGCCATCGCGCGGATCATGGAGCTGGTCACCGCGACCCGCAAGGCCATCGACTCGGGCCCCGGCGCCGCCGACCCGGCCGTCCGCGAGGCCGCCGAGGCGATCGCGGTGCTGCTGTCGCTGTTCGCCCCCTACACCGCCGACGAGGTGTGGGAGCTGCTGGGCCGCACGGCTCCGGTGATCCGCGCGGGCTGGCCGTCCGCCGACCCCGCGCTGCTGGTTGAGGAGTCGGTCACCTGCGTCGTCCAGGTCGGCGGCAAGGTGCGCGACCGCCTGGAGGTCCCGCCCGGGATCACCGCGGAGGAACTGGAGCGCCGCGCGCTGGCCTCCGCCAAGATCCAGGACGCCCTGGGCGGTGCCGACATCGCCAAGATCATCGTCCGCGCCCCCAAGATCGTCAACATCGTCCCCAAACGCTGACCCAGGCCCGCCGCGCCGCCCAACCGGCGCGGCGGCCCACCCCACCCACGCCGACACTGCCGTGACTTGGCGTGCCACCGCAGGCGTCGTGTGGTGCTGGCGGGGGCCTCGTGCTGGGTTCTCGGCACCGGTGGCAGCGGCGATGTGCTGGCTCGCGCGCTGGGGCGGGCTAAGCGTGTGCCTGCGTGGCCGGGTGCGGTGGGCGTGCGGCGGTCGGGGCGCGCGCCGGGGTGTGGGGGGCTCGGTCAGGGCAGGCTTCAGCGGCCGCCGGAGGGGCTCCGGCGGCCGCTGAGGCGCGGCGTCACATCTTGCGAAGGACCGCCACGACGCGTCCGAGCACCGACGCCTCGTCGCCGGGGATCGGCTCGTAGGCGGGGTTCTGGGGCATCAGCCAGATGTGGCCGTCGTCGCGGCGCTTGAACGTCTTGACCGTGGCCTCGCCGTCGATCATGGCGGCCACGATGTCGCCCTGCTCGGCCACCGGCTGCTGCCGCACGACCACCCAGTCACCGTCCGCGATCGCGGCGTCGATCATCGAGTCGCCGGTGACCTTCAGCAGGAAGTGGGTGCCCTCGCCGACGAGCTGCTTCGGCAGCGTGAACACGTCCTCGACGGCCTCCTCGGCGAGGATCGGGCCACCGGCGGCGATGCGCCCGACGAGCGGCACGTACGCGGGCGCGGGCTGCGCCGAGCCCGGCTCGTAGCCCTCCTCGTGGGTGCGCACGGGCGTCGCCCCCGGCACCCTCACCTCGACCGCGCGCGGCCGGTTGGGGTCGCGCCGCAGGAAGCCCTTGCGCTGCAGCGCCCGGAGCTGGTGCGACACGCTGGAGGTGCTGGTCAGCCCGACGGCCTCGCCGATCTCGCGCATCGAGGGCGGGTACCCGCGGCGCTGGACCGAGTCGCGGATCACCTCCAGGACCATGCGCTGTCGCTGGGTCAGGCCCGTCTCGTCCATCGGCCCGTCGGGCAGCTCCCGGACCTTGCTCATCGCTCGTCGCCTCCCGGGCGCCTCGATCCGTCACTCCTTGTCATGGAACCTATCGCGTCCAGGCCCGATGATCAAACAATTGTTCGAAGATGTGCTCGCTTTTTGCGGACGCCCCCTGGTAGAACATCGTACAGGCGTTCGATCGAAAATGCATTCGAAGTCGAGGAGGGGAGAGATGCCGGGTTCACCCCACAGTGACCGTCCCCCGATCCGCCTGACCCGCCGCGGCCGCGCCGTCCTGGTCGCCTTCGCCGCCACCCTGACGCTGATATTGCTCTGGCTCACCGTGGGGCCGGGCGCCTTCGCCGGCTCCGGCGAAGGCCGCGGCGCCCCGGTCCGTCCCGCCCGAACGGTCGTCGTCGAGCCCGGTGAGACCCTTTGGGAGATCGCCTCCGCCGCCGATCCCGGCAGCGACCCCCGCGTGGTCGTCCAGCGCATCATCGACCTCAACGGACTCGCGGGCGATCCCACCGTCCATCCCGGCCAGGAGCTCCGCCTCCCTGCGAGCTGACCCCGGCCGCTACGCCGAGTCACCATCCTTCCCTCGCGTTGCGTGCCGCCATGGCTCGACCGCCGGCGTGCGGCAACTCCGGGCGCTCCCGTGCCGTAGCGGCGTCGGCCTTGCCGGACGCCGGAGAGGTCGCCGGGCGAGGCGTTCACCGAGTGCGACGGCCTGAGCGGTCGCGGGCGGTGGCGCATGTGTGGCGGGGGCGTTGGCCTGGGGCTTTGCGGTGTGATGGGTTACCCGGAGGCGTCCGGCGGAGGCGGTGGGTGACGACACGCCCGGAGGGAAAATCGGGGTGTCGGAGGTGACCTGCGCGGACGTGGCGGATGTGACGCACGGGGCCGCCGATCAGGTTGCGAACGGCTCCGGCGAGCCGTACGGTTGACCACAACATCTAGTAGTCACATCGATGTAGTTCCCTATATATGGCATCAACATCGGTGTAACTCGTTTACGTCAGGGGAGGGGACCAAACGTGCACTGCCCGTTCTGCCGCAACCCTGACACCAAAGTGATCGACAGCCGTTCGACCGATGACGGTGGCGCCATTCGGCGTCGCCGGTCGTGCTCGGAATGCGGCAAGCGATTCACCACGCAGGAGAATGTGCTCGTGATGGTGGCCAAGCGCAGCGGGGTCACCGAGCCGTTCTCGCGGGAAAAGATCATCGCCGGGGTGCGCAGGGCCTGCCAGGGCCGCCCGGTCGACGAGGATGCGCTCGCGAAGCTGGGACAGCGGGTCGAAGAGGCGATCAGGTCGTCCGGATCCGCGGAAATCCCCTCGCACGAGATCGGCCTCGCGATCCTGGGGCCGCTCGGCGAACTCGACGAGGTCGCCTATCTGCGATTCGCCTCGGTCTACCGGAGCTTCGAGTCGCTGGACGACTTCGCCAAGGAGATCGAAGCACTGCGGAAGGCCGGTTCCTCGGGGGAGCCCGGCCCGTCCCGGTAGGGACGGTTCCGGAAACACATCAGCACATGTAAAGGCGTCTCCGCCCGGGCATGGCCCGTGCGGCGGCGGAGTTGTTCCTGAACAGGGCCCGGCGGGAGGGCCCGAGAGGGGGAAGGCCATGACGGAGACGGTGAGCGGCTCGGCGGCACGGCGCGGCAAGGGGGGCCGCAAGGGGCTGAAGATCGAGCGCATCTTCACCACGCCCGGCGTGCACCCGTACGACGAGCTGCGCTGGGAGCGCCGCGACGTCGTCATGACCAACTGGCGCGACGGCTCGGTGAACTTCGAGCAGCGCGGCGTCGAGTTCCCCGACTTCTGGTCGCTGAACGCCGTCAACATCGTCACGTCCAAGTACTTCCGCGGGGCGGTCGGCACGCCGCAGCGGGAATGGAGCCTGAAGCAGCTCGTCGACCGCGTCGTCCGCATGTACGTGGACACGGGGCTCAAGGAGGGCTACTTCGCCTCCGAGCAGGACGCCGAGATCTTCGACCACGAGCTGAAGTACGCCCTGGTCCACCAGATGTTCAGCTTCAACTCCCCCGTCTGGTTCAACGTCGGCACCAGGTCCCCGCAGCAGGTCTCGGCGTGCTTCATCCTGTCCGTGGACGACACGATGGAGTCGATCCTGGACTGGTACAAGGAAGAGGGCGTCATCTTCAAGGGCGGCTCCGGCGCCGGCCTGAACCTCTCCCGCATCCGCTCCAGCCGTGAGCTGCTGTCCTCGGGCGGGACGGCCAGCGGCCCGGTCTCGTTCATGCGCGGCGCCGACGCGTCCGCCGGGACGATCAAGTCGGGCGGCGCGACCCGCCGCGCCGCCAAGATGGTCGTGCTGGACGTCGACCACCCCGACGTCGCGGAGTTCATCGAGACCAAGGCGCGCGAGGAGGACAAGATCCGCGCGCTGCGGGACGCCGGGTTCGACATGGACCTCGGCGGCAAGGACATCGGCAGCGTCCAGTACCAGAACGCCAACAACTCCGTCCGGGTGTCGGACGAGTTCATGCACGCGGTGGAGTCGGACGGCGAGTTCGGGCTGCGCGCCCGGATGACCGGCGAGGTCATCGAGACGGTCAAGGCCAAGGAGCTGTTCCGGCTGATGGCCAAGGCGGCGTGGGAGTGCGCCGACCCCGGCATCCAGTACGACGACACGATCAACGACTGGCACACCAACCCCGAGACCGGGCGGATCACCGCGTCCAACCCCTGCTCGGAGTACATGAGCCTGGACAACTCGTCCTGCAACCTCGCCAGCATCAACCTGCTGAAGTTCCTCACCGACGAGAACGCGTTCGACGTCGCGAAGTTCGTCAAGCTCACCGAGCTGATCATCACGGCGATGGACATCTCCATCACCTTCGCCGACTTCCCGACGGAGAAGATCGCCGAGACGACCCGCGACTACCGGCAGCTCGGCATCGGCTACGCCAACCTCGGCGCCCTGCTGATGGCGACCGGGCACGCCTACGACTCCGAGGGCGGGCGGTCCCTCGCCGCGGCGATCACGTCGCTGATGACGGGCGTCGCCTACCGGCGCTCGGCCGAGCTCGCGGGCGTCGTCGGCCCGTACGCCGGCTACGCGCGCAACGCCGAGGGGCACAAGCGCGTCATGCGCAAGCACGCCGCCGCCAACGACGGCATCCGCACGCTGGACGCGATGGACAAGGCGATCCACGCCGCCGCCGCCAAGCAGTGGGCCGACTGCCTGAAGGCCGGCGAGAAGAACGGGTACCGCAACGCGCAGGCCAGCCTGCTCGCCCCGACCGGGACGATCGGCCTGATGATGGACTGCGACACCACCGGCATCGAGCCGGACCTCGCGCTGATGAAGTTCAAGAAGCTCGTCGGCGGCGGGTCCATGCAGATCGTCAACCACACGGTGCCGCGCGCCCTGAAGAAGCTCGGCTACCAGCAGGAGCAGATCGAGGCGATCGTCGAGTACATCTCCGAGCACGGCCACGTCGTGGACGCGCCGGGGCTGCGCCCCGAGCACTACGAGGTGTTCGACTGCGCGATGGGCGAGCGGGCGATCAGCCCGATGGGGCACGTCCGGATGATGGCGGCCGTCCAGCCGTTCCTGTCCGGCGCGATCTCCAAGACCGTCAACATGCCGGAGCAGGCCACCATCGAGGACATCGAGAAGGTGTACTTCGAGGGCTGGCGGCTCGGCCTGAAGGCCCTGGCGATCTACCGCGACAACTGCAAGGTCGGCCAGCCGCTGTCCGCCGCGGGCAAGAAGGAGGAGCCGAAGGCGGCGGCGCCCGCCGAGACGGTGCCGCGCCCCGTCCGCCGGCGCCTGCCGAAGCAGCGTCCCGCGACCGTGACCCGCTTCTCCGTGGCGGGCGCCGAGGGCTACATGACCGCCTCGTCCTACCCGGACGACGGCGTCGGCGAGGTCTTCCTCAAGCTCGGCAAGCAGGGCTCCACGCTCGCGGGCGTGATGGACGCCTTCTCCATGGCGATCTCCATCAGCCTCCAGTACGGCGTCCCGCTGGAGACGTGGGTGGAGAAGTTCACCAACATGCGGTTCGAGCCGGCGGGCATGACCGACGACCCGGACATCCGCATGGCGACCTCGGTGATGGACTACATCTTCCGCCGCCTGGCGCTGGACCACCTCCCGTACGAGGAGCGCGCCGAGCTCGGCATCTTCACCGCCGAGGAGCGCGCGATGCAGGCCAACGGCGAGGACCCCGCCGCCCTGCACGCCGAGGACGAGGTCGACCGCGAGTCCCTGGCGCAGTCCGCCGAGATCGCCCGGCCCGCGGCGCCCGCCCCGGCCCCGGCGGGTGAGGCGCGCTCGTCCATGGAGGTGATCGAGAGCCGCCAGGGCCGCACGGCCGACGCGCCGCTCTGCCTCACCTGCGGCACGAAGATGCGCCCGGCGGGCAGCTGCTATGTCTGCGAGGGCTGCGGCTCCACCAGCGGCTGCAGCTGAGGATGGGCAAAGTTGTAGTAGATGCAACATCTCGGTAGCTGGCGTGTGAGCTGCGCACAGAACAACTGAAGAGGGCGTGCCGCCGTGGTTCCAGTGGAGGATCGCGGCGCCGCCCGGGATTCGTCTCAGTCGTTAGAGGTTGGCGACTGAAACGGCGAACGCCCGGCCTTGTGGGAGGTCGGGCGCTCGCTGCGGCGAGGAAGTTGATGTTCCTGCGCGCGTGTAGGAACCCGCATGACATCAGCTTCCGGGCCGCAACGCAAGTCGGTCCGGAAGGAGGTGGTGATCGTGGTGAAGAGGAACACTCGTCAGACCAGCCAGAAGGCTGCGTCTGCGGCGGGAAAGACGCTGTCGAACGGGAAGGCCAGCAAGGCCGCGAAGGCTGCGGCCGCTAGCGCGCTGTCGCAGACGCCTTCTCGCCGCCGCAAGAAGTAGGTAACGCCGGCCGTCCAGGGCCCACACCTCGGATGGCCGGTCCTTGCCGCATCACCAATCAAGCACGGGTGACTGACCGTGCTGAACCTCATTCTGAAGAGTCATGAAGGGAGACTCACGATGGAATTCGCCGTGCATGACCTGGGGCGTTGCGAACGTGGCTCGGTGGTTGTTGTTTCGTTGAAGGGCAATGCCGCAAATGTTCGACTGATGAATCCTAATAACTTCCGTGCTTACAAGAATGGGCGGAAGGCGCGCTTTCACGGTGGGCTTGTGAAGCGTTCACCGGCTCGAATCAAGGTCCCTAGCAGCGGGCACTGGTACGTCACGGTCGATCTCGCAGGCCTTGGAGGGAAGGTCAGATCCTCCGTCAGTGTGGAGCCGCCGCCGCTACCGACATTCCGGTCGTCGGTCGATCCAGCATCGTTGAGTCACATCAGGCACGACGTGCCTCCTGCCCTCGTTACAGAGGGGCAACAGGTGTGGGACGTCTTCATCTCTCATGCCGGCGAGGACAAGGCGGCAGTCGCTCAGCCGCTTGCTGAGCACCTTCGGACGGCTGGTCTGGACGTGTGGCTGGACACCTTCGAATTGCGGATCGGGGATAGTCTCCGCCGTAAGATCGACGCCGGTCTCGCTGGAAGTCGTTTCGGCGTAGTCGTGCTGTCCAAGCCCTTCTTCAGGAAGGGGTGGCCACAGTACGAACTCGACGGTCTGGTCACCCGGTACGTCTCCGGTGAGCAGAATCTCCTGCCGATCTGGCATGAAATCACCCGGGACGAAGTGATGGCACAGAGTCCATCCCTGGCGGACAAGATCGCTCGGAGTACCGCACAGTACACGATCGGAGAGATCGCTCGGGAGATCGCCGAAGTTGTGAATCCAGGCCCCTGACGGGTGGGTGATTGACCGCGAAGGGGACGCCCACGGCCGGGATCGCGGCAGGGCTTGCGCGCCACATGTTTCAACCTCAACAATGTTGCATCTCATGCAACGGGAGGCTCCTGTGGCTGAAGCCGCCGATCTGCCTGGTGCTGCGCATCTGGAACTCATCGACGGGGTTGTCCATCTTGACCCGAAGCCTGCGGTGCTGGAGGCGATGCTGGCTGGGTGGGTGCGTCAGCAGCGGACCCGGTTCCTGAACGAGAAGGGTACGATCGCGCCGCGGGTGTCGCTGGTGCGGCGGCTGGTGGCGTTCACCAACGCCTACCCGTGGGAGTGGACGCTGGCCGATGGCGAGGCGTTCATCGCTCATCTGCGGTCGCCGAACCGGACCCGGCCGCTGATGATGTCGACCGGCCGGGGGTATGAGACCACGCTGGCGCTGTTCATGGACTACCTCACTGACCGGCGTTACGGCTGGACGGAGGAGTGTCATCAGCGGTTCGGGCAGATCCCGCAGCAGATCTTCACCGAGGACAACCGGGTTGCCCATGTCGCGGACTACGAGGGCCGTCCCGAACGGCGGTCACTCACCTACGACGATTTCCAAGCGCTGTTCGACGCCGTCGACGGCCGGGTGGAACAGGTCCGGTCGCTGGGCCGCAAGGGCGCGCTGACGGCGATGCGGGACGCGGTCATGCTCAAAACCGTCTACGCCTACGGGCTGCGCCGCAACGAGACCAGGATGCTCGACCTACCGGACCTGCGTCGGACGCCGAAGAGGCCGCAGTACCGGCAGTACGGCGCACTGTTCGTCCGCTACGGCAAGGCATCCAAAGGCAGTCCGCCCAAGTGCCGCACCACGCTGACCGTGCACGAGATGGACTGGATCGTCGACGAACTCGACCACTGGGTGAACGAGGTCCGGCCTCTGTTCTCCCGGGCAGGTTGCCTGCGCTGTTCGTCACCGAGCGGGCCGGCCGGATGTCGCTGCGCGGGCTCAACCATGCCTTCGTGCAGGCCCGTGACGCCGCCGGGCTGCCGCACGAGCTGGATCTGCACTCGCTGCGGCACAGTTACATCACCCACCTGGTCGAGTTCGACTATCCGGAAAAGTTCGTGTCGCTGCAGGTCGGCCACGACTATGCCAGCACCACTGCGATCTACACCGGTGTCTCCGACGAGTACCGCGAACGGCTGGTGCAACGCGCCCTGCGCAAGCGGCACCCGGACCTGTGGGAGAGCGAATGATCAAGAAGATGGGCATCCGCTGGAATTTGCGGCAGCTCATGGCCGCCCGCGAGATGTTCAAGACCACCGACCTGGTCGCCCCGCTGGCCGAACGCGGCGTCCACCTGTCCCGCGAGCAGGTGTTCAGGCTGGTCACCCAGCCGCCACAACGGCTGAGCATGGACACCCTGGCCGCGCTCTGCGACATCTTGGAGTGCGCCCCGGGCGACCTCATCGAGGTCGAGGTCGTCAACGCCCAGGTCCGCAAGACCGCCGGTGAGTCGACTGTGCCGTTGCCTGGCCCGCGGCGGACAAAGATCCGTCGTCCCGGACAGTGAGCCGCGACCGCGACCGGCGGCGAGCCGCCGAACGCCATCAACGACGAGAACGGATCGTCACCGCATTGACCACGTCCCTTACGGGACTCACCCGCGCCGCGGCCGCCAAGGTGGTCGCGACGGCCCGGGCGGACCAGGGCATCGGGCTGCGCACGCTGGACGAGTACTTGGCCGCCCACCCCGATGCGCTGATCTCGGGAGAACGCCGCTGCCCCGGTCGTGGTGGTGCGGCTCGCACACGCCTTGCGCGCTGCTGGACGCGCCGACGTCATCGCCCCCGGCTGCTCTCAGTGCGGCCGCACTGACGTTGAGCTGCCCCGCTTCGGTCCCGCCGGGCGCATCTGCCAAGCCTGCGGCGCCCGCGGCGACAAGAAGCCCTGCAGCCGATGCGGGCGCGTTCCCCGCATCCTGGCACGCCGGGACGAGGGCGGCATCTGCGCCGCCTGCTACCGCGTTGATCCCCAGGTCGTCGAGGAATGCGCTGGCTGCGGACGCGTGCGGATGCCCGTCACCCGCCGCTCGGACGGCCGGGCGCTCTGCCTGGACTGCTGGACGGCGCCGACGCACACGTGCGTTTCCTGCGGCGCCGTCGGCCCCGCCAAGGTCCGCGACGCCAACGGAGCGTTCTGCCAGTCCTGTTACCGGCGGCTTCGCCAACCCCGGCGGGTCTGCGGCAAAAGCGGGAAAGCGCGCGTGATCTCTCGCCGGGCGTCCGCCGACAGCCCCGACCTGTGTGAGAACTGCAACGTCCCGCCACCGGCCGAATGCTCGGTCTGTCACCAGGTCAAACCCGGCTCGAACAACGCCGAATACGGCTTTGTCTGCAGAGGCTGCCGCCCGCACAAGACCAGCCCCCTGCGCCCTCTGCGAGGAAGTCCGCCGTGTCCACGCCTACTGGCCGCTCGGACCGGTCTGCCCAGCCTGCCACATCCGTGTCCTGGACCATCCCAAGCAGTGCGGCCGCTGCGGGAGCAGCCAGCCGTTGATCGCCCGCGGTGACGACGGCGAGGCCATCTGCGGGCCCTGCGCCGGGCTGCCCGGCGCCTACACCTGCCCCGGCTGCGGGACCGGCGGACGCCTCTACGCCGACGGCCGCTGCCCCCGCTGCGTGCTGAAGGTCCGGCTCGAACAGCACCTGGGCGGCCCCGACGGGCACGTCCCGAACCAACTGCGGCCCCTGGCCGACGCGCTGGCCGAGGCCGACGACGCCCGCGGCGTGCTCTGCTGGCTCAAACGCAGCCCCAACGCCCACCTGCTCGCCGAGCTGGCTGCCGCCGGCCGGACCATCAGCCACGAACTGCTCGACGAACTCCCGCCCGGCCGCTACGAGCACTACGTGCGCCAGGCCCTGGTGCACACCGGCGTCCTGCCGGAACGCCACGAGGACCTCGACCGCATCCCCGCCTGGCTGGACACTCTGCTGGCAGAACGACCCGCCCAGCACGCCCGGCTCGTCCGCCCCTACGTGCACTGGTTCCTGCTCAAACAAGCCCGCCGCCGGGCCTCGCACCGCCTTCACCCCGCCCGGTCTGGATCCTTCCTGCGCACCCGGATCCGGATCGCGCTGGAGCTACTGACCTGGCTTGACGAGCACGGCCTCGCCCTGGCCACGCTCACCCAGGCGGATCTTGACCGCTGGCTGGTCACCGGGAACACCCGCACCTACACCATCCGCTACTTTCTCGGCTGGGCCGCCGACCGTGGCCTGACTCCGCGGCTCACCGTCCCGGCCATTCCGCGGCAGGACCCGGCCAGCATCCTCGCCGAGGACGACCGCTGGGACCAACTCCACCGCTGCCTCACCGACACCGATCTGCCGCTGGACGTCCGTGCCGCCGGAGCATTGCTGCTGCTGTTCGGCCTGCCGACCTCACGCATCCGCATGCTGCGCCCCGAGCATCTGCACGACCGCGACGGCGGCACCTACCTCACCCTCGGCCGCCACCCGCTGCTCGTCCCGCCCAAGCTCGCCACCCTGCTCGGCGACCTGGCCGCCACCCCCGCCAACCGCACCCGGCTCGCGGCCGGGGCCGGCTGGCTGTTCCCCGGCCGGGTGCCCGGTCAGCCCGCCGGGCCGTCCGGGTTCAGCCGGAAACTCCTAGACCACGGCATCGACGCCCGGCCCGCCCGCAACGCCGCACTCATCGCCCTGGTCGAGGACCTGCCCGCCCCGATCCTCGCTGACGTCCTCGGCATGCACATCAACACCGCTGTCCGCTGGACCCAGGTCGCCAGACGGGACTGGACCGAATACCTCATCGCCCGCGAGGAGGACGCCAAGCGGGGGAATACCGCACCCTCCGAATAAGTGCTCTGCCCCAGTAGGACGAGCGAACCTCCATCCGCACGTTGAACTGATCGACTCCGGTTGAACCACCGGACGGCGAAGGGGAACCGGCCATGGTCGGTTCCCCTTCGCCGTGTCAGAGGTGACGGCCACGATCCGCGAGAAGGGCCGCGACCTGCTGAAGCCACTGCGGAAGACTATGATCAGGCCATGCCTTTGAGGGCGGATGACGTCGACCGGTTCGAGCTGGCGAGGCCCCGTCTGCAGGCCATCGCCTACCGTCTCCTCGGCTCCGCGGACGAGGCACAGGACGTCGTCCAGGAAACGTTCCTGCGCTGGCAGGCCGCGGACGTCGGCCGCGTCCAGGTTCCCGAGGCTTGGCTGACGAAGGTGCTCACCAACCTGTGCCTCAACCAGCTCGCCTCCGCGCGGGCACGCCGCGAGACCTACGTGGGCCGGTGGCTCCCCGAGCCGCTGTTCGCGGGGGACCCGATGCTCGGCCCGGCCGACACCGCCGAGCAGCGCGAATCGGTGTCGTACGCGGTCCTCACCCTCATGGAGCGCCTGGCTCCCAACGAACGGGCCGTCTACGTCCTGCGGGAGGCCTTCGACTACCCGCACCGGGAGATCGCCGAGATCCTCGACATCACCGAGGCCGCCAGCCAGCAGATCTTTCACCGCGCCAAGGAGCACGTCGCGTACGGCAAGGCCCGTCGCGAGGTCGACGAGGCCGCCGCCCGCCGGATCGTCGAGGAGTTCCTCGCCGCCGCCACCAGTGGCCGCACCGATGAGCTCGTACGCCTGCTCACCAAGGACGCCGTCTCCATCGGTGACGGCGGAGGGAAGGTCCCGGCACGCACCAAGGCGTTCAAGGGAGCCGTCGCGGTCGCGAAGTTCGTGGGGACACTCCTCAAGCCCAGCGAGGCGACGCGCGCCATCGTCGGTGGCTCGTCTGAGATATACGCCTGGGTCGCCAATGGCGAACCCGCCGTCGTGGCCGTCGTGGAAGGCCGGGTCGTCGGCATCATGTGCCTGGAGGTCACGGCCGAGGGGATCGCCGCCTGCCGTACACAGGCGAACCCCGACAAGCTCGCACGCGCGACCGAGCAGTGGGCGGCGGCCGACCATGGTGAGCCCCTCCTCGTAGTGTGACCCAAGTCACATTCGACTCTTGTCAGCAATCGGCGGGCCATCCGGTTCAAGTGGCGAACCCGAACCGGACAGCAAGGGAGCCGACGATGAGAGTGCTCGTGGCAGGAGCGACCGGAGCGATCGGCACGGAACTCGTGCCTCGTCTGGTCGAGGCGGGACACGAGGTGTTCGCCATGGTCCGCAGCGACTCCGGCAAGTCCAAGGCGGCGGAACTGGGCGCGGTGCCGGTCATCGCCGACGCGCTCGATCGCGTCCAGGTCGAGGCGGCCGTGCGCCAGGCGGCCCCGGAGGTGATCGTCCACCAGTTGACCGCCATCGGGGACATCGACACCCGCCATTTCGAACGCAGCTTCGCCGCCACCGGCCGGCTGCGGACCGAGGGCACCGACAACCTGCTCGCGGCCGCCCGCGCCGCCGGAGTGCGACGGTTCGTCGCCCAGAGCAACGGCGCGTTCACCTACGACCGGACCGGCGGGCCGGTCAAGGTCGAGGAAGACCCCCTGGACCGCTCACCGATCCCCCAGATGGCCTCGATGATCGCCGCGATCGAGCACCTGGAGAAGGCCGTGCTGGGCGCCGCCTGGACCGAGGGGATCGTGCTGCGCTATGGCGGGTTCTACGGACCCGGCACCTCCATGGCACCGGGCTCCGAGCAGGTCGAGATGATCCGCAAGCGCAAGTTCCCGGTCGTCGGCGACGGCGGCGGGGTGTGGTCGTTCATCCACATCGCCGACGCCGCCGAGGCCACGGTCGCAGCGGTGGAGAAGGGCGGCCGCGGTGTCTACAACATCGTCGATGACGATCCCGCTCCGGTCGCCGAATGGCTGCCGGAACTGGCGGCGATGCTGGGCGCAAAGAAGCCGATGAAGGTACCGCGGTTCGTCGGACGGCTGGCCGCCGGACAGGCCGGCGTCGTGCTCATGACCGAACTGCGCGGCGCGTCCAACGCCAAGGCCAAGCGCGAACTGGGCTGGCACCCGGCACACCCCTCCTGGCGCCAAGGTTTCCGGGCTATGGCGTGACTTGCTGAGCGTCGTCCGCATGGACGAGCACGTCCTCGGCGAGGAAACCGTGCGGCGCATGGCCAGGACCGACCCCAGGTTCCACGGCGGCGAAGCCTGGATCGGTCGGCGAAGGGGAGACGGCTCAGCCCGTCTCCCCTTCGCCGCGTCCGGCCCGGGGCCCGTACCCAGGCCGCCCCCGGCCCTCGGTCGTGGAGCGGTGATTTCAGGGTCGCTTCAGGGATCTTCCCGATGCCGCGGGCGGCGAGGGCGTCCGAGGCTGGACGTCATGACCACGTCAATGCCCCCAGACCCGATTCCCCCCGGCGTCATCCGCAAGTTCCGCGACGAGCTCGTTCAGGACGAGTTCGATCGCATCTCGCCGATGTTCCGGGTCATCACCGACCAGGCCGCCCTGATGGCAAGGCTCCAGACGCCCGAGCTGGATGCCGTCGAGTGGTGGGAAGCCCCTAACGAGGCCGGCGGGACGTTCGTCTACCTGCGCCAGGTCCCGGCCGACGGCGGAGACGAGATGGGGAGCACCCAAGGGGACAGCGCCGAGGGACGGCCGCCCGGCGTGCCTCCCATGCTCATCGTGATCGAGGAGACGCTGCGGCGCGGCCGCTGGTTCGCGGCCGGACACGTGTTCAGGCCGGAAGCGGCGGCGGTTCGTCTCGACTTCGCGAACGGCCGAAGCCATGAGACCACCGTCCAACCCAACGGGTACTTCCTGGATCTCCTGCCCTGGCGCACGGAGACGCAGCCGTCGCTGTTCGAGGCCGTGGCCTTCGACCGTGAGGGCAGACCCGTCGAGCGCGACCGGGGTGCGCTCGACGGGTGATCGGTGCCGGGAGCGGCCGGCCGCCTCGAGGTCCGGAGCCGGGGGATCGTGCGCTCGTGAGCGGTTCCCTGGTTCGCGGCCCGCCGTCAGGCCGGCGGGTCGGTGTCGCCGGTGGGGGGCTCGGCCGGCTGGGTGGTCGAGGTGCGGCGGCGCTGGGAGGGCTTGCGGCGGCCGGCCACCAGCACGTCGTCGCTCGTGTCGGCGGGCTTGTCCGGGGCGCCGGACGACTCGGGGGCGGGGGCCGCGGGCGGCTTGGGGGAGCGGCGGGGCTTCTTCGCGGGCTTCAGTTCGGCCTGGCGGAGCGACTCCACGAAGCTCGCCGCGTCGTCCTCGTCCTCCTTCTCGGCGGGACGGCGGAGGCGCTTCGCGATGACCCACTGGTCGACGGTCAGGCGCCCGCCGCCCCCCGCGGCGAACAGCAGGCCGGCCAAGCCGAGCGCGACGACCAGCTCGTAGCCGTTCTGGACGCTTTTGCCGTCCACCATGAATAGGCCCTTGTCGGCGTGGACGAAGATGAACGCGCCCGCCATGTCGAGGAAGAGGAGCACGCCGGTGACCGGGAGGCCGAGCCCAGCGATCAGCGCCGCCCCGCCCAGGAGTTCGACGAAGGCGGAGTAGACGGCGGCGGCCGTCGGGAGCGGCACGCCGAGGGCGTCGAACGAGCGGCTCGTAGCGGTGACGCCCGCCTCGATCTTCTGCCAGCCGTGCGCCATGAAGACGATGCCCACGCCGAGCCGCGCCAGGAGGGCGACGACGTCGTACAGCGGCCGAGTGCGCATGCCGGCGACTCCTTCAGCGCGGGGGACGGGCCCTGTTCGACGGAGAGTATGACGGCCCCGGCGCGGATCCCGCGAACATCGCAGGTGAACGGGCCGCTCAGGTTTCGATGGAGGCGCGGGCGAGGGCCGTTGCGACGGTTTTGCAGGCGTGCTCGACGTCCTCGATGCCGCCGCGCAGGGTCGCGCCGCGCTCGGAGAGGGCGGCGAGGAGGAAGGTGTGGTCTCCGACCTCGACGATGCCGATGCTGTTGACCGTCCAGGCGCCGCCGTGCTTCTCGCGGGGCAGCCATCCGTTCTTCAGTTCGGCGCCGGTTCCGGCCGCGCTGACGCCCCACGCCTGTTCCGGCGTCACGTCCCCCATGAGCCGGCGGACGTAGCGGCGGCCTGCGGAACCGAGCGGGCTGTCCGCGGACGTCAGGGCGCTCAGCAGGCGGATCTGGTCGGCGGCGTTCGTCGTCGTCGAACCCCAGGAGCCACCCGCGCCCGGTTCTGTGTCGCGCAGGCCCAGCTTCCTGTTGGCGGAAGCCAGGCCGTGCGCGCCGCCGATGGCGCGCCACAGCGCGCTGGCGGCGTCGTTGTCGCTGACCGTGATCGCACGTTCGGCCAGGGCTTTCTCGGCGGACGTGAGGGAGCGCTCCTCGCGCTGCGCCTGGAGGAGCAGCGCCATGACGAGGTCGACTTTGACGATGCTGGCCGTCGCCGTCCGCAGGCTCCCGCCGTAGGAGTACGCGAGGCCGGTGGACAGGTCGCGCACCGATATCGCCAGGTCGTCGGCCCTGTCGCCCAGCCGGCGGCGGAGCGCGCGGGTGAGTTCCTCGCGCTCGGACCGGGTGAAGGCGGGCGTCGTCGGGGGCCGCCTGGGAGTCGGGGGCGTCGCGGTCACCGTAGGGACGGTAGGGGGTTCGTAGACGTACGCCGTGGAGCCGGCCATGAGTATCGCGGCGGCGGCGAGCATCGCGCCGACGAGGAGCACCGCCCGTCTCATCGACGCCGTCCTGCGTCGGAATCCATGATCGGGAGTGTCGTGAGCCCGCCGTTACCCCTCTGTTAACCCCGTTCGTGCGGTGCGGGCTCGCCTTTGTATGCGAGTAAGACGTGCAGCTAATGACCGAGAGCAGAGTGAGAAGATGCTCGCATGATGGCTTCTCGGCAGCTGGAGTACTTCAGGGCGGTGGCGCGCGAGCTGCACTTCACGCGTGCGGCGGAGGCGCTGCGGATCGCGCAGCCCGCGCTGTCCCAGCAGATCCGCAAGCTGGAGCGGCAGCTCGGCGTCACCCTGTTCGAGCGCGACAACCACCGGGTGGAGCTGACTCCGGCCGGGGCGGCGCTGCTGGAGCACGCCGAGCGGATCCTGGCCGACATCGCGGCGGTCGAGGACGAGATGCGCGGCTGGGCGGAGGGGACGCGGGGCCGGATCCGCCTCGGCGGAGCGCGCGGCCTGACGGCCCGGCTGGCGCGCCTGCTGGTGGAGTTCGCCGAGGAGTTCCCGGCGGTCGACGTGGAACTGCGGGAGATGAACACCGAGGAGATGGTCGCGGGCCTCGCCGGCGGGCATCTCGACGCGGCGACCCTCGTCCGGCTGCCGCAGGAGGAAGGGCGGCGGCTCGACTCCCTGCCGCTCGGTGAGGAGCCGCTCGTCCTCATCACCTCGGTCTCCGCGCCGCTCGCGAGCCGGTACCGGGTGCCCGTCGCCGCTCTCGACGGTGCCGACCTGGTCTGCTATGCGCCGGGCTCGGCGATCCGCGAGATCATCCTGTCGGCCCTGGCGGCCGCCGGCGCGACGGCGCGCATCCGGTACGAGACACGGGAGTACAGCACGGCCCGCGCCATGGCGAGCGTGGGCCTGGCCGCGGCCGTCGTCCCCCGGTCCGTGGCCGAGGAGCCGGGCCGGCCGGTGGGCGTCGTCCGCCTGGACCCCGAACCGGCCTGGGCCCCGTCCCTCGCCTGGCCCGCCGGGCGCCGCCCGAGCCCCGCGCTGGCCGCGTTCATCGATTTCGTCGCGCGCCGTCCGGACCTCGCCTCGGTCGGACCGTGACCGATCGAAGCCGGTGATAGGGCTGGGATATGACGATCAGCTCTATCAAGTCTTGGACGTCTTACGGATGGCGCGGCGAGGATGGGGGCGTTCCACAGAACGACTTTTGGAGGACGACATGGACCGTGGTGAGCGGGGGCGGCGCGAGTACGAGGGCTTGATGGGGCGCCGGCCCGAGGAGGCGCTCGGTGAGGTGCTCCGGACCTCCCCGCAGATGTTCGAAGCGGTCGTGGACGGCGCGTTCGGCGGTGCGCTGGCCCGCCCCGAACTGAGCCGCCGGATGCGGGAGCTGGCCTCCGTGGCCATCATCGCGTCCGCGGGAGGGGCGGAGCGGCGACTCGCGAGCCACGTGCGGGGAGCGCTGCGGCAGGGCGTCGAGCCGTCCGAGCTGCTCGCGCTCTGCGAGCACATCTCGGTCTACGCCGGCTTTCCGCGCGCGCTGGACGCGCTCGCCGTCGTCAACGAGGTCTTGGAGGAGCAGGGCGTGCCGAAGCCGCCGCGGATGCACCGCGTCGCGCTGGCGGGCCACGAGACCGCCGTCGCGCAGAAGGGCGACCACGGGCCGACTGTGATCCTTTCGCACTCGCTGGGCGTGGACTGGCGCATGTGGGAGCCCGTCATGGAGCGGCTCGCGCACGGCCGGCGGGTGCTCGCCTACGACTTCCGCGGACACGGCCTGGCCGCCGGGGCGCCCCGCCCGTTCGGCATGGACGACCTCGCCGATGACCTGCTCGGCGTCCTCGACGCGTTCGACGTGGAGCGGGCGCACGTCGTCGGCCTGTCGATGGGCGGTGGGATCGCCCAGACCGCCGCCGTCCGCGCACCCGACCGTGTCGCCTCGCTTGCCCTGCTCGCCACCACCGACCACGCCTTCGACGCCTTCGAGGACCGCGCCCGCTCCGGTGAGACCGACGGCATGGAGGCGCAGATCGTCCCCACCCTGACGCGCTGGTTCACGCCCGCCGCGCTTGCCACCGACATCTGGGGCGTCCGGTACGCGCGGGAGCACATCCGGCGCTTCGACTCCGCCGACTGGGCCGCGTCCTGGCGGGCCTTCAAGGGCGTGGACGTGCAGGGCCGCATCACCGGGAAGGACTTCCCGACCCTGGTTCTCGCGGGCGAACTGGACGCCTCGACGACCCCGGAGATCATGTCCGGCATCGCCGAGCGCATCCCGGGCTCGACCTACCAGGAGCTTCCCGGCACTCCGCACATGCAGACCCTCGAACGTCCCGACCTGGTCGCGGCGGCGCTCGACGAGTTCCTCCCGGCCGACCGCTAGGGCCTTCTCCGCCGAGCGGGGGAGGCGGACGGCCCGCACGGGGGAGCCGGTGCCGGGTCGGCGGACGGCAGGCTCCGATCATGACGGGATCGCCTGATGCGTCCGGAGCGATCGGGACGAGGTGGGACACGGCCCGACGGGTCGGCGGGTACGGCGCAGCCGCGTCGCTGTCGCTGTACCTGGTGGTCAAGGTCGTGTGGATAGCGGCGGCGGCGCTGGGCCACGTGCCGGCGGATTTCGGCGGCGCGGACTGGATCGTGCTCAACGCGGTGACGGTCGGCATGTCCGCGACCGGGATCGTGCTGGGGCTCGTCTTGGCCCGGGGCGGGAAGTGGCGGATCCCGGCCGCGCCGCTGGTCTTCTTCACGTGGGTGAGCAGCGGTTTCCTGATCCCGCTCCTGCCCTACACGCTGGTCGGCTCCGTCCTCGGCGCCGGTAAGGAGGACACCGGCGGGGACGGCGGCGACGTGGCACCGTCCTGGGAGATGGCTCTCATCGGCATCGGATTCACCGGCATGGCCATCGGCCTCGCCATCGCCCTTCCCATCTACATGAGGGAGAGGTGGCCGGCCGCCTTCCTGGGACGCCTCGCCGACCGGAGGAGGACCGCCGTTCGCCGTGCACGCGCCGCCGCCCTCCTCAGCGCTGCGCCGACCGCCGTGTGGGCCGTGTGGGCCGCGGGTGGAGGACTCGGCCTCGACCCCGCGCACCACGACCTCCTCGACCTGAACACCCGGCTCCTGCTGGGCGATTCGGCGCTCTGGACCGTGCTCGGCGCCTGGAGCGTCCTGGCCGTCGCCTCCGCGCGCTCGGACCTGCCCGCCTGGCTTCCGACCGCCCTGGGGTTCACCGCGTCGGGCTCCCTCTTCGCGTGGGGCGGCTGGAAGCTCGCGGTGGCGCTCCTCCGTCCGGGCGGCTACGCGACCGCCGAGTACCCGGCGGTCGCGATCGTCCTCAACGCCCTCGCCGTCGCGGGCGGCGTCCTGATGCTGAGCACGCTCCTGGACTCCCTGCGCGCCGCCGGCACCCGGGCTGCCGGGCGGGGGTGAGCCCGCTCAGCGCGTCCGGCCTCGGGGCTTGAGGGGCGTCGCGGGCATGGCGGGCGCCGGGATGGGCGCGCCGTCGTAGCCGCGCACGGTGCCGAAGCGGTCGCCGCCCATCCAGTCCTCGCGGGCGCGGGCGATCTCCTCTCCCGTCCGGGCGACGAAGTTCCACCACATGACGAGCTTCTCCTCGAACGGCTCGCCGCCGAGCAGCACGAGACCGCTCGCGCCGTCGGCCCTCAGCGGCAGTTCGCGGCGGCCGGATCCCAGGTACAGCATCGATCCGGGCTCCACGCGCATCCCGTCGACCTCCGTGACGCCGGACATCGTGAGCGCGGCGTACTCGAAGTCCGGTTCGACCGGCAGGCCCACGTCGGCGCCGTCCGCCAGGGCGATGTCCGCCCCGACGATGGGCGTGAAGACCGTGCCGGGCGACACGGCGCCGTCCAGTTCCCCGAGGATCACGGTGGCGCTGAACCCCGGACCGTCCACGACGGGCAGGTCGGCGTGGTGCTCGAACGCCGGGTCCGTGTACCTGTCCGAATCGGGCAGCGCCACCCAGAGCTGGGCGCCGTGCAGGACGGGGCCGT
The DNA here is from genome assembly GCF_008327685.1 of Actinomadura sp. K4S16. Lineage (GTDB taxonomy): Bacteria > Actinomycetota > Actinomycetes > Streptosporangiales > Streptosporangiaceae > Spirillospora. Next base: position 60,837 of record NZ_BDDE01000018.1, read on the forward strand.
GCCCGCGCGGCGACTCCTCCGAATGCGCGATGGCCCGTCCGGACGTCATCAGCCCGAGCTCCTTCGGCCGGACGGTCTGCAGGCTGCCGAGGCTGTCGCGGTGCAGCACCTCACCGCCGTGCAGCCAGCTCACCGTCTGCAGCCCGATGTGGGGGTGGGGCGGCACCTGCATGCCGGGTTCGTCGGTGATGTCGTCCGGTCCGTAGTGGTCGACGAAGCACCAGGCGCCGACCATCCGCCGCCCCAGGCTGGGCAGCAGCCGCCGGACGACCGTGCTCTCGCCGAGCGGCACCCGCCGCGGCGGCAGCAGCTCGTGGACCGGGCCTCCCGGAACCTCCTCCCGGCCCCCGCACTCGACCGGCTTCGGCTTGACGTCGAGATTGCTCACCCGGACCCCCTCCTGAGACGCTGTCCCCCCACGATGCCATCCACACCCCGACCCGCGCCCCGCGCCCACACCCCCAACCCGCGCTCCGTGCTTCCGGCCCGCGCTCCGTGCCCCCAACCCGCGTCCCCGGCCCGCGCCCTCGCCCGGCTCACCGGGTGGTTGCCGGGCCGCTCGTTGAGGTCCTCAGGTGGGGAAGTGGGGGGCCCAGGGCTCGTTGTCGAGTTCCAGGGTGTTGATGAGTTGGCTGATGGTGCGGTACCAGCCGGCTAGCGCCAGGAGTTCGAGTAGTTGGGGCTCGTCGTAGTGGTCGGCGAGGGCGTCCCATGTCGGGCGCGTTATGCGGGCCGAGTCGTGGAGTTCGTCGACCGCGCTGATCAGGAGGCGCTCCTTCGGCGACCAGGGGGCGGGGTCGCCGGACACGGTCGCCCCGATCTGCTCCGGGTCGAGCCCGGCGGCCTCGGCGAACGCCGCGGTGTGGACGCCCCACTCGTATTCGCAGCCGGCGCGTGCGCAGGTGCGGTCGATGACGATCTCGCGGTCCCGGAGGGGCAGGCGGCCGTGGCCGAGCAGGCCGGCGCCGAGCACGCGCATGCGCGACGCCAGTTCGGGGTTCCGGTGCAGGGTGCGGAACAGGACCAGCGGCTCGTGCGCGACGTCCGGCGGCATCCACTTGGCGAGGGCGGCGGCGATGTCGGGGGTGTACGGGGGGTCGAGCGGTGCGATGCGCGGCATGGCGGCCTCCGATGTGCTTCGAATTCAGAAGCAGTCTGGCGCTTCTGAAACAGAAGCACAAGGGGTGGCACCCGTCACGCGGGGGGTTCCTCCAGGGCGGCGGCCCACCGGTCGGACCATCGCGACAGGGGGCCGAGCGCCTCGCGGGCGTCGCGGCCCAGTCCGGTCAGGGCGTACAGGTTCTCGGGCGTCTGGTGGACGAGGCCCGCGTCGATCAGTTCGAGGAGCCGCTGCCGCAGGACGCTGGACGACATGGCGTCGCAGCGCTGCTGGAGGGGACGGAATCCGAGGGGCGCGTCCTGGAGCTCCCAGATGATGCGCAGCGTCCAGCGGCGTCCGAACAGGTCGAGGGCCGCCATGAGCGGGCGGCCGCCGGTCGAGCCGCGCACCGGCGTTCCCGGTCTCGGCATGCCCCCTCCAGCGGTCGGTTCCCGGAACCCTAGCCGGAGCCGCCGCACCCCAGCCCGCACGCGGTGGAATCGCGTGCGCGGCCGCGGGGTTCAGTCCTACGTGATGCACGGTGAGTACAAGGTCCCCGGCGGGAAGCTGGTCGTCGCCGACGTCGAGGTCGTGGACGGGCTGCTGCGCGGCCCGCGGATCAGCGGCGACTTCTTCCTGGAGCCGGACGGCGCCCTCGAAACGATCAATGCGGCCCTGGACGGGCTGCCGGCCGGGCTCGACGCCCGGGCGCTCGGCGCCCGCGTCCAGGCGGCCCTCCCGCGTGACACGGTGATGCTCGGCATCACCGCCGAGGCCGTGGGGATCGCGGTGCGGCGGGCCGTCACGCGCGCGTCCGACTGGCGCGAGCACGACTGGCGGCTGATCCATGAGCCGCCGCAGGAGCCGGCCCTGCACATGGCCCTCGACCAGGTCATCGCCGAGGAGGTCGGCGCGGGACGGCGCCCGCCCACGCTGCGGGTGTGGGAGTGGGCGTCGCCGGCGGTGGTCATCGGCAGCTTCCAGTCGCTGCGCAACGAGGTCGACGCCGAGGAGGCCGCGCGCCACGGCGTGGAGGTGGTCCGCCGGATCAGCGGCGGCGGCGCGATGTTCATCGAGCCCGGCAACACCATCACCTACTCGCTCTACGCGCCGGAGAGCCTGGTGGCGGGGATGTCCTTCGCCGAGAGCTACGCGTTCCTCGACGACTGGGTGCTGGGCGCGCTCGGCGAGCTCGGGATCAGGGCCTGGTACCAGCCGCTGAACGACATCACCTCCGACCACGGCAAGATCGCCGGCGCCGCCCAGAAGCGGCTCGCCGCGGGCGCGGTGCTGCACCACGTGACCATGGCCTACGACATCGACGCGGACAAGATGCTGAAGGTGCTCCGCATCGGCCGGGAGAAGATCTCCGACAAGGGCATCGCGAGTGCGAACAAGCGCGTGGACCCGCTCCGCCGCCAGACGGGCCTGCCTCGCGAAGAGATCATCGACCGCATGATCGCCCACTTCCGCGGCCGCTACGGCCTCTCCGACGACCGGGTGACGGACGACGAGCTGCGCCTCGCCCAGAAGTACGTGACCGACAAGTTCTCCACCTCCGCCTGGACCGCCCGAGTCCCCTGATTCGCTTGTGACCCTCTCGGTCTCATTCCACATGCCGGGTCTCCTGGGGGTGAGGCTGTGGGTTGCCCCCGTGGGCCGTAGTGGTCGGCCTGAGCAGCCGGGTCCTCAGGCGGTCCGGGTGTGGGAGCAGGCGGCGGCCGGTTCTGGGACGGCGCGGTGTTCGCGCCGTTCGGTTCGCTCGGGACGGGCGATGAGGCGCCAGGCGGCCAGTGCGGCGGCGAGGTAGGCGGCGCCGATCAGCGCGAACGAGACGGTGGCGCCGGTCGTCCAGTCGGTGGACGCGCCGAGGACGGCGCCGATGGCCGCGATGCCGATGAGCGTGCCTATCTGGCGGCCCGTGTTGAGGACGGAGCCGGCCACGCCGCCGTTGCCGGGGCCCGCGGCGTCGACCATGACGGCCGTCATGGCGGGGGAGGTGACGCCGCCCGCGATGCCGGCCGCGGCCAGGGCGGCCGCGGTCGTCCAGTAGGGGGTGGACGGGCCGATCGTGGCCAGGGCGAGAGAGGACGCGGCGGCGAGCAGGAGGGAACCGATCAGCAGCAGGCCGGTCGGGACCCGCGCGGACAGGTGCGCGAAGGCCAGGTTGCTGAGCGGGATGAAGACGGTCAGCGGGAGGACCATCAGGCCCGCCTTGACCGGACCGGCGCCGCCGCCGTGCTGGAAGTACAGGCCGACCAGGAATAGCGTCCCGAAGAAGGCGGCGTTGAACAGGAAGCCCACGGTGTTCGCGCCGGCGAAGCGCGGGCCGCGGAACAGCCGCCACGGCATCACGGTGCTCCGGGCGCGGCGCTCCCGCAGAGGCAGGAGGGCGGCGGTGCCCAGCGCCACGGCGATCGCGGCGAGGACCGGGGGAGAGGTCCAGCCGCGGTGCGGGCCCTCGATCAGCGCGAAGCTGAGCGCGCCGAGGCCCGCGACCAGTGCGGCGTGCCCGGGGACGGCGAGCGGGACGGGGCGGCCGGGGACGGGGGCGATGAAGCGGCGGGCCAGGGCCATGCCTGCGAGCGCGAGCGGCACGTTGATCAGGAAGATGGCGCGCCAGCCGAGCGTGCCGACCACGACGCCGCCGGCGGTGGGCCCCAGGGCGACGGAGGACGAGACGATCGCCGACCACAGGCCGAGCACGCGGGCCCGGCGCCGCGGATCGGGGAAGGCCTCGACCAGCAGTGCCAGCGAGCTCGGCATGAACAGCGCGGCGCCGGCGCCCTGGACGAGCCGGGCCGCGATGAGGACCTCGATCGTCGGGGCGAGCGCGGCGCCCAGCGAGGCGGTCAGGAACACCGCCATGCCCCACAGGTAGACCCGCCGGGCGCCGAGCCGCCCGGCGAGCCCGCCGGCCAGCATCAGCAGGGCCGCGAACGTGAGCACATAGCCGTCGACGGCCCAGGTGAGGCGGCTCAGCGGGGCGTGCAGGCGGTCCTGGACGGTCGCCCCGGCGATCTGCATGACCGTGGCGTCCACACTCGCCAGCACGAAGCCCGCGGCGAGCGCGGTGATCTTCATGGCGGGGGAGCCTCCGGGTCCGGATGCCATGATCAGTCCCTTCGTCGAAAGCGGACCAGTCGCGTCCGCTTCGGCGAAGCTAGCGCAAGCGGACGCGAGCTGTCCACTTAAATCGGACGGAAGGCGTCCGGTTGTGGTTAGAATCCGGTTCATGAGCGGTACCAGGAGCGCCGTGGACCGCCTGCTGGACGACGGCACGGGCCGCCGCCCGCGGGCCGACGCCCGGCGCAACGTGGAACGTCTCGTCGCGGCGGCGCGCGAGGCGGCCGTCGAGAGCGGCGGCGAGGTCACGGCCCACGAGATCGCGCGCCGCGCGGGAGTGGGCGTGGGGACGTTCTACCGGCGCGTCAGCACGCTGGAGGCGCTGCTCGAGGCGGTCCTCGCGGAGGTGCTCGGCGAGATCGTCGCCAAGGGCGACGAGGGGCTCGCCGATACCGACCCCTGGCAGGGCTTCTGCGACTTCGCGGCCTCCTACACCCGGCTGCGCAACGAACTCTGCGACATCAACCACACGCTGGGCGGCGGCATCGACTCCGCGCGCGCGGAACTGCGCGAGCGCATCCGGCTTCTCGTGGAGCGGGCCCAGGGCGCCGGCGCCATGCGCGCGGACGTCACCTGGCAGGACGTCGCGTTCCTGCTGGTCTCGGTCTCCACCGGCGACCAGACGGTGGGCCTGCGGGCAGGCGACCAGCAGTGGGACCGCAATCTGCGGATCGTCCTGGACGGCCTGCGCACGCCCGAGCCCGCTCCGCTTCCCGGCGCGCCGCCCACCGACTCGTCCGGGTGAGGCCGCGCCGCCGGGGAGCGGAACTCCCCGGTGCCGCCGTGCGTCCTCCTCTCATGGCAGTCGCGGGGCCGGGCGACTGCCTCTAGGTTGGTGGCAACGGTCGATGACGAGGAGCGTTATGTCGATGCAGAAGGGCGCCAACACGGCGGTTCCGGTTCCCTCGGTGCGGGTCGAACTCGGGTGGCAGAGCGGGCCCGGCGTGCCTGACGCGGACGCCTCGGCGCTCCTGGTCGCGGAGACGGGCCGTGTGCGGTCGGATGACGACTTCGTCTTCTACAACCAGCCGGTGCACGGGTCGGGCGCGGTCCGGCACGAGGGCAAGCGGCAGGGGCCGACCGTCCTCGACGTCCTGGCGGTCGACCTGAACCGGGTCGAGCCCGCCATCGACAAGATCGTCATTGCCGCGTCCTCGGACGGCGGGACGTTCTCCCAGTTCCAGGGTTTGTACGTGCGGGTGGTGGACGCCGCCGCCGGGACGGAGGTCGCCCGGTTCGAGAGCCAGGGCGCCACCACCGAGACGGCGTTCGTCCTCGGCGAGCTCTACCGCAGGCAGGGCGCGTGGAAGTTCCGTGCGATCGGCCAGGGCTACGACTCCGGGCTCGCCGGGCTGGCCACCGACTTCGGCATCAGCGTCGACGACCCGGGCCAGGCGGCGCCGCCCGCGCCCCCGCAGCCGCAGGCCCCGCCCCCGCCGGCGCAGCCCGCGCCGCAGGAGCAGTACGCGCCCCCCGGCGGGCAGTATGTTCCGCCGCCTCCCGGCCAGTACACGCCGCCGCCCCCTCCGCCCGGCCAGCAGTACGCCCCGCAGCCCGGCCAGTACCCGCCTCCGCCCGGGCAGTACGCGCCTCCGCCGCCGATTCCAGGGCAGTACTCGCCGCAGCCGAGGAACCAGTACGCCCCGCCTCCCGGCCAGTACGCGCCCTCGCCCGGGCAGTACGCGCCGCCGCCTCCGCAGGGGGCGGCCCCACAGCCCCAGGCGGGCGGAACGGTCTCCCTGACGAAGAACGCGCCGTCGGTGTCGCTCACCAAGCACGGCGCGCGGGGCGGCCACATGCGGGTCAACCTCAACTGGACCGCGCGTGAGGGCGCCGCCAAGGGGCGCCTCGGCAAGCGCCGACGCGGCGTCGACCTCGACCTCGACCTGTGCTGCCTGTGGGAGCTGAAGGACGGCCGGAAGGGCATCATCCACGCCCTCGGCGACATGGGCGCCCTCGACCGCCCGCCCTACATCCAGCTCGACAAGGACGACCGCACCGGCGCGATCGAGTCGGGGGAGAACCTCCACATCAACCTCGACCACACGGCCGAGTTCAAGCGGATCCTGGTGTTCGCCGAGATCTACGACGGCGCCGACGACTTCCGCGGCCTGAACGCCGTCGCCACGCTGTTCCCGGTGGGCGCGCCGCCGATCGACATGCGGATGGACGACTGCATGGACGCCTCCCGCGACGCGGTCCTGGCGCTCATCGAGAACGTGAACGGGGAACTGGTCGTCCGCCGCGAGGGCCGGTTCGTCCTTCCGCCGCCCGGCCGTCCGCGCTGGGGCAAGATGACGGTCGACCAGGCGTACGGCTGGAACCTGGAGTGGGTCGCCTCGCGCGGCAAGGACTGAGCGCCCCGCGGCGCGGGGAGTGCCGGAACGGGCCCGGAACGTTGGCTGATCCTGCCGATTGTCCCGGGCTCGGCCCCGGCGGTAGGAACGGTCGCATGAGCACCCAGCGGCAGTACCCCGTAGTACCCGCGCCCCGTTTCGACGTTCCGCCCGAGGAGTCGGTCGAGCGGGTCCGGGCGTTCGCCGACACGATGGCGTTGCGCCGCACCGTCCGCGACTTCTCCGAACGTCCCGTGCCCCGCGGCGTCATCGAGCACGCGATCCGGGCGGCGGCGACGGCGCCCAGCGGGGCGAACCTCCAGCCGTGGCGGTTCGTGGTGGTCACCGATCCGGAGCGCAAGCGGCTGCTCAGGGACGCCGCCGAGCGGGAGGAGCGGGAGTTCTACGAAAGGCGCGCTTCGCGGGAGTGGCTGGACGCGCTCGCTCCGCTGGGCACCGACTGGCGCAAGCCGTTCCTGGAGGACGCCTCCGCCGTCATCGTCGTCTTCGAGGTGCACAAGGGGCCGGAGACTCCGCGTCCGTACTACGTGAAGGAGTCCGTGGGCATCGCCGTGGGGTTCCTGTTGGCAGGCCTCCACCAGGCGGGCCTGGCGACCCTCACGCACACTCCCAGCCCCATGCGCTTCTTGAACGAGGTCTGCGACCGTCCGCAGGAGGAACGCGCATACGTGGTGATCCCCGTCGGCTATCCCGCGGACGACGCGATGGTGCCCGACATCGCCCGCAAGCAGATGGACGAGGTCGCCGTCTGGACGTGACGCGTGCGCCCGGCGCCTACGCGGCCTTCAGGTGCTCGGCGAGCTTCTTGTCCCGGGCCACCTTCACCAGCGCCGCGCTGAGCCGCGCCATGTCCTTCTCCGGCACCTTGGAGGCGAGCTCCTCGCCGTCGGCGGGCAGGCCGAGCCGTTCGGCGCCCTTCTTCACCTGGCCGTCGACGTAGGGGCGGAGCCACGGCCAGATGGCCTGCGCCTCGCGGCAGAAGATGTCCACCCCGGTGGGGCCGATGCCGGGGAACTCCCGCAGCAGCTCCGCCGCCTTCCCTGTGTCGCGTCCGGCCTCGATGGCGAGGCGCCGCAGGTCGCCCTTGTACCTGTCCTCGACGATCTCCGCCATGTCGCCCAGGCGGGACGCGGTGCTCTCGTCGTAGCGGACGTAGTGCCCCCGACCGAGCGCGTCGACGCGCTCCTGCCAGGTCAGCCTGCCCATGCCGCGTGCCGTGCCGCCCCCGGCCGCGAACAGCTCGCGGGCGGCGGCGAGGGCGATGTCGGAGGAGATCCTGGCGCTCAGCAGGTTGGCGAGGACGAGCAGCTTGAACAGCGGAGCGGGCTGGTCCTTCAGGGTTATGCCGGCCTCTTCGGCGAACGTCTCGCCGGACTCCCGCAGCAGCTTCCTGACGACGGCATCCATGGCATGCACCTCCCGTGTCGGCCGCTCTACCCCGGCCGCCGGAGATGACTCATGCGCCCGCATGCGGGGAGCCGGCTCACAGCAGGCTGAGCTGCCCTTCCCCGGCGAGCGGGTCGCGGTGCTTCTTCATGTGGCGCCAGCGGGGGAGGTCGTCCAGGTAGGACCACGACAGCCGGTGGTGCGGCGTGGGACCGTGCTCCTCCAGGGCCTTCTGATGGACGGGCGAGGGGTACCCGGCACTGTCGGCGAACCCGTAACCCGGGAACTCGCCGTCCAGTTCCGCCATGAGCCGGTCGCGGTGGACCTTCGCCAACACGGACGCGGCCGCGACCGTGACCGACCTCTGGTCCGCCTTGACTTCGCACCGGACCCGCCAGGGGCGGCTGAGGAAGTCGTGCTTGCCGTCGAGGATGACCACATCGGGCCGGACGGGCAGCGACTCCAACGCGCGGACGGCGGCGCGCCGCAGCGCGGCTGTCATCCCCACCTCGTCGATCTCCTCAGGGCCGGCCGCGCCTATGGCGTGCCCCGCAAGCCAGCCGGGAAGGATCCCGGCGAACGACTCGCGATGGGCCTCGGTGAGGAGCTTGGAGTCGGTCAGCGCGATCGCCTTCTTCCCGCGTCCCGGCACGACGGGGGGCGGGCTCAGGTCGGTGACCGCCGCGCACACCACGACGGGGCCCGCCCACGCGCCGCGCCCCACCTCGTCCACCCCCGCGATGACAAGGGGGCGGCCGCTTCCGGACGGCGCGGCCCGCAGCTCCTCCTCGATCTCGTAGCCCGCGGCACGCGCGACGCCCGTGGCGGCGGCGGGGGAGGGGACCAGCCCGGGGAAGGCACCGGTGGAGTCGGTCAAGGGGGCTCCTTGGACGGCGGACGACCTGCGTCACCGATCGTAGGGCCGCACCACTCCCCGTGGCCGGAGGCGGCGGCCCCTTCCGGGCGCAGCGTGGAACTTCCACTTCTGGACAGGACAATTGTCCCGGTGCCAAGTGCGGCACGGGCTCCGTTCCGCACCAGGCAGGGCCGGTGTAAGTCAACGAACAGGGCGCGGGGAGTCCCGTTCCGGGCGGTCCTGCGCTTTACTCGCTTTGATGGCTTTGTTCGGCAGGTCTCGCTCCCGCCCGGCGAAGAACGCCGCGGCGCGGGATCTTTTCGAGCGCCTGAGGTGGCGCTACTTCCAGATCACTCCCGGACTGAGGTTCCTGGGGGCGGTGCTGCTCGTCGCGCTCGTGCTGGTGGCCGCGGTCCTCCTGGACGGCCCGATCCTCGGCGCGGCGGCGTTCACGGTGATCCTGCTGGTCGTCGTCCACCTGACGCTCCGCTCGCCCACGGGCATGGCCGTCGTCACGGTCATCCTGGCCTGGCTCGCCCTGTCGGTGCCTCTGGGCGGGCTCTACCCGGACGAAGGAAACCCGCCGTATCTGAGTCCGGAACTGCTGCTCGGCCTGCTCGCCGTGCCCGTCGCCTTCGTCGCCTTCCGCCTGCGCGGGTACGCGCCGTGGCGCACGACGCTATTGGGGCTGGCCTCCGCGGGCGTGGCCACGGCGGCGTGCGCGAACCCGCTGCCTGAGGCCAGTGTCACGCCTGGATGGCTCGCGGCCTTGGCCGTCCTCGCCTACCGGTGGGACCGGGCAAGGCGCACCGTCCCGGCGGAGGCCTACGAGACGGGCTGGGTGCAGGAACAGGCGAGCCCGAAAGGGGACGCCACGGCGGCGCCGCGCAAGAACCCCTCGGGCACGGACAAGCGCGAGCGGCCGGACAAGCCGAGCAGGCCGGACCGGCGCGGCTCCGGTGAGGCCGGAGCCGCCGCCACCGCGCAGGCGGTGCACGACCAGCGCGCCGCGGCGCAGGCCGCCGACTCCGGCAGCGCCCCCGAGCGCCAGGCGCCGCCCGAGCGGCGCACGGAGTCGCCCGACATCTCCGTGGCGGACGCGCTCGCCGAACTGGAGAACATGATCGGGCTGGAGCCGGTCAAGCGGCAGGTCCGCTCCATCGCCGCGTCCATCGAGGCCGCGCACATGCGCGCCGCTGCCGGGGTGCCCACCGAGAAGCCGATGCGGCACTTCGTCTTCGTCGGGCCGCCCGGCACGGGCAAGACCACCGTCGCCCGGGTGCTGGCCAAGATCTTCTACGCGTTCGGGCTGCTGCCCGAACCCGCCCTGGTCGAGGCCCACCGCGCGGACCTCGTCGGTGAGTTCCTCGGCGCGACCGCCCTCAAGACCAACCGGCTCGTCGACTCGGCCCTGGGCGGTGTCCTGTTCATCGACGAGGCGTACAGCCTGGTCAACTCCGCCGAAGGGCAACCCGACCGGTTCGGCGACGAGGCCGTCCAGACACTGCTCAAGCGCGCCGAGGACGACCGCGACAACCTCGTCGTCATCCTGGCGGGATACGAGACCCAGATGGAGGAGTTCCTCGACTCCAACCCTGGGCTGGCCTCCAGGTTCGGCACGCGCGTGCACTTCCCGTCCTACCGCCCCTCGGAGCTGCTGCAGATCGCCGACTACCACACCGCCCTGCGCGAAGACCGGCTCGACGCGGAGGCCCGGCGGCGGCTCGCCGCCCGCTTCGAGGAGGTCGAGCGGCGCGGCATCATCGACGACCTGGGCAACGGCAGGTTCGTCCGGTCGCTGGCCGAGGCGGCGGCGCGCGCGCGGGACGTGCGCGTGGTCGAGGCCGTCTCGTCGTCCGGTGCGCCGGCCAGGCCCACCGCCGAAGACCTGGTCACCGTGCGCGCCGAGGACGTGGAGACCGCCTTCGCGGAGGTCACCGAGCGGTTCCGCGGCTACACCGAGACCCCGACGCTGGACGAGGCGCTCGCCTCCCTCGACGCGATGATCGGGCTGGAGCCGGTGAAGCGGCAGGTCCGCGAGATCGCCGCCCAGTTGCAGGTGGCCCGGATGCGGCAGGAGCAGGGCCTGGTCACCCGCCCGCCGACCCGCCACTTCGTGTTCGCGGGCCCGCCGGGCACGGGCAAGACCACGGTCGCGCGGGTCCTCGGCGGCGTCTTCGCCGCGTTCGGGCTGCTCGCCCGCCCGGAGGTGGTCGAGGCCCAGCGCGCCGACCTCGTCGGCGAGCACCTCGGCGCGACGGCGCTCAAGACGAACAAGGCCATCGACTCCGCCCTCGGGGGCGTGCTGTTCATCGACGAGGCGTACGCGCTGAGCAACCCGGGCTACTCGGGCGGCGACGCGTTCGGCGCCGAGGCGGTGCAGACCCTGCTCAAGCGGGCCGAGGACGACCGCGACCGGCTGGTCGTCATCCTGGCCGGCTACGACGCCGACATGACCCGGTTCCTGGCCTCCAACCCCGGGCTCGCCTCCCGCTTCGACGTGCGCGTGGACTTCCCGTCCTACGGGCCCGACGAACTGCTCCGCATCGCCCAGCTCATGGCCGAGCAGGGCGGCGACCAGTGGGAGGAGAGCGCCCTGGACGACCTGGCCCTCGTGTTCCAGCGCGCATGCGGGACGGGCCGGATCGACGAACTCGGCAACGGCCGCTTCGCCCGCTCCATGTACGAGAAGGCGTGCGCGCGCCGGGCGCTCCGGGCGGCGAGGCTCGGCTCCGCGGCGACCGCCGCCGACCTGACGCTCCTCACCACCGACGACGTCCGGGACGCCTTCAGCGAGCTGACCCACCGCCTCCTCTGATCTGGAGGCCCCCGTCCGTCGGGCGCGGCGTGCGGGGTCGGTGCGGTGTCGGTGGGCCGCGGTTTAATCGGGCATGGCCTCGGTGACGTGGAAGCAGGTCCTCGCCTGGCGGATGCGGCGGCAGTTCGTCGAACGGCCGGAGGACGTGTCCGCGCCGGAGATCGCGCGGAGGCTGGCGGGCGTGCAGGCGCAGGTGGCGTCCGCCGCCGAGTTCGCCGTCGCGGTGCGCCGGCGGACGCCGGTCGCCGGCCAGGTGCCGCGGGCCCTGCTGGAGGAACGGACGCTCGTCAAGACGTGGGCGGCGCGCGGCACCCTGCACCTGCTGCCCGCGGACGAGGCCGGCGCCCACCTCATGCTGTGCTCGTCCCTCCGCAACTGGGAGAAGGGGACCTGGCAGCGGGCCTTCGGCACCACCCCGGCCGACCTGGAGGCGATCGCCGCGGCCGCCGCCGGCGCGCTGTCGGGCGGGGCGGCCCTCACTCGCGAGGAGCTCGCCCGGGCCATCGTGGACGAGACGGGTTCGTCGCATCTCGCGGAGGTGCTCGGCTCCGGCTGGGGCACGCTGCTCAAGCCGCTCGCGTGGTGGGGCGTCCTCTGCTACGGACCGCCCCAGGGCAACAAGGTCACGTTCACGTCTCCGGCGCGATGGCTTCCGGGCTGGACGGGCCTGCCCTCCATGGAGGACGCCGCCCGTACCGTGATCCACGCCTATCTGGGCGCCCACGGGCCCGCGACCCCTGACATGTTCGACAACTGGCTGATGCGCAAGCAGAGCCGGAAGAAGGACGTCAGGGCGTGGTTCGCCGCCGCCGAGGAGGGGCTGGCCACCGTCGAGGTCGAAGGCGTCCCCATGTACGTGCAGGCGGAGCACATGGACGAACTCCTCGACACCGCGCCCACCGCGTCCGTCCGGCTGCTCGGCGGGTTCGACCAGTACGTCCTGGGGGCGGGGACGGGCACGACCTACCTGGTACCGGCCGACCACAGGAGCAAGGTGAGCCGCGCGGCGGGATGGATCTCCCCGGTCGTCCTGTACGAGGGGCGGGTCGCCGGAGTCTGGGACGCCGCAGACGGCGAGGTGACCGTGACCCCGTTCGAGGACATCCCCGCTGCGCCGCTCAAGGAAGAGCTCGACCGCCTGGCTCCGCTGCTGGGCTGACCGCCGTCCCGCCCGGGCCGTGATGACCGAACCCGCCGAATAACGGCCTGAATCGGTCGTCTAGGGTGCCCAGCGTGGAGGAGCGGGATGAGCCGGGCGAGTACCGGCAGACGCCGTACAGGGCGCCGGACGGTGCCACCGAAGTCCTTCTGATCAGGCACGGCGCCTCCGCGCCGGCGCGCCCCGACCGGCCGTTCCCGCTTGTGGACGGCCACGGCGACCCCGATCTCGCGCCGGAGGGACGGGAGCAGGCCGAGCGGGTGGGCGAGCGGCTCGCCGCGGCCCACCTGGACGGCGGGGAGCGCCTGGACGCCGTCTACGTGACGCCCCTGCGCCGCACGGCGGAGACGGCGGCGCCGCTCGTCCGCCGCCTCGGGCTGGAGCCGCGGGTCGAGCCGGGCCTGCGCGAGGTGCATCTGGGCGAGTGGGAGGGCGGGCTCTTCCGCAAGAAGGTCGCCGAGAACGATCCGGTGGCGCAGCGGATGTTCGCCGAAGAGCGCTGGGACGTGATCCCGGGGGCGGAGGGGAACGAGGTCTTCGCCGCACGCGTCGAGGAGAGCCTCGCCCGCCTCGCGGCGGCGCACGCGGGCGGCCGGATCGCCGTGTTCACCCACGGCGGTGTGATCGCGCAGGCCCTCGCGGCCGCCGCCGGCGCCAGACCGTTCGCGTTCCTCGGCGCGGACAACGGATCGATCTCCCGGCTGGTCAGGCTCGGCGGCCTGTCGGCGGTCCGCGGCTTCAACGACATCTCCCACCTGGACCGGCCCGCCCCCGCGCCCCTGACCTGAGCAACCGGGCCGCCGGCTACAGCCGGAAGCGGAGGCTCTGGCCGGGGCGCAGCTGCGCGGCCGCGGCCACGGCGGCCGAGGCGAGCACGGCGACCACGGGGTAGCCGCCGGTGGTCGGATGGTCGGCCAGGAAGATGATGGGCAGCCCGCTGGGCGGCACCTGGAGAGAACCGATGACCACGCCCTCGCTGCCGAGTTCGCCCGAGCGCGCCCGTTCGAGCGGTGGGCCGTTCAGCCGTACTCCTACGCGATTGCTATCTGGCGTCACCTCGTAGGGCATGGACGTGAGCGTGGCCAACGCGGTGCGGGTGAACCAGTCGTCGCGCGGGCCGGGCAGGATGCGCAGGATCGGTGTCTCCGGCAAGGGCGCCGTCGGCGCTACGTCCACATTGATGTGTCCCAAGCCCTTGGCGGAACCGACCGGCAGGCGGTCACCCGGCGCGAGCGGCGACGGCCCGAGGCCGGACAGGAGGTCGGTCGACCGGCTCCCCAGCACCTCGTCCACGGCGACGCCGCCTCGCACGGCGACGTAGCTGCGGAGCCCGGAGCCGGGCGTGCCGAGCTCGACGAGGGCGCCGGCCGACACGAAGCAGGGCGCGTTCATCCCGTGAGCGCGGCCGTCGACCCGCAGCGGCACCGGAGCGCCGGTCACCGCGATCCAGGCGCGCGCGTGAAACCGCAGGACCGCCCCGCCGAACGTGAACTCCACGCCCGCCGCGCCCTCGGGATTGCCCACCAGCCGGTTGGCGAGCCGGAACGCGCGCTGGTCCGCGGCACCGGAGCGGGGGACGCCGAGATGCGCGCGGCCCGGCCTGCCGAGATCCTGGACGGTCGCGAGCGGCCCGGGCCGCACGACCTCGATCAAGAAATCTCCTCGGGGACGAACCGGACCCGCGCCCCCGGCCGGAGCAGCGACGGCGGATCGCGCGACACGTCCCACAGCGGCAGGCGGCTGCGCCCGAGCAGCCGCCACCCGCCCGGCGACCGGGAGGGGTACACGGCCGCGTAGGGGCCTGCCACCGCGACCGAACCGGCCGGGACCGCCTTCCGCGGCGTCGCGCGCCGCGCCACGTGCAGCGCCGGATCCAGCCCCGTCAGGTAGCCGAAGCCGGGGGAGAAGCCGAGGTAGGCGACCGTGTACGAGCCCGCGGAGTGCCGCCGGACGACCTCCTCGCGCGACAGTCCGGTCAGGGAGGCGACCTCGTCGAGGTCCTCCCCGTCGTAGACGACGGGGATCTCCACCGGCCCGGCGTCGCCCGCCGCGCCGTCGGCCAGGCGCAGTCGCGGAATGAGGGCGGCCAGGCGTCCCAGGTCGGCGGAGGGGGCCGCGACCACCAGGACGGTCCGCTCCCCGGGGACGACGTCCACGACGCCGGGCGGCGGCGCGCCCCTGAGGGCGGCGTGCAGGCGGTGGGCGGTCGCCAGGTCGCCCGTCTCCACGAGCAAGGCGGTCTCGCCGGCCCGCCGCACGTTCACGCGAACGACTCCAGGATGACGCCCGCGTCGGACAGTGCGGACCGGACGGCCTTGGCGAGGTCGACCGCGCCCGGGGTGTCGCCGTGCACGCAGATGGAACGCGCCTTCAGCGGGACCTCGGTGCCGTCCGCGGCGACGACGCTGCCGCCCACCGCCATCTGCACCGCCCGCCGCACGACCGCGTCCGGGTCGTGGACGACCGCCCCCGGCTCGCGGCGCGACACGAGCGCGCCGGACGGCGTGTAGGCGCGGTCGGCGAAGCACTCGGCGACGACGGTGAGCCCGTCGGCGACGTCGTGCACGGCGGAGGCAGGGAGCGTGAGCAGGGGGAGCGACGGGTCGTACGCCCGCACGGCGTCGGCCACCGCGCGCGCCTGGACGGGGTCGCGCGCGACCCTGTTGTAGAGGGCCCCGTGCGGCTTCACGTAGGCCACCCGCCCGCCTTCCGCCCGCGCGATGCCGTCCAGCGCCGCGAGCTGGTACAGCACCTCGGCGGTCAGCTCCGGCGCGGCCACGTCCATCTCGCGGCGGCCGAACCCGGCGAGGTCCCAGTAGGAGACCTGCGCGCCGATCGTCACCCCGCGCTCGACGGCGGCCGCGCACACCCGGCGCATGATCAGCGGGTCGCCCGCGTGGAACCCGCACGCCACGTTCGCGCTCGTGATGACGTCGAGCAGCGCCGAGTCGTCACCCAGCTTCCAGACGCCGAACCCCTCGCCGAGGTCGGCGTTGATGTCGATGACCGTCATGCCCCACCACCGATCCCCGTGCTCAGACGGTCTCCTCGCGCAGGTCCTCGACCTCGTGCTTGGACGCCCATGCCTGGTACACGCCCCGGTCGAACGGCTCCAGGCCGAGCCGCTCCGCCACCGGCGCCTTGCCGCCGCTGTACTCCACGCGCAACCAGCCCTCGTGCTCGCCGAGGACCACGAACGGCTCGCCGCGCCACGTGCATTGGGTGGTCACGTACCGGAGGCCGTCGACGTCCGTCAGGGGCACCACCTTGACGTACCGGTCCGGGGAGACCTGGAGGAACCCCTCCACCTGCCGCGCGGCGTAGAGGCGCACCTTGTCGCCGTCCGGGCTCGCCTCGTACTCGGCGCCGCGCCAGCCCGCGTAGTAGCCCTGCCGGACGCTCATCCGCGCCCTCCCGGCAGCTTCACGAGCCACCTGCGCAGATCGGCGTCGTATCCCGCCACGAGGGTCTCCCTGCCGTGCGCGTCGAGCCGGTACATCTCGGCCCCGTGCGGCAGGCGCTGGCTCTCGATCTTGAACTCGGGGATCGCGGGCCCGTCGCCCGGCGCGTACCCCGAGCCCGGGAACGGCGCCTTCTCGATCACCCAGCCGCCCGGGATGATGCCCATGCTCCACTCGTCGATGCCGCCCAGCGGGCGGCGGAACAGCGCGGGCTTCACGGCCGGCCACCGGATCACGAAGATCTGCTCGTCCGCGGGCGCGAACGGCGACCCCTCGTACACCAGCCCCAGGGCCCGGATCAGCGCGGCGGGGCTCTTCAGCTCCTGGACGTCCTGGAAGCGGTGGACGTAGCCGGCGACCAGGTCGTAGCCGCCTTCCAGATAGTGCTGCACATGCTCGGGCCGCACGGCCTTCTGCATCACCACGACCTGGGACGCGTCGGCGGGCATCTGCGGTCGTGTCGCCGGCCCGGCCTCAGGCGCGGACCGGGCCCCGCGTTCGACGATGCTCGGCGTCCTCTCCGCGCGGGTCCGCGTGTCGGCACGCGCGGCGGCCGGGACGTTCTGCTGCCGGGTGTCGGCCCGTGCCCGCTCCCGCTGGCCGTAGAGCGGCGCCGCGGGAAGGCCGTGGGGGTCGCTCGGCGTCTCGCGAGCAGGGTTCGGCGGGACGGGCGGCTTCCGCCCGGGCCGCCCACGCGGGTCCGCCGGAGTCTCCGGAGCCGCCGGCGCCTCCCGGACGACCGGAGCCTCCCGGGTGACCGAGGCCTCCCTCGCGACCGCCGCCTCCCTGGTGACCGGAGTTTCCCTGGTGACCGGCGTCTCCCTGGTCACGGGGGCGTGCCCGGCGGCCGGGGCCTCGGGGCGCCGCGGCGGCGGAGGAGCGGGAGGAGCCTGCGCGGGAGCCGGTCGGCGCTGCGCGGGGGCGTGGACCGGCGGCGCGGGCGGGCCGCCCGGAGGCGCTGTGCTCGCCCGTGAGGGGGCGGGGGCGGCCGAGGGTGCCTCGGTCCGGTGGCGCGCCGGTTCCGGGCGCTGAGGCGGTTTGGGCGCCTGCCGGGCGCCTGCCGGAGCGGCGGTGGGGGAACCGGTCGCGGCTGCGGGCGGCTCGGCGGGCGAGGCGGCCGGCGGGGCGCCCCGGGCTCCGGCCCGGGAAGCGGGCTTGCGCGAGCCGCGGCGCGACGGGCCGGCCACGTGGACGTCGGTCGGGACCGGCGGCGTGGGCGCGCCGGGCTCCTCGGGCTCGAGGAGCGCGTTCGCGTCCAGGTAGCACGCGCTCGGCAGGCCGGGGTTCACGGCGAGCTGCCATTCCGGATGCGGCCACCGCCGCGACAGCTCCGCCAGCGAGGCCCGCCGGTGGTGGACCGCCTGCCCCTGGAGTGAGCGGTCCATCGCCTCCGGCGAGGTGAACGCGAGGACGAACGTGCCGTCGCCGAACTGCGCCGTGGCGAACTGGTGCTCGGCGGCCTCCGGGTCGCCGGGCGCGGGCAGGTACAGCACCGCGCGCGCCAGCAGTTCCAGGTAGCCATGCTGGTCGCCGCGCTCGCGGGCCTCGGCCAGGGCCGCCTCCAGAGTGGACCCGGAGGGGCGCTCCTGGCGCGCCGAGGTCTGGGCGGCGCGTTCGTCCTCCGGCACGGCGAGCGGGATGCCGAGCCCGGGCAGCGCCAAGGGCCCGCCTCCGGGGCCCGACCTGCTCGCCTGGTAGACGAGTTCGAGCGGCGACTCGATGCCGTACACGTCGCGGAACGCGCCCGTCATCTGCCCCGCGAGCAGGGCGCACGCCTCCAGCAGCTCCGAGGAGCCGCGACGGCCGCCGCGCTCGCGGAAGGTGAGGCGGTCCCACCAGTTCTTGCGGTCCTCCTCGTCCGGCGGCTCCCAACCGAGCGCCCTCAGCCTGCGCTCCTGCCGCGACGCGAGCGGGCGGGGCAGGAACGCGCTACCGACGGCCTCGGCGTCGAGCGTCCCCTCGGAGCGCATCGCCTGGACGTAGGGGAGCCCGCTCGGACCTTGCACGATGAGGAACGACGTGACCGGCAGCCGTGAAAGCTCCAGTGTCAGCCGTTTGGCGAAGTCGTTCCAGTCCACTGGGGATCCACTTTCACGTGCGGGGCGGGATTCCGTACTCGACGGTAGCCGAAGGGCGCGTCACTCGCTCCAGGGAGAGGGAACCGCGTCGGCCCGCACCGGTGTCCAGACGCCGCCGATGGCGTCGTAGACGGCGACCGGGGCCTGGTCGCCCTCGCCCGCCGCGCGCCAGAGACGCGTCCCGTGCGGGGGCCGGAGCGGGACCCCGGCGGGGCGCTCGTCCGGAGGGGGCGCCTGGCGCGCGGGCCGGTCGGGAGGGCTCCCGGTCGGCGCGCCGAGAGGCGACGCCGGTTCCGGTTCCGGTGCCGTCGGCGGGACACCGGCCTCGAGAGCCGCCCGAAGGTCGGCGGCCGTGTACGGGTCGACGGCCGTGTGGGAGTCGTCGCGCGGAACGTCCGCCGCCGGGGCGCCCTCGCCCGGCACCGCTCCGCCCGGGGCCGCCTCACCCGGTGCCGGCACGCCCGGCCCGGGGAAGCCGTGCGCCGAACCGTTGACCGAGGGGGCGGATCCACCGACCACGGGGTTCGGCCCGGCGAGCGCGTTGGGGTCGACCGTCCCGTACGGGTTGGGCTCGTCCTGCACGGGCGTGGGCGGCTCGCCCTGGCCGCCCTGCAACCGGCCGATGACGGAGGAGTCGAGCAGGACCTCGCTGGGCAGGCCCCAGTTGATGGCCAGGCGCCATGCCGGATCGGGCCAGCCGGCCGCCAGGCGGGCGAACGAGGTGCGCCGGTACAGGCCCGGGTGCCGCTCGCCGGTGCGGGCCAGGGCCCCGGGCGAGGTGAACACCGTGACGTAGGTGCCGCTGCCGATGGTGACGGTGGGGAACTCGGCGCGGTCGGGGTCCTCCACGGCGGAGGCGGTCGCGGGGAGGACCAGGTCGGCGTTCTCCAGGAGCCGGAAGTAGGCGGTGTTGTCGCCGTTGGCCTTGGCCTCGGCCAGGCGGGGTTCGAGCAGTTCCGCGTCCATGCCGGGCAGCGCGTGCTCCGGCAGCGGCAGCCGCGTCCCCGCGAGGGAGTCGCCGCCGGGCGGGGAGCCGGCCGGGAGCGGGTCGGCGGGCAGCGGGTCGGCGGGAAGGGCGTCGGCGCCGAAGTGGACGCCCTCCGAGGACGCGCGGCGCTTGCTGACGCGCGACGGGTCGGCGACCTCGATACCGAAGTCGACCAGTTCGATGAGGCCGGACCCGTGCCGGTGGAACGACTCGTACACGAGGTCGGACGGGCGCCGGACGCCCTGGACGTCCCGGAGCGCCGTGACCATCACGTCGGCGAGCCGTGCGAAGTCGCGCTCGGTCACGCTCAGCATCCCGCCGGGGACGCCCGCCTCCGGCAGCTCCGTCCACCAGTTGCGCGGCGCGGGCTCGGCGGGCGGGCGCCAGCCGGCCTCGCTCATGACCTCCTCGTCGGCCAGGGTGAGCAGGAGGGGCCCTTCGAGGAAGTTGTTGCTGACGGCCTCGGCGTAGAGCCGGTCGGGCTCGCGCATGGCCTGGACGTAGTGACGGCTCTCATCGCGTTCGCGCACGATCAGGATCGTGTCCCGTTCGAGCCCCGCCAGCTCGCGTCCCAGCCGCCGGGCGAACTCGGACCACTCCAACAAGATCACTCCCTACGACCAAGGGCCGGTGCCGACCCCCGCGAGACCGCGCCCGGGACCCGATGATTGTCGCCGGGAGCGCGACGCGCAAACCAGGAGTTCAGTCGGGCGGCGGTTCGTGACGAAGCACACGCAGCGCCTCCCGGAGGGCTTCCGGATCGTCCCCGCAGCGGTCGAGGACGCCGATGAGTTTGTGCAGGATCTCATGCCGTTCGTAGCCGACGTCCAGCAGCGACTGGGCGGTGTCCCACAGGCTCGGCGGCTCGCCGTCCCACAGCATCGCCGCGAGGCGCGCGTGCGCGTCGAGGTGCTCCTCGCCGCCGCCCGGATGCTCGAACTCCAGCAGGACGCGGCGGTCGCCGGGGTCGGCCGGGTCGAGTTCCGACAGGTCGACGAAGCCGTGCCGCCCCGTCCGCCTGTGCGTGCCCGACAGGAACGGGAGGGCGAACGCGCGGCGGGGGAGGGCCTCCAGATCGCCGTCGGGCAGCAGCCGGGCGACCAGTCCGGGGTCGAGGCCGAAGGCGGCCGGATCGCGGTAGGCCGCGGAGAACTGCGCGGTGGCGTCCCAGAGGGCGTCCAGGGTCGCCCTGATGCCCTCTTCCGGCAGCCCCGTGCGCCGCCCCGCCCAGCGGACCCACGCCGCCAGCACGTGGGGGACCGCCTCCTGTTCCGACGGGGACAGCAGAACCTTGCGCGGCAGCCAGTCGAGCAGGAACATCTCGCATTTGACCGGGCTGACGCGCAGGGGCCGCCCGAAGTCGTGCGTGCAGCCGTAGTCGATGATCCGGTCGACGCACCGGATCGCCGCGGCGAGGTCCGACAGCTCCGCCGCCTCGTCCGAGGCGAGGAACCGCGTGGCGATCGTGGCGCGCCTGTCGCGCCCGTACACCGGAGGCTGGGGCAGGCGGCCGCCCGGCGGGAGGATGTCCACCCGCGCGCGCACGAACGCGTGGTAGGAGCCGAAGCTCTCGTTCACCGGCGGATCGACGGTCTCGTCGGTGAGGTCCAGGGCGCTTTGCAGCAACGCCTTGGTGTCGCGCGGGTCGAGCTCCTCGAACCGCATCAGCGGGTTCTCGCGGCCTTCGCGGCGGCAGTGGTCGAGAAGCCTGTCGACCCGCGAGGAGACCCACGCGTCCCGGACCATCCCGCTCGCCGGCGGCCGCCCCGCACGCGCGGCGGGCGCGGACGGGCCGCCGCGCGACTGGACCACCCCGGCCCTGTTGCGGTCGACCAGGATGATCAGGGCGTGGCGCTCGGCGCCCCCGTAGGTGTAGGTGCAGATGACGGAGTCCTGGTCGCCGTAGACGTCCCTGGAGGCGAAGCACGCCTCCGGCTCGACCATCCCGACACGGTCGGCCCAGCCGGGTCTGGCGACGCCGTCGGCCATCAGTTGCAGCGCCGCGCGTTCCGCCTTGGCGGCCTGGCGCGGGGTGCCCATGTAGGCGATCCCGGTGAGCAGTGCCAGCGCGGCCGGCGTGGCCGCGGCCGCCGCATGGTCGACCAGCGCCTCGCCGATGACCTCCTCCACGTCGCCGTCCGGGACGCGCTGCCCCCACCAGGAGCCGAGGATCTCGCTGATGATGAGCTCCGCGTCCAGGGGGCTGCGCACCGCCAGCAGTTCGCGAGCGTGCTGGAGCATGCCGTCGAAAATCGCCGAGACCTCGTCCGGGTGCTTCGGGCCGTCCCGGGGCGGGTCCCCCGAGGGGCGGTTGCGGCTGCGGGGACTCACACCTCTAGCGTCTCAGATCCGGGGCGGACGGTGGCCGGGACACCGGCGAAGACCGGAATGGGCCGCCACCCGCCGCACACGCCGCCCGCATGGGCGACCTGCCGGTCAACCGTCGGCGCCGCCCGCGCCGCCGGCGGGCGCGCGCCCGGAGGGCGGCTGCGACTTCAGGATCCCGGTGAGCTGCTCCCGGGCCATCCGCTCGACTCTGGCCGGCGTGGCGTCCAGGCCGAGATGGGCCATGCACGCCTGGACGTCGGCTACACACCGGTGCACCGCGTCCGAGGGGAAGGACGCGAACTCGTCGCACAGCCTTCGTGCGAGCGCGTCACGTGTCTCGTTCCGGTGATCGGCCAGTGCAGGCATCAGCGCACACCTCCGCGCACGGGGTTGCCGGCGGGGGGCCCCGCCGGCGAGACGGAGCACGCACCGAACCGGCCCTGGCACGGGAGCCTCGGCGAGAACCCCGCCTCGATGCCACACTCCAGCGCGCGTCCCGGGCGAGTCAAGACGTGCCGGGGGGTCGTTTCGCAAAATCCGGATCCCGTTCACCGGGCGTTCCGCGGGGATCATGGGGCGTTCCGCGGGGAGCGGGCGCTTCCCCCTCCACCTGCGCACTCGGCCCGGCGGCGGACGATCTCCCGCCGGCGCCTCGGGAGCCGCTCACGGCGTCGGCCCAGGCCACGTGGTGCCGTGCGGCCCAGTCGGGGTCCACCCGCCCTGTCAACATCCCGGTCAGGGCCTGGCGGTCCCGCAGCGCCTCCCACAGGTGCCCGGCGGTCACCGCGAGGACGGCCAGGAAGAGCCAGTCGTGGACGAAGGTGGAGCCCGTACGCCACCGGTCGCCCCACGGCCCGGGGAAGGTCATGATCTCGCCGGTGCCGAGCATGACGAGGATCGCGCCCGCCGTGAACGCCGCGTTCAGCTTCTGGCCCGCGTTGAACTTGCCCACCGGCAGGATCCCGCGCCCGCCCCGCACGGCCCTGCGGTCGCCGCGCCTGAGCCACTGCCAGTCCGCGGGCACGAACCTGTTCAACCGGTGGAGGTCGGCCCTGAACGCCCGGGACACGAGACCGAGCACGATCGGCACGGGCAGGGCGAACCCGCACCAGACATGGACCGTCTTGACCATCTCCCTGCGGCCCACCAGCGTGGACAGCAGCGGCAGGTAGAGCAGCCCGGCGGTCAGCAGGCAGATCAGCATCAGCAGCGCGGTGGCATGGTGAATCGACCGCTCGGCCCGGGTGAACCGGACGATCCACGCCGGTGACGGCTCAGGTGGGCGCATCGCTGCGTCCGTTCGACCTTCCGACCCAGGCGTCCACGTCGTACCCGAGTTCCTCCCAGTAGCCGGGCTTCACCCGGTCGGTCACCTCGATGCCGCCCAGCCACTTCAGCGACTTGTAGCCGTACATGGGCGCCACGTACAGCCGTGTGGGGCCGCCGTGGTCGTGAGTGACGGGCTTGCCGTCCATCTGGGTCGCGACCAGCACGTCCCGGCGGCGCGCCTGCTCCAGCGTCAGCGACTCGGTGTAGACCCCGTCGAACGACGTGAACCGCACGGCCCTCGCCCTGGGAGAGACTCCGACCGCGTCCAGCAGATCGGGGAGCGCCACACCGACCCACCGCACGTCCGGTACCCGCCAGCCCGTCACGCACTGGAAGTCCCTGTCGAGCACCGTCTGCGGCAACCGCGCCAGATCGGCCATCCCGAACGATTGCGGCTTGTCCACAAGACCCGAAACGGTCACACGATGCGTCGCCGCGCTCTGCCGCTTCACGCTGGACGTGACCGAGTAGTACCGGAATCCGCCGGCGGCCGGCAGGATGTCCCCGATCGGCCCGACCGGCGCCAGGGTCCGGCTCACCCTGTCCTGGACGGATGCCCCCACGGCGACCCCCGCCACGCCGAGGCCGAGCATCCCCAGGACGACCCTCCGCCCCACCGGACTGCCTTCCGTCCGCTCTTCCTCGCTCACGTCCCCATTCGAGCACCACCGGCCAGGGCCCGCCACCGCTCGGCGGCCCCCGTAAGACTTCTGACAGATCCGGGCGCCCCCAACGGATCCGCGCAGACGGTTCCAGGACCGCCCTGGACGGGCGCGGCGGCGCTCTAAGCTGGGCCCATGGCCACGAAGGTTCAACTCGCACAGCGTCCCGAGGCCGACGAGCTGCTGGGACGCAGCCCGCTGGCCGCGCTGGTGGGCATGCTGCTCGACCAGCAGATCCCGATGGAGTGGGCTTTCTCAGGCCCGTACACCATTTCGCAGCGGCTCGACTCCGACGCCCTGGACGCAGACGAGATCGCCGCCTACGACCCGGAGCGGTTCGCGGCGCTCCTGGCGGAGAAACCGGCCGTCCACCGCTACCCCGGTTCGATGGCCAAGCGCGTCCAGCAGCTGTGCCAGTACCTCGTGGACCATTACGACGGCGACGCCGAGAAGGTGTGGAAGGGCGTTGACAGCGGCAAGGAGCTGTACAAGCGGCTGAACGCCCTCCCGGGTTTCGGCAAGCAGAAAGCGCAGATCTTTCTGGCCCTGCTGGGCAAGCAGTACGGCGTCCGCCCGGACGGCTGGCGCGAGGCCGCCGGCGTGTACGGCGAGGACGGGTCGCACCGGTCCGTGGCCGACATCACCGGACCCGAGTCCCTCGCCCAGGTGCGGGCCTTCAAGCAGGAGATGAAGGCCGCGGCCAAGGCCTCCAAGTAGGGCCGCCGAGCAGGGTCGGCGGAAGGGCGGAACTCGCCGAACGGGGCGAGTTGACGCCCCGTGACGCATCAACGCCGTAACATCTCCTTCTTGCCGTCCTGAGCGGGCCGCCCCGCAGGCCCTTCCTGGACGGTGTCCGAATCCGACGAGTTCGTCCGGGGCCGAGGGGACAAGGATGTTCAGCAGGGGTTCCGTACGCGGCGAACCATCGGGATGATGAGTACCTGACTCCTACCGGTGTTGTGATGGAGGCGGGAGCGTTAACCTGCTCCCATTCACTCATAGTGATGAATAATTGCCGCGCGGTACGGGACCCTCTGGGGCGGAGGTGTTGTCCTTGAGCACCGAGACGTCCGTTCCGCATCCCCGCGTCTCAGGGGTGGAGGGGCAGCCCATGGATGCGTCCGACGCCGCGCTGTACGCGACCTTGCTGAAGGAAGCCCCCGAAGGGCTGGCGTTCTTCGACCGTGATCTGAGGTGCCGCCGGGCGAACGACGCGCTCGCGTCGCTGCTGGGCGTCCGCGTGCGCGATCTCCAGCAGCGCCGGCCGTCGGAGGCGCTGCCCGAGGCGCTGGCGGCGGCGTTCGAGTCGGCGCTTCGGAAGGTGGTCGCCGAGGACCGCCCGGTGAGCGGCCTCGAGGTCGTGGTCCCGGTCCGCCCGCAGGAGGCGTCCGACGAGCCGTCCGGCGTGGCCACCGCCGTCGAGGAGCGCATCCTGGCGTGCACGTGGCTGCCCGCCAAGGGCGGCGGCGACGAGCGGCCGGGCGTCGTCCTGACCGCGCTGGACGTCACCGAGCGGCGCAGGGCCGAGGAGGTCATCCGCCGCAAGGAGCAGCGCTACCGCTCGCTCGTGGAGGCCAGCGCCCAGGTGGTGTGGGTCGCCGCACCGGCCGGCGGCGTGATCGACGACGCGCCCGAATGGCGCGCGATCACCGGCCAGACGCCGGACGACTACGCGGTCGGCGGCTGGCTGTCGGTCGTGCACCCCGAGGACCGTCCCCGCATCGAGGCGCACTGGCGCGACTGCGTCGAGGAGAACCGCGTCTTCGAGACCAACTACCGCATCCGCACCAAGAGCGGCACCTACCGGCACTTCGACGTCCGGGCCGTGCCCATCTGGCAGGGCGACGCGGTGATCGAGTGGGTCGGCGCCAACACCGACGTCACGGGCCAGCGCGAGGCCGAGGAGATGCGCGGCAGGCTGACCGAGCAGCTTTCGGCGGCGGCGCTGCGCACCGCGCGCCTCCAGCAGGCCACCTCCATGCTCGCCGAGGCCCTGACCGTCTCCCAGGTCGTCCAGGTCATCACCGAGGTCGGCCGGTCCGCCATCGGCGCCGACTACTCCGCCGTGGCGCTGCTGGACGACGACAAGCTGCGGCTCAGCATCGTGGCCCCGTCCCAGCCGGGGGCGGAGAGCGAGACGCCGCCGCCGTCCCGCGACGGGATCAAGGTCAGCGACCAGACCGTGATGTCGGTGGCGGTGCGCGAGAGCCGGCCGTTCCTGGCCGAGCATCCCGACAGCCTGCGCCTGCAGCTGGGCCACGGCGAGCGCGACCTGTTCGCCCAGCACACGGAGGAGCGCGCCTGGGTGGGCCTGCCGCTGCTCGCGGCCGGCGCCCCGATCGGCGCGCTCCGCTTCTCCTTCACCCGGCCCCGGGAGATCACCGAGGAGGAGCGGGTCTTCCTGGAGGCGCTCGCGGGCCAGTGCGCGCTGGCCGTGGAGCGGGCCCTGCTGTTCGAGCGCGAGCACCGGACCGCCGAGGAGCTCCAGCGGAGCCTCCTGCCGAGCGACCTGCCGCAGCTGCCGGGAATGGCGCTGGCCGCGCGCTACAACCCCGCGACGCGCCACGTGCAGGTGGGCGGCGACTGGTACGACGTCTTCCGCCTCGCCGACAACCGGCTCGCCGTGGCGTGCGGCGACGTCATGGGCAAGGGAGTGCTCGCCGCGGCCGGAATGGGCCGCGTCCGCAACGCCCTGCGCGCCCTCGCGCTGAACGATCCGCGCCCCGCCGCCGTCCTGGCCGGCCTCGACCGGCTGTTCAGCGCCACCGAGGACGAGGAGCAGTTCACCACCGTCGTCTACGCGGTGATCGACCCCGAGACGGGGCAGGGGGAGCTCAGCAACGCGGGCCACCCGCCGGCCCTGCTGATCTCGCCCGACACGCCCGCGCGCGTGAGCACGAGGGAGCCCGGAACGCCCCTCGGCTGGCCGAGCCAGCGACAGCAGACAAGTTTTTCCATCGAGACCGGCAACACTGTGGTCTTCTATTCCGATGGACTTGTGGAGAACCGTAGGCGTGGGGTGGACGCCGGGCTGGAGGAGCTTGTCGCCGTGGCCGCGGACGCCCCACCTGAAGTGGTAGGAGATCCCGAGAGACTCGTCGACTTCCTGGTCGATCGGATGCTTGCCGGGTATGAGCAGGTAGACGATGTGACCGTGCTTGCCCTGCACGTCCCGCCCAAGTCCGAGTGAACCCCGCCGAAGGCGGCGCCGAGACGGTCCGGCACGTTCGAAGGACCGCCCCGCGCCCTCTAAGGTGGAGTGTTACCGGGTAGGACTCCAAGGCGGAATGCGCAGCAGTGCCAGAATGCTTGACCCAGAGAGAGCGGGTACGCTGCGGTCCCGCACCGGGAGGTCCGCTCCGTGTGTGGTCCCACCCAGTGTGAGGCCGAGCCCGTCAGGGCACTTGGGTCAACCAAGCCACACGTTCGTTCGAGAGGTATTTGTGTCGCCTGCTAGCTCGACCTCGAAAGCGT
Organism: Actinomadura sp. K4S16; assembly: GCF_008327685.1. Lineage (GTDB taxonomy): Bacteria > Actinomycetota > Actinomycetes > Streptosporangiales > Streptosporangiaceae > Spirillospora. The sequence continues at coordinate 87,958 of NZ_BDDE01000018.1, forward strand.
CAGATCTGCACGATCACGTCATCGCGCAACTGATCGAGCGTGGACGGTCCCAGGGTTACCTCGAAGCCGACGACGTACGACGTACGTTCGAGGAGGCCGACATCCCCGTGTCGAAGGCCTCCAGCATTCTGCGGAGCCTCAGCAAGGAGGGTGTGACCGTCATGGTGAGCGCTGCCGACTCCGCGGCGCCCAAGCGTCCGCGCAAACGCGCGACGCCGCCGGCACGCAGGCCCAAGACCGCCGCCGCCGCCAAGGAGCAGCCCGACACGGTGACGGCCGTCGTCGGCGACGACGCGCCGGAGGAGGCCGTCGCCGCGCCGCGCCCGGCGGCTCCCAAGCCCGCGCCGCCGAAGAAGGCCGCGCCGGCCAAGGGCGCCAAGGCGAAGAAGGGCGCGCCGGCGAAGAAGGCCGCCGCCCAGCCCGTCAAGGCCGCCCCCGCCGACAAGGGCGACGAGCCCGAGGTCGACGACGAGGTGGACGTCGATCTCGACGCCGACCTGACCGACCTCGAGGTCGAACTCGTCGAGGACGACACGGCCGAGGTCGAGGAGCCCGAGACCGAGGAGGAGCCCGCCCCCGCCGCGCCCGCGGCGAAGGCCGCTCCCGCAGGCAAGGGCGACACTCCCTCCGAGGAGGAGGGGTTCACCCTCGGCGACGACGACGAGGACGCGCCCGCGCAGCAGATCGCGGCCGCCGGCGCCACCGCCGACCCCGTCAAGGACTACCTCAAGCAGATCGGCAAGGTCCCGCTGCTGAACGCCGAGCAGGAGGTCGAGCTCGCCAAGCGGATCGAGGCCGGCCTGTTCGCCGAGGAGCGCCTCGCCGCCTCCGGTCCCTCGATGTCCGAGGAGGACCTCGAGGACTTCGAGTGGATCGCCGAGGACGGCCGCCGCGCCAAGAACCACCTGCTGGAGGCCAACCTCCGCCTGGTGGTCTCTCTGGCCAAGCGCTACACCGGGCGCGGCATGCTGTTCCTGGACCTGATCCAGGAGGGCAACCTCGGCCTGATCCGCGCGGTCGAGAAGTTCGACTACACCAAGGGCTACAAGTTCTCCACGTACGCCACCTGGTGGATCCGGCAGGCGATCACCCGCGCGATGGCCGACCAGGCCCGCACCATCCGCATCCCGGTGCACATGGTCGAGGTCATCAACAAGCTGGCGCGCGTGCAGCGGCAGATGCTCCAGGACCTGGGCCGCGAGCCCACCCCGGAGGAGCTGGCCAAGGAGCTCGACATGACCCCGGAGAAGGTCGTCGAGGTCCAGAAGTACGGCCGCGAGCCCATCTCGCTGCACACGCCGCTCGGTGAGGACGGCGACAGCGAGTTCGGCGACCTCATCGAGGACTCCGAGGCCATCGTCCCGGCCGACGCGGTCAGCTTCACGCTGCTGCAGGAGCAGCTCCACTCGGTCCTCGACACGCTCAGCGAGCGCGAGGCGGGCGTGGTGTCGATGCGGTTCGGCCTCACCGACGGCCAGCCGAAGACCCTGGACGAGATCGGCAAGGTGTACGGGGTGACCCGGGAGCGCATCCGGCAGATCGAGTCCAAGACCATGTCGAAGCTGCGCCACCCGTCCCGTTCCCAGGTCCTGCGCGACTACCTGGACTGACCGGCCGCGACACAGACCCGTCGACGATAGGGCCCCGGCAGTGCCGGGGCCCTATCGCGTGCTTGGAATCGTGCCGAGGACGTGTCGTCAGTCGTGCAGGACGACGTCGAGGTCGGCGCCGTTCAGTTCGACGGTGTGGCCGAGGCCGGCGACGGCCTTCACGAGTTCCTCCGGGGTGCGCGGAGAGGCGCCCGCCTTGATCAGGTCATGGGCGATCCGCCCGCGGGTGGCCTTGGCCATGTGGCTGACGACGGTCCGCTTGGCGACGCCGTCCACGAGCCGCTCCCGGAACACCCGTACGGAGACCGCCGGTCCGGGCGCCTTCCACGCCGACGCGTACGGCCCGGACCGCATGTCCACGACCAGGTCGTCGCCGAGCCGGAGGGCCTTGCGCATCGCCGGGCGCCACGACGCCCCCAGTCCTCCCGCAGGAGGTAGCGAGACCCCCATGGCGAGCCGGTAGGGCGGGACGCGGTCGGTGAGCCTCAGCGCGCCCCACAGGCCCGAGAACACGATGATCTGCCGGGCGGCGGCCTCGGCGTCCAGATCGGGCAGGTCGAGGTTGTCGTAGAGGACGCCGGTGTAGAGCCGCGCCGCCGGCAGGGTCGGCGCCTTGCGCACGGCCTTGTTGCGGGCGACGGCCTCGTCGGCCTGGCCGGGCGGAAGGCCGAGCACCTCCGCGGCGTCGGCCCGCCGGCACGCCTTCGCCAGGGCCGCGAGAACGCGTTTGCGCGTCGGGTTCAGCTCCGGGAAGCTCAGCGAGGCGAGATCGAGGGGCGGGCCGTCCCCCTCGGTGGCCTTCTTCTCCGACGGCGGCAGCAGGATGTGCACGTTCCCCCCGAAAGCGGTGACAGATGGCGCGGTCCCTGGAGAGTCGGTTGGGCGAACTGGTCGCCGAGGCGTGGCCCGCGCCGTCCGCCCAGGATATTGGCGGCTGGCTGCTGCGCCACGCCGGCGGCGTGACCAAGCGGGCCAACTCCGTCCTGCCCTTGGACGATCCCGGGGACGTGCACCGAGCGATTGAGCGGGCGGAGGGCTTCTACACCGCGCTGGGGCTCCCGACCGTGTTCTCGATGGACGCCCAGGCGCGGCCCGCAGGGCTCGACGGGGTCCTCGAAGGGCGGGGATACGACCTGGTCGACCCGACGCTCGCGATGGCGACCGAGTTGAGCGGCCCCTACGAGCGGGACGGTGTGGACATCGCGGACGCGCCGTCCATTGAGTGGCTCGATCTGTGGTGGTCGGTCGACGGCCGCTACGACCACCAGCTGCCGATGGCGGAGAAGATCCTGACCGGTGTGAGCGCCGGCTACGCATGCGCGGACGGCCTCGCCGTAGGGCGCGGCGTCCCTCAGGGGGAGTGGCTCGGCATCTACGCCATGGCCGTCGCGCCGGAAGCGCGCAGGCGGGGTCTGGGCCGGCGCGTCCTGCGGGCCCTTCTCGGCTGGGGGAGCGAGCAGGGATGCGAACGGGCGTATCTGGTGGTCGTCGAGCGGAACGCCCCCGCCAGGGCGCTGTACGAGGCGGAGGGGTTCGTGCGTGCGGCCGCCTATCACTACCGCGTGAGGAATGTCACCACAAGGTGAGAAGTCGAAGGGCGAAGCGCATCACCGCGCCGTCCCTATATGGCTACGATGTGCAATCACTCGTGCACTCAACGCAATTGTCCTCCGCATGTGCCGGAGGGAGGAATGCGAACGGCGGCCACCGTCTCCGGTGGCCGCCGCCTAGGGTCGCTCTATTTTGAGGGCTACCGCTCCTCGTCAGAAGCGACGGCCGGGGTTTCGTTCAGCCGGTCGGTCTCGTCCTGAATGTCGGCCCCGTTGGAGCGGAGGGCCTCTGCGTACTTGCGCCCGTGGTGGGCGCAGAACAGAAGGTCGCCGCCGCCTACAAGGACTGCACGGACGTAGGCCTGAGCGCCGCAGCGGTCGCATCGGTCGGCGACGGTCAGCGGCTTGGTTGGGGCAAGGGCTCCAGTCACGGCACCTTCCTCATGCTCGGGGTCGGTACTTAGGACAACATCTAACCCGACGCTGGCGTTCCCAACCTGGTTCTTCGTACGCCCACAGCAGAATGGCCCAATTAGTGACCGAGGTCACATTAGGCGGCATCCCAGCGGAACAGCCGCACCGCGACCAAGGCACCGACGACCGCGACGCCCAGCAGAACGGCGATCTGGGGCAGTGCGGAGGCCGGCCCGAGCCCCCGGCCCATCACATTGAGCATGCCCTCGTTGAGATAGCGCAGCGGGAAGATGTAGGACAGCGTCCTCATCCAGGCCGGGGAGGCGTCCAGGGGGAAGAACGAGCCGCCGAGGAACGCCATCGGCAGCACGATCAGCTGGGTCACCGCCTGCGCGGTCTCCTGCGTCTTGGCCCACGCGCCGATCACCATGCCGATCGACAGGAAGGCGAGCACGCCCGCGATCACCATCGGGATCGCCATCCACCAGGCCCCGCTGAGCTTCAGGCCGAACATCGGCAGCTGCGCCACGAGCACGAACAGCGCGAACTGGACGAGCGCCACGGCGAGGCTGACCGCCACCCGCGCGGCGAACACGGTGGGGATCGGCGCGGGGGAGAGCTGGAGGCGGCGCAGGATGCCCTTGGTGCGCCACGTGACGAGCGTCTGGGACGCCCCGAAGACGCCCGCCGACGCCAGCGCCCAGCCGAGGAGGCTCGGCGTGAAGAACTGGATGGCCTTGAGGGAGTCGTCCTCCACCTGCCGGTCGGTCACCCGGTAGGCGGGCGGCTTGCCGGACGCGGCGAGGTTCGCCGACTGGACGATCGAGTTCATCAGCCCGCGCACCGTCCCGGACTTGACCTGGTCGGCCACCGAGTAGTGGACGACCAGTTCGCCCCCGGCCTGCTCCACGACGGCGTCGGCGTCGCCCTTCTCGACCTTGCGGAGGGCGGCGGCGCGGTCGGGGGCCTTCTCGACCTTCATGACCTTGCCGAGCTCGCCGGCCCCCTGCGCCACCGCCTGGTCGATGACCGGCGCCTTCCCCACCTCCAGGACCTTCACCTTGGACGTCGACTGGTGGCCGAAGATCCCGCCGAAGACCACCAGGAACATCAGGGGGAACAGCACGGTGAAGAACAGCGCGGTGCGGTCGCGCCGGAAGCCCAGGAACATCGCCCTGGACAGGCTCTTGAAACTCTCGAACGTGCTCACGCCCTGTACTCCCGTCCGGTGAGCTCCAGAAAGACGTCCTCGAGGGTGGCGCCGCGGATCTGGACGCCGGTGAGCGCGTCCTTGGCCGCCATGGCGGCGACCACCGCGGAGGGGTCGCGGGTGGAGATGGTCAGCGAGACGCCGTCGTCGTCGGCCTCGTCCGCCCCCGGCAGGAGCCGCGCGTCCTCGACGGCGAGGACTCCGCTGGCCACGCTGATCCTGGCCGGGGCCGCCAGCCCGCGCACCAGCACCGCCGGCGGGCCGAGCCGCAGGATCCTGCCCGAGTCCATGATGGCGACGCGGTCGCAGAGGATCTCCGCCTCGTCCATGTAGTGCGTGGTCAGGACGATGGTGCGGCCGTCGGTGTTGATCGAGCGGAGCACGTCCCACAGGTTGCGGCGCGCCTGCGGGTCCAGCGCGGCGGTGGGCTCGTCCAGGAACACGAGCTCCGGGTCGTGCACGAGCGCGCACGCGATGGACAGGCGCTGCGCCTGGCCGCCCGAGAGCTTCTCGACGCGGGTGTCGGCCTTGTCGTCCAGGCCGACCAGTTCGAGCATCGCGTCGGCCTTCTTCGCCGGGACGCCGTAGAGGGAGCCGAACGTCCGCAGCTGCTCGCGCGCGGTCAGCCGCTCGAAGAACGACGACGCCTGCAACTGGACGCCGATCCTGGGGAGCAGCTTGGAGTTGCGCGGCCACGGGGGCAGGCCGAGCACGGTGAGGTCGCCCTCGTCCGCCCGCCGCAGCCCCTCGATGATCTCCAGTGTGGTGGTCTTGCCCGCCCCGTTCGGCCCGAGGATGCCGAAGAACTCGCCCTCCTCGACGGCGAACGTCACCCCGTCCACGGCCTGGACGTCTCCGTAGCGCTTGCGGAGGCCCGAGACCTCGATCGTGTGCACCATGCGAGGACAGTAGGGAGGAATCCGGCCCTCGCACACCCACCTATAGGTGGACGTTCGGGTCTGATAGTCGAAGTAGGGGTAGCCTGGCGGACCGTCCGGGCCCCGCCGCGACGACGTGCGGAACGTCGGCGGCGGCGAGCCTTTCGGTGGATTGTCGGCGTCCGGGGGTACCCTTCTGCCGACCGTCCTACCCCCGAGGAGCACACGCACGTTGACCGCCGCGACCGCCGAAGCGACAACCGAAGACCCGCACGGCTACTCCGCCCGGCACCTGTCGGTGCTGGAGGGCCTGGAGGCCGTGCGCAAGCGACCCGGCATGTACGTCGGGTCGACCGACAGCCGTGGCCTCGCGCACTGCCTGTGGGAGATCGTCGACAACTGCGTCGACGAGGCCCTCGCGGGCTACTGCACGCACATCAGCGTGACGATGCACGCCGACGGCTCCTTCGAGGTGGGCGACAACGGCCGCGGCATCCCGGTCGACCTGGAGCCCAAGACGGGCCTGCCCGGCGTCGAGCTGGTCATGACGCGGCTGCACGCGGGCGGCAAGTTCGGCGGCGTGTCCTACACGGCGTCCGGCGGCCTGCACGGCGTCGGCGCGTCCGTGGTCAACGCCCTGTCCGCGCGGCTCGACGTCGAGGTCGACCGCGACGGCCACACCCACGCGATCAGCTTCCGGCGCGGCCTGCCCGGCGAGTTCGCCGACGACGGCCGCCCGAACGCCCGGTTCAAGAAGAAGTCCGGCCTCCGGCAGACCCGCAAGGTCGCCAAGAAGACCACGGGGACCCGTGTCCGCTTCTGGCCCGACATGCAGATCTTCCTGAAGGACGCCACGGTCGAGCAGTCCCTCGTCCTCGACCGGATGCGGCAGACCGCGTTCCTCATCCCGGGCCTGACCATCGACGTCCGCGACGAGCGCGGCGAGGAGGTCGTCGACGAGACGTTCCGGTTCGACGGCGGCATCGGCGAGTACTGCTCCTACCTCGCCAAGGACGCCCCGCTCGTCGACGTGCTGCGGCTCCAGGGGCGCGGCCACTTCACCGAGACCGTCCCCGTCCTCGACGACCAGGGCCACCTCACGCCCACCGACGTCGAGCGCGACCTCGAGGTCGACATCGCGCTGCGCTGGGGCACCGGCTACGACACGATCACCAAGTCGTTCGTGAACGTGATCGCCACCCCGAAGGGCGGCACGCACGTGCGCGGCTTCGACCGCGCCGTGCTCAAGGTCGTCAACGAGCAGCTCCGCGCGACCAAGCTGCTGAAGAACGGCGACGAGGACGTCATCAAGGAGGACGTCCTGGAGGGCCTCACCGCCGTGGTGACGGTCCGCCTGCCCGAGCCGCAGTTCGAGGGCCAGACCAAGGAGGTCCTCGGCACGTCCGCGGCGACGCGCATCGTCTCCCAGGTCGTCCAGCGCGAGCTGCGCGCGATCTTCGAGAACCCGCAGCGCGGCCAGAAGCAGCCGCTGCGCGCCGTGCTGGAGAAGGTCGCCGGCGCGGCCAAGACCCGCATCGCCGCCCGCACCCAGCGCGACAACCAGCGCCGCAAGAACGCCCTGGAGAACTCCGCCCTCCCGGCCAAGCTCGTCGACTGCCGCACCGCCGACGACCGCAGCGAGCTGTTCATCGTCGAGGGCGACTCGGCGCTCGGCACCGCCAAGCTGGCCCGCGACTCCGAGTTCCAGGCGCTGCTGCCGATCCGCGGCAAGATCCTGAACGTGCAGAAGGCGTCCGTCGCCGACATGCTGAAGAACGCCGAGTGCGCCGCGATCATCCAGGTGCTCGGCGCCGGCTCGGGGCGGACGTTCGACGTCGACGCCGCCCGCTACGGCCGCGTGGTGATCCTCGCCGACGCCGACGTCGACGGCGCCCACATCCGCACGCTGCTGCTGACCCTCTTCTACCGCTACATGCGGCCGATGCTGGAGGCCGGGCGGATCTTCTCCGCCGTCCCGCCGCTGCACCGCATCGAGCTGGTCAAGCCCCGAAAGGGGCAGGACAAGTACATCTACACCTACTCCGACGCCGAGCTGCGGCAGCGGCTCGTCGAGCTGGAGCGCAAGGGCCAGCGCTGGAAGGAGCCGATCCAGCGCTACAAGGGCCTCGGTGAGATGGACGCCGACCAGCTGGCCGAGACGACGCTCGACCCCCGCCACCGGGTGCTGCGGCGCGTCCGCATCGAGGACGCCGAGGAGGCGGGCAAGGTGTTCGACCTGCTGATGGGCAGCGAGGTCGCACCGCGCCGCGCGTTCATCACCGCCGGGGCCACCGAGCTCGACGCGGAGCGCATCGACACCTGAGCGAGCGGTCTCCATCCTGAGGTGGAGACCGCGAAGTCCAGCCGGGCGCCGATCCGCGCGGGGGCCCGGGTGCCTACCGTCAGGGGGCATGAACGCCGTGAAGACCGTGGGGGGCCGTACCGCCCGTGTGGTGATCGTCGGCATCCTGCTGAGCTGGGGCCTCACCGCCTACGTCCGGGGGCTGCTCAGAGCCGACCCCGCCCCTGCCCTGCACGGCGTCGGCCTGGCCGTCGTCGTGCTCAACGTGATCATGTTCGCCCTGCTGGGGAGCGGCATCTGGCTCGGACGAGAGTACGGGGCACGGTACCGGTCCCTGGCCATCGTCCTTCTGCTGGGGGCCATCGCGGCGGCGATGGTGCTGTACGCGCTGGCTCCCGACTCGGGCAACGGGTTCTTCTTCTCCATGGCCGGGCTCTGGGCGCTGCTGATGTGGCTGCCGGTGCCGTGGGGCATCACGGTGGGCGCGCTGACGGTCGCCGCGATCGGCGGGCTGGGGCAGGCGTACGCCGCGAGCGGCGCGGACCTCGGTCTGATGGCGGCGGTCGCGGGCATCACCCTGGGCGCGCTGGCGAGCCGCCAGGGCAAGGCCGCGCAGGAGGCGACCCGCCGTGCCGAGGCGGCCAACGCCGTCCTCGCCGAGCGGTCGCGCATCGCGCGGGAGATCCACGACATCCTGGCCCACTCGCTGTCGGCGCAGATCGTCCATCTGGAGGGGGCGCGGCTGCTGCTCGCGCGGGACGGCGACCGCGTCCAGGCCCTGGACCGGGTGGAGCGCGCGCGGAACCTCGCCCGATCCGGCCTGGAGGAGACCCGGCGCGCTCTGGCCACGCTCCGCGGCGAGATACCGGAGCCCAAAGAGGTCCTCCAGGAGCTCGCCGAGGAGTTCTACGCCAGCACCGGACGCCCGTGCGACGTGCACGTGACGGGCGTGCCGCGCGAACTGCCGCCGCAGGCCGGGCTCGCGGTCGTCCGGACCGCGCAGGAGGCGCTCACCAACGTCCGCAAACACGCTCCCGGCGCGCGCGCACGGGTCGCCCTGCGCTACCTCACCGGCAAGGTGGAACTCGAAGTGACCGACACCGGCGGCACGGAGACCGTCGAGGAACTGGGCGGCGGCGGATACGGCCTCGTGGGGATGCGGGAGCGTGCGGAGTTGATCGATGGCACGCTGGTGACCGGACCGGACGGCAGGGGATTCCGCGTGTCCCTCAGCGTCCCGGCCTGAGCGGAAGGTGCGAGCGGTGAGCGACACGGCGAGGATCCTGGTGGTCGACGACCAGACCGTGGTGCGCGAGGGACTGGTCCTGCTGCTGGAACTGCTGCCCGGCATCGAGGTCGCGGGGGCGTGCGGCGACGGCGAGCAGGCGGTGGCGCTGGTCGCCGACCTGCGCCCCGACGTCGTCCTCATGGACCTGCGCATGCCGCGGATGGACGGCGTGGAGGCGACCCGCCGCATCAAGGAGGCGCACCCGGAGGTCGGGATCGTCGTCCTCACCACCTACGCCGACGACGAGTCGATCTTCGCGGCGCTGCGCGCCGGGGCCCGCGGGTACCTCACCAAGGACGCCGGCGCCGACGAGATCGCCCGCGCCGTCGCAGCCGTCCGCGAGGGAGGGTCCCAGCTCGACCCGGCCGTCCAGCGCCGCCTGGTCGAGGCCGTGGCCGTCGGGGACGCCCCCCGCCGCGCCTCGGGCGGCCGGCTGCCGGACGGCCTGACCCGCCGCGAGGCGGAGGTTCTCACGCTCATCGCCCAGGGGCGCTCCAACGCCGAGATCGCCGGCGACCTGTTCATCTCCGAGGCGACCGTCAAGACGCACATCAACAACCTGTTCGCCAAGGCCGGCCTCCGGGACCGGGCCCAGGCCGTGACCTACGCCTTCCGGCACGGCCTCAGCGGATGATCTTCGGTCAGCGTCCGGCAAGGGCCTGGTCAAGGCCCGCTCCGGCACGCTCGCGCGGCCCCAGCATGGGACGGTGCTCAGAACCTGCATGATCGCGGAGTACCTGCGCCCGTACGCGCAATGGCGGATCAACCGCCCCGATCCCTGCGACGACGGCCGCAACGCCCGCGCCGCGATCGGCCTCATCGACGCGGCCGCCTACGTGGGGCAGCTGGACGACAGCGAGCGCGTCATCGTCCGCATGGCCGTCGCCGGCTGCTTCACCCTCGGCCGCTTCAACCCGGGCGCGGAGGGCGAGAAGATCATCCGCTTCTGGCACTACGACGACGCCTCCCAGGGCCCGGCCGAGCTCCTCGAAGCCCTGGCCGACTGCGCCGAGCGCGGCCTGGGTGCCCCTGCGCCGCGCCCCCGCGAGGGCCAGACCACGATGGCGTAACTCCTGCGGTGTGATTCAAACGGTGTGATTCGGGCGGTGTGGTTACACCCCGCGTAATTACACGGGTTCGTTGCCGGGCTTCCACTTGATGCCGCAGCCGAGGCTGGGCGTGTGCGGCTCGGGGACGTCCTTCCCGGCCAGAACCAGGTCCAGTGCGGCCCTGAGCGAGGCCCCGTCGGCCTCGACGTCGTTGCGCGGTCTCGCCCCGTCGAACTCGCCCCGGTAGGCAAGCGCGCGCTCCCGGTCGTAGAGGAAGAAGTCGGGCGTGCATGCGGCCTTGAACGACTTGGCGGTCTCCTGCGACTCGTCCATCAGGTAGGGGAACCGGAACCCGGCCCTCTTCGCCTGCTCCCGCAGGTGATCGGCGCCGTCGTCGGGATAGTTCGAGACGTCGTTGCTGCACACGGCGACGGTGGCCAGCCCCTTGTCCGCGTACTCGGCGGTGAGGGCGCCTATCCCGTTCTCGATCCGCCTGACGTAGGGGCAGTGGTTGGACAGGAAGACCACCAGGAGGGCCGCCGCATTGGGGAAGTCGCCGTCCGAGACGACCCCGCCCTCGACGGAGGGGAGCCGGAACGCGGGTACTGGGGAACCGAGCGGGACCATGAACGATGCGATAGCCATGACCCCATTCTGGTCCACCGACAACCAAGCGATCGCTTGCTAGGCTGCCCCCATGCCCTCCCAGGACCACATGAAGCAGGCGCTCCAGACCTACGTCGACGCCTTCAACGCGGCCGACGCCGCGACCGTTTGCGGCCTCTACGCCGACGACGCCGTCATCGAGGACCCGGTCGGCCACCCCCCGATGGCCGGCCGCGCCGCCATCGAGGAGTTCTACACCAACGCCGTCGCCAGCGGCGCCAAGCTCGCCCTCGAAGCGCCCATCCGCGGCTCCCACGGCGACCGCGCCGCCATGGCCTTCACCGTCGACGTCCCCGGCATGCGCATCCGCGCCATCGACGTCATGACCTTCAACGCCGAAGGCAAGATCATCCGTATGGAGGCCCACTGGGGCCCCGACGACATCGAGACCTGACCGGCCCCGCCGAGCGGCCTTCCCCGCGGACGTCCGCGCAGGCGCCGGCACCGCGGTCGGTGGACTCGGCCGCTACCGGGTCTCTACGGCCTCGGACCCGCGAGCGGACGCGCGGGGACGCCGTCGCGGTGCGCCGCGCCGGAACGGTGCGCCGCCGCCAGGGCCAGAGCGCCGAGGACGATGAGGGCCCAGCCGCCCGAGGCGGGTTCCAGTACCGAGATCGGGACGCCGAGGGCTTAGTCGCGCGGGGCGTGCCCCGCTTCGTGAGTTTGATCTCGCTCTGGGGTGGGCGGAGTTGGGCCAAGGTCTCGCTGCTGGTCCGGCGCATTCGGGGCCTGACGTCCGAAGCCGGGCCGGGCGGGGCTGCACGGGTGACTGGCCGCATTCGGACAGGTGCACTCTGTAATGAACCAACTACTGCAGGTGAGAGCCGCTGTGGAGCGGGCGGCGCGTTTCCGCAATCCAGATTGTGCACTCTCCGTAATCACATGAGGTGGACGAGGCTCTAGAAGCCGAGCGTGACTTGTTGAACACTCGTTGTGTTCAACCCCTCACCGGTTTCCCCCGCCACTCTCGTCCCGAGCACCCCCCGCGTCTCCGGGGGCGATCGGGCGCCGGCGGTGCGGGAACCACCGTCGAAGGAGAGCGCAATGCCGTCGATCAAGACCACCGCTCTGGCCCTGGCCGCGACCGCCGCAGCGACCGGCCTCGCCACGGCCGGCGTGGCCAGCGCCCAGAGCGCCCAGTCCCCCTCTCGGCCGGCCGCGCACCGGGCCGCCGCCGTTCCGCCGGGCTACCAGCTCGTGACCCTGGCGAACGCCAACGTCCCCAACTTCCAGCGCCGTGTCGTCTGGTGCCCGCCCGGCAAGCACGTCCTCGGCGGCGGCGGGGAGGCGCGCGGCAACGGCGCCATCCTCGTCGGCTCGTTCCCGACCGACGACGCCCGCGGGTGGATCGTGCTCGGCCGCCAGACCGGCTTCAACGACGTCGGCATCAGCGCCTTCGCGATCTGCGCCGACTGACGTCCCGACCTTCCGCCGGTCCCTTCCGCCAGCACGGCGGACGGCGGAACGCAGAGGCCCCGGGCGACCGCCCGGGGCCTCTCGCGTCACTCTTCGGGGGTGTCCTCCTCGGGAGGCGGCGGGCCCAGCGGGCCGCTGATCGCGGTCAGCGGCTTGTCGAGCTTCTCGCCGGAGCCGTCGCGGCGGCCCAGCGCGACGTTGAGCATCGCCGGCTTCCCGTTGGCGGCCGCCGCGCGGAGCGGTGTCGGGGCCGCCCACGCCTGGATCAGCACGTCCTCGCCCTTGAGGAAGCGGTGGGCGCGGACGCCGCCGGTCGCGCGGCCCTTGGCCGGGAAGTCGGCGAAGTCGGCCAGCTTGATCGCGCCGGTCTGGGTGCCGGGCAGCGCCGAGGACGAACCCGAGATCGTGATGACGCGGGCCTCGCGGGCCGGGTCGAGGGCGCCGAACCACAGGACGCTCGCACCCGCGCCGAGCTTGATGCCCGCCATGCCGCCGGCGGCCCGGCCCTGCGGACGGACGAGGGACGCCGGGAAGTGCAGGAGCTGGGCGTCGGTGGTGATGAAGACGAGGTGCTGCTCTTCGCTCAGCAGCTGCACGGCGCCGATCACCCGGTCGCCGTCCTTGAGGCCGATGACCTCGAACTCGTCGCGGTTGGCGGGGAAGTCGGGGACCACCCGTTTGACCACGCCCTGGGCGGTGCCCAGCGCAAGGCCGCCGCCCTCCTCGCCGACGGACGCGATGCCCACGATCGTCTCGTCCGGCTCCAGATCGACGTACTCGGTGATCGGCGCCCCGCCCGCCAGGGACGGCGGCGTCGCGGACGGCGGCAGCGTCGGCAGGTCGAGGACGTCGATGCGGATCATCCGGCCCAGGGACGTCACCGCGCCGATCTGGCCGCGGGCCGTGGCGGGCACGACCGAGGTCAGGACGTCGTGCGCGGCGCGGGGCCCGCTGTCGGGCAGGGGCGACGCGTCGTGCGTGCGGGCCAGGAGGCCGGTGGTGGAGAGCAGCACCGTGCACGGGTCGTCGGCCACCTCAAGGGGCACGGCCTCCGCGGCGGTGTGGCCCGAGGACTCCAGCAGGATGGTGCGGCGCGGGGTGGCGAACTCCTTGACGACCTCGCCCATCTCCTTGGAGACGACGCCGCGCAGCTTCCGCTCCGACTCGAGGATGGCGGTCAGCTTGGCGATCTCCTTGGCGAGCTGCTCCTTCTCCTTCTCCAGCTCCAGGCGGTCGAAGCGGGTGAGGCGGCGCAGCGGGGTGTCGAGGATGTACTGCGCCTGGATCTCCGACAGCTCGAAGATCTGCATGAGGCGCTGCTTGGCCTGGGCGGCGTCGTCGCTCTGCCGGATGACCTGGATGACCTCGTCGATGTTCAGCAGGGCGACGAGCAGGCCGTCCACGAGGTGGAGGCGGTCCTCGCGCTTCTTGCGCCGGAAGAGCGAGCGCCTGCGGACGACGTCGATGCGGTGGTCGATGTAGACCTGGAGCAGGTCGCGCAGGCCGAGCGTACGGGGCTGGCCGTCGACCAGGGCGACGTTGTTGATGCCGAACGTCTCCTCCATCGGCGTCAGCCGGTAGAGGTCGGCGAGGACGGCCTCGGGGTTGAAACCGTTCTTGATCTCGATGACCAGGCGGAGCCCGACGGTGCGGTCGGTGAGGTCCTTCAGGTCGGCGATCCCCTGGATCTTCTTGGCGTTGACCAGTTCCTTGATCTTGGCCTTCACGCGCTCGGGGCCGACGGCGTAGGGCAGCTCGCTGACGATGATGCCCTTGCGGCGCGGCGTGACGTTCTCGATGGAGACCGTGGCGCGGGTGCGGAACGTCCCCCGGCCGCGGTCGTAGGCGTCGCGGATGCCGTCCAGGCCGACGATCTTGCCGCCGGTGGGCAGGTCGGGCCCGGGGACGAAGCGCATCAGCTCCTCGAGCGTGGCGTCCGGGTGGTCGATCAGGTGCCGGGCCGCGGCGACGACCTCGCCGAGGTTGTGCGGCGCCATGTTCGTGGCCATCCCGACCGCGATGCCGGACGCGCCGTTGACCAGCAGGTTCGGGAACGCGGCGGGCAGCACCTCCGGCTCCTGCTCCTGCCCGTCGTAGTTGGGGCGGAAGTCGACGGTGTCCTCGTCGATCGAGGCGACCATCAGCATCGCCTCGCGGGACATCCGCGCCTCGGTGTACCGCATGGCGGCGGGCAGGTCGTCGCCGCCGAGCGAGCCGAAGTTGCCGTGCCCGTCCACGAGCGGCATCCGCATCGCCCAGGGCTGCGCCATCCGCACCATCGCGTCGTAGATGGCGCTGTCGCCGTGCGGGTGCAGCTTGCCCATGACCTCGCCGACGACGCGGGCGCACTTGACGTGCCCGCGGTCGGGGCGCAGCCCCATCTCGTTCATCGAGTACAGGATCCGGCGCTGGACGGGCTTCATCCCGTCGCGCGCGTCGGGAAGCGCCCGCTGGTAGATCACCGAGTAGGCGTACTCGAGGAAGCTGCCGCGCATCTCGTCGGAGACGTCGACGTCGACGATGTTCTCCTCGAAGTCCGGCGGAGGAGGAGGGGCTTGGGATCCGCGTCGTGCCATGCCCCACATTGTGGCCGGTCCCGGGGACATCTTTCGCCCACCCCACCGGGTGTTCCGGGCAACTCGGCGGATCGATCCCGTTTCGTCACCTCCGCGGACCTGGCAGATTGAGCACGGACCGTTTCGGTTCTCCCGCCCGGAAGTCCCACGGCGCGGAGGTCCGTCGAGCAGGTGGAGGTTTCGTTGAGCGGGCTGGCCGACTTCCAGAACTCGATCTATCTGCAGGGGCTCGGGGACGTCCTGCCGGCGCTGCCCACGGACCTGACGAGGCTGGAGGGCCTCGCCGAGCGGTCGCTGTCGGCGCGGGCGTTCGGCTATGTGGCCGGGTCGGCGGGCAGCGAGGCGACCGCGCGGGCGAACCGGGCCGCGTTCGACCGGTGGCGGATCGTCCCGCGCATGCTGCGGGACGTCGCCGAGCGCGACCTGTCGGTGACCGTGCTCGGCACCCCGATGCCGTCGCCGGTCCTGCTCGGCCCCATCGGCGTGCAGTCGATCTTCCATCCGGACGGCGAACTGGCGGTCGCGCGGGCGGCCGCGGCGGAGGGCCTGCCGATGGTGCTGAGCACCGCCGCCTCCTACAGCATCGAGGAGGTGGCGGAGGCGAACGGGGACGGGCCGCGCTGGTACCAGCTGTACTGGCCGAAGGACCGGGAGCTCGCCGTCAGCTTCCTGGAGCGGGCGAAGGCGGCCGGCTACACCGCCCTCGTCGTCACCCTCGACACCTTCACGCTGGCGTGGCGTCCGCGCGACCTCGACCAGGCGTACCTGCCGTTCCTGCGCGGGATCGGTGTCGCGAACTACTTCAGCGACCCGGTCTTCCAGAAGGCCGTCGGCGGGCCGGTGACGGAGGCCAACCGCGACATGGCGATCCTGCACTGGGTCGCCAACTTCGGAAATCCCTCCCTGACCTGGGACGACCTGGTCTTCCTGCGCGAGCACTGGGACGGTCCCATCGCGCTCAAGGGCATCCAGCACCCCGACGACGCCCGCCAGGCCGTGGACGCCGGCATGGACGCCGTCATCGTCTCCAACCACGGCGGGCGCCAGGTGGACGGCGCCGTCGCCTCGCTGGACGCGCTCCCCGGCGTGGTCGACGCGGTCCGCGACCAGGCCACGGTCCTGTTCGACAGCGGGATCCGGACCGGAGCGGACATCGCCAAGGCGCTCGCCCTCGGCGCCAAGGCCGTCCTGGTGGCGCGCCCGTACGCGTACGGGCTGGCGCTGGGCGGCCAGGCCGGCGTCCAGCACGTGCTGCGCTGCCTCCAGGCCGAACTGGAACTGACCATGGCGCTGTCCGGCATCAAGCGCCCGGACGAGCTGACCCCGGATACCCTCGTGCGCGCGTAACCGGCGCCCAGAGCCGAGGCCCCACCGGACTTTTGCAGGCGATAGCGGGTAGGGAGACGCGCATGCGCTGGCCCGATCATGTCATCTGGTGGCACGCCTACCCCCTCGGCTTCGTCGGTGCCGAACGCGCGGCCGCGACCGCCCCGGAACCGCGGCTGGGGCGGATCGGCGACTGGCTCGACCATCTGGTCGGGCTCGGCTGCAACGGGCTCGCGCTCGGCCCAGTGTTCGCGTCCGAGACGCACGGCTACGACACCGTCGACCACTTCCGGGTCGATCCCCGGCTCGGCGGCGAGGACGATCTGCGGCGCCTGATCGACGACGCGGCCCGGAAGGGAGTGCGCGTGCTGCTCGACGGCGTCTTCAACCACGTCGGGCGCGGGTTCGGGCCGTTCGCCGATGTCGCCGCCAAGGGCGACGCCTCCCCGTACAGGAAGTGGTTCCACGACGACCTGCGCACGTTCGAGGGGCACGACCGCCTCGTGACCCTGAACCACGCCGAACCCGAGGTCGCCGATTACGTCACCGAGGTCATGACCCACTGGCTGGAGCGCGGCATAGACGGATGGCGCCTCGACGCCGCCTACGCCGTTCCGCCGGAGTTCTGGCATACGGTCACAGACCGCGTGCGCGCGCGCTTCCCCGACGCCTGGTTCGTCGGCGAGGTCATCCACGGCGACTACGCGAGCCTCGTGCGGCAGAGCGGATTCGACTCCGTCACCCAGTACGAGCTGTGGAAGGCCATCTGGAGCTCACTGAACGACCGGAACTTCTTCGAACTGGCGCACGCCCTCGACCGCCACAACGGAATGCTGGCCACCTTCGCCCCGCAGACCTTCCTCGGCAACCACGACGTGACCCGCATCGCCACGCGGCTGACCGACCGACGCGACCTAGCCCACGCGCTCGTGGTCCTCATGACCGTCGGCGGTGTCCCGTCCGTCTACGCGGGGGACGAGTTCGCCTTCGAAGGCGTCAAGGAGGAGCGCGAAGGCGGGGACGACGCCATCCGCCCGGAGTTCCCTCCGCATCCCGGCGACGTTCCCGGTCACGGCGACGTCCACCACCGCCTCTACCAGGACCTGATCGGCGTGAGACGGCGCCACCCGTGGCTCGTCCGGGCGCAGACCACGGCGGAGACCTTGACCAACACGGCTTTCTCCTACACCGTGGGGGACGGCCAAGAGCGGCTGGGAGTCGTCCTCAACACGGGCGAAGAGCCCGCCAAGGTCGGCCTGCCCGCCGCCGGCTGGACGTGCGCGGCCGGCGACGCGGCCTTCACCGCGGACGGCGCCGTCGTCCCGCCCGCCGGGTGGGCGATCGCCGAACCCTGACACGGTGGACCCCTGACATATGTCACGGGTCATCCCTGCGATCTTCATGATCGTTTCCTGACGTCCGTGACTGCACGCCCGCCCGGCCGCCGGACAGCATGGATGCCATGAAGGCACCTGTGATCGAGGTACGCGACCTGGACCTGAACGAGGCCGTCCGCAACGTCTCGTTCACCGTGGCGCGGGGGGAGGTCTACGCGCTGCTGGGCCGCTACGGCTCCGGCAAGACGGCCCTTCTGGAGATCCTCGCGGGGCTGCGCCGCCCCACCGGCGGCGCCGTCCGGATCCGCGGCGCCGACCCCTACGCCGACCGGGACGCCGCCCGCGCCGGGGCCGTCTGGCGCGACGGCGGCCTCTTCCCCGGGCTGACCGTCGCCGAGGTGGTCGACACCTGGCGGCGCTGGACCCTCGACCCGCTCACCCGCGACCGGGCGCTGCGCCTGGCCCGGCTCACCCGCCTCGCCGACGTGCCGTTCGAGCGGCTGACCGCGGGGCAGCGGCGCCTGCTCGACCTGGCGCTGGCCCTGGTCGGACGGTCGGACGTGCTCGTCCTGGACGAGCCCACCGCCGGGCTCGACACCGCGGCGGCACGCGAGGTGTGGTCGGTCCTGCGGGCGCTCGCCGCGGACGGCGTCGCGGTGGTGGTCACGACCCGCGATCCGGACGAGGCATGCCGCGCCGACCGCGTCGGCGTCCTGGACGAGGGCCGCCTGGTCACCGGGCGGGACGCCGCCCGCCTCCGCGCGGCCTGAGCCCCCGCAGCCCCTTGACGGCCGCATACGCTGGGCGCGTGCAGCCCAGGATCCCGCGCCCCACCGTCATCGCCGCGATCATCGTGGGGATGACGGTGCTGACGCTCGCGGGGTTCCTCCTGCCGGCGCTCTGGTACGAGACCGTCGACCGGCGGGACGCCGGACGCCTCCTCCTCGCCCTCGCCGGAGCCGGCGCCGCCTTCGCCCTCTACGCCCGCCTCCTCTGGCAGAACCTGATGCGCCGCACCGCCCCCGCGCACAGGCTCGGGCTCGCCGCGATCGCGGCGATCTGCTGGGCGCTGCCCCCGCTGCTCGGCACCGGGCAGGGCTGGGGCAACGCGCTCCTCGTCCCGGCCGGGCTGATCGCCGTCGTCCTCCCGGTGCGGGAGGCGATCGCCGTGACGGCGGCGGCGACCGTCCTGACCCCCGTCTACGGCGTCCTCCTCGGGCTCCCCGCGCTGACCGTCCTGTACGAGGTGACGGGCGTGCCGCTCGGTGCCTTCTCCGGGTACGTCACGGTCTGGCTGTTCCACGTGGTGCAGGAGCTCAGGGAGGCGCGCGCGGAACTGGCCCGGTCCGCGGTGGGGGAGGAGCGCCTCCGCTTCGCCCGCGACCTGCACGACGTCCTCGGCCACAGCCTCCAGGCCGTCGCGCTGCGCGCCGAGGTCGCCGAACGGTTCCTCGAACGCGACGACGGCCGCGTCCGCAAGGAGCTCACCGAGATCCAGACGATGGCGCGGGACGCGGTGCGGGACGTGCGCGAGGTCGTCCGCGGCTACCGCGCCACGTCCCTGCGCACCGAGCTGGACGGCATGTCCGCCGTGCTGCGCGCCGCCGGGATCCGCTGCGAGCGCCCCGAGGTGTCGCCGGACCTGCCCGCCCACGTCCACGAACCGCTCGGCTGGGTCGCCCGCGAGGCCGCCACCAACGTCCTGCGGCACTCCAGCGCCACCTGGTGCGAGATCACCGTCCGGTCCGGCCGCGACGGCGTCCGGCTGGAGATCGTCAACGACGGCGCCGCGCGCCGCGCCGCCGGGGACGCCGGCAGCGGCCTGGCCGGGCTCGCCGAGCGGATCGCCGCCGCCGGCGGCGTCTTCCGGGCGGGCCCCGCGGGCGACGGGACGTTCCGGGTGACGGCCGCCGTCCCCGCGAAGGGAGACGCATGATCCGCGTGCTGCTGGCCGACGACCACCTCCTGATCAGGGAGGCGCTCGTCCTGCTCCTGGAGACCGAGGACGGCATCGAGGTCGCCGCCGACGTGGGGCGCGGCGACGAGGCCGTGGAGCGCGCGCTCGCCCTGAAACCGGACGTCGCCGTCCTCGACATCGACATGCCGGGCCTCGACGGCCTCGCCGCCGCCGAGCGCCTGTCCCGCGAGCTGCCCGGCTGCCGCCTGGTGATCGTGACCGCGCACGGCCGCCCCGGCAACCTGCGCCGCGCGATGGCCGCCGGCGTCCGCGGCTTCCTCGGCAAGGACACGCCGGGCCGCCGGCTCGCCCAGGTCATCCGGCAGGTCGCGGAGGGCGCCCGCTACATCGACCCCCAGCTCGCCGCCGACGCCCTCGCCGCCGAGGAGTGCCCCCTCACCCCGCGCGAGCTCGACACCCTCCGCGCCGCCGCCGACGGCGCCCCCGTCTCCCGCATCGCCCGCACCCTCGGCCTGTCCGAGGGCACCGTCCGCAACTACCTGTCCGCCGCCGTCACCAAACTCGGCGCCGACAACCGCCACACCGCCGCCCGCACCGCCAAAGACTTGGGCTGGCTCTAGTTCATTGCATTTTTCTCCTCCTTCGGGCCTTGAAGGCCCTCCATCGTCGAAAAACGCGGGCGATCGCTGGCATCGCTCCGGCTCGCCTTGGCGGCTCGCTGCG
This sequence comes from Actinomadura sp. K4S16, assembly GCF_008327685.1. Classification (GTDB taxonomy): domain Bacteria; phylum Actinomycetota; class Actinomycetes; order Streptosporangiales; family Streptosporangiaceae; genus Spirillospora. Next base: position 108,221 of record NZ_BDDE01000018.1, read on the forward strand.
CGATCAGATTCTTGCTTCGCTCGAATCTGCCTTCGGACGCGATCGCAGCCATTCAGGTTGTTGCGGGGTTGCGGTGGGGCTGCGAGGCCTGTTCAGCGGCGGGCCAGGACCAGGGAGCCGCGCTTCGTGACCGGGAGTGGGGTGTTCAGGTGGGTGGCGGCCTCGGTGGCCTGGGGGCGGGGGACCTGGCGGGCGATCAGGTAGTCGCGGACGGCGGCCTGGTCGGGGAGGGTGATCAGCGGGGCGTCCCAGCGCTCCACCTCGACCTCGCCGAAGACCTCGCCGACGCGGGTCGGGGCGTCCTCGGCGTCGAACGGGGTCGGCTCGGGGCGCCACACCGGCGCCAGTTCGGGGCTGTCCGTCCGGCAGATCGCGGTGGCCAGGAGGAGGCCGCCCGGGGCGAGGACGCGGCGGGCCTCGCGGAGCGCCCGCTCCGGGTCGTCCAGCAGGGGGAGCAGGTTCACGGCGACGGCGGCGTCGAACGTCGCGTCCCGGAACGGCAGGCGCAGCGCGTCGGCCCGCACCCGCGGCGCCGGATGGGCGGAGACGAGCTCGCCGGACACGTCCAGCCCCACGAGCCCGAACGGCGGCGGGTGGGGGAGGGCGTCGCTGAGGGCGCCCTCCCCGCAGCCGATGTCCAGGACGCGGGACGCGCCGGACCCGAGCAGCTTCGAGGCGATGTGGTCGTGCAGGCTCCGCGCCCCGATCAGGTACTTCCTGGTGACCCTGGCGGCGAGGCGGAAGCGTTCAGGGCCGGAGTCGTGGTCGGGTGAGAGGGCCATGCAGTGAGCATTCCCGGTGAGCCGCCCGGAAAGCGTCTTCAGGCGGTGACGCCTCCGTCGACGACCAGGTCGTGGCCGACCACGTGGGACGCGGCGTCCGAGGCCAGCCACAGGATGGTCTCGGCCACCTCCGCGGTGTCGGCGACGCGGCCGGACGGCGTGGCGCGCATCCGCTCCGCGCGCTCGGCGGGCGTCTCGCCGGGCAGGAGCGACATCGGGGTGTCCGTGGCGCCCGGGCTGACGGCGTTGACGCGGACGCCGTCGGCGACGTGGTCGAGGGCCGCGGTGCGGGTGAGGACGCTGACCGCCGCCTTGGACGCCGCGTAAGCCGCGAGGCCGGGGCGGCGCCCGTGCGCGCCGATGTTGGAGGAGACGTTGACGACCGCTCCGCCGCCGTGGGCGCGCATGTGGGCGATCTCGTGCTTCATCGACAGGAACACGCCGGTCAGGTTCACCGCCAGGACCTCGTCCCAGGCGGCGGTGTCGATGTCGGCGACGGGCCCGGCGGCGCCGAGGATCCCGGCGTTGTTGACGGCGACGTGGAGGGCGCCGTGGCGGCCCGCGACCGTCTCGACCATCGCGGCGGCCGAGGCCGGGTCGGTCACGTCCGCGACGACGTGGTCGGCCCGCTCCGAGCCGATCTCCTTAACGGCCTCGGCCAGCGCCGCCGCGTCGCGTCCGGCCAGGACGACGGTCGCGCCCTCGCGGGCGAAGGCGTGCGCGGTGGCGCGGCCGATGCCGCGCGCGCCGCCGGTGATGAGGACGATCTTGCCGTCGAATCGCATCGTCTGCACTCCTGAATATTGGATCGATCGGTCTTGAATAAGGGCCGAAAGAAGCCCCGCCGGAAGGCGGGGCGGTGCCGGTCGGCGCCGGCCGTCGAGGGGCGGTCAGGCGAGGAGGGCCGCGGCCTGCCGGGTCGCGTCGCGCAGGCGGTCGTCGTCGGGGGCGGCCCGGCCGAGGACGCGCATGCCCTGGAAGAGGACGAGCAGGAGCCGGGCCAGCGCGCGCGGGTCCCGGTCCGGGGGCAGCTCGCCCTGGGCCCGCGCGCGGGTCAGCGCCGTGGTGAGCGACGCCTCCAGGAAGGTCCAGCTCGACTCCACGAGCCGCGCCGCCTCGGGGTCGCGCGCGGCCAGTTCGACCGCCGTGTTCACTACGAGGCAGCCGCGCCGGGGCCGGCCGCGCGCCGACTCCTCGGCGTAGCGCTCGATCAGCTCCCGGACCGCGGGCAGCACCGGCCCGGGCTGCGACAGCGCCTCGGCGATCTTCGGGTCGGTGTCCCGGAGGTAGCGTTCGAGGGCCTTCAGGAACAGCTCGCGCTTGCCGCCGAACGTCGCGTAGACGCTGGCCCGGGCGATGCCGAGATGGGCCACGAGGTCGGCCATGGAGGTCGCCTCGTAGCCGCGCTCCCAGAACAGTTCCAGCGCGCGCTGCAGCGCGGCGTCCGGATCGAACTCCTTCGTCCGTGCCATGCGGACGACGGTAGGGGATTCAAGAACGAACGGTCAAGTATCAGGCCCGCGAAGCCGCCGGGACGGACGGACGGTCCAGGTCCATGACGTCCAGCACCGAGTCGTCGGCGGCGAGCGCCTCCACGACCGGTCCGCGGCGGGCGCCCCAGACCACGACGACGTGGCCGTGCTCGGGGACGTCCAGGATCCGCTTGCCGACCCGCACCCGCGCGACCTCGGCCGAGGCCCGCAGCCGCGCCTCGTTGACCCACTTGGCGCCCCACGGCAGCAGCCGGTTGGCGTTGCGCACCGTCCGGCCGGACCCGTACTTGAGCAGGTGGCGCCCCATCTCGCCGGACGAGCGGCGGGCCAGCGGCTCGGCGGGGGCCGAGCCGCCCGCGCCGCCCAGCTCCATCCACTCGCCGTCGCGGCGATGGAACGTCCAGCCCTCGATGAACGCGGAAGCGGGGTCCGCCCACTGGTAAAGGAACGTGACAACGGCGATGTCGCCGTCCTTGTCGAGTCCGAGCGGAAGGTAGTCCTGGCCCTCGGTGAAGCGGGCGGGAGCGGGGACGGGGAGGCCGTCCCGGAGGAGCCGCAGGCACTCCTCGTGCACCTCGTGGTCGTTCATGATGGGGGACCTCTGATCGTGCAGGCAGGGCAAAGGGCCCTCCCGCGAGAGGGCCCCACGTGGCATTCACTCTAGAGGTCCGGCTCGTCTGGTTTCACCCGTCTGGCGTACTCCCGACAGCCCTTTGCCATCCGTCCTTCATCTCGTGGTCGATCGCGGGCCCGCGGAAGGCGGACGCCCGCGCCGCGAGGACCGCGCACAGGGCCGCCAGCGGCAGCTCCACTCCCGCCGCCAAGGCGATCGCCGCCGTCCGCTCCGCGCCGGGCGTGGCGGTCATCACGTCGAACCACGCGTCGACGGCCAGCAGCGTCCCCGCGGCGGCGGCGCACAGCCCGTGGCGCGGATCGCGGCGGACGAGCAGCACACCGGTGCCGAGCAGCGCGGCGGCCTCCATCGCGTCCAGCCCCACCCAGGCCGCGGACCAGTTCGACACCACGGCCGTGGACGGCATGGTGGCGGCGAGCATCCACATCCAGGGCACCAGCGCGGCGGCGCCCCCCACGAACGCCCAGCCGAGCCGCCGGCTCCCCGCCGTCCGCCGGGCGGCGGGGGCGGGCGGCCCAGTGCGTCCGCGGCGCGGACGGTGCCGGGGGGCGATCCCGAGGCGGGACGAGGAGGGAGCGAGGCCGGGGACGGCGGCGACCATGGGGAACTCCTGGGGGGAGGGGTGCGCATCCGCTTCCCGGATGCCTGATCAAAAGCCTGACCGGAAACCGCCTCAAGATCAGTAGCGCGTCCTTCCGATCCGGGGTGGCACTGGCTTCACCCCCGGCCCTGCACCCTGGTTCATGGCGGCGCCCGAACTGGGGCAATACGGTTGCCCCATGGCAACCCTCTCCGCGGTCCGGCACGTCCGCGTGCGCGCTCCGTGGTCGGCGGCGGCGTGGCGCGACACGGTGTTCGTCGCCTCCGGGGTGCCGCTGCACCTCACCGGCTGGCTGATCCTGTGCTGCCTCTGGGGGGTCTGGACGCCTGTGAACGTGACCCCGATCCTCCTGCTCCTCGGAGCGTCGGTCCTCCTCCTGCTGCTCGCGCTTCGCCGGCTGACCTCCTGGCAGCGGGAGCGGTGCTGGGCGATGCTCGGCCTCGACATCCCGCGGATGCCCGACTTCGACGACGGGCGCCCCTGGGACGCGCTGCGCGACCTCCGCTCGCCCGAGCTGTGGCGGGTCCTCCAGTACCACCTGCTGGCCGGGCCGTTCCTCGCCGCCGGCGGGGTGGTCGTGATCGGGGCGTGGGCGGCCGGCCTCGCCCTCACCACGTCCGCGACCTACGCGTGGGCGGTGCACCCCGGCGATCCGCTGGCCGGCCATCCCCAGCGCGTCGCCGTCCTCACCGCGGTCGGCGTGCTCCTCGTGGCGGCGGCGCCGTGGGCGGCGGCGGGCGTCCGGTACCTGGACGCCCGCGCCGCCGCCCGGCTGCTCGGCCCCGACCGCGCGAAGGAGCTGGAGCGGCGCGTCGAGGACCTGGCCGAAAAGCGCGCCAGCGTGGTGGACGCCGCCGACATCGAGCGCCGCCGCATCGAGCGCGACCTGCACGACGGCGCCCAGCAGCGGCTCGTCTCCCTCGCGCTCAACCTCGGGTTGGCGCGCGAGACGCTCACCGGCGTCCCGGACGACGCCATGCGCGTGATCGTGGAGGCGCACGAGGAGGCCAAGGCGGCGCTGACCGAGCTGCGCGACCTGATCCGCGGCCTGCATCCGGCCGTGCTGGAGGACCGCGGACTGGACGCCGCCCTCTCCGGCGTCGCCGCGCGGGTGCCGCTGCCGGTCCGGCTCCGCGTCGACATCGATCCGCGCGCCTCCTCGACCGTCGAGGCCGTCGCCTACTTCGTCGTCTCCGAGGCGCTCACCAACGTGGTCAAGCACGCGCGCGCCGGCGAGGTGGACGTCCGCGTGGCCCGCAGCGGCGACGTGCTGCGGGTGACCGTCCGCGACGACGGCGAGGGCGGCGCCGACCCGTCCGCCGGGACCGGGCTGACCGGGCTCGCCCGCCGCGTCCGGTCCGTGGACGGTACCTTCCGGATCACCAGCCCCGCGGGGGGCCCGACGACCGTCACCGTGGAGCTGCCGTGCGCATTGTGATCGCCGAGGACTCGGTCCTGCTCCGGGCCGGGCTGATCAAGGTCCTGGAGACCTCCGGGTTCGAGGTCGCGGCGGCCGTCGGCGACGCCGAGGGGCTGCTCGCCGCCGTGCGCGAGCACCGGCCGGACGCGGCGATCGTGGACGTCCGCATGCCGCCCGGCTTCACCGACGAGGGCGTGCGCGCGGCGCTGGTGATGCGGCGGGAGACGCCCGGGACCGCCGTGCTGCTGCTGTCGCAGTACGTCGAGGAGCGGTACGCGGCGGACCTGCTGTCGACCAGCACCAGCGGGATCGGCTACCTGCTCAAGGACCGCGTCGCGGACGTCTCGGTGTTCCTGGACGCGCTGCGCCGGGTCGCGTCCGGCGGCACCGCCCTGGACCCGGAGGTCGTCTCCCAGTTGCTGCTGCGCCGGCACCGCGACCCGTTGGACCGGCTCACCCCGCGCGAGAAGGAGGTCCTCGCCGTCATGGCCGAGGGCCGCTCCAACGCGGGCATCGCCGCGGCGCTCGTGGTGAGCGAGAGCGCGGTCGCCAAGCACATCAACAGCATCTTCGCCAAGCTTGACCTCCCGCACGCCGAGGGCGACCATCGCCGCGTCCTCGCCGTGCTGCGCTTCCTGGACGGCGAGGCGTGAGGGCCCAGGCCGCCGAGGCCCCGCCCGCCGAGGCCCCGCCCGCCCCTCCGGACCGGCCGAGGCGGCGCGGCGTCTGGATCGCGATGGCGATCGCGACGGCGCTGGTCGTGGTCACGCCGGCCGCGGCCGGCCTCACCGGGTCCTTCCGGGCCGTCGAGCGGACGTCGACGTCCTACCGGCAGCCGGTCCGGGAGGTGCGGCTGGACGTGGACGACGCCGAGGTCTCGGTCTGGCCGGGCTCGGACGGCGGGGCGCGCGTCTACAAGGACCTCCACTGGGTGCGGAGCAAGCCCGAGCTCACCGAGTCACTGGTGGATGACGTGCTGTTCGTCACGTTCCGCTGCCCGGGGCCCGAGCGGCTGGGCCCGGGGTGCGGGGCGGACATCGAGGTCCAGGTCCCCGCCGGGGCGCGTGTGTCGGCGGTCTCCGGCTCCGGGCGGATCGACGTGCGCGGGATCACCGGCGATCTCGACCTGCGCACCGGGTCCGGGGAGATCGACGTCGTCGGCGCGCGCGGGCGGCTGCAGCTGCTGGCGAGGTCCGGCACGGTCACCGGCCGCGCGCTCGCCTCGCCGAACACGCAGGCCGACGTGTCGTCCGGCACCCTCGACCTCCGCTACGCCGAGCCTCCGGACTCGGTCGACGCCTCCGCCCACTCCGGGACCGTGAAGATCATCGTCCCGGCGGGCTCGCGCTACCGGGTCGCCGGATGGACGGGCGCCGGCGACGCCCACCTCAACCCGGCCCTCTACGACGACCGCTCGCCCCGCCGGATCTCCGTCCGCAGCGGCTCGGGCGGCACCTACCTCGACTACCGCGACGACTAGGGCGCTGACTAGGGCGAACGCCGTGTCCCGAAGCGACGGGCGTCACACCGGGCGGAGTTGCGTCATCGGTGTGGAGCCGGTTAACTGCTGACATGCCTTCCGTACGCCCGTGCCGTGAGCACCGCCCGCCGATGCGGCGGGCCCTTGGGCGTACGTGTTGCCGGCGAATGTGTGACCGCTGAGGGCCCCCGCCTGAGTCTCGCGCCCCGAAGCGAGCGACCTCCGACCCCCTGAGTCGCGCATGTGTTTCGAACGCCACCTGCTGGGCCACACGCCGTACCCGCCCGGTCTCTCCTGACCGCGCCGCGCCGTCCCGGCAATCGCTGATCGCCGCGCGCTGACGACCCGCGCCGTGTGATCGCCGTCCCGTCCTGAACGCCGCCGCCCGTGTGGCGGCCCCTGTCCGCATGGATGATTTCCTGTGATTCAGATCGAAAAACTTCGCAAGGTCTACCGCGGCCGCGGCCGCGAGGTGACCGCCGTCGACGGCGTCGACCTGACCGTCGCCGAGGGCGAGGTCTTCGGCGTCCTCGGCCGCAGCGGCGCGGGCAAGAGCACCCTGCTGCGCTGCGTCAACCTGCTGGAGCGCCCGGACGAGGGCCGCGTCGTTGTCGGCGGCCGTGACCTGCTCGCGCTGCGCGGCGGGGAGCTGCGCCGGGCGCGCCAGGGCATCGGCATGATCCACCAGCATTTCGGCCTGCTCGCCAGCAGGACCGTCGCCGGGAACGTCGCGTTCCCGCTGGAGGTCATGGGCGTCCCGCGCGCCGAGCGGGCCGGGCGCGTCGCCGAACTGCTCGACCTGGTCGGGCTCACCGAGCACGCGAAGGCGTACCCGGCGCGGATCTCCGGCGGGCAGAAGCAGCGCGTCGGCATCGCCCGCGCGCTCGCGGGACGGCCGAAGGTGCTGCTGTCGGACGAGGCGACCTCCGCGCTCGACCCGGAGACGACCGCCTCCATCCTGGAGCTGCTGCGCGACCTCAACCGCCGGCTCGGCCTCACGATCCTGCTGATCACCCACGAGATGGAGGTGGTCAAGCGCATCTGCGACTCGGCCGCCGTCATGCGGGAGGGCCGGTTCACCGAATCGGGGCCGGTGCCCGCGCTGCTCGCCCGGCCGGGCTCGGAGCTGGCGCGCGGCCTGTTCCCGCTGCCGCCCGCCGAGCCCCGCGACGGCACGACGCTGGTGGAGGTCACGTTCACCGGCGGCGCCACCGACGAGCCGTTCGTCTCGGCGCTGGCCCGCAAGTACGCGCTCGACGTCAACATCCTCGGCGGCGCCGTGGAGACCGTCGGCGGCGAGCGGGTCGGCCGGCTCCAGCTCGAACTGCCCGGCGACCCGGCGCAGAACGCCGCGCAGCTGGCGTTCCTCCGCGAGTCCGGCCTGGCCGTGGAGGTCCGAAACCCCGGGCGGGTCGACGACCCGGCGCAGGCCGGCCCCGTACAGGAGGACGCACGATGAGCTGGGACGAGGTCATGCCGCTGCTGTGGCCCGCCACCCGCGAGACCCTCTACATGACCGGCGTCGCGACGCTGTTCACCGCCGTCCTCGGGCTGCTGCACGGGGTGCTGCTGGTGATCACCGAACGGGACGGGCTGCTGTCCGCGCCGCCGGTCAACGCCGTGCTCGGCGTCATCGTCAACATCGGGCGGTCGCTGCCCTTCCTGATCCTGATGGTGGCGATCATCCCGTTCACCCGGGTGGTCGTCGGCACCAGCATCGGCAACGCCGCCGCGATCGTCCCGCTGACCGTCGGCGCCATCCCGTTCTACGCGCGGCTCGTCGAGATCGCGCTCCGCGAGGTCGACCCGGGCGTGCTCGCCGCGGCGCAGGCGATGGGCGCCACCCGCCGCGTGATCGTCGGCAAGGTCCTGCTGCGCGAGGCGCGGCCGGGCCTGGTGTCCGGGCTGACCGTCACCGTCATCGCGCTCATCGGCTACACGGCCATGGCCGGGACGGTCGGCGGCGGCGGGCTCGGCAACCTCGCCGTCGTCTACGGCTACGAGCGCTTCGAGACCAAGGTCATGGTCTCCACCGTGGCGCTGCTGATCGTCCTGGTCCTGGCCGTCCAGGCCGCGGGGGACCTCACCGCCCGCCGCCTGACCCGCAGATGACGCACCGACCCCCTCCCACCGCAGAGATTCCGGTACCGCAGAGAAAGGCACTCCTCGTGCTTCGCAAGTTCACCACCGCGCTGGCCTCCGTCGCCCTCCTCGCCGGCCTCACCGCCTGCGGCTCGTCCTCGGCGTCCGACGACCCGGACGCCCCGCTGAAGGTCGCGGTCAACCCCGTCCCGCACGGCGACATCCTCGAGTACGTCAAGGACGACCTGGCGGGCAAGGCCGGCCTCAAGCTCGAGATCGTCACCTTCAGCGACTACCAGCAGCCGAACACCGCGCTGAAGGAGAAGCAGGTCACGGCGAACTACTTCCAGCACGTGCCGTTCATGGAGGAGTTCGAGAAGAAGTCGGGGACGAAGCTGGCGTTCGTCGCTCCGGTGCACCTCGAACCCCTCGGCGTGTACTCCGAGAAGGTGAAGAGCCTGCAGGAGGTTCCGCAGGGCGCGACCGTCGCCGTGCCGAACGACCCGGCCAACGAGGGGCGCGCGCTGAAGCTGCTCGCCGACAACGGCCTGATCACGCTGAAGCAGGGCGCGCCGACCAGCGCGACCGAGCGGGACGTCGCGGCCAACCCCAAGGGCCTGAAGTTCAAGCCGCTCAAGGCCGCGCAGCTGCCCCGCTCGCTGGCGGACGTCGACCTCTCGGTGATCAACGGCAACTACGCCATCGAGGCCGGCCTGGCCCCGAACAAGGACGCGCTCGTCGCGGAGAAGGCCGAGGGCAACCCCTACGCCAACGGCATCGTCACGCTGCCGGAGGACAAGGACGACCCCCGCGTGAAGAAGCTCGTCCAGCTGCTGCAGGGCCCCGAGGTGAAGAAGTTCGTCGAGGACGAGTACAAGGGGTCGGTGCTGATCGCCTCCTGACCCCGGGCCCGTCCCCGAACCGCGGAAAGCGGCGCGGTTTGTCCGCCGGTCCTGATAGGACATGTGCCGAAGATCAGGCGAAGGGGACCCATGGGCGTATATGAGCACATTGAGGAGTACGTCGGCCTGCCGGTGGCCACGTTCAACGAGGACACCGGCACCGAGGAGGAAGAGGACGACGGCCGCGGCGCCGGCGCCGACCCCCTCACCGGCCAGGACTTCCCGCCCGCGGGCGAGGCCGCCTGGTTCGTCGGGACCTCCTTCGACGAGGAGCCGTTCGACGCGGTCTTCCGGCGGTTCCTCGACACGATCGACACCACCGAGGTGACGGCGCTCATCATCGGCTACTGGGGCGCGTCCTACGAGTCCGACGACTTCCCCGACCCGGTGGCGCTGCTGACCGGGGCCGCCGCGTCGTTCCCGAAGCTGCGGGCGCTGTTCCTCGGTGACATCACCGGCGAGGAAGCGGAGATCTCCTGGATCGAGCACGCCGACATCACGCCCCTGTTCGCCGCGTTCCCCGACCTGGAGCGCTTCGAGGTGCGCGGCGCGCAGGGGCTCGTCCTCGACCCGGTCAAGAGCGAGAAGCTGAAGGTGCTGCGCTTCGAGTCGGGCGGGCTGCCCGCCCGGATCGTCCGCGCCGTGGGGGCCAGCGACCTGCCGAACCTCGAGCACCTCGACCTGTGGCTCGGCGAGGAGAACTACGGCGGCGACGCCACCGTCGCCGACCTCGCGCCGTTCCTGTCCGGCGAGCGGCTGCCGAACCTGCGCCACCTCGGCCTGGAGGACAGCGAGATCCAGGACGAGATCGCGGCGGCGGTCGCCGGCGCGCCGATCGTCGCGCGGCTGGAGTCGCTGAGCCTCGCGATGGGCGTCCTGACCGACCAGGGCGCCGAGGCGCTGCTGGCCGGCCAGCCGCTGACCCACCTGCGCAAGCTGGACCTGCACCACCACTTCCTGTCCGACGCGATGATCGAGCGGGTGCGGGCGGCGCTGCCCGGCGTCAAGGTCGACCTCGACGACCAGGAGAAGCCGGACGGCGACTGGCACTACATCGCGGTGTCCGAATGATCCAGCAACGCCTCTCCACCTTCGCGGGGCTGCCCGTCCACACCTTCGACGGCGAGCCGGACGGCCCGCTGCCGGAGCCGGACGAGGTGGCCTGGGGCGTCTACCACCACGTCCACGACAACGGCGCGTGGGGCGCGGAGGTCCCCGAGAACCTCGACCTCCTCCTGACGACGGTCGACACCTCCAAGGTCACTCACCTCGTCATCGGCTTTTGGGGGTTCTCCCGCGAGGAGTTCGACCTGGTGCGGTGGCTGGTGGACAACGCCGGGCGCTTCCCCCGCCTGCGCGCGCTGTTCTTCGGTGACGTCCTCGACTGGGAGTGCCACATCTCCTGGGTCCAGAACGGCGACATCTCGCCGGTGTTCGACGCCTACCCGGGGCTGGAGCACTTCGAGATCCGGGGCGCGTCCGACCTGCGATTCGAGCCGCTGCGCCTCGAACGGCTGAAGGCGCTGCGGATCGAGTCCGGCGGGCTGCCGGCGGAGGTCGTGCGGGCGGTCGCGGGCGGCGACCTGCCCCTACTGGAGCACCTGGACCTGTGGATCGGTTCGGAGCAGTACGGCGGGTCGTCCTCGGCCGAGGACTTCGCGCCCATCCTCACCGGCGAGCGGTTCCCGTCCCTGAAGCACCTCGGCCTTGAGAACGGCCCGTTCCAGGACGAGCTGGCGGGAGCCCTGGCGAGCGCGCCGGTCGTCGCCCGGCTGGAGTCGCTCAGCCTGGCGATGGGGATGCTGTCCGACCGGGGAGCGGAGGCCCTCCTGTCCGGGCAGCCCCTCACCCACCTGCGCAGCCTCGACCTGCACCACGCCTTCCTGAGCGAGGCGATGGCCGAGCGGCTCCGTGCGGCGCTGCCGGGCGTCGACCTCGATCTCACCGACGCGCTGGGCGAGCCGTCGTGGCGGGACCAGGAATGGCTCTTCAGCGACTCCTACATCGCGGTGTCGGAATGACGCTCGCCGTGGTCGGCTCGCCCGGCGACCGGCGTCCCGCGCTGCTCGCCGCGGCGTGCCGGTCCGCCGGGCTGCCCGAGCCCCGGCTCGTCCCCTGGACCGGCGTGCTGCGCGGCGCCCCGCTCTCCTTCGCGGCGGGCGAGGCCGTCCGCGTCGACTCGCCCGGAGAGGACGCCGAGGCCGACGCGCTGCTGCGCGGCCCCGGCGCGCCCGAGCGGGTCGGCGGCGGGGCCCGCTGGCACCGGACGTTCACGGCGGCGCTGCGGCGGGTGTCGGCGGCGGCCTCGGCCTCCGGTGCCCGTCTCCTCGGCGACGTCGAGGAGATCGCGGTCATGTTCGACAAGCGGCTCACCCATGCCCGCCTGCTCTGTGCGGGAGTGCCCGTCCCGCCCGCCCTGCCGGAGGTCGACGGATACGCCTCGCTCCGCGCCCGGATGACCGAGGCGGGCGAGCGGCGGGTGTTCGTGAAGCCGGCGCACGGCTCGTCCGCCTCCGGGGTGGTCGCGCTCCAGACGGCGCCGGGCCGCGTGCGTGCCGTGACGTCGGCGCTCCTGGAGGGCGACCGGCTGGTCAACTCGCTGCGCGTCCGCTCGTACGAGACCGAGGCCGAGGTCGCGGCGCTGATCGACCTGCTCGCCCCGGACGGCCTGCACGTGGAGCGCTGGCTGCCGAAGGCGACGATCGGCGGGCGCGTGTTCGACCTGCGGGTCGTCGTCATCGGCGGCGAACCCACGCACGCCGTCGTCCGGACCAGCCGGACCCCGATGACGAACCTGCACCTGGGCGGTGCCAGGGGAGACCTGGGGGCGGTGCGGCGCGCGCTTGGAGAGGACGGCTGGAACCGGGCCCTCGGCGTGTGCGCGCGGGCCGCCGCCTGCTTCCCGGGCAGCCCCATGGTCGGCGTCGACCTGCTCGCGGGATTCGGGTTGAAGCGGTTCGCGGTCTGCGAGGTGAACGCCTTCGGCGACCTGCTGCCAGGGCTGACCGGGCTCCCCGGGACCTCGGCCGAGGGCCTGGACACCTACGGAGCCCAGGTCCGGGCGGTGTTGAGCGCGTGCACGACATGAACGAGGTCATCGGCAGCCACGACGTGCTGCTGGTGACCCTCGACACGCTGCGGTACGACGTGGCCGCCGAACTGGCCGCGGCGGGGGACACCCCCACGCTGGCCGCGCTGCTCCCGGAAGGCCGCTGGGAGCGCCGCCACACGCCCGGCAGTTTCACCTACGCCGCGCACGCGGCGATGCTGGCCGGCTTCCTGCCGACGCCCGCATCGCCCGGCCCGCATCCGCGCCTGTTCGCCGGCGCCTTCCCGGGCAGCGAGACCACCGCCGCAGGCACGTGGACGTTCGACGCCGCCGACCTGCCGGCGGGCCTCGCCGCCGCGGGCTACCACACGGTCTGCGTGGGCGGCGTCGGGTTCTTCAACAAGCTGACACCGCTCGGGTCGGCGCTGCCGTCGCTCTTCGCCGAGAGCCACTGGGAGCGCGAGTTCGGCGTGACCGACCCGGAGTCGCTGCCCAACCAGATCGACCGGATCGCCGAGGTCATGGCGCGTCTGCCTGCCGGACGGCGCCTGTTCCTGCTGCTGAACGTCGCGTCCTTGCACCAGCCCAACTGGTTCTACATGGACGGCGCCACACGTTCAGACGGGGATACGCGTGCGAGCCACGCCGCCGCGCTCCGGCATGTGGACGCCCACATCGGCAGGCTGTTCGGCTTGATGCGCCGGCCGTGCTTCGTCATCGTCTGCTCCGACCACGGGACGGCGTACGGCGAGGACGGCCACACGGGCCACCGCATCGGCCACGAGGTCGTCTGGACCGTTCCGTACGGGGAGTTCGTTCTGCCGTGAACCTGAACGCCGTGAACCCATATCAGGCGTACGTGTACGCCTATCCGCACAAGACCGCCTACCGTCCGCTGCGCCCCGAGCCCGCGCTGCGGGACGTGTGGGCGGACGAGCCGCTCGACGCGCTCTTCCTGTACTTGCACGTGCCGTTCTGCGAGATGAGGTGCGGCTTCTGCAACCTCTTCACCCGCACCGGCGCGCCGGAGGAACTGACCGGCGCCTACCTGGACGCGCTCGACCGGCAGGCCACCGCCGTCCTGGACGCCCTGGACGGGCCCGCCTTCGCCACCGCGGCGTTCGGCGGGGGGACGCCGACCTACTTCACCGCGTCCGAGCTGGAACGGCTCTGCGGCATCGCCGGACGGTTCCCCGGGTTCGGCTCGATCCCGCTGGGCGTGGAGACGTCCCCTGCGACCGCCACCACCGACCGGCTGACCGTCCTCGCCGAACACGGGACCACCCGCGTATCCATCGGCGTGCAGAGCTTCCTGGACGAGGAGGCGCGCGCCGCCGTCCGGCCGCAGAAGCGCGCCGAAGTGGAGGCCGCGCTGGACCGCATCCGTGCCGTGGGGTTCCCGATCCTGAACATCGACCTGATCTACGGCATCGACGGCCAGACGCCCGCGACGTGGACGCACTCCTTGGACGCCGCTCTCGCGTGGCGCCCTGAGGAGGTCTACCTGTACCCGCTCTACGTCCGCCCGCTGACCGGCCTCGGCCGCCGTGCCCAGGACTGGGACGACCAGCGCCTCACCCTCTACCGGCTCGGCCGCGACCACCTGCTCGGCGAGGGCTACGAGCAGGTGTCGATGCGGATGTTCCGGCTGCCGTCATCCGGTGCGGGCGGCACGGAGTACTGCTGCCAGACGGACGGCATGGTCGGTCTGGGCTGCGGGGCGCGCTCCTACACCTCCCGCCTCCACTACTCGTTCGAGTACGCCGTCGGAGCCGGGCAGGTGCGCTCCATCATCGACGACTACGTGCGCGAGTCCGATTTCACCACCGCCCGCGTCGGCTTCGCGCTGGGCGACGACGAACGCCGCCGGCGGCATCTCGTCCAGTCCCTTCTGCAAGCGAGCGGCGTCGATCTGGGCGCCTACCGCGCGCGCTTCGGGAGCGACCCGATGGACGACTTCCCCGCCGATCTGAAGTCCTTCGCCGATCGCGGATGGCTGGAGACCACCGAGGACGCCGTTCGACTCACCCCTGAGGGGCTCGCCTACTCCGACGCCATAGGCCCGGCCCTGTTCTCGTCCCCTGTCCGGGACCTGATGGCCTCCTACGAGGCGCGGTGATGGACCATCTGACGATCCTGTACCGGGGGCCGCTCGCCAGCTGCGACTACGACTGCCCGTACTGCCCGTTCGCCAAGCGCCGCGACACGCCCGAGCAGCTCCGCGCCGACCGCGCCGCGCTCGAACGCTTCACGGAGTGGGTGGCGCACCGCGACCACCGCGTCTCGGTCCTCTTCACGCCGTGGGGCGAGGGGCTCGTCCGCTCCTGGTACCGGCGCGCCCTGACCGACCTGAGCCACCTCCCGCACGTGGAGCGGGTCGCGATCCAGACGAACCTCAGCCACCGCGTGTCGTGGACGGCCGACGCCGACCTCACGCGACTGGCGCTGTGGGCGACCTACCACCCCGGCCAGGTGCCCTACGAGCGGTTCCTCGGCAAATGCCTGGACCTGGCGTCGCGCGGTGTCCGCTTCAGCGTCGGGATCGTCGGCCAGCCGGAGCATCTCGACGCCGCTCGCCGCCTCCGCGCGGACCTTCCCGACACCACCTATCTCTGGGTCAACGCCGCCGAAGGTCGCGTCTACGACGACGCCGAGGCCGCCTCCTGGACCGACATCGATCCGCTGTTCCCCGTGAGCCGCCATCCGCACGCGAGCCGCGGCCTCCCCTGCCGGACGGGGGACACGGTCGTGTCGGTGGACGGCGACGGAACGGTCCGGCGCTGCCACTTCGTCCCGTCCGTGCTGGGCAACCTCTACGACGGATCGTTCCAGGACGCCCTGGCACCGCGCCCTTGCCCGCTCGACACGTGCGACTGCCACATCGGCTACGTCCACCTCGAACCGCTCGGCCTCTACGACACCTTCGCCGGCGGCGTCCTCGAACGGATCCCCGCCCTGCTCGGCCAGGCTCCCTGAACGGGCGGCGCCCCCTGGTGACTGGGGAAGTGAGACCAGGGGACGCCGGCCAGACCGGATACTCCGGTCGCCTACAGGCTCAGGTCTGCTTCTCGGGGTGGTAGTCGGCCTCGTCCACGCCGAACGTCCACGCGACGCCCGCACGCGCCGTGCGAGTGTCGGGCGGGACGCGCAGGTAGTAGGTGCGGTGCGTGCCGTCCGGCTCGGGCGTGGAGTTGACCACCTCCACCATGACCACCGGTTCGTCGCCCGGCAGGTCGATCGACCACAGGACGCCCGTCTCGTCGCGGTGCCGCGGACGCGCGCCGGTCTCGGCCAGGTACCGGTCGTAACCGAAGATCTCCAGCATCACGCGGCGCAGCTCGGCGTTCTGCTCGGCGGAGATGCGGTCGGGCGTCAGGTCGGTGAGCGACTCGACGAAATCGGGCGGGATCGGCATGCCGCGCCAGGCGTGCAGGGCGAATCCGTCCGGGTAGGCGAGGGCGGGGCCGTCGCCGCGGTGCAGCCGGCCGGGCTCGTCGCGGTACAGCTCACTGGGCCGCTCGGAGAGGATCACCAGCCGCTCGTAGGGCCACCACCAGCCGGCCGACCGGGCGACTTCCGCCAGCCCGGTCAGCGGGCCGTCGAGCCGTCCGAGCGACTCGAACAACGCCAGCCACGGCGCGTCGTGCTGGCCCAGGACGGCGTCGAGCGTGGCCGCGCGCAGCAGCGACTCGGCCGCGTCCTCCTCCGGGGTGGACCGCTCGTTCCCCGCCGCCATCGACCGGCCGTGCGCCCGGTCGCCGACAGCCCCGCGCACGCGCGTCACCAGCGCCTGCACCTGGTCCCACAGCAGCCCGCCCGTCTCGGCCCAGGTGCGCGGCCACTGCTCCGGCCCCTGTTCGGAGCAGGCCGCCGCGCGTTCGGCTTCCCAAGGCCGGGTGCGCACGTCCGTCAGGACGCTCCGCCCCGCCGCGTCGGCGCCCAGGTCGGCGCGGGCCTGCTGGAGCAGGTCGTCAAGCCCGGCCTTCTCCAACGCCTCGCCATGCCCGGCGAGGACGGCCGCCGCGACGGCGCCCCGCATGGGGGAGGGCACCCACAGGTACCGCTCGGGGGGCTCCAACCCTGCGGCCGCGTAGGCGGCGGCCACGCCCGCCTCGGCGCGTGCACGGTCGGCGGGACCGGTGGCGAACGCCGCCGCCTGCCAGTCTCCGACCACGTAATGGGTCTCGCGTACCGTTCCGGTGAGCATCGTTCCGGTGAGCATCGTCCCGCCCCTCAGTCGGCCACGACGCGGACCGCGCCGGGCACGTACTCGCGCTGGCGGATGACCCTGTACCAGCCCTTGGGCAGGGTGATCGCCGCGTGCTCCTCATGCACCAGCCGCCCGCCGGACGGCAGGTGCAGGTGGTCCGGGACGAGCGGGTCGGGGGTGCGCAGCAGCGTGCCGGGCGCGGCGAGGGCGTGGGCGTGCCCGGTGGCCTCACCACGGGCCAGCACCATGCGGCCCCGGCCGTCGCGCGGGGACGGCGGCAGCTCGCGGACGGCCTGCGGAACCGATTCCTCGGGCACGGGCAGGATCAGGACGTCTCCCTGTCGGTACATGCCGCGAACGTAACGTCCCCCACCGACAAAACCGCCCTGGCCGCTCCCGGTCAGAAGCCGCGGGTCCGGCGGGCCGCCGGGCGGGCCCAGCGGCCCGACGCGCTGAGGCCGACGTGCTGGAACGCGCGGACGAGTTCGCCGCCGAGGTTCACGCCGGCGCCGAGCGCGAGCGCCACGGAGATCGCTCCGATGAGGCTCAGCACGCCCGCCTGCGGCGAACCGGTGTTGAGCTCGACCATGCCGCGGTAGAGCGCCGTCCCCGGCAGCAGCGGGCCGATGGCGGGGACCACGAAGGGCATGACGGGCGCCCCGTGCCTGCGGGCGAGCCAGCTCGCCATGACACCGACGAGGGTCGCCGCCACGGCGGCGGCCAGGACGGGTGGAACGTGCCATCCGCGGCCCAGGACGTACAGCACCCAGATCATCGCGCCGCCCAGGGCGACCGTGGTCAGCACGTCGCGCGGGGCGGCGAGGGACACCGCGAACGTCAGCGAGATGGCGGCGGCGGCCAGGACGGCGATGGGCTTCAGGCTCGCCGAGGGGGTGGGCAGGTGCACCACGTCGATCGGCACGCCCATGTTCACCGCGAGGTAGACCACGGCGCCCAGCCCGGCCACGATCGCCGCGATCATGAAGAAGACCTCCAGGACCCGCGCCCCGGCGCTGACCAGGTCTCCGGTGATGCCGTCCTGGATGCTCGCCACCAGCGGGCGTCCCGGGAGCAGCGCCAGGATCGAGCCGGTGACGATCGTCGCGGCCTGGCCCGGGTTGCCGAGGGCCACCACCCCCGCGGCCGCCGCCGCTCCTATCGCGGCGGCCACCGACAGCTGGAAGAACTCCGCGATGCCCCGGCGCGCCAGCGCGGCGGCCGTGCGGTCGCCCAGCATCGTGGCGACGAACGCCGTGGTCGCCACCAGCGGCCCGCCGCCGGACAGCACGCTGCCCGACGCGGCGATGAGCCCGAGCGACACGACCAGCAGCCAGGTCGGGTACGGAGGGCGGCCCCTCTTGATCTCCGCGAGCCGCTTGTGGGCCTCCTCCAGTTCGAGCATGCCGATGGACGCGTCCTGGACGAGCTGGTGCAGCGCGGTGAGCCGCCAGTAGGCCGGAGTCCGCCGCCGGATGGCGCGCGCGCCCGTCATCGGCGCCGCGCCCCCTCCCGGGTGCGCCGAGACCAGGATGCTGGTCAGCGTGACCTGCACCTCGCAGCGGGGGAGTTCGTAGGCCACGGCCAGACCGAGCATCGCCTCGTTGACGCGCTCGGTGGTCTCGCCACTGGCCAGAAGGAGCTCGCCCACGCGCAGCACCAGATCGACGACGCGCGCGTCGACGATCTCGCTCGGCTCGTCTTCCGGCGCCTCGGGGGGCGTGGTGTCCATCAGGACCTGCCATGTCCGCCGCAAGCGATCAGCCGCGCCCATTCCCCCCAGGTGTCCCTTCCCGCCCATGAACCGATCTTGACTGGCAGGCTACCCACCTGCCCGGCGTCCCCAATCCGTGGCCTGCGTCCCACCCTTCTCACTCACCGGCGTCGCCATGCGAATGCCGGGCGGCAGTGGCCGACGCAGCGCACTGGGGCCGCCGACCTGTGGCCGCGGCTCAGGACATCAGGTGACGAAGTTCACGACCAAACCCACGGCAAGAGATGCCCCTGCGACTCCGGCCGCCAAGCAGGAGAACAGGCCGGGCCTGTCGTAGCCCTCCAAGCGAACGCGCTGAGGCTTGGCCGGGTCGTACCGGACGCGCAGCCGCGTCGAGCGGTCGATCGGATAGAGCCGACCGACCTTGGACTCCACTCTGACCTCGTCGCTGTCCGGCGGGCTGAAGGCGACCTCGGGATAGAAGCGGGGATCGCCCTCGCCGTCGGAGTCCTCACGGACTCCGACGATCTCCGCCTCGATCCACTGCCCGCGGACCAGGAGTCGGAAGTTGGCCCACGCTTCTACGAAGGCCCAGCAGGAAAGCCCTGTGCAGAGCGGGATCATAGCCGCCTTGATGGCCGTGTCGATCGTCTGTTCCCAGTCCACTCGCGAAGAGTATCGGTCGCGCGGTGCAAGCCGTGATCAGCCGAAACCGGCCGTTTTCCACAGAACGTCGTTCTGGTGCGGGTGCTCCGCGGCACTGGTACCAAGGACGCATGAGCTCTTCGGACGGTCTGCGGGACGAGGCCGAGCGGTGCCTGCGCGCCCTCGCCGGTGACCACGCGCGGCTGCGCGACGACCAGTGGACGGCGATCAGCGCGCTCGTCGTCGAGCGGCGGCGCGCCCTCGTCGTCCAGCGGACCGGCTGGGGCAAGTCCGCCGTCTACTTCGTGGCGACCCGGCTGCTGCGCGAGCGCGGCGCCGGCCCGACCGTGATCGTCTCGCCGCTGCTGGCGCTGATGCGCAACCAGATCGAGGCCGCCGACCGGGCGGGCATCCGCGCCCGCACGATCAACTCGTCCAACACCGGCGACTGGGACCAGGTCTTCGCCGAGGTCGAGGAGGGCGCGGTCGACGTCCTGCTGGTGAGCCCCGAGCGGCTCAACAACCCCGACTTCCGCGATCTCGTCCTGCCGAAGCTCGCCGCGGGGGCCGGGCTGGTCGTGGTCGACGAGGCGCACTGCATCTCCGACTGGGGCCACGACTTCCGCCCCGACTACCGGCGGCTGCGCACCCTGCTGGCCGACCTGCCGCCCGGCATCCCGGTGCTCGCCACCACCGCGACGGCCAACGCCCGCGTCACCAAGGACGTCGCCGAGCAGCTCGCCGGCGACGACGCCCTGGTCCTGCGGGGCCCCCTCGAACGCGACTCGCTGCACCTCGCCGTGGTGAACCTCCCCTCCGCCGAGCAGCGCGTCGCCTGGCTGGGCGAGCACCTCGGCGACCTCCCGGGCTCCGGCATCATCTACACCCTCACCGTCGCCGCGGCCCACGAGATCACCGGCTGGCTCCGCGACCGCGGATACGAGGTGGCCGCCTACTCCGGCCAGACCGAGCAGGCCGAGCGCCTCCAGGCCGAGCGGGACCTCCACGACAACAAGCTCAAGGCCCTCGTCGCCACCAGCGCCCTCGGCATGGGCTTCGACAAGCCCGACCTCGGCTTCATCGTCCACGTCGGTGCCCCGCAGTCCCCGGTGGCCTACTACCAGCAGATCGGCCGGGCCGGTCGCGGCGTCGACCGCGCCGAGGTGATCCTGCTCCCCGGCCGCGAAGACCGCGACATCTGGGCCTACTTCGCAAGCCTGGCATTCCCTCCGGAGCACATCGTCCGCAGCACGCTGGACGTCCTTGACATGGCCGACCGCCCGCTCTCCACCACGGCCCTGGAGCCGATGGTCGACCTCAACCGGGCCCGCCTGGAGATGATGCTCAAGGTCCTCGACGTGGACGGCGCCGCCCGCCGCGTCAAGGGCGGCTGGACGTCCACGGGCGAACCCTGGTCCTACGACCGCGAGCGCTACGAGCGCGTCACCGCCGAGCGCCGCCGCGAGCAGCAGGCGATGCTCGACTACATCGCCACCACCGGCTGCCGCGAGGAGTTCCTGCGCCGCCAGCTGGACGACCCCGCCGCCGCGCCCTGCGGCCGCTGCGACAACTGCACGGGCCGCCACTGGCCCACCGAGGTCACCCAGGAGAGCACGACCCAGGCCCGCGACCGCCTGCACCGCCCCGGCGTCGACATCGCCCCCCGCCGCATGTGGCCGACGGGCGTGAAGGACGACCTGGGCGTCTCCGGCCGCATCAAGCCCGAGCTCCAGGCCGAGACGGGCCGCGCCCTCGGCCGCCTCACCGACATCGGCTGGGGCAACCGCCTGCGCGGCCTGTTCGCCGCCGACGACACCGACGTCCCGGCCGACCTGGTGGACGCCGTCGTGAAGGTCCTCGCCGCCTGGGACTGGACGGCCCGCCCCACCGGCGTCGTCACGATCGGCTCCCGCTCCCGCCCCCGCCTGGTCACGACGTTCGGCCGGCGCATCGCCCAGATAGGCCGCCTGCCCTACCTGGGCGTGACCCCCATCGGCGACCCCGCCCCCCGCCGCCACAACAGCGCCCAACGCCTCCGCTCCGTCTGGAACGCCCTGGCCGTCCCCCAAGACCTGGCCGAGGCCCTAGTCGACAACCCCGGCCACATCCTCCTGGTGGACGACCGCATAGAAACCGGCTGGACAATGACCGTAGCCACCCGCCTCCTAAAAGAGTCCGGCGCTCAATCAACCCTCCCCTTGGCACTAGCTACGCCCACCTAACCCCGAAGCCCCGCACTCCCCACCCGGCACCCTTCCCAATCCCCGCCCTGCCACCACACGCAACACCCGAACGCGCAGGACGCCGAGCGCGCTCAACCCACCGGGCACGCGGCCTGCAACCACACGCGCGACGTGCCGGGGGCGTGTCGGGTGCCGGGCGTGCGCAGGCTGCCGGGCGCTCCTACCGCCGCACGCGGACGGCCGAGGCCCGGGTACCGGCGTGTTCGACCCGCCAGGCGGCCGGGCGTGCGATGTGTCGGGTGTCGGGCGTGCGCAGGCTGCGGTGGCCATGGTGGCGCGGCCCCTATTGGCCATTTTGGGGGTTGGCGTGAAGGCTGGCGGCGTGGGCGGGCAATAACGGGTGTCAGGGGAGCCACTCGGAAGGTGCCGACGCATGGCCGCCACTGTTCCCTCGTCCGCGGCGCCGGCCGGGATGCCCGTGGAGCCCAGCGACGCCGTGGTGATGGCGGCGTCCCGTGGTGATCCTGAGCGGTTCTCGGAGATCTTCGACCGGTACTTCGCGGAGATCCACCGCTACGTCGCGTCCCGTCTCGGGGACGCCGCGGCCGACGACG
This sequence comes from Actinomadura sp. K4S16, assembly GCF_008327685.1. Lineage (GTDB taxonomy): Bacteria > Actinomycetota > Actinomycetes > Streptosporangiales > Streptosporangiaceae > Spirillospora. The sequence continues at coordinate 130,027 of NZ_BDDE01000018.1, forward strand.
TGGCCGCCGAGACGTTCCTGACGGCCTTCACGCTGCGGCACAAGTACGACACCGGACGCCCCCAGGCCCGCGCGTGGTTGTACGGCATCGCCACCAACCTCCTCCGGCGGCATCGCCGTTCCGAGACGCGGGCCTACCGGGCGGTCGGACGCGCGGCCGACGAGACCGACCACGCCGACCGGGTCGCCGAGATGGTCAGCGCGCAGGGGATGCGGCCCCGGCTGGCGGCGGCGCTGGCGGGCTTGGGCGCGGGAGACCGCGACGTCCTGCTGCTGGTCGTGTATGGCGACCTGGCCTACGAGGAGGTCGCGCAGGCACTCGGCATCCGCGTCGGGACGGTCGGCTCCCGGCTCAACCGGGCGCGGCGCAAGCTGCGCAAAGCCCTTGAAGGAGACGCGGAGTGATGGACGAGATGCGCATGCTGCGGGAGTACCACGACGCCCGTCCCGGTCCGTCGTCCGAGGTGACCGCCCAGGCGCGAGCCCGGCTGGAGGAGAGGGCGCGGACACGGGAGCGCAGGTTCCGGGTGCGGCGGCCCTACGTGCTGGGCGTCGCGGCCATCGGCGCCGCGGCGGTCGCGACGGTGCCGCTCGGCGGAGGGTCGGGCGGTGACCAGGCGTACGCGGCCGAGCGCCTGCCGGACGGCCGGATCAAGGTGACGATGGACGACCTCGCAGGCCCACCGGCGATCATCCAGCGGCGGCTGGACAGGGTGGAACGCGAGCTCGCCGCGCTGGGCGTCAAGGCGGACATCGAACTGATCCCCTCCCAGACGGAGTGTTCGAGCGTCCCGCGTGGTGATCTCGACGTGGAGGCCAACAGGCGTGCGAGCCCGGTCGATGACGGATGGCTCCTGCCCCACCGGGACAAGCGCGCGATCTTCTACGTGCATCCTGAACGCATCAAGCCCGGAAACACCCTGGTCTGGACGCTCGCCGTGACCCGCGCCGGAGGCATGACGGCGGTGCAGCTCAGCTTGTACCAGGTGCGCGGTCCGGCGAAGCCCTGCAATCCAGTGCCGCTCGGCGAGATACGCCCCCGGTTGGGCGGAGGCGGTTGATCCTGGTCCGCCCCCTCGCCCACGTCGGACCGGGAAGACGGAGGGACCGACCGACCTCTTGCCCGGCGGAGGTGGCGGATCCTGGTCCGCCCTCGCCTACAGCGGACCCGGGAGCGCGGAGGGACGATCTCTGCCCGGCCTTCGCGGAGGGCGGATGCCGCGTGTGACCGCTGCCGCCGGTTGCGGCACGAGGCGGCTCTGGCGGTGACCGCGCTGGGCCGGGCCGTCTCGTCCTCGGCGTGCGGCGGCGGCCGCGCCGCTGGCGGGTGGACGCCGTGCCCCGCCGCGGGCCGGGTTCGCGGCAGGGGAAGAGTGTGCCGCCCGCGCGCCCCCGTGGGCGCGGGCGGGACGTTTTCGGGCCGGCCCGTGCGCGCGGCCCCGCGCACGGGCCGGCGTCCGGTCCCGGCGCCGCGGCGGAGAAGAGCCGCGGCGAACGGGAGTCGGGGCGCCGGGCGGCGGCCCCGGCGGCCGGCACCACCGGGGCGCGCCCGGGAGCGCCGCCGTCCTGGGAGTGGGACGGGTGACGGCGGCGGTGGAGCGGCTCGAAGGAAAGTGTTCTAGAGGTTAGAAAACTCTGTCCAGTTGTTTGGCAGAACATCTTGAGATAAGTTCAGGCGGAAATGTCATCATTTCCCGCTTAGTTGACCGCGCGGCCATTTCCGCGACCCGCCGGATGAGGTAGTAATGTCCCACCCCATGTCCCCGACCCTCGACTCGCTCCTGGAGTGTCCGCCCGGCCTGCTGGACATGACGTTCGACCAGCTCCGGACGCTGCTGGTGGTGCACGAGACGGGGTCGGCGCTACGGGCGGCCCGGGTGCTGGGCCGCGAGCAGTCGAGCGTCCAGAAGCAGCTCGACACGCTGAACCGCAACAGCCAGGTCCTGTGCGGCGAGGTCCTGACCGTCCGGCAGGGGCGCGGGAAGGACTACCTGTTCACCCCGACCGGGGAGACCACGGTCGAACTGGCGCGCACGACCTTCGAGAAATGGCTGGAGTCCATTCACTGGAGCCGGCGCCGCCTCGGCCGGATGCTGACGGTCGGGACGACCGAGTTCACCCTGCCGATCGTCTCCCGGGCCTGGGACCGGGTCTCCGAGGAGTTCCGGCAGCGGGAGGTCGAGTTCAAGGTCGCCCACGTCCGCACCAAGGACCTGTGGTCCCGGCTGGAGACCCGCCAGGTCGACCTCATCTGCGGCAGCATCGTCAGCACCCCGGAGGGCGACCTGCGCCTGAAGGAGTACGAGGTCATCGAGTACGCCCGGGGCCAGGCGCTGCTGCTCACCAACCTGCCGGAGGGCGAACTGCCCGACACCCCCGTGGAGACCAGCCGCCTCGGCCGGATCCCGCTGGTGGTGCCGCCCGCAGGGCTCGTCGCCGACCTGCTCGCCACCTGGTACGGGACGAACTTCCGCGAGCGCCTGAGCGTCGTCGCCGACATCGACGACCTGCACTACGGGCTGTCGCTGCTGCGCTCCGGGTTCGTGCGCGGCTGCATGATCGTCACGGGTTCGATCGGGCGGGGCATGGCGGCGCAGGAGGACCCCGACGCCGTCCCGCTCCGCGCGATCAAGCTGCACGACGACCTGGAGCCCAAGGCCGAGCTCATGACGGGCGCCTTCGTCCGCCGCGCCGATCTCGAACGCTATGACGCGGGGCACCCCCTCAACCGCCTCTGGGACGCGGTCAAGGAGGACGTCCGCACCTACACCCCGCTCGCCTGACGGGCGCTGCTCACCCGAGCGACCGGGCCGCCGCTACTTGATCTGGTTGTCGACCACGTCGAGGGTGGGGCGGGCGCCCAGGTGCTGCATGGCGCGGGCGGCCAGGCGGCAGCCCGCGGTGAGCGCGTCGGCCGGCTGCTTGCCGTCCAGCCAGGGCGGGAGGAACCCGGCGACGAACGCGTCACCGGCGCCGGTGCCGTCGACGATCTTCTCGACGGGCTCCGCCGCGACGGTGACCGGCTCGGGGCGGCCGTTGGTGTACCAGAGGGCGCCGTCGGCGCCGCTCTTGATGACGACCTGGGGGTACCAGGCGGTCAGCACCTTGGCGGCCTGCTCCGGGGTGTCGCGGCCGGTGAGGATCTCGGCCTCCTTGGCGTTGACGACCAGGAGGCGGGCGCCCTGCGTCCACTCCAGGAAGGGCTCGGCGCCCATCCGCTTGAGCGGGGAGGACGAGCCGCCGTCCACGGAGACCGACATCTGCGCCTTGCGGGCGATGTCGAGGGTGTGGATGGCCGCCTTGCGGGAGCCCTCGTTGATCAGGGAGTACCCCGACAGGTGCAGGTGGGTGCCCTGGGAGAACAGGTCCTTGCAGCGCTCGATGTCCTCCGGGAGGAGGGCGGCGTTGGCGCCGGGGTCCGACAGCATCGTCCGGTCGCCCTTGTGGGTGACCATGACCACGCAGGTGCCGGTGGGACGCTCCTGGTCCATGACGAGGCGGGCGTCGACGCCGTAGCCCATCAACTCCATGTCCCGGTTACGGCCCGCGATGTCGGAGCCGCGGCGGCCGACGAAGGCGGCGTCGGTCCCCTCCACGGCAAGCCATGCGGCCACGTTGGCGCCGGAGCCGCCACCGTGGGTCGTCACGGCGGCGGGCGTGTCGCTCCCCTTCGCAAGGGGATACGCGGCACGAGCCACGGTGTCTGTCATAAGATCGCCGACCACGACCACGCGCGTCATGGAGTCATCACCTCGATCAACACGGCCCGCGCGAGCGGCATTCAGGGCGTGTGCTCGACCGTAACAGCTCTCGAGCCCCGATTAGGTCTCGAACGCGCAGCGAAACCGAGGAAGCCCGTTTTTCTTCGCGAGGGCCGTGACGCATCCGTGCCTTACCCTCGGGTACGTGACCGAGCGTTACCCGGACCAGTGGGAGGCCGACGTCGTCCTCAGCGACGGCGGGACGGCCCATCTGCGTCCCATCCGGCCCGAGGACGCCGAGCTCCTGCGCACGTTCCACGCGCGGCTGTCCCCGGAGTCGATCTATTACCGGTTCTTCTCCCCGCGCCCCCACCTGTCGGACCGCGATGTCGAGCACTTCACGACCGTCGACTACGACCGGCGCGTCGCGCTGATCGCCACGATCGCCGAGGAGATGGTGGCGGTCGTCCGCTACGACAGCCTGGCCGACCGGCCCGAGACGGCGGAGGTGGCGTTCCTCGTGGAGGACGCGCACCAGGGCCGCGGGCTCGGTGCCGTGCTGCTGGAGCACATCGCCGCGGCGGCGCGGGAGCGGGGCGTGCGCCGGTTCGTGGCGAGCGTCCTGCCCGACAACCGCCGGATGACCGGGGTGTTCCGGGAGGCGGGGTACCAGGCGGAGCAGCGCTTCGAGGAGGGCGTGATCGAGCTCGTGCTCGACCTGGAGCCGACCGACACCTCGCTGGAGGTCATGACGGCGCGCGAGCACCGGGCCGAGTCGCGGTCGATCCAGCGGCTGCTGTTCCCGCGGTCGGTGGCGGTGATCGGGGCGAGCCGGGCCGAGCACAGCGTGGGGCAGACCGTCCTGCGGAACCTGCTCGCCGGCGACTTCAGCGGACCGGTGTACCCGGTGCATCCGTCGGCGGTCGCGGTGGCCGGGGTCCGCGCGTACGCGTCGGTCCTGGAGATCCCGGACGATGTGGACCTCGCCGTCGTGGCCGTGCGCGCCGACGCCGTCCACGAGGTCGTGGAGGAGTGCGCAGGCAAGGGTGTGCGCGGGCTGGTCGTCGTGTCGTCCGGCTTCGGCGAGGTAGGGGAAGAGGGACGCGCCGCCCAGGAGCAACTGGTGCGGCTTGCGCGCGCCTACGGGATGCGGGTCGTCGGCCCCAACTGCCTGGGCATCGCCAACACCGACACCGACGTGCGGCTGAACGCGACCCTGGCGCCGACCATGCCGGGACGCGGCCCGGTGGGGTTCTTCTCCCAGTCCGGCGCGCTGGGCATCGCCATCTTGCAGCGGACGGCCGAACGCGGTCTCGGGCTGTCCACGTTCGTCTCGGCGGGGAACCGGGCGGACGTCTCCGGCAACGACCTCATGCAGTACTGGGAGGAGGACCCGGCGACCAGGGCCGTCCTGCTCTACCTGGAGTCGCTGGGCAACCCCCGCAAGTTCGCGCGGCTGGCGCGCAGGCTCGGCCGCCGCAAGCCGATCGTGGCGGTGAAGAGCGGCCGCAGCACGCAGGGCGTCCCGATCGGGCACGCGGCGCGGGCGCTCACCCTGCCCGACCACGCGGTCAGCGCGCTGTTCGAGCAGGCCGGCGTGATCCGGGTGGAGGACCTCGCGGAGCTGTTCGACGTGGCGCAGGTGCTGGCCTACCAGCCGCTCCCGGCCGGCGACCGCATCGCGATCATCGACAACTCCAACTCGCTGGGCCTGCTGGCGCAGGACGAGGCCGTCGCGCTCGGCCTGGAGGTCCGGCCCCGCATCGACCTCGGCCCGAGCGCCGACGCCGACGACTACGAGGCCGCCCTCGCCGGGGCGCTGGACGACGACTCGGTCGACGCGGTCGTGGCGCTGTTCACGCCCCCGACGATCGGCGGCTTCGACGTCCGCGTCCCCGAGAAGATCCTCCGGCTGGCCGCCGAGGGCAGGAAGCCGATCGTGGCGACCTACCTCGGCACCGAGGGCATGCCGGCCGAACTGCGCGTCATCGGCCCGGACGGGATGGCCGCGGAAGGCTCCGTGCCGTCCTACGCCTCGCCCGAAGACGCCGTCAGGGCGCTCGCGTACGTGATCCGGTACGCGCAGTGGCGGCAGCGTCCACACGGCCGCATGCCGGTGTTCGAGGACGTGGACCGCGCCAGGGCGCGGGAGCTGGTCGCGGGGTGGCTGGGCGACGGAGGCCCCGTCGAGGTCGACCCGGAGCAGGCGGTGGAGCTGCTGGCCTGCTACGGCATCGGGCTCGCCGGCGGCACGGACGGGGTCGCGACCCGCATCGTGGTCCGGGAGGACCCCTCGTTCGGCGCGCTGGTCTCGTTCGGGATCGCCGACGAGACCGCCGAGCTGCTGGAGGACCGCGCCTACCGCCTGTCGCCGCTCGCGGACGCGGAGGCGGCCGAGATGATCCGCGCGATCCGCACCGCGCCGCTGCTGCTCGGGCACCGCGGCGCCGATCCGGTGAACCTCGGGGCCCTGGAGGAGCTGCTGCTGCGCGCGTCCCGCCTCGGCTACGACCTTCCCGAGGTGGCGCGGCTGGAGCTGAACCCCGTCATGGTCGGCGCGTCCGGCGTCGCGGTGCGCGCGGTCAGGCTGACGCTGGGACGCCCCCTCGGGCCGCGTCCCGAACTGGAGCCGCGCCACCTCTGACCCGGGTCGGGCCGCCGTCTCACCCCGGGGGCGGGGGAGGGCTGGGCTGCGGCGTCGGCGGGACGGGATCCGGCTCGGGCCCCGGCGGGATCGGCTCGGGAGGCGGCGCGGGCGGCACCGGCTCCGGTGCCGGGCCGGGCGGGGTGGGCTCCGGCGGCGGTCCGGGCGGCACGGGCTCGGGCGAAGGGCCTGGCGGGACGGGGCCGGGGGGCTGCGGCGCGGGCCCCGGCGTGGGGCCGGGCGGAGGCTCGGGCGGCACGGGGGGCTGCGGGGGCGGAGCCGGGTCCGGCGTGGGCGGGGGCACCGGCGGCGGGGTCGGCAGTGGATGCTCGTCCATGCCCACCCCCTACCCCGCGCGGGGACATATGACCGTGTGCCGTGCCGGTCATGTGCGCGTCCGGCCCCGGACAGGGCAGGATGGGGCCATGAGGGAAACCCGAGCGACCGTCAGTGGTCTGCGCACGGCGATCGAGCGCAGCGGATATTACCCCGCCCTGGTCGCGGACGCGGTCGAGTCGGCCGTGGGGGACGAGCGCGTCGTCGCCTACGTCGTCCACCACGAGGCGACCTTCGACCCGGCGATGGAGGTGCGGCGGCACGTGACCGTGCTCGTGCTGTCGGCGAGCCGGCTGCTGGTGTGCCACACCGACGAGCACCCGCCCGGCGAGGGCATGACCCGGCCGCACGCGTCCACCACGACCGAGGCCGTCAAGCTGGAGCGCGTCCAGTCGGTGGCGGTGACGCGGGTGGTCCCCGACCCGGCCTCCTACGTGCCCGGGGTGCCGCCCACCGAGGTGGTGCTGACCATCGGCTGGGGCGCCATCGCCCACATCGACCTCGAACCCGCGACGTGCGGCGACGAGAACTGCGAGGCCGACCACGGCTACACCGGCAGCGTCACCGCCGACGACCTGTCGCTGCGGGTCAGCGAGGCCGCCGACGGCGCGGACGCCGTGAGCCAGGTGCTGGCGTTCGCCGAGGAACTGTCCGCCGCGACCGCCAAGTGAGCGGGGTGCCCGCCGGAGGGGGCGGCGAGCCCCGCCAAGGCGCGCACATCGCCGCACCGCCCGTCCCGCGTTATGGAGAGGGCGCACTGGCCGACCTGCCGATTTCCGCGCTGGCCGCGCTGGGCGTCCCGGACGCGCCCAACGCCCTCGGGCTGCCCGCCGTGCCGCGCGTCTGCGTGCTGCTGGTCGACGGCCTCGGCTGGGAGCAGCTGAAGGCCCACCCCGCCGAGGCGCCCTTCCTGAACGCGCTGGAAGGCGGCCCGATCACCGCCGGGTTCCCGGCGACGACCGTCAGCAGCCTCGGCTCGCTGGCGACCGGCGCGCCGCCCGGTGAGCACGGCCTGCTCGGCGTGCAGGTCGCGGTCCCCGGCACCGGCCGGCTGCTGAACCTCCTGCGCTGGGGGGACGACACCGTCGACCCTGAGACGTTCCAGCCGGTCCCGACCGTCTACGACCGGGCGGCGGCGGACGGCGTCGAGGTGGCGTACGTGTCGAACCCCCTGTACCGGAAGTCGAGCCTCAGCCGCGCCACCGCGCGCGGCGCCGACTACGTGGGGGCCGCCGGCCTCGGCCAGCTCGTCGGACGCGCCGAGCTGGCCCTGCGCCGCGGCGACCGCTCCTACGTCACCGTCTACCACGCCGACCTCGACGCGACCGGCCACCGGTTCGGCGTCGGATCGGCCGACTGGCGGCACCAGCTGCGGTTCGTCGACCTCCTCGCGCAGGAGATCGCGTCCGTGCTGCCGCCGGGGTCGTCCCTGCACGTGACCGCCGACCACGGCATGGTCGACCCGGGCGAGCGGATCGACGCCGACACCGTCCCTGAGCTGGGTGAGGGCGTCGCCCTGCTCGGCGGGGACGCCCGCGCCCGCTACGTCTACAGCGAGCCGGGCGCCCACGACGACGTGCTCGCAGCCTGGACGGCCGTGCTGGGCGACCGGGCATGGGTCGTCAGCAGCGAGCAGGCGGCGGAGAACGGATGGTTCGGCCGGATCGGCCCCGGGATGCTGGAACGCGTCGGCGACGTGATCGCCGTCCCGCACGCCGACCTCGCGATCACCGCGTCCGAGCGGGAGCCCTGGCTGGACCGGATGGTCGGCATGCACGGCTCCCTCGTCCCGGCCGAGCAACTGGTGCCGCTGCTCACCGCGTCCCGGCCCTGAGATCCCGTGCGGAGTTGAGATGAACCCGGATTCGCCCCTCCCTAATCGGGGCAACGACGGCCAAACTGGCGATGTGCACCCTCTCATCGAAGTGCCCGCGCTGGACCGGCTGCTCCGAGGACAGGCGAACGTGGTCCTGCTGGACGTCCGATGGCATCTGGCCGGACCGCCGGGGATCGAGTCCTACCGCAAGGGGCACCTGCCGGGCGCCGTGTTCGTCGACCTCGACCGCGACGTGGCCGGGCCGCCCGGCCCCGGCGGGCGCCACCCCCTGCCGGACCCCGCCGCCTTCGAGGCCGCGATGCGCCGCGCCGGCGTCTCGGCCGACAGCCTGGTCGTGGTCTACGACGACGCCGACTCCACGGCGGCCGCCCGGGTCTGGTGGTCGCTGCGCTACTTCGGGCACGAGCGGGTCCGCGTCCTGGACGGCGGGTACCGCGCCTGGGCGGAGGCCGGCCACGCGGTGAGCACCGCCGAGCCCGAGGTCAAGCCGGGCGACTTCACCGCCGACCCCGGCCGCCTGCCCGTGCTGGACGCCGAGGGGGCCGCGGAACTGGCCCGGGCCGGGGTGCTGCTGGACGCCCGCGCCGCCGAGCGCTACCGCGGCGAGCAGGAGCCGGTCGACCCCGTCGCCGGGCACATCCCGGGCGCCCGGAACGCCCCCACGTCCAGCAACGTCGGCGTCGACGGCCGGTTCCTGCCGCCCGAACTGCTGCGCGAGCGGTTCGCCCAGCTCGGCGCCACCGACGCCCTCGACGTCGGCGCCTACTGCGGCTCGGGCGTCACCGCCGCGCACGAGATCCTCGCCCTCCACCTCGCCGGCATCCCGGCCGCCCTCTACGTGGGGTCCTGGTCGAACTGGGTGACAGACCCCGGCAACCCGGTCGCCACCGGCGACGGCTGACCCGCGCTCCGGGCCCGTCTCAGCCGGCGCCCATGGCCAGGAAACCGGCGGTGGCCGGGGTCCGCGGGATGGCGGCCAGCGCCCGGGAGGGGGCCAGGCCGTCAGCCAGGGCCGAGTGGAAGGCGGTCATGAAGGCGGGGGTCGCATCGTCGCGGACGGGCAGGACGCTGGCGATGACGGTGGCGGTGCCGAGTGCGAGGAGGGCGCCGGCCATGCCGAGGACGGCGTCGCCCTCGTCGGCGCGGCCGATGTCGCACGCGGACAGGACGATCAGGTGCGGCGGATCGGTCAGCTCGTCCAGGTCGTGGACCATGAGCGGGCCGTCGGCCAGGCGCAGGCGCGAGAACAGGGCGTTGCCCTGGTGGAACTCGCCGTGGGCGGCGATGTGGGCGAGGGCGGCCCCTTCCAGGGCGTCGCGGACGGGTTCGGCGCGGGCGTCGGGGCCGTCCAGCACCACGGCGTCGGGGTGGAGGCGACGGAGGGCCGCGATCTCACGGTCGGCGTGCAGGAGGTCGGGGCCCGCCACGAGGACGGCATGCCCGTCGGAGGGAGCGCGCGTGCAGGCATGGAGCCAGGCACGTGCGGACGGCACGATCGTGACCGGGCGTCCGGCCAGGGACGGGAGGGCCGCCCAGGGCAGCCCGTGCAGCGCGCCCGTCGGAGCGATCACCAGTTCGCGGTCGCCCAGGACGGCGTGAAGCGGATCGAGCAGGAGACGGTCGAGGCGTTCCGCCGCACCCGTGAGGGCGGACGGCTCCGGCCGGCGGCCGTCCTCGGCGAGGCGGCGGGCGGCGAAGCGGAGCAGGACGGTCTCGCGCAGCGCCTCCTCCTGCGCGCCGAGGCGGTGCCGGCGGAGGCGGCCGCCCGCGACGGTGACGGCGTGCAGCTCGCCGCCGATCGCGATCAGCTCGACAAGGGCGCGGTCGCCGAGCGCGGCCGCCACCGCGCCTGCCGTGGCCGGGCGCCCCGGGGACGCGCCGGACGGGCGGCGGCGCGTCCGTTCGCGGATCCTGTCCTCCAGCTCGGCCAGGTCCGCAGGCGGGGCGGACGGGGCTCCGCCGCGGGCCGTGTCGGCGGTGCGGTCGACGCTGAGGGCGCGCAGCGCCGTCAGCGCCGCGGCGCGCTCGGGGTCCTTGGGCGGGCGGACGCGGACGGGCCGCGCGATGGCCCGCCGCCGCTCCTCCACGGCGAGCAGCTCCCGAGCCGACCCGGACAGGCGGAGGCCGAGCTCCGCCAGCTCCGCGGCCAGGCCCGCCGCACGGGCGCGCAGGTCGAGCGCGTCCAGGACCTCCGCGTGCTCCTCGGTGACCTCCAGCCCGGCGCGCACCGCCGCGAGCGCGCCCCTGCGGGCGTCCCGGGAGGAGCGTTCGAGGGCTATCGCGTGCCAGGCGGCGATCCGGGCCGAGGCCGGGCCGCACGTCCGCCGGACGGAGGCCAGGAGATGGCCTGCCGGGCGGCCCAGGGACAGCGCCACGCGCGCGGCGATGATGCGGGCCTCGTCGGCGGCGTCCGCCCAGCCGGCGCCCTCCAGCCGTTCTGCCGCCGCCGTGGCGGAGCGGAGCAGGACGGGCGAGCGTTCCCCGGACGCCCACCGGACCTTGAGCAGTACGTGCTCGGCCAGGAGCGCCCACCCGGTGCGGTTCTGCTGGGCGAACGTCGTGCGGGCCCGCTCGGCCGCCACGGTGGCCTGTTCGGGGTTCCCGTCGGCCAGTTCGGCGTGGGCGAGGAGCAGGTAGCCGTCCGCGATGTCACATCCGTAGCCGTTCGTTGTGGCGGCCTCCAAGGCGGCGGTGAGGACGGGACGCGCCTCCCCTGGCAGACCGGCCATGATGAGGGTCTCCGCCTGGTCGAACCGGCATTGCGCGAGGCGCTCACCGGTCAGGCCCGGTTCGGCCTCTGCGAAGAGGCGAAGCGCGCGCGGGACGTCCCCACGCCGCGACACCGTGAACGCCAGGTTCCCCTTCGCCATGGCCGTCTGATGGCGTAACCCGGCGGCTTCCCCTACGGCCACGGCTTCGGCCAGAGCCTCCTCCGCGCCGTCGTAGTCGCCGCGGAACGCCCGTGCCAGGCCGAGGTTGGTGAGCAGGCCGTTGAGCGCGGCGGGGTCGTGCCCTTCACGCAACCGGGGCAGGGCCTGCACGGCGACCTCGTGTGCCTCCTCCAGACGTCCGGCCCGCGCGAGAGCGCCCGCCGTGTTCGCGGCCAGGCGGTCGGCGTCGGGACCGTGCAGGACGGACGCCGCCCGGCGAGCGTGGGCGAGCGCCTCGGTGACCTCACCGCGCGCCGTGAGCAGCCCGACGAGGTTCATCCGCACCTGCGCCGCCGCATACGGATCAGACCCGGACGCCAGTTCCAGGGCGCGTTGGAGGAACGCGACCCCCTCGTCCAGCCGCCCCAGTTCCTTGGCGGCCAGGCCGGCCACGCGCAGCGGCAGGATCCCGCCGCCGTCCTCCAGCAGCGCGAGCGCGCGGGTGAAGGCGGTCGCGGGGGCCTCGGCCGCCATCCGCAGCAGGGCGCGCTCGTCGCGCCCGGTCACAGCCGGATCCAGCTCGTGACGATCGACGTCCCGTCGTCCAGCCGCAGGATCAGGCTCACCAGCCCGGACGGGACGCGCGGCAGCCAGAACATGCCGGCCGGGTCCGTGCGCGCCGTGGCCCCGCCCGGCGGCAGGTCGCGGTGGCGGACCTCGACGAGCGCCGGGGCGGCCGGGTCCAGCCGCCCGTGGACCTCCCGGTACCGGCCGTCCGGGGACACCTCGATCTCGACCGTCGCGGCGGGGCAGGTGAACGTCAGGGTCCGGGTCCGGCCGCCGCGCACCCCGGCCGGCTGCCCGTCCTGGTCCTGCGCCAGCTCCGCCAGCCGCGCGGACGGCGCCCGCCACGCGATCGACGCGCGGGCCGCGGCGAGGACGGCCGGCGGCACGGGGTCGAGGACCTCGAACGTCTCGCGGATCCCCGCCATCAGCTCTTCGTCGTTCACGGGACGAGCCTCCGCAGCGACTCCAGGCAGCGCGCCCGCGTGGGGCCGACGCTGCCGACGGGGATGCCGAGGGCGGCGGCCAGCTCGGCGTGGCTCGGCGCGAGCGCGAACAGCCGCAGCAGCGTCCGGCAGCGCAGCGGCAGCCGCTCCAGCGCCGCGCCGACCAGGCCGAGCCGCTCGCGCGCCGCGACCACCCGGTCGGGCTCGGGTTCCGCCGCGCGCGGCGCGGGCACCGGCGGAAGCGGGCGGCCGCGCCGGCGCGCCAGCCGCAGGCTCTCGTTCCGCGCGGTCGTGGCCAGCCAGCACGCCGCGGCGGCCGGCTCGCGCAGCTCCCCGATGCGCTCAACCAGCCGCAGCCATGTCGTCTGCACGGCGTCGCCCGCGTCCGCGTCGTTCAAGCCGTACGAGCGGGCGATCGACCACAGCAGCCCGCTGTGCCGCTCGACCAGCCGGGCCCACGCGTCCCCGTCGCCGTCGCGTGCCCGGACCACCAGCTCGTCCGTGTCGTCCCTATGGGCATCGTCCCTATGGGCCACCGAAGTCTCCTACCGAGGCCCCCTGCTCCACTTTCACCCTAAGGCATCGACCGATGACGCAGTGTGGACTTCGGTGCCGAGACCCGGAAGAACCGGGTGCCGCGCGGGATCCAGGACGTGGTCGGCCGCCTCGGGCGCGCCGATGCCCTCCTCCGCCGCGACGGCGGCGATCCGGCCCGCCACGACCGGCGTCGCGAAGGACGTCCCGCTCCATGTCGCGAAGCCCTCGAACCGGTCGGGATCGGACCCGTTCACCGCGGCGCGGGGGCCGTCGAACCGGACGAAGGCGCTGGCCAGGCCGACGCCCTGCGCGCACGCGTCCACCCACCAGCCGTGGTTGGAGAACCAGGCCCGGTCGTCGCCGTCCAGGGCGCCGACCCCGATGACCGGCTTCATCGCGGCGGGCCAGAACGGGCGGTCCGTCGCCGCGTTCCCCGCGCACGCCGCGACGACCGTGCGGCGGCCGAGCGCGGCGATCGCCTGGGACAGCACAGGTGAGGGCCGGTCGTCGTAGGTGTGGCAGCCGAGCGAGATGTTGACGACGTCGGCGCGGCCCCGGGCGGCGAGCCACTCCAGCGCCCGGATCACTTCCAGTTCGTCGCCGACCCCGTCGCCGCCGATGACGCGGCGGGCCCGCAGCACGGCGGACGGCGCCTGCGACAGGACGACGCCCGCGATGAACGTCCCGTGCCCGGCCTGCGCGTCCAGCCTGAAGTCGAGATCGGCGTCCAGGACCTCCGCCACCTCGTCCCGCTGCTCGCGGAACCACTCCTCGTCCTCGTACCAGGGGTGCGGCGCCAGGCCGGTGTCCAGGATCGCGACCGTCACGTCCCGCCGGACGGGGACGCGCCTCGGCGCGGGCAGGGGAGCGGCGGGCCGGGGCAGGTCCGCGGGGCCGCTCCACCACATCGGCTGGCCGAGGACGAGGTGGTTCGGCGACACGCTCAGCCTGCGGTGCCGCCGGTCGGCGCCGCCGAGCACGGACGCCAGCTCGCACACGTCCACCTTCGCGGGGGCGCGCAGCCGCAGCCGCGCGACGCCGCCCTCGTCGTGGCGCGAGTCGAACCAGCGCCGCACCAGCGCCTCGGCCGCGCCGGCGTCCCGCCCGGCGACCAGGATCTCGTCCCGGCGGACCAGCGCCGGCCGCCCCGGCATCGGCTCCACCACGACCGCGTCCGGATGCCGCGCCAGCACCCGGTCCAGCCGCGCCTGCTGATCGAACATCGCCCCTCGCTTCCCCGAACCGGTCCCTCTTGCCCATCGTGCCCGCCTGGTGACTCCTCGTGTCCAGTAAAGGGCCGAAGGTGGCCGAATGTGGCGACATGGGGCTGAGCCTTCAGTGGATTGGGAACTCGGTCGCGCGATTCAGGTCGATGACACGCAAAGCGGGACGTGGATGCCGACTTGGGGCGTATGAGGCCGCAGGGAAGACGATTCCCGGTGAAAATTCAGGAGTCCGGTAAACCGGCGGGAGTTCTCTCGCGTCCAACCAATGCCGCCGTTGGCGAATTCGCCATCCGGCCGGCGGCAGCCTGCGGTCCCCATTCGCCTGACCTGCCTGATCGTCCCGCCAAGGCGGGGCTGCGACCACCTCCGGGGACGGAGGAGCCGCTCGGCCGGGAAGTGGTCGATGGGCTGTCCGATTGTTGCCATCGCGGTAAGAAACGCCAGGTTGCCTGGCGAATTGTCCATGCCGCCATCCGCCCGCGCTCCGGTCGCTGTTGATATTTCTTCGATCATGGTCTTCACTTGAAAGCGCTCTCTATGAACGCCAAAGAAAGGTCACCGAGGTGCGCATCCCCCCGTCGCTCCGTAAAATCGTCATACTCGTACTCCTTTCCGCGGTCGGGTTGGTCGCCCTGCTGCAGATGGCCGTCGGTGTGCCCAAACCGGTCGCCATCCCGATCGCGCTGCTGCTCGTCGGTCTGGCGGTGATGCCGTTCGACGAGCAGTTGGCGCGTGCCGGTCTCGCCATCGGGATCACGCTGGTGCTCGGTGCCGCTTTCATGACGTTCTACGGCGCGGTGAAGGCCTGGGGCGGCTTGGTCGGGACGCTGGTGGGCGTCGGCGTCGTCGCCGCGGCGGTGGGCCTGGCGTTCCTCGTCGTCCGCTACCTGAAGCAGCGGAACGCCGACCCCGCGCCGCCTCGCTGAGAGTCGCGGGGCGCCGAGGGCCCTCCTCGCGCGCAGGCTGACCCGAAGGCGGCCCTGGCGACCAGCGGTGGTCAGGGCCGCCGGAATGATGCCCCTCCGTGCGGAAGCGCAACCGGAACGTGGCCGACGGCGGCTCCGTGACGGGAGTCACCTCCGGGCGCGGGCACGCCGCCGGCCCGTCCGCAATAGTGGATCTTGCCGGAAGTGCCGGGTGAACGATGTGCATCGTGTGTTCAAGCGTTCAACAAACTGCGAACTCCCGGTGGTGCGACTCGGGCCGATGATGCACAATGAGGGACGCGGACGCCGACTTGGGACGTACGAGGCCGTAGGGGAAGACGAGCCTCGGTACAGATCCAGGAGGTCCGGTGACCGCACGTGGCGTTTTTTACGTCCACTCCGCGCCACCTGCGCTGAGCCCGCACATCGAGTGGGCCGCCGCAGGTGTTCTTGGGGTGCCCGTTTCCCTTGAGTGGGCAGATCAGCCGGCCGCGCCCGGAACCCTGCGCGCCGAGCTTCATTGGGAGGGCAGGCCCGGCACCGCCGCGGGCATCACCTCCGCGCTGCGCAACTGGAAACTGGTGCGGTTCGAGGCCACCGAGGATCCGACGCCCGGCACCGACGGCGTCCGCTTCAGCTTCACCCCGTCCCTCGGGGTGTTCACGGGGGTCATCGGCGCCAACGGCGACATCATGATCCCCGAGGACCGGCTCCGCGCGGTGATGGCGAACGCCGCCGTCGGCAAGACCGCCCTGGAGCAGGAGCTCGACCGGCTGCTCGGCACGCCGTGGGACAACGAGCTGGAGCCCTTCCGCAGGGCCGGCGACGGCGCCCCCGTCCGCTGGCTGCACGCCGCCGTCTGAGCCGCCCGGCCGCCGTCCGAACGGCCGGCCGGGCGCCGTCCGCGCGAAGCGTACCCGTCCCGCAACTCGTACGCTCCGCCCGATCGGGAGGCGCCCACGCCCGCGACCGGGCGGCCCGGGAGGTGTGGAGACGGGAGGTCCGGGGCAGGCTGGGGCAATGACCGCATTGACCCGCAACAACGTCCACGACCTGGGCCGACGGTCAGAGCAGCCCCTCCTCTTCGCGCACGGGTTCGGCTGCGACCAGACGATGTGGCGGCTCACCGCGCCCGCCTTCGAGGCCGACCATCGGGTCGTCCTCTTCGACCACGTCGGGATGGGGGACTCGGATCTGGCGGCCTACTCGCCGGACCGGTACGACACCCTGGACGCCTACGCCGAGGACGTCCTGGACATCGTCCACGAACTGGACCTCCGCGACGTGGTCTTCGTCGGGCACTCCGTCAGCGCGATGATCGGGGTGCTGGCGGCCAACCGGGAGCCGGACCGCTTCGCCGGCCTCGTGCTGGTCGGCCCCTCGCCCCGCTACGTCGACGAGGGGGACTACGTCGGCGGGTTCACCGGCGCCGACATCACCGAGCTCCTCGAGTCGCTGGAGAGCAACTATCTCGGCTGGTCCAGCCGGATGGCGCCGCTGATCATGGGGAATCCGGAACGGCCCGAGCTGGGCCGGGAGCTGACCAACTCCTTCTGCCGCACCGACCCCGAGATCATGCGGCAGTTCGCGCGGGTGACCTTCCTGTCCGACAACCGGGCCGACCTGGCCGAACTGAGCGTCCCGGCACTGCTGCTGCAATGCTCGGACGACATCATCGCCCCGGAGGCGGTGGGGGAGTACGTGCACCGCGCCATCCCCGGGAGCGAGCTGGTGAGGATGAAGGCGACCGGGCACTGCCCCAACCTGAGCGCGCCCGAGGAGACGATCGAGGCGATCAGGGATTTCCTGGCGAAGGTTCCGGGTGGCCGCGATGGCCGGCACGGATGACGAACTCGCCCGCCTGCGCACCCTCTACGAGCACGCGCCCTGCGGCTACCTGTCGCTGCGCCCGGACGGCACGATCACCAGGGTCAACCGGACGTTCCTCGACTGGACGGGCCACCGCGCCGAAGACCTGCTCGGCGGCACGCGCTTCCAGGAGCTGCTCCCCATCGGCGACCGCATCTACTACGAGACGCACTTCACGCCGCTGCTGACCATGCAGGGCGAGGTCCGCGAGATCGCCGTCGACCTGAGGTGCGCGGACGGCGAGCGGCTGCCCGTCCTGGTCAACTCGACGCTGCACCCGGAGGAGCCGGGCGGGCCCGCCGCCGTCCTGGTGAGCGTCTTCCAGGCCACCGACCGCCGGGAGTACGAGCGGGAGCTGCTTCACGCCCGCGGCCGTGCGCGGGAGTCGGAGGCGCGCGTCCGGCAGCTCGCTGAGACCCTGCAGCGCAGCTTCATCCCACCCGCGCTGCCGCCCGTGCCCTGCCTGGAGGTGGGCGACGCCTACCGCCCGGCGGGGGCCGGCGACGAGGTGGGAGGAGACTTCTACGACGTGTTCGAGGTCTCTCCCGGCCGGTGGGGGCTGGTGCTGGGGGACGTGTGCGGCAAGGGGGTCGAGGCCGCGGTGGTGACGAGCCTGGCGCGGCACACGGTGCGGGCGGTCGCCGCGGAGGCCGACTCGCCCGCCGGCGTCCTCCGCAGGCTGAACTCGTCCCTGCTGCGCCCCGGCGCGGAGCGGTTCTGCACCGCCGTCTACGCCGGCATCGAGCGCGGTCCGGGCGGCGGGCCGCTCCTGACCGTCTCGCTCGGCGGGCATCCGGCGCCGCTTCTCGGCACCGCCGCGGGCGAGGTGCGGTCCATCGGCCGGACCGGCGACCTGCTCGGCGTGTTCGAGGACGTGGCGCTCGCCGACGAGGCCGTGGAGCTGCGGTCCGGCGACGTCGTCCTCTTCTTCACCGACGGCGTCAGCGAGGCCCGCCGGGGCCGGGAGCTGTTCGGCGAGGAACGGCTCGCCGACCTGCTGTCCGAGGTGCGGGCCCTCGATGCCGACGGCATCACCGCCCGCATCGCCGACCGCGTCCTGGACTTCCAGGACGGCGTGCCGCGCGACGACATCGCGCTCGTCACCCTCAAGGTCCCCTGAACGAACGAGCGCGGCCGGACGAGCGCACGCGAACGACCCGGCGGGAACCCCCGGCCGGGCCGCTCGACGAGACGGATCAGAGAGCGCGCTGGAAGGCGACCGACACGTTGTGGCCGCCGAATCCGAACGAGTTGTTGAGCGCCGCGGCCGGTCCGTCCGGGAGCTTGCGGGGCTCGTCGCGGGCGATGTCGAGGTCGACCTCGTCGTCGATGTCCTCCAGGTTCGCCACGAAGGGGACGAGCCCCTCCTTGAGCGCGAGCACGGTGAAGATCGACTCGAGCGCGCCGGCGCCGCCGAGCAGGTGCCCGGTCATCGACTTGGTCGCGGTGATGACCACCTGGCGGGCGGCCTCCTCGCCGAGCCCCGCCTTGATGGAGGCGAGCTCCGCGACGTCGCCCGCGGGGGTGGAGGTGGCGTGCGCGTTGATGTGGACGAGGTCGGTCGGCTCCAGGCCCGCGTCCTTGAGGGCCCGCTGCATCGCCTTCGCCTGCCCCGAGCCGGACGGGTCGGGCAGCACGATGTCGTAGGCGTCGCCGGAGTAGCCGCAGCCGGCCGCGAAGCCGTGGACGGTCGCGCCGCGGGCGCGGGCGTGCTCCTCCGACTCCAGGATCATCACGGCGGCGCCCTCGCCGAGCACGAACCCGTCGCGGTTCTTGTCGTAGGGCCGGGACGCGCGCTCCGGCTCCTCGTTGCGGGTCGACATCGCGCGCATCGCCCCGAACGAGGCCATCTGCAGGGGGTGTATGCACGACTCGGTCCCGCCGCAGATCACCACGTCGGCGCGGCCCGCGCGGATCATGTCGATGGCGTACCCGACGGCCTCGCCGCTGGACGCGCAGGCGCTGACCAGGGCGTGCGAGCCGGCCATCGCGCCGAACTCGATGCCGACGTGCCCGGAGGCGCCGTTCGGCATCAGCATCGGGACGGTGAAGGGCGAGACCCGCGACCAGCCCTTCTCCCGGAAGACGTCATAGCTGTTCAGGGCGGTGTGCAGGCCGCCGATGCCGCTGGACAGCACCACGCCGAGGCGCTCGCCGTCCACGGTGAAGCCGCCCTCGACGCCGGGGCGCTCCATGCCCTTCTGCGGCTTGCCGCCCGTCGGCGCGGCGAACCCGGCGCTCGTCCAGGCCTCGCGCGCGGCGATCAGCGCGATCGCCTGGTTGCGGTCGAGCCGGCGCAGGTTCTGCTTCGGCATCACCTCGGACGGGTCGACCTTCAGCGTCGCGGCGAACCGGACCGGCAGGTCCTCGACGCCCTCCCAGTCCAGCTTGCGGATACCGGACTCGCCGGCGAGCAGGGCGGACCAGGTCGACGGCAGGTCGCCGCCGAGTGGGGTCGTTGCACCGAGACCGGTCACGACGACCCTGGTCTGGCTCTTGCTCATATTGGGTGCTCCTTGCGGACTGTGAGGGGAGGAGGGCAGGGCGCGCCGCCTCCCGGGTGGCGGCGCGCCCTCCCGCGGCTCAGCTCTGCAGGTTCTGGACGAAGTTGATGACGTCCTTGACCGTCTTCAGGTTGCGCAGTTCGTCGTCGGGGATCTCGACGCCGAACTTGTCCTGGGCGGCCACCGCGATCTCGACCATCGACAGCGAGTCGATGTCGAGGTCGTCGATGAAGTTCTTCTCCGGGGTGACCTCGGACTTGTCGATGCCGACGATCTCGTCGATGATCTCGGCGAGGCCGTCCAGGATCTGCTGTTCGGTGGCGACTGCCATGGTTCTGCGTTCTCCTTCGGTGGGTTGGTCCAGAGCCTGCGTTCAGGCGTGACGGCCTACGGGATCTGGATGACTTGGGCAGCGTAGGACAGTCCGGCGCCGAACCCGACCAGCAGGGCCGGGGCGCCGGACGGCACGTCGCCGCGTTCGATCATTCGGGACAGGGCCAGCGGGATCGAGGCGCCCGAGGTGTTGCCGGACTGCACGATGTCGTCGGCCACGACGGCGTTGGAGGCCTTCACCTTGCGGGCGATCGCCTCGATGATCCGCAGGTTGGCCTGGTGCGGGACGACCGCCGCGAGCTCCTCGGGCTTCACCCCGGCCCGCTCGCACGCCTGGAGGGCGATGGGCGCGATGGCGCTGGTGGCCCAGCGGAACACCGCCTGCCCCTCCTGCCGGATGAACGAGTTGCGGTCGTCAATGATGATCTTGTCGTACTTGTCGCCGGCGCTGCCCCACACGACCGGGCCGATGCCGGGGGTCTCGCTCGGCGCGACGACCGCCGCGCCCGCCCCGTCGGCGAAGATGATGCAGGTGGAGCGGTCGGTCCAGTCCACCCACTGGGACATCTTCTCCGCGCCGATCACCAGCACGTTGCGGGCGCTGCCGGCCCGGACGGCGGCGCTGGCGGTGCCGAGCGCGTAGCAGAAGCCGGCGCACGCGGCGTTGAGGTCGAAGGCGCCGGGCGCCTCGATGCCGAGGCGGTGCGCGACCTGCGCGGCGTGGCCCGGCATCGGCGTCTCCGCCGAGCAGGTCGCGAGGATCACGAGGTCGATGTCGGAGGGGGCGAGGCCGCTGCCCGCGAGCGCCTTGCCCGCGGCGTGCACGCCGAGTTCGACGATGCCCTCGTCGTCTCCGGCGATGCGCCGCTCGGAGATGCCGACGCGGCTGCGGATCCACTCGTCGTTGGTGTCGACGGTCTCGGCGAGCTCGTCGTTGGTGACGATGCGGGCGGGGCGGTAGTCGCCGAACGCCAGGACGCGGGCGCCGGGCGCCGCCTCGGGGATGGTGAGGGCGGTCATGACGCGTCCGCCTTGATCAGCTCGCGGGCCTTGTCCAGGTCGGCGGGGGTCTTGAGGGCGACCAGCTCGACGCCCTTCAGCTCGCGCCGGGCGAGCCCGGTGAGCGTCCCGGCGGGCGGCAGCTCGATGATCCCGGTGACGCCGAGCTCGCGCATGGTCGCCATGCACGAGTCCCAGCGGACGGGGGCGCTGACCTGCTCGACGAGCCGGGCGACGAACTCGCGGCCGTCGTCGACCACGGCGCCGTCGCGGTTCTGGAGCAGCTTCGCCCGCGGGTCCTCGACGGGGACGCCGGGCGCCAGCCGGCGCAGGACGCCGACGGCGGGCTCCATGTGCTCGGTGTGGAACGCGCCCGCGACCGACAGCGACCGCAGCCGCGCCTTGGCGGGCGGCTCCTCGGCGAACCGCGCGAGCCGCTCGGTGGTCCCGGCGGCGACGACCTGGCCGGCGCCGTTGACGTTGGCGGGGGTGAGCCCGTGCTTGTCGATCGCGGCGAGGACCTCGTCGGCATCGCCGCCGAGCACGGCCGTCATGCCGGTCTCGGTGACCGCGGCGGCCTCGGCCATCGCCCGGCCCCGCTCCCGGACCAGGACCAGCGCGGCCTCGGGGGTCAGCACCCCGGCGATCGCGGCGGCGGCCAGCTCGCCGACGCTGTGCCCGGCGACGGCGTCCGGCCCCGGCTTGCCGGCCGGGGCGTCCTCGTAGAGCACCTCGCAGGCGGCGATCGCGGCGGCGACGAGCAGCGGCTGTGCGACCGCGGTGTCACGGATCTCCTCGGCGTCCGCGACCGTCCCGTAGCGGACCAGGTCGAGACCCGTGACCGCCGACCACCACGCGAGCCGGTCGGCGACTCCGGGTATCTCTAGCCATGGCTGCAGGAAGCCGGGGGTCTGGGCGCCCTGGCCGGGCGATGCGAGGAGTATCACAGCGTCCAGCCTGCCGTCATGTGGTCGCGCCCACGATGCCGATCACGACGAACTTTGGTCTTGGCGCTTTGTACGACCCCTACAAGGAACCCTGGTGAGCGCCTGTAAGCACCGGCCAACGCGCCGGTGCGACGCCGGTCACTGCCCCTGGCCCCTGGAGGCGCGGGAGTGGAAGCGGCCGAGGACGAGGGCGATGCGGAGCGTGAAGGCGTTGCGGCCGTCGGTGGGGGCGAGGCCGGTCAGCTCGCTGACCCGCCGCAGCCGGTAGCGGACGGTGTTGGGGTGGACGAACAGGAGCCGGGCGGTGGCCTCCAGGGAGGAGCCCTGCTCGAGGTAGGTGGTGAGCGTGTCGAGGAGCGGGGCGCCGGCGGCGAGCATCGGGTTGTAGACGCTCTCCACCAGGTAGCGGCGCGCCTCGTCGTCGCCGTCGAGGGCGCGCTCGGGCAGGAGCTCCGAGGCGAGGACGGGACGGGGCGCGTCCGGCCATCCGGCGGCGGCGCGCAGGCCCGCGACGGCGGCCCGGGCGGAGCTCGTGGACTCGTAGAGGTCGGCGACCTGCGGGCCGACGACGACCGGGCCCGGCCCGCACTTGGCGGCGATCGGGCGGGCGGCCTCCATGGGGTCGGTGTCGCCGCCGACGATCACGACGACCCGGTGCCCCTGGACGCCGGCGAGCACGTCGGCGCGGGCGCGGCGCGCGGCGAGCTGCATCTGGTCGATGGTGACCTCGGGCTCCTCGTCCTCCGGGGTGAAGCCCGCGATGACGGTGACGGGCTTGGAGGTCCAGCCGAGCGCGGCGGCCCAGGAGTGCATGCCGTCGTCGACCTCGTCGCGCAGCACCGCGTTGACGACGAGGG
The DNA here is from genome assembly GCF_008327685.1 of Actinomadura sp. K4S16. Lineage (GTDB taxonomy): Bacteria > Actinomycetota > Actinomycetes > Streptosporangiales > Streptosporangiaceae > Spirillospora. The sequence goes on from NZ_BDDE01000018.1 coordinate 152,622, forward strand.
CCTCCAGGCGGGCGTCCCAGGCGGCGCGCGTCTCGGCGGCGCGGGCGTAGACCTGGGCGGCGCCGAACGCCACGTCGCGGGTGTAGCGCAGGATGGCCTCGCGCAGCTGGGCCTCGCCACCGGGCGCGGCCAGCTCGGCGAGCCGGGTCTCCACCACGTCGATGATGACGCGGATCATGTCGATGGTGTGCTGGAGCTTGATGGAGCGCAGCAGCTCGCGCGGCGCGGTGCCGAACACCTCACCGGCGATGGCCGGGCGGCTCCGCTCGTTGCTCTTGAACCACTCCACGAACGCGGCGATGCCGGCCTGCGCGACGAGCCCGATCCAGGAGCGCTGGTCGGCGGGCATGCGGCGGAACCAGGGGAGCTGCTCCTCCATGCTGCTCAGCGCCGCGGTGCCGAAGGTCCCCATCGCCTTCTCCAGGCGCTGGGTGGTCTGCTCGCGGATCTCGGCGTCGTTCGCGGTGTTCACCACCCCAGGGTGCCACCACACCCGCGGTGTCCTGGCCGGAAGTGAGCAAACGGGTCAGCCGCGGGTCACCTCGGAGGCGTGCCCGAGCGCGATGCCGGTGAGGTTGCGCAGGGACGCGGAGCCGGGTGCGAGGTAGTCGCTGTGGCCGCCGCCCCCGGCGTCGAAGACCCGCGCGCCGAAGCCGCGGGAGACCGGGTCGGGGCCGAGCCCCAGCCCGAAGATCCGCACGTGCGGGACGTCCTCCATCCAGTCGGTCGCGCCCCGCCCGGCCCAGACGCGGGCCGTCCCGCCGAACCTGGACGCCGACCAGGCGGTCGTTCCCGGGCTGCCGTAGAGGGCGATGTCGGTGACCTGCTTCCAGGCGGCGCTGTTGGAGCCGTCCAACGCGGCCCGTCCGCAGACCACGGATCCGTAGCTGTGGCAGAGGAGGCCCACGCTCGCGCGGGGGTTGACCTGGTGGACGCCCTTCATGAACTTGCGGAGCTGGACGGCGCCTTCGGTGGCCCGGTCGCTGGTGAGGACGTCGCCGCTGAACGTCTTGGGGGCCGCGTAGCCGAGCCAGGCGACGACCGCCAGCCCGGGTTCCGGCGATGCGGCGCGGGCCTGCACGTAGACGGCGCGGGCGCCCCCGCCCGGCGTCGACCACGGCTTGCCGCCCCGCTTGTCGAACGAGGACAGCGTGGTGTCGGCGCCCGGGACGAGCACCGCGACGCGCTGCGCCCGGGTGAGGTCGCCGATCACCTCGATGGCCCGGCCCCGGCCGCGCGGGTCGAAGTACAGGAAGTGGCGTCCGGGCTGGAGGAACCCTCCGAGCGCCTTCTGCCGCGGGGCGTCGCCGACCTTCTCCGCCGTCTTGAGGGCCTTCTCGATGGAGCCGCGCTCGGCCGCGTACCGGACGTCCAGCGTCGAGGGGGCCATCTTGGGGACCGCGACGGGGGCCGCGTAGGGGTCGGCGTGGCCCGTCCCCGCGGTGGTCAGCATCACCACTCCGATGGAGGCGGCGGCGGCCGTGGCCCGCCGGAGCCGGCGGGCGTGCCGTCGCCCGGGGCGCGGCGAGGTCGTCGTCGTGAGGTGCGGCGGCATCGTCGCCTTTCTACCATCGAAGATCGGTGCGGGTTCGGCTCACCCCCTGGCGGGTCAGGAGACGCCTCTGGAGATGTACGGGCCGGGGGCCGGGTTGGTTCCCGGGGCGGTGCCGCGCACGAGCGGCCGCGGCCTCCGGGCGGCGGCGGCCACCGCTCTGCCGGCGGCGAGCGCGCCACCGAAGGCGACCAGCCAGGCGAGCCGCTCGGCGACCCATTCCGGCTGGTCGGGCACGGTGTGCAACCCGTTCAGCCTACCGAACGCGAGCAGCGCCCCCACGGTCACGGAGATCATCGCGGTCTGGTGCCAGAGGTAGATCGCCATCGCGGAGCGGTTGGCCGCGGCGATCACCGACCGGGGCCCTGCGCGCCGCGTCCAGCGGGTCAGGGGCCCGTGCAGCAGGACGGCCAGGCCCGTCTGGGCGAGGCCGAACGCGACCGCGGCGAGGGTCGGCGGGCTGAGGTTGGAGACGGCGGCGCCGGGGACGCCGACCATGCTCGCCGGGTATCCGGCGAACAGGACGAGGAGCGCGGCCGACGCGGCGCCCCCGCCCAGCAGGGCGAGCCCGGCCCTGCGGGACCGCAGCGCTCCGTCCGCCCAGCCGATGCCGAGATAGAACGGCAGGAGCCAGGCGGTGAGGACGGCGGCCCAGCCCGTCCAGCCGGGCGCGCCGAGGGCGAACCGGCCGAGGTCGATCCCGGCGGTCGCGGCGGCGAGGACCGCCGCGCCCGCGATCCCGAACCGGTTCCACGAGGCGGCGATGAGCGGGGTGAGCGCCGTCAGCACCACGTAGACGCAGAGGAACCACAGCGGGCTCAGCACCAGCTCGACGAGGACGCGGATGCTGCTCCCCGAGAACCCGGCCCATGACAGGACCGCGGCGACGGGGAGCCAGACGATCATCAGAGCCGGCAGGGGCCGCGCGAAGCGCGCCAGGCGCCGCCGCAGGCGGCGGCCCCAGGGCTCGCCGGGACGCAGGCTCTTGGCCGCCGAGTAGCCGCCGACGAAGAAGAAGACGGCGAGCGTTTGCAGGACCCAGGAGATGGGAGTCAGTTCGGGCATCGTCTTGAGGGGGCTGGTGACGTGCAGCCGGTGGCCTGTGCCGTCCACGACGAGCGCGGTGACGAGCCAGTGGCCGAGCACGACGCCGAGGATCGCGAAGGCACGCATGGCGTCCACGGCCCCGTCGCGGTTCTTGGCCTCTTCGCGGTCCTGGGCTTGGTCGTAGGCCTGGGCTTCAGGCATGGGTGACCTCCGCGTCGCGGCCGAGGGCGATCAGGGCGAGGTTGCGCAGCGCGAGGGACCCGGGCTTCAGGTAGCCGCTGTGCGGGCCCGTCCCGGCGTCGAAGCGCAATGCGCCGAAGCCGGGAGTGACGGGATCGGCCCCGAAGCCGAGCCCGGCGAAGCGGACGTGGGGCACGTACCGCACCCAGTCGCCCTTGGACCGGCCCGCCCACACGCGGGCGGACGTCCCCAGGCCGGACACGTGGCGCACGGTGGTGCCGGGACTGCCGAACAGCGCGATCTCGTCCACCGGCAGGGGCGCGAGCCGCCGCGCGGCCTTGCCGCAGACCACCGAGCCGTAGCTGTGGCAGAGCAGGGCGAAGCGGGCCCTCCCGTTCAGGCGGTGCACGCCGGTGAGGAGACGTTCGAGACCGCGCGCGCCCTTCTCGGCGCTTCCGCTCGTCAGGGCGCCCGTGCTCAGCGTCGAGGGCGAGTCGTAGCCGAGCCAGGCGATGACGGCGATCCGCGCGCCGGGCGCGGCGTCGCGGGCCTGCCGGTAGAGCGCCCGGCTGCCGCCGCCGACGAACTTGGGCGAGTCGTAGTTGGCCAGCGAGTTGTCCGCGCCCGGCACGACCACCGCGATCCGGTCGGCGTGCTCCAGATCGCCCAGGACCTCCACAGCGCGCCCGTCGCCGCGCGGGTCGAACGACAGGAACCGCCGGTCAGGCGCCAGGAAGGCGGCCAGGACCCGCGCCCGCCCCTCGTCGTGGACGCGCCTGGCGGTGGCCAGCGCGCGGGTGATGTCCCGGCCGGTCGTCTCGTAGCGGGCGCCGAGGGCGGACGGCGCCAGGGCGGGCGCCGCGGCCGGCGGCGCGTACACCTCGGCGTGCCCGGCGGCGGTCGCCGAGCCGGTGGCGGCCAGCACCGACACGGCGGCGAGGCTTCGCCGGACGGGGAGGGGCCTGCGAACGGCGAGGGTCCTGCGAACGCTGGGCATCCCGCGCGTCCTTCCTGGTCAGTGGAGTGGAGCACTGATCAGGAAGGTAGAAATCGGACGTACAAGAGCACATCGGCCCGCGGTGCCGTCCCGCGCCGTGCGCCCCCGGTATGACGACTGCGCCCCAGGTATGACGACGGCGGCCGGGCGTCAGTCGCCGGGCCGCACCAGCCCCACCTCGTAGGCGTAGACGATCGCCTGCGGGCGGTCCCGCAGCCCGAGCTTCATCAGGATCCGCCCGAAGTGGGTCTTGACGGTCTGCTCGGCGACGACGAGCCGCCCCGCGATCTCGCCGTTGGACAGCCCGCGCGCCACCAGCGCGAGCACCTCGGTCTCCCGCTGGGTCAGCTGCTCCAGCCGCTTGCGGGACGGCGCGCGGGGGCCGCCGAGCCGGGAGAACTCCGCGATGAGCCGCCGCGTGACCGACGGGGACAGCAGCGCGTCGCCCGCCGCCACCACCCGCACCGCGTCGGACAGCTCGGTCGCGGACGCGTCCTTGAGCAGGAACCCGCTGGCTCCCGCCCGCAGCGCCTCGTAGACGTAGTCGTCGAGGTCGAACGTCGTCAGCATGAGGACCTTCGGGGCGTCCTCCCCGGCGTCCGCGAGGAGCCGGCGGGTCGCCTCCAGGCCGTCCATCACCGGCATCCGGACGTCCATCAGCACCACGTCGGGACGCAGCTCCGCGATGCGGCGCAGGCCCTCGGCGCCGTCGGCGGCCTCGCCCGCGACCTCGATGTCGGGCTGGGCGTTCAGCAGCACGCCGAAGCCGGTGCGCACCATGCCCTGGTCGTCGACGATCACGACCCGGATCGTCACGTCGCTTCCCGCGCCTTCACCGGCAGCGATGCGGTCACGGCGAATCCTCCCTCGGGGGTGGGGCGGGCGGTGAGCTCGCCGCCCAGCGCGGCGGCCCGCTCCCGCATCCCGACCAGCCCGTGGCCGCCGCCCGGAAGGGGCGGCACGGAGCCTCGGCCCCCGGCGGGCGGGCCGTTGACGACGCCGAGCAACACTACGCCGCCATCACCGGAAGCGCCGCCATCACCGGAAGCGCCGTCATCACAGGACACTTCGACCTCGACCCGGGAACCGGGCGCGTGCCGCATGGCGTTGCTCAGCGCCTCCTGGAGGATCCGGTAGGCGGTGAGCCCGACGCCGGGGGGAAGCCCGGCGAGGTCGCCGCTCAGTCGCGTCTCGACGCGCAGGCCGGCGCCGCGCGCGTTGCCGACCAGCTCGTCCAGGCGCGCCAGGCTGGGCTGCGGTGCGGTCTCTGCGCCGTCCTCCGCGCGCAGGACGCCGAGGACGCGGCGCAGCTCCGTCAGCGCGTCCAGCGCGGTCGCGCGGATCTCGGCGAGGTCGCGGCGCGTCTCGTCCGGGACGGACTCCACCTTGTACGGCGCCGCCTCCGCCTGGATCGCGATCATCGACATGTGGTGGGCGACGACGTCGTGCAGCTCCCGAGCGATCCGCTGCCGCTCGGTCAGCACAGCCTCGGCGTCCTGGTGCCGCTTCTCCTGCTCGGCCAGCTCGCGCCGGGACGTCTGCCGGACCCGGACGGCATAGCCCACCGTGAGCGCCAGCAGGAGCAGCACCGACGCCCCGGGCCCGGTCTCCGGGGCCTTGATCCACAGCCCGGCGAACGAGATGAGCCCGACGCCCAGCGTGATGTCGCGCGAGCAGCGCACCGCGACCGTGTACACGGCCACGAGCGCCGCGACCGAGCCCGCCGGGACGAAGGGGACGGTCAGCCAGCCGTCGACGTCGATCAGCGCCATCGCCAGGAAGCTCAGCCGCCACGCGCCGAGCGGATGCCGGTCGCGCAGCGCCAGCGGCGCCGTCACCGCCACGGCGATGAACAGCTTCGTCCCGTCGGACACGTAGATGCCGCGCCGCAGCGTCTCGGTGGACAGCAGCGACACCGTCCCGGCGACGAGCCCGACGGTGAGGGCCAGTCCGAACAGGTTCGTCACCAGCCCGTACGGCAGCCGCCCGACGCCGATGTACCGCGTCCAGCGCAGCAGCAGCGGCCACGGCCGGTTCAGCGGGGCCGGGTCCGCCCTGCCGGTCACGGCGGCGGCGAGCAGCACGTCCCGCAGGACGCCGCGCAGTGTGAGGTTCTCGCCCGCCATGGGGACCAGGCTAGGGAGCCCCGGTCTCACTCGGATGACACCGGGGTGGGACGTGCCGGGTCATACCTGGGTACGGTGCGAGGGGTGGAGCCCGTCGAAGCGCTGCGCCGCATCGCGTTCCTTCTGGAGCGCGCCCACGAGCCGACCTACCGCGTGCGGGCCTTCCGCACCGCCGCCGACCGCGTGGAGGAGACGGCCCCGGACGAGCTGGCCGACCGCGCCCGCGACGGGACGCTCACCGCGCTGCCCGGCATCGGCAAGGTCACCGCCCTGGTGGTCGAAGAGGCGCTGCGCGGCGAGACCCCTGTCTACCTGCGGCGACTGGAGGCCACCGAGGGCGAGCCGCTGGACGAGGCCACGGCCGCGCTCCGCTCCGCGCTGAAGGGCGACCTGCACACCCACAGCGACTGGTCGGACGGCGGGTCCCCGATCCTGGAGATGGCCGAGACCGCCCGCTTTTTGGGCCACGAGTACCTCGCGCTCACCGACCACTCGCCGCGCCTGAAGGTCGCCAACGGCTTGTCCGCCGACCGCCTGCGCCGCCAGCTCGACGTCGTGGCCGAGCTCAACGAGTCCCTGGCGCCCTTCCGCATCCTGACGGGCATCGAGGTCGACATCCTGGAGGACGGCGCCCTCGACCAGGAGCCCGACCTGCTCGACCGCCTGGACGTCGTCGTCGCCAGCGTCCACTCCAAGCTCCGCATGGACCGCGTCGCCATGACCAAGCGGATGGTCGCCGCGATCGCGAACCCGCGCGTGAACGTCCTCGGCCACTGTACGGGGCGCATCGTGAAGGCCGGCGGCAAGCGCGGCGGCCTGCGCCCGGAGTCGGAGTTCGACGCCGCCCTCGTCTTCGACGCCTGCGCCGCCTACGACGTCGCCGTCGAGATCAACTCGCGCCCGGAGCGCCTCGACCCGCCGAAGCGCCTGCTGCGCCTGGCGGTCGAGGCGGGCTGCCGGTTCTCCGTCGACTCCGACGCCCACGCGCCCGGGCAGCTCGACTGGCAGCCGTTCGGCTGCGAGCGAGCCGCCCGGTGCGGCGTCCCCGCGTCCCGGATCGTCAACACGCTTGCCGTCGACGACCTCCTCACCTGGACGCGCTCGAAACTCTGACGATCAGCGAGGTCCCCGGTGGATGTGCCCGGGGAAGGAGGCGCCCTTGGCGGTGATCTCCACGGGATGGAACTCCTCGGGGGCCAGGCCCTCGAAACCGGTCTCGACGATGTCGCTGTAGAGGGAGGAGGAGACGATCAGGGCCATCTCGCGGACGGGATCGGCCCGCAGCTCGTCCCGGAGCTCCTGGGAGTCGAGGAGCCGGGCGACGACGATCGGCGCGCGGCCCACCGCCCCGAACAGCCCGCCCGACAGGGGGCCGTGGTGCATCGCCACCCGCAGCCTGATCGGCGGCGTGCGCTCCCGGTTGAGCCCGGCGAGCGCGGCGGCCAGGGCGCGCGGATAGGACACGAGCACCAGCAGCCCGTCGGTGTCGGGGGGAAGGATCGCCATCTCGCCGTCCCCGCCGACCTGCCGTAACCAGGTGCGCCGGTCGAGACCGGCCGCGGCCGCCGCGGTCTCCAGCACCTCGTGCAGATCCAGCTGGACCTGCTTCTGCTGCGCCGTGCTCAGCCTGCTGAAACCCTCGACGTCGACCGCGATGAGGAAGTGGTATGTCAGTCGGTCGGTCACCGGCACGGTGAACGGCGTGTCCGCCGGGTCCGGCGCCGTGCTCGTCGCCGCCGTGTTCGTCGCTGCACCGCTCATCCGCTACTCCGGTGTGCGGCCTGGCGATCGTGGTACCCCGGTTCTCATCACACCCCTGCCTTCGGTCATGGCCGACGCGCCCACTGCCCCCGCTTCACATGTTGCGCGCCCGCAAGCATTCATGCAAGGTTGCATGTAGGGTTTCTTGAATCCGTGCACGAGTGTTTTCAGGCCGAGAGTTCTCAGGAGGAGGACATGGCGGTGCGCCAGTCGCCGTCCGTGCGAGCCCGGCAGCTCGCCCGCGAGCTGCGCGGCCTGCGCACCCGCGCCGGAGTGACGATCGACCAGGTCGCCGCGGAGATGAACTGGTCGACGGCCAAGGTCTCCCGGATCGAGACCGCCTACACGCTGATCACCGTCGCGGACCTGCAGCGCCTGCTCGCCTTCTACGGGGTGGACGAACCCGCGGTGGAGCGCTACATCAAGCTGGCCAGGGCGGCGCGCGAACGCGGCTGGTGGGAGACCTACGGCGACACGCTCGGGGAGCGCTACGCCGCCTTCATCGGCCTGGAGGCCGACGCGCAGGCGATGCAGTCCTACCGGGTGGCGATCATCCACGGGCTGCTGCAGACGGCCGACTACACCCGGGCCTGCATGATGGCCAACGTCCCCGCGCTGTCTCCCGGCGAGGTCGACCGGCAGGTGGAGATCCGGTTGAAGCGGCAGGCCCGGCTGCGGTCCCTGGAGGCGATGGAGCTCTTCGCCGTCCTGGACGAGGGCGCGCTGCGCCGCCGGATCGCCGGCGATGAGGTGATGCGGGGCCAGTTGGAGTACCTGCTGGAGGTCGGGAAGCTGTCGAATGTGAGAATTCTGGTCATTCCTTTCGACAACGGCTACCCTGGCGGTCTCACGGACTTCAGCATTCTGAGATTCCAGGAGCCCGAGTACCCGGATATCGTTTACATCGAGCAGATGGGCGGTAGTCTCATCATCGAGGACGAACGTCAGGTCTTTCGTTATACGAATGCGTTCGAGAAAATCTGCGGCAATGCGCTCGACGAGACCGCCTCGCGTGACCTCATCGACCGCATCGCCAGGGAATACTAGAAGAACAGTGAATCTCCGTTAATGACGACGACGTCTCATGGTGCCGCCCTCGCATGGCGAAAGAGCACCCGCAGTGCCTCCGCTGACGAATGCGTCGAACTGGCGGCGCGCGCCGCGGTCGGCAGCCCGGATCCGGTCGTGTTCGTCCGTGATTCCAAGGCGCCGGGCGGAGCGGTTTTCTGTTTCGGAGGGGCCGAGTTCGCCGCTTTTCTGGCCCGGGTGAAACGCGGCGAACTCGACCTGTGAGACGTCAGCCGCCGAGGCGTGGACCATGCGCATGATGGTCTCGATCTGCTTGCCGCCCTTCATGTCGTAGGCGGTGTCGCCGCCGTAGCCCCACCAGTTCCAGCAGCCCTGGGGGTTGCCGCCCAGCCAGCTGGACGCGGTGGCCTGCGGATACAGGACGATCATGCCGTTGGTGTCGGCGTACTCGTTGAGGTAGGTCTTCGTCGCGAACGTGTTCGCGACGACGCCGCGCCCCTGCTGGCATCCGTGCAGCGCCACCATCAGCCTGCACGGCGGAGGCCATCCCGAAGTGGAGACGGGACGAAACGCGGCCCGAAGCACCGGAGCCCAGCCCTCGCCGCAACCACGCGACGACCTCAAGGTTGCGATCGCGTCCGAGGGCAGGGGCGAGCGAAGCGAGACCCTGATCGCGCAGCGAGCCGCAAGGCGAGTCGGAGCGATGCCAGCGATCGCCCGCGTTTATCGACGGTGGAGGGCCGCCAAGGCCCGAAGGAGGAGAAAACGCAATAAATAGGGGTGTTCCCCTAGCTGAGGGAGCAGGTGTTCACGGGGTCGCCCGACGTGGGGCGGGGGAGCGTGGCGCTCTTCGGTGGGGTGGTGCCGTTCTGCGTCCGGGACTCCATGGCCGTGAAGGCCGTGCGCATGCAGGGCAGGAGCGGGCGCAGGCGGTCGGGGAAGGAGTCGTAGAGGCCGTCGACGTGGTTGGCGGCCTCCAGGCGGTAGTAGCGGTAGGGCGCCTTCCCCTTGGCGCGGACGAGTTTCGCGTAGACGTCGGAGTCGGTGGTGATGGGCAGGAGCGAGTCGTAGGTGCCGTGCAGGGTGATCAGGGGCTTGCGGATCCTGCCCGTGAGCGCCACGCGGGCGACGGCACGGCGGACCTCCTTCGGACGTGCGGCGTAGTTGTAGTCGGCCTCCTCTCCGGTGTAGGCCGGGTCGAACTCTTGGCGGTAGATGCGCTGGGTGAGCTCCCAATAGACCTGGTTGTGGAACGGCCAGAGGAACTCCGAGCCCGGGGCGAGACCGGCGTTCAGGAGCGCCTCGTGCGCGGACGGGTCGCCGGTGGCCGCGTAGGACGGGTAGGCGCGCAGGATCTTCGGCAGGTAGGTGAACAGGTTGGGGCCGTCGGCGCGCCAGAGCGTGCCTTCCGCGTCGATCCCGCCGTCGTACAGCTCCGGGCGGTTCTCCAGCTGCCACCGGACGAGGTAGCCGCCGTTGGAGATGCCCGCCGCGTAGGTGCGGCGAGGAGTCCGGCCGTAGCGCTGCGCCACGACCTTCTTGGCGGCCCGCGTCAGCTGCGTCACCCGGTCGTTCCACTCCACGACGGCGTCGCCTGGGCGGCGGCCGTCCTTGTAGAACTCGATGCCGCTGTTGCCCTTGTCCGTCGCGGCGTAGGCGTAGCCCTTGGCGAGCGCCCAGTCGGAGATGGTGAAGTCGTTGGCGTACTGGCGCCGGTTGCCGGGCGAGCCGGCGACGACGAGCCCGCCGTTCCAGCGCTCGGGCAGGCGGATGACGAACTGGGCGTCGTGGTTCCAGCCGTTGTTGGTGTTGAACGTCGAGGTGTCCGGGAAGTAGCCGTCCAGCTGGATGCCCGGGACGCCCGACGGGTTGCGCGTGCCCGCGGCGTGCAGCCCGGCCCAGTCGGCGGGGACGGTGTGGCCGGAGCCGACCGTCCCGGCGGTCGTGAGGTCGTCGAGGCAGGCGGCCGCCTGCTTCTCCGCTCCCGGCACCGCGAGCCCGGACGCGCAGCCTGGGCTCTGCCGCGCGCCGGCCTGCGGGGCCTGCGCGTGCGCGGCCAGGGGAAAGGCCAGGGCCGCGGTGAGGGCGCCGGCCACGGTGCCGGCGGTAAGGGCGGTGCCAGCGGTAAGGGCGGGGCGGACGATCGGCATTCCGGCTCCTCGGGACGGATGTCAGGTGCCAGCCATGGTGGGCGCCGCTTGTGACCGCTGCCACGTGGACCGCCCACATATCCGGCGAAGCCGCCATGTGCCCGTGGTCGTGACCTGCGCGTGATGTGGCTCACACCCGTATCAGGCCGTCCGAATGTGGGCCCCGGTCACATGGTCCGGTCCGCGGGTCCCACCTAGCGTTCCCGGTCACGGCGGCCCGAGTGTGGTTCGGGCCGTCCACGACGAGCGCGAGGAGGGCGCATGGGCGACCCGGACCGAAAGGCCCCGGTGCTGGCGGCGCGCGGCCTGGTCAGGGAGTTCCGCGGCTTCAGGGCCGTGGACGGGGTGGACCTCGACATCGCCGAAGGGTCCGTCCACGCGCTGGTGGGGCCGAACGGCGCCGGCAAGACCACGCTGTTCAACCTGCTGACCGGATTCCTGAAGCCGACCGCGGGCAGCGTGCGGCTCGGCGCGCACGAGCTGGCCGGGCGGCGCCCGGAGCTGATCGCGAAGCTCGGCCTCGCCAGGTCCTTCCAGATCACGAGCCTGTTCGCGGAGCTGACCCCGCGCCAGCACGTCGAGCTCGCGCTCGCCGGGCGGACGGGCCTCGGCTGGCGGTTCTGGCGGTCGGACAAGGCCCTCGACCGCCACTCCGACCGCGCCGCCGAGCTGCTCGGGCAGGTCGGGCTGGACGGGCACGCGGACGTGCCGGCCGGATCCCTGGCGTACGGCCGCAAGCGCGCCCTCGAACTGGCGCTGGCCCTCGCGCTGGACCCGAAGGTGCTGCTGCTGGACGAGCCGACCGCCGGCATGGGCGTCGAGGACGTCGGCCGCACCGTCGACCTCATCAAGAAGGTGCGGGACGGGCGGACCGTGGTCATGGTCGAGCACAACATGAGCGTCGTCTCCAGCCTCGCCGACCGGGTCACCGTCCTCCAGCACGGCCAGGTCCTCGTGGAGGGCCCCTACGCCGAGATCCGCCACGACCCCCGCGTCGTCACCGCCTACCTCGGAGACTCCAATGCTGCGCATTGACGGACTGTCCGCCTGGTACGGCGAGGCCCAGGCCCTGCGCGAGGTGTCGCTGCACGTCGACGAGGGGGAGATCGTCACCCTCGTCGGACGCAACGGCGCCGGCAAGACCACGCTCCTGCGCTCCCTGATGGGGCTGCACAAGGGCGCGTCCGGAACGGTCCGCTTCCTGGACGAGGACATCTCCTCGATGAGCCCGCACAAGCGCGCCCGCCGCGGCCTCGGGTACGTCCCCGACGACCGCGGGATCTTCGCGACGCTCTCGGTGGAGGAGAACCTCACCCTGCCGCCCGCGATGGGTCCCGACCCGTGGTCGCTGGACCGGGTGTACGAGACCTTCCCGCGCCTGCGGGAGCGCCGCCGCTTCCCCGGGACGAAGCTGTCGGGCGGCGAGCAGCAGATGCTCGCGCTCGCCCGCGTGCTGCGGACCGGCGCCCGCCTGCTCCTTTGCGACGAGCCCACCGAGGGCCTGTCGCCGCTGATCGTCCAGCAGATCGGCGACATCCTCCGCGAGGTCAAGGCGGCCGGGGTGACCGTCCTGCTCATCGAGCAGAACGTGCACTTCGCCGCGACCGTCGCCGACCGCCACCACCTGCTCGCCGAGGGCCGGATCGTCGAGTCCATGGACAACGACGAGGTCCGCGCCCGCGAGAGCGAACTCCTCCAGTACCTCGGAATATAGGGAGACCCCGATGAGAGTTCTCGGACGCTCGGCCGCGCTCGCGACCGCCGGAGCGCTGCTGGCCGGCTGCGCGGGCGGACCCGGCGGGGGCGGGGGCAAGATCAGCGACGACAAGATCGTGCTGGCGGTGCTGACCGACCAGTCCGGCGTGTACGCCGACCTGTCGGGCAAGAACGCCGTCGAGGCGGTGAAGATGGCCGTCGCCGATTTCAAGGCCAAGTACGGCGACAAGGCCGTCACCGACAAGATCGAGGTCATCTCCGCCGACCACCAGAACAAGCCCGAGGTCGCCAACTCCAAGGCCCAGGAGCTCTACGACCGCAAGCAGGCCGACCTGATCCTGGACGTGCCCACCTCGTCCGCCGCGCTCGCCGTCGCCACCGTCGCCAAGAACAAGAAGAAGGTGTTCATCGACGTCGGAGGCGCGACGACCGAGCTGGAAGGCAAGCAGTGCAACAAGTACACCTTCCACTACGGCTACAACAGCTACATGCTGGCCCACGGCACGGGCACCGGCGTCACCAAGGACGGCGGTAAGAACTGGTACATCGTCTACCCGGACTACGCGTTCGGGCAGGACATGCAGAAGACGTTCACGACGGCCATCAAGGGCGCCGGCGGCAGCGTCGTGAAGAGCGACCCGACGCCGTTCCCCAACGACAACTTCTCCACGTTCCTGCTGAAGGCGCCGGGCCTGAAGCCCAAGCCGCAGGTGCTCGGCGCCATGCAGGCCGGCGGTGACCTCGTCAACCTGGTCAAGCAGTACAACGAGTACAAGCTGCACGACAAGGGCGTGGACCTCGCCGTGGGACTGATGTTCCTCACCGACATCCACTCGCTCGGCTCCGACGCCCTCGCCGGGACGCGCTTCACCGACTTCTGGTACTGGAACGCCAACGAGGGCAACCGCGCCTGGGCCGACAAGTTCAAGGCCAAGACCGGCACCCGGCCGACGGCCGTGCAGGCGGCCGACTATTCGGCGGCGCTCCAGTACCTGGAGGGCGTGCAGCGCGGCGGCACCGACAAGTCCGACGACGTGGTGAAGCAGCTCGAAGGCGCCAAGGTCAACGACATGTTCACCTCCACCGGTACGATCCGCGCCGAGGACCACCTGCTCACCCACGACGCCTACGTCGCCCAGGTCAAGCCCAAGAGCGAGGTCAAGGAGCCCTGGGACTACGAGAAGATCCTCAGCACGATCCCGGCGGCGGAGGCGTTCCAGCAGCCCGACCCGTCCTGCTCCCTCTAGGCGGGCCGCGACGTGCTGCAACAGGCGTTCAACGGGCTGGTGGGCGGGGCGTTCTACGCCCTGCTCGCCCTCGGCCTGGCCGTCATCTTCGGGATGCTGGGCGTGGTCAACTTCGCGCACGGCGCGTTCTACATGCTCGGCGCGTTCGGCTCCTTCGTGCTGCTCGACTCGTTCGGCGTGGACTTCTGGTTCGCGCTGCTGATCGTGCCCGTCGTCCTCGGGATCGCGGGCGTGCTGCTGGAGCGGCTGTTCATCCACCGGCTCGCGCCGCTGGACCCGCTCTACAACTTCCTGTTCACCTTCGGGCTCGCGCTGATCCTCCAGGACCTGGTGAAGCGCAAGTACGGGGTGCAGTCGCAGCCCTATCGGCGCCCGTCCCTGCTGGACGGGTCGATCGACCTCGGCCTGTTCACCTACCCGAAGTACCAGGTGTTCGTGCTGGCGGTGTCGGTGCTGGTGTGCGGGGTCGTGTGGGTGGTGCTGACCCGCACCCGCGTCGGCATGATCGTCCGGGCGGCGACCGAGCGGCCCGAGCTGTCGCGGGCCCTCGGCATCGACGTCGCCCGCTGGGTGACGCCGGTGTTCGGGTTCGGCATCGCGCTCGCCGCGTTCGCCGGCGTGCTCGCCGCGCCGATGCGGGCGGTCAACCCGCTGATGGGCTCCGACCTGATCATCACGGTGTTCGCGGTGGTCGTGATCGGCGGCCTCGGCTCGGTGTTCGGCTCGGTCGCCGCCGGGTTCGCGGTCGGGCTCGTCTCGGCCCTCGGCAACTACTACGTCCCGTCGCTGTCGCAGACGCTGGTGTTCATCCTGATGGCCGCCGTGCTGCTGTGGCGCCCCGCCGGCCTGTTCGGACGCGAGGAGGCCCTGTGACCGCCCGGGACCCTGTGACCGCCCGAGGCCCTGTGACCGCCCGAGATCCCGTGATTTCAGAGGAGATCCTGTGATCCTCTCCAAACTGGCCGGACGGCCGGTCCTGCTGGCCGCGGGTCTGGTCGCGGCGCTCGTCCTGCCCTGGTTCATCTATCCGCCGGTCGCCCTCGACATCGTCTGCTGGGCGCTGTTCGCGGCCGCCGTCGACCTGCTGCTCGGCTTCACCGGGCTCCTGTCGTTCGGGCACGCGGCGTTCTGGGGCGGCTCGGCGTACGCCACCGGCCTGATCGCGCTGCACTCCGGGCTGCCGTTCCCCGTGGCCGTGCTGGGCGGCGCCGCCTTCGCGGCGGCGCTCGCGGTCCCGATCGGCTTCCTGTCGGTGCGGCTGCGCGGCATCTACTTCGCGATGGTCACGCTGGCCTTCGCGCAGATGGTGTACTTCATCGCCAACCAGTGGAGGGAGGCGACCGGCGGCGAGAACGGCCTCCAGGGCATCCCCAGGGAGCTGTTCGGGCTGGACCTGTCCGACCCGTTCTTCTTCTACTACGCGGCGCTGCCGTTCGTCCTGGCCGGGCTGTTCGCCGCCTGGCGCATCGTCCGGTCGCCCTTCGGCCGGGTCCTGATGTCCATCCGCGACAACCCGAACAGGGCGCGGGCGCTCGGCTACAGCATCGACCGCTACAAGCTGCTGGCGTTCGTCCTGTCGGCGGCCCTGTCGGGCCTCGCGGGCGGGCTGTTCACCGTCGGGCACGGCTTCGCGTCCCTCCAGGGCGTCTACTGGACGACCTCGGGCCAGGCCGTGATGATGGTCGTCCTCGGCGGCATCGGCACCCTGTGGGGCGGCGCCATCGGCGCCGCGCTGATCGTGGAGCTGAACGACTACCTGGCCACCGCCGGGTTCGAGGAGACCGGGATCATCACCGGCGCGATCTTCATCGTGGTGGTCCTGCTGTTCCGCCGCGGCGTCTGGGGCACCGCCCGCGACCTGCTCGCGGCCCGCACGTCCCGGGCCCGTCCCGAGCCCGAGAACAGCGACACCAAGGTCGAAGCCTCCGTCTGACACCCGACCCGAGCGCGCGGCGCGCCGTCCCCGAGGGGGCGGCGCGCCGCTTCGGCATGCGGGCCTTCCAGCAGGTGAGGCGGTTCAGCGGGTGAGGCGGTTCAGCGGGAGAGGCGGTGCAGGCGCAGGGCGAGCTGGAGTTCGAGGGCCCGCTCGGGGGTCTGCCAGTCGTCGCCGAGGAGGCGGGCGATGCGGTCGAGGCGCTGGCTCACGGTGTTGACGTGGATGTGCATGCGCTCGGCCGTCCGCGACAGGCTGCCGCCCGTCCCGAAGTAGGCCTCCAGGGTCTGGACGAGGGCCGTGCCGCGCCGCTCGTCGTAGTCGAGTACGGGCCCGAGCGCGCTCCCGAGGAAGCCGGTCACGTCGCGGTCGTCCCCGATGAGCAGGCCGACGAAGCCCAGCTCGGACGCGCCGGCGCCGTCGCCGCGGCGCCCGAGGGCCAGCAGCGCGTCGGCGCAGCGCTGCGCCTCCCGGTGGGCGGAGGCGACCCCGCCCGGGTCGCGGACCGGGCCGGCCGCGCCGACCGTCGCGGGCCCGCCGAGGGAGGCGCCGAGCTCTTTGGCCACGCGGCGCGCGGCGTCGCCCGGCCGGTCGCCCGGCAGCAGCAGGACGATCTCCTCCGCGCGCGAGGCGGCCAGGCCGTGCTCGACGGCCGCGAAGGACGAGGCCCAGAAGGCGGCGCGGGGACGGTGCTCGCGGGAGTCGTACTTGGCGCACAGCAGCACGTGCGGGGCGCTCAGGTCGACGCCGACGCGCCGCGCCCGGGCCGTCAGCGCCTCGGCGCCGGTCCGGCGGCCGGACAGCAGGTCGTCCAGCAGCTCGCCGCGCACCCGCCCCTCGGCCTCGGTGGCGCTCCGCTGGAACAGCAGCAGCAGGGCGGTGACGAGGGCCGCGCGCTCCAGGATCCGCTGGTCGGCGTCGTCCACCTCTTCGGCGGTGCGCAGGACCAGCGTGCCGAGCATCTCGTCGCCGGTGGAGACCGAGGCGATCCACAGGTCGCCGCGCCGGACCGTCCGGCCCTGCGCGCGTGCGGAGTGCGCCGAGGCGGAGACCCCGTCCAGCTCGTCGTCGGTGAGGGGCTCCGAAGCGGCGCCGGTCGTCGCGAGCCGGCGGCCGTCGGCGTCCAGGACGTGGAGGGTGCCGCCCAGCAGCTCGGTCACGACGGCGCCGACGTCTTCCACGCCGCCGCCCCGGACCACGACGGCGGTCATCCGGTCGTGCGCGCGCGCCGCCCGCTCCACGGCCGCGCTGCGCGCCTTGACCTCCTCGTTGGCGGTGCTCAGCTCGGCCAGGGCGGTGCGGGTCTCCTCCAGGAGGCGCGCGTTGTCGATGGCGATGGCGGCGTGCGCGGCGAGCGAGCCGAGCAGCGCCACCTCCTCCTGGTCGAACGGGCGCTCGCTGCGGTTCGCGGCCGTCAGCACCCCGATGACCCGGCTGCCCAGCCGCATCGGCACGCCGAGGATCGCGACCAGGCCCTCCTCCGCGACCGCGTCGTCGATGAACCCGCGGTGCTCGAACTGCGCGTCCCCGAGGTAGTGGGCGCTGTTGTAGGGCATCGCGGTCTGCGCGACCAGGCCGACGAGCCCGGTGCCCATCGGCAGCCTCAGCTGCCGGAACGCCGCCGACACCGCCCCGTCGGTCACCCGCATGTAGGTGTCGCCGCGCTCGTCGTCGTTCAGCGTCAGGTAGGCGATGTCGGCGCTCAGCAGCCGCCGCGCCCGGCGGGTGATCGCCTCGAGCACCGAGTCGAGGTCGCGCAGCCCGGCGAGGTCGCCCGCGGTCTCGAACAGCGCGGCCAGCTCGGTCTCCCGCCGGGCGTGCCGCCGCATGATCATCCGGACCCGCAGCGCGGCCAGCTTGGCCGCCTCCAGCTCCTCCAGGACGGCGGGGGGCGCGCCCTCCGCCCGCGCTTGGACGAGGGGACCCTCGAACTCGACGGGGGAGGCCTCCCGGGCCAGCAGTTCGAGGAAGACGCCGCAGGTCATACGGCCCATTCTCAGTGCGCCGTCCAGCCGCCGTCGAGTGCCAGGGACGTGCCGGTCACCATCGAGGCGGGCGGCGAGCACAGATAGGCGACGAGTTCGGCCACCTCGTCGGGCTCGATCAGCCGCTTCACGGCGGCGTGGTCGAGCATGATCCGCTCGACGACCTCGTCCTCCGGCAGGCCGTGCGTGCGCGCCTGGTCGGCGATCTGGTTCTCCACCAGCGGGGTCCGGACGTAGGCGGGGTTGACGCAGTTGGACGTCACGCCGTGCGGGGCGCCCTCCAGCGCGATCACCTTGGACAGCCCCTCAAGGCCGTGCTTCGCCGTCACGTAGGCCGACTTGTACGGCGAGGCCCGCAGGCCGTGCACGGACGAGATGTTGACGATGCGGCCCCAGCCGCGCTCGTACATGCCGGGCAGCGCGTCCCGCACCAGCCGGAACGGCGCCTCCACCATCAGCCGCAGGATCCGCGCGAAGGTCTCCGGCGGGAAGTCCTGGACGGGCGCCACATGCTGGATCCCGGCGTTGTTGACCAGGATGTCCACACCGGCGGCCAGCCCGTCGAGCGCGTCCACGTCGGCCAGGTCGGCCAGGAGCGGGACGCCGTCGAACTCGGCCGCCGTCCGCTCCGCCGCGGCCCCGTCTATGTCGGCCACCACCACCTCGGCCCCCGCCGCCGCGAGCCGCCGGGCGCAGGCGCGCCCGATCCCGCTCGCGCCGCCGGTGACCAGGGCGCGCCTGCCCGCCAGATCCAGCGTCCCCGAAGTCCCCGCGGCAGGCCGCGGTGTCACGCTCGTCATGCGCAGAACCTATGGAGCGCGGCCCCGCGCTCCCATGTGGCCCGCGCACACAATCCACCGCCGGACGGTATGGGGCCGCCGGATTCAGCCGTTTCCCCGCCGTTTCCTCACCCGAGTCCGGGGCCCCGGTCCGGGGGGCTACCGTTGGGCCCGCACGGGCCGCCCATGCCGTGAGGGGTATGAATGCACGAGATCACGCACCGCTACGTCCGGTCGGAGAGCGGCCTGCGCATGCACGTCGCCGAGGCGGGCGAAGGGCCGCTCGTGCTCCTCCTGCACGGCTTCCCCGAGTGCTGGTACTCGTGGCGGCACCAGCTCACCGCGCTCGCCGAGGCCGGGTTCCACGCCGTCGCGCCCGACCAGCGCGGCTACGGCCGGACGGGCGGCCCCGCGGAAGCCGACCAGTACTCGATCCTGCACCTGGCCGGGGACGCGGTCGGGCTCGTCGACCGGCTCGGCGCGGACCGCGCCGTCGTCGTCGGCCACGACTGGGGCGCCCCCGTCGCCTGGGCCGTCGCGCAGATGCGCTCCGACAAGGTGCGCGGCGTGGTCGGCCTCTCGGTGCCGCACCGGCCGCGCAGCAGCAGGCCGCCCGTGGAGTCCATGCGCCGGATGTTCGGCGACGGCTTCTACATGGTCCACTTCCAGCAGCCGGACGTCCCGGAGGCCGAGCTCGACCGCGACCGGGCCGCCACGTTCCGGCGGATGCTGTACGGGGTGTCCGGCGACGGCCCGTGCCCGCCGCTGATCGCTCCGGAGGGCGGCGGCTTCCTCGACGGCCTCCCCGACCCGGAGAAGCTGCCCGCCTGGCTGACCGAGGACGACATCGCCGCCTACGTCGAGGAGTACGCGGAGAGCGGCTTCACCGGCCCCGTCAACTGGTACCGCAACCTCGACCGCAACTGGGAGCTCACCTCCGCCTGGCACCGCGCCCCCATCGGCCCGCCCGCCCTCTACATCGCGGGCGACCGCGACCTCGTCGCCGTCGGCGCCCGCGACGCCGTCGACTCGATGCGCGACTTCGTGCCGAACCTGCGCGAGACCGTCTGGCTGTCCGGATGCGGCCACTGGACGCAGCAGGAGCGCCCCGCCGAGGTCAACGAGGCCCTGATCGCCTTCCTCCGCACCCTCTAGGAGCGCGAGGACCGCCGTACCGGGAGGGACGATCACAGGGACGGCGATATCGTTCCCAAGATCACAACCGGATGAGTACGGGAGCGCTCTGTGGACGCGCTGCGCGACGGCGACCCGCGCCGGATCGGCCCGTACCGGCTGGAGGGGCGGCTCGGCTCCGGCGGGATGGGCGAGGTGTTCCTCGGCGTGTCGGCGGGCGGCCGGCGGGTCGCGGTGAAGATCGTCCGCGCCGAGCATCTGGACCGGCCGGAGTTCCGCGCGCGGTTCGCGCGTGAGATCGAGGCGGCCCGGAAGGTGGGCGGCTTCTACACCGCGCAGGTGGTGGACGCCGATCCGGGGGCGCCTGAGCCGTGGATGGCGACCGCCTACATTCCCGGCCCTTCCCTGCGGGACGTCGGCCCGCTGCCCGCCGCCGAGGTGGCCGGGCTCGGTGCCGCGCTGGCCGAGGGCCTGGCGGCGATCCACGCGAGCGGGCTGGTGCACCGGGACCTCAAGCCCGGCAATGTCATCATGTCGCCGGACGGCCCGCGCATCATCGACTTCGGCATCGCCCGAGCCGCCGACGCGAGATCGCTCACCGCCGACGGCGCCGTCCTCGGCACCTACGCCTACATGTCGCCCGAGCAGGTGCGGGGCGAGCCGTCCGGGCCGCCCACCGACGTGTTCGCGCTGGGCTGCGTTCTCGCCTTCGCCGCGACGGGGCGCAGCCCGTTCGACGCCGCGACGATCCCGGCCATCGTGCACCGCGTCCTCAACGAGCCGCCCGGGCTGGACGGGCTGGCGGAGTCGCTGCGCCCGCTCGTGACGGCCTGCCTGGCCAAGGACCCGGCCGGCCGTCCGGGCACCGATCGGATCCTCGCCCACCTCGCCGACCCGGACGCCGTCCCGCCGGCCGCCGCACGCCCGGCGGCCCGGGACGCCGACCGCACGGTGGAGCGCCGCACGATGCTGTTCACGCGGGTGGCGGATCAGGTCCGGCCCGCCATCGGGACGCCGCGCCGGACGGTGCTGGCCGGCGCGGCGGCGGCCGCCGTCGGGGTGTCGGCATTCCTGCTCGCCCGGGGCGGCGGGCGGTCTCGGGCAGCGCCGTCCGCACCGCCCGGCGACGCCATGCGGCCGCCCACCACGACGCTCACCAGGGACGGGCAGCCGATCGAGGCATTGGCGTTCGGCCCGGACGGCCGCATTCTGGTCTGCGGCGGGACGCGGGGGGAGACCCTGTACCTGTGGGAGTTTGCCGCAGGCCACGTCATCCACGAGCTGCGTGCTCCCACCGGAGTGGACGCCCTGGCGTTCAGCCCGGACGGAAAAGTACTGGCCGTTGGCCATACGAACGCCACCGTCCGCCTCTGGGACGTCGGATCGGCGGACACGCGGCCGCCCCGCCCACTGCGGACGCTCCGCGCCGAGGGCACCCGCGCCAACGCTCTCGCGTTCAGTCCGGACGGCGGGATCCTCGCCGGGCCGGACCGGCTGTGGGACGCCGCGACCGGACGCGTCCTCGGCGACCTCCCAGGTGCCGACGGTGTGAACGCCGTGGTGTTCAGCCGGGACGGCCGCCGGGTCATGGCCGGGATGAACGGCTTCCAAGGCCGCGCCGAACCGGGTTCCGTGCGGGTGTGGGACGTCCGCACCCGCAGCCCGATCGCCCACGTCGCCGATCGGGGGAAGAAGACCAGTTCGCTGGCCCTGACCCCGGACGGCCGGACCCTGGTCACCGCAGGGGGCGGGGGCACGATCCGGCTGTGGGACGCCGCTCGCGTCCGCGTCACGGGCGTCCTCGACTCCGGCCTCACCGGGGACGTCGCCCAGGTCGCCGTCAGCGCGGACGGCGGGGTGCTGGCCGCCGCCGGCACCGACCTCACGGCCCGGCTGTGGGACCTGGCGACGCGGCGGGTGACCGCCACCCTGGCCGGGACCGGCGGGCGGATCACGGGACTCGCGCTCTCCCCGGACGGCCGGACGGTGGCCGGCGGCAGCGATCGCCGCGGAGAGGCAGCCGTGAACCTGTGGAGGCTGCGCTGATGGACCCCCTGCGCGACGGCGACCCCCGCCGGATCGGCCCGTACCGGCTGGAGGGCAGGCTCGGTGCGGGCGGCATGGGGGAGGTGTTCCTCGGCGCCACCCCCGGTGGCCGCCGGGTCGCGGTCAAGGTGATCCGCGCCGAGTACGCGCAGGATGCCCGTTTCCGGGTTCGGTTCGCGCGTGAGGTCGAGGCGGCCCGGAAGGTGGGCGGTTTCTACACCGCGCAGGTGGTGGACGCCGATCCGGAGGCGGCCGAACCGTGGATGGCGACCGCCTACGTCCCCGGCCCGTCCCTGCGCGAGGCGGCGCCGCTGGACGTCCCCGCCGTCCGCGCGCTCGGTGCCGCGCTGGCCGAGGGGCTGGCGGCGATCCACGCGAGCGGGCTGGTGCACCGGGACCTCAAGCCCGGCAATGTCATCATGTCGCCGGACGGCCCGCGCATCATCGACTTCGGCATCGCCCGAGCGGCCGGCGCCACCGCGCTGACGTCCACCGGCGCGGTCGTCGGCACGTACGCGTTCATGTCGCCCGAGCAGGTCCGCGCGGACACGGCGGGCCCGGCGTCGGACGTGTTCTCCCTGGGCTGCGTCCTGGCCTTCGCCGCGACCGGGCGCGGGCCGTTCGACGCCGAGAACGTGCCGGGGATCGTCCACCGGATCGTCAGCGCCCCGCCGGACCTGACCGGCGTGCCCGCCGAGCTGCGTCCCGCGATCGTGACGTGCCTGGCCAAGGAACCGGACCGGCGGCCGGCGCCCGCCGAGGCGGCCCGGCTGCTGGCGGCGCCGCCCGGCCGGACGGGGCGCCGCACCGTCCTGGCGGGGGGAGCGGCGGCGGGCGTCGCGGCCGTCCTCGGCGTGCCCGCGCTGCTGTGGCGGCGGTCGGAAGAGGACGCCGCGCCGCTGAAGGACCCTCGGCCGGTCGTGCTCGCCGGCGGACCGGTCGCGACGTTCCGGCTCGCCTTCACTCCGGACTCGAAGACGCTGGTCTGCGCGGCGGCGGAGCAGATCTGGCGGTGGACGGTCGCGACCGGCCGCGGAACCGTGCACGAGCTGGGCGACGATGGCGCCGACCAGCTCACGGCGCTCAGCGGGGACGGGCGGCTGCTGGCGACGCTGCGCGGGAAGGGCCCGATCCGGCTCTGGGAGGCGGCCACCGGCGCCCGCCTCCGGACGGTGATGCCCGCGGGCAGGGCGTTCACCAAGGCGTTGAGCGAGGACGGCCGGGCCCTGGCCACCGTCGGAGCGAACGGCGTCGAACTCTGGGACACCGCGACCGGTCGCCGCACCGGCGTGTTCGCACCGCGCAACGATGCCACCCGGCTGACGTTCGATGCGACCGGCGACCGGATCGCCGTCAGCGGCGGCGGCGACGTCCAGGTCCACGACCTGCGGGCGGACCGGGACGTCGCGAACGCCGTCGCCGGCACCATCAACGTGCTGTTCGCCTTCGCCCCGGACGGGCGGACCGCCGCGACCGACATCTGGGACAGGACGCATCCGGACCGGGCCACATGGGCGATCCGGATCCTGGACCTGCGAGCCGGGAAGCGGATCCGGGACCTGGAAGGACACGAGGGGACCGTCCAGGCACTGGCGTTCAGCCCCGATGGCCGGGCCCTGGCCAGCGCGGCCCAGGACGGAACGATCAGGCTGTGGGACACGCGCACCGGCGACGGGTTCGCAACACTCGAATGGGAGCGGTCGGACGGGACGGCCCTGGCGTTCAGCCCGGACGGCCGGCTCCTGGCCGCCGGAGCCGGCAGCTCCGACGGGAGCGTTCGCCTCTGGCGCTTCTCGTAGCCGGGAATTGTCGGACCCGGGGCGTACGGTCGGCGCGTGAACCGCACCGACCGCTTGTACGCCCTGGTGGAGGAGTTGCGCGCGTGCGCCCCGCGGCGGGTCAGCGCGCGGGAGCTGGCCGCGCGGTACGAGGTGAGCGTCCGCACGATCGAGCGCGACATCGGCGCGCTCCAGCAGGCCGGGGTGCCGATCTTCGCGGACGTCGGCCGGGGCGGCGGCTACACCCTCGACAAGAGCCGGACGCTGCCGCCGCTGAACTTCACCCCCGCCGAGGCCGTCGCCGTCGCGATCACCCTGTCCCGGGCCGGCGGGTCCCCGTACTCCCGGGCCGCCCGCACCGCCCTGCACAAGATCGTCGCCGCTATGTCGGCGGCCGACAGCGCCTCGGCCCGCGAACTGGCCCAGCGCGTCCGCTTCCTGACCCCCGCCGACGGCGACGACCCGGCGTCCGTGCCGAGCGTCCTTGAGGAGGCCATCCGCACGCGCCAGGTGGTCCGCCTCACCTACGTCGACCGGGCGGGCACCGAGACCGAGCGCGACGTCGAGCCGGTCGCGTTCACCGCGTCCGGCGAAGGCTGGTACCTGACGGCCTGGTGCCGCATGCGAGGCGAGCGCCGCGTGTTCCGCACCGACCGCGTCCGCCGCGCCGCCCTCCTGGAGGAGACCGCCCCCGAGCGCCCCGTCGAGGCGATGCACGACGACATCCCGTCCGACTACACCTTCCGCCCCCTGGAACTCATCTGAGCGTCCGTCGCCGTGGTGCGGTCGCCGAAGGATTCCCGGCCCGTCATGTAATCCGCTGCGGCCTTCTCCGACTTCTCGGCGTACCGGTTCCGAGAAGAGAGGAGGTGGCGTGGACGAGCAAGAGGCCCGATTCACCCGCCTCTACGAGACGTACTACCGCAACGTCTTCGGCTACGTCGTGCTGCGGGCCTCCCCCCAGGCCGCCGAGGACCTGACGGGCGAGGTGTTCACCGTCGCGTGGCGGAAGATCGATGAGATCCCCGACCAGGCGCTGCCGTGGCTGCTCGGCGTGGCCAGGAACCTGGTCCGCCAGTCGCACGGCGCGGCGGGCCGGGCGCGCGGACTGGTCGACCGGCTCGCCGGCCTCACCACCGACGCCGACCTGCACGCCTGGGACGTCGCCGAGCACCTCATCGCCCGCGACCAGGCGCTGGCCGCGCTGCGCGCCCTTCCCGCCAAGGAGGCCGAAGCGGTCACCCTGACCGCCTGGCACGGGCTGGCCCCCGCGGAGGCGGCCCGGGCCGCGGGCTGCTCCCGCACCGCCTTCATCGTCCGGCTGCACCGGGGACGCCGCCGGCTGGCCAGGGCGATCGAGGCGTCCCAGGAAAGCACGACGCGAACGCACGGACGCGCCCCGCGCCCGCGAGTCATCCAGGAGAAGCAATGAAGCAGGACGATCTCGACAACCTGATCGTCGCCCTGAAGCCCGCGGCGGCCGACGAACTCGCCGACGACGCCTTCGCGCGGCGTCCCGACGTGGCGCAGGTCCGTGCGCGCGCCGCCGCCTCGGCCGAGAACCCGCGCGCGGTGCCGGCGCGGCGGCCGGTCCGGCGGCTGGCCTTCGCCGCCGGCGTGACCGCGGTGGCGGCGGCCGCGACGGCGGTGGCCGTCGGCATGCCGTCGGACGGCCCCGGCGACGGCCCCCGCTCCGGCCATGACGAGGCGATCGACACCCGCGCATTCCTGCTGGCCAGCGCGAAGACGGCCGCCAAGCAGCCCGCCGCCCACGGGACCTGCTGGTACAAGCGGACCCGCATGTGGCAGGACATCATGCCCTTCAAGCCCGGCCCAGACGTACCGACGCCCAAGGGCAAGCCCCGGGGCAGGTCCCAGAACTTCCAGGCGCGGACCGCGAGCAGCTTCGAGGACTGGGCGTGCACCCAGGCCGGCACCGGCATGCGGTTCCGTTCACACGGACCGCTGGACATCGAGCTCACCTTCCCCACGAAGAAGGACGAGGCCGCCTGGAAGGCGGCGGGCTCGCCGGCGCTGGACGTCAACGGCGGCACGACCGCCTCGAAGCCGAGCACGGTCACCTACCGCAAGCGCTCGCACCTGGTGAACCCCGTCATCGGGTCCCATGAGATCGAGTGGAAGACGCTCGCGAAGCTGCCGGCGACCGACACCGCCCTGGAGAGCTACCTGCGCCGGCTGTGGCAGCAGGACCGCCGGGGCGGCGCGCACGGCTACACCGCCCCGGCCGACTTCGGCGAGTACGTTTTCGTCAGCGCCTGGGACCTGTTCATGGCCCCCACCACCCCCGGCACCCGGGCGGCCCTCTACCGGATCCTGGCGCGCACCCCGTCCGTCCGCGTCACCGGACAGATCAAGGACCGGATGGGCAGGCTCGGCATGGCCATCACCGTCCAGGGCACCGGCGCGCGGCTCGTCGTGGACCGCACGAGCGCCCAACTCCTCGACTACGAGGAGCAGGGCGCCGCCCTTCCCGGCAAGGCGGCCGGAGGCGAGTACCTGGCCTTCGAGCGCCAGGGCTGGGTGAACGAGATCGGAGGCGTCCCCGCCCCCTGACCGGACGGCGGCGGGCCCGCACGACAAGAGACGTGCGGGCCCGCGGTCGCGGTCAGCCCGTGTAGTTCGGCATCTTGGGGATGGCCTTGCCGGGGGGCTGGGCGACCGGCGGCCGGCTGGGCGCCGGGGCGCCGGGGCGCGTGGGCGGGAGCGTGGCGCCGGGGCGCGTGGGCGGGGCCGAAACGCTGGGGCGCGGGGTCGGGGCGCTGGGGGAGGCGGACGGGCGGGGAGTGGCGGTGGCGGCCTCGGCGGCGGCCATCCCGGTGCCCGCCAGGCCGACGCCCAGCGCGACGGCCGCGACGAGTGACTTCAGGCGCATCGATGTTCCTTCCGGTGTTGTTTCATTTCTTGACGACGACAGGCGTGCCGATCGCCAGGTTCTTGGCCATCCAGGTGATGTCGTCGTTGCCGACCCGCACGCAGCCGTGGCTGACCCTGCTGCCCAGCGCCGACGCCTTGTTCGTGCCGTGGACGGCGAGCTGCCCGGGGCCGCCCGCGAACGTCTTCAGCGTCGGCGAGAAGCCGCTCAGCCCGAAGGCGTACGCGCCGTAGGCGCCGCCCGGGTTCGGCGGTTTGACCAGCTCGGTGAAGTAGTAGCGTCCGGCCGGGGTCGGGGTGCCGCCCTCGCCGGTGGCGACCTTGCCGGTGCGCAGCACCTTGTCGCCGTCGAAGACGGTGAACGTGAACGCCCTCGGGTCGATCTCCACGCGGTGGGACGTCGACGACAGCGTGACGTCGGACGCCTTGACCCAGCCGGTGCTGCCGTTGGGCCGGACCGGCAGCAGCACTTTTAGCCAGCCGCCGTCCTTGGCCTCGACGAGGAAGACGCGGGTGGCGCCCATCGCGTTGGGGCTGGCCAGCGTCTTCCAGGCCGCGCCGTCGCCCTTCTGCTTGTGCACGGCGATCTGGCGGCCGCGCACGGTCGCTATCTCGGCACGCTGCCGCCCTGACCGCTGCGGCTCGGCGGCGACCGGCCGGCCCGTGCCGGACGGGCGGGCCCCCGATCCGCCGCCGTCCGACGAGCCGCAGCCGGCAAGTCCGGCGATCAGCCCGGCAATGAGGCCGGCGGCCAGCAGGGTGCCGGTGTGGATCTTGACTTGGCGCATGCCGCGAGATGCTGGCCGAGGACTGTGAAGAACCTGTGAGGCCGATGTGATGATCCCGTGGTGCCGGCCGGGGTTTGGCTACGCTCACGAGCCATGTGCGCGAATGTCCTGGTCGCGGAGGACGACACGAAGCAGGCGGAGCTGCTGCGCCGCTATCTCCAGCGCGAGGGGCACTCGGTGGTCGTCGTCCACGACGGGCGGGCAGCGCTCGACGAGGCCCGCGCGCGCCGCCCCGACCTCGTGCTGCTCGACGTGATGATGCCGGAGGTCGACGGCCTCGACGTGTGCCGCGGGCTGCGCGCCGAGTCCGACGTCCCGGTGCTCATGCTGACCGCCCGCTCGACCGAGGACGACCTGCTGCGCGGCCTCGACCTCGGCGCCGACGACTACGTCACCAAGCCGTACAGCCCGCGCGAGCTGATGGCCCGGGTGCGCACGCTGCTGCGGCGGACCGGGCGGGGGAGCGGCGAGCCGGTGTACCGGGTCGGCGGCATCACCGTGGATCCCGAACGGCACACGGTCCTCGCGGACGGGCGCGAGGTCGAGTGCACGCCCGCCGAGTTCCGCATCCTGGAGGCGCTGGCCGCGCGGCCCGGCCGGGTCCTCACCCGGGCGCAGCTCCTGGAGCATCTGCACGGCTTCGACCGCTTCATCACCGAGCGCACGGTCGATGTGCACGTGAAGAACCTGCGCAAGAAGATCGAGCCGGAGCCCCGGCGGCCGGTCCGGCTGTGCACCGTGTACGGCGTCGGGTACAAGCTGGTCGGCGACCGTGCGCCATAGCCTGCTCGTCCGGCTGGTCGCCAGCTCGGTGCTGATCGCGGTGTGCTCGATCGTGGCGACCGCGTGGCTGGCGGCGCGCAGCACGTCCGGCGAGATCCGGCAGCGGCGGGGTCAGACGCTCGCCCGCGACGCCCGGATCAACGACGCGCTCCTCGGGTACGCGGCGAGCCACCCGCGCTGGGACGGCGTCGGGGAGACCGTGCGCGGGCTGGCCCGGCAGAGCGGCCAGCGGGTCGCGCTGGCGACCGAGGGCGGCGCCCGGATCGCGGACTCGGCGACCGGCCGTCCGCCGCTGCCGGCGCGCCCCTCGGCGGTCGTCGACCCGCTCGCCGTGGACGTCTCACTGGGGCCGGGCGCGGCCACCGACCGGATCGACGCGCGTGCGGCCGGGCCGTTCCGGCTGCCGGACGCCGAGCGGGTGCGGCTGCGCCGGGAGGTCGACGCGCAGGCGGCGTGCCTGCGCCGCGAGGGCCAGCGCGCCGCGGTCGTCGTCGGGCCGGGCGGCCGCCCGTACCTCCGCCGCGAGGGCGGCCCGGCACCGGGCCAGACCCGTCCGGGCGCACCCGTCGGCGCGCCTTCCGGATACGTCCCTTCCCCGCCGCGAGCGGGGCTCGATCGACCGTCCGGCGGCGGGGCGGTCGTCGTCGCCGTGGAGCCGCCGGGCGCGCTCCCCGGATACGTCCCTTCCCCGCCGCGAGCGGCGCTCGCGCGACCGCCCGCTGGCGGGGCGGTCGTCGTCGCCGTGGAGCCGCCGGCCGGGACCCGTCCGGGTGCACCCTCCGGATACGTCCTTTCCGCGCCGCGAGCGGAGTCTGCACGGTCGTCCGGTGGCGGAGCGGTCCGGCTGGTCGACGCGGTCGTGACGTCGCCGGGCGCGCTCTCGCCGACGCCGAAGCCCTCCTCTCCGCCGACCCGGCCGGTGGAGGAGTCGCAGCGGCCGGGGGCCACGCCCGGTGCCACGCCCGGCGTGCCGACCACCGTGCCCGGCCTGCCGAGCAGCGCGCCCGGCGGGCGGCCGGCGGACCGGTCCACCCCGGTGCCGGAGCCCTCGGCGCCGCCCGTGTCGTGCTCGCCGGACGCACCCGGTCCGACCGCCACCGAGAGGCGCGCGCTCGACCAGCTCGCCGCCCTGGTCCGGCGGTGCCGCGGAGGCCAGGTCGACGTGTGGCTGGACGAGACCGGCACGCCGGCCGCCCCGGCGTCGGCCGCCGAGTGCCTGGCCACCGCGCGCCGCACCCAGCTGAAGCCGTACGTCGCGCCGGCCGCGCTGCTCTACATCGGCTCGTCGGACGACCGTGCCCCGGCCATCGACCCGTACGGCATCGCGGGGGTCACCGCGGTGATCCTCGTCCTGGCGGTCGGGGTCAGCGTCCTCGTCGCCACCCGGCTGGCGCGGCCGGTGCGGGCGGTCACCGCGGCGGCCCGGCGGATGCGGGCCGGCGACGGCTCGGCGCGGGTCGCGGTGCGCGCCAAGGGCGAGGTCGGCGAGCTGGGCACCGCGTTCAACGAGATGTCCGAGCACCTGGACCGCCTGGAGCGGCAGCGCAAGGCGATGGTCAGCGACGTGTCGCACGAGCTGCGCACGCCGCTGAGCAACATCCGGGGCTGGCTGGAAGCCGCCCAGGACGGCGTGGCCGACCTGGGCCCGGCGCTGACCGCCTCGCTGGTCGAGGAGGCCACGCTGCTGCAGCACATCGTCGACGACCTCCAGCAGCTCGCGCTCGCCGACGTGGGCAAGCTGCGGCTGCACCCCGAGCCGGTCGACGTGGCCGACCTGGTCGAGCAGATCGCGACCGTCTACCGGGCCGCGGCCGAGGCCGCCGAGCTGGTGCTGACCGCCGAGGTGACCGGCCGGCCGCACCTGGAGGCCGACCCGGTGCGGCTGCGGCAGGCGGTCGGCAACCTGCTCGCCAACGCGGTCCGCTACACCCCGGCGGGCGGGCGGGTGAGCCTGCGCGCGCACGCCGACGGCGACGACGTCCTGATCGAGGTCGCCGACACCGGGCCGGGCATCGCGCCCGAGCACCTGCCGCACGTCTTCGACCGGTTCTGGAGGGCCGAGAAGTCGCGCAGCCGCCAGACCGGCGGCAGCGGACTGGGCCTGGCCATCGTGCGGCAGCTGGCCGAGGCGCACGGCGGATCCGCGTCGGTGCGCAGCGAACCGGGCCGAGGCGCGACGTTCGTCCTGCGACTGCCGGGCTCACCGGACCGCGCCTAGGCGCCGGGCGGCTTCAGCCGTTCTGGTCGGATGCGGTCATGTCGCCCGTCTCGGGGGTGCCTTCGACGAGGCCGTAGCGCAGGTACACGGTGCCGTTCGGGCTGGCCGCCGGCGGTTCGAGGAGCGTGACGTTCGTGGGCACCTCGCCGCCGTCGAACACCTTCTTCCCGACGCCGAGCACGATCGGGTGGATCCAGAGGTCGAGGCGGTCGAAGAGCTTCTCGTGCAGGAGCGTCTGCACGAGGTTCAGGCTCCCGACGACCTTGACGTGCTCGTGCCGGTCGCGGATCTCGCGGACCGCCCCGGCCAGGTCCGGGCCGAGCTGGGTGGACCCCTCCCACGACAGGTCGGGCCTGCCGCGGGAGGCCACGTACTTCGGAATGCTGTTGAACAGCTTGGCGATCTCGTCGCCCTCGCCGTCCTGGTGCGGCCAGTAGGCGGCGAAGATGTCGTACGTCCGCCGGCCGAGCAGGAGGGCGTCCGTGCCCTCGTACGCGGCGAGGATCTGGCCCCCGGTGACGTCGTTCATCAGCGGCGCCTGCCAGCCGCCGAACGGGAACCCCAGCGGGTCCTCCTCGGGGCCGCCGGGCGCCTGCCCGACGAGGTCGAGGGTCGCGAACATCTCAATATGGATGAGGCCCATGGCTGCTCCCGATGGGTTGCTTTTCTCGGTCATGAGGTAGACCCGCGGGCGCCGCCCGACTCATCGCCGCCCCGGTATCCGGCTTCGTACCCCGCCGGGGTCACTCCGAGTGCAGGACCGCCGCCGTCTTGATCCGGGACGCCCGGCCCGCCGGGATCAGGGCGCCGAGCAGGGCGATCACGACGCCCGCGAGGACGGACAGCAGCATCAGCGGCCAGGGGAAGATCTCCATGAGTCCGTAGGGGAGGACGAGGCGGCCGATGTCGGCCATGGCCGGCATCACCACATGGTGGGCGGCGAGGCCCAGCGGCAGTCCGATGAGTCCGCCGACCAGGCCGAGCACGGCCATCGAGGCGAGCACGACCGTCAGGACCTGCCTCGGGGTCGCGCCCAACGATTTCAGGACGCCGAAGTCGCGCGCCCGGTCCTGGGTGTTGAGGATCACCGTGTTGAACACCCCGAGCCCGGCGACCGTGGTCAGCCCCAGGGTCAGCAGGGTGAGGAGCCCGAAGAAGATCACCTGGCCGGCCTCGATGCCCTCGGAGGCGGGCTCGGCGAAAATCCCGTCCGTCCTGAGCGCGGCGGCGTAGTCCTCCGGGGAGGTGCCGGGGGTGAGGGTGACCTCCAGACGGGAGGTCACCAAGCGGGTGCGCGGGCCGGACGGCTCCGGGGAGTCCGCCGGCTTCTCTCGGTCGAGGAGCGAGGTGAGGGACGCCCAGTCCGTGAGGACGGTGTCGCCGCCGTCCACGAGCGCCGTCCCGACGATCCGCAGGGCGGCCTTCCTGCCGTCCACGGTCACGACCACGGTGTCACCGATCTTCTTGCCGCCGTTCTTCAGGAACGGGTCGCCCACGACGGCCTCGCCCGGCCCGCCGAGCCAGCGGCCGTGCACCATCCGGTAGCCGTGCCGGTCGGTGATGTCCCCTTCGTAGGCCTTCACCTGCACCGGCCGGTCGAACCCCGGCACGTGGGCCTGCTCGAACCGCGTGACGGCGACCTTGGCGGTGCCGGGCCGGCCGGCCAGCGAGACCGGCTTGCCGTCGTCGAGGGGGACGATGACCTGGACGGTGTCGGTGAGTTCCGAGTCGGCGAGGTAGGCGGTAAGGGACCGGTTGAGGCCGGCGGCGAACGTCACCGCCGCCACCCCGAACGCGACGGCGGTGACGGTCATCGCGGTGCGGCCCGGCCGGGCGAACGGCAGGCCCAGGCCCAGGCTGACGGGGCGCGGCAGCCGCGTCCGGGCCAGCGCCCGCTGCACCCGCAGGGCCCGGCCCCGGCTCGTCGCGGCGCCCGCGCTGACCGCGACCGCCGTCGGGATCCGGCCCGCCCGGACGGCCGGCACCAGTGCGGTGACGACGGCGACGGCGAGCACGCCGGTGAAGGCCAGGACGTCCACCCAGGCCGAGACGCCGCTGGCGGTCGGCAGGTCGAACGAATCACCGAGCGTGGTGGAGAGCATCCCGGCCAGGACGTTGCCGATCACGATCCCGGCCAGGCTGCCCAGCACTCCCGGCACCGCGGTCATCACCACATAGACGCAGGTGACCTGGGCGGGGGTGAATCCGAGGGACTTGAGGACGCCGATGTGCCGGAATCCCGACACGACCGCGCCGCTGATCACGTTGCCGATGATGAGCACCGAGACGATCAGCCCGGCGATCCCGAACGCGACGAGGAACGGGATGATGGTCGTCCCGGCCTCGGTGGCCTGGCGGCGGGAGACGAGGTAGCTCTGGCTCGCTGTCGCGGGCAGGCCGGCGGTGACCGTGCCGGCCGGGGCGGACGGGTCGGCGAGCCGGTAGAGCATCTGCAGGCCGTCCGGGGCGGTCAGCTGCCCGGGCGCCACCCACGCCTGCGCGGACCGGGTGATCGACCTGCCGATTCCGACGATGGTGAAGCTCCGCCCGTTGCTGAAGGTCACCTTCCGCCCGATCGGGTCGAACGGGAACCGCGCGTAGTCGGTGCCCAGCACGATCTCGCCGGGAGCGGTGGCCCAGCGGCCCTTCCGGAGGGCCAGCCGGTCGACCGGGTCGTCGTCGCGGACGCTCCGCTCGACGACCGTGAGGGGGCCGGGCGGAAGCAGCTCGGGCCCGTCCTCGCGCGTCTCGGGGACGTTCACGACCTGCGAGCGGAACGGGCCGCCCGCCGCCGTCACGCCCGGCCGGGACGCCGACGCCGCGACCTGAGCAGCCGTCGCCTTCGCGGGGTCGTAGGAGACCGTCAGATGGGCGCCGTGCTGCCGCGCGAACGCCTTGTCGTACGGACCGTCCACGGTGGCGAGCAGGCCCAGCGCGAGCACGACCGTCCCGGTCGACACCAGCAGCACCAGCGTGATGATGGTCGTCTGCAGCCTGCGCCGCCGCACCGCGAACCGCGCGGCCTGCCACACGGCCCTCACCGGGTCACCTCGGCGGCCACGCGGCCGTCCTCGAACGCCACGACCCGGTCGGCGACCCGGGTGGCGAGCCGCTCGTCGTGGGTGACGATGAGGAGGGTCTGGCCGATCTGGTTGAGGTCCAGCAGCAGGTCCATGACCTGCTCCCCGGCCCGCGAGTCGAGCGCGCCGGTCGGCTCGTCGGCCAGCAGCAGGGCGGGCCGGTTCATCAGCGCGCGGGCGACGCCGACCCGCTGCCGCTCCCCGCCCGACAGCACCACCGGGTAGGCGTTGCGGCGGTCGGCGATGCCCAGCTCGTCGAGCAGCTCCAGCGCGCGGCTCTGCGCCTGCTTGCGCGAGGTGCCGAGCAGCTGGGCCGCCAGCATCACGTTCTCCAGCACCGGCAGGTCGTCGAGCAGGTTGAAGAACTGGAAGACCATGCCGATGCGACGGCGCCGGTACCGGGCCAGCTCGGCCTCGCCCATCGCCGTGATGTCCTCGCCGCGCACCACCACGGTGCCCGAGGTGGGCCGGTCCAGGCCGGCGATCATGTTGAGGAGGGTCGACTTGCCCGACCCCGACGGGCCCATCACCGCGACGGCCTGACCGGCCTGGATGTCGAGGGTCACCCCCGCGAGCGCGGCGGTCTCGCCGTACTCCTTGCGTACGTCCATCAGCTGGACCATCGGTTCCATGGCGGTGACGGTACGAGCCCCGCCCCCGCACGCGCGTCGGGTCCTGGATGTAAGTCCGGGGCCGGGTCAACCGAGGGATGTACGGCCGTGAACCGCCAGAATGATGCGCTCCGTCCGGGTCTGGCGGCAGGATGGGCGGATGCTGCCCGCGTGGCTCGTGCCCCTCCTCGCCACAATCCCATCCACATGGGCCCTGTGGGAGCGGCGCAGGCGCCGCGCCGAGCTCGGGGCGCGGACCTGGCTGCTGGAACGCGAACGCGAGGGCGCCGCACGCCGGGCCGTCGAGGAGGAGCGGGCCCGGGTGGCCCGGGACCTGCACGACATCGTCAGCCACAGCGTCAGCGTCATGGTCGTCCAGGCGGGCGCGGCCCGGCACGGCGTCGACGGCGAGGCCGAGGACGCGCTGCTGGCCGTCGAGCGGACCGGCCGGGAGGCGATGACCGAACTGCGGAACTTGCTCGGCGTGCTGGCGCCCGCCCCCGACGGCGACGGTGAGGCGTTCGCCCCGCAGCCGTCGCTGGCGCACCTGGGGACCCTCGTCGACCGGATCGCCTTCGCGGGCCTGCCGGTCGATGTGACCGTGACCGGCGAACCGTGCCCGCTGCCCACCGGGATCGACGCGACCGGGTACCGCATCGTCCAGGAGGCGCTCACCAACGCCTTGAAACACGGCACCGCCGGGGCGACGGCGGAGGTGACGGTGACCTACGGGAGACGGAACCTGCGGCTTGAGGTGCTCAACACCGGCCCGAGCGTGCTCACCGGAACCGGCCCCGCCCCACCCGAGAACAAGGGCGGCCGGGGCCTCGCCGGCCTGCGCGAACGGGTCGCCGTCTACGGCGGCGACCTCGACGCGCGCCGGCGCCTGGGCGGCGGCTACCGCGTGCGGGCACGCATCCCCCTGGAGCGGCCGTGACCAAGGTGCTGATCGCCGACGACCAGACACTGGTGCGCGGCGGCTTCCGCATGATCCTCACCAGGTCCGGGATCGAGGTCGTCGGCGAGGCCGCCGACGGACTGGAGGCGGTGACCGCCGCACGTCGCCTCCGGCCGGACGTGGTCCTCATGGACATCCGAATGCCCGGAATGGACGGCCTGGAGGCCACCCGCCGCGTACTCGCCGACGATCCCACGTGCCGCGTCCTGATCCTGACGACGTTCGACCTCGACCAATACGTGTACTCCGCACTAGCCGCCGGCGCGAGCGGCTTCCTCCTGAAGGACGTCACCCCCGAACACCTGGTGGCGTCGGTGAAGCTCATCGAGACCGGCGACGCGCTGCTAGCCCCCTCCATAACCCGCCGCCTCGTCGAGCGATTCGCCCGCCCCGCACCGGCACCCCAGGGCCTGGACGTCCTGACCCCACGCGAGAAAGAGGTGCTCCGCCTGGTAGGCGGCGGCCTCTCCAACACCGAACTGGCCGCCCACCTCCACCTGAGCGAGGCAACGGTCAAAACCCACGTAACCCGAATCTTCGCCAAACTAGGCCTACGCGACCGAGCCCAAGCCGTAGTGGTCGCCTACGAGTCGGGCCTAGTAGTCCCCGGCACCCCCGAGTGACCAACAAGCGCAGCCGGACCCTGGCCAGGTGCTGGTGGGCGTGACGTGACTGGACTTAGGCGGCGGTGCGGCCGGGACCGGCCGCGGCGGGCGGCAAGCCCGGGCCCGGGGCGTGATGGGCTTGTGCGTTCTGAGGACGATCTGCTCTGCGAGGCCGCCGACCTGAACGGCTGGGCCCTGCGGTGGCTCCGCCATGTCGTGGCAGCGACCGCCCTCGCCGGCTTCGGTGGCCTGCCTTGGCCGGGCGGCGAGCGGGCTGCCATGGACGGCAAACGCATACCGCGAGGTTCGCGGGCTACTCCTACTGACCCCTGGCTAGTGCGGTGAGCACGAACGTCCACCGGGGTGGGTGACACGCTGGAAGATCTCAGTCGACCCGACTTCGACGCCAGGCCGGACCGGATCGAGGAGGTCATGTCCCGGCTTGCGGTAGAGGATCGTGCAGGAAGCGATCGTGTCGGTACGATCACCCCGATCGTGGGGGGCGAGATTGTTCGGAATCTTCAAGCGGCGGCGCGAGGACGAGCTGGCGGAGATCGACGCGGAGATCACCGCGTTCGGAGAGGAACTCGCACGGTTGCCGCTCGACCCGGACGAACATGGCGCCGACCTTGACCTGATGGCCGACTACGGCCGCGCGCTGGACGCGTACGAGCAGGCCAAGCTGGACTTCCTGGGCGACCGTGACCGTGGGGACGCCGCCGACGTCCTGCGGAGTCTCGACCAGGGACGCCGCGCGCTCGCCCGCGTCAATGCCGCCCTGACGGGACGGCCCCTCTGCTTCTTCGACCCCCGCCACGGCCCGTCCGTGGACTGTGTCGCGTGGGCCCCGCCGGGCGGCGCCGCGCGCGACGTCCACGTGTGCGCCGCGGACGCGATCCGCCTCACCGAGGGGCTGCCGCCGATCGCGACGGGCGTCCGGCCGGAAACTCGCACCAAGCGGGCGGGGGACACCGGTGACACGCGCCGGCCACGCGAGCCGAAACAGGCGCCCCGACCTCCCCGTCCGGCGAAGCGACCTGGGCCGTTCAGGGTGGCGCCCCCGGATCTGGGCGAGAAACACCACGTCAAAGGGCGAGGCAAAGGCGAAGCGATGCTGCACCGCCCCGACTGGGAGGTCCCGTCGCTGGTCGTCGCCCGTCTCCACGAAGGCGGGCGGATCGAACACGTCCAGCAGGGAAAGGCCGTGCGGCTGGCTGATGTGCCGTCACCGTTCCGCATAGTGCGGCCGCTCTCCCTGCAGACAGACTGGCCCGTCCAACTGCGCATCACGTGCAACGGCACGTGGTCGGCATGGTTGCAGGCCAGTGACACCGTTCCGGTCATCGAGCGCGCCGTCGGCTCACGCGGTCCGTTCATCTTCCGCTACGTCGGCGGAGCGGCGCGGATCCAGATGCAGCACAGGGAAGGGGGCAGGTACTCCGTCACCGAACTGACCCCGGAGTTCCACCGGGGCCCCCACGTCCTGTCCGGCAAGGGGATCTCGTCCGCTGAGGGTCAGGTGGCGGGCTCGGTCTTCCTCCATGTGGAGGCGAAGGGCGAGTGGGTCATCAAAGTGATCTGAGCCCTTCCCGGTAGGGCCGCGAGGCCGACCAGGGACAGCCTATGGACAGCCTGGGGATGCACCCGCTCGGTCGTGCTGAGGACCATGCCCCGCGTGTCACCCGACCCGGCGAGCGTTCGTGGTCACCGCACCAGGCGCTGCCGCGGGTGGACGGATCGCCGGCAGCGCGGCCTCGGCGCAAGTCTCGCCTTTGCGCAGGTGGACCAGGGTCATCAGGGCCTGCATGCCCGCAGGCAGGCGGCGGCCCTTGCTGCCGATGGCCTGGCGGTGGCGGCGGACCACACCGGTGGCGTAGGTCAGGGTCCGGCGCGACAAAGGCAGCGAAGCACGGTACAAAAGCATGCGAGGCCTCTGGTGGGGACGGGGGTTGTGAGAGATCAATCGTCCTACCAGGGGCTTCTTGACGTCCGGCATCGCCCACGCCGTCCGCGGTCATGCTCTGATCAGCGACTCCGAAGCTGCCGCTGAAAAAGGCTCAGTGAAATGGGCCAGTGCCCGGTCAATCTCCTCGACCGACTGGCGACGAGCCCTCACGGCGAAGTGGAGCCCCTGAATGCCGAACACCTTGTGGTGCAGGACGCGCTGCACGTCCGGGTGATCCAGACCGGAGACACCCGGGGCGCCGGCGCTGAGCCCCGGCACTGGATCGAGCACCAGGAGCCTGCTGCCCGCGCCACAGTCCTGAGCCGGAAGCCGGTGATCGCAGACCAGGGCAGGAAGACGTGATCGGGCGCAGCGTCGGTACTTCAGCGCAGCCCATGGGCGGACATGCGCATCGCGACCGCGGGGACGCCCATGGTGTTCCAGGTCTCTTCCAGATGCCGGACGGCGGCGAACTGGCGCCACGATCCGAGCCACGGGATCGGGCCTGGCAGGAGCATCAGCCAGGTGACTTCCCATGCCGCCCCTGGGGGACGCGCATGGCTGTCAGCGCTGCGATCACGACGAAGAGGGCACCGCCCGCCATCCGCACCAGGCGGAGGTGCGTAGGGCCCGCAGCTTCCCCCTGCGGGCGGAGAACACGGCCTCACGGTCGATCTCGGCGATGAACTCGGATTCCTTAGGGGCTTGGGTGCACTCGATGAGTCTGCACCCCGGCCACCTCTGCTGTTCTGTCGCGTGAGGTTGGGCACGCGGGTTACTGCATTACTGAATCGCCCTCCTCGTTGCCGTTGGTGGGAGAGAGCACGCCAAGAACAAGCGCTGCTGCCCCGTCCGGGCCGGATGAGCGGTTTGTCCCGGCTCCGCCGTCCGCGCGCCGCTGGTCAGGCGGCCCAGTTGAGGGTTGTGTGCGGCTCGACTGTGCCTGGCTCGACTGTGCGCGGATTGGTGGTCGGTGGGTGGGTGGTTGGTGTGCCGGGTGGGTGGAGCCGGTAGAGGTAGCGGCCGGTGGCGGGGTCGTGGGTGGTGTGGATGTGTTGGGGGTGGGTGTGTTTGTAGCGGTTGTGCCATCCGCAGCACAGGGCGAGTTTGTCGATGTCGGTGGGGCTGTCGCCCAGGGCCCATCCGTTGACGTGGTCGACCTCGCACAGGATTCCGGGGACTTCGCAGCCGTGCACCGCGCACGTGGGATAGAGCGTCTCCAGGACTTGGCGTTGGGCGGCGGTGGCGAAGCGGACTTTGTGCCCCAGATACAGCGGCGCGTTCCCGTTGCCCAGCAGGAGCGGTGAGACTCCGGCCGACAAAGCAATGCGGCGGGCCTGGGGCGCAGGAATGGGGGTGCCGTCGGTCAACCTCGCCGGTGCGTGACCGCCGGTGAGGGTGTCCAGGTCGCAGATGACGGTGACCTTGGTCGCCTTGTGCCCACCGGCCAGCACACTCGACAGGGCCGCGGCGGTGCGCTCGGGCAGGTCGCGGTGGTCGTCGGGCCCGGCCGGTTTGGCCAGCGGGCCCAGGGTGCCGTCCCAGACGGCGGCGTCCTCGGCGTTCAGCCAGCCCTTGATGTAGCGGCCGCCGTCCAGCGAGCGGGTGGAGTCGATCCAGGATCGCTCGTAGCCGCGCTGCACCTCCTCGGGTGGCTGCTCGCACCCGTCGCGTTCGGCGATGACCTCCCGGATACGGCGCCCGAACGCGGCGACCTTCCCGGGCGAGAAGCCCTGGCCGATCATGTCCAGCAGCAGCGTCTCGGCCTTGGCGCAGTCGTCATCGTCGAGGCGGGCCACGGCGTCGGCGACCGTGGTGGCGTAGCCGTAGGACAACTCACCTTTGGCCAGGAGCTCGGTGACCACATGGAGCCGGTGGATATGGCGGGCCAGGGTGACGCGTTCCTTGGCGCGGGCGTCGCGCATGCCCAGTCGGGACCGCAGCCACGCCTGCGTGGAGGGGAACCCCCAGCGGCGCGTCTCACCTGCCGCGTCCACGCGGGCGACGAACCCGGCCAGCGCGGCCTCATGGGCGTCCGACGCCGCCGCTAACGTCTCGGCGAGCTCCATGCACACCGCAGCCGACTCGGGGGCGGAGCGGGCGGCGAGTTCGGCGGCGATCGCGGCGGCGGCGTCCACCAACTCCTGAGTGGACGCCGCGCCGAGATCCATATCCGTAACCGAACACATGCGCAAAGTATATCGAACAAGTAAACCAATAGATGCGAGATTGGAGGCTGATTATTGTTGCCGTGGGGATAGGTGAGACCCGGAGAAAGTGGAATCCGATTTACATACTTGCAGAAGTCGAGCATTCCCCTCAAAGTAGCCCGGCACCACAAAAACAACTAAAGGGTTAATCTGGTCAGCGGAGGGAGCGTCCCGCTACGAGGCAAGCCACCTGCAGTCGGGACCGGGGATCAGTCGGGCGTCCGGCCCTCCGCGCACGGTCGGCGGGCCGGGCGGGCGACCCGACACCAAACTCCCCGCTCTATTGAGGGGATTCCTAAACGTGGGATCCATCTCTCAAAGGGGAGTCAGGCTGCGCCTGCGTGTCTGACCCCGGATCAGGTGCTGGTCAGGTCCTGTCGCTGGTCGAGGTACCAGTTGCTGGTCTGGTTCAAGTCGATGGTTGCCCGCAGCAGTTCGGGGTCGGCGGAGGCGGTCTCTGCGAGAACCTCGCCGCGAGGGTTGATGATCATGCTGGGGCAGTGTTGGAGGGGTTCGGCGGCGTTGCAGGCCAGGACGAACCGCTGGTTCTCGGCGGCTCGGCTGATGAGGTGGCTGCGCCAGACACCGGCGGGTTCGGTTGGATTGGCTGCGTGAGTGGGGAAGAGCAGCAGGTCGGCACCGGCGTCGACGAGATGGCGCCACTGTTCGGGGAAGCGGATCTCGCGGCAGATCTGCACCCCCACGGTGACCGTGCCTGTCTGAGTGGACAGGGACACTGGCGCCAGCCGGTTTCCAGGCCGCAGGTGGTCTCTTTCATTCATGGCCAGATTGACCTTGTGATAGACCCACCGTTGGGCATCAGGGCCGCAATAGAACACAGCGTTCCTCCACGCGCCGCGGTCCCAGGCAAGCGACCCGCAGAACAGGTGAACCTTCTGTCGTTGTGCAAGATCGGCCACGTATCGGGCCGCCAGTTCTACATCTGTGATCCGGGAGTGGTCCTGCAGTGGTGACAGGTCGGTGCCGTATCCCGATAGCGCTCCTTCGGGGAGGAGTATGAGATCGTCGGCGCGTCCCCGGGCCACGATCTGGCTGATCCGCTCCAGATTCTCCTCGATCACCCAGCTGACCTTCATCTGCGCGACCATCACCGAAAGTGAACCAGCCGAGTGCTTCCCGCCGGTGGCGTTCACCAGGCCTAGCCTTCGGGGTGGCTCTTCGGTTGGTCGTGTACGCGGTTCAGGACGCGGTACACCATCGCCCTTCCGACGGAGAAGGGCCCCACCTGCTCGGTGATGGTGTAGTCGCTGATGCCGTGCATACGCACCAGTTCGGCCTGCCGGCGTGCGGTGAGCTGGGGCTGGCGGCCCTTGAGGCGTTCGTGGGAGCGGGCGATTCTGTCCCGGTCAGCGATCACGGCTGTGATGCCAGATGGGCCAGGAGGCTGGTGAAGCGTTGGCGGGTGAGGGTTAGATGTCCGGAGGCGGGGTTCTTGCTGTCGCGGATGCCGATGTGGTCGTGGAGGCCGGCGATCTCGACGCAGTTGCCTTCGTCGCCGCCGCTGTAAGAGCTCTTGCGCCACTGGGGTGTTGCGTTCACGATTGCGACGCCAGATGGGTGAGCAGGTCAGCGAAGTCTTCGCGGGCAAGGGTCAAGTGACCGGCGGCCGGGTTTTTGCTGTCGCGGATGCCGATGTGGCCGTCGATCTCAGCAAGTTCGACGCACTCGCCTTCGTTGCCGCCGCTGTGGGTGCTCTTCCGCCAGCGGGTTGAGTTGTTCACCGTCGTGACGTCAGGTGGGTGAGGAGGGTGGTGAAGGCCTGGCGGGTGAGGGTGAGGTGCCCGGAGGCGGGGTTCTTGCTGTCGCGGATGCCGATGTGGTCGTGGAGGTCGGCGATCTCGACGCAATTGCCCTCGTTGGAGCCGCTGTAAGAGCTCTTGCGCCAGCGAGTGTGGGGCAGTCCGGAGGAAATCATGTTTGTGACGCTACCCCGTCAATGAGTTCCAGCGAAGCAGTTCTGTCCAGGGCCGCTGACAGGAGCATTTTGAACGTCGCCTCATCGGTCGCCACCTCGGCCTCGTCCTCCACGAAGATGCTCCCGGTGCGATGGTCGCTCACGGACACGGTGAGTCGTCCGGGTGGGCGTAGGGAGAGGAGAACGTACGGGGTGATGAGCCCGAGGTATTCGCTGGCTGTCCTGGGAAGGACTCGGAGGTCCACGTGATCGCGCCGTGCGACCTCGGTCAGCCACCGAATCTGTGCGCGCAGGAGCGCGGGGTCACCGCCTACTTGGTTGTAGAGAACTGCCTCCGCGATGATCGGCATATAGCGTGGCGGGTCAGAACGGCTCAGCACCTTCTGTCGTGACATTCGGAAGTCGACCAGCGCTTTGACATCGTGGGGGCGTTTGGCGTTGCCGACCGCGATGATCTCTCGGGCGTAGTCGGGGAGTTGGAGGAGCCCAGGGATGATATTGGGCTCGAAGTTGCGGATGACGGCAGCGTCTTCCTCCAGGCTCGCCAGGTCGAGGGCGGCGGCGGAGATGCGGTACTCGTACGCCCGCACCCACGTGCCGGGCTGGTGGGTGGCGAGGTGGAGGAGGGATTCGCGGAGAGGGCCGTCCTCGATCTCGTAGAAGTCGAGTAAGTCGCTGAGTTCTTCTGGGGCGACGAACTGGAGGCCGTTCTCGACCATGCTCACCCAGCCCTGGGAGCGGCCGAAGCGGCGGGCCACGGTGGCGACGGTCAGGTTGTGGCGGTCGCGGGCTTTGCGGAGCGCCGAGCCGATCCGGCGCTGGCGAACGGTGGGGGCGTTCCCGGAAGGCATCTTTCAAGAATGTCACCGAGTGTGTCGGCGCGTGCACGGAAAGGCTGGCGGTTGAACGTTCAGTCGGGGAACGTTCAGGCGGCCTGACACGGGGACTTCGGGCGGTGATTGTGGCGGGCGACTCCGAACCGAAGGGAGGCGCACGATGGGAGCGCCCGAGACGAGAAGGACACCGGTGAGATGGGAGGCGGGCCACTCGGCGGCCCGGCCCGGCGTGTCGTGGATGGCGGGGTGATGAGCGGCGACCTGGTCGTGGTCGGCGCGATCACGTTGCCGGGCGTTCCCCGGTCGGTGGCGAACGCGCGGCGGTTCCTGCGGGACATGCTGCCCCCGGCCCATCCCGCGCTGGACGACCTGATGACGGTCGGGAGCGAGACCGTCTGCAACGCCATCCTCCACACGGCCTCGGGTGACGGCGGCTGGGTGACGGTGAGCCTCCTGGTCGGAGAGGGCGTTCACCGTCTGGAGGTCGCTGACGATGGGGCGGACGGCAGGCGCCCCCGCGTCAAGCCGGAGGACGGCGCCGAGTGCGGGCGCGGGATGCGGATCGTCGAAGCCCTCTCGGATCGCTGGGGGTACCGGACGGACGGGGACCGCACGATCGTGTGGGCGGAGTTCCGTTTCGCGAACTCGTTCGGAAACTCCGACATGGGGCTGTCGCGGGTCTCTTCCACGCTGATGGCATCAGCGTTCCAAGGAGGAGACCAATGACTGTTCCCGCTTTCAACACCGTCACGTGGTTCCAGGTCGGTACCGACGCGCCGGAGGAGGCCCGCCGCTTCTACGGCGACATGTTCGGCTGGAAGTTCGCGCTCGACCCCTACAGCGACGGCTACGACCTGGTCACCTACCCGGGCGCCGACATGCCGTCCGGGGGCATCTCCCACGAGCCGGACGCGTCCCGCAACCACGCGATGTTCCTGGTCCTCGTGGAGGACGTCGAAGCCGTCTGCGACCAGACCGTGAAGGCCGGCGGCAAAGTCGCCATGCCTCCGCTGAGCAACGGCAACGGTCTCAAGTTCGCCTACTTGCAGGACCCGTCCGGCAACACCTTCGGCGTCTTCACCCCGCCCGCGCCCTAGGCCTCATCGAGCGGTACGGGGCTTCGCGTGCCGCCCGCGGCGCTCGACCGGTGGATGAGCCGTGCTCAGGCCA
This sequence comes from Actinomadura sp. K4S16, assembly GCF_008327685.1. Classification (GTDB taxonomy): domain Bacteria; phylum Actinomycetota; class Actinomycetes; order Streptosporangiales; family Streptosporangiaceae; genus Spirillospora. Next base: position 196,114 of record NZ_BDDE01000018.1, read on the forward strand.
CGGGAGGCCAGGGGGCCGTCCAGTCCCATGGGGCGGCCTCTTCGAACTGGGCCGACAGCCGCAGGACGACGGCGTCGTGGCCGTGCGGTGCCGTGATCTGGACGCCGATCGGCAGGCCCGCGGCGTCGCGCCCGAAGGGGAGGGACGCGGCGGGCTGCCCGGTCAGGTTGGCGATCCGGGTGAACACGGTGTACCGGGCGATCGCGTCGGCCGTGCCGGGGACGGCGGTGTCCAGGACGCCCAGGCGGGGCGGCGGTGCGGGCAGGGTGGGGCTCAGCCAGATGTCGTGATCCGCGTAGAACCCCGCGACCGTGCGGCCGAGTTGTTCCGTCTCCTGCAGGGCGTGGAGGAGGGCGCTGCCGGTGACGCCGGCCGCCTCCTCGTACTGCCGCCGGGTCATCGGCTCCAGTTCGTCGTCGCCGAGGGCGCGCCCGCGGGCACGGACCACGGTGTCGACCAGGCCGCGCAGCCCGGCGCCGAACAGCACGTCCAGGGCCCTGCCCGGAAGGTCCGGATCGAACGAGGGCCCGGCGGCGCGGACCTCGTGCCCCAGGCGTTCGAACAACGCGGCGGCCTCCTCGACGGCGGCGGCGATCTCGGGATCGACGGGAGTGCCGTCGGGAGCGACCGTGGTGTAGCCGACGCGCAGGCGCGCCGGCGGCCGCCGCACCGCCGCCGAGAAGGTCTCCTCCATGGCGGGGGTCGCGAACGGCGCGCCGGGGACGGCTCCGGCGGTGGCGTCCAGCAGGGCCGCGCTGTCGCGCACCGTCCGGGTCACCGCGTGGGAGACGGCCATCGGGACGGACAGGGCACTGGCCCGCGGACCGTTCCACACCAGGCCGCGGGACGGCTTCATGCCGAACAGCCCGCAGGCGGAGGCCGGGATGCGGATGGAACCGGCGGCATCGGTGGCGTGCGCGGCCGGCAGGATGCCCGCCGCGACGGCGGCGGCCGCCCCGCCGCTGGAGCCACCCGCGGAGTAGGCGGGGTTCCAGGGGTTCCTCGTCGGCCCGTGCAGTGCGGGCTCGGTGCTGGCGCTGGCGCCGAACTCCGCCGTGTTGGTCTTGCCGAGGACGGCGAGCCCGGCCGCGCGGTAGCGGATGACCAGGTCGGCGTCCCGCTTCGCGACCGCGTGCTCGAACATCCGGCTGCCGTGGGTCGAGGGCAGGCCGGCCACGTCGCAGTAGAGGTCCTTGATCCCGATCGGGACGCCGCGGAGCGGCCCGTCCGGCAGTCCCCGTGCCACCTCGTCGCGCGCCTCGTCCAGGCGGGTGGCGACGAGGGCGTTGATGCCCGGGTCCCGCGTGGCGATCCGGTCGGCCACCAGTTCGAGGACCTCCTTCTCGCGCAGCTCGCCGTTCCTGATCAGTTCGGCGAGCCCGACCGCGTCATAGATGTCGAGGGGCGTGTCGAGGGGGGCCGGTCCGGGTTCCGGTGCCCGGCCCGGGGAACGGTTCGTCATCTCTGCTCTTTTCTCATCTGAGGGGCTTCGGGGCGTGGCGCGGGGGTCAGGCGCGGGGCGCGCGACGGTCCCGCCGCTGCCGGAGCTCCTCGTCGTCCACCAGCGTGAGCATCGGCCGGCCGGGGACGCACATCATCACGGCGACGAACCGGCTCCACCCGTCGGTGAGGTTGTTGGCCGCCTGGTAGTGGATGACGTCGCCGCCGGGTTCCCAGAACGTCTCGCCGGCGCGGACCACCCGCTCGGGCTCGCCTTCGAGTTCGAAGACCATCTCCCCTTCGAGCATGTAGCCGAACACCGGGCCCGCGTGGCGGTGCGGCGGGGTGCCCGGATCGCCGGGAGGCAGTTCGATGAGGACCGTCATCGCGCAAGCCCCGTCAGGGATCGACGGCTGCTGCTCCGCGAGCACCGTCAGGACGGTGCCCGACTCTTGCGTGCTTTCCATGCCCGGCACGCTAGGACCTGATCGGCCCCATCGGATGGGCCATTCGGCGGTCAGATCGTTGGACCGCTTGGTGTCGCGGAGCCGGGCGCTCCCGTCCGGTCAGCCGGCTCCGAGTTCGCTCAGGCGGCCGACCAGGGCGTCGATCGCGGGCCGGTAGGCGCGTGCCGGCGGGCTGCCGTACCCGACGACCAGCGACGGGGGCCGCGGTTCCCGGTCGAGGGGATCGCGCAGGTAGGCGCCGAGCGCGTGCACGTCGACCGACGCGAGTCGCAGGGCGGCCGTCAGCGCCGCCTCGTCGGGCGGGCCGGACGGCAGTTCGAGGATCGCGTGCAGGCCCGCCTCGATCCCGCGCACCCGCGCGCGCGGCAGCCGGGAGGCCACCGCCTCGGCGAGCAGGTCGCGGCGGTGGCGGTACGAGCGGCGGACCGTGCGCAGGTGCCGGTCGTAGCCGCCGGAGTCGATCAGGCGGGCGAGGGCGAGCTGTTCGAGCGGGCTCGTCGGTTGCGCCCGGCGCTTGGCCTCGACCAGCGGTTCGAGCAGCGGCGGCGGGCAGGCGATCCAGCCGAGCCGCACCGCCGGGCCGAGGCTCTTGCTGGCCGACCCGGCGTACACGACGCGGGACGGTCGGCGGGCCTGCAGCGCGCCGACGGGCTTGCGGTCGTAGCGGAACTCCCCGTCGTAGTCGTCCTCGACGATCCAGCCGAGGTCCTCGTCCGCCCACGCCAGCAGGTCGGCGCGGCGCGCGGGCGCCATGCTCATCCCGAGCGGGAACTGGTGCGCCGGCGTGCACACGGCGACCCCGGCCCCGGAGGCGGACAGCTCCGCGCAGGACATCCCGTCGGCGTCCACGGCGATGTCGGCCACGTCCAGACGGGAGGAGACGATGCGGACATGGTCGCCGATCGCCGGGTTCTCCATCGCGACGCGGTCCGTCCCGAGTTCGGCGAAGACCTCGGTGAGCAGGGTGAGCGCCTGCGTGAACCCGGAGCAGACGACCACATGGGACGGGTCGACACGGACTCCGCGCACGCGGCCCAGATAGGCGGCCAGCGTCGTGCGCAACTCCAGGCGCCCCCTGGCGTCGCCTCGGGCGAAGGCGTCGGCCGGCGCCTCCCGCAGGACGTGGCGCATGGCGCGGCCCCAGGAGTCGCGGGGGAAGGAGCTGCTGTCCGCCTGGCCGGGACGCAGGTCATGGCGCGGCGCCGCCGGGACCGGGCGCTCCGGCGCGGTGGAGGCCGGCGTGGAGGCCCCGGCCGCGACGCGCGTGCCGGATCCGGAACGCGAGGTGAGCCAGCCCTCGGCGACCAGCTGCTCGTAGGCGGCGGCCACGGTCCCGCGGGCCAGCCCGAGCTGTTCGGCGAGCTCCCGGCTGGAGGGCAGTCGCGTCCCGGCCCTGAGCCGCCCGTCGCGGATCGCGGACCGCAGCGCCTCCTCGACCGCCCGCCGCCGGCCGCCCCGGGGCGGGATCTGCAGGAGCAGCTCCGGACCGAAGCCGGGCCCGAGGGGAGGCGTGAAGCTGTCCAATCTTTCGTCCATGCAATGGCCCAGCCTAGTGGGCTGTTCCGCTCGTAGGTTGGCGGTGCCCGGAGGCCGGGCCGTTCGACTGCCCCGTCATGCCCGGCCACCGGGCTCCATCGAAGATCCGCAGAGAAAGGAGCCCGCCGTGCGCGTCTTCGTCGCCGGCGCCACCGGCGCCGTGGGCCGGTTCTTGGTGCCGCTTCTCCTGGAGGCCGGACACCAGGTCACCGGTACCGCCCGGACCCGGGCAGGGCTGGACCGGTTGCGCGAGCAAGGCGCCATCCCCGTCCAGGTCGACGTGTTCGACGCCGGTGGCCTGGTCGAGGCGGTCGCGGCCGCCTCACCCGACGCCGTGATCCACCAGCTCACCGCGCTGGCGAAGGGCACGCCCGCCGACAACGGGCGGATCCGCAGGGAGGGCACGCGCAACCTCGTCGACGCCGCGGTGCGGGCCGGCGTGACCCGCATTGTTGCGCAGTCCGTCGCCTGGGCCTACGCGCCCGGGGACCCGCCGGCCGGCGAGGACGTCCCCCTCGACCGGACGGCCCCTCCGCCGCGGGCGAACATGATCGGCGGCATCGCGGCCCTGGAGGAGACGGCCGCCGAGCTGGACGAGCACGTCGTCCTGCGCTACGGCACCTTCTACGGGAAGGGGACCTGGTACTCGCCGGACGGTCTCGTCGCCGATGTGCTCCGGGGGGAAGGGAACGCCGGCCGGGCCGCCGCGTTCGTCGGCCGGTTGCAGGCCGACGACGGCGTCACGTCCTTCGTCCATGTGGAGGACGCCGCCAGGGCCGCGGTCGCCGCCCTCGACTGGCCGAGCGGCCCGGTCAACATCGTCGACGACGAGCCGGCGGCCGCCCGGGACTGGTTGCCCGTCCTGGCCGCCGCGTTCGGGGCTCCGCCCCCGCCCGCGGCCACCGGCCGCGCGGGCTGGCAGCGCGGAGCGAGCAACGCCCGCGCGAGATCGTTCGGCTGGCGGCCCCGCCATTCCAGCTGGCGGACGGGCTTCACCACGATGGAGGGGGCCGAGAGGACCTGAGGAGAAAGGTCGCTCGGATCGAACTCGTTCGGAAACTCCGACATGGGGTTGTCGCGAGGCTCTTCCACGCTGTTCGGCAGCAGTGTTCCAAGGAGGAGACCAATGACCGTTCCCGCTTTCAACACCGTCACGTGGTTCCAGGTCGGCACGGACGCGCCGGAGGAGGCCCGCCGCTTCTATGGCGACATGTTCGGCTGGAAGTTCGCGCTCGACCCCGACGCCGACGGCTACGACCTGGTCACCTACCCGGGCGCGGAGGAGCCGTCCGGGGGCATCTCCCATGAGCCGGACGCGTCCCGCAACCACGCGATGTTCCTGGTGCTGGTGGAGGACGTCGAAGCCGTCTGCGACCAGACCGTGAAGTCCGGCGGCAAGGTCGCCATGCCGCCGCTGACCACGACCAACGGCCTCAAGTTCGCCTACTTGCAGGACCCGTCCGGCAACACCTTCGGCGTGTTCACCCCGCCCGCGTCCTAGACCCAGGACATGGCGAGGGCCCCGAGGCGAACCTCGGGGCCCTCACCACGCCGGGGCCCGGCGATGATCGCGGCCTACACCTCCGCGATCACCGTCACCGACACGGCCCTGGCCTCAGCCACCGCCGCGGGTCGGGCGGCTGGAAGGCGCTCTGAGCGCCTGGAAGTCGCACGACCCGCCGAGCCGGGCGACCGCAGCGACACGACGCGAACCCGCACGGGCACGGAAACCTGCACCGTGGCGTGAGGATCGCCCGGCTCGCAACGGGGGGTTCCAGGGGGGTCGCTCCCCCTGGGCAGCGCAGCGTGAGGATCGCCCGGCTCGCAACGGGGGGTTCCAGGGGGGTCGCTCCCCCTGGGCAACACAGCTCACGCGTCGCCGCCCGTGTTGCTCTCGGCGCTGCCTACGCCGCCCGCGAAGACGTCGCTGACCTCGGCGTTCAGCTTGTAGCGCTGGATCGCCTCCGTCAGGGTCTCCGGCTTGATCTCGCCGTGACGGGCGAGGCGGGTGAGCACCGCGAGGACGATCGACGCGGCGTCCACGTTGAAGAACCGGCGGGCGGCGGCGCGGGTGTCGGAGAACCCGAACCCGTCGGTGCCGAGCGAGGTGTAGTCACCGTGGACCCACGGCGCGATCTGGTCGGGCACGGCGCGCATGTAGTCCGACACCGCGACGATCGGCCCGGCGACGTTGTCGAGGACCCTGCTGACGTACGGGACGCGCTGCTCCGCGTCGGGGTTCAGCAGGTTCCAGTCGTCGCAGGCGCGGGCCTCGCGGGCCAGCTCGTTCCACGAGGTGGCCGACCACACGTCCGCGGCGACGCCCCAGTCCTCGGCGAGGAGCCGCTGCGCCTCCAGGGCCCACCGGCCGCCGACGCCGGACGCGAGGATCTGCGCCCGCGGGGCCTCGCCGTTCCCGGAGGCGACCTCCGGGGCGGCCTTGTGCCGGTACAGGCCCTTGAGAAGCCCGTCGACGTCGAGGTTCTCGGGCTCGGCGGGCTGCTGGTACGGCTCGTTGTAGACGGTGAGGTAGTAGAAGACGTCCTCGCCGTTCGGGTGCTCCTCGGACGACCCGTACATGCGGCGCAGCGCGTCCTTCACGATGTGGGCCAGCTCGAACGCCCACGTCGGGTCGTAGTGGACGCACGCCGGGTTGGACGCCGCGAGCAGTGGGGAGTGGCCGTCGGCGTGCTGGAGGCCCTCACCGGTGAGCGTGGTGCGGCCGGCGGTGGCGCCGAGCAGGAACCCGCGGCCCATCTGGTCGCCGAGCGCCCACATCTGGTCGCCGGTCCGCTGGAACCCGAACATCGAGTAGAAGATGTAGACCGGGATCATGTGCTCGCCGTGCGTGGCGTACGCGGTGCCCGCGGCGATGGTGGACGCCATCGAGCCGGCCTCGCTGATGCCCTCGTGGAGCATCTGGCCGCTTTCGGCCTCCTTGTACGACAGCAGCAGCTTGCGGTCGACCGCGTCGTAGGTCTGCCCGTGCGGCGAGTAGATCTTGGACGTGGGGAACAGCGAGTCCATGCCGAACGTGCGGTACTCGTCCGGGGCGATCGGTACGAACCGGGCGCCGATGTTCTCGTCCTTGATCAGGTCCTTGAGCAGCCGGACGAACGCCATGGTCGTCGCGATGTTCTGCTTGCCGGACCCCTTCTTCAGCTCGCTGTAGACGGGGTCGCCGGGCAGCTTGAGCGGCTTGGCCCGCACGACCCGCTTCGGCAGGAACCCGCCGAGGGCGGCGCGGCGCTCGCGCATGTACTGGATCTCTTCGGAGTCCTCGCCCGGGTGGTAGTAGGGCGGCAGCGGCTGCTCCAGCGCCGAGTCGGGGATGTCCAGGTAGAGGCGGTCCCGGAACTCCTTCAGCTCGGCCTTGGTGAGCTTCTTCATCTGGTGCGTGGCGTTGCGGGCCTCGAAGTCCGAGCCGAGCGTCCAGCCCTTGATGGTGTGCGCGAGGATCACGGTCGGCTGCCCGACGTGCTCGCGGGCCGCCTTGAACGCCGCGTAGACCTTGCGGTAGTCGTGCCCGCCGCGCGACAGCTTGCGCAGCTCGTCGTCCGACAGGTGCTGGACGATCTTGCGCAGCCGGGGGTCGGCGCCGAAGAACTTCTCCCGGATGTACTCGCCGGACTCGACGGTGAACGTCTGGAACTGGCCGTCGGGCGTCGTGTTCATCTGGTTGACGAGGACGCCGTCGACGTCCTGCGCGAGCAGCGGGTCCCAGTCGCGGCCCCAGATGACCTTGATGACGTTCCAGCCGGCGCCGCGGAAGAACGACTCCAGCTCCTGGATGATCTTCCCGTTGCCGCGCACCGGGCCGTCGAGCTGCTGGAGGTTGCAGTTGACGACGAAGGTGAGGTTGTCGAGCTCCTCGCGGGCGGCGAGGCCGATCGCGCCGAGCGACTCGGGCTCGCCCATCTCGCCGTCGCCGAGGAACGCCCACACGTGCGAGCGGGACGTGTCCTTGATCTTGCGGTTGTACAGGTACCGGTTGAACCGGGCCTGGTACACCGAGTCGATCGCGGTCAGGCCCATGGACACCGTGGGGAACTCCCAGAAGTCCGGCATGAGCCGCGGGTGCGGGTAGGACGACAGGCCGCCGCCGGGGTGCGAGTGCTCCTGGCGGAACCCGTCGAGCTTCTCCTCGGGCAGCCGTCCTTCAAGGAACGCGCGCGCGTAGATGCCGGGCGCCGCGTGCCCCTGGATGAACACCTGGTCGCCGGACTCGCCGTGGTCCTTGCCGCGGAAGAAGTGGTTGAAGCCCACCTCGTAGAGCGAGGCGGCGGAGGCGTAGGTGGCGATGTGGCCGCCGACGCCGAGTTCGGGGCGGTTCGCCCGCGACACCATGATCGCGGCATTCCACCGGATGTAGGCGCGGATGCGCCGTTCCACATGCTCGTCGCCGGGGAACCAGGGCTCGGATTCCGGCGGGATCGTGTTGATGAAGTCGGTGCTGCGCAGGCTGGGTACGCCGACCTGGAGTTCTCGCGCCCTCTCCAGGAGCCGCAGCATCACGTAGCGCGCCCTGCCGCGGCCCTCGGTCTTGATGACCGTGTCCAGCGACTCCAGCCACTCCCGGGTCTCGTCCGGGTTGATGTCGGGCAGCTGGCTCGGCAGCCCGTCGCTGATGATCGAAAAGCGTTGACGTCCGGAAGCCACGGGGTCCCCTCTGTCCTTACCGTCTGTGCTGGTCAGACCTGGGCCGCCGCGCGGGAGGCCACCGGTCCCGGCAGACTGTTCGTCGCCTCGGTTCGTGATCCATCGTCGCCGCTAATCTCGGCTAACGCATCTCTACCAACCAGTAACCATTGTCCCCGGTCAGCGCGGGGGCCGACCCGGTGCGACCACCTTTTTCACGGTGCCGGGAGATTCCCTCCGGCCGGGTGCGGGGAACGTATGAGGCGGGGAACGTTTGAGGTGGGGAACTTGTGAGGCGGGGAGCGACGAGCGCCCTGGGCGCGAACGAGCGCCCACCCGCCCGGCACGGTCCGCCCCGGCGGCGGACGGGTGAGCTTGGGGGAAGTATGAACGGAAAGATCGGAGACCGGCTGCACGTCCACGGCAACGTGGTGGGGCAGCCCGACCGCATGGGCGAGATCGTCGAGGTGCGGGGCAAGGACGGCGGCCCGCCGTACCTGGTCAGGTTCGACGACGGCCACGAGGCCCTCGTGTACCCGGGGCCGGACGCGGTCATCGAGCCGCGCGCCAAGGCGTCCCGCTAGCTGAGCCGCGGCGCCCGGCCCCGGATCCGTCCCCGTGCGGTTCTGTCTCGGAGCGGATGCGTCCGGTGCCGCGGATGGGGTAGACACGGGATCATGGAGAGCACCGTGGTCCGGGTGACCACCGGTACGGGTGAGGCCGTGCACGACATCACGGCGGAATGCGAGCGGTTTGCCGCGTCCGCGGGTGGTGACGGGCTCCTGCACGTCTTCGTCCCGCACGCGACCGCCGGCGTGGCGATCATCGAGTTGGGCTCCGGCAGCGACGACGACCTGCTGGCGGCCCTGGGCGACCTGCTGCCCGCGGACGACCGCTGGCGGCACGCGCACGGCTCGCGAGGCCACGGGCGGTCGCACGTGATGCCCGCCCTCGTGCCCCCGTTCGCGACCCTGCCGGTCGTGGGCGGACGCCTCGCGCTGGGCACTTGGCAGTCGGTGGCGTTGGTCGACCTCAATGTCGACAACCCCGATCGGCAGGTTCGGCTGTCGTTTCTCAAAGGATGAGCGGCGCGAGCCGGGGGGTGTGGGGGGTCGTCCCCCCACATGGTGCAGGGTTGAGCGGCGCGAACCGGGGGGTGTGGGGGGTCGTCCCCCCACATGGTGCAGAGTTGAGCACCGCGAATCGCAGGGTGTGGGGGGTCGTCCCGCTACATTCTGTAGGAATGAGCACGGTAAACCGGGGAGTGTGGGAGGTCGTCCTGCCACATGGTGCAGGGTTGAGCAGCGCGAACCTCAGGGTGCGGCCGGACGCCTCTCTGCGGGGTGCGGAGTTGGGCGGGCCGGTATCACGGTCGGTGGGCGTCCGGTGACCGGGATCTTCGTAATCGGGCCAATGGGGTCACCAAAAGCCGGGAAGACACTTGCGCAAGGGGCCCTCACTTGTGTGGACTGTCCCGCAAACACCGCACAGGTGCGGGCGGGCCGCCCGTCCAGGGGGGCCGAGAGCGACAAGGGCTCGAACCGTGCGGACTGACGACAATGGGAGGACTTTCGTGAGCGCGACCGCGGGTCAGGCGCAGTCTGAGCGCAGCCTGGCCGAACGGCTCGGCCTCAAGCCGGGCCAGGTGGTGCAGGAGATCGGCTACGACGAGGACGTCGACGAGGAGCTCCGCCGCTCCGTCGAGGAACTCACGGGGAACGAGCTGGTCGACGAGGACTACGAGGACGTGGTCGACATCGTGCTGCTGTGGTGGCGCGAGGAGGACGGCGACCTGTTCGAAGGCCTGACCGACGCGATGATCCCGCTCACCGGCGGCGGCAACATCTGGCTGCTGACGCCGAAGGCGGGCCGGGACGGGCACGTGGAGCCGAGCGACATCGGCGAGGCCGCGCAGACCGCCGGCCTGTCGCAGACCAGCAGCGTCAGCGCGGCCCGGGAGTGGTCCGGCACGCGGCTGGTCGCCCCCAAGGTGCGCAAGTAGCGCCGGGGCTGGAGAGATCTTGGCGGTCAACGTAGGCGACACCGCACCGGACTTCGAGCTGAAGGACCAGCACGGCACTCCGGTGAGGCTGTCGGACTTCCGGGGCGGCAGGAACGTCGTCCTGGTGTTCTATCCGCTGGCGTTCAGCGGCGTGTGCACGGGCGAGCTGTGCGCGCTCCGCGACGAGCTGTCCAGCCTGGTCGCCGGGGACGGCGCCGGCGACGACGTGCAGGTGCTCGCGGTCTCCGTCGACTCGATGTTCGCGCTGCGGGCCTGGTCCGATCAGGAGGGCTTCCCGTTCCCGCTGCTGGCCGACTTCTGGCCGCACGGCGGGACGGCCCAGCGCTACGGGGTGTTCGACGAGGTCAGGGGCGTCGCGCAGCGCGGCACCTTCATCATCGACACCGAGGGCGTGGTCCGCTGGAAGGTCGTGAACGCGATCCCGGACGCACGTGACATCGACGAGTACCGCAAGGCGCTCGCCGGGCTCTGAGCGAACCGGACCGGTTCCGGCTCATTTCGCGGCCATCCGGACCGGATGGCCGGAACCGGCCCCCGCACCCCTGGAGGTGTGATGCCCTGCTTTCGCTGCGGGGCGCGGCAGACCGACCCCGTGCGCGGGGCGAGCCCGTGGAAGCGCGGGGTCCGGGCGGACCACCAGGTCCTGATCTGCCCCCGGTGCCAGGTCGTCCACGACTGGGCGGACGAGCTGGACCACTGCTCGGAGTGCGGCTCGGCCGCGCTGGTCTGCCGGCTCGGCGAGGTGGAGTGCCGTGACTGCGGCCATACCCGCGACGCCGTCCGGGAGGAGCCCGACCAGGCCGACCTGGTGCACTCGGGCGCCCAGCCGCCCGCCGACGGCGGCCTGTCCGAGGAGGTCGCGGCGGCGCTGTCGCGCGTCCTGAAACGGGGTCCCGCGCTCTGAGGAGACCGGCCGGATCCGGACGCGGACCCCCACTCCGGGCCGACCTGGGGCAACTCCGGATCGTCCAGGCTTGACGCGGCATTTTGCCTGGTGGGACTCTTCGCGGATGCCGATCGTGCTGATGCGCCTGGTGCACCGGATCACCGGGCGGACGTGGCGCGTGCCCGCGCTGGTCCTCCTCACCGCCTTCGTGGCGGGCTGGCTGCTCATCGCGGTGTTCGAGGAGCCCGGCGCCGAGATCAAGAAGCCGCACCAGTACATCTGGTACTTCCTGGTCAGCGGCACGACCACCGGTTACGGCGACCTGGCCCCGGCCACGGTCGGCGGCCGGATCGGCGGGGTGCTCGTCATGATCGCGGGGCTGACCGCGGGGCTGGTGATGTTCGCCGAGCTGACGCTCTGGATGGGGAAGGGACGGGCCATGAGGGCCAACGGCCAGGCGCGGCTGCACAGGCGACGGCACATCGTGATCGTCGGGTACGAGCGCGAGGGGCTGGTCGGCATCATCCGGCAGCTGCGCGCCGATCCGCAGTTCGCGAAGACGCAGGTGGTGACGGTCTTCTGGCCGGGCGAGCTGGCGGGGGAGAACCCCGACCCGGAGCTGTACGACGTGGTCGTGTTCGACGACACCGCCTTCGAGCGGGCCTGCCTGGAGCACGCACGGACGGTCATGGTCGTCGGCCGCAGCGACGACGAGACGGTCCGGGTGATGCTGACCGTCGAGGCCTACCTGCGGCGCAACGGCGACCCGTCCGTCCACCTCCTGGCCGGGGTGCGCGACGGCGGGCGCCGCGCCGAGATCACCGAGGCCCTCCGGCTGGTCGGCGAGAACATCGAGCCGGTCGACATCGACGATCCCGCCGTGACGGCGGCGGCGATCCGCAACCCGGGCATCGCCGCGATCTACCACGACCTGGCGAGCACGCTCGACAGCGACGGCACCCTGTACCGCGTCGACGTCCCCGAGGATGCCGGCGAGTGGACCCGGATCGACGTGGCGGTCTTCCTCCTCCGCCGGGGGAGCACGCTCCTCGCCGTGGGCGACTCGCACCGCCCGGACGCCCGCTTCCGCCTGACGCCCGCCCACGACGAGAGGATCCGGGGCGGCCAGTCGCTCGCGGTCGTCGCCATCGACCGCCCCGAGATCCCCTGGCACGAGCTGTAGAGAACCGGGAGGGCGCCCCTCGCGCCCGCTTAGGACGCCCTCCCGGCGGCCGCGGACGTGCGGCCCGGGGCACAGGTCCAAGGCCCCGGGGCCTCCCCGCACGCACGCGGAGTCTCAAGCGTGTTGCCTGTGGGGGGCGACCCCCCACACCCCCCGGTTCGCTCCGCTCACACATGTTCCTTGTGGGTGGCGCCCCCCCACACCCCCCGGTTCGCTCCGCTCACACATGTTCCTTGTGGGTGGCGCCCCCCCACACCCCCCGGTTCGCTCCGCTCAAGCTGCTTGGCGGTGGTCCGCGTCGAGCAGGTGGTAGAGCAGGAGCAACTGGGTGATGGCGAGCGGGTCGCTGGTGCCGGTGTCGCCGATGCGGCCGAGAGCGTCCGGATCGGGCAGGGCCGCCCCGGCGCGGGGGCCCAGGCGCTCCCAGATGGCCTTCTTGACGACCTGCGACTCCTCGGGCGAGACGTATCCGTGGACGTGCAGCGCGTCCACGGGACGCCCGTCGGTGTCGCGGTGGAGGCGCAGGTGCATGGCGGTCTCGCCGTCGCCGGGCCCGCTCTCCAGGACGTCGGCCAGCTCCGGGTGGTCGATGGTGGGGCGCAGCAGCAGCTCGGCCGACAGCGGGGTGCCGGGAGGGTCGAGGCGCCCGGCGACGGGCGCGAACCGGACCACGATGTCGGCGTGCTTGCGCTGCGGGCGGATGTAGGCGGCGCTCTCGGGCTCGCGCCGGGCCAGCTCCGCCATCACCTGCTCGGGGCCGTAGCCGCGCTTCTCGCAGTCGCGCCGGACCTTCCAGGAGTGCCGCAGCGGCTCGGGCGGGTCCAGGTAGACGGTGATGTCGAAGCAGGCCCGCGCGAGCCGGGTGTGCAGCGGGAGCAGCCCCTCCACGATCACGAAGTCGCGGGGCTCGACCAGCTCCGGCCGGACGAGCTCGCCGGTCGCGTGGTCGTAGACCGGCTTCAGGATCGGCTCGCCCATCGACAGCAGCTGGAGGTGCTGCTCCATGATGTCGATGTGGTTGCAGTCGGGGTGCAGCGCCGTGAACGGCTTCCCGGCGCGCTCGGCGCGGTCGTAGCGGTGGTAGTCGTCCACGCAGACCGCCGTCATCCGGTCCGCCCCCAGGCACCGCACAAGCCCCCTGGTCAGGGTGGTCTTGCCCGCCGCGCTGTCCCCCGCGATGGCGAGCATGACGGGGCGGCGGCCCGACCCGCGCGCCCGGAGCATATGCACGATCCGATGGGGCACTGGCTCCTCCGTCCTGCGGAATTCAGTTTTCGCTGTGCAGCGTAGGCGGGTCGGCGCGGCGGCTCGTCCCCCAATCAGGGGAGAGCGGGGGTGAAACGCGGCACGCCTTCCCCAGTGGGCTACTGGTGAGTAGACCAGTGGTTGTTATCGTGCCGGAATGGGTGTCCCCGTACGAGTCGTCCTGGTTGACGACCACGAGATGATCCTCGCCGGGCTGACGGCGATGCTGGCCGGGTTCTCCGGCCGGGTGCGCGTCGTCGGGCAGGCGGGGACGGGGGACGAGGCGACCCGGCTGGTCACCACGCTGCGCCCGGACGTCGTCCTGCTGGACGTGCGGCTCGGCCCCGAGAGCGGGCTCGACCTGTGCCGCCTCATCACCGGGCGCGTCCCGGAGTCCCGGGTGGTGTTCCTGTCGGTGTACGACGACGAGCAGTACGTCTTCGAGGCGCTGCGCGCGGGGGCCGGCGGCTACCTGCTCAAGCGGGTGGACGGCCCGGAGCTCGTCCGGCGGCTGGAGGAGGTCGCGCAGGGCGAGACCGTCGTCGACCCGACGCTCGCCGGGCGGATGGCGGTGACCGCGGCGCGGCTCACCCGCGGCGAGTTCTGGCCCGGCGCCAACCGCGGCCTCACCCAGCGCGAGAGCGAGGTGCTGTCGCTGCTGGTGGGCGGCCTGTCCAACAAGGCGATCGCCGCCCGGCTCGTGCTCAGCGAGGAGACGGTCAAGAGCCACCTGCGCGCCCTGTACCGCAAGCTGGAGGTGGCCGACCGGTCGGCCGCGATCGCCGTCGCGCTCCGCGAGGGGCTGTTCCGGTGACCGGTGTCCGGCCGCTCGAACTCCTCGCCGAGCGGGGGAGCGACCTGCTCGTCCGCGTCGCGGGCGTGGCCTGCTCCGACCGCGAGCTGCCCTGGATGGCCGACAAGCTCGCCGAGCTGGTCGTGCGGTCCGCGCGGACGCTGACCTTCTGCGACGTGTACGTCCTGGACGACGAGGAGCGCGTCCTGGAATGGCGCGGCGAACCCGTCCCGCTGGGGGAGGGCGAGGTCGGCTGGGTCGCGGCGCACGGCCGGGCCCGCACGCACCCGGACGGGCGGGGCGCCGCGATCCCCGTGCACGCCGACGGGATCGTGATCGCCGTCGTGGACGTCCGGTCCGCCGGCCCGTGCCCGCCCGACGACGTCGCGCTCGTCACCGCGCTCGCCGGGCTGTTCGGGCCGGTGCTGTCCTCGTGCCGCCGGCTCCGCACGGCCCGCGAGCGCGAGCACGCGGCCGAGCGGTTCGCCGAGCGGGCCGTCGAGGCGCAGGAGGCCGAGCGGTCGCGGCTGAGCCGGGAGATCCACGACGGCATCGCCCAGCGGCTCGCCAGCCTCGGCTTCCACCTGTCGGCCGCCGAGCGGGCGCTGCCCGAGCACCATCCCGAGGGGTTGGCGCAGATCATGATGGCGCGGCGGCTGTGCGAGCTGGCCGCGGCCGAGACCCGCGCGGCGATCGGGGGGCTGCGCCCGCCCGTCCTGGACGACCTCGGCCTGTCGGCGGCGCTCGCCACCCTCGCCCGGGAGGCCGGGGACGGCCCCGGCCCCCTCGACGTGACGGTGACCGTCGAGGGCGAGCTGGAGGACGAGCTGCCCGACCACGTGCAGACCGCGCTGTACCGGATCGCGCAGGAGGCGGTCGGCAACTGCCTGCGGCACGCGTCGGCGAACCGCGTCGACCTGCTGCTGGAGCACTCCAGCGACCGGGTCCGGCTGAGGGTCGCCGACGACGGGGTCGGCTTCTCGATGGGCGACGTCCTCGCGCGGGGCGGCCGGGGCCGCCGTCCCGACTCCTACGGGCTGCGCGGCATGCGGGAGCGCGCCGAGCTGCTCGGCGGCCGGGTCGCGGTGACGAGCCGCCCCGGCGTCGGCACGACCGTCGAGGCGATCATCCCCATCCCCGGCCGCCGCTCCTGAAGTCGGGGCTCAGCCGGCGTCGAGGACGCGGAAGGTGATGCCGGCCTTGACGAGCCGGTCGATCAGCGCGTCGCCCATCGCGGTGGCCGTCGTGACCTGGCCGGCCGTCTCGGGCAGGTCGTCGTGGGCGAGGCACAGCGCCGACTCGGCGAGCATCTTCGCCGTCTCGGTGTAGCCGGGGTCGCCGCCCGCGACCTCGGTCACGACGCGCCTGCCGCCGCCCTCCCCGACGAACTTCACGCTGAACCAGTTGCGGGCGCGCCGCTCCTCCGCCGGGCCGTCGCCGGGCGTCCGGAGCCGCAGCAGGAGGCTGCGGGTCGGCGGCAGCGTCGCGAGGGCGAGCAGGGCGCCCGAGCCCGCCGCCATCCCCGCCGCCGTGGCGAACCGCTTCACCGCGACGTAGTGGCCGTAGGAGAAGTCGGGGCCGTAGCGGTCGAGGGCCGCAGCCGACCGGACCACGATCTGCGGGTCGATGGTGGGCAGCGGGAGCGTCCAGCCGCCGCCGATGCGGGCCTTCGGCGCCGGGCGGCGGGAGATCCGGACGGTGCGCCCGGCGGGGCGGTCCTCCACCTGGCGGCGCTCGCGCTCGGCGCGGATCATGCCGGCGGTGTCGCCGAAGATGCCGACGGCCGAGTGCAGGGTGCCGCCGGAGGCGTCCCCGCGCACCCGCAGGAACCCCTCGACGTGCAGGGGGACGCCTTCCGGGAGCTGCTTGACCGTGTAGTACGCCCCGAGGTCGTGCGGGATGGAGTCGAACCCGCAGGCGTGGACGATCCGGGCCCCGCTGCGCACCGCGGCGTCGTGGTACTTCACGTACATCCGGTCGACGAACGTGGGCTCGCCGGTGAGGTCGACGTAGTCCGTCCCGGCGCGCGCGCACGCCGCCACCAGGGGCTCGCCGTACTTGACGTAGGGGCCGACCGTCGTGATGACGACCCGCGCCGACTCCGCGATCTCCTCGATGGACGCCGCGTCGGTGGTGTCGGCGTGCAGCAGCGGCAGGTCGGCGCACGCCGGGTCCAGCTCCGCCAGCCGGTCGCGCACGGCCGCGAGCTTCGCCTGGTTGCGCCCGGCCAGCGCCCACCGCGTGCCCGGATCGGCGTTCCGGGCGAGGTACTCGGCGGTGAGGGCGCCGGTGAAGCCGGTGGCGCCGAACAGGACGATGTCGTACGGGCGGTCGGCGGTCATGGAGGCCCCCTTTCACGAGTCCGAACACGATTCTGTCGTGTTCGGGCGCGTTCATGCGCGCGGGCCCGCCGATGTGGGGGACCGCACTCCTCTAGGGTGGCTCCGATGATGCGATTGGTGTGGGTATGACCTGGCTTGCCGTGGCGATGGACGTGGTCGCCGCGGGCTTCCTAGTGGCGCTCGCGGTGCTTGTGAGGCGCCGGAACGAGGCCCCGTCCGGCGAGGGCGGGCGGTCCGTCGCGATGATCCTGATCGCCGTCAGCCTGGGCCTGCTGTCGGTCTCCCTCTGGAGCCTGCCGTAGCCACTGTGCCTGCCGTAGCCACTGTGCCTGCCGTAGCCACTGCGCCTGCCGTAGCCGTCGCGTCCGCCGTGGCGGGGCGCCAGCCGGGGGCCTCCAGCAGGTGCCGGACGAACAGCAGCGTCGTCGCGGTCGGCGCGGCGCCCGCGACCGCGTGCCACGGCCGGTCCAGCGGCATGCCCGGGGCGTCGACCACCACGAGCCGCCCGGCGTCCAGCTCCGCGCCGACGGCGTCCCGCGAGACCAGCGCCACCCCGAGCCCCGCCGCCGCGCCCGCGATCACCGCGCCGTTCGAGCCGAGCACGAGCCGCGGCGGCGCCGCCTCGCGCTCGGCCAGGTAGGCGTCCGCGCTCGCCCGCGTCCCCGACCCGGGCTCGCGCATCACCCACGGCGTCCGGGCGAGGGCGAAGCCGGCCGCGAGGTCCGGCGCGCCCACCACGACCAGCTCGTTCGGCCGCCTCGCCAGCACGGTCGCCGCGACGTCCGCGGGCGGGCGGCCCGCCAGCACGAGATCGGCCTCGTGCGCGGCGAGGCTGCTCCACACCTGGCGGCGCGGCCCCACCTCAAGGGCCAGCTCAACGTCCGGCCAGCGCGACCGGAACGAGGCCAGCAGCTCGGGGAGGATCTGGTCGGCGGCCGTCGTCACCGCCGCCAGCCGCAGCGGCCCGCGCCCCGGGTCGGCGGCCCCGCGCGCCGCCGCCCGCCCCTCCTCCAGCAGCCCGAGCACCTGCCGCGCGTACCCGGCGTAGACCGCGCCCGCGCCGGTCAGCCGGACGCCGCGCCCCTCCCGCCGGACGAGCGGGACGCCCAGCTCGCGGGTCAGCGCCGCGACCGCCGCCGACACCGCCGACTCGGTCACGTACAGCCGCCGCGCCGCCGACCGCACGGACCCGGTGTCGGCGAGCGCGACGAGCGCCCGCAGCCGCGCCTCCGTCACGTCCGGCCTCCTCGTTCAAACGAATGCTCAACGGTCACCGTAGAACACTTGATGGACATCGCAAGTATCGGGAGGTGAAGCTCGGACGCGTCACGGTTCCACGTGGCCGGGACGCGGCGCTCCACCCCATCCCCTGGGACATGCCGTCCTCCACCGGGGCGGCGCGCCGCGTCCCGCCCATCCAACGCTTCGGCTGAAGGAGAGCGGCGATGAGCGCGGGCAGATGGTCGGCGGGCGTGATCCCCTACGCGGAGATGGGCTACTGGCGTCCGGACTACGAGCCGAAGGACAGCGACATCCTCGCCGCCTTCCGCATCACCCCCCAGCAGGGCGTGCCGCCGGAGGAGGCCGGCGCGGCCGTCGCGGGCGAGTCGTCCACCGCGACCTGGACGGTCGTGTGGACCGACCGGCTCACCTCCTACGAGAACTACCAGGGCAAGTGCTACAAGGTGGAGCCCGTCCCCGGGCAGGACAACCAGTTCATCGCCTACATCGCCTACGACCTCGACCTGTTCGAGGAGGGGTCGATCGCGAACCTGACGTCGTCCATCATCGGGAACGTCTTCGGGTTCAAGGCGCTGAAGGCGCTGCGCCTGGAGGACATGCGGATCCCGACCCACTACGTGAAGACGTTCCAGGGCCCGGCGCACGGCATCGTCATGGAGCGCGAGTACCTCGGCAAGTTCGGCCGCCCGCTGCTGGGCGCGACCGTCAAGCCGAAGCTCGGCCTGTCGGCCCGCAACTACGGGCGCGTCGTCTACGAGGCCCTCCGCGGCGGCCTGGACTTCACCAAGGACGACGAGAACATCAACTCCCAGCCCTTCATGCGCTGGCGCGACCGCTTCCTGTACTGCATGGAGGGCGTCAACCGGGCGCAGGCCGCGACGGGCGAGGTCAAGGGCCACTACCTCAACGTCACCGCCGCGACGATGGAGGACATGTACGAGCGCGCCGAGTTCGCCAAGGAGCTCGGCAGCGTCATCGTGATGATCGACCTCACCATCGGCTACACGGCCATCCAGTCGATGGCCAAGTGGGCGCGCAGGAACGGCGTCATCCTGCACCTGCACCGCGCGGGCCACTCCACGTACACGCGGCAGAAGACCCACGGCGTGAACTTCCGCGTCATCGCCAAGTGGATGCGCCTCGCGGGCGTCGACCACATCCACGCCGGGACGGTCGTCGGCAAGCTCGAAGGCGACCCGAACAGCGTCCGCGGCTACTACGACACCCTCCGCCTCGACAAGGTGGAGGCCGACCCGGTGAAGGGCCTGTACTTCGACCAGGAGTGGGCGTCGATGCCGGGAACGATGCCCGTCGCGTCCGGCGGCATCCACGCCGGGCAGATGCACCAGCTCCTGCACTACCTGGGCGAGGACTCCATCCTCCAGTTCGGCGGCGGGACGATCGGCCACCCGATGGGCATCGCCGCCGGGGCCGCCGCCAACCGCGTCGCGCTGGAGGCGATGATCAAGGCGCGCAACGAGGGCCGCGACTACCTCGCCGAGGGGCCCGACATCCTCCGGGCCGCCGCCAAGCACAGCCGTGAGCTCGACATCGCCCTGTCCACCTGGGGCGACATCACCTTCACCTACGAGTCCACCGACACCCCCGACGCCGTCGAGACCCCCGTGAGCGTGTGACATGCGGATCACCCAAGGCACCTTCTCCTACCTGCCCGGCCTCACCGACGAGGACATCGCCAAGCAGATCGCCTACGCCCTGGACCAGGGCTGGCCCTGCTCGGTCGAGTTCACCGACGACCCCCACCCGCGCAACTCCTACTGGGAGATGTGGGGCCTGCCGATGTTCGACCTCACCGACCCGGCCGGCGTCCTGTACGAGGTCAACGAGTGCCGCAAGGCCTACCCCGGCCACTACGTCCGGCTGAACGCCTACGACGCCCGCTACGGGCGGCAGACGACGGCGCTGTCGTTCATCGTCCAGCGCCCGGCCGAGGAGCCCGGCTTCAGGCTCGACCGCGCGGAGACCTCCGACCGGCGCGTCCGCTACACGATGCATCCCTACGCCCTCGACCGTCCCGAGGGCGATCGGTACGGAGCGGGACGTTGAGCGAAAGCCCCGGCGCCGGGACGCGGCAGGGCTTCGGCATGCGGCGGAACGGCTCCCCGGTGGACCTCCAGGAGGCCCCCGCCGCGGAGCCGCTCCCCGCCGACGCCCGCGTCGACCTCGCCAAGGAGCGCGCCGACTCCCAGGTCGACTCCGTCCTCGAGGCCCTCGACGCCGAGCTCGTCGGCCTCGCCCCGGTCAAGACCCGCATCCGGGAGATCGCCGCGCTGCTGCTCGTCGACCGCGTCCGGGCCCGGTTCGGCATCGACTCGGGACGCCCCAACCTGCACATGTGCTTCACCGGCAGCCCCGGGACGGGCAAGACGTCCGTGGCCGTCCGGCTCGCCGAGCTCCTGCACCGCCTCGGCTACATCCGCCGCGGCCACCTCGTCTCCGTCACCCGCGACGACCTCGTGGGCCAGTACGTCGGCCACACCGCGCCCAAGACCAAGGAGGTCCTGAAGCGCGCCATGGGCGGCGTCCTGTTCATCGACGAGGCGTACTACCTGTACCGGGCCGAGAACGAGCGGGACTACGGACAGGAGGCCATCGAGATCCTCCTCCAGGTCATGGAGAACCAGCGCGACGACCTGGTGGTCGTCCTCGCCGGCTACAAGGACCGCATGGACTCGTTCTTCGCGTCCAACCCGGGAATGAGCTCCCGCATCGCCCACCACATCGACTTCCCCGACTACGAGCCCGCCGAGCTGGAGGCCATCGGCCGCCTCATGATGGACCGCGAGGGCTACACCCTCGCCCCCGAGACCGAGCCGGTCTTCCGCGAGTACCTGGACCGCCGCCGGGCCCGGCCCCGCTTCGCCAACGCCCGGTCCGTCCGCAATGCGATAGAACGCGCCCGCCTGCGGCACGCCAACCGCCTCCTGGCCCATCCCGGCGAAGTGGACCGCGAGGCCCTGACGACCCTCCACCCCGAGGACTTCCTGACCAGCCGAGTCTTCAAGGAAGCCACCTGAGCCGACCGCCGGCCCGCCTTCCCCTCCGCAGCGGGACAGGTGCCGGACGCCCTGACGCCCCGGCACCTGTCCCACCCCAATGGATACTCTTGGGCTGAGGCCAGTAGAGGTGGGGGAGAAGTTGCTTAACCCTGAGGATCTGTACGAGCTCGACTCCGACGTGCCGGAGATGACGGGTCCGGTGCTTCTGCACAGCCTGGACGGCTTCGTGGACGCGGGGTCCACCGGGCAGCTCGTGCGGGAGCACCTCCTGGAGGCACTGGAGCACCGGGTCATCGCCCGCTTCGACGTCGACTCCCTGATCGACTACCGGGCGCGCCGGCCGCCGATGACCTTCGACCGCGACCACTGGGCCACCTACGAGGCGCCCGAGCTGGTCGTCCGGCTGCTGCGCGACGAGGTGGGCAGCCCGTTCCTGCTGCTGTCCGGCCCGGAGCCCGACCGGCTGTGGGAGGGCTTCACCGCGTCCGTCCTGCACCTGGTGAAGCGGCTCGGCGTCGAGCTGGTCGTCGGTTTCCACGGCATCCCGATGGGCGTCCCGCACACCCGTCCCGTCGGCACCACCTCGCACGCCACCCGGCCCGAGCTGATCACCCGCAACTCCTGGTTCGACAAGGTGCAGGTGCCCGGCAGCGTCGCGGGCCTGCTGGAGCTGCGGCTCGGCGAGGCCGGCCACGACGCCGTCGGGTTCGCCGTGCACGTCCCGCACTACCTGGCGCAGTCCGCCTACCCGGCCGCGGCGGTGGCCGCCATGGAGGCCGTCATCGCCGCGACGGGGCTGGTGCTGCCGGTCGACCGGCTCCGCGAGGCCGCCGCCGCCACCGACGCCGAGATCGCCGAGCAGGTGGACGGCAACGACGAGGTCGAGAAGGTCGTCCGGGCGCTGGAGCAGCAGTACGACGCCTTCGCGGGCGCCGCCGAGCGCGACAACCTCCTCGCCGAGTCGCAGGACATGCCGACCGCCGAGGAGCTCGGCGCGCAGTTCGAGCGCTTCCTCGCCGAGCGGGAGGGCCCTGACACACCCGCCTAGCCGGCACGGACATATTCCCGCCCGCCGCTGGGTACGCGAGCCTTCGAGGGAGCCGGGGGAGGAGGTCTCGCATGTCCCAGAGGGTGAACGAAGTGATGACGCCCGTGCCCGTGGCGGTGTCCCCGGACACGAACCTGGTCGAGGTCGGAGACCTCATGCGCCGGCACGGCATCGGCGACGTCCTGGTGGTCCACGATGGGCGGCTGCTGGGCCTGGTCACCGACCGCGACATCGTCGTCCGCGCCGTGGCGGAGCACCGCGACATGGCCCGCACGGCCGTCTCCGACGTCTGCAGCACCAACATGATCACCGTCGAGCCCGCCGCGGACGCCGAGGAGGCCGTGCGGCTGATGCGGGCGCACGCCGTCCGCCGGCTCCCGGTCGTCGACGGCGACCGCCCGATCGGCATGGTGTCCATCGGCGACCTGGCCGTCCAGCGCGACGAGCGCTCGGCCCTCGCCGACATCAGCGCGGAGCCGCCGAACATATGATCACGCTGACGCTGCCGGACGCCGAGCTGCCGGGCGATCTGGTGATCCCGGACGGCGCGCGGGGCGTCGTCCTGTTCGCGCACGGCAGCGGCAGCTCCCGGCACAGCCCCCGCAACCGCGCGGTCGCCGAAGGCCTCAACGCGGCCGGGATCGGGACGCTCCTCATCGACCTGCTCACCGAGCCCGAGGAGGAGGCCGACCGGGTGACCGCGGCCCTCCGCTTCGACATCGACCTGCTCACGCGGCGGCTCGTCGGCGCGGTCGACGGGCTCGCCGAGGGCCTCGAAGCCGCCCCGCACACGGCGGGCCTCCCCATCGGCCTGTTCGGCGCGAGCACCGGCGCGGCCGCCGCCCTAGGCGCCGCCGCGGCCCGTCCCGAGAAGATCGCCGCGGTCGTCTCCCGCGGCGGGCGTCCCGACCTGGCGGGGCCGTCCCTCCCGCAGGTCCAGGCCCCCGTACTGCTGCTCGTCGGCGGGCGCGACACCGAGGTGCTGGAGCTGAACGAGCAGGCGCACCGCAGCCTCCCCGTCTCCGAGGTCCATGTGATCTCCGGCGCGACCCATCTGTTCGAGGAGCCCGGAGCGCTCGAAGAGGTCACCGCGCAGGCCGCCGACTGGTTCAATCGGTACCTGTGATGCACGACGTCATCGTGGTGGGCGCGGGCCCCGCGGGCTCGTCCGCCGCGACCCACCTCGCCCGCTCCGGCCTCGACGTCCTAGTGGTGGAGAAGACCTCGTTCCCGCGCGAGAAAGTGTGCGGCGACGGCCTGACGCCGAGGGCCGTCCAGGAGCTGAAGTCCCTCGGTGTGGTTACGACCGGCCCCGGCTGGTTCCCGACCAAAGGCGTCCGCTTACTCGGCGGGGACCGCCGCCTAGAGCTGCCCTGGCCGAACGGCGGCCTAGGCCTCACCCGCACCCGGGCCGACCTGGACGAGATCCTGGCCCGCAACGCCGTCCGCGCCGGCGCGACCCTCCGAGAGAACACCAAGGTGACGGCACCGCTGACGGCGAACGGCCGTGTGCAAGGCGTCCGCACCTCCACCGGAACCCACAAGGCACGCCTGGTCATCGCCGCCGACGGAGCCTCGTCCCGCCTCTCGGTAGCGCTCGGCCTGCGTCCACGCCGCGACCGACCCATCGGCATCGCGGGCCGCCGCTACTTCCGCAGCCCCCGCCACGATGACGAGTACCTCGAGATCCAACTCGACCTGGCGCCCGCCGGATACGGCTGGATCTTCGGCATGGGCGACGGCACCTGCAACGTCGGCGTCGCGTTCCTGCGCACCGACCACCCCGACTACCACCAGCTCTGCTCCCGCTGGCTAGCCTCCCTACCCCCGTCCTGGGGCTTCACGGAAGACAACGCGGTCGGCCCCCTACGCGGCGCGGCCCTCCCCATGGGCTTCAGCCGCCGCCCCCACTACCTACCGGGCGTCCTCCTCGCGGGCGACTCCGGCGGCATGGTCAACCCGTCCAGCGGCGAGGGAATCTCCTACGCCCTGGAGGCAGGCCGCCTGGCCGCCGAAGTGATCACAACGGCCTTCCGCTCCCCGTTCCCCGAACACGTCCTGCGGAAGTACCCGGCCGCCGTCAACCGTGCCAACAGCACCCCCTTCGCCCTAGGCCGAGCCTTCACCCGCGCCCTGGAAAACCCCCACCTCATGCGCCTGGCAACCCACCAAGGCCTCGCCCACCCACCCCTGATGCGCACGGCCCTACGCCTCCTAGGCGGCCTACCCACCTGACCCTGACCGCGCAACCAAGGCACTCTGGGACGCTGGGCCGGACAGACTCGTCGACACGGGAGACACCACATGAGCGAGGCATACGACATCGTCAAGGCCCACTACGAGGCCTCGGCCCGCGGCGACCTGGCCGGCATGGTCGAGAAGTTCGCCGAGAGCGTGGCATGGACCGAGATGGCCGGTTTCCCCTACGCGGGCACCTATGTGGGCACGGAAGCCATCAAGGCCGGCGTGTTCGGCCGCCTCGCCAAGGAGTGGAAGGGCTTCCGCGCCGACCCCGACGAACTGATCGACGGCGGCGACGGAACCGTGGTAGCGATCGGCCACTACTCGGGCACCTACCGCAACACCGGCAAGGGCATGCGCGTCCGCTTCGTCCACGTCTGGCGCGTCCAGGCCGGAGAGATCACCGACTTCGAACAGTTCACTGACACCCACCTGGTCCGCGAGGCCATGGCCTGACCTGCCCCGCCCCCCGCCGCTTCGCGATCGCCCCCAAGAACCAGGTACGCTTTCCCGGCAACGCGGGCGCGTAGCTCAGGGGTAGAGCACTCGCCTTACAAGCGAGGAGTCGGCGGTTCGAAACCGTCCGCGCCCACCAGCCAAAAGACCCCGTTTCCAAGATCGGAAACGGGGTCTCGTGCCATTAGCGTGCCATTAGCCCACGATCGCGAGTGCTCCGGCCGCCCCATCGTCGTCATCCGAGTCGGCTTTGTTGATCTTGTCGTCCATCGCTCGAGACGGCCGTGCCGCGCCGGGCCGGGCATCGTGCCGCCGCCGCTCCGTCCGCCAACTGCTGGCGGTCACGGGCCACGCGCCGCCGCTAAGAGGTCCAAGTCAGCGCAAAATCACCGTCATCGAAACCGACTGCAACCCCCTCCAGGAGGCCAGGCCAAGACTGCTCGGGAGCCAGAGAGCGGACGAGGCCGGCCACATACGCCAGCATCGCGTCAGCGCCGTCCTCTGCACGCTCGTTCAAGCCAGTCAGGAATAGGTAGCGCCCCTCTGGCCACCAAGCAGGCTCAGCGGCCCAGTCGCCTGTGTCATCCTCCCGAGCGAACTCCCGACACCCGCCCACATACAGATTCCAACTGGCGCCCTCGGTCCCCGCCAACTCCACGATGCCGAACCACAGCGCCCGGACCGTGGTCACCTCCCGAGCCTGATCAACCAATGAGCGCCACCAGGCACCCAAGACCTCAGCATCGCTCATCCTTGCCCCGTCTCTATCGATCGGCCATTCTGCCTCCGGCGGGGGGCACTCCGGCTCCGGGAAGTAGGGGGCGTGTCCGTGACGGTTGCCGCGGGTTGGGGTGTGGGCCTGAGCTTCCCGTCTGCCGTCGTCCCGATCGGGGATCTACCGGACCAGGGCCAGGGGGTGAAGGTCGTTCGTCCGGTGGGGCGCTCCACCTTCACCCCCTGGCCCTGGCCCGGCCGCGCGGAGCGCGGGACGACGGCAGACGGGAAGCTCAGGCGGGGGAGTGGTGTGCGTGCCATGCGGGAGGACGGCCCCGTGCCGCTTGCGTGCCAGACGGGAGCGCAGAAGCTGTGAGGCGTAGCAGCTCAGAACCTTGATCAGCCTGTGTGATCTTGCCGCGCGTCCGTGCCATTAGCGTGCCATTAGGTCTGTGGGCAGAGAGCGTGCGCCCTCCCGGACGGGTTGTGAACGCCCAGGTGAGCGCCGTCCAGTTGATGATCACGGCTCCTTGCAAGCGAGGAGTCGGCGGTTCGAAACCGTCCGCGCCCACCCACGTCAAGGCCATGATCCGCCCCCGCGGATCATGGCCTTCGATCTTGTGGGTGACCAACTGAGTGACCAGCCCGGAGAACAGGAACGTTCTTCGGGCCCGGGCAGGCGGACTGAGTAGCCTGCTGCCCGTGACCACCGACGATGAGCGCGACCGTCTGGCGCAGGACTTGCTCCGCCTGAATCTCCCCGATCTGGTCGACGTTCTCCGCCGGTGAGCTGTTTGGGATCAAGGGGTGGCGGCGCTCGCGCCCGTGGCGCGGCCCGTCGCCGGAGCGCGCGGCGTGGGCGCCGGTCCCCGGCGGCGCGCGCCCGGCCGCGCATCACGCCAGAGCCGCCCGGCCCGACGGCTGACGGTGGTCACGGGGGCCGCGCCGCCGGCCCGCACTTGTCGGCCTCCCACGGGGGCTATCTGGCACGTCCGCGCGTCGTCCTCTGGTTCCAGCTGAGTCGAACTGTGGACGATCACAAGAGCCATGGCGGACAGGGGCCGATGCGATGACGAGGCGTATCTACGAGCTCGCAAAGGAACTCGACGTCGAGATCAGAGTAGTCCTGAACACCATGTATGAGCTCGGCCTGTTCATACGCAGTGCGGCATCGACCATCACACCAGAAGAAGAGAAGCAGATCCGCGAAAAGCTTCACCGTGATCCGTGACAAGGGCCAGGGTGCGCGCCGCCGCCCGACCACGAGGGCTGCGATTCCAACACGCCTCCGGCGGGGCCTTCCGACTAGGCGAGTTCTTTGATTACGGCGTTGTTGGCGGTGGCGGCGCGGGTGTAGAAGTCGCGGACGGTGTCGAAGGCCTTTGCCAGGACGCCTTGTTGCACCATGTCGCCGTCCTCGCCGCTTGGGAGGCGGCCCCAGCCTTCGAAGGAGTAGGGCTGGAGTTCCTTCAGGTGCGCGTGGCGTTCACGGATCAGGGTGTCGCGGTCTAGGTCGCATAGGAAGGCGTCTACCGCTCGTACCCGGTCGGGGCGTAGGAGGCGCGGGACGTGTAGGAGGGAGCCTTTCCCGGTTTCGTTCATGACTAGGCCGCCCATCACCACGTCGCATGCGGGTGGGGCCCCTGAGGCTTGCTCGTAATCCTCGTTCGGGTGGCCGGTCAGCAGGACGTGCAGGGCGTCCCAAGCCCTGTGGGTGTCCACCGCCTCGAGCTTCCTCAAGGAGCCGGACGGGTCGTATCCGAGGCCGACGGGCAGGTCCTCCCAGACGTTGAACAGCCGCTCGAGGCCCGCGTGCAGGCCGTGCGGATGATCTAGCACAGCCGCGGCCTCGGCACCGTCGTACCTGGTCAGCCACATCCATTTGCCCATGGTCCTCAGGTCTCACACGCGGAAGCACAGGAGGTCCGCATCATGCCAGGGTGACGCTCATCCCACGCTCGGCCAGGACATCGAGGACTACCGAGAAGAGGCTGTACTCCTCGCCCTCAGGACTCAGGGTGCGGGACAGATGCTCCCGGGCGGTCGCAGCGTCGCGCCAGAGCAGGGTCGAGGGGGCGGTGTAGCCGAAGCCGCCGTACAGGCAGTCGGCCAGGGCGGGCAGGCAACCGCCGAAGTAGCCGCCCGGGCCGTTCACGGCCTCGCCGAGCGCGAGGTAGAGGCCGGGTTCGTCGGTGACGTGCCGACCGTCGAGTTCGTAGGTGTGGCCGGCCGGCCGGGCACGATGGGTGATCTGGCAGCCGCGTTGGCGGACGAGGGTGAGCCAGTCTCCTCGGGGCCCGGTGTCGAGGCCGGTCCAGGCGCCCTTGGAGGCCGGCGGGCCGGTGAACCATTGGTCCCAGAGGGGCCGGGCGCGTTCGTGCACGGGCGTGAAGGTCCCTTCGGCGAGATGGAGGTCGATCAGGCCGGATCCGGGGAACGAGGGCGCCCAGGCACTGATCTTGGGCCACAGCACTTCTTTGAGGAGTAGGGCTCCGTGGTCAGCCCTTACCTCCAGGGTGGCCTCTCCCAGGTTCAGTGCTCGGCGGGTGCCCGTCGCCAGCGCCGTCAGAAGCCGGTCGCTTGGAACGAGGCGCCGCAGGACGAGCGCGGGCACCTCCTCGGCGGGCAGGATCCGGGTGAATTCTCGGCAGGAGCCCAGCCAGCGGTGACCGTTGTGTACTCGGACCGGGCCTCTGTATCCCTCGGGTGGGCCTTCGAATTCGTCCAGGCCCCTCATCACGAGGCTGTCGGCTCCCCGACACCGCCCTAGGTTCTCCACGTCATCCAGGCGCCAGGGGTCAAGCGCCTTGTCGTCGGGCACCAGCCACACCCCGTTGCCAGGCCGGTCTGGAATCTCAGCGCATTCCGGGATCCAGCCGAAGAGTTCGTAAGTCCCGCGTTGGTGGTTTCCGAAGAAACCCTCCACCGTCGGGCATGCTCCCCACACGTGGCCGTTCTCGTCGGTCAGCGTGTACCGCCCGCGATGGTCGCCGTTCTCATGCACGGTGGGAAGCATGCCCGGCCTCGCGCTTCACGTCGAAGCCTTTTCCAGGAGGCCGCGGCGTGTCAGGCGTCCTGGCCGTAGTTGGCTGCTATTTCTTCGGAGCCTGCCCAGCGGGTGTAGGTGGGGGACTGGGGCCAGCCTTCGGGGGCGTCCTGCCATTCTTCCTGGCGGCCGTAGGGGAGCAGGTCGATCAGGGGGAAGGTGTGGCTGAGCTGCTCGGTGCCCCGGCCGTTGGTGTGCCAGGTGCGGTAGACGGTGTCGCCGTCGCGTAGGAAGACGTTGACCGCGAAGCCGCCGCCGGGAGGGGCGCCCACGTCGGTGCCGAACGAGCTGTTCGCGGTGGAGTACCAGGTCATCTTGTTGCCGACGCGCTTCTTGTAGGCGAGGGCCTCGTCGATCGGGCCCTGGGTGACGATGACGAAGCGCGCGTCGTAGGCGTCCAGGAACTCCAAGCGGGTGAACTGGGACGTGAAGCCTGTGCAGCCCGGGCACTGCCACTTCTCGCCAGGGAACCACATGTGGTTGTAGACGATCAGCTGGGACCTCCCGTCGAAGATCTCGGCCAGGCTGACCGGGCCCTCTTCGCCTTCCAGGGTGTACTCGGGCATCTCGACCATCGGCAGGCGGCGGCGCTGGGCGGCGATCGCGTCGAGTTCGCGGGTCGCGGCCTTCTCGCGGGCGCGCAGGTCGTCGAGCTGGCGACGCCAGGTCTCGGCGTCGACGACGGGTGGCAGGGCCTTGGCGGTCATCGCTCCTCCAGGGTTGCGGCAGGGTCTGTACGTGTGGACTCCGCTCGACCGCCGAACTCATCGCACAGAGGCCATGGTTCGCCCCCGCGGACCATGGCCTCTGTGGATGGTGCCTCTTACGGGCGCAGGTAGCGGCCTGGGTGGTGGTAGGTGAAGGACGGGGTCGTGGGGTGCATGCCGGGCTCGGGGTCCATGTCGAACACCGTCTGGTAGTCAGGCGCAAGCGACCCCGCGAAGCGGTTGAGGGTCGCCGGTCGCGTGTCCGGCCAGCGGTGGGTGTTCATCCGGGTGAGCAGCGTCCGCAGCGTCGCGATCTCTTCGGAGGCGGTGAAGGAGCAGTGGTAGCCGCGGTCGACGTAGAGCTGCCTCAGGTTCGCCGGGTTGCGCACGTGTTCGGCGTACCACCGCTGGTTCTCCGGCGGGACGTTGCCGTCGCCCGTCGAGTGCAGGGTGACGACCGGCGAGGGGGTCCGGCCGGTGGGGGTGCCGTACCGGTCGAGGTAGCGGACGGCGGCGGGGTCCGCCTTGACGCGCGGTGCCGCGTTCAGGCGGGCGAGGTCGTCGCGGAGGCTCAGGCCGGCCTCGCGGTAGGCGCGCTTGACCAGGGCCTTCTGGCTGGAGCGGGCGAGGAGCGCCCGGTAGTCCACACCGGTGTTCCAGGACGGGTTGCCGCCCGCGCGCTTCTCGATGTCGGCGCGGTTGGCGCCCCAGAAGGCGCCGCGGTCGTAGGCGGCGTAGTAGACCTGCTGCTCCACCTGGCCGGCGACCGTGTCCGGCGCCGGTGCCCGCGAGGTGTAGCGGCCGGGGATGTCCGCGAGGGCGGCGGCGAGGGCGAGGCGGGCGCGGCCGCCGGGGTCGCCCAGGGCGGTCCCGAGCGCGCGCCGGGCGCTGGATGTGTTGGCCTGCGGGTCCTTGATGCGCACCAGCTCCAGGTCGGGCGCCAGGAGCGTCTTGACCGCGAAGTTGGTGTCGAGGGCGCTGTTGAAGTGGCCCGTCGTGCCGCCGAGCACTCCGCAGAGGGAGGCGACGCCGGCGAAGCGGCCAGGGTTGCGTTCCGCCAGGAGCACCGAGGTCAGGCCGCCGGCGGACGAGCCCGCCGACACGGTGCGCCGGGGCTTTCCGACGTTCGCGGTGAACCAGTCGAGCAGGTCGATCTGGTCCTTCAGCCCGGACTCGACCACCCCCCAGCCCTGCGCGACGCGGAACTGCGAGGCCGCGAGCGCGTACCCGTGGTCGAGCAGCCACTGCCGGGTGGCCGGGTGGTTCGTCAGCGAGATCTCCGAGGGCGCCGGGAACTCCAGGCTGTACGCGCCGTGGCTCCACAGCAGCAGTGTCCCGTTCCAGCGGGCGGGGACCTCGACGCGGTAGGGGACCCCGTTGATGTCGCCCTCGCGGACGCTCGTGCCGTCGTCGGCGCGGACGGGGAGGGCGACCGCGGCCACGGCGGCGAACACCATCAGCGGAACGGCACGGCAGAACAGGCGGAGTCGATTCATGCCCGCACCTTCCAGCACGTTCCGCGCCGGGTGCAATGATTTCAGAAATAGGTTAAATGTCGTATTCTCCGACCCATGCTCCGGCTCTGGCTCGACTATGAGGACCTCACCCGGATTCGCATCACCCCCGGCCTCTCGCCGATCGCCCAGACCGTTCTCGGGGCCCAGGCCCTGCGCGCCGTCGGGCCGGAGCCGATTCCCGGCGGCTGGCGGTCGCGGACGCGCGCCGGGCTCACCGGCCCGTCCCGCCTGCTGCTCGACCTGGTGCCGCCCGGACGCTGGTTCCCCGACTTCCTGACGCCGTACACGGTGGTGCCGGGGTTCGAATCGGAGCTGGATGCCGTCGCCTCGACGCCCGTCCGGCGGATCCGCGACGAGCTGGAGCGCTCGCACGGCCCGCGGCCGCCGGCCTCGTGGCTGCCCCGCCTCGCCGGCGGGGACGGAGAGACCATGCGGGCGCTGGTCCGCGGGCTCCGCGACTTCCACAGCGCCGCGCTGGCCGACTCGTGGTCCGACCTCAGCGACCACCTGTGCGCCGAGGCGTCCCGGCACGCCCGGACGATGGCCCGCGACGGGATCGGCGGCCTGCTCGGGAGCCTGCATCCCGCCATCCGCTGGACGGCCCCGGTGCTTGAGGTCGAGACGTTGCGCGACGGGGACGTCCGCCTCGGCGGGCGCGGGCTCCTGCTCATCCCCTCGGTGTTCGTGACCGGGCCGCGCGTCATGGTCGCCGGCGCCGGCCCCGCGACCGTGGTGGTCCCCTCGTCCCGGCCGCTCACCGGAACGGGCGACACCCTGCCGCAGGTGTTCGGGCGGACCAGGGCCGCCGTGATCCGGCTGGTGGGCGCGGACGGGGAGCTCACGACCGGGACGCTGGCGGCCCGGCTTGGGGTCAGCGCGGCGTCCGCCTCCCAGCACGCCACCGCCCTGCGCGGCGCCGGGCTCCTCACCAGCGAGCGCCGGGGCAAGACGGTGCACCACGCGCTGACGCCGCTCGGGGAGCGGTTCCTGCGCGGCGGAGGCCCGCCGGAGTGAGAGGACCCCGCTCCCGGGTACGGGAGCGGGGTCCTGCCAGTGGCGTCTCCGCTCAGTGGTGGTGCCTGCAGAGGTGGCGCGGGTCCGAGGTCCGGCACTTGTTGTCGCGGAAGCGGTTGGTCCTGCTGCCGCTCCTGTCGACCAGGTCGAACGGAGCGTTCCGCAGGGCGACGTTGTCCTCGATCAGGTTGTACCGGGCAGGGCGGGCGTGGCCGTTCCTCTGGGGCTCGCCCGGAAGGAGGACGATCCCGCCGGACGAGGGCAGCGCCCCGCGGTTGAACTTCACGACGTTCTTCGCGATCGTGTTGTGCTCGCCGCCGATGAGCAGGATGCCCGTGCCGCCGAGCGCGGGGACCTCCTCGTGCGCTTCGCAGGTCCGGTTGTTCTTGACGACCTTGTTCTTCCAGACCGCGTTGTGGCCCTGGCCGCCCACCTGGCCGTCGTCCACCAGGGCGATGCCGACGCAGTTGCCGGCGACCTCGTTGTCGCGGACCACGACGTGGTGGGCGTGACGGACGAGGACGCCGAGGGTGTTGCCGAGGCTGTGGTTGCCGGCGACGACGGTCCCGCGCGCGTCGGGGGTGTCGCCGACGTACAGGCCGGCGTCCTCGCGGTTGTCGATGGTCCAGTTCCAGAGGAACCGGCCGCGCGTGGAGCGGAACTCGGTGATGCCGTACTCACCGTTGTTCTTGGCCAGGACGGCCAGGACGCTGAGGCGGTCGGTGTGCATGCCGTAGACGCCGGTGTTCTTGAAACCCCACACGGTCAGGTTCCGGATCGTCACGCCGTGGACCTTGTGCCGCGGCGTGCCGACCACGCAGATCCCCATGCCGGGCGCCTTGGCCTTCGCGCAGTGGTCGTGGCGGCCCGGGCGCAGGATGGTCCGGTTCCCCTCGCCGCGGATGGTGAGGCGCTTGCGGACGAGGACGCCGCCCTTGTAGCGGCCCGCCTTGAGCAGGATGGTGTCGCCGGGCCGGGCGCGGTCGACCGCCCGCTGGATCGAATGGCCGGGCTTCACCACGTGGACGCGGTGCCTGCCGCCGTCGGCCGCCTGGCTCGCCGGCGCCATGGAGGCGAACCCCGTCACTGCGACGGCCGTGCCCACTGAGGCCGCGAATACTCGCTTCATTCTCTTCCCCCGTTCTACGGCTCCTTGATCGGGACCTTTGCTACGGATCCTCGCTCATCATGAACCGAACTGATCATGCGGCCGGTGTGGAGGAGTTAAAGAAACATGCGAGGGTTCAGCCTGGGCGGGAGATAAGGTTTAGTAAATGGCGGAAAATTGCCTTATTGTCTCGTATCGGATGCTTGAGGGCGCTTCGGTGGGGTGTGCGAGGCGTTCTCGGACGCCCGGGCCGGCGTGCGGGCACGGCGTGTGAGGAACGTCTCAGCAGGTCGCGTTGCGTGTTACATGCCGTTCACAAAAGGGCAACAGGTGCGAAATGCCCAGTTGGCACGTTCTGTGAGGCCGAACCCGCAAGGCCCGGCAGCGACGAAGGGACCGATGTTGAGCTACAAGGCCGAGTACATCTGGATCGACGGCACCGAGCCGACCGCCCGGCTGCGGTCGAAGACGAGGATCCTCGCCGACGGGGCCGACCTGCCGGACTGGGGGTTCGACGGGTCCAGCACGAACCAGGCGCCCGGCGACCACTCGGACTGCGTGCTGAAGCCGGTCTTCTCCTGCCCCGACCCGATCAGGGGCGGGGACAACAAGCTGGTGCTGTGCGAGGTCTACCTCGTCGACGGCACGCCCCACGAGACCAACACCCGGGCCAAGCTGCGGCCCGTGGCCGAGCAGTACGCGGCCCAGGACTCCTGGTACGGCATCGAGCAGGAGTACACCTTCTACAAGGACGGCCGCCCGCTCGGCTTCCCGGAGCGCGGCTACCCGGCCCCGCAGGGCTTCTACTACTGCGGCGTGGGCGCGGACGAGGTGTTCGGCCGCGACATCGTCGAGGAGCACCTGGACGCCTGCCTGGCCGCGGGCCTGAAGATCTCCGGCATCAACGCCGAGGTCATGCCCGGCCAGTGGGAGTTCCAGATCGGCCCGGCGGGCACGCTCGAGGTCGGCGACCACCTGTGGGTCGCCCGGTGGCTGCTCTACCGCATCGCCGAGAACCACGACGTGTCCGCGACGCTCGACCCGAAGCCGGTCGAGGGCGACTGGAACGGCGCCGGCGCGCACACCAACTTCTCCACCAAGGCCATGCGCGAGGGCTACGACGCGATCATCGCGGCGTGCGAGGCGCTCGCCGAGAAGGCGCAGGAGCACGTCGCCGGGTACGGCGCCGACATCGAGCGGCGGCTGACCGGCATGCACGAGACGGCCCCGTGGAGCGAGTTCAGCTACGGCGTGTCGAACCGCGGCGCCTCGGTGCGCATCCCGTGGCAGGTCGAGGTGGAGAAGAAGGGCTACATCGAGGACCGCCGTCCGAACGCCAACGTCGACCCGTACGTGGTGGCCCGCCTGATCACGGGCACCTGCTGCGCGGCGCTGGAGAAGGCCGGCCTGGTCTGACGGGCCCGCGGGTTCGGCCTGCCGGAACGGACTGAACGGGCCTGGTCCGAGCGGCTTCGGAGCCCCGGACGCGCTCCCCGGGGCTCCGCCGTGTTCTGCCATACGGGGGAACGCGGCCAAACATCTGCAAAATGGTGACGTTGCGCGAATTCCTCCCTAGGGCCCCGGGTAGCACTCCTACGTTCGCACCGGGGGAGGCACCATGCCCGACTCATCCTTCGGGCGGGACTCCGGTGGCCTGCCGGGCAGGCACGCCGGCCGCCCAGCGCCGCGGCCGTGGGAACGCTCGTTCCGCTGCCCCTCCGCGGCGCGGCGGCGCCCGATGGAAGCGCCGCCCAAACGGTACGAGGACTTCATCGCGCTCCACGAGGAGGTCTCCAGGGAAGGGGCCGGACCGCCGCTGCGCCCGCTGTGGTGGACGGGGATCTCCGCCGCGCTGGTCGGCGGGGGCCTCTCGTTCGCCGTGGTGATCGGGCTGCGGTCGGCGTTCGGCGTCGAGGTGCCGGTGTTCGCGGGCGGCCACACCGCCGCCGCGCCCGCCGCGACCAGCTACGCGCTGTGCGCCTCGGCGGCGACCATCCAGGCCACCGCGCTGATGCACCTGCTGCTGTCGTCGGCGGCGCGCCCGGTCCGGGCGTTCGCCTGGATCGGCGGGATCGCGGTGGCGCTGCTGACGATCCTGCCGCTGACGCTGCACGGCAGGCTCGACGCGGCGCTCGCGACGTCCGGGATCAACCTGGCCGGCGGGTCGGCCGTGGTGGCGCTGCTGTGCGCCGTGGTCGCGGCATCCACCCGGCAGTTTCCGTGGGACGGCCCGTTCAGACGCGCCCGACCATGATCGTCAGCGGGTCGGGGGCCGCCGAGGAGACGACCCGGACGTGCCGGAGCCGCCGCCGCACCTGCACGTCCACCGGCTCGTCCGGGGCCGTCAGCCGAAGCTCGCGCGGGAGGACCTCAGGGCACGACGGTCACCGGCCACCGCCCCGCCTTGACCAGCCGGACGGCGACGGACCCGATCAGCCGGTGCCCGGCCTGCGCCGACGCGCCGACGATCACGGCGTCCGCGCGGGACTCGTCGGCGACGCGGGCGAGCACGGTGTAGGGGTCGCCCATCTCGGTGACGAAGTCGTAGCGGACCTCCCCGCGTCCCGCGGCGGCCTCCAGCTCCCGCTGGATCTGCGCGGAGATCTCGTCGGCGGTCTCGCGCAGCGCGGCGGCCCCGCCCGGGGTGAGGCTGCCCATCGAGGCGACGTGCGCGACGTGCACGACGACGAGCCGGGCGCCGCCGCGGCGCGCGAGCCCCCACGCGTACGCCCCGGCGCGCAGCGACGTCTCGGAGCCGTCCACCCCCGCCACGATCACTTTCGGCCCGTCGACGCCGTACTCGAACGCCTTCATGTGATCACCACGGCACCAGCGTAATCGGGGGTTCAGGGGCGGACGAAGCGGGCCAACAGGTCGTCGAGGCCGAGGGCGCCGGTGCCGAGCGCCGCGTACATCGCGTCGGCGTCGGAGTAGCCGAGGTCGCGGGCGACGGCGAGGGAGTCTCCGCGCGCCTCGGCGGCGAGCAGGTCGACGTCGCGTCCCGCCAGCGCCCGGACGAGGCGGCGCCGTCCGGCCTCGGCCTCCTGCTCGGCGCGGCGCAGGGCGAGGCGCCGCTGGATGTGGAGGCGCGCGGGCACCGAGACGGCGAAGCCGAGCCAGTCCTCGGAGGGGGCGCCCGCCGGGTCGGTGAGGATCTGCACGACGTTGCCGCTGCGGATCTGCACCGACATGGGCGCAAGCCGGCCGTTGACCAGGGCGCCGATGCAGCGGTCGCCGGTGCCGGGGCCGAGCGCGTAGGCGAAGTCGAGCGCGGTGGCGCCCGCGGGGAGCGGGACGATGTCGCCCCGGGTGGTGAACGCGGCGACATGGCCGGCGGCGAGGTCGGCGCGCAGCCGGTCCAGGAACTCCGCGGACGGCGCGCCCGACTGCCAGGCCAGCAGCCGGCTCAGCCACACCAGGTCGCGGCGCTCGGCGACGGTGGGGCCCGTGTCGCCGCCCGCGTCCCTGATGTGCGCGACGATGCCGTACTCGGCGACCGGGTGCATCGCCTCGGTGCGGATGATCACTTCGAACGGGTCGCCGTCCGGGCTGATCACCCGGGTGTGCAGCGAGCGGTAGAGGTTGTCCTTCGGCGTCGCGATGAAGTCGCGGACCTGCCCGGCCACCGGATGCAGCGCGGCGTGGACGGCGCCGAGCGCGATGTAGCAGTCGGCAGTGGAGCCGTCCACCAGCAGCAGGAGCCGCGCCGCCTCGCACGGCCGCAGCCCGGCCAGGCCGCCGCCGAACGCCTGGTGCACCGCGTACAGGTGGGACGGCCTGACCCCCACCCGCGCCTTGACGCCGTGCTCGGCGAGCGAGGGGCGCAGCAGCGCCGTCGCGGGTCCGAACGTCGGGCCCGCCCGGCTCAGCGCCGCCCGGACGGCGAGCCGCGTCGCCTCGTGCTCCTCCGGATGCCGGGCGGCGAAGGCGAGGTCGTCCATCTCCCGCTTGAGCACGTGGATGCCGAGCCGGTCCGCGAACGGGACCAGCAGCTCGTGGGACGCCTGGGCGTAGCGGGCGCGCTTGTGCTCGGGCTGGTGGCGCAGCGTCCGCAGGTTGTGCAGCCGGTCGGCCAGCTTGATCACCAGGACCCGCAGGTCGGCCGCCGCGGCCAGCACGATCTTGCGGAACGTCTCGGCCTCGGCGCGGTCGCCCCAGCGGCTGCCGTCCAGCTTGGTGACCCCGTCCACCAGCACCGCGATCTCGTCGCCGAAGTCGGCGCGGAGCTCCCCGAGCGTGTACGGGGTGTCCTCGACGGTGTCGTGCAGGAGCGCGGCGACCAGGGTCGTGGTGTCCAGGCCCATGCCGGCGAGGATCAGCGCGACGGCCAGCGGATGGGTGATGTACGGGGCGCCGGACTTGCGGAGCTGGCCGCGGTGCATGCGCTCGGCCACCGCGTAGCCGCGCAGCAGCTCGGCCTCGGCGGACCGCGCGGGCAGGCCGCCCGGTCGGCCGGGCCCGGCCCTGTGGGCGGTGCGGTGGGCGGCGAGCAGGGGCGCGAGGGCGGCCCGCACGGGGTCCGGGCCGCCGCCCGCCGCCGCTCGTCGCCGCGCCGGGAGGCGGAACCGTCCCGTCGCCGGATTCAGCGTCGCCATCGCGCCCCCGCCTGGCCCGTCCGCGGCACACCGCCACGGACTGTGATCGCCATTATGCGGTATGTGGCGGCGCGGGGGCGAGACCCGCGCAGGGCCATCTCCGGCCCATGCCGTGTCAAGGGACGTTCCAATCTCCTTTGCCGCGCCGCCATACGACCGTTCCCGGGTGTGTCGCCTCCGTGATCGGCGGGTCGCCGACCGTAGTGTTGCGGACCGTTGTTGCGAGCCGCGCCGGTCACGCGCCGGGCCGCGCGGGACGTCGGGGGGCAGTGCATGACGGACAGGGCCGGGCACGACGGGGGCCGGGGCGAGCGGCCCCGGCCCGAGATCATCGGGGTCGCCCCGTCCGGTCGGCCCGCGGCCCGGCTCGCCGTCGCCGTCTGCCGGGCCGGCGGCACGGGGGTGCTCGACCTCGGCGCCGACCGGGCGTCCGCGCTCGCCGCCCTGGCCGACGTCACCCGCTGGTGGGAGGGCCCGTTCGGCGTCCGCGTGCCCGCCGGGTGCCGGATCCGGCCGGAGGAGATCCCCGAGGCCGCCGGCACCGTCCTGGTCGACGGGCCCCTGCTGTGGACGGACGGCGCGCCGGACGTCGCCGGGTTCGCCCGCGGGCGCCGCCTCCTGGTCGAGGTCGTGAGCCCGGACGAGGCCGCCGCCGCGACCGCCGTCGCGCAGGACCTCGCCCACGACGCGGGGCTCGTCGCGCGGGGCCGCGAGGCGGGCGGGCGCGCCGGCGACCTGACCACGTTCGTCCTGCTGCAGCACCTGCTGGCCGAGCCCGAGGTGCCGGTGTACGCGGCGGGCGGGATCGGGCCGCACTCCGCCGCCGCGGCGGTCGCCGGGGGCGCGGCCGGGGTCGTCCTGGACGTCCAGCTCGCGCGGGTCCGGGAGGCGGAGCCGTCCACCGCCGCGTCCGCCCCGGTGGCGATGGACGGGACCGGGGCCGCGGTCGACGCGCCGCTCGCCGCCGCGCTCGCCGGCCGGTTCAAGACCGCCGGGGGAGTGGTGGGGGCCGTCCGGGAGCAGATCGACCTGCACCTGCGGGCCGCCGTGCGGGCCGAGCCGCTCGCGCCGCGCGGCGAACCGGTCGTCGCGCAGGGCCCCATGACGCTGGTCACCGACGGCTCCGCGTTCGCGGGCGCGGTCGCGCAGGACGGCGGCCTGCCGTTCCTCGCGCTCGGCCTGACCGATCCCGGCCGGGTGCGGGCGCTGCTGCGCGAGACCGCGGACCGGCTCGGCGAACGGCCCTGGGGCGCCAGCGTGCTCGGGATCGCGCCGCCGGAGCTGCGGGAGGCGCAGCTCGCCGCGATCCGCGAGGCAGCCCCGCCGTACGCGGTCATCGCGGGCGGCGGCCCGGCGGAGGCCGCGCCGCTGGAGGCCGCCGGGACCAGGACGTACCTGCACGCGCCGTCCCCGGAACTGCTGGACCGGTTCCTGGCCGAGGGCGCGCGCAGGTTCGTGTTCGAGGGCGGTGAATGCGGGGGCCGCGTCGGGCCGCGCGCGAGCCTCCCGCTCTGGGACGCGCAGGTCGAGCGGCTGATGGCCTTCGACGGCGACCCGCGCGAGCTCTCGGTGATGTTCGCGGGCGGCGTCCACGACGAGCGGTCCGCCGCCATGGTCGCCGTGCTCGCCGGGCCGCTTGCCGAGCGCGGCGCCGACGTCCGCGTCCTGATGGGCACCGCGTACCTGTTCACCACCGAGGCGGTCGCGGCCGGCGCGATCCCGCCCGGCTACCAGGAGGTCGCGCTCGGCTGCGGCGGGACGGCCCTGCTGGAGTCCGCGCCCGGCCACGCGACCCGCTGCGCCCGCACCCCCTACGTCCAGGTGTTCGAGGAGACCCGCCGCGAGCTGGAGCAGGTCGGCACGCCGCGCGATGAGGTGTGGCGCCGCCTGGAGAAGCTGAACCTCGGCCGCCTGCGCGTCGCGAGCAGGGGGCTGCGCCGCGACACCCCGGTGGACGCGGACGTCCAGCGCTCCGACGGCCTCTACCCGATGGGGCAGGTCGCCGCGCTGCGGTCGGCCACGACCCGTATCGCCGTCCTGCACGAGCAGGTCACCTCCGGCGCGACCGCCTTCCTGGCAGCCCGCGCTGCTGAGCTGGGCGTCGCCGGGCCCGCGGCGCCCGCGGGCGGCGGCAGTCCGGCCGACATCGCGATCATCGGGATGGACTGCGTCCTGCCGGGGGCCTCCGACGCCGCGCGGTACTGGGCGAACATCGTCGGCGGCGTCGACTCGGTCACTGTCGTCGGCGTCGACTCGGTCACTGTCGTCGGCGTCGACTCGGTCACTGTCGTCGGCGTCGACTCCGTCACTGTCGGCGGCGTCGACTCGCCGTCCCAAGACAGGACCTCGTCGAAGTGCGGCGGATTCATCCCCGACGTTCCGTTCGACGCGCTCGCCCACGAGATCCCGCCCGGCGCGCTCGGCCGTGTCGACCCGATCCAGCTCCTGTCTCTGGAGGTCGCGTCCCGCGCGCTGGCGGACGCCGGGTACGCCGACCGCCCGTTCGACCGGTCCCGGACGTCGGTGGTCTTCGGTGCGGGAGCGGGCGGCGACCTCGGCACCGCCTACGGGATGCGCGCGGCGCTCCCGTCCTACTACGGCGAGGTGCCTCCCGGCCTTGACGAGCAGCTCCCGCGGCCGACCGCGGACTCCCTCCCCGGCGCCCTCACCAGCATGATCGCCGCGCGGATCGCGAACCGGCTCGACCTCGGCGGCACGACCCACACTGTGGACTCAGGCGGCGCCGCGTCGCTGGCCGCGCTCGACGCGGCCTGCAAGGAACTCGCCTCCGGGACGAGCGACATGGTGCTGTGCGGTGGCGCCGATCTGCGCGACGGCGTCCACGACTACCTGCTCCGCGCCTCGGAGGGGGCGCTGTCGCCGTCCGGGCGCTGCGCCGCGTTCGACTCGGCGGCCGACGGCGTCGCGCCCGGTGAGGGCGTCGCGTGCGTGGTCCTCAAGCGCCTCGCGGACGCCGAGCGCGACGGCGACCGGATCTACGCGGTGGTCAAGGCGGTCGCCGGGGCGAGCGACGGCCGTTCCCCCGACCTCGCCGCGCCCCGGCCCGAGGGGCGGCGCCGCGCCCTGGAACGCGCGTACGAGCGCGCGGGCGTGCCACCCGCCGCCGTGGGCCTCGTCGAGGCGGACGGCAACGGCACCGAGGTGGGCGACAGGACGGAGCTGGCGGCCCTCGCCTCGGTGTTCCGCGCGGCCGCGCCGGGGAGCGTGACGCTCGGGTCGGTGAAGTCGCAGATCGGGCACACCGGGCGCGCGGCGGGCCTCGCCGGGCTCGTCAAGACCGCATACGCGCTGCACACGGGCGTGCTGCCGGGCACCCTGCACCTCGTCCGCCCGAACCCGGAGTGGACGCCGGACGGCCCGTTCGCGTTCGGCGGCGGCGCCCGGCCGTGGGCCGCCGAACCGGGGGAGCGGTACGCGGGGGTGAGCGGCTCCGGCGTCGGCGGCGCGAGCTTCCACGCCGTCCTGTCCGGCTATGACGGCGCTCCCGAGCCGGTGTCCGGGCTCGCCGAGTGGCCGGCCGAGCTGTTCCTGATCCGCGGGGCCGACCGCCCGGCCGCCCGCGCCGCGATCGGCCGGCTCTCGGAACTGCTGACCGGCGGGCCCCGGCTGCGCGACCTCGCCAGGACCGCCGCCTCGCTCGACGGACCGGTGCAGGTGGCGCTGGTCGCCTCGGACCTGGATGACCTCCGGGAGAAGCTGGCGCACGCGGCCGAGTTCCGTCCGGCGCCGGGCGTGTTCATCGGATCCGGCGAGCAGGGCGGGGCCGGGCAGGTCGCGTTCCTCTTCCCCGGGCAGGTCGCGTTCCTCTTCCCCGGGCAGGGCAGCCGGCGGCCCGGCATGCTCGCCGACCTCTTCGTCGCCTTCCCCCGCCTCCAGCGCCTCCTGCGGCACGCCGGCGGGCGGTACGCGGCCGCGATGTTCCCGCCGAGGGCGTTCACCCGGCCCGAAGGCCGCCGCCTTCGGGCGGAGTTCGCCGACCCGCGCGTCGCGCAGCCCGCCCTCTGCATCGCCGGGCTGGCCGTGCACCGGCTGCTGACCGCGGTCGGCGTGCATCCCGACCTCGCCGCAGGGCACGGCTGCGGCGAACTCGTCGCGCTGTGCGCCGCCGGCGTGTTCGAGGACGCCGACATGATCGGCCTGAGCGCCGCGCGGGCCGAGGCGATCCTGTCCGCCGCCGGGGCGGAGGCGGGCGCGATGGCGGCGGTGAGCGCGACGCCCGCCCAGGTGCGCGCGGCGCTGCCGGACGCGGGCGTCGTCGTCGCCCAGCACAACGCGCCCCGCCAGGTCGTGATCTCCGGGACCTCCGCGGGAGTCGACCTGGCGTTGGGCGCCCTGGCGGACGCGGGCCTGCAGGCCGAGCGGCTCCCGGTCGCGTGCGCCTTCCACAGCCCGCTCGTCGCCGCCGCCTCGGCGGGCCTGCACACCGAGCTGCTCGGCCGCGACCTGCGCTCGCCCGCGTTCCCGGTCTGGTCGAACGCGACGGCGGCGCCGTACGAGAGCGACCCGTCCGAACTGGCCGGGATCCTCGCGGGGCAGCTCGCCGCGCCCGTCCGCTTCGTCGAGCAGATCGAGGCGATGTACGCCGCGGGCGCCCGCACCTTCGTCGAGGCGGGCCCCGGGCGGGTCCTCACCGGCCTCGTCGGCAGGATCCTCGGCGACCGGCCGCACACCGCCGTGAGCTGCGACGTGCCCGGCGAGAACGGCC
This sequence comes from Actinomadura sp. K4S16, assembly GCF_008327685.1. Classification (GTDB taxonomy): domain Bacteria; phylum Actinomycetota; class Actinomycetes; order Streptosporangiales; family Streptosporangiaceae; genus Spirillospora. Next base: position 238,101 of record NZ_BDDE01000018.1, read on the forward strand.
TGGCGGCGCTGCTCCGCGCGCTCGCCCGGCTGGCCGCCGCCGGCGTCCCGGTCGACCCGCTGCCCCTGTTCGCCGGGCGCGACGCCCGCCCGCTCTCCGGACCCGTCCCGGCGCCGGGGTGGGTCGTCGGCGGCCGTCGCGTCCGCACCGCCGACGGCGGGTACCCGGCGGGCGCGCTCCGCCCCGCCGAGCGCATCCCGGGTCCCGGCCCGAGTGCCTCGGAGGCCGCCGTCCTGGAGTACCTGCGCACGAGCCGCGAGGTGATCGCGGCGCAGCGCGAGGTGGTCCTGCGGCACCTGGCGGCCGCGGGCCCGGCTCGGGCAGGAAGAGACACGGAGGGCCGGGACACGGCGGGACGGGACACGGCACCGCATCCCGTCCCCGCGCCGCGGCCCGTCCTGCCGGGGGAGACGCTGCCGAGGGAGGCGGCGCAGGCGGAGGAGCCGGACGGGGAGCAGCCCGCGGAACGGCCGGGCGCCGGGGAGCGGGCCGAGGCCGCGCGGGACGTGCCCGCCGCCGCCCGCGCCGTGATCAGCGCCCGCACCGGGAGCGACCGCGAGGACGCGCCCGCGGAGCCGCCGCGCCCCGCCGTCCCAGAGCCCTCCGCTCTGGAGCCCGCCGTTCCGGAGTCTGCCGTTGCGGAATCCGCTGTTCCAGAGCCCGCCATTCCAGAGCCCGCCGTCGCGGAGCCTGCCGCTTCGGAGCCTGCCGTTACGGAGTCCGCCGTTCGGGAGTCCGCCGTTCCGGAAGCCGCCGCCCTGGAGCCTTCCGTTGCGCGTCCCGCGCGTCCCGGGGGCCATGCGGGGACCGCGCACCTGCCCAAGGTCCCGACCGCGCCGCGGGTGGTGCGTCAGGTCCCGCGGGTCGTGGAGCTGGACGCCCTGCCGGTCCCGCCCGAGTCGGGGACGGTGTTCGCGGGCAGGCGGTTCCTGGTCGTGGACGACGGGTGCGGCGTCGCGCTCGAACTGGCCGACCTGCTGGAGCGGCACGGCGCGCGGGTGCGCGTCGCGCCGGACGTCGACGGGCCCTGCGACGGGCTCGTCCATCTGGCGGCGCTGCGGCCCGGAGCGACGCGCGCGCTGCCGCGGGCGTTCGGGGGCGTCCGGCAGGCGCTGGTCGGCGGGCTGCGGTGGCTGGTGCTCGCGAGCGGCGCCGGGGAGGCGTCCGGGCGCCGGTCCGGCGGCGGCGCCATCGGCGACCCGGGACCGGGCGCGGGCCTTCGCGGGCTGGCCCGGACCGCCGCGCTGGAGTATCCGGAGACGCTCGTCCGCGCGCTGGACGTCGACACCGAGGCCACCCCCCGCGTGATCGCGCAGCGGATCCTCGCCGAGCTGCTGGCCGCCGAGGCGCCGGTCGTCGTCGGGTACGAGGGCGGCCTGCGCCGCGGCCTGGACCTGGTCCCCGCCGAACCGCCCGCCGGGGACGCGCCGGACCTCGGCCCGGACGGCGTCGTCCTGCTGACCGGGGGCGCGCGGGGCATCACCGCGCGGGTCGCCCTGGAGTTCGCCCGGACGAGCGGCTGCCACATCGAACTGGTGGGCCGCACCCCGGAGCCGGCGGGCGCCCCGGAGTTCCCCGTCGCCGAGGACGAGGCCGGGCTGCGCCGGGCGCTCGTCGCGCGCGGGGAGGAGCGCCCCGCCGAGATCGAGGCGACGGTCCGCAGGATCCTCGCCGAACGCGGGATCCGCCGGACCCTGGCCGCCCTGCGCGAGCACGCCGCGTCCGTCCGGTACCACGCGGCGGACGTTCGGGACCCGGCCGCCGTGCGGGCCGTGGTGGACGACGTCTACCGGCGGCACCGCCGGCTGGACGGGGTGGTCCACGGCGCCGGGGTCGCGGAGGACCGGCTCATCCGCGACAAGACGCCCGAGTCGTTCGCGCGGGTGTACCGGACGAAGGTGGACGGCGCCGCCGCGCTCGTCCAGGCCGTCCACCCCGGTCTCGGGTTCTTCGTCGTCTTCGGCGGCCTCGCCGGCGTGCACGGCCACCCCGGGCAGGCCGACCGGGCGGCGGCGGGCGACGCGTGCGGCACGCTCGCGCATGTGTGGCGAGCACGGCTGCGCGGGCGGGTGCTCGTGGCCGACTGGGGGCCGTGGGCGGGCGACGGCATGGGCGGCGGCGCGGGCGGCGCGGCGTCGCCCGAGCTGGTGCGCGAGTACGCCCGGCGCGGCATCGGGCTGATCGACCCGGGCGCCGGGGCGGCCGCCCTGCTCAGGGAGATCGCGCATGGGGACGGGACGCGTGTCGTGCTGACGGGGGCCGTCCGGTGAGCGACGCGGGCGAGCCGATCGCGATCGTCGGGGCCGGGGCGGTGTTCCCGGGCGCGGGGTCGGCGGCCGAGCTGTGGCGCAACGTCCTCGACGGGTTCGACGCGATCGGCGACGTGCCGCCCGGACGCTGGGACCCCGCGCTCTACTACGACCCGGACGCCTACGGGCGGGAGCCGGAGAGCGACAGGTTCTACTGCCGGCGCGGCGGGTTCGTCGACGACCTGGCGGTCGTCGACCCGGCCCGGTTCGGCATCCAGCCCGCGGCGGTGCGGGGCATGGAGCCCGACCACCTGCTGGCGCTGCGCGCGGCGGGGGACGCGATCGCGGACGCGGGCGGCGACGAGCGGCTGCCCGACCGGTCCCGGATCGGCGTGGTCCTCGGGCGCGGCGGCTACATCACCCCGGGCGCGGCGCGGTCCGACCAGCGGGTCAGGACGTCCCACCAGGTCGCCGGCATCCTCGGCGAGCTGGTGCCCGAACTCGGGCCGCGGCGGCTGGCGGAGATCCGCCGGGCGTTCTGCGAGCGGCTGGGCCCGGACGGGCCGGACGCCGCCGGGCCGCCGCCGGGCTTCGCCGCGGCCCTCATCGCCGACCGGTTCGACCTGCGCGGACCCGCCTACACGCTGGACGCGGCGTGCGCGTCGTCGCTGCTCGCGGTCGAGCACGCGGTTCGGGCGCTGCGTACCGGGCAGACCGACGCGATGCTCGCAGGCGGCGTCCACCATGCCCACCACCCGACCGTGTGGAGCGTCTTCAGCCGGCTCCGCGCGCTGAGCCCGAGCGAGACGATCCGGCCGTTCGACCGGGGCGCCGACGGGACGCTCCTGGCCGAGGGGACGGGCGTCGTCCTGCTGAAGCGGCTGGCGGACGCCGTGCGGGCCGGGGACCGGATCCACGCGGTGGTCCTCGGTGCGGGGTCGTCCAGCGACGGCCGCGCCGCGAGCGTCCTGAGCCCGCCGGTGGACGGGCAGGTCCTGGCGGTCGAGCGGGCGTGGCGGGACGCGGGCCTCGCCCCGGCCGCCCCTGGCGCGGTGGGGCTGATCGAGGCGCACGGCACCGCGGCCCCGGCGGGCGACGCGGCCGAGCTGGCGACGCTGCGCCGGGTCTTCGGGACCGACGGCCCGCCGATCGGGCTCGGCACGGTCAAGTCGATGATCGGGCACGCGATGCCGGCCGCCGGGATCGCCGGGCTGCTCAAGGCGGCGTTCGCGCTGCGCGACGGCGTCCTGCCGCCGACGCTGCACGCGGACGACCCGCATCCGGCGCTGGAGGGCGGCCGGCTGCGGCTCGTCCGGGAGGCAGCGGAGTGGGCCCGGGACGGCGGCCCCCGCAGGGCGGCGGTCAACGCGTTCGGGTTCGGCGGCGCCAACGCGCACGTGGTGCTGGAGGAGCCGCCCGCCGCGCGCAGGCCCCGGCGGCGCCGGCTCGACGCGCCGCGGTCGGAGGAGGGCGCCCTGCGGCTGGCCGCGCGCACGACCGAGGAACTGGCCGAGGCCCTGTCCGCCTCCGACGAGGAGCTTCTCGCCAGGGTCGGCGACGACGCCCCCGACCTTCCGTGCCGGCTCGCCATCGTCGGCCCCACGGCGCGCAGGCTCGACCTGGCGCGGGCCGTCGTCCAGCGCGGGACCGCCTGGCGCGGCCGCAGCGACGTGTGGTTCTCGCCCCGCCCCCTCCTCGCGGACGGCGGACGCCTCGCGTTCCTCTATCCCGGCTTCGAGCCCGCCTTCGACCCGCGCGTGGCCGACGTCGCCGCGCACTTCGGCCTGCCCGAGCCCGAGCTGACCGGCCGCACCGACCTGGCCGGGCACGCGGCCGACGTGATCCGCGTCGGCCGGCTGCTGACCGCGGCGCTCGCGGAGCTCGGTGTCGAGCCGGACGCCGCGGCGGGCCACGGCCTCGGCGAGTGGGCGGCGATGGCCGCCGCCGGGGTCTGCGGCGCGGACGCGGTCGAGGCGCTCCTCGGCGCCCTCGACGGCGAGGCCCTCGAAGTCCCGGGCCTCGTGTACGCGGCGCTCGGCTGCGGCGCGGACCGCGCGCGGGAGGCCGCGGGCGGGCGGTCCGGCGTCGTGGTCAGCCACGACGACTGCCCGCACCAGTCGGTGGTCTGCGGGCCGTCCGGGGACGTCCGCGAGCTGCTGGGACGGCTCGCCTCCGAAGGGGTGCTCGGGCAGGAGCTCCCGTTCCGGTGGGCTCTCCACACCCCGTACGCCGAGGCCTACGAGAAGCGGGTGCGGCGCGCGTTCGAGGCGCTGGACATCCGCGAGCCCCGCGTCCCGCTGTGGTCGGCGACGACGGTCGCGCCGTTCCCGCGCCGCCCGGCCGACGTGCGCGAGCTGGTCGGGCGCCACCTGCGCGAACCCGTCCGGTTCAGCGAGCTGGTCGAGGAGCTGTACGGCACGGCGCACGTGCGGGCGTTCGTCCAGGTCGGGCCGGGCGGCCTCACCGGCTTCGTCGCCGACCGCCTCGGCACCCGCGAGCACCTCGCGATGGCCGTCAACGTGCCGAAGCGCGACGGGATGGCCCAGCTCCGCCGCGTCGTCGCCGCGCTGTGGGCCGAGGGATACGGCGCGTCCCCGCCGTCCCCGCCGCCCGCCGCGGGCATGCGCCTGGACCTCGGGACCCCGCTGGTGAGGCTGGACGGGGCGGTGGAGCCCCTCCGGCTCGCCCGGGACCTGCCGCGGCTGCCGGCCGACGATCCCGTGCTGGCCGAGCTGGAGGCCCTGTTCGACGACGCGACGAGCGGGGCGCAGTCGGTGCTGGAGGCGCTCGGCGGGGGACCGGCGCCCCCGGCCGTGCCGGGCGAGAACGCGCAGGGCGAGGACGCGCCCGGCGAGTCCGCGCAGGGGGAGGACGTGTCGCCGGTGGCCGCGGAGCTGAACACCTCGCGCGTCTTCTCGGTGGAGACTATGCCGTGGCTGAGGGACCACTGCCTCGTCCCGCTGCCTCCCGACTGGCCGGACATGTCGGACCGGTTCCCGACCGTGCCGCTGGCCGTGCTGCTGGAGGTCATGGCCGAGGCGGCGCGCGAGCTGCTGCCCGGCCTGGTGGTCGTCGGGTTCGAGAACGTCCGCGCGGTCCGCTGGCTCGTCGCGGCGCCGCCGACCGCCGCCGACATCCGCGCCTACCTCATCCAGGCGGCCGGACGCCCGCGCAAGGTGAAGGTCGTCGTCCACGGCCACGCGGACGGGACGGTCCTGCTCGCCGAGCGCCACCCCGCGCCGCCCCCGCCGGACCGCACGCCGCTGACCATCGAGGGGCCGCCCATCGTCACCGCCGAACGGCTCTACGAGGAGCGGTGGATGTTCCAGGGGCCGCTCTTCCGCGGCGTCGCCGAGATCACGGCCCTCGCGGAGGACGGTGTGCGAGCCGTCCTTACCTCCCTGCCCACGCCCGGTGCGCTCCTGGACGGCGCAGGGCAGCTCTGCGCCCACTGGCTCCAGGTGTACGGCGACACCAACCAGACCGTGTTCCCCGTCGGGATCGAACGGGTCGCCTTCTACGGGCCTCCACCCTCCCCCGGGGAGCACTTGGACACGACCATCTGGAACCAGTCCCTGACCGACACCACCATGCGCTGCTCGGCGGAGCTGGTCAGAGAGAGCGGGGTCGCGGAGACCGGGACGGTGTGGTGCCGCATCGACGGTTGGACCGCCCACCGCTTCTACACCGACGAGGCGCTCTGGCGGATGAAGTTCACCCCGGAGGTCTCCGGAACGGCGGAACCGCAACCCGGCGGCTGGTGCCTGGCCCGCAGGCGGTGGGACGGCACCGCGTCCCGCGACCTGCTGATGCGCCAGTACCTCTGCGCCGGCGAGCGCGCCGAGTACGAGGCGCTCCCGCCGTTCGAGCAGGGGCCGTGGCTGCTCGGACGGATCGCGGCCAAGGACGCCGTCCGCCACCACCTCTGGCGCGAGGGGCACGGGCCGCTGTTCCCGGCCGAGCTCACCATCCGGGACGGGCCGGTCGTCACGGGGCCGTTCGACGAGCCGCTCACCCTCGCGATCGCCTCGGACGCCGACCTGGGCGCGGCCCTGGTCAGACCCGGCCGCGAGGAGGCCGGCATCGGGCTCGCCCCCGAGGGCGAGGACGCCCGGATCCGCGCGGCCAAGCAGGCGGTGCTGCAGGCGCTGCTGCGGGGAGCGGGCCCCGGAGCGGAACGTCCGGAACTGGTCGTGACCGTCGCCGACGCCGAACGGCTCCTGATCGCCGCCGGCGGCACGGTCACCACGGTGGAGACCCGCGAACTCGAAGGACACGTCGTGGCCTGGACCGCCGCGTCCGGCACGGCCGACATGGAGGAGACGCGAGCATGAACGACGTCGAGCACACCGGCGGCCAGACGACCGCGGGGGCCGGGCGGTGAGCGGGCGCCGGGTCCGCGTCCCGTCCCTGCTCGGCGACCCGGGGGTCGCGCGGGCGCGCACCCCGTCGCGCCGCTTCCTGTTCGCGGTGCCGCCGCCGGCCCGGGGCGGGGCCGGGCGGGTCGCTCCGGCCGCCGCGGTCGCCGCCGAGCTCGCCCGCCGCGGCCACAAGATCGCTTGGACGGGCCACCGCCCGTCGCTCGAACCCCTGCTGCGCTCCGGTGCGCGGATCTTCAGCGCAGGCGACGACGCCACGGCGCGGCTCCGGCCGGAGGGCCCCGACGCACTGCGCTCGCTCTGGGAGGAGTTCGCCGTCCCGCTCGGCCACGCGATGATGCCCGGCGTCGAGACGGCGATCGACCGGTTCCGCCCGGACGTGGTCGTCAGTGACCAGCTCGTGCTCGCCGCGCCCGTGGCCGCCCGGCGCCGCGAGATCCCCTGGGCCACCTGCGCGGCGACGCCGGTCGAGTTCACCCGGCCGCTCGCCGACCGGCCGGAGGACGAGGAGCGGGTGCGCGAGCGGATCGGCGGGTTCCAGCTCGACCACGGCATCGACGACCTGCTCGACCTGCGCTTCTCCGACCACCTCGTGCTGGTCTTCGCCACCGGCGCGCTGCTCGGCGACGTCTCGTTCTTCCCCGACCACTTCGCCTTCGTGGGGCCCGTCCTCGGCCGTCCCGCGCCCTGCGCGTTCCCGTGGGACCGGCTGGACGGCCGTCCCGCCGTGCTGGTCACCGGCGACGATTCGTTCGGCGAGCGGTTCCTCCGGGTCGCCGCCGAGGCCGTCCGCGACCTGGCCGTCCAGGCGGTCCTCGCGGCGCCGCCCGGGGCGGTGGGCGAGGCGCCGCCGAACGTCATCGTCCGCGAGCACGTCCCGCGGCCCAAGCTGCTCGAACGGATGTCGGCGGTCGTCTGCGACGGCGGCTACGGCACCGTGTGCGAGTCGCTGTCCCACGCCGTCCCGCTGGTGGCGGCGCCGATCAGGGACGACCAGCCGGTCGTCGCGGGGCTGGTGGAGCGCGCCGGGGCGGGGATCTCCGTCCCGTTCGACCAGGTCCGGCCGGACGAGTTGCGGGACGCGCTGGCCGCCATCCTGGCCGACGGCCCGCACCGGGCCGCCGCCGGGCGCGTCCGGGAGTCGTTCGCCGAGGCGGGCGGCGCCGCCGAGGCAGCCGACCGCTTGGAGAAGCTCGCGTGACCGGCCCGGCCGCCGAAGGCAGGCGAACCCGAACATAAGTCGGTAGCGTGCCGCCATGGCGGACATCTTCGACGACCTGGCCGCGGAGTACCGTCGGCTGGACGCGGTGCTGGCGTCCCTGACGGCCGAGCAGTGGGACCGGCCGTCCGACGCCGAGGGCTGGAGCGTCTCCGACGTCGTCCTGCACCTCGCCCAGACCGAGGAGATGATCAGCGGGCCGTCCGAGGGGCAGGAGGCCTTCCTGCCGTCCGCCGAGACCTCCGTGGACGGGATGGCCGCGGACCTGGTCGCCGCCGAGCGCGGCGCCCCCGCCGCCGACCTGCTGGCGCGCTGGCGCGCGGCCGCCTTCGCCACCCCGGGCGCCCTGCGCGCCCACCCGCCGGGCACGCGCCTGCCGTGGGTGCGGACGTCGCTGTCCCCGCGCACCCTCGCCACGACCCGGCTCGCCGAGCACTGGGCGCACGCACTGGACATCACCGTCCCGCTGGGCGTCCCCTACCCCGACACCGAGCGGCTCCGCCACATCGCCTGGCTGGCCCACCGCACGCTGCCCTACGCCTTCGCCGTCGAGGGACTGCCGGACGCGCCCGTCTTCTGCGAGCTCACCGCCCCGGACGGAACGCGGTGGCCGCTCGGCGACCCCTCCGCCCCGTCCCGGATCACCGGTCCGGCCTCGGACTTCTGCCGGCTCGGCGCACGCCGCCTCACGCCCGCGCAGACCGGCCTCACCGCCGAGGGCCCGCACGGCGCCGACGCCCTGCGCGTGCTCCGCAACTACGCCGCCTGACCCGGCGGAGGGGCCCGGAGGGCCGGGGCTCCATAATCTCGACCATGACGGAACGACGCGTGATCCTCAGCGGTTCGACGTTCGAGGAGCAGATCGGCTACGCCCGCGCCGTTGTGGACGGCGACCGGGTGCACGTCTCGGGCACGACCGGGTTCGACTACGCCACCATGACGATCTCCGACGACGTGGTGGAGCAGGCCGAGCAGTGCCTCCGCAACATCGAGGCCGCGCTCGCGGAGGCGGGCTGCACGTTCGCCGACGTCGTGCGCGTCCGGTACCTGCTGCCCGACCGCGCGGACTTCGAGCCCTGCTGGCCGGTGCTGCGGCGCCGCTTCGGCGAGGTGCGGCCGGCCGCGACGATGCAGGTGTGCGGGCTCGCCGACCCCCGCATGAAGATCGAGATCGAGGTCGACGCGCGGCGGGCGAAGGAGTAGCGGCGGGCGGCTACCCGGTGGACAGGTAGGCGTCGAGCAGGCCGCCGAGGTCGCCGAAGCCGGACGTCGCGTCGCGGAGGCGGTCGGGCCAGTCGGGGTCGTCGCGCTGGGCGCCCACCACCGTCTCCAGCGTCCGGGCGGTGCCCCAGACCGCCAGGTCGCGGGCGGAGAGGTCGCGCTGGTCGCGGGTCCACCAGGCGTTGACGGCGCGGAACTGCTCGGTGAGCGTGCCGCCGGGGATCGCGCGTCCGTGGCGGGCCTCCCATTCCCCGCTCATCCGATGGCGCCCTCCGTCGGGGTCCGCCTTGTGGGCCTCGCCGAGCTGCTCCAGGACGAGGCACCAGCGGTAGGGGGCGGCGAAGAACCCCGTCTCGTCCCCGGCGCACGGCGCGCCCCGCAGCATCGCGGACAGGTGGGCGGCCAGCCCGGCGGGCGCGGCCCGGGACGCGACGGCCGCGTCCACCGCGTGGGAGGCGGCGCAGTCGCGGAGCCGGGGCGGCAGGCCGTCCAGCACGGAGGACGGCGGGTGCGGGGCGCCCCAGCCGGTCAGGTGGGCGGCGGCCGCGAGCTCCGCCCACACCACGAGCTCCGGGCGGTCGGCAAGGGCGCGCTGGGCGGCGCGCATGTCCCGCAGCGTGCAGGGCGAGTCGCGGCAGTCCTGCCCGCACGTGCCGCTGCGGGGGGCCACCAGCACGCGGGGCGAGGCCGTCGGCGGCGCGGCCTCCTCCAGGTGCGAGCCGTCCGGCATCCGGACCAGGTGCGGGTAGTCCATGCCGTCGGTGAACACCGCGCCCTCACCCGGCGTGAGCGTGACGAGGAACTGCGACTGCGCGTCGGTGATGTTCATGGTGGCGCCGACCGCGTCCCGGTCGTCCTGCGCCGGCAGCCGGTGGACGATCTTGACGGCGGTGTTCTTGATGACGTCCGGGACGAGCTTGGAGGGGATCTGCTCCGCCACGATCAGCCCCTCGCCGTACGCGCGGATCTCCGCCAGCAGGCTCGCGAACGTCTCCACGGCGTGGGACGCGGGCCCCGCCTGCTCGCTGCGGCGCAGCAGCCGGTGCGCCTCCTCGAACACGCTGAGGTGCCGCAGCCCGGTCGGGGCGCCCTGGCGCTGCCGGAGCCGCAGGTGCTCGACCAGCCGGACCAGCACGGTGCCCATCAGGAACGCCTTGTCGCGGTCGTCCCCGACGTCCTCGATCTCCAGGACGACGTTGCGGGCGAGCAGCGCGTCGAAGTCGATCGGGTGGCCGCCCTCGAAGAACCGCCCGGTGGTGCCGAGCCGCAGGCTGGACAGCCGGACCCGGATGAAGCCCCGCACGTTGTCGGTGATCTCCTGCCCGTAGCCGATCTCGTCGACGACCTGCTCGGCGGTGGCCTGCAGGTCGGCGAGCGTCGGGTAGCGCGGCGACGTGCCCGGGACGGCCGGCTCGCCGAGCGCGAGGTCCCAGCCGAGCCGCTCGTAGCAGCGGGTCAGCGCCCCCGCGAGCACCTGCGGGAACGGCTCGTCGGCCTCGAACGCCGCGAGGAACAGGGCGCGGACGAGGTCGGCGTGCGTCTGGAGCGGGAACGGCCGCCCGTCGGGCCCGGTCGAGGGTTCGAGCGGGTTGATGCCGGCCGCGATCGCCTCCGCGTCCCCGGGGCGGATCGTGACGACCTCCGCGTCCGGGAGGCGCGCCGCCATCAGCCGGTACTCGGCCTTCGCGGGCTCGACCACCAGCCACGGCAGGCCCGCCGCCGACGCGGCCGTGAGCAGCGACCGGACGGTCTGCGACTTCCCGGCGCCGGTCGCGCCGCACACGAACGTGTGCCGGTTCAGGCTGGACAGCGGCAGCGACATCGGGCCCACGTCGCGGCGGTTGCGGTCCAGGACCCGTCCCAGCCGGACCCCGGTGTCGGGCGACTCGGGCGTGACGTCGAAATCCGGCCGCATCACGAACCGCACCCCGGCCACCTCCCGGACGGGCGGACGGGCCAGCGCCGCGACGAGCTGCGTGCTCGCCTCGAACGGCCCCGCCGCCCCCGGGACCAGCGCGTACGGCAGGCGGCCGAGGTCCGCCGACGCGCACACGAGCGCCGCGACCCGGGCGGCGGCCCGGGGCGTGGCCGCCCCGGCCGCCAGGTGCACCCGCCAGAGGCCGGACGTGGCGGCCTGGCGCAGCTCGCGGTGCCGCTTCTCCAGCCGGTCGGCCGCGACCGAGTCCTCCGGCGACATCTCCGCCATCGCCCGGGCGCGCTGCTGCCGGTCCGCGAGGTCGTCGGCGAGGCGCTGCGCCTCGCCCGGGTCGACGGGCTCGGCGACCAGCATCCAGGCGAACGGCTGCATCCACACCGAGAGCAGGCCGTCCTCCAGGGACGGCCTCGCGGGCTCCTCCGGCGGCGGGTCGTCCACGAGCAGGCCGTCGGCGATGCCGCCGATGCTCACCCAGTGCGCCATCGAGTCCTCGGCGAGGCCCTCGGCCAGCAGCGTCCCGCGCCCGCCCGCGGGGAGGCTGAGGGTCGCGGTGCTCCCGTCGCGGTCGGCGACGAGCCCGTCCCCGCCGACGAACACCTCCGTGGGGCCGAACGCCTCCGCGCGCCGCCAGCCGACGAGGACCGGCTCCTTGCCCGCGTGGTAGGCCGACACCAGCGCCGCGAGCCGCTGGTCGCGCCACTCGTCCCGTCCGTCCGTCTCGTCCGGGCGGGGGACCTCCGTCAGCCGGCACACCGGAAGGCCGCGCACGACGTCCCACATGGTCAGCGGCCCCGGCGTGGTCCGGCCGCGCGGCGGAGGGGTGAACGGCCGGCGTTTTCCGCGATCCCGTCTCGGTCCAACGTCATGGGCAGTCAGGCTATTGAGCAAGGTCACCTTTGGGAAGGCCGATTCCTGACGTTGGGCCTGACAAGTTCCGTGTCAATCTGCTTGGGTTGTTTGCGGCATCACGAGCGGGCCGGGACAGGCGTGGCCCGCGCGCCGGCACCGGGGAGAGGACGGGGTTCAGATCGTGAGGGGCGGTCCGGTCGACCACGGAGGATTGCTGTCGCGCCGCGAGAGGCTCTTCACCCCCGACCCCCGTCTCGGCTGGGTGTTCCGCGACCGGTGGTGGTTCCTGCGCCCGTTCCCGGAGGCGCCGCCCCAGCAGCAGGTGCTGCCGGAGTACCTGGCGCGCCGGGTCGCGCAGACCGAGCAGCTCGCCCAGCGAAGGCTGCACCGGACGCTCCCGGTGAGCGCGGCGATCGCGATGGTCCTCGTGCTGTTCGCCGCCTGCTCGGCCAGCGGCACCCAGACGGTGCAGTCGCCCCTCTCCATCGGCTCGCTCCTGCTGGCCCTCATCGCACTGGCCCCCGGCGCGGCGCTGACGTGGTGGGCCGTGCGGCAGCGGCAGAGCGCCCGGCAGGCCCACGAGCTGGCCCAGCAGCAGATCATCGGCGGCTACCAGGACCAGGCGCGGCAGTGGCACGCGCGCAAGCAGGCGCACGACGCCGCCGAGCGCGCGCGGCTGGACGGGCTGCCCGAGTGGGGCGCGGCCCCGCGCCCCGGCCGCCGCCTGGACGTGTTCGGCGGGACGCTCTGGGCGTGGGAGGCCCTGCTCACCACGTACGGGACGTCCACCCTCGCCGTCCAGCCGCTGCTGGTCCTCGACCTGTCCCGCGAGGTCGTCAGCCGCGAACTCGTCGAGCTGGCCCAGGCCGCGTGGGTGGGCGTCGACGCGCAGCTGCTGCCCAGCCGCCAGGCCTCGTCCGGCCTGCTGGCCGACATGCCGCCCCGCGACCTGGTGGACGCGATCGTCGAGTCCATGCACGGCGGGACGCCCGACGCCGCGCGGGCCGACCGCAGCATGGACGACCGGATCCTGACCAAGGTGTGCGGCGCGCTCGGCGGGAACGTCACGCTCGGCCGGATCGCGGCGGCCCTGCGCGCCCTGATGGGCGAGCCCGACGACGGCGACGCGCTGACCCGCGAGGAGCGGCGGCACATCGCCAACGAGCTGTTCACCGTCGAGTACCGGCGGCAGGCCCACGCGAACCTGTCGCGGATCGAGTCCTACGTCCACCCGCTGGAGGACCTCGGGACCGAGCCCGCCGAGAAGGAGGGGGCCGGCTACCTGACCTGCGTCGCGCTGGACAGCCAGGCCCGCAACGTCCGCTCCGAGCTGCTCACCGACCTCATCGTCCAGTGGGTGACGCACCGCATCACCGCGTCGCAGGACTCCACCCCCGCCCTGGTCGTCGCCGGCGCGGACGAGCTGGCCCGCCGCCACCTGGAACGGCTGTCGGACGCCTGCGAGCGGCGCGGCGTCCCGCTGACCCTGCTGTTCCGGCGGCTGCGGGAGACGTCCGCGGAGATGATCGGCGGGGGCGCCGTCGCGTTCATGCGGCTCGGCAACCACGAGGACGCGGCCCGCGCGGCCGACTTCATCGGGCGCGACCACCGGTTCGTCCTGTCGCAGATCACCAAGAACGTCGGCGGGAACGAGTCCCACACCACCACCGACACCGAGGGCGCGGGCGACTCCGAGACCCACAGCACCAGCCGCACGACGGGGACGTCCCGCAGCTGGGGGACGAGCCGCTCGTCCGGCACCACCTACTCGGGCGGCGAGATGTTCGGGCTCTTCCCGGACCGCTCGACGTCCTACCAGCGCGGCAGCAACCGGGGCGGCTCCACCAGCCGCAGCGACACCGAGGGCACCTCCACCTCCACGTCGCGGAACTGGTCGGCGGCCTACTCCTACGCGGAGGGCACCAACTGGAGCGACGCCGACACCACGCAGCGCGTGTACGAGTACGTCGTCGAACCCGTCACGCTCCAGCACCTGCCCGACCACGCCCTGCTGCTCGTCGAGTCGGCGCCCGGCGGCGGCCGCACGGTCACACCCGTCGAATGCGACCCGGCCATCATCACGCTCGACCGCGTCACCACCGGCCCCCTCCCGGACCCGCCCGCCCCGCAGCAGGCGCTCCCCGCCCCTGGCGCGGCCCTGACCGCGCCAGGCCCGCTTACGCAGGCCCAGCCCCAGGTTCAGCAGTGGGGGACGCCGTCCGCTCCGCAGTGGGCCACCCCGCCCGCGCCGCCCCCGCCGCGGGCGCCCCTCACGTCCCAGCCCGGTCCGCCGCCCGGGCAGCAGACCGGCCCGCGGACGCCCGGCGATCCCCGGCAGGGGCCGCCGCCGCTGTTCGGCGGGAAAGGCTGACCGGCTCAGCCGAGCCGGCGGCGCAGCGCCTGGGCCCGCCGGACGAGGGGGAGCGGCAGGCCGTCCGGCTGATGCTCGATGCGGTGCTCCACGGCCGCGACCAGGTCGGCGCCGAACCCCATCCGCACCGCCGCCGCGTCCGCCCGCGCCTCGCCCGCGGCGCTCAGCAGGCGCGCCCCCAGCGAGGCGGCGTAGGCGAACGCCGCCGGTAGCGCGACCACGACCGTCATGACCACGGCGACCGCGGCCAGCAGGAATACTCCCAGGAAGCCGATCGGCCGGTGCCACTCGACGGCCCGCTTCCACATCGGGCCGATCGGGGACCACACCGTGCGCAGCGCCCACTGCAGCACGCGGTGCGGAAGCGTCACCTGCGCGTGCACGAACGCAGGCACCGCCCGCCACCCCTGGAGATGCCCCAGTTCGTGGGCGAGGACGGCGGCCAGGCCCCCGGGCGGCAGCTCGCGCGCCGAATGCGACGTGACCGCCACCGTGCGAACCGAGGGCCTGCACGCGTTCAGCCCGTCCGACTCGACGACCACGAGCCGGTAGCCGCTGACGCCGGCGTGCTGCTGCACGTAGCGCCACGCGTGCTCCAGCCTGGCGCGCTCGGCCTCGTCCGGCTCCCGGTACCCGTACGAGCGCCGGGCCGTCAGGGGCGCCAGAAGCAGGATCCCCCAGAAAACGATCAGCGCAAGGGCGCCCCAACCAGGCCAGACGGAACGCAACCCGAAGGCCACGGCCGCGACCACGACCCCCTCGATTGCCACGACCAGCCCGATCGCGACACCGGCCCGTCCGGACGGCGTGCCCTGCGGCCGCCCCGGCGGGAGGTAGCGCTGGACCGGCTCGTCCACCGGCGTCCGGCCACCTGCGGCCGCGCGCGGCACCTGCGACGGCAGCCGACGCACCGGCCCGGCGGAACGCGGCACGGAGACCTGCGGGGAGTGCGGCTTACGAAGCCCCGCCGAAGGAGGCGCCGACGTCTCCATCCGAGCCTCTTCCAACGGCGTCTCCCCAGGCAGCGGCGGCGCCGTCGCCGAACCCGGAGCTTCCTGCCGCGGCGGCGGCGTGCGGGGCCGCCCGAGCCTCGGCGGAGGAGCCGCAGGCGCTTCGAACCGCGCTTCCTCCAAAGGCGGCGGCTGCGCAGCCCGCGGCGGAGTCGACGACGAGGACGCACCCGCCGACTGCGACGTCCCAGGCCAGAACCCCGCCCCCTGCGACGACGCCGGAGAGCCCGGAGAACGCGGCGCCTGGGGTCCGCCGAGGCTCGGCGGAGGAGGTGTAGGTGTAGGCGGCCGAGCTTCCGCCGGGGGTGGCGGGGGAGGAGCCGGTGGCTCGACCGCAGGCGGCTGCGCAGGTCGGGGTGGGGGAGTGGTTGCGGATTGGGGCGGTGGTGGGGGCGGGGACGGCGCGGGAGGCCCTGGTGTGGGTGGGGTGCTGAGGCTTGGTGGGGGAGGCGCGGGCTCGGGGCGGGGTGCGGGTGGGCGCGGGGGCGGGGTGGGGTCGGCTTCGGCGTTCAGGGAGGCGCGGCGGCGGGCGCGGGGGCTGTAGGGGCGCGACTGGTCGGTCCACGTCTGGCCGTCCCAGTAGCGTTCGCGGCCCATCAACTCCGGATCTGGGTACCACCCAGGTGGTGCGCTCACCGGAACCCCGCCTCCCGTAAGGAACAGATCAAGGCTTGCGCACGGCGCGACACAGCGTCAACACGCCGGTCACAGCTTGGGGGTGAAGGGGCGGCGATGGGTGGGATCGTCCGGCTCGGCGAGGCCGCGCAGGGCCGTCTCGACGAGTTCGATCGCGTGGAGGAGGGCGACGAGGCGGGCGCCCTCGCGGCGGTAGGCCTCCAGGACGGACTCGATACCGTGCGGGGGGACGACGGCGCCGAGGTCGACGCGCGCCGTGCGGAAGCCCTCCCGGGCCGCCTCCACGGACGCGTTCACGTGGTGGCGGGCCATCCGGGCGAGGGCGAGGGGGTAGCGGCGCAGGACGCCGTAGCGCCGGTACTCGGGCGGGACGAGCTCGAGCAGCCAGGCGAGGGCGGTGTCCTCGAAACGGTCGGTGCCCGGTGGATGCACCTGCGAGGGCCAGCCGGGCGGAACGTAGGTGCTCACGAGGGCAGGATAACCCGGATTCGAACCTATGTTCGAGAGCGATCCGGTGAGCTCACGGTGCCGGCGGCGTGCGCCGGATCCGGATCTTGCCGGAGTCCAGGTCGTCGCGGACGTTGCCGGATCCGGTCTGCTCGTGGTCGTCCTGGCGGAGCACCTTCTGCCGCTCCTGCTCCTCCTGCTTGACCTTCTTGGAGCCCTCGAAGGCGGAGGCGAGGTCCTCGAACATGCCGCCGCCGAAGCCGGCGCCGGTCTCGCCGTCGCCTCGGATGGCCCCCATCAGGGACGACTTGCCCGTCCCCTCGCGGGGCCACTCGATGGTCTCCGGCTCGGCCGCCTCCGGGCGGTTGCCCATCGGACGGCCCTTGACGCGCTTGCGGCGGCGAAAGGGTGACTTCACACACTCTCCAACGCGATGAGTCTCCAGAATGATCCCAGCGGACATTCAGGTTACGAACGACCACCGGGTGGGAGAACCGGTGAAATCTCCCTGGCGGAGCCCGAACACCGACTGTGGGCGCACCGCGACGGTGGCGTTCACCTCCGGGTCCAGGAAATCGACACGATAGCGCGTGGCGTACTTGGAGTTGACCAGGTCGATGAACCGCTGTAGATCGCGCGGATCGGTGAGGATCTCGGCGCGGCCCTCGATGACCACCGGGTTCTCGGCCTCCTCCGTGGTGACCACGACCTGCGGGTTCGCCCGCAGGTTCACCATCTTGCGGGACGGGGCCGCGCTGCTGAACAGCAGGGCCTCGCCCGACCAGGCGCCCCAGACCGGCATGGCGTGCGGACGTCCGTCCGGCCGCACCGTGCACACCCAGAAGTTGCGGGCGGCCCGCAGCCGCTCCACGGCCCAGGACCACGGCAGCAGGCCGCTGCCCTCGTGCGGTCCCTGGATGCCGTAACCCGGCATGTACGGACGTTCCGCCTTGGGCTCGACGGTTCGGATGGGCTGGATGGGCTCCGGTTCCGCGGCGGCGCCGGCGGCCGACATGGCGTTCCTCCCTCGGTCGTGCACTGTCCGTCCCATATCGTTACAGACCTTGGCGTCTCGGGGTGACGCTCGGTGGCTCGTTGGGAGCGCCCAGGCGCGGTAGCCTGCGGGACGTGCGCCTATCCCATGTCATCTCCGCTTTGGAGGAGCTCTACCCACCCGCGTGGGCGGAGTCCTGGGACGCCGTCGGCCTCGTCTGCGGAGATCCCGCCCAGGAGGTACGGCGGGTGCTGTTCGCGGTCGACCCCGTCGCCGCCGTGATCGACGAGGCGCTGGAGTGGGAGGCCGACCTCGTGGTCACGCACCATCCGCTGCTGCTGCGCGGGGTGCACTCGGTCGCCGCCACCACGCCGAAGGGCCGGCTCGTCCACCGCATGATCACGAATGGGATCGCGCTGCACACCGCGCACACCAACGCCGACCGGGCCGCCCCCGGGGTGTCGGACGCGCTGGCGCGGGCCGTCGGCCTCACCGGCGAGCTGCGCCCGATGGTCCCCGCCGACGACGATCCGCGCCGCGGCCTCGGCCGGATCGGGGAGCTGGACGAGCCGGTCGCGCTGCGGGAGTTCACCCGGCGCGCCGCCGCCGGGCTGCCGTCCACCGCCTGGGGGGTGCGGGCGGCCGGGGATCCGGACCGTCCCATCCGCACGGTCGCCGTCTGCGGCGGCGCGGGCGACTCCCTGCTCGGCACCGCGCGGGCCGCCGGTGTCGACGCCTACCTCACCGCCGACCTGCGCCACCACCCCGCGTCGGAGTTCGCCGAGCACGGCGGCCCCGCCCTGGTGGACGCGGCGCACTGGGCGACCGAGTGGCCCTGGCTCGCCGACGCCGAGCGGAGCCTCGCCAGGTCGTCCCCGGAAGCGGGCAAGTTGGAGACACGGGTGTCCACGCTCGTCACCGACGCGTGGACCCTTCACGACGAAGGAGCACAGTGAAAGCCGCACCGCAAGCCCAGCTTCGCCTGATCGACCTGCAGGACCTCGACAGCTCCCTCGACCGGCTGGCGCACCGCCGCCGCACCCTGCCCGAGCTGGCGGAGATCGAGCGGCTGGAGGGCCGCCTGACCGAGCTGCGCGACGCGATCGTGGCGGCCGAGACGGAGGTCGGCGACCTGCGGCGAGAGCAGAAGAAGGCCGAGCAGGACGTCGACCAGGTCCGCACCCGCGCCGACCGCGACCAGAAGCGCCTCGACTCGGGGCAGGTGACCTCGGCGAAGGACCTCAGCAGCCTGCAGGCCGAGATCGAGTCGCTGCAGCGCCGCCAGTCCGACCTGGAGGAGGTCGTGCTGGAGATCATGGAGCGGACCGAGGAGGCGGAGGGCCGGGTCTCGGCGCTGCGGTCCGAGCAGGCCGCCGCCGAGCAGGAGCTGGCCGCGCTCGCCGAGCGCCGCGACGCCGCCCAGCGCGAGATCGACGACGAGGCCGGGGCGTCGAGCGCCGCGCGCACCGCCGTCGCCAAGGACGTCCCGGACGACCTGCTCGGCCTCTACGAGAAGCTGCGCGGCCAGTTCGGCGGCGTCGGCGCGGCCAAGCTGTTCCGCGGCGCCTGCCAGGGCTGCCACCTCGCGCTGAACACCGTCGACCTGAACCGCATCCGGGCCGCCGCCGAGGACGAGGTCATCCGCTGCGAGGAGTGCCGCCGCATCCTCGTCCGGACGCCCGAGTCGGGTCTGTGAGCGCCGGCCGGAAGCTGGTCGTCGAGGCCGACGGCGGCTCGCGCGGCAACCCCGGCCCCGCCGGGTACGGGGCGCTCGTCCGCGACGCGCTGACCGGCGAGGTGCTCGCGGAGGTCGCCGAGTCGATCGGCCACGCCACCAACAACGTCGCCGAGTACCGGGGGCTGATCGCCGGGCTGGCCGCGGCCGCCGGGATCGACCCGTCCGCCCGCGTCGAGGTCCGGATGGACTCCAAGCTCGTCGTGGAGCAGATGTCGGGCCGCTGGAAGATCAAGCACCCGGACATGGTGCCGCTGGCGCTGGAGGCCCGCGAGCTGGCCGCCGCGCTGGGCTCGGTGTCCTACGGCTGGATCCCCCGCAACCGCAACGCGCACGCCGACCGGCTCGCCAACGAGGCCATGGACGCCGCCGCCCGCGGCGAGCACTGGACCCGCAAGGTCGAGGAGACGCCGGGCGAGCCCGAGCCGCCGCCCCGGCCCGCCTCGTCCACGCCGACGACCACGCTCCTGCTGCGGCACGGCGAGACGCCGCTGTCGGTCGAGAAGCGCTTCGCCGGGATCGGCGACGTCCCGCTCACCCCGAACGGCCTCGCCCAGGCGCGCGCCGCCGCCCTCGCCCTCAAGGACCGCGGGATCGACGCGATCGTCACCTCGCCTCTGTCCCGCTGTCGCGACACGGCCGCCGAGGTCGCCGCCGTCACCGGCCTGGAGGTCCGGGTCGAGGACGGCTTCCGCGAGACCGACTTCGGCGACTGGGAGGGCCTCACGTTCGCCGAGGCGGGCAAGGGCTGGCCGGGCGAGTTGAAGGCGTGGCTCGCCGACCCCGAGGCCGCCCCGCCCGGCGGGGAGAGCTTCGCCCAGGTGTCGCGCCGCGTCCGCACGGCCCTGGACAAGCTGAAGGTCCGCTACCGCGAGCAGACGGTCCTGGTCGTCTCGCACGTCACCCCGATCAAGCTCCTGGTCAAGGACGCCCTGGGCGCGCCCATGCCGTCCCTGTACCGGATGCACCTCGACGTGGCGGCGCTGACGTCCATCGACTGGTACGGCGACGGCCCCGCGACTCTTCGGTTCTTCAACGACACCCACCATCTACCGGCCTGACCTCTGGTTTTACGGTTCCCGGCCCCCTACCCTGCGACCCAGGGAGGGGACTATGAACACGAAGATCCTGCTGGACGAGTCGAGGCTTCCGACCCGCTGGTACAACGTCGTCGCGGACCTGCCCGCGCCGCCGCCCCCGCCGCTGCACCCGGGGACGCGCGAGCCGGTCGGGCCGGACGACCTGGCGCCGCTGTTCCCCATGGACCTCATCGCCCAGGAGGTCAGCGGCGAGCGCTACATCGACATCCCCGAGGAGGTCCGCGAGGTCTACCGGCTCTGGCGGCCGACCCCGCTCATCCGGGCCCACCGCCTCGAACGCGCCCTCGGCACCCCCGCACGCATCTACGTCAAGTACGAGGGCGTCTCACCCGTCGGCTCGCACAAGCCGAACACGGCCGTGCCGCAGGCCTACTACAACGCGCGCCAGGGCGTCCGCCGCCTGACGACGGAGACCGGCGCGGGCCAGTGGGGGAGCGCCCTCGCGTTCGCCTGCGCCCAGTTCTCCCTGGACTGCGAGATCTGGATGGTGCGCGCCTCCTACGACCAGAAGCCGTACCGCCGCTCGATGATGGAGCTGTTCGGCGCGCAGGTGCACGCCAGCCCGTCGCCGCTCACCTCGTCCGGCGCGAAGATCCTCGCGGACGACCCGGACTCGCCCGGCTCCCTCGGCATCGCGATCAGCGAGGCCGTCGAGTCGGCCGCCCCCGACGACACCCGGTACGCGCTCGGCAGCGTCCTCAACCACGTCCTCCTGCACCAGACCGTCATCGGCGAGGAGGCCCTCGAACAGCTCGCCCTCGTCGGCGACACCCCGGACCTGATCGTCGGCTGCACCGGCGGCGGCTCCAACTTCGCCGGGCTGTTCTTCCCGTTCCTCCGCGAGAAGCTCCAGGGCCGCATGGACCCCGTCATCCGCGCCGTGGAGCCCGCCGCGTGCCCGTCCTTCACCCGCGGCCGCTACGCCTACGACTTCGGCGACACCGCCGGCTTCACGCCCCTGATGAAGATGCACACGCTCGGGCACGACTTCGTCCCCGACCCCATCCACGCGGGCGGCCTGCGCTACCACGGCATGGCCCCGCTGCTCTCCCACATGTACGAGCTCGGCATCTTCGACGCGACCGCGAAGCCCCAGAGCGAATGCTTCGAGGCCGGCGTCCTGTTCGCCCGCACGGAGGGCATCGTCCCGGCCCCCGAACCCACGCACGCCCTGGCCGCCGCCGTCGAAGAGGCCCGCCGCTGCGCCGAGACCGGCGAACCCAAGGTCATCCTCACCGCCCTGTGCGGCCACGGCCACCTCGACATGGCCGCCTACGACCGCTTCCTCGCCGGCCAGATGGAGGACCACACCCTCCCCGAAACCCGCCTGGACGAAGCCCTGAGCACCCTGCCCTAGGCCCGTGAGCCGACTTGCGCACCCTTGATCAGCCGGGGTGCGCAAGTCGCTCACGCACCCGCTAACCTTGGTGGACGGCGGACGAGCCGGCCGGGCGGCCGCGTCGGGGAGCGATCCCCGTCGAGGAAAGTCCGGGCTCCACAGGGCAGGGTGGTCGGTAACGCCGACCCGGGGTGACCCGCGGGACAGTGCCACAGAAAGCAGACCGCCACCGGTCCGCCGGTGGTAAGGGTGAAACGGTGAGGTAAGAGCTCACCAGCGCCCACGGTGACGTGGGCGGCTAGGTAAACCCCACCCGGAGCAAGGTCAAGAAGGGGCCCCGCAAGAGGCCCCGCGCAGGTGCCTGAGGGCGGCCCGCCCGAGCCTGCGGGTAGACCGCTGGAGACCGCCGGCAACGGCGGCCCGAGATGGATGGCCGTCACCCGCCGCCCCGCAAGGGACGACGGGCACAGAACCCGGCTTACAGGCCGACTCGTCCGCCCCCAATACCCCTGCCCAGGAGCGCAATCGGGCTCAAGATCGCCCAGGGCACTTTCAGGGCACATCGAGCACCGACTTGAACGCCCGATCAAGGCGTCCCGACAATCGGGCTGCACCAAGACGAAGACCAGTCACGGGGTTGAGCTAGCCGCGCCCGTGCCGCTGGCCGCTTCCCGCCTTGCGCGGGGACCCCCGCGCGGGGCATCACGACGGGCCAATGCGGGCGGGCGGCAGCGCCAGCCCGCCCGCCGGTCCAGGCTACGGGGCCCCGCCCCCACGCAAGTCCGAAATCGGCCAGGTATTGCCTTCGCTGTTCGCTCCTCTTTCCACTGGAATGCCTGGCACAATGAATTTATGTCGTCAGCATACGGCTCTCTTCTCGCGCAAGTAATTCCCGTTATTGCACTTGCTTTAGTTTTGGAGTTGAGAGCAATCATAGCAGCTGGCAAAGAAGAAAAGAGGCGTGTTGATGAATATAATGAAAGGATGAGAAAAGATCGGCAAAGCCAGGCTTCTTCTCGAAATCCTCTTAAGAAATTGGCAAATTTTTGGCGCCGGAATCGTATGCCAATGGAGTCGACGGCGCCAATTAGAAGGAATGGCCTCAGTGATTTCGACACCACCGGTTTTGTCGTGATCTATGGCGCCCTGTTGACTCTTCTTGCCCGAGAAGAAATAGTTGCCCTTATGGCGGCACAAGAATACAAGATCCCATATTTCGAGCGACTGCTGGCTAACATTCTAGTATCAGTCTGTCTATTTGCTGCATTTTGTGTACCGGCCGGCCTTGAATTGTATCATAACTTCAACGGCATCGCTTGGAGCCATCGCAAATGGGCTGCAATAGCATTTCTCGGCTTCGTTGCAGCGATATTTGCGACTGGGACGACCTGGCTATATATAAAATGACCAGTCAACAAGTTCAATAAAACGCCATCAAGTGTGTCGTGCTCCAACGCCAAGCTGGGCCCTGCTGTCCCAAAAACTGGTGATCAGAATGTTTGGCTCGAAATGCACGGAAGTTCGGTGGGGGCCACCGAATACCTTGGATGTCGGGGCCGTCCTCGGAGCGTGGGTGGTCTTGGGGTGGTCTTCTACCGGGCTGATCGGGTGACTGGGAGTGTGGCGGACCCTGATCGGTTTCGAGATCGGCGGGAACGCAAGTACGGGTACGACTTCATCGACGAGGTGCTGGTGAAGTGCCCCAGGTGTGAGGGATGTGCTGTCGTCCTGCCGCATCCTGAGGTGGTCGAGAACGCCGAGGCTGGTTCGGGTGGGTTCATGGGCCTCCGTCGGCGGTTGCGGTGTGCGGCGTGTGGCTACTTCAAGGACGAGACGGTCAGCTCCGCTGTCGTTGGGGGACCGGTCGATCCCTTCTTTCAGCGGCCGGTGTGGTTGCAGGCGAGTTGCTGTGGACATGTGCTGTGGGCCTACAACGTCCGGCATCTCGATCTGCTGGAGGCCTATGTGGCCGCGAAGCTGCGCGAACGCGGAGATCTTGTCGCCTGGGCTCCTGCGAGCCTGGTGGAGCGCCTGCCCACGTGGCTCAAGACGGCCAAGAACCGCGCCGAGGTCTTGAGGACGATAAGCCGCCTGCGTTCGACGTTGCCCGGTCAGTGGGCGGAACCATGAGGTCGGCGTTGTTGTAGGCCATGCCGAACCGTCCGACGTTCGCATTGGGTTACTTCTTCGCGCGCTGCCACATTTCCAGGTACGCCTCGGCGCCCTTGGCCATGTCGTCGGTGATCCGGCGGCCGCCGAAGTGCCGGAGGTCGGCGATCCAGTCCGGGACGAGGCCGTAGTTGGCGACGCCGTCGGTGTTGAGGTCCCACGTCCGCATGCCGGTCTTCTGCTTGGTGAGCGTGACACCGGGGTCGACCGGGGACCTGAACGGATACTCCAGCGGGTCCTCGGCGGCGGTGGTCCGCGGCGCGGGCAGCGGGCCCATCCCGTTGGCGTCCAGGCCGTACCCGTAGCCGAACAGGTACCCGGGCGCGGCCTGTGCCCTGGCCTGCTTCCATCCCGCGACGAACTGCGGGGCGGACGAGGCGTAGGAGGTGACCATGCCGCCGAGCCGGTAGACGCGGCTCAGGTAGTGCTCGTCCGACCAGCTGTGCGAGGAGATCACGCCGGAGTAGTGCGCCTTCTCCAGCAGGTCCAGCGAACGGCCGGCCGCCTTGGCGCTCATGTGGTCCAGCTCGACGATCATCTTTCGCCTGATCATGCTGCGCAGCGTGTACGCGCCGAGGTCGGTGAGCCCCTTGGCGTTGCACAGCGGAGCGCTCGGATACACCGGCACCGTCACGCCGAGCCCGCGCAGCCCGCTGAGCGGCCCGGCGAGCAGGTCGCCGAGCTGCCCGGACGGCATGATCGGATTGTCGTGCTCGGGCGCCGTGCAGCGGTCGGCCTGCCAGAACTGCCCCGACCCGACGAACTGGCCGAGGTTCATGATGACGCCCGTGGCGTCGGAGTCGTACCGGACGCCGCACAGCGCGTTGTCGAACTTGTGGCACAGGAACATCGACGAGACGCCGAGCTTCTGCACCTCGTCCAGGCCCCTGTCGATGTCGGCCTTGGTGCACCGGGGCTTGCCGTACACCTCGCGGCAGCCGAACGGCTCGGAGGTCTCGATGCCCAGCACGACGGCGAGCTTGCCCTGTTCGATGACGCGCCGCGCCTGCTGCGGGCTGGTCACCACGCGGAACCAGCCCTTGCCCGCGCCGCCGTTCTCGCGGTCGACGAAGTCCTGGAGGGCGTAGGTGGCCGCGGCCTGGCGCCGGATGGTCTCCATCTCGTCACACGGGTACTTCTTCAGCGGGTAGATCTCGCACAGCGTCCGGTTGTCGACGAGTTGGTTCACCAGGACGCGCTGCCCGGCCCGCCACGACCGCTCGACCCACCTGTACCAGGCCTGCTGGTGCGTGTACGAGTCGCGGGCCGGCCAGTCCTTGAACGTCGGCCACCCGGTGGTGTCGTGGGAGCCGATCGGGGTGCCCTTGCGGGTGAAGTTCTCGAACCAGGCGGGGACGCCGTTCGGGCTGTGGTCCGGGCAGTCCTCGAGGGCGGCGGCCGGACCGCCCGGATCGAACGTCTCACCGCACATCAGCGACCCGCCGAAGCCCAGGTAGGACATCAGATGGCTGTGCGCGTCGAGGTATCCGCGCACCTGCCCGCCGGCGGTGGTGCCCGTGAACGGTGCACCGGTCGCGCCGACGTCCACGACCGGGGTGTCGCCCGCGGCCGCGGACGGCGTCGGCGCCACGAGCAGGGCGACCGACAGTACCGCGAGCACGGCGCGGAGGCGGGGGAGGGGCATTCGTCACACCTTGGGGAGAAGTGCCTTCGGGTCTGCACAAGATCAGTACCAGACCGGCCACCGAAAGTGAATACTTTTCATTTTTGGGTGCCGTGTGCTTGAGTCCCGCCGTGCCGGGGGTGGTCGGGGCCGTGCGTCGACACCTCCCGCGCATCCTTCATTGATCCGCTCAGCCTCGGGTCCGCGTGAGCTTCCGGAGGTTCCTCGCTCGACCGGATCGCTGACGGGTGCTCGCTCTCCGAGCGGGGGTCTGGCAAACATGAGTTTTGTTCATGTATTTTGACGTTCCCCGGTGCTAGGAGATCGCATGGGTTCGCGGCGGCTCGTGCCGACGGTCGTGGGTGCCGTCCTGATGCTCGTCCTCGGCGGGGCGCTGATCGACCCGGTCGGGTACTTCGCGTTGCTGGGGACGCCCGGCCGCTGGATCCCCGCCACCCGTTGGCAGGCCGTACCCCTGGTGGTCTACGTTCCCTTGCTGCTCCTTGGCACGGCGCTGGTCACCGCGGCCTTCGGGCATCTGGGACGGCGGGCGCGGTTCGCGACGGTCTGGGCGGGGTTCGTCCTGGCCGCCGTGGTCGCGAAGGCCGTCATGTCGGTGGCGGCGACCGCACCCGGGCCGAACGTCGCGGACGTGCTGTGGGCGACGAGCTTCACCGTTCCGAAGGCGGCCCTATACGGGCTGGTCCCCGCGGCGGCGACCCTGCCCTGGCGGACGGGGGAGCGCGGCGGCAGGGAGCCCGCGCACCGGGCGCACTGGCCGCTGGCGGTCGTCAGCGTGGCGGGTGTCGCCGTGACCGGACCATGGATCGCGTCGCACTGGTCGCGCGATCTGCCGCACGGGCTGCCCTCCGCGTCCCCGCAGGGCGGAGCGGCCGGGCTCGCCGCCGGCCTGCTGGTCCTCCTCCTCGCGCTCGCCCGCACCCAGCGGACCTTCGCACGCCGCTCCCGCGGGGCCGCCGGTGCCTTCCTCGGCGGGTGGCTGGCCGCGATGTGGGCGGGCGTCGTGCTCGGCGCCGTCCAGGTCGCCGGGCTCGTGATCCTGGACGGGCCCGGCGCTCCGCTGCAGACGCCGGCCGCGTTGTGGGTCAGGCTCGCCGAAGGCGCGTCGCTCGGCATCGCCTTCGGGTGGCTGCCCGCTCTGCTCGCCCTCCTCGCCGCCCGCGGCGCTCTCCGCCGGCCGGTGAAGCGGACGGTCCCGGCATTCGCCCTGTTCGCGGCGGTCGTCCTGGCCGGTACCGCGGGAGTGGTGGCCTTCGCGCGGCCGAGGCCGGCACCCGCCGTCCGTACGCCGGCCGCCGCGGGTCCGGCCGCCGCCCGCGGGACGGAGCTGTCGCCGCTCCGGGTCGTCCGGGGAAAGCGGCCCCGCATCGTCGACGGTGCGGGGCGGCAGGTTCTCCTGCGCGGGGTGAACGTCAACCAGCTGGTCGACTTCTACGCGCCGCGCCCGGGCGTCCCGGCCGTACTGCCGCTCAGCGAAGACGACTTCGCGCAGATGGCCGCGCTCGGCCTGAACGTGGTGCGCCTCGGGGTCTCGTGGTCGCGGATCGAACCGCGCCCCGCCCAGTACGACGAGGGCTACCTGCGCCAGATCGACCAGGCCGTGGCCTGGGCGAAGCGGCATGGGCTGTACACGGTGATCGACATGCATCAGGACGGCTGGAGCAAGGCGCCCACCCCGGCCGGAACCTCCTGCCCCCTCGGCACGTCCAGGATGGACGGCTACGACGGCGCGCCCGCATGGGCCACCAAGACCGACGGCGCGCCCCGCTGCCAGTTCACCGGGCGCGACATCTCGCCTGCGGGGAACCGGGCGTTCACCAACTTCTACTACGACCGCGACGGCGTGCAGAGCCGCCTGGTGAAGGCGTGGGGGATGCTCGCCGCACGCGTCGGCGCCGATCCCGCGGTCGCCGGGTTCGACCCGCTCAACGAACCGGGCTTCGGCGAGCAGGCGCCGCTGACCTCGACGCTGCTGCTCGGCCGGTTCTACGACCGCGTCCTGCGGGCGGTCCGCGCCGCCGAGACCCGGCCCCATCCGCTGTTCGTCGAGCCGAGCATCTTCTGGTCCGGGACCGGGTTCGACGCGCTGCCGCGCGGCTCCTTCACCTCCGATCCCGACATCGTCTTCGCACCCCACCTGTACGCCGAGTCGATCACCATGGACGCCTCGCTCGGCCTGCCCGTCATGACCTCCGTCGAGCACGGGTTCGTCCTTGCCCGGCGGGCCGCCCGCGACATGCCGGTGTGGAGCGGCGAATGGGGCTACTGGGGGGACGACGGCGCGGTGGCCGGGAAGCTGCGCCGGTACGCCCGCCAGGAGGACGACGACCGGCTCGGCGGCGCGTTCTGGGTGTGGAAGCAGGCGTGCGGCGATCCGCAGAACGGCGTCGAGCCGACCGGCAACGGACTGAACAACCTCGACTGCGCGACGGGACGGTTCCTGCCACGCGACGCGGTGGCCGTCCAGGAGATCTCGCGCGCCTACCCGCGCGCGGCCCCGGGCGTCCTCATCTCCCTGCGTTCCGTGCCCGGCGGCAGGCCGGGGGAGAAGGCCGCGGGGCCCCGGGAGTTCGCCCTCACCGGGAGGGCGTCGGGCGGCGCCTGCGACCTGGACGTCTGGGTGCCCGGCGAGGACCGGCCCGTCCCCGCGGGATCCGGCGTCGACCGCATCGAGACCCGGCGGGTCGAGGGCGGCTGGCGGGTCACCGGCTGCGCCCGCGGCTCGTACCGCCTGACGATCGGCTGAGGCCGGAGGCGGGCCGGCCGTCCCCGTGTGTGATTTCCCGTGGTGGTGAGGTGGGGACGGAGACTCTCTTGAAACGGGTCACACGACACAGAGGGTTTCATTCGGGGCGCTTACCGTTCGGGTAAGAGCTGATCGCCCTGATCGGTGACGGCGGCGGGGCCGGGTGCTGAGCCCCGTGGAAAGGAGCGATGGTGATCGTCATCGTGTTCGTGGCCATCGTGGTCGCCGGGATGCTGGGCAGCCTGGTGTACCTGTGGGACTTCTCGCGCGCCAGCCGGCGCGACGCGCTGTTCCTTCCGGCGTCGGACCGGCGTTCGCGCCGGGCGCGCCGTGTGACGGGGATGTACGTACGGGATTACGGGCGCGGCGACGAGGAGCTCGTCGGGCGCTGGTAGGAAGCTTGGGCGCGGGTCGTCCGGCCGGGGACGACCCGCGCTTTCACGTGAGGGACCCGGGCCGCGGGGCCTCGTCCAGGACGGGGGCGAAGCCGCCGCCGGCCTGGTCGAAAACCTCGACGGTGGCGGTGCCGAGGTCCAGGTAGAGGCCCACGAGCTCGATCTCGCCGGCCTCGACCCGCTCCCGGAGCCACGGATAGGTCAGCAGGTTGTCGAGCTGCTGCATCACGTTGATCTTGCAGAGGCGGGTGAGGGGCTGCTCGTCGCCGGACGGCTTCTCGGCCAGGAAGCGGGCGAGGCTGTGGTTGCCGTGCTTCAGCCAGCGGGACAGGCCCTCGAGGTGCTCGACCTCGGCGCCGCCGGCGAGCAGGGCGGCCATCGCACCGCAGTTGGAGTGGCCGCAGACCGTGATCGTCTTGATCTCCAGGACGTTGACGGCGTACTCGACGGTGGCCGCGACGGAGTCGTCGGGCGTGCGGGAGCCGTGCCGGGGCACCAGGGCGCCGACGTTCCTGTTGATGAACAGGTCGCCGGGGCCGCTCGCGGTGATGATGTTGGGCACGATGCGCGAGTCGACGCAGGTGATGAACAGGTGCTGCGGTTTCTGCTCCATCGCGAGCTCGGCCATGATCGGCCGGACCAGCCGGGCCGTGCGCCCGTGGTACTCGCGGACGCCGTTCAGCAGGACGTCCGCGGGGGACATCTCGGGTGCGTCGAGCTCGGTCTCGGAGCGCCGCCGCCGATTCGACCATGGCGCCCACCAGCGGGCAGGGAGCGGAGTCTTTGCCGGTTGGGACATATCGCCTGTCACAGCTCTTTCATACCAAGCCTCATGTACCTCGTCGATGTCGACCCTCCCTCCTTGGCGTTCGTGCGCCAGCCGCCAGCGGTGGACGGCGTCGAACGCTGCGTGATCCATGAAGTCGACGTTGAGGTCCAGATCGACGCTGCCGTCCGCCGGGATCCGCTGGAGCGCCCGGGCCACGCGGGGGACGCCCAGGAAGGTGAACGTGCCCTCGACGACCACGTGCCAGCGGGGCGGGGCGAGGGCGTCCGCGGGGTCGGGGACGAGCTGCTCCGTCCGGACCGAGAGCCGGGTCAGCCGGCGCAGGGCCAGCACCGCCATGACACCGACGCCGAGCAGGACGCCCTCGCCGAGTCCGAACAGCACGACGCCGCCGAGGGTGACGAAGTAGGCCGGCGCCTCCCGGTGGTGGCGCAGGTCGCGGACCCGGGACAGGTCGGCCAGCCGGACGCCGAGCACGACCAGCAGCGCGGCCAGCGCCGCAAGCGGGACCTGCTCGATGAGCGGCCCGCAGGCCAGGGCGAGGACGAGGACCCAGACGCCGTGCAGGACGGGGGACAGCCGGGTGCGGCCGCCCGCCTCGACGTTGGCGGTGCTGCGGACGATCACGCCGGTGACCGGCAGGCCGCCCAGCACGCCGGAGACGGCGTTCGCGGCGCCCTGGCCGAGCAGGTCGCGGTCGAGGTCGGCGGGCGGGACGCCGGCGGGCCGCGCGCGGTCGACCGCGACGCTGCACAACAGGGACTCGACGGCGGCCACGAGCGCCACGGAGAGGACCGCGCCGGTGATGCCGAACAGCGTCCCCTGCGGCATGACGGGCGTGCTCCAGTCGTCCAGCAGCGAGGACGGCAGGTCGACGCGCGGCACCCGCCAGTCGAGGGCCCACGCGACGGCGGTGGCCAGGACGACGGCGGGCAGCGGGCCCGGAACGAGGCGGAACGCCGCGATCCGCGGCAGCCGGGACCAGCCCAGCACGACGAGGACCGTCAGCCCGGCGACGAGTGCGGACTGGGTGTGCGGCCGCGCGAGCTGCCCGGGGAACTCCAGCAGGTTCGTGACGGCCGACTCCTGGGGGCTGCCTCCGAGGACCACGTGCACCTGGGCGAGGACGATCAGGATGCCGACCCCGGCGAGCATCCCGTGCACGACGGCGGGGGAGACGACGAGGGCGGCGCGCGCGACCCGGCTCGCGCCGAGCAGGATCTGCACCAGCCCGGCGAGCATGGTGATCGTGCAGGTGGCGCGCCAGCCGTAGGTCTGCACGAGGCCGGCGACCAGCACGGTCAGCCCGGCGGCCGGGCCGCTGACCTGGAGCGGCGAGCCGCCGATCAGGCCCGCGACGATGCCGCCGGCGACCGCGGCGATCAGCCCGGCCGCGACGGGCGCGCCGGAGGCGACGGCGATGCCCAGCGAGAGCGGGATCGCGACCAGGAACACGACGAACGAGGCGAGCAGGTCGCGCCGCACGGTGGACACGCTCGGTGGCTTTTTAGTCACACAACGTATTCAATCAGAACCGGCGGTGCTCGGCCCCGACAAGACGAGGGCCGCCGGACGGATCCGGCGGCCCTCGGTCGACTGTGCGGGTCGATTGTGCGGGTCGGATGCGCGGGTAGAACGCGCGGTGGTCAGCGGCGGTAGTTCTCCCAGTCGTCGGCCTGCTGGCGGGAGCCGTACGGGGGGTTGTCGTTCTGCTGGCCGCCCTGCGGGTAGCCGCCGCCCTGCTGCTGCTGTTGCTGGGGCGTGCCGCCGTAGTAGCCCGACCCGTACGCCTGCGTGGCGTTCGGGTCGGGGTAGCCGCCGGTGCCCTGGTCGTGCGGCGCCGCCAGCGGGTCGTTTCCGCCGTTGTAGCTGCTGCCGCTGAAGTCGCCGTAGGCGCCGGAGCCGCCGGAGCCGCTCTCGCCGCCGCCTCCGCCGAACCCGCCGAGCGGGTCGTCGTAGCGCTGGGAGTCGCCGTAGGCCGGGGCGGTCGGGTAGCCGTCGCTCTGCTGGCCCTGCCCGTACCCGGACGGAGCGCCCATCCCGGAGTCGTAGCCCTGGCCGGACCCGGCTCCCGGGTCATAGCCGCCCTGACCGCCGGACGGCGCCGGCCACGGGCCGGTGTTGCCGGTGCTCGGCGCGCCGGTAGAACTCGTCCCGTACGAGCCGGTGCCCAGCGGGTCGCTCAGCGGGTCGTTCAGGGAGCCGCCGTAGGAGCCGCCCGGGTCGGACGACGGCGCCGGGCCCGTCGACCGCTGGCGGTCGGACTGGATGCGCTGGAGCAGTTCGTCGACGGTCGGGAGCTTGTGGCCGTCGGTGTCGGAGCCTCCGCCGGGGCCGCCGTGCGACGCCGGTGCGGGCGCGGAAGGGGCCGGCGGCGCGGGCGGCGCCGGCGGCTCCTCGGGACGGCCGAGGGGCAGCCCGAGCGGGTCGCCGCCGAGGGCCCCGCCGGGACCGGACGGGCCGAGCGGCATGTCGTAGTCCTGGCGGCCTCCGGGCGGCGGGCCGGCGGCCGGCCGGCCGCCGCCGAGCGGGTCGGAGGTGTAGTCGCCGTAGGACGGCTCCTGGGTGCCGTACTGCGGCTGCTCGGGGACGCCGTACTGCGGCTGGTCGCCGCCGTACTGGTCCTGGCCTCCGCCGTACTGGTCCTGCCCGCCGTACTGGTCCTGGCTCCCGTACTGGTCCTGGCCGCCGTAGGAGGAGTCGCCGGGGCCGTAGTCGGCGGCGCCGTACGCGGGCTGGGGCTCCTGGCCGCCGTACACCGGCTGGTCGGGCGCGCCGGGGCCGCCGAAGGGGCCCTGGACGCCGGAGCCGCCCGGCCCGGCCAGGTCGGCCGGGATGGGGTCGAGCGACGTCGCGCCCGGGTCGTTGCCCGGGAACGGGGAGCCGCCCTGGAAGCCGCCGGGGCCCTGGGGAGCCTGCTGCGGGCCGGTCCCGCCGCCGAGGCCGTTGAGGACGGTGCCGTCGGCGCCCAGCGAGACGGGCTGGGTGAGGCCGGGCGGCTCGACGGCCGGCTGCTCGGGCGGAGGGGCCTGCGGCGCGTTCAGGGGGTCGGCGGCCGGGTCGGGCTCCTGCCGCGCGCCGCCCTCGTCGTGCTGCCAGGGGAACTTGGGCTTGTCGAAGGTGATCGTCGCCCAGTAGTCGTCGTCCTCCATCTCGTCCGACGCGTGGCCCGGCGGCGGGGGAGGCGGGGCGGACGGGGGCGGGCCGGAGGTGGGAGCGGCGAGCGGGCCGCCTCCGCCGCCGGCGACGCGGCGGTCGGGGACGGGCTCGGGCGCGCGGTCGTAGCCGCCGTCGTAGCCCTCGTCGTAGCCGGGGCCGTACTCGTCCGGGCCGCCCATCGGCTCCTGCGGCGGGGGGACTCCTCGGCGGCCGCGCGGCTGCTTCTGCGGCTCGTCGTCCATCCAGTCGTCGTCGTCATCGCCTCCCGCTCTGCTGGCTCGCAGGCCGAGGGCCACGAGGACGACCACGAGGACGACGACCACAATGAGGCCGAAGACCACGATGTAAGAAGTCATGCCACCACCCAATGCCTTGGCCCGGCGAGAGTCGCCAGCGCGGACCGCGGGTCCGTCCCGATTGTCGCCAGCGTCCGGATAGTCGCGGGTTTCCGCCGCCTTGGCTTACCCCGATTCTGTCCGACCGCTATGACCGTTGTCACACCCTTCGCGCACATTTACCCTCACACGGCGCGTGCCGATCGGCCAACTCCGCCGATCCGCACACCCCTGACAGCTCCGCCCCCGGAGGGGCCCCGCCCTGACCCTGTGCTCTCAGGCTCCACGGTCAACGCGCCTGCTCGCCGCCGAAGTTCCCGGTGATCCGCCCGCGGCCCACCGTGTGCTCGGCGATCGCGGGGAGCGAGTCCTTCAAAGCCGCGCCGTTCTTGAACGGTGCCGGATCGTCCAGCGCGTAGATGCTGAACCGGTACCGATGCTTCTCTCCCTTGGGCGGGCACGGGGGCGCGTAGCCCGCCTTCTTGCCAGTGTTCAACCCCACGACGGTCCCGTCCAGCCGGGCGCCTTCGACCAGCTCGTTCACGGTGCCGTCGATGCCCGCGATCACCCAGTGGACCTTGGCGCCGCCGGAGGCGTCCGGGTCGTCCATCACGATCGCGAACGACTTGGTCCCGGCGGGCGCCGACCACCGGAGCGGCGGGGTCTTGCCCTGCCCGCCAGGGTACGTCGTGCAGCCGTATCTCGGGGGCAACTCCCGCCCATCGCGGAAGACCGGGCTGGTCACGGTGAACCACTCCGACAGCTCGGCGCTCTCGTTCTCCGGCTGGCCGATCAGCCCGCAGCCGCTGAGCGCCCCGGCGAGTGCGAGGGCGCCCGCCGCGGCCATGATCGAACGCCGGTCTCTGCTCATCATCGATACGCTCCAGGGCGAGATCGTACGCCGCGCGCCGCCGGGCCGCCGTCGTCTCGGCCCCCGGTTCTCGGCCGCGTGCGTCCCGCCGCCGGCGCCCCCTTCCTCGTCCGCCCCAACCATAGGGCTTTCCCGGGGGTGGGACGGGCGGTTCGCCGCGCCCCGGGGAGGCGCCGTCCGGCAGGGCGGCCTGTGACGTTCGTCATGCGTACTTTGCCCCGTTCCATCCCGTGTTTGGGGAAGGAGTGGCGGGTTTCACACCCGATACGGGCCCTTCGTTTACCCGCACGGGAAGTTCATCGGTTCTTTCCTGGTTCCTGGTTGGTGAAGGGCACGTTCCATCCGCTAGTTTGTGAATGTCTTCACAAGCCGACCGTGACATTGGAGGGCCGCAATGGCCAGGACCGCCGAGGGAACCCCTGGCGCTCCCCACATCCTCATCGTGGGTGGCGGCTATGTGGGCATGTACACCGCTCTTCGCCTGCAGAAGAAGCTGAAGCGGGAGCTGAGGAGGGGCGAGGTCAGGGTCACCGTCGTCGACCCCAACTCGTACATGACGTACCAGCCGTTCCTGCCCGAGGCCGCCGCCGGGAACATCTCCCCGCGGCACGTCGTCGTCCCGCTGCGCCGGGTGCTGCCGAAGTGCACCGTCCGCAAGGCGCGCGTCACCGAGCTGAACCACGACGAGCGATGGGCGATCGTCCAGCCCCTGGCCGGGCCGCCCGAGCGGATCTCCTACGACTACCTGGTCATGGCGGCCGGCGCGGTGCCGCGGCTGCTGCCGATCCCCGGGCTCGCCGAGAACGGCATCAGCCTGAAGACCGTCGGCGAGGCCATCCACCTGCGCAACCACATCCTGGAGCAGCTGGAGATCGCCGAGTCGACCGACGACGTCGAGCTGCGCCGCAAGGCGCTGACCTTCGTGTTCGTCGGCGGCGGGTTCGCCGGCGTCGAGGCGGTCGCCGAGCTCGAGGACATGACCCGCGACGCGACCAAGTACATGCGCAAGGTCACCCCGCAGGACCTGCGGTTCATCCTGGTCGAGGCGACCGGCCGCATCCTGCCGGAGGTCGGCCCCGACATGGGCAAGTGGACCGCCGAGCAGCTGCGCGGGCGCGGCATCGCCGTGAAGATGAACACCTTCCTGCAGTCGGCGGTGGACGGGCAGATCGAGCTGTCGGACGGCAGCAGCTTCCCGGCCGGCACCCTCGTGTGGAACGCGGGCGTCAAGCCGTCGCCGGTCGTGCGGCACGGCGACCTGCCGCTGGACGAGCGCGGCCGCGTGAAGGGCACCGAGTACCTCACCATCGAGGGCCTCGTCCGCGCGTTCACCGCGGGCGACAACGCCGCGATCCCGGACCTCACCGAGGACGGCCAGTTCTGCCCGCCGAACGCCCAGCACGCCGTCCGGCAGGCCAAGCTGCTCGGCGACAACATCGTCCGGTCGCTGCGCGGCAAGACCCTCAAGCCGTACGTGCACGGCAACCTCGGCGCCGTCGCGGGCCTCGGCCTGCACAAGGGCGTGGCCAACCCCCTCGGCATCAAGCTCAAGGGCTGGCCCGCGTGGTTCTTCCACCGCAGCTACCACGGTGCGATGGTCCCGACCTTCAACCGCAAGATCCGCGTCATCGCGGACTGGACGCTCGCGCTGTTCCTCAAGCGCGAGACCGTCTCGCTCGCGACCATCGAGCAGCCGCGCGCCGACTTCCAGCTCGCGGCCCTCGACGACGCCAAGGCGAAGGCGAAGGCCGACCAGAACGCGGCCTGACCCGGTCGAACGCACCTCGGTTCGCCAAGAACGCCCCGGCGGTCACCCGACCGCCGGGGCGTTCCCCGTTTCCAGGCCCGGTTCTCAGGCGCGCTGCTTGAAGGCGCGCAGGGACAGGGGGGCGAACACCAGCGAGATGCCCACGCCCCACGCGAGCGCGATCCAGGCGTGCTGCAGGACGGGGCCGCCGACCAGCAGGCCGCGCATCGCCTCCACGAGCTGGGTCACCGGGCTGTTGTCCATGCAGAACGCCAGCCAGCCGGGGATGCCCTTCGTGGACGGGATGAACGCGGTGCTGAGGAAGCTCAGCGGGAAGATCACCACAAAGCCGAAGATCTGCACCTTCTCCGGCTCGTTGACCTTCATCGCGATGAAGACCGACGTCCAGGAGAACAGGATCGCGAAGGCCAGCAGCAGCAGGAACGCGCCGCCCACCGCCAGCACGTTGGTCTCCACCCGGAAGCCGATCGCGAACCCGACCAGCAGCAGGATCGTCATCGACCACGCCTGCTTGACGGTGTCGGCGATGATCCGCCCGGCGAGCGGGGCGCTGCGCGCGATCGGCAGGCTCCGGAACCGGTCGAACACGCCCTTGGTGATGTCGGTGTTCAGCCCGAATCCGGTGCTCATCCCGGCGAACAGGGCGTTCTGGGCGATGATGCCGGGGATCACGATCGGCAGGTACGCCTCGACGCTGCCCTTCATCGGCGGGCCGAACACGTAGGCGAACAGCAGCACGAACATGATGGGCTGGATCGACAGGTCGAGCAGTTCCATCGGGTTGTGCTTGATCTGGACGAGGTTGCGCCAGGCCAGCGTGACCGTGTTGCGCAGGGCCGTGGCGGGCGCGACCCGCTTGGACAGCTCCTGCGGCGCGAGCGTCGCGGTGGTCATGCGGAGGCACCTTCCTTGTCGGCCTGCTTCTCCAGTTCGCCGGCCTCGGCGTCGATGTCGTCGGTGTGGTGGCCGGTGAGGGCGAAGAACACCTCGTCCAGGCTGGACTTGCGCAGCGACAGCTCGCCGACGGCGACGCCCGCCTCGTCGAGGCGGCGGACCACGGCCGGCATCAGCTGCGGGTCGGTGATCGGCGCGCTGACCAGGTCGTCTCGGACCTCCGGGACGGCCTCGGCCAGCTCCCCGACGATCCGCTCCACCGCGGCCACGTCCGCCGCGTCGACCGGCCTGACCTCCAGCACCTGCCCGCCGACCTGGGCCTTCAGCATGTCGGACGTGCCGTGCGCGATGGCCTGGCCGCGGTCGATGACGATGATGTCGTCGGCGAGCTGGTCGGCCTCCTCCAGGTACTGCGTGGTGAGCAGCACGGTGACGCCGTCGTCGGTCAGGCCGCGGACGATGTCCCACAGGCCGTTCCGGCTGCGCGGGTCGAGGCCCGTGGTCGGCTCGTCCAGGAACAGGATCTGCGGGCGCCCGACGAGGCTCGCCGCCAGGTCGAGGCGGCGGCGCATGCCGCCCGAGTACGTCTTGGCGGCGCGCTCGGCGGCATCGGTGAGCTGGAAGCGCTCGAGCAGTTCGGCGGCGCGCGCCCGGGACTCCCGGCGCGGCAGGCCGAGCAGCCGCCCGATCAGGACGAGGTTCTCGGTGCCGGTCAGCATCTCGTCGACCCCGGCGTACTGGCCGGTCAGCCCGATCAGCTGGCGCACCTTGTGCGCCTCCTTCACCACGTCGTACCCGCCGACCTGGGCGGTGCCGCCGCTCGGCTCGATCAGCGTGGCGAGGATCCGGGTCATGGTCGTCTTGCCGGCGCCGTTCGGCCCCAGCACGCCGAGGACCGTGCCGGCTTCGGCGGTGAGGGAGACGCCGTCCAGCGCCCGGGTCTCACCGAACCGCTTCTCCAGGCCGTCGGCCTGGATCGCGTAGGTCATGGGATCTCCTAGGACTCGGTTGCCGGACGCCGGTGCCCCCCGGCCGGGGAGTCAGCAAAAGTAGACGGAGTCCGGGTCAGGTGCATCCGAATTTCACGCCGCCCGGGCACAGCACAGCCGGCGGCGTGAACCACGCCACAAACCTCGCATGCCCCACTGACAAACCCGCGATGCCGACGATCTCGTGCGCAGCGGATCTCCTTGCTCTCCCGACAATCTCGCACGCGCTACTGACAGAAACGTCGCCGCGCCGGGAATCGTGCCGCCCGCTCCTTGGCCGTTCCCGGCCCGCGGCACGGCGAAAGGGCACCCCCGGGGTTCTAGACTCGCGGTGTGACGTCGGTGCGGCGCGGTCGCCGGAGGGACGGCGGGGGGCCGCACCCGCCGCGGCTGCGGCCGCCCGAGCACCGGGTCTCGCCCCGCGCGATCGCGCACTGGGCCATCGAGTACCTGCTGCTGTGGGGCCTCGCGTTCGGCCTCGCCCTCGGCGTGGCCGCCTGGGTCGGCGACGCCGGCTGGGACGCGCCGCCCGGCTGGCTGACCGGCCGGATCGGATGGCTGCCCTACATCGTCGGCGGCGCGGGGCTGCTCATGGTCGCGGTCGCGCCCGTGTGGCGGTACCGCGTCCACCGCTGGGAGGTCAGCGCCGACGTCGTCTACACCCGCACCGGCTGGTTCAGCCGCGAGTGGCTGCTGGTGCCCGTCGGGCGCATCCAGACCGTCGACAGCAAGCAGGGCCTGATCGAACGGATCCTGGGCCTGGCGACGATCGAGGTGAACACCGCCTCCCACGCCGGCTCCTCGGAGGTCTCCGGCCTGCCCGTGGACGTGGCGACGCGGCTCGCCGAAGACCTCGCGCACCGCGCGCACGACCTCCGCGACGACGCGACGTGACCGCACGCCTGCACCCGCTCACCTTCGTCGTCGGCGCGGTCCGCGAGCTCATCGCCCTGCTGGCCGCCGGTGCGACGGGCCTGCTCGTGGGCGGGCTGTCCACGGCGTTCTACTTCACGCTCGTGGGGCTGGCCTTCGGCCTTCTCTTCCACGTGGCGAACTGGGTGACGTTCAC
Organism: Actinomadura sp. K4S16; assembly: GCF_008327685.1. Classification (GTDB taxonomy): domain Bacteria; phylum Actinomycetota; class Actinomycetes; order Streptosporangiales; family Streptosporangiaceae; genus Spirillospora. The sequence goes on from NZ_BDDE01000018.1 coordinate 276,413, forward strand.
CTACGTCCTGCACGACGACCGGATCGAGTTCCGGCGCGCGCTCATCGGCCGGTCGGTCAAGAGCATCCCGCGCGACCGGATCCGGGGCGTGGACATCAGCGCGTCCCTCCCGCACCGGCTGCTCGGGCTGGCGGTCGTGCAGATCGACGCCGGCGCGGACGGCGGGGAAGGGGAGCTGAACGCGGTCTCCCGCGCCGAGGCGGAGCGGCTGCGCGGCGTCCTGCTGGCGCGCGACGTCGAGGTGCCGCCGCGGCGCGTGCTCGGCCGCATGCGCCGGCGCTGGTACCTGTACGCCCCGCTCAGCGGCGCCTACCTGCTCACGCCCTTCGCGCTGGCGGGCAGCCTCCTCGGCACCGTCTACAACCTCGGCGACGACCTCGGCCTCATCACGCGGGAGCGCGTGGAGAGCCTGGGGCACGACGTGGTGGGCCTCCCCACCGCCCTGGTCCTCGCGCTGATCATCCTGACGCTGATCGCGATGCCCGTCATGTCGGTGATCGCCTTCACCCTCTTCAACTGGGACTTCACCGTCCACGAGCGGGACGGGTCGGTCGTCGCCGAGCGCGGCCTCGTCACCCGCCGCAGCGTCTCCCTCGAACGCCGCCGCCTCCGGGGCGTCGAGCTCGCCGACAACCCGTTCGAGCGGGCGGCGGGCGTGACCCGCCTCGGCGCCCTCATCACCGGGCTCGGGGACGCCGCCCAGCGGGGGCGGCTGATGCCCGCCGCGCCGCGGTCCGCCGCCGAGGCCCTCGCCGCGCGCGTCGTCGGGAACGTCCCGGGGCCGCTGACCGCCCACCCGCCGGCCGCGCGGAGCCGCCGCGTCGTCCGCGCCATGGCGGCTCCGGTCGGCGTCGGCGTGCTCGCCGTCCTCGCGGGACAGCCCTGGGTCGCCTACGCGTGCGCGGTCCTGGCCGTCCTCGCGGTGCCGCTTGGCCTGGACCGCTACCGCCAGCTCGGCCACGCCACCGACGGGGAGCGCCTCACGGTGCGGTCGGGCTCACTGCGCCGCCGCCAGGTCGTCGTCGAGCACTCGGCCGTCATCGGCTGGCGGATGCGCCAGACGCTCTTCCAGCGCAGGCTGGGCCTCGCCACCCTCTTCGCCGCCGTGGGCGCGGGCGACGGGGGCTGCTCGGCGACCGACATGTCCGAGGACGACGCCGTGGCCCTCGCCGCCGCCATCACGCCCGAGTGGCTGACCCCGTTCCTGGACGGGACGCCAGGTGCCGACGCCGAGCCTATTCGGGCCGGCGGGCACCGAACATGATCTCGTCCCAGGACGGGACGGAGGCGCGCTTGCCCTTCGCCTTGCGCCGCCGGGCCGGACGCTGCGCGGCGGGGGACTCCCCGGCCGCCGCCGCGGCGGCGGGCGAGCCGGTGGCCGGCTTGTCCTGAGCGGCGGGCATGGCGGGCCGGCCCGCCGGCTTCTTCTTGGCGGGCGGCCGCGCGGGCTGCCGCTGCGGCGCGGCGGGCTTGCTCTCGGCGGCGGGCTCGCGGGGCGGCGCGGGCTTGCGGACCGGCGCGGCCTTGCGGACCGGCGCGGCCTCCCGCTCCTCCTCGGGGGCGCGCGGCGCGTCGGCCTCGACCCGGGGCCGGGCGGCGGGCGGCGCCTGCGGGGCCCCGGCGGGCCCGGCCGGGGCAGGCGGCTCCGGCGCGGCCTCGACCGGCTCGGCAGGCGCGGCGGACGCCGCGGCCTCCGGTGCTTCGTCGGCCTCGGGCGTGTCGTCTGCCTTGTGCGCTTCGTCGGCCTCGTGGTCGTCGCGTGCCTCGGGCGCCTGCTCCGGGAGATCCGTCTCCGCCGGTTCCGCGGAAGCGTGCTCCTCTTCCCGAGCCTCTCCGGGGCCCTCCGCGTCGAGCGCTTCGCTCTCCTCGGAGGCGGCGGCCTCGTCTTCCCGCTGCTGGACGTCCTCGGCAGGCCGCGCCTCTTCGGCGGCGGCCTCGTCGGCGGTGCTCTCGGCGACCGTCTCGGCGGTCTCGCCGGGCTCGGCGGTCTCGTGCGCCAGGGCGTCCGCGCTCTCGTCGTGCCCCTCGGCGGACGCGGGGGCCTCGGCGGGCTCCGCCGTCCCGGCCCCGGCGGCGCGCGGCTCCTCGCTCTGGGCGGGCGTGACGGCCTCGTCGGCGGGCGTCTCGGCGGAGGGTGCGGCCTGACCCGCGTCCTCGGCCGGCGGGCCGGGACGGGACGCCTCACGGCCGTGCGCGGGCCGGCCGGGCAGCGTGGCCTCGCGCAGCGAGGGCGTCTCGGACGCCTCGCGGAAAGCGGGCCGGGGATCGACCATGCGACCGCGCTCGACGATGTACGCGCGGGGCTCCGCGGCGCGCAGCGGCTCGGGGGCGCCGGGCTGCTCCGGCTCGGCGGGCAGGCCCCGGGCGGTGAACTCGCGGCCGCCGGGGGCGATGCCGCGGTCGTAGGGCGCGGTGTCGCGGTCGCTGGAGACGACCTTCATCGCGGGACGGCGCGGGACGAGCGGGGTGACGGTGTCGGAAAGCGCGTCGTCGTCCCACTCGACGGAGGTGAGCCGGGCGGCGACCTCGTCAAGCGGGGAGACGTGCCGGCGGCGCGGGTCGAACGTCCACTCGGCGGCGTGCGGGCGGCCGCCCTCGAAGAAGGACAGCCGGACGCGCCAGGTGTTGTCCTCGCACTTCCAGGAGTCCCACTCGACCTCTTCCAGGTCGACGCCGCCGCGGCCGAGGCGCTCCTCGACGGTCTCGCCGAGCGGCGGGCCCGGGGTCGACTCGCCGGGACGGCGGACGGCGACGCGCTGCGCCTGCTGGGCCATGTATTCGCGTTCCTGCAGGACCGGGCCCTCGAACCAGCGGACGCGTTCGACCGGGATGCCCGCCGACTCGGCGATCTCCTCCGCGGTCTCCCCGGACCGGATGCGGGCCTGGATCTCCTTGGGGCGCAAGGGACTCTCCACTTCGATCTCGAACTGGCCGAGGCGGGAGAAGTGCCCACGGACCGCGGCGCGGAGCCGGTCGTCGACGGGCAGGGTGAACCGGGTGCCTCGGCCCGCGGTGGCCAGGACGAGGTACGTACCGTCCTCGCTGACCGCGACGAGGCGCAGCTCCTGCATGCGTGTCCTTCCTGCCCTGTCCTGACGGCACGGAGGACGCCGGACCGCGCGACCGTGCTCTCACCGGTCGGCCGTCCGATGCCCACCGAGGGCGCATGCGTGCCCTTCCCCCGGGTTCCCGAGTCTCTCTTTCGGACACACCTGCTGCCAGCACCGTACCCGGCATGTCCGAACATCGCCGCTCTCGAAGCCCTCTTCACGAGGTCGAAGAGGGCACCTGCCCAAGCTTGCCGGTGCCGCGACCGGCGAGGGGGCGCTCTGCGCGATTCTTGTCCATCCTTTTCCACACCGTTCCTGACGGGCTCGCGAACGCCCCGCGGATCCGACGTTGCGAGCGTCACGTCGTGGGCAGGAACACCCGCGTGCTCCCGATCGGTTTCTCTTCGGGGTGTCCGTGGCGAGAGGGAACAACAGGAAAGGGGTGAGTCAGGCGATGCCGCGCAAGCTGCCGGATGTGAGCACGACGCAGCTGATCGCGAGTGCGGCGGCGACGGCGGTCGCCGCGCTGGGGGCGTCCTACCTGGGCGTGTACGGGACGATCATCGGTGCGGCGCTGATGAGCGTCATCTCCACGGCGGGGTCGGCCGTGGGCAAGCACTACCTCGACCAGGGCCGGGCGCAGATCAAGGAGCTGACGCACCTGCAGTCGGCGGTCCGGCGCCGGGACGCGGCCGAGGGGGCCGCGGACGAGGCGAGGAGCTCCGACCCGACCCGCACCGCGGTGTGGTCCGGCGACCCGAACGCGACGCGGCTCGACCCGGTGGCCCTCGGCGGCGACCCGAACGCCACGCGGCTCGATCCCGGCGGAGATCCGAGCGCCACGCGCCTGGACCCGGTGCAGACGGTGGCCGCCTCGCTCGCGGAGGAGGCCGGCGAGGACGCGGTGCGCCAGGTCGTCCGCCGCTCGGCGTGGCAGAGCACGGTCGAGTGGGCCAAGGCGCACTGGGTGACGCTGGTGGTCTCCTCGGCGGCGGTGTTCGCGGTGGTCCTCGGCGGGATCACGATCTACGAGGCGGGCACCGGCAAGCCCGTCGGCGGCGCGAGCGGCAAGGGCCTGACCGTCACCAAGGTCTTCGACGGCGGGGGGAGCAGGCAGCCGGCCGAAACGCCGTCGCAGGCGCCCTCCGGCGGCACCACGGAGAAGCCCGGCAACTCGCCGAGCGGCACGCCGACGGACGGGACGCCCTCCGGCGGACCGAGCTCCCCGTCTCCCGGGACGTCGGCACCCAGCGAGCAGCCGACCCAGGCGCCCACGACCGCCCCGCCGACGGCGCCGACGACCCCGCAGGCGCCGACGACCACTCAGGCCCCGCAGGACGGCGGCCAAGGCGGTGCCGACCCGCAGACCCGCACCACCCCCGGCGGCTAGTCGCCGAAGACCTGGCTCGTGTAGGGGTTGGCGAAGCGGCGGTCGGGGTCCAGCTCGTCGCGCAGGGCGCGGAAGTCACCGAACCTGGGATACGCCTTCTCCAGGTAGGCGGCGTCGCGGGTGTGGAGCTTGCCCCAGTGCGGGCGGCCGTCGAACCCGGTCAGGAGGTCCTCGACGCCGCGGAAGTAGTCCTCGTGCGGGTCGCGGTGGTAGACGTGCACGGCGATGAACGCGCTCCTGCGCCCGTGCGCCATCGACAGCCAGGCGTCCTCGGAGGGAAGCAGCCGGACCTCGATGGGGAAGCTGATCCGCCAGTCCCGCTTGGCGAACAGGGAGCGCAGTTCGCGCAGCGCGGGCACGAGCTCCTCGCGCGGGATCGCGTACTCCTGCTCCTTGAAGCGGACCGTCCGGGGGCTGGTGAAGACCTTGTACGAGGTGTCGCTGTAGGTGCGGGCCCCGAGCGCCTTGGCGGAGATGCCGTTCACGAACGGCGCCGTGGCGGGCGCTCGGTGCGTCACCCTGTTGACGGCTCCGAAGACCGTGTTCGACAGGAACTGGTCGTCCATCCAGTGCTTGAACTTGGACAGCGGCTGCGCGGGGCCCTCGACGCGGTTGTTGCGCTTGGTCAGGCAGCCCTCGGTGTGCGGGAACCAGTAGAACTCGAAGTGCTCGTTGGCGGCGTCGAACTCGTCCACGCGCGCGAGCACCTCGTCCCACTTCATCGGCGCCTCCTGCGCCCGCAGCAGGAACGCCGGGACGGTCCGCCAGGTGATGGCGGTGACGACGCCGAGCGCGCCGAGCCCGGCGAGGGCCGCGGCGAACAGGTCGGGACGCTCCTCGCGCGAGCAGGTGACCAGCGTGCCGTCGGCCAGGACGAGTTCCAGGGCCGCGACCTGGGAGGCGAGCCCGGCGGCGTCGCGCCCGGTGCCGTGCGTGGCGGTCTGCAGCGCGCCCGCGACGGTCTGCTCCTGGATGTCGCCCATGTTGGCCAGCGCGAGACCGTGCTCCTCCAGGACGCGGTTGAGCGCGTGCAGCGGCAGGCCCGCCTCGACGGTGACGAGGCCCGTCGCGGTGTCGACGGAGCGGACCGCGGTGAGCGCGGTGGGGCGGAGCAGGACGCCCTCGGCGACGGCCGCTCCGGTGAAGGAGTGCCCGGTGCCGGTCATGCGGATGGTGAGGCCGTCGTCGGCGGCCGAGCGGACGGCGGCGGCCACCTCGTCGGCGCTGCCCGGCGTGGCGACGCGGTGCGGCGCGGCCTGCTGGTTTCCCGCCCAGTTCTGCCACTTCTGGTTGGTCGCTGGGGACATGCGGTGACTCTACTCACGAATCGATCGTGAGGAAAGTTCACATTTTTCGGAAGCCCGATCGGGGGCACAGAGTCGGCGATACCGTACGATCCGGTAACCACAGCAGGTCAACCGTCCGTAGCGACACTCGTGGGGAAATGTTGTGGCTCCTCCTTCAGCTCCGCGCACCGGCGCGCCCGGCGGTGAGGCGCCCGCCGCCCGCCCGCCGAGGCCGCGGCCCGAGAAGAAGAAGCGGGATCCGCGGGGGAGGAACGCGCCGCAGCGGCGGGGCGGCAGGGCGCTGCCGTTCCTCATCGGCGGCATCGCGGTCCTGGCCGTCGCCAGCACCTCCGGCGGCGTCTACGCGGCGCTGACCACGAAGACGGAGAAGCCCGGCAAGACCGACCCGCAGGAGGCGGCGCCGCCGAGCGTGCGGCCGGGCGACCCGGTCAACGTGGCCACCGGCGGCCAGGTCGCGCCCCTGCGCCGCGTCGTGCCGCCGGACGTGCTCGCCGTCGGCACCGGCTCGATCCCCGCCGCCAAGATCGCCCGGATCGCGAAGCTCGGCAAGGTCAGGGACGTGGCGGCGGTCGCGGGCGGCGCCGTCCAGCTCCAGGGCCGCCAGGTGAACGCGTTCGCCGTGGACCCCTCGGCGTTCCGCTCCTGGACGCCGCCCGGTACGGCGAAGAAGACCGACCTGTGGGCGGCCCTGGCCGGGAACCAGTTCGTCGTGTCGCCCGCCGCCGCCCAGCAGTTGCAGCTCAACCGCGGCTACCAGTACCCGGTGGTGGCGCGGACGATGCCGAGGCTGACCATGGGCGGCTCCGGGCCGCTCGGCCTGCCCGGCATCGACATGCTCGTCAGCAGGAAGTCCGGCGAGGAGATGGGGCTCGTCCCGAACGTGGCGGTCCTCGTCAACGCGCCGGGGGTGAGCCCCGGCAAGGTCGTCCAGGCCGTGACCAAGATCCTCGGCCCGGGCACGAGCGTCCTGAACCTGCACGACACCAAGTACCAGGCGCCCGCCGACGGCGGCCGGCCCGGCAGCTACCTGGACCTCTACAAGCAGGCGGCCAAGAGCTGCCCCGGCCTGTCCTGGACGGTCCTCGCCGCGATCGGCCAGGTCGAGAGCGACCACGGGCGCAACGCCGGCCGCTCCAGCGCGGGCGCGCTCGGCCCGATGCAGTTCCTGCCCTCCACCTGGAAGGCGTACGGGGTGGACGGCGACGGCGACGGCAAGGCCGACATCACGAACCCCTACGACGCCATCCCCGGAGCGGCCAAGTACCTGTGCGCCAACGGGGCGGGCCGCGGCGGGAAGCAGCTCTACCGGGCCGTCTGGCAGTACAACCACGCCGACTGGTACGTCCAGAAGGTCCTCAATCTGGCGAACGCCTACTCGGCGCGCTACGAGTGACCACCCCTGGCGGGTGATCGCGGCCGGGGCTGATTGGATGGACGCATGACGTCGTACGACGCATTGCTACTGCTGTCCTTCGGAGGGCCGGAGGGGCCCGAAGAGGTCGTCCCGTTCCTGGAGAACGTCACCAGGGGCCGCAACATCCCCAAGGAGCGCCTCGAGGAGGTGGGGGAGCACTACTTCCTGTTCGGCGGGGTCAGCCCGATCAACCAGCAGTGCCGCGACCTCAAGGCCGCGATCGAGGCGGACTTCGCCGCCCACGGCGTGGACCTGCCGGTGTACTGGGGCAACCGGAACTGGAATCCCTACCTCGCCGACACCGTCCGGCAGATGAAGGAGGACGGGATCCGGCGCGCGGCCGCGTTCGTCACGTCCGCCTACAGCGGCTACTCGACGAACGACCAGTACCTCGCCGACATCGCGCGCGCCCGCGAGGAGGTCCCGGGCGCCCCTGAGATCGACAAGCTCCCCGTCTACGCGGACCGGCCCGGTTTCATCGACCCGTTCGTGGACGCGGCCAAGGACGCGCTGAGCCGCCTGCCCGAAGGCGCGCGGCTGGTCTTCACCGCCCACAGCGTGCCCCTGTCCCAGCCCAACCAGGAGCTCTACACCGCCGAGCTGCACACGGCCGCGCAGACGGTCGCGGAGCGGGCGGCCCCCGGCGCGCCCTGGGATCTCGTGTACCAGAGCCGCAGCGGGCCTCCGAGCCAGCCGTGGCTGGACCCGCAGATCACCGACCACCTGGACGACCTCCACGGGCAGGGTGTCCGCGCCGTCGCGGTGGTGCCGATCGGGTTCGTCTCCGATCACATGGAGGTCAAGTACGACCTCGACGTCGAGGCCGCGGAACGGGCCTCCGAGCTCGGGCTCGCGTTCGTGCGCGCCGCCACGCCCGGAAGCGACCCGCGCTTCGCCTCCCTTCCCCGCCACCTTCTCGAAGAGGTCTCATGAGCCTGGCCGACGAGCTGCTGGAGCTCGCCGCGGCGACCGCCCGCGAGGCGGGCCGGATGCTGGTCGACAAGCGCCCCGCCGGCGGCCCGGACGTCGTCCAGACCAAGTCGTCGCCCACCGACGTCGTCACCCAGATGGACCGGGCCGCCGAACGGCTGATCATCGAGCGGATCAGGGCGGTGCGGCCCGGCGACGGCTTCCTCGGCGAGGAGGGCGGCACCCAGGACGGCGCGAGCGGCGTGCGCTGGGTGGTCGACCCGATCGACGGGACCGTGAACTACCTCTACGACCTGCCCGACTGGGCGGTGAGCATCGCCGCCGAGGTCGACGGCGAGGCCGTCGCCGGGGTGGTGGAGATCCCGCGCCGCGGCGAGACCTACACGGCGGTGCGCGGCGGCGGCGCCCTGCAGCACACCAGGTCGGGCGCGCGCGAGCTCCGCGTCAACGCGGACGTGCCGCTCGGCAGGGCGCTCGTGTCCACCGGGTTCGGCTACGACGCGGGCCGGCGGGCGCGGCAGGCGGAGGTCCTCACCGGGGTGCTGCCGAGCATCCGCGACATCCGCCGGGGCGGGTCGTGCTGCGTGGACCTGTGCTCCCTCGCCGCAGGGCGGGCGGACGCCTACTACGAGCGCGGCGTCCAGGCCTGGGACATCGCGGCCGGCGGGCTGATCGTCCGGGAGGCGGGCGGGCGCGTCGAGGGCCTGCACGGCGCGGCCCCGGGCCCCGAGCTGACCATCGCCGCCGGACCGGGCACCTTCGAGGCGCTGCACGACCTGCTGGCCCCCCTCGACCCGACCAGGGACTGACGCGGGACGGCGCCCGCCGAGGGCCGGGACCGGCGAGGAGGAGTGGGCACCGAAACGGGGAGCGCGGGGCCGGGCCCCGGGCTCCCCGTCACGGACAGCGCCTTGCGACGGCGGGTCAGTCGCAGCGGGGCGGTTCGACGCCGATGTCGTTGTTCGCTGCGATCCGGCGCAGGTCGTCGATCTCCTCCTGGCGAATGTCCGCCAGGTAGGTGTCACCATCCGCGTGGGCGCTCCGCAGCGACGCGTACGCGTCGTCGAGCCGCTGCTGGATCATGCGTGACAACTCGCCCATGGGCCTCCTCCCGGATCGTGCCCATGCCTACCCAGGCCTAGGCTTGAGTCAAACCTGTCCGCCGGTGCAATTTTCGCGGATTCTTGCGTCGGTGAGATCACGATCTGGCGTACCAGAAGAGGAACACCTGCTTACGGGCGTCTTACGGCTTCCATGGCATATCTGAAGCGGGCACGGTGAACGGCTCGACGCGGTGGAGCGAGCATGCGCGAAGCGCGTGCATCCTCGAAGCATGGGGCCGGCCGTGCCCCGACCAGAAGGGGGACCCTTGCGTGTTCTAGTCGTCGAGGACGAGCGCGTGCTCGCCGACGCGATCGCCACCGGCCTGCGTCGGCAGACGCTGGCCGTGGACGTGGCCTACGACGGGGCGGGCGCGCTGGAGCGCGCGGGGGTCAACGAGTACGACGTGATCGTGCTGGACCGCGACCTGCCCAAGGTGCACGGCGACGACGTCTGCAAGCAGCTCGTGGCGCAGCGCTACCCGGCGCGGATCATCATGCTGACGGCGGCGGGGGAGCTGGACGACCGGGTCGAGGGGCTGTCCATCGGCGCCGACGACTACCTGGCCAAGCCGTTCGCGTTCGCCGAGCTGATCGCCCGGGTGCGGGCCCTCGGCCGGCGCGCCGCCGCGCCGCTGCCGCCCGTGCTGGAGCGCGCCGGGATCACCCTCGACCCGGCCCGCCGCGAGGTCTCGCGCGACGGCCGCCCCGTGGAGCTCACCCGCAAGGAGTTCGCGGTGCTGGAGGTGCTGCTGAGCGCCGACGGCGCCGTCGTCAGCTCCGAGCACCTGCTGGAGAAGGCGTGGGACGAGCACATCGACCCGTTCACCAACGTGGTCCGGGTCACGATGATGACGCTGCGAAAGAAGCTCGGCGACCCCCCGGTGATCGAGACCGTGCCGGGAGTGGGATACCGGCTGTGACCGAGGAGACCGCACCCCAGAACCGTCCGGGCGGGCCGCAGGACGACGGAGCCCGCCCGAACCCGCCCGCGGGGGACGGCGCGCGGGCCGCGCAGCCGGCGTCCGTGACGGCCGTGGCCGGCGAGGCCGGTGACGCGGGGGCCCGGCGCGGCGGCCGGTGGAGGCGCCCGGGCCCGCAGCAGGTCCCCCAGCCGTACCCGGCCGCGAAGGGCATGTGGCGCGGCGAGGGCGCCGGGCCGTTCGGCCAGGTGCCCGTGCTGCCCGGCCGGATGAGCGTGCGGCTGCGCCTCACTCTGCTCTACGGGCTGCTGTTCTTCATGGCGGGCGCGCTGCTGCTGTTCGTGATGTCGGTGCTGATGGCCAACATCCTCGGCAACGTCAAGGTGATCGGGCTCGGCATCTCCGCCGAGGAGTCGGCCGAGCTGCAGCGCCAGTTCGTCGAGCAGACGATGCGGCAGCTCGTCGGGCGGTCGCTGCTCGCGCTCGGCGGGGTGGGCGTCATCACCCTGGTGCTCGGCTGGTTCGTCGCCGACCGCGCCCTCAGCCCCCTGCAGCGGGTCACCACCACCGCGCGCCGGCTGTCGGAGAGCACGCTGCACGAGCGGATAGCGCTGGAGGGCCCGGACGACGAGATCAAGGAGCTGGCCGACACGTTCGACGCGATGCTGGAGCGGCTCGGGCAGGCGTTCGACACCCAGCGCCGGTTCGTCGCGAACGCCTCGCACGAGCTGCGCACCCCGCTCGCGATCAACCGGACGCTGCTGGAGGTGGCGCTCGGCGACCCGGAGGCCTCCGACGACCTGCGCGCCGTCGGCCGGACGCTGCTGGCGACCAACGCCCGGCACGAGCGGCTCATCGAGGGGCTGCTGCTGCTCGCCCGCAGCGAGCGGGAGCTGACCGCCCGCACGCCGGTCGACCTGGCGGAGGTGGCGGCGGCGGTGCTGGAGCAGTCGGCGCGCCGCGACCACGACAACGACGTGGCCGTCCACCCCGAGCTGACGTCCGGGACGGCGCTCGGCGACCCGGTGCTGCTGGAGCACCTGGTGTCCAACCTCGTCGAGAACGCGATCAAGCACAACGTCGAGTCCGGCGGCGAGCTGTGGATCCGGACCGGCATGCTGGAGGGCTACGCCACCGTCCAGGTCGAGAACACCGGGCCCGTCGTGCCCGCCTACGAGGTGGAGCGGCTGTTCGAGCCGTTCCGGCGGCTGAACGCCGACCGCGTCGAGTCCTCCAAGGGCGCGGGGCTCGGCCTGTCGATCGTCCGCTCGGTGGTGCTGGCGCACCGCGGCGCCGTCTACGCGGTGCCGCGGCCGGGCGGCGGGCTGATCGTCACCGTCCGGCTCCCGCCCGCCGCGTGAGCGCGGCCACCTGAGCGCGGCGGCCGCGGCTACTTCAGCGCGGCGGCCGCCACGGTCGGGTCGCCGTCGTAGTCCATCCCCAGCTTGAGGTACTTGCCGGGCCGGACCACGGCGACCCGGGCGTCGTTCAGGAGCGGGATGAGGGCCATGTCGTCCAGCGCCGTCTTCTCGGCCTGCCGGAACAGGGCCGTGCGCTCGGCCGGCGCCGCGGTCGTGAGCGCTTGGGAGATCGTCCTGTTAAAGGAGGCGTTACTCCATTTGCCCAGGTTGTAGAACCCCGTGTCGGTGCTCTGGGCGCCGCCCAGGAGCGGCCACAGCATCGTGTAGGCGCCCGGGTAGTCGGGGCCGTAGGGCAGGAAGGCCAGCCCCGACGCGTCCTTGGCCATGACGTCGTCGCGGTACTTCGTGAACTGGGCGACCGGGTAGCGCTTCTCCTCGACCCGCAGGCCGAGCAGCGACTCGAGCTGTGCCCCCACGACCGCGGCGAGCCGCTGGTCGACGGGCGACTCGCGGTGGTAGAGCCGGATGGTCGTCCCGGGCCGCAGCCCTGCCCGGATGGCCAGCAGCTTCGCCTTCTCAGGGTCCATCCCGTCGCAGGACGGGCAGACGCCCCGCTTGCCGAATCCGGGGACGGACACCGGGACGATGCCGTGCGCGGGCTTGGAGAAGCCGCCGAGCGCCGTGCTGAGCTTGCTCCGGTCGAGGGCGTAGGAGACGGCCTGCCGCGCGTCCTTCGACGCCATCGGACCCCGGGCGGTGATCGGGACGAGCATCCGGGTGAACGGCAGGGGACTGGAGGCCAGACCCGTCCTCGGCACCGATGCCATCTCCTCGGTGCCGACCGCGTACCAGTCGGCCCGCCCGGCCGCGTAGGAGACCTGGTTCTTGGTCGTGTCGCCGTTCAGCGTCACGGTCACGCCGTCCAGCCTGGTCCTGCCGAACGCCCATCTGTCGTTGCGGACGAGGGAGACCGACGCGTCCTTGCTGTAGTCCTGCACCTTGAACGGGCCGTTGCCGATCGGACGGGTGTTGAACGCCGCGTCGTCGGGCCTGCCCGCCGTCCGCGGAGCGGGCATGAACGCCGGTTCGGACAGCCGGGCCGCGAAGTCGCAGTTGGGGGTGGTGAGCGTGACCACCAGCGATGTCGCCGAGATCGCCTTGACGCCGGGCAGCTCCCCGCTCCCGGCGCTCGCCACCGAGGCGTACCCCTCGATGTCGTTCATCAGGTAGGACCCGGCGCCGGTCTTCTCCGCCGCGCTGCGCGCCCAGCCGCGCGCGAACGCCTCCGCGTCGACCGGTTCGCCGTCGCTGAAGGTCGTCCCGCCCTTGATCGTGATGCTCCACGTCCGGCACTGCGCGTCCGGCCTGACCGCCGTGGCGAGCCGGTTGCGCGCGACGCCGTCGGCGCCGACCTCGGTGAGGCCCGTGAACAGCTGCTTGGTGAGGAACCGCTCGGTGCCGGCGACGGCGTGGGACGGGTCGATCTCGCCGTTCGCGGTGCCCGGCGACGCCATCATGACCGGCAGCGTCCCGCCGATCCGTCCGCCGTCGTCCTCCGCGCTGGGGCGGTCGTTTCCGCGGAACTGGACCCATGCCACGGCGGCGGCGAGCGTCAGCACGGCCAGCGCGGCGCCGCCGACGCCGGCGAGGACGCCGATGCCGGGCTTCCTGCGGGTACCGGACGGCTTGGTGAAGTCGACCCCTGGCGCGGAGACGGACGCCCACGTCGGGGGCGTGTTCCCGTTGAGCGGTGGAGTGGGGGAGGGCCACGTCGGGCCGGGCATGGGCGGCGGCGTCTGCGGCATGGAAGGCCCGGCCTGGAAAGGCGTCGGGACCGGCGGCGGCGTCTGCGTCCGCAGCCGTGCGGACTCGGCGGCAGCCGTCCGGGCGCCCTGGGTTAGCATCACGGCGTCCTCGCCGCCGCGCGGACCGACGGGCTGGGGCAGGCTTCCGGCCAGCGCCAGCAGGTGCGCCAGGACCTGCTGGGAGGCGGGGCGCAGCGCCGGGTCCTTGCTGAGGCAGTCGGCCACGATTCCGCGGAGCGGGTCGGGAAGCTCGCCGAGGTCGGGCGCCATGTTCAGGATGCGGTGCATCACCGCGGGGATCGAGTCCTGCCCGAACGCCGGCCGCCCGCTCGCCGCATAGACCATCGTGGCGCCCCACGCGAACACGTCGGCGGCCGGTCCGACCCGCGCCCCGGAGATCTGCTCCGGCGCCATGTAGGCGGGTGTGCCGACCGCGGTGCTCGACATGGTCCCGGTGGCGTCCAGCGCCCGCGCGATGCCGAAGTCGATCACCCGCGGGCCGTCCGGCGCGAGCAGCACGTTGGCGGGCTTGAAGTCGCGGTGCACGACCCCCGCCTGGTGGATCGCGGCGAGCGCCGTCATCGTCCCGATCGCCAGCCGGTCCAGGTCGGCGCCGCGCCGCGGGCCGTCCTGCGCCAGCACCCGCGACAGCGCCGGCCCGTCGATGTACTCGCTGACGATGTAGGGGCGGTCGCCCTCGACGTCGGAGTCCAGGACGCGGGCCGTGCAGAACGCGGACACCCGCTTGGCGACCGCGACCTCGGCCGCGAACCGCGAGCGGGCCTTCGGGTCGCCGCTGAAGCGCGCGTGCAGCAGCTTCACGGCGACCCGGTGGCCCGGTTCGTCCTCCCCGAGGTAGACGGCGCCCTGCCCGCCCTCGCCGAGGAGGCCGGTCAGCCGGTACGCGCCGAGCCGGGAGGGGTCGCCCTCGCGGAGGGGGGCGACCCCGGTCATGCCTTGGAGATCTCGGACATCGCCCTGGAGGTCCCGGTCATGACTTGGACACGGTCCCGTACGCGGTCGCGGTCGTCTCGGACTGGAGCTGGCGCCACTCCCACCGCATCGTGGTGCTCGAGGACGGGATGAACGTGACGTATCCGGACGCGCACTCCTTCGGGTCCATCCCCGCCATCGGCGTCTCCCGGTACTCGATCTTCGAGCTGTTCTCGTCGCCGGACAGCAGCGAGAGCCGGGTGTAGCAGTTGTCCTGCGCGCCGGACGGGTAGCTGTACGTCGCGACGCCGCTGGAGTAGAGCAGGGAGAACTTGACGTTGAACCGGGTGTGGCCCGACCCGGCGTTCGGCTGGTTGCCGTCGCCGGTGAAGTTCCCGAGCAGCCCGCCCGTGGTGCTCGTGGTCGGCGTCTCGCTCGGCGTGTAGGTGTTCGGCGGCGAGTAGGTCGGCGTCGGCGGGTCGTCGTCGCTGTTGGCGCCGATGATGGCGAGGACCACGACCACCAGGATCACGATCAGCGCGAGCGCGCCGCAGCCGATCGCGATGATCGGCCCCGCGGAGCTGGACTGCTTCGGCGGCGGCCCGTACTGCGGCCCCGGCGGGCCGGGCGGCATCTGCATCGGCGGCGGCGTCTGCGGCGGCATCGCCCCGCCCTGGTACATCGCCATCGGCGGCGGCGTGATCGGCTGCGGCGGCGGCGTGGCCGGGCCGCCCATCCCGCCCATCCCGCCCTGGTGCAGCGGCATCGGCGGCGGGGTGATCGGCTGCTGCCGCGGCTGGGGCCGCGGCGCCGGCGGCACCGGGGGCGGCGGCGGAAGCTGCGAGGCGATCCGGGTGCCCTGGTTGAGCAGGTCCTCCTGCCCGGCGCCCTGGTTCGCGGGCGCGGCGCCGACGTGGCCGAGCAGGTTCAGCAGCAGCTGCGCCGCCGGGGGGCGCAGGCCGGCGTCCTTGGACAGGCAGCGCCCGACCAGGTCGCGCACCGGGCCCGGGGGAAGCGCCGACAGGTCGGGCTCCTCGTTGAGGATCCGGTTGATGATGACCGGCAGCGTCTCGGCCTCGAACGGCGACTGCCCGGTGGCGGCGAACACCATGGTCGCGCCCCAGGCGAAGATGTCGACCGCCGGTGTCAGGGGCGCGCCGGTGAGCTGCTCGGGCGCGAGGTAGCCCGGCGTGCCCACCACCATGCCCGTCGCGGTGACGGCGCTCTCCTGCGAGTTGACCGTCCGCGCGATGCCGAAGTCGACGACGCGCGGGCCGTCCGCGGCCAGCATGACGTTGTTCGGCTTGAAGTCGCGGTGCACGATCCCGGCCTCGTGGATGGCCGCGAGCGCGGTCACCGTGCCGATCGCGAGCCGCTCCAGCTCCGCCGCGCTCCGCGGGCCGTCGTGCGCGACCACGTCGTGCAGGGACGGCCCGTCGATGAACTCGCTGACGACGTAGGGCTGGTCGCCCTGGACGTCGGCCTCCAGGACCCGCGCCGTGCAGAAGGGCTCGACCTTCTGCGCCGCCGCCACCTCGCGGGTGAACCGGGCACGCGCGGCGGGATCGTTCGCCATCTGCGCGTGCAGCAGCTTGACGGCGACGTACTCCCCGTTGGGCGCCTTGCCCAGGAAGACGGCGCCCTGGCCCCCGGCGCCCAGTCGTCCAATGACCTCGTACCGTCCGAGTGCCCTAGGATCGCCCGGCTCCAGCGGAGCGGCATCCGGCATCTGACCCTCCATTGACCCGCAGTGATGTCTGCGACATTGTGCGCCGGACCCGCTTGCGGGGGTCCCCTGCCGGCGATCGCCGGGCTGACCCCCGCAGGGGGCCCGCCCCCAACCTCAGGCGGGCACGATATCGCGTTAGTTCAGACGTTTCACTGATGCGTCCGGTTCGGTGTTCCGGCAGCCGGATCGGGCCGTCCCGCCGCGCCCGGCCGGTCGGTGCGCACAACCCTCCCGGGACCGATATGATCCCCGCCGCCGCGGGATCCCCGGCAGGTGCTCCGGCCCCCTACGGGGCCGTGGCATCCGGCGGGTGTGTGACCGAAGACACAGTGCGAGGAATGAGCCGGGTGACGGGAGTCACTCGTGGGAACGGTCGCGCCTCGTGTGTCGCAGGTCACCAAACGTGACAGAATTTCCCGCCCGGATCGGGCACAAGAACGGCCCCCCGTGCGTTAGATCCGCGCGACGGGGCGCATAAAGCACTGAGGGGGATGGAGATAGAAGATGGCGACCGACTACGACAGCCCACGTAAGACAGACGACGACCTGAGCGAGGACAGCCTCCAGGAGCTCCAGGCCCGGCGCGCCGACAAGGCCGCCAGCATCATCGACGAGGACCTGGACGCCGGCGAGGTCGCCGAGCTGCCGGGCGCCGACCTGTCGAACGAGGAGCTCACCTTCCGGGTGGTCCCCCGGCAGGCCGACGAGTTCACCTGCACGCGCTGCTTCCTGGTGCACCACCGCAGCCAGCTGGCCACCGAGAAGAACGGTCAGCCGGTCTGCCGCGAATGCGCCGCCTGACCGGCGGTCGCCGCCAGGTGACCGGGAGTGGCCGCGTGACGGGAGAGGACGGGTGACGGGAGAGGACGAACCGCGTCGCGGCGAGGTGGAGCCGGTGCGCGGCGACGGCTCCACGGAGCTGGGTGAGCTGATCGGCAGGCTCACCTCCGACGAGGACATGGACCGCGAGACCCGCGGCCGCCTGCTCGGGCGACTGGCCGGACTGCTCGGCCAGAGCGCCCGCAGAGTGGGCGCCGCGGGCGTCGCGCGCGGCAGGTGGCTGGCCGACCTGCTCGTGGCGGCGGCCCCGCACATCCCGATCCGCGATCTGGAGACCCTCCAGGCCCACCACCACGGGGTGATGGGGGAGGAGCTCGCCGACCGGATCGTCAAGGCGGCCGGCAACGCCACCACCGCCGTGGGCGCCGCCGGCGGCGCGCTGGCGGCCGTGGAGTTCGCAGCCCCGCCGCTGCTGCTGACGGCGCCGGCCCAGCTCGCCGCCGAGACGCTCGTCGTCGCGGCCATCGAGGTGAAGATGATCGCCGAGCTGCACGAGGTCTACGGCGTCAGCGTCCAGGGCAGCGGGACCGCGCGCGGCGCGGCGTTCGTGACGTCCTGGGCGCGGCAGCGCGGCGTCAACCCCCTGGAGAGCGGTTCCCTGACCAGCGCTCTCGGCACGGCCGCCAAGAGCGCGCTGCGCAAGCGCATGCTCCGCGTCTTCGGCCGGAGCCTGTCCACCATGGGCCCCCTCCTCACCGGCGCCGCGGCCGGGGCCGCGCTCAACCGCTCCGCGACCAGGGCGCTGGCCCTGAAGGTCCGGGGCGACCTCAGGGAGATCGCCGGCAGCCTGCCCCCGCTCTCCGGCGACCAGCCCCGCCTGAACCCCTAGCACCCAGCCCGAACCCCTGGTAAGCCGTCTGAAACCCCCTGTGCGCCGCCCTCCCCCTAGGCGGCACGACCGGGCATCGAGGGAGCGGCTCGCCGCACCCGGCGAGCCCGTTCGCGAAGACCCGACCGGACGAGAACGCGCCGTGGCCGGTCCCTTCCATCGACGAAGGGACCGGCCACGGCGCGTTCACCCGCCGGACGGGGGCCGGGCCCCCGTCCGGGGGTCTCAGACCTCGGCCTTGAGATGGGACGGGCTCTGGCCGGTGCTCTTGGCATACTGGTGGGCGGCGGCGCGGGTGGCGAGCAGCCGCGCGACCTCCATGCCGACCCCCATCACCACGGCCCACCCGATCGCCTCGGACAGCGCCACATCGGGGGACTCGGGATTGGTCGGCGGCTCCTTGCCGGTGCTCTTCTTCCAGGCCAGCGTGATCACTTTCTTCGCGACGAAGCCGCCCGCGAATGCGGCCGCCCCGGCCATCACCCGCCAGCCGATGTCGCCCTTGTCCGCCATGTTGGTCCTCTCTCGTCCTGTCGTCTCCGACGCTACCGGAACCGCCTGCCCCGGGCGGTGCAGGTGATCGCCGCGTCGGCGCCGGTAATCGGCATGCGATCCGGGCCGATGTCAATACGATTGGCCTCATGACAGAGCAGCCGCGTACTCCGAACGTCCCTCCGAAGCCCTCCCTGGACGGCCTGGAGGACACATGGGTACGCGCCTGGGAGGAGGGCGGCGTCTACCGCTTCGACCGCACCAGGCCGCGCGGCGAGGTGTACTCGATCGACACCCCGCCGCCCACCGTGAGCGGCTCCCTCCACGTCGGCCACGTCTTCTCCTACACCCAAACCGACACCATCGCCCGGTACCACCGCATGCGCGGTCGGGCGGTCTTCTACCCGATGGGCTGGGACGATAACGGCCTGCCGACCGAGCGCCGCGTGCAGAACCACTTCGGCGTCCGGTGCGAACCGTCCCTTCCCTACGATCCGGACTTCGAGCCTCCGGCCAAGCCCGACGCCAAGCGCCAGCAGCCGGTCTCGCGGCGCAATTTCATCGAGCTTTGCGAGCGCCTCACCGAGGTCGACGAGAAGGCGTTCGAGGAGGTGTGGCGCCGCGTCGGCCTCTCGGTCGACTGGAGCCTGCTCTACACGACCATCGGGCGCGCCGCCCGGACGGCGTCCCAGCGCGCGTTCCTGCGCAACCTGGCGCGCGGCGAGGCGTACCTCTCCGAGGCGCCGACGCTGTGGGACGTCACCTTCCGCACCGCCGTGGCGCAGGCCGAGCTGGAGGACCGCGAGCACCCCGGCGCGTTCTACCGGATCCGGTTCCACGGCGACGAGCGCCCGGTCTACATCGAGACGACGCGGCCCGAGCTGCTGCCCGCCTGCGTCGCGCTGGTCGCGCACCCCGACGACGAGCGGTACCAGGAGCTGTTCGGGACGACCGTGCGCACGCCGCTGTTCGGCGTGGAGGTCCCGGTCGTCGCGCACCGGCTGGCCGAGCCGGACAAGGGCTCCGGGATCGCGATGATCTGCACGTTCGGCGACGTCACGGACGTCACCTGGTGGCGCGAGCTGGACCTGCCGACCCGCGCGATCATCGGCTGGGACGGGCGGCTCGCCGCCGACCCGCCGGAGGGCGTCGCCGCGGAGCCGTACGCGGAGCTGGCGGGCAAGACGGTCTTCTCGGCCAAGGAGCGCGTCGTCGAGCTGCTGCGCGAGTCCGGCGACCTGGACGGCGAGCCCCGCAAGATCAGCCGGCCGGTGAAGTTCTACGAGAAGGGCAGCAGGCCGCTCGAGATCGTCACGACCCGGCAGTGGTACATCCGCAACGGCGGCCGCGACGAGGGCGTCCGCGCGGAGATGCTCGCCCGCGGCCGGGAGCTGGAGTGGCACCCCGGCTACATGCGGGCCCGCTACGAGAACTGGGTCGAGGGGCTGAACGGCGACTGGCTGATCTCGCGGCAGCGGTTCTTCGGCGTGCCGATCCCCGTCTGGTACCGGCTGGACGACGCCGGCGAGCCGGTGTACGCCGACCCGATCGTGCCGGCCGAGGACGCGCTGCCGGTCGACCCCTCGTCCGACGTCCCGCCCGGATTCACCGAGGAGCAGCGCGGCAGGCCGGGCGGCTTCACCGGCGACCCCGACATCATGGACACCTGGGCGACCTCCTCGCTGACCCCGCAGATCGCGGGCGGCTGGGAGCGCGACACCGACCTGTTCGGCCGCGTCTTCCCCTTCGACCTGCGGCCGCAGGGGCACGACATCATCCGGACGTGGTTGTTCTGCACGGTCGTCCGCGCGCACCTGGAGCAGGGCACGCTGCCGTGGAAGGGCACCACCCTGTCCGGGTGGATCCTCGACCCCGACCGCAAGAAGATGTCGAAGTCCAAGGGCAACGTCGTCACGCCGATCGACCTGCTGCGCGAGTACGGCTCCGACGCCGTCCGCTACTGGGCGGCGAGCGGGCGCCCCGGCACCGACACCGCGTTCGACACCGGCCAGATCAAGGTGGGCCGCCGCCTCGCCATCAAGATCCTCAACGCCTCGAAGTTCGTGCTCGGGCTCGGCGAGGCGGGCCCGGCCGCGGCGGTCACCGAGCCGCTGGACAAGGCGATGCTGGCGGCGCTGGCCGGGGTCGTCCACGAGGCGACCGAGGCGTTCGAGGGCTACGACTGGGCGCGCGCTCTGGAGCGCACGGAGCGGTTCTTCTGGGAGTTCTGCGACGACTACCTGGAACTGGTCAAGGCCCGCGCCTACGGGGACGGCCCCGAGGCGCTGTCGGCGCGGGCCGCGCTGCGCTCGGCGCTGTCGGTCCTGCTGCGCCTGTTCGCACCCGTGCTGCCGTTCGTGACCGAGGAGGTCTGGTCGTGGTGGCGGCACGGATCGGTGCACACGGCCGAGTGGCCGTCCGCCGCCGAGCTGCCGCCGGGCGGCGACCCCGCCGTCCTCGCGGCCACCGGCGAGGCGCTCCGGCAGGTCCGCAAGGCCAAGTCCGAGGCCAGGGCGTCGATGCGCGCCGACGTGTCCCGCGCGGTCGTCCGGGGCGCGGAGGTGACGCACATCGCGCGGCCCGACCTGGCCGCGGCCGGGCGGATCGCCGAGCTGACGCTGGAGTCCGCACCCGCCGCGCTCACCGTCGACGTCGTGCTCGCTCCCGCGACGTAGATCACCCCGGCCGGGCCTTGACGCGGATCCGGCGCGTCCACATATTAGATTACTAGTCTAATTGGGGTGCGCGCCGGGCACGCGGCGCGGCCCGGTGCGGCCCGGCGCGGCGGGAGAGGGAGACGGGATGAGCGAGATCGACGAGCGGCACCCCGTCATCGCCCCGCGGCGGGTGAGGTTCGACTGGGCGGACACGCCGCTGCACTGGATCCCGGGCGAGCCCGTCGCCACCCACTTCATCAACGTCCTGCATCTGCTGCTGCCCGCCGGTGAGCGGTGGTTCGTGCACGTCTACAAGGAGGCGCTGCCGCTCGTCCAGGACGACGAGCGCCTCTACCGCGAGGTCAAGGGCTTCATGGGCCAGGAGGCCGTGCACGCCTACTCCCACCAGGGCGTCCTGGACCGGCAGATGCTGGAGCAGGGCCTCGACCCGCGCCCGCTCACCGCCCGGATCGAGTGGGTGTTCCGGCGGATCCTCGGTGACCGGTGCTGGATCCCGTTCCTGCCCCGCAAGCGCTGGTTGTTCGTCCGGATCGGCGTCATCGCCGGCATCGAGCACTACACGGCGGTCCTCGGCCAGTGGATCCTGGACGCCCGCGAACTGGACGAGGCAGGCGCCGACCCCACGATGATGGACCTCCTGCGCTGGCACGGCGCCGAGGAGGTCGAGCACCGGTCCGTCGCGTTCGACGTCTACCAGCACGTGGCCGGGCGGTACTGGATGCGGTTCATCGCGTTCTTCCTCGGCGTCCTCGCGCTGCCCCTGATGGTGTACGCCGGAGCGGTGTTCCTGTGCCGGGCCGACCCGGCGCTGAAGGGCGTCCGCCCGCGGATCCGCGACTACCGGCGGGCGGTGCGGCGCGGGCTGTTCCCCAGCAACCGGTTCATGATCTCCGCCGGCCGCGCGTACCTGCGGCGCGACTACCATCCGTCCCGCGTGTGCTCGACGCAGCGGGCGCTGGACTACCTCGCGGTGTCGCCGGCGGCGCGGGCCGCCGGACGCCCGGCGTCCTGAGCCCCGGCGCGCCCTGGGAGCGCGGGGCCGCCGCTCACAGCGTGCAGGGCAGGTGCTTGATGCCGTTGATGAAGTTGGAGTAGAGCATCTGCGGGTCGCCGCTCGCCCGGATGTCCGGGACGCGGGTGAACAGCTCCCGGAACATCACCGTGATCTCCTGCCGGGCCAGGTTCGCGCCCAGGCAGAAGTGCGGGCCGGGGCCGCCGAACCCGACGTGCGGGTTGGGGGAGCGGGTGATGTCGAAGACGTCCGGGTCCGTGAACACCTCCGCGTCGCGGTTCGCGGAGTTGTAGAACAGCAGGA
The DNA here is from genome assembly GCF_008327685.1 of Actinomadura sp. K4S16. Lineage (GTDB taxonomy): Bacteria > Actinomycetota > Actinomycetes > Streptosporangiales > Streptosporangiaceae > Spirillospora. The sequence goes on from NZ_BDDE01000018.1 coordinate 298,509, forward strand.
CCTTGTCGCCCGCCCGGTAGCGGTGGCCGTTCATCTCGTGGTCGCGGGTCACGGTCCGCCGGAACTGGATGACCGGCGTCGCCATCCGGACGATCTCCTCGACCGCGCCGGGGATGCGGGCGTCGAAGTCCTCCATCAGCAGGGCCCGCTGCTCGGGGTTGTCGGTGAACAGCTTCAGCCCGTGCGTCATCGCGTTGCGGGTCGTCTCGTTGCCGGCCACGACGAGCAGGATGAAGAACGAGCCGATCTCCTGGTCGGTCAGCGACTCCCCGTCCACGTTGGCCGAGACCAGCCTCGACACGAGGTCGTCGCCGGGGTGCCGGCGGCGCCTGCGGGCGAGCTTCATCGCCAGGTGGTTCAGCTCGTAGCCCGCCGACATCGCCATCAGCAGCCCGTACAGGACGCCGATCCGGGTGATGCCCTCCCGGATCACGTCCTTGCCGCCGGTGTACTCGGGGTCGCCGAGCCCGAGGATGATGTTCGTCCGGTCGTACACCATCGGGCGCAGATGCTCGGGGATGCCCATCATGTCGCAGATGACCTGCACGGGCAGCCGCGCCGCGACGTCGGTGACGAAGTCGGCCGACCCCTTGCGCTCCAGGTCGTCCACGATCCGCGTCGCGGTCGCCTGGAGGTCGGTCTCCAGCTTGGACAGGACGCGCGGGGTGAACGCCCGCGACACGATCCGGCGGATCTTGGCGTGCCGCGGGTCGTCCATGTTGATCATCGAGCCGAAGTAGCGGGCCATGTACCGGGGCAGGTCGGCGATGCTGTTCGAGCACGGCTCGCTGCTGAAGACGTCCGGCGTCCGGCTGGCCTCCACCACGTCCGCGTGCCGGGTGAGCGCGTAGTAGCCGGGCCCGGTCCGGATGAACGGCAGCTTGAGCTCCGGGAAGAACGCCGGATGCTCGCGCTCGCGCAGCCGCGCGAACGCCGCCAGCCGCCGCTCCGGCGGCAGCGACCAGAAGGCCAGGTCCGACAGGTCGTCCTCCGGCGGGCCGCCCTGGGTGCCCGCCCGCGCCGTCGTCGTCACCGCACACCGCCCTCGAAAGTCAGAACGCCGTTCGGTTGCCATCGAACCCAGCCATCCGGACATCCGTCAAGGGCGATCAGACCGCCGCCTCGGCCCGGCGGTGCAGGACGGCGCGCTCGGCGGCCGTCCACGCCCCGGACGTGAGCAGGTACAACCCCGCCGCGAGGGGCACGAACGCCGCCACGGCGATCGTCCCGAACGGCATCGCCCGCGCGAGGGCGCCGACCGGTCCCTCGGCGGTCACCCGCCGCGACGTGACCGCGGCCACGACCGCGAGCAGCGCGAACAGCCCGAGGAAGACGAGCGAGGGCGGCGAGAGCAGGCCCCCGCCGAGGACGCCGATCCAGTTCTGCCCGAGCGGCGCCGCGAGCAGCGTGTGCGCGAGCAGCGCGTTCTGGTGCCCGGCGACCGTCGCCGACACGAACAGCCGGTACATGACCATGAAGAACGGGACCTGCGCGACCATCGGCAGGCACCCGGCCACCGGCGTGGCGCCCTCCGCCTCGTACAGCGCGGCCGTCTCCCGCTGGAGCCGCTGCGGGTTCTTCGCGTGCTTCTTCTGCAGGGCCTGGACCTTCGGCATGAGCCGGGCCCGCGCCCGCTCGCCCCTGGCGGCCGAGACCGCCAGCGGGACTAGCGCCAGCCGCACCCCGGCGGTGAACAGCACGATCGCCAGCGCGGTGGCCAGGCCGCCGGCCACCGGGTCCAGGGCGTCCGCCAGCCCGCCCACGAGGGCGGCGGCGATCGAAACGGGAACGTCGAACATGGGAGAACCTTCCGGAAGAGGGATCGATGGCGTTCCGGCCGCGCTCAGGCGGCCGCGATCCCCGTTCCGGGCGCGCGCGGACGGGGCCGTCCCGCCGCGTCCGGATCGCGCTGCGGCAGGAAGGCGGTCCGCAGCGTCCTCTCGCGCAGGGTCGTCCGCACCCGCGCCCGCGCCGCGCCGTGCCCCTGCCGGGCCGCGCGGACCCGTACAGCCGCGAGCACCAGAAGCCCCGCCACGGTCAGCGCGCCCAGCGTGGCCAGGACCGACTGCCCGGGCGCCGTCCCCGCCCACTCGGCCACGGCGAACCCCCGCAGCAGCAGGGCGATCAGCAGCGACCAGAGCACGAACGGTGCCTTCCCGGTGGGCGACGGCTCTCCAGTGACGGCGAGGTGGGCCCAGTCTCCCACGGGGGAGGGGACTTGATCGACATGGGCGGCCTCGATCACAGGAGCAGCAGGGCGAGGGCGGCCAGGGAGGCGATCGCCGTCGCGGTCTTCACGGCCGGCATCCGGACGGCCAGCGCGGCGTCCCGGTGCTCGTCGCGGGCCAGGTAGGTCAGCAGGGCGCTCAGGGCGCGCCCGGCGCCGAAGAATGTGCCGGCCACGACGGTGGTGAGCGGGTCCTCGTGTACGAGGAGCAGGCCCAGGGCCAGGACGTAGGGGGCCGTGGCGGGGACGTAGGTGCGCACGCCCGTGCCGAGCTCGAAGCCGAACTGGAGCGCGCCCCGGCGGAGGTGCGCTTGCAGGACCTCCTGGGGGATCTGGCGGGCGTTCTGCGGAAGGGGGACGCTGACCAGCCCGGCCTCGCGCGCGGCCCCCAGCCCGGCGAGGGCCAGGATCGCGGCGGTGCGGGCCGGTGCCGGGAGCGGGGCGGAAAGACCTGACAGCAGCCAGACCGCCGCCGCGGTGAGCGTGCCTCCGAGCAGGAGCCCGAGGATGAAGACGGCCAGGACCTCGCCCTGCCGTACGGGGGCCCGCCAACCTGGCGAGAACAGCACGGATTCGCTGTTGCGCGTTCAAACGCTCCCCGACAGGGAGAACCCGGCGAGCGCGCCGATCGACGCCCAGCACAGGACGGCGGCGTCCAGGGCGGCGGCCGACACGGCCAGGAGCGCGAGGGCGGCCACGGGAAGGAGCGGGTCGGACGCGCCTCGCCGCAGCCGCCCCGCGGTCAGTTCTTGCACGCCATCGCCTTGCGGCAGATGGTCTTGTACCAGTTGCCCTTCTTGGACTTCTTCCAGCCGTCGTGGCAGCGCCAGGTGACGCCCTTCTTGCAGCTTCCGCAGCTCTTGGCGTAGGCCCAGAGCCAGCCGTCGTAGCCGCCGCCGTAGCACTGGTTGGGGCGCAGCTTGTAGCGCCCCGGATCCGACACGCCCGACTTGTGGAAGCCCTTGTACTTCCCGCTCGTCCGGCAGCACACGCTGCACACCAGGCTGGGCCCGCAGCCCGGAGAGCAGTTGTGGTTGGCCGCGTAGGAGGGGCAGCGCGGGTAGATGTCGTAGTAGCCGACCAGCTGGAAACCCGAAGCGAGCGCCTCCCGCGCGGGCGGGAACACGCCGAGGGCCTTCAGCCCGGCGGTGGCGCCCGCCGCGGCGAGCCCGGTGAGGACGCTGCGGCGCACCGGGCGGAACCGCGGCTCGTCCGCGGGCGCCGGGCGCCGCCGGACGCGCTGCGCCCCTTCCGGGCGCGGGCCGCGCAGCGGCGGGACGTCTTCGAGTTCGATCATCGTGCGGCCTCCAGGGTGAGTGCGCGGAGGGCTTCGGGGGAACCGACGGGCTCGGCGGCCCGCACGCGCCCGTCCGCGCCGACCAGCACGGCGAACGGGGTGGCGGGGACGCGGTAGTCGGCGAACAGGCCGTCCTGCTCGCCGGCGAGGACGGTCACGCCCGGACGGGACGCGTCCTCGGACGGCGCACCGGCGAAGATCGCGTGCAGCGGCCGGTCGGACGGGACGGCGGCGAGGACATCGGCGCAGACGCCGCAGTCGCGGTCCAGGAAGAGCAGCAGGCCGGGCCCGAGCCGGTCGAAGGCGGGCGCGGGCGCGCCCGCGGCGGGGCCGAGCGCGGCGGGCCGGGACGCCCCCGGGCTGAGCGCGTGGACCTGCCGGACGAGGCCGGCGACCACCAGGGCGAGCAGCAGGATCGCCACCCACGACAGCAGGAGCGCGCTGTTCTGGAAGCTCATCCGGCCGTCCTCCTCTCCGCGGCCGTGCTCTCCACGGCCGGGCTCTCAACGGTCATGGCGTGCGGGAGCGTCCAGAGGAGGACGGCGAACGCCAGGCCCGCCGCGACCTCGATCGACCACTCGTACGCGGTGGGCCCGGCGGGCGGCCCGTGCAGGGCGAGGGGGAGGGCGAGCGCGCAGAGCGCGGCGGCCCGTCCCGCGACCCACCCGGTCATGGGCGTGCCGGCGCCCCCGCATCCGCAGGGGACGCCGCGCCGGGTGCGGGCCACGTGCGCTCCGTAGACCGCGTACAGGGCCAGCAGGGCGGCCGCCGCCCCGCCGGCCGCGCGCGCCGTCCCGTCCAGCCGGAGCAGGAGCGCCGCCGCTCCCGCGGCGCCGATCAGCGCCTCCGCCGCGATCACGGCCGCCGCGACCGCCCCGGCGAGGGCGGCGGGGAGCACCCGGTGCGCCCGCACCGCGGCGGCCAGCGCCGCCGGGCGCCTGACCTGCCCGGCCAGCGACGCCAGCAGGACGAGCGGGACCGCGACCGCCGCGATCCCGGCGAGCAGCCCGGTCACCGGATCGCCTCGACCGCCAGACCCGCGAGCCGCCGGGGGACGTCCCGCACCCGGTCCTCCTCGGGCAGGACGGTCACCAGCAGCGACCGCAGCGCGAGCAGGAAGTAGGGGCCCTGCCCCTCCACGGCGTCCCGGAACAGCTCGCCGCCCGCGACCGAGGCGCCGCGCCAGGGCGGCAGCCGCTTGCGCGTCACCGAGGTCAGCGCGGTGATCTCCAGCAGGCCGATCCCCGGCACCTCCTTGACCATCTCGGCGGGCTCGGGCCGGCGTGCCCGGCCGCGCGGCACGGCGGTGATCCCGTCCTCGTGCTCGGTCAGGCGCACCGTGTCGAAGAACGCCACCGCGTCCGCCGGGCGCCCGTGGTAGAGGTGCGTGAACACGGCGTGGCGGCGGCCCTCCCACACGGCCGCGAGGACGGGGTCGCTCAGCCCCGTCTCGGCGTCGCGGGTCGCCGTCCGGCCGACCCGCAGCCGCCCGCCCTGGATGCGGAACTCCTGCTCGAAGCGGTCGACCCCGATGTCGGACGCCCAGGCCAGCGCGTCCTCGCGGGTGCCGCTGGAGATCTCGTGGAGCCGTCCGCCGCCGGCGATCCGGGCCACCGACGTGCACGGCCGCCGCAGATCGTGGTCGCCCGTGAGCCGGACCCGCACGCCGTCCAGGGACCGGTGGGTGACGGCCCGCTCGCGTGTGCCCATGTCGTCCCCTTCCTGGGGAAACGCGTCCCCAAGAGCCACCGCGGGTAACAATGGTGACGCTACGCGTGATACTTCACTTCGGGGCCAAACCTTCCGGAAGTGGTCATGGCCGGGAACGGGTAGGGTCAACTGCCGGACTCGCGCGGCGGCGGCGTTTCGGCCGCGGCCGCCGCCCGCCGCCTGGGTAGGGTCGTGTGGTTCTCCGGCAGGTACGCGTGAGGTGGAGCCCGTGAGCAAGGTCGATGTGCTGGTCCGGCGGCTGGATCCGGAGCTGCCCCTGCCGCGGTACGCCCACGCGGGCGACGCGGGCGCCGATCTGGTCGCGGCCGCCGACGTGGAACTGGCGCCGGGCGAGCGCGCCGTCGTCCCCACCGGGATGGCGATCGCGCTGCCGGACGGCTACGCCGCTTTCATTCACCCCCGCTCCGGATTGGGCGCTAGGTTGGGGGTGACCATCGTCAACGCACCCGGTACGGTCGACGCCGGCTATCGGGGTGAGATCAAGGTGACCCTGCTGAACACCGACCCCCGCGCCACGGTGAGGCTGCGGCGCGGAGACCGCATTGCGCAGATGGTCGTCCAGCGGGTCGAGCACGCGGTGTTCCACGAGGTCACCGAGCTTCCCGGATCGGCGCGCGGAACCGGCGGGTTCGGCTCCACCGGCGGATTCGGCCCGGCCCCGCGATCCGGGGACAATGAGCACAGTCGAGAAGGAGTGTGAGTCGTGGCTTTTGGACGTCGCCGGCAGGCCGAGGAGCCCGCGGAGGGTCCCGAGGTGACCGAGGAGCAGGCGGAGAACGCCGAGGACGCTCCCGCCGAGGCGGGGTCGGCCAAGGCGGAGTCCGCGGGCGGCCCGTGGGATTCCGAGGACTCCTTCCCCGAGATGCAGCGGCTGGACTTCGGATCCCTCCAGGTGCCGATCGCGCCGGGGCTGGGCTTCCAGGTGAACTTCGAGGCGACCCAGGTCGACGAGGAGGGCAACCCGCTCGACGGGCGGCCCGTCGCCGTGCTGGTGCAGTACGAGGAGAGCGCCATGCAGCTCCAGGTGTTCGCCGCGCCGAAGCGCAGCGGCATCTGGGAGGACGTGCGCCGTGAGACCGCCAAGGACATCCAGGAGGAGGCGCAGGGCCAGACCCAGGAGGGCGAGGGCCCGTTCGGCCCCGAACTGCTGGCGATGGTCCCCGCGGCGCTGACCGAGGAGGTCCTCGCCGAGATGCCGCAGGAGGTCCGCGAGCAGATCCCGGCGGAGTTCGTCGAGCAGGGCTGGGCGCCGCAGATCATCCGCTTCCTCGGCGTCGACGGCCCCCGCTGGTTCCTCCAGGCCGTGGTGCAGGGCGCCGCGATCGAGGACGAGGAGCAGTGGCAGGTCCTGGAGGACGTGCTGAGCGGCGTGGTCGTGCACCGCGGCGACGCCCCGATGCCGCCCCGCGAGCTCCTGGAGCTGCAGATCCCCAAGGAGTTCAGCGAGGCCGGCGAGGACGGCGAGGAAGAGGCCGTGGAGACCTTCGACCCGTTCGAGCGCGGCCCCGAGATCACCGAGGTCCGCTGACCGGACGAGCACCTGACCCGCCCGGCCGCACGCCTTTTCGGACGTGCGGCCGGGCGGGTTCGTGCCGCCGGCGCCCGGCCGATCGCTTGCCTCGGACCGGCCTGCGGGCGGTCAATCGGGACATGTCGAAGAAGACGCGCAAGCGCCGGGCCCGCAAGCGGAGCAAGCACAACAAGGGCAAGCGGCCCAACGCCCGCCGCTAGCTCCCGATCATCTCGAAGGCCATCGCGTGCTCGACGCCCGCGGCCTTCCCGCCCTCCTCGGCCATGCCGGTGAGGAACGCCTCGGCGTCGAACCCGTCGCCGAGGCCCGCGAAGTACACGCGGTGCGCGAGCAGCGAGTCGATGCCGGCCCGCAGGTGCCCGGTGACGTCCACGTAGTGGGTGGGCTCCGGCGACCCGCCGAACAGCGCGAACCGGACGCCCTGCCACGGTTCGAGCCCGAGGTCGCGGAACACCCACCGGTTCGCCGCGTCCCGGATCGCGTCCGCGACCGCGAGTCCGAGCACCCGGTGGTCGGCCATGTTGAAGCCGCCGCCGGGGAACGTCTCGCGGAAGTTCAGCGACAGCACCACCTCGGGCCGGTGCCGCCGGATCGCCGCGGCGAGCATCCGCCGCAGCGGCAGGCCGTACTCCAGCATGCCGTCCGGCAGGTCGAGGAACTCGACGGTGTCCACGCCGACGATCCGCGCCGCCTCGACCTGCTCGGCGCTGCGGATCCGCCGCACCTCGTCGGGGTCCATCGAGTCGATCCCGGCCTCCCCGCGGGTGGCCAGCACCTCCGTCACGCTCTTGCCCTGGCCCGTCCACCTGGCGATCGCCGCCGACGTCCCGTACTCCAGGTCGTCGGGGTGCGCCACGATCGCGAGCGCGCGTTCCCAGTCCTCAGGCACCTCGTCCATCCCCCCATCCTCCCGGATCGGGCCGGCGTTCGCGGGCAGCCGGCGATCACAGATAGCGGAGCCAGAGGTAGGGGGTCGACAGGGCGATCGTCACGAGGGTGACGATGATGCCGTAGCGGGTGAAGTACCAGAAGCTGATGGGCGTGCCGTTGCGGGCGGCGATGCCGAGCACGACCACGTTGGCGCTGGCCCCGATGGCGGTGGCGTTGCCGCCGAGGTCGGCGCCGAGGGCGAGGGCCCACCACAGCACGTGCCCCTGGGCGCCGGGGTGCTGCTGGACGAGGTCGGAGACGATCGGGCTCATCGTCGCGACGTAGGGGATGTTGTCCACGATCGCCGACAGCCCGGCGGACGCCCACAGCAGCAGCATCGCGGCGACGCCGAGGCGGCCGTCGGTGGCGTCCGCCGCGGCCCTGGAGACCTCTCCGATGACCCCGGTCTCGACCAGCCCGCCGACCATCACGAAGAGGCCGGCGAAGAACACCAGTGTGGGCCACTCGACCTCGCTGAGGGCCTCCTCGGTGGTCACCCTGGTCGCGGCGACGAGCAGCCCGGCGCCGAGCAGCGCGACCACGGACGGCTCGTAGTGCAGGACGGGGTGCAGCACGAACGCAGCGATGACGACGGCGAGGACGGCGAGCCCCTGCGCGAGGAGCCGGCGGTCGGTGATGGCCTCCCGCTCCTCCAGCTCCATGACCTCGGCGGCGAGGTCCGGGTCGTAGCGGAACGCCGAGCGGAACAGCCACCGGGCCAGCAGGCAGAACACGATCAGCAGCACGACCACCAGCGGCGCCAGGTTGACCAGGAAGTCGTTGAACGACAGGCCGCCCCGGCTGGCGATGATGATGTTGGGCGGATCGCCGACCAGCGTCGCGGTGCCGCCGATGTTGGACGCCATGACCTCGGCGATCAGGTACGGCTCGGGGCGCAGCGCGAGCCGCTCGCAGACGAGGAAGGTGACGGGCGCGATCAGCAGGACGGTGGTGACGTTGTCCAGCAGCGCGGACGCCACCGCGGTGAGCACGATCAGCATCACCATGAGCCGGTAGGGGCGCCCCCGCGCACGCTTGGCCGCCCAGATCGCCACGTACTCGAACAGGCCCGTCCGGCGCAGCACCGAGACGATGACCATCATGCCGAGCAGCAGGAAAATGACGTTCCAGTCGATCCCGGACTCGGGGGAGAAGAACGCGGCCTCGGCGTCGGTGACGTGCAGCAGGAGCATCAGGCCCGCGCCGCCCAGCGCCACCGCCGTCCGGGGCACCCGCTCCGACGCGATCAGCACGTACGCGCAGACGAAGATGACGATCGCGGCGGTGGCCTGCACACAACCCCCTGGACGGCATGCGGATGACGGGACCTGCCGACCAGACTTCCCGGCGCACCACGGGCGACTCTAACCCGCCCGGCGCCCCGCGGGCGGAACCGGGCCCGGCAATGGTGGGGTTTTGCCTACCCCCATCGGCGTGCTGGACCCATCCCCGGCGGCCCCGCGCGTCCGTAGCTTCGTGTTCCGGAGGCGCCCGCCCGGGGCGCCGGGCGGAGGTGAGGACGATGTTCGGACGCAGGGGAGCGGAGCCGGCGCGCCAGGCGCCGGGGGAGGCGCTCCGGCTGGAGAACGTGCGCAGGGTGTACGGCGCCGAGGGCAACCGGGTGGTGGCGCTGGACGGGGTGTCGCTGTCGCTGCCGACCGGGTCGTTCACCGCGGTCATGGGCCCGTCCGGGTCCGGCAAGAGCACCCTCCTGCAGTGCGCGGCCGGTCTGGACCGTCCCACCGAGGGCCGCGTCTTCGTCGACGGCGCGGAGTTGACGGGCGACGGGGAGGCGGCGCTGACGAGGTTCCGGCGGGAGCGGATCGGCTTCGTCTTCCAGCAGTTCAACCTGCTGCCCACGCTGTCGGTCCTGCAGAACACGGTGCTCCCCCTGAAGCTCGCCGGCCGCAAGGTGGACAGGGACCGGGCGCGGGCCGTCCTGGACCGGGTGGGCCTCGGCGACCGGCTCGGCCACCTGCCCGCGGAGCTGTCCGGCGGGCAGCAGCAGCGGGTGGCGATCGCAAGGGCGCTGGTCACCGAGCCGCGGGTGCTGTTCGCCGACGAGCCGACCGGCGCGCTCGACACCCGGAGCGCCCGCGACGTGCTGGGCCTGCTGCGCGAGTCGGTGCGGGCGTTCGGGCAGACGGTGGTGATGGTGACCCACGACCCGGTCGCCGCGTCCTTCGCCGACTCCGTGCTGTACCTGGCGGACGGGCGGATCGTGGGGTACCAGGCCGCGCCGACCGCGGAGACCGTGGCGGAGCGGATGACGCGCCTGGCCGACGAGGTCGAGCGCCAGCGCACGATGGCGGAGGCGTGACCATGGTCGAGTTGGCTCTGCGCTCCCTGCGCCGCCGCGCGAGCGCCTTCACGGCGAGTTTCCTCGCGATGTTCCTCGGCGCGACAATGATCATGGCGTTCGCCTCGATGCTCGACACGGCCGAGGCGAGCGGGGCGACGGGCGAGGCCCGGGAGACGCTGGTGACGATGGCGTCCGTCGTCGGCGGCTGGGGGCTGCTGCTGGTGGTGTTCGCGGTGACCTCGACGCTGACCCTGTCGGTGCGGCAGCGGGCGTCGGAGATCGCACTGCTCAAGAGCGTCGGCGCGACCCCGGCGCAGCTCGCCCGGATGATCGTCGGCGAGGCGGCGGGCCTGGCCGTGGCGGCGGCGCTGCTCGCGGTCGTGCCCGCCTACCCGGCCGGCCGTGCCCTGCTCGGGCTGCTGCACGGCACCGACCAGGTTCCCGCGGACATCGGCTACCGCTTCGGCGCCGTCGCCCTGTCACTCGGGATCGGCGTGACGCTCGTGTCCGCGGTCGCCGCCGCGCTGATCACCGCGCGCCGCGCCACGCGCGTCCGGGTGACCGAGTCGATGACGGCCGCCGCCATCGGGGACGCGCGGCTCAGCCGGAAGCGGATCGTGTTCGCGGTGCTGTTCCTGCTGGTCGCCGTCGGCGAGGTGGTCACCACGCTCACGGTGATGGACGGCAAGGGCAGCGACGCCATGGCGACCTCCGGGCAGGCCGACATCTTCGCCGGGATCGGGCTGGCCCTGCTGGCGCCGGCGATCATGCGCGGTGCGACGGCGCTGGCGGCCGGGCCGATGCGGGCGCTCGGCGGCGCGGCCGGGGACCTCGCGGCGGCCACGATGCGCCGCCGGGCGGGCGCCCTTGCCTCCGCGGTCACGCCGATCATCCTGTTCGTCGGGACGGCGGTCGGCACGCTCTACGCCCAGGCCATCGAGAACGAGGCGATGGACGCGGCCGGCCTCTCCAAGACGCTCGACCAGAAGGGCATCGAGACGCTCAACTTCGTCGTCATCGGCATGGTGGTGCTGTTCACGGCGATCATGCTGGTCAACACGCTGATCGCGGCGACCGCGCACCGGCGCCGCGAGTTCGGCCAGACCCGGCTCGCGGGCGCGACCCCGCGCCAGGTGCTCACCGCGGCCGCGCTGGAGTCGGCGGTGCTGACGGTCACCGGCGTGGTCTGCGGGACGGTCGCCTCGGCCTTCACGATCGTGGCGTTCGGCCTCGCCCGCCGCGACTCCGCCGTCCCGCCCGGGAACGTCGGGACGTTCCTCGCGGTGGTCGCCCTCGCCGCGGTGCTGACCGGCGTGACGAGCTGGGCCGCGACGCGACGCGCGATCGCCGTCCCGGCCGTGGAGGCGGCCCTGCGCTGACCGCCTCCCTTGTCCCGCCGTGGGTGCTCGTCCATACTGGGTGAGCACTCACTCATTTCTGAAGGAGCGGACCATGGCGGGACCGGTGGAGGCTTCGCGCGGCGGGTTCCCGGTGGCGGCCGCCGTCCAGGCCCTGGGAGCGTTCTGGACGGACGGCCGGCGCGTCGAGCGGGCCGCCTACGCGATCGGCGCCGCGCTGATGGCCTCCGGCCTGCTGCACCTGGCCGTGTTCGCGGTGGACGGCGGTCCGTGGACGGGGCCGGTGTCGTGGCGCAAGCCCGTGACCTTCGGGCTCTCGTTCGGCCTGACGCTGCTGACGATCGCGTGGGTCAGCGCGTCCGTCCGGCTCGGCGACCGCGCGCGGACCGCGATCCTCGGCGTGTTCGCGGCCGACTGCGTCGTGGAGGTAGCCCTCATCACCCTCCAGGCGTGGCGCAAGGTGCCGTCCCACTTCAACGAGGAGACGGCGTTCGACACGGTCGTCACCCGGATGCTCGCGGCGGGCGGCGGCGTCCTCGTGGTCACGCTGGTCGCGCTCGCGGTCGCGTCCTTCCGCCGGAACGAGGAGGTCGCGCCGAGCATGCGGCTGGCCGTCCGCTCCGGCTTCGCCGCGCTGGTGCTCGCCCTGGCCTCCGGCGCGGCGATGATCGCCCGCGGCGTCACGACGGTGCGGTCCGGCGACCAGCAGGCCGCCTACCACGTCGTCGCCGCGCTGAAGCCGGCGCACTTCGTGACCATGCACGCGATCCTCGTCCTGCCGCTGCTGGCCTGGCTGCTCACCTTCACCGCCCTGCCCGAGCCCCGCCGGGTCCGGGCCGTCGCCTTCGCCTCCGGCGCCTACTGGGCGGTGGCGGCGGCGGTCATCGCGATCTCCGCCTTCCGCTTCGCGACCGCCTGAGCACCCCGAGCGGGCCTCAGCGGAGGTGCGAACGCCCTGGCCCGCCGTTCCTCGGGGACGGCGGGCCAGGGGCGGGCGGGATCAGTGCGCGCGGGCGCCTCGGGGAAGCAGGAAGGCGATCAGGAACGCGGCGGCGGTGAGCCCGGCGGTCAGGGCGGTGACCTGCTCCGCGGCCTCCAGCGCGGCCGGCGCCAGGAAGCGCCCGGCCACCGGGGCGCCGATCGCCCCGAAGAAGACCGTGCCGAGGACCGCGATGCCGAGGGACGCGCCGAGCTGCTGGACCGACTCCAGCGCGGCCGAGCCGGAGCCCACCTCGTGGTCGGCGATGCCCGCGACGATGACGTCGAACAGCGGGACGAAGATCATGCCCATGCCGGCGCCGAACAGCAGCAGCGGCGCGGCCAGGTGCCAGCCGCCGACGTCCGTCCCGACCGCCTCGAACACGGCGTACAGGGCGGTCAGGCCCGCGGCCATCAGCGCCAGGCCGAGGTGCAGGATCCTGCGGCCGAGCCTGGCCATGGTCATGCCGCTGAACGCCGACCCGGCGAACGCCCCGACCGCCCAGGACGACATGGCCAGGCTCGCGGCCAGCGGCGTGTAGCCGAGGCCGAGCTGGAGGAAGAGGCCGGTGGCGAGCGAGAACCCGGCGATCGCGCCGAAGAAGACGATGACGAACAGGACCCCGGAGGCGTAGGCCCGGTTGCCGAACACGCTCAGCCGGACCAGCGGCGTCCGGCCCCGGCGGGCGCGGCGCAGCTGGTGCAGGGCGAACAGGGCGAGGACGGGGACCGAGCCGGCGAGCAGCGCGAGCGACCAGGCGGGCCAGCCGAGCTCGCGGCCTTGGACGAGCGGGTATACCAGCATGCTCATGCCGAGGCCGCCGAGCAGCATCCCGGCGCCGTCCAGGCCGCCCGACCGGTCCGCGGCCGCCGGGGCGGGCAGCGCCCGGGCGCCCACGGCCAGCGCGTAGGCGCCGACCGGCACGTTCACCAGGAAGATCGCGCGCCAGCCGGTGCCGAAGAGGTCGGCGTCGATCAGCAGCCCCGCGACCACCGGCCCGAGGATGGTGGCCAGCCCGATCACCGGCCCGAACAGCGCGAACGCCTTCCCGGTGTCCCGGCCGAACAGGTCCCGGATCAGCCCGAAGCCCTGCGGGACCATCACCGCGGCGCACAGCCCCTGCGCGACCCGGGCGGCGATCAGGCTCTCCGGCGACCAGGCGAACGCGCACGCCACCGACATCGCCATGAACCCGGCCGCCCCCGCGAGCAGGACGGGCCGCCGCCCGAACATGTCGCCGAGCCGGCCGCCGGTCAGCAGCGCCACCGCGAGGGCGAGCGTGTAGCCGGCGGCCGTCCACTGCAGCGCGGAGTACGACCCGCCGAGGTCCGCGCGGATCGCGGGCGCGGCCACGTTCACCACGGTGGAGTCGAGCAGGTTCAGCAGGGTGGCGGCCAGGATCGCCGAGAGGCCGAGCCAGCGGCGCGGGGCCTGCGCGGCGCCGTCGCCGGGGCGGGTCCCGGTTCCGGCGGCCGGGGTTTCGAGGGTGGCGGTCATGATCCGTCCTTCCACTTGGAGCGGAATGCTCTGTTCCGATAATAGCAGAACGGAATGCTTCATTCCACAGCTGAACCGGCTTCGATCCGGCGGCGGGGCAAGGGGTCCGCTTCGTCCGGGGATGCCATACGCTTCGAGGTATGGACGAGGTTTCGGCCAGCACGCCGCCGGGGGCGGAGCCCCGCGAGCGGGAGCGCGGCAAGGGCGGGCTGCGGCGCTTCCTGCGGCGCATGGCGTCCAGCAAGGCCGAGCTCGAGGCCGAGGAGCTGCAGAAGACCACCGGCGACGAGGGCGCGACGCCGATCACGGAGTGCGGCACGCGCAAGCGGCACTGCGTAGCGGGTACGCTGCGTACGGTGACGCTCCGTCCCCGGGGCGGCGCCCCCGCCCTGGAGGCCGAGCTCTACGACGGCACCGATGTGATCAACCTGGTCTGGCTCGGTCGCCGCAAGATCGCCGGGATCGACCCGGGGCGCCGGCTGCGCGCCGAGGGCCTGGTGAGCGAGCAGGACGGGCGCAAGGTCATGTTCAATCCGCGATACGAGCTGCGCGGCGGCGCGTGAGGCCGCGGCGAGCCGCCGGGAGAGCGACGTGAGCGAAGTGGAAACGGGCACCGCGCGGGAGGCCGCCGCCCACGACACCGTCGAGGCGGCCGTCCGGGCCCAGCTCAACAAGGCGCTCGGCGGCGTGCGCGGCATGGTCGAGGCGGCGGTGCCGACGATCGCCTTCACCGGCACCTACATGGCCGCGAAGGATGTCAAGCTCGCCGTCGGCGCCGGGGTCGGCGCCGCGGTGCTGCTGCTGCTGGTCCGGCTCGCGCAGCGCTCCAGCCCGCAGTTCGTCCTGAACAGCCTGTTCGGCATCGCGATCGCCGCGTTCTTCGCGCTGCGCTCGGGCAAGGCCGAGAACGCCTTCCTGCCCGGCATCCTGCTCAACGCGGGCTACGGCGCCGCGATGATCTTCTCGATCGCGGTGCGCTGGCCGATCGTCGGCTTCATCATCGGATCGGTCACCGGCGACCCGACCGCCTGGCGGTCCGACCCCGGCATCGTCAGGCTGTGCTCCCGGCTCACCTGGCTGCTCGTCCTGCCCTGCGCCGTGCGCGTCGCCGTCCAGTACCCGATCTACCTCGCCGACGGCGACCAGAGCGGCCTGCTCGGCACCGCCAAGATCGCGATGGGCTGGCCGCTCCAGGTCGCCGCCCTGGCCGCCATGGTCTGGCTCCTCACCCGCGGCCGCACCCCCATCCGGGGCGGCGCTCCGGCCGAGAGCGAAGAGCCCGCCTAGCCCTACCTGCCGCCGAGGAGTTCGGCGAGTTCGTCTTCGACGTCCTGGCTGGCCACGAACATCAGCTCGTCGCCCGGCTCCAGGGTGTCGTCGGACGAGGGGACCAGCACCCGGCCCTCCCGCAGGATCGCCACCAGGGCGGTGTCGCGCGGCCAGTCCACGGAGCCGACCCGCGCGCCGCCGAGCGGGGCGTCGTCGGGCAGCGTCAGCTCCACCAGGTTGGCCTCGCCCTGGCGGAACGTCATCAGCCGGACGAGGTCGCCGACGCTGACGGCCTCCTCGACCAGCGCCGACAGCAGCCGCGGGGTGGAGACCGCGACGTCCACGCCCCACGACTCGTTGAACAGCCACTCGTTGTTCGGGTGGTTGATCCGCGCGACCACCCGGGGGACCCCGTACTCGGTCTTGGCCAGCAGCGACACGACCAGGTTGACCTTGTCGTCGCCGGACGAGGCGACCACGACCTGGCAGCGCTCCAGCGCCGCGTCGTCAAGCGCGGAGATCTCGCACGCGTCGGCGAGCAGCCACTCGGCGCGCGGCACCATCTCCACCTTGATGGCCTTCGGGCTCTTGTCGATCAGGAGCACCTCGTGGCCGTTCTCCAGCAGCTCCTGGGCGATGGACCGGCCCACCGCGCCGGCCCCCGCGATCGCGACCCGCATCAGGCGTCCTCTCCGTCTCGCGCCGCGACGGCGGCGTTGACCCGCTCCAGATCGTCGGCCTCGGCCATGATGTGCACGATGTCGCCGTCCTGGATCACCGTGTCCCGCTCGGGGACGAGCGCCTCGCCCATGCGGGACAGGAACGCCACGCGGGTCCGCGCGTGCTCCTCCAGCGCGCCGACCTTCTCGCCCACCCACAGGTGGCCGGAGTCCAGCTCGGCGAGGACGACCGCGCCGGTCGGGTCGCGCCACAGCGGCTCGGCGCCCTCGGGGAGCAGGCGGCGCAGGATCTGGTCGGCCGTCCACCGGACGGTCGCGACCGTGGGGATGCCGAGGCGCTGGTAGACCTCCGCCCGGCGCGGGTCGTAGATCCGGGCCACGACGTTGTCGACGCCGAACGTCTCGCGCGCCACCCGCGCGGAGATGATGTTGGAGTTGTCGCCGCTGCTGACGGCCACGAACGCCGACGCGCGCTCGATGCCCGCCTCGGCGATCACCTCGCGGTCGAACCCGAACCCCGTGATGCGGCGGCCCCGGAACCCGCTGCGCAGCCGGCGGAACGCCTCCGGGCTCTGGTCGATGATGGCCACCGAGTGACCCTTGTCCTCCAGGATGTGGGCGAGCGTCGAGCCGACCCGCCCGCATCCCATGATCACGATATGCACGGCCGTTCCCTCTTCCGTCCAGGAGGACGCTCCCCCTGTACCCCCCGCGCCGTGCACGGCATTCGCCGCCGACACCGTGCCGCACCCGAGGACCGTTTCCTGTGAATGATCCCTGCCGGGCTGCAAACCTACACATCCGCCCAGGCGAGTACTACCCAACCAGCATTCCGCGGGGGCGGCGACGCCGCCCGCCCCGGCGTCCGCCGGAGCAGGCGGCGGCCCGGGGATCCGCTCCGGTCCGCAGCGGCTAGAGTCTCGTTGCGTGTCAAAGGTTCCGGACCTCGCGAAGCGGCTCCTCCTCGGCCGCGCGCTGAGCAGCGCCCAGCAGCACGAGCAGCTGCTGAAGAAGCGGATCGCGCTGCCCGTCTTCGCGAGCGACGCGCTCTCGTCGGTCGCCTACGCCCCGCAGGAGATCCTCCTCGCGCTCGGCGCGGGAGGCCTGGTGATGTACCACTACACCCCGTGGCTCGCCGCGGCCGTCGTGGTCATCCTGCTGACCGTGGTCGCCTCCTACCGGCAGAACGTCCGGGCCTACCAGAGCGGCGGCGGCGACTTCGAGGTCGCCACCACCAACCTCGGCGACAACTGGGGCGTTCTCGTGGCCAGCGCGCTGCTGGTCGACTACGTCCTGACCGTGGCGGTGTCGGTGTCGTCCGGGGTGGAGAACCTCGGCGCGCTGCTGAAGTTCATGCAGCCGCACGAGGTCCTGGTCGCGATCGCCATCGTCGTGCTGCTCACCCTCGGGAACCTGCGCGGCCTCAAGGAGGCCGGGGTCGCCTTCGCGATCCCGACGTACCTGTTCATGTTCGCGATCTTCAGCATGCTGGCGTGGGGGATCGTCCGGCTGCTCTCCGGCACCCACCTGGAGGCGGAGACGGCGCACTACGAGGTCCGCGGCGACGAGATGGGCCTCGCCGGGTTCGCCCTCGTGTTCCTGCTGCTGCGGGCCTTCTCCTCCGGCTGCGCCGCGCTGACCGGGGTCGAGGCGATCAGCAACGGCGTGCCCGCGTTCCGCAAGCCCAAGGGCGAGAACGCCGCCACGACCCTGCTGATGCTCGGGCTCGTCGCGATGACGCTGTTCGGCGGCGTGACCGCGTTCGCCTACATCACCGACGCCAAGTTCGCCGAGCCCGACCAGGGCAGCCACCTGATCGACCCGTCCACCGGCAAGCCGGTCACCGACGCCGACCCGGTGATCGCCCAGGTGGCGCACACCGTGTTCAGCAACTTCACCCCCGGATTCGCGCTGGTCACCGCGATGACCGCGCTGATCCTGTTCCTCGCCGCCAACACCGCGTTCAACGGGTTCCCGGTGCTCGGCTCAGTGCTCGCGCGCAACCGCTACCTGCCGCGCCAGCTGCACACCCGCGGCGACCGGCTCGCCTACAGCAACGGCATCATCATCCTGGCCACCATGGCCGGGCTGCTGATCTACGCATACGACGCGTCCGTGAGCCGGCTGATCCCGCTCTACACCGTCGGCGTCTTCGTGTCGTTCACCGTCAGCCAGGTCGGCATGGTCCGGCACTGGAACCGGCTGCTGGCCACCGAGCCGGACCCGGCGCAGCGCCGCCGGATGCGCACCTCCCGCGGGATCAACGCCTTCGGCGCCACCCTCACCGGCATCGTCCTGGTCGTCGTGCTGATCACCAAGTTCGCGCTCGGCGCCTACATCGTCTGCATCGCGATGCCGCTGCTGTTCCTGCTGATGAAGGCGATCAGGCGGCACTACGACCGGGTCGCCGCCGAGCTGGTGCCCTCCGGCGAGGACGTCGCGCTGCCCGCCCGCAACCACGGCATCGTGCTCGTCTCCAAGATCCACAAGCCGACGCTGCGGGCGCTGGCCTACGCCCGCGCCACCCGCCCCTCCACGCTGGAGGCGGTGACCGTGGCCGTGGACGCCGCGGAGTCGCAGCGCCTCCAGGAGGAGTGGGACGCCCTCGACATCCCCGTCCCGCTGAAGATCCTCGACTCGCCGTACCGGGAGATCACCCGCCCGGTGCTGTCCTACGTCAAGGGCATCCGGCGCAAGAGCCCCCGCGACGTCGTCACCGTGTTCATCCCCGAGTACGTCGTCGGCCACTGGTGGGAGCAGCTCCTGCACAACCAGAGCGCGCTGCGGCTGAAGGGCCGGCTGCTGTTCCAGCCCGGCGTGATGGTGACGAGCGTCGCGTGGCAGCTCCAGTCCTCCGACCGCCTCAAGGGACGCAAGGAGCCGCCGGGGCCCGGCTCGTCGCGGCGCCCGCCGCGGACCGGGGCACGCCCCGGTGCCGGTAGTGTTTCGGACCGTGACTGAACTCGAACCCGACGTCCTCGAACTGGAGGTCGGCAACGTCGCCAACGGCGGTTTCTGCGTCGCCCGGCACGAGGGGCGCGTGGTCTTCGTCCGGCACGCCCTGCCCGGCGAACGGGTGAGGGCCCGCGTCACCGACCGCACGAAGAACTTCCTCCGCGCCGACGCAGTGGAGATCATCGAGGCCTCTCCGGACCGGGTGCAGCCGCCCTGCCCGTTCGCCGGCCCCGGCCGGTGCGGCGGCTGCGACTGGCAGCACGCCTCCCTGCCCGCCCAGCGGGCGCTCAAGGCCGCGGTCGTGCAGGAGCAGCTCGAACGGCTCGCCGGGATCACCCGCACGGTCGTCGTCGAGGAGGTCCCGTACCCGGTCGACGGCGAGGTGACGCCCCCGCCGGGGCTCGGCTGGCGCACCCGCGTCCAGTTCTCCGTCTCCTCCGGCGTCGTCGGCCTGCGCAAGCACCGCTCGCACGACATCGAGCCCGTGGACGAGTGCCTGATCGCCCACCCCGGCGTGGAGCTGATGGGCATCGAGCGCAAGCGCTGGCCGGGCGCGTCCGGCGTCGAGGGCGTGGTCTCGGCGACCACGGGCGACCGCCTGGTCGTGCTGCGCGGCCGCGACCGCCGCAAGATCCGCGTCCCGCGCCTGGACGTCCCGGTCCGCCTCGTGCGCGGCAAGCCCGAACCGGGCGCCGGCCTCCCGTACGTCCGCGAGGAGGTCTCCGGACGGCTCTACCAGGTCAGCGGCAGCGGCTTCTGGCAGGTGCACCCGGGCGCCGCCCAGCTGCTCGCCGACGCCGTGCTCGACGCCCTCGAACCCAAGCCCGGCGACATCGCCCTCGACCTGTACTGCGGCGTCGGCCTCTTCGCCGGCGTCCTGGCCGAGCGCGTCGGCGACGACGGCCTCGTCGTGGGCATCGAGTCCGACGGCCAGGCCGTCCGCGACGCCCGCTTCAACCTGCGCGACCTGCCGAACGTCTCGATCGAGCGCGGCCCCGTGGAGGAGGTCGTCGCCGACCTGGAGTTCGGCCGCGCGTCCTCGGGCTCCCGCACGCAGAACAAGCGCGGCGCCGGCCACCAGGGCGGCGCGAAGGTCCGCCGCGCCGACGTGGTCGTCCTCGACCCGCCCCGCACCGGCGCGGGCCGCGAGGTCGTCGAGCACATCACCCGCCTCGCCGACCGCAAGATCGCCTACGTCTCCTGCGACCCCGCCACCCTGGCCCGCGACCTCGCCTACTTCAGCGACCGCGGCTGGACCCTGGAGTCCTTCCGAGCCTTCGACGCCTTCCCCATGACCCACCACGTAGAGTGCCTCGCCACCCTGGTCAAGGGCTGACGATGGCGCTGGCCTGCGCTGATTCTTCGGGGTTACGTGCGGGGCGTGCCAGCGCGACCTTCGATATTTCAAGATCACTGCGCATGAGGCGCGCACGATCACGGCCCGGCCGGGTCTGATCGCCGTCGCCCACCGCCCGTCGGCCCCTGGTCGGCGGGCGGTCATCATTCCACTGGCAGGACGTACTCCGCCTCGTAGCGGTCTGTGGGGACGATGATGTCGGCCGTCTCCACCGGCCGCTCCGCCGTGCGGTAGGTCCGCCGGATCACCAGCACCACCGACCCGAGCGGCTCGTCGAGCAGCTCGGCCTCCGACTGCAGCACCGGGCGCGCCGTCACGATCTCTTGCACCGACTCGATGTGCTGCCCGATCGTCCGCATCCGCGCGACCACTCCAGCGCCGGCGTGCGGACCTTCCTCCGGGAACATGATCGGCGTGTCACCGGTGAGGGCGAGCGGTTCCCAGCTCGTCGACAGCATCACGGGTCGCCCGTCGGCCAGGAAGGTGTACCGGCTCGTCATGACTGCGTTGCCTGCCTGGATGGCCAGCCGCTCGGCGACGGCCTGACTCGCGGAGTCTGTCTCGGACGAGACGCGCCACGTGCCTTCGCGGCCTTGCTTGGCCATCTCCGTGCGGAAAGGCGAGGTATCCCGGCCCGATGCGCCGTACCAGGAACGGGCGAGGCGCTTCAGTTCCGGCCTGCGTCGCACGTACGTCCCCGAGCCGG
Source organism: Actinomadura sp. K4S16 (assembly GCF_008327685.1). GTDB lineage: Bacteria > Actinomycetota > Actinomycetes > Streptosporangiales > Streptosporangiaceae > Spirillospora. Next base: position 319,328 of record NZ_BDDE01000018.1, read on the forward strand.
AGCGCGCTTCGAGGAAGCCCTCTGAGATCAGCAGCCGGACCGCGCCGATCGCGACCTGGTCGGACACCTCGTACCGCTCACGGATCTGGGCCCGCGACAGGACCCGCTCGCCCGGCGCGAGCCGACCGTCGATGATCTGCTGCCGTAGATCGTCGGCTATGCGCTGGTAGGCGGGCTGTGTCACGACGCCTCCGATTGCCGGATGTGAATGCTCGGACACAGCTTGACAACCTGTGCGCACCGCTTGCAAGCTGTGCGCACAGGTTGAACTTGTGTTCAAGTGATCACAATCCGTAGGAGGTATCCATGGAGTGGAGCCAGACCTACCCCGGCTGTACGTCCATGGTGCCGGCCGCCCGGGCCTTCGTGCGCGGGATGCTCAGCGGCTCCCCGCGCCAACACGACGCCGAACTCGTCACCGCCGAACTAGTCGCCAACTCGCTGCGCCACACCCCGAGCGGCGACGGCGGCGAGGTCACCGTCACCGTGACGGTCGCGCCCGGCCGCGCCCGGATCGCCGTCCAAGACTCCGGTGACGGCACGCGCTGGCAGCCTCTCCCGGGCATCCCGGCGGACGAGGATGACCACGGCCGCGGCCTGTTCATCGTCTACGCCCACGCCGACAAGATCGGGCACGACGCCGACAGCGATGGGCAGACCATGTGGGCCGAGCTGATCTGGAGCGAGCAGTGAGCCATGCAGCCGAGCTCAGGGGCGCGACGGACGACATAGTCGACCGGCTCGCGGAGTTGAGCGAGGAGTTCCCGAACTGGACGATCAAGCTGGTCGGCTCGTTCGCCCCCTGCCAGGCAGTCCGGGACGGCGCGGAGCAGGTGATGTTGGGCGCGGGATCCTGCGCGGGCCTACGCGCTCTCCTGGAGGCGGCCGACGGGGTCACCGCCGGCATGGGGCACGGGCTAAAGCCGGAGGCCCGACGATGATCACGGTGGGGCGGTCCGATGCGCGTCGACACCGTCGGCGCGGCCGTCGCCATCACCGGTCTGCTCACGGCCCGGTCGTGTGCAGGGAGCTGACCTCGGAAAATCGGTTGCGGGGCGGCTTAGCGTGGAAGGGTGACCGAGATCAGGGACGTGCCCGAGGCCGATGCTCGCGACATGGTCGACTTCGCGGGGATGGTGTTTCACATCTCCATCGACGAGGGTGACAGCGATCGGAACGGGTGGCCGCTCACCCGGGCCGAGCGGATCGGCGCCTATGACGGCGACACTAGGGTCGGGCAGTTGGCGGCCATGCCGATGGGGCTCGCGGTACCGGGAGCGGTGCTCGACTGCTCGGCGATCACGTTCGTCGGGGTGCTGCCCACGCACCGGCGCCGCGGCATCCTGACGTCCATGATGGACCGGATGGACGCCGACGCCATCGCGGCGGGGCGTCCGGTGGCGGCGCTCTGGGCGTCGCAAGGCGCCATCTACGGCCGGTACGGGTTCGGGCAGGCCACGTGGGCGATCGACCTGGAGGTGGACACGTCGCGTCCGCTGGAGTTCCGGACGACCCCGGACGACCGGCCGCTGCGGCTCGTCGATGCCGCGTCCGCGCCTGAGGTGCTCGATCCCATCCACCGGCGCTCGCTTCGGCCGGGAGGGCTCGTGCGCGATCCCGACTGGTGGGCGCGGGCCATCCTGCGGCCGGTCGACCGGGACTCGCCCGGGTACACCGCGCCGCGCATCGTCGTCCACCCGGCGGGTTACGCGGTCTACCGGGTCCGCGAGGGGACGGTCAGGGTGGTCGACCTCGTCGCCGACACGCCTCAGGTGGAGGCCGCGCTCTGGGGGTTCCTGGCGTCGATCGACCTGACGTCCCGCGTCGAGGCGCTGGGCCGTCCGGTGGACGACCTGCTCCCGCACATGGTCGCCGACCCCGACCGGGTCACCGTCAAGAAGGAGTTCGGCGCCCTCTGGCTGCGGCTGATCGACGTGCCGGCCGCTCTGCACGCCCGTTCCTGGGCCACCGAGGACGCCTTCGTCCTGGAGGTGGAGGATTCGAGGATTCCGGCGAACGCGGGGCGCTGGCTGCTCAAGACCGGCGCGGCGCCTGTTTGCGAGCCGACCTCCGAGGCCCCGGACCTGAGTTTCAGCGCGGCCGACCTCGCGGCCGTCTATCTGGGCGGCCAGAGTCCGGTCACCCTGGCCCGGATCGGGGCCGTAGCCGAGCACACGGCCGGTGCGGCCGCCCGGCTGGCGGCCGCCCTGGCCGTTCCTTTGGCGCCCTACATCAACGACGACTTCTGAGTCACCGCCAGAAGAAGACCTTGGCGCTGGCCTTGGAGATCGTCGCAGCGGCGGCGCCCTGGTGGAGCAGCTGGAAGCGGACGCGCTTGCCCGCCTCGACGGTGTCGGCGGCGAGGCCGTAGACGAGGTTGGTGACGTCGCCGACGGAGATGTAGTCCTGGACGGGGCCGATCTGGTAGTCGGAGGCGTCGCCGTCCGCCACCTCGACCACCCTGGCCTGGATCAGCGTGCCCGCGGGGACGCCGCTCAGGGCCGCGCTCACCGACAGGCTGTAGCGGGCGGACCCGGTCAGCAGGCTGGGGCCGCCCGGGTCGTTGTGCTGGTGCTCCTTGTCGGAGTACTCCTTGCTCCAGGTGACCTCGGTCCACTTGCCGGGAGGCAGCTCCTGGTGGTCGCCACCGGTGCCGACGGACACGTAGTCGGGCATGTCGTCCTCTCCCTCGGGCGAGACGTCGACGCGCCACTGCCCGTAGTCGCTCTTGACGGCGCGGTCGTAGTCGACGCCGACGCCGTTGATCGTGTGGTCGTTGGAGTACTGCTGGAGCTGGGCGCGTGCGTCCCACCTGCCGCCCGACCACGCGTAGGTCTGCCACCCGAAGGTGATCTTCTTGGCGTCGAAGGCGCGCTTGACGGGGCCGTAGCCGCCGTAGAGGCCGACCCGGTCACGGCCGAGGACGCTCGCCGCGCCGTCCAGGTAGGCGTTGATCTCGTCCTGCTGGCCGGAGGCGGCGTCCCAGTCGGCGGCGAAGTAGATGGGACGGTCGTCCGGCATGCCGAGCGCCTTGGCCTGGGCGGCGGCGTCGCGGGCGTCGGTCGCGCCCGCCGACCGCCCGGCGAGCGGCCGCTTGGCCGTCGACTCCCAGACGACCACCAGCCAGATGCCCGCGGCGGACAGCTCGTCGGCCTCCTTGCGGGTCAGGTTCTTGCCGGTGGTGTCGTGCGACAGGTAGCGGCACGCGAACTTCGCCCCGGCGCGTTTCAGCGCGGACGCGCCGGGGCGGCCCCACGCGTAGTCGACGCCGAAGACAGCCATGTCAGCTCCATGTGTCGGGGGTTGTCGGGTTCCTGGCGATTTAACAGCCTTTGCTCATAGGGCGCAGGGGTTTGCGGAGGTTGACCGTCCGTGAGCGCCGCCCGCGGCACGACCCCGGCCGGATCCGTACGAGGATGGGGGCATGCGACTTCGAATCTTCACCGAGCCCCAGCAGGGGGCGACCTACGAGACGCAGCTGGCCGTGGCCAAGGCCGCCGAGGACCTCGGCTTCGACGCGTTCTTCCGCTCGGACCACTTCGTCAAGATGGGCGACGTGAGCGGTGAGCCGGGCCCGACCGACTCGTGGATCACCCTGGGCGCGATAGCCCGGGAGACCAGCCGGATCAGGCTCGGCACGCTGGTGACGGCCGGGACGTTCCGGTACCCGGGGCCGCTGGCGATCTCGGTCGCGCAGGTCGACCAGATGAGCGGCGGACGGGTCGACCTCGGCCTCGGGACGGGGTGGTTCGAGGAGGAGCACACCGCGTACGGCATCCCGTTCCCGAGCCTGGGGGAGCGGTTCGAGCGGCTTGAGGAGCAGTTGCAGATCCTCGCCGGCCTGTGGGGGACGCCGGCCGGCGAGACCTTCTCCTTCAGCGGCGAGCACTACACCCTGACCGGGTCGCCCGCGCTGCCCAAGCCCGTGCGCCCCGGCGGTCCGCCGATCATCATCGGCGGGTTCGGGGCGAAGCGGACGCCGCGCCTCGCCGCCGCCTACGCCGACGAGTACAACGTGCCGTTCCACGGGGTCGAGGACACCGGCGGCGCGTTCGACCGCGTCCGCGCGGCGTGCGCCGAGGCGGGCCGGACCAAGCCGATCGTCTACTCGGCCGCGCAGGTCGTGTGCTGTGGACGGGACGAGGCGGAGGTGCGTCGCCGCGCCGAGGCCATCGGGCGCGAGGTGCCCGAGCTGCGCGAGAACGGCCTCGCCGGCACCCCGCAGGAGCTGGTCGACAAGATCGGGAAGTTCGGCGAGCTGGGCGCGGAGTGCGTCTACCTGCAGGTCCTCGACATGCACGACCTGGAGCACCTGGAGCTGCTGGCCTCGGAGGTCCAGAGCAAGGTCTGACGGCACGCGGTACCTGACGGAAAGGGCCCGCGCTGGGGAATTCCCGGCGCGGGCCCGCTCGGTCACGTCAGGCGGCGGCCTCCTCCTCCGGCCGCGCGTGCATCGGGAGCAGGAACGTCACCAGGAACGTCAGGGCGAGCAGCCCGACCTCGACCCACAGCGTGATCTTCATGGCGTCGCCGAACCCGGTCCTGGCCGCGTGGCCGCCGGCCTCGGCGACCGCCTTCTGGACGGCGGGCGCCGACTGCGGTGCGGCGGCGACGGCGGCCTTCACGTCCTCTTCGAGCCGGTGGCAGGACGCGGGCACCGCGGCGGCGTCCTTGGCCGTCGCCCGGTCGTGGCCGCAGTCGCGCAGGCCGTCCACGACGCGCTCCTGCTGCGCGGCCGGAACGGACGCGGCGGCGAGGTCGCGGCGCAGGGCGGCGGCGCCGTCGTCCGCGGCCGATGCCACGTGCCCGCCGAGCAGCCCGAAGAAGACCGTGCCGAGGACGGCGGCGCCGAGCGCGGCTCCGAGTTGCTGGACGGCGGTGAGCGTGCCGCCCGCCGAGCCGGTCTCCTCCGGCTCGACGCCCGCCAGCACGGTGTCGAAGAACGGCCCCATCAGCAGGCCCATGCCGAGCCCGGTGACGGTCAGGGAAGGGACGAGCTGCCAGGGGGTGACGTCGGTCCCGGCGTACTGGAGCGTGAAGTAGAGCCCGGCGATCCCGGCGGCCATGATGACGGCGCCCGCGTGGATCAGCTTGCGGCCGAGCCGCTGCACGGCCTGCATGACGCCGAACCCGATGACGATGCCGACCGACCAGGGGATCTGCGCGAGCCCGGCCTTCAGCGGGGAGTAGCCGAGCCCCAGCTGGAAGAACAGCGACAGCACCAGGCCGAGGCCGGCGACGCCGGAGAAGAACACGAGGCCGACGACGAGGCCGCCGGTGAAGCCGCGCTTGCGGAACAGGCTCGGCACGATCAGCGGGTCGCCGCCCGAGCGCTGCTTGCGGACCTCGTACCAGGCGAACACTCCCCAGACGACCAGGGAGGCGGCCATCATGGCGAACGTCCAGGCGGGCCAGTCGTGCTCGCGGCCCTGGACGAGCGGGTAGACCAGCAGGCCGGCGCCGAGGGAGGCGAGGGCCGCGCCGGCGAGGTCGAGGCGGGACGCGTGCTCGGCGCGCCCGGCGGGCAGGAACCTCAGCCCGGCCAGCACGGCGGCGGCGCCCAGCGGCAGGTTGATCAGGAAGATCATCCGCCAGCCGGTGCCGAACAGGTCGGCGTCGACCAGCCAGCCGGCCAGCACCGGGCCGCCGACCGACGACAGCCCCATCACCGGCCCGAACATGGCGAACGCCGCGCCCATCTCCTTCTCCGAGAACATCTGCTTGATCATCCCGATGCCCTGCGGCAGCATCAGCGCGCCGAACAGGCCCTGCATGCCGCGGGCGGCGATCAGCATCCCGGGCGAGACGGCGACGCCGCACAGCAGTGAGCCGACCGTGAAGCCGGCCGCGCCGACGAGGAACATCCGCTTGCGGCCGTAGAGGTCGCCGAGGCGCCCGCCGGTGATGAGCCCGACGGCCATGGCGAGGGTGTAGCCGGCGGCGAGCCACTGGATGGTGGCGGCCGACCCGCCGAGCTCGGCGCGGATCGTGGGGGCCGCGATGTTGGTGATCAAGGCGTCCAGCATGTCCATGACCTCGCCCGCGAGGATCACGAACAGGGCCGCCCAGCGCCAGCGGTAGCCGGCGTCCGCGGTGCCCCGGGAGGGGGAGGTGATCGTGTCGGTCATCGTGAACTCCGGGGGGAACAGTGTTCGTTGTCTGCGAACAACGTTCTATGGGCGAACGCTGTTCGTGTCAAGTACGATGTTCGTGTTCGAGGAATCCTCTCTGCAATAGAGAAGATATATCGCGATTCGCGATAGTCAAGATGTATCGCGAGATTGGGAGGTCCCGACGTGGCTGGATCCGGCCGAGCCGCACGCCCGGACATGCCGACGCCGCCCGGACGCCGGCCGCGCAGGCCCGCGCCCGCCAGGCAGCCGCTCACGCAGGAGCTCATCGTCGACACGGCGATCCGCGTCCTGGACGCCGAGGGGCTGGAGGCGGTGACCATGCGCCGGGTCGCCCAGGAGCTCGGCACCGGACCGGCGTCCCTCTACGCGCACGTCTCGGGCAAGGAGGAGCTGCGCGAGCTGATGCTCGACCGGGTGGCGGCCGAGGTCCGGCTCCCCGTCCCGGACCCGGCGCGCTGGCAGGAGCAGCTGAAGGAGCTGGCGTCCGAGGTCCGCCGCGTCTACACCTCGCACCGCGACATCGCGATGGTGTCGATGGGCCTCATCCCCACCGGCCCCCACCTGCTGGACATCGCCGAAGCGCAGCTCGCTCTCATGCGCGCCGGGGGAGTCCCGAAGAGGATCGCCGCCATCGCCGTGGACACCCTCGGCATGTTCCTCGACGCCGACGCCATCGAGGACACGATCTACCACGCCAAGGCCCCCGCGGGGGCGGAGGACCCGTGGGCGCACTTCCACGCGTACATCGAGCAGATCCGGGAGTACTTCGCCGCCCTGCCCAAGGACCGCTACCCCACGATCTCCGAGATGGGGGAGGAGCTCACCTCGGAGGGCGGCGACGAGCGCTTCGAGTTCGGCCTCGACCTGCTCATCCGGGGGATCGCCTCCTACATCGAGGAGCCGTCCCGCCCCGGGAAGGGCGGTTAGGCGAGCAGGACGGTCAGGCGAAGACGCGCTGGAAGGCCGTGTGCCTCGGGGCGCCCGCGGCGGTGTCCCACACGGCGAAGACGACGTGCTCGAACCGGTCGGCGAACGCCCCGTCCGGACGCAGCGCCTCGGCGAACACCTCGGCGACCTCGGCCGGGTCGTTGCGGAACACGCCGCAGCCCCACGCGCCGAGGACGAGCCGGGAGTGCCCGTTGGCCAGCGCCACGGCGAGGACCTTGCGAGCGCGCAGCCGCAGCACCGCCGGGACCTGCTCGGCCTTGGCGGCGTCGCGGATCGCGCCGCGGTTCGGAGCGGGCGAGGTCAGGAACGCCACGCCGTACGGCTCCTCCAGCAGCCGCCCGGAGTCGTCCCGGAACACCGGCACGTCCGGCGAGTAGATCATGTGGTCGCTGTAGAGGAGGTCTCCCTGCGCGCGGTGGAAGTCGTAGTACTCCCTGGCCGAGCGCAGCGACTCGTACAGGCCCGACGAGCGCGCCAGCCCTTCCTCCTGGGCGTGCGCCCCGTTCAGGAACCCGCCGCCCGGGTTCTTCGCGGAGGCGAAGTTGAGCGCGAACGGCGTCGTCCCCGGGGCGCACAGGCGCCGCGCGGCGGCGAGCGTCGTCTCGCCGGTGACCTCGATCCGCGTCCGCGCGCCCGAGCCGGCCGGAGGGAGGTTCTCCAGCAGCGTGTCGAGCTCGCCGGGCCGGTAGAGGACGGTGCGCCGGACGGCCTCGGCGAGGCGGTCGGCGATCGGGACGGTGCGGCCGGACGGCGCCGTGTAGTCGCCGCGTCCGAGGATGGCCACGGTCTCCTGCGCGGTCGTCCGGCGGGGGTGTCTGCTCATGTCCCTCCGGATTCTGCTGGCCGGGCGAATCCGGGCGCAAACCCTTTAAAGATCATTTCTGGCATGCTGGGCCGACGATGCAGCGGACCACAGCGCGTACCGGCAGATCCGGCAGGGGGATGCCCGACCTGGATGCGGAGTTCGAGCGGGCGCGCCGGGGCCGAGTGTACGGGCTGGTCGCGGCGGCCGTGGCGCTCGTGCTGGTGATCGGGGCCGGCGGGGCGCTCGCCTGGTACCTGCGGCCGAGCTCCGGAGTGTCCGGTGCGACGTCCCCCAGGAGCGGCGAAGGGGAGGCGCGGGGGCAGGGAAGCCAGGCCAGGGTCGAGACGGAGCCGTCCTCCCCGCCCATCATCAAGCCCAAGCGCCCCCCGTATATCCCCGCCAACGGGACCGGGAGGTTCACCCGTCCCACTTCAAGCGGCAGGGTCCACGGGCACGGCAAGCTCATGCGCTACATGGTCGAAGTAGAGGGCGGTCTACGACAGGACCCTGCGGCCTTCGCGCGAAGCGTGGACGCCATTCTGGCGGACCCCAAGGGATGGACCGCCGGCGGACGGTGGGCTTTCCAGCGCGTCAGCTCTGGCCCGTACGACTTCGTGGTGAAGCTGGCCTCGCCCGGCACCGTCGACAAGATCTGCGGCGCCTACGGCATGACGACCGAGGGCAAGGTGAACTGCAGCGCGGGCAAGCAGGTCGTCGTCAACCTGAAGCGCTGGCTGCTGCTCACCACCTACTACCGCGGCCGGCCGGAGCACTACCACGCGCTGACCATCAACCACGAGGTCGGTCACCGGCTCGGGTTCGGCCACATGACGTGCGCGGGACGCGACCGTCTCGCGCCCGTCATGCAGCAGCAGATCTTCGGGCTGAAGGGCTGCCGGATCAACGGCTGGCCCTACGACGCCAAGGGCCGGTTCGTGAAGGGCCCTTCGGTGCCCTGAGCCCGCGCCGCCGGAAAACCAATGGGGGTGTTCGGTGCTTTCAGCCACACTTGGGGCGTGCTTCTGACGATCACCACGACCATGAGCCAGGCGACCGACCTGGGCTTCCTCCTGCACAAGCATCCGGGCCGGGTGCAGCGCTTCGAGCAGTCCTACGGCAGGGCGCACGTCTTCTACCCCGACGCGGAGGAGCAGCACTGCACGGCGGCCCTGCTGCTGGACGTCGACCCGGTCGAGCTCGTGCGCACGCGCGGCAGAGGCACGCCCGACTTCTCACTCGGCCAGTACGTGAACGACCGCCCGTACGCGGCGTCGTCCCTCCTGGCGTCGGCCATGGCGAACGTCTTCCGCACCGCCATGCGCGGCCGCTGCGACCTGCGCCCCGAACTGGCGGAGACGCCGATCCCGCTGGAGATCGTCCTTCCGGCCCTGCCGTGCCGGGGCGGCCCCGGCCAGGCCGAGCGGTTCTTCGCCCCGCTCGGCTGGGACGTGTCGGCCGTGCCGGTCCCGCTCGACCCGGACTTCCCCGACTGGGGCGACTCCCGCTACGTGACGCTCACGCTGACCGGGACGCTGCGCCTCGCCGACGCCCTCAACCAGCTGTACGTGCTGCTCCCCGTCCTGGACGACGCCAAGCACTACTGGATGGCGCCCGACGAGGTCGACAAGCTCATCCGGGCGGGGGAGGGCTGGCTGGCCGCGCATCCCGACCGCGGCGCCATCACCCGCCGGTACCTGGCGAACCGGCGCGCCCTCGTGCGGAGCGCGCTCGGGCGTCTCGCCGACGCCGAGGACGCGCCCGACGAGGAACTCGACCCGATCGAGGTCGAGGAGGAGGCCCCCGCCGAGGAGGGCCAGGGAGAGGCGGCGCCGGAGGACGCGCCCCTCTCGCTCTCGGAACTGCGCCTCCGGTCGGTGGAGCAGGCGCTGCGCGATGAGAACGCCCGCCGGGTCATCGACCTCGGCTGCGGGTCCGGGAAGCTGCTGGCCCGGCTGGCCAAGGACGAGTTCTTCAGCGAGCTCTCCGGATCGGACGTCTCGTACCGCGCGCTCGGCCACGCCTCGCGGCGCCTGCGCCTGGACAAGCAGCCGCACAGCGAGAGCGCCCGCGTCCGGGAGGTCTTCCAGGGCGCGCTGACCTACGCGGACGAACGGTTCCGCGGCTACGAGGCGGCCGTGCTGATGGAGGTAATCGAGCACGTCGACCCGCCGCGCCTCACCGCCGTCGAGCGGGTCGTGTTCGGCCACGCCGCGCCCCGCGTGGTGGTCGTGACGACCCCGAACGCCGAGCACAACGTCCGCTACGAGGGGCTGGCGCCCGGGGCGATGCGCCACCCCGACCACCGCTTCGAATGGACGCGGGCCGAGTTCCGCGCCTGGGCGGACCGGGTCGCCGCCGAGCACGGCTACCGCGTCCGCCACGTGCCCGTCGGCGACGACGACCCCGAGGTCGGCGCCCCGACGCAGATGGGAGTGTTCACCCGTTGACCGAGATCAAGGTTCCCGAGATGGGGCTCGTCGTGCTCGTCGGCGTGTCCGGGTCGGGCAAGTCCCACTTCGCGCGCAAGCACTTCAAGCCGACCCAGGTGGTGTCCTCGGACTTCTGCCGCGGGGTCGTGTCGGACGACGAGAACGACCAGTCGGCCACCGGCGACGCGTTCGACCTGCTGCACTACATCGTGGGCAAGCGGCTGCGGCGCGGCCTGCTGACCGTGGTGGACGCGACCAACGTGCAGAGCAAGGCGCGCGAGTCGCTGCTGCGGCTGGCCAAGGAGCACGACGTCCTGTCGGTCGCGATCGTGCTGGACGTCCCCGAGAGCCTCGCCGCCGAGCGCAACGCCGGGCGCCCGGACCGCGACCTCGCCCCGCACGTCATCCCGCGCCAGCGGCGCGAGCTGAGGCGCGGCATGCGGTCGCTGGGCCGCGAGTTCCGCCGCGTCCACGTCCTGACCGGCCCGGAGGAGATCGACGCCGCGACGATCCGGTACGAGAAGGCGTGGAACGACAGGCGCGAGCTGACCGGCCCGTTCGACGTCATCGGCGACGTGCACGGCTGCCGCGCGGAGCTGGAGGACCTCCTCGCCGGCCTCGGCTACGAGATCCTGAGGGACGCGCAGGGCCGCGCGGTGGGGGCGAACCACCCCGGCGGACGGTCCGCCGTCTTCGTCGGCGACCTGGTCGACCGCGGGCCCGACACGCCGGGCGTGCTGCGCCTGGTGATGGGCATGGTGGCCGCCGGCGACGCCCTCTGCGTCTCGGGCAACCACGAGGCGAAGCTCGTCCGCGCGCTGCGCGGGCGCAAGGTGCGCACCGCGCACGGGCTCGCCGAGTCGCTGGAGCAGCTCGCCGCCGAGGACGAGGGCTTCCGCGACGACGCGCTGCGGTTCATGGACGGCCTCATCGCCCACTACGTCCTGGACGAGGGCCGCCTCGTCGTGGCCCACGCCGGGCTCAAGGAGGACTACCACGGCCGCGCGTCCGGACGGGTCCGCTCGTTCGCGCTCTACGGCGACACGACCGGGGAGACCGACGAGTACGGGCTGCCCGTGCGCTACCCGTGGGCGCGCGACTACAGGGGCAAGGCGATGGTCGTGTACGGGCACACGCCCGTCCCGGAGGCGGAATGGGTGAACAACACCATCTGCCTGGACACCGGCGCTGTGTTCGGCGGGAAGCTGACGGCGCTGCGGTATCCGGAGCGCGAGCTGGTGTCGGTTCCGGCGCGGCAGGTCTGGTACGAGCCGACGCGTCCGCTGGAGGCGCCGGCCGCGGGCAGCGCGGGCGGTCACCGGGAGAACGACGTCCTCAACATCGGGGACGTCCTCGGGAACCAGGGCGTCGAGACCCGCCTGATGGGCCGCGTCTCCGTCCGGGAGGAGAACGCGCTGGCCGCGCTGGAGGTGATGAGCCGGTTCGCGGTCGACCCGCGCTGGCTCGTCTATCTGCCGCCCACCATGGCCCCCGCCGAGACGTCGTCCCTGCCGGGCTACCTGGAGCACCCGGCCGAGGCCCTCGCCGCGTACCGGGAGAAGGGCGTCCTGCGCGCCGTGTGCGAGGAGAAGCACATGGGCTCGCGCGCCGTGGCGGTCGTGTGCCGCGACGCCTCGGTGGCCGCGGAGCGCTTCGGCGTGGACGACGGGACGACCGGCGCCGTCTACACCCGCACCGGGCGCTCCTTCTTCCGCGACCCGTCCCGAACCGGCGAGGTGCTCGACCGGCTCCGCGCCGCCATCGGCGCCGCGGGGCTGTGGGACGAGCTGGAGACCGGATGGCTCGTCCTCGACGGCGAGCTGCTGCCCTGGTCGGCGAAGGCGATGGACCTCATCCGCACGCAGTACGCGGCGACCGGCGCGGCGGCCCGCGCCGCGCTGCCGGTGGCGGCCGAGGTGCTGGCACGGGCGGACGGGCGCGGCCTCGACGTCGGCGACCTGCGCGAGCACATCGACCGGCGGGCCGCGAACGCGTTCCGGTTCCGCGACGCGTACGCGCGCTACTGCTGGACGGTGGACGGGCTGACCGGTCTGCGGTTCGCGCCCTTCCAGGTCCTCGCCGGGGAAGGCCGCGCCTGGGCGGGCCTGCGCGACCACGAGTGGCACATGGCCGTGGCCGGGCGGCTCGCGGAGAGCGACGCGAGCGGGCTCGTCCAGCGGACGGGTGCGATGACCGTCGACCTCGGGTCGCCGGAGTCGGAGGCCGCGGCCACCGAGTGGTGGGAGAAGCTCACCGCGGCGGGCGGCGAGGGCATGGTCGTCAAGCCGCTGGGGCCGCTCCCCGAGGGCGTCAAGGTCCAGCCCGGGATCAAGTGCCGCGGCCCGGAGTACCTGCGCATCATCTACGGGCCCGACTACCGCGAGCCGAGGCACCTCGACCGGCTGCGCCGCCGGTCGCTCGGGCGCAAGCGGTCCCTGGCGATGCGGGAGCACGCGCTCGGCGCCGAGGCCCTCGACCGGCTCGCGGGCGGGGAGCCGCTGTGGCGCGTCCACCAGGCGGTCTTCGCCGTCCTGGCGCTGGAGTCCGAGCCGGTGGACCCGCGCCTCTGACCGGTCGTGCGCAAGCCACGGCCCGCCTCACCCGGGGCGGGCCGCGGCCGCCCGGTCAGGTGGAGAAGAGCATGTGGAACACGCCGCCGTGGTGCGGACGGTGGTGCCCGCCGTGGTGATGGTGGTGGACCGCCGGCGCGGGCGCTCCCCACCCGGGCGCCGAGGCGGGCGGAGGCGCCGCGCGGTACTGCGACTCCATCTGGGCCAGGGCCTCCAGCTCGCCGTAGTCGAGGAAGATGCCCCGGCAGCTGTCACATTGCTCGATGTGGACGCCGCTGCGGGTGTAGGTCCGCATCACGCCACGACACTTAGGGCAGTGCATCGCCTTGTCGTCCTTCCGGTATGGATCCCCAGGTAGAGGCTAAATGTAGGGCAGGTTCCGCGCCACGTCATGCCGCGTCCCCCGCCGCGGATATTCTCACGCAGGCGTCGACCATCGCCTGCTCCGCACCGTCGAGTGCCCGATCTTCCCTCCCCGCGGATATGACGCACGTGGCGGCGATCTGGATCGCAAGACTTCGGGCGGGAACGTCCAGGGCCGCCCAAGGGTCGCCCTGCGGGGGGACGGCCGGGCCGCCCGCCTCCCTGTACGCGCCCAGGAAGCGCTCCCATTCGTCCGGGGAGAGGACCCCGCCGGAATAGAGCGCCGCAGGACGCGCGAGGTCCCATGCGGGGTCGCCCATGCCGAGGTCCTCGATGTCGATGAGCCGCCATCGCCCGCCCGGCGCGCGGACCATCTGCCCCAGATGCCAGTCGCCGTGGATGAGGCGCCGGCCGCGGCCCGGGGGCTCGTCCTCCTCGCCGCGTATCCAGGCGGGCAGGGTGGCGAACGCCCGGCGCACCGCGTCCTCGGCGGGGCCGTCCTCCAGACGGGAGACCAGGCGGGCCACCCGCGTCGGACGTCCCCACGCCGGCGCGTCGGCAGGGACGGGCGCCGAGTGGAGGCCCGCCAAGAGCCGAGCGCCTTCCTCCCAGGGGAGTTCCCTGGACGGGTCCACGGGCTCACCGAACATGGCGAGCGTGACCGTGCGGCCGTCCACGCTCAGCGGGGGCCCCAAGGGCCCGAGGATCAGATCAGGGAGCACGCCCGCCAAGCGGACCCGGTCGAGGAACGCGTCCCCGTGGTCCCGGTCGGCCTGGTGCGCCTTCACGACCACGTCACCGACGCGCACCACGAGGACACCGTGCCGGTCGTAGAGGGTCTCCGGCTCCCCGTCCTCCGCGCCTTGGCGGCGGCCGATCTGAACGAGCCGTGTGAAGAGCTCCGACTGGACGGTCCCGGTGTGCACCCGACCAGTCAACCACTCCGCGCGGGGCCCATCCGCTCCGCGGCCGAGGCGGCGAACTCGTCCCGCAGCCGCTGCCGGACGACTTTGCCCAGCATGTTCCGGGGCAGCTCCGTCCGGGGGAGGAACTCGGAGGGCACCTTGTAGTGCGACAGGAAGCGCTCGCAATGCCGGCGCAGCTCGTCCTCGGAGAAGGGGTAGGCGGGGTGTTCGACCACGTGGGCGATGATGCGCTCGCCGCGCCGCGCGTCCGGGACGCCGACCACGGCGCAGTCGTGCACGGCGGGATGGCGGCGCAGCACCTTCTCCACCTCGGACGGGGACACGGTGAAGCCGCTCACCTTGATCATGTCCCGCTGGCGGTCCACGATGGTGATGAAACCCTTCTCGTCCATCACCCCGATGTCACCCGTGCGGAGCCAGCCCTTCGACAGGGTCTGCGCCGTGGCGAGGGGGGCGTTCCAGTAGCCCGCGAACACCTGCGGGCCGCGCACGACGACCTCGCCCGTCCCGCCCGGCGGCAGGACTTTGGTCGGCTCGTCCTGGTCGACGATGACGACGTCGGTCATGGGCAGCGGCAGCCCGACCGTGAGGTTGCGCGCCCCGCCCCCCAGCGGGTTGCCGGTGACGGCCGGGGACGCCTCGGTGAGCCCGTAGCAGTTGATGAGCCCCCTCGCCCCGACCTTTTCGAGCCGGTCGATGGTGTTCTGCGTCAGCCCCATCGCGCCGGAGATGAAGATGCGCAGCGAGCGCAGGTCGTCGGGCCGGAACCCCGGGCTGTCGAGCACCTGCGCGTACAGGGTCGGCACCCCGGGGAAGATGGTCGGCCGGTACTTGCGGATCGCCCGGAGCACGCGGTCGCCGTCGTAGCGGGGGAGCAGCACCACGGCCCCGGCCGTCATCACGGGCGCGACGAGGCAGCTCATCAGCCCGAACGAGTGGAACAGCGGCAGCACCGCCAGCGTCACGTCCTCGCCGGGGCGCCCGTCGAGGTCCCACGCGTGCTGCTGGCAGGCGTTGGCGACGAGGTTCCGGTGCGTCAGCATCGCGCCCTTGGGGCGTCCCTCCGTCCCGCCGGTGTACTGGATGGCGGCCAGGTGCCGCGACGGCTCCAGGGGCAGTTGCCGGACGCGGCGCGCGGGCGGCCTCTGCAACTCCTTGAACGGGACGAGGCCGGGGTCGTGCGGCACGTCCGCGGAGATGGCCGCGCGCCGCCGCTGCGCCTGGACGAGCGGGAGCCGCAGGGCGATCCGCTTCGCGACCGGAAGGAAGTCGACCAGAGACGTCACGACGACGTGCTCCAGCCCCAGCCGGGACCGCACGGCCTTCACCGTCTTGTAGGAACGATCCAGCACGACCGCGACGCGCGCGCCGCAGTCGGCGAGCTGCCGGAGCATCTCCTCCTCGGTGTAGAGGGGGTTGTGCTGGACCGCGACGGCCCCCCTGCGCAGCACGCCGTAGAACGCGATGACCAGCTGCGGGCAGTTCGGCAGGATCAGCGCGACCCGGTCGCCGGGCTGCACGCCCAGCCGGTGCAGCCCGTCGGCGAAGCGGTCCGCCGCCTCGCGCAGTTCGCGGTAGGAGATCCGCAGCCCGAAGAAGATCAGCGCGGGCCTGCGCGGGTACCGGTCCGCGGCATCGTCGAGCAGGCGTGTGACGGGGACGTCCGGGATGTCGAGCTTCCAGGGGACGCCCCGCTGATACCACTGCCGCCAGGGCGAAGAGCGCAGTGACGAGTGCCACATAACGCCCGATTGAATCATCTTCGGCCCCGTGCGCGCCGCGAAGAGAGGTGAACACGGGCGGGCGATCGGGTCCGCCGGGGTCAGCGGGTCCAGCCCTCCGAGCGCGTGACCGCCCGGGTCTCGGGGGCGGGGGGTTCCACCGCGCGGCCCTCGTAGGCGGTCGACAGGACGATGTGCGAGTTCATCTCGCCGTGCTCGCCGAGGCGCTCCAGGAGCCCCTCCATGTGCTGCATCGACGCGACGCGCACCTTCAGCATCGAGCACCAGCTGCCGCTCAGCTTGTGGACCTCGGTGACCTCGGGCAGGTCCTCGGCGGCGGACGTCTTGAGCAGGCAGCGGCCGTGGGCGCAGCGCATCTGCACGAAGGCCGTCAGCGGCTGGCCGACCCTGGCCGGGTCGACGCGCGCCTGGTAGCCGGTGATCACCCCGGACTCCTCGAGGCGCCGCACCCGCTCGGCGACCGCGGGGGGCGACAGGTTCACCAGGGACGCCAGCCGGTTGAACGACAGGCGGCCGTCCCGCTGCAGCTCGGCGAGGATGCTCCAGTCGGTCTGATCCATCTTGAAAGTCCCTTCCCGGATCTGCTTTGCAAACTATAAGCAGGATGGGTCGAATGCCAGTGATCATCCATTCCATCCGGGCATGAGCATTTCTAGCGTTAAAGCATGGAGAAGCGATCCCGCCCGATGGCGGCCCTCTGCTCGGGCACCGCACTGATGAACGCGGCCATGGCCGCGGCGAGCGCCACCGCGACGCTGGTCGCCGCCGACCGGCTCGGCGCCGCGTGGGGAGGCGTGCCGAACACGATCGGCATCGTCGGGACGGGCATCGGCGCCCTGGCGCTCACCCGGCTCGTGCGGGCGAGCCGGCGGCGCGCCTTCGTGCTCGGCTACGCCGCGGCGGCGGCGGGCGCCTGCCTGGCCGCCCTGGCGGTCGCGAACGGCGACGTCGTGGGGCTGTGCCTCGGGATGCTGCTGCTCGGCCTCGGCAACGCGGGGGCCCAGCTCTCCCGGTACGCGGCGGCCGACCTGCACCCGGCGGGACGGCGCGGCTTCGCCATCGGGCTCGTGGTGTGGTGCGCGGCGGCCGGGGCGGTCGGCGGGCCGCTGCTGCTCGACCCGACCGGCGCGGCGGCCGCGGGCGCCGGCCTTCCCCCGTTCACCGGCCCGTTCCTGCTGGCCGTCCTGACCTGCGCGCTCGCCGCCGCGGCGGCGACCGGCGGGCCGGGCGGCCGGGCGGGAGCGCAGGGCTCGCCGCCGCCGCTGCGCAGGCTGGCCCGGACCCCGGCCGCCCGCTCCGCGCTCGCGGTGATGGTCACCGCGCAGGTCGTGATGGTCGCCGTCATGACGGCCGCGCCGCTGGACATGCACATGCACGGCGACGGCCTCGGCGCGGTCGGCATGACGCTGGCCGCGCACACGCTCGGCATGTTCGCCCTTTCACCGGTGACGGGGCGGATGGCCGACCGGTTCGGCGCGCGGCCCGTGATCCTCGCGGGCCTGGCCACCCTGGCCCTGTCCACGGCGCTCGCGGCGGTCGCGTCCGGATCCCAGGGGCGCGTCGCGGCGCTCTTCCTGCTCGGCTACGGGTGGAACCTCTGCTTCGTCGGCGGCAGCGCCCGCCTCGCCCGCGACCTGCCGGAGCCGGAGCGCCCGCACGTCGAGGGCGCCGTCGACGCGGCCGTCTGGATGGTCGCAGCGGCCGCGAGCCTGCTGTCGACGGCCGTCCTGTCGGCGGGCGGGTACGCCGTCCTGGCCTGGGCGTCCTGCGCCGGGGCGGTAGCCGTCGCGCTGGGCCAGGCCCGGCGCCGCGCGCCCGAGGCGGTGTCAGCGCCGGCGCCGGTCGAGCCGGAGGTCGGACGGCGGTGACCCGGCGGCGGTGACCCGGCGGCGGTGACCCGGCGGCGGTGACCCGGCGGCGGTGACCCGGCGTCAGATGCGGCCGGTGCCCCGGCACACGTTGCACCGCTCATGGGTGGCGGTACTGGTGCCGGTCCCGTTGCAGCCGGGGCACGACCGCGTCGCCGGTTTGTTGTGCTTACCCACGTCCACCACCCCCTGGGGCTCATCCTAAAGGCTCGCCCGATCGCACACCGGGCCCGCTTATGAGTTCGCTGAGAGGACCCTCCAGGTTCACTCGAAAACGGCGGCGCGGCCGACCGAGCCGCGTTCGCCTTGCCCCCCGGCGCTTGTACGCTGTCCCTCACGCGCGCCGTCGTCCGGTCACGGTGCCCCGAGCAAGGAGATCGCGCAGGTTGGTGCCATTGCCGCTGACCACCGCGATCCGTCCCTACGACTGGGGGTCGCGGACCGCGCTGCCCGAACTGCTCGGCGTCGAGCCGACCGGGCGCCCGCAGGCCGAGTTGTGGGCGGGCGCGCATCCCGCCGCCCCGTCCCGTGTGGACGGGACGCCCCTCGGCGCCCTCATCGACCGCGACCCGGTCGGGATGCTGGGCACCGCGTGCGTGGACCGGTTCGGCCCCACGCTGCCGTACCTGCTCAAGGTGCTGGCCGTCGAGCGGCCGCTGTCGCTCCAGGTGCACCCGACCGCGGCGCAGGCCGAGGCAGGGTTCGCCCAGGAGGAGGCGCAGGGCATCCCCGCCGACGACCCCACCCGCACCTACAAGGACCCCTTCCACAAGCCCGAGATGGTCTGCGCCCTCACCGAGTTCCACGGCCTCTGCGGCTTCCGCGACCCCGCCGAGACCGCCGACCTGCTCGAAGACCTGAAGGTCCCCGAACTGGACCCGTGGATCGGAACGCTCCGCACCGCGCCGCCCGCCGAGGCGCTCCGGACCGTCCTCACCCAGATGCTCGACGAGCGCTCCCGGGCCGTCCAGGACGCGGTCGAACCGGCCCTGACCGGCGTCTACGCCGACATCGCCCGCGCCCACCCCGGCGATCCCGGGGTCCTCGCCGCGCTCCTGCTCGACCACGTCCGGCTCAAGCCCGGCGAGGCCCTCTTCCTGGGCGCCGGAGTGCCCCACTCCTACCTCGGCGGCCTCGCGATCGAGGTCATGGCGAACTCGGACAACGTGGTGCGCTGCGGACTCACCGGCAAGCACATCGACGTCCCCGAACTGATGCGCGTGGTCGAGTTCGCGCCGTCCAAGCCCCACCGCGTCGAGCCCACGGCCGACCGCCGGTACCGGACGGCCGCCGAGGAGTTCACCCTCGTCCGCCACGACCTCACGGAAACCCCCGAAGCCCTGCCCGCCGGACTTCCGCAGACGCTCCTCTGCCTGGAAGGCGAGGCCCGCCTCACCGCCGACCCGGCCCTGGTCCTCACCCGCGGCCAGGCCGCCTTCATCCCCGCCGGCGCCCCCGCCACCCGCCTCACCGGACACGGCACGCTCTACCGCGCGCTCCCGGGGATCGGGTCATGACCGTCCTCGCCCTCGACATCGGCGGCACCAAGTTCGCCGTGGCCCGCGTCGACGCCGCCGGGAAGCTCCTCGACCGCGCCGAGCACCCCGTCGGCCAGGCGCCCACCGCCACCCTCCGCGGCCTCGTCGCCGACTTCGCCGGCCCGGGGCTGACCGGCGTCGGCATCGGCTCGGCGGGCCCGATCGACACCGAGGCCGGCACGGTCAGCCCGATCAACATCCCCCGCTGGCGCGGCTACCCGCTCGTCGCGGCCGTGCGGCGCCTCGTCCCCGGCGTCCCGGTCACCCTCGCAGGCGACGCCCAGTGCATGGCGCTCGGCGAGTGGTGGCGCGGCGGGCACGAGTGCGACTCCCTGCTCGGCATGGTCGTGTCGACGGGCGTCGGCGGTGGCCTCGTCATCGACGGCCGCCCCTGGACGGGACGCACCGGCAACGCGGGCCACATCGGCCACGTCATCGTCGACCTCGACGGCGAGCCCTGCGTCTGCGGCGCCCGCGGCTGCCTGGAGACGATCGCCGGCGGCCCCAGCATGGTCCGCTGGGCCCTCGCCCAGGGCTGGACGCTCGCCCCCGCGACGGGCCGCCCCGACGCCCGGGCCCTGGCCGCCGCCGCCCGCGCCGGCGCCCCGATCCCGCTCGCGGCCTTCCACCGCGCCGCCGGCGCCCTCGCCACCGCGATCCTCAACACCGCCTCCGTCCTCGACATCCGCGACGTCGTCATCGGCGGCGGCGTGGCGGCCGCGGGCGACCTGCTCCTCGACCCGCTGCGCACCGCGATCGGCGTCCGGGCCGGCATGCCGCACCTGCGCGACCTGCGCGTCTCCTCCACCGCCCTGGACCGCGACGCCGGCCTCTACGGCGCCGCCGCCCTCGCCCTCCTCGCCTCCGGCGAACCCCTCCGCCCCACCCTGTGACCCCGACCGCCGGTGCGGGCGTGCCGGTGGCTCAGCCGGCGCGCGCGGGACGGCGCAGCAGGCGCAGCGCGCCGAACGCCATCCCCGAGACGAGGACCGCGTGCACGGCCAGGTGCACCAGCAGGAAGTAGGCGGTGAACGCGGTCCCCCGGTGCCGGTGGACGAACCGGACGAGCGGCGGGTCGGAGACGGTGAAGGCCAGAACGCACGCCGCGCTCAGCGCGAGGAACGCCGGATGCAGGACGGCGAGCGGCAGCGGCACCGGCGCCAGCGCCACGGCGAGGATGCCGGCCGGGCGGTTGGCGTGCTCGGGCTGCCCGCCGCCCCGCCGGGCCGCGGCGAGCAGCAGCGGGACGAGCGGGACGGCCCGGCGCCACTGCTCGGCGAGGATCCCCGCCAGCCGGCTCCCGTCGTCGTGCCGGCCCTGGACGGCGTCGGTGAGCACGACGCGGCAGCGCCCGTGCAGCCGGCTCGCGTACTCGACGTCCTCGCAGTCGCGGAGCGCCTCGTCGAACCCGCCGGCGGCCTGGAACACGTCGCGGCGGATGGCCGCCAGCGCGAACACGAGGCCGGTGACCTCGCCGAGGTGGCGGCGGCGCCAGAACGCGGCGTGCAGGACGCGGTACCACTCGGCCGGGCCGTCGTCGATGAGCGGCTCGGTCTCGTAGACGCCCTGGACGCAGCCGCACCCGGGGTCCGCGTCGAGGACGGCCAGGGCGTTGGCCAGCGCGTCGGGGCGCAGCGCCACATCCGAGTCGAGGAAGAACAGCACGTCGGCGGTGGTCGCCGCGGCGCCCGCGTTCCTGGCCGCCGAGACGCCGCGGTTCTCCGGCAGCCGCACGACGCGGCAGCCCAGCGAGGCCGCGATCCCGGCGGAGCCGTCGGAGCCGGCGTCGTCGACGACCACGATCTCGTCGGGGCGGCGGGTCTGCGCCAGGACGGCCTCCAGGCACAGGCGCAGCGTCTTGGCCGCGTTGTAGCACGGCACGATCACGCAGACGGAGGCCACACCGACTCCTCGTAGAGCGCGAGCGTCTCGCGGGCCGCGCGGGTCCAGCTCAGCTCCTCCCGGACGAACCGCTCCCCGCGCTCGCCGAGCGCGCGGCGCGCCTCGGGGTCGGTCATGACGTCGATCACGGCGTCGGCGATGTCGGCGGGGCCGGTGCCGCCGACGAACCGCACCGCCGGGCGCGCCGGGTCGCCGGCGAAGATCCGGGAGAAGCCCGCGCCGAGGATCGTCGGCCTGCCGAGCGCCATGGACTCGGTGGCGACCAGGCCGAACGGCTCGAAGAGCGACGGGAAGACGCAGGCGTCGGCCATCGCGTAGTACTCCGTCAGCGCCGGGCCGGAGACGAACCCGCGCGTCAGGACCCGGTTCCCGGCGGCCCGCGCCGCGGCCTCGTCCCCCTCTCCCAGCAGGACGAGGCGCAGGCCGGGCACGGCCTCGGTCATCCGCGGCACCGCTTCGAGCAGCTCGTGGACGCCCTTCTGCCGTTCGAGGCGTCCGACGAACAGCAGGACGGGCGCGTCCGCCGGGATCCCGAGCCGCGCGCGCAGGTCGCCGGCCCGGCGGCGCAGCCGCTCCCGGTCGAGCCCGGCGACGAGCGGCTCGAACGTCCCGCCGAGCCGCACGACGTCGATCCTCGCCGGGTCCCAGCCGGCCGCGGCGAGCTGGTCGCGGACCTCCGGGGTCGGCACGACGACGCGGCGGGCGATCCGGCCCAGGTGGCGCTCGAGCGCCGCGAACGCGTTCAGCGGGTCGGCGATGCTGCGGCGGGGCGCCACGCCGTACTCGGTGGTGTGGACGTGGAACACGACCGGCAGCCGCAGGACGTGGTGGCAGAGCAGGCCGCACAGGAAGTTGGTCGAATCGTGCACCGCGACCAGGTCGGGACGCTCGGCGGCCCGGCGCAGCCGGAGGAAGTACCGCCAGTTGCTCACCACCACGTTCGCCGTGATCAGCAGGAAGTCCAGCCTGCGGGTGCGGTTGAGCCGGCGCCGCCTGCTCACCGCGCCGAGGATCCGCCCCAGGGGCCGGTGCACGGTGACGGAGCCGTGCCGCTCGTGGACGGGCTGCCGCCCTGCGTTGAGGGTGAACACCGCGAGCCGGTGCCCGCGCGCCAGGTGCGGGGTGATCAGCTCGACGTACCGGCCGAGGCCCGTCGTCACGTTCGGCGGGTACTGGTTGACCACGTAGGCGATCTTCAGGCGCCGGTCCGGCGCCGCTTCACGGTTCAATGTCCGGTCTCCAGAACGGGCAGGGGACGGTCCGCCGCGCTCGGCCGCCGGTACGCGCGGCCCGCGGCGGCGGCCACGGCGGCGACGAGGACGAGGTTGCTCACCGCGAACCCGGCGAGCCCCCCGTAGAGCCCCCACCAGGCGATGCAGGCGGCCTGGCAGGCGAGAGCGACGGGGGTGCCGGCTGCCAGGCACGCGATGAGGAGCCGGGCGCCGCGCACGCCGTCCATGGACAGGGCGACGGAGTAGAGGTTGAAGACGGCGTGCGCGCCGATGCCCGCCGAGGAGAGCCCCATGAGGGTGAGCGAGTACGGGTACTGGGCGCGGAGCAGGAAGAAGAACACCGTGCTCGCCGCGAAGGACACGAGTCCCGTGCCGGCCGCGACGAGCGGCGCCAGCCGCGCGATCCGCCGCATGACGGCGGGCTTGTCCGCGACCGCAAGGGCGGGCAGCAGCGCGAGGCCGATCCCGTCGGTGAAGACGACACCGAGCAGGCGTTTGGGGAAGCCGTTGTAGACGGAGTAGACGCCGACGTCGGCCTGCCCGGCCCAGCGGTTGAGGAAGATGACGTCGAGCCCGAACAGGAGGCCGGTCAGCGCCGCGATGGCGGTGACGTAGGCCCCGTGCCGGTACTGCGCGCGCGCCGCCGCCCGCGACCAGGCGCGCGGGACGATCTCGACGCCGGTCAGCGCGGCGACGCTGAACGCGGCGTAGCTGCCGGTCAGCGCGAGGAGGTAGTACTCGGCGTCCCGGATCCCGAGGACGAGCAGCGAGAACGCGGAGCCGGACAGGTAGGCGACGGCGACGGCGAGCTTGAGCCCGGCCACGAACCCGTACCTGCGCCTGCCGCGCAGGAAGCTCTCGGTCAGCTGATTCAGCGTCATCGCGAGCGCCAGGGCCAGCCCGAGGCACAGCGCCCGCGGGTCGACCCCGAGCGCCGGGGCGAGCACGGGCGACGCCGCGGCGCCGCCGACCGCGACGCCGCCCCCGAGCGCCAGCGTGGACAGCAGCGCGGTCGTCGTCAGGGCCGGATGCCCGGCCGGGTCGCGGCGCGGCAGTTCCTGCAGCATCACGTAGTGCAGGCTCATCAGCATCCCGACCGTGACGATCAGCGCGATCGACAGGACCACGGTGAACCGGCCGAACTGCGCGGCGCCCGTGCCCCGGGCGACGACCAGCGTGGTCGCCGCCGAGATGCCGCTGGCCGCGGTGCTCAGCAGCGTGGGCACGGCGGTCCGGCGGTGGGCGGCGAGCCCGCGCCGCGCACCGGTCCGGGGGATCAGTCCGCGCACCGCTGGTACGCCCGCCGGGCGAACTCCAGGTCGTCCCTGGTGTTGATGCCGCGCGCCTCGTCGGCGTCGGCGACCGGGACGACCGTGACCTCCCGGCCCTCCTCCCGGGACAGGTGGGTGAGGAACGGCAGGAAGTTCACCTCGCCGGTGACGTCGCCGCGTGCGGCGTCGGCGAGGTAGCGGTTCCAGGCGTCCACGAGCCCCGCGGTGCCCAGGCAGAACACGCCGACGTCGCCGAGCCCGCCGGGCCGGCACTCGTCGCCCTCGCGGGACTGCCGTATCCGGAGGAGCCGGCCGCCCGCCAGCTCGTACTCGACGTACGGGTCCGGCATCGCCACCAGGGGGATCGTGAGCCCGCCCGGGCGGTGCGCCCGCACGACCCGCCGCGCGGTCCGCGTGGACAGTCCCGCCTGGTCGCCCCAGACGACGAGGAGCGTGTCGTGGCCGTCCCAGTGCGGGGCGGCGCCGAAGACCGCGTCGCCCATGCCGGCCGGCGTCTCCTGGATGCTCACCGACACCGTCCCGCGCGCGATCTCCTCGGCCGCGGCCCACCGGAACGGCGCCTCGCCCTCCGGTGAGACGACGACGTGGACGTGCCCGGCCACCGGCCGGAGCCGCCGGTGGAGCAGGTGCCACACGGTGACCCCGCCGCCGAGCTCCAGCAGGATCTTCGGGACCCCGAGGCCGAGCCGCGTCCCCCGGCCGGCCGCGGGGATCACCGCGCAGACCCGGCCCGCCCCGGGCGCGGTCGGCACGGTCGCGCCGGGCATCGTCGCGCCGCTCTTCGCCGTGTCAGTCGCCGGCACGTCGGTCATCGCCATCGCCTTTCCGGTCGAGGAGGGCGAGAACGTCCTCCAGGCCGCGCACCGGTATCGCGCCCGGTGCGGGTTCGGCCGCGTGCACCTGGAGCGTCGGCAGCCCCGCTCCGACCGCCGAGGCGACCCCGTGGGCGGAGTCCTCCACGGCGACCGCGTCGGCGGCGTCGACGCCCCACCGGTGGCAGGCCGCCAGGTAGAAGGCGGGGTCGGGCTTCCCGCAGGGGACGTCGTCACCGGTCAGGACGTCCGTGAAGTACCGGCGCAGCGAGGCGGCCGCGAGGACGCGCTCCACCGACCCCCTGCTCCCGCCGGTCACGAGGTACACCGCGCGCCCCCGCTCGGAGAGCCGTCCGAGCAACCGGTGGGCGCCGGGGAACACGGCCACCCGGCCCGCCGCCACGCCGGCGCGGTAGATCCGCCGCTTGCGCCGGACGAACCGCTCGGCGTCGCCGGACGCCAGGCCCAGGGCCGCCGCGACGTCCTCGGTCGCCGCGCCCGCGTGGTCGCCGTACCGGAAGCCGCCGGCCAGCGCGGGGGCGACCTCGGCGAGCGCGGCCCGGAACGCGGCCTCGTGGGCCGGGCCGGAGTCCACCAGGGTCCCGTCGAGGTCGCAGAGCCAGACCCGCCGCCCGGCGAGCGCCCCGGCGGGCGCCGGCACGGCCCTCATCCGGCCGGCTCCAGCGCCGGGTCGGACGCCGCGCCCGCCGCGAGCCCGGTGAGCAGGTCGGCGGTCCGCGCGCCGTCGCGCGCCCCCGGCCGTCCGGGGTCCGCCAGGTCGGCGATGATCCACTGCGTGTTCGTCCGCAGGCCGGCCTCGGCGATGTCACCGGGCATCGCCGGGACGTCCGGCCGTCCGGTCCTGGGCCGGTGGCAGACGGCGTGGGTGACCGTCCGCCGCTCGTTGCCCGGGTCGCCGAGGTAGGACAGGGCGAGGTCGACGTGCGCCGGGGCGCTCATGCCCTGGACGTCGTGGTCCTCGCGGATGTTGACCACGAACGCCTTGGCGGCCGCGCGGTTCGCGGCGATCGCCTCGGCCACGCCGGGCGTCAGGTAGCTCGGCAGCAGCGACGAGTGCGGGGTACCCGGGCCGTAGACGATGAGGTCGGCGTCCGCCAGCGCGGCCAGCGCCGCCCGGTTGGCCGACACCGCCGCCCGCCGGCGGGCGAGGACCCAGCGGATCCGCTGGACGGGCAGCGTCTCGAGCTCGTCCCGCTGCGCCGGCCCGAGCGGGCGGCGGAGCAGGAACAGGTCGGTGATGCGGGCCGCGTCCTGCGGCGCCACGATGTCGGCCTCGTCGGCGAGCAGCCGCCCGTTCTCCTTCAGCGCGACGAGGTGGGCGTCCCCGCCGTCCGTCACGTTCAGGAGGCGGGCCGGGGTCGCGAACGTCCGCGCGCAGGACCGGACCGCCGCGTTGAAGTCCTCGCCCGCCCGCAGGTAGGCGCCGGCGAACACGAGGTTGCCGAGCGCGCAGCCGGCGAGGTCGAGCCCGTCCGGGTCCTCCTCCAGGCGCCGCAGGAAGGCGGTCAGGTCCCGGGTGATCGCCGCGCGGGCGCGCCGCGGCAGCGCGGCGAACCCCGGCGGGGAGGTCTCCGGTGCCGCGAGCGCGCCGGCGAGGTCGCCGAGGTCGCGCGGCGCCGTCCCGGCGGGGAGCCGGTGCTCGAGGACGGCGAAGAGCGCCGCCTGGGCCGGGTCCGCCGGGTCGAGGTGCGGCAGCAGGTTCTTGCGGAAGTCGGACGGGCCGAGCATCCCCGGCAGGAAGCGCCGCAGCGCGCCCGTGGACAGGCCGTTGTCGTACCCGTTGACGAGCAGGGTCAGCCGGACGCCGGGGGTCCGCAGGAGCCGCCGCGCGATGCCCGCGCCACCGCGCCCGCCGCTGAACATGGCGACCCGCGTCGGGCCCGGGCGCCGCTTGGTCACCGCGCTTCTCCCGCCCGGACCGCGCTCTCGCACGCCCGCCCGGCGGTGCCGACCGCCGGGTCGCGTCCGTCCCCGGCCTCGGCGCGCAGGACACCGCGGCGCTGCAGCCAGTGGCGGTAGCCGAGATAGCCGACCAGCAGCGCCCGATCGCGCGCCCCGCCCCAGAACCGCCAACCGCGGGCGCCGGCGGCGCGCTCCCGGTGCTCGATCGGGATCTCCACCCAGGTGTGGCCGAGTTCGGCGACCCGGGCGGTGATCTCGGTCGAGCAGTTCATCCCGCCCGACTCCAGCCGCAGGGACCGGAACAGCGGGCCGTGGACCACCTTGAACACCGAGTTGAAGTCCCGGTACCGGGTCCGGTGCAGCCGGTTGCTGACGGCGCCGCTGGCCGCCGAGCCCCACCGGTGGGGCAGGCTGTCGGCCTTGCGGATCCTGGCGCCCGAGAACGCCCTGGCCTTTCCGGCCAGGACGGGATCGAGGAAGCGGTCGAGGTTGGCGATGGGGAACTGGCCGTCGGAGTCGAGGAGGACGACCCATTCCAGCCGGGTGCGGGCGATCGCGGCGGCGATGGCGGCGCCCGCCCCGCGGTTGCGGTCGAACCGGGTGACGGCGAGCCGCGGGCACTCCTCCTGGAGCGCGGCCAGGACGGCGCCGGTCGCATCGGTGCTCCCGTCGTCGCACACCACGATCTCCCAGTCGGCGATGCGCGGGTTCCCCTCCAGGTAGGCCCGCCATTCGGCGACCACGGCGGCGATGTTCTCCGCCTCGTTGTAGGCCGGCGCCGCGACGGAGATCGCGACGGCGCCGGGCGCGGAGCCGGACACGGGGGTGGCCCTGGGCACGATGTCCTCTCCCTGCACTGGACTACGGTTCCGTCCCGCGCGCGGCGGGGGCTGGGGCCGCCCCGGTCCGGTACCCGATCCACCGGTCCAGGGGCAGCAGGTTGACGCCGACGAGGATCGGCACGTGGGCGAGCGCGAACAGGACCGTCGCGCCGAACGAGATCGGCCCGCCGGTGATCACGTTGATGTGCGGGGCGTCGATCCGGTCCGGGATCCCGACCGGGTTGACGACGTACCACATGAGGTCGAGAAAGCCCGAGAAGACGATGACGATGCCGGTCACGAGCACTTTCAGGGTGCGTCCGGGAGAGCCTCCGCCGATCCGGTAGGCGGCGCCCGCGGTGAGCACGATTCCGGGATAGAGAAGCAGGTAGACGTGCGTGTAGAAACTGTCGCCGTGGACCCGCTGGGCATCGGTGTAGTAGAAGCCGCTGATGCGCGGGACGACGTATCCGGTGAAGAACACGAATGGCGCGTACAGCACCCAGTGCGGGAGCCGCGGGGCCCAGGGGAACAGCGCGATCGCGCAGCACAGGCAGCCGAAGACGACCAGTTTGGCCACCAGTTCCCACGGCGACTCTATGTCGCGCCCGTGCGGCAGCGCGAGCCAGACGAACGCGGCGCCCGCGACGCCCGCGGCGAGCGCGATCCACCAGACACGCGGGGCCCAGCGGCCCGCGCCGACCGCGTCGGCTGCGCCCGCCGCGCCCGTCCCCGCCGGGTCGCCGGCCGCCTCCGAAGGCGAGGTTTCGTCTCGTACCGTCATGGCTGCTTCGCAGACCTTTCGTCGTCCTCGGCCGGTCAGGCCGAACCACAGGTCAACGGCGTGGGAGCGCTCCCATAGCCGTACATTCGCCGCCCGTCGCCGAATTTGGGAGCGCTCCCATAGTAGATTTGACGCTCATCGCCCTTGTCAAGGCATAACCGAAATCGGTACTTCACTTGCTCGGGCCCGCGTCCTCGGTCGCCCCACGGTCGGGCCGGGCGGGCGCCGATCGCCCGTGCCGGACGGCGCCGCCGCCCTCCATTATCGGTTTCCGCAGGTGAACAGCGCCCTGGACGTCCGCCTGAGGCCGTGCCCTACGGGGGCCGGATAAGTCCTCCTCAGTGCTTCCTTAAAGGCGCCATAAGGAGGGCGGCGGGGCGGGGGAACGGTGCGAGGTTCGTGGTGTGGCACTGCGAATGGGCAAAGACACCGGTTCGTTCGCCCCCGGTACGCCGGGGGAGCGGATGCGCCCCGCGGTGGTCGCCCGGGCCTTCCAGGCGCTGCCGCCCGCGCACCGCGAGATCCTCACCGAGACGGTCTTCCGGGACCGCTCGGTCAACGAGGCCGCCGCCTCGCTGGGAGTGCCGGTCGACGTGGTCAAGGTCCGCGTCTACCACGCGCTCCGGGCGCTCAGCGCGGCCGTGGAGGCGCCCCGGACGTTCGTCTGACGGCCGCTCCCGCGAGGTCGCGGACGATCGCGGCGAACGCCTCCACGAGCGGGCCCCCGTCCGCCCAGGCGAGCGCGACGCGCAGCGGCTCCACGTCCGTGAGCGGCACCCAGACCAGCCCCGGGCGCGCGTAGTACAGCGCCATGCTGGACGGCGCGAAGCAGATGGCCGTGCCCTCGGCGACCTGTTCGAGCATCTCCTCGACGTTGTCGTTGGTGGGGCCCCAGCGCGGCGCGGACCCGTCCGGCCGCGGGTTGACCGCCCACCAGTCCACCCATTCGCGGGGGGCGCGCTCGGTCCACATGAGGGGCTCGTCCTTGACGTCCATGATCGAGACGCCGTCGGCGGCGGCGAGCCGATGGCCGGCCGGGAGGCCCACGACGCGGTGCTCGGTGTGGACGGTCTCCGAGTGCAGGCCCGAGAGGTCGGCGGGCAGCCACACGAACGCCACGTCCACCTGCCCGGCGCGGAGCGCGGCGGCCTCGCCGCCCCAGTCGAAGCGCTTGGGCTCGACGCGGACGCCGGGATGGGCGCAGGCGAACTCGGCGCGGGCCCGGGTCGTCAGCTCGCCGGCGCCGCTGGCCTCGAACCCGACGCGCAGGACGCCGGTCTGCCCGCGCCGGTGCCGCTCCGCGGCGGCGGCGACCCGGTCGGCCTGCCGGACCGTGCGGCGCGCCTCGGCGATCACGTCGCGGCCGGCGGCGGTGGGGGTCACGCCGCCCGCGTGCCGGTCGAACAGCCGGACGCCGAGCTCGGCCTCCAGCTTCCGCAGCGCGTAGGAGAGCGCGGGCTGGCTGACGTACAGGGCCTCGGCGGCCCGGCCGAGGTTGCCCGCGTCCGCGATCGCGGCGAGGTAGCGCAGCTGGCGCAGCTCCATGCTGGGATCATAAACGCTCTTTATCGGGTCGGCGGATCTCTGTCTTGGACGCGGCGGTGGTCGCGCTGCGATAACTGCGGGCATGGCGAACACCACTGAACCGAACACCACTGAACCGAACACCACTGAACCGAACACCACTGAACCGAACACGGCGGGACGCGGACGGGTCTGGCTGATCACCGGGGCGAACTCGGGCTTCGGGCGGGCGATCGCGGAGGCGGCGCTGGCGGCCGGGGACACGGTGGTCGCGGCGGCGCGCCGCCCGGAGGCGCTGGACGATCTGGTCGCGCGCCACCCGGGCCGGGTCAACGCGGTCGAGTTGGACGTCACCGACCAGGCGCGGATCGCGGACGTGGTCGCGGACGCGGTGCTGTGGCACGGCCGCGTCGACGTGCTGGTCAACAACGCCGGGCGAGGCGTCGTCGGCGCCGTGGAGGAGACCACCGACCGCGAGCTGCGCGAGCTGATGGACCTGCACTTCTTCGGCCCGGCGGCCCTCGTCCGGGCGGTGCTGCCGCACATGCGCCGGCAGGGGAGCGGCGCCGTCGTGCAGATGTCGAGCATGGGCGGCCGGTTCTCCTTCCCCGGCGTGGGTGCCTACTCGGCGACCAAGTTCGCGCTGGAGGGGATGTCGGAGGCGCTGGCCCAGGAGGTCGCGCCGTTCGGGATCAAGGTGCTGGTGGTCGAGCCGGGCGCGTTCCGGACGTCGTTCGCCGGCGGCGGCCTGCACCAGACGGCCGCGATGCCGGAGTACGACGGCACCGTCGGACCGGTCCGGGCGAACCTGCCGGGCAGCGACGGGAAGCAGCCGGGGGACCCGGCCAAGGCCGCCGCCGCGATCCTGAAGGCGCTGGACGCCGACGACACGCCGCTGCGGCTGCCGCTGGGCAACGACGCCGCCGACGCCGTCGACGCCGCCCTGACCGGGGCGCGCAAGGAGTTCACCGATTGGGAGCCTCTCTCCCGCGGCACCGATTTCGAGGAATGAGGAGATAAATAGGTTGCCGGGGCGGAACCGCCCCGGCACCATGGACGTCGTAGGGGAGAACGACGGACGGGATCGGAAGGGAGAGCCGCGATGCGACGTCATCGAATGCACGGCAGCCATTCCGGTCTCGGGAGCCGCCGACGGACGTGAACCGCACGTCCCGACGCCGACCGCCCGAAGACCACGGGCGGCCTTTTTCGTTTCCGGAGGGTTGGCCGAGCGGGAAGGCAGCGGCTTGCTAAGCCGTCGTCAGGGTCGCCCCTGCGCGAGTTCGAATCTCGCACCCTCCGCGCTGAGCAGGGACGCTGGTGCGTCCAGCGGTCTCATAAGCCGCGGCAGGCAGGTTCGATTCCTGCGCTCAGCACGCAAGGAACAGGTCTCCGTGGCGCAGTGGAGAGCGCGCCGGGTTGCGGACCCGGAGGTCGCAGGTTCGATTCCTGCCGGAGATACGGCGTTCGTGGTGTAGTGGTCTGCACGCCAGGTTGTGGTCCTGGAGGTGTCGGTTCGATCCCGACCGATCGCCCTATTCATATCGGTCGGAAGTGACCGGCAAATATTGCTCAGGCGCTGGTATCCGGTTGCGCTGATTTTGATCGGCCCTGGAAAAACCTTCCGCATGCGCTTTTCCTCCCTGCGGCTCCGGTCCCGCGGCCTCGTCCTCGGCGTGCTCGCCGCGCTGGCCCTCGCCGTCCACGGCGGCCCCGTCCGGGCGGCCCCGGGCCCCGTCCCCTACCTCGACCCCCGGCTGCCGGTCGAGGACCGCGTCACCGACCTGCTCGGCCGGATGAGCCTCGCCGACAAGCTCGGCCAGATGACCCAGCCGGAGCGCCGGTACGTGACTCCGGAGGACGTAACCCGCTACCGGATCGGGTCGGTGCTGTCCAGCGGCGGGTCGGCTCCCAGCCCGAACACACCGGAGAGCTGGGCGGACATGTACGACGGCTTCCAGCGGGGCGCGCTGGCCACGCCGCTGCGCATCCCGATGATCTACGGGGCGGACGCGGTGCACGGCCACGGCAACGTGGTGGGCGCGACGATCTTCCCGCACGACATCGGGCTCGGCGCGACGCGTGACCCGGCCCTCGTCCGAAGGATCGGGGCGGCGACCGCGGCGGAGATGACCGGGACGGGCGTGGACTGGAACTTCGCGCCCTGCCTGTGCGTGGCCCGCGACGACCGCTGGGGCCGGACGTACGAGTCGTTCGGCGAGGTGCCCGAACTGCCCGCCGCCATGACCACGATCATCGAGGGCCTGCAGGGCGAGCGGCTGGGCGGGCCCGCGTCCGTCCTGGCCACGGCGAAGCACTACCTCGGGGACGGGGGCACCGAGGGCGGCCACGACCGCGGCGACACCCGGATCCCGGAGGCGGAGCTGCGGGCGGTCCACCTGCCCCCGTTCCGCGAGGCCGTGAAGCGCGGCGTCGGCTCGGTGATGGTCTCCTACAGCTCGTGGAACGGGCTGAAGATGCACCAGAACAGGTACCTGATCACCGACGTCCTCAAGCGGGAGCTCGGTTTCACGGGGTTCGTCGTGTCCGACTACAACGGGGTCGACCGGATCGACGGCGAGGAGGGGTTCACCAGGGCCGAGGTCGCGGCCGCGGTGAACGCCGGGATCGACATGGTCATGGTGCCGACCGAGTGGCGCAGGTTCATCGACTACCTGCGGGACGCGGTGCGGGACGGCGCCGTCCCCCTGTCCCGGGTCGACGACGCGAACCGCCGCATCCTGGCCGAGAAGTTCCGGCTGGGCCTGTTCGAGCGGCCGATGGCCGACCGCGCGTATCTGCGGACGGTCGGGAGCGCCGAGCACCGCGCGCTCGCCAGGCGCGCGGTCGCCGAGTCGCAGGTGCTGCTGAAGAACGCGCGCGGCGTCCTGCCGCTGGCCGCGGGCGGCAGGGTCTTCGTCGCGGGCCGCAGCGCCGACGACATCGGCATGCAGTCCGGCGGCTGGACGATCACCTGGCAGGGAGCGCCGGGCCCGACCACGAAGGGGACGACGATCCTGCAGGGCCTCCGCGAGGCGGCCGGCCCGTCCGCGACCGTCGCCTACAGCGTCGACGGGACGGGCATCGACCGGTCCTACGACGCGGCGGTCGCGGTCGTCGGGGAGAAGCCGTACGCCGAGTACCAGGGCGACCTCAGCGACGGCATGGGCCTCGACGACGCCGACCTGAGGACGATCGGCCGGCTGCGCGCGTCCGGCGTCCCGGTGGTCGTGGTGCTGGTGTCGGGGCGCCCGCTGGACATCGCCTCGGAACTGCCCGGGTGGGACGCGCTCGTCGAGGCGTGGCTGCCCGGCACCGAGGGGGCCGGCGTCGCCGACGTCCTGTACGGCGCCACCGCCCCCACCGGCAAGCTGCCGGTGACGTGGATGCGCGACGCCTCCCAGCAGCCCATCAACAGGGGCGACGGCAAGAAGCCCCTGTTCCCCTTCGGGTACGGCCTCACATATGGCTGAGCGCCTCCTTGAGGACGTCGTCCAGCGGCGACGCGGCGACCCCGAACGTCTCCTCCATCGGTGAGGAGTCGACGGTGAACGGCCGGTGCGACATGTGCTGCGTCTCCCACATCTCGTCCCAGAACGGATCGGTGAGGCTCAGCAGGGTCAGTTCGCGGTCCGTCATGGTGTCCAGGCGCGGTTCGGGGACGCCGGCGAGCGCGGCGAGGCGCTCGGCGACCTCGCGCACCGACGCGGTGATCGTCGGGGCGTGCCACGGCCGGCCCCATCCGCGCCCGTCGCGGGCGACGGCGACGAGTGCGCGGGCGGTGTCGCCGATCGCCGAGTAGGCGTGCGGGACGTCGAGTTCCGCCGGGACGAGCGCCGGGCGTCCGGCGAGCACCTTCGGCTGCACCATGAGCGTGAAGACGGAGTAGGCGCCGGCGCCGAGGAACTGGCCGGCGCGCACCTCAGCGGCCCGCACCCTTCCGGCGTCGTGCGCCTCCTTGGCCCGCAGCCACATCTCTGCGCGCACCCGCCCCTTGGGGCCGGTCGCCTCCAGCGGGTGGTCCTCGGTGACCGGGCCGTCCGCCGGTCCGTACCCGTAGAGGTTGCCCAGCATGACGTACCCCGCGCCGGACCGCTCGGCGGCGGTCAGGATCGAGCCGAACAGCGGGGGCAGCAGGTCCGGCCACGTGTGGTAGGCGGGCGCCGCCGCGTTGAACACGGTCTCGGCGCCCTCGGCGAGCCGGCTGAGCGCGCCGGTGTCGGTGGCGTCCAGCGCGATCGGCTCGATGAGCGGGTGCTCCGGACCCGCTCCGCTGCGGGACGCCATCCGGACGCGGTCGCCCGCGCCGGCGAGCAGGAGCGCGGTCGCGGTGGCGGTGGCTCCCCGGCCGACGACGACATGAAACGGCATAATTCACTCCAGTGAGGTAGTGGCCGGGCATCCGGCCGTTGCGCGAACCACTCTGCGGTCCGCCGCGCCCGGACGGCAGGGGCCTGATCGCCAACCGTCCGGAGGTTCTGGCCAGATGCACACGGTCGCGGTCGTCGTCGTCCCGCCGGTGATGAGCTTCGACGTCACGATCCCGCAGATGGTGCTGGGCGCCGCCGAGGCGGGCGGCGGCCCCGCCTACGAGCTGCGGCTCTGCGCCGCCGAGCCGGGGCGTCCGCTGGAGGCCGTCGGCGGCCTGGACGTCGTCGCCCCGCACGGGCTGGACGCCGTGGAGAGCGCGGACAGCGTCATCGTCGTGGGCAGCGGGGGCCGTACCGGCATCGAGCGGCCCGTCCTGGACGCCTTGCGCGCCGCGGCGGGCACGGGGAAGCGCGTCGCGGCCATCTGCACGGGCGCCTTCGTGCTCGGCGAGGCGGGCCTGCTGGACGGCCGCCGCGCCACGACGCACTGGGGCCTCACCGGCGACCTGGCCCGCCGCTTCCCCGCCGCGGAGGTCGTCCCCGACGTCCTGTACGTCACGGACGGAGCGGTGCTGACCTCGGCCGGGGCCGCCGCCGGGATCGAGCTGTGCCTGCACCTGGTCCGCGAGGACCACGGCGCCGCGGCGGCGGCCGCGGCGGCGCGCCTGACGGTCGCGGCGCCCCCGCGTCCCGCCGACCAGGTCCAGCGCCTCGACGACCCGCTGCCCGCCGGACCGGACGTGTCGCTCGCGGAGACCCGCGCCTGGGCCGTGCGGCGCATGGGCGAGCCGCTCACCCTCACCGACCTGGCGCGGCACGCGCGCGTCAGCACCCGCACGCTCACGCGCCGGTTCCACGCGGAAACCGGGCACAGCCCGCTGCAATGGCTGCTGCACCAGCGGATCGACCGGGCCCGGGAGCTGCTGGAGAGCACCGCGCTCCCGATGGACCAGGTCGCCCACCGCAGCGGCCTCGGCAGCGCCGACTCCCTGCGCCAGCACTTCGTCCGCAGGCTCGGCATGACCCCGAGCGCCTACCGCGCCGCTAGTCGGCCAGTGCCGTCAGTGCCTTCTGGAGGTCCTCGGCAGCCTGGTCCACCGGTTTCCTCCCGGTGAGCGCCGCGGTGACCTGCTCCTGGACGGCGGCGCTGACCTCGTTGTACCGGACGACGACCGGGCGCGGCCTCGCCTTGTCCATGCCCTGCCTCAGCGCCGGCAGGTACGGATACCGCCTGAGCATCTCGGGATCGGTGTAGAGGGCGGCGAGGGACAGCGGGAACGACTGGGCGCGGCCGTACTCCTTCTGGACCGCCGGGCTGACGATGTGGGCGACGAAGTCGCGGGCGGTCGCCTGGTGCTTGGAGAACGCCGACACGGCCAGGTTGTTGCCGCCGAGCGTGCCGGAGCCCGGCCCGCCCTCGCCGGGGATCGGCGCGACGCCGAACTTCCCGGCCACCTTCGAACCGTCCTTCTCGGAGGCGAGCGCGTACACATAGGCCCAGTTGCGGTGGAAGACGAGGCGGCCCTCCTGGAAGGCGCGGCGGCCTTCCTCCTCCTTGAAGGTGATGGCCTTTTGCGGGATGGTGCCGTTCTTGAAGCCGTCCACGAGGAACCGGAGTCCGGCCTTGGCCTGCGGGGTGTTCACCTGCGGCCTGCCCGAGGAGTCGAAGACCTCGCCGCCCGCGGACTGGACGGCCTCGGAGTAGTTGACCGTGAGCCCCTCGTACTTGCCGTACTGGCCCGCGTAGCAGTCGGCCCCCTTGCCCTCGGCCGTCCCGCGGACCTTCGCGCAGTCGTCGCGCAGCTCGGCCCACGTCTTCGGCGGGGCCTTCACGCCGGCCTTGGCGAGGAGGTCCTCGCGGTAGTAGAGGACGCCGGTTCCGGTCAGCCACGGCGCCGCGTACAGCCTCCCGCGGTACTTGCCGGTCTCCAGGGCCGCCGGGACGAAGGACGAGGCGTCGACCAGCCCGCCGGGCAGCGGCAGGATCCAGCGGCGCGCGGCGAACTCCGCAGTCCACACCGCGTCCAGCCGGACGACGTCGTAGGCGTCCGACTTGATCTGCATGTTCTGGACGAGCTGCTGCCGCGCCTGGTCGCCGTCCTCGGGCAGCTCGACGAGCCGCACCTTCTCCTTGGAGTGGCCGTCGTTCCACTCGGCGACGAGCCGCTGCACGGTCTGGGTGAGGTCCTTGCCGGTGGCGACGGTGATGGGACCCCGCCCGTCGTTGCCCGCGGCCGACGGCTCGCCGGACGAGCCGCCACAGGCAGCGGCCGCGAGGGCCAAGGACAACGCCGCCGCGGCGCACCACAGAGGTCTGATGGTCATGGACTCACCGTGCCTTTCGCGCGGGTGACTGCGGGGCCGCTTCGACGACCGTGCCGTTCAGCCGCGCGCGTTCGGCGGCCCACACGACGCGGTGTGAGGCGAGGCTCTCGCGGGGGCCGGAGCTGAGCGGGGCGGGGTCGCCGCCGGCGAGCGCGGCGGTGAAGGCGTCGGCCAGCGCGTCGTCGGCGTGGTCGTGGCGGCCGTCGAACGCTCCGCCGCCAGGGGCGGCGCCGGGGTCGACGATCTCGGTGCCGCCGGTGACGAAGTCGCGGACCGTGATGCGGACGCCGTCGCCCTCCAGGCAGCCGGACGTCCCGAAGACGCGCGTCTGGCGCGGGGCGGCAGGGGAGAACGCGGTCATGGTGAACACGCAGGTCGCGCCCGAGGGGAACTCCATGTTCACGACCTGGTGGTCGACCACGTCGTTGTCGCAGGCGTAGACGCAGCGGCCGTAGGGGCCTTCGCGCAGCGCCCGCAGGACGCCCGCCTCCGTGCGCTCGTCGGTGACCGCGCCGAGCGGCCATGCCTCGCGGGCGGGATCGCCGAGGCACGACAGGTAGAGCCGGGGCGCCGAGTACGGGCAGCGCGCCTCGACGGCGCAGTCGACGCAGCGCGCGCCGGCGCCGGGCGGCCGGTTCTCCGGGCGGAAGTGCGACAGCCGCCCGAACGAGGACACCCGCGCGGGGACCTCGCCCATCACATGGATCAGCCAGTCGACGTCGTGGCAGGACTTCGTCATCAGCATCGGCCCGGACTCGTCCGAGCGCCGCCAGTTGCCGCGCACGTAGGAATGGGCGTGGTGCCACCAGCCGACCGGTTCGAGATGCTGGACGCCGACCGGCGCGCCGATCCGGCCGTCCGCGATCAGCGCCCTGAGGGCGCGCGTGTAGGCGGTGTAGCGCAGGACGTGGCAGACGGCGAGCATCACCCCGGCGCGCTCGACGGCGTCCACGATCCGCAGCGCGTCCGCCTCGGACGTCGCCATCGGCTTCTCCAGCAGGATGTGGCAGCCGAGGCCGGCGAAGCGGATCGCGGGCTCGGCGTGCTCGGCGTCCTGCGTCGCGATGATGACGCCGTCGGCGAGGCGGCCCGCCGCGGCCATCTCGCGCCAGCCGGGGAACGCACGCTTCGGCGGGAGGCCGTGCTCGGCCGCGAACCGGGCGCGCCGCACCGGGTCGGGCTCGGCGACCGCGACGATCCGGCCGGCCCCGGTCGCCCGGATCCGCGCGGCGTAGGCGCGGCCGCGCAGCCCGGCCCCCGCCACGGCGATCGCCGGCACCGTCTCCTGCATCGCGCGCCCTCCCGGCCTGGTCGCCGTACTTATGCAAGTATCTTTCATAAGTGGATTGGCAATAATGTCGTCCGTCCGCCGATCGCTGTCAAGGGGTGCCCGTGCCGCAACACTCTCTCCACGGTGGCGACCCCTCGGTGCTCCGCCGGCTCAACTCGGCCGCGACCCTGCGGGCGCTGCGCGACGGCGGCGAGGCCACGCTGTCGGAGCTGGCCCGGCGCGTCGGGCTGTCCCGGCCCACCACCGAGGGCGTGCTGGGCGAGCTGATCGACCGCGGCCTGGCCGCCGAGGACGCGCCGCGTCCGGGCAGCGGCCTCGGCCGCCCCGCCCGCCGCTACCGCTTCCGGGCGGAGGCGGGCCACGCCCTCGGCATCGACATCGACGCGCACCGGGTGCGGCTGCTCGTCGCCGACCTCGCCGGCGAGGTCGTGGGCGGGGGGCACCGCGCCCGCCTGGACGGCGGCGCCCCGCCGGGCGAGCGGATCGCGGCGGTGCGCGCCGCGGTCAAGGCGTGCCTCGCGGAGGCGGGCGTCGACCGGCGCTCGCTGCGGGCGGTCGCCGTCGGCACCCCCGGCGTCGTCGCCCCGGACGGGACGGTCACGTCCTGCACGGTCGTGCCCGGGTGGCAGGGCGTCCACCTGGCACGGGAGCTGGGCCGCTCGTTCTCCTGCCCCGTCCTCGTCGAGAACGACGCCAACCTCGCCGCGATGGCCGAGCGGTGGCGCGGCGCCGCTCGCGACGCCGACGACGTCGTCTGCGTCTACGCCGCCCTGCACACCGGCATGGGAGCGATCATCGGCGGCCGGCTGCACCGGGGGCGCTGGGGCGCCGCGGGCGAGATCGGCATCCTGGACGAGCTGGGCCTGCGCGACACCGCCGCCTCCCTGGTCCCGGACGCCGGCCGCGGCGCCGTCTTCGAGGAGGCGGAGCGCGTCCTGGAGGCGGCCGGGCGCGGGTCCGCCGAGGCGGGGGAGCGCGTGGAGCGGCTCGCCGACCGGATGGCGCGCGGCGTCGCGGCGATGGCCCTCGCCCTCGACCCGGAGACGATCGTGGTCGGCGGGCCGCTGGCCGGGGCCGGTGCCCCGCTGGTCGCGGCGCTGCGGAGCCGGGTCGCCCCGCTGTGCCTGAGCCCCGTCCGCATCGAGGGTTCCGAGCTCGGGGACGAGTCGGTGGGCCTCGGCGCCGTCCGGCTCGCCCTCGACCGGATCGACGAGGACCTGTTCCGCCTCGACCCGACCGACACGCCGCGCGCCGTCAAATGAGCCCCTGTCCTGTCGGTGGGGCTCGGTAGGGTCTCGGTTGCGCGGGTGACAGGGGACCGCGCCGGACGGACGGGAGCGACATGAGCGCACAACCGGTAGAGCCGTTCCTCCCGGGGCAGGTCCACCGGGTCCCGCGGACGATCAGGGGCATCGCCGACTGGCTGACGGAGGAGAAGCGCGCCAGGTTCCTCAAGGAGGTCATGGCCGCCACGGAGGAGGACGACTACCAGCGCGTCATGGACGACTGGTGGGCCGAGGCCCACCTGGCCCAGATCCCCGACCGCGCGGAACGCCGCGCCAGGGCGCGCAGGGCGGACCGGAGCGACCTCGTCTCGCTGGACGAGCTCAAGAGCCGGTTCCTGGTGGACGAAGACCCGGGGAGGTGACCGCCGGCCGCCGAGGCTGGACGGTCTACTGCGAGAAAGGGGCCTCCGACGTCATCGAGGCCATGCCCCCCGCGCTGAAGGACTCGGTGATCCGGTTCTTCTGCGACT
Organism: Actinomadura sp. K4S16; assembly: GCF_008327685.1. Classification (GTDB taxonomy): domain Bacteria; phylum Actinomycetota; class Actinomycetes; order Streptosporangiales; family Streptosporangiaceae; genus Spirillospora. The sequence goes on from NZ_BDDE01000018.1 coordinate 358,683, forward strand.
TCGCGGTGGCGGGCGGCCTGGCCGCCGAGACCGGAGGAAGTCCCCCCGGAAGGCCGTTGGACGACGCCCGTCTGGAATTCAGGATGGTGGTCGACGGCACCTCGATGTTCTTCGACTACCTCGTCCTCGCCGACATCAAGGAGTTCCGCGTCACGAACATGATCTGGCTCGGGTGAGCCCACGGCGAGGGCCTAGGGGGTCAGCGGGGCGCTGAACCGCCAGCCGTCGGCGAGCAGGGCGTCGGTCGCCTCGACGGCGGCGGCCAGGCGCCGTTCGTGGGGGCCCGTCACGGTGATGTGGGGAAGGCCCCGCTTCTCCAGTTCCTCCCGGAAGCGGCCCGACATCCACGACCTGATCAGCTCGCCGTCGCGCCAGCCGTCCTGCTCGAAGGGGACGCCCTCCGGATCGGTCAGGATCCACAGGTGGTGCGGGGTCCGCGCGTGGACGGCCTCTACCTCGGGGGCCGGGGCGCCGAGGTAGCGCTCGTGCCAGAGGGCGGTCGCGAACGCGTCGGTGTCGCAGACCAGCAGCGGCGAGCCCGACCGGGCCGCCGCGTCCTCCATGGCCGCGTGGCGCTCGGCGATCTCGGTGAACTCGGCCGACTCCCACACCAGGTCGTCCAGCCACAGGGACGGGTCGCCCGCCCGCCGGCGCGCGGCGGCGAGCTTCTCCTCGGTGAAGGTCCGGCCGTACTCCGGCACCCACCGGGTCGCCTCCCAGACCCCGCCCCGCCCGGCGTAGTGGGCGGCGAGCGCGCGGGCCAGCGTCGTCGTGCCGGTCGACTCGGCGCCCACCACCACGACCCTGCGCGCCAGGTGCGCGCGGACGGGCGGCGACAGGAACTCCCAGTTCCCGGCGGGGTCGGCCCGCACGGCGGTGCCGCTCACCGGGAAGCGCTCGCGCGGCGGGTCGACCGGGACGTGGACGGCCGAGAAGCGCTCCGCCAGTTCCGGCCCGTACGCCTCCGAGCTGAACACCGCGTCCACCGGGGGGACGGACGCGCCGAGCCCCGACCGCATCGCCAGGCCCGCCCGGAACGCCGCCACGTGCGCCGACCAGGCCTCGTCGGACTCGTAGTCGATCTCCGCGTCGTCCACCACCGGGACGATCTCCACGTGCGGCTGCCGGTGCGCCTCGCGCAGCCACGCCGTCCGCAGCGCCAGCGGGATGCTCTCCACGGTGGACGCCGCGACGACCACGCTCACCCGCGCGCAGGCCGCGGCGGCAGTGTCGATCAGTTGGTGGTGCCCGGCGTGCGGCGGGTAGAACTTGCCGATGACGAGGCCGTGCTCGTGCGTCACGCGGCGGCCGCCGGGGCGAGGGGCCGCCCGCGCAGGTCGCGGCGCCAGGCCAGCAGCCCGGACACGCACAGCGCCAGGAAGACGATGTAGAGGACGCCGGTGAGCTTCAGGTCCTTGTAGAAGTACAGCGGGATGTAGACGAGGTCGGCGGTGATCCACAGCCACCACGACTCCAGCAGCTTGCGCGACTGCCCGTAGGTCGCCATGAGGGAGAGCGCGGTGGTGAGGGCGTCCCAGAACGGCACGGTGGAGTCCGTCCAGGTGGCGAGGGCCCAGGTCAGGAACGCGGTGCCCGCGGCGCCCGCGGCGATCAGGGCCGCCCACTCCGCGCCCCGCGTGCGCCGCACCGGGAGCCGGTCGCGGCCGTCCCCGCCGTACAGCCACACCCACCAGCCGTAGAGCTGGAGCGCGACGTAGACGACCTGGAGCCCGGCGTCGGCGTAGAGGCCGCCGTCCAGGAACACCAGGCCGAGCAGGATCACGTTGGCGATGCCGATCGGCCAGTTGAGGATGTTCTGCCGGACGACGAGCCACACGTTGACCGCGCCGGTCGCGAAGCCGAGCAGCTCGGCCCACGTCGTGGGGACCGACCCGAGGTGGAAGGCGGGGTCGAGCAGCGGACCGAGCGGGACGTTCACCGACATGCCCGCAATGATCACATATCGTCAGACAGACGACAAGGGGGAATCAGGTGATGCCCAGCAGGACGATCGGCGTGGTCGTCGGCCGTGCGGACCCGCCGGCCGGCTCGACGGTCACGCCGAGCCTGTCCCGCGGAGTCCACGTCCCGGCGACGACCGGGCGCCCGGGGTCGCCGGGCAGCAGGCCCGCCGAGCGCGGGCCTTCCGCGCCGATCAGCCACAGCTGGTACGCCTTCGAGGACGGCAGCGCCCGCAAACCGGACGACGCCACGACCACCCCGCCCCGCGACGCGGACGCGACGATCGTCACCGTCCCGCCGCCCGCGGCCCGGCCCGTCGCCGCCCGCGCGTCCGGCGCCGACAGGACGGACGCCACGTCCCGGTAGGCGGACTCCGTCCGCTCCACGCGCTGCCGTTCGTGGACCGCCACCCCGACGGAGGCGGCCGTCACCAGGCACGCGGCCGCGGCCAGCCCTGCCACGGCGGCGCGCCGCCACCGGCGCGGCCGCAGGGGCCGCACGCCCGCGGTCCGGCGGGGGGAGGCGGGCGGCAGCTGCCGGACGTTCCGGACGTCCGCCAGCACCCGGGCGCGCAGCCGCGGCGGCGGGGCCTCGGCGACCGCCATGCCCAGCCGGGCCGCCGTCGCCCGGAACTCGCGCAGCTCGGTCGCGCACGTCTCGCATCCGGCGAGGTGCTCCTCGAACGAGCGCCGCTCCTCGGCGTCGTCGATCGCGTCCAGCGCGTACGCGCCGGCGAGGGCGTGCAGGTCGTCCGTCACCGTTCCACCCCCAGGCAGTCGCGCAGCCGGATGATGCCGTCGCGCATCCGGGTCCGCACGGTGTTCGGCGGCGCGCCCACCAGCGCGGCCACCTCACGATAGGAGTGCCCGCCGTAGTAGGCGAGCGTCACCGACTCGCGCTGCAGGTGCGTGAGCGCCCCCAGGCAGCGCCGCACCCGCTCGTGCTCCAGCCGCGCCTCGACCCGCTCGCCCACCGGGTCGTGCGCGCCGCCCGGCCCGGGGTGGACGGTCCTCGCCTCGCGCTCGCCCGCGGCCTGCTCGCGCCGCACGCGGTCCACGGCCCGGCGGTGCGCGATCGTCAGGATCCACGCCATCGCGCCGCCGCGGGCCGGGTCGTACCGGGCGGCGGACCGCCACACCTCGATCATCACCTCCTGCGTCACCTCCTCGGCCATCGCCGGATCGCGGACCACCCGCCGCACCAGCCCGTGCACGGGCGCCGCGACCGCGTCGTACAGCACCTCGAAGGCGCGCTCGTCGCCGCGCGCCGTCCGGGTGAGCAGCATGTCCGCGTCATGCCCGGACACCGTGCCCCCGTCCGGCGGTCTCGTCTCTGCCGGCATGCCGCGCTCCCCTCCGTAGGCCGTCCACCCGGCACTACGCATCCGCGGCCGTTCCGGGTCGGAGGTCACGGCACCAGGCTCCGCAGCGTGAGCCCGAGCCCGAGGACCACGACCGTCGCGGACGTCCCTATCGGCATCATCGCGCCGGGAAACCGCGGCCGCATGGCCGGAATGCGCCGCGCCAGGGCGCGCGCGGACCCGGTGACGAGGAGACCGACCGCCATGAGCGCGGCGGCGAGTCCGAGCCCGTAGGCCAGCACGAGGACGACCCCGAACCAGGCCCGCCCGATCGCCGCGCCGCCGACCAGCACCACCACCGCCGACGGGCTCGGCACCATGCCGCCCGCCAGCCCCATGAGCACGACCCCGCCGCGCCGGGAACTCGCCTGCCCGTGCCCGTGGTCATGCCCGTGCCCGTGCCCGTGCCCGTGTCCGTGGGTGTGGTGGCGGTTGCGCAGGGCGCGCCGCAGAAGCAGCGCCCCCGCCGCCGTCACGAGGACGCCGCCTGCCGCCCCCAGCCACGGGAACAGCGCCTCGGGCGCCAGCAGCGTCCCGGTCGTCACGAGCAGGCCGAGGGCCAGCACGCCGGCGGTGTGGGTGAGCGTGACCGTCAGGCCCAGCGCGAGGACGTCCCGCGTCCGGCGCCGCCCGTCCCCGATCGCGTGCGCCGCCATGATCGTCTTGCCGTGGCCGGGTGCGAGCGCGTGCAGGGCGCCGAGCAGCAGCGCGAGCAGGAACGCCAGGGCGGCGAAACCGGGGGTCAGGTCGTGCCGTGCGACCAGCGACGTGAACCGCTGGGTGAGCCCGTCGGCGCCGCGCGGCAGCAGCCGCCCGGGACCGCCGCCGGAGGCGGGGGCCGCGAGCGGCGGCCCGCCCGCGCGCACGTCGAGGACCGCCGACCGCCGGTCCAGCGGGGAGGCGAGCATGTCCGCCGGGTAGGCGGCGAGCCGCCTGCTGCGCGAGGACTCCGGCACGTCGGACGCGGCGAGCGTCATCCGGTCGCCCCGCGCGGTGACCTCCCGCCAGCCGACCCGCCCGTCGCCCCCGCCCGCGCGGAAGACGATTCTCCCGGGCCCGGCGGGCGCGGTGATCCGGCATTCGAGCCGCAGCGTCGGCAGCCCCGCCTGCCCGCGCGGCGCCGACGCGGCGGCCGACGCGACCGCAGCGGTGGCGGCGCGCCCGTCCACGGTGACGCGCAGGGACGAGGCCGCCCGCGCGCAGGCCCCGCCCGCCCAGGCGGCCAGCTCGCGGCTCGACGGGCGCCCGTCGCGGTCGGCGTCGACCTCCGGCATCGCCTGCGCGGCGGGGATCTCGGCCAGGTCCTCGACGTGGTCGATCCGCAGCTCGTGCGGCGCCGCGACGAGGCCGTCGTAATGGTTGACGGTGAAGTTGCCGAGGGGATGCGCGGCGAGCATCCCGGCGGCGAGCGCGAGAACGATCACGACGCCCCCTCCAGGTCGTCCAGGGTGGCCCTGGCACGCGGCGCCCACAGCGGTGAGAAGCGCGGGTTGCGGCGCAGCGCCTCGGCCAGGTCGCGCCGCGCGGCGGCGCGCTCGCCGGCGGCCTTCTCGATGACGCCGAGATGGAACCGGAACGACGCGCGGCGGTACCCGGTGGCCGTCGCCTGGCGGGCGTAGCGGAGGGCTTCGCCGTCCCGCCCGTTGACGTGCAGCGCCCAGGCCAGCGCGTCCGCCGCGTGCACGCTGCACTGCCGCACCTTCGGGCCGGGGCAGCGCCGCCGGTACTCGGCCCGCGCCGCCCGCAGCGCGTCCCCGGCGTCGCCGTGGTCGCTCTCGGACAGCGCGGTCTCCAGGTCGGCGTCGACGCCGTTGGCCCTGGCGATCCGCGCCCACGCCGTCGCGACCGCGTACTGCCGCTCCGCTTCGTCGCGGCGTCCGGCGGACTCCAGCAGCTCCCCGTACTCGGTGAGGTACTGCGGCAGCGGGAGCCGCCGGACGATCTCGGCCCGTTCGGCGAGCGCTCCGGCCGTGTCGCCCCGCGCGGCCCTGACGCGAGCGTCGCCGTCCATCGCGGGCAGGTGGCCGGGGGAGAGGCGCAGCGCCTCGGCGTACTCGCGGCGCGCGCGGTCGAGGTCGCCGTCGTTCCAGGCCAGCTCGCCGAGCTGCACCGCGATGTAGGCCAGGTCGCCGCGGTCGGCGGCGGAGGCCCGCGCGAGCCCCAGCACCCGGCGCGCCTCCGCGACCTCCCCGCGCAGCTCCCGCACGTACGCGAGCCGCGTGAAGATCGGGATGCCCGGGCGGAGGGCGTCGGCTCGCCGGGCGGCGGCCAGGGCGTCGCCGTAGCGGCCGAGCTCCACCAGCGCGTCCACCCGGACTGCGGCGGCCCGCTGCCCGTAGGCGTTCGCCTTGAGCGCCCGGTCCGCATACCCCAGGGCACCGTGGAAGTCGTGGCGCGCCGCGGCGAGCGCGCCGAGCCCCGCCAGCGCGCCGTCGTTCTCGGGGGCCTCCCGGAGGGAGCGGCGCAGCACCTCCTCGGCCTTCGGGTAGTACGTCGGGTCGGCGGTCACCCGGGCCTGCTCCACGTACGCGAGGCCGAGGGAGGCCCAGCCCGCGGCGTCGCGCGGTTGCTCGCGCAGCCGCTTCTGCAGGCCGGCGATGCCCGAGGCGGGGGCCCCGGCCGGGGCGGCCGCGGCACCCTCCCCGGACGGGCGGCCGAACGCGACCGCCGATCCGAGGGTGAGCGCCGCGACGAGCCCCGCCGCCGAGGCCCCGGTGAGGACGGGACGCATCAGCTCTCGTGCCGTCCCGCGGCGGGGCGCCGTCGCCGCAGCCACAGCAGCCCGCCGGTCAGCACGAACGCGCCGGCACCGGCGGCCGCCGCGGGCAGCAGCGGGCCCACTCCGCTCCCGTCGTCCGAGGTGCTCTCGGTGGCGCCCGCGTTGAGGAAGTTCACGGGGCCGCCTTCGCCCTTCCGCGCCGAGCCCGCGGCCTTCGTCCCGGGCTTGCGCGCGCCGCGCACGTCCGACCCCGAGTGCGGCTGCGCCACGTACGGGAAGCTCTTCTCGAAGGCGGCGTCGTTGGCGTTGACCGCATCGCCGAGGTCGTTCTTCTTGCCGAGCAGCTCGCCCTCGACGGCCTGGAGCGAGATGTCGATCACGTCGTCGGTGAGCCGCCGCCCGTTGGGGAAGCCCGCCTTGTCGCCGCCGAGCACGCCGAGGCGGTCCGGCTTCGCGGCCGGTCTGACCGAGGTGTTCAGCCGCAGCAGCTCGGCCGGGCGCACGTGCGCCGGCTGGTTCAGCCCCGGCACGCCGGTGAGGAACGCCTGGACGAGGTCGTTGCGCGGCCCGGGCGGCGCCGGGATCTTGTAGATCTTCTCGATGAGCTTCGGCAGCTCGGGATCGGTGACGAACCCGGCGAACTGCGCGTCCTGCCAGGGGGTGGACGCGTTGAAGGCGTCCTTCCTGCCGCGCGGGATGACCACCTCGTTCACCAGCGGGCTCCCGAGCCGCGACACCTGCGCGTACCCGCCGGACGCGGAGAGCCGCGACACGGTCGAGTTCACCCCGATCACCGGGTCCTTCCCCTTCACGAGGTGGCGCGTCGGGATCTGCAGCGCGACCGTGTTGACGTTGTAGCCGCTCAGCGTGTCGTTCCCGACCTCCTTCAGGTTCGCGCCGTACAGCAGGTCGAAGACGCGCAGGTCGAGGAAGAACGAGTCGTCGGCCTGCCCGGCGAAGGAGGTCGTCCCGTCCCCGAGCGGCTTGACGGCCTGGCCGCGCAGCTTCGCGTAGTCGGGCATGGACGCCTTCCCGACGTTGGACGGCGCGACGGGCGCGTTCTCGGCGAGCGTGTGCACGCTGCGCACCCGGCCGCCGGTCCGGCGGACCAGCGTCAGGTCGTAGGTCTGCGTGAAGTTGAGGTCGGGGTCGTCCAGGCTCGTCACCGGCCCGGTGTTGTAGAGGAAGGTGTTCGCGTTCTTCAGCCGGTCGTGGAAGCGGAACCGGTAGGTCAGGTCGGGCAGCGAGTCGCCGTCGTTGTCGACGTTCAGGTCGTACCGGGCGTCCCGCGCAAACTTGTAGAAGTTCGGCCCGCCCGCCGGGTCCTGGAACGGGATGAAGTTCGCGATCAGGGTGGTGGTGTCCGGCTTGTCCGGACTGACGAACGCGTAGACGTCGGTGTTGTCGTACTGCGGCTGCCCCGAGATGAGCGGCGCCTCGCGGTGGCTGGACGCGGTGCCCCGCTTCGGCGCGAGCCCGGCGAACCCGCCCGCGCACAGCAGGCCCCCGGCGGCGACCATCGCGACGACCCGTGCCCTGGACGTTCCCCCGGCTGGATGGAGTGTCGGCATCGTGGAACCCTCGCCGGTCTCCGGGTGCCCGCCGCGGCGGCGCCTTTCCGTGGCGCTGGGCTGCGTTGCCGCGACGCCGGATCGACCGGTCTCTTCGCCATGCCCGCGGTTACTTCGCACCCCGCGCCGGATCTGATTGGTCCGTCCCGCCCTCTGGCCGGATACGGCCACCGCTGAACCACCGCGTCATGCTCTGACGCGGAAGGCCCCTCGCCGTCCTCGGCGGGGGGCCTCCACGATGCGTGCTCGGCTACGCGACTCGGCTACGCGACGATGAGCAGCGGGTTCTGGAGCAGTTCGGCGAGGCGGGCCAGGAACCTCGCGGCCGTCGCGCCGTCGGTGGCGCGGTGGTCGACCGAGAGGGTGACCGCCATGCGCTTGCCGGGGACGACCTGCCCGTCGCGGACGGCGGGCTCGTCGCGGACGGCGCCCACGGCGAGGATGGCGGCCTCCGGCGGGTTGATCACCGCGGAGAACGAGTCCACCCCGAACATGCCGAGGTTGCTGACGCTGAACGTGCCGCCGCTCATCTCCCGGGCGGACAGCTTTCCGTCGCGGGCCTTCCCGGCGAGCTCGCGGGTCTCCCTGCCGATCTCCGAGACGCTCTTGCGGTCGGCGTCCCGGACGATCGGGACGACGAGGCCGTCCTCGACCGCCACCGCGACGCCGACGTGCACCCGCTTGTGGAAGAGCAGGTTCTCCTCGGTGTAGGAGACGTTCACCGCCGGGTGCTCGCGCAGCGCGGTCGCCACCGCCTTCACCACCAGGTCGTTCACGCTGACCTTCGCCGGGGCGAGCGCCTCGTTGAGGGTCGCGCGGAACGCCAGCAGGGCCTCGGCGTCCACCTCGCGGTTCAGGTAGAAATGCGGCGCCTCGCGCTTGCTCTCGGTGAGCCGCCGGGCCGCCACCTTGCGGAAGCGGTTCAGCGGGACGGCCTCCACGTCCGGGTCGTCGGCCCGGTCCTGGACGGCGGGGGCCGCCGGGGCGGGAGCCGGAGCGGCGGCGGCCGGGGCGGACGCGGCCGGGGCGCCGGCGCGGACGGCGGCCTCGATGTCGGCGCGGACGATGCGGCCACCGGGGCCGGAGCCGGTCAGCGTCGCCAGGTCGATGCCGTGGTCGCGGGCCAGCCGGCGCGCCAGCGGCGACGACGGCGGGCGGGAGCCGGACGGGCGTCCGACGGCGCGCGCCGGGGCGGCCGTGGCGACCGGCGCCGGCTCGGGCGCTTCCTCCGGGGCGGGCGCGGGCGCCGCCTCGGCGGCGGGAGCCTGCTTCGCCTCGGCAGGAGCCGGCTCCGGCTCGGCGGCGGGTTCCGCCGCGGGCTCGGGGCGGGCGCCGCCGGCCGGGGCGATCACCGCGATCGGGGCGCCGATCGCGGCGGTCTCGCCCTCGGCGACCAGGATCTTCTCCAGCACGCCGGCCTCGTAGGCCTCGTACTCCATGACCGCCTTGTCGGTCTCGATGTCGACGATGACGTCGCCGACCGCGACCTCGTCTCCCGGCTGCTTCTGCCAGGAGCTGATGACGCCCTCCTCCATCGTGTCGGAGAGGCGGGGCATGAGGATCTCGGTCATCGCACGGGCTCCAGAGCGGGTCGCGGGGACGTGGCGTCCGCCCCCGGCGCGGTGCGGCCGGTCGCGCGGAGCGTGGCGCGGACGGCGGTGAGCAGGGACTCGGCGGACGGCAGCGCCGCCGTCTCCAGGGACTTGGCGTAGGGGAGGGGCACCTCGGCCATCGCGACGCGCCGGACGGGGGCGTCGAGCCAGTCGAACGCGCCCTCCTGGATCGTCGCGGCGATCTCGGCGCCGATGCCGTAGGTGAGCCAGTCGTCCTCGGCCACGACGGCGCAGCCGGTCTTGCGGACGGAGTCCACGACCGTCTGCCGGTCGAGCGGGCGCAGGCTGCGCAGGTCGACCACCTCGGCGGAGACGCCCTCGGCGGCGAGGGTCTCGGCGACCTCGGAGGCGACGCGGGCCATCCGGGAGTAGCCGATGATCGTGATGTCGGTGCCCGGACGGGTCACGGCGGCGCGCCCGATCTCGGCGGGCTCGATGTCCTCGACCGCGGCGGGCAGCTCGCCCTTGGTGTTGTAGAGGGCGAGGTTCTCCAGGAACAGCACCGGGTCGTCGTCGCGGATCGCGGCCTTCAGCATCGCCGACGCCTCGGCGGGCGTGCTCGGCGCGACGACCTTCAGTCCGGGGATGAACGAGTAGAACAGCTCGACGTTCTGCGAGTGGGTGGCGCCGAGCTGCTGCCCGCCGCCGCCCGGCGTGCGGATCACCATCGGCACGCTGGCCTGCCCGCCGAACATGCCGTAGATCTTCGCGGCGTGGTTGACGATCTGGTCCAGCGCCAGCAGCGAGAAGTTGATCGTCATGATCTCCACGACCGGGCGCAGGCCGAGCATCGCGGCGCCGATCGCGGCGCCGACGAAGCCCTCCTCGGCGATCGGGGTGTCGCGGACGCGGCGCGGCCCGAACTCCTTCAGCAGCCCCTCGGTGATCTTGTAGGAGCCCTCGAAGAGCCCGATCTCCTCGCCCATCAGGAAGACGTTCTCGTCGCGGAGCATCTCGGCGCGGAGCGTGTCCCGGAGGGCCTGGCGGTAGGTCACGGTTGCCATGGGGTGCCTCTCAGGAGCCGAATACGGGGTCGGCGGGGAGCCGGCGCAGCTCGCCCGGGACGGGGGTGGCGTAGGTGTAGTCGAACAGCGTGGACACCTCGGGCGCCGGGCTCTCGTCGGCGAACGCGGCGGCGGCGTCGACCTCGGCCTTCACCTCGGCGTCGAGCCGGTCGCGCTCGTCGGCGGACAGGACCCCGGCCTCCTCCAGCTCCAGCGCCATCCGGGCGAGGGGGTCGGCGGCCTTCAGGGCCTCCTTCTCCTCCTTGGACCGGTAGCGGGCCGGGTCGACGACCGAGTGGCCCTTCAGCCGGGGGCTGACGGTCTCCAGCAGGTAGGGCTTGCTCTCGGCGCGGGCGCGCTCGACGGCGGCGCGCGCGGCGTCCCGCACCGCGAGCACGTCGGTGCCGTCCACCCGCAGGCTCTCCATCCGGTACGCGGCGCCGCGCCGGTACAGCTCCGGCTCGGCCGCCGAGTTCTCCACGGTGGTGCCCATGCCGAGCCCGTTGTTGATCACGACGAAGACGACCGGGAGGTCCCAGAGGGCGGCGATGTTCAGCGACTCGTGGAACGCGCCGATCGCGGTCGTCCCGTCGCCCATGTGGCACATCACGACCTCGTCGCCGCCCTTGTAGGAGACGGCGAGCGCCGCGCCGGCCGCGAGGGGCACCTGCCCGCCGACGATCCCGTACCCGCCGAGCAGCCGGGCCTCGGCGTCGAACAGGTGCATCGACCCGCCCCAGCCCTTGGACACGCCCGTTGAGCGCCCGTACAGCTCGGCCATGACGCGGTCCGCGCCGATGCCCTTGGCGAGTGCGTAGCCGTGCTCGCGGTAGTTGGTGAACAGGTAGTCGGTGGGGCGCAGCGCGGCCATCAGCCCGACGACCGTCGCCTCCTCGCCGAGGTTCAGGTGGCAGTAGCCGCCGATCTTGGCCTCGGTGTAGGCGCGGGCGGCCCGCTCCTCGAACCGCCTGACCAGCAGCATCTGCCGGTAGTAGCCGACGAGCGTGGCGGCGTCGGCCGCCGGGGGAGCCGCCGGCGTCGCGCCGGTCCTCGGCCGGGGGGCCTTGGCGGCGCGCGCCCGGCGGCTCCGCGCCGGGGCGGCCCTGTCGGCCGACTGAACGGTCTCAGCCATCGGCGACCTTCCTCTGTCCGGGGCAGCGCCGTAGGATCGCCACAACGCTCCCGATCATCATTGATCTATGATCGATAATATTCTACCCGCTGGAACCCGCCCCCCTGTCAAGAGGCACTTACCGGCCGTGGCGCTACCATCCAGTTCTGTGAAGACCTCCGACCAGCTGCTGCTCCGCACCGGGCTCGCCGACCAGATCCGCGAGTTCATCGTGGAGGGCATCAGCTCCGGGCGGTGGGAACCGGGCGAGCGCGTCGTCGAGCGCCGCATCGCCGCCGAGCTGGGCGTGAGCCAGGGGCCGGTCCGGGAGGCGCTCCGCCAGCTGGAGGCGCAGCGGCTGATCGAGACGCTGCCGAACCGGGGCGCCCGGGTCCGCGACTTCACCGAGCAGGACCTGGCCGAGATCTTCCCCGTCCGCGCCGGGCTGGAGCGGACGGCCGTGGAGCTGGCCCTGCCCCGGCTGTCCGGCTGCCTGGAGGCGCTGGAGGAGCACAACCGCCGGCTCGGCGAGGCCGCGCGGGAGGGCGACCTGCACGAGCAGATGCGGCTCAGCATCGCCTTCCACCGCGAGATCGTCGAGACGGCCGGGAACCGGCTGCTCGTCTCGGTGTGGGAGAGCCTCGGCATCGAGCTGTGGACGACCCTGTCCCTGCGGCTGCACCACACGGAGATCTACTCCAAGTCGGCCGAGCACGCCGAGCTGATCGAGGCGTTCCGCCGCGCCGACCCGGCCGCGCCGCAGCTCCTGCACGACCACGTCATGAACTACGCCCCGTAACCGCGCCTTCCGGCGAGGCCTTCTGCCGGGCCGTCCGACGGGCCGTCCGACGGGCCTCTCAGTGGGCCTCGGAGCGGGCCTTCTCGCGGTAGGCCGCGGTGAGCTGGGCCTCCGCGTCGTCGAGGTAGGAGCGCAGCTCCCGCTCGGCCACCGCGAGCTCGCCCCGCGCCATCAGGTCGTGGATCCGCCGGTTGCGGGTGAGGTAGGGCTCGTGGAACTCGCGCGGCGAGCCCATCTCGTGGAAGACCAGCCGCATCTCGGCCAGCAGGTGCTGGATCATCTCGTCCACCCGCGGACTGCCCACCAGCGCGGCGATGGCCTGGTGGAAGCGGATGTCGGCGGTGCCGACGTCCGGCCATCGACCGGCGGCGGCGGCGCTCTCGCCGTCCAGGACGGCCGCCTCCACGCGGCCGAGCGTCCCGGCCGGGGCCTCCCGCGCGCACCGCACGCCCTCGCACTCCAGGATCCGCCGCACCCGGTAGAGGTCGGCGAGGCCGTCGGCGGTGACCCGGCGCACGAACACGCCGCGGTTGAACTCGTGGACGAGCAGGCGCTCCATGGCGAGCAGCCGGAACGCCTCGCGCACGGTGTTGCGCGACACCTTCAGGGCCTCGCCCAGCTCCTCCTCGCGCAGCCGCTCCCCGGGGGCGAGCCGCCCGTCGGTGATCTGCTCGCGCAGCAGGTCGGCGATCCGCGCGGCGGTGCTGCTCCGGGACAGTTCGTGCCGGGCGGCCGCGATGTCGGACAGCCACGAGCCCTGCGCCGGCACGGGCATCGACCACCTTCCGGGGGCAGGCGCGGGACGCCGCGCACGAAGATCCGGGGAGGCCAGCCTATCCCCGGCGACCGCAGAATGCATCAACAGGTCTCTTGATGGATTGTTGAACAATCCCTACGCTTGCGGAAAGTCGAACCCCCCGGAAGGGCCCCCGCCATGACGGACCCAGCGACCCTCGACACGACCACGGCCCCCACCTCCCGCTCCCGCCGCGCCGCCCTCACCGGCGCCATGTTCCTGATGGCCACCAGCGCCATCGGACCCGGCTTCATCACCCAGACCACCGTGTTCACCGCCAAGCTCGGCGCCGCGTTCGCTTTCGCGATCCTCGTGTCCGTGCTGGTGGACATCGCGATCCAGCTGAACGTGTGGCGCGTCGTCGGCGTCTCCGGCATGCGCGCCCAGGAACTCGGCAACCGCGTCCTGCCCGGCGCCGGGTACGGCCTCGCCGCGCTCGACGTGTTCGGCGGCCTGATCTTCAACATCGGCAACGTCGCCGGTACCGCGCTCGGCCTGAACGCGCTGCTCGGCCTGGACGTCAAGATCGGCGGCGCGGTCTCCGCGCTGGCCGCGATCGCGATCTTCCTGGTCCGGCGGGCCGGCGTCGCCATGGACCGGATCGTCGTCGTGCTCGGCGGCGTGATGATCCTGTTGACCCTGTACGTGGCGGTGGTGTCCGAACCGCCCCTCGGTGACGCGCTCCGGCAGAGCATCGCGCCGGAGACCGTCGACTTCCTGGTCATCACCACGCTGATCGGCGGGACGGTCGGCGGCTACATCACCTACGCGGGCGCGCACCGCATGATCGAGTCCGGGCTGACCGGGCCGGAGCACGTCCGGGAGATCAACCGCAGCGCGGTCACCGGCATCCTCGTCACCGCCCTGATGCGCGTGCTGCTGTTCCTCGCGGTCCTCGGCGTCGTCGCGGGCGGGGTGACCCTCGCCAAGGAGAACGCCCCCGCCTCGGCCTTCGAGCACGCGGCGGGCCAGGCCGGGCTGCGCGTCTTCGGCCTGATCATGTGGTCGGCCGCGATCACCTCGGTCATCGGGGCGTCCTACACCTCGGTGTCGTTCCTGGTGTCGTTCTCCTCCTTCGTCGAGCGGCACCGCAACCGGCTGGTCGTCGCGTTCATCCTCGTCTCCGCCGCCATCTACCTCGCGGTCGGCACCACCCCCGCGAAGCTGCTCGTCTTCGCGGGCGCGCTGAACGGGCTGATCCTGCCGTTCGGGCTCGCCGTGCTGCTCTGGGCGGCCGCCCGCCGCCGCGACCTGCTCGGCGGCCACCGGTACCCGGTCTGGCTCCTCGCCATCGGCGTGGCGGCCTGGGTCCTGTCGCTCTACCTCGGCTGGAACAGCCTGTCCGGGCTCGACGACCTGTGGAAGTGAGGGCGGGGTGCGGATCCTCCCGAGCGGCGACGCGGCGCTGCTGGTCGAACTGCCGGACCTCCCGGCGATGCTCGGCCTGTACACCGCGCTCGCGGCGGCCCCGCCGCCCGGCGTCGCCGACCTCGTCCCGGCGGCCCGCACCCTGACCCTGCTGCTCGCCCCCTCCGCCGACCCGGCCGCGGTCGCCGCCGCGGTGCGCGCCACCCGGCCGGGTGCGGCGGGCGGCGCCGCCGGGGACGTCGAGATCCCCGTCGTCTACGACGGCGACGACCTCCGCGAGGTCGCCCGCCTCACCGGGCTCGCCCCGGACGAGGTCGTCGCCGCGCACACCGGGACCCCGTGGCGGGTCGCGTTCACCGGGTTCGCGCCCGGATTCGGCTACCTGGAGGGCGGCGACCCGCGACTGGACGTCCCGCGCCGCGCGACGCCCCGCGTCCGCGTCCCGGCGGGCGCGGTCGGCCTCGCCGGGCGGTTCAGCGGCGTCTACCCGGTCGAGTCCCCGGGCGGCTGGCGGCTCATCGGACGCACGGAGGCCGTCCTATGGGACCTCGAACGCGACCCGCCCGCCCTGCTCCGCCCGGGAACCCGGGTCCGCTTCGTCCGGCGGGAACCATGAAGCGGCGGTTGGACGTTCTCCGCACAGGGTTCCTGGCCACGGTCCAGGACCTCGGCCGCTCGGGTCACGCGGCGCTCGGCGTGGGGGTGTCGGGCGCCGCGGACCCGGGCTCGCTCCGGCTCGCCAACCGGCTGCTCGGCAACGCCGAGAGGGAGGCCGCGATCGAGGTCACCTTCGGCGGCCTGCACGTGCGCTGCCGGGGCGGCGTGTTCGCCGCGGTGACCGGCGCGCCCGCCCCGCTGCTGGTGGACGGCCGGGCCGAGGCCCCCTACTCGGTCGTGCACGTGCCGGACGGCGCCGAGCTCCGGATGGGCGCCCCGCCCGCGGGCCTGCGCAGCTACCTGGCCGTGCGCGGCGGCGTCGCCGTCCCGCCCGTCCTCGGGTCGCGCTCCACCGACACGCTCTCCGGCCTCGGCCCCGCCCCGCTCAAGCCCGGCGACCTCCTCCCCGTAGGCCCGCCGCCCGCCGCCCCGCCGCTGCTGGACGCCGCGCCCGTCCGCCCGCCGCACGGCGGCGACATCCAGCTGCGCGCGATGCCCGGCCCCCGCCACGACTGGTTCGCCCCGGGCGCGCTGAAGGCCCTCTTCTCCTCCGCCTACACGGTGACCAGCGAGATCGACCGGGTAGGCATGCGCCTGGACGGCCCCGGACTGGAGCACGCCGGGCGCGGCGAGCTGCCCAGCGAGGGGACGGTCACCGGGGCGCTGCAGGTCCCGCCGTCCGGGCGGCCGGTGCTGTTCCTCGCCGACCACCCGCTCACCGGCGGCTACCCCGTTATCGCGGTGGTCGCCTCCGCCGACATCGGACGCGCCGCCCAGGCCCGGCCCGGCCAGCGTCTCCGGTTCCGGCCGCATCCCGCACCGAACCTCCGGGAGGAGAGATCATGACCGCACCCCTCGACCCGGGCGCGCTCACGCCGGACCAGGCGAGGGCCCTGTTCCGGGCCGGCCTGCGCGTCCCCACGTCCGGCTGGTGCGCGGGCTGGACGCAGGCGAACCTCATCGCCGTGCCGTGCGAGTACGCCTACGACCTGCTCCTGTTCGCGCAGCGCAACCCCAAGCCGTGCCCCGTCCTGGACGTGACCGAGCCCGGCGCGACCTCGGCCGCGCTGTTCGCCGGTGACCTGCGCACCGACCTGCCCGGCTACGTCGTCTACGAGCACGGCGAGCCGGTCGCCGAGGTGACCGACGCGACCCCCTACTGGCGCGACGACCTCGTCTCGTTCCTCATCGGGTGCAGCTTCACGTTCGAGGAAGCGCTCCGCGAGGCCGGCGTCCCCGTCCGGCACATCGAGCAGAACCGCAACGTCCCGATGTACCGGACGAACCGGATGTGCCGCCGCGCGGGCGAGTTCGGCGGCCCGCTCGTCGTCTCCATGCGCCCCGTCCCGGCCGCGCAGGTGGCCGACGCCGTGCGGGTGACGGCCCGGTACCCGTCGGTCCACGGCGCGCCCGTGCACGTCGGCGACCCCGTCGAGCTCGGCATCGAGGACCTCTCCGCGCCGGACTTCGGCGACCCGGTGGAGATCCGGGTCGACGAGATACCCGTTTTCTGGGCCTGCGGAGTGACCCCGCAGGCGGCGGTGATGGCCTCCCGGCCGAAGCTCGCCATCGGGCACGCGCCCGGCCACATGGCGATCACGGACGTCCGCGACACCCGGTACCTCGTGCCCTGAGTCCGGTCTAGGCTTCGTCCATGCCCGAGATCATCGCCGCGGGCGAACGCCTCGGCGGGCGCTACCTCATCGAGCGGCCCCTCGGCGCCGGCGGCATGGCGACCGTCTGGCGCGCGGTCGACACCGTCCTCGACCGGGCCGTCGCGGTCAAGGTCCCCAAGGACGGCGGGCCCGAGGAGTTCTCGCGGCGGCTCCGCCAGGAGGCGCAGGCCGCCGCCGCCCTCACCCACCCGGGCATCACCGGCGTGTACGACTACGGCGAGCACCGCGCCGGCCCGGAGGGCACCTCGCGGCGCGAGAGCCGCCCGATCCCGTACGTGGTCATGGAACTGCTGGACGGCGAGAGCCTGGCCGTGCGCCTGTCGCGCGGCCCGCTGCCGTGGCGCGAGGCGGCCGGGATCTGCGCGCGGGTCGCCGACGCCCTGGCCGCCGCCCACGACGCAGGCATCGTGCACCGCGACATCAAGCCCGGGAACGTGTTCCTCACCCCGGTCGAGGTGAAGGTCCTCGACTTCGGCATCGCGTTCACCGGCACGGCGGGCGGACCGGTGATGGGCACGCCCGCCTACATGGCGCCCGAACTGGTGACCGGCGCGTCCCCGACCCCGGCGGCCGACGTCTACTCGCTGGGCGTCGTCCTGCACGAGTGCCTGACCGGCGCGCCGCCCACACCCGCCTCGGCGTTCCGGAAGGGCACTCCCGGCGAGGTCGCGGCACTCTGCCGCGACTGCCTGTCCCCGGACCCCGGCGCTCGGCCCACCGCCGTCGAAGCGGCCCGCGTGCTGGCGGGCGCCGCCGGCATCCAACTCCACGTGCCCGGCGGCGCCGACGCGTCCGCCGGTGAAGGCCCTCCGCCTGCGGAAGGGCCGGGGAACCCGACCCGCGTCCTGGACGATCCCGCCCCCTCCGGGCACGGGCCCGGACGGCGGCCGCTGCTCATCGCCGGGGTCGCGGCCGGGGCGCTGTGCGCGGTGGCCGCGCTCCTGGCGGCCCTCGCGCCCGACTCGTCCGACTCGTCCGATGCGAAACCGGCGGCGCCGCCCCCGTCGGCGGGCAGGTCGCCGGCCGCCGCGACCGCGTGCTCGGTGGCGTACCGGGTCGACGGGACGTGGCCGCGGGGCTTCCAGGCGACCGTCCGGATCACCAATGCCGGGGACGGCGCGATCGACGGCTGGACGCTGGCCTTCGCCTTTCCGGACGGGCAGACGATCACCCAGCTGTGGAACGGGAGCCGGGTGCAGGACGGGGCGTCGGTGACGGTGACGGCGGCGGAGTGGAACCGGTCGATCCCGCCGCACGGGACGGCCGAGTTCGGGTTCCTCGGGAGCCGGGACGGCGCGAACGGCGCGCCGTCGCGGTTCACCCTGAACGGCGCGGAGTGCCGCGGCTGACCGCTTCTGGGAGCGCTCCCAATCGATCGCCGCAGGTCAGCGGGTTTTGAGGCGAATTGATGTGGCTCGACCTATTGTGTCGCGGCTCACCCAGGGCTTAACATCCCGGCAATCGAAGCGCTTCGACAGGCGCTCGGCCCACCCGGAGGAAGACCCATGATCAAGGCAGGCAGGAGCGCGGCGCTGATCGCCGCCCTTGCCGCGGCGGCGCTGTCGCTCACGGCGTGCGGCGACGGCGACGGCGGCGGCGGCTCGGGCGGCAAGGAGCTGAAGCTCTGGCACTACGAGGCCCCCGACAGCGCCATGGGCAAGTCGTGGGCCGAGGCCGTCAAGGAGTTCGAGGCCACCCACCCCGGCGTGAAGGTGAAGTTCGAGGAGAAGGGCTTCGAGCAGATCCAGAAGACCGCGCCCATGGTGCTCAACTCCAAGGACGCGCCCGACGTCATGGAGTACAACAAGGGCAACGCGACCGCCGGGCTGCTGTCCAAGCAGGGCCTGCTCACCGATCTCACCCCCGAGGTCACCAAGCGCGGCTGGGACAAGCTGATCAAGCCGAACGTCCAGGTCACCGCCAAGTACGACGCCAAGGGCACCATGGGCGGTGACAAATGGTACGGCGTTCCTGACTATGCGGAGTACGTGCAGGTCTACTACAACAAGGACCTGTTCAAGAAGAACGGCGTCGAGATCCCGACGACGTTCGCCGAGCTGACCGCCGCGATGGACAAGTTCGTCGCGAAGGGCGTCACGCCGCTGACCAACGCGGGCGCCGAGTACATGGCGCACCAGTTCGTCTACCAGCTCGCCCTCGACAAGGCCGACCGCGCCTGGGTGGACGCCTTCCAGCGCTACACCGGCAAGGCGAACTTCAACGACGCCGCCTGGACCTACGGGGCCACCACCTTCGCCGACTGGGTGAAGAAGGGCTACGTCGCCAAGAACTCCGTCAGCCTCAAGGCCGAGGACGCCGGCGTCGCGTTCATGAGCGGCAAGTTCCCGATGATGTTCTCGGGGAGCTGGTGGTTCGGCCGGGTCGCCGCCGAGGCGAAGTTCGACTGGGAGACCGCCGTCTGGCCCGGCGCCAAGATGACGCTCGGCTCGGGCGGGAACCTGTGGGTCGTCCCCAAGGGGTCGAAGAACAAGCAGCTCGCCTACGACTTCATCGACATCACGATGAAGAAGCAGGCGCAGAACACCCTCGGCAACGGGGGCGGCGTCCCGGTCGCGGCGGACCCGTCCGCGATCACCGACGCCAAGGCCAAGAAGCTCATCGCCGACTTCGACCGGCTGTCGGCGTCGGACGGGCTCGCCTACTACCCGGACTGGCCGGTCGCCGGCTTCTACGACGCCTGGGTGGCGCAGACGCAGAAGCTGATGAACGGCACCGCGCCGGGCGAGGTGCTGAGCGGCATCCAGAAGACCTACGACGGCGGCCTGCCGAAGTGACGACGCCGGGCCGCGGCCGGTCGCGGGAGCAGTGGGGGTACCTGCCCTACCTGCTCCCCGGCCTGCTCCTCTTCACCGCCGTCATCGGCGTGCCGTTCCTGATGAACATCGGGACGAGCTTCACCGAGTGGACGGGCGTCGGGACCCCGAAGTGGATCGGGCTCGGCAACTACCGCGAGCTCGTGGAGGACGGGGAGTTCTGGGCCTCGTTCCGGCACAACGTCCTGATCATCGTCGGGATGGCGATCGTCCCGACGATGATCGGGCTGGTGCTGGCCTCGGCCCTGACCGACCTGGTCGACCGGCACTTCGGGCCGCGCACCGCGAGCGTCCTGCGCGCCTGCCTCTACCTGCCGCAGGTGCTGCCGGTCGTCATCGCGGGCGTGGTGTGGAGCTGGCTGCTGGCTCCGGAGAACGGCGCGGTCAACGCGCTGCTGGACGCCGCCGGCCTCGGCTCCCTCGCGCACGACTGGCTCGGCGACCCGGCCACCGCGCTGTGGAGCGTCGTCGGCGTCATGGTGTGGATGCAGATCGGCTTCCCGCTCGTGATCTTCATGTCGGGGCTGCAGCGGGTGGACCCGTCGCTGTACGAGGCGGCCGAAATCGACGGCGCCTCGTGGGGCCGCCGGTTCTGGCACATCACGGTCCCGCAGATCCGGCCGGAGATCTTCGTCGTGCTGCTGTGGACGACGATCGCCGCGCTGAAGGCGTTCCCGCAGATCTTCGTGCTCACCAAGGGCGGCCCGGGCGGGGCGACGAACGTGCCGTCCTACTACTCCTGGGTCAACTTCTTCGAGAAGTCCGACGTCGGCTACGGCTCGGCGATCTCGACGGTGCTGACGCTGCTGATCGTCGCGCTGACCGTCGTCTTCCTGCGCATGCAGGGACGTGAGCTCGGGGAGGAACGATGACCGCGACGCTGACGCGCAAGGCCGGCGCGCCCCCGCGCGGCGGAAGGGGCGCGCCCCGGCGCGCCCGCCGCCGCGGGCCGTCCGCCTACGCGGTGCTGGTGGCGCTGCTCGCGCTGGCCGGCGTGATGCTGATCCCGTTCGTCGTGGTGGTCTTCAACGCGCTGAAGACGCCCGAGGAGTACTCCTCGGCGGGGCCGCTGTCGCCGCCGGACGGCATCTCGCTGGACGGCCTCCAGCAGTTCTGGGAGCGCGTCGGCTTCGGGCACGTCCTGCTGAACAGCGTGGTCATCAGCGGTTCCGTCGCGATCCTCGCCGTGCTGCTGTCGGTGCTCAACGCCTACGCGCTCGGCATCGGGCGGATCAAGGGGCGGATGTGGGTGCTCGTCCTGCTGCTCCTGGCGAACACGCTGCCGCAGGAGGCGCTCGTCTACCCGCTCTACTACATGTCGAAGCAGATCGGCCTGTACGACACCAGGATCAGCGTGATCATCGTGTTCACGGTCATCCAGAGCGCGTTCGGCACCTACCTGCTGTCGTCGGTGATGTCGGCGTTCCCGCGCCCGCTGCTGGAGGCGGCGCGGATCGACGGCGCCGGCCGGTGGCAGGTGCTGTGGCGCGTCGTCGTCCCGGTCGTCCGGCCGACCATGTCGGTGCTGCTCGTCTTCTTCTTCGTGTGGACCTGGAACGAGTTCCTGATCCCCATGGTCTTCCTCATCTCCAACGAGAACCAGACGGTCTCGGTCGCGCTCGGCGTGCTGCAGGGGCAGCGCCTCATGGACGCCACCATGTCCAGCGCCGCGTCGCTCCTCGGCCTCCTCCCGACCGTCGTGTTCTTCCTCATCTTCCAGCGCACCCTTGCGCGCGGACTGACGGCGGGGGCTATCAAGTAATGAAGTTCAGCGACGGCTACTGGATGCTGCGCGAGGGTGTGCGGGCGTCGCATCCGGTGGAGGTCCTCGACGTGGACACCGGGCCCGGGACGTTCACGGTCCACGCGCCGGTGCAGCGGATCCGGCACCGGGGCGACCTGCTCAAGGGCCCGGTGGTGACGGTGACGTGCGAGTCGCCGATGCCGGACGTCATCGGCGTGACCCTCACCCACTTCGCGGGGGAGCGGCGCCGCGGACCCGACTTCGAGCTGGCCGCCGACCCGGCCGGGGAGGTGTCCGTGGACGGCGAGGCGGCGGTGCTGACCTCGGGCGCCCTGTCGGTCCGGGTCGGGCGCGGCGAGCGGTGGAGCGTCGACTTCCTCGCGGACGGGCGCCGCCTGACCGGCAGCGCGCCCAAGGCGCAGGCGATCATCGACACCGACGGCGGCCGGCACTACGTGCGGGAGCAGCTCGACCTCGGCGTGGACCACTTCGTCTACGGGCTCGGTGAGCGGTTCGGGCCGCTGGTGAAGAACGGCCAGGCCGTGGAGGTGTGGAACGCCGACGGCGGGACGGCCAGCGAGCAGGCGTACAAGAACGTGCCGTTCTACCTGACCAACGCGGGGTACGGCGTCTTCGTCGACCATCCCGGGCGGGTCTCGTTCGAGGTTGCGTCGGAGGCCGTCGCGAGGACGCAGTTCAGCGTCGAGGGCCAGTCGATGCGGTACTTCGTCATCTACGGGCCGTCGCCGAAGGAGATCCTCCGCAAGTACACGGCGCTCACCGGACGGCCCGCGCGGCTGCCCGACTGGTCGTTCGGGCTGTGGCTGTCCACCTCGTTCACGACGTCCTACGACGAGGAGACCGTCACCTCCTTCATCGAGGGGATGGCGTCGCGGGACCTGCCCCTCAGCGTCTTCCATTTCGACTGCTTCTGGATGCGCGAGTTCCAGTGGTGCGACTTCGAATGGGACCCGCGGGTGTTCCCCGACCCGGAGGGCATGCTGCGCCGGCTGCGCGACCGCGGCCTGCGGGTCTGCGTCTGGATCAACCCCTACATCGGGCAGCGCTCGCCGCTGTTCGAGGAGGGGCGCTCGCGCGGCCACCTGCTGACGCGTCCGGACGGGGACGTGTGGCAGTGGGACAAGTGGCAGCCCGGCCTGGCCGTGGTCGACTTCACCAACCCCGAGGCGCGGGAATGGTACGCGGGGAAGCTGGAAGCGCTGCTCGACATGGGCGTGGACTGCTTCAAGACCGACTTCGGCGAGCGCATCCCCACCGACGTCGTCTACCACGACGGCTCCGACCCGGAGCGGGCGCACAACTACTACACCTACCTCTACAACCAGACCGTCTTCGACCTGCTGCGCAAGAAGCGCGGCGAGGGGGAGGCGGTGGTCTTCGCCCGGTCCGCCACGACCGGCGGCCAGCGCTTCCCCGTGCACTGGGGCGGGGACGCCGAGTCGACCTTCGAGGCGATGGGGGAGAGCCTGCGCGGCGGCCTCTCCCTGGGCATGTCGGGGTTCGGCTACTGGAGCCACGACATCGGCGGCTTCGAGGGGACGCCCGATCCGGCGCTGTTCAAGAGGTGGATCGCGTTCGGGCTGCTGTCCTCGCACAGCCGCCTGCACGGCAGCCACTCCTACCGGGTGCCGTGGCTGTTCGACGAGGAGTCCGTGGACGTCCTGCGGCACTTCACCCGCCTGAAGATGCGGCTCATGCCCTACCTGGCCGGCGCCGCGCGCCAGGCGTACGGGGAGGGGCTGCCGATGATGCGCGCGATGGTCGTCGACTTCCCGGACGACCCCGCCTGCACGCATCTGGAGCGCCAGTACATGCTGGGCGACGACCTGCTCGTCGCGCCGGTGTTCTCGTCCGGCGGAGAGGTCGCCTACTACGTGCCGGAAGGCGTGTGGACGCACTACCTCACCGGTGAGCGCGTCGAGGGCGGCCGCTGGGTCCGCGAGCGGCACGGGTTCGCCAGCGTGCCGCTGCTGGTCCGTCCGGGCGCCGTCCTGCCGGAGGGCGCGGTGGACGACCGTCCCGACTACGACCACGCGGACGGCGTCACGTTGCGCGTGTACGAGCCCGCCGAGGGGGCCACGGTCGTCACCCGGGTCGGCGACACCACGTTCACGACGGTGAGAAACGGTGGAAAGGTGCGCGTGACAGGCGACGGAACCTGGAACGTCCTCCTCGTCAACGCACGTGTGGCCGGGGTCGAGGGCGGTGAGCCCGAACACCATCCGCACGGTGTTCTCATCAAGGCCGCCGGTGGCGAACTGGTCGCCACCCTGGAAGAGGAGAGCTGATGGGGTTCCCGGAAGGGTTCCTGTGGGGCACGGCCACCGCCGCCTACCAGATCGAGGGCGCGGCCCAGGAGGACGGCCGCGCGCCGTCCATCTGGGACACGTTCAGCCACACTCCCGGCAAGGTCCTGAACGGCGACACCGGCGACATCGCCACGGACCACTACCACCGGTGGGAGGAGGACATCGCGACGATGGCCGAACTCGGCATCGGCGCGTACCGGTTCTCGATCTCCTGGTCGCGGGTCCTGCCGGACGGGACGCCCAACCCCAAGGGCATGGACTTCTACTCCCGCCTGGTCGACGCGCTGCTGGAGCACGGCATCGCCCCGGTCGCGACCCTCTACCACTGGGACCTGCCGCAGTCCCTGGAGGACGCGGGCGGCTGGCCGGACCGCGACACGCCCCGCCGCTTCGCCGACTACGCCGAGCGCGTCGGGCGCGTCCTCGGCGACCGTGTCCAGACCTGGACGACGCTGAACGAGCCGTGGTGCTCGGCGTTCCTCGGCTACGCGTCCGGCGTGCACGCACCCGGACGCACCGACCCGGTGGCCGCGCTCACCGCCGCGCACCACCTGAACCTCGCGCACGGCCTGGCGGTCCGGGCGCTGCGCGGTGTGGTGTCGCCGCACGCGCGGCACTCGGTCACGCTCAACCTGCACCACCTGCGCGGCGACGCGGAGGCGGTCCGGCGGGCGGACGCCGTCTCCAACCGCGTGTTCCTCGACCCCATGCTGGGCAACGGCTACCCCGCCGACCTGCTGGAGGACACCGCGCCCCTCACCGACTGGGGCTTTCTGCGCGACGGGGACGAGGACATCATCGCCGCGCCGCTCGACGTCCTGGGCGTCAACTACTACGCGCCCACCCTCGTCCGGGACTGGGACGGCACCACCCCGCGCGCGCACGCGGACGGCCACCGCCAGGGCGCGGCCAGCCCGTTCGTCGGCTGCGACGCCGTGGAGTTCGCCGAGCAGCCCGGCCCCCACACCGCGATGGGGTGGCCGATCGACGCGACCGGGATGGAAGAGCTCCTGCTGCGGCTGCACCGCGAGTACCCGGACACCCCGCTGATGGTCACCGAGAACGGCGCCGCGTTCGACGACGTGATGGACGTCGACGGCCGCGTGCGCGACCACCGCCGCATCGCCTACCTGCGCGACCACATCGCCGCCGTCGAGAGGGCGTGCCAGGCGGGAGCCGACGTCCGGGGCTACTTCGCCTGGTCGCTGCTGGACAACTTCGAATGGGCCTACGGCTACTCCAAGCGCTTCGGCCTCGTCCACGTCGACTACGCCACCGGCGACCGCACCTGGAAGGACAGCGCCTCCTGGTACCGCGACGCCATCGCCCGCGGCCCGTCGTGAGCGCCGGACGCGCGGTGAACCCCGGACGCGCGGGCGCGGCCGTGGCGGCGCTGGCCCTGGGCGCGTTCGCCTTCGGCACGACCGAGAACCTGCCGATCGGGCTGCTCCCGCTCATGGCGGACGACCTGGACGTCTCCGCCTCCACCGTGGGGCTGCTCGTCACCGGCTACGGGATGGTGGTCGCGGTCGTGTCGGTCCCGCTCGTCCGGCTGACGGTCCGGGTGGGGCGCCGCCCGCTGCTCACCGGCGTCATGGCGGTCTTCCTGGTCATGACGTTCGCGTCGGCGGCCGCCCCCGGCTACGGGTCCCTGTTCGCCGCGCGCCTGGTGACCGCGCTCGCGCAGGCGGTGTTCTGGCCGGTCGCCGTGGTCGCCGCGGCAGGGCTGCTGCCGCCCGAGGCGCGGGGCAGGGCCGCCGCCTACGTGTTCGGGGGCGGGTCCCTGGCCATCGTGCTCGGCGTCCCCGCCGGCGCCTGGCTCGGGCGGGCCGCCGGATGGCGCGCCTCCTTCGCCGCGCTCGGCGTCATCTGCCTGGTGTCCTTCGCCGCGCTCGCCGCCCTGCTGCCCCGGGGCGAGGCGGGCGGCCGCGACCCCGTCCCCGCGTCCGCGCCGGACGCGCGGCGCTTCCGGCTCCTGGTCGTCACGATCATGCTGCTGGTCGGCGGCGTCTTCACCGCCTTCACCTACATCACCGAGTTCCTGACCCGCGTCAGCGGCTTCCCGGACTCGGCCATCAGCCCGCTCCTGCTGGCGAACGGCGCCGCCGACATAGCGGGAGTGGTCGTCGCCGGCATCGTGGTGGACCGTGGCCCGCGCGCCCTGCTCGCCGGGTCCGCCGCGGTGCTGGCGGCCGCCCTGCTCGGCCTCTTCGCCTTCGGCGCGGCGGCGGTGCCCGCGGTCCTCATGCTCGTCCTGCTGGGGATCGGGCTGCCGTGCGCCGCGACCGCCTTCCAGGCCCGGGTGATGGAGTCGGCGCCGGGCGACACCGACGTCGCGTCGGCCTGGACGTCGGCCGCCTTCAACGTCGGCATCGCCGGCGGAGCCCTGTTCGGCGGCGTCCTGCTGCCGGTGACCGGCGTGCGCGGCACGGCCCTCGCGGGCGCCGCGGTCGCCGGGACTGCGCTCGCGGTGATCGGGGCCGACCGGCCCGCGCGCGTCCGCGCTCCGACCGGTTCGGGCGGGGTTACCATCATTCGCACTCTGAACCGCTACGAGGACGACGGGACGGTCCGTGGTCAAGATCACTGACGTGGCGCGGCACGCGGGAGTGTCGCCGAGCACGGTCTCCTACGTGCTGAGCGGGAAGCGCTCGATCTCCGAGGAGACCCGGCGGCGCGTCCGGGAGAGCATCCGCGAGCTCGGCTACCGGCCGCACGCGGGCGCTCGCGCGCTCGCCAGCAGCCGCTCCAACGTGCTGGCGCTGATGATCCCGCTGCGCTCGGGCATCGCGGTGCCCGTCGTCATGCAGTTCGCGGTCTCCGTCGTCACCGCCGCGCGCCGCCACGACCACGACGTCCTGCTGCTCACCCAGGAGGAGGGTGAGGACGGCCTGCGCCGCGTCGCCGACAGCGCCCTGGTCGACGCGCTGATCGTCATGGACGTCCAGATGGAGGACCCGCGGCTGCCGCTGCTGCGCTCCCTGGACCGGCCGAGCGTGCTCATCGGCTTCCCCGCCGACGCGGACGACCTCACCTGCATCGACCTCGACTTCCACGCGGCCGGCGCGGTCTGCGTCGAGCACCTCGCCGGGCTCGGCCACCGCGAGATCGCGCTGATCGGCTCGCCGCCCGAGGTGTACGCGCGGCAGACCGGCTACGCCCAGCGGGTCGCCGACGGGTTCGCCGCCGCGGTCCGCGAGCACGGGCTGACCGGGGACGTTTACCCGTGCGAGTCGACCGCCGACGCGGCCCGCGAACTCGTCGCCCGGCTGCTCGCCGAGCGCCCCGGCCTCACCGGCGTCCTCGTCCACAACGAGCCGGTCGTCGGCCCGGTCGTGCGGGCGCTGCGGGCGGCCGGGCGGCGCGTCCCCGAGGACGTGTCCGTCGTCGCGCT
Source organism: Actinomadura sp. K4S16 (assembly GCF_008327685.1). GTDB lineage: Bacteria > Actinomycetota > Actinomycetes > Streptosporangiales > Streptosporangiaceae > Spirillospora. Next base: position 385,621 of record NZ_BDDE01000018.1, read on the forward strand.
GTGCCCGGACGAGATCGCCGAGCACGCCGAGCCGCCGCTGTCGTCGGTCGCGATCCCCGCCGAGGAGGTCGGCGGCCGCGCCGTGGAACTGCTGATGTCCAAGCTCGACGGCGCGCCCGTGCCCGCCGCGACCCTGCTCCCGCCCACCCTGACCAGGCGCGCCAGCAGCGCGCCCGCGCCCCGCTGACCGAGCGGGCGCCGCCGCACCGACGAAGGAGGAAGGGGCCCTTCCCGGGCCGTTATCGAAGCGCTTCGACACATTCGCTCGGGGGATGTTTCCAGAAGGAGAACCGGTGCACAGAGCCCATCGCAATCCCCGTTCCCCCGGCCGGCGCAGCCGGTCGCTGCCCCTCGTCGCGGCCGTCGCGCTGGCGGCCCCCCTCGCGTGGACGGCGCCCGCCGCCGCCCGCGAGGCCTACCCGTTCCGCGACCCGCGGCTGCCCGTCCAGGCCCGGGTGGACGACCTGGTCGGACGGCTCACGCTCGACGAGAAGATCTCCCTGCTGCACCAGTACCAGCCCGCGATCCCGCGGCTCGGGATCAACCGGTTCAAGACGGGCACCGAGGCGCTGCACGGGGTCGCGTGGTCGACCGACGTCCACAACAACGGCGCCGTCGTGACCGCGAAGGGCACCGTGTTCCCGCAGTCGGTCGGGCTCGGCGCGACCTGGGACCCGGCCCTGCTGAAGCGGATCGGCTCGGCCGTCGGCGACGAGGCCCGCGGCTACAACAGCGAGAACCCCGACGTGTGGGGCCTCCAGCTGTGGGCTCCGGTCGTGAACCTGCTCCGAGACCCGCGCTGGGGCCGCAACGAGGAGGGCTACTCCGAGGACCCGCTGCTCACCGGCCTTCTCGCCACCGCGTACGGCCAGGGCATGCAGGGCGACGACCCCGAGCACCTCAAGGCCGCGCCGGTCCTCAAGCACTACATGGCCAACAACAACGAGGTCCGCCGCGACCAGACGTCCTCCAGCCTGCGGCCCCGGGTGCTGAAGGAGTACGACGAGGTCCCGTTCAAGATCCCGCTGACCCGCGACGCGGCGACCGGGATCATGACGTCCTACAACCTCGTCAACGGCCGTCCCGCCACGGTCAGCCCCGACGCCGGCGGGCTCGTCCGCTCCTGGTCGGACCGGACGCTGTTCAACGTCACCGACGCGGGCGCCCCGAACAACCTCGTCGGCTCCCAGAAGTACCACCCCGACCTGCCCACCGGCGACGCGGCGATCCTCAAGGCGGGCGTGGACAGCTTCACCACCGACGACACCAACTCGTCCATCACCGTGAACGCGGTCAAGACGGCGCTGTCGCGGGGGCTGCTCGCCGAGTCCGACATCGACCGGGCGGCGGAGCACATCCTGAGCGTCCGCGTGCGGCTCGGCGAGTTCGACCCGGGCGGCGGCCCCTACGGCAAGATCGCCAAGGACGCGGTGGACAGCCCCGCGCACCGCGCCCTGGCCCGCACCGCCGCGGCCGAGCAGATGGTCCTGCTGAAGAACCAGGGCAAGGCCCTGCCGCTCTCGTCGCAGAAGGTCGCGGTCGTGGGACCGCTGTCGGACACGCTCTACACCGACTGGTACTCGGGCGCGCTGCCGTACAGGGTCACGCCGCTGGAGGGCATCAGGAAGCGCGCCGGTGTGGTGGCCTCCAGCGAGGGCGTCGACCGCATCGCCCTCAAGGACGTGAAGACGGGCAAGTACATCGCCGGCGGGACGGGCTCCGGCGCGGTCCTGAAGACCGGGCCCGCCTCGTCCTCCGACGCCACGGCGCAGTTCGACGTGTTCGACTGGGGCCAGGGCGTCGTGACCCTGCGCAGCGCCGCCAACGGCAAGACGGTCGGCCGCCACAACTGGGGCGACACCTTCGCCAACGACCAGGACCAGCCGAACGGCTGGTTCGTCCAGCAGATGTTCAAGCTGGAGAAGCAGGACGGCGGCGACTACCTGCTCCGCTACGCCGGGTACGAGAAGGCCTACGACTGGGCCGACCCGGCGAAGACCTACATGAAGGCGCAGGACGACGGCACGCTCGTCCTCACCGCGAAGGCCGAGGCGTCCCGCTTCGCCAAGGACGTCGTCAGCAGCGGCGTGGACTCGGCGGTCAAGGCCGTGACCGGCGCCGGCGCCGCGGTCGTCGTGGTCGGCAGCATGCCGTTCATCAACGGCCGCGAGGACCACGACCGCACCACGATGGCGCTCGCCGAGGGGCAGTCGGATCTCATCAGGGCCGTCCGCAAGGCGAACCCGAACACGGTCGTCGTGGTGGAGAACAGCTACCCGACGACGCTCGACTGGGAGCAGGCCAACGTCCCGGCGATCCTGTGGACGAGCCACGCCGGAGCCGAGACGGGGAACGCCCTGGCGTCCGTCCTGTTCGGCGACGAGAGCCCCTCGGGCAAGCTGCCGCAGACCTGGTACCGCTCCGACCGCGACCTGCCCGACATCCTCGACTACGACATCATCAAGTCGGACCGCACGTACCAGTACTTCAAGGGCAAGCCGCTCTACCCGTTCGGCTACGGCCTCTCCTACACGTCGTTCCGGTACGGCGAGCCGCGCCTCAGCAGCCGCTCCATCGCACGCGACGGCACGGTGACCGTGACGGTGCCGGTGACCAACACCGGCAAGAGGGCCGGCGACGAGGTCGTCCAGCTCTACACGCACCAGCAGAGGTCCCGGGTGAAGCAGCCGGTGAAGAGCCTGCGCGCCTTCGCCAAGGTCCACGTGGCTCCAGGCAGGACGGTGAACGCGACACTCCGGCTGAAGGCGTCGGACCTCGCCGTCTGGGACGTCACGCGCGACAAGTGGACGGTGGAGAAGTCGAAGCACGACCTGCTCATCGGCTCCTCCTCCACCGACATCCGGCGCCGCGCGGCCCTCGAGGTGCGCGGCGAGGCGATCCCCGCCCGCGACCTCGCCAGGCCCACCCGCGCCGCCGACTTCGACGACCACAACGCGATCCGGCTGGTCGACGAGACGAAGGCGTCCGGTGACGCGGTGGCGGGCGCCGCCGGCTCCTGGCTGCGGTTCGCGGACGCCGACCTCGGCTCGTCCGCCGGCAGGATCACCGCGCGAGTGGCGGGCACGTCCGCGACCACGATCGAGGTCCGCCTGGACCGCCCGGACGGCCCCCGCGCCGGGACCCTCACCGTCCCGTCCACGGGCGGCGACTACACCTACAAGGAGATCACCGCACCCCTGACCGGAGCGCGCGGAAACCACGACGTGTACCTGGTCTTCAAGGGCGAGACCCGCCTGAGCACCTTCTCCCTGACCCGCTGATCCGCTGACCCGCTGACCTCGTCCCGGCGCGAGGGGCGCGATCTCACAGGTTCGCGCCCCTCAGCGCCTGGAGGGCGTCGGAGGTGGGGGAGCCGGGGGCCGCGGTGTAGAAGACGGTCCACTGGTCGCGGGCCGGATCGTGCAGGGCCTCGCACTGGAGGTCGAGCAGGCCCGCGACCGGGTGCCGGATGAGCTTGCGCGTCGAGCGCCGGAGCCGGACGTCGCCCTCGGCCCACAGCGTCCGGAACTCCGGGCTGGCGGCCAGCAGCCGCTCGACCAGGGAGCGCACGCCGGGGTCGCGCGGGTACCGGGCGGCCACCGCGCGCAGGTCGGCCACGGCCTCGCGGGCGAACCGGCGGGCGTCGCCGGGATCGAGGCGGTCCCGGCCCTGCGGCCTTGCGAAGAAGCGCCAGACGACGTTGCGCTCGTCCTCGGGAACGGCGGAGAAGTCCCCGAACAGGGCGGCTGCCATGGGGTTCCAGGCCAGGACGTCGTACTTGGCGTCGCAGACGAGCGCGGGAGTGTCGACGAGCCGCTCCAGCAGGTGCAGGAGGCCCGGCCGCACCTCGCGCACCGGCGCGGCGGGCGGCGCGGGCACTTCGCCGGCCAGGTAGTGGAGGTGGGACCGCTCGTCGTCGGTCAGCCGCAGGGCCCGCCCGAGCGCGGCGAGCATCTGCCGCGACGGCCGCGGCCCCCGGCCCTGTTCGAGCCGGACGTAGTAGTCCACCGACATCCCGGCGAGGTTCGCGACCTCCTGCCGGCGGAGGCCGGGCGTGCGGCGGCGCCCGCGCTCCAGGCCGACCTCGGACGGCTGCACCCGCGCCCGCCACCGACGCAGGAAGGCGGCCAGCTCCGCCCGGTCCCCGTGCTGCATGGCTCCAGTGTGGCCGCCCGGCCGCGCCGCCACCATGGGACCGCCGGTACCAGCCTCGGCAGTGCTCTCCCGCCGGCGCGGCCGGGCGGCCAGAGTCCCGTCCCATGACAACGAAGCTGATCGTCCTCATCACGGGCGCCAACAAGGGCATCGGTCTCGCGACCGCGGGCGCGATGGCGCGGGCCGGGCACACGGTGCTGCTCGGCGCGCGGGACCCGGGCCGCGGGACGGCCGCCGCCGCGGGACTGGCCGAGCAGGGGCTCGACGTCCGGTTCGTCAGGCTGGACGTGACCGACCAGGCGACGATCACGGCCGCCGCCGAGCTGGTCGACGCCGACTACGGGTGCCTCGACGTCCTGGTGAACAATGCGGCCATCCCCCAGGGCGGGGCGCGCCCGCCCTCCGAGATGTCGGTCGACGCCCTGCGCGCGGTCTACGAGACCAACGTGTTCGGCGTCGTCGCCGTGACCAACGCCATGCTTCCGCTGCTGCGCAGGTCGCCGTCCGGCTACATCGGGAACGTCTCCAGCGGGCTCGGGACCTTCGCGTTCCTGAGCGATCCGGACGAGAGGTTCGCGCAGTACGCGACGATGCTGGGCTACAACTCGTCCAAGGCGGCGCTCAACGCCGTCACGCTCATCTACGCCACCGCCCTACGGGACTCCGGTATCAGGGTCAACGCGCTGTCGCCCGGCTTCTGCGCCACCGACCTCAACGGCCACACGGGCGTCCTGAGCGCGGACGAGGGCGGAGCCCACATCGCCAGGCAGCTCATGGAGGAGGCGACGGGGGTCTTCCTCAACGAGAACGGCGGCACCTACCCCTGGTGACGGGGCGCGGGCGCGGGACGGCCGTGAATATCACAAACCGCGGGCAATTCACTGCCAATCGGCATTGCACATTCGGGCAGACTTGATTTAAGAATGAACGGGTGGCCAGGTTGGGACGGAGAATGGCCTTGTTTGGTGGAGTTTGTGGCACCTAATGTCTGGATGCGGCGGGGCATTCACCACAATTCGATGCCCTGCCGGCCAATGCCGCAGATCGCGGCGGGCGATCCAGGGAGGAAGACATGCACATGTCGCGTGCCCGTTTCCGGTGGGCGGCCGTCCTGGCCGGAGTGGCGATGCTCGTCCCGGCGGTGCCGGCGCGGGCGGACGGACCGGCCGGCGCCTACCTGCTCACGGTCGTGCCGCAGGACGGCCCCGCCGTCACCCGCACCCTGTGGTGCGACCCCGACGGCGGGACGCTCGGCGCCGCGTCCCATGCCTGCGACCAGCTCGAGGCCGCCGGCGGCGACGTCGGACGCGTCCCCGCGCGGCGGGAGCCGTGCACGCTGGAGTACGCGCCCGTCACGGTGATCGCGAACGGCGTCTGGCACGGCGTTCCGCGGTACTTCACCCGGACGTATCCGAACCGGTGCGCCGCCGCGCGCGCCACCGGCGGAATCCTTTTCGGCTAGTAACCCATGGTCTGCGGGCCGCCGGAATGGGGAGCGGGGTGCTGTCCGGCGGCCCGCGCTGTAAAGGAGGCGTTCATGTTCGCTTTCACCGGGCCGGATGTGCTGGTCACTTACGAGCGTTCCGGGGGATTCGCCGGAATTCACCGGAAAGTGACCGTCGACATGTCGGGAACGGCCCTCGTCAATGACGAGAAGGTCGTGCTCGGCGCGGCGGAGATGAGCGGCCTGCGGAACGCGCTGGGCCGCGTCGTCACCACCTGGTCCTCGTCGGACGGCTGCCAGGTGGCCGACCACTTCACCTACACGCTCACCTACCGCGGGCACCGGGCGACCCGGTGCCTGCTGCCGTCCGACTGGCGCGAGGCCGTCGAGCGGCTGGAGGCGCTGACCCGGCGGTGAGCCCGGGAGTCGCCGCCCTCAGGCGCAGGCGCGCGTGTGCAGCTCGCGCATCGTCGCCTCGAGGGCGGCGACCGGGCCGTCCACCGGGACGCCCGGCGCCACGTCCTGCACCGGGATGGCGCTGACCGGCCCGGCCGGGGCGCCCAGCGAAGCGGAGCGCGGCCCGCCCCTCACGCGGAGTCGCGCAGGACCAGGTGGGGGCGCAGGATGACCACCGGTTCCGCGACGGTCTCGCCGCGGATCCGCGAGATCAGCAGCCGGGACATCTCCCGGCCCATCTCCTCCGGCGACTGGTGGACGCTGCTGAGCGGCGGGTCGGCCAGCGGCGCGGCGGCCGAGTCGTCGAAGCCGATCACCGCCACGTCCTCGGGGATGCGGCGCCCGCTGCGGTGCAGGACGCGCAGCGCGCCGAGCGCCATCGGGTCGTCGGCGGCGAACACCGCGTCCAGGGCCGGCTCGGCGGCCAGCAGCCGCTCCGCCGCGGTGATGCCGCTGGCCTCGCCGAAGTCGCCGTACTCGACGTACTCGGGCAGCCCCGCCTCGGCGAGCGCCTCCCGGTACCCGGCCAGCCGGTCGATGCCGACCCCCATGTCCTGCGGGCCGGCGATGGTCGCGATGCGCCGCCGGCCGCCCGCGATGAGGTGGCCGACGGCCTCGCGGGCGCCGCTGCGGTTGTCGACGTCGACGTAGCTGACCGGGTGCAGGCCCGGCGGGCGGCCGCCGAGGACGGTCGGCACGCCGTTGGCCTCCAGCTTGGCGGGCAGCGGGTCCTCGGCGTGCAGGGAGGTGAGGAGCACCCCGTCCACGTGCTGGGTGGTGAGGTACTCCTCCAGCCGTCCGTACTCGTCGGGGGAGCGGGCGAGGGCGAGCAGGAGCTGCAGGCCGGTGTCGCCGAGGCCGTTGCTGATCCCGCGGATGATCCCGGCGAAGTACGGCTCGCCGAACAGCCGCTGGTCCGACTCGGCGACCACCAGCGCCACGGTGTCGGTGCGGCGGGTGACGAGCGTGCGGGCCGCGCGGTTCGGCACGTACCCGAGCTCGTCGATCGCCTTCAGCACCGCCTCGCGGGCCTGCGGGCTGACCCGCGGCGAGCCGTTGACCACCCGGGACACCGTGCCGCGGCCCACACCGGCCCGCGCCGCGACCTCCTCAAGGGTCGGGCGCGTGCTCCTGCCCGTCATGTGGCCCCCTCCGTCCGTACCGTCGCCCCCGAGTCAGCCCCGCTCGGGCAGCCCGCCCCGCCGGATCACTCCGGCGTACCACCGTGCGCTGTCCTTGGGCACCCGGCGCTGCGTGGCGTAATCGACGTGGACCAGCCCGAAACGCTTGGAGTAGCCCCAAGCCCATTCGAAATTATCCAGCAGCGACCATGTGAAATAGCCCCGCAGCGGGACGCCCTCGGAAATGGCGTCGTGGCACGCCCGGAGGTGGGCGTCGAGATAGGCGATGCGGCCGGCGTCTTGGACCGTGCCATCGCCGTCCGGAACCTCGTCGTAGCCGGCGCCGTTCTCGGTGATGTACAGCGGGACGGCCGGGTACTCGCGGTGCAGCCGGGTCAGCACCTCGTGCAGCCCGCTCTCGTCGATCTCCCAGCCCATCCCGGTGACCGGGCGTCCGGCCGAGACGAACCGGACGTGGGCGCTGCCCGGCCACGGGGAGTTCGTCGCGAACGGCGACGACGCCGTCTGCGCCGCCTCGCCGGGCGTGCCCGCGACGGTGTGCCGCGAGTAGTAGTTGATGCCGAGCTGGTCGATCGGCCGGTTGATGACCGCGAGGTCCGCGTCCGGCGGGGTGAACCCGTAGACCGAGGTGTCGGCGAGGACGTCGTCGGGGTAGCGGCCGAGCAGCAGCGGGTCGAGGAACAGCCGGTTCTGCAGCCCGTCGATGCGGCGCGCCGCGTCCAGGTCGGCGGGGTCCTCGGTGGCGGGGGAGACCGCGTAGAGGTTGACGGCGGCGCCGAAGCGGTTGTCCGGGCGGCGGGCGCGCATCGCGTCCACGGCCAGGCCGTGGCCGAGCATCAGATGGTGCGCGGCCAGCAGGGACGCCGAGGGGTCGATGCGCCCGGGCGCGTGGTCGCCCGACGCGTAGCCGAGGAAAGCCGCGCACCACGGCTCGTTGACCGTCATCCAGTTCGTGACGCGGTCGCCGAGCGCCGCGTGCACGTGGTCGGCGTACTCGGCGAACCGGTGGGCGGTGTCCCGCTCGGGCCAGCCGCCCTTGTCCTCCAGCGGCTGCGGGAGGTCCCAGTGGTAGAGCGTCGGCCACGGCTCGATGCCCGCCTCCAGCAGCGCGTCGACCAGCCGCCGGTAGAAGTCGAGGCCCTCGGGGTTGAAGTCCCCGGCCCCGGTGGGCTGCACGCGCGGCCAGGAGATCGAGAACCGGTACGCGGTGAGGCCGAGGTCGGCCATGAGCGCCACGTCCTCGGGGAACCGGTGGTAGTGGTCCACCGCGACGTCGCCGGTGTCGCCGCCCAGGGTCTTGCCCGGCGTGCGGGAGAAGGTGTCCCAGATGGACGGTCCGCGCCCGCCCTCGCCCGCGGCGCCCTCGATCTGGTAGGCCGCGGTGGCGGCCCCCCAGCGGAACCCGGTCGGGAAAGGTGCGGCGGGAGCCGCGCTGGTGTCGTCCTTGAGGGAGGTCACGCCTTCACAGCACCTTCCATGATCCCGCCGATGATCTGGCGGCCGAAAATGATGAACACGACGAGCAGCGGCAGGATCGCCACGCTGGTGCCGGCGAACATGAGCGTGTAGTCCTTGAAGTAGGCGTTCGCCAGGTTGTTGATGGACAGCTGCACCGTCGGGTTGTCCGGGCTCAGCACCGCGAGCGGCCACATGAACTCGTTCCAGGTCTGCATGAACGTGAACAGCCCGAGGACGCCCGCGGCGGGGCGCAGCGCGGGGAGCACGACCCGCCAGTAGATGCCGAACGTGGTGCACCCGTCGACGCGGGCCGCCTCGATCAGCTCGTCCGGCACGGCCTGGTCGGCGTACTGCCGCATCATGAACACCCCGAACCCGGTGACCAGGAACGGGACGATGACCGCCTGCAGGTGGTTCTGCCAGCCCAGCTTCACCATGATCATGTAAAGCGGGATGATGCCCATCTGCACCGGGATCATCATCGTCGCGATGATGGTGAGCAGCAGTCCGTTCTTGCCGCGGAAGCGCAGTTTGGCGAACGCGAACCCGGCCAGCGAGGCGAAGAAGACCGTGGAGACCGTCACCGCGGCGGAGGCGATCGCCGAGTTCAGCAGGCCCTTGGCGAAGTAGGCCTCGGGGTTGTCGAACAGCCGGCCGACGTTGTCGCCGCCGTGGGCGCCGGGCAGCAGCGGCGGCGGGACGTCGGCGACCACGCTGTTCGTGCGGGTCGCCACGATGATCATCCAGTAGATCGGGAAGATCGACAGCGCCAGTGCCACGATCAGCGTGAGGTAGGTCAGCGGGCTGGCGTTCCACAGGCCGCGATAGCGGCCGGGGTGGGCGGCGGCGCGCCTGCCGCCCTGGGGCCGGCCGTCGGGGCCGGCGAGGAGCGTGGTCACTTGGAGCCTCCCGTGCGCCGCACGGCCAGGAAGTTGATCAGGGAGAACACGATGATCATCACGAACAGCGCCCAGGCGACGGTCGCGCCGTAGCCGTACCGGTCATGGCCGAAAGCGTTGTCGTACATGTACATCGTGATCGTCTGGAACTGGTGGCCCGCGCCGCCGTCCATCTTGTTGGGGGTGCCGACGCTGAACAGGACGGGCTCGGTGAACAGCTGCAGCCCGCCGATCGTCGAGATGATCACCGTGAAGATGATCGTGGGGCGCAGCATCGGGACCGTGATCTGCCAGAACTGCCGGATCCGGGACGCGCCGTCGATCGCGGCGGCCTCGTAGAGGTCCTTCGGGATCGCCTGCATGGCGGCGAGGTAGATGAGCGCGTTGTAGCCGGTCCAGCGCCAGTCCACCATCATCGCGATGGCGGCCCAGGACCAGCCGCGGCTGCTCTGCCAGCTGATCGGGTCGATGCCGATCAGCCCGATCGCCCAGTTGACCATGCCCCAGTCCCGGTCGAACATCTGGGTGAACACGATCGCGACGGCGGCGGTCGAGGTGACCAGCGGGGCGACCATCCCGATCCGGAACAGCGTCGGCAGCCGCATCCGCCGGTTCAGGGTGTTGGCGATGAGCAGCGCGAGCAGCAGCTGCGGGACGGTCGACAGGACGAAGATCCCGAGGGTGTTGACCGTGGCGTGCCAGAAGTCGGCGTCGCCCAGCAGGTAGTCGTAGTTGTCGAGCCCGACGAACTTGCGCGTCCCGGACGCCAGCTCCCAGTCGTGCAGGGAGACCCAGAGCGTGTAGACGAGCGGGAAGGCGCCGAAGACCAGGAAGACGAGGTAGAACGGCGAGATGAAGGCGTAGGGTGCGCCCTTCACGTCGAGCCGGGTGAGCCGCGCGCGCCAGGCGCTGCGCGGCCCGGGCGGCGCCGCCGCGGGCGAGGCGGACGGCGGGCCGTTCCGGTTGGGGCGCAGATCGGTGGTCACGTCGTGCGCCTCCTTTCCGAGGACGGGACGAAGCGGGAAGTGGGAACGGCGGCGGCGCCGGCGGGGAGGTGTCGGCCGGCGCCGCCGCCGTGGTCGGGGGACCGCCGGCTAGCGGGCGGCCTTCTTCGCCTCGTCGACGGACTTCGTCCAGGCCTCATCGGGCTTCTGCCGGCCCTGGCCCACGGAGACCAGGACGTTCTCCACCGCGGCCCGCACGTCCTCGTGCTTCGGCCCGAGGTAGACCGGCTTCACCCCGGCCACCAGCTGGCCGAAGATCTGCCCGACGGGGGCGTCGTTGAAGTAGGCGCTCTTGGCGCCCGCGACCGCCGGGTCCTGCGCGGCCTGCGGCGAGGACGGGAAGACGTTCGAGGCCTTGTACGCGCCGACCTGGCCCTCGGGGGAGGTCAGGAACTTGGCGAGTTCGGCGGCCGCCTTGGCGTGCTTGGTCTGCTTGGGCACCGCGAGCCACGAGCCGCCCCAGTAGCCGGCGCCGCCGGGCGTGGTCGCCACGTCCCACTTGCCCTTGCCCGAGTCGCCGGCGAACTCCTCGATGCCGCCGAGCATCCAGGACGGGCACGGCAGGGTCGCGAAGGTGTCCCGCTTGAGGGCGGTCTGCCACGGCGGGGTGAAGATCGACATGTCGGAGGTGAGCTTGCTCTGCTCGAACTTCAGCGCCGTGTCGAACGCCTGCTTGACCGCCGGGTTGCTGTCGAAGACGAGGTTGTTGCTCTTGTCGAAGAAGCTGTAGCCCGGTCCGGCGCCGGCGTTCTGCAGGACGGTGGCGCGGAACACGGCGGTGGGGCCGTCGAGCCACTTGGTGCCGGGCACCTTCTGCTGGAACTTCTGGCCCGTGGACAGGAACGCGTCCCACGTCGGCCAGAGCTTGCCGACCTCGGCGCGGTCGGTGGGCAGGTCCGCCTTCTTGAACAGGTCCTTGCGGTAGCACATGGCGAGGGGGCCGACGTCGGTGCCGAGGCCGACGAGCTGCTTGCCGTCCGGGCTGAGGCCCATCTGCCACTTCCACGGCAGGAAGTTCTTCTCCAGGTCCTTGCCGCCGTAGTCGAACAGGTTGAGGAACTTGGCCTTCTGCTGCATGTACAGCGGCAGGATGCCCTCCTCCAGCATGACGACGTCGCCGGCGCCGCTGCCGGTCGCCATCCACTGCTGGATGCGCGGCTTGTACTCGTCCAGCGTGGAGACCTTGCGCTGCTTGATCTTCACGTTCGGGTGGGACTGCTCGTACTGCTTGTAGAGCGCGTCGTAACCCGGCTCGCCGAAGACGTCGACGGTGAGCTCGACGGGCCCGCTGTCGGAGCCTCCCTTGTCGTCGTCGCCGTCGCCGCACGCGACGGCGAGGCCGCCGACGAGTACCGCCGCCATCGCCGTACTCAGTCCGCGCCGCATGATGGCCCTCATGGCGGACCCCTCTCAGGTTGTCGTGGTGCATCGGTGTGGGAGCGCTCCCACGGATGAAAGACCGTGACGCGGCTCACTGTCAATGTGTCGAAACACAACCGTTACAAGAAGCTGTCTCCCGCGGCACCCTGGTCAGGCCTGGTCCGACACCCCGTCAGGGCCCGGTCAGCCCTCCTTGACGGGGGACAGCCGGGCCGCCGCCGGGGCCGGCGCCGTGGACCGCCGGACGACCAGTTCCGGCCGGTAGAGCAGCTCGGTGCGGGGCGCGCGGGCGCCGCGGATCTCGTCCAGGACGGTGCTCACCGCGGCCATCGACATCTCCCGCACCGACTGCCGGACCGTGGTCAGCGGGGGGTCGAGGTAGGCGGTGAGGAGCGAGTCGTCCATGCCGGTCACCGACACGTCCTCGGGGACCTGGAGGCCGCGCGCCCGGGCGGCCCGGATCGCCCCGAGCGCCATGATGTCGTTGCCGCCGCAGATCGCCGTGCAGCCCGCGTCGAGCAGTTTCGCGGCGGCCGCCTGCCCGCCCTCGACCGTGTACATGGTGTTGACGATCAGCTCGTCCACCTCGTCCGCGGTGAGCCCGGTGTGCGCGGCCATCCCGCGCCGGAACCCCTCGGTCTTGCGCCGCGTCGGCACGTAGACGTCCTGTCCGATCGCGAGGCCGATCCGGCGGTGGCCCATTGCGGCCAGATGCGCGACGACGGCCTCCATCGACGCCACGTCGTCGTTGGAGATAAACGGCGCGTCGATGTCGGGCCGGTAGCCGTTGACCAGGACGATCGGGAGGGCCTGTTCGATCAGCCGCGCGTACCGGGCGCGGTCGGAGTTGGCGTTGGCGTGCAGGCCGTTGACGAAGATGATCCCGGCGACGCCGCGCTCAAGCAGCATTTCGATGTAGTCGTCCTCGGCGACGCCGCCCGGCGCCTGCGAGCACAGCACCGCCATGTACCCGTGCCGGGCCAGGGCGCTCTCGATCACCTCCGCGAACGCCGGGAAGATCGGGTTGGTCAGCTCGGGAATGATCAGCCCGATCAGCCCGGCCCGCTGCTGGCGCAGCCGGGCCGGGCGCTCGTAGCCGAGCACGTCCAGGGCGGTCAGCACCGCCTGGCGCGTGGTCGGGGACACGCCCGGCTTGCCGTTGAGCACGCGGCTCACCGTCGCCTCGCTCACCCCGGCATGTGCCGCGATGTCCGCCAGGCGCGTCGTCATGGGTTTCAAGTTATCCCTCCTCGGCGTCCCACCACAGCGCGGTGTCCGGGGGCAGGTCGACGTCTCCGCCGCTCGCGGTGCGGTCCGTGTGGACCGGTCCGCTCGCGAGGAGCGGGGTGCCCCGCACACTGACGCGGGCCGTGGTGTCGCCCATGTTGATCGCGCATGCGAGCCGCCCGTTCCCGCCCCCGGCCTCACGCACGAAGACCAGTGTGCCGGGTGGGCTCGCGATCCAGTACAAATCGCCGTCACCGAGCGCCGGGTGCTCGCGGCGGATGCGCAGCGCCTCACGGTAGAGCGCCAGCATGGAGCCGGGGTCGCCGTCCTGCGCCGCGACGGTCAGGTCCCGCCATTCGGTGGGGATCGGGAGCCATGGCGCGGCCCCCGCGCCGAACCCGAACGGCGGCTCCTCGCCCTCCCAGGGCAGCGGGACGCGGCAGCCGTCGCGGCCGGCGCCCTCGCCGCGCAGCCGCTGCGGGTCCTGCTGGAACTCCTCGGGCAGGTCCAGCACCTCCGGCAGGCCCAGTTCCTCGCCCTGGTAGACGTAGGACGAGCCGGGCAGCGCGAGCGTCAGCAGCGCGGCCGCGCGGGCGCGCCGCAGGCCGGTCTCGCCGTCGCCGTACCGGGTGACGTGCCGTTTCACGTCGTGGTTGGACAGTACCCAGGTCGCGGGCGCGCCGACCGCCCCGGCGGTGCGCAGCGACTCGTCGATCACCGCCCGCATCCCGTCCGCCTCCCACGGCGCGGTCAGGTAGTGGAAGTTGAACGCCTGGTGCAGTTCGTCGGGGCGCGTGTAGTCGGCGAGCCGCTGCGGCGTGGGCGCCCACGCCTCGGCGACGGCGATCCGCTCCCCGTCGTAGGAGTCGAGCAGGCGGCGCCACTCGCGGTGGATGGCGTGGACGGGGTCCTGGTCGAAGTACGGCAGGACGGCCGTGCCGAGCATCTCCACCTGGTTCGGGTGGCCCACGTCGGGCAGGCCCGGCGCCTTGGCCATGCCGTGCGCGACGTCCACCCGGAAGCCGTCCACCCCGAGGTCGAGCCAGAACCGCAGGATGTCGGCGAACTCGGCGTGGACCTCGGGGTTCTCCCAGTCCAGGTCGGGCTGCTCGGGCGCGAACAGGTGCAGGTACCACTGGCCGTCGGGGACCCGCGTCCAGGCGGGGCCGCCGAACACCGACTCCCAGTCGTTCGGGGGTTCGGCGCCGCCGGGGCCCCGCCCGTCGCGGAAGACGTAGCGGGCGCGCTCGACCGAGCCGGGGGCCGCGGCGAGCGCCGCCTGGAACCAGGCGTGCCGGTCGGAGGTGTGGTTCGGCACCACGTCCACGATGATCCGCAGCCCGTGCGCGTGCGCGTCCGCGATCAGGTCGCGGGCGTCGGCGAGCGTGCCGAACAGCGGGTCGACGTCGCGGTAGTCCGCCACGTCGTAGCCGAAGTCGGCCATCGGGGAGACGTAGAACGGGGTCAGCCACAGCGCGTCGACGCCGAGGCCGGCCAGGTACGGCAGCCGGGACCGGACGCCCGGCAGGTCGCCGACGCCGTCCCCGTCGGAGTCGGCGAAGCTGCGCACGTACACCTGGTAGATGACGGCGTCGCGCCACCAGCGGGTGCCTCCGCCGCGGTCGCCGGAGGCGGGGACGAGCAGGGTGTCCTGGGTCATGAACATCCTTCTGGTCGGGGAGCTGTCGGGAGCTACTTGACGCCGCCGGCGGTGAGCCCGGCGACGATCCGGCGCTGGAAGACCAGCACCACGGCGATGAGCGGGACGGTCACGATCACCCCGGCCGCCATCTGGGTGCCGAACGGCTGGTCGAACCCGGAGACGCCGGTGAACTTGGAGATCGCGACCGTGGCGGTCTGCATCTCCTTCTTGTTGACCATGGACAGTGCGATGAGGAACTCGTTCCACGCGGCGATGAAGGTGAGGATCGCCGTGGTGAACACCCCGGGCGCCGCCAGCGGGACGATGATCTTGCGGAACGCCTGGCCGCGGGTGCAGCCGTCCACCATCGCCGCCTGCTCCAGCTCGAACGGCAGCTGCCGGAAGAAGGCCGTGAGCAGCCACACCGACAGCGGCAGCGCGAACCCGAGGCTGGGCAGCACCATCGCCTGGTAGGTGTTGATCCACTTGATGTCGGTGAAGAGCTTCAGCAGCGGGACCAGCTGCGAGATTCCCGGGAACATCGTGGTCGCGACGATCAGCCCGAGCACCGCGTTCTTGAACCGGAAGTCCAGCCGGGCCAGCGCGTACGCGGTGAACGTGCCGATCAGCAGGGTGAGCACGGTGGTGGTGCCCGCCACGATGACGCTGTTCAGCAGGGCGCGGCCGAAGCCGTTGTCGCCGGAGAACACCGCGGAGAAGTTCTCCGACGACCACCGCGCCGGGACGACCGAGTTGTCGAACTGGTCCTGAGGGCGGCGGAACGCCGAGACCACCATCCAGTAGAACGGCGCCAGGCAGTACGCCGCCACAGCGGCGAACCCGAGGTAGGACAGCGTGCGCTTCATCGGCGAGCCGGTCATGCCGCCGCCCTCCTTCCGCCGCGCGCGGACCGCACGGCGCGTGCGCGCCCGGTCTTCCGGTGGCCGGTCTTCTGGCGGGCCTCGCCGATGATGTCGGCGCCGAGCAGCTTCACGAACAGGTACGCGATCAGCGCGATGTACAGGAACAGGACGGTCGCGTACGCCGCCGCCGACCCGTACCGCAGGTTGGACGCCTCGAACCAGGCGATCATCGTCAGCGTCTCCACGGACTTCTGGTTCACGCCGATCAGCACGGCGGGCAGGTCGAACATCCGCAGCACGTCCAGCATCCGGAACAGCACGGCGACCAGCAGCGCGGGCTTGACCAGCGGCAGGGTGATGCGGAAGAACTGCTGGACCGGGCCGGCGCCGTCCACCCTGGCCGCCTCGTAGACGTCCCGGGGGATCATCTGGAGGCCGGCGAGGACGAGCAGCCCGATGAACGGGGAGGTCTTCCACACCTCGGCGATGACGACGGCCATCTTGGCGGGGAAGCCGTCGGCGGTCCACAGGATCTCCTGGCGCAGCACCGCGTTCGCGGCGCCGTCGGCCTGGAAGATCCAGCGCCACAGCAGGCCGGAGATCGCGGTCGGGATCGCCCACGGGACGAGGATGCTCGCGCGCACCAGCGCCCGCCCGCGGAACGCCTGCTGCATGATCAGCGCCATCGCGACGCCGATCACCGTCTCCAGCACGACCGTGGTGAGGGTGAAGAACGTGGTGTTGGAGAAGGCGTTCCAGAACGCGTCGGCGCGGTCGCCCTGGAAGATCGCGGTGTAGTTGTCGAGCCCGACGAACCGGTCGCCCTCGACGACGAACCCGTCGGCGTCCAGCCCCTCGCCCCGCGCGTACAGCGACTCGCGGAACCCGGCGAGGACCGGGTAGCCGATGACGAGCGCGAGCACGAGCAGGGTGGGCGACAGCAGCAGCGCCGCGAGCCGCCGCGTCCCCTGGACGTCGCCCTTCCCGCGGCCGCGGGGCGCGCCCGCCGCGGCGGTGCCGGCGGCGGGCGCGCTCTCGGTGGTGGTCATCCCGCTCACTGCGCGGTCAGCGGCTGGAGCTTGGACTGCAGGTCGGTCAGGGCCTGGTCGACGGGCTTCTTCCCGGTCACCGCGTCGTACATCTCGCCCTGGATCGCGGCGGTCACGTCGCCGTACTTGACCGCGACCGGGCGCGGCTTGGCGTTCGCGATGGCCTGCTTGAGTACGGGCAGGTACGGGAACTTCTTCACCATCTCCGGGTCGTCGTACAGCGCCGCGACCGTGGGCGCCTGGGAGGTGGCGAGGAGGTTGGCGCGCTGGGCCTGCTCACCGGTCAGGTAGCGGATGAAGTCGAGCGAGGTCGCCTTGTTCTTGGCGAACGCGGAGATCGCGAGGTTGTGGCCGCCGAGGTTGGCGACGCCGGGGCCGTTCGGGCCGGGCAGCGGCGCGACCGCGAACTTGCCCGCCACCTTGGACGAGCCGTCCTTGGAGTTCGCCAGCCCGTACTGGTACGGCCACTGCCGCTGGAAGACCAGCTTCCCGGACTGGAAGTAGCGGCGGCCGCCCTCGGTGTCGAGGGTGACGGCCTCCTTCGGCATGTGGTCCTTCTTGGCGCCGACGAGGAACTCGACGCCCTGCTTGGCCTGCGGGGTGCTCAGCGAGGGCTTGCCGTCGGGGCCGATGATCGAGCCGCCGGCGCTCTCGATCGCCTCGACCGCGCTGATCGTCATGCTCTCGGTCTTGTTGACCTCGGTGAAGAAGCAGTCGGCGTCCTTCGCCTCGGCCAGCTTCTTGACCTTGGCGCAGTCGTCCCACATCTCGGTGTAGGTCTTCGGCGGGTCGGTGATGCCGGCCTTCTCCAGCAGGTCCTTGCGGAAGTAGAGCATCCCGGCGTCGGAGGTGGAGGGCACGGCGTACAGCTTGTCGCGGTACTGCCCCGTGGCGATGGTCGCGGGCAGCATCTTGGACAGGTCGACCTGGTCCTTGGGCAGCTGGGCCAGCCAGCGGTTGGCGGCGAACTCGGCCGTCCACACGACGTCGAGGTTCAGCACCGAGTAGGCGTCGGACTTGGTCGTGGCGTTCTGGATCATCTGCTGCCGCTGGTCGTTCGGCTCGTCCGGCAGCTCGATGATGCGGACCTGCTCCTTCGGGTGCTCGGCGTTCCAGCCGTCGATCTGCTTCTGCAGGTAGCCCGAGCGGTCCTTGCCGGTCACGAAGGTGATCGGACCGCGGCCCTGCAGGCTCGCCGCGCCCGCGCCGCCCTTCGAGCCGCCGTCGTCATCGCCGCCGCAGGCGGAGAGCGAGAGCGCGAGGGCGGCGCAGACGACGGTGCCGCCGATCAGGGGGGTGCGCCGCATGGTGTCCTCCTTCGCGGGACGTCCCTCACCGGGCCGCCGTCCCGCAGGTCAAGAGATGGGGGTGGCTGGACCGGGACGTTAGCAACGTGTTTCAGTCCCGTAAAGCTCTTGCAGAAACTTTCTGCAAGTCCGTGGCCGATCTGTAACCGGCTTGCACAAGCGGGACAATCCGGTCGACATGCGGAGGCTCCTGCGCCAGGCTGCCCGCGTGACGACAACCGACCCCTCCGGCGCGCTCGACCTCGTTCGCGACCACACGATCCTGTCGGTCGTGACCGGGTCGCGGGCCTACGGGCTGGCCACCGCGGACAGCGACGTCGACCGGCGCGGCGTCTACGCGGCCCCGGCCCCCCTGTACTGGCGTTTCACCAAGCCGCCCACGCATCTGGACGGCCCGCTGCCCGAGCAGTTCTCCTGGGAGCTGGAGCGCTTCTGCGAGCTGGCGCTGGACGCGAACCCGACCGTCCTGGAGTGCCTGTGGTCGCCGCTGGTCGAGCGCGCCACGCCGGTCGGGGAGGAGCTGCTGGCCGTGCGGTCGGCGTTCCTGTCGCGGCACGCGCACCGCACGTTCCTCCGCTACGCCGAGGCCCAGTTCCGCAAGCTGGAAGGCGACTTGCGCAACGGCGGCGCGCCGCGCTGGAAGCACGTCATGCACATGCTGCGGCTGCTGGAGAGCGGCGCGCACCTGGTCCGGCACGGCGAGCCCCGGGTCGAGGTCGGCGACCTGCGCGACCGGCTCCTCGCCGTCCGCCGCGGCGAGGTCGGCTGGGACGAGATCGGCGCGTGGCGCGCCTCCGTCGCCGGCTCGATGGACGCGGCCCTGGACCGCAGCCCGCTGCCGCCCGAACCCGACCGCGCCGCGGTCGAGGACCTGCTGTTCTCCGTCCGACGCAGGAGCGTGACCTGGTGAACCTCCCCGAAGGCATGGTCGACCGCTTCGCCGCCGACCACCCCTACCCCCGCGCGTTCCTCACCGTCAGCGGCGCGCACCTGTACGGCTTCCCGTCCCGGGACTCCGACGTCGACCTGCGCGGCGTCCACCTGCTGCCGCTCGAGGAGATCGTCGGCCTGGAGACGGGGGAGGAGACGGTCACGCTGATGTGGGACCACGCCGGGGTGGAGGCCGACGCGGTCACCCACGACCTGGCGAAGTTCTGCACACTGCTCCTCCGCCGCAACGGCTACGTCCTGGAGCAGGTCATGTCGCCGCTCGTCGTGGCCACCTCGCCCGTGCACGACGAATTGAAAGCCCTCGTCCCCGGTCTGGTCACGTCCAACCACGCCCACCACTACCTGGGTTTCGCGCGCTCCCAATGGACGCTGTTCGAACGGTCACGGGAGCTCAAACCGCTTCTCTACACGTTCCGGGTGCTGCTGACCGGCGTCCACCTGATGCGGACCGGCGAGGTCGAGGCCGACCTGACGCGCCTCGCCGGCGAAGGGCCGTCCTACCTGCCCGACCTGATCGAGGCGAAGCGCGCGGCCGAGCACGGCGCCCTGCCCGCGGACGCGCCCGGCATCGACCGCCTGCGGGAGGACGTCGCCGCGCTCACCGTCCGGCTGGAGGGCGAACGCGACCGCAGCGCCCTCCCCGACGCGCCCGCGAACCGCCGCGCCCTCCACGAGTTGGTGGTCCGGACCCGCCTGGGCTGAACCCTGGGGCGCCTCCCCTGCGTGCCATCGGTTGTACGGACCGTTTTGGGACACAACCACCTCGTACGTTCGCCACGTATTAGGGGTGGTTGTGTAGCCAGGGAAGGGGAGCGATGGACGCGGGCATCGACCAGAAGGACATCGCGGAGGCGGACCTCAGGACCCGGCGGGGCGTCTTCCGCGCCGTCGCGTTCCGGGACCCGGTCGACGGGCACGAGCACATGGCGCTGGTGCGGGGGGAGGTGCGGGACCGCGAGGACGTGCTCGTCCGGATGCACTCCGAGTGCATGACGGGCGACATCTTCGCCGCGACGCGCTGCGAGTGCGGGGACCAGCTCGGCGCCGCCCTGGACGCCATCGCCCGGGAGGGCGCCGGCGTGCTGGTCTACCTGCGCGGCCACGAGGGGCGCGGGATCGGGCTGGTGGCCAAGGTCCGGACCCACATCCTGCAGGACGACCAGGGCCTCGACACCGTCGACTCCGCCACCGCCATCGGGCTGCCGGTGGACGTGCGCGACTACGGCGCGGCCGCCCGGATCCTGCGGCACCTCGGCGTCCGGTCGGTGCGGCTGATGTCGAACAACCCGGTCAAGGTCAGCGCGCTGGAGTCCTACGGCATCGCCGTCGCGGCGCGCGTGCCGCTGCTGGTCCCGGTCAGCGACGACAACGTCCGCTACCTCACCGCCAAGCGCGACCGGCTCGGCCACGACCTCCCGCAGCTCGACGGCTCCGCGGGGCCGCTCGGCGAGGCGCTCGGCGAGGCGACGGTGAGCGAGGTCCGCCGATGACGCGGCCGATGACGCTCACGCGCCCGGCCCTGGTGAGGCTCCCGGCGCCGCGCCGGCCGCGGCTGACCCGGGGCCCGGAACTGGCCGCGGCCGTCGTCGCGCAGCTCGGACTGCTGGCGCTGCTCCGCCCCGGCCACGCGGGCCTGGCCGTGGGCATCGGGTACGCGCTGGCCTCGTGGGCGGTGCTGACCGCCGCGTTCCGCCGGCGGCGGGCGCTGGGTCCGGCCGACCATGTGACGCTGGCGCGCGTCGTGCTCACCGGGGGTGTCGCGGCGCTGGTGGCGGGGCATCTCACGGGTGGCGCCCGCGCCTGGCCGCTCGTCGCGGTCGCGTCGGCGGCCCTCGTCCTGGACGGCGTGGACGGGCAGGTCGCCCGGCGCACCGGGACGGTGTCCCGGCTCGGGGCGCGGTTCGACATGGAGACCGACGCCGTCCTGGTGCTGGTGCTGAGCGTCGAGGTCGCGTCGTCGGCGGGGGCGTGGGTGCTGGCGATCGGGGGGATGCGGTACGCGTTCGGCGCGGCGGCCTGGGCGGCGCCGTGGCTGCGCGCGGACCTGCCGCCGAGCGTCGCGCGCAAGGCCGTCGCCGTCGTGCAGGGCGTGGCGCTGGTCGTCGCGGCGTCGGGTGCCGTCCCGCATCCGGGCGCGCTCGCGGCGGCGGCGCTGGCGCTGCTGGTGTGGTCGTTCGGACGGGACGTGGTGTGGCTGGCGAAGCGGCGGCACGCGGCCCGTGGCGAGGCGCTGGAGGCTATGGAGGCGCAGGAGACTATGGAGGCTTCGGCGACGGTGGAGACGCAGGAGGCGGCTGGGACGCGGGGGAGGAGCACGGATGGAGCGCGACGCGCGCGCCTTCTGGATCCGGTCGCCCGGTGAGGGGGAGATCCGCGATGTCGTCCTGCCGGAGCCGGGACCGGGGGAGGTGGTCGTCCGGACGCTGTTCTCGGGGGTGAGCCGCGGCACCGAGGCGATCGTGTTCCGCGGCGGCGTCCCGCCGAACCAGCACGCGATCATGCGGGCGCCGTTCCAGGACGGGACGTTCCCCGGGCCGGTCAAGTACGGGTACCTCAATGTCGGCGTGGTCGAGCACGGCCCCGCCGAGCTGGCCGGGCGCACGGTGTTCTGCCTCTACCCGCACCAGACCCGCTACGTCGTCCCGGCGAGCGCGGTCACCGCCGTCCCGGACGGGGTGCCGCCGGAGCGGGCGATCCTCGCCGGGACGGTCGAGACCGCCGTGAACGCGCTGTGGGACGCGGCTCCGCTCGTCGGCGACCGCATCGCCGTCGTCGGCGCCGGGATGGTCGGCTGCTCGGTCGCCGGCGTCCTCGCGGGGTTCCCGGGGTGCCGCGTCCAGCTGGTCGACACCGACCCGTCCCGCGCGGACGTCGCGCGGGCGCTCGGCGTCGGGTTCGCCCATCCCGACCAGGCCGAGGGCGGCTGCGACCTGGTCGTCCACGCGAGCGCGACCGAGGCCGGGCTCGCCCGGTCGCTGGAGCTGCTCGCGCCCGAAGGGGAGGTCGTCGAGCTGAGCTGGTACGGCGACCGGCCGGTCCGCGTCCCGCTGGGGGAGTTCTTCCACTCGCGGCGGCTGACGATCCGGGGCAGCCAGGTCGGCGCCGTCCCGCCGTCCCGCCGGGCGAGCCGCGGCTTCGCCGACCGGATCGCGCTGGCGCTGCGGCTGCTCGCCGACCCCGCCTTCGGCGAGCTGATCACCGGGGAGAGCCCGTTCGGCGAGCTGCCGCGGCTGATGCCGCGCCTCGCCGGCGGCGAGCTGCCCGCCCTGTGCCACCGGATCGCCTACTGAGCCGGATCACCCAGAGCCGGATCACCCAGAGCCGGATCACCCAGAGCCGGATCACCCAGAGCCGGATCACCCAGAGCCGGATCACCCAGAGCCGGATCACCCAGAGCCGGATCACCCAGCACCGGATCGCCCGGCGCCGGATCGTTCGACCGGATCGACCACCGAGCCGGATCTTCTACCGAGGAGGACGTTCGTTGTTCGCCATCACCGTCCGCGACCACGTCATGATCGCGCACAGCTTCAGCGGCGAGGTCTTCGGGCCCGCGCAGCGGCTGCACGGCGCCACCTACGTGGTCGACGCGACGTTCCGCCGGGCCGACCTCGACCCGGACGGCATCGTCGTCGACATCGGGCTCGCCACCAGCGAGCTGGGCGAGGTCCTGGGCGGGCTGAACTACCGCAACCTGGACGAGGAGCCGGAGTTCGCCGGGGTCAACACCTCGACGGAGTTCCTCGCCAAGGTCATCGCCGACCGGCTCGCGGACCGGGTGCGCGCCGGGGCGCTCGGCGCGAACGCCGCCGGCCTGTCGGGCCTCACGGTGACGCTGCACGAGTCGCACGTCGCCTGGGCCAGCTACGAGCGTGAGCTGTGACGTCCCGCGAGGTGTGCGCGGTCCTCCCGGGCGACGTCGACGACGCGAGCGTCCCGAGCGGGGGGAACCGCTACGACCGGCGGCTCTGCGAGGAGCTCGCGGCGTCGGGACGTCCCGTCCGGGAAGTGGCGGTGCACGGGTCGTGGCCGCGCCCCGGCGAGGCGGCCCGGGCCGAGCTGGGCCGCGCGCTGGCCGCGCTGCCGGACGGCTCCGTCGTCCTGATGGACGGCCTGGTGGCGTGCGGCGTCCCGGAGGTCGTCGTTCCGGAGGCCGGGCGGCTGCGGCTCGCCGTCCTCGTCCACCTCCCGCTGGCGGACGAACCCGGACAGGCCGACCTGAACGCGGGCGAACGCAAGGTCCTGGAGGCGGCCGGGGCCGTCATCGCGACCAGCCCGTGGGCCAGGGACCACCTGATCGCCCACCACGGCCTGGAGCCGTCCCGCGTCCACGCCGTCGCCCCGGGCACCGACCCCGCGCCCCTCGCGTCCGGCACCGACGGGGCGGCGCGCCTGCTGTGCGTGGCGTCGGTGACCCCGCGCAAGGGGCACGACGTCCTCGTCGAGGCGCTCGCCACCGTCGCGCACCTGTCCTGGCACTGCGAGTGCGTAGGGCCGCTGGGGCGCGACGCCGGCCATGTCGCGCGGCTCCGCCGGGCGATCGCCGGGCACCGCCTCGACGGGCGCGTCGAGCTGGCGGGGCCGCTGACCGGCAAGCGGCTGGAGGACGCCTACGCCGGCGCCGACCTGCTCGTCCTGGCGTCCCGCGCGGAGACGTACGGGATGGTCGTGACCGAGGCGCTGGCACGCGGCGTCCCGGTGATCGCGACCTCGGTGGACGGGGTGCCCGACACGCTGGGCTGGGATCCGTCCGGTGCCGTCCCCGGCATCCTCGTCCCGCCCGACGACCCGGCCGCGCTCGGCGCGGCCCTGAGGCGCTGGCTCGTAGAACCGGAGCTGCGCGAGCGGCTGCGCGCCTCCGCCCGGCTGCGTCGCGGCGCGCTGCCCGGCTGGGACGACACCGCCCGCCGCATGGCCGCCGTCCTGTCGCGGCTTCGAAGAGACCAGTCCTTTCCAGGGCGCGTGGGGGCGTCCCCGCAAGGAGGCGCGAATGACCGGGATTGACGCCGACGCCGGAGGCCGGCTGGAGGACGGCCAGGCAAGGGAGGACGCCGTGACGGGATTCGATCCCACCTGGCTGGAGCTGCGCGAGGACGCGGACGCCGCGGCGCGCGCCACGGAGCTGCTCGATCCGCTCCGGGCCGCGCTCCCGCCGGACGGGCCACTGGTCATCTGGGACCTCGGCTGCGGCACCGGCTCGCAGGGGCGCTGGCTGTCGGGGCGGCTGCGCGGCCCGCAGCACTGGATCCTGCACGACGCCGACCCGCGCCTGCTCGAACGGGCCCGCGCGAGCTCCTACACCACCGCCGACGGGACGCCCGCGACGGTCGAGACGCGCGTGGGCGGCATCGGCGATCTCCGCGCGTCGGACCTGGTGGGCGCGTCGCTCGTCACCGCGTCCGCGCTGCTGGACGTGCTCACCGCCGCCGAGGTCGAGGCGATCGCCGCCGCGGCCGCCTGCCCGGTGCTGCTCACCCTGTCGGTCGTCGGCCGCGTCCGGCTCTCCCCGTCCGAGCCGCTCGACGCCGAGTTCGCCGCCGCCTTCGACGCCCACCAGCGGCGCGGCGGGCACCTCGGCCCGGACGCCGTCGCCGCCGCGACCCGGGCGTTCGGCCGGCGCGGCGCGTCCGTCCAGGCGCGTCCGAGCCCGTGGCGGCTCGGCCCCGGCCAGGCCGCGCTGACCGCCGAGTGGCTGCGCGGCTGGGTCGCCGCCGCCGTCGAGCAGGACCCGAACCTGGCCCCCTTCACCGAGGATTACCTCGGCCGCCGCCTGGCCCAGTGCGCCGCCGGGCGCCTCACCGCCGAGGTCCACCACGTCGACCTCCTCGTCCTCCCCGGGAGCGCATCGTGACGAAGATCTGGCCCTGGCTGCGCCTGCTCGTCGGGCTGGGCATCCTCACCGCGCTCCTGTGGTGGCACAGCACGGACGCGTTCGTGGACGCGCTCCACGCCGTCGACGCAGGGGCCGTGGCCACCGCGCTCGCCCTGGGCCTGCTGACCACGGTGCTCAGCGCGGCCCGCTGGCGGCTGGTCGCGCGGCGGCTCGGGCTCCACCTGCCCTTGGGCGGGGCCGTCACGGACTACTACCGGGCCCAGTTCCTCAACGCGGTCCTTCCGGCGGGCGTGCTCGGGGACGTCCACCGCGCGGTGAGCCACGGGCACCGGTCGGGCGACGTGGCGCGCGGGGTGCGGGCCGTGTTCCTCGAACGCGTCGCCGGCCAGGCCGTCGCGGTCGCCGCGGGCGTCGCCGCACTGCTCGCCCATCCCGCGCTGGTGTCGGCGATGGCGCCCGCGCTCGTCCCGGCGGGCGGCGTCCTCGTGGTGGTGCTGGTCCTCGCCCGGTGGCGGCGGCGCGCGCTGGCGCCGGCCCTCACCGACGTGCGCGCGGCCCTGCGCGCCTGGCCCGCGATCGCCGGCCTGTCGGCCGCGGCCCTGGCCGGGCACCTGGCCCTGTTCGTCGTCGCCGCCCGCCTCGTCGGCGCGACGGCCCCGCTGCGCACCCTCCTGCCGCTGCTCCTGCTGGCGCTCCTGGTGATGGTGCTGCCGGTGAACGTCGGCGGCTGGGGGCCGCGCGAGGCCGTGCTCGCCCTGGCGTTCGGCGCGGCCGGGCTCGGCTCAGCGCAGGGCCTGACCGTCTCCGTCGTGTACGGCGTGCTGACCTTCATCGCGTCGCTGCCCGGCGCGGCCGCGCTGCTGCTGAAGCACCGCGAGGACCTCCCCGAACGCCGCGACGAAGCTCCGCAGCGTGTCCCGGCCCTTGTCGGCGCTGGCCAGTGACGGCCGCCCCACGACGCCGGACTTCGTATAGGCCGCCATCCCCGTCGTCAGGAGGTGCCGCCGGTCGTCGGCCAGGTGGTCGGCGCTCTGGTAGCCGTCCCGCACCAGCTCCGGATGGGCGTGCAGCAGGATGGAGGTCTCCAGCTCCCCGGCGTGCATGTCGCTGAGGGCGGGCGTCTCGGCGCCCGCCGCCTTCTCCGCCGCCTCCCAGTGCTCGAGCGTTGGGAACAGCGCCATGTCGCCGTGCGCCTCCTGGACGACGTTGCCGAGCACGTAGTTGCCCCCGTGCGCGTTGACCAGCACGAGCTTGGGCACCCCGGCCCGCCGCAGCGACTCGGCGACGTCCCTGACCACCGCGTACAGGGTCGCCGCCGAGATGCTCACCGTCCCGGGCCAGTCGGCGTGCTCATGCGAGCACGAGATCGTCACCGGCGGGAGCAGCCGCACCGGGTGCGCCTTCGCGATCTCCGCCGCGATCGTGCACGCGATCACCGTGTCCGTCGCGAGCGGCAGGAACGGGCCGTGCTGCTCGTGGCTCCCGATCGGCAGGACCGCCACCGGGACGTCCGGGACCTCGGAGCTCGTGTGCGTCGGCAACATGGCCCACAGCTTGCCGCATCCGCCCCGCCAGTGAAACCAGCGCCATGGCGCCTGCCAGCAGCAGCGCGGCGACGATCCCGTCCGTCCAGTAGTGGTTGGCCGTCACGACCACCACGAGGACCGTCAGCGGCGCGTGCAGCGCCACCACCCACCGCCACCGGCTCCGCGACACCCGCAGCACCGCCACGGCCACCAGGATCGCCCAGCCGATGTGCAGGGACGGCATGGCCGCGTACTGGTTGGCGATCCCGTCGGCCGCCGCCGGGTAGGCCGACGGCCCCACGGCCAGCATCGTGTCGACGGCCCCGATCCCCGCCAGCCGGGGCGGCGCCAGCGGGAACAGCGTGTGCACCACGAGGCCGGCCGCCGTCAGCGCCACCAGTTCGTTGCGGACCCGCGCGTAGGACGGCCTGTGCCGCACATAGAGCCAGACCAGCAGCAGCGTCGTCCCCGGGAAATGGACGCTCACGTAATAGACATTGGCGAGGAACGCCGCATGGTCCCACCCGAGCGCCCAATGCTGGAATCCGACCTCGCTCGGCAGCCATTCCCGCTCGAACCGCCACAGCAGGTGCGCGTTCGACATCGCCTGGCCCGGACCCTGCTCGATCAGCGTCCGCCCCCACTTGTAGAAGGCGAACAGGACCGCCAGCAGCCCCACCTCGGTGAGCAGCGGCCGTACCCGGCTCCCTGCCGTCCCGCTCACAGCCGCACCGCTCACCATCGTGCCCTCCCAGCCCCGGTCGTCCCGCCCAATGACAACCCTTGCGTCTGACATTCACGGAGACACTGGGTTCAGCTACCCGATCATGGGAGGTAAAACCCATCCCAGGTAGTGGGGTTAACTCCACCCTCTGACGTGGATTCCGGGTTTATGAAAGGTCACTTGCAGGTGAACTCCTTGGTGGAGCCGGTGCTCAGCAGGCAGTCCAGCGGCCACGCCTGCCCGGAGACCCCGTGGAAGGTGAGGTTCCACTGGCCGGCCGTGTCGCGCAGGAGCGCGTAGCCGTGGACGCCCCGGGAGACCGAGTGCTGGACGGTCTCGCCGTCGACGGTCTTGCCCACCACCTTGGTGTCGTCCGGTGGAGTGTCGAGCGTCGCCCCCGACGAGCCCACGGTCACCTGCGGAGGACGCGGGCTGTTGAGGAAGTCGAGCATCTGGTAGCTGTGCACGTGCCCGGACAGCACGAGGTCGATGTTGGCGGCCAGGGACCCCATGGCCGTCTGCTTGACCGCTTCCGCGAGGGTCGGATTCTTCCAGGTCACTGCCTGGGACGAGGCCCGCGTGACCGTCCACAGCGGCTTGTGGGTGATGAGGAAGTAGTCGTGCGTCGGATGGTTGGCGGCGAGGGCGTTCACCTCGTCGAACCATTTCGCGTACTGGGCGGCCTGCGTCTTGTTCGGCTGGCTGCTCTCGCTCGCAGAACTGGAGTCGAACAGGATGAAATGCAGCGTTCCCGCATTGATCTGCATCGGCTCGACCTGGGTCTGCGGCACCGTGAAGCATTCGTTGTTCTTGCGGGGCACCGTCGCGAAATAGCGGAACCACTCGGCGCCCCGTCCCACCTTCGGCGGAGTGCAGACCTCGTGGTTGCCCCGCGCGAAGATGAAGGGCGCCTCGGCGAGCAGGGCCTGGGACGGCCGGAGGAAGTCCTTGACGAGGCAGGCCCAGTCGGCCGCCTGCCCCTGGGTGTCGCAACCCGGGGTGGCGTCGTTCGCCCCTTCCGGTGCCTCCCGGTACACGTAGTCGCCGACGTGGACGACGAGGTCCGGCCGGGACTGTGCGGCCGCGTGCGCGGAGAGCGGCTCCAGCGGCCAGTCCTTCTGGCAGTCCTGGTTCTGCGGAGCGCCGACCGTCGGCGAGGTGACCTCGCACCCGGCGTCCCCGATGACCGCGACCCTGCGGGGGCGCCCGTTCACGGGCCACTCGGGCAGCGGGAGCTGGAGGTTCCCCGGATACACGGTGGCCGCGTTGGTCGTGGTCGGCTCGATCAGCGCGTTCCTCGCCCCGTCGGGGACCGGCGCCAGGCAGAAGGTCGTCGGGAACTGCTGGAGCCCGCCACCGGTGACGTAGGGATCGCTGACCTTCCGCAGGACCGCCGTCTGCACCTGGCCCCCGAGCGAGTACTGCAGGGTCGGACAGTGCCCGGCGGGCTTCTCGGTGGTGGCGAACCGGACCTCGGTCGTGTGGCTCGTCCCGTTCACCAACTGCGTCCACGCCCACGCCTCGCCGTTCTTCCCCGCACCGGGCGGCGCGGGTTGCGCGACCGGACTCGGCGCCGACTGCGCGAGCCCGGCCAACACAGCGACAAGCAGCCCCAAAGCGGCCACGACCGCCCCAACTATTCGCGACATAAATCCAGGTATCCCATCAGATCAAGAAAAATGGACTAATCAGACGCCCCAGAATCGGTCGTCCGACGCCGCTCGATCTGCCCTGGTCACGCGCCCCCATGCCAACGTCACCGTGCGGGATCGTTCAAGAAATATCCCCCCTTCACGCCACCGGGTAAAACGGCTGAGCGCTAACGGGGGGCGGTCAGCAGCTTGCGCGCCAGAGCGTAGGCCTCGTCGAAGTCTCCTTCGTCGACCCAGCCGAGGCCGCGCATATGGCTTCTCCAGTCCTCGGCGCCGCTGATCCGGGCGATGGGGATGTGGTACGGGCGGCTCAGGCTGTACAAGCCGTCGGTGCTCACCGCCCACTGCTCCCGGGGAATTTCGATCACCGAGCCGAGATCGAAACGCTGTCTCCCGTCCGGGCGTCCACGGCGAGGTGGATGACGCGGATCAGGCGCGTGAGCAGTTCCGAAGGGTCGAAGCCCTGGGCGGGAAAGGACGGCTGGACGGTGTGCAGCGCGGTCCGCAGCTCCGCGGCGAAGGCCTCGGCGGGCTGCTGCGCGGGCCAGGAAACGGTGTCGAGGACGGAGCCGTCCCCCCGTTCCAGGCGTATTTGTACAGAACGGTCAGGCGCGTTGCGGAAGCGGGCCCGCAACGACGTCCCCTGGACCCGCACCCGGACCCCTTCCTGCGCGATCGCGTTGATGGCGGCGGCATCTTCGAGAAGAACCCGGATCACCTGCTGTGTCGGGTTCGCCTCCGCGCCGGCGAACAGGTCCGACCGGAGACGGTGGTGGTCGGCGAGCTGCTCGCGGGTCGCCACGCTCAGCGCGTTGATCTGCGCGACCGTCTCCTCGACGCGGCGTTCCGTATGCCGCATCCGGCCCTCCAGCACGAGGCCGAGGAACGCGAGCGGTACCAGCATCATCAGGGCCGAGCCGGCCTGCAGCAGAAGCTCGGGCACGTAGTCCGCGCCCTCGACGACCCAGCCGACGGCGACCAGCAGCGTTCCCAGGATCGTCACACCGATGAGCAGCAGGGCACTTCTGTCCCGAAGCCCCTGGAACCACCGCTCGTAGCGCCTGCTGCCCTCTGCATTTCCTGACATAGGCCGCCCCTTCGGGGCTGTCCGTGCGAGTATCTATCGCTCTATAATAGGCTTCCATAGAAAGGATCTTCATCGAAAATGTCCACGGACGCGGCCCCTCGCTGCCAGGTGGTCGGGGCGCCTATCAGCTCTGGACTGGGCAATTTCAAGGACCGGTCCGAACCGTTTTCCGAGATCCTCGAATTGCTCTCCCGGCCCGAGGTGCGCCTGGTGACCCTGCACGGCCGGCGCGGTGTCGGGAAGAGCGCCCTCGGCGCCAAGGTCGTCGACGCCCTCAGCGCTCCGCCGGGATCCCCTTACCAGGGGATCGCCAACCTGAGCACCCGCGACTTCGGCACGATCACCTTGGAGCGGGTCTTCTTCGCCTGCGTCGACCTGGTGGCCGCGCGGGACCGTCCCGAACTGGAGGCGCTCTGGGCGGGGCAGCGCTCCGACCGCGAGAAGCTGGCCAGGCTGTTCGCGGCGTTACGGGGGGCTCGCTACCTGCTCGTCCTGGACAATCTCGAGGACCAGCTCAGTCCCGAGGGACATCCCGCCCCGTCCGATCTCGAGGCGGTGTTCGACATCGCGTTCCGGATGCGCGAGGCGCCGCAGTTCCTGGTGACCAGCCAGGTCCCGGTGCTGTTCGACCCGGCGCTGCGGCCGTTCCATCGCAATGTCCACCTGGTGGAGGGGCTGCCGGTCGACGACAGCGTCCAGTTGCTGCTGGAACTCGATCCGACGGGCGAGGCCGGAGTGCGGAACGCCGACCGGGAGACCCTGGAGTGGGCGGTGCGGCGGGTCCACGGCGTGCCCCGGGCGCTCGAACTCGTCGTCAGCACCATCATGAAGGACGTCCTCAACATCCCTTCGCTGCTCGAGGTGCTGGCCGATCTGCCGTCGAAGAGCGAGATCGTGGACTCGCTCGCGCAGAAGAGCCTCGACCTGCTCACCGACGAGGAACGCCGTGCGCTCGACGTGCTCGCGGTCTTCGGTGAGCCCGTCCCCCGCGAGGCGGTGTCCTTCGTCATCGAGCCCTTCTTCCCCAGGGACGACGCCCAGCGCGCGCTGGCCCGGCTGGTGCAGCTGCACATGGCGATGGTGGACAGGGCGAGCAGGCGCTTCCGGTTGCTGCCTCTCGACGCCGACCTCGCGTACGGGCAGTTGCGGGACGGCGGCCCGTGGAGCCGGCAGAGCCTGGAACGCCGGGTCGCGAGCTGGTACGCGCGGCAGCGCAGGCCCGCGCCGTGGCGGTCCGTCACCGACCTCACCGAGTACCGCCAGGAGTTCGAGCACAGGGTGCGGGCCGGCGACTTCGACAACGCGGCCTTCGTCGTCGGCGAGATCGAGGAGTTCATGGTCTGGCACGGCTCGACCCGCTCCGTCGTCGGCATGCACCTGGCGCTGCTGGGCAGGACCACCAGCGCTCCGGCGCGGCTGGCGAACCTGGTGGGCCTCGGGCTGGCGCGGCATGTGGGCGGCCCGGCCGACGAGGCGCTCGAACTGATGACCGAGGCACGTGACCTGGCGGCGGAGCTCGGCGAACGGCGCCAGCTCGCCAGGGCGCTGTTCACGCTCGGTGACCTGCATCGTTCGCAGCGGCAGCTGGAGGCCGCCGCCCGTGAGCTGGACGAGGCGGCCCGGCTCGCGCGGACGTTAGGTGACCAGTACCTCGAGAGCCACTCCCTGATGTGCCTCAGCCTGACCTACTCGTACATGGGCGACGGTCCGAACGCCCTGGCGGTCGCGGAACGCCTGCACGACCTCGCCGTCGCCACCGGCGACCCCATGACCAGGGCACGCGCCGCGGACGCGAAGAGCCTGGCCTGCATCGTGGTGAAGCGGTGGGACGACGTGCTGTCCGCGGTGGGCCAGTCGCTCGACGCCTACGCCGAGGCAGGGGTGCCCGAGGCGCTCGGATATGCCACGAACGTCCAGGGCCTCGGGCACCTGGGCCTCGGACAGGTCGAGGAGGCGATGGCCAGCTTCCGGACGGCGCGCCGTGAAGGGGAGGAGGTGGAGACTCCCCGCGTCGAGGGGCTGGCCCTGTTCAACCTCGCGTGGGCGCACTGGACGACCGGCGACCTCGAGGCCGCGGCCGACGCCGCGCGCCTCTCCCACCAGGCGTTCCTGCGCTGCGGAGGCCAGGACGCACTGGCGGCGGAGGCGCTGGCCTCCGCCGCAGCCGCGAGCGCGGCCGGCCGGGATCCCGTCCCCGGCCTGCTGCGTTGCGCCGATCTCTCGACCGGGAACACCGACCTGGTCCCGGGCGAGTGGCTGACGGCCGAAGCGGAGCGGATCCGCTCCCTCAGCGAAGGAGCCACCGATGAGCCGTGAGGAACTGTTCCGGCAGGCGTTGAAGGCCTATGAGGCGGGCGACTACCATGCCGCGTCGGATCGCTGCGAGGAGGCGCTGAAGCTGGACGCGGCCGATGACGGCCTCACGACCAGGCTCATCCATCTCCAGCTCACCGCGGGAGAGCTCTGGTGGCAGCCGGCACCGGGCGAACGGGTCCGCGGTCTGATCGAGCGCGCCCGCGGGGCCGCCGGCGAACCGGCGCTCCGCGCCCTGGCCGACTGCCTGCTCGGTACCCACCTCATCGCCACCGAGAGCCTCACCGAGGCGGTCGGCGTCCTCTCCTCGGCCGCCGACCAGGCCCGCACATCGGGCGACCCCCTGGCCATGCTGTACGCCCTGTCGAACCTCGGCCATCACATGATCGGCAGGGACCTCGACGCCGGAATGCGGATCCTGCGCGAGGCGCAGGGGGTGGTCGACCGGCCCGTGCGGGCGGACGACCTCCCGTTGTTCCGCGTGCTCCGGGCCAGGCTCGCGGGCCTCGTCGGCGTCGCCGAGTTCGACGCGGGGGACTTCGGCGCGGCCGAGGGCCATCTGGTCCGCTCTCTGGCCGAACTGCGCGCCGCCAACGCCGTCGACCATTTCGCCACGATCTCGAACTACCTTGGGCAGCTGCTCACCGCCACCGGACGGTTCGAGGCGGCCGAACGAGTCCTCAACGAGGCGCTCGACGTCCTTTCAACGGACGCGGGCCTGAGCACGCATCACGCCTACAACCTCGGCCTGCTGGGAAAGCTGTATCTGGAATGGGGACGCGTCGACGCCGCCGCGGCCAACGTCGACGAAGCTTTCAAGAGGGCATTGGTGGGAGGCAACCCGGCGGTCCTTCCCCTGCTGCGCAACTACCTCGGTGAGGTCGCGGCGACGCCCGGGCATCCCGGCCACGATCCCGAACGCGCCAAGCTCCTCTTCGCCGAGACGATCCGCGAGTGCGCGCGCACCGGCTTCCAGCGAAGCGAGATCTACGCCGAGGCCATGCTCGCCCGTACGGAGCTGGCCCTCGGCGACCGGCTCGCGGCGAGGTCAGCCGGCGACCGCGCGGCGACCCGCCTGCGAGAGGCCGGCACCATGCCCGCACTGCGCACCGAGGAGATCCACCTCGTCCACTACGAGGTCCTCCGCGCAGTCGGCGACCCGGCCGCCGACGCCGCACTGGACGAGGCCCACCGAATCCTGCTCCGAAAGGCGGCGACACTGCCACCGGCCCACCGTGAGACGTTCCTGCAGCGCGTCCCGGTCAGCCGCTCGATCATCAAGTACCGAAGTTCATCCTGAACCGGCCTTCCCCCAGCACCGGACGGCGCGCTCGCTTGCTCCCGGCCGTGTTCAAGCGGACCTGGCGCGCCTCTTCCCAGAAGGCCCGCCCAGGACGGCCGGAGAACATCTCATGCGAAATGGCGCGCAGCCGCGTCTCGGGAAGGGCCTTCGTCTCAAAGGACATCTGCCACTCCGAGATGATCATGTTGACGTACATGAGCTGCCGCCTGGCCTTGCGGTCCGCGTCCGCCGGGACAGGCCCCCATGCCTCATCGAGGGCCGGGTCGTCCATGGCCATCTTGAGCAGCTCCGCGATCGCGATGCGCCGGGCCTCCTCGCGGGCGATCTTCGTGTCGTGCGCCTGGAAGATGAGGGTGGCCGCGATGCCGATCAGCGCGAGGGCGGCCAGGAGAACGTTCTCACCCTGCTCCGGCCCAGGCGAGCGGACGGCATCTACGAACGATAGATCAGACCGCCGGAGCGGGCAGCGGGGCCACTTCCCGTTCAAAGAAGCGAAGCAAGGGCTCGCCTTTGCGGTGCAGGCGGCTGATCTCGGACGCGGCGGTGCGGATCACGTCCGGCGCCTTGATGCGGCGGGCGCCGCACGGTGTCCAATCCGGCCGGTATCGGACTTCATAGAGGACGCGCGTGCCGACGACGACCACTTCCGGTAGCTGGCCCTGGATCTCCAGGTCGGAAAGGTCCTCGGCGGGGACGACGCTCAGTTCGAAGCCTTCCTCCGCCAGCATCCGGAGCGCATGGAGCTCCCATTGGACGTACGGGCTCAGAGGGCGCTCGACCACGCGCACACGCTTGATCTCCAGCCCCTGGCGCCGGTTGCCGTCGGCCTCCGTGCGGATGGCCTTGCGGTCTTCCTCCAGCAGTTCGAGGGAGCGCCGCCAGTCTCCGGAACTGAACGCCTGCCAGCTGGGGTCGTCCAACTCGCGGAAGACCTGGGACCGCTCGAGTTTCCAGATGGTGCCGCGCAGGTCGTCGGTCTGGCGGGCGAAGTCCCGGTGGTAGGCCGCGCGGTCCAGCACTTCCCCCCGGAAACGGGCGAGCTGGTCAAGCATCTCGGATGTCCGGCTTGGCGGCCGAGAGCAGCCGACCGGAGATGACCACAAGGCGCTCGTCGGAACCGATGCTCACTCCCGGCGGCAGACGGTCGCGGTAGGCACCCGTGGCATCCCGGCCGATGACGGCGATGTCGCCGTTGTCCAACTCCCAGATTTCGGGACAGTCCTGCGTCGTGCGGCTGTCACCCACCTCGGCCGCCGTCTTCCCTAATCTTCGCTGGAACCCCGCGTCGTGATCGGCTTCCCAGGGCCTGCTCATGCTGCCACTCGCTTTCGCTAGCCGGTGATAGAGCAAATGCTCTCACCGCGACCCAGACGTGCCAAGTGGTGTCCGAATCGCCAATTTAGCGTCGCATGATGCACATTGGATGCGATTCAATTCCCGCGGTCGCCGTCAAGCCGGGTGGTGATGCTGGGACGGACCGAGCGGGACGGAGGCGGTGGCGGGCATGAGGGCCCAGACGATCTTGCCCTGGCCGGTGGCGGACGGGCGGACGCCGGTGTCCTTGGCGTAGGCGGCGATGATCGCGAGTCCTCGGCCGCTCAGGGCGTCCAGGCCGGCTTCGCAGTGGCGGGGAAGTTCCGGCGACGGGTCCCAGCACTCCAGAAGCGGTGCGCCCTCGTGGACGGCGATCCGGACCCTGAGCGCGTGCCCCGCGGCTGCCTCGACCGCATTCGTGACGATTTCGCTCATGACGACCGCCGAGTCATCGATCAGAGAGCCCTCGTAGCCCCAATTGATCAGCACATATCGGGCGAGTTCCCGGGCCAGCCTGACCGATGCTTCCTCTCCCTGAATGGTCATCCGGATTTCGCCTGATTTGGGAATCTGTACCACGGGTGTTTGATCGTTCATATCCACTCTCCCGTCTCTCGTGAAGTGCCCTCAGGATCGATATTCGAGAGTTAGGGTGCTGTGCATCGGGATGCAGTGGATACAGCGGGAGTGCGAGTGAGCGTTCGGGAGACGATCGATCCGAACTCGTCGCTTTGGGGCTGGTTGGCCTTCGACCTGTGGTTTCACCGCACGCAGCGGGGACTGTCGCTTGCGCAGATGGGTTTGATCGTCCGGGCGGCGCGCGGCACCGTATCCAATTGGGAGGCTGGTCGGCTCAGACCTCAGGACGACCACATGAAGGTGCTGGACGAGGCATGGAATACGGGTGGGCACTTCCAGCGCCTGCTGTACTACGCCCGGACGGGACACGACCCTGATTGGTT
>NZ_BDDE01000019.1 GCF_008327685.1 Actinomadura sp. K4S16
AGAGCAGCGTGGACTCGGGTGGCGGCGGTCTGGAGGTTGCCAGTGCGGATGAGTGCTGTGGCTTCCCGGTCGAGCAGTCTGAGTCGGCTGCGGTGATCGTGTGGGGTCAGCGGGATGATTTCGCCGAGGAAGGCGGTGACCGATAGTTCCCCGAGTTGGGCAGCGATGGCCACGGCGGCTTGGTAGGCGTAGCCAGCGAGGTCGTCGTACTCCCGGAGCGCGGCGTGATGTCGCGCGATGTCGAGTAGATCCTCGTAGCTGCCTCTTCCGTCTTGGAAACGCGCGTTGCGCATGGCCAGCGCGCGGCGGTGGCGTTGGTCGGACTGATCAGACTGATCGACTTGGTGCAGGTTGGCTGCCGCGGCGATCCAGGGGTGCATGACGATCTCGCTGTCGGGGGCGGGGGACAGCAGGGTGAGGTCGGTCAGCCGATGGATCGCGATGGTGACCCGGCGTTGCCGGTCAAGGGTGGGAGCGTCGTGGAGCGCGCGGGTGAGGTCGAGGGGGGACATCGGTGCGGTGCTGACGGCAGCCTGCAGCAGGACCTCGATCTGCTCTTCGGTGAGCAGAGTGAGGAGGTGGCCCAGCAGGATGTCCCGGGTTCCCAGCAGCATGGCCTCGTCGACGGCCTGGGCGAGGGGGCGGGTGCCGGTGAGGACGATGCCCTGGGACGTGGCCAGGTCGCGGAGTTTACGAGTGACGTCGAACAGGTTCCCGCGGCCATGGCT
Organism: Actinomadura sp. K4S16; assembly: GCF_008327685.1. Taxonomy (GTDB): domain Bacteria; phylum Actinomycetota; class Actinomycetes; order Streptosporangiales; family Streptosporangiaceae; genus Spirillospora. The sequence goes on from NZ_BDDE01000019.1 coordinate 729, forward strand.
GAGCAGGGCGTTGACGAACTCGATCAGCCGAGGGTGCCCGCCGATCGCCCCCACCAGGACACGACGATCCTCGGGCGGCAGGGTGGCGAGTTTGGGCATGCGGAGCAGCATCCGTCGCAGCTCGGCCGTCGAGAGCGGCGGTAGCGCCACCTGATGTAGCAGGCTCATGTCCGGCAGCGGATAGCGGCATGTGACCAGAATCTTCCCGCGCTGTGCCTGTTCGCACATGGCGGTGAAGATGTCGGCGAACCCCGGGTCGGTGAAAGCAGTGCCGTCGTCGGTGAGGTTCTGCTCGAAGTCGTCGAACACCACCAGCAGCGGCACCTGGCGCAACACCTGCCCGATGATCGCGACCTTGCCAGTGTCCTCCACCCCCGGGTCGGTCAGCACCTGCACGGCCTGCTCGAACCCGGTCTCCCCCCGCATGGCCTGGGCGACCGTGTTGATCAGCTCGGAGGGGTTCCACACACCGGTGTGAACAGCGGTCAGCCAGCCCTCATCGCCCAACCGGGTCTTGGCCCGCCCTGCCAGCGCGGTCTTACCAATGCCGCCGACTCCGGTCAGCACCACTCCGGCCACCGCCCCGTACTCACGGGCGCGGGGCCCGCCCCTCAGAACCGTCATCGTGGTCCGTAACTGCGGCCGCCGCCCGACCAGTGCCCCCAGCGGCAACTCCGCCACACTGCTACCCGCCGGAGGCCGCGTAGGTTGCGACAACGGCTGCGCCGCCCCGCCCGCGAGGCGGAGCGGCAGGTCATCGCCCGCCGACAGCAGAACGGCGGTCCCATATTCCGGTAGTGGCCGACTGGCAAGGTCGATCCGCTGCCTTGCAGCCTCCACGGCGGCGCGGGCTCGGCCCAGGGCCTGGGCGGGCGTAACGGACGGATCGCCGGCCAGCGCACTGTAGAAACGTGCGGCCAGGGAGGTGGCGTAGGAGTCGGTGACCGATGCCTGCATGGCCAGTACCCGGTCCGCCCCCCGCTCCACCAACAGCTCAGCGAGGCCCGGTCCTCCGTCACCGGTGGCCGCCGCGGCGGCACAGGCGGAGATCACCACCAGCGGCAGCGGGTTCTCACCCGCCCGCAGCACCTCCACCGTCCCGGCGGCGTCCACCTGTTCGGGGCGACCGTCCTCATCACACAGCTCCACCATGGTCGGTGAACCGTGCGCTGACAGGTGCAGGACGTGATACTGATCCTTTTGCAGGGCCGTAGCGATCTGCTGGGAGCTGGCCACCTCGAGCACCCGCACCTGCGCCCCATGCTGCTCGTGGGCATCGGCGACCGCGTCCAGCACCGCCTGCATCTCCGCCTCGACGTCCAACGGGGCACTGCGCGTCGAGCCCTCGTCGGGTGCCGAAACCGCCACCAGGATCTTCAACGGCCCCGGCAACGGACCCACCACCGCACCACCGGCACCGGGCACACGCCGCCGCACCCGCACCGCCGACATCGTCACCAGTGGGGCACCCGCCAGCCGCACCAGCTCCACCGGCAGGTCCGCCACCGACCGATCCAGCTCGAATACCACATCGACGGCTGAACCCAGCGGCGACGACATCACCAACCGCTCCAGATGCGCCGCAGTCTCCTCGGACCACAGCACCCCGGCCAGCGCCTCGCCCGCCTCAGCCAACCGCCGCTCCGCCATCGCGGCCGGGCCGCCCAGCGCTCTCCACACCCCGCCCAACCCCAACGGGAGCGCTCCCTCCCGCACCCCCAGAACACCGCCGGCCACCTGCGTCTCGGACCGGACTCGGCCGCTCTCAACGCCGACCCGCACCAGTACCTGATGCACCAACCCCGCGCCGACACGGGCAGGACCCGTCACCGAAGACGGCGGCTGAGAACGCGGCGGCAACGTGGGCACCGACCCGAGCGGCGGCGCGGTCTCGTACGGCTGGCCGGTCAGCAACCGCACCAACCGTTCCACCCCGGCCGCCGTGAATTCAGACACCTCGAAAGATGAGGATGTCTCAGCATCAAGGAAGTCGGGGATTTCTTCCTTCGAACGGCCGGGAAGCACGACGGGCAGGATCCGTTTCACATACGTCGGATAATCCCGGTAAAGCAGCTTGATCAAATGCCGCTTCTCCCAGCGCACCCCACGCCGCTCATCTGGCGGCGCGTCGTCGTCGGCCGCCCGCCGGTACTCCGGCGACGCGATCACCATGACGAAGTCGGCCGCCTGAACCTCGGTGCGCATCCATGTAGGCCAGTCCTGGCGCTCCTCCGCCGCCGGAAGATCCAACCGCGCATCGATCCCCTGAGCGCGCAACAATGTCCAGAACTCCCGCACCGACTCCTGATGCTCGTCAGAATCGTGCGCGTACGAAATGAACACCCGGACGCGATCCGACATGGCCACCCCCCGCCACAACGTCGTGACGCAACAGGCTAACTAGCCAACACCGCCAGCACAGCCAAATACAACGCACACAACCGAAACCGGCCACCCGTAAACAAGATCGAAATTATGGGGGAGGTGGACAGTTCCGACTCGCGACTGTTCGGCGGAGGTATCGGCGGGGGGTAGCCGACTGGGCAGCGCTCAGGAGCGGAGCTCCAGCGTGCAGCACTTCGGGCCGCCGCCCGCCTTGCGCAGCTCGGACAGGTCGACCGGGAGCGGCTCGTACCCGTGGACCCGCAGGGTGTCGATCAGCTCGACCGCCTCGGCGTTGATGACGACGTTGCGCCCGTCGCACACGGCGTTGAGCCCGAGCACGGCCGCGTCCGCCTCGCTCGCGAGGACCGCGTTCGGGAACAGCCGCTCCAGCACCGCCCGGCTGCCGGGGGAGAACGCGCCGGGGTAGTAGGCCACGTTGTCGCCGCCGAGGGGGAACAGCGCCGTGTCCAGGTGGTAGAAGCGCGGGTCGACGAGCCGGAGCGTCACCACCGGGCGGCCGAGGAACTCCTGCGCCTCCTGGTGCGCGGCGATGTCCGTCCGGAACCCCGTCCCGGCCAGGATGACGTGGTCGAGCGTGAGGAAGTCGCCCTCGCCCTCGTTGGTGTGCTGCGGCTCCAGCAGCTCGGAGAACCCGTTCTCCAGCAGCCACTTCGCGTACGCGGGCCCTTCGGCGTGCCGCTCCGGGTGCGTGAACTTCGCCCCGTACACACGTCCGCCGACCACCAGCGCCCCGTTGGCCGCGAACACCATGTCGGGCAGCCCCTCGATGGGGTCGATGAGGCTCACCTCGTGCCCGAGCGCGAGGTACGCCGCCCGCAGCTCCTCCCACTGCGCCACGGCCTTCGCCGCCTCGGCGCCGGCCACCGGGTCCATCCACGGGTTGATCGCGTAGGTGACGGCGAAGTGCTCCGGACGGCACATCAGGTAGTGCCTCCGCAGCGCGGTCCGGACGGCGGTCGGCTCCATTGCCGGCATGACGGTCATACGTGTCTCCAGGAACGTCCGAAGGGGGGATCGACTCAGCGAAAGCCTAAGAACGAAGGCCGCGCAATCCAATGCGCCAATCTTGCTCTGACCTGGTACTTCGTTGCGTCTTCCGGCTCTTCGTGCACGATTCGTTGCGCAGCTCAGCGGCCTCGGCCCCGGCCCGCCGCCCCAGACCCGCGCACCTCCAGCACCTGCGCCCACCACACGGTTTTGCCGCCGTCCGCCCCGGGGTGCCACCCCCACCGGTCGGCGGACGCGGCGACGATGGCCATGCCCCGATGCCCCTCGTCGGTGTCGGACGCCGCCATGAGCCGGGGCAGCCCCGGCTCGGGGTCGGTCACGTCCACGCGCAGCACCCCGTCCATCACCCGGAGCCGGACCTTGACCACCCCGCCGGCCCGCAACTCGTCCCGCACATGCCGGACGGCGTTCGTGACGAGTTCGGACGTCAGCAGCACCGCCACATCGATGTCGGCCTCGGCGACGCCCCACCCGTCCAGCGCGTCCCGCACCGCCCGCCGCGCCGCCCCCGGCGCCCGATCGGACAACCCCCATACATACGTCCGCGCCCGCCTCGCCCGCGTGATGCCGCCCCGCCGCAGCAGTGTGCTGATACGGCCGTCCATGCGCCTCGACCTCCGTTGTCCCGCTTCCGAGCGCGGGACGCGAATGTCCCGCGTAACTCAGTGAAACCGCGCGCACACGGACCGAGAAAGGCGACAATGGGGCCGTAGGAGGGACACAAGTCCGCTCGCGCCTCTCCGGTCGAAGGGTGCCCCCGTGACTGAACAGCCGCGCCCGCCATGGGCCGTACGCCTGGAAGCCGAACGCCGCGCACGCGGCTGGGGCCCGTTCAAAGCCGCCCGCCGCCTCTACGCCGCCGCCGGGATCGACCACCCGGACGCGAGCCAGGTCAAGAACCTCTCCCGGCAGATCAACCGGCACGAGAAAGGCGAGGTCTTCCCGTCCGACTGGGGCTCCGCCTACGCCACTGCGTTCGGTCTTGAGGAGAAGGACCTCTTCGGCCAGGAATCGCCCGTTTGCCCGACGGGTACCAAAGAACCGAGCGCCACTCCCGACGATCGGACCGACGACGTGAAACGCCGCGCAGCACTCCAATTACTCGCCGCCCTGGGCGCCGGAACGGCGATCCCTCCCGGAGCCCTGGAGCAGATCCTCTCCAGCATCGACCGCGCCCTCGATCGGCCCGTCGACCTGGAGGAATGGGAGAGCGCGATCCGCGAGTACGGCTTTCTCATCAACCGCCAGCCGGTCGGCTCGCTGATCAACGACCTGACCGCCGACATCATCGGCATCGGCGAACTCCTCAATCGCGGCGACGCGCCGCGTTCAGACCTGCTGCGCATCAGCGCGGGGCTGTCGTCGCTGCTGGCGATCGAGTTCGGTGACATAGGCAACCGGAGGGGTGCCCGCCTGACGTGGGGGACGGCGCGCCGGGCCGCCGACGCCTCCGGCGACCGCGACCTCCAGGTCTGGATTCGGGCGCGCGAAGCCGAGGAGGCTTTCTGGTTCGGGCTCTCACCGCAGGAGATAAGAGCCCGCACGGCCGAGGCCATCGCGATCGCTGATGGAAGGCCCAGCGGTGGCCTGCCAAGGGCCTACGCCGTGCGTGCCAGCGTCGCCGCGGAGCACGGAGACAGGGAAGCCGCCCGCAAGACGATGAACGACCTTTCGGAGTTGTTCGAGAACCTGCCGGACTCGGTGACGGAGGACCCGGCCACCTTCGGGTGGAGCGAAGCGCGCTTCCGCTGGAACGAGGCGTACATCTACACGTTGATGGGGGACGCCAAGGCCCGCCAAGCCGTGGACGACGCCCGCAGCCTCTACCCATCCGGAACCCTCGGCCCGATCGCCAACCTCGACGTCATCGAGGCAATGGGCGCCGTCCACAGCGGAGAGGTCGACGCAGGGCTCGCCCAGACCCTCACCACCCTGCAGGACCTGCCAGTGAGCCCCGCCCGCCGACGCATGACCGCCCAGATCCTCCACACACTCCCCGAGCGGGCGCGTGCCCTGCCTGCGGCACGAGAGCTGCGCGCACTGACCACCGTCACCTGACAGACCGCAGCCCGAAGCCGAGTCGTGGGATGTCTCTCCTCCCTGAGCTGTGTGAGGGCAGCACGACAGTGACGCCGCTCTGGATCGTCTAACAGGAGTTTGGAGTCGTGCCGGGCGGCAACGGTCCAATAGGCCTTCATGCCACAACCTCCATCCTCGTGTGCGAGGCGGTGATTGTCGGACTCCATGCGCTCAGTCCGCCGGCCCTGCTGGAGTCCAGGGCAGGCCAGTACTCATTCCCTTCCTTACGCTATGCCCGGCCTCATCTGGCCCGAATAAAGGAGATCAGCCCGGCGGCCGCTCCTGTAACGGCGACAGAGACCGAGGCTCCCATGATGAGAGCGCCCGCCGCAGACGATCCGCCCCATCGCCACACCACGAAGGCAGCGACCATGCCCGTGATGCCACCACTCAGCATCACATTAACCATCAGCAGTACCCGCACGATGAGCCGACAAGTCGTTGGGCTTCCGTACCACCAGTCGAAGAGCCTGTGCCGGTCGGGAGGGAGTTCTGGATGTTGCATGCCACCTCGCTGTGTCCAGGTCCCGGCGCCGCTGTGGCGCCGACTAGATCCAGATAGCCAGCCCGGGTGGTTGTTGCACCATGTCGCAACGACCACTTCGAGGGGGTGTTGCGGAAGATGGCAACGTTGGCTTAGTGAATCGAGTGGAACACTGAAGGTGCGGCCGCCGATGATGGACGCATGGCCGACATCGTCTCCCGGTACGCATCTGACCCGTCAACCTCGGGCAGGTTGAAGCCCCTGGACCCTAGGCTCAGCCCGGAGATACGGGTATGGGCCGAAGCGCTGCGCATGCTGTGGTTTCAGGTGGGGATGTCACAGAATCGCTTTGCCCACACCTATCACTTCGATAAGGGGACTATTTCACGCTACCTCAGTGGTACTCGCGTTCCCGGAGACCAAGCGTTTCTAGATCGTCTGTTGGCTATCAAAGCTGAGAAGGATCAAAAGGTATCCCCTGAAGTTCGCGCCCACCTGGCCGCGCTGCAAATGGAGGCACTGCAAGTTGCTCATCCGCAGGGGTACCGAGTGCGGATGGTCCGCGACGAGCTACACATCGCAGTCGTAAGCCAGCGTGCGGCTGAACGCTATGCTACGCAGCTGGAAGAGCAGCTTGCCGAACGCATTCGCCGCCACGATGGGCTGGAGGTCGCGTGGGACGCAGACCGTGCTGCCATGCAAGCCGAGCGTGACCGTCTCGAGGCTGAGATTATCGACATCACCAGCCAGCTGGACCACGCCCGTCGCCGCGCCACCGAGGCCGAACGTCGTTGCCAGCATCTTGAACAGCTTCTAGATCACTTCGAAACCTCCCGTAGCAACGCAGATGGCGTCCTATCCATTGAACCTCAGACGCTCATGGGTCTGGAGGAGTCTGCAGGGTTGATCCGCACATATGAACTGCAGTTGGTCCCAGGGCTACTGCAGTGGGAGGCGTATGCGCGTGCGGTGATACGCCTGAGCGGCAACGGAGCTGCCGAACACGAGATCGACCAGCGAGTGGAACTGCAGTTGCAACGTCAGGAACGCCTCACGGGCCCGGACGCGCCGCGCCTGTGGGCCGTGGTGGACGAGGGGGCGCTACGGCGCCCCATCGGCGGACCTGAAGTGATGCGGGGCCAGTTCGAGCACCTCATCGAGATGTCGAAACTGCCCAACGTCACCATCCAGATCATGCCGTTCAGGGTCGGAGGCCACAAGGCCAAGGGGGGCGGCTTCACGATTTTTCGACCCGAGCAGAAACTGCCGGACGTGGTTTACGTTGAGACCCTCACCGGCGAAATGTACCTGGATAAACCCAATGATGTCGACAGCTACCTGCAGGCCATGGAACGCCTGTGCGTCGACAGTGCGACCCCGGAGCGCACCGTCGAGCTTCTCAAGCATCTTCTTGATATGTGACCTGCGGCGGCGACGGGGCTTTCTGGTGCATACAAATGATTCGGTTCGCCTATTTTCAATGAGCTGACTCCAACCTCCATTGGCGTGGGGGGCGAGGGTGAGGATGGCCTGGTTGATGGTGGTCAGGTGGCTGGGCGAGCAGCGGCCTTCTGCGCGATGTGCCAGTGCGCAACGCGCCATGCGGCAGGGCCGGGGGCGGGGCTCGGCTCGCAGGTGCCGGCCCCGCCGTCGGCGTCCGGTTACTTGATCGGCTTGAGTTGCGTGTAGCGGATCAGCGGCGCGTCGCAGTGGCCGCCGGTGCCCTTGTCGAAGTCGAACCAGAACTCGATGGCGTTCTCGCCCATGCGGCCCCGGCCGATGGAGGTCCACTGGACCAGCTTGCCCTTGTGCCACTTGCTGTCCTCGACGGCGTTGCTCCCGGTGTAGCCGGGGCCGCCGGACAGGCGCCACTTGCCGGTGCTCTCATGGACGGCCAGCAGCGACCTGACCATCGAGTTCTTGTGGTTGCCCTTGGTCTTCTGGATGGCGTACCCCCACTCGACGACCGTGACGAGCGGGCGGCTCTTGGTCGGCTTGCCGTCGGTCTTGATGTAGCCCTTCCCCCAGCGCCCCTTCGCCTTGCAGGTGGCATAGGCGATGTACTTGGGCTTGCCGACCTTGGCCACGGTGACCTTCCCGGTCCCCGCGCCGGCGCCGGACGGGGAGGCGGAGGCCACCGGAGCGGCCGCCACCAGGCCCGCCGTGGTGAGCGCGGCAGCGGCGAGCGGCACGAACTTCTTCATCGACACGCTTGTTCTCCTCGAACGTATCTATGATCGCCACGCGTTTCCCGGAGGGCGCGGGCGATCGACGGCACGTCGATTATCGAGAGCGAAATCCACCCACCCCAGGGCCTCGGGTACCATTAATCAATGGGATCTCCGGCACTATCGACTCCACTGCCGGACGAAGGTTTCGTCCCAGGTGAACGATAGTGCGTGACGGCGCGTCCACAGCCCGCCACTGCCGCGTGACGCTCGCGTGAGACGCTTTCCTGTCATTGGTCGCGAATTAACTCACGGTTCACCGAAAATGTGCCCAGAGAGCGGAAGTAGGAATATAGGGGAGAGGTGAGAAAGCCGGTTCGTGAACACGTGCCGGTCTGATGCGAAATGGCCCCGAGGGGCCTTGACATCCGAAAGAGCGGCCAAGCGGCCCACGGCTGCGCCTGTTTCGACGCGTCCCTGTGCGGGCTCGCAGGCGCAGCGGTCCGGCCTGCTGAACTTGTCCATCGTTCAGGTCCTAGCTGGACGAGACATGTAGTTAGACGATATATATGCCGTATGAGTCGACCGATGCGGGAGCAGAGCTACCTGATCCTGCTCGCTCTCGCCCCTGAACCTCTGTACGGCTACGGCATCATCAGCGCGGTCGGGGAGTTGTCGGAGGGGCGGATCAAACTCGCCTCGGGCACCCTGTACACCGCCCTGGACCGGCTCGGCACCGAGGGTCTGGTCGACGTCCACCGCGAGGAGGTCGTGGACGGGCGGTTCCGCCGCTACTACACCCTCACCGGAGCCGGCCGCCAAGCCGTCGAAGCCGAGACCGAGCGCCGCGCCGCGTTGGCCGCCCGCGCCCGATCTCGCCTCTCCCTGCCCCGCATCTCCCCGGAGCTGGCATGAGCACTCGGTACGAGAACCGCTGCCGCCTTCTGCTGCGCGCCTACCCGCGCCACTACCGCGAGATCCGCGGTGCCGAACTGCTGGGCACGCTTCTGGACGCCGCCGAACCCGGACGCTCCACACCCACGCTGCGGGAATCATGGGCCGTCATCCGCGGCGGGCTGGCCACCCGACACCGCGTGCGCCCTCCCCTGCGCCACCTTCTTGCCTACCGTCTCCGGGGCAAGCGCGTTCCGTACAAGTATCGCTGGTGGGTCCGGGATGACATCTTGAGCCAGTGGGCCTCCGTACGCCTGCCGCTGTTGTGGGGGGTGTTCGTGTTGTCGCTGATGCTGTGGGATGGCTACTCCATCCGCAGGATCGCCATCGCGGCCATGGTCCAGACGCTAGGGATCGCTCTAATACTTTGGCGTGCGCGGCGCTATGGACCCGATCGATCCGATCGGGAACTGCTGTGGAAACACGAGTTCCTGCCTGACGGAACCCCCTTCGAGGCCTCTCGGCCGCAGCCGCCCGCACCCGCATCGGGAACGTCGCCCACTCCCGAATGACCGTTCCAGCCGACTTGCGGGCTATTCGAGGGTGGTCAGTTGGAGGCGGAGGGCCAGGCGTTTCTGGGGGGTCGACAGGTCTACGGGGGTGACCTCTGCCATGCGGCGTAGGCGGTGGCGGAGGGTGTTGGGGTGGACGTCCAGGGCCTGGGCCGTTCCCTTGGGGTCGCCGTAGTGGTCCAGCCACGCGGCGAGGGTCGGGAGGTAGGACGTTCCGTGCTTCTCGTCGTGGGCGCGCAAGGCCGGTAGGGGGCCGCCCAGGAGGTCGGTGCCGACGGCCTTTCTTGCGCGTTCCACGACTACGGCCTCCCAGGCGTCCTCCAGGAGGGCCGTTCCAGGGGTGAGGCGACCGGATGCGACTAGCGCGGCGAGTTCGGTGGCCTCGGTGCGGGAGCGGGGGAGGTCGGCGGGGGAGCGGGCCAGGCCGCCCGCCGCCGCGTAGAGGGTGCGGTCGTGCGCGCGGGCGCGGGAAAGGACGTCGCGCAGCCAGGGCATCGTGCCTGACTCGGCGGTGTCGCGGCCGGGCTCCGTCACCACCGCGAAGACCGTGCCGGCCAGGTCGGTGAGGAGGGGGCGGTGCCAGCCGTAGCGGCGGGTCAGGGCGTCCCACAGGTCGAGGCGCTGGCGGATGTCCTCGGGTTCGGCCTGGTTGCCGAGGACGGCCACGCGCCAGGGCGGCGGCGCCGGGACGGGCTGGGAGCCGTCCTGGAGCGCGGCGCGCAACTGGTCCGCCGAGACGCGGCGGGCGACGCCGGCCTCGGCGCGGAGGCGGAGCAGGTGCAGGGCCAGGACGGAGGCCAGGTCGGCCAGCCGCAGGACGCGGTCCGGGGGGATCGGCGTGCGCGCCACCACCCAGATCGAGCCGAGCCATTCGCCGCCGGCGCGGACCGGGATGACGAGGCGGGGCAGCATCCCGTCCGGTCCCGCGGGGACGAGGACGGGGGCGCTCGACCGGGCCAGCTTGCGGAACACGCCGGAGGCCCGCAGATGAGCGATGACCTGCGGCGGGACGCGGCGGCCGACGATCGTGGAGACGCGGGCCGGGTCGGTGCTGTCCTGGCGGCCCGAGTAGGCGAGGACGCGGGAGCGCGCGTCCTCCAGCGTCACCGGGGCGTCGGCGATCTCCGCCGCCGTGTCGGCCAGGGCGAACAGGTCGTCCCGCGGTCCGGACGGTCCCGGGAACGGTGCGGCGGCGCGGTCGATGGCGCCGCGCGCCAGCCAGATGACGTGCGTCCAGGACGCGTCCCGCTGGAGTTCCATGAGCGCCGGCTCCAGGCGGCGCGCCGCGGCCGCCACCTCGGCGGCCCCGGCGAGGGGCGACTTGAGCACGACGCCGCTCGCTCCCGCCGCGTCTGCGCGTTCCAGGAGCGCGACGGCGCCCGCCGGGTCCGTGACGCCCGCGCCGAGGACGATCTCGCCCGGCCGTCCGGCCGCCTCGCCCGGTTCGGCCAGCACGACGTCGTGCACCTGCGCGTCCCGGCCGGGCGCGACCAGGCGCAGCAGCCCCGGGCCCAGCGCGTCGACCAGGCCGGTCACGCTGATCATGCGTTCTCCTCCCTTTCCTCCATTGTGCGCTTCGCATCATGGTCGTCGTCCAGATTGGCCGAATGCGACAGGGGCATCGGCGGGCGGACGCATCACCATCGAAGTGACGTGATTCACGAAGGAGAGGAGAGGTCATGGCGCGCCGAGTCGCCGTCGTGGGGGCGGGCATGGTCGGTCTGTCCACCGCATGGTTCCTGCAGGAGCACGGCGACGACGTCACCGTGTTCGACCGGCGGGACGTCGCGGCCGGAGCGTCCTGGGGCAACGCCGGGTGGCTGACCCCCGGCCTGGCGACCCCGCTTCCCGAACCGGCCGTCCTCTCCTACGGCGTGCGCGCGGTGCTCAGCCCGTCGTCGCCGGTCTACGTCCCGCCGAGCGCGAACCCGCGCCTGCTGCGGTTCCTCGCCGGGTTCGCCCGCAACAGCACGGCGGCCCGGTGGCGGCGCGCGATGGAGGCGCTGGTGCCGATCAACGGCCGGGCGCTGCCGAGCTTCGACGCCCTGCTGGACGGCGGCGTCCGCGCGGAGACGAACGATGCCGGCTCCTTCCTCGCCGCGTACCGGACGGCGGACGAGCGCCGCGTCCTGCTGGAGGAGATCGAGCACATCCGCGCGGCGGGCCAGGAACTGGAGTACGAGGTCCTGACCGGCGACGAGGCGCGCCGGGTGGAGCCCGCGCTCTCGGACGAGATCGGCGCCGCGATCCTGCTGCGCGGCCAGCGCTTCATCAACCCCGGCGTGTTCGTGCACGCCCTCGCCGACTCCGTCCGCGACCGCGGCGGCAAGATCCGCGCGGGGGTGGAGGTCACCGACATCCGCGACGAGCCGGGCGGCGTGGCCGTCCGCACGGGCGGCAGCGACTTCGAGGCGTTCGACGCGGTGGTCCTCGCGAGCGGCGTGTGGCTCGGCGATCTCGCCCGGCGGTTCGGCGTCGGCGCGCTCGTCCAGGCGGGCCGCGGCTACAGCTTCAGCGTGCCGATGGAGCGCGTCCCGGACGGCCCGGTGTACTTCCCCGCGCAGCGGGTCGCGTGCACGCCGCTCGGCGACCGGCTCCGCGTCGCCGGGATGATGGAGTTCCGCCGCCCGGAGGCGCCGCTCGACCCGCGCCGGATCAGGGCGATCACCGAGGCCGCGCGCCCGCTGCTGCACGGCGCCGACCTGGACGCCCGGCAGGACGAGTGGGTCGGGTCGCGCCCCTGCACCCGCGACGGCCTCCCGCTGATCGGCGCCACCCGGTCGCCGCGGGTCTTCGCCGCGGGCGGCCACGGCATGTGGGGCATCACGCTCGGCCCGGCCACCGGGAGCCTCCTCGCGGAGATGATCGCGACCGGCCGCCGCCCCCGCGAGCTGGACCCGTTCGACCCGCTCCGCTGACCCCCCGGTTCTCTCCGGTTCGTCACCTTTCCTCCGGCCGCTCCGTCAATGCGGTGAAGGAGGAACGATGAGCGAATACGACTGGACCCTGATGTACGCCATGCACGACGCGTTGAGGAGGGAACTGGAGCACCTCGCCAAGGTCACCGCGCGCGAGGACGACGACCCCCGCCGCCTCCTCGCCGCGGCGGCGGGCTGGGAGCTGTTCAAGACGGCCCTGCACGCCCACCACACCGCCGAGGACGAGGCCCTCTGGCCCGTCGTCCGGAAGGCCCTCGACGGCCGCGGCGACGACCTGGCCCTCCTGGACGCGATGGAGGCGGAGCACGCCGCCGTCGACCCCCTGATCGAGGCCATCGACACGGGCGCCGAACCCGTGGGCGAACTCGTCGACGCCCTCGCCACCGCCCTCACCGCGCACCTCGCGCACGAGGAGAAGGAGGCCCTGCCGCTGCTCGACGCCACCCTGACCCTGGAGCAGTTCCAGAACTTCGGCCAGGCCCACGGCCGCCACGTCGGCCCGAACGGCCCGCGCGTGCTCCCCTGGATCCTCGACGGAGCGGACGAGGCGACGGTGGCGACCTCGCTGGCCGTCCTGCCCGAACCGGCCCGCGCCGCGTTCGAGACGCAGTGGCAGCCCGCCTACCGGGCCCTGAAGCGCTGGCCCTGACCCCGGAAGAACCCTAGAGAAACGGCGAGGCCGCCGCCACGGACGAACCGTGGCGGCGGCCTCGCGCCGTAGCGCCGGAGCGCCGGAATCAGAGGTTGATCATGTGCCCGGCCAGGCCGTGCACGGCCTCCTTCATGGCCTCGCCCAGGGACGGGTGGGCGTGCACGTTGCGGGCGACCTCGTTGACGGTGAGGTCCCACTGCTGCGCCAGGGTCAGCTCCGGCAGCAGCTCGGTCACCTCGGGGCCGATCATGTGCGCGCCGAGGATCTCGCCGTACTTCGCGTCGCTGATCACCTTCACGAAGCCCTCGCCCTCGCCGAGGCCGAGGGCCTTGCCGTTGGCGCTGAAGGGGAACTTCGCGGTCTTGACGTCGAAGCCCTGCTCCTTCGCCTGCGCCTCCGTCCAGCCGAACGAGGCGACCTGCGGCTGGCAGTAGGTGGCGCGCGGGATCATCACGTAGTCGAGCTCCATGGTCTCGGCGTCGGCGATGGTCTCGGCGGCGACGATGCCCATGGCCTCGGCGGCGTGCGCGAGCATCAGCTTCGCGGTGACGTCGCCGATGGCGTAGATGTGCGGGACGGACGTGCGGCAGCGGCCGTCCACGTCGATCGCGCCGCGCTCGGTCAGCGCGACGCCGGTCTTCTCCAGCCCGTAGCCCTCCACGTTCGGCTGGAACCCGATCGCCTGGAGCACCTTGTCGGCCTCCAGCACCTGCTGCGCGCCGTCCTTGCCGGTGACGGTGACCTTGACCTTCTCGCCCGAGTCGTCGATCGCGTCGACCCGGGTCGAGGTGAGGACGTCCACGCCGAGCTTGCGGTACCGCTTCGCCAGCTCCTTGGACACCTCGGCGTCCTCGTTCGGCACCATCCGGTCGAGGAACTCGACGATCGTGACCTTCACCCCGTAGTTGTGCAGCACGTAGGCGAACTCGACGCCGATGGCGCCCGCGCCCGCGATGACGATGCTGCCCGGCAGCTCGGAGCTGAGGATCTGCTCCTCGTAGGTGACGACCCGCTCCGACAGCGACGTGCCCGGCAGCAGCTTGGTGTGCGCGCCGGCCGCGATGATGCAGTTGTCGAACGTCACCGTCTCGCTCGACCCGTCCTGCCGGGCCACCTGCAGGGTGTTCGGGTCGGTGAACGTGCCGCGCCCGTCATAGGACGTGATCTTGTTCTTCTTCATCAGGAACTGGACGCCCTTGACGAGCTTGTCCGACACCTGGCGGCTGCGCTGGTAGGCGACGCCGTAGTCGAAGGACACGCTGCCCTCGACGTTGATCCCGAAGGTCTTCTGCTCCTGGGTGAAGATGTGCGCCAGCTCGGCGTTGCGCAGCAGCGCCTTCGAGGGGATGCAGCCGACGTTGAGGCACACCCCGCCCCAGTACCTCTCCTCGATGATCGCCGTCTTCAGCCCCAGCTGTGCCGACCGGATCGCGGCGACATAACCACCCGGGCCCGCGCCCAGGACCACGACGTCAAAGTGTTCGCTCATATCAATGGACGATATTCGCCGCGACCACGTGCTCGCATCCCGGCGGGCGCACCAGAGAGGGGCATCACGCGGCGCGGTCGCACCGGACGGCGGCGCGGCGGTCCGGGGGCGGCGCGCGGGGGCGCCGGGTCGGATGCGGCCGTCACATCCTGTTAGGGTTTCGGCAAGGTCTCCCTCCGATCACGATCCGCGGGAGCCCGTCGAACGACAGGGCGGCGCGCAAGGGGCGCGAGCCCGGAGCCGTCCCGGCCGCGGAGCCCGGCGGCGTCCCCTGGAACGGCGGAGCCACGGCGCCGGAACACCGCGCCCCGGCCCGGTCGTCGCCCCGGTTCCCAACCGAGTGGAGGAGAAGGCGAGTGAGGATCCCCAAGCGCGTCAACACCGTCCTGGACTGGGTGGAAGAGCACCTGCTCGCGCTTGCGGTCGTCGTCGCGCTGGTCGTCGTCGCGCTGGTCGCCACGCTCGCGCCCCCGGCCGTCGGCCTCCCGGTCGCCGGGTTCGTCCTCGGCGCCGCCGCCGGCGGCCTCCTCGTGCACGTCCGGCTGAGCCGCCGCATCGCCCGCGCCCGCTCCGACAACGACAACCTGCTCCGCGAGAACGGCGCGCTGCGGCACCGCAACACCGTGCTCGCCAGCGGGGTGATCACGCGGGAGGCGCAGGAGACGCAGGCGCTCGTCGCCATCCCCGAGGACGACCTGCTCGACGAGCCGGCCGACCCGCAGGCCACCACCACCCTCGACGAACTGCTGGACGGCGATCCGCAGCGCACCGACGAGCTGTCGGGCGGCGACCCGCAGCGCACCGACGAGCTGCCGGGCGACCCGGGGAGCACCGGCGAGCCGTCCGCCCGGAGCGAGGCCCCGCCCCGCAGCGGCGGCGCGCGAAACGATGATCCGCTGGGCGGCGACCCGCAGCGCACGACCGTCCTGCCGTCGCTGCCGGACGACCTCCTCGGCGGCGCCGGCGACGCGGGAAACGGGACCGCCGCGGACGACGACGAGGACACCGCGCGCACACCGCGCAAGTCCCGGAAGGCGTGACCGCGAAGGCGTGACCAGGGCCTTCTGCCGCACCGTCAGCGGAGCCTCACTCCGGTGTTACTTCCGCTGATCTTCGGGCAGAAGGTCGGCCGTGGACGACTCGACCAACGCGCGGCAGGGAGCGGATCCGGGACGCGGACGCGAGGGCGCCGGCCCGCCGGAGGGCGCGGAGCCCCACGAGGGCGCCGTCCGCAAGGCGGTGATCGCCTCGGCGATGGGCAACTGCATCGAGTGGTTCGACTTCGGCGTGTTCAGCGCCGGGGTGATGACCGCGATCATCGGCACGGTGTTCTTCCCGGAGGACGCGGGCGGCAGCGCCACGCTGCGCTCGTTCGCGCTGGTCGCGGCGGCGTTCCTCGCCCGTCCGTTCGGCGGGCTGTTCTTCGGGCCCATGGGCGACAGGCTCGGCCGCAAGCGGGTGCTGGCGGCCACCATCATCCTGATGTCGGGCTCCACGTTCGTGATCGGCGTGCTGCCCGGGTACTCCACGATCGGGATGGCCGCGCCGCTGCTGCTGCTCGCCGTGCGGCTCGTCCAGGGCTTCTCGACGGGCGGCGAGTACGGCGGCGCCGCCACGATGATCGCCGAGTACGCGCCGACGAACCGGCGCGGGTTCTACGGCGCGTTCCTGGAGTTCGGCACCCTCGGCGGCTACATCCTGGGCGCCGGGCTCGTGCTGGGGATCGACCTCGCGCTCAGCGAGGGCGCGATGCACGAGTGGGGCTGGCGCATCCCGTTCCTGATCGCGCTGCCGCTCGGCGCCGTCGGGCTCTACGTCCGGACGCGGATCGAGGACACCCCGACCTTCCAGCACATGGAGGCGGAGGGCAGGAAGGCCCGGTCGCCGCTCAAGGAGACCGTGGAGCACCACTGGCGCACCATCCTGAGGCTGATCGGGATCGTGGTCCTGCTGAACGTCGCCGTCTACACGCTGCTGACGTTCATGCCGTCCTACCTCGTCGACTTCCTGGACATGGACGACACCACATCGCAGCTCACCACGATCGGCGTGGAGGCGGCGATGATGGCGGTGATCCTGCCGCTGGGCGCGCTGTCGGACCGGGTCGGCCGCAAGCCGCTGCTGGTCGCCGCGGCGACCGGCTTCCTGGTGCTGTCCTGGCCGGCGTTCGCGCTGATGCAGACGCACGACCCGGCGGGGGTCGCGGTCGGCTACGCGATCATCGGCGGGCTGCTGGTCCTCATGCTGGCGGTGATCGGCGCGACGTTCCCGGCGATGTTCCCGACGAAGGTGCGGTACGGGGCCTTCGCGATCGGCTACAACATCTCGACGTCGCTGTTCGGCGGCACGGCGGCCGTGCTCGTGGGCTCGCTGATCGACGCCACGGGCTCCAACTACGTCCCGGCCTACTACCTGATGATCGTCGCGCTGGTCGCGCTGCTGCCGATCCTCAGGATCCCCGAGACGGCCCGGGTGCCGATCGACCAGGCCGGGGAGGAGAACGCCCCGGAACCGGTGGGCGCCGGGACGCGGCGAGGGTGAGGTGGGGACCGGTGGTCAGCGCTGCGCCGCCCGCAGGCGCGCGTAGACGGCGTCGATGACGGTCCAGCCGTCGAGCTCGACGCGGGAGCCGAAGTCCTCGCCGCGCTCCACCACGACGTCGACCAGCGCGCGGACGACGCTCGGCTTGTGCAGGTTGAGCATGGACTCGTCCTCCGCGCGGCACACGCTTCCGCTGTGCGTGTAGGGGCCGCCGTCCGGGACGATCCTGCCGGGCCCTTCCCGGAAGACGACGTTGATGTTCCCCGGACGCCCGTCCTTGCTGAGAAGCAGGACCTCACGGCAGCCGTGGATGCCCTCCTCGTCCCTCTCATGCTGGTGCCCCACCACCCATCGGTAGGTGTCGGCGCCTACCAGGAGCCTGCGGTAACGGCGGCGTCCCATGTCATTCCGCCGCGTCGAGGTGCTCTTCGAGGGCGTCCAGGCGCGACGCCCAGGCGCGCCTGTAGGGGGCCAGCCACGCGTCCACCTCGGCGAGGGGTTCCAGGCGGACCTCGTAGACGCGGCGCTGCGCGTCCTGGCGCGCCTGGACGAGACCCGCGTCGCGAAGCACGCGCAGGTGCTTGGACGTCCCCGGCTGCGTGAGCCCCAGCCGCTCGACGAGCTCGCCCACCGGGCGCGGACGTTCCAGCAGCAGGTCCAGGATGCGGCGGCGGGCCGGCTCGGCGAGCACGGCGAACGCGGATGTCATGGCGTCATCATAACCGCCTGCGTATATGCCTAAGAATGCATATTGCGGGGGAAGTCGCGTACCGGTGCGACTTGTGTGGCCCGAGGGCGAATCAGAGGTGGAGTCCATGGCTGCTTGCAACCGTCTCATTACCGTCTGTAGCGTCACCGGTGGCCAAAGGCCGCCATCCCCTCGGACCCACGACGAATCGGTGGTGTGTGACGTGACGGAACAGCAGCTCCAGGACCAGCAGCAACAGGACCACCGGCTGAGCCTCGGCACCGACGCCGCGCGGAACCTCGCGACCACGACCAAGTCCGTCCCGCAGATGCAGGGCATCACGTCGCGGTGGCTGCTGAAGCTGCTGCCCTGGGTGCAGGCCTCCGGCGGCACCTACCGCGTCAACCGGCGGCTCACCTACACGCTGGGCGACGGCCGGGTCACGTTCGTCACCACCGGCGCCGACATCCGCGTGATCCCGCGCGAGCTCGGCGAACTGGCCCCGCTGCGCGGCTACGACGACGAGGTGACCCTGGGCGCCATCGCGGGGCGCTTCACCCAGCAGGAGTACGCGCCCGGCGACGTCGTCGTCGAGCGCGGGCATCCCGTCGACCGCGTCGTCCTCGTCGCGCACGGCAAGCTCAGCAAGATCGGCGCCGGCGAGTACGGCTCCGACGCGGTCCTCGGCACGCTCGCCGACGGCGACTTCTTCGGCGAGCAGGCCCTCGTCGCGACGCAGGCGGGCGAGGAGCCCCCGACCTGGGAGCACACCGTCAAGGCCGTGACCACCTGCACGATCCTCAGCATGAGCCGGGCCGACTTCCAGGAGACGCTCGGCCAGTCCGCCTCCCTCCAGGCGCACCTGGAGGAGTACCGGACGAGCCCCCCGCGCGCCCACAACGCGCACGGCGAGGCGGAGATCGAGGTGGCCTCCGGGCACGACGGCGAGCCCGTCCTGCCGAGCACGTTCGTCGACTACGAGGCCTCGCCCCGCGAGTACGAGCTGAGCGTCGCGCAGACCGTGCTGCGCGTCCACACCCGCGTCGCCGACCTCTACAACCAGCCGATGGACCAGATCGAGCAGCAGCTCAGGCTGACCATAGAGGCGCTGCGCGAGCGGCAGGAGCACGAGATCGTCAACAACCGCGACTTCGGCCTGCTGTACAACACCGACCTCTCCCAGCGCGTCCACACCCGCTCCGGCCCGCCCACGCCCGACGACATGGACGAGCTGCTCACCCTCGTCTGGAAGGACCCGGCGTTCTTCCTCGCCCACCCGAAGGCGATCGCCGCGTTCGGCCGCGAGTGCAGCGCCCGCGGCGTCTACCCCGACAGCGTCGACGTCGGCGGCCACAAGGTGCCCGGCTGGCGCGGCGTGCCCATCTTCCCGTGCAACAAGATCCCCATCAGCCGCACGCTCACCAGCTCGATCCTGCTGATGCGGACCGGCGAGGCGGCGCAGGGCGTCGTCGGGCTGCACCAGGTCGGCCTGCCCGACGAGTACCAGCCGGGCCTGTCGGTCCGCTACATGGGCGTCGACGAGAGGGCGCTCATCAACTACCTGGTCAGCACGTACTACTCGGCGGCCGTCCTGGTGCCCGACGCGCTCGGCATGCTGGAGTCGGTCGAGGTCGCGCACGGCGGTGCCGGCGCGTGACGCGGGAACGGCCGGCCCTCTCCACCCGGGCCGCGCGCAACCTCGCCACGACGACCAAGTCCGTCCCGCAGACGCAGGGCACCACCCCGCGGTGGCTGCTGTCGCAGCTGCCGTGGGTGCGGGCGGACGCCGGGTCCTACCGGGTGAACCGCCGGCTCACCTACCGGCTCGGCGACGGCCTCGTGACGTTCGTCAACGACGGCGCGGCGGTCCGCGTCGTCCCGCCCGAACTGGCCGAGCTGCCGCCGCTGCGCGGCCTGCCCGACCCCGCGGTCCTGGACGGTCTCGCCGCGCGCTTCGAGCAGCGCGAGTACCGGCCCGGCGAGGTGATCGCGGAGTCGGGCGGGCCCCTCGACGCGGTCCACCTCGTCGCGCACGGCAAGGTCGAGCAGACCGCGCCCGGCGCCTACGACGCCGAGAGCCGGGTCGGGGTCCTCGCCGACGGCCGGTTCTTCGGCGCCGACGCGCTGCTCGGCGAGCCGGGGGAGTGGGCGCACACGTTCCGCGCGCTCACCCCCGTGATCGTCCTGACGCTGCCGCGCGGGGCGATCGCCGAGCTGACCGAGCGGTCCGCGCCGCTGCGCGCGCACCTGGAGGAGTACCGGGCCGCGCCCGTCCCGCCGCAGACCAGGCACGGCGAGGCGGCGATCGAGGTGGCGTCCGGGCACGGCGGCGAACCCGTCCTGCCCGGCACGTTCGTCGACTACGAGGCCTCGCCCCGCGAGTACGAACTGGCCGTCGCCCAGACGGTCCTGCGCGTCCACTCCCGGGTCGCCGACCTCTACGGCGAGCCGATGGACCAGGTCGAGCAGCAGCTCAGGCTGACCATCGAGGAGATCAGGGAGCGCCAGGAGCACGAACTGATCAACAACCCCGACTTCGGCCTGCTGCACAACGCCGACCTGCGCCAGCGCATCCAGACCCTCGGCGGCCCCCCGACCCCCGCCGACATGGACGAGCTGCTCGCGCGGCGCCGCAAGACCCGGTTCTTCCTCGCCCACCCGAAGACGATCGCCGCGATCGGCCGGGAGTGCACCCGCCGCGGCGTGTACCCCGAACCCGTCGAGGTCGAGGGACGCCGCGCGCACGCCTGGCGCGGCGTCCCGATCCTCCCGTCCGACAAGATCCCCATCTCCCCGACCGGGACCAGCTCGATCCTCGCGCTGCGCACCGGCGAGGACGACGAGGGCGTCATCGGCCTGCACCGCACCGGGCTGGAGGGCGAGGTCCGGCCGGGCCTGTCGGTCCGGTTCACCGGCATCGACGACCGGGGGCTGCTGACCTACCTGGTCAGCGCCTACCACTCGGCCGCCGTGCTGGTCCCCGACGCCCTCGGCGTCCTGGAGAACGTCGAGATCGCCCGCTGAGGAGAGGGGACACGCCATGCCCGCCTGGAGAGACGACCCGGCCGTGGTCGGCTGCGACCACCGCACGGAGCCGCGGCACCGCCCCCGGACCGCGGCGGAGGTGCTCACCTGGAGCCGCCGCCTGCTCGACCCCGCGCTGCGGCACGTGGTCGAGGCCATGCCGGACGCGTCGCGCTCCACCGCGGGCTTCCACTTCGGCTGGCGCGACGAGCGCGGCCGCCCGGCCGCCGGGGCGGGCGGCAAGGCGATCCGGCCCGCGCTCGCGCTGCTGGCCGCGGAGGCGGTCGGCGGGACGGTCCAGGCCGCCCTGCCGGCCGCCGTGGCGGTCGAGCTCGCGCACAACTTCTCCCTCATGCACGACGACGTGATGGACGGCGACCTCACCCGCCGGCACCGCCCCACCGCCTGGGCCGTCTTCGGCGCCAACGCCGCGATCCTCACCGGGGACGCGCTCCTCGCCGCCGCCTACGAGCTCCTCGCCGAGGAGCCGTCCGCGGTGGTCGCGCGCGGCGTCCGCATCCTCGCCCGCGCCGTCCTCGACCTGGTCGAGGGCCAGCGCGCCGACCTGGCGTTCGAGGAGCGCGCGGACGTCACGCTCGACGAGTGCCTGGCCATGGCCGCGGGCAAGACCGGCGCGCTGCTCGGCGCCTCCTGCGCGCTCGGCGCCGTGTACGGGGGCGGCACCGCCGGGCAGGTGGCGCGCCTGCGCGCCTTCGGTGAGCGCCTCGGGCTCGCCTTCCAGCTCGCCGACGACCTGCTCGGCATCTGGGGCGACCCGGCGGTCACCGGCAAGCCCGTCCACGCCGACCTGCGCCGCCGCAAGAAGTCGCTGCCCCTCGTCGCGGCCCTCACCTCGGGCGGCGCCGCCGGCGACGAGCTCGCCGCGCTCTACCTGCGCGACACGCCGCTCACCGACGAGGAGGTGGTCCGCGCCGCCGGCCTCGCCGACGCGGCGGGCGGCCGCTCCTGGGCCGCCGCCCGCGCCGACGAGCTCCTGGCCGAGGCCCTCGCCGAGCTGGACGCCGCCGACGCCGCCCCCTGCGCCGCCGCCGAACTGCGCGCCCTCGCCCACCACACCGCCACCCGCGACCACTGACTCCCGCCACGTGCGGAAGGCCGCTTCTCGATCGATCGTTTGTTCGAGTAGGGTCGAGGCGTGCAGGCTCTCGAACACGTCCCGTTTCTGTGTCCGGCGGGGCACAGGCTCCACCCGGGCCGGGTCATCGTCGGCTGGTCGCCGTGCGTCTGCCCGCCCTGCGACAGGCGGGGCCGCGGGCTGCGCGGCCACCGCACCTACCTGTGCCTCGACTGCAAGGACGAGCACGTCACGACGAAGTGCTACCTGCCCCACCACGTCCCGTCGGAGGGCGCGGAGTACCGCTGGCCCTGACGACCCGACCCGACCCGCGGGCCCGGGGCCGGGGCGGAGCGGCTCAGCCCTTGATCTGGGTCCAGGCCTGGGCCCAGCGGGAGTAGTCCACGCACTTGCTTCCACGGTCGTCGCCGCAGTCCTTCACCGGGGTCTTCCAGAACGCCAGGCGCTTGTAGAACTCCGGGTCGCCGACGTGGTAGGTCGAGCAGAAGCCCTTGGCGGTGTACCCGCACGCCTTGGGGTTGGCGGGCGCCTCGCCGAACCACTGGGCCACCTCCGCCTGCACCTTCGGCGTGGTGATCCAGCTCATCCACTTGTACATGCAGGTCGGGTGCTGGGCCTTCGAGGAGATCATCCAGGTGTCGGACCAGCCGGTCGCGCCCTCGGTCGGGATCGTCGTGGCGACCGGTGCCTTGTCCGTCATGGCCAGGTTCGCGGTCACCTGCCAGGCGGTGCCGGCGTAGTTGTAGCCGCTCTTGAACGACTGGAGTTCGTCCAGGTAGTTCGCCCAGTACTGGTTGACGTTCGGACGCTGCTGCTTCAGCAGGTCGACCGCCGCGTCGAACTGCTTCTCGTCCAGCTCGTACACGTCGGTGATCTTCAGGTCGGGGCGGTGCGTCTTGAGGTAGAGCGCCGCGTCCGCGATGTAGATGGGGGAGTCGTAGGCGACGACGTGCCCGGCCGCGGGGGAGTTCTTGTCCCACACCACGTTCCACGACGTCGGACGCTGCGTGATCTTGTCCGTCCGGTACATCAGCATGTTGGCGCCGTAGCCGTGCGGAATGCCGTACATCTGCCCGCGGACGGAGTTGTACGGCTGGTTCTTCAGGTACTTGGCGACGTCCTCCCAGTTCGCGACCAGGCCGGTGTTGACGGGCGCGACCGTCCCGCCGTAGATGAGCCGGAGGCTCGCGTCGCCGGACGCCGACACGCCGTCGTACTGCCCGGTCTTCATCAGCGCGACCATCGAGTCGGAGGTGTCAGCGACCTTCGTGTAGACCTTGCAGCCGGTCGCCTTCGTGAACGGCTTGACCCAGTCGACCTTCGGGTCGTTCGTGCCGTTCTCGGCGTACCCCGCCCAGGCGACCAGGTCGAGCCGGCCCTCCGGGGTGCCGAGTTCCTGCAGCATCGGGACGTCGGGCGGCGCGGCGGTCCCGCCGGAGTCGCCGCTGCAGGCGCCGGTCAGCGCCGCCGCGACCAGTGCCCCCGCGGCGAGGAGGGCCCGGCGGGGACGGGCCGGAGAGCGCACGGTCGTCGTCGCTTCTGGGGTACGAGCCATCACGCTGAGGCATCGTAGGGGTATTTTGGGCCATCCGTCGCCACAAAACGTGATGATCTGGAAACTGTCGACACATAGCGGCCGACCGTCCTAGGCTCTCCTGCGTTCCGCGCGAGCCGCTCCGCGCAGTCGACGCCCGCCCGCCACCCGCCACCTGCCCGTCCCGTCCGCCCCGAGTGAAGGTTCAGCCGCAGTGCCAAATCGAGGCCGCACCACGGACTCGTCCGCCGGTCACCGGCGGGCTCCCAAGGCCGCGCGTTTCCGGTCCATCCGCTTCAAGGTCGTCCTGATGGTCACCGTGTCGGTGGTCTCCCTCGGCGTGCTGTGGGCGTTCGCCGCGAGCATCGCCCTCGGCGAGGGGCTCAACCTCCGCCACGTCAAGACCGTCCAGGACCACTACGGCTACCCGTCGGGCGCGCTCGGCAGCGCCCTGCAGGCCGAGCGGCGCCTGTCGATGGTGTACCTCGGCGGCCGCGCGGAGGGCGACCGCGCCGCCATGGAGTCCGGCCGCCTGGTCACCGACCGGCAGGCCGAGCTGTTCCGCCGGCTCGCCAGATCCGAGGCCGTCCAGGGCGCCGCCTCGCAGGACGCCCGGCGCATCGCGAACAAGATCCTCACCGAGCTGGACGGGCTGGACGACCGGCGCCGCGCCATCGACGCCGGGCGCCTGAACCGGGCGCGCGCCTTCGCCGACTACACGACCCTGCTCGGCGACGTCGGCGCCCTGCAGGGCTCACTCGCCACTCTGAACAACTCCGAGGTCGCCAAGGACGCCCGCAACGAGGCGTCGCTGACCCGGGCCCGCGAGGCCCTCGCGCAGGAGGACGCGCTGCTGGCGGGCGCGATCGCCGCCGGCAGGATCACCCCCGACGAGCACGCCCAGTACACCAAGCTCGTCGGGACGCAGCGCACCCTCTACACCTACACCGCGGCCGAGCTGCGCTCGCCCGACCAGTCCTACTACCAGCGCATCGTCGGGATGCCCGAGTACGGCCGGCTGCGGACGCTGGAGGACCACTTCGTCGCCTCGCCCCGGCTGGTCAACTCCGCCGGCACGGCCGGCGTGCTGTGGAAGACCACCGCCGACTCCAACCTCACCCGGCTGCGCGGCCTCGAACTGGCGGTCTCCGCGGGCGCCGAGGAGCGCGCCCAGCCGATCTCCGAGGGCATCATCACCCGCGTCGTCCTCGCGGGCGCGCTCGGCGTGGTCGCGGTCATCGCGACCCTCGTCCTCGCGATCTGGGTCGCCCGGTCGGTCATCCGCGAGCTGGCCCGGCTGCGCCGCGAGGCGATCGACCTGGCCGACGTCCGGCTGCCCGGCGTGATCCGCCGGCTGCGCCGCGGCGAGGAGGTCGACGTGGCCGCCGAGGCGCCGCCGCTGTCGTTCGGCACCCGCGAGATCGACCAGGTGGGCGACGCGTTCAACGCCGCGCGCCGCACCGCGATCCAGAGCGCGGTCGAGGAGGCGACGCTCCGCCGCAACGTCAGCGACGTGTTCGTCAACCTCGCCCGCCGCAGCCAGACGCTGCTGCACCGCCAGCTCAAGCTGCTGGACTCGATGGAGCGGCGCATCGAGACCCCCGACGACCTGGAGGACCTGTTCCGGGTCGACCACCTCGCCACTCGCATGCGCCGGCACGCCGAAGGCCTGATCATCCTGTCCGGGCAGGCGCCCGGCCGCGGCTGGCGCAGCCCCGTCGCGATCGTGGACGTCGCCCGCGCCGCCGCCTCCGAGGTCGAGGACTACACCCGGGTCAACGTCGCCCCGATGACCCGCGCCGCGATCGTCGGCCCGGCCGTCGCCGACGTCATCCACCTGCTCGCCGAGCTGATCGAGAACGCCGCCACGTTCTCGCCGCCGCACACGACCGTCCAGGTGCACGGGCAGGCCGTCTCGCACGGCTTCACGCTGGAGGTCGAGGACCGCGGCCTCAGCATGGACGAGCCCAGCCTCGCCGCCGCCAACGAGCGGCTCGCCACCGCCGCCGAGTTCGACCTGTCCGACAGCGCGCAGCTCGGCCTGTTCGTCGTCGGGCGGCTGGCCCGCCGGCACGGCATCAAGGTCACCCTGCGGACGTCCCCCTACGGCGGCATGACCGCGATCGTGCTGCTGCCCGAGGAACTCGTCGTCCCCGACGAGGGCGACACGGTGAGCGGCGCGCCCGCGCTCACCACCCGCCGCGCGGAGGACGCGCTCGTCCCCGTCGGCACAGTCGTGGGCGGCGGCCGCGGCGGCCCGCAGGCGGCGCTGGACGGCGGCGAGGGCGGGTCCGTGCTGCACCTGCCGTCCGGGCGGCACGCCGCGCCGTCCCCGCAGCCTCCGCAGTCTCCGCCGCAGGAGCCGCTCGCCCAGCCCGCGCGCCCCTTCATCCCCCCGGCCGCCCCCGCGCCCCCGCACTCGGCGCCGTCGCCGATCCAGTCCTCCATGCAGTCCTCCGCGTCGAACGGGGAACCGGACGCGCTGACCGGGCCCATCCCGGTGTTCGAGGAGCCGATGCAGGGCCCGGCGCCGTCGCCCCGGTCGGCGCCCTCGCCGTGGGGCGACCCGCCGTCCGAACCCGCGTCGCCGCCGCCTCCGCCCCCGCCGAGCGTGCCGCGCTCGCCCCGCGAGGTCCGGCGCCGTCCCCCCGGCGCGTCGCCCGGCGAGAAGCCCTCGCTGCCGAAGCGCGTCCGGCAGGAGAACATGGCCTCCCAGCTGCGCGAGGACCGCTCCGCGCCCGCCGAGCCGGCGCCGGCCGCCCGCGCCGACCGGACGCCCGAGCAGCTGCGGTCGATGATGTCGTCCATCCAGCAGGGCACCCGGCGCGGCCGCGCCGAGTCCCTCGACACCGAGGAATCGTGACGGACCATGACCGGTCCTGGCAACGAATGGCTCGATGACGAGGCCGGCCCGATCGTCCGGTCGTACGCGCTCACCCGCGGGCGGGCCAGGCCCGCGACCGGTGAGGCCTTCGACATGATCACGATAGTCTCGACCGCGGCGCGGCCCCGCTCCGGCTCGCCCGGCATCGGCCCCGAGCATCTCGACATCCTGGAGATGTGCCTGCAACCGCAGCCGGTGGCGGAGATCGCGGCGCGGATGCGGCTGCCGCTGGTCGTCGTGCGGGTGCTGCTCGGCGACCTGCTCCACCACCGGCTCATCACCGCCACCCGTCCCCAACAGGAGAGCACGCTCTCCAAGGAACGTCTGCTGAGGGAAGTGCTCCATGGTCTCCAAGCCCTCTGAGAACGCCGGCGCGGCCGCCGGAGGGAGCGCGGGGCCGTCCCCCCACGAGGGGTCCGCCCCGGCGACCCCCGTCGCGGTGAAGATCCTCGTCGCCGGGGGCTTCGGCGTCGGCAAGACCACGCTCGTCGGCTCCGTCAGCGAGATCCGCCCCCTCCAGACCGAGGAGCTGCTCACCGACCGGGGCGTCGGCGTCGACGACACCGAGGGCGTCGAGCAGAAGACGACCACCACGGTCGCCATGGACTTCGGCCGCATCACGATCCGCGACGGCCTCGTGCTGTACCTGTTCGGCACGCCCGGCCAGGACCGGTTCTGGTTCATGTGGGACGAGCTGTCCTTCGGGGCGCTCGGCGCCGTCGTGCTCGCCGACACCCGCCGCCTCGCCGACTGCTTCCCCGCCGTCGACTACTTCGAGAACCGGGGCCTGCCGTTCGTCATCGCGGTGAACTGCTTCGACGACGGCTACGACTACACGCCCGCGGAGATCCGCGAGGCGCTCGACCTCAATGAGAACACTCCGGTCGTGCTGTGCGACGTCCGGGAGCGCACGTCCGGCAAGGAGGTGCTGACGACGCTGGTCAGGTACCTGCTGTCGGTGCACGAGGAGGAGACGCGCGCAGGCGCCCCGGCGCTGTAGGCTGCCGGTCGAGATGAACCGGACAAAGGCGCGGCTCTCGGACGGCCGCGAGATCGTCTACTACGACGAGTCGCCCGGCCGGGCGCCCGTCGCCGACCCGCGCGGCCTCCCGCCGGTCGAGCCGGTGTGCGAGGTCCGCCGCGACCCGCTGACCGGCGACCACGTCACGATCACCGCGCACCGCAACACGCGGACGTTCCTGCCGCCCGCAGACCAGTGCCCCCTGTGCCCCGGCGGCCCGGCCTCGGAGATCCCCGACCCGTCCTACGACGTCGCCGTGTTCGAGAACCGCTTCCCGTCCTTCGACGTCCGCACCCCGCCGGTGCCGCCCTCGATCGACGGGGTGGAGCGGTCCCGCGGCGCCGGGCGCTGCGAGGTCGTGTGCTTCACCGACGACCACTCCGCGTCGATGTCGCTGCTGCCCGTCTCCCGCGTCCGGACGGTGATCGACGCGTGGGCCGACCGCACCGCCGAGCTGTCGGCGATCCCCGGCGTCGCGCAGGTCTTCGCGTTCGAGAACCGCGGCGTCGAGATCGGCGTGACCCTGCACCACCCGCACGGCCAGATCTACGCCTACCCGTTCGTGACCCCGCGCACCGAGCGGATGCTGGCGTCGGCCGCCGCGAACCCGGACCTGTTCGGCGACCTGCTGAAGGCCGAGCGCGCCGGCAGCCGCGTCGTGCTGTCCGGCGAGCACTGGACGGCCTACGTCCCCGCCGCCGCCCGCTGGCCGGTCGAGGTGCACCTGACGCCGCACCGCCACGTCCCCGACCTGGCCGCCCTCGACCCGGGGGAGCGCGACGAGCTGGCCGTCCTCTACCGGGACCTGCTGCGCCGCTGCGACGCCCTCTACGACACGCCGCTGCCGTACGTCGCGGGCTGGCACCAGGCGCCGGTCGGCGAGGGCCGCGACCTGCTCCGCCTGCACCTGGAGCTGTTCTCGATCCGCCGTGCCGCCGACAAGGTCAAGTACCTGGCGGGCTCGGAGTCGGGCATGGCCGCCTGGATCAACGACGTCCCCCCGGAGGACGTCGCCGCCCGCCTGCGCGCCGCCGGCGGATGACGGGCGTCACCATCGGGTGACACGCGCGGCCGACGGGTAACACGGGCCTCACCCGCCCGTTTTCGCGACTGCGTGGAACGATCTGCGCCGGGTGGCCTACGCTCCCACGCATGCCGGAAAGCGTGCTGGCGGGCCCGTTGGCGCGCGGGTCCTTCGACGGCGTCGCCGCCACCGCGGAGCGACCGCCGCTGGCCTTCACGTCCCGCGTCGGGCAGGGCGTGAACACCGGCCAGGCGTGGGACCTCGCGGCCGGCGCGCCGCTCGGGCCGCCCATCCCCGACTTCCCCGCAGACCGGGCCGACTGGGCGTTCGGCGTCCCCGCCGGGTCGCCGACCGTCGCCTGGACGCACCGTGACCGCCTCCACGTCCACGACCTCGGCACGGGCCGCGACGTCACCCTGGACGCCCACCCCGACCTGCTCGGCCTCGCCGTCCACCACGGCCGCGCCGCCGTCGTCGCGGTCTTCGGCCCGGCCAGCGACGCCGAGGTGGCGGTGTGGGACGCCCTCACCGGCGACCGGCTCGCCGGCTTCCACCTCTGGCTCGGCCACGGCAGCGCCGTCGACCGCCGCCTCCTGCACGCGACGCCCGCGACGGGCCCCCTCGTAGCCCTGACCGGCGACTCCGCGACCTGGAACGCGGCGAGGAGATCGCCGCCGTGCCGACCGCCGCCGGGACCCTCGTCCCGTCTCCGGACGGCCTCGTCCTCGTCTGCCCGACCCCGGATGACCTGGGCGTGCACGGCCTGGACGGTGCCCGCATCGCGTCCCTGTCCGTCCCCGCCCCCGTCGACCAGACGGCCGCGGCCCTGGTCGACGGTCACCTCCTGGTGGCCGCCGTCCTCCGGGACGCCCCCGACACCCTCTTCGCCTGGAACACCGCCGCGCCGGCCCCGTCCCACCGCGTCAAGCTTCCGGCCCCCGCGAACGACCTGGCCCTGGCCCCGGACGGCACTCTCCTCGCGGCCACCGACACCGCCCTCTACACCGCCCGCCCCCACGGGAATCGCTGAGCACACGAAACAGGGCCGGGGGGGTGGGCCCGGCCCTGTCGGCGAGTGGTAGCCGCCGGCGCGCAGGGCGCCGGCGGCGGCTTGTCACTGCTTCGCGAACCTGTACTGGATGGCCGCCTCCTTCGCGGTGATGGCGCGGTCGAGGAACATCAGGCCGTCCATGCGGCAGTTGCAGGGGTTCTTCTCCGCGGTGTTCTGCGGGAAGCTGCCGCCGATCTTGATGCCGCGCGGGTCCGTGGCGGACGTGACGTCGGGCTCGGGCTCGCCTTCGAGGCCCCACGGGTCGCCGGCCGTGGTGTAGAAGCCTTCCAGCGGCCTGCCGTCCTTGTAGAGCGCCATTTCGCCGGTGTCGTAGTCGAACGTCGCGGCGAGGTGCACCCAGGTGTTCTGCGGGAGGATGCTCCGCCAGTCCTCGCTCGCGGCGAACGTCTGCGACTTCGAACCGTCCACGCGGCGGCCGAGCGCGACGACGTGCAGGGTGCCGGAGACCTCGATGATCTCCAGCAGCGCGCGCACGGCGTGCCCGTCGGAGTCGCCTGTGAGCAGGCCGGACAGGCCGACCGCGTTGTAGACGTCGCTCGGGTTCGACGTCTCGGTGTTGGGGCTCGGGTTCGTGCCGGTCATCTTGAACCAGCCCGCGAGGGTCGCGCCCTTGGCGGAGCTGAACGCGTGCAGGGACGGGACGCCGGTCGCCGAGTAGATCCCGGCCTTCCAGTCGTCGTTGCCCTTCGCGGCCGGGTTCACCTGCCCGAGCTGGATGGCGTGCCGCCGCGCGCCGTCCCGGACCCGCATGTCCGCGCCGCCGTTGATGAGGTTGATCGTGGTGCCGGACCGTCCGCTGTCGGCCTCGCGGGACGGGTCGCCCGGGACGGGGTGCTCGAAGTCGTAGTAGGAGACGAGGTTCTTCTTCAGGGGCGGGAAGACGCCGCCGGTCGAGGCGCTGGCCGGTGCTGCGACGCAGAGCGAGGCGCCCAGCAGCGCGGTGGTGAGTGCGGCGGTGCCGCGGCGGATCATCATGTCGACTCCTTGGAGTCCTCCGGGCGGGCGCCGCGAGCCGGCGCCCGCCCGGAGGAGGCCGTTACTTCGCCTGGGTTCCGCGGACCGTCAGGTCGCGGAGCCGGCCGATGTTGTCGAACGAGCCGAAGCCCACCCGGCCGGAGCCGAGGGTCCTGTCGAGGGCGGTGAAGACCGGCTTGGACGACCCGTCCACGTAGACGGCGATCTCACCGGTGTCCGCCCGGCGGTCCACCCGGACGCGGTGCCACGCCTCGTCGGTGATGGCCGGCGGGGCGCCGTGCGACCGGTTGGCGTTCCACTGCTGGTCGATGCGCAGCCGGTCGGCGCCGTTCACCAGGAAGATCCCGTTGTGCGGGTAGATGGTGTTGTCGCTGGACAGGTGCGCGTAGTAGAAGTGCGTGTCGTCCTGGTAGCCGAAGACGACGATCACGTCCCGGTTGCTGACCGACACCGGGGTGTCGAGCCGCACCTTCGCGTCGATCCGCGCCGAGGTCAGCACCGGCCCCTTGTCGAGCACCGCGTACTCGAACGGGCGGCGCGGCCCGGGGCGCTGCTGGCCCTCCTCGGCGAGGATGACCTGGTCGCCGGGGAACTCCCACTTGGACGGCGTGACGGGCGCCCAGTTCTCGGCGTCCATCGCGTTCCCGATGCGGACCGGGCCCGCCGCGCCGGCCGCGACCCGCTTCGTCCCGACCACCTTCCAGATCTTGCCGTTGGCCTTGGCGAGCAGGTAGGGCTCGCCCTGCGCGTCCGACCCGTACCGCAGGTCGACGCGCTGGTCACCGGCCAGCTCCCGCATCGTGACGGGCTTGCCGGAGGTGTCGTAGGCCGCCAGCTCGTAGATCTGCGCGCGGTTCCTGCCGGTCGCGTCGTGCTTCATCTCCGACTCTTCGGTGTACATGAGCCGGCCGTCCACGATGTCGGTGAACAGGTACTTGCCGCGCAGCGCGGGCAGTCGCGCGCCCCGGTACACGTAGCCGCCGGAGATGGCGTGGCCCACGTCGCTGCTGCAGTTCCAGTCGGCGGGCGGGTCGTGGTCGTAGGCCGCGAGCGGGTACTCGTAGTCGTACTTGTCGTCGTCGGCCGGCAGCGGGTACAGGTGGCAGCGGTCGTCCTTGCGGAACGTGAACGCGCCCTCCCGCTCGCTCCACCCGATGTTCGCGCCGGGGTAGAGCTCGTGGATCGACTCGATCTCGTGCTCGCCGATGTGCGCGAGGAACATCCGGTGCGTGCCGCCGGTGTCCCAGCTGAACCGGTGCGGGTCGCGCATGCCGTAGGCGTAGATCTCGCCGACCTTGCCGGGCTGCCCGGCGTAGGGGTTGTCGGCGGGGATGCCGTACTTGCCGTTCGCGCTGTCGTTCCCGGCCGGGTCGATCCGCAGGACCTTGCCCTGGGGGACGGCGAGGTTCTGCGGGTCGCCGCCGTTGTCGCCGACGTTGCCGTTGCCGCCGTCGCCGACCGACAGGTAGAGCTTGCCGTAGTCGGCGTCGCCCGGACGGGCGTTGGGGTTGAAGTCGATCTGCTGGAGGTTGTGGATGCGGCCGGCGAACCCGATGCGCAGGAGTTCGCGGTGCGTCCCGGAGAACGTGTCCGCCTTCGGGTCGTCCGCCGTCCACTCGTCGATGACGCCGTGGTAGCCGGTCTTCGGCTGCGGGGTGAGGTCGGGCGTCTTGGTCTTGAGCGCGTTGCCCGCCTCGACGTGCGCGGTGTAGAACTTCCCGTTCTTCCGGAAGTCGGGGTGGAACGCGACGAATCCGAAGCCCTGTCCGAGTCCGGCCTGGGAGAAGAAGTCGGGCGCGAACGTGGCGGCGACGTCCAGGTAGACGTGCGGGGTGCGGGTCTTCTTGTCGAGCAGGTACAGGTTGCCGTTCAGGTCGGGCACGTACAGGCGGCCCGAGTGGTCGGGGACCTCACCGACGTAGTTGATGCGGTTCCACCGCAGCAGCCGCGGGTCGGTGGGGGTGCCCGTCGGCGTCGACTTCGGCAGCTGCGCGACCTCCTGGAGGACGAGGCCGAGGCCGGACGGGGCGGGGTCTTCGGGGATCGGGTCGAGGATCGGCGCGTCGTCGCGCGCCTGCGCCGCCGGGGGGACGGTGAGCAGCGGCAGCAGCAGCGCCGCGATCGTGAGGAGACACCAGCTGAGTTTTCTTCGCATTCCGGCCGTCCTAGGGTGGGGATCGGTGGCAGGAAAGCGCTTTCTGGAAGCGCTTTCCAGAACGTACGACCGGTCTCGCCCGCACGTCAAGGACGAATTTCGGGCCAGCCGGATGTGGACATCGCGTCATGACCGCGTCCGCGGGAAGCCCGGTGGAACCACGCGTGGACCGCCGTCGCGGCCGCGGAGACGACGAGACCGACCGGGGCGGCGGCCGCATGGCCCGCCAGGGTCAGCGCCACGGCCGCCGCGGCTCCGGGGGCCCAGATCCACGTCGCCACGGGCCGTCCCGCGCGCCCGCGCCGCCGCGCGAACTCCGCCGCCATCGGCGGGACGAGCGCCGGCAGCGCCGCCGCCAGCACCGTCAGCCATTCGAGCAGCATCCGGTCGACCCGGAGCGCCGCGAGCACCGCCCCGGGCACCGCGATCGCCAGCACCGCCACGACCCGCCGCCCCTCCACCCGCCGCGCCGGGGCGGGATCGGGTGGGTGGGGGAGGAAGCGGGTGACGGCGAGGGCGCCGGAGTGGACGGCGGCGAGCGTCGGGGCGATGACCGACGCGGCGACGAACAGGTTCGCCGCGGGCAGGCCGTCCGGTCCGGCGAGCACGGCGACCACGTCGGTGGATCCGCTGGCCGCCGCGACCCCGGCGCCGACGACGGAGGCCCCGAGCGCGGGGACGACGAGGAGCGCGACGCAGGCCGCGAGGTCGCCGCGGCCGCGCAGGCCCACGGTGAAGTCGGGGGCCCGCACGGCGAACACCGACACGTACCCGATGTATCCGGCGAGGTCCGCGGCGAGGAGGCCGGGCGGTCCGTCCCGGGCGAGCGACACCGGCGACGCGGGCGGCGCGAGCTTCACCGCGACGATGCCGATCAGCGCGACGGCGGTCAGGGTGGTGACGACCGCGACCGCGTTCCACCGGCCGCCGCCGGCGACCAGCACCGCGACCGTGGGGACGGTCAGCGCGGCGACGCCCACCGCGTCCGGGACGCCGCCGAGCGCCGCGGCGGCCGCCCCGCCGAGGCCGACGTTGAAGCCGAACCAGCCGGCCATCGCGACCGCGAGCAGCGCGGTGAAGGCGCGCTCGGCGACCGGGGGCAGGTAGCGGGGCGCGAGCTCCGCCATCCCGGCGTTCTCCCCGGCGGGCTCCCGCAGGCCGAGCCGTCCCTGCGCGGCGAGCAGCGCCGCCATCACGGCGCCGCCCACCACCAGGACCGGGACGGGCAGCGCACCGCCGTGCCGCCCGCCGATCTGCGCCCCGAGGACGAGCGCGCCGGGCGCCGTCCCGATGCCGAGCCACGCCCCGGCCGCCGCCCGCCACGTCCGGCCGCCGCCGGCCCCGGACGTGCGCGGGCGCGCCGGAGCGGACGTCACGCCCCGTGTTCCTTCAAGGCGGGTTCCTTCAGGACGTGCTCCCCGAAGCGGGCCAGCGTGAGGGCGAGGGCCTCGGGGCCCGGCATCGCCCACAGCGCGTCGTTGAAGATCTCCACCTCGATCGGGCCGGTGTAGCCGGTGGCGTCCACGGCCTCGCGGAACCGGCGCAGCTCGACGCATCCGTCACCGAGCATGCCGCGTCCGGTGAGGGCGCCCTCGGGCAGCGGCGTGACCCAGTCGGCGACCTGGAACAGCGAGATCCGGCCCTCGGCGCCCGCGCGGGCGATGCCGTCCCACGCAGCCGGGTCCCACCACAGGTGGTAGGTGTCGACCATGACGCCGACCTGGGCGGACGGGAAGGGCGCCGCCAGGTCGAGCGCCTGGCCGAGGGTGGAGACGACGCACCGGTCCGAGCAGAACATCGGGTGCAGCGGCTCGATCGCGAGCTGGACGCCGTGCTCGCCCGCGAAGGGCGCGAGCTCGGCCAGGACGTCGGCGACGCGCGAGCGCGCCCCGTCCAGATCGCGGGAGCCCTCCGGCAGGCCGCCGCTGACCAGGCACAGGGCGGGCGCGCCCAGCTCGGCGGCCTCCTCGACGGCGCGGCGGTTGCTCTCCAGCGCGTCCGGCTCCTGGAAGAACCCGCCCCGGCACAGGGACGTGACCGCCAGCCCGTGGTCGCGCATGAGCTTGCCGGTGCGGGCCAGGCCGTACTCGGCGACGGGCTCCCGCCAGAGCCCGACGCCCGTCACCCCGGCGGACGCGCAGCCGGCGGCCAGCTCCGGCAGGGCCCAGTACCGGGTCGTCCACTGGTTGAGGCTGAACCTCATCAGGCGCCTCCCCTCATCACGCGGCTCCCTGGACGGTCAGCCACGCGCGCATCCGGTGCGCCGCGAGGCCGGGGTCGGGGAAGAGGCCGGCGGCGTCGGCGAGCTGGAAGAGGCGGACCATGTGCGGCACGGAACGCGCGGTCTCCAGCCCGCCGACCATCCGGAAGTGCCGCTGGTGGCCGGTCAGCCAGGCCAGGAACACCACCCCCGTCTTGTAGTAGTAGGTGGGGGTCTCGAAGAGGTGCCGGGCCAGCGGCACCGTCGGCTCGAAGATCTCCTCGTAGGACGCGGTGTCGCCGTCGTCGAGCGCGTGCAGTGCCGCAGCGGCGGCGGGCGCGATCGGGTCGAAGATTCCGAGCAGCGCGTCGCTGTGCCCCTCGGCATCGCCCCGGATCAGCTCCGGATAGTTGAAGTCGTCCCCGGTGTAGAGCCGGACGCCGGACGGCAGCCGGCGGCGGAGGTCGACCTCGCGCCCCGCGTCCAGCAGCGAGATCTTGACGCCGTCGATCCGGGACGCGTGCTCGCCGATCAGGGCGAGCAGCGCCCCGGCCGCGACGTCGAGGTCGTCCGAGCCCCAGTAGCCCTCCAGCGCCGGGTCGAACATCGGGCCCAGCCAGTGCAGCACGACCGGCCGCTCGACCTGCGCGAGCAGCCGCCCGTACACCGAGGCGTAGTCCTCCGGGCCGTTCGCCGCGGCGGCCAGGTGGCGGCTCGCCATCAGCACCGGCACCGCGGCCACGGACTCGATGACGGCCAGTTGCTCCTCGTAGGCGGCGGCGATCTCCGCCAGGGACGCGGGCCCCGGCGGCAGCTGGTCGGTGCCCGCGCCGCAGACGATCCGGCCCCCTTCTGAAAGCGCTTCCTCACCGCTCCGCACGATGAGCTCGCGGGTCGTCGTCCAGTCCAGGCCCATGCCGCGCTGGGCGGTGTCCATCGCCTCGGCGACGCCCAGCCCGTAGGACCACAGGTGCCGCCGGAACGCGAGCGTCGCGTCCCAGTCCAGCGACTCGCCGCCCGCGACCACGTGCGCGGCCGCGTACGCGACGCGCGACGTGCTGGGCCCGGCGGGCGGCTTGTAGGTGCGCGGCTCGCTCATCGCGTGGCCGGGCGCCCCGGGCAGATCGATCTTCATGGCGTCAGCTCCGGGACGTCCAGCCGGCGGCCTTCCCGCCACGCCCGGAGGCCGAGTTCGGCGAGCTGGACGCCGCGCGCCCCGGCGTAGAAGTCCCAGGGGAAGGGGCCGTCGTCGGCGACGTGCCGCAGGAACATCTCCCACTGGGCCTTGAAGCCGTTGTCGAACTCGGTGTTGTCGGGGATCTCCTGCCACTGGGAGCGGAAGTCCTCGGTGGCGGGCAGGTCGGGGTTCCACACCGGCTTGGGCGTCATCGAGCGGTGCTGGACGCGGCAGCGCCGCAGCCCCGCGACCGCCGAGCCCTCGGTGCCGTCGACCTGGAACTCCACCAGCTCGTCGCGGAACACCCGCGTCGCCCAGGAGGAGTTGATCTGCGCGACGATCCCGCCGTCCAGCTCGAAGATCCCGTAGGCGGCGTCGTCGGCGGTGGCCTCGTAGGGCTTGCCGTGCTCGTCCACCCGCTCGGGGATGTGGGTGGCCCCGAGCGCCTGCACCGAGCGCACCGGCGCGATCACCCCGTCCAGCACGTACCGCCAGTGGCAGAACATGTCCAGGATGATCCCGCCGCCGTCCTCGACGCGGTAGTTCCAGCTCGGCCGCTGCGCCTCCTGCCAGTCGCCCTCGAAGACCCAGTAGCCGAACTCGCCGCGGACCGACAGAATCCGCCCGAAGAACCCGCCGTCCACCAGCCGCTTGAGCTTGAGCAGCCCCGGCAGGAACAGCTTGTCCTGGACGACGCCGTGCTTGACCCCAGCCTCGTCGGCGAGCCGGGCCAGCGCGACCGCGGTCTCCAGGTCCTCGGCGAGGGGCTTCTCGGTGTAGATGTGCTTGCCCGCCGCCACCGCCGCGCGGATCGCGTCGACCCGCGCGCTGGTGACCTGGGCGTCGAAGTAGACGTCGGTGTCCGGACGCGCCAGCGCCTCGGCCAGGTCGGTCGTCCACGCCGTCAACCCGTGCCGCTCCGCCAGCTCGCGCAGCTTCGCTTCGCTGCGTCCCACCAGCACGGGCTCGGGCCACAGCACGGTGCCCTCGGCCGTGCGCACCCCGCCCTGCTCCCTGATCGCGAGGATCGAGCGGAGGAGATGCTGGCGGTACCCCATCCGGCCGGTGACGCCGTTCATGACGATCCCGATGGACCTGCGTGCCATCCCGTTCCTTCCTAGCCTGTCGTGTGTCGTGTGCTGTGCGCCTTGCTCGGCGCGCGCCCGGTCGGCCGGCCGCGGCTCCGCCCCGGTCGGCCGTCCGCCGCGCCCGGCCTGGTCAGTCGGCCGCGGCGCCCGCGCCGAGGAGGCCCCGGACGCGGTTGGTGACGCGGGCGAACTCCGGGCGGGCCATGGTGGCGGCGTAGTCGCGCTCCGGGGGCAGGTCGACATCGATGATCTCGGCGATCGAGCCGGGCCGGTCGGTCATCACCACGACGCGGTTGGCCAGGTAGGCCGCCTCCGCGATCGAGTGCGTGACCAGCAGGACGGTCGTGCCCGTCTCCCGCCAGATCCGGTTCATCTCGATGTTGAGCTGCTCGCGGGTGAGGGCGTCGAGGGCGCCGAACGGCTCGTCCATCAGCAGGACGCGCGGCTCGTGCAGCAGGGCGCGGCACAGCGCGACCCGCTGCTGCATTCCGCCGGACAGCTCGTGCGGCAGCGCGTCCTCGAAGCCCTTCAGGCCGGTCATCTCGATCAGCTCGGCGGTCCGCCTGCGCGCCTGCTCGGCCGGCATCTTGCGCATCTCCGCCTGGAGCAGGATGTTCTTGCGGGCGCTGCGCCACTCCAGCAGCGCGGCCCGCTGGAACACGTAGCCGATGTCGTGGCGCGGGCCCGCGACCTTCTCGCCGCGCAGCCGCACGTCCCCGGTCGAGGGCTTCAGCAGCCCCGCGACCAGCTTCAGCATCGTGGACTTGCCGCAGCCGGACGGGCCGACGATCGCGACGAACTCCCCCATGGGGACGTCCAGCGAGACCTCGCGCAGGGCGGTGACGTCGCGCTTGCGGCTGCGGAACCGGACGGCGACCTCGTCGAGGCTGACGGCCGTCTCCCGGTCCGCGCTCCGCTCCGCGCCCGGAGTGCCGGTGGATTGCTTGCTCATGATCCTCATCGCTCGTCCCGTCAGGTCTGCGGCGCGGCCGACGACTGCCAGTACTCCGAGGGCGCCTGCGCCTTCCCGATGACCCCGGCCTGCTGGAAGGTGCTGATCGTCTGCTTCCAGTCGTCCTCGGTGTTCACGCCGGGCGCCTTGCCCTGCGTCGCGGGGGTGTGCAGCAGCGTCAGCGTGGTCTTGAACTGCTCGGTGAGGACCTTCTCCGGCGGGAGCTGCTCGGACGCGCCCGCCATGCTCGCGATGGCGCCCGCCTGGTCGGCCTCCGCGGCCGTCCACGACTCGCTCGTGGCCGCGACCATCTCCTTGACGAGTTCGGCGTCGCTCTTCAGCTTCCGCTCGCCGGCCAGCAGGCCGTTGGAGTAGAAGTTCAGCCCGAAGTCGGAGTACCGCAGGATCGAGACCTCCTTGCCGGACTTGGCGGCCATCGTCGGGCCCTGGTCGTTGGCGAAGCCCATCAGCCCGGCGGTCTTCCCGGACAGCACCGCGGCCATCTTCCCGGCCGGGTCGGTGTTCTGGACGGGGACGTCGCTCGCGCTCATCCCGTTCTTCTGCAGGAACACCGGGAAGGTGCGCGCCAGCGCGTCCCCGGCCGTCCCGGCGATCTTCTTGCCCTTCAGGTCGGCGGGCTTCTTGATCCCGGCCGAGGTGAACGACTGCACGGACGCGGGCGTCGTCTGCAGGAAGACGCCGATGCTCTTGACCGGCATCCCCTTGTCGACGGCGGCGAGCAGCGCGGGCGTGTCGGCCCAGCCGAAGTCGGTCTGCCCGGCGCCGGTGGCCTGGACGGTCTTCTGCGAGCCCTGGCCCGCCTTGATCTCCAGGTCGATGCCGTGCTTTTCGAAGATGCCCTTCTTCTTGCCGTAGTAGAACGGCGCGTGCTCGCCGTAGGGGTACCAGTTCAGGGTCAGCGTGACCTTGGTCAGCTTCTTGCCCGAGGCGCTGGTGGTCTCTCCGGAGTCACCGCCGCAGGCGGTGGCGGCGAGCGCCACGGCCGGAGCCAGGACGGCGATGGCGAGGTTGCGGAGTTTCATAGGACGGCCCTCCGTAGGGGGGTGGGTTGTCTCGGCCGTTGGTGTCGGGACGTCCCGTCCGGTGGTTCCGGGCGGGCGGTTTCGGGTGGCGGGGGGCCCGTGGGGCGCCGTCAGGGACGGCGGCGCCGTCAGTACGTGGTGGTGACGGCCTCGCCGCGGCGGCTGGCGTGCCACGGCAGCAGCAGCTTCTCCGCGACCTCGACGACGACGAACAGCACGACGCCGATGGCCGACATGACCAGCAGCCCGGCGAACAGCATCGGGGTGTCGAGGTTGCCGTTGGCCTGCAGGATCACGTAGCCGAGGCCCTCGTTCGCGCCGACGAACTCGCCGACGACGGCGCCGGTGACGGCGAGGGTGACCGCGACCTTCAGGCCGGAGAACAGGTGCGGGAGCGAGGCCGGCAGCCGGATCTTGGTGAAGGTGGCCATCGGGCTCGCGCCCATCGTGGCCGACAGTTGCAGCATCTCCGGGTCCACCGCCTTGAGCCCGGCGACCATCGAGATCACCACCGGGAAGAAGGCGATCAGCACCGCCACGACGATCTTGGGACCGATGCCGAAGCCGAGCCAGACCACGAACAGCGGGGCGATCGCGATCTTCGGGATGACCTGCGCGAACAGCAGGATCGGGTAGAGGGTGCGCTCGACCGTCGCCGAGTACACCATGACCACCGCGGACGCGACGCCGATCAGCACCGCGAGCGCGAAGCCGATCAGGGTCTCGTACGTGGTGACCCACGTGTGCTGCCAGATATAGCCCCACTTGTCGCTCATTAGCCGCAGCGTCGCGCCGGGCGACGGGACGAGGTAGGCCTCGACCAGCTTGAAGGCGCTGACCGCCCACCATGCGGCGAAGCAGGCCACCAGCAGGGCGACCGGCCGCCACGACCGTTCCAGGCCGTCGCGGATCCGTTCGCCGGCGCCGGGCCTGGCGCGTTCCACGACGCCCGCCGCGTCCGCCGAGGGCGGCGCGGCCGTCGTACCCTGACTCACCATGGGGTTCCTCCGGACGGGGTGGTTCGGAAAGCGCGTTCAGAAAGCGCTTTCTGATGTACCGTAAGAAGCGGCGCGCGCCGCGGTCAAGAGGGTCTTCGCCAGGAACCCGCCGCGAGGGCCCCGCGCCGGCCGAGGGAGCGGTGATGACGGAGGCGGCCGAGGAGGAGCGCACCGGCGACCGGGCGTACGTGACCCTGCAGGACGTCGCGCGGGAGGCCGGCGTCTCGCTCGCCACCGCGTCCCGCGTCCTGAACGGGACCGCGCAGGTGCGTGCCGACCTGCGGGAACGCGTGCTCGCCGCGGCGGCCGAGCTGAGCTACACCCCGAACGCGCACGCGCAGGCCCTGGCCAGTTCCTCCAGCAAGTCCGTCGGGGTGATCTGCCACGACGTCAGCGACCCGTACTTCGCCGCCGTGGCCCGGGGCGTCATGCGCACGGCGGCCGAGCACGGAATGCTGGTGATGCTCGCCAGCACGTTCCGCGACCCGGCCCGCGAGATCGAGTACGTGGCGATGCTGCGCGCCCAGCGGGCCCGCGCGATCCTGCTCATCGGCTCCGGCTTCGAGGACCGCGACTGGGAGCGCGCGATGGCCGCCGAGCTCGACCCCTACCAGCGCACCGGCGGCCGCGTCGCCGTCCTCAGCCGGCACCGCAGCCTCAAGGTCGACGCCGTCCTGCCGCAGAACCGGGAGGGCGCCGCCGCCCTGGCCCGCGCCCTGCTCGACCTCGGCCACCGCCGCTTCGGCGTGCTGACCGGCCCGCGCGCCCTGACGACCGTCCACGACCGGCTCGGCGGGTTCACCGACGCGCTCGCCGACGCGGGCGTGCGCCTCGCGCCCGAGCACATCGTCGAGGCTCCCTTCACCCGCGACGGCGGCTACCGGGCGGCGACCGAGCTGCTGCGCCGCGAGAACCGTCCGACCTGCGTCTTCGCCGTCACGGACGTCATGGCGATCGGCGCGCTCGCCGCGCTGCGCGACAACGGCGTGTTAGTGCCGGGGGAGATGTCGCTCGCCGGTTTCGACGACATCTCGATGGTCCGCGACGTGACCCCGGCGCTCACCACCGTCGCGCTGCCGCTGGACGCGATGGGGGAGCGCGTCATGGGCCTGGCCCTGCGCGAGCCCGCCGCGCGCCGCAGCCGCATCGAACGGGTCGCGGGCGAGGTGGTGCTGCGCGCCAGCACGGCCCCGCCCGCCTGACCCGCGGCGCCTGCCTGCCTGGCGGTGCCCGCCTGACCCGCGGCGCGCCCGCCGTCCCACCGTCCGGGGCGCCGCGGGCGCGCCGCCCCGCATCCGGAGGCGTGAATGAAGATCGAACGGATCGAGACGTTCTGCGTGGCCCTGCCCACCCGGCGCTCGTTCGGCGTGTCGGGCGGCGCGGTCGCCGTCGCCGGACGGCCCAGCCTGCGCGTCCTGGTGAAGGTCAGCGCGGAGGGCGCGCACGGCTGGGGCGAGGCGACCCCCATCCCGGCCTGGACGTACGAGACCGCCGAGTCCATCGTCACCACCGTCGACCGGTACCTCGCGCCGGCGATCACCGGCCGTCCCGCCTGGGACCTCGACGGCGTGACGACCGCCTTCGACCGCGCGGTCAACCGGGGCTTCAGCATCGGCGCGCCGCTGGCCAAGTCGGCCGTGGACGTCGCCCTCCACGACCTCCTCGGCCGCGCCGCCGGCGTCCCGCTGGGGGTCATGTGGGGGCAGCGCCGCCGCGAGACGATCGACCTCGGCTGGATCGTGTCGGGCCGGTCTCCCGAGGAGGTGGCCGACAGCGTCGCCGAGGGCCGCGACCTGGGCTACCGCGCCTTCAAGGTCAAGGTGGGCCTGGGGCCCGAGGACGCGGAGGTGGTGGAGGCCGTCCGCCTCCACGCGGGCGACGACGCGGCCCTCTGGGTGGACGCGAACCAGGGCTATACCGTCCGCTCGGCCCTCGCGATGGCCCGCCGCCTGGAGGACCTCGGCGTGACCGCGTTCGAGCAGCCCCTCCCGGCCAACGACATCGCGGGCCTGCGCCGCCTCCGCGACGCCTGCCCGATCCCCGTCGCCCTCGACGAGAGCCTCCGGCACCCGTCCGACCTGGCGACGTTCGTCCGCCTCGACGCGGTCGACGTCGCCATCGCGAAGGTCCAGCGCACCGGCGGCCTGACCCTTTCGCGCCGCCTGTGCTCCCTCGCCGAGGACTGCGGCGTCGCGCTGATGGGCTCCGGACTCACCGACTCCGACCTCGGCCTCGCCGCGTCCCTGCACCTCTTCTCGGCCTACGGCGTCGACACCCCGGTCGACCTCAACGGCCGCCAGTTCATCGAGTCGCCGTACGCGGGCCCGACGGTCGAGGTCTCCGACGGCACGGCCCGCGTCCCGGACGCCCCCGGCCTCGGCGTCGAGGTGGACGAACGCGTCGTCCGCGAGCTGGCGGTGAACGTCCTCTAGCCGCCCCGCCTGCGACGCTCTTTCACACCACTTGGAAGACCTTGTAGGCGATCCCGTCCTGGACGAGGTAGCCCGAGCCCACGCAGACGATGTCGTTCAGCCACGCGTACTGCTCGGCTCCCGTCTCGAAGAGCGGATTGGTGCGGAAGTAGTACTGCGACGGGTCGACCCGGTGCCTGGTGTCGGGGTCGGCCATCTCGGCGCGCAGGTCCGGCGGGGTGGCGTAGCGGCCGCCGTAGGTCATGTGGACCAGGGCGCCGTCGTCGGTGCGGAGGGTCAGCCGGACGTCCAGGAGCATGGTCCCGTCGGACCGGAACAGCGCCCAGTCACCGCCGCCCGGCAGGACCTCGCCGCGCAGCATCGGTCCCTCGAACGCCCCGCCCGCCGCTCCGAACAGGACGCGCCGCCCGGCCGGCCCCCGGCCGAAGTCCAGGAGGGGGTCCAGAT
This sequence comes from Actinomadura sp. K4S16, assembly GCF_008327685.1. GTDB lineage: Bacteria > Actinomycetota > Actinomycetes > Streptosporangiales > Streptosporangiaceae > Spirillospora. Next base: position 43,771 of record NZ_BDDE01000019.1, read on the forward strand.
CGACCACGATGTCGAAGAGGAATTCGGCGCGGATCTCGCCCACGTCCTTCACGCGCGGGTCCGTCAGCATGGCTCATCGCCTTTCGTCGTCGGAGGGCTTCAGGCGGAGCCCCGAACGGCATCGCGTGATCCGAACAGCACCGCGCGGACGGCGTCGGTCGAGACGCCCGACTGGGCGCACAGCTCCGACAGGTCGAAGAAGAAGTGCTCGGCGGCGATCAGGTCGTCCCGGAACCCGAACCGGATGTACACCGGGAGTTCCGCGCGCCTGCCGTTGGGCACGACGCCGAACCGGTCGCCGGTCATGGTCATGCGGACGGTGCCCCAGCAGACCAGCGCGTCGCGGCTCGCGGCGTGGCCCTCCAGGACGACGTCGTAGTCGGGGAACGAGGCGAAGAACCAGTGCAGCGCCTTCTCGTTCGCCGCCGTGCCGCGGACCGCCGTCCCGAAGGCCGGGCTCTCCAGCAGCATCTCCGGGTGCAGCAGCTTCATCGCCGCGGGGACGTCCTGGCGGCTCTTGGCGGCGGCGAGTGCCTGCGCCAGCTCGAACATGCGGTCGCTGTCCACGATCGGCCCTCCGTCGATGGCGATACCGGGGTGCCGGGGGCGGGCCGGTGCCGGACGCCGCCCCCAGGAGCGGAACAAACAATACGGTCGATCGTACGTATAGGCAATGCTGTGGGAGGATGGCCGGGATGAGCGAGAACGTCCCGTCCCCGGAGCCGGGCGTGACCGATGGGCGGCTCCTGCGCGGCGCCCGGGCGCGGCGGACCGTCACCCGGCACGCCGTGGACGTCGCGTCAATGGAGGGACTCGACGGGCTGAGCTTCGGGCGGCTGGCCACCGACCTCCAGGTGAGCAAGAGCGGCATCCAGACGCTGTTCGGCACCAAGCAGAACCTGCATCTGGCCACCGTCGAGGCGGCGCGCGAACTGTTCGTCGACGCGGTCGTGCGCCCCGCGCAGACCGCGCCCGCCGGCGTCGCCCGGGTGCGGGCCCTGACCGGGCACTGGATCGAATACGCGGAGAAGCCCCTGTTCACCGGCGGCTGCTTCTGGGCGGCCAACCTCCCCGACTTCGACAGCCGCCCCGGCCCCGTCCGGGACGCGCTGGCACACCAGCGCCGGCAGTGGCTGGCGCTGCTCGAACGGGAGATGCGCGACGCGATGGAGGCGGGCGAGATCGGCCCCCTCGATCCCGATCTGGCCGCCTTCCAGGTGGACGCGGTCCTCAACGCGGCCAACACCGCCCTGCGCCTGGGCGATCAAGGCGCGACCGGCAAGGCCCGCCGGACGATCGAAGGCCTCCTCACCCCGGCCTGACCACGCCGCCCGAAACTCCGCAGGCCACTTGGCCCGGACGCGAAAGACCCGCCCGGGGAACCGGGCGGGTCCTCATCTATCGGCCGGAGGGCCGTCAGTGCGCGGCGAGCTCGTCCTCGGACGCGTCGGCCTCCGCGGGACGCTCGGAGTCCGGTTCCGCGGGCCGCCATTCGGGCCACGCGTCGATCTTGGTGCGCCGGGGGTTCGCCAGGGCGTTGTCCATTGTTACCGCAGTCCTCCTGTTCAAGGCCGGGCCGGATCAATAGATGGTCCCGGCGGGGTGCCGGGACCGCAAAATGGTCTAGACCGCGATCCCCACCCCGGACCGCGGCGAACATCCCAACAACGCCAATCGATCATCCATTCCCGGCGGGAAAACGGGATGGACCGCGGCGGCCGTCCCTGGCACGCTCTCATCCATGGACGTTGCCGAGCTGGCCCGCCTCCAGGAGCAGGGCGCGCGCTTGAAGTTCCTGTTCTTCTGGGGCCACCAAACCCCTGGCCGCGGCTATCTCAGCCAGTGGTGGCCGTCCCCGTTCACCCTCGGCGGGGTCGCCTACGCGACCGCCGAGCACTACATGATGGCGGAAAAGGCCCGCCTCTTCGGCGACGAGGAAACGGCCGCCGCGATCGTCGCGGCGTCCCATCCCCGCGACGCGAAAGAGCTCGGCCGCCGCGTCCGCGACTTCGACGAGCAGACATGGCGCGACAATCGTGTGACCATTGTCACAAAGGGCAGCGAGGCCAAGTTCGCCCAGAACGAAGAACTCCGCGACTACCTTCTCGGCACCGGCGACCGCATCCTCGTGGAGGCGAGCCCCCTGGACCGCGTCTGGGGCATAGGCCTGGCCGCCGACGACCCCCGCGCCGAGACCCCCGCCGCCTGGCGCGGCGAGAACCTCCTGGGCTTCGCCCTGATGACCGCCCGCGAGGCGCTCTCCTCCTGACCGCGCCTTCTCGACCGTCCGGCGGTGCGCGTCGCGGCTACGCGGTGCGGCCCTGGAGGGTCTCCAGGATGGCGGCCTCCTGAGCCGGGTCGCGGAGGGCAGGAGGGCCCTGGGTGAGCGGACGGAGCGCGGCACGCGCGGCGGCGTGAGGCTCGTGCCACAGCGCGGCTTTCAGCGCACTCGCGAACCATCCCAGCAGGTGGGCGGCGTCCCGCTCGGCGTCGCTCATGTGGTGGCGGGCGACAGGATCGTTGAGCGATCGTCCTGCCTGGCGTGAGCGCGTCACCCAGGAGCGGACGTGCGTGCCGAGTTCGGAGCCGGGGGACACCGTGACCCGCTCGCCGCGCTCGGCGGCGGCGACCGCCTCGGCGAGGCCCGGAGTGCCGTCGAGATCCAGGACGGCGGCCAGCCGCATCGTCTCGCGGGCGGCGACCGCGCGGAGCAGGTGCGGCGGCGCGGCGTCGAGGGCTTCGAGCATGGCGGGAGCGGCGGGCCCGTGGGTGAGCGGGGGCGGCGCCGCGCAGAACCAGGGCTCGATCGCGGCGGTCAGGAGCCCCCCGTCCAGCGAGTCGGGATGGGGGAGGACGCGAGTGACCAGGCCCGCCAGCAGAAGGGCCGAGAGGTAGGCGCCCGGGACGAGGTCGTCGTCGTCCTCGGCGTCGGGGTCCAGGCCCGCCGCCCGCATCTTCCCCAGCAGCAGGTCGGGCTCGCTGCCCCAGCGGTGCTCGGGCCAGGTGGGCTCGAACCCGGTGACCAGCGTGCCGTCGACGGCGTAGCGGAAGCCGTGGTCGGCGTAGTCGTGCCGCAGTACCGAGACGGCCTCGGTGCCGCGCGACAGCGCCGCCAGCGACTCGGTCTGCGAGCCCAGGAAGCCGTTGGGCTCGATCAGCACGGTCCAGGAGCCGAGGCTGATCGCGGCCGCGAAGTCGGCGTAGCCCGCCTCGTAGGAGTCGTAGGCTTCGCGCGCCTCTTCCAGGGTGCGGCGGCCCAGCGTGTCGGGAAGAGCGCCCAGCCGTGACAGCGCCTCGGTCTCGTCGACTCCTCTGACGAAGGTGACACAGAAGATCGCACCGAGCGTCTCGGCCCACTCGAGGTCGTCGTCCGTCACCTTGAGCATGGCTCCTCCGGGGGGCTGGCGGCATGGCTTCTAGATCATGGCAGCGCCGACCGACAAACGGGCCCCGCAGACGCATGCCGGCACGGGGTCGCTGTGGCCGGATGCGGCGCCCACGTATGCCGGACGCTCTCCCGGCGCGGACCGCGGACGGGGGCGGCGCCCCCGCGGCATGGACGGGCTCTGACCCCGGAGCACGGTCCGCCGCCCCCGTCAGCGGGCGAGACCGCAGGGAAGAGGCAATAAGAGCCTGGGAAGGGAGCGCGGACCGCCCCGGCGAGGGGGCGGTCCGGCCTTCCTTACGGGGTCGCCGTGGGGGTGGGGGAGGCGGGCGCCGGCGCGGGCGGCTGGCTCGACATCTCCTCGGTGGGCTTGGGACCCACGAAGAGGAGGACCTGGTTCTTGGCCCAAGGGCTCGCGCCGTGGACGTACCAGTTGGGCGGGATCTGGCCGGGCTTCCGGACCATGCTGATGTTCCCCTCCATGACGCGGTACTCGGGGACGGTGACGTGGCGCTTGCGCAGGGCGGCGAGCACCTCGCCCACGTGGTGCCGGCGGTAGGTCATGCCATGCATGACCTCGCCCGGGGCGGTCACGGGCCCGCTGCTGTTGTACTTCTCGCCCGGGCGGGCCTCCCGTCCGAAGACGACGGTGGCGGCGCCCTTGTAGCCGATACGGATCCGGACGCCGACCGGGCACATGTCGCCCCCGCCGCCGGTCTCGCACTCGCCCTTGGAGATGATCGTTCTGAAGTCCCGCTCGTCGGTGTTGTCGCTGGCCTCCTCCATGACGACCGTGCCGACGATGGACGGGGAGGCCGGCACCATCGACAGCGTCACGTTGAGGCCGCGGGCGGCGAACTCCTCCTTGTAGCGCTTCGGGTCGGCCAGCGGGTCGCGGACCCGCACGTCGATGTAGTCGCCCTTCCGGGTGAAGGCCAGGGCCGCGGCCAGTTGGACGCGCGGGCTCGACGGCGTGACGGCCGGGGCTCCGCCGGAGCCGCCGTCGTGGGTCACCACGACCGCCGTCACGGCCGCGCAGGCGAGACCGGCCGCCGCGAGCGGGACGCCGACGAACGTGATCGGCGAGCGCCGCTTGCGCGGGGCGGCCGAGGGGACCGCGGTGGCGGTGATGCGGTCGGCGAGGGCGGCGGCCGCGTCCTCCGGCAGGAGGTCTGCGGCCTGGCGGTCGGTGACGGAGGCGAGTCCGCCGATCAGGGGGTCGATGTCGCGGTTCATGGGGTGTCTCCGTTCGGGATCCGCACCTTGGGAGGAAGCGTCGTGGCGGGCAGGGAGGCGGGAGCGTCCGCGTCCATGCGGGCCAGGGCGCGGGCGAACCGGCGGCGGGCGCGGTGCAGGCGGATCCGCAGCGCGTTGCGGGAGCAGCCGAGGACGGTCGCGGCCTCGGCGTGGCCGAGCCCCTCCCAGCCGATCAGGGAGAGCAGCTCGCGGTCGGCCTCGGAGAGGCTCCGGAACGCGGCGCCCACGCGGGTCAGGTCGTCGCCGGACGCGTCCTGCACGCCCAGGCCGTCGCGCAGCCGGGCGCCGAGGTCGGCGGCCAGCGCGGACCGGCGGCGCTCGCCGCGGTGGTGGTTGGCCAGGACGCGCCGCGCCACTCCGTACAGCCACAGCCGGGCCTGGTCACCCGGCGGGACGTCGTCGAGCCGCCGCCAGGCCGTCAGGAACGTCTCCGCCAGGACGTCGGCGGCGTCCTGCGGGTCGCTGGTGCGGCGCAGCGCGTACCCGAGGATCCGGGCGCGGTTGGCCGCGTAGATGTCTTCGAAACGGCGCCGCCTGTCGTCGGGCGGGTGCGATGCCTGCAATGGGGATGGCAAGCCCTCTCCTCTCGTCGCGGCGTTCTGGCCGGACGCAGGGCACATGTCCGCACATGGCACAGCATTTCGCTTCACCCCGCAGACCACCGCCCCGGTGCGGGGACCCGGGGCGGTGATGTGCGGGATGACCTGGGGAAGGGCCTAACAAAGCGGCCTGAAAGTCCGCCTCAGTGTGAGGCGCGAGTGAACAGGTGGAGGGCCGACGTCCCGAGGCCGGAGGGCCGGGGAAGGTGGAAGACGGGCTCGCGCTCGTCGTAGCGGTCGGTCTCGCGGTGCCACTCGAGGATGCCGGCCATCCAGTCGCGCAGCTCCTCGACGTACGCGGAAAGGGCGGCGCGGGCGGTGTCGTCCAGGTCGAGCTCGTCGCACAGCGCGGGAAGCTCGCTCCCGGCCAGATGCTCGAACTGGCGGCGGCGCGAGGTGATGAGGTCGTTGACGACGGGCAGCGCCTCGTCGCGGCCGATGCCGAAGAAGTTCTCGACGGCGAGGACGCCGTTGTTCAGCTCACCCTCGTACTCGATCTCCTTCTGGTAGGAGAAGCAGTCGTTCAGCAGGCACGCGACGTCCATGGCGGAGGCGTCGATCTCGCGCAGGGTGCGGGTCTCGAAGACGTGCGCGGGGATCTCCTTGCCGCGCCCGATGCGCGCCAGGCTCATCGTCAGCTCGGAGCCGAACGTGTGCCGCCGCATCTCGACGTAGTCGACGGGGTCGGGGATGCGCGCCTGGAGGTGGTTGTTCAGCTCCCACAGCCAGCTCTCGACCATGTGCTCGACGGACGCGCGGAACTCGCGGCGGCCGGCGTCGTCCATGGGCCCGGCGGTGCGCGGCCACAGGTCGGCCAGCGCGGCCTCGAACGGGTTCTCCGGAGTCGGGACGGGCCCGCGGTCCAGCGGCAGGAACCGGGGGACGCGGGCGTTGAAGGCCTTCGCGCCCGCCATGTCGCGGTCGCGGTTGAAGACGGCGGGGAAGAAGTCGTCGCCGAAGGTGCCGCAGGCGAGCCACTGGACGGCGAGGTCGAGCGCCTCCGGATCGGCGTCCGGCGCGAGGGACGCGGCGCAGACCTCCAGCGCCATCCCCGAGAGCCGGTCGGGGTTCCACACCGGGACGGGCGTGCGGGGATGGGGAGAGAACATGCCCATGTCCCGCGCCCAGACGAGGAGGCCGCGCCCCGCGCGGTCGCGGTGCGGGTTCACACGGGCCCGGTACGGGATGTCGAACTCCGGCAGCGGCGTGGGCCCCACCCTCTGGAACGGGATGTGCGGAAGGCTGATCCGGGCAGACTTCAGCAGCGCGGGGACGCGGGCGGCGGACATGCCGAGCGACCTGTCGTTCATGTACCGGCTGGACCGCAGGTGCCATTCGTGGCCGCCGGACTGCCAGTCCTGGAGGGCCTTCACGTAGGCGGCCACGCCCGCCCGCTCGGCGGGGTCGAGGGCGTGGTCCTCGAAGATGTGCGGCAGCTCGGTGACCGCGGTGTTCTCGAACTGGCGCAGCCGCGAGGTCAGCAGGTCGTTGACGGTGTCCGCGGCGACCTGCGGCGCCACCGACAGGAAGCGCTCCATCACCAGGACCGAGTTGTTGACCTCGCCCTCGGACTCGGTCTCGCGCTGGTAGGAGAAGATGTCGTTCCGCAGGTGGACGCCGTCGGCGAACGCGTCCTTCAGCACGCGCAGCGGCCGCGTTCCCACCACGCGTTCGGGGATCTCGACGCCCGCGGCGTGCTCGGCGAGGTCGGCCGACCAGGGCGCGCCGCCGACCTTGCGCCGCATCTCGATGTACTCGACCGGGTTCGGGACGCGCCCCGCGCGGATGTTGGACAGCTCCCACAGCGACTCGCGCAGCAGGTTCAGGGTGCTCAGGGAGAAGCGGCGGCGCCAGGCGTCCGACCGCGCCGGGACGGTGCGCGCCCACAGGTCGGCGAGGCCGCGCTCGACGGCGTTCACCGGTTCGGGCGGGTCGAGCGACATGAACGCCGGCAGCCGGTCGAGGTAGGCGCGGGCGCCCTCCTGGTCCTGCGGCTTCTTGAAGACCTCCAGGAAGTGGTCGTCGAAGTAGAAGACCCAGACGTACCAGTCGGTGACGAGGTCGAGCTCGGGGGCGGCGCAGTCGGGGTGCGTGTAGGCGCAGAGCAGGGCGTAGTCCATCGCTTCGAGTGCGCGCTCGTCCCAGATGTCGGGGGTGCCGGGGTCGCGGTGGCCGTCCAGCATCCTCATCTCCCGCGCCCACGCCGTGGTGTGCCGGCGCGCGCCCTCCAGATGCGGGTTGAGCCGGGCGGGGTACGGGACGTAGAAGTCGGGCAGCTCGAAGGGTTGCATGAACCGGCCTCTCTGTCGGGTCCGTTCCGGCAACTTACAGCACCGTCAAAGTCACGGAAAGTGACATCATGCTTGCCGGAATCTCCTCCCCTCAGACGGGTAAGCCGAGGTCATGTCGGAGTCGCGCAAACCCGCCGCGGCCGCCGAACCGCTGGAGCAGAACCTCGTGCTCGCCCGGCGTGTGGTCGAGGCGGCGCAGCAGGAAATGATCGATAAGGCCAGGCAGCGCATCCCGGCGCTGCGGCTGGGGGCCGTGGCCGGGGCGTTCGGCGTCATGGCCACCGCCGCCACCTACCGGATGAACGTGCTGCTTCTGGAGAAGAAGCTGCCGCCCGAGCTGGCGTCGTTCATCACCGCCGCCGTGTACGGGGGCGGCGCGGGCGCCGCGGCGGTGGCGGCGTCCCGCAAGTGGAAGGGGCTGCCGGCGCCGCTGCCGACCGATACGGCGCGGCAGGTCGTGGAGATCCTCACCGAATCCGACTGAGGGCGCCGGGACGCCGCCCCGATCTTCTGTGACCGAGGGGGAGATCCGGGGTAGGCACCCCGCATGGAAAGCGAAGCCTCCCCGGTGCACGCCGGCATCACCCTGGTCGTTAACGGGACGGAGCACCGTCTCGACGTCGACACACGAGCGTCCCTCCTGGACGTCCTGCGCGAGGATCTCGGCTTGACGGGGTCGAAGAAGGGCTGCGACCACGGCCAGTGCGGAGCCTGCACCATCCTGCTCGACGGGCGCCGGGCGAACGGGTGCCTGGCGCTGGCCGTCGCTCATGACGGAGCGGACGTCGTCACGGTCGAGGGTCTGGCGCTGGACGGAGAACTCAGTCCCGTCCAGAAGGCGTTCATCGAGAACGACGCCTTCCAGTGCGGGTACTGCACCCCCGGCCAGCTCTGCTCCGCCACGGGAATGCTGGACGAGGCCGAACGCGGCTGGCCCAGCGCCGTGACCCCGGACCTCGGGACCGACCCCGTCCTGGACGACGACGAGATACGCGAGCGCATGAGCGGCAACCTGTGCCGGTGCGGCGCCTACGTCGGCATAGTCGCGGCACTCAAGCAGGCCTCCCAGCGCACGGAGGCGGCCGAGGCATGAGGCCCTTCACTTACGAGCGTGCCACCAGCGCCGCGGACGCCCTCCGGCGCCACCATGACGGAGCCGTCTACCTTGGGGGCGGAACCAACCTCGTGGACCTGATGCGTCTCGGTGTGGAGGAGCCCACCAGGCTCGTCGACGTCGCGCATCTCCCCTACGACCGGATCGAACTGCGGCCGGACGGCGGCCTCGTCGTGGGCGCGGCGGTCACGAACAGCGCCCTCTCCGCCGACCGGACCGTGCGCGAAGGGCATCCCGTCCTGGCGCAGGCCGTGCTCGCGGGGGCGTCCGGCCAGATCCGCAACCTCGCCACCGTCGGCGGCAACCTGCTCCAGCGGACCCGCTGCTCCTACTTCCAGGACGCCTCCAAGCCCTGCAACAAGCGCGATCCCGGCAGCGGGTGCCCGGCGCGTGAGGGCGAGCACCACAACCTGGCGATCCTCGGCCACTCGGACGCCTGCGTGGCGACGCACCCCTCCGACATGGCCGTGGCCCTGGCGGCCCTGGACGCGTCCGTGCGCGTCCAGGGGCGCGGCGGGGAGAGGACCATCCCCTTCGAAGACCTGCACAGGCTGCCCGGCGACGAGCCGCAGCGCGACACCACGCTCGAACCGGGCGACCTCATCACGGCCGTTGAGGTTCCCGCGCTGGGCATGCCGTCCCGCTACCGCAAGGTCCGCGAGCGCGCGTCGTTCGCGTTCGCGCTGGTCTCCGTCGCGGCGGCCCTGGACGTCGCCGACGGCCGGATCCGGGACGTCCGGCTGGCCCTCGGCGGCGTCGCCCACAAGCCGTGGCGGGCGCGCCGCGCCGAGGAGGCCCTGCGCGGCGCCGAGCCCACGGAGGAGTCGCTCCTGCGCGCCGCCGAGGCCGAACTGGAGGCCGCCGAGCCGCTGCGCGACAACGCCTACAAGGTGCCGCTGGCCCGCAACCTGATCGTCCGGACGCTGACCGAGCTGGGGGAGGACTCATGACCGACCGGCTGGAGAGCCGCGAGAAGGTCACCGGGACGGCGCGGTACGCGTTCGAGTACCCCGTGGAGAACGCCGCGTACGCCGCCGCCGTCCAGGCGAGCGTGGCCAAGGGCCGGATCGAGTCGGTCGACGCGGAGGCCGCGCTGAAGCTGCCCGGCGTGCTCGCCGTCCTGTCCTGCGAGAACGCCCCCGAGCTCAGCGACACCTCGGACGGCGAACTGGCCCTGTTCCAGTCGCGGACGGTCTCCTACCGCGGCCAGTTCGTCGCCGCCGTGGTCGCGGAGACCCTGGAGACCGCCCGGGAGGCGGCGCGCCTCCTGCGCGTCGAGTACACCGAGGAGGCGCCGGACGTGCGGCTCGTCGCCGACCACAAGGGCCTCTACAAGCCGGACAAGGTGAACCCGGTGTTCCCGGCGGACACCGAGCAGGGCGAGCCCGACGAGGCGTTCGCGAACTCGGCCGTGCGGGTGGACGCCGTCTACACGACGCCGGCCGAGCACAACAACCCGATGGAGCCGCACGCGACGATCGCCCAGTGGAACGCGGACGGGTCCCTCACGCTCCACGACTCGAACCAGGGCGCGTCGACCGTCCAGTCCATGATCGCGAAGGTCCTCGGGCTCGACCCCTCCCAGGTGCGGGTCGTGTCGCCCCACGTCGGCGGCGGGTTCGGCTCCAAGGGGACGCCGAGGCCCAACGTCGTCCTGGCCGCGATGGCCGCCCGCGCCGCCGGACGCCCGGTCAAGTTCGCCGTCCCGCGCCAGCAGATGTTCGCCACCACCGGCTACCGGACCCCGACCGTCCAGCGCGTCCGGCTCGGCGCCGGCGAGGACGGGCGGCTCAACGCGATCATCCACGAGGCGGCCGAGCAGACCTCGACCGTCAAGGAGTTCGCCGAGCAGACCGCGACGCCCACCCGCATGATGTACCAGGCCCCGCACCGCCGTACGGCGCACCGTGTGGTGGCCCTGGACGTCCCCACCCCGTCCTGGATGCGCGCCCCGGGTGAGACGCCGGGCATGTACGCGCTCGAGACGGCGATGGACGAACTGGCCGTCGCCGCGGGCATCGACCCGGTCGAACTCCGCGTGCGCAACGACACCGACCGCGACCCGGAGAGCGGGCTGGCGTTCAGCTCGCGCAACCTCGTCGCCTGCCTCCGGGAGGGCGCCGAGCGCTTCGGATGGGCCGCGCGCGACCCCCGGCCGGGCGCCCGCCGGGAGGGCCGCAAGCTCGTCGGCATGGGCGTCGCCTCGTCCACCTATCCCGCCTACCAGCGCCCCAACCGGGCCCTGGCTCGCGCCGAGCCCGACGGGACGTTCACCGTCCGGATCGCCGCGGCCGACATCGGCACCGGCGCCCGCACCGCACTGGCCCTGATCGCCGCCGAGACGCTCAAGGAGGACCTCGGCAACGTCAGGGTCGAGATCGGCGACAGCTCGTTCCCCAGGGCGTCGGTGGCGGGCGGCTCCGGCGGGACGGCCGGCTGGGGCACGGCCGTCGTCCGCGCCTGCGAGGCCCTGCTCGGCGACCTGGACGGCGAGGTCCCGCCCGAGGGGATCGAGGCGTCCGCCGACACGGGCGAGGAGTTGAAGGGGCGGGAGGAGTACGCCCGGCACGCGTTCGGCGCGCAGTTCGCCGAGGTGGAGGTGGACGCCGACACCGGCGAGGTCCGCGTCCGCCGGATGCTCGGCGTGTTCGCCGCCGGACGGATCATCAACCCCACGACGGCCCGGTCCCAGTTCATCGGCGGGATGACCATGGGCATCGGCATGGCGCTGATGGAGCAGAGCGTCATGGACCGGGAGTTCGGCGACTACCTGAACCGCGACCTGGCCCAGTACCACGTCCCGGCCTGCGCCGACGTCCGCGACATCGACGCGGTGTGGGTGGAGGAGTCCGACCCCCACCTGAACCCGATGGGCGCCAAGGGCATCGGCGAGATCGGCATCGTCGGCGCGGCGGCGGCCGTGGGCAACGCCGTCCACCACGCGACCGGCGTCCGCTTCCGCGACCTGCCCCTCACCCCCGCCCGGATCCTTCAGGAGCTCTGACCGGTTGAAAAGTTCACTATCAAGGTGATCTCCGTCACCGGGGCGGGTAGAGAAGACGTACTCGGGGGCCACCGCCAACCCGCGAGGTGATCGCCGTGTACCAGCAGGTCCTCGATCCCGTCGCCGACTCGCTCGGCTGGAGCTCCCTGGTCGCCGCGCTGCCGCTGGCCGTGCTGTTCGTGCTGCTCGGCGGCGTCCGCATGCGCGCGTGGCTCGCGTCCCTGATCGCGCTGGCCGTCTCGCTCGCCGTCGCCGTCTGGACGTACGGCATGCCCGCCGACCAGGCGCTCCTCGCCGGCTCCGAAGGCGCCGCGTTCGGCTTCTACCCGATCCTGTGGATCGTCATCAACGCGCTCTGGGTCTACAACATCACCGTCACCACCGGCCACTTCGACGTGCTGCGCCGGTCGTTCGCGCAGGTCAGTGATGACAGCCGGCTCCAGGCGGTGCTGATCGCGTTCTCGTTCGGCGCGCTGCTGGAGGCGCTGGCCGGGTTCGGCACGCCGGTCGCGGTCACCTCCGTGATGCTGATCGCGCTCGGCTTCCAGCCGCTCAAGGCCGCCGTCCTCGCCCTCACCGCCAACACCGCGCCCGTCGCGTTCGGCGCGATGGCGACGCCGATCCTCACGCTCGGCAAGGTCACCGGCGAGTCCAGCGACACGCTCGGCGCCATGGTCGGGCGGCAGACCCCGATCCTCGCGCTGTTCGTCCCGCTCGTCCTCGTCGCCATCGTGGACGGGCGGCGCGGCCTGCGCGAGACCTGGCCCGTCGCCCTGCTGTGCGGCGCCGCGTTCGGCGCCGCCCAGTACGTCACCGCGAACTTCATCTCGGTGCCGCTCGCCGACGTCGTGGCGTCGCTGGTGTCGGCCGCCGCCGTCGTCCTCGCCGTCCGGCTGCGCCCGTCCGCGGCGCCGGCGAAGCCCGCCCCGGTCGCCGGCGGCGCGGCGGACGAGCCGACCCCCGAGTTCGCCGCCCGCGTCGAGGGGCAGGGCGGGGGACGGGGCGGGCACGGCGGGGACTCGCGCGCCGAGGTCGCCCGCGCCTACGCCCCCTACGCGATTATCATCGCGGTGTTCGTCGTCTGCCAGATCGGGCCGGTCAAGGACCTCCTGGACCGGGCGACGCGGACATTCTCCTGGCCGGGCCTGCACCTGACCAGCCCGTCCGGCAAGCCGCTGGCCCTGCCGACCTTCAACTTCAACTACCTGACCACGCCCGGCACGCAGATGCTCGTCGCCGGTCTGATCACCATGGCCGCGCTCGGCGTCGGCTTCGGCACGGCCCTGCGCGCCTACTGGACGACCCTCGTCCAGCTCCGGTGGGCGATCATCACCGTCATGGCGGTCCTGGCCCTGGCGTTCGTGATGAACGCCTCCGGGCAGACCGTGACGCTCGGCACGTGGATGGCCGGGGCGGGCGGCGCCTTCGCGCTGCTGTCGCCGATCCTCGGCTGGCTCGGTACCGCCGTCACCGGATCGGACACCTCGTCCAACTCGCTGTTCGGCGCACTCCAGGTCACCGCGGCGAACAAGGCCGACCTGTCGACGGTCCTCATGGCGGCGACCAACAGTTCGGGGGGCGTCCTCGGCAAGATGGTGTCGCCGCAGAACCTCGCCATCGCCGCCGCGGCCGTCGGCCTGGACGGGCGCGAGGGCGACATCTTCCGCCGCGTCGTGCTGTGGAGCCTGCTGTTCCTCGCCGGGATGTGCCTGCTGTCCGGCCTGCAGTCCACCGCCGTGCTCGGCTGGATGGTCCCGTAAGGGGCCGTGGGGGGCTATTGCTGATAGCCCTCCACCTCGGCGGCGGGACGGACCGCGGCGTCCTCCGGGTTCTGTCCCGCCGCGAGTCGGGCGCGCCGCTGCCGCAGCAGGTCCCAGCACTGGTCGAGGGCCACCTCCAGATCCCGCAGCCGTCCCTGGGCCTCGGCGTTGGAGGTCTCGGCCCGCTCGTGCGACTGGCGAAGCGCGTGCTCCTCCTCGATGAAGTCGTTGATACGTTCCAGGATCGCCTTCTCGTCCATGAAATGGCTTCCGATCGTGGTTTTCCGCTCTGGTGGGGGCCAGATGGTCCCGACAGGTGAGAGCCTTGCATATACGGGGCCGCGCACGGTAGCGGCGGCGCCCCGTTGAGGGTGAGGAGCGGATGACGGTCTGGCGGATCACCGGCGGCGAGGGCGGCCCGGATCCCGGCGCGCGGGAGGGCCCCCACTACGACATCGTCGAGCACGACTCCGCGCTGCTGCGCATCACGGCCGCGTCGGGCCTGCCCCGGGTGCTGATCACGGGTGAGGTCGACGTGTCCAACACCGCCGCCGTCACGCGCGCTCTGCGCGCCGTCCAGGAGCGCGTGCCCGGCGACGTCCACGCCGACCTGACGGGCGTGGAGTTCATGGACGTGGCCGGCCTGCGCGCCTTCACCGAGGCCGCCGGCGCCCTGCACGACCGCGGCGGCCTGCTCGTCCTGCACAGGGTCCCCCCGCACATCGAGCGGCTCTTCAGCCTGATCGGGTGGAACGCCTCCCCGGGCCTGGAGATCCACTGCCCGCCGCGCCGCTGAGCCGCCGGACCGCCGGACCGCCGGACCGCCGGACCGCCGGACCGCCCGCCCGCGCCACCGGGGCCTCTGAACCACCGGACGACCATGCCCGCGTCACCGCGCGGCAAAGGACAACCCGGGTAAATGCGAACCTCTTCAGGAAACGGTTATATGCCGTTTGACCTGCTAGAACACGGTTAGGAGGGGTTTACAGCTCTCCGATTCAGAGGGGGATCTCATGGCAAGGCGTAGAGAGCAACAATCCGCGCCGACGCCCGGCGAGCACACCGGATCGGCGATGCCCGCGGAGGGCGCGGCCACGCCCGGGTACGGCGGGGCCGCACCGGGCTACGGCGCGGCAGCACAGCCGCAGGGCGCGGCGATGGCGCCCGGCAGGGGCGCCGACCAGCCCGGCGAGCACGCGCTCTGGGAGGACCGCACCCGCGTCTTCCTGCAGCCCATCGCGGCCCCGTCGATCCTCGGCCTGTTCGGGCTCGCCGCCGCGACCATGATGGTGGGCGCCTGGCAGGCCGGCTGGTACGGCGGAGTCGGAACCCCGCTCATCCTGTGGCCGCTGGTGCTGACCTTCGGCGGCATCGCGCAGCTGCTGGCCGGCCTGTGGGGCTACCGTGCCCGCGACGGCATCGCCACGGCGATGCACGGGATGTGGGGCGCGTTCTTCATCGGCTGGAGCCTGCTGTTCCTGCTGGTCGCCATCGGCGCGGCGCCTGTGGCCCTGGCGCCCGTCCTGGGCGCGACCTATGCGGGCTTCGCGTTCTGGTTCGTCCCGCTCGCCGTGATCAGCGGCCTGGGCGCGCTCGCCGCGCTCGGCGAGAATCTGGTGATCGCCCTGGTGTGGGCCTGCATGGGAGTCGCCGCGGGCTTCACCGCCGCCGGATTCTGGGCGGGCTCGACATGGCCGCTGGACGTCGGCGGCTGGCTGTTCGTCGCGGCCGCGGTGATCGCCCTGTACGGAGCCGCCTCGCTGATGTTCGAGAACAGCTTCGGACGGACGATCCTGCCCACCGGCAAGATCCGCAAGGGCGCCAACCTGCCCGGCGGCCGGGCGGTCCGGCCCCTGGAGTACCGGCAGGGCGAACCGGGCGTGAAGATCGGGCAGTGATGTCCGGCGTTTCGCCTTGACATTCCCGTTACCCTATGCTGAGCCAAAGAGCACGAACCGGCTCGGAGGGGGAGCGGGAATGTCAACGGCGGTCCGGCGGACGTGGCGGCGCCTCGTCCAGTCATACAACCTGCTGTGCGCGCGCGAGGACGCGCGTGCGCGCGGCATCACCGTGCCCAGCGGCATCTGGGCGTGCGACCGCTGCCACGAGCCGCACCTCGAGCTTTCGACGCTCAAGCACCACCTCCGCACCGAGCACGCCTGACGCACCCCCGGCTCACGGGCGTGCCCGGCACGCATTTCGTGATCATGGGATCACGGTTCAGGATCATCGCCGCCGAGGCGGCTCGCCCAGCGAGCGGCGGGCCACCAGGGCGGCGTTCAGCAGTTGCAGGTCGCCGGGGCGGGCGGGGTCCAGGCCGGTGAGGACGCTGATGCGGCGGACGCGGTAGGCGACCGTGTTCGGATGGACGTGCAGGGCCGCCCCGGTCGCCCTGCGGTCCAGGTCGAACGCCAGATAGCGCTCCAGCGTGCTCAGCAGGTCGGGCCTGCGCTCCAGGGGCGCCAGCAGGGCGGCGAGCGCGGCGAGCGCGCCGCTCGGCCGGCTCAGCTGGTAGTCCAGCAGCACGTCGGCGAGCCGGTACAGGCCGGGTGGGCGGCCCGCGCGGCGGACCAGGTCCATGATCTCCGCGGTCTGGGCGACGGCGGCCGGGACGCCGACCGGACCGGTGATCTCCGCCGCGGCCGTGACGTCGATGTCGGCCGCCTTCGCCGCGCCCGAGACCAGGTCGTCGAGCGCCTCCCAGCCCGCGGAGAAGGGGAGCAGGGCCGTCCCGCCGGACGCGTCCAGGGCGGTGAGGGCGGGCTCGTCGGCGACGGCGTCCAGCGCGGTCCGGACGCGGCGGATCTTGCGGCGGGCGGCGATGCGGGCGCGCTGGCCGGAGCCGGACTCGTCCGGATGCGGGGCGAAGGCCAGCGTCAGGACCGCGTACCGGGGCGCCGGTCGGTGCCCCTGGGTCTCCCCTGCCAGCAGCGCGGTCATCAGGGCGTGCCGGCCGCCGTGCTCCTGGCTGTCGAGGATCTGCCGCACCTCCAGGTAGGCGGCGCTGACGGCCGAGGTCAGCAGCCGCTGGAAGTCCAGGAAGTAGCCGAGCGCCTCCTGGAAGGCGGGCAGGTCGGCGGGCTCCGCCCCGGCGGTCAGCTCCTCCCACGCCATGGCCGCGCCGATCTGGTACGCGGCGAGGATCGCGTCCAGCGGCACGCCCTCCTCGGCCCGCAGCGCCGCCGAGTCGCGCTGCCGGGCGAAGTCGGCGGCGCGGGCGGGCCGGCGCCGCTCCAGGACGTCCGCGAACTGCCGCAGGCTGTGCTGGACGATCCCGGCGATGTCCCCGGCGACCTCCTCCTGCGGAAGCTCGGCGTAGACCGGTAGCTCGGCGAGCAGCCGCGCCACGACGCGGCGGGTCAGCAGCGGCGCGCGGACCCGCAGATGGGCCGCCATCGGCCGGCCGGCCACCCGCAGCGCCGGCGTCTTGTCCCGCGTCACAACGGCTCCCGAAAGAGTCTGTTTTCACGCCAATTGAACGGCGTGTCCAGATTCTGGACGATCACGGCGACATCGTCCATGGCGCCGGGAGTCAGCTCATGAAGCGTCTGTTCAACGGCCGTCCGTTCACTGGCGTGGTCCCCAGAGGCAGGGCCGGCAAGGGCCTGGTCGTCGAAGGCAGGGCCCGCAAGGGCCGGGTCGTCAGGAGCGCGGCGGGCGCGCTCGTTCTGGCGGGGGCGGCTCTCGGCGGGACGGCCGTGCCCGCGTCGGCGGCCGCGGTGGAGTACGTCGCGCTCGGCGACTCGATGGCCTCCGGCCCGCTCATCCCCGACATCACCGGTCCGATCGGCTGCGGGCGCTCCACCCACAACTACGCGCACGAACTGGCGTCCAAGATCGGCGCGAGCCTCCGGGACGTCACGTGCAGCGGCGCCAAGACCACCCACATGACGCAGTCGCAGAGCACGAGCGTCGGCGGCGTCGACACCGGGACCGTCCCGCCGCAGTTCGACGCGCTCACCGCGTCCACCGCACTGGTGACCCTCACCATCGGCGGCAACGACGTCGGCCTCGTCGGCATCGCCCAGGACTGCGCCACCCTCGACCCCACCGCCACCCCGTGCAAGGGCAAGTTCGAGGACGAGGTGGCCCAGCGCACCAGCGACCTCGGCCCGAAGCTCTCCGCCGTCCTGGACGGCATCCGCGCCCGCTCCCCGCAGGCCCGGATCGTCGTCACCGGCTACGGCCTGTACATCAAGCGGAACGGCTGCTGGCCCGTCCAGCCGGTGCTGCCCACGGACGCCAACTTCCTCCAGGGCTCCGTGAACGCCATGAACGATGTGATCCGCCAGCAGACGACCGCCCACGGCGGCACCTACATCGACCTGGTCACGCCCAGCGCCGGCCATGACGCCTGCCAGTCGGCGTCCGCCCGCTGGGTCGAGGGCTACGTCCCCGTCCACTCCGCCGCGCCCCTCCACCCGAACGCGCAGGGAGAGGCCGCCTACGCCGCCGTCATCGGCGCCGCCCTCAACGCCTGACGCGGGCAACTCGAGGATTCCTTCGAGGGCGCCCCGGCGGGCCGGTGCTCCAGGCCAGGTCGGCGGGGCGCCCCGGCCGGCACTCCGGCCGAGACCGCGTTCGCTAGCCGACCCTCCCGCCGGTGCGCAGCCGCATCAGCACCACCCCGTACATCCGGTCCGCCGGGCACAGGCCCCACTGCTTGGAGTCCTCCGAGCGGGGGTGGTCTCCGCGCAGCACGAGCATGCCCGGCGGCACGCGGCCGGGCAGGTCCCCCGCCACCCAGGCCGGTACCGGGTCCCCGGGCGCCGCGACGACCCGCTTGACGTACCACCCGGCGCCGCCGGAGGGGGCCGCGGGGCCGCACCACCCCGCGTGCCGGTCGGGCCGCTGGACGACCACGATCCGGCCGGGCCGGGCCCGGCGGCGGTGGCGCAGCACCAGCAGCACGTCACCGGGGTGGAGGGTCGGGGTCATGCTGCCGCCCCGCACGGTGACGGTGGACAGCAGGTGCCGGGCCGCCAGCGCCGCGGCCCCGGCCACCAGAGCCGGGAGCACGGCCCGGCCGAGAGCCCGGCTCATCCGGCGGTCACCGCGGGCGGCACGGCGTCTCCCGGCACCTCGGGCGGCACGGCGTCTCCCGGCACCTCGGGCGGGGCCGCGCCCTCCCGCACGGCGGGCACGTCCTCCTGGTAGCCCTCCGCCTGGCTGCGGAAGAGCCGGGCGTAGACCCCGCCGGGGGCCGCGATGAGGGACGCGTGGTCCCCGCTCTCCAGGATGCGGCCGTCCTGCACGACGACGATCCGGTCGGCCTGGCGGACGGCGCTGAGCCGGTGCGAGACCAGGATGCTCGTGGCGCCCGCGCGCATCTCCCGCAGCCGGTCGTGGACCTGCCGCTCGGCCACCGCGTCGAGACCGGAGCTGGGCTCGTCCAGGATCATGAGGTCGCGGCCCTGGCGCATCAGCCCGCGGGCCAGCGCCAGGCGCTGCCACTGCCCGCCGGAGAGGCGGACCCCGCTCGTCCGCGCGGCCTCCTCCTCGTCGCCGTCCTCGTCCCCCGCGTGGAACAGCCTGCTCAGCATCGTCCGGTAGCCGGCCGGCAGCCGCTCGACGGTCTCGTGGACGCCGGCGCGCTCGGCGGCGACCCGGATCCGGTCGGGATCGCCGATCGCCTCCAGGTCCCCGAGCCCGATGTTCTCGGCGGCGGTGAGGTCGTAGTCCATGTAGTCCTGGAACACCGCCCCGATCCGCTGCCGCAACTGCTCCACGGGGACGTCGCGGACGTCCACCCCGTCCCACAGCACGGCGCCGCGCTCCGGATCGTAGAGGCGGCACAGCAGCTTGACGAGGGTGCTCTTGCCGGCGCCGTTGAGGCCGACCACGGCCAGGCTGGTGCCGTGCGGGACGGTCAGGTTCAGCCCGCGCAGCACCCACGGGGAGTCCTCGCTGTAGCGGAACCACACATCGCGCAGCTCGATGGAACGCGTCAGCGGGGCGAGCTTGCGGGGCCGCGGGGGCTCGGCCAGGTCGTCGCCGATCCCGACCACCGTCATGTAGTGGTTGAAGACCAGGGCCGACTGGTGCCCCTGGGCGATGCCCTCCACCAGGGCCAGGAGACCGGACTGGACGCCGGCCAGGGACGCGATGAAGACCGACACGTCGCCGATGCTGATCGTCCTGACGGCCGCGGCGTGCACGGCCCAGAGCAGGCCCCCGGCCGCCAGCAGCGCACCGAGGGCGGCGAGGAGGACCTGGACGCGCACGACGCTGCGCTCCAGCCGGTCCTCGGCACCGTTGGCCGCGCGCAGTTCGGTGAGCATCCGGCCGTGCAGGAAGCCTCCCAGCCCGAACAGGCGGACCTCCTTGGCGGCCTGCAGGTCCGTCAGCAGCATCTGGTAGAAGAGCTTGCGCCGCAGACCGGGGCTCACGTGCCAGAGCAGCCCGGCCCGCCGCCGGCTCAGCCCCAGGTGGGCGAGCAGCGCGGGCGCGGCCGCCACCAGCGCGGCGCCCGCCATGATCGGGTTGATCGCCACGAGGGTGCCCAGGAACCCGGTGATGCCGAGGGTGCCCCGCAGGGTGGACAGGCCCATCTGCACCAGCTGGTCGGGGGCGTGCTCGGCGGACTGCTGGGCCAGCCGCAGCCGGTCGTGGAAGCGCGGTTCCTCGAGGCGCGACAACCCGTTCATCCGGTTGACCGCGTCGAACAGGCGGTCCTGGGAGAGCAGGCCGATGGCGCGCCGGGCGCGTCCCTGCGCGTAGGCGGTGACGGCCGAGGCGGCGGCCGTCGCGACACCGACGGCCCCGATGCCGGCCGCCGTCCACAGCAGCGCCCCCATGCGGGGATGCGCGGCGGTGAGCTCGTCCAGCGCGACCTTGGTCAG
Source organism: Actinomadura sp. K4S16 (assembly GCF_008327685.1). Lineage (GTDB taxonomy): Bacteria > Actinomycetota > Actinomycetes > Streptosporangiales > Streptosporangiaceae > Spirillospora. Next base: position 64,023 of record NZ_BDDE01000019.1, read on the forward strand.
CCAGGCGGTCGCCACCGGCGCCGCGCCGCCGGTCACCGCCATGGCGAACTGGAGGAGCAGCATGCCGGGGCATGCCCGCCAAGCGAGCGCGTAGGCCGCCTTCATACCGCGGAGGACGGAGACACCGGGCCCCGTCACGTCGTCGTCGCCGCTCACGGTGTCGAGGGCCGCAGGGGCTCGTCCAGTCCGCGCAGGCCGACGCTGGCGGCGGTGGCGATCCCGTCCGGGCCGTAGTGCGCGAAGCCGGGGTAGTAGCGGACGCCGAAGGCGGCGCCGAGCGGCGCGTCGAGGAACTCGGGCACCACGTGGTCGGCGACGCCGGCGAGCCGGGCGGCCAGGTCGCTGCCGGCCGCGTCGGCGCCGACCACCGTGGCCAGCACCCGCCCGCCCGCGTCCCGGACCAGGCGCGCGTGCTCGGCGAACCCTGGCACGCTGTCGTCGCAGCCGGGGCAGTCCAGGGACAGGAAGGCGATCAGCGCCGGACGGCCCGCCAGCCCGTCCCTGGTGAGCATCGCGCCGTCGGCGGCGGTCGCGCGGAACTCCGGCATCCGGTCGCCGGGCGCGATGCCCAGTTCCGGCTCCCCGCCGGAGCGGCCGTGGTGGCCGGCGCCCGGCGGAGCGTCCGGCCCGGCCCGCCAGCGGCGCACCACGGCCGCGGTGAGCGCGAGGTTCAGCGCGGTGAGCACCGCGACCAGGACGAGCCCTGCGACGAGGAGTTCCACGGATGTCCTTTCCGGTTCCGGCGCCTCACCGGCCGCGGTTCCCCGCCGCGACCGGGGACCGGAAGAGGGCGGCGATGTCGTCGACGAAGACGGTGAGGGTGGTGAGCAGGCCCGCCGAGACCGCGGCCAGCGCGATCCCCGGCGCCTCGCCGGGGACGCCGCCGCCGCGGGTCATCGCCACGGACGAGCCCGCGCACGCCGCGGCCAGCAGCACCGCGTTGCGTGCGATGTGCCAGCCGTCCATGGGCGCCTTGGCCGCTCCGAAGCAGGCGCACTCCACCTTCTGCCCGCGGGCGACGACGAGGACCGGGACTGCCGTCAGGCCGCAGCAGAACAGCGCGGCGGCGAGGAAGCCGGTGGTGACGGTGGCGGGCAGGGCCAGCAGCAGCGCGATGAGCAGTTCGGCTGCCGGGACGAGCACGGCCAGCGGGCGGCGCAGCCGCGCGGGAACGAAGGCGAGGCCTTCCAGTGAGGCGGCGAAGACGCCCGGTGTGCGGAGCTTGGCCACCGCCGCCAGCGTCAACACCGCCATCAGGGTGAGGCGGCAGGCGAACGATACGAACAGCACGGGGGCTCCTGGACGAGGGCTGGGCCGAGGCGGGGCCGGGTAGCACCGGGGCCGGTGCGGCCGCTCTCGCCCGAGGGCGGCCGCACCGGCGTCAGACAGGTGTCATACCGGCCTGCGGGGCATCAGCAGTAGTTGCTGCTGTAGCTGTACCAGGTGCCGCAGTGGGTCTTGCAGTCGCCGCTGACCGAGCAGGTGCGGCCGAAGCAGATGCCGTTGATGTACTTGTACTCCATCCAGGAGTCCGGCGGGCAGCCGGCGTCGGCGTCGGCCGCGGGAAGCAGCACCTCGATGGCGCGGGTGACGCGCCGGGTCACGCTCTGGAGCATGGTTCCTCCTTGGGGTGGGGGGATCTGTTTCCGCGCACGGGCCGAGTACCGCCGAGAACGGGTGATACGCGGCGGGCCGGGCCCGCGGGGCATTAGGTAGCGGCTTTTCCGGCGCGCTATGAAGTGACCAGTTCGGTGCGCATGGCGGCGATGCCCGCGCCTGCCGACGTCACTATTCCGTTGGCGTTGTACCAAGCGTAGGTCGGGTAATTCTTGGCTCCGTACCGCCGTGACAGTTCGGCTTTCGCGTCCTCGGCGATCACGATGTCCATCACCTCGCTCAGCGCCGCGGCCAGGTCGCTTCCGGCCGAGCCGTCTCCGTGGACGATCGCCAGGGAGGACCCCCCGGTGGCCCGCAGCCGCTCGGCGTGCTCGGCGAAGAGGGGCACGGCGTCGGCGCAGGCCTTGCAGGTCAGGGAGAAGAAGCCGACCAGGGTCTCGGTCCCGAGCAGGGTCCGCTCCGTCACGGCGGTGCCGTCGAGGGCGCGGGCCGAGAAGGCGGGAATCCGATCGATCATCCGGACGGTGGAGGCGGCTCCGGCGGCGGGGACCCCGCCCGTCTCGGCCAGTTCCCGCCACCGCCGGAGCATGGTGAGGAGAATCGCCAGGTTGAGCACACCGACGACGCCGACCATTATCAGTCCCACTGAAGCGAAAATCACGACAGGCGTCCTTTCCCGGGAACTGGGTTACCGGTCGGCCGTGGCCACGCGACCATGATCACTTATAAATGATCTCCGCGCAATACCCGGTTCCGCCGCCCGGTGGCGCACCCGGACGCGGGGCGGGACGCCGCCTGTGCCACCATCGTCGGCAACGCGCCGAACGCCCGGCCGCGCGGCTCGGGCGGCCGATGGAGGGGCCGACATGAACGACGAGATGCGCGCCAACTGCGCCGCCTACGAGCAGACGATCCGTTCCTCTCTCGCGCTCGCCGCGACGCTCGCCGAGGACGACTGGGACCGCCCCACCGAATGTCCCGGCTGGACGGTCAAGGACCAGTTCGCCCACCTCGTCGGGGTGGAGCGCGACCTGCTCGGCGATCCCGCCCAGCCCGTCGAGGTGCCGGAGCTCGGCCACGTCCGCAACGACTTCGCCCGCTACCTGGAGGCCGCGGTGCACGCGCGGCGCCCCGTCCCCGGCCCGCAGGTGGCGGCGGAGCTGGCCGACGCGCTCGAACGGCGCCTCGTGCAGGTGGCCGGGGAGGACCCCGACCGCGTCCTGATGTGCCCGGACGGCAAGCAGGGCCCCTACACGCGGTTCATGATGTTCCGCGCCATGGACTGCTGGACGCACGAGCAGGACGTCCGCCGCGCGGTCGGCCGTCCCGGCAACCTCGACGCCCCGGCGGCGCGGTGCTTCTGGGAGCTGCTGAGCCGCGCCCTGCCCCGCATCGCCTCCCGCGCCGCGGAGGGCGTCCCCGGCCGGAGCGCCGTCTTCGCGATCTCCGGCCCGCCCGACTTCGAGGTCGCCGTCACGGTCGGCGACGACGGCCGCGGCACGTGGTCGGACGTTCCGGAGTCCCCGTCGGCGCGGCTCGCCATGGACTGGGAGACCTACGTCCGGCTGACCGCCGGCCGCTGCACCGCCGCCGACGTGACCGTCCGCACCGAGGGCGACCGGGAGCTGGCGGAAAGGATCGTCTCCACCATGGGCATCACGCCCTGACGTCCGCCCGCATCAGCCGAGCAGCCCGAGATACTGCGCGAGCCGTCCCTGGACCTGGGTCAGCAGGTCCTCGTCCAGGACGCCCGTGCGATCTTCCAGAACGTCCTTCATGAGCGGTTGGACGGCGGGCACGCGGATCCAGCACTTCTTGGTGGCACCGCCCTGGCCCTTGGAGAGCTGCACGTCGAAACGGGTGCGGCGCCGTGTCGAGCCGGAGACGGGGCAGATGAGGACGAAGGGCCAGTCGGCGTCACCGTTGGTCTCGCCGCCGGTGACCACCACCACGGGACGGCGCTCGTCGTGGACCTCCCTGCCCTCCTCGGGGATGAGACGCAGCGTCTTGTCGGGGACGAGGTAGATGCCGCCGGCCAGGTAAGGGCCGGGCATCACTCGTCCAGGTAGCGCCGCGTGGCGTCGGCGCGGTGCTCGGCGAGGTCGTCCAGTTCCTCGGCGAGGTCGTCGGTGCCGCCCGGCTCGTCCGCGGGGAGGGGGTTGCGCGCGGCCCATTCGCGCAGGTGGGCGAGCCCTGGGCCGAGGTCCGGGAAGGGCGCTCCGCCGGAGAGGTCGAGCCGCACCTCGCGCTTGCCGCGCTTCGCGGCCTCCTGCATAGGGGGCGTCTGGTACGTGAGGTCGCGGAGCTGGCTCGCGGACCAGTCTCCGAAATCGTCGAGGACGCTGTCCACGATCCTGGTGAACGCGGCGTCGACGACGGTCTGCGGGGCGTCCATCAGGTGGATGGTGTACTCGCAGTTCCCGGTGAAGGGATCGACGGTGCCTTCGACCTGCACGTGCCCGGCGTCTTGCAGGTCGCGCTCGATCTCCTTGAGGCGGAGGCTGTGCGGCCCGTAGTGCCGCCATCTCCACTCCACGCCGGAGCCCGGCGGCAGGCCGTGCTCGACGGCTCGCAGATCGGCCAGGTAGAGGAGCTTGGTGAGCTTGGTGCGGTTCACGCGCATGCCGTGGGCTCGGGCGGACGCCAGAAGGTAGGCGATGGCCGCCGCCGGACCGCGAAGGGGCGCAGGAGCCGTCACGTCGACCAGTGTATGTCCGCGGCTCAAGCCCGCCACCTCTCCGGGTCTGTCGAAAGTATGTTCGATCAAGCTCGAGTACGGCTCGAGCGGCGCTTCGGAACCCCTGCTCTAAGTAATCGGAATACTACTGCATGATGTCATCGCCGGGCGGGTAAAGCGGCTTCCCCCGGGGCGGTCAGCGGTGGCGGACGGCGCCCGGGAAGTGGGAGGCGAGCAGGTCGGGGGACTCCTCGCGGCCGTCGAGGACGCGGTTGGTGCGGGTGACGGCGCGCCAGCCGGACGGGGTGCGGCGCAGGCGCCAGTGGTTGGCGGTCGCGCGGCGCAGGACGAAGCCGTCCGGCCGCTTGACGATCATGAGGGTGTAGCCGACGGCGGTGGCCTCGTCGCCGGAGACGGTCACGTGCGGCGGCCCGACGACGTGCGCGCACCCGCCGGAGATCCAACGCTGGTGGCCGTCGGAGCGGACCATCGCCTCGATCTCCGGGCCGCCGGCCATCATCAGCTCGTCGACGTCGTAGACGCCGTCCGGCTCCCACAACGCGGCGACCTCGGACGCGCAGCCGCTGTCGACCAGCGGGCCGTATGACAGGATCAGCCGGGTGATCTCGCGCTCGTCCTCCAGGGCGCGCAGGCGCTCCTCGAGGGCGGCCAGGCGGGCTTCGACGCTCACGCTTCCTCCCCGAAGGCCAGGTCGTAGTCGGCGGCCAGCGCACGGAGGGCGGCGAGCTGCTCGCAGTAGTGCGCGGCCGACCGCGAGTCCATCCGGACGCCGGCGATCGTCGCGCCCGCCTCGCGCAGCCGGGCGAGCGCCGTCCCGGACGCTTCCGGCGCGCCGATCGGGTCCAGCGGGCGCGTCGGCGCGAGCACCACGTCGAAGCCGGGCGGCACGTCGGCGTCCGCGAGCATCCCGGCGAGCGTGCGCAGCGGCAGGCCGAACGGGACCCAGCCGTCGGTGGTCAGCGCGCGGCGCAGGGAGCGGCCGGAGCGGCCGCCGATCCACAGCGGCACGCGCTCCTGGACGGCGTGCGGCTCCACCACCAGCCCCGAGTAGGCGTAGTGCTCGCCGCGGTACTCCGGCGTCCGCCGCGACAGGGACGCCCGGAGCGCGGCCAGCGCGTCGTCGGCGCGCGCCCCGCGGCCGGCGAACGGCGCGCCCAGCAGGTCGAACTCCTCCTCCAGGCTGCCGACGCCGAGGCCGAGCGTGAGCCGCCCGCCGCTGATCCGGTCGAGCGTGCCGTAGCGCTTGGCGATGGCGAGCGGATGGTGGTAGCCGAGCACGAGCACCTGCGTGGCGAGCCGGATCCGGGACGTGCGGGCGGCGAGGTAGCCGAAGGTGGCGAGCGGGTCCCAGTAGACGCCGCCGCGCTGCTCGGCGGCCTCCGCCGGGACGGCTACGTGCTCGCTGCACGTCAGGTGGTGGTAGCCGAGCCGGTCGGCGGTCGCGGCGATCAGGCCGATCTCCTCGACGCCCGCGTCACGCTCCCAGGCGGCATGGCCGGGCGGCTGGGCCGCCACCGGCGTGACGATCCCGACACGCATCGCTGCTCCCCTCGTTGGCAGAAAAACGTTCTATCACGGCCTCCGGTCCGACCTGGGGCGCGGTCCCGGTCTCGTATGCTCCGGCTGACCTGGTCTTACGACCCCTCTTCCGCTGAGAGCAAGCGGTTGCTACATTCCAGGTAACAAGAATTCATTTCAGTCATGTTCTGGGAGGTGCGATGACCGAGGCCATGACGCCGGAGGCAGCGACGCCGGAGGCCATGACCGCGCCGGAGTCGATGACGCGGCGGGACGTCATGACGACGGCGAACGCGCGCCGGGAGTCGCCGCCGTCGATGATCGAGCGGATGACGCTGATCCTCGACGCGTTCAACGGACCGACCGCCCGGCTGACCCTGGAGGACGTGGCCCGCCGCACCCAGTTGCCGCGCTCGACGGCGCACCGGATCCTGGACCAGCTCGTCAAGCAGCGCTGGCTCGCGCACCACTCGTTCGGCTACGGCCTCGGCCAGCGCGCCCTCGGCCTCGGCGGGCAGGACGGCGGGCACGGCAAGATCCGCGAGGCGGCCGCGCCGCTGCTGCACGAACTGCAGGTCACCACCGGGCTCGTCGCGCACCTGGCCGTCCTGGACGGCGCCGAGGTCTTCTACCTGGACAAGCTCGGCGGGCGGCTCGCCACCTCCGTCCCGTCGCGGGTCGGCGGCCGCGCCCCGGCGCACTGCACCGCGCTCGGCAAGGCGATGCTGGCCTGGCTGGAGCCCGAGCAGGTGGACGCGCTGCTCGGCTCGGGCATCAGCCGGTTCACCAGCCGCACGATCGGCGAGCTGGGCACGCTCCACCAGGAGCTGCACCGCATCCGGCAGCGCCGCGGCCTGGCGTTCGAGCGCGGCGAGTCCTACCCGGGCATCGCCTGCGTCGCCGCGGCGATCCGCGGCGCCGAGGGGCCGGTCGCGGGCATCTCGCTGGCCGGCGACATCCGGGCGCCGCTGGAGAACGTCGCGCCGCTGGTCGTCACCGCCGCGCGCGAGGCGTCGCAGATCCTGTTCCCCGGCTCGGCCCCGGGCACCCGCGCGGGACGCCCCGGCGGGCGCACCCGGCGCGCCGTCCGGACCGGCGAGGAGACCAGCTGGTCACCGGAGACCATGAACCGGCTGCTCGCGGTCGACGGCCGCGGCGACTGGATGTGACGGGCGGACCCGATGTGACGGCGGGCCAGAAGTGACCTCAGCCCCAGCCCCACCGGTCGCCGATGCCCCACGGGTCGGGGGCGATCGGCGCGTCCGGCTCGCCGACGCCGAACCGGCTGCGGAAGAACACCATCGGACGCCGCCACGCGCCGTCGACCACCTCGTGCCGGTCCACCGCGAGGACCCGCCCGATCACCACCTCGTGGTCGCCGGCCTCGTGCACGTCGTGCACGACGCAGTGGACCGCGAGCAGGACGTCCGGCAGCAGGGGGGCGCCCCACCGCGACTCCTCCCAGTCCAGCTCCTCGAACTTGGTGCCACGGCTCGACCCGAACCGCTCGCACAGTTCGCGCTGCTCCTCGGCGAGCACGTTCACGCAGAACCGCCCGGCCGAGCGGATTCGCGGCCACGAGCGGCCGCGCTTGTCGGCGCAGAACAGGATGAGCGGAGGGTCCAGCGAGACCGACGCGAACGACTGGCAGGCGAAGCCGACCGGTTCGCCGCCGTCCAGGGCGGTGATGACGGTGACGCCCGTCGCGAACTCCGCCATGGCCTTGCGGAAGTCCGCCGGCTCCGGCGCCGCGGCGGCGTCCGCCTGCCAGTCGTTCGCATCGGCGTCGTGCAGGGGGGTGAGCGCTGGCTCGGCTGGCATCTGTTCACCTCGGGGCTGCGAGCGTGCGGTCGGTCGGGTCAACTATGCGGTATTTCCACTAAGGGGTACCCACCCGGCACCGGTCAAGCGGCGGCCGGTGGGCTCGAACGTAGGCACGCTCCGCCGCGGCCACCCCCCGCGATCCCGATGAGTGGAAGCGGGTGCTTCCGCGCCCCCGCGGAGCCGCCCTGGGACCCGCGTCCCGCTGATCGGGATCCACGGCGTGACCGCGCCGCCCCGCCGATTACGTTCCGGACAAGCCACCGTCGAAGGACTGGGAGATCATGCCTGCGGAGCTGACCTACGAGTCGACGTTGCGCGAGCTCGCCACCGACCAGGGCGTCCTGCGCTACCACGAGGCCGGTGAGGGCCCGCCGCTGCTGATGCTGCACGGCTCCGGTCCCGGCGTCACCGGCTGGCGCAACTACCGCGGCAACCTCGCCCGGTTCGCCGAGCACTTCCGCTGCCTGGTCCTGGAGTTCCCCGGCTTCGGGGTCAGCGACCCGACCGACGAGCACCCGATGATGGCCGCCGGCGGCGCCGTCGTCCGGTTCCTGGACGGCCTCGGCCTCGACCGGGTCGACGTGGTCGGCAACTCCATGGGCGGCATCGTCGCGGCGCAGGTGGCGATCCGGCATCCGGGCCGCGTCGGGCGGCTGGTCACCATCGGCGGGATCGGGACCAACGTCTTCAGCCCCGCGCCGGGCGAGGGGATCAGGCTGCTGGCCGAGTTCACCGACGACCCGACCCGCGAGGGCCTCGTCCGGTGGCTCAACTCGATGGTGTACGACCCGCGGATCGTCACCGAGGAGATGATCGAGGAGCGCTGGCGGCAGGCCACCGACCCCGACACCCTCGCCAGCGCCCGACGCATGTACGGGTCGAAGGCGATGGCGGCCCGTGCCAAGGCGATGGCCGCCTCGAACGAGCCGCCCTACTGGGCGATGCTCCACAAGCTCAAGGCCAAGACCCTCATCACCTGGGGCCGCGACGACCGGGTCAGCCCCGTCGACATGGTGCTGGTGCCGATGCGCACGATCCCCGACGTCCAGGTGAACATCTTCCCCAACTGCGGGCACTGGGTGATGATCGAGCAGAAGTCCGCCTGGGAGAGCGCCGTGCTGGCGTTCCTGACCCGGAAGGACGAGGAATGAGCGACGGCGGCAGGGAGCCCGGGAGCGGCTGGGACCACGAGTACGACCTCGTCGTCGTCGGCAGCGGCGGCGGCGGGATGACCGCCGCGCTGACCGCGCACGACGCCGGGCTCTCGGCGCTGATCGTGGAGAAGGGCAAGAAGTTCGGCGGCTCCACCGCGATCTCCGGCGGCGGGATCTGGATCCCCAACAACCCGACGCTGAAGGCCCGCGGCCACGACGACAGCCGCGAGTCGATCCGCGCCTACCTGGACCGGCTCACCGAGGGGCGCGTCCCGGCGGCGCGGCTGGACGCGTTCGTCGACCACGGACCCGCCGCCATGGAGCTGCTCTGCAAGAGCAAGTGGATGCGGTTCTTCTGGACGAAGGGCTACGCCGACTACCACCCCGAGTACGAGGGCGGGCGGCCGCTCGGCCGGTCCATCGAGGCCAAGCCGTTCGACACCCGCAAGCTCGGCGAGGACGAGCGGTACCAGCGGCCGAACAGCATGAAGGGCCCGCTCGGCCTGTGGATCACCGCGAAGGACTACCACGACCTCGCGATGGCCAAGCGCACCTGGACGGGCCGGCGCGCGTCGCTGGTCGCGGCGTGGCGCGTGTCGTCCAACATGGTCCGCCGCCGCCACATGGCGACGGGCGGCCGGGCGCTCGCCGCGCGGCTGCGGATGGCGCTGAAGGACGCCGGCGTCCCGCTCTGGCTGAAGACCCCCATGACCGAGCTGGTCGTCGAGGACGGCCGCGTCACCGGGGTCGTCGTCCGGCGGGACGGCGAGACGCTGCGCGTCCGGGGGCGCAAGGGCGTCCTGCTCGCGACGGGCGGCTTCGACCACGACCAGGAGATGCGCGACAAGTACCTCCCGAAGGGCGGCCAGGAGGACTTCGCGATGGGCGCCCGCGAGAACACCGGCGACGGCATCCGCGCCGGTGAGGGCGTCGGCGCGGCGCTGGACCTGATGGACGACGCCTGGTGGATGCCCGCCGTCCGGCACCCGGCGGGGGCGACGATCCCGCTGCTGTCCGAGCGGTGCATCCCGAGGTCGGTCATCGTCTCCCAGGACGGGAAGCGGTTCACCAACGAGTCGGCCCCGTACGTCAACTTCGTCCACGACCAGCTTGAGGGCGGGCACGTCCCCTGCTGGTTCGTGATGGACGCCAAGGCGCGGGCGCGCTACCCGTTCGCGCAGATCCTGCCCGGCGCGCCGATCCCGAAGGCGTTCTACGAGGCCGGCATCGCGTTCAAGGCGGACACCCTCGCCGAGCTCGCCGGCAAGATCGGCGTGCCGGCGGACGCGCTGACCGAGACCGTCGAGACGTTCAACGGGTACGCGCGCGAGGGCAAGGACCCCGAGTTCGGCCGCGGCGACTCCGCCTACGACCGCTACTACGGCGACCCGAACCTGAAGAACCCCAACCTCGACGTGATCGAGGGCGGGCCGTACCACGCGTTCCGGATGGAGGTCGGCGACCTCGGCACCAAGGGCGGCCTCGTCTCCGACGAGCACGCCCGCGTCCTGCGCGAGGACGGCTCGGTCATCGAGGGCCTGTACGTGACGGGGAACTCGTCGGCGTCGGTGATGGGCAACGAGTACGCGGGCCCGGGCGCCACGATCGGCCCGGCCATCGTGTTCGGCTACATCGCGGCCCTGCACGCCGCGGGCACGCCCGCCGGGAAGGCCGCGGAAAGCTCATGACGGCACTGAAGGCGCGGGTGGTGGAGGTCGTCCACGAGACGGCCGACGCCCACTCGCTCGTCCTCGAACCCGCCGAGGGCGACCGGGGCCGGTTCACCTACCGTCCCGGGCAGTTCCTCACCGTCCGGGTGCCGGCCGAGGGGGGCTGGGCCGCGCGCTGCTACTCGCTGTGCAGCTCACCGCTCACCGACGACCGGCTCAAGGTGACGGTGAAGCGGGTCGCGGGCGGTCTCGGGTCCAACTGGATCTGCGACAACGTCACGGCGGGCGACGTCCTGGAGGTGCTGCGCCCGGCCGGGACGTTCACGCCGCCCTCGCTGGACGAGGACCTGCTGCTCGTCGCGGGCGGCAGCGGCATCACCCCGGTCATGTCGATCCTCAAGTCGTGCCTGGCGGGCGGCTCGGCGAAGGTGGCGCTGCTCTACGCCAACCGCGACGAGCGGTCGGTCATCTTCGCCGACGAGCTGAGGGAGCTGACCGAGCGGTACCCGGACAGGCTCACCGTCCTCCACCTGCTGGAGTCGGTGCAGGGGCTGCCGACGGCCGCCGCCGTCCGGTCCTTGGCGGGCCCCTACTCCGGCCGCGCCGCGTACGTGTGCGGGCCCGAGATCTTCATGGACCTGGTCTCCGAGACGCTCGCCGCCCTCGGTGCGCGGGTGCACGTCGAGCGGTTCTTCTCCCTTGAGGGCGACCCGTTCGAGGAGCCCGACGCGCCGGAGGAGCAGGCGGAGGACGGCGATGCGGGGGAGATCGAGGTCGAGATGGACGGCGAGACCCGCACGGTGCCGTGGCCGAAGTCGGAGCGGCTCCTCGACGCGCTGCTGCGCGCCGGGGTGGACGCCCCGTTCTCCTGCCGGGAGGGCTCCTGCTCGGCGTGCGCCTGCGTGGCGCTGGAGGGCGAGGTCACCCTGGACGCCAACACGGTCCTCGACGAGCAGGATCTCGCCGACGGCCTCATCCTCGCCTGTCAGGCGAGGCCGGTCACCGACCGGCTGAAGATCACTTACGACGGCTGACGACACATACGGGAGACAGGCGATGGCCAACCGCGTGCTTGACACGATCATGGAGAGGGCGGAGCAGATCCGCGAGCTCGGCCCCGCCAACGAGGCGCTCGGCAGGCTCGACGACAAGGCGGCGCGGATCCTGCGCGACGCGGGCGTCATCCGGCTGCTGCAGCCGGAGGCGCACGGCGGGCTGGAGGTCCACCCGCGCGAGTTCGCCGAGACGGTGATGGGGATCGCCTCCCTGGACGGCTCCACCGGCTGGATCGCCGGCATCGTCGGCGTCCACCCGTGGGAGATGGCCTACGCCGACCCGAAGGTGCGCGAGGAGATCTGGGGCGAGGACCCCGACACCTGGATCGCGTCCCCGTACGCGCCGATGGGCATCGCCCGGCCGGTGGACGGCGGCTACGTCTTCAACGGCCGCTGGCAGTTCTCCTCCGGCACCGACCACTGCGACTGGATCTTCCTCGGCGCGATGCTGGGCGACGACGAGGGCAAGATGGCGCTGCCGCCGCGGTCGCTGCACATGATCCTGCCCCGCTCGGACTACCAGATCGTCGAGGACTCCTGGGACGTCGCCGGGCTGAAGGGCACCGGCAGCAAGGACATCATCGTCAAGGACGCGTTCGTCCCGACGTACCGGACGCTGGAGTACTCCAAGGTCGTGGACGGGTCGGCGCCGTGCGAGGCGGGGCTGACCAACCCGTCCTACCTGATGCCGTTCTCCTGCGTGTTCCCGCTCGGCATCACCTCCGCGGTGATCGGCATCGCCGAGGGCGCGCTGCACCACCACCTGGCCTACCAGCGCAACCGCGTCCAGATCACCGGCACGAAGATCAAGGACGACCCGTACGTGCTGTACGCGATCAGCGAGGCCGCCGAGGAGATCAAGGCGTCCCGCACCGCGCTGCTCGACAACTGCTCGCGCATGTACGACATGGTCGCCGCCGGGCACGAGCCGACGTTCGCCGAGCGCGCCGCCGGGCGCCGCACCCAGGTCCGCGCGGCGTGGCGGGCGGTGCAGGCGATGAACGAGATCGTCGTCCGGTCCGGGGGCAACGCGATGCGCAACGACAACCCGATCCAGCGGTTCTGGCGGGACGCGCACGTCGGCCTCGCCCACGCCATCCACGTCCCGGGCTCGGTCTACCACGTCTCCGCCCTGACGGAGCTGGACATCGAGCCGCCCCAGGGCCCGATGCGCTCGATGATCTGAGCGCCGCAGACCCGCGGCGTGCCGGGAGCGTGGGCGCCTCCACCGCCCGGCACGCCGCGCATCGACCACCCCGCCGCGGCGGGCTATCCAGAAGGGACCGAGGACAGTGACGCAGATCCGAGGGCTGGGGTATCTGAAGGTCCAGACCCGGCACATCGACCGCTGGCGCGAGTTCGCCCTGGACGGGCTCGGGTTCGCCGAGGGGAGCGGACCGGACCCGGACGGCCTGTACCTGCGCATGGACGAGCGCCGCTCGCGCCTGCGGGTGCTGCCCGGCGACAGCGACCGGGTGCTGGCCGTCGGCTGGGAGGTCCGCGACCAGTACGCGCTGGCCGCCGTCCGCGAGGCCGTCGAGAAGTCCGGGACGGCCGTGACGGAGCTGACGTCCAAGGAGGCGGCGGAGCGCGACGCCGAGGAGGCCATCGCGTTCACCGACCCGGGCGGCACGCCGGTCGAGGTGTTCTGGGGCCCGGTGCTCGACCACAGCCCGGTGCGCACCGGCTTCGCGCAGAAGTTCGTCACCGGCGGCATGGGCATGGGCCACGTCGTGCTGCCCACGCCGAGGTTCGCCGAGACCACCGCGTTCTACGCCGAGGTCCTCGGGTTCCTGCCGCGCGGCGCGATGAAGGTCGGCGGCGGCGGCGCGAAGGTCAGGTTCATGGGCGTCAACCAGCGCCACCACAGCCTCGCGATCTGCCCCGCGCCGTTCGACGGCGACCCTGGCCTGGTCCACCTCATGGTGGAGGTCGACACCCTCGACGCCGTCGGCATCGCGCTCGACACCGTCACCGGGAGGGGCTTCTCGATCTCCTCCACGCTGGGCCGCCACACCAACGACAAGATGGTGTCGTTCTACGTCCGCGCCCCCGGCGGCTGGGACGTCGAGTACGGCTGCGAGGGCATGGTCGTGGACGAGGCGTACTACACCGCCGAGGAGATCACCAGGGACAGCTACTGGGGCCACGACTGGTCGGGCTCCGAACCGCTGGCCGCCTTCACCCCGCCGAAGAAGGGCTGACGCCGGTGGCGAAGCCCTCGGTGGAACCGGTCGGCGCCGCGGAGGTGGAGTTCGACCACGAGTGCGACGTGCTGGTGGTCGGCTTCGGAGCGGCCGGCGCCGCAGCGGCGTACGAGGCCGCGGCGGCGGGCGCGGACGTGCTCGTCCTGGAGCGGTCGAGCGGTCCCGGCGGGACGTCCGCCCAGTCGGGCGGGGAGCTGTACCTCGGCGGCGGCACGCGGGTGCAGAAGGCGTGCGGCTTCGACGACACGCCCGACGACATGTTCGCGTTCCTCAGGGCGGCGCTCGGCCCGCACGCGAACGAGGAGAAGCTGCGGCTGTACTGCGACGGCAGCGTGGAGCACTTCGAGTGGTTCCGCGCGCGGGGCGTCCCGTTCAAGGAGAGCCTGTTCGACGCGCCGGGCTGGATGCCGTACACCGAGGACGGCCTGATGTGGCTCGGTGAGAACGCCTGGCCGTACAACACGATCGCCCGGCCCGTGCCGCGCGGCCACCGCCCCGAGGCGCCGATGTTCGCCGGCGGGATCCTGATGGAGAAGCTGATCGCGGCCGCCGTCGAGGCGGGCGCCGCCGCCCATCAGGACACCTACGCCACGAACCTCGTCGTGGACGACACCGGACGCGTCGCCGGCGTTGTCGCGCGCAAGTTCTCCGACCGGGTGGCCTACCGGGCGCGGCGGGGTGTCGTCCTGACCTCCGGCGGGTTCGTCGACAACGAGGAGATGCTCGCCGACCACGCCCCGGTGCTGCTCGGGCACGACAAGGTCAGCGACGGCACCAGCGACGGGTCCGGCATCCGGATGGCGACCGCGCTCGGCGCCGCGACGCGCCGCATGGCGGCGGTGGAGATCGCGCTCACCGCCAACCCCGCCGTCGTCTGCCGGGGCATGCTCGTGGACGGCCTCGGCCGCCGGTTCATCAACGAGGACGTCTACCCGGGGCTGTTCAGCCACCAGGCCGTCCAGCACCAGCCCGGACCCTACTGGGCGATCATCGACGAGGCGGGGCACGACGAGATCGCCGAGGCCGACATGTGGGGCGTCCGTCCCAAGCACGCGGCGGAGACGATCGCGGAGCTTGAGGAGTCCCTCGGCCTGCCGCCCGGTTCGCTGGAGGCGACCGTCGAGACCTACAACCGGTTCGCGGAGAGGGGCGAGGACCCCTACTTCCACAAGGACCCCAAGTGGCTGCGTCCCCTGAAGGGCCCTTTCGCGGCGATCGACCCCGCCGACGGGTTCTTCGGCGCGGGCAAGCACGGCGCCGGGACGGGCGCCGGCGGATTCACCCTGGGCGGCCTGGACACCAGCGTGGACGGCGAGGTCCGCAACAACTCCGGTGAGCCGATCCCCGGCCTGTACGCCGCGGGGCGCGCGGCCTCCGGGATCCACGGCGAGGGCTACATCAGCGGGACGTCCCTCGGCGACGGCACGTTCTTCGGCCGCCGCGCCGGGCGCGCCGCCGCCCGGAACTGAGGGGGCTCGCATGAGGTATTCCGTCCTGCTGCCAGTGGCGGCGGGCGTCACCGCCGACCCCGCGTGGGTCGGCGAGTACGCCCGGCACGCGGAGGCCTGCGGTTTCGAGTCGGTCGGCGCGGTCGAGCACGCGGTGGTGGCGAGCGGCTACAGCAGCGTCTACCCCTACGCCAGGTCGGGGCGGATGGAGCTGGCCGACGACGTCGACATCCCCGACCCGCTGGACCTGCTGGCGTTCCTCGCCGGCCGGACGAGCCGGATCGGCCTCGCCACCGGCGTGCTCGTCCTGCCGAACCACCACCCGGTGGTGCTGGCCAAGCGGCTCGCCACCGTCGACGCGCTGTCGGGCGGGCGGCTGCGGCTCGTCGTCGGCATGGGCTGGATGCGCGAGGAGATCGAGGCGTGCGGCGCCGACTTCGAGACGCGCGGCCGGCGCGGCGACGAGCAGCTCCGGGTGCTGCGCGCGCTGTGGGCCGGCACCGCGCCCGGGGGCGCCTCCCACGACGGGGAGTTCTTCCGGTTCGAGGGGGCGATGAGCTACCCGAAACCCGTCCAGAACGGCGGGATCCCCATCCACATCGGCGGCCACACCAGGGCCGCCGCGCGGCGCGCGGGCCGCTACGGCGACGGCCTCCAGCCGCTCGGCGTGAAGGGGGAGGAGCTGCGCGGGCTCGTGGCGCTGATGCGGGAGGAGGCCGAGAAGAACGGCCGCGACCCGGACGCGCTCGGACTCACCCTCGGCCATTCGCTGGCCGCGGTCACGCCGGAGAAGGCGGAGAAGCTGGCCGCGTTGGGCGCGGACCGGCTCGTCCTGAGCGGGGCGGTGACGGCGGATCTCGGCGAGGCCAAGGACGAGCTGTCCGCCTGCGCCGACCGCCTGGGCCTGTCGGGCGAAGGCCCGGCATGACGCTCGGGGCCGCCGACCGGACGGCGCTCGGCGACCTGGTCGCCCGGTACGCGCTGTACGCCGACCGCCGCGAGCTCGACGCCATGGCGGGCCTGTTCGCCGAGGACGCGGTCCTCGTCCTGCCCGACGCCCCCGGCGAGCTGGATCCGGTGCGGACCTTCACCGGACGCGCCGAGATCGCCGCGACGCTGTCGGCGCTGCGCGGCATCCCGGTGACCTTCCACGCGCTCGCCGGGGAGGTGTTCGACGCGGGGCCCGAGCCCGGCACCGCCACCGGCGAGATCGCCTGCGTCGCCCACCACCTGACCGAGGGCGCGGACGGCGCGACCCGGGACCTGGTCTGGCACTGCCGGTACACCGACGCCTACCGGCTGGACGGCGGGACCTGGCGGTTCGCCCGGCGCGAGCAGCGGATCGACTCGATCGAGACCCGTCCCGTCCGGAGGCGGCGCGACGGCTGAACGGGCCTGAGACAGGGAGAGGCATGCAGGAGCAGAAGACCGCCGTACTCGGCGACGACCGCCCGGCCCGCGAGCCCGCGTTCGCGGAGCTGGTGGCGGCGCGCGGCGACGACGACCGGACCGGCCTGTGCTTCGAGGACCGCTCCTGGACCTGGCGCGAGGTCGTCGCGGAGTCCCTGCGGCGGGCCTCGCTCGTCCGGGACCTGCCCGGCCACGTCGGCCTGTTCCTGGAGAACGGGCCCGAGCACCTGTTCTGGCTGCTGGGCGCGGCGCTCGCGGGCGTCCCGGTCGTGGAGCTGAACCCGACGCGGCGGGGCGCCGAGCTGGCCCGCGACATCGCCCACACCGACTGCGCGCTGCTGGTCACCGAGACGTCCCGCGCGCCGCTGCTCGACGGGCTCGCGGACGTCCCGTCCCTGGCGGTCGACACGCCCGCCCACGCCGAGCGCCTCGCCTCCGCCCGCCTGACCGCCCCCGCCCCGGTGGACCCCGACGCGATCTTCTCGCTGGTGTTCACGTCCGGGACGACGTCCGCGCCCAAGGCGGTGGTCTGCACGCAGCGCAGGCTGGGCCGGATCGCCGTCCAGCAGCGCGACCGGCGCGGCCTCACCCGCGACGACGTGTTCTACGTCGTCATGCCGATGTTCCACTCCAACGCCCTGATGGCGGGGATCGCGCCCGCCGTCGCCGCGGGCGGCCGCATCGTCCTGCGCCGCAGGTTCTCGGCCTCCGGCTTCCTGCCGGACGTGCGGCGCTACGGCGTCACGTTCTTCAACTACGTCGGCAAGCCGCTCAGCTACATCCTGGCCGTCCCCGAGCGGCCGGACGACGCCGACAACCCGCTGCGCATCGCGTTCGGCAACGAGGCGGCGCAGCGCGACATCGACGCGTTCGCCCGCCGCTTCGGCTGCACCGTCATCGACTCCTACGGGTCGAGCGAGGGGGAGATCCGCCTCAACCGCGTCCCGGGCACGCCGCCCGGATCGCTGGGCGTCGCCGAGGCGGGCACCGTCGTGATGGACCCCGGGACCCTGCGGGAGTGCCCGCGCGCCGAGTTCGACGCGAACGGGGTGCTGCTCAACGCGGACGAGGCCATCGGCGAGATCGTCGACACGATGGGCGCCGCCAAGTTCGAGGGCTACTACAACAACCCCGAGGCGACGGCGAGGCGCGTCCGCAACGGCTGGACCTGGTCGGGCGACCTCGCCTACCGCGACGCCGACGGCTACTGGTACTTCGCCGGCCGCGACGACGACTGGCTGCGCGTGGACGGCGAGAACTTCGCCGCCGCCCCCGTCGAGCGCCTCCTGGCCCGCTTCGAGCCCTTCACCGACGTGGCGGTCTACGCCGTCCCGGACGACCGCGTGGGCGACCAGGCGATGGCCGCCGTGACCCTGGCCCCGGGCCAGGCGTTCGACCCGTCCGCCTTCACGGCCTTCCTGGACGCGCAGCCCGACCTCGGCACGAAGTGGACGCCCCGCTACATCCGCATCGTCACCGAACTGCCCCGCACCCCCACCAACAAGGTCGTCAAGCGCACGCTCCGCGCCGAGGGCCGCGACACGCAGGACCCCGTCTACGAGCACCGCGACGGCACCTACGAACCCAGATGAGCGGACGAACCCCGCCGAGACGGGCTGGTCAAGGCAGCGGCGGGCGGCGTCGTCGCGTCGAGCAGTTCCTCGTGGCAATCGGAGGGCGACGCGTCGGGGGCGCCATTCCGGATGCCGGGCCTATCCGCGGATCATCTCAGTGGCGCCAATGACGAGAACGGCAACGCCCAATGCGGCAAAGACGGCCGCCGAACCACGCTGATACCACACGGCCTGGCGAGTGGTCTTGTGCTGCGCCCTGTTCCAGCGTATGCCTGCGAGCCAATCAGCGGCGCCACGGTAATTGAACACGACCGGTATGCACAAGGCGAGTGTGCCCAGGCCCCAGAGGACCGCGGCCAGGCCGCTGCCCGACTGTCCGGCGTGCGTCGCCCACGCTGTGCCCGAAATCACGGTCGCCCCCTGTTCGCAGGATCGAGGTGCGCCTCACGGAAGCTTGCAGCTGATTCTGAAGGGGTGTGAGAGGGGAAGACAAGTGAAATCCGATCGATGCCGGGCAGATCGACGGCGATGAGGCGGGCCTCGGGCGGCGCGGCGTCCATCACCCCCACTGGACGCGGGCCGCGGCGGGTGTCAGGACGGTTTCGGAAGCATTCGCTTCATCGCGGCGTGCGCCCCCGCGACGAGCTTCTCGCGAGGGAAGCCGGCGCGCTTGCGTGCCAGGTCGTAGTTGCCGCCCGCGACCCAGACCGGGCCGTCCGCCAGGTGTTCGAGGCCCTCGCGGGCGACGTCGTCGGGCTCGGCGACGTTCAGGCCCGGCATGTCCATGTTGAGGCCGGCGCGCTCCATCGCCGGGGTGCGGGTCACGCCGAGGACCAGTTCCAGGACGTCCACCCCGTGCTCGCGCATCTCCAGCCACAGCCCCTCGGCGAAGACGCGGCCGAACGCCTTCACCGCCGAGTAGATGCTGATCTGCGGCTGGCCCATGTAGCCGGCGAGGGAGCCGACCAGCAGGATGCCGCCGCGGCCCCGCTCCTTCATCAGCGCGCCGAAGTGGTGCGTCAGCGCGAGCTGCGCGGTGATGTTGAGGTCGATGACGCCCTGGAAGCGGTCCAGGCCGCCGGTGACGAACTCGTGGCCGTAGCTGTTCGCGCCCGCGTTGAAGACCAGCAGCCCGACCTCCAGGCCGTCGGTCACCTCGCGGACCGCCTTGACGGGGTCCGGGGCGACCAGGTCCAGTTCGAGGGTGCGCACCTCGACGCCCTTCGCGCGGACGGCCGCGGCCGTCTCCGCCAGCGGCCCCGGCTTGCGGGCGATCAGCACGAGGTTCAGGCCGGCGTCGGCGAGGCGGTGCGCGAAGGCCGCGCCGACGCCCTCCGAGCCGCCCGCGATGACGGCCCACGGGCCGTATCGGTCGATCATTGCTCTCCGTCCAGGTCCGGGGTCCAGGCGACGCCGTTGATGTGCGAGCCGCCGTCCGCGAACAGCGTGTTTCCGGTCAGGTAGCGGGCGTCCTCGGACGCCAGGAACACCGCCACGGGGGCGATGTCGGCCTCCGGGTCGCCGAGGCGGCCCATCGGGTTGGCCCGGTCGGCGGCCGCCTCGATCTCCGGGTGCGCGGCCGCCATCCGGCGGAACGCGGCGCTCTTGGCGCCCGGGCAGATCGCGTTGACGACGACGCCGGTCGGCGCCCACTCGCGGGCGGCCGTGCGGGTCAGCGTGCGGAGCGCCTCCTTGGCCGAGTTGTACTCGAGGGTCCCCATGTGGGCGTTCACGCCGTTCAGCGAGCACATGTTGATGACGCGGCCCCACCCGCGGGCCTTCATGTGCGGGAACGCGGCCTGCATCGCCCACAGCGGGCCGTAGTAGCCCGTCGCGAACCCGCGGGCGAGCTGCTCGTCGGTCTTGGCCTCCACCCGGCCCACCGTCCCGGCGCCCCAGGCGTTGTTGACCAGGACGTCCACCGAGCCCCACGTGTCGACGGCCGCGGCCACCATCGCGTGGACCTGCGCCTTGTCGGTGACGTCCGTCCGGACGAACCGGGCGTCCGCCCCGATCTCCGCGGCGACCCGCTCCCCGGACTCCGGGTCGAGCTCCGCGACGAGCACGCGGGCCCCCTCGGCGGCGAAGCGGCGGGCGATGCCGCGCCCGATGCCCTCGCCCGCGCCGGTCACGACCGCGACCCGCCCGGCCAGCCGGCCGCCCGCCACCGGACCGCCCGTCACTCGACCACCGTGATGGCGCCGTTCAGCGCGGCCTCCTGGATCGCCGAGCGGAGCGCCGGGCAGGTCGCGTGCGGGTCGTCCAGACCCGTGCACGCCTCCCTGGCCTCGGCGTTCCACTGGATGCTCGTCTGCTCCCAGCTCGACTTGCGCACCAGCACCTCGGCGGCGCAGCGGCGGCAGCTCACCGGCAGCAGCGGCCCGTCCAGGAGGCGCTCGTCCTGGCGGGTCGTCACGCCGACGCCCCCTCGGCCTCCCGGCGGGCCATGTTCGCGTCGACCTCCTTCTGCCAGGACTCCACCGGACGGGTCGTGTCGATCTCGTACTCGAACCGGTCGGTCATCTCCGGCGTGACGTCGGCGACGTCCACGTAGAACTGCTCGTACCAGCGGCGCAGCTGGTAGACGGGGCCGTCCTCCTCGCACAGCAGCGGGTTGTCGATGCGGGCCTTGTTCCGCCAGATCTCGATGTCCTGCTCGAAGCCGAGGAGGATGAACTCCGACAGCTTCTGCGCGGTCGCCTCGGCCGCCTCGGGCGGCAGCGCGTCGCTGTGCTGGACGATGATCCCCGAGTGCAGCGAGAACGAGTTCTCGTCGATCGGGTAGTGGCAGTTGATCAGGACCGAGTGCAGGTCGTACCCCTCGTAGTGGTACGTCAGCTCGTCGATCATGAAGGAGGGGCCGTGGTAGGACGCGACGGAGGTGTTGCCGAGCATCCGCGGCCCGCCGCCCCCGCCCTCCCGGCGCGCGTCCTCGCGCGTCCGGCCCTTCATGATCTGCGTGGCCGTGTGGCCCTCGAAGATGTTCTTGAAGTACGTCGGGAACGACTTGTGGATGTAGAAGAAGTGCGCCATGTCCACGACGTTGTCGATGACCTCGCGGGCGTTGGTGTGGACGACCGTCTCCGTCCAGCGCCAGTCGGTCCAGTCGTCGCGGGTGGCGCCCTCGATCACCGGGATCGTCACGTCCTCCGGCGGCTTGTTGCCCTCCGGGTCGTTCCAGACGAACAGCAGCTTGTCCTGCTCCATCGTCGGCCACGCGGCGGTGCGGGCCCGCAGCGGGACGCGGCGCGCGTAAGGGATCTTCTTGCAGCGGCCGTCGCCGCCCCAGCGCCAGTCGTGGAACGGGCACGCGATCTCGTTGCCCTTCACGGTGCCCTGGGACAGGTCCCCGCCCATGTGCCGGCAGTAGGCGTCCAGGACGTTCGTCTTGCCGTCCTCACCGGTGAAGACCACGAGCTTCTGCCCGAACGCGTCGACCGTGTGGGGCTTGCCGTCCCGGAACTTCTCGGCCAGCCCGAGGCAGTGCCATCCCCGGGCGAAACGGCGGTTGATCGCCTCCGCCTCGATGGCGCGGACGGCGTCCGACTCGGTTGCGGTCACGTGGATCATCCCTTCGGCGATGGACGGGTGATTCGAACGTTAGGTCGCAGGTCACCGTCCCGACCGCCGAGTCCCGGTGGCCGGGACGCGCGTCCCCGCGCCGACGCGCGACCATGGT
This sequence comes from Actinomadura sp. K4S16, assembly GCF_008327685.1. Lineage (GTDB taxonomy): Bacteria > Actinomycetota > Actinomycetes > Streptosporangiales > Streptosporangiaceae > Spirillospora. The sequence continues at coordinate 85,877 of NZ_BDDE01000019.1, forward strand.
CTCCTGCAATGGCCGTACTAGGAAAGGAGCGGGGATGAGCAACGAGGTCCTGGAGGCCGTGCGCGGACTGCTGCCCGGCATCGCCGAGCGGGCCCGGTCCGTGGACGAGAAGGGACGCATCCCCGCCGAGTCGATCCGGGAGCTGACCGCCGCCGGGGTGTTCCGGATGCTCCAGCCCACCCGGTACGGCGGCGCCGAGGACGACCCGGTCGCCTTCTACGAGGTGATCCGCGCGATCTCGGGGGCGTGCGGCTCGACCGGGTGGGTCGCCGCGGTGCTCGGCGTCCACTCCTGGCACCTCGGCCTGTTCGCCGACGAGGCGCAGCGCGAGGTGTGGGGCGCCGGCCCGGACACCCTCATCGCCTCCTCCTACGCCCCGATCGGCCGCCTCACCCCGGTGGACGGCGGTTACGAGGTGACGGGGCGCTGGTCGTTCTCGTCCGGCTGCGAGTTCGCCTCATGGGCGCTGCTCGGCGCGCTCGTCGTGGGCGCCGAGGGCCGCCCGGTCGACTTCATGACCGTCCTCGTCCCGCGCCGCGACTACGAGATCGCCGAGGTCTGGGACTCGATGGGCCTGCGCGGCACCGCCAGCGACGACATCGTGGTGGAGAAGGCGTTCGTACCGTCGCACCGCGCGATGCGCAACTTCGAGCAGGCCCAGCTCCGCAACCCCGGCCGCAAGGTCAACACGGGCCCGCTCTACCGCATGCCCTTCGGGACGATCTTCACCAGCACCGTCGCGGCCAGCGTCATCGGGATGGCGTCCGGCTGCCACGACCTGTACGTGGCCCGGATGCGCGACCGGATCCGCCTCAGCCTCGGCGGCGGCCGCTTCGTCGAGGACCAGTTCGCCCAGGTCGCCGTCGCCCGCGCCGCCTCGGAGATCGACGCGGCGATCCTGCAGACCGACCGCAACGTCCGCGAGATCCACGAGTACGCCGTCCGCAACGAGAAGATCCCGATGGAGCTGCGGCTGCGCGCCCGCCGCGACCAGGTCCGCGGCACCGAGCGCGCCATCGAGGCCATCGACATCCTCTTCAAGACCGCGGGCGGCAACTCCCTGCACCGCGGCAACGTCATCGAGCGCGCCTGGCGCGACGCCCACGCCGGCAGCGTCCACGTCGCCAATGACGTCGAACACGCCCTGTCCATGTACGGACGGGGCGAGTTCGGGCTCAAGGTGGAGGACAACCTGGTCTGACACCCGGCGCACGCCCTCGGGGGGCGTGCGCCGGGGCCGTGTCAGAAGTCGGCGCCCATCATGTGGTGCTGGCTCTGCTGGCTCTGCTGGCCGTGCTGGCCGTGCTGGCCGTGGTGCTGGCCGTGCTGGCCGTGCTGGCCGTGCTCCTCGTGCTTGCCGTGGTGACCGTGGTGGTGGAGGTGCTTGAGCGCGTACGCGAACGCGCGGGCGTGGGCGGCCTCGTCACCGGCGATCTCGGTGAAGAGGGCCGCGGCCCGGTAGGCGCGCTCCTCGCGGGCGGTGCGGGCGAAGCCCGGGTACATCTTCGTGGCCTCGTAGGTCTCGCCGGCGATGCTCTTGCGCAGGTTCTCCCTGGTGCGGTGGACGTACCCGGCGAGGTTCGCCAGCTCGGCGAAGTGCTCGGTGAGTTCGACCGCGGCGGTCCGCTCGAAGAGCTGGGCGAGCTTCGGGCTGCGGGCCCTGGCGTGCTCGGCGTAGAGCGTGTAGCTCGCGTTCGCGAACGACTCGCCGCGCAGGGCCGTCTCCAGGTTGCGGAGCGTCCTCGCCGAGTGCACCTTCGGCTTGCCCGCGACGACCTTGACGGGGTCGACGGTCGGGCCCTCCGGGATCTCCCCGCGGTGATGCGTGATCGCGTAGAGCGCCTTCGCGAAGTTGCGGGCGTGCGACCTCTCGTCACCCGCGAGCTCGGTGAACAGGCGGGCGGCGTTGTAGTCCTTGTCCTCCCGCGCCTCCTTGGCGAACCGCGGGTAGGTGCGGGTGGCCTCCTCCATCTCGCCCGCGATGCTCCTGCGCAGGTTGGCGGCGTCGTCGCGGACGTAGTGGATGAGCTGCGCCTCCTTGGTGAAGTGGTCGTGGAGCTCGGTGTGCGCGGTCTTCGCGAACAGTGCGCGCACCTTGGGCAGATGCTCGTACCCGGCCTGCTCGCCGTAGAAGTGGTAGCTCGCATGCGCCAGGGCCTCGCCGCGCATCGCGGTGAGGGTGTTCTCGATGGTCCTGCGCCAGGCGATCGCCGTGGAGGTGGACGGCGACTCCGCGGCCGAGGCGGACGGCGGCTCCTTGGCCGAGGCGGTCGTCGCGGGGACGAGGGTCCCGATCAGCATCGCCGCTCCCGCGAGGCCGGCGCAGGTCCGGGTGAGCCCTGAGGTGGTCATCTTCTTCCTCTCAGACGGTCGTTCACTCCATGCAGTCGGACAATTACTACATGTAGTGAGCGGCGGTCATAAGCACCACCCGAATCGGGCCCATAGAGGGTCAAGTTGCTGGCTCGGGCGCGGTACCGCCCGCGGTCCAGTGGACGGAACCGCGGACGGGACCGCGCGTGCGCTCAGCAGGTCGTGGACGGTGTCTCGCCCCTGCGGACGGCCTGGGCGAACGCCAGCGACGCCTCGAAGGACGCGGTGACGCCGCCCCGGTGGTCGGCGCCCTCGAACGTCCGGTAGGCGACGGTCCCGTAGCGCTTGCACAGGTCGGTGACGATGTTCCGCGTCGCGGCGGGGGAGACCTCGCGGTCGGCGGTGCCCTGGACGACCAGCGTCGGGACCTTCAGGGTCAGGCCCAGCGCCTCCTGCGAGTCGTAGTAGCTCTCGAACCGCGTCAGGTCGGCGTCCGGGCGGAAGACTTTGTCGAGCGGCAGGCTCGCGCCGAGCTGCCGCAGCTGCGCGAGGCAGGCGTTCGTCCGGCCCGCCTTGGCGACCGACGCGGCCTCGGGGGTCAGGAGGTCCTCGGGCGGCATCGACGGGTCGGCCGCATAGGCGCCGTTCAGCAGGACGAACAGGAACGGCAGCGCGGTCTCCGCCCCCGGGTACTGCGCCCTGACGTACTGCGCGGTCTGGCTCATGTTCGAGCCGGGCGCGATCGACACCGCGCCCCTGAGCCGGATGTCGCGGGGCTTCTGACCGGCCGCCGCCGTGTAGAGCGCGGCCTGCCCGCCCTGGCTGTGTCCGGCGACGAACCAGTCGCGTCCGATGCGGCGGTCGGCGCTGCGGGCCGCGCGGACGATGTCGGTCACGGTGTTCGCCTCGCCGGCCCCGTTCATGTACGGGTGCCCGCCGGGCGTGCCGAGGCCCTCGTAGTCGGTCTGGACGACGGCGAAGCCGTTCGCGACCCACCTGTCCAGGTACGACTCGGTGATCGACAGGTAGTCGTGGGCCGGACCGCCGGCCGTGTCCGCGGACGGGGCGCAGGCGTCGGCCGTCCCGGTGGTGCCGTGCGCCCAGCTCAGCACCGGCCAGCCGCCGCGCGGCGGGGTGCCCTTCGGGACGGCGACCGTTCCCGACACCGTGATCCGCTTCCCGCCCACGCCCTCGGAGACGTAGGTGACGAACCGGTTGGCGGACGCGCTGGGCAGCGCCGCCGCGTTCGCCAGCGGCCGGACGCCGACCAGCGTCCCGCGCTTCGCCGGAGCGGCCTGCGCGGGCGCGGCGGCGACCCCCGCCAGCGCGACCCCGGCCAGCGCGGCGGCCGCGACGGCGGCCCTTCCGGTGGATCTCACGTGTGGTTCCTCCTGATGTCCTGGACGGCGCGGTAGGCGAAGGCCATGGCCGACCCGATCGGCACGCCGGGCCCCGGGTAGACGGGGCCCGTGAACGAGGCGCTGGTGTTGCCGGCGGCGTAGAGGCCGGCGATGGGGCGGTCCGAGCCGTCCAGGACCCGGGCGTCGGCGTCGGTGCGCAGCCCGCCCTTCGTCCCGAGGTCGCTGAGGACGACCCGCGCCGCGAGGTAAGGCTGCCGGTCGAGGGGCACGACGCACGGCCCGCCGCCGGAGAAGTACAGGTCGTAGGCGTCCTCGCCGCGGTGGAAGTCCTCGTCGGCGCCCTTGGCGGCGAAGCCGTTGAACCGCTCGACCGTGCCGGTGAGCGCGTCCGCCGGGACCCCGATCATCCCGGCCAGCTCGTCGAGCCGGTCCGCCCGGACCCAGGCGCCCGAGGCGAGCTGCTCGTCCGCCCGCAGCGGCGGGACGGAGACCGCCGGCAGGCCGTCCGACCGCGAGTCCCAGACCAGGTGGAACGGTCCCTCGGCGGCGGCCATCCGGCGGCCCATCCGGTCGTAGGGGAGGGACTCGTTGGCGAACCGGCGGCCCGCGGCGTCCACGATCAGCCCGCCGCGGAACCCGAGCGTGAACGCGGGCCCGCCGTCGGGGGTGACGAGGCCGGGGCAGAACCACGCCTGGTCGAGCAGGCCGGTGGAGGCGCCGATCCGGACGGCGGCCTCGATCGCGTCGCCGGTGTTCGCGCCGTCGGGGGCCATCGTCCAGCCCGCGCCGCCCGGCACGCCGTGCTCGGCCCGCAGCGCGGCGGACGCCTCGAACCCGCCCGCCGCCAGCAGGACGCCGCGCCGGGCCCGCAGCCGCACCGGGCCGTCCGCCGTCATCGCCGCGACCCCGGCCACCCGGCCGTCCTCGACGACCAGGTCCGTCAGGGCGGTGCCGGTGCGGACCTCCCCGGCGCCGGTCGCGGTGAACGCCAGCAGCAGCCGCCCGATCAGCGCCCGGCCCTGCGCCAGCGGCCTGGACGCGGAGTGCCCCCGGCCCGCCCTGTCCCGGTCGACCGGCGGCCGGACGAGCCCCGCCAGCTCCCCGAGCCGCTCGGACGGCAGCTCCACCGGGACGAACGACCGCCCCATGTCGAGGCGTCCCGGCGCGTCGAAGTAGTCGGGGAACGCCTGGAACCGGAACTCGATCGCCGGGTCGCCCTCCAGGAAATCCACCAGCTCGGGAGCCGTCTCCAGGAACGCCTCGCGGCGCTCCTCCTCGGCGTCGCCCAGCAGCGCGCGCAGGTAGGCCCGCGCGCCCTCGGTCGAGTCGGCGAGCCCGGCGCGCTCCTGCACCCGCGTCCCCGGCAGCCAGATCGCCGCGCCCGAGTACGCGGACGTCCCGCCGAGCAGGCCCGTCTTCTCCAGGACGGCGGTGCGCAGCCCTCCCGACGCGGCGGCGAGCGCGCCCGCCATCGCCCCGGCCCCGGAGCCGGCCACCACCACGTCGTACTCGTCGTCCCACCCGGCTCGTCCCATGTGGCAGCCCCTCCGACCTCGGGATCTCGGCGCGGCACACCGTAGAGCGCGGCCCGCGCCGGGAGGGGCGGACGGTCCCACTGACCGGTACGGACGTTCGCGGGGACGGCCGGGAGCCCGGATATTGTTCCCTGTCAGGACGGGAACAGCAGGACGGGACCGGCGGGACGAGACCGGCCGGACACGAGGGGACCGGGGGAGGACCGTGGCGAGGATCGCAGCGGGCAGGCTGTCCGCCGAGCCGAGCTCGCCGGAGCAGCACGACCGGCGCGAGCGCATCCTGCGCGCCGCGTCCCGCATCGGCGCCGAGAAGTCCCTCGAACGCGTCCAGATGCACGAGGTCGCGAAGGCCGCCGGGGTCGCGATCGGCACCCTGTACCGGTACTTCCCGTCCAAGGTCCACCTGTTCACCGCGGTGATGGCCAAGCAGGTCGACCGGCTCCGCGACCAGGTCACCGAGCCCGCGCCCGGCACGAGCCCCGAGGACGCGGTCGCCGACCTGCTGGTGCAGGCCAGCCGCCACCTCATGGCGCAGCCCGTGCTGTCGACGTCGATGCTGCACGCGTCCAACACCGCGCACGTCGCGACCGTCGCCGACACCGTCTACATCGACAACACGTTCCGGGAGATCCTGCTGCGGGCGGTGGGGATCGAGGTGCCGACCGCGCAGGACGTCACGCTCGTCCGGCTGCTGATGCAGTGCTGGTACGGCGTGCTCCAGTCGAGCCTGAACGGCCGCGCGTCCATGGCCGACGTCGAGAGCGACATCCGCCTGGCCTGCAAGCTGCTGCTCGCGCCCCGCTCGAACGCCCCGGGAGGCGGCGGCACGGGCGGCGCGCCGGACGGCGGGACCGACGCCTCCCGGTGATCGGGATGGTCCCGGCGGACGGCCCGCGACGGCGGCTAGCGTGCCGCCATGAATCGCTTTGACGGCGTGAAAGTGCTGCTCACCGGGGCCGCGTCGGGCATCGGGCGGGCCACCGCGATCCGCCTGGCCGCCGAGGGCGCCGCGGTTTACGCCGTGGACGTCTCCGAGCCCGGCCTCGCCGAGACGGCCGCCGCGGCGGGCGGCCCCGGCACCGTCGCCACCCGCGTGGCGGACGTGACCGACGAGGCCGCCGTGGTCGCGGCCGTGGCGGGCGCGGCGGAGACGCTCGGCGGCATCGACGTCCTCGTCAATGTGGCGGGCGTCCACAAGACCACCCCGATCGAGACCCTCACGGTCGACGACCTGCACCGGATGTTCTCCGTCAACCTGGTCGGCACCGCCCTGTTCTGCCGCGAGGCGCTCAAGCACCTCCCCGACCGCACCGGCGTGATCGTCAACACCGCCTCGCTGGCGGCGACCCAGGGCAACCCGTTCATGACGGCGTACGCGGCGTCCAAGGGCGCCGTGCTGGCGTTCTCGCTGAGCCTCGCCGCCGAGCTGGCCGCCCGCCGCATCCGCGTCGTGCCGATCTCCCCGGGCGCCGTCGACACCCCGCTCACCAGGGCGCCGGGCATGTTCCCCGACGGGCTGGACCTCACCTACTTCAGCAAGATCCGTTCCTACTACGGCGCGGCCGAGCCCGAGCACATCGCGGCGGCGATAGCGTTCGCGGCCTCGTCCGACGCCGCCTACTTCACCGGGGCCGACCTCCGCGTCGACGGCGGCGCCCACACCTGAGAGGGGAAACCCCACCATGGCACGCACCATCGCCGTCAGCGGCTCGGCGTCCGGCATCGGCGAGTCCCTCGCCGGGATGCTCCGCGACGCGGGGGAGACCGTCATCGGGATCGACCGCCACGACGCGGACGTCTGCGCCGACCTCAGCGTCCCCGACGGCCGCGCGAGCGCGGTCGCGGAGACCCTGGAGAAGGCGGGCGGGCGGCTCGACGCCGTCGTGGCCTGCGCCGGCGTCTCCGACTTCACGGTCATGCCGGTCAAGGTGAACTTCTTCGGCGTCGTCGGGCTGCTGGACGGGCTGCGTCCCGCGCTGGCGAAGGCCGAGGCGCCGCGCGCCGCCGTGGTCGGCTCGATCTCCGGCACCCACCCGGTGGACGACGACACCGTCCGCGCCTGCCTGGAGCTGGACGAGCCGGCGGCGATCGCGGCGGCGACGAAGGTCGAGGAGAGCGGCGCCGGCGGCCGGCTCTACCCGTCGTCGAAGTCGGCGCTGGCGCAGTGGATGCGCCGGGTCTGCGCCACCCCCGAGTGGGCGGGCGCGGGCATCCCGCTGAACGCGATCGCGCCGGGCGTCGTCAAGACGCCGATGACCGTCCCGCTGTTCGAGGACGAGGGCATGTTCGAGATCATGAAGGAGGCCGTCCCGATGCCGCTGAACGGCTTCGCCGGCCCCGAAGTGATCGCGGAGGCGCTGCGCTGGCTGATCTCCCCGGTCAACACCCACATGACCGGCCAGGTCATCTACGTGGACGGCGGCGCCGAGGCCACCCTCCGCGGCCCGGACGTTTTCTGAGCGCGACCGCCCGCGTGGAATACCGGTGGCCGCCCCTCGCGCCGAGGGCGGCCACCGGCGTTCGGGGGCATCAGTACTTGCTGGTGCCGGTGTTGTCGAGCGAGGCGACGCTGTAGGCGGCGTAGGTCCGGTGCGCGTCCCGCCCCTCGAAGTACGGGGTGATCTGCTCGCCGAGCTCCTCGACGGAGAAGACGCCCTCCGCGGCGGTGAACTTGTGCTCCACGGTCGGCGCGGCCATCAGCGCGACCATGTCGCCGTACACGACGAACACCTGCCCGCTGATCTTCTCCGCCGCCGGGGACGCGAGGTAGCCGACGAACGTCCCGACCCGCTCGGGCGCCATGGAGTCGAGCCCGCCGGGGGAGGTGCCCTCGGCGAACGTCGCCTCGGTCATCGCCGTCCGGGCGCGGGGGCAGATCGCGTTGGCGCGCACCCCGTACCGGCCGAGGCCCGCCGCCGTCGACAGGGTGAGGGCGACGATGCCGGCCTTCGCCGCCGAGTAGTTCGGCTGGCCCGCCGACCCGAACAGGAACGCCTCCGACGCGGTGTTGATCACCCGTCCGTAGACCGGACCGCCCGCGGCCTTGCTCGCGGCGCGCCAGTGCACGGCGGCGGCCCGCGACACCGACGCGTGGCCCTTCAGGTGGACGTGGATGACGTCGTCCCAGTCCGACTCCGACAGGTTGAACAGCATCTTGTCGCGCAGCACGCCCGCGTTGTTGACCACCACGTCCAGCGAGCCGAACGTGTCGACGGCGGCCGACACCAGCGTGTCGCCCATCGACCAGTCGCCGACGTCCCCGGTCACCGCGACGGCCTGGCCGCCCGCCTGCTTGATCTCGGCGACGACCTCCTCGGCGGCCGGGCCCATGTCGTTGACGACGACGTTGGCGCCCCGCGCGGCCAGGGCGAGGGCCTCGCAGCGGCCCAGCCCCGCGCCCGCGCCGGTGACGACGGCGGTGCGGCCCGCCAGGGAGAGGTCAGCGTTCATCCGGAGCCTCCGGGGTCGGTGTTCGGGATCGTCCGCCGGGGAGGCTAGTACGTATTCTAGTTTCGCCGCCGGAGGCGTCCCGCTGAGCGGATGTCCGCAGGTAGTGCGAGTGGCGGCGACCGCTGAGCGGGACATCGGTTGCCCGCTGATGAGAATGAATTCTAGTCTCGCGCCATGACGCTGAACCTGGCGACCCTCTTCGAGGCGGTGGCCGCGGCCGTGCCCGGCCGTCCCGCCCTGGTCTGCGGCGACCGCAGGCTGACCTTCGCCGAGCTCGACCGGCGCGCGGACACGGTGGCGCACCGGCTGCGCGCGGCGGGCATCGCTCCCGGGGAGCACGTCGGCGTCCACATGCTGAACGGCGCCGAGTACGTCGAGACGCTCCTCGGCTGCCTGAAGGCCCGCGCCGTCCCGGTCAACGTCAACTACCGGTACACCGACCGCGAGCTGCGCCACATCTACACCGACGCCGAGCTGGCGGGCCTGGTCGTGGACGCGGAGTTCGCCCCCGCCGCCGCCCGGGTGGCCGGCGACTGCCCCGCGCTCCGCCACGTGGCGGTCGTCGGGACGGACGGCGGCTCCGCGGCATGGCCGCCCCGGATCGACGTCACCGCGTACGAGGCGGACGAGTGCGAGCCCGACCCGTCCCTCCGGGAAGGCCGCAGCGCCGACGACCGCTACGTCCTCTACACGGGCGGCACCACCGGGCTGCCCAAGGGGGTCGTCTGGCGCCACGAGGACTTCTACATGGCCGCCGTGAGGGGCGGGAACCCCTACGGCGACCCGCACCTCACCGCCGAGTCCCTCGCCGAGGCCGCACGGGAAGGGTTCGCGCTCAGCTATCTGCTCACCATGCCGCTGATGCACGGCGCCGCCGCCTACACGCTCCTGATGGCTCTGTTCACCGGCTCCACGACGATCCTGATGCGCCGCTTCGACCCGGTCGAGGCGCTCGGCCTGATCGACCGCGAGAAGCCGGTGATCGTCGCGGTGGTCGGGGACGCGATCGCCCGCCCGCTCGCGGACGCGATCCGCGCGCACGGCTCCCGCCACGACCTGTCGTCCTTCAAGGTGCTCGGGTCCGGCGGCGCGATCCTGTCGCGGAGCGTCCAGGAGGAGTTCGCCGAGCTGGTCCCCGGTCTCCACATCGCCAACGGCTTCGGCGCCTCCGAGTCCGGTGTCGACGGGAGCATCAGCGTGGGCGAGGACGGCCTCATGCGGCTCGCCGCCGGCCCGCGCGTCACCGTCATCGACACGGACATGAAGCCGATTCCGCCCGGCTCGGACGAGGTCGGCTATGTCGCCCGCTCCGGTCACGTCCCGCTCGGCTACCACAACGACCCGGTGAAGACCGCCCGGACGTTCCCCGTCATCGACGGCAGGCGCTGGTCGATTCTCGGCGACATGGCCCGCGTCGAGGCCGACGGCACGGTGGTCGTCCTCGGGCGAGGCTCCGGCTGTATCAACTCCGGCGGCGAGAAGGTCTTCCCGGAAGAGGTCGAGCAGGCGCTCAAGTCGCACCCGGCGGTCATGGACGCCCTGGTCGCGGGCGTCCCCGACGACCGCTTCGGCGAACGCGTCGCCGCCGTGGTCGAACTGCGCCCCGGGACGTCCGCCACCGCCGACGACCTGCGCGCCCACTGCCGGGCCCACCTGGCGGGCTACAAGCTCCCGGCCCTGGTCGCCTTCACCCCGGTGGTCCGCTCCCCGAGCGGCAAGGCCGACTACCGCTGGGCCGAACGCGTCCTCACCGGCGAGACCCCCACGGCCTGACTTCCGGCCCCGAGAACGCCGCCGCCGGACCACCGGCGGCGGACCGATCAGCTTGCCCCAGTTCAGCGTGTTCGCAGTGAAGGAGCGTCTTCATGCCCGAAGCCGTCATCGTCGACGCCGTCCGGACCCCGGTCGGCAAGCGGTACGGGGCCCTGTCGGGGCTCCACCCGGTGCAGCTGCTCGGGGCGACGCAGCGCGGGCTGCTCGAACGCGCCGGCGTGGACGCCGCGACGGTCGGGCAGGTCGTCGGCGGGTGCGTGACGCAGGCGGGCGAGCAGTCCAACAACGTGACCCGCAACGCCTGGCTGTACGCCGGCCTGCCGTACCGGACGGCGTGCACGACGATCGACTGCGCGTGCGGGTCGTCCCAGCAGGCCGTGCACATCGTCGCCGGGCTGATCGCGTCCGGGGCGGTCCACACCGGGATCGGCTGCGGCGTCGAGGCGATGAGCCGGGTCTTCCTCGGCCAGGCGCTCACGCCGGAGACCGGCAGCCCGGCGCCGGACGGCTGGGAACTGGACATGCCCGACCAGTTCACCGCCGCCGAGCGCATCGCGAAGCTGCGCGGCATCACCCGGGAGGACGCGGACGCGCTCGGGCTGGCGTCGCAGGCCAAGGCCGGGACGGCATGGGCGGAGGACCGGTTCGCCGGGCAGATCCTGGAGATCGAGGCGCCGGTCATGACCAGGGAGGGCCCCACCGGGGAGACCGCCGTCGTGACCCGCGACCAGGGCCTGCGCGACACCACCGCCGAGGCGCTCGCGGGGTTGAAGCCGGTCATTCCGGACGGCATCCACACCGCGGGCAACTCCTCGCAGATCAGCGACGGCGCCGCGGCGGTGCTGCTGATGTCGGCGGACCGGGCCGCCGAGCTGGGGCTGCGCCCCCGTGCCCGGATCGTCGCGTCCGGGATGGTGGGCTCCGACCCGTACTACCACCTGGACGGCCCGATCGACTCGACCCGGCACGTCCTGGAACGGGCCGGCATGAAGCTGTCCGACATCGACCTCGTGGAGATCAACGAGGCGTTCGCGTCGGTCGTCCTGTCGTGGGCGTCCGTGCTCGGCGCGGACATGGACAGGGTCAACGTCAACGGCGGCGCCATCGCGCTCGGCCACGCGGTCGGCTCCACCGGCGCCCGCCTCATCACGCAGGCCGTGAATGAGCTGGAGCGGTCGGACAGGTCGACGGCGCTCGTCACGATGTGCGCGGGCGGCGCGCATTCCACGGCCACCATCATCGAACGGATTTGAGGAGCACATGACCATCGGACTGACCGAGGAGCACCGCGACCTGCGCGACGCCGTGCGCGCGTTCACCTCCCGGCAGGTGACCTCGGCGGCCGTCCGCGCGGCGGTGGACGCCGAGCGGGAGAAGGCGCCCGCGTTCTGGGACGACCTCGCCGCGCAGGGCCTGCTCGGCCTGCACCTTCCCGAGGAGGCGGGCGGCGCGGGCTACGGTCTGGTCGAACTGGCCGTCGTCCTGGAGGAGCTGGGACGCGCCGTCACTCCGGGGCCGTTCCTCCCGACCGTGCTGGCGAGCGCCGTCCTGCACCGGGCGGGCCACACCGAGCACCTGCCCGCCCTCGCCGACGGGAGCACGGTCGGCGCGGTGGCGCTGGAGGCGGGAAGCCTCGCGCTGTCGCGCGCGGGCGGCGAGGTCACGGTGACCGGCACCTCTGGTCCCGTGTTGGGCGCCCCGCCGGCGGACGTCCTCGTCCTCCCGGCGAAGGACGGCGACGCGACGGCCTGGATCGTGCTGCCCCGGGACGCCGCGAGAGTGGACGAACTGCCCAGCCACGACCTGACCCGGCGGCTGGCCCGGATCAGCCTGGACAACCTGACCGTCCCCGAAGCTTCGGTCCTGGACCTGGACACGCAGGCAGTACGCGACCTCGCGGCGGCGCTGTTCGCCGCCGAGGCGTCCGGTCTGGCCGACCGGGCGACGACGACCGCCGCCGAGTACGCCAAGGTCCGCGAGCAGTTCGGACGTCCCATCGGGCAGTTCCAGGGCGTCAAGCACCGCTGCGCCCGCATGCTCGCGCACGCCGAGCAGGCCCGTGCCTGCGCCTGGGACGCCGCCCGCGGCCACGACGAGGGCCGGACGCCGGAGGCGTCGCTGGCGGCGGCGGTCGCCGGAGCGACCAGCGTCCAGGCCGCGTTCCAGACCGCGAAGGACTGCGTGCAGACCCTCGGCGGCATCGGCTTCACCTGGGAGCACGACGCGAGCCTCTACCTGCGCCGTGCCCAGACCCTCCGCGTCCTGCTCGGCTCCACCGCGTCCTGGCGCCGCCGCGTCGCCCGCCTCACGCTCGACGGCGTCCGCCGCGAACTTCGCGTCGAACTCCCCCCGGAGGCCGAGCAGGTCCGCGCCGACGTCCGCGCGGAACTCGAACCGGCGAAGGCGCTCACCGGCAAGGAGCGCACGGCCTACCTCGCCGACCGCGGCTACACGTCCCCGCACCTGCCCGAGCCCTGGGGGAAGGCCGCCGGCGCCGTGACCCAGCTCGTCATCGCCGAGGAGATGCGCGCCGCCGGCCTGCGCGCCCACGACATGGTCATCGGCAACTGGGTGGTCCCGACGCTGATCGCGCACGGCTCGTCCGCCCAGCACGAGCGGTTCCTGCCCGCCTCGCTGCGCGGCGACATCCGCTGGTGCCAGCTGTTCTCCGAGCCCGGCGCGGGCTCCGACCTCGCCGCCCTCAGCACCCGCGCCGAGAAGGTGGAGGGCGGCTGGAGGATCACCGGCCAGAAGGTGTGGACGTCCATGGCCCGCGAGGCCGACTGGGCCATCCTGCTCGCGCGCACCGACCCGTCCGTCCCGAAGCACAGGGGACTCTCCTACTTCCTGCTGGACATGAAGTCGCCCGGCATCGACATCCGCCCGCTGCGCGAACTCACCGGCGACACCCTCTTCAACGAGGTGTTCCTCGACGGCGTCTTCATCCCCGACGACCTCCTCGTGGCCGCGCCTGGCGACGGTTGGAAGCTCGCCCGCACCACCCTCGCCAACGAACGCGTCTCGCTCTCGAACGACTCGTCCCTGGGCAGCGGCGGCGAGGCCCTCCTCAAGCTGGCGACGGACGCCGACGACGAGCGCCTGACCACGCTCGGCGGCATCCTCTGCGACGCGCAGTCGAGCAGCCTGTTCGGCCTGCGCACCACCCTGCGCTCCCTCGCCGGAGGCCAGCCGGGCGCCGAGTCCAGCATCGGCAAGCTGATCGGCGTCGAGCACATCCAGCAGGTGTGGGAGACGGCCGTCGACTGGATCGGCCCCGAAGCTCTCTCCGGCGAGGGCGAGGGCGGGATGGACGACCCGACCTGGATGTTCCTGAACTCCCGCAACATGTCGATCGCGGGCGGCACCACGGACGTCCAGCTGAACATCATCGGCGAGCGCCTCCTCGGCCTCCCGCGCGACCCGCAGGCGGCGTCATGACCCTTGATCTGCAGGCCGAGCTCCAGGCGACCGGCGTGGACGCGGCCGCCGCGGCGGCCCGCCGCGTCCTCGACGCGCTGGTCCGCTCCGGCGACCTCTCGGGTGCCGACATGTCCGACGTGGCCGACCGCCTGAACGCCGTGGCCGACGATCTGGAGGCGGCGGCCCCGCCGCTGCGCGACCGCCTGGTGCACATGTGGCGCGGCGACGGCAACACCCGCCACGACCCGGTCACCGGCCCGGAGAACCCGATCGCCCCGCCCCTCGAATACACCGCCGCCGACTCCCGCACCATCGAGGCCACCGCGACGCTGGGCCTGCCCTACCAGGGGCCGCCGTCCAGCGTCCACGGCGGAATCTCGGCCCTCCTCCTCGACCACACCCTCGGCGTGGCGAACGGCTGGGCGGGCAAGTCGGGCATGACGGCGGAACTGACCCTGCGCTACCACCGCCTGACGCCCCTGTTCGAGCCCCTCACGATCAGCGCCCGCCAGGTCTCCGTCGACGGCCGCAAGATCCGCACGGTTGGAGCGATCCAGGCCGGCGGCCACGACTGCGTGACCGCCGAGGGCCTCTTCATAGCCAAACACCCACCCCGCCCCCGCTGACCCGCACAGATGCTCGATACGCGTGTTGCCTGCCGGGTCACCAGGTGGAGGGGAACATGCGGTGCTTGAGGAGCGAGTCGACCTGCTCGGCCGTCGCCTCGGCGTCCCCGCATGGGGCCAGGTAGCCGAACCGTCCGCGCTGGGCCCGGTGGTATGCCCAGCCGCCCGGGACGGCCCGCACGCTCACCACGACCCCGACGTCCTCGGCGACCCCGCTCGCATAGATCCAGAGCAGCGGCACCGGCATCGGAAACTCCTCGGGCTCGTAGAGCCTGACGCACCGCCACCCCCGCGCACCGACCGCCCCGGCGAGCATCTCCAGGAACCGCACCGCCGTCCGGCGTCCCCGGCGGGTACGCCACCTCAGAAGGAGCCGCTCCATCAGAAGGCCACCCTCGCCCATACCCACTTCCCGTTGGGCTCGGTCTTGGTGACCCCGCACTCTGCGGACAGTGCCCGCACGATCGGCAGCCCCCGCCCCCGCGTCCCGGCGTCGTGCCCCGGTTCGAGTGCCAGCGCGTCCGGGACGATGTCGTCCCGGGACAGTTCGACGATCGGACGCAGTACGGGCATGGCATCGGACGAGTCCCACACCGCGAGCAGGACGGTTCGCACCTCTCGCGTAAGCCTGACCCGGATCTCCCGGTAAAGGGTGGCCTCCGCCGCATTGGCGACCAATTCCCCGGCCACTTGGTAAACGTCCCCGCTGATCCTCATGAGCCCCCATTCGCGAAGCCGAGCCCCCGCCAGCGTCCGCACCAACCCCGCCGTCGACCGCGCCGCAAGACACCGAATGTCCAGCTCGCCGGAATTGATAGTGCTATTTCCCATATCCGCCTCCTTTCTTTCCGCCTGTTTCAAGGGCAGAGTTGCGCGGTCGTGTTTAGGGTGTGGGGTATTCGTTGACGCCGTGTACTGAGGAGGTCGGCGATGGCGCCCGTGCCGGGTATCGATCCTGACGACTCACTCTGGTCTTGGCTGGCCTTCGACCTGCGCTTCTATCGCGAAGGCAGGGGATTGACACAGGTCGAGGTAGGCAAGATCCTTGGTGTCACAAAGCAGCAGGTACACAACCTTGAAAGTGGCATCCGAAAGCCCAACAAGATGCAGACCCAAACTCTGGACGCGGCGTGGGGTACCGGAGGGCACTTTGCTCGGCTCCGCAAGTTCGCCGAAGAGGGGCATGATCGAAACTGGTTCAGGACCTTCGTCCTCTACGAGGCCAGAGCGCGCATGATCAAGGCTTATACCTCATCGATCGTCCATGGGTTGCTGCAAACCCCCGACTATGCCCGAGCGCTGCTCGCTGCCGGCCACATAGGCGATGTTGAGGCCGCGCTCGCGGCGCGCATGTCTCGGCAGGAGGTGTTGAGGGGAGAGCGCCCGACGGAGATGTGGGTCCTCATTAACGAGAGTGCCCTGGAGCAGCCGGTCGGAGGTCCAGTGGTGATGCGAGGCCAGCTGGCTCATCTCTTGGAGGTTAGCTGCTGGCCTAATGTCGTTTTGCGGGCCGTCCCGCGCCAGGTTGGCGCCCACATGGGACTGGACGGATCGTTCACGGTCATCTCGACCAGGAGCGAGAGGGTCGCCTACCTGGAAGCGTTCGGCGGTGGCAGGCTCGCGCAGGAGTCCGCAGAGGTGGCCGACTTCGCCTTACGGTTCGACCGCATCGGGGCAGATGCGTTGTCTCGGAGTGACACCAGAATGCTGATCGAGAGAAAGATGGAGGACGTGGTATGAGTCAGTTGTGGCGAAAGGCGAGCCGGAGCAACACCCAAGGAAATGAATGCGTGGAGGTCGCAGACCTCGGTGGCCAGGTCGGAATGCGGGACAGCAAGGCGCCCGAGGCCGGTCACCTCGTTCTCACGCCTGAAGCGTTCGGGCAGCTGGTGAACTGTTTGAAGCAAGACGACCGAGACTTCTGACCGCCCTCCACTTGAGCGAGACTCGGTGGGCCGAGAGTCCTTCGTGCCCTGTCTCAGGACGAGGATGTGCTCATGACGATCTGGCGAAAGAGCAGCTACAGCGGTGCAGGTGGCACAGAGGAATGTGTGGAACTGGCCTCCTTGAGCAACGCGGTCGGTATTCGGGACAGCAGAGCGCCGGAGATCGGTCATCTCATCCTCGCTCCTGAGGCATTCGGGCTGCTGATGGACCGCTTGAAGCGCGACGTTCAGGACTCCTGACACCGCGAGCTGGGATCGGTCGCAGCCGACCTGCCCGAACGGCTGCTGGGCGGTGGTGTTGTTCTCGGCCATGACCCACCGCGGTGAACACACCGACGCGGTGGTCCTGGGACGGATCCGCGTCCCCGACAGCACGACCGAGACCACCCAGGTGCACCTCGAACACCGGCCGCGCGACACCGTCTGGCGCGAGGACGACCAGCAGGCATACCTGGGCAGCGGTCCCCGCGCCATGGCGGGCCTCCGCAACCTGGCTCTAGGCCTGTTCAGCATCCACGGTGTCACGAAGATCAAGGAAACCGTGCAGGCCATCGGCCGCCGTCCCACACGAGCAATCCCACTGATCACATAGCGTCACGGTCACCCATCAGCCAACGGCCGCTAGATCAGAACGTGGCGGTCCCCGACGACTCCGGCGCCGGCCACGGCCTCGCCCTGCACGGCGGCGCCGAGATCAAGACTGATGAGGAGACCTGCGTCCAGCTGACCGGCCAGTGCCTGCAAATGGACGGCGCTCGCACCGACGGCGGCGACGGACACCGGGCAGGTCGTGCGCACCGACGGCAGCTTCACCGTCGCAGGCCACATCATCCTCGACCCGTCCTCACCGCCGAATGCGACAACCAGAGAGGCCACGATAAAGAAGGTCTCGAGTACGCGGTCCACGCGGGAATCTGCACGACGAATCCGGACTGTTGCGGCAAGGTGCCCGGCATGCCGCCGATCAAGGAGAGGGGACCGGCTCCGCGCTCGCCAGGATCCTGGCCAAGGGGCTTCCCACCGGGCTCCGCAGCGGTTGGAACGCGCGGAAGAGTTATCAGGTGTACCTGGGCTATGACCAAAGCGGAACGGACGTATACCTCGCTATCGCGAACAACCTTGGGAAAGTGGCAATCGAAACAGCGGCGTGGCGAGTACTACAAGCGTGCCGTAACATGGGGTTGAGGCGTGGCTTAAGTCTAATGGCTACCAGGTGGGTTCGAAGTGCCGAACATGGAGATATTGAAACCGTCCCGACAGAAGTTGCGGGGAGGCGACGTCTTCGCCTTCCGCGTCCCCCAGGCCGGCGAGCAATTCATGTTCGGCCGGGTGATCAGGGTCGACATGCCGATGGGAGATTCCCCCATGCCGGGGGACAACCTCATCTACCTCTACGGCCACCGTTCGGAGGAGAAGGCCCCCGAGTTGGGAGCGCTGACGGTGGACGACCTGCTGGTCCCGCCGAAGTTCATCAACCGGCAGCCCTGGCTCAAGGGCTTCTTTGAGAACGTCGTGCACGCGCCGCTGGAAGACAGTGACGTGCTCGCCTGGCATTGCTTCTACAATCCGGTGAGAAAAGTTTATGTCAACGATCGGGGCGATGTGCTCGCCGAGCGCATCGAGCCCTGCGGTTTCTTCGCTTTGGACAGCTATCTGACGCTCGACGACGCCATCAGTGAGGCCTTGGGTGTGGCTCCCGCGAGCGACTGAACACCGGTATTTCTAGTTAGCGGGGTCCGGTGGTCAGCGGATCGGCTGGTCCCACAGGATCTCCACCTTCTTGAGGTGGTCGCGATCCGCCAGGCAGGCGTAACCGGACCGGTTCGCACCGATGTCACCGGCGAGTAGCGGCGACACTGCGGCGATACTGTCGGTCTCGAAAGGGGCTTTTCCGGGAACCTGCACCCGCACACGGACGCGGTAAAAGTGGGTGTCGTTGATCTGGGCGCGCTCACCGCGCACGCCGAGGATCTCGGCGGTGCAGTCGACCGCGTGGGCGCGGGCCACCTGGCTGCCGGTTATCTCATGATTCACCGAGACGACCAAGGAGATCCCCCACCCGCATCCCGCAGCGGCGAGCAAGAAGATCAAACCACCGATCGCCACCTTGGGCTCGCGCTCGCGCAGCCCTCCGACCAGGCCGAACAGCCCGAGAGGGACCAGCGCCAGCACGGGGATGCTCAAAGCGACGATGATGAAGGCCACGAGGTCAAAGTACCTGGATCTTCAACTCGCGCTTGGCCCGGATCGCGCTTGATCTGGCCTGCACATGGCCCGCGAATGGTGGCACACGCCTGCCTTCGCCATCGAGCGCCCGGACGAGCTCCGCGCCCTCGTCCTCGGCCTCGTCGGCCGGCTGGCCGATGGGGCCCGCCGTTCGCCCACCGGCTGATCCGGCGGCGGGACGGCTCAGCCGCTGCGCAGGACCGAGACGACGATGACCGTGTCTGCTCAAGGCCTTGGAGGGCTTGAGCGATCCGCATAAGCGGCGTGGGATCCGGCGGGCGAGGGATGACTGGAAGTGTGTACCTGCGCGACCGTGGAGGCACGACATGAGCGTGGTGTGCCGAAAGTCGAGTCGGAGCAACACCCAAGGAGACGAATGTGTGGAGGTCGCCGCCCTTGGTGGTCGTGTCGGCATGCGGGACAGCAAAGCGCCAGAGGCCGGTCATCTCCTCCTCAGCCCGCAGGCGTTCGGAGCGCTGATGGACCGCTTGGAGCGCGACGATCAGGTTTCCTGACCGCTGCCCTACGGGGAGCCCCGGCTGTGGTTGGGGCTCGGCCGTGACGGAGGCGCGGTTGTTTCTGGGGTCGGCTGGGTTGGGGGCGTTGCCCGCCTGGTTGGGCTCGCTGCCAGACGTGCCGCGCCGGGCGGTGCTCGTCCCCACGGCGGCGAATCCGCTGCCGTCCGCTCCGTTCGTCCGCGCCGCCGCCGACCTGCTCAAGGCCGAGGGGCTGGCGGTGGACGTCCTTGATCTGGAACGCGCCGCTGGTGGCGACGTCCGGCGCATGCTGGACGGGGCTCGGGTCGTCTTCGTCACCGGTGGGTATCCCGTGTTCCTGCTGGAGCATGTCCGTCGCAGCGGGTTCGATCGCGTTGCCGTGCCTGCCGTCGCCGACGGGTCTCTCGCCTACGTGGGGATCTCGGCCGGGGCGGCTCTCGCCGGGCCGGACCTGCGGCCGCTGCAAGCCGCGGACGACCCCGGAACCGTCGACTCCACCGCCGGGCTCGGCCTGGTCCCGTTCGTCGTGCTGCCCCACCGAAACCGGGGCAGGGCCGCGCGCCACGACCGCCTGGCCCGCGAGCCCGGCCGCACGGGGCGCGTGCTGTCGATCAACGACGACCAGGCCGTCAGCGTCACCGGCGACGGCTTCGAAATCCTGGAGTCCGGCTGCTCAGCTTGAAAGGCGGACCGTCCTAACGGCCGATCCCCAGGGCGGTGTGGGCGTTGCAGCCCTGCCCGGCCTCGGCCGGGGACGGAAGCCATGCCTTCGTCTTGCCCGGGACGACCCTGGCGAGGACGCAGCGCGATTCGCCCGGAGGCGCCAAGCCGGTGACCAGGGCCACGCCGACGGCGAAGTCCGATTCGGCCTCGGTCTCGATCCTGATCGCGGGGTGCAGGCCGAGCTTCGCAAGCGCGGCGCGGACGTCCTTCTCCTCAACACCCCGGCCTGAGGGAAGCGTATTCACCTTGGGCAGGGCTTGCTCGATCCGCGCGACGGAGATCGGCGGTGCCTCGGGCCATGGGGCGAAGGTCAGGGGAGTTCCGGTAGGGCAGGGGGTTCGCGGCGGGAAGGTGTTCCACTCGCCTGGCCCGCCGTCGAAGACCAGCTCGAAGCAGCGGTCGGCGGTGACCCGCCCGGGTCCATGGAACAGCCCCTCGCTTCGTTGTGCGATACCGGAGAGCCGCACGGTCACCCGGACGCCGCGCGGATCGCCGGTTCCGGCACCCGACACCTTCAGGACCTCGACGTCCTTGAGGTCCGCGATGTGGTGGCCGATGTCGTCCGCCTTGACCAGACGGGTGCCGTACATGGCGTTGCCCACCTGCTTGGCCTTGTCGCGCGCGTCGTCCGCGGCGTTCTCCTCGGCCGTGGTGTCCGCGCAGCCGGCGGCGGCCAGGGCCGTGACGGCGAGGACCGCGATCATGGTGAGTCGCACCGGTCGACTCAATCACACCGCGAGCCGCGCGCCTCGGTCCGGTCGGCCGTCGCGGTTCGCGCGGCTCTCGCGGGAGATGCCCGAGCCGTAGGTCATGCCTCTTGCGGTCGCGGTGGTGGGGGGTCCGTGGGGACGGGGCCGAGTCGCTCCAGGGCGGTGGAGAGGATCGCGTCGAGCGCCTGCTGGGCGGTCCTGAGCCGGGTGATCGTCCCGGCGATGCGGGAATGCTCCTGCCGCAACCTGGTGATCGTGGTCGGACAGGACGACGGCACCATCCGCCCCTCCTCGTCGTGGACGCAGGGCAGGAGTTGGGCGATGGTCGTCGTGGGGAGCCCGGCGGCGAGCAGGGCGCGGATGTGGCGCACCGCCGCGACGTCGGCGCCGGTGTACTCCCGGTAGCCGTTGGCCAGCCGCACCGGGTGCAGCAGGCCCTGCTCCTCGTAGTACCGCAGCAGCCGCCGGCTCACCCCCGTTGTGGCGGCGAGCTCACCGATCCGCATGCTTCTCCCCCTCCGGAGTTGACCCTCACACGAATGTGACGCCTTAGCGTGCCGAATATTCCCGACCGAACGATTTCGAGGAGGCGCAGAGTGTCCGGAGCGGTGGTCATCGCAGCAGGTCCGGGGATCGGTCAGGCGGTCGCGCGCAGGTTCGCCCGGGAGGGGTATCCGATCGCCCTCATCGCCCGCGGCGACGAGACGCTGCGAGCCGCGGCTCGCGCGGTCGGGCCGAGCGGGGTGCCGGTCGTCACCGTCGCGGCCGACTGCGCCGACGAGGACGCCCTGCGGGGAGCCCTGGACCGGGTCGTCGCCGAACACGGCCTGCCCGACGTCGTGGTCTACAACGCCGCCGTCGTCCAAGGCGACGCGCCTGGGGAACTGCCGGCGCGCGCGCATCTGGAGGCTTGGGCGGTCAACGTGGTGGGCGCGCTCACCGCCGCCGACCATCTGGCTCCTGCGATGGCGCGCCGCGGAAGCGGATCGATCCTCGTCACAGGAGGCATGCCCGAGCCGAAATGGCAGTACACGAGCCTCTCCCTGGGCAAGGCAGGGGTCCGGACACTGGTCCGAATCCTCGACCAGCGGTACGGGGCCGCCGGAGTGCACGCCGCCAGCGTCACCGTCGACGGGCCCGTGGCGCCGGGTACCGACTTCGACCCCGACGACATCGCCGAGCACTACTGGCGCCTGCACGTCCAGCCGCGGCACCGGTGGGAGCACGAGGTCCTGCACACCGCACGGCAGGCGCCGACCGGCGTCCTCGCGGAGCTGCTGGACGCCTGGCGGCGCGCCTTCGACCGGCACCGGCCCGCCGAGCTGGCCTCGCTCTTCAGCCCGGACGCGCTCTTCCAGGGCACCACCCCCTCCCTGCGCCGGGGCACGGCGGAGATCGCCGGCTACTACGGCGACGTCCCCGAGGGCACCACGGCCAGGGTCGACGTGCTCGGCGAGACCCGTCTGAGCGAACGCCTGGTGAGCGGGTTCGCCGAAGTGACCTTCACCGCCGCCACCGGTGAGGACCGCCGCGTGCGGTTGTCACTCGTCGCCGAACACCGCGACGACGCCTGGCTCATCCGGCAATACCATGCCGCCGACTGACAAGCGGGCCGAGGGACACCGACGGGGGGCCGGCGTCCGGTTCCGACGCCTCCAGCGGGTCGACGCCTTGAGGTCCGCCTCATTCCGACCGGTGTCGATCAGCCGGGTGCTGTTCGCGGGGTCGGCGGCCTCAGTCCGGCCAGCCCTCCCGGTTCGAGCAGCTCTCGCGGGAGATGCCCGAGCCGGTGTCGGGGAACGTTCCGAAGCGTTCGTGGTGGACGTGGGCGAAGAAGTAGCACATCGACTCGCAGTCGGCGTCCAGGATGGCGACGCGGGGGTCCGCGACGACCGCCGTGTAGTAGTCGCGGCCCATGGCGACGATGAAGCCGCGCGCGTAGAGGAAGCCGTCGTCGGAGCCGTCCGTCACCTCGTGGATGTCGGCCCGGTCGATGTCGTGGAGGAGGCGCTCGCACGCCCGGTCGAGGTCGGTCAGCTCGTCGGCGGACAGGTCGCGGGCGGCGGCTTCGAGGTTGCCGAGGAACGCGTCCAGGGCCTTCTCGACCACGGAGTTCTCGGGCATCTCCCAGGCGTCCGTTGACGGATCCCGGGTGGTGAGGGCCCGCCGCGCCGCACCGACCTCAGCGCCCAGTGGCGTCCACGCGGCTTCGATCAGGTCCCAGAAACGCTCGTCGGTCATGGCGGTCACCCAACCAGGGGCCTCCGACAGTTCTCCGCCTTCTTGGTAGCCTCAAT
This sequence comes from Actinomadura sp. K4S16, assembly GCF_008327685.1. Taxonomy (GTDB): domain Bacteria; phylum Actinomycetota; class Actinomycetes; order Streptosporangiales; family Streptosporangiaceae; genus Spirillospora. The sequence goes on from NZ_BDDE01000019.1 coordinate 108,754, forward strand.
CTATGTAGATTGAATCTACATAGATTCGTGCTACCTGGTTCGGAGGCGCGGTGTTCATCGGTAGGAGGGCCGAGCTGGCGCTGCTGGGCAAGCGGCTGGAGCGGGTCGCGGCCACGGGGGCCGGGGCGGCGGTGGCCTTGCGCGGGCGTCGGCAGGTCGGCAAGTCGCGGCTCGTCCAGGAGTTCTGCGACCGCGCCGGGGTGCCGTACCTCTTCTCCGCCGCCACCAAGGGAGCGTCGCCGGTCGAGGCGGTGGCCGCGTTCGCGCGCGACCTCAGGGAGTCGGCGCTGCCGAGCGAGCCCGACCTCGTGCCCAGGCTGGACGGCGGCAACTGGCCCGACGCGTTCAGGGTCCTGGCGTCGACGCTCCCGGACGCACCGTCCATCGTCGTCCTGGACGAACTGCCGTGGCTCGCCGAGCAGGACCCCGTGTTCGACGGCGCACTCCAGACCGCGTGGGATCGGCTGCTGTCGTCCAAGCCCGTCCTGCTCCTGCTCCTGGGCAGCGACCTGCACATGATGGAGCGCCTCACCGCGTACGACCGCCCGTTCTACGGACGGGCCGACAACCTGGTGCTCGGTCCGCTGAACCCGGCCGACGTGGGCGGCGCGCTCGGACTCGGCGCCGCCGACGCGATCGACGCGCACCTGGTCTCGGGAGGGCTGCCGGGCATCGTCCGGACCTGGCCCCATGGCACGCCCGCACTGGACTTCATGCGGGACGAGTGCGCCGACCCGGCGGCGGCCCTGTTCGGCGTCCCGGAGGCGTCCCTCCTGGCGGAGTTCCCCAACCCCGACACCGCGCGGCGCGTACTGGAGGCGGTCGGCTCCGGCGACCGGACGCACGCCAACATCGCCGCGGCGGCCGGCGGCCGCGGCGAGGCCCTCCCGTCCGGGACCCTTTCGCCCCTCCTGCGCCGGCTGACCCGGGAGAAGCACGTCCTCGCCGAGGAGCACCCCCTCTCCACGAAGCCCGGCAAGCCCGCCCTGTACCGGGTCGCCGACAGCAACCTGCGCCTCTACCTGGCGGTCCTCCGGGCGGCCCACGAGCAGGCGCGCAGAGGGCGGCCGGATGCGGGCTTCCGCCTGATCGAACGCCGCTGGACGTCCTGGCGGGGCCGGGCCGTGGAACCGCTCGTCCGGCAGGCCCTGGAGCTGTCGGACCTGCCCTGGCCGGACGTCGGCGCGGTCGGCGGCTGGTGGAACCGCCGGTTCGACCCGGAGGTCGACCTCGTCGGCGCCGACCGCGCCCCCGTGGCGAGCCGGATCCACTTCGCCGGCTCGATCAAGTGGCTCAACGGACCGTTCGACGACCGCGATCTGGCGGACCTCCGCCGCGCCGCCACCGAGGTCCCCGGCCTGGACCCGGCGACCGCGGGCCTCGTCGTGGTGTCCCTTTCCGGCACGGATCTCACCGGCGAGGTCGCCCTGAGCTGGGGTCCGGACGATGTGCTGGACGCCTGGCGCCGGTAGGCGGGAGATCGGCGGTCCTGTCCGGCCGGCGGCAGACGAAAAGTTCCGCGCGGATGTCACGTTTCCGGGCGCCGCGGCAGTCATGACGGGTAACTGCAAAGCGGGTTCGCTTGGAGGGGTCATGGCATCAACCATCCTGGTCACCGGTGGCACGGGCACGATCGGGCGGCGGGTCGTCCCGCTGCTGCGGGACGCAGGGCGCGACGTGCGGGTCCTCAGCAGGCGCGCGCACGAGTCCGCCGACGGCGTCGAGTACGTGACCGGCGACCTGCTCAAGGACGAGGGGATCGACGCCGCGCTGGACGGCATCGAGATCGTCATGCACCTCGCGGGCGCGACCAAGGGCGACGACGTGGCCGCACGGCACCTGGTGCGGGCCGCGTCGCGGGCGGGCGTGCGGCACCTGGTGCTCATCTCGGTCATCGGGGCCGACAGCGTGCCGCTGGCCTGGCTGAAGACCCAGTTGGAAACGGAGCGGGCCGTGGCCGAGTCGGGGGTGCCCTACACGATCCTGCGGGCCGCGCAGTTCCACGACCTTGTGCTCAAGGTGGTGCAGGGGATGGCGAAGTCCCCGGTGGTCCCGCTCCCGGGCGGGCTGCGCTTCCAGCCGGTGGACGCGCGCGACGTCGCGGAGCGGCTCGTGGAACTGGCCCTGGGCGAGCCCGCCGGACGCGTCCCCGACCTGGCCGGGCCCACGGTCTACCCGATCGGCGTGCTCGTGCGCGGCTACCTGCGGGCGAGCGGCAAGCGCCGCGCGACGATGCCCGTCCGCATCCCCGGAAAGGCCGGGCGCGCCTACCGCGCGGGCGACAACCTCTCCATCGAAGGGGCCGACCGGGGCGAGCGCACTTGGGAGGACTTCCTGGACGAGCGACTCGGGCGCCCCGCCCCCGTCGAGGCGACGGTCGGCTGACCCGGGGTCACGGCCCCTCGCCGGAGGCCAGGCGCCGCATGCGGGCGTCGTTCTCGGCCATCGGCGGCAGCCCGACCTCGGCGCGCCGTTCGTCGACGCGGTCCGGGTCCTCGATCGGCCGGGGCCCGAAGCCGGTCTCGGTCGTGTAGTACTGCGTCCCGTACAGCTGGGGGCGCCCGGCGTTGACCCGGACGCGGTCCTCCAGGTAGGCGAGGTCCTTGCGGTCGGCGTCCCCGGCCTCGACCGCCTCGCGCATCGCCTTCAGGAACCGGCGCTGGTGCCTCGGCCGCCAGTCGGCGTGCTGGGCGAGCAGCCAGGCCGCGTGCGCCCCCTCCGTGCCGACAGCCGCGACGCCGGGCCACCCGTGCCGGCGGACGGTCCGGGCCAGCCATCCGGTGTTCCGCAGGTCGGTCCAGAGGAAGCGCAGCCCCTGCACGATCGTCAACTGTCCCCCGCGCGCGGTCGCCGCCTCCCGGACCCGCTGGTCGCGCTCGGCGCGCCGTAACAACTCGTCCCGCAGCATGCCCCCACTATCGCCCAACTCGGTGTAAGGAACCAGAAAGCGGCCTTCGTCATCTAAAGAAGGGACGACGCGGGGGCGATCGAACGGGGCGGTAAATGGTTCGGGGGACGAAGTTAGGAAATGACAGGGGCACCAGCGCGCTGGAATACGGCGCGCTTCTGGCGGTCGCCTCGGTGATCATCGGAGTGCTGGTCACCGCCGTGCCCGATGTGGCCGAGCCGAAGATCCGCGACGCTGTCTGCCGGATCTTCGGCGGTGAGTGCGACTCCGGGAAGCCGGGGAAACCCGGTGAGCCCGGACATGGGCAGGACGGCGACGACCCCAAGCCCGCGGCCGCGCAGCAGCCCTGCGTGACGTCGACCGTGGAGCGCAACACCGTGCGCCAGACCCTCCTCGGGCTCGACACCGAGATCGACGGGGAGACGCGCAGTGTGCAGATCTTCTCCAACGGCGCGGCGGTCCTCAAGGAGGGCACGGTCCACGGCGAGGGCACGTCGATCGGCTTCGGTTTCGACCTGCCGAAAGGGGTGAGCGGCTCGGTCCAGTTGACCTCGAACGACATCGTCGAGCAGGGCGAGATCCTTTACTTCGCCACCCAGGAGGACCGCGAGCTGTACTTGGCGTATTTCAAGGCGAACGGCGAGCTCAACATGGGCATCCTCACCGGGGATGTGAAGTCGCCCGACGAACTGCTGGCGAAGAAGGCGATGCTGAGCAAGCTCCGGCAGAGCATGGTGCAGTCGCAGTACACCAAGGTCGGCAAGGAGGGCACGGCGAAGATCGCGGCCTCGTTGTTCGGCGCGAGCGCCGGCGCCGAGATGGGGCTCGGCACGTCGTCGGTCGTCCAGCGCGACAACCGGACCGGCGACGTCACGACGACGTTCCAGGTGGACGCGAAGGCCCTCGGCCAGCTCGGCATCCTCGTGGCCGGGGAAGGGCACGCCCAGGTCGACGGGCAGGTCAGCCTGGCGGTCACCACCGACCGGAACGGGACCCCGAAGAACGTGCAGATCAGTGGCCAGATGGGCTTCCAGGGCCAGATCAACGGCCTGAACGGCGACCTCGGGGGCGCGATGGACTACGCGCCCACCGACAGGATGGGACGGCTCGGCGGCCTCATCGACTCGGCGGCGACGAGCGTCGGCGTCACCCACACCACCGACCCGCGCGGGATGCTGCAGGTCAACCTCGGCCTCGACCTCACCGACCCGCAGAACCGGCAGGCGTTCGAGGCCTTCCTCGGGAACCCGGCCCAGCCGGGCGCGCTCCTGGACCGGCTTAACGCCAAGGGAACCCTCGACATCCAGACCTACGAGGGCCAGTCGCACAAGGAGGGCGCCGAGCTGGGCATCCAGGCGATCTTCGGGATCGGCGCCAAGGGCGAGGAGACCACGACCACGATGGACCTCACCGACGCCTACACGATCGACGCGCAGGGCCTGCACCACCGCACCGACTGCCTGAAGTGACCGGGCCGCACTCATCGCGCACGCCCGCCGCCCGCCGCCCGCCGCCGGGGAAGGACGGCCGGCCGCGTCAGGGGCGGGTCGCGCGGAGGGCGAAGTCGACCAAGGCGTCGACCTCCTCCCGGGCTGCGGGCCGGTGGCGGGTGAGGGGGGTGAGGATGAGCGGGCTCGCCAGGATGTTCAGCACCCTTTCCGGGGTGCAGCCCGGGTGGACCTCGCCGCGGGCGATGCCGCGGGCGACGACGGCGCGCCAGGACTCCTGGATCGGCTCGAAGTGCTCGAAGATGAGCGCGCTCAGCTCGGGCGTGCCGCGCGCCGCGATGATCGCGTTGGTGCTGACCTCGACCGGGCTCGCGAAGAACAGCGCCAGGCGGTGCGCCAGTTCGCGGAGGTCCCGCTCCCACGAGCCCGTGTCGGGCACCTCGACGGTGCTCGAATGGGCGTCGAGCCCCTCGCGGACCAGGTCGGCGAACGTGGGCCACCAGCGGTAGATGGTCTTGCGGTTGAGGCCCGCGCGGGCGGCGACCTCGCTGGGGCCGAAGTCGACGACGCGCTCGGCGAGCAGGTCGAGGACGGCCTGCGCGACGGCCTGGCGGACCCGTTCGCTGCGGCCGCCGGTGCGCACGCGCCCGCGCGGCGGGTCGGCGGGGCCGGCCGGCGCGGCGGCGTCGGCGGTCGGCGCCGTGCGCTCTGGGCGGGAGGGCCGGGGGTCCGGCCGGGTGGTGCCGTCGCTCATCCTCATCCCCTAAAAGGGTCACGCTGTTGACTTTACTGTGGTCGCGGACCCATCATGGACCATGCCCCGCGGGTCGGGCTCAAGGAGCCTGAACCCGTGGACCGTTCCAGCGGTTCCCGCCGCTCCGGTGCGCCGCGGACGCCGTCCGCCGGCACCGGTCCTCGTCCCCCAGCGGTCCTGCCACCGGCGACTCGCCGGCTCCCCGCGCATGCCCTTTCCACGGAGGTGCACATGAAGGTCGCCGCCCTACGACGAGCGGGCGAATGCCGCGGGCGTCACCGTCGTCACCGGGTGCGGTTCCGCGCCCGGCATCACCAACCTCATGGCGCGCTGGGCGTGCGACGGGCTCGACCGCGCGTGCGTTGACCCGCAGCCGTTCCTCCGCGAGGTGCTGGCGCAACTCGGCGTCGACCTGCACCACACCGCCTCCCAGACCCGCCGCGTGTTCTGAGCCCGGAAGAAGGCATCCCCATGCGATCCACCGAATTCGACGTCGCCGTGGTCGGCGCCGGTCCCATCGGCGCCGCCACCGCCCGGCACCTCGCCGACCGGGGCGCGCGCGTCCTCATCGTCGGCCCCGACGAACCCGCCGACCACAAGGGCCATGACGGGGTGTGGTCCGGCCACTACGACCAGGGCCGGCTCGGGCACGTCCTCGAGGTCCCGCTCGTCGCCTCGCTGCTCGCCGCCCGCTCGATACGGCGGTTCGGCGAGCTGGCGGAGCGCACCGGTGTGGAGTTCACCCGGCCGGTCCATTCGCTGGCCGTCATGCCCGCCGCTCCCGAAGGCCACGAGCCGTCCGAATGGTTCGACCTCGGCAGGCTGATGCGGAACGCCCAGGACGTCGGGTACTCCGCCGAACACCTCTCGGAGAGCCGGCTCCGGGAGCGGTACCCGCACCTGGCGTTCGAGCCGGGCCACGAATGCGTGGTGCAGCGGGACGCTCTGATCGTCAACCCGCGCGACCTGGCCGCCGCCGAGCTGGCCGCAGCCACGGCCGCCGGCGCCGTGCTCGTCCGCGACGAGATCACCGAGATCGGGCCCCCGGGCCGCCGCCGCGGGCTGACCGCCGGTTCGGGCGCGTCGTGGACCGCGGACGCGGTGGTCCTCGCCACGGGAGCGTCGACCAACGCGGGCGGCCTGCTGCCCCGCAGGCTCGCCATGGACGTCTTCGGCGCCACCGTCGTCCTGGTCGAGGTCCCCGGCCCCGAGGCGGTCGACCTGCCCGGGATCATGTACTACAAGCAGCGCGGCGGGGAGCTCCTGTTCGGCGGGATCGTCATGTCGCCGCTGCGCTACCCCGACGGTCGCTGGTACGTCAAGTGCTCCGGCGCCGGGCTGCTCGACAACCCCCTCGGCACGCGCGAGGAGATCGCCGCGTGGGTCCGCACCGGCGGCTCCGCGGCCGACATCGAACCGGCGCTCGCCGTCCTGCGGGAACTGCTCCCCGCGGAGGCGGCCGCGTCGCTCGGCCCCGCCCGGGTGCGGCCGTGCCTGGTCTCCCGCAACCGCAACGGGCACCCGTACGTCGACCACGCGGACGAGAACCTAGTGGTCGTGGTGGAAGGCGAACGCGGCGTCATGGCCGCCGACGAGCTCGGCCGCCTCACCGCGTCCCTCGCCGCGACCGGCCGCTGGACCGACGGCATCCCGCACCGGCTCTTCCAGGCGGAATGGACGTAGGGACCGAGCACGAGCGCGGCGGCCGGACGCGCGGGACGCGCGTCCGGCCGCCGCGCCGGAGCCTGCCGTCGATGCCCGTCCGCATGCCGCGGTCGGGCACGCGGGTCAGGACACCGTGTCCTCCACCTGCCTGCGCAGCACCTTCCCGGTCGCGTTCCGGGGGAGCGGGTCGGACGTGACGTGCCAGCGGGTCGGGACCTTGAAGTAGGCGAGCCGCTCCTTCGCGAAGGCCGTCAGCTCCTCGGCCGAGGGCGCGTCCCCGGCGAAGACGACGACCGCCGCGACCTCCTGGCCGAGGTCGGGGTGCGGGACGCCGATGACGATGCACTCCGACATCCCCGGGTACTCGGCGAGGACGTTCTCGATCTCGATCGGATAGACGTTCTCGCCGCCGCGGATGATCAGGTCGGAGCGGCGGGTGGTGAGCCGCAGCCGGCCGTTCTCGAGCACGCCGATGTCGCCGGTGTGCAGCCAGCGGTCCGCGCCGACGGCGGCGGCGGTGGCCTCCGGGTCCCGCCAGTAGCCGATCATGTTGTAGGCGCTGCGGGCGCACACCTCGCCCTCGGTGCCGTCCGGGACCGGCTTGCCCTCGGCGTCGCGGATCTCCAACTGGACGCCGAGGTTCGGAGCGCCAAGCGTGCCCGGCGCCTCGGCGATGTCCATGGGCGTGGCGACGGAGATGGCGGTGCAGGACTCGGTCAGGCCGTAGCTGTCGACCAGGGCGCCGCGCGCGGGCGGGAACACGGACTGGAGCCGCTCCTTGAACGCGGGCGACGACGGCGCCGAGGCCAGCGCGAAGGCGGTGAGCGACGACAGGTCGTACTTGGACAGGTCGCCGTGCTCCATCATGCGGTGCGCCATCGTGGGGACGGCGCCCCAGTTCGTGACCTTCTCCCTCTCGACCAGGCTCAGCACCTCGTCGACGTCGAAGGCGCCCAGGTGCATGACCACGGTGGTGCCGGTGGCGAGCCGCGGGACGGCCAGGTTGTGCAGGGACGCGATGTGGAACAGCGGCAGCGCGAGCAGGTAGCGGCGGGACGAGGGGTCGATGCCGAACGCGCCCATCACGGCGTCGTTGAACCGGTGGTACTCGATCACCGAGGCGAGGTTGCGGTGCGAGTGGACGGCGCCCTTCGGGCGGCCCGACGTGCCGCTCGTGTAGAGGATGACCGCGGGGTCGTCCTCGGCGACGTCCGGCACGTCCAGCTCGGCGGCGGGGTAGCGCCCCATCAGCGACGGGACGTCCTTCTCGATCGTCAGCACGTCCTCGGAGATCAGCGCGGCCCGCTTCTCGTCGGCGATGACGACCTTCGGGTCGGTGTGGCCGAGCGCGTACTCGATCTCGCGCGGCGCCCACCAGGCGTTGTAGCCGACCGGGACGGCGCCGGCGGCGATCGCCGCCCAGAACGAGACGATCCATTCGGGGCTGTTCGCGGCGTTGATCGCGATCCGGTCGCCGGGCCGCACCCCGAGGTCGTCCCGCAGGGCCTTCGCCATGGAGGCGACGGCGGCGGCGTGCTCGGCGAACGTCAGCCGGCGGGACGCGGTCACGAGGTAGTCCCGATCGCCGTAGGACGCCGACCGGGTGAGCACCTCGCCGAGACTGCGGGCGCGGTGGGCGAACACGGGCAGCCGCGTTCCCAGCACCTCTTCCTCGCGGAGCTCGAACTCGCCGCCGGGACCCGTCAGCTTCGCGATGCTCTCCATCGCACCCCCTCCTGCTCGCCGGAATCGCCATTGTGAGCCGCCGCACATGGGCTTCACCAGGGCATTCCGCTCACCGGGACGGCCGCGGACGGCCCTTCTTCGAGAGGGTTCCCTGTGCGCGGCGAGGTCGCGGTCCGAGCCCCTCCCCGACCACCGTCCGGTCGCCGTCCGGTGATCAGGGAGAGCGGAGGCCTAGTAGGTGATGCACGCCTTGGGCGGGCGGTACTTGTCCGTGGTCGGGTGGAAGATCGTGGCGATCACCGGCATCGGGGTGACGGCGCACCACTTCTGCTTGCCCTTGCGGTTGGACTTGTAGAGGACGACGTCGCACCAGCTCTTACCGCCGCACATCCGCTGCTTGCCGCCGAGCGCCCCGCCGTTCTTCGTGCCGCTGACGTAGACGGTCATCGTGGTCCGCCGGGTGCACTCGACGTAGCCGCGGAGCTTGATCTTCGACCCCGAACTGACGCTGGCGTAGGTCCGGCACTTCGTCTTCGGGATCATGGTGTTGTTGAGCCGGAACCACGCGCTCCACGCCTGGCTGCCGGCCTTGACGGTCACCCGGCCGTCCTGGGGTGACGCGTTGACCGGGGCGGGTTTCGCCGACACGCCGGCCGGTGCGTCGGCCGACGCGGCGGGTGCGATCGCGACTGAAGCGGCCACGGCGAGTGAGGCCATGGCCAGTTTCCGGACGGTAGATGGCAACGGACTGCTCCTTTCAGCGAGCGATGAAAGGGAGCCAAACAGCGGTGCGTCTCCGCTGAGTCTCCGCGCCGTCTCCGCGGTACCTCCGAGCCGTCTCCGTCCCGGTTCACGTCGCCTCGGTCTCCGCGCGGCCCGCGGTGGGCGGCGAACCGAACGCCGGGCCGCCCGTCGCGGCCGCCCCACCTCGGGCTCCACCAGGGCATTCCGCTCACCGGGACGGCCGCGGGCGCCCCCTGACACGGTCGTTCCCGCTGAGCGGGACCGGGCCCTTAACGTGCGCCGCGTCACATCACCATGACCGCACCAGGACTGATCGGACCGGGCTGACCAGGCAGAAGCCGGCGGACCGGACCGGGCGCGCACGCAGGACTGAGCGGGAGAGCCAATGGGAAGTCTCAGCGACAAGATCGCGATTGTGACCGGAGCGGGGCAGGGCGTGGGGCAGGGCATCGCGCTCGCCCTGGCGTCCGAGGGCGCGGCGATCGCCGTGCTCGGCCGTACGGCGGCCAAACTCGAAGCGACCTGCGAACTGATCCGCGAGCGGGGCGCCGCGGCGGAGCCGTTCGTGTGCGACATCGCGGAGACCGAGGCGATCCCCGGCGTGGTGGAGCGGGTCGCCGAGACGTTCGGCGGCATCGACGTCCTCGTCAACAACGCCTACTCCGGCGCCTACGGGCCGCTCCTGGAGATGAGCGACGCGAAGTTCCGCAAGGGCTTCACCACCGGCCCGTTCGCGGCCTTCGCGTTCATGAAGGCGTGCCATCCGCACATGAAGGCGCGCGGCGGCGGCAGCATCGTCAACCTCGTCACCTCCGCGATGGTCCGCTGGGATCCGGCCACGTACGGCGCCTACGCGGCGGCCAAGCAGGCGCTCCGCTCGCTGACCAGGACGGCCGCGGCCGAGTGGGGGCCGGACGGCATCCGCGCGAACAACATCGCCCCGCACGCCCTGTCGCCGGGCCTGAAGTGGTGGGCGGAGAACAACCCGGAGAAGGCCGAGGAGTTCCGCAGGACGATCCCGCTCGGCTACATCGGCGACTGCGAGGACGACATCGGCCGGGCCGTGGTGGCGCTCGTCCAGCCGGCGATGCGCTACCTCACCGGCGCGACGATCCCGCTGGACGGCGGCCAGGCCAACTTCGGCTGAGCCTCTCCGTCCCGGCCGGGACCGTCCCGGCTCCCGTCACCGGGCCTGCCCGGCCCGTTCGGCCTACCTGACCCGTTCGGCCTGCCTGGCCCGTTCGGCCTGCCCGGCCTGTCATCGAGCGCACCAGAGGGGCGCGCGAACCATTCGCATCCAGAGTCCCGTCCCCCGCCTGCCCGAAAACACCACTTGCCGCCCCGGCGGCCGGTGAAAGGAGTACGACCGATGAAGGTCGACAAGATCGGACGCCTCGCAGCGGGCGCCCTCGCGGTCGCGCTCGTGACCGCGTCCTGTTCGAGCGAGCGGTCGGGCACGGACGGCGTGTCCGAGGGCAAGGGCTCGGGCGGCGCCGCCGCGTCGAGCAAGACGTTCGGCACGCTGCCGTCGCCGTGCGGCCCCGGCGACGCCAAGGGCAGGACCGACCAGGGGATCACCGATGACACGATCACCATCGGCTTCGGCGACGACCGCGGCTTCACCGCCGCGCCCGGGCTGTCCAAGGAGATGGGCGACGCCGTCAGCGCAATGATCGACTGGTGCAACCAGCAGGGCGGCATCAACGGACGCAAGATCAAGGGCAACCAGTACGACGCCGCCTACATGCAGTCCGCGAAGGTGGTGCAGGAGTCCTGCAAGCAGGACTTCATGCTCGTGGGCCAGGGCTTCGCGATGGACGAGGCCGCCGAGCAGTACCGGGTCGGCTGCAAGCTGCCGACGGTCGCCGGCTTCACCGTCGGCCCGAACGCGTCGATGGGCCCGATGAAGTACGAGGCCGTCCCGTACCCGGTGGACATGCTGAACATCGGCGGGCTCCGCCTCGCGGAGAAGCTGTTCCCCGACTTCAAGGACAAGACGGACCTGCTGCTGTCGACGTCCCCGGCCGTCAGCACCGGCAACAACAAGATCGCCAGCGCGATGAAGGGCATCGGCATCAAGCCGCTGGAGTGCGGCGTCCGGCTGAACGACAAGGGCGAGAGCAGCTACATGCCGTTCGCCGAGAAGATCAAGAAGTGCGGGGCCGGCTACCTGTGGTCGTCGGACTCGCCCGACCCCGGCCAGTTCAGCCTGCTGGAGTCGATCGAGCGGGTCGGCGCCGAGCCGACCTACGTGTTCGAGTCGACCTGGTACAGCACGCTCGTCGCCAAGTGGAACACCTCGGGCGCGGGCGACCGGCTGCACGTCGGCATGATCTTCCAGCCCCTGGAGAACGCGGACAAGGTCCCGGCGGTCAAGCAGTACGTCGACCTCGTCGAGGCGAAGAAGGGGAAGGTCGCGATGCTCGGCCTCCAGGCCACCTCGTCCTTCCTGCTGTGGGCGCAGTCCGCGCAGAAGTGCGGCTCCGACCTGACCCGGCAGTGCGTGATCAACGAGTTGTCGAAGGTGCACGACTGGACGGGCGGCGGCCTGCACGCCCCGACCGACCCGGGCGACAACAAGCCCGCGTCCTGCTCGCTGATGGTGAAGCTCGACAAGACCAGGTACGAGCAGGTCCTGCCGAAGAACGCCGGTGAGTTCGAGTGCGGCCCCGAGTTCGTCGTCAAGACCGACCCCAGGACCTGGGGCGCGAAGCTCAACGACGACCGGATCTCGACGAAGTTCCTGACCGGCGACGTCATCAAGCCCCAGTCCTCCTGACCTGACCCGCCGGAGGCGGCGACCACATGGCTGTGAATCAATGACGACGTTCCTGACCTACACGATCCTGGGCCTCGTCCTGGGGTCGGTGTACTCCATCGCGGCCTCGGGGCTCGTACTGACGTACAACACCTCGGGAATCTTCAACTTCGCGCACGGCGCTCAGGCGATGTTCGGCACGTTCCTGTACTGGCACCTCACCGAGCGGTGGGGCTGGCCGGTGTGGCTCGCGCTGATCATCGTGATCGGGCTCGCCGGCCCTGCGATGGGCGCCGGGCTGCACGCGGTGATCATGAAGGGCCTGCGCGGCACCGCCGACGTCACGAAGATCATCGTGACGGTGGCGGTGCTGCTCGGCACCGTGTACCTGGCGCAGTGGGTCTGGAATCCGGACGAGGCCCACACCGTGGACATGTTCTTCGGTGCGGGCGCGAAGATCACGCTGGCCGGCGTGGTCATCCGGTACCACGAGATCGTCTGCCTGGTCGCCGCCGTGGCGATCGCCGCCGGGCTGCGGGTGCTGTTCACCCGCAGCCGGACGGGCGTCGTGATGCGCGGCTCGGTCGACGACCCCGACCTGCTGCGCCTCAACGGCCACGACCCCGAGCGCGCCGCGATGCTGTCGTGGGCGCTCGGCTCCACGCTCGCCGTCCTCGCCGGGGTGCTGATCGTGCCCATCAGCGGCGGCGGGCTGGACGCGACCGCGCTGACGCTCCTGGTGATCGACGCCTTCGCGGCGGCGATGTTCGGCCGGCTGCGCAGCATCCCCCGCACCTTCGCCGGGGCGATGGTGCTCGGCCTCGCCGCGAACTACGTGCTCGCCTACCTGCCGTCGGCGGGCACGTTCGCGGGCAACCTGCGCGTCTCGCTGCCGATGATCATCCTGTTCGTCGTGCTGGTGGTGCTGCCCCAGGACCGGCTTCGCGGGGCCGCGATCCGGACCCGCGAGCGGTACCGGCCGCCCACCGTCCGGTCGGCGGCCGTGTGGGGCCTCGTGCTCGTCGCGGTCGTGTACCTCTACAGCCTGCTGCTGTCGGACGGCGCGATCACCACGTTCGCGCTCGGCATGACGTTCGCGATAGTCGCGCTCTCGCTGACCGTCCTGACCGGCTACGCGGGCGAGTTGAACCTCGCGCCGCTGGCGTTCGGCGCGGTCGCGACGGTCGTGGCGTTCCATTTCGGGGTGGAGGGCACCGGCCTCGCGGCCCGGACGAACGTCCAGGGGGTGCTGCTGGCCGTGGCCGCGGCCGCGCTGGTCGGCGGGCTCGTCGCGCTGCCGGCACTGCGCCTGCGGGGCCTCTACCTCGCCCTCGCCACGATGGCGTTCGGCGAGTTCCTGTCGAACATGGTGCTGCGCGACACCACCGAGCACGAGCTGTTCGGGATGCGGTTCACGCTCTTCCCGGACGGGTCGCTGGTCGTCCCGCCGCTCAAGGCCGGCCCGTTCGACCTCCGGGACGGGACGACGTCGCTGATGACCGCGACCGTGCTGTTCGCGCTGATCGCGGTCGGGCTCGCCGCGCTGCGCGGCAGCGGGTACGGGCGCAGGCTCGCGGCGATGAAGGACAGTCCGGCGGCGTCGGCGATGCTCGGGCAGAACCTGGTCCGGCTGAAGCTGAGCGTCTTCATGATCTCCGCGGCGATCGCGGGGCTCGGCGGCGTGCTGATGTCCGCCGCGACGGGCACGGTCGCGCAGGAGAACTTCTCCTTCCTCGGCAGCCTCGGCCTGCTGATGCTCGTCGTGGTCGCGGGCATCGGCTACCTCAGCGGCGCCCTGCTCGGCGGGCTGATGGCGGGCGTCGGCTCGGCCGTCATCGTCTCGACCCTCGGCGACCTGGCATTGGAGAACGAGGGCATGGCGACGGTCTACGGCGTCCTCGGCCACCTCGTCCTCGTCGGGACGGCGCTCGTCGGGATGACCGTCGGCAGGCATCCGAGCGGCTTCGTCCACGACATCGTCGAGGGCTACCGGGCGACGCGGAACGCCAAGCCCGTCCTGTACGGGGCGGCGGCGCTGGGCGTCGTCCTCTACCTGCTCGCGCTGACCGGCGTGATCGGGACGTGGACGTTCGCGCTCGTCGCCATGTGCGCGGTCATGCTGCTGCCCGTCTTCGGCCGCATGTACCTGGACGAGGGGCGGCGCGACCGCCCGGCACCGCTGGAACTCGTCGGCGTGGACGAGCCCTACACCGACGAACTGCGCGCGCGCCTCGACCGCGAACTCGGCCTGCCCGCCGTCCTGAAGAAGGGAGGTTCTCGTGTCACTGCCTGAGACTCCGCTGCTGGAGACGCGGGGCATCACCGTCCGTTTCGGCGGCAACACCGCCGTCGACGATGTCGGCCTCACCATGGCCGAAGGCCAGATCACCGGGCTCATCGGCCCGAACGGCGCCGGCAAGACGACGATGTTCAACACCATCACCGGCTTGCAGAAGCCCGCGTCCGGCCAGGTGCTTCTGGACGGCGACGACATCACCAAGCTGTCCCCGGCCAAGCGCGCGCGGCGCGGCATGGCGCGCACGTTTCAGCGGCTGGAGTTGTTCCTGTCGCTGTCGGTGCGCGACAACGTCCGCGTCGCCGGCGACATCCTGCGAGGCAACTCCCGCAGGCGCTTCGACCTGGACGAGCGGACCGACAAGGTCCTCGAACGGACCGGGCTGACCGACATCGCCGACCGCGACGTGTCCGACATCCCGATCGGGCGCGCCCGTGTCGTGGAGGTGGCGCGCGCGCTGATGACCTCACCGCGCGTCCTGCTCCTGGACGAGCCCGCGTCCGGCCAGACCGAACCCGAGACGGAGGCGTTCGCGGAGATGCTGACCGGCCTGGCCGGCGAGGGCCTCGCGATCTGCCTCGTCGAACACGACCTGCCGCTCGTCATGAAGCTGTGCTCCACCGTCCACGTCCTCGACTACGGCGCCCTGATCGCGTCCGGCGCGCCGGCGGAGATCAAGGAGTCGCCCGAGGTCATCGCCGCCTACATCGGCACGGAGGAGGCGTCGCATGCCTGAACCGAAGGCCGTCCCGGAGCCGCGCGCGGCGGCCGACGGGCCCTCGCCGGAGACCGAGCCGCTGCTCGAACTCGTGGACGTCCGCGCGGGCTACGGCGCGATCGAGGTCCTGCACGGCGTGGACCTGGCACTGAAGCCGGGGTCGCTGCTGGCGCTGCTCGGCCCGAACGGCGGCGGGAAGTCGACCACGATGCGCGTGTGCGCGGGCCTGCACCCCCCGACCGGCGGGGAGCTGCGGTTCGCCGGACGCAAGGTGAACGGCGTCTCGGCGCAGGACGCGGCCCGGCTCGGCGTGTGCTCGATCCCCGAGGGCCGCGGGATCTTCCCGAACCTGACGGTGCGGGAGAACCTGTGGGCCGCCACCGGAACCGGCGCGAAGCTGGAGGAACTGGAGGAGAAGGCCTATGCCCGCTTCCCGCGCCTCGGCGAGCGCCGCCACCAGCTCGCCGGATCCATGTCCGGCGGCGAGCAGCAGATGCTCGCGCTGTCCCGGGCGCTCGGCACCGATCCGGCGGTGTTGCTGCTCGACGAGCTGTCCATGGGCCTCGCGCCCATGATCGTCACCCGGATGTACGAGACGGTCGCCGAGCTGGTCGAGGGCGGCCTGTCGGTGCTGGTCGCGGAGCAGTTCGCCCGCGCCGTCCTGCCGATCGCCGACACCGCCGCGCTGATGCTGCACGGGCGCGTGGTGGCGGTCGGCCCGCCCGCCGAGATCGAAGACCGGCTGTCCAGCGACTACCTGGGAGGTTGACCCACCATGCTCACCGAGGAACGACGCCAGCGGTTCAAGGACGACGTCGCGCGGCAGCGCCTCAGGACCGACACGTCCCGCTTCGACGGGGCGGCCCGGATCGCCGGGCTCCTGGCCATGGTCGCCGGCATCGCCGGGACGTTCGTCGCCTACAACGTCTCGCTCGCCAAGGACGACATGCGGGACGTGGGCTCGCTGCAGACGCTCGCCGTCGGGTTCCTGGCGGTGACCGTCCTCGGCGCGGCCCTCTACCTGGCCGCCGCCGTCACCCGCGTCCTGCGCCTGTGGCTGCTGCGCCAGCTCGTCGAGCAGCAGTCGCAGGCCGACCAGATCGCCGCCGCGCTGCGCGAGAACCCCTAGCGGCGGCGGGCGGCCCGATTGCTCCCGGTCAGCGGGATGTCCGGAGTGCCCGGACATCCCGCTGATTAACGTCTAGTCCGGATGGAGGACTTCCAATGAACGACCCGACCCGCCTGCTGGGGGGCGACCCCCCGCACCCCCCGGCAACCGCCGCGAAGCCCGACGTGTTCGCTCCAGCAAAGCTGGGGCCGATCACGCTGCGGAACCGCACGATCAAGGCGGCGACGTACGAGGGGCTGACCAAGGACGGCCAGGTCACCGACGCGCTGATCGACTTCCACGTCCGGCACGCGCGCGGCGGCGTCGGAATGACGACCGTCGCGTACTGCGCGGTCGCGCCGGAGGGCCGCACCGACCGACGGCAGATCCACTGGCGGGACGAGGCGATGCCCGGCCTGCGCAGGCTGACCGACGCCGTGCACGCGGAGGGAGCGGCCGTCCAGGCGCAGATCGGGCACGCCGGCCCGGTCGCCAACCCGAAGAGCAACCGGCTCCCCGCGCTCGCGCCCAGCCGCCACTTCCACATGACCACGCAGACCGTGGCGAGGGCCGCCACGCGCGCGGACCTGGAGCGCGTCGTCGAGGCGCACGGCCGCGCGGGCCGGATGGCGATCGGGGCGGGGTTCGACTCCATCGAGATCCACATGGGGCACAACTACCTGACCAGCTCGTTCCTCAGCCCCAAGGTCAACCACCGCAAGGACGAGTACGGCGGGTCGCTGGAGAACCGCGCCCGGCTGGCGCGCGACATCGGCCGCGCCGTCCGCGACGCCGTCGGCGACCGCATCGCGATCACCGCGAAGCTCAACATGGACGACGGCGTGCCCGGCGGGTTCTGGATCGACGAGGCCATCCAGGTGGCGCGGTGGCTGGAGGCCGACGGCACGGTCGACGCCCTCCAGATGACCGCCGGCAGCTCCCTGCTCAACCCCATGTACCTGTTCAGGGGCGAGGCGCCGCTGCACGAGTTCGCCTCCGTCATGAAGCAGCCGACCAAGCTCGGGATCAAGCTGATCGGCAAGCACTTCCTGAAGTCCTACCCGTACGAGGACCTCTACCTGCTCAGGGACGCCCGGCAGATCCGCGCCGCGGTGAAGCTGCCGATGATCCTGCTGGGCGGCGTCACCGACAAGGCGGGCATGGACACCGCGATGGCGGAGGGCTTCCAGTTCGTCGCGATGGCCCGCGCCCTGCTGCGCGAACTCGACCTGATCAACAGGATCAAGGACGAGCCCGAGACCGGGTCGCTGTGCATCCACTGCAACAAGTGCATGACCGCGATCTACGGCGGCACCCACTGCGTCCTGTCCACCGAGCCGGCCTGGGGTGCCGCGAGTGCGTGACGAGACGATCGCGGCGATGCTGCTGGCCCGGCTGGGCGACGCCCGGCCCGGCCTGCGCAGCCGCGAGCGGACGTGGACCTGGGACGAGGTGGTCCGCGAGAGCGCGGCCCGCGCGTCCCTGGCCCGCGACCTGCGCTCGGACGGGCCTGTCTCTTGTGGGGGGGCGACCCCCCACTCCCCCCGGAACGGCCCTTTCCACATCGGCGTACTCCTGGAGAACGTCCCCGAGTACGTCCTGTGGCTGGGCGCGGCGGCGCTGGGCGGCGCGACGATCGTCGGCATCAACTCCACCCGGACCGGCGCCTACCTGGAGCAGGAGGTCCGGCACACCGACCTCCAGCTCGTCGTCACCGACCAGGCCGGGCTGAAGCTGCTGGACGGACTCGACATCGGCGTCCCGCGCGACCGCTTCCTGCTGATCGACGACGACGGCTACCCGGAGCTGGTCGCCGCCCACGCCTGCGAGCCGGAAGCGGACGAGTCGGTCACCCCCGAGACGCAGCTCCTGCTGCTGTTCACCTCCGGGACGACCGGCGCCTCCAAGGCGGCGCGCTGCTCGCAGGGGCGGCTCGCCGAGCTCGGCCGCAACAACAGCGCGAAGTACGACGTCAAGCGCGAGGACGTCAGCTACTGCTCGATGCCGCTGTTCCACGGCAACGCGCTGATAGCGCTCTGGGCGCCGTCGCTGGCAGTCGGGGCGACCGTCGTCCTGGCGAGGAAGTTCTCCGCGTCCGGGTTCCTGCCGGACGTCCGCCACTACGGCGCGACGTTCTTCACCTACGTCGGCAAGGCGATCGGCTACGTCCTCGCCACCCCCGAGCGACCGGACGACGCCGACAACACGCTCACCCACGGGTTCGGGACGGAGGCGTCCCCGGAGGACAAGGCCGAGTTCCTGCGCCGCTTCGGCGCGCGGCTGGTCGAGGGCTACGGGTCCAGCGAGAGCGCGGGCATGATCAAGCGGGATCCGCAGGCGCCGCCGACCGCGCTCGGCCGCCCCGCCCACGACGGCGTCCGCGTCGTCAATCCCGAGACGCGCGAGACCTGCGCTCCCGCCGTCCTGGACGGGCACGGCCGCGTCACCAACGCCGAGGCCGCGGTCGGCGAGATCGTCGACGTGCACGGCGCGGCCAGGTTCGAGGGCTACTACAGGAACCTGGAGGCCGACGCCGAGCGGGTCAGGCACGGCTGGTACTGGACGGGCGACCTCGGCTACGTCGACGGCGACGGGTTCCTGTACTTCGGCGGCCGGTCCGGCGACTGGATCCGGGTGGACTCGGAGAACATCTCCGCGCTGCTCACCCAGAACGTCGTCCGCCGCCACCCGAGGATCGTCGACGCGGTCGCGTTCGGCGTGCCCGACCCGCGCTCCGGCGACCAGGTGATGGCGGCGATCGAGATCCCCGAGGGCGTCGAGTTCGAGGACCTGGACCTGCCCGCGTTCCTGGCCCACCAGGACGACCTCGGCACCAAGGGCGCGCCGCGCTTCGTGCGCGTCTCGCACGCGCTGCCGACGACCGGGTCGGGAAAGCTCAAGAAGAAGGAGCTGCAGCTCGACGGCTGGCGCACGGCCGACCCCGTGTACCGGTGGGCGGGCCGGGGCTCTCCGGAGTACGTCCTGATGACCGAGGCGGACAAGGCCGCGCTCCGCGCGGAGTTCACCGCCGCGGGCCGCGGGCGCTTCCTCCCCTGACCGACCGCCCCCCTGACCGAGAAAGGGCCTGTATGGATCTGCGTGAGTCCGAGGCGCATCGCGAGTTGCGCGCGGAACTGAGGGCGTACTTCGCGGGCCTGCTGCCCGCGGACGTGCGCCGCCGCGCCGGCGAGCAGGGCGTGGGCGGCGAGCGGTTCCGCGAGATCGTCAAGATGCTCGGCAACGACGGCTGGCTCGGCTACGGCTGGCCGGAGGAGTACGGCGGGCAGGGCAGGTCGATCGCCGAGCAGTACGTGTTCTTCGACGAGGTGCAGCGCGCCGGGCTGCCGTTCCCGTTCGTCACCGTGAACACGGTCGGGCCGACGCTGATGCGCTTCGGCACCGAGGAGCAGAAGCGGACGTACCTGCCCGGGATCCTGTCGGGCGACCTCGTGTTCGCGATCGGCTACACCGAGCCCGAGGCCGGGACCGACCTCGCGTCGCTGCGCACCCGGGCCGTCCGGGACGGCGACCGGTTCGTCGTCGACGGCAGCAAGGTCTTCACCAGCGGCGCCAACACCGCCGACCACATCTGGCTCGCGGCGCGGACGAACCCGGACGCGCCGAAGCACAAGGGCATCTCGATCCTGATCGTCCCGACCGACGCCGACGGGTTCTCCTGGAGCCCGATCCAGACGGTCGGCGGGATGGTCGTGACGGCGACGTACTACAACGGCGTCACGGTGCCCGCGTCGTCGGTCGTCGGCGACGTCGACGGCGGCTGGAACCTGATCACCACGCAGCTCAACCACGAGCGCATCGGGCTCGCCGCGCTCGGCGGCCGGATGATCCGGCTGTGGGAGGACGTCCGCGACTGGGCGCGCGAGAACGGCGTGATCGACCTGCCCTGGGTGCGGGCCGACCTCGCGCGCACGCACGCCAGGCTGGAGGCGATGCGGCTGATGAACTGGAAGATGACGATGGCGGTGGAGGCCGGGACGCTGACCGGCGCGCAGGCCGGCGCCGCCAAGTCCTACGGGACCGAGACGCACATCGACGTCCAGCGGACGCTGACCGGGATCCTCGGCGCCGCCGGGCGGATCCGCCCCGAGTCGCCGGGCGCCGTGCTGCACGGCCAGATCGAGCAGCTGTCGCGGCAGGGCATCGTCAACACCTTCGGCGGCGGCGTCAACGAGGTGCTGCGCGACATGGTCGCCGTCCAGGGGCTGGGTCTGCCGAGGTCGAGGCGGTCATGAGCGGCGGTGAGGAGTACGAGGCGCGGCTCCAGGCGTGGGCCGGACGGCCCTACGGCGAGCGGCGGACCGGGCAGGACCCGGTGAACGTCCCCATGATCCGGCACTGGGTCGAGGCGATGGAGGACGGCAACCCCGTCTACCTGGACGAGGACGCCGCGAAGGCGACCGGCCGCGACGGCGTCGTGGCGCCCGCGTCGATGATGCAGGCGTGGACGATGCGCGGGTACGCGGCGTCCGTCCGCGACGACCCCGCCGGGCCGGACGAGCTGACCGAGCTGCTGGCCGAGGGCGGCTACACCTCCGTCGTCGCCACCGACTCGGAGTTCGAGTTCCACCGGGAGCTGGTGCCGGGCGACCGCGTCAGCGTCGAGGAGACCGTCGAGTCGATCTCACCGGAGAAGAGGACCGCGCTCGGCGCGGGGCGCTTCGTCAGCACGGTCAAGACGTACCGGGACGCGGCCGGCGAGGTCGTCGCCACGCAGCGGTGGCGCCTCCTGCGGTTCCGCCCGCCCGAGAAGCCCGCCGAGAAGCCCGCCGAGAAGCCCGCCGAGAAGCCCGCCGAGAAGCCGGCGGAGGGGGCGGCCGAGCCGAAGGCGCTGCGGCCGCGACCGCCGAACAACCTGGACAACGCGTTCTGGTTCGAGGCGGCGAAGGAGCACCGGCTCGTCATCCAGCGCTGCGCCGACTGCAAGTCGCTGCGGCACCCGCCGGGCCCGTGCTGCCCGCAGTGCGGCTCGTTCGAGTGGGACACCGTCCAGGCGTCGGGCGAGGGCCACGTCCACAGCTACGTCGTCAACCACCACCCGCGCCACCCCGCGTTCGAGTACCCGCTGGTCGTCGCCGTGATCGAGCTGGCCGAGGGGACGCGGCTGATCGCGAACATGACCGGGGTCGCGCCGGCGGACGTGGAGGTCGGCATGCCCGTCGTCCTCGACTGGATCGACCCGGACCCCGACCTCTCCCTGCCGGCGTTCCGCCCGGCCGGACCGCCTCGCAACCCCGAGGAGCGCTGATGGACTTCACGCTTGGCGAAGAGCTGGAGGCGGTCAGGGACCTGGCCCGGCAGATCTTCACCGACCGCGCCACGCAGGCGCGGATCAGGGACGCCGAAGGGACCGAGCACGGCTACGACGAGGGCCTGTGGGGCGAGCTGGGCGAGACGGGCCTGCTCGGCGTCGCGCTGCCCGAGTCGGCGGGCGGTGCGGGCCTCGGCGCCGGCGGCCTGGCCGTCCTGCTGGAGGAGCAGGGGCGCGCCGTCGCCCCCGTCCCGGTCTGGCCGGCCGTCGTCGCCGCCCTCACGCTCGCCGCGCACGGCGAGGACGTCCCCGCCGGCTTCGTGGACGGGACGTCGCGGCCGACCCTCGCGCTGGAGGAGTTCGCCCCCGCCGACCCCGCGGCGCCGCGGTGCGCCGCCGCCCAGGACGGCGCGAACTGGCTGCTGACCGGCACGAAGGCCGCCGTCCCGACGCCGTTCGGCGCGAGCCACGTCCTCGTCTCGGCCGCGTCGCCGGAGGGACCGGGCCTGTTCCTGCTGGAGGCCTCCGCCCCAGGGGTCTCCTGGGAGCGCGCCGAGACCACCAGCCGCGACGTCGCCGGGCACCTGACCCTCGACGGCGCCCCCGCGCGGGCTCTGCCGGACGGCGCGCTGGCCACGGCGCTGCGGCTGGCCCGCGTCTCCCTCGCCGCCGTCCAGGTCGGCGTCGCGGAGGGCGCGCTGCGGATGGCCGCCGACTACCTCGCGGGCCGCGAGCAGTTCGGCCGCCCGCTCGCCACCTTCCAGGCCGCGCAGCACCAGCTCGCCGACTGCTTCATCGAGATCGACGCGCTCCGCGTCTGCCTCTGGCACGCCGTCTCGCTGATCGCCGCCGGGGAGGACGCCGAGACGGCCGTGCTCGTCGCCAAGTGGTGGTCGGACGAGGGCGGGCTGAACGTCGTCCACCGCGTCCAGCACCTGCACGGCGGCATCGGCGTGGACGTCGACTACCCGGTGCACCGCCACTTCCTGTGGGGCAAGCAGATCTCCGGGACGCTCGGCGGCGCCTCCTTCGACCTGGAGCTGCTGGGGGCGGCCCTGTGACCGGAGGAGCCGTGACCGGAGGAGCCGTGACCAGGAACTACGAGGACGTGGCGGTGGGGGAGGAGCTTCCCGAGCTGCGTATCCCGCTGACCCGCACGATGATCGTCGCGACCGCGCTGGCGAGCCGCGACTACCAGGACGTCCACCACGACCCGTCGCTCGCCGTCGAGCGCGGCTCCAAGGACGTCTTCATGAACATCCTGACGACCAACGGGCTCGTCGACCGGTACGTGACGGGCTGGGCTGGGCCGGCCGCCGTCGTGAAGGCCATCAGGATCAGGCTGGGCGCGCCGAACTACCCGGGCGACACGATGGTCCTCACCGGCACCGTCCAGGCCAAGGACGGCGCCGGCCGCCGGGTGGAGATCGCCGTGCGCGGCGTCAACGCGATCGGCCCGCACGTCACCGGCACCGTCGTGGTCGAGCTGCCCGCCGCCGGAGCACAGGGCGTCCGGGCACGGACCGTCGAAGCACAGGGGAGCGGCGCATGAGCGTCCTGCCAGGGGCGGCCGCGGTCGCCGGGATCGGCGCCACCGAGTTCTCCAAGGAGTCCGGCCGCAGCGAGCTGCGGCTCGCCTGCGAGGCGGTGCTCGCCGCCATCGTGGACGCGGGGCTCCAGCCGTCCGACGTGGACGGCATGGTGACCTTCACCGCCGACACCAGCTCCGAGATCCACATCGCGCGCAACCTCGGCATCGGCGAGCTGAAGTTCTTCTCCCGCATCGGGCACGGCGGCGGCGCGGCCTGCGGCACCGTCCAGCAGGCCGCGATGGCCGTCGCGACCGGCGTCGCCGACGTGGTCGTCTGCTACCGCGCGTTCAACGAGCGGTCCGGCACCCGCTACGGCCTCGGGCAGGCCGACCGCCCGATGGACGTCAGCGCCGACAGCGCCGCGTACGCGTGGATGAACCCGTTCGGGCTCTCGACCCCCGCCCAGTGGGTGGCGATGTTCGCCCGCCGCTACATGCACGAGTACGGCGCGACCAGCGAGGACTTCGGCCGCATCGCCGTGGTCGACCGGCGGCACGCCGCCGCGAACCCGGCCGCCTGGTTCTACGGGCGGCCGATCACGCTGGAGGACCACCAGGCGTCCCGCTGGATCGCCGAGCCGCTCCGCCTCCTGGACTGCTGCCAGGAGAGCGACGGCGGCCAGGCCCTCGTCGTCGTCTCCGCCGAGCGCGCCCGCGACCTCCCGCACCGGCCCGCCGTGATCTGGGGCGCCGCGCAGGGCTCCGGCAACGACCAGCACATGATGACCAGCTACTACCGCTCCGAGATCACCGGCATCCCCGAGATGGGCCTCGTCGGGCGGCAGCTCTACGCCCAGTCGCGCCTCACCCCGGCCGACGTCCAGGCCGCGATCCTGTACGACCACTTCACGCCGCTCGTCCTCCCGCAGCTGGAGGAGCTGGGCTTCTGCGCGAAGGGTGAGGGCAAGGACTTCGTGGCCGACGGCAACCTGGAGCTCGGCGGACGGCTCCCGGTCAACACCCACGGCGGCCAGCTCGGCGAGGCCTACATCCACGGGATGAACGGTATCGCCGAGGGCGTCCGCCTCGTCCGCGGCACCTCGGTGAACCAGCCGGGCGACGTCCACAACGTCCTCGTCACCGCGGGGACCGGCGTGCCCACGAGCGGTCTGATCCTGGGGGCGGACGAATGAGCCATGAATGGCACGGGCGGGCGCTCGGTACGCGCACGGTCACCTATGACGAGACGCGGCCCATCCTCTACGCCCTGGCGGTGGGCGCGGGCGCCTCGGACCTCGACCTGGTCTTCGAGGAGAGGCTCCGGGTCCTGCCCACGTTCGGGCTGACCCTCGCCCAGTGGGCGCCGGACGTCCTGGGCTCGGCGGGCGCGTTCGACGTGCGGACGGCCGTGCACGGGACACAGCGCCTCCGCGTCCGGAAGCCGCTGCCGCGTTCCGGCTCGGTGGAGATGAGCGCCTCCGTCACCGCCGTGTGGGACAAGGGTTCCGCGGCCGTCTTCGACGTGGCGGTCGAGAGCGAGTACTTCGAGGCGACCTGGTCGCTGTTCGCGCCGGGGTGCGGCGGTTTCGGCGGCGAGCGCGGCCCGTCCTCCCGCCGCCGACCCGAGGCCGACCCGGACGGAGTGCTGACCGCCTCCACGGCGTCCGACCAGGCGGCGCTCTACCGGCTGCTCGGCGACCGCCACCACCTGCACATCGACCCCGAGGCCGCGAAGGCGGCCGGGATGCCGCGCCCCATCATGCACGGCCTGTGCACGCTCGCGGCGGTCACCCTCCCGCTCGCCGAGTCCCTCGGCGCCCACCCGGCCGACCTGGCCGAACTCGAAGGCCGCTTCGCCGCGCCCGTCTTCCCCGGCGACGCCCTCCAGGTGAGCACCTGGAGGGACGACGCCGGTCCTGACGGCGGCGCGGTGCTCTTCGAAGCGGCCGTGGACGGGACGACGGTCATCTCGGGCGGCCGGGCCCGCTTCGGCGCGGCGGGATAGGCGGAGGCGCCATGGCCGAGCCGTCGAGCGTCGTCGTGACCGGCGGCAACCGGGGCGTGGGACGCGCGGTCGCCGCCGAGGCCGTCCGGCGGGGCCACCGGGTGACGATCGTGGCGCGGCGCCCCGACGCGGGCGCCGCCGCCGCGCGGGAGGTCGGCGCCGACCTGGTCGTGGGCGACCTGTCGTCCGTCCGGACGGTCCGGGAACTGGCCGGGGCGCTCGCCGAGGCCGTCCCCGGGCCGAGCGTGCTCGTCCACAACGCGGCGCTCTGGCCGAACCGGCGCGAACTCAACGAGGACGGCTTCGAGCAGGCGTTCTTCACCAACCACCTCGCGCCGTTCCTGCTGAACCGCCTGCTGGAGGAGCGGTTGCGCCGGGTCGTTCAGGTCAGCGCGGCCCTCTACGCCGCAGGCCGGGTCGACCCCGACCGGACGCCCGAGGGCCGCGACTTCCATCCCGTGCGGACCTACGCCGGCACCAAGCTGGCGAACCTGCTGATGGTCCCGCTGTTCGCCGAGCGCTGGCAGGGCACCGGGGTGACGATCGACGCGGTGCACCCGGGCGTGCTGCGGACGGACCTCACCACCCGGGGCGGTGCCTTCGGCCTGCTCATGAGGGCGGTCAAACCGGCGCTGAAACCGGTCGGCAGGGCCGCGCGGCCCGTCGTGGACCTCGTGGACTCCGGCGGCACCGGACGGTACTTCCACGTCGCCAAGGAGAGTCCGCTGAAGCCCAGGGCCCGCGACGGCGCCCTCGCCCGCCGCCTCTGGGACGACGCCGAAAGCGTCCTCGCGACCGTGTAGTGCCGAGCGCCTGCGCCGGATCCGCGTCGACCGGAGGAACGGTCGCCGCCGGAAGTGGCGCCTGGTGGCCGAGTGATAATTGTGGGTACCGGGTCGTGGTGGGCGCCCCGAGGTATTGGCCGAACCTTTCTTCGGAGCTGCACGGCACGGAAAGAGCGTGCGAGCATCGCGTGATGTGCCGGCATAAAGCCCGATACTCTCGGAATTGATAGCCGCCCGGCGCGGCTTCGTGTTTCACCGGTAGTGGTACCGAACCGTTCGGTGCTGATACCTCGGGAACGGCGAAGTCGACGATCTGAGGCCGAAAGTGGCCAGCGGCGTTCGCGGATCTCTCCTGGTGGGGAAGGCCGCGGTGCCGACTTCCCCGGAACCGCCGCCGGCGGAACGGCCGCGGTACCCGTTTTACCGCCCGCTCGACATGATCTCGCCGGTGACAATCATGATGCGGGCAATTGCGGTGGGTGATCACGCAGGGTGCGGATGGTGCCAGGATATTGAACGACCGTTTCCATGTCTTGACTTGCCAGTACTCTCCGGGTTAGACAAGGTATCAAGGCGACCAATGGCATACGGGGTTGCAGTTCTTGCCATTGGCTGGGGCCAGCGGGGTGTGCGTTCCGTGGCGCGACCTGATCTCTCGGTCGCGGCCCCTGCTTCTCGCCGTGCCAGGCAGCAGATACGAGGAGACGGGGGAACACTCCATGCTGCATGTCCATTTCACCGGTAACGATCTCGCCAGAACGAGGATCTCCGGAGCGCACCCGCTCTGGGAGACCGTCCTGAGCGTGCGGGCGCTTCCGACCCGGTCGGGCCGCAGGGCGCTCGACGGGTGGCGTTCGCGTACCCGGGTCCGCCTGCCGCGATCGAGCCGGATCCTGCTGGCGCTGTGCCCGCACGAGGGGCCGTTCGCGGAATTCCTCATGCGCGGGGAGGAGGGGCAGAACTGGGACGAGAGCATCGAGGCGGTCGTCTCGGTGCCGAAGGAGCGGCTGGTCCGGGAGCTCGCCGCGCTCTCCCAGCTTCCGGCGTACGCCGAGCCCCTCGCGGCCGGAGATCCGCGGGCGCTCCGTGAACTCGGCGGAGCGCTGCGGGACTACCGGCGTGCCGCCATCGCCCCTTACTGGGACCGGATCCAGAGCAGGATCGACGTGGAGCGCAGCTTCCGTCTCCGGACGGTCGCCGAAGGCGGCGTCGAGCTGCTGCTGTCGACCCTGTCGACCGACGCCCGGTGGGACGCCGGCGTGCTGGAGGTGCGATCTCCGGAGACGCGGACGGTCAGGCTGGAGGGGCGCGGCCTGGTGCTGGCACCGTCGGTGTTCTGCGGCCGCAGGCCCTTCTTCCTGGAGGACCGGGAGGGCCGGGGCCCGGCGGTGCTGTTCTTTCCCACGTCCACCGAGTTCGGGGCGGAACTGCACGACCACGGCCCGGGCGGCGGGCGGTCCGAGGCGCTGTCGGCGCTGCTGGGCGCGACCCGCGCGGCGGTGCTCCGCGGTGCGGTGGGCGGGACGACCACCACGGAACTGGCCAGGCTGCTGGGCGTCACCCCCTCGACGGCCAGCGAGCACGCGAAGGTCCTGCGCGAGGCCGGCCTGATCGTCACCGGGCGGACGGGCCGCAAGGCGGTGCACGCCATCACGCCGCTGGGCGTCGCCCTGTCCCGCCTTCCCTCGCTCGGTCCGCCGGAGCCGGTGCGGCCAGGTCTCTGAGGAGGTCGAGGGAGCGGACCGGCTCCGCCCGGCGGACCCGGCCCGACTCGACGAGCACGGCGAACGGCGTCCCCGGGACCCGGTAGGCGGACATGAGCTCCCGCTCCCCGGAGTGCACGGGGATGAGCCCGTCGCTCACGGGGAGCGGGTCGCCGGAGAAGACGGCCCGCATCGGGAGGCTCGCCGGGTCGGCCGCCAGTGCCTCGGCCTCCTCCAGGACGGCGGGGCAGCCGCCGCAGCCGGAGCTGAGGAACAGCAGCAGCGTCGGCCCGGTCGGCGCGACCCCGAGCCGGTCGAGTCCGGGCGCCTTCGCTCCCGCGGGCAGGCCCGGCTCGGGGACGCGCGCCTCGACGGCGCGCAGCCGCCGGTTCATCCGCACGAGTGCGAGGGCGAGCAGGACCATGGCCGTCCAGCAGGCCAGCCCGGCGGTCGTCTCGAACGTCATGTCCCCGTGCTCCTTTCCTGGGTGCGTTCAGGTCCTCACCGGGTCGGCCCGGCGACGGGGGACCGCAGCGCGGGAAGCTCCCACAGCAGGATCGCGAACACGGCGCCGGCCAGGGCCGCGACGCCCGCCCGGGCGCCGGCCGCGGCGACGGCCGGACCGGGGACGGCCGCCGCGCAGCCCGCCGCGCCGGCCAGCGCGGCGGCCCGGGCGACCACCCACCCGTTCATCGGCGTTCCCGCGGCCGAGCAGCCGCACGGGACGTCCGGCCGGGTGCGCGCGACCACGAGACCGTAGGCGGCGTAACCGCAGGCCAGGACGGCGCCGAGGATCATCCCGACGCGCAGCTGGCCGGACCGGCCGGCGAGCAGGGCGTGCGCGGCCAGCAGGGCGGGCACCGCCTCCGCCGCCGGCACGGCCGCCGCCAGCGGCCCGATCAGCCGCGGCGGGACGGTTCCGTGCGCCCGGAGCGCCCCGGTCAGGACGGCGGGCCGCAGCACGTGCCCCGCGGCCCCGTTGATCAGGACGAGCACCGTCAGCGACGCCGCCGTGGCGCCGATCATCATGGCCATCGAATCACCTCGTCGCGTGGCGTCCGGCCGGAAAGTCCACCGGCGCCCCGGCCCTTCGGACTATAACCACGCGGGCGCCCGGCTGGAAATATCGAAGAACGCGGATCAGTGCCCGCCGGAGTCGCGTGCAGATGCCGCCCCCGCCGTTGACCGGCACGTTTGGTCCAGCGCCGAAGAGTGGTCCACGGACGTTTCGGAGATTGCCGAAGTGAGTGGCCGACCGATCGGCACGCGGCTCAGTATGGCGTCGACGCCGGGGAAGCCCGGGTGCTGATTGGAGTCATGCATGGATCTTCGGTATCACACCTACGGAATGGTGGATCCGGTCTTCTACGACGCGCCTTCCACGGAGGTCCCCGGCGAAGAGGACGACTACTCCGCAGGTCAGCACCTCTCGGACGGCTGGACGCGCCAGCCGAGGGGCGTGTGGACGATGCAGGGGCGGACCGACGGGTCGATCCCCGACCAGGGCTGGAAGATCCATGTCTCGGCCGGGCTGAACAATGCCGAAGAGATCCTCGACATCGTCGCGAAATACTGCGTCGAGCACGAAGTGTTCTTCAAACACCTGCGCAGCCGCCGGGTGCTGCTCGCGCGCAACAGCAAGTACGCCGAGCGCGGCGGCAGCGGAAAATTCATCACGATTTATCCCGCCGACGAGCGGGTTCTCGAACGGACGCTGCGCGAACTCGGCGGAATGCTGGAAGGGCAGCGCGGCCCGTACATTCTGAGCGATCTCCGCTGGGGCGCCGGGCCGCTGTTCGTCCGCTACGGCGGATTCCGCGAAAGGCTGTGCCGGTCGGAGTACGGCGAGATGGTGCCGGGCATCGAGACGCCGGACGGGCGGCTCGTCCCGGACCACCGCGACCCGGTCTTCCGCGTGCCGGATTGGGTCACCGTTCCCGAGTGCCTCAAGGCGGCGATGGCCGAGCGCGACGCGGGCGCGCTGGACGACTTCCCGTACGAGATCCACAAGGCCCTGCACTTCTCCAACGGCGGGGGGCTCTACCGCGCCACCGACACCCGCACCGGCGGGGAGGTCCTGGTGAAGGAGGCCCGGCCGCTGGCCGGGCTGGACCGGAACGAGGACGACGCGGTCGTGCGCCTCGACCGGGAGCGCCGGTTCCTCGAACGCATGGCCGACCTCGACGTCATACCGAACATCGTGGACCACCGCGTCTGCTGGGAGCACCACTTCCTGGTCCGCGAGTTCGTGGCCGGTGAGACGCTCTCGCACCACATGGTGCGGCGCAATCCGATGCTGCACTTCGGCGCCACGGCCGAGGAGATCGCCGGCTACACCGCCTGGGCGCTGGACATCCTGGACCAGGTCGAGCGGGCGCTGGGGGAGCTGCACCGCCGCGGCGTCGTCTTCGGCGACCTGCACCCCGGCAACATCATCGTGCGCGACGACGACACGATCGCGTTCGTCGACTTCGAACTGGTCGCCGACGCCGCCGAGGCGGCGCGCCCCGCGCTGGGCGCGCCCGGCTACCAGGCTCCGCACGGCTACACCGGCCTCCCGATCGACCGGTACGCGCTCGGATGCATCCGGCTCGCCGTCTTCATGTCGCTGACCGCCGTGCTGCGCTGGGACGACGGCAAGATCGAGCAGTTCATCGAGTTCATCACCGGGCGGTTTCCGGTGCCCGCCGACTACGCCGACAGGGTCCGCGCCGACCTCTACGCCGGCGCACCGTCCGGCCCGGCCGATCCGTCCCGCGCGCCGGCGTTGTGGCCGGAGCCGGAGCCGGCGACCTGGGAAGGGCTCCGCGACTCGATCGCGGACGCGATCCTGTCGACGGCCACCCCGCACCGGTCCGACCGCCTGTTCCCCGGCGACATCGAGCAGTTCGCCGCGCCCACCGGCGGCATCGGGTTCGGGCACGGCGCCGCGGGCGTGCTGTGGGCGCTGGCGGAGACCGGTGTCGGGCGGTTCCCCGAGCACGAGTCCTGGCTGGTGAAGGCCGTCGGCTCCGTGCCGCAGCCGCCGCCCGGGTTCTTCGACGGCGTCGCGGGGGTCGCGTACGCGCTGGACCGGCTCGGCAGGCGCGCCGAGGCGCTGGAGATCATGGAGTACGCGCCCGGGCCGGCCGCGTCGACCGACCTCAGCCTGTTCCGCGGGCTCGCCGGGATCGGGCTCAACCAGCTCCACTTCGCGCGGAGCACCGGCGACGCGTCCTACGCGGAGGCGGCGCGGAGGACCGCCGAGCGGCTCGTCCACGAGCTGGACCGTCCGCAGGACGAGCGGTACCGGGCCGGGCTGATGCACGGCTCGTCCGGTCCGGCCCTGTTCCTGATCAGGCTGTACGAGACGACCGGCGACCGGAGCCTGCTCGACCACGCCGATCGGGCGCTGCGCCGGGAACTCGACGCCTGCAAGTGGACGCAGAAGGACCGCACCCTGCAGGTGGACGAGGGGTGGCGGGTCCTTCCCTACGTCGCCACGGGCAGCGCGGGCATCGGCATCGTCCTGCACGAGTACCTGCGCCACCGCGCGGAGCCGGAGTTCCAGGAGGCGCAGGAGGGCATCCGCCGCGCCGCGGAACCGCACTACTTCGTGCAGAGCGGCCTGTTCAACGGCCGCGCCGGGATCCTGGCCTACCTCCTGCACACCGGCGCGGGGCCCGACGACCCGGCGGTGCGGCGCCATCTGCGCAACATCGGCTGGCACGCCGTCCCGTTCCACGGCCGGGAGAGCGATCGGGCCGCGGCTCCCGACCGCCCCGACGGCGCGTGGCGGGGGCCGGAGAGGACCGCCTTCATCGGAGACCAGCTCCTGCGGCTGTCCATGGACCTGGCCACCGGGTCGGCCGGGGTCCTGCTCACCCTGGGCGCCGCGCTGAGCGGCCGCCCCCTCGAACTCCCCTTCCTCAGTCCCTGGGGAGAGGGGACCGATGACGACCCTCGACCTCGAGGAGGGAGGTGAACACCGACATGGCCTCGATCCTCGAACTGCAGAACCTGGACGTCGAGCGCGCCGACTCCGCGAACGCCGCCGACAGCAACGGCAGCGTGTGGGAGTGCTGCAGCACCGGAAGCTGGGTGCCCTTCACGTGCGGCTGCTGATCGCGCACCCGCGTCCCACCGACCCGGACCCCCCAGGGTCCCGACGTGACCGGAAAGAGGTGAACGAGATGACGAAGATCCTCGAACTGCAGAACCTCCAGGTCGAGCACGCCCGCGACGCGCGGAGCGACTGGAGCCTGTGGGAGTGCTGCAGCCACGGCAGCCTGTTCAACTGCTGCTGAGCGGCTGAGCCGGGCTGACGGCGGTCCGTCCGGGACGGCGCGGTGCGCCGTCCCGGACGGACCCGGACATGAGAGCCGGATGTATGGATGAGCGTCGGGTGCGCGGCCGCGGCGGCCGGTTGGCGCTGCTGGTGGCGGCCAGCCTCGCCAACGTGGGCTGCGTCGTGGCCCTGCCGACCGTCCTGGGCGCGGCCACGGAGGCGGCACTGGATGGCGGGGACGCCGTGGCGCCGCTTTCGGCGCTGGCCGCGCTGGCGGCCATGGCGGTGGCGGCGGCGTATGCGGTCAAGGTGGCGGAGGTGGCGTGCACGTCCGCCGAGACCGTCCGGCTCCGGTCGCGGATGATGGAGCACGTGCTCGCCCTGGGGGTGCCCGGCGAGCGCATGTTCGCGTCGGGCGACCTGACCGGCCGCGTGGTCACCGGAGCGTCCATGGCCGCGGGCGCCGGGCCCGTGCTGGTCCAGCTCACCGCGGGGACGGCGACCGCGCTCGGCGGCGCCGCCGCGCTGTGGCTCATCGACTGGCGGCTGGTGGCGACCGTCGCCTGCGCCGTCCCGGCCGGGCTGGCGATGATGCGGTTCTTCGTGCGCCATGCGTCCGGCCTGGTGACGCGCTACCAGGAGCTGCAGGGCGAGATCTCCAACCGGATGCTCGACGCCCTGGCGGGGATCCGCACCGTCCGCGGCGCGGGCACCTGGCGGCGGGAGGCCGACCGGATCCTCGCGCCGCTGCCCGAACTGGCCGGTTCGGGACGGGACCTCTGGCGCGCCTACGGCCGGATCCAGGGGCAGGGGACGCTGCTGATCCCGCTGGCGGGGCTGGCCGCGCTGGCCGTGGCCGGGCAGGGCGTGATGGCGGGGCGGATCTCGCCGGGGCAGATGCTCGCGGTCGCCGGCTACGCGCCGATGGCGCTCGGGATCCTCGGGCAGGTGTCGCTGCTGCTGGCGCTGGCGAGGCTGCGCGCGGGCGAGCGGCGGATCGGTGAGGTGCTGTCCGTACCGGTGCGGGAGCGCGGCCGGCGCGCGCTGCCGGACGGTCCGGGCGAGCTGCGCCTGTGCGGGGTGACGGTGCGCGGTGCGGACGGCCCGCTGCTGGAGGCCGTCGACCTGGTCGTCCCGGCCGGGCGGTCCGTCGCGATCGTGGGCCGGTCGGGTGCCGGGAAGAGCACGCTCGCGCTGGCCGCGGGCGGGCTGGTCGAACCGGACGAGGGGCGGGTGCTGCTCGACGGCGTCCCCCTGGCGGAGGTCGCCCCGGCCTCGCTGCGGCGCGAGGTGGCGTACGCCTTCGAGCGCCCGCGGCTGCGGGGCGCCTCGGTCGCCGACGCGATCGGCTACGGGTGCGGGGAGCCGTCCCCCGAACGGGTCGAGCGGGCGGCCGCGCTGGCGGGCGCGGACCGGTTCGTCCGGCTGCTTCCCGACGGGTACGCGACGGCGCTGCGGGAGGCTCCGATGTCGGGCGGCGAAGAGCAGCGGCTCGGCCTGGCGCGGGCGTTCGTCCGGCCCGCCCGGCTGCTCGTCCTGGACGACGCCACCTCCAGCCTCGACTCGGTGACCGAGGCGCAGGTGGGCGCCGCGCTCGCGCGGGCCGCGGCGGGACGCACCCGGCTGCTCGTCGCGCACCGGGCGGGCACGGCCGCGCGCGCCGACCTCGTGGTGTGGCTGGACGGCGGCCGGGTCCGGGCCGTCGGGCCGCACCGCGCCCTGTGGCGGCACCGCGCCTACCGCGAACTCTTCGAGCCCCCCGCCCCGGTGGCCAGTGCCGGCGGCGCCGTGTCCGAGCGGAACGGGGAGGCCCCGTGACCGCGCCGGACGACCCGGCGGACGCGGCTGCCGGGCTCGGACGCCGGGTGTGGCGGCGGCCGCTCGCGGAGCTGCTGCGCGAGCGCCGCGGGGTGGCCGCCACCCTGCTGTGGTCGCTCGCCGCGACCCTGCCCGCGCTCCTGTCGGGCCATCTGGTCGCGCGGGCGCTGGACCGCGGCTTCCTGCGGGACGACCTCGCCGCCGGCCTCGGCTGGCTGGCCGTGCTCGGCGCGGCCATGGTCGCGGCCGCCGTGAGCGCGCGCCGCGTCCCGCCCGCGCTGGGACGGGTCGTCGAGCCGCTCCGGGACCGGCTGGTGCGCCGGGTCGTGACGGGGACGCTGCGGCGCGCGGTCGGCGCGGCCCCCGGACGCCCCGACCTGTCGGTCATCACCCGCATGTCCGAGCACACCGAGACGGTCCGCGACACGACCGCGGGCCTCCTGCTGGGATTGCAGCAGGTCGGGCTCACGGTGACGGCGGCCGCGGTCGGCCTGGCGCTGCTGGCGCCCGTCGTCGCCCTGCTGGTGGTCCCGCCGGTGGCGGTGACGCTGCTGCTGCTCGTCCTGCTGCTGCCTTCGCTGGCGGCCCGCGAGCGCGCGTCGCTGCTGGCCGAGGAGCGGGTGGCCGACACGGTCGGCGGCATCGTGTCGGACGTGCGCGACGTGGTCGCGTGCGGCGCCGAACCCGAGGCGGCCGGTGAGGCCGGCGACGCCTTCCGCGTCCAGGCCGCCGCGGAGCGGGCGGCCGCCCGGGCGGGCGCCCTGCGGACCGCGCTCGGGACCGCCGGCGGGCAGCTCGCCCTCGTCGCGGTGCTGGCCGCCGGGCCGTGGCTGCTGCACAGCGGCCGGCTCAGCACGGGAGAGCTGCTCGGAGCGCTCACCTACATCACCGCGAACCTGCAGCCCGCACTGCGGGCGGCGGTGCAGACGACCGGAGGATCCGCCGTCCGACTCGGGGTCGCCCTGCACCGGCTGGAGTCGTGCGCCGGTCCGGAACCGGAGCCCGCCCCGAGCCCGGCGCCCCGCGCCAAGGTTCCGAGCGATTTCGAGCTGCGCGTGGACGGGCTCACGTTCTCTTACGGCGCCGGAGCGGAGCCGGTACTGCGCGACGTGACGTTCACGGTGCCGTACGGATCGCATCTGGCCGTCGTCGGCCCCAGCGGGATCGGCAAGTCGACGCTGGCGGATTTGCTGACCGGTGTCGCGGAGCCGCAGCAAGGCACGGTGTCGATCGGCGGGCTGCCGCTCGCGTCCCTGGACCCGCACTGGTTGCGGCGGACCGTCGCGATCATCCCCCAGGAGGCGTACGTCTTCGCCGGATCCCTGCGCGAGAACCTCACCTACCTGGACCCCGCCGCGTCCGCCGCCGACATCGAGGACGCCGTCACGACCCTCGGCCTTGGGCCGCTGCGTGACCGGCTCGGCGGGAACGACGCGGCCGTCGGATCGCGTTCGGGGCTCACGCCGGGGGAGCGGCAGATGATCGCCCTCGCGCGGGTCTGGCTCTCGCCCGCGCGGATCGTGCTGCTCGACGAGGCGACCTGCCACCTCGACCCGGTCGCGGAGGCGCGGATGGAGGAGGCGTTCCGGGCCCGTCCCGGCACCCTCGTCGTCATCGCGCACCGGCTGAGCTCGGCCCGGCGCGCCGACCGCATCCTCGTCATGGACGGGGAGCGCACGCTGCTCGGCGGCCACGACGAGCTGCTGCGGCGCTCCGGCCTCTACGCCGACCTCGTCGGAGCCTGGCAGACCGGACGCCAGGAGGAGGGCCGCCCGGACCGCCGCTACGCGGCCTCCTGAGGCGCCCTTCACTGCGGACCGGAGAAGCACCGGGCGCCCTGCCGCGCTCCGGGAAGGGCTGCGCAATGCCCTGAGCCGGGGGTTCAAGAGTTCTTCATCCGCCGTTACGGGAGTGGCATCGGCGGTGTCGTCGCAGCTCAGCGGGCTCTGCATGGCGATATACGTCACCTTCCGACCAAGGACGGAGTCGCGCGTGGGCAAAGCGTGACATTTATTCGAATTTGCCGAAAATGTCACCGTCGCAGTGCCGTCGTTCCCGCTCCCCCTCGGGGCCCCCGCCCTGGCCGGGAACGGCGCGGAAAGGCTCCCGATGCGACGACTTCTCCTGTTCGCACTCCCCGCCGCCCTGAGTGCGGCGCTGGTCGGCGCCATGGGCGCGCCCGCGTCCGCGACACCGCCGAACATCCCGTCCGCCTCCACGGCCGCGAGCCGTCTCGCCGCCCTCACCGTGGGCGCCGAATCGCACCAGAGCACCTACGACCGCAGCCTGTTCCCGCACTGGATCACCATCTCGGGGACGTGCAACACCCGGGAGACCGTCCTGAAGCGGGACGGCACGAACGTCACCACCGACTCCTCGTGCGCCGCGACGTCCGGCACGTGGTACTCGCCCTACGACGGCGCGACCTGGACGCAGGCCTCGGACCTGGACATCGACCACATGGTGCCGCTCGCCGAGGCGTGGGCGTCCGGTGCCTGGTCCTGGACGACCTCCCGCCGCCAGGCCTACGCCAATGACCTCGGCGGCCCGGAGTTGTGGGCCGTCACCGACAACGTCAACCAGGCGAAGGGCGACAAGGACCCGGCCGAGTGGCAGCCCTCGGTCGGCTCCTTCCGCTGCACCTACGCCCGCGCCTGGATCCAGGTGAAGTGGTACTACGGCCTGAGCGTGGACAGCGCGGAGAAGAGCGCCCTCAACACGATGCTCGGCACCTGCTGAGCCTCGTCCCGCCGCCGCGCCGGCGCCCGCGGACCCCGCGGGCGCCGGCGCGGCGCTGTTCAGCCCGCCCTGTGGTCGATCAAGGTGGTGGCTATGGCGACCTGGGCGGGGTCGAGGGCGGTCTCGCCGTCCTCGACGTCCCACAGCGCGTTCTGCAGGACGCGGCCGAGCGTCCAGCCGGTCGCCCGCCGCCGGTCGAGGCCGAGGGCCTCGGTCAGGTGGTCGAAGCGCCGCAGCACCTGACGGGCCACGTCACCGGTCGCCACGACCTCGTCCCACCGGTTGTCCAGCGCCGGCAGCAGGTCGAAGCCGGGGTCGCCGGCGAGGGGCTTGGGATCGATGGCCAGCCACGGCTCCCGCCGTCCGCCGAGGACGTTGTCGTAGTGCAGGTCCCAGTGCAGCAGGCGGTCGCCGGGCTCGCCGACCAGTTCGGCCACGGCGGACGCGCACGTCCGCACCAGCCGCCGGTCGGCCGGGTCGCGCAGCGCGGGCACGGCGCGGGGGACCTCGTCGAGCATGGCCGCGGCGATGCCGGCCAGGTGCCGCAGGCCCTCCGGCGCGGGCACCGCGACCAGGCGCGCGAGCAGCCCGGCCAGGACCTCCACGGCGGTGTCGTCGTCGGGCACCGAGGACAGCGGCCGGGCCGCGTCCAGGCGCTCCAGCAGCATCGTGCCGGTGCCCGGGTCGTGGTCGAGCAGGCGTACCGTCCCGTCGCCGTCCCACACGCGCAGCCCGACCGGCTCGGTGGCGTGCTCGTCGGTGACCGGCTGGAGCTTGAGCGCGGCGGGCGCGCCGTCCGCGCGGGTCACCGGGAGCACGAGCGAGGCCATGCCGTGCAGTCCCGGGCCGTCCAGGCGCAGGGACCAGCGGTCCAGGAAGGCCGCGGCCAGGCCGGGCAGCGCGGCGATCCAGGCGCGCCCGGACGCGCCGCCGTACTTGCCGTGCGAGGCGGCCAGCGCCTCGGGAACGTCGATGCGGATCGACGTGCTCATGGTCAACGTCTCCTTCGTCGTGGGCTCCTGATCAGGTCGCGTGTCACGAAGAGACGTCGGCGGTGCCCGGCTCCCGGGCAGGGGTCAACGCATGCCGCGAAGGCTACCGGCCGAGGCGAGCGGGCCGCCGCGAGTGACCCGGCGACCCGGCACGCCGCCGGTATCGCGCCCCTACGGTCTAGAGTCTTTTTCTAGAATAGGACTCGTCACGGAGGTGCCTGATGGCGGTGGACCCGACCGGTGCTGGGCTGAAGCGGTTCCTCGCGGAGGATCCCGGCGGCCCGGTGGTGATGCTCAACCTGCTGCGCTTCCGCGAGGGCGGCGAGAAGAGCTACGCCCGCTACTCGAAGGCGCTCGGCGGGGACATCCTCGCCCGTTACGGCGCCGAGGTCCTCTACTACGGAAAGGGGTCGACCGCGCTGGTCGCCGAGGACGGGCAGTCCTGGGACGCCGTGCTCCTCGTCCGCTACCCGTCCCGCGAGGTGTTCTCCCGCATGGTCGCCGACCCCGACTTCCAGGCCGTCGCCCACTTCCGGAGCGAAGCGCTGAGCGAGGCCGTCCTGCAGGCCACCATCCAGGTAGGCGCCTGACCCGGGGTTCGCGGGCCGGGCTGCGGCCGGTGCGGAGCGGCCCCACGGTTTCGCCGCGGCGAGGACGGCCCGCATGTCGTGGCGGGCCGCCACTCGCCTTCACCGCCCACCGGCGGCGGGGTTCACCAGGTCTCGGCGGCGCGCCACATGCGCAGGTAGGTCTCCGCGCCGTTCGCCATGTCGTCGATGAGCTCCTGGCCGCCGACGGCGCGCATGTCGGCGATCCAGTCGGGGACGAGGCCGTAGTTCGCGACGCCGTCGGTGTTGAGGTCCCAGGTGCGCTGCCCCTCGGTGAGCCGGTCGAGCTTCACCGACGGGTCGATCGGCGAGGTGAAGGGGTAGCTCAGCGGGCCCGCGCCGCCGCCCGTGCGGGGCTCGGGCAGCGCGCCCATGCCGTTCGCGTCGAGCCCGTAGCCGTAGCCGAACGGGCGGGCGGGGTCGCGCTGGGCCTTGTTGCGCCGCCACTCGGAGGTGAACCGGTCGGCCGCGTTGCCGTAGCCGGTGACCATGCCGCCGAGCCGGTAGAGGCGGGGCAGGTAGGTCGCGTCCATCCAGCTGTGGGACGAGATGACGCCCGGGTACCGCGCCTCCTCCAGGATGCCGAGGGTCTGGTCGGCGGCCTTCGCGCTCATGTGGTCGACTTCGACGATCATGTGCCGCTTCATCATCCCGCGCACCGCGTACGCGCCGAGGTCGCTGAGGCCCCGGACGTTGCAGTGCGGGGCGCTCGGATAGATCGGCAGCGTGATCCCCGCCAGCCCGAGCAGCTTCAGGATCGGTTCGAGGGCGTCGCCGACCTCGCCCGCCGGGGCGATCGTGTTGTCGTGGGCGGGGCCGGTGCACGTCTCGGCCTGCCAGAACCGTCCGGTGCCGATGAAGTTGGCGAGGTTGACGAACGCGCCGGCCGTGCCGCCGTCGAACCGCACGCCGCAGAGCGCGTTGTCGTACTTGTGGCACACGAACATCGAGGCCACGCCGAGGCCGCGCGCCTCGTCCAGCCCCCGGTCGATGTCGGCGCGGGTGCAGGCCGGGGCGCCGTTGACGAGCCGGCAGCCGAACGGCTCGGAGGTCTCGATGCCGAGGACGACGGCGAGCTTGCCGTCCTCGATGACGCGGCGGGCGTCCGCCGAGTCGCGCACGATGCGGAACCAGCCCTTGCCCGGGCCGCCGCTCCGCTCGTCGATGTAGCTCTCCATCTCGTGCATCCGCTGCGCCTGGAGCCGGATCGTCGCCGTCTCGTCGCACGGGTTGCCCTTGAGCGGGTAGATGTCGCAGAGCTGGCGGTTCGCCACCAGGTGGTTGACGAGGATCCGCTGCCCGGCCCGCCACGACCGCTCCAGCCAGGTGTAGTAGACCTGCTGGTGGGTGCGGGAGTCGTAGGCGGGCCAGTCCTTGAACGTCGGCCAGCCCGTGGGGTCGTGGGTGCCGAACGGCGTGCCGTACCGGGTGAAGTTCTCCCACCAGGCGAGCACGCCGTTGCCGGCGTGGTCGGGGCAGTCGCGCAGCGCCTCCTGGATGCCGTCGGGGTCGAACGGCTTGCCGCACATCAGCTTGCCGCCGAACGCTTCGTACGACATCAGGTGGCTGTGGGCGTCGATGTAGCCGCGCACCTCGCGCGGCTCGCCCTCCGCGTGCGCGCGGGGGACGGTGAGGAGGGCGAGCAGGAGGGTGAGGAGGATCGGAACGCAGGCGGCACGTCGGACGGGCATGGGGCACCTCGGCCGGGGGGAGACGTCCAGTGGCTCTCAGCCGAGTGAAACACCGATCCGGGCAAATGTGAATAGTCCTCATATCGCCGCCGGTCAGCCCGGGTGCGCGGTCCCGGGGCCCGTGCGGTCAGGGGGACTGGGCGGTCCCGGGGTCCGTGCGGTCAGGGGGACTGGGCGGTCCCGGGGTCCGTGCGGTCAGGGGGACTGGACGGCGAGGCGGTTGCTGAACCGGGCGAGCATGCCGCTCTGGGACGTCTCCGGGATCAGCCGGCCGATCAGCGGCGGGATGCGCCAGTTCGCCGGGTTGCGCCGGGCCATGCGGGAGACGAGGGAGATCTGCGGGTAGCGGGCCCGCTCGTAGGCGCGCAGCCGGGCCGCCGGGTCGCCGTCCTTCCCGTCCAGTTCGCGGCCGAGCACCCAGGCGTCCTCGAGGGTCTGGTTGGCGCCCTGCCCGAGGGTGGGCGGCATGGTGTGGGCGGCGTCGCCGACAAGGGTGACGCGCCCCTCGCCCCAGACCTTGCGCACCTTGTTCCAGTGGTGGCCGAAGAACTCGATGTCGTCGTCGGTGGCGGCGGCGAGCACCTCGGGGACGGGGGACGCCCAGTGCCCGAAGCGCCGCCTCAGCTCGTCCAGCGGTGACGCGGGCCGCGGCTCGCCGGGCGTCCAGCGCATGTCGAACCACCACTGGAGCAGGCCGCCGCCCGCGGGCATGAGGCCGCAGGCGCCCTCCTTCCCAGTGATCATGAGGTGCCGGTGGGTGCCGGTGATCTCGATGCCGATCGGGCTGAGCCCCTGCCAGGTGCCGAACGTCGCGGCCCGGATGCCGCTCTCGCCCCACAGGTGCCGCCGCACCGCCGAGTGGTGCCCGTCCGCCCCGATGAGCAGGTCCCCGGTGTCCGCCGTCCCGTCGTCGAAGGTCGCCGTGACCCGGTCGCCGTGCTGGGTCAGGCCCGTGCAGGTCATGCCGTAGCGGACGAGGTCGCCGGGCAGGCCGCCGGCGAGCCGTCCGAGCAGGTCCCGGCGGGCGATCGCCTTGGTCTCGAAGCCGTAGCGGGCCGCGGCGTGCGCGATGTCCTGGCCGGTGCGCAGCCGCCCCGACGAGGTCAGGGCGTCGATCCGGTCGATGCGGTTGCCGACGCCCTCCAGAGTGATGCCGAGGTCGTCCAGGACGGCGTTGCCGTTGCTCCAGATGAGCACCGCCTTGCCGCCCGTCCGCGGCCCCGGCGCCTGCTCGTGGACCCGTACCTCGTGGCCCGCCGCGAGCAGCACGCGCGCTACGGCCAGCCCGCCCACCCCGGCGCCGATGACGAGGATCTCCATTTCCCCTCCAAAGTGAAGTATCTCCGATATGAAGATACATCGCTTCGGAGTATCCTCTGCGGGTGGGTGCCGAACAAGAGGGAGAGGACGTCTTCCGCGGATTCCTGATCGCCGTCCTCCTGCACATCGAGGCGGCCGCCGACCGGCTCGGCCTGCGGCCCATCGACGTCGCCGCGGTGATCCTGCTGGAGATGCGCGGGCCGCTCCCGGTCGGCGCGATCTCCGAGGAGCTCCGCCTGCCGTCCGCCTCGGCGACCCGGGTGGTCGACCGGCTGGAGAAGGCCGGGTACGTGCGGCGCGTCCGCGGCGAGCACGACCGGCGCACGGTCACCGTGGAACTGGTGGAGGACGGCCTGGCCGACTACTACGCCGTCAGCGCGGGAGCACGGCGCCACCTGGACGAGGTCGGCGCTCGCTACGGCCCGGAGCAGGCGCCCTTGCTGATTGGCCTCTTGGACGGCATCGCCGACGCCTACCGCACCGCCACCAACGAACTCCGCGCCGACACGTCCCCCGGCTGACGCCCCCGATCCGGACCGCGCCTACACCTTCTCGCCGTGCGGACGAAACGGATATACCGGTGACCGGGACGCCGAAGGCCGGGCGAGGGCCGGGCCGGGATGATGAGGGTTCATGAACGAGCTGACGATTCCGCAATTGGTGGCGCGGGCGGCGAACGAGTACCCCGAGACCGAGGCGGTCGTGGACGGCGACGTCCGGGTCACCTACGCCGAGCTCCGGGAGCGGGTCCGCGAGGCGACGGGTGCGTTCGTCGGGGCGGGGATCGAGCCGGGCGACCGCATCGCCATCTGGGCGCCGAACGGCCTGCGCTGGATCGTCACCGTGCTCGGAGCGCTCGGCGCCGGCGCGACGCTCGTCCCGCTGAACACCCGCTACAAGGGCGACGAGGCCCGGTGGCCGCTCTCCAAGGCCGAGGCGAAGGTCCTGTTCGTGGAGGACGGGTTCCTCGGCATCGACTATCCCGCCATGCTCGGCGTGGACGGATCCGGCGCCCCCGGGCTGCCCGCACTGCGGACGGTCGTCACGTTCAACGGCCCCGCGCGCCCGGGGGTGACCGCCTGGGACGACTTCGTCGCCAAGGCCGCCTCCCCGGACGAGGCCGACGCGCGGACGGCGGCCGTCCGTCCGGAGACCGTCGCCGACATCCTGTTCACGTCCGGGACGACCGGCAGGCCCAAGGGCGCCGTGGTCACGCACGAGCAGAACGTCCTCACCTACCGGGCGTGGACGGACCGCACCGGCGTGCGGGCCGGCGACCGCTACCTCATCGTCAACCCGATGTTCCACTCGTTCGGCTACAAGGCGGGCGTGCTGGCCTGCGTGATGCGGGGCGCCACGATGGTGCTCCAGCGCACGTTCGACGTCCCGGAGACGCTGCGGCTGATCGAGCAGGAGAAGATCACCGTGCTGCCGGGGCCGCCGACCATCTACACCGCGCTCCTGCACGCCCCCGGCCGGGAGGAGCACGACCTGTCGACCCTCCGGCTGGCCGTGACGGGCGCGGGAGACGTGCCCGTCGCGCTGGTGCGGCGCATCAAGGACGAGCTGTTCCCGCAGGTCGTGACCGCCTACGGGCTGACCGAGTCGTCCGGGACGGTCACCGCCTGCTCGGTGGACGACGATGACGAGACCATCGCCACCACGTCCGGCCGGGCCATCCCCGACGTCGAGGTCGCGATCGTCGACGCGAACGGCAAGCGCCTCCCGGCCGGGACCGACGGCAGGATCCTCGTGCGCGGCTACAACGTCATGCAGGGCTACCTGGACGACCCGGAGGCGACCGCGGAGGCGGTCCGCGACGGCTGGCTCGACACCGGCGACTGCGGGCGCCTCGACGAGCGCGGCAACCTCACCATCACGGGGCGCACCAAGGAGATGTTCGTCGTCGGCGGGTTCAACGTGTACCCGGCGGAGGTCGAGAACGTCCTGGCCCGGCACGACGCCGTCGCCGAGTCGGGCGTCATCGGCGTCCCGGACGAGCGGATGGGCGAGGTGGGACGCGCCTACGTCAAGCTCCGCCCCGGCGCCACGGCCACGGAGGACGAGCTGGTCGAGCACTGCCGGGAGCGGCTCGCGAACTTCAAGGTCCCCCGGGAGGTCGTCTTCGTGGACGACCTCCCGAAGACCGCGTCCGGCAAGATCTGGCGCGTGAAGCTCAAGGAGCGGGCCTGACCCGCGCCGGGGGCGCGTCGCTCAGAGAGCGGCGATGACCCGCGCCCTGTGCTCGGCCACGGTGCCCCACGCCGAGTACAGGGCCCGCGCCTTGCGGATCCACAGCGACGGGTCGTACTCGTCGGTGTAGCCGATCGCGCCGTGCACCTGGAGTGCGGTCTTGGCCATCCCGTAGGACGCCTCCGACGCGGCGACCTTCGCGGCGGAGACGTCCCGCGCGAAGTCCGGCGTCCCGTACGACAGCGCCGCCCCGTACACGAGCGGGCGGGCGAACTCCAGCTCGACCATCGCGCTCGCGAGATGGTGCTTGATCGCCTGGTACTCGCCGATCGGGCGCCCGAACTGCTGCCGCGTCTTGGCGTACTCGACGGACACCTCCAGCAGCGCCTGCCCGAGCCCCACCTGCTGCGCCGCGCACAGCAGCACGCCGAGGTCGGTGAACCCCCCGCCCTCGGGGACGCGGAACAGCCGCCGCGTCGGGTCGAGCGACGCGACGGCCTCCCCGGCCGCCTTCCGCTCGACGCCGTCGACGGTGAGCACCAGGTCGGCGACGTCGGCGTCCAGCGCGTGCGGGACGGCGAGCGTCACGACCGCCTCGCCCTCGGCGATGCGCTGCGGCCACGGCGACCCGTCCAGCAGCTCGGCGGCGGCGAGCGTCTCCACGTAGGGGCCGGGCGCGGCGGCCCGGCCGAGCTCCTCCGCGGCGACG
Organism: Actinomadura sp. K4S16; assembly: GCF_008327685.1. Taxonomy (GTDB): domain Bacteria; phylum Actinomycetota; class Actinomycetes; order Streptosporangiales; family Streptosporangiaceae; genus Spirillospora. Next base: position 152,469 of record NZ_BDDE01000019.1, read on the forward strand.
GCCAGCTCGACCGGCAGCAGCCCGGCGCCGCCGGCCTCCTCCGGGACGGCCACCGCGAACGCCCCGGCCTCGGCGACCGCCGACCACAGCGCGCGCCCCGGCCCGGCGTCCCCGGCCGCCCAGGCGCGGGCCGCCTCGGCGGTGCCGGGGCCGCCCAGCAGCTTGCGCAGCGTCTCGCCGAACATCCGCTGCTCGGCGGAGAGAACGAACTTCACCGGGACCCCCTCGGCAGGCCGAGCAGCCGCTCGGCGATCACGTTGCGCTGGATCTCGTTCGTGCCCGCGTAGATGGGGCCGGCCAGCGAGAACACGTAGTTCTCCAGCCACTCCGACTCCAGCTCGCCGTCCGGGCCGAGCAGGTCGAGCGCGGTCTCGTGCAGCGCCACGTCCAGCTCCGACCAGAACACCTTGTTCAGGCTCGACTCCGCGCCGATGTCGTCGTCCCGCGAGACCGTCTCGAACCCCTTGAGCCGGTAGGCCCGCGCCCTGATCCAGGAGTCCGCGACCCGGTCGCGCAGCGCGTCCCCGGAGGCGTCCGCGCGCTCCTTCCACAGCTCGACGAGCCGCTCGGCCGCCGCGGTGAACCGCCCGGGGCTGCGCAGCGTGAGGCCGCGCTCGTTGCCGGCCGTGGCCATCGCGACCCGCCAGCCGTCCCCGGCCGCGCCGATGACGTCCTCGTCGGGGACGAAGACCTGGTCGAGGAACAGCTCGGCGAACGCGGGCTTGCCGTCCAGCCGCCCGATCGGCCGGACCGTCACGCCCTCGGCGTCCAGCGGGAACATCAGGTAGGTGAGCCCCTTGTGGCGGGACGACTCCGGATCGGACCGGAAAAGCCCGAACCCCCGGTCGGCGAACGCGGCGCGCGAGCTCCACGTCTTCTGCCCGTTCAGCAGCCAGCCGCCGTCGGTGCGGGTCGCCGTCGACCGCAGTGCGGCGAGGTCGCTGCCCGCGCCCGGCTCCGACCACGCCTGCGCCCAGATGACCTCGCCGGCCGCCATGGGGGGCAGGATCCGCGCGAGCTGCTCGGGCGTGCCGTGCTTGAGCAGCGTCGGCGCCAGCAGGTTGATGCCGTTCTGGCTGACCCGCCCCGGCGCGCCCGCCGCGTAGTACTCCTCCTCGAAGACCAGCCACTGCAGGACCGAGACGCCGCGCCCGCCGTACTCCTCCGGCCACGAGACCACGCCCAGCCGCGCCGCGCCGAGCGTCCGCTCCCACTCCCGGTGCGCCGCGAAGCCCTCCCCGGTCTCCAGCGACGGGAGCGGCCGCGCCGGGACGTGCTCGCGCAGCCATGCCCGCACCTCGCCGCGGAACTCCTCGTCCGCCGCCCCGAACTCAAGATCCATGCGACCCTCTTTCTAACAACTGTTTGGTAGAGTAACCGCCCCCTCGCACCCCCGTCGCCCCCTCCCGCCCAGTGAGATCCCCCGGGTGGCGAAAAATCCCCTGAGAACCGCGATTCCCGTTCCTAAGCTCGTCGCATGGGGCATCCGGCGCAGATCGTCATCATCGAGGACGGCGCCCAGCGGGTCGTCTACGACAGGTGGGGCGGCGCGCCCGGGATGGAGTTCCAGATCCTGCTGGACCGCGAGCGGTTCACCATGGACCGCCTCGGGGACTGGCATGACGACCGCTGGAACCCGGGCTCGGACGCCGTCTATCTCGTCGACCACGACCGGCGGGTGCTGCTGCTGTCGTTCATCTACCTCTATGACTTCCCGGACGAGCAGGCGTACCGCACGCTGTTCCTGAGGCTGGTCCGCCACGTGTGGAAGGGCTGGCAGGTCGACTGGGCGTACAACGGCGTCGAGGACGTCGTCGCCTATCTGGCCCTCGACATGTCCGTCCTCGGCGCGCCACGCCTGAGCGATCCGGACTTCGAGGGCAGGCTGCGGTTCACGCCTCGTACGAGGCCCAACCTGAGGATGCCGGAGATCTCGCCCCGGCGCGCCGGGGATCGGAACTACTGCCTGGTGACCGTGGAGGACGGAACCCGCGTCCGCGCCTACGGTGTGACGCCAAGCTACGACAACCTCCTCAAGGGCGGCCCCCGTGTCCTGGACCGCCTGCCCGAGGCGGCGCGCATGACCCAGTGCGGGAGCCTTCCTGGTTCAGGCGTCCACTTCGACCTGACCACGGAGACCGGCGGGTACTGGACGCACGGCTTCATCCACGGCCCGCTCCATGAGGTGCACTGGTCGTGGCCCGGCTGGCGGTGGCGGTTCTGGGAGGACGACCACACCGTGCAGCGCGCGCTGGCGGGCGTCGAGGTCGCGATCCCCGACCCCGGCGTGGACACGGCGATGGCCGAACTCGTCAGGGTGTGGACGGAACGGCTCAACTGGGATCCCGACCTCGCCCGGGAGATGCTCCGCGAGGTCTTCGCGCGTCCACGGCACGAGAGGGTCGCAGCGCTCGCCGACGCGATCTTCCTGCTGAGCGACTGACCCGGGCGGCTGCGGACGCGGGTGACGCCGGGGTCTGTCGGAGACGGCGGCGCGCGGTTAAGATCGCGCTCTAGAATCGCGTTCGGAAGCTCCGGAGGGCCCATGGCGAGGATCATCGAGCACGGCACCTGGAGCCTGGAGCCCGCGGACGAGGGACTGCACGACCCCGGCCCCGAGCCGCTGTGGAACGAGTCCTACTACTTCGACTTCGCCGCCCCCGACGGCTCCGTCGCCGGCTACGTGCGGCTCGGGCTGTACCCCAACTGGGACCGCGCCTGGTACTGGGCCGCGCTGGTGCGCCCCGGCCGTCCGCTCCTCCTCATCGCCGACAACGACGCCCCGCTGCCCGAGCGGGGAACGACGGACGTCCGCACCGAGACCTACACGGCGACCCAGCAGATCACCGACCCCTTCGGCCCGGCCAGGGTCGCCCTGACCGGAACCGCCTCCGTCCTCCCCGACGCGACCGCGGCCTACGGCGACGTCAGCGGCGCCGAGACCACCGGGCTCTCGTTCGACCTGCGCTGGGACACCGCCGGCGGCGTCTACCCCTACAAGGACATCCCGCGCTACGAGATCCCGTGCACCGTCTCCGGCCTGGTCAGCGTGGGCGGCGAGAAGATCGCCGTCACCGCCCACGGGGAGCGCGACCACAGCTGGGGCGAGCGCGACTGGTGGAAGGTCTCCTGGCTCTGGACGTCCGGCCGCCTCGGCGACGGCACGTTCGTCCACGGCATGCAGGCCAACATCGGCTTCCCGCTCCCGTGGCCGTGCTTCGCCGTCCCGCCGGAGGGCGGCATCGAGCACCGCGACGGCTTCTCCGCCGCGACGACCTTCACCGGCGGCCTGCCCGCCCGCTCGGACCTCCGCTTCCCGGGCTCGCCCATGACGGTGACCCCGGTGGCCTTCGCGCCCGTCGCCGTGACCTCGCCCGACGGCCGCGAAGCCCGCTTCCCCCGCGCCCTGTGCCGCTACGAGACCGAGGACGGACGGACCGGCCACGGCTGGACGGAGTGGCACCAGCCCCCCGGCTGGGAGGACCACGGCTGGACCCACCTCGCCGGGGAGACCGCATGACCGGGGCGGTGTCCGGCGCCGGCGGACTGACCGCGTCCTGGCTGAGCGGCGCACTCGGCGCGGAGGTGACCGCCGTCCGCGCCGAACCGGTCGGCACCGGCCAGGTCTCCGACAGCCTGCGCCTCCACCTCACCTACGCGGGCGACACCCACCTCCCGTCCACCATGGTGGCCAAGGTCCCGGCGGCCGACCCGTCCAGCCGTGCCGCCGCCCGCACCATTCGCACCTACGAGGTCGAGGCGAGCTTCTACGCCGAGATCGCGCCCACCCTCGACGCCGGTGTCCCCGCCTGCTACGCCTCCGCCTACGACCCCGAACGGGACGAGTACGCCGTCCTGCTGGCCGACCTCGCCCCGGCGCGGCCCGGCGACCAGCTCGCCGGAATCACCCCCGAGGACGCCGCCGCGGCGATCACCGAGATGGCCGCGCTGCACGCCGCCGGCTGGGACGATCCCGACCTGGCCACCCTGACCTGGCTCAACCGCCACGACGCCGACTCGGCGGCCTTCACCGCCGCGATGGTCACCGACCTCTACACCGGCTTCAAGGACCGCTACGCCGCCGACCTGGGCCCCGAGGTCATCGGCCTCATCGAGGACTTCCTGCCGTCCATCGGCGCCTATCTGACCGCCCGCGAAGGCCCGCTGACCCTCGCCCACGGCGACTTCCGCGCCGACAACCTCCTCTTCGGCGGCCCGCGCGCCGCCGTCCTGGACTGGCAGACCGTCACCTACGGCCCCGGCGTGGCCGACCTGTCCTACTTCCTCGGCTCCAGCCTCCCCATCGAGGCCCGCCGCGCCCACGAGAAGGACCTCGTCCAGCGCTACCACGCGGCGCTGACCGCCCACGGCGTCGCCTTCACCTGGGACGAGTGCTGGGCCGCCTACCGCCTCCACGTCTTCCACGGCATCGTCATGGCGATCGGCGCGTCCATGCTCGTCGAACGCACCCGGCGCGGCGACGAGATGTTCCGCACCATGACGACCCGCCACGCCCACCACGCCCTGGACCTGGGCTCCCTCGACCTGACCCGCTGAGGACGCAGGCCATGGCGGCCTAAGCCGGCTTGCGGGCCATTCCGCCCCACAGGGCGGCGGGTGCGGACGCTTCGAGCTCGGAACGAGGGCGCCACCGCGGAACCTGGACGACGCCGGGCTCGATGAGGTCCAGCCCGTTGAAGAACCCGGAGACCTGCTCGCGGTCGCGCAGCGTGACCTTCTCCGCCGAGTCCTTGTTCATGGCCCGCGCGAACGCGGCCATCTCCTCGGGGAAGATGTCCTTCGCGGTGTGGGAGACCACCAGGTGACTGCCCGGGGGCACGGCGGCCATCAGCGTCTCCGCGATCCCGTAAGGGTCCGCCTCATCCGGAACGAAATGGAGTACGGCGATGAGCATGACCGCCACCGGCCGGCTGAAATCCAGCGTGCGGGATGCCTCCTGCAGAATCTTGCCGGGCTCGCGCAGGTCGGCGTCGATGTAGTCGGTCGCGCCCGAGTCGGTGCTCCTTAGGAGCGCCTCGGCGTGGGCCAGCACGATCGGGTCGTTGTCGACGTAGGCGATCCGGCTCTCGGGCGCGATCGCCTGAGCCACCTCATGGGTGTTGTTGGCCGACGGCAGCCCGGTACCGATGTCCAGGAACTGGCGGATCCCGGCCTCTTCGACCAGGTACTCCACCGTCCGCGCCAGGAACGCGCGGTTGGCCCGCACGGACTTGACCGTGCTCGGGAATGCCTTCAGACCGGCCTCGGCCGCCGCCCGGTCGGCGGCGAAGTTGTCCTTGCCGCCCAGCCAGACGTCGTACACCCTGGCGGGATGCGGAATGCTCGTATTGAACCGGGAGAGCTTCTCCTCACCCGATGATTCTCCAGGCCGATCCGACGCCACGAACGTCTCCTCGATCACCGCCATGTGAAATTGCTCGAACCACCATATATCCGCCAATGCCGACGATGGTGTTGCAGAGCAAGCGCGGCGCATACGACCTCTGATGTACTGGCCGCGGCCCGGTCGGGTTGGCGGCTTCCAGGGGGGACGCATGGTGAATGAGAACACCGCCAGGTTGGCGGTGCTCATCGACGCCGACAACGCCCAGCCCGCGAACGTCGAGGCGCTGCTGGCCGAGGTCGCGAAGTACGGCACCGCGCACGTCAAGCGCGCTTACGGCGACTGGACCGGCTCCAGCCTGCGGGGCTGGAAGGAGCATCTGCTCGACCAGTCGATCCAGCCGATCCAGCAGTTCGCCTACACCAGGGGCAAGAACGCCACCGACGCGGCGATGGTCATCGACGCGATGGACCTGCTGTACTCGGACCGCTTCGACGGGTTCTGCCTCGTCTCCAGCGACAGCGACTTCACCCGCCTGGCCGCGCGCATCCGCGAGTCCGGCCTGACCGTGTACGGGTTCGGCGAGCGCAAGACGCCCAAGCCCTTCATGGCGGCGTGCGACAAGTTCGTCTACATCGAGAACCTGCTGTACGACCAGAGCCCGACCACCCCGACCGCCGAGACGCTCAAACCGGCGCCCCCGACCTCGGCCGCCAAGCTGAAGCAGGACACCGCGCTCGTCAACCTCCTCCGCAACGCCGTCGAGGCGGCGTCCGACGAGGACGGGTGGGCCGCCCTGGGGTCCGTGGGCCAGATCATCACCAAGCAGCGCCCCGAGTTCGACTCCCGCAACTACGGCTACACCAAGCTCAGCGAGCTGATCGCCGCGACGACCCTGTTCGTCCTGGACCGCCGAGGCCCCGGCGACGGCAAGGGAAACACCATCTACGTCCGCGACAAACGCCACCAAGACGGCAAACCGTCCTAAGAGGGGCGGAGCGGGGGGCATGGCGCAGGCTCTCTTGCATGAGCTTTCGACCTGCGCGGGAGCTGAATCAGAACACGATCTGATAACCTGACGGTATGAGCGGCACGATCCATCCAGATTCGGTCACGTTCTCTGACCTGTCCCGCAATCCACGGGCCGTCGCGGAGCGGGCTTCCAGGCTGGGACGGGTGCGCGTCACCCATCGTGATGCGCACGACTTCTACCTGACGGCCGCTGATCGCGAAGACCGACGTGATGAGACGCTGGCCACCGCTTCCAGAATCTTCATCGCTCTCATGAAGCACGACCCGGGCGCACGCGAGTTGCTGCTCGCCATGCCCGACGTGTTCCCCTGGGTGCGCCACCTCAGCACCGACGAGGTCCGCGCGTTCACTCTGGAGTTGGTCGAGGCGCTCTCGGACGCCGCGGAACTCAATCTTGATGCGCCCATCACCGAGGTGATCGCCGGTTGGCGTGCGACCGCCCGCATCAAGGCAGATCCCCAGCAGAGTGAAGAGGCGGTGCGGCCCACGAGCGGTGACTTCGGTCCGGTGGAAGTCCGCCCATGAGTCCCAAACGGGGGGACAGGGTCACGGTTCCGCCTCCGGACGGCCAGTGGGATGTGCGGTTCGGAACGAGTGAGGCGGTGCGCGGCTGGGACGAGTTGTGTCGGCTCGCCTTGGCCAACACCCAGCGATGCTTCGAGATGCTCCGCTCCGAGCCGCGCTCCCGCGTCAACCACGAACGCCAGCATCGGCTTCGTGGAGAGCTTGCGACTCACAGGCACAATGGTCGTGACCTGGAGCAGTGGGAGTACGAGGTCACCAGCGGCGGTCGCGTGCGCTATGTGATCGACGACGAGAAGCGCACAGTGTGGCTTGTCTATGCGTCGCCCCGTCATCCGAAGGACACCGAGAGTTGAGCCGGTGACCTTCGCTGGCGGCGCAGCGGCCACGATCGGGGGGTGCTGCGCCGTGGCAGGGGTTGTCGCCTGTGGTCGCCCGCTGTCACCAGCACGTTGATGTCATAGCCCACCTGGCCGGCATGGTCAGGTGCCGTCTGCGCCCTTGAGGAACTCCCGGATCCGTTCGGGAATGTCGGCGGGCTCGATCCCCAGTTCGGCCGTGCGCTGCCGCCCGTACGCACGAAGGTCGCGCAACTGCTCGGCGAGCCTTACCGAGTCGAGGTGGCGGACGAGGAGTTCGGTGGTCTCCTGGAGATCGATGAGGGGGCGACGGACGTAGCGGTGCGGGGTGGCCCACCAGCAGAAGGTCCGGCGGTGCACCCACACGTTGAGGTCGGGGAGCACCAGGACGGACATGCCGTCATCGGCGGTGTTGCGCGTCCCCTCGAAGCCGCGGCGAGTGAGGTTGAGGAGCAGGTGTTGCGCGGCCGTCCCCGGGTGGACCCTGTAGTGCAGTCCGGGCCACTCGCGGGGCAGCGGAAGCGCGAACCAGACCGCCTTGCCGTAGACGGGGACGGTGCTGACGCGTGAGCGCGTCGGCGCGCTGCCCCAGTCGGAGGTGACCTCGCGGACGAGTTGGAGGCCCTTGCCGTGCTCGTCCAGTAACCCGGCCCCGGCCGCACGCGGTGTGGACGCCCGCTCGCCGTCGAAGACGGAGACGATGAGCTGAGGTGACGGGACGGTCCGCGCCCAGATCCAGAGTTCCGGCGGGGTCGGGGGCCGGTCGCTTCGCGCGGTCCCGGCGTGCCGCAGCGCGTTGGTCGCGGTCTCGGACACGGCGAGCTTCCCGTCCTCGATCACGTCCCGGTCGAGCCGCAGCTCCGACATCGCCTGGTGAAGGAGACGACGCGCCGCCGCCGGCCCGCTCTCGTCCCCCGGCAGCCGCCACGCGCACAGCCCGCCCGTCACCAGTCCCCAAGCCCCCTTGACCTCCATCGAGCCTGCCTCCCAATGATCACAGTTCGTGTGCGTCTCATTACGTGTCGTGTGGATGGCTCGATAGTGACTGACGCAACGTTAAGATGCAATCCCGTTTCAAAAACTCATATGCAGTGACCGAAAAGACTGTGTGTGTGGGATCTACCACGCAATGCGAGCTTGCGAGTGCAGAATGACCACTGACCACCCAGGAGGTGCCCTCATGCCACGCCCCGAGAGTCCGACCGTCCGCCGGATCATGCTGGGCATCCGCCTTCGCGCGCTGCGGACCCGAGCCGGCGTCGCGGCGGACGACGCGGCACGTCACATCGCCCGGACGGACTCGACCATCAGCCGGATGGAGACGGGGCAGAGTTCGGTGTCCGCCCGCGTCCTCGAACGGCTCGTGGAGCTGTACGGTGCGACGCCGGACGAGACGGCGCAACTCACCAAACTGGCCAAGGCGGCGCGGCAACGCGGCTGGTGGCAGCGCTACGACGAGGTTCTGCACCCCGGCTTCGGGCTCTATCTCGGCCTGGAGGCCGAGGCCACGGAGATGCACGCCTACGCCAGTGAGTGGGTACCTGGCCTCCTTCAGACCGCGGAGTATGCCCACGCGGTGCTATCTGTCGAGCCTCGACCGCCATCGAACGAGGAGATCCGGGCGCGTGTTGAGGCCCGGCTCGCCCGCCAGGCGATTCTCAGCGGAGATGCCCCTCTTCAGTACTGGGTCGTGCTCGATGAGGCGGTTCTACGTCGCGCTGTTGGAGAGGCCGGGGTCATGGCCGAACAGTTGCGCGTTCTTGCGTCCCTGGCTCGGCGCCGCAACATCAAGTTGCAGGTCCTGCCGTTCTCGGTCGGAGCTCACCCGGGGACGTGCGGTTCGTTCACAGTGCTCACACTCGACCTGGGAGACGCTGCCGTGTCTGAGTACGCGTATGTCGAGAATCGGGCAGGAACGCTGCTGATGGACAAGATGCCCGAGGTTGAAACCCACCGGTTGGCGTTCGACTCCCTGCGAGCCCAGGCGTTGAGTCCGAGAGACTCAATCGCCATGATTGAGAATATTGCCGCAGAGTGGGACGAAGCAGGGAGGTTGGGTGCGTGAACGTCGGTGCGTTGTCCGGCATAGCTTGGCGCAAGAGTTCGCACAGCGGTAGTACTGGGGGCGACTGTGTTGAAGTCGCCCGACTGGGTGCCAGGCAGCTCGTGAGGGACTCCAAGGACACCGGAGGCGGCGTCCTGGCCTTGAAGCGCGACGTGTGGGCAGCGTTGGTGGTGCAGATCAAGCGGGGCGCATACGACCTCTGACTTCGCTCCAGTGACACGCCGCACCCCAGGCTGGGGTGCGGCGTGTTGCGCTGCGGGCGGAGGACGCCGCTCGTGCCGTGGTCAGCGGTTGGTGGGGGAGCCGCAGCATTTCTTGTACTTGCGGCCTGAGTCGCACCAGCAGGGGGCGTTGCGTTCCGGGGGCCAGTCGAGGGTGGGGGCGCCTTCGCGGATGCGGTCCATGAGGTGGTCGGCGCGGGTCTGCTGGTCCTTCGGGTCGCGGTCGTGGTCGTTCGCGTACTTGAGGAGGTCGTCCACCGTCGTCGGGAGGATGCGGAGCTTGGAGGCGCCGATCTCGTCGCTGGAGGCGCGCCAGCCGCGTTCGACGTCGCGGAAGTAGGTGGACGCGTCGGTGGGGGCGGTGCCGTGGACGAGGCCCTCGGCGAAGGCGCGTTCGACGTCCGCGCGCACGTAGAACGATCCCGCGGTCGGTTGGGACGGGGCCGCGGCCCTTTCAAGGAGTTCGGCCATCTCGGCCTGCTGGTCCTCGGTATGCAGGTCGAGGGCGTCGGGCGGGAGGCCGAGCGCCTGGCGGACGCGCTGGCGTCCATGCAGCTCGGGCCGGACGAGCAGCTTGGCTTCGGCGAGTTCCCCGTCGTCCGTCATGAGGTCGCGGCAGGCGGTGTTGAACCAGGTGAGAGCCTCTTCGAGTCGTCCCTGCTCTTCGAGGAACTCCGCGACCATCTGGGCCGGCCCGGGGCGGACGTGGGCCCGGCCCAGCCGGGTGATCTCCGCTTCCGCCTCGTCGGTACGGCCGAGGCCGGCCAGCAGGGAGATCTTCTCCGCGGTGGCGTACTGCGAGTCCTCACCCGCGTCCATGGCCTCGACGTCCTCGTAGATCCGCAGTGCCCGGTCGGGCTCGCCCGCCAAGGACCATTGGCCGCCCGCCTCCAGCAGGATCTCCGCGCACTCGTCCGGGTACTTCACGGCTTCGCGTTCGAGTTCCTGGGCGTGAAGCCGCGCCCGTTCCTTGGAGTCCTTCACAGGGCCACCGTATAAGCGTCAGTACCGTCAGGGGGCCAGGTCGGTGAGGAGGTCGGCGAGAACCTGCTCTTCCTCCACGCGGACGGCGCGGTCCCTCATCGCGGTGGCCAGGGACGGGTCCCAGGGGGTCGGGACGGGACGGCCCGCCAGGGGCGTGTCCGAGGCTGCCTTGAGGTAGGCGGACGCGTCGTAGCGCCAGGGGCGCCAGCCGATGCGGGTGTGGACGGCGGCGGCGATGGCGATGCCGCCCCAGTCGAAGTCGCCGTGGTAGGCGAACTCGGCGCCGCCTTCAGCGAGGAGTTCGAGCAGGCGCCAGACCGCTGTTGACGGACGGCCGTTGCAGCAGACGAGCGGCGGGCAGGCGGAACCCAGCGCGTCGGCCGCGGCGGCCACCACGACCGGGTTCTCGCAGATGCGGACGAGGTCTGCCCGTATGGGAGCCATGTGGCGGCGTAGTTGGCGGAGGGTGAGCGACACGGGTTCGCCGCGCATGGCGGCGAGCATGCGGCCCAAGGGGGTGTGCGCGTCGCCGGGCAGGCCCAGGCACAGGACGGTCGAGGAGAGCTCGTCCAGGTGCACGCCCACGGCCGCCCAGGTTTCCCGGCGGGACTCGGCGCCGCCGTCCGCGCGGAACGGCCGGCCGGCGAGGGCGCGGGCGGACGAGAGGGCCAGTGTGGCGAGCGGGCCGTCGTCCAGTGCATGGGCTTGCCCGCAGGTCTCGGCGGCGAACTGGCCGAGGGGAATGTCCGGGGACGGCAGGCGGCGCACCACGGCGGCGAGGCGGTGGAGCACGTCCGCGGCTTCGGCGGGGCCGGACGTCAGGCGCCGGACGAGGCCGGTCGCGTCCAACCAGGCGCGCCATTCGGCCAGTTCGGGGCGGGAGGCGAGGGCCTCGTCCAGCGGGGCGAAGGCGTCCCGCCACGCGGCGGCGAGCGCGGCGTTCTCGCGGGCCAGATCGCGGACGGGGCCGTCCAGGAGTTCGACGGCGGTGGCCAGGCCGTCCGGGGACGCTCCGCTGGCGCGCAGGACGCGGTCGACCTCGGAGAGCGATACCGACAGCGACGTTCCGGTGCCCGCGCGGCGGCCGAGCAGCAGTTCGGCCGCGCGGCGTTCGGCCGACGTGGCCTCCGCCAGGGTCACTTTCCCCGTGAGCGGCGCGCCGCGTTCCAGACGGGAGCGGACGCGCTGCACCAGCCATGCGGTGTCCGGCCCGCCGAGCAGGCGGCGTAGGCGGTCGGCGTCCGTCATTCGAAGATGCCCGCCTGCCCGGTCGCCGGTTCCGGGGCGGGCAGGTCGGCGCGGGTGCGTTCGCGGCCGTCCCAGCGCCACGGTGTCACGAGGACCGCGTCGATGCCGTCGCGGCGGGACAGCTGGCAGATCGACAGGCCCGGCACCTGCGGATAGCAGCCCCATTCGCGTTCGCTCGTCATGACCACGTCCATGTCGAAGGTGGCGAGCAGGCCGAGGCATTTGGCGCGGGAGTCGTCGTCCACGCCCGCGAACGCCTCGTCCAGGGCGACGAGGCGGGGCGCGTGGGGGTTGCCGGCCGACTTGTAGTGCGCGGACGCGGCCGCGAAGAGGGGGACCGAAGCGGCCAGCACCCGTTCGCCGCCCGACGCGGGGCCGGTCGCGGGGCGCCACTGGCCGTCCTGGAGGCGCTGGATCGTGAACGCGTGCCACGACCGGTAGTCCAGCGCACGGGTGAGCTGCTCGGTCCAGCCGGACGCCGGGTTGTCGGCGTGCTCGCGCGCGATCTGGTCCTGCAAGAACCGGCCGACTGCGGCGCGGTCGTCGATCGACCAGGCGTCGATGGTCTGCCGCAGCTTCTCCCGGACGCGGTCGAGGCCCTCGGGGGCGTCCTTCGCGGGCCTCCAGACGAGCCGCAGCCGCATCCCGGTGGACGTCGGGCGAGAGGTCAGCTCGGCGTTCATCTCCCGCACCTCGTCCTCGGCGGCGGCGATGAGCTCCTGGAGGGTGCCCGCGACCTCGTTCAGCAGGTGGTTCTCCAGGATCTCCCGCTCGCGGGCCGACAGGAGGCGGGCGCGCTGCTCCGTCTCGGCTTCGAGCGCCTCCGCGAGCTTGGGGACGTCGCGGGTGCGGCCCTGGAAGAGCACGTCCACGACCATGATCCCGTCGTGCACGGTGAGGCCGACCGAGTGCCCGTGCCGGGACATCGCGTCCGACAGCAGCTTGTGCTCCTCGGAGACCCGCTTCTGGACGCGGTCCCACGGGCCGTCGCCGTCGTCCACCGCGTCGAGTTCGGTGTTGACGGCGCGGGCCAGGAGGACGGCGGGGTTGGGCGCCCACTCCTCGGACGGGTCCGGGACGTCCAGGGCGGGCACGGCCACGGCCAGCAGGCCGGTCGCGGCGAACGCGCGGAACTCCGCCACCGCCCTGTCGCGGACCTCGGCCGCCTCGGTGATCTGCTCGCGCAGCCTGTCGCGGGCCTCCTCGGCCTTGCCGCGTTCCGCGACCGCCGACCGCTCCCGGTCGCGGACCCGCGACTCGGCGCCCGCCCGGTCGGTGAGGGCCCGCTTGACCTCCTCCAACCGCCGGAACAGCTCGTCGACGGCGGCGCCCGCCGTCTCGACCAGCGCCCGGTGCGCCTCGGCGGCGGCATCGGCCTGCCCGCGCGCCTCCGCGGCCTCCTCCGCCGCCTCCGCCAGCCGTTCCCGGACGCGCGCGAGTTCGCCCGCCGCCTCCTGCGCCGACTCCCTCGCGGCCAGCAGGGTCCGCGCGGCGGGCCACAGCTCCGCCAGCGCCATCCGGTAGCCGCCCACCGCCTCGCGCACCCGCGCCAGCTCCGGTCCGCCATCGGGCAGGCCGACGTCGGAGGCGAACTCGGCGGCCCGTTCCGCCGCCGCCGAGACCTCCTCGCGGCGCCGTGCCACGGCCTCTTCCGCGCGCGCGTGCTCGTCGTCGAGTTCCCGCCGCCTGCGGTGCTCGCCGGCGAGCCGGACGTGGGCCTCGCGCAGTGCGGTGTCGCGGGGAACGGCCCGGTGCTCGGCGGCCAGCGTCTCCCGCCGCGCCGCCAACCTGTCCAGCTCCACGCCCAGCGCCGCGATCCGGGACCGGGTTTCGGTGAGGTCGGCGCGGAGCCGTGCGATCCGGGCGCGGCGGGCGGCCTCGCGGGCGCCTTCGCCGATGAAGTCGGCGCTGTCCTTGCGCCAGGAGCCGCCGAGGACGCCGTTCGCCCACCGGCCGTCCACCGCGACCCACGTCCGCGTGCCCGGACCGAGCCCCAGCCCGGTGAGGACGGCGTGCACCGCGTCGGCGGTGAGCGCGGCGGCCCGCGGGTCGGCGCGGTCGATCGCGGGACGCAGGACCAGGGCGCATGACGGCCCCTGGACGGCCTCCCCGGTCAGCACGAACGTGTCGTCCGTGCCGAGCAGTGCGCCGTCGGGGGTCACCCAAGCGTCGAGGATGCCGGAGGCCTCCAGCGCGGCCTCCAGCCCGGCGCGGTGGTCGGCGGGCACCGTCTCGGCGAAGTCGACGACCTTCCACAGCGGCGCGCCCGGCCGGCCCTCCCGTTCGGCGGTGCGCGTGTACGGGACGGGCGGCGCGTCGTGCCCGCCCGCCTCCAGCCGCCCGATCTCCTCCAGCAGCGAAGTCTCGCTTGCGCGTTCGGCCCGCAGCCGGGACTCCGCGTCCGCGACCCGGCCGCCCAGCGCAGCCGTGGCCTCGCGGGCGGCGTCGTCCACGGCGGTCACCGCGGGATTGCGCCCGTCGGCGGTCTCGGCCCACTCCTCCAGCGTCGCGAGGACCGTGTCGGGGTCGTCCACCCGGATCTCGGTCAGCCCCGCAAGGTAGGTGACGTAGGCGTCCAGCAGGTCCGCCGCACCCGCCCGCGTCTCCGCGTCCGCCGCGGAGATCCGCTCGGCCGCGGCCTGCAGTTCGCCGACCAGCCGTTCCGCCTCGGCGGTCGCGGTCTCCAGCAGGGTCCGCGCGGCGGTGACCGCCGCCATCAGCCGGTCGAGTTCGGTGAGGGCGCGGGAGCGGTCGTCGGCCAGCGCGCCGGTCGCGCGGCGCGCCTCCGTGAGGCCGGCCTCCCAGCCGTCCATGGCAGACGCGTGCGCCGGGCCGCATCCAGCGGCCGCAGCCAGAGCCGCCGAATCGTCCCGGACGGTGCCGAAGGACGACTCGGCCTCGTCCGCCCGCGACCGCGTCGTCTCGGCTCTGGCCTGCTTGCGCGCGGCCTCGCCGGACAATTCGTCGCGGTCGCGTTCCCGCGCCTTCGCGTGCGCGTCTCGGCGGCGGGCCTCCTCGCCCATCTGCTCGATGCGCTCGGCTTCGCGCATCTCAGGACTGGCCTCCAGCGCCTGCCGGTGCGCCTCCAGCCGGGTCTTGTCCGCGGCCAGCCCGTCCAGGAGCCCCGCCACCTCGGTCAACTCGGTCTCGGCGGCCGCGAACCGCGTCTCGGCCTCGGCGAGTTCACGGTTGAGGTGCTCGTACCTGCTCTGCGTGAGGCGGGGACCGGCGGCCTTCCGCTTCGCGGCGATCCGGCCATACCGGGTGTAGTGCCCGAGGAAGTCCGTCGCCGCCTTGTGCGCCTCCTCCAGGGCGCGCAGCGCGTCCCGCTCCTCGTCCAGGCCCCGGAACGCCTCCGCGACCGTCGTGATCAGCGCCGGGCTGAGCGGCGGCAGCGCCTCCGTCAGCGCCCGCGACAGCAGCCGCTCGTCCGGCTTCTTCGACAGCTGCGGCTGCCTGAGCTGGATCAGCAGGTTGACCAGCGCCTCGTAGCGGTGCTCGCCCAGCCCGAACAGCGCGTCGTCCACGGCCCGCCGGTAGTCCGACGCCCGGTCGTAGACGATGCCGTGGCCGTCCACTGCTTCACGGAGCTTCTCCCGGGTCAGCGACACACCGGTCTCCGAGACGAGGGAGAGGCCGGCGCCGACCCGCTGCGCGGTGACGAAGAACCAGTGCCGGACGATGCCGCGGTCCTTCACCGCCTTCAGCCCGCAGCCGAGCGTCCGGTATTCCGGCGTCCCGTCCGGGTGGAGCCGGCCGAACTCCAGCCACGTGTAGCCGAGCCGCTCCGGATGCGGGTGCTTCCCGCCGAGCAGCAGGTTCCACTCCATCCGCTTCTGCCGGTCGCCGTCCGGCTCGACGCGGTGCGGGGACAGCTCACCGTCCAGCAGGAAGGGCAGCGTCAGCGCCAGCACCTTCGACTTGCCGGTGCCGTTGTTGCCGCGCAGCAGCAGCCGCCCGTCATGGAACCGGAACTCCTCGACGTCGTAGTAGAACATGTCGACCAGCCCGGCGCGCAGCGGCTTCCAGCGCTCCGACGTCGGCAGGGGCGCCTGTGTCACCTTTCCGCCTTTCCTCTGTCGCGGATGGTCGGCTCATCGACGGCGTACCGCGCTATCGCGGGACGCGCCAGGACCCGTCCGTCCGGCCGCGCCTCCACCAGCCGCAGCGCCACCAGCTTTCCGAGCGCGATGTCCAGGAGTTCGGACTCGGCGCCCGGCTCGGTCACGCCCTTGCGCCAGAACGATCTGTGCCGCGCCGCCGCGTCCCGGACGAAGGACTCCAGCTCGTCGCGCCCGGCCTCGGAGCGTTCGGCGAGGTACTCGGCGACCAGCAGTGTCACGTGGCCGTCGGTGCGCTGCTCGGGCATCCGCACGTCGGTCAGTTCGTCGTCCGGATCGACCATGGCGATTCCCTCCGCCCGCAGCTCGGGCACGAGACCCGTCGCCTCCTCGATCCGGCGGGTGATCGCGACGCGCTGGGAGACGAGGTAGCCGCGCTCGGCGTCGTCCAGGTCGCCGTAGTACACCACCGGGTCCTCCAGCAGCCGGCGCGTCAGGCGGTGCCGCAGTGCCCGGTTGCGCAGCTCGTCGGTGTCGGGGACGGGCTCGTCGGTCAGCTCGGCGAGCCGCTCCTCGAACCCCGCCGCGGCGACCGTGGACGGCCCGCGCGCCCCGGTCAGCAGCGACGCGAGGACGATCCGGCGCACGTCGTACAGGACGTCCCCGGACGCCGACAGGTACGACTCCTCGTCGCCGGAAACCCGCCGCAGCACGCCCCAGCCGAGCAGCAGCCGCACCACGGCGACCAGGTCGGCGCGCTCCGCCCGGCTGTCCAGGGTGAACGGGAACGCCAGGTCCGGCTCGGCGGCGGCGTTCAGCACCTCCTCGGCGAGCCGGCCGAGCGTCGTCTGCGCGTCGGCGCGCTCCAGCACCGCCAGCGCCAGGCACAGCACGACGTAGCGGCGCCGCCCGAACGGCTCGCCGGCCTTGCCGCGCACCGGATGCGTCCCGTCGTCGAGCGTCGGCGCCGTCTTGAACAGCCGGGCCGTCTCGGCGTCCACCTGTAGGCGCCAGCCCGTCTCCCGGTTCAGCCAGTCCCGCAGCTCCGACTGGTGCCGGCGGACGAGGACGAGGTCCTCCGGATCGGACTCGACCGTCAGCAGCGGGCGCTTCAGCAGCGCCCGAAGCGCCGACCGTCGCCGCGCGAGGTCGTCGTCGCTCACGCGCCCGCCCCGCTCAGGTCGGTGATCTCGATGATGTGCTCGGGGCCGGTGAGCACGCCGTCCTTGGTCACGATCCGGATCTCGCCGCCGTCCGGGACGAGCGACAGCCGCACCTCCATCGACCCGTCCCCGGTGAGGGCCTTCACCTCCGTCTCGCCCGGCAGCCGCGCCGCCAGCGCGTCCCCCAGCAGCGCCAGGAACAGGCGGAACGCCCGCGGGTCCAGGACGCCCAGCTCCGACAGCCGCACCGGGCCGCCGGTCCGCAGCCGTGCCCGTGCCGCCGCGGTCTCCGCCGCCTCGCGGTCGGCGCGCTCGCGGAGCAGCCGGCGCAGTTCCGACCGGTCCTGGACGCGGTTGGGCTTTCCGCGCCGCTCGTAGGAGCCGGTCCGGCGCAGCTGCGGCGAGATCCGCACCGGCGGCGCCTCCGCCCACGGCAGCCCCTGCGGGGCCTCCTCTTCCCACGCCGCCACGGTCGCCGCGGTGACGGTCAGGTGCCGCGCGGAGGTCAGCCCGAACGCCGTCCGCCACAACCGGTGCATCGCCTCCTCGTCCGGCGCCTCGGCGAACCAGCGGGCCAGTGCCCGGAAGTCGGCGGACCGGTCCGACCGGCCCGAGCGCCGCTCGTTCAGCAGCCCCACCGTGTCCACCAACTGCTTGATCGCGGTCACCGCCGACTGCCGGAGCAGCCGCGCCTGCGACGGCCGTGCCGTCCCGCCGGACACGAACCAGTCGCGCAGGCCCCGCCACCGGTTGCGCCACGACTCCAGCGCCGCGCCCTCGGCGCGGCCGTACGCCTCGGCGGCGTCCGCGCCCTCCGGGACGGCGTCGGACGCCTCGCGCCGCGCCGCCACCGCCAGCAGCCGTTCGTGGCCGCGCGACTCCACCTCGGCCAGCAGCGCCGCGATCCGGGCGCCCGAGTTGGCGAGGTCGGCGATGAACCGGTTGATGTAGTCGATGAGCCGCTCCTTGTAGGCGATGAACCCCTCCACGTCGCCGTCGGAGAAGTCGATCGCCCGGCGCAGCGAGGCCATGAACGCCTGCGCGTTGTCGGCCAGCGAGGAGAACCGCTCGGCCAGCGCCAGCAGCAGCAGATGGGCCTTGGCCGGATCCGGGTCGGGCTCGCCGGCCAGTGCCGCCAGGGCGGCGAGCTGGTCGGCGATGTCGGCCAGCGCCACCGACTGCAGGACGCCGCGCTGCCCGATCGCCTCCTCGTAGAACGCGATGGCCTGCTCGGCGGCGTGCCCGGCCGGGGTCAGCTGGAACAGGAACCGTTTGCGGTGGAAGTCCTCGACGGTCGTGACGCGGCCGGTGTCGGCGTCGGCGCGCAGGTTGCCCCATTCGACGAGCTTGTCCAGCGCCTGGGCGAGCTGTTCGTCGGTGTCGCGGCGCAGCTCCGCGGCCACGTCCTCGGGACGCAGGTGGACGATGAAGCGCTCCTTGGCCCGCGCGAACGAGCGCAGCACGTCCCGGTAGAGGGGGGCGTTGGGCGCGCTGAGATGCGCGAAGGGCAGTGGTCCGTCCGGCCCCGAGTCCAGATCCGTCACCGCACCATTGTGGGGTCTCGGGGTTAGGGGAGCCGTCCGTTCGGTCCGTCGGGGCCGGACCCGGACGGACGGCCCGCGAAGGAGGGGAAGGCGCCTATGCCGTTGGCGACCGCGCGTTCCGTTCCGTCCGACGGGTTGTTGCGGACGGTCACGGAGCCCTCGCCGGGGGAGCGCGCGACGAAGGTCGACGAGCCGCCGCCGTCGAGGTTCACGCCGTCGTCGGCGCCCGCCTTGTCCAGGAGGGACGCCAGTTCGGGGATGGTCGCGCCGCCGCTCAGCACGGACCTGCCGTCCACCACGACGAGGTAGACGTGCCGGCCGTCGCGGCTCACCCCGGCGGCCGTGCGCGGCGCCGGGCCGGCGGTGCCCAGGCCGTCCAGCGGCCTGCCGTCCCGCAGGATCGGGAACCCGCCCACGGCGAACCGGAAGCGGACCGGCCCGGTGAAGCGGTAGGAGACCCGCACCCGGTCGCCCGGCTTGAGCCGGCGCAGCGCGTCGGCGCCCTTCTCCCGCCCGACGAGCACGGTCGTGCCGGCCGGGATCGCGCCGCCGCCCACCGTGCCTGACACCCCCGTCACCACGCCCCGCCGCACGGTCGCCTCGGCGGTGTTCGTGCTGCACGGGTCGCTTCGCACCTGGTCGGTCCCGCACACCGCACGCTGCCGCGACACCTCGCCCCACTCGGGGCCGAACGCCCCGACGCCGCCGACCGGAAGCGCGTACTGATTGAGGCCGCGCAGGGCGATGGACGTCCCGCCGGAACGGACGGTCCCGGTCAGGTGCAGGCGGGCCATGTGTCCGCGCCTGTCGTCGCCGACCCCGATGACGTCCTCGGTGGACGTCCCGGGCGGCAGCGCGGGCCCGAACCGCTGCCCGTCCGGCACGGCCCCCTTGAGCGGACGGCCGCCATCGACCTCCGGCCCGGACGACGACCCCGTGGGCACCACCCCGGGATGGGTCTCGCTGATGTTGAAGAAGTCGCCGTTCACCCCGGCCACGGCGTGCTGCGCGTCCGCCATGGCCGACACCGTCCGCCGCGCGGCGACCACGGGCGGCCGCAGAAGCCCGACCTCGGCCTTCCGCAGATCGACGTCCAGCAGATCCCCGGCAACAGCCCCGCCAACTCCGGACGTCTCAAACGTCCGGAACGTCACGCCAGAGGCAAGTTGCTCCGAGGAGGTGAAGCGCACCTCCCCGATCCCGGCCGAAGACGGCAGCCCCCGCACCCGCCCGTCCGGCCGCTCCCCCGACCCGGCCCCGTCAACCCCAGGCGCCGGCCCCACCTCACCCCGCGCGGGCACTCCTCCGACCCCCGCCACCAGGACCGCCGCCACCCAACCGGCCACCCACCTACGCACCATCTGCCCGCCCTTCTCCCGACCACAGTCCATTGATCATGACGCGGGGACGGTGAAAGGCGGGCCGCCAGCGCGCTAACATTCGATGCAGCTTTGTTCGACGCGTTCGATGGACGTGGCAGCGAGCCACCCGACACGACAATCGGGCGAGGCCGCCTCTTGCGACCCCACCCGATGCGCTACTGGGTGACTCAGGTCATGTGCACGGAGGAAGCGGCGTGGGCCACCTCCGTGAGGAGGACCCAAAGGGTAGCGGTCAGCGGAAATATCAGAAGGCGTTTCATCTTTGAAAGCCCTATCTTCTCGAGCGAATCCAACGGATCCGCGGGTCTTTCCGTAAGTATAAGGGCCGACGGGGGTCGTCGCTGACTAATCAGCAAGCCGAGTGGTCAATCCATATATGTTAGTTATGTCGGATTCGTGTGCGACGCATGTCACATTGCTAAGCGAGTGCGTGGATCGAGCTTTATGTCCCAATTGCCTCGTCGAGGCGGCGTAGGCGGGATCGGAGGTCCTCGGCCTCGGGCAGGTCCAGGGACTCGAAAATTCGAGCGGCCTCCTGCCAGTGCTCCCGGGTCTTGTCCCGGCCCTCGACGTGCAGGTAGGCCGTGCCGAGGCTCTCCAGCGCCTTGCCGATCTCGTACGGCACGCCGATGCGGGCGGCGAGGTCGCCGGCCCGCTGGAGGTGTTCGATGGCGGCCGGATACCGGCCCGAGGCCATCAGCGTCTCGCCCAGGTGTCGGAGGGCGAGCGTCTCCTCGTATCGCTCGTTGATCGACTGCGATATGGCCAGTGCCCGCTCGTGATGGACGAGAGCCTCGCCGTACCGACCGGTAATATGGAATGTGGCGCCAATGCCGATCAGAGTCTCGACCTGGGTTCGCCGGTCGCCCAGTTCCATCGTCAGGGCGAGTGCCTTTCGATAGTGCTCCAGAGCTCTCTCGTGGTCGCTGGTATGTCTGCTGACATTGCCCAGGTTGATGAGCATGATGGCCTGGTTCTGGCGTCCGAGTTCCGCTGCCGCGGCGGCCGTCCGCCCGTAGTAGTCCACCGCCTTGTCGACCGCGCCCATACGCAGCATGAGATCGCCCATGTTGTTGAGCGCCATCGTCCGGTCGCGCGGATCCTCGATCTCGGTGAATAGGGCCAATGCCTGAAGGCGCAGTTGTTCGGCCTCCCGGTATCGCCCCATGTATTCGAGGTATATCGCGCTGTAGTCGAGATTCTTCGCCTCGCCGCGGCGGTCGCCTAACGATCGGTGGATGGCGAGCGCTTCCTCACCGTGGGCGAGCGCCTCGGGGAAGCGGGAGAGGTGCCAGTAAATGAGGCCCATGCGATCGAGGATGTCCGCCTCACCGTGTCGCTCACCTGCCGACCGGAAGACCGCCAAGGCCCGCTCGGCGTCCTCCAGTGCGCTGTCGTACTCGCCGCTGCGGAACCGGACGAGACTGCGGTCCGACAGCGCGCGGGCGAGCCCTGGCCCGTCGTCGCTGTCGCGGACGGCGATGATCGCGCGTGAGTGGAGCCGTTCCGCCACCTCCCAGAGCCCCTCCGACTCCAGGTATCCCGCGAGCACCCGCGCGAACCCGGCGACGTGGCCGGGCAGCCCCGCGCGCTCGGCTTCGGCGGCGGCGTTGAGCAGGCAGTGGTACTCGGCGACGAACCATGCGGTGGCCTCCGCCTCGTCTCGTGGCGAAGGAAGTTCTGGGGGCGTGTGGACCAGCCGCAGGTCGTGCACGGCCTGATGCGGGGAGATCAGCCGGTCCGCTTGCTCGGCCGCGGCGAGGTAGAAGTCCAGGATGCGACGGACGATCCGGCGGCGCTCCTCCTCCGGGTCGGTCTCGCGGGTGAGGCGGCGGACGTAGTCGTGCACGAGGTCGTGGAAGCGGTATCGGCCGCTGACCGGCTCAGTGATCAGATGGCGGTCGAAGAGTTCCTCCAGGATCCGCTCGGCCTCCCGGACCGGGCGTCCGAGCGCCGCCGCAGCCGCATGCGCCGTCACGTCGGGTCCGGGATGCAGCCCGAACGCCCGGAAGGCGTTCCGCAGCGGCTCGGGAAGCCCGAGGTAGGAGACCTCGAACACGGTCGTGATCTCGCGTCCCTCGTCCCGCACCTCGTCCAGTCGGCGGTCGTCGGGGGACAACCGGGCGAGGAGGTCGCGGGTGGTCCAGGCGCGGCGGTGCCGTAGCCGGCTCGCCACCATGCCCACCGCGAGCGGCAGCCGCCCGCAGAGTTCGACCACCTCCCTGACCTCGTCCCCGGCCTCCGCGCGTCCGGCTCCCGCGATGCCGGTGAACAGGGCCGCCGCGTCCCGAACCGGCGGCATCTCCAAAGACAGCGGCCAGGAGTCGTGCAGCCCGGTCAGTCGCCGGCGGCTGGTCACGATCACGAGGCATCCGGCGGACGCGGGCAGCAGCGGCCTGACCTGCTCGTGGCTCGCGGCGTCGTCCAGGACGAGGATCGCGCGGCTCGCCGCCAGCTGGGACCGCCACAGCGCGGCGCGCTCGTCCAGCGCCCGGGGAACGCGGGTCGCCGGAAGCCCGATCATGCGGAGCAGCGTGTCGAGAGCGTCCGCGGGGTCGAGCGGCTTCTGCCCGGGGTCGTGCGCGTGCAGGGACAGGAACATCTGTCCGTCGGGGAAGTATTCGGCCAGGCGGTGTGCGAGGCGGACGGCCAGCACCGTCTTGCCGACGCCCGGCATTCCGTCGATGGTGATGACGGTCACCGTGGAGGCGCCCGCGGACCCGCCCTCCCCGACGGCCGGCACCATGTCCATGAGCTGCCGGAGCTCTTCGTCGCGTCCGACGAACACACGCGGGTCGTGGGGCAGCGTGTGCGGAGACCAGTCGACGCTCAGCTGGGTGCCCGGGACCCGCAGAAGTGCGGGGTCGGACCGCAGGATCCGCTGCTGGAGCTGTCGCAGCCCCGGGCCCGGCTCCGTCCCGGACTCCTCCACGAGACGGCTGTGAGTACGCCGGTACACCTCCAGTGCCTCGGCCTGGCGACCGCACCTGTAGAGGGCCATCATCAGCTGTGCGACCGGCCGCTGGTCCTGCGGGTGCCGGTCGGTGAGGTCCGACAGCTCTCGAACGACATCGGTGTGGTTGCCGCGCTGGAGTTCGAGATCGATGCGGTCGAGGGCGGCGGCGAGCAGCTCCTCCTCCAGATTGCGGCGGGCGCGCTCGGCCCAGTCGCCGGTGAGGTCGGCGAGCGGCTCGGCGCGGCAAAGCGCGGCGGCCTGGCGGTGGTGGTCCAGGGCGTACTCGTCGTCGCCGCTCTCGGCGATGGCACGTGCCTGGTCGCGCAGCAGCCGGAACCGGTACAGGTCGATCGACTCGTCCGCCACATCGATTTGGTAGGAGCCCTGTCGCGACACCAGGGCCACGCCCTCCGCGCCTTCGAGCCGATTCCGCAAACGCGCCATATAGGAGTGGAGACCTTGCCGGGCTTTCGCGGGAGGGGTATCGCCCCATACCCGGCGTATGAGATTCTCAGTGGGAACGGGTTGCCGCGGAGTCAGCAGGAGCGCGGCCAGCACGCATCGCTCCTTGGTCGTTCCGAGGTCGCGCCGCTGGCCGTCGATCCACAGCTCAACGGGGCCTAAGACGCGGAACTCCACCCGGCGCCCCTTTGTGGAAATGTCCTCCTGAGTCGATTTTTGCACCAAGCGCCCGGCATGGCCAGGGTTCTGGTCATAGTTCACATGGCCACCAGGGGACGTCCCCACTTTACAAGTCAGGCCGACTGCAAGTTTTCGTCAAGTTCCCCGATCGACACTCGATTCCGGAAGGCGGGTCATTTCGATCCGCGACGGAGGAACGGATGACGACATCCGAGGTCGAAGGGGGTTCCTTGACGGGGCCGATGGGTTTCGAATGGCGCCGGGCGCTCAACCGGTTCGATCCTGGCTGGTGGGGCGGACTGGGGGATCGGCGCACGGTGCTGGTGGCGGTGGGCTCGCCCGAAATGGGGCAGCCCGTCCTGGACGCGGCCCGGCTCGCGGACGCCGATCCGCGGCTGCGGGTGCTCTTCACGGCGCCGCCCGGGCCGTCCGAGGCGGCGATCGACGCGCTGCTCCGAGGCGCGGGGACCGTGCCGCTGCCCTGGCGCGAGGCGCAGTCCGGCGATTTCGCCCTGGTCGTCGCGGCATCCCCGGCGCTCGGGCACGGGCCCTCGGCGCCGACGCTCGTGCTTCCGGGGACGGGCGCGGATCGCGCACCGCGCCCAGCGGGCCGGAGAGAGCATGGGGCGCCAATGGTCCTCGCGTGCGCCCACGAGATGGATCGCCCCAAGCCGGCCGAGGTCGGGGTGGAGACGCAAGTGGTGGTCGTCGGCGACTCCGTCCACGACCGGATCGTCGCGAGCCTCCCGTTCCGGGACTTCTACCGGCGCGCCCTGGGGGTGGGCCGGCATCGCAAACTCGTCGTCGTTGCGCTCCCTGCCATCGGCGCCTCGGGCCGTTGCCGGGTTGTCCGCTGCGGTTCGGGGACTCTCGTGCAGCGCCTGCTCACGGAACTACCCCCCGAGGGCTTCCAGGTCCTCGGTCTCTACGGGCCTGGGCCCCAGCCGTGTACCGGCGGACCCAGCGCAACCGACCTGCGGAACGGTCTGGGACTCCTGCCACCGGACGCGGACTGGCGCGCCGCTCTCGTCGCCGCCGACTGGATCATCGGCGCGCCCGGCCCGGTGACCCGGTACGGCACGATCACCGGCGTCCCGGTGGTGATCAGCGGCGGCCCGCCTCGCGCGGGGGCGCCTCCCTCGGCCGCGCCGATCCCGGGCGGCGTCCGGCTGGTGGCGCACCGTCCGGTCCTGGAGCAGCTGACCGAGGCGGCGGCGCGATGGAGGCCGGAGCGCGTCCGGGCGGTGGTCCGGCGGATCACCTCGGAGCCGGGGCGGTTCGACCGCGCCGTGCGCCGCACGATGTACAGGCTCCTGCGCCTCCCGCAGCCTGCCACGATCCCCGTCGCGGAGCCGGTCTCGCCGCCGTTCCGCATCGAATGCCCGGCCGACCGTCCGATCGACGTGTGACAGGGAGGCTGGCCATGGAGTGCACGACGCACGCGTGGGTGCCGGGCCCGTTCGGACTGGATGCCCGGCGGGGCTCGACGATGCCGGATCAGCGCACCGTGCTCGCGGTGGCGCACCATCTGACGGCGGCGACGCGGCTGGCGGACGTCATGCCGCTGCTGGAGACCGACCGGCGAGTCGCCGTCGCCTACACCGCGGCACCGGCGTCGGCGTTCACCGGCGGGCTGGAGGAGCATCTGCGGGATCTTGGCGGCCTGGTGCTGCCGTGGTGGCAGGCGGTCACCACACGGTTCGACCTCGTCGTGGCGGCGAGCCACGGGATGCTGGAGAACCTGCACGGCCCTGTCATGACGGTCCTTCATGGGGCCGGGCCAGGCAAGCTGCTCGGCCGCCTGCGGGGCGCGGGGCCTCCGGCCGCACGGCCGGTCACCGGGCTGATCAGGGAGCGGATCGTCGTCGCGGGACGGGTCGTGCCCTCGTCCCTCGCCCTGGCGCATGAGCGGCATCTGGGCATGCTCGACCACGAGTGCCCGGAGGCGCGGCCGGTCGCGTTCGTCTGCGGCGACCCGTGCCTGGACAGGCTGACGGCGAGCCTGCCCTACCGCGAGGCGTACCGGCGGGCGCTGGGCGTCGGCGGCAGGCGGCTGGTCTTCGTCAGCTCCACCTGGGACCGCGACTCGCTGCTCGGGACGCATCCCGACGTGCTCCTGCGGTTGGCGACAGAGCTACCGCGCGACGAGTACCAGATCGTGGCGGCACTGCACCCGCACGTCTGGTCCTGGTACCGCAGGAGGCAGGTGCTCTCTTGGCACGCGGACTGCCTGCGACTCGGCGTCCGGCTGCTGCCGCCGGAGGAGGGCTGGCGCGCCGCGCTGGTCGCCGCCGACCGTGTGATCGGCGACCACGGCTCGGTGACCTACTACGGCGCGGCCCTGGGCGTGCCGGTGCTTCTGGGGACGTTCCCGGAGGACAGCGTGGCGCCCGGGACCCACACCGCCAGGCTCGGCGCGGTCGCGCCGCGGGTCGAGTGGGACCGCCCGCTCGTCCCCCAGCTCGCCGAGGCCGCTCACGCGTTCACCGACCGGGTCCACGACGAGATGCGCCGGGACCTGAGCTCCCGGCCGGGAGAGGCGGCCCGCCTGATCAGGGCCGAGATGTACCGGTTGATGCGGCTGGAGGACCGGGCCTGCCCGCCGGACGTCCTCCCCGTGCCGGCGCCGGCGCCGGTGGCGGTGCCGGAGGCGTGTCCGCCCGCCGCCCGCCTGCGAGCGGCGTGATGGCCACGCTGGTGCTGGTCTGGGACGAACCGGCCGAGTACCGGGACACGGGAGCGGAACGGGTCCTGATCGGAGGCCGGGTGCTCAGGCTGGAGCGCTCGCCGGGTGGCGGCACCCCCTCAAGGCAGCCACTCGACGAGCACCTGGTGGCCGGGCCCGGCGAGACGTCCTGGGCGTCGCTCTCGTGCGCAGACGTGATCGTGCGCGACGGCGGCGTACCGGCCCTCCACCGGGCGGCCTTCCCGGGGTGCCTGGTCCTCGCCGTGAACACGCGGGACGGGTGTCTCCTGGTCGCGGGCGGCTGGTCGGCGCGGCTCGTCCCGGTTCTCGGGGAGAGGTGCGCGGAGGACGACGCGGTGGCGTACGCGTCGGCGGTGCACGCTTGGATGGTGGCGGGCCGTCCGCTCGACGTGCTGACCCGCCTCACCTCTGTGCGGGGGAAAGCCGTCGCGCAGGTCAGGGTTCGGGATCCGGCGATTCAGGTGGCTCCTGGGGCGCCGGCGGTTCGGTCCGCATTCCGCCGAGCCGTTCCATGACCGGTCCGGCCTGCGGCGCGCCGAGTTCGGTGTAGATGGCGAGCGCCTGCTCCAGAAAGCGGCGCTCGTCGGCCGAAGCGCCCCGGCGCGCCGCCACTCTGGCGAGCTCCCGCAGGGCACCGGCCTCAACGTGGCGCGCGCCAGTCTCCTGGGCGACGCCGAGGGACGCCTGGAACGCCTCCGCGGCTTCGTCCGGGTGCCCTGCCAGAAGACGGGCCTGGCCGAGACAGGTCAGGGTCCGGGCTCGGTGGTACGGCTCGTCGAGCTGCGTGAACGTCTCCAGCGCACGGGTCAGGACGGCGTCGGCCTCGTCGTGTCGGCCCTCCGCGCTGAGCGCCTCGCCGATGTGGCGTTCCATCAAGGCGATGCCGCGCGGGCGGTCGAGGTCCGTGTGCACGTCCCTCGCCTTCGTGAACCGGTCGACGGCGGTGGCCAGGTCGCCGGTGGCGAGCGCGGCGATGCCGAGCCCCTCTAGGGCCGCCGCCTCGCCGAGCCGATGGCCGGCCTGCCGCTCCAGAGCGAGCGCGGCCTCGTACCGCCCGCGGGCGGCCTCGATCTCCTGGAGGTTGAGGTGGGCCACGCCGAGACCCTCCAGCATCCGCGCCTGGGCGCGCGGATCGTCGCAGCTCCGGGCGGCAGCGAGCCCGAGCTCGTACATCCGGATCCACGCCCGGTAGTGCTTGCGGTGGAGGAAAAGCGGCCATGCCGCCTCGCAGAGCCGCCACGCGACGGAGTGCAGGCCCGCCTCATGTGCTTCCTGGGCCACCGCGGCAAGGTTGTCCCGCTCCCGTTGGAGCCAGACCAGGGCCGCGTGGCGGTCCGTGAGCGTCTCGTTGCGCCGCCCGGACTGGTAGTGGTCGCCCAGATGCCATCGTCCGGGCATCAGGAGGAGGTCGGCGGTGACCGCGGACGTGAGATACCAGTCCGCTAACCGGGCCAGTGCCTCTTTGCGGTCCGGTGCCGCTGCCGGTTCGCGGGCCTTGTCACGGGCGTGCAGCCGGACGAGGTCGTGGAAGAAGTAGCGTTCGTCTCCGCCTTCGAGTAGGAGGCTGGCGTCCACCAGACCGTGGAGCAGGTCGGTGGCGTGGTCCTCGTCCATTTCGAGCAGGGCCGCGGCGGCGGACACATCGAAGTCGGGGCCGGGGTGGACGCCCAGCAGCCGGTAGGCGCGTGCCTGCGTGTCATCGAGCGCCTGGTAGGAGGTGTTGAACACCGCGTCCACCGATATGTCTCCCTCTCCCGTGCGCAATGCCGACAGACGGCGCGCCTCGTCGCCGAGTTCGGCGACGGCGCGGGCGATCGGCCAGCGCCGCCGGGCGGCGAGGCGGGCGCCCGACGCGCAGACCGCGAGCGGCAGCGTCCCGCACAGGTCGACCAGCGACCGGGCGTCGTCGCGCTCGGCCCCGATCCGGTCCGCGCCGATCAGGCGCTCCAGCAGTTCCAGCGCGCCTTGCACACCGAGCGGGGCGACGTCCACGAAGCGTGCGCCGTCCACCACGAGCCCGGACAACCGCCGCCGGGAGGTCACCACGACCAGCGACCCGCCTGTGCCGGGCAGCAGCGGCCTGACCTGGGCCGCCGAGACCGCGTTGTCGAGCAGGACGATCATGGGGCGCCCGGTCGTCATGGAGCGGAACAGCGCGGCCTGCTCGTCGACGCCGACCGGGATGCTGTCCGGGAGCGCTCCGAGCGCCCGCAGGAAACGCTCCAGCGGCTCGTCCGGGGGGAGCGGGTCTGCTCCGGAGAATCCGCGTAAATCGACGAACAGTTGGCCCTCGTAATCGCTTTTCACTCCATGCAGCCAGTGCAGCGCCAGAGTGGTCTTCCCTACGCCGCCGGGCCCGGTGATGGCCACGAGGCCCGGCTGTTCCGCGAGCGCTCGCAGCTCTGCCATTTCATCGCGCCGGTCGGCGAACAGTCCGGGCGCCGGCAGTTGTGCGGGAGCGGGAAGGGGTGCGCCCTGTGCCATGTTGATGTGGACGCCGCCGGCGATCGAGCCCGCCTGGACGCTGGAACCCGCTATCGTTCCGGTCAGCTCGTTGGCCCACCGGTCCCGTCCGTCGGGAGCTTGCACGATCCATCCATTCCATGGCATGGCGGACGAGGGGGTTCACGTCCGCCCGCTCTTCAACTTACCTGCGTATTCTCGAGTGGCCATTGCAGTCGGCTCGAAATTCTTTTTTCGGGTCTGAACTAATTGGATGGTCATGTCGAACTTCTGAGATTGGATTGTCAGGGCCGTCGTGATGAACTGTAGGGGTGACAGATCCGATGACCGTGGCAGTCGCCACCGCGATGGCGGGCAAGGCCGTCGAGGTCGCCGGAGAGCCGGTCCGGGCCGCCGTCGCCGAACTCTCCCGGCGGGTCCGTGAACGGTTCCGCGGCCGCCCGGCCGACGAGGAGGCCCTGGAACGGGCGGCCGGCGATCCGGCTCCCGACCGGATCGACGCCCTCGCGGAGGCCGTCGAGCGCCTCATGGCCGAGGACCCGCGGTTCGGCGCGGAGCTGCGGAACCTCTGGAACCAGGCCCAGACCAACGCCGCCGCCACCCACGACGGCGTGGTCAACGTCCTCAACGGCCGGGCCGACAAGGTGATCCAGCTCAGGGACGTCCACGGCGATCTGAACATCGGCTGACGACGCGCATCGGAAGGGTGGGTCAGCCGAAGGTGGGGAGGTCGTAGCGGTCCTGGTCGGAGGGGCGGGGGGCCTCGGGGCCGTCGCGGCCCAGGCGGAGCATGCGGCAGACGCGGACGGTGCGGAACTCGCGGCCGCGGACGTTGAGCTCGTGGCCCGGCGTCGCCCGGATGCCGTCGGCGATCGCGGTCCACTCGGCGAGTTCGGCGGGGGTCGGGGGGTCGCCCTGGAACTCGCGGAGCCTCGGCATGAGGTCGGTGAAGTGGCGGGCCAGCCGGTCGCGGGCCTCCTCCGGGTCGTCGCCGCCGGTGAGCGGGGCCCAGGCGTCGCCGTCGACCTCGACCGCTATGAAGGTGGGCGGGAGCAGCACCACCCCGGGATGCGTCCGGATCGCGTGGCGCGCCTCCGTGCGGACCATGTCGGGGACGGTGCCGGGCACCGGCAGCCGCCCGACCAGGTTCAGCCGGAGCTGCGCCTCCCACTGGCCGCACGGCGCCGCCGGGTCGATGAGGTGGTCGCGCAGCAGGCCGTTCGCGGAGAGGTCGGCGTCGGTGGACCGGGGCGGCTCCATCACCCGGTGGCCGAGCAGGATGAACTTCTCCACCCGGATGACGCGGTAGCGGCGGTCGCCGATCTCCCACTCGTCCTTGGCGAGCTGCTCGCCCTCCTCGGGGTCGAGCCGCCCGGCCGCCGCCAGCATCGCCTGGACGGTCGGGGCGTCGGTCTCCCGCGCGGCGGCCGTGCGGAGGTCCATCGCGAGGCTGTAGCGGGCGGTGGCCGGTCCGTCCGCGCCCAGCGACGCAATCCGCCATTCCTTCGCGAATTGCACCGCATAACCGAATTCGGGGGATCCAGCGGGGAAGAGCTTCGGGTACCGCAGCATCCGCTCGCCGAGTTCCCGGTCGCGGACGTCCGCGACCGGATCGAGCAGGGCCGCCACGTTGATGTGGTCGTACCCGTGCATCAGCGGGAACGTCATGCCCGCATCCTGGCCGGATGCGGCCCCGCGCGCACGGCTTTTCCCGTATTCGAACGCCGGAAAGATTAAGGATTGATGGTATTTGAGGTATTTATTCGACGGGCTATTCGGCGAGGGTGACGACCACTTTCACATCGTCCGGATGGGGGGTGAAGGCCTCGGCGAAGCGCTCCAGCGGGACGCGGCGGGAGATCAGCCGGCCGAGCCAGTCCAGGTCGGCCCGCGCGAGGGCGTCCGCGGCGGCGGCGTAGTGCCGGAGGTTGGCGTTGACCGACCCGATCACCGCGTCGTTCTCCAGCACGATCTGCCGGTTGAGGTCGCCCGCGTCCACCTCGAGGGGCCGTCCCGATGAGGACACCCCGGTCAGGCACACGATCCCGTACGAGGCGTTGTGCGCCATCGCGCCGAACACCAGGCGGGACGCGCCGGTCGCCTCGATCACCACGTCCGGCTCCGCGCCCGCGAAGGCCTCCTCGATGCCGCCGCGGTGGTAGGTCGCGCCGAGGTCGGCGACGAGCCGCGGCTTCGGCCCGTCCGCCACCCGGTCGAGGACGTGGACGTCCAGCCCCCGCTGCACGCCGAGCATCGCCGCGAGCAGCCCGATCGGGCCCGCGCCGGTGACCAGGACCCGGCGCGGCTCGAACCACGCCCGGTTGCCGACCTTCTCGACCTGCTCCCACGCCTTCGCGACGACCGTGGCCGGCTCCATCAGCACGCCGACCTCGGCCAGCCGCGGGTCCAGCCGGACCGCGTAGTCGGCCTCGACCCGCCACGCCCGGCTCGCGTACCCGTCGATCTCCTTGATGCCGCGCTCGGTGTACCGGCCGTTGCGGCACATGTCGAACTCGCCGTGCGCGCAGGCCCCGCAGGGTTCCGGGTCGGGCCGCCGCACGACGCCCACGACGAGGTCGCCGGGGGAGAAGCCGCTGCCGGACGGGGCGTGCCGCACCCGGCCGAGCGACTCGTGCCCGATGACGAGGCGGTCGCGGCCCGGCGGGGCCCATCCGTAGTCCCCGGCGGCGATCTCCTTGTCGGTGCCGCACACCCCCACGGCGAGCCCGTCGACCAGCAGGTCCCCCTCCCCGGGCTCCGGGTCGGGGACGTCGGTCACGGCCAGCGAGCCGGGCTTCTCCGGCAGGACGGTCAAGGCGCGCATGGCGCTTCTCCTTCCACGACTTCCACGTCTCCAGCGGCTTGGGCGGCTAGGCGCGGCGATGGGCGGGACGGGAGCCGCTCAGATGCCGCGCGGTGTTGACGAGCCCGACGTGCGAGTACGCCTGCGGGGTGTTCCCGATCTGCCGCCCGGCGGCGGTGTCGTACTCCTCGCTGAGCAGCCCGAGGTCGTTGCGCAGGCCGAGCAGCCGCTCGAACAGGTCGGTGGCCTGCTCGGTGCGGCCGATGCCGTGCAGGGCGTCGGCGAGCCAGAACGTGCAGGCCAGGAAGGCCCCTTCGCCGCCCGGCATGCCGTCCACGCCGCCGTCGGCTCCGGTGTCGTAGCGCAGCACGAACCCGTCCCGGTACAGCTCCCGCTGCACCTGGTCGACGGTGCCGATCACGCGCGGGTCGTCCCAGGGCAGGAACCCCACCCGCGGGATGAGCAGCAGCGCCGCGTCGAGCCCGCGCGACCCGTAGAACTGGGTGAACGTTCCGCGGTCCGCGTCGTAGCCGTGCTCGCACACGTCCGCGTGGATCCGCTCCCGCAGCTCCTTCCACCTGCCGACGGGGCCGTCCAGCCCGTACCCCTCGACGGCCTTGACGGCGCGGTCGACGCCCGTCCAGGCGAGCACCTTGGAGTGGACGAAGTCGCGCCGCTCCCCGCGGACCTCCCACAGGCTGTTGTCGGGGTCGCTCCAGTGCCCTTCGAGGAAGTCCATCAGGGCGACCTGGAGGTCCCAGGCGTTCCCGTCGGTGCCGATGTCGGCCTCGCGGGCGATGTGCAGGCCGTCCAGGACCTCGCCCCAGGTGTCCAGCTGGAACTGCTCGGACGCGGCGTTGCCCACCCGCACCGGCGCCGACCCCTCGTAGCCGGCGAGCCAGTCCACGGTGTACTCGGTGAGCCGCCGGGTGCCGTCGATCGCGTACATGATCTGCAGGTCGGCGGGGTCGCCGGCGACGGCGCGCAGCAGCCACTCCCGCCACGCCTTCGCCTCCGCGACGAACCCGGTGCCGAGCAGGGCCTGGAGCGTGAACGTCGCGTCCCGCAGCCAGCAGAACCGGTAGTCCCAGTTGCGCGGGCCGCCGAGCCGCTCGGGCAGCGAGGTGGTCGCGGCGGCGACGATGCCGCCGGTGGGGGCGTAGGTGAGCGCCTTCAGCGTGATCAGCGAACGGCGGACCGCCTCGTCCCACCGCCCGTCGTAGTCGTAGCGGCCCATCCAGTCCCACCAGAACAGCTCCGTGTCGGAGAGCGCCTGCTCCGCCTCCACCGCCTTCGGACGCGGCAGGTGGGACGGCTGGTATGTCAGGACGAACGGGACGCGCTCCCCGGCCGACACCGTGAAGTCGGCGCAGGTCGTCAGGTCGCGCCCTTCGAGGGCGATGGGCGTCTTCAGCCAGGTGGCGTCCGGGCCTGCGACGGCGTTGAATTCTCCTTCCCGGTGCCGCACCCATGGCACGATCCGCCCGTAGTCGAACCGCAGCCGCAGCGCCATGCGCATCGGGACGCTCCCGCTGAGCCCCTCCACGATCCGGACGACGTCGGCGGCCTCACCCCGCGGCGGCATGAAGTCGATCAGCCGGACGGACCCGTCCGGGGTGTCCCACTCGGTCTCCAGGATCAGCGTGTCGTCCCGGTACCGGCGCCGCGCGCACATCCCGCCGGCCGCGGGCGCCACGCGCCAGAACCCGGCGTGCTCGTCGCCCAGGAGGGAGGCGAAGCAGGCGGGGGAGTCGAACCGGGGCAGGCAGAGCCAGTCGATCGAGCCGTCCTTGCCGACCAGCGCCGCCGTCTGGGTGTCGCCCAGCAGCCCGTAGTCCTCGATCCGCAGTGCCAAGACGCGCCACCTCCCGTCCTCGGTTCCTCTGGCTTCCTCCACTAACCCGTGATCAGGGATGTATGTACGGGGAGCAGGTGTTTGTGGCGAGCCGGTGAGGCCCCGTCCGGCGCGGCGGCATGGGAGCCGCCGCCGTGCCGGACGGAGGTCTTGCGGGAGGACGCGAGCGGGTCAGGGGGTGCCGCAGCTGATGACCGGGTCGGCCGTGTTCCCGGTCGGGGCGTTGACGGTGAACCCGTACGACGCCGACGCGCCCGGCGCGAGGCTGCCGTTCCAGCCGACCGGCTTGACCGTGACGACGTTGCCGCTCGTGCTCGCGGTGCCGTTCCACAGGGCGACGATCTGCTGGCCCGAGCCCATCGTCATGACGACCGTCCACGAGGCGACCGCGGTGGCGCCGGCCTTGATGGTCACCTGGCCGTTGAAGCCCCCGTTCCACTGCGCGGTGCGGGCGTAGGTGCAGGTGACGGCCCCGGGGTCGCCCGGGTCGCCGGGGTCGCCCGGGTCCTCGCCGCCGAGGGCCTGGAGCGCCGCGTCGTATGCGGGCTTCTTGGCGTAGTTGCCGTCGAACAGCAGCGCGGCGCCTTCACCAGGGAACACGTCGGGAATCCACGAGTACTTGTCGGTGACGCCCCAGACGGTGATGACGGTGCAGCGCGACACGGCGAGGCAGGCGGAGACGACCTTCTTGTAGTCGTTCGCCTGGGTGGCGAGCTTGGAACTGTCCGGCGGGGTGGACATGCGGATGTCCAGTTCGGTGATGTGGACGTCCACGCCGAGGTCGGCGAAGCGCTGCATGTTGGTCTGCATGTCGGACGGGACGGCCCCCAGCGTCAGATGCGCCTGGAGGCCCACGCAGTCGATCGGGACGCCGCGTGCCTTGAAGTCCTTGACCATGTTGTAGACGGCATTGCTCTTCGCGTTCTGCCCGTCGATGTTGTAGTCGTTGTAGCAGAGCTTGGCGCTGGGGTCGGCCGCGCGTGCCGCGCGGAACGCCTCCTCCATGTAGGAGTCGCCGATGACCCGCTGGAACACCGAGTCGCGCCGGGCGCCCGAACCGTCCTGGAACGCCTCGTTCACCACGTCCCAGTAGGCGACCTTGCCCGCGTAGTGGCCGGCCTCCTTCGCGATGTGGTTCCGCATGGCGCTCAGCAGGTCGTCCCGCGAGGAGATGCCGCTCACCCAGTCCGGCAGCTGGTTGTGCCACACGAGCGTGTGCCCGCGGATCTTCATGCTCTGGGCCTGCGCGTGGCTCACGAGCTGGTCGGCCGGGCCGAAGTCGAACGAGTTCCTGGACGGCTCGGTGGTCGCCCACTTCATCTCGTTCTCGGGCGTGAGCTGGTTGAACTCGCGGTCGAGCGTGGCGGCGTACGCCGACTCGCCCATGTGGGCGGTGGCCGCGGCGGCGCCGAAGACCCGGCCCTTGGCCGCGGCGGACTCCTTGAGCGTGCCCGGGGCGGCCGACGCGGGGAGCGCGACGGCCACCAGCATCGCCAGGAGCAGCGCGCCCGTGCCGAGCACCGCGGTGAGTGCTCTTCTCATGGTCTCTTTCCTCCTTGCCCAGGTCCGCGGGGATCTGCCATTCGGCTGCCTCGGCGGGAGCGGATCCGAAAAGTTTCGATATCCTTTCGGCAGCCGACAGGAAACTAACCCCGCGAGACACCAGCGTCAACCACCCGTTCCTGCTTTCACGGGTCAGAGCCGTTAATCGGCGACCCGAATCGACAGATCATCCGTCGAAACGTTTCGGCCCATGCGATCCGCCGAAGTGCCCCGTCCTCGGGGCTTCTGCCGCCGATCGATACCGCCTTTGGTCGCCCCGCACTTTCTCGATCACTAAAGCCGTGCGGAAAAAATCGTGCGGAGACCATTGAAAGAAAGATCGATAGGGCATCTCTCAATAGAAAGGCGAAACGGATTCCATTCGCCTGTCAGTCGTTTTCGCGTTCCGGTTCGGAAAGCGGCCCGCGGCGCCGCCCGGCGCCGCGGGGGAAGGGAGATCGATGGACTCTTCGGCACCACCGCGCGCCGACCTCGTCCTGGAGGGCGGCGGCGTGAAGGGCATCGCGCTGGTGGGCGCGATCGCCGAGACGCAGGCGCGGGGATACCGGCTCGGCGCGCCGGCCCGCGTCGCCGGGACCTCCGCCGGCGCGATCGTGGGCTCGCTGCTGGCGGCCGGGATGCCCGTCCCGGACATGGTCGAGCTCATGCGCGGACTCGACTACCGGACGTTCCAGGACGGCTCGCGCTTCGCGGCCGTCCGCGGCTTGTCCCTGCTCACCACGCTCGGCCTCCACAAGGGCGACGCCCTGCACCGGTGGATCGCGGCGCGCCTGAAGGAGTGCGGAGTCGAGACGTTCGGGCAGCTGAAGCTGCACGACCCCGACTCGGCGCTGCCGCCCCAGCACGCCTACAAGCTCGTCGTCGTGGTCTCCGACATCAGCAGCGGGCGTATGGTCCGGCTCCCGTGGGACTACGAGAGGTACGGCCTGCCCGCCGACGAGCAGCCCGTCGCGGACGCGGTGCGCGCCTCGGCGTCCATTCCGGTCTTCTTCCGGCCGCGCCGCCTGTGCCGGAACGACGGGCGCCAGTGCCTCCACGTGGACGGCGGAATGCTCTCCAACTACCCGATCACCATCTTCGACCGGGAGGACCGCGAACCCCGCTGGCCGACGTTCGGCGTGAAGCTGTCGGCCCGTCCCCCCTCCGAGGGCGTGTACCGGGAATGGCGCGCCGTCCGCGGCCCCGTCGGGTACGGCCGCGCGCTCGTCTCGACGATGGCGGAGGCGCACGACCGGGTGCAGATGGACGAGCCGGCCATCGTGGCCCGCACGATGTTCGCCCGCACCGACGGCGTGCTCGCGACCGACTTCGACCTCGACGCGGCGACCCGCGAGCGCCTCTTCCAGGCCGGTCGCGCCGCGGCGGCGCAGTTCCTGGACGACTGGGACCACCGCACCTACCTGGCGCACTACCGCCCCCTCGTCACCCCGGCCTCCGACTGAGCCCGACCTCGACCGAGGGGCGGGATTTGTCGAATCTACGTACTTACGTAATAGTGGAGGAGTGACCGAGGAGACGCTGGCGGAGCGCGTCGCGCGGCTGGAGGAGCGCATGGCCGCGCTGGAAGGGGTCGCCCCCGCGGCCGGGCGCCCGGAGCCGGGCGACACCTTCTGGGCGCTGGACGCGCTGAAGGAGCGGGCGCCCGATCCCGGCGCGGTGCTGTTCACCGGCTCGGTGGCGCTGCCGTCCGGCGAGCACTATGAATGGCAGCAGGGCCACCCGACCGGAGATCTGCTGTCGGACGACTGGTCCCAGTCCGCCGACGCGCTCTCGGCGCTCGCGCACCCCGTCCGGCTGCTGCTGCTCCGGGAGATCCTGCACGGCTCCCGCACCGTCTCCGAGCTGGCCGCCCACGAGAGCCTCGGCACGACCGGCCAGCTCTACCACCATCTGCGCCAGCTCGTCGCGGCCGGCTGGCTGCGCACCACCGGGCGCGGGCGCTACACCGTCCCCGGCGAACGGGTGGTGCCGATCCTCACCGTGATCGCCGCGACCCGCCGCTGACCGACCCGTGGAGGAACGATGATCAGGACGCTCGCACGGTTCCGGACGCTGTTCATCCTGCTGGGCCTCGCGCTGGCCCTCACCACGTCCCTGCACGGCATCGGCGTGCTCTGGGGCGCCGGAATGGTCCTCATCGCGGCGGGGCTCGTGCTGTTCTTCGTGTCCGGCAGCGCACCGGACCGCGAGCCGGTCGTCCTGCGCAGCCCGGTCGAGGGGCGCTGGGTGCCCGTCAACAGTCCCGCCGACAAGGTGCCCAGTCACGGGACGCACGAGCTCGGCCAGACCTACGCGATCGACCTGGTCCACGTCCCGGACGGCGAATGGCGCGCGACTCGGCGCTGGCCGCTCGCCGCGCGCCCGGAGACGTTCCCGTCCTTCGGGCGCCCCGTCGTCGCACCGGCCGACGGCGTGGTCGTCCAGGCGAGCGGGTGGCAGCGCGACCACTGGAGCCGCAACTCCTGGCCCGGCATCGCCTACCTCCTGGTCGAGGGGATGGTGTTCCGCCAGCTGCTGTCCGTCCTGACGCTGTCGGCGGGCAGGTTCGTCGTCGGCAACTCCGTCACGCTCGACCTCGGCGGCGGCGTGTACGCGGTCTTCGCCCACCTGCGCCGCGGGTCGGTGCGAGTCGCCAAGGGCGACCGGGTAAGGGCGGGGGACGTCCTCGGCGAGGTGGGCAACTCGGGCAACACCTCCGAGCCGCACCTGCACTTCCACCTCATGGACCGCCCGCGCCCGCTGGCCGCCGCCGGCCTGCCGTTCGCCCTCCCCTACGAGAGCGGCGGCGAGGCCCTCACCGGCGTCCCCGGCGGCCTCCGCCCCTGCGTCCTGACGGCCGGTCCGCCCGCCCGGTGAGCGCGCGCGGCGCAACCGGCGATTGCTGTCTGCGTTCGCGGCCGATTTTGTGATCACGTGCCAGTGCGCGGCGATGATCTTGGCCCATAAGTTGATCTTGACCGCTGCTCGCCGCTCGCTCCTGGAGGGTCGGTTACGTGGGTCCGGAAACGCGAAGGCACAGTGGGAGACGCATCCGCGAGTTCGGGCACATCGACACCGTCGCGGCGCAGGGCGGCCGGGTGGTGACGCTCTTCAGCGGCGGCCTCGACAGCTTCTACCTCCTGTGGCGGCTCAGCCGCCACCGCGGCCTGCGCGTCCACGCCCTGTCCGTGGAGCTCGGCGGCGACGCCGAGTACGACCGGACGGGCGCCGACCTCGGCTCGCTCGGCGCCGAGCACGTGCGGGCCGACCTGTCGGAGGAGTTCGCCGAGGAGTTCGTGGCGCCCGCCATCGCGGCCCAGGCCGTCTACCTCGGCATCCACCCGGTCAGCTCGTCGCTCAGCCGCCCGCTGCTGGCCCGGGCCGCGGTCGACCTCGCCCGGGAGGTGGGCGCGCACGCGATCGTGCACACCGCCAACCGGTCGCAGAACAGCCTGCGCCGGATCGACTCCTCGATCGCCGCGCTCGGGTTCGACGGCCATTTCGGCAGCCCCTACGAGCGGGACGCGATCGGCCGCGACGACAAGCGCGCGGCGCTCAAGGACGCCGGGTTCGCGGAGTTCGCCGACCGCGCCTACAGCGGCGACTCCAACCTGTGGTGCCGGGAGTTCGAGTCGGGCATCCTGGACGATCCGGAGTGGTTCCCCGTCCCGGAGGACCTCTACTTCTGGACGGCGGGCCCGCGCCCGGACCGCCCCGCGGAGATCACGCTCGACTTCGAGGCGGGCCGGCCCGTGGCCGTCGACGGCGCGGCCGCCGGCCTGCGCGAGATGATCGCGTCGCTGAACGTCCGCGCCGGCCGGTTCGGCCTCGGCCGCTACTCCGGCCTGGAGCACCTGGAGGGCGGCGAGAAGGTCCTCGAAGTGCGGGAGATGCCGGCGGCGTGCCTGCTGCTGCACGCCTACCGCCAGCTGGAGAGCGCCACCGTCCCGGCCGAGACGACGCGGGAGAAGATGGCGCTGGAGCAGCTGTGGACGCGGGAGGCCGTGGAGGGGCGCTGGTACGGCCCGCTGCGGGAGGCCGCGCAGGCGTTCGTGGAGAGCGTCGCCCGCCACGTCACCGGCCGCATCACCTACCGCCTCGACCGCGACGGGATGACGGTGCTGTCCATCCGCGCCCCCGGCGGCCTCTACCTCCGCGACCGCGACGCCTGGGAACGCGCCACCGCCCGCGACGCGACCCCCGCCGGCGCCCCCTGACTCCGCGCGGCGACGGTCAGAGGACGGCGGCCAGTTCGTCGAGCGCGGTGGTGAGCACGTCGACGCCCTTCAGGAACTCGGCGATCTCGATGTGCTCCTCGTCGGAGTGGTCCAGCGAGCTGTCGCCCGGCCCGTACGTCGCCATGGGGGCGTCCCAGTGCGGCGCCACGGTGTTCATGTCGGACGTGCCCGTCTTGAGGGTGGGCCGGGGCGTCCCGCCGTGCCGCCGGATGGCGGCCGTCACCGCCCGCACCACCGGGTCGGACCGCCCGCTGCGCACCGCCGGGACGTGCCGGACGATCGTGACCTCGCCGCCGTCCGCGCGGGCGCGCAGCCGCGCCGCGAAGGCCTCGGCGTCGTACCCGGGCGGCACGCGGCAGTCGACGTCGAGCCGCGCCTCGGTGAGGTCCCCGTGGACGCCGCGCAGCGTCGCGGCGGGCAGGCCGAACGCGGCGTGGTCGCGCTCGGGCCCGAGCGCCTCCAGCAGGTCGTGCCAGAACGCCACCGCCACCTCGGTCGCCTTGGCGGCCGGGTTGGTGGAGTGCGTCGAGGGCCGGGCGACCCGGTACTCGACGTCGATCTTGCCCTTGTAGCCGAGCACCACCCGCGACCAGCCGCTCGGCTCCCCGACGAGCAGCGCGTCCGGCGCGGGGCAGGTGCGCGCCAGGTGCTCGCCGCCCCGCGACAGCCGCTCCTCCTCGACCGCGCCCACGACCCGCAGCGTGCCGGGGAACGAGGGCCGGGCCGCCGCCGCGCTGATCATCGCGGCGAGCGGGCCCTTGGCGTCCGCGGCGCCCCGGCCCACGAGGCGGCCGCCCACACGCCGCGCCGGCAGCGGCCGGTCGACGGTGTCGAGATGGCTGAGCAGCATCACCACCGGCCCCGCGCCGGTGCCGATGTCGCCGATCACGTTGCCGGCCTCGTCGCGGCGCGCGGCCATGCCGAGGTCGTTCATGACCTTCTCCAGGTAGCGCGCCAGCTCGTCCTCCCGCCCGGACGGCGAGGGGATCGACAGCATGGCGTGCAGCAGCTCGACGGGGTCGCTCACATGATCTCCAAGGTCGTGCCGGCGCCGCCCAGGGCCGCGGTGACGGGGCGGGGGAGCCGCCCGTCGCCGATCGACACGTGGGGGACGCCCGCGAGCAGGGCCTCGCGGGAGGCGATGAGCTTGCGGTGCATGCCGCCGCTCGCCGCGTGCGGGACGGGGCCCTCGCGGGGGAGCGGGCAGCGGTCCAGCAGCGAGCCCTCGTCGGACGCGTCGCGCAGCACGCCCGGCGCCGTGGTCAGCAGGACCAGCCGCTCGGCGCGCAGCGCGCCCGCGACCGCCGCCGCGACCCGGTCGGCGTCCACGTTCACCGGCGCGCCGTCCTCGCCCAGCGCCGGCGGCGACACCACCGGGACGAACCCGGCGCCGACCAGCACGTTCAGCACCTTGGGCCGGACGCCGGTGAGCCGCCCGCTGTGGTCGTCGCGGACGATGACGGTGCGGCCGTCGCGCACGGTGCGCTGCGCCGTCTTGCGCCGCGCCCGCAGCAGGCCGCCGTCCAGCCCCGTCAGACCCACGGCCGGGACGCCGTTCGCGGCCAGGGCGCGCAGCAGCCGCGGCTTGACCCGCCCGGCGAGCGCCAGCGTGAGGACCTCCAGCATGGCCGGATCGGTGTGCCGGCTGGTCACGCCGCTCGGCGAGACGAGGGTGCGGGCGGGCACGCCGAGGTCCCCGGCGAGCCGGTCGACGTCGGCGGCGCCGCCGTGCACGAGGACCGCCCGCCCGACGAGCCCGGCGAGGTCCGCGCACACCGTCTCGGCGGGTACCGCGCCGCCGCACTTCACCACGACGATCCCCGAACCAGGGCCCATCCGACCGGAGCCCATCAGACCGGGTGCAGGCCGGGGAACCCCAGGCCCAGGGTCTCGGGCTGGCCGGTGCGGATGTTGAGGCACTGCACCGCGGCGCCCGCACCGCCCTTCACCAGGTTGTCCAGCGCGGCGATCGCGGTGATCCGGTCGCCGTCCACCGCGAAGCCGACGTCGCAGTAGTTGGACCCGGACAGCAGCTTCGGATCGGGGAGCCGGTGCGTCCCCGTCCGGTGCGCGACGATCCGGACGAACGGTTCGTCCGCGTACGCCTTGCGGTAGGCGCGGCGGACGGCCTTCTCGTCGGCGGAGCCAGTGGCGTGGCAGACGACCTGCACGCCGCGCACGGCCTCGACCCCGGTGGCGGTCATCCTGGCGTTCAGGCCGGTCAGCCGCGCGACCTCCGCCTCATGGCGGTGCCGCACCGGGGCGAAGACCCGCAGCGCGCCGCTGCGTTCGGCGTGCAGGTTGGCGTCCCCCGCGAGCGCGCCCGACCCGCTCGACCCGGTGCGCGCGTCGATCTGGACGTCCGGGCCGATCAGCCCGGTCAGAGGGTGCAGCGCGAGGATCGCCGCGCTGGCCATGCACCCTGGCACGCTGATGAGGTCGGCCTCGGCCAGCTCCGCGCGGAACAGCTCGGGGACGCCGGGCACGAACGCGCCGAGCAGCTCGGGCGCGGTGTGCGGGACGCCGTAGTACCGCTCGTAGACGGCGGGGTCGGGGTTGCGGAAGTCCCCCGACAGGTCGATGACGGTCTTGGCCCGTCCCCGCATCTCGGGCAGCAGCTTCATGGTCGCCTTGTGCGGGGTCGCCATCAGGAGCATGTCGCAGGCGTCCAGGTCGTCCGGGGCGCTGAACACCAGGTCGGTCTGGGCTCGCAGGTTGGGGTGGACGGAGTCCACGCGGCGGCCGGGGAACCGGGTCGAGACCGCGTGGGCGACCTCCGTCCCCGGATGGCCGATGAGCAGCCGCAGCAGCTCGCCGCCGAGGTACCCGGCGGCGCCCATGACGCCGACCCGGATCATGCCGCCTCCAGCACGTGGGAGACGATCGCGTCCGCGACGTCCGCGTCCTCGCCGTGCGCGTCCTGGAAGCCGCGGAACTCGACGTTGTGGTTGACCTCCAGCACGAGCGGCCCCTCGGGTCCCTCGATCAGGTCGACGCCCAGCACCCCGCCGCCCACGGCCCGCGCGGCGAGCATCGCCGGCTCGACCAGCTCGGGCGTGAGCGGGCACGGCTCGGAGCGCGCGCCCCGCGCGGCGTTGGTGCGCCAGCCGTCCGAGTAGCGGTACGTCGCGCCCACCACCTTGTCCCCGGCCACGATCACGCGGATGTCGCGGCCCGGCTTGTCGACGAGTTCTTGCAGGTAGACGATGTGCTGGAGCGGCGAGGGCAGGGCGGCCCGGTGCTCCAGGACGGTCTGCGCCGCGTCCCGGTCGCGCACCGCCGCCGCGAGCCGTCCCCACGACCCCGTCAGCGGCTTGACGACCACGGGGAAGCCCAGGCGCTCGGCGGCCTCGACCCCTTCCTCCGGGGTGAGCGCGACCGCCGTGCGCGGAGTGGGGACGCCGGCGCGCTCCAGCTCCAGCGAGGTGCGCAGCTTGTCGCCGCAGACGGCGATCACCCCCGACCGGTTGACCACCGGCACGCCGCGCGCCTCCAGGAGCATCGAGGCGTAGAGGCCGCGGCTGTGGGAGATCTCCCGGTTCAGCGCCACCGCGTACGGGGGCCCGGCGCTCGCCGCTTCACGTCCCAGTTCGGCGCTGAACCGGCGGGTGTCGACATGCGCGTACGGAACCCCGCGGCGCTCCAGCGCGGCGAAGATCCGCTTCTCCTCGTACCGCACCCGGGAGGCCAGCACGGCCACCGGCCTCACTCGCCCCAGTCCTCCTCGATCTCGGGGGCGAGCGCGAGGGTCACCGGCTCCAGGCCGACCACCTCCAGCTCGCTGGAGCAGTCGGCGCACTGCGCGATCTCGCTCAGCCGGACCGGCTCGGCGAGCTGGACCGGGCCCTCACACTCGGGACAGGTCTGGGTCATGCGTGCCACCTCCATGGGTTCCGCTGGTCAGGTTCAGCGCGGCGGCGACGACCGCGCCCGCCGTGATGCCGTACCGGTCGAGCAGGTCCTCCTGGCCGCCCGCCCGCTCGGCGAACGTGTCGGGCATGCCGACGCGCGCCACCCGGGCCGGGGCGTGCTCGGCGAGGGTCTCGGCGACGGCGCCGCCGAGGCCGCCGGAGCGCCAGTGCTCCTCGACGGTGACGACGCCCGCCGCGCCCTCGGCCGCCGCCACCACGGCCGCGACGTCCAGCGGGCGCAGCGTGTGCAGGTTGAGGACGGTCGCCCGGACGCCCCGCTCCGCGAGCCGGTCGGCGGCCCGCACCGCCGCCAGCACCGGGTACGGCCCGCACGCGATGATCGCCACGTCCCGGCCGCGCCGCAGCCACTGCGCCCGCCCGATCTCGAACGGGCCGCCTCCGGGCGCGGCGCCGTCCAGGTCCGGGGTGGCCGAGCGGCCGAGCCGCACGTAGGCGGGACCGGGCAGCGCCGCGCACTGCCGGACGGCCTCGCCCGCCTGCGCCGCGTCGCCCGGGACGACCACGGTGAAACCGGGCAGCGCCCGCATGACGGCCAGGTCCTCCAGCGCGTGGTGGGTCGGGCCGAGATGCCCCGCGGCCAGCCCGCCGTGGGTGGCCACGATCCGGACCGGCAGCGCGTTGTAGGCGATGTCGATCTTGATGGCCTCCAGTGCCCGGGTCGCGGCGAAGGTCGCCATCGTGGTGACGAACGGGACATTCCCGCTGGCGGCCAGGCCCGCGGCCGTCCCCATCAGGTTGTGCTCGGCGATGCCGAGGTTGAGGTAGCGGCCGGGGACGTCGGCGAAGGCGTCCGCGTCGAACAGCCCGGTGTCGCTGTCCAGGCAGT
This sequence comes from Actinomadura sp. K4S16, assembly GCF_008327685.1. Taxonomy (GTDB): domain Bacteria; phylum Actinomycetota; class Actinomycetes; order Streptosporangiales; family Streptosporangiaceae; genus Spirillospora. The sequence goes on from NZ_BDDE01000019.1 coordinate 196,358, forward strand.
ACAGCCGCCCGTCGGCCCGCATCAGTTCGGGCAGCAGGTCCCGGTACACCTCACGAGCGGAGCGCGGCCGTGCCGTTTCGCCGGGGATGTCGGCTGTCATGAGAGCGCTCGCTTGCGTCGGGCGCGCAGTACGGCGAGGGAGCGCTCCGCCTGGCGGCTGCTCAGTTTCGCGTAGTGGCTGTGCGTCTTCGCCTCCAGCGACGGCAGGCCGCGTCCCTTGACGGTGCCGGCGATGACCGCCACGGGAGGCCCGCTCCCGGTCTCCTCTGGGGTGAGCGCCTCGCGCAGCGCGTCGAAGTCGTGGCCGTCGACCTCGCGCACCGTCCAGCCGAAGCTGCGCCAGCGGTCCGCGAGCGGCTCCAGCCCGATCGCGTCCTCGGTCGGGCCGGTGATCTGGAGGCGGTTGCGGTCGATGACGGCCGTCAGGTTCCCGAGGCCGAGCGCGGCGGAGGCCATGGCCGCCTCCCAGACCGAACCCTCCTGCAACTCGCCGTCCCCGAGGACGGCGAAGCACCGGCGCCCCCGGTCGGCGACGGCGAACCCGTTGGCGAGCGCGAGCCCGTGCCCGAGCGATCCGGTGGGCATCTCCACCCCGGGCACCGCGCGGACCGGATGGCCCATCAGCCTGCTCCCCGGCCGGGAGTACTCCGCCAGTTCCGCGGCGGGGAAGAAGCCCCGCTCGGCCAGCACCGCGTAGAGGCACATGGCGCCGTGCCCCTTGCTGAGGATGAAGATGTCACGGTCCACAGCCGCGGGGCGGCGCGGATCGACCCGCATCACCTCGAAGTACAACAGGGTGAGGATCTCCACGAGCGACATCGACCCGCCGAGGTGGCCGCCCTCCGGCCCGGCGCACATCCGCACGATGTGCTCGCGCACCCGGTGCGCGACGGCCGGCAGGTCCGCCGCCGGCGGCCGGGTCGGTGCGGGGCCGCCCATCAGCGCCCGCCGGGAAGCGAGGTGAGCACGAAATGGCCGGGCAGGTGCACGGCCAGGCCCTCGATGATCTCGGCCACCAGCGCGTCCCCGTCGAGCCGGATCGTGGAGGAGCGGCGGTCCAGCAAAGTCGCGGCGGCCGTGAAGTCGCCGACGAGGGCCGTGCCCGCGGGCACCATGCGGGTCCGGCTGACCTTGACGCCCTGCACGGCGAGCCGTTCCAGGAACGCGCCGTCCGCGACGAGCGGCCACCAGTCGTCGGGATGCATGACGATCCCGTCCGCAGAGCCGCCGTACCACTCGCACAGCGCGGCCGTCGCCAGCAGCGTCCGGGCGGCCGACCCGCCGTCCGACGGCTCGGCGGGGCGGCGCCGCAGCCCCGGGTGGCGCAGCAGGCCCCGGATCGGTCCCATCCCGTTGAGCAGGACGTCGTTCTCCGCCGTGCCGAGCCGCACCAGCAGGCGGTAGTCCACGAACGCGGCGAGCGCGGCGGGGTCGGCGAGGATCTCCTTGGGCACCGGCACCGAAGCCCGCACGACCTGCGTCTGGACGGTCTCCACGCCCACCTCGAACTCCCACTCGGGGGCGGCGTCGTCCGGCGAGGTGTTCTCGGCCCGCTCGGTGAAGACGGTCGTCTCGTCGGCGTCCACGACGGCCTTGCGGAGCAGGTGCCGGACGGTGAAGCGGGGACGGCGCTTGGCCGGCGGGAACAGGTCGCTGATGGAGGCGCGCAGGTGGACCGCCGCGTCCGGCCCGTACCGGGCGTGGGCGAGCGCGAACTCCTCGCCGGGGCTGCGCCGGGTCAACTCGGGGTCGTCCAGCATCATGCGGACGTCGGACACGGGCATATTCGACATGGTCAGACCCCCAGGGAGCGGCCGCCGTCGACGACCTGGACGGTGCCGGTGACGAAGCTCGCGCGCTCGCTCAGCAGGAACACCCCGGCCGCCGCGACCTCCTCGGGGCGGGCGACCCGGCCGAGCGGGATGCCCGCCTCCCGCGCGACGCGTGCGGTCTCCGCCTCGGGCTCGCCGGTGATGCCGGACAGCAGCGCGTCCGTCGCGGTGTATCCCGGGGCGAGGACGTTCACGGTGATGCCTCCCGGGCCCAGCTCGTGGACCAGGGTCTTTGCGTAGCCGACGAGGCCGGTCCGCACGATCCCCGACAGCGCGAACGCGGGGATGAGGTCGCGGACGGTCTCGCTGGTGACCATGAGGACCCGGCCCCATCCGGCTTGCCGCATGTGGGGGAGCGCGGCCTGCACGAGCCCGATGTGGGCGATCATGCCGAGGTCGAGCGCGGCGCGGTAGTCGTCCGGGCCGAACGCCCCGGTCGGCCCGGCGGGCGGCCCTCCCGCGTTGGTGACCATGATGTGCACGGCGCCGTGCTCGGCCGCGGCGTCGTCCACCCAGGCCCGCGCCGCCTCCGTGTCGCGCACGTCCAGCGGCCGGGTCCCGACCTCCGCGCCGAGGTCCGCGCGGATCTCGTCGCGGGCCTTGGACAGCCGGGCGGCGTCGCGGCCCGCGATCGACACCGTCGCGCCCTCGCGCACCAGGTCGCGGGCGATTGCGAGGCCGATGCCCGCCGATCCGCCCGCGACGAGGGCCACCCTTCCGTTCAGTCCCAGGTCCACGTCACACCCTCTTCTCGTAGCCGTAGCGGTGCAGCAGGGGGAGCGCCATGAGCGTGGTCGCGGACCGCTGGGGGCGCGGGAGCGCGGCGTGCCACCTGCGGTCCTCCTCGATGCGGGTCCGGCCGCGGCCGAACCGGTTCGGGTTGCCGGTGACCGTGTGGTTGCCGCCGAGCTCGACCGTCCCGTCGGCGGCGACGGGGTTCGGGCCCTCGTGCCCGAGGAGGTCCAGGACGGCGTCGACGGCGGCGCGCGGGTTGCGCACCAGCGCCTCGTAGCGCATGTGGAGCGCGTGGTCGCGGTGCGCGCGGCCGACCGCCTCGGCCGCCAGGTTGAAGCCGGTCCAGTGCCAGGTGCTGTTCAGCGCGGAGCGGCGGCCCGTGTAGTCCTTCGGCCGCAGCCACGACCAGGCGACCGCGCGGGGATCGCGGATCAGGTGGACGTAGCGCCCCTCGACGTCCGGGAGGGACGCCAGGAGCGCGGCGTCCGAGGCGAACTTGGAGCTGTCGACGATGACCCGCGCACCGGAGACACGGGCGATGGCGCGGTAGGTCGCGGCCAGCACGTCCGGCCATCCGTTGCGCGACGGGTCGCGCAGCACCCGCCAGGTGTGCCGGGTCCGGTACGCGTCCTGCCAGGCGACGACCTCGGCGGCGTGCCGTTCGAGGGACGTCCCGGACGGCCGGACCTCCTCCAGCACCTCCGACCAGAACGGGCATTCGCGGTGTCCGGAACCGCAGCCGCAGCGCCCGTTGCTGCCCGTTCCGAGAACCCCGTTCAACCAGAGAAAACGCAGTTCACCGACATGGACGACGCCCGGTGCCTCGGCGAGGACGTTGCCCAGCATGGTGCTGCCGCTGCGACACCAACCGGTGATGTAAAGCACCTTCACTGGCAAACTCGGCTCCTCCGGGTGTACCGGTGCAACCTGGTCGGGAACATAAAAACATGATCTTGCGGAAAGCGGAACCACCAAGATAAGAACAGGATTGATTCGTCGTTTTGTGACGTCGTGACATAACAGACGGAGGTCGTGATGGCGGGGCTGACCAACGCACTGCAATATCGCCGGGCGGGCTGGTGGCGGGACGGGACCTTCCTCGACGACCTGCGCCGGCACACCCGCGCGCACCCCGGCAAGACCGCCCTCGTGGCCCGCCGGGTCGGCGGCGAGACCCGCGCGCTGACCTACGCCGAGCTGACCCGGCTCGCCGACCGGTGCGCCGGCGCGCTGGCCGAGCTCGGCGTCAGGCCGGGCGACACGGTCGCCGTCCAGCTCACCAACGGCTGGGAGATCACAGTCCTCGCGCTCGGCTGCCTGCGCGCGGGCGCCCGCATCTGCCCGCTGCTGCCCATCTACCGGCGGCGGGAGCTGGAGGTCATGCTCGACCTCACCGACGCGCGGGTGCTGATCACCGAGGCCGTGCACGGCGGCGAGGAGCTCGGCGAGCTCGGCGTGCGGCTGGCGGGCGAGCTGCCGTCGCTGGAGCACGTCGCGGTGTCCGGCGGCCCGAAGCCCGCCGGAGCCCTCGACCTGCACGCGCACTTCTTCGACACGCCCTGGGAGAAGACCCGCGCGGACGACCTCGACGGCCGGGAGCGCGAGCCGGACGAGCCGTTCCTCGTGCTGTTCACGTCCGGCACGACCGGCGAGCCCAAGGGCGTCCTGCACAGCCAGAACACCTTGTACGCGGCGATCCGCGGCGAGGCCGAGGTGTTCGCGCTGGACGGCTCGGACGTCATCACCATGGTCGCCTGGAACACCCACTACACGGGGTTCGTCCGCGGCATGCTCATGCCGCTGTCGCTCGGCGCGACCTCCGTCTTCCAGGACTCCCAGGACGGCCCGCCGACCCTCGAAATGCTCGCCTCATACGGCGTCACCTACGCGTACGCCCCGCCGCACTACCTGCGGTCCTTGGTGGACGCGCAGCGCGCGGCGCCGCGCGATCTCGGCATGCTGCGCGCGGTCATCAGCGGCTCCGCGCCGATCCCGCCGAAGCTCGTCGAGGAGGTCAAGGAGGTGCTCGGGCTGCGGCTGCACTCCCTGTGGGGCATGTCGGAGAACGGCGCGGTCACCGTCAGCCGCCCCGACGACCCCGAGGACTGGGCCGTCCACAGCGACGGCAGCCCGATGGCCGACATGGAGCTGCGCATCGACCCGATCGAGGGCCAGCGCGACGGCTCGGGCGTGCTGTGGGTGCGCGGCCCCACCCAGTGCCTCGGCTACGTCCGGCGCCCGGAGCTGTACCAGGCGCTGCTGGACGATGAGGGCTGGTTCAACACCGACGACCTCGCCCGCGACGACGGCCGCGGCGGCATCCGCATCACCGGACGCGCCAAGGACACCGTGATGCGCAACGGCCTGTTCGTCCCGGACACCGAACTGGAGGCGGCCCTCTGCCGCCATCCGGGCGTCGGCGAGGCCAGCGTGATCGGCATCCCGGTTCGGCAGGGCGCTGACCAGGTCATCTGTGCGGTCGTCGTGCCGGCTGCCGGGGAGCCTCCGGTCACCCTGGAGGAGCTTCGGGCGACGCTGAAGGAGGCGGAGATGACCCCGATCTACTGGCCGGAACGGCTGGAACTGGTTGACGAACTGCCCAAGACCGTCACCGGCAAGGTCCAGAAGACGACCCTCCGGGAACGCCTGGCCTGAACGCGGCGGCCGTCCGTGTCAGACGTCCCAGACGGGGCGGGCGGTGATCTCGACGGCGGCGCACGTCCAGGCGAACCCGGCTCCGATCCCGACCAGCAGCACCCGGTCGCCCGGCCCCACCTGGGCGGTCTCGACCAGGTGGGTCAGGCCGGTGAGCTGGTCGGCCGCACCGACATGCCCGGTGCGGCGGCCCCAGTCCCACGTGGTGCGCTCCACGTCCAGGCCGAGCGGTTCGGCGTACCGGGTGCGCAGCACATGCAGGCCGACGTTGGGGAAGGCGAACCGGGAGACGTCGGCGAGCTTCAGCCCGGCCTCGTCAAGCGTCCGGTCGACGGCCTCCGTCAGGCCGGAGGTGGTCCGCTCCGCCATGCTCCCCACCAGGTGCCGGGAGCTCGCGGCGAACGCGGCGCGGCGGGCGCGCACGTCCACCCTGCGGCCGGGGGCGGCGGCGAACGGCTCGTCGCCCCGGTACATGCCCTCCAGCCCGGTGTCGACGACCGTCGAGACGGCCAGGAGCCGCGCGAAGCCGTCCCGGGCGAGGACCGCGGCGGCCGCGCCGTCCCCGTAGACGATGCCGCGCACGTCCCCGCGCCACCGGTCGAAGCCGGGGTCGGCGAACCGGTCCGCGGTCGTGACCAGGGCGGATCCGCGGGACGCGTCGGCGGCCAGGTAGGAGGCGGCCAGTTCCAGCGCGCCGAGGGCGCCCGCGCACATCTGCTGGACGTCCAGCGCCGGCGCGCGCCGGCCCTCCTCGCCGAGGACCTCGCGGTGCACGTACGAGGCGGCGGGCCAGTAGTCGACGCCCTGGAACCAGGCCGACGCGTGCAGCAGGATCGCGACGCTCGACGCCGGGAGCCCGGCCCGGGCCAGCGCGAGGCGCGCCGCGGCTACGGCCATCTCCGGCGGGGCCTCCCCGGTGGACACGGCCACGGAGGCGTAGTCGTCGGCCTTCCGGTCGTCCGGGTCGTAGCGGCCGTCCTCCACCGCATCGTCCACGTCCACGGCCTCGGGGATCCGATGGGCGAGCCCGGCGAGGAACAGACCGTCGCAGCGCATGTGCGGACCTCCGGATGGTGACGGCGAACAAATCAACACATTATGGTGATCAACGTCCCGGGGCGAGAGCCGTTCTCAACGGCGGAGGGAGTTCGCGGTGGGCGACGCAGGGCACTCCGTGCCGCTACCCGGAACGCGATGGTCGGTTTGGCGAGATGTGCTGATCCGCTCCACCGGATTTCCCACCGGCGGCCTCGTCCTTTTCGCGGCCCCGGAATGCGCCCGAATCGCCGACGCGTTTCTCGACGGGAACACGGCCGAGACCGAATTCACGCAGGCCATGGACGGCGCATTGGCGGACGCGGGCCGCGCCGCCGCGGAGATCGCCGCCGATCCGCTCTTCCGCGAGGCGGTGACATGGCAGAACCCCGGCGCCGCGCGGCATTTGGCACGTCTCGCCGACGCCCCGGCCGTCCGGCCGGGCAAGAACCCGAGGCGCGAGCGCCAGAAGCGACGCGCGCGCGAGAACACCCTCGTCCGCTACTGGCAGCGGTACTGCGGCAAGAACGACACCGCGGGCTTCTTCGGCCCCGTTGGCTGGGGAACGCTCGACCCCGAAGTTCCGGTGGCGGTCGAGGCGAAGCCCGGCGGGGGACTGGTGCGGTCCCGCGAGGTCGACTACGAGTTCTGGGCGCTGGAGGCGTACGTCGCCGCACTCCTGGACGATCCGGACGTGGCGCCGTGGCTGCCCGCCGGCGTCCACCCGCATCTGCTCGTCGACGGAAACCGCGTCTTACACCCTGGGGACGACCCGCGCTCTCTTACCCCCGCCGAGACCGAAGTGCTCTCCCGATGCGACGGCACCCGCCCCGCAGCGGAGATCGCCCCCGAACCGCACCTGGCCGCGGCCCTGGACCGTCTGACTGAGGACGGGATCGTCTGGCGAGGCGTGAACATGCCATACAACCCGCAGGCGGAGCGCGTCCTGCGCGACACACTCGAAGCGATCCCTGAGCCTCAGGCCAGGGAGCGGGCATTGGCCGGGCTCGCGCGGCTCGACCGGGCCCGCGCCTCCGTGGCCGCCGCGGCCGGTGACGCCGACGCCCTGGCCATCGCGCTGGCAGACCTGGACGCCGAGTTCACCGCCGTCACCGGGGCAGAGCCGGTGCGGCGGAGCGGGCAGATGTACGCGGGGCGGCGGCTCTGCTACGAGGAGACGGTTCGCGACCTGGACCTCACGTTGGGCCGCCCGTTCCTTGAGACGCTGTCGGGCCCGTTCGGGGCCGTCCTCCTGCCCGCCGCGCGCTGGCTGTCGGCGGTCCTGGCGGAGGCGTACGACGCCGCCTTCCGCGACCTGCTCGGCCCCGGCGCGACCGCCGTCCCGATGCCGGAGTTCTGGGACGCCGCCCAGCCCCTGCTGACCGGCAAGGACCGTCCGGTGGACGCGGTCGCCGCCGAGTTCGCCCGCCGCTGGGACACGCTGTTCGGCCTGGACTCCGCGCCGCGCGAGCGCCGCCTGGACTTCACCTCCGCGGATCTCCGGGCGGAGGCCGCCCGGCTGTTCGCCGCCGAGCGTCCAGGATGGGCGGGCGCCCGCATCCACAGCCCCGACCTCTGCGTCCGCGCGCCGAGCGTCGAGGCGATGGCGGCGGGGGAGTTCACCCTCGTTCTCGGCGAGATGCACACCGCGTGGCCGACCCTCGACTGCGCCCTCTTCACCGAACGCCACCCCGACCCCGAGCGGCTGCGCGACGCGGCGGCCGAGGACATCGGCCCCCAGTTCCGTCCGCTGTACCCGACCTGGTGGCCCCGGTACACCGCGCGCATCGCGCCGGTCCTCGGCGTCACCGATCACCAGCTGGCGTTCACGGCGGCGCCCGGTGCGGACCCGGCCCGCGTCCTGCCCCTGGTCGCGCTGACCGTGTCCGAGCGCGAAGGAGCCCTGGAGGTCACCGGGCCGGACGGGCTCCGGCGCCCGCTCCGCGAGGTGTTCGCCCTGCTCTTCGGCTGGCTGGGCACCGAGGCGTTCAAGCTCGCTGGCACGGGCCCCCACAACCCGCGGCTCACGCTGGACCGTCTCGTCGTCGCCCGCGAGACCTGGCGCACCACCGTCGGCGGGACGGGCATCGTCCCGGCGCACGGCCCCCGCGAGTACCTCGCCGCCCGCCGCCTGCGCCGCTCCCTCGGCATGCCCGAGCGCGTCTTCGCGAAGGTGGGCACCGAGGTCAAGCCCGTGTACGTCGACTTCACCGGCCCCCGGTACGTCTCCTCCTTCGCCACGCTGCTCCGCACGGCCCGCGAGTCGTCCGGCGACGACGTCCCCGTCGTCTTCACCGAGCTGCTTCCGGACTTGGACGAATCGTGGCTCCCCGACGCGGCGGGACGGCGCTACAGCTGCGAATTGCGCCTCCAGCTCTGCGACCCGGAACGTCCGTGAGAGCGTCACACCGAACCCTTCGAATTCGCAGCAGTAGACTTCGGCCATGTCCGAACCGCCGCCGTCGCTCGACCCCGCGCAACTCGGCGCGTACTTCGCCCTCATCGAGGTGACCAGCCTGCTCCGGCACGCGGTCGAGCAGCAGCTGCGCGAGGCCGGCGACCTCAGCTACGTGCAGTTCCAGCTGCTGGCCCGCCTCGGAGACTCCCCGACGGGCAGCCACCGCATGACCGACCTGGCGGACGGCGTCGTCTACAGCCGCAGCGGCCTGACCTACCAGGCGGGCCTGCTGGAGAAGGCGGGCCTCGTCGTACGCGCCCCCGCCGCGGATGACGAGCGGGGCATCACCGTCACCATCACCGATGCCGGACGCGCGCTGCTCGCCAAGGTGCTGCCCGGTCACATCGAGGTCGTGAGCGGCCTGCTGTTCGAGCCGCTGTCGTCCGACGACGTCAAGGCCCTCGCCGACCTGCTCGTCCCGGTGCGGGACCACATGCGCTCGGCACCGCCCCGCTCGGCGGCCCCCCGCCGCCGCAAGCGCGGGACGTGACGACTCCGGGCCGCAGTCCCGCGGCTCGACGCGGCAGCGGCCGGCGCGGGTAGCCGCCCGCCTGTCCTACTTCCGCGACAACACCGGTCGCGTGTCCGCCGTGCCCTTCGGCGTCTTAGCCGAGCCCGCGCGGCCGCGACGTTCTCCCGACCTCATCCCGGCCAGGGGCCGGGGGTGCCGGACGTCACTTGCTTCGAATTTGAATCAGCAGTAGCGTGTTGGCAAGCGCTTCGAATTTGAAGCAACTGCTACCAGTGAAGGCGAGAGCTCCGATGAAGGCAGTGCGTTTTAACGAGTACGGCGACCCCGACGTCCTGCGCTACGAGGACGCGGAGCAGCCCGTCCCCGGTGCCGGCGAGGTCCGGATCCGCGTCGCCGCGACATCGTTCAACCCGGTCGATGCCAGCATTCGCGGGGGCGGCATGCGCGGTCCGATCCCCGTCACCCTGCCGCACACCCCCGGCCTCGACGTCGCCGGAACGATCGACGCGCTGGGCGAGGACGTCGACGGCTTCGAGGTGGGCGACGAGGTCATCGGCTTCCTGCCCATGACGGGGGACGGCGCCGCCGCGGAGTACGTCCTCGCGCCGGCCGAGGTGCTCACGCCCGCGCCCAAGAACGTCCCGCTGGCCGACGCCGCCGCGTTGCCGCTGGTGGGCCTCACCGCGTGGCAGGCGCTTTACGACCAGGCCAAGCTGGCGGACGGGCAGCGCGTGCTGGTCAACGGCGCGGGCGGAGCGGTCGGCGGCTACGCCGTCCAGCTGGCCAAGAGGGCCGGCGCCCACGTGATCGCCACGGCCGGCCCCCGCAGCGCCGAACGCGTCCGGGCGGCGGGCGCCGACGAGGTCGTCGACCACACCGCCACAGCGCTGTCCTCGGCGGTGACCGAGCCGGTCGACGTCGTGCTCAACCTCGCGCCGGTCGATCCGGATCAGCTGGCCGCGATGCCCGCCCTGGTCCGGCCGGGCGGCGTCATCGTGAACACGACGGTGTGGATGCCCGCGCCCACCGACGAGGAGCGCGGCGTGCGCGGCGTGAACCTCTTCGTCCGCAGTGACGCCGGACAGCTTTCGCGGCTGGTGGACCTGGTCGACAGCGGCGAGCTGCGCGTCGACGTCGCCGAGCGGGTGCCGCTGGCCGAGCTGCCGGCGCTGCACGCCAGGGCCGCCGCGGGCGAGGTGTCCGGCAAGGTCGTCGTCCTCTCGCCCGGCGCCTGACGGCACCGCCCACCGGCACCTTGACCGCGTGGCCGCCCCTCCCGGTGAAGCCGCCGAGCGCGTCCGCCCGCCTCCCCTGAGGCGGGCGGACTGCCGTCCGACGGTATGGCGCTATGGCTGCGAGCTGCGCCTTCGTCCCTCCGCCCCGGAACGCCCCTGGACGCGGAAGGCGACCAGCGCCAGGAGCATGCAGGCGGTGAACCCCACCCCGGCGGTGAACGCGTCCCGCATGCCGTCCACCACCGACGATCCAGCGTGGTCCACGGTGACCAGGACGGCCACGCCCAGAGACCCGCCGATCTGCTGCATGCTCTGCAGCAGCGCCGAGGCGGCCCCCGACTCCCCGGCCGGCACCGACGCCATCGCCACGAACGTCGCCGCCACCGCCACCAGCCCCGTCCCGGCGCCGAACAGCAGCACCGGCCCGAGGATCATCCCGACATAGGAACTGTCCCGCGACACCTGCGTCAGCCACACCATCCCGACCGCGCACAGCACGGCCCCCGCCGCCATGATCGGCCGCGGCCCGTACCGGGGGAGCAGCCAGGGGACCGCCCGGCTGGCCGCGATCAGCGCGACCGTCGTCGGCAGGAACCCGAACCCGGTCTCCAACGGCCCGTACCCCAGGACCCCTTGCACGTAGAGCGTCAGGAAGAACAGCATCCCGCTCATGGCCGCCGTCAGCAGGAACCGCATGAGGAAGGCGCCCACCCGGTCCCGGTCGGCGAACAGCCACAACGGCACGATCGGCTGCCGCGCCCGCGCCTCGACCACCGGGAACAGCGCCAGAAGCACGCCCGCCCCGCAGAAGGCGGCGACCGTGAGTCCCCCGGACCACCCTCGCTCGGCCGCCCGGATGAACCCGTACACCAGCAGCGTCGACCCCACCGTGCACATGAGCGCCCCGCCCGCGTCGAACCGTCCCTCCTGCCTCGCCGACTCCCGGACGGCCCGCGGCACGAGCAGCACGATCGCCAAGCCCACCGGCACGTTGACGAACAGGACCCCCCGCCAGGACGCCCACGCCGTCAGGACACCGCCGAGCACCAGCCCGGCCACCATCCCCGCGCTCGCGACGACGGAGAACACGGCCAGCGCCCGGCTCCTGCGCTCCGCGTCCTGGAACGTGGTCGCGAGCAGTGCCAGCGCCCCCGGTCCGGCCAGCGCGGCCCCGACCCCTTGCATGGCCCTGGCCGCGAGCAGCCATCCCGGCGTGACCGCGAGCCCCCCGACCAGCGACGCGACGGTGAAGACCCCGACCCCCGCCGAGAACACCCGCCGATGGCCCAACAGGTCACCGGCCCGGCCCCCGAGCAGCAGCAGCCCGCCGAAGGCGAGCGTGTAGGCGTTGACCACCCACGAAAGCCCAGCGTCGCTGAACCCGAGCCCGCGCTGGATGCTGGGCAGCGCGATGTTCACGATCGAGGCATCGACCACCAACGTGAGCTGGGCGCCGCACAGCAGGGCCAGCGCCAGCCCCCCGCCGGCCCCGGACGCGAGAGGCCGGCGGGACGCCTTCTGAGGGAGCATCGGGGGTCCTAACACCGAGGCGAAGGTAGCCCGAAAGCTAACCAACCCCCCTTACCCCGACAAGGTCATCTCCGGTCGTAGTGAGCGATGATCACGCCCTTGCTAGTGGTGACGCTCCCGGTGAGCTCGAACTCGACCAAGGGCGCGGGCCCCTCGAAGAGCCGCTTGCCGCTGCCCAGGGTCAGCGGATGGATGAGCAGCGTGTACTGGTCGATCAACCCGGCAGCGTGCAGGCTCTGGACGAGCGACGCGCTCCCGTTGATCGCCAGATCGGGTCCGGGCTGCTCCTTCAACTCCCTCACCGTCTCAACGGCCTCGCCCCGCAGCAGAACCGAGTTCTCCCAGGCATCGGCATCGTCCAGCGTCCTGGACACGACATACTTCCGGGCCGCGTTCATGTGAGTGGTGAACGGGTTGCCGTCGGTGGCCCGCCCCCACGCTTTGTAGAAGTCCTCCCACGTCCGGCGCCCGAACAGCATGTCCCCGGCGTTGGCCATCCCCTTGGCCATCTCGCGCCCCATGACCTCGTCGTTGTACTGAGGCCCCCACCCGCCATGGACGAACCCGCCCCGGGTGTCCTCATCCGACCGCCCCAGCCCCTGCACGACCCCATCAAGCGTGACGAACATCGTGACCCTGACCACCCGCATGAGCCGACCCCTTCCACACCGAGGGCCACCCTCGCGGCGACCCCGTCACCCCCTACACGAACCCCAACCCCGCAAATCGACACCCCACCCAGAATCTCGGTCCCGACCTTGCGGGGGAGCGGCTGATCTATGGGAACCTCGTTCGCCGAGCTCAAGCCGAAGAACTTGTTCACATCGCTGTGGGGTGGTGCGTCGGCCGACCAGACACGGCTGGTTCAGCGGCCTTGCAGTGCGGCCAGCGTGCGGGCCGCGGGCATGATCGCGGCGGCCAGGCGTCGGCGGTCGGGTTCGGGTAGGCCGCCCAGGTCGTCATCGAGGTCGGCGAGCAGGTCGGCCGCCACCTCGGCGGCCAACTCGGCGGCGTCGGCGGCCGGGCCGAGTTTGCTGCGGGCCGCGTCCGCTCGCGGTGGGGTGAGCCGCTCGACCGCAGCGGCCAGCAGCCAGGCCGGTACTCCCGTCACCCCGCCGGGCGGCGGGACGAACGGCCGGGCGCCGTTGTAGCGGGCGTCCTCGGCGAAGTCGGGGTGCTTGACCTTCAGTACCGGCCGTGGTCCCTGTTCGCTCGTATCCCAGGATCCCGCGGGCTTGAGGACGTAGCCTTCGGCGCGGTTACCGGGCAGGCCGGGAAGACCCAGCGCGCCGGGCACCAGCGTCGGAAAGTCGACCGTCAGCTCCCTCAGCTTTTGCCGCCGGCCTTGACCCACCAGCGGCACGCACTCCAAGCCGACACCGGCCACCAGTTCCGCCAACTCTGCGCGGCTCATCCAGCGCGGTCCCGACGATGTGCCGACGGCGCCGTCGAACGCCAGCCACACCAGGTCAGGGCTGTACCACACGCCGGTCTGGACTGGGCCGATGCCCTCGACCGGCGGTACATCGGGGTGCGGATAGCCTCCGCTGGCCAGCTCCCCGTACAAGACCACGTCCTGTCCGGCCGCCCGGGCCGCTGCCGCCGCCGCTGTCGCCAAAACCGGCCACAGACGCGTCACCCCGAAGAACGCCTCAAGCCGATCCTCGTCCAGCAGCCCGCGCCGCCCGGCGGCCCGGGCCGTCCGGCCATCGCTGACCAGCGCGAGATGGGCGCCGTGCACCTTCTCCTCAGCCACCCAACTCCCGCCGGGCAAGGGCCCGTCGCCGAACCGCTGCGGGATCTTCGGATACCACACGGCCCGACCTCCGTTCCAAGCCCAGACGCCCTGCTACCCGGCCGGGACACTCCGGCGGGCAGCCTCTCCGACGCCCCACCAGAGATCAACTTGTTTTCGAACGTCCAGCCCAGACCGCCGCTCGGTCTCCACCCGAGCCGGGTGAGCCCCAGGACCTGCCCGTCACGCTGACCGCCGTGATGACGCTCTTCCCGGCCTGGCGGGTCGCCCAGCTCCCCGGTGTTCGGTTGCGGCGGAGAGTAAAGGGAAGCTCAATTCTCTGACTACGGACAGTGAAGTGAGCTTTGCTGGAGGCAACGACGAGCTCCCTCTTGTGACATATGGTCGCGACACAATCACATAGGGCGTTCTTGGGGGGAGATTCGGCGAATGTTACGTTCGTCGCTACCCTCCGGAGGTGATCAAGTGGACTACCGGCGCAAGCTGAGGGTCGGCGCCGTGAGCGTCGCCCTGCCGGTCGTCATGGTCGGCGGTGTCTTCGCATTTCCCGGCACATCGGACGTCCCCCTCTCGCCGGTCTCCGCTGCCGCGGCGGCGGCCCCCGGGAAGGCCGACTTCGTGATCAAGAGGGGTGCCGGCAAGGCGAAGGTCGTCAGGGCGCTCGACAAGAAGCTGAAGAAGAGCGGCGTCCAGGCGCTGCTCAACGCCAAGGGCAACCGCAAGCTCCGCGCGGAGGGCTCGAAGGGCTGTCCCCCGAAGAAGGCCCAAGTTCCGGGCAAGGCGCTCACGTACTGCTGGGCGAGCGGCGAGGACTCCGTCAAGGAGAAATGGATCCCGCAGGGCGTCTCGAGCGTCTCCGACGCCAAGGACAACGAGAAGTGGGGCAGCGCCGGGTACACCATGGTGGTCACCTGGTACGCGCCGAAGGCGAAGAACATCCGCGTCACGTTCGTCAACCTCAAGAAGCGCACGTACCGGCACGTGCTGCTGGTCATGCCCGGCATGACGAAGGGGAAGAAGCCCAGCTACAGGGACATCGAGAGTCACGCGGGAGGGGTCGCCTGGTATGGCAACCACCTCTACGTCGCCGAGACACAGCTCGGTCTGCGGGTGTTCGACATGCGCCGGATCTTCGACCTCGGCAAGAGCGAGAACGGCACCACCAAGAAGAAGGGCCGGGTCGGCCTGCACGGCAAGACGTACTACGGCCACGGCTACCGGTACGTGATGCCGCAGGTGGGCAGCTGGGTGAACGCCAAGGGCAAGGGGCCGCTGAAGAGCTGCAAGGCCGGCGGCCCGCCCAAGTGGTCCTGGGTGTCGGTCGACCGCAGCGGGGTGGACTCCCTGGTCACCGGCGAGTACTGCCCGAAGGGCTCGGGCAGGAACGCGCCGAACGGCCGCATGGCCACCTGGCGGCTGAGGAACGGGGAGCCGTCCACCGGCGCCGACGGACGGGCCCGCGCGCTCGCGGTCTCCACCTTGCCGGTCAAACGGGTCCAGGGCGGCGTGACCGCGTATCTCAACGGCGGCGAAGAACACGCCTGGTTCGGCCACAACGCCACAGGCAAGGGCGCCCGCCCGGGAGTCCTCCTGCACGCCGTGTGGAACCGAAGTAAGGGCCGCTGGGAGAAGAAGAGCACGCAGAGCCTCGCCAGAGGCCCCGAGGACCTGAGCTGCTACCGCGGCCAGGACCGCATCTGGACGGTCGCCGAACACGCAAAGCAACGCGCCCTCTACGGCGTCCCCGTCACCAAGTGCGGCTGATCCCTCAGGCCGACCCCGGCATGCAGGCGGGGAAAGGGCTTAGAGGGCGATGCCGTCGGTGTAGACGAGGCGTTCGGTCGTGGTGCCGTCGGCGGTGTCGGATGGCAGGCGTTCGTATTCCATGACGGTGACGCGGAGGCGTTCGCCTGGTGGGCGCGGGGTCCCGACGACCGGGATCTCACCTATGGACGCCAGTTGCCGGCCTTCCTCGTCGAACTGCGGGCGGAGCTCGGTGACGGTTCCGGGGACGACCCGCCAGCCGATCACGTCGTCGGGAACCGCCGTGTCGCGGTACTCGAGGCGGGCGGTCATGCGTGCGCCCTCGGGTGCCTGGTAGGACGGGCCGCTGACGGACACGCCCAGCTGCGGCTTCGAGACGGTGAGGGTCCGGTCGGGCAGGGTGCGCACGATGTCGGTCTGGACGATCTCGGACAGGTGCAGGCCGGGAAGCGAGTCCGGCTGGTATCGGGCCAGGGCAAGACGCACGAAGGGGGAGTACGTGTTCCCGGTGTCGATGTCGATGTCGCAGAACCATCGTCCGGTGTCGGGATCGTAGGCGGGGCGGTGTCCGAGGACGGTGACGTTCAGGCGCTCCAGGACGGGCGGCAGCCCGAGTCCGCTGGCGGTCGTGACGCTCGCCGGGAACGAGCCCGCGGTCAGGAAACCCAGCGATTCCGACACGTGGACGGGATCGCGGCCCACGAGGCTCACCAGCGAGGAGGCGGGTTCGTCCGGCAGCGGGGTCTCACCGGCGACGAGGACGCCGAGCAGTTCGCCGTCCCCGGAGGAGAACCAGGGGCGTTCCAGGTAGACGCGGATACCGCCGCCGCGCCGGCGGCGAGTGATCGTCTCCTCGCCGGTGGCGGTCTCCCATGCCTGGGTCGGGACGCAGTACAGGACGCGCGGCGCGGCCGGAGGCGCGCTGCTGGGCACTTCGACCGTGACCGGCCGGCCGTCCCTCGACAACCGCCCGTCGGCGAACTCGGGCGGGAAGTACTCGCGGAACGCCGACGCGGCCGTGGCCCGGTAGGTGATCCTGCGGTGCTTGGTGTCGCCCAGTTCCTGCCTGGTGGGCATGGGCGGGGTCAGCATGCTGCCCGCCCGGGTGTTGAAGGTCAGGGCGCCGCCGGTCAGCTTGCAGGGCACCTCCTCGGGAACGGAGTCGCCGGCGTACTTCGCGGCGAGCGCGAGCGGGAGCCGGAAGACCTGCGCCGAGCCGTCGCGTTCGAAGGGGTGGCCGAGGGCCGGGTCGTCGACCTGCTCCCGCCATTCGGCGAGCAGGTCGATCCGTTCGGTGGTGTGCGGGCTGACCGTCACCTGGCCGAACAGGTGGACGAACGTGTCGCCCCGGTCCCGCGCGAACCCCGGCCACAGCTCCAGGTCCGGCGCCGCCAGGGGGCGCTGGACGGCGTGCACGAGCTCCACCTCCCGCCACGGCGTGACCATCCAGTGCCGGTTGTTCCGGGCGGCGAGCATGACGGGATCCAGTTGCCCGGTGTCGAGCTCCTCCCGGCACCAGGCGAGGACGCCCATGAGGTCGGAGACCTCGTCCGGCGCGGCCCGCGAGGCCACCCGGACGGTGGCGGTGCGGCCCTGCGGCAGCGGGACGGTCAGGACGCGGGAGCCCGCGTCCCATTGCGGTGCGGCGTCCCCGTCGGCGATCCGCAGCCGGAAGGAGCGCGGCCGGTGCCACTGCGCTCCGTCCCAGCCGACCTCGACGGCGTCGGCCCCCGGCAGGCCGTGCACGACCGCGCCGGCGGACATCGGGTCCGGCAGGTAGGGCACGGCGAGGTCGTCCCCGGTGTGGACGACGTAGCGGTCGATCTCCGTCCCGTCCGGCCGGGTGACCGTCACGACCTCGACGCCAGGCAGGGACGGGTCGTCCAGCGCTCCGCTCTCCCTGCGGGCCAGGTCGTACACCTCGCGCCGGGCCGCCGGGTCGGGCGAGCCGATTGCGGCGTCGAGCATGCCGTGCCACTCCACCAGCTGCAGCGCGGCCTTGGGGGCGACGACGTGCCGTTCGTCCTCGGCCGCGTACGCCGGATGCCCCTGCTCCCGGACGAGCGGGTCCTCGTTGAACGCCCGGGTGTAGTCGGGGGCGGACTGCCCGGGAGTGCTGCGGATCACCAGCCGGTCGACGGTCTGCCCCTCGGTGAACCGGCTCCGCGGCATCAGCGGTGGCGCGGGCACGGGTTCGAAGCGGCGGAAGACGGCAGGTTCCCCGCCCGGCAGCCGGTAGTCCCGACCGAGGTCGGGGGCCTCGGCGAGGGCGGGGCCGTTGCCGGCCAGGTCGACCGTCCGCACCCGGAACCGGTAGCGGCGCCCGAACCGGAGCCGGGGCAGCGAGCCGGGCAGCACCGCGGCCTCGATCTCCAGCGGTAGGGCGGTCGACGCCGTGTTGGGGATCCGCTTGGGCATGGTGGCGGGGTCGGCGGGGTCGGGTGAGCGGGGGTCCTCGCTGAGCACCTTTCCGGGACGGGGGCCGGAGAGGCTCCACCCGTCCCAGCTGACGACGCGCTCGTGCACGTAGAGCCGCGCGGCGTTGGCCCCGGCCGGACGGGCCAGGCTCACCTGGAAGAACCCCTCGGCGCGGACGGCCTGGGCGGAGTTGGCGGGGTCGCCTGGCACCGTGTAGTCGACGGACCGTTCGTGCAGGGAGAACCAGCGCCCGGCGTCCTCGTCCCACACGTCCAGCCGGTGCCCGCGCACCAGATCGTCGGCGAACAGGACGATGGTGCTGTGCCGTGCGAGGTCCTCCTCCAGGCGGGCGGCCAGGTCCAGGTCGTCCATCAGGAAGGCGGCGCGGCCGTCGCGGACGAGGGAGAAGCCGCTGGTGCGGAGGGCCGGGAACCCGGAGGCGTCGGTCGGCTCCATGGCCAGTGCCTTCTGGACGGCGCCGTCGATGTCGACCTGCTCCACCGAGAACTGCTCCTCGGGCAGCATGATCAGCCCTCGGGTCAGGGAGCCGAGCTTGGTCGCCCCCCGCCCTCGCGCGGCGAACAGGTCGGGCTCGCGGACGTACCACGTGTACGGCATGACGTCGGTGGAGGCGCCCGCGGGAAGCAGCGACTGCCAGGAGGGGATGAGCCGGACGGCCTGGTCCATGTCGCCGCGCGGTGCCCGGTCGGCGGGCACGGACAGGTCGAACACCAGGCCGAGCCGCCGCAGCAGGTGCGGGTGGTCGCCCAGCGCCGACAGCATCTGGTGGAAGTCGATCTCCGGCTGGTCGGGCCGGACGCCCTCGCCGGCCTGCCGGTGGAAGTCCTCGAACCGCGCCCGTGCCTCCTGGTCGTAGCTCACCGTCTCGGACCTGGGCAGTTCGGTGGGGGTGGCCGTCGCCGTGGCCGCGTACCCGGTGCGGGTCGCCGACGACATCCGCCGGGCCGGGTAGGTCATGACCTGCCTCGGCCGGTGGTGGTCGGGCACATGGGAGCGGACGGGTGTGCGCGGGCCGAACAGCGCCCGCCACAACGCCGGGTCGGGCGGCGGGCCCACCGGCCGCGCGGGGCCCGGCGAGTCGTGTGGATCATCGGTTCGCACCGTGAACGCGGCCGTGGCCAGGCGGGACGGCCAGTCCAGGAAGTCCGGGAAGCGCTCCAGCCTCAGGTCCCACCCTTCGTCCGCGTCCTGGGGTTCGTCGGAGAGCAGGCGGGGTGCGACGAACACCGACAGGCGCAGCGTGCCGTCCGGGTGGAAACCGGCCGGGAGGGCGATCCACTTGATCAGCTGGCTGATGCTCATCGTCGTCGGCTCCTCAGGCGAAGGCCAGGCAGTAGGCGTCCCAGTCGGCCGGTTCCACGCACTCCTCGAAGGTGGGGTCGCCGGGAGAACCCTCGAAGCTCTTCTCCAGCGAGAGCGTCACGGTCTTGCTGAAGAACAGCACCCGGACGCTCAGCGTCACGCTGCCCACCCCGCGCACCACGCTGATCCTGCGGCCCTCGATCGTCCTCTTCTCGTACTCGAGGGCCAGGTAGAACTCGACGGAGACGCTGACGATGCCCAGCACCGACAGGTAGCCGCCGCAGCGCACGTAGCCGGTGACCTTCGCGGCGCCGTCCGTCCAGCGGAAGTAGACCCCGCCCATCAGGTAGACGCCGCCGCTGGCCACCCCGAGGTCCAGCGCGACGGAGCCGCCGAACTCCAGGGCGCCCTCGACCGAGACGACGCCCTCGGTGCCGACCTCCAGGGCGAAGAACCCGCCGCCGCCGAACGCCATGATGGTCAGCACGAACGGGCTGTGCCGCTCGGAGAGCGCGAACCTCAGCCGGGTCGGCTCGTCGCCGAACGGGATGGTCAG
Source organism: Actinomadura sp. K4S16 (assembly GCF_008327685.1). Classification (GTDB taxonomy): domain Bacteria; phylum Actinomycetota; class Actinomycetes; order Streptosporangiales; family Streptosporangiaceae; genus Spirillospora. Next base: position 216,127 of record NZ_BDDE01000019.1, read on the forward strand.
GACCGCCGAGACCACCAGGTTCTGCAGGTTGAACACCCCGACCTGGGCAGAGGGCACGGCCAGCGCGTACCCGGCCCTGACGCCCTCCGGCGTCACGTCCACGAGCGAGCCCGCGCCGAAGCAGTCCTTGGGCAGGAGGTTCTGGAGCTCGTTGACGAAGTCGAGTTCGCCCTGGAAGGTCAGCTCGACGCCGCGGGCGGAGACGTCCGGCTTGACCCCGGGCCGCGAGGCGAACGTGAGCTCGTCGAACTCCGCCCTGGCGACCCCGGCGAACTCGATCGCGAACGCGCGGAGCGTCCCGGTGACGGTCGTGGTCACCGTTCCGCCCGTGCCGCGCAGCATCCGCGCGTCCAGGAGGAGCCAGGCCCGGTCCAGGTCGAGGCGGCCCAGGCCGGCCAGGTCGATGCTGCGCAGCGCCGGTTTCCACAGGTACTGCAGCTCGGTCCCGTCCGGGACGCGCGTCGTCCGCAGGATCGGGACGGGCAGCGATGGCTCCTTCGCCGCCGCCAGCCTGGTCCGCATCTCCTCGGTGAGCTGCTGCTGCGACGGGAAAGCCGTGGCGTCCAGCGGGGTGGTGACCGCGGCCAGCACCTTCGCCAGGGGCACCGACCCGAGCAGCTTGGCCCCCGCGAACACCGCCGCCAGCTGGTCTTCGGTGAAGGTGTCGGCGGTGGCGAGGGCGTCCGGCAGGACTCCGCCGCGACTGGAGATCGTGTTCAGCGTTGCGGCGGGGCTGGCCAGGCCGCCCACCTGGTCGGCGCCCAGGTTGAGAGGGACCCCATCGGCCAGTGCGAGGAACGCCCCGGACGCCGCGTGGTCCAAGCCGTCGTCCACGTAGGCCTGGAGGTAGGTCACGGTCCGCTCCGCCGCCTCGCCGGTGAGCTCCTCGATCGCCGGGACCAGGATGGCCGCCCTCTCCATCGTCAGGGCGGCCGCGTCCGGCAGGTCGAATGTCATGTTCCGCACGGGAAAGGACGTGCTGGCGCCCCCGTCGTCGGCCAGCGCGACCACCTGGTTGCCCAGCGGACGGGTCCGCCGCTCTTCCGGCCCGTCGCGGTAGACCGGGTCCGGCAGCGGCGCCGACGCCGGGACGAAGACCGCCGGAAGGGTGAAGGTGACCTGGCCGCCCCGCGAGTCGGTCCCGATGACCGTGAAGAAGTGGTCCTTCCCGGAGTCGAGCCGGATCCAGAACGGCTCGCGCTCGTCGGTGTCGGAGGCGAGCGGCGGGGTCACCGTGTCGGTGATGCGCAGCGAGGCGAACGGGAGGTCCCGCCCCCCGTACCGGACCTCCGGTTCCTGGACGGTGATGAACCTGCGCCGGACCAGCACCGCGACCGGCCAGCCCTTCTCGTCGGTGTCGAACACCCGCTCGCGGATCTCGGTGATCGCCGCGCGGTGCCCGGTGTGCAGCCGCCCGCGCTCCACCACCCGCACGTACTGGTCGCGGCCCAGCCCGGTGACGTGGTGGTAGTGCTCGACGGCGGGGTTGGGGACGCCCAACTCCTGGAGGAGCCGCACGAAGGCGTCGACGTCGTGGCGGACGTCGGGGTAGTCCCACTGGCCCCGCATCCGCACGGACGCGCCGAGCGGGGTCAGCATGAACCGCTCGGTGTAGAGGGGCTGGGGCCGGTAGGAGCCGGCCTGCCACGCCTCCACGATCAGCTGCCAGGCCAGATTCTGATCGATGCCCAGGCGGGCGGCGGCCTCCAGCACCGGGCCCTGCACCGGAGGCGGGATCTCATCGGTGTTGACCAGGAAGAGCACGTCTTCGAGCTGCGCCTCCGTCGGCAGCGACCACGGCCTGGCCGGACGTCCCCGCCTGAGCCCGAAGGCGCGCAACCGCAGCTCGGCCGGGGGCCCTTCGACGGGGACGAGCTGGGTGTGCCACACCTCGGTGCGCCCGTCCGCCGTGAACGGCCTGGTCCGGTGCCACCACCGGGCGTCGTTCTCATGGCAGATCAGCAGCCGGGCCGGGAACTCGATGGCCGTGACCGGAAGGCCGCCGATGGTCGTCGGGTCGCCGGGGTCGTCGGGCGTGAAGGAGCGCGGCACCGTCTGGCTGTTGAGGCGGCCGGGCGGCCACCAGGTCAGGATGCCCTCGACCGAGAACTCGATCTCCTCCACGCCTTCGGCCAGGGTGAGGACAAGCCTGCTGGGGCCGGCGACGAACGCCGGGAGCGGCCTCGGCGGGACCTCGCCCACGCCGATCGACGCCTCCAGGACGTGCTGCGGCGGCAGGTGGACGAGGAGATGCGCGGGCCGCGACCGGTCGGCCCTCGCCAGCCGGCCCCCGTCGACCACCAGGTTCACCAGTTCGACGTCCAGCACCAGGAGGTCGTCGGGCCGGACCACAGTGAAGCGCTCACCCGCCATGGGTCCGATAATGCGCCCGATTCCCTCCTGATATATGAGGATCTTCCGGCCGCAGCTGGCCAGAATTGTCATCGTTGGTCGCCGTCATGGTCGACGCGGAGATCGTCGCGGTCTTGGGAAACGACAATTGGGAGAAACTTCGGGTTTCATGCCGAAATGGCGAGCCCTTCAGGGCTCGCCGGGGACGCTCCGGTCATCCCCAGGCGCGGACGCTCGGCGTTCGTCAACCGGGCTGCTGACCGGTCTGGGTCGGGTCCTGGGGCAGGACGCTGGCGGCGTTGTGCAGGAAGGAGACGACCGCCGTGATGAGCGCCGCCAGGCAGGCGTAACCGAAGGTCTGCCAATATCCGGTGGAGAGGACGACGGTTCCCGCGCCGGCGCTCGGGAATGCGCTCGCGAGCCCCTGCAGCAGGGTGCGCAGCGCTCGCAACGAGGCGACCCGGAGCTTCGCGGCGAACGTCTGTCCCGGTGAGCTGCCGATGAGTGCGGTCGTCACGGCCATGATCATTCCTCCTGACGCGAGCGTGCCTCGTGGATCGACCGCCGCGTTCCGGGCGGTGCGCTATTCGTTGTCGGCGAACGGGAGGGCCCGTCCGAACGCGCAGTCCAGGGCGAACTGGGAATAGGACCATGCGTTGAGGAGGGCGAGTCCGGCATCCATCTTCTGGTAGTTTTCAAAGCCAGGTTGGGCATTGTCCTGAATGAGCTGATTGTTCTGCCAGTGGGCGCATTCATGCACCGTGATCTCGGCCCGCTTGAGCGGTCCGAGATCCGCGAACCCCGCGGCGAAATAGATCGAGTCGGGCCACAAGGGCCCGGGCGGCGGCTCCCCTGCGACGCGAGGCCCCCGTAGAACGAAGGCCTTCGTCCGCGGCCCGAACACGGACTCCGAGGGGTCGCGGAAGATCGCGTTGGCGTTCGCGTCCGCGAGCGTGTCGGCGATGCCCTGGTAAACGGAGTCGATCGAGGTCAGGAGTTCCTGGAGGGTGGTGACGCGCGGAAACAGGCCGAAGGTGTCGATGGGCATGACCGGTTGCTTGAAGTGCGCCCAGACCTTGTCGAAGTTGCGGAGCACGCCGACGGGGACCGGCAGGCTGCGGACCCGGAAGTCGATCAGCTCGCGGAGTACGTCGCGGGTCCGCGCGACGGCGGACCTGGCGAGCGGTAACCCGCTGATGGCCGCATCACGTGACGACACCGGGACCTCCATGGAGTGAGGGGCCGCTCATGCGACGGCCGTGTTCTCGTTCCCGCAGTAGTCCTGCGGGATCCCGTCCAAACCCGACTGCTTCGGCACCAGTTCGCCGTCGAGCGCCGCCACGGTCCGCTTCCCCACGATGTCGTCGGGGGTGGTCTGGCCAGGCCCGAGGATCATGCGGGTCGTCTTGAAGGCGAGCACCGCGGCGGCGGTCGCGGCCCCGTAGCCCTCGGCGTCGATCTCGGCGGGGTCGATCGCGAGCCCGTCGATCATCAGCAACGCGAGCTGGATCTTGGCGACATGAGAACCGGACGACCCGCGGGTCACATGGGCGCTGTCCTGGACGAGGCACGCTTCGAGGCGCGCGTCTCCCGCGAAGAGCGGTGACTGCAGGGGCATGGCACCTCCCTGGACGTCGCCGGAGGACCGGCGGCGTGGTCCCGCCGGACGATGGCGTCATGGCGGCCTGGTGAGGGGTGTGCGGGCACCCGACTCCTGTGGCGAGGATCCTCAACTCTCGCGCTAGGTGTCAAGACGCTCACATAGTGCACCCATGGCCATGTCCGGCCTCGCCCGTCGTGCCCGCCGGAATCACCAGCCGCAGTCCATGCAAGTCACCTCATCGGCGTTGGCATGTAGACCGGGGCTTCGTGACGCCCGGCTCCGCCGGCACCCGCAGGGCGGGCGAGACGACCGCCTCTGCTCGGTGGGAGCGCCCGAGCTTCTCGCGACCCAGTGTTGAACGCGTTCAATTATTCGCGTTAGGGTCGTTTCGGCAGAAGGAGAGGGTCCGATGAGGATTGTGATTCCCGGGGGAACCGGCCAGGTCGGCGCGATCTTGCATCGCGCGCTGACCGCCACCGGCCATGACGTCGTGGTCCTGACGAGGCGCCCGGCACGCGAGCACGAGATCGGCTGGGACGGCGAGACGCTGGGGACGTGGGCCGAGGCGATCGACGGCAGCGATGTCGTGATCAACCTGGCCGGGCGCAGCGTGAGCTGCCGGTACACGCCGGCCAACCTGCAGGACATGATGGATTCGCGGGTGCGCTCCACCGAGGTCGTCGGCGCGGCGATCGCCGGCGCCGCGAAGCCTCCTCGGGTCTGGCTCCAGATGAGCACCGCCACCATCTACGCCCACCGCTTCGACGCGCCCAACGACGAGGCGTCCGGCATCATCGGAGGCACCGAGCCCGGAGTTCCCGGCTACTGGGCCTACAGCGTGAAGATCGCCGAGAACTGGGAGCGGGCGCAGCAGCGGGCCGGGACACCGTCCACCCGCCAGGTCGCTCTGCGTTCGGCCATGGTGATGAGCCCCGATCGCGGCGGTGTCTTCGACTACCTGCTCTGGCTGGCCCGGCTCGGCCTCGGCGGCCCAGTCGCGGGCGGCGGGCAGTACGTGTCCTGGATCCATGACCAGGACTTCGTCCGCGCGGTGGAGTTCCTGATCGACCGGGACGACATCACCGGACCGGTGAACCTGGCCGCCCCCAACCCCGTCCCGCAACGCTCCCTGATGCGGGAACTGCGCAGGGCGTGGGGAGTCCCGGTGGGCCTGCCCGCGACGAAATGGATGGCCGAACTCGGTGCGCTCGCGCTGCGCTCAGATACCGAACTCCTGTTGAAGAGCCGACGCGTCGTCCCCGGCCGCCTGCTCGAAGCAGGCTTCACCTTCCAGCGTCCTCGGTGGCAGGAGGCCGCCGAAGACCTCGTCCAGCGCGTCCGCCACTCGCGATGATCACCCGTCCGCGGTGGAGTCCCGGCGGTGGACGCTGACGGCGTAGCCGCCGTCGTGGTAGTCGTCGCCGTCCCAGGTGGCGAAGCGCTGGTGGAGGCTCAGCCCGGCGGCTGCGCACCAGGTGTCGTAGCTGGGCAGATCCACGCTCGGCGGCACCGGAAGGTGAGCGGCGTCCAAGCCGAACCCCGCGATGAGAAGCCCGCCTGGACGCAGGACCTCGGCCAGTGCCCGGATGGCCGCAGGCTCGGTGCCATGAGTCAGCAGGGGGATGACGTTGCCCGCGGCCACGACGAGATCGAAGGGATCGGCGTCCGGCAGTTCGAGGGTGGCCAGGTCAGCCTTGATCCAGGTCATCTCGGGGGCCGTGCGGCGGGCCTCGGCCAGCATGGAGGCGTCAAGGTCCACCCCGACGCAGGCGTAGCCGAGTTCGGCGAGTCGGATCGCGACCCGTCCGGTACCGGTGCCGGCGTCCAGCACTCGCGAACCCGGCGGAACCAGCGAGGCGCACAGCCGGGCCTCGCCGTGCACGTCCGCCCCGGAGGCCGCGAGGTCGGCGAACCGGGCGGCGTAGGACGCCCCGGAACTCCCACCAGTCAGATCGGACCAGCGGCTCATCGACGCCCCCTTCGCGGTAGCCGGTACGCCAGGGTAACCGAGCTCATCCGACGCTTTGATCCGCCGCAACGCCACCGATCACACCGATCCCCGCGGCAGGGCCGCAGGGAGGACCATAACGCCGCCGGGGGACCCGTTGGCAGGTGGTCGGCGGGCGTTTCCGCAGCCCAAGGCCACCGAAGGTTTCCGAGGAGGCTTCTGAGGGAGAGACCCGCGTGTTTCGTCGCTTCCGTCGAGGGGGGACGGTCGGTCTCGCACCGCATACGATCCTCGAACTCGCCGGCACGACACGGCGCGAGGAGGACTTGGATGGGCAGGCGGATCGGCTGGGGCCGGATGGGCAGGCGTCGCCGCCTGCGCCGGGTTGCCAGGGATGTGTTCGGCTGGCCGGACCTGCGCCCTGGCCAGGGCGAGGCGATGGAGCACCTGCTGCGGGGCCGGGACGTGCTGTTGGTCATGCCGACCGGCGGCGGCAAGTCCGCCGTCTACCAGGTCCCCGCCCAACTGCTTCCCGGGCCGACCGTGGTGATCTCGCCCTTGATCGCCTTGCAGCGGGACCAGATGGTCGCGCTCGCCGGTCGCGACGCCGGCGGCGCCGTGATGGTCAACTCCGCCCAGTCCGACGGCGCGAGCGAGGACGCCATGGACCAGATCCGGGCGGGGCGAGCGGAGTACATCTTTCTCTCACCCGAGCAGTTGGCCAAGCAGTCAGTAGTGGAGCGGCTCGCCGCCGTGCGCCCCTCCTTGATCGCCGTGGACGAGGCGCACTGCGTCTCCTCGTGGGGCCACGACTTCCGACCGGACTACCAGCGGCTCGGCCGGGTGGTCGAGCGTCTCGGGCATCCCCCGGTGATCGCCCTGACCGCGACCGCCTCGCCACCGGTACGCGATGACATCATCGCGGCGCTCGGGATCGGCGATGCACGGCAGATCGTCCGCGGTTTCGACCGCCCCAACCTGTCGCTGAAGGTACGCCGGTTCCACGAGGAGACGGACAAGAGGCGGGCACTGGTCGAGGACGCCGCCGGCCGAAAGGGGCTGGGCCTCGTCTACGTCGCCACCCGGCGCGATGCCGAGGCATACGGCGAGGAGCTGACCGAGGCGGGCCTCCGCGCAGCTGTGTACCACGCCGGGATAAAGGCAGCGGACCGCCACCGAGTGCACGAGGCGTTCCAGAACGACGAGCTCGACGTCGTCGTGGCCACCTCGGCGTTCGGCATGGGGATCGACAAGCCCGACGTCCGCTACGTGTTGCACGCCGCTCCGCCTGAGTCCCCGGAGTCGTACTACCAGGAGATCGGCCGTGCCGGACGGGACGGGGAGCCCGCCGCGGCCGTCCTGTACTACCGCTCGCAGGACCTCGGCCTGCGCCGCTTCTTCGCCGCAGGCAAGCCAGACGAGGAGAAGCTGCTCCAGACCGCGACGCTCCTCCAGGCCCATGGAGGCACCGTCCCGGCGAGCGAGATGCGCACCACCCTGGGCGTCGGCGCATCGAAGCTCACCAACCTGGTGAACCTGCTGGAACAGACCGGAGCCGTGGAGACGACCGGCCGCGGAGACCTGCGATACGTCCAGGAAGGCCCGCAACCCGAGGAAGCCGTGGCACGCGCCACGGAACTAGACGAGAACCGTCGCCGCGTAGACGACTCACGCATCGACATGATGCGCGCCTACGCGGAGACAACAGACTGCCGCCGCCGCTTCCTACTGGAATACCTGGGCGAGCCCTACCAGGGCCCATGCGGAAACTGCGACATATGCCGAGCCGGAGCGCGAACCGAGCCGTCCCGTCCCGACAAATCAGCCGCACCCCCAGACCAGGCCGACGACGCCCCGTTCCCCCTGCACGCCGAGGTGCAGCACGCCACCTGGGGAACCGGAACGGTCATGCGAGTAGAACCCGACCGCATCACCGTCCTCTTCGAAGACGCCGGCTACCGCACCCTCTCCCTAGAGGCGATCCAACGCGACGAAGACCTCCTAACCCTCCACCCCGACGCCCCCTCCGCCAACTCCAGACCAGCCCGACGCGGACGCCCACGCGGTCGGACCCCCGGAGGACGCCGAGCCAAGGCCACCGCAAACCACAAGAAGTCCCCCACCGGCACGTCCTGATCCCAAGCGCGGATGCCGTGATGGTTGCGGTGCGGTGTCAGGCGGCGTTGGTGGGTCGGTCGGTGACGGGAAGCCTCATGGTGTGGTCGCCGAAGTCGGCCACCAGGTCGAGGTGTCCTCCGAGTGCCTCGACGTATCGGGCGATGACCTCGATGGAGGTGACCTCACCGTGTTCGATCTGGGAGATGCGGGCGACGCTCACGCCCATGCCGGCGGCGAGGTCCTTCTGGCCGAGGCCAGCGTGCTTGCGGGCTTCGGCGAGCTGGTGTCCGCGCGTCTCGGCGAGGAGCCTGCGTGCTCCGGTCTCGATCTCGGAGGGGGAGACGCCGGCGGCGTGCAGTTCTTGTTCCAGGATTTCCCAGTCCTGCGGAGTGCGCTTGGGCACGGTCACTCCTCCTCTTAGGTTGATCCGCCCAGGCCAGCGATGTTCCAGCTTCAAACTTGAACTACGCCTCAACCTAATCTCCTGGCCCCTCCCATGGGTGCGAGACAAGCCGAACTGGGTCGAGACGGCCTCTGGCGGGTCTCAGGATGAGCAGAGAGGCCCATCGGTGCGAGGTCCGTGCCGATCCCGCCGAGCGAGCGCCGAACAAACGCGACATTGTGGGCTACGTGCGATGGTCGTACCCATGCGGATCAATGCTCAGGTGGAGGGGCAATCAGTGTGCAGTTGCACCGGCCAAAGTCCAAGCATCCTGACCGACCTCATGAGGAGAGCGGCGTCACGTCCTGAGGCGTCGGCGGACCGGTGCTGGTGTCACGCCATAACGGTGATCGGCGGCGTTGCATGAAGCGGAGAAGGCCGGTGGCCGCGGCCGCGTTCGGCGCGTTGCTGGACCGTTCGGTGATGCAGATCGAGGCGGCGGCCGCCGACGGCCGGACATTCGACCGTGAGACGGTTCGCAGCGTCTCAGACGCTTGGGACAACAACACCTTCCCGCTGTTTTGCACAGCGCTGGCCCGTACTCGGTGGGGCCGTGAGCGGCGGGCGCGCACCGCGCTTGCGTGGACGGCCGCGCTCGGGGTGAATCGGCGCGCATGGATGACGGAGCAACTGCGGACAGCCGGCCACCGGCCGGAGACGGTGCTGCCGACGTCCGTGGAAGACGCTGTTCCTGCCCGCGACTACCGGGGTGTGGTGATGCCGAGGCTCGTTCCGGTGACCGAAGAGATCGCGGGGGGCCTTGCTGCCGACTATGACCTGACCGGCGCCGACGTCCGCACGCTGCAAATGGAGCGCGTCGGCGTCGACGGGCTGATCGGATTCCTCAAAGTGGCGGCCGGACGCCGCTATCCCACTGACACCGCCACCGACGAGCCGGCCGGGATCGAGCTGCGGCTGGACGACGTCACCGAGGTGCGTTTCGACTCCGGGGACCGCACGTCGGCCGCCATCAGCGTTGGGCCCGGCGGGGTAACGATCGGCATCGGCACTGACGGGGTCGTCACCGCGAAGAACGCCACCGTGTACTGCGACGACCGGTACTGGCACCTGTCCGCTGCCGGGCTGGCCGTCGACCGTACGACTCCGCCTCGGGACGAGCGACCTGCGGGCCCCGAGGGCGTACAGCGTCCTGAACGCCTGGAGGATGCCGTGCTGGTGGCGGCGACGGTGCTGCGTGCGGCGATGGGGGAGATCCGCTCGGTTCGCTATACCCACATGGTCGGCAAAGTGCCGATCGTGATGTTCTGCCAGGCGTTCGCTGGCGCGGGCAGCGACATCCTCGCTGCCGGAGGCCACTGGAGCGCCGGTCACCGTGAGGCGGCATTCCGTAGGTTGGTGGAGGAATGGGCCGACCGAGCCGATCCCGTCCTACGTGCCCGATTCAGACACTGGCTGAGCCGTGTCGGTGACCACCCGCAAATCTGCAAGAGCACCCGGTCCTGGCTCGCGACACTGACGCCCGAGACGATTTCGCCCTCACCAAGTAAGGAGCCCGCCAGCCACAGGTTGTCCTCGCAGGCTGAACTGCGGTTGGCCTCCTACACCGCCGCCCACACTCGGCACGGCCAGCAGCGAGAGGCATCCAGCGTTCTCAACCTGGCCCTACCGCCCCACGCTGAAGCCACCCCGGATGAACCCTGGAAGTTGCGCACGTTGAAGATCGCCAACACCACCCGGTTCCGCCTCCACACCACCGCCTTCGCCGGCCCCCACCGCACGCAATCGATCATCGACCAGGACGTGGTGCGCTCCTTCGCCCTGCCCGACGAGGCTCTCACCGTGCGGCGCGCGGACGGCTGACCGCAGCGCCGCCTCCATCGGCGGAGACCATGGCGCCCGCCACGCGCTGCCTATCGGGTGCCTGGCTCGTGTGGTCCGTGGTGACCGCGGTGCAGCATTCCGCGCAGGTGGTCCACGGCTTCTCTCAGCCGTGCGATCTCGTCAAGTGCCGTCGCCAGGTCGAACTCGCCGATGCCGGTTTCGAGCAGGGCACGCCGGCGGCGGAGAAGCGCCGTCTCCTCAACACGGATCGCGGCCGCGCTCGCGTATTCCTGGGCGTCGACGGCCTCTTCCTTGAGGCGGCGCTTCTGCGCGATCTGTCGGCCGATGTCGTCAAGCTCTGGTGGCAACCTCGGGCCCGGGCCGACCTGAGGCTCTGCTTCGTGGCCGAACTCGGCGCAGCCGTAGCACACGAAGGAGCGGGCTTCCTCGCGCGTGGCGATGACTTCCTGCAGTGTGGCGCCGTGTTGTTTCAGGATCGCTGCCGCAAGCCCGTCCTGATACAGCAGTCCAAGCAGCAGGTGATCGGTGCCGAGCCGATTCGAGCCGGTTCCTGAGGTCTCTCGCAGGGCGAGTTGCAAGGCGGTGTGGGTTTCCTCGGTGAACGCCAGGTGCCCAGGGACGGCTTGCTCCCCCAGGCCCAACCGTTCCTCCACCTGGCGCTCGACGGCTTCCAGGGAAACGTCGAGCATGTTGAGGATCACCGCGGCCATCCCTCGCCCGTGATCGGAAACCAGGCCGAGCAGGAGATGGGCGGGCGCAACCTCGGCGTGATCCAGTGCGCGGGCACGCACACTGGCGGCGTTGACCGCCGCACGAGCAACAGCCGTGTACGGCCCGAGATCGATCTCAGCTGGCTGCGATTCCATCAACCGACCCCTCTTATGCCGTATCCGGGCACGTGCTCCCGATCAAAATCTCATGATTTGGCGGCTTCTCGGGATCGATGCCAATGCCTTCCCAGGTCGGGATCTAGTGACCTCACCGACCAGCTTGGTGCCCGGCCGCGAAGTCGCGGTTGACCCGGTCCCTGACCGTCTACTCGAAGTAGGCGCCACCATCCGTCACCGTCAGGGGGCGCCGAAGACCTCGTCCCGCGCGGCGCGGCGGCTGCAACCCTGTTGTCTGCCCGGTGCGGGCCACCGTGCCGTGGCCGCCGTGTTCTGGTCCCCCTCCCAGGCCGCAGCAAGCCCCGTCCGGTCGGTAGCTTTCAGTCAGGAGTGGGAACGCTTGGCCATCGGCCACAGACGATCGGATGGTGCGGATGGGGGAGAGCCCGCGACCGACAAGGCAGAGGGGAAGCTCGGCCTCAGCACTGCCCGGAGCGCAGGGAGTCGGACGGGAGGACGGTCAGCGGGCCGGGTCCTGCTTGATCTGCTTGATCAGGCCGGCGAACTGGGCGGCGGAGAGGGTGAGGTGGCCTCCGTCCGGGTCCTTGGAGTCCCGCACGCCGATTCCGATCCCTGGGGCAAGTCGTCCCAGCTCAACGCACTGATTGTCGTTCGCGCCACCGGTGTACGAACTCTTGCGCCACTTCACGATCATTCGTAGCTCTCCAAGTACCGCTTGATGATCTCTCGGGAGGCTTCCTCTGAAGCAGCCTTCACGCCGATGCGATCGAACATAACGGACAGCTCCCGAACTTCGCGAGGCGATTCGATCAACCGTCCGCCGTTCTGAGCGGCAGAGTACGCGACGTCTCGATCCTCAAGGCCGATGATCTGCATGGACCCATCGACGCCCATGTACTCGCCCGAGGAGAAGGGGATGACACGCAAGCTCACGTGCGGCAACTCGGCCATCTCCAGCAGGTGTTCCAGCTGCCTCTTCATGACCTCTGCCCCGCCGACCGGCCGCGCCAGGACGCCCTCGTCGATCACTGTCCAGGTGAGTAGCGAGTCACCCTTCTCCCAGTACGCCCTCTTCTTCGCGGTGCGGACCGCCATGATCGCGTCCAGGTCCTTGAACTTGCTCGCCCTGACGTAAGCCCAGGTGTAGTCGTCTGTCTGTAGCGCGAGCGGGATGACCTGACCGTGGTAGGTCTTGATCGAGACGGCATCCTCCTCGTACTTGTCGATCTGATGGGCCCAGTCCGGATCATGCGCCATTCGGGCAAACCAAAGAAGAACCTGAAAAAGCGCCCCGGTTCCGTAGGCGTTGTCGAGCAGCCGCATCTGGTCATCTTGCGGGCGTCGTCGCCCCGCTTCCATATTGGAAACAGTCGAGCGAGCAACTCCGATGATCTCGCCGCACTGGGTCAGTGACAGCCCCATCTTCTCCCTGAAGAAGCGCATGCAGAAGGCCAGGAAGTGCCACATAGAGATCTTGGGGTCGAGAGGATCGCGGACGATCGGCATCGTTCCTCCTGTTTCCAGTTCTCCCGATAACAAGGAAACCGTAGAACGTGCGAGTGATCCTTGCCGCATGAATTCGGAATCTCGGGCAAGGGTGGGGCGATGGTGATGACGGCGAGTGGCGATCTGCTTATGCCCCTTATGGGCACACCGTCCGCAGTGGGCCTGGCCCGTACTCTTGTGGACGCGCGAATCCGCAACTGGCGCTATTTTCACATTCTCGACAGTGCGCTTCTGGTCGTCTCGGAGCTCGTCACGAATGCGGCCCGGCAGACGCCGCATGAGGAGATCCGCCTGCAGCTCAGCCGGGACGGGCACGGCATCGTCATCGCCGTCTGGGACAGCGACTACGCCCTGCCCCAGACCAAGCCGATGAAGGAGCTCACCCTCGACGACCTGGACCTGTCGGAGGAGGCGTTCGACGACAACGGCGGCTGGGGGCTGCACATCGTCCAAGCGCTGTCGACCAAGTGCGGCGTCACCGGCGACCCGGCCGGCGGCAAGTGGGTCTGGTCACGCATCCAACCGTGACCACCCCACCGAATACCTACTGTTCGCGGCGTGTCCGTCGTCATGGGGGGTCCTGGCGTGGACACGCCGCGACACCTGACAGGGGTTGGGGGCCCCGTCTAAAGCGGTCCATGCGGCGGCCCGATCCGAGCGCGTGACGACTGGCAAGCCTAGAAAGCTCTTCCGCGAGCTGGCGGGATCGTCCCGGACGCCTGTCGCCTGCATAGAACGCGCCACCCTGGGGGCGTCGTTCTGCGAGCGAGCATCAGCCTCTACGTGATTCGGCGCATCCTCGGCCACGTTCAACCTAGAACAACACACCGGCCGCTACGTTCCGCCGACCGCCCCTCGGGGGCCGACGCCATGAGCCGTATTGGGGAGGGGTCTGGGCTCTGCAGAGTGCCGACCGCATAGGCGATGGCTTAGAAACGAACAGGGCGTACGCCGATGGTCGGTGTACGCCCTTTGGGGTAGCGGGTGCGCCGTCAGGGACTTGAACCCCGAACCCGCGGATTAAGAGTCCGCTGCTCTGCCAATTGAGCTAACGGCGCCTGTCGTACGGGCCTCGGCGGTGGGCCGGGGTCCCTCGCGACAGGAAGAACAGTATCAGGCCCTGCGGACCAGTGCGAATCGGTTTACTCGCGGCCCGGGAGGACGCTCATCATGCCGCGCCACAGGGCGATCGCGGTGGCCCGGGAGCTGACGCCGAGCTTGGCGTAGATGCGGTTGACGTGGTTCTTGACCGTCTTCTCGCTGAGGAAGAGCTGGCGGGCGATCTCGCCGTTGGAGCGGCCGGTGGCGATCAGGTCCATGACCTCGGCCTCGCGGGCGGACAGGCCGAGGGTGGTGCGGGACGCGTGGCGGACGCCGCGGACGAGGTCGTGCGCCGTGAAGGAGCCGGGGACGAGGTGGCCGCTGGCGCCGGCGCGGAGGGCGGCCTCCACGGCGGGTTGATCATCTGAGGCCAGCACGAAGACCCGGGACGAGGTGCAGAGAGGCGTCGTGTGATCAACGGCGGCCGCGTCCAGGAGTATGACGTCGGGACGCAGGCGCTCAGCCAGGGGGACCGCCGCGGCCGGGTCGGGGGTGTCGGCGACGACCTGGAACTCGTCGCTGGCGTCCAGTACGGAGATCACATCAGCTCTGCCCCGGGCATCACCGTCCACCACAAGTACGCGCAGCGGGGCCGTCTCGTCCACACTCATCCGTCGCCCTTGGCGTGTGGTTGACATTTCTAGAGTCGGAGCATAACCGGATGATCTTCGAGAGTCGATGAATCGCGCGTTCAGCCTCTCGATTCACCCTCGCGTCTCTGGCTTGACACAGCCGCTGGCCGCCACTTTGCCTTGCTATGTCCAACTTTTACCCCTAAAATCAACCCAAAATTTAGGGGGTTAAGGATGGGGTGGACACTCCAGCTCGGGGACGTGGTCGTTCGTCGCGAGCTACATGAGCAGTACGGGGGACGGAAGTACGGTGGTATCGGCTCGTCGCGGGTGACGCCGAACGTGCTGCTCTTCACCAACCCCGAGAAGGGGCACAGGCACGGCTACTACGACGGCTGGGGAGATGACGGGTGCTTTCACTACTGCGGTGAGGGCCAGGTTGGTGATCAGAGGATGGTTCAGGGCAACCTGGCAATCTTGAACCATCGTGCCGATGGCCGGGCTTTGCGGCTGTTCCGTGCTGTGCCGGGGCAACGGATGCAGTACATGGGTGAGTTCGAGCTAGACGAGCAACAGCCGTACTACCTGACCGACGCCCCCGAGACCGGAAACGGGCCAATTCGCAGCGTCATCATGTTCCGGCTCCGGCCACGCGGCGAGGTGCGGTCTGAGGGGGCGCATATCCCCAAGACTCCCGGTGAGGAGTTCAGCGTCGCGGAGCTGCCGCCTGAGGAGCAGCGCACTGAGCGCACCCTTGTGGATCCCGCTCGCGAGCCCTACGAGGCCGAGCGTCGAGAGAGCATTCTTCTGCGGACCTATATCGACCACATCGTCTCGCTAGGGCACCGGGTCATACGTCATCAGATCAACCCGGTTGGTGAAGCGAAGCCGCTCTACACCGACCTGTACGACCAGACCACGGACGAACTCATTGAAGCCAAAGGCACGGTGACGCGAGAAGCCGTCCGCATGGCTATCGGCCAGATCTTGGACTACAGCCGCTACCTCAAGCCCAAACGCGTCGCCGTTCTGGTGCCGACTGAGCCCCGCCCTGACCTTGTCGATCTATGCCGAACCCTTGCTATCGACATCATCTGGCCCACCCAAGAAGTCTGGATGCGCATCTCTGAGCGGCACGCCAGCAACGCGACGACGAACCAGTCGTGGGCTGGCCCGCTCTCCCCGCACTAGATCGGTGATTGGGATAGCCCAGCCCTCCCGGTTGGATTCGTCTGAAAGGGGAGGGACAGCCGGGCCAGGGCGGTCGACGGTGGCCGGCCCGTCTCAGATCCGGAGATCATCCCGTCTGATCATGGCACTGTACGCAGCCGGGACCTCTCCACTTCGCCGGGCTGGGCGCGGGGTCGCCCCTCGACCAACCGACCCGATCGACCAGCGCACACCACTCCCCGCGTGAAGTATCCGAACCGAACCGTGGTGGTGTCGTACCGGCTAGGTCAGGACTCAAGGTGCGTTCTGTTGCCGGTTCGCAATGTCGTTGCGCAAGGATCGGCCTGTTCTCTGAGACGGGTGTAGGGAGGCAGAGGGGGTGCGACATGCCTGGCACTCAGGTGCGCGAGAGCCAGATCCGAGCAAGCCTGCTGTCAGCGCTTCGCGATCGTCATGGTGGCGACCCGAACACGCTGATCCGCGAGGAACTCGGGCTGTGCGCTGGGACTCGTCGCGTCGATTTGGCCGTGATCAACGGAGAGTTGGTCGGCTTCGAGATCAAGAGCGATCAAGATACGTTGTACCGGCTTGCCGGCCAGGCAGACGCTTACGGCCTGGTGCTGGACCGTGTCACGCTGGTAACGACCGCGCGCTACATAGATAAAGCCGCAGCCCTGGTGCCAACCTGGTGGGGGCTGATCCGTGCGGATCCTGCTGAGGAATCGGTGAAGACGCCGATCGGTGATGATGACGCCTCTGCACGCGAGGCTGTGCTCACACGGGTTCGTCCGGCCGCTCTGAACACCGAGCAAGACCCGTTCGCAGTAGTTCAATTGCTGTGGCGGGAAGAGGCCCTAGCGATTCTTCGCGAACGTGGATTGCACCGCGGTTTGGAGCGCAAACGCCGCTGGATCATCTGGCAGCATCTGGCTGAGGCTCTGCCGCTGCCCGAGCTAAGAGCGCTCACCCGCGATCAACTCAGGGCTCGCCGCACCTGGCCAGGCGGTCACTGACCAGGGCTAGGTGCCGGGACGTCCCGAAAGCTCGCCACTTGGTCGCGTTGCCGGGAGACGAACACTCCTCTGATCGAGTTGCGATCTGTCGATCTCCCCAGCACAGGCGGCTCCGGTCGGTGGGGAAGTGCTCGGATGCCACAACATCGCGACAGATGATGCAGAAGCGCTCGTTCCCGAGGTCCTGTGGTGTGCGCTGGCGCCAGATCTGCCACTCGGTGTCGGTGGTATACCGCAGGTTGGGCAGCGGTGCGCGGCTACCGATGCCAGGGGCTGGGTGGGCGATGGCGTAGTCGCCGAAGTCAGGCAACCGCGCGGGTTGCCGCTCCTGGAGTTGGCGCCACAGATGCGCGTCCCGCCGCGGCAACGGCGACACAGCGTCGCCGGGAAGGTGGCTTATCGAAGCGGGGAATGCGCCACCGGCTACCGTCACTGATTGCCAGGGGTGCTGGTCGGTCAACTTCAGCAACTCCTCGGCCGTGGCAAGGCCGCGCTGGAGGTCCCGATCGTCCTCGATGGTCCAGAGATCGATGACAACGCCGATCTGCTCTGGACCCAGTTCGAGTTGGGGCAGCACCCGCGACAGTAATTCCGCCGCCTGCCGCACATCTACATCGCGGTCAGGGGAACCCAGCCGCAGACACGCGCCTTCGCCGAACTCGGCGATGACGCCGCGCACCCAGGCAAGACGTTCCGGTGGGTCGGTCAGACGAAATACTGGTCGGATGGGTGCTGGCTCCAGTTGCTCGGTCAGCGTAGCGGTGAAGCATTCCCATGCGTCGGGGGCGAAGGGAAGAGTGTCGATATAGCTAGCGTCGATTGAGCAGATGCTGCCAGCTGGCAGATCGTCACGGATCGCCAGGGCGAGCTTTCTCAATTGTCTAGTCAGCTTGCGGGTTTCGCCGCTTCCGTTAGCCGGGTCAGCCGGCCCGTGGCCGGTTTCGTTGTTCTTGGCATCGTCGAGTTCCTCGGCCTCTCCTAAGTCGCCGGACTGCTGGCGACTGCTGGGCGGCATCAGTTCGAGCAGTGGCCTGAGCGGTGTGGGCGGAGCCTCCAGATGCTGGAGTGCCTCAAGTTCGCCAGCCTTGGCCTTCAGGATCGGGACATAGGCTGGCAAAATCCTCACCTCACCTACCGCGTGAGCCGGTTGCTTAGTGACGGCGATCTGGACAAACGCGTCAATCTGCTACCTGCCCTGTCGACTGCTTTGCGTAATCAGTCTGCGGCGGGCCGTACCTGGCCACCTGTTCGCCCTTGCCTATCGGGCTCGTATGTGTTTGGGGCAGCGCTGCTTCAGCGTCACTCATCAGAGCCAGTGAAGACTCTCCGTTGCAGTGTGCGAGCACTGGTGGGTGGCGACAACCACAAGATCACTCCCCGATTGGTCTCAGAATCGGTGAGAGCGGGGGGGGGGGCTGGCGCATGATGCGAGAAGCCCTGGTCGTCCTTGCGGGGACCAGGGCTTCTCGTTGGGGTGAGTGAGGGGACTTGAACCCCCGACATCTTGGACCACAACCAAGTGCTCTGCCAGCTGAGCTACACCCACCGTGGCCGGGATCGCTCCCGGCTTCCAGTAGTGTAGCGGCTTCTTCGGGGTGGGTCAGCCGGAGGCCACCTGAGCGGCGATGGAGCGCGCCGTGTCGGAGTCGGGGCCGGGCTGCTGGACGAAGACGGCGGCGCGGTAGTAGCGGAGTTCCTGGATGCTCTCGGTGATGTCGGCGAGGGCGCGGTGGCCGCCCTTCTTCTCGGGGCTGGCGAAGTAGACGCGGGGGTACCAGCGCCGGGCCAGCTCCTTGATCGAGGAGACGTCGACCATGCGGTAGTGCAGGTGGGCGTCGAGGGACGGCATGTCGCGGGCCAGGAACGAGCGGTCGGTCGCGATGGAGTTGCCGCACAGGGGCGCCTTCTTGGCGTCCTTCACGTGGCTCTTGATGTACTTGAGGACGACGTCCTCGGCCTCGGCGAGGGTGACGCCGGTGGGGAGCGCTTTCAGCAGGCCGGACGTGGTGTGCATGTCGCGGACGACCTTGGTCATCTGGGTGACCGACTCCGGCGGCGGTTTGATCACCACGTCGACGCCCTCGTCCAGGATGTTGAGCTCGCTGTCGGTGACCAGCGCGGCTATCTCGATGAGCGCGTCGTTGCGCAGGTCGAGTCCCGTCATCTCGCAGTCGATCCAGACCAGCCGCTCGTTCATGCACTTACCCTACGGCCATGAACGACTGCGCGGGGCATCGCGGGCGATCGATTTAGGAGGTCACGCGCCGGGCGATATGTCCGGGGATGGGGATGCCGGGACGTAGTAGGGGATCGGGGGCAGGCGAGCCGAGCGTCTGGCGGACGGGCACCACGCCGGCCCAGACGTCCAGGGCGTAGTCCTCCTCCTCGTCCTCGGGCGGGCCCTGCCGCACCTTCACGGAGGCCTCGTCCAGGGAGAGTGCCAGGACGGAGGTGGCGGCCAGCTCCTTGCGGTTGGGGTGGCGGGCCGCGTCCCACTGGCCGGGGGTCAGTTGTTCGGTGATGGCGCGCAGGCCGGTCAGCTTCTCCTCCGGGTCGTCGACGAGGCGGGGCGTCCCGTATACGACGGCGCTCCGGTAGTTGATCGAGTGGTTGAACAGGGAGCGGGCGAGGACCAGCCCGTCCACGTGGGTGACCGTCACGCAGATGTCCTGGGACGGCCCGGCCCTGAGGCTGCTCGCTCCGGTGGAGCCGTGGACGTAGAGGGTGTCGTCCAGGCGGCCGTAGCCGGTGGGGAGGACGCGGGGCGAGCCGTCCACGATGAGGCCGAGGTGGCAGATCATGCCGTCGTCGAGGATCTCGTACAGGACGGAGCGGTCGGTGCTGGAACGTTCCCCCAGGCGGCCTGGACGGGTGCGGGCGGTCGCGGAGAGCGGGTTCATGTCCGTTTACGCTAGAAGGCAAGTGGCCTGGCCGGTATGGCCACTTGGCGCGGATAGCAGGTGACCACTTTGTCGATCGATCTGCCGCTGGTCGTGGAGCGGGACGCACCGGAGCCGATGAGCGCGCAGCTCGTCGGGCAGTTGCGCGCCGCCATGGGGGAGGGACGGCTTGCCGCGGGCGAGCGGCTTCCGTCCAGTAGGGCTCTGGCGGGGCTGCTGGGGGTCAGCCGGACGGTCGTGACCGAGGCCTACGAGCAGCTCTACGCGGAAGGCTGGCTGGAAGGGCGGCATGGGTCCGGCACGTATGTGACTGAGGGTGTCGCCGCCGCGCCTATGCCGAAGCCCCAGGTGGTGGAGAGGGAGCCAGTACGGAGGGCTGCGGCCCCACATGAGATCGACCTGCGGCCCGGTCTCGCCTGGATCGGGGCTCTGGACACGCCGGCGTGGCGCAGGGCATGGCGGCTGGCTGCGGGGATGCCGCCGCAGCAGCGTCAGGATCCGCATGGGCTGCCTGGTCTAAGGGAGGCGCTCGCGGATTACATAAGGCGTAGCCGCGGTGTGGCGTGTCCTGTGGACGGGCTTCTGGTGACGCGGGGAGCGACGAACGGGCTCGATCTGCTTGCCGCGACCGTCCTCCGCCCCGGGGATCGGGTCGGTGTGGAGGAGCCCGGCTATGGCAGGGCACGCGCGGTGCTGAATGGACGTGGGGCCGAAATCGTTCCCTGTCCTGTGGACGAGCACGGCCTCATCACCGACGACTTGCCCGATGACCTGCGCATCGTCTATACGACGCCTTCGCACCAGTTCCCCATGGGCGGCGTGCTGCCCGTCCCGCGCAGGCAGGCTCTGCTGGCTTGGGCGCGGCGCAATGGGGCGCTCATCGCCGAAGACGACTACGACGGGGAGTTCCGCTACGACGTCGCGCCTCTGCCCGCCCTCTATGGCCTGGACCCGGAGGTCGTCGTCTACCTGGGCACGACCGCCAAGATCCTCACCGCGGACATGGGCGTCGGCTGGCTGGTGGGGCGTCCCGACCTGGTGGCGGAGGTGGCGCTCCGGAGGGAGGAGCTGAACGACCGCACCGCCGTGGTCCCGCAGGACGCGTTGAGGCTCCTCCTGGAACGGGGTGACCTGGATCGGTACGTCCGCCGCATGCGCGCGGAGTACGCCCGGCGCCGCGACGTGGTCGTGCAGGCGCTGGGCGGTCTGCCCCTGCGCGGCGACACGGCCGGCCTGCACCTGGTGGTGGACGTCCCGGAGCCGGCGGCCTCGCGCGCCGCGGACGAGGCGGCCCGGCGCGGCGTCCTGGTGGAGACGCTGACCCGCCACCACGCGGGCCCGGTGCGCGCCTCCGGCCTGGTGATCGGCTACGGCTCCGCCGCGACCCTCGCCGAGCTGCGCAAGGGCTGCGAGATCGTCCGGACGCTGGTCGGGTAGCGGGTCAGTTCGACAGGGCGCTCGGCCCGACGGGCACGGGCTCCGACGCGGGGTGCAGCGGTCCGGGACGCGAGGCCGGCGCGTCGTTCTGCGGAGTGCGGACGGGATCGGACGACCGGACGGGCTCAGGCGTGCGGGGCCGCGGCGCCACGAGCCGGGGGCCGGTGGGGGTTCCGGGGAGGCGGGGCTTCGGGATGGGGGCGACCGGGGTGTCGGGTCCGGTGATGCGCCGGACGTCGATGGCGCCGGGGTCGGGCCGGTCCAGGAGCGGCACCTGGGACGCGCCGTAGTGCCCGCCGCGCGCCCATTCCTTGCGGTTGCGCTGCGCGTGGTACGACTGCGGGGACGGGAGCGGGGGTCCGGCGGGCCAGCGCCGTGCGACTCCCCATGCCTCCAGCCACTGGACGATGGCGTCGATGCCGGCGAGCGGAGATCCGGTGAACGGCGACCGCGACTGGGCCACCACCATGATCTGCGCGCAGACGCGGCCCTCCCGCCCGAGCGCGCCGCCGAGCAGCCGGGCGGCGCGGGTGATGGGCAGGAGTTGGACGATCTCGCCGGTGCCGGGGTGCCACACCAGGTGGGCGGGCCGGTCCTCCTTCAGCAGGTCGGCGGCCACCGAGCGCGCGGAGACGGTGTGCGGGTCGTGCTCCTCGGCGCACCAGACGGCGCGCGGGGCACCTCCTCGCAACGCTCCGCCGTCGTTTCGCGCCGGCATGCGGCCGGCTCCTGGCAGCCATGCGTCTGCCACGGTGCGTCCCCCCAATCGGGCGGTCAGACCCCCGAGTGGTCAGTTACTTCTCTTGGTCAAGCGAGGACTCGTCCGTCCAGCCCGCCGCCTCAATGGGCGGGATGACGGCTGCCGACCCCTCGCGCCGGGTTTGATCCGGTCCGATTGGGTAGTGCAGACGGGCACCCCGCGTGTCCGAGCATTCCACCTTGTGTCACCTTTTTCCTCCCGGGTGTTCGGTCGAATCACTCACCTTGCGGGAAGAGGGGCGGAAGATGCCCGCGTCCGCGCAGGTCATCGCCGTCCCTGGAGATCGGATGACAAGCGGCTGGAAGTCGGCCGGAAGTGGCCGGGGCGTCACGGACCGCACGGCGGTACCCGGGTGGGGTTCACACCCCCGACCGAGCCGCGTTCTAATAATGGGTCATGACCGTTGACGCAGAACTGCCCGCCGGAGTGCCCGGTATCGACGTCCCCCGGCTGGCGGCCTGGCTGGCCCGCGAGCTGCCCGGATCGGGACGGATCACCGCGATCGACCTGATCGCGGGCGGGCGGTCGAACCTCACGTACGGCATCACCCTGGACGGGGGCCGCCGCATCGTGCTGCGCAGGCCGCCGCTCGGCCACGTGCTGCCGACGGCGCACGACATGGGCCGCGAGTACCGCGTCCTGTCGGCCCTCGGCCAGGGGACCGCGGTGCCGGTGCCGACGACGCTGGCGTTCTGCGACGACGAGGAGGTCATCGGCGCCCGCTTCTACCTCATGGACTTCGTCGAGGGCCGGGTCCTGCGCACGCGGGAGGACGCCGCCGACATCACGCCCGAGCAGGCGCGCGGCCTCAGCGACGCGCTTGCCGAGGCGCTCGCCGCGATCCACACGGTCGACGTGGAGAAGGTGGGGCTGGGCGACTTCGGACGTCCGAGCGGCTACATGGCCCGCCAGCTCAAGCGCTGGGGCAAGCAGTGGGACAGCTCGCAGGAGGCCGTCCGCGCCACCGGCGCCGCCCGCGAGCTGCCCGAGTACGACCGGCTGGTCGCCCGGCTGGCCGAGCGGCTGCCGGCGGACGCCCCGGCGCGTCTCGTCCACGGCGACTTCCGGCTCGACAACGCGCTCGCCCGGCTGGAGCCGCGCCCGGAGATCGCGGCCGTCGTCGACTGGGAGATGTCGACGCTCGGCGACCCGCTGTCCGACCTCGGGCTGACGCTCGTCTACTGGGCGGAGGCCGCCGACGCCGAGCAGCTCCCGGTCGGCGCGACGATCACGTCCGCCCCCGGCTTCCTCACCCGCCGCGAGTTCGCCGGACGATACGCCGAGCTGACCGGGTTCGACCTGGCCGACCTCGACTTCTACGTCGCGTTCGCGTGCTTCAAGCTGGCGGTGATCCTGGAGGGCATCCACGCCCGCTATCTGCAGAAGGCGACGGTCGGTGAGGGCTTCGATCAGATCGGCGGCGGCGTGCCCGTCCTACTGGATCGGGCACACCGCACGCTCGACGCCGGCTCGGTCTGGTAAGCCCCCCGCTCAGCAGCGGTAGGTGACGGTCGCCGAGGCGCCGGACGAGAAGTACACCGTGCCGGTCTGCTGGCCCAAGCAGAAGCCGGACGAGCGCGATACCCGCACGCCGCCGCTCTGGCCCGCGTCGAGGTGCCCGGAGCCGCCCGCCCGGACGGGCCCGGCCGTGCCGCTCACCTGCCAGTTCACCGGGCCTCCCACCGCCCTGACCGTGACGGTGCAGGAGCTGCCCCGGCCCATGTCGCACCCGCTCACCGACAGCGTGCCCGGCTTCGGCGGCTTCGGCGCGCTGGACGTGGGCGGCGCCGGCGGCTTGCTCGTCGGCGCCTCCGACGCGGTCTTGGACGCCGAAGGCGACGGCGACTTCGACGGCGACTTCGACTCGGTCGGGGAGGCGGTCGGCGACGTGGGGGACGTCGGGTCGGTCGGAATCGGCTCCGGCGCGGTCGAACCGCCGGGCGGGGTGCTGCCGCCGGGCGAGACGGGACCGGTCGCGGCCGCGTTCGTCCCGTCGTCCCCGCCGCCGAGCCACGCCATCGCGCCGCCGAACAGCACCAGGACGCCGACGCCCACCGCGGCGGCGGCGAGCAGCGGCGCGCGCCTCCGCGCGGGCGCGCGGTCCCGCGCGCGCGGCGCGGTCGGCTGGTAGGGGAGCGGCCAGCCGTACTCGTCGAACGGCTCGGTCCAGGCGGCGATGGCGCGGCGGTTCCCGGCCCGGTCCTCGGCGGTCGCGGCGGTCAGCACGTCCAGCCGCAGGTCGGCGGGGATCGCCGCGATCGGCAGCACCGACAGCAGCCGGTCCGGCGGCAGCGGCGGTGTCTCCCGCGCCCCGCACACCGGGCAGTTCTCCACATGCCGGACGAGCGCCGTGGACGTCTGCGGGGACAGCGGCCACGACTCGGTCAGCGCCGCGACGCTCGGGCAGTCCTTCCAGTGGTTCTGCGCGATGAGGGCCGCGTGCAGCGCGGCGGCGAGGTCCTCGCGGGCCTTCTCCGCCAGCGCGAGCGTCTCCTCCAGCGGCATGCCGAAGATGCCGGCCAGGTCCACCTCGTCCAGCTCGTGGCGGACCGACAGGTCGATCGCCTCGCGCTGGCGCCCGTTCAGCGCGGCGAGGGCGCTGTGCGCGAGCAGCCGGCGCTCCTCGCGGCGGGCGAGCTGCTCGGGGGTCAGCTCGTCCTCGGCCTCCGGCGCCTCCTGCCCGGTCTGCCGGTTCGGGCTGTCGCGGCGCCGCATGCACTCCTTGCGGGCGATCGCGTAGAGCCAGCCGCGCAGCCGGTCCGGCTCGGTGAGCCGGTCCACGTGCTCGCGGGCGGAGATGACGGTGTTGCGCAGGGCCCCGGCCGCCTCGGTGCGGTCGCGCAGCAGGCCGTGGCAGTAGTCGAAGAGGAACGGCGCGTAGGTGTCGTAGACCTCGGTCAGCGCGATGACGTCCCCGGCTCGCAGCGAGTCCGCCAGCCTGAGGTCGTCATTCTGCGCGGCCCCTGGCTCACCGGCCACGGGAACCCTCCCAGTCGAATTCGGTGTACTGATCTGCCCCGACGAGCCCCGACCCCCTGGTCGGCCGACTCGGTTGCCTGATCTTGCCACCAAGTTGCTGGAATTTCTCCCTTATGAGTGGATTTTAGTGACGGATCCGGTACGCGCCGTATCCGTATCGCCTTGTGAGACGGCCCCTGCGGAGGAAAACGTGATCTAGGTCACTTTTCCGATCAGCGCCCGCCCTGGCCGCCTCCGCCCCCGTTTCCGCCGTCCGGCGGGCACGACAGCGTGACGGTGCGCGCGTCGCCGTTGGAGAAGCTGACCGTTCCGGAACCCCCGGGCGGGTCGCAGACCCCGCTGACGCGCGCGTAGCCGACCTGCCCGCTGCGCAGCGTGCCGCCGCCGCTGGCGCTGAGACCGCCGGACGCGCCCGTGACCGACCAGGTGGCCGTTCCGCCGACGGCCCGCACGGGGATGTTGCAGCTCCCCGGACCAGCGCCCTGGATCGTGCAGGAGCCGATCGAGAGCCGTCCGGCCTTCGGCTGGGTGCGGGTCGCGGTCGGACGGGCCGAGCGCGACGGCTCGCGCGTCTTCGTCGGGGTCGGCGTCGGCGAGGTGGTCGTCGGCGTCGGGGTCGCGGTCCGCGTGGGCGTGGGCGTGTCGGACGGCTCCTCGGACTCGGTCGGCGAGGACGGCTCGACGACGGACGCCGACGCCCCGCCCGAGGGCCCCTCCGCCGCCGTCCGCTCGCCGGACGAGCCGGACATCAGGTAGTACGCCGCGGCGACGACCGCGATGACGGCGGCGGCAGCGGCCAGCCCGGCCCACACCCCGCGCGAGCCGGAGCCGTCTCGGGGCGCCACGCGCACGGGTTCCTGCTCGACCATGCCGGGCCAGCCCCAGGCGTCGAACGGCTCGGCCGCGTGCGCGATGGCGTCGAAGTCGGGCGCCAGCGACGGGTCGGTGGCGGTCGCCATCACGTGCCCGCGCAGGTCGGTCGGCATCATCGCGACCGGCAGCACCTGCAGGAGCCGCGCCGCGGAGACGGTGCGGTCGCGCAGGGGACCGCAGATCCCGCAGCCCTCGATGTGGTGGACGAGCCTGCGGACGACCGGCGGCGGCAGCGGCCATCCGGCGTCGTCGGCGATCGCGGCGACCTCGGGGCAGGCGTCGCGTCCCGCACGGGCGATGTAGGCGGCGGCGAGCGCGTCGTCCAGGCGGGCGCGGGCCTCGGCGGTCAGCTCCGCGGCCTGCGCCGCGTCCATGCCGAGGACGCCGCCGATCTCGCCGGCGTCCAGGCCGTGCCGCAGCATCAGGTCGAGCGACTCGCGTTCGCGTCCGCGCAGGCCGGACAGCGCGCCGTGGACGAGCCGCCGCGCCTCCTGCCGCCGGGCGTGCTCCGCGTCGTCGAGGAAGCCGTCCTCGACCTCGGGCGCCTCGTGCCGCTGCGCGGGACGGTTCGGGTCGCGCAGCCGCCGCATGCACTCGTTGCGGACGAGCGCGTACAGCCAGCCGCGGAAGCGGTCGGGCTCGCGCAGGCCGGACACGTGCGCGTAGGCGGCGACGAGCGCGTCGTGGAGCGCGCCGGCCGCCTGTTCCTGGTCGCGCAGCAGCGCGTGGCAGTAGTCGTACAGGCGGGCCGCGTAGCGGTCCATGACCTGGATGAGGGCGCTCGGGTCGCCCGCCGCGAGCGTCCGTGCCAGACGCTCGTCGTCGGCGCGGTCGAGACTGGGCCAACCGGACACGAAGTCCTCCCGCGGGCTGTGCTCGGAATCCTCGTCCGGGCGTCCGGGACGCCGGGGACGGGCTGGAATATCTCAGAGGGAGCGGTTCGCTCTCCCGGCCCCGGTCGGTCGTCCGACCGGCGGCCGCCTCCCCGTCACGGGCCAGGGAGGGAAGAAGGTCGGAGGCCCGACGGCCCCGCTCCCCGTCGGGCCTCCACATAGATTGACGATCGACCCCCGCGCCCGGTTGACACCGAACGCAGGGAAATATCCAGAACTACCTGGCGCATCCGGAAGATCACCGAACGGTGATCACTGGATCCGGCGGGAGAGCATCCTCAGGAAGATCCGGGAGATCTCGCTGGGCGTCATGGCGACCTGCACGTTGCCGTTCGTCGCCGCGGCGATCTGCTCCAGCTCGTTCTTGTCCACGCCCTTGCCGAACCCGATCATGTTCACCTGGATCGGCTTGTTCGGGTCCTGCATGCCCTTCAGCTGCTTCAGCGTGTCCTGCAGCGACGGGCCGTCCGGGTCGTCGTTCTTCCCGTCGGTGAGCAGCAGGATCGAGTTGCCGAACTCGGGCTTGTAGGAGTCGTTCATCATCTTGTACGCGGCCAGCATGGTCCGGTACAGGCCGGTGTCGCCGTCCGACTTGGGCCTCATCTGGTTGAGCGTCGACAGGACGAGGCCGCGCCGCGTGGTGGACCCGATCCGGTCGCCGAGCGCGCCGATCGGCACCGTCTCCTTGTACGGCGTCTTGCCGTTCATGTTCGTCGAGAACAGCCACTGGCCGAGTTCGGTGTCGTTGGACATCATGCTCAGCCCGCCCTGCGAGACCTGCGCGATGGCCTGGAGCCGGTTGACGTTCGGCCCGACCTTCTCGGCCATCGACCCGGACACGTCGATCAGCGTCAGGAGGCGCAGGCCGAGCGACAGCTTCGCCCACGCCTGCATGACCTTCGCGACGTCCTCGCTCTTCGGCGAGGGCAGCTGCCGCGGCCGGGCCGGGCTGACGCCGGCGGCCTGCCCGAACCCGGACGGCGCCTTGCCGTCGGCCGTCCGGAACCCGGCGTCGAGGACGTCCTTGCGGGTCGCCTCGGTCCGCATCGCCTGCTCGAGCAGGCGGGCGCCCTTGCCGCGCGCGTCGTCCTTGGTGGTGACGGCGAACGGGTAGTCCATCGAGAGCGTGCCCTCGATCGGGTACAGCGCCACCGCGGGCTCGGCCGGCTTGGTCCGGTTGTAGGCGTAGAGGGCCTGCTCCGACGACAGCGAGATCGGCTGCTTGCCGGTGCGGTCCTTGCGGAAGTGGTCGAACTCCGCCTTCGTGTCGGGGACGGTGCTCTCCCGGACGGTCCGGACGATGCCGGTGAAGATCGAGTCCCGGTTCGGGTCGTTGGCCAGCAGCGTGCTGGTGACCATCAGGGAGCCCATGCCCGCGGCGTTCCGCATCGGGTCGGGCACGACGAGCCGCACCGTTCCGGCCGGGATCATCTGGTTCTTGGTCACCGCGCCGCCCGCGACGCCGCCGGCGGCCTTCAGCAGGTTGTCCCACGACGGGCTGGCGGTGATGCCCTGCTTCTTCAGCTGCGCCGCGAGCGTCTGCGGCAGCCCCACCACGATCGGGCTCGAGGCCAGCGAGGTCTTGGTGGACACGACGCCGCTCTTGTCGCCGTTCTCGCCGCCGGACTGCGCCAGTGAGATCCACAGGGAGGAGTCGGGGATCCACACGTCCGGCCGGTCGTCCGCCACGGCCTGCCCGGACAGCAGCGTCGTCACCGACGACGGCTCGGTCCGCTTCACGGTGGCCTTGACGCACTTGCCGTCGACCTTGTGCTTGCCGTCGTTGAACCGTCCGGCGGCCTTCTCCACGACCGGCGCGATGTCGGGCGCGGCCGCCACGGCCAGGTTCAGCGCGCCGTCCCCGGAGCAGCCGCCGCCGCTCTCGGCGAACGCGTAGACGCCCACGCCGAGCAGCAGCGCCAGGCCCACGGCGCCGGCCATCGGGCCGATCAGCGCGGTCGCGCTGCGCTTGCGCTTGCGGCGCCCGTACTCGTAGCCCCCGGACCCGCCGCCATAGCCGCCGGAACCCCCGGAACCGCCGCCGTAACCGCCGGAGCCACCAGAACCGCTGCCGTAACCGCCGGAGTCGCCGCGCCCGCCGGACCCGCCGAAGTACCCGGACTCGCCGCCGTCCGACCTGCTGATGGCGTCGTACTCGCTGTAGCCCGTCCCGGCCAGCGGCGACGCGGCGGGCCGGCCCTGCGGGGACCCGGTCCTCGGCTCCTCGCCGTACCGGCCGCCCCCGTAACCGCCCGACCCGGACGCGGCGCCGTAGGGACCGGAGCCGTAGACCGGCTGCTCGGACGACTGCCGGGGCGTGAACCACTCGGGCGTCTCGCCGGACGCGCCCGGCGCCATGCCGGGCGGCGCGCCCTGCGGGCCGGCCTGGGGCTGGGCGAGCGGCTGGCCCTGGCTGTCCCGTGCGCCGAACCAGTCGGACGACCCGTCGTTGGCCGGGCCGAAAACGGGCCTGGACGGGTCGTACCCGCCCTCACCCGGCCCCTCCGGGAAGTCATTGCGATGACGTCCGCTCACGGCTGCCCTCGATTCACCTGAAACCCGCCGATGTTCCCCGGCACTGTAGTAGTACGCCCCAGAGGTTACAAAGGACTCAAAACTGATAATGACGCAGGTCATGAGCGTATGGCCTGACGAGCCTGGCAGTGTACGCCACCGTCACGCCCAGCGATCGAGGCGGTACAAGGGGAGGTGGATTATCCCGCACAGTGGGACATATGGACCCGCCGGCGGCCGGATCCGGCCGCGACGCGACCGGGCCACTCCGCGACACGGCCGGGCCGTTATGCAACCCGGCCACACTCCCGGCACGCCCCGGCACTCCGCGCCCGGCGGCAGACTTGAGGGATGGCCAGCCTCATCCCCGTCTCCGACCCCGCCGACCCGCGCCTCGCGGACTACGTCCGGCTCCGCGACGTCAATCTCCGCAAGAGCCTTGAGGCCGAGCACGGCCTGTTCGTCGCCGAAGGGGAGAAGGTGATCCGCCGCGCGGTCGCCGCCGGCCACCCCGTCCGCTCCCTGCTGATGGCCCGCCGCTGGACCGAGCCGCTGGCCGACCTCCTGGACGGCCTCGACGCCCCCGCCTACCTGGTCGACGACGCCACCATGGAGGCCATCACCGGCTTCCAGGTGCACCGCGGCGCGCTGGCGTCCATGGAACGCCTACCTCTGCCGTCCATCGAGACCGTCCTCTCGGGAGCGCGCCGCATCCTCGTCCTCGAAGACCTGGTCGACCACGCGAACGTGGGCTCCATATACAGGTGCGCCGCGGCGCTGGGCATCGACGCGATCATCTTGTCGCCGAGGTGCGCCGACCCTCTGTACCGCCGCGCGGTCAAGGTCTCCATGGGCGCCGTCTTCGCGATCCCCTACGCCCGCATGGCCAACTGGCACGACGGCCTCGGCGAACTGCGCGCCGCCGGATTCACTCTCCTGGCCCTGACCCCCGCCCAGTCGGCCACGCCGCTGGACAAGGCTCCTCTCGGCGATCGCGTCGCCCTGATGCTCGGCTCGGAAGGCGACGGCCTCTCGTCCCATTGGCTGGACGAGGCCGACGAACCGGTCTGCATCCCCATGAGCCCGGACGCCATGTCCGCCGGAGTCGACTCCCTCAACGTCACCGCGGCCGCCGCCATCGCCTGCCACACCCTCATGCGTTGACGGCCCCGGCGGGAGGCCAATCCGTTCGGCACCTCATCTTCAGGATCAAGCGACTCGCGTCTTCGATTCCGCATGCCGCGGGTCGAGGAAAGGGAATGGCCGGCCGGACGAGACCGAGAAGCCGCCGCCAAGACCTCCGAAGCCTTTATGCGCCGTCCGTTCGCCGGGGCCGCGACTACGCGAGCGCGGTCTCGTCGCCGCGCTCGGTCAGGAGGGTTGTCAGTTGCTCGCGCTCCATGGACGCCCAGTCCTCCGGGTCGTCCTCCCAGTCGATGAGCTCGTCGGTGTCCAGCGCGGCGAGGAAGTCCTCGTGGAGGCCGGCCGGGTTCTGCCGGACCGGGTCCGAGAACTGCCACACTTCGACGGCCGCCCTCAGGTCGCCGCGGTCGGCCAGCAGTTCGGCCAGTCGCCTGGTCGTCGGGGAGGCGTCGCCGTAGGCGCGGGCCCACACCCGCAGCGCGTCCTCCAGGTCGCCGTGCTTCGCGAGGAGTTCGCCCAGCCGTCCGGCCGCGTCGCGGTCTCCGGCCTCGGCCTGGGCGCGCAGGTTCGCGATCTCGTCCGACTCCGGCACGCCGCCGTCTGTCCGAATTTCCATTACCGGTCACCTCTTCCGGGGGCAGTAAGGGCGCTGGCAAGGAACAGCCGCTTCGGGAAAATAACCATCTCTGAGAGCCTCAAACCGCTTCCTCTCGGCGAGTCGGCCGGGACGGGCGGCGGAATCCGCGGGTACGCGCGCCGCGTACCCGCCGTTTCGCCGGGCCTTCCGGACGCCCGCCGATAATCGTCAAGACGCTCCGTGCGGCCCCGGGTTTTCGCTCGCCTTGGAACGGGCCCGCCGATCCCGCGCCGTTCGGCGGCGGGCAGGAGGAACGGCGTCCTCCATCAGCGGATTGGGGCGGGCGAAGAGGGCTGCATTGCTGGAACGCCGCCGGAGGGTCCAAATATTTCCGGACCGGTTCTGCGGCCTCTTGTGAGATTCTCTTCCCGGGCTCCGCCGTTTTCGGGGACATGCCCGACGCCGCGCCGAGCTGGGGGGCGACCGCGACAGGCATACCTCCAAGGAACGCGGGCCACCCGTCGCGCGCGTGACCGGCGCATGGCCCGCGGCGATCAGCCGGATGAAGGACTGAGACGTGCCCGGCTCAGCGGCCGAACATGCCGCCCCGCGGCCGCCGGTGCGTTCCCCTGGGCCGCCTCGGCGCCCCGGCCGGGACCCGGCGGCGGCCCAGGCGCAGCTGCGTCAGCAGGAGCGAGAACGCCACCAGCAGCGCCGCCAGCCACGCGATCTGGGTGCTGGCCATCCGCTCGAACGTCAGGTCCTGC
Source organism: Actinomadura sp. K4S16 (assembly GCF_008327685.1). GTDB lineage: Bacteria > Actinomycetota > Actinomycetes > Streptosporangiales > Streptosporangiaceae > Spirillospora. The sequence goes on from NZ_BDDE01000019.1 coordinate 247,446, forward strand.
GCGACGGGCGTCTTGTTCCCCTGGAGCCGGCTCTGCGGCGTCTCCGCCCCGGCGCTCGGGCTCGGCGCGACGGACGGGTTCGGCGCCTGGATGGACGGCAGCGCCACCTGCGGGTTCCGCGCGTCGAACGACGAGTTGGGCGACGTCTGCACCGACCCGCTCGTGTTGACGCCCCCGGTGCCGTTCCCGGAGCCGGACGACCCGCTTCCGCCGGACCCGCCGTGCGACGTCCCCGACGAGGAGGAGTGCGAGGGCGTGGTCGACGGCTTCGTGGGCTTGCGCGACGGCGACTTCGTGGGCGTCTTCGAGGGCGTGGGGGTCGGCGTGGGCGTCTTCGTGGGCGGCTTGGACGGGACGACGTACTTGAAGGTCGTGGTCCCGGAGACGGGAGAGAGGTCGGTCGCGTCGACGGTCACGGTGATCGTGTACGTCGTCGTGGCCTTCGGGCCCTCCTCGGGCACCGTCACGTGCGACTTGACGGGGCCACCGGTCTTCCCGTCGGCGAGGTCGCCGATGGCGCACGCCGCCGACTCGAACGGCGCGCCGCAGTCGCCGGTCACCGTCGCGCCCTTGAGGGTCACCGCGACGTTCGTGACCTTGATGTTCGCGACGTCGCCGCCATCGGCCTTGACCGTGGTCGTGATGTCGAGGGAGTCACCCGGGTCGAGCTTGGCCGCCGATGAGGCGACGTCCACCAGGAGCTTGCCCGGGGCGGGGGACGCGGGATCCGATCCGGAGGGGGAGGGCGTGACCTCGGCGACGGCCGATGCGCCTCCGGCGGCGAGGATGGCCGCCGTGCCGAGCCCAACAAAGATCGGTTTTACCGCCGATCGGCAGATCACTGCCGCCGCACCTCCGTCGCGTCGCCGTTGAACGCTTCCGTTCCGAGGGATCGCCTCGGGAGACATGCGAACACGGATCCCAGGGCCAAATCAAGCCCATCCAGGGTCAGACGAACTCCTCGCGGACGTCCTCGATCTCCGAGCCGGGCGCCCACGCCTGCCAGATGCCCTGGTCGACGCGCTCCAGCCCCAGCCTTTCGGCGACCGGGGCCAGCCCGCCCACGTATTCGACACGAATCCATGTTTCATGCTCGCCGACGATGACGAACCGCTCCCCGCGCCAGCGGCACGTCGTCCGGACGTAGCGGAGGTCCTCCACTTCGGACGCCGGGACGATGCGGCGGAAGCGTCCCGGCCGCAACTCCTCGAACCCGTCCGTCGGCCCGGGCGCGTACAGCCGGACCTCGCCGTCGGCGCCGGGCGCCGCCTCGAAGTCGCGGCCGAGCCAGCGCGCGACGTACCCGTCCCGGATCACTGCGCGGCCTCCGTCCGTCCGTCCCATGCGTCGGCGTTCGCGTCCGGCCGCAGCCAGGCGAGCCGGTCGGGATCGTACATCGCGATGAACCGCTCGGACCGGTCCCTGCCGAGGTAGTACATCTCCGCCCCGTACGGCAGCCGGACACTGGCCACCTTGTACTCGCGGATCGATCCGGCGCTTCCCGGCGCGAAGCCGCTGCCGACGAACGGCGGCCGCTCGACGACCCAGCCGGCCTCGCCCCAGGACGCCATCTCCTCCTCGTCCCGCCCCCCGAACGGGACGCGGTACAGGTCGGGGCAGTACGCGGGCCACCGGACGACGTACACGCCCTCGTCGTCGAGTGAGAACGGGGAGTCGGCGTACAGCAGCCCCAGCGCCTCGTAGAGCTGCCCGGGCGTCTGGAGCTCGGCCACGTCGGCCGTCGAGTGGACGAAGCCGCCGACCCGGTCGTACCCCTGCTCCAGGTACCAGGAGACATGGCCGTGCGGGACGACCTTCTGCATGATCGTCGGCGAGGAGACGCGGTCCTCCGGGTCGGCCGCCGGCATCTGCGGGACCGGCTCGCGCCGCGGCGGCGGCAGCGGAACCTCCGGCCGCCCCGGGACGAGCCCGACCCGCACCGCCCACTCGCTGAGCGACCGCACCTGGTCGCCGTGCAGGGACGCCCCGATGTGCGTCCCCGGGTTGAGGACCATGGCCCAGTCCTCCCGGGGCCACGCGCCGATCAGCTCCCGGAAGTCGGCGTACACGAACCGGGACTCCGGCAGCACCTCGCGCAACCGGACCAGCGACGTGAACACCTGCACGGACACCGCGTCCCGCAGCGCCGCGTCCCACCGGAACTCCCGCTGGACCGGGGTCACCTCGAGCGGCGCGTCGTCGGGGATCGGCACGAGCACGTTCGCGTTCAGCAGCACCCGCAGGAACGCGTCGGAGTCGCCGCTCGCGGCCGCCTCGTAGAGCTCCTGGTCGATCCGGTTCCCCGGCTCGAACGCGGGCTCGGGCTCCCCGACGGCGTGCAGCGCGCGCCCCGAAGCGGCCTCGCCGGCCGGTGCGGCGCTCCCGCCGTCCTCGACGCGGCCGGGACCCGTGACGTCCCGGCCGTCCGCCTGGCCGGGGAGCGCGGCATCCTGGGGCGCCGGACCTGCGGTCGGCTGAACGGCTGCGGGGCCGCCCGGCTCAGCGGCACCCACGGCAGGGGACGCGTTCGCGCCCTCGCCTGGAGCCGCGTGGTCGGCGAAGTCGTGACGACCGCTCTGGGCGGTGTCGGCCGCGTCCTGCGGCGGCGTCCCCGGCATGCCTGCCTGGTGGCGCTCCACGTCCTCCGGGGTTGGAGGTTCGTTGACCTGGGGGCCGGTCTCCATGAGGCCGCCCGTGGCGGAAGGCGCGCCTTGGTCGGTTGCGTCCCGTCCGCTCGCCTGCCCGGGAAGCGCCGCATCGCGGGGCTCGCCAGGACCGGCGACACGACGGTCGGCCTCTTCCGGCACGCGCGGTCCGACGCCGGCGGTCGCGGGGCCGCCCACCTCACCGGCACCGCCCGGCGCGGTTTCGCGGGGCGCACCGGGGTCGTCCCGTCCGGCCATGTGGCCAGGGTCTGCGCCCGGCCCGGGTGGGGCCGCATAGGCACGGCCCGCGCCATCCGGGACGGGGCCCGAGGGGTCGACCTCCTGAGGCGCAGGACCGGGAGTGGCAGCGCTGAGCGGGCTGCCCGACGCGCCCGCGAGGTGGTGACCCGCGTCTGCTGGTGCGCTCGGTCCTAGCGGCTCGTTGCTCTGAGGCGCGGGTCCGGGAAGGCCGGGCTCCGGGGCGCCGCTTGCAGGCGTCTCAGGAGTGATTGCGTCGGCCGGGGTCCCGGGTGCGCCTGCCAGGTGACGGCCCGCGTCCCCGGGCGCGCCGGGTCCTAGCGGCTCGTTGGCCTGAGGTGTGGCTCCGGGAAGCCCGGGCTCCAGGGCGCCGCTTGCAGGGGCGGGCACTTCGGGTGCTGTTGCGTCGGCCGGGGTGCGGGGTGCGCCTGCGAGGTGGCGACCCGCGTCTGCGGGTGCGCCCGGCCCAAGGGGCTCGTTGGCCTGCGGTGCGGGGCCGGGAAGTCCGGGCTCTGGGACGCCGCTTGCAGGTGTCTCAGGAGTGATTGCGTCGGCGGGGGTGCCGGGCGTGCCTGCGAGGTGGCGACCCGCGTCTCCGGGCGCGCCGGGTCCTAGCGGCTCGTCGGCCTGCGGTGCGGGTTCGGGGAGGCCGGGCTCTGCTCCGATGCCCGGCCGGTCGGTCGAGCCGGGCGCGCCCGCGTGGTGGCGGCCCGGGAGTTCGACGTCCCGAGGCGCGGAGCCGGGAGGACCGGGCTCGATGACGCCGCCTGCCTGGCCGGTCGGGCCGGGAGCGGCCGCTGGGTCCAGTCCGGCCAGGAGGGCCGGGTCGATGGCCGTGCTGGACGGGTCCGAGTGGCGGCCCGCGCCTCCCGGCAGGCCCGGTGCGGGGCTCGGCGGCTCGTTGGCCGGGACGCCGCCCGCGGCGTCCGGCGGGACGGGAGTGTCCGCACCGGAGGATGCGGGCTGGGGAGGTACGCCGGGTGCGCCGGTCTCGGGCGCACCGGGACCGGTGGTGTCGTTTCCGCCCGCTGAGGCGGCGTGAGGCATGGCAGGGCCTGCCGAGTGGTGGCGGCCCGCCTCCCCAGGGGCCGCGCCCAACTCGCCGAAGTGGGCCGGGGCCTGAGGCGCGATCTCAGGACGGCCCGGCTCGGCGGGACCGCTCGGCCCGGGACCGGCCGCAGGGTCGGGATGCGCGACAGGGCCGGGACCCGCGTGGTGGCGTCCCGCCTCCGCGGGCGCTCCGGGTGCGGGAACAGCGGGTTCGTCGGTGGGCGCGGCGCTCGCGTGGCGGCCCGGCCCGGCGGCGCCGGCGGCCGGAGCGGGAGGCGCGGCAGGGGCGTCGGCGTGGTGGCGTCCCGGCTCACCGGCCTGCGGCGGGTCGGCCGGCACGGCGGGGGCCACCGGCACCGCGGGCGCGGCCGGAGCCGGCGGCGCCGCGGCGGACGGGGGAGCGGGCGGCCCGCTGAGGGTGCGGACCTGCTCGCCCGGCATGGACGCGTCGATGGGCGTGCCCGGGTTGAGGACGAGCGTCCAGGAGGCGTCGGGCCACGCGGTGACCATTTCCAGAAGGCTCGGCATGATGAAGCGGGACGACCCGATCGCCTCGTTCATCCACTTCAGCGACGTGAAGATCTGGATCGACGTCCGGCCGTGCACGGGGACGGGGCGCCACGGGAACTCGCCGTCCCCGGGGACGATGCCCCACGGCGTCTCGGCGTCCACCGGCACGAGCACCTGGGCGCCGAGCAGGATCTTGAAGAAGGATTCGGTGTCGCCCCGGCGCCCGGCGTCGAAGAGCCGCTGCTCGATGTCGTTCTGCGGCTCGAAACGCTCCGTCATGCGCTGGGCGGCGCGCCGGTCGGCCCAGGTGGCGAGGCCGGGGAGCTGCTGTGCGAGGACGGTCCCGCCCGCGGGCGAGCCGGAGTTGATGGCGAGCGCCCAGTCGTGGTTCGGCCAGTACCGCAGCACGACGGTGAACGGCAGCGTGATGTGCTCGGTGCCGGGCCCGGACGCCTCGGCCAGGCGTTCCGGCGAAGTGAAGACGGGGACGACGGTGGAGCCGTCGACCTCGCGGGTCTGCCAGGGGAAGCCGGGACGGCCCGGACGCAGCGAGTAGTCCGTCTCGTCCGGGACGGGCAGCAGCACGTCGGTGGCGGCCAGCGTCTGCAGGAACAGGTCGTGGTCGTTGTTCGCGGCGGCCCGCAGCAGCTCGCGCTCCACGTCGTTGGCCGGCTGGAACTCCGGGCGCGGCGCCTCGCGGGGCAGGTCGCGGTGCTGGTCGCGCAGCTCCTCCCACGGCGGCGTCGCGCGGCCGACCAGCGGGGGGCGGCCGTCGCCCTCGGCGACCTGCCGGACGAACCAGGCGGGCAGCCGCGCCTCGATCGGCAGGGCGGCGGCGACGCCGCGCGCGGGCGCGTCGACGGCCAGCCACCAGCGGTTGTCGGGCCAGCCCTCGGCGATGTCGCCGAACCGGACGGTCATGAAGTGCTGGTAGGCCGGGCCGAGGCACGCCCGCATCGCCGCCGCCGACGTGTAAACCAGGACGTGGACCCGGCCGTCCTCCTCCTGGGTGGGCCACGACGGCTGCGCCTCCCCGGCGAGCACGCCGTCCACCAGGTCGGGCGGAACGGGAATGACGAGCTCGCTGTCGGCGAGGAGGCGGAAGTAGCTCTCCTGGTCGCCGGCCCGTACGGTCTCCTGCAGTCGGTGCTCGAGTTCCGACGTGGGTCGCCACGCGTCGGCCACGGTCGCCACCCCCTGTTTCTAGCGTGCTCGTCCCCGCGCGACTGCCTACGCTACATGGGCGAACAGGATTAAAGAGCACAATCGTCTGACCGAGCGTGGGAGTTCGCAGGTCAGTGCGCTGTCAGCTCCGCGAGGGCGGTGAGGAGCCGGTCGATGTGCTCCTCGACCGTCCCGATGCCGATGCTCGCGCGGACGGCGCTCCCGTCCTCGCCCAGCAGGTGCCGGACGAAGGGGTGGGCGCAGAACTTCCCGTCGCGCACGCCGATGCCGTGCTCGTCAGACAGCGTAAGCGCCACGTCGCGCGCGTTCCAGCCGTCCACGGTGAACGACACGATCCCGACGCGCGGCGCCCGCTCGCCCCACAGCGTCAGCTCCCGGACGTGGGGGAGCGCGGCCAGTCCCGACCGCAGCCGCTTCACCAGGGCCTCCTCGCGGGCGGCGAGGTCGTCCCAGAACGGCGGCAGCGCCTCGCACGCGGCGGCCAGCGCGACGGCGCCGAGGACGTTCGGGGAGCCCGCCTCGTGCCGCTGCTCGGCGAAGGACGCCCACCGGGTCGTCGCCCCGACCGAGGCGCTGGCGCCGCCGCCCTTGAGGTAGGGCTCGGCGGCGCGCAGCCAGTCGGCGCGTCCGGCGAGCACGCCCGCGCCGAACGGCGCGTACAGCTTGTGCCCGGAGAACGCGACGTAGTCGAGGTCGAGCGCGGTCATGTCGAGGGGGCGGTGCGGGACGAGCTGCGCCGCGTCGACCGCGATGCGGGCGCCGTTGCGGTGCGCGACCTCGGCCAGCTCCTCGATCGGCCACAGCTCGCCGGTGACGTTGGACGCGGCGGTGACGACGAGCAGCCGCGGCCCGACCGGGCACGAGCGCAGCGCGCGGTCCGCGGCGGAGAGGGCCTCGGCCGGGGTGGCGGGCGCGGGCAGCCGCACGGCGCGCCTCCACGGCAGCAGCGACGCGTGGTGCTCGCTCTCGAAGACGACGACGCTCGTCCCGGCGGGGACGGCGTGCGCGAGCAGGTTCATCGAGTCGGTGGTGTTGCGCGTGAACACCACGGCCGAGCGGCGCCACGCGCCGAGGAACGACCGGACGGTCTCCCGCGCCTCCTCGTAGGCGGACGTGGTGACCTGGGACGCGTACCCCGCGCCCCGGTGGACGCTGCTGTAGTACGGCAGTGCGCGGGTGACGGCCTCCTGGACCGCCTCCAGGCACGGCGCGCTGGCGGCGTAGTCGAAGTTGGCGTAGGGGACGCGGTGGCCGCCGCGCACCGGAACCGGGGCGTCCGCCCCGACGACGCGGGGGAGACGGCGAACCCGGACCCCCTCCGGGTGCGTCACAGCAGTCGTGATGGGGGAGCGGGCGAGCAGCGTGGGCATGCCTGGACCTTCCGGGTCAGGGACCCCGGGGCGTCCGTCGGGATCCGCGCTTGCCGGAACGCGGTCTCGCGTCCGGCCAGGTCTTCACCCGGGGCACCCCATCGCGGACGAAGGGTTGCCGGCCAGCAAGCCGGGGCTTGGCGCTGGCGCTCATGACCTCATGCGGAAGTATAAGCGGAGCCGATCGAAGATCAAGGGGAGGGTGCGATGCGGTACGGGGTGGTCGCGACGCTGGCCGGCGGAGCGCTGGTGCTCGGCGCCCTCAGCGGGTGCGGGGCGCTGGGCGGGAACTCCGGCCAGGTGTGCACCGACACGAAGAAGGCGTTCCAGCAGTACGTCGCCCAGGTGCGGAGCGTCCCGGCGGCGGAGCCCGCGCAGTGGCGCCCGGCGACCGAGCAGCTCGCCGGGCGCCTCGACGGGCTGGCGAAGCAGGCCGACGACGCCGACCTGAGCAAGGCGCTGAAGGCGGAGGCCGGCAAGCTCCGCGCCGCCGCCCCCGGCGTCGGCTCCGGCGACGTCTCCCAGCTCGACACCGTGATCAGGGAGACGCCCACGGCCATCGGCAACGCCTGCGACTGAGCATCCCCGCGCGTCGGCTAGCCGCCGGTTCCGAAGCGGCCTAGTGGGCCGCCTCCGGTTCCGCCGCCGTCGCCGGTTCCGCCTCCGGTTCCGCCTCCGTCACCGGTGCCGCCACCGCCGTCGCCGGTTCCGCCGCCGTCGCCGGGCGGCTGCGGCGGGAGGATGGTCGGCAGGTCGGTGGGGGGCGTCGGGGTGTCGGGCCGGTCCGTGGACGGCGGCGGCTCGACCGGCCCGCCCGTGTCCGGCGGCTGCGTCCCGCCCGGGGGGACGTCCTGCGTCGGCCCGCCGAAGCCGCTGCCCGGCGTCTCCGACGGCGACCCGAACGACTCGGGCTCGTAGCCCTTGATGTTCACCGCGTCCGACATGTACGAGCGCCAGATCTGCGCGGGCAGCTGCCCGCCGTACGCGCCGTAGCCGGGGATGTTCAGCGGCTTGCCGTCGCTGCGGAACATCGCGACCGTCGTCGCCATCTGCGGGATGAACCCGTTGAACCAGATCGCGCGGCCCTTGTCGGTGGTGCCGGTCTTGCCGGCGACGTCGCGGCCGTCGGGGAGCTGCGCGCCGGTGCCGGTGCCGCCCTGCACGACCTTCTGCATGGCGTAGGTGGCGTCCCTGGCGACCTGCTGGCTGAACGCCCGCTCGCCCTTCTCGGTGAACTTGCGCTTGTGGTTCTCGTTGTCGGTGACGGACTTCACCACGAACGGCGTCCGGTGCACGCCCTCGGAGGCGAACGTCGAGTACACGCCCGCCTGCTGGACGGGGTGCAGCGAAACGATGCCGAGCGGGAACGTGGCGGCGTCCCGCTGGTCCGGCTTCATCTGCGACGCGGGGATGCCCATCTTCTCGGCCATCGCGGCGATCTTCTTGTTGCCGATGTCCTGGCCGAGGTTGACGTAGGCCGTGTTGATCGAGTGCTCGGTGGCGGTGACGAGGTTCACCGTCCCGAAGTTCTCGTTGCTGTCGTTGTGGATGGGCGCGCCGCGGAAGTACTGCGGGGAGCTGCCGTCGTAGCTGGTGGACAGCGTCTTGCCGTCGTCCAGCGCGGCCGCCAGCGCGATCGGCTTGAACCCCGACCCGGCCTGCGCCCAGTCGCCGAAGGCGCTGCTCAGCGCCTCCTCCAGGTAGCCGCGGCCGCCGTAGAAGGCGAGCACCTGCCCGGTGGACGGGTCGACCGACACCGCGCCGGTGCGGATCTTCTTGCTCATCCCGTTCGGGGCGTTGTTCGAGACGGCCTGCTTCATCGCGTCCATCAGCCGCTTGTCGAACGTCGTGGTGATCTTCAGCCCGCTGCGGTTGATCTCGTCCTCGCTGTAGCCGCGGCGCTCGGTGAGCTCCTTCTTGGCCACGTTCACCATGTAGCCGCGCTGGCCCTTGAGGACGTCGATGATCTTCTCCTTGCCGGGGGCGGGGAAGGTCAGCGAGGCCGCCTGGGACGAGGTGAGCGCCCCGTCCCGGACCATGTTGCCGACGATCGCGCGCCAGCGCTGCTCGGCGTAGGCGCGGCGGGGGCCGGTCGGGTCGGCGAAGTTGCTCGGCTGCTGGATCGCGGCGGCGAGGTAGGCGCCCTCCGCGGGCGTCAGCTTCGAGACGTCCTTGTCGAAGTAGGCGTGCGCGGCGGCCTGCACGCCGTAGGCGTCGCGGCCGAAGTAGATGGTGTTGAGGTACTGCTCGAGGATCCAGTTCTTGTCCTTCTCCCGGCCCACCTTCAGGGAGACCATGATCTCCTTGAGCTTGCGGGTGACCGAGCGGTCCTTGCCGATGCCGCCGTAGTAGTTGCGGACCATCTGCTGCGTGATCGTCGAGCCGCCCTGGAGCTGCTTGCCGGTCGCGGTGGACCACAGCGCCCGCGTGGTCCCCTGGACCGACACCCCGGGGTCGCTGTAGAAGCTGCGGTTCTCCGCGGCGATCACGGCGTCCCGGGTGCTCTTGGGGATCTTGTCGAGCTTGACCGCGTCCCGGTTCACGCCGGTCTTCGCGATCTGCGTCTTGCCGTCGGAGTAGTAGAACGTCGGGCCCTGCGCGATCGCCTCCTCCTGCGGCGACGGCACCGGCGTGAACAGGTAGGCCACGCCGAACGCGGCGATGCAGAACCCGAGGAAGGCGAGGATCAGGAACAGCGAGCGGCGGAAGAACCGCGACCGGCGGCTGCGCGGCTTGCCGGGCCCCTTGCCTCCACCGCCGCCGGGCCCGGGAGCTGTGCCGGACGGCGGTTCTCCGGCATGGGAGTCGCGCTGGGTCGAGTCGCGCTTGGAGGCGGCGGGCATGGTCTTGGTATCTCCGGTGGTCGCCCCGTAAACACCATCCGGCGCGGCCGCACCTCCGGACGCCGCGACACCCTCGGACACGGCGGCCTCTCCGGACGCCGCAACCCCCTCGGCGGCGGCACCTTCGGACGCGGCGACACCATCGGACACCGCGGGATCATCGAGTGCGGCGGCACTTTCCGAGGCGGTGGGGCCCTGGGAGGTGGTGGCCTCATCGGCTGCTGCGACGTCTTCGGGGCCGGCGAGGCCGTCGGAGGCGGGGGCGGCCTCGGAGGCGGTCAGATCATTGGACGCGGCGGCGCTCTCCGAGGCGGTGGCGCCTTCGGGGGCTGCGGCGTCTTCGGCGGGGGAGACATCCTCAGAGAGGGCGGCGTCTTCGGACGCGGGGGCTTCATCGGCGGGGGCGTCCGTGGTGTTATCCACGGTGGTCGATTCGGCTGAGTCGCCCAGGTCGGTGGCCTCTCCGCGACCCTTGTCGTCGTTCCGAGATATGTCGTCCTCGTCGGCGAATTCGGCGTCCGGGGCGGATTCTCCGATGGCAAGTTCGGAGCCGTTCACATCCGCGGTCAGCGTGGCGGTCGCGCGTCCGTCCGTGCCGGCCGACGCCCCGGCCTCGGTGTCGTGCCGGTCCGCCTGGCCCGTCCCGGAGCGTTCCCGGCTCTCCGGGATCTTCTCGCTGTCGCTCACAACCCCCCCGTGATTAATGCGTTACAGACGATACCTGAGGGAATCCGTGCGGCGGCCGCCCAATGCTCATCCGCGGTCTCCCATAGGAGGACGGGCAATCCGTCTCCCTGGTTGTCGTGACGGATGCCGCAACCGGCGGCCTTTCGGAAAAAAGGCGAGCGGCGGGGACCCATGGGGTGCCCCGCCGCTCCCGCGCACGGCCGCGCCTCGGTCAGCTCACTTGTAGACCTTCGCGAGGACGTCCACCACGAACACCAGGGTGTCGTCGCCCTTGATCTTGGGCGGGCTGCCCTTCTTGCCGTAGCCCTCGTCCGGCGGCAGGACGAGCAGCACGCGGCTGCCGACCTTCGCGCCGGTGAGCCCCTTGTCGAAGCCGGGGATGGTCTGCCCCAGGCCGATCGGGAACGTCGCGGGCTGCTTGTTGTCCCAGCTGGAGTCGAACTTGTCGCCGGACTTCCAGATCTTGCCGGTGTAGTTGACGACCGCCTCGTCGCCCTTGGCCAGCGCGGGCCCGTTGCCCGCGACGAGGGTCTTCGCCACGAGCTTCTTCGGTGCGTCCTCGCCCGGGATCGTCACCTTGGGCTCCTTGCCGGCGCCCTTGTCCTCGACCTTGGGCAGCGACTTGTCGTCCAGCTTCTGCACGGTGCCCTGCGGCTGCTGGCTCTTCGGGACGACCGCCTGGACGTCCATGACGAACAGGATCGCGTCCTTGGCGGAGATCTGCTGCGGGCTCAGCTGGGTGAGCTCCTTGGACGGCGGGAGCTGCATCACGACCCGGCTGCCGGCGGACTTGCCGACGAGGCTCTTGTCGATGTCCTTGAGCCCGCTCTTGCCGACGACGAGCTTCATGGGGCCGCCGCCGCCCTGCTGCTGGTTCTCCTCGTAGGAGGAGCGGACCTTCTCGCTGGAGCTCTTGACCCGCGAGTTCTCCTCGTCCTTGGCCTTCGACCACTTGTAGGTGGCGAACTGGACGAAGACGGTGTCGCCGTCGGCGGCGACGGGGCCGCCGCCCTTGATCGGCGTGCTCACCTTGAGCGTCCTGGTCGGCTCCAGCTTCTTCGGGATCTCGACCTTGGGCTCCTCGGCGAACTTGCCGGTCACCTCGACCTTCGGCCCGGGGCGGCTGACCCACCAGAACACCCCGCCGGAGATCGCGAGCGCGGCGACCACGATCCCGGCGACCATCATCAGCCGGCGCTTCTTGGCCTCCTTGGCGGTCAGCGCGGACGGCCGGTTCAGCCCGCTGCCGCGGCCGGCGCTGATCCCGTGCGGAGTGAACTCGGGGCTGCGGATGCTCTGGGCGTTCGGGATCTTCGCCTTCGCCTTGACCGCCGGCTTGCCCCGGGGCTTGTCATCCTCGGACATGTTTCCTCACTTGCTCCGGGTTCGACGACACCACGAACGTGACCACCCTTCCAGGGCCGGGCTAAGCACAGCGTGAAATCCGGGAGAAGGAGGCCGACCCGCAATCTACCGGCCACACGCAAGGAGCGGTGTCATCTGGCAGGGGACAGGGGAAGCCGCCAGGATATCCCCGCCGACGGCATGACACACGCTTCCACGCGCCCGGGGATGGCAGGCTGGGGGGATGCGCCTCGCGACGTGGAATGTCAACTCCGTCAAGGCACGCCTTCCGCGCCTTCTCGGCTGGCTGGACGAGACGAAGCCGGACGTGGTCTGCCTCCAGGAGACCAAGTGCCGCGCCGATCTCTTCCCCGCCGCGGAGGTAAAGGAGCTGGGGTACGCCACCGCCGCGCACGGCGACGGGCGGTGGAACGGCGTGGCCGTCCTTTCACGGGTCGGCATCGAGGACGTCTCCCTCGGCTTTCCGGGCGAGCCGTCCTACGCGGGCGAGGCCGGAGCCGAAGACGAGGCCGGCCAGATGGAGCTGAGCGAGCCCGTCCTGCTGGCACCCGAGGCCCGCGCGATCGGCGCCACGTGCGGCGGCGTCCGGGTCTGGTCCCTGTACGCGCCGAACGGCCGCACTCCCGAATCCGCCCATTACGCCTACAAGCTGGCGTGGTTCGAGGGCCTCCGCGACGCGCTCGGGGCCGAGCTGGCCGAGGGGGCGCCGCTGGTCGCCTGCGGCGACTACAACGTCGCCCCCACCGACGAGGACGTCTGGGACCCCGCCGTTTTCGTCGGTTCCACGCACGTCACGCCCGCCGAGCGGCAGGCGCTCGCCGACCTGCGGGCCCTCGGCCTCCGCGATGTCGTCCCGACGCCCATGAAGGGCCCCCATCCCTACACGTACTGGGATTACCGGGCCGGAGCGTTCCACAAGAACATGGGCATGCGGATCGACCTGTTCTACGCGAGCGAGGACGTCGCGGCGCGGGTGGGTTCCGCGTATGTCGACCGGGAGGCCCGCAAGGGCAAGGGCCCCTCCGATCACGCCCCGGTCGTCGTCGACCTCGACTGATCTTCGCGGCGGGCGAGGAAGCGGCGCTTGCCGGCGTCGTCGGACTGGTCGAGGACGGTGAAGCCGTCCGGCAGCAGCGAGGCGGGCTCGCCCGGCTTGAGGCACCATTCGGCGGGCAGGCGCGGGCGGTCGCGCCGGGCCGCCTCGGTGAACGCCTCCCAGGCCAGCAGGCCGCCGGGCAGGACGGCCCCGGCCGCGCGCTCGAACACGGCGCGGTCCCAGAAGCCGGTGCAAAGGACGAGCGCGTACCGGTCCGTGCCAGGCCGCCACTCGCCCAGGTCGGCCTGGACGAGGGTGATCAGCGGCCCGAGCCCGCGCCGCCGCGCTTCGGCGCCGAGGCGCCCGAGGGCGATCTCGGAGATGTCGACGGCGGTCACGGCGCGTCCCGTCCAGGCGGCCAGCAGGGCGCTGCCGGACGGTCCGGACGCGAGGTCGAGCACCCCGCCGTCGGGCATCCCCAGCGACAGCGCGCGTTCCGCGAGCGGGTGGGCACGCGACGGCCCGGAAGCCTCCGCGTACTTCTCGTTCCACCGGAGCCTGTCCGGATGCTCCGCTAACCCCGCCGGCACGTCCTCCATGAGGACGACTCTAACGGCGCTCCGCGATCAGGAGCATGAACATGGCCGTGGGGAAGCCCTTGCGCCACCAGGGGTCGTCCCGCATCTGCTCTTCCGTCGGATGCGGCTCGCGCAGGTCCGCGATGACGAAACCGGCGTCTCGGAGCGTTCCAGCGTAGTACTCCAGCGGCCGGAGCCAGCTTGTGATCATCGAAGGGGATTCCAGGCCGTCCACCATGAACCGCTGGTCGATCCCGCGCGAGGCGAAGTACTGCGAGGCCGGGACGCTGCTCGCCGCGCCCTGCTCGGCGTTCTCCACGTAGAAGCAGGGGTGCAGGGTCAGCAGGACCAGCCGCCCGCCGCTCTTCAGGACGCGCGAGAACTCGCCGATGGCGCGGGTCGGGTCCTGGAGGTGGCTGAACAGGTGGTTGCACAGGACGAGGTCGAACTGGTCGTCCTCCAGCGGCAGGTCCTCGACGCTGGCGCGGGTGAAGGTGGTCTTGCCCACCGGCGACGGGTGCGAGGAGGCCGCGTCGATCAGGCCCTGCGCCGCGTCCACCCCCGTGACGTCGGCGCCCATGGAGGCGAGCTTGCGGGACAGGTAGCCCTCGCCGCATCCCGCGTCCAGGACGCGCCGGCCCGCGCAGTCGCCGACGGCGTCCAGGACGGCGGCGTCGGTCAGCTCGGTCCGGTACCGGTCGCGGCGCTCCCTGATGACCTTGACCCAGTACTCCGCGTTCGCCTCCCAACGCGCGCGCGTCAGATTCGCGATGGCTTGCGCCGTGTCCTCCACCGGCTCCCCATTCTCCAAGGCCTGGTTCAGGCGAGGCCCTTGAGCCGCCGCACCAGCTTTTCGCAGGTCTGTCTGATCCTTCTGTCCCGGCAGTCGGCCCCGCGCAGCTCCAGTGCCTGGATCAGCTCGGGGAGCTTCCCGCCGAACGCCGGGTCGCGCTTCACCGCCAGCGGGATGTACGTCGACGCCAGGTAGTAGACGTAGGCGTCGTTGTAGACGGCGATCTCGCGGAGCACCTCGACGGCCGTGTTGCGCAGCGACAGGGAGCTCGGAAGGGTGAAGTCGCTGCTGATCCGGCCGTCCCTGGTGTAGGTCGGGAACGACCATTCCTCCAGCGCCGCATAGACCGGCGCCGCGTCGAGCTCCTTGCGGTAGCGCTCGGCAAGCTCGAAGTCGTTCGAGCTGATCAGGGAGCCCATCACGACGCCGCGCATCATGAACGCGGCCTGCCGTCCGGGCACCTCGAACCCGAGGTCGGCCTCCAGCTCCCCGGTCACCTTGCTGACCTGGTGTGTGAGGATGTTGAGCGCGAGGATCGAGTGGAACGAGTAGGTCTTGCGGTTCAGCCGGGGGGCCAGGTCGATGGACGAGTCGTACAGCTTCCGCGGGTCGTCCAGAAGGCCCTCGCCGGCCGTGGTGGAGTAGAGCGCCTCCAGCGCGGTGTCCTGCTCGCGCCCCCAGAAGCGGGCGATGAACGACGACGTCTTCTGCGTCGCCTGGCCGCGCATGATGTGCAGCCCGGCCTCCAGCGCGTTCAGCAGGTGCGGCTGCGCGACGGGCGATCTCTCCAGGGCGTCGAGGTTGACGTTGAGGCCCTCGCCGTGCAGGTCGGCGACGAGCCCGTCGCGCCTTTTGCGGAGGGCGTGCGCCATGGAGTACTCGGCGATTCCCGGAACGGACGACATGAGGCTCTGCAGCGACCGGCCGCTGATCCGGTCGAGCCATTCGACGTTGTCCCACAACCGGAAGATCGTGCTTTCGTCGAGTCCGGAGAAGGCCGCAACGTCGGACATGTTCAGCCCCATGTCCTTGGTGATGTCGGAGAGAGACTTCGGCTCGCCGTCCGCTGTCATCACTCGCCCTAGATGTGGCAGTTGCTGGCGCTTCGATCGTAGCGAAGCGCCGCGCGGCCGGGGCGGGCGATCGGCAGATATGTCCGTCCTGTAACCGGTCCAGGCGAGGGCCTCGTCCCGCGCCCGGACAGCGTTTCCCGTGAGAACCGCGGAGGGCATCCGGACCGTCACCCCGGGACGCGCCCGACGCAGCCGACGAGCGGCAGCGGGCGCGGATCGCGCAGCGAGGTGGGCGCCGTGAGCCGGGCCGGATAGGGGGCGAGCATCCGCAGGCTCCCGCAGATGCGGGCGATCTCGTCCTCGCTCCTCGGCCGGAACGGCGTGTCGACGCCCTCACGCGGCCCGGAGACCGCGTCCAGCTCGGGCGACCGCACGGCGTGGCTGATCACCACGTGGCTGCCCGGGGGGAGGCCCGCCGCCAGCGCGGCGACGATGCCGGCCGGGTCGTCCTCGTCGGCGACGAAGTCCAGGACGCCGAGCAGGAACACCGCGACGGGCTCGGAGAGGTCGATCAGACGCCGCAGCCCGGGGTCGGCGAGCAGCGCGGCCGGGGCGCGGACGTCCCCGGCGAAGGCGCCGGTGCCGTCGTCCACGGCGAGCAGGGCCCGCGCGTGCGCGAGGACCATCGCGTCGTTGTCGACGTAGGCGACCCGGCAGGCCGGGTCGGCCCGCCGGACGAGGTCGCCGAGGTTCTCGGCGGCGGGCAGCCCGCAGCCGACGTCGACGAACTGCCGGAGCCCGGCCTCCCCGGCGAGCAGTGCGGCGGCTTGGTCCAGGAAGCCCCTGTTCGCCTGGACGAGCCGCAGCACCACCGGGCAGCTGCGCAGGGCACGCTCGGCGGACGCGCGGTCCGCGGCGTAGTTGTCCTTGCCGCCGAGGAGGTAGTTGCACATCCGGGCGACGCTGGCGGACGACGTGCTGAGCCGGATCCCGCCCCCCGGAGGGGACGGTTCGGTCCAGCCGGCCGGTCGCAGCGCCGCCCCCGGGGTCACGGCAGCCGCCATCCGTCCCGGACGCCGATGCCGAACCAGAACACGGAGGTCCCGTTCCGGCCGCGGCAGGTGCCGTAGTCGGTCGCGAGCGCCTTCATCAGGGTCATCCCGCGCCCGCCCGCGGGCAGCGCCTCGTCCACCGGGCGCGGCTGCCCCGGGGAGGCGGCGCCGCCGTCGGTGACCTCGACCCGGACGTACCGGTCGACGTGCAGGACCGACACGGTGATCGTCCCGTCCCGGCGGGGCCGCGCGTGCAGCACCGAGTTGGTCATGGCCTCACTGGTCAGCAGTTCCAGGTCGCCGAGCTCGGACCGGTCGGCGCCGAAGTGCTGGCCGACGAGCTCGCGGACGTAGGAACGGCCGAGCCGCACGGCGGGCGGCGTGGCGGCGAGGTCGATCTCGCCGATGAGGCGCCCTGACGATTTGCCGTTGTTGTTCCAGGCGGACGGGATCCCGACCTCCAGCGAGGGAGCGGGAGCGGGCACCAGAAGGGGCCCTGACCATGTGTCTGATGCGTTCATGGCGGCGTTGGTTTCACGTCTCCGTGTCGGGCTGTAAGCGAACATGTGCTCTTCGGCCAAGTCGATGTCGGACGTGGAAGTGAAACAACACACACTCTTACGCAGCCCCGAGGGGCAGTCACCAACGCTTGCGCGCGTGCAAGGGCCTTGCCGCACCCTGGGACGCGTCACGCCGCGTCCATGATCCGCCACAGGCGGCTTCTTACCTGCCCAGTCAGGGAGCCCGGGGCGGTCTGAAAACCCGCCCGGCGTCAGCCGCCGGGCCTGCGGCCCCAGACGGAGATCAGCGGCGCCAGGGTGAGGTCGAGGCGGCCCGCGCCTTCAGGCGATCAGTTCTGGCAGCAGGGTGTCGCGGAGGTTCGCGAGGGTCGCGCTCTCCGAAGCGGCGGCCTCCGCCCGCTTGGCCAGCGCACCGGCGAGGCGGCCGAACGCGCGCGCGGGGCCGTCGCCGGGCCAGGGGACCGGGAAGGCCGCGATGTCCTGCCACCTGGCGCGGGGCATGCGCGTGCCGTCGCCGACGGCGCAGGCGTGCGCCACGACCTCGTCGCTGGCCAGGGCGGCGAGGAGCCAGCCCCGGCGGGCGTCGTCCTTCGGGCGGACCACGAGGATGTCGGTCGACGCGACGCCGTCCACGAAGGCGAGCCCCACCTTGTGGAAGACGGGCCTGAGCTTGCCGAACAGGACGTCGCCGGCCTCGAAGCACCGCTTCGCGCTGGTGACGCCGGACGCGTCGGTCCAGGTCGAGAGCCACATGTGCCGTTTCGGCATGTGCTCCAGCGCGATGTAGTTCTCGTCCCGCCCGATCCGGTGCGGCGGCGCGTGGCGGCGCACCAGTTCCCCGAGTTCGCCGATCGGCACGGCGGATTCGGCCGCGGCCGCCGCCACGTCGTAGCGGGCGCGGACCAGCGCGTCCCCGCAGGCCGCGATGCGCCCGTTCACCGCGATCTTGTCGTCGAGGGCGCCGAGGACGGACGCCGCCGCGTCCTGCTCCGCCCGGCTCGGCCGCCGGACGGTGAGGCCGTTCAGGATCGCGTGGGTGAGCAGCGGCTGCCCCGAGCCGATGCGGTACCGGTTCAGGCCGAGCCGCTTGAGCAGGTAGTAGACGTAGCGGGGGTTCACCCCGTCCTTCGCCGTGGCGATGATGGCGTTGTCGGTGACCCAGCACCGCTCAGGGCTGTAGTGGACGGCCCCGCAGTAGGTCCCGACGCGCCCGACGACGGTGGAGCCGGGCCCGGCGTTGAACCGGCCGGACGTCCCGATGACGCCGTTGGCGCCGAACGTCCGGTAGCGGGTGCCCGCGGCGGGGTGCGACCGGCCGTTGGAGAACGTGACGAGCTCCCCCAGCGCCACGTCAGCCATCGGCCCGCCGGTCGCGGAGGCGCCCCAGCTCGTCCCGGACGACCAGGTCGAGGCGCGCCGACTCCTCGAAGTGCGTGAAGAGCTCCTTGGTGAGCCGCTCCACCCGGTCGGCCGCGGGCTCGTCGCCGCGGTCCGCCTCGGCGGCGCCGACGTAGCGCCCCGGCGTGAGGACGTGGTCGTGCGCCCTGATCTCGTCCAGCCCCGCCGCGTGGCAGAAGCCGGGGACGTCCGCGTGGTCGTGGCCGCGCCAGGCCCGGTACGCGCCGGCGATCCGGGCGATGTCGGCGTCGGTGAGGATCCGCTCCGTGCGGTCGACCAGCGTCCCCATGTCCCGGGCGTCGACGAACAGCACCTCGCCAGGCGCGCCTTTGCTCTTGTCGAGGAACCAGAGGCAGGCGGGGATCTGGGTGCTGCGGAACAGCCGGTCCGGCAGCGCGACGACGCACGAGACGAGATCGGCCTCCACCAGCGCCGCGCGGATCTCGCCCTCGCCCGAGTGCCGGGACGACATCGAGCCGTTCGCCATCACGACGCCCGCACGGCCCCGCGGCCCGAGCTTGGCCACGATGTGCTGGATCCAGGCGAAGTTGGCGTTCCCCGCCGGCGGGACGCCGTACCGCCAGCGCGCGTCGCTGGGGTCGCGGTACCAGTCCGACATGTTGAACGGCGGGTTGGCGAGGACGTGGTCGGCGGCAAGGCCCGGGTGGGCGTCCTCGTAGAACGTGTCGGCGCACCGGACGTCGCCCGCGATCTCGTGGATCGCCAGGTTCATCCTGGCCAGCCGCCACGTCCGCTCGTTCGCCTCCTGCCCGTGGACCGCGATGTCGCCCAGCCGGCCCCGGTGGCTCAGGACGAACCGCTCCGCCTGCACGAACATGCCGCCGGAACCGCAGCACGGGTCGTACACCCGTCCCCGGAACGGCTCCAGGACCTCCACCAGCAGCCTGACCACACCCGCCGGCGTGTAGAACTCGCCGCCGCGCTTGCCCTCGGCCCGCGCGAACCGCTCGAGGAAGTACTCGTAGACCTCGCCGAGCACGTCCCGGGCGGGCCGCCCCCCGAACCGCACCTGGCCGATGAGGTCGACCAGCTCGCCGAGGCGCCGCTGGTCGACCCGGGCGAAGATCTGCGGGAGCACGCCGTCCAGCGACGGGTTGGCCCGCATGACGGCGCTCATCGCCGCGTCGATCCGCTCCCCGAGCCTCTCGGACGCGGGGGAGAGGTCCGCCCAGCGCGCCCCGGCCGGTACCCGGAAGGCCCCGTCGCCGGACGAGTCGGACACGTACTTGAGGAGGACGAGCCCGAGGACGAAGTCCTTGTACTGCGCCGCGTCGACGGATCCGCGCAGCTTGCCGGCGGCCTTCCACAGGACGTCGTCCATCCGCGTGACTTTAGCGCCAGGTCCGGCGCGCCGTCGGGACGCCGTTGGTGGACGGGGCGCCGGCGCGGTGCGAGGCTGCGGAACGTGATGGTCGTGGGCGCCCTGGCGTTGGCGGCGCTGGCCGGATGGCTGTACCTGGCGTTCGCGCACGGCGGCTTCTGGCGGACGGGACCGGGCCTGCCCGAGGCGCCGGAGCCGGACCCGTGGCCCGAGGTCGTGGCCGTGGTCCCGGCGCGCGACGAGGCCGCCGTCCTCCCGGAGACCCTGCCGACGCTGCTCGCCCAGCGTTACCCGGGCGCGTTCCGCGTGGTCCTGGTCGACGACGGGAGCGGCGACGGCACCGCCGAGACGGCCGCCTCTCTGGCGGGCGGCGACCCGGCCCTGACGATCGTGCCCGCGAGGGAGCGCCCGCAGGGATGGGCGGGCAAGGTCTGGGCGATGGCGGAGGGCGTCCGGGCGGCGGGCGAACCCGACTTCCTCCTCTTCACGGACGCCGACATCGCCCACGCCCCCGGCACCGTGGAGAGGCTCGTCCGCGCCGCCGAGGCAGGACGCCGTGACCTGCTCTCGCAGATGGCCACGCTCAGCACCCGCACGGGCTGGGAACGGGTGGTCGTCCCCGCCTTCGTGTACTTCTTCGCCCAGCTCTACCCGTTCCGCCGCGTCGGCCGCGACGGGGCGCGCACGGCCGCCGCCGCGGGCGGCTGCATGCTCGTGCGCCGCGCCGTCCTGGAGCGGGCGGGCGGCCTCGCCCGGATCCACGACGCGCTGATCGACGACGTGGCGCTGGGACGGCTGGTCAAGCGCGCGGGCGGGCGCTGCCGCCTCGACCTCGGCCGCGACGTCGCCAGCCGCCGCCCCTACCCCCGCCTCGCCGACCTCTGGGCGATGATCGCCCGCAGCGCCTACCACCAGCTGCGCTACTCGCCCGTCCTGCTCGCCGGGACCGTCGCCGGCCTGCTGCTCCTCTACGCCGTCCCGCCCGCCGCGACGGTCGCGGGACTGGCCGCCGGACCGTCCGGCCCCGGCGGGCTCGCCCTCGCGGCGGGAGCCATTGCCTGGGCCCTCATGGCGGCCACCTACGTGCCGATGCTGCGCTTCTACGGCCTGTCGCCCGCGCGCGCTCCGGCTCTGCCGCTCGTGGCACTGCTGTACGCGGCGATGACGCTCGACTCCGCGCGCCGGCACCGCGCCGGGCAGGGCGGCGCCTGGAAGGGCCGCACTTTGTCAGCCACGCACAAAACCGGCGCCGAGGATGCTCCCCCGGCGACATTGGAGTAAGTGTCTAATTACGTTACGGTCAGGTGGCCGTCACGCCGACGGCAGGGGCGAAGTCTCGCCGCCATGTCGAAGGGGTACCCGCCATGTCCATCACCGTCCGCCGGGTCGTGCGCGCCGCCGTGGCGTCGTGCGTCGGCCTCGTCATGACGGCGGCCGCCCTGCAGGGCACCGCCGCCGCGGCGCCGCAGGCTCCCACGCCTCCGGCCGAGGACCCGTTCTACCAGCCGCCTTCCCCGCTCCCGGCGGGCGCGCCCGGTGACGTCATCCGGTCGCGTCCCGCGGTGTTCACCGTCGACCCGATCAGCCACTCGCCGTACGGGGACGTCAAGTCCTGGCAGGTGCTGTACAGGTCGCAGACGGGGGAGGGGCAGGCGAACGCCGTCTCGGGCATGGTCCTCGTCCCCACCAAGGAGTGGACGGGCGAGGGCGAGCGGCCGCTCGTCGCGTACGGCGTCGGGACGCGCGGGCTCGGCGACGCCTGCGCCCCGTCCTACACCCTCACCCAGGGCATGGACTACGAGGAGCTGTTCATCGCCGACGCGCTCAGCCGCGGGTGGGCCGTCGCCGTCACCGACATGGAGGGCCTCGGCACCCCCGGCCAGCACACCTACGAGGTCGGCACCTCCCAGGGGCGGGCCCTGCTGGACGTCGCCCGCGCCGCGCGGCGCCTCCCGGACGCGGGCCTCGGCGTCTCGCCGGTCGGCATCTGGGGCTACTCGCAGGGCGGCACCACCGCGGGCTGGGCGGCGGAGCTGGCGAAGACCTACGCCCCCGACCTGACGATCAAGGGCGTGTTCGCGGGCGGCGTCCCGGCGGACCTGCAGGCCGTCGCCAAGGGCCTGGACGGCTCCCCGTTCATCGCGCTCATGTTCATGGCCGCCGTCGGCTACGACGCCGCCTACCCCGAGCTCGACCTGGAGAAGTACCTCAACGACGAGGGCCGCGCGCTGCTGGCCAAGGCCAAGGACATCTGCCTGGTCAGCTTCGACGGGCCCCTCACGGTCGTCCAGACCGCGTTCAAGCACATCAGCGACTTCACGACCAGCGACCCGCTGGCCACGCCCGAGTGGCGGCGGCGCCTGGACGCCAACAGGCTCGGCTCCACCGCCCCGAGCGCCCCGGTGCTCCAGACGCAGGCCGTCTACGACGAGATCATCCCGGCCGGGCAGGCCGACACCCTCCACAAGGCGTGGTGCGCGAAGGGTGCCAACGTCACCTGGAAGACCTACACCTTCGCCGAGCACGCCACCGGCATGCTCTGGAGCGAGCCCGACGCGATGACGTTCCTCGCCGACCGGTTCGCCGGCAAGCCGGTCACCGGCAACTGCGCCGCCTGACCGCGCACCGGAGGGCCTTCCCGTAAGGCGATCCCGTAGGGCCATCCCGCTCCGCAGGGGGCAGGATGGCCCTATGGATTTGGTGGAGTTCCTCCGCGCCCGGCTGGACCGGGACGAGCAGATCGCCCGCGCCTGCTCCGGTTCCCCCTGGAAGGCGTCCCCCTCCGGGACGGTCAGCACCGACACGGACGATCCCGCCTACGTCGCGACGGCGGAGAACGACGCGTACGCCGAGCACATCGCCCGCCACGCCCCGTCCCGCGCGCTCGCCGAGGCGGCCGCCAAGCGCCAGATCGTCGACGAGTACGAGAAGCAGGCCTGGATCCTCGGCCAGGGCCACCGCACCCCCGAGCTGGACGCGGCCCAGTCCGTCCGGGAGAACGTCCTGCGCCTCCTCGCGCTGGCCTATGCCCACCACCCCGCCTACCAGGAGGAATGGCGGCCCTGAGTGTCGGTGGTCAGGCGGCCGTGATCAGCGCCGGATGTCCCGGGTCGTCCATCTTCAGGGCGACGTCGGCGGCGCGCACGGGCTGGACCTCGGTGTCGTAGCGCGCGTAGGCGGGCAGCGTCCACGCCTCGTCGCCGGGGGTGCGGCGGGCCAGCGCGCCGGGCGACAGCGTCAGGTGGACGGTCAGCTCGAACGGCAGCCCCCGGCCGAGCAGCAGCGAACCGTCCAGGAGGAGGACTCCGCCGGGCCGGACGCGCACATAGTCCGCCCTCGTCGCCCGGTCGAGCGCCGCGTCCCACAGGCTCGGCAGGACCCTTCCCGTGCCGGACGGCTCCAGGGGCCCCAGCACCTCCCGGACGAGCCCGCCCACGTCGAGCCACTCGTCGTAGAAGACGTCCGGATCGTCCCGTCCGTGCTCGTAGCGCAGCGACGCCGGGCGCAGGAAGTCGCGCGCCGACACCCGCACGACGTCGCGCCCCAGAGCGCGCAGCGGCGAGACGAGCGCGTCGGCCAGGTCCGAGGGCGCGGCGGGCGGCGCACCGTCGACCGCCACCCGCGACCAGGAACCGGCCTTCGAAGCGGCGATCCGGTCGGCCAGCTCCTCGACCACCAGAGACGGCGAGATCGGTCGTGCGCGCATCACCTCATCCTGCCCGCAACCCGGGCCGCGCCTGACACACCGGCCCCTCGGAATGTAACCTCGGTACCGGGCCGAGAGGCGCTGCAACGGGCGAGAGCCCGCCACGCTCGGCCCGAGACACACCTGATTCCGCAAGGGCGCCTCCCAGATTCCATGGGAGGTGCTCGAAAAGACATGACTCGAACTCCATTGCGCGAACTCCTTGAGCAGCGGATCGCGGTGCTGGACGGCGCCTGGGGCACGATGCTCCAGGGTGCGGGACTGACCCCCGGCGACTACCGCGGCGACCGCATCGGCGACGACCACCCGAAGGACGTCACCGGCGACCCCGACCTGCTGAACCTGACCCGGCCCGACGTGATCCAGGACGTCCACCGGCAGTACCTGCGGGCGGGCGCCGACATCACGACCACCAACACCTTCACCGCGACCAGCATCGGGCAGGCCGACTACGGCCTCGAAGGCCTGGTCCGGGAGATGAACGTGCAGGGCGCACGGCTGGCCCGGCAGGCCGCCGACGAGTTCGGCGGGCGGTACGTCGCCGGCTCGATCGGCCCGCTGAACGTCACGCTCTCGCTGTCCCCGCGGGTCGAGGACCCGGCCTACCGCGCCGTCACGTTCGACCAGGTCAAGGCCGCCTACGCCGAGCAGATCGCCGGGCTCGCCGAGGGCGGGGTCGACCTGCTGCTGATCGAGACGATCTTCGACACGCTGAACGCGAAGGCCGCGATCGCCGCCGCCCGCGAGGTCGCCCCGCACCTGCCGCTGTGGATCTCGGTGACCATCGTCGACCTGTCGGGCCGGACGCTGTCCGGGCAGACGGTCGAGGCGTTCTGGCGCTCGATCGAGCACGCCGAGCCGCTGGTCGTGGGCGTGAACTGCTCCCTCGGCGCCGACGAGATGCGCCCGCACGTGGAGGAGCTGGCGCGCCTCGCCGGCACCTACACCGCCAGCCACCCGAACGCGGGCCTGCCGAACGCCTTCGGCGGCTACGACGAGACGCCGGAGGAGACGGCCGCCAAGGTCGGCGAGTTCGCCGCGTCCGGCATGGTCAACGTCGTCGGCGGCTGCTGCGGGACGGGCCCCGACCACATCGCCAAGATCGCCGAGGCGGTGCGGGGGATGGGGCCGCGCGAGGTCGCCAGGCCCGGCGCGGCGAGCCGGTTCAGCGGCCTGGAGCCGTTCGCGATCGGCGCCGACACCGGCTTCGTCATGATCGGTGAGCGCACCAACGTCACCGGCTCCAAGAAGTTCCGCAAGCTCATCGAGGCGGGCGACCACCAGGCCGCCGTGGACGTGGCGCTCGAGCAGGTGCGCGGCGGCGCGAACCTGCTCGACGTCAACATGGACGCCGACCTGCTCGACAGCGAGCGGGAGATGACGACGTTCCTCAACCTCATCGCCACCGAGCCCGAGGTCGCCCGCATCCCGATCATGGTCGACAGCTCGCGCTGGAGCGTGCTGGAGGCGGGGCTGAAGACCGTCCAGGGCAAGGGCGTCGTCAACTCCATCAGCCTCAAGGAGGGCGAGGGCCCGTTCCTGGAGCAGGCCCGCCGCATCCGCGACTTCGGCGCCGGCGTCGTGGTCATGGCCTTCGACGAGCGGGGCCAGGCCGACACCACCGAGCGCAAGGTGGAGATCTGCGGCCGCGCCTACGACCTGCTCACGCAGGAGGTCGGGTTCCCGGCCGAGGACATCATCTTCGACCCGAACGTCCTCGCCGTCGCGACCGGCATCGAGGAGCACAACGGCTACGCCAAGGCGTTCATCGACGCGCTGCCCCTCATCAAGGAGCGCTGCCCGGGCGCCCGCACCAGCGGCGGCATCTCCAACCTGTCGTTCTCCTTCCGGGGCAACGACGTCGTCCGCGAGGCGATGCACTCGGCGTTCCTGTTCCACGCCGTCCGGGCGGGCCTCGACATGGGCATCGTCAACGCCGGGCAGCTCGCCGTCTACGAGGACATCCCCGCCGACCTGCTCGAAATGGTGGAGGACGTGCTGTTCGACCGGCGCCCCGACGCCACCGACCGGCTCGTGTCGTTCGCCGAGAACGTCAAGGGCGAGAGCACCAAGCGCGAGGTCGACCTGTCCTGGCGGAACGCGCCGGTCGCCGATCGCCTCTCCCACGCCCTAGTGCACGGCATCATCGACTACATCGAGGACGACACCGAGGAGGCCCGGCAGCAGGCCGAACGCCCCCTCGACGTCATCGAGGGCCCGCTGATGGACGGCATGAAGGTCGTCGGCGACCTGTTCGGGTCCGGCAAGATGTTCCTCCCCCAGGTGGTCAAGAGCGCCCGTGTGATGAAGCGGTCGGTCGCCTACCTGGAGCCCTTCATGGAGAAGGAGAAGCAGGAGGCGCTCGCCGCCGGCCGCGTGCACAGCGACCGCGGCCAGGGCAAGATCGTCCTCGCGACGGTCAAGGGCGACGTGCACGACATCGGCAAGAACATCGTCGGCGTCGTCCTCGGCTGCAACAACTACGACGTCATCGACCTCGGCGTCATGGTCCCCGCGGCCAAGATCCTGGAGACCGCGATCCAGGAGAACGCCGACGCGATCGGGCTGTCCGGGCTCATCACCCCGTCGCTGGACGAGATGGTCTCGGTCGCCGCGGAGATGCAGCGCCGCGACATGAAGCTGCCGCTGCTGATCGGCGGCGCGACCACGTCCCGGCAGCACACCGCAGTGAAGATCGCCCCCGCCTACGACGCGACGACCGTCCACGTCCTGGACGCCTCCCGCGTCGTCGGCGTCGTCTCCGACCTGCTCGACGACGGGCGCGCCGCGACGCTCGACACCGCCAACCGCGAGGAGCAGGCCCGGCTCCGCGAGCAGCACGAGAACAAGCAGCGCCGCCCGCTGCTCACCGTCGAGCAGGCCCGCGAGAACCGCGAGCGGGTCGACTTCGGCGACCTGCCGACCCCCGACTTCACCGGGGTGCGGATCGTCCGGCCGGAGATCGCCGCGATCCGCGAGATGATCGACTGGCAGTTCTTCTTCCTGGCCTGGGAGCTGAAGGGCAAGTACCCGGCGATTCTCGACCAGCCCGTCGCGCGCGAGCTGTTCGACGAGGGCAACGAGCTGCTCGACCAGATCATCGCCGACGGCGCGTTCGAGGCGCACGGCGCCTACGGCTTCTGGCCCGCGCACTCCGAGGGCGACGACATCATCCTGCCCGGCGTGGCGCGCTTCCCGATGCTGCGCCAGCAGACGTCGAAGCCGGAGGGCCGCCCCAACCGCTGCCTGGCCGACTACGTCGCCCCGTCCGGCGACCACCTCGGCGGCTTCGCGGTGACGATCCTCGGCGCCGAGGACCTCGCCGCGAAGTTCGAGCAGGAGAACGACGACTACAAGTCGATCATGGTGAAGGCGCTCGCGGACCGGCTCGCCGAGGCGTTCGCCGAGTACGTCCACCTGGAGGCCCGCCGCGCCTGGTTCGAGCCGGACGCGGACCCCGCCCTGGAGGACCTGCACGCCGAGCGGTTCCGCGGCATCCGCCCCGCCCTCGGGTACCCGGCGAGCCCCGACCACAGCCTCAAGCAGACCCTGTTCGACCTGCTGGACGCGAGCCGCCTGGGGATGAAGCTCACCGAGTCCTACGCGATGGCCCCGGCCGCCAGCGTCAGCGGGCTCATCTTCGCCCACCCGGCGTCGCGCTACTTCACCGTCGGGCGCGTCGGCAAGGACCAGATCGAGGACTACGCCGGCCGCTGCGGCCTTCCGGTCGCGGAGGTCGAGCGCTGGCTGGCCCCCAACCTGGCCTACGACCCCTCCTGATGGTTTTTTACCACTCCGCTTGTATAAAATGGCGGAATGGGTGAACGTGAACTGGTGGACGGCGCGCCGGGCGCTCCGCTCGGCGCCAGCCGGTCCGCCGTCCTGGAGGTCCTGCGCGCGTTCGGCCCTCTCGGTGTCCGGGAGGCCGCCGAACGCACCGGGCTGCACTCGAACACCGTCCGCCTCCACCTGGACGGCCTGGTCGGCGCCGGCCTCGCCGAGCGCGCCGCCGAGCGGCCCGCGGAGGGCGGGCGGCCGGGCCGTCCCCGCGCGCTCTACCGGGCGGTGCGCGGCGACGACGGCGAGGGCGTGCGCAGCTACCGGCTGCTCGCGCAGATCCTCACCAGCCTCGTCGCCGGGACCATGGACGACCCGTCCGGCGCGGCGGCCGAGGCCGGGCGCGCCTGGGGGCGCTACCTCGCCGAGCCGCCCGAGCCGTTCCAGAAGGTCGGGCCGGACGAGGCGCTCGACCGGCTGACCGACTTCCTGAACGGCATCGGCTTCGACTCGCAGGCCGGGGACGACCTCGTGCTCCGGCTCGTCCACTGCCCCTTCCTTGAGATCGCCGAAAGCGACCGGAAGGTCGTCTGCCCGCTGCACCTCGGCCTCATCCAGGGCGCGCTCGCCGAGATGCGGGCGCCGCTGGCCGCCGACCGGCTCGAACCGTTCGTCGAGCCGCACCTGTGCCTGGCCCACCTCAGCCGCACCGAGACCGACTCCGAAGCCCCCGACGCCTGACGGCCGGAACGCCTGAACAGCCGGAACGCCTGGCGGCCACCGCGCCGCGGCCGCCAGGCGGGTTCCGCCGGGTCAGGGGCGGCCGATGCGGACGCGCCACACCTCGGGCCCGGCCTCCTCGTACTCCCAGGTGAACTCGCCGGGGTGCTCGGCGGCGAACTGGTAGTACAGCGGCTTCGGGTCGTGGTCGTTGACGAGGACGAACGCCGTCCCCGCCGCGAGCGCGCCGAACGCCTCGAAGATCTGCGCGTGCCGCTGGGCGGGGACGAGGGTCCGCACGTCCAGCTCCCCGCCGGTCACCTCGGCGGTCGCGCCGGGCGTGCCGGGGTCGTCGTGGCCGCCGCAGGTGCAGCCCGCGCCCTTCGCGGGGCCGCCGAGGACCTCCCGCATGCCGGCGAGCAGCCCGGCGAGGTCGACGCCCGCGTCCACGAGCGCGGGCAGGATCAGGTCGTTCTCCTTCGCCAGGTGCGACTGGAACAGCGCGTTGAGCGCCGCCGCCGCGCCGACCGCCTCGCCGGGCGTCCGCGCCGCCCGCAGTTCGGCTACCCGCTCACGCAGGACGGCGTGCTCGGCCAGCATCGCGCGCAGCAGCAGCCGCGCCTCGGGGAGGTCCTCCGCGGCCCGGTAGAGGGTCTTCTCCTCGGCGTCGGCGTGCGGGAGGACCTCCTCCTCGCAGAACGCGGCGAGCGCGTCGCGCCGGTCATGGGGGGCGGCCAGCTGGTCGGCCGCGCGGGTGATCGTGAGGGCGTGGTCGGCCATGGTCCGGCCGAGCCGCTCGTGGTGGTCGCGGATCGCCTGGACGGTGTCCTGCTGCGGGTGGGCGGTCGATGTGGTCATGAGCACTCCTCCTGCATCTGTTTTTCACAACACTATATGTATTTATACTTCTGTCATGGAGAAACAGGCGGGCGGGGTGGCCGGGACGCGGGCGGGAGCCGCCGTGCGAGCCGGGGCGGGGCGCGGACTCGCGGTGCGCCGCCTCCCGATGCTCGCCGG
The DNA here is from genome assembly GCF_008327685.1 of Actinomadura sp. K4S16. Classification (GTDB taxonomy): domain Bacteria; phylum Actinomycetota; class Actinomycetes; order Streptosporangiales; family Streptosporangiaceae; genus Spirillospora. The sequence continues at coordinate 276,312 of NZ_BDDE01000019.1, forward strand.
GGCGCTGCTCTCCCTCGTCGCCGCCCTCTGGGGCGCCCTCGTTCTACTGGGGCTTGACGTCCCGCTCCCGCGAGCCGGGTTCGCCGCCGGGCACGGCCCGCTGATGGCGCTCGGCTTCCTCGGCACGCTGATCTCCCTGGAACGCGCCGTCGCCCTCGCAAGCCCCTGGGCCTACGCCGCCCCCGCGCTCGCCGGAGCCGGCGCCCTCGCCACCGCCGCCGGGCTCGACCGGCCCGGGCGGCTCCTGCTCACCGCCGCGGGCGGCTGGCTCGTCGCCGTCTACATCGCGGTCCTGACCGGCCGCCGCACCGGGCCCGACCTGCTCGTCCAGACGGCGGGCGCCGTCGCCTGGTACGCGGGCGGCCTGCTGTGGGTCGGCGGCCGGACGGTCATCGAGATCGTCCCGTGGCTCGCCGCGTTCCTGGTCCTCACGATCGCGGGGGAGCGGCTCGAACTCGCCCGGATCGCGTTCGCCGGCCGCCGCGCCACCGCCGGACCGGTCCTCGCGGCGGCCCTCGTCCTGGCGGGCGCCGCCGCCTCCGTCCCCTGGCCGGACGCGGGATGGCGCCTCACCGGCCTCGGCATGGCCGCGCTCGCCGGCCTGCTCGCCGTCCGCGACGTCGCCCGCCGGACCATCCGCATGCCGGGCCTGCCGCGCTACGCCGCCGCCTGCCTCCTCGCCGGATATGTCTGGCTCGCCGTGGCCGGTTCGATCTGGCTCGCCGCCGGACGGCCGGACGGCGGCGGGCCGTACGACGCCGCCCTGCACGCCGTGTTCCTCGGCTTCGTGATGTCGATGGTCTTCGGGCACGCCCCGGTGATCCTGCCCGCCGTGCTCCGGGTGCGCCTGCCGTTCCACCCCGTCCTCTACGCGCCCCTCGCCCTGCTCCACGCGTCCCTCCTCCTGCGGCTCGCGGGCGACCTCTCGGGCGTCCCGGGCCTGCGGACGGCGGGAGGCGTCCTCGGCGAGGTGGCGCTCCTGCTCTTCGGCGGCTGCGCCGTGGCCGCGGCCCGCCTGCTGCGAAGGGAAGCGCCATGACGTCCATCGGTGTGCGGCCGAAGCCGGCGCCGTCCCGTCCGGCCCGCGCCGCCGGACACGCCGTCGCGAACGGCGCCGTCCTCGCGTGGCTCGCGCTGACCGTCGTGGCGGCCCTGCTCCACGGCGAGCTGCCCGCACCGCACTGGCTGCTGATCCACGTGTTCCTGCTCGGCGCCGTCACCAACGCCATCGTCACGTGGACGGAGCATTTCGCCGCCGCGCTCCTGCGCGTTCCGCCGCCTGCGCGCTGGTGGCCGTTCACGCGGCTGGCGGTCCTGAACGCGGGAATCGTCGCCGTCCTCTGCGGGGTGTCCGGAGGAGTCCCGGCGGTCGCCGTCGGCGGCGCGGCGGTCGTGGTGGGCGTCGTCGCCGCGCACGTCGCGGTGCTTGCGCTGCGCGGGCGGCGCGCCCTGACCGGGAGGTTCGCGCACGTCGTCACCTGGTACGTGTGGGCCGGCGCCGCGCTGGTCGCCGGGGGCACGCTGGGCGGGCTGATGGCGTCCGGGCACGCCGCGTCCGCGCGGGACGCCCACGCTCACGTGAACCTGCTCGGCTGGGTCGGCCTGTCGGTCCTCGGCACGCTGTTCACGCTGTGGCCGACCGTCCTGCGCACGCGGATCCAGGACGGCACCGAACGGATCGCCCGCTGGTCGCTGCGCGCCGCCGTCCCCGGCCTGGCCGCCGCCGTGACCGGACTCCTCGTCGAACTGCGGTGGCTCGCCGCTGCCGGTCTCGTCCTCTACGCGCTCGCCGCCGCGCTCTCCCTCGTCCCCTTCGTGCAGACCCTGCGGCGGCGGCATCCGCACAACGCCGCGTCCTGGATGCTCGCCGCCGGGACGGCCTGGTTCGTCGTGACCCTGGTCGCGGACGCGGCCCGGCAGAGCCTGGACGGGCTGCTGCCCCTCGTCCTGGTGGGCTTCGTCGGCCAGACGCTCCTGGGCGCCCTCACGTTCCTGCTCCCCGTGGTGCTGGGCGGCGGCCCCGCCGCCCTCAAGGCCAATGCCGCCCTGATCGAGCGCGCCTGGCCGGTCCGCGTGGCGGTGGTCAACGCGGCCGTGCCGCTGCTCGTTCTCCCGGTCCCCGCCTGGACGGTCCGTGCCGCTTGGGCCGCCGTCGTCGCCGCGCTGGCCGCCTTCGTCGTGCCGGCCGCCGCGTCCGTCCTGCGCTCGCACCGCCCGTCCCCGGCGGTCGCGGGCATCAGCGCGGGCGTCCTGCTCACCGCGCTCGCCGTCGGCGTCACCGCGCACGGCGGCCCTGCCGGGCACAGCACCGACACACGGGCGGTCACCGCGTCCGGCGCCCGCGTCGTGGACGTGACGCTCGCCGACATGCGCATCCGCCCCGGGACGATCGACGCCGCCCCCGGCACCCGGCTCGTCCTGCGCGTCACGAACAAGGACGCCCAGCCCCACGACCTGCGCCTTGCGTCCGGGCAGGCCACGCCCATGCTCGCGGCGGGCCGGACCGCGACCCTGACCCTGCCCCCGCTGAAGAGCGCCGTCGACGGCTGGTGCACCGTCGCCGGCCACCGCGCCGCCGGCATGACGATGCGGATCAACGTGACGGACGGCGCTCACGCGACGGGCGACCATCACGGGACGAGCGGTTCCCACGCGATGTCATCCGGACCGCTCGACCTGTCGGCCCCCATGTCGCCGAACTGGCGCCCCTATAACGCCGCCCTCGCCCCCGCCCCGGGAGGCAAGGAGCACCGTCTCGAACTGCACGCCACCGAACAGGAACTGGAGGTCGCCCCAGGCGTGCGCCAGCGCATGTGGACGTTCGGCGGCACCGTCCCAGGCCCGGTCCTACGCGGCAAGGTCGGCGACGTCTTCACCATCACTCTCGTCAACGACGCCGCCATGGGACACGGCATCGACTTCCACGCAGGATCGCTCGCGCCGGACGTCCCCATGCGCACCATCCAGCCCGGCGAACGCCTCACTTACCGCTTCCGCGCCGAGCACGCCGGCGCCTGGCTCTACCACTGCTCGACGATGCCGATGCTCCAGCACATAGGGAACGGCATGTACGGCGCCGTCATCATCGACCCGCCGGGCCTGCCTCGTGTGGACCGCGAATACGCCCTCGTCCAGGGCGAGCTGTACCGCGGCGCCCCCGGCTCCCCCGAACAGGTCGCCAAGATGCAGGACGGCCGCCCTGACGCCTGGATGTTCAACGGCACCGCCGCCGGCTACGACCACGCCCCGTTGACGGCCCGAACCGGCGACCGCGTCCGCGTCTGGGTGGTGGACGCGGGCCCCTCGTCCAGCACCGCCTTCCACATCGTCGGAGCCCAGTTCGACACCGTCTACAAGGAGGGCGCCTATCTCCTGCGCAAGGGGGACGCGGGCGGCGCGCAGATACTCGACCTGGCGCCCGGCCAAGGCGGCTTCGTGGAGACCGTCGTCCCCGAGGCCGGCCACTACCCCTTCGTGGACCACGACATGCGCCACGGGGAATCCGGAGCCCACGGGATCGTGAATGTCACCGGGTAGTGCCATCATCCACGCGTGGAGACTGAGGCACTGATCGACCAGTTGGCCGGGCCCGACCAGAAGGCCGCGGCCGATGCCCTCGTGGCCATCGGCGCGCCCGCCGTCCGGCCCGTCCTTGCCGTCCTTTGCGATGAGGAGTCGCCGGTCGACTGGGCCACCAGCGCCACCGTCCTGCGGCGCATCGGCCGTCCCGCGCTCGACCCCCTGGTCGAGGCCATGGCGGCCGCGCCCACCGGCGAGGTCGCCCGCCGCTGCGGCTGGGCCCACAGCGGGTTGGAGATCGCCGATCTGGCGGCCTTCGTCCCCGGCCTGAGCCACCCGAGCCCGAAGGTCCGTGCGAACACCGCCTACGTCCTACAGCTCAAGGGAGAGGCGGCCCTTCCGCACGCTCCCGCCTTGCTCACCCTCTTGGACGACCCTGACCCCGACGTCCGGCAGCGCGTCGTCTGGGCGCTTGAGGGAATCGGGCCGGGCGTGGTCCCGCTCCTCCGCCGGATCCGGCGCTCCCGCACCCCTGCCCGGCGCCGGGCCCTGGAGGCCCTCGCCGCGGTCGGCGGCCCGTCCGCGCTGGACGACCGCGACCAGGCCCTCGTCCGGCGGCTGATCCGCGTCAAGGCGGCGACGGAGAGGCCCGAGCCCATGCACCTGTGCGGCAGCTGGTACGCCGTCCCCAGCGGCGACCGGGACGCCGTCCTCGACGCCTTCGGCCTTTCCGAACCCGAGCCCGTCACGATGCGGCTCGGCGCGTCCGCCTGGAACCACGACCACCACGTCTGGGGCGGAGACCACCGCTCCTGCCGCCGCGTCTATGTCACCCCGCTCCTGGACGGCTGGACGCTCCTGTTCGGTGACCCCTTCCCCACCCACGAGGACCTTGACCCCGCCGACGTCCAGGAGCACTGCCGCGACCTGAGCCGCCGCTTCGGCGCGGCCCACTGGTACGGCGCGAGCTGCGGCGACGAGTGGACGTCCTGGTGCGTCGCCGAGGACGGCGACATCGTCCGCTACTACGACGTCTTCGACCCGGACGATCAGATCGGCTCCCACCCGGCCGAGGACGGCTACGTCCTCCCGCACACCGACCCCTTCCCCGACGACGCCTTCGACGACATCGACCTCCACGACAGCGCCGCCTTCCAGGCCCGGTACTCCCAGGTCAAGGAGGAGCTCGGCATCCCCGACGAGTGCCACGCCACCAGCTTCGCGGCGCGGGCGTCTGTCGACCCGTCCGCTCTGGGCCCGCAGACGTCCGTCCAGGGCCAAGCCGTCCTGGCGCTGACCTCCTGCGGACGCGGTCACGGCCACCCTCCCGGTGCCCTGGAGATCTGACCCGCGGGTCGTCGGTAGGATCGCCAGCTCATGGACGAGAGCGCCGGAATCGAGATGGCCGCCGTCCCGGCCGGGACGGTGACGCTGTCGGACCGTCGGACGCGGCGCAGTTGGGCCGTCGACCTCGCGCCGTACCGGCTGGGGCTGTCCCCCGTCACCCAGTCGCAGTACGCGCAGGTCACCGCCGAGCGGCCGAGCACCGCACGAGGGGACCGGCTGCCCGTCGAGGGCGTCTCGTGGGCGGACGCGGTCCGGTTCTGCAACGCCCTGTCCCGACGCGAGGGCTTGACACCGGCGTATCGCCTCGATGCCGACGGCGAGAGCGCTGACTGGGACGTCAGCGCCGACGGATACCGGCTCCCGACCGAGGCCGAATGGGAGCACGCCTGCCGTGCCGGCACGACCGGCCCGCGGTACGGGCCGCTCGACGAGATCGCCTGGTACCGCGGCAACGCCCAGGACCGCGTCCACGACGTGGGCGGCAAGCGGCCCAACGCTTGGGGCCTGCACGACATGCTGGGCGACGTCTGGGAGTGGTGCTGGGACCTCTACGACCCGGACGTCTACGGCGCCTACCGGGTGCTCCGAGGCGGCGGATGGTCCGACGAGCACTGGAGCTGCCGGGCCTCCGTCCGCCGCCGGAGCCACCCGACGTTCCGGATCGACGACGTGGGCTTCCGCGTGGCGCGTTCCGCCGTCAGCGGTTGATGAACACGGGGTTGGAGTAGCCGCCGCAGGCGCGGTGGCGGAGCGGGCGGGATGGTTGGCGAACAGGACCGGCTTGTGCGGCAGCTGCCGCATGACCCGCAGCGCCTCCAGCATCTTGGCCTCGGTGTCGAAGGACGGGTCGGCCGGGAACGGGTCGCACCGCGACGGCGGGCGTGGCGGCCACAGTCCATCGGGAGACCGTTGCGCATCGCTGGCCAATCGTTGACCGTTGGGAGAACACCGAGGCCGCCCGCTTCCCGTCGATCCGGCGGCGTCCGGCTGCGGACCGAACCTGTCGCGGCCCTCCTCGCAAGGCGTGTTCGCCGGCAGGACCTGGACGCGGACGGCCGCGCGCCGAAGCCAGGGGCCGGTAGATCTTTCGTTTTCGCTGCTCAGGGGCAACATCAACCGTTTCATGGAGATTTCCGCCGGTTATGTAGGCCGCAAGCGACATCGTCGATGAAGCGAAGTGGTAACGATGACGGAAGCCGGCACGGGAGACCGCGGCAATCCGCAGGATCTTCCCATCGAGCAGCTCAAGGAGGTCGGGCGCCAGTTCGCACAGGCGCTGATGATGCGGGCGCTGTCGAAGGCGACCGGCCAGATCGAGGGCCTGACGGAGCGTCTCAACGCCGCCTCGGACGGTGGGGGAGCCGCGGAGAAGGCGGCGGCCGCCGGAGCGAAGAAGATCGCCGAGGGCGAGTCCCCGCTCAAGGCGGGCCTCAGCGCGGGCGCGACCGGGGCGAAGGAAGTGGTCAAGGACAAGGTGAAGGGCGCCATCGGCGGCGGAGGCAAGGACGGCAAGGGCGGCGGCCAGGGCAAGATGAAGGTCACCAACATCATCGAGGAGTTCGACGTGGGGCTCCCGCGGCGCGTCGCCTACGACCAGTGGACGCAGTTCGCCGACTACCCCAGCTTCACCAAGAAGGTCGAGAGCGTCGAGCAGGAGTCCGACGAGAAGATCAACTGGCGGGCGCAGGTCTTCCTCTCCCATCGCACCTGGGAGTCGACGATCATCGAGCAGGTCCCCGACGAGCGGATCGTCTGGAAGTCCAAGGGGCCCAAGGGCTACGTCGACGGAGCCGTGACGTTCCACGAGCTGGCGCCGTCCATGACGCGGGTCCTGCTGGTGGCCGAGTACCACCCGGACGGGTTCTTCGAGAAGACCGCGAACCTCTGGCGCGCCCAGGGGCGCCGCCTCCGCCTGGACTTCAAGCACATCAAGCGCCACATGATGACCAAGACCCTTCTGGACCAGGAGGAGACCGAGGGCTGGCGCGGCGAGATCCGCGACGGCGAGGTGGTCAAGACCCACGAGGACGCCCTCAAGGAGGAAGAGGAGCGGCGTCAGGCCGAAGAGGGCGGCGGCGAGGAGAAGTCCGAGGCGCCGGAGGAGGAGAAGCCCGAAGAGCAGGAGGAGAAGTCCGAAGGGCAGGAGGAGAAGCCCGAGGCCCAGGAGGAGAGGGGCGACGGGCAGCAGAAGCCCGAAGAAGCGAAGGAGAAGGAGAAGGAGAAGGAGAAGGCGGCGAGCGGCACCCGCGACTGACGTCCGCGCTGGTGGGACCCGCGCTGAGAGGGCATGTAGCCCCTGGGGGAGCAGGATCGAGCATCGGGGGGAACGATGAGCGACGGCGAGTCCGGAAAGGCCGAGCCCGAACGGCAGCGGAACGAGTCCCGCGACGAGTCGGAGGGCCTGACCGGAAGGACCATCCAACCGGACCGGCGGGCGCAGCCCGCCGAGGGCCCGGACGTCCACCTCGACGTCCCGCAGCTCAAGGTCGAGGAGATCTCGCTGGAGGTCGAGAACCTGGAGGCGCACGTCTCGCTCGTCGCCGAGGTGCTCGACCTGCTCAAGCTGAACGTCGGCGCGGACGTGTTCCTCGGCAGGGTCAAGCTGGAGATCAAGGGCGTCGAGGCGGAGGCCGAACTCCAGGTCCGGCTGGACAACGTCGCCATCATCGTCGACCGCGTCCTGACCACGCTCGACCGCAACCCGGAGATCCTCCAGCACATCGGACGCGGCCTCGAGTCGGCGGTCAGCGACATCGGCTCCGGAACCGGCTCCGCCGTGGGCGAGGTCGGCAAGGGCGCCAGGGGCGCCGTCGAGGACGTCGGCCGCGGAGCCGGCGGCGCGGTTCAGAGCGTCGGCGAGGGCGCGGGCGGCGCCGTCAAGGACGTCGGCGAGGGCGCGGGCGGCGCGGTCAAGGAAGTCGGCAAGGGCGCGGGCGAAGGCGTCAGCGAGGTCGGGCGAGGCGCCGGCCGCGCGGCCGAGGAGGTAGGCGAAGGCGCGGGCGAGGGTGTCAGCCAGGTGGGCAAGGGCACCGGACGCGCCGCAGAACACGTGGGCGAAGGCGCAGGCGAGGGCGTCGGCCAGGTGGGCAAGGGCGCGGGCCGCGCCGCCGAGCAGGTGGGCGAAGGCGCGGGCGAGGGCGTCAGCGAGGCCGGCAGGGGCGCGGGCCGCGCCGCCGAAGGTGCCGGCGAGGGCGTCCGAGACGTGGGCAAGGGCGCGGGCGGCGCAGCCGAAGGCGTCGGCAAGGGCGCCGGACAGGCGACCGCCGCCACGGGCCAGGGCGCCGGCCAAGCCGCCGAGACCGCAGGCCAGGGCGTCGCGGACACCGCGAGCAAACCAGACGAAGCCACCGAAGGCGCTGCGGACACAACATCCGAGGACTCCTCTGACCAGGACAAGGAGTCAACCGAGCCCGAGAACTCCTCCGCCCAGGAGAAGACGGAGCCCGAAGACACATCAGAGCAGGACAAAGGGGGAGCGGAGTCCAAGGACTCCTCCGACCGGAGCGAGGAGGGAACGGAGCCCGAGGATGCCTCCCACCGAGACGAGGAGGGAGCGGAGCCCGAGGACTCCTCCGACCGGAGCGAGGAGGGAGCGGACTCCGAGGACGCCTCCGGCGACAAGGACGAACCGGAGGGCAAGCAGAGCCCGAACGGCGCGGGCCCGTCCGACGGGGACCAGGAGATCACGGCGCTCCAGGGCGCCCTCCGGGAGACCGAGGAGTCCGTCCGCGAGCTGGGAAAGGCCCTCCTGCGGATGGTCTCTCAGCCAGGAGGAGGCAAGAACTCGTGAACGCCGGCGATTTCCCCAACGCCGAACTCCGGCGAACGGCGGCCATCCTCTTCACCGCCAGGGTGAAGGCCGACGAACTCCGCTTCGAGGCCGTTCCCGACGTCTCAGTGGAGTTCACCGAGGGCTCCTCCGACGAGTCCACCTCCGGAAGCGTCCGAACGAACCTCCCGGACAAGGCCGAGAAGCAAACCACCTACCGGAACATCCAGATCGACTACGCCATAGCCGCCAAACTCCCCGACCTCGATTGACCCAAGGCCGGACTTCACTCATGAGCCATGAGGCTCCGCACCTCGTCGAACCACGCCTCCCGGGCGGTCTCCACCTGCAGCACCTTCGGAATGTCGACGGCCACGTACGTCACCCGCGCCGCGACACCGCCGTCCCGGCCATGGAGCCCGACGGTCTTCGGAGGCATGTCACGGTCACTGGCGTAGACGATGAAGGCGCGCGGTACCTCGTCCGAACCGCCCGCCGCCTGCGCGTACACGAAACTCTGGAATAGGTCGGACGAGGAGACCTGCTTCTCCCCGTACAGCTTGTACTTGGCGTCCACCGGACAGAGCCGGCGTCCCTGTACTAGCTGAATGTCAGGACGGATCTCGGTGTAGGAGTCGCCGCTCGCACCCCTGATCGCCCCGGGCAGAGCCTCCTGATCGCGCACGATGACACTCGTCTCGCTGAAGGCGTCCCGCATCAACCGCGTCACGAACTCCTCGAAAAGGGTGTTCATGTCGACCATGAAGGCGTGCGTCGTCCGCCCGGCCTTCGTGTGGCGGTCCGTGAACGCCGCCCCCTCCAGAAGCATCCGCGCCCACCGATGCGCGTTCCGGTAGCGCTCATTGGCCCGGTGATAGGTGAGGCGCTCCACCGCCGAACGGACATCGAAGCCCCCGGCCGCACAGACACCGGAGAAGTCGGCGGCGAGCCGACGTGCGTCCGCTCGCACGTCCGCGTCCTGCGCCGTTCGCGCGGCGGTATTCAGAGCCGCCGCGCACAACCGGTTGTCGAGGATGTCGCTGCTCCGCTCGTCATACCGGCACTCCAGCCGGTCGAGCATCCCGAACCGCCGCGTCACCTGCCGCTCCGCCAGCAGCCGGCCCCGGACAGCCGGAAGAGCCTCCTCACGTCGCAGGTAGTCGCGCCTCAGCCCGTGCCGGAGGAGCCGGTCGCACTCCCGCGTCAGCAGGAGGCACACGAGATCCCGCAGGCTCAGCCCCGTCCCGAGCCGCCGAAGAAGCGGCAACTCCCGCAGGGACCGCAACCCGGCGGCGTAGTCGAGCATCTCCAGCACGCCGAGTTCCGAGCCCGCCAGCTTCGGCCGGACGCGAACGGACACGCAATCGAGATCCACCACCCCCACGTGGGAGCCCGCCTCGACCTCCAGAGTGCCGTCCCGAAGCCAGCGCAACCTGATCCGCTTGGCCAACTCCTCGGATTCGACGACCGCGATGTCCGCCGGGCTGGGTTCGAGGCCCTTCACCCGGCACTTCCCGTACTCGGAGACGACGACCGTCCTCACTACTCGCCCGCGCTCGCCTGGAGTTCCGCCGAGAGGGCCTCGACCAGCCGTTCGTCGCTCAGCCCGGCGACCGTGTGCGCCTGCACGTCCACGATCTCCTGACCGAGGAACCGGGAGAGCATCGAATAGTCGTCGTAGGCGTACTCCTGGAGCAGCGGGAGCACCTCGGTGCGGACGACCGCGGCCAGATCCGCTTCGCTGTCGAGGGGCTCGCTGCCTGACATGAAGAACGAGTGCCCGATCTGGCGTTCCCGCCCCAATTCCTTGACGACGCGGCGGTTGAGCTCCCGTAGCAGTAGCCCCAGATCCAGGTCTCCGACCTTCTGCCCATCGAGGAGGTCTGTGTCGGGCAGCAGTTCGTGGAACGCGAACCGCCTCCGCAAAGCGGAGTCCAGCAGCCGGATGCTGCGGTCCGCTGTGTTCATCGTCCCGAGAAGGTAGACATTGGACGGGACGGTGAACGCCCGGCCGGTCGGCAGCGTGACGCGCATCCCCCGCTTGTCGCGCTCCAGCAGCGTGATGAGCTCACCGAGGATCTTCGGAATGTCCCCCCGGTTGATCTCGTCGATGAGCAGCAGATGCGGCCGCTCCGGGTTCGCCGCCGCGGCCTCGCACACTTGCTTGAAGATCCCGTCCCGCAACACCAGCCGCAGCCCGCCATCTCCGCCTGCTTGAGGCCGGAACCCTTCGATGAAGTCCTCGTACCCATACGCGGGATGGAACGTCACCTGCGTCAGGTATCCGGCCTGGTGAAGCGCGTTGAGGCCCTTCTGGAACTTGAGTGTCCCGGGCTTGGCCACGGGGTCGACGTCTTCCGATCCGTCAAGGTTCGTGCTGAGCCAACGCAGCGCGAAACGCAGGCTCGCGTAGGTCTTTCCGGTTCCGGGAGGCCCGTACAGGATGACCTGCCCCTTCCGGGCGAGCAGGCCGGAGAGCTGGTCGAACAATGGATCATCCGGAATCACTCGCTCAGCCTCGGCGAGCGCGCCCTGCCTTCCGGCCTGGATGGTCTGCCACAGATCCGCAGGCACGTCCCTCACTGTCTTCTGCCCGCTCAGCTGCTGCGCCACTGGCAACGTCTGCGCGTAGCTCGTGTCCCAGTCGACGGCCACCGTGTTGAAGTACTCCGGACGCTCAGGCCGCCATCGATAGCCCTCCGCCGTCACGGTCCCCACCCCGAGGATCTCCTTGTGGCCACGATTCGCGATCACTCGATCGCCGGGGCGGAGCTGGAAGAAGCGCCATAGCTCACGCGCCTTGGCCGAGTTGGTGGGCTTGTGCCCGTGCGGGTCAGCGGCCTCGAAGCCCGCCCGGAAATCCTCTTCGGACGCGAACCTTGTCAACTCGCCTACCTCATCCCAGCCCGCGCAGATGTACCCGCCCTCTAGGCAGTCGCTCCAGTACCGTCCCTCCTTGCCAGGAGCCACCATGAGAATGGTCGGATCGGGCTTGGGGTTGACCCACTCGTGCAGGAACCACGCCACCTCGTACAGGTGCCAGCCTGCGAAGCGCCCATCGTCCTCTACAAGTTGCTTGAGCAGTTCATGCGAGGCGAAGGGATCCAACTTGGACGCGTCCCTGCCCGACAGGTGATAGGCGTACGCGTGCAGGTCTTCCTTCCCGGTGATGGGGATGAGCGCATCGGGGACGTAACAGGAGATCGCCTTGGTGGCGATCGTGAAGCCCATCCGCAGCTCCTTGATGGCATCGACGTAGGCGATGCCGTCGTCCCGAGCAGACTCGAAAGCCTGGATGAAACCCGCGCGGACTCGGTTTCAGGCATCCACCTCATCGCTGTACTCGGCCGGGTACTTCCAGGCGCCGTGCTTCTTGCTCCAGTAGATGATGTTCTTGCCGGCGGACCGGCCTCTGATATCGCAGAGAGTCCGCGTTCCGTATTCCATGCGGTAGCTGAAGGACTCTCGGAAGACATCCGTTCCCAGCGCGTACCGTTCGAGCGGCATGGTCGGCCAAGCGTCCAGCGGAAAGTCCTGGACCACCTGTGCGATCTCCGACTTCGCCTCTGCCAGTCGCGACGCGTAGGCGGCGCGGTCGAACGCGGCGATCGCCTGGGAGAGCGGTCTCGCCGGTGTCCGGATCTTGCCGACGGAGGTGAGCGGGACGAGCGTGCACGTCTGGCAGACCTTGTGGATAGGGCGACCCTGCCCGTTGCGCAGTCCGGCTTGCTCCGCGAACGCTCGCCGTCCTGGCGCGTCATCTGCCGGCGCGGCCTCCGAGAGGCGTAGCCACAGGTCTCGATTCGGGTCGGGATAGACCTTCCAGCTGTCCTCATATCCGCCCATGTGGGTACAGCTCCGACTGTGGTGGAGCGCCGTCCCATCACTGGCTGGGCAGATCACCTAATGGGAGCTACCGGGTCGGCCGCCGCTGGCAGACTCGGTGTCTGGTAGCCGCTGGTGGGTGAGCACTTTTATCACCTGGACCTTGGAGTCCTGGGGTCAGATCGTGCCCTCGCCGGTGGTCAGGGGCTGTTGATCGCTGATGGGATGTCGTGCCCTCGATGG
>NZ_BDDE01000020.1 GCF_008327685.1 Actinomadura sp. K4S16
CCGTGGTCGAACGGGGCGCTGTGACCCCGGTCTTCGTAGGCGCGCGCCTGGGCCGTCCGTCCTTGGTAGCCCGCGATCTCAGCGAACATCCCGGCGGCCATCAGCCGCACGCCGTCCCGCACGGAATCGCCGTGCTCTTCGTCGTGATCCGAGAGGACGTCGGGCTCAGCGCGGCGGCGGGCCGAGGGTCAGCTGATACGGCGGTAGCGGACGTGGGTGGCCAGCGGGGAGTGAAGCACCTCGGCGGGCTCGAAGCCGAAGTCGACCCCGTCGAAGATCCGCTCGCCCGAACCGAGCAGAACGGGCGCGATGTCGAGGGTGAGTTCGTCGATCACCCCGGCCGCCAGTGCCTGCCGGACGGTCGAGGCACCGCCGGCGATGTCCACGCCCTTGTCGCCTGCGGCCTGGCACGCCGCGGAGTACGCCGCGTCGAAGCCTTCGGTGACGAAGTGGAACGTCGTCCCCCCGTCCATCGTGATCGGATCGTGGGGGTGGTGGGTCAGCACGAACACCGGCGCGTGATACGGCGGTTCGGGGCCCCACCAGCCCGACCAGTCCGCGTCCCAGTCCCCGCGGATCGGGCCGAACATGTTGCGGCCCATGACGTATGCGCCCCGCGGGCGCATCAGCCACTCGTTGGCGATCTTGTCCGCTTCGTTGGCCCGCGGGTCGCCCATGTGCCAGCCGTGCAACTCCCGCCCCCGCTTTCCCAGCGGGGCCTCACGGCTCTGGTCAGGTCCGGCGACGAAGCCGTCCAGTGAGATCGACATATGGCAGGTGGTATCCGACACCATGAACTCCATCTAGTGGTCTGTGACTGATGTTCCTCAACCCTGAGCGTTTCCCGGCCTCAGCCCTCCGCCCCCTTCCGAACGATCTCGGTGACGTAGGCGGCGAGGTTGCCCAGCGTCTGCCGGCCGCCCTCGATCGCGTGGTACTTCTCGGCCGCCTCGTCACGCAGTTCCTTGGTCGGGAACACCGTGCGCATCTCGATCCGGGTCGCCGCACCGTCGGACGCGAACGTCAGGACAGACTCGAAGGCGTCGGGGTCGTCGCGGGACTCGCCGTGCAGCAGCGCGATCCGCTCCGGTGGGGCGATCTCGGTCCAGGAGATCCACTCGGGGTAGTCCGTCCCGTCCGGCCCGTGCATCACGAAGTCCCACTCCCCGCCGACGCGGAACTCGAACGCCCGCGTGGTGGTGGTGAACCCATCGGGCCCCCACCATTGCGACAGGTGCCGCACCTCGGTGAACGCCTCGAACACCAACTCCCGTGGGGCGTCGATGGCCCGGGAGATGACGATCTCGCGGTCAGCCGTCGCGGACTGCGCCGGCGCTCCTCGTCCCGTCGCGCTCATCAGCTACTCCTCTTCCTGCCTTGCCCGCTTCAGGTCCTGCACGTACGCGTCCAGCCGGTCGAAGCTCTCGTTCCAGTACCGCTCGAACCCGCCCGTCCACTCATGGATCGGCCGCAGCCCGCGGGCGTCCAGGTCGTAGAGGCGCTGCTTGCCTGCCTTGCGGTCCCGCACCAGCCCGACCTCCCGGAGCACTCGCAGGTGCTTGGACGCCCCCGGCTGGGTCATCCCCAACTCCCGGGCCAACTCGGTCACCGACCGCTCACCAGCCCGCAGCAGCGCCAGGATCTCCCGGCGCTGCGGCTCGGCGATCGCGTTGAAGACGTCCGACGTCGTCGCTGCCCGTGCCATGGCCGTCATCATATGCCCATATCGGAATGCGACAGGTCGGAGGATCGTCGGGTCTTGCCAGATGACGATCGCCACCGACACCACCAAGCCGGCCGCCGAGCCCCGGGGTGCGCGGCGGGGACCGTGGTCCATCGCGAAATGTGCCCGGCCCAGCATCAGGTAGAGCGGCATCGCGGCCGCCCAGCCCATGCCGCTGACCGGCACCGTTCGGCAACATCACCAGCACCACCGGCCACAGGACCAGCACCTCTACAGGCATGCCCGAAGGGCGCTCGCCGCGCGTCGACGCCGTACGGCTCTCGTAGTGGGCGTCGCCGGGTGACTAGATGTCGGCGATGAGGGCGTACCGTTCGTCGTCGATCGGATGGCCCCAGAGGACCGGATCGTCCAGCGGCTCGGTCCGCAGGTCTCGAACCAGTGGACGGACGGCTTCGGAGAGGTGTTCCGCGGTCACTCCACCGCTCCAGGGCAACGGCGTTGCTCCGGGCGTGTAGGGCATGTCGTCGTCGACGGTTCCCCAGCGGCCTTCAATGAGGATCAGGCGGCCGCCCGGCCGCAGCAGGCTTGTCCAGCGGCGCAATGCCGTCTGCGGGTCGGGCAGTGTCCAAATCAGGTGCCGGGTGAGGACGACGTCGAAGGAGTTTCCGGCCTGGGGCGGCGGATCGCCGGCGTCTCCCACCAGGAGCATGACCTGCCGCCGGTGCCGGCGCATCTTGCCCTGGGCGACTTCGATCATGCGGGCGGACAGGTCCACCCCGACGAGAAGGTGCCCGTGCTCCGCCAGCAGCAGGGAGACCGAGCCGGTCCCGCAGCCCAGATCCAGGATCCTGGCTGGCGCGGCGGGCATCCATGAACGCAGGCGGTCAGCCCAGGCGGCCCGGACCCCCGGGTCGCGCAAGCCGTGATCGGCTTCCTCGTCGAAGGAGTCGGCGGCCGCGTCCCAGAAAGCAGAGATCGATCCGAGTTCAGGCATTGAAGCAATGTGCCATCGAGCACCGACAGTCGACCCGGTCAGGTGCTGGGCGTTCATTCAGTCGCACGCCGCCCAGGGCGCCCGGGTGCGCCCAGTAAAGAGCGGGCCGAGGAGCCGGGCCACTCTGACGAGCGCTCCGGCCCCTCGGCCTCTACGGTCACAGAGGACCGCCCCCGGCTCAGTAAGATCATCTTCCACTCCTCTCGAATGAGCGGTGCACGGGCGAGGCACCCGCCGGTGAACAGGACGCCTTGCTTTGACGCTAATGGCGAAGTCCCGGCACAAGAAGCCAGTGAAAGTCCGCCGCCGCTGCTTCAAGCCGGCCCCGGGGCGACCGCCGAGCTCACGAGTCCGCTCTCGCCGGGCGGCGGCGACCAGCCGGGCGTGTTCCTTGATCTTTCTCGGTGGCGACGGCCGAGGCGGAGAGGAGCGTCGAAGCGGCGAGGCCGCCCCAGAGGGCGAGCGGGCCGCAGGAGGCGAGAGCGGTGATGACCGCCGGGGAGACGGCGAGGCCGAAGCCGGTGGAGAGCTGGAAGCGGGCGAGGGCGCGTCCGAGGACCGGGGCCGGGGCGAGGGCGGTGACGAGCGCGGTGGCGCTGCCGGCATAGATGATCTCGCCGATGGCGCAGACCAGGGAGACCGCGGCGACGGCCGGGGCACTCCAGCGGTGTCCCGGCGACGTGGCCGCCAGGAAACCGAGGTAGGACGCGGCGAGTACCACGCCGGCGAGAGCCAGCACGGTCCGCCGGGAGAAGCGGGACATCAGGACGGTGACCGGCACTTGCAGGGTGACCACCAGCACCGTGTTCGCCACGAAGACGCCCGCCGACCACAGCGGGGATGCGTGCAACTGGGTCACCAGGACCAGAGGCACCGCGATTTCGGGGACGTTGAGACAGAAGACGTAGACCACGTTGGCGGCCAGCAGCGCACGCATCCGAGGTGCGGGGCCGCCGACCCCGCCCTTGGCCGGAACAGCCGGACGCGTGCGCAGGCGGACCGACCATGCCAAGGCGGCCGCAGCGAGATAGGCGAGCCCGGTGACGGCCGCCAGCGCCTGCAGCGCGGTGGCGCCGCCCGCAAGGCATGCGGTGGCGAGGAGGGCGCCCGCGCCCAGGCCGGCGTTGCGCAGGGCGCGGCCTCCCGCGAGAGCGGCGTCGCGTTCGCGGCCGTGGGCGACCGTGGCCACGAGGGCGGCGTGGGCGGCCGGCCACGCCTGGTTGCCGATACCGAGGAAGAGCGCCGCCGCCGCGAACAGCCAGGCGTGCCCTGCGGGAGCGGCCAGCAGCAGCGCCACGCCCAGCACCCTCACCAGCATCGATGCCGCCACGACCGTGCTGCGTGCGCCCCGGTCGATCCAACGGCCGACAGCGGGCATGCACACCAGCCCCGCGACGACGCCGGCCGTCATGGCGATGCCGGTGCCCGACGCGGACAGCCTCAGCACCATCACCCCGTAGAGCAGCAGAAAGGGCCGCAGCAAGCCGGTGCCGAGCGCGTCCACCGCCAGGGCGACGGCATAGCGGGGGCCTCCGGAGGCACGGAGGAGGGCGCGCGGGTGGATCTCGGTGGTGGTCGCCATGGCGTCAACGGTGCGTCCGGCCGCCCGGCCGGCCGTCTCGGTTGACGAAGACCGTCAACCGAGACGGCGGTAGGCCGTCCGACCAGCGAGGATGAAGGGATGACGTTGAGGATCGACATCGGCGATCTGCCCGCCGGGCGGCTGCGGTTCGCCGCCTCCCCGCTGGCCGAGCTGACCGCGATGCTGCACGTGCTGGCCGAACCCGGGCATCACCCGGGGCTCGCCGGCTGGGCCGGGGGCGTCTGGGCCGGACTGCGACCGGAGCTTGCCGAGCGGCTCAGGGAGGCGGAGTTCCTCTGGCGTTCCTCACGAGCGGACTTCCTGGTCCCCGCTCGTCCCCGGCCGACCCTCGCCGAGGAGTTGGACGAGGTGGACCGGATCGACGACGAGACCTATGTGACCGCCGCGCTCATCACCACGTGCGGCAGCAACCGGGTCCACTTCGCCGCGCCGTCGCCGCTCGCCGACGCGGCGGCGCGCGAGCGGGCCCTGGACCTGGCCCAGGCCCGCGGCGCGCTCCAGGAGGCGTTCGCGGAACGGCTGCTCGCGGACCCGGCCGGCGTGCGAGCCCGGGTGCGCGACACCCTCGAACAGTGCGCCGAGGCCTTCTTCGACCTCGCCTGGACGGGCGTCGCCGCGCAACTGGCCACCGACCTGCGTCTGAAGAACGACCTGCTGAAGCAGCAGGGCGTCAGGGCGGCACTCGCGTCGGTCTCCAGCGCCGTGACCCTGGCACCGGACGGGGACCACATCATCGTGGACAAGCTGCAGGACAGCGCGACCGCCGCCCGCGGCACCGGGGTCACCTTCCTCCCCAGCGTCTTCGGCCGCCCGCATCTGGTGGCGGTCTACGCGCCCGGGTGGCAGCCGGTGGTGCAGTACCCCGTCGCCGAGGCGAGTCCATCGGAACCGGTATCGCTGGAAACGGTCACGCTACGGCTGGAGGCGCTCGCGCATCCGGTCCGGCTGCGGCTGCTGCGCACCCTGGCCCGCGGCCCGCACACCACCGGTGAGCTGGCCCACGCCTGGGAGCTCTCGCCCCCGGAGGTCTCCCGCCACCTCGCCGTCCTGCGCCGCGCAGGCCTGCTCACGGCCCAGCGGCAGGGCCGCTACGTTCGGTACACCGCGAAGTTGACCGATCTGACCGCACTGGGGGCCGACCTGCTGGCGGCCGTCCTGCGCTGAGCGGGCCGAGCACCCGGGACACCCGACGACGCCGCCTGACCGGCACCGTTCGGCAACATCACCAGCACCACCGGCCACATGGTCGGTACCTCTACGGGCATGGCCGAAGGCGCTCGCCGCGCGTCGACGCCGTACGGCTCTCGTGGTGGGCGTCGCCGGGTGACTAGATGTCGGCGATGAGGGCGTACCGTTCGTCGTCGATCGGATGGGCCAGGCGGATGAGGGCGGCGGGTGCCCGAGGGCGGGACCCGTTCGCGGTCATCGCCGAGGACATGCTCGCCGAGGGAATCGGCCGGAAGGGCAGGGTCGGCGCCGCCGACAGTCACCTGTTCGAGGCGTCGCAAGCCGTCGACTACGCCGTCACCTGGATCGAGAGCAGGCTCCGCTGACGAACGCGCGTGCGGTGGGCGGGGTCAGGGGCCGAGGCCGGCCTCGCGGGCGCGCAGGACGGCCTGGGTGCGGTCGGCGACCTGGAGTTTGGCGAGCACGGCGGAGACGTTGTTGCGGATCGTCTTGGGCGACAGCGACAGCCGGTCGGCGATCTGGCGGTTGGTCAGGCCCCCGGCGATGAGCGTGAGCACCTCGCGTTCGCGCGCGGTGAGGTGGGGGAACGGGTCCGGCTCGGTGGCGCGGGGGGCGGCGAGCCTGGCGAAGTACGCGGTGACCCGCGCGGCCAGCGCGGGACCGAAGATGATCTCGCCGTTGGCGACGGCGGTGATGGCGCGCAGGATCTCGGCCTGGTCGGCGCCCTTGACCAGGTAGCCGCGGGCGCCGGCGAGCATGGCGGCCAGGACGCTCTCGTCGTCCTCGTGCATCGTCAGCGCCAGCACCGCGATGTCGGGGTGCCTGCCGGTGATGCGGCGGGTCGCCTCGATGCCGTCCAGCTTGGGCATCTGCAGGTCCATCACGACCACATGCGGTTGCAGCCGCCGCGCCATGTCGACGGCGTCGACGCCGTCGGCCGCGGTGCCGACCACCTCCACGGCGCCGGTGGAGGTCAGCATCAGCGACAGGCCATCGCGATAGATCGGATGGTCGTCGGCCAGCAGCACCCGAGGCCGTTCCGCAGCGGTCATCAGGCTCCTCCCAGGTCGGCGGCGGGCAGCGACTCTATCCCGGCGTCCCGCTTCTCGTGGTCGTGCCGCCGCGCCGAGGCGCGGTACGGGATGACGGCGTGCACCCGTGTCCCGCCGCACGGCAGAGAGGTCACCGTGCACTGCCCGCCGAGTTCCTCGGCCCGCTCGCGCATCCCGAGCAGTCCGACGCCGACGACGGCGTCCGGCGCCATCCCGCGGCCGTTGTCGGTGATCTCAATCTCCAGGGCGTCCGCGGGCGCGGCCAGGCGCACGGTGCAGCGGCTCGCGGCGGCGTGCCGGGTGACGTTGGCCAGCGCCTCGCAGACGATGCGGTAGCCGGCGACCTCGACCGCGGCCGGCAGGTCCGCCAGCGCCTCGCCGGAGCCGGCGGCGGCGCCCGGTGCGCCGAGGTCGAGGGTGATGGCCAGGCCGGCGCCGTCGAACCGGCTGATCTGCCGCTGGACGGCGCCGACCAGCCCGAACTGGTCGAGGGCGGGCGGGCGCAGGTCGTGCACCAGGCGGCGCACGTCGGCGAGCACGGCCGACAGGTCGCGGCGCACGTCGGCCAGGGTCCGGTCGGCGGCGGCGGGGTCGCGGGCCGCCAGGTTGCGGGCGGCCTCGATCTTCAGGGCGGCGGCGGCCAGGGCGGGGCCGAGCCCGTCGTGCATGTCGCGGCGCAGCCGCCGGCGTTCCTCGGCCACGCTGGTGACCAGGTGTTCCCGGCTGCGCTGCAGTTCCTCGGTCAGCGCGGTGGCGCGGACGGCGGCGGCGGCCTGCCGGACCACGTCGGCCAGCAGCCGCTGGTCGGCGTCCGACAGGCGCGTCCCGGTCTGCGGCACGAGGGTGAGCCGGCCGATCGGCACGCCCCGGTAGGCCACCGGCAGGACCACCGCGCCGGCGCTCGCGGTGCCGTGCTCGGCGACGACGGTGTGCCCGTCGGTGCGGTTCATCTCCACCCGCACGTAGGGCGACCGGAACGCGGCGCCCACCGCCTGCGCGACCTCCACCAGCAGCTCGCCCGAGCCGCTGGAGTCCTCCAGGCGGCGCGCCAGCGCCGACACCACGTCGTACGGGTCGCCGCGGCCGGTCACCAGCCGGGCCACGGAGCGCTGCAGCCGGGCCCGCAGCGGCGCGTACAGCACGGCCACGACGCCGGCGCCGGTGATCGCGGCCAGCGGCTCGTCGAGCAGCGTGCCCACGCTCAGGAACACGGCCATGTCGATGGCGACCACCGCGGCCGCCAGCCCCCCGTACAGCAGGGTGCGGCCGAGCAGCAGGTCCACCTCGTACAGCCGGTACCGGGACACCGCGATCAGCACGGCGGCGGCCAGCGCCACCAACCCGGCGGCGAACGCGGCGTCGTTCACCCAGTTCCCCGGCGCGAGCAGCGGGACGGCCATCAGGGCGAGGTTCAGCAGCGCGGCCAGCAGCATCCACCGCAGCTGCGCCCGCCGTTCGGGGTCGGCGCCGAAGAACCGGCGGACGAACGCCGCGACCGGCACGAACAGGCTGACGGCGATGAGCGGCAGGATGAGGCCGAGCAGCGTGCGCCATGCGGCGTCGGGCAGCGGCGGCGTGGTCGGGTCCAGCGCCAGGCCGGCCATGCTCGGGGCGTCCGGGCTCTCGCCTTCGGCGGAGACGAAGACTCGCCACGGGGCGGTCAGGCCGAACAGCAGCGCCAGCCCGGTGCAGGCCAGCGAGATGCCCACCGGCCACCGCCAGCGCGGCGAGGGCAGCCGCCCGTCGGGGAAGAACAGCAGGAACAGCGGCGGGATGAGGTTGAGCGAGGGGCCGGTGCGGCCGCCGACGTAGGCGGCGAGCGAGGTCAGCGGCAGGGCGCCGCGATGTTCCAGCAGCGAGAACGACGCGTACGCGGCGGCCACGCCGTTGCCGCACGCCAGCACGCCGCCGCCGACCAGCAGCCAGGTCATCACGTGCCGGGGCAGGCGGGTGGCCAGGATCGCGCCGGCCAGCGCCAGCGCCAGCCCCGGCACCGTGGAGCCCCAGGCCGACCAGGCCAGGGGCTCGGGACGGCGGCCGTCGCCGTTCAGCGCGTCGAGCCAGAACCCGGCGGCGGTACCCGCGGCGACGGCGACGGCCGCGGCCACCGCCGCGGTCGTGAGCCACCGCCCGGACCACCGGAAACGGGAGGCAGGGAGCGGTTTTCTCACGCACCGAGGATCCCATGCCCGCCGTCCCGCGGGCCGGGACGGGCGCCCCTGACCAGCGGGGACGTTATCCCGGTCCGGCCGGGCAGATCCGGGACGGCGGAGTGCGCGCCGCCCCTGCCCGCCCGGGACGTCCCCCGCCGATGGTGGACGTACCGCGGCGCAGGGGGCGCCGCACGGAAGATCGTGGAGTGAGCATGTCGATACGGCCGATGGGACAGGACCCCACGGAACACCCGCACCCGCCGGAGCCGCCGGTCCGCGTGGAACGCAGCAGGCTCGTCAACATGGGCCAGGCCGGCGCGCCCGCGGCCTCCGGGGGGTCGGGGCTGCCCGCGCCGCGGACGGCGGCCGCGGTGCGCCTGGCGGGGGTGATGCTGGCCGCCGGCGCGGCGGTGTGGGCGGTGGGGCTCGTCGTCGTCGGGGAGGAGGTCAAGAAGGGGATCACGCTGGTGGACTGCGTGACCGGGCTCGGCTATGTGGCCGGGCTGTTCTGCCTGGCGCTGGTCGTGCTGCGCACCGGGGGGACGGGCGCGCGGAAGGGGCGGGCGTTCCCGATCGCGGTGCTGGCGCTGACGCCCGGCGCGTTCCTGTTCAACCTGCTCTCGATGTCGTATGTGGGCCACACGTACGAGGACCTGCCGCCCTGGCTGGCGATCATCGACGCGTGCTGGCCGCTGTCCAACCTGGGGATGCTGGTCCTCGGCATCGCGGTGCTGAAGGTCGGCCGCTACCGCGGCCCGCTGCGCTGGTACCTCCCGCTGTGCGGGCTGTGGCTGCCGGTGTCGATGGCGGGGCAGGCCGCCGGCGGGAGCGCGGCCACCCTGGTCAGCGCGGCATGGCTGCTGGGCACCTACACGGTGGTGGGGGTGTGGCTGGCGCTGCGCCCGGCGGACGTCCTGGCACCCCGCTGATCGGCGCCCCGTCCGCCCGGGGCGGAGTGGTTCACGGGGGGGTGTCCCTATGGGATTCGTCAAGCTGCTCGTGCAGCGGGTTTGCGTGTCGGCTGGTAGGGCTGTTTGTCGTCAAGCATGGCGTAGATGGCGTCGCTGCGGCGGCGGGCCGGGCAGATGCGTGCGCGGGTCCTGATCCCGATGCCGGGCATCGGGATCAGGACCTTGGCGAGAGGGTGGGCATCAAGGATCTCCTCCACCTGGGCCGCGACCTGTTCGCACTGGTCGTGGACAGATCGCAGGGACCGGGCCAGGTGGGGCCGGACGGCCGCGGCCGCGGCGGTGCCGGGAACCACGACGCTCTGGGCGTCCAGGGCGGTCTTGACCGCATCGACCAAGCGCCCGGCCATGCGCGGCGCCAGCGGCCGGCACACCACCACAAACCGGACCCAAGGGCCGAGGCGTCCTCCTGCGCGCGTGCCGTTTCGGTCGCTGCGGTCACAGAAGACTGGCCTCCGTAACGACGAAGACCCCGGAGCTTGCTGCTCCGGGGTCTGTTCCGTCACTGTGGGGCTACGACTTTCGTCTGTACCCCTGTGTGGGCGAGGAGGGATTTGAACCCTCACATCCTTTCGGACACACGGACCTGAACCGTGCGCGTCTGCCGTTCCGCCACCCGCCCGTGGGCGCCGTCCCGTTTCCGGGTGCCTGAAAAGGCTAGCACGGGGTCGGGAGTGGTTAGGTATCCAGATACGCCGAGCGAACCTTCGCACCGATACGATCGTCTACCAGTGGGGAAGGGAGGTGCCCGTGGGCGTCATTCAGCGCTTCGAGCGACGGCTCGAGGGCATGGTCGAAGGGGCCTTCGCCCGTGCCTTCAAGTCTGAGCTGCAGCCGGTCGAAGTGGCCAGTGCTGTGCAGCGCGAGATGGACGATCGGGCGGCGATCGTGGCACAGGGCCGCACGCTCGTTCCGAACGACTTCGTCGTCGAGATCTCTCAGCAGGACGGGCAGCGGCTCCAGGTGTACGCCGACAGCCTGAGCCAGGAGCTGGCGAATCTGGCGCGCGAGTACGCGAAGGAGCAGGGGTACTCCTTCGTCGGTCCGGTGCGCGTGCGGTTCGAGAACGCGGGCGATCTCGCCACGGGCATGTTCCGCATCAGGTCGGGGGTGATCCGGGGCTCGACGGTCGAGGGCGGGGAGATCCGCCGGCCGGTGAGCGACGTGCCGCAGGGCGGCCGGGGCGGGGTGTTCGGGGGGCATCCGCGCCTGCTGGTGACCACGGCGGTGGAGGGATCGGACACGACTCAGCGCACCTATGAGATCAACACCCCAGTGACCCTGCTGGGTCGCGGCACCGACTGCGACCTGCGCCTCGTCGACCCTGGCGTGTCCCGGCACCATGCCGAGATCCGCGTAGAAGGTCCCGAAATCGCTCTCGTGGATCTAGGGTCGACCAACGGCTCGTTCGTGAACGGGCAGCCGATCCGGCGGGTCACGCTGGTCGACGGCTCCCGGGTCACGATGGGCCGCACGACCCTTGTGTTCCGCCGCGATAGGGAGTAACCCCGACTCCGATGTCCCCATTCACCCTCACGCTGATCAAGCTGGCGTTCCTGGCGGTGCTGTGGCTGTTCGTCATCGCGGCCGTCGGCGTGATCAGGGCCGACCTGTTCGGCTCCAAGGCCGCGACCAAGGCGGCCACACGCGCGTCCCAGCCCCGTCCCCCCAAGGCGGCGAGGCAGCCGAAGCCGCCGCGCCCGCAGCGCAGCGCCCAGAACGGCGCCCCGACGAAGCTGGTGGTCGTCCAGGGCGAGCGGGCCGGCACCGTCATCGACCTCACGGGGGTGCCCATCACCATCGGCCGTGCCAATGACGCCACGCTCGTCGTGACCGACGACTACGCTTCGAGCCGCCATGCCCGAATTTTCGCGCAGGACGGTCAGTGGATCGTGGAAGATCTCGGCTCGACCAACGGGACGTATCTCGGACGCACGAAGGTGAGCCGGCCGATGCCGGTCCCGCCGGGCGTCCCGGTCCGTATCGGCAAGACCGTGATCGAGCTGCGCAAATGACTCTGGGAATCCGCTACGCCGCGCGCTCCGACGTGGGCATGCTGCGCGAGGGCAACGAGGACTCGGCGTACGCGGGCGCGCACCTGCTCGCGGTGGCCGACGGGATGGGCGGGCACGTCGGCGGCGAGATCGCGAGCGCCGCCGCGATAGAGGCCCTCCGGGCGCTCGACAAGGACCTCCCCGCCACCGAGCTGCTCGCCGCGCTGGAGCACACGGTCAAGACGGCGAACGACAACCTGCACCGCATTGTGGAGTCCGACCCGGCCCTGCAGGGCATGGGGACGACGCTGACGGCGATGCTGTGGGCGGGCAACCAGGTCGCGCTGGTGCACATCGGTGACTCGCGCGCCTACCTGCTGCGCGACGGCAGCCTGTTCCAGATCACGCACGACCACACGCTGGTGCAGTCGCTGGTCGACGAGGGCCGGATCAGCCCGGACGAGGCGGCCTCGCATCCGCAGCGGTCGCTGCTGCTGCGGGCGCTGGACGGCCGCGGCGAGGTCGACCCCGACCTGTCGCTGCGCGAGGCGAAGGTCGGCGACCGGTACCTGCTGTGCTCGGACGGCCTGTCGGGCGTCGTCACGGCGGAGACGATCTTCCAGGTGCTCACGGACGTGGACGACCCCGAGCAGGCCGTCCGGCAGCTGATCGACCTGGCGAACCGGGGCGGCGGCCCCGACAACATCACCTGCGTCGTCGCCGACGTCGTGGACCTGGAGCGCCAGCCCCCGACGGGCGGCCCCGGCCACGCGGTGGGCGCGGCGGCGAACGCGGCGCCGCCGGAGCCGCCGGGCGGCGGGACGGGCCCTAACACGACCGTCGCCGACACCCCGGCCGGGCGGGCCGCGCAGCTGCGCGACACCCGGCCGCAGCCGCCGGTGGCGGTCGACGAGATGCCGCCGCCGCAGGCCCCGATGCCGATGGGCGACCCGATGGGCCCCCCGCCGGCGCCGGGCGCGATGCCGCAGGCGCAGCAGATGCAGGCGAGGCGGAGCGGCACGCGCCGCTGGACGTGGCTGGTCGTGGTCGCGGGCGTGGTCGTCGTGGGCGTCGTCGCGGGCGGGTTCGTGCTGCTGCAGAACGTCCGGAACGGCTACTACATCGGCGCGAACAAGGCCGGCGAGGTCGTCCTCTACCGCGGGACGACGCAGAAGGTGCCGGGCCTCAGCCTGTCCCGCGAGGCGGCCAAGAAGGACCAGCCGAAGCAGCCGATCCTGGTCGCCGACCTCCCGCAGGACCTCCAGCAGCAGGTCAAGGACACCTACACCGTCGACGGCCCGAACGCGCTGAAGCAGCTGGAGACCGCCGTCTGCAAGTACTCGCTGGTCGAGAAGGACGGCGAGGTCGTCATGGTGAAGGGCCGGGAGCAGCAGAACTGCCGGCAGACCGACGTCAAGAAGAGCGGCGTCCGGATCGACGAACTCCCCGCCTCGGACGTCTCCGCGGTCCAGAAGGGCACCCTCGTGTTCATCGGGCAGAAGGCGGCGCAGACCAGGCTCGACCAGCTCGGCGCGCGCCGGGAAGAGTGCAAGAAGCGCAGCCCGTCCATCAAGGACTGCCCCTCGAGCGGGGGGAGCTCGTAGATGCAATCGATCGGCGACCAGATCAGGGCCCACCTCCCGTACCAGCGGCGCAACGCGGCGTCGCTGGCGCTTCTCGTCTTCGCGATGGTCCTGACGCTGTCGGCGTTCGCGGAGGTCGGCCTCGCGCGTGACGGGAACATCCCCGGCGGCCTGTTCATCTACGGCGGCGGGCTGGTCGTGCTGGCCCTCGCCGCCTACCTCATCCAGGCCAAGTTCACCCCCTACGCCGACCCGCTGCTGCTGCCGCTCGCCGTGGCGCTGAACGGCATCGGGCTGGCGATGATCTACCGGCTGGACCTCGACACCAGCCATGACCGCAAGGTCGCGGCGGCCGCGGGCAAGAAGCTGCTCCCCGACGCCGCCGACGCGCCCGGCCAGCTGATGTGGACGTTCGTCGGGATCGGCCTGTTCGTCGCCGCCGTGCTGATCATGCGCGACACCGACAAGCCGGACGCGCCCCTGTCGTTCACGCCGAAGACCGCCCAGCGCTACACGTACCTGATCGGGCTCAGCGCGGTCGTTCTGCTGCTGCTGCCGATCGTCCCCGGCATCGGCGCGGAGATCAACGGCGCCCGGGTGTGGATCCATCTGGGTCCGTTCTCGGTGCAGCCGGGCGAGTTCGCGAAGCTGCTGCTGGTCGTGTTCTTCGCCGGCTACCTGGTGAACAAGCGGCAGGCGATGTCGCTGATCGGCAAGAAGTTCGGCCCGATCAGCCTGCCGCGGGCCCGCGACCTCGGCCCGATCATGGTGATCTGGTTCTTCTGCCTGGGCGTGCTGTTCATGCAGAAGGACCTCGGTACGGCGCTGCTGTTCTTCGGCCTGTTCGTGTCGATGCTGTACATCGCGACCCAGCGGGTGTCGTGGGTGCTGATCGGCATCGGGCTGCTGTCGGTCGGCGTCTTCATCGCGACGCTGCTGCCGTTCATGGGCCACGTGAACCAGCGCATCGACATCTGGCAGAACCCGAAGCCCTACTTCGACGGCGGCTGCCTGCTGGAGAGCGGCAGGGTCGTCCCGGTCAACCCCGACACCGAGATCTACAAGAGGTTCAAGGCACAGGGCGACGGCTCGCCGGGCTTCTCGGCCTGCGCCGAGCTCGGCGGGGAGTACTCCGACAGCGCGCAGCTCATGAAGGGCCTGTTCGCGCTCGGCCAGGGCGGCGTCCTCGGCACCGGGCTCGGCCAGGGCGAGCCGTGGCGGACGCCCCTGTCGTTCAGCGACTTCATCTTCGACTCGCTGGGCGAGGAGCTCGGGCTCACCGGTCTGATGGTGCTGCTGCTGATATACGCGTTGATCGTGCAACGCGGGATGAAGACGGCCGTGGCGGCGCGGGACCCGTTCCTGAAGCTGTTCGCGGGCGGCGTGTCGTTCGTGCTGGCCCTGCAGGTCTTCGTGATCGTCGGGGGCGTCACGCGGCTCATCCCGCTCACCGGTCTGACGACGCCCTTCCTGTCCCAGGGCGGCTCGTCGCTGATGGCCAACTGGATCCTGATCGCGATCCTGGTGCGGATGAGCCACGACGCGCGCAAGCCGGCCCCCCAGGCGATCCAGGACGAGGGCATGACCCAGATCGTGAGCACGAGGTGACTTCCCCCCTATGAACATGGACAAGCCGGTTCGGCGGGTGGCGATCTTCGCATTGCTGCTGTTCTTCGGCCTGATGGCCCAGGTCAACTACGTCCAGGGCAGCCAGGCCGAGGACCTGCGCACCGACGCGCGCAACAGCCGCCAGTACGCGGACGTGTTCAACTCGCCGCGCGGCCAGATCTCGGCGGGCGGCGAGGTGCTGGTGGTCTCGAAGGAGACCGGCAAGGACAACCCGAAGTACGGCCGGACCTACAAGGACGGGCCGATCTTCGCGCCGATCACCGGCTACTTCAACGGCAACGCCACGCAGGTCGAGCGGGCCTACAACTCGCTGCTCGGCGGCAAGGACAAGCGGATCACGCAGCAGCGCTGGTTCGACACGTTCATCGGCAAGAAGGCCGAGGGCGCGAACGTCGAGCTGACCATCGACCCGCAGGCGCAGCGCACCGCCTACGAGCAGCTGAAGGCCGGGACGTCGAACGGCCGCCGCGGCGGCGCCGTGGTGATCGACGTGAAGACGGGCGCGGTCAAGGTGGCGGCGTCGTGGCCGTCGTTCGACCCGAACGAGGTCGCGCCGCAGACGGGTGAGAAGGGCGGCAAGCGGCTGGAGCAGCTCGACAAGGGCGAGGGCGTCATCAAGCCCCTGGTCGACAACGCGCTCAGCCAGACGTTCCCGCCCGGCTCGTCGTTCAAGACGGTGGTGTCGGCGGTCGGGATGCAGAAGCTCGGCCTGAACAGCTCGTCGACGGTGAACACCGGGCAGCTGATCCTGCCTGAGTCGGGCCGCCCGCTGCCGAACTCGCACGACAGCGGCAGCTGCGCCGGGTCCGCCCCGCTGCGCGGCGCGTTCGCCGAGTCCTGCAACACCTCGTTCGCGAAGATGGCGCTCGACATGGGCATCCAGGAGCTGCACGACGGCGCCGAGTCCTTCGGGTTCGGCAAGCACGTGCAGCTGGAGCCCGACATGTACGCCGCGGAGAGCGACATCCCGGTCTCGATCAAGGACGCCAAGGGCAACACGATCCAGACCGGCAAGGACGGCACGGCCCGTTCCGGCATCGGCCAGGAGAACGTGCGGGCCACCCCGCTGCAGATGGCGATGGTCGCCTGCGCGGTCGCCAACGGCGGCAAGATCATGAACCCGTACGTGGTGCAGCGGGTCCGCGCCAAGGACCAGAGCGAGCTCTACAACGCCTCGCCGAAGGAGTTCGGGAAGGCGATGTCCGGCGACCAGGCCGGCCAGCTGGAGGACATGATGCGCGCGGTGGTCTCCGAGGGCACCGCGAAGAACCTGGCGGGCAAGCGGATCGCCGGCAAGACCGGTACCGCCGAGCAGGGCCCCGGCAACCCGAACGCCAACTGGTTCGTCGGGTTCAGCCCGACCGAGAACCCGCGCTACGCGTTCGCCGTGATGGTCGAGACCCCGGGCTCGGGCGCCGCCAACGCGGGCCCCGTCGCGGCGGCGATCATGGCGAAGGTGCTGCAGAAGTGAGTACGGGCCTCGTCCTGAACGACCGGTACCGGCTGCTGGAGCGGCTGGCGATCGGCGGGATGGGCGAGGTCTGGCGCGCGTCCGACGCGCTGTCCGGGCGGCCGGTGGCGGTGAAGCTGCTGCGCCTGGAGCTCGGTTCGGACGTGCGGGCGCGGGGCCGGTTCGAGTCGGAGGCGCGGTTCGCCGCGGAGCTGCGGCACCCGGGGATCGCGCGGGCTTTCGACTACGGCGAGCAGGCCGGCCGGACGTTCCTGGTGATGGAGCTGGTGCCCGGCGAGCCGCTGGACGAGATCCTCGCGCGCGACGGCGGACTGCCGCTGGAGGCCGTGCTCGACCTGATCGTGCAGGCGGCGCGGGCGCTCTCGGTCGCGCACGCGGCGGGGATCGTGCACCGCGACGTCAAGCCGGCCAACCTGATGGTGGCCCCGGACGGCACCCTGAAGATCACCGACTTCGGGATCGCCCGCCGGCTGGCCGCGGCGTCGCAGACCCAGACCGGGATGGTCATGGGGACGGCGCACTACATCTCGCCGGAGCAGGCGCAGGGCCTGAAGCTCTCCCCCTCGGCGGACCTGTACTCCCTGGGCGTGGTCGCCTACGAGTGCCTGACGGGCGCGCCGCCGTTCGACGGGCGGACGCCGGTGGAGGTGGCGCTCAAGCACGTCCGGGACGCGCCCGCGGAGCTGCCGGCGCGGGTGCCCGAGGCGGCCCGCGAGCTGATCATGGAGATGCTGGCGAAGGAGCCGCGGGACCGTCCCCCGGACGCCGACACGGTGGCCGCCCGGGCGCTCGGCATCCGCGCGTCGCTCAGCACGGCCGCGGGCGGCGCGGCCCGTCGGAGCGTCCGGCCGGACGCGGGCCGGAACGGCGCTCGGCGAGCCCCCGGCGCCACCAGCAACGATCGCCTTGTCGTAGAATCATCAACTTTGTCGGGATTTGACGCTGGCGAGAGGGCGGATAACCTCACCAGCGGGCCGGTGCCCGGGCAACGGCGCCCGGCACTGGCGTACGCGTCCGTCGCGGCCGCCGTGGTACTGGTCTGCGTCATCGTCGTCGGCTCCCTGTGGAAGGGGCTGGCGTTCGCCGGGCCGGGCGAGGACGAGCGGGATCCACCCGCGCCCACCGCCACCCGGCCGGTCGGGGACGGCAGCGTCGGCGACCCGGCGTCCACCGCCCCCGCCACTCCGCCGCGGCACACCGCCAGGACCACCCCCATGCCGGCTGTTCCGCCGCGGCA
This sequence comes from Actinomadura sp. K4S16, assembly GCF_008327685.1. GTDB lineage: Bacteria > Actinomycetota > Actinomycetes > Streptosporangiales > Streptosporangiaceae > Spirillospora. The sequence goes on from NZ_BDDE01000020.1 coordinate 17,557, forward strand.
CCGGACGCATAGGATCCGTCCGTCAACGCAGGCGACCCCCAAGGCGTCCCTTTCACATAAGCCATCAAGGAATCCGCCCCGGGCGACTCCCACCGCCCCTGAGCCCACACCCGCACCGACGGGGAGCACCACGACTCCGTCAACTCCGAGCCCGGATCCCCCGCCGACCCAGGAGGGGAAGCTAGGTTCTGGAGACAAGGTGTAGACGTACGAGGGAAAGTGCACATATGAGTCAACCTCGGCTGCTCGGCGGCCGCTACGAGCTCGAAACGGTCATCGGGCGCGGCGGCATGGCCGAGGTCTACCGTGCCCGGGACCGCCGCCTCGATCGCGTCGTCGCGGTCAAGACGCTGCGGTCCGACCTGGCCCGTGACCCCACGTTCCAGGCCCGGTTCCGGCGCGAGGCCCAGTCGGCCGCGTCGCTGAACCACCCCTCGGTCATCGCCGTGTACGACACCGGCGAGGACATGATCGGCGACACCCCCATCCCGTACATCGTGATGGAGTACGTGGACGGGAGCACGCTGCGCGACCTGCTGAGGGAGAACCGCGCGCTGCTGCCGGACAAGGCCCTGGAGATCACCGACGGGATCCTGCGGGCGCTGGACTACAGCCACCGCGGCGGCATCGTGCACCGCGACATCAAGCCGGCCAACGTGATGCTCACCCGGCAGCACGAGGTCAAGGTCATGGACTTCGGCATCGCCCGGGCCATGGCCGACACGGCGTCCACGATGACGCAGACCGCCCAGGTGATCGGCACCGCGCAGTACCTGTCGCCCGAGCAGGCGCGCGGCGAGCGGGTGGACGCCCGCAGCGACATCTACTCGACCGGCTGCGTGCTGTACGAGCTGCTCACCGGCAAGCCGCCGTTCACCGGCGACTCCCCGGTCGCGATCGCCTACCAGCACGTCCGGGAGGAGCCCGTCCCGCCGTCGCAGGTGGACCCGCAGATCCCGCAGTGGGCGGACGCGATCGTGCTGAAGGCGATGGCGAAGGACGCCGACCACCGCTACCAGAACGCGACGGAGTTCCGGCAGGAGATCCAGCGCGTCCTGCAGGGCCAGCCCGTGTCGTCGACGGCGGCGTCCACGATGCTGATGAGCGGCCAGCCGCAGGGCACGCAGATGATGGGCGCGTACGGCGGCGGCCCGGCGCGCACGCAGGTGCGGCGGCCGCAGGACGACGGCTACGGCCTGCCGCCCGTCCACTACGACGACGGCGCCGAACGCGACGGCTCCGGACGGAAGGCCGCGCTGTGGGTGGGGCTCGCGGTGCTGTTCATCGGCGGCGCCGCGCTCATCGGCTGGCTGATGAGCGGCGGGGACAAGGCGGCCGACCAGGTCGCGATCCCGCAGAGCATCGTCAACGTCAAGCAGAGCGACGCGACGGCCCAGCTCACCAAGCTCGGCTTCACGGTCGGCCAGCCGAAGACCGACTACAGCGACGACGTCAAGAGCGGCTACGTGATCAGCTCCGATCCGGAGCCCGGCACGAACGCCGCCAAGGGCGCCACGGTGACTCTGCTGGTCTCCAAGGGCCCGAAGCCGCCCACGGAGATCGAGGTCCCGGACGTCACCGGCAAGCCGTACGCGACGGCGAAGAAGATACTGGAGGGCCGCGGGTTCGAGGTCGACAAGAGGGTCGAGTCGAGCGACACCGTGCCGCGGGGCAACGCGATCTCGACCGACCCGCCCGGCGGCTCGAAGGCGAAGAAGGGATCGAACGTCACCCTGACGGTGTCGACCGGCCCGTCGAGCCTGAAGGTGCCGAGCCTGTTCAACAACAGCCAGCGCGCCGCGTGCGGCAAGCTGGAGGGCCTCGGCCTGAAGTGCCAGGTGCAGAAGGGCGCGCCGCCGCCCGACAAGCAGGTGGCCCCGGGCTTCGTCTACGACCAGCAGCCGGGTGAGGGCGCGACGGTCGCGCCGGGCGACACGGTGACGATCTTCGTTGCGGAGAAGCAGCAGCAGTCGCCGCCGCCCGGGCAGGGCACGCCGACGCCGGGCTTCCCCGGCTTCCCGGGCAACGGGGACGGCCAGGGCTGACCAGGTAGGAACGAGGGCCCCGCCTCCGGAAGGAGGCGGGGCCCTCGGCGTTCGCGGACGGGCCGCGGGGCCCGAACGGGTTCGGACATGCCCGGGCATGAGAGAAGGGCCTCCGCCACTCGGGGGCAATGGCGGAAGCCCTTCGCTATGGTCTTCGTCGCGACCCCATGGGACGTTACGGATTTCAACCGAAATTTTCTGAGTTGGAGGAGAAGATCCCGCCTAGCCCCGGCCCGTCCGGTGAAGGCGCAGGTCATCGCAGGTGGCCAGCCAGTTCCGCAGCAGCCGGTGTCCGGCGGTGGACAGGATCGACTCGGGATGGAACTGGACGCCCTCCACGGGGCGGCTCCGATGGCGCAGCCCCATGACGACGCCGTCGCGGGTGCGGGCCGTCACCTCCAGGACGTCCGGCGGGACGGTCCCGGGCACGACGGCCAGCGAGTGGTAGCGGGTCGCGGCGAACGGGTCCGGCAGGCCGCGGAAGACGCCGGCGCCGTCGTGGTGGATCTCGCTCGTGGAGCCGTGGACGATCTCGGGCGCCCGGGCGACCGTCGCGCCGTGCACGTGGGCGATCACCTGGTGGCCGAGGCAGACGCCGAGCAGCGGGGCGCCGCGGCGTTCGGCGTCCCGGACGAGGTCGAGGCACACCCCGGCGTCCGCCGGGTGGCCGGGCCCGGGGCTCAGCAGGACGCCGTCGGCCTGTTCGGCGTCCTGGACGGCGACGTCCGACCGGTCCTTGACGACGCACTCGGCGCCGAGTTCCAGCAGGTACTGGACGATGTTGTAGACGAAGCTGTCGTGGTTGTCGACGACGAGGACGCGCATCGCCGGTCAGCCCGGGGTGGCGGAGCCGGACGGCACCGGGTCTTGGACGACCCCGTGGTCGAACTGGACCTTGGGCTCGACCCAGGGGAACACCACGTACCAGAGGATGGCGGCGATCGCGACGAGCAGGCCGAGGGCGGTCGCGGTCTTGGTCTGCCAGGCGCCGGGCAGCCGGCGCCAGATCCAGGCGTACACGGGGCCTCCTACGTCCCGGCGGCCTGCCGGGCCGCTGCCGCGCGCGGCAGCGCCTCGGTCAGCTCGCCGAAGATGATCATTCGTTGCGCGGCGGAGTACTTCGGGTGGCAGGTGGTGAGCGTGATGAGCCGCTCGGTCGGCCGCCGCTTCGGGTGGAACGGGACGGGCGCGGTCACCTCCACCGCCGACGGCCGCACGATCCGCCGGTCGGTGACCTTGTAGACGTACTGCTCGTCCCGGGTGTCGATGAGGATCTCGTCGCCGCGGTCGAGCTCGCCGAGCCGGTTGAACGGCGCGGAGTAGGTCGTCCGGTGCCCGGAGACCACGAAGTTGCCGACCTGGCCGGGCAGCGCGCTGCCCGGGTAGTGGCCGGGACCCTTGCGCAGGTCGGCGCGGTCGACGCCCTCGATCACCACGAAGCGGTAGTGCTCGCCGAACCTGGGGATGCGGATCACGGCGAGTCCCCTGCCGAGCTCGACCTTCTCGGTGGTGACCTTGGTGGCCCGCCAGTTCTTCAGCATCTCGTCGCCGAGCCGGTCCTGCGCGCCCTTGGTGTACTGGCCGGTGCCCCACAGCTCGTACGTCACGAACAGCATGACGATCAGTCCGGCGGTGATGCACAGCTCGCCCATGCCACGGATCACCGTGCGCACCGCGTCCTCCTCTGCCGGGGGGTTCAGTCGCCTTTGGGCGGTTCCGCCGGAACCGTAGCGTGCTTCATGGTCACGTTGCCTGTGTAGGGCGGCAACGTGGCGCGCCCCACGGTCCGCACCGCGTAGCCGAGCCCGTAGGCGCGGACGTACTTGCGGTAGACCGCGATCTCGCGGGACGCGCCGAGCGCCGCGCGCAGCCGGTCCGGGTCGCCGACGGCGGTGATCCGGAACGGCGGGGAGTACACGACGCCCTGGAGGATCAGCGTATTGCCCACGCAGCGCACCGCGCTGGTCGAGATCACCCGCTGGTCCATGATCTGCATGGCGCGGGCGCCGCCCGCCCACAGCGCGTTGACGACGGACTGGACGTCGCTCTGGTGCACGACGAGGTCGTCCGGGCTGACGCCGCGGGGCAGGTCGCCCGACTTCGGCAGCGGCGCGTCGTCGAGCGTGACCCGGACGGCCCGTCCGGCGGCGGGGGTGAACCCGGCCTCGGCGGCCAGCCGGTCGGCCTCCGCCTGAGCGTTTTTCACCCTGGCGTCGTGACGTCCGGCCTCCCGGGAGATACCGTCGACTTGGCGGCGCAACCGCCGGTACTCGGCGCGGTCCTGCCGGGCCCGGCGCTGCTCCGCGGTGATGAGCTCGGTGATCCTGGTCCGGCCCTGCTCACGCAGGCTCGTACCGCGGGCCGTGCTCGCGCTCGCCGCGAACAGGGTTCCCGCAAGGAGCGTGAGAACTGGGATGATGCTTCCCCACGCTGGACGCCGTACGCTGCTCACCAGCGACTACGCTAACCGACAAACCACCCATGCGCGGCCCGGCGCTCCGGCCGCCGGACGCCCGAGGAGATCGATCCCACCGTGGCCAAGTCCAAAGTGCGCAAGAAGGCCGTCTACACGCCCCCGCAGAAGTCCAAGGCGCCCGAGGTCAGCCCGCGCTGGCTCGTGCCGACCATGGTCGCGCTGTGGCTCTTCGGTCTGATCTGGATCGCCGTCTTCTATGTGACGGCCAGCACCGGTACGGACGTGCCGTACATGACCGACCTGCACAACTGGAACCTGGGGATCGGCTTCACCGCGATCATCCTCGGTGTGATCCTTTCGACCCGCTGGCGCTGATCGCGAGTTATCCACAGGTTGAGGGTCGCTCACCGCGCCTTTCCCCAAGTTTTCCACAGGGAGTGTCCACAGGCGCCGGAGCGCGGACGCCGCCGCGCGCGGGCCTGGTGGCCGTGCGCGTGCGCGGCGTCCGCGCCCGCGGCTACACCGCGGGGCTCAGCTCGGCCGTTCTGAGGATCACGAGCGCCGCGAGCAGCGCCAGCACGACCAGCGGCGCCGCGAGGTGGACCAGCCTGCGCCGCGCGTCCGGCGTGTAGGCGTAGGCCGCGGCCAGCGCCGCCCCCACCGCGAGGCCGCCGACGTGGCCCTGCCAGGAGATCCCCGGCACCGAGAACGTGATCACCAGGTTGATCACCAGCAGCACCACGATGGGGCCGACCGGCCCGCCGAGCCTGCGGCCGATCACGAAGTACGCCCCGAAGAGGCCGAAGATGGCCCCGGACGCGCCGACCGCCGAGTCGTGCGGGGAGCCGACCAGGTACAGCAGCACCGAACCGCCGAGCCCCGACAGCAGGTACAGGGCGAGGTAGCGCCACCGTCCGAGCACCTGCTCCAGCGCGGGACCGACGGCCCACAGCGCCCACATGTTGAACAGGATGTGGGTGATGCCGAACGATCCGCCGCGCTGGTGCAGGAACATCGTGGTGAACAGCCGGTACCACTCGCCCTCGGCGACCCCGCCGACCCGGCCGTCCGGCAGGACGGCCTGGCCGAGCATCATGAACTCCCAGACCACGCGCCAGGACGCCAGCTCGGCGAGGTAAGCCGCGACGCACAGGCCGATCAGCGTGTAGGTGACGACCGGCACGGCGGACGCCGAGCCCCGCGCGCCGAGCACCGTCCGGGGAACCGCCTTGCGGACCCCCCGGTTGCCCTCGGCGACGCACTCCACGCACTGGTGCCCGACCGCCGCGTCCCGCATGCAGTCGGGACAGATGAAGCGGTCGCACCGGGTGCAGCGGACATACGTCTCGCGCCCCGGATGCCGGTAGCAGGTCGGCACCGAGGTCTCGGGGGCGGGACTCTGGTCTGTGCTCATCAGCGGCTCCGTGGGGCCGGTACGGTTCGGCTCTTACCCGTCACGGGGTCTCACCTGGACCAACGACTAACGGCGCTCGATCGTCACCGATTCGATGACGACGTCCTCCTTCGGACGGTCCATCCGGCCGGTCGGGACCTTGCCGATCCGGTCGACGACGTCCGTCCCCTCGATGACCTTGCCGAAGATGGTGTGCCGGCCGGTCAGGTGCTGGGTGTGCGCGACGCTCAGCGTGATGAAGAACTGGGAGCCGTTGGTGCCGGGCCCGGCGTTCGCCATCGCCAGCAGGTACGGGCGGTTGAACTTCAGGTCCGGGTGGAACTCGTCCTTGAACTGGTAGCCCGGGCCGCCGGTGCCGGTGCCGAGCGGGTCGCCGCCCTGGAGCATGAACTGGTCGATGACCCGGTGGAAGATCGTCCCGTTGTAGAGCGGCCGGTCCGTCTTCTGCCCGGTGTTCGGGTCGGTCCAGGTGCGGGTGCCCTCCGCCAGCTCGACGAAGTTCGCCACCGTCTCGGGCGCGTGCTCCGGGTACAGCTGGATCACGATCTTGCCGAGCGACGTGTTGAGCGTCGCGAAGATCTCGTTGGCCACGCTGGCCGCCTCCTCGTGAGATGGGTTCTGTGACGTCTGATGCGGGGTCTCGGCCATGCCGGAAATCGTCACCCTGCGTGAAAAGTTCGTCACGCTCGCCGTGTTTACCTTTCGGTCGCAGGGAAGGCTGCCTGACAGGACCTCGCAAACAGGGAGGTTAGCGTGTCCCTAATGATCAGTATCCGCCGGAAGCCGCAGGACGAGGTCGTGAACCGGCTCGGCCGCGTCCAGGAGGTGGCCCGCCAGGGCGCCGACAGGTGGCGCCAGGGCGCCTCCGTCGCGGCCGAGCGGATCGGCCCCATCGCGAACGAGCGCGTGTTGGTCGTCCGCGGATGGAGCGCACCGAGGCTCCGGCAGGCGGCCCGGTATGTGGAGACCGGGCTCGCCCCGCGGGTGAGCACGTTCCTGAGTGACGTCGCCGGACGGGTGGAGCCGCCGAAGCGGACCAAGCCCGGTCGCGGCGCCCTCATGGCGATGATGGGCGTGGTCGCCGCCGTCGGCGTTGCCGGCGCGGTGGCGACGCGGCGCGGCGCCATCCGCGACATGGCCAAGGGGTCGGGCGAGCAGGCGCACAGCGCCACCTCGGCCGACTCCATGACGGTCAGCGGCGCCGACGTCGACGGCCAGGTGCATTCGCCGCACTGAGCACGCAGGAGGAGGGCCCGGCCGCACGGCCGGGCCCTCCTCCGTCCCCGTGCGGCCTCCGATGGCTACCACCCGGTACGGTGAACGCCATGTCGCCGAAACGCCCCCTGCGGCAGGTACTGGCGGACCGCGCGAGGCAGCGGGCCCGCCAGGGCGTGCACACGGCAGTGCACCGCGCCTGGGAATGGATCCAGCGGCACGGGGAGATCACCCCGCACACGCCGGGCCGCCGCCAGTTCGCCTACCTGGGCGAGGGCGCCTGCATCGGCTTCCCGACCGGCAGCATCTACGGCGAGCCCTGGATCTCGATCGGCGACCACACGCTGGTCGGCACGCACGTCACCATCTCCGCCGGCTTCGTGCCCGGCCTCGACCTCGGCCCGGACGTCATCGTCCGGATCGGCGCGAGCTGCTCGCTCGGCCGCGGCACCCACATCGTCGGCCACCAGTCCATCGACATCGGCGACGACGTCTTCACCGGCCCGAACGTCTACATCACCGACCAGAACCACACCTACGGCGACCTGCACACCCCGATCGGGCGGCAGTGGCCGGAGAACAACCCGGTCGTGATCGGGGACGGCTGCTGGATCGGCACCGGGGCGATCATCCTGCCCGGCACCCGCCTCGGCCGCAACGTCGCGGTCGCCGGGGGCGCCGTCGTCCGCGGCGAGTTCCCCGACCACTCGGTCATCGGCGGCGTGCCCGCCAAGATCCTGCGCAGCCACGACAAGGAGAACGGCTGGCAGCCGCCCCTGCGCACCGACTCCCTCATGTCGCTGGACGAGCTCGCGGCCCTCTCGGTCAACGGCCTGGAAGGCCTCCAGATCCTCCAGGACCGTCTGCGGGCCGAGTCCGCCGCCCGGGACGGCGACGTCCTGAGCGAGGAGGCCGGCTGACCGTTCCGCCCCCGCCGGGCGGACAGGACATGCGAAAGAGCCCCGCACTCGCGTGCGGGGCTCTTCCGTGGTCGGTCAGCTGGTGCGGGCGGTCCGGCGGTCGCCCCCGAAGGAGGCGCCGCGGCGGTTGCCGTGGGAGCCGCCGCCGGTCCGGGGACCGCCGCGGCGCTCGCCGGAGGAGAAGGAGCGGTGCTCGCCTCGCCCGCCCTCGCCGTCGCGGCGGCGGTTGCCGCCCTCGCGGTCGAACGTGCGGGGGCCGCGGCCCCGGCGCGCGCCCGGCCGGCCCCGGCCGCCCTCGCGGCGCGCGGGGCGCTCGGGGATGAGCGGCTCCTCGATCGGGATGCCGGACGGCTGCCGGGCCCCGGTCAGCTTGACCAGCTCGGCGTCGCCGGTGGTCACCCGGGTCCGGGGGGCGTTGATGCCGGCGCGGCGCGTCATCGCGGACGTGGAGCGCACCTGGTGCGGCAGGACGAGCGTGACGACGGTGCCGCGCTCGCCGGCGCGGGCGGTGCGCCCGGCGCGGTGCATGTAGTCCTTGTGGTCGGCGGGCGGGTCGACGTGCATGACGAGCGTCACGTCGTCGACGTGGATGCCGCGGGCGGCGACGTCGGTGGCGACCAGCACGCTGATGGAGCCCTCGCGGAACTCGGCGAGGGTGCGGGTGCGCAGGCCCTGGCTCTTGCCGCCGTGCAGGCCCGCCGCGCGGACGCCGGCCTGGGTGAGCTGCTTGGCGAGCCGGTCGACGCCGTGCTTGGTGCGGGCGAACAGGATCGTCCGGCCCTCGCGGTTGGCGATCTCGGCGGTGATGGCGCCCTTCTCCTTGGGCGCCACGAGCAGCAGGTGGTGGTCCATGGTGTCGACGGACTCGTCCACCGGGCCGATCGCGTGCGTGACCGGCTCGTTCAGGTACCGCCTGACCAGGACGTCGACGTCCTTGTCGAGGGTGGCGGAGAACAGCAGCCGCTGCCCGCCGGGCTGGGCGGCGTCCAGGATGTCGGTGACGTCGGGCAGGAAGCCCATGTCGGCCATGTGGTCGGCCTCGTCGAGCACGGCGATCTCGACGTCGGACAGGTCGCAGGCGCCCTGCCGCATCAGGTCCTTGAGCCGGCCCGGGGTGGCCACGAGCACCTCGACGCCGCGGCGCAGCGCGTCGATCTGCTTGAACATCGAGGTCTGGCCGATGACGGTCTTGAAGCGCAGGCCGAGCCCGCGGCCGAGCGGCTCCAGGTTCGTCTGGACCTGCTGGGCCAGCTCGCGGGTCGGGACGAGGATCAGCGCGAGGGGGCGCTTGGGGGCGGCCTTGCGGCCGGAGAGGCGGGCGAGCAGCGGGAGCCCGAACGCCAGGGTCTTGCCGGACCCGGTCTTGCCGCGCCCGAGGACGTCGCGGCCCGACATGACATCGGGGATCGCGGCGGCCTGGATCGGGAACGGGGCTTCGATGCCCTGGCGGGCCAGAGCGCTCACCAGCACCGGCGGGAGGCCGAGCTCGGCGAAGGTGGGAACCGTCTCCTCGTCCGCGATGGCGGGCATGGTCGGGTTCTGTGCAGCAGCAGCTGTGGTCACGCATTACCTTCCGAGAGGGGGCACGTCTCGGGAGGCACCTCAGTGGGCGTGGCCTGCAAGGACGAGCCTGGCGCCAGCGGCGGCGCCGAAGATTGATTCCTAGAGTCTAACGTCGTCGGGGAACGACCTTATGCCCCATCCCGGAAGGAACATTCGTCACTTCATACTCAGCATGCACACGAAACGCCGTCGACGGGGGCCGTGAGCGGGTCCGGGGAACGCCGGGTGACGGCGCCGCCACCGGTCTCCACCGGGCAGCCCTCCCGCGCCCAGTACTCGAATCCGCCGAGCATCTCCTTCACCGGGCGGCCGAGCTTCGCGAACTCCAGCGCCGCCTTCTGGGCGCCGTTGCAGCCCGGCCCCCAGCAGTAGACCACCACGGTCGCGCCCTCCGGGACGAGCGCGGCTGCGCGATCGGCGATCTCTGCGGTGGGCAGGTGGACGGCGCCCTGGACGTGGCCCTGCGCCCAGCTCTCGGCGCTGCGGGTGTCGACGACCACGAGGCCGGGCGTCCCTTCGGCGAGTTGGGCGGCCACGTCCGACACGTCCGTCTCGAACGCCAGGCGGGCGGCGAAGTGCCGGAGCGCCTCGTCGGCGGTGGCGGCGGGCGCCTGCGTCGCCGCGGGCGCCGGGGTGGCTGTGTTCATCTGCGAGCTCCTTAGGAACGTGAGAACTCTCTCTCGTGGCCATCTCGATCCTCGGGTTCGCGGCCGCCCGTCCGGAAGTGGCGTGAATGCCGCCTATCGCTAAGATTTCGCCATGCGTCTCGCTTCCCCCTCCCGCCGGCACACTGTGTCGGTGCTGGTGTTCGACGGCATGGCGCCGTTCGAGCTCGGCACGGTCGTCGAGGTGTTCGGGCTGCCCCGGCCCGAGCTGGACGTCCCCTGGTACGACCTGCGGGTCTGCTCGCTGGAACGCGGACCGATGCGGGCGGTGGGCGGTTTCACGATGACGGCCGAGCACGGGCTGGACGCGTTCGCGTCGGCGGACACGGTGCTCGTCGTCGCCGTCCCCGACGTCCGCGCGGACCCGCCGCCCGAGGTCGTCGCGGCGCTCCGCGAGGCGCACGCGCGGGGCGCCCGCGTGGTGTCCATCTGCTCCGGCGCCTTCGCCCTGGCCGCCGCGGGGCTCCTGGACGGACGGGCGGCCACGACGCACTGGCGGTATGCCGACCTGCTGCGCCGCCGCTACCCGCTCGTCCAGGTGACGCCCGACGTCCTCTACGTGGACGGCGACGACGTGCTCACCGGGGCGGGCAGCGCGGCGGGGCTCGACATGTGCCTGCACCTCGTCCGCAAGGACCACGGCGCCCGGGTCGCCAACGCGGTGGCGCGGCGGCTGGTCGTCCCGCCGCACCGGGACGGCGGGCAGGCGCAGTTCGTGGAGGCGGCGGTGCTTCCGCCGGAGGAGGACGACCCGGTCGCGCGGGCCATGGCGTGGGCGCTCGACCATCTCGCCGAGCCGATCACCGTGTCCCGGATGGCACGCGAGGCGTGCCTGGCGCCACGCACGTTCCTGCGGCGCTTCCAGCTGCGGACGGGGACGAGCCCGCTGCGCTGGGTGGTCGGCCAGCGGGTCCTGGCGGCGCTGCCGCTGCTGGAGGAGGGCGGCGCGCCGATCGAGGAGGTCGGCGCGGCGGTCGGCTTCGAGAGCCCGGCCACGTTCCGGCACCACTTCGCCCGGACGATGCGGACCTCGCCGTCCGCCTACCGGCGCACGTTCCGGGCAACCGCGGGCACCTGACCGCCGGCGGGCGCGCCCCGGACGGCCCGGCCCAGAGGATCCGACGTCCGGGCCGGCGGCCGGCCGCCCGAGCGCCTCAGGCGCTGTGCGGGAGCGGAGCCTGGCGGTCGATCTGAGCAAGGCCGCCGAGGGGCGAGGGAGGCGGGAGGCGGGGCCCCGCGGGGCTTCGGCCAAGATAACCGTCCGGTTACGGCCATCAACCGGGGAGTGCCCCCGGAGTTCCCTGACCAGCAGAAGTCACCGATGTCAGGAGCTGGTTGCGCCGCGACCACGACGGTCGGGCACGGGCGGGCCGCCGACGGGGCGGCGAGGTCAGCGGGCCCCGGAGGCGTCCAGGGCGGACGGGGGGCCGATCCGGGCGGACGCCCGCAAGATCATTTCGGACGGGACCGAAACTTCGGGCCCCGCGCCGGGAAAGCCGGCCCTTGGCACAAAGTTCCAGATCAATCGTTGATCGGTGGCCCGGGCCTTTGTTAATCTGCCCCGGCAGTCAACGGAAGCGGCCTCTTACTGATCGTGAGAGACCAAATCCACTCCGCCACGTTTGTTCATCCCGCCAACAAATGAAAGCCGTTCTAGGTGACCCTGGCCGACACAATCGGCCGCGCAAGCCTCCAGCTACACCCGACCCTTGAAGTAGTCAGGTGAACGGTACAAATTAATGACAGTGCAACCACAGGCGGCTCCCGCCGCGCCCCGCACCGGCGGCACCCTCGGAAAGCGGATCCTGGCATTCGCCGGCCACCCGCTGTTCCGCGGTGACGCCCATGTCGTCCACGACCGCAACCCCTACCGCCGCATGCTCGTGCCCGGCTCGCTGGCCGAGTCCGACTTCGACCTCCCGCCCGGGCCCGCCGACTGGTCGGCCCATCGATCGCTCGCCGCACACCGGCTCCTCGGCACCTTCTACGAAGCCGAGACGGTGCTGCTCCCCGAACAAGGGCTCGACGGGCTGTACGAAGATTTCGATCTCTTCTACGGCCCGCAACTGAAGGAACTCCGGGAAACCTCGGTCTCGGCGCTGGAACGTTTCGCGTTCGGCTGCCTGGACGACGCGGTGGACGTCAGCGGCGCGGCCACTCCCGAGGTGCTGGAGGCCTACTTCCAGCACGTCGTGGACGAGGCCGCCGCCGGGCCGTCGCCCGCGCTGACCGCCATCGCCGGCGCCCGCGACAAGGAGAGCGCCGCCGACCTGTACCTGGTGCAGCTCGCGCTGGACGGCCTCACCGAGGCCTCCGCGATGTCGCGCAACCTCGCCGGCGCCTACGGCCCCGAGCAGTCCGCCCTATTCAAGATCTTCATCGACGAATTCGGCTACGGGGTCTACGACGCCAAGCACACCACGATCTTCGCCAAAATGCTGCGCAGCCGCGCCATGGCGACCCATGTGCACGCGTACTGGAACTTCTACCTGACCGGTCCGCTGGCGACGAACAACTACTATTACTACCTGTCCCGCGACCATGCGAAGTTCTTCCGTTACGCGGGTGCCGTCACCTATGCGGAGGCCGTTTTCGCGCCCGCCTTCGTGGAAATGGTCAAGGTCTTCCGCGGCATATTCGGCGACGCCGTCGATCTGCATTACTGCGACGAGCACGCGCATATCGACGAGCACCACGGCCGCATCACCAGGGACCAGGTGCTGCTCGCGCTGGCCAAGCGGCACGGCCCGCGCGTCGTCCCCGAGCTGCTGCGCGGCATCGCGGAGGCGCGGCTGGTCGGCGGCTGGTTCGAGGACGACACCGCGGCGCAGATCCGCTGGTCGGACGACCTCCCCCGGCACCGGGAGCTCGCCGGTTCGGCGCGGACCGGGTCCGAGCCGCCCGAGCGCGTCGCGCTGACTCCCGAGAGCCCGTTCGGCACGCGCACCCACGACGGCGACATCGTCCTGGAGGTGGAGCGCGGCGAGGCCGACCTCGTCACGACCCCCACCGGACCGCCGGAGCGGCTGGCGCGCGGCGACTCCGTGCTGATCCCCGCCGGACGCCTCTACGGGATCCGGTCGGCCACGCCGGAGACCGCCTGCCTGCTCCACGCGGTGACCCCCGCCACGACCCCCGCCTGACGCCTCCCCCTCCCCCTCTCCCGCTCTCCGCTCTCGACGCTCCCACCGAGACTCCCGTCTCTCTTGCCCCGCCTGACTGCGCCATGCCCAGTGCCGACCCCGCCCGTCACCGGAGCGCGCCCGAAAGACAAGAGGAGCCGATGGCCCGCGTCATCGTGATGGATCTGAGCCGGCACAACACCGTGATGGTCGGCCATGACCGCTACTTCGTCCTGCACGAGGGCGACCGGTCGCTGCTCGTCCGCGACCACTGCCCGCACCGCGGCGGCCCGCTCAGCCTGGCCCGCCGCACCCCGGACGGGCGGCGGCTCAGCTGCCCGTGGCACGGCACCAAGGTCGGCGTCTCCGCCGTGAAGCGCTCCTGCCTGCCGATGGTGCGCAGCGGGGACGAGGCCGTCGTCGTCCTTCCGGAAGACGACGCCCCCGTTTCGGTCGTCCACAAGGAGATCCTCGCCAACCTGCCGCCCGACCCGACCCACGACGAAGGGGCCGAGAGCCGATGAACAGCGCACAGCCGCAGACGCAGGGCGCGGTCACCGAGATCCGCGACGGACTGGAGCTCGGCGAGTTCCTCAGGTGGGGGCGCGAGCTGCACCACCAGGGCCGCTACGAGGACGCCGCCAGGGCCTTCGAGCTGATCCTCGGCATGGACGCCGACAACCAGGAGGCCCTGATCGGCCGCAACCGGGCCGTCCGGCGCTCGGTCCCCCGCTGGCACTGGGAGATGCTGCACGACGAGGAGCGCGCCGAACTGTACGACCGGGCGATCCGGCAGGCGGTGGCGGCCGCCCCGGGCGCGATGGTCCTCGACATCGGCGCCGGTTCGGGCCTGCTCGCGATGATGGCGGCGCGGGCCGGGGCGCGGGACGTGGTGGCCTGCGAGGGCCAGCCGTCCGTCGCCGAGACCGCGGCGCGGGTGGTCCAGGTGGCCGGGTACGACGACGCGGTCCGCGTCGTGTCGAAGATGTCCACCCGCATGACGGTGCCCGGCGATCTGCCGAGGCGCGCCGACCTGCTGGTCACCGAGATCGTCGACTGCGGGCTGCTCGGCGAGGGCGTCCTCGGCACGATCGCGCACGCCCGCGAGCACCTCCTCGCCCCGGACGCGACGATCATGCCGTCGCGGGGCCGGATCATCGCGCAGCTGATCGAGAGCGAGCCGCTGCACCGCAAGAACCACGTCGGCAAGCTGTACGGGTTCGACCTCGCGCCCTTCAACCGGCTGTCCACGCTGGAGTACTTCGACTCCCGGCTCTCCAAGCACGAGCACCGGACGCTGTCGGAGCCGATGACGGTGTTCGAGTTCGACTTCTACACCGCGGACGCGCGGCCGCAGCGCACCGAGCTGACGGTCCGGCCCACGGCGGCGGGCACGATGCACGCGGTCGCGTTCTGGTTCGAGATGGAGCTGCTGCCGGGGATCGTGGTCGACAACGCGCCCGAGCACGACTCGCACTGGAAGCAGGCGATCCAGTGCCTGCCCCTCCCGCTGCACGTCCAGCCGGACCTGCCGGTGTCGCTGGTCGCGGCCCACGACGGCGAGTGCGTCCGCTTCGAGGTCGAGTCCGAGGAGGTGGTCGCGTGACCGCCGCCATGGAGGCGACGGGCCCGGCGGCGGGCGCGGCGGCCGTGCGCGCGCCGGCGGCCCGCATGGTGACGACGGGCACGGCGCCGACGGCCGCCGCGGCGAGCGCCCTCGCCGCGTACTGCTCGCAGCCGATCTTCCGGCCGGGGCCCGAGGTCTACATCGAGGGCAACCCGTTCCGGCGGCCGATCGGCCCGCCGGGCGCCGGCGACCGGGACTTCTCCGTCCCGGCGACGGAGGCGCAGTTCCTCGGCAGCGGGCAGCTCATCGCGGGCCGCGTGCTGTGCAACGCCTACGAGAGCGACATGATCCTGCTGCCGCCCGCCGGGCTGGCCTCCGCGAAGGACGACTTCGAGCTCTTCTACGGCGACGAGGTGCGGGCGCTGCGCGACGCCGTCCGGCCGGGCCTGGAGCGGTACGCGTACTCCTTCCTGGACGACGCCGTCACCGCCCCGCCGGTGCGGACGCTGGACGAGCTGCAGGCGTACTTCCTCACCGAGGTGAGCGGGGCCGGGGCGCCCGCCGACATGACCGGGAGCAACCCGGCGGTGGACGCGGCGGCCGAGGTGACCGGCACCATGCGGCTGATCACCGAGTGCCGGCGGCCGGAGGAGGCCGCGGCGCTGCACCTCATCCAGCTCGCCCTGGACGCGCTGACCGAGGCGTCGGCGATGGCGCGCAACCTCGGCGGGTCCTACGGCGTCGAGCAGTCCGAGCTCTTCAAGATCTTCAACGACGAGTTCGGGTACGGGGTCTACGGCGCCAAGCACAGCACGATCTTCAAGGAGATGCTGGCCAGCGTCGGGCTGCGCACCGACCTGCACGCCTACTGGAACTTCTACCTGACCAGTTCCCTGGTCGGGGTGAACTACTTCAACTGGCTCACCGAGGACCACCGCGGCATGTTCCGCTACATGGCCGCGGTGACCTACCTGGAGTGGCTGTTCGCGCAGGGGTTCGCCGACACCGGCGCCATGCTCCGCGCCGTCTACGGCGACCGCGTGGACGCCAAATACTGCGACGAGCACGCGCACATCGACGTCCACCACGGGCGGATGACCTACGAGAACCTGCTGCTCGGCCTGGCCCGCGCCCACGGCGAGATGGTCATACCCGAACTGGTGCGCGGCATCGAGGACACCAAGCTCCTGCTGCGCCTGGGCGACGCCGACTTCCGCGCGCAGATCGCGTGGGCCGACAACCTCGACCGGCACACCGAGGCGGGCGCCGCGCTGGCGTCCTCCGCGATGGACGACGCCGAGACGAGCACGCTCCGTCCGGACAGCCCTTTCTGTACCGGCGTGTACGACTCCGACCGGCTCGTGGAGGTCACGGGCGGCGAGGTGGACGTGTACGCGTGGGCGACCGATCACCCGCACCGGCTCGGCACGGGCGACGTGCTGCTGGTGCCGCGCGGCCGCCTGCACGGCCTGAAGGCCGCCTCGCCCGAGGCCCGGGTCACCGTTCGTTCCGTCGAAAGGACGTCCCTCGATGACTGAGACCGCACAGCAGGCCGCGCCGTCGGCCGGATCGTCCTCGCCGGTCGGCTCCTACAACGAGTGGGACCCGCTGGAGGAGGTGATCGTCGGCGTGATCGACGGCGCCGCCGTCCCGCCGTGGCACCCGGCGATCGAGGCGACCGTCCCGCCCGAGGCATGGGAGTTCTACCGCCGCAACGGCGGCGGCGGCTTCCCGCAGGAGCAGGTCGAGGCGGCCCGGGAGGAGCTCGAAGGGTTCGTGGCGATCCTGGAGGGCGAGGGCGTGACGGTCCGGCGCCCCGACCCGGTCGACCAGTCCCGCCCGTTCGGGACCGCCGACTGGACGTCCACCGGCGGCTCGTCGCACACCTTCCCCCGCGACATCGCGCTCGTCGCCGGCGACCAGATCGTCGAGGCGACGATGGGCTGGCGGTCGTACTACTTCGCCACCCACCCGTTCCGGACGATCTTCAAGGACTACTTCCGGCGCGGCGCCCGGTGGGTCGCGGCGCCGAAGCCGCAGCTCACCGACGCGTCCTTCAACCCCGACTACGCCGCGGCGAAGCCGGAGACCATGTCCCTGGACGACCCGTTCCCCGACGCGACCTCCGTCATCACGGAGTTCGAGCCGATCGTGGACGCGGGCGACTTCATGCGGTTCGGCCGCGACATCCTCGTCCAGCGCAGCCACGTCACCAACCGGTTCGGCATCGAGTGGGTGCGGCGGCTGCTCGGCGGCGAGTTCCGGGTGCACGAGGTCGCGTTCGCCGACGACCACCCGATGCACATGAACGCCACGTTCGTCCCGCTGCGCCCCGGCCGGGTGCTGATCAACCCCGAGCGGGTGCCCGAGCTGCCGGAGATGTTCGCCGGCTGGGACACGATGGTCTGCCCCGAGCCCGCCATCCCCGCCGACCAGACGATGTACTTCTGCAGCCGGTGGATCGCGATGAACACCCTGATGCTCGACCAGGAGCGGATCTTCGTCGAGGCGCAGGAGACCGAGCTGATGCGGGTTCTGGAGAAGGAGGGGTTCACTCCCATCCCCGTCCCGTTCCGCACGGTCAACACCTTCGGCGGCGGCTTCCACTGCGCCACCCTCGACGTCCGCCGCCGCGGCGGGCCCGAGGACTACTTCTCCTGACAACCTGCGATCGAGGTCCGCATGTCCTATGACCCGCCCGCGGGCGATGAGCGTCCGCTCCTTCTCCTGGTCGCGAGCAGCTACTGGGTCTACCGCGAGTACATCCTGAAGTCGGTGTCGCAGCGGTACCGGCTGTGGCTGCTCAACCCGACCCCGGCGAGCTGGGAGGAGCCCTACATCGCCGGGCACACCGTCGTCGACTGCCTCGACCTGGACAAGCTGACGGCGGCGGCGCGCGATGTGGCCCGCGACCACGAGGTCGCCGGCGTGTTCTGCTACGACGAGGTCTACATCGAGGCGTCCGCGCACCTCAGCGCTGTGCTCGGGTTCCCCGTCCTCGACCCCGGCGCGGTAGCGCGCTGCCGGGACAAGTCCGCCACGCGGGAGGCGCTGCGGGACGCCGGGTTCCCGCAGCCCGCGTCCCGCGCCGTGTCGTCGCTGGAGGAGGCGCGCGCGTTCGCCGGCGAGATCGGCTACCCGGTCATCGTCAAGCCGCGCAACCTCGGCGGCAGCCTCGGCCTCAGCAAGGTCGAGAAGCCCGAGGAGCTGGAGGCCGCGTTCGCGCTCACCGACGGGACGCGGCTCGGCGGCATCCGCCAGTTCGACGACTACGTGGTCGTCGAGGAGTTCCTCGAGGGCCCGGAGATCTCCGTCGAGTGCGTCCTGTTCCGGGGGGAGTGCACGCCGCTGATCGTGGCGCGCAAGGTCCTCGGCGGCAGCGGCACCCTGGCGTTCGAGGAGATCGGCCATGACGTCGACGCCGGCGACCCGCTGCTGTCCGACGCCGGTTTCCGCGACATGCTCGCCCGCGTCCACGCGGCGGTCGGGTTCACCGACGGGTACACGCACATCGAGTTCAAGCTGACCCCGGACGGCGCGAAGCACGTCATCGAGATCAACGTCCGGCTCGGCGGGGGGATGATCCCCTACCTCGGGCTGCTGACGTCCGGTGTCGACGGGCCGCTGGCCGCGGCCGACGTGGTGGCGGGCCGCCGGCCGGACGTGGCGTTCCCGAAGCCGCCCAAGGCGGCGTCCATCCGGTTCGCCTATCCCCCGTACGACATGGAGATCACCTCGGCGACCGTGGACAGGGAGCCGATGCGCCCGCCGGTCGCCGAGGTGGAGCTCGCCGTGCAGCCGGGCTGGCAGGTGCGGCTGCCGCCGAACGGGCTGGCCCGCTGCGGCTACGTGATCGCGGTCGCGGAGACGCTGGAGCGGACCCGCGCCGCGATCCCGGACGCCGGGCGGTACTTCACGTTCGAGGGCACCCCGCTGGAGCAGGCGCCATGACGTCCGCGGAGCACCCGACGATCCTCGCGACGCTGCGCGAGATGAGCGGGACGGTCCGGATCCTGGTCCTCGGGAACCTGATCAGCAATCTGGCGGCGTTCCTCAACGCGTTCCTCGTGCTGTTCCTGACCAGCGAGGGCTTCAGCGCGTGGGAGAGCGGCGTCGTGCTGACCGCGCTCATGATCGGCCGGATCTCCGGGTCGGCGGTGGGCGGCGCCGCTGCGGACCGCGTCGGGTACCGGTGGGTCATCGTCGGCTCCATGGCGGGCACGGCGGTGCTCACCGCGGCCCTCGTGCACGTGCCGAACATGTGGGTCGGCGCCCTCGTCGCCGGGGGAGCGGGGCTGACCGCGACGGCGTACCGCCCGGCGGCGATGGCGTGGGTGGTCGAGCTGACGCCGAAGGACCGGCACGTGATGGTCTTCTCGGTGCTGCGGCTGACCTTCAACGTCGGCTCGACGGTCGGCCCGATGGGCGCCGCGCTGCTGCTGACCTACGCGTCCTACGGCGCGCTCTTCTACGTGGACGCGGCGACGTCGCTGGCGTTCGGCGTGGTCGCCTACCTGGCGCTGCGGTCGGACGCCGAGCCCGAGGCCGCCGGCGGCGGGTCCGGCAAGGACCGCGCCGGCTACGGGCAGGTGCTGGCCGACCGGCGGTTCATGCTCGTCGTGCTCGGCCTCTTCCTCACCGCGATGACCTACATCCAGTCGTCGGCCGCCCTGCCTCTGTTCGTGACGGGCTCGGGCCACGACGAGCGGGTGTTCGCGATGCTGCTGACCGTCAACGGCGGCATCGTCATCGCCTTCGAGGTGCTGCTGTCCAAGTGGCTGCAGCGCCTGCCGATCGGGGTGCCGATGACGCTCGGCATGGCGATGCTCGGCGCCGGACATCTGGTCTACACCGGCCCCACGCCGGTGGCGCTGCTCCTCCTCGCGACGGTCGTGTGGACGTTCGGGGAGATCATCGCGGCGCCGTCCATGATGGCCTACCCCGGCCTCGTCGCGCCGACCGCGCTGCGCGCCCGCTACATCGCGGCGGCGACCATCCCGCAGCAGGTCGGCTACGCCGTCGGACCCATGATCGGTGTCGCGGCGTGGCACGCGTGGGGCTCGGGCGTCTGGGTGCTGACCGGGGCGTTCGGGCTCGTGGGCGCCGCGGCGGTGGCCGCGGGCGCCGGGCTGGGGCGGCGGCGCCCGGCCGAGGAGCCCGGCCCGGCCCTGGAGCCGGCCGCCGCGGCCGAGGCCGGCGATTGAGGCGGGACGACACGGCACGGACGACGGCGGCGGCGCCCGCGAGGACGACCCCCGCGCAACGAACGGAACGACCGAAACAGAAGGTGACCACCATGGACAAGCCAGTCGTCGCAATCGTGCGGCCCTTCACCTCCGCGGCGATGGTCGCTCCCGCGCTCCGGGAGGCGGGGTTCAGCCCGGTGGCCGTGATGGACTACACGGGACCCGCGCTCGCGCCGCTGCACTCCTCGCACGACCCGGGCAACTACGACGCGGTCATCAACCACCACGGCGACATGGCCGAGACGATCGCCCGGCTCGGCGCGCTGAAGCCGATCGCCGTCATCCCCGGCGTCGAGGCGGCGCTGCGGCTCGCGCAGGAGTGCTCGGACGCCCTCGCGCCGGATTTCTCCAACGTCCCGGAGCTGGTCGACGCCCGGCGGCACAAGTACCTCATGCACCAGGCCCTGGCCGAGGCGGGGCTGCCCGTCCCCCGGCAGATCTCCACGACCGACCCCGACGAGGTCGCCGCCTGGATCGAGCGGGAGGGTCTCGCCGGAAAGGACCTCGTCGTCAAGCCGCCGACGAGCGCCGGAACCGTCGGGGTCAGCCGCGCGCCCGGCGGGCAGGGGTGGCGCGAGCAGTTCACGGCCATGCTCGGCACCCGAGACAAGCTCGACGTGCTGGCCGAGGAGGTCCTCGTCCAGGAGATGATGACCGGCACCGAGTACGCCATCGACACCGTCAGCCACGACGGCCGGCACTCGATCACCGACATCATCCGGTACCGGCGGGTCCCGTTCGGCGAGGGCATCGCGGTGTACGACTTCGTCGAGTGGCTCCCCTACGACACCGACGCCTACGGCGAGCTGATCGACTACGGGCTCGCCGCGCTGGACGCGGTGGGGCTGCGCAACTGGGCGGCGCACACCGAGATCATGATGACCCCGGACGGGCCGCGCCTGCTGGAGGTCAACGCGCGGCTGGCCGGCGCGGGCAACCCCGCGGTGACCGAGATCGCCACCGGGGAGAGCCAGGTCACGAGGATCGTGGACGTGTGCCGCGGCCTCGGCCCGCAGGTGCCGCCCGGCTACACGCTGCGCCGCAACGTCATGGCCGTGTTCCTCATGTCGCATTCCACCGGGATCGTGCGCAACGCCGAGATCTACGACCAGGCGCGCGACCTGCCCAGCTACCACTCGCCGGTGCACCTGGTGAGCACCGGCGACCGCGTCGACGCCAGCACGGACCTGTTCGCGAGCATGACGATGGGCTACATCATCCTCGCCCACGAGGACGCCGAGCAGATCTACGCCGACCGCGAGGTCATCCGCAAGATCGAGAAGGACCTGGTCGTGGACGTGGAGGAGACCGCCTGATGGTCACCGCGAAGTACATGGCGGCGGCCGCCGAGGGGCCCCTGCGCGACGTCATGTCGGAGGTCGAGTTCCCGCCCGTGTTCGGCCAGGCGTGGGGCAAGTACCTGGGGACGCGGCCGCTGCTGTCGTCGGAGGCGCGGACGCGCCAGGCCGCGGACGACCTGGCCGGGCTGTTCCGGCTGATGGCGTCCCTGCCGGACCGGCTGTTCGACGGCGACCGCCGCAAGTTCTGCGCCGCGATCGGAGCGGACGCGCGCCGCACCGACCTCATGACCCGGTTCGACGCGGAGCCCGTCCTGTGGGGTCGGGCCGATCTCTACGACGACGGCTCGCAGTTCCGGCTGCTGGAGTTCAACATCGGCAGCGAACTCGGCGGCGTCGACATGAGCGAGGTCAACCGCACCCTGCTCGGCCACATGGAGTTCGCCGCGTTCGCCGACGAGCACGGCCTGTCGAGCGTCGACACTCCGGCGGCCATAGCGCGGCATTTCGTCGAGGCCACGCAGAAGGAGGCGCCCGTCGTCGCCACGCTTGAGGCCGTCGACGGGATGGCGGCGTACGAGGGGCTGCACCGCTCCTTCCAGGAGTCGATGAAGCGGTGCGGCATCGAGCTGCTCATCGGCGAAGTGCACCAGGTGCAGGAGAGGGACGGCCGGCTGTACCTGCACGACCGCCCGATCGACCTCGTCCTGCGGTACTTCTCCGCCCACCAGATGGCGAGGGACCCGCGCAACGACGAGCCCGTCGAGACCATCATGCGCGCCTACGAGGAGGGCAGGGTCGTCCTGTGGACCCCCCTGACGGCGTCCATGTTCAGCTACAAGAGCTGCCTGCCTCTCGTCTCCGATCCGGCCATGCGCGCGGACCTGTCGCCGGACGAGAACGCCCTGATCGACCGGATCCTGCCGTGGACGCGCACCCTCACCCCTGACCTCGCCGACCAGGTCCGCGCCGAGCGGGAGGAGCTGATCCTCAAGCCGGTCGCGGGCCTTTCGGGACGGGGCGTCCGCGCGGGCTGGGACCAGACCGACCGCGAGTGGGCCGAGACGGTCGCCGACTGCCTGAAGGAGGACTACATCGTCCAGCGCCGCGTCGTCCCCGTGAGCGAGCCGATGCTCAACGCGGAGACCGGCGCGGTCGAGGACTGGATCGCCGTCTGGGGCCTCTTCGTCTTTCCGGACGGCTACGGCGGCGCGTTCTGCCGGACCGTCCCCTCCGGCGGGGCGTCCGTCGTCAACCTCGGCACCAAGGGCGCGAGGATGACCTCGGCGTTCCACTACTGATCCCCGGGGGAGCGCCGCGGGTCCGGCTTTGCAATGCGTGCCAGATTCGCGGCGCTCTCCTTTTTGTCCATTTTCGCTATTTCTGGGCGGCGGAGGCCTGGTTAGCATCACGCTGCCACCCTCACCGGAGAGGACCCCCGCCATGCACAGACGCATTCTCGGAGTGCTCGCCGCGGCCGCCGTCGGCGCCGCGGCCCTGACCGCCGGCGCCTCCACCGCCTCCGCGGCCGCCACCGTCTCCGTCGCCGCCGCCGCTCCCGCGCGCCCGGCCCCGCTCAAGGCCGTCGACTTCACCGGGATCGTCGCCCTCAGCAACTGCTCCGGCTCGCTGGTCCGCACCCCGACCGCCGCCGACAGCGACCCGGCGCTCGTGCTCACCAACGGCCACTGCTACGAGGGCGGCATGCCGAGCGCCGGCCAGGTGATCACGAACCGCCCGTCCAGCCGCACGTTCAAGCTGCTCAACTCCAGCGGGTCGGGCACGCTCGGCACCCTGCGCGCCACGACGGTGCTGTACTCCACGATGACCGACACCGACGTGACCCTGTACAAGCTCAACCGGAGCTACGCGAGCATCCAGCAGTCCTACCGGACGCCGGCGCTCCAGCTCTCGCTCGACCACCCCACCGCCGGTGCCGACGTGCGCGTGGTCTCCGGCTACTGGCGCAAGATCTACTCCTGCGCCATCGACGGGTTCGCCTACCGCGTCCGCGAAGGGGAGTGGACGTGGAAGGACTCGATCCGCTACACCCCCGAATGCGACGTCATCGGCGGCACGTCGGGCTCCCCGCTCGTCGACGCCTCGACCGGCAAGGTCGTCGGCGCGAACAACACCATCAACGAGGACGGCGGCCGCTGCACGCTGAACAACCCGTGCGAGGTCGACGAGTCCGGCAACATCACGGTGCACCCGCACATCGGCTACGCCCAGGAGACCTACATCCTGGCCGCCTGCATCGGCCCCGGCAGCGTCCTCGACTTCAACCGCCCGGGCTGCCTGGTCCCGCGCCCCACTGGCTGACCCGCCGCCGCGCTCACGCGGCCGCGACACCGAACGCAAACCTGCCCTGGACGGGGCGGCGCACCCCTCGCGCCGCCCCGTCCGGCCGTGTCCGGGGCGAGTGACCCAACTAACGACCGCTCGTAGTACTACAGCTCGTAGTATTTCTGACAGGATGTAGTACTACAGCTTGTAGTACTTGAGCGGGAGAGGCCTGCGCCCATGGACACCGTCGACATAGCCCGGTGGCAGTTCGGGATCACCACCGTGTACCACTTCCTCTTCGTCCCGCTCACGATCGGGCTGTCCGCACTGGTCGCGGTGCTCCAGACGGCCTGGCTGCGGACGGGGAAGACGGCGTACCTGCGCGCCACCAAGTTCTGGGGCAAGCTCTTCCTGATCAACTTCGCGATGGGGATCGTCACCGGCATCGTGCAGGAGTTCCAGTTCGGAATGAACTGGAGTGACTACTCCCGGTTCGTCGGGGACATCTTCGGGGCGCCGCTCGCCATCGAGGGCCTGCTCGCCTTCTTCGTGGAGTCGACCTTCCTCGGCCTGTGGATCTTCGGCTGGGACCGGCTGCCGAAGCGCCTGCACCTCGCCTGCATCTGGATCGTGCACGTCGGGACGCTGCTGTCCGCCTACTTCATCCTCGCCGCGAACTCCTGGATGCAGCACCCCGTCGGCTACCGGATCGACCACGAGTCCGGACGCGCCGTCCTCACCGACTTCTGGGCCGTCCTGACCAACTCGACCCAGCTCGTCGCGTTCCCCCACACGATGACGGCGGCGTTCGCCACCGGCGGCATGTTCATGGCCGGCGTCAGCGCCTGGCACCTGGCCCGCCGCAGGAACGTCGAGGTGTTCCGGCCGTCCCTGAAGCTCGCCCTCGCCGTCACCGCGATCGCGTCCATCGGCGTCGCGATCACCGGCGACCTGCAGGGCAAGGTCATGACCGAGCAGCAGCCGATGAAGATGGCCGCGGCGGAGGCCCTCTACGAGACCGAGCAGCCCGCGTCCTTCTCGATCTTCACCGTGGGGACGCTGAACGGCGACGAGGAGGTCTTCGGGATCAAGGTGCCGCGGGTGCTGTCCTTCCTCGCCACCGGCACCCTCGACGGCGAGGTCAAGGGCATCAACGACGTCCAGGCCGCCGAGGAGGCGCGCTACGGCGCCGGCGACTACCGGCCGATGATCCCGGTCATCTACTGGAACTTCCGCGTCATGGTCGGCGCCGGGATGGTCATGGCGCTGGTCTCGCTGGCCGGGCTGTGGCTGCTGCGGCGCGGCCGGCTCCCCTCCAACCCCTGGGTCTACCGGATCGGCATCCTGTCGCTGACCCTGCCCTTCATCGGCAACTCCGCCGGATGGATCTTCACCGAGATGGGGCGGCAGCCCTGGTCGGTGTTCGGCGTGCTGAAGACGGCGTCGAGCGTCTCCCCCGGCGTGACGGCCACGTCGATGCTCATCTCGGTCGTGTCGCTGACCGTGCTCTACGGCGTCCTCCTGGTCATCGAGACCGGGCTGATGCTCAAGTACGCCAAGGCCGGGCCGCCGTCCGAGGACGAGGTGCTGCCGCCGCCGTCCGACGGCCCCGGATCCGACTCCGACTCCGAGCGCTCGCTCGCGTTCGCCTACTGAGGCCCCGTCATGGAACTCACCACCGCCTGGTTCATCATCATCGCCTTCCTGTGGACGAGCTACTTCTTCCTGGAGGGGTTCGACTTCGGCGTCGGGATGCTGCTGCCCGTGCTCGGCCGCGACGACGTCGAGCGCCGCGTCGTCATCAACACCATCGGCCCCGTGTGGGACGGCAACGAGGTGTGGTTCATCGTCGCCGGCGCCGCCACCTTCGCCGCGTTCCCCGAGTGGTACGCCACCCTGTTCAGCGGCTTCTACCTGCCGCTCCTCGCGATCCTGCTCGCGCTGATCGTCCGCGGCGTCGCGTTCGAGTACCGCGGCAAGCGCGACGACGCCCGCTGGCGGTCCCGCTGGGACAAGGCGATCTTCTGGGGCAGCCTCGTGCCCGCGTTCGTGTGGGGCGTCGCGTTCGCCAACATGGTGCGGGGCGTGCCGCTGGCCGCCGACCACGAGTACGCCGGATCGCTCGCCGACCTCCTCAGCCCGTACGCGCTGCTCGGCGGGCTCACCACCGTGACGCTGTTCCTGCTGCACGGCGCGGTGTTCCTCGCGCTCAAGACGTCCGGGGGCGTCCGGGCGCGGGCACGCCGGATCGCGGAGTTCGCCGTGGTCGCCGCGGTCGTCACCGGGGGCGGGTTCCTGCTGATCACCCAGCTCCAGTACGGCAAGCCCGTCACCTGGCTCACCGCCGCGGGCGCCGCCGCCGGCCTGCTCGCCGCCGCGGCGGCCAACCGGCGCGGCCGCGAGGGCTGGGCGTTCATCGGGACCGGCGCCGCCATCGTGCTCGCCGTCGCGACCCTGTTCCTGGCGCTGTTCCCGGACGTCCTGCCGTCCACGCTCGGCACCGGCGGCCTGACCACCGCGAACGCCGCCTCCTCCGGCTACACGCTGAAGATCATGACCTGGGTGGCCGTGGTGTTCACCCCGATCGTGATGATCTACCAGGGCTGGACGTACTGGGTCTTCCGCAAGCGGATCGGCACGTCCCACATCCCCGTGAAGCAGCCGGTCGCATGAAACCCCTCGACCCGCGGCTGCTGCGCCACGCACGCACGACGCGCCCCTTCCTGGCGGCGTCCGTGCTGCTCGGCACGGCCACCGCCGGGCTGATCATCGCGCAGGCGACGCTCCTCGCCGACATGCTCACCCGCGCCTTCCTGGGCGGCGCCTCGCTCGGCGACCTGCGCACCCCGCTGCTGCTGCTCCTCGCCGTCGTCCTCGGGCGGACGCTCGTCGCGTGGCTCCAGGAGGTCGCCGCGCACCGCTCGTCCGCCGCGGTGAAGTCGCAGCTGCGCGGCCGGCTGCTCGCCCGCGCCCTGGCCCTCGGGCCGCGCTGGCTGTCCGGCGAGCGCAGCGGCGAGCTCGCCACCCTCGCCACCCGGGGGATCGACGCGCTGGACGACTACTTCTCCCGCTACCTGCCGCAACTCGTCCTCGCGGTGATCGTCCCGGTGGCGGTCGGCGCGCGGATCCTGCTGGGCGACTGGCTGTCCGCCGTGACGATCGCGGCGACGCTGCCGCTCATCCCCGTCTTCGCGATCCTGGTCGGGCTCACCACCCAGCGCAGGATGGACCGGCAGTGGCGGACGCTCTCCCTGCTCGCCGCCCACTTCCTGGACGTCGTCGCCGGGCTGCCCACGCTGAAGATCTTCGGCCGGGCCCGCGCGCAGGCGGACCGGATCCGCGAGATCACCGACCGGCACCGCCGCGCGACGATGTCCACCCTGCGGATCGCGTTCCTGTCCGCCCTCGTCCTCGAACTGCTGTCCACCCTGTCCGTCGCGCTGGTCGCCGTGTCGATCGGGCTCCGGCTGGTGGAGGGCGGCCTCGGGCTGGAGACCGCGCTGCTCGTCCTGATCCTCGCACCGGAGGCCTACCTCCCCCTCCGCCAGGTCGGCGCGCAGTACCACGCGAGCGTCGAGGGCCTCACCGCCGCCGCGCGGATCTTCGAGGTCCTCGAGACGCCGCCGCCGCCCGCCGGGACGCGGCGGGACGTCCCCGACCCGAACCGCGCGACGCTCCGCCTGGACGGCGTGACGGTGACGTACCCCGGCCGCGACGTCCCCGCCCTCGACGACTTCTCGCTCACCGTCCACCCGGGCGAGACGGTCGCGCTCGTCGGTCCGAGCGGTGCGGGCAAGTCGACCGTGCTCTCGGTGCTGCTCGGCTTCGTCCGGCCGGACTCGGGCCGCGTCCTGGTCGACTGGGACGATCTCGCCGACCTCTCGCCGGACGCCTGGCGGGAGCGGATCGCCTGGGTGCCGCAGCGCCCGCACCTGTTCGCCGGCTCCGTCGCCGCGAACATCCGCCTCGGCCGCCCGGACGCCTCCGACGCCGAGGTCCGCGAAGCCGCCCGCGCCGCCAACGCCCTCGCGTTCGTCGAGGCCTTGCCATCGGGCTTCGACACGCCTCTGGGCGACCGCGGCGCGGGCCTGTCCGCGGGCCAGCGGCAGCGCATCGCCCTGGCCCGCGCCTTCCTCCGCGACGCCCCGCTCCTCCTGCTGGACGAGCCGACGTCCAACCTGGACGCCGAGAGCGAGGCCGCCGTCCTCGACGCCGTGCGCCGCCTGACGGCGTCCCGCACGGTGATCCTCGTGGCCCACCGCCCGGCGCTGGCCGCGATGGCCGACCGCACGGTCCCGCTCACCCCGGCCCTGGTGACGACATGAGCGCGAATGATTCACGTGAAACCTGCGGGCTCCCTGTGACGGAGGGCTCGGCCCGTGGCAACGGCTTCGCGGACGAGGCGGGGGTGAGGGCATGATCTTCCGGCTTCTCCGGTTCGCCCGGCCGGCGCGGGGGCGGCTCGCCCTGGCGGTGCTGTTCGGGGTGCTGGCGCTCGGCAGCGGGGTCGGGCTCATGGCGACGTCGGCGTGGCTGATCTCGCGCGCGGCGCAGCACCCGCCGGTGCTCATGCTGATGGTCGCGATCGTGGCGGTCCGCGCGTTCGGACTCGGCCGGGGCGTGTTCCGGTACGTCGAGCGCCTCGCCGGGCACGACGCGACGTTCCGGATCCTCGCCGACCTGCGGGCCCGCGTGTACGAGCGGCTGGAGCGGCTCGCGCCCTCCGGCCTCCCCGCCTTCCGCGGCGGCGATCTGCTGAACCGGCTCGTCGCCGACGTCGACGCCGTGCAGGACCTCTTCCTGCGGGTGCTGCTGCCCTGCACCGTGGCGGCGGTCGTCGGCGGGGCCTCCGTCGGACTCGCCTGGCTTCTGCTTCCCTCGGCGGGCGTCGTCCTCCTGCTGGCCTTGCTGCTCGCCGGGCTCGCCGCCCCCTGGCTGTCGTCCGTCCTCTCCCGCCGCGCCGAACGCCGCACGACCGACCTGCGCGGCGAACTCACCTCGCACGTCGTCGACACCTTGCAGGGCGCACCGGAGCTCATCGCCTACGGCGCCGCGCCTGAGCAGCTCGCCAAGGCCGCGCAACTCGATCGCGACTTCACGCGCGCCACGGCCCGTTCCGCCACGACCGCGGGGGCAGGCGCCGCCATCTCCGCCCTTGCCGGTGGTCTGGCCGTGTGGGGCAGTCTCGCCGTCGGCGTACCGGCCGTCCGCTCGGGAGCACTCGACGGCGTCCTGCTCGCGGTCGTCGTCCTCCTCCCGCTGGCCGCGTTCGAGGTCGTCGCCGGGTTGCCCATGGCCGCGCAGTACCTGGAACGTGTCCGCCGTTCGGCCGCGCGCATCTTCGCCGTCCTGGACGCCCCGCCCCCGGTGCGGGAGCCGGACGCCCCGGCCCCGCTGCCCGCGGCGCCCTACACGCTCGCGGTCGAGGACCTCCGAGCCCGGTGGACGCCCGACGCGCCCTACGCCCTCGACGGCGTCTCCCTGGACCTGGCGCCCGGCCGCCGTTGCGCGATCGTCGGCCCGAGCGGATCGGGCAAGACCACCCTGACCTCCGTCCTGCTCCGCTTCCTGGAACCTTCCGGCGGCCGGACGTCCCTCAACGGCGTGGACCTGCGCGCGCTCTCCGGCGACGACGTCCGGCGGGTCATCGGCCTCTGCGCCCAGGACGCGCACCTGTTCGACTCGACCGTCGGCGAGAACATCCGCCTGGCCCGCCCGGGCGCCACCGATGAGGAGATCCGCGACGCGCTGCGCCGCGCCCGGCTCCTCGACTGGGTCGAGTCCCTCCCGGACGGCCTCGAAACCCGCGTCGGCGAGCACGGCGCCCAGGTCTCCGGCGGCCAGCGCCAGCGCATCGCCCTGGCCCGCGCGCTCCTCGCCGACTTCCCGATCCTGCTCCTCGACGAGCCCGCCGAGCACCTCGACATCGCGACCGCCGACGAGCTGACCGTCGACCTCCTCACCGCCACCGAGGGCCGGACGACGCTCCTGGTCACCCACCGGCTCGCCGGCCTGGAGGCCGTCGACGAGATCATCGTGCTGGACGGGGGCCGCGTCGCCGACCGGGGCACCCACGCCGACCTCCTGGACCGCCCCGGCCCCTACCGCTCGCTCTGGCGGCGCGAGCAGGCCACCGCACCGGCTCCCCAACTCACGTGACCCGTCCACCGAACCGCCCGTTGCTCCTTTTCTGAGGAGTTCGGAGAACACGTCCCGGTCCGTCCGCATCACACGGAGTACAGGATCCAGTCGACGGATCGGGGGATCCCACAGATGAAGATCTTGCGCATCGCACTCCGGATCGCGATGGTGCTCCTCGCCCTGGCCACCACGATCGGCGCCCTGGACGCCGCCCGAGCCGCCGCTCCCGCCCCGCCACCAGCCGGAAGCGGCGCGAACAGCGAGCACGCGGACGTTCTCAGTACGCATTGACCGCGTCCCGGATCTGCTCTGCCAGCAGCCGGGGAGCGGAGGCGTGGGCGAGGTGACCCGTCGGCGAGCACGGTGCCGTCACGGTTGAGCTGGCGGTACCCCAAAAGCAGGTCCTTTCTCGCTGCGGTGACCCGGGCTGACGGCGGCGTGGGCTACTCCATTACGGCCGGGGCGGAGGACGCCGTCTTGGCGAGGTGACGGGCGGCGGCGAGCAGCAGGCGCTCGGCGCCCGGCCTGGCGATCAGTTGGACACCGGCAGGCAGCCCGTCGATGAGGGCGGCGGGCAGGCTGACGGCGGGGAGTCCGAGCACGCTCCACGGGCTGGTGAACGCCAGCAGCGCGGCCCGGACGTCGACGGGCGTCCCGTTCAGCGCCAGGCTCCGGGCGCCGAGCGGTGGGGGGACGACCGGAACGGTGGGCATGGCGAGGAACTCGAAGCGTCCGAAGAGGTCCGTCACCGCGCCCCGGACCCGCTCCCGGAGTTCGCGGGCCGCGGCGGTGTCCTCGGCGGTGAACCGCCCGGCGGCCCGCAGGCGGGCCAGGACCTCCTCGTCGTAGAGTTCCGGCGCGGCGGCCATCCGTTCCGCGTGGAGCCGGTGGACCTCGCCGCCCTGGATCGCGGTATAGGCCCAGCGCAACCGCGCGATGTCAGGGACCGTGACGTCCCGCACGAGCAGGGGTTCCACCACGGCGCGGGCAGCCGCGCTCACGCGCGGATCCACCGGGTGGACGGCGTCCGGCACCAACCAGCCGACGCGGGCGCCGGATATGTCCGGGGCCGGCGCGTCGCGTCCGACCAGTGCGTTCCACAGCAGCAGGCAGTCATCGGCGGTCCGCGCCATCGGGCCGACCGTGTCCAGAGAGGCCGAGACGGGGAAGACGCCGCCGGTCGGCACCGCGCCCAGGGTGGGCTTGAGCGCGACGATCCCGCAGCACGCGGCGGGGATGC
The DNA here is from genome assembly GCF_008327685.1 of Actinomadura sp. K4S16. Classification (GTDB taxonomy): domain Bacteria; phylum Actinomycetota; class Actinomycetes; order Streptosporangiales; family Streptosporangiaceae; genus Spirillospora. Next base: position 48,695 of record NZ_BDDE01000020.1, read on the forward strand.
GCACCGATCCGCCGGTGTCCGTGCCCACCGCGAGCGGCACGATGCCGGCGGCCACGGCCGCGGCCGACCCGCTGCTGGACCCGCCCGCGAGCCGCCCGTCCCCGTACGGATTGCGGGTCGCCCCGTTCAGCGAACGGTCGCCGGTCGGACCGAAGGCGAACTCGTGCGTCGCGGTCTTCCCGACGATGACCGCGCCGGCCGCGCGCAGCCGGCGCACGCACTCGGCGTCGTGCTCGGGCACCCGGTCCGCGTGGTGGCGCGAACCCATCGTGGTGCGCAGCCCGGCGGTGTCGATGACGTCCTTGACCGCCACGGGGATGCCGTGGAGGGGGCCCCGGTCCAGGCCCGCGGCCAGTTCCCGTCCGGCGCGCTCCGCCGCCGCGCGCGCCCCGGGCCCGTCGAGCGTGACGAACGCGTTGAGCGCTTCGAGCCGGGTCGCTTCGGCCAGTGCCCGCTCCACCAGTTCGCCCGGGGACGTCCGCCCGTCCCGCAGGGCGCCGGCCAGTCCCGCGACCGTATGCCGGGCGAACCAGCCCGCCCCCGGCGGCAGGCCGATCACGCCGGCCTCCCCGCGTCGCCCCTTCGTGCCACGGCTCGCCTCTTTCCCCTCGACCGGGTGGATCATTTGGTGACCCAAACGATTGGGTCAAACGTTTGGGTTGTATAAAAGACACCGGACGGCGGCCCTGTCAAGGGCGCGGTGACAGGAGGGCGGACGAGTGGCCCGGAGCGACCGGCGGCGGCCCGCGACGCTGCGGACCATCGCGCAGGCGGCGGGCGTCGACGTCTCCACGGTGTCCCGGGTGCTCAACGGTTCCGCCGAGGACGCCCAGCGCGCCGCGTCCCGCGAGACCGCCGAGGAGATCCGGCGCTGGGCCGCCCGGCTGGACTACCGCCCCAACCCGCACGCCACCAGCCTGCGCACCCGGCGCAGCAACCTCGTCGGCGTCCTCGTCCCCCGGCTGTCGGACCTGGTGCTCGCCACGGTCTACGAGGGCATCGAGGACGCCGCCGCGCGGCACGGCCTCACCACCTTCGTCATGAACAGCCACGACCGGCCGGAGCAGCAGCGGGCGCGCACCGAACTGGCGCTGTCCCGCCACGTCGACGGCCTGGTCTTCGGTGACGCGCACACGGGCGCCGCCTTCCTCGACGAGTTCGCCGAGCGGCGCGTCCCGTTCGTCCTGGTCAGCCGGCACGCCGGCCGGCACCCGTCCGTCACCTGCGACGACCGCCTCGGCGGCCGTCTGGTCGCCGACCACTTCCTCGCCCTCGGCCACCGACGGGTGGGCGTCATCGCGGGCGAGCCCTTCGCCAGCACCGGCGCCGACCGCACCGCCGGCTTCGTGGACCGCTACCGGGAGGCGGGCTTCCCCGTGCCGGACTCCCACGTCGTCCACTGCGGGTTCGACGCGGCCGGCGGGCGCGACGCCGCCGAACGCCTCCTGCGCCACGACCCGCCGCCCACGGCCGTCTTCGCGGTCAACGACTTCGCGGCCATCGGCGCGCTCGGCGCCCTGCGCGACCACGGCCTGCGTCCCGGCCAGGACGTCGCGGTCGCCGGCTACAACGACACGCCCCTCGCGGCGGAACTGCCCATCCCGCTCACGAGCGTCGTCTCGCCCATGCGGGAGATGGGCGCGCGGGCTCTCGACCTGCTCGCCGAGCTGCTCGCGGGGCGGACGGCCCCGTCCGAGCGCCTGCGCCCCCGCCTCGCCGTCCGCGCCTCCACCGCACCGGGGACGGTCGAGGAGTCCTGACGGCAGGCCGCTGCGAAAAGCATGAAGACGCTGGCCGGCTTCGCCCGGCTCTTCGACCCGCTCATGAAATTCGTCGACCGGGGAGAGCGTTCGGCCATCGTCCTGCAGAGCCGTGCCGAGGACCCCGCCTACCTGGCGGCCCGCGGCGTCAAGAACCTGATCCGCTGACGGCGCCGCGCCCCCGGACCAGCGGCAGGAAGACCTCCTCCACGATCTCGACGAGCACGCCGTCCGGCACGGCCGGGACGCCCCGCGCCATGTACTCGTTGCGCAGCAGCGCCACGGGCGTGGACGCGACCCGCGGATGCAGCGCCTCGGGCGCGGCCTCGCCCCGCGCCACCGCCCGCCCGAGCACGGTCAGCCACGCCGCCTCGTAAGCGCCGCCACCGCCGCCCTCCCGCAGTTCGGCGAGCATCTCCGGCGCGCCCCCGGCCGCCGCGATCAGTCCGCGCAGGATCTCCCCGTACGGCGACGACCAGGTGCTGTTGGCTCGTCGCAGCAGGTCGAGCGCGTCGTCGCGGAGCGAACCGGTGTCCGGCACCGTGGTCTCCGCGTCGGCCAGCCGGCGGTACGCGGCGACCCCGAGCGCGACGCGGTTCGGCCAGCGGCGGTAGATCGCGTTCTTGTTCGTGCCGGCCCGCCGGGCCACCTCGTCCATGGTCAGGCCCGCCGCACCGGACTCCCGCAGCACCTCGGCCGCCGCCTCCAGGATCGCCTCCTCCAGCGCCGCCCCGCGCCGCCGCGACCCTCCGCTCCCGGCCATGCCTTCCCCTTCAGCTCCTTGGGTACGAAGCGTACGCCAAGAAAGCCGCATGCCCTTCTCTACCGCGGAGGCTATAGGGTACGTTGCGTACCCTAAATCTTCGGGAGGAACGACCATGCGCGTCTTCGGCATCAACTACGACACGGGGTTCACCAGCGCCGGGACCACCACCCGCGAGCCCTTCGACCCGGACACCGTCCGCCGCGAGATGGCCGTCATCCGCGACGAGCTGCGCTGCGACGCCGTCCGAATCACCGGCGGCCACCGCGACCGGCTGGAGACGGCCGCACGCCTCGCGGCCGAGGCCGGGCTGGAGGTCTGGTACTGCCCGTTCACCAACGACCTCACCCAGGACGAACTCCTCGACTTCCTGACCGACGGCGCGGCCCGCGCGGAGCGTCTGCGCCGCGACGGCGCCGAGGTGGTCTTCCTCACCGGTTCGGAGATCTCCATCTGCACCGCGGGCTTCCTCCCCGGCGACACGCTCCTCGAAAGGGCCGCCGTCCTGTCCGACCCGCAGCGGGTGCGCTCCGCGCTCGCCACTCTGCCCGCCGCGGTCAACGCCTTCCTCGGCAAGGCCGTCGCGGCCGTGCGGGCCGAGTTCGGCGGCCGGATCGGCTACGCCTCACTGCCCTTCGAAGGCGTCGACTGGACGGAGTTCGACGTGGTCGCCACCGACGCCGGCTACCGCGACGCACAGAACGCCGACCAGCTCCCGGCCGGGCTCCAGGCCCTGAAAGCGCACGGCAAGCCCGCGGCGGTCACCGAGTTCGGCTGCGCCCCCTACCGCGGGGGTGCCGCCATCGCGAGCCGCGGCGACGAGGTCATCGAATGGAACGACCGGGCCCGGCCCGCACGGTTCACCCGCCCGGTCGTCCGCGACGAGCAGGAACAGGCCGACTACCTGCGCGAACTCCTCGACATCTTCGAGGACTCCGGAATCGACGCGGCCTTCGCCTACACCTTCGCCCGCTACGACCTGCCCCACGCGGAAAGCGACGACCGCGACTTCGACAAGGCGTCCTTCGGCGTCGTGAAGGTCCTCCCGGAAGGCCGCACGAGCACCTCCCACCCGGGCCTGCCCTGGGAACCCAAGGCCGCCTTCCACGCCCTCGCGGAATACGGCCGCAACCGCATTCGCCCTGAGTAGCTAATCGCCGGGCGCGGGCGGCCGCGGATCCCGCCTCAGCGGCTCGTCCGCCGTTCCGAGCTCCCGGCGCGCGGCCTCCATGAACGCGAAACGGAGCTCACGCTTGGACTGCGCACCCGCGTCCTGTCCCCGGAGCAGCGCATGAAGGGCCAGGGTGTAGTCGTGAGCCGCTTGCGCGACCGAGGGCGAGCACACGAGTTCGAAGACCTTCTTGGCGAGCCAGAGCGAGTGCAGGTACTGCCACTTCTCGGACTCCTCGACTCGCTCTCCCATGGAGAGCCGATCCAGGAACAGTTCCACCTGCTGCGCCGCTGACAGGAACTCCATGAGCGCTTCCTTGCGCTCCGACCGTTCCGCACTCGCCTGCTCGAACCGCGCCCGCCGCGCCTCGACCCGCGTCGAGAGGTACTGCCCGATCAGCGTCCCAGCGGACCCGAGAGCCACCCCGGCCAGCGGCAGAACCGTCGTCGCCACACTCACCCCGCTGAGACGACCCACACCGAAAATCGGTTCCTTGCCGTGGCCGAGCGCGCCACCCCGCCGAACGTCCGCCGTTTGAGGGAGCGCCGGCCACGGCACGGTCTGGCCGTGGTGTCCTCTCGGTGCCTTCTAAGCTCGGTCACGTGCTGAGACTCGGATTCCCTGTGATCGGTGTAACCGACGTTCCCCGTGCCGTGACGTTCTGGACCTCCGCGCTAGACCTGGTCGCCTCCCCGGAATGGGAAGGCCCGAACTGGAAGACGCTGAATCACGCGGACGGATCGGGCCGGGCCCTGGGTCTGATGCGCAGCGAATCGCCCGTCGAGCCCCATCCCCGTCTCCATCTCGACCTGCTGGTGGACACCACCGCCGAGCAGGAGGCCGAGGTCGAGAGGCTGATCGGCCTCGGAGCGAGCAGGCTCGATTGGGATCTCTACCCCCCGAACCCCGACTTCGTCGTCCTCGCCGACCCGGACGGCAACCCCTTCTGCATCGTGGACCTGAGCCGGGCACCGTCCGGTTCAGCCTGACGGATACTCTGCCGTCGGTACTCGTTTGGGAAGAGCAGGACGGCTACGACCCAGCGTTGAATCCGTAGCAGTCCACCTGGTGCAGCGCCGTCATCGCCGGGGCCTCGTCGCACCGCTCATCGAGGGTCGAGCGATACCGCTGGAACGCCTCGATTCGCCGCAGGACCTCGGGACCGTCGTCCAGTTCGACGATGTCCATGAAAGTCACCTCGTCGTCGAGCCGAAAGGTCGCGTAGCGGAGGCCGTCCGGGCGGACCGCCCGAAGTTCCGCGTACACCTCCCGCAGCAGTTCCAGTTCGCGCTCCACCTGCTCCGGCTTGATCTTCCAGCGGATCATCACCTGCATCGCCGCCTCCTCACCTGGGCGTCAGCGGCCGCCGTCCCACCGCCCCGGACGGCGGCGGGGACTCCCGCACTCAAGTTCAGACGACAGCATGTATTCCAAAATACAAGCCGTCAAGCCAATTGCTAGGGTGAGGGGCCATGGCCACCCGCAAGTACGAGCAGCGCCTGCGCGCGGAGGCGGCGCAGGAGACCCGGCGCCGCATCCTCGACGCGGTCTACCAGCGGCTGCGCGAGGCGCCTTCGGAGCCGATCAGCATCGACCGCATCGCCCGCATGGCACGCGTGGCGCGTCCGACCGTGTACCTGGTCTTCGGCTCGCGCGCCGGGCTGTTCGACGCCGTCGGCGCCGACCTGCTCCAGCGCGGCGGATTCGGCCGCATGCTCCAGGCCTCCGCCCACCCCGACGCGCGGGAAGCGCTTCGCGGCAGCATCCGGGGAGTGGTCGAGATGTACGCGGCCCACCGCGACGTGCTGCGCGTCCTGCAATCAATGGCCATGCTCGACGCCAACGCGGTCGGCGGTGCGATCCAGCGAATGGAACAAGGCCGCGCCGGCGGCATGGCCGAACTCGCCCGGCACCTGGCCGATCAAAAGCTGCTCCGCCCGGACGTCGACACGGACCGGGCCACCGACGTCCTGTGGCTACTGACCGGCTTCGACAGCTTCGACCTGCTGCACACAGGCCGCGCCCTCTCCGTCGAGGAGACGGCGACAACCCTCACCACCACCGCCGAGCGCACCCTACTGACCTGAGCGACCAAGCCGCCCCCCGGACTGAGAGCACCTCTATCCACCTCGATGCAACCTTTGGCGGCGTAAGTTGATCAGAGCGAACACGAAACGAGTGGAGGTCCCGTGACTCTGGCACGGAAAGGCTCCCGGCGCATCGTGGTGGACGGGGTCGAGTATCGCTGGAAAGTGCGCGGTCGTCCCACGTACTGCCAGGGGCTGGGCTGGTCCCCACTGACCTTCGTCGCGGAGACCACGGAGTCACCCCGCGCACTGCTGGTCGTCGAGATGCCCTGCGCACATCCGAGCAACTGGGTGGCTCTCCCGTCGGGCGCAGTCCTTCCTCGGACGGTGGCCGAGGCGATCCGCACGGGATTGGCCCGCGGCTGGAATCCCACGTCTCCCGGCCCAGCATTCACACTGACCCTGGGCAAATCCGCTGTTGCGAGCGTCTGACCGCAGAGCCCAACGCCTCCGCAAGCCCGCGCACCCGAACGGGACGGCGCACTCGTCGAATCGGCCAGGCAGCCAGAACCTTGAAGGGCCGACCGCGGCGCTCGACGCGAAGGCCGAGGTGACCCCCGAGTTCGGCACGCTGGCGTCTGGCGGCCCCCGGCCCGGACGCCGACGGCGCCCACGGTGAGGTGGGCGCCGGGGGCCGCGGAGGGTTCAGTCCTGGTTCGATGCCCGTCGAAGGGGGTCGTTCCACCACTTCGGCCGCAGCTGGTCGGCGGGCTTGTTCGTCCACTCCGCCTGCTCGACGACCTCGGTGAACTCGGCGGTGCCCGGCCGCAGCGCCGCGTTGGCCGTGCCCGGGCTGATGACGATGCCCTGGCTGGCGGTCAGCCGCCCGGTCGCGGGGTCGATGAACAGCTGCCACTCGATGACGCCGTGCTCGCGGGTGGTCTCCCGCATGGCGACCGCGCGTCCGGTGCGGCCGGCCGGGTCGGTCGCGGTGACGACGCGAACGCCTTTCAGCGCGGCCAGGATCCGGTAGGTCGCGATCCGGACCCGGTCGCTGACCGGATCGTCGATCAGCAACTGCGGCGCGTGGACGAAGAGATAGAGGTCGGGGTTCCGAAGGCGCCTGTGGTCGAACCTGGTCGCGTAGTTCAGCAGTTCCGCGCGCAACTCCTCGGGGTCGGCCGGCAGGGCGCGGGCTTCCTCCGGACCGAAGTCCAGCTCACCGCCCTCCCTCCCCTCGGGACCTCGCCGCGGGATCACCAGCTCGTCGCCCTTGATCTTCTCTGCGAAGACCAGATCCTGCTGGTCGGGCCGGCCGTCCCGCTCCCAGGCGGCCCTGTCGCGGGGCCCGGCCGGCCTGACGTCGTCGGACTTGACCCGGTGGGGGTCCAGGCCGTCGTCGAGGTCGTTCTGGCCTTCATCGTTCCAGCCGTCGTCGACCTTGCCGTCCTTCGACACGACGCTGTAGTCGTTGCGCGTGACCACGATCTGGTAGGCGGTGCCGGGCTTCTTGATGGAAGAGATCGTCATGGCGAGGCCCCGGACCTTCCGCACGTACCAGATCCGCCCGTCGGTGATGTGCCTGGCCTTGGCGTCCGCGGCGGCGAGCAGGAAGTCGGAGGCGGGACCGCTCTGCGCGGCCAGCGGCTCGGGGTGATAGAGCGGGCGCGTCACCCAGGCGTGGTAGCCGCCCGCGGCGACCGAGACCGCGGTCGCCGCGCCGAGCACCGCCATGACGATCCGCCGCCTGCCCGGCCTCACGGCGTCCGGCCGCAGCCGCGAACCGAACCCGCGCTTCGCGGCGGCCTCCCGCTCCAGGCGCCGCCTGGCCTCCGTCACGGTGCTCGCCGCGGCCGGCCGCTCCTCGGCCAGGAACTCCTGGACGGCCGTCAACTCGTCCACCGGCGCCCGCCCGCCCGGAACGGGGCCATTCACGATGTCCATGGTCATGCTCCTTCGCGGTCGGTGTGCCGGGTGGGATCGGCGCCGCCCAGGGCGGCGCTCACCTTCTTGCGGGCCCTGCTGAGCCGCGAGCAGACGGTGCCGTACTTGACCCCCAAGGCCTGGGCGACCTCCGGGTAGGTGAGGTCTGCCAGCGCCACCAGCAGCAGCACGTCACGGTCACCGGGGGAGAGCGAGGCCAGCGCCGCCCCCAGCCGGCCGCCGACTCCGGCCGCCGTCACCTGGGAGGCCACCCGCTCCTCGTGGCTTTCGTGCGTCGCGGCACCCGCACCGCGGTCGGCGGCGCGGGCCAGTGCGCGGTACCGCCGGACCTCACCCCGGCGGTGCCGGCTCACCAACCGCGTGGCGATGCCGTACAACCACGCCCGCGCCGGCCCCTGCCCGGAGTCGTAACGGGCCCGCTTGCGGAAAGCGACCAGGAAGGTCTCCGACGCGATGTCGTCGGCGGCGTCCGCACCCAGCCGCCGGTCCACGTAGCGGTGGATCTCGGGGTAGTAGCGGTCGAAGATCTCGGTGAACCGATCCGGCTCGCGCTGGGACGCAGCGATGACCTCCGCGTCCGCGTCCTCGCGCACCTCCGGAACGGCTTCGGCGGCGCTCACTCCATCTGTCACCGGCCGCTCCGCTCTCGTACCCGCCCTCGAACGGCAGATGATGGCGCGGGCCGAGGACCGGCCGACTGACGCGAACTACTGCCCGGAGGACCGCCACCCGCGACCGCCCTCGTCCAGCGATGAACGTTCGTCATACCCTCTCTCGCCCAAACCCGCCCCACCCCTTCTCACCCACCCGCCATGCGCGCGGCAGCCCCGCCGTCAATCCAGCCTTCGGCCCGACATCGGACATGGGAGGAGCGCCGAACTAAGGTGGGCGAGGAGGGGTCAAGGGGTTTGCATTGGCATATCAGGTCACGTTCTTCGGCAAAGCAACAGGACAAGAAACCGGCGCGGCCGCCATGGACCATGTTCTGGACGCCATGCTGGAGAGCGGACCGCCTCTGCTCGGGGAATCCCTCGGCCCGCCCCCGCTCCAACTCGGCGAGTGGTCCGGTCCTGAGACCGAAGCCGTACAAAGCTTCAAACTGGCTACTGCGACCGAGGACATGAAGCCTGCCGCCGACTACCTCCTGTTGGAGATCCATGTCGGCATGCGGTCCATCGCTGAGACCGTGATAGCAGCAGACCCCGATAACGACCACGGCGTGTGGGGCAGCGATCTCCTAGCACTGGTCACATTGAGTGGTGACCGTCCGGACTGGCCACTGGTCCAACGGATATGGAAAACGCTGGAAGACCTGTGGCGCATAATGCCCTGGGACGAGATGTCCGGCTTCGACATCGCGGCCGAGACCCCATGGCCACTCCAAGGCAACACCCAGGCCTGAGCCCACGAGCGCGGCTTGATCAGCACCCGAGCAGTGGCCGGCCGCTGAGGGAGGCGCGGGTGCACCCCTCTGATGACCGGCACTCAGGAGGATGACGACCAAGGGGCCGCTCCCGGTGGCCCAATAGCCTGCCAAGGACATGGGCGCCAATCCAGGGCAACCACCGTGGACACCCCCTGCCCGGAACCTGGGTGCCCTGACGAAGGCGCTTCTGTGCGCCAGGCTGTTCTAGGCTCGCGGCATGCCGAGACCGCCAGAGCCGACTGATCCCGAATATGAGGCGAACCTGGGTCGGGTGGCCCTTTGGTTGAGTCCGGAGGACCTGGAGTTGTTGGGCGCTCGCTGCGTGTGCACTGACGCCGCTTCCGATGAAGAGCGGCGTCAGTGCGATCGCATACCGTTTCGTGCCCAGGCCGCGCTTCATAAGGCGGGCGTGAAGCGCGACAGTTCCTTCGACCAATGACAGGGTGGCGCAGCGCGACCAGGCGACCGCCCCTCGTATCCGGTGTTTCGGCAAGCGTGACCGCAAGGGCGTACCGGCTGCTGTGGGCGATCCTCATACAGCATTGACTTCTCGACGAGCCGCCGCGCTCAAGAGGGAGTCGTCCAGAACTTCGACGCTGGTGAGGTTCCCGGCGGAGGGAGGCGGGTCGAACGAGAGCCACACGGCGGGATCTCCTCGACGGGCCAGCGTCACGAGGTAGCCGGCCGGCGAGCCGAGGGGTGCTGTGAGGATGTTCCGGCACTCAGGACCGCACGGGCATCGGCCCATGTACGGCACCGTCCCCAGCTGCTCGACGATGGCTCCGCCCGCACGGTCGGCACGGAGCATCTCGACGAGGTCGGCGGCCAGGCCCGGCATGACGGTCGTCAGACGCGGCGCCGCTGAGGTCATATGCGGACGGTATTCCTTGACCTCGTCGCGCCTAACGGGACCGGCAGAAATCAGCGCGACGCTGCACTGCGGCGCAAACCCGTGACCGCATTCGCCGTTTGTCAGAGGCTGGCCGTTGCACGGCTGAGCAGCGGCGCGACACTGCCCTTGAGCGCGATGGCCAAGACCGAACTCAAAGGCGACCGCTGTCGCCCCCTTGGCGACCAGCCGTAGTGCCACGGTGTGGATACCGGTTGCGCAGCTCCGGAGGGCCCTGCCTGGCTACGGCACCACAGTGCGCCCTGTGTTCTGCTCGAAGCAGGAGAGGCCGCGACTCTTGGCCATTTGGACGAGTTCACCCTCGCGCTCCATACGGTTGTCGAAGAGGACCACCTCGACGACTCTCTCCAGGAGGTCCGGTGGCGCGTCAGGATCCGGCTCGAAACCGGCCGGAAAGTCCCCCGGGTTCAGGGGGTACACCTCGTCGGCAAGGTCCGGCCAGCGAGCCAGAACAGCCTGCCGCAGGTCGATCACGGAGGGATCCGGTAGGAGGCAGTTCTCCCAGCCGTCATGCTCACCGAGCATTTCCTGAACAAGGTCGCGGTCTATCTCAGGGTCGGCGCGGTGCCAGAAGTACCAGTGTGCTCGCATGGCCGGACTCTGCCAGATATCGAACGCAGGGACGCGAAGGGGATTGGTTCGCAGCAGAATCCCCTGGTCGTGCGGCAGAGCCGCTGCTCTTTCCCCGGCCCCAACGGGACCTGTTCTCAGCGGCGGACCGGTCTCATTAAGGGTGGCCGTCGGCCAACGCGTAGTGACCCCGTAGGCGGTAGGCTCCCGCAGTGATCAGCACAGAGGCCTCCCAACTCGGCCATGAGGCCGCCCACCGTCTCGCTCGGTTGGGACGCGTCGCGATCTCTGCGGGATTGACCGATGCCGAGTTCGATCGCATCGAGCAGACCTACGGGTTCGAGTTCGCCGACGATCATCGCGCATTCCTCGCCGCCGGACTTCCACTCAATGCGCCGCCAGATTCGGGGCAAGCACGGAAAAATCTTTGGCCTGACTGGCGCAATGGTGATCCAAATGATCTAAGCGAGCAACTCGCCCGGCCGATCGAGGACGCACTCTTCGACATCGAAATGAACGGCGTCTGGCGTCCTGCCTGGGGCAAGCGCCCGACCGACCCCAAGTGCGCTGTCGAGATGGCCCGGCCCTACTTCGAACAGGCGCCGAAGCTCGTACCGATTCGAGGACATCGCTTTCTTCCTGCAGGTCACGGCACCTATGGGCATCCTGTCCTATCAGTCCACCAGACCGACATCATCTTCTACGGCACGGACCTCGCCGACTACATCGATCAGGAATTCGGCAGCTGGAATATCAGTGAGGACTGGGAGCCGCCGCCTCTCGTCCCCTTCTGGAGCGACTTCGTGTAACCAACATCGCGGCCATGTGCCGGATCTGAGAGCCGCCGGCTTTACTTGCGCGCCGTCACCCGGTAACGGTCAGGCCAGCGCACCGCCTCCGACCCGGCGGCCTTGGTCTTCACTGGGGCGACGAAGGGTGGTGTCCTGCGACGGGGCAACTTCCGGCGGGCGTCGCGGTGGGCCGATGCGGTGGCGGCTATCGGTGCTCCGGGCCTGCACTTCATGACCTGCGGCACACGGGCAACGCCCTTGCGGCGCAGAGCGGAGCGAGTCTGCGTGACCTCATGGACCGGATGGGACATGACAGCGTGCGGGCGGCGATGATCTATCAGCACGCGACCTCTGAGGCCGGCATGGCGATCGCCGATGCGCTCAACGACAGGATCACGGCTGCTCGCGCGTCGGACGAGGGCCAGGACGACGACGGTGAGGCCGGGACGCTCGTTCCGGTGGCCTAATGGCCCGCCAATGGCCCGAACGCCCCCGCCCGTGGTCTGGGCGGGGGCGTTTTGGCTGGTGGAGCCTAGGGGATTCGAACCCCTGACACCCGGCTTGCAAAGCCGGTGCTCTACCAACTGAGCTAAGGCCCCTGGTTTCCTGTTGGTTGACCTGCGGTGACGCCGCACGGGCGCGACCGGTGACGATCGTACACCGTGGGAGGAACATGGGCTGTCCGGGCCGGTGGCCGACGGGGCTCAGCGTCTCAATCTTGCTGGCGGGGTCGTGGGGCGGCTCGCCGGCAGCGATGCCGGGGCTGCGTCGGCGGGGATGAGCGCGGTTGGAGGCTTGTGACCGTCGTCCGTGGGAGTGAGGTGGGGCTGCGTCGTCCCTGTGTGTCGTGGGAGGTCGGTCTGCGGCTTCACACTCGGCCGGTTCATTCCTTTTAGGGAGTTGTCGTCATTCCTGATGGGGGCGACGATCCTTCCCCATGAACACGGGACTTGGGATCTTGCTTCCCACCGGTCAGGATCAGTGGGACGACGCTCGGCGGTTGGTCGACTTCGGCGTCCAGGCCGAGCGGTTCGGTTTCGACTCGGTGTGGGCCAATGACACTCTGCTCGGGCCGCGGATCGAGCCGCTGACGATGCTCGCCGCCCTCTCGTCGGCGACCGAGCGCGTCACGCTGGGGACGGCCGCGCTGCTGCCCGCGTTCCGTCGTCCGGTCATGGCGGCTCAGGAGATCGCCTCTATCGATCACCTGTCCGGCGGGCGCCTGATCGTCACGGTGGGGGCGGGCTTTCCGGGCCGGTCGGAGATCGAGTATGCGGTGTCCGAGGTGCCGTGGGAGCGCCGGTTCGGGCGGTTGGACGACACGGTGGCGTTGTGGCGGGCGCTGTGGTCGGGTGAGCGTGCCTTTCACGGCAAGGTGCTGCGCTTCGACGACCTGCCTGAATCCACACCCTCCTACCGGCCGGGCGGCCCGCCGATCTGGCTGGGTGGTGCAAGTCCGTCGGCGCTGGACCGTACCGGACGGCTCTATGACGGGTGGCTGCCCTATCCGCCCGATCCCGCGGACTACCGGGCGGGCCTCGCGGCGGTTCGGCGAGCGGCGGCATCGGCGGGGCGCCCCGATGACGCGATCAGTCCGGCGTTGTTCGTGACGGTGCTGATCACGGAGGATGTGGACGGCGTGGAACGGCGGCTCGACTCGTACTGCCGATCAACGTACGGCCTGCCTTACGAGACGGTGCGGACCATCCAGGCGGTGGTCGCCGGCCCAGTTGAGCGCGTGGCCGCCACGCTTTCCCGCTACACCGCGGCAGGCGCGAGCCAACTCGTCTGCCGCATCGCGGCGCCGTCCCTCGACTCCCAGCTCGTCCAGATGGAACTGCTCGCCAAAACCGTGCGTCCGGCGCTGAGCTGAGGCCCTCCCGGGCGGCTATCCGTGATCGACGGTGGCCGGGGTGTGGAGGACCAGGTCCGGGAGGGTGGTGATGGAGGGGAGGACGTGGGTGGCGCCCGCGGCGAGGAGGCGGTCGTGGTCGTGGGCGCCGGTGAGGACGCCGGCGACGATGGAGGCGCCGGAGCGGCGGCCGGAGAGCATGTCGGCGGCGGTGTCGCCGCAGACGGCGATGTGGCGGACGTCGTCCACGCCGAGGCGGAGGGCCGCGGTCAGGACGAGGTCGGGCCACGGGCGGTCGCGCGGGACGTCCTCGGGGCAGAGGGTCAGGTCGGCGCGGTCCCACCAGCCGAGGGCGTCGAGGATGCGGGCCTGCGTGCCGCGGCCGAAGCCGGTGAGCAGGCACACGCGGACGCCGGCGCCGCGCAGCCGGGCAAGGGCGTCGTCGGCGCCGGGAACGGGTGTGAGGCCGCGCCGGTCGATGAGCTGCTGGTAGGAGTGCTCGAACGCCAGGTGCGCGGCCTGGGCGCGGGGTTCGTCGAAGAGCGAGCGGAAAACGCCGATCTTCGACCCGCCGCGCGTGTCGCGGAAGCGGGCGAGGGCACGGCCGTAGGACGCCGTGCCGGAGACGATCCCCAGAGTGGCGATCGCCTCGGCGAAGGCGGCCTCGACGGTGTCGCCGTCCGCGACGGTGGTCCCGGCGAGATCGAGGCAGGCGAGTGTGATCGGCTCTGCTTCGCTCACGCCGGGGCCTGTCGCCGGTGGATCAGTTGTCGGACGACGTGGCCTCGGTCCACAGGTCCAGCTCGGCGCGGTCCTGCTGGAGCTTGCGCCAGACGGCGAAGCCACCGAGTGCGACGACGGCGAGGACGAGCAGCTTCTTCACGGTGGGACCCCTTCACCTTCGACTATCAAGTCAGAGCCCGGGAACGGCTCATCAGTGTCTGCTTCCCCCAGGCTCTCCGCAGCCTAGCAACCGTTGCCACGCGATCAGCACCGAAGCCCCCTCACCGGACGCAGTCTTTGACGAAGGCCCGCATTCCGCCTCTCGTCCGAACGCCGGAACGGCCGCATAATCCGGGTGGACGACCTTCGGGAGTGCCGATGGCAGAGGACGACTTCGGGCGCTGGGAGCGCGAGTTGGAGTCGGACGCGCAGGACGAGCGGCCGTCCGGGGGCCGCGGGCTGGTCCTGGTCGCAGGGCTGACCGCCACAGCGTGCGCCGCCGTGATCGCGTTAGGCGACGTGCCGCTCGGCACCGCCGGGCTGGTGCTCTCGTCGATCATCCTGCTGCTGTGGCGCATCGGGATGTGATCCGCCATCATCTCGGCATGGATCTGCGCGGAGCGAACGTCCTGGTGACCGGCGCGACCGGCGGGATCGGCCAGGCGCTGGCGAAGGCGCTGGCCGATCGGGGCGCCCGGCTGGTGCTGACGGGGCGCCGGGCGGAGGTCCTGGAACCGCTGGCCGAGCGGCTCGGCTGCCGGGCCATCGTCGCCGACCTGGCCGATCGCGCGACGGCCGAGGGGCTTCTGGACGAGGCGGGCCGGGTGGACGTGCTGGTGGCGAACGCGGCGCTGCCGGCGTCCGGGCTGCTCTCGGAGTACTCGATCGCGCAGATCGACCGGGCGCTGGACGTGAACCTTCGGGCGCCGATCGTGATGGCGAAGCTCGCCGCCGCGCAGATGGCCGATCGTGGCCGGGGGCACCTGGTCTTCGTGTCGTCGCTGTCGGGCAAGGCGGCGTCCGGGCACGCGTCCCTCTACAACGCGACGAAGTTCGGTATGCGGGGATTCGCCCTGGCGCTGCGCGAGGACCTGCGCCCGCATGGCGTCGGAGTCTCGACCGTCTTCCCCGGCTTCATCCGCGACGCGGGCATGTTCGCCGAGGCCGGAGTGTCGCTGCCCCGAGGGGTCGGGACGCGGTCGCCGCGGGACGTGGCGCGCGCGACCGTCCGGGCCGTCGAGCGGGACCTCGCGGAGATCGACGTGGCGCCGCTGGGGCTGCGGATCGGGGCGCTGATCGGCGGGGTCGCGCCCGTCCTGTCGGCGGCGGTGCAGCGGCGCGCGGGCGGGCACCGGATCTCGCAGGGCCTCGCGGACGGCCAGCGCGACAAGCGCTAGCGACAAATCAGCATCTTCCGGCGATAATCCGGGCGGGCCCGCTTGATCAGCGGGAAGAGCCGGCGCAGCGCCCGGGCCGTACCCCGCCCTGCCGCACGCGCCCCCGCGCGAGGAGGTCTGCGCATGCGGACGGGCAGGAAGATCGTGATCGGGACGGCGGCCGCGACCGTCCTGTCGCTGGTGGCGGTGCCCGCGCGGGCGGCGGAACCCGCGGACGCGACCGTGGTGCCGGTGCAGGTCACCGGGGACCCCGCGAAGCGCTTCAACCTGGTCGTGATGGGCGACGGCTACACGGCGGCGGACATGCCGAAGTTCCGCGCCCACCTCGCCGAGCACCTCAACGACCTGTGGACGATCGAGCCGTTCAAGTCGTACCGCAGCTACATCAACGTGTACGCGGTGGAGATTCCGTCCGGCGAATCCGGTGTGAGCTGCGACCCGGCGCTGTCCTCACCGCGCCGCAAGACGCCGTTGAGCATGGCCTTCTGGAGCGGCTGCCGGGATGACGGCATTCAGCGCCTTCTCGTCATGGACTCCGCGGCCGCCAAGACGTACGCGGATCTCGTCCAAGGCACGACCGTGGGGAACCGTCAGATCCTCGCGCTCGCCAACAGCGACACCTACGGCGGTGCAGGGGGCGCCTATGCGACGGCATCCGGAGGCAACGCGATGTCGGCGCTCATCGCGCCGCACGAACTCGGCCACTCCCTGGGTGAGCTCGACGACGAGTACGACTACTACCAGCGGGGCGTCCCTGGGGGCACGTATACCGGTCCTGAGCCCAACTCCATCCACCACACGCTGCTGACTGAGAAGGAGATGACGGCGCAGAAGCAGAAGTGGTGGCGATGGCTCGGTGAGCGGAGCGAGGCCGGGGGCACCATTGGACGCTACGAAGGCGGCCTCTACTCCAGTAAGGGTGTGTGGAGGCCGAGCCGGCACTCGATGATGAAGACGCTCGGCTACTACTACGACCAGGTCGCGCGTGAGCGGATGACCCAGCGGATCTCAGGCAAGGTCAACCTCGTCCAGGCGAACACGCCCACCAACGCCCCGGTGGGCGACGACCGTGTGCTGTGGGTCGAGAAGATGCATCCGAGCGGTCATTCGTTGTCCGTCGCATGGACGGTCGATGGGAAGACCGTCGGGCGAGGCGCGAACCTCGATCTGTCCAGGCTCCACCTTGGGGAGGGCACGCACACGGTTGAGATGACGGTCACCGACCCCACCGGATTCGTCCGCGACCCGGCCATCCGGTCGTCCGCCGCGCTCACGCAGGTGCGGACATGGACGGTCGACACCGGCCTGACCACTCCGCCTGAGAACGTGCCTGTCGATTTCAGCTCGTCCACGCCGACTGACAAGCCCGTGGGGGGCGATTCCGTCGTGTACGTGGAGACGACCCACCCTGTGCAGAGCGCGCCCAAGGTGAGCTGGGAACTGGACGGGCACCGCGTACGCGGAGGCGACCGGGACATCGATCTCGGACGGTTCCGCTTGGCCAAGGGCACGCACACACTCGTCGCACGGGTCGGCTCCAAGAGCCGCACGTGGACGATCGACGCGCAGGCGCCGACAGTGGCCTTCGAGTTGTCCAAGGCGGCCGAGAGCCGGATTCGCCCTGGGCGCACGCCCGAGTACGTCTTCGACGGCCCCTTCACCATGCGGCTCACCGGCGCGGACGACCGTCCAGGCGTGGTCGTCTCCGAGTTCCGTGTGGACGGTGACGGCTGGTTCAACTACTTCGGCTGGCCGACCGACTCGTCCGCGCCCTGGCTGTTCACCGAGAACGGCACGGTCATCGACAGCCTCACCTACGGCAGGCTCGGCAATGGCCGCCACATCATCGAGTACCGCGCGATCGACCCGGCGGGCAACATCGGCAAGCCCGGCAGGTTCATAGCGACCCTCCGCTGACCGAGACCCGCCACGTTCAAAGCCACCTTCCGCCGACCGAGGTCCACCGCGCTCACCGTCTTGGATGGGTCGTACTGATCCACGATTGGCGGCGGGGCCGAGCCGCTCCTTTGCTGGATCGCCTCGGCGGTCGGCGCCTCGGCTCGGCGCCGACCCGGGTGCCTGGCGGCTCAGAGCTCGGGGGCCGGCTCCGGTGCGGGTTTCGCGGCGGGGTCGGGGGCGTAGGCGGTGGCGTCGTTGTCGGGCAGGGGATCAGGGTCGGCGGACGCGGAGCGGCGCGCGGTGGCGAGGACGGAACCGCCGAGGATCAGCACGAAGGACGCGGTGATCGTCCCGGTGAGGGGCTCGTCGAGGAACACGACCCCGGCCACGACCGCCACGGCCGGGTTCACGTAGGTGAACACCATGCCCCTCGACGTGCCGACCTCCCGGATCAGCTCGAAGAACACGATGAACGCCAGGGCCGTGCAGACCAGGCCGAGCGCGACGAGCGCGGCGAGGACCCGGCCGTCGGGCATGGCGCTCGGCCAGGTGGCGACGGCCGGGCCGGTGTAGGCGAGCGCGGCGATCGCCAGCGCGAACGCGGCCATGTGCAGGCTCGGGAGGTCCTGGAGGCGCCGTGTGGCGATCATCGGGGCGATGGCGTATCCGAGCGCGACCAGCATGACCTCGCCGATCGCCCACGCGCTGCCGCCGCCGAGGTGCGGGCCGGCGAGCACGCCCACGC
The DNA here is from genome assembly GCF_008327685.1 of Actinomadura sp. K4S16. GTDB lineage: Bacteria > Actinomycetota > Actinomycetes > Streptosporangiales > Streptosporangiaceae > Spirillospora. The sequence continues at coordinate 66,673 of NZ_BDDE01000020.1, forward strand.
CGGCCAGCCCGACCAGCAGCCCCGCCCAGCGGAGGGGGCCGAGCCGCTCGGCGTCCCCGGTCAGCCGGGCGAGCACCACGCCGATGATCGGGACGGCGGCGATGAGCAGGCCCGTCATGGAGCTGGTCAGCCGGTTCTCGGCGTCCGACAGCAGCGCCCACGGGCCGAGGATCTCGACCGCGGTGAACACCAGGAGCGGGAGCCAGTGGCGGCGGACCACGTCCAGCCGCCCGGCCCTGATCGCCAGCGGCAGCAGGATGAGCGCACCGAGCGCGGTGCGGGCGAACACCACCATGGGGACCGAGACGCTCTCGACCGCCACCTTGATCAGCAGATAGGGGATGCCCCACAGCACGCTCATCAGCGCGAACAGCATCCAGCCACGGCGACTCAACCCGACCTCCGTTCTCATCCGCCTCCGCCTGAGCCCCGCTCCCGGCCCCTGACCGCGGTGTAGCAGGCGCGTCGCTTTCGAAGGGATACGGCCCAGGCACCCGGGGTTTGCCCCGGGACGGACATTCAGGATGTGGTCGGGCGAGTCGGGCTGTCTTGAACGCTGTTGCGGTACGCGCCCGGGGTGACGCCCAGTACGCGGCGGAACCAGCGGGTGAGGTGCGCCTGGTCGGCGAACCCGACGAGGCTCGCCGCCTCGGCGGGACGGTGCCCCGCGTCCAGCAGCGCTCGGGCGCGGGCCACGCGGTGCTGGGCGAGCCATGCGTAGGGCGGCATTCCCATCGCGTCCCGGAAGGCGCGTAGCAGTTGGTAACGCGAAAGCCCAAGGTCGGTGGCGACTTCGGCGAGCGTGGGCGGGGCGACCAGTTCGTCGGACAGGCGGGTCGCGACCGTGCTCGCTATGCGTCCGGCCTCGACCCTGCGGTGGGCCGGAGGCGCCTTCGGGCCGGACACCGCGTGCCGCCGGACGAGCGCGCCCAGCACGCCGAGCAGCCGCGACTCGCCCTCGAGCGGATCGGCGCCGAGCCTCAGGGCGTGGTGGGCGAGGCGGAGCGCCTCGCCGAGCCGCCGGTCGTCGACGATCGGGTTCGCGAAGTGGGGTTCGGCCGGAACCGGGCCGGGCTCCGCGGTCGTCACCGCGCCCAGCAGGTCGGTCGCGGGGTAGAGGCACAGGTAGGCGAAGCCCTCCGGACGCGCCGGACCACCGGTGTGCGCCTCACCCGGCTCGATCACGACGACGCTGCCGGCCGCCGAGTAGATCCTCTCGCCCCGGTAGAGCATCGTCTCCGTGCCGTCGACGGTGACGCCGATGGCGTACTCGTCGTGGGTGTGCGGCGCGTAATGCCGGCGGCCGATGCGGGCCGTCAGCAGGTCGAGCGGCGCGCCCTGGATGCCGCTCACGCGGGTCCACAGCGTGCGGTCGACTCCCCTGGCGTCGCGCGGGCCCCCGCCCACCGCGCGCCGGTCAGGCCGAGAAGACGTGCCGGAGCCGCCAGCGGTCCTCGTCACGGCCGAGCTCCACGACGGCCACGCCCTCCGCGCCGGTCACCCGGAAGCGGTAGACCCTGCCCTCCTGGGCCGATCCGTAGGTCTTCAGCACCGCGTCGACCGCGTAGCGCGCCCCCCGCCACTCGTACGCGGTGAGCCGCCCCGCCGGGTCGTGCTCGGCCCGGACCGGCTCGTTCAGCAACTGCCCCATGCGGGGAGACTAGCACGCGTTCGAACAAATGTTCGCAGGTCGGGACGGCTTTCATGCACGGCCTCGCACCGCCCCCGGACCGATCGGGGCACGGAAACCCCTGTGCCGCCGGGCGTGGCGCGGCGCTCGCCTCCGTGGCGCCGAGCCGAGTCACGCGAGTCATGAACAGACCAACAGAAATCGCCCCCGCCCTCATCCCGCCGTGTCCGGGTCAGGGGGAAAGTGCCGCGTCGGGCCAGGGACCTCCGAGCACCGTCATCCACAGGCTGTGGGCAACCATCGCGCACACCTTCCTCGTCGCCGCAACAGGCGGTCCGGAGGTCGCGTCCACAGGCGGATCCCCAGAACAGCCGGGCTTTCCACGGTCCGGGCGGCCTGTCGGCCGCCGCCCTTCCCAGCATGACCGAGGCGGCCACTCCGTCCACAGAATCCACAACCTGTGGATAACTCTCGTGCACAACCTGGGTACGGCCGCGCGGCTCCGGATCCACATTCTTCCCCAGGTCGCCCCCAACCCGCGCGCTCAGTTGTCCACCTCGTGGAAAAGCCGCTGACCAGCGGGAGAAGGCGCTCCGCGCCGGCATGCTCCACACCCCGTTCACACCCTGTGGGCGAATCCCCTCCACAACCTCGCCGAACCGGTGGACGGCGTTGCCCACAACAATCCCCAACCGCGTCCCCAGCACCGCACATCGGCTTGGGGATGACGAGGGCGAACGCCGCGCCTCCGGCCTGGGCCCGCCCTGAGCTGCGGTACCGCCGGGCACCGCCCCGCACGGCCCCGCCGGTTCCGTCAGCGCGCACCTCGGGTCGGTGGATCCGCGTCGTCGGCGGGGACGGCGGCCTCAAGGTCGGCCAGGCGGCGGAGGTCGTCGGCGAGGCCGGACGAGTCAGACAGGTCGATCGCGCGAGCCTCGGCCATGAGGGTGCGGGCGCGAAGCCATTCCTCCATGTGGACGGCCGCGTCGGTGCGCAGGACGAGAGCCCTCAGCCGTTCGGACGGGGTCAGCGCCTCACCCGAGCGCAGCAGACGGTCGAGAATCCGAGCCGCGGCCCGATGGTCCCCCTTCGACTCGACCAGAAGGGCGGCCATGTGGAAGGCCCGGGCCGTCTCGTCCTCCGGGATGGGCGCATGGCGCGGGTCGTCCGAGATGGCCTGGCCGATGCGGAGTTGGAGCCCATCCGGGTCGGTGAGCAGGAACTGCCGGACGCCGTACGACATGTCCCGCAAGGCACCCAACCGAGGGAGCCCACGGGCCGGGACCCGGCCGAGGGCCTGGCGGAGCCCGCCGCGAAACGCCTCGTAGAGGGCGTCCACCTCCGTGGTGGTGATGTAGCACATGTTCATGGACACGGCCGGGTCATGCTTCTTCCACCCGAAGAACTGCAGCTCCACGTCACCGCGCCGGACCGCGAGGTACGGGTTGGGACGGGTCTGCCAGGTGGACCGCTCGAACCCGAGCGCCCGGTAGAAGTCCCAGGTCAGCTCGATCGACCGGCACGGAAAGATCGGTATCGCCTTCTCGCCCATGGCCGGAGCCTAGGAAGACCGCTCGGCGTTAGTCAAGTTTGATTAGTGCGAGAGTCGCTCCACCTCCGGCTCCAGGACGGGAACAGCGCACTCATCAACGGGCCGGATCGCCGTGCGGACGCGTGGGCCAGGCGGGCGTGAACAGGGGAGGTGGAGCATGATGTGAGGGTGATCGCGGTCACCGGCAGGGCGGCCGCCGGCGCACCGAGGGCGATCTCCAGGGGCGCGGAAAGACCCATGGAGGTCGATCCCACCCTGGCGGAGCGGCTCGGCGGCATCACTCCCGAGCGTGGGGATGATCCCACCGCAAAGTTTTCCACAGGTTGTGGAAAGGAGGCATCCGTGGACTTCAATGAGGACACCGCGACCCGGGCCGTCCAGGACAGTTTCCGTGACACCCCCGACCCGCGGCTCCGCGAGATCCTCGACGCGCTCACCCGCCACCTGCACGCGTTCGTCGGCGAGGTCCGGCCCACGATCCGCGAGTGGGAGCAGGCGATCGAGTTCCTCACCGCCGTCGGCAAGACCTGCACGGACACGCGCCAAGAGTTCGTCCTGCTGTCGGACGTCCTGGGCGTCTCCATGCTGGTGGAGACCCTGAACGAGCAGGAGGGCGGCACTGAGAGCACCGTCTTGGGCCCGTTCCACATGGTCAAGTCGCCCCCGCGCGCGCTTGGCGACAGCATCGACCTGGTCGGAGAAGCACAACCATGCGTGGTGTCCGGGCAAGTCTTGAGCACCGACGGGACGCCCCTACCTGACGCGGAGGTGGACGTCTGGCAGTGCAACGAGAAGGGCTTCTACGACGTCCAGCAGCCGGGGGTGCAACCGTCGGGCAACGGCCGAGGCCTTTTCCACACCGACCACGAAGGCCGGTTCCGCTTCCGGACCGTCCTGCCCAGCCATTACCCGATCCCGACGGACGGCCCGATCGGACGGTTCCTGGAAGCCACCGGACGCCATCCCTACCGTCCGGCGCACATCCATTTCATCGTCCGAGCGGAGGGCCACACGCCACTGACCACTCACGTCTTCGTGGCGGGCAGCCCCTACCTGGACTCCGACGCGGTCTTCGCGGTCAAACAAAGCCTCGTCGTCGATTTTCCGGAGTCGGACGACGCGGAGGCGGCCGCGCGGAACGGCGTCCAAGCCCCGTTCCGGCACGCCGAGTTCGACCTGATCCTGAGCAGAGAGCCGGCGTGACCTTCGGTCCCGCGGATCGGCGCCCACCACCGCCCGCTCCTCCCGCACTGTGACAAGGTTCGAGAGTTGGCGTCGCCCTCGTAGAGCCACAGCGAAACACCGGTTATCCACAACCTGTGGAGAAACACCCCTCCAATCTGGATAACCGTCTCTCGACCGGTCCCGACAAGGCATGATCCAACTGGCTCCGACGCCTGTGCCGCAGCGACTTCGCCAATCGCAGTCCACGTTTCGTTCCACTCCGAGCCAAGAGAGCGTCGCCAAGGGTTTGCCTCAGACCACACATTGGGGACTTCTCAGGCATCCCGACAGATCGCGGGTGGTCGGCACGCCGGGAACCGTCGCAGACAGCGCACACGCACCCTCCTGCACCCGGTGGCAGGAGGCATACGGGGGAAACATGAGCGACCTGATCGCCGTCGCCTACGACGACCTGCCGCACGCCGAGCAGGCGCGCGAAAAGCTCGTCCAACTGCACAAGGAACACATCATCGAGCTGGCGGACGTCGTCATCGTCGAGCGCAGGGAAGACGGCAAGATCAAGCTCCATCAGGCCCGCAACCTCGCCGCGGGCGGTGCGCTCGGCGGCGCCGCATGGGGCGGGCTCATCGGGCTGATCTTCTTCATGCCGCTGCTCGGCATGGCCATCGGCGGTGCCGCCGGTGCCGCCATGGGCGCCTCGGCCGACATCGGCGTCGACGACGAGTTCATGCGCGATCTCGCCGAGAACCTGCCGCCCGGCACGGCGGCCGTGTTCGTCCTGGTCGACAAGCGCAATCCCGAAAAGGCCGTCCCGGAAATGGCGCCGCTGGGCGGCAGGCTCATCCAGACCTCGCTGTCCCCCGAGCAGGAGGAGCATCTGCGCGAGGCCGTCAAGGCCGCCCGCGCACCCCAGCCCGCCTGATCTACCGACTCCACGGCGGGACCTAAGGCGCGACGATGCCGAACCCGCAGATCGCAGTGAAACGCCGAGCCGGTCTGACATCCCGCTCAGCCGGCTCGGCGGCGCGCGACTTTCGCGCACTTCCCTTTGGACCTGGACTTGTCGCCGATGATCCGCACTAACCTCGTCGCGTGAGTGATGACGTCCAGCAGGTTCAGCCGCTCGACTCCGGGATTGCCGAGGAGTGGATTCGCAAGACGGACGAGCCACACCTGCGCGCCGTATCGGCCTCCAAGCTCCGCTCGGGGCCGTTGTGGAGCGTCAGCGTCTGGGTCATGGAGTTCATCCGTACCGACCCCCTCGAATCCGAACTGCGCCGCCGCATCGCGGATGCGCTGAGCGGAGTCAGCGGCGTCACCGGCGTCGAAGAGGAAGACCGCGAAGTGTGGACGGTGATCGGCACTCCAACAGGCAGAGCGCTGGTCGAGGCGGTCGCCCAGGTAGTAGACGACCTGGCCCCCCGTACCCGCAATTCTCTCTAACGGCAGCTCACCGCCGGCCGCCCACCATGGACACACGCCACTACGACTGGCGCGGGACCGTTCAGGGTCTGCGGCCGTGGAAGGTGCGGCGCAGGTCGCTCACCCAGGCGTCGGGATTCTCCCAGGGGATGAAGTGGCCGCCATGTTCGTGTGCGTTGACGTTGACGTGGTTGAACCAGCCGGCCTGCGGGCCGGCCTTGAACGCCCGGACGCGCTCGTCGGCGGTGCGGATGCCGGGCGGGTTCTCGTACGTGACGAAGGTGAGGCCGACCGGGGCCTGCACGACCGGGGTGCCGTCGTGGGCGGGGGCCCAGGGGTAGCGGTTGGCGTTGGCGTAGTAGCGCATCGACGTGGCGATGGAGTTGTTCGCCCAGTAGATCGTGGCGTGGGTGAGCATGTCGTCCTTGCTGAAGACGGACTCGACGTCGCCGCCGTTGTCGCTCCAGGCGTTCCATCGCTCCAGCAGCCAGGCGAGCAGTCCGGCGGGTGAGTCGCTCAGCCCGTGGGCCAGTGTGGCGCCGTCGAGCATGTGCACGGCGAGGTGGGGCGCCCAGCGGTGGTCCATCTCGATGATGCGGGCCCGGACGTCGCCGGGCTGATCGTCGGTGAGGGGCCGGTTCCGGGCGAAGTCCCAGGCGCGGGGCCCGTTGAAGAAGTCGAGCGGCAGCCCGGAGCCGATGTGGATGCCGTACAGCTCGTCGGCGTACTTGTGGCCGAGCTGGCTGGTGACGATCCCGCCGATGTCGCAGCCCCCGGCGGCGTACTTCTCGTATCCCAGCGTCTCCGTCATCAGGGTGTGCCAGAGGTCGGAGACCTTCCAGAAGTTGACGTCCGGGAAGCCGGTGAGCGGACCGGGGAAGCCGAAGCCGGGCAGGGACGGCACGATGACGTCGAACGCGTCGGCCGGGTCACCGCCGAACGCGGCCGGGTCGGCGAGCGGGTCGATCACCTTCGACCAGTGCCAGAACGTCCACGGCCAGCCATGGGTGAGGATCAACGGGATCGGGCGTGGCCCGCGACCGGGCTTGCGCATGAAGTGCACCGGGATACCGGCGACGCTCACCTGGTAGTGCTCGTAGGCGTTGATGGCGGCTTCGGCCTTGCGCCAGTCGTAGCCGTCCCGCCAGTAGGCGACCAGCCCATGGAGATAGCCGTCCGGGACGCCGTAGGACCAGTCCTCGTTCCCCTCGTCCAGCGGCGGACGGGTCGCTGCGAGACGGGCGCGCAAGTCGTCCAGGACCTCGTCGGACACATGGATCGGCGTGGGATCCAGAGGAAAGGCGTGCGGACTGCTCAAGGCGATATTCCTTGTGATGCGGGGAAGCGGTGCCGTCGGCCTTCTGCCGGTTGCTCAGCGTGCCGACAACGCCATGCTGTCCCTGGTCATCCGCCTCCGCAACCAGGCATCGAGGAGGACGACCTCTAGGTCGCGCTTTTTGAGCCGCCGTCCTCCTGCCGCAGGGGCGTTCCGGGAGAAGGGCGCGCGAATCGGACGGTGATGGCCAACCCGCCTTCGGGACGCGCGACGGTGGTGAGGGTGGCCTGGTGAGCTTGCGCGACGGCGTTGACGATGGCGAGGCCGAGACCGTATCCGCTGCGGCCGCCGCTACGGTCCCGCGCCAGTCTCTGGAAGGGCTGGAGGAGGCCGGGGATCTGGTCGTCGCGAATGACCGGCCCACCGTTGATGATCGACAGGATCGCCTGGGTGCCGGAGCTCTGAGTGCTGACCTCCACGTGCCCGCCGGGGTGGTTGTGCCGGATGGCGTTGTCGATGAGGTTGGTGACGAGGCTTTCGACGAGTCCCGGGTCCCCGACCGTGACCGCGGACGTCAGATGTTCGGCGAGGTCGATGCCCCTCTCCCTTGCCAGGTCGCGACGGGACGCGGCCACCGCTCGCACGACCTGGGCGAGGTCGAGGGTGTCGAGGCGGGTCGCCCCGCGCTCGCTGGTGGCCAGGACGAGCAGTGCTTGGACGAGCCGTTCCTGATGTCCGCCGAGGGCGAGGGCCTCCCGGCAGGCCGCGCGCAGGCTGTCGGCGCCGGCGTCGGGGTCGGCGAGGGCGACTTCGAGGAGGGTGCGCAGGCCGGCGAGGGGCGTGCGCAACTCGTGGGAGGCGTTGGCGACGAAGTGTCGTTGGGCGTCGAAGGACGCTTGGAGACGGGCGAAGAGGCCGTCGAGGACGCCGCCCAGCGCGGTCAGCTCGTCGGTGGGTTCGCCGAGGTCGAGGCGGTGGTGGAGGTTCCCCGCGGAGATGGCGGTGGCGGTGGCGGTGATGGCCCGCAGCGGCCTGAGGAAGCGGTCGGCGACGAACCAGCCGGCGGCGAGGGCGACGGGGACGAGGACGGCGAGCGCGACGGCGGAGCCGATGAGGAGCCGGCGCGGACCGATTCCATGCCCGGTGCCGGTGATCGCGCCTGGCGCTGAGCCGTCGATGGGAACGGTCGACTGGACGCCGGCCAGGGGGACGGTGGCGACCGCGAGGACCACGATCCCGGCGACGAAGATCCCCGCGGCGTAGAAGAACGCGAGCCGGACCTGCAAGGACCGCCTGGGGACCCCCTCGGGGCCGCTCATGGCGTCCCGATCCGGTAGCCGCCCTCACGGATGGTCTCGATCACCGGCGGGTCGCCGAGCTTGGCCCGGAGCCGGTGCATGGCGTGCTTGACCGCGGACGTGAAGGGGTCGGCCGCCTCGTCCCAGACCCGCTCGAGCAGTTCTTCGGCGGGCAGGACCAGGCCTGGCGAGGCCAGCAGGCATTCGAGGAGCGCGAACTCCTTCGGGCTGAGCTCGAGGCACCGGCCGGCGCGGAACGCCACCCGGCGAGCAGGGTCCAGGGTGATGTCCCCGCAGGAGAGCGTGGGCGGGACCGGCGGAGCGGAGCGGCGGGCGAGAGCCCTGACACGCGCGACCAGTTCGGCGAAGGCGAACGGTTTGGGCAGGTAGTCGTCCGCGCCGAGGCCGAGTCCGGCGACGCGGTCTTCGATGGTGTCCGCCGCGGTCAGCATCAGCACGCGGCCGGGGAAGCGCTCCCCGGCGAGCCGCCGGCAGATGTCGTCGCCGCCGACGCCGGGCAGGTCGCGGTCGAGGATCACCACGTCATAGCGCGTTACCGCCAGGCGGCCGAGGGCGTCGGCCCCGTCCAGCACGACGTCGACGGCCATACCCTCGCGGCGCAGTCCGGTGCCGATCGAGCGGGCCAGCACCTCGAAGTCCTCGACCACCAGGACTCTCACGGTGAATCACCGCCTGTCGCGGGGGAAGGGCGGCGGGACGGGCCGCCGGTCCGAGGTGCCATGGCGTCAACGATGCCAGGTCGCGGGTTCCAACCAGGTCGCAGCGGCTGAGACCGGGCGGGAACCGGGCGGCGGGTAGAAACGGCCGGCATGAGACCACACCGGACCGGCCGCTCCCTCCGATGAGCGCCGCGCAGATCACCGTCGCCGGGCTGCACAAGCGGTACGGGGCGACCCGGGCCCTCGACGGCATGTCCTTCACCGTCCGTCCGGGGGTGGTGACCGGCTTCGTGGGGCCCAACGGGGCGGGGAAGTCCACCACGATGCGGGCGATCCTCGGCCTCGTCGCCGTCGACGCGGGCGCCGCGCTCATCGGGGGGAGGCCGTACCGCAGCCTCCGGCGTCCGCTGAGCCACCTCGGTTCCCTGCTGGACGCGGCGGCGCTGCACCCCGGCCGGAGCACTCGCGACCACCTGCTCTGGCTGGCGCATTCCCAGGGCCTGAGCACGCGGCGGGTGGACCAGGTGATCGAGCAGGTCGGCCTGGCCTCGGCGGCCCGGCGCAAGGCCGGCGGCTTCTCGCTCGGCATGCGGCAGCGGCTCGGGATCGCCGCGGCCCTGCTGGGCGACCCGCCGATCATCATGCTCGACGAGCCGTTCAACGGCATGGACCCGGAGGGCATCGTCTGGATACGCGGCTTCCTGCGGTCGTTGGCCGCCGAGGGCCGTGCCGTCCTGGTGTCCAGCCACCTGATGAGCGAGGTGCAGGACACCGCCGACCACCTCGTCGTGGCCGGGCGCGGCAGGACCATCGCCGACGCCGACGTGGCCGACCTCCTCGCGGCCGCGTCCCGTGACCGGGTGGCCGTGCGCACCACGGCCGGGCCGGACGCGATGACCGTGCTCGGGCATGCGGGCGCGGACGTCGCGGTCACCGGCCGGGACGCCCTCACCGTCTCGGGCCTGCCGGCGGATCGCATCGTGGCGTTGCTCAACCAGAGCGCGGTCCCGTTCTCGGAGGTCTCGGCGCACCGCGCCACGCTGGAAGAGGCCTACATGGAGCTCACCCGCGACGCGGTCGAGTTCCGCACCGCGACGCCGCCGGAGGTGCGGCGATGACCTCCACCGTCACGCCGAACCGATCCGGCCGAAGGGCCGGGCGGGACGGCTTCCTCCGCTTGCTGCACGCGGAATGGACCAAGTTCCGGACCGTCCGCAGCTCGGTGATCGGCATGGCGGCCGCGGCGCTGATGCTGGTGCTGTTCGCCGTGCTCACCGGGGCGAGCAGCGATCAGAAGGGCTCACCGCCCGTGCCGATCGGGCCGGGCGGCGAGCCGGTGACCGACAGCTTCTACTTCGTGCACCGGCCGCTGTCCGGAAACGGCGGCATCACCGTCTCCGTCTCCGCGCTCACGAGCAGCATTCCGGACGGCCCGGGGGAGCTGCGGCCCGGCACCGTGCCTTGGGCGAAGGCCGGACTCCTCATCAAGCAGAGCACCCGCCAGGGATCGCCCTACGTGGCGATCATGGTGACCGGCCGCCACGGCGTGCGGATGCAGGCCGACCACGTCCACGACACGGCCGGCCTCCCCGGCCCCGCCTCCGCCGTCCGCCGGCTGCGGCTGGACCGTTCGGGCGACGTGATCACCGGCTATGCCTCCGCGGACGGCACCCACTGGACGAAGGTGGGCACCGTGCACGCGAGGTGGCTCGGACCGACCGCGCAAGGCGGGCTGTTCGTCGCCTCTCCGCCTTACATGGACGGCATGGGGACGCGCGGCAGTGTGTCCACCGCCGCCTTCGGGGATCTTGGCGTCCAGGGGCTCTGGGCCGGTGGCGAATGGACGGGCGACCAGGTGGGAGCCGAATCCCCCACCTTCGCCGGCTACCCGCCGAACACCTCGGGCTCGGTCACGGAAACCGGCGGGACCCTCACGGTGACCGGCGCGGGCGACATGGCACCGGCCGTTCGCGAGACCCTGCCGACCGGCGGCACCCTCGGAGAGATCCTCATCGGCACGTTCGCCGCACTGGTCGTGGTGATCGTCGTAGGGGCGCTGTTCATCACCGCGGAGTACCGCGAGAACCTGATCCGGGTGACCATGGCAGCCGAACCGAGCCGCGGCAGGGTCCTGGTCGCCAAGGCGATCGTGCTAGGAGGCGTCACCTTCGTCGCCGGGCTCGCGGGAGCGGCCGTCGCGGTACCCCTCGGCGAGCGGCTCGCCCACGCCAACGGCGTGTACATCTTTCCGGTGACCGCGTGGACCGAGCTACGGGTGGAGTTGGGGATCGCGGCGCTGCTCGCCATCGCCTCGATCATGGCGCTCTCCCTCGGCGCCGTCCTCCGGCACGGTGCCGGCGCGGTCACCACCGCCATGGCGGTCATCGTGCTGCCTTACATCCTGGTCGCCAACCCGTTCATGCCCGTGAGCGTGTCGAACTGGCTGACCCGGGTGACCCCGGCCGCGGCGTTCGCCTCCCAGCAGACGCTCGTGCCCTATCACCAGGTCTCGAGCCTCTACACGCCGTACAACGGCTACTACCCGCTGGCTCCGTTGGCGGGGATCGCCGTCCTGGCCTGCTACGCGGCGGCAAGCCTGGCCGTTGCCGTCGTTCTTCTCCGTAGGAGGGACGTTTGAGGGCCCTGCACGCGGAGTGGACGAAGATCCGGACCGTCGCCGGCCCCCTGTGGCTGCTGCTCGGCATGATCGCTGTGACGGTCGCCCTGAGCGCCGGAGCGGCCTCGGTGGTGAGATGCGACTCCGCCGGCTGCGGGGGCGACCCGGCGAAGCTGAGCCTCACCGGCGTCCAACTCGGCCAGGCACTGGTCGCCGTCCTCGCCGTACTGGTCGTCGCCGGCGAGTACGGCACAGGAATGATCCGCACCACCCTGACCGCGATGCCACGCCGGGCCGCAGCTCTCGCGGCGAAAGCCGTCACCCTCACCGGCATCGTGGGCGCGGCCGGCACCGTCGCGGTTCTCGGCTCGCTCCTGGCCGGACGACTCATCCTGCCCGGCAACGGCTTCACGCCCGACCACGGCCACCCCGCCCTGTCCCTGGCCGACGGGCCGACGCTACGTGCGGCCGCCGGGTCGATCCTCTACCTGGCCCTGATCGGCCTGCTGAGCCTAGGCATGGCCGCCATCGTGCGGGACTCCGCGACCAGCATCGGAGGCGTCCTAGGCCTGCTCTACCTTCTCCCCGTCCTCTCCCAGGCGATCGGCGACCCGCACTGGGAGCGCCTGCTCCGGCAGATCGGGCCGATGAGCGCCGGGCTCACCATCCAGGCCACGACAGATCTGCACGACCAGCCCCTCGGTCCCTGGGCCGGTCTCGGCGTAACCGCCGCATGGGCCACCGCCGCACTCGTGACCGGCGGCGCCCTACTACGCACACGCGACGCGTAGAGCCCTGATGGGTCGTGACCATGCGGACGATCTCGTCCACGCGTTCCGGGTGGAATGATCTGAAAGTGGGTCGATCCGGCCGGGAGGACGCGTGGTCGTCTTTGCATGTGCGGAATGCGGGGCCGCGTTGACCGTGCCGGTGTCGCGGGTCGCGCTCCCTGTCCACGCTCGCCAGACGTATGGCCATCGACTGCTTCCCGCGCTCATGGAGCCCGGGACGTACGCGGTGGATCCAGAGCATTTCGGACCGCCGTCGCGGCCGTGGGCCGAGGTCAGCCCCGAAGAGGCGGAGGCTCGGGGCATCTACGCGCCGGTGTACGGCCTGGCCGATGGGCCGCCGGGAACGATCCTGGTGGCACCGGGCGATGTCCGCGGCACCAGGCTGATCCCAGAGCGGTGCGATGGCTACTGCATGGGGTTGGACGGCAGGGGCGGCCCGAACCTGGCGTGCGTCCAGTGCGGGCAGGCGGTCGCGACCCGGATCGACGACTGCTCGCTGTGGCAGACGGTTCGGCTGGACCCGCGGGCCGTGCGCCGTCTCGCCGACGACGCCCCCGCCCCGCGTGTGATCCGCTGGGACGAGCTCCGCGAGGAACGGCCGGGGACACCGCCGACCGAACCGCCCGGCATGTGGAGCCCGCTGTGGGCGGCGGCCGCGGCGGACGCACTGGCCCGCGTGCTGGCGGTGTCGGCCGGCGTGCACGTCACCGTCCCTGACGGCCTCGTCGCCGAGGTGTTCCGCCGCCCCCTGGACGCCCTGCTGCCTCCGGGCCCACCGGCGAAGACCCTGGCCCTCGCCGGACCGGGCCTGCCCGCCACCACCGCGGAGATCGCCTTGGTCCCCCAACACCCGCAGACCGACGACACATGGAAGCCGTCCGGTACCGCAGCCCCAGTGCCACTGGCCGCCAACGTGTGGACGTACTTGGCCTTCTGCCAACCCCCCAGCCCCGCCCCCAGAGCGGGCGGGATCCCCGCCGACGATGCCCGCCTGGACGACCTACCCCCACTGCTACCGAACGGCCCATTCCGCCCCAGCGGAGACGTGTTCCTCAACACGCTGGCGCGCCTGAGCGACGTCCGCCAACCCTGGCTACGCGCCATCTACGAGGCCGTCAAAACCCGCCCCTACAGCCCACCCTTCTAAACCCCCACACCCACCGCAGGTATGGATCAGTCCTTCGAGGCGGGGGCGAGCAACTCCAAGTGAGAACACCGGGGACAGCGGAGCGCGACAACATGCCACACCCTTCTGTTCTTGAGTTTCGCGTGACCAGCCCAGTTGCGTTCAACAGGCCCTTCGACCCACCGGGTGTCACCGGACGCACTGTCTCCGGAGTCGAGCAGGTACCCCTGCTCCAGGCCGTTCGCCCCGCAACGCAGACAGTTGAGATCGTCTTCCATCGTGGGATGGTAATGGCTGAGATCGAGCAAGGCCCAGGGACCTGGCGCCAGAGCCACCCCGCTCCCGGCCAGAACGGCCCGACGGACAAGGCAGGAAGCGCCCCCACCGCAACCAGGAGGGCTGTAGGGGCGCAGCCCCACAAACGGCCACTTGCTCAAGGACCGCAACCGACAGGGGGTGTAGGGGCGGAGCCCCACAAACAACAGCCCCGCGCAAACGGCCACATGACCAAGGACCGCAACCGGCAGGGGGCGTGGGGGCGGAGCCCCCACATCGGGGGTCCGGGGGTCGCCCCCCGGGCAAACACGACGAAGGAGTGGCGGGGAAGAAGCCCAAAGGGCTTCGACCACACCACTCCCAACTCCGAGTGGGCCTAGGAGGACTTGAACCTCCGGCCTCATCCTTATCAGGGATGCGCTCTAACCGACTGAGCTATAGGCCCGGAATGTGCCGCCGCCCTGGCGGCGCAACGAGAGGTTACCCCATCTGGGCTGGCAACCGGAAATCGATTGCCGGGCGGCGGCGGGTGGGGCTACTCGGCCTCCTTGAGGGTGACCTCGACGCCGCCCACGAGGTCGGCGGCGAGGTTGTAGATGACGGAGCCGACCGTGGAGAGGGCGGTGATGAGGAGGACGTTCAGGGCGCCGACGAGGACGGTGTAGCCGAAGACGCGGACGAAGGAGAACCAGCTTCCGGCGTCGACGCCTCCGGTGGTCTCGCCCTGCTCCTTGGTGAGGCTGTTGACGGTGTCGCTGATCGCGTCGAAGACGCCGAGCCCGGACAGGATCACGTACAGGACGATGACGGCGACCAGCAGGACGACGAAGCAGACCAGCGACATGACGAAGCTGAACTTCATCACCGACCAGGGTTCGAGCCTGGCGAGCTGGAGCTGGGCCTTGCGGGCGGGCTTGCCCGGCACGGGCTTGTTGGAGGCGCCCGCGGGGGCCACCGAGGTGGACGCGGACGGCCGGTCCTTGAGGACGGTGCCGGCGAAGCCGCGGCCGCCCGAGCCGGACGATCCCGACGTGGAGTTGCCGGACGGTCCGCCCGACGATTTGAACGCCGTGCCGGGCTTGTCCGTACGTCCTGTCGAGACCGAACCGGACGGCTCGGCGGGTTTGGCCCAGCCCGCCGGGCCGGCGCCTCCCGCGGAACCGGCCGGAGTGCTCTCCCCGGCGGCCGGCGGCGCGGGCTTGGGGGGCTTGGGCGGCTCGGCGGTGTCCTTCACCGGGGCGATCTCGGGCGCGCCAGCCGCCTTGGCGGGCGCGTCGTCGATCTGGGCGAGGTCGGACCGCGTCTCGTCCGCGCCCTTGCCGGTGGGGTCCGTCGCGCCGGTGTCGATGTCGACGGTCGTCTCGTCGCGCCCGGCCTTGGCGGACGCGGCCGACACCGTCTTGCCCGGCTTCGCACCGGACTTGCCGGTGGGCTTGGCAGGGCCGGACTTGGCGCCGGGTTTCCGGTCGTCGCCCTCACCGGCGCCGGCGGTGCCGGACCCGTCGTTGTCCTGGCCGGGCTCGGTGCTCACGTGTCCTCCTGGCCTAGCGGCTCGGTGACGATGCAGGATACGTCACTCACCGTCGCCCCCTTCGGCTTCGTCAGAGTCCTCCATGGACTCTACGTTCCTCGCGATGGCCACCACGCTGTCCCCGTCGGCGAGGTTCATCAGGCGGACGCCCATGGTCTGCCTGCCGGACTGCTTGATCTCGGCGGCGGTGGTACGGATGACGCCGCCGTTCGACGTCATCGCGAACACCTCGTCGTCCGGGCCGACCATCAGGGCCCCTACCAACATTCCGCGAGATTCCACGATCTTAGCGGTGAGAACGCCCTTACCCCCACGCCCCTGGAGCGGGTATTGGTCCACCGGAGTGCGCTTGGCGTAGCCGCCACGGGTGGCCACTAGGACGTCCTGCGAGGTGTCCTGCACGACGAGCATGTTGAGGACCTCCTGGTCCTCTTCGAAACGCATGCCGATGACGCCGGAGGTGGCGCGCCCCATGGGCCGCAGCGACTCGTCGTCGGCGCGGAACCGGATCGCCTGGGCGCCGGTGGAGACCATCAGCAGGTTGTCGTCGGACGACACGAGCCGCGCCGCGATCACCTCGTCGTCGTCGACGAGGTTGATGGCGATGATGCCGCCGGTGCGGGGCGAGTCGAAGTCGCGCAGCGCGGTCTTCTTCACGCGGCCCTTCTTCGTGCCGAGCACGAGGTAGGGGGCGACGTCGTAGTCGCGCAGGTCCATCACCTGGGCGATGTGCTCGTCGGGCTGGAAGGCGAGCAGGTTCGCGACGTGCTGGCCGCGCGAGTCGCGGCCGGAGTCGGGCAGCTCGTAGGCCTTGGCCCGGTAGACGCGGCCCTTGTTGGTGAAGAACAGGATCCAGTGGTGCGTCGTGGTGACGAAGAACTGGTCGACGATGTCGTCCTGCTTCAGCTGCGCGCCGCGGACGCCCTTGCCGCCGCGCCGCTGCGCGCGGTAGAGGTCGGTGCGCGTGCGCTTGGCGTAGCCGCCGCGGGTGATGGTGACGACGACGTCCTCTTCGGCGATGAGGTCCTCGTACGACACGTCCCCGTCGAACGGAATGATCTGGGTGCGCCGCTCGTCGCCGAACTTCTCGACGATCGGGGCGAGCTCGTCGGCGACGATCTGGCGCTGCCGCTCGGGGGAGGCGAGGATCTCGTTGTAGTCGGCGATCTCCGCCATGAGCTTGTCGTACTCGTCGGTGATCTGCTGGCGCTCCAGGGCGGCGAGCTTGCGCAGCTGCATGTCCAGGATGGCCTGCGCCTGGATCTCGTCGATCTCCAGCAGGTTCATCAGGCCCTGCTGCGCCTCCGAGGCGGACGGCGAGCGCCGGATCAGGGCGATGACCTCGTCGATGCGGTCGAGGGCCTTGAGCAGGGCGCGCAGGATGTGGGCGCGCTCCTCGGCCTTGCGGAGCAGGAACCGGGTGCGGCGGACGATGACGTCGATCTGGTGCGCGACCCAGTGCCGGACGAACTGGTCGATGCGCAGGGTGCGCGGCACGCCGTCGACCAGCGCGAGCATGTTCGCGCCGAACGTCTCCTGCAGCTGCGTGTGCTTGTACAGGTTGTTCAGGACGACCTTGGCGACGGCGTCCCGCTTGAGGACGATCACCAGGCGCTGCCCGGTCCGGCCGGAGGTCTCGTCGCGGACGTCGGCGATGCCGTCGAGCTTGCCGTCCTTCACCCCGTCGGCGATCTTGAGGGCGAGGTTGTCCGGGTTGACCTGGTAGGGGAGCTCGGTGACGACGAGGCAGGTGCGGCCCTGGATCTCCTCGACCTCGACGACGGCCCGCATGGTGATGGAGCCGCGGCCGGTGCGGTAGGCGTCCTCGATGCCCTTGCGGCCGACGATGAGCCCGGCGGTCGGGAAGTCGGGGCCCTTGACCCGCTCGATCAGCGCCTCGAGCAGCTCCTCGTCGGACGCGCCGTAGTTGTCCAGGTACCAGCGGACGCCGTCGGCGACCTCGCGCAGGTTGTGCGGCGGGATGTTCGTCGCCATCCCGACCGCGATGCCGGCGGACCCGTTGACCAGCAGGTTCGGGTACCGGGACGGCAGGACGTCGGGCTCCTGCGAGCGGCCGTCGTAGTTCGGGGAGAAGTCGACGGTCTCCTTGTCGATGTCGCGCAGGAGCTCCATCGCCAGGGGCGCCATGCGGCACTCGGTGTACCGCATGGCCGCGGCGGGGTCGTTGCCGCGCGAGCCGAAGTTGCCGTTGCCGTCGACCAGCGGGTACCGCATCGACCACGGCTGGGCGAGCCGGACGAGCGCGTCGTAGATGGCCGAGTCGCCGTGCGGGTGGTAGTTCCCCATGACGTCGCCGACGACGCGGGCGCACTTGAAGTAGCCGCGGTCGGGCCGGTAGCCGCCGTCGTACATCGCGTACAGGACGCGGCGGTGGACGGGTTTGAGGCCGTCGCGCACCTCGGGCAGCGCGCGCGCGACGATGACCGACATCGCGTAGTCGAGATAGCTCTTCTGCATCTCGACCTGGATGTCGACCGGTTCGATCCGCTCGCCCGGGTGTCCACCCTCTGTGGTCACGTCCGTCACTCTCAAGACCTCTTCTGCTCGGTGGGAAGGAAGTACGTCCGCCTCTGGGAGTCAGGCCGGGCCGCCGGCCTTGGCGCGTACCTCAGATGTCGAGGAAGCGCACGTCCTTGGCGTTGCGCTGGATGAACTCCCGGCGGGGCTCGACCTCCTCGCCCATGAGCACGCTGAACAGCTCGTCGGCCTGGGCGGCGTCGTCCAGCTGCACCTGCAGGAGGACCCGGTTGTCGGGGTCCATGGTGGTGTCCCACAGCTCGTTGGCGTTCATCTCGCCGAGGCCCTTGAACCGCTGCACCTGGTCGCGCGGGCGGGGGTCGCGCTTGCCCGCGGCGATCCCGGCCTCGATGATCGCGTCGCGCTCGGAGTCGGAGAAGGCGTAGTCGGCCTCGTTGCCCCGCGCGTCCCACTTGATCTTGTAGAGCGGCGGCTGCGACAGGTACACGTGGCCGGCCTCGATCAGCGGCTTCATGAACCGGAACAGCAGCGTCATCAGCAGCGTGTTGATGTGGTGGCCGTCCACGTCGGCGTCCGACATCAGGATGACCTTGTGGTAGCGCAGCTTGGTGATGTCGAACTCGTCGTGCACCCCGGTGCCGAGGGCGGTGATGATCGCCTGCACCTCGTTGTTCTTCAGGATCTTGTCGATCCTGGCCTTCTCCACGTTGAGGATCTTGCCGCGGATCGGGAGGATGGCCTGGAAGTGCGGGTTGCGGCCGCCCTTGGCCGAGCCGCCCGCCGAGTCGCCCTCGACGATGTAGAGCTCGGACTTGGCCGGGTCGGTGGACTGGCAGTCCGACAGCTTGCCGGGCAGGGACGTCGACTCCAGCAGGCTCTTGCGCCGGGTCAGGTCGCGCGCCTGCCGCGCCGCGACCCGCGCGCGCGCCGCCTGCGAGGCCTTGTTGATGATCTCCTTGGCCTCGCCCGGGTTCTCCTCGAACCAGTCGCGCAGGTAGACGTTGCAGGCCCGCTGCACGAACGACTTGGCCTCGGTGTTGCCGAGCTTGGTCTTGGTCTGCCCCTCGAACTGGGGGTCGGCCAGCTTGATCGAGATGATCGCGGTGAGGCCCTCGCGGACGTCCTCGCCGGTCAGGTTGTCGTCCTTGTCGCGGAGCAGGCCCTTGTCGCGGGCGTACCGGTTGACGATCGTGGTGAGCGCCGCGCGGAAGCCCTCCTCGTGGGTGCCGCCCTCCGCCGTGTTGATCGTGTTGGCGAAGGTGTGCACCGACTCGGAGTAGGACGAGTTCCACTGCATGGCGATCTCGACCGACATGCCGGTGGTGTCGTCGCTGAAGTAGACGACCGACTCGTGCGCGGCGTCCTTGCGCGCGTTGATGTAGCGGACGAAGTCCTCGATGCCGCCCTCGTAGTGGTACCGGACGACGTGCGGCTCACCGTTGACGTGGTCGGGGCGCTCGTCCCGCAGCGTGATGGACAGGCCGCGGTTGAGGAACGCCATCTCCTGCATGCGGCGGGAGAGGGTCTCGAAGTTCCACTCGGTGGTCTCGAAGATCTCCGGGTCGGGCCAGAACGTGATGAGGGTCCCGGTCTCGTCGGTCTCCTCACCCTTCTGGAGCTCGATCTCGGGCCCCTGCCACGTGTAGGACTGGCGCCACACGTGGCCGTCGGTGCGGACCTCCGCCTCCATCCGGGTGGACAGCGCGTTCACCACGGCCGAGCCGACACCGTGCAGGCCGCCCGAGACGGCGTAGGACTTGCCGTCGAACTTGCCGCCCGCGTGCAGCGTGGTCAGCACCAGCTCGATGGCGGGGCGCTTCTCCACAGGGTGCATGCCGACCGGGATGCCGCGGCCGTTGTCGAGGACGCTGACGCCGCCGTCGGCCATGAGCGTGACCACGATGTCGTCGGCATAGCCGGCCAAGGCCTCGTCGACGGCGTTGTCCACGATCTCGTAGACGAGGTGGTGCAGGCCGCGCTCACCGGTCGAGCCGATGTACATGCCCGGGCGCTTGCGAACCGCCTCAAGCCCTTCAAGGACAGTGATCGAACTAGCGTCGTACGCCAAAGGAGATCCTCCTGCCGGGGATGTCTGCCGCTCCGCGCCCGAGGGAGGCGCGGTGTGCCCCGTAACACACACGAGGGCACCCGGTCGTGCTCTGTTCGCGTTGGTCAGAGCCCCGGGCACCCCATGGCGGCGCAGCATCCTGAACCCGCATTCATTCTACCGGGTGACGCGGTGAAAAGTGGCACTCACGAGCGCTGTGTGCGCGTGTGGCGGCCGAGCGGCCCCGGAGACACATCCCCCCATTGGGCTAGGGGGGTTCTCTGGCCTACGTGGCGCTCGCCGCTGAACTGAACGTCCTCTCACCGAACAGATGTTCCCACCCGCCACTGACACTCGGTGAGGCCCGGGGTCACGGGCTCAGCGCGCGCGCCACGCGCCCGTCCGGCGCGGCCCGGACGAGGGCCCCACCACCTTGACCCGGCGGACGGTCCCGTGCCCGAGCTCCTCGTTCAGCCGCCGCACCAGCGTGGACGACAGCAGGCGGAGCTGCGTGGCCCAGGTCGTCGAGTCGGCGGCGACGGTGAGCTCGCCGTCCTCGAAGTGGTCCGGCCGGGTGTGCTCGGCCAGTTCGGCGCCGACGATGCCGGCCCAGTTGCCGAACACGCCGCCGACCGCCGCGCGCTGCTCCCAGCCGCGGGTCGCCAGCAGCTCCCGGATCGCCGCCCCGAACAGCTTGGGGTCGCCGCCCCGCCCGGGGTCCCGCACGCGCCCGACCCGGCCGGTGCCCTTGCGCTTGCCCCCCTGCCCGGGGAGGGTGCCGCGCTTGAGGGCGTCCGCCTTCGCCTGGGCGAGCGCCTCGCGAGCCAGCTCGATCCCCGACTTGGCGGGAGGCGTCCCGGCTTCGTCTGACTTGTGCACATCCTGTGGATCACTCACGCGCTCGCCCCCTTGGAGTCACGCACGACCTCGCCGTCGGAGACGGTATACGAGCCGCCCGTCAGTTCGGCGGGGACGTCGGCGGGGACGGCCGCCGTGATCAGGACCTGCTCGGCCGGCGCGACCATCTCGGCCAGCCGGCTGCGCCGCCCGGTGTCCAGCTCGGCGAACACGTCGTCCAGGATGAGGACGGGGTCGTCGCCGTCCGCGCGGAGCAGGTCGAACGCGGCCAGCCGCAGCCCGAGCGCGAACGACCACGACTCGCCGTGGCTGGCGTAGCCGCGCGCCGGGAGCTCCCCCAGGCGCAGGACCAGCTCGTCGCGGTGCGGGCCGACGAGGCTCACGCCGCGCTCCAGCTCCTGCTTGCGCGACTCGGCCACCGCCTTGAGGATCTGCTCGGCCAGTTGTCCACGGTCTGTGGACAACTCCGCGTCTCCCAGGGAGCTCCTGTAGATCAGATCGGCCCCGCCGCTGTGCGGAGCGAGCGCCGCATAGGCCCGCGCCGCGAGCGGACGCAGCGCCTCGACGAGGTCGAGCCTCCCCGCCAGGAGCTCCGCCCCCGTGCGCGCCAGGTGCGAATCCCACACGTCCAGGGTTGCGAGCACCTCCGGACCGGGTGAGCGCCTATGCGCGGCCGCCGATTTCAACAGGGCGTTGCGCTGCTTGAGGACGCGGTCATAGTCGGACCGCACGCCCGCGAACCGCGGGGCCCGCGCGGTCAGCAACTCGTCCATGAACCGGCGCCGCTCCCCCGGGTCGCCCTTCACGAGCGAGAGGTCCTCCGGGGCGAACAGCACCGTCCGCAGCATCCCCAGGATCTCGCGCGGCCTGGGGACGGGGGACCGGTTGAGCCGCGCCCGGTTCGCCTTGCCCGGGTTGATCTCCAGCTCGATCAGCGCCTTGCGGTCGTCCTTCACCACCCCGGCCCGGACGATCGCCCGCGGCGCACCGTGCCGGACGAGCGGCGCGTCCGTCGCGGCCCTGTGGCTCCCGTGCGAGGCGACGTACCCGATGGCCTCGACCAGGTTCGTCTTGCCCTGCCCGTTGGGCCCCACGAACGCGGTGACTCCCGGCTCCAACGCGACCTCGGCGGCCGGATACGAGCGGAAGTCCTGCAACGAAAGGTGGGCGACGTGCACAACACACGAGCGTAGAGCCTCCCCCACACCCCCGGCGCGCCTCCCCGCCTCCAGCTCGCGCACACGCCCCCAGCCTGTGCACACCCCGCCCGCCCAGGGGGCCGACCCCACTCCCAGCCTGGAACACACCGCCGAGAGCCGGGGCCGGAACCCACAACTGTGGATAACTGGGGGTCAGACCGAAGGGGGGTTGACGTCGGCGCCGGGGGAGTCGGCGCCCTTGGCCGTTTCGACGGCGTGGCCGCCGAACTGGTTGCGGAGGGCGGCGACGACGCGCATCGCGGGGGAGTCGTCCTGGCGGGAGGCGAAGCGGGCGAACAGGGACGCCGTGATCGCGGGCAGCGGGACGGCGTGGTCGACGGCGGCCTGGACGGTCCAGCGGCCCTCGCCGGAGTCGTTGGCGTAGCCGCGCAGGTCGTCCAGCTCGGGGTCGTCGGCGAGCGCGCGGTTCAGCAGGTCGAGCAGCCAGGAGCGGATGACCGTGCCCTCCTGCCAGCTCAGGAACGTCTCCGGGACGTTGGTGACGACGTCGCTGGCCTCGATCAGCTCGTAACCCTCGCCGAAGGCCTGCATCATCGCGTACTCGATGCCGTTGTGGACCATCTTCACGAAGTGGCCGGCGCCGATCTTGCCGGAGTGGACGAAGCCGAACTCGCCCTCCGGCTTGAGCGTCTCGAAGATCGGCATCAGCCGCTTCACGTGCTCCTCGTCGCCGCCGACCATGAGCGCGTAGCCGTTCTCCAGCCCCCACACGCCGCCGCTCACACCGCAGTCGACGAACCCGATGCCCTTGGCGGCCAGCTCCTCGCCGTGCTTCCGGTCGTCCACATAGTGTGAATTTCCGCCGTCCACGACGAGGGCGCCCTGCTCCAGGACCTCCCCCAGCTTGTGGACGGTCTCCGCCGTCGGCTTGCCCGCGGGCACCATCACCCACACGGCGCGCGGCGGGGACAGGCGCTCGACCAGTTCCTCGACCGAGCCGACGTCGCTGACGTCCGGGTCGCGGTCGTAGCCGACGACGGTGTGGCCGCCGCGGCGCAGCCGCTCGGCCATGTTGCCGCCCATCTTGCCCAGGCCGATGATCCCAAGCTCCATGAAACGCTCACTCTCCCCTGTGCGTGCCTGCTCTGCCTTCCCGCGGGGGCGCGGCTCCCCCGCGGGACATCCCGGATGCCATGCCCCGGAGCGGAGGTCTTATCCAGACAAACGGACCGGCATGATCAGGTAACGGTAGTTCGGGTTCTCCCCGTCCTGCGGCGGCTTCCCGGTGAGGACGGCCGGCTTGGTCGGAGTGGTGAAGGACAGCCTGGCCACGTCCGAGCCGATCGCGGAGAGCCCGTCGAGGAGGAACGCGGGGTTGAAGGCGATGTCGATGTCCTCGCCCTCCAGGGACGCCTCCAGGGCCTCCACGGCCTGAGCCTCGTCCCCGGTCCCGGCCTCCAGGACGACCTCGCCCTGGCTGAACGAGAGCCGGACGGGGGTGTTGCGTTCCGCCACCAGGGAGACGCGCTTGACGGCCTCGATGAACGAGGCGGTCTGGACCTCGGCGAGGCCCGCGTACTCGCTCGGCAGCAGCGAGCGGTACTTGACGAAGTCGCCGTCCAGCAGCCGGGACGTGGTGCGGCGGCCGCCGCCCTCGAAACCGATCATGCCTTCGCCGGTGCCGCCGGTCCCGCCGAGCGCGATCGACACCTCCGCGCCGGCCGTCAGCGACTTGGCGGTGTCGGCCAGCGTGCGGGCCGGAACGAGCGCGACGGCGGAGAAGTCGGGGCGCTCGGGCTTCCAGTGCAACTCGCGGACGGCGAGGCGGTAGCGGTCCGTGGACGCCAGCGTGACGGTCTCACCCTCGATCTCCACCCGGACGCCGGTCAGCATGGGGATCGTGTCGTCCTTGCCCGCGGCGATCGCGACCTGGGAGACGGCGGCGGCGAACTCGTCGCTGCCCACCGATCCCGCGGCGGGCGGCATCTCCGGCAGCGTCGGGTAGTCCTCCACAGGCATGGTGAGGAGTGTGAACTTCGCGCTGCCGCAGCGGAGCATCACCTTCGCGCCGTCCGTCGTCACCTCCACAGGGTGGGGAGGAAGGCTGCGCGAGATCTCGGCGAGGAGCCGCCCGGACACCAGCGCCGTCCCGGCCTCCTCGACGTCGATGTCCGTGGACACCTGCGCCGAGACCTCGTAGTCGAACGCGGACAGCTTCAGGCGGTCGCCGTTGTCCTCACCCCCGGCCACGATGTGCATGCCCGCGAGGACCGGCACCGGGGGACGGACGGGGAGCGTGCGCGCGGTCCAGGCGACGGCGTCGGCCAGGGCGTCTCTGTCGATGCGGAACTTCAAAGGGACCCGCCTCCTGCAGGTGTCGGACAAGGGTGAGCTGATCTCGTCCGGGCCGGGGCGCTCGCAGCGCGTTGTCCCCAGGCCCTGACTTGAGATGGATCTTTTCTTGGATAGAGAAGTAGAGCAGTACCAGTAATAGGGGCCGTGGATAGTGTGGACAACAGCCGTCCTCGCAGGTGAGAGCGCGTTCCTCTGTCCACCGGCGCTGTGTACGGGGCGTGGACGGCGCGACGGCGCCTGGGGACGGCGATTTCGTCCCCACACGTCGTCCTCATGTCATCCCCCGGTTGTCCACGAGTTCTCCACGGGTCATCCGCGGGTTCGCCGCCCGTTCGCCTGAACTGGGGACGACGGGACGCCTGGCCGCCGGGTCGGTCCCCAAGCCGTCCCCAGCCCGTCCACCGGTTTTCCCCAGAAGGCCGGGCGGCGGTGCACAGCCGGTCCACACCCGTCCACTGTTCATCCTCAGCTTCTCCAACGGTTGCCCACAGGGTTATCCGCGAAAATCCCCAGAGTTTTCCACAAGTTGTGAGGAGCGCGGCCGATTCTCGGAGGACGCGCGCCTTTTGTCGGTTCTTTGCCTTGAACAGGGTGTGGACGGCGCGGCGGCGACCCGTCCACAGGCGTGGCGCCGGTCTGTCCACAGTGTGTACGAAGGAGGGGGCTCAGCGCTTGCGGGCCTGGTGCTTGATGCGGCCCGTCAGCTCGGTGACCTGGTTGTAGATCGCCCGGCGCTCGGCCATCAGCGAGCGGATCTTGCGTTCGGCGTGCATGACCGTGGTGTGGTCGCGCCCCCCGAACTGCTGGCCGATCTTGGGAAGGGACAGGTCGGTCAGCTCCCGGCACAGGTACATCGCGATCTGCCGGGCGGTGACGAGCATCCGCGAGCGGGAGGGGCCGCACAGGTCCTCGATCGTCGTCCCGAAGTACTCGACCGTCTGCGCCATGATCATCGCGGCGGTGATCTCGGGGCCGGAGTCGTTGGGGATGAGGTCCTTCAGCACGATCTCGGCGAGCTTCATGTCGACCGACTGCCGGTTCAGGCTCGCGAACGCCGTGACCCGGATCAGCGCGCCCTCCAGCTCGCGGATGTTCGTCGCGATCTGCGAGGCGATGAACTCCAGCACGTCGGGCGGCGCGGCGAGGCCCTCCTGGCGCGCCTTCTTCTGCAGGATCGCGATCCGGGTCTCCAGTTCGGGCGGCTGGACGTCGGTCGTCAGGCCCCACTCGAACCGGTTGCGGAGCCGGTCCTCCAGCGTGACGAGCTCCTTGGGCGGCCGGTCGCTGGAGATCACGATCTGCTTGCTCGCGTTGTGCAGCGTGTTGAACGTGTGGAAGAACTCCTCCTGCGTCTGCTCCTTGCCCTCAAGGAACTGGATGTCGTCGACGAGGAGGATGTCCACATCCCGGTAGCGGCGGCGGAACCCGTCGGCCTTGCCGTCGCGGATCGAGTTGATGAAGTCGTTCGTGAACTCCTCGGAGCTCACGTAGCGGACGCGCGCCCCGTTGAAGAGGCTCTGCGCGTAGTGGCCGATGGCATGCAGCAGGTGCGTCTTGCCCAGGCCCGAGTCGCCGTAGACGAACAGCGGGTTGTACGCCTTGGCCGGCTGCTCCGCGACGGCGACCGCGGCGGCGTGCGCGAACCTGTTCGACGAGCCGATGACGAACGTCTCGAACGTGTACTTCGGGTTCAGCCGCGCATGCTCGGACGCGCCGGACTGCTGTGCCGGTGCGGGCGCGCGTGGGTCGGACGTGGGGCCACGGGGATCCGAGCCAGGGACCCTGGAGTCGGAGCCCTCCTCGTCCCTGAAGACGCCTTCATTCCGGTAGGGCTGCTCGCCGCCACCGCCCGTGTAGGACTGCTCGCTCCCGGGATAGGGCTGCTCGCCGCTCTGGAAAGTGTCGTCCGAGTGCCCGAGCGGAGCCTCATTCCCAGGGCGCTGGGGTTCGCGGCCCTGCTGCTCTGGGCGACCTCCAGGACGCAGGGGGCCGAGCGTGCGGTCGTTCAGGTGGGAGTGCGGTGGCCGCCCTGGAGGCTCGCCGCCGAAGCCTTCCTGCCCTCCGTAGCTCGGGTAGCCGCGCCCTTCGTACGGCGCCGGGCCGCGGCCGCCGGGGCCCGCACCGTAGGCGGGCGGGCGGGGCGCCGGGGGATACGTTCCACGGTCGTCGTCCTGAGCCTGTGGATAACCTCCGGGCGAACCGGGGTTGTGGGTAACTCCCGACTGCGGCCGGTATCCCTGATCTCCGTACGGCTGCTCCGGATAAGGGCGGTCGGGCCGTTCCGGGTAGGACGACTGGTCCCCGTACGACTGATCCCCGTACGGCTGCTCGGTATAAGGACGGTCGCGGTCGCGCTCGTCGTGCCCCCGCTCCCCGTAGGGCTCCCCGTAAGAAGGAGTGGAGTCGTGCATGCCGAGCCCTGCTCCCGGCCCCGGAAGCGGCGCGGAAAGAGGCTCGCCCGCACCGGGACGGGTACCGCCCGGCGGCTCCGGCTGGACGGTCACCGCGACGCGGATCTCCCTGCCCAGCTCATGGGAAAGGGCCTGCGTGATGAGGTTGCGGAGGCGTGTCTCCAGGGCGTCCTTGGCGAACTCGTTGGGCGCGGCGAGCAGCGCCGTCCCCTCCACGAGCGCAAGCGGGCGGACCATGGGCAGCCATGCGCGGTAACTCGGCGACAGATCGCTCTCGGAGAGCGCGGTGAGGGTGCGGGCCCAGACCGATCCGAGATCCTGACCGTCCATGCGCAAGGTCCCCTCCCCACAACTCCGCCGAACGGAGTACCTGACTGCTCGGCTGTCCCGCGGGATGCCGCACGCCTCGCAGGGCACTGCCGCGACGCGGGAGACTTACTCTCTCACGAGTTGTCCACAGAGTTGTCCACATGCTGTGCATAGGCATGGAGGACCCTGTGTAAAACCCGTGAGGCGGGTTCAGGGGTACGCGGTCGACAAGGGACCGGCCTTGGTGAGGGCCGGTAAGGGGTGGTTCTCGAACGGGGGCTTGAGGGCTGATCGCCGACATCGGATTCGTCGAAGAAGTGTCGGCTCGCCGGGACGACCTTAACCCCTGCCGGGGACGGTCGCAACACGGTCACCACCGATCCCGCCCGTCCTGCGGCGCCGGCTCCGCGGCGTCCACCGGCGGCGGCCTCCGTTTGACCGGCCCCCCGGATACCCCGTAACGTTCTGAGGTCGAGTCGCATCGACGGAGATGCCGCGTGCCCGCCGGCAGCCCCTCAGGAACGCTCGGGTGGGCCCCCGCTGCGGGGGACCGTACGCGGCCCTCGATGCGAGCCTTCGAAGCTTCAAGTCCTCAAGACGAACCGACCGCAGCACTGGAGCCTCAAAGTGAGCAAGCGTACCTTCCAGCCGAACAACCGTCGCCGCCACAAGAAGCACGGCTTCCGGCTGCGCATGCGCACGCGCGCCGGCCGCGCGATCCTGTCGAGCCGGCGTGGCAAGGGCCGCGCCCGCATCGCGGTCTGAGCCACCCCTCACAGTGCTGCCGTCCGGAAACCGGATGCGGCGGCGGGACGACTTCTCGTTGGCCGTCCGGCGCGGTCGCCGCGCCGGACGGCCAACTGTCGTGGTTCACCTGCTACGCCCGGACGAGGCCCCGCACGCGGCGGCGCAGCCGCTGGTCGGGTTCATCGTGGCCCGCACCGTCGGCAACGCCGTCGTCCGCAACGCGACGCGGCGCCGGCTCCGCCACCTGATGCGCCCGCACCTCGACCGCCTCTCAGCGGGTAGCCTGCTCGTAGTGCGCGCCAACCCCCGCGCGGGAGCGGCGCGACCAGACGAACTGGCCGCGGATCTGGAGTCGGCGCTCGACCGGCTGCTGCGGCCCGCGTCCAAGGGGCGAAGATGAGAAGTCCGCAGGGGACGGCAGTCCCCGCGCAGCATCCGACGGGCCACCCGGGTCCCGTCGCGGCCGTGCTGATCCTTCTCGTCCGCGCCTACCGCCGCTTCTTGAGTCCCCTGCTCGGGCAGCAGTGTCGCTTCCACCCCAGCTGCAGCGCATACGGCCTGGAGGCCCTTCAGGTGCACGGGGCGTTGCGCGGCACGTGGCTGACGGCCCGCCGGATCGCGCGGTGCCATCCGTTCCACCCAGGCGGTTACGACCCGGTACCGCCGAAGAAGACGCCCGGAGAGCGCGCGGCGGCTTCCTCGAACTCCGGCCGCGAGGAGAGCGGCCCCGCCCTAGCAGAGCACAAGGAGCTGCCCGGTGCTTGATTGGTTGTACGAGATCGTCTCTCAGCTCATCGTGTGGATCCACACGGGGCTCAGTACGGTCGTCCCCAAGGACAGCGGATGGGCGTGGGGCGGTTCGATCATCCTCCTCACCGTCCTCCTGCGGCTGCTCCTCGTCCCCCTCTTCGTGAAGCAGATCCACGCTTCGCGCAAGATGCAAGAGCTGAACCCGAAGGTTCAGGCGCTGCGCAAGAAGTACAAGAACGACAAGCAGCGCCTCAACCAGGAGGTCATGAAGCTCTACCAGGAGAACGGCGCCAACCCGCTGTCGGGCTGCCTGCCGCTCCTGGTGCAGATGCCCATCTTCATCGGGCTGTTCCAGACGCTGAAGCGGATCTCGGACGCCAAGCCGGGGCAGAGCGTCTTCGCCGTCTCGTCCGACCTGGTGGCGAGCGCGCAGAACGCGAACATCTTCGGCGCCCACATCCCGGACACGTTCCTGAACGCCTGGGGCACCGACCCCAAGAGCTGGACGGCGATCGTCGTCACCGGCATCGCCGTGGTGATCAGCTCCGTCACGACCTTCTTCACCGTCCGGGCCAGCATGAAGCGGCAGCCGGTCGCGGACGAGGCCAACCCGATGATGCAGGCGCAGAAGATGATGGTCTTCCTGGCGCCGCTGTTCGGCCTCTTCGGCCTCGGCTTCCCGCTGGGCGTCCTCATGTACTGGGTGACGTCCAACAGCTGGACCCTGGCCCAGCAGCACTACATCTACAAGCGGTACCCACCGCCCGGGACGGACGCCGCCGCCGCGGCGGCCACGACGGGGACCAAGACCGGCCCCAAGGCCGCCGGTTCGAAGGCGGGCGCGTCCAAGAACGGCCAGGCGCCGTCGTCCGGCATCAAGGCGAAGCTGAAGAAGGAGCCGGAGCCGGCCCCCGAGCCCGAGGACAAGCCGAAGGTCGTGCGCAACCAGCCGACCCGCAAGTCGCGCAGCAAGCGCAGCGGCACCCAGAAGCGCTAGTTTGGACCCCGAGCACGTGCCGGAGAAGGAGACCGCGTTGAGCCAGACCGACACCACCGAGGTCGACGTCCAGGCGCTCGAGCAGGAAGGCGAGATCGCCGCCGACTACATCGAGGGCCTGCTGGACATCGGTGACTACGACGGCGACATCGACATGGACGTCGAGGGCGAGCGCGCCATCGTCGCCGTCGTCGGCGGTTCCCTGGACGAGCTGGTCGGCAAGCGCGGCGAGGTGCTGGAGGCGCTCCAGGAGCTCACCCGGCTCGCCGTCCACCGCCAGACCGGCAACCGCACCCGCCTCATGCTGGACATCGGCGGGTACCGCGAGCGGCGCCGCGCCGAGCTCACCAAGCTCGGAACGGACGTCGCGGACGAGGTCAAGCAGTCCGGCGAGCCGAAGCCGCTCGCCCCGATGACCCCGTTCGAGCGCAAGATCGTCCACGACGCGGTCGCCGCGGCGGGCCTGCGCAGCGAGTCCGAGGGCGAGGAGCCCGACCGCTACGTGGTCGTCTTCCCCGCCTGACCACCCGGGCATCACACGGCCCCGACCGGATCTCCGGTCGGGGCCGTCGCCTTTCCGGACGCCGACCGGCTGAGAACCGGCGTCCGACTGGGAGCCGGTGCTGGGCGGAGAGGACGCTCGGAGCGGAGGCGGTAGAGAGCCGATCCCAATGGGGGCGCGATGTCCGCGATCCGTCGTTCCGGGCGTTCCGCGTCACCGCTCGGCAGGGTCGCGCGGGATGGGCGGCGTTTCAGGGCATGAGAGGGCCCCGCGCCCTGGCCGACGCGGGGCCCTGGGGAGCTCGGTGTGCACCGCCGCCCTGGCACACCGAGCAGGCTCTCGGTACTACCGCCTGACGGTCCGGCGCCACCGCCGGCGCTGGACGTCGCCGCCGCCGACCGAGGTGGTGTTCTGGATCGCCGGGTCGTTCTGGATCGCGGGGTCCTGGGCGTACGCGGGGTCCTGCGGATGGCCGCTGTGCGTGACCCCGGTGTCGGCGGGGTGCTCCACGACGCGGTCGACACGCTCGGCCGGGCGGCCGCCGGGCGGCGGCGGGTCCTCGATGATGTGCTCCTCGCGGACCACCGTGCCGGGCTCGTCCCCGTACGCGGGATCTGCCCCGGCCACACGTCCGGCCGCGCGGCGCGGCCGGGTGTACTTGAGCGTGAATCCCATGCTGATCAGTCCGACCAGGATCAGGATCCATCCGACCATGTGGATGTCGAGGCCGCTGAGGTCAACGCGGATGGCGAACGCCAGAATCGCCCCAAGGGCGATGAATGCGAGACTGACTCCGATTCCCATGTGTCGGAGCTCCTTCCGGGGGACGGACGGGCGACACCGCAGGCTCTACCCCACGCCCGGCGAATATGCGGGCGGGTCATGTGGTTCTTGCCATAACGCAAGGGTCCTCCCACTACAGCGCCCTGTTCACCACGGGAACGTTTCGCGTGTACGGCGGCACCGGGTTTTGTGGAACGATTCGTCTGGTGGGGATTGCACGTGAGGTATTCGGTGACGCGCTGCCGGTCGCGGAGCGCTACGCGGCGTTCCTCGCGAAGGCCGGGGTCGAACGCGGGCTCATCGGTCCGCGCGAGGCCGACCGGCTCTGGGAACGGCATCTGATCAACTGCGCGGTGGTCTCGGCGGCGATACCGGAGAACGCCGAGGTCGTCGACATCGGTTCGGGCGCGGGGCTGCCGGGCATCGTCCTGGCCATCGTCCGGCCCGATCTGCGGATCACGCTGCTGGAACCGCTGCTGCGGCGCACGACGTTCCTGAACGAGTGCGTCGAGCTGCTCGACCTGCGAAACGTCGAGGTCCGGCGGGCCCGGGCCGAGGACGTGACCGACGAGTTCGCGGTGGACGTCGCCACGGCACGCGCCGTGGCGCCCCTCGAACGCCTGGCCCGGTGGGCGCTTCCGCTGCTGCGCCCGGGCGGCGAGCTCCTCGCGCTCAAGGGCGAGCGGGCCGCGGCCGAGTTGGAGGAGGCGGAGCCGGTGCTGAAGCGGTTCGGGGTGCGCTCGACGGAACTGCTGCAAGTCGGGCGCGGTATGGTCGATCCGCCGACAACACTCGTCCGTGTGGTCGCCGGCCGAGAAGAGGTTGTCGGGCGACGGCAGCGCGCCCCCCGGCGCGCCAAAGGGTCGAGGAAGAGGTCTTCATGAGCACGGGACCAGGACTGGGCAGGCCTGACCGCGCCGACGAATCCCCCGACGAACAGCCGTCCGGCCCGGGCGCGCCCGGCGCGGACGAGGGCGCCCAGGCGCCCGCCGCCGGTGGGACGCGGCAGGACCCGGGATCGTCGCCGGGCACCGCGCCCTCAGGGCACGCGATGTGGGGTAACACGACGTCCGGGACCGCGGAGAACGTCGGCTACGTGCCGACGAACGCCGGCGCGCAGGCGCCGAGCCCGCGCGGCGGACCAACTCAGGGGGAGTCAGAACTCGTGCGAGAGGCGCTGCGGGACGCCAAGGTTTCACGTGAAACAGCCGGCACCGCGCTCAAGACGATGGCGAGCCGCAGGGAGCGGGAGTGGCCGCGGCCGGACAAGTGCCGGGTCATCACCATCGCCAACCAGAAGGGAGGCGTCGGCAAGACCACCAGCTCGGTGAACATCGCCGCCTCTCTCGCGATGCACGGCGCCCAGGTGCTGGTGGTCGACCTCGACCCGCAGGGCAACGCGTCCACCGCCCTCGGCGTCGAGCACCATGCCGAGGTCCCGTCGATCTACGACGTGCTGATCGAGGACATGGCGCTGGCCGACATCATCGTCCCGGCGCCGGAGATCCCCAACCTCTACTGCGCGCCCGCGACCCTCAACCTCGCGGGCGCGGAGATCGAGCTGGTCTCCAAGGTGGCCCGCGAGTCGCGCCTGCGGCGCGCGCTGGACTCCTACGACATCGAGAAGTTCGACTACGTGCTGATCGACTGCCCGCCGTCGCTCGGCCTGCTCACGGTGAACGCCCTCGTCGGCGGGGACGAGCTGCTCATCCCGATCCAGTGCGAGTACTACGCGCTGGAGGGCCTCGGCCAGCTCATCCGGACCGTCGACCTCGTGAAGGCGCACCTCAACCCCAAACTGCGGGTGTCCACCATCCTGCTGACGATGTACGACGCCCGGACCCGCCTCGCCGCGCAGGTCGCCGAAGACGTCCGGAGCCACTTCGGCGACGTCGTCCTCAACACGGTGATCCCCCGCAGTGTCCGGGTGTCCGAGGCGCCCAGCTACGGGCAGTCCGTCATGACCTACGACCCCGGATCGAGCGGCGCCCTCGCCTACAGCGAGGCCGCCTCGGAAATGGCCCACGGAGGAGCCGTCCAGTGAGCCAGCAGCGACGCGGTCTGGGCCGGGGCCTCGGTGCCCTCATTCCCACCGCCCCGCCCATGCCGACGTCGGCCGAGCCGAACGGCGCGAGCGAGCCGGGATACCCCGGCGGCTCCGTCTCGGACGGAACGGCCGCTCCCGCACCGGCCCTCGAACCGGTCGCCGGAGCCCATTTCGCGGAACTGCCCGTCCGTTCCATCACGGTCAACCCGCGCCAGCCCCGCGAGCACTTCGACGAGCAGGCCCTGGAGGAGCTCGCGGAGTCGATCGGCATCGTCGGGCTGCTCCAGCCGATCGTCGTGCGCAGGTCCCCCTCGGAGGAGCACGACTACGAGCTCATCATGGGCGAGCGCCGCTGGCGCGCGTCCCAGATGGCCGGGCTGGACGTCATCCCGGCGATCGTCCGCGACACCGGCGACAACGACCTGCTCCGTGACGCGCTCATGGAGAACCTCCACCGGCAGCAGCTCAACCCGTTGGAGGAGGCGGCCGCGTACCAGCAGCTGCTCCAGGACTTCGGCGCCACCCACGAGCAGCTCGCCACCCGGATCGGCCGGTCGCGTCCGCACATCACCAACACGCTCCGCCTGCTGAACCTGCCGCCGGCCGTTCAGCGCCGGGTGGCCGCCGGAGTGCTGTCCGCCGGTCACGCCCGCGCGCTGCTCTCCCTCGACAGCGTGGAGGCCCAGGAGCATCTGGCACAGCGGATCGTCCAGGAGGGCCTCTCGGTCCGCGCGCTGGAAGAGATGATCGCGCTCCGCGAGGTGGGGGACGAGCCGAAGGCACCGCGACCGGGCCGCCGCAAGAAGCCGGTGGCGCCCGGCCTCAAGGAGCTGGCCGACCGCCTCTCCGACCGGTACGAGACCAAGGTCCGCGTCGACATGGGCCGCAACAAGGGCAAGATCGTCGTCGAGTTCGCCACACTGGAGGACCTCGACCGCATCATCAAGTCCATGGCCCCTGAGGACGGAGGAGTCGGCGACTCCTAAAGCCGCCCCGCACCGCTGCGCGCCCCGGATCCCACGGCTCCGGGGCGCTTCGCTTTCCCGCCTGCTCCCCCGATGTTTCCCGTGAAACATCCCTGCCCCCGTGGAGCGGGCTCGCGGCGTCGTGCAACGGCGCCCCCTCGTCTACTGGGGGACGCCAGGAACCCGACACGAACCGCGCAGCATGACCACGGGGACCGGGCGGAGGTTCACGGTAGGAGGACCAGCCGTCCGGTCACCTCGCCGCGGCCGATGCGCTCGTGCGCGCTCCGCGCGTCCTTCAACGGGAGTCGATCGGCCACGTTCGGCGCGATCCGGCCTTCGGTCAGCAGATCGAAGAGCCGGGCCAGGTCGTCCCGATACCAGTCGGGGTGGAGGTCTCGGAGTTCGGCGATCCTGTAGAAGCCGACCCGCCGGCCACGGGGAAGCGCGGAGCCGAGCAGCACCGCGGTCCCTGCCGTATAGAAGCCGAGGGTCCGGGGCAGGTTCCGGCGCCCCGCCCGCAGGGTGGCGTAGTGCCCGAACATGATCAGGCGCCCGTCCGGACGGAGCGCCCGGTACGAGCGCAGGGCGACCGCACCACCGATTCCGTCCAGCACCACGTCCACGCCGTCGCCGGTCTCCCTGCGAACGCGCCCCACGACATCTTCGGAGACATGGTCGATCGGCGTCGCGCCCAGCTTCGTGACGAGATCGGCCTGCTCGGCGGTGGCCGTTCCGTACATCTCCAGCCCGGCCAGCCGGCCCAGTTGGAGCACGGCGCTTCCCACTGCTCCTGCCGCCCCATGCACGAGTACCCGCTCCCCCTGCTGCACGTGGGCCGCCCGATGGAGCAGTTGGTAGGCGGTGACGTAGGTCAGCGGAAGGCACACGGCCCCGGCGGCGTCCACGCCGTCCGGCACTGGCAGGAGGCGGGTGGCCGGAACGCACAGGTATTGGGCGTATCCGCCGTACTCCACGAGCGCGCTGACACGGTCGCCCGGCGCCGCTCCGGTGGTCCCGGGACCGACCGCGTCCACGACCCCGACGAGGTCGTATCCCGGGGTGAAGGGGGGCCGGGGGCCGCCGGGGTAGACGCCCTCTCGGATGAGGACATCGGTGAAACTCACGCCCGCCGCGGAGATCTTCACCCGCGCCTCGCCCGGGCCCGGCTCCGGAACGGGCTCCTCGACGAGCCGCAGGACTTCCGGCCCGCCATACCGGGACACCAGGACGCGATGCTGAGGAGGTGCGTCCGCCGACGGCTCCGGACGCGGCGTGATCCGGACTACCGGAGTGTCCCGATCGACCGCCCTTGCGGCTTTGGGAAACCGGGCGAGATACGCCTCCTTGGCGGCCTCCGCCTCCGCTCCCTCCAGCACTTCGGCCGTCCCGTCCAACCGGCGACCGGCGACGAGCACGCGAACAGGAGCCGGGCGGCGTACGTTGCGCCACCATGTCTTGCGGGTGTGCTGCCCGACGAGCACGTAGATCCTGTCTCCCGCTCGCGCGTACATGACCGGGAACCTGTATACGCGGCCTGTCCTGCGACCGGTGACCGTGATCAGGGCGACGCGGCCGCTCACCATGCGGTGCAGCGGCGAACGCAGTAGCCATCCCATGACGGGATTGACCACACGGTTTCGGACGAACATGGAATCCCCCTCCTGCCACCTCGCCCGTCCGGGTCGGCGAGCCTTGCCCCATGGTCGGTCGGCGAAGAGACGCGGACGTAGAGGCGAAAGCCCCGACCTCCGAGACGGGCTCCTTGGCGACGCGCGGAGTGGCGTACGAACTCCCCAGCAGCCGTCCTTCGGCGACTACTTCCGAGCGGCAACTCTGTCCGAGGACGTCACGACGCGCGAACAGGTCCTCTCGGCGTACTCA
Source organism: Actinomadura sp. K4S16 (assembly GCF_008327685.1). Taxonomy (GTDB): domain Bacteria; phylum Actinomycetota; class Actinomycetes; order Streptosporangiales; family Streptosporangiaceae; genus Spirillospora. The sequence goes on from NZ_BDDE01000020.1 coordinate 102,371, forward strand.
CGCCTTCCTCGAGCCGAGGCCGAAGTAGCGGAGCTTCCAGTTGGTGGCAGTCGGTTGGGTGTCCCCGCCTGATCGACCTTCCCTGCCTTCGGCGGAGCTGCACAGCTCCGTCGTCTCGCTACCCTCAGGCGGACGGGTGATGGTGCTCGTTTCACGTGAAACAAGCGCGGGCTCACCGGGAGGCGGCCACCACGAGCCAGTCGGCCGTCGCCTGGGCCGGGTAACACTCGCGGCAAGGGAACCGCTCTGGTCCATCTCCAAGGAGCCAACCCGTCGTCAAGTTCGGCGTTCGCCTTGAGACGGGGCTCCCACCGTGCGAGGAGAGAGATTGCGGGGACGGGCCCCCACCTCGCCGCCCAACCTCCCGGAGCAAGGCAGCTTCAAGGGCCCCAGAGGACCGGCGAGGGCATCCCCGGGCGGCATCACGTCTCGGCATGGGCTGAGAACGGACGGCGGCCAGCGAGGCGCTGGGCCCCCTGCAGCCTGGATCGGCTGCCAGCGCGGGCCGCGCTCCGGTACGGCCCGCGCTCCGGCATGACCCGCGCCCTCGCTCCGATAAGGGCCGCGCTTCGGTACGGCTCGCGCTCTGGTACGGCTCGCGCTCTGGTACGGATCGCGTTCCGATACGGCCAGCGCTCCGATACGGCCCGCGCTCCGATACGGCCCGCGCTGCGGTACGGCGCGTGCTCTGGCGCGGGTGGCGTTGCGGTGGACGGCGGTCGACGGCGCCTGGTGGGGCGTGCCTCTGGAGGTTGGCGTCGGGGCGGGGGTGTTTCACGTGAAACGGCCGGAGGGCGCGTCAGGGTCGGGTTGGAGGCGGCGGGGCGTCGTTAGCGGACGTTGGCCTGGAGGAGGGACTCGCAGACTTCGCCCATGTCCAGGTCGGCCACGCTGATGGCTCGGGGGAGGAGGCTTGTCTCGGTCATGCCGGGGGCGACGTTGACCTCCAGGAAGTGGACCTCGCCGTCGGCGGAGACGATGAGGTCGGTTCGGGAGAGGTCACGGAGGCCCAGGGCGCGGTGGGCGGTCACGGCGGCGGCGGTGGCGCGGGCGGTCGCGTCCGGCGTGAGGCGGGCCGGCGTGACGAACTCGGTGTCGCCGGCGTCGTAGCGGGCCGTGTAGTCGTAGCGGCCGCCAGGGGCGACTATCTCGACGGCGGGGAGGGCGGTCGGGACGCCGTCGCGCTCGATGACGCTGACCGCGATCTCGGTGCCCTCGATGTAGCGCTCGACGAGGGCGGCGTCGCCGTAGGCGAAGCAGCCGACCATGGCGGCGGACAACTCGGACGCCTCGTGGACGACGGAGGCGCCGAGGGCCGAGCCGCCGCGGGTCGGCTTCACGAACAGGGGGAGGCCGAGGCTGCGGACGATCTGGTCCAGGACCGACGCCGCGCCGAGGTCGTGGAAGATCTCCTTCGGCAGCGCGACGGACTCGGGCGTCCGGAGGCCCGCGCGTCGCACGACGGACTTGGCGGTCGGCTTGTCCCATGCGACGCGACATGCGTCCGGGCGGGCGCCGACGTAGGGGACGTCCAGGAGTCCGAGGACGTCGCGGATCGAGCCGTCCTCCCCCGCCGCGCCGTGCAGGACGGGGAAGACGACGTCCGGCGGGTCGTCGGTCAGGGAGTCCAGGAGTGTCGCGTCGGCGTCGCGGAGTTCGACCGGGATGTCGCGTGCGCGCAGCGCGTCGGCGACGCGGCGGCCGGAGCGGAGCGAGACCTCCCGCTCGTAGGAGAGCCCTCCGGCGAGGACGACGACATGCCCGAGTTCCAAGATGCCCCTCGTTTCACGTGAAACAGTCAGACGACGTCCGGGCCCGGCGTCTGGACGCCGGTGGACGAGCCGCCGGTGGTTCCTCCGAAGGTCTCCCGGAGGCGGATCTCCTGCTCCACCACCCCGGCCAGCCGGCGGACGCCCTCGCGGATCCGGTGCGGCTCGGGGAAGCAGTACGACAGGCGCATGTGCCGGTGGCCGGTGCCGTCCGCGTAGAAGCCGGTGCCGGGGACGTAGGCGACGCGCTCGGCGATCGCGCGGGGCGCCATCGCCTTGGCGTCGAGGCCCTCGGGGAGGGTGAGCCAGACGAAGAAGCCGCCCGCGGGGCGGGTCCAGGTGCAACCCTCGGGCATGAGCTGGTCAAGGGACTCCAGCATCGCGTCACGGCGCGCCCGGTACAGCTCCCGGAAGTCCTTGATCTGCTCTCGCCACGGCTGGGTCGCGAGGTACTCGCGGACGGCGAGCTGGGAGAAGTTCGACGGGCACAGGATCGCGGACTCGGCGGCCAGCACGAGCTTCGCCCGGACCGCGTGCGGGGCCAGCACCCAGCCGACGCGGAGCCCGGACGCGATCGTCTTGGAGAACGAGCCGAGGTAGATGACGCGCTCGGCGTCGTCCGCGCGGAGGGCCCGCATGGGCTCGCCGTCGAAGCCGAGGAGCCCGTAGGGGTTGTCCTCGACGACCAGGACGTCGTACTCGGCGCAGATCTCCAGGATCTGGGCGCGGCGGGCCGTGGTGAGGGTGACGCCCGCGGGGTTCTGGAACGTCGGGACGGTGTAGAGGAACTTGACCCGGCGCCCCTGGGCGCGGAGGCGTGCGAGGGTCTCGCGCAGCGCGGCCGGGATGAGGCCGCCCTCGTCCAGCGGCACGTGGACCACGTCGGCCTGGTAGGCGGCGAACGTGCCGAGCGCGCCGACGTAGGAGGGGGCCTCCGCGAGGACCACGTCGCCCGGGTCGACGAAGATCTTCGTGATGAGGTCGAGCGCCTGCTGTGCGCCGACGGTGACGACCACGTCGTCCGCGGACGCCTGGACGCCCTCCAGCGACATGACCTCGCAGATGTGCTCGCGGAGCTGCTCGTCGCCCTGGGCGGAGCCGTACTGGAGGGCCTCGGCGCCCCGGCCGGCGACGAGCTCGCCGATCATCTGTCCGACGGCGTCGAGGGGGAGCGCGGAGACGTAGGGCGCGCCGCCCGCGAGCGAGACGACCTCGGGGCGGGCGACCATCGCGAACAGGGCCCGGATCTCCGACGGCACCATGCCGGCGGCACGGGCGGCGTAACGGTCGGCATAGGCATCCGTGCGCGAGTGCTGTTCCACGAGGCACCTCCGGGGCGGAAACGGCTTCCATGCAAACTACGTCATGGGGGACGCGGCGAGGCGCCCGGGTGTGGCGTGCCGCGGCATTGGGGAAACTCCTGTCCGATACGATGCCCGCGGGTCCCGGATGGTTGCCGGGAACTTCCGCCGCCACGGGTCCAGGCCGGCGGGCGAGGATCGCAGCAGGGGGTGCCGACCCGGTGTCGCGTCGTCTCGTCAACATCACGCTGGACAACCTTGATGATCTGCCGCACCGCTGCCGCGGCTGCGTGTTCTGGGAGCTGGATCCGGTGAGCCGGGACCGTGCCCAGGAGAGCGGCGACGCGGGGCTGGAGAAGGAGGCGTGGATCTCCTCCACCCTCCTCGAGTGGGGCAGCTGCGGCAAGATCGTCTACGTGGACGACGTCCCGGCGGGCTTCGTGATGTACGCGCCGCCGCTGTACGTGCCGCGTTCGGTCGCGTTCCCGACGAGCCCGGTGAGCGCGGACGCGGTGCTGCTCATGACGGCGCACGTCCTGCCGGAGTTCGCGGGCGGCGGCATCGGGCGGATGCTCGTCCAGGGCGTCGCGAAGGACCTGACGCGCCGCGCCGTGAAGGCGATCGAGGCGTTCGGCGACCTGAAGGGCGAGGAGGGCGGGTGCATGGTGCCCGCCGACTACCTGCTGTCGGTCGGGTTCAAGACCGTCCGGCCGCACCACCGGTACCCGCGGCTGCGGCTGGAGTTGAAGTCGGCGCTGTCGTGGCGTGAGGACGTCGAGGTGGCGCTCGAACGGCTCCTGGGCTCCATGACCCCGGAAGGGGCGCTGCGGCCCGTCTGAGGCCTTCTGAACGGCGTGTGGCCCGCACTCCGGGTGGAGTGCGGGCCACACTCGCGCTCGCCGCGGGAGACGGGAGGCGACTCGGGAAGGCTCAGATGAACTCGGCGAGATCCCTCAGCAGCGCGGCCTTCGGCTTGGCGCCCATGATCTGCTTGACGACCTCGCCGCCCTTGTAGACGTTCATCGTCGGGATCTGCATGACGCCGTACTGCTGCGGGACCCGCGGGTTCTCGTCGATGTTCAGCTTGACGATCTGGAGCTTGTCGCCGTGCTCCTTGGAGATCTCCTCCAGGATCGGCGCCACCATCCGGCACGGGCCGCACCATTCCGCCCAGAAGTCGACGAGAACGGGCTTGTCGTTCTCCAGCACCTCGGACGCGAAGTCGGCGTCGGTCACGGCTTTCATCGGTCTCCTTCGGTTCTCGCGTGGGGCGGGGACGCTCCCCCGCTCGATGCAGCCCACCGCAGCGCCGGCCCGGCGGAAACGCCGGGCCGGCGGCGGGTGGTGGTGAGGTCGGGTGCCGCGGGGGGTCGGGCCGGTGGTGCGGCCGGCGGCCCGCGTTGCGGTCAGGCCTGCGGGACGGTCTCGGCGGCGTCCCGGTCCTGCAGCCAGCGCTCGGCGTCGATGGCGGCCGAGCAGCCGCTGCCGGCGGCGGTGATGGCCTGCCGGTAGATGTGGTCGACCACGTCGCCGCAGGCGAACACGCCGGGGATCTTCGTCTTCGTGGTGGGGGCGTCGACCAGCAGGTAGCCGTCGGTGTCGGTCTCCAGCTGGCCCGCGAACAGCTCGCTGCGCGGGTCGTGGCCGATCGCGATGAACAGCCCGGTGATCTCCAGGCTGGACTCCGCGCCGGTCCTGGTGTTGCGCACCGTCACCCCGGTCACCCGGTCGTCGCCGTGGATCGCGGCGACCTCGCTGTCCCACAGGAACTTGATCTTCTCGTTGGCGAACGCCCTGTCCTGCATGATCTTGGACGCGCGCAGCTCGTCCCGGCGGTGGACCACGGTCACCGAGCGGGCGAACTTGGTCAGGAAGATCGCCTCTTCCATGGCGGTGTCGCCGCCGCCGACGACGGCGATGTCCTGCTCGCGGAAGAAGAACCCGTCACAGGTGGCACACCAGGAGACGCCGCGCCCGGACAGCCGCTTCTCGTCCGGCAGCCCCAGCTCCCGGTACCCGGAGCCGGTCGCGACGATCACGGTCTTGGCGAGGTGGGTCTCGTCGCCGACCTTGACGACCTTCGGGTCGGCGGTCAGGTCGACCTCGGTGACGTCGTCGGTGATGAGCTCGGCGCCGAAGCGCTCGGCCTGCTTGCGCAGGTTGTCCATCAGGTCGGGGCCCATGATCCCGTCGGGGAAGCCGGGGAAGTTCTCCACGTCGGTGGTGTTCATCAGCGCACCGCCGGCCGTCACCGAACCCTCGAACACCAGCGGCTTCAGGTCGCCGCGGGCCGCGTAGACGGCGGCCGTGTAGCCCGCGGGGCCCGAGCCGATGATGATGACGTTACGGACGTCGCTCACAGTTCTTGCCTCTCCTCGTTGGCCGTCGGTGCCGCACGACCCGGCCTCACAGTCGCGTCAACCGATCCTAGGCCCCGCTGATTCCCCGGCACGCGGCGCCGGGCCGTCCGCCCGCCGGCCGGGGACTGTCCGCCCGCCGGCCGGGGGCCGGAGGCGCTCTAGGCTGTGGCGCATGGCACGCATTCTGCTCTTCCACTCGATGTACGGGCTGCGGCCCGCGGTGCACCAGGCGGCCGACCGGCTCCGTGCGGCCGGGCACGAGGTGCATGTCCCCGACCTCTACGACGGGCGTGTCGTCGACGACGCCGAGGCCGGGATCGCGATCAAGGACGAGATCGGGCGGGACGAGCTGCTGCACCGGGGCGTCGTGGCGGCCGCGCCGCTGATGGGGGAGGGCGGGCTCGTCTACGCGGGGTTCTCGCTGGGCGGCTCCATCGCCCAGAACCTCGCGTTCGCCGACGAGAAGGCCGGCGGGCTGCTGCTGATGCACGGCACGTCCGACATCGCGGAGGACGCGACCACCGACATCCCGGTGCAGCTGCACGTCGCCGATCCCGACACCTGGGAGCCCGTCGACTGGCTGAACGCGTGGTACCTGCGGATGCGCAAGGCGGGCGCGGACGTGGAGGTGTTCCGCTACCGCGGCGCGGGCCACCTGTTCACCGACCCGGACCTGCCCGACTACGACGCCGAGGCGGCCGAACGCGCCTGGGCGACGGCCCTGGACTTCCTTGCCTCCCTCTGACCCCCGCCCCGCATCGCCAGGGCACCGTTGCGGCACCCCGGCGAGTGACCCGGGGTGGGGGCCTGGCAATTGCTGGTGCGGGCTCCGCGAACTTCCCTTGCGGAGTCGGCATCACATAGAGGACCGAGCGTCTCAGCCGGACCCTGCGTCATGTGAAAGGCCATGGACGGGGTCGGCCGTCCATGGCCTCAACAGGTGGGTGCCCGGTTCGGGGCTTGGCGGGTCAGGCGTTCTTCAGCTGCTTCAGCAGGTGGTGGGACTGCGGTGAGCAGTCCGGTCCGACGACCCAGATGTCGCGCTTGCCGGGCTGGTCGCCGGGTGCGGCGATGATGATCGCCGGCTTTCCCTCGTAACTCGCCTGGTCGACGAGCAAGGGCGCCTGCGAGCCGGCGACGCCCGTGACGCACCCGTGGAGCCGGGGGTCGGGCGCGGCGGCCTCGGCGCGCAGCTTCTGCTCGCCGGTGACGACGCCGCCGACCTGCTCGCCCAGCGTGCCGGACCGGTAGTCGGTACCGCTGTGGGCGACCTTGAACGCGGGCGCCGGCTCGCCGGGCGCGACCTTCGGCACCCCTGATCCGGTGCCGGAACTCGGATCGGTCAGGGAGTGCTGCGGGGCCGGCTGGTGCGCCGTGCTGTCACTGCTGCTCGCGCCGTCCAGCGCGACCTTGCCGACCGTCGCTCCGCCGCCGAGCACGACGACCGCCGCCGCGGCCGCCGACAGTATCCGCCAATGGCGCCTTCCGCGCCGCTGCTCCAGGCTCGCCACGGTGGCGGTGTGCATCGACTCCGCCGCGAGGGCGGTGTCGATGCGTTCGGCCAGCTCGGCGGGCATGGGCGGCATCGGTGCCTCCGCCAGTATCCGGGAGACGTCCGCAAGGTCGGCGGACAGCTCCCGGCAGTCGGCGCAGGTTTCCAGGTGCGCGTTGACGGAGGCGGCTTCGTCGTCTTCGAGGAGTCCTTCGGCCAGGTCGGCCAGGACGTCGTAGTCGAGGTGTGCGGGGTTCACTTGGGCATGCCACCTCCTTCCACACCTCCGACGTTCCTGGGCTCGCGTCGGTTCCGGTGGTGGACGAGAAGGGGCGCCAGCCGGGCGCGGCCCCGCGCGCACCGGCTCTTGATCGTCCCGGGCGGGACCTCCATGACCTGCGCGGCGTCGTCGACCGAGTAGCCCATCATGTCGACCAGGACGAGGGCGGCCCGCTGCTCGTACGGGAGCTGCTCCAGGGCGGTGCGGACGTCGAGGGAGACGCCGTGCGCGTCGGTCGGGTCGGGCATCTTGGGCGCGACGGCGTCGAACGTCGCGTCGTCGCCCATCGGCGTCGCCGGCCGGACGGACTTGCGCCGGACGCGGTCGAGGCAGGCGTTCACCACGATGCGGTGGAGCCAGGTGGTGACGGCGGCGTCCCCGCGGAACCGCCCGGCGGCGCGGAACGCGGAGAGGCACGCGTCCTGCAGCGCGTCGGCCGCCTCCTCCGGGTCGCCGAGGGTGCGCAGCGCGACCGCCCACATGCGGTCGCGGTGGCGGTGCACGAGTTCGGCGAAGGCGTGCGGGTCCCCCTGGGCGTGCCGGGCGAGGAGCTCCTTGTCGGGAACTTCGCCTACGCGACGCATGCTCACCGACGTCATGAGCGACCGCTTTCTCGTTCGGGACGCCCGGCCGGCGCCGGGCGTCCGCGACCGGCTGCTGAGGTAGGCACCACGGGTTCCTGGGGGCGAGGGGACAATCTGCTCACAGGCACGATACAGACATGCGCCGCTCCACGTCACAGCTCATGTCGGGCCCTTGCCGGAACGTGATCAGCCGGCCGTCCCGTAGACGGTGACCTCACCGAGCTTCCCCTTGAACGGGCCGCTCGGCAGCTTGGTGAACCACACGACCACGTAGCGGCCCGTGGCCTGCGGGTTCGCGGTGATGGTCACCTCTCCCCCGGTGGGCGTCTGCTCGCCGACGCGCTGCAGATCGGTCGGGGTCTGCGAGTCGCCGATGCGGACTTGCAGCGTCCCGGAGCTCACCGGGGAGCTGACCTTCACGCTGGCGACCTTGACGGGCTTGCCCATGTCGAGCAGGACGCCGAGGCCCTTCGAGTACCGGCCGAAGTCGGCGTCGGCGTAGCTCTGCGTCTCCCAGGCGCCGCTGGGCCTGCCGTCGATGACCGTCTGGAGGTTCTTGCCGATCGTGCCGTCGAGGTGGCCGCCCACGGGGCGCTCAGCGGGATCGATGTCCTGCGGGACGAGCTTCACGACGGACGGCTTGGGCGGGGAGCTCGTCTGGGAGTTGTCGCTGGGGTGGCCGCCCTTGGGGTCGTCGCCGCCGGGACCTGACAGCGCCCAGGCGCCGAGCCCGACGATGACGGTCAGCGCGGCCGCCGCGACGCCGATCAGGGCGCGGTTGGTCTGGCGCTTGGGGCCGCCGTGGCCGTGCGTGGGCGTCGTCCGGGTGGACGTCGCCGGCGGGGGCGGGGGCGGGGCGGCGTGCCGCTGGGCACGCGGCGGCGGGACGTGCGAGGCCGCAGACGGTTCGGGCGCGGGCGCCCGGTGCTGCTGGTGCGGCTGCGTCGCCGCCGGCGGCGGCGACGGAGGGGCCGCGGGACGCCTTGGCGGGGCCGTCTGGCGCGGGGCCGCGGGCGGGGTGTGGCCGAGCCCGGCGAACAGGGGCAGCGGGGTGCGCGGGACGCCGCGCAGCGCCTTGGCCAGCTCGGCGGGGGACGCGAGAGGCTCGCCCGTGCCGATCCCGAGGCAGCGGCAGACGATCGCGTCGATCGCATGCGAGATGCCGGCCTGGACCTGGCGGGGCGCGTGCGGGACGTCGTCGGACGCCGGCGCGGCGGGCAGCGCGGAGCCGTCCTCGTCGCCGGGCCAGTGGGCGGTGAGCGCCGCGTACAGCATCCGGCCGAGGCCGCGGACGTCCTCCGCGGCGGCGTCGTCGGACTCGCGGTCGCAGAGGACGGCGTCGGTGGCGACGCCGAGGATCTTGACGGTGCCGCCGGTCGTCCAGACGAGGTCGCGGGGGGTGAGGCACAGGTGCGAGAGCCCGGCGGCGTGGGCGGCGGCGAGCGCCTCGGACGCCTCGTACAGCAGGGTCGCGGCGCGGCCGGGCTCCAGCGGGGCCTTGCCGAGCATGCCCTCCAGGGTCTCGCCGGCGACCCATTCGCTGACGATGTAGGCGCTCTCGCCCGAGTCGTCGGCGTCGAACACCTGGGTGAGGCGCGGGTCGGTCAGCCGGCTGGCCGAGCGCGCGGACGTGACCGCCTCGGCGATCCGGGGGAACTCGGGGTCGAAGGTGCGGACGGCGACCGCCCGCGCGAGGATCTCGTCGATGGCCTTCCAGAGCGACGAGCCGCCCGAGTCGCTGATGCGCTCCTCGAGCCGGTAGCGGCCGGCGAGACGGGTGCCGGGCTCGATGACTGACGTGCTCACGGCAACGTCCTGCACAGGTGGTCAGATCCCATGTTCGTGGCGTGGCAGCTTACGCCTCCGACCCTCCTCTTTGCGTTCCCCAGGGTGTCGCCCCGCAAGCCGTAGTCCCCCACATGGTAGTGGTTACTCACGCGAGTGGCCGCCTTATCGCCGCGCGTCCTTTTTTACTTTGCGCGCCCGGGCAGCCGGCGGGCGAACGTGGCGATGGTCGTCTGGATCTCCTCCACCCGCATCAGCCTGGCGAAGAGCACGTACAGCAGCCCGCCGCCGACGGATCCGGCGACCAGCGTGACCAGCGCGGGCAGCATCGTGTCGGTGCCGCCCAGCGCGTCCGCGACCGTGTGGGCGGCGTAGGCGAACCCGATCAGCGGCCAGATCGCGACGAGCAGCTTGAGGTGGCCGCCGATGATGCGGCGCCCGTCCATGCCGCCGAGCTTGCGGCGCAGCACCAGCCAGCAGGTGATCGTTCCGACCAGGTTGCTGAGCGCGAACCCGCCCGCGATGCCGACCACGATCCACTTGAGGTCGAGGACGCTGGAGGCGGTGAACGCCATCGCGATGTTGAAGGAGGTGACGACGAGGCCGATCAGGGCGGGCGTCCGGGTGTCGCCGTAGGAGTAGAAGACCCGCAGCATCAGCTGGTAGATGGAGAACGGGACGAGTGCGACCGCGAACATCTGCATGACCCGCGCGATCACCAGCGCGTCGTCGGCGTTGGTGTTGCCGTGCGCGAACAGCACGGTGGTGATCTCGGGCCCGAGCACCAGCATCAGCGCCGCCGCCGGCATGATGATCACGGAGGAGAGCCGGAGCCCGCTGGAGAACGCGGCGCGCACGTCGGCGGTCTTGCCCTCGGCGGCGAACCGGCTCATCCGCGGCAGCAGCGCGGTGATCACCGACACCCCGACGATCGCGTAGGGCAGCTGGAAGAGCTGGTAGGCGTTGAAGTAGGGGGTGTAGCCGTAGCCCTCGCCGAGGCCCTGCTGGAACGCCAGCTTCCCGGCCCGGTTCGTCAGCGCGGTGACGACGGCGAACGCGCCCTGGGCGGCGACGACGTACAGCAGCGTCCAGCCGGCCATCCGCCCGACCTCGCCGAGCTCGCCGCGGTGGAAGTCCAGCCGGGGCCGCCACCGGAACCCGACGCGGCGCAGCGACGGCCACAGCGCGACCGTCTGCAGGACGATCCCGCCGGTCGTGCCGATGGACAGCAGCATGAGCTGCTGGTCGGTGATGCTGGACGGGTCGACGCGGCCGGTGGTGATCGCGAGGAACGCGCCGCCGACCGCGATCACGACGATGTTGTTCAGGACGGGCGCCCACATCGGCGCGCCGAAGCTGCCGCGCGTGTTGAGGATGGCCCCGGCGAACGCCCCGACGCCGTAGAAGAACAGCTGGGGGAGGAAGAACCGCGCGAACAGGATGGCGACCGCGCGCTGGTCGCCGTCGTAGCTGCCCGCCAGGACGTCGATGAACAGCGGCGCGAGCAGCACCGACACGACGGTGAGGATGCCGAGGCCGATCACCGCGAGGGTGAAGACGCGCTGCTCGTACTGCTCCCCGGCGACCCGGTCGCGCTGCTTGGCCCGCACCAGCAGGGGAACGATGACGCTGGTGAGGATGCCGCCGAGCAGCAGGTCGTAGATCTGGTTGGGGATGGTGTTGGCGGTGTTGTAGGCGTTGGCGAGCAGCCCGGTGCCGAGCGCGGCGACGATGACGGCGGTGCGCAGGAACCCCGTGACGCGGGACGCGAGCGTGCCCACCGCCATGATCGCGCCGGACTTCAGGATGCCGGACGAGCCCTTGCCCTCCTGCGCCGGCGGCGTGTCCACCACGGTGGTGTCGGCGCCGGGCACGCCTCCGCCTGGGAGGGGGATGTCAACCGCCGTCTCGGCGGCGATGTTCGCCGCGCCCGGCGGCCTGCCCGTCGGTGGCGGTCCCGGGTACTGCGGCGGGGTCCTCGGGACGGGCGCCTGCGGGCCCTGCCCCGCGCCCGGTCCGCCCGTCGGCGCCGGTCCCTGCGGCCCCTGAGGGCCCGGACCCTGGGGCGGACGGCCCTGCGGGTACCCCTGCGCCCGGTATCCCTGCCCCTGGGGACCCGGAGTACTCGGCGGTGGGTATGCCGGACCCTGAGAACCCGGGGCCGGGGAGCCCGCTCCCTGGTTCCCCTGTCCCTGTCGATCCCATTCCGGTCGACCCGTCACCGGCTGCCTCCGCTTTCCGGCGGCGCCTCGCTCTGATGCCCCGCACTCCGACGCCCACGAAGAGTACGGCAAGTCCGCCGCCGGTGATGAGCAGGGCGAGCCGCCCGTACCCGGTCACGGTGACCGTGATGGTCTCGCCGTCACCGTACGTCCGGCCGCCCGCGTCGGGAATCTGCAGATCGAGGCGGACGTCGAAGTTGCCGTTTCCGGCCGCCTGCGCCGGGATCCACCGCTGGGCCCGCTCCCCGGGCCCGAGCTCGATGACCGCGTCGTCGGGTTCCAGCCCTCCCAGCTGGAGCTTGGCGGTGTTCTTCGAGGTCACGACGAGCCTGACCTTCACCGCCTGGCCGGTCAGCCGGTTCTCGACCAGGACGGGGAGCCTGCCCGAGCTGCCCCCCATGAGCACGCGCCTGTTCTTCGGCGGGACGACGCGGACGAGCTGCATGTCGGCCCTGAGCTCGTCCTCCAGCTCCCTGCGGGCCCGTTTGGCGCGCCCTTGCGAGGACCTCCAGGCGACCGATTCCAGCCGCAGCACGGCGCGCTCGTAGGAGATCTTGACCGGGCCGGTCATCACGGCCTGGAACGTCGCCGCCCGCGTCGCGATGGCCCCGGTCTGGCGGAGGTGGACGTCGCCGAGCTCGTACTTCTCGTCGCTGTCGGAGTAGGCGCGGAGAGGGCGGTCCTGCGGCTGGGCGGCCTCGACCGAGCGCAGCGGGACCTCGCGCAGCCAGCCCGCGCCCTTGGTGTAGGTGAGCAGGTTCTTGGCGAGCCCGTCGGCGGGGTCCCAGTGCCGGTCGGGCGCGACGACGAGCGTCCGCGGGACGCTCGGCGCCTCCGCGGCGATCATCGCGGTCTCGGCGAGGAAGCGCTGCTCGCTCAGCAGCGCCCGGGACGCCGACCGCGACCCCTCGCCGAGGATCTGGGTGACCGCCTGGTCGTAGACGAGCGCCTTCCTGACCCCGAGCTGCGTCTGGAGCGCGGTGGTCGCGTTCGGCTGCGCGCCCGACGGGGGGTTGTCGAACTGCGCGCTGCTCATCAGCAGCGACCCGCCGTCCTTCAGCGGGTACCTGGCGAGCGCCCCGAGCGTGTCCGGCCCGCCGAGGCCGGACGCCGGCCAGGCGATGCGCGCGTCGGGCCGGCGGCCGAGGATCTCCGCCACGAGGCTCGTGTTCCGCGCGTCGAACGCGATGCGGACGTCGCGGTTCATCTTGTGCCGGACGAGCGCCGTGATGTCGGCGTCGCCGTACGGGAGGACGAAGTAGGGATCGCCCTTGGAGGCGCTCTTCAGGGCCGTCAGCCACGTCGCCGCGACAGTGCTCTTCTCCTTGCGGACGGCCTTCTTGGCCCCGGGCGCCTTCACGTAGTAGGCGCCGGACGCCATCTGCCTCACGTCGTCCAGAAGCGCCGGGTCGATGGCCCACGTGACGGGCGTGTTGGTGGCGGCGGCCGCGTCCACGAGCCTGCGGAGCCGGCCGCCGGGCGCCAGCTCCTTGCCGAGGTCGTCGTCGATGAACGTGCGGTCGTTGGCACGGTGCATCCGGTCGATCAGCGGCAGCACCCAGCCGACCGCCACCGGCTTGAAGCTGCGCTGCTTCGGCATCAGCGTGAGGAAGGTCGTGAGGCCGCCGACGACCTGCTGCGCGGAGTTCACCACCTCGACGCGCATCGGGTAGACGCCGGGGGTGCCGACGGGTTCGCGGAGGCCCAGCTGCCGCGCCGTGGTCCGGAAGCTCCAGCCCTGGGTCACGCCGGGCCTGGACGCCTGCGCGAGCGGCTGCTGCTGCGGGGCGACGTTGGGCAGCGCGGTCTGCTGCCCGGTCGCGAGCTGGTCGAGCTGGCTCCGGCTGGTCACGGGCTGGGCGCTGTAGCGCAGCCGCATGGTGAGGCCGGCCAGCGCGTGCTCGGTACGGTTCCGCGCCGCTCCGGAAATCTCGATCTTCGACTTCGCGGTGACGGTCTTTGGGGTGATCTTGGTGAGCGCGAGCGCCACCTGCGCGCGCGCCTGGGTCGCCGCGGGGGCGCCGGCCGGGGCCTTGGCGGGGGTCCGCGCCCGGACGGCGGCGGGGGACGCCATGGCCGGGGAGGCCGCCATCGCGAGACAGGGCATTAGCGCGGCCAGCGCCAACGCGCGTCCGACCGCTTTCACGCCGTGTCCGCCCTCACGCCGGGCCCGTCCACGAACCGTCCGGCGACACGAGGACAGGCTGCGGACGGCGGGCGTTGATTTCCCGCACCACGGCCCCGATGGTAGTCCGTCGATGTTCATGGCGTTGCCCGGCGCGGCCCGCCCGCGGCGGTCCCGGAGGGGGCGTCCGGCGCCGCCGCGCCTGACGGGCGGCTCAGGTCGTCGCGTGGTCCAGGCCCGGCGCGGGCGCGGCGCCCCGCGGGGCCAGCAGGTCGGCGGGCTCCGCGCGGCAGAGGGAGTAGAGGACGTCGGCCTTGATGCCGAGCGCCGTGGACGCCTCCCCGGTCGCGGTGTAGACGATGTCGCTCGCGTGGGGCCCGTTCACGAGGCCGCGGTCGATCAGCAGGGGCATCGAGTCGGGCAGGAGCAGCGGGCAGACCAGGCCCGCGGCGTACTCGGTGACGGCGTTGACCACGTCCGCGTGCGCGTGCCGGACGCTGCGGGCGCCGACGCCGCGCCGCACCGCCTCGGCGGACGGCCACCGCCCCGCCGGGACGATCGCCCCGGCCAGGAAGGACCGGCCGCGCCCATCGCCCTCGCAGGAGTAGACGCGCGTCACCAGGCACCGGTCCGGCGGCAGGCCGAGGGCCCTGGGCAGTTCGTCGGCCCAGGTCATCGAGAGGGGCAGCCGCACGATCTCATGCGCCGTCTCCCACCCGAGCAGCGCGCGGTGGATGGTGAGAGCGTCCTTCATGTTCGGCTCCGTCCCGCGGGGGTCGACCCCGCTCATCCCCGGATCTGGTATCCCTGTGGCCTCGTGCTTCGCACACTTAGTGGGGAAAGCCCCCACATACCCGGAACGGCCGGTCTCATCCCTGGCGCACGGCACGCGGACCCTCTCGACGCGCCTCAACCGCACGTGCGGCGGACCGTGGCCCTTTTGGATCCCGCTACCGTTGTCGTACGGGAGGCTCACCGGGTCGCGCAGGGCGTCATCGGGGTGCCCGAAACGTAACCCGGGGATCGCGGCACGTGAAGGGCCCTGTCCTTCTTCGGCCCCGAAAAGACTTCCGCGCGGACCCCGGCGCTCGCCAGAAAGTCCTTTGTCAGCCCGTCAACCAAGGAAATACGCTCGATGGCCGTGCCTGACCAGAACGTGACCCCAGAGTCCTCGCGGCGCACCGCGATCGCCGAGCTGCTGCGCGGGATCGCGCCCGTCGCCGACGAGCTCGGCGCCCGGTTCGCGGCGGCCGGTCACGAGCTGGCGCTGGTCGGCGGGCCCGTCCGGGACGCGCTGCTGCGCCGTCCCACCAAGGACGTGGACCTGACCACCGACGCCCCGCCCGAGCGCACCCTGGAGATCATCCGCGGCTGGGCGGACGCGCACTGGACGATCGGGATCGAGTTCGGCACGGTCGGCCTGCGCAAGGACGGCGTCGAGCTGGAGATCACCACCTACCGCAGCGAGTCCTACGACCCGAAGTCCCGCAAGCCGGAGGTCTCCTACGGCACCTCCTTGGTGGAGGACCTGCGCCGCCGCGACTTCGCCGTCAACGCGATGGCGGCCCGGCTGCCCGGCCACGAGTTCGTCGACCCGTTCGGCGGCCTGGCCGACCTGCAGCGCAAGGTGCTGCGGACGCCCGGCCGCCCGGAGGACTCCTTCAGCGACGACCCGCTCCGGATGATGCGCGCCGCCCGGTTCACCTCGCAGCTCGGCTTCACCGTCGCGCCCGACGTCGTCCGCGCGATGAAGGACATGGCCGGCCGCATCGAGATCGTGTCGGCCGAGCGCGTCCGCGACGAGCTGTCCAAGCTGCTCTGCGGCCGGTACCCGCGGCAGGGCCTGGCGCTGCTGGTCGACACCGGTCTCGCCGCGCACGTCCTGCCCGAGCTGCCGAAGCTGCGGCTGGAGATCGACGAGCACCACCGGCACAAGGACGTCTACGAGCACTCGCTGATCGTCCTGGAGCAGGCGATCGCGCAGGAGAAGGAGGGCCCCGACCTCGTGCTGCGGCTCGCGGCGCTGCTGCACGACATCGGCAAGCCGAAGACCCGCCGGTTCGAGCCGGGCGGGCGCGTATCGTTCCACCACCACGAGGTCGTCGGCGCGAAGATGACCCGCAAGCGGCTGACCGCCCTGCGCTACCCGAAGGACGTCATCTCCGACGTCTCCCGCCTGGTGGAGCTGCACCTGCGGTTCCACGGCTACGGCACCGGCGAGTGGACGGACTCGGCCGTCCGCCGGTACGTCCGCGACGCCGGACCCCTCCTGTCCCGCCTCCACAAGCTGACGCGCGCCGACTGCACGACCCGCAACAAGCGCAAGGCCGACCGGCTGCGCCGCACCTACGACGACCTGGAGGTGCGGATCGAGCGGCTGGCCGAAGAGGAGGAGCTGGCCGCGATCCGCCCGGAGATCGACGGCAACGAGATCCAGGAGATCCTCGGCATCGCCCCCGGCCCGCTCGTCGGCCGCGCCTACAAGTTCCTCCTCGAACTCCGCCTGGACCGCGGCATGATCGGCAAGGAGGCGGCGGCCGAGGAGCTGCGCCGCTGGGCCGCCGCCGAGGGCGTCGGCGCCCCGGCCGCCGATCGCGAGGGGGACGGCGAGTGATCCCGCTTCAACTGGGCCGGATGAGCCCCCGCGAGACCGAGCGGATGCTGGAGTTCGACCGGGAGCACATCTGGCACCCGTACGCGCCGATGCCGGCGGCGGTGTCCGCGCTGCCGGTCGTGTCGGCGAGCGGTGTGCGGCTCACCCTCGCGGACGGCACCGAGCTGATCGACGGCATGTCGTCGTGGTGGGCGGCCGTGCACGGCTACAACCACCCGAAGCTGAACGCGGCCGTCACCGGGCAGCTCGGCAAGATGGCGCACGTGATGTTCGGCGGGCTCACGCACCCGCCCGCCGTGCGGCTCGCCGAGCGGCTGGTCGAGATCACCCCCGAGCCGCTGACCAAGGTGTTCTTCGCCGACTCCGGATCCGTCGGGGTCGAGGTCGCGATCAAGATGGCGCTGCAGTTCTGGCGCTCGCAGGGGCGTCCCGAGCGGCGCCGGCTCCTCACCGTCCGGGGCGGCTACCACGGCGACACGTTCGGCGACATGGCCGTCTGCGACCCGGTGAACGGGATGCACCACATGTTCACCGACGTCCTCGCCCAGCACGTCTTCGCGCCCCCGCCCCCGCTCGGCTACAGCGCCGACCCCGACGAGGCGTACCTGGGCGGGCTCGCGGAGCTGGCCGCCGAGCACGCCGGCGAACTCGCCGCGATCATCGCGGAGCCGATCGTCCAGGGTGCCGGCGGCATGCGCTTCTACGCCCCCGAGTACCTCCAGGCCCTGCGCGACATCGCCGACGAGCACGGCCTGCTGCTGATCCTCGACGAGATCGCCACCGGCTTCGGCCGGACGGGCGAGCTGTGGGGCTGCGACCACGCCGAGGTCGTCCCCGACATCATGTGCCTCGGCAAGGCCCTGACCGGCGGCTACATGACGATGGCCGCGACCCTGTGCACCGACCGCGTCGCCGACGGCATCACCTCCGGCGAGGCGGGCGTGCTGATGCACGGCCCCACCTACATGGCCAACCCGCTGGCCGCGGCCGTCGCGTCCGCGTCCATCGACCTGCTGCTGTCGCGCGACTGGCGGGACGAGGTCGACGCCATCGAGGCGGTCCTGACCAGCGAGCTCGACGGCGCGGCCGACTTCCCCGGAGTGGCGGACGTCCGCGTCCTCGGCGCGATCGGCGTGGTCGAGGCGCGCGAGCCGGTGGACGTCCAGTCCGTGCAGGAGATCGCCATGGCGCACGGCGTGTGGCTGCGGCCCTTCGGCAAGCTCGTCTACACGATGCCGCCGTACGTGTGCACCGAGGACGAGGTCCACCACATCGCCGCCGCCCTCCAGGCCATCGCGGAGTCGCTCTAACGCAGGGCGTATGCGGGGCCGCGCATGCGGGACGCCGCCGTCCAGTAGGCGACCGCGCCCATCCCGTAGGCGGCTACCACCGCGAGGAGGGTGACGGTGGCGCGGCCGTCAGCGGGCAGCCATGTCGCGGCAGCGGCGGCGGCAGCGGCGAACGTCGCGTTGAACAGCATGTCGTAGACGGCGAAGACCCGTCCCCGGTAGGCGTCCTCGATCGTCTCCTGCAACGTCGTGTCGACGCACAGCTTGACGCCCTGCGACACGACGCCGAGGAGGAAGGCGCCGGCCGCCCAGGGGCGCTCCGCGAACGGCATGCCCAGCACGAGCAGGCCCACCGCCGCCCCGCCGAGCTGCCACGCCACCCACGCCTGCTTGCTGATGCGCCGCACCACCGGCGGGGTGATCAGCGCCGCCGCGAAGTACCCGGCGCCGGACACCCCCAGCATCAGCGCGAACGTCTCCAGCCCGCGGTCGGGGTCGCCGGCGAAGTGGTTGCGGCACAGCAGCAGCGTCATGATCAGGACGACGCCGTACAGGAACCGGTGGAACGAGATCGCGCCGAGCGCCAGCGCCGCCTGCGGCCGCCGCGCGATGTGCCGGGCCCCGTCCGCGAGCCCGCCCAGCACACCACCCAGCACCTCGACGACCCGCGGCGCCTCGGACCCGCCCGCCCCGACCCCGCCGGACCCCTCCGACACGTCCGCCCGGCCCGACGCTTCCGCCCGACCGGACACGTCTGCCAGGCCCGGCACTTCCGCCCCGTCCGACATGGGCGTCCCCGCCCCAGCCGCGCCGTTCGACATGGGTGCGCCTGGGATGGGCGACGCGGCCGACACGGGCGTCGCGTGCCCGGGCGAGGCATCCGACACGGGCGTCGCGGAGCCGGGCGTCGCGTCCGGCATGGCCGTCTCCGACGCGGGTGACGTGTCCGACATCGCCACCCCGGGCACGGTCGCTGGGGTCGCCTCCGCCACCGCTAGGGCAGTCGCTCGGGGCGCGACGTCCTCGGAAGTCCGGTGCGGACCGAGGAGGCCCTTCGGCAGGGTCGTCGCGATCAGCCCCGCCAGCAGGAACAGCGCCGCCGCGACCACGAGGATCAGCGCCGTCCCGTCGTGCCCGGCGCCGAACACCCGCCGGAGGCCGTAGCCGGCGCCCGCCCCCGCGAACGCGATGATCGTCCCGGACGTGACCGTGAACGCGTTCGCCGTGACCAGCTGGTCGCGACGCACCACGTGCGGGAGCGCCGCCGACAGCGCGGCGAGGAAGAAGCGGTTCACGCCCAGCACGACGAGCACGCCGAGGAAGAAGCCGAGCCCGTCCTGCCCGCCCGCCACGAGCCCGGCGACGAGCAGCACGAGCAGCGCGCGCAGCACCGGCGTCCAGACGAGGATCTGCCGCCGCCGCCACCGGTCGATGAACACCCCGGCGAACGGCCCGAGCGCCGAGTAGGGCAGCAGCGTCACCGCGAACGCGGCCGCCGCCTTGGCCGCCGTGGCCTGCCGCTCGGGCGAGAAGAACACGTATCCGGCGAGCGCCACCTGGAATACGCCGTCGGTCAGCTGCGAGGCGAGCCGGGTCCCGTAGAGACGCCGAAAATCCCGCCCTCCCAAGATCCCCCGCAACTCACCCGCCCGCATCAGATCAGACTATGTGCTGTCTTCTATGCATTTCTCTGCTCCTTCGGGCCTTGCGCCCTCCAGCGCCGAGAAACGCGGCCATCGATGACACGGCCCTCCGATCGCGGCCGCAGGGACGCGCGGATCGCAGCCACCAGTGTCACCGGGCCCCACCGTCACCCGACCACCCGCCTCGGCCCGCTGCCCGTGCGGCCGCGCCGACCCCAGCCGACGCCGCAACCACGCGACGACCTCGGTGATCGCGATCGCGTCCGAAGGCAGATTCGAGCGAAGCGAGAATCTGATCGCGCAGCGAGCCGCAAGGCGAGCCGGAGCGATGCCAGCGATCGCACGCGTAGTTGTGGGGGGCGGAGCGCTAGAGCGCTCCGCCCCCCACAACTACGCAAGGAAAACCCGCGTGAGGTCGTAGCCGGCGGTGGTGGGGAGGAAGTAGGCGCCGTGGACGCGGGAGGAGCGGAAGATGGTCTGGGCGCGGTCGAGGAGGGGGACGATCGCGGCGTCTTCCATGATCTTCCGGTCGGCCTGCTGCCAGTAGCCGGCCGCGCGCTGCGCGTCGGGGGCCGTGAGGGCGGCGTCGATGAGCGCGTTGACCTGCGGGTTGTCGTAGCCGCCGTAGTTGGTGGAGCCGGGGCCGTAGGCGCGCCCGTCGAAGAGCGGTTGGATGATCGAGCGGCCGTTGTTGCCGTACCAGTCGGGGACCCAGCCGGGGGCGGCGATGTCCCACTTGCCCTCGCGGGCGCGGGCGGGCGTGGTGAGGGTGCTGGAGTAGAAGGAGCCGCCCGAGTCGGGGGTCAGTTCCGTCTTGACCCCGCAGGCGTCGAGGTTCTCGGCGATGGACTGGGCGATGAGCTTGTGGACGCTGTTCGTCCGGTACGGGAACTTCAGCGTGATCCCGACGCGGTCGGCCTTGCCGAGCAGCTCGCGGCACTTGGCGGGGTCGCCGGACTCGTTGGGCGTGGGGTAGATGTCGAGGGGCGCGTATCCGGAGTTCCCGGGCGGGATCACCGTGTGCAGCGGCTTCGCCACCGACGGCCCGCCGACGATCTTGATGAGGGCGCTGCGGTCGACGGCGTACTCCAGCGCCTGCCGGACCGCGCGGTCGCCGAGCGCGCCGCCGTTGCGGGGGCTGCGCGTGTTGAACACCAGGTACGGGCTGTTGTTCGGGGTCTCCCTGATCGCGAAGCGCGGGTCGTCCCGCAGCCGCGGGAGCGCCGACGTCGGGACGGGCTGGTCCCACGCGAGGTCGGCGGTGCCCTGCTCGATCTGCTGCTGGACGGTCTCCGGCGAGTCCTGGCCCAGCGTGATCTGGATCTTCGCGACATGCCGCTCGCGGAGCGGGTCCGAGCCCGCCTGCCATGCCGGGTTGTGGGTGAGGACGTAGGAGATGCCCGGCTTGTAGTCGGTGATCTGGTACGGGCCGTCGGAGACCGTGTGCTGCCGGAACTCGGCGCTGTCCGGGACGTACCGGTCGTACTCCTGCGGTGCGGCCGCGGCGACGGGCAGCGACAGCAGGTTGAGGAAGTCGCTGGCGGGCCGCTTCAGCTTGAACACCAGCGTCCGCTCGTCCTTGGCGCGGACGCCCTCGAACCCGTGCTCGCGCTGGTAGGCCGCGATCGCCCGGGCGTTCTTCGCGTCGACGGAGCCGTAGCCGCGGCAGAACGCGTCCATGCCCTTGAGCGTGGAGATGAAGTAGCCCTTGGCGGAGGACGGCGACGCGGGGTTGCAGAGGCGCTCGAAGCCGCGGACGAAGTCCTGTGCGGTCACCGGGCGGGGCGGGTTGGTGTTCCACCGGACGCCCTCGCGCAGCCGGACCGTGTACGTGCGGCGGTCCTTGCCGATGTCGCCGTTCTCGCGCGTCGGGATCCGCTCGGCGACGTCGGGCCGTACGGGGACCGTCTCCTGGAAGTCGTTGGACGCCCGGTTCCCGAACAGCGTGCGGGCGAACGTGCGGGCGAGCCCGTACGCGCCGACGCTGGCCACGGACGCGGGGTCGAGGTGCTCGACGTCGGACGAGCCGACGATCCGCAGCGTGCCGCCCTCGCGGGAGGCGCCCTCCGCCGTCGCACCGTCACCCCCTCCGGCGCATCCGGCGAGCCCCATCACAAGGCCCGTCAGCCCCGCCGTCACCTTGATCATCTCGCGTGCCGTCACGGTGTCACCTCACTGACTCGGAACCTGGCGCGCAGTAACCGGCGGTGTCACAGTAGGGCCAGAGCGTGACAAAGGGCCGGTACATCACCGTTTCTCTACAGAAGTAAGGACGCCCTGACAGTGGGGTGTCCACTGCCAGGGCGTCCTTTGGCGACTTTGTGATCAGGCTCTCAACGTTCCGGAAACCGCGTCCCACCTGGGAGACGGGCCCTTGAACCGCTGATGGGGAGGCGCTGACCGGCGCGTTGTCCCGCCGTGCTCTAGCGCTCGACCTCGCCGCGGATGAACTTCTCCACCGCGTCGTGCGCCTGGTCGTCGTTGTACTGCTCCGGGGGCGACTTCATGAAGTAGGAGCTGGCCGACAGGATCGGGCCGCCGATGCCGCGGTCCTTGGCGATCTTCGCGGCGCGGACGGCGTCGATGATGACGCCGGCGGAGTTCGGGGAGTCCCAGACCTCGAGCTTGTACTCCAGGTTGAGGGGGGTGTCGCCGAACGAGCGGCCCTCGAGCCGGACGTAGGCCCACTTGCGGTCGTCCAGCCACGGCACGTGGTCGGACGGGCCGATGTGCACGTCCGCCTTCGCCATCTCGTGCGGGATCTGCGAGGTGACCGACTGCGTCTTGGAGATCTTCTTGGACTGGAGCCGCTTGCGCTCCAGCATGTTCATGAAGTCCATGTTGCCGCCGAAGTTGAGCTGGTACGTGCGCAGCAGCTCGACCCCGCGGTCCTCGAACAGGCGGGCCATGACGCGGTGCGTGATGGTGGCGCCGACCTGCGACTTGATGTCGTCGCCGACGATCGGGACGCCCGCGTCGGTGAACTTCTGCGCCCACTCGGGGTCGCTGGCGATGAACACCGGCAGCGCGTTCACGAACGCGACCTTGGCGTCGATCGCGCACTGGGCGTAGAAGCGGTCGGCCTCCTCGGAGCCCACCGGCAGGTACGACACCAGGACGTCGACCTCGGCGTCCTTCAGGGCCTGCACGACGTCGACCGGCTCGGCGTCCGACTCCTCGACCATGTCCAGGTAGTACTCGCCAAGGCCGTCGAAAGTGTGCCCGCGCTGGACGGTCACCCCGGTCGGAGGCACGTCGGCGAACTTGATGGTGTTGTTCTCGCTGGCGTGGATGGCCTCGGACAGGTCCATCCCGACCTTCTTGGCGTCCACGTCGAACGCCGCCACGAACTCGACGTCGCCCACGTGGTAGTCGCCGAACTGGACGTGCATCAGGCCGGGAACTCGCGTGTCGGGGGCCGCGTCCTTGTAGAACTCGACGCCCTGGACGAGCGAAGAGGCGCAGTTGCCCACACCCACGATGGCTACGCGCACCGAACCCATCCGGTTGCTCCTTCTCTTTTGCGGAACATGTGGTGTTTCACCCGCCCCCGAAGGCGCCGGGCCACTGGTCAGCGGCCCTCGTCCCGAGGCATGTCCTGGTCAATTCGCTTAGCTGACTGTGCTTGCTGTGCTTGCTGTTCCTGCTCGGCCCGCTCGCGCCCGATGAGCTCGTTGAGCCACCGGACCTCGCGCTCGACCGACTCCAGCCCGTGGTTCTGCAGCTCCAGGGTGTAGGAGTCGACACGCTCGCGGGTGCGCGCCAGGGCGGCGCGGACGCTCTCCAGGCGCTCCTCCAGCCGGCTGCGCCGGCCTTCGAGGATCCGCAGCCGGACGTCGGCGCGGGTGTGCGAGAAGAAGGCGAAGTGCACGCCGAACCCCTCGTCCTCCCACGAAGCCGGGCCGGCCTCGGTGAGGAGCTGCTGAAGGCGCTCCTTGCCGTCGGCGGTGAGCTTGTAAACGATCTTCGACCGGCGGCTCTGCAGCGCCAGCGGCGTGTTCGGCTCCTCCGGCCGGTCCTCCATGATCAGCCCGTTGGCCAGGAGCTGCTTGAGGCACGGGTAGAGCGAGCCGTACGAGAACGCGCGGAACATGCCCAGCAGGGTGTTGAGCCGCTTGCGCAGTTCGTAACCGTGCATCGGGGACTCGTGCAGCAGGCCGAGCACGGCGAGCTCCAGCACGCCCGCGCCCTTCTTGGCCGCCATCCCGAACCCTCTTCCGCAGAAGCCGATGTCTCGATCCGATGTATCGAGCGAATGTATCGGCTCGATACATCGACAAGATACGTACCCGGGGGGCCCGCTGGCAAGTGGCGATCTACCTGGGCCGCCGCGGGGCGTCCCCGCAGGCCCGTAGCGCGAATGCGGAGATTTCAGGGTGTATGTGGTGGAAATGTGTCAAAGTTGCGTCCTGGAACCACCTGGCCGTGTCGCACGACCCCGATCCCGGGACGGCCCCGGGACGGCAACCGAGTGAGGAGGATCCGCCGACCCCTCGGGGGGCGCTGAGCGGCCGGGATGTCCCTCGCCGAGCACACGCTCCCCCCGCTCACCAGCCCGCACAGTAATCTTCGGACGGCGCACGAGCCGCAACAAGGGCCGGGAGCCACCCGGCCCTCGGCAACAACCGTTGTCCCCTGTTGATGAGGTCGCGTGAGTAATCCAAGCCAGCCCCGACCGGAACCCGGGTCGCAGAGGCCGGGCGGGCACCAGAACCCCCGCCCCGGTGACTCCGGCGACCCCGGCTTCCCGAGCGTCCCCCGCGAGCCCGCCGGAACGAACCCCGCGGGCGCACCCGGCACGCCTCAGAACCCCGCCCCGCCGGGAACGGCGGAAGGACCCGGTTTCATGGGCGGCCCGGGCGCGAGCCCCGGGCCGTTGGGCGGCGCGGCGCCGGCCGCCTCCATGCCCGCGGTCCCGTCGAACCCGGTCCCGCCGTCCGCTGGACGCCATGCCGCCCCGAGCGGTCAGGGCGGCCCAGGTGGGATGCCCGGTCAGGGCACGTTCGGCGGCCCCGGCGGCAACGGCGGTCCAGGCGGGACGCCCGGCCAAGGCGGCCTCGGCCCTGGCGGCAACGGCGGGCTCGCCGGGACGTCTGGTCAAGGCGGGTTCGGCGGCAGCGGCGGCCCCGGCGGGACGCCCGGCCCTGGCGGTTTCAGCGGCCCTGGCGGCAACGCTGGTCCTGGCGGGGTGTCCGGCCAGGGTGGATTCGGCGGACCCAGCGGACCCGGTGGACCCGGTGGGAGCAGCGGATCCGGGGGACTCCCGCCGTCGGGCGGCGGTCCCGGTATGGGCAACGCGCCCGGCGCTTCGCCTCCGGTCGGCCAAGGCATGCCGGCCGGGCCGGGCATGGGCGGCGGTCGCCATGCGATGGGCAGTCCTCCCGGCCTTCCCGCGGCTCCGGGGACCGGTCCCGGAGGTCCCGGGTTCCCGAACCCGTCCGGCATGCCCGGGCGAGGGGTTCCGGGTGCGCCCGGTGCGGGCGGAATGGGGCCGCCCGCCGGATTCGGGACGCCGGGGATGCCCGGCGCGGCCCCGAAGCCGGGCGTGCGCGAGAAGCTCGGCGAGCTCGGCAAGGCCGGGCAGGAACTCGGCGCGAAGGTGACCGCGAGGTTCCGCAGTACCGGCACGCGCGCCGCCAACCGCACGGGCGGACCCGGCGTACCCAACCGCACGGGCGGACCCAACCGCACGGGCGGACCCAACCGCACGGGCGGACCCAACCGCACGGGCGGACCCGGCGGCCCGGGCGGGCCTGGGGGTCCCGGCGGGCCGGGAGGCCCCGGTGGCCCAGGACGGCAGGGACCGCCCGGGAAGAAGGGGTTCCTCGGCCACCTGCGGTCCCGCGAGACGGGCTGGCGGCGGTTCATCCCGTCCTGGAAGGTCGTGGGAGGGGTCTGCGGCCTCGGCCTCGCGGCGTTCGTCACGCTGATCTGGGTCGCCTACGCCAACACCCCGACCCCGAAGGAGCCGACGGTCGCGGGCGTCGAGGACCAGGCGTCGATCTTCTACTACACCGACGGCACGGAGATCGGCCGGATCGGCAAGAAGCGGCAGAGCGTCGAGCTGGCCAAGATCCCGCCGAACGTCCAGAACGCGGTGCTGGCGGCGGAGAACCGCAGCTTCCGCACCGACCCGGGCTTCTCGATCAAGGGCACGACGCGGGCGGTGTGGGACAACCTGACCGGCGGGTCCGGCGGCGGTTCCACGATCACCCAGCAGCTCGCGAAGAACTACTACTCCGACCCGAACAACCGGACGGTCAGCCGGAAGTTCCAGGAGCTGTTCATCTCGCTGAAGCTGGAGGACGAGCACTCCAAGGACGAGATCCTCAAGCTCTACCTGAACACGATCTACTTCGGCCGCGACACCTACGGCATCCAGGCCGCGTCCCGCGAGTACTTCGGGACGGACGTGTGGAAGCTGACGCCCGACCAGGCGGCCCTCCTCGGCGGCATCATCCAGAACCCGAACCGGGACCCGGGGGACAAGGCCAACCAGGCGTGGGTGACCGGCAGGTACCAGTACACGCTCAACGGCATGGTCTCGATGGGCAAGCTCAGCCGGGCCGAGGCCGACAAGTACATCAAGCAGGGCGTGCCCAAGATGCGGAAGGCGGGCACCAGCGACCAGCTCTACGGCGGCCAGCGCGGCTACATGCTGATGCGCGCCAAGCTGGAGCTGGGCCGGATGAAAATCGACACCAAGGAGCTGACGACCCAGGGCCTGCGGGTCTACACGACGTTCGACCGCAAGAAGATGGCGATGGCCAAGCGCGCGGCCGAGCACACCGTCCCGCAGGTGAACCCGAAGAAGCTCGCGAAGAAGAAGATCCGCGTGGGCCTGGTGTCGGTGAACTCCGCGAACGGCGAGGTCGTCGCGTTCTACGGCGGTCCCGACTACCTGGACCAGTCCTTCGACAACGTGTGGCAGGGCTCGGCGCAGGCCGGGTCGGCGATGAAGCCGTACGTGCTCGCGACGGCGCTGAAGCAGAACTACAGCCTGAAGAGCCTCGTCGAGGGGCGGTCGAAGACGCCGATCGGCCCGGACGGCAGCGTGGTGTCCAAGGACGACCCGAAAGCCTCGATCGTCCCGAACAGCCATGACGTGGGCCCGGCGATCAACCTGATCACCGCGACGAAGGACTCGGTCAACACCGCGTTCATCCAGCTGATGGGCAAGGTCGGGATCGAGGAGGCGATCAAGACCGAGACCGACGCCGGAATCGCGTCCGACCTCCTGGAGCCGCACAAGTGCTGCCTGAACCTCGCGCTGGGCGTCAACAACATCCGGCCGATCGAGCAGGCGGCGGGATACGCGGTGTTCGCCAACGGCGGGATGTACCACCAGCCGCACGTGATCCGCGTGGTCAAGAAGTCGGACGGCAAGACGGTGCGGCTGCGGCCCACGTACGAGAAGCGGCGGGTCTTCAGCCCGAAGGTCGCCGCGGACGCGACGTACGCGATGCAGCAGGTCATCAAGAGCGGGACCGCGACGGCGGCGGCGCTGCCGGACGGGCGCCAGGCCGCGGGCAAGACCGGTACGACGGACCGCAACGTCTCGTCGTGGTTCGTCGGGTACGTCCCGCAGATGTCGACCGCGGTGACGATCTACAACGACGCGGTGGGCCCGGACGGCAAGAAGAAGTCGGTCATCCTGCCGGGGGTCGGCGAGGTGCAGGGCGGCACGATCCCCGCCCGCATCTGGCGGTCCTACATGTCGAACGCGGTGCAGGGCATGGACCCGCAGGCGTTCCCGCCGCCCGCGTGGGGCGGGATCGTGCAGAAGTGGGCGAAGCCGCCGGAGAAGAAGAAGGAAGACGACGGCAAGCCGCCGTGGTGCAACACCCCGGTCGGCAAGTTCGACCCGCGCTGCCAGGACGGCGGCGACGGTGGCCAGGGCAACCTGCCGCCGTGCCAGTCCCCGTTCCAGAACGCCAACTGCGACCCGAACAAGCCGCCGAGCAACCCGCCGCCGCGGTGGTGGTGCCAGATCCACCAGGGCGACCCCGCCTGCCGCAACAAGAGGGGCGGCCGGGGCGCCCAGCCGCAGACCGAGACCCTGAACCCTCTGCAGTTGCTGACGAGGCCGCCCGAATGAACCGGCCGGCCCTTCCGAACCGAACCGTCCACTGGAGATAGGGGTGTGACATGAAGCATCCTTGCGAATTGCCGCACGCCGGCGTCCTTGTCCGCGTGCGTCGATCCGTCCCGACGAAGGTGAGCCCTTCCTTGGCGGCCCCTTCCGCGCCGGGGGCACAGTACGCTCGGACGACGCACAGCCGTCCCCCAGTTGATGAGGCCGCGTGAGTAACCCAAGCCGATACGGACCGGAATTCGGAGAGGGCTCTGGCCGGAGGGGCTCCCCCCGCCCCGGCTCTTCCGGCATGCCCTCGGGCGCGCAGCGCGGCGGGCCGGGCGGCTCGCCGACGCCGGGCCGGGCACCGCGCCCCGGAGGCAGGCCGGGCGGACGGGCGGGCGGTCCCCCGCGCTCGGGCGCCCCTGGAGGCACCCGTCGCCGAGGCGCGCCCGCGGCCATGCCGTCGGGCGGCGGCGGCCGCCCGACGCGGCGCGGCCCCGGCGGTCCAGGTGGTCCCGGCGGCCCTGGCGGTCCCGGTGGCCCGGGCGGGCCGGGTGGTCCCGGCGGGCCCGGCGGCCCGGGCGGACGCGGTGGTTCCGGAGGCGGCGGGGACGACGGCTTCTGGGGCGACGAGGGCCGGGGCGCCGGCCGCGGCGGGGGGCGCCGCGAGCGCAAGCGCACCGACGAGGCGAGCCAGAAGACCGGTTGGAAGCGCTACATCCCCAACTGGAAGATCGTCGTCGCGGTCGTCAGCGTGATGATCCTCGGCCTGGCGATCCTCGTCGTCGTCGCCTACGCCAACACCCCGATGCCGAGCGAAGCGCAGGACGCCGCGAAGGCCCAGGAGTCGGTGATCACCTACGCCGACGGGTCGCCGCTGGCCCGCATCGGCACCCACCGCGAGAACCTCCCGCTGGCCAAGGTGCCGAAGCACGTCCAGAACGCCGTCCTCGCCGCGGAGGACCGCAACTTCTGGCACGAGCCGGGGATCTCGCCGATGGGCATCGTGGGCGCGATGTACCGGGCCGGGACGGGCGGCGACGTCGCCGGCGCCTCGACGATCACGCAGCAGCTGGCCCGCAACTACTGGGCGAACCTCAGCACGGACCGCACGGCCAGCCGCAAGTTCAAGGAGATCCTCATTTCCATCCGCATGGGCAAGGAGATGCCCAAGTCGCGGGTCCTTGAGCTGTACCTGAACACCGTCCCGTTCGGGCGGCACGCCTACGGCGTCCAGGCCGCGTCCCGCGCCTTCTTCCACAAGCCCGTCACGGAGATCAACGAGTCGGAAGCGGCGATGCTCGCGGCGTTGATCCAGCGGCCGGGCTACTTCGCCACCTACGGGCCGGACTCCAACCCGGCCAAGCGGGCGCTGATCAGCCGCTGGAACTACGTCCTCGACGGCATGGTCGAGAAGGGCTGGCTCGACTCGGCCAAGCGCGCCCAGGCGAAGTTCCCCCAGACGCAGAAGAACTGGAGCGACGTCCCGGACGACCCGAACTCCGGCTACCTCCGCGACCGCGTCCTCAACGAGCTGAAGACGCTCGGCATCACCGAGCAGGACCTGGACACCGGCGGTCTGAAGATCACTACCACGTTCCGCAAGGACCTGCAGGACTACACCAACAAGGCCGTCTCGCAGATCCGCAAGCAGAACGGGCTGAAGAGCGACATCCAGTTCGGGCTCGCGGCGGTCGATCCGAAGACCGGCGGGGTGGTGGCCGCCTACGGCGGTCCGAGCTACGCCAAGCAGCAGTTCGACAACTCCTTCCAGGGCAAGGTGCAGCCGGGTTCGTCGTTCAAGCCGATCGTGCTCGCCACGGCGCTCGACCAGGGCATCAGCCTGCGGACGACGATGGACGGCAGCTACAAGCGGACGATCGCCGGCGCGTCGTTCACCAACGACAGCCGCTCGGAGAACGGCGTCTACAACCTCAAGCAGATGACGGCGATGTCGATCAACACGGCGTATGTCGACCTCGGGCAGAAGGTCCAGTTGTCCAACGTCGTGGACATGGCCGAGAAGATGGGCATCCCGAAGGGGACCCCGGACCTCAAGCCCGACATCACGTCGCTGCCGCTGGGCGTCATCGACGCGACCCCGGTCACGATGGCGTCGGTGTACTCGACGTTCGCGGCGGGCGGCAAGCACCGGGAGGCGCACGTGATCGCCAAGATCACTGACAACCGCGGCCGCCCCATCATGAACAACGAGCACAAGCTGCTGAAGAAGCTGCCCTGGGAGAAGCCCACGACGGCCTTCGACGAGGGCGTCGCGGCCGACGCCACGTCCGCGATGCGGGCGGTCGTCACCAGCGGTACCGGTACCCGCGCCAGCCTCGGCGCCCGTCCGGTGGCCGGCAAGACCGGTACCACCGACGAGAACAAGTCGGCCTGGTTCGTCGGCTACACGCCGGAGCTCGCGACGTCGGCGGCGATGTGGCGGCAGGACAAGAACGGCAACCGCAAGTCGCTGATCGGCGTCGGCAGCTACAGCCAGGTCTACGGTGGTACGGTCCCGGCCGAGCTGTTCAAGATCTTCATGCTGAAGGCCTTGGAGGGCAAGGACATCTCGCAGTTCCCGCCGCCGGTGAACGGCGGCCAGGTCGCCCCGTGGGCCAAGGCGAAGCCGACGCCCACCACGTCCGCGACCCCGACGCCGTCCAACACGCCGACGTGCCAGCCGGGGCAGCAGAACCCGCAGCCCGGCTGCCAGCCGCAGACGACCAAGCCGACGAACACGCCGACCATCACCCCGCCGGGTTCGGGAGACGTGCCGTGCGACCAGTACAACATGCCGCTCGGCTGCAACCCGAACCTTCCTCCGGAAGGCGACAAGGGCTGGTGGTGCGCGAAACCGCAGCACAAGAACGACCCGGCCTGCCGCCAGACCGACCCCAACGCCGGCAACTAGCGGTACGTCCGTGACGCGACGGCCCGGAGCCCCGGCGGCTCCGGGCCGTTCCGTTTCCGGCCGCGCGCGTCTCCTGGACGAATAGGCTTGCTGTCCATGTCGTCGTCTACGGAGAGGCTCGGGATGCCCGCCGACAGTGACGGGACGGACGCTCCCGGACGGCTGAGGCGCCTCGCGCCGGTGCTGACAGGGCTCACCGCCCTGGTGTGCGCACTCGGCTGGCTGCAGAAGCAGCCGTGCGCGTCGGTGCGGTTCGACTTCCTCAAGACGACGGCGAACGCCTGCTACACCGACGTCTACCCGCTCTACTACGTGCGCGGGCTCAACGACGGGAAGATCCCGTACTTCGACGCGTTCGCCGGCTCCGACATCCGCCACGTCGAGTACCCGGTGCTGAGCGGCGGCTTCATGCAGCTCGTCGCGTGGCTGGTCGAGCCGTTCGGAGCGGACGGGCGCGGGCTCGCGTTCTACAACGTCACCGTCCTGCTCCTCGCCGTCCTCGCGGTCGTCGCCGTCCTCGCCACCGCGTACGCGGCCGGACGCCGCTCCCTGCGCACCGGCCTGATGGTGGCGCTGTCCCCCGCGCTGCTGCTCACCGCCTACATCAACTGGGACCTGCTGGCGGTGGCGCTGTCGGCGCTGGCGCTGGCCGCCTGGTCGGCGCGCCGGCCCGCCCTGGCAGGGGCGCTCCTCGGTCTGGCGATCGCGGCGAAGTTCTATCCGCTGCTGTTCCTCGGGCCGCTCGTCCTGCTGTGCGTCCGGGCCGGGCAGTGGCGCGCCATGGGCCGGATGCTCGCCGGCACGGCCGCCGGGTGGCTGGCCGTGAACCTGCCCGTGATGCTCTTCGCGTGGGACGGGTGGAAGGAGTTCTACACCTTCAGCCAGAAGCGCGGCATCGACTGGGGCTCGATCTTCTTCGTCCTGCAGGACCACGGGCTCGAGAAGCCCGCCTCCGACACCGACCTGCTCAACCTGATCGGCACGGGAACGTTCCTCTTCCTCGCCGCCGGAATCGCCGTGCTGGCCTTGGCCGCCCCGCGCCGCCCGCGGCTGCCGCAGCTGATGTTCCTCGTGCTGGTCGCGTTCATGCTGCCGAACAAGGTCTGGTCGCCGCAGTACGTCCTGTGGCTGCTGCCGCTCGCGGTGCTGGCCCGCCCGAAGCTGCCGGCGTTCGTCGCCTGGCAGCTCGGCGAGATCGCCTACTTCTTCGGCATCTGGTGGTACCTGCTGTCGGTGTCCGCCCAGACCCAGGGCGCCGACCTGTCCGGGACGCTGTCGGCGGTCCTGAGCCTCGACGCTCCGGACGGCGGGATCGGCAAGGACGTCTACTCGCTGGCGCTGCTCGCCCGCTTCGTGACCGTCCTCGCACTGGCAGTGCTGGTGGTGCGGGACGTCCTGGTCCCGTCCGCCGACGTCGTCCGGTCGGACGGGGACGACGACCCGGCGGGCGGCGTCCTCGACGGCGCGCCCGATGTGGTGGCCCTGGGACGCCGGCGCGGCGACCACCACGTCAGCGTCCCCCAGCCCTCCTGAGGATCAGCCTTTCCGAACCTCGGCCCTCCCGGGGTCAGCCGCCTTCCCCGACCCGCGGCCGCAGCGCGTCGATGAACCATTCGAACAGCGGCGTCAGCGTCGGCGGGACGGGCCAGCCGTTGATGACGGCGAGCAGCTGCCAGTACCGCTCGGCGCGGCGGTCGGTGCCGATATCCAGCCGGTGCAGCAGGTCGCGCCGGAACGCGGCGCCGTCGGCGGCGTCCCACGTCTCGGCGAAGGCGCGGACCAGCTCGTCCACCACGGGACGGGCGTCGTCCGAGCGCGGGTCGACGCCGTCCGCGACGGCCTGCTCGACCTTCTGGCGGGTCAGGTCGGCGAGGGCGGCGGCGCCGTCCGGGAGGCCGCCGTCCGCGACCTCGGCCGCCTGGAACTCGGCCATCCGCCGCACCGAGGCCCGGAAGCCGGAGTCGCCGACCAGTTCGGCCAGCTCGACCCAGGCGTCGACCTGCTCGGGCTCGGGGTCGTCGGGCAGCTCCGGCAGCGCGGCGCGCATCTTCTCCGCGAAGCCGGGGTGGACGTCGAGCCCCGCGAAGGACTCGTCGATGAAGTCGGTGATGATCCGGCGCCGCTCCTCGTCGGAAAGCCGGGCGAGCCTGTGCATGAGTTCTATCTCCTCCGGGGTCGATCCGCGTTTCGCCACCGCCCGCAGCACGGCCCGGCGCAGCCTGAGCGTGCGGATCTGCACGTCCAGCGCGTCCGCGTGCGCCGCCGCGACCTGCCCGACGCCGACCTCCCGGTCCAGCAGCCGCTGGACGGTGGCGAGGTCGACGCCGAGGTCGCGCAGCGTGCGCACCAGGTCGAGGCGCGCGGCGGCGTCCGCGTCGTAGAGCCGGTAGCCGGCCTCGGTACGGCGGGTGGGCGGGACGACACCGGCGTCGGAGTAGAACCGGATCGTCCGCACCGAGAGCCCGGTGCGGCGTGCCAGTTCGCCGATCGTGTACATGGTGTCGCCGTCCATGCCCCTCACCCTGAGGCCTCCAGCCGGTGGAGACTCAACCCCGGACTTCGCACGCTCTCACAATTCCGTGCGCCGCCAAGGGCGCGGGTAGGGAAAGGCCCGTCCGGGCGGGTTCGCCGGGACGGGCCTTCGGGGTCCTTCTGGGGTCGGGCTCAGTCCTCGTGAGCGGGATCGGCGACGGTGGGGGTGGTGCCTTCGCGGCGGGCGCGGCGGACGTCCTCGACGAACTCGCGGGAGAACATCGCGGACAGGGTGGCGACGCCGCCGCGGTGGACGCGGATCTCCCCGTGCCGGATCTCCCCGGTGACGCGGATCGCGCGGCCGCCGCCGTTCTCGCCCGTCCAGTCCTTGACGCGGCCGCGGCCGGTGTAGCGCAGGTCCCAGTGGTCGATCCGGGCGTCCTGCGGGACCAGCAGCTTCACCATCGAGTGGTCGAGGTCGACCGCGATCTCGATGTCGCCGTCCGGGATCCGCGGCGAGCGCAGGTCCAGCACGACCATGCCGCGGCGGGCGCGGACCTCGAAGCGGCGGCCGGTCGTCCAGTGGCCGAGCTTCTTGACGGTCTCGTAGTGGGCCTGGACGCGGGTCGCGGTGCCGGCGGTGGTGGGCGCGGTGTTCATCTCTGTGTTCCTCTCGGAATCGGGCAACTACCTCGCTCTAAGAGCTGCTCGCTTACTGAGCATCTCTCTATTCGAGAGAATAGGGAACGGCGAAAGGCGTGTCAAGGGACGCTCGGAGCGGTAGGGAACGCCTTGGCCGCGGCCTCGGCGGCATGCGCGGACGCGCGATGGACGCCCTGGACGTTGAACGCCGCCGCCGCACTCCTCCGTTGAAGGAGGTGTGACCATGGCCGTAAATCTGCCGATATCGGAGGTTCTGCGGCTTATGTGGGGGAACGGAAGGCGGCGGGTGGGGCTGGCCGCCCGCTCCCCGCGGACCTGCGGGGACGCCGGAACTCCCGGGAGATGACGTGAACGCGGACCAAGCGCTGACCGAGCTGCTGGCCGGACGGCTGGAACCGGGCGTCTACCAGTGGCGGATGCCGCCGGTGCCGGGCGCGGTCGGTGACACGAACTGGATGGAGCGGGCCGAGGAGGCCGGCTGGCGGGGCTTCTACCTCGATGGGCGCCGCGCGCGGACGGAGGAGGCGTTCCTGCGGCTGTGCGCCGGCGTCTTCGATCCGCCGGAGGGAGCGGGCGCCGGCTGGGACGATCTCGGCAGGTACCTCAGGGACCTGTCGTGGGCGCCGGCGAAACACGGCTACATGGTGCTGTACGAGTCGTGGGCCGACCTGGCCGAGACGGACCCGGCGTCGCTGCGCGCCGTCCTGGACGTTTTCGCCGCGGCGGTGAAGACGTGGCGGGACACCCCCACCCCCATGACGGTGCTGATGTCGAGCGTCGGCGTGGAGGTGGCGGGCGTGCCCCGGCTCGTCTGAACGGTCAGTACGTGCTGCCGGACGTGGCGCCGCTGCCCACGATCATCGCCCACAGGCCGATGTAGAAGATCCAGAAGATCAGCCACCCGGCGGACACGATGTAGCCGAGGACGAGACCGGCGACGGCCATGCCGTGGCCGCCCTCGCGCGTCCGCTTGATCTGGTTCAGCGAGACGTGCCCGAAGATGATCGCCAGGATCGACGTCAGCCCGCAGGCGAAGAAGCCGATGAGCCCGCACACCAGCGACGCGGTCGCCATCCCGTTGGTCGGCGCGGTGACCGGGGTCGACGACCCGTAGTAGTGGTGCTGGACCGCGGGCTGCTGGGAGTAGGACTGGGCGTAGGGGTCCTGCGCTCCGTAGCCGTAGGGGTCGTAAGGGGGCTGTGCCATGTGCTTCCCGATCGGTTCGCGCGCCCGCCGCCGGAGAGAGCACGCGTGCGCTGAGGGCTGGTTCCGGATTATGCCAGTGTGACGTGATCTTCGGACTTTGTCGTCAGGCTGGGCCTACGCGCGTTTAGATGCCGCGCCCGCCACCGCGGTTCCCGGACTCCGGCGACGATCCCGACTCTGCTTCGTCAGAGCTTGGAACGCAACCAGGAAATGTCGTCGGCCTGGCCCTCAGAGGGCGTCTCCACCACGACCGGGGCGCCCGCCGCCCGGACCACGCCGAGGATCAGCTCGGGGTCGATGCTGCCACTGCCCAGGTTGGCGTGCCGGTCGGCCCCCGACCCGAACGAATCGCGGCTGTCGTTGCAGTGCACCAGGTCGATGCGGCCGGTTATGGCCTTGATCCGGTCGACGGCGTCGACCAGTTCCTCCCCCGCCGCGTGCGCGTGGCAGGTGTCGAGGCAGAAACCGAGCTTGGACTCCAGCCCCGGGACGCCCGACAGCACCTCCCACAGCCGCGCGATCCGGTCGAACTTGCGCGCCATCGCGTTCCCGCCGCCCGCGGTGTTCTCGATGTAGACCGGAATCGGACACTCGACCCGCTCGAACACCTTGCGCCAGTTCTCGAAGCCGGTCTCCGGGTCGTCGTCCTTCAGCACGTGCCCGCCGTGCACGATCAGCGCCTTGGCGCCGATCGACGCGGCCGCCTCCAGCTGCTGGGTGAGGTTCTTGCGGCTCGGGATCCGGATCCGGTTGTTGGACGTCGCCACGTTGATCGTGTACGGGGCGTGCACGTACACGTCCACGCCGGAGCCCTCCAGCGCCTCCACGCCCTCGGGCAGGACCGGCTTCTTCCACCCCTGCGGGTCGCCGAGGAAGAACTGGACGACGTCGGCGCCGACCGCGCGGGCGTTGTCGAGCGGGTTGGTCTGGTCGACGTGGGCTCCGATGCGCATGCTCACGAGACTAGCCGCGCCCTCGGACAGGGCGGGCGGGATCCCGGGCCGGCGGTCAGAGCGAGAAGCCCCCGTGGCTCAGCGCGAAGCCGGCGCCGACGAACGCGGCGACCATGCCGATCACGTTCAGCCACCGCTCGTTCGTCGTCGCGGAGATCATCTGGGAGTACAGGGCGACCGGCAGGCCGATCACGCCGAGGAGCGCCCCGGCGAAGTGGGTCGCGGGGATCCAGCCGAGGATCAGCGCCGCGATGCCGAGCGTGAGCGCGGCCACCGCCAGCACGTCCTGCCGCCGGTGCGGGCCGGCCTCGCTCTGTGCGCGGGAGGCGCGCTCGCGCTGCGCGCCGCTGCCGGTCGCCTGCTGGGACATCGGGATCCTCCTCCAGCTCAGCTCCCGCGCCTCGGGCCAGACGGTGCGCGCGGGACCGGACGGACCATGCGGGTAAAGGAATGCCCAGCCGAGACGAAGATCAATCGGGGCCGGGCACGGAATGTCGGCGGCACCCGGTACGGTCGAACACGGATTCGAGAACACCGGCTCGGGTCCGCCCCCGAGGGGAAGCGGGGAGGAGCAGGAGGTGCAGACCGTGAGGGAAGCGGAGTTGGGGCTCATCGGTGACGCGGAGCTCGTCGAGGAGCTGTCGATGCTGACGACCCAGGCCGCCCGCATGCGAGCCCGCATGGCGGACATCATGGCCGAACTGGAACGCCGCCGCTGTACCGCCCGGGCCGCCCAACCCAAGGCGAGGCACTGAGCTGTGTTTTCCACAGTCCCGGCCCACTTCGCTCGCCTGGCGGCTGTGTTTGCCACAGTCCCGGCCCACGTAGCTCGCCTGGCGGCTCGCTACGTGACCGGGCCTGGGCGAACGCGGCATCGCTTCGCGATCTGCCCGGTTCCGCTCGCCTCCGGCTTCGCTCCACCGGGCAGGTCACGCGTTCGCGCGCGTGGCCGAGGCCACTTCGAGACAGGCACTGGAAGCCCATGGCGCACACCGGCGGCGTGCGTTCTGCTCCGGGAACCGGCACGAGCTGCCTGTGGGTCGATCCCCACACCCCGGGAAGGGCGGGGTACGAGCCGATTCCCTGCGCTCCGCTGCAGGAACCGGCTTGCGCACGTCTCAGTGTTGGTAGCCTGTATCGGTCTCGCGGCAGGTCCGCCCGGCGATCCGGGCCGGTGCCGCCGCGGCGGACGCAAGAGCCCTCCTGTCACGGAGAGACCGTGACCGCATCAGTCCAGAGGAGGTAGGGACACAGCATGCGTCGTTACGAACTCATGACCATTCTCGACCCCGCCATCGACGAGCGCACCGCGGGTGCGGCGCTCGACCCGTTCCTGAAGGTCGTCAAGGACGGCGGCGGCAGCGTGGAGAAGGTCGACGTCTGGGGCCGCCGGCGCCTGGCGTACGACATCCAGAAGAAGTCCGAAGGCATCTACGCGGTGGTCGACCTGTCGGCTGAGCCTGCCACGGTCAAGGAGCTCGACCGGCAGCTCAACCTGAGCGAGTCCATCCTCCGCACCAAGGTCATCCGCCCCGAGGTCCACTGAGCCCGGCTCAGCCCTCACACCAGCCGGAGCGAGCCCCATGGCAGGCGACACCGTAATCACGATCGTCGGGAACCTCGTCGAGGACCCGAATCTGCGCTTCACCCCGAGCGGCCAGGCGGTCGCGTCGTTCCGCCTCGCCTCGACCCCGCGGTTCTTCGACCGCCAGTCGGGCGACTGGAAGGACGGGGAGGCGCTGTTCCTGACCTGCAACGTCTGGCGGCAGGCCGCCGAGAACGTGGCCGAGACCCTGCAGCGCGGCATGCGGGTGATCGTGCAGGGACGCCTCAAGCAGCGCTCCTACGAGACCCGCGAGGGTGAGAAGCGCACCGTCTTCGAGGTCGAGGTCGACGAGGTCGGCCCGTCGCTGCGCAACGCCACCGCCAAGGTCAACAAGACCCAGCGGCAGGGCGGTGGCGGTCAAGGCGGCGGCGGCTTCGGCGGCGGCGGCGGCCAGGGCGGCGGCGGCTTCGGCGGCGGCGGCCAGGGCGGCGGCGGTTTCGGGGGCGGCCAGCAGGGCGGCGGCTTCGGCGGCGGCCAGCAGGGCGGCGCTCCGGCCGACGACCCCTGGGCCACCGGCGGTGGCGGTGGCGGCGGCGGATTCTCCGACGACCCGCCCTTCTAAGGCCTCCGGCACGACCACGCAACAACGAGTACACGTCCATTCCCGCGTGAGCGGGGCTCTCCCAAAGGAGCACCACGATGGCGAAGCCACCTCCCCGCAAGCCGAAGAAGAAGGTTTGCGTTTTCTGCCAGGAGAAGATCTCCTACGTCGACTACAAGGACACGGGCCTGCTGCGGAAGTTCATCTCCGACCGCGGCAAGATCCGTGCCCGGCGGGTGACCGGCAACTGCACCCAGCACCAGCGGGACGTCGCCACGGCGATCAAGAACGCCCGTGAGATGGCGCTGCTGCCGTACACCAGCACCGCGCGCTGAGGCAGGGGGTAAAGAATCATGAAGCTCATCCTGACCCAGCAGGTCTCCGGGCTCGGCGAGCCCGGTGACGTCATCGACGTCCGCGACGGCTACGGCCGCAACTACCTCGTCCCCCGCGGGTTCGCGATCAAGTGGACCCGGGGTGCCGAGAAGGAGGTCGAGTCGATCAAGAAGGCGCGCTCGGCCCGCGAGATCGCGACCGTCGAGCACGCCCGTGAGGTCGCCGACCGCCTCGGCGGCCTGCGCGTCACGCTGCGCACCCGCACCGGCAGCAACGGCCGCCTGTTCGGCGCCGTCACCGCCGCCGACATCGCCGAGGCGGTCCGCGCCGCCGACGGCCCCGACCTGGACCGCCGCCGCATCGAGATCGGCAACCCGATCAAGACCGTCGGCACCCACCGGGTCAGCGTGCGCCTGCACAGCGACGTCAACGCCACGATCGACGTCAACGTCCTCGAGGCCTGACACGCACCACCCGACGACCCCCGAGCCCGCCAGGGCCGGGGGTCGTCGTCGTACCCCCGGAAGCTCCCACCCTCGTGCGCGCCCCCGCCGCCGACGGGCCCCGAGCCGCCCCTCCCGCGGCCGAGTCGCGCCCTCCGGGGGCCGCGGGCTGGTGCTGGTCGCGGGGCTGACCGCCACGGCGTGCGCCGCCGTGATCGCGTTGGGCGACGTGCCGCTCGGCACCGCCGGGCCGGTGCTCTCGTCGATCATCCTGCTGCTGTGGCGCACGTGGCGGGACCGCCGATGCGGCGGTGGGTGATCCGCGCGGGACGTTGGTGCCGTGGCGGGTCCCTGGATGCGGAGTCTGTCCACGTTTCGCGTGGCCGCTGATGTTTGGGTTTCCCGTGAAACGTCCGTGAACCGGCGTGCGTTTGAGTGATCGCCTTTGCGGCGATTACGTTCCGTGACCACGATGTCGCGGGACGAAGGGGGCGGTGGTGAGCACGCATTCGGGGGAGGGCGCGGACGAGCCGCATCGCAGGGCCGGGGCCCTGACGCGCCGGGCGCTGATCGGCGGCGTCATGGGGGCCGGCCTGGTGGAGATGCTGCCCCTCGGGACGTCCCGCCAGAATGAAGCCATGGCGGAGGAGCTTGCAGCCGGGCCGTACGGCGGGGTCGACCAGCGCGTTCTTTTCACGGCCGACGCTCCGCACGTGTACACGCGGGCGCAGTGGCATGCGAGGCCGCCCAGGCGCCCGGCCAAGGTCGTCGACAGGGCACCGGACCACATCGTCGTGCACCACACGGCGACGACGAACTCGCGGGGCCGCTCGCTCGCCCATGCGTTCGCCCTGTCGCGGACCATCCAGAACATCCACATGAACCGGAACCGCTGGGACGACGCGGGCCAGCAGCTCACGATCAGCCGGGGCGGCATCGTGATGGAGGGCCGGAACCGGAGCCTGCGGGCCATCCGGTCGGGCGACCTCGCCATCGGCGCCCAGGTCCTGCACCACAACCAGCACACGATCGGCATCGAGAACGAGGGCACCTACATGTCCGGCCGGGTGCCGGGCGCCCTGTGGAAGTCGCTGGTCGAGGTCTGCGTCTGGCTGTGCCGGAAGTACGATCTCGACCCGGCCAAGGCCATCGTCGGGCACCGCGACTACAACAGGACCCTGTGCCCCGGCGATGCCCTCTACGCGCGACTGCCCGCGTTGCGGCGCTCGGTGGCCTACCGCCTGGAGGGCTCGTCGAGCCATCACTCGACGAGCCCCGACACGACGGGCGAGGACTCCACGGGCCCGAACGACTCCGACGGCGGATTGATCCTGCCGCCCCTGCTGCCGTCCCTCGACGACCTGGACTGAGCGTCTGGGTTTCAAAGTCCCGGCCCACTTCGCTCGCCTGGCGGCTCTGCGTGACCGGGCCTGGGCGAACGCGGCACCGCTTCGTGACCTGCCCGGTTTCACTCGCCTTCGGCTTCACTGCACCGGGCAGGTCACGCGTTCGCGCGTGGCCGAGAACACTTCGAGACAGGCGCTAGGTCTCGGGGGTCGTATAACGGGTGCGTCGGCGGGCGATCTCGGGGTCGATGCCCTCGACGAGCGACCAGATGCCCGCCACCCGTTCGACCAGGGTCTCCGGGGGCAGACCGGTGAGGCCCTCCGCCGCCAGGTCGTCGATCGCCTGAGTCAGCCGGGCCATCCGCTCGCCGTGTGTGGAACACATGTTCGAATAGTAGCGGGAGTGGCCGGCGAGGCGGGGGCGATCCGGGAAACGCGCTAACCGATCGTGTACGCACCGATCACGGTCTGGTCGACCAGGCCTGGGACGGTCATGCGGAGGGAGACCTGCCCGGCCGAAGGGTTGCGGATCGTCGCCGTCCAGTTCGCACCGGACTTGCGGACGGCGACCTTCCGCCACGCGCGACCCTCGTCGACCGAGAACTGGAGCGAGGGAGCCGCGGTCGAGCCGGGGACGTTCAGCGTGATCGGCTGCCGGGCTCCCGGCCGCGCGTGGTTCTGGTCGTCCAGCGGGGTGCGGAGGCGGATCCCCGGCAGCGACACCGGCTTGTCGTCACGGACCGTGAAGCGCAGGACGGTGTGCTCGGTCGAGCTGTGGTCCGACCAGGGAGCCTGCCGGGTCGCGTCCAAGGTGAGCGAGTAGTCGCCGGGAGGCGGTGCCGGCCAGTCGTAGGCGGCGCCGGGCTCGTCGCTCTGGTAGACGGCGCGGTCCTGGGCGTCCCGCAGCACCGAGCGGCCGGTCGTCCCGGCGTAGGGCCCGAGCGCGCTCCGGCTGTCCCAGGTCGAGAGCATCGGGACCGCGATCGAGGGCTCTTGGCCTGCGGTCGACCAGATGGCCGTGCCTTGGCCGGACGTGAACGGCCCGATGTTCCACTCCTGGGTGTACTCCCCGGCACGCGGCGGCATCAGCGACCGGGAGCGCTCGTCGATGCTGTCGTACGAGCAGTCCGGCGTGGTGACGCC
The DNA here is from genome assembly GCF_008327685.1 of Actinomadura sp. K4S16. GTDB lineage: Bacteria > Actinomycetota > Actinomycetes > Streptosporangiales > Streptosporangiaceae > Spirillospora. The sequence goes on from NZ_BDDE01000020.1 coordinate 143,535, forward strand.
CGAGTCGAGCGACCAGGTGAAGCCCGGGGTGAAGTACTCGGTGCGGGTCGTGGGCAGCGAGCCGACGCCGACCCAGGCGCCGATGCCGACGTCGCCCCAGTCGACGCCGACGTGCCCGCCGCCGCATGCGGGACGTCCTTCGGCGCCGTACCTGGTGCGGACCGCCGCGAGGTCGCCCGTACGGATCGGCTGGGCGAACGGCTCGTCCAGGCGTCCTTCGGTGAGGCTCGCGAGACTGTAGACGTAGGGGCTGGATTCGGTGGAACCCTGCTTGGTCATGATGGCCTGCGCGCGCAGGGCGAGTCCGGGTGCGGAGCCGGTGGGCGTCACGTAGAGGTCCAGGCCGTCATTGAAGGTCATGAGGGACTGCTCGCCGCCGATCCGCTGCGTCACCGTGATGCCCGCGGAGGCCAGCCCGGCGTCCGCGCGGTCGATCCGGGGCAGGATGGGGCGGCCTTCGCGGGCGTCCAGGACGAGGTCGCCGGGCTGGACGTCCGGCAGGTAGACGAGGGTGTTGGACGTGCCGGTCGGAACCCAGGCCATCACCGCGTAACGGCCGGCGGGCACCTCGCTCTCCAGGCGTCCGTTCACCACCGTGCCGCCCAGCCAGTCGCCGCCGTCCAGCGGGGCCAGCGTGACGAACACTTCCTCGGGGGCCTTCCCGACGCGGTCCAGGACCGTGATGGAGACCTGCTCCCCCTTGGCCAACCGCGCCGAAGCGAGCGGACGGACGGGACGGGGCCGCTCGCCGTGGATCTGCGTGGCGCGATAACCGTCATGCGGGGTGGCGCGGGCATCCCGCGGCCGCGCAGGGCCGGGATCGGCGTGGGCCGGGGCCATGGCGGCGGCCGCCGTGCCGGCCAGCGTGAGCGCGAGACCGATTCCCACGGCCGTCTTCTTCAGGGACAAGGGGATACCTCCTGCTCGGGCGTCTACCTCCGCATGTCCGCAGGACGGCGAGCATTTCGGCATCGGATGATCTTTCCGGTGTCAGCGGACGGCGCCGGTGACCATCCAGCGGTCGCCGCGGGCCCGCAGGCCCAGCGTGACCATCCGGGTGAGCATCCACAGCCCGATCGCGAACCAGAGGCCGACCAGGCCCGTGTCCGTCCGGAAGACGGCGATGGCGGCGGGCAGGAAGACCGCGGTCGCGACCAGCGTCGTCACGGCGAGGTAGGCGCCGTCGCCGGCCCCGATCAGGATGCCGTCCAGGACGAACACCACACCGGCGACCGGTTGCAGCACCGCCACGACGAGCAGTGAGGCGAGCAGGAGGTCCCGGACGTCGCCGTCGGCGGTGAACAGGGCGGGCAGCCACGGCCGGACCACCAGGATGGCCAGGCCGAACACGACGCCGCAGCCGACGCCCCACCACACCATCCGGCGCGTGACGGCCCGCGTGGCGGTGATGTCGGACGCGCCCAGATACCGCCCGGTGATGGCCTGGCCGGCGATCGCGATGGCGTCGAGCGCGAACGCCAGCAGCGTCCACACCTGGAACCCGACCTGATAGGCGGCGATCTCCGGGTCCCCCATGCGCGCCGCGATCGACGTCCCGACGATGAGGACGACGCGCAGCGCCGCCGTCCGGACGAGCAGCCCGAGACCCGCCGTGGCGGAGGTGCGCAACCCGTCCAGGTCAGGACGGACCTGGGCGCCGTGCCGGCGGGCCGCGCGCAGCACCACGGCCACGTACACGGCGGCGCTGCCGGTCTGCGCGACGACGGTGCCCCACGCGGATCCGGCGATGCCCCACCCGAGCACGATCACGAACACCATGTTGAGCAGCAGGTTCAGCGAGAAGCCGCCGATCGACACGAGCAGCGGGGTGCGTGTGTCCTGGAGGCCGCGCAGCACGCCCGTCCCGGCCAGGACGACCAGCATCGACGGGATCCCGAACAGGCTGACCCGCAGGTACGTCGCGGCGTAGGGCGCCACGCCCGGGGACGCGCCGAAGGCGTCCACGATCCAGGGGATCAGCGGCCAGCCCACCGCGATCAGCGCGGCGCCGATGGCGATCGCGAGCCACATGCCGTCGATGCCCTGCCTGATCGCCGCCCGCAGGTCGCCCGCCCCGACCTGGCGCGCCACGCCCGCGGTCGTCCCGTAGGCGAGGAAGACGCAGAGGTAGACGAGCGTGTTCAGGGCCTGCCCGGCGACACCGAGCCCGCCCAGTTGGGCGGTGCCGAGATGCCCGACGATGGCCGAGTCCGAGAGCAGGAAGAGGGGTTCCGCGACGAGCGCGCCGAAGGCCGGCACGGCGAGGCGCAGGATCTCGCGGTCGTGCGCGGACGCGAGCCGCCGGGGAGTCGTCACCGCGCCGAGGGTACCAGCGTGTAACTCACAAATAAAATAAGAGCCTTACATCGCCCCACTCGGCCGACTTTCTTTCCCGCACACCCGGTGGACGACGTTACCGCAGTTCAGCGGGGTTGATCGGGCCTCGTCCACGACGAATCCACAGAGTTGTCCACAGGTCGTGCACAACCTGACCCGCGTGTCTGCACAGGCCGTCCACAGGCTTGTCCACAGCTCGCTTTGCCCGCGGCGGCGCGGGCTCGGGAGAATGTCCGACGCGTCAGATAGACGTGAGGTGAACGGTCGGCGATGGGCGGACGGGGCCGCCGGCGGGCCAGATGAAGGGGGTGTCGGCGGTGAGCGTGGCGGATATCGGGCCGCAGGAGCATGAGTTCGAGCGCACCCCCCCGCACGACATCTCGGCCGAGCAGGGCGTCCTCGGCGGCATGCTGCTCTCCCAGGACGCCATCGCCGAGGTCGTGGAGATGCTGCGCACCCCCGACTTCTACCGCCCCGCCCACCAGATCATCTACGACGTCATCCTCGATCTCTACGGCCGCGGCGACCCCGCCGACGCGGTCACCGTCGCCGGCGAGCTCACCAAGAACGGCGAGATCGGCCGCATCGGCGGCGCGCCCTACCTGCACACCCTGATCTCCCTGGTGCCCACCGCGGCCAACGCCGGGTACTACGCCAAGATCGTCCACGAGCGCGCGGTCCTGCGCCGCCTGGTCGAGGCCGGCACCCGCATCGTCCAGATGGGCTACGCCGCCGACGGCGCCGACGCCGACGAGGTCCTCGACCGCGCCCAGGCCGAGGTCTTCGCCATCGCCGAGAAGCGCGCCGGCGAGGACTACGTCGCGCTCAGCGAGATCATGCCCGGCGCCCTGGACGAGATCGAGGCGATCGGCAGCCGCGGCGGCCAGATGGTCGGCTGCCCCACCGGCTTCGCCGACCTCGACGCCCTGACCAACGGCCTGCACCCCGGCCAGATGGTAGTGGTCGCTGCCCGGCCCGCGATGGGCAAGGCGACTAGTCTAGATACGCCTCTTCCGACCCCATTTGGCTGGACCACGATGGGCGAAGTGTCCGTTGGTGACTATCTGATCGGAGCCGATGGGAAGCCGACTCGTGTCGTGGCCGCAACCGACGTCATGCACGGCCGTCCGTGCTACGAGATCGAGTTCTCCGACGGCGAAGTGATCGTCGCGGACGCCCAGCATCAGTGGCGGACGACGACCCGTGCTGCCCGTCGCCAGAAGAGCGGGAACAGCACGGCCTACTACTGGCCGCGGGAGGCCGTCGACCGCGTCCGCTGGGCGACGGCGGATGCCAACGAGGGGCCTCGTCAACTCATCACCCATGGTGAAGCGGTGGCCAAGGTCGGCGCCGAGTTCAAGCATGCGCTCTACGCGGTCACGCGTGAGCTGGGGCATCGCGGCGAAGCCGACGTGAGCCTCTCCAAGCGCCGGCCCCGCTACGAGTGCACGAGTCTCTACCGAGGGCTGCTCGGGCGCGCGGTGCGCCCGAAGAATGCCACGACCACGGCGCAGCACCGTCCCATCAAGACCACCGAAGAGATCGCCGCGACGCTGCGCTGTGACGGTGACAACCGCCCCAACCATGCGGTCGAGGTCGCCGCACCGTTCCAACTCCCGAATGTGGACCTGCCCATAGCCCCGTATGTCCTGGGCGCGTGGCTCGGTGACGGAGACAGCCGGAGTGGCTCTCTCACCTGTTTCGACGAGGAGATCCTCAAGGAGATCGAAGCGGCAGGGCAGCCGGTCGTGCGACGCAAGACGTCTGGGCGGTTCGGTCTGCCCGGCGTCACCACAAAGATCAAGGCCCTCGGGCTCTGGCGGAACAAGCACATTCCTGCGCCATACCTGCGGGCTTCGGAGGCGCAACGGCGGGCGCTGCTCGCGGGGATGCTCGACACGGACGGCTATGTCTCGGAGATCGGGCAGGTCCAACTCGGCTTCGTGAACAAGCGGCTCGCCGATGACGCGCACGAGCTGATCCTCAGCCTCGGCTACCGCGCGACGATGCGGACCAGGCGTGTGAAGGGGCGGTCCGAGGAGACATCGACGTTCTACCGGATCAACTTCACACCTGCGGAGACGGTGTTCCGGTTGCCGCGCAAGGCGGCTCGGCAGCGGCAGTCCGTCCATCCGAAGGCGCAGGTGCGGTACATCGTGGACGTGCGGCCCGTAGAGAGCGTGCCCGTCCGGTGCGTCCAGGTCGACAACGCCGACCACATGTACCTGGCGGGGCGCTCCTGCATCCCCACGCACAACTCGACGCTCGCCCTCGACTTCGCCCGTGCCGCGTCCATCAAGCACGGGCTGACCTCGGCGTTCTTCAGCCTGGAGATGGGCCGCAACGAGATCACGATGCGCCTGCTGTCCGCGGAGGCGCGGGTGGCGCTGCACGCGATGCGGTCCGGCACCATGCAGGACGAGGACTGGACGCGCCTCGCCCGGCGCATGAGCGAGGTCGCCGAGGCGCCGCTGTTCATCGACGACTCGCCGAACATGTCGATGATGGAGATCCGCGCGAAGTGCCGGCGCCTGAAGCAGCAGCACGACCTTCGCCTGGTGATCATCGACTACCTGCAGCTGATGACCTCGGGCAAGCGCGTCGAGAGCCGCCAGGTCGAGGTGTCGGAGTTCTCCCGCTCGCTGAAGCTCCTCGCCAAGGAACTGGGCGTCCCGGTCATCGCGCTCTCCCAGCTCAACCGAGGCCCCGAACAGCGAACCGACAAAAAGCCCATGGTGTCCGACCTTCGCGAATCGGGCAGTATCGAGCAAGATGCGGACATGGTGATCCTGCTGCACCGCGAGGACGCCTACGAGAAGGAGTCGCCGCGCGCCGGCGAGGCCGACCTGATCGTCGCCAAGCACCGCAACGGCCCCACCGCCACCGTCACGGTCGCCTTCCAGGGCCACTACAGCCGCTTCGTGGACATGGCCCAGTAACACGATCCAGCAGCACAGGTGCGCTCCACGCGAACGCCCGGGAAGCCGAATCCCGACGCCTGCCGTAGCGAGGCCTGGCTCACCGTCGCGTAGCCCGGCGACCTCTCCCTGGTGGCGATGTCGCTCACAGCGGTGGCGTGCTCTCCTGGGATGAGACTTCCGATCCGTTGACGGGGGTGGGGGCTGGTGGGCGTCGGCGATCTGCGGTTGGAGTTCTGTCCGCGGCCTTGTCTGGTGCGGCTGCGGGTTCCGCCTTTCGTTGTCCAAGCGCTCCAGTTGCTTCAGGCGCGGGGATTGTTCGGCGGTGAGGCGGGGGCGGGCCGGCCTTGAGCGGGCCGGCGGGCCGCGAACGGTGGTGGAGGTCGGTCAGGGGGTGGTGAACTCCTTGATCAGGACGGGGTACTGCTCGTGGCCGTGTCCGGCGGCGATGGAGCGGTCGGCCATTGCCTTGAACAGCTTGGGGAGTTCGGCGTTGACGCCTGCCGCCTCGCACTCCTCGACGAGGTGCGCCATCGCCCGCGCGTCGGTCTCCAGGGCCGACACCTCGGCGGGGAAGGAGCCCTGGTCGACCTGCGCGGCATACCCGGGGAGCCACCCGGCCACGACGGTGGCGATCTGCTGTGCGAACGGCGCGTACGTCACGGCGTCGACACGAGCCGTCCTGAGCAGGGCGGTGCCCTGGAGCCAGGCGTTCAGCACGCTCCACATCATCGCCAGGCCCGCCACGTCGTACAGGGACGCCAACCCGTGGTCCGCGCCGAGGTGGGTGGCGGTGCCGAGCGCGCCGAGTGTCGGCTCGTGCGCCTCGAAGTCCGCTCGCGGCCCGCTGTAGAGGATCAGCGCTTCGGCGGTCCCGATGGCCGGCGGGACGGCCATGATCGCGCCGTCCAGGTAGCGGGCGCCGCGCTGCTCGGCCCATCGGGCGGTTTCGCGAGCCTGGGCCGAGCTGCCGGAGGTGAGGTTGACCAGGGTCGTGCCGTCCAGCTCGTTAGCGTCGAGCACCTCGTGCACGGCCTGGTAGTCGGTGAGGCAGATGATCGTCAGCGGGCCCGCCTTGAGTGCGTCGCCGACCGTCGGCGCCGGTCGTGCGCCTTCGGCCGCCAACCGGTCGGCCTTGGAGGCCGTGCGGTTCCACACGGTCGTGGGAAGCCCGGCCTTCAGGAACGCGCCGGCGAGAGCCCGGCCCATCAGGCCGAGCCCGAGGACCGTCACAGGGATGTCGGTGTTGTCGCTCATGGCAGCATCGTCAACGTTGATACCGGTCTGAAGGTCAAGTGAGGATGCGATGCGGATCGGAGAGCTGAGCCGCCGGACGGGCGTCAAGGCCCATCAGCTGCGCTACTACGAGGCGCAGGGCCTGCTGGAGGCGGACCGCGGCGCGAACGGCTACCGCGAGTACGACGAGGGCGCCGTGGTCCGGGTGAAGCAGATCCGGCACCTGCTCGACGCGGGTCTGTCCTCTGAGGACATCGCATACCTGCTGCCTTGCGCGGTCGGGGAGGCCCCGGAACTGCTCGGGTGTCCCGAGTTGCTGGCCGCGATGCGGACGCGGTTGCGGCGCATCGACGATCAGATGGAGAGGCTGGCTCGGTCCCGCGGCGCTCTCGCCGACTACATCGATGCGGCCGAGCGGACGGACGGCGAGAGCCCTCCCCTCTTTGCCTGCGTGGAGCCGCTTCCCGCCTGAGGCGCCCGCCGGGTTACCGGTAGCCGCGCTTGAGCAGGTAGCCGGCTCCGGCTTCGAAGTCCTCCGGGGTGAGCAACTCGAATCCGAAGGCGTTGGCGAGGCGGGCGGTGACGGTGAACGCGGCGCAGACCGCGAGCGCGTCCTCGACCTGCCGGGGTGAGACACCGGCGGCCAGCACGTCCCGCATGTCGTCGGCGCCGACCTCGCCCTCCCGGGTCAGCTTGCCGAGCATTCGCAGCGTCGCCCGCAGCGGCTCCTCGACGGGGGCCGAGTCCAGGTCGGCCAGCACCGCCGCGACCCGGGACTCGTCCTGGTATGCCCGGCTCGCTGTCGCAGTGTGCGCGGCGACGCAGAATGCCGACTCGTTCACCTTGGACACGTAGGCCGCCATCAACTCCCGGTCGCCCACCGACCAGTCGGACGGCCCGCGCATCGCCTCGTGGGTGAACTCCTTCGCCCGGGTGCCGTAGAAGTCGGGCCGGTAGAAGACCAGCTTGGCGGCGTCCGGCACCGGATGCCTGGAGAGCAGCCGGATGAGCGCGAACAGCAGCTTGGTTCGCCGGTCGTAGCCGTGGTCGAGGATGTCAAGACGCATGGCCCGGCCTCCCTTCGCCGGTAGCTTCGGCCAGGGCGGCCAGCCCGGCTTCGTACAGCCGGTCGGACTGGCCGACCGCGGCGCAGACCACCAGCTCGAACACCTGGTCCTCCGTGCAGCCCGACGCCTTCGCCGCGGCAAGGTCCGCCTCGGTGACCTGGGCCGGGGTGTCGACGACCTTGCCGATCAATGTGTCAAGCGGCGGGGCGAGCCCATCGTTGCCGAAGGCGCGTGCCCGCTGGTCCGCAGGCGCCCGGCCCTCCCCTTTCAGCACGCGATCCACCAGGGCTCGGTGCGCTGCCCGCTTCACGTCCTCGTCCGGCATGGCTCCTCCTTCGCAGCCGGTTCGTCCGCCCTCATCTACAAGACGATCGGCGCCCCGCCGAACAAGACATGCGGCCGAAGAACTGAGCATCGAGATGTGTCCCGATCCGACGTCCGGGCGGTCGCCGAGCCGAGGCCGAGCGCGGCCTGGCGTCCCTGCCTCTGGACGCCCACACAGGCATTCCCGTCGGCGCCGCGCTGCACCCCGTCCACGCCCGCAAGGATTCCTTCACCACTTTCCCCGTACGTCCTGCTCCACTGCCGACCAGCCTGATGACTGCCGGCCCGGCCCGAGGCATTCCGCTCCGCGTGCCGCAAGGCGGCCGCCGGCGCTGGGTGCGGTCTCCGGGGTGCTGAGATCAGGGCTTGAGGGAGCTGGTGCGGCGGTCGAGGACGGTCAGGGTCTCCTCGCACCAGCGGAGGTTCTCGCGCTCGAAGGCCAGGCCGCGCATCAGGGTGAGGTAGGGGCCGATCCGGTCGGCGGTGGCCAGGTACTCCTCTTCGGAGCGGCCGTTCAGGAAGCGCGCCTGGAGCCGCTCGAAGCGGGCGATCTTGGATTCGGCCCAGGTGCGGCGCTCGCGGAGGGCGGACATGACGGCCTCGACGTCCCCGGCGTCCACCGCCTGGACCTGGACCATCAGCTCCTCGCGCATCGCGCCGGGGCGCGGGGGCCTCGCGGTGAAGTCGTGCAGGGCGCGGCGGCCGGCGTCGGTGAGGGAGAACAGGCGCTTGTTGGGACGGCGTTCCTGCTGGACGACCCGCGCCTGGATCAGGCCCTCGGCGGCCATCTTGTCGAGCTCCCGGTAGAGCTGCTGCGGGGTGGCCATCCAGAAGTTGGCCACGCCGGCGTCGAAGCTCTTGGACAGGTCGTACCCGGACGCTTCGCCTTCCAGAAGCGTGGCCAGCACCGCGTTCCGCAACGACATGGTCCCGAGCGTATCGGCCCGTGATCGCCGCCACGTCCCCGACCGGTGGACGACCTCCCACGACATGGCTAGTGTAATTTGCACCTAATCAACAAGTTGGATATTCGGGGGTGTCGGATGCATCCGTTCCGGCGAGCGGTGGAGGCCGGGGACACGGCGGCGATCGAGGGGCTGCTGGCCGACGACGCCGTGTTCACCAGCCCGGTCGCGTTCAAGCCGTACCACGGGAAGGCGATCACGGCGGCGATCGTGCGGGGCGCGGCGCGGGTGTTCCAGGACCTCCGCTATGTGCGGGAGATCGCCAGCGCCGATGGCCGCGACCACGCGCTCATGTTCGAGGCGACCGTGAACGGGCGCCAGGTGCACGGGTGCGACTTCCTCCACATGGACGAGGACGGGCTGATCGACGACCTGACCGTGATGGTGCGCCCGCTGTCGGGGGCCACCGCGCTGGCCGAGGCGATGGCCGCGCAGTTCGAGCGGATCGAGCGCGAGGCCCTCAGCTCCTGAACGTCTCGCGGGCGCGGCCGATGATCCCGGCGTTACGCTGCGGGCATCCGGGCAGAAGCTCGTCCTGCTCGGTCGAAGACGTCCGCGGGCCCGCGCGAACCGGCGGCAGGGCCGGTGCCCGAGCCGCGGCCCCCTGGGCGGTAACACCGGCGTCCCTCTCGACACGTACGGGGTGTTCCCGCAGTCAAGGAGGGCCACGTGCGACTGGAGAGACCACGCCATCGGGGCTTCGATGGATGACCGCAAGGCCAGGTTCGAGGCCGTCTATGCCGCCACGTACGAACCGATCCTGGGGTACGTGCTGCGCCGGTGCCCGTCCCCGGACGACGCCGCCGACGTCGTCGCGGAGACCTTCACGATCGCGTGGAGGCGGCTGGACGACATCCCGCCCGGCGGCCGGGCGCGCCTGTGGATGTACGGCGTCGCGCGCCGGGTGCTGGCCAACCACTGGCGCGGGGAGGCGCAGCGCCGGCGGCGCACCACGAGCCTGCGCCACGACCTCCGCGACGAGATCGCCGCGGTCGGTTCGGATCCGGCCGAGGCGTCGGCCATCGCCGAGGCGTTCGGCCACCTGTCGGACGACGACCGCGAGGTGCTCGGCCTGGTCGCCTGGGAGGGACTCGACCACTCCGCCGTCGCCGCGGTCCTCGGCTGCTCGGTCGGGGCCGCGCGCGTCCGGTTGCACCGGGCGCGCAAGCGCTTCTCCCGCGCGCTGCGCTCGGCCCAGGCCGAGGTGGCGCCCGCGGTCACCAAGCGTCCCACCGGCGAACGGAGGTCCCTGGCATGAAGCACCACTCCACCGATGGCCTCGTGCGGTCGATGGCCCGCGTGCACGACGAGACGCTGGCCGGGTTCGCCGACCGACCGGGCGCGCGCCGCCTGGCGGAGGCCGTCACGGCACTGGACCCGTCCGATGTCGTGGACGCCGGGCCGTCGGCCCGGAGGGACCCGGAGCGGCAGCGCCGCCGGTTCTCACTGCCGGGGCCGGGTGTCCGGCTCGCCGCCGTAGGCGCACTGGCGGTGGCCGCCGTCGCCGGTGCGGGCGTCCTCGGAGGCGGCGAGGAGGAACCTCCCGGTCCGCCATCCCCTGCCGTCTCGCTGAGCTCGGTCGCCGAGGCGGCGCACGTGCTCGACCGGGCCGCCGCGGCCGCCGAGAAGGGGCACTTCCGCACACCCCGCCCCCACCAGTGGATCTACACGAGGATGCGGCTGACGACGTCGGCCAATGCGGGCGGGGCCGCCTGGGGCGGTCCGTACAAGACGGATACCTGGGATTCCTGGCGGCGGGTCGACGGCAGGCAGAACGCGGCGCTCAAGGACGGCAGGGTGCGGCTCGGGCACGAAACGGTGGACTCGGCCGCCGCGGCCAGGTACGACCCGCTGCCCAGCGATCCCGATGCGCTCCTGCGGAAGATCAGCGCGGGCGGCGGCGGCGATGAGCTGACCTACGAGATCCTGGCCACCATCCTGCGTGAAAGCGTCCATTCCCCTGCGCAGGAGGCGGCGATCTTCCGGGCCATCAAGCGGATCCCGGGCGTGACGCTGGTCGAGGGCGAGGTTGACGCCGACGGCCGTCCGGCGATCGCGCTGGGCCTGCTGGTGGACGGCTGGCTGCACCAGGAGGTGCTGCTCGACCCGAGCACCTACGCCTACCTTGGGGAACGGGCAGTGACGATCAAGGACCGGACGTTCGAGTCCGAGGGCGAGCCCAGGAGGACGCTGAGGGCGGGGACCGTGCAGCGCATCATGGTCCGCGTCGCCATCGGAATCGTCGACAAGCCCGGCCAGACGCCCTGACCGCCAACGTGGGCCCCGCCGACCGGCATGCGCCGCGGCGGGGCTTGGGCAATCCAGGGCTGGGACAGTGAACCGGAGTACGCTGCCCGGCATGCAGGCAGACGATCGTCCTGCCCGGGTGGAGGACGTGCACGAGCTGGCACAGGCGATGCCTCATGTCACGGTCGAGCACGGCAAGAGCGGGAATCCCGTCTACCAGGTGGGACGCAAGTCGTTCGTGTTCTTCCGCACCCCTCGCCCCGACGCGGTCGACCCCGTCACGGGCGAGCGCTACCCGGACGTGATCGTCTTCTGGGTGCCCTCCGAGTCCGACAAGGAGGCGCTCGTGCAGGACGAGGCGTCGCCGTTCTTCACGACCCCGCATTTCAACGGCCACCGCTCGGTGCTCGTCCGGGCGAGCCGCCTCGGTGAGCTGACGCGGCGGGAGCTCGCGGAGGTCGTCCAGGACGCGTGGCTGTCGCAGGCGTCGCGCAGGCGCGCGGAGGCCTGGCTGCGCGACCGTCCCGGCCTGGAGCCCTAGTCGGCGACCTTCGTGTAGGTGATGTCGAAGTCGTGCTCCCAGGTCTGGTTGTCGAAGGACTTCTCCCAGGCCGCCTGGATCGTGCGGCCGTCGGCGCCGACCGTCCCGGTGAAGCGCTGATCGAACCCTGGGGCGTCCCGCCACATCTTCCAGACGCCGCCGTCGAAGGTCATCCGGTAGACGCGGGACACGCCGCGCGCGTCGTAGTACAGGACGGTGTAGAGGTCGGACGAGTCGTCGGGACCGACCAGCTGGACGGCGGTCGGTGCGGGAGCCGGCGGCTCCGACCGGATCCGCAGGAAGGCGCCGCCTTCCGACCGGTCGATGGTCACCCTGCCCTGCGCGTCACCGAACTGCGGAACCTCGGCCGTCCACTCGCCGACCAGCACGTCCAGCGCTTCCAACGCCGGGTTCGGCGGCATCGTCGCCATCGCGTCTCCTCCGGTTCCCGTGAACTCCCGGAGCGCGGACCGGACTCGAACCGGCTGCCTCCGGCTTCGCTCACATTCTTCCCGCCTCCGGATGATCGAGGAAGCGGTGGACGTGTCGGGGCGGCGGCGGCCCCGGCCCGTGGGCCGGGGCCACCGCCGCCCCGGGCCGGTCGACCTCCAGGTCCTCCGGCCTGTCACGTGTGGACGGGCTCGCGGTCGGAGGGTTCGGTCGCGCTGCCCGCCGGGGCCGTCACCGGTCCGGAGGCGGCCCACCGGTTGACCAGGCCGGCCAGCCTCGGCATGACCAGGTTGACCATGACGGTGACGAGAACCCCGCTGATGACCGCGGCGCGGCCGGCCATCGGCAGCGCGGCGAGCAGGTCCCCGAACAGCGCGAGCAGCAGCATGACCACGGCGAACGCCACCAGCCACGCGGCGAGGGTCATCGCGAGCCGGACCCGGACCGGGGGACTCACCGCTGCCCGCCCTGCCGGACGGCGTACGCGGCCAGGACCTTGGGGGCCTTGGATCTCCGACACCACCAGCTTGCCCATGATCATGCACCTCGCTTCCGGTCGGTTCGTCCGATGACACCGACGCTAAGGCGGTCGGCAGTGATAAGTCCAAGACAGGCTTGCGCTTGCTGTAATAGCGTTTGTTTATGGAACTTCGGCAGCTCGGGTACTTCGTCGCCGTCGCCGAGGAACGCCACTTCACCCGCGCGGCCGAGCGCGTCCAGGTGGCGCAGCCCGCGATCAGCCAGCAGATCCGCCGGCTGGAGGCCGAGGTGGGCGAGCCCCTGTTCCGGCGCGACCGCCGCTCCGTCGCCCTCACCGCCGCTGGGGAGGCGCTGCTGCCGCACGCCCGCGCCATGCTCGCCGAGGCCGCCAACGCGAAGGAGTCGATCGCCGCGTTGTCGGGCCTGCTCACCGGCAGTCTCGCGGTCGGTCTGGTGCAACCGCTGCCCGACCAGCGCGTGCTCGCGCTGCTGGGCGCCTTCCACCGGCGTCATCCGCGGATCCGCCTCACCCTCCGCGAGGACGAGACGGACGGCCTGGTCGCGGCCCTGTCCACCGGTGAGCTCGACGTGGCGGTCGTCGGCCAGGGCCCCGCCGACACCCCGCTCGCCGCCGAGATGGCCCCGCACGTGATCGCCCGGGAGGACGTCGTGGTCGCCCTGCACCCCGAGCACCCCTTCGCCGCCCGGGACTCGCTCACCCTCCACGACCTGCGGGACGAGCCTCTCGTGACCGCGCCCCGCAGCGGCAAGCTCCGGACCAACATCGAGGCCGCCTGCCAGCGCCTCGGGTTCGTCCCGAACGTGGTCGCCGAGACCCGCGACCTCACCCTCGTCCGGCAGCTCGTCCTCCAGCGGATCGGCCTGGCCGTTCTCCCGCAGTCCGCGCTCCAAGGGCCGCCCGCACTGGCCCAGGTGCCGCTCGCCCGCCCCTCGCTGGAACGCCGGATCATCCTCGCCGCCCGTCCCCACCACGCCAGTCCGGCAGGCCGCGCCTTCCTCGCCATGGCCCACCGCCGCCTCCTGCCCGGCCAGCCCGACGCGAACAACGGCCCGGCGACCTGAGGGAACGCGGGTACGTGCCCTGATCGAGATCACGTGATGCTGAGCGCCCCGACCTGGCGGCGGTCTCACAACAGAGGCGGCAGGCCTTCCGGCGGCGGCGAGGCCGAGGCGAGCGTCCAGCTCCGGCCGATGGAGCGGCCGCCCACGGCAGACCCTGGAGGCGTGCGCTCGACGGACAAAGGAACAGAACCGTCTGCATGAAGCGGAAGGGTGCGTGACAATGATCACGACGGCAGGGGTGCGCACGTGAGGGGCGGCGGGTGGATCGCGGCACGCTGATCGCGGGCAGGTACGAGCTGGTCGAGCGGCTCGGTCGCGGCGGAATGGGCGAGGTGGGCGGGACGCGACCGCGACCTGCACCGGGACGTGGCCGTCAAGTTCCTCCCCGACGACGCCGACACCTCTCCCGACCTGCCGCACCGCTTCGAGCGGGACTCCCACGCGTACACCTTCACCGTCGCCCCGACCACCATGCTCGCGCCGGCGGGCACCGCCTCTTACGGCGCGCCGGAGCAGTTCCTCGACCAGCGCGGCGACGAACGCTCCGACCTCTACGCCCTTGGCGGCGTCCTGTTCGCGCTCCTCGCCGGTGAGCCGTCTGCAAAGGTCACCGCGCGCGAGGCTCCACCGGAGGCCGGAGATGGGTTCGAGATCGGCTGGACCGGAGAGGAGCCCCCTTCCTCCTATACGGAAGCACTCAAAAAGGCTCCGGGCCCCCGCTGGATCCTTGTCGGGACGCTCGTCGTCCTCACGCTGCTGATCATTTGGCTGGCAGTGAAGTGGGGAGACGATTCGACGAGCGATCCGTGGGGGTTCGCGGCCTTCATTGCCGCATACCCGGCATTCTTCTGCGGGGTCGGCGCCGTGCTGTACGGGATCTATCTCGCCTTCCGTACTCCGGCCTGGTACCGGCATTCCCGCGGACTGGCGCACCGCCGCCCATGGTCCCTCCGCATCGACTCGCGCGGCATCACCACCACGGATTCTCGGTGCGCCACCCCGTCCACGGGCCCCGCCGGGCGGCGCACATTCCTCTGGAACGAGATCGAGACGGTCTCGCTCGAACGCACGGCGGCCGGGCGGTACCACCGCTGCGACACCCTCCGCGTCCGGTTTCGCAGGGGGAGCCCGCACACCCGGCTCCGCCCCGCCGGGTGGATCGGCCTCGACGTGTCGATGCCCGACCTGGAGAAGGGCCAGGGTAAGCGCAGACCCGTCTGCGTCCTGGGCCCCATGTACGAGCATCAGCACGACGCCTTCATCGCCGCCCTGGTCCGACACGCGGGACCGCGCTGGAGCCCACAAACCGGTCCGTGACCCGGTCCGGGTGCTAGCCGAGGGCCCGCCCGATGGTCGCGTCGACGTGGTCCGGGACGTCGTCGTGCCGGTCGCCGACGCTCAGCGTCCCGGCCGGTTCGAACATGAGGATCGACGCGCCGCCCGGGGCGGAGGGCCTGTGCTCCACGCCGCGAGGCACGACGAACACCGAGCCCTTGGGAAGGGTCACGGCGCGTTCGCCGCTCTCGTCGCGGAGCGCGATGGCGAATTCGCCGTCGAGTACCAGGAAGAACTCGTCTGTGTCGTCGTGGGCGTGCCAGACGTGGTCCCCGGCGACCTTGGCGACGCGGACGTCGTAGTCGTTCACCTGCGAGACGATGCGCGGGCTCCAGAGATCGGAGAAGGAGGCTAGCGCGGAGTGCAGATCGATCGGTTCGTTCATCCGTCCACTGTCACGGCTGGCCGCTGTCCGGCGTGAGTGCTAGGAATCGCATATGCCGCAAGGATCCTCGCATCGCGTGGTCATGATGGTCGACCGGGGTTCGAACCCGTTCGAGATGGGCGTCACGACCGAGTTGTTCGGCCTGCGCCGGCCCGAGTTGGGCGTCCCGTGGTACGACTTCACGCTCTGCGCGCCCGGCCCGGTGGTGATGCATGCGGGCATGTTCACGATGTCGGGGATCTCGGGGCTGGAGGCGGTCGAGACCGCGGACACCGTGATCGTCCCCAATCGCCCAGACCCCGAGAACACTCCCGACGAGAGGGTCCTCGCCGCGATCCGCGGGGCCGCCGGCCGTGGCGCACGGCTCGTGAGCTTCTGCACCGGCGCGTTCACGCTGGCGGCCGCCGGGGTGCTCGACGGCCGCCCGGCGACCACCCACTGGCGCTGGGCCGATCTCTTCCGGTCCCGCTTCCCGGCGGTGCGGCTCGAACCCGACGTGCTGTTCGTGGACGACGGCGACGTGCTGACCGCAGCGGGCAGCGCCGCCGCGCTCGACCTGGGCCTGCACCTCGTGCGCCGCGACCACGGCGCGGAGATCGCCAACGCGGTCGGCCGCCGCCTGGTCTTCGCCGGGCACCGCGACGGCGGCCAGCGGCAGTTCGTCGAACGTCCCGTCCCGGCGATCCCGGACACCTCGCTCGCGCCCGTTCTGGCCTGGGCGCGGGAGCGGCTCGATCTGCCCCTGACCGTCGCCGACCTGGCCGCCCGCGCCGCTACCAGCGCCGCCACGCTGCACCGCCGCTTCCAGGCCGAGCTCGGCACGACCCCGCTGGCCTGGTTGAACGCCGAGCGGGCCGCGCTGGCGTGCAGGCTCATCGAGAACGGCGAGCTCCGGCTGGAGGCCGTCGCGCGCGCCAGCGGCCTGGGCACCCCCGCCAACCTGCGCGTCCAGGTGCGCCGCCAGACCGGCCTCAGCCCGTCGGCCTACCGGGCCCGCTTCGCCGCGTCGAACGCCGAGGGCTGAGCCGCGGCGCCCGCCCGTCCCCGAGGCCGGGAAGCGAGATCATGCCCGCGGATTCGCCGGACGATCCTGCCAACCATCCGCGCGCTCTGCGGCGTTCAATGCTCGTGAGTGAACCGACGCAGGAAACCGCGTACGCCACGTTCGCGGCCGCCGCGTGGAAACGCCATTACGGCCTGGCCACACTGCTGACCGGCGACGCCCACCGCGCCGAGGAGCTCCTCCAGGACTGCCTGGTGAAGCTGTACGTGCGCTGGCGCCGGGTCGCCGACGGCGACCCGGACGCCTACCTGAAGCGGATGCTGGTCAACGGCAACGTCAGCTGGTGGCGGCGCAGGCGGCGGGAGCTGCTGACCGACGCCCCCGAACGGCTCGACGCGCGTTCCAGTTCCCAGCGGGAGCCGGACGACGAGCTGCGCCGGGCGCTGCTCGTCCTGCCCCGCCAGCAGCGCGCGATCGTCGTGCTGCGGCACTACGCCGACCTGACGGAGGCGGCGACGGCCGACCTTCTCGGATGCTCCGTCGGCACCGTCAAGAGCCAGCACTCCCGGGCGATGAAACGGCTCCGTTCGACGCTCGCCCTCTCACAGACCGAGGAGATCACACGATGAGCGAGGACCGGCTGACCCAGATGCTGCGGTCGGCGACCGACGGGCACCCGATCCCCGAGGCGCCGATCGAGACCGTGATGCACCGCGGCCGACGCGCCAGGCGCAGGCGCCGCACGGCCGCCGGAGCGCTCGGCACCGGCGCGGTCGCGCTGGTCGTGGCCGCCGCCACCGTCGGCGGGAACCTCGTCCCCGGCGACGACGCCGACCGTACGATCACCACCGAACCCGGCGGCGACGTCACCCTCGCCGCGGCGACCGAAGCCACGGCGGGCACGACGTTCCACGTGAAACTGACCTGGACGCTCAGCTCGCGCGGCCGGCGCGAGACCGTGGAGACCTACCGGGGCGCCTTCGACGCCCCCAACCGGCGCGGCTACCTGCGCGGCCCCGGATCGGTGCCGATGGAGCAGCGCTTCATCGGCGACGACACCTACGTGCAGCGCGGCAGGACATGGCGCAAGCTCGACCACGGGCTGAACGGGCTGACGCGCGGCACCACCGGCCCGCAGGAGCTGACCGCCGACGTCGGCCGGACGCTGCGGATGCTGGCCACGTTCGGAAAGGTGGTGTCCCAGGGCCGGACGGGCAGCGGGGCGGCGGAGGTGCAGACCTACGCCTTCGCCCACGTGGCCCGTCCCTCCGAGGGGTCGCCCGCCGGGCGGCGGGTCACCGGGACGGTCACGGTCGGGCTCGCCACCCGCAAGATCCAGAAGATCGTGCAGACGACCGTCATCACCAGCCCGCACCCCGAGATCGCCGACCGGGACCCCGTCCGATTCACCTCGGTCACCGAGTTCTCCGACTACGGGACGCCGGTGCACGTGACGCGTCCGCCCCTGTAGCGGCGAAGCGGGCGTCTCCGGACGAAGGCGGCCCCGGCGCGAAGGCCCGGGTCCGCCTTCGGGCGTCCACCCGGCGAGAGGTGCTGTCGACCGCGTCGCGCCACCGTTCGCCGACCGTTCACGTGTTCGTCGTGATCGACGGGCGTCGGCCTCATCTTGACCTGGTGATCTGTGCCTGTTCGTCACTCATGAGCCAGGAGGCCAGCCTTATGATTCCGGCTGCGAAGATACGGCGGACGGCCGCGGTCGTCCTCACCACGGGGGCTGTGGCCGCCGCGCTCGGCTCGGGGCTCGCGGATGCGTCCGGCGGGGACCGGACCCAGGAGGTCCGGCAGGCCGTGCAGGGCGGCAAGGCGCGCAACGTCATCTTGTTGATCGGTGACGGCATGGGCGACTCGGAGATCACCGCCGCCCGCAACTACGTCAAGGGCGCCGCCGGGCGGCTCGCCATGGACACGCTGCCGCTGACCGGTGCGTACACCACGTACTCGGTCAACAAGGCCGACCCGCGCCAGATCGACTACGTGACCGATTCGGCGGCCAGCGGCACCGGCTGGGCGACGGGTCACAAGACCTACAACGGGGCCATCTCGGTCACGCCGGACGGCAAGCCGGTCCCGACCGTCCTGGAACTGGCCAAGCGGGCCGGGCTGCGCACCGGCGACGTGTCCACGGCCGAACTGGGCGACGCCACCCCGGCGGTGCTGGCCGCGCACGTCGCGGACCGCGGCTGCCAGGGCCCGGCCGACATGGCCAAGTGCCCCGCGCAGGACAAGGTCAACGGGGGGCCCGGCTCGATCGCCGAGCAGCAGGTGCAGACGGGCGCCGACCTCTACCTGGGCGGCGGGAAGGCCCGCTTCGCGCAGACGGTGAAGGCGGGGCCCTTCGCCGGCAAGACCGTGATCGACCAGGCCAAGGCCGCCGGATACACCGTCGTCACCGACGAGGGCGGGCTGAACGCGGCCAAGCCCGGCGGCAAGCTGCTGGGTCTGTTCGCCGACGGCAACATGCCGCAGGAGTGGACCGGTCCGGCGGCCAAGGTCGGCGGCACCGACCCGTCCAGGTGCACGCCGAACGGCTCCTTCGGCGGCCCGCACCTGTCGACCATGGCGTCCAAGGCCATCGGCCTGCTGGACGCGCAGACCAAGCACAGCCGCAAGGGCTTCTTCCTGCAGATCGAGGGCGCCTCGATCGACAAGCGCGACCACGCCGCCGACCCCTGCGGCCAGATCGGTGAGACGGCCGAGTTCGACAAGGCGGTGCGGGCCTCGCTCGACTACGCCCGCCGGCACCCCGACACCCTGGTGGTCGTGACCGCCGACCACGGCCACACCAGTCAGATCATCCCGCTGGAGGCGCAGAGCCCGGGCCAGACCGCCACGCTGATCACCGCCGACGGCGCCCCCATGAAGCTCAACTACGCGACCAACACGCCGGGCCAGTCCCAGGAGCACACCGGCACCCAGGTCCGGATCGCCGCCAAGGGCCCGCAGGCCGCGAGCGTCCTCGGCGTGACCGACCAGACCGACCTGTTCCGCACCCTCACCCGCGCCCTCGCCATCCGGTAACCCATCCCCGGGCGCGCCGCGTTCAAGGCCGGTCACACTCGTGTGACCGGCCTTGATGCCGTCTTCAGGCCGCGCCGCCCAGGTAGGCCTCGACCACGCGCGGATCTACGGCGAGTTCGGCCGCGGGCCTCTCCAGGGCGCAGCGGCCGTTCTCGATCACGTAGCCGCGCCGGGCGATCCCGAGCGCCGCCCTCGCGTTCTGCTCGACCAGCAGGACCGCCGTCCCGTCCGCGGCGACGTCGCGGATGACCTCCATGACGGCCGCCACGACGAGCGGGGCGAGGCCCATCGACGGCTCGTCCAGCATCAGCAGCCGGGGTCCGGCGACCAGGGCGCGGCCGATGGCCAGCATCTGCTGCTCGCCGCCCGACAGCGTCCCGCCCTCCTGCCCGCGCCGTTCGGCCAGCAGGGGGAGCAGCCCGTAGACCCGGTCGATGCGCCTGGCCAGCTCGCGGCCGTCCCGCACCAGGTACCCGCCGAGCAGCAGGTTCTCGTGGACCGTCAGGGTGCTGAAGATCCGCCGCCCCTCGGGCACGTGCACCACGCCGCGCGCCACGATCGCGGACGGCGCCGCCCCCGCCACCGACGCGCCCTCGTACCTGATGTCGCCGCCGGACGGGCGGACCAGGCCGGAGATCGCCGACAGCGTCGTCGTCTTACCGGCCCCGTTGCTGCCCAGGAGCGCGACCGTCTCGCCTTCCCCGACTGTGAGCGACAGGCCGTCCAGCGCGGTCACGCCGCCGTACTTCACCGTCAGGTCAGTCACTTCGAGCACCGCGCACCTCCTCGGTCTCCTCCGGGGCGGCGTCGCGCCCGAGATACGCCTCGATCACCGCCGGGTCGGCGCGGACCTCGGCGGGCGTGCCGTCGGCGATCTCCTTGCCGTGGTCGAGCACCACCACGCGGTCGGAGATCTCCATGACCAGGCCCATGTCGTGCTCGATGAGCGCGACCGCGATGCCGAGTTCCCTGATCCTCCGGATCAGGTCGAGCAGCTCCGCCTTCTCCCCGTGGTTGAGCCCGGCGGCGGGCTCGTCCAGCAGCAGGAGGGCGGGACGGCGGGCCAGGGCCCGCGCGATCTCCACCCGGCGCTGCTCCCCGTACGGAAGGTGCCGCACGAGGCCCGTCCGGTCGCCGCGGAGCCCGGCGAAGTCGAGCCACTTGTGCGCCTCGTCGGTGGCCTCCTGCTCGCTGCGCCGGTAGCGGGGCGTGTGCAGCAGCACGTCGAACATCCGCTGCCGCAGCCACAGGTGGGTCCCGGCCCGCACGTTGTCCAGCACCGACAGCTCGCCGAAGACGCGGAGGTTCTGGAAGGTCCGCGACAGGCCGCGCGCGGCGATCGCGGACGGGCGCCGCCCGGTGATGTCGGTGCCGTCCAGGACGATCCGGCCACCGGTCGGCTTGTAGAAGCCGGTGACGCAGTTGAAGGCGGAGGTCTTGCCCGCCCCGTTCGGACCGATGATCGAGACGATCTCGCCCGCGTCGACGCGGAAGCTGAGCCCGCCGACCGCCTGGACGCCGCCGAACGCCAGCCGGAGATCTCGCACGTCCAGCATCAGGCACCTCCCGACCGGGCCGCCATGCGGGCGGTCTCGCGCGACCGGTGCGGCCAGAGCCCCTGCGGACGGCCGATCATCATCGCGATCAGCAGGACGCCGAACACGAAGAACCGGTAGTCGGCCAGCCCGCGGAGCATCTCGGGCAGCAGGCTGATCACGACGGCGCCGAGGACGACGCCGGGGGTGGAGCCCATGCCGCCGAGCACGACCGCCATCAGCACCAGGGCCGACTGGAGGAAGGTGAAGCTGGCCGGGGAGATCGCCGACAACTGCGCGGCGAACAGCACGCCCGCGAGCCCGCCCCAGACCGCGCCGGCGATGTAGGCGGCCAGCTTGACCCGGTACGTGTGGACGCCCATGGCCTCGGCGGCGTCCTCGTCCTCCCGGACGAACCGCCACGCACGCCCGAGCCGGGACCGTCCCAGCCGGGCGGCGAGCAGCACCGCCACCGCGACGATCAGCAGCGCGGCGTAGTAGAACACCACCGGGTTCGCGACATGGTCGCCGAAGAGGCCGGGGATGCCGTAGATGCCGGAGGGGCCGCCGGTGACGTCCAGGTTGTTGGCGACGATCCGGACGATCTCCCCGAAGCCGAGCGTCACGATCGCGAGGTAGTCGCTGCGCAGCCGGAGCGTGGGACCGCCGATGACGATGCCGGCGATCACGGTGGCGGCGATGACGAAGGGGACGGTCGCCACCAGCGGCCAGTCCAGCCGGGTGGCCAGCAGGCCGCTGGTGTAGGCGCCGACCGCGAAGAACGCGGCGAATCCGAGGTCGAGCAGCCCGCAGTAGCCGACCACGATGTTCAGGCCGACCGCGAGCATCACGAAGATCACCGCGCTGGTCATGATGTTCATCGCGTACGGCGTCGCGATCGCGAACGGGGCGGCCAGCCCCACGGCGAGGCCGGCCCAGCCGAGGTGGCGGCTCTCCAGCAGACGCGAGAGCGTCGCCGCGCGGCGTTTCGCCGCGCGTTCGGGAACGGCCGCCATCACACCCGCTCCGTGACGCGCTCGCCGAGCAGCCCGGTCGGCCGCACGGTGAGGAAGAGGATGAGGAAGCCGAACGCGAACACGTCCCGCCACTCGCCGCCCACCCAGTGGGTGCCGAAGGATTCGAGCAGTCCCAGCACGAGCGCCCCGAGCATCGTGCCGGGAACGTTCCCGATCCCGCCGATGACGGCCGCGGTGAACGCCTTGAGCCCGATGATGAAACCCATCAGAAAGTCGATCTTTCCGTAGTAGCCCCCGGCCATCACGCCCGCGGCGCCGGCCATCGCGGAGCCGATGAAGAAGGTGCGGGCGATGACGGCGTCCACGTTGACGCCCATGAGCAGGCACGCCTTCGGGTCGAGCGCGATGGCCCGCATCGCCCGGCCCTGCCGGGTCCGTCCGATGAGCACCGTGAGGCCCGCCATCAGCACCACGGAGACGGCCATCAGCAGCAGTTGCTGCATCGTCACGCGCGCACCGAGGACGGTGAAGGACGCCCCGTCCAGGCGCACCGGGTAGACCCGCGGGTTCGGACCGGCCGCGATCCGGGTGCCGTACTCCAGCGCGAAGGACGCGCCGACCGCGGTGATCAGCAGGGACAGCCGGGGCATGCCGCGCAGCGGACGGTAGGCCACCCGCTCGACCGCCAGGCCGGCCGTCCCCGTGGTGACCATGGTGAGGACCAGGACGATCAGCAGCGCCGCCAGCGAGGAGGAGTGCACCAGCCCGCCCATCGCGCCGAGCATCGCGAACCCGGTGAAGGCCCCGAGCATGTACAGGTCGCCGTGCGCGAAGTTGAGCAGCTTGATGATCCCGTAGACCATGCTGTAGCCGAGGGCGACCAGGGCGTAGAACGAGCCGACGAACAGCCCGTTCCAGATCAGCTGTGCCATGGCCGCGCCTACTTCAGGGCGTCGCGCAGCGTGAAGGCGCCGCCCTTGACCACGAGGATCACGAAGCCGCCGTTGCTGAGCGTGTGCTGCGGGGTGAACTTCAGCGGCCCGGTGAAGATCGGGAAGCCGTCGACCGCCTCCAGCTCCTTCGCGATCTTGTCGCCGTCGGTGCCGCCGGCCTTCGCGATGCCCTCGGCCGCCACCCGGACGGCGTCATAGGACTGGGTGGAGTACGGACCGGGATCGCTGCCGAACTTCTTCTTGTAGGTGCTGATCCAGCCGCTCGCGCCCTCGATCGTGTCCGGGGTCTGCGTCATGGTGGCGAAGACGCCGTCCGCCGCCCTGTCTCCGGCGATCTTGATGAGCTTGGCGTCCACCGAGCCGTCCCCCACCATGAACCCGCCCGTGTACCCGGCCTGCCGGAACTGCCGCAGCAGGAGGCCGCCCTCCTGGTAGTAGCCGGTCCAGTAGATGAAGTCGGGGTGGGTCTTGAGGACGTTCGCGATGTTGGCGGAGTAGTCGCTCTCGCCTGGGTTGACGGCGTCCAGGGTCGCCTTGTCGGGGCCGCCCGGCTTGTCGAGCGCCGTCGCCGTCCGCGTCGCGATGTCCTTGGAGTACGAGGTGTTGTCGTGCAGGACCGCGACCTTCTTCGGCCCGCTCTTGGTCATCCAGTTCATCGCCGCCACGGCCTGCTGGTCCCCCGTCCCGTTGATCAGGAAGACGTGCCTGAGCCGCTGCGCGACCAGTTCGGTGGAGTTGGCCGCCGGAATGATCATCGGGATCTTCGCGCGGTCGAACACCGGCAGGGTCGGCAGCGTCGCCCCCGAGCAGTAGCCGCCCACCGAGACGGCGATCTTCGCGGCCACCAGCTTGCTGGCCGCCGCCACCGCGGTCTTCGGGTCGCAGGCGTCGTCCTCCACCCGGAGGCGCAGCTTGCGCTTGCCGACGCCGCCCCTGGCGTTGATCTCGTCCACCGCCATCTGGGCGCCGTTCTTCATGTAGGGCCCGATGTCGGCGCTGGACCCCGAGAGCGGGATGGCCATGCCGATCGTGATCGGACCGGAGTCCTCGGCGTCGTCCGAACCGAGCAGCCCCTGACCGCAGGCGGACACCGCCAGGGCCGCCGCTCCGAGCACGCAGCCTAGCGCGATTCTTCTCATCGGGTCTCCCCTCCCGACGCGGCGAACGCCGCCCCGATGTGACCTTGTACACATGACGTGTGACATTGCACTGTCCAGAACGTTCCACGTCAAGAGGCAGGCCAGACATAACGCCCAGGTCACAGCCCTGCCCGCCGGGACCCCCGGTCACCGGGTCATGCGTTCAGCGCACCGCTCAGGATGAGGAGCATCCAACTGGTGAGGGCCTCACCACCGCGCCCATCCGCCGCCGAGCGCACCGCACGGGAGGACTCGGCATTGCGCGCCTTATCTATATCGATAACTCCGGCATCCAGGTCCGAACGGCGCGGGTAAACCGCGGCGACACCGCCGACGTCTCAGGATCACTGAGGTCTATCTGATGGACGTCGGCAAAGACGGCCTGTCGAAGGGCGCCACGGCGAGCGCCATCGACACCGGCTCACCGGCTGCGGTCTATCCCCCGGCGGGACCGAGCACCTGGTGGCGGTGGTTCTTCGTCCTCGTCCTGAGCGCAGTGATGGCAGTGGCAAGCGCACTCGCGTGGCGAGTTTGGCTGCGCGATCGCCGCAACCCTCCCGACCTGGACGAGCATCCAGGCCACCCTGCCGCAAAGGCCTATTGACGACGAATCAGTTACCCGGCACAAGCCCCTCCGCTGCTGCTTCAACTGCTTTTCGCCACGCAATTTGTGCTCAGGTCGGGGTCCATTGCGCCGACCCCGAGGGGCCGAAAGCGGCGGGTTGCTGCGAGGCCCGTCACCTGCGGACTGCCCCTTCGCCTGCGCGACTGGCCGCAGCGGGGGCGGCCAGGTGTTCGGGGCGGTGGTGGCCGGCCGTTCGAAGTGGGCGGCGGTACCGGGCACAATGCTCTGCACGGTCATCTCGTTCCGACCGGCTGGTACTCGACTTTCCCGTGGGCATGCACATGGACGCTGAGAAGCAAGGGGCCCCCGTTCAGCCTGGCCGGCTCGCGAACCTCCGGTCCAGGTTCCGCGAGGGGCAGGACCGCCCGCCGACCTCGGTCTTCGTCGTCGGCACGCTGTTCTCGGGCTCGACCCTGCTCGGGCGCGACATGACCACCCGGATCCGGGGCGCCCACTACGTCGGCGAGCTGAACAACTTCACGCAGATGCCCGAGTACAGCCACAAGGACGCCGGGCAGGGCTGCGGGCCCTGCTCGCTGCTCGGCAAGGAGTGCCGGCACTTCACGGAGGCGCTGCGGGAGCGGGTGTCGTACGACGACATCCTCGGCATGCACCGGCGGTTCGCCCGGTCGCTGGGCGCCTCGGTGGTCGTCGACGGGAGCAAGTACGTCGCCTGGCTCCGGCAGGCCGTCGAGCAGCAGCTCGCCGACCCGGCGAACCGGGCACCGGTGAACGTGATCGTCACGGCGCGGAACCCGATCGCCTTCGCGATCAGCTACCGGAACCGGACGGGGGAGCCGCTGTGGCGGGGCGCGGGCCTCTGGCGGGACACCTACGTCGACGCCCTGCGCACCGTCAACACGTACGGTCTGCCGCACATGGTCGTCCGCTACGAGGACTACATGGCGCGTCCGGAACGGTCGCTGGAGCGGCTGGCCGACTTCCTGCACCTTTCGCTGGACGCGGAGCCCGACAACACGAGGATCCACGACACCGGCGGCAACTGGAGCTCCTTCGTCCCGTACGTGGGGAGGCAGCAGCTGGAGGACTACATCCAGCGCCTCGACGGTCCCGGGCGTGCGGAGGCGGAGGACTTCGTGAAGCACGCGCGGGCGTACTGGAACGACGAGAAGCCCCGGGAGGACGCCCGCTGGCGGCATAGCCTCGAGGCCGGCGAGGCCAACGCGGTCCTCAGCACTCCAGGGCTGACCGACGTGGCGAGCCTCCTCGGCTACAACGTCGCGGAGGTCGTGCACGCGGCCATCCGTGCGCACCGGTAAAACCCCGCGAACCCAGACCTGCCGCCGAGAAGTGACGCCCGCTGCACTGGCTCCACGTGGACGTCTATGTCCGCGACCCGGCGTACATGCCCGCCGTCGACAGCCTGACCCGAAGGCGGCACGCCAAGCCGCGGCCTTGCTGAAGGAGAGCAGGTGACCGTCCTGGCGCGGACGCACAGCTATAGGGGGAGGCCGTGTGCTGCACACCGCTGCCTACGATCCGTCTACAAACCTCAAGTGATGTGGGTACTGTCAACGTGTAGCTAAGTACCTGACTAGGGGGTGGGCCCGATGAGCGTCCAGCCGCTCCACCAGGAGCCGGACCCGCAGGACCCGCAGGTCATCATGGAGCGGCTCCCCGAACAGGAGCGGGATTTCTTCCTTGCCCAGTACAGGGAGCGCGCCCACGCCGCAGCCGACGATCTCACCGGCTACAAGGCCCTCCAGCGGTTCTTGAACGTGTGGAGTATCCGCGCACGGACGCGACGTCCTTCAAGCGAGGAGCTCGAAGCCCGCATCCAGGAGATCCGCGACGGCGCCCCCACGATCCCGATCGAAGACGTGCTTGTCCAACACCTCGGCATGTCCCGCGCTGAGGCCGCCGCCTGGTGGCAACAGAAAGTCGAACAAGCCGCCGAAGGGCGCTGAAGGGCGGCAGACTACGGCCCATGACCTACCGGGCCGAGCTCTCCCCCCAAGTGTTACGGCAGCTCGCCGGCATGCCAGAGCAGGTACAGTTCGCGCTTGCTGAGGCCCTTGGTGTCATCGTCGTCGACCCTTACGACCCGACCACCAGCGAACCGACACCGAACCCGCGAATCAGGCAGGCCGTCTTCGGTGGTGTGGGGCTCGTTGATTACTTGATCTGGGACGAGCTGCTCGTCGTGGTCGCGGTCGACCTCGTCTGGGGTGGCTGACCCAGCTCTACCTTGCCCGCGTTGGTCTGTGCGGAGTATGGCGCCGTATTCCTCCCGTGCGGACGCGTTGCCGAGTCAGTGGGCGGGGCGGTCGTAGATGAGTTCGCGGCCGTCTTCTTCGTCCCATTGTTCGCCTACGTGGGTGAAGCCCTGGCCTGCGATGGTCGCCAGGGAGGCCTTGTTGTCGGGGCTGATCGTGGCGCGGACGGTCTTGACGGACGGGTCGGCGTCGGCGCGGTCCAGGAGGGCGGCGAGCATCGCGCGGGCGTAGCCCTTGCGGCGGTGCGCCGGGTCGACGGAGTAGCCGATCTCGACGGTTCCGTTCTCGTCAGGGGCGCCGTGGAAGCCCGCGTGGCCGACGACCACGCCCTCCGGTTCGGCGACGGCGGCCCGGGCGGTCCAGGGCGCGTGGGACGGGTCGCGGTCGAGCTGGGCGAGGCGGAAGCGCCACAGGTACTTCGCCTCGTCGGTGGTGAAGTAGTCGGTGAGCGGCACCCCGGCCACCGCGCCGGCGCCCTCCAGGTCGTCTTCCAGTAGGGCCTTCATCGCGGCGGGCGGCAGTTCGGCAAGGCGGATCGCGGGCGGCATGGGGCGGCTCCTCGGGTGGGGGACGGCCACTCTATGTTGGTTCGCCCAACGACCGCCAACGATTATCCGGAGCGGCGGTTGTCCGCGTGGTGGTCGGCGACGCGGGCCAGCAGTTCCGTGAGCCGGGTGCGTTCGTCCGGCGAGAGCGGGGCGAGCAGGTCGTCCTGGATGCGGGTCAGGACCTCGTCCAGTTCGGCCAGATGGCGGGTGCCCTCCGGGGTGAGCGTGATGACGTTGCGGCGCCGGTCGGACGGGTCGGGGGAGCGGTCCACCATGCCCTTCGCGGCCAGCTCGTTCACGGCGGCGACCACGTCGCTGCGGTCGATGCCCGAGCGGCGGCCGAGGTCGGCCTGGCTGGACGGGCCGTACTCGTGCAGGGCGGTGAGCAGCCGGAAGTGGTAGCCGCGGGCGCCGGCCGCGGCGAACCCGTCGGCGACCAGGCGGTGGCTGTGCGCCGAGACGAGATTGATCAGCCAGCTCGGGGTGCGCCGGAGCCGCGCGGGCGTCCGGGCGTCGGACGTCGTCATGCGGATCAGTCTAGGGGTTGTTGGTGGGGCCAACAATCGTCTACTGTTGGTTGCGCCAACGTTGGCGCAACCAACGAAAGAGGAGTCATGGACGACCGTGCAGAACTGTCCGCGCTCGCCAGCCGTCTGGGCCGGTGGCTGGACGACAAGTGCCCCGACGACGGGCGGGGCATCTTCGCCGAGGACGCCGAGGCGCACACCCTGGGCGGCGTCGCGAAGGGGGTCGACGCCCTCGTCGCGCAGGCGCGCAAGAACCACACCGTGCCGACCCAGCACTTCATCACCGGCCCGCTCGTCGACGTGGACGGCGACCAGGCCGCGATCAGCGCGAACCTCCTGGTCGTCTTCGCCCGCGAGGAGGGCCTGCGCATGCTCGGTGAGCGCTACGAACTGCGCGCCGCCCGGACGGCGGACGGCTGGCGCCTCACGCGGGTCGAGGCCCGTCCGATCTGGGAGGCCGCGAATGTCTGAGATCACGCCGTTCCGCGTGGCGGTTCCGCAGGCCGACCTCGACGACCTCGCCGCGCGGCTGGACCGGACGCGGTGGCCGGACGAGCTGCCCGGCATCGGATGGGACCACGGCATCCCGCTCGGCCGCGTGAAGGAGTTGGCCGAGCGCTGGCGGACGGCCTTCGACTGGCGGGCGCAGGAGGCGAAGCTCAACGCGTTCCCGCAGTTCACGACCGAGATCGACGGGACGAACATCCATTTCCTGCACATCCGGTCACCGGAGCCGGACGCGCTGCCGCTGATCATCACGCACGGCTGGCCCAGCACGGTCGCGGACTTCCTGGACGTGATCGAGCCGCTCACCGACCCGCGCGCGCACGGCGGCGATCCCGCCGACGCGTTCCACCTCGTGATCCCGTCCCTTCCGGGGTTCACCCTCTCGGGTCCGACCCGCGAGGCCGGATGGGACGTGCACCGCATCGCGCGAGCGTGGGCCACGCTCATGGAACGGCTCGGCTACGAGCGTTACGGCGCGCAGGGCGGCGACTGGGGCTGGCCCATCTCGAACGCGCTCGGAGCGGTGGCGCGTGACCGGGTCGTGGGCGTCCACTTCAACTACATGGGGTCGCCCCCAGGCGACGACGACGATCTGTCGCCGGACGACAAGGAGCGGTTGGCGAGCCAGAGGGAGTATCTGGCGAACCCGGCCGGCTACTGGCAGATGCAGGTGACCCGTCCCCAGACCGTCGCGTACGGGTTGACCGACTCCCCCGTCGGCCAGCTCGCCTGGATCGCCGACAAGGTGACCGAGTGGACGGACCCCGCGAGCGGCATCGACGACGACCGCCTGCTGACGACGGTGATGCTCTACTGGATCACCGGCACGGCCGGGTCCTCCGCCAGGCTGCACAAGGCGAACGCCGCTCGGGGCGGCCCGCCGGTTCCGTGCCCCGTTCCGATCGGGCTCGCGGTGTTCCCGCACGATCTCGTCCGGCCCGTGAGGCGGCGCGTGGAGGGCGTCTACGACGTCGTCCACTGGACGGAGTTCGAGCGCGGCGGGCATTTCCCGGCCGTCGAGGCGCCGGAGCTGCTCACTGCCGATGTCCAGGAGTTCTTTCGCCGGTTCAGGGGGAGGTGAGCTCGTCGGAGATCGCCTTCAGGCGGGCGCGGGCGTCGGGGTCGTAGGCCTGGGCGTCCGCGCGCGCTTCCCGGAGCCCGTTGAAGAAGCGGCCGGACACGTCGTCCAGGGCGGGATCGGTGACGAGGCGGTGGGTCGCCCGGACGCCTTCCTCGAGGGTGCTGATCGGCGAGGACACCATCTTGGTCGGCATGTAGGTGGCCGGGTGCAGGGCGTTCGCGGTGACGCCCGTCCCGGCCAGCTCGGCGGCGAGGTCGATCGTGAACAGGATCTGGGCGAGCTTGCTCTGGCAGTACGCCCGCGTCCCGCTGTACCCGCGGGTGATCATCACGTCGTCGAAGTCGATGGCCTGCTGGCCGAGGCTGCTGACGTTGACGATCCGCGCCGGCGCCGAGGCGGCCAGGGTGGGCAGCAGCAGCCGGGTCAGCAGGTAGCCGGACAGGTAGTTCACCTGGAACGTCAGCTCGTGGCCGTCCGCGCTCTCCTCCCGCGGGCCGTCGGTGCCGATGCCCGCGTTGTTGACGAGCACGTCCAGCCGCGGGTGGTCGGCGCGGACGGCCGCTGCGAGCGCGCGGGTCTCGGCGAGCGACGACAGGTCGGCGCGGTACCAGGAGGCGCTGCCGCCGATCTCCTTGAGGGTCGCCTCGCCGCGGCGGTCGTCCCGCCCGTGGACGAGGACCGTGGCGCCTTCGGCGGCCAGTTCGGCGGCGAGCGCGCGGCCGAGCCCGTCGGTCGCGCCCGTGATGAGGATGGTCTGCTGGTCGATGGGACGCATGCTCTCCATACTGCTCGGGGCGCGCGCACGGTAACCAGGGACCGCCCAGCCCGGTATCCGGGGCACCCGGCTGAGCGGCCCCGGCGCGCGGGGGTCAGGCGCGGTCGAGGAAGTCCCGGACGAGCTTGACGAACTCGTCGGGCCGCTCCGCCATGACGACGTGGCCGGTGTCGAGCTCGGTGTACTCGCTGCCGGGGATGCTCGCGAACAGCTCCCGGTGGTTCCCTACGGGGACGGTCTGGTCGCGGGTCGCCCCGATCACCAGCGTGGGCGCCGTGATCCGGGGCAGCAGCGGCCGGATGTCGAGCCGCTTGACGAGTTCGATCTGCCGCAGCCGGTCGTCCGGCCGGCCCATGAACGCGTGCTGCTGCTCCACCGCGTCGTGGCCGATCTGGTTGAGGAACGTGCCGCTGAGCGCGGTGAGGGTCGCGAAACGTCCGAAACTTTCCGGGTCGCGGGCCAGCCCGAGCCAGAGGGACATGTGCTGCTGGATGTACTCGTCCCCCGAGTGGGAAAGCCCCGCAACGGTCACCAGGCGCCGGACGAGGTCCGGGCGCAGCGCCGCGGCCGCCGCTGCGGTCGGCGCGCCGAGCGAGAACCCGACCACGTCGGCGGGGCCCGCCCCAGCGTCCTCGATCACGGCGTTGACCTGCCCGGCGAGCGCCTCCATGGTCAGCGGGGAGCCGTCGTCCTCGGCGGGGTCGCTGCCGCCGAGGTCGGGCAGCAGGACGGTGCGATGATCGGTGAACCGGTCGAGCATGAGGTCCCACATGGAGGAGCCGGGCCCGACGCCGTGCACGAGGACGAGGGCGGGTCCCGAGCCCTCGACGCGGTAGGGGACGGTGGTGTTTCCAACGGTGAGCTTCGGCATGGTCGGCCGTCCTTCGGTCGCTGTCGTTTCCGGACGTCATCGACGCTGCCAGCGCCCGGCCGCGATGAGGAGCGGACCACTCTGGCTAGGACAACCGGTCCCAGTCTCAGCTCTACGGACATCCGGGACGGCGCGGAATCATGGGTGCATGGAGATGGACCGCAAGGAGCTCGCCGACTTCCTCCGCCGCTCCCGCGAGCGGCTCCGCCCGCAGGAGGTCGGCCTGACGGCGGGTCCCAGGCGACGCACGCCGGGGCTGCGCCGGGAGGAGGTCTCCCAGCTCGCCGGGATGTCGGCGGACTACTACATGCGCCTCGAGCAGGCCCGCAGCCCGCAGCCGTCCACCCAACTGCTCGGCGCGCTGGCCCGCGCGCTGCGGCTGACGATCGACGAGCGCGACCATCTCCACGTCCTCGCCGGGCACCGCCCGCCCGCCGGGCCGTTCGCGGGCGAGTACGTCCGGCCGAGCATGCTCTACCTGCTGGACCGGCTGCACGAGACGCCGGCGCAGATCATCGGCGACCTCGGCGACCTGCTGGCGCAGAACGCCCTGTCCGAGGCCCTCTTCGGGTGCGTCTGCACGGTGGAGGAGCCCGATCGGAACATCGTGTTGCGGTGGTTCACCGACCCGTTCGTCCGGGAGGCGTACCCGGAGGAGGAGCACGAGCAGCACGGCCGCCGGCACGTCGCCAACCTGCGCGCTGCCGTCGCGCGCCGGGGCAACGACGCCGCCGCGTCAGCGCTGGTCGGACGGCTGCACGCGGCCAGCGCCGAGTTCACCCGGCTCTGGGAGCGGCACGAGGTCGCCGTTCCGCGCACCAGCCGGATGAAGGTCGTGCACCCGGAGATCGGCCCCATCGAGTTCGACACCGAGGCGCTGCTGACCCCCGCCGAGGACCAGCGGCTCTTCGTCTTCACGCCGCCGCCCGGCACCGACAGCATCGAGGCCCTCGACCTGCTGCGCGTCATCGGCCCCGAGACCGCGCACCGCAGCCACGTCTGACCCGCGTTCACCCCGCGGTGAGCCGCCACAGCGACGTGGTCTCGGCGGCGCGGGCCGCGTGGAGCGGGTCGCCCGGGTCGGCGGCGCGCGGATGGCGCGGCGCGGTGTCGAGCCTGCCCGCGACCCGCAGGCCGGACGAGGCGATCATCTCCAGGAGGTCGTCGCGCGTGCGGAGCCCCAGGTGCTCGGCCAGATCGGACAGGATCAGCCAGCCTTCCCCGCCCGGTTCCAGATGGTCGGCGAGGCCGGCCAGGAAACCGCGCAGCATCCGGCTGCCCGGGTCGTAGACGGCGTGCTCCAGCGGCGTGCTCGGCTTGGCCGGGACCCAGGGCGGATTGCAGACGGCGAGACCGGCGCGCCCTTCCGGGAAGAGGTCGGCTTGGACGACCTCGACGTTCACACCGAGCCGGTCGACGTTCTCTTGGGCGCAGGCCAGCGCGCGTGGGTCCTGGTCAGTAGCGACAACGTGCTCGACGCCCCGACGAGCCAGGACCGCAGCTAGGACACCCGTACCGGTTCCTACGTCGAACGCCGTTTGCGTGGACGGCAGCGGTGCCTCGCCCACCAGGTCCACGTACTCGCCCCTGATGGGCGAGAAGACGCCGTAGTGCGGATGGATGCGGTCGCCGCCCAGCGCGGGGATCGGAACGCCCTTCTCATGCCATTCGTGGGCGCCGATCAGGCCGAGCAGTTCACGCAGTGATGCGACGTAGGGCTGGTCGTCCGGACCGTAGGCCTCCGTGCAGGCGTCCTGGACGTCCGGTGCGCGCCGCAGCGGAATCACATGGCCGGGGTCGAACGGTATGAGCAGCATGCCGAGCGTCCGCGCGCGCTGGGCGCGTGCCTGGCGGTAGAGGTGGAACGCTTGCGCCCGCTCCGGTTCGGGCTTGTTTTTACGTCGCCGTGGTGGACGGTCGATACGGCGTGCCATGGCCTTGAGGAGCTGCCGCGCGTTCTGGAAGTCGCCGCGCCACAGCAGCGCCGTGCCTTCGCAGGCCAGGCGGTAGGCGTAGTCCGCGCGCGTCTCGTCGTCGGCGACCACCACGCGGCGCGGCGGCGGCGCCCCGCTCTCCGACCGCCAGCGGACGCGATGGTCCCGGCCGTCCTCCTGCCAGGAGATCTCGTCCACAGGGGTACCGTATCGGCGTGCGTCTACCCGGGCCATTGCATGCCCTTAACGAAGGCCTCGCCTTCCTGCTGGAACTCGTCGCCATCGCCGCGCTCGCGTGGTGGGGCTTCACAGCGACCGGAAACGTCCTGGTCAACATCGTCCTCGGCCTCGCGGCACCGGCAGCCGCGATCATCCTGTGGGGGATGTTCGCCGCGCCACGGGCCCGCTTCAAAATCGCGCTTCCGCTCGTCCTCCTGGTGAAGGCGGTCGTGTTCGGCGCCGGCGCCCTAGCCCTCTACGGCGTCGGCCACCCGACGGCGGGCATCGCCTTCGCGGTGGTGGCTTTCCTCAACACGGCCCTAGCCACCGCCGACCGAGACGCCCACTTCCACGCAGCCGCCCAATGAGCCAGTACCGGCCGCGTTAGGTGAGGTCGGCGCTGGAGAGGTGGGTGGAGGTCTCGGCCAGCTTGCGCAGGGCCCTCTCTGAGGGGGAGCCCGGTTCGGCCGCGTAGAGCATGAGGCGGCTGAGGTCGGGGTCACCGGGCAGGTGCAGGGTCTCGAACGGCAGGACGAGCCGTCCCACCTCGGGGTGGTCGATGCGGGCCTCGCCGTGCGTCAGGTCCGTGACGTGGTGGGCCGACCACAGGCGGCCGAACTCCGGGCTCCGCTCGCGCAGGCAGTCGATGACCGCGCGCAGGTGCGGGTCGTCCGGGTCCTGGCCGGAGCGGAAACGCAGGTAGGCGGCGTTGCGCCGGGCCACCGTCGGCCAGTTGCCGCCGAGCCGGGCCTTGTAGTCGGCGTTCAGGTGGATCTGGTGGGACCAGGTCCGCTCGTCCGGCGGGACGCTCGCCAGGTCGACGAACACGGCCGCGGTGAGCCGGTTCCACGCGACCACGTTCGTGTAGTGCCCGACCACGTAGGCGGGCGCGTGGGTGAACGAGTCGAGCAGGTGCTGGAGCGGGGCGCGCAGGCGGGGAGGCGCGGTGATGGGCGCGCGGCGCGGCGGGTGCGCGAGCCGGTGCAGGTGGGCGTGCTCGTCGCCGTCCAGCCGCAGCGCCCGCGAGATCGCGTCCAGGACCTCGGTGGACACGCCGTCGGCGGTGCCCTGCTCCAGTCTGATGTAGTACGCGACGCTGACCCCGGCCAGCTGCGCCAGTTCCTCGCGCCGCAGCCCGGGCACGCGCCGCCGCGTCCCGTACGTGGGGAGGCCGGCGTCCTCGGGACGCAGCCGCGCCCGCCGCGACTTGAGGAACTCGCCGAGTTCGCCATTGCGCGCCATGCCGCCGAGGCTATCCGGGGCCGCCGCGCGCGTTACCGTTGTCCCCACTTGTCCTGGCATGTGGCGGGGGGCCGGATGTACCCACGACGGTTCGGGCCGTACGAG
This sequence comes from Actinomadura sp. K4S16, assembly GCF_008327685.1. Taxonomy (GTDB): domain Bacteria; phylum Actinomycetota; class Actinomycetes; order Streptosporangiales; family Streptosporangiaceae; genus Spirillospora. Next base: position 178,220 of record NZ_BDDE01000020.1, read on the forward strand.
CTGCTGTGCGAACTGGGCGAGGGCGGCATGGGGGCCGTCCATCTGGGACGCGCGCCGGACGGGCGGATCGTCGCGGTGAAGACGATGAACGGGCTCGCCGACCAGAGCGAGGACGGGCGCCGCAGGTTCGAGCGCGAGGTCGCCGCGCTCCGCAAGGTCGCGGCCCCCAACGTCGCCGCGTTCGTGGACGCGGACCTCGCGGGCCCGACCCCTTACCTGGTCACCGAGTACGTCCAGGGGCGATCCCTGGACGCGGTCATGGCGGGCGGCCCGCTCGGGTCGGAGGACCTCTTCCGACTGGGGCTCGGGCTTGCGCAGGCCCTCGACGCCGTCCACGGGGCCGGGCTCGTCCACCGGGACGTCAAACCGGCCAACATCGTCATCGCGGGCGGGGAGCCGGTGCTCATCGACCTCGGCGTGGCCCACCACGTCGACAGCACCCGCATCACGACCAGGCCGGTCGGCACCCTGCGCTACATCGCGCCCGAGGTCCTGGAGAACAGGAAGCCGACCGGGGCGGCGGACGTCTTCGGCTGGGGCGCCGTGATGGCCTACGCCGCGACCGGACGGCCCTGCTTCCCGGCGGACTCGGCACCGGCGATCATCAGCCAGATCTACAACCTGGAGCCCGACCTGACGGGGGTTCCCGGCTGGCTGCGCGACATCGTCCGCCGGGCGCTCGCGAAGGACCCGGCGGACCGGCCGTCCGTCCGGTCGCTCCGCGAGGCCATGACCCGCCGCCCGCAGGTGGAGCAGCTCCAGGCCGCCTACGCGGACGCCCGCGCCGCGCACGAGCACGCCCGCGCGGAGGGCATCGCGTTCGGCCTCCACGCGATCGCCGTCGCGGCCGGAGACCGCGTCCTGGCGGCGAGCAGCCTGCTGGACCAGGCGCACGCCGCCCGCTCCTCGGGCAGGCTCGACCGCGCCGAGGGCCTGTTCGAGCAGGCCCGGGACGCGTCCGCCGCCGTCGGGGCCCGCCAGGACGAGGGCTGGGCGCTGGACGGACTCGGCGTCTGCCTGCGCCAACGCGGGGAGGACGGGCCGGCCGGAGAGGCCTTCGCCGCGGCGCTCGCCGCTGCCGAGGAGGTCGGCGACACCGTGCTCCAGGCGTGGAATCTGTGCAATCTCGGCGGACTCGCTCTGGCACGTGGCGACGCCGAGGCCGCCAATGACCTCTACAACGAGGCCGTGATCGCCTCCGTCGACCACCCGGAGATCCATGTTGAGGCCCTGGTGGGGCAGGCGCGCGCCCTGTTGAAGCTGAATGATCCTGAGATGGCCGAGTCCCTGTTCCTGGACGCCGCCCATGCCGCGGAGGCGGCCGGTGACCTCCGCCGCGCGGGCTGGGTCTGGTACGACCTCGGCGAGTCCGCCCGAGGGCGCGGGAAGCACGACCGCGCCAAGGACGCCCTGGAAGCCGCGCTGGGCGTCGCCACCCGGACGGGGGATCGGCTCATGGAGGGATGGACGCTGTGCAAGCTCGCCGGGTGCCTCCGCGACACCGGCGCAAAGAGCGAGGCCATCGCCAGGTACGAGCAGGCGCGTGACGTCGCCGACTCCTTGCACGACGAGAAGATGCGGCAGTACGCCGTCACCCGCCTGAACGCGCTGACCTGACCGCCCGTGCGTCAGGCGGTCTTGGTGGTGATGTCGCCGTTGCTGGTGCTCAGGTCGAGCAGGTACCGGGCGGAGGAGTCGTTCGGGACGCCGAGCTTCTTGTCGCCGTTGTTGGTGTCGGCGCTGACGCGGTAGCGCCCTTGCGGCATGGTGAGCGTGATGTCGCCGTTGGACGTCTTCGCGCGGACGTTCTGCGGCGAACCGGGCGTCAGGGTGATCGAGCCGTTGGACGTCTCGACCTCGATGCCGCCCTTGAGGCCGCTCCCCCGGATCTTGCCGTTGGACGTCCTGGCCTTGACCGGCCCCGCGACGCCGTCCAGGTGGACCGAGCCCGAGTGGGTGGACACGTCCACCGCGCCCACCTTGGACAGGGTGATGGAGCCGTTCGAGGTGCTGCCCGACACCGGGAGGCCGGCCGGGAGTTCGAGGGTGTAGCTCACCGAGCAGCGGGAGCCGCAGCCGTGCAGCGTCAGGACGCCGTTCTCGATGCGGTGCGTTGGCCCATCGGGCTTGTCACCGCGATATTTGATGGTGCGGTGCAGGGACGTCTTGGACGAGCCACCGTGCAGCGTCACACCGCCCGATCCGATGTCGTCCAGGCGCACAGCGGTGATTTTGCCCTTCAGCGTGGCGTCGTCCTCGTAGGTGGAAGCGAATGCCACGTCGCATGCGCTGAGTGCGGTCACGCCGACCGCGGCTAGGGCGAGGGCAGAAAGCTTGCCACGCAAGGGAATCCTCCTGGTCGGTCTGGCTGGACGCTGCTGAGCCTAAGGAAACGGGTGCCGGACGGCCGTCACGCCAGGGAGCCAGGTTGGTTCTCCCTCCGAGGTCGCTGAGCCTGCTACTGGGAGTGGTACGAACTGGCGGGGACTGGGTAGGCGGGGCCAACGCGACGAGGGTCTCTGCCATGACCGCACTCACTACCGCCGTGTCCGCTCCTCCAGAGCGGATGTCGTCACGGCACAAGCTGGTTCTGACCCTCTTGCTCGGCGCGCAGTTCATGCTCGCCATCGACTTCTCCATCCTGAACGTCGCGCTGCCCGTAGTCGGTCGCGGACTGGGCTTCGGACTGGACGAACTCCAATGGATCGCCACGGCGTTCGCCCTGCCCGCCGCCGGGTTCACGCTGCTGTTCGGCCGTGTGGCCGACCTGGCCGGGCGGCGCCGGATGCTGCTCCTGGGCATGGCGCTCCTGGCCGGAGGCTCGCTGATCGGCGGGCTGGCCACGTCCCCGGCGGTGCTGCTCACCGGACGCGTCCTCCAGGGCCTGGCCACGGCGATCGCCACGCCTGCCGCCCTCTCGCTGCTCACCACGTCGTTCCCGGAGGGGCCGATGCGGACGCGGGCGCTCGGGCTCAGCGGCGCGCTGATGTCGGCCGGGTTCACCGTCGGCGCGATCCTCGGCGGGCTGCTGACCGACCTGCTGAGCTGGCGCTGGGCGTTCCTGGTCAACGTCCCGGTGGCGGTGCTGATCTTCGCGGTCACGCCCGCCGTGGTCGCGGAGAGCCGTTCCAGGGACAGGGCGAGGCTGGACGTTCCGGGCGCGGTGACCGTGACCGGCGGCCTCCTCGCCCTCGTCTACGGGATCACCTCCGCCGGGTCGGCCGGGTGGGGGTCCCCCGCCGCGCTCGGCACGCTGGCCGCCGCCGCATTGCTTCTCGTCGCGTTCGTGCTGGTCGAGCGGCGCTCGCCGGCTCCGCTCGCGCCGCTGAACGTCCTCACCCGGCGCACCGTCACCTGGGGCAACGTGGGCGGGTTCGTCGCGTTCGCCACGGAGACGTCGCTGGTGTTCCTGATGACGATCTACCTCCAGAAGGTCCTGGACTTCTCGCCGCTGGCGACCGGGCTGGCGCTCGGCGTCCTCGGCGCCGGGACGTTCGCCGGAGGCGTCGCCGCGCCCCGCGTCATGGGGCGGCTCGGCGGCCGGGGGACGCTCGTGTCCGGGCTCGTCCTGCAGGCCGCCGCGACCGCCGCGCTGCTGGGCCTGGGAGAGACGCGCGGCGGCCTGGGCCTGCTGCTCGTCGCCACCGCGATCGGGGGATTCGGGAACCTCGTCGCCATCGTCGCGTTCATGGGGATCGCGACGTCGGGGCTGCCGGACGGTGAGCAGGGCCTCGCGACAGGGCTCGCGACGATGACACAGCAGGTCGCCATCACCCTCGGCATCCCCGTGATGAGCGCCGTTGCCACCGCGAACGCGTCCGTCCTGGGCGGCGTCCACACGGCGACGGCGGTGAACGTCGCGATCGTCCTTGCAGGCGCGGCCCTCGCCGGGGCATTCCTGCGCCGGTCCTAGGGGGACGCCATGGATCTCGAACTCGAAGGCAGGGTCTACATCGTGACCGGCGCGTCCGCCGGGATCGGTGAGGCGACCGCCGACCTCCTCACCCGCGAGGGCGCCCACGCCGTCCGGGTGGCGCGCTCCCCCGTCGACGTGGCCGCCGACCTCACCCGGCCTGAGGCGGCCCAACGCGTCGTGGACATCGCCCTGGAACGGCACGGGCGCCTGGACGGCCTGGTCAACAACGCCGGCGCCCTCGAATCCCGGATCGGGTTCCTCGACGTCACCGACGCCCAATGGCACGCGACGTTCGAACTGAACCTGCACGCGGCCGTGCGCATGGCCCGAGCCGCGCTGCCCGCGCTGATCGACCAGGGTGCGGGAAGCATCGTGCACGTCTCCAGCGAAGCCGCACGGTTTCCCGATACGCCTCTGGTCGACTATGCGGCGTCCAAGACGGCGCTGCTGTCGGTGTCCAAGACGCTTGCGGGGGAGTTCGGCCGGTGCGGCATCCGCTCCAACGTCGTCGCGCCCGGCCCCACCCGTACGCGCCTCTGGGACGAGCCCGGAGGGTTCGCCGACCAGCTGGCCGACCAGTACGGCCTACCGGTGGAGGAGGCGATCCAGCGATTCGTCCAGGACGAACGGCGCCTCCCCACCGGACGCCTTGGCACGCCCCAGGACGTCGCACGGGTCATCGCTTTCCTGCTGTCACCGCTGGCCGCCCAGGTCACGGGCGCCGAATGGGCCGTGGACGGGGGAGCGCTGCGGCAACTCTGAACGAGGCGTGCCGGACGTCGCGGGCGTCCGGCACGCCGGCCCCCCATCGCAGGCAGAGGTCAGGACGGGACCTTGTCGAGGAACCCGGTCACCCGGTCGAACCGGCCCTCGTCGTCGAACGTCGCCACGTCGAAGCCGACCACGATCGCCTCGCCGCCTTCGGGGCCGAGCTCCCAGGTGAAGCGGGCCACGTTGTGGTGGGCGTCCACCGTCCCCGCGCCGCGGAACACCAGGCCGGGGAACTGCTGCTGCGCGGCGCCGACGAACGCGTCGATCGCGTCCCGCCCCTCGGCGACGCCGAGCGGGTCGACGTAGACCGGGTTCTCCGTCCACAGCTCGTCGATCGCGGCGCGCCGGGCGGCCGGGTCGGTCTCGTTCCACACGGCCAGGTAGCGCTCGACCCGCTGCTGCACATCGCTCATGTCATGACTCCCGTCTGATCGTTCGGGTTCGTCGCCCCGATGACCCCTACGCTGCCGGGTCCGCGACGGAAGATCGATTACCTGGGAGGTCATGCCCGCGCCTCCGGCGGCCCGGACCGCGACGATGATGTCGGATTCCCGCCAGTGGATCCCCCTGACCATCGGTGATGCTGGAGGCATGCACGAGGACGTGGAAAGGTGCGTGCGGGCCGTCCAGTCGAAGGACGCCCGCTTCGACGGATGGTTCTTCACCGGGGTCGTGACCACGGGGATCTACTGCCGTCCAAGCTGCCCCGTGGTGCCGCCCAAGCCGGAGAACATGCGCTTCTACCCGAGCGCCGCCGCCGCCCAGCAGGCGGGGTTCCGTGCCTGCAAGCGGTGCCGCCCCGACACGTCCCCAGGCTCCCCCGAGTGGAACCACCGCGCGGACGTCGTGGCCAGGGCGATGCGCCTCATCGCGGACGGCGTCGTCGACCGGGATGGCGTTCCCGGGCTCGCCGCACGGCTCGGCTACAGCACGCGCCAGATCGAGCGTCAGCTCAGCGCCGAACTGGGCGCTGGTCCACTCGCCCTGGCACGGGCCCAGCGCGCGCAGACGGCTCGGCTGCTCATCGAGACGACGGCCCTTCCCATGGGCGACGTGGCGTTCGCGGCGGGGTTCGCCAGCATCCGCGCCTTCAACGACACCGTCCGAGAGGTGTTCGCCCTCACCCCGTCCGCGCTGCGCGACCGCGTCGCCAAGGGGCACCCGCCGGCCGGGCCCGGTGCGCTGTCGCTGCGGCTGCCGTTCCGGGCCCCATTGTGCCCGGACAACCTGTTCGGGCACCTCGCGGCCACCGCCGTCCCAGGCGTCGAGGAATGGCGGGACGGCTCGTTCCGCCGCGCCATGCGGCTGCCCCACGGACACGGCATCGCCACCCTGCGTCCCCAGCCCGACCACGTCGCCTGCACGCTCGGCCTCAGCGACCTGCGCGACCTCCCGATCGCCATCAGCCGCTGCCGCTGGATGCTCGACCTCGACGCCGATCCCGTCGCCGTGGACGACCTGCTCCGCACCGACCCCGTCCTCGCCCCTCTCATCGACAAGGCCCCTGGGCGGCGCGTGCCCCGCACCGTGGACGCCCCCGAGTTCGCCGTCCGCGCCGTCCTCGGCCAGCAGGTGTCGACGGCCGCGGCCCGCACCCATGCGGCGCGCCTGGTCACCGCCTACGGCGACCCCATAGACGACCCGGGCGGCGGGCTGACGCACCTGTTCCCGACCCCTGCCGCCCTTGCCGAACTCGACCCGAAGACCCTCGCCTTCCCCAAGACCCGCCGCACCACCCTCACGACCCTTGTCGACGCCCTCGCCAAGGGGGAGGTCGACCTCGGCGTAGGGAGCGACTGGGACGAGGCCCGCGCGCGCTTGTCGGCCCTCCCGGGCTTCGGTCCGTGGACCGTCGAGAGCATCGCCATGCGTGCCCTCGGTGACCCGGACGCGTTCATCCCAGGCGACCTGGGCATCCGGGCCGCCGCCGCGACGCTCGGCCTCCCCGCGACTCCTGCGGCCCTCACCCGGCGCGCCGCACAATGGCGGCCATGGCGCGCCTACGCCGTCCAGTACCTGTGGGCCACCCTCGACCACCCCATCAACCTGCTCCCCGCGAACTGAAGGAACCGCCGTGGAAACAACGCACGTCGTCATGGAAAGCCCCGTAGGGCCGCTCACCTTGGTCGCGACCGACGGTGCCCTGTCCGGGCTCTACATGGACATGCAGCGGCACCGCCCGTCCGAGGAGACCTTCGGCGCACCCGGCGACCCCGGGGACGAGCCCTTCGCGACCGTCGCCGAGCAACTCGCCGCGTACTTCGCGGGCGAACTGACCGAGTTCGACCTGCCGCTCCGCCTCCACGGAACGCCCTTCCAGCAACGCGTCTGGGCGGCGCTCCAGGAGATCCCCTACGGCCAGACCGTCACCTATGGCGAACTCGCCGTCGAGATCGGCAGCCCGTCCGCGTCCCGCGCGGTCGGCCTCGCCAACGGGCGCAACCCGGTCGGCGTGATCGTCCCCTGCCACCGCGTCGTCGGGTCCACCGGGTCTCTCACCGGCTACGGCGGCGGCCTCGACCGCAAGCGCTACCTCCTCGACTTCGAACGCAAGACCAGGACCTCCGAGAACGCGCTGTTCTGACCCTCGCGGAGGAATGTCCGAGGCGGGGGTTAGCGTGCTCGTGAAGGCCGTCCAACCTGAGAAGGGCTGATCGAGTGGAGTTCCGAGTCGACCGCCAGACGTTCGCCGACGCCGTGGCGTGGGCCGCGCGGACGCTGCCGGCACGTCCCGCGCTCCCCATCCTCGCGGGGATGCTCATCGAGGTCACCGACGGGGGCGAGCTCACCCTCGCCGCGTTCGACTACGAGGTGTCCGCCCACGCCACCGACGAGGCGGCCGTCGCGGAGCCGGGCCGCGTCCTCGTCCCCGGGCGGCTGCTGTCCGACATCGTCCGCAACCTCCCGAGCGAGCCCGTCGACGTCTTCACCAAGGGCTCCGAGGTCGTCGTCCGCTGCGGCCCCGCCGAGTTCGGCCTCCTCACGCTCCCCGTCGAGGACTACCCCACCCTCCCCGAGCCGCCCGCCGTCGCCGGCACCGTCCCCGGCGAGCTGTTCGCCGCCGCCGTCGCGCAGGTCACCCCCGCCGCCGGGCGCGACGACACCCTGCCCATGCTCACCGGCGTCCGGATCGACATCGAGGGCGACACGATGTGGCTCGCCTGCACCGACCGCTACCGCATCGCCGCCCGCGAGCTGACCTGGTCCCCCGAAGACCCCGACTTCACCGCCGGTGTCGTCGTCCCCGCCCGCACCCTCGCCGACACCGCCAAGGCGATCAGGCGCGGCGCCGACGTCTCCATCGGCCTCGGCGGCACCGCCGACACCCTCATCGGCATCTCCGGCGGCGGCCGCAGCATGACCAGCCGCCTCCTCGACGACCAGTACATCAACTACCGGTCGCGGCTCACCGGCACCTGGACCTCGGTCGCCGAGATCCCGGTCGCCCCGTTCGTCGAGGCGATCAAGCGGGCCGCCCTCGTCACCGAGCGCGGCACCCCGGTCCGGCTGGCCTTCACCGCCGACGAGGTCCGCGTCCGCGCCGCCACCGGCGACTCCGCCCGCGCCAACGAGAGCCTCGGCGTCCGCCTCGACGGCGAGGACATCGACATCGCGTTCGCCCCCCAGTACCTGCTGGACGGCCTCGCGGGCATCGACACCGAGTACGCCCGCCTCGAATGCTCGGGTCCGACCAAGGCCGCCCTCCTCACCGCCATCCCCGACAAGAAGGACGACGACGAGTCCGACGCCGCCGCCGAAGGCGCCGACACCGGCTACCGCTACCTGGCCATGCCCGTCCGCCTGACCAGCTAGCTGTGTTTACACAGTCCCGGCCCACTTCGCTCGCCTGGCGGCTGTGTTTACACAGTCCCGGCCCACTCCGCTCGCCTGGCGGCTCGCTACGTGACCGGGCCTGGGCGAACGCGGCATCGCTTCGCGATCTGCCCGGTTCCGCTCGCCTCCGGCTTCGCTCCACCGGGCAGGTCACGCGTTCGCGCGCGTGGCCGAGGCCACTTCGAGTCAGGCCTTAGCCCCAGTACCTGCGGGTTCCCGTCGCGCCTGCCTTCACGCGCGCCCAGCCTTCACGCGCGCCTGCCTCCATGCGTGCTCCGCCTTCGCGACGGGTTGCGCCTGCAGGCGCGTTCGGTCTCTCCGCGCGCCTCGCCTGCGCGCACGTCGCGGCTAAATGCACGCTCCGGCCGTAGGGAGCCCTCTTTGCTTTCTGGACGGCTGGGCTGGGGGTGAGGGGGCGTGTGGCGTGGCTTGAGGGTGGTGGACGCTGCCCAGGTGGCGAGGGCGCAGAGGGCGAGTGCCGCGCCTAGGGCGGTGGGGCCGGTCCAGCCGGTGGCGCCGTACAGGGCGGTGGTCGCGGCCGCTCCCAGGGCGGAGCCGAGCGAGTAGAAGACCATGTAGGCCCCGATCGTGGTGCTGGTGCGGTCGGGGTAGGCGGCGGCGAGCGTGTGCTGGTTGCTCACGTGCACGACCTGGACGGCGAAGTCGAGCAGGATCACGCCGAGGACCAGCAGCGGCAGCGACCACGGGAGCTGTCCGATCGCCGCCCAGGAGGCGATCAGGAGGGCGAGCGCGATGCCGGTGACACGGTGTGCGTGCCCGGCGTCGCCCCAGCGTCCCGACCGGGCGGCACCGAGCGCCCCGGTGAGCCCGGCGACGCCGAAAAGGCCGATCTGCGCTTCGCCGAGGTGCCACGGCGCACCGGTCAGCGGCAGGGCCATGCCGCTCCACAGGGTGCCGAACGAGGCGAACAGGAAGAACGCGATCAGCCCGCGGCTGAGGAACACCGGCTGCCCGAAGAGCCCCCCGAAGGACCGGAGGACCTGCCCGTAACGGGCCGCGTCCGGGCGGACGTCCGCAGGCAGCAGCGCGAGGGCGAGCAGTGCGAGGACGGCGGCGAGGAGCGCCAGGGCCAGGTAGATGCTCCGCCATCCCCACAGGTCTGCGAGGAAGCCCGCGACGACGCGCGCGCCCAGGATGCCGATCACCACGCCCGACGTCACGATGCCGAGGTTGCGGCCGCGCTCTGCGGGCGGCGAGACGGACGCCGTGTACGCGACGGCGGTCTGCACCACCACCGCGAACACGCCCGCCGCGGCCAGACCGGAGTACGCCGCCCAAGCGGACGGGGCGGCCGCGGTGATCGCCGTCCCGGCGGCCACCAACGCGAGGTGGGCGGCGATCAGGCGTCTGCGGTCGAACACGTCGCCCAACGGCACCAGCAGCACCAGCCCCACCAGGTAGCCGAGCTGGCCGGTGGCCACGAGCCGGCCGACCGTGCCGACCGGAACGCCCAAGTCTTGCCCCATCGGCCCGAGCACCGGCTGTCCGGCGTAGACGCTCGCGACGGCGACACCGCACACAGACGCCAGCAGCAGCCTCGTCCTCCAGGGCATGAAAACCTCCAATTGGTTTCATTTTGAAACTAACCGGAGCGTAGGTCAGTATGGTTTCAATACGCAACTCATTGGAGGGGTGATGGCGCGCGACACCGCCGACGGGCAGGACCACGCGTGGACGGACCCGAACTGCCCCGTCGCCCGCACGGTCGACCTGGTCGGCGACCGCTGGAGCCTGCTGATCATCCGCGACGCGATGGACGGCGCCCGCTCGTTCACCGACTTCCAGCAGCGCACCGGCATCGCGCGCAACATCCTCACCGACCGGCTCCGCAAGCTCACCGCGCACGGCCTGCTCGCCCAGGTGGACGCCCCTTCTGGCAGGCGCAGGCTCTATGCGCTCACCGACGCCGGCAAGGACCTCTTCCCCGTGATCGTCACCCTGCGGCAGTGGGGCGAGCGCCACGCCTTCAAGGCGGGCGAAGCGCACTCGGTCCTGGTCGACGGCGACGGCGCCCGCGTCCCCGAACTCCTGCCCGTGGCGGCGGACGGCTCACCCCTGACAAGCGACACGACGTCGGTCCAACGTCCCACCTGACCCCCGAGCCGGTGGTTCGCATTCGCCGACGTTGGGGTGGGAACGGGAGGTCGAGGGCGGCCGAGACGGAGCGGAACCCCGCTCGGCCGTGTCGCGGTGGGGTCAGAGGTCGAGGACGGCCAGGACGAAGCGGACTTCCTTCTCTCCCGCGTTGCCGTAGGAGTGGGGGCGGTCGCCTGCGAACACGGCGGCGCTGCCCGCCTCGACGAGGTCCGTGCGGCCGTCCACGCCCAGCGTCAGCGTGCCCTCCTGGACGTACGCGATCTCCTTGGTGCCCGGCACATGGGCGTCGCTCTCGCGCGTCTCGCCGGGCTGGAGCGCCCAGTTCCACAGCTCCAGCGACGGCCGCGGATCGCTGCCTGCCAGCAGCGTCCCCGTCCCGCCGTGCTCGCCCTCCCACAGGACGACGTGCCGCTCCGGCCGGAACAGCCGCACCGGCGGCTCCTCCTCCACCTGCACGAGCCGGGTCAGCGCCACCCCGAGCGCGTCGGAGATCCGGATGAGCGTGCCCAGGTTCGGGTTGCCGCGGCCCTGCTCCAGGCCGACCAGCACGCCCTTGCTCACCCCGGCGCGCCCGGCGAGTTCGTCCAGGCTCCATCCGTGCCCGGCCCGCAGCGCGCGCACCGTCCGCGCCACGGCCTCGCCGATCGCCTCCTGCCCGACCGACCCGGTCTCCTGCCCACTCAACCCCGGCCTCCCGCCCGCACGGCCGCGCACGGCCCGTGATCCGACGTCTCCAACGATCCCACCATCACAGGTGGGGACATGCGCCGTCTCGGTGCTCACCACTGAATGTGCACCCGCGGAGAGGGACCGGTACCGGTTCGCGCGGTCATGCGCGCCGGGGGACCGCGCCGGTGGCCAGGCCGTGGACCCAGTCGAAGATCACCTCGTGGGCCTGCTGGAGGGCGCCGTTCTGGCAGTGCAGGTGCCCGCCGTCGGCCTCGGCGAAGGTGTGCACCCGTACCGAGCGGGCGCCGGTGAGCCGGGCCGCGAAGTCGTGGCCGAGCGCGGGGTCGTAGAAGTGCTCGCGCTCGGCCAGCAGGACGAGGCCGTCCGCGGTGATGTCGCCGGCCCAGTCGCGGTCGTCGAAGGGGCGCATCGCGTCGATCAGGCCGGGCAGCGTCGCGGCTCCGAACGTCCAGAGCGCGTTGCCGATCCCCCAGCGGGCCTGGGCGTCGAATTTGCCGTACAGGGGGACGGCGCGCCGCATCCACCAAGGCATGCGCTGGAACGCGCCGCGCACCGGCCGGGGCACGTTGTGCAGGAACGCGGTGAGCATGCCGGGGAAGTAGTCGTACAGGACGACACCGTCATAGCGCGGTTCGAACGCGGCGGCCCGGGCGAGGAGGTGGCCGCCGAAGCTGATGCCGACGCCGACCAGGAGCCGGGCCTCTACGAACCCGCCCAGCCAGTCGAGCACGGCCCGGGTGGGGTGCTCCCACTCGGCGGTGAACGGCATGCCGTGCTCGCGCAGCGCCGACCCTTGTCCCGGGCCGGTGAACATCAGCACGCAGTGGCCGCGGCGCACCGCCGCGGCGCCGATCATGAAGTACAACTCCTCGAGCGTGGAGTCGAAACCGCCCTGCACGACCAGCACCGTGCGGGCGTCCGGGTCGGCGGGGGCCATGAACAGCGCCTCCAGGTCGGCGCCGTCGTAGGGGATGCGGGCGCGGGTCACGTCCGTGCCGAGGGCCTCCAGCCCCGCGTCGAACAGGTCGCTGCCGGCTGTGGCGGCCGCGGCGCGGCGCGGGTCCGTCGCGTCCAGGAAGAACTCGGCCTGCCGCCAGTAGTTGGCGGCCCGGAGCATCGCGGTGCCCCGGGACACGGGCTCGCCGTACGCCCGTCCTCGCGCCGCGACGCGGTCCGCCATCGCCGACCACTCGCGGTACCACGACTCGAAGTCGCCTCGGCGGACCCGCGCCATGACGGCGGCGACCTCGCCGACCTCGCCGCCGTCGTAGGCCGCGGTCCACAGCCCGCGCAGCGCCTCGAAGTCGAACGCCGGCGTCCGGGAGAACCTGATCCTGCGCATCCGAGACCCATTTCTGTGTCATGACACATATTTGTCGGTGCCGAGCTTATGCATGTCATGACACATAAAGCAATAGACTTCCCCTCGTGGAGCCCGTACTCGAACTGCTCATGGCCCTGAAGACCGCGCAGCGAGAGGTCGAGCGGCGGTTCAACCACCTGCTGCGCCCCCTCGGCGTCACCGCCGTCCAGGCCGAGGCGCTGCTGATCATCGCCGACGGGCAGCCGGTCTCCATCGCCGACCTCGGCGCCCGGATGGCCGCCGACCCCGGCCATCCCAGCCGGCTCACCGACCGGCTCGCCGCCGCCGGGTGGATCGAGCGCCGCCCCTCGCCCCACGACGGGCGCCGGACCGACCTCACCCTCACGCCGGATGGCGAGGACCTCGTCCAGCGCGTCATCGCCGCCCGGCAGCCCTACTTCGACCGGGCGGCCGCCGCGCTCGTCGAGGCCGGCCTCGACGACGTCCTGCCGGACGTCCGGCGCCTGCTCGACCTGGTCCGTGCGCTTCCCGAACCCGAGTGAGCGCCCAGGAGAACAACCGGCGGCGTCCGCGTGTTGGGGGAGGGTCCCCCGGGACGCTCCTCGGTCGGTATGATGAACTTTTGAGTTCACTCAAATGACCGCCGGAGGGGAGTAACGGGATGCTGGAGCGGATCGTGGTGGACGAGGCCGTGCGGGAGCTGCGTCCCGACTTCGCCGTGCTCGTCATGACCGCCGAGGGGCTCGGAAACGGTCCGAGCGACGAGGTCGGTGAGGGGTGGCTCGCCGAGGCCGCGCAAGCGGCGGACGCGGGGGACCCGCACGTCGAGGCGTGGCGCGAGGCGTACCGGGCGTTCGGCGCCAAACCGCAGCGGACCCGGCCCTCGGTGGACGCGCTGCTGCGCCGCGCCGACGCCCTCCCGTCCATCAACCGGGTCGTGGACGCCTACAACGCGGTGAGCGTCGAGTACGCGCTGCCCATCGGCGGCGAGGACCTGGACGCCTACCAGGGCCCGGCGCGCCTGGTCAGGGCCACCGGCGACGAGCCGTTCGACGTGATCGCCGGGGGCGAGCCCGCGGTCGAGCACCCGACCCCCGGCGAGGTCGTCTGGCGGGACGACCAAGGCGTCACCTGCCGGCGCTGGAACTGGCGCCAGTGCGTCCGGACGCGCCTGACCGAGGACACCAAGAACGGCCTCTTCCTGCTCGAACGCCTTGAGCCGTACCCGCTGGACAGGCTGGCCGAGGCCGGCGACCGGCTCGCGGAGCGGCTGCGGGCGATCTCGCCCGGGGTGCGGATCCAGACCAGGCTGATCGGCGGACGGTGATGGTCACGGTTCTCGCGCTGGCCGCCGCCCTCGCCTACGGGGTCGCCGACTTCCTCGGCGGCACCGTGACCCGCGGCTCGACCGCGATCAGGGCGCTGACCTGGTGCGTCCCGATCGGGCTCGGCGTCGTGCTGGTGTCGGCGCTGCTCACCGGCGGGCACCCGAGCCCGGGCCCGATGGCCTGGGGCTTCGTGGCCGGGCTCAGCGGCGGCGGCGGGCTGATCGCCTTCTACCGCGCCCTCGCGCGCGGCCCGATGAGCGTGGTGGCGCCCGTGTCGGCGCTGGCCGCGGCGGTGCTCCCGGTCGCGGTGGGCGTCGCCCAGGGCGAGCGGCTCGACCCGTCCGTCCTGCTCGGCGTCCTGCTCTGCCTCGTCGCGATCGGCCTCGTCAGCATGGAGGCGAACGGCGAGGAGGCGGCAGCGGCGGGCACGGGCGGGCGCCGCCGCCTGCTGGACTCCGGCCCCGTCATGGCCGGTCTGTCCGGTACCTGCTTCGGCGTGTTCTTCGTCCTGTTGAAGGAGGCGGGGGACGGCACCGGGCTCTGGCCGATCGTCGGCGCCCGCCTCGGCAACCTCGCGATCGTGGCCGTGGCGCTGCTGTTCCTGGCGGCCCGCGGCGCCAACGCGGGTCCGAGGCTGACCGGGCGGACGCTGATCGTGCTGGCGCTGCTGTCCGGCAGCCTGGACGCGGGGGCGAACGTCCTGTACTTCCTCGCGGTCCACAGCGGCATGCTCAGCCTCGCGGCCGTCCTGACGTCCCTCTACCCGGCGATCACCGTCCTGCTGGCGAGAGTCGCCTACAGCGAACGCCTGCGCGCCGTCCAACGCGTCGGCATGGCCGTCGCCGTCGCGGGCGTCGCCCTCGTCACGGTCGGCTGAGGTCGTTCACCGGCACGTCCGCAAGGAGAAAGGCCGCCCTCCCGAATGCGGGACGGCGGCCTTTGCGGTGGCGGTGGTATTGGATCGGAATTCCCCGGCATGGCATGCACGGCTGGGGCGTCTTAGTTCGCCGAATAACGCGCCAGGGCGACTAATCCTCAAGGTACTAATTTCCTGGCCGCTGCCCGCAAGGGCGCACATCTTCTTTTCGGACAAATCCCGCGGTCGATATGGCCAGGCCGTAATTTTTGGTACAATATACTCCGGGGACCGGCTCGAGTTGTGCGTCTCGACGGATGGCTCTCTTTCCTTCCGGGGGTATGGTTTGGACGAGCCCCAGCGCAGCATCGCCACGTGGACGGGCATCGTCGCCGCGATCATCACCACCCTCATCGGCTTCAATGAGCTCACCGGCGTGAACCTGCTCGAAGGGATCACGAAGAAGCCCGCTCCCGGGTCCTCTGGAACACCCCCTGAGGCGGGTGGCGTTCCCAACGGGAACTCGGGCGCCCGCCCCCCGCGGCCTTCAATCCCGGACCGGCCGAAGTTCAGAACCGTTTCGATCGAATTCCGTGGGTCGTGCGACAAGTACTCCGGATGCAATGTCGCCGGAACGTTTCGGAACTACGGCGGCGAAGGAGGGGCGGCCGTCATCTTCTACGTCAAATCGAGCCACCTCAAATGGCTGCTCGCGCAGTGCTCCGTCTCGCTTCCCCGCACCGGGTACCTCGAAACGGCGACCGTCTGGTGCAACGCAAATAACGGTCATCTGTACAACTACATGACCAACTACACCAGCGAGATAAGGCTGCAGGCCTGGGTGGACAACCCCTGAGCGGCCGAAGCGGACACCCGGGGTTCCAGATCTCTCGGGGTCGCGGTCGCGCGAGCGGCGGCGCGGCGTCCAGGGCCCGACGCGTCAGGGGCGGCACCCCCGGGAGGGTGCCGCCCCTGACGTCCTGCCAGTCCAACGTGGCGGTGGTGGTGGGATTCGAACCCACGGAAGGTTGCCCTTCACACGCTTTCGAGGCGTGCGCCCTCGTCCACTAGGCGACACCACCGCGGGAGAGCCTACCCGACTCTGCGGCGCGCGAAGAACTCGATTAGCGGGGCGGCGCACTCCTCCGCCATGACTTCGGCGATCACCTCGGGGCGGTGGTTGAGCCGGCGGTCGCGGACGACGTCCCACAGCGACCCGACCGCGCCTGCCTTCGGGTCGACCGCGCCGTAGACGACGCGGTCCAGCCGCGCCTGGACGGACGCCCCGGCGCACATCGTGCACGGCTCCAGCGTCACGACGAGCGTGCAGCCGGACAGCCGCCACCCGCCGAGCGCCGCCGCCGCGCGCCGCATCGCGACGATCTCCGCGTGGCCGGTGGGGTCGGCGGTCCGCTCGCGCTCGTTGCGGCCCGTTCCGATGATCTCGCCGGACGCGTCCAGGACGACGGCGCCGACCGGGATCTCCCCGTCCTCGGCGGCCTCCCGGGCCGCTTCCAGGGCCCGGAGCATCGCCGGACGGAACCGCTCGACGACCGGATCGCGCGCGTCAGTCACGGAGGCGGTCGAACTCCTCGCCGAAGCCGGCATGCTCGGCGACGGTGAGGAGCGCGTCGCCGGGGAGGGCGCGCTCGCCGAGTTCGCCGAGCCGCTTGGCGTCGAGGTCGAAGTCCTCCAGCAGGTCGGCGTCGCCGGCGGCGTCGCCTTCCGGCACCTCGCCGACGAGCTGCTGGAACAGGGAGCCGAGCCCGTCCTCGCGGACGGCGGAGATGTAGGCGCGCGGCTCGTCGTCGCGGTCGAGCCGGACGATCGCGAACCAGTCGTCGTCCTGCTCGACCAGCAGCAGGACCGGATCTCCGGAGGACTCGAAGGCGGCCTCCCGCATCAGGTCGGCGACGTCGTCGACGTTCTCCGCCTCTGCGAGCACGGCCTCCGTCCCGACCCAGCCCTGGGGGGTCTGCGCGAACACGGCGGCGAAGTAGGACACGTGCTCATTGTGGCCCAGGCGGCCGACCCGGTCACACCCCCCGCGCACGGGAATCGGCGGCCGGGTGCCCGGAAACGGTTGTGAATAAACTTCGCGTTCTCGTCCGGTGGCGGACGTCCGGCGTTCTTCCCCCGCGTCACCCGAATCCGCATACTGCTCAGCGATCGCCATCCCGGGAGGAGTGCCATGGGTGCGGACGAACTGACCAGGCGCGGTTTTCTGGCGGGGACGGCGGGCGCCGCGGCGATCATCGCGGCGGGCGCCGCCGGGGGCTCGTCCACCCAGGCCCACGCGGCGGAGCTGGCCGCCGCCAAGCGCGCCCCGATCGCCGAGCTTCCCGATCCGGAGGAGTCCGGCATCGACCACATCGTCGTCGTGATGATGGAGAACCGGTCCTTCGACCACTACATGGGCTGGCTGCCCGGCGCGGACGGCCGCCAGGCCGGGCTCACCTTCACCGACGCCGACGGCAACGCGCACGACACCCACCACCTGAAGGTGCCGTGGGGCTGCGGCTTCAACGATCCCGACCACTCCTACCAGGGCGGCAGGACCGAGTACAACGGCGGCGAGTGCGACGGATGGCTGCGCGCCGGCGACAACGACGTGTTCTCCATCGGCTACTACGAGGGCCCCGACCTCGGCTTCCACGGGCACGCCGCCCTCGACTGGACGGTCTGCGACCGCTACTTCCCGGCGATCATGTCGTCCACGTTCCCCAACCGGATCTTCCAGCACGCCGGGCAGACCGACCGGATCTCCAACGCGCTGACGATCTCCGAGACCACCACCGTCTGGGACCGCCTCAAGGCCAAGGGCGTCTCCTGCCGGTACTACTTCAGCGACGTCCCGTTCACCGCGCTGTGGGGCCTGCGGCACCTCGACATCAGCCGGAACATCGCGGAGTTCCGGAACGACGCCCGCAACGGGCGGCTGCCCGCGGTCAGCTTCGTCGAGCCCGCCTTCCTCGGCGAGCTCTTCCTGCCCGGCATGTCCGAGGACGAGCACCCGCTCGCCGACATCCGCTTCGGGCAGGCCTTCCTCAACGAGGTCTACAGGGCGCTCGTCACCTCGCCGAACTGGCCCCGCACCCTCTTCGTGATCAACTACGACGAGTGGGGCGGGTTCTTCGACCACGTCCCGCCGCCGGAGGGCCCCGACCCGCGGCCCGACCTCGGCACCGCGCTGCGCGGCTTCCGCGTCCCGTGCCTGCTGATCTCCCCGCGGGCGCGGCGCGGGGCCGTCGCGCACGAGGTGTACGACCACACGTCCGTCCTGAAGGCGATCGAGTGGCGCTGGGGCCTGGAGCCGCTGACCGTGCGGGACGCCGAGGCCCGCAACATCGCCGAGGTCCTGAACTTCACCGACCCGCCCGACCTGCACGCGCCCCGCTACGACGCCAGGCGGCCGATCAGCCTCGGCTGCCTCGACCCGCAGCACAGCCACACCGGGGACGACTGGGCGGGCCTGTACGACTACGCCCGCCGCAAGGGCTTCCCCCGCTGACCGCTCAGCGATCGACGCCGAACCGGCTGATGGCGGCGGTCAACGGGCCATGGACGGCGTCGAGCCCACCGGCGACGGCGACGCCCACCTGGCCGGAGTGGCCCTCTGATCTGCCCGCCCGGAGTCGGGTCGGCTAGGAGATGGTGTCGAGGGCGCGTTCGAAGGCGGGGGCGAAACCGATGCGGCCGGCGATGCTGAGCAGCATCTCGTCCGGGTAGAGCTCCAGGTCGCCGGAGATCGCGCCGAGCTCCATCTCGTCCAGCCCGAGGTCGGCGAAGATCGACATGTCGCCGACCGGGAGGACCTGGTCGAGCTCCTCCTCGTCGGGGATCGGGATGTCCAGGTAGTCGAGCACCTGGCCGGCGAGCGGCCAGTCGACCGAGGCGGTGACGTCCGACAGGAACACCATGACCTCGTCGCCGAGCAGGCGGATCGCGACGAAGAAGTCGTCGCCGACCGAGACCAGGCCGACCGTGCCGCCGAGGCTCGGCTGCTGGCGCAGGGCATGGATCAGCCCCGCGAGGTCCTCGGTCAGCGCCACCGGAAGGATCTCGGCCTCCCAGCCCTCGTCTTCCCGGTACACCACGACGGCGAAGTCCGTCGCGTCCACATCCGTCATTTCCACCCCACCGGCACGTCTCCTGCCAGGGCATGGTCGCAGATGCGGCGCGCACTCGCGTGCCCCACCACCAAACTCGCCGCCGCACCCGGCCGTGATGCCGGGAGTCAGCGCCGGATTCCGGTGCCCGGCGGCATGAACCTAACCGATCTGGATCAATTGATGCGGAACGTGCGGCGGCGAAGTGCCGCGTGGATCCGCGCGCGCCGGGAGCGGTGAGGGGTCACCCGGCGGCGCAGCTCGCGCGCCTCGGCCAGTTCGCGCAGGAAGACCGCCCTGCGGCGGAGGTGCTCGCGCACCTGCTCGGGGGAGATGTCGCCCTGGGGTCCGGGGCGCGTCGGGGAGTCCTCACCTGTGACTTCGGTCACCGCGGGGTCGGCGGACGGGGGCTCTGAGCCGGGAGCCGAGGTGGGCGCGGGCGGATCGGGGGCTGAGCCCCGGACCCAAGAGCGGCCGCTCGGCTGCTGATCGCTCTCGCTGTTCATATGGCCATCCTGCCCAGCTCAGCGGCGTCCTATCCTGCGGCCCCGGACCGCCCCGGCCGGTGGGCTACGGTGAGCGCATGCAGACCCTCGCCGTCGACCACCCGCTCGTCGCGCACAAGCTCACCACGCTGCGGGACGCCCGCACCGACTCCCCCACGTTCCGCCGGCTGGCCGACGAACTGGTCACCCTGCTCGCCTACGAGGCGACCCGCGACGTCAGGGTCGCCGAGGTCACCGTGCAGACGCCGCTCGTCCAGGCGCAGGGCGTCCAGCTCGCGAGCCCGAAGCCGCTCGTGGTACCGATCCTGCGCGCGGGCCTCGGGATGCTGGACGGCATGACGCGGCTGCTGCCCACCGCCGAGGTCGGCTTCCTCGGCATGGTCCGCGACGAGGGCACCCTGCAGGCCGAGACCTACGCGACGCGGCTGCCGGACGACCTGTCCGGGCGGCAGTGCTACGTCCTCGACCCGATGCTCGCGACCGGCGGGACGCTCGCCGCCGCCATCCGGCTGCTGATCGAGCGCGGCGCCGACGACGTGACGGCGCTCTGCCTCCTCGCCGCCCCTGAGGGGCTGAAGTACCTGGAGCAGGCGTTCTCCGACATCTCGGCGCCCATCAAGGTGGTCACGGCCGCGATCGACTCCCACCTCAACGAGCAGGGCTTCATCATGCCGGGCCTGGGCGACGCGGGGGACCGGCTCTACGGCGTCGTCTGACCCGCCCGCCGGAGCCTCTCGGCCCCGCCGAGACCCGACGTGACCTGCGATGTTCGTTCCGGACGGCGCGGGGGTACCACCACCCTTACGGAACGCGAGCGCGCGTTCCCCTCCGCCGTCCCGGCACAGGGGACCGTTACGGACCGGGCGGCGCGAGCGAGCTTCGGGGACACATGATGGCTCACCCAGGGGATGGCGACCTGCCGCGCTACACCGAGATCGGGGAAAGGCTCACCGAGGAGTTCCGCGAGGTCCACGGCGCCGACACGGTGGAGCGGTGCGTCTCCGCCGCGCGGTACGGCGCCGAGGAGGTCACCGGATCGGCGCCGCCCGCCCTCGTCGAGCGGATCGCGCGCCGGCACCTGGAGGTGCTGGCGACGGTCGCGGCCGAGAAGCGGCGCAAGGCGCGCCGCTCGTCGCTCGACAACGCGCCCTAGCCGAGGGGCCCGTGCCGCGCGACGACGCGCTGCTTTGCCGCCGGTGCGGGCTGTGCGAAACTGAACCCGGGGTCCGTGGGTCAACGCTCCGGGAGGCAGCCGTGCCGGCCAAGAAGTACATCACGTGGGCCGCCGCGGCTTTCGTGGCGTTCTACGTCATCACGCAGCCGGACAGCGCGGCCCGATCGGTGGATACCGCGGCGTCCGGCATCTCGTCGGCCGCCGACTCCCTCGCCACCTTCGTCAACTCGCTCGCCTGAGGCCGGCATGAGGCTCGTGACCCCCGGCGACTCCGCGCCGGCATCCGTCAACAAGTACCTGCTCCCCCACGAGAACCAGGTGATCACTGTACGGCGGCACCCCGCCGTGCTGATGGTCCCGGTCGGGCTCCTGCTCGGCGGCCTCATCCTCGCCGGCATGCTGAGCCAGACGCTCGCCGAGAGCGGCGGCGCGGTCTTCAGCTGGGTCTGGTGGGGCTGGCTGATCCTGCTCGCCTGGTTCGTGTGGCGGGTCGCGGAGTGGTCCGTCGACTACTTCGTCATCACCAACCAGCGGATGCTGCTCACCACCGGCCTCATCACCCGCAAGGTCGCGATGATGCCGCTGGCCAAGGTCACCGACATGAGCTTCAAGCGGACGATCACGGGCCGCATGCTCGGCTACGGGGAGTTCGTCCTGGAGTCCGCCGGTCAGGACCAGGCGCTCACCAACGTGCCCTTCCTGCCCTATCCCGAGCAGCTCTACCTCGAAGTCTGCGAAATGATCTTCCCGAACAAGAACCCGGCGCCCGAGGAGAAGCTGCCCCCGCCCCCGCCGCCGCGGCCCCGCCCGCGGGAGGACGCCCCCACCTCGTCGATGCCCAAGGACGACGGCGCCGACGGGGAGGTCTAGCTCCGCGCCGCTCCCGGTGACGCCGCCCGCGAGCCGCGGGAGCGCTGTGCCTGCCCGGGCCGGTCGCCGGTGAGGCGAAGGTCTCCGGAGTGAGGCCGAGACCATGCGGGACGGTCCGGATCATGCCCGTCTTGTCCCGCGCACGCCGCCCGCTCGCCCGGCCCGGGGTCGGGGCGCTTCCGCGGGAGCGGTCCCACCTCCGGGGACGGCGCAACCGGGCGGCCGGAACTGGCCGGAAAACGCGGCGGACTGATCAATATCGGCGGTCTATGCGATCTTGGGCAGATGGTCGGATACCGTCGGCCCGGTGACAGACGTCGCGATCGACGGGAGGGGCCGCCGGCGCGAACCGGCGAACCTCGCGGCCCGTGCGCGCGGGCCCCGCGGCCGGTCTCGTCTTCTGCCGCTTCCTTGCTCTCGATGTGCGATAACTCGCAATGTGCAATCATGTCGGCACCCCAGCCGCCTGTTTACTTCCGCTAAGTGAGTCCACATGCCGGGTCCAGGCAACGTCGGCGAACGTGTCCGCAACCTGCGGCTGACCAGACGCTTGTCGCAGGCACAACTCGCCGGTCACGACCTTTCCGACAGCTACATCTCCTTGATCGAGTCGGGCAAGCGCACGCCGACGCCGACCGTCCTGCGCATGCTGGCCGAGCGTCTCGGCTGCACCCCCGAGTACCTCGCCGAGGGCGTCGAGCCTGAGCAGCGCGCCCACCTGGAGGTGCGGGAACGCCACGCCCACCTGGCCCTGCTGCGCGGGGACGCCGCCACGGCCGAGGCCGGGTTCGACGAGGTGATCGCCCGCAGCGACGACCCGGACCTCACGGCCCGCGCCCGCTGGGGCCGCGCCCGCGCCCTCGAGGAGCTGGGCCGCACCGACCGCGCGATCGCGCTGTTCGAGGAGCTGCGCGAGCAGGCCGAGCGCGACCCGGGCCGGGCCAGCTGGCTGCCGCCGGTGATCGCGCTGGCCCGGACGTACCACGCCGTCGGCGACCTGGGGCAGGCCATCGCGCTCGGCGAGCGCGCCCTCGAACGGCTGGAGCGGCTCGGCCTCCATGCCGGCCACGAGTACACCGAGGCCGGACGCATCCTGCTGCTCGCCTATGTGGATCGCTCCGATCCCGCCCGCGCCCACGAGCTGGGACGCCGCCTCCTCCATCCCCAGGGGGGCGAGGACGCCGAGCCGCTGAGCGTCCACTACCAGCGGGCCAGCATGCGCGCCCTGGACGAGGCTGCGGTCGGCGACTCCCTCTACTTCGCCGACCAGGCCCTCGCCGCGCGCACGGACACGCCCCCCAGGCAGGCGGAGGCGCGCCTCGCCCTCGCCGGAGCCAAAGCGCTACTCAGGGGCGTCGAGCCGTTCTCCGTCGCCGCGCCGCCCGACGCCGCGCCGCCCGGTGAGTACGGGTTCGAGCGTCCGCGCCAGGAAGGCACCCGCGAGGCGGCCCAGGAGGCGCTCACCCTCCTCCAGACCGCGACCGGCCTCGACGACGCCGAGTCCACCGAGAGCACCATCGCCAAGGCCCGCGCGCTCGTCCTCATCGGCGAGTTGGACGAGGCCATCGCCGCGCTCGAACAGTTCCTCGACACCGGCATGGCCCTCGCCGCCCCCGCGAGCGACTCCTCGCTGGCGCCTCAGCCCGCGGACGAGATGGGCGTCCGCACCCAGAAGACCGTTCTGGCCCGCCTTGTCCTTGCCCGTGCACGGGTCGCCCAGGGGAACACCACGGCCGCGGAGGTCGTCCTTCGCGCCGCCTCCGAGCAGCTGGCGACCCTTCCCAAGGGCCGTCCGGCGGCGCACCTCTACCGGGAACTCGGCGAGCTCTACGAACTGACCGGGTCTTCCGACAACGCCGCCACCGCCTACCGCCAGGCATTGGAAGCGGCGGGCCTGTCGGTCTTCAACCTCGTCCCTGTGAGCGCCCAGCGCTAAGACCCGAGGGGTAGGAGAGGCGGCCGCGACAGCGCGTGCCGCCTCGTCCTGTGTCGGGGCGGAATAAAGCGCGGAGCGCGGATGTCGTATCATCCAGACATGGGATGACTGGTTGACTGGAGGTTCGGGTGACTCTGCGGACGGCACGGCGGTCCTCGCTGGTCGACCAGGTGATCGAGCAGCTCAGGGGCGAGATCACCGGGGGCGGCTGGCCGGTGGGCGCCAAGATCCCGCCGGAGCCGGTGCTGTCGGAGACGCTCGGCGTCGGGCGCAACACCGTCCGGGAGGCCGTGCGGGCGCTGACCCACGCGGGGCTTCTGGAGAGCCGCCAGGGCGACGGGACGTACGTGCGCGCGACGAGCGAGCTGTCCGGGGCCGTCCGGCGGCGGCTGGAGCGGGCGGAACTCGTCGAGATCCTGGAGGTCCGGCGGGGGTTCGAGGTCGAGGCGGCCAGGCTCGCCGCGACCCGGCGCACGGAGGCCGACATCGCCGCCATCGCGGTCGCCCTCGCGCGCAGGGACGCGGCATGGGCGGCGGGCGAGCACTCGGCGTTCGTCGAGGCCGACCTCGAATTCCACACCGCCGTCGTCGAGGCCACCCACAACCGCGTCCTGACCGACCTGTACCGCGACTTCAGCGCCGCGCTCCGGGCCAGCATCGGCGCGGCCGGGAGCCTGCTCGAACACGCCGACGTGCCGCACGGCCCCATCGCCGCGGCCATCGAGGCGGGGGACGCGGACGCCGCGACCCATGCGACCCATGCGTGTCTCGACCAGATCCTCGCCTCCGCCCTCACCGCTCCTGCAAAAGCTCCGCAGGAGTCCTGACGCGGTAAGCGCAAGCCCGTATCGGGTCTCGCCCACCTCACGGGCGGTCGTCGTGGTGCCCGGCGGCCGTCAACGCATGGCACCGGACGCAGCAGAACCACCGCTCGGCGCGGCGATCCCGCGCTCGTGGCGGCCGAACGACGAAGGTGACATGAACAGCTCGACGACGACTCCGGTGACCCGGGCCGCGGCCGTGTGGTCGCTCATCGGCCTGGTGCTGCTGACGATCAACCTGCGCGCCGCGATCACGGGGATCTCGCCCGTGCTCGGCGACCTGCGGGACGCGTTCGGGCTGTCCGGTGCGCAGACCGGCGTCCTCACCACGCTGCCGGTGCTGTGCCTGGGCGTCTTCGCGGCCGTCGCGCCGGTCGCCGCGCGGCGGTTCGGCGCCGAGACCGTGATCGCCGGTTCCCTCGTCATGATCACCGCGGGGATCGTGCTGCGGGTGGTGCAGTCCCCGGTCTCGCTGTTCTTCGGCACGATCGTCGCCGGCGCAGGCATCGCGATGGGCAATGTCCTCATGCCAGCCGTGATCAAGCGCGCGTTCCCGACCCGCCTGGGCTCGCTGACCGGGCTCGCGATGATGCTGATGGCGGCCAGCGGCGCGATCGCCGCCGGGCTCGCGGTGCCGCTGGCGGAGGCGGGCGGCTGGCGCCTCGCCCTCGCGGTCTGGGCCGTCCCGTCGCTGATCGCCGCGCTCGTGTGGGGCCCGCTCGCCGTGCGGGGCCGCCGCGCCCCGACCGCCCCGGTCACCGCCCCGCGCGCCGGGGGATCGCTGCTGCGCTCCCTGACGGCCTGGTCCGTCGCCGCGTTCATGGGCCTGGCCTCACTGATGTTCTACGTGCTCATGTCGTGGCTGCCGGAGGTCATGCAGGACGCCGGCCACCCGGCCGCGACCGCCGGGATGATGGTCTCGACCATGCTGATCGTCGGGATCCCGCTGGGCTTCGTCGTGCCGGTGTTCGCCGCCCGCCTCCGCGACCAGCGCCCCCTCGTCCTCGCCGTCGCGGCCACGATGGTCGTCGGCCTGGTCGGCCTGCTGCTCGCCCCGTCCGCCGGCTGGGCGTGGGTCGTGATCCTCGGCATCGGCACCGGCAGCGCGTTCCCGCTGGCCTTCACGCTGCTCAGCCTCCGCTCGCCGAGCCCCTCGGTGGCCGCGGGCCTGTCCGGGATGGCGCAGACGGGCGGTTACCTCCTCGCCGCAGCCGGCCCGTTCGCGGTCGGCATCCTGCACGAGGCCACGGGCGGCTGGAACGTTCCGGTGGCCCTGCTGCTCGTGCTGGTGGTGCCCGAGGTGGTGGTCGGCCTGCTGGCCGCGCGGCCCGGGTTCGTCCACCCGGCGGAGCCGGCGCGGCTGGTCGAGCCGAAGTCCCTCCCGGCGCCCGAGCCCGCCCGCACCCGCTGATCAGCCCATGTCGACGGCGTCCAGGTCGAGGACCCGGGCGTGCAGGACCTGCCGCTGGTGGAGGGCCGCCCGGAGCGCCCGGTGCAGGCCGTCCTCCAGGTAGAGCTCGCCCTGCCACTGGACGACGTGGGGGAACAGGTCGCCGTAGAAGGTGGAGTCCTTCGACAGCAGGGACTGGAGGTCCATCTCCCGCTTGGTGCTGACGAGCTGGTCGAGGCGGACCTGGCGAGGAGGGATCTTGGCCCAGTCCCGGGACGATAGACCGTGCTCGGGATAGGGCCTTCCTTCACCCACCGACTTGAAGATCACCCTTCGAGTCTAAGGGCTGGCAAGGGCGCGGAGAAGGCAGCGCAACAACATCCGTCACTCCACTTGCCGGATTCGGTAAACCAGTTACGGCGCAGGTCAACCGGCCCGTGACTAAATACCGGTCCGCTGGAACGTCATGGATCAGGCCTGATGGTCGGACCATATGTAGGCGGCGGGCAGCAGTTCGGCCACGGGCTCGGCGCGCAGAACACCGCCCATGTCGACGATGACGAGGATGGACGGGAAGTAGTCCAGAAGGACCTGCCGACACCGCCCGCAAGGCGACATCACCCCGCGGCCGCCGTCCCCGACCGCCACGATCATGTCGAGCCGGTGGGCCCCCTGGGCGGCCGCGGCGCCGATCACGGCCAGCTCCGCGCACGGCCCGCCGGTGAAGTGGTGGACGTTCATCGCGGTGACGATCCGCCCGTCGCGGGCACGGGCGGCCGCGGCCACCGTGTGCTCGTCCCCCCGACTGCACCCGGCCGCGACCCGCTCAGCGGCCCGGATCAACTCATGATCGACCGTCATGTCCCCGCCCAAGCGCTCAAAAGGTCCTCCGCGTTGTAACCAGCCCGAAGCCCATCACACGCGACGCCGTTCCGTGTCACCGCGACCAGTGGCACGGGCTCGTCGGTGATCGCCGCTCTGTGCCGCTGGAGCGCGGCGAGGTCGTGGGAGTCGAACGACGAGTTCTCCACCCACTTGATCGAGCCGAGGAAGAGCAGGTGCCGGGCGACGGGCTCCCGGTCCGCACCGACGAGATCGATCTCCACCTCGTTGCCCCGCGTCCAGTAGCCGCCGATGGCGGGGGCCGCGGGGAGGTCACCGTCCGGGAGGAGGCGCGCCAGCGACTCGCGGACCAGCGGTTCGATCGCCCTGCCCCGCCAGCTCGTCCAGCCCTGCCTGATGCGGCCGAGTGTCAGGTCGCCGCGCATGCGTTCGATCTCGGCCATGTGCGGGTCGAGGAACGTCAGCCAGAACCGCAAGTAGGGATCAGCGACCCGGTAACGCCGCTCCTTGGAGGGGCGCGTCGAGATCGGCAGTTCGGCCGCCACCACCCGCTTGCGGGTCAGGACGTCCGTGGCGCGGGTGAGGGTGGTGTGCGAGATGCCCCCGGCGGCGCGGGCGATGTTGGTGAAGGTCCGCTCGCCCGCGCCAATGGCCCGCAGGACCTCCCGGCTCATCGCCTGCGGCGGGAACTCCGCGGCCAGCGAGCGTTCGGCGGAGACCAGCAGCGCGGAGATCGGGTCGTCGAGCGACTCGCGGAGGAACTCCCACAGGGACGCGCCGGGCCGCCAATCGGCGCAGATGAGCGGCAGCCCGCCCGTGACCAGGGCGGCGTCGAACGCCGTCGCCGGTTCCAGGTCGAGCATCTCGGCGATGTCGGCCGGGTTCAGCGGGCCGACCACCATCTCGGTCCCGCGCTGGTGGAAGGGCCGGTCGTACTCGTTCAGCGCCTCCATCATCGAGATGTCCGACCCGATGAGCAGCAGGAGGACCGGCTTGTGCGAGAGCAGGCGGTCCCATGCCCGCTGGAGCATCCCCTCGAAGGCGTCGACGCGGTTCATCAGGTATGGGACCTCGTCGAGGACGACGACGCTCGGCACGTCGTCGGGGAGGATCTCCGCGAGAAGCCTGAACGCCGCGTTCCACTGCGCCGGCGCCTCTTCGGTGAACAAGGCCCGGTCCGCGAGGGTGGAGTTCGCGACGGCGTCGTGCAGTTCTGCCAGCTCGTCCTCCGCGGGGCCCCCGGCCGCGGTGAAGAAGAGCGACGGCACACCGGCGCGGCGCACGAACTCCTCGACAAGGCTGGACTTGCCGACCCGTCGCCGTCCGCGCATGAGGATGCAGCGGCCGGGTTTCACCGAGCCGCTGGCCGCCCGTACCTGTTCGAGCGCACGGGCGAGCACGGCCAGCTCACGGCTCCGACCAATGAAGCGACGCATCAATACTCCCGCCAGCGATAGTATCAACAGCGATAGTATCGCTAATGGGAGTCTTCCGTTCGGTGATGCGCGACCGCGTCAGTTCTTGATTGCTTGGGGGACTCGGGGTAGGCCGGTCACCGAGGTCACCGTTGAGTACAGGCCCGTCGTCGCGGTGATGAACAGGCGGTTGTTCTTGGGGCCGCCGAAGGTGATGTTGGAGACGGGCTCGGGGACGCGGATGCGCCCGATGAGGGTGGCGTCGGGGGCGTAGCAGTGCACGCCGCCCTCCAGGGCCGCCGCCCACAGCCGTCCGTCCCGGTCGAACCGGATGTTGTCGAAGCGGCCGACGCCGTCGCGGGCCGCGGTGAAGACCTCGCCGTCCGAGAGCGTGCCGTCGTCGCGGACGTCGAAGACGCGGATGTGGGCGGCGCGGGTGTCGGACACGAAGAGGCGGCGCTCGTCCGGGGAGAACACGAGGCCGTTCGGTCCGCCGAAGCCGTCCGCGACGCGGCGGACCTCGCCGGTCACCGGATCGGCGCGGTAGACGTCGCAGGACCCGATCTCGCTCTCGGCGCGGTGGCCCTCGTAGTCGCTGGTGATGCCGAAGTCGGGGTCGGAGAACCAGACCGACCCGTCCGAGCGGACGACCGCGTCGTTCGGACTGTTGAGGCGCCTGCCCCGGTAGCGGTCGGCGATGACGGTGACGGTGCCGTCCGGCTCGGTCCTGGTCACCCGCCGGTTCCCCTGCTCGCAGGTGATCAGCCGGCCCTGCGCGTCGAGGGTGTTGCCGTTGCTGTGCCCGGCCGGCGCGCGGAAGAGGGAGACGGCGCCGGTCGCCTCGTCCCAGCGCAGCATGCGGTCGTTGGGGATGTCGCTCCAGACCAGCTGCCGCCAGGCGGGGAGGTACAGCGGGCCCTCGGCCCAGCGGGAGCCGGAGTGAAGGTTTTCGAGGTGCTGGTCGCCGTGGCAGCACCGTCCAGTACGGAAGCGCTCGTCCAGAACCTCGTATATCCCGTTGACCGCTTCCTTGGGCATGGTTCTCCCTTGATCCGCCATGACTGAATGTCGTTCAGAACAACTTCGGGATGATCGTACGCGATACAGTCATCTTGTGAAGAACGTGGATGACATCGATCGTCGCCTGCTGGAGCTCCTCCAGGAGGACGCCACCCGGTCCTACGCGGCACTCGGTACGGCGGTCGGCCTGTCGGCCGGGGCCGTCCACGAACGGGTACGGAAGATGCGCGAGCGGGGCGTCATCCGGCGGACGAGCGTGGACGTGGAGCCGGCCGCGCTCGGGCAGGGCGTGCTGGCCTTCGCCCTGATCGACTCGTCGGTGTGGATGGGCGACCGCGCGGCGGAGTTCGCCGCCATACCGGAGGTTCAGGAGGCCCACGTCGTCGCGGGCAGCGCGTCCGTCCTGGTCAAGGTGCGGACGTCGACGACCGGGCGGCTCCAGGACGTGCTGCGGCGGCTGTACGAGATCCAGGGCGTCAGCGGGACGAAGGCGACCGTCGTCCTGGAGACCTTCTTCGAACGCCCGATCTCCCCGCTGGGCCAGTGAACGCGCCCCGGCACGCGAAAGGCCGGTGCCCGCGTCGGGCACCGGCCTCGGTGTGGCGGAGGATGCGAGATTCGAACTCGCGAGCGCTTGCACGCAACACGCTTTCCAAGCGTGCGCCCTAGGCCACTAGGCGAATCCTCCACGGGGTAGCCTACCGGTTCTCGGGCAGTGACCTGACCTCAATTACCGCGTCGACGGGGATCGGTCCGTAGACGTGGGGGAACAGCTCGTCTCCGGCCGGCTCGTAGCGGACGGGCGCGTCCAGGCGGGACACGTCGATGACCAGCAGGACCAGGTCTTCGCGGGGGACGTCGCCGTAGAAGCGGCCGAGGACGCCCTCCACTTGGGCGATGTCGGACGAGCAGTGGATGAAGCCCTCCTCGTCCAGCGTCCGGCCCAGGGTGGACATGGCGTACGCCACGCCCGTGGTCCGGGCGGATTCCCAGCGGGTTCGTTCGGCGATGTGCAGGAGCGTGTCCTGGGGAGAGGCGGGCATGGGGCGGAGACTACGCCGGAAAGCGTGGCGATCCTGGGCCGGGGATGCCATAGACTTTGGGCAGACCCCTCGCACGGCGTCACCCTGTGAACCTCCCCAGGGCCGGAAGGCAGCAAGGATAAGCAGGCTCTGGCGGGTGTGCGGGGGGTCCCTTGGTTTGACGGCGACCGGTCCGCGATGACCGGTCCACGGCGACACGGCGCTTTCTGACGCTCTGCTTCTCGAGGGAGGGCGGACCCCCGATGAGTCTGGCTCTGTACCGCAAGTACCGGCCAGCGACGTTCGCCGAGCTGAAGGGGCAGGAACACGTCGCCGAGCCCCTCCAGCAGGCGCTGCGCAACGGCCGGATCAACCACGCGTACCTGTTCAGCGGGCCGCGCGGCTGCGGCAAGACGTCCAGCGCCCGGATCCTCGCCCGCTCGCTGAACTGCGAGGAGGGGCCGACCCCCGACCCGTGCGGCAAGTGCGACTCGTGCGTCGCGCTCGGGCCGTCCGGCAACGGGCACATCGATGTGATCGAGATCGACGCCGCGTCCCACGGTGGTGTGGACGACGCCCGCGACCTGCGGGAACGGGCCTTCTTCGCCCCGGTGTCGGCGCGCTTCAAGGTGTACATCATCGACGAGGCGCACATGGTCACCCGCGAGGGCTTCAACGCGCTGCTGAAGCTCGTCGAGGAGCCGCCGCCGCACCTGAAGTTCGTGTTCGCGACGACCGAGCCCGAGAAGGTCATCGGGACGATCCGGTCCCGGACCCACCACTACCCCTTCCGGCTGATCCCTCCGGGCGTCCTGCAAGACCTCGTCGAGGAGATCCTGCAGAGCGAGGACGTCCCGTACGAGGCGTCCGCGCTGCCGCTGGCCGTGCGGGCCGGGGCGGGTTCCGCCCGCGACACGCTGTCGATCCTGGACCAGCTCCTCGCCGGATCGGACGAGAAGGGCATCACGTACGCGCGGGCCGTGTCGCTGCTCGGCTACACCGACTCCGCGCTGCTGGACGAGGTCATCGCGGCCTTCGCGGCCCGGGACGGCGCCGCCGTGTTCGCCGCGATCGACCGCGTGATCGAGAGCGGCCAGGACCCGCGCCGCTTCACGGCCGACCTGCTGGAACGCGTCCGCGACCTAGTGATCCTGTCGAACGTGCCGGAGGCCGGGGGGACGGGGCTGCTGAACGTCCCGCCTGACGAGCTGGAGCAGATGCGGCGCCAGGCCTCCTCGATGGGGCCGGGAGAGCTGACCCGCGCGGCCGACCTGCTGCACACCGGCCTCACCGAGATGCGCGGTGCCACGTCCCCGCGGCTGCTGCTGGAACTGATCTGCGCGCGGATCCTGCTGCCGGCCGCGTACGAGGACGAGGCGTCCATGTTCGCCCGGCTCGACCGTCTGGAGCGTCAGGCCTCCCAGGGCGGTTTCGGTGGCGGTGCTGGCCAGGGCGGGTTCGGCGGCCAGGGCGGTGATCCTCTTGCGCAGGCCTTCGCGTCCGCGGCACCGGCTCCCGGGGCGGCTCCGGGGCAGACCGGCGGGGCACAGGGAGCGTCCGGGCACGGTGGGGCTGCCGAAGGGACGTCCGGCTCGGCCGGTGCGGCGCCAGGGGCCCATGGACAAGGCGGCGCGGCGCAGGGGACGCCCGGCCAGGCGGGGGCGACACCGTCCCAGAATGGCGGTTCCGCAACGCACGGAACCCAGTCCCCTCCCGCCCGGGGGGCCGACCCCACTTCCAGTGTCAACCCCAGCCCCGGTACGGCACCCGCAGAACCCGGTTCTGTGGATAACCACGGATCCGCCCCCACCACGGCCGCCCCCACCACGGGCGGACCGGCCCCAGGCGGACCAGCCACGGGTGCACCGACCACAGGTTCGCCGGCCACCGCACGCCCTGCGGCCGCCGCGCGACCCGCGCCCAGCGCACCGTCCGCGCCCTCCAGCCCACCACCCGCGCCCAGCGGAGGGGCCGGAGGAACGGACTTCTCCACCATCCAGCGCCTCTGGCCCGACGTCGTCGAGGCCGTCAAGCAGAAGAGCCGCGCCACCTGGATGGTCATCATGTCCGGGGTCCAGCCGGTGTCCCTGGACGGCAAGGTCCTCACGCTCGGCTTCGACGCGGAGGGGCGGCGCCTCGGCTTCGTCAACGGCGGCCGCGACGCCGTCCTGCGCGAGGTCTTCAAGGAGCGGATGGGCGTCGACTGGCGGATAGAGACCGTCGTCGGCGGGGCGCCCGGCGGGTCCCCCCCAGGAGGACGGCCGGGCCCTAGCGCAGGGTTCGGTGGGGCGGCCACACCGAACCCGGCACCACAGCCGCGGCCGCCCTTCCAGCCGTCTGCTCAGCCGTCCGCGCCGAGGGCCGACCGGGCGCCGGAGCCCCCGCCCCCGCCGCCGGACGAGCCTCCGCCGCCGCCCGAGCCCTCTCCCGTGGACGAGAGCGACGAGGTCGACCCGGAAGGCGACGCCGACGCCGACGGCACCGAGGCCGAGATGAGCGGGATGGCGCTCATCCAGCGGGAGCTCGGCGGCCAGATCATCCGCGAGATCGACAACTCCGCCCCGTAGCCCGCCGGAGGGGGCCGCATCCCGGACGTGCTTCCGAAATGGCGTGCCGAGGTCCTCGCTTACCGAAACGGCCTGGGAACCCGTAGTCTCGTGGGACGGACGTCCGGTGGCTGGCGGAGCGCCAGAGAGCAGGCCCTCGGGGGCCGGAATGGGGAGTGCACCGTGGAACCCGGTGGTCAGCTGAACATGCAGGAACTCCTCCAGCAGGCACAGGCCATGCAGGAGCAGCTCTTCAACGCCCAGCGCGAGCTCGCGGAGACCGAGGTGACGGGGACCGCCGGCGGCGGGCTCGTCACCGCGAAGGTCAACGGGCAGGGCGAGGTCACGGGCCTGTCGATCGACCCGAAGGCGATCGACACCGACGACCCGGCCGACACGGCGGAGACTGTGGCCGACCTGGTGCTGGCCGCGATCCGCGACGCCGCCCGCGAGGCGCAGGAGCTCCAGCAGGAGAAGATGGGCCCGCTCGCCCAGGGCCTCGGCGGCGGCGGGGGCATCCCCGGCGGCTTCCCCGGCCTCGGCGGCGCCTGAACCGGAACGCGAGCGGCACACGACCAGTAAAGGAGGGGCCCGTTGTACGAAGGGGTGGTTCAGAACCTCATCGACGAGCTGGGCAGGCTGCCCGGCGTCGGCCCCAAGAGCGCGCAGCGGATCGCCTTCCACCTCCTCGCCGCCGATCCGGCCGACGTCGAGCGCCTCGGCAAGGCGCTCAAGGAGGTCAAGGACAAGGTCCGCTTCTGCAAGACGTGCGGGAACGTCGCGGAGGAAGAGGAGTGCCGGATCTGCCGTGACGCGCGCCGCGACCCCCACATCATCTGCGTGGTGGAGGAGTCGAAGGACGTCGTCGCGATCGAGAAGACCCGCGAGTTCCGGGGCCGCTACCACGTGCTCGGCGGCGCGATCAGCCCGATCGAGGGCGTCGGGCCGGACGACCTGCGCATCCGCGAGCTGATGCAGCGGCTCGCGGACGGGACGGTGACCGAGCTCATCCTCGCCACCGACCCCAACCTGGAAGGCGAGGCGACCGCGACGTATCTCGCCCGGCTGGTCAAGCCCATGGGCATCACGGTCACCCGACTGGCCAGCGGCCTGCCGGTGGGTGGCGACCTCGAGTACGCCGACGAGGTCACGCTGGGCCGCGCATTCGAAGGACGGAGGCTGCTCGATGTCTGACACCAACAGCCCGCAGGACTGGAACGCCCTCGCCGAGCGCGTGGCGTGCCACGTCGACAACTACCTGAACGGCCTGGAGGCGGTCGCCCGCGGTGACGGAGGGGTGCACACCATCCCGCTGCTCCTGCTGGAGGTGTCGCAGGTCATCCTGGCCGGCGCGCAGCTCGGCGCCAGCGCCGACGTGATCCTCCCGGACAACTGGGAGCCCGAGGTGGGCGACGACCCCGACCTCGACTCGATCCGGCAGGGCCTGGCCGAGCGCCTCCAGTCCATGGACGACTACATCGAGGTCTTCGATCCCTACAAGGACACCGAGCCGACCCCCTACCGCCTGTCGGACGACCTGGTCGACGTGGCCAGCGACCTCGTCCACGGCCTCCGCCACTACAACCAGGACCGTCCGCTGGAAGCCCTCTGGTGGTGGCAGTACTCCTACTTCAACCACTGGGGCAACCACGCCGGCGCCGCGCTCCGCGCTCTGCACGCCTTCGTCGCCAACGCCCGCCTGAGCGTCGCCACGGAAGTGGCCACGGAAGCCGCCCCCGCCTGATCCGACCGTCCGCCGCCTACCTGACCGCGCCTCCGCCTGGCCCGACCGGCCGTGCGCCGGCCTAGCCGGACGTGGCGGGGCCGGTCCGCGCGCCCAGCGCCCACGCGATCAGCTCGGCCGCCTTCTCGGCATCCGAGCCGATCTGCCCGCTCCCCCCGCGGCGCCACGCGTACTGTTCGAGGTCGTCGTCCCAGGCGACCTGCGCCTCCTGCCCGCGGTAGGAGACGTGCAGTAACGCCTCGTCGTCCGGCCGCGCCGCCGCGACCTGCGGGGCCCTCCGCCGCAGCGCCGCGTACAGGGACGGCACCGGTCCCCGGCGAACCCTCGGCAACTCGTCGAACCCGCTCATCAGCTCTCCCATCAGCTCGATCATCGCCGCACCCGCCCCCGCCGGGTCATGGCCTGGACGCAGCGGATCCCCGATGGCCGGGATGAACCACGGCACCCCGCAGACGCCTGCCTTTACATAGACGCTTGGCCCCACCCAAGGGTGGTCCGTCGAGAAGATCTTGACGGTGGCCGGGAACGCCTCATACCGCTTACGGCGGAGCAACCCTTGCGTCACCAGCGCCTCAGCGAGCCGGGACGTGCCGAGGGCCGCCCGGTCGGGTTGACCGGACGACCCTCGGCGCAACGATGGAACGTCAGGGACGCTGGCCTGGACGGTCCACGACGCCCGCCGCCAGGCGGACGGAGTAGCTCTCGACGGCGCCCGTCAGGAAGCGCCCCCCGTCCGGCATGGTGTGATCCTTGGCGACGGTGGTGCGGTGGCCCTGGTAGGCGTAGGTGGACGGGTGCAAGAGGATCTCGTCCTTCGCCCAGCCCTCGATGAGGAACGAAACCGAGATCGCCTTGTGTCCCGCCCCGTCCTTGGCGGCCCGGTCCACGGTGACGCCGGGGATCTTCGCCATCGCGCGGTAGGCGGCGGCCGTCTGCGCCGGCGGCAGCGCGCCGTTGTTCAGCAGCAGCGACCCGAGCAGCTGGAACGCGCCCCCGTTCGGTTCGTTCGGGGTCTCCTGGGCGCGGGCCCAGGCCAGCATGCCGTCCGGGTCGATGGGCAGCTTGGCGACGGTGGCGTAGTCGATCGGCGGCATCCCCCCGCCAGTGGCGGAGGTGACGAGCTTGCCGTGGTCGTACAACGCCATGCGCCTGCCGTCCGCCCGGACCCAGTTCCGGTCGACCTGCGTCTTCAGCGGCGACCCCGGCCTGACGACCTGGCCGCGGCCGGGTGCGCCGCTGCGCCGGTAACGGGTCTCGGTGTAGACCCACTGGCCGGGACGCGGCGCGGTGAACGGCTGCTTCAGCGCGAACGTCGCGGCGACGTTCAGCACCCGCTGCGTCTCCGTCGCCGCCACGGGTGCCGGCTGCTCGCCGCTGCCGCCCGTGGCGACGGCGGCGCCGGCGATGAGCGCCCCGGCGACGCCGCCCGCGGCGACGAGGCGGAACGTCGTCCGGCGGGACGGGCCGGAGCGGCGGGCCTCCGACGCCGTGATCCGCTCGTAGGCGGCGCGTCCGGCCGGGTCGTGGGCGGCGCCGTCGAAGGCGCCCGGCGGGCACGGGTCGGCCGGGGCCATGATGCGGCGGACTTCGTCGAGGTCGTTCATGCCTGGTGGCTCCTCTGCAGCGGGGCGGCGGGTGCGGGACGGTCGGCGGCGTCGATCTCGGCGAGGGCGGCGGTCAGGCGGCGCCGGGCGCGGTGCAGGCGCACGGAGAACGTCTTGACCGAGCAGCCCGCCGCGGTCGCCGCGGCCCGCGCGTCGAGGCCGTCCCAGCCGACGAGCTGGAGGACCTCGCGGTCGCGGGCGGACAGGCGCCCGAGCGCGGCGGCTATGCGCCCGCCTTCGGCCAGACCGGACGCCACGTCGGCGGCCGGGGCGGGGGCGTGCGGGCGGTCGCCGCGCAGCCGGCTCCACAGCCGCGTGCGCCTGCGGTGGCCGCGCATCTCGTTGGCGAGGACGTTGCGGGCGACGTTCAGCAGCCATGGGAACGGGCGGTCGGGCGGGATGTCGCCGCGCCGCCGCCAGGCGACCAGGAACGTCTCCGCGGCGACGTCCCGGGCCGTGTCGGGGTCGATCCGACGCGCCGCGTACCTGAGCACGTCGTCGTAGTGCGCGTCCCACAACCGGGTGAACTCCCCGTCTGGATCCGGCACGCCGGCTCCCTTCTCTCGGGTCGGTGTCGCCCAGAGATGTCCGGCAGGGCCGCTCCGCCTACACCTTGATCGAGACCACCGGAAGACGACGCGCGCCCGAGGGGCCGCCCGTCCAGACGCTGAAGACGAGCACGATCAGGGCGGCGAGTTCTGAACAGCGGCGCGGGGGCGCCTCAGGACGAGTTGCGCGGAGCGTGGAGAGGGACCTTGGCGGCCTGCGCGGCCATCGCGGCGATCTCGCGGACGTCCATCGACGCCAGGGGTTCGATGCCCAGCAGGTAGCGGCCGTAGGCCATGCCGAGGGTCTGGCTCAGCAGCAGGGCGGCGCGCTCGCGGACGGCGGGGTCGTCCGGCAGGACCTTCTCCAGAGCGGGGACGATCTCCTTGTCGAAGATCGCCTGGACGCGGGCCGCGGCATCGGGGTGGGTGGGGGCGGTGCGCAGCAGGACGGCCTCGGCGGTGTTCTCGCCGGCCTCCCATCGGGCCAGGAAGGCCTGGATGTAGGCGGCCGCCACGTCGTCGGCGCCGCTGAGGTCGGGTACGGCGAGGTCGATGGCCGAGGCGGCGGCGTAGAGCTCGGCCTTGCTGCCGAAGTACCGGATGACCATGGACGGGTCGATGTCCGCGTCCGCCGCGATCGCCCGGATCGTCGTGCGCTCGTAGCCGTCCTCGGCGAACCGGCGCCGGGCCGCGCCGAGGATGGCCGTCCGGGTCGCCGCTGAACGCTCGGTGAAAGCCATGCCCGCCAACATATGCCATCAAGCGTTGGCAAACACGGCGGTCCGGGTCTAGAGTCCAACACCAGTTGGCCATCAACTGTTGGCAAACGGCCATTGGCACCTGGAGTGACCATGAACGCTGTTCCGAAGTCCACCGACGTGCTCGTGATCGGCGCGGGGCCCGTGGGGCTGTCCCTCGCCGCCTCCCTGCGGCAGAAGGGAGTGGACGCCGTCCTGCTGGACAAGGCGGCGGAGGGCGCGAACACCTCCCGGGCGGCCGTGGTCCATGCCCGCACGCTGGAGGCGCTGCGCGAACTCAAGGTGACCGACGAGCTTGTCGAGCGCGGGATCATCGTGCCGCGCTTCACCGTCCGGGAGCGGGACCGCGTGCTGCTCACCGTCGAGTTCGGCGACCTGCCGACCGAGTTCCCCTACACGCTGCTCGTCCCCCAGAACGTCACCGAGGAGATCCTGCTCGCACGGCTGCAGCAGGAGGGCGGCCTCGTCACCCGGCCGTTCGAGGTGACGGGCCTGGAGCAGGACGGGGAAGGGGTCACCGCGACCCTGGCCGGCGGCGAGCAGATCCGCGCCGCCTACGCGGTCGGGACGGACGGCATGCACAGCATCGTCCGCGAGCACGCCGGGATCGCCTTCGAGGGCGACGCCTACCCGCAGTCGTTCGTCCTCGCCGACGTGCACCTGGACTGGGCCGGCGGCAGCGAGGAGGTCATGCTGTTCTTCTCGGCGGAGGGCGTCACGGTCGTCGCGCCGCTCCCCGGCGGACGGCACCGCATCGTCGCGACCGTCGACGAGGCGCCCCCGGCCCCGACCGCCGCCGACGTCCAGACGCTCCTGGACGCGCGCGGCCCCAAGCAGCACCCGGCGCGCGTCAAGGACGTCGTGTGGAGTTCCCGATTCCGCGTCCACCACAGGCTGGCGGCGCACTACCGCGCGGGCCGCGTCTTCCTGGCCGGCGACTCCGCCCACGTCCACAGCCCGGCGGGCGGGCAGGGCATGAACACCGGCATCCAGGACGCCCTCAACCTCGCCGGCAAGCTCGCCGCCGTCCTGGGCGACGGCGCCCCCGACTCCGTGCTCGACGAGTACGAGGCGGAGCGCCGTCCCGTCGCCGAGCAGGTCGTCGCGTTCACCGACAGGATGACCCACGTCGCGACCGTGGGCAGCCCGGTGCTGCGCGGGATGCGCAACACCCTGCTGCGCACCCTCGACTGGATCCCCGCCGTCCACCGCGCGATGGCGATGAACCTCTCCGAGCTGTCCACGGACCCCGCTCGCCGCTGACCAGGGCGAAGCTGGGACGGATGCGCCGCCTCGACGCGGCCGAGGATGAAGCCCCCGGCTAAATCGTTTGCCGCGGCCGTCCGGGGCGGCGCAGCATGCGGGGATGCGGTACTCGATCAACATTCCGAACTTCGGCGACTTCGCCGACCCGCGGACCGTCGCGCGGGCCGCGGAGGCGGCGGAGCAGGCCGGGTGGGACGGGCTCTTCGTGTGGGACCACGTCGTCCACGTGAGGAGCGATCGCAAGTCCTTCGGCGACCCGTGGATGCTGCTGACCGCGGCGGCGCTGGCGACCAGCCGGATCAGGCTCGGCACGCTGGTCACGCCCGTCCCGCGGCGGCGTCCGCAGCAGCTGGCCCGCCAGGTCGCCACGCTGGACGTCCTCAGCGGCGGACGGGTGGTCTTCGCGGCGGGGCTCGGCGGGCCGGTCGCCGACGAGTACGGCGCGTTCGGCGAACCCACCGACCCCGCCGTGTTGGCCGAGCGCCTGGACGA
This sequence comes from Actinomadura sp. K4S16, assembly GCF_008327685.1. Taxonomy (GTDB): domain Bacteria; phylum Actinomycetota; class Actinomycetes; order Streptosporangiales; family Streptosporangiaceae; genus Spirillospora. Next base: position 217,121 of record NZ_BDDE01000020.1, read on the forward strand.
GGGGCTCGGCCTTCTCGAACGCTACTGGTCCGGCGAACCCGTCACCCACCACGGGCGCCACTACCAAGTGGAGGACGTGGCGCTGCTCCCCGCCACGGCCCAGCGGCCGCGGCCGCCGGTCTGGATCGCCGGCTTCTGGCCGAACCGGCGGCCGATGCGGCGGGCCGCCCGCTGGGACGGCGCCGTCCCGCTGTTCGGCCCCGGCTCGCACGGCCGCGCACCCGCCGTCGAGGACGTCCGCGACCTGGTCGACTACGTCCGGCGGCACCGGGAGGGCGAAGGCCCCTTCGAGATCGTCGTCGGCGGAGCCAGCCCCGCCGACGCCCGCGACGTGGTCGGCCCCCTGCGCGACGCCGGCGCCACCTGGTGGGACGAGCGCCGGCTCATCGGCACCGAGGACAACGAACGCCTCGCCCCCGTCCTCCGCCGCATCGAACAGGGCCCGCCGAAGCTCTAGCGTCCCCGCTCCACGGAGAAGTGAGGTCAGCGCCGGTAGGCGAGGACGTCATGGGCGACGGCGTCCCGTTCGGCCGCCTCCTGCTCCGCCGCCTGCCGTTCGGCTTCGATCCGGGCGTCATAGGCGGTCCGAGCTGCGGCGATCGCGCTCTGGTGCTGCTCCGTCCACACCACGAGCGACCGGATCGTGTCGTGCAGGGTCGCGCCCATCGGCGTGAGCGCGTAGTCGACGCGCGGCGGGACGGTCGGATGGACGGTGCGGCTGACGAGCCCGTCCCGTTCGAGGTGCCGGAGCGTCCGCGCGAGCATCCGCTGGCTGATGCCGTCGATCCGGCGGCGCAACTCGGTGAAGCGCAGGGACCGCTGGTCCAGCAGAGCGATGACGAGCAGGGACCACTTGTCGGCGATGCGGTCGAGGATCTGCCGGACCTCGCAGTCGTTGCGGGTGTCCCACTGCAGAACGTCCTCGTCGGCGGCGGTGACCCCGCAGCAACCCGGGGACGCGAAAGTTCCGTCTTCCATGCTCACTCATGGTGTCGGACGCTCCAGCCGGTAACAAGAGATAACCGACACCCACCAGGAGAACCGGCGCCTCGGCTGAGAGGACCCGGTTCACGCCCACATCCGCGCCCCGCATGGACCTCGATCAGGGCCCGCCGGGCCTGGGATCAGTCCTCGTGGCAACGGGCGTGCCGTGGTCGGTACGCCCGTTGTGTGAGCGGAAGGATGCTATGTGATCGGCGCCTTCCAGGTCGCCTCCCAGGTCTGGGGTCCGACGATGCCGTCGGCGTTCAGCCCCTTCTCCTTCTGGAAGGCTATGCAGACCTCCTCCGAGTGGGTGCCGTAGATGCCGTCGACCGCAAGGCTCGTCCAGCCGCGCTGGCGCATCTTGTCCTGCCAGGTGCGGACGTCGTCACCCTTCATCAGGGCGAGGAACCGCCCTGGCCACGGCGGAGCCTGCACGGCTGCCTGAACACTCTGATCAGTCACGTTGATCACCTCATCGTGGATTGTGTGAACAACCGTTTGTCCGCGTCGGTGGGCGGCCGGGAACCGTTGCTGCTCGGTGTCGGCATCGGCGTCGATACGGGTGTCGTTGCCATCGCCTGCGGGACGGCGGCCTCCCGTGGTGTCTCCGGATCGGCGGTCCCGTGCACGCTCTCCAGCACTTGGCGGCCCTGCTTGTCCACGAAGTTGGTGAACAGTTCCTGCGAGTAGCCGAACAGCACCGCCCACGCGATGATCTGGCCCGATGTGTCGAGAGCACTCAGCCCCGGGACGATCTCCCCGCGCAGGAGGAGGACCCCCAGCACGGCCACGAGCGCCCCGGTGGGGAGCTTCAGACAGGCCAGCGCCACGGGGATGCCGTAGGAGGTCGCGGATCCCCGGACCTTCCTCAGAGCGGAGGCCGCCGCGATACAGGCCGCCGTGATCCCGGCGATCTCGACGATGGCGTAGTCCCCTCGCGAGGCCGCTGAGCCGGGGAACGTCGCAGGTGGCGGGCTGACGGTTTGGCTAGGGCAAGCGACCTTGTTGAAAGGCGTAAAGCAAAGGGGGACGGCCGACTTCCAGATGGCCCCGGCCACGGCGATAGCGATCGCCAGGCAGGACAGGCCGAGCGCCGTCATCCAAACGATCCGAGCAAAGTTCACGGCGCGCAACCTCTCCTTGAGGGAGGCCTCGCGAGCGGCATCTACCGCGTCCAGCACGGTCGACAGTTTCGGAACCATTTGCATGGAATGGTTGTTGTTGCGTGTCGCCGTCCACCAATGGTGGTGAGCTGGCCCGTTGACGGCAGCATGGTTCACCGAACACGCTTGCTCCAGTTCCCATGCGGCCTTCTCGGCGCCGATCCGGCGGGTGTCGTCCGCAGGGAGATGCTGCTTGATGATGGCAAGCAGGTCCGGCAGGTGGGATGCGATGTCCTCAGGAGGAAGTGTCCGCAGCCACATGGTGCGTGCGGAATTGACGTGCATCTGCGCCGCGTCCACCTGTGCCGCCGTGCGGCCGCAGGGATTCTCGTCGGCGTTGATTACGCGACGCGCATTGGTCAAGGCCAAACTTGCATTCGAGATTAGTCGCCACTTCTCGGAAGTTTGCGAAGGTGAAGCCTTGGAGGGCAACTGGGCATCCAATTCCAGGATGTTCGCCTTCACTCCCTCACAGAGCACCCAGTTGGATTTTTCGCGCATTCTCTTTATTAGTCGAAATTTGTACTTCTCTTTTAGCCTGGCGTGCCACATCCTTATTCTTCTCCTCGGTACGGCAATCCCTCTCACACCGCCCTGAGGATCAGGCTATTCGCGGGCATCGGGCATCGCGATCCATGGCGTTTACATATTGGCCCATGGCCGTTCAAATCGCCCGAAGCGGCAAGCGTGCACGTCGAGCGTGCCTGCCTCGCCCCGCCTGGCCGGGCTCTGTTCCGCGTGCTTCGTGCAGGGCCCGGCCGTCTTCTGGGGTGGTTTCCGGTGGTCGTCGGCGTCAGTCCTGGATGGTGATCTCGGTGGTCACCGGGGCGGGGCCGAGGACCCAGGTGGCGGTGATCTTGACCTTCGTTCCGATCGGGGTCGACGGGTCCACCTGGATGGGGAAGGTCCGGCCGAGTTCGGAGGACGACAGCTGCAGTTCCGGCGGGACGGTGACGCCCGGCGTGTCGCTAGTCAGCTTGATCACGGCGCCGAAGGGGTGCCAGATGTCGCCGAGCCCCACCACGCCGTAGTTCGGCCAGTAGCCGGACTTGTTGCGGATCTCCCTCACAGTGCCCACGGAGAACTTCTTGGGGGTCCCGATCAGGCTGGAGGTCGCCTTGTCGTTGCCGAGGTCCGCCGTCATCTGGACGTACCGCGGGTTCTGGTCGGTCGAGACGCTGATCGGGAAGGTGGCGCCGGTGGCGCCGGCGGGCACGACGACGTACGGCGCGGAGTAGGCGGTGTCGTTCCAGACAGGGTTGTTGCGGATGTCGACGGCGAGCCCGCCCACGGGCGCGGGGGACTTGATCTGCACGGTGCCGGTCACCGTCGTGCCGGTCAAGGCGATCGCCTGCCCGTACTGCTGCTTCACCCAGAAGCCCGTCACCACCTGCTCGCGCCAGTCCGGCGGCTCGACGGTGATCGCGGTCCGCGCCGCGGTCCCGTTGGCGGACGCCTCCAGGGACGTGACGGTCGTCGTGTCCTCCGACTGCACCCGGATCGGGAAGGTGACGGACCGCTGCCCCTCCGGCACGGTGACCTTGCGCCCGGTCGACCTGGCGTAGTTGGGGTCCTCGAACTCGTTCAGGTCGCGTAGCGCGACGACGGTGCCTCCGGCGGGCGCGGGCTCGGTCAACGTGACCTTCTGGAGCGCCTCCTCGCCGGCGCTGATGGTGGACGGTGAGACGCTCGTCGACTCGACGCCGGTGGTGGCCGCCTGCGCCGCGAGGGGTGTCGCGAGGCCGAACAGGAGCGGCGCGGCGGTCAGCACGGCGACGCGACGGCCCACGGCCGCCTTGGAGAGGTTTGCCATGAGCCCCATCCAATGATCACGGACTGCCGACCGCCAGGTCAGGAAGCCGCACGTCAGACACTCGTAATAAGCGGTCGGGCCGGGACGAGGAGGACGGGGGGCGGGGTGCGCGCGGGGGTTGGGCGGACGGTTACCTGGTCGTGATCCGGTGTGTCCGGCTCTGTAGACTCGACCAGCAGAACGCCTGACCCCGATCCGAGGAGCGCCCACCCGTGGCTCTTGTCGTGCAGAAGTACGGTGGCTCCTCCGTCGCCGACGCCGAAGGCGTCAAGCGGGTCGCCCAGCGCATCGTCGCGACGAAGAAGGCGGGCAACGACGTGGTCGTCGTGGTCTCCGCCATGGGCGACACGACGGATGACCTCATCGACATGGCCAAGCAGGTCAGCCCCCTGCCGCCCGCCCGTGAGCTGGACATGCTGCTCACCGCCGGCGAGCGGATCTCGATGGCGCTGCTGGCCATGGCCATCGCGAACCTGGGCCACGAGGCCCGCTCGTTCACCGGCTCCCAGGCCGGTGTGATCACCGACGGCTCGCATGGCAAAGCCAAGATCATCGATGTGACGCCGGGACGGATCCGGACCGCGCTGGACGAGGGCTCGATCTGCATCGTGGCCGGGTTCCAGGGCGTTTCGCAGGGGACCAAGGACATCACGACGCTCGGCCGCGGCGGGTCCGACACCACGGCCGTCGCGCTCGCGGCGGCGCTGGACGCCGACGTCTGCGAGATCTACTCCGACGTCGACGGCGTCTTCACCGCCGACCCGCGCATCGTGGCCGCCGCCCGCAAGATCCCGAAGATCTCCTACGAGGAGATGCTGGAGATGGCGGCCAGCGGGGCGAAGATCCTGCATCTGCGCTGCGTGGAGTACGCGCGCCGCTACAACATCCCGATCCATGTGCGGTCCTCGTTCAGTCAGAAGGTGGGCACGTGGGTCGTCGACAGCAGCGAGATCGAAGGACAGGACATGGAGCAGGCGATCATCTCCGGCGTCGCGCACGACCGGAGCGAGGCCAAGATCACCGTGGTGGGGGTGCCGGACAAGGTCGGTGAGGCCGCCACGATCTTCACGGTGCTGTCCGAGGCCGAGATCAACATCGACATGATCGTGCAGAACGTGTCGGCGGCGTCCACCGGGCGGACCGACATCTCCTTCACGCTGCCGTCCACGGACGGGCAGAGCGCGCTCACCGCGCTGAACAAGCTGAAGGAGAAGATCGGCTTCGAGTCGCTGCGCTACGACGACCGCATCGGCAAGGTGTCGCTGATCGGCGCCGGGATGCGCTCGCACCCGGGCGTCACCGCGTCGCTGTTCAGCGCGATCGCCGAGGCCGGCGTGAACATCGAGATGATCTCCACCTCGGAGATCCGGATCTCGGTCGTCGTCGCCCAGGACGACATCGACACGGCCGTCGCCGCCGCGCACCGCGCGTTCGACCTGGACGCCGAGCAGGTCGAGGCGGTCGTCTACGGCGGCACCGGCCGCTGACCGCACGCCTCAGCGGGCCGCACGGACTCCGTGCGGCCCGCTTTGTCTTGTTCGTCCTGTGGCGCGTGACGCTGACGCCGCGCGTGGGCGGTGGCAGGGTCTTTTAGGGAACCGGCCGCATTCCCAGGGAGTTGGACGTGCGGACACGACTCGACGGCGAGAGGGTGGGTGCGACCATGGCCCTGACTGCCCGCGGCGCGATGACCAGGGGAACGGGCGGGCCGACGCTCGCCGTCGTCGGCGCCACGGGGGCCGTCGGGTCCGTCATGCTCGACCTGCTGTCCACCCGCCGCGACGTGTACGGGGAGATCCGGCTGGTCGCCTCGCCCCGGTCGGCGGGACGGACGCTGCCGCTGCGCGGGGCCGACGTCGAGGTCGCGCCGCTGGCACCGGAGGTGTTCGACGGCGTCGACATCGCGATGTTCGCCGTGCCGGACGACGTGGCCGCCCGCTGGGTGCCGATCGCGACGAAGCGCGGCGCCGTGGCGGTCGACAACTCCGGCGCGTTCCGGATGGCACCGGACGTCCCGCTCGTCGTCCTGGAGGTGAACCCGGAGCGGGTGCGCCGGCGGCCGCGCGGGATCGTCGCGAGCCCGAGCTGCACGACGCTGTCGATGATCACGGTGGTCGGGGCGCTGCACCGCCGGTACGGGCTGCGCGAGCTCGTCGTCTCGTCCTACCAGGCGGCGTCGGGCGCCGGGCTGGAGGGCGTCGGCACGCTGTACGAGCAGATGGAGAAGGTCGGCGGCGACCGGACGCTCGGCAACCGCGCGGGCGACCTGCGCTGCGCGGTCGGCGAGTTCGGACCGTTCCCGGCGCCGCTCGCGATGAACGTGGTCCCGTGGGCGGGCGAGGTGCGCGACGGCGGCTGGAGCTCCGAGGAGCTCCAGATCCGGAACGAGTCGCGGAAGGTGCTCGGCCTGCGCGACCTGCGGGTGACGGCGACGTGCGTCCGCGTCCCGGTGGTGACGGGTCACTCGCTGTCGGTCCACGCGGTGTTCGAGGAGCGGGTCGACCAGCGGGAGGCGCAGGCCGTCCTCGCCGGGTCGCCCGGCGTCGTCCTCTGCGACAACCCGGAGACGCAGGAGTTCCCGACCCCGGCGGACGTGGTCGGCACCGATCCCGCCTGGGTGGGGCGCGTGCGGCGCTCGCTGGACGACCCGAAGGCGCTCGACCTCTTCCTCTGCGGCGACAACCTCCGCAACGGCGCCGCGCTCAACACGGCCCAGGTCGCCGAGCTGGTCGCCGCCGAGCTCACCCCCTGAGCGCCGCGAGGACGGCGGCGGTGTCCAGGTAGAACGGGCGGAACTCGCTGACCAGCCCGTCCCGGACCGTGATCCACTGCAGCACGGAGGTCTCCACCTCCCGCCCGGTCGCGCGGGCCCGGAAGACGCAGTCGTTGCGGACGGCGACCGTGTCGCCGTCCACCGCGCAGTGCTGCTCGCGGAACGTCAGCTCCGACCACGCCTCGCTCATCGCGGCCATGAACCGCTCCATGCCGTCGTGGCCGCGCCATGTCCCGCCGTAGGGGAGGCTGGGCGCCTGGTACATCGCGACGTCCGGGGCGAGATGGGCGGCCATCACGGAGAAGTCCCCCTTGCCGGGGCCGCCCGCGGCCAGGTAGTCCGCCTCCGCGGCGTAGAAGCATTCGAGGGTTTCCAAAGTGTTGATCATGCCTCGTGAACACCGGTACGGGGCGCCGGGTTGCGGCGCGCGCCGGATCGTGGCATGAGCGGTCGGCCGCACTCGGGCTTTAGGGTGGCAGTCGTGACCGAGACGAAGGCCGTGAAGTCCGAGCAGACGCGCGCCCTGATCGTCGAGACGGCGCTGCGCCTGTTCCGGGAGCGGGGATACGAGCAGACGACGATGCGGGCGATCGCCAAGGAGGCGGGTGTCTCGGTCGGCAACGCCTACTACTACTTCGGCTCCAAGGAAGAGCTGATCCAGGCCTACTACGACGAACTGCAGGACGAGCACGTCGCCGCCTGCCGGGCCGTCCTGGAGGCCGAGACCGAGTTCGCGCCCCGGCTGCTGGGCGTCCTGAAGGCCCGGGTCGACACGATGGTCCCGTACCACGAGTTCGCCGGGAAGTTCTTCAAGTTCGCCGCCGAGCCGACCAGCCCGCTCAACCCCTTCAGCGCCGAGTCCGGGCCCGCCCGCGATTCGGCGGTGGCGATCTACCGCGAGGTCGTCGAGGGCTCCGATCTGAAGATCGACAAGGAGTTCCGGGCGGAGCTCCCCGAGCTGCTGTGGATCTACTCCATGGGCATCGTGCTGTACTGGGTGCACGACAGCTCGCCCGGCTGCCGCAAGACCTACCTGCTCGTCGAGCGGACGGTCCCGCTGGTCAACCGCATGGTCGCGATGTCGCGCATCCCCGGCTTCAAGTCGGTGACCCGCGAGCTGGTGGGCATCATCCGCGAGGTCCGCGCCTGACCAGGATGTCCCAGTGGTCCTTCTCGCGGGCGAAGACGACGCCCTCGGCGGACCGGTAGAGCCGCGCGCCGTCGCCCCGAACGCCGGTGAACGGGTAGCGCCGCACCGCGCGGTCGACGCAGTCCCCGGTCGCGATGTCGGCCTTGTAGCCGTTCGCGTGGCTGTACGTCCCGCCCGCGTGCCCGTGCTCGGTGCCGCCCGTGACGGTGACCTCGCAGCCGCTCGACTCCGCGAACGCGATCAGCGCCCTGATCGTCCCCCACCGCATTCCCTCGAACGACGTGCAGGTCCGGACCGTCCGGTCGGAGCAGTCTCCGGTGGAGCGCCACCCGATGCCGCTCGCGCGCAGCGCGTACTCGGCCATCTGCTGGTCCATGCGCAGCGAGTTCGGCGCGTCCGGCAGGGCATCCCGTGGCGGGACGCTGCGTTTTCGCGAGGCCCGCAAGACGGTCCGGGCCGTGCGCCTGCGCGGAGCCGCGGCCGCCGGAGCGAGCAGCCGCTCGGCCGGGGACGCTGGTCCGGCGGCCGCCGCGGGCGGCGAGCCGGAACGGGCATGGGGCGCGGCGTGCGCGCCGGGTGAGGCGAGCGCGAGCATCGTCGCGGTGATGGCCAGCGCGGTCGCCATGGCGGCCAGACGGAACGCCGGGTGGCGGGCTATGTCGGGCGCCCGCCGGCACTCGGCCGGCATGGCGCACTGGATGCTGCATGGCCGTGGCATGTGCGGTCCCCCCGATAGGTGATGTCGGGGGGTGCCGATGTCAGGTGCGGCCGATCGAGGGATGCCCGAGGTCTCGATCTTGTAAACCCGGGACGGGCGGAAGGGCCCGCCCGCCCCGGGGATAGATCACGACATGCCGAGATGTTTCCGAGCGAAGCCGATCTCGGCGGCCATCTGGGTGATGCGCTCCTCCACGACGAGCGAGCCGTGGCCCGCGTCGTACCGGTACACCTCGTGCGGTCTCCCCAGCTCGGCGAGCAGCCCCAGGTAGTTGTCGATCTGCCGGATGGGGCAGCGCGGGTCGTTCTCCCCCGCCAGCACCAGCACCGGCGCCCTGACCTGCGCGGCGTAGGTGATGGGGGACGACTCGCGGTACCGCTCCGGGACCTCCTCCGGCGAACCGCCGAACAGGGACCGGTCGAACGCCTGGAGGCTCTCCATCTCGTCCTCGTACGCGGCGACGTAGTCGGCCACGGGGACGGCCGCGACCGCGACGCTCCAATCGTCCGGCTGCGTGCCAATGCCGAGAAGGGTGAGGAACCCGCCCCACGACCCCCCGGTCAGGACGAGCCGCTCCGGGTCCGCGAGGCCCGACTCCACCGCCCAGTCGCGGACGGCCTTGATGTCCTCCAGCTCGGTGAGGCCGACGCGCCCTTCGATCGCGTCGCGCCATTCGGAGCCGTAACCGGTCGAGCCGCGGTAGTTGACCCGGACGACCGCGAACCCGTGGTCGACCCACGCGGCCACGGTGGGGACGAACGAGTCGTCGTCCTGCGCGGTCGGCCCGCCGTGGACGTCGAACACGGTCGGGTAGGGGCGGTCGCCTTCCGGCTTGCTGACCAGCGCGTGGATGCGTCCGGCCGGACCGTCGACCCACACGTCCTCGACCGGGACGGACGGCGGCGCGGTGGGCCCGGGCGGGGTGAGGACCACCGCGCCGGACGTCGAGCGGATCACCGGCGGCTCGGCGGCGGACGACCAGGAGAACTCGACCGTCCCGTCCGGCCGGACGTCCGCCCCGCCGAGCACCCCGCGCGGTGTGTCGATCCCGGTCAGCGACTCGTCGGCCAGGTCGTAGCGGTAGAGCTCGTCGCGCGCCTCGTACGAGTGGGAGACCAGCAGCGCCGCCCCGTCCGGGTACCAGGTCGCGCCGACCTCGCCGGGCAGGTCGAGGACGATCTCCTGCTCGGTGCCGGCGACCGGGTCCCAGATGAGCATCTCTTCCCGGCCGCGCCGCTCGTGGTTCACCAGGAGCCGCGAATCACCGTCGACCGGGGCGAACCCGGCGCCGTAGACGCCCTTGCCCGGTCCGTCCCAGAGGTCGGCGACCGGGGAGCCGTCCTGCCGCATGACGCGCAGGGCCATGTGACGGCTGTCGCCGTGCTCGCTGTGCCCGATCGCGACCAGCGACTCGTCCCGCGAGAGGCCGGCGACGTGGGCGTCCTCGGCGTGGTGGTAGAGGACCTCCGGCGCCGCCCCCGACCGGCAGAGGTAGATGGTGTTGCCCTCCTCGGTCGTCCGGCCGACCACGGCGAGGCCGCTGCGTCCCAGCGCCAGCCCGGACGGATACGCCGGCTCCAGTTCGGGAACGGCCGGAGCGCTCTCGGTCTCCCCGAACGGGACGCGCTTCCACACGCCGAACTCGTCCCCGTCCGTGTCGGCGAACCACCACACCCATTCGCCGGTCGGGTCGATGGTGCCGTACCACGTCCCGTTGGGCCGGTCGGTCACCTGGCGCTGCTCACCCGACTCGCGGTCCCAGGAGTAGACCTCCCAGGTCCCGCTCAGGTTCGAGCGGTAGATGCTGCGGCTCGGGGCGTCACGCGCCCAACGGGGCAGGCTGATCCGGGCGGCCCGGAAACGCGCCTTCCAGCGCTCGTCGTCGACCATCCCCCCAGTATCCCGGAGCCCCCCGGCAGGATCACGGGGATAAATCCCCAAGCCCCCAGGCCGTTGACGGGGTCAGGGGGCGGGGATGCCGGCCACGAAGGTGCGTTCCTGGGGGGAGGGCACCAACTCCACCGTGGTGCCGGGGCGGAAGTCCTCGCCGAGGACGGTGGTGATCGCGTCGGTGAGGCCGGCGGCGAGGGAGGCCATGATCTCGGGGGCGTCGGGGCGGTCGAAGGCGGCTGCGCGGACGCCCATGACCAGGGAGGCGTTCGTGTCCACGGCCTTGCCGCCCTGGGCGAGGCGGCCCGCCGGGACGCCGGACAGGTGGACGGTCGCCAGGTCGCGGGCCCACTCGCCGTAGACGCCGACGATCGCCTCGGTCAGGGCGGTGACGAGCTCGGATTCCCTGCCCGCCAGCTTGTCTTCTGGCAGGTGGGCGGTCAGGTGCGGCACAGTGGTCCCCGTTCTCTTTGAACCTAAAAGCTTTGATTGCAAAGGTACTTGTGGAGGGTGCCGATGTCCACCGAACCGGGCGGTCCGGCCGTCGACGAGGCCGTCCGCGCCCTGCTGCTGCTCATGCCGCGCATCGTCGGACGCGCCAAGCGCCTGCCCATTCCCCCGGCGCTCCAGGGCCTCGACCTGGCGCCGCGCCATCTCGCGCTGCTCGCCCATCTGGAGTACGACGGCCCGGCAGGCGTCAACGAGCTCGCGGCCCGGTTGGAGGTCGCCCCGACGACCGTGAGCCTCATGGTGAGCGAAATGTCGCGGCTGGGCGTCCTGGAGCGCACCGCCGACCCGGCCGACCGGCGCCGCCGCATCGTCGCCATCGCCCCCGACTTCGCCGTGCCGATCGGTGAATGGCTCTCCGGCAGCGCCTCCGCCTGGGAGCGCGTCATGCGCGGTCTGGCCCCCGTCGAACGGGCCACGGTCCTCAACGCCCTGCGCGCCTACGAGGCCGCCTTGGAGCAGAGCCTCGATCGGGAGTCGTCGTAGGGGCTGGTCAGCGGGCCTTGTTCTTCCATGGCCGGGACGGGTGGTGCCTGGGGGAGGCCGGGCGCTTCGACGAGTTCAGGGTCCAGTGGACGGCGCGGGCGACGCGCTCGATCGTGCTGATCCCGTAGGCCATGGACGGGGTGTCCTGGGTGAGGACCGCGATCATGTAGTCCTCACCGTCCCCGTCGAAGCTGCCGATGCTGTGGACGCGCCAGTGTCCCCCGGGACGTGGCAGCCAGCCGTTCTTCACATGCCAGGTCACGTCGGCGGGGTGCCCGGCGGGGGTGCCCCATCGCTGCGCCGGAACGACCTCGTGCATCAGCCTCAGCGCGTACGCGCGGGCCTTGGCGGGCAGGAGCGCGTTCGGTGCGGTGAGCCGCTCCAGCAGCTTGATCTCGTCGTGCGCGGTGATCTGGGTGAGGCCCCAGCGGCCGCCGGGGTCCGGCTCGGTCTGCGTCATTTCGGCGCGGTCGAGGAAGCGGGCCATCCGGGCGTGTCCCACCGAGCGCCACAGGGCGGAGGCCGCGCCGTTGTCCGAGCGAGTGATCATCCTGCGGGCCTGCGACTTCTCGTCCGCCGTCAGCGGCCGTTCCTCGTCGACGGCCTGGCGCAGCAGCGCGCCCAGGATCGTGACCTTGACGACGCTCGCCGAGTCGTAGTGCCGTCCGGCCGCGACCGCGCAGCGGATGCCGCGCACCCGGTCGTACACGGCGACCGACTCGATGCCGGCGCGGCCGCGCAGCGCCTGCCTGATCCGGGTGCCGAGCCGGTCGGCGGCCTTCGGGGACCGGGACGACGAGCAGGGCCCGTCCGGGGCCGCGGCCCGAGCGGGCGCGGCGACCGGCATCAGGGCGGCCGCGAGTGCGAGCGCGGCGATGGAACGTGACACACGGCCACGCTAAGGATCAGGGGCGCGGGGCCGCGGCGTCCGCCGGCCGGGGTCCGGTAAAGATCGGATCAGGGAGTGGTCAGCCGGCCGAGCAGCTCGTCGATCGCGGCGCGGACCTGCCGGTCCATGGCCCGCGCGAACCCGGCCTCGACCGTGACCTGGGCCCCCGGGCGCAGCCGGGCGATGGTGTCGGTGAGGGCCCCGAGGTGCCGGTCGTCGACGGCCTCGTCCAGGCGCCCGACGACATGCGTCGTGATCAGCCGGACGAACATCGCGGCGAGGTCGTCCATGCTGCGCTGGAGCTCCTGGCCCGCCGACAGCACGGCGTCCAGCGGAACCCCCGCGCGGACGAGCGTCACCGTCGCGTCGAGCTGGCGGCGGCTCCAGTGGGTGACGCGGTCGCCGTCCACCTCGATGTGGCCGAGCTCGACGGCGCGCGCGACGGACTCCGGGCCGACCTCGCCGGGGAACAGCGCGGCCAGTTCGTCCAGCGTCATCGTCACCGGGACCTCGTTCGACCACGGGGTCGTGACCGCCTTCTCGACGCCGAGGACGGCGCCGATGTCGCGGCCCTGCTCCCACGCCGCGAGCAGCTCGCGGATGCCCTCCAGGGTGTGCCCGCGGTCCAGCAGGTTCCCGATCATGCGGAGGCGGGCGAGGTGGTCCTCGGAGTACAGGCCGATGCGTCCCTCGCGCCGGGGCGGGGGCAGCAGCTTGCGCTCCTGGTAGTAGCGCAGGGTCCGGACCGGGACCCCCGCGGCCTTGGCGAGTTCGCCGATGCGGTACTCGCGGGCGCCGGCGCCGGCATGGCCGCCCTGTTCCTCCGTCGGCTCTTCGGTCACGGCGGCCAGCATAGTTCGCGGCCGGACCCGGCCACGTCCCGTCTCGCACGGCGAGGGAACGCGTGCGCGTTCGCGCACGTCAGATCCCCCGTCGTCATCGACGACCCCTGACAGAGAGGCGAAAGATGTTGAGAACCCGTTCCGCGGCCCTCGCGCTCGTCGGCCTGGTCGCCGCGTTCGGGCTGACGGCCTGCGGTCAGGACCGCTGGTGCGAGCACGACGCGACCGACACGAAGGTCAGCGACCGCTTCTGCAAGAACAACACCCCCGGGTACGAGTGGGAGTCGGACGGCGGCGGCCACAAGAAGAAGCACTCGACGAAGCACAAGACGAGCAAGACGAGCAAGAAGACCAAGTCGCGCCACTGACCCCCTGCGCGCCGGCTATGTGACGCGCCGCACGGTCCTGGTGCGGCGCTGCCGGCGCCGGGGCGTCTCGTCGGCCGCGCGGGGCGCGTCGGCGGCGAGCAGGTCGGCGAGCGAGCGCGGGAGGATGTCCTCGCGGCGGTCGGCGAACGGTGAGCGCATGGTCCCTCCCGGGGTCAGGCGGCGGTGGTCAGGTCGGGGTAGGCCTCGCACACGGTGGTGAGCGCCCAGCGCATCCGGGCCATGAAGGTCTCTGGGTGGTCGCCCGCCTCCTGGGCGACGGCGGCGACCCACGCGGAGCTGTCCCCGCCGCAGGCCCCGAACCGGTCTTCGATCGCCGTGCGGACCTGCTCGGCGGACGGGTGGTCGGACTCCTGCAGCGGGGAGGTGAACAGGATCTCGGCGAGGTCGGACGCGGTCATCGGCGTGGGGCTCGGCGTGGTCGACATCGAACTGCCTTCCTGCTGCAGGAGACTTCCTCGTCACCCTTCTCTCTGAGTACGACTCTGCATGCCGCGCGGATTCACCGCCATAGGGGAAAACCCCGATTCTCTCCCCCGGCCGATCCTTAGGAGGTCCTAGGGGGACGTCTCTGACCTGGGCCGACCTCAGGGTCGGGCCGAGAATCCGGCCGCGAGCGCTTCGCGGAAGGCGCGCACGGCCGGGTGCGATCCGCCTCCGCGGCGGGACGCGGTGAACAGGCGCCGCGTCCGGTGCTCCTCCGGCAGCCGGACGACCGGCACCGCGGGCGGGCGGCCCTGCCACACCAGGCCCGGCAGCAGCGCGGCGGCGTGGCCGCGCTCGACCAGCCGCAGGTGCAGCAGCAGGTCCGTCGACTCGAACCGTACATCCGGCTCGAACCCGGCCTCCCGGCACAGCCGCGTCGCCCACCGCCGCGACGCCGTGCCCTCCGGCTCCATCACCCACGGGCTTTCCGCCAGGTCGCGCAGGGCGGCGTCCGGCGTCCGCGGCGGGAGGGCGAGGCGGATCTCATCCGTCCCGAACTCCTCGTGGTCGACGCCGGCGGGGCGGGGGCTCGGGTCGCCCGGGTACTCCTCGGTGATCACCAGGTCGAAGTCGCGGGCCGGCAGGGCGGGCAGGGCGCTCTCGGGCTCCCGCTGGGTGACCTCGATCCGGAGCCGCGGATGGGCGTCGCGGAGGACGCTGAGCGCGTCGGGGACGAGCGCCAGCGCGGCCGTCTGGAACGCGGCGACCCGCAGGACCCCGGTGATGCCGTGCAGGGACGCGGCGAGGTCGGCCTCCGCCCGTTCGAGGCGCTCCAGCACCGCCTCGGTGTGCGCGACGAGGATCTCGGCCTGCGCGGTCAGCCGGACGCGGCGCCCCACCGGCTCCAGCAGCGGCACCCCCGCCTCCCTCTCCAGCACGGACAGCTGCTGCGAGATCGAGGACGGGCTGTAGGACAGGGCCTCGGCGACGGCGGCGAGCGTCCCCCGGTGCTTCAGCTCGCGCAGGAGCCGGAGCCGGTGCAGGTCCAGCATGAACGCTCCATTCATCGGTATGAATGACGATTATCGCTCGGAAACATTCGCTGGACCGATCGGATGCCGTACGGCACCGTGGTCGCCATGGCCACGGCTCCCGCCTCGCTTGCCCGTTCGTCCTGGTACGCCCGCCCGGCGGCGCGCGACTGGACATGCCCGCCCGCGCCGCGCGACGTCGCCGCCTTCCATCGGACGCTGCCCGGCCACGCCCCGACGCCGCTCGTGGAACTGCCGTCCCTGGCGGCAGAACTCGGCACGCGACGGCTGTTCGTCAAGGACGAGTCGGCGCGCCTCGGGCTGCCCGCCTTCAAGATCCTCGGCGCCTCGTGGGGCGTCCACCGCGCGCTCTGCGACCGCCTGGGCCTCGCGCCTGCGGACACCTCCCTCGCGGCCCTGCGGTCCATGCGGCCGGACGTCCGGCTCGTCACGGCGACGGACGGCAACCACGGGCGCGCGGTCGCGGCGATGGCCCGGCTGCTGGGGCTTCCGGCGGACGTCTTCGTCCCGTACGGCGTCCACCCCGAGGCCGTGGCCGCGATCAAGGCGGAGGGCGCGGCCGTCACCGAGGTACCGGTCCCCTACGACGAGGCCGTGCGGACGGCCGCCGACACCGCGGCGTCCGATCCGTCGGCGCTGCTCGTCCAGGACACGGCCTGGCCCGGCTACGAACGCGTGCCGCAGTGGATCGTCGAGGGCTACTCCACGCTTTTCACCGAGATAGACGAACAACTCGCTGACGCCGGCGCCGCCCCAGCAGGTCTTGTGGCCATTCCAGTCGGAGTGGGGTCGCTGGCCCAGGCGGCTGTGACTCACTACCGCTCCGGACGGTCTGCCCCTACGTTGCTCTCCGTCGAACCCGATGCGGCGCCCTGCGTATTGGCGAGCCTCCACCAGGACAGGCCGCTGACCGTCGAGACGGGATCGACCACAATGGCGGGCCTGAACTG
The DNA here is from genome assembly GCF_008327685.1 of Actinomadura sp. K4S16. GTDB lineage: Bacteria > Actinomycetota > Actinomycetes > Streptosporangiales > Streptosporangiaceae > Spirillospora. The sequence continues at coordinate 233,150 of NZ_BDDE01000020.1, forward strand.
CGCAACTCCGTCGACCCTCGCCTGGCCCGTCCTACGCTCCGGCCTGGACGCCGCGGTAGCGGTCACCGACGCGTCCACAGCCCGCGCGGCGCGCGACCTGGCCGCTCTCGGGGTTCCGGCGGGACCCTGCGGTGCCGCCTCCCTCGCCGGCGTCCGCGCAGCTCTGACACCGGACCGTCGCCCGCTCCTAGCGTCCGGCCACGGGGAGACGATCGTCCTCTTGGTCACCGAAGGACGAGCCGCTAATCCCGCTTAGCGATATTTCGCCGAATAGGGCAGCGAATTCGACCTACGCGTCGGTAACATAACCTCACCGCATCCGCCCGGATCGGTGTGCTCTCGGCCAACGCTCCCGGTCGCGACCGGGGACGAGCAACGAGAGGGGACGCGCCATGCAGCCCACTCTGGACCAGTTCCTCACCGACCACCTCGACGAGATCACCGCCGAGGTCGCCGGGGAGATCGCCGAGCGCGTCCCCGCCTACACGCACCTGCGGCCGCGCGAGATCCTCTTCCTCGTCCGGGACGCCCTCGCCGCCTACACCGGCGCCCGCGAGACCGGCGCCGTGCTCGACGCCTTCCGCGCCCTCGGCGCCAGCGAGGCCCGCGCCGGGCACGACGTCCGCCACTTCGAGTCCGCACTGCGCACCGGCGCCCGCGTCCTCATCCGCCGCACGGCCGGCGCCGCCGCCCGCCTCTACCCGCCCACGGCCGAGTACGTCGACGTCATGGAGCAGGCGTTCAGCGCCGAGGGCCGGATCGTCCAGGCCGCCGTCGAGGGCCACCACCGCGCCGGCCGCCGCGACGGCGTGTGCCGCCTCTACACCCTCGTCTCCGAGAACTGACCCCGCACGCCCCAGCAAACGGCCCGCGTTAGTGGACTAGCGCCGCCGGACGGCCCTCTCTTTCAAGACCGATTCAGCGTTCATCGTCCTTCGTCAGGTTCTGCCCCCTACGGCTTCCCGCCGCGGCGGTGATCGAGGCGCTCCTTTGTGCGGCCTCGGCTTGGAGTAGGGCGACGAAGGCGGCCAGCGCCGGATGGCCCGCGGCGTGCTCCTTGACCACGACGTAGATCTCGCGCTGCGGGATCGGACGGACGACCGGGCGCCAGGTCAGGTCGCTGGTGGCGGTGGCGCTCAGGGCGAGTCGGGGGAGGACGGTCACGCCCAGCCCGGCGGCGACGAAGGCGACGGCCGAGGAGTAGTCGTGGGCTTCCACGGCGAAATGCGGGCTGAACCCTGCCGCACCGCAGGCGTCGAGGACGATCTCCCGGCAGAGCGTGCTGGGCGTCTCGTTGTCGATCCACGGCTCACGGCTGAGCCTGGCCAACTCCACCTTCTCCTCCCCGGCGAGCGGATGGCCGGGCGGGAGCACCACTCCGTAGGGGTCGTCGAGCAGGTGGATCGCGCGGAACCCGGCCGGCACCCCGGCGGTGCCGGGCAGCACCAGGATCTCGGCGTCGGCGCCCTCGTTGCCGAGGCCCTTGCCGAGCCGCAGATCCACCCGCACGTCCGGGAAGCGGCGGCTGAAGTCGACCATGACCGGCGGTATGAGCGCCGCTCCCGCCGTGGCGAAGTAGCGGATCACCAGGCGCCGGGTCTTGCCTGCGCGAAGGTCGGCGAGGGCGGTCTCGGCCTCGGAGATCTGGTTCTGGATCCGCTCGGCGTGAGTGGCCAGCAGCCGTCCCGCCGCGGTCGGCCGGACTCCCCGGCCGATCCGCTCCATCAGCACCGTGCCGGTTTCACGCTGGAGAGCGGCCAGGTGCTGGCTGATCGCCGAGGGCGAGTAGCCCAGGTGCGCGGCGGCGGCCTGGATAGAGCCGGTCTCCACGACGGAGCGGAGCACGATCAGCCGGTGAACATCGAGCATGAGCCGACACTACAGTGCGGCTTCATCGTCGTTAACAAATCATCGCTTGTGCTGATGCTTCTTTGGGCGGCAGCCTGATGCGCATGAATCGGCAGGTAATCGGCCTGGGCGTCATCGGCTTGGGCGCCATGGGCTCTGAGATGCTCGGTATCGCGGTCGACCATCCCGAGTACAAGGTGGTGCTGGCCGCCGACCCGGCCCGGCCGGCGCCCGCTGGCATCGCGCATACACGGGACGCCCAACGTGTGATCGACCATCCGGACATCGACGCGGTCTACATCGCCTCGCCGCCCTCGACCCATGCCGGCTACGCCGTCCAGGCGATGAAGGCGGGCAAGGCCGTCTTCTGCGAGAAACCGCTCGCCGTCGACCTCGACGAGGGCGCCGAGATGGTCTCGGTCGCCGCGGAACTCGAGGCGGTGAACGCGCTCAACTTCGTGCTCTCCGACCGCGCCGCCTCGGTCGAGGTCGGTCGGGCGCTGCGCGCCGGAGAAGTCGGCACGGTGCTGGGCGTGGACGTTCGGTTGCTGTTCCCGGAATGGCCGCGCGCCTTCCAGCGAGAAGCCGCCTGGGTGGCCGGTCGGGAGCAGGGCGGCTTCTTGCGCGAGGTCGCCTCGCACTACCTGTTCCTTACCGACCGCCTGCTGGGCCCGCTGACCCGGTCGCACACCCGGATCGACTACGGGCCCGCCGCCGAGACGACGGCGAGCGGGCTCCTGGCGGCGGCCGACGGGGTGCCGGTACGGGTGTCCGGGCAGGTGGCCGCCGGGCCGGAGACTTACGAGTGGACGCTGTACGGATCCAAGGCCTCCTACCGGATCACCGAATGGGGGCGGCTTCTCAAAGGCGACGGGGCCGGCTGGCGGGAGGTCACGCCGGACGGTCCGCGGGGTGATGAACGGACCCGGTTGACCGAGTTCGCCAGAGCGGTCCGGGGTGAGCCGACCACGTTGGCCGACTTCTCCGCCGGCCTGCGGGTACAGCGGCTCATCGAGGGCTTCCACCGGTGAAGGCGATCGTCGTCTCTTCGCCGGGCGGTCCATCGGCCCTGAAGTTCAGCGAAGTGGAGGAACCCGGGCCGACCCGCGACCAGGTGCTGGTCCGAGTCGCCTATGCCGGGGTCAACTACATCGACGTCTACCAGCGCTCAGGCGTGTATCCCCGTCCGGTGCCGTTCGTGCCCGGAGGCGAGGGCGCGGGGCAGGTGGTGGCCGTGGGCGCCGACGTGGCGGGAATACGGCCCGGGGACCGGGTGGCCTGGGAGGGCGTGCCCGGGTCATACGCCGAGTACGTCGCCGTTCCCGCGGCCAAGGCGCTCCCGATACCGGACACCGTCGCCGACGAGGTGGCCTCCGCCCTCCCCTTGCAGGGAATGACCGCGCAATACCTGGCGACCGCCTCCTACCGCATCGCCCCCGGGGACACCGTGCTGGTCCACGCCGGCGCCGGCGGGGTGGGGCTGCTGCTCACCCAGCTCGCCAAGGCCCTCGGGGCCACCGTCCTGACCACCGTCTCCTCCGCCGCCAAGGCGGCGGCCTCCCGAGACGCGGGCGCTGACCACGTGCTCGGCTACGACGGATTCGCCGCGGAAGTACGGCGGCTCACGGACGGTGCCGGAGCCCACGCGGTCTACGACGGAGTCGGCGCGAGCACTTTCGACGATTCACTGGAGGCGCTGCGGCGGCGCGGGACGCTGGTGCTCTTCGGTGCCTCCAGCGGCCAGGTGCCGCCGGTGGAGCCGCAGCGGCTGGCCCGGGCGGGTTCGGTCCTGCTGGCCCGGCCCACGCTCGCCGACTTCGTCGTCAGCCGGGCGGAACTGGAGGACCGGTTCGCCTACCTCCTCCGCCAGGTCGCCGCCGGCCGGCTCCGCCCGCGCCTCCACGCCTCCTACCCGCTGGCCGAGGCCGCCCGGGCCCACCGCGACCTCGCGGACCGTGCCACCATCGGCAAGCTCCTGCTCGCCCTCTGACTAGCGCCGCCGGACGGCTCTCGTTGGGGACGCAGTGCGTCATCTTCAGGCCGTTGACGTCCCGCGAGCCGTTCTGGCCGAGGTTCTTCAACCGCTGCTGGTCCTCGTCGGTGAGGTCCTGCCCGGGCAGCGGGCCGAGGTGCCGGACGTCGTCGGAGGAGATGCCGAGCCCCTCGCCGACGCGCAATCCCAGATCGTCCTCGACGAGGAGGAAGTGCCACACCATCCGCTCCTGGACGGGACGCGCGCACTGCGAGATCTGCGCGACGAGGTTGCGCACCAGGTCGTCGCGCTCCCACTCCTCCATCAGCAGGTAGCGCTGCCCCGCCTGCTTGTAGTCGTTCGCGCGGGCGATGCGCTTGCGGGTGAGCCGCCCCGTGATCTCCGGGCCCTGCTCGTCGTGCGTCGGGTACTCGTCCTCGCGCAGGCCGCCGGTGATGGACGGCTCGTAGTTCACGTGGGGGTTCGAGCCGCCGGCGTCCACGTGGTACGTCATCTGCCCGTCGCGCTGGTTCGTTCGCACATGGGCGCCCTTGGCGCGGTTGACGGGCAGTTGCAGGTAGTTCGGGCCGACCCGGTGGCGCTGGGTGTCGCTGTAGGAGAACGTCCGTCCGACGAGCATCTTGTCGTCGGAGAAGTCGAGCCCGTCGACCAGGACGCCCGTGCCGAACGAGATCTGCTCGTTCTCGGCGAAGGTGTCCTCCACGTTGCGGTCGAGGACGATCCGCCCGACCGGCTTCGGCGGGAAGTCGTTCTCCGGCCACACCTTCGTGTCGTCGAGGGGATCGAAGTCCAGCTCCGGATGCTCGTGGTCGTCCATCATCTGGACGACCAGCTCCCACTCCGGAAAATCCCCGCGTTCGATGGCGTCCTTCAGATCCCTCGTCGCGTGCCCGAGGTCGTCGGCCTGCACCGCGGCCGCGTCCTCGGCCGTCATGCTGCGCACGCCCTGCTTCGGCATCCAGTGGTACTTCACGAGCTTGGTCTCGCCCGCCTGGTTCACCCACTTGTAGGTGTTCACGCCGAAACCCTGCATGTGCCGGTAGTCGGCCGGGATGCCGCGCGGGCTGAACAGGTTGACGAGCATGTGCATCGACTCCGGCGTCTGCGACATGAAGTCGAAGATGCGCGCGGGCTCCTGGCGGAACGTCACCGGGTCGGGCTTGAGCGCGTGGATGACGTCGGGGAACTTGATGGCGTCCCGGATGAAGAAGACCGCCAGGTTGTTGCCCACGAGGTCCCAGTTGCCGTCCTCGGTGTAGAACTTGATGGCGAACCCGCGCGGGTCGCGGGCCGTCTCCGCCGAGTCGCGCCCGCCGATGACCGTGGAGAACCGCAGCGCGATCGGCGTGCGCTTGCCCTCTCCCTGGAAAAGGGCGGCGCGGGTGAAGTTCGTGACCGGCTCGTCGCCCCACTTCCCGTACGACTCGAAGAACCCATACGCCGTCACGCCGCGCGCGTGGACGACCCGCTCCGGGATGCGCTCGCGGTCGAAGTGGCTGATCTTCTCAAGGAACTGATAGTTCTCCAGGGTGGCCGGGCCCCGGGAGCCGACCGTGCGCTGGTTCTGGTTGTCGTAGACCGGGTGGCCCTGCCGGTTGGTCAGCACCGGACGGTCGTCCCCCGGCTGTGGCCCCATGCTCGCAACGTCCGTCACGACGCCTGTCTCCTCTCGCAGTTCTCGCTGGCGCCCTACCCGGCGGGGGAACGGCGAAGGTCTGCGCCAGGTAAACCCTGCGAAGAGGCCGGGGACCGGGTCATTCGCCGAGGGCGGCGGCGAGGTCGTCCAGGTGGCGGGAGACCGGGCCGAGGGTGAGCAGCCCGCTCTGCGCGCCCGCCAGCTCGCCCGCGGCCGGGGCGAGCTCGCCATGCGCGCGCCGCATCGCCGCATGGTCGCCGACGGCGATGGCGGCCTGCGCGGTGAGGCACCACAGCGCCTCGAACATCAGGTCCCGGGGCGGGTCGGGGACGTCCCGCAGCGCCGCGGCGGCCTCGCCGGGACGGCCGCGCGCCAGCAGCACCAAAGGGCGCGCCCAGGGCAGGTAAGGTCCCCAGTCGGCCGGCTCGGTCCGCGCGGGCCGCCGGTGCTGGACGCACAGGCACAGGAGGGCGAGCGGCAGCAGACCGCCCTCAAGCCCAGGCATCCCGCAGCCCCGCATGTTCTCGGCGGCGCCACGGTAGGCGTCCTCCACCTCCTCGAACGAAACCTCACCGGACGCGGCGAGCCGCAGAGCCCGGTACCAGGTCGTGAACACGCCGACCAGCGGGCGCTCGTGCCGCTCGGCCAGGCCGTCGGCGGCGGCCGCGTGCCGGTCCGCCCCGCCGAAGTCCCCGAGCGCGCCGCGGGCCTGGAGCCGGACGAGATGCCCGAGCACCTCGTAGCTCGACAGGCCGCCCCGCACCGCCAGGTCCACCAGCTCGGCGCCGATCCCGTCCCGGCGCGGCGCCAGCCCCGCCCGGTCGAACGCCTGCATGAACGCGCCGTTCAGCGCGAACGCCAGGAGGGCCGGATCGTCCAGGTCGCGGGCGATCCGCTCCGCCTCCCGCGCCGCCTCGCGCCCCCGGTCGCCGCGGGCGCCGCGCGACTCCAGCGCGATCGTGGCCAGGAGCCGGGCCCGCGCGGCCTCGTGCCCGCGCGGCAGCCCGGCGAGGGCGCGCTCCGCCGCCGCGACCACCCCGGCCGCCTGGCGCGGATCGTCCGACCTCGTCCAGATCGCCGGGACGTCGAAAGCGCCGATCACCCGGGCGGTCAGCTCCGCGTCGCCCAGTTCCTCGGCGGCCGTGATCGCCGCGAGGCGCTGCTCGCGGGCCGCCTCCAGGCCCCCGGCGCCGGTCACCGCGAGGTTCCGCAGGAGCCCGACCGTCGACTCCAGCCGGGCGCGCGACCCGGACGCGACCGTGCGGTCATACGCCTCCGCCGCCTGCGCCCACACGCGCGACGCCGCGTCCCGGGAGGGTTGCAGGTGGTCGGCCTGGCGGAGGATGTCCTCCTCTAGGCGGCGCAAGGCTGGGCTGGGGTCCAACCCCAGTTGCTCGACCAGAAGCGTACGGGCCCTATGGAGCACGGCCAGCGCATCACCTTGGCGGCCCGTGCGGTACAGGGCGAGCGCCAGTAGGCGCCAGGCGTCCTCGCGCCAGGGATGCTCGGCGACGTGCGCGTCCAGGTCCGGTACGGCCTCGGCGGCCATACCTTGCGCGAGCCGCGCTTCTGCCCTCCGCTCGATGGCGCGCAGCCGCAGTTCGGCCAGCCGGGAGTGCTCCGCCCGCGCCCACGGCTCGTCGGCGAACTCGGCGTAGGCGGGGCCGCGCCACCAGCCGAGCGCCTCGTCCAGCGCCTCTGCCAGCTCCGCGGGTGGACGGTCGGAGGCCACGACCCGCTCGAACCGCCAGGCGTCCACGGCGTCCGGGGCGGCGCGCAGCGCGTATCCCGGCCCCTCGGTGACCAGCAGCCGGGGCGGCGTGCGCGGTGGGCGGCCGGGTTCGAGGACGCGCCGCAGGGCCGCCACGAAGGTGCGGACGGCCCCCACCGCGTCCGACGGCGGGTCGATCCACAGATCGTCCACGATCCGGGACACCGGGACCACGCGCCCGCGCGCGATGAGCAGCCGGGCCAGGACGGCGCGGTGCCGCGGCCCCTTGAGGGCGATCGCGTTCCCGGCCCCGTCCCAGGCGGTCACCGGCCCGAGCACCCCGAACAGGACCTCCACGCCCACCACGGTATAGCGCTCATCGGATGCTCATCCGCGCCCGGCAGCCTGGACGGCATGCCAACGATCAGCGATTTCGACTACCAGCGCGTCCCCGTCGCCGAGGGCGTGTCCCTCAACGCGGCGGTCGGCGGATCGGGCTCCCCGATCGTGCTGCTGCACGGCTTCCCGCAGACCCACCTGATGTGGCGGCACGTCGCCCGCGACCTCGCCGCCGACCACACGGTCATCGTCCCCGACCTGCGCGGGTACGGCGAGAGCGACAAACCGTCCGACGGCTACTCCAAGCGGACCATGGCCGCCGACATCGCCGCCCTCGCCCGCGCCCTCGGCCACGACCGCTTCGCCCTCGCCGGCCACGACCGCGGCGCGCTCGTCGCCTTCCGCGCCGGCCTCGACCATCCCGACACGATCACCCATCTGGCCTGCCTGGACGTCCTGCCGACCCTGGACATGTGGGACGTCATGCACGGCGCCTCGGCCGCCGTGGGCTTCCACCTGTACCTGATGGCGCAGCCGCCCGGCCTGCCCGAGCAGCTGATCGCGGGGGCGTCGGACGCGTTCTTCGGCCACTTCCTCGACGTGTGGACGAACGACCCGGCCGCGATCCCGCCCGACGTCCGCGCCGCGTACCTGGACGCCTGCCGCGCCGCGATCCCCTCGATCGTCGCGGACTACCGCGCCTCCGCGGGCGTCGACGTCGACCACGACCAGGCCGACCGCGACGCCGGCAACCGTCTGCGGATGCCGGTCACCGTCCTGCAGCAGGACTGGGGCGCAGCCCTCGGATACGACGCCGTCGCGCTGTGGGGCGCCTGGGCGGCCGACCTCCAGCACGAGACGGTCACCTGCGGCCACTTCATGGCCGAGGAGGCGCCCGCGCAGGTGGCCAAGCACCTCAGGGCGCTCCTGGCCCGATAGGGCGGGACGTGCGGGGCGGCCCGGCTGTGCGAAGCCCCTGCCTGATCAGGGCCCTGCCTGATCAAGGCCTTGCGCCTACCAGGACCAGGGCGGGCCGCCCTGCGTCGCCGCCCACACCCACACGTAGATGATGAAGCCGGTCGCGACAAGCCCCAGCAGGAGTTCCCAGTTGGGCGGCGACTCGCTCCGTCCACGCCTACGGCTCATGGCGATCCGTCCGTTCGTCCGGTGTGCTCTATGAGATGGACCTAGCCGGATGCGTCCCGGTGAATCCCCGTAAAAGGCAAACTCACCGCAGATAGTGCTCGAAGCCCTGCGCCAGCGACTCGGCCATCCGCTGCCTGAACGCGGCATTCGACATCTTCGCCGCGTCACCCGGGTCTTGCATGTTCCCGCATTCGATGAACACGACCGGGACGGTGGACATGTTCAGCCCGCCGAGGTCGTCCCGCCGGTCGAGTCCGTTCTTCCCGACATAGTTGGCGTAGGGCACGTCCGTCCCGGCTCGGTAGGCGTCGCGGACCGCCTTCCCCAGCCGGGCGGACGGGGCCACGATCCCTTTGTTCCCGCCCACGGGCAGCGGCAGGATGACGTGGAACCCGTGCTTGCCCGCCGGGACCCCGTCGCCGTGGATCGACAGCGCCGCGTCGGCGTGCGCGCGGTTCCCGATCGCCGCCCGCTCCGTGACGCAGGGCCCGACCCCGGTGTCGCTGTCGCGCGTCAACCTCACCGTGGCGCCCTTGGCCCGCAGCACCTTCGCCAGCCGGTTCGACACGTCCCAGGTGAAGGCGTGCTCGGCGTAGCCGTTCGCGGTGGCGGTGCCGGTCGTGTTGCAGGCCTTGTAGCCGTTCCCCACCCAGACCTTCTTGTTGATCACTTCGGGATGGGCGGCGTTCCCGCCGTTGTGCCCGGGATCGAGCACGATGACCTTTCCGCGGAGTTCTGAACCGCCCTTCGCGGACGGTGCCGGCTTGCTCCCCGCGACGGCCGGACCGTGGCAGGCGACCAATCCCAGGCAGAGCAGTCCGGCGCCCACGAGCTTCCACGGACGCTTTTCCACAGGACTGCCTCTCCCTCGACTGCGGCCTTCCACCCCGGATTTCTGCACCTGCCTCCCCGACGCTAAACGGAACGGGCGGGAGGTCGCCCCTCCCGCCCGTTGCGTTTCCTGGACTCAGCTCTTCGTGAACTGCGCGATGGCGCCGAGCACCACCGCGTCGGTCAGGTAGCCGAGGTGGGTCTGGCAGGGCACGTAGTGGTTGTTAGCGCCGTCCAGACGGGTGCTGGTGTAGGGGATGATGATGCCGTCGCAGGGCGAGTACCAGGTGGCGTACTGCGTGCTGCCGGGCGTCTCGTCCCCCGCGCTGATCTGCTGGATGAACGTCGACCCGGGGAGCATCTGCCGGCACGTCTCGAAGATCGTGCAGGCGCTCGCGTAGGTCGTCCCGTGGTTGGCGCCCGCGATCGACGCCAGGTGCGCCACGTTCGGGTTCCCGTTCAGCACCTTCAGGTAGTACTGGCTGACCAGGCCGCCCATGGAGTGGTTGACGATGTCGACCTGGGACGCGCCGGTCCGCGACTTCACCTGGCTCACGTACGACGCGAGCCCCGCCGCGTTCTGCTTGTTGTCCCCGTAGGAGTTGTACTCGTACGCGAACAGCTGGTCGCTGCTGTAGCCCGCGGCGCGGAACACCGACATGGCGGTGATCCAGTTGGACGCGCTGCCGGTGTACCCGTGCACGAACACGACCGGCCGCGGTCCGGCGGCCTGCGCCGGCGCGAGACCGACTCCGAACGCCGCCAGCGCCGCGATCAACGCGGCGAGGGAGCCGAGAAGCCTTCTCATGGAACCTCCAGGGGTGGGACGAGCCAACGCCCGGAGTCTGATCGCCTCCGCCCCCGCGGGCATCGGCGAAATCACCGGCCTTCGCGGACGCCGCGGCGGGCGGCCTCTCGGGTCGGGTCACGCGCCCAGGTTCGGCAGGATCCGCGCCAGGCGGCGGGGGAGCCACCAGTTGGCCTCGCCCACCAGCACCATCAGCGACGGGACGAGCACGAGCCGCACGACCGTCGCGTCCAGGATGACGCTGAACGCGAGCCCCACGGCGAGCATCTTGATGGCCACGGTGGGCGTCACGGTGAAGCCCAGGAACACCAGCGTCATGATCAGCGCGGCGCTGGAGATGACGCGTCCGGTGATGGCGAGGCCGGTGCCCACGGACTCGGTGTTGTCACGGGAGACCCGCCACGCCTCCGCGATCCGGGAGAGCAGGAAGATCTCGTAGTCCATGGACAGCCCGAAGACGATCGCGAACATCATCATCGGCACGTAGGACTCGATCGGCACCGGGCCGGGCAGGCCGAGCAGCCCGTCCCCCCAGCCCCACTGGAAGGCCGCGACCAGCGCGCCGTAGGACGCCGCGGTCGTGAGCAGGTTGAGGACGACGGCCTTGAGCGGCACCAGCAGGCTCCGGAACACGACCATCAGCAGCAGGAACGCCGCCACCAGCACGATCCCGATGATGATCGGCAGCCGCGCCTCGACGGTGTCGCGGAAGTCGAACCCGCCCGCGACGGCGCCGGTGACGTACCCCTTGGCCCCCGTGCCGGCGAGGGCGTCCGGCAGCGTGCGCTCGGTCAGCGCGGCGAACAGCTCGCCGGTCGCCGCCGTCTGCGGACCGGTGGCCGGCGTCACCGTCGTGACCAGGATCTTCTTCTCCAGGCCCGGCGCGGGCGGGGTTAAGGAGGCGATCCCCGGCGTGTCCCGGAGTTCGCGGTCGAGGCCACCGGTGATCTGGTCCGCCGACGCGGTCGCGCGGCGCCCGTCGACCACGAGGGAGAAGGTGCCGTTGGCCCCGGGCCCGAACCCCGGCCCGCTCGCGCCCGCGATCCAGTCGTAGGCCGTGCGGGTCGTGCTGCCGACGGGATCGGCCCCCTCGTCGACGTGCCCCAGCCGCATCCAGAAGAGCGGCACCGACATCAGCGCCAGCAGCCCGGCCCCCGCGATCAGGAACGGCCACGGCCGCCGCGAGACCAGCCTTGCGTAGCGGAGCCAGCGGTCCCGCTTGCCCGACGACTCGGCGACGGGACGGCGCACGCGGAACCGGTCGACGCGGTGCCCGAGCAGCGCCAGCGCCGCCGGCGTCAGCGTCAGGGCCGCGGCGGACGCGACGGCGACCCCGACGGCCCCGGCGAAGCCGAGCTTGCCGACGAAGGCGAGCCCGCCCGCGTACAGGCTGAGCAGGGCCACCGCCACGGTGATCGCCGCGATCAGCACCGCGTGCCCGGCGGTCGCGGTGGCCCGCACGGCCGCCTCCCGGGGGCGCCCGCCGTCCATCAGGTCCTGCCGGAACCGCGTGATCAGGAACAGCGCGTAGTCGACCCCGACGCCCAGCCCGATCATGATCGCCAGCCCCGTCGCCGAGGTGCCGAACGTCACCACGCCCGCGATCATGCCCAGGACGCCGATGCCCGTCCCGACCCCGACCAGCGCGGTGCCGATCGGCAGCAGCGCGGCCAGGACGCTGCCGAACGCGAAGAGCAGGACCAGCAGGGCGGCGCCGAGAGCGACCGCCTCGCCGAAGGGCTGGACGGGAGGCGGGCGGACGACCTGGTCCAGGCCCCCGCCGTACGCGACCCCGACGCCGTCCGCGCGAGCGGGCTCGGTGGCCTGGTCGAGCCGGCGGGTGTAGGGGTAGCCGAGGGTCATCAGGTCCACGTCGAAGGACACGACCGTGTAGGCCGTGCGGCCGTCCGCGCTGGTCACCAGGCCGGACGCGGTAATGACGTGGGGCAGCGTCTTCAGGGCGGCGATGGTCTGCCCGACCGCCCGCCCGCGGTCGGCGATCGTGCCGGAGCCGACATGGAACACGACCTTGCCGGTCGGCCACGCGGCCGCGGGGTCGGTGGTCCTGAGCAGTTCCGCCCCGACGGCCGACGGCGTCTCCGGCAGGCTGACCTCGTCGTCGTAGGTGGCGTTGACGGCCCTCTGCCCGCCCAGCGCCGCGCCCAGCAGCACGAGCCAGGCCACGAGCACCCAGACCGGGCGGCGCGCGCAGAACGCCCCGATGCGGGCCATCGCAGAGCCGAGCGGCGCAGCCGAAGCCACAGGACCCCCAGAAAGCCGACAGACCTACCCGCAGTCATGCCGCCCCCCTTGCGCCCTAGTCGCGACCGGCGCGTTCTTGGACGATCGCTGCACGTCCCATGACCTCGCCGGGGTGCCGGTCAGCGCTCACCATCGACCAGAAGGCTCGCGGGGGCGCCGCCGCGCTGGAGCTGCTTGCGCGAGGTGATCCCGAGCTTGCCGAACGTCTTGCGCAGGTGCCATTCCACGGTGCGCGGGCTGATGAACAGCCGGGCCCCGATCTCCGGATTCGTCAGGCCCTCCCGGACGAGCCGGACGATCTGCGCCTCCTGCGGCGTGAGCTCGCTCGCCGCCTCGCCGGCCCGTTTGCGGACGTTCTCCCCCGTGGCCTGCAGCTCGCGGGCCGCCCGCTTGGCGAAGGCGTCCATCCCCATCACGGTGAACGACTCGTGGGCGATCCTGAGCTGCTCGCGCGCGTCCCCCTTGCGCCCTTCGCGGCGCAGCCACTCGCCGTACAGGAGGTGGGCGCGGGCCAGTTCGCCGCGCACACCCGTCCGCCCGAGCAGGTCGATCGCCTCGCGGTGCCGGTCCTCCGCCGCCGTGCCGGTGCTGAGGAGGGCCCGCGAGCGCGCGTGGACGCCCAGCGCCCAGTCCGTCCCGGCCGGGACCGTCACCTCGGTGAGCCGCCGGAGGGCCGCTGCGGCGCGTTCGGGCTCACCGCTCCCGGCCGCCGCCTCGATGTACTCCACCAGCGCCCAAGGTGCGCTCCCCACGTCCGCCGGACGGTCCTCCCCGGCCTCCGGGACGGCGGCCAGCGCCTCCTCGTACCGGCCGAGGCCGTTGGCCAGCAGGGCCTCGGCCCACGCGCCGACCGTGAGCCCGTTCCCCTCTCCCCGGCGCACCGCCTCCGCCGCGACGGCCCGCCGCAGCGCCGCGCCCTCGGCCTCGCGGCCCCGCCAGGCCGACACCAGCAGCGCGCCGTACGGCGGCGCGGGGCTCCCGATCGCCTCGGAGAGCGCCGCGACCTCCTCGACCAGCCCCTCGGCGGCGGCCAGGTCGCCCGCGAACACGTCCACGGCGATCCGCTGGGTCAGCGCGAGAGGCAGCGCCGTGGTCTGCCCGGACTCCCTCGCGAGCCGGACGTGCCGGGCGGCGAGCACGTCCCACGTCTCCAGATCCCACAGCGCCGCGGCCATGATCCCCGCCGGCCAGAGCCAGCGCAGCCCGTCCTCCTCCGACAGGCCGGGGCCGCGGAAGATCCGCATCGCGGCCGTCAGGGCCGGCGCCCCGGCGGCGAGGCCCTCGGTGATCCGCAGCGCCAAGCCGTCCAGCAGGAGATCGGCCGGCCGCGGCGGCTCGGGCGGCGGCGGAGCGGACCGCGCGGCCGCCGCCTCGACCTCCCCGGCGGCCCCGTCCGGCGGCGGCCCGGCGAACAGCGCCGCGTTGATCGCCTCCAGGTACGTCTCGCGCGCCGTCGCTGGGTCCTGCGGAGCCAGCCGCCGGGCCGCGTCGAGCAGCATGCGCGGAGCCTCACGGCCCCGGTCCATCGTGAAGGCGATCTGCGCCCGCAGCAGTTCGACCTGGCCGCGCCGCCCCTGATCGAGGGGGACGGCCTCCGCGACCGACAGGAGCCTGAGCGCCGTCTCCGGAGACCCGGCCTGGTGCGTCACCCGCGCGGCGGCCAGCGCGCGCTGCTGCCGCCGGACGTGGTCGGGCGTCAGCTCCACCGCCCGCGCGAGGAACGCGGCCGCCGCGGCCAGCCCACCGCGCGCCTGCGCCCGGCCGGCGGAACGCTCCAGCTCCGCCGCGACCTCCTCGTCCGGGGCCTCCGCGCCCTGCGCCGCATGCCACACGCGGCGCTCGGGCTCGTGCTCCGGATCGGTGACCTCGGCCAATACGCGATGCGTGGCGCGCCGGTCCTCCGGCGACGCCGCCCAGTACACGGCGGAGCGCACCAGCGGATGCCGGAACCGCACCCGGTCGTCGATCTCGACGAGCTGCGCCTCGACGGCCGGCGACGCCGCCTCGAGCCCGATCCCGAGCCGGTCGGCGGCCCGCCACAGCAGGACCGGCCGCCCGCCCGGCTCCGCCGCCGCGACCAGCAGCAGCCGCCGCGTCGGCTCCGGCAGCTCCTCCAGCCGCCGCTGGTAGGAGACCTGGAGGAGGCTTGCGAGCGCCCCGATGTCCGGTACCCCGTATCCGCCCGCGAGATGCTTCAGGGTCGCTTCCTTAGGCAGCTCAAGGAGGGCCAGCGGATTGCCCCGCGTCTCGGCCACGAACCGGTCGAGCACCTGCTCGTCCATCGTGCCCGGCATGGAGGTGCGGACCAGTTCCCGCGCGTCCTCGTGCGGCAGGCCCGTGACCGTCATCTCGGGCAGTCCGGCGAGATCGTCCTCGGGCTGCCTCGCCGCGAAGACCACCCCGACCGACTCCGTGTGCAGCCTCCGGGCCGCGAACGCCAGCGCCTGCACCGACGCCCGGTCGAGCCAGTGGACGTCGTCCACCAGGCAGAGGAGGGGACGTTTATGGGCGGCCTCGGCGAGA
The DNA here is from genome assembly GCF_008327685.1 of Actinomadura sp. K4S16. GTDB lineage: Bacteria > Actinomycetota > Actinomycetes > Streptosporangiales > Streptosporangiaceae > Spirillospora. The sequence continues at coordinate 248,247 of NZ_BDDE01000020.1, forward strand.
AGGCCCAGGATGGCCAGGCCGACCAGAAAGCGGTCGGGCACGCGTCCGGAGCTCAGCCCGAGCGCGGCGTGCAACGCCTCCTGCTGGGGAGCGGGGAGCGCTGCGAGCCCGTCGGAAAGGGGGGCGCAGAGCCGGTGCAGGCCCGCGAAGGCCAGCTCCGTCTCGGACGGCACACCCGTGACCCGCACCGTCCGCATCCCGGGCGCTCGCTCGGACAGGTACTCCAGCAGGGCCGTCTTCCCGATTCCGGGTTCGCCGTGGAGCACCAGGGCCCGGCTCTCACCACCGCGGACCCCGTTCAGGAGCGCGTCCAGCTCCGCGCACTCCCCGCGTCGACCTCGTAGCACCGGCACCCACCCGATCGGTTCGTCCCTATCTGTAATACCTGGTCGGACCGCATTACGGGAGTGCGAGGACGTTCCGATCCCCTGGGGCCCCGTTCCGCCGTTCCCGGGGATCCCCCAGTGACCAGGCCAGGGTCACACCCTGGTTCCCTCCGGGGCTAGTCCGGTGACAGTAGAGGTGAAGGCGAAAAGCGGACACGCACTGCACGCCCCGGCCGCCTGACCGTGCGGCCACTCAACGAGAAGGGCTCCCTCATGAAGATCGTCGTCATCGGCGGCACCGGCCTGATCGGGTCGAAGCTGATCGCGAACCTGACCGCGCAGGGCCACGAGGCCGTCCCCGCCGCGCCGAACACCGGCGTCAACACCCTCACCGGCGAGGGCCTCGCCGACGTCCTCACCGGCGCCTCGGTCGTGGTCGACGTGTCGAACTCCCCGTCCTTCGAGGACGAGGCCGTCCTGAACTTCTTCGAGACCTCGACCGGAAACCTGCTCGCCGCCGAGGAGAAGGCGGGCGTCGGCCACCACGTCGCCCTGTCGATCGTGGGCGCGGAGCGCCCGCCGGCACGCGGCTACTTCACCGCGAAGATCGCCCAGGAGAGCCTGATCGAGAAGTCGCCGATCCCGTACTCGATCGTCCACGCGACGCAGTTCTTCGAGTTCACCAGGGCCATCGCCGACGAGGCCACCGCCGACGGCAAGGTCCGCATGGCCCCGGTCTTCTACCAGCCCATGGCAGGCGACGACGTCGCCGAACAGGTCGCCCGCGTCGCGACCGGCTCCCCCGTGAACGGCCGCGTCGAGATCGCCGGCCCCGACCGCTACCGCATGGACGACTTCTTCCGCGAGGCCCTGGCCGCGTGGAACGACCCCCGCGAAGTCGTCACCGACCCGAACGCCCACTACTTCGGCGCTCCCCTGGAGGAGCACAGCCTCGTCCCCCTGGGCGAAGCCACCCTGGGCAAGCACCACTACAACACCTGGCCCGGCCGCCTTCAGTCCCCGAAGTAACCGCACCCTCCCAGCGAAGCGTCGCCGCCCGCCTGGGGGCAGGGCGGGCGGCGAAGGACGTCATGGCTCTACGGGCTCGGGGTTAGAACGGGGAGCGGCTGCGGGCGCGCCGTCCGGCCTCGCCGCTGCGTCCCACGGCACGCGAGGAGCTGCGGAACGGCTTGCTCAGCAGCCGCCCGAGGCCGCCAGGGGCCGAAGAGCCCGCACGTGATCCCACGCCCAGCGCGCGTTGGGTGCCCCGCTGCGGATGCCGGGAGAGCCTCGGCAGCAGGAACGCCAGAACCAGCAGAACCGCACAGACCCCTACGATCGCGACGATAACCATGAACTCCGCCCTTTCAGCTGCTTACCGGTCGGAGCCGCTTTACCCGCACTAGACCCGGACATGCAGCCGCCCATGCAAAGCCCGTAGCGGGCTCCCCGGTGCCGGACCCGATCTCATGCCGCCCGGGCGGGTGAACGGAACACCTCGCGGGCGTGCCAGGCGATGTGCTGCTCGTCCACGTCGGGGAAGGCGTTCTGCGGCGCGGTGATGGGACGTCCGACCAGGGCGTGGACCTGGTCGCGCGCGGCTGGCCCGCGTCCGACGAAGTGCGCCGACACGGTCACCCGCCGGTCGTCCGCTATGCCGAGAGCGCCTTTGTCGAAGAGCTTGTGGTGCAGCGCGCACAGGCAGATGCCATTGCTGATGTCGTCGGGCCCGTCGAACGCCCACCACCGGACATGCGCGGCGTCCAACCCGACCGCGGTCCCGTTCAGCCACCCGTCATAACCGCAGAACGCGCACTGGTACTCGTAGGCGACCATGACCTGTTCGCGGAAGGCCCGGTCGCGGCGCCGCGGGACCGCGGCCTCGATCGTCTCCAGGTCGATCCCGGCGGCCGCGCAGATGTCCTCGTGGAGGGAGGGCTCGAAATTGACGTCCAGGATGGCGCGGCACAACTGCGGCAGCAGTCGCGGATCACGGCGCAGATCGGCCGCCAGTTCACCGGTCAACCGGCCCCGCGCGGCCTGAGCGCGCAGGGCACCGACCCGAGGGCCCGGACTGGCTCCTCCATCGGCGGTCTCCACCTCCCACAGGCCGTCGCTGGTCAGATGATGGAACGGGTAAGCGGGACTGGTGGCCCGAGGCGGACCGAACTCCCGCAGCAGACCGGCAAGATGCTCCTCGACCTCGCTGTAGAAGATCGGGGCATCACCGCACCGCTGGAAGTACCCCAGCGCGTACAGCAAGAGCAGAGGCTTGTGCGGCGCCCGCTCTCCACCCCGCGACCACCGCCGGACGCGCGTGACCCGTTCAACCCAGTCCACGCCCGGCACCCTACGGCCCGGACCGCCAGAGAAGACAAGGCCGCGAACCTCGTTCTACGGTCGGCGGCATAGAACGGGTGGATGACTCTCTGGCCACGTCCGCTCAACCGACGACCGCGCACGGAGGGGGCAGGAGTGCCGTTTCAGGATTTCCATGGAGTGCATCAACGCGTCCAGGAAGCCGCCGAGCGCCATCCGGCCGTATTGGACCTGACCGGACTCGGCTTGGAGACCGTCGCGGGGCCATTGGGCGATCTGGCGTCCGTCAGGCGCCTGAACCTCGCGTCCAACAGGCTGACCTTGCTACCGGAGTGGCTCGGATACCTCACCGCTCTCCGCCATCTGGACCTCACCGGCAACAGCTTGAGCACCCTCCCGGAGACGTTGAACAACCTCACCAGCCTCAACCAATTGCACCTTGGTCGGAATCGGTTGACCGCCCTCCCGGAGAACCTGGGCGACCTCACCGCTCTCACCCACCTGTACCTCCACGAGAACCAACTGACCCGACTGCCGGAGACACTGGGAAACCTCACCGCCCTCAGACGCCTGAGCTTGAGTTGCAACCGCCTGACCGTCCTGCCGGACCGGCTGGGCGATCTCACCGCCCTCACCTACCTGAATCTCAGCGACTGCCGGTTGACCGCGGTCCCCGAATGGGTGGCCGGCCTCAGTGCACTGACCCACCTCGACCTTGGAGGCAACCACCTCACCGAGTTGCCCGAATGGCTGGGGAACCTCACCGGTCTCACCCACCTGACGGTGAGTTCGAACCGGCTGGCGGCACTGCCGGACCGGCTCAGCGCCCTCACCGCCCTCACCGACCTGAACCTCCTGGACAACCCCCTCGATGACCTGCCCGAGTGGGTGGACGAACTGCCCGCCCTGACCGAGCTGAAGTTCCGGGGAATGTACGGCTACTTCGATTGCGAGCCAGGCTTCCCGATGCCCGGAGAGTCATCTCGCTAGGTCACCTGAACCGGGGAGGGCGCCGTAGGAGGTGAACCACCTCCCGACCATTTCAAGTGTCATCCCGACCGGTGGAGCGGCACAGGCTCGGCCGAGAACCTGGCGCTGCGGGGGTCGCGCTTGTCACCGAAGTCGTGGGTGAGGATGCCGTAGAGCGCCACCGTGAGGCTTCAGCCACTTCCCGAGGAAGCGATGGGGGCAAGAGATCTGGCACTCGGCCCTGGCCGCCGCCGACCGCAACTTCAGCCCACCATGCGCGACCCACACCCCGCCCACGCCTCCTGGCTCCTGAACGGCGGCGCCGACCTCCAAGTGGTGAAGGAACGCCTAGGCCACGCCTCCATCGCCACAACCGCGCACTACCCACAGAGCGGCCCTGGAAGCGTTCGCCAGAACCCGCAACCGCTCAACCGACCTGCGACCCGTCCCCCGTATCGACTTGTCGACGCAGGCCATAATCATGCTGCGGCGCCGTCCGGGCACCGAAGCACGAGGGAGCGACATGGCTGAGGTGCTGGTTTTCCACCACGGACAAGGACTGACGGTCGGCGTCCTTGAGTTCGCCGAGCAGCTGCGACGGGCCGGACACACCGTCCACGTCCCGGACCTGTTCGAGGGTCAGACATCCCTGGAGGTTGGATGTCAAGCGGCGAGGTCGTGGTCGTGGTGTGACCAGGCGGTTGCCCGGTCGTAGAGGGTGTGGGTTTTGAGGCAGCCGTGCAGGATGCCGACCAGGCGGTTGCCGACCTGGCGCAGGGCGGCGTTGTGGCCGATGTCGCGGGCTCTGAGCCGGTCGTAGTAGGCGCGGACGTGCGGGTCGTGCAGCAGGGCGCAGGACGCCTGCATGTGCAGGGCGTCGACGAGGCGGTCGTTGTGGACGAACCGGGCGTGGACGGTGCGCATCTTGCCCGACTGGCGGGTGATCGGAGACGTTCCGGCGTAGTTCTTGCGTGCCTTCGCTGAGGCGTAGCGGCCTTGGGCGTCTCCGAACTCGGCGAGCACCCGGGCACCGAGGATCACGCCCACTCCGGGCTGGGAGAGGATGATCTCAGCGTCCGGGTGCCGACCAAAATGCGCCTCGACCTCGCCCTGGAGGGT
>NZ_BDDE01000021.1 GCF_008327685.1 Actinomadura sp. K4S16
TGGATCCGCTTTCGCGTTTCCCGCTCCGGGGCGACTCGCCTTACTTTATCGGATCCGTCCGGACTGTCAATTCCGGGCTTCTCCGATACGCCTTTCCAATCCCGCTTGCGCGGCACCTTCCGGGCGGTGGAGCTATTTCATCAGATCCGGTCCGATTGTCAAAATCGAGCCTTTCCGACCCAACACGACGTTGCAGGCGCGACGAAGCCGCGTCAGCTTGATCGTGGTTGGTTCCCCCGGGCCGGCCGCCGTCAGGCGTCCCGCACTCCCGTGGGGCGAAGTGAACAGTATGCCCAAGACGAGGGAACGTCAAACCGGCTCGCGCGTGTCAATGGCTCCGGTTCCCCCGCCCGTCCGCGCCGGGACCACTCCGGAGCCGGATCTACCTCGGGTTTTGCCCGGGTTCACCCCACTCGCAGGACTCGAACTTCGCATTCACGCGGCCGATGTCTCTGTTCGGCAACGCCGTCCCTTCGGCGTGGCTCAGGACTGGGCCAGGTAGCCGCCGACGAACAGGACCCCCTCGGCGATCACCCAGGCGAAGGCCGCGGCGGTGAGGAGCACGTCCAGCCGGTGCGGCTTGCGCCGGACACCCGGCATCGACCAGGCGGTCACAGCGACGGCCACGGCGATGAGGGCCACGGGCGCCGAGACCCGCACGGCGTCGTCGAAACCGGCGCCGCATCCCGGGTCGTAGCCCTCGCCCTCACCGCAGAAGGCGGCGTCGCCCCACCCGCCGAGGGCCGAGAAGGCCCAGAGGACGGCCAGCGCGCAGTTCGCGATCGTCGGAATGGCCGGCGAGATCCACCAGCCGCTCGGACGCTCGGACATGGCCTGCACGCACGGAACGTACCTCGCTTCGCGGCGGCCGGGAACCCCCGCCGGGCGGCCGCCGCCGGGTTAGGTGATCTCTTTGGCCTCGTGCAGGTTCATGTCCATGACGATGGCCGTCATGACCGCCATCGTCCGCAGCGGCTCCCGGACGGGGTCGGTGATCTCCACCGCGTACTTGTCGGCCGTCGTCAGCAGGTGCGTGGCGAGCCCCGCCCACTTCTTGCGCACGTGCGCCACCTTGCCGCCGTCGGGGTCCTTCACCTCGAAGTTGTTGCGCGGCACGTCCACCTCGACCGTGCCGATGTGCGTCCCGCCGTCGTCGTAGATGACGTAGCGGCGGCCCACCCTTTCGGTGACGAACGAACCGACCCGCTCCCCGTCCGGCCGGAGGACCTCGGTGTACTCCCGGCCGGCCTGCTTGTCCACGACGTACAGCGGTTCGCCGTCGGGCGTCGTCAGCAGGACGGCCCGGGCATCGAGGTTCGACTTGCCGGGGAACAGGCCGCGCATGACCGCCGAGTCGCCGTGGTCCTCGGTCGGCGCCGCGATGGCGAGGACGGTCCCGTCGCCGTCCAGCACCTTGTACCGCGACTTGGCGAACGGTCCCCTGCGAGGCTGTTCGACCCTGAGCACCGGGGAGCTGAACACTTCGCTCACGCGTTCTCCTGCCTCATCGGCCGCATCGGCGACCGCCCTCACTGTTCACCTTGCCGGCGTGCCCGCACCCTCCGCGGCATGCCTTCCAAGCGGCGATCCTGCCAACGGCAGGCCCCCAGGGGAAGCACTTTCCGCGCCCGGCCAGGCCCACCGCACCCGCCGCCCCGCGTTCCCGGCCCACTGACCTGCGGCGGTGCGGACGAGGTGACCGTCTGAGGAACATTCTTCTTTCGCCCCGGCGGCACCCGGCCATCGCCGCGGACATCCACGCCGGGATCTCCACCCTCCCGATGGCGTCCACCCCGCCCGGCTTCGGCCCCATGGCACGCCAAAAGGGGCGGTCCCCGAAGGAACCGCCCCTTTCACTCACACCCGCAGGCGCGACGTGAGGACCCGATCAGAAGTCCATGCCGCCGGCGTCGGGCATGCCGCCCGCCGGGGCCGGGTTCTTCTCGGGCTTCTCGGCGATGACGGCCTCGGTGGTCAGGAACAGCGCGGCGATCGACGAGGCGTTCTGCAGCGCGGACCGGGTCACCTTGGCCGGGTCGAGGATGCCCGACTCGAACATGTTGACGTACTCGCCGGTGGCGGCGTTCAGGCCCTCGCCCGGGGTCAGGTTGCGGACCCGCTCCACCACGACGCCGCCCTCGAGGCCGGCGTTGACGGCGATCTGCTTCAGCGGCTCCTCGAGAGCGCGCTTGACGATGTTCGCACCGGTGGCCTCGTCGCCCGACAGCTCCAGCTTGTCGAACGCCTTGGTGCCGGCCTGCAGCAGCGCCACGCCACCGCCGGGGACGATGCCCTCCTCGACCGCGGCCTTGGCGTTGCGGACGGCGTCCTCGATGCGGTGCTTGCGCTCCTTGAGCTCGACCTCCGTCGCGGCGCCGGCCTTGATGACCGCGACACCGCCCGCGAGCTTGGCCAGGCGCTCCTGGAGCTTCTCGCGGTCGTAGTCGGAGTCGGTGTTGTCGATCTCGGTACGGATCTGGTTGACCCGGCCCGCGATCTCGTTGGCGTCACCGGCGCCGTCCACGATGGTGGTCTCGTCCTTGGTGATGACGACCTTGCGGGCGCGGCCCAGCATCTCGGTCGTGGTGTTCTCGAGCTTGAGACCCACGTCCTCGCTGATGACCTGGCCGCCGGTCAGCGTGGCGATGTCGCCCAGCATGGCCTTGCGGCGGTCGCCGAAGCCCGGCGCCTTCACGGCGACGGACTTGAAGATGCCGCGGATCTTGTTGACGACCAGGGTGGCCAGGGCCTCGCCCTCGACGTCCTCCGCGATGATCAGCAGCGGCTTGCCGGACTGCATGACGCCCTCGAGGACGGGCAGCAGGTCCTTGTTGGCCGACGCCTTGCCCTGAACGATCAGGATGTACGGGTCCTCGAGGACCGCCTCCATCCGCTCGGGGTCGGTCACGAAGTAGTGCGAGATGTAGCCCTTGTCGAAGCGCATGCCCTCGGTCAGCTCGAGCTCCAGACCGAAGGTCTGGCTCTCCTCGACCGTGATGACGCCTTCCTTGCCGACCTTGTCCATCGCCTCGGCGATCATCTCGCCGATCTGCGGGTCACCCGCGGAGATGGACGCCGTGGAGGCGATCTGCTCCTTGGTCTCCACGTCCTTGGCGAGCTTGGACAGCTCCTCGCTCACCCGCTCGACCGCGGCCTCGATGCCCCGCTTCAGCGACATCGGGTTCGCGCCGGCGGCCACGTTGCGCAGACCCTCGCGCACCAGCGCCTGGGCCAGCACGGTGGCGGTGGTGGTGCCGTCACCCGCGACGTCGTCGGTCTTCTTGGCTACTTCCTTGACGAGCTCCGCGCCGATCTTCTCCCACGCGTCCTCGAGCTCGATCTCCTTGGCGATCGACACGCCGTCGTTGGTGATGGTGGGGGCGCCCCACTTCTTCTCCAGCACGACGTTGCGGCCCTTGGGACCAAGGGTCACCTTCACGGCGTCGGCGAGCTGGTTCATGCCGCGCTCGAGACCGCGGCGGGCCTCCTCGTCGAACGCGATCATCTTTGCAGCCATAGGCTCCAGTCCTCCCGGAACAAGGTGGCTTAGACGGATCGAGCCGACGCCCGCGACGGACGGCCCCGCCGACGACTTCCATTCCGCCGCCGGCCTGAGGCCTCATCGCCCCGACCCATGACTGTGTGAAGTTGTCACTCTCCACAGCAGAGTGCCAATGTTTGTTTAGCACTCTACCCCGTCGAGTGCAAGCGCCACACATCCTCGCCCGAAGGTGTCACCCCGGCGTCCCGAACCCGCCCTGACCAGCGGTGGGACCGCGGGCGCGCGTCCGTCACCCGTGCAGGATCGCGGCACTCCTCACGATGGCCGTCATGCCGAGGATCAGCGCGGGAGCCGCAGGCTCCTGGCCTGTCACTCGACCGTGGCACTGCCGAGGGCCGCGTGCCGGGGAGCAGCGGCGTCAGCGCGCACTCAGGAGCGGGGCAGCGGCAACCAACGTCTCACTGATCGGTGAGGCCGCCGCGAGCGCGGCCGAACCGGGGCGCCAGGAAATGACCACTTCGGGTGCCGTGGCCGAACGGTGGCGCCGCTCTGGTCGACGGCGGCCGAGGGGGCCATTTAATCGGAGAAAATGCGTGCGGACGATTTTAGGAGGACCTTGCCCGTTGCGTCCGCTGATGCCGTTCCGGGGGAATGCGGCGGCGTTTGCGGCGGCCCGATCGCCTGTGCTTGCCGCGGCCCAGCGGGCCGCTTTCGTGGAGTTCGGCGCGCGGCGAGGATTTTCTTCTCGGCCCAGGCGAAGGGCCGCCGCAAACGGTCCGGACATGGGTGGCCGCTCCGGCTTCGATGCGTGACCGGGCCGGAGCGGCCGTGGTGCTTCGGGTGCTCTCGCAGGAATCGCGGTCCGCTACTTGGCGGACTCCTGCTCGGGGCCCGCCACCGCGTTGATCACGGTGTTGCGCTTACCGCCGTGGATGTGGCTGTTGATGTCGCCGGTCATCGTCGCGCTGTTCCCGGCGAAGACCAGCGAGTGGGGCGACTTGGTGAGGTTGGTGAACACCGCGTCGCCGGAGCCGTTCTCACCCACGAGGACGTGGCCGTTCTGACCGACGGCCGCCTTCTCGGCCGCGTGGATGTCCACCGACCGGGGCTCCGGCCTGTCGGCCCGCCGCTGCGCCATCTGCGGAGCGGCGTCGGCCTGCTGCTGCTCCGGAGCGTTCTGCTGGGCCTCCTGCTCAGGCGCGGCCTGCTGCGCGTCCTGCTGCGGGGCGGCCTGCTGCGCGTCCTGCTCAGGCGCGGCCTGCTGCGCGTCCTGCTGCTGCGCGGCCATCTCCGCGTCCTGCTGCGGGGCGGCCTGCTGCGCGTCCTGCTCAGGCGCGGCCTGCTGGGCGTCCTGCTCGGGCGCGGCCTGCTGCGCGTCCTGCTGCTGCGCGGCCTGCTGGGCGTCCTGCTCCGGAGCGGCCTGCAGCGACTCCTGCTGCGGAGCCGCCTCCTGCTGCGGAGCGGCCTGCTGCTGCGGAGCCGCCTGCTGCTGCGGGGCGGCCTCCTCGTGCTCGGCGGCCTTGGCCAGGGCGACCTTGGTCGCCTCCTCCTCGGCGCCCTCGACGCCGGTGACGGCCGTGTTGTGCTTCCCGCCGTGGAGCTTCGTGGTGATGTTACCGGTCTTCACCGGCTTGTTCCCGATCGCCGTCGCGGCCTTGGGAGACCGGATGATGTCGGTGTACATCAGGTCGCCCGGACCGTGCTCACTGACGTACGTCGGGCCGTTGTGCCCGAGGTACGCCTTCTCCACGGAGTAGAAGTTGATGTCGGCCATGGCCGAGGGAGCCGCGAGGACGGCCGCCCCCATCGTTATCCCGGTCACGGCCATCGTGCGCAAAATGCGCTTCATGCCTTTCCTCACTCTCGTATGCCGATCGGCGCCCCAGGGAGCGCCACTCCGGGAACAATCTTCCAGGGCGTGACCAGCGAGAAAACCAAGTGCCGGAGAGGCGATGATCAAGATCCGAGACGGGAATCCGACGCTCGCTAAAGCTTGATCCATGCGCGTTTAGCCGGACCGCGCGAACAGCCGCCCAATTCGGTATCCACCGGGGCATCCGCGTTCCGAAGAATCGCGAATTCGCCGCCCGTGCACGGAAAAGCCCCGGCACGATGGGACGTGCCGGGGCTTGGGCGGGGACTGTGTCAGCCGCCCGCCACCGCGGGGATGATGGAGATCTGGGCGCCTTCGGGCGTCGGGGTGTCGAGGCCCTCGGCGAAGCGGACGTCCTCATCGCCGACGTAGACGTTCACGAACCGGCGGATCTTGCCCGCGTCGTCCAGGATGCGGGCGGAGATGCCGGAGTAGCTGGCCTCCAGGTCGGCGACGACCGCGCGCAGGGTGGCACCCTCGGCCTTCACCTCGGACTCGCCACCGGTGTAGGTCCGCAGGATCGTCGGGATACGGACGGACACGCTGCTCATGCTGCTCCTTCGTTCTCAGGCGAGGCCCGCGGCGCGGAACGCCTCCAGCGACGGGGCGATGTTCGCCGACGGCGCGACGACCGGGGCGACGGCGTCCAGGGTCTTCAGACCGTCCCCGGAGTTGATGATCACGGTCTCGGCGCCCGGGTCGAGGGCGCCGGTCTCGACGAGCTTGCGGAGGGTCGCGACGGTGACGCCGCCGGCGGTCTCGCCGAAGACGCCCTCGGTGCGGGCGAGGAGCCGGATGCCCTCGACGACCTGCTCGTCGGTGACGTCCTCGACGGCGCCGCCGGTGCGGCGGGTCACGTCCAGGACGTAGGGGCCGTCGGCCGGGTTGCCGATCGCGAGGGACTTGGCGATCGTGTCGGGCTTCACCGGGCGGATGACGTCGTGGCCCGCCTTGAACGCGGTGGCGACCGGGCCGCACCCGGCGGCCTGGGCGCCGAAGACGCGGTACGGCTTGTCCTCCACCAGCCCCAGCTTGATCAGTTCCTGGAACGCCTTGTCGATCTTGGTGAGCTGGGAGCCGGACGCGACCGGCACGACGATCTGGTCCGGCAGCCGCCAGCCGAGCTGCTCGGCGATCTCGTAGCCGAGCGTCTTGGAGCCCTCGGCGTAGTAGGGGCGGACGTTGACGTTGACGAACGCCCAGTCGTCCTGCTCCCCGGCGATCTCGGACGCGAGCCGGTTGACGTCGTCGTAGTTGCCGTCGACCGTCACGAACGTCCCGCCGTACACGGCCGTCGTGATGATCTTCTGGGACTCGAGGTTCGAGGGGACGAACACCGCGCTGCGGATCCCGGCGCGAGCGGCCGCGGCGGCGACCGCGTTGGCGAGGTTCCCGGTGGACGGGCAGGCCAGCACCTTGAACCCGAGCTCGCGGGCGGCGGCGAGCGCGACGGCGACGACGCGGTCCTTGAACGAGTGGGTCGGGTTCCCGCTGTCGTCCTTCACCCACAGGCTCTGCAGGCCGAGGCTCTCCGCGAGGTTGTCGGCGCGGACGAGGCGGGTCAGGCCCGGCTCGGTGTTCGGGGTGTCGGCGACGTTGGCCGGGACTGGCAGCAGCCCGCGGTAGCGCCAGATGTTCCGCGGCCCGGACTCGATCGCGTCCCGGGTGACGCCCTGGAAGTCATAGGCGATCTCCAGGGGCCCGAAACACTCCTCGCAGGCGTAGAAGGGCCCGAGGTCGCGGGACGAGCCGCATTCGCGGCAGACGAGAGCGGTAGCCGGTCCGAGGTCTGTGGCAGGCGTGAGTGCCATGAGGGCGAGGCCTTTCTCCCCATCTTCCCTGCGCCACCTTGGTCGCAGGCCGGAGTTGGCACCATCTCCCGGCCGGCCTTCGCAGGATCGCGACGCGCCTCAGCCGGGTGGTTGCCGGGGCTTCGCAGGGCCGGTCCCTCCACCCCTCTGGATGAGCGTTATGAAGTTGTCGATCACGAGCGCTATGAACTCGTATGCGTGACTTTACATGAACTGACCGGATGCCAGACAGGCGGGTCCAGGGATTGAGACGTTACCCGGCGGGGCTCTTGATCACGCGTTGGGTCGGGTCGAGGAACACGTGCTTGACGATCGGGACGCACTCCCGGAGCCGCCGGTCGATCTCCCCGGCGACGTCCTCGGCCTCGTCGGCGCTGATGGCGTCGGAGAAGTGGACCTTGGCCGCGACGAGGATCTGCTCGGGGCCGAAGTGCATGGTGAGCAGCTCGTCCACGCCGGTCACGCCCCGCGCGCCGAGGATCTCGGCGCGGATCGTGCGCTGCGCCTCGGGGTCGGCGGCCTGGCCGATGAGCAGGCCCACGCTCTCGCGGCCGATCCCGAAGGCGAGGACGACGAGGAGCAGTCCGATGAGGACGGACGCGAGCCCGTCCCAGAACTCCGAGCCGGTGATCTGGCGCATCGCGAGCCCGCCTGCGGCGAGGGCCAGACCGACCATCGCCGCGGTGTCCTCGAACAGCGCGGTCTTGAACGTCACGTCGGGCGACTTGCGGACGTGCTCGACGAGGTCGCGGTCGTTCTCGCGCGTCTCCTTCCTGGCCTGGTAGAAGGCGCGGATCCAGGACGTCCCCTCCAGCACCGCGCCGAGGGCGAGGACGGCGTAGGCGAGCCACACCGTCGTCCCCGTGCCGCCGTGGCCCGTCATGGTCAGGACGCCCTCGAAGATCGAGAACCCCGCGCCGGCCACGAAGATGCCGAACGCGGCGAGCAGCGACCACACGTACCGCTCGTTGCCGTAGCCGAAGGGGTGGCGCTTGTCGGGGGGCCGCTCGCTGCGCCGGAGCGAGGCGAAGAGGAAGCCCTGGTTGAGGGTGTCCGCCACCGAGTGCGCGCTTTCCGCGAGCATGGCGCTGGACCCGGCCAGCAGGCCGGCGACCAGCTTCGTGATCGCGAGGATGAGGTTCGCGGCACCGGCGACGAGCACGGTTTTCGTCGTCTCGGACTTGCTCATGGCGACCGGGTACCCCCTGGGAGAATGACTAACCGGGCGAAACGGGCGGCAGCGCGGGCGATGCGGGCTACCGGAATGCGGGCCAGTGCTCCGGTCTTCAGGCCGGGGGTGAAGGCCCGCGCTGGGAGGGGCGCCAAGGCCCGGGCAGTGCACGTCCCGCATGATCGCTCCATCCGGGCCAGGTACCGGTCGGCGAACACCTGTGCCGGAACCTCGTTACGAAGACCAGGTGGACGTGCATCGCAACGACGCGGTCTCTGTCGGTGCGTATGCCTTCGGGTTCGGTCATGGACCGGTACGGTGCGGGTGTGCAGTTACGTTACAACTACCGTATGTATCCAACGCCTGGTCAGCAGATCGAGCTGGCGAGGGCGTTCGGGTGCGCACGGGTGGTGTTCAACGACGGGCTGCGCGCACGGCAGCAGGCCCGCGAGCAGGGCTTGCCGTACATCTCGGACGCCGAGTTGTCCAAGCGGATCATCACGCAGGCCAAGGCGACCCCGGAACGGGCGTGGCTGGGCGAGGTGTCGTCGGTGGCCCCGCCCCGGTACCGCTCGCGCAAGGACAACCGGCAGGCGATCAGGTTCACCAGGAACTCCCGCTTCAAGGTCCTCGACAACGGCCGCCTGCGGTTGCCGAAGATCGGGGATCTGGCTGTCCGCTGGTCGCGCGGCCCTGCCCCCGGCCCGTCGAGCGTGGTGATCATCAAGGATGCGGCCGGGCGGTATTTCGCCTCGTTCGTGGTGCAGGTGACCGACGAGCCGTTGCCGACGGTGGAGTCGGAGGTGGGCATCGATCTGGGTCTGAGGCACTTCGCGGTGCTGTCGGACGGCACGAAGGTGGCCGCGCCGAAGTTCCTGCGGCGCGCCGCCCGCAAGCTCAAGCGGCTGCAACAAGCCCTCGCGCGCAAGCAGCGCGGGAGCCAGAACCGCAAGAAGGCCGTCGTCAAGGTCGCCCGCGCCCATGCGCGGGTGGCCGACACCCGGCGGGACTGGCAGCACAAGCTCTCGACGCAGATCATCCGCGAGAACCAAGCGGTGTACGCCGAGGACCTGTGCGTGACCGGTCTGGGCCGGACCCGGCTGGCCAGGAATATCAGGGCCGCTGGACAGGAGGACCTCAACGCCCGTGGAGCGCACGTAAGACCGGGACTCGTCCCGGCAGCGCACAACGAAGCGGGAACCCACCCGGACGCCGTGCATTCCACGCGCAGCGTGGAGGGAATCTCCGTCCCTTAGGGCGAAGAGGATGTCAACTCGCGGGTCACTTTGATGTGCCTCGGTCCCAACTGAGACCCTTCCCGTATGAGCCAAGTGCTGGTGGCCTCGAACCGGGGGCCGGTGTCGTTCTCGCTGTCGGACGACGGCGGGCTCACCATGCGGCGCGGGGGCGGCGGGCTGGTGTCGGGCCTCGCCGCCGTCACGGGCGCCCCGCGCGACCCCGGTCCGCCGCGTCCGGCCGGGACGTCGCCGGAGCCGTCCGCCGGGGACGCGGACGTGCTGTGGGTGTGCGCGAGCCTCGGCGAGGCCGACCGCACGGCCGCGCGCCGCTCCCCGGACGGCCGCCTCGACCTCGCCGGATACGAGACCGGCGGGGCCGCGGTGCGGATGCTCGACATCCCGGCAGCCACGTTCGACCGCGCGTACAACGGCGTGGCCAACTCGACGCTGTGGTTCGTCCACCACCTGCTGTACGACACGCCGCGCAGCCCGCACTTCGACGCGCGCGCCCGGCGCGACTGGCAGTCCTACGAGGCGTACAACGCGGCCTTCGCCGACGCCCTCGCCCGCGACGCCGCCCCGGGCGCGAAGGCGGCGATCCAGGACTACCACCTCTCGCTCGCCCCGCGGATGCTGCGCGACCGGCGTCCCGACCTGAAGATCGTGCACTTCTCCCACACGCCGTGGGCGCCTCCGGAGTACTTCAGGCTGCTCCCCGACGACATCGGCGCGCAGGTCCTGCTCGGCATCCTCGGCGCGGACCACGCCGGCTTCCTCACCGAGCGGTGGGCGTCGGCGTTCCTCGACTGCTGCGAACTGCTGCCGGGCGCGCGCGTCGACCGCGTGGCCCGCACCGTCACCTGCTCGGGCCACACCACGCGCGTGGGCGTGCACGGTCTCGGCGTCGACGGCCCGGCGCTGCGCCGGCGCGCCGCCGAGCAGGACGTCGTCGAACGGGCGCGCGCGCTGCGGGAGCAGGTCGGCGACCGGCAGCTCATCGTGCGGATCGACCGGACGGAGCTGTCCAAGAACATCGTGCGCGGGCTCGCCGCCTACCGGGAGATGCTCGTCAACCATCCCGAGTGGCGCGGCCGCGTGGTGCACCTGGCGTTCGCCTACCCGTCCCGCTACGACCTGCCCGAGTACCGGGACTACACCGCGGCCGTCGAGCGCATAGCCGGGCAGATCTCCGAGGAGTTCGGCACGGCCGACTGGGACCCGCTGATCCTGCAGGTGAACGACGACTACCCGCGTTCCCTCGCCGCCTACGGCCTGGCCGACGTCCTGCTCGTCAACCCGATCCGCGACGGGATGAACCTGGTCGCGAAGGAGGGGCCCGTGCTGTCTCGGCACGGCTGCGCGCTGGTGCTGTCGCGAGAGGCGGGCGCGGCCGCGGAGCTGTCCGAGGACGCGCTGGTGGTCAACCCCTACGACGTCTCGCAGACGGCCGAGACCCTGCACCAGGCCCTGCTCATGCCGCGCGCCCGGCGAGCCGAGCGCTGCGCCCGCCTGGCCGAGGCCGCGACGGCCCTCCCCCCGCAACGCTGGTTCGCCGACCAACTGGCCGCCCTCGACTGACGACGGTCAGGTTGGGGGCGTGGGGGTCTCGCCCGCCGCAATGACGGTCAGGGGGCGGCGGTGGTGGCGGTGTGTTCGGCGGGGAGGAGGCACTCGACCGGGTTCGGCTCGTGGTGCTGCCTCCAGCGTTCGCGGAGCGCGGCCTTGCTCTGGGCCATGCGGCGGTGGGCGGCGGTGCGGGTGAACCGGGCGAGGTGGGCCGCGGCGGGCTTCGGCAGGCCGCTGGGCTCGTAGCCGTACTCGGCGAGCCGCTCGCCGAACGCGGCCTCGGCGAGACTGATCTCCCAGGCGTCGAGGCGTTCGGCCCAGGAGCCGACGCGGTCGGTGGTGACGGCGTCGTGCGTCCGCCCGTGCCATCGCTTGCCGGCCGGGACGATCCGCTTCGCGAGGCCCTCCGGGTGGACCATCGCGGGGTCGAAGTCCTCGCCGAGGAACCCGCAGAGCCGGGTCAGCTCGTCGGCGGGGTCGGTGACGAGCCGCTCGTACTGCAGCTCGTAGTAGCAGTCCGGGCCGAGGCGATCGGCGAGCCGGCGGCCGCGGTCGATCGTCTCCCGCCAGGCGGAGATGGCGTGGTGGATGTCGGCGTCGAACCAGGGCATCTCCATGAGGGACGCGACGCAGTCCCGGCCGTCCCGGACGAGGTGGACGAACTGGGCGTCGGGAAACATCCGCAACAGGGCGCCGACGTGCTGGGAGTAGCTCGGGCGCTTGTCGCCCCAGCGGGGCTTGCCGTGCAGGCGGGCGTAGGCGCGGAAGACGGTGCCGACGGCGGAGCCGAGCGTCGGCGGACCGTTGACGATCTCGTCGATGAGCCCGTCCGCGTCGATGCCGAGCGTCCGCACCCTGGTGAACCGCTCCCTGGCGATCCACTCCGCGAGCGCCCGCCTGTTCTTGCTGTCCCGGAGGTCACCGAAATCGCACCGCGCCGTATAGACGGGCAGGACGAACTTGGTCTCCGCCGGGATCGCGATGCGGGCGTGCGAGTGCAGCATCAGCCGCAGCAGCGTCGTCCCCGAGCGCGGGCAGCCGAAGACGAAGATCGGGCGGTCGTGGCGGAGCGCCGGTCCTGGTGACATGCACGCATGCTGGTGCAGCGCCCCGGTGCGGGGCCCTGGCTATGCACGCACCGTTGCTGTCCGCTTACCCACCTTTGACGGGCGGGGTCACGTGTAGGACTCGCCGAGCGTCTGCCTGACCTGCTTGCGCGCCTCGTGGATGCGGGACTTGACCGTGCCGAGCGGCAGCTTGAGCTGCTCGGCGATCTCCGCGTACTCCAGCTGCGAGACGTCCCGCAGCACGAGGGCCTGGATGAGGTCGGGCTTGCGGGCCTCCAGGTCCTCCATGGCGTCGAGGATGTCGACGCGGGACCCGGCGATGACGCTGGTCCGGCGCGGGTCGGGGCGCTGCTGCGGAAGCTCGCCCGCCTGCTCGACCGAGCGCCGCTTCAGCGACCGGTAGGTGGAGCGCGCGGAGTTGGCGACGACGACGTGCAGCCAGGTGCTGAACCGCGACCGGCCCTCGAACCGGTGGATGTTCCGCGCGACCTGGAGCAGCGCGTCCTGGCATGCCTCCTCGGCGTCCTGCCGGCAGGGCAGGAACCGGGAACTGTGCCGCAGCACGTCCGGCTCGATCCTGCGGAGAAGCTCGTTCAGGGCGCCCTGGTCGCCCTGCGCGGCCTTCACCGCCAGCTCCTCGGTCCTCTCGTCGAATGCCATGCCGCCTCAATGCTCGTTCGCGCGCTCACCCCGTTGTTGGGATGATACGGGAGTGTCTTTCCCACCATCAGTAGGCCGTTACCGAATCGATCGCGTCCTGGGTTCGGGGGCGTTCGCCTCTGTGTGGCTGGGGCACGACGACGCCCTCGAGTCCCAGGTCGCCATAAAGGTCCTGAACGGCAGCCTGATCGACGATCTGGACGTGCGCAACAGGTTCCTGGAGGAGGCCCGGATCCTGCGCCGCGCCGACTCCGAGCGGCTCGTGCGCGTCCACGACATCGGCGAGCTGCCTGACGGGCGTCCCTACTTCGTGATGTCGTACGCGGACCGCGGAACGCTCGGCGACCGCATGCGCGAACGGCCACTTCCGGTCAGCGAGGCCGTGGCGCTCGCCGAGCAGATCGCCTACGGCGTCGAGGTGATCAACACGCTGGGCGTCATCCACCGCGACCTGAAGCCGTCCAACGTGCTCTTCCAGTCGACGCCGGACGGCGGCGAGAAGCTGCTCATCGCCGACCTCGGCCTCGCCAAGGCGCTCGCGCACGCGTCCGGGGCGTTCACCCTCCCGGTCGGCACCCCCGGGTACATGTCGCCCGAGCAGGCGCGGTTCGGCGGCGGGCTCGACGTCCGCGCGGACGTCTACGGCCTCGGCGCGCTGACGTACCACATGCTCACCGGGCGGGCCCCGGGCCCGGCGCCGGTGAAGAAGGCGCCGAGCGAGCTGCGCGAGGGGCTGTCCCCCGCGTTCGACCAGGTGATCCTGCGGGCGCTGGAGGTCGAGCGGGAGAAGCGGTGGCCGACCGCCGAGGCGTTCGCGGAGGCGCTGTCCACGCTGCGGCCGACGTCCGCGGGCACGCCGGCGCCCGTCCCCGCGGCGTCCTCGTCGCCGGCGCCGCAGATCGACGCCGACGCGACCGTCCAGGACTTCTACCACGACGGCGTCCAGCTCCAGCAGCAGCAGCCGCGGCCGGTCCCGCAGCCCGGTCCCGCCCAGCCCGCCCCGGCGGCCCAGGGCGCCCCGGCGGACATGCGCACCCGGTTCGACCAGCCCGGCGAGGACGACCTCCACACGTCCGAGATGAACGTCCCGCCCGCTCCGTCCTCCGACGAGGTGACGGTCGTCGACCGGCCCGGCGGGCGCGCCGCCCCGTTCGGGCAGCCGGAGCGGCCCACCGCCCCGGACAACGACAACGACCGGACGATCGCCTACCAGGCCCAGCCGCAGGCGCAGCCGGCGGACGACGGCAAGACGGCCGTGTTCCCGACACAGCCGCCGCAGAACGGCCCCCAGCAGGGCGCCCCGATGCAGCAGATGGGCCCCGGCGGCCAGCAGCCCTACGGGCCGCCGCCCACCGGTTTCCAGCCTCCGCCCCCCGGGCCGGTCCAGGGCGGCGGGCAGGGCGGGCAGCGCGGCGGCGGCGCGCCGAAGAAGTTCGCCACACCGCTGATCATCACGGCGGTCGTGCTGGTGGTCGCGGTGATCGGCGGGCTGGCGCTCGGCATGATGTTCTCCGGGGGCGACGGCAAGGAAGGCAAGGACGGCAAGAAGAAGACGTCGGCGATCCCGAAGGACTTCGTCGCCGTCTCCGACGACGCGGGCAAGATCAAGGCCGCGGTGCCGAAGGCGTGGCCGAAGCAGCAGGAGCAGACGTGGACGCCGTCCGCCGTCGGCCTAACCGACGGCCAGCCGCGGCCGGTGCTGCGCGCGACGCCCGACAAGGCCGCCTTCCTCGGCAACGGCAAGGGCCCCGGCGTGTTCATCGGCGTGACCACCGACCTGCGTCCCGGGCAGCTTCCGCCGCCGAACGCGGCCGGCCACGCGCAGTGCACGAAGGCCGCGCCGGAGAACTACACCACGCCGGACGGCGCCCTCAGCGGGACGATCACCCGCTACACCGCCTGCAAGGCGGGCACGCCGTCGGTCACCGAGGTCGGCCTGAAGGACAAGGCCGGCAAGTTCGGCCTGTGGATCCGCGTCAAGGAGGCCGACGACCGCGACGCCACCAAGGACATCCTCGACAGCCTGAAGGTCACCGCCCCCTGATCCAGGGCCCTGACCGGTACGGAAGCGCGCGACCAGGCGCGGAGCGGCGAACGCTCCGCGCCTGGTTCCGTTCAGGGCGGGCATGCATCGGAGTGATTCACGTCACATTTGTTGTATCGCGACCCGTCACCGATATATCGTTGAAACATCGCAACCGATCACTATAAGGAGACTGCGATGCACGAGCACACGATGAGAGGGCGCGGCGGCTTCCGGGGCCCCAGGGAGCGGGGGCGCCGCGGCGACCCGTTCGGCCCGTGGGGGCCAGGCGGCCCCGGGCCCGGCTTCGGTCCCGGCCATCGCGGACGCGGTGGGCGCGGCCGGCGCACCCGGCGCGGCAACGTCCGGGCGGCGCTGCTCGCCCTGCTGGCCGAGCGGCCGATGCACGGCTACGAGATGATCCAGGAGCTGGACGGCCGCACCGGCGGCGTCTGGCGGCCGAGCCCCGGCTCGGTCTACCCGACCCTCCAGATGCTGGAGGACGAGGGCCTGGTCAGCAGCGAGGAGCAGGGCGGCAAGCGGCTGTTCTCCCTCACCGACGCCGGCCGCGAGGAGGCGTCGGCGCAGACCACCGCCCCCTGGGACGAGGTCACCGAGGCCGCCGGCGAGAACGTCCTGCGCGGGCGCGAGGCCATCGGCCAGCTGATGGGGGCCCTGCAGCAGGTGATGGCCGTGGGCAGCGAGGCGCAGAAGGCGCGCGCGCTGGACGTGGTCAACGATGCCCGCCGCCGCCTCTACGGGATCCTCGCCGATGACCCCGAAGCCGAGTGACCCCGGAGAACGACGACCGGAACCGCCGTGGCCGACAGGGCCACGGCGGTTTCACTTTCCGTTCGGGAAGGGCGCCTGCTTGGCGAGCCGGTCGGCCATGTAGAGCTGCTTCCACACGTACAGGCCCATGTCCGAGCGCCTGACGCGCCGGTCGACCGGGACGTCCACCGTCGCGCGGACCAGGTACGCCGCGCCGGGCGGAAGGTACTTGTCACCGCCGTCCCCCGCGAGCAGCGCGCCCCCCGCGAGCCGCCGCACGACCTGGCTGTTGGTCGGCGGCGTGCACATCGTCTCGGGGACGCCCGCCTGCGGCATGCAGCGTCCCCGTGCATCCGGCGTGACGAGGTCGCGCCTGACGAACACGTCGCCGGGGAAGTCGAGCAGGACCTTCTGGCCGGTCGGGTTGCTGAGGATGTACTCGATGTAGGGGAACGACGTCCCGGACGGCGGCGAGGACTGGAACGTCGTCACCACGCCGTCGCTGATCCCGGACGTGACCGCGGCGATCCTGTACCGGGACCCGTCGGCGGTGCCGACCGTGATGGGCGAGCCCGCGGGCGGCAGCTTGGCGGCGCCCGGCGACTGCTCCCCGGCCGCGGGGGCCGCCGTCGTCCCGCCGCCCTTGCCGCCGGAGTCGGGCGTCAGCACGAGCCCTGCCGTGACCAGTCCGGCCAGGACGAGCACGCCCGCCGCGACCAGACCGCTGCGTCGCCCCTTGCGCCGCCGCTCCCTGCGCTCGCGCTCCCGCTCCCGCGACCCGAGGCGCACCTGGATGCCGCTGGTCTCGCGGACGCCCATCGGCCCCGGCGCCGACCACTCCTCGCGCTCGGAGTAGGCCTCCTGCGCCTCGGGCACGGCGGCCCACTCCGACCCGCCGAGCCGCGGATCCGGCTGCGACCGCGGCGGCGTCCCCCACACCCGAGGCGGCCCCTGCCCATTGGACGCGACCGCCCCCTCCGCCACCCCCGGCGAGGTCCGCTCGGACGACACAGGCGGGACACCCGAGCCGAGCGGAACAGCCGACCCGACCGGCACATCGGGTACGCCCGGCACGCCCGAGCCGGGCGGCACGCCCGAGCCGGGCGGCACGCCCGAGCCGGGCGGCACGGCCGACGCGGACGGAACAGACGACCCGGACGGGACATTTGACGCGCGCTGAGCGGGCGAAGCCAGAGGCACGTCCGACGTAACCGGCGCGCCCGGCACGGCCAATGCGGGCGGAACAGTCGACGCAAGCGGCCCGGGTGGAGCCAGCGGCGCGTCCGACATTACCGGCGCAGCCGGAACGGGGGCCGCGGGCGGCGTAGTCGGGGCGACCGGTGCGGTCGGCGCGGCTGGCGCGGCCGGGGCGGTGTGGACTATAGGACGTGTCGGGGCGTCCGGCGGGATGGGGACGCCCGACGGGGTCTGGGCGCCCGGTGGCTGGACGGGCGTGCCTTCCCGGGGCGTGGCCCTCGGGATGCCCTGGGAGGGCGTGTGCCTGATGTCGCCCGGACGGCGCGGAAGTCCCGGCTCCGTGTCCACCGTCTAGCCTCCCGATGTCCGTCGTGCGGCTCCCCCGTGAACCCGCACTACCGCAATTCACCATATTTTGGCCTAATTAGACCCTGGTTCCACAACGGCCCCCGGAGTCTCGCGAGAAACGACAACTCGGGACGTGGTTCTTATCACCTCGCCAACAAGTCGTCCGCCCCCTGCGTCCCGGCCGGGGCGCAGGAGGCGGACGGACGGGTCAGGAGAGGGAGTCGGCGAGCGAGCCGATGAGGTCGACCACGCCGGCGGGGCCGTCGACCACCAGGTCCGCCCGGTCGGCGAGCGCGGTGACCTCGGTCGAGCCGCTGCACACCAGGACGCCGGGCACGCCCTCGGCGCGCAGCTCGTCGACGGCGTCGAACGCGGCCAGGTCGCCGAGGTCGTCCCCGGCGAACAGCACGGCGGAGGGGCGGGGCGAGCGGTCGTCCACGAACGAGCGCAGCGCCTTCCCCTTGTCCATGCCGGGCGGGCGCAGTTCGAGGACGTAGCGTCCCGGCTCCACGGACAGCCCCGTCCGCTCGGCGAGCGCGGCGAGGATGCTGCGCAGCCGGTCGAGCGCGACCTGCGGTTCGGCGCACCGCCGGGTGTGGACGGCGAGCGCCTGCCCCTTGTCCTCGACGAACGTCTCGGGCGGGGCGCCCGCGGCGGCCAGGACGCCGGGCAGCTTCGCGCGGGCCTCGGCGACGCCCGGCGGCGGCTCCGGCACCGTCAGCGTGCCGGACTCCCAGCGTTCGAGGCCGTACTGGCCGAGGACGACGAGGCCGTCGATGCCCTCGAAGCCGCCGTACTCGACGGCCACGGCGGCGGGACGTCCGGTCACGATCAGCAGCGAGCCGACCAGCGGCGCCAGCCGGGCCAGGGCCGGTGCGGCGTCCGGATGCGCCCGGGCCGAGGCCGGATCGGGGACGATCGGCGCCAGCGTGCCGTCGAAGTCGAAGCCGAGCACGGCCCCGGTCGGGTTCTCACGGATGGCGTCAAGGCCGTCGGCGCCGACGGCCGTCGCAGAGCGGGGAGAGTTCACCTGACCAGTGTTGGTCAGGTCAGGGCCGGATGCCGAGTCGCCGCGCGGCACGGCTGCGTTGCCGCTGTGTCCGCATCCGGCGCAGGCGCTTGACGAGCATCGGGTCGCACTCGAGCGCCTCGGGCCGGTCGATCAGGATGTTCAGGAGCTGGTAGTACCGCGTCGCCGACATGTCGAACGTCTCGCGGATGGCCTGCTCCTTGGCGCCGGCGTACTTCCACCACTGCCGCTCGAACGCGAGGATGCGGCGGTCGCGCTCGGACAGCCCGTCGGCGCGGAACGCGGCGTCGTCCGCCCCGTCCTCGCCCTCGGCGGCGCCTGGTTCGGTCAGAGGTCGCGGGGGTTGACCATCGTCCATGGTTCTGTCCTGCGGGGGGACGTCACCGCGGGGGTCACCGGGGGCGTTCGCCGCTCGCATCAGGTCCCCTCTGTGGTTACTGATCCCGGGTCGTCCGGGTTCGGGCGGGAGCCATGCTACGCGTCCGAGCCGACAAGTTCCGGCGGATCCCGGGGAACGGACGCCGGTGCTTCAGTGCATCACATCCCCGTTCACCTGGGGCTCTTTCGCTCCGTGTGTCCCAGTGGCAACGCCGCCCCGGCGCGCCGCCAAAAATATGTACTCTACATCCGTTAGAGTGGGTGATCAGCAGCGTCCGGCGCCTGAGACGGCGACCACGGAACGGAGACCTTGCATGGCGACGGAGACCTCCGCCACGGGACGGACCGCCGAGCGGGCCGCGCCCCGGGACGGGAGCCTTCCCGAACCCCCCGCCGACGGCGTGCTCACCGATATCGCGACCGCGCTGTTCCATCTGCGCCGCGTCTGGGCCAAGCCCGACCTCGTGAAGCGCATCCGCGCCCAGACGTCCGCCGCGACGGACGGGCGCCCGCTGCAACTGTCGAACCTGATGGTGGTGAACGCGGTCGCCGCGCTCACCGACTGCGGGCCTTCGGACGAACCGTCCTGCGAACCCACGGTCGGCGCGGTCGCGGAACGCCTTGAGATCGACCCCTCCACGGCCAGCCGCCTCGTCGGGCACGCCATCGACGCCGGCCTGGTGTCACGGCGCCCCTCCCCCGTGGACGCGCGCCGCGCCAACCTCGGGCTGACCGAGGCCGGCCGGCGCGTGAAGCAGGTCTCCGACCGGTTCCGCCGCGCCTACCTCGACGAGCTGATGTCCGGCTGGTCGGAGCGGGAGCGCACCGAGTTCGCCCGCCTCCTCACCCGCTTCGCCGACGCCGCCGTCCAGGCCCCGATGTACCCGGACGGAATCGGCCGCATCTTCGAAGAGGCCGCAGCCGACTAGGGTTGCTGCGGCGGCATCACGGTGTGCGCCCTCCCGTCCGGACGGGCTATGACGTGGCGGGCGAGCCCGTGCAGGTGCTCGCGGAACCTTTGCAGCGTGGCCGGATCAGTGGGTTCCCGACGCCGCCCATCGGTGTCCACGAGGCCGCGCTGGGAGAAGGCGAGAACGGTCCAACTGAACGTCCGCATGACCATCCCGACGTCCAGGTCGTCGGCGAGAGTGCCCCTCACCAATTCGACCAGCCGGCCGAATGAGGGCCCGCCGAAGAGGGGCTCCAGTTCTGAGATGTCGCTGGCGTCGGAAAGCCAGCGCTGCATCCAGAAGGCCCCGAGCTCCGGGGTCTCCATGGCAAGGTCAAGGTACGTGTCGAGCAGCCGGGTGAAACCGTCGAGATCCGGCGTGTAGACGGCCTCAACCGCTTGCACCCAGTCGATGCGCCGCTGCAGAGCGCGCTTGAATACGGTCAGGTAAAGGGCGTGTTTGCCACCGTAGCGCTCGACCACCGTCTCCACACCGACACCCGCGGCATCGGCGATCATCCTGTTGGTGACGCCGTCGTACCCAAGTTCACTGAGCAGCCTCACGGCCACAGTGAACACCCGGTCATCCTTCGCCTTGCCGTCGGGATGGGGCACATCACTCACTTCCTGTCTCGATCCACGTCCCTCCAGGCTAGGTGGGTGCCGCGACGCCGGACCCAAGGCCGTACAGTCAGGGGCTGCGAATTCCGCCAAGGCAGCCAAGCCATTCGTTGACGATGCCGCGCTGTGACCTTGGCCTCCACGGCGTCGGACAACGGCCGCATACAGCGAGGGAGTTGAAGCGGCGATCGTTCTGACGGGGCCAGTGTGGGGTGGGCCCACACTGGCCCCGTTCGCGGTCAGTCGCTGTTGCGGAGGGCTGACATGCGGGTGAGGTACTCGTCCTCGTCGATCTCGCCTCGGGCGAAGCGCTCGGCGAGCACCGACCGCGCCTTGGTCATCGGGTCGGCCGCCGCCTTGGCCGCCGCGGCGCCGTCGCGCACCCGCCGGCGGATGAAGTAGAAGGCGGTGCCCAGGACCGCCAGCCAGAACAGGCCGAACATGACCGGGAAGACCGGCCAGAAGGCGGGGGCGTCCCCGTCGTTCCAGCCGCCCGGGTGCATCGCGGCCGCCTGTGTCACCAACGTCGTCACCATCGTTCATCGACCCTTCCTGTGTTCGGATAAGTCGATGCTCGGCGACGGGTACGGGGGCCCGCATCGCCTGGCCGGAGGCACTCGCGCTACGCCCGCCGGAGTACCGCGCTCACCACCAGGGCGGCCGGTAGTCCTCGTCGTCGGCGGGGCGCGGCGGCTTCGAGTGCCGCCCGCGCGGCTCGTCATCGGCCGTGCCCAGCGGCGGGACAGGCCCTTCCGGCGGTTCGGCATCGCCCGGACCGGGCAGCGGGACGTCGGGGAACCCGCCCAGGGGCCCCTCGTCCTCGGGAGGTACGTGCGGGGGCGGCGGCTCGTTCGGGGGTTCCGGGGATACCGCGGCGAGCGGAGCCGTCGTCCCGGTCTCGGGGAGGTCCGGCGTGTCGAGCGCGCCCCGGCGGAAAGCCTCCCACTCGTCGTCGTCGAGGACGGACGGCTCCTCGCGCGCCGAGCCGTTGAGCCCGCCGCCGTTGTGCCCGTTCCCGTTGAGAGGGTCGTGCCCGTTCAGGGGGTCATGCCCGTTCAGAGGGTCATGCCCGTTGAGGGGGTCGTGCCCGTTGCGCGTGCCGTGCCCGCCCGCGGCGAACTCGCCGGGGACGAACGGGCGCAGCTCGCCCGGCATGACCGGGGGCTGCTTCGGCTCGATCGGCGGCGGGAGCTTCCCGTCCCAGCCGGACGATGGCGCGGGCTCGGCGAAACCGGCGTCCGGAGGAGCGAAACCGCCCTCCGGCGCAGCGAACCCTGCCTCCGGCGCAGCGAACCCTGCGTCCGGCGGAGCAAAACCCGCGGGGCCGGGGTCCGGCGGCGGGACGTCCCAGATCGGGGCGTCCAGCGGCACGGCCTCCTGCGGCAATGCCTCATGCGGCGGGGCCTCCTCCGTGAAGGCGGGCGCCTGGTAGACCTCGTTGCTCTGGAAGAGCGGCGAGCTGACCGGCGCGACCGCGGGCGCCTCGTACGCACCGGCGGGCACGGCCGGGGCGCCGGCGGCCACGGGTTCGCGCGGCGCGGACGGGGCGGACGGCAGGCCGTAGTCGGCGACGGCGTCGGCGTCCCCGTCGTCGTCCTCCGGGCGCCGCCGCTGCCGCCAGCCGAGCACGAGCCCGAGGACGACCAGCACCCCGCCGCCGCCGAGGACGAGCGGGAACAGGAAGCCGGAGTCGCGGCCGACCGGCTGCGCGGCGGGCTGCGGCGTCGGGGCCGGGGGCGGCGGCGTCTCCACCGGTCCGCTGGAGGTCTTGTTGATCTGGTTGGCGGCGACGAGGGTCCGCACCGCGTCGACCGTCCCGCGGCATTCGGGCGAGCCGGTGGGATGGCCGGGCCGGGCCGGCGAGCCCTGGAGGAGCGCCCGCCTGACCTCCTCGGGGCTGAGTCTCGGGTAGCGGGAGCGGACGAGCGCGGCGACCCCGGCGACCATCGCGGACGAGGCGCTGGTGCCCGTCCCGACGACGTAGCCGTTGCTGGCGTCCGCGCTGACGATCTCGACGCCGGGCGCGCAGACGGCGGCGCCAGAGCGCCGGTTGCTGTCCTTCCAGAGGCGCAGCCGGCGGTCGAGCGCGCCGACGGCGATCACACCCGGGTAGGCGGCGGGGAAGTTCTTGCGGTTCGCGCCGGAGCCGTCGTTGCCCGCCGAGGCGATGAGCACGACGCCCTTGGAGAGCGCGTACCGGATCGCCTTCTCCTGCGAGGGCGTGCCGTCGTAGGCCTGGCGGCCGCCGCCGAGCGACATGTTGATGATGCCGGCGCCGTGGTCGACGGCGTACCGGATGCCCTGGGCCACGGCGTCGCGGTCGCCGCCGGCGCCCGGCTGCTGCCCGCTGTCGCGGCGCAGCGGGTCGTCGTTCTCCAGCGTGACGCGGATGGACAGGACGTTGCTGAGCGGCGCGACGCCCATCATGCCCTGCGACAGCCCGGGGCCGTGGCCGTGGCCGGCGATGATGCTGGCCATGGACGTCCCGTGCAGCCCCCAGTAGCGGCTGCCGGGGCGGCGCACGCCGCCGGTGAGGTCGGGGCCGGTGACGACGCGCCCGGTGAGGTCGGGGTGGCGCCTGTCGACGCCGGTGTCGAGGACGGCGACCGTGACGCCGCGTCCCCTGGAGTACCGCCACGCCTTCTGCGCGCGCAGGACGTCGAGGTGCCACTCGCGGGAGCGGATCTGGTCGGTCGGCGCGTTCAGCAGCCGCCCGGCGACGGCGCCCGCGGAAGCCCCGCGCACCGTCTGCCCGCTGGCCGGGCTGCCGGAGACCATCGCCGCGGGCACGGCCACGGCCGCGCCGAGCGTGAGGACGGTGAGGACCGCGGTCGTCCGGGCGCCGAGCCGGAGCAGCGGCTCGGCCGGTCGGGCATGCGCCGGACGACGCCGACCGGCTTCGGACACGCCGCCCCTCCCTCCGGCAGACCGCCGCGCTCCACGGCGGGTGACATTCTGCCACGCGAACCGCCCCTGGCCCGGGCACTCGGCACATTAGGGCACGGTCCTGGACAGCGCGGATCTTCCCGGATCAGTCTTCCGTACCCACGGGTAATCAAACCGGGCAGGGCATGCTAACCCGGACGGACCGCCCAGGTCACTGTGATCCCGCACCCGTCAGCGCCCGCACCGAGAGGGCGTCGTAGCGCTCCCGGTCGGCCTTCTCGCGTCCCGCGAAGGTGCCGGCGACCGCGCAGGCGAAGCCGATCGGGATGGAGACGAGGCCCGGGTTCTCCAGCGGGAACAGGTGGAAGTCGACGCCCGCGGGGAACAGCGACAGGCTCTGCCCCGTCACGGGGTCGATCTTGCCGGACACGACGGGCGAGAAGAAGACCAGCACCAGCGACGCCACCAGCCCGCCGTAGATGCCCGCGACGACCCCGGCGGAGTTGAACCGGCGCCAGAACAGCGACAGCACGATCACCGGGACGTTCGCCGAGGCCGCCATCGCGAACGCCAGCGCCACCAGGAACGCCACGTTGAGGTCGCGGGCGACCACCGCCAGGACGATCGCCAGCGAGCCGACGAGGAACGAGGCGAACCGCGCGACCGCCACCTCCTGCGACTCGCGCGGGCGGCCGAGCATCAGCACCTGTCCGAAGTAGTCGTGCGCCAGCGACGTCGACGACGCCAGCACGAGCCCGGACACCACCGCGAGGATCGTCGCGAACGCCACCGCCCCGATGAACGCCAGCAGGACGTCCCCGCCGGCCCGTCCGCCGACGTGCTCCCCGACGGCCCGCGCGAGCTGCGGCACCGCGGTGTTGCCGGACGGGTCCTGCGCGACGATCGCGGACCGTCCCACCAGGGCCGCCGCACCGAAGCCGAGCGCGAGCGTCATCAGGTAGAAGACGCCGACGAGGCCGATCGCCCACGACACCGACGTGCGCGCGGCGCGCCCGTCCGGGACGGCGAAGAAGCGCGCGACGACGTGGGGCAGCCCCACCGTGCCGAGCACGAGGGCGAGCGCGAGGCTGATGAAGTCGAGCTTGTTGACCACGGTGCGGTAGGCGTCGCCCGGGACGTCCCGCCCGTACTGGAGCCCGGGGCGCAGGAACGCCTCGCCCTTCCCGCTCGCGTCGGCGGCCGACCCGAGCATCGCCCCCGGGTCGAACCCGAACCTGCCGAGCACCAGCCCCGCCAGCACCGCCGCCCCCGCCATCAGCAGCCCGGTCTTGATGATCTGCACCCAGGTGGTGGCCTTCATCCCGCCGAACGCCACGTAGAGGATCATCAGCGCGCCCACCACCACGATCGTGACGGTCTTGGCGGTGCCCGCGTCCATCCCGAGGAACCGCTCGCCGCGGTGGATGCCGAGCAGCAGCGACACCAGGGCACCGGCCCCGACCATCTGCGCGAGCAGGTAGAACACCGACACGGTCACGGTGGAGACGGCCGCGGCCCGCCGCACCGGCGCCTGCCGCCGCACCCGGCGCACCAGCACGTCCCCCATCGTGAACCGGCCCGCGTTGCGGACCAGTTCGACCAGCAGCAGCGCGAGCAGCCACGCCACCAGGAACCCGATCGAGTACAGGAACCCGTCGTACCCGTTCAGCGCGATGATCCCGGCGATGCCGAGGAAGGACGCGGCCGACATGTAGTCGCCGGCGAGCGCGACCCCGTTCTGCGGGCCGGTGAACGTCCGGCCGCCCGCGTAGAAGTCGTCGGCGCCGCGCGTGGTCGCCCGCGCCCACACCGTGATCCCCAGCGTGATCAGGACGAACGCCAGGAACAGGCCGAAGGTCAGGGTCCGCCCGGTCACCGCAGCTCACCGGCCAGCGGGTCGAGCCGGCGGCGCGCGTACGCCAGGTAGCCCCAGGTCAATGCGAACGTCGAGACGAACTGCAGCAGCCCCAGCAGCAGCGCGACGTTGATGTGCCCGGCGACCGTCCGCGCCATGAAGCCGCGCGCGAACGCGGCCAGCCCGACGAAGACGAGATACCACCCGAGGAACCCGGCCGTGACCACCACCGCCGCCCGCCGGAAACGCCTGCGCAGAAGCAGGAACCTGTCGTACCCCGCGACGGACGCGACTCTCCCCGCCATACGGTCTCCCCCTGACCTTCTGTTACTCTCCGCATCCTTTCAATCGCCCTATGAGATCAAAGTTTCGCCTGCCGCAAGCGGCGTTTGACGAGATCCGCATGGCCGCGGCCGGAGACGGCCAGAAGGCCGCCGCGGGGAGGCGGCGGCCGCGACGGCCCAGGTCAGGCGGAGGAGACGGGGACGGCGTCAGCGTTCGTAGCGCCGATGGCCGCGATCATGCCTGCGCCGGAAAGCCGCGACGATCACCACGCCGATCACCGCCAGGCCGATCTGGAAGACCAGTTCGATCCAGTCGATCCCGTTGGTCGTGGCCACACCGACCTGCTGCGCGACGGCCGTCCCGATGAGGGCGGCGACGATACCGACGATCACGGTCATGAGGACGCCGATGGGCTGGCGACCGGGCAGCAGCAGCCGGCCGAGCGCCCCGATGATCGCACCGATGACGATCGCGGTGATGATGCCTGTGATGTTCATGCCCCTGCCTGTGCCCATTCCGGGCGGGACGTCACCTGGCCGGGCCGTCCCCCATGGAGCGCAGGTCCTCGAAGGTCAGCGCCGGGCCGCCGAGCCCCTCCGGGCGGCCGGACTCTCCGGGGCGGCCGGCCCGCAGGCCGTCGATGATCAGGTCGAGGTGCCGGTGCGCCAGTTCCTCGGCCGTCTCCCGCGGCATCGGGCCCGGCAGCGGGCGCGACAGCCGCACGAGCAGCATCCCGATATCGCCGTGGGTGACGTCCGGACGCAGGTCGCCGTCCTTCTGGGCCGTGGCGACGAGTTCCTGCATGACGGTGACCCCGTCGTCGCGGGTGGCGACGATCTCCTCGTCGTCGAAGGGGATGTGGTCCAGCAGGACGGGGAACACGGCGCCGATGCGGATGTCCAGGACGCGGTGCATGTAGCGGACGAGGGCGGCGAAGGCGCTCGGCTCGTCGTCCCGCGCGCGCTTGACCTCGTCCCTGGTGCGCTCTAGCGCGTCCAAGGCGACGGCCCTCGTCAGCGCCTGCCGGTCGGGGAAGCGCCGGTAGAGCGTGGCGATGCCCGTGCCCGCGCGCCGCGAGACCTCCTCCAGCGGCGCACCCGGACCCTGTTCGACGAACACCTCACGGGCGGCGGCGAGGATCCGGTCGCGGTTGTCCCGCGCGTCGGCCCGCAGCGGCCGCTGCTTCGCACCCATGGCCCCAGCGTAGTGGAGGTCCATCCTCCGATTCCATTTTAGTCACTATAATTGACTATCAAGAAGCGTGACTATAGCTTCGACTGCGACGGCCCCGAGATGGCACCGGACTAAGTGGAGACAAAACCTCCAGTCAGTGTTACCGTGCGAGTAAGTGGAGAAAAAACCTCCGAAAGGAAGCCGCCATGGACACCGCCATCCGCACCCGCACCGCCGAGCCGCTGACCGTCGACGCCACCGGCGTGGCGGACGTCCGCGCCGCGATCCTCGCCTCCCGCGAGCGCGGGCTGCCGCTGACCGTCCAGGCCACCGGGCACGGCACGGTCGTCCCGCCGGACGAGGGGCTGCTGCTGAGGACGTCCCGCATGTCCCGCGTGCTCGTCGACCCGTCCCGCCGCGTCGCCCGCGCC
Organism: Actinomadura sp. K4S16; assembly: GCF_008327685.1. Classification (GTDB taxonomy): domain Bacteria; phylum Actinomycetota; class Actinomycetes; order Streptosporangiales; family Streptosporangiaceae; genus Spirillospora. The sequence goes on from NZ_BDDE01000021.1 coordinate 26,836, forward strand.
GAGGCCGGCGCCCGCTGGAGCCACGTGATCGCCGCGGCCGCGCCGCTCGGCCTGTCGCCGCTGTCGGGCTCGCACGCCTCCGTCGGCGTCGCCGGCTACACCCTCGGCGGCGGCGTCGGCTGGCTGTCGCGCCGGTTCGGATTCGCCGCCGACCACCTGCTGCGCGCCGAACTCGTCACCGCCGACGGCCGGCACCTCGCCGCCGACGCCGACCACCACCCCGACCTGTTCTGGGCGCTGCGCGGCGGCAGCGGCAACTTCGGCGTCGTCACGTCGCTGGAGTTCCGGCTCCACCCCGTCTCGACGGTCTACGCGGGGGTCGCGCTGTTCCCCGCCGAACGCGCCGCCGACGTTCTCACCCGTTTCCGGGACGAGGCGCCCACGCGTCCCGACTCGCTCACGGTCTCCGTGGCGCTGACGAACCACGCGGACCACGGGCGGGTCGTCGCCGTCCGCGGCGTCTACGCGGGACCCGCCGAAGACGGCGCGCGCGCGTTGCGTTCCCTACTGGAGGCCGCGGGCCCGCCGCTGCACGACGACTTCCGGACGATGCCCTACGCCGAGACCGAGTCGCTGGGCGGCACGGCGCCCCTGCACTTCCACCTCTACGACGACCTGCCCGACGCCCTCATCTCCGCTATCGCCCACAGCGGCGCGTCCGGGATCGAGGTCCGGCACTGGGGCGGCGCCATGGCCAGTCCCGCCTCGGACGCCGGCCCGGTCGGGCACCGGGACGTCCCGTTCTCCCTCACCATCGACGGCTCCCCGGCAGACGCCGCACCGCTCGCCGCCCATGCGACCGGCGGCTCGTTCCTGAACTTCCTGCACGACCCGTCCAGGACGGCCACCGCCTACACCCCCGAGAACCTCCGGCGGCTGCGCGAGGTCAAGAGGGCCTACGACCCGCAGAACGTGTTCCACCGCAACCACAACATCCGGCCCGCCTGAGCAAGGGAGCTACCTACGTATGACCCGCATCGGCACGGGCCCGGCAGGACGGAACGTGATCTCCGCCCGGCTGGGCACGGGCACGCCCGGCACCAGGTCGAGCCGGTGCGTGCGGGCGATGGTGGCGAGGACCAGGGTCGCCTCCAGCATCGCGAAACCGGCGCCCACGCAGATGCGGCGCCCGCCGCCGAACGGCAGGTACGCGTACCGGGGGTGCTTCTGCTCTCCCATGAAGCGCTCCGGCTGGAAGCCCTCCGGATTGGGCCAGACGTCGGCGTTGCGATGGATCAGGTAGGGCGGAACGGCGATCGTCGAGCCGGCCGGCACCTCCACCCCGGCGACGTCGTCGTCTTGCAGGGCATCGCGTTCGATGGTCCAGGCGGGCGGGCAGAGCCGCATCGCCTCCGACAGGACGGCCTTCGTCCACGGCAACTGGTCGACGTCCTCGGCCTTCGGCTCCCTGCCGCCGAGGACCTCGTCCACCTCGTCCTCCAGGCGGTCCCGGGCCGCCGGGTACTTCGACAGGAGCATGAACGTCCAGGCGAGCGAGGCCGCCGTGGTCTCGTGCCCGGCGAGCAGCAGCGTCAGGACCTCGTCGCGCAGCTCCGCCTCGGTGAACCGGCCGCTCTCTTCTAGGAGATTCAGCAATTCGCCGCCGGACGAGCCCCCGACGACCCGTTGCACCATCCCGTCCAGGTACTCCAGCGCGCTCCCAAGGCCCGGTACCCGCTGATACACCGCGCGCTTAGCGGTCACCCCTGGCATGAAGGTCCCGACCACGGCACCGCGTTGGAGCGCCTCAAGCGCCCGCCCCGTCCTCTCGGCCTCCCCTTCGAGCTGGCTGCCGAACAGGGCCCGCCCCACGATGCCCAACGTGAGCCGACGCAGTTCCCCTGCCGCGTCCAGGGTCACGTCGTCGGGCCACCGTCCGACGACCTGAGCAGCCGTCTCGACCATCTGCGGCGCGAATCCGCTGACATGCCGGTGCGCGAAGACCGGCTGCACGACCCGCCGGTGCTGCCGCCAGATATCGCCTTCGCTCGTCAGGAGCCCGTCCCCGAGGACGGCCCGGAGCGGCCGATACGTGAACGCCTTGACGTAGTTGTCCTGGTTGGCGACCAGAATCCGTTCGGCGTGTTCGGGACGCGAGAGCAGGAAGAACGCCCGGTTCCGTCCGAACGGCACCCGGACGGCGTCCCCATAACGTCTGGCGAGGGCGTTGTACGTGTCGAGCGGATTCCGGGCCATCCGCCCCCACCACCGGAAAGCCTCGACCGCCCCTGGCCCCCGCACACCCCGTTGGTCCATACCTCAACCGTAGGAACCGCCCGAATCCCCGACAACCCATGCGGGGCTCCCCATCACGGGTGAGGGCACGGATGGCTCACGCGCCCGATGCGCGCTCGGCCCGCCGCTTCCTATCGTCCCGTCCATGATCAGAAGAAACGGAGTACGCGCGACGGCGATCGCCCTGGCCTTGGCGGTCACGGCCTCGGCCTCCCCGGCGGAGGCGACCGGCCCCGTCCGCCTGCGGCAGGTGGTGGAAAGCCTCAGCGGCCCGGACGGCGCTCCCGGCGCACTCGTGGAGTTCCACGACCGGCACGGCAGCGTGACGGCCACCGGCGGGGTCGCCGACATCAGGACGGGCGCGCCGGTGGACCCCCGCAGCCGCTTCCGGATCGGCAGCCTGACGAAGCCGTTCGTCGCGACCGTCGTCCTGCAGCTCGTCGGCGAGGGCCGCGTCGACCTGGACGCCCCGGTCGAGCGGTACCTGCCCGGCGTGGTGCGCGGCGCGGACAACGACGGGCGGGAGATCACCGTCCGCCAGCTGCTCCAGCACACCAGCGGACTGCCGGACGTCCTGGACTACATGTCGCCACTGGAGATCCTCAAGGACCCGCTCCGGCACTGGGAGCCGCGGGAGCTGCTGGACATCGCCCTCCCGCACCAGCGGGAGTTCAAGCCGGGCGACGGCTGGGGGTACTCCAACACCAACTACCTCGTGGCCGGGATGATCATCGAGAGCGTGACCGGGCATCCGTACGGCAAGGAGATCCGCCGCCGCGTGATCGGTCCGCTGGGACTGCACGACACCTTCGTCCCGACGGACGCTCCCGGCATCCCGGGCCCGCACCCCCACGGGTACGTGCGGCCGGAATCCGAACCGGTGGACATCACCCGCCTCAACCCGACCGTGGCCGGAGCCGGAGGCGGCATGATCTCCAGCGCCTCGGACCTCGACCGCTTCATGTCGGCCCTCCTCCGGGGACGCCTGCTGAAGCCGGCCCAGATGCGGGAAATGCTGGCGACCCGTCCCACCGGACGCACCTCACACTCCGAGTACGGCTTGGGGCTGGAGTGGATTCCCGGCAAGAACTCGTCCACCTGCAAGGACGGCTTCTGGGGACACGACGGCGACATGCTCGGCTTCAGCGTCCGCACAGGCGCCACGACGGACGGCAGGCAGGCCACCGTCATGGTCAACCTCAACCCGGGCGGCGGCCCCACCCTGGACAAGGCCATGGAGGAAGCCCTCCCGGCCGCCCTGTGCGGCCCCTGACCCTCCGGCCATCGAGCTACGCACAGTGAAGCACCGCGTGACCGCTCCCCGCTTATCAGGCAACGCACCACCAGCAAAGAGCCACGGAAAGTAATCATGTGACCGCATAAGGCCACCACTGCAATCTGGTGCACTTCTCACTCTCCGTGCAAATGTAGTCGCGCGGCGTCACTCTTGCCGCACAACGATTCACACGAAACGGAGATCCCCCCAATGGCGAACTGGAAAGCGCGCCTACTGATATCCGCGACGGCCCTGGCCACCTGCGCGACCGTGACCGGCTCCGCCGTCTCGACGGCCGCGCAGGCCGCCGCCCCGGCCCAGGCGGACCTGCCGCCCGGCGTCGTCCAGCTCAACGACGGCGAGGCCTGCCCCCCGGCCACCCTCTGCCTCTACCGCGACTACAACCGGCAGGGCCCGGCCTACGGCATCGGCGCCGGCTACAGGGTCGCCCTCATGGACCTGCCCATGGGCGACGACACGGCCGCCAACAACGTCTCCTCCTGGATCAACAACACCCACGACGTGGCCATACTGATCGACGCGGAAGAGGGCAAGGCCCGTCCGCTTCCCCCCGGCCACCCCCTGGAGGAGCCGGAGTCCGACAACGACACCGTCGACCTGGTCGCCTGGGGCTGACACACGACTCGGCCCCCGCTCCGAACCGCCGTCCGGCCGGCCTCCCCAACCGGCCGGACGGCCTTGGACGATCGGCGGCCGGCGCGGCATCAGGTGCGAACCCGAAAGAGCCACAATGCTCGGATGACCCGACCCAGGATCCGTGTCGCCGCCTACGTGATCAGACATGGGGCCGTCCCCGAACTCCTCGTCTTCGACCACGTTGGCATGCCGCAAGCCGGTACGCAGGTCCCCGCCGGCGGCGTCCGTCCCGGCGAGGACCTGGAACAGGCCGTCTTGCGCGAGGTCGTCGAAGAGACCGGCCTGCACACCGTCTCCGTGGTCGAGCAGATCGCCGTGGACACCAGGCCCGACCCCGCGACCCATCGGCCGCGCAGGACCACGTACTTCCACCTTCAGGCACCCGCGACCACGGAAGACGCGTGGAGCCATGCCGTAAGCGGCGATGGGGACGACGCCGGGCTGACCTTCGCCTGCCGCTTCCTGCCGCTGCCCCTGGACCAGCCCCTGGCGGATGACCAAGACGCCTGGCTCAACCGTATCGACCCCCACTGGACCACCAAGGCCGACGACCAGCAGTAGATGCCACGGGCTTCGTCGCGGCCGCCGAGGATTGTCGAGCGCTCTGCGCCATGTCAGGTTGGTGCTGTGGGGATCCCCGGACCTGATGGAGTTGGGTCGATGGCACAGAGTGACGAAGCGGGCGGGCGCTCTCTTCACTATCGCGCCTACCTGCCGCCATACATTGCCGCGCTCATCACAGTCGTAGTGGCGTCTGCCCTGTTTCCGCTGTATTGGCTGGCCACGCAAGCGGGAACTCCGTCCTACCTGGCTTCGCCGATTGTGGTCAGTGTGGCGGTCCTCGTCCCGAGCGTCCTCCTCGCACGGGACGTCGTACTGACGAACGATGGCCGTCTGACGGTCACCGGACTTGGGCAGCACATCGAGGTGGAGGTGCGGCGTTTCACCGAGATCGGCCTTTCCGCAGGCGCCCGCAGAGGATTCGGCTTCGCGCGGGTCCGCTGGAACGACGGAGGGTTCCGGATCTGGCAGACCATGACCTACCTCCCCGACCCGCGTCACAGGTTCCGCGGCACCCGCCCCTCCAGAGGCGTCACTGAGGACTTCCGAGGCCTGGTGTACCGCCTGCACCTGATCAACCCAGAAGTGGAGATCCGCGGCATCGAACCACCGGCCTGGGCTCCTACTCCCGCCCCGCCATCCGCAGCCGACCGGTAAGCGGTACACCCGGCGCAGAGCCCCTCGCCTGTACCCCCTGGGAGCGCGCCAAGTTCGGTTCAGCGGGTTCGTGCCGGTGGCACCCTCTCGCCCACGGCGCCCGAGGCCTCCAAGCGGACGACAGTCGGGCCGCGCTCGCACTCCCACGTGGTGACATTGGCGAAAGTCGTCTCCCCGTGCCGCCAGAGGCCCCCGTCCTGATGGATGTGACCGAACAGGTGCAGCTTGGGACGGATCTGCCGCACCCGGACCAACAGGTCCTCGCACCCGTGGCGTCCGGGATAGGCGTTCGCGTCACCGATTCCGAGCGGAGGCCCGTGCGTCACGAGGACGTCGACGCCGTCCGGAATCATCGCCCATTTCTCGGCGAGCGGACGTCCTCGGGGAAGATTGAACGCCCACTCGTTGAACTCCGGCTGCCAGGGACTGCCCCAGAACGTGACGCCGTCGATCTCTGTTCCGCTGTCCTCCAGATAGCGGATGCCGCGGTCGGCCAGGACGGCCCGAGCCCGTCCGGGCTCGTCCAGGAACATCCAGTCGTGGTTGCCTGCGACGACGACCTTCGTCCGATGCGGAAGGTCCTGAATCCAGTCCGCGGCGTCCTCGAGTTCTCTGAGGTCCTTGCCGCGCCGGCACAGGTCACCGGCGTGCACAAAGACGTCCCCCTCGGGAACAGCGAGCTCGCGATGATAGGTGTGCGTATCGGCAACCGCGACAATCCGCATAAGGCCAGCGTACTGAGCCCCCGTACCACCCTTGAAGACATGAGCACGAGGTCCGGACCTGGACAGCCTGGCTGGACCCTGTCATGGCTGAGGTCACGGGCGATCCGCCACGTCCGCGGCGAGCACGCCTACCGCCCCAGGCACCTTCTCGTACACGTTCTCAAAGCTCACCTGGCACTCGGGGCGCGGTTACTCGGCGGCCCACTGTTCAGGCGAAACCAGCTCTCTGGGACAAGCTCGAGCAATCGTCCGGTTCACCGCAGTGGAGCCATTGCCCGGTATAGGTCAGGTCTCACTATCGGCACTATCGGCTTGGGCACGTCCGCACTGCTGTCCGTTGCATGCGGCGCGGTGGCGTGACCACAGACAGGCAGTAAGTAATCCCTGGCCTGGGAATAGATGCCCCACGAACACGATCGGGACCGTCCGTTCCGTAATTCTTCCGCGTCGGTCTTCCGCGCTGGGATGATCGGGACATGCCCACGGAGTACCTTTATCACGGCGGGACCCTCTATGAACTGTTGTCCTACTACTCCCTGCCCGACGATGCCTGGAGCATCGAACTGACCGATATGAGCAGTGACGGCGGACTGCTGGTCCATGTGCTGGTGCCGGATGAGGACCTGGAGCGCCCGTGCGAGGTGGTGATGACGGACGCGTCACACATACCCGAAGATGTGCTGCGGCCTCTGCTTCTGGAGGTAGCGGAGAGCGCCCGGCATGCAGGAGCGACTTTCGTACGTGACCAGCAGGAGCCACCCGCTTGAGCATCCCGTCTGCCGCCGGCCCGCGCACCGCAGCAGACGAACTGCCCATCCGCAGGGTGCTCCCGCGCGAACGGCGCGCAACCCTTGATAGATCGCTCCGCGCGGGAATGCCCTCCGACTCAGGATGGGTCTGGGAACCACGGGGTTGCCCAGTAGCGCACGCTGAACCACTCCCCCGGGCGGCCCATGACGAACCGCAATGGTCTTCGGGCACGGCGTGGCCTTGGCGCTAATTGGTGAACGGGCTTCGACGCAACGGCGCTGGCTCGTCCTGGCGGCGGCGCGGACTCCGTGACCGCTGGCGACTGATGGACGGGGCAGCGGTGGACGATGCCCACCCCCACGGGCCCGTTCGGTGACCGGCACCCCCACCGCACGCACCGGAGAGGCCTGGCCAACTGGACGCGCTCGCGGCGGGCGAGTTCAAGCACTCCGACCCGGTTCTGCGCAGCATCGCGCGACGAGGCCCCGCGTCCCCACTGCCCGGCGCGGGACCACCCAGCGGCCGGAAGACGCGCCTTGCGCTCGGAAGCCGACGGGATCGTGGGCTGATCTTACGCTCCGAGATGGGCACGCCTACCGCCCCAGACAACTTCTCCCCCCGCGTTCTCCAAGCTCGCCAAGCGGGTGGGACTCGCTCATTGGCATCCGCATGAGCTGCGGCAATCGGGGGCTTCGCTGATGCCGGCGCCGGGGACGCCCCTTCACGTGGTCCCGGAGATCCTCGGGCACAAGGGCATCACCGTCACGAAGGACGTGCAGAGTTGATCAGCAGAGACCTTCACGGCCTTACGTCTCGTCCATATTCACCGGCGGGGATTCGCACGCCTCCACGCGTGCGCACGACCGGCGGGCCCAGTCAGGTGAGGAGGTTCGCGAGCTGGGCCATTTCGGCGGGTGGGTCGATCACTGGCTGGATGAGAAGTTCGTCGACGCCGGCCTGTTCCAGAGTGGTGATGCGGGTGAGGAGGTCGGCGCGGGTGCCGACAAGGGCCAGGGTGTTCATCAGCGGAGGCAGGACCAGGTCCCGATCCTGCGGTGCGATGCGTCCGAGGTAGTTGGGGTAGAGCTTGGTGTGCCTGTCCGGCGCGGTGGCGGTGGTGCCGCGCCGGTCGAGGAATCGCCGCACCGCCTCGCGTTCCGCGGGACCGAGCCGCTCGGCGAAGGCGGGTGTGTCGGCGGCGAAGGCCAGCAGCGACAGGACGAGGTGGCCCGTCGCGTCCCGGGCCGCGTCGCCGTGCGGGTCCTCGTCCTCGTCGAGTACGTGGAGCGCGGTGACCACATAGGAGTTCACTCGGGAGTCAGGGTCGCGGGGCGCCACCGGCGTGCGGCGGGCGTCGTGCAACGCTCGCCACGCGGCGGGGTCCAGCAGGCCGAAGGAGATGAGGCCGGCGCCGCGGCGGCCGGCGACGGCGGCGGCCTTCGGTCCGCCCTGCGCGGCGACGACGAACTCGATCGGGTCGGCGGTGTTCACGTGCGCCCCGGCGTGCAGGAACCGGATGTCGCGACGCCGGTCGCCTTCGCGGTATTCGGTCGGGTGCCCGGCGCACAGGTCCTGCAGTGCGGCGGTGAAGTTCTCCAGCGTGGCCGCCGTGGTCGGCCGCATCCCCAGGGTGCGCCGGGCGGTGTTCCCTGTGCCGACTCCGCAGATGATCCGGCTCGGCGCCAGGGCGTTGAGGCTGGCGAGCCCGCTGGCGGCGGCCGGAGCCGAGCGCAGCGCCGGTGAGGTCACGCCGATGCCGAGCCTGATGCGGCTGGTGGCTTTCGCGCACAGTCCCAGGGCGATGAAAGGGTCACCGTGGACCATAGGGGTGTCGTTGACCCAGAAGCTGTCCAAGCCCAACTCCTCGGCCCGCACGGCGAGCTCCTCCACGCCGGGGTGGGCGGCGACCACGACGCCTGCACGCATCAAACCCCCAAAGTCGAACTCGCCCAGTGTGACGGCTCAACAGCTCTGCATGGATCCCCGTACCCAGCGCTGCACGCCAAGGAGCACACCACCACTCGGTCGGGAGCGTCCGATTCGGTCATCTCCCAGGGCTCGCAGGGACGGCGCATCCGGCGCCGTGACCAGCAAGCGCCCGCGACCCGTCAGTTCTTTAGCGCAATTTGGCAGCACCAATGCCGAGAAATGGCACCTTAGCGGCCACGATAATGCGCCGGTCAATAGATGGGCTGCGACTTGGTTGCACTGCATAGTGTGCCGTTTGTCGGGGGAATTCTGCCAACGAAGTACGGATACTGTCACCCACATGGGAAGGAGACTTTCGTGACGACGACAGCAGAGCGGGCCCCGTCCGTCGAGGAGGGCGAAGGCGAGGAGCGCGCGATCGAGGCGGTCCTGCTCGCTGCGCTTGCTTCCCGTCGTGAGGAGGCCGCCGAGCCCGCGATCGAGCACCCGCTGTTGCTCGCCGCCCTCATGCGCCGCCGGGAACAGGGCGAGGGCATCATCGAGCACCCACTCCTTCTCGCCGCTCTAATGCGCCGCCGCGAAGAGGACGGTGAGGGCATCATCGAGCACCCACTGCTCCTTGCCGCCCTCATGCGCCGCCGGGAACAGGGCGGGGAAAGCATCATCGAGCACCCGCTCCTCCTTGCCGCTCTCATGCGTCGAAGGCAGCAGCGCGGGGAAAGCATCATCGAGCACCCACTGCTGCTCGCCGCCCTCATGCGCCGTAGGCAGCAGCGCGGGGAAAGCATCATCGAGCACCCAGTACTGCTCGCCGCCCTCATGCGCCGCCGGGAACAGGACGGGGAGGGCATCATCGAGCACCCGCTCCTGCTCGCCGCGCTCGCGAAGCGCTGACAAGGACATCGGGCCGCAGGCACAACGTCCCCCGGTCGCCGGAACCCGGTGACCGGGGGACTGATCGCAACAACCGCAGAGGAGCAATTCATGGCGTCCGAGGAATCCGGCCAGTCGGCTGGTCAGGATCCAATCGAGTCACTGGTCGACGATCTGATCCGGGAAATCCTCAACGAGGGCGGTCAGACCACGAAGGCTCGCGCGCGCGGTGGGGATTCCAAGGCGAAACTGATCGAGACGGCGATGACATCGGCATCGACGGCGGGACCGACGGGCCTGACGCTCGAGCGGCTCCTGCTCGTCGAGGTCCTCGCGTCCTCCCTGGCCGATGCCCTGGCCCCGGCGCTGGCGGAGGCCCTGGCTCCCGAAATCCTCAAGGCCATGGAGCACCCCGGCACCAGTCGGGGAACCAGCCGGAGGACTCCTGCGAGCGCCGGCCAGGCCAAAGGGCAGAAGAAGACGTGAGACCGGTCGGCCCCGATCGCTGACGCGCGACGGACGGGCGCAGGACCGCTGACCGGCCCTGCGCCCAGCGCTTGCAGGCCCGAAGGTCGGTGTCATCATCGCGCTGGAGTCGTCGTCATAATCTTCGTCGCCGTTCATCATCCTGATCGCGCGACCTTTGTTTATGAGTCCTCCAGCGTTAGGGGATGGCGCAGTCAGCCGCGCCAGGACCCGGGACCGCATCCGCAGTCCGAACGAATTTCGACCACGTCCGGTCACAGCAGGGTTTCTGCCGGTAAGTCCCGTGGCAGCATTCGTGCACATGTCCCCCTCCGATGTCGATGTCGACCGTCCCAGCGCCGCGCGCGTCTACGACTACGTCCTCGGCGGCAAGGACAACCACGCCGTGGACCGGCGGGCCGCGGAGATGCTGCTGGAGATCGCTCCAGAGATCCGCGACACTGCCCGGCAGAACCGGGCCTTCCTACGGCGCGTGGTCCGCCACCTGGCCGGACTGGGTGTCCGCCAGTTCCTCGATCTCGGCGCCGGCCTGCCGACGGTGGAGAACACCCACGAGGTCGCCCAGGCCGCAGCCGCCGACTCCAAGACCGTGTACGTCGACAACGACCCCATCGTGCTGACGCACGGCCGCGCCTTCCTCGACCCCGACTCGGGTTCAACCTTCCTGTCGGCCGACATCCGCGACACCACCGCGGTGCTCAAGGGCGCAGGCGAGCATCTGGACTTGTCAGAGCCGGTCGGGCTGCTCTTCGTCAACGTGCTGCATCTGATCGGCGACGGCGACGACCCGGCCGGGCTCGTGGCCGCCTACGCCCACGCTCTGGCCCCCGGCTCGCACGTGGTGATCACACACGTGTCCGGTGACGGCGCCGGCAGTGAGCTGCGCGAGCGCATCGGCAAGGTGTTCACCGGATCGTCGGCGGACGCGCGGCTCCGCACACGCGGGGAGATCGGCCGAATGTTCGGCGGGCTGCCGTTGCTCGAGCCGGGCTTGGTCGATGTCGCGGCGTGGCGTCCCGAGAACGGTGCCCCGGTGGGAGAGCTACGCGTTTTCGCCGGCGTCGCCCAAGTGCCGTAGGTCGTGGCGGCCGGCCCGGGCGCAAAGAGACCCCTGCTCCAAGAGCACGACAACTGCCCAGATCGTTTGTTGACCTTGCTGGGCAGCCCTACGAGGCACCCTTGGGCTCCATCCTCGTCCAAGAGAAGAAGGGCGCTCGGTCGGGGTACGCCAGCAGTACCTCCACAAAGTTGGGGACTTGGAGCGGCATACCCGGCGACGGGCGGGCGGACAGGGGCGGGCCATGGCCAGGGCGACCGAACGAGGAGGACAGCCTGTTCACAGCCGGAGGGTGATGAGTTGGCTGTCGGAGGTGTTCCAACTCAACCCCGCGGACGTCAACTGGCCGCGGGCGGTGGCGTTTCTGGACGTCGGGCTGGTGCCGCTGTTCGTCTTCTGGGCGATCGGGCACGAGCAGTACCTTCTCAGCGCGTTGTTCGGCCTGCTTCTCGCTGCGCTGTCCGACCCGGGAGGCGGTTACGGACATCGCGTGGCGCACATCTCCGCCTTTGCACTGGTCGGGGCAGGGCTGACCGCGCTGGGGTTCGGAATCGGGAGGGAGGCCTGGGGCTGGCCGGTCCTGGCGGCTTTCGTGGTCACGCTCGCGGCCGGACTGACCGTCGCATTCGGGGTGCGCAGACTCGTCAACGCCCTGCTACTCAACATCTGGTTCATCGTCGTCATCGGACTGGAGTTCAACCTCCATCAACACGCCCGCATCACCAACTACACCTGGGCTCAGGTGCTCGCCTGGGCCGGTGGGGCAGCGCTGTGGATCGCGGTGACGTTCATTTGGTGGCTGATCCGCGGGCGTGCGGACTCGCCCCAGCCGTTCGCGGAGATCCCGGGCGACGCCTCGCGAAAGAAACCGACTCGACCACTGGTCATGTTCGTGGTGATCCGCGCCGTGGTCATCGCCGGCACCGTCGCGCTCGCGCTTGGACTGAACCTGTCACACGGCGTCTGGATCCCGATCGCGGCCATGATCGCGATGAAGCCGAGCCTGGAGCAGACGACGCTCATAGCCGCGCAGCGCCTTGTGGGCGCGTTGATCGGCGCCGCAGCAGCCGCGCTGCTACTGCTGGTTCCAGCGAGCGAACACGGACTCCGGCTGTTCGCGGTGGAGCACGGACTCGGAGTGGTGGCACTCGTGTTGTTCATGCACGCGGCGGGGATCCGCTTCTTCAGCTACACGCTCTACAGCGCGGCCATCGCCGCGGGAGTGCTGATCATGGTGGACCTTCCGCAGCCCTCCGACTACGCGGCTGAGGGCTACCGAGTGCTGTGGACGCTGTGCGGTGTGGGGATCAGCCTGCTCGTCATGCTGCTGGCAGAGCAGATCGCCAAGCTGACCACCAAAGCACCACCCCAGCCGACCTGAACACGCCCCGCTCCGACTCAGCCCCCATAGGCCCGCAGCCTCACATGAGATCGATGTGAGGCCCCTGTGCCTGCGTCCCTTCGACTTCGAGATATGGAGGAGCCGGTCAGGAACGGGCATGGACAGCCTGTGGACACCCACTGCGCGCCGGTCCCGCCGCCGACTCGTCCTCTGGACGGCTGCACGCTCGTCCCGGACGGCGCACCCGCACGAACGGCGAGACGAAATGACAGACAGCTTCGCGCGGCCCCGCCCTCCGGTCCTCGGAGGCTGGATGTCGCGAGCCCCCGCTTCGCAGTCGTCCAACCGTCGCCCGCACCACAGCGGGACGGTTCTCAGAGTGCTTCCGCCGGGATCTCTTCGTATTCCTTGCGAAGGGTCTCCAGAATCGGATGCTCTTCCGGGAACTCCACCTCGTTGATGGCCGTGATCGCGCGCACTCCAATGGCCGTGTTGGTCGCGAACGCGGCTTCCATGCCGGGCAGGTCGGAGAGGTTGACGGGGGCGATGGATGTCGCTTCGTGCACCTCGTGCAGTAGGCGCATGGTCACGCCTGTGAGCACTTCGGCGTTAGGCCAGATGACTTGCTGTCCGTCGAAGAACCCGATGTTCCACGTTGCTCCTTCGGAGACGTACAGGTCCGAGTCGGTGAAGACGCAGTCGTCGAATCCGTCGAGTTGGGCGTTGCGGCGATGCCTGAGGGTGCCGAACAGGCCGAGGTGCTTCTGTTCAGGCAGCTCGCGCACGTAGGGGACGGACTGGACCCGGATCGGCGCCATCGGCCACGCCCCGGACCGGCGGGTCGTGACGAGGACCTTCGGTTTGGCTCGGGCTCCCGGGTGGCCAAGTTCGAGGTCGGGATCGTAGATCGTCACGCGCACGACGAACACGCCGTCCCGTCCGGCGGTGGCCTGTCTGACGTACTCCCGGACCTGTTGGCGGTCCAACTCGTGACCGAACAGCACACGGCAGTCTCGAACAAGCCGCTCCAGATGGTGTGAGAAGCCCCTGACGTGCTGGCCTTCCACGCGCATCGAGGTGAAGTGACCGTAGTTCACCAGAGCCAGTGCTTGGAGCTCATTCGGGGAGACAGGTATGCCGTTGAGTTCAGCCACAGAGCCCAGTGTGTCAGGAGGTACGGGCTGCTAACGGGCCGGGCGCAGCACAAGATCGCCGCTGCGTCGGCGTCAGGACGCGGGAACATCTTGATCAACACGACCCGGTTGTCGGTATGAGCGATCGCGTAGGTCCGGGCCAGAAGCTGGTGCGGCTCGCCGCGCCGCGTATGCACTGCCATGGCGCGAAGCGAGCACTGGAACCGGCTCCCCAGGCGCTGACGCGAGGGCTGCGGTCGGTAGCCGTAGTCACCCCGCCGGGGCAACCAGAGGGGGGGGCGGATTGCGTCAGAGCGACGAAGCCGCGGCTCGCGCCATAAGGCGAGGTCCACAACGACCGTTGGAGCACGATGACCGCACCTGAGAAGCGCATTCCCGGGCAGACCAACGCCGAGTATGAACGACGGCGGGGTCCCAACGCGAACTTCATCGGAACACAGTCGCTGCAGGGGGGCGGAGACCCTTCCTTTGTGATCAGGGCCTCTCAGGCTTTCTTCGCTTGCCTCAACCGGCGCAGGGACCGCAAGTCGGGTTAGGTGCGGCGCGGCCCGCGGCTTCGTCCTCATGCCGGCAGGGTGGGGGTCGGCCAAAGCGCCGTATCAACGATTCCGTATCAGGCATCGTGTCGAGCAGAAGCCATTGCCTGGGCCCGGATCGGCCTACGGTGGCTGAACTCCGCAGCATCCCGTTCGCCGAGAGCGAGCCCAGCCTCGCGGGCGGTCACGCGACCGGAGCCGCCGCCGCGCACATCGGCAACGCGGGCGGCAAGCCATGCCAACGGCGTGAGCGCCGCTGCCCCCTGGCCGGAAGGCCGGGAGCGGCTTATGCGCGCTCGGTTATCACACCGGAGATCATAGATAGCCTGCGCACGCTGCACGCCGACCAGGCAAAGGCGCGGTCCACCGGCCGGTGGGCGGCTCGGGTCACGAGGCTCGCGCTTTGGACACGGCCAGCCCCCTGTCCAGGTGCGCTGTCGCCCCGATCCATCGGCCGTGAATGCCGTCTGGTCCAGCGGGCATCGTCGGACAGTTCGCTGACGATCAGGGCTGCCACGACGTCGACGGAATACCCCGGCGCTGCGTCACTACCTGTCGGCTTGCCTTCTTCTCCGGAGAGAAAAGCAGAAGATCCCCATAATGTAGATCCCTACGCGCCTAACAGGAGGGTTCTCCATGGAGATGGACGGCGCCGCACGGCGAGAAGTGATCTTGAAAGTGCTCGGCTGGGGAACGATCGTCTACTTTCTGATCATCGGATTCGCCTTGGACAAGCACGCGCTCTTTGAGTTGAAGTCTCCGCCCGGTTCGGCCCAGCTCCAGCAGGCGCAGCACGCCCA
Organism: Actinomadura sp. K4S16; assembly: GCF_008327685.1. Classification (GTDB taxonomy): domain Bacteria; phylum Actinomycetota; class Actinomycetes; order Streptosporangiales; family Streptosporangiaceae; genus Spirillospora. The sequence goes on from NZ_BDDE01000021.1 coordinate 41,874, forward strand.
CGCAAGCGCGCTCGATTCCAAGGCCCAGAGCCTAGCCAAGTCCGACCCCGCAGCGGCGGCAGACCTGACAGCCCAAGCCGCCAAGATCAGGTTCGATGTGAACACCGCCGTCCGCGACCAGTCCGACAGCCGCCTCCGCGCGGTCGGCCTCATCATTGGCACCACCGCCTTCGCCCTCCTCTATCCCCCTCTCATCTATCTCACCTACCGCCGCACTGACCCCACCAGCACCCTCGCACTATCTGATCTGATCCCACTCAAAGCTGCTCTCGCCTACGGCATAGTCATGAGCCTCATCACCGCCATCGCCGGTTTCACCACGGCCTATCAGTGAACTCGCAGCGTTGTAACGGGCCCAAGGACTCAAAGGTCGGGAGGGGCCTGCAATGGGAGCCGGTGAGGGGACACGAACCCCTAATCTTCTGTTTACAAGCAAGATCAGACATATCCAGGGATGTCCACACATGCCCTCTTGCCAGCGCGGCACCGTCCCGTGCGTCCACATCCGTCCGAGATCATCCAACCCCGTTGTTAGCACGGGCGTTAGCACCACTCCCCCAAGTGGTCCCTCCGTACGAACGGCGAAACACCGAGCCGTATTCGTGGCGCCTCTGCCCTGCCTAAGGTGCCTCGGTTGGACTTTATGAGGAACGACCAGGCGACTCGCGGCCGTGCGGGACGTCCATCTACAGGCGTTCGACGCCGACGGCGAACACGCCCCCCGTTGATGGAGGTTCTGCGGGAGCGTTTCGTCCCCCTGACCGCCTTTGCGCCGAGATGCGGGACGCTTGCATTTTCGGGCACATACGTTCACCCGGGTTTGGGCAGCGCGTCAGGAGACGCCTTCGACCAAGGGCTCGTTATCGTTCGTCCCGGCCCGTTCGTTGCGGGTATGTTCCGATCGTGGGTTGGGATCGTGCGGGTGTGCTGGCGGGCCGGTACCGGAAGCTGGGCCGGATCGGGCAGGGCGGGATGGGCGCTGTGTGGCGCGCTTATGACACCGACCTAGATCGCGAGGTGGCCATCAAGGAACTGCGGGTGCCCGAGCAGGTCACCGAGCAGGAACGGCGCGTGTGGTACGCCCGGATGAGCAGGGAGGCCCGAGCCGCCGCCCGGCTGAGGCACCCGGGAATCGTCACCGTCTACGACCGGGTGATCGGCGAGGACGGCCGTCCGTGGATCGTGATGGAGCTGATCCACGGCCCATCCCTGGCGGACCTGCTGACCGAGCGGAAAGCCCTCCCTGAGCAGCAGGTTGCCGCACTCGGGTTAGCGATGCTGGAGGCGCTGTCGGCCGCACACGCGCACGGCATCGTGCACCGTGATGTCAAACCGCCCAACGTGCTGCTGGACGGCGATCGGATCGTCCTGACCGACTTCGGTATCGCCGCGGTTGAGGGCGATGCCACCCTCACCCCCTCGGGTGCACTGGTGGGCACGCCCGCCTACATGTCCCCCGAACAGATCAACGGACAGGCGGTCACTCCCGCCTCGGACCTGTGGTCACTCGCCGCGACCTTGTACATGGCGGTAGAAGGCCGCCCGCCGTTCACTGGCCTCACGCACGGGGCAATGTTCGTCGCCATCGCGACCCAGGACCCCGCACCACCCAAATGCAGCGAGCCGCTCGCGCACGTCCTGAACGGCCTGCTACGCAAAAATCCCGCCGACCGGCTGTCCGTCGAGCAGATCCGCGCCTCCCTCACCACCATGATCGGCTCCGGCAGCAAGCTCAACGTTGAGGTCCGACCCACTGACCAACAACCCACGCCCCGCGCCAACACCCTCACCTATACCAACGACCTACCTCTCGCGCGCAGCCCCATCTCCTTCCCAGATGACAGGGGTCCGGCCCATCTAACTGGTGCTGCCAAGGATCTGTCCGAACAGGAGGCGGTCGCCAGGTACCGGGTGCTGGCCGTGGCCGACCCCGACCGTTACCGCCCCGACCTCGCCCAGTCGCTACACAACCTCGGCTTCACGTTGGGGGAACTGAGCCTCTACGCCGAAGCGGCGCCCCTAGAGCAGGAGGCGGTCGCGATCCTCCGGGAACTGGCTGTGGCCGACCCCGACCGCTACCGCCCCGACCTCGCCCAGTCGCTACACAACCTCGGCATCACGCTGGGGGAACTGGGCCTCCACGCCGAAGCGGCGTCCGTGAAGCAGGAGGCGGTCGCGATCCGGCGGAAGTTGGCCGTGGCCGACCCCGACCGTCACCGCCCCGACCTCGCCCAGTCGCTACACAACCTCGGCATCACGCTGAGGATGCTGGGCCTCCACGCCGAAGCGGCGTCCGTGAGAAAGGAGGCGAAAGCCATCCGCAAGCACTTGCGCCGAAACTGACTCGATCTCTCCTGCCATCATGGCGCCCTGGCGCCCGAGTACAAGCGCACCTCGTACCGGAGCGCTTGTCCGCGCGAACGGCGAGACGGTGTGACAGGCAGATTCGCGCGGATGAGTGCTCTGGCTCGCGGGGGGCTGGGGGCTGCGAAGCCCTCGCTTCGGGCACGTCCAACACTCGGTACGTAGACAGTCACACGCGAAATCTGCATGGACCCGGAAGAACGGACAGCGTGTCCGCCGCCCTGCTGGTGACCGTCGATCGGCCGTCTAGACGCTCGCGCTGTCTCGGGGCGGCCGTGGCCGGGCTGCGAGACGGGACCGGACGGAACAGGCCGCATGCCCGGCTCGCAGAGCCGGGCGCGGCCGCCCGGCGCCCCGCGTGCGGGGCGCCCTTGAAGACGTAGAGAAAGTACTCATCCGGTCGGCGGGATACCCTTGTCCTTCCTCGGTTGATGCTTGACACTCCGGCATCGGTTGATGCTTGACGCCCTGTCGGCTGGCTTGGCTTTCGCGTGATCGTTGGATCGGTCGCGGGGAGGTCGGGTTGGCGCTGGTGGAGCTGAGCGTCGTGGAGCAGCGGTATCGCGCTGTGCTGGAAGTAGAGGCAGGATGCCCGGTGACCGAGGTCGCCGAGCGGTACGGAGTGTCGCGGCAGAGTGTGCACGCCTGGCTGGGCCGGTATCGGTCCGGTGGGCTGGCGGCGTTGGCGGACCGGTCGCACCGGCCGGCGAGTTGCCCGCATCGCACGGCGGCCGAGGTGGAGGCGCTGGTGTGTGAACTGCGCAGGGCCCATCCGCGGTGGGGACCGGCCCGGCTGGCGCATGAGCTGGCCCGCCGGGGCGTGGATCCGGTGCCCTCAACGGCGACGTTGTCGCGGATCCTGGCCCGCAACGGCCTGGTCGTCCCCGGCGGGCGGCGCCGCCCGCGCTCGTCGTATCAGCGGTGGGAACGCGACGCACCCATGCAGCTGTGGCAGATCGACATCATGGGCGGGGTCATGCTCACCGACGGCCGCGAGATCAAGCTGGTCAGCGGCATCGACGACCACTCCCGGTTCATCGTCATCGCCCGCCTGGTGTCGCGGGCCTCGGCCCGCGCGGTCTGCGCCGCGTTCGCCGCCGCCCTGGCCGAGCACGGGGCGCCCGAAGAGGTGCTGACCGACAACGGCAAGCAGTTCACCGGCCGGTTCACCCGGCCCCGCCCGGTCGAGGTGCTGTTCGAAAGGATCTGCCGCGACAACGGCATCACCGCCCGACACACCAAGATCCGCTCACCCACCACCACCGGCAAGGTCGAACGCTGGCATCGCACCGTCCGCGAGGAGTTCCTGGCCGTCCACGTCCCGTTCCCCAGCCTGCTCCACGCCCAGCACGCCCTGGACGCATGGGTCGCCGACTACAACACCGCCCGCCCCCACCAGGCCCTGGACATGGCCACCCCCCGCCGACCGCTTCACCACCCGGCCCGGCACCGGGCAGAACCATGTCGGCGTCGTTGCCGTTGCGGCTGCCCGCCGACCTGGCACCGGTGCCCACCACCCCCGGCCCGCCCACCGCAGGTCCGCCCACGGCCCCCGCCCTGTCGGCAGCGGTCCCGGCAGCGGTGGAGTTCGACCGCACCGTCCCGGCCAGCGGCAACATGACCGCCGCCGGACGGCAGATCTGGCTCGGCCCCACCCTGGCCGGCCAGAAGGTCACGGTCTGGGCCAGCACCACCACCCTGCACGTCTTCCACCACGACCAGCTCATCAAAACCCACCCGGTCACCCTCACCAGCGACGACCTCCGCCGACTCCACGCCCGCGGCGCACGCCCCGGCCGCCCGTCCCCGGCCACCGCGCCGCCCACCGGGGAACTGGCCACCAACGCGCTGGTCGAGGTCGACCGCACCGTCAACACCGCCGGACTGGTCTCCCTGGCCGGAAAACAGATCAGCGTCGGCCTTCCCCTCGCCGGCCGACGCGTCACCCTGCGCATCGGCCCGCACCTGATCCACGTCCTGGCCGACGGCGCACTGGCCTGCACCCGGCCCAGCCCACTGACCGGCGACCAACGCGCCCGTCTGCAAGGCGCCCGCGCCGCCGACCCCGCCCCCCTCGCCGAGACCAGCCCCGCCGCAGTTCAGCGGGTCGTCTCCAGCCAGGGCTCGCTGATGGTCGCCGGCTGCAAACTCCACCTCGGACAAACCCACCGCGGCAAAGTCGTCACCGTGATCTGCGAAGACACCCAGTTCCGCATCCTGCACGCAGGCCAGGAACTGGCCGTCCACCCCAGAACCCTGATCAAGGAGGTCAACCGCCGCCGAGCAAGCGGCCACATCACCTACGAAACCTAGGGACGGCGTCAACCATCACCCGAACACAAAACGTCAACCATCAACCGAGCTTGCACATCGGCGGGAGGGACTGTCCTAAAGATCGTGTGGGTGGGGTGGTGATCCGGAAGGCTGGGGCCGATGCCCCGGCCGGGAAGGATCACACGTGACCAACCACGCTGAGGACGAGCCGCAGGGCGGGCTGGAGGTCCAGCTCGCCGCCGAGCTGGTCGAGAAGGCCAAGGCCGAGGGAGTGTCGCTGGTCGGGCCAGATGGACTGCTGGCCGGGATCACCAAGACGGTGCTGCAGGCCGCGCTGGAAGCCGAGATGGCCGAGCATCTGGGCTATGAGCGGGGCGAACGTCCGGCCGAGCCGACAGGTAACCACCGCAACGGCAGCTCGTCCAAGACGGTGTCGACCGAGGTCGGGCCGGTGCGGATCGAGGTGCCGCGGGACCGGGCGGGCGAGTTCACCCCGCAGATCGTGCCCAAGCACGCCCGCCGAATCGAGGGGTTCGACGAGGCCATCGTGTCCCTGTACGCCAAGGGCCTGACCACCGGGGAGATCCGCGCGCACCTGGCCGAGATCTACCAGGTCGAGGTGTCGCGCGACCTGATCTCCCGGGTCACCGACAAGGTCGTGGCCGAGATGGAGGCCTGGCGGGCCCGCCCACTCGACAGCGTCTACCCGGTCGTGCTGATCGACGCGCTGTATGTGAAGATCCGCGAAGGCCAGGTGGCCAACCGCCCGATCTACGTGGCGCTGGGCATCAACTGCCACGGCGAACGCGACGTGCTCGGGCTGTGGGTGGGGACCGGCGGTGAGGGCGCCAAGCACTGGATGACCGTGCTGGCCGAACTCCGCAACCGCGGCGTCCAAGACGTCTGTATCGCCTGCTGCGACGGGCTCAAGGGCCTGCCGGAGGCGATCGAGGAGATCTGGCCGCAGGCCACCGTGCAGCAGTGCGTGGTGCACCTGGTCCGCTCCTCACTGCGTTACGCGTCCAAGGTGCACTGGAGCCGGCTCACCCGCGACCTTCGGCAGATCTACACCGCCCCGACCGAGGCCGCCGCCCAGCAGCGGTTCGCCGAGTTCGAGGCCGAGTGGGGCGACCGCTATCCGGCGGTGATCCGGTTGTGGCGGGACGCCTGGCCGACGTTCACGCCGTTCCTGGCGTTCCCGGCCGAGATCCGCAAGGTCATCTACACCACCAACGCGATCGAGAGCCTGAACGCCCGGTTCCGCCAGGCCGCCCGCCGCCGCGGGCACTTCCCCACCGAGCAGGCCGCCCTCAAAGTGCTCTACCTGGTCATCCGCCAGCCGCTGAAGAACCGGCCGAACGTCACCGGCAAAACCCCCGGCTGGAAGGCCGCGCTGAACGCCCTGGCGCTGCACTACGGTGACCGCATCACCCTGAACTGAAAGCCGATCACTGCCTCACCCACAGACTTTCAGACAGTCCCCGGCGGGATACCCGGCTGACCTTGGGTTTTAGGTGCCCTGACCGCCGATGGTGGGGCCTGCTGGCCAGAGGGCTTCCAGCTCGCTCGGGGTGAGCGGATCGCGGTAGGCGGCCTGTAGGACCCTCGTCCTGGTCGGCTTGTCGGCTTCGGCGAGGTTGGCGAACCAGTCGATTCCGGCCGGGTAGGCCCACAGGTACGAGCGGAGTTGGGGGTTGGCTCCTCGGTCGGTGAGCAGGTCGGCTATGGCGGCGTCCCTGATCCAGGGCATGCGAAAGCGGGCATGGTCGGCCAACTCGGCGATGCCGGCGCCCTGGTTGAGGGCTATGTGCAGCTCGGCGCGAACGAGTTGGTTGTAGTGGTCGAACTTGGTCCGGGTGGCCAGTAGCTCGTCGTCGGGGGCGATGAACAGGGGCAGCGCCTGGGCCAGTCCTTCGAGCAGGACTTGTTGGGGGGCGTGGACCGACATCAGGCGGACCCAGGGGACGTCTTTGGTGGCGGCTCGGGCTGACCAACTCGCGCTCTGGAGGCCGTGGCCGAGAACCTCGTGAAGGGCGAATTGGCGGGCGGCTACCTTGGTGAAGCTGGCGCGGCGGAGGTTGAGGCGTAGGCGGACCTTGTCGCCGGCACCGTCCAGCCAGTACGCCCAGTAGGCGTCAACCTCGGCCGTCTCAACGGTGAGATTGAACGGGGCCTGGCTGCCGGTGATCTGGCGGACTGCGGGCTCGTAGTCGGCGGCGGCCTGGCGGATCGCGTCGGGGGCCTCGTCGGTCTCAATGGGCCCCTCGACCGCGTTCAGCTCGCGCGCGGTGTCGGGCCCCCACGCGATGCCCAAGGTGTCGAGTGCGTGGCGGGCCTGCTCGCCTCGGTGGGTGATGTAGCCGTCCTGCCATCCGGCGGCGGGGCATCCCTGGGTTGCCTGGACGTAGTCGTTCAAAGGCCTGTGTTCGCCTAGCAGCGCCCCCAGGTAGGCCAGATCGGCGGTGAGGCGGGCTGTGAGGCGGTCGGCTCCGGCCTCGGCGGTGCGGGCGCGTAGATCGGTCAGACGCTGGTAGACCGCCAAGCGGCTGTCGGCCGGTTCGGTGGGCGTGGTGGTGGGTGCGCAGTCGAAGTCGATCACGGCGACTGATCCGCGGCCGGTCTCGTAGGCGTGCCAGGTCCGTAGGGTCGTTTCGATCTCGTCACGCAGGTTCACGGATCGGCTCCCAGCGCAGCGTCACGGCCTGATTCGGGCGCAGGTGATCACGGGTCAGGGACATGACGGCGTCCTTGCCGTCGATGTCCCACACGAGGCTATCGGTGGCGGAGTTCTCCGAACCGTCGGGATGTTCCTCGCTCGCGGTGCATCCCGCGAGGTCCACGCCGCGTTGCCGGACGTGGATCTCGTAGCGGCGGCAGTAGCGCGGCATCGATTCGCGCCAGTAGTGGTTCAGATCGAACTTTCCGGCCTCGCAGACGTAGCCGACGCGGGCCCACTCCCCCGGCTTGAGCGGCGGCGAGATCTGAAAGGCGAACTTGGCGAGGTTGGTCGTGTCGTGAATCCGCTGGATCGCGATGCGCCGGTCAATGTCGGGGACGGGCTTGATGACCAGGGGCCCGGTGGTGTGCTGGAACCAGACTTCGCAGGACACGCGGGCCTGCGGCTTGTCGCCGAGATTCAGCATGTCAAAGCGGTATTCCAGCCGTGCGGCGCCGTCTTCGGCTATGTCGATGGTCTTCGCCAGCTCGACCACGTGACCGGACAGGCCGGCAAGCTCGGTGATGTCGGCGTCGTTCAGACGGCGGTCGCGCTGGAGCTGGAGGAGTCTGCGACCGAGGTCCTGGGCGTGGCCGCTGGCGGCGCTGGGCATGCCGGAGAGCCGGGCCTTGGCGGCCGGGATGGTGCGGGCAGTGGCACCCCAACTGACCTCGCCGGTCTCGGGGGCGTCGATGTGGTGCTCAAGGGCGGCGAGCAGCTCGGCGACATCCAACCCCACGGAACGGGCGAAGCGGCCTCGGCTCCACCGTGCCGAGCCCGGCAAGGTCTGGACGGCTGCGCAGCTCCGGGCCTTCCTCCTCACTGCTGAGAAGCATCGGCTGTCGGCGTTCTTCCACCTGGCCGCCTACACCGGTGCTCGGCGCGGTGAGCTGCTCAACCTGCGGTGGCCTGACGTCGACCTCGACGGGGCCTCGATCCACATCAAAGGGTCGGTGGGGTTCGTCGCCGGCGCCCACCGGAAGCGCCAGTTCGCTGACAAGCTCAAGGCGGGAGAGTTCTGGAAGGGCGCGGAGGACGGCCACGTGTTCACCACCGGATGGGGTGAGCCGGTGCATCCGGACACGGTCTCGTCCCTCATGGCGACGCTGATCAAAGAGCACAACGCGGCGGACGGCGTCGCCCCTCTCCCCCATGCTCGGCTTCACGACCTTCGCCACGTCCACGCGACGACTCTGCTCCTGGCGGGCGTTCCCGTTCACGTCGTCGCCGCGAGGCTCGGGCACGCTGACCCGGCGATCACGCTGCGGGTCTACGCGCACGTCGTCAACGAGCAGCTCGCCGAAGCGGCCACGATCTTCGCGGACAGGATCGACGGCGCGGCGTAGGCCGCTGTTAGCAAGACCGTTAGCAAAAGCCCCCTTGTGATGATCGCAAGGGGGCTTTGAGGTGGGAGCCGGCGAGGGGACTTGAACCCCTAACCTTCTGTTTACAAGACAGATGCTCTGCCAATTGAGCTACGCCGGCGGGCTCGTCCCGCATCGTAGTCGACTTGGGGGCTCGGGGGGATCCGGGTTTTTTCTGGGGTGGGTGTCGATCTGGTGGAGGGCCGTTCGTGTGGGAGGGGAGGGGGCCTCGCGGGGAAGGACAGTGTCGTGGGGGCGGCGTCGTTCGGTGAAGGAGGAGGGATGAAGCTCTATGTGCTCAACATCATCCAGCCGGTCGGGGAGATCCCGCCGCCGGAGGTGCTGGAGCCGGTGATGGCGGAGCTCGCCGAGGTGCGGCGGGATCTGGAGCGGCAGGAGTGCTGGGTGTTCGGGCGGGGGCTGGAGCAGCCGGAGGCGAGCACCGTGGTGTGCATGCGGGATGGCGAGATCATCGCGACGGACGGACCGTGGACGGAGGGGAAGGAGCACGTCGGCGGCATCACCGTCATCAAGGTGGTGGATCTGGAGGCGGCGTTGAAGGTGGCGGCCAGGTTCACGCAGGTGACCGGGTTGCCGATCGAGGTGCGGCCGTTCCTGGGCGAGGTGTGATCGAGCGGGTCTTCCGGGAGGAGCACGGGCGCGCGGTGGCCGTGCTGGTCCGTGTCTTCGGGGACGTGGACGTCGCCGAGGAGGCGGTCCAGGAGGCGTTCGCCGAGGCGGTGCGCAGGTGGCCGGTGGAGGGGGCGCCGCCGAGTCCGGCGGGGTGGATCATCACGACGGCGCGGAACAAGGCGATCGACCGGTTGCGGCGGGAGGCGGCGCGGGCCGGGAAGTACGCGCAGGCCGTGCTGCTGAACGCGGCGGAGCCGGCCGAGGCGTCGGCCGTGGAGGACGATCGGCTGCGGCTCATCTTCACGTGCTGCCATCCGGCGTTGCGGATGGAGGCCCGGGTCGCGCTGACGCTGAGGTTGCTGGGCGGGTTGTCGACGGCGGAGATCGCGCGAGCCTTCCTGGTGCCGGAGAAGACGATGGCGCAGCGGCTCGTCCGGGCGAAGGCGAAGATCCGGGATGCGGGGATTCCGTATCGGGTGCCGGAGCTGCCCGATCTGCCCGGACGGCTCTCAGGTGTCCTCGCGGTCGTGTATCTGGTGTTCAACCAGGGTTATGGGGGGCGCGACGAGCTGGCTGACGAGGCGATCAGGCTGGGGCGGGTGCTGCGGGAGCTGATGCCGGACGAGCCCGAGGTGCTGGGGCTGCTGGCGTTGATGCTGCTCATCGAGTCGCGCAAGGACGCCCGGCGGCGGGACGGGGAGCTGGTGCTGCTGGGCGAGCAGGATCGCGGGCTCTGGGATCGGGGGCTCGTGGAGGAGGGGCAGTCGCTCGTCCGGCGGTGCCTGGAGATCGGGCGGCCCGGGCCCTACCAGCTCCAGGCGGCCATCAACGCGGTCCACAGCGATGCCGGGAGGGTCGAGGACACTCGGTGGGATCAGATTCTCCAGCTGTACGACCAGTTGATGGTCGTGGCGCCGAGTCCTGTGGTGGCGCTCAACCGGGCCGTGGCGGTGGGCGAGGTGCAGGGGGCCGGGGCCGCGCTGGAGTTGGTGGAGCGGCTCGACCTCGGCCGGTACTACCTGTTCCATGCGGTCCGTGCCGATCTGCTGCGGCGGTTGGGGCGGGACGTGGAGGCCGCCGCAGCCTATGACGAGGCCATCGGGCGTACCGAGGACGAGGCCGAGAAGGCGTTCCTCAGGCGGCGGCGGGTCGCGGTCTCCGGTTGAGGGTCTGGCCCGCGACCAGGGCTCCCAGGGCGATGGTGAAGCCGACGACCTGCCACGGGGTGAGGGTCTGGCCGAGGATCAGCAGGCCCGCCAGGGTGGCGACCATCGGGTTCGTGAGGCCGAGGAGGGAGACGGAGGTCGGGGGCAGGCGGTCGATGCCGCGGAACCACAGCGCGTAGGCGATCGCGGTGCCGACGATGCCGAGGTAGGTGAAGCCCAGGAGGTTCTCGCCGGTCAGCGAGGACGGGACGCCTTCCAGCGCGAGGGTGAGCGGCAGGAGGACGAGGCCGCCGACGGTGAGCTGCCAGCCGGTCATGACCAGCGGCGATTCGGGGCGTCCCCACTTCTTGGCCAGGACGATCGCGGTGGCCATGAGCGAGGTCGCGGTGAGCATGGCGGCGATGCCGAGCGGGTCGAGCCGGGCCTCGCCGCTGAGGGTCAGCAGGGCGACGCCGCCGGTTCCGGCGAGGGCCGAGTACAGGACGGCGCGGGCCGGGCGGATCCGCAGGACGCCGAGCGACAGCAGCGCCACGACCAGCGGCTGGACGGACCCGATCGTCGCGGCGACGCCGCCGGGGAGCCGGTAGGCGGCGAAGAAGATCAGCGGGAAGAAGGCGCCGAAGTTCAGCAGGCCGAGGACGACCGACTTCCACCACCAGTCGCCGCGCGGCAGCCGGCGGGTGGCGGCGAGCAGCACCAGTCCGGCGGGCAGGGCGCGCATGGTGGCGGCGAGCATCGGGCGGCCGTCGGGCAGCAGGGTGGTGGTGACGACGTAGGTGGTGCCCCAGCTCGCGGGTGCGAGGGCGGCGAGGGCCAGGTCGGAGGCGTAGCGGGTGCGCAGGGTCGGTGCCGGGAGGGCTGTCGCGTGGTTCACCTCAACGTCAATTATCTGAACGTTGAGATTATTTCCGATCTCAGGCGCGGAGGCGGCTGATCTCGTACAGCGCGATGCCCGCGGCCACCCCGGCGTTGAGCGACTCGGCCTTGCCCGGCATCGGGATCGTGACGAGCAGGTCGCAGGTGTCGGCGACGAGCCGCCCGAGCCCCTTGCCCTCCGAGCCCACGACCAGCACGAACGGCCCGGAGGCGAGCTCCAGGTCGGCGACCGTCGTGCCGCCGTCCGCGTCGAGGCCGGCGACGAAGCAGCCGGCCTTCTGGTAGGCCTTGAGCTGGCGTGAGAGGTTCGTGGCCTGCGCGACCGGGACGTTCGCGAGGGTGCCCGCGGACGACTTCCAGGCGCCGGCCGTGACCCCCGCCGCGCGCCGCTCCGGGACGACCACGCCGGTCGCGCCGAACGCGGACGCGGACCGGACGATCGCGCCGAGGTTGCGCGGGTCGGTGATGCCGTCCACCGCGACGATCAGCGGGGCGGTGCCCTTGAGCAGGTCGTCGGGGTGCGCGTACCGGTAGGGCTTGACCTGCAGCGCGATGCCCTGGTGGACGGCGCCGTCGGTCAGCCGGTCGAGCTCGTTCTTGCCGGTCTCCAGCAGCGGGATGCGGCGGTCGGCGGCGATCTGGATCGCCTCGCGCACGCGCTCGTCCGTCCCGGAGGTGACGTACAGGGCCGTGCCGGGAACGCCCGCGCGCAGCGCCTCGACGACCGGGTTGCGGCCGGTGACCAGTTCGGGCACCTCGCCGGTCGCGCGGCGCGCACCGGCGGGACGCCCGGCCGGACGGGTCTCCGACGAGCCCTGGGCGCGCGCGCCGGGGCCGAGCGTCGGGGTGCCGGTGCGCCTGGAGTTCTTCACGGCGCGGGCCTTCTGGCGCTTGCCGTGCCAGTGCCGGTCCTCGGCCTTGGGAGTCGGTCCCTTGCCCTTGCGCTTGGCTGCCATTTGTCGGTAACGCCCTTCGCGACGATTGCCTGCTCGCCCCGGCCGGGCGGCTCAAGATAAGCGGACGGCGACGAACCCCCGCGAACGTTCGATTTTATCCGGCGCGCGGCGTGCGCCATGCACGGTCAGCCGCGCTTCAGCTCCCAGCGTGGGCCCTGCGGGGTGTCCTCGACGACGATACCGGCCGCCGAGAGGCTGTCGCGGATGGCGTCGGCGGCCGCGTAGTCCTTGCGGGCGCGGGCCGCCTGCCGCTGCTCCAGGGCCACCTTGACCAGGGCGTCGACGACGGGGTGCAGGTCGTCCTCGCCGGAGGACTGCCACTGCGGCGCCAGCGGGTCGATGCCGAGGACGTCCGCCATCGCCCGGACGGCTGTCATGTGCACCTTTACTGCGGCGCTGTCGCCGGACGCAAGAGCGCTGTTGCCCTCCCGGACGGTTTCGTGCAGCACCGCCAGCGCCTGCGGGACGCCCAGGTCGTCGTCCATCGCGGAGGCGAACGCGGACGGCACGGAGGACGGCGCACCGGGCCCGACGAGCTCCGATGCCCGCGTCACGAAGCCCTCGATCCGCTGGTAGGCGGAGACGGCCTCGGCCAGGGCGGCGTCGGTGTAGTCCATCAGCGAGCGGTAGTGCGCCGAGGCGAGGTAGTAGCGCACCTCGACCGGGCGGGCCTTGCCCAGCAGGTCGGGCAGCAGCACCACGTTGCCGACGGACTTGCTCATCTTCTCGCCGTCCACGGTGAGGAGCCCGTTGTGCAGCCAGTAGCGCGCGAAGCCGTCACCCGCGGCGCGGGACTGGGCGATCTCGTTCTCGTGGTGCGGGAAGATCAGGTCGACGCCGCCGCCGTGGATGTCGAACGTGGGGCCGAGGTACCGGGTCGCCATCGCCGAGCACTCCAGGTGCCAGCCGGGGCGCCCGTCGCCCCAGGGCGTCTCCCAGGACGGCTCCCCCGGCTTCGCGCCCTTCCAGAGCGCGAAGTCGCGCGGGTCGCGCTTGAGGTCCTCGTTGGGGGTGTCGCCGGCGGAGCGCATGTTCTCCAGCCGCTGGTTCGACAGCGCACCGTACTCGTCCGCCCAGGACTTGACGTCGAAGTACACGTCGCCGTCCGCCGCGTACGCGTGGCCCTTCTCGATCAGCCGGCGCATCAGGATGATCATCTCCGGGACGTGCCCGGTGGCGCGCGGCTCGATCGTCGGGGGCAGGCAGCCGAGCAGGTCGTAGCCCTGGGTGAAGGTGCGCTGGTTGCCCTCGGCGACCGCGAACCACGGCACGCCCCGCTCCGCCGAGACCGCGATGATCTTGTCATCGACGTCGGTGACGTTGCGCGCGAACGTCACCTCGTAGCCGGACGCCCGAAGCCAGCGGACCACGACGTCGTAGATGACGCCCGAGCGCAGGTGCCCGATGTGCGGGGCCGCCTGCGGAGTCGCGCCGCACACGTACATCCCCACGCGGCCCTCTTCCAGGGGCTCGAACGTGCGGACGCTACGGGTACCGGTGTCGTAAAGGCGCAGGCTCACAGGTTCAGGTTATTGGATGGGCGTCCGGCTACGTGGCGCATCGCCCAGGCCGCCCCGTGCCATCGGGTCATGTCACCGGGGCGGGCGCTCAGCGGAACGCCTTCTCCAGCCGGGCCGCGAACGCGGCGGCATGCGGTCCGAAGCCGCCGTGGTCGCCGGGGTAGGTCTCGGCGGACGTCCCCAGCCGCTCGGCCAGCGCGAGCGCGGCCCGGTTCGCCGGCTCGCCCGCCGACTCCTCCCCCGCCACCGGGACGATCCGGACGGACGACCCGCGCAGCGCCTCCACATCGGGCGTGTACCGCCCGAAGGTCGGCACCTCGTAGCCCACGAAGAAGTCGGTGTTCTTCTCGAACCGGGCGAACATCTCCTGCATCTCCGGGCTCGGCGGCTCCTGCTCCGCTGCCCCGCCCTCAGGCTCCTCGCCGCCGCCCATGCCCATCGCGGCGCCGAACGTCCCCATCGCGGGGCCGACGCCGCCCTCGCGGTAGGCGCGCTCCACGTCCGTGAGGACGGCGTCCCAGTGCTCCGCGTCCGGCAGCATCGCCAGCAGCGGCGGCTCGTGGGCGACCAGCGCGCGCACCTGCTCGGGGTGGCGCGCGGCCAGTTCCAGCCCGATCACCGCGCCCGAGCTGTTGCCGAACACGTACGCCGGGCCGTCGGCGATCTCGGCGAGCAGCCGGGACGCGTCGTCCGCGTGCACCTCGATGCGCTGCGGCTCCGGCGGCCCGTCGAGCGGGCTGCGCGAGTTGCCGCGCCGGTCGTAGGCGACGACCGTGTACCGGTCGGCGAGCGCCGCGGCGAGCCCGGCGTAGCCCGCCGCGTCGTAGATCCCGCCGCAGATCAGCAGCAGCACGGGCCCGGAGCCGCGGACCTCGTAGTAAAGGGTCGCGCCGGGGACGTCAAGCTTTCCCATCGGAGTCTCCTTCGTTGAGCCGGGCGGCGCGCTCCTCGAGGTAGCGCCGCTCGGGCATGCTCGTCGTGCCGCGGGCGGCGTCGCGGTACGCCTCCCGCGCGGCCGGCGCGTCGCCGGCCCTCTCCAGCAGGTGCGCCCGGACGGCCGCGAGCCGGTGGTGCTTCGCCATCCGGTCGTCGCCGTCCAGCGTGCGCAGCAGGTCCAGGCCGGCGGACGGCCCCTCCACCATCGCCAGCGCGACGGCCTCGTTCAGCGTGACCATCGGGTTCGGCGCGAGATGGCCGAGCAGCCGGTACAGCGCGAGGATCTGCGGCCAGTCGGTGTCCTCCGGCCGGGCGGCCTCCGCATGGACGGCGGCGATCGCGGCCTGCACCTGGTACGGGCCGGGCGGCGACCAGGTGAGCGCGTCGGTGATCAGGGCCGTCCCCTCCCGGATCGCCTCGGCGTTCCAGAGCGTCCGGTCCTGCTCGGTGAGCGGGACCAGCAGGCCGCCGTCGGCGGTGCGGGCGGCGCGCCGGGCGTCGGTGAGCATCATCAGCGCGAGCAGCCCGGTCACCTCCCCGTCGCCGGGCAGGGCCCGGTGCAGCGCCCGGGTGAGCCTGATCGCCTCGGCGGTGAGGTCCGTGCGCTGCAGGTCGGGCCCGCTGGACGCGGTGTAGCCCTCGTTGAAGATCAGGTACAGCACGTGCAGTACGGCCCGGAGCCGCTCGTCCCGCTCCCGCGGCGGCGGCGCCGCGAACCGCGCGCCCGCCGCCTTGATCTTCTGCTTGGCGCGGCTGACCCGCTGCGCCATCGTCGCCTCCGGGACGAGGAACGCGCGGGCGATCTGCGCCGTCGTCAGACCGCCGACCGCCCGCAGCGTCAGCGCGACCTGCGAGGACGGCGACAGCGCCGGATGGCAGCACAGGAACAGCAGCGTCAGCGTGTCGTCGCGGTCGGACGCGCGGTACTCGTCCGGTCCCGGCGCGGCGGGCTCCTCCGCGAACACCGCGGCCTCGCGGTCGCGGCGGGCCCGCTCGCTGCGCCACTGGTCGGTGAGCCGCCGGGTCGCCACCGTCAGCAGCCACCCGCGCGGGTTCTCCGGGACGCCCTCCCCCGGCCACTGCACGGCGGCGGCCAGCAGGGCCTCCTGCACGGCGTCCTCGCACGCGTCGAAGGCGCCGTGCCGCCGCACGAGCGTGCCGAGCACCTGCGGCGCGAGGGCGCGCAGCAGGTCCTCGACGGCCGGGGGCGTCCTCACATCTCCGCCCCGGAGTCGTGCATGATCGCCCTCACCTCCATGCGCCCGCCGAACCTGACGTCCGGCCAGCGCGAGGCGATCTCCACCGCCCGCTCCTCGGTCTCGCAGTCGACGGCGACATAGCCGGCGAAGTGCTCCTTGGCCTCCAGGAACGGGCCGTCGGTCACGACCGGCCGGCCGTCCACGCCCACGACGGTCTTGGTCAGCGACGGGTCGGCCAGCGCCTGCCCGCCGACCAGCTCGCCGGACTCGGTCAGCTCCTTCATGAGCGCGTCGACCTCGCCGAACAGCGCGGTCCGCTCCTGCTCCGTCAGCTCCTCCACGAAGCCCGGGCGGTTGTAGATGAGCAGCATGTACTTCACGGATCTCTCCTCGTCGTCGGTCGGTGTCGCGCGAGCCGCCGGCCCGCCGGACGGCCCCGCCTCCGGGCCCGTCAGTGAAGGATCGGAGCCCCCGGCCGGTTCTCGACATCCCCCGCGAGAAAATCTTCAGAAATCTTGGGCCATGTCCCTGACCTGGTGGCACAGGACGGTGAACGCCAGCGCGTCCGGCATCCGGGAGGCGAGCGTCGCGAGATCGGGCCGGCCCGGGCGGGCGTGCACGGTCACCATCCCGTTCCCGATCACCACGTCGTGGACGGCGTGCCAGGGCAGCCGCTCGCCGTCCTTCTCGACGCCGTCCAGATCCACGGCGAACGGGCCGATCCGGACGGACTCCCCCGCCTTCACCGCGGCCAGGCGGTGCGGGACGATCCGGGCGGTCACCTCCTGCGCGACGGCCACGCCGAGCGTCCGGACGTCCGGGATGTCGTCGCCGAGCCGCAGCACGCTCCCGTCGTCCGCGACGACGGTGAAGCGCCACCGGACGCGCCCGCCCGGTCCGTCCGGGACGCCCGCGACGGTCACCGAGGCGAGCTCGTCCCACGTGTACGCCCCGCCGCCCGGGCCGCTGACCGCTAACCCCGCGGTGTGGAGGACCGCGACGCGGGCCCGGAGGCGCGGACGGTCCCGTCCCGCGATCCACCCGGCGGCCGCCGCGTAGCCCATCGACAGGAGCAGCGCCGGGACGCCCACCCACCACACGCGGTCGTGCAGGTACACGACCGCCGCCGGTATGAGCGCCGCCGCGGCCAGGCAGAGCAGCGCCAGCCACGCCCAGGTGCGGCGGGCCGCGGCCCGCCCGTCGAAGATGCGGACCGGTTCACCGAGACGGTCCTGGGGGAACTCCACTGCGGCGCTACCCGGCCGCGCGGGCCCGCGTGACACGCACGAACCTGCCGCACGCCATCGCTGCCTCCCTCAGCCTCGTCCTCGCCATTACCGTACGTCTCCCCACTTATCGTGCGCAGCGTCACAGTGATCACTAAGAAGTTGCGGTTCGGCGGCGTCCGGGCTGGTTAATCTCGGCGGAGGAACCCTCCCTTCCGGAACGAGAGACATGCCGACTGATCCGACCCGGCCCTCCTACACACCCGTGCAGCGGCTGCTGCTCACCGGCGCCGCCGGCCTCGTGGTCGCCGCGCTGGCGGGCGGCGCGTTCGCGCTGACCTACGACGTCCTCCGCGAGCTCGCCGTCGCCGGCGGAGTGAGCCGCCGCTGGGCGCCGCTGTACCCGGCGATGGCCGACACCCTCACCGCCGTGACGATCCTCTCGCTCGTGGTCACCCGCAACGCCCGCTGGTGGACGCGGCTGCCGCGCTGGACGCTGCTGTTCCTGCTGCTCGCCGGGGGCGCCGCGATCTCCGTCCAGCACTCGGTACGGGGGTTCGACGCGCTGTCCGAGGACGCGGTGCGGACGGGCGTCGCCGTCGCGCCGCACGCCATGCTCGTGATCGCCGTCTGGCTGTGGCTGACGATGGCCAAGCAGATCCGGGTGGCGTCGCGGGCCTCCGCCGGGAACGAGGCGCCGGTCGAGGCGCAGCGCGGCCATGTCAAGGTCCTGGAGCCCGCGGCGCCCCCGCTCGCGCTGGAGGCGCCCGCCGAGCAGGAGCAGGCGCCCGCCTTCCCGGACGTTCCACCCCCGGCCCCCGAGCCGGAGCCCGAGCCCGAGCCCGAGCCGATCCTGCCGTTCAAGGACGACGGGCCCGAATGGCCCGCCGTCGAGAAGGCCGCGCCCGCGCCGGAGGAGTTCCCTCCCTTCGACTACGAGGAGAGCCTGTCGTCGGAGCCCGCGCCGCCGCTGGAGCCGCTCCCGCAGCCCCGCCCGCCGCTGGACTCGGTGCCCGACCTGCTGCCGACGGACGTCGAGCTCGTCCGGGGCCGGGACGGGGTCGGCCAGAAGCCCCCGGCCGCCTCGACGACCCGTCCCGACATCGTGGTGCCCGGTTCCCAGGGCGCGGACGAGGACGAGCACGACGACCCGCCCGCCGACCGCGCCGAGGACCCCGACGCCGGGGATCCCGAAGCGACGGACCCCGACGGAGGAGACCGCTCGGCGGGCGGCGACTGGAACCCGCCGCCGTCCAGCAACTTCCGCAGCGGCCCCACCCCGCCCGCCGAATAGGGCCGGGCTCAGGAACCGGTTCGGGGGCCGGTTCGGGGGCGCCGCCCTGATCTGGAAAACCGCCTTTCCTCCTCCGCTGCCTGATCTGCCCGCACCGGGTGAAAGGGACGCGGCGGGGGAAGGTATGGCTCCATGACGACCGTTTCGTGGGTCGAGAGCAGTCGGGACGGCGGCTTCGGCATCGAGAACCTGCCGTACGGGGTCTTCTCCCGGCCGGGGGAGCTGCCGCGCGTCGGCGTGGCGATCGGCGACCGCGTCCTCGACCTGGCCGAGATGTCGGCCGCCGGCCTGGTCGAGGACCGGCACTACTTCGCCTCCGGGTCGCTGAACGCCTTCATGGTCGCCGGACGCGCCGCCTGGCGGGCGAACCGGGAGCGGGTGACGGAGCTGCTCACCGACGAGTCATACCGGGGGCGGGTCGAGCCGCACCTGATCCCGGTCGCGAATGTGCAGGTGCGCAAGCCGTTCGAGGTCGCGGACTACGCCGACTTCTACTCCTCCGAGCACCACGCCGCGAACGCGGGACGGATCATGCGGCCGGACGCCGCGCCGCTGCCGCCCAACTGGAAGCACATGCCGGTCGCCTACCACGGCCGCGCCGGGACCGTGTACCCGTCCGGGACGCCGATCATCCGGCCGTCCGGGCAGCGGCGGGCGAAGGGCGACCCGGAGCCGTCCTTCGGCCCCTCGCGGCGCCTCGACTTCGAGGCGGAGGTCGGCTTCGTCGTGGGCGTCCCCTCTCCCGCCGGGCGGGGCGTGCCGACCGCCGCGTTCCGCGACCACGTGTTCGGGTTCGTGCTCGTGAACGACTGGAGCGCGCGCGACCTCCAGCGATGGGAGTCGCAGCCGCTCGGCCCGTTCCTCGGCAAGTCGTTCGCGACGTCGGTCTCGTCGTGGGTCGTGCCGGTCGCGGCGCTGGAGCCGGCGCGCGTCCCACCGCCCGTCCAGGACCCGGCGCCGCTGCCGTACCTGCGGTGCGAGGAGCCGTGGGGCCTCGACCTGCACCTGGAGGTGCTGATCAACGGGCGGGTGGCCGCGCGGCCGGAGTTCGCGTCGATGTACTGGACGTCCCCGCAGCAGCTCGCGCACGCCACGGTGAACGGCGCCCCGCTCCGCACCGGCGACCTGTTCGCGTCCGGCACGGTCTCGGGCCCCGAGCGCGGGCAGCGCGGCTGCATGCTGGAGCTGAGCTGGGACGGTCAGGAACCGCTGCTGCTCGACGACGGCACGGAGCGCACATACCTGGAGGACGGCGACACCGTGACGCTCCGCGCGCAGGCTCCGGGAGCCGGCGGCTCCCGCATCGCCCTCGGCGAGGTGACGGGCACGGTCCACCCGGCTCCCGCCTAGGGCGCAAGCGCGCTAGGCGGGTGGAAGGACGATGGCGTTGGCGATGGCGGCGAGGCCCTCGCCCCGCCCCGTGAGGCCGAGGCCGTCGGTGGTGGTGGCGGAGACGGTGACCGGGGCGCCGGACAGGGCCTCGGTCAGGGTCTTCTCCGCCTCCGCGCGCCGTTTGCCGATCTTGGGGCGGTTGCCGATGACCTGGATGGCGACGTTGCCGATGGTCCAGCCCGCCTCGTCGACGCGGCGGGCGACCTCGCGCAGCAGGTCGACGCCGGCGGCGCCGGACCAGCGCGGGTCGGCCGTGCCGAAGACGGCGCCGAGGTCGCCGAGACCGCACGCCGAAAGGAGCGCGTCGCAGGCGGCGTGCGCCGCGACGTCGCCGTCGGAGTGCCCGGCGAGGCCGTGGCCCTCACCCGGCCATTCGAGCCCGGCCACCCACAGGGGGCGCGGCTCGGACGAGAACGGGTGGACGTCGGTACCGACGCCCACCCGGGGAAGCCGTTCGTTCAACGCGGTCGGCCGCTCAGCTGGCCAGGACCTCGTCGAGCAGGGCCTCTGCCTTGTCCTCGTTGGTCTTCTCGGCGAGCGCGAGCTCGCTGACCAGGATCTGGCGCGCCTTCGCGAGCATCCGCTTCTCACCCGCGGACAGACCGCGCTCCTTGTCGCGCCGCCAGAGGTCGCGGACGACCTCCGCGACCTTGTTGACATCGCCGGAGGCGAGCTTCTCAAGATTCGCCTTGTACCGGCGCGACCAGTTGGTGGGCTCCTCGGTGTAGGGTGCGCGAAGCACCTCGAACACCTTCTCCAGCCCGTCCTGGCCGACGACGTCCCGGACGCCCACGTCCTCGACGTTCTCGACCGGGACCCGTACCGTCAGGTCACCCTTGTCAACCTTCAGGACCAGGTAGGTCCTGTCCTCACCCTTGATGGTGCGAGTCTCGATGGCCTCGATCCGAGCAGCCCCATGGTGGGGGTAGACGACGGTGTCGCCGACCTGGAAAGTCATGTGACAAGTACCCCTTCCGCTAGAACCAGGGTAGCACGGAAACGAGCGTGCCCGAACCGGCCTTCTCGACAAACGCCCAGGTCAAGCCACATATTGGGGTATTGACAAACCCCTTTATTGGTGCATCGCCGTCCAGTTCTCCCCACCCAGCGTAGCCGAGAGAACACCGCTATCCCGGTCGAGCGCCTTTACCGGTAACCGCCCCCCGGGTACAAGCATCGTCCCGCCGGCGGTGCGGACGGGTTCCATACTGGGATGTGAGCACGCCGGGCCGCGCGGGTACGAAGCGCCCGGAAGGGTCTTAACAGGACGGATGGGAACGCGCGTCCCGCGGGAACACCGATCGGTGAGGGAGGTGGCGCGTGAGGCCGGACGGCGGCGACCCGGAGCCCGACGACTACGGGCTTCCGCACGTTGACGTCGTCGTGCCCGACGACGCCCGCGAGCTGGAGCGGGACGTCGTCGCCTACCATCGGGAGCGGCGCCGGCGGCGGCGCAGGGCGCGGGTGCGGCGGCTGTACCGCCCGGTGACCCGGTTCGGCGTCGCGATCCCCCTCATCGCGGGCGCGCTTCTCGTCGCGCTGCTGAGCGGCGTCCTGATGACGGCGCTCGGTCCCCGTCCGACGCCCCGTCCGACGAGCGCCCAGCTCGCCCCGCGCCCGACCGCGAGCCCCGGCAGGGTCGGCGGGCTCCTGCCCGACCGCCGGGTCGACGTCGTGACGGCCGGCCGCGCCCCGAAGAGGCTCCAGGACCTGCGCCCCGCGGTGATAGCCATAGTCCCGCCCGGGTACCGGTGCGAGCCCATCGTGGCGGAGCTGGCCGGCCGGGCACAGGAGTACACGGTGAACTTCTGGATCGTCGCCGACCCGCGCCCCGCGGGACCCAGGAAGCCCATGTCCCTGAAAGACCTCAGGGCCTGCGCGGGCACCGCCCACAGGGGAGTACCCCAGATCCTGGAAGACCGCGCCGGCGTCCTGGCCGGCGCCTACTCCCCCGCGCCCGGCACGCCCGGCCCCACGGCGACCGGCATCACCGCCGTCTTCGTGAAGCCGGACGGCCTGGTCACCGAGGTCCTCCGGGCTCCCCAGCCCGGTCCGGCGCTCACCGGGAAGGTTGAGAGCCTCCGTACCGGTTAGCACCCGTGCCGGGGATCTTGTCCGCGAGCCCGTGTGCGCGCGCCCGGGCTCGCCGTGGAAGCCGGTTCAGGCGTGTCGGCCACCCCGGGGAGGGGTCTCCCGTTGAACCTCGCTACGCTTCCCCTGGCGTATCTCACGCCAGCCTCACAACTTCCTGAAGCCACCTCTTCAACTGATATTTCGCGAGGAGACCGACGCCGTGATCCGAAACAGCCGTCGAATGGTCGTGCTCGCCATCGCGGGCGCCGTCGCCATCGCGCCGGTGGTCTCCGGCTGCGGCGCCGGCGAGTCGCCCCAGTCCGCCGCCCCGACGCAGCTCACCGAGGGCGTCAACGTGTCGGTGCCGAAGGACAAGCCGGGCGCGGCGCAGATCGACCTCCGCCACATGTTCCTGCTGGGCCAGGAGGCGGGGCGGCCGATCCAGCAGGGCACGAACGTGGCCCTCTACGGCGTGATCATCAACCAGGTGAAGGGCCGGCAGGACCGCCTGGTCTCGGTGAGCTCCCCGGCGTTCGGCGGCGAGGCGAAGATCGAGGGCGGCTCGCTCACGCTGCCGCCCGCCGCCCCGGACGGGACGGGCAGCTTCACCAAGCTGCTGGGCAAGCCCACCCCGACCCCCACCCCGCAGCAGCAGGGCGGCAAGAAGAAGACGCAGCAGCCGGGAACGCCCTCCGGCCAGGCGTCGCCCTCCGGCAGCGCCACCCCCGAGCCCACCGGCCAGGGCGCGACCCCGAACGTCTCCGAGACCCCGACCTCGGAGAACACGACCGGCCCGCAGGGCGGCGGCCCGTCGGCCGAGCCGCCCGCCGCCGGCGAGCAGCCGCTGGTGGTGCTGCCCAGGCTCAACGAGGAGCTGCGCGCCGGTGACACGGTCCCGCTGACGATGCGGTTCGAGCGCGCCGGTTCCGTCGAGTTCCAGGTGCCCATCGTGGCGCGGCAGGGCGAGTTCGCCACCTACCCGATGCCCGTGTCCCCCGCCTCGCCGCAGTCCCCGAACGGCCAGACCCCCGGCCAGACGCCGAGCCAGTCCCCGAGCGGGGAGGCGAGCACGTCGCCGTCCCCGGGCGCCGAGCAGGGCGGCTCGGAGGCACCGCAGACCCCGACCACCACGGAGACCCCGGCCGCCTGACCCACCGCCCCCGCACACACGAGAACGGCCCGCCCCCCAGGGGACGGGCCGTTCCTCATGTCCGTGACCGCGTGTGCCCGCATGTGCCCCCACGCTCATGAGCGTGACAGAACACGCAGGTCACGGCGTTCGGCTAGGGCTCGAACTTGTAGCCGAGGCCTCGGACGGTGACGATGTAGCGCGGGGTGGAGGGGACTTCCTCGATCTTGGCGCGGAGGCGCTTGATGTGGACGTCCAGGGTCTTGGTGTCGCCGACGTAGTCGGCGCCCCAGACGCGGTCGATCAGCTGCATGCGGGTGAGGACGCGGCCGGCGTTGCGCAGCAGCACCTCCAGCAGCTCGAACTCCTTGAGCGGGAGCTGGACGGGCTCGCCGCCGACGCTGACCACGTGGCGCTCCACGTCCATCCGGACCGGCCCGGCCTCCAGGGTCGCGGGCGCGGGCTCCTCGACCTCGCCCTGGCGGCGCAGCACGGCCCGCATCCGGGCGATCAGCTCGCGGGTGGAGAACGGCTTGGTGACGTAGTCGTCGGCGCCGAGCTCCAGGCCGACGACCTTGTCGACCTCGCTGTCCTTGGCGGTCAGCATGATCACCGGGACGTTGGACCGCGCGCGCAGCTCCCGGCACACCTCGGTGCCGGGGAGGCCGGGCAGCATCAGGTCGAGCAGCACGAGGTCGGCACCGTTGCGCTCGAAGATGTCCAGCGCGTCGGGGCCGGTGGCGGCGACGGCCACCTCGAACCCCTCCTTGCGGAGGTTGTACGACAGTGCGTCGCTGAAGGACTCCTCGTCTTCCACGACGAGCACGCGGGTCACGGTGTTGCCTCCCGGGCGGTGTTAGGTGGTGCTGGGTCTGCGGTCGTCCCGGCCGCGGGGCGGCGCGGCGTGTCGAGCAGCGGGAGCCGGATCGTGAACGTCGACCCGTGCCCCTCCTTGCTCCACACCGTGATCTCGCCGCCGTGCTTGCTGGTGACGTGCTTGACGATGGCGAGGCCGAGCCCGGTGCCGCCGGTCTGGCGGGAGCGGGCGGGGTCGACCCGGTAGAACCGCTCGAAGATCCGCTCGATCTCGGCGTCCGGGATGCCGATGCCCTGGTCGGTCACGTTGATCTCGACGTGCCACTCGTCGCACCTGCGGGTCGACACGACGACCCGGGTGTGCTCGGGGCTGTAGGCCACGGCGTTGTCGACGAGGTTGCGCAGCGCGGTGACGAGGAGCTCCTGGTCGGCGCGGACCTGCAGCCCCTCCTCGCCGCCGGCCGCGAGCTCGATGTCCTTGGCGACCGCCTTGATCTGGCAGCGCTCCAGCGCCTCGGCCATCACCTCGTCGAGGTCGATCGGGGTGAGCTCGGGCAGCGGCTCGTCCCCCTGGACGCGCGACAGCGTCATCAGGTCCTGGACGAGATTGGTGAGCCGCACCGACTCGTACTGCATCCGGCCGGCGAACCGGCGGACGGCCTCGGGGTCGTCGGCGGCGCCCTCGACGGTCTCGGCGAGCAGGGACAGCGCGCCCACCGGGGTCTTCAGCTCGTGGCTGACGTTCGCCACGAAGTCGCGGCGGATCGCCTCGGTGCGGTGCATCTCGGTGAGGTCCTCGGCGAGCACGAGGACGAGCCCGTGCGACCCGAGCGGCGCGACGCGGACCGCGAACCAGCGCCCGTCGGCCCGGCGGCGGCCGCCGGCGGGCCCGACCTGGATCTCGGTCTCGCGGATCTCCCCGTCGCGGCGGACCAGCCGGGTCATGGCGAGCACCTCGTCCACCAGCAGGTGGTCGCCGCTGACCAGGCCGTACGCGCGTGCCGCCGAGCTGGCCCGCAGCACCCGGTCCTCGCTGTCCACCACGACGGCCGAAGACCGGAGGACGCTCAGCACCGAGGCGACGCCGGGGGGCAGACTGCCCACCGGGTTCGCCGTGACCGCCGTCCGCTGGGCCCGCTCGCTCACTCGCACCGCCAATCCAGTCGCGAGCCCGATCGCGAGCCCGGCGAGCCCGGTCAGGCTCGCTATTATCTCGACCTCCACACCTCGGATCGTAAGCGGCGTTCCGAGCAACGCTTCCCCGCGGGCCTGGTCAGGGACCTCTCGTTAGCCGAAAGTTCACCTTTGCCACCGGACGCGTTCACGGCCATGGGGCAGGCTGTGGCGTGGGCGAGTCCGCCCTGCCCGCCCCCGTCCAGATCGAAGGATTCGAAGTGCGCGACGCCTACCACGAGGAACTCGACTCCCTCACCGACAGCCTGGTGGAGATGACCCGCCTCGTCCGGTCCGCGATGGCCCGCGCGGTGACCGCCCTGCTGGACGCCGACCTGCGGCTGTCGGAGGAGGTCATCAGCGGGGACGAGCACGTCAACAAGATCGACGCCGACATCGAGGCGACGGTGTTCGACCTGATGGCCCGCCAGCAGCCCGTCGCCGGCGACCTGCGCACCCTGATCACCGCGCTGCGGATGAGCGGCGACCTGGAGCGCATGGGCGACCTCGCCGTGCACATCGCGAAGACGGCCCGCCGCCGCCACCCCGAGTCGGCCGTGCCGCCCGAGCTGCAGGCGATCGTGCTGGAGATGGGCCAGATCGCCGAGCGGATGATCGCCAAGACGGGCAGCGTGATCGCGTCGCAGGACGTCGAGATGGGCCTCGAACTGGACGCCGACGACGACCAGATGGACCGCCTCCACCGCCGGCTGTTCGACCTCCTGCTGTCTCCGAAGTGGCAGCACGGCGTCGAGCCCGCCGTCGACATCACGCTCGCCGGCCGCTACTTCGAGCGCTTCGCCGACCACGCCGTCCACGTCGCGGAGAACGTCGTCTACCTGGTGACCGGCCAGCGCCCCGAGGAGATCGTCGACTCGGCCTGAACCGGCCGGTCCGCGCGCCCGTCCGGGCCCGGTCGTGCCGCTGGGTCTGGACGGCTTGATCATCATTCGTTAGCTTGCGCGTCATGAATCCGATGCGGGCGCTGGTCCGGACGATGACGCTGGCCGGGGTGTGCGGGGCGCTGATGGCGGCGTCCCTCCAGGTGCCGGGCACGGCGTCGGCGCGGGAGGGGGCCGCGGCCTGGGCGCGCGGCCCGGCCTGGCAGCCCACCCCGACCGGCAAGCAGGCGCGGTTCCGCGGGCTGGCGGCGGTCGGCCGGAAGACCGCCTGGCTGGCGGGCAGCGGCGGGACCGTGCTCCGCACGACCGACGGCGGCGCCACGTGGCGCGACGTCGCCCCGCCGGACGCGGAGGGCCTGGAGTTCCGCGACGTCGAGGCGTTCGACGCGCGCCGGGCGGTCGTGCTGGCCATCGGCGAGGGCGACGCGTCCCGCGTCTACCAGACGTCGGACGGCGGCGCCTCCTGGACGCTCGGCTTCAAGAACGACGATCCCAGGGCGTTCTACGACTGCGTCACGTTCTTCGACTCCCGGCACGGGCTGGCGGTCAGCGACCCGGTGGACGGCCGCTTCCGGATCATCTCCACCGGCGACGCGGGCCGCACCTGGCGGGTGCTGCCGTCCGAGGGCATGCCCCCGGCGCTGGAGGGCGAGGCCGGGTTCGCCGCCAGCGGGCAGTGCCTGGTGAGCCACGGGCCGCGCGACGTGTGGCTGGCGACGGGCGGAGCGTCCCGGTCGCGGGTGTTCCACTCCGGGGACCGCGGCCTGACCTGGACCGTCGCCGACACGCCCCTGCCGTCCAGCCCGTCGCAGGGGGTGTTCGCGGTGGCGTTCCGCGACTCCCGGCACGGCGTCGCCGTCGGCGGCGACTACCGGCCGGGGCAGCCGTCCCCGGCGGCCGCGGCGACGACCGACGACGGGGGCCGGACGTGGCGTCCCGCGCGGCGCCCGCCGGCCGAGTACCGGTCGGGGGTCGTCTGGCCGGTGTACTCGGGCCCGGCCGCGCTGGCGGTGGGCCCCACGGGCAGCGACGGCACCCTCGACGGCGGCCGCACCTGGACCCGGTTCGACACCGGAAGCTTCGACACCGTGGACTGCGCCGCCGACGGCGGCTGCTGGGCCGCCGGCGAGAAGGGCCGCGCCGCCCGCCTCACCTTCACCACCCGCTAGCCGGGTCCTTCCAGGAGCGCCTGGAGTAGGTCGCGCAGCGACTCCTGCTGGGCCGGGGCGAGTGTCGCCAGCGGGGAGTCGGCGTCGAGGCGTTCGAGGACGTCGGCGCGGCAGCGTTCGCCCTCCGGGGTGAGGACGATCTGCTTGGCGCGGCGGTCGGTCGGGTGGGGGCGGCGCTCGACGAGGCCCTGCCCTTCGAGGCGGTCGACGAGGAAGGTCGCGTTCGACGCCTCGCACGCCATGCGGTGGGCGAGCTCGCGCGCCGTGATCGGCTCCGACAGCTCGCGTAGCGCGACGACCTGGGCGGCGGTCATGCCGACCTGGTCGGCGACGCGGCGGGCGTGGACGTCGAGCCGCTGCGCGAACCGGTGGACCAGCTTGCACACGTCGCGCTCCATCTGCTCGCCCATGCCAGGAGTGTAGCCCCTGTGGTTCGAGTCATGATATTGCTAGTTCGAATCATCCGAGTTCGAACTAACTGGGAGTGCGCGTGCCCCCGTCCCTCCTGTCCCTCATGTTGGTCGTCTTCGGCCTGACCACCGGCGAGTTCGTGATCGCGGGCATCCTGCCGGACGTGGCCGACGACCTCGCGGTGTCGGTGCCCGCGGCCGGGCGCCTGGTGAGCGCGTACGCGCTCGGCATGATCGTCGGCGGCCCGGTCGTCACCGCCCTGACGGCGCGGCTGCCGCGCAAGCCGCTCGTGACCGGCCTCGTCGCCGTGTCGGTCCTCGCCAACCTCGGCTCCGCCGCGGCCCCGAACTACCCGGTGCTGCTCGCGACCCGGTTCCTCGCGGGCCTGGTCGTGGCCACGTTCTTCGCCATCGCCATCGCCACCGCCGTCTCGACGGCCCCCGCGGGCCGGGCGGCGTCCGCCGTCGCGAAGGTGGCGCTGGGGCTCAACCTCGGCATCATCCTCGGCACCCCGCTGGGCACCGTGATCGGCCAGGAGTTCGGGTGGCGGGCGACCTTCGCCGCGGTCGCCGCGCTCACCGCCGTGGCCCTGGCCATGGTGCTGCGGTTCGTCCCCGCCCTGCCCGCCGCCGCGACCGGCCCGCTCCGGGACGAGCTGCGCGTGTTCGCCGGGCGGGACGTCCGCCTGGCGATCTTCCTCACCGTGCTCGGCAACGTGGGCGTGGTGACCGTCTTCACCTACATTGCGCCGCTGCTCACCGAGGTGAGCGGGTTCGCCGAGGGCGCCGTGCCGGTGCTGCTCCTGGTGTACGGGGCGGGCGCGGTGGCGGGCAACTTCCTCGGCGGGCGGCTCTCGGACCGGGACCTCATGCCGTCCCTGATCCGGCTCCTCGGCGCGCTGGCCGCCGCGCTGGCGCTGTTCTGGGCGGTGGGCGGCGTCCGGCCGCTCGCCGCCGCGCTGACCTTCGCGCTCGGCCTGCTGGCCTTCGCGGTCGTCCCGGGCATGCAGACCCGGGTCCTGACCACGGCGGGCGCGGCCCCGACGCTGGCGGTCGCCGTCAACGCCTCCGGCTACCAGGTCGCGGCCGCGTTCGCCGGATGGCTCGGCGGTGCGCTGATCAGCGACGGACCGGGCCTGCGCTCGCTGTTCCCCGTCGCGGCCCTGCTCACCCTCGCCGGGCTGGCCACGGCCGTGCACATCCACCGCCGCGACCGCCGTCCCGCCGCGGCGGGCACCGAGCCAGTCTGATCGCGTCCGCTGTTCGAGGGGCCGCCGCCGGGGCGGCCCCTCGGGCCTACTTGCGCCTGCCGCGCTTGGGCTTCGGGGCGTCCTTCGGAGCGGGGGCCTTGGCGTCCTTCGCGTCCTTGGGGGCCTTGCCGCCCTTGGCCGCGCCCTGGTTCTTGACGGCCTCGATGGCGGCCTTGGCGGCGGCCGGGTCGAGGTACTCGCCGCCGCGCTTGAGCGGGGAGAAGTCGTCGTCCAGCTCGTAGACGAGCGGGATGCCGGTGGGGATGTTCAGGCCGACGATCTGCTCGTCGGAGATGTCGTCCAGGTGCTTGACCAGGCCGCGCAGGGAGTTGCCGTGCGCGGCGACCAGGACGGTCTTGCCGGCGGCCAGGTCGGGGACGATCGCGTCGTACCAGTACGGCAGCATGCGGTCGACGACGTCGGCGAGGCACTCCGAGCGCGGGATCAGCTCGGACGGCAGCTCGGCGTAGCGCAGGTCGTTGACCTGGGACAGCGGGTCGTCGTCCTTGATGGGCGGCGGCGGGGTGTCGTAGGAGCGGCGCCACGTCATGAACTGCTCTTCGCCGAACTCCTCGCGCGTCTGCGCCTTGTTCTTGCCCTGGAGGGCGCCGTAGTGGCGCTCGTTGAGGCGCCAGGAGCGCTTCACCGGGATCCAGAGCAGGTCGGCGACGTCCAACGCGATGTTGGCGGTGCGGATGGCCCGCTTCAGCAGCGACGTGTGCACCACGTCGGGGGTGATGTCGGCGTCGAGCAGCAGGTCGCCGCCCTTGGTCGCCTCGCTCTCGCCCTTGGCGGAGAGGTCGACGTCCACCCAGCCGGTGAACAGCCCCTCCGCGTTCCAGACGCTTTCGCCATGCCGGAGCAATACCAGGGTCGCCATGGGACCAGAGCCTATCGGCCCCGCGCGGGTCACTCGCGGTTGGCCGGGTCCGCGAAGGAGGCGAAGGCCTGGAGGTTGGCGAGGCTCTCGCCGCGCTTGACGCGCCAGTCCCACTCGCGCTGGATGGACGACTTGAACCCGCGCTCCAGCGCCTTGTCGAAGTTCTCGTCGGAGTAGGTGAGGACGCAGCCGAGGAGGCGGTCGACCTCCTCCGGCGACACCGATTCGAGCGGGACCTTCCCGACGAGGTGGACGTCGCCCACGTCGTCCAGCGCGAAGGCGACCCCGTACATGCGGCCGTTCTTCTCCAGGAGGAACCGGTAGAACTCGGCGTGGTTCTCGTCGGGGCGGCGGCAGAAGAACGCCTCGACGTGCAGCGAGTGGTCGCCGACGATGAGCCACGTCATGGTGGCGAGCTTGTGCTGCCCGGGGAGCTTGACGAAGAACGCGTTCTCGCGCGGCTCGTCGAACTCCAAGTCGGCGGCTTCCAGCGTCACCCGGATGGTCTCGACGACGCTCATGCGTGCTCCCCCCTGGGGGGCGGCTCCCCGCGCCCCCCGCTCGGCTTCGTTCATACGGTCGCTTCCACGGCGGCGGTCGGCTTCGACACGGCACCGGTATACACGTCCAGAAGGCGGTCGACGGTGGTGTCCCAGCCGAAGTCGCGCGCGTGCCGGACGGCGCCGCGGGCGAGGCGGGCGTGCAGCCCGGGCTCGGCGTGCAGGCGCCGCAGGACGGCGGCGTAGTCGGCGGGGTCGTGCCCGGAGACCAGCACGCCGGACTCGCCGTCGGCGACCGCGGTGCACAGGCCGCCGACGCGGGACGCGACGACCGGCGTTCCGCAGGCCTGGGACTCGACGGCGACGAGCCCGAACGACTCGCTGCGGGACGGGACGACGGTGACGTCCGCGGCGCGGTACCAGTCGGCCAGCTCGTGCTGGGGCGCCGGGGGCTCGAACCTCATGACGTCGGAGATGCCGAGGTCGGCGGCGAGCAGTTGCAGGCCCTCGGGGCGGCACAGCCCGGAGCCGCTGGGGCCGCCGACGACGGCGACGACGAGCCGCGAGCGCAGCTCCGGGTCGTCCGCGAGCATGCGGGCGACGGCGCGCAGCAGCACGTCGGGGGCCTTCAGCGGCTGGATGCGGCCGACGAACAGCAGCACGTAGGCGTCGCGGGGCAGGCCGAGGCGGCGGCGGGCGGGCCCGGTCCGGTGCGGCAGGAGGCCGGCGCCGCGGGCGATGAGGGGCGACTCGGGGCGGAACACCGACAGGTCGACGCCGGGGCTGACGGCCGCGACGCGCGAGGGGTCGGCGCCGTAGAGGTCGACGAGTTCGCGGGCCTCCTTGGCGGTGTTGGCGACGAGCTGGTCCGCCGAGGCCACGACCTGCTCCTCGCCGAGGACGCGCTCGGCCGGCTCGGGCTTGTCGTCGTCGGCCAGGGCCGCGTTCTTGACCTTGGCCATCGTGTGCATGGAGTGGACGAGCGGGACGCCCCACCGCTCCTTCGCCGCCCACCCCGCCTGGCCTGACAGCCAGTAGTGCGTGTGGAGGAGGTCGTAGTGGCCGGGGTCGTGGGCGGCCTCCGCGCGCAGCACGCCGGAGGTGAAGCCGCACAGGTGCCGGGGGAGCTCGGTCTTGTCGAGCTCCTCGAACGGCCCGGCGACCACGTTGCGGACGAGGACGCCCGGCGCGAGCTCCACGGCGGGCGGCAGGGCCCGGGAGGTCGCGCGGGTGAAGATGTCCACCTCGACCCCCCTGGCGGCGAGCCGCTTGGCGACCTCGACGACGTAGACGTTCAGGCCGCCCGCGTCGCCGGTACCCGGTTGATCCAGAGGGGAAGTATGGACACTGATCGTCGCAACCCGGTTGATACGACGCGACACCGGACACCACCTCCGACAGTGCAACCTATCGACCGGGGTTACGTGTTCCCTCGGCAAGGTGGCCAAGCGTGACTCACCGCCACAGTGACCGACCTCACCCGCGCCCGCCGCACCGGTCCCCGCGGCTCCCGCCTCCCGTGCCGGGCAGTACTGTGCCGACCAGGCTCACCCACCCGAGAGACTGGACCCATGCGCAAGACGGCGATAGTGACCGGAGCAAGCAGCGGCATCGGGGCGGCCACGGCGAGGCGCCTGGCGGCCGAGGGGTTCAACGTCGTGCTCGCCGCGCGGCGCCGCGACCGCCTCGACGACCTCGCCAAGGAGATCGCCGAGAGCGTGCCGGGCGCGGGGAGGATCGCGCCGGTCACGCTGGACGTGACCGCGCAGGAGTCGGTGGACGCGCTCGCGGCGGCGGTCGACGCCTGCCACGTCCTGGTCAACAACGCCGGCGGGGCGCTCGGCATGGACAGCGTCGCCGCCGCCGACCTCGACGACTGGCAGTCGATGTACGACACCAACGTCCTGGGCCTCGTCCGCGTCACCAAGGCGGTCCTGCCGAAGCTGGTCGAGAGCGGCGCGGGCCACATCGTCAACATCACCTCGCTCGCCGGGCACGTCCCGTACGAGGGCGGCGGCGGGTACAACGCGGCCAAGCACGCCGCCTACGCGGTGAACGAGGTGCTGCGGCTGGAGCTGGTCGCCGAGCCCGTCCGGATCACCGAGATCGCGCCGGGCCTGGTGAAGACCGAGGAGTTCTCGCTGGTCCGGTTCCACGGGGACGAGGAGAAGGCCGCCAAGCCGTACGAGGGCGTGTCCGAACCGCTGGTCGCCGACGACGTCGCGGACTGCGTCGCCTGGGCCGTCACCCGCCCGCCGCACGTCAACATCGACCGCATCGACGTCCAGCCGCGCGTCCAGGCCGCCCCGCACAAGCTCTACCGCGAGTAGGGCGCGACGGCGCTCCAGGGAAGCGTGACCTCGCCGAGGCGCCACCGGTTCCGGCCGCCGTACGGGGGTCGGGCCAGGACGGGATGGGTCCGCGCCAGCAGCGACACGGCCTCGACCCAGCGCGCGCGGGGGCCGAACGCCGAATGGGGCGCCGCGATCGCCCAGCACCGGTCGAACGCGGCCAGAAACTCGTGGACGGGTTCGCCCGGCACGTTCCGGTGGATCAGCGTCTTCGGCAGCCGCTCGGCCAGCGCCGAGGGCCGTTCGAGCGAGCGCACGTGGGCGGCGAACGTGATGGTCCGCGGGCCGTCCCTGGTGAGCGTCACCCAGACGGCACGGCGTCCGATCTCGTCGCACGTCCCCTCGACCAGGACGCCGGAGGGGGCGAGGCGCGCGCGCAGGTCGTCCCATGCGCGCCACGCCGCCTGCTCGTCGTACTGCCGCAGCACGTTGAACGCCCGCACCAGCACCGGCGGGCGCGGCACCGGCAGTTCGAAGCCGCCGCGCCGGAACGACAGCCCGTCGTGGGGCCCGGTGGCGGCGGCGAAGGCGACCCCGGCGGCGACCCGGGCGGGCTCGATCTCGATCCCGACGACCTCCAGCCGCGGCGACACCGCGCGGAGCCGCGAGTACAGCTCGAAGGTGGTGACCGGGGACGCGCCGTAGCCGAGGTCGACCGCCAGCGGGTGCGCGCCCGAGCGCAGCGCGGCGGTCTGGGTGGCGGCGATCCAGCGGTCGATCCGGCGGAGCCGGTTGGGGGCGGTGGTGCCGCGGGTCACCTCCCCCCGCGGCCTCGGGACTGGGGGCACGGGGTAATTGTCGGGGCTCATCCCCTATGCCTTGTACGCCGGTGTACGGCCGGTCCGCTCCGCCAACGCCGCACCCACTGAACGGGATTCGGTAAGCCATCGGTTACGGTGCTGCCGACGCCCCCGTCCCGGAGGAGTGCCGATGCTCGACCTGGCGACCCTGCACGAGGCCATCGCCGCCGCGATCCCCGACCGCGAGTGCCTGGTGTGGCGCGACCGCCGGATGACCTGGCGCGAGGTCGCCGACCGGACGCGGCGCCTGGCGAACGTCCTGCACGCGCACGGCCTCGGCCTGCACGCGGAGGACGGCGGCCCGGCATCGGAGCCGTGGGAGTCGCCGCACGACCACCTCGCGCTCTACCTGCACAACGGGCCGGAGTACCTGGAGGGCCTGGTCGGCGCGCACAAGGCGCGAATCGCGCCGTTCAACGTCAACTACCGGTACGTGGACGAGGAGCTCGCCCAGCTGTTCACCGACGCCCGGCCGGCCGCCGTCCTGTACCACGCGCGGTTCGCCGACGTGATCGGCCGGGTGGTCGAGAGGCTCGGCACCCGCCCGCTCCTCCTCCAGGTGGCGGACGACTCGGGCGCCGCCCTCCTGCCCGGCGCGCTCGACTACGAGGAGGCGCTCGCCAAGGCGTCCTGCGAGCCCCTCCCCGTCCGTCCGAGCCCGGACGACCTGCACATCCTCTACACCGGCGGCACGACGGGGATGCCGAAGGGCGTGCTGTGGCGGATCGGCGACCTGATGATCGGGCCGCTCGGCATGCGGCGCCGCGACGGCGCCCCGCTCACCGACCTCGGCGAGGCGGTCGAGCGGGCCGTGCGCAGCGACGTGCGGGTGCTGGTCGGGCCGCCGCTCATGCACGGCGGGGGCACGTGGTCGGCGCTCGGCGGCTGGTGCGGCGGGGGCGCCGTGGTGTTCCCCGACCGGGTGGACGGCCTGGACGCCGCCGACCTGATGGCCACGGCCGAGCGCGAGCGCGTCACCCGGATGCCGCTGGTCGGGGACGCGTTCGCCCGTCCGATCGTCGCGGCCCTGGAGGCCCGCCCGCACGACCTCGGCTCGCTGCGCACGCTCATCAACTCCGCCGCCGCCGTCAGCCCGGGCGTGAAGGCGCGGCTGCTCGAACTGCTCCCGCACACG
Source organism: Actinomadura sp. K4S16 (assembly GCF_008327685.1). Classification (GTDB taxonomy): domain Bacteria; phylum Actinomycetota; class Actinomycetes; order Streptosporangiales; family Streptosporangiaceae; genus Spirillospora. The sequence continues at coordinate 76,378 of NZ_BDDE01000021.1, forward strand.
CGGCTCGTGGACGTGCTCGGCTCGTCGGAGTCCGGGTTCCAGGTCACCCGGCACGGCCCGGCCGCCCGGTCGTTCCGGCCGGCGGCGGGCACGGCCGTGCTGAGCGCCGACCGGTCCCGGCGGCTCGCGCCCGGCGAGGACGAGCTCGGCTGGCTGGCCAAGGGCGGCGACGCGATCCCGTTCGGCTACCTCGGCGACCCGGCGAAGACCGCGTCCACGTTCCTCACCGTGGACGGCGAGCGCCTCGTCGTCGCGGGCGACCGGGCGCGGCTGCTCGACGACGGCACCGTCGAGGTCCACGGGCGCGAGGCCACCACGATCAACACCGGCGGCGAGAAGGTGTTCGCCGAGGAGGTCGAGACCGTCCTGCGCGGCCTGCCCGGCGTCGCCGACGCGCTGGTGGTCGGCCGCCCGAGCGAGCGCTGGGGCACGGAGATCGTCGCGGTGCTCGGCCCGTCCGGCGCCCCGTCCGACGACGAGCTGCGCGCGGGCTGCGCCGCCCAGCTGGCCCGCTACAAGATCCCGAAGGCGTTCGTCCGCACCGACCGGAGCCTGCGGCTGCCGAACGGCAAGGCCGACTACGCCGCCGCCCGCGCCCTGGTCGACTGAACGAAATTCGGTCCGCCCCTGTACCCCGCGCCCCGGGACACGGGATCATTGCGGCATGCCCGACCTGCAGCTCCTGCTCGCCGACCTCGCCGCCGAGGGCGACTCCGTCGACGCCCTGGTGGCGCCGCTGCCCGCCGGCCGCTGGGCCGACCCGACCCCGGCCGAGGGCTGGACGATCGCGCACCAGATCGCGCACCTCGCCTGGACGGACGCGCAGGCGGTCGTCGCGGCCACCGACGCCGCCGCGTTCGCTCGGCACGTCGAGCAGGCCATGGCGGACCCGGCCGGCTACGTCGAGGCGGGCGCGCGGGAGGGCGCCGCCGAGGAGCCCGCCCGCCTGCTCGCCCGCTGGCGGGAGGGGCGCCGCCGGATGGTGGAGGCGCTCGCCGCCGTCCCGCCGGGCACCCGCCTGCCCTGGTTCGGCCCGCCGATGAGCGCCGCGTCCATGGCGACCGCGCGGCTCATGGAGACCTGGGCGCACGGCGAGGACGTCGCCGACGCGCTCGGCGCGCGCCGCGAGCCCACGAACCGACTCCGGCACGTCGCGCACATCGGCGTCCGCACCCGCGACTTCGCGTTCCGCAACCGGGGCCTGGAGCCGCCCGCCGAGGAGTTCCGCGTCGTCCTCCGGGGCCCGGACGGCGACGAATGGACCTGGGGCCCGCCGGACGCCCGCCAGTCGGTCACCGGCCCCGCGCTCGACTTCTGCCACGCGGTGACCCAGCGCCGCCACCCGGCCGACCTCGCCCTCACCGCGACCGGCCCCGACGCCGAGCGCTGGCTGGAGGTCGCGCAGGCCTTCGCGGGCCCGCCCGGAGCGGGCCGCGCCCCCTCCCGCGCCTGAGAGATTCGCCACTGGCCTCCGCGTTCGCGTTCGCACGGCGCGCCCGTGGAGATGTTCTTCGTATGACGGTTCTCATCGCGTACGACGGTTCTGACGACGCCCGGGCGGCGGTCGAGTACGTGGCGCGGCACCTGCGCCCCGAGCCGACCGTGATCATGACGGTGTGGGAGCCGCTGCTCACCCAGATCTCCTGGGCGCCGATCGCCGCCGCCGTGCCCGTCGCCGGCCATATGGAGGAGGGCGAGCAGTACGAGGAGGAGAAGCAGGCCGAGCGGCTCGCCGAGCGGGGCGCCGCCATCGCCGCCAAGGCGGGGCTGACCGAGGTGGCGGTGCGCGCCGAGCGCGGCGGCGGGCCGGTGTGGGCCGCGATCGTGGACGTCGCGGAGGAGCTGAACGCCTCTCTCATCGTCACGGGCTCGCGCGGCCTGGCGGGGGCGCGGTCGGTGATCCTGGGCAGCGTGTCCACGCGCGTGCTGCACCACGCCCACCGCCCGGTCCTGGTGGTGCCCCCGCCGAAGCCGGACGACGAAGGCTAGAACCCGCTCACCGCGCGTTCGAAGGCGCTGTAGGCGTCCTCGGTGAACAGGACGAAGCGGGCGTCCACCACCTGGGACGGGGTGGCCCGGACGGTGCCGACCGCGATGCGGGCGGCGTCGTCCATGGGCCACCCGTAGATGCCGGCCGACACCGCGGGGAAGGCGATCGAGCCGACGCCCAGCTCGTCGGCGATGCGCAGGGACTCCCGGTAGCACGAGGCGAGCTGGTGGGAGCGGTCCTCGGAGGCCGAGTACACGGGGCCGACGGTGTGGATCACCCACTCGGCGGGCAGCAGCCCGGCCCTCGTCGCCACCGCCTGGCCGGTCGGCAGGCCGCCGCCGTAGTGGGAGGCGCGGAGCTTGCGGCACTCCTCCAGGATCTCGGGTCCGCCCTTGCGGTGGATCGCGCCGTCCACCCCGCCGCCGCCCAGCAGCGACGAGTTCGCCGCGTTCACGACCGCGCCCACCTTCTGCTCGGTGATGTCGCCCTGGACAAGAGTGATCTTCATGTGCCGCCGATCCTTCGCAGTGCCGAATCCCGTCCGAGGACAAGAATTCTCGTCTGCGGCGCACGCGAAACGCACCGGGGCGCCTCCCGGCGGTACGCTCATGGCGGACGAGCCGCCGGGGGGCGGTGCGGGCCCGTCCGACTTCGTCCGGCCGGACGCAGGGGGGTGTCCATGCGGAACGCCGGGCGTGACCAGTGCTGACAGACCCCACAGCAGACGATGCACGATGGCGTGAGAGCCGCGGAGGTACCCCCTTGAAGATTCTCCTCGCCGGAGCGACCGGAGTAGTCGGCCGCCGGCTGATCCCGCTGCTCGTCCAGGCGGGCCATGAGGTCGCAGGGACGACGCGCCGAACCGAACGCACCGGCATGCTGCGCGACCTCGGCGCCGCGCCGGTCCTGCTGGACGTGCTCGACGCCGGCGCCGTGCGCGACGCCATGGCCGCCGTGCGTCCCGACGCCGTGATCCACCAGCTCACCGATCTCAGCGACGAGGACTTCGAGGCCAACTCGCACCTGCGGATCGTGGGCACCCGCAACCTCGTCGACGCGGCGCGGGCCGCCGGCGTGCAGACCATGATCGCGCAGAGCATCGCCTGGCTGTACGTGCCGGGCGACGCCCCCGCCGTCGAGACCGACCCGCTCGACTCGCACCTGCCGCCCTACGCGGGCATCGCGTCGCTGGAGCAGGCGGTCGCCGAGATGCCGCACGGCGTCATCCTGCGCTACGGGGCGCTCTACGGCCCGGGGACCTGGTACGCGCCCGACGGCGCCATCGCCGAGCGGGTGCGGGCGGGCACCCTGCGCCAGGCGCCGTCCTGGACGTCGTTCGTGCACGCCGACGACGCCGCGTCCGCGGCGCTCGCGGCCCTCGACTGGCCCGCCGGGGTCGTCAACGTCGTCGACGACGAGCCGGCGACCACGGCGGACTGGCTGCCGGTCTACAGCGCGGCGCTCGGCGCGCCCGGGCCGGGCAGCGCCGGCAAGCACGCGGCCACGACGGGGCGTCCGGTGTCCAACGCCAGGGCGCTGGGCCTCGGGTGGAAGCCGCAGGTGCCCTCCTGGCGCATCGGGTTCGCGCAGATGGACGTGCCGGTCGGCACCGACTGACCCGGAACCGGGCGGTTCCGGGCGGAACGTGACAAGCGGTCAGCCGAACTGGAACGAGCGCTTGGCCAGTCCGAGCCAGTAGCCGTCGATGACCGAACGCCGCCGCGACGCGGCGTCGGCATCGGCGCCGAGCGCCACGAACAGCGGCGCGAAGTGCTCCGTCCGCGGGTGGGCGATGCGCGCGGCGGGGGCCTTGGCGCGGAAGTCGAGCAGGGAGTCGACGTCGCCGCCCCGCACGGCCCGGTCCGTCCACTCGTCGAACTCGGCCGACCACGCGGGCGGCGCCGCGTCCGGATCCGGCCGCATCTCCCGCAGGTTGTGGGTGGTGAAACCGCTCCCGACGATGAGGACGCCCTTGTCGCGCAGCGGCGCGAGGCTCCGCCCGATCTCGAAGAGGCGTTCCGGCTCAAGGGTGGGCATCGACATCTGCAGGACGGGCACGTCGGCGTCCGGATACATCTCCACGAGCGGCACGTAGGCGCCGTGGTCCAGGCCCCGCCGCTCGTCCTGGTGGACGCCGGGGATCAGCTTCCCCACGTCGTCGGCGAGGGCCGGGGCGCCGGGCGCGTCGTACCGGACGGTGTAGTACCGCTCGGGAAAGCCCCAGAAGTCGTAGACGAGCGGCACCGGCCGGGTGGCGCCGATGCTGAGCGGCGCCTCCTCCCAGTGCGCCGACACCATGAGGATCGCCTCCGGCTTCGGCAGCTCCGCGGACCAGCGGGCCAGCTCGGCGGTCCACCGGGTGTCGTCGGCCAGCGGCGGCGCGCCGTGGCTGAGGTAGAGCACGGGCATCCGGGTCATGTGCGTCCTCCCCTTACTTGAGTGTTCAACAGTACCTCATTTTGTTGAATCTTCAAGTCTTGAGGGTTCAAACGTGCAGGTAGACTGGGGGCATGGCCGAGACGACGGAGCCGCGGTGGCTCGACGACGACGAGCAGGAGACCTGGCGCGCCTTCCTGTGGACGTCCCGGCTGCTCGGCGAGGCCCTCGACCGCCAGCTCCAGCGCGACTCGGGCATGCCGCACACCTACTACATGATCCTCGCGATGCTGTCGGAGGCGCCCGGCCGCGCGCTGACCATGACCGAGCTCGCCGAGATCGTGCACTCCTCCCCCAGCCGGCTGTCGCACGCCGTGAACCGGCTCGAGGAGGCCGGCTGGGTGAGCCGCTGCAAGCACGCCTCCGACCGGCGCACCACGATCGCCCGGCTGACCGACGCGGGGTTCGCCGTCCTCGCCGAGGCGGCGCCGGGCCACGTCGCCGAGGTCAGGCGGCACCTGTTCGACCCGCTGACCCGCGAGCAGATGCTGGAGTTCCGGGGAATCCTGCACGCCCTGCTGGGCTCGCTGGACCCGAACCACGAGGCGCCGTGCGCCCGCGAGGCCTAGCCGAACTCCACGCCGTGCGACTTCGCCGCGGGATGGGCCGCGGCGAGCAGGCGCATGCCCTCCTCCTCCAGCGCCGCGCGCTCCGGTCCCGGGACGGGGGCGAACGGGTCGACGCGCAGCACCGCCTCGCCCCGGCTCTTCTCGATCTTCCACATGCCGTGGACGAAGCCGTCCACGAGGAACGTCGCGCGGATGATGCCGTTGACGGTGAAGACGCGCTTGCGGTGCTCCTCGCTGATGATCCGCGCCCGGTCGGCGTGGGACAGCAGCAGGTTGTCGAAGTCGGGAACGAACCGGACCGGCGCCTCCGCGTCGGGGCCGGGGCGCGGCGCGTCCGGAAGGTCGTACAGCGTCCGGCCGTTCTCGTCCCGGAACACCACCAGCTCGGGCCTGAGCCGCTCGACGACCTCGCCTAGGCGCGTCAGCCCGGCCCACTGCTGGACGTCCTGGACGCTCGCGGGCCCGAAGGCGGCCAGATACCGCCGCACCAGGTCTTCCGGCGAGGGGTCGGGCGCCATGGGCCCGAGCCAGTTCTCCAGGGTCGTGTGGCGCGCGACCCCCGAGGCGCCCCAGATCCCGCGCGGCGGGACCTGCACGAGCGGCAGCGAGAGCCGGACGGCCCAGGCCAGCAGCGCCGGGTCCTCGTCCGGCCACCGTTCGGCCAGCAGAGCGCGCAGGTCCTTGTCGGTTCGCGGCTCCTCCTCCAGCAGGGCGCGCGCCCACGCGACGACGGCCGGGAGGTCGAGGTGCTCCAGCTCCGCCGCCCGCGACCTCAGGTGCCCGTCGAGGACCGCCTGGGTGAGCGGCCGCAGCGCGCGGGCGTCGCGGGCGCTGACCAGGTGCAGCGTCCCGCGCATCAGCACCATCCGCAGCGCCCGGCGGTCGGCGATCAGCTCCCCGGCCTCGTCGAGCCGGTAGTCCGCGAGCCGGCTCCACAGCCCGATGTGGGGCGGGCTCGGGGCCTGCGCCTGCATGCCGACCAGGTGCTCGATCGCGTCGAGCGCGGGCATTGCGTGCCGCTCCAGCAGGAGCTGCCGGGCCAGCAGCGCCCGGTTGAGCGCCCGTCGTCCCAGCTCAGTCGTCATAGCGCGTGACCAGTTCCTGCCAGCTCGGAGGAGGGCCGGGCAGTTCCCCCCGGTCCGTGAGGTGCATGGCGTCCAGGATCAGCGCCAGGTAGCGGTGCTGGAGCCGGTTCATCCGCTCGTCGTCGCCGATCCGGATGCCGTGCAGGTACTCCAGGATCACCGAGATGTCGCCGACCTCGATCTCGGGACGCAGCGCGCCCGCCTCCCGGGTGCGCTCCAGCAGCCGCTGCGTCGCGAGGTGGATCTCGCGGCCCTTGCGGCTCATGTCCTCGGTGACCTCGAAGGCGCCCGCCAGCCGCATGGTGAGGGAGCCCGCGCCGATGTCGAGGCAGCGGCGCATGAACGCGGCGAACGCCTCCCACGCGTCGCCGTCGTCGTCAAGGGCCGCCTCCACCTCGGCGAGGTAGCGGTCCATGCCCTCGTCGGCGAGCTTCTGGAGCAGGTCCTCCTTGCTCTTGTAGCGGCGGTAGAGAGCGCTGATCCCCACCCCGGCGTGCTCGGCCACCGCCGAGATCGGTGCGCCGGGGTCGGCGGTGAACACCGCCCGTGCCGCCTCCCGGATGAGTTCGTCGTTGCGTGCGGCCTGCGCCTTCCGCCCGCTCAGGGGCGCTCGTGCGGTCTCCATGCCCTCCATCGTAGGGGAACGAAGAATTCCGTTCTACGGTCGGCACCCGAACCGCCTTGACGCGCGCCGCCGCACGCCGCATTATGAACATACGTTCATGAACAAGCGTTCATACCAGGAGGACCCATGACGGAGACCCAGCCGATCGTCAACACCCACCAGTCGGAGGCGTGGAACGGGTACGAGGGCGAGCACTGGGCCGAGCACCACGACCGCTACGAGGCCATGAACGGCGGGTTCAACGACGCCCTGCTGGAGGCGGCGGCGATCGGGCCGCACGACCGGGTCCTCGACATCGGCTGCGGCAACGGGCAGATCACCCGGCTCGCGGCGCGGCGGGCGTCCCTCGGCGGCGCGACCGGCGTGGACCTGTCCCGGCCGATGCTCGCCCGCGCCCGCTCCCTCGCCGCGGAGGAGGGCGTCGCGAACGCGGCCTTCGAGCGGGGCGACGCCCAGGTGCACCCCTTCCCCACCGGCGGCTTCGACGTCGCCGTCAGCCGGTTCGGGGTCATGTTCTTCGCCGACCCGGTCGCCGCGTTCGGCAACGTCCGGCGGGCCCTGCGCGAGGGCGGCCGGCTGGCGTTCCTGTGCATGACGCCGCTCGCCGAGACCGACATGGGCGCGCTCGCGGCCGCGCTCCCGCCGCTCGACCACGCCCCCGTCGGGCACGACGCGGGGCCGCTGTCGCTGTCGGACCCGGACCGCGTCCATGAGGTCCTCGGCGGCGCCGGGTTCCACGGCGTGACCAGCCGGAAGGTCGAGGCCGAGCAGATCTGGGGCCGGGACGCCCGCGAGGCCGGGGAGTTCTTCGCCGGCTGGGGCCCGATCCGCCACAACTACGGCTCGGGCGACGAGGTGCGCGAGGCCGTCACCAAGGCGATGCGCCCGTTCGAGCGCGACGGGGCCGTCCGCCTGCGCAGCACCGCGTGGCTGGTCACGGCGCGCCGTGCCTAGGCCCGGGACGACGATGAAGCGGGTCGTGGTCCTCGGCGGGTACGGCGCGGTCGGCCGCGAGGTCGTCGCGGGGCTGCTCGGACATGTCCCGGAGGTGGTGGCCGCCGGACGCGACCTCGCCAAGGCCCGCACGGTGCCGGGCGCGCTCGCGATGCGGATCGACCTTCGCGGCGACGACCTGGAGCAGATCGCGGCCGACGCGGTCGTCATGTGCGCGGAGACGGGCAACGCCCGGGTCGCCGAAGCGTGCCTCGCCAGAGGCGTCCACTACGTCGACGTGTCCGCATCGCACGCGGTGCTCTCCGGCATCGAGGCGCTGGACGGGCTCGCCGCCGAGCGGAACGCCACGGCGGTGCTGAGCGTGGGCCTCGCGCCCGGCGTCACGAACCTGCTGGCCCGGGAGTCCGGCGGCGGGGAGGTGGACATCGGCGTCCTGCTCGGCGCCGGTGAGCGGCACGGGCCGTCGGCCGTCGAGTGGACGCTCGACTCGCTCGCCGGCCTGGGCGAGTCGTGGCGGATGCGGTTCCCCGAGCCCTACGGCGTCCGGACCGTGCACCGCTTCCCGTTCTCCGACCAGTACACCCTTCCCGGACGCGTGCGCACGGGGCTCTGCCTCGACTCGCGCGCCATGACCGCCCTCCTCCCCCGCCTCGTCCCGTTCCGGGATTTGCGCCCGCTGCGGGCCGCGTTCCGCCGCGTCCACGTCGGCGGGGACGGGTTCGCGGTGGCGGTCCGGTCCGGCGGGACGGTGCGGTCGTTCGCGGGACGGCGGCAGAGCCGCGCGACGGGCCTGGCCGCCGCGATGACCGTCCGGCGGCTGGACGGCATGCGGCCCGGCGTCCACCACATCGAGGACGTCGCCGGGCCGGACTTCCTTCCCGACCTCGCCGCGCACGGATTCGAGCTCGCTCATTACGATGCGGGGTGATGTCACCTCGAAGAGCGGCCGCGCTGGGCGCCGGCGACCGGACCCTGCGCGACCACCTGATCGCCACGGCCGAGCGGTTGATCGCCGAGCGCGGGACGGCGGGCCTGACCGTCCGTGCGATCGCGCGTGAGGCGGGCGTCGCCGACGGCGTCCTCTACAACCATTTCGCCGACAAGGAGGAGCTGCTCGCGCACGCGCTCCTGGCGCACGCCGAGTCGGTCGCGCGGCCGCTCGGCCCGCTGCCCGAGCCCGGCACCGGCACCGGCACGGTCGAGGAGAACCTGCGCGCGTACGTGGCGCACGGCCTGGCCCTGCACGACGGGATGCTGCCCGCGCTGACCGGGCTGATCGCGCACCCGGCCGTCCTCTCCCGGTTCGCCGCGCTGAGCGACCGGGGCGGCACCTGGAAGGAGCGGCTCGCCGCGTACCTGCGCGGCGAGCGCGACCTCGGCCGCCTCGACCCGGACGCCCGGGTCGAGGCGGCGGCCTCGCTCATCGTCGGCGCGTGCCACGAGCCGGTGCTGTCGCTGCTGTTCGAGGGCCGGGGCCTCGCGCACCGGGTGCCGCCGGACGCCGTGGACGACCTGGTCGCGACCGTCCTCCACGGGATCGCCAAGCGGTAGGCCGGCCCCTAGGAAGCCATGGCCTCGCGGACCTCCTCCAGGGTGCGTTCCGCGACCGCGTTGGCGCGCTCGTCGCCCTCGGCCAGGACGCCGCGCAGGTACGCCCGGTCGGCGGCGACCTCGGCGCGGCGGGCGCGGATCGGGCGCAGGAACTCGTTCACCGAGTCGGTCACGACCTTCTTCAGCGCCGCCGCGCCGCCGTCGCCGATCTCCGCGGCGACGTCGTGCGGGTCGCGGTCCTGGCAGAGCGCGGCGAGCAGCACCAGGCTGGAGACCTGCGGGCGCGTCTCGGGCTCGTAGGTGATGCGCCGGTCGGCGTCGGTCACGGCCCGCTTGATCAGCCGCGCGGTCTCGTCCTCGGTGGCGGAGAGGGCGACGGCGTTGCCGCGGCTCTTGCTCATCTTGCTGCCATCCGTTCCGAGCAGGAGCGGCGCGGACGACAGCAGGGCGTCCGGCACCGGGAAGACGGGCCCGTAGCGCTCGTTGAAGCGGCGTGCGATGGTCCGGGTGATCTCCTGGTGCGGGAGCTGGTCCCTGCCGACGGGCACGAGGTTCGCCTTGCAGAACAGGATGTCGGCGGCCTGGTGGACGGGATAGGTGAACATCAGCCCGCTCACCGCCGACTGCCTGGACGTCGCGATCTCGTCCTTGACCGTGGGGTTGCGGCTCAGCTCCGCGATCGACACCAGGGACAGGAACGGCAGCATGAGCTGGTTCAGCGCCGGGACGGAGCTGTGCCTGAAGATCGTCGCCCTTGACGGGTCGATCCCGGCGGCCAGGTAGTCGGCGACCAGCCCCTCGACGTACTCGGAGAGGCGGTCGGCCACGTCCCGGTCGGTGAGCACCTGGTAGTCGGCCACCAGGACGAACAGCTCCACGCCCGCCCGCTGGAGCCGCACGCGGTTCTCCAGGGTGCCGAAGTAGTGCCCGAGATGGAGCGGTCCGGTGGGGCGGTCGCCGGTCAGGATCCGGAAGGCTCCGGGGTCGACCGCGATGCGTTCCTCCAGCTCGCGGCTGCGGGCCTCGGGGGTGGTGTCCATGGGTTCCTCCTCGTCGGGTCTGCGGCCGTCCCGCCTGGCCGGCCCGGGGCACCGAGGAAGAGGAAGGGCCGTCCAGCGGACGGCCCGATCGCATGCGTCACTGTGGCCGTCCTAGGACGGCCACCAGCCGAGACATGCGGTGCGCTTCACGCCGCCATGGTATCCCACCGGATGCGACTGCTGCCGGATAATCTGGAACGAAACCATCTTGGGTAGACTGGGCGCATGACCTCGATGGCCCCCGCCCGCACGCAGACGGACCTGTCGTTCCTGCTCGACCACACCAGCCATGTGCTGCGCGGCCGGATGACGGCGGCGCTCGCCGAGATCGGGCTGACGCCGCGCATGCACTGCGTCCTGGTGCACGCGCTGGAGGAGGAGCGCACCCAGATCCAGCTCGCCGAGATCGGCGACATGGACAAGACGACCATGGTCGTGACCGTGGACGCCCTGGAGAAGGCCGGCCTCGCCGAGCGGCGCCCCTCGTCCCGGGACCGGCGCGCCCGCATCATCGCCGTCACCGAGGAGGGCGCGCGGGTCGCCGCCCGCAGCCAGCAGATCGTCGACGGCGTCCACGAGGCGGCCCTCGGCTCGCTTCCGGAAGACCAGCGCGAGGCCCTCGTCCAGGCGCTCAACACCCTGGTCAGCGGGCATCTGGCCACCCCGCCGGAGACGTCGGGGCCGGCCCGGCGGGCCCGCGAGCGCCAAAAGTAAGACCCTCACAGATAGTCTGCAACGAAACTATCTGCTACGGTCTCTCCTGTTCCCCTCGAACAGGAGATGACCATGTCCTCCCTCTCGCTCTCCCCGCTCCGCTCCCGATGGGCGGCGCTCGGGGTGCTGTCCGCCACGATGCTGATGACGATCCTGGACGGCAGCATCGTCACGGTCGCGGCGCCCGCCATCCAGGACGACCTCGGCTTCTCGCCCGCCGGGCTGAGCTGGATCATGAACGCCTACCTGATCCCGCTCGGCGGCCTGCTGCTGCTCGCCGGGCGGCTCGGCGACCTCGTCGGCCGCCGGACGCTGTTCCTCGCCGGCAACGCGGTCTTCACCGCCGCCTCGGTGCTGGCGGGCGCCGCCACCACGTCCGGCCTGCTGATCGCCGCCCGGTTCCTGCAGGGCGTCGGCAGCGCCCTCGCCTCCGCCGTCGTGCTCGGCATCCTGGTGACGCTGTTCACCGACCCTCGCGAACGGGCCAAGGCGATCGGGGTGTTCAGCTTCACCGGAGCGGCCGGCGCGTCCATCGGGCAGGTGCTCGGCGGCGTGCTCACCGACGCGCTGAGCTGGCACTGGATCTTCCTGATCAACCTGCCGATCGGCCTGGCCGTGATGCTGCTCGCCCTCCCCGCGCTGCCCCGCGACCGGGGCGTCGGCCTGGCCGCCGGCGCGGACGTCGCGGGCGCGGTGCTGGTCACGTCCGGGCTGATGCTGGGCATCTACACCGTCGTCAAGGTCGAGCGGTACGGGTGGCTGTCGGCGCACACGCTGGGGCTCGGCGCCGTGTCGCTGCTGCTCCTCGCCGGGTTCACCGCCCGGCAGGCCCGCGCCGCGACGCCGCTGATGCCGCTGCGGATCCTGCGCTCCCGCAACGTGTCCGGCGCCTACGTAGTCCAGCTGCTCACCCTGTCGGCGATGTTCTCGTTCCAGGTGATCGTCGCCCTCTACATGCAGCAGGTGCTCGGCTACAGCGCGCTGGACACCGGCCTCGCGATGCTCCCCGCGGCCGTGGCGATCGGCGCCGTGTCGCTCTTCGCGTCCGCTCGGCTCTCGAACCGGTTCGGCGAGCGGTTCGTCCTGGTGGCCGGGCTCATCCTGCTGATCGGCGCCATGACCTGGCTCACGACCGTCCCCGTGGACGCGGACTACGTCACCGACCTGCTTCCCGTGTTCGTCCTCATCGCCGGAGGCGGGCTCGTGCTGCCGTCGCTGACCGGGCTCGGCATGTCCAGCGCCCGCCCCGAGGACGCGGGGCTCGCCTCCGGCCTGTTCAACACCGTCCAGCAGGTCGGGATGGCGCTCGGCGTGGCGGTCCTGACCACGCTCGCCGCCTCCCGCGTCGAGTCCCTGCGGGCGGACGGGCGGAGCACCGCCGCCGCCCTCACCGGCGGCTACCACCTGGCGTTCACCGTCTCGGCGGGCCTGCTGGTCGCCGCGCTCGCGGTGTCGCTGATCGTCCTCCGCCGCCCGGCGCCCGTGGCCGGCGCCGCGCCCGTCGAGTCCGTCCCCGCCGCGGTCTGAACCCTCCGCAGTCCGACCCCGTCCCCCACCGAGCTCTGAAGGAGATCACGATGACCGAGTACGGCCCCGGCCAGGGACCCGGCCCCAAGCCCGTCACCGAGGACGAGCTGTCCCGGCTCCTCGGCGAGCAGCAGTTCGCCGTCCTCGCCACGAACAAGAAGAACGGCCACCCGCACGTCTCCACGGTCGTCTACACGTGGGATCCGGACGAGCGCGTCCTGCGGATCTCCACGACGGCCGACCGGGCGAAGGTGAAGCAGCTCCGCCGCGACCCGCGCGCCGCGCTGCACGCGTCCGGGCCCGGGCACCTGTCGTTCGCGGTCGCCGAGGGCACCGCCGAGCTGTCGGACGTCAGCGAGGAGGCCGGTGACGCGACCGGGCGCGAGCTCCTCGCCATGACGCCGGGCTTCGACGACCCGGCGGACGAGCGGGCGTTCCTGGAGCAGATGGTGAAGGACCGGCGGCTGGTGATCCGCCTCCACGTCGACCGCCTCTACGGAACGGTCCTGGCCGACTAGCGGCCGGTGGGCGGCGCCGGAGGGGCAGGGCGTGTTGCGAAAGGGCCTCGGCCGTGCGCGCGAACGCGTGACCTGCCCGGTGGAGCGAAGCCGGAGGCGAGCGGAGCCGGGCAGATCGCGAAGCGATGCCGCGTTCGCCCAGTTCCGGTCGCGTAGCGAGCCCCCAGGCGAGCGAAGTGGGCCGGGACTGCGAAAAAACTAGTGCGGCAGGACGAGGAGCAGCAGCGGGAGGCCGGCGATGACCGGGACGGCGATCGACGCGGCGACGCGGACGCGGCGGGGCAGCGGCTCCGGCTCCAGCAGCCGGTTCACCCGCGCCATCACCGGGATGTCGCTGTGCGAGGCGACGCCGAGCGTGCCGGACGGCGCGGCGGCCGGGCGGGCGGCGGCGAAGCGCAGCAGCGCGGTCGCCAGCTCGCGCGGCGGCCGGCCGTGCCGGGCCCGGTCGTCGGCGGCCATCTCGATCAGCAGCTCCACCGCGTCCAGGCAGCGTCCGACCAGCCGGAACTGCGGGAACACCTGGCGCAGCGACGCGAACGGCAGCAGCACCAGGTCGTGCCGCTCGCGGGCGTGGGCGCGCTCGTGCGCGAGCACCGCGGCCAGCTCGCCGCGGTCGAGCAGTTCCAGCGTGCCGGCGCTGACGACGACCTTGGACGAGCGGACGCCCGGCACGCAGTACGCGGCGGCGCCGGGGTGGTCGAGGACGAGGGTCCCGGGCACCGAGGAGTCGCGGCGCGACACCAGCGCGAGCAGCGCCCGGTGCCGCCGCCGGGCCCGCACGACCCGCAGCACCGCGAACATCAGCATGACCAGCAGCACGCCGGTCAGGCTGATCGCGGCGAGCAGGGCCGCCACCTGCACCGGGTTGAGCCGGGCCGCCTGGTCGTCGTAAAGGCCGGGCAGCCCGCCGAGGACGCCCTTGCGGTACGGGATCAGGGCGAGCCCGAGCAGGGCGCCGATCGTGGCGACGCCCCAGCACAGCCCGAGGGCCTGCCAGAGCGCGATCCCGATCCGGGGCGTGCGCCACGTCCACCGGGCCCGGGACAGCAGGTGCGCCCCGCCGACGGTCCCCAGTGAGATCAATGCGAGCAGGGCGGTGCCGGTCATGCCGGAGGTTCCTTGCCGGTGATGCCCGCGAGGGTCTGGCGGATCACGTCGATCTCGTCGCTCGACACGGAGCGGACGAAGTGCGCGAGCGCCGCGTCGCGGTCACCGGTCTCGTTCAGGGCCCCGAGCATGAGCTCGGTGACGTACATCTCGCGGCTCGCCACCGGGTGGTAGCGCCAGGCGCGCCCGTCGCGCTCGCGTTCCAGGAAGCCCTTCTTCGCGAGCCTGTCGAGGACGGTCATGACCGTGGTGTGCGCGAGGTCGCGGTCGTCGGCGAGGGCACGGCTCACGTCACGGGCGGTGGCCGCCGGGCGTCCGGCTTCCTCCCGTGCCCACAGGACCTCCATGACGGTGCGTTCGAGCTCTCCCAGACCCTTCACGCGATCCAGATTATCCGACGGTCCCGGACCTCACCACGTCAGGTAGTACTACCGCCTGTAGGGGGCGCTACGAGGCCGAGCTCGTAGGCGATGATGACGAGCTGCACGCGGTCGCGCGCGCCGAGCTTGGCGAACAGCCGCGCGACGTGCGCCTTCGCGGTGGCCACGCTGATGACCAGCTCCGCGGCGATCTCCTGGTTGGACAGGCCGCGCCCGACGAGGGTCAGCACCTCCCGCTCGCGCTCGGTGACGCCCTCCACGTGCCGGGGCCGCCCGGCGGCCGGTTCCGGACGCGCCGCGAACTCCTCGATCAGCCGCCGGGTGACGCTCGGCGCGATCAGGGCGTCCCCGCCGGCGACGACGCGGATCGCCGCCAGGATCTCCTCCAGCGCCATGTCCTTCACGAGGAAGCCGGCGGCGCCCGCCCTGAGCGAGCCGTAGACGTAGTCGTCGTCGTCGAAGGTGGTCAGCATCAGGACGTGGGCGGTTCCGGGGCCCGCGCGACTGATCCGCCGGGTGGCCTCGATGCCG
Source organism: Actinomadura sp. K4S16 (assembly GCF_008327685.1). Taxonomy (GTDB): domain Bacteria; phylum Actinomycetota; class Actinomycetes; order Streptosporangiales; family Streptosporangiaceae; genus Spirillospora. The sequence continues at coordinate 91,405 of NZ_BDDE01000021.1, forward strand.
TCCATGTCGGGCATGCGGATGTCCATGACGACGACGTCCGGGGCCGTCTCCGCCACGAGCCGGACGGCCTCGGCCCCGGTCGCGGCCTCGCCCGCGACCTCCATGCCGGGGGTGTCGGCGATCAGGACGCGCAGGCCGGCGCGGATCAGCGGCTGGTCGTCGGCCAGCAGGACGCGGATCGTCATGCGGCCGCCGCCGGCGCCGGGATCCGCGCCGCCACCCGGAACCCTCCGCCGGGGCGCGGCCCGGCGGCGAACTCGCCGCACAGCAGCGCGACCCGCTCCCGCATCCCGACGAGGCCGTACCCGGTGCCCACCACGCCGCCGCGCCCGTCGTCCTCGATCTCGACGGCCAGGTCGCCGTCGCCGTAGCCGACCGTCACCCGGCAGCGGTCGGTGCCCGCGTGCCGGACGACGTTCGTGACCGCCTCCTGGACGATCCGGTAGGCGGACAGGTCGACGTCCGGCGGCAGGGGCCTCGGCTCGCCCGCCGTCCGGACGTCGACCGCGACGCCCGCGTCCCGCGCGGCCTCGGCGAGGCGGTCCAGGTCGGCGAGGCCGGGGGCGGGGCCGAGCGGCGCCGCCCCCGGGTCGTCCTTGCGGAGGGCGGTGAGCATCCGCCGCAGCCCGAACAGGGTGTCGCGGCTGGTGGCCTCGATGGCCTGAAGCGCGTTGCGGGCCTCCGCGGGCTGGGTGTCGATGACCCGTCCGCCCACGCCCGCCTGGATCGCGATGATCCCGATGCTGTGGGCGACCATGTCGTGCAGCTCCCGCGCGATCCGGAGCCGCTCGGCGGAGACGGCCTGCGCGGTGGCCTGCTCCCGCATCGCCTCGGCGTGCCCGCGCCGCGTCCTGATCGAGTTCCCCGCCATGAACGCGACGGCCGCCCCCAGCAGGACGGTCATCAGCAGCACCTCGTCGGCCTGCAGGAACGCGGTGACCGCCGCGGCCTGGAGGAGGAAGGTGGTGACGGCGACGAGGACGGAGACCTTCCGCGGACGGGTCGCCGTGATGTACCCGGCCGAGACGCCGGGGAGCAGGACCAGCAGGCCGCCGACGGTCCCGACCGGCAGGGCCAGCAGGGCGAGGATCCAGGCGAGGAGCAGGATCACGTGGGCGACCAGCGCCCGGCGCCGCAGCAGGGAGAGCACGAGGACCGTGAGCCCGGTCGAGAGGGGGATCTCCAGCTGCTGGAAGCCGGTCCTTCCATGGGAGAACGTGAGGAACAGGACCACCGGGTAAACGGCGGCGCCGCTCCAGGCGAGGACCGTCCCCGTGCCGCGGCTCAGGCGGCGCAACGGCAGGGCTGACATGCGCCGATCGTAACCGCCGCCCCCGTCCCGGCACATTGGCCCGGGGGCGTAATCCCGCAGGCTACAAGCGCCTTTCGCCAATGTGTCCGGTGGCCCGATGCGCGGTCCGGGCCTCCGGCGACACCGTTGCCGGCATGAAGCGCTGGGCGCCTTTCCTCCTCGCCGTCGAAGTCCTCGCAGTCGTCGTCTTCTCCGCCGTGTACGACTCCCTGGATTTCCGCATCTACTGGCTGGGCGGCCATATCGTGACGGACGGCTCGCGCCTCTACCAGGAGCAGGTCGCCGACCACTACTTCACCAACACGCCTTTCATGGCGGCGCTGTTCGTTCCGCTGGCCGCCCTGCCGCTCGTCCTTGCCCGCATGCTGTGGCAACTGGCCTCGCTGGGCGCCTTCGTAGGGGCGTGCGCGCTGACGGCGAGAATGGCCGGCCACAGAATCCCACTCGTGGTCGTGGTGGCGGCAGGCCTGCTCCTCCAGCCGGTCTGGCAGTCGTTCTTCCTGGGACAGGTCAATCTCTTCCTGCTCGCCCTGGTCCTCGCCGACCTGTACCGCGTCGCCCGAGGCCGTCCGGCCGGAATCGGCATCGGAGTGGCGACCGCGATCAAACTGACGCCCGCCGTATTCGTCGTCCTGCTCCTGTTGAGCCGGCGGACCAAGGACGCCGCCACGGCCGCCGCGACCTTCGCCGTCTGCACTGTCCTCGCCCATGCCGTCGCCCCGGACGCGTCCCGCCTCTACTGGCTGCACACCTTCTACGACACCTCTCGCGTTGGCGCCCCGTACATCAGCAACCAGTCCCCCTACGGCGCGCTGGCCCGCATATCGGGGGGAGCGGCCGAGGTCGGCGACTGGTACACGGCCGTTCCGCCGGCGCTCGGCGTCTCCGGCCTCGCGGTCGCCGCCGTCTGGGCGAGGCGAGGCGACTGGCTGAGCGCGACGGCGGTCACCGGCGCGACGGGCCTGATCGTCTCCCCGATCTCCTGGGCGCACCATTGGGTCTGGATCGTCCCGGCTCTGGCGGTGCTCCTGCGGAACGGCCACCGCAAGAGCGCCGCGGCCGCCTACGTCCTCTTCGCCGTCTCGCCCTTGTGGTGGACGCCCCGCGACGGCGGCCCGCGCGAGTACGGCTTCCACCTCCTGACCCCGGTCGCCAACTGTTACCTGCTCGCGGGCCTGTCCTTCCTGGCCTACATGGCCGTCCGCCTCCGGGTCAGCCCGCCGGCTCCGTCCAGCGGTCGTGATGGACGGCGGCGTCCAGTGCCCTGCGGCGCCGCCAGCCGTGCCGTTCGAGATCCGGAATGCGTTCCAGGTGGGTGACGGGGCCGAGGCAGAGCCAGGCCACCGGGCGGATCGTCTCCGGGATGCCGAGCAGGTCGCGCAGGTACGGCTCCCGGTAGAACGACACCCAACCGACGCCGAGCCCCTCGGCGGTCGCGGCGAGCCACAGGTTCTGGATGGCCAGGCAGACGGAGTACAGCCCGGCGTCGGCGATCGCATGCCGCCCGAGGACCGCCGGGCCGCCGCGCTCGGGATCGTAGGTGACCACGATCGACAGGCTGGACTCCAGCACCCCGTCGATCTTGATCCGGGCGAAGCGCTCGGCGGCGGCGCCCGTCAGGGTGGCGGCGAAGGCGGCCCGCTCGGACCGGACGTGGCCGTGGAACGCCCGCCGGATCGCGGGATCGCGCACGAGCACGAAGTCCCACGGCTGGGACAGCCCGACGCTCGGCGCGGCGTGCGCGGCCGCCAGGACGCGCTCAAGGACGTCCCGCGGAATCGGTTCCCCGGTGAACTCGCCGCGCACGTCGCGGCGGCGGTGAATGGCGTCATAGATGTCCATGGGCAGGCTCCCGCTGCGACAGGCCGCCGCGAACGCGGCGGCCGTGTGGAGCGAGGCCGGTCTTCGGACTCCCGGATCGATGCTCGACCGCCCGCCTTCCCGGCCTGACGGCCAGTGGCCGCGCCTACGCGCGTGGGCGGCTGCTCCCCGGTCACCGCGGCGGGCCCGTGCCGGATTCTCACCGGCTTCCCGATTCTCCCCACATGGGGCACCCCGCATCAGTTCATGCCATTCGGCACCCTACCGGGGCGACCACTCCTCAGAAAGCGACCGCCTTGGAAGTAATGCCGCCGGGTAGCGGCAGGCACCGACTCTCTGCTTCGCTTTCATCACGTGTCGTCGAGGCCGCCCCGGACGCAAGGGCTCACCGGGAAACGGAGGAGAGCGGTGCGACGCTTCCAGTTGGCCCTGGGGAGCTGCTTGCTCGCGGTGAGCGTGGTCGCCGCCGTGTTCAGCCTGAGCAACGCCTACACGGCCGACAACGCGGTGGACACCAGCGAACCGAAGTGCGGACAGGCCGTCCAGGCGCCGGGCCAGGAATGCGTGACCTCCTACGGAGGAGGACCCGCCAACGGCGGCGGAATCTCCTATGAGGAGGCCAAGAAGACCCAGGAGGACACCGCCATCTCCAGGGCATGGCTCTTCGGTGTCGAACTGCTCGGCACGGTCGGCATCGCCCTGTTCGCCGGGGGCGTCGTGTGCATGGCGGACGCGATCTGGTCCCGCGGGCTTCGCCTTCCGATGCTCCTGGGAGGAGTGCTCATCCCAGCGGCCGCGTACGGGGCGGCGTTCTGGCCCGCCCAGGAACGCGTGCTAGCGGTCTCTCCTGTGGCGCCGGGCGCTCTCGGCTTCCTGGGCTTCCCCTATTTCCCGATCGTCGTCATCGCCGGCGCCGCGCTCGCCACGGTGCAGGCGTGGCGGTTGACGGGCGAGGGGATCTAGCGGCGCGCAGGCCGTTCGGCAACGCCGACGCGGTGTTCTCGCCCCCTGCCCTCGGTCGGGGGTTCTTGATCGTGATGGTCTCCGGCGACGGCTTGTCATGCCCCTCGACTCTACTGCTCCCTGAACTATGTACTTCAAAAATGAGAAGTACATGGTTATGGTTGCTGAACCACGATCGCTCGGAGGGGACGATGGCCAGGCTGGAGGTCGGCTACTTGCTGCCGACGAGAGAGCAGGACCTGCTGGGCGAGCATGAACCCGGGCGCCTCATCGCCCAGGCGCGACGCGCCGAGGAGATGGGGTTGGACTCGGTCTGGGCGGGCGACAGTCCCGTGACCAGGCCGCGCGCCGATCCGCTGATGCTGCTGGCCGCCGCGGCGCAGGCCACCGAGCGGGTCGCGCTCGGCACGGCGGTGCTGCTGCCGGCCCTGCGCCATCCGATCCTGCTGGCCCACCAGCTCGCCACGCTCGACCGCCTGTCGGACGGGCGGCTGATCGCGGGCATGGGGGCCGGGTTCCCGGTGCCCGCCACCGAGGCCCAGTTCGCGGCGGTCGGGATCGGGTTCGGCCGCCGCGTCAGCCGGATGGAGGAGTCGATCGAGGCGATGCGGCGGCTCTGGTCCGGAGGCGCGGTCTCCTACGAGGGCCGGCACTTCGCGTTCTCGGACGTGCGGCTCGCGCCCCCGCCGAAGCGTCCGGGAGGGCCGCCGATCTGGCTGGCGGGGGGCGGGCCGGCACTGCCGCGCGTGGCCCGTCTCGCCGACGGATGGCTCCCCTACCCGCCCGAGGCTGCGACGTACGCGGAGGAACGCGAGGTCATCGGAGCCGCGACCCCGGCCCTCTACGCGACGCTCTGCCTGGACGACGACCCGGAGAAGGCCCGCCACCGCCTGCGGACGAGCATCGAGCGCTACTACAACGCGCCGCTGGAGTTCGTCGCGTCGATCCAGGCCATGTTCGCCGGACCGCCCGCCGAGGCCGCCGCCTGGCTGGACGCCTATGCGGCGGCCGGCGCCCGCCACCTCGTCATCCGCCTGGCGGCCGAGGACCACGACACCGCCCTGGAGGAGTTCGCCGACCGGGTGCTCCCCCTTCTGCGCGACAAGGAGTACCGATGACCACGTTCGTTCTCGTCCACGGCGCCTGGCACGGGCCTTCGGCCTGGGACCGGGTCGTCCCGGCGCTCACCGCCGCCGGAGTGCGCACGCTCACCCCGGACCTCCGGGGCGACCACGGGCTGCACGACCACGCCGAGATGGTCGCCGCCGCCATCGACACCGTCCGCGATTCATGCATCCTCGTCGGGCACAGCTACGCGGGGCTGGTCGTCCGGGAGGCCGCCGACGCGCGTCCCGACGCCGTCGACCACATCGTGATGGTGGACGGATGGGCCGGACCCGACGGCGCGAGCCTGTTCGGCCTGGCCCCCGACTACTTCGTCGAGGCGATGCGCAAGTCGGCCGAGGCGAACGGGGACGGCCGCTTCATCCCGGCCCTGCCCCCGGCGATGTTCGGCGTCACCGACGAGGCGGAGTGGCTGGCCCCGCGGCTCGTCCCGCAGCCGCTGCGGACGTTCACCGAGACCACCCGCCTGAGCGGCGCCGTCGACCGGATCCCCGGCACGGCGGTCCACTGCGAGCCGGGCACCTTCCCCTTCAAGGAGTTCGGCGCGTCCCTCGGGTACCGGACGCTTCCGATCGACGGCCCGCACGACGTGATGGTCACCGATCCGGAGGCGATCGCGCGCGTGCTCCTGGAGGCGCCGAGCCTGGTGTGATCCGGCCTAGAGTGATGCGGTGGAACAGCGAACGTACAACCAGTACTGCGCGACCGCGCGCACCCTCGACCTGGTGGGCGAGCGCTGGACGCTGCTGCTGGTCCGCGAGCTGCTGACCGGGCCGAAGCGGTTCGGCGACCTGCAGGCCAGCCTGCGCGGCCTCGGCACCGGGCTGCTCGCCGCCCGGCTGAAGCACCTGGAGCGCGAGGGCCTGGTCCACAAGATCACGCTGCCGCCGCCCGCCCGCACCCCCGCGTACGCCCTCACCGAGGCCGGCGAGGAACTCGGTCCCGCGATCCTCGCGATCGCCAGGTGGGGGCTGAGGTGGGCGATGGGCGAGCGACGGCCGGAGGAGACCTTCCACCCCGGCTGGACGGTGCTCGGCCTGCAGGCCTGCTTCGATCCCGAGGCGGCCGCCGGGCTCCACGCCGTCTACGAGTTCCGCGTCGACGACGAGGTCTTCCACGCCCGGATCGACGACGGGACGGCCGAGGTGCTCCACGGCCCCGCCCAGCGCCCGGACGCGACCATCACGATCAGCGAGGATGCGCTCGTCGGTCTGACCGGCGCCGGCGGCACCCTCAGCGAGGCGATCCGGAGCGGCGCCGCCTCGGCGTCCGGCGACCGGGAGGCCCTGCGGCGGCTTCAAGGACTGTTCCGCCTGCCGCCCGCGGGCTCCCGCAAACCCGCCGGTTGATCAACCTGGGGCCGGACGTGCGTCAGGGCCGGCCCGCGCCCGGCACGTCGACCTCGACGGTGAGCACCCGGCCGCTGCCGGGCGCCACCATCTCGGCCTCGGTCATGCCGCGCCACTCGGCGGCCGTGACGAACAGCGTGGTCCCGTCCGGCCCGCCCAGCACGCAGGCGAAGCCTCCGAGGTCGAGGTCGACGGTGCGCAGGACCTCGCCGCCCTCCGCGACGCGCACGCACCGCTGGTTGGGGACGTCGGCGTACCAGACGGCGTTCTCCGCGTCCATGCAGATGCCGTCCGGGACGCCGTCGCCGAGGTCGGCCCACACCCGGCGGCCGGACAGGTCCCCGTCGGCGCCGATGTCGAAGGCCATGAGACGGCTCCGGTAGGAGTCCGCGACGATGAGCGTGGAGTCGTCCGGCGTCACGGCCATCCCGTTGGGGAACGCGATGTCGTCCGCCACCTCGCGCACGGAGCCGTCCGCCCGCACCAGGGCGACCGTCCCGGGCTCGATGTCCTCCCCCGCCATCGGGTCGAAGTTGACGCGGTTGACGTAGATGTCGCCGCGGCCGTCGGCGACGATGTCGTTCCATCCGGGCCGGCCGAGTTCGGCGTGCGCGGCGAGGGATCCGTCCGGTTCCCGGCGCAGCAGCCGCCCGTCCCCCGACGAGACGATCACCAGCCGGCCGTCCGGGAGCCAGGCGGTGCACAGCGGGAGCGACTTCACCCGCGCCACCACCTCGGCGGCCCCGTCCAGCCCCACCGCGACGACCTCCCCGGCCGTCCAGTCGGAGAAGTACAGCCTGCCGTCGTGCCAGCGCGGCGACTCGACCAGTCCGCGGCCGTCGAGCAGCGTCCGGACCTCGTCCATCTTCCTCACCGTCCTTCTCGAGCACCGATGTTCTGCCCTCTACACGAACGGCCGCCCCCCGGATCGACACGACGGGCCGGGGAAATGCGCAGTACCTCGAAACGAGGTACTGTTCCGGCGTGTCCGGTAGATGGTGGAACGGCCTCCTAGGCGGGTGGGTAGCCCTGACGCTGGGTGTCCCCTTCCTGCTCATCGCGATAGCGGGACGCGCACTCCCGGCCGACGTGCTGGCCTGCGCCCGGTTCGGCCTCGCCGGGCTGACGCTGCTCGCGGTCATGGCCGCGCGGGGCGGCGGGCCGGCCGCGGTCGCCGCGATCTCCAGGCTCGCTCGGGACAGACCGGTCGACCTGCTCCTCGTCGGACTGTGCGGCGCGGCGGTGCCGTCCGTCCTGATCACCGTGGGCGAGCATCACGTGGAGACGGGCCTGTCGTCGCTGCTCCTGGCGAGCACGCCGATCTGGATCGCGGCCGGCGGCCACGTCCTGCTGCCCGCCGAACGCCTTCGGGCCGCGCAGACGACATGCCTGGCCTGGCGCTGGGCGGGACGGCGCTGCTGACGACGGGCGGGCACGCGTCCGGGCGGTCCCTGTGGCCGCTCCTCCCGCTGGCGGCGGCGGTCAGTTACGCGTGCGCCAACCTGGCCGTCCGGAGCCGGCTCCGGACGGAGGACGCGCTCACCCTCACCTGCGCCCAGATGACCGTCGCGGCGATCGTGACGGCGCCGTTCGCCGCCGTCCACGTCCCGGACATCGCGTGGAGCCCGGCGGCCTGGGCGGCCACCGCCGCGCTCGGGGTGGTCTGTTCGGGTTTCGGATGGCTGGCGAACACCGTGCTGGTCCAGCGGGTGAGCGCCGTCCGTGCTTCACTGGTCTCCTTCGCGGCCCCGGTGGTCTCCATCGCGCTCGGGGCGGTCGTCCTGGAAGAACGCCTGTCACCGCTCCAGCTGGCGGCGGCCGGGATCGTGCTCACGGCCGTGGCGGCGTTCGGCGCGATGTCACGCACGCCGAGACGGGAGGTACGGGCCATCCTCGAACTCGCGATCCTGGGGTTCCTCGCCGAACACGACATGCACGCCTACGAGCTGAGGCGGCGCATCACCCTGCTGATGGGCCACGCGCGCCCGGTCAGCGACGGCTCCCTGTACCCGGCCCTCCAGCGGATGCGGCGCCGCGGCCTGCTGGCCGGCCGCACCGAACCCGGCGAAGGCGGCCCGGCCCGGCAGGTCTTCACGCTCACCGGCGCGGGCCGCACCGAGCTGCTCCGCCGCCTCACCGGGCCGGACGACCTGGAGATCTCGGACCGCAACCGGTACTTCGTCCTCCTGGCGTTCCTCCACCTGCTGCCGTCGCCCGAGGCCCAGGCGGCGGTCCTCCGGCGGCGCCTGGACTTCCTGGACGACCCGAAGCGCGGATTCTTCGCCGACGGCGACCGGCCCCTCCGCCAGGACGAGCTGGCATCACCGTTCCAGGCCGGAATCCAGCACATCGCCCGCGTCACGTCCGCGGCCGAACGGGACTGGCTGGCCGGAACGCTCGCGACGCTCCGCCCCGAGACCTCGACCCCCTGAGTACACACTGGAGGGCCTCCGAGTGTGTATCGTGTGCTCCATGGCGAGACTCAACATCACGCTGCCCGACGAGCTTGCCGCCACGCTCCAGGGGCTCGCCGAGGACAAGAAGATCGCCTCGGTGTCGGGATTCCTCGCGGACGGCGCGCGGCTGAAGCTGGCCTACCTGCGGGACGCGTCCACCATCGACGACCTCTTCGGGCCGCCGAGCCCCGACGAGCAGGCCATGGTCGACCGGCTGGTCGAGGGCGGACCCTCGTCCCGCCGGGACGTCGCGTGATCACCGGTCACGTCTTCGACGCGACCGCACTCCTGGACCTCGCGACCGGCAAGACCGTCTACGTCCGCGCCCGGCTCCGCGCGTCCATCGCCCAGCACGCCACGATCGTCATCCCGGCGACCTCGCTCGCCCGCGCCTGGCAGCTCGTCCCCGACCACGGCCGCGCGGTGCTGGAGCGCCTGCCCGGCATGCAGGTCGTGCACGTCGACGACCTGGACGACGTGATCGCCCAGCAGACCGGCCTGCTGGTCACGACGATCCCGAACCTCGGCATGGACGCCGCGCAGGCCGCCTGGTCCGCCCGGTGGCGCCGCTGGCCGCTGATCACCGCCGACCCCGGCCTGTACGAGGCCGTGCCCGGCGTCCGCGTGGAGCAGATCCCCTAGGGCACTGCCGCCCCGTCCGCGCTCAGGTCGTGAGCTCCAGCTCCAACTGCTCGGCGACGGGTTCCGGAGGAGGCGGCGGCGCCGTCGGGCGGGAGCCGCCGGGCCACCACCAGTTGGCGTGGCCGAGCAGGCTCATCAGCGCGGGGACGAGCATGAGGCGGACGATCGTCGCGTCCATGGCGACGGCGATGGCCAGCCCCAGGGCCATCATCTTCACCATCGGGTCCGGCTGCGGGACGAAGCTGGCGAACACGAAGATCATGATGAGCGCGGCCGAGGTGATGAGGCGGGCGGTGGCCCCGATGCCGATCACGACGGACTCGTGCGGATCGCCCGTCCGGTCGTACTCCTCCTTGATCCGCGACAGCAGGAAGACCTCGTAGTCCATGGACAGCCCGAAGATCAGGGCGAACATGAACAGCGGGATGAACGACATGATGGGGATGGCCTGGTCGACGCCGAACAGCCGGACGCCCCAGCCCCACTGGAAGACGGCCGTGACGACGCCGAACGAGGCGCCGATCGACAGCAGGTTCATCAGGGCGGCCTTCACCGGGACGATGACCGACCGGAAGGCGATGACCAGCAGCAGGAGGGCGACCCCCACCACCGCGACGACGACGGTCGGCATGCGCTCCCCGACCGTGGTGGCGATGTCGATGATCGCGGGGTTCTCGCCGCCGAGGTAGATCCGCGTACCCGGATGCGCCTCCCGGACGTCGCGGATCTCGGTGTTCCGCAGCCGGTGGACGAGGTCGGTGGTCGACGCGGCGTGCGGGGCGTCCTCCGGGACCACCTGCAGGATCGCGGTCGTGCCGGCCACCACGGGCTCCCCGACGAACGCGACGCCGGGCACCTCGGAGAGCGTCCGCTGGAGTTCCTGGCCGATGAGGACCGCGCGCTTGTCGGGCTTCTTGTCCGGGTCCGGGGCGCCCTTGGGGAGGGACGGCCGCGGGGACGGGCTCGGCCGGGGCCCCGCCGGACCCGTCAGGCCGGACAGGCCCTCGCCCGCCTCGACCGTCGGCACCACGCGCTTCGGCTTGACGCTCTTCTCCGCGCCGGGCACCTTCGCGACCACGACGAACGGGCTGTAGTGGCCCGCGCCGAACTCCCGGGCGACGATGTCGTAGGCCTGCCGCGCCTCCATCTTCGGCGACGACATGCTGTCGGCCATCACGCCGAACCGCAGGCTGAGCGTCGGGATGGAGAGGGTCAGCAGGACGAGGCTCGCGACGATGGCGTAGGGCCAGGCATGGCGGTCGACGTGGCGTCCCCACGCCGTCCAGCGGCCCGAGCTGCGGTCCGGCCGCACCCGGGCCAGCCGGTACCGGTCGATGCGCGTGCCCAGGGACCCGAGGATGGCGGGCAGCAGGGTCAGCGCGGCGGCGACCATGATGGCGACGGCCAGCGCGGCGGCGATCCCGATGCGTCCGACGAAGGCGATCCCGGACAGGAACAGCCCGCAGATCGCGAACACGACCGTGCCGCCGGCGAACACGACCGCGTGGCCCGAGTGCGCCATGGCGCGCCCGACCGCGGTCTCGACGTCGTCGCCCTCGGCGAGCTGCTGCCGGTAGCGGGTCACGATGAACAGGGCGTAGTCGATCCCGGCGCCGATGCCGAGCATCGCGGCGACCATCGGCGCGGTCGGCGCGATCTGGAACATCGACGCCAGGAAGTGGATCAGCGAGTACGCCACCACCATCCCGCACAGCGACACCACGATCGGGATGCCCGCGGCGAGGAACGAGCCGAACGCCAGCAGCAGGACGACCATCGCCAGCAGGATCCCGACGCCCTCCTGCGGCCCGCCCTTCGGCTGGTTCAGGATCATCGCGGCGATCCCGCCGAACTTGACCTCCAGCCCGGCCATCCGCGCGGGCTCGACCGCCCGGTTCAGCGCGTCGAGGTCGGCGTGGCCGACGTCGCTCATCGTGCCGGTGAAGTTGAGCCGGACGGCGACGGCCTTGTCGTCCTTCAGCCCGCCCATCCCCTGCACGTACGGGTTCTCGACGTACGCCACCCGGTCGAGCTTGGAGATGTTGTCGATCGACTGGCCGACGGTGAGCGCGACCCGCCAGTCGGCGGGACTCGCGTCGCGGGTCTGGTGGAACACGACGGTCGCGGTCGGCCCCGTCATCGCGGGGAAGTCCTGCCCGAGCGTGTCGAGGGCGCGCTGCGTCTCGGTGCCGGGCAGCGTGCTCTGCTGGACGAACATGCCCCCGTGCATGACGCCGAGGACGCCGGCGCCGAGCATCAGGGCGACCCAGAGTTCGAACACCGTGCGGCGCCTGCGCACGCAGAACCGTCCGAGCACCTCCAGGAAACGCGCCATGCCCGAAGAGAACACCTATCCAGGAAGTTTTGCAATAGATGCAACTTTGCAGTCATGGTAACGTCCGTCACATGGAGGAGGACGCCGGCGGACCGGGGCTGCGGGAGCGCAAGAAGCTGCGCACCCGCCAGGCCATCGCGACGGCCGCGCTGCGCCTGTTCGCCGAGCGCGGCTACGAGGAGACGACGATCGCCGACATCGCCGCCGCCGCCGATGTCTCACCCCGCACGTTCTTCAGCTACTTCCCCTCCAAGGAAGACGTGATCTTCGCCGAGATCGACGACCGGCTCGCCGAGGTCGCCGAGCGGCTGCGCCCCACCCCCGGCGAGACGCCGATGGCGACCATCCGGCGCAGCATCGTGGACGTCCTGGAGGCGGTGGTCGCCGAGCACCGCGACTACGGCCCGGTCCAGGTCGCGCTCATCCTGGAGCGCCCCGCCCTGCGCGCCCGGGCGCTGCAGCGCATGACCGACGCCCAGGACGCGATCGAGGCGCTGCTGCGCGAGCTGTGCCCCGGCATCTCCGAGATCGACGCGGTGGCCGCGGCCGGCATCGCGGTCGGCGGCATGCAGGCGGTCGTGGCGCACTGCCGCCGCGAGGGCTACGACCCCCTGTCCATGCGCACCGCCCTCGACCGGGCCGTGGACATCGTCGAGCACGGCCTCGTCTCGGTCGACGCCCTGTCCCGCCCCGCCCCCTGAGCCGCCGGGCACCGGCGGCGGAGGCGCCCGCCCCCGGTGCCCGGCTCAATCCCGCGCCCGCGGGGCCGCGGCTAGTCGGCGATCTTGATGCGGAGGCGGCGGAAGCCGCGGCCCTTGTTCTCGACCTTGGCGACCGTGATGCGGCCGATCTGCTTGGTGGAGCCGACGTGGGTCCCGCCGTCCGCCTGGGTGTCGAGCCCGACGATGTCGACGATCCGGACGTCCTGCACCTCCGGCGGCACCAGGTTCGTGGCGGTGCGGATGATGTCGGGGATCTCGAACGCCTCGGCGCGCGGCAGGGTCCTGACGTCGATGCGCCGGTCGGCTTCGACCTCGGCGTTGCAGGCGTCCTCGACGGCCTGCTTGAAGCCGGGCGGGACCTCGCGCAGGTCGAAGTCCATGCGCGCGGACAGGGGCTCCATGTTCCCGCCCGTCACCAGGCAGCCGTAGTCGCGGAACACGACCCCGCACAGCAGGTGCAGGCCGGAGTGGGTGCGCATCAGCGCGGTGCGGCGCTCATCCTCCACGGCGCCGCGCACCACGGTGCCGACGGGCGGGAGCGGGTCGCCCTCGGCGGGGATGAGCATCAGGTCGTCGCCCTTGCGGACGCCGGCGATACGGGTCTGGACGCCCTGCCAGATGAGGACGCCGTGGTCCGGGGGCTGGCCGCCGCCGCCCGGGTAGAAGGCCGACCGGTCGAGGACGATGCCGTCCGGGCCCGCGTCGAGGACGACGGCCTCCCATTCCCGCAGGGCCTGGTCGGCCAGTTCCAGGCGTGCGGTGCGTCCGAGGGTCTCCGCGCTCATGCCGTCACCCTAGAGCCGCCGTCGCGGGGAGCGCAGGTGATCACCAGGGGCCGTAGGGGCCCTGGCGGGAGCCGCCGCGGCCGCCGTTGTTCCGCTTGTAGGGGCCGACGGCCGGGCGGACGTCGGCGAGGTAGACGGCGGCGGCGATGAACGCCGCGACCGGGAGGATGCCGAGCAGCAGCGCGATGGGGCTGGCGCCGAGCGCCACCGGCGCGACCGCGTACGCGGCGCCGACCACCGTCGCGACGATCAGGATGATCATCCACAGCTTCTTGCTCTGCTTGCTGGCCGCCGCATACGCGTTGACCGGCACGGTGAGCGAGTCGATCAGCGCCCACGCCTCCATCGCGAAAGCGATGATCAGCAGCAGCCAGAAGAAGTAGTCCAGCACGTTGAAGCCCGACATCGGCGATCAGCGCTCCTGCTCGTCTCGGAAGGCGACTCCTCGTCGCACGCGGGTCTGCCTGCCCCAACCCTACGTGCAGCGGCCGGCATCGCGGCCTGAGGGAACGGGCACTTGCAGAGACGACGGAGCCCGGCCGGGTGTTCCCGGCCGGGCTCCGTCGTGTGGCGCCGTTACTTCTTCGTGGTGGAGCGGGACTGCCCGGTGGCCCGGCTCTGCGCCGTCCTGCGCTGCGCGGTGCGGGTCTTCGGGGCCTGCTTCGGCGCGGCCTGGTCGGCCGCCGAGATCTCGGCGACCTCCACGGCCTCGCGGTGCACGACCTTCTTGCCGCGCTCGGCGAGCTCGTCGATGAACTCGAAGGCCCGGGTGCCGAAGTGCGTGGCGTACGCGACGGCGGCGCCCGGCAGGTCCTTGGCGTCCACCCGCTGCTGGTACCGGGAGACCTCGCCGCGGTAGCGGTCGACGGTCTCGCGGACCTGCCCGCGGTAGCGGTCGACGGTCTCGCGGACCTCGCCCTGGTACCTGGTCACCTGCTCGGGGACCTCACGGATCTTCTCCACCGCGAAGTCGCCGGCGCCGGCCACGGCGTAGACGGCCTTGTTCTCGCGGAGGTTGCTGGCCAGCGTCATCCGACCTCTTCCCTTCCCTTGCGTTCTGGTCCGGCCTGTTCGGGGCCGGTCTGTTCCGGCATGGCGGGTTCGTCGGGCCCGGCGACGACGCCGCCGGCCTCGTTCTCCTTGAGGAACGACGCGTAGATGTCCAGCAGGACCTGCTTCTGCCGTTCCGTCAGGACGAGGTCGGCCCGGACGGCGGCCTGCACGTCGGTGTCGGCCTCGCGGTCCTCGAGGATGCCGGCCTGCACGTACAGCGCCTCGGCCGAGATCCGCAGCCCCTTGGCGATCTGCTGCAGTATCTCGGCGCTCGGCTTGCGCAGGCCGCGCTCGATCTGGCTCAGGTACGGGTTGGAGATGCCGGACACGTCCGCCAGCTGGCGCAGCGATATCTTCGCCCGCGTCCGCTGCTCCCGGATGTACTCCCCGATGGAGCCGACCTTCGAACTCGCCATATCTCCACTCTCCGTCATGGTGCTTGCTATTGCAAGCATCCTAGCTAGCACTTCGTGGTGAATCGCCTCACATGCCGGAAAGGCCGGGACAGCCGTCGGCCGACCTGCGGCGGAACGTCGTGCGCCGCCGTCCCTCAGGGAGGGGGACGGCGGCGCCGGGGCGGGAGAGGTGGGGCCGGGGTCACAGGGACGGGGTCGCGTACGGGTCGTGCTCGGCGAGGAGCTTGTCCAGGCGCGCCTGGTCGACCCGGCTGCTGATGGCCTGGGTCTCCTGACGGTCGCGGACGCACTTGGCCAGCGTGAACGTGGACGTGATCACGTACAGCAGGCCGAGCGCCAGGAACGCGCGGACCCAGGCGCTGACGGGCAGGTAGGCCACGCCGACGGCGACGGCGGTGCTGGAGACGGCGAACGAGATCACGGCTTGGACGAAGAACGCGGCGGAGCCGGGTTGCGCGGGCGGCTTGGAGGTCGTCATGGGACGAGTCTGCGGGCCGCCCGCGTCCCGGTCATGAGTACCGGTGCTCAGCCTCCCGTGTGCGAGGAACTCAGAGCCCGGGCGGTCAGCTCACCTTGGAGGAGGGCGCGATCCAGGTGTTGCAGACGGTCAGTTCGCGCCCGTTGAAGCCGGTGATCACCCAGCCCGCGTAGTGGCGGCCCGAGCCGTGGTCGCGCTTCTCCGGTGGCTGCCGGTCGTCGCCCCTGCCCAGCACGTCGGTGACCATGGCGTTGTACTGCTCGCGGGTCATCGGGAGGGTGGAGCGCTCGCTGCCGAGGAAGGCGCCCGCAAAGCACTGGGCCTGCAACTCGATGCGGCGGCTCGCCTCCGTCCGGGCGGCGGTGTCGCCGGTCTCCATCTGGCGGTCCCCGTAGAGCAGGATCCCGGCCCGGTCCTGGACGTGGTGCCCGTACTCGTGCGCGATCACCCGGGCGTAGACGGCGTAGTGGGACAGCGGCTCGCCGCCCGACGTCTCCACGACGTGCCGGAGGCCGACGTACATCGTGTTGTTGGCCGGGCAGTAGAAGGCGGACGCTCCGGGCGCGGGGTAGGAGCCGCACGGGCTGCGCCCCGGCTGGACCCAGAACACCCGGTCGGGCTTGTCGAACGGGATGCCGGCCTTGGTGAACTGCCTGCTCCACGCCGCGTCCAGGCAGTCGCTCAGGGTGTCCATGAACGCGCGCATGGACTGGGCGGACGGCTGGATCGGCGGCAGGCGGCAGCTCACCGACGTGAGCGCGCCCGTCCTGTAGATCTTGCTGTTGGTCGCCTTCTCGCGCGGCGTCGAGGGGCCGCCGGACGTGGCGGACGTCCCGGTGCCGCCGGCGGCGTCCCGGCCGCCGCCGACCAGCGAGAGCCCGAGGATCACGAGGACGACCAGGGACGTCAGGCCGCCGAAGATGCCCGCGATCGTCCCGCCCGCGCTGCGGCGGGGCGGCGGGCGCATCGGGGCGTACCGGTACTGCGGAGGCGGCCCGTAGGCAGGAGGCCCGTATCCCGGACCGCCATACGGCGGTCCCCCCTGCGGCGGCCCACCGTAGGGCGGCCGCCCGTAGGGCGGTGCCGGGGGCCGCGGCGGAGGAGGCGGCGGGGGGTAATGACCTGCCATAGCGCAGAATCATCGCACGCATTCCCGATACCATTTGCGGCCATGTCTGCTCTTGCGGCGATGTTCCGGTCGCGTCCGGCTTCCCTGGCGGTCTCGGCGGCGCTGGCGGTGCCCCTGCTGACCAGCACGTCCGCGGCCGCGTCCGAGGCCGGCGGGACGGTCGCCGAGGCCGGTGCGCCCAGGGCCGGGGCGGCGGCGTCCGGCTTCACCGCCGCGGAGCGGGTGCTGAAGGACGACGTCGTCCTCACCGCGGGCGGCGGCGGCACGGTCAGGGTGAAGGAGACGATCGTCTACCGGTTCGCCGGGCACGACGGCTTCCAGCGGACGTACCCCACCCGGGTGCACGAGAGCCTCACCGAGGACCGCGTCTACAGGATCGAGAACCTGCGGGCGGCCAGCCCGGACGGCGGCCCGTCGAAGGCCACGTCCTCGGCCAAGGGCCTGAACACCGTCGTCAAGGTCGCGGGCGGCCGGAAGCTGACCGGCGACCACACGGTCGTCCTGGAGTACGACGTGCGCGGCGCGATCACCCGGATGGGGGCGGCGGATGAGCTGCGCTGGCCGGTGGTCGGCGGCTGGAAGGTGCCGCTGGACGAGGCGAAGGCGGTCGTCGACGGCGGCGCGATGATCCGCAACGTCAACTGCTTCACCGGGCCGATCGGCAGCACGATCGGCTGCACGCAGTACTACACGAACCACACGCACACCCAGGGCGTGTTCGCGCAGCAGGGGATGCTGCCCGGCGAGTACCTGACCGTCGTCGCGGGCCTGCCCGCGGGGACGACGGGCGGGCACGCCATCTACGAGCGCCGCCACACGGTCGCGACCGCGTTCTCCGTCAACGCCGTCACCGGCGCCGCGCTGGCCGGCCTGCTGGTGCTGCTCGTGGGCGGCGTCGCCGCCCTCTACCTGCTGCGCGGGCGGGACGCGCGGACCGTCGGCAAGCGGGCCGCCGAGGGCGACCAGGTGCCGGTGGCGGGGGCGGAGTTCGAGCCGCCGAACGGGGTGCGGCCCGGCCAGATCGGCACGCTGATCGACGAGCAGGCCGACGTGATCGACGTGACCGCGACGATCGTCGACCTCGCGGTGCGCGGCTACCTCCTGATCGAGGAGGAGGACCGGGCCGTCACCGGCCGCCTCGACTGGACGCTGCGCCGCCTCGACCGCCCGCAGACCGACCTGCTCCCCTACGAGCGCATCCTGCTGGACGCACTGCTGACCGCGCCCGACGGGACCGTGCTCGACGCCGTCGCGCTGTCGGCCCTCGGCGGGACGTTCGCGACGAAGCTGTCGCAGGTCAGATCCGCGATGTACGACGACGTGGTGAAGCAGGGCTGGTTCGCGCGGCGGCCCGACACCGTCCGGTCCCGGTGGACGATCGCGGGCATCGCCCTGACGCTGCTCGGCATCGCCGGGACGGTCGCGCTGGCGCTCACCACCGAGTGGGCGCTGGCCGGGCTCGCGCTGATCATCGCGGGCGCGGCACTGGCCTACGGCGGCCAGTACATGCCGGCGAAGACGGCGCGCGGCGCCACGGTCCTCGCGCACACGATCGGATTCCGCGCGTTCCTGGAGCGCGGCGGCATCCCGGACGACGGCACCATGGCGGCGCGCCAGCGGATCGCGCTGTTCTCGCGTTTCCTGCCGTACGCGGTGGTCTTCGACGTCGTGGCGAAGTGGGCGGAGACGGTGAAGGACGCGGGCGAGCGCGCGGAGGGCGCGGACAACCTCTACTGGTACGAGGGCCCGGCGGAATGGGACCTGTCGAAGTTCGCCGAGTCGATGCGCACGTTCACGCTGGCCACCTCGGGTTCGATCTCCCAGTCGCGCGGGCTGTGACGGCGCCGGGCGGTTAATCGCCTGACGCCGGGTAAAGCGTGGGGCGAGGAGGTGTCGCCCCATGGTCGCCAGCACGGTGGTCGCCGTCCACGGGCTCGCCGTCCACCTGCTCAGCGGCTCCGCGTCCGCGGGCTCCCCGCCCCCCGGCCTCGCCACCGCCCCGCCCGGCCGCCTCGGGAACGCCTACTTCATGGCCGTCGGCCCGGCAGTGATCTTCGTGGCGCTCATCACCTGGGTGACGGTCGTGCTGATGACGTCGCGCAAGCGCCACCGCTACCCCCAGGGCGGCGACGGCCTCTCCCATCGCGGGCCCGTCATGGGCGGGGTGATCCTGGGCAGCCCGTCCCAGCGGACGCGCCGCGACCCGGCCCCCTCGGTGACGCACCGGGAGGTCATGGCCCATATCGAGCGCGCCCGAGCGGAGGAGGAGGCCGCCCGCGCGGCCGCCGAGGCGGAGCGGAGGGCCGTGGAGGGACCGCCGAGGCGCCGCCGCAGACTCGGCCTCCCCAGACTCCGCTGACCTGGAGTCGCGCAGAGGACGCGACGCCCGCCGGACCCGGCTCCCCGCACCCGTCCCCGTCCGGCGGGCGCCGTAGAAGCCCGTGGTGATCGCTGAGACCCCTCCAGCGGTCACCACGGGTCAACAGCGGATCATGCCTTTCCGTAAGATGTCTGACATCTTACTTTGGAGGCTGTTTCGTGGGGCTCAATCCCGTGGCGAGCGGGTCGACGGTGGACGCCGTGCTCGACCAGCTCCAGGCGCAGATCAGCGGGGGCGCGTGGCCGGTCGGCCGGCGGATCCCGGCCGAGACGGAGCTGGCCGCGCAGCTCGGTGTGAGCCGCCCGGCCGTCCGGGAGGCGATCCGGGCGCTGTCGCACGTCGGAGTGCTGGAGGTGCGGCGCGGCGACGGGACGTACGTGCGCAGCGGCTGCGACCCGCGCCCGCTGCTGCGCCGGGTCGCCCGCGCTTCCGCGCGGGACGTCTTCGAGGTGCAGCTCGCCTACGACGTCCAGGCGGCCCGGCTGGCGGCGCGCCGCCGCACCGACGCCGACCTCGCGCGGCTGGAGGAGCTGCTGCGCGCCCGCGACGAGGCCACCGAGCCGGACGCGTTCGGCGCCGCCGACGCGCGGTTCCACCTCGGCGTCGCGGAGGCCTCCCGGAACCCGGTGCTGATCGAGGCGATGCGGTTCTTCATCGACCGGCTGCACGAGTCGATGCGCGCGATCCGGCTGGACCACGAGGTCCCCGAGGCCGGCCCGGCCCGGCACCGCGCCGTGCTGGACGCGATCGCGGCGGGCGACCCGGAGGCCGCCGCATCGGCCGCCGCGGCCGTCGTGGAGCCCACCCTCGCCGTCCTCCAGTCCCTGCTCTGCGACGCCGAGACGCCCGGGGAGGAGAAGTGACGGGGCGGCGCGCCGGGCTGGCCGGCGCCCTGCTGATGATCGTCATGCTGGCGGTCAACCTGCGGCCCGCGGTCGCGGCGGTCGGGCCGCTGCTGACCGAGATCAGCGACGCCTTCCACCTGTCGGGTACGGCGGCGGGCGCGCTCACCACGCTGCCGCTCGCCTTCTTCGGGTCCTACGGGCTCGCCGCCGCGTTCCTGCGCCGCCACCCCCGCCCCGAGACCCTCGTGGTGTGCGCGATGGCGCTGCTGGTCGCCGGGCTGCTGCTGCGCCTGCCGGGCGGCGTGTTCCCGCTGTTCGCCGGGTCCCTGGTCGCGGGCATCGCGATCAGCATCGGCAACATCGCGATGCCGGCGGTCATCAAGCGGGACCACCCGTCCCACATCACGACGGTGACGGCGGTCTACACGGTCGCGATCTCGGCCGGCGCGAGCCTGTCGTCCGGACTGGCCGTGCCGGTGGAGAACCTGTTCGGCGCGACGTGGCGGCTGCCGCTCGGCCTGCTCGCGATCCCGGCGGTGCTCGCCGGGCTGCTGTGGCTGCCGAGGGCGCGGCGGGCGACCCGCGCGGCCCGGTCGGCCCCGCCCGCGGCGGCCCCGCTCGGCGTCGCCGCGCTGGTGTGGCGGTCGCGCCTGGCCTGGAACGTCACGGTGTTCATGGGCCTCCAGTCGCTGCTGGCCTACGTGGTGCTCGGCTGGCTGCCGACGATCTGCCAGGACCGCGGGATGGACGAGGCGACCGCCGGCTACGTGCTGGCGCTGGTGGCGGCGATCCAGGCGGTGGGGTCGCTGGCCGTCCCGGTGCTGGCCCGCCGGACCCGCGACCAGCGCCCCCTGGTGATCGCCACGTTCACGCTGACCGCGCTGGGCTTCGTCGGCGTGACCTGGGCGCCGATCGCCACGGTGTGGGTCTGGACGGTGGTCCTCGGCCTCGGCCAGGGCCTCGGTTTCGCGACCGCGCTCTCGTTCATCGGGCTCCGCGCCCACGACGCCCACGTCGCCGTCCAGCTGTCGGGGATGGCGCAGGGCGTCGGCTACGTCATCGCGGCGCTCGGCCCGCTCGCCCTCGGCGCGCTGCACGACGCCACCGGCGGGTGGACCGTTCCGATGCTGGGCGTGGTGGCCGTGTCCGTCGCCCTGGCGGTCCCGGGCCTGCCCGCCGGACGGCTCCGCACGGTGGGCGCGCCCGCCGGTCCGCCCCCCGAAGTGGTTAACACGGAAATCAGCGGACACATCCCTAATTGACCCAGCCGGGCCGATTCACGCCATCGGGAGGTGGTCCGCCTTGCTCACCACGATCGTCGCCGACCCCGTGCTGGCGGGCACGGCCCCGACGGGCGCCCGGTACTTCCTCTGGATCATCCCGTTCGCGATCGTCGGAGCCCTGCTGACGTGGCTGTACGCGACGCGCGCCGCCTCGTCCAGGAAGATCCACTGCTGGCGCAGGAACAATCAGCTCAACCAGCGCGGCATGGAGCAGGGCGGCTACTACACCTACGCGGCGGGGATGTTCTCGCACAGCTACCCGCCGGCCAAGGAGGGCCAGCCGGAGGAGTTCCGCAAGGACAACCCCCAGCCCGGGCGGGAGCCGAGGAAACCGTGGCCCGAGGGCGTCCTGTACGAGCAGACGATCTACAAGGAAGAGTTCGAGACGCTCAGGGCGACCAAGGGACCCGAGACCCACTAGGACACCTGCCGAGGGGCATGGCGGCCAGGCCGACGCGCCCCTTTTGCCTGCCCGAGGGCCTGGGGGGGTCGTCCCCCAGAAAGGGTCTGCCGCCGGCGCCCCGACCGCCGGCTCGCCGCCCGCCGCCTCGGACGAGCCGCCCGTCCCTGCGCGGCGTCCGTCCGGCGCCGCTACCGGGCGTGACGCCGCCTCTGCCTGTTCTCTCCGGAGCTTGACCCCGTTCACCTCGCGGAACAGGGACGTCACCCCGGGGGGACAGTGCGCGCACGCTCCTCGTTGGTAACTTTTAGTAGTCACTTGAAGTCATCAAGTGACTAAGCGCCCGCTCGCCGCCTTGGCTCGCCCCGCGACGCGCTCGGCCCGCCTACCGGGCCGGCGCGGCCGAGTACCGCTCCCGGCGTCGGCGAGGGCGCGCGCCGTCGGCCCGGCCGTCGCGAAGGGAGGTTCCGTCCGGGCCGGGCAAGGGCTTCGCAGAGAAGCCGCCCCTCGGGCTCATCGAGCTACATACCGATCCCGCCGCTCGGAGCGGCGGGGTGGATGGAGAACATATGCACACCACCGCCAAAGTGGCCGGCAGCGCGCTGGCCGCAGCCGTCACCGCCGGTCTGCTGGCCGCGGGGGCCGCGCTCGGCACCCACGCGCCGGCGACCGCCGCCGCCGCGCCGCCCAAGCCGAAACCCGTCGCCACCAAGGGCGCGGCCGTGACCACCAAGGTCGCCCAGTCCCTGCCGCACACGTCCCTGATGGGCCGGCCCGCCAAGCGCATCGCCCTGGACGGCTGGTCCGCCGACAGCGTCTGGCACAACTCCATCGCGTGGGGCGCCAACGTGCGCATCTACTCGGGCCGGTACGGCGCCTACACCAGGTGCACCGACGGCAGCGTGCGCTACGGCCCGCTCCAGGGCCCCGGGTACTGGAAGTTCGGCGGCAACTGCCTGGGCGCCGGCAACCTGACCGGCTTCGGGGTCTACGGCAGCGGCTGACGGCGTTCCGCGTCCGCGCGACGTCCGGCGGTCCCCGGGGCTACGCCTCGGGGACCGCCCCCTCGCGTCCTGGGCCCGAGGGCCGGCCGGAGCGTCCGCCCGCTACGAGACCGCGCCCTGAGCGGGGTCCGCGGTGCGGACGTAGGTGGTGACGACGAGGCCGGAGTCGAAGGCGCGCGTGGCGCCCGGCGTGAAGGCCGCGAGGGTGTAGGGACCGTCGAACAGGGGGATTCCGGAGCCGATCACCAGCGGATGGCGCTTGACGACCAGCTCGTCGATCTCGTCCACCAGCGCGCCGGCGAGCTTCCCGCCGCCCGCGAGCCAGATGTCGAGGCCGTCCCGCCGCTTCAGCTCCCGGACGAGGCCGGCCGGGTCGCCCGGAACGACGGTCACCGCGGGGTCCTCGATGTCGAGCGTCGCCGAGACGACGTACTGCTCCAGGTGCGGATACGGGCTGGTGATCCCCACCTCCAGGGCCGGCTCGTAGGTGCCGCGCCCCATGACGACCGTGTCGAAGTGCCGGTTCGGGGCGTCGGCGATGCCGAGCGGGCGGCGGACATGGGCGGGCAGGGTCTCGGGGTACTCGGTCGTGATCATCTTTGCGGGCTCCCCCTCGAAGGGGAGGAAGTCGAACTGGCCGTCCGGCCCGGCGATGAAGCCGTCGAGGGTGGCGGCGACGTAGTAGATCAGCTTGCGCATGCGGTGCTCGCTTTCGGGCGTCGGGTACGGGAGCCGGGGCCGCCGGCGGGTCAGCGGACGGAGCCGGGCTTGCGGGGCGGCCGCGGGCGCGGAAGGCTGCGCGGCTTCGGCGCAGGGCGGTCCCGGCCGGGACGTCCCGGCGTGCGGCCGGGCAGTACGGTGCGCTCGGGCAGGCCGACGTGGCCCGGCAGTGCGGTGTGGCCGGGCAGTGCGGCGTGGCCGGGCAGCGCGGCGTTGGCGTGGCCGGGCAGGGCGGTGCGGTCCTGGGGAAGGCGGAGCAGGGAAGGAGCGGTGGACTGGGCGCGCATGCGAACTCCTGATCACTCGAATTGATGTACTGTGAGCGAAGTGGTTTGAACTTAGTACTGCACTTGCAGTGATTGCAAGCCGGTGTGATGGAGGTCACAATGCGACGCAACCCCGCCCGCCGGGCCGCCCTGCTGGACGCGGCCATCGAGGTCCTGGCCCGCGAGGGGTCGCGCGGCCTGACGCTGCGCGCGATCGACGCCGAGGCGGGCGTCCCCACCGGGACCGCCACCAACTACTTCGCCGACCGCGCCGACCTGCTCACCCAGGTCATGCACCGCACCCGTGAGCGCCTCACCCCCGACCCCGAGGCGCTGGCCGAGACCATGCGGCAGGCGCCCACGCACGCGCTGGCCACCGAGCTGATGCGCCAGCTGCTCGGGCGCATGCGCGCGGACCGGACCGGCTACCTCGCCATGCTGGAGCTACGGCTGGAGGCGACGCGGCGCCCGGAACTGCACACCGAGCTCAGCGGCTTCCTCACCGCCGAGCTCGAGGAGAACATCCGCTACCACCTCGACGCCGGCCTGCCCGGTGACGCCACGGACGTCGTCCTGCTGTACTTCGCCATGGTCGGCCTGCTTCTGGACGACCTCACCATTCCCGCCATCACCGAGCCCTACGCGACCGACGACCTGATCGAGAAGCTGGTGACCCGGCTGCTGCCGGAAGGGGACTAGACCGCCTACTCGAAGACGCCCGGCGCCGGGCGGATGGCGCCGACGCCGCCGTCCCCGCCGCGCACCTCGACGGTCGCCAGCTCGTCCAGGACGATCCTGTCGGAGCCGTCGCGGACGCCGAGGGCGCGCAGCAGCGCGACGGTCACCGGCGTCCGGGCCCGCATCGCCCCGTCGTCGATCTTGACGGCCCCGGCGCGCCCGTCGGCGAACGCGAAGGCGTCCACGCCCTCGGCCCCGCACTTGACGAGCAGCCCGGGGACGGCGTCCATCAGCTGCCGCTCCTCGCGGCGGGTGCCGGACGTCCACTGCGGGTGCGTCCGCATGGCGTCGGCGACGCGACGCTCGTGCGTGCCCGGCTCGGCGAGCACGAGCGCCCGGAACGCCCGCGCCACGCCCGCGATGGACACGGCGAACAGCGGCGCCCCGCACCCGTCGACGCCGACCGCCGCGGCGGGCTCTCCGGCCAGCTCTTCGACGACCTCCCGGACGATGCGCTGCAACGGGTGGTCGGCGTCGAGGTAGGAGTCGGTGGGCCAGCCCGCCGCGACGCACGTGGCGAGCATCGCGGCGTGCTTGCCGGAGCAGTTCATGCGCAGCCGGGAGAGGCCGCCGCCCGTCCTGGCGACCGCCTGCTGCGTCGCGGGGTCGAGCGGCCAGCTCTCGGGGCAGCGCAGGTCCCCGGCCCCGAGCCCGGCGCTCGCGAGGATCTTCTCCACCCCCTCGACGTGGAAGTCCTCGCCGGAGTGGCTCCCGGCCGCGAGCGCGAGCAGCTCGCCGTCGAGCTCCAGGCCGCCGCGCAGCATCGCGACCGCCTGCATCGGCTTGTTCGCCGACCGGGGGAAGATCGGCGCGTCGGCGTCCCCCGCCCGCACGGCGACCGCCCCGTCCGCCGCCAGCCCGATCGCCGCGCCCCGATGCCGCGACTCCACGAACCCGGAACGCTCCACCTCGACCAGCACAGGATTGACGTCCACCGCACTCCTCCATCGACACGAGGCCGGCGCCCGGCCCAGGCGATCCCTGGACGGCCGGCCGAAGCGGCCCACCACGAAGAACAAGCCTCACCTGGAGGCGGACCCGCCCGTTTCCATGGTCAAGTACCCGGCGGATCCCATGAAAGCGGAACGACGGTCCACGAAAACGGTCGGGTTGGCCCATCCCGGCTTGACTCGCCCGGACGGGCTCCCGCGGGTCAGCGGGGTTTGGTGGCGAGAAGGGTTCGGGCTTCGGCGGGGGCCATGGGCGGACGCTGGGCCAGGCGGGCGGCCTGGGCGGCGCGCTCCACGAGTTCGGCGTTCGCCGTGACGGGGCGGCCCTTGGCGAAGGTGACCGTGTCCTCCATGCCGACGCGCAGGTGGCCGCCCGCCGACAGGGCCGCGAACATCACCGGCAGGGACGTGCGGCCGATGCCGGTGGCCGACCATGTGGCACCCTCCGGGAGGGCCTCGACGGCGGCCACCAGAGTGCGGGCGTCGCCGGGCATGCCGCCCGGGACACCCATCACCAGGTCGCAGTGGACGTGCCCGCCATAGGGGAGACCGTGCTTGTCCAGAAGACGGTGCAGCGACGTGATGTGGCCGAGGTCGAACAGCTCGAACTCGGGGACGACCTCAAGCTCCTGGGTGCGCTCGTACAGCTCCACCATGAACGACCACGGGTTCATGAACACGTCGTCGCCGAAGTTGACCGTCCCGCATGTGAGCGAGCACATGTCGGGTTCGGCGTCCAGGACGCGGAGGCGGTCCTCGTACGGGTCGGTGACCGCGCCGCCCGTGGACAGCTGGACGATGAGCCCCGTGCTCTCCCGCAGCGCCGTCACCGTGTCCCGCAGCCGGACCGGGTCGAGCGTGGGCCGCGCGTCGTCGTCGCGGATGTGCACGTGGATCACGGCCGCGCCGGCCGCCTCGCACTCCTTGGCCGTCTGGACCAGTTCATCCAGGGTGACGGGCAGGGCCGGGACGTCCGCCTTGGCGGACTCCGCACCCGTGGGCGCCACCGTGATGAGCGTCATTGCTCCCATGGCGGCAGAATGCATGGTCATGCGTGCTGTAGTCCAGAGGGTGAGCGAGGCGAGCGTCTCGGTGGAGGGCCGCGTCGTCGGCGCGATCGAGGGGCCGGGGCTGCTGGTCCTCGTCGGCGTGACGCACGACGACGGCCCGGAAAGCGCCCGCAGACTGGCCTCCAAGCTGTGGGGGCTGCGGATCCTGGAGGGCGAGAAGTCGTGCTCCGACCTGAACGCGCCGCTCCTCGTCGTGAGCCAATTCACTCTCTACGGGGACGCGCGGAAGGGCCGCCGCCCGTCCTGGACGGCCGCCGCGCCCGGGCCCGTCGCCGAGCCTCTGGTGGACGCGGTGGTCCGCGAGCTGCGCGAGCTGGGCGCGAAGGTGGAGACGGGCGAGTTCGGCGCGGACATGAAGGTCGCGCTCGTCAACGACGGCCCGATCACGCTGGTCCTGGAGGTCTGACCCCGTCGGCCGGCGCGGGTCAGCGGAACCCGTAGACCATGCCGACGAGCGCGGTGAGCGTCCCGGCGGAGGCGAGGATGATGAGGGCGCGGTCCTGCGGGACAAGGCGGCCGCGCACGTCCGAGGACACCACCACCACGGTCCCGGGCTCGCCCTCGTCGTGGACGGGGCCCTGCTGGAACGGGTTGCGGATCCCGGCGAGCCGCCACAGCGCGTCGTTGCGGAGCCGCTGGTGGGCCGGGCCGCAGGCGAAGAGCCGCCCCCGGGTGCGCTCGGTGCAGGCGGCGCCCTTCGGCGTCAGCACCCTGCACAGGGTGGGGACGAGGGCGAACTCGTACAGGCACCACGCCAGCAGGCCGAGCAGCGCGACGCGCCACGAGTGCTGCCACCACGCGATCCCGGCGATCGCCGCGAACAGGGCCCACCACAGCAGGGCGGACTCCCGGCGCGGGCGGCGCCGGGATCCTCCCCTCCGGGCCGCGGGCGGCTTCCCATTCCCCATCGGTAGGAATCCACCTTCCCCGGGCGGCGCTCAGTCAGAAATCGTCTTATCAGACGATATTCGCCCCGGGGGCGGGCTGCTACCCGTGTTTCGCGGGCCGGCGGCGCAGAGCGATCTGCGCGTTCGCGCCCGTCTCCGGCGACACGACGACCTCCTGCGACGCCGCGACGCCGCCCGCGAGCAGCTCGGCGTCCACCGGAACGTTCCGCTTGACCAGCGCCAGCGCGATCGGCCCCAGCTCGTGGTGCCGGGCCGCCGACCCGACGAACCCGATCGTCCGGCCCCCGGGGACCTCCACCGGGTCGCCGTGCGCGGGCAGCCGGTCGACGCTGCCGTCCAGGTGCAGGAACACCAGGCGGCGCGGGGGCCGCCCCAGGTTGTGGACGCGCGCGACGGTCTCCTGCCCCCGGTAGCAGCCCTTGTTCAGGTGGACGGCCGTCTCCACGTACCCGGCCTCGTGCGGGATCGTCCGGTGGTCGGTGTCGAGGCCGAACCGGGGGCGGTGCTCGGCGATGCGCAGCGCCTCGTACGCCCACATCCCGGCCGGCTTCAGGTCGGACGGGAACTCCCCGCGCGGGACGATCCGCGTCGTCGTCCCCGCGACGTCCGGCCAGGCGGGGCGGCCGTCGGCGGGACCGGACGGCCCGGTGACCACCATGTACTCGTCCGACACGTCGGCGACCTCGACGCGCAGCATGAACCGCATCCGGTCGAGGAACTCCACCAGCGAAGGGGCCGTGCCCGGCTCGACGTGCGCCCAGACCGCCTCGCCGTCGTCGACGAGGAAGAGGTGGTGCTCGATGTGCCCGTTCGGGCTGAGCAGCAGCGCCTCGGTCGGCTCGGACGGCTTCAGCCCGTCCAGGTGCTGGCTCAGCAGGCTGTGCAGCCAGCTCAGCCGGTCCGGCCCCGAGACGCGGACGACGCCCCGGTTGCTCCGGTCGACGAACGCCGCCCCCTCCTCCAGGGCGCGTTGCTCCCGGGCCGGGTCCCCGTAGTGCGCGGCGACCTCCTGGTCGGGCGCGTCGGCGGCGACGGCTCCGGGCGACTTCAGCAGAGGGCTCTCCATGCCGTCCAGACTATGTCGCGGGTTCCCGGATCGCGCCCCGGGCTACGCCTCGCGGCAGTCCTTGCAGCGCCCGTAGACGGTGAGGTGGTGGACGTCGGTCTCGAAGCCGAAGTCGCGCGCCAGGACGTCGGCCAGGCCCGCCGCCGCGCGCGGGTCGACGTCCTCCACGGTGTGGCAGCCCCGGCAGACGAGGTGGATGTGCTCGGCCTCGGCGGCGAGATGGTAGTTGGGCGGGCCGTGCCCGAGGTGGGCGTGCTTGACGAGCCCGAGTTCCTCGAGGAGTTCGAGCGTCCGGTAGACGGTGGAGATGTTCACGCCGCGGGCGGTGCGCTGCACCTCCGTGCAGATCTCCTCGGGGGTCGCGTGCTCCAGGTTGGTGACCGCTTCGAGCACCAGCTGGCGCTGCGGGGTCACCCGGTACCCCTTCGCCCGCAGCTCCTCCTGCCACGACTCGACCATGCACCGAGTCTAGATCCCGGGCGGCGGGCTCGCCCCCGACGTCCGGTTTCAGCCTTGGGAAAACCCGCTTGCCTCGTCGCGCGGGCGTCGCATACGTTCGGTGTACGCGCGAAAGGAGGTGGTCCTAAACAATGGTTTCTTGTAGGACTCGCGAGGTGACTGTCCGCTAGTCGCCGTTCCGCCTCGGAGCCCCCGCCTCAGGGCGGGGTAGCCGGTCGCGACGGTGACCGGCGAATACCAGGCAGTTACCCGGTCCCCGGACCGATGGACCCGTCCTGTCCATCGTCCCGCCACCCGGCGGGAAGGTCCGGGGATCGTTCATGTCCGGGGGTTCTCATGCCCGGGGGTGGCCGCTTCGGCCCCGCTCAGGAGACTTTCTTCAACTGGGCCGACAGGTGCGACTGGAGCTTCTGGCCCATCGCCGCCATGTCGTACGCCCAGCCGAGGTCCTCGCCGATCAGCCCGTAGAGGCGGTGGCCGCCGGTGACCTCCTTTGCCGACTCCGTCCGGGCGACGACGTCGGTGTGCAGCTCCACCCGGTTGAACGCCACGTTCCCCACGTAGATCTCGACGATGCCGGTCGGGTGGGCCAGCGTCACCTCGACCTGGTGGTCGGGCCGCGGCCGCCAGTACCCCGTCTCCATGGCCAGCGGACGCCCGAGCGTGCCGTCCTCCTCGATCTTCCAGGTCCGGCTCGCGTAGACCAGGAAGGGCTTCCCGATGTGCGTGAACGAGACCTCCTGGCCGAAGTTGAACGACTCGATCGTCGGATAGCCGCCCACGCCGGCGCCTTCCCAGGTGCCGAGCAGGAACTTCAGCGGCTCAAGGTCGGGGTGCAGCTCAGGATCCATGGGCACCGAGCGTAGCGGCGTCCGCGCCCCCTGCGCGCCCGCCGCCCGCGTCCCCGTGCGCCCCGTCCCCTCCGCTCCGGGACCGGCGTCCCTTTCCGGAGCCGGGAGGCGGACCGATCATGGGAGCGTGTCGAAGCTCGCCGCGCTCATGGTGGTCCCCCTGATCATCGCCGCCGGTCTGCTGGCCGTGGGCTGGGTATGGCGGATCCGGTTCCGCAACCTGCACCGCGCCGTCGAGACGGACTGCGCCGGCCTCGCCGGGGTTCCCGGCGGCGTCCCGTGCCAGGTCAGCGGGACGGCCGTCGCCGTCCGGCCCGCCCCGTTCTCCGGCCGACCCTGCGCCTGGTACAAGACGAAGGCGACGGCCCGCACGAAGTCGGGCAAGCGGGTCTTCATCGACGAGACGTCGAAGACGCCCTTCTACCTGCGGGACGGGAGCGGGCACGCCGTCATCGACCCCGCCACCGCGGCCGTCGACGGCGCCGTCCGGACGATGGACGAGCGTCGCCCCTCCAACGGGGAACTCCCCGGCGTGGAGGGAGAGGTCGCGGAGTACCGGTACGAGGAGTGGATCCTGCCCGCCGACCAGCCGCTCTACGTCCTCGGCACCGCGACCGGCGGCTCCGTCGGCAAGGACAAGGAGACCGGCCAGTACGCCATCACCACGCGGACGCGCGGCCAGTACCGGCGCCGCGCCGTGATGTTCATGGGCATCGGGTACGGCGGCGGCGCGGCGATCGTCCTCGCCTGCGCCGCGGTCGTCGCCGTCGACCACCTCTACTTCGACTGACGCGCCCGGCCTACCTGAGCCTGCCCAGCTTGATCACGAGCAGGACGGCGGCGGCCGCCGTCAACCCGAGCACGACGACGAGGATCCCGGCGTTCACCAACCCGACCACATCGCAGGATGCTACGCGGAACACCCGACTAGAGTGCCCCCCATGGCGAGACCACTGGTCATCAAGGTGACGGCTGGCGCGGACGCCCCCGAGCGCTGCAACCAGGCGTTCACGGTCGCGGCGGCAGCTGCGGCGAGCGGGGTCCCGATCTCCCTGTGGCTGACCGGGGAGTCCGCGTGGTTCGCGCTGCCGGGGCGGGCCGCCGAGTTCTCACTGCCCCACGCCACTCCCCTGGACGACCTTCTCGGCGTCGTCCTCGCCGCGGGCCGGGTCACGCTCTGCACCCAGTGCGCCGCCCGCCGGGAGATCGGCCCGGACGACGTCCTGCCCGGCATCCGCATCGCCGGCGCCCCGACCTTCGTCGAGGAGATCACCCTCCCCGACGTCCAGGCGCTCGTGTACTGACACGAGGCGCACGTCCGGGCGCGGGCCCTCCTGGCGGGCCTTTCGCGGAAGGGTGCCGCGCAGGGCCAGCCCGACGCCCGCGACGGCGGAACCGGCGAGGCCGAGCATGAGGTCGCCGATGGTGTCGCGGTAGATCGTGACGGTCTCGGGGGTGTCGAGGATGAAGACGCCGTACTCGAAGAACTCCCACAGGATGGCGGCGACGGCGCCCAGGCCGGTGCAGGTCAGGGCCAGCGTCCACGACCTGAGGCCGGCCCAGCGGCGCAGGGCGGTGCCGGCGGCGGCGCTCAGCAGGGCCCAGTTCCCGAAGTGGCAGGCGTCGTCGAACCAGCCGACCGTGTCGTAGAGGTCGGCGGCGTTCCCGGCGACGTCCACGACGAAGGGGGCGGTGACGAGGAGGTCGACGTCCCACGGGAAGGGCCGCCCGCGGCCGCGCAGCGCCCAGACGAGCGTGACGACCATGACGGCGGCGGGGTACGCGGCCACCCGCACGCCCATCGCCTTGTCCGCGAACCGGTCCCATTCGGGGAAGGCGACGGCGAGGGCCAGCAGCGCGAGGAGGGCCGCCTTGGCGGCGAGGGCCGGCGGGCGCCAGCGGGAGGTGTCCATGGCGGAAGCATGGCCGCCCGCCGGCTCCGGCGGCATCGGCGCGGGTACTCAGGACGGCCTGAGTACCCGGCTCCGGGGGCCGCTTCCTCGCGCCCGCGGCAGGGAGCCGTGGCGGTAGAACGGCCGGAGAACGGAAATAGGACTGCCGACGCACCCCCGAGACTGGAGCCGCCGGATGGTCGACATACCCCTGTGGGCCTGGGGCGCGACGATCGCACTGATCGTCGCCCTCTTCGTCTTCGACCTGCTGGTCGCCGTCCGGCGGCCGCACGCGGTGGGGCTCAGGGAGGCGACGTTCTGGTCGGTGTTCTACATCGCCGTCGCGGTCCTGTTCGGCGGGGCCGTGTGGCTCCTCGCCGGGTCGACCGCGGGCACCGAGTACTTCTCCGGATGGATCGTGGAGAAGAGCCTGTCGGTCGACAACCTCTTCGTCTTCGTGATCATCATGGCGAAGTTCGCGGTGCCCCAGGAGTACCAGCAGAAGACGCTGCTGTTCGGCATCGCCGCCGCGCTGCTGCTGCGGGCCGTCCTGATCGCGATCGGCGCCGCGGCGATCAGCCTGTTCTCCTTCACCTTCCTGATCTTCGGGCTGATCCTGATCTGGACGGCGGTGCAGCTCATCCGGCACCGCAACGAGGAGCCCGACGTCGAGGACACCTTCCTCGTCCGGCGCGCCCGCCAGATCCTGCCCGTCAGCCAGGACTTCCACGGCGGGCGCATGCTCGCCCACGAGGACGGCCAGCGCGTGATGACCCCGCTGCTGGTGGTCTTCGTCGCCATCGGCAGCACGGACGTGCTGTTCGCGCTGGACTCCATCCCGGCCGTGTTCGGCGTGACCAAGGACCCGTTCCTCGTCTTCACCGCCAACGCGTTCGCCCTGCTCGGGCTGCGGGCCCTCTACTTCCTCATCGAGGGCCTGCTCGAACGCCTCGTCTACCTGTCGATCGGCCTCTCGGTGATCCTCGCGTTCATCGGGGTGAAGCTGATCCTGCAGTTCCTGCACGAGGACGTCACGGAGTCGGTTCCCGAGATCCCGACGACGCTCTCCCTGGGCGTGATCCTGGTGATCCTGCTCTTCACCACCGGGGCGAGCCTGGTCCGCGTCCATCACCACCCGGAGGAGAGGGCGAAGGCCGGTTCCCTGCGCAAGCGCCGCGAGAAGAAGCCCCGCGAGGAGGAACCGGCCGCCCGCTGACCCGGGCTCAGCCCATGCTCTTGGCGCCGTCCAGCGACTCCCGGATGATGTCGGCGTGGCCCGCGTGCTGGGCCGTCTCGGTCATGATGTGCAGGAGCACCCTGCGGGTCGACCAGTGCGTCTCGGTGTTCCACGGGGCCTTGGGCAGCTCGTGGACGGCGTCGAGGTCGGGAAGGGCCGGGATCAGTTCGTCGGTCCGGCGCGCCACCTCGGCGTAGGCGTCCAGCACACCGGCCAGGGTGTCGCCGGGCAGCATCTTGAACTCGTCGGCGCGCCGCGCGAAGTCCTCCTCGGTCATCTGCGTGAAGTCGCCCATCGCGGAGGGCCCTTCGAGGATGAAGTCCACCCAGCTCCGCTCGCAGGACGTGACGTGCTTGACGAGACCGCCCAGGCACAACTCGCTCGCCGTGGTCCGCATCCCGGCCTGCTCGTCCGTGAGGTCCCGGGTGGTGAACCGCAGGAAGTGGCGCGCCTTGGCGAGTTCCGCCAGCAGGTCGGCCCGCTCCCCCGTGACGTTCGGTGCGTTCTTGACGTCCATGGTCTCCGCCTTCGGTCGTGTCGTTCCCCGTACACGTCCACGCTAGGAACCATGGCGGTCATATTCTGACCTGCTTCGCCCCGTCTGCCGGTATGGGATCGAGCCGGTGCGCCGCTCAGCCGAGGACGAAGGGCACTCTTGCGGCGAGATCGCCCAGTTCGGCCTTCTCCACGCCGGTCGGCGCGCGGCGCCCGGTGCCGACCAGCAGCGCGTCCCTGTCGGAGAACGAGGCGGGGAACTCGCTCCCGGCGATCTTCTCCAGCAGCGCACGCGCGGCCGCGAGGGTCTCGGCGGGCGGCTCGGGTCCCGCCGGCAGGTGCGCGACCAGGTCGAGGTGGTGCAGCGTCCACTCGACCACGTAGGCGGACAGGTAGTCGCCGACCGTCAGGACCTCGTCCTGGGTGCCGACGAGGACGGCGGGGTCGGCGAGCCGCGCCGCGCGGCCCGCCGCCTGGCCGACGTCGTCGAGGTGGAACTTGAGCAGCCGCGGCTCACCGTAGGCGGCGGCCAGCCGGGGGATCAGCGCGTCCAGCGGGTCGTCGCCGGTCGGCGGCTCCACGAGCTTCCAGTAGGTGGCCGCGTCGACGGTCGGCTCGGTGCCGGCGGGCGTGGCCAGGGTGATCAGGACGTCCTGGGCGTCGATGACCAGGTGGCACACCAGGTCCCGCACGAGCCAGCCGGCGCAGCCGGACGGCCGTTCGAAGTCCTCGTCCGGCAGGCCCGCGACCGCCGCTAGCAGTGCCGTCCACGAGCGTGAGAAGTGGTCCACTTTCGGCACGGTAATGCCGGGCCGGAACGGCGGACAAGCGAATTCGGGCGCCCTAGACGGCGGTGGCCGGCGCGGCCGTCCGGGCCTCCAGAGCGTGCACGACCGCGGCCATGTCGGCGTCGCCGTGGCCCAGCGCGGCGGTCTCGCCGTAGAGGGCGTGGCACACGTCCAGCAGCGGCGAGGCGAGCCGCGCGGCGCGGGCGGCCTCCGCGATGAGGCGGTTGTTGTCCAGGACGTTGAGGATGGACGCCTGGACGGCGAAGTCGCGGTCGAGCAGCTTGCGGCCCTTGGCGCGCGACACGGTGCTGGCCATCGGGCCGGCGTCGAGCACGTCCAGCAGCCGCCGCCGGTCCAGGCCGTGCCGCTCGGCGAAGTGGAACGCCTCGGCCAGCCCGGTGACCATGGTGATCAGGTACAGGTTGACGGCGAGCTTCATCTGGAGCGCCTGCGGAACCGGCCCGCAGACGAACACCTCGCCGCACATCGGGCCGATCAGGGGGCGGACCTCGGCCACCGCCGGCGCCTCCCCGGCCAGCATCGCGATGAGCTCCCCGGACTCCGCGGGCCCCCGCGAACCGGACACGGGCGCCTCGACGTACCGCCCGCCGGCGGCCCTGACGTCCGCTTCGAGGCCGTGCGAGTAGCCCGGCGAGGTCGTCCCCATGTGGACGACGACCCGGCCCCGGACGTTCGCCGCGAAAGCCGGCGTACCGCGTCCCAGAGCCGAGTCGATGGCGGGACCGTCGGCCAGCATGAGGAACACCACGCGCGCACGTCGGAAGACGTCGGCGGGGTCGTCCGCCACCGTCGCCCCCGCCGCGCGCAGGGGCTCGCACTTGGCGGCCGTGCGGTTCCAGACGACGAGCCCGGTCCCCGCCCGGACGAGGTTGAGCGCCATGGGCCGTCCCATGACGCCGAGGCCGATGAAACCGACGTCCTTGTCCACCATCGCCTCCGCACCCTTGCGAGTTATGACAGTGGTCATGATAATGATCCAGGTAGATAGGGCAATAGCCTGTGAAATATTCTTCGGAGGGTGGCCGTGGCGACCGGTGAGCGGGGTCCGCGGGAGCGGATGGTCTTCAGCGCGGCGCAGCTCATCCGCCGCGACGGCGTCACGGCGACCGGCCTGCGCGAGGTCGCCGAGCACGCCGGGGCGCCGCGCGGCTCGCTGCAGCACTACTTCCCCGGCGGCAAGGAGCAACTGGTCAACGAGGCCGTGGAGTGGGCCGGACGCTACGCGAGCGACCGCGTCGCCCGCTTCATGGCCGCCATGGCGCGCCCCACCCCGGGGCGACTCTTCGCGGCGATGGTCCGCCAGTGGATCGACGAGTTCGAGGCGACGGGGTTCGACCGCGGCTGCCCCGTGGCCGCCGCCACGGTCGACTGCGCCGAGTCGGTGGAGTCCACTCGCGCGGCCGCGGCCGCCGCCTTCACCGCCTGGCGGCGGCCGATCGCCCGCGAGCTGGCCGCGATGGGCGTCCCGTCCCGCAGGGCGACGGCCCTCGCGACCCTGATGGTCAGCTCCCTGGAAGGCGCGATCCTCCTGGCCAGAGCCGAGCAGAGCACCCGCCCCCTGCGCACCGTGGCCCGAGAACTGGCCCCCTTCCTCGACTCCCATGTCCCCCGCTGATGGATGTTTCAGCGGTGTGCCGCAAATCCGTGGGTCCGGTCGGTGGGGCGGGCCGGTGCCGCTGATCCTCGAGTCCGTAGGAGAATCCTCGGTATGACCACACCCGTCTGTGTCGTCCTTGGCGCCGGTCCCGGCCTGGGGCTTTCCGTGGCCCGCCGTTTCGCCCGCGAGGGTCATGTCGCCGTGCTGGTCACGCACTCGGCCGACCACGCCGAGTCCCTGGCCTCGACCCTCAGGGGAGAGGGGTACGAGGCCGAGGGCGCCGGGGTGGACCTGACCGATCCGGCGGACGTCGGCAACGTGATCGGCGGGGCGGGCGAACGCCATGGGCGGATCGACGTCCTGCACTTCAACCCCAGCGCGTGGCGGGAGAAGGATCCGCTGCACCTCAGCGTCGCCGAACTCCTGGAGGACGTGGCGTTCGGGGCCGGCGCGCTGCTGCCCGCCGTCCAGGCCGCGCGGCCGTTCATGCGGTCGGGCGCCCGGGTGCTGGTCACCGGGTCGGCGGCGGCGGACCACCCCGCGCACAGGGCCGCGTCGCTCGGCGTGCAGAAGGCCGCCGTGCGGAACCTCGTCACCAGCCTCGACGCCACCCTGGCACCCGACGGCATCCGCGCGGTCGCGGTGCAGGTCAACGGCGTGCTCGCCAAGGAGGGGCCCTTCTCACCACCCCCGATCGCCGACGCCATGTGGCAGGCCGTCACCCGTCCCGACGGCGAATGGACACCGCACGTCCCCTACGACGGCTGACGGAACCTCACCGCCCTGCGGTGATTCTCACGCCCCGGAAAGGCCGGACAGGTCGCGGCCGACGACCGTGTTGCGGTCGGTGGGGCGGTTTCCGAGCGACAGTTGCGGCCATTGGCCGGAGAGTTCCTGGCGGCTGCGCTCGCTCCAGGCGCGGGCCTCGTCGGCGCGGGTCTTGTAGAAGTTCAGGGCGTAGCCGCCGGTGTGGACGCGCAGCAGAGTGAAACCGCCCGGGTACTCCTTCACCGCCCCGACCTCCTGCTGGACGACCCGGGGAGCGAGCGGGAACACGGACCGCTGGTTGCGGTGGGTGTGGCCCGCGTGGTGGAGGAACACGCCGGGCGCCCGGTTGTAGGCCGTGAGGATCCGCAGGGACTGGCCCGCGTCGAGGGAGTGGGCGCCGGTGATGGAGAGCGGGTCGTTCTCGGTGAAGAGCGGGTGGTGGCCGAAGACGAGGGTGGGCCGCTCGGGCTCCTTCTTCAGCTCCGCCTCGAACCAGGCGTGCTGCTCGGCGGAGAGGCCGCCGGAGTCGCCGCCGTCGCCCGGCTTGTCGTAGGTGTCGAGGCCGATGACGCGCAGGCCCCGCAGGTCGTGGGAGAAGTACGTCCGCCCGGACGGGGAGAAGGCGTCCTTGAAGCAGTCGTTCCCCTGGTGCTCCCCGGGGCTGCACTCGCCGTACCGCTCCCCGGAATGGGCGCGGTCATGGTTGCCGCGGGCGATCAGGTAGTCGCCGCCCAGGGTCCCGAAGGTGTCGAGGATGCTCTTGGCGCTCGCGAGGTCGGCGGGCGCCGCCTCGCTCGATATGTCCCCGGCGGCGAGCAGGTACTCGGCGCCCCTGGCCCGCGCGTCGGCGATCAGGGCCTTCGCCATGACCTCGGGATACGGCGGGTGGCCGGGCACCTGCTCGATGCCCTTGATCCAGGGAAGCTGGCCCACCAGCCCGGCGACGGTCTCGCCCAGGTGGAGGTCGTTGCAGAGGGCGACGGAGAAGAGGTGGCGGCCCGGGGGCGGTTGCGGGGTCGTGAACGCGAAGACGTCTCCGTAGGGAGTGCCCGCCGCCTGGCCTGCGGCCAGCCAGGTGGGGGCGGCGTCCCGTCCTCGGGAGCGGGCCCTGTAGTAATACGTGCGGCCCGGCTCCAGATCGGTCAGCTCGACGTAGTGGTACGGGGTGCCGGACGGTCCATGGGCGACGCGGTCGAGGCGCGACGGGTGCGTCCCGTAGAGGACCTCGGCGTCGGACGGCGCGGGCTGCATTCGCCCCAGGCCGTCATCTGTCCCGGGGAGACCCGTGTACCAGGTGAGGACGGCCGTCGTCTCAGTGACGGTGACCAGTTCGAGGTTCACCGGCTGGACGTCGTCCGAAGCGCGCGCGGGCGACGGCTCGACGGTGGGCAGGAGCGAGGCGCCCGCGACGACGGCACTCCAGCGCAGGAGCGCCCGGCGAGAAGGCCGGCAGCAGATCACGATCGCTACGGTGGCAGCGCCCGGTCCCCCGCACCAGACCCAAACGGACAAGGACCGATGAACCCGGCCGTCGAGTGGCGAACCACCCCGAAACGGCCGGGTCGCTTCGGTCTATGAACGCGGGGTCAGCCCATGACCGCCTGGAGGCGCTCCTCGCGCAGGCGCCCGGCCCACGAGTCGTCCAGCGGCGCCAGGTCGCTGCCGACGGCCCAGCGGAGCAGCAGGTCGGCGAGGCCGGGGTTGCGGACGAGCGCCGGGCCGTGCATGTAGGTGCCGAGGATCCGGCCGCTGTAGGCGCCCTCGAAGCCGTTCCCGTCGCCGTTGCCGACGCCGTGCACCACCTTCGCGAACGGGCGCGCGTTCGGGCCGATCTGCGTGACGCCCTGGTGGTTCTCGAAGCCGGTGATGCGCGGGACGTTCAGCTCCGCCGCGACGTCGCCGACGACCTCGCCGACCGCGCGCTGCTCGCCGCGGCCCGAGCGGATGTCGAGCAGGCCGAGGCCCGGCACGGGCTGGCCCTCCTCGCCGCCGAACTCGTGGCCGAGCAGCTGGTAGCCCGCGCAGACCGCGAACACGACCGCGCCGGACTGGACGGCCCGCGCGAGGCCGCCGTCGCCCCGCAGCCGCTGCGCCGCGAGGATCTGCGGCCGGTCCTCGCCGCCGCCGAGCAGGTAGATGTCGCCGTCGGCGGGGACATGCTCGTCCGACCGGAGGCTGACGGTCTCGGTGGGGATGCCGCGCAGCGCCGCGCGCCGCTCCAGGACGATCGTGTTGCCCTGGTCGCCGTAGGTGCTGAGCAGGTCCGGGTAGATCCAGACGATTTTGATGCGGTCAGACGACACGGCCGTACCTCGTTCGGATGGTCTGGAAGGCGGTGTAGTTGGCGATCACGTCCAGGTGCCCGGGCGGGACGGCCATGACCGCCTGGTCGATGTCGTCCACCACCGTGAAGGAGACCTCGGCGGCCTCCAGCCGGGCGGCGAGGTCGATGCGGCGCTCGCCGGTGACCCAGACGGGGCGGCCCCGCAGGATGCGGTAGTCGACGTCCCACAGCCAGGACGTGTCGCGGCCGTCGGGGCCCTGCGCGTTGATCGACAGCGCGACCGGGCCGGGCGCGGGCTGCAGGACGTCGAACGCCTCCAGCCATCCGGCGGGGTTCTTCGACAGCAGCAGCCGGATCGAGCGGCCCTGGTGCTCGACCGTCGTGTAGCGCCCGGCGACGGAGGTGACCTGCGACAGCAGCGGCAGGGCCTGCTCGGGCGGGACGCCGAACTGCGCCACGACCGCGAGGGCGATCAGCGCGTTCGAGCGGTTCGCGCGGCCGGGCAGGGACAGCCCGGTGAGGGAGTACGCCCGGCCGTCCGGGGCGGTGATCGTGTCGCCCTTCAGCGCCCAGTCGGGGCGGGGGCGGGAGAAGTGGCACTGCCGGCAGCGCCAGTCGCTGTCCTCGTCGGTGTCCTGCCGGTCGAGGGGGCCGCCGCACTCGGGGCAGCACCAGGAGTCCTCGCGCCAGTGCTGGCCCGCGGCGACCCACGTGACGCTCTTGGCGGTGGACGCGCCCCAGGTGACCAGCGGGTCGTCGCAGTTGGCGATGACGTGGCTGGTCGGGGACGCCTCCAGCGCGCGCCGCCACTTGCCGGCCAGCAGCCAGATCTCGGCGGCGCGGTCCATCTGGTCGCGGCTGAGGTTCATCAGCGCGACGACGTTCGCCCCGGTCTCCTTCAGGACCATCGGGACGTACTTCTCGTCGCACTCCAGCACGCCGTAGCGGGCGGACGGCGCGGACGCCAGCGCCGACACGTGACCGGTCGGCATGTTGGCGCCGAACGCGTTGGTGGCGACCTCTCCGAGCGGCGTCATCGCCGAGGTGATCAGCCGGGTCGTCGTCGTCTTGCCGTTGGTGGCGCTGACGAGGACGAGCTTGCGGTCCTTGGCGAGCCTGGTCAGCAGCTCCGGGTCGAGCCGGAGGCCGACCCGGCCGCCGATCACCGAGCCGTCCCCGCGGCCCGCCATTCGGGACATCTTGGCGGCCGTACGACCGAGCGCGACGGCCAGCTGCGAACGCAGCGGAAGATCGCTCATGGACTCCGTCTTCTCTGGATGCGCCGGGAAACCGCTCCGAGCCTAGCCGCTGAGTGGGGCTTTCGCGGCGCGCCGGGCGGTTCGGGGGACGTGCTCCGCACCACCGGTGCACAATGTGAGCAGCATCACAGCGATGCCGGTAAACCACTGGCGGCAATCTTGACCAGTACCGACATGTCGTGATTGCGTGCGACCTCCGACTGCGGTGTGCCGGATTCCCAACCACGCGTCCAAGAACGGCGTCACCCACTACTTTTGTCGGGAGCCCCGCTGATCACGCGGGGAGCGGTGCCCGCCCCGGGCGGCGGGCCTGGATCGCAAGCGTGGGCAAGCGGCTATAAGGCGAGGTCTGAGCGATGCAGTGTCCGACGTGCGGGAATGACACGCCTGGGACGCTCGGCAAGTGTTCGCACTGCGAGGCGCCGATCGACGTGTACTCGGTCGGGCCCGCCGTCACGCTGGCGGCTCCGGTCGCGGAGGCTCCCGCGGCGGGGGGCGCCGAGGCGCTCGGCGACCGGACGATGATGGTGCCGCCGCCCACGCCGTCCTGGGCCCCGAGCCCGCAGCCGCCCGCGGCGCCCGACCTGGGGATGCGGCCCGGCCCGCAGGGCATGCCCGACCTCGGTCCGCAGGGCGCCCCCGAGTCTCCGGCGCAGCCGCCGCTCCAGCTTTACGCCGAGCCGCCGGCTACCGCGTCGGCTCCGACGCCCGCCGTCGCGTCCCCGCTGCCGTCCCCCGGCCCCGAGGACACCGCGGCCTGGACGTTCGACCCCAACGAGGACGACGACGCGTCCGGCGGCTTCAGCACCCCGCCCCCGCCTCCCGCGTGGGCGGGCGGGCAGCAGGCTCCGCCCGCGAACGACCCCGCCCCGCCGGCCCCGGGCGGATCGAACCCGTTCGGGCTCCAGGAGCAGCCCCCGCCGACTGAGTCGATCGTCCCGGACTCGTGGTTCGCGCAGCCGCGCAAGCCCGAGGGCGAGGCCGACGCCACGCAGGTATGGGGGCAGCAGCCGCCCGGCGCCGCCCAGCCTCCGGCCTTCCCGGACCCCGAGGCGACGCAGCTCGCGCCCGGCCCGGGAGCGGCCCTCGCCATGCCCGGCGACCAGGGCTTCGGCGGGGACTTCGACCAGACGCGGATGGACCCCGGCTACCCCATGGGCGGCCCTCCCCCGATGGGCGGCATGGGCCCGGGGCCGATGCAGCAGGGGCCCATGCAGCCGGGTCCGATGCAGCAGGGCCCGATGGGCCCCGGGATGCAGCCCATGGGCCCGATGGGTCCGGGCGACCCCGCGTTCGGCGGATACCCGCCGGGCCAGTTCCCGCAGGGCCAGGGCAAGAGCGGGACGAGCAAGCCGCTGATCGCCGCCGTCGCCGCGCTCGTCACCGTCGCGGTCGGCACGGTCGCGTTCGTCGTGTGGCCGTCCGGCGACGACTCGCCGTCGGGCCCGGGCCCGTCCCCGGCGGCGTCCCAGAAGCAGGTCGCGCAGAAGAACGCGATCCCGCCCGAGATGAAGCAGCAGGCCGCGGCCCTCAACGGGATCCTGAACGACAGCGTCGACACCCGCCGGATCCTCGCCGGGGCGCTCGGCCGGGCCGGCAAGTGCAAGACGCTGCCGCAGGCGATCCAGGGGTTCCAGACGGTCGCGCAGCGCCGCACGAACCAGATGCGCCGCACGCAGAACCTCAAGGTCGACAAGCTGGCGAACGGGGAGCGGCTGCGCGGCTCGCTGAACCAGGCGCTGGGGGCGTCCCTCCAGGTCGACCAGGTGCTGCTCCAGTGGGCGCAGGCGAACCAGCGCAAGTGCAAGGGCAAGCCGCGCCCGAGCGCCGCGCAGGTTCCCGGACGGGCGGCCGCCGAGAAGCGCGCGACACTGGCGAAGAGGCAGTTCGTCGTCCTGTGGAACCCCGTCGCGAAGAAGACCGATCAGCCGCAGCGTAGTTGGAAACGGGTGTAACGGTCGGTCACGCAGTATTCTCTGACCGTTCGTTCTCACGGGGCAGGGGGCCGTCATGCGGTGTCCGAATTGCGGAACCGACTCCGCTTCGTCGTCGCCCAGTTGCGTGCGTTGCGGAGCGCCCCTCGACGCCCCGCCGGGCGCCGACGCGACCGTCCAGGACCACACGTCCCGCGACCCGTTCGGCGCCCCGCCGAGCCCGCCGGGCGCGGACGACGCGACCACCCAGGACGAGACGCTCCGCGCCCCCTACGGGGGCAACCCGTTCAGCGGCGCCTCCATGGGAGAAGGCGCACCGGGCGGAGGTGCGCCGGGCGGGGGTCCCGTCGGCGGCGCTCCAGGAAGCGGCGGCGGGTTCGGCGGGTACGCGCCGGGCGGAGGCCTTCCGGGCGAGAGCCCGGCGGCGGGGGGTGTGCCGGTTCCGCGCGATCCGGTGCCGCCGCCGTGGGAAGGCCAGAACCCGGTCCAGTGGGAGGCGCAGCCCGACCACACGCTCCACATGCCGCCCGCCGAGGAGCGGACCACCCACCTCTCTCCCGAGCCGTGGGCCGACCCTTGGGCCGAGCCCGCGATCTGGCAGCCACCGGCGCCGCCGAAGCGCAGCACGCTGCCCTACTTCCTGGGCGCGGCGGGTGTCGTCCTCCTCATCGGGCTGGCGCTGGGCATCGTGTTCTGGCCGAGCGGGTCGGACTCTCCGCCGCCCACAGCCTCCGGGCCGTCCACGGGGCAGAGCCAGGGCGCGGCGTCCGCGTCCGACAGCCCCACGAGCGGCGGCGACCTCGACGCGCAGGCGGCCGTCGTGAACGGCCTGCTGGACGACATGGGCGGCACCCGCTCCGAACTCGGCACCGTCGTCACCCAGGGCTGCCCCGTCGACGGCGTGCGGCGCGTCCTCGACCAGCGCCGCGGCCAGCTGGCGAAGGCGCGGGGCCTGGAGGTGGGCGCGCTCCTCAACGGCGAGGAGATGAAGGCCGCGCTCGTCCGCGCCCTCGAAGCGTCGACGGAGTCGAACCAGCGCTACCTGGCCGCCGCGCCCGGCTGCCCGTCCGAGGGCGAGGTCGCCGACGTCAACCAGCGCGCCAGTTCCGCCAAGAGCGAGTTCATCGGCTACTGGAACCCGGTCGCGGAGAAGGCGGGCCTTCCCGCCCGCGGCGAGAGCGACATCTGAGTCACTCGGGCTGCGGGTTGAGGAACGGAAGACCCTTGTCCGGGTCCTCGAACGGTGTGATGAACCGGTCGTACCAGCTCAGGACGGGTTCCAGCCATTCGGTGACGCGCATCGTCCCGGCGACGTGCTCGATCTGCTCGTCCTCGTCGACACCGATGGCGACGACGACCAGGTCCTGGAAGAAGCCCGCCTGGTCGTCGTCGCCGTAGAGGGCGGTCCCGGCGATGGGGCGGTTGCGTTTCAGCTCCATCGACAGCGGATGGCGGCGCAGGGCGCGGAGCCGGTGGCCGAGCTTGGCGTCCGGCTGCTGCTTGAGGCCGGGCAGCTGGTAGTCCAGCGGCGGCGCGGGGGCGTGCTTGTCGGGCGCGTCGCCACCGTAGGGGAACAGCCTGTCGAGCTCGTGCAGCCACCTGACCTGCGGAATCACCCAGTGCGGCCCCGGGGCCCCGCCCGGCGCGCCGCCGCCGAGCAGGCGCTGCGCGGCCTCGGCGGCCGCGGCGGTGAGGTCGGACGGGGGATAGGCGGTGCGCAGCCCCCGCGACCGCCGGGTCACCGCCCGTTCGAGGACGGTCGCCAGCGCGCACTCGCGGAGCCGCGGCGTGAGCCGCGACCAGGAACGCGCCAGTTCCGGCGGGACGGACGGGACCGGGCGGTTCACCGCATGCGCCAGGACGAGCGTGTCGGCCCACAGGCGCAGCCACGCCCAGTCGGCATGGCCCGCGATCAGGTCCGCCTCGCGCAGCTCGTACAGGGTGCAGGCGCGCCCCGACCGGCACTCGCACCCGCAGGCGGCCGAGCGCCGCCCGTCCACGGGCGGGGGCGGGCCGGGCAGCTCCGCCTCGCGCCCCTCGCCCAGCGGCACCCGCACGCGCAGGGGGCGGTCCATGCCGTCCGCGAACACGGCGGCGACGCCCGGACGCAGCGACACCACCTCGCGTGACTGGTCGCCGTCCAGGTTCATCGCCGCGCCGACCTGGTGCCGGTCGTCGAACGCGGGCAGCCGGTGCACGACCTTCAGCGCGGTGTTCTTGATGACGTCCGGGACGAGCTTCGTCGGG
Source organism: Actinomadura sp. K4S16 (assembly GCF_008327685.1). Taxonomy (GTDB): domain Bacteria; phylum Actinomycetota; class Actinomycetes; order Streptosporangiales; family Streptosporangiaceae; genus Spirillospora. The sequence goes on from NZ_BDDE01000021.1 coordinate 135,453, forward strand.
ATCTGCTCGGCGACGATGATGCCCTCGCCGTACGCGCGGATCTCGGCGAGCATCCCGGCGAACAGCTCGACGGCGTGGGAGCTGCCCCGCTCGGGCCCGCGGTTGCGCAGCAGCCGGTGCGCCTCCTCGATCACGATGACGTGCCGCAGCGCGGCGCCCGCGGCGCGGTCGCGCTTGCGCTCGCGCATCCGCAGGTGCTCGACGATGCGGATGATGAGCGTCCCCATGAGGAACGCCTTGTCCTCGTCGTTCGCGACGTCCTCGATGGCGAGCACGATGTTGTCGCGGAGCATCCCGCCGATGTCGGCCGGGTGGCCGCCCTCGAAGAACCGTCCGGCCGACCCGATGCGCAGCGACCGCAGCCGGACGTCCACGAACCCCTGGACGTCCGCCATCAGCTCGCGCCCGTAGCCCACGTCCTGGATGACCTGGAGCGCCGCGTTCTGCAACTGCTCCAGCGTCGGCACGGCGGGCTCGATGAGCGACCCGGGGACGCCCCCGCCCGTCACCACGTCCCACCCGTTGTTCTCGTAGACGCGCTGCAGCGCCTGCGCCATGATCTGCGGGAACGGCTCCTCGGCGTCGAACGCGGCCTGGAACAGCGCCCGCACCATGTCGATGTGCGCCTGGACGGGGTAGCCGGGCTCCGGCGCGAGCGGGTTCACCGACAGCGGCACCGAGTCCGGGTCCGAGGGGTTGACGACCGTGACCGGCCCGCCGAGATCCTGGATGCGGCCCGCCATCGCCGCGTACTCCGACTTCGCCGGCTCGATCGCGAGCCACGGCACGCCGGCCCGGGTGAGCTGCTCCAGCAGGTGCCGGACGGTCTGCGACTTGCCCGCGCCCGTCGCCCCCGTGACGAACACGTGCCGGTTGATGGTCGAGCGCGGCACGGTGAACCGCCCGACCTCGCGGTCCTGGCCGTCCAGGATGGCGCCCAGCTCGATCTGCGCCTCCCCGCTCGCCGGCGCGGTCTCGGACGTCACGTCGAAGTACCCGGCGTCCAGCACCCGCAGGCCGGGCACCTCCCGCCGCGGCAGCCCCGCCAGCGCCGCGAGCGCCCCCGCCGTCGCGACGAACGGGAACCGCTGCTCCGGCTCGGCCGCCGCCCGCACCGGCGCGGGCGCCGCCCCCGGTGCCAGCATCTCCGCGAACGCCCCGCTCCCCTGCCCCGACCGCAGCCGGTACGGATGGTGCCCCAACTCCATCGACCCGACCAGCACGGGCGCGATCTGCCCCAGCTCCGCCTGCGACGCCGCCCCCGCGACCACCCGGACCTGCCAGAGCCCGGCCTCGCGGAACGCGTCCAGCTCGGCGAGCCGCCGATCGGCCCGCGCGACGGCGAGCCGAGCGTGCTCGTCCTCGCCCCGCCGCAACATCCGCAACTCGTGGTGCAGCTCGCGCATCTCGCTGTCGATCAGCCGCTCGTCGCACGGATCGGCGACCACGAACCACCCGAACGGCCGCTCCATCAACGTGACGAGCGTCGCCTCGAACAGCCCCGGACCACCACCGGAGCCCTGTGGCGCGAGCCGTCCGGGACACCTCGTCCACGCCATCCGCTCGGCCTGCCGCAACCACCCGTCCCCGATCGGCACACCCCGCGCACCGCTCGGAAACAGCAGCCCATGCGTCTCGGCCCCGGCCTCAGGCGCCCCGATGGGCCCCGCATTCGTGATCAGCTCCAGCGGAGCCCCGCCCCCCGCCGACAACCACCCGACAACGAACGGCCGCCCCAACCGCGCCGCCGACAAGGCCGCAGGCAGCACACTCACAAAGTCCCACTCCGCGGACCCCTCCCGCTGCGGCGCCGGAATCGCCTGAATCCGATACCAAGGCCCCGGCAACACGAACGGCCTCCCCTGCATGACCGCCGGGGGCCCACCCTGCTGAACCCCACCACCCCACCCGTGGGGCGGCCGACCAGGACCAGAAGAACCAGGGGGCATAGTCACCCCAGCATCCTTACGCGCCGCCGACCCCCACGCCAATGCCCTTCCAGGAAGACCACCGGCCCGGGATCAGCCGTCCCGCCCTGAACGTCCGGCGCTCCGAGCACTGGCGGACGCCCTCCGCCGCCAGATCGCCGAGCACGTCATAACGACCAGGAGCGGCACCATGACGAGACTCGGCGGCCCCGTGTCGACGACGACCGCCATCACCACGAACGCCACCGCCGCAGGCAGCGGCGGATAAAGCCGCAGAAACGATCCGCTCCGGAGGACCTGCCCGAAAGTCTCCCGCCGCCCCGAATCCTGAGGTTGAGGTAGGCCACCGCGGCGAATGGCGAACTGCAACCCCGCCCCCAGGCCCACCATCCCAAGCGCCCAGCCGACGAACGCCGGAGACCCGTACGACACCACGCCGACCGTGACGAGCACCACGGTGACGACCAGCCCTACGACCAGCAGAAGTGCTCGCATCAAACCTCCGCCGACGCCAGGCCGGCCTCCTCCAGGAGTCTCATCCAACGGTCCCGGTGCCGGCCCCTCCGATCACGACGTCCGACGGCACGCGGCCCGATGACGGAGGCGATGAGCCGGGGATACCCTTCTCCCAGGACATGGAAGTCGAAGAACGTGACAATGTCGGGCGACAGTTCCGTGGTCTCGACCATTTCGACGTCAATGTGCTTGTAGGCGAATACGTAGTCGTCCCCGTCGCAGAAGTAGACGTCCCCCTCCTGCAAGTCGAGGTAAATGCCGCTGCCGCACTCGATGTCGGCAGGAGCACCGTAGCGTTCACACCCGATCGAAAGAGGATTGCCCAGCGGGCAGTTCGGATCGATGTAGCGGTCGCTCCAGGCCTGCCGGCCGGCGATCGCAGAGGGCTGCTGGAAGCGGAAGTAGTCTCCACCCAGCCGACGGAACAGACCGAACGTCTCCGTCACCCCCACCGGGAGCCCGGGGATGGGTTCCAACTCCTCCGGCTCCTCGATGATGGCGCCATAACCGTGCTCGGCCTCCACGCGTTTGAGCAGATCCAGCTTCGCCTCGATGCCGGCCAGCCTCCTGCCGCGCTCCCCGTCCATCGAAACAACCTTTTCCGTCGCCGAAGCCTCGCGCGGTGGCATCCTCTCACCTTCCGCCGGCGGCCCACCCTGCGGCACCCCGCCGCCCCACCCGAGGGGCGGCATGCCAGCACCAGAAGAACCAAGGGGCGTAGTCACCCCAGCATCCTTCCGCGCCCCCACCCCCAGGCGACGACCAGTACATCCTGCGCGGCGCAGACACTGACGCCGCCTGACTCACCCGCGCCGACATTTTGCTGCCGATCCCGCACGCCCAGCAAGGGCGCGCCAGCCCAGGCGCGACCTACCGAAATATTTGAAAATACTCAGCAAAGGATTCCATAAAAACTTCAGCCTGGCGCAGGACAAGAGGACTCTCCCCTCTCGACCTGGCTGCGATCGAGGAAAGGACGTCCCGCGCAGAAGAGGGGGATCCGGCCAGCGCATATGCAATTGCCAGCACTTCGTCTCGCCCCTGAGAACTGGGCTTGCGCGCCAGGCGGTCGACGAGGCCATCCAGGGTCCCCACATTCCGCAAGAAGGCCATCCCATAGGTTTCGATATCCGAGATCATCAACTCTTGGATACCTCGTTCATTCCGCGACGGGACAACTGACCATCGAAATATGTCAATGTCTCCAGGGAGCAACTCAGGGAGATTTGCTCCAGCAGATGGATTCGCATCAGCGGACAAGACGGGCAGCTTGAAGAATAGGGTTATCAGGCGATCTATCTCTTGATGGCATACGCCTAGAGCAGGGATGAACTTAATACTCCCGACGGAGGCCGAGATTCTAGAATTCACCTGAATCTGAAACTCGACACCGATGGAGAAATTCCGGGTCAGAAGTGCTGGCCGGGCGTTAGATACTTGCCAACCTCGCTCTCGAAACTTCTCCCCCACCTCTTCGATCCATCGTCGTTCCACTCTCCGCACCTCGGACAACTCCACATGTCCACCTCAACTCGCATCCGGACATAGGCTCCCTCCTTAAGGCCCGGGATCCGGCCGTCCATCAATTCGCACCGATATGATGGAGTTCAAGATACTCAGACTCCTGGCCCGGAGTCAGCCCGTCCCAGAGCGAGGTCGCCGACAAGATGGGCGTGACCAAGAGCCGCGTCTCCCAGATCGAACGCGGCGAGGTCTCCACAGTCGACGCCATCGCCCGCTACGTCCAAGCCCTCGGTGGGCAGATCCAGATCTCCCGCGGTGTTCGGCGACGACCAATACATCCTGCGCAACGCAGACACTGACGCCGCCTGACTCACTCCTGCCGCTGCCGATCCTGGGCCGCCCTGGGAGGTGCCGACGGAGCCGGTTTCACAGCGCGATCAGTCGACGTACGGGACCAGGGCTTCCATAAATTGATCGAACGAAGGCGCGAGGAGGGTGAGATTTTCCCATACCGGCTCCTCGTCACCCTCCTGCTCGTGGTCCCAGAAGTAGATTTCTCCCTTCATCCTCCCTTCCACTCTTATCAGGATGAGATTTCCCCCAACGGCTTCGGCTACCGGGAGTAGCTCCTTGGGATACCTACCGCTGTATACACCGAGGAACTCATCCATCGAATCTCCGCCCTCACTTCCAAGCGAGAGGAACGAAACAACCGCGATGCCGATCTCCTCCCCCTCGGGAGTCGCCAGATCATTGTCATGCACACGACCACCGTTCCGTCGGAGCAGGAAGCTTCGATAGTCGGATGGCAACTCCACGCCAAGTCGCCGCTCCAACTCGTCCAGATCACGAAGGCTGACCGGAATCCCTTCACTCACGAACTCGACGCTCATTTCCCCCGTCCACCCGTAGGCATGACAGATCCTCCCAATCTCACCACCTGGCGACCCCCAACCACCCATCCCCGATCGGCACGCCCCGCGCACCGCTGGGAAACAGCAACCCGTGCGTCTCGGCCCCGACCTCAGGCGATCGGCCCCGCATTGGTAATCAACTCCAGCGGCACCCCGCCCCTCGCCGCCAACCATTCGACGACGAACGGCCGCCCCAACCGCGTCACCGACGGAACCTCGTGGACGGTGCTACTTCAAGTGCTCTTCCAGGTCGTCAACGGCCCAGCCGGCCTGGCGAAGGATGGAGCGGAGGGTGCCGGGCGCAAGGCTGCGGTGAAGAGGAACGATGACGGTTCGCTCGCCATTGCGGTACTTAGCGTGACTGCCGCGGGTGGAGATGTGCTCGAAACCACCGCGCTCCAAGGCTTTGCAGACATCCACACCCGCCAGGTCCGTGGGAACGGCAGGGCTCACGCGACACGCCGCACTTCGACGGGGGCAGTGATCACCTCGGTGACCTCGGGCGCGGGAGCGTCCTCGAAGTAGAGTTCCAGTGCCTCCCGCAGGTTCTCCAGGGATTCCTCGATGGTCTCGCCCTGGGAGGTGACCTCGACCTGGAGGCACCGGGCCACATACCACTCGCCCTCATGAGTGATTGCGGCGGTCAGATGGAGTGCATCAGCCATGACGCCAGTCTGGCATGCACCGCCCTGCCCGGACAGCGGCTTTCCCTACGATCACACGTACTGGTACCCACGTTGACCTGCCGGAAGCCGACCACGAGGACTCTGTCGATACCGGCTCGCCGAACGCCGCAAGGCCGTCGGCCTGTCCCAGACCGAGGTCGCCGACAAGATGGGCGAGACCAAGAACCGCGTCTCCCAGATCGAATGCGGCGAGGTCTCCACAGTCGACGCCATCGCCCGCTACGTCCAAGCCCTCGGCGGCCAGATCCAGATCTCCGCCGTGTTCGGCGACGACCAGTACATCCTGCGCGGCGCAGACACTGACGCCGCCTGACTCACCTGCACCCCGCCGCTGCCGTTCCGGGCCGCTCTGGGAGGCGCCTCGATGAGGCTGTTCGGTAGGCGGCGGGCACGGACCCCTTCCAAAGTCGGGGGTCGGCTTCTCTTTTGCGCGCATCGGTGTGGCCTGTGGTGGGATGTGCCGTTCCTACCCCTGCCGCGATGCTCATCGGCATGAGCAGCGACACGCAGCAGACCGGAAAGAGCCGCACCACCGCTCGGCGCAGGGGCCGCGCGATCACCATCGCCGCCGGAGCGGCCGGCGCTCTGGTCCTGTGGGCCGTCAATGATCCCTGGGCCGGCAGCGCCCTCACCGTCCACCAGGGCGACTCCACCCGGCACATCGGTCCGGCTGCCGTCGTGGGCGCCGCGCTGGCCGCCGGACTGGCCGCCTGGGGGCTGCTCGCCCTGCTGGAACGCACCGTCCGCCAGCCCGCCCGGACCTTCCGGATCATCGCGCTGATCACGCTGCCCCTCTCGCTGGCGGGACCGCTGGGCAGCGGCGCCGACACCAGCAGCCGGCTCGCGCTGCTCGACATGCACCTGACCGTCGGGGCCGCGCTGATCATCGGACTGCCCCACCGGCGGAACCGCTGCTGATCAGCCGCCGGGCGTGCCCCCTCCGCCGGTCTTCATGAGGGGTCGAGGACGGCGAAGACGACCTTGCCGGCGTTGCCGGACAGGGGGCGGATGCCCCAGCAGCGGGCGAACTGGTCGACGATGAACAGGCCTCGGCCTGCTTCGCTGATCGTGTCGGTCTCCTGCATGCGCGGCAGGTCGTAGGTGGCGTCCTGGACCTCCAGCCACAGGGCGCCGTCGTCGGTGCGGCCAATGCGGAAGGTCACGTCGTCGTCGGACGCGGAGGCGTAGCGCAGAGCGTTGGTGACCAGTTCGCTGGCCACAAGGCACGGGACGAAGTCATCCATGTCCCACTGGCCGGTAACCAGCCGCACGAACCGCCGTACCTCGGCGACGACCTTGAGGTCGTTCTTCACCACCAACTCGTTCTCGTGACGCGCCGCCTCGCCCATGATCCTTCTCCTCACTCTCTGTGTCGAACACCACACAATTAGCAAGGTTGCGGAGTATCGTGATGTTGCCAGCTCACCTTGGCGACGACTGGCAACAGTCACGCCTTTCTGGCGAGGTGCTGAGGAAGGAAACGTTGCGCTCATGCCCCCACGACGCCAACGCCCCAAAGAGTCCCCCGCCCTGATCGCGTTCGGTGGACAGATGCGCCGGATGCGCGAGGGGAAGAAGATCACGCAACAGTCCCTTGCTGATCACACGAACATCAGCAAGGGCCAGGTAAGCCGCATCGAGAACGGCGCCAGGCGCGCGACCCGCTCCTTCGTCGAGGTGGTCGACCGACTACTCGAAGCCGACGGCGCCCTGATCAAGTTATGGACGGACCTGAACAGGAACGGCCACCCAGTCCCAATTTGGTTCGACTGGCCGAAGGTCGAGGCGGACGCGGCCACGCTGGTCTCCTGGGAGCCCATGCTCATCGCCGGCCTCGTCCAAACACCGGCGTACGCATCGGCTCTTTTGAATCACAACCAGGAAGCAGTAGAGGCGCGCCTCAGCCGCCAGCGCATCATCACCCGCAACGAGGAACGAGTTCCTCCAAACCTGGTCCTGCTGGTGGACGAGCAGGCGCTCTACCGTCCCGTCGGCACGCCTGAGACGACCAGGGAGCAGCTTGAACACCTTATCGAGATGAGCATGTTGCCCAACGTCACGGTTCAAGTAGTGTTGGCAAGTGGCGAGCATGACGGCAACATGGGCGCTTTCGTGATCGCAACTATGGACGACCGCAGCGAAGTCGCCTACATCGAGACCGCCATACGCGCCATAACAACGGACGATCCCACCGACTTGTCCATGCTTACGCGAACTCTGATTGCGCTTCGTTCGCGGGCGCTCACCGAAGACATGTCACGCGACCTGATCAGGAAGGTCATTCAGGAGAGATGGACCTGACGAACGCGAAGTGGCGGAAGAGCAGCTACACCGGCTCCAACGGCGGCAACTGCGTCGAGCTGGCGGGCGCGGCCGGGGCGGTGGCGGTGCGGGACAGCAAGGACCCGGACGGGCCCGTCCTGCTGCTGAGCCGCGCGGCCCTGCGCACCGCCGTGGAGTCCGCGCTGACGACCCGCTGACCCCGACCGTCCTCACCCCCACAACGCCGATTCGCGGCGGGTGGTCCAGGCCTGCCGTCCAGCCCCGGGCTGTGTTCAGCGAGGGGGCGGAGGCTATCCCTCCAAGTCGGCCTGCTGCAGGGACCAGGTACCCAACCCGCCACGGATCTGGAGGAGGGAGTGCCCTTTGATCTCGACGTCGCCCTCGTAGTCGCCGAACGCGGCGAGCACCTCTTCAGCTATGCCGAGGGTCGAGTGCAATTGATCGATGCCGAAGGGGCCTTCTCCGGTGTGCTCGACCCGCAGCCGACCCGATGCGCCGGTATAGAAGAGGACCTCGGCGGTGTTGCCGCCGATCGACGTGCTGAATGTCCGCAACTCCTCCAGCCCGGGGCCCGCCAGGGCCGTGCGCCCCTCGGCCGCGACGTCCCCCTGCCGCAGCAACGGGCTGACCACCACCGACCAGGGTGCTCCTTCGGCACCGATCTGCAACACCGAGTCCGTGGGCAGCGCGACCCGCCCCTTCCCGCCGGGCAGTGGACACAGCACCTGGTACGCCGACCGCTTCCGCCCCAAATTGGAGTCACGCAATTGAAGAGAAAAGGCGGTCGCACCTTCCTGGCGTATGACCGCGACTCCCGGCGGCCCTAGATAGTGGAGGACATCAAAGCCCGTACCTGTGGCCTTCTCCTCAAAGGTTCGCAGATCCTGGAGTGTGCGGAGAGCAGCCCGCCATTGACCGCTTGCCTTGATCTGGAGGTATCGTTCCGCCAGCGGCTCCCCGTCCGCCAATTCGCGGTCATCAAGCACCAGCCGCGATGGCTCCCCTCCCGGCTGAAGCGACGCCAGCCAGTGGTCGACCGCAGAACGCGCATGACCAGCCCTGACTTCGAGTGGCCCAGAGGAAAGATTCTCGAGTTCCACTACTAGCGGGATCACCCTATATCCGTCCACTTTTATACATGAGGTGCCAGCCCCCTCATGCACGGCAGGCAACCGATCCGGAGCCTCAGCCGGATCACGCTTCGAAAAGGCGGGCGTCAGCGGCGTCCATCCTTCGGGGCCCGCCAGGATCATGTCATCGACGCCGCCGGCGGCAGCAACGGAGCTCACCGACCCATCGGCCGATGCCCTCTTTCCGGCGTTGAACCGCGCTTCCCTATCCTTGTACCAGCCGGGCTTCATGCGTTCTGGGTACCCGGCATACTTCCAGTAGATGGGCGGGAGCATCGGCAGGAAGCCTGCCACCACGATCCATCCCGAGATCCTATCCAGAAGGGATCCCGGTGGGGCATAGGTGAGAATTCCCCCTAGGGCCAGCAATCCGAACCCAGCGGCACCGTACTTCAACCCCAATCCGGCTTCCCGCCCAAACTTCCCCATGTACGAGCCGAAGAGAAAATCCTTATGGGCATGAGACATTTTTCCGGACACGAACAGGTAGTGCCCGGTGAACGCGGCGATCGAGAACAACGCTGCACCGATTACGATCCATGCGGGAAGTGGCTCCGACTTCACCAGGCCCCTTCCTAAGTACGTCTCCACCGGTTGAACCAGCCTGCCGCACCGCTGCCCACTACCGCTCCCGGCCACGCCGCCGATCTCCAGGCGGTGATTAGCACACCCACCGGCCCCGCCACCTCTCCGGCCGCCAGGTAAAGGTGCGGTGCCATGTTGTCAGGACGGGGGGTTGGCTTTGTGGCGGCCGTTGGGTTTCAGGGGTGGGACTATGCGGGGCGGGCGGGGGCCGGCGCCTCTGGGGAGGGCGTGGCGGGGCTTGGGGAGGCGTGCGGCGGAGGCCTCGGGTGGTGTTGGGGGCTCGGGCGGGTCTGCGTCGGGCTGCTCCGGCGTCTGCGCTTGCTCGCGGAGGTACTCCTCGAACTCCATCGAGTGGGCGGTCGGCAGGGTGATGATGCCCGGATTCGCGTCCACCAGGAGGGTGCGGCGGCCCGTGGCGCCCGAGTGGGTGAAGACCATGGCGGTCGGCGGGAGCTCCTGGAGTTGCGGGGGCTCGATGAGGAGTTCGCGGAAGCGCTGCTTGTCGGGACGGCGGCGGGCTGCGACCGTGCGGCCCCAGGCGGTCGCGGAGCTGATGCCCTCCACCAGGACGGAGTCGTCGGCGGCGGGGGCGGGCAGCGGCGACCAGACCGGGTCGGTTAGGCCGTCGCCGCGCGGGCGGGCGTAGGCGACCGTGCTGGCGTAGGTCTCCCCCGCGACGTCGAACAGGGTCTCGGCGGCCGAGTCGGTGATCTCGGCGACCAGCAGCGGCTGCCCGGCGCCGATGTGCTCGGCGGCGACCCGGGCGTCCTCGGGGTTGCCGAGCCGCATGAAACCCACGGCGGCGTGGCCTCGGCGGCCTAGGCGCTCGCGGACGTGGCCGGGAATCGACCGGTACATCAGGACGAGCCCGGTCCCGGTGGCCTCGCAGGCGTCAATGAGGCGGTCCAGGACGTCCCCGCGCAGCTTCTCAGCGCCGCACAGGAAGAGCGTGTGGTCCCAGCGGCCGCCGGGCGGGGCCTCCCGGATCCGGTGCGTGAGGGCGGTCGTCACGTAGGTGCCGAGGATGCGGTTGGTGAGGACGCCGGCGCGCCGGTCCATCGACACGACGTGGAGCCGGGAGGGTGGCAGCCGGACGGGTTCGGTGGCGAGCTTCTCCAGCTTGCGGAGCTGCGCTTCCAGGGCCCACGCGCGGCGGACAACGATGCGGTCGGTGGCGTCGCGTCCGAAGAGTGTCGCGATGCGCTCGTGCTGCTCGTCGGTGAGAAGGCCCTTGCGCAGGTCGTCGCGGGGGTCGCCGACCTGGGCGAGGACGCGCAGGGCGGCGGTGATCCGGGGGATCGTGGTGTCGGGGCCGAGGACCTCGATGAGCCGTTCCAGGATCGAGTTGTCGAACGACAGGTCGCGGGTGCCGCCCTCCTCCTCGCCCGCGCTGACGACCAGCGACAGCACGTCGGCGAGGGCCTCGGGGTTCAGGCCGCGGGTGGCGTCCAGTCGCGGCAGGTCGGCGGGCAGGACCCAGACGAGCGGGTCGTCGCCGCGGTCGGCCGCGAGCCGGAGGAGGTCGTGCGCGACCGCCCCTTCGGACAGGTCGATGACGGTCAGCCGCGCGCCCACCGCCAGCCTGGCCGCCCCCATCGTCGTGACCGCCGCGGACCAGCCGGCGAGCGTCCCGCCCACGATGTCCACCCGGTCGACGCCGGGAGGGACGGCCACCGGGTACCACTCGCGCTGGCTCTCGTACGCCGAGTGGCGGCGCTCCCACTCGGCCCGCTCCTTGGCGTAGGCCTTCTCGGCGGCGTCGCGGGCCCGGTCGCGTGCGGCCCGCTCGCGCGCCTCGGCGTCGCGCTCCTGGGCGAGCCGCTCGCGGACGCCCCGCTCGTCCCGCCACAGACCACCGCCGGTGATGGCGAGGACGACGCAGCACGCCAGCAACGCGACCCCGGCGAACGCCCACGGGATCACGCCGGTGATGCCGCACGCGATGAAGAGGACGACGAACACCAGCGTCCCGGCGAACGCGGTGCGCAGCGGCCGTCCGGCCATGTGCTCGCCGGGCCGCCGCGCGGGCGGCGGCAGCGGCGCCCTGGCCGGCTCGGCAGGCCGGTCCGGAGGCGGCCCCGGGTCGGGGTGCACCTGCGCGTAGCGCCAGCCCACATAGACGCGGTCGGCCTGTGTGAGCCGCGCCATCGCGGACCCGCTCGCCATGTCCGTCACGTCGAGAGACCCCTGGATTCGCGGGAATGGAGGGAACGCCTGGGGGTGGCCGGGTTGGGTTACTACGGTCGGTTTCTTACACAGCACAGGGTAAAGAGGTTCCCGCGTTCCCGCGCCTCGTTCAACGGAAGAGCCCCGCGGACGTCCCGCCATCCCGGTCAAACCGGTCACCAGGTCAGCCCGCAGGAAAGATCGGACAGATCCCCGCCCGCAGATGGCCGCATCCGGCCATGGTCAGCCGGCGGGGGGCGCCTTCACCGGCAGGAACGCCTCCAGCTCCATCGTGGGATGCGGGTATTTCCACTCCACGCCGTCGAACGGGACGTACATCCCCTCCGGCTGGCCTGCGAGGAAGTAGTTCCCGTCCCATTCGTTCGGGACGGTCACCGGAGCGTCGGGCGGAAAGTTCGCGCCGAGCGGCTCGTACTTGACGTCGACGCCGAACATCGCGTGGACGGCGGCGTCGACGAAGTTGAGATGCCTGATGTCACCGCGCAGGTGGGTCGCCTTGATCGCCAGGCTGTGGACGCGGTCGCGGACGAAGTACAGCGCGCTCAGGTCCCGGACGACCTGGTCGAAGCCATGCGCGCCGTCGTGGTGGACCAGCGCGCGCGTCTGCGGTTCGCCGCCGAGCACCCTCGCGACATAGGTCGGCAGGTCGCCGTGGAACATGCGGACGCGCGTCATGGCCCGCGGAAAGACGCGTCGCAGCCGCTCGTAGGTGAACCGCAGGTAGGCGTCGTTGACGTCGACGAGGTCGAGTTCGAGCCCCATCGGCTCCACGCAGCCGGCGAGGATGGCGGACGAGCCGCCCATGAAGACTCCGAGGTCGACCAGCCGGGTCAGTTCCCCATGGCAGCGCTCGACGCAGGAGAACAGGTCGTAGTAGTGGTAGGCGCTGCACTGGTCCTCGTAGGCGAGTTCCACGCTCCCGATCCGGGCGGCGGTGCGGTCGAAGACCGCGTTCCTGCCGGTGAGCTTCCCAAGATCGGCGCGATGCCCTCCCCGGATCGGCATGCGCAGGGCCTCATGGAGGTTCGCGACGTCCGCGAGCTCTGGGGCAGGTTCGAGGAAGGTCCCCCAGGTGGCCTGGTGCATTGCCACGGTCGAGACATAGTCCGTCATCGCCTGTTCCCTCTCCTGAAGTCTCGGGGTCCCAGGCCGCGGGACCCGTCCCGGTGGCGGTGGTCGTGGTCGGCTAGGCCGTCCCGCAGGCGGAGATCATCGCGGGCGGCCCGGGGGTGTCCTGCGGAGGCGGGAGGAGAGGGCTCGGCCGAGGTGCGACATCGCCTCGCTCAGTTCCGGGCCCGAGGCCGCGGTCCGCTCCGGCTCCTCCTGGCGTGCCCGCGCCTCCTGGCGCCGCGCCGCCAGTTCCCTGTTGGTGCGGTCGAGTTCGGACTCGAGTCGCGCGATCTCCTGCTGCTGGGCGTTGACGGTCTCGGTGAGCCGGCCGGCGTCCTCAAGGCGGGCCGTCGCCTCGTACTGCAGTTGCAGGACGCGGGTGTAGAGCGCGACGCGGTTGTTCTCCATCGCGGCGATCAGGCGGGAGGACGTGTAGGGCCGCACCGCCTCGAAGACGGCGTCCGCGCCGGGCGCGCCGGTCCTCGCGAGCACCCCGAACCCGAACACGGCCGGGACGATTTGGAACCGCCAGTCCCCGTTCCCGTCCAGCGCGTCCTCGACGGCGGTGAGGACGCCGTTGCGCGGCCCGCCCGCCTGCTCGGCCACGGTGTACGCGCCGTCGCCGACGAACCCGGCCGGGGTGAGCTCGTCATGCCACACCGTCGGGCCGTCCGTCGTGGCCGGGTGCGTGTCCTCCGGGGCGACCGGCGACGGCTGGTAGTAGAAGTCGCGGCGCCCGCACGGCCACAGCACGTCATTCAGGACGACCACGGCGTCCGGGGCGTTCGCCATGATCCAGGCGAGTTCGTCGCGGACGACCGCGTAGTTGTGGTCGCCGTCCAGGATGTAGAGGTCGGCCACCGGGAGGTCGGGCAGCACGGCCGGGGACAGCCCCTCGACGAGGTTCAGCCGGGGGTCGCCGTCCAGGACGGCGCGCAACTCGTCGCCGGGCGCGGGCTCGACGCAGTACACGGTCGCGCCGAGGTCGGCGTACAGCGAGCTGACCTGGCCCGACTCCACGCCCACCTCGACGACCGTGGAGACGCCGCGGCAGCGGAACACCGTCTCGAACAGCTCGCGGAAGACCGCCATCGAGTGCAGCAGCAGCGGCTGCTCGCGGGCGGCGCGGGCCTGCGCGTGCGGGTCGCCGGCGGACCCGGTCACGGCCGCGCCGAAGTCACGCGTCACCGAGCTTCCTCCTGGCCACTCGTCCGGCGCCGGCGGCGATGCCCTTCACGCCGGCGGTCCGGTACTCCTCGCGGACGCGTTCGGTGAGCCGCGCGGCGCGCGCCGCCCGCTCGGCCCTGCGGTCCACCGGCATCCGCGGCGCCATTCCGGTCATCGACTGCGGCAGCATCGCGAACGCGATCGTGATCTGCCCGGACGACACCGCCGGCACCCCGGCGCGGCGGGCGAGCGGGAGCCACACCGCCGCGTAGGAGGTGTCGAACTCCATCAGGTTGCCGCCGAGGTAGCGGCAGTCGGCGTAGTGCAGGCCGACGAAGTCCTCCGGCTTGTCCCAGCGCAGCACCTGCTCGCGGCGCCGCCCGCCGGCGATGACCTTGGCCTCGATCCAGTCGACCCGCACGATCGCGGGACGGCCGGGGATGGCGAGCGAGATGTCGACCGTGTCGTGGTGCTCGAACGACAGCCGGGAGAACGACAGCCCGTTGTGGTTGATCCGGACGCGGCGGCGGATGGGCTCGTGCCACCGGTCGTCCGCCGTCCGGAAGCGCAGGCGCGTCTCGGACTTCTCGCCGGACGGCTCGAACGCCTCCGCGTCGATGGCGCCGTCCGCGACGGCCCTCGCCATGGCGCCGAGCCCGGTGTCGGACGCGGCGATCAGCGCGGGCCAGAACGAGTCGCGCATGTGCAGGTCGCCGAGGTCGCCCGGAGAAAGGTACGGGACGGCCGCCCTGAGATCGGCGGGAAGCAGGGTGGTGACCAGCGAGGAGCCGAAGTTGTCCTCGTGGGTCCAGTTCCCGAAGACCGCGGCCTCGTCGGGGGTGGGCGACTCCAGCGCGGCCACCAGGATCCGCGCGAGCCGGTTCCGGGCCGCCTCCGGGCGGGCGAGGTCCGGCCACGTGCCGCCGGACGCCGTGACGTACCTGTTCCACAGGTGCTGGAACGCGAGGACGCCGTCCTGGACGGTGCGGCGCTCGGCGTTCTGCGACGGCGAGTCGGCCGCCCGGCCGAGGACCGGCGCACCGTCCTCGGTGTAGCCGATGAGGGAGCCGCACAGTGCGTTGACGCACTGCTCCACGATCTCTGGGCTGCGCGTGACGGTCGCCGCGACGTGGGCCGGGTGCCCCGCCTGCGCCAGGTAGCCCTCGGCGCGCAGGCCGGCCATGTAGACCCGCTCGGCCCGGGTGTCGGTGGCGAGGTACAGCCCGGCCGGCCTGACGTCGATGCGGGCGATCTCCAGGGCGCGGGCGAGCTGGCGCTGGATCGTGCCGCCCCAGCCGAGGTCGACCAGCGTCAGTTCGCCCGCCGCGAGCGCGTCGTCGTCGAGCGCCCCCGCGTCCCGCAGCGACTTGATCATGCGTTCGCGGGCGGCGGTGACGGTCACCGCGAGCCGGTTGCACAGGTGCGGCGTCTCGGTCAGCGCGCGGGCGACCCGTTCGGCGATGTCGCCGTTGTCGATGACGGTGTCCAGCTCGGTCGCGAGGCCCGGGACGTCGCCGGGCTGAAGCTCCAGCACCGACAGCGCCTGCCGGACGGTCAGCCGGTACCCGGTGCGGACGAAGGCGTGCACCGCGGCGGTGTCGTGGGGGTCGAGCCCGGCCAGCGAGGTCACGAACCGCGACAGCCACACCGGGGCGGCGCGCACGTCCCAGCCGCGCGCCTCGGCGGCCTCGTTGATCAGCCGGGACAGCAGCTCGCCCTCGCGCATCGAGCACCACAGCCGGCGGGTGCCGGCCTCGTGCGCCCGCCACGCCGCCCATTCGGCGAAGCCGGTCAGCACCGGGCCGAGGACGCCCGCGCCGTACCGCCACGCCACGTCCAGCGCGGAGGTGGTGAACGGGACGCCGGAGCGCACGGCCTTGGCGCGCAGGCTGGTGAGGCCGAGGTCGCCGTGCCGGTCGTCGAGGTCGGGGGCGTGGTCGCCGAACGGGAGGACGGACTCCTTCTCGCGTCTCAGCACGTCGAGGTAGGCGTCGTCGAGCCTGCGGTAGTGGACGGTGCGGATGCCGAGCCTGCCGGGCACCTCGTGGTCGGCGATCTCGTGGTCGCCGATGTGGACGATCTGCTCGGGGCCGCGGCCGAGCTCGCGCAGCACGATCTCCCAGAGGCCCGACGCCTTGTCGGTGCCGTGCTGGTTCGACCGGAAGACGCGCACGCCGTCCATCGGGCCCAGTTCCGGGCGGTCGAGGAGCCGGGAGAGGTGGTCCTCCGTGAAGTAGGTGTCGGAGACGAGCACGACCTGGAGGTCCTGCTTGCGCGCCGCCTTGACGACCTCGGCGACGTCCAGGTCCACCACGGTCAGCTCGCGCTCCAGAGCGACCTCGGCCTCGACCAGCTGCTCCAGGGGCGCGGCGCCGAGGACGCCGTCCGGCATGGCGCGCCAGATGTCGAACAGGGACACCTCGGTACCGAGCGCGTCGCGGCTGCGGCGGGCCGTGTCCTCGGCGGCGATCCGCATGCGGCGGAAGGTCGCGTCCGTCACCCAGGAGGGGCAGAGGCCCGCCTCCCGCATCCGGGAGCCGAGCAGCCCGAACACGTCGGTGGGACGGGGCACCCGCCGCCACAGCAGGGTGTCGAAGATGTCCAGGGACAGGACGGCGCACGCCCGGTCGGCGATGAGGCGGTGGACGTCGTCGAGCAGCGGGCTGCCGGTTTCGTGTTCGGTCAACGCCGTACCTCTCCCCTGGTCCTGCACCGGCGTGCGCGGCCCCCGGCCGCGGCTCGGGACACCCTATCCATCAAGATCCCCTCATCTCCCGGCATCGCCTGACGCGGCGGGCGTCCCGGCCGCCGCGGCGGCGCGGCGCGCGGCCCGGTCCTCGCGCACCAGCCGGCCGGCCTCCGCCGTCGGCCCGTCGAAGATCACCCGGCCCTGCCGCATGGTGACGCCGCGGTCGCAGAGCCCGACGAGCATCTTGATGTCGTGCGCGACGATGACCATGGTGCGGCCCTCGCCTCGCAGCTCGCGGATGCGGGCCAGGCACTTCTCCCGGAACGGCGGGTCGCCGACGGCCAGCACCTCGTCGATGAGGAACACGTCCGGCTCGGTGTGCGCCGCGATCGAGAAGGCCAGCCGCATGAACATGCCGGAGGAGTAGAACTTCACCTGGTCGTCCAGGAAGCGCTCGACGCCGGAGAACTCGACGATCGCGTCGAACTTCCGGGCGATCTCGGCCTGCGGCATGCCGAGGATCGCGCCGTTGAGGAAGACGTTCTCGCGGCCCGTCAGCTCGGGGTGCAGGCCGGCGCCCACGTCGATCAGCCCGGCGACGCGCCCGCGGACGAGCACCGACCCGCTGTCCGGCCGCATCACCCCGGAGATCAGCTTGAGCAGGGTGCTCTTGCCGGATCCGTTCAGTCCCATGAGCGCGACGGTCTCGCCCTGGCCGATGGTGAGGCTCACCTCGTCCAGCGCCCTGAAGCGGTCCGACAGGCGCTGCCCGCGCAGCGCGCGGACGCTCATCTCCTTGATCGAGCGCGCGTGCCGCAGCGTGAAGTTCTTCGTGACGCGGTCGATGACGATCGACGGCACCGGGGTCGGGTTCGAGGAGGTCAACGGCTACAGCTCCTGCGCGAAACGCGCCTGCATGCGGGAGAACGCCGCGTGCCCGGCGATGAACACCAGCACGCTGGCGGCCAGGGAGACACCGGCGTGGGCGTACAGGTGGGGCGGGAAGGCGAAGTCGCCGCGGGTCCCGGGGAACCAGAAGGCCCGCTGGAACAGGGAGACGGCGCTGACGAGCGGGTTGGCGAGGTAGAGGTCCAGCACCCAGCCGGGCGCGTGCTCCCGGACGTGGGTCCACGGATAGATCATCGGCACCGACCAGGTGATGGCGACCATGGAGATGTCCACGACCTGCTCCAGGTCGCGGAAGAACACGTTCACGGCCGCGCAGAACAGCCCGAGTCCGAAGCCGAGCACGACGATGATCGTGAACCCGTAGAGGGCCGCGCCCAGGTCCGCCGGGGACGGCCGCCACCCGGCGGCGACGGACCCGCCCAGCAGGATCATCAGCCCGGGCAGGAAGTGCACGAGCGAGACCAGCACCGACGCGGTCGGGAACAGCTCGCGCGGCAGGAACACCTTGTTGACGAGCGCGGCGTTGCCCGTCACCGAGCGGGTCGTCGAGTGCAGCGTCTCGGTGAACAGGTTGAGCAGGACCATGCCCGAGAACAGGTAGATCGGGAAGTCCTCGACCCGGTCGTCCATCCCCAGGAAGACGCCGATGACGTAGAAGTAGACCGCGAAGTGCACGGCCGGCCGCACGTAGGACCAGCCGAGGCCGAGCAGCGAGCCCTTGTAGCGGGCCCGGAGCTCCCGGCGTACGAGCAGTCGCAGCAGGTACTTCTCCCGGAAGGTCCGGCGCAGGCCTCCGTCGCCTCCGGGCGCCCGCATCCCGTCGACGGCGCGGACCGGCGCGACGGTCATCCGGCCGCTCCCCCGTCCGCGCCGTCCGCCGACTCGAAGGTCGCCCGCCAGGCCTCGGGGGACGCGATCTCGGCCATCGCGGCCCGGTAGCGGCGGCTCAGCTCCGGCCACTCGCGGCCGAGCCGGGCGTGCAGCAGCGAGGTGCGCCGCAGCAGCGCGCGGAAACGCTCCGGGTCGCGCTGGTACCAGGCCACCCTGGTGCCGTCCGCCGAGGAGACGAGGGCGCTGTCGACCTGCGACAGCAGGCTCCAGTGCCGGTCGATGTGCGGGACGACGACCTGCGGGTTGCCGTGCGAGCCGGGGTCGACCGGACGGAGCTGCTTGACGGTGCCGAGCATCGCGCTCGCGAGCACGTTCACCGTGCCGCGCGGCGGCTTGAACTCGCGCCCGCGCTTCGGCGGCCTGGCGCGCCGTACCTGCGGGAACTCCTCGTGGCTTGGGCGGTTCTGGGCGTCGGGGAAAGCGGCGCGGAACGCCAGGATCTCGGGCAGCTTCGAGGCGATCTCCGCGTGCATGTGCTCCGGCCCGCGCAGCACGTCCTCGATCGCCGACAGCATCAGCTCGGCGGTGGAGTACTGCATGGCGAGCGCGTGCTTCACCGAGATGATGAAGCTCTCCTTGAGCAGGTTGCCGCCGCGCTCGTACGGCGAGTGCATGAGGGCGGTGACCAGGCGGTTGCGCTCGTGGAAGTACGCCTGCCAGTCGATGCCGTCGTCCTTGTCCTGCCAGGGGACGTGCCAGGCGGCCATGCCCGGCAGCGTCACGGTGGGGAAGCCCGCCTCGCCGGCGCGGACGCAGTACTCGGCGTCGTCCCACTTGATGAACATCGGCATGGACAGCCCGATCTTCCGGACGACATCGGTGGGGAGGAGGCACATCCACCAGCCGTTGTAGTCGACGTCGACGCGCCGGTGCAGCCATTTCGTCTTGAGCAGGCTGCCCGAGCTGGTCTTCGCGCGGGGTCTCGGGTCCGGCGGCTTGGCGAAGTCGTGCTCGCGCTTGGTGTGCGGGGCCTCCTCCCACCACCAGCGGTACCGCCCGATGGTCTCGCCGTAGGCGTGCAGCTGCGAGCGGACGAACAGGTTGAACATATGGCCGCCGACGATCGTCGGCGTGCGGGCGAAGTCGGCGAACGCGACGGCGCGCAGAACGCCCTCGGTCTCGGTGACCACGTCGTCGTCGAGGAGGAGGACGTAGTCGCTGGTCCCGGCCCTGACGGTCTCGTCCATGGCGCGGGAGAAGCCGCCGGAGCCGCCGAGGTTGCCCTGCTCGATGACGTGCAGCTTCGGACCGAGGACCGCCGCGGCGCGCTCGAACCCCTCGTCGTCGCGGACGCGCTGAGTCCCCTGGTCGACGACGTACACGGCGTCCACCACCTCCAGCGCCTCGGCGGCGCCGCCGAGCGCGACGAGCTGGTCGACGCAGAAGCCCGGCCGGTTGAACGTGGTGATGCCGAGGCTGACCCGGCCCTGCCGGACGGGCCCGGTGGCGCTCGTGTCGGCGCACCAGTCGGCCCGCTCCAGGACGGCGTTGCGCTCCCCGGCGAGCACGTCCATCCAATACCAGCCGCCGTCGATGAACGGGCGCAGCGTCAGCCGGAACGTCTCCTCGCACGAGGTCTCGGAGTCGACGCGGACCGAGTCGACGCGCTGGACGTGGCCCTTCGCGCTGGACCGGTAGACGATGACGGTGGCCTGGCCGCGCACCCGGATCCGCAGCACGACCTCCTCCACCGACGTCCAGCGCCGCCAGTAGCTCGCCGGGAAGGCGTTGAAGTAGGTCGCGAACGAGACCCGCCGCCCGACCGGGACGACCACGCTGCGGCGGCCGACGTCCTCTGCCCCCTCCGCCGGGATCCCGGGCTCGGCGGCGGCCTCGGCGGCGAGGGCCTCGGCGCCGCGGGCGATCTCGCCCTCGACGTACAGCTTGAGGACGTCCAGGTCGCGGTCGACCGGCATCACGACCCGCTGCAGGACCCGCAGGTCGGGGACGGCGCCGCTCCCGCCGGACGGCTCGGCATGTTCGGTCACTCGGCCACACCTCCGCTAGTAAGACGCGAACCCTCGCCGAAATGGGGACGCAGCCTGTTGTCGACCATGCTGAGCGCGCTGGCGATTGCCATGTGCATGTCGAGGTACTTGTAGGTGCCGAGCCGCCCGCCGAAGAGGACGCCGTCCTCGCGCTTGGCGAGCTCGCGGTAGGCGAGCAGCCGGGCCCGGTCGGCGGCGGTGTTGACGGGGTAGTACGGCTCGTCGCCGCGCGCGGCGGCCCGCGAGTACTCCCGCATGATCACCGTCCGGTCGGACGGGTAGTCCGCGCGCTCGGGGTGGAAGTGCCGGAACTCGTGGATCCGGGTGTAGGGGACGTCCTCGTCGGCGTAGTTCATGACCGGGGTCCCCTGGAAGTCGCCGGTCGGCACGACCTCCGTCTCGAAGTCCAGCGTCCGCCAGCCGAGCTCGCCCTCGGCGTGGTCGAAGTAGCGGTCCAGCGGACCGGTGTAGACGACGGGCACGTTGCCGACGACGTCGTCCCGCAGGTCGAAGAAGTCGGTGTTCAGCCGGACCTCGATGCGCGGGTGGTCGGCCATCCGCTCCAGCCAGGCGGTGTAGCCGTCGACCGGGAGGCCTTCGTGGGCGTCGTCGAAGTACCGGTTGTCGAAGGTGTAGCGCACCGGCAGCCGGGTGATGATCTCCGCGGGCAGGTCGCGGGGGTCGGTCCGCCACTGCTTGGCGGTGTAGCCGCGGATGAACGCCTCGTACAGCGGACGCCCGATCAGCGAGATCGCCTGCTCCTCCAGGTTGGCCGGACGGCGCACCTCGGCGGCCTGCTCGGCGATCAGCGCGCGCGCCTCGTCCGGCGTGAAGACCCGGCCGAAGAACTCGCAGATCGTGCCGAGATTGATCGGCATCGAGTAGACCCGGCCCTTGTAGGTCGAGTACACGCGGTGCCGGTAGCCGGTGAAGGAGGTGAACCGGTTCGCGTACTCCCACACCCGCTCGTTGGAGGTGTGGAAGAGGTGCGCGCCGTAGCGGTGCACCTCGATGCCGGTTTCCGGCTCCGCCTCGCTGTAGGCGTTCCCTCCGATGTGGTCGCGGCGATCGAGCACGAGGACGCGGAGGCCGAGCCCGGCCGCGCATCGTTCGGCGACCGTGAGACCGAAGAATCCGGAACCGGCCACCACGAGATCAACGTTCACTGGACTGTGTCCATCCGGGGGTGTCCATCCGACTCGTGCGGGGAGCGAAGGGACCAGGCCGCACCGGGGCGGCGGCCGGATCCGTGTGTACGGAATGCGGCTAAGATACCCGGGGTTCGATCAGTACCGGCGCAG
This sequence comes from Actinomadura sp. K4S16, assembly GCF_008327685.1. Classification (GTDB taxonomy): domain Bacteria; phylum Actinomycetota; class Actinomycetes; order Streptosporangiales; family Streptosporangiaceae; genus Spirillospora. Next base: position 157,201 of record NZ_BDDE01000021.1, read on the forward strand.
GAAGCCGAGGATCGCGGTGCCCCCACCCACTCCCGGTAGTGCGGCGCACAGTGCGCGCCCTGCGCTCTACCTGCACGTCGGGGCGGCCAAGAGCGGCACGACGTTCCTGCAGCAGGTGCTCTGGCACAACCGCGACCGGCTGCGCGAGCACGGCGTCCTCTTCCCGGGCCGCGACGTGGCCTCGCACGCCCGCGCCGCGTTCGACCTGCGGCAGACGTTCTTCCGCGACGCGTCCGACCCCGCGATGCGCGGAGCGTGGCCCGAACTGGTCGCCGAGGCCCGCGCGTGGCGCGGCACCGTCATCCTCTCGCAGGAGCTGTTCGCCCCCGCCCCGCCGCACCAGATCCGGCAGGCCATGGCCGACCTCGGTTTCGCCGATGTCCATGTGGTCTTCACCGTGCGCGACCTCGGCCGGCAGATCCCCGCCCACTGGCAGGAGGACGTCAAGAACCGCTTCACGACCTCGTTCGACGAGTTCGTGGCCGCGCTGCGGCGGCGGGACTGGCAGGACTACGAGAGCGCCCGGCTGTTCTGGGGGCTGCAGGATCCGGTCGAGGTGCTCGCACGCTGGGGCGAGAGCCTGCCGCCGGAGCGGGTCCATGTCATCACCCTGCCCCGGCCAGGCGCGCCGCGCGACCTGCTCTGGCGGCGCTTCTGCGCGGTGACCGGCCTCGGGGCGGAGGACTACGACCTGTCCCGGACGTTCGCCAACCCGTCGCTCGGGCTGAGCGAGACGCAGTTCCTGCTGCGCCTCAACGAGGCCCTCGGCGACCATGTCGGCTGGCCCGTCTACAACGCGCACGTGAAGCACTTCCTCGCGCAGCAGGTCCTGGCCGGGCGGCCGCATCCGGCCAGGATCGAGCTGCCCCGCGAACACGTCCCCTGGGCGACGGAACGGGCGGTCGAGACCGTCGAAGCACTGCGCGCGGCGGGTTACCACGTGGTGGGCGACCTGTACGAGCTGATGCCTTCGGCGGCGGCCGGCCCCGCGCTCGGGACCGCGCCCGCGCCGCCGCCCGACGAGGCGCGTTGGGCGGAGATGGCGGACGTGGGCGTCGACGCGGTCGCGGCGCTGCTGCTCCGCGTCCGCGAGACCGGCGACCGGGCCGCCGCGGTGCCCGGCGCAGGAACCGCCGTCCGCGACCGGATCGACATGCTGCGCGCGGAGTCGGCCGACCTGCTGGAGACGACGGGCCGGCTCGTCCAGGACACCGTTCCGCTCGTCGAGCGGGCCAAGCGGACGGCTCGGGAGCGCTACCAGGCGGCCGTCCGGCTTCGCAGCGCCTACCGCAGGATCCAGGGCGGGACGGACCGGTCCGGCGCGAAGACGAGAACGAGGTGAGCACCCGCATGGGGGACCCTGGAAAGTCCGTATACCTGCATGTCGGGGCGCCGGTGGCCGAGGCGGAGTTCCTGCACCGGGTGCTGTGGGGCAACCGGCGGCGGTTGGGCGACGCCGGTGTCTGCTACCCGGTCGCCGAGCCGCAGGAGAACTTCGCGGCCGTGATGGACCTGCGCGAGACGAGCTGGGGCGGCCACCGCGACCCGAACTGGGAGGGCGCGTGGGACCGCGTCGCGCAGCGTGCCCGCGAGTGGGACGGCCCCGCGGTCGCCTTCTCCCAGCCGCTGCTGGGCGGGGCGACCGAACAGCAGGTCAAGCGGGCGGTGGAGGCGCTGGAGCCGGCCGAGGTGCACGTCGTGTTCGCCACCCGCGACCTCGGCCGGCAGCTGATCCTCGACTGGCAGGAGCAGATCCGGCACGCGCACACCATCACGTTCGAGCGCTTCGTCGACGACCTCGTCGAGCTCGGCCTCGAAGCGCCGGAGCCCTACGGGGAGATGTTCTGGGGCCTGCACGACCCGGTGCGGGTGCTGCGGACCTGGGGCTCCGCGGTGCCGGCGGAACGCGTCCACGTCCTCACGCTGCCACCGCCCGGCGGCCGGGCCGCCGTGATGTGGGACCGGTTCCGGGGCCTGATCGGCGTCGAGGACGGCGTGTGCGACCTCGGCGGGATCCACGGGGACGAGCCGATGTCGGCGGTCGAGGCGGAGCTGCTCCGCCGCCTGAACGAGAGGCTCGGCCCGGCGCTGGGCGGCGACTACGAGCCCATGGTGCGGGAGTACCTCCTCGGGCACGGACCCACCGGCGGGTCCGGCGGCGGCCGGACCCGGATGGGGCTGCCCGCGCGGCACGCCGAGTGGGCGGCCCGGCGGACCCGCGAGCTGGCCGAGTCGCTGCGCGCGTCGGGCTACGACGTGGTCGGCGACCTGGACGAGCTGACGACGTCCAGGGCACCGGAGGCCGCGATGCTTCCCGGCGACGTCCCCGACGAACTGATCGCGACCGCGTCCGTCGGGGTGGTCGTGCATCTGCTGGAGGATCTGGCGCTGGCGCGCGAACGCGTCGGGCTCGCCCACCTGCAAAGCGAGATGACGGGCGTCCGCGAGAACCTGGAGCGGCTCATGGAGATCGCCGCCTCGCCGCCGCCGGCGCTGCAGCGCGCCGCCCGGCGGGCAGCGGGCAGGCGCAGCCCGTGAGCCGCGGCCCGCGGCCTCAAGGCCGACCGTCCGTCACCGCGGTCGTCGTCACCTACAACCGGCGCGGCCTCCTCCACGAGGCCCTGGCCGCGCTCGACGCCCAGACGCGCCCACCGGACCGGATCACCGTGGTCGACAACGCGTCCGCCGACGGCACCGCCGCGATGGTCGCCGAACTGTTCCCCGGCGTGGACCTGCTCGCCCTCCCCCGCAACATCGGCGGAGCCGGCGGCTTCAGCGCGGGCATGGCCCGGGCGCTGGACGGCGGCGCCGACCTGCTCTGGCTGCTGGACGACGACACCGTGCCCGAGCCGGAGGCCCTCGCGGCCTTGCTGGACGCGCGGACGAGAGCCTCGACCGGGGAGGACGGGGCGCCCGCGCTCGTGGCGAGCAAGGTCGTGTGGACCGACGGCCGAGACCATCCGATGAACACCCCCCGCCCCAAGCCGCGGGCGACGGCCGCCGAGTCGCGGATCGCGCGCGCGGCGGGCTGTGTGCCGATCCGGTCGGCGTCCTTCGTGTCCGCGCTCGTGGACGCGGCGGCGGTGCGCGAACGCGGGCTGCCGGTCGCCGACTACTTCCTCTGGAACGACGACTTCGAGTTCACGACGCGGCTGCTGCGCGGGCGCCGCGGGCTCCTCTGCCCGGCCAGCGTCGTGGTGCACAAGACCCGGGAGTTCGGCGGGACGGAGGCGGACCCGGGCGACCGCTTCTTCTACGAGGTGCGCAACAAGATCTGGCTGTTCACCGGGAGCCGCGGGCTCGCGCCGCCGGAACGCGCCCTGTACGCGGGGTCGACGGTCCGGCGCTGGGCCCGCACGTTCGCCGGATCCTCCGACCGCGCCGTGCTGCGCCGCGCCCTGGTCCGCGGTGTCAGGGACGGCCTGTTCACCCGCCCGAGGCCGACCGAAGTGATCCTGCGAGAGAACGGAGTCCTCCAGGAGACCGGGACCCGGGGGGACGGCGGGGCCGGGTCGCCTCCCGGCGGTCGAGTTCATGGTCGCGACGGCTGACCCGCCACGGGACGCCACGGCCCGGGGCGCGCGGTGGCTCGCCGGGCCGACGACCCCGCTCGCCTGCGCGGCGTTAACGCTCGCCGTGTCGCTCGTCGGCATCCGCACCCCTTCGCTGTGGCTCGACGAGGCCGCCACGATCAGCATGACGACGCGGTCGTACGGCGACATGCTGCGCGTCTTCCCGCATCTGGACCTCGTCCACGCCCTCTACTACCTGCTCATGAAGCCGTGGGTGGCCGTGTTCGGGACGGGCGCGCTCTCGCTGCGGCTGCCGAGCGTCCTCGCCATGGCGGCGGCCGCCGCGGGTGTGGCCGTCGTCGGCCGCCGCTGCCTCGGGCCGACGGCCGGGCTCGCGGCCGGGCTGGTGTGGGCCGTCGCCCCGCAGACGAGCCGGTGGGCACAGGAGGCGCGCTCCTATGCGATGACCGCGGCGGTCGCGGTGCTCGCGACGTACCTGCTCGTGCGGGCTCTGGACCGGGACGAGCGGCGTCCGTGGCGATGGTTCGCGGCCTACTCCCCCGCGGTCGCGTTGCTGGGACTCCTCCATCTGCACGGGATCCTGCTGCTCGCGGCGCACGGCATGACCCTTCTGGTGACCCGTCCCAAGGCCGGGGCATGGCTGCGCTGGCTGGTGTCCGCGGCGGCGGCCGCGACTCCGCCCGTGGTGCTGGCGCTCGCGGCGCAGGACCAGAAAAGCCAGGTGAAGTGGCTCCCCCGCCCCTCGTGGGACGTCGCGTGGACGCAACTCCAGTTCCTGGCCGGCGACCGGGCGCTCGTCGCGCCCGTCGTGGCGCTCGCGCTGCTCGGCGTGGTCGCGAGCGTGCGGGGTCGCGCCTCGCTTCCCCACCGCACGGCCACGCTGCCCGCCGTCGCGCTCCCATGGGCCGTCGTCCCGACCGCCCTGCTGCTCCTCGCCTCCGGCCTCGGTGATCCGGTCTTCTACTACCGGTACACGACCTACTGCCTGCCCTCGGTGGCGCTGCTCGCCGGCGCCGGTCTGGCCGGGATCCCCGCCTTTGTGCGCCACCCCGCCGCCCGCGCCACGCTGGTGGTCGCGGCAGCGGCCGCACTCGTCGGCCCGTCCATCCGGGTCCACGACTACATCCGCCGCCAGGACAGCCGTCCCGACGACATGCTCGCGGCGGCCGATGCCGTCCGGGCCCATGCCCGGCCCGGGGACGCCGTCGTCTACCTGGCGGGGAGCGTGCGATGGAGCGCCGCCGCCTATCCGGACGTCTTCGGCAGGCTCCGCGACCTCGGCATGAGGACGGATCCGGTGGCCGACGCCAGCCTCAAGGGGCGTGACCTGCTCCCCCGCGAGCTGCCGCCGAGGCTCGCCCGGGTCGACCGGGTGTGGCTGATGGACCACCGGTCGCTCCAGCCGCACAAACCGGTCATCGTGCGGCGGGAGGGGGCCGTATGGTCCGCCGGGCCCTGGCGGCAGGCCGGAATCTGGACCTACCGGGGCGGCCGGCTCGTCCTGCTGGAGCGGACGGGCCCCTACCGCAGCTCCAGGTAGTCGATCTGCCCCTGACCGTCCAGGCGCCGCAGCCCGATCGTGTTCCAGCCCGCGGCCAGCTCCACCGTCGCCGTGACGGACCCCCAGCCGGCGCCCTCCGTGGCACGCAGCCGCACGGACGTCGCGGCGTAGCCGTTCACCGACACCTCCAGGTCGGAGTCGCGGCCGGAGCGGTTGGCGTACCGGACGCCCACCGCGTACCGGCCCGCGGCGGGCGCGAACACGGGCACCTCGGCGCGGCAGTCGTCGCGGGCGAACGGGCCGATCGCCGACCCGCCGGACGCGTTGGGCCGCGCCAGCGCCGAGACGCAGCCGTTCAGCCGTCCCCGCTCCGCCTCGTACCGGACGGGAACGCCCTGGACGGCGGGCCTCGCGCCGTCCCAGCCGAGCCGGGCGACGTACATGCCCCGGACCAGGCCGGAGCCGCCCCGGGAGTCGAGGATCCCGTGGAAGACGAGGTAGTCACCGGTCTCGTCGCCGAACACGTCCGCGCCGCCCGGCCCCTCGACCTTCCCGCCGTACAGCCCGGTGGACTGCACGGGACCGCCCTTGGCGTACGGTCCCTCGATCGAGGACGCCACGGCGTAGCGCGTCTGGTAGTTCGGCTTGAAGTACCAGCCCGCCGAGTACAGCAGCACGTACTTCCCGCCCCGCCGGACCAGGTCGGGCGCCTCCACCAGGACGGGCTCGTCCGCCGCGCGCCCCATGATCTGCTTCGGCGCGCCGGCCAGGCGCAGTCCGTCCGGGCTCAGCCTGACCAGGTAGATCGCCGCCGTCTTCCGCTCCTCGCTCTTGTAGAGCAGATAGCGGGCGCCGTCCTGCTCGATGTAGGACGCCGGGTCGATCGCACCGCCGAGTTCCAACGGGCAGACGAGCGGTCCGCCCTCCTGCGGGACGAACGGGCCCGCGGGCGCGGACGCGGTCGCGACACCGATGCACTGGTGGTCGCCGTCCTTGCGGCGCGCGGAGAAGTACAGGACGTACGAACGCGACCCGTCGCGCGGCGGGACGACCTCCGGTGCCCAGGTCCGGCCTCCGGTGGCCCATGCCGGAAGCCGGGCCAGAGCGTCGCCGGGCACCGGCCTCCACGGGCCGGTCGGTGACTGGGCCGTCGCGACGGGCACCGTCGCGTCCCCGTTGTTGGTGCCGTAGGCGAAGTACGTCCCCGCCACCTTGATCATGGTCGGGTCGGCGAACGGACCGTCGATCACCGGTTCGGCGGGCGCGTAGCCGGGCGGGTCGATCGCCGCCGGAGAGCCGGCCGGACTCGGCGGTGGAGCGCCCTCCGGCGCGTCGGCGCCGCCCCGGCCGGACCCGCCCGGCGGGCGGACGCCGGGTCCGCCCGAGACCGGGACCACGGACACGGCCAGCCAGACGACCAGCCCGACCAGGGCGCTGATCGCGGCCCCCGCGACCAGCGGCAGCAGCGGTGCGAGCGCCCGCGGATCACGGTTCGTCCACCTCATGGCACCCCGCATCATGCCAACAATCGCGGCCGGACGCCCAACGGCCCTCGAATGTGCGAACGGCGTCCGGATCGTTACGCTTGCCCCGCGATCCCGTCACGGACAGAGCACGTTCACCGCGGACGGGACGCTCGGCACGGAGGAGGCACGGACGTTGATCCGGCATCGGCGGCTCGCGGTCGTGCTGTGCCTGATCGCCGCCTTCGGGCTGAGCGGCTGCCTCCCCCAGCAGGCCGAACGTTCCACACCGAAGCAGACGAAGGCCCCGAAGCGCCCGAACATCGTCTTCGTGCTCACCGACGACCTGTCATGGAACCTCGTCGCGCACATGCCGCAGGTGCTGCGGATGCAGCGGGAGGGGCTCACCTTCGACAACTTCATCATGGCGGACTCGCTCTGCTGCACCTCCCGCGCCACGATCTTCACCGGCCGGTACCCGCACAACACCGGGGTCCGCACGAACTTCCCGCCCGACGGCGGCTACCAGGTCTTCAAGGACAAGGGCGGCGAGCAGGCGTCGTTCGCCCCGTCCCTGCAGAAGGCCGGCTACCGGACGGCGCTGCTCGGCAAGTACATGAACGGCTACCAGCCCAACGACACCCAGGGCGACACGAAGCCGTACGTCCCGCCGGGCTGGAACGAGTGGCACGTCACCGGCAACGGCTATCCCGAGTACGACTACAACATGAACGAGAACGGCCGCCTCGTCCATTACGGCGCCCGGCCGCAGGACTACCTGACCGACGTGCTGGCGAACAAGGGCGTCGAGTTCGTCCAGCGGTCCGGAAAGTCCGGGCAGCCGTTCTTCATCGAGATCTCGACGTTCGCGCCGCACGGGCCGTTCGTGCCCGCTCCGCGCCACGCCTCGCTGTTCGGCCACCTGACCGCTCCCCGGCCGCCGTCGTTCAACGAGGCCGACGTCCGCGACAAGCCGTCCTGGCTGCGGTCGCACCCGAGGCTGCGCAAGCCCGGGATCGGCCGCATCGACGAGGGCTTCCGCAACCGGGTCAGGATGGTGCAGTCGGTCGACGAGATGATCGGCCGGATCCGGACGGCGCTGAAGGAGCGCGGCCTCGACCGCGACACCTACCTGGTGTTCGGCTCCGACAACGGCTTCCACCTGGGCGAGCACCGGCTGGCCGGCGGGAAGATGACCGCCTTCGACACCGACATCCGGGTGCCCTACGTCGTCGTCGGACCCGCGGTCCCCGGCGGGCGCCGGGTCCGCGAGATCGCGCAGAACACCGACCTGGCCCCCACGTTCCAGGAACTGGCCGGCGTGCGCCCGCCGGCGACGGCCGACGGCCGGTCGCTCGCCCCCTTCCTGCGCGGCGCCACCCCCGCGGACTGGCGCGAATCCGCGCTGGTCGAGCACGTCAAGCCGCCGCCCTCCCCGCTGGATCCCGACCGGCAGGACTCCGCGCCCGGCGCGCCGACCACCTACAACGCGATCCGCACCGAGGACATGCTGTACGTGGAGTACACCGGCGGGGAGACCGAGTACTACGACCGGACCCGCGACCCGCACGAGTTGAACAACACCGCCGGCGGGCTGCCGGAGCAGCGGCGCCGGCACCTTTCCGACCTCCTTTACGCGCTGACCCACTGCGCGGGCGCCGGCTGCGCCCCCGCAGGCCGGAGCCGGTGACGAAGTTCGGCCCTTTATGCGCCGCTATCATCGCTGACGACTGCGGACGCGCCAGGGCGATGTGCAGGGTGAAATGTGCAGAGTGAGCGGGAGCTGGGAGTGGGCGTGACTCCAACCGGAAAGCCGGATGAAGACCGCGAGGCCGAGCGTCCCGAACCCGGGCGGGCGGCCCAGACGCCTCCCCCGCCGCGGTGGCTGGACGACCAGGGCTCCTCGTCCGGCCCGCTGCTTCCCGCCGACGACCCGGAGGACGACCCCGAGGACGACGCTCCCGAGGACCCTCCGGAGGACGATCCCGAGGACGACCCTGAGGACGCCCCTGAGGACGACGCGGAAGCGGAGATGGCGGACCGCACCGTCGTGGACCGCAACATCAACGAGACGCTGCAGACGGTGATCCTGCCCAAGGGCCAGAAGCCTGCGGCGGACCGGTCCGCGGAGAGCGCCGCAGAGCGCGGCGACTCGGGCGCGGCGACCCCGCCCGCCCTTCCAGCTCCCGTCGCGGACGCCCCGGCGACATCCACCGACATCCCCGCGCCGCCACCGTTCCCCTACGGGCAGCAGGCGCCGGACGTGACGAGGGCGGAGATCCCCCTCCCGCCGCCCTTCCCCTACGAGCAGCAGATGCCCGACGCCACCCGCGCGGAGCATCTGGCGCCACCGCCGCCCGCACCCCCGCAGCCGTCGCCCGGGCAGAGCCCCTCGGCCCACGAGCCGTTCCCCTACGCGCAGGAGGTCCCCGGCACCCCCGCGCGCCCCTCCCACGAACCGTTCCCGTACGCGCAGGAGATCCCGGGCGCGCAGACTCCTCCGCCCTCCCAGAGCCCTCCGGCGGCGGAGCCGTTCCCGTGGGCGCAGCAGATCCCGGGGACGCCCCCGCCCGCGCCGGAGGCCGTTCACCCGGTGGCGCCCCCACCGGTGATCGAGGAGCCGTGGCGCACGGACGGGCCGCGCGGCTCGAAGGGTCCCCGCAAGAGCATCAAGAAGCCGCTGCTCATCGGCGCCGCCGGGCTCGCCGCCGTGGCGCTGGTCGCCGCGGGCGCGCTGGTGGTGCCGGGGCTGATCGGCGGTGACGACGACGGCGGCGATTCGGGCGCCGAGCTCGCCGGCGCGCTGTTCCCGGTGGACGCCGCGGCCCGCACCGACGGCCGCGACCAGCAGGTCACCGGTGTCGCGGCACGCGGCTCGACGGTGGTCGCGGTCGGCGGCGAGACCGACCCGCAGAACTCCCGCGGCCTGTTCCTCGTCTCCTCCGACGGCGGCCGCACCTTCAAGTCGGTCGCCCAGCAGGACGCCGACGGCGGCGTCGCACCTCCCGGCGGGGTCCCCGAGGCCGTCGGCGCGTCGCCGCGGGGCTGGGTCGCCGTCGGCAGCCGGGCCGGCGGCGGCGGAGCCGTGTGGACCAGCAAGGACGGCAGGGAGTGGCGCCGGCAGCCCGACGCCGTCGGCGACGTCTTCGGTCCGCAGAACCGGGTGAACCGGATCGTCGGTACCGGCGGCGGGTTCCTCGCCGTCGGCGAGAACTCCCCGAAGGGGGACTTCAGCGACTCGCGGCCGGCGGTGTGGCTGTCGGGCGACGGGCGCCGTTGGGAGGCGCGGGTCGGCGACCAGATCGGCCTGCAGGTCGAGAAGGGCGACTTCTCGCTGGTCGAGGCCGCGGCCAGCGGCGACGTGATCCTGCTCGAAGGGCTCATCACGCCCGACTCCAAGAAGCCGGGCCCCTACCGGAAGGTCTGGCGCTCCGACGACGCCGGCCGGACGTGGTCGACGTCCGACGTGCCGGTGCCGAAGGGCAGCCGCGGCCTGATGATCGGCGGTGGCGGCAAGTCGGGTTTCCTGGCCATCCGCGAGATGAAGGCGTCCAAGAAGCTCTTCGGACAGGCCTTCACGTCCAAGGACGGCAGGTCGTGGACCAGTGCCGGGAAGCTCGAACCGGCCGGGTACCAGCGCACCAACGGGATCGTCTCCGACGGTCAGGGGTTCACGGCCGTCGTCGTGCGGGGCGGGGACGTGCTGCTCGCGCGCAGCGCGGACGGCGCGGCCTGGAAGGCGGCCGGCACCGCGGAGTCGAAGGCCGGGCGCGAGGTGCTGGGCGCGGCGGGTGCGGACGGCCAGACGGTGCTCGTCGGCCGCGAGCCCGGCGGCGGCGACCTCGACCCGATGCTCGGCGTGTGGGACGCGTCCGGGGCCGCGGTCCCCGTCGACCTGACGAAGATCCCCGGCGCCGTCCGTCCCGACCACGCGGTGCGCGGCATCGCGGCCACGGACGGCCTCGCGGTCGCGGTGGGCAGCGCGAGCGGCGACGCCGCCGTCTGGTCGTCGCAGGACGGCGCGTCATGGAAGGCCGCGCAGGGCCTCGGCGCCGCGTTCACCCGGCCCGGGCCGCAGCAGCTGGAAGACGTCGCCGCGGGCGGCGCCGGCTGGCTGGCGGTCGGCTACGACCAGTCGGCGCCGCGCCGTCCCCTCGTCGTCACCTCGAAGGACGGCGCGACCTGGCAGGCGGCCGACACCGCGCCCGCCTTCGCGGCGAACAGGCAGGGCGCGCCCGTCACCTACGCCGCGGCGGCCGGCCCCGCCGGATACGTCGTCGTCGGCACTCAGGGCTTCTCGGCCGCGACCTGGCACTCCTCCGACCTGCAGAACTGGGCGCGGGGCGCCGGGGCGGACCCGAAGATGATGGCGGGCGCCAAGGCCGCGGGCCGCTGGATGCTGGACGTCACGTCGGGCTCGTTCGGATACGCCGCCGTCGGCGGCAGCCGCGACGCCAAGGGCAACCACCCGTCGGTGTGGCTGTCGCCGGACGGCAAGCGGTGGACGCTGCAGGAACTCCAGGTCCCCGCCGGGGCGACCGAGGGGCACCTCACCCACGTGGCCGCCAAGGGCGGCACGCTCGTGGCCGCCGGGATCGCGGCGACCCCGAAGGGGCTCAACTGGCTCGGCTACGTGTCCACCGACGCGGGGAAGACGTGGCGTCCGCTGGAGTCGCCGAGTGGTGGCACGACGGTCGTCGTCAGCGCGCTGACCGCGACCTCGAAGGGCTTCGCCGCCACCGGCACCACGGGGCGACCGGGCTCGGCCGACGTGGTGTCGTGGACGTCCGCGGACGGCTCGGCCTGGCAGGCCGCCACACCTGGCGGAACGGGCCTCGGCGGGGTCGGGGACCAGGAGATCACCGGCCTCGCGGCCTTCGGGAGCAGGCTGCTCGGGGTGGGCCGCAGCGCCGACTCGAACGGCGGCCAGCCCGTCCTGTGGAGCCGTCCGGTGCAGTGACACGGGCGATACGGGCGGTGCGGGCGACGGCGCGCACCGCCCCGTCCTACTTCTCCGGCTGCGGCGGAGCGGCGTCCATTCCGGGGAGCCGCTCGTGCCCGCCCGCCTCCGGACGCGCATGGCGCGGGACGTAGCGGACGGGAGGGGGCGCGGCGCGGGCCCTGTCGCGGAGGCGGTTGCGGCGGGCGCCGTAGGGGGCGACGACGGCGCGGTAGAAGGGTTTGCGGATCAGCGTGGGGACCAGGCGGTAGCCGCCGCGGACCATGACGTTGCGCCAGTACTGGGGCTGGGAGATGAAGCCCTCGCGGCGCATCTCGCGCTGCAGCCGCAGTTCCGAGCGCAGCAGGTCGCGGCCGCCGCGGCGCTCGTAGGCGCCGTCGCCGACGCGGTAGTAGACGAGGGGCTCGGCCACGTTCACCATCCGCGCGCCGCCCGCGATCATGCGGACGAACAGCCAGTAGTCCTCCATCAGGGGGAGGTCGCCGTAGCCGCCGGCGGCGACGACGGCGCTGCGCCGGTAGACGACGGTCGGGTGGTTGAAAGGGTCGTGCAGGCGGGAGTAGCGGGCGATGTCGGCGGGGTCGCTCGGCGGGGTGCGGCGGCCGACGATGTCGGTGATGTCGGTGCCGAACTCCAGCAGCCCGGCGCCCACGAGGTCGGCGCCCGCGCGGACCAGGGGGACCTGGGTCTGGAAGCGGTGCGGCATCGAGTAGTCGTCGGCGTCCATGCGGGCGACGATGTCGTGCCGGGAGGCGTGCAGGCCGGCGTCGAGGGCCGGGCCGAGGCCGCGGTTGTGCTCCAGGTGCACGAAGGTGACCTCGACCGGGCTGGTCCTCACGAGTTCGTGGAGGACGGCCGCGAGGGCGGGCGGGACGGGTCCGTCCTGCACGAGGACGACCTGGTCGGGGCGGAGCGTCTGGAGTTGGACGGCGCTGCGGAAGGCGTCCCGGACATGGGCTTCACGATCACCGCCGTAGACGGTCATCAGCAGGGTGAAGGCTTCAGGCTGCATGCGTCCGTTCCGGGGGAGCGTGGCGGCCGTGGAGCACCGTGCGGGGGCCGGGGCGGCGGGCCAGGTCGGGGGGGGTCGGGGGTACGCCGTCCTAGGTGGGACGTTTTGATGCGATGAATGGTTTGCGCGCGCCAAGATACCGGTGGGGAACGGCCACATCAGGTCTGTGCGCAGATATCGCGGTCCGCGCGTATCTCTCCCGCCATTTTCGGCACCGTCGGGTTGATCACCCGGAGATCGGCGCCCTCCCTGCCGATGACCAGGTAGACGTAGCCGGGTCTGGCGGACGCCCACGGGCGCGGCTGGACGCCGGGCACCGCGATCGCGGTGCGGGCGGCCTGCCGCTCGGCGCCCGCGCCGTAGAGGATCTGCGTGCGGGCGAAGCGCTTCTTGGCGGTGCCGACCTTGACGATCTGGAAGCCGCGCTCGGCGAGCTGGTCGGCGGTCCGCTGGGCGAGGCCGCCGGTGCCGGACGCGTTGAAGACGCCGAGCCTGACCTGCGCGGGCGGGACGGGCGGGACCTTGTTCTGCGCGGGCACGGGCGCCGGCGCGGGCTCGGGGAGCTTGTTGTCCTCCCGGATGGACCGGAACAGCGGCTCGGCGGCGGCCTGGGCGAACTGGACGCGGTTCCTGTCCTGCGGGTACGCCTCCACGGGAACGGTGACGAACCGAACCTTCCCGGCGCTCATCCCGCGCAGGGAGCCGGCGAGCCTCTGCATCACCGACAGCGACAGGCCCTTGTCGGCCTTGATGGACTTGGTGGAGGCGGAGAGGAAGTCGTAGGTCCGGCCGGGGTCGGTGAGCATGCCCTTGTCGGTGGCCTTCTTGACGACGGACGCCATGAACGCCTGCTGCCGCTTGATCCGGTCGAGGTCGGAGCCGTCGCCGAGGACGTAGCGGGTACGGACGTAGCCGAGGGCCTGGTCGCCGTGGACGATCTGCCGGCCCGCCCTGAGGTGCAGTTCGGCCTTGGGGTCGTCGATCCGCTTGGGGACGCAGATCTCCACGCCGCCGAGCGCGTCCACGACCCGCTTGAACCCGGCGAAGTCCACCTCGACGTAGTGGTCGATGTGGATCTTGGTGAGCGACTCGATCGTCTTCCAGGTGCAGGCGGGGCCGCCGTTGGAGAACGCCGCGTTGATCATCCCGAACTGGGCCGGGACGGTCGTGCCGTTGCGGCGCTTGCACGGCGGCATCCGCACCATCGAGTCGCGCGGGAAGCTGACGCCGATGGCGCTCTCCCCGCCGGGCGAGATGTGCAGCAGGATCGTGGTGTCCGAGCGCTGCCCGGCCTCGGCGCCGTAGCGGGCGTTCTCCCCGGCGCGGCTGTCGGAGCCCATCAGCAGGATGTTCAGCGAGTTGTTCAGCTTGGGCGGGCGGTGGTCGCCGAGCTTGCCGCCGACGTCCTCGCGGTCGATCTGGCCGTCCAGCCGCCGCCAGAACCCGTAGGCGGTGAGGCTGCCCGCGACGAGCACGACCGACAGGCCGATCGACACCCAGCCGAGCACGCGCCACAGGCGCCCCCGCACCGGCGGTTCCGGTGGCGTCGGGGCGCTGTCCGCGTACAGCACGGGAGAGGGTGCGACGGCTCGCTGCATCCGGAACATTTCAACACAGATTGGACATGCGCCACGGGCGTCACCGGAAAGACGCAGGCCCGCGGGCGCCGGGCCGGGCGGCGGGCGGCACTAGACTCCGGGGCGAGATGAGCACCGTAGACGCGCTGACCGACCAGGCGATGGTCGTCCTCCAGGACCGTCCGGTGGTGCCGCTGAGCGCCTGGCTGAACAGGGCGCTCGGCGAATGCGCCGGCAGCGGCCGCACCCTCCAGCTCGTCACGCCGCTGGAGTCGCGGCTGTCGCTGCCGCTGCGCACCGCGGCGTCCGGGAACGACGTGCAGTGGGTCGTGCGGAACGGCGACGGCTACTACGAGGGCCTGACCGGACGGCCGCTCAAGTGGAGCGGCGGCACGTTCGTGCCCGTCCCGGAGGCCCGCGACTACGCGCCCGGCTACACCACCCGCCCGACGGCGCCGGTCGGTTCGCAGCTCACGCTCGTCTACCGGATCAGGCACGGCGCCGAGGGCGACCTCGGCGGGCCCGTCGAGCGGCTGCTGCAGCTCGTCACCGGCAAGCCCCCCGCGGGCCTCGGCCCGGCCGAGCCGCTGGAGCACCCGTGGCGGCGCGACCGGCTCACCGAGTACGCGCGCGGGCGCTCCACCGCGCGGCTCGTCGTCGGCGGCGACGGGCCCCGCCCCGCGCAGGCGATCTGCGACTTCACCGCCAGCGAGGGCGGCGGCGTCGCCGAGGTCAGCACCGTCACCGTCGGCTACGCGCCGGAGGACCCGCCGCCCCTGCAGCACCTGCCGACCCTGGTCGGAGCGCTGGCCGCCGACCAGCCGGTGGCGTCGATCTTCGTCCAGCTCACCCCGGGCCGCGCCGACCTCACCACCGAGCCGCGCTGGACGGGCGCGCCCGCCCCGGTCGCGCTCGCCGTCGCGGGCGCGGTGGCCGGTCCGAACGGACTCCCCGGCCAGCAGGTCGGCCCGCCGCGCGCGCCGCTGACGTTCTTCCCGCTCGGCGACGGCCGCTCGCAGGACGGCTGGCAGCGGCACGCCATGCTCATGCAGCACCTCCAATCAGGCTGATCCACCTCGGGTGGTGACAGGCCGCCACATACCGGGCAGCGGGGAGATGATCTACCCGTAAGGGATGTTGTACGGTCCTGCCCATGGGAGAGGCCGGCCAGCTCGACGCGCTTGAGCGGGCCGTCGAAGGGACGCTCGCCGAGGGGTCGTTCGAGTTCGACGACGACGAGGCGGTACTCCGCATCGAGGGGTCGCTCGTCCTCACGACCAGCTGGTTCCTCGGCCTCGGCGCGGGCGGGGTGTCGCTGCTGCTGACCGGCGCCGTCCTGTCCCTGACCGGCCTGCAGGACCTCGCCCGGTGGGCGCTCGCGCCCGGCGCCGCGCTGCTGGCCCTGGTCGGGGGGTTCCTCCTGCTGCTGCGCTTCACCCCGCTGGCCGGGCTCTGGTCGGACCTGGAACTGCGGTTCGCCGAGCAGGCGGTGGTCCACCGGCGGACGCGGATCCCGTTCGGCGAGCTGCGCCCCGAGCACCTGGTCTGGAAGAACGGGCGGTTCTTCCGGCGCCTCTACGTCCGGCACCCGGCCCTCCGCAAGCAGCTCGCCGGGTTCTTCGGCAGCGAGGAGCGGCAGGCCGAGGAGTTCCAGCGGCGGCTCTGGGAGCTGATCTCCGCGCCCGACCTGACCGGCGTCCTCGCCCATGGCAGCGACCTCACGCCCGTGCAGCGCTGGATCATCGCGGCGGGCGCCCCCTACGGCGCCGTCAACGGCTTCCGGGTGGACCGGCTCGGCGCAGCGCCCGGCACGTCCGCCGCGGCCGCCGACCGGCGCGCCGCGCAGGACCTCCTCCAGGACCCCTGGGGCGCCTACGACCTGGAGCAGCTCCTCGGCGCCGTCAACTGGCTCGTCCAGGACGGGCACCGCGCCGACTTCACGCAGGACGCCCGCCTCGCCGCCCGGCCCCCCGCCGCGCAGCGGGAGTACGAGGCGCTGCTGCGCGAGGTCGACGGCCTCATCGCCGGCGACCGGCTGGAGCCCCCGTTCGTGGAGCGGCTCATCGAGCTCGTCCGCGTCCGGTACGGGGACGAGGGCGGCTCGTACGCGCGGCTCGTCCCGCCGCTGCTGCGCGACGAGCCCGGCGCGGACGCGAGCGAGGAGGGCGCCGAGCTCGCCCTGTTCCTCCACCAGCTCTTCAACGACCGCAACCACGCGGCGGAGGAGCTGCACCGGCTGAAGGTCCTCGCCGACCCGGCGCTGCGCGCCAACGTGGGACGGTTCCTCATCTGGGACTACGGGCGCGCCCTGATGCTCTACCGGTGGGGCCACATCGTGGGGTGGCTGACCGAGGAGTACTGCTGGGACCGGATGCTCCCGCTGGCGCTCGACATCCAGCGGCGGTACACGTCCTGGCGGGACATGGCGACCTGCTACCTGCAGGGACGGCTCCTGTGGTCGGGCGGCGGCGGCAAGGCGCAGGCCGAGTACGAGCAGCTCATCGAGGAGCTCGCCACCGACCCCCGCAGCCCGTGGAACCTCGTCCCCTGGGACCTGGACCTCACCCGCGACTGGCCCTGACCGCCGCGGCATCCGCCGAGGAGCGGGCCCAGCCCCGGATGGCGGAACTAGCCGATCACGCCGCCCTGGTAGGCGGCACCGCCCGCGTCGCCCGCCGGTCCTGGGAAGCCGCCCGCAGCGCCGCCTCCCGGGTGGGCGCCGCCGCCGGGCTGGGCACCGCCTTGGCCGGACGCCTTCCAGCTGCGGGCCGGGGCGTCGGTCGCGCCCTCCGGGTACACCGTCCCGCCGAGCCAGTGGACGAGGGAGTCGGCGAACTTGCGCGCGACGCGGACCGCGTCCGGCACGTCGGCGGCCGCGCGGATGTCCACCCACCAGACGGGGGCCACCACCCGCGCCGCGAACTCGGGGCCGAGCAGCCGGCCGATCTCGCCCTGCACCGACACCTGCACGGCGTCCTCGATCGACACGAGCAGGCGTCCCTCGCCGTCGTGCAGGCGCGTGGGTTCGGGCTCGCCGCCGCGCAGCTCCAGCGGCTCGCCCATCGCGATCATGCCGTCGGCGACGGCGTGCACGTCGGGGCGGCGGCGCACCAGCGCGACCAGGTCGCTGCTCATCGCGTCACCCCCGCGGTCAGCGAGCGCGAGAACACCTCGTACACGACGTGCGTCACCGCGGCGCGGGCGGCGGCGGAGATGCGGGACATGTCGACCGAACTGCCCGTGGCGAGCTGCCGGTCGTACGGGACGGACACGACGGGCAGCCCCCACGCGGTGAGCATCTGGTGCGCGCGCTGCAGGTCGGCGCCCACCTGCGGGGCGTGCGACACCATCGCGATGACGGTGCGCGGCAGCAGCGCCTGCTGGTTGTTGGAGGAGAACCACTCCAGCGCCCCGCGCGCGCTCAGGGCGCCGTCGACCGTACCCGGGGTGACCAGGACGAGGCCGTGCGAGCTCGCGATGACACCGCGGTTCACCTCGGTGAGGATTCCCGCGCCGCAGTCGACGACCGTCGCGGAGACGTACCGGCTCACCGCGCTGAGGGCGGTCTGGAACGTCTCCAGGGTGAACTCCCCCGCGATGCGTCCGTCGCGCGTGGACGACAGCACGTAGAGGCCGTCGGGGGTGCGGGTGAGGAAGCGCTCCGCCTCCTCGAACGTGTGCGGGTTCTGCGCCGCCAGGTCGAACAGCGACAGCTGCGAGCGGACGCCGAGACGCAGCGGCAGCGAACCCAGCTCGGCGTCGGCGTCGGCGGCCAGCACCCGGTCGGCGCGGTGCCGGGCCAGCTCCGTCGCGACCATCGCCGCCATCGTCGTCTTGCCCGCGCCGCCGCGCACGCTCGCCACCGCGATCTGCCGGGAGCTCGGCACCTGCCGCTGCATCAGGTCGGCGAACGCGGCCCGCTCCCGGGCCTCCCGCCCCCCGCCGCCCATGGCGTTGCGGACGCCGCGTCCCATGCGGCGGGCGAGGGGGTCGCCGTGCTGGTTCTTGCGGACGAGGTCGTGGGCGGGGATCTGGTGGCCGCCGCCCGCCTGCTCGGCCGGGACCGGATGGGCCGGCGCCTGGGGTGCGGGAGCTGCGGCGTTCGCGTCCGCCTGCCGGCCGGCGTCGGTGGACGACGGCACCGCGCCGAGGACGGGGTTGACCGCCGCCTCCCAGTCGAAGTCGGAACCGATGAGGGGCTCGAGGTGCTCCGGCTGGGCGTGGGCCTGGCCTTCCGCCGTCGGCTGCTCCGCCGCGGCCTGCTGCGCGGCGGCCTGCTGCGCCGCCGCCTGTTGCGCCGCCGCCTGTTGCGCAGCCGCTTGCTGCGCGGCGGCCTGCTGGGCCGCCGCCTGCTCGGCTGCCGCGCGCTCGGCCGCTGCTTGCTCAGCGGCTTGCTGAGGGGGCGCTTGTTGGGCCGCCATCGGCTGGGCGAAGGGCGGCGGGGCGGCAGGTTGCGGGGCGACGGGCTGCTGGGCGGCGGGTTGCGGGGACGGCTCGGAGGGCTGCGGGAGCAGGGGCTGCGGTTCCGGGAGCAGCGGCGCCGGGCCGTCGGGCGCGTCCTGCCCCGGCTCGACGGGCGCGGCGAACGGCGGCACCTCGGGGGGTGCCGGTGAGGCCGCCTGCACGGGCTGCGGAGCGGGCTGCGGGACGGGCGCGGCGGCCGGCTGCTGCTCAGGCGCGGGACGGGGCGGCGCCTCCGCCCCCCAGGACCCCTGGGCCGGGCTGTTCGGCGTCGCGTCGAGCATCTGGAATCCCCGCCGCGATACGCCGATCTCGCGCAGGACCGCGTGCTGCCAGCTGGAGTCGGACACCTGCCTCCCCTCTCACCGGCAAGCCTACGAGACACTCGTCACCGCACGCACCGAGACCGGATGCATGACCCATCCGTCACAGCCTAGGAGCCATACCTCATCAGGGTTTCATCGGCACGATGACCTGCATATGGGAAATCTGCCATGAAATCCCCAGGTCCCTCCCGTAGTCTGGCCGGATCTCAGTCGGCACCCCGCACGTGAACCGCCCGGAGCGAGCATGAACCCCCCACCTTGGCCCGGTCAGCCGTCCGGCGGGCCGGGATACCCGCCGCCCGGCGGGCCTGTCGGCCCGCCCCCGCCGCCGATGGCCGGCGGCCCCGGCTTCCCTCCCCCGCCCCCGCCGCGCGGCGGCGCCAGCACGCTCGTGTGGCTGCTCCTCGTCGGCTCGGTGCTGGCCGTGGCCATCGTGGGCACGGTCGCCGTCCTCGTGTTCGGCGACGACGACAAGGAACCGGCCCGGACGCTCTCGCTGCCGTCCACGACGCGCCTGCCGACCCTCGAATCGACGACGGAACCGACGACGCAGCCGACGCCCACCCGTTCCAGCGGCGGGGCGGTCGACCCGTCCGGCGTGCTGAGCCGGACGATCACGACGGCGAAGGGGAACGTGTTCACGCAGGCGGGGACCCGCACCGAGTCGTGCACCACCCGCGCGAACTCCGTGCTGCTGCCCGCGCTGCGCCGGCACCCCTGCGTCGGGAGCATGTACTCGGCCGTCTACGCCAACCCGTCAAAGAAGATCATCACGTCGGTCTCGATCCTGAAGTTCGCCACCTCGACGGACGCGTCCATCGTCAAGGGCTACACGAACCAGGAGGGCTGGCCGAAGCTGCTGACCCCCTCGGACGCCAGCGGGCTTCCGCAGCCGAAGGCCGACCCCGCGTACTGGACGCGGACCTGGGCCCAGGGCTCCACGGTCGTCTACGCCCAGTCGTACTGGTCCAACGGCGGCCCGACCGGCGGCCGCACGGGCAGCGTCTTCGCGACCGCCGGGGAGCTCGGCGTCGAGGTCACCAACACGCTGCTGTGGAGCAACTGATCGCGGGCCGGGCGGCGCGCCTCGGCGTCAGCCGCCCTGCCCCGGCTCCTCGCCGTCCTGCTCGGCCTGCCGGGCCTGCGCAGCCCTCGCCTGCTTGCGGGCGAGGGACGACTCGTACGCGGCCAGCATCCGCTCCCCGCCGGGACGCATCTCGAACCGGATGCCCCGATCGCCCTCGTAGGGATTCCGGTGGTCGAACCCACCGCGGTAAATCTCGTCCGGCACCCGCTCGGGGAAGGCGTCGCAGTAGGGGATCCAGCGGTCGAGCGACGTCTGCGCGCCAGGGTTGGACCTCTTCTGCAGGCGCACGCACGCGTCACAGATGTTCGGCCTCCTGCGCATCGTTCGCCACACCCCTCCAAGGTCGTCCTCTGGGATCGCGCGGCGCACCGCGCGGTCCCCGAAGTGTTCCACAAGCCAGGGTTCCACAGGGCGGACGGCTTCCGGCGGCATCGTGCGACGTCCGAGCACTGCATGGCAATCACGGACAGTCCGGAACAGGTTGCGAAATCCACATTGAAACCCCTATAAATGATCAATCCCTGTGTGTACCTGTGATCGTGCGCGGTCGCGGGCTCTTGCAAGCTCCCGACGAACAGAGGGGTGCCTGTGCGCGCTGAATGGCAGGCGCATATCGACGAGCTCCTGCAGACGTACCAGGAGAAGCGCCGGCAGATCCAGGACATGCAGTCCAAGCTGGAGGCGATCGAGGCCGAGGCGGAGGCCGCCGACGGCATGGTGAAGGTGAAGGTCGACCGGCAGGGCCGGCTGACCTCCCTCGAACTCGACCCGCGCGTGCAGCGCAAGCTCGGCTCCGCGGAGCTCGCCGAAGCGATCATGGAGGCGTCCCGGGACGCGCAGGCGCAGGTCGTCGAGCAGATGCGCGCGGCGATGCGGGGACTCGCGCCGGAGGGCGCCGCGGAGGGCGGCGTCGACTTCGGCAAGCTGCTGCCGGAGCGGCCGGACGACTTCGACGCGATCCGCGAGCGGCTCGGAATCCCGCCGCGATGACCTACGAGTACCTCGAGGTCGACACAGAGGAGCTCAAGCGCGCGGGCAAGGGCTTCCACGACGGCGCGACGCAGCTCAAGGCGATCTACGACCGGCTCAACTCCGCGCTCATGGCCGAGGGCGAGTGCTGGGGCTCCGACGAGACCGGCAAGACGTTCGCCGAGGGCTACAAGGAGCCGAGTACGAGCGTCCTGGAGTCGTTCCCCAAGCTCAAGGACGGCCTGGAAGGCATCAAGAAGGGTGTCGACCAGATGGCCAAGACCTACAAGCAGGCAGAGGACGCCTCGAGGCTGAAGTGAGCTGATCGTGGGTCTTGAAATCCCAGAACCGGTCCAGTGGCTGTCCTGGATCATCGGTTCCGACTGGCCTGAGGGCGACGAGACGGCCATGCGCCGCGCCGCCGAGGCGTGGCGCACCGCCGGCACCGAGATCAACGAGCTGATCGAGGACCTCAACCAGACGGCGGGCGACGTGCGCGCCGCGCTCGACAGCGGCGCGGCCGAGGAGTTCGGCAAGAAGTGGGACCAGTGGGTCTCCACCGATCCGCAGATCCTGACGAAGCTCGTCGAGTCGTGCGGGCAGCTCGGCGAGACGCTGGACGGCGGCGCGCTCGACATCGAGTACGCGAAGTACATGTTCATCGCGCTGCTGATCATCACGGCGATCGAGATCGCCTATCTGATCGCGGCGGCGTTCGCGACGTTCGGCGCGTCCACCGCGGCCATCCCCGCCGTGGAGGCCGGGGCCCAGGTCGCGTCCAGGACCATCTTCCAGCGGCTGCTGGAGTGGCTGAGCCAGCGGTTCCTCGGCGCCGTCCTCAAGGGCGCCGTGGTCGGCGCGCTCCAGGGGGGCGGGCTGGACCTGCTCGTCCAGGGCGTCCAGATCGCGCAGGGCAACCGCGACGGCGTCGACTGGAAGAAGACCGGCTCCGCCACCCTCGACGGCGCGATCGGCGGCGCCATCTCCGGCGGCATCGGCCACGGCATGGGCAAGGTCCCCGGCCTGAACGGCCCCGCCGACACCGCGCTCGGCGGCATGGCCAAGGGCATGGTGCGCGACGGCGTGTCCGAGGCCGTCAGCGGCGTGGCCGGCACGGTCGCCACCGCCGCCGTGCACGGCGACCCGCTGACCTGGGACTCCATCGCCAAGGGCGCCACGTCCGGCGCGTTCGGCGGCGCCGTCGGCGGCGGCAAGGACGGGCTCAACGAGTACAACTCACACGTTCCCGGCGCCAACCCGCCGAACCCGAGCACGCCGCCGACCCCGACGAACGACCCGGCCCCCACGCCCTCCCACACCCCCTCGCCGTCCACCGGCGGCGGTGACGGCGGCGGAGGCGGCAACGGCGGCGGAGGCGGTTCCCACTCCAACTCAGGCGGTTCCCACTCCAACTCCGGTGGCGGGGGCGGCGGCTCCAACACCGGCGGCGGAGGCGGTGGTGGATCCCACTCCGGCGGGGGCGGAGGCGGCGGCGGGTCGCACTCCGGCGGTGGCGGGGGCGGCGGCTCCCACTACGGCGGCGATGGCGGCGGCGGGGGCGGAGGCAACCGCATCGCCACGCTTCTCGGCGACACCGGCGGCGGAGGCGGCGGCGGGGCTTCCCTGGCCTCCGCCGGCGGCGACGGCGGCGGGGCGTCCTCGGGCGGCGGGCCCGGCGGCGGCTCGGGCGGCGGCCTCGGCGGCAACCCGTCCGGATTCGGCGGCTCGTCCCCGTCCGGCGGCGGTCCTGTCGGCGGGGGCGCGGTCGGCGGCGGTCCCGCAGGCGGCGGCGCGGCTCCCGGCGGTATGGCCCCCGTGGGCGGCAGTGCTCCCATGGGCGGCGGCGCAGCCCCGGGTGGCGCGGCCCCCGGTGGCGGGGGCGCAACCGGCGGAGGCTCGACCGGCGGCGGTTCCTCCTCGGCAGGCGGCTCTTCGTCCTCCTCGCCGAGTGGCGGCGGCTCGTCCGCGAGCAGTGGCGGCGGCACGGGTTCGGGCGGCGCGCCCGGCGGGGGCTCCGGCACCCGCGGCGGCTCCACGACCCCGAGCGGCGGCACTTCCACGCAAGGCGGCGGCTCGTCCTCTCCGGGCGACACCTCGACCACCCCGCACGGCGGCACCTCGGACGGCGCTTCGTCCCCGGACACGGGCTCGCCGACGCCAGGTGGCGGGGAGCCGACTCCGCACTCGGGTTCGTCCAGCCCCAGCGAAAACACGGCACCATCCCAGCCCGCCTCGTCGCCCACCGGAGACGGCTCGACCACCCCGCACGACGGCTCGACCACCCCCGGCGACGGCACGTCCGCACCCCACGACGGCACGGCCACCCCCGGTGACGGCTCAACGACCCCGCACGACGGCTCCGCCACCCCCGGAGACGGCACCTCTACGCCCGGCGACGGCTCGACCACCCCGCACGACGGTTCGACCACGCCCGGAGACGGCACGTCCGCACCCCACGACGGCACGGCCACGCCCGGAGACGGGACGTCGGCACCCCACGACGGCTCCTCCACCCCCGGAGACGGCACTTCCACGCCTGGGGACGGCACGTCCTCCCCGCAGCCGGGGGCGTCCAGCCCGGGTGATGGGACGTCCACGCCGCCTCCCGGCTCGTCCACTCCTGGCGATGGCACGTCTACGCCGCCTTCCGGAAGCTCCGCTTCTCCCGAGCCGACGGCCGGAGGCGCGCCGACGCCTACCGGGTCCCCGTCGCCGACCCGCAGCGAAGGGAACGCGAGCACGCCCGGCGGCGAGACTCGCACTCCCGCAAGCAGCGACCCCGCGTCCGGCGACCCGGCGAGGGGCACCACACCTGGCGACGGCACCGTTCCCCATGACGGCACCACGCCTAGCGGCGGTGCGACGCCCGGCGATGGCGCGACACCGCCCGGCGATGCTCCGGCGCCCGGTGGCGAGGGCACGAACACCGCGTCCGACGCGGACCCGCGCGCCTCCGAGGGGTCCACCGATCCGCAGGACGCCATGGCGCGGCCTGAGGACGGTTCCAACGGGGGGCCCGGCTTCGTGGCCATGCCGATCATGCCGATGGGCACGATGGGCGGACCGGCCGGAACGGCATCCCCGGGCGGCGTGCGCCCGCCTTCGGGCGGCGGTGGGACGGGGCGGACGCCCGCGTCCTCGTCTCCGTCGTCGCCGCGGCCGTCCGAGCGTCCGGGCGGGGACGGCGGTCCGCCGCTGGAGTCTCCGCGTCCCAAGCAGGAGTCCTACGACCCCTCGGACCCGGGCTCGCAGCCGAAGCCGGCGCCGATCGAGAACGTGGACGACCAGGGCGTCGTCCGCAACGAGCAGACACCGCCGCACGACGAGACCTCCCAGCCGGACGAGGAAGCGCCGCACAAGAAGGAGGCCGGCGACGGCAGCACGCCGGACGACGGCACTTCCGGCGACGGCTCGTCCAACGAGGACGGCTCGTCCGACAAGTCGCAGGACCTCGCGGACGCCGAGCAGCAGACGCGGGACATCCTCTCCCAGTTCGGCGACGACGCGCCCACCGTGGACTTCACGTCCAGCCCGATCGACCCGGCCGCGGTGCACGAGGTCAACAACGCCATCCAGCAGCTCGCGGCGGACTACCCGAGCACGATGCAGGGCCTGACCCACATCGGTTCGGAGGACTTCAACCAGTCGCTCGGGCCGGGCAACGACGACGTCCTCGCCTACGCGACCCCCGAGTCCAACAGCCCCGGCATCTACCTCAACGAGGACGCGTTCGGGGACAACGCCGCGCGCGCCGAGGACGGCGCCGACGAGGAGGCGACCGGGTTCACCGTGCCCGGCGGCGGCTCGACGGAGGGCGTCTTCACCCACGAGTTCGGGCACCACCTCGCGGAGCAACTGCTCAACGACCCGGGGATGCTCTCGGACCTGAACCGGGCCGTCTCCAACGCGCTCGGCGTCCCTTACGACGCGACGCAGCCGCACGACGCGGCCACGCAGCAGCGCGTCGAGAACGCCCTGTCCGGCTACGGGTCCGGCGATCCCCACGAGATGATGGCGGAGGCGTTCACCGAGTACCGCCTCGCCGAGAACCCCCGTGCGCTCGCCCAGGCCATCGGCCAGGTCATGGACCAGCACCTCGGGGCCAACGGCACCCAGGCGCCGAACGGCACGACGAACGGCGGCGGCTCCACCACGTCCCAGAACCCGGACGGCGGCGGCGCGCCGGACGGCAACACGTCAACGAACGAGGGGCAGCCTCACCCCAAGGAGAGCCAGCCGGGCTCGGACGAGACCCAGCCCCGTCCCGACGAAGGCCGAACGCCCACCGACCAGAACCAGCCTCTCGGTGAGGACGGACAACCGCGCCCGGACAGCCAGGCTCAGCCCCGCCCGGACGAAGGCCGGCCGGGTGCGGACAACGGCGGCCAGACGCGGAACGACGAGGGACCGGGCCGCACCGACGAGAACCCGCCCGGCGAGGACGGACGCACGCCCGCAGAGGGCGAAACCCGCCCCCGCACCGACGACGGCCGACCGCGCGCCGACGACGAAGGGCGACCCCGCACCGAGGACGGCCGGCCCCGCACGGACGACGGCCGACCGCGCAGCGACAGCGAAGGTCAACCGCGGGCCGATGAAGGGCAGCCGCGGGCGCGGGACGGGCAGCCGCACGATCCCGCCGACGGGCCGCGGCCGCGCCACGACGCGCCGAGCGGCCTGCCGGACCATCTGCACGACGCCTGGCGGAACAGCGCCGAGACCCCGGCGGGACGGGCCCTCTACGGACCCGACGAGCCGCACATGCGGGGGGCGGCGGGAATGGTGCCGCCCGACCCTGCGGGCCGGTTCGTCCTCGACGCGCACGGCAACCGCGACGGCGTGATCGTCGGGGACCGGCCGATGAACGCGGCGGACCTCGCGTCGCTGGTCCGCAGCGACCCGAACTGGAACGGGCGCGACCTGCTCCTGCTGTCCAACAACAGCGGGGACGGGCGCTTCGCCGCCGACCTCGCGCAGCACCTCGGGGTCCGCGTCACGGCCCCGACGGGGGCGGTCGACCTCAACGCGCACGGCCGCCCGGAGTCGTCGGGCTGGGCAATCCACGACCGGGACGGCAGCGAGGTCGCGCCCGACCCGGTGCGCCGCTTCCCCAGCAACGACGAAGGCCAGTGGTACGGCGACAACCGTCTCGGGGACCAGTTCCGGAGCCTGCCGCCGCACCTGCAGAACGCGCTGTACCAGTACACCGTCCAGTCGATGCCGAACGCGTTCCTGCGGCCGGGCGCCGACCTGCAAGGCGCGCTGAACCACTGGCAGGGCGAGTTCAACAGGGCCTGGGCGCTGGCCGGGATGAACGACGGCAGGACCCTCCCGTCGGTGGGAGACCTCGAGCGCTGGTCGTCGCACCCGAACCTCACCCCGGAGCAGCGCGCCCTGATCGACGACGTGCTGCTGTCCGACGACCCGGAGGCCCGCCTGGGCCAGATCGGCAAGGACGCGGGCTACTGGTCGTTCCTGAACCAGTACTTCGGTGAGACGCCCACCCTGGACGCCTTCAACCAGCGCATCGGCGAGCTCGACCAGGCGCTGAACCAGCCTCTCCCGGAGCCCGTGCAGACCGAGCGCGGCCTGCACGACGTGAGCTTCATGCGCCTCCCGGACGGCACGGCGCTCGGCCCGCGCGACGCGCACCTGCTCGTCGGCACGATCCAGCACGAGCCCGCGTACATGTCGACGTCGCTCGGACACGATCCCGCCGTCGTCGACAACAGCCCGTTCAGCTACCGGATCCACATGGACCTGCCGGAGGGCTCGCACGGCGTCTGGATGGGGCGCAACAGCGCCTTCTCGGACCAGCGCGAGCTCATCCTTCCGCGCGGCACCCAGTACCAGATCACCCATGTGGACACCAACGCCCGGGACGCCGACGGGAACCCCATCGTCGAGATCCGCGCCACGGTGATCCCGCCGGGAGCCCCCGCCCCCGACCCGCTCAGCGCCGGCAACGTCGCCGCCCCGCACAGCACCAGCCCGGCCTGGGCGGGCGCGCCACCGAACCCCGGCCCGTCGCCCACCCCTGGGCCTTCGCCGCACCCTGGGACGCCGCCGAACACCGGGTCGTCCGGCCCTGGCTCGTCCCACCCAGGGCCGCCGCCGCGCTTCCGCTCCACGCCGCCCGCCGACCCGGGCACCACCCCGTCATCCGGGACGTCCGGCGGGAACGAACCGGCGCCACGCGGTGCCAACCCGTCCGATCCCGCCAACCCCGGCGCGGCACCGCGCCCCGACACCGACGGCCCTGCGGCACGCGCCGAGACCAACCCCGCCGCACGGGGAGGCGAAGGACCCGCCGCGCGCGGAGGCGAAGGACCCGCCGCGCGCGGAGGCGAAGGACCCGCCGCGCGCGGAGGCGAAGGACCCGCCGCGCGGGGAGGCGAGGGAGCCGCTGCGCGTGGGGAGGACGGTGGTGCGGGAGCGCACGATCCGGCGGCGCGGTCGGAGGACGGTGGGCAGCCCCGCGACGAGGACGGGACTCCCGACCACGACGCGGACCCCGGCGAGACGCCGCCCGACGGTCTTCCCGACCACCTGCACGACGTCTTCCGGGGCAGCCAGGAGACGCCCGGCGGGCGTGCCTTCTACGGGCCCGACGAGGCACCCATGCGGGACCTCGCGAGCCGGGTGCCCGCCGACCCGAACCGGTTCATCGTCGACGGGCACGGCGACGCGGACGGGATGCGTGTCGGAGGCCGGCGGCTCAGCGTCGACGACGTCGCCGACCTGATCCGCAACGACCCGAACTGGGACGGCCGCGAGGTCATGCTGCTGTCGTGCGAGACGGGCGACGGCCAGTTCGCCACCCAGCTCGCGCAGCGGCTCGGCGTTCCGGTCACCGCCCCGCACGGGCTCGCCTGGTCGGACGCCGACGGCAACGTCTACGCCTCGTCCGGACGCCCCGGCGAGGACGGGCGGACCCGGCCCGACCTCCCGCCGAACGGCGGCTGGCAGACCCACCGCCCGGACGGCGGGACCGCCCCCGCCGGGCGCGACGGATACGCCCCGGGCCACCCGGTGTCCGACGCGGAATCCGCGGCGGTCCGCCCAGGCGCGGGCGACGCCACCCGCGGCTCACCCACGCAGGATCCGTGGAACCCGCCGCAGGTGAACAGGGCCGACACCCAGAACCACTCCCTGAACCCGAAGCAGCACGCCGCGGACGTCGACTATCCGAAGCGGGAAGGCCGCCACCGCATTCTGGCGGTGGACAAGGACGGCCATCCCGTCCTGGACGAGAACGGGCGGCAGATCGTCCGTTCCATCGTCTACACGAACGCCGACGGCCGGGTCACCCACATCACGAACCCGCAGGCGGAGGGCGAACCGGGCGCGCTGCGGAACCCTAACGAGAACATCGACCTGACGCGGCCGAGGCCCGGCGTCGTCCACCAGATCGACTTCGGGCAAGGCGATCCGCACGTCTTCGTCGGCACCGACGACAACGTGTCACCAGCCGCCGCCCCCTTCGACCCGCCGACCCACACGGCCGACGGCGAACCGCTCAACGAGGTCACCGAGACCGGGCACGACCCGTCGAGCGGGCCCTACAGCGCGCGGCAGCCGCTGGCCGAGAACTCCAGGATCGCGGTCTACGACAACCAGAACCGCCTGCACGGCATCTTCTGGACGGACGGCGACGGCAACATCACCCACGTCCGGACGTGGTACGGCGACCAGAACGGCGTCGCCCACTACAACGGCGAACTCGGCCTGCTCTCGCATCAGGACGACGGGGTCCCGCTTCCCAACGTCAACTACATGGTCGAGCCGCGCACCCGTTTCTCGGTCCTGGACCCGGCGGATTTCGACCCGATAGACGCCGTCCGCCGCGGTGACCTCGGTGCCCAGCACGAGCCCGACCAAGGGGTCCCCGACCCCGCGGAACCGGAAACGCTCGATCCGGACCACCAGGTACCGCCAGGCACGTTCCTGTTCCACACCGACGACAACGGCCAGACCGACATGGCCTCCGGCCGCCCCGACTACGACGCGGGCGGCGGCGTCCGCTACGGGGCACAGAGGCATGTCGGGCACATGGGGAACGACGAGTACCCCGGTACCCGGTTCAACGGCGGCCACATCTTCGGCCACCAAGGGCAGGGTCCGAGGGAGCGCATCAACTACTTCCCGCAGTGGGAGGTGGAGAACCAGGGCAAGAACGCCTACCAGGTCACCCGTCCGGAGAGCTGGTACGGGCTGGAGGAACACCTGGCGCAACTCGCCCGGGACACCGGCAACAACATCACGGTCGACCGGTTCGAGTTCTTCGCCGAGCCCAACCGCAGCACCGATGGCGACCTCGCATACACCCCGCAGGTGATTCACGCGCGGTGGTCGCAGACCGATTTCAACGAGATCCCTCCGGTTACGACGGTCCATTACCGGACGTTCTACAACCTTCCACCGAACCAGTTCGGCACGCCGCCCACGATCCCCCACAACTCGGACGGCACTCCGAAGGGCCCGGCGCGTCCGTTCGGCTGGGCGGAACCGGAGGCCAGGTCGCCGGAGCCCTCGCAGCCGGCCTCGCGCTCCGCAGAACCACCGCCGCAGAACGGCACTGCAACGCACGGCGACACGCCCCCGCCCATCGACCCGGCGGCCCGTTCCGCGGAGCCGACGCCGCAGGACGGGCCGGAGCGCGGACACGGCGACTCGGACGGACCCGCGCCGGAGCACCGGGCGTCCGACGAGGTGATGCGCCAGGTCCACGACGATCCGCGCGTCCGGGAGATGCTGGACCGGACCGGGGAGCCACTGGGCGAGCAGTTGCGCACGCAGTTGCAGGACGCGCTTCCGAACCACCCCGAGCTGGCCCGCATCGTCGCGGGACACGGCCTGAACGACTTGGAGACGTCCCTCCGCGAGTCGCTTCTCGAACGCCCGAAGACGCTGAACAGCGTGCTGAGCCACCCCGAGGCCGTGCGGATCCTCGAAGGGGCCGTGCACGACGTCAACCAGCGCGGCGCGGACGCCATCCTCGGCGGGGAGAGGGTGAAGGCGCAGCCGACGCCTCTCACGCCCGAGCAGGAGCAGGTCAGCCGGCGGCTGGCCGACTCCGTGGTGCAAGGGCGGCGACCGGGCGAGGACGCCGTTCCGCATGTTGCGCCGGACCAGCCAGGTTTCGACCCGTCGAGGGTCGACCCCGAGGCCGGGCGCGACGACCCGTACATCAACGCCTACCTGGACGGCCTCTACCACGCCAAGCACGAGTCAGAAGCCCTGCTGCACGCGCTCGTCCACGACCCGGAACTCGCGGAGATGGGCGCCGACCCGAAGCTGCGCCCCGGCGACAAGGACCGGACCCGAGCTCTCGACAAGATCATGGGCGACTACGTCGGGGACGCGAGCCGGCTGAACGACCTGCTCGGTGCCCGCATCCAGTTCCGTTCCGTGGACGGGCTCTACCGGGCGCTCGGCGACATCGAACGGATCGCCGGAAAGCACGGCGTGGAGATCGTGTCCGTCAAGGACCGGATGCAGAGCCCGGTGCCGAGCGGCTACCGCGACGTCCAACTGACGATCCGCATGCCGAACGGGCACATCGGTGAGCTGCGGCTGCACCTGCGGTCGATCGACGACGTCGCCTCGTACGAGCACTCCCTGTACGAGGTGCGCCGGGACCTGCCGAACGTCGCGGAGGCCCAGAACCGCACCGTCACCCCGGAGGAACTCGCGCTCGACGAGGCGATCAAGCAGCGGGTGATCGGCCGCTTCCAGGAGGCTGTGGACGAGGCGCTCCACGGCCCGCCACCGCATTCCCGGACCGCGGCCCCGCACGACGCGGCTTCCTCCGAGCCGCCTCCGCACGACGCGCCTTCAGGAGACGGCCGGGCCGCCCGTCCCGAGACCGTGCCGAGGCCCGAGGTCGCCGCGAAGTACGGCTGGTACTCCGAGCCCGCGCCCGAGGCCCCCGGGCCCTCGCGCGGAACGACCCCCGAGAGCGGCACGGACGGCGTCCGGCCGCCGCACTCGGTGGATCCCCCGCACGACGGCAACGGCAACGACCCCGCCGACAGGGACACCGCCGACGAGGGCACCTCCGGCAAAGACGACGACACGGCGGACACCGCCGACGACCCGGTGCCCGCCGACCTCCCCGAGCACCTGCACGACCTCTACCGGGACAGCGAGAGCACCCCGGCCGGACGGTCGTTCTTCGGCCCGGACGAGCCCGCCATGCGCGACCTCGCGCGGCGCGTCGAGCCCGACCCGGACACGTTCGTCGTCGACGGCCACGGCGACCGGGACGGGGTGCTGGTCAACGGGCGGCGGCTGAGCGTCGACGACATGGCCGCGCTGATCCGCACCGACCCGAACTGGAACGGCCGCCAGGTCATGCTGCTGTCCTGCCGGACGGGCGAGGGCGACTTCGCCGCCCGGCTCGCGCAACAGCTCGGCGTCCCGGTGGTGGCCCCGCGCGGGCTCGCCTGGTCGGACTCGGACGGCAACGTCTTCGCCTCGTCCGGACGCCCCGGACCGGACGGGCAGCAGCGTCCCACCTGGCCGCCGGACGGCGGCTGGGACGTGCACCGCCCCGACGGCACCGTCCTCGCCGGGGACGGCGGCCACCCGCCCGGCCATCCCGGCGACGCCGGCCACCGCGAGCACGGCGGCGAGCCGCAGGACGCCGAGGCGCGCGGGCTGCGCGACTGGCTGCGGCCGGAGGGCCGGACCGATCCCGACGGCGTCCACCGGTTCGACACCGACCGGCAGGGCGAGCGGTACGGCGAGAACCGGCTCGGGCACGTGTTCCGCAACCTGCCCGACCATCTGCGGCGCGCAGCGTGGTGGTACACGCGGCAGTCCATGCCGAACCGGTTCCTGCGTCCGGGCGGACCGGACGTCGGCGCCCACCTGAACCGCCTCGCGTGGTCGGAGTGGTCGGCGAACCAGCTGCACCACCTGAACGGCGGGCGGATGCCGACCCGGCTGGAGGAGATCGTCCGGCTGCGGAGCCGCACGGACCTCGACCCGCACCAGCGGCAGCTCGTCGACCGGCTCCTCGCGCCGCCGCTGACGTCGGTGACGGCGCGCCTCGAACAGCTGCGGGCCGACCACCAGGAGCGCCACTGGCTGCGCCAGTACCTCGGCGAGGAGCCGACGGAGCAGGCGTTCTGGCGGCGCATCGCCGAGATCGACCAGGCGCTGAACCAGCCGCTGCCCGAGCCCGTCCAGGCCGTGCGCGGGCTGGCCGACCTGAACTTCCTGCTGGGACGGGACGGCCTGCCGCTCTCCGGGCGGGACCCGGTCGCCAACCTGGTCGGCACGGTGCAGACCGACGGCGCCCCCATGTCCACCTCGCTCGGACGCAATCCCGCCGAGGTGGACGGGCAGTCGTTCGGCAACCGCGTCCACCTGGTGCTGCCGCCCGGGAGCCGCGGTCTGTGGATGGGCTCCAGCAGCGCCTTCCCCGACCAGCGCGAGCTGATCCTGCCGCGGGGCACCCGCTACCAGATCACCAGTGTCGTGCACACCGGCTATGAGACGGTCACGCTCCGCGACGGAACCGTGCAGCGCAGGCCCACCTACGATATAGAGGCCGTGGTCATCCCTCCGGGACCGCCTACGCCCAGGTCAGGGTCATGATGGACGGACGTCGACGTGAAAGGTGCGCGCTGAGATGAGTGACCTGCCTCCCCCGTGGGACCCAGGCGCTCCCCCGCCGCCGCCCGGGTCACCGCCGCCCTTCCCCGACACCGGCCTGCTGCCGGCGTCGGCCTCTTCGTACGCGCACTGGACGCGGGAACCGCTGATCTATTACTGGGTGCGGCTGCGCGGCAGGCTGATCGGCTGCCTGTGGGGGTCGGTCCGGCACCAGGCGGCCGGGTTCCTGCTCGTCCCCGACGTGTCGGAGCAGGAGATGTTCGCCGCCGACTTCTGGGAGGACCGGCTCGCCGAGGCGTACGCGGCGGACGTGCCCGCCGCCGAGGCCGTCCGGCGCTGGAAGGGCGCCCCGGAGGACCCGGTGGGCGGCGGCATCCCGGCAGGCGAGGCGGAGCAGCAGGCTCCCGACCTGCGGGCCCTGCACCAGGTCGTCGCGCCCGGCTACCCGGTGCCGGAGGGTCCGTCGGTCCAGGACGGCAGGTTCGAGGACGGCACGCCCGCCGACCGGTCGCAGGGGTTCGGGCCGTTGTTCAGCGCCCTGCCGCCGACCTACCCCGACCAGGCGGCCGGGCCCGTCCGGTACCTGCCCGTCGTGCTCCAGGGGACGGTCGTGGGCTACGTGTGGGCTTCGGCGGACGGCCGGGCCGCCGGCTACCTGGGCCGGGAGCGGGCGGGAACGGCGGGCGAGGTCGCGGCCGGGCTGTGGAGGATGCGGCTGAGCGACGCCTACCAGGACGGCGCCTCCTCCCTGGAGGCGCTGCGGCGGTGTGCGCTCGCTCCCGAGGACAGGCTGTCGGGCGCCGTCGGCCGGGACGTGCCCGAGCAGGAGCTGCCGGGCCTCGACGCGCTGCGCGA
Source organism: Actinomadura sp. K4S16 (assembly GCF_008327685.1). Taxonomy (GTDB): domain Bacteria; phylum Actinomycetota; class Actinomycetes; order Streptosporangiales; family Streptosporangiaceae; genus Spirillospora. Next base: position 190,570 of record NZ_BDDE01000021.1, read on the forward strand.
ACTCGCGCGCCAGTGAGGGGGGCGAAATGGCTGAGGAGTATCCGCAGTACTACACCTATGAGCGGAGGCCGGTCGCGTTCGTCAAGGCGCCCGACGGCGGCCTGTTCGTCTGGGCGCTGTCCCCGCGGACCGGCGAGTTCCAGCTCGACAAGTCCTACCTGGACAAGATCTGGTTCGGGACCACCGCGGACATCGACACGCTTTCCCGGGACGAGTTCATCCAGCGGGTCGAGGAGTACCGGGGACGGTATCTGCGCGGTGAAGGCCCCGCGTACGCGCTCTACGAGACCATCAACGGCCTCTTGGACGCGGCCCGTGCCGAGCCCCGCCCCCTCACGCCGGAGGAGAAGGCCCTCGTCCACACGCTGCGCCTCCGCGTCCACGACCTCTTCGAGGCGGAGCTCCGCGCGCAGGGACGGCAAGGGACGCCCGAGGACGCGTGAATGACCCCTGAAACACTCCCAGAGGTCCCGCAGGACGAGCACGAACTCGTCGGGCGGCTCTACCCGGAAAGCGCCTGGACGTTCGTCTGGGCGCGCCGGATATTGCGCGACTTCGCCGGCGACCGGGCCTCGCGTTTCCTGGTGGGGCGTCTCGAACCGGGCTGCTGGTCGGTGCTGCGCGGGGACGGCGTATGGCTGGCCGTCCGCGGCACCGGCGGAACGGCGTCCGCGCCCGCTCACACGGCTTCCTTCTCGTCGGCTCAGGACGCGGTCGCCCACGCCGCCGCAGGGCTGATCGTCGACGAGGACGCGGTGATCCACGAGGGTCTCCTGCGGGATCAGGGCGTTTTCGACAGTACTTGGGACGAGTCCGCGAAACGCCTCGTCTGCACGCTGAAGGACGAAGGCCGACGGCTCGTGGCGGCGTCTCGTGACGCCGACCGCCCCCGGTACGGGGATTCCGGCGTCACGCTCGACCACGTCCTCGAGCGCCCCCGGGGATATCAGGTGCTCCCCCGCGTGCCGCACACCGAGGACGGCCTGTTCATCTGGGCGCACGACTTCTTCGCGGCGCACGTCCGGTCGCGCCTTCCCGGCGATTTCGGGGCGAGTGCCGGAGAGGACCTTCCGGTGGACACGCTGCTGGACACCTACGCCCCGTCCGACGAGCCGTATCTGTTCACCCTGGACGCGCCTTTCGAGCGGCGCGGGCTCTTCGGGACCGGACGCGACCTCGTGCGCAGGTTCTATCTTGTCCGGCGCCCCATCCGGGTGTATCCGGGCTTCCCGGTCAACGCGACCGCCATTCCCGCGCGGGGCCTGGGCCGCGTCCGGGAGCCGTCGACAGGAGGGCAGGGGTATCTTCTGCCGCGCCCGGTAGCGGCGCTGCTCGAGGCCGGCGACATCGTCCGGCTCGGCGAAGCGGAAGCGACCCGCGTCTACCAGCGGCAGCGCGAGTCGCAGCGCCGGGCGGGCGCGTGAGAACAGCGTCGGCGACGACCGGGAACGGGAGGTGAGAGCATGTTGGACACCGCGGAGCAGGACGCGCGCCTCAACGAGATCGCCGCGCTGCTCGTCCATCTCGCGCCCGGCGGCACGGAATCCATGAAGTTCGCCTATTCCGCCGTCGGCACGTCCTTCGAGCAGGCCGCCGTCCCCTATGGATTCAACCGGACGGAGGCGCTGCTCCCGTTCACCGGCATCTACTCCCTGCTGCGCGACCTCCGATCGCGCATGCATGTGGAAGGCGACGGCACGTGGCTGGAAATGGACCTGAAGGTCGAGCTGCGGCCCGCTTCCTCCTCACTCGCGGACGGCGGGATCCCGCGGTGGGAGGTCAGGTTCAAGAGCGTTGACGAGATCACGTTCATGGACGAGATCCCCCCGGCCGCCGCGGCCGAAGAGCTGCGCATGTTCCCGCAGGAACCCCATCGCGTCCCCGAGTGGATGGCGGAACTGGCGGCCGCGCAGGAGGCGGCGGACCGGTTCGAGCCGGACGGGTTCGCTCCGCAGCCCGAAACCGACCTCGAAGCGGCCCTGCCCGATGGCCTCGACGGGTTGTTCGCGGCGGCGCGCGACCGGCTGCTCGACTTCCTCCCCCCGGAGAACGCCGACCGGTTCCTGGTCGGCCGTCTGGCGGAGGGATGCTGGTCGGTCGTCCACCTGGCTCCCGCCTGGCTGGCCGTGCGCATGAAGGACGGCGTGTGCGCCGAGCGGCACGCGTACACCGATCCCGCGGCCGCCGCCGCGGCCGCTGCCGGTGCCGTGATCGCCGAGGCCGGCGTGGAGGTGAACTCCTCGGTCCTGCGGGGCGCCGGCGTCCTGAGCGAGACCACCGCCCCCAGAATGAACATCGACGCCTGGACGCTCGACTCCTCCGCGCGGAACGGGATCAAGCAGATCCGCCGTACGATCGCCGCCGAGCGGCCACGGCCCGCCACCGGCCGAGGACGCCGCTACTTCGCGCTGTTGCCACTGGCGAACAGGCCGGGCGGGTACTTCGTCGTGCATCCCAGCCCGGTCCCGGCGAAGGGCGATTTCGTCAGCACGCACGAGATCTTCGCATGGCACGTCCGGTCATCGCTGCCCAAGGCCAAGGTCCCGCCGCCCGCCCCCGACGAAACGGTGACGCTGGAAGCCGGAACGGAACTGGACACCTACGACGGGGATAACCTCGGCACCCTCTTCACCATCGGCACGCCGTTCGAGAGACGGCAACTGCACGGGTATCCGGAGGACACCCCCTACCGGGTCTACCGGCTCCTGCGGCCGCTTGAGGCGACCGTCTTCGTCCCGGACTCCAGGACCGTCTACCGGCCGGGAGAACGCGGACCGAAGCGGCTGCCCGACGAGCGCGGCCGGGCCTACGTCCTCGAACGCTCGATCCGCGGCCACCTCGAGGCCGGTGACATCGTCGAGATCAGCGAGCCCGGGGGCACACCCGTCCCGCTCCGGGACAAATGGGACTTCGGGGAGTAGGAATGGCCAGGAGAGAGCCCGTACGGCTCGCCGCACCCGACGTCCCGCCGCAGGAGCCGCGCCCCTACGACGCGGAGCGCCACGCGCTGCTCCTCGACCGCATGAAGCAGGCCCTGACCGAGGTCGCGCCGGCGGGCTGGAAACGCATCGACCTCAAGATCCGCATGCTGGTCGGCGTGTGCGATGTCCAACTGACGGTGGTGCGAAAGAACGGCGGTAGGCCATTGGTGGAGCCCATGCCGGAACTCGTCGAAATGGCTGCGGAAATCCGGTCGCTCATGTACCGGCCCGGCCAGGGGACCTGGTTCGGAATGCGGTTCATGATGGACCCGCCGGACGCTTTCTGGGTGAGCTACAACCGCGCGTTCGATCCCTTGTGGGACCCGCCGCTCTCCGCCGCGGAATGGCGACGCGACCTCGACGTCTTCCCCCGCGCGGACGCGCACGTCCCGGAATGGCTCGGTGCGCGGCTGGGAACGCACGGCCCGATGCGGCGGGAGCAATAGACTTGCGCGACGAGGAGAGGAGCAGCGACACGATGAACCAGCCCCCCGCCGAGGCGTCGGTTCCGCCGCAGGAGCCCCGGCCCTACGATCGGCAGCGCTACGAGGAGCTGACGCAGCAACTCGGACGGGCGGTGCTGCAGGTCGCCCCGGCGGGCTGGCGGCGGATCGACCTGAAGATCCTCATGCTGGCCGGCGTCACCGACCTCCGCCTCACCGTGATCATGCCGGACGGGGGCTCCCCCGCCGTCGACCCGCCCCGCGAGTGCGCGCTCGTCGCGGGCGAGCTGCGGTCGATGATGTACCGGCCCGGCGAGGGGACCTGGTTCGGGATGCGGTTCATGATGGACCCGCCGAGCGCCTACTGGGTCAGCTTCAACGGGGACTTCGACCCCCTGTGGGACCCGCCCGTCCCGCCCGAGGCGTGGGCCCGCGACCTCGCGGCGTTCCCCCGCGCGGACGAGCACATCCCCGGCTGGCTGCGAGAGCGGCTCGACCAGGCAGCAGGCGCGGGCCGATGACCCTCGGACGGACGGAAAGAGGTAAGTCGTGAGCGAGAACGGGCCGCTGAACCCCGTCGAGCAGAACGACCTGCTCCAGCAGATCACCCTGCTGCTGACGCACACCCTGCCCCCGGGGTGGGGGGAATGCACGGTCGTGCACCGCTCGCTCGGGTCGCACACCGAGACCCTGGGGCAGCTCCGCATGGTCACCGGGCCCGGGCTGCCCAGCCCGTTCGACGTGCCCGCCGCGCTCGGCGAGCTGTTCGAGCGGCTGCGCGCCGGCATGTACGCCCCCGGCCTCGGCACCTGGTTCTCCGCCACCTTCAAGCTGACGTTCCCGTTCACCTACGACGTCCGGTACGACCGCGAGGGCGAGCCGCGCTGGCAGAGCCCGCCGCCCCCGGACGCGTCGGACGACGAACGCCGCAGGTTCCCGCGCGACTCCGAGCACACCCCCGCCTGGCTGAGCACCCCGCAGGCGCAAGGCATGCGCATCGCCAAGCCCTTCGACGGCACGGCCCCCGACGGGCGGCCCGAGGCGCGGCGGCCCGACGTCCCCGGCGCGGAGCGCGACGCGATGGTCCGCTACCTGGAGCAGGCCCCGATCGTGCTGGCGGCGCGCAGCTACGACAGCGACGCCCTCGACCCGGACCACGCGCGGAACGTCCCGCTGACCTTCCACACCGACGGCACGTGGATCTGGCCCGGCGCCGTCGGCTACTACCTGCGCGCCCACGGCGTCCCTCCCGAGCCCGAGCTCGCAGCCCACATCCGGCAGACCGGGTTCCGGGTGCCGGACGTCGCCGACGACGTCCGCTCCGCCGCGGTCGCGACCATCACCGGCTCGGAGTCGTCATGAACCTCCCCCCGCCGAACGGCCCGCAGGGCTTCCCCCAGGCGCCGCGGATCGCGGAGTCGAGCGAGTCGTACTCCTACACGACCCGCACGCCGATCGTGTACCTCCCCGTGATGCTGAACGGCCTCCACGTCGGGTACCTGTGGGCGGGCATGGACGACAGGTCCGCCGGCTTCATCCGCCGCAACCAGTACGTGCAGGAGGCGTTCGGAGCGCCCGCCGTGTGGTCGGAGCGGCTCCGGGAGTCCTACACGCGGGGGCTGCCGTCCCGCGAGGCGATCCGGCAGTGGATCGGCCGCCCCGAGGACCCGCGCGGCGGCGGCGTCCCCGCCGATGCCCGCGAGGAGACCGCGGACGGCAGGCAGGCCCTGGCCGAACTGGCCAACCCCGGCGCCGAACGCTCCCCGTGGGAGTCCCTCAGCCACGGCGAGTTCCCCGACGGCACCCCGATGGACCGGTCGGAGGGCTGGGGGCCGCTGCACTTCGAGCTGCCGCCGAGCTACGACCTGACCACCGACGGGCCCGTCCGGTACCTGCCGGTCGTGCAGGACGGCGTCGTCCTCGGCTACCTCTGGCAGGGCGGCACCGCGGCCCTCTTCCTGCCCCGCGCCGACGCGGCCGCCCTCGGCAGCGACGCCGCCGGCGTCTGGATCCAGCGGCTCCGCGACCTGCACGCCCGGAACGTCCCCGCGTCCGAGGTCCTCTCCCACTGCCGCACCATGCCCGCCGACCCCGTCGCGGGCGCCGTCCCCCCGGACGCGGCCGTGCAGGACTCGCCCACCCTGGCCGCCCTCCGCGACCGCGCGGACGCGTACGAGCAGTCGCTGCGCCTGGCCAACAACCCGGTCCCGGGCGACCCGGAGACCATGAAGCGCCCCGCCCTCGACCCGGCCGAACGCGACGCGGTCCTGCGCTACCTGCGCGAGGCCCCGGTCGTCTACGACAGCGGACGCCTCTTCTCCGACGCCTTCGACCCGGCGCGCCCGTCCACCGTCCCCGACACCTACCAGACGGACGGCACCTGGATCTGGCTGGGCGGAGTCCCCCACCACCTGGAGCACCACGGCATCCCGCCCGAGCCCGACCTCCTGCACCACATCCGGGCCGCGAACGCCCAACTCCCCCCGGAAGACCCCGCCACCCGCGAACGAGCAAAACGCACCCTCCGCTGGCACCGACTCCTCGTCCCACCCCCCATGTGACCCCCCGCAGGATCGACCGGGCGCCGCGAATACGCTGACAGGCCGCAGCCCCACTGCGGCTGAACGCAGGCCGGACCTATCGTGCGCGAGCCGCCCTCGACGACCGCAGGGAGTGACGGACGGGTCACATCAGTCGAACGGGTCCTTTCTGATCTGGCGCACCGAATTGATCAGGACGAGGGCCCCGGCACCGAATCCGAGGCACGCCGACCCCAGCATCACCACTCCCCCGACCGCATCGGACCTGGCCAGCGCGAACGTGATCAGGAACACTCCCATAAAGAAGTTCGCGACGACGACGTACTGCATGCCTTCCAGTCCCGTGCCTCGCCGAACCCGCAGCAGGCAGTTGGCTGACGAGAACAGGCTGAGCACGATGAGCCCCGCACCGACCAGCAGCTCGAAATGCTTCATTCGTCTCAACTCTGCTAGAAGAGGTCCTCTATACCGCCCCATATGCCGCCACCGCTGGAACCGATCAGGCCCCCGATGGCGGCACCCGTGCCTATCCCGGGAGGCCCCCCCACCACGCCGATGACGCCGCCGACGAAGGCCCCGACCGTACCTCCCACCCCCAACCCCGTCAGCGTTTTGCTCCCGGTCACCTGATCGAACAACGACTTCTCGCCGGGCACCTGCTCCCTGAGACCATCCTCGATCTTGGAGATGGTCTTCTGCAGCTCGCGGGGGACGTACTGGTTGTGCTCGAGGTCGTCCAGCGCCTTGACCGCCGACCAACCTCCCGCTTTACCCGAGTACAGCGCGATGAGTTTCTCGGCCGCTTCCTTCTGCGCCTTCTGGGAGAGCTTGTCGGCCTCCCGGCCGGCCTTGGCCTGCTCGGATCGCAGCGCGGCCTGCGCCACCCCCGGGTCACCGCCGAAGTTGGTCAGGCCGACGGTCCGCGCCAGTTCGTCCACTCTTTCCACAAGCTTCTTCTGGATCCAGGCCAACGCGACCGCCAGGTCCGCGATGACATCGCCTACACCATCCTCGAAGGTGGAGAGTTTCTGGGCGAACTGCGTGTCCTTCTCCCACGCCTCATTGAAGCTCTTGGCCGCGTCTCCCCGCCACCCCGCGTCCTTCGTCACGCGGTGAACCGACTTGTTGACGTCGGAAACGATCCGCTCGTCCGCGGACACGTACTTGTGCAGGGTGTTGGCCAGTCCCGCCAGGCCAACGAAGTCCACGCCTATGTTCCACTGCCCGCCGATCGTGTTGTACGGCAGAGCGACAGGGGAGTCTCCGTCCTTGGGAGCCATCTGAAAGGTCTCCTACTGAATCGCGTCGGGGTTGGCGAGCGCCTGCGCCAAGCGTTCGATCAGATCCCGGTTCTTCAATTCAGACGTCAGGTAGACGTCATGCGCGCGGCGCAACTTCACCGAGTGCGCCTCCATGGACGCGGCAACGGCATCATGCATGGCGCCGATCGCCTGCAAGACCTTCGGCAGCACCAGTTGGAGGGTCGGCTCGTTGACGTGCGGAGCCGGAGGGCCCGCCTTGGGGACGATGTCGCCGAACTCCTTGCCGTGCACATGAAAGGCCTTCGATGCCGCCAGCAGGTCCTTGAAGACCACCTGCACCTCGGTCATGACGATCTCCCCAGCTCTCGTCTGATCAGGGCCTCATGCTCGGCAGCCTCGCGGGCGGTCCACCGCTCCGCATCCGGATCCACGGTCGGATCGACGGCCAGAAAGCGCGCACCCATGAGGTCGACCAAGGTCTCAAGTCTGATCGTCACCCAGGGTTGGACGGCGCCGAGCTGCTCCACGAGCTTCTGCTCGCTGGAGAAGACGGGCAAAGCCGAACGCCCGGGTTCGAGCTCCCGGGTCTCGTAGCCGATGACGACCTCGCCGTCGCGGACCAGCGGATGAGCCGGTACGTACATCGACTGGGATGCATCGAGCGCCGAGGAAGCCCCCTGGACGGCCTCACCGCCACTGGCAGACGGCAGACCTGCTTTCGGCTGACATCTTCCCGCATATGGCGTATTAGTATTGAGTAATTTCTCGATGGAATCAACGTCTTTCTCATTTGCCATAATCTTCCTGTCATCACGATTGATATCACTTGGCGCACGATTTGCCCATTAGCTCGTTGGGGAGAATAACAGCTTCATTGACCCGTGTCACCAAGTACGTGAACATCGGCTTGCCCCGACGCCGGCGGCCGGTTCGATGTTCGGCCTGTCCGAAGCTGCCCGGCGACAGCTCACCGTTCGGGCGGCCGCCGGTTCGGGCTTGAACGCCGCAGGAGGGGAACGGGCTCGGCGTTCACGGAGATCGTCTCCGCTGATCAGTTGTGCCTGCGCCGGGGGTGGGGGGAAGGTGTTAGCCTCGCGGCGGAGTGTCGGCGTCGGGTTGGGGGCTCGCAACCTTGTCGGATGGGGGGCGTCCGGAGTTCTTGGCTCCGGACCAGCAGCTGGACGGGTCTGACCGGCTGGGCGAAGAGGCGCGCGTCGAGGTTCCGGAGTCGGTCGAGGTTTCAGAACCGGCCGTCGGGGGGCCTGAGGCGCATGTCGCCGCGCCGCATCGGTGGTGGGCGAGTCGGTGGGTGTTGGGGGCCGGTGCGCTGGTCCTGGTCGCCGCCGCCGGGGGCGTCTGGGCCGTGAGCGGGTCTTCGGGCGAGTCGGGGCCTGCTCGGTTCACGTCCATGCCCGAGCCGTGCTCGCTGGTGCCCGGGGAGACGCTCGAACGGTACGTGCCCATGTCCGACCCGCCCGTCCCCAGCAAGGCGAGGAACTCGCCGGACGAGCGGTACGAGGCGTGCGAGTGGGCGGAGCCGGTGGGGGCCAAGGGCGTCAGCACGTCCCGGCGGCTGAACGTCTCGGTGCGGCTGCATCTGGACGGGCTCGCGGCGGCGAAGTCCGAGTACGGCGCGGCGTGGGACGGGGCCCGGTCCATGGCGGGCACGGCGAAGGGCGCGCCCGGTTCCCTGCACGCCGAGGCCCCCGCCGCGATAGGCATCGGCGACCAGGCGTTCACGCAGCATCTGACGCTCACCGGGCCGCTCGGCCGGTCCGGTTCCGTCGCCGCGACGGTGCGCCTGCGCAACGCGGTCATCAGCGTCCGGTTCCGGGGGACGACGTCGCCGCTCGGCGTGGACGGCTCCCCCAAGATCGGCAAGGCCGTGCCGCTGGACGAGGCGGCCGCGCGGGCGGGCGCCGAGGCGGCCGCCCGGGAGATCGCGAAGACGCTCGCGGCGTGCGAGGACTGCCTGAGCCGCTAGTCCGGCGGGTAGCCCCAGGCGACGCAGACGTCCTTCAGCTGCGGCGGCGGAGGGCCGGGGACCAGCAGATCCGACTGGATCCGACCGGACTTGATCTTCTCCATCCAGTCGCCGAGCCCGGGGACGAAGGTGTCCGTGCCCGCCTTCCCGTAGTCGAGCATCTCCTCCTCCCACTCGACGCCGAGGAAGTCGCAGAGGCCCCGGACGATCCCAGCCGGGTCGCCGACCAGGTCCTCGTACCGGACGGTCGGGCCCGGCAGCTCCGTGCGGGCGGCCTCGACCGCCTCGCAGTACCGGACGATGTCGGCGACCAGGTCGTCGCGGGAGTAGTACGGCCGGGCGTTGCGCCAGGACCGCAGGATCGCGGCCGGGTGGCGGATCAGGAAGACGAACCGGGCGTCGGGCCAGCAGGCCGCGATCTCGTCGCGGATGAAGACGTCGTTGGGCGACTTGTTGACCAGGTGCCGCTTGCCGCTGCGCGCGAGCTCCTCGGCGAGGACCGCGTCCCAGAGCAGGAAGCGCAGCTCGCGTTCGGTGTGCCCGAGCCGCTCCATCGAGGCGGCGACCTGGCGGGACTCGAAGCCCACCGTGATGTCGCCGAGGTGCGTCTCGTGCGGGGCGTGCAGTTCGGAATGCGCGCCGAGGACGGCGCGCAGCAGCGTCGAACCCGTCCGCACCGACGAGAGGATGAACGTCGGCGCGGTCAGCCTCCGGCGCATCCCGTCAGCGGCCGGGCGGCGGGTTCTGCGGTCCACCGGCCGGCGGGCCCGCCGGGGGCCGCTGCTGCGGACCCGACTGGTACGGCGACTGCTGCGGGCCGGACTGGGGCGCGCCGAACGGCTGCGGCGGGCCCATGGGCCCCGGCATCGGCCCGGACGGCGCGGCGGGCTTCTTGCGGCCCCGCATGACCAGGAACACGACGCCGCCCACGACGATCAGCACGACCACGACGCCGACCACGATGAGGATCGGGAAGCCGCCGGAGTCGTCCTTCTCGGCGGCCGTCTTCGTGGTCCCGGCCCCGGCCTTCTTCGCACCCGCCACCTTGTCGAGCCGCTCGTACACCGGGTTCGGCGCGCTCGACGGGACGTTCTGCTTGAGGGCGCGCGGAATGCTGATGACCCCGTAGCCGAGCAGATCGTCCTTGCCGGGCGGGCCGAAGTCCTTGGCGGTGGCCGTCAGGCGCTGCACGACCTGGCGCGCAGGCATCTGCGGGTAGCGGCTGCGGATGAGGGCGACGGCGCCAGAGGTCAGCGCGGACGCTTGGCTCGTCCCCTCGCCCGCGTTGTAGGCGTGGCCGTCCTTGTTGATCCAGCCGACGTCCGCGCCCGGGGCGCCAACGGTGACGTAGGGTTGCCGCTGGGTCGACTTCCACGGCTTGCCGTTCTGTCCGAGCGCGCCCACGGCGACGACGCCCGGGCAAGACGCCGGATAAGCGGGCTTGTTGTTGAAGTCGCCGGAGTTGCCAGCGCTAGCGACGATGACGACGTCCTTCGCGGCGGCGTACTCGATGGCTTCGAGTAGTTGCGGCGGGCACTGGTTCGGATAGATGTCGGCGGACTCACTGGCCTCCGAGATGTTGATCACCTTGGCGCCGTGATCGACCGCGTAGCGGACGGCCTTGCCCGTCGTGGTGCCGCTCAACGAGGCGACGATCGGGAGGATCTTGGCCTCGGGAGCAATGCCCACGAACCCCGTCTTGGTGCCCTGCGAGGCGATGAGGCTCGCCATGCCCGTGCCGTGGCCGTGCTTGTAGGCGTCGGTGTCCTGCCTGCCGTCCCCGCCGTTGCCGGTCAGGTCGATGCCGGGGATCACCACGGGCCGCATGTCGGGCAGTTGCGCATTGACGCCCGTGTCGATGACGGCGACCGTCACGCCCTTGCCCTTGGTGATGGGCCACACGTCCTGCTGGATGCCCCACGAGTCGAACCACCACTGGTCCGCCCTGGGCCCCGGGGTAGCGTGCGCGGGTGCGAGCGGCGCCGCCGCCAGTCCGATCGCCGCCACCGCCGCCGCCGTCCGAAGCAGCCACCGCATCTGTCGCACACTCCCTAGTCCGCCGCGCCGGTGCGGGCGGACGCGGCCCGTGGCCCCGTCCGCCCGCATCACGTCCCGTTCGGGTTCAGCCGATCACCGGAGGAGCGGTGTCGTCGTCGGCTCCCCAGACGTCCTCATCTTCAGTGAGCCACGTGTTGCGCTCGCGCTCCTCGTCCTTGCCGCCCTGGGCGCCCTGCCCCATCGGCATGCCGCCCATGGGTCCGCGCATGCCCGCGCCGGCGCGGCCGGCTCCGCCGAGGCCTGCGCCGCCGCCGAAGGCGCCGCCGGGACCGCCCGCCGAGCCCGTGCCCGCGCCCGCACCGCCGAAGCCGCCCGGGTCGGCGCCGAAGCCGGGGCCGCCGCCCGGGCCGCCGCCGAGACCGGGGCCGCCGCCGGGGGGACCGCCGCCGGGCATGCCCGACAGATCGGTACCCGTGTGGCCGCCGAACGGGTTACTGCCCGGAACGCCGCCGGGCGGGTGGTACGGGCCCGTGTTGCCAGGCGGGTGGAACGGGCTGTTGGGGTTCCCACCCGGGTGGAACGGGCTGTTGTTGCCCGGCGGGTGGAACGGGCTCGCGCTGTCGGACTTCGGAAGGGGCACGCCACCCGGGCCGCCGGGCGGGCTCCCGGGGCTGCCGGGGCCACCGGGCGGGCTGCCCGGACCGCCGGGCGGGCTGCCGGGACCGCCCGGCTTGTCGTGCCCGCCACCGGCCGTGATCGGGAGGTCCTTGGTGATCTTGAGCGGGTGGCCGTCGAAGGCCTCCTTCATCCGCGTGTTGTAGTTCTTCATCAACTCGCGGGCGCGCTCGTCGTCACTGTCGGTGTTGAAGTACCCGTCCTCCATCGTCTCGCCGGTCGTCTTGTACCAGTCGAGGATGCTGGTCTTGTACCAGTTGTAGAGCTGCGCGTTGTTGTGGCTGTCGTCCGACAGCTTGCCCGACGTCTCGTACACCTGGCCGAGCTGGTCGAGGGCCTCCTGGGCCACGTCGCCCTGCCAGTGCTTGACAATCCGCTTGGCGAAGTTGTTGCGCAGTTCGTCGGTCATCTCCGCGAGGACGTCGGAGGCGTCCTTGTACGCGGTCGACGCGTGGCCGACGGACTCGGGCTTGATGCTCTTGAGCTTGTTCTTGACGTCGTCGAAGTTCTCGTCGCCGAAGCTGTAGCTCCCGAACTCCATCCCGTCCCTGATCGGGTACGACTCGGGGTTCCGCTTACCCATGGGTCCCTCCTTCCGGGGTGGCCGTCACTTGAGGTTCGGATTGCCGTTGCCGGTCGGATCGACGCCCTTGACCCGGGTGTTGGTGTTGTGGTGCGCGTTCTCGTACTGGTCCGCCGTCGCGTTGAGCTTGCCGATCACGCCGTTGTAGGCGCCCTCGATGGCGGAGATGTACTCCTGGAAGCCGGACTTGCTGGCGTTCGCGACTTCCACGAACTTCTCCGAGCCCTTGGCCCCGCCGAGGTCGGCCGTGCTGATCTGGGTGGTGCCGACCTGGTTGAGCTTGCGCTTCCAGATGTCGAGCTTGTACTTCATGTCCTTCGCGAGCTGGCGGAGCTCAGCGGGATCGACGTCGTAGCCCTTCTCGGCCTTCATGTCCCACTTGCTGCGGTCGGGCTCCTGGCCGCGCGGGAGGGCGTTCTTCGGGTCGTCCCACTTACCGGCGTGGGCGCCCGCGCTGTACTCGTAGTACAGGTCGCGCTGGCGCCACTCCGGAAGGTCGTCCCACTCGTCCTGGGTCAGGCCGTGCACCGTGACGGTCTGGCCGGCGCTGTACTGGTTGGCCCCGACGGTTTCGGTGTACTCGACGTTCTTGAGCTGCTCGTCTGTCAGATGAAACTTGTCGCCCATCGCTCGCCCTCCTGGCGAATCATGTCCCTGCCCCCGGCACGACTACGCCGTGCAGACCCCCGGCCGAGGCCCTGCACGACGTAGACCAGGGCATGTGCCCCGGGGTCAGCCCGCCCAGATGTTCTGGTTGGCCCGCTCCGCACCGCTGTAGTTGCTGTGCGCGTCGCCGATGACGACACCGAGCTGGTTCAGGACCTGCCCGATGTGGGCCGCCGCGGAGTCCCACTGGCGCTTGGCGTCCCAGTAGGCGGCCTGGGCGCCGCCCTCCCACTGGGAGAGGTGCTGTTCGAGGGTCTTCTCGAGGTCGTCGAGCTCGTCGACGAGGGCGCGGTAGGCCAGCGTGAAGTCGGCCTGGGCCTGCTGCATCGCGCCGAAATTGGCCTTTGTGTAGCTGTCGCTCACGGAAGGAGTCCTTTGCGGTCGAAGGAATGACGGGAAAGGGAGCCGATCAGGTGCCGCCGTTGAGCAGCTGGTTGATCTTGTTCACCGCGTCCTGCTGCTCCTGCTCCGTGCTCTCGTACGTGATCTTCGTGTGCACGAGCTTCTGGTGCATGCCCTCGAGGGCGGTGCGCACCTTGTTCATCTCGGTCTGGAACTCGTTGAAGACACGGTCGAACGACACCGCGGCGTTACCGGCCCAGCCGGACATGAGCTGCGACTTGTGCCCCTCGAGCTGGCTCTGCAGGCCCTTGACGATGCCCGCGGAGTCCTCGATCCGCGTGGCGGCCTGCTGCATTGCTGCTCTGTCGGCTGCGGACGTGTTACCCACAGTGTCACCTCCGTTTGCGAATTCTGGTCGCGCGCCTCAGGAGAGTGGAGAGCGGCCCACCTCGCCCGGATGGCCTGGGAGCACTCCTGACGACACGAAATGTCAATGATCATAGGCGTTTCACGCCATCTATGTCGACGTTCCTGGTGATCTAGCGGTTCGTGTGATCTGGGTCACTTCACGCCTTCGAGGTGGAGATCGGCTTGCGGGCCAGCGCCGGGTCGAGCGCGGGCCCCTGCGGGATGAGGTGGATGACGCTGGACGGGACGGGCGCCGCCTTCTTGGCGTCGTAGCCGAGCTTCTTGGCGATCTCCGCCGACGGCAGCGCGAACCGGATGCCCTGGTCGTTGACGAGCGACAGCGACCCCGAGCCTCCGCCGGAGCCGTCCCCGGAGCCGTCGCCGCCGGCGGGCACGAGGCTCATCAGCGCCGCGCCGCCGGGCGGCAGCACGATCTGGTCGATCGTGCCGGACGAGCCGGCGGTGCCGGAGCCGAGCACCCCAGCGGACGGCGCCGGAAGCGAGCCGCCCATCGTCAGCTGCGCCTTCGCGGAGCCGATCGGGAACACCGAGCACAGCGGCGTGGAGGTGTCCCAGGCGACGAACCTCGGAAGCGTCGGCGGCAGGTTGTTGTCGAGCAGCCGCGTCCCGGAGGCCCGCGCCTGCGCCGACGGGACGTCCGTCGGCAGCGGCCTGGCCTGCTCGCCCGGGTAGGCGGCGGCGGTCCTGACGTCCCGCAGCAGCAGCTGCGCCTGCGTCTCGTTGATCTGGGAGAGCCCGTCGGCGAGCATCACGTACCAGAGCGCCTGCCCGCCGGCGCCGGTCTCGGCCTTGAACACCTGCCCGACGCGGGCCGTCCCGCCGCGGGGGCCGGGGACCGCCTTGCCGCGGTCGGGGACGTCGGGCGAGCCGAAGTTGCCCGCGGCCGGGATCGCGTTCAGCCACGTCGCCGGGACCTCGACGGCGCCCGGGCCGCCGGTCAGCGCCGTCACCTGGTTCGCGGCGATCGTCAGCTGCATGCGGTGGTCCTTCCAGACCACCCACGGGACGCCGCCGGTCTGCACGACGACGGCCTCGCCCTCGCCCAGCCGGCGCCCGCCCACCTGCCGGCCGGCGGCCAGCGCGCTGATCTGCCGCTTCACGCCGGTCGGCCCGGCGGCCTCGCGGGTGCACACCGACCAGGGGCCGCGGATGAGCTGGGCGCTGTCCGGCAGCGAGTCGGGCGCGCCCTGGATGCCGATCATCGCGCCGCGCTCGAACTTCGCCAGCGACTTGCGCGACACCGTGCGCCGCTCGGGCGAGCTGTCGGAGTCGAGGGCCAGCAGCGCGGACGCGTAGTTCGCCACCGGGAACATCTTCTTGGTGTTGGCGTCGTAGATGTACTTGGTCCCGGTCTCTTTCTCGATGATGAGCTTGCCGGGTTCGTCCAGGCCCTTGGCGCCGCCCGGGGACAGGATCCCCCAGATGCCGAACACCGCGATGACGAGCAGCCCGACCATCACGCCCGCGAACGCGCCCACCGAAAGCCGCCGCATCGGCGACTCGGCGACGTCGGGTTCGCCCTGCAGCAGGGCCAGCCCGACCCGCTGCGTCATCAGGCGGTGCGCCTGGTAGAGATCCCGCCGGTTCTGCATCAGCCCGTCACCCGGCCAGCCCGCGCACGCGGGAGTAGACGTCCAGTACCGCGAGCGCGAGCGGGATCAGCGAGATCATCACGAGCATGTCGAGGATGTCGCCCCAGCGGCCCCAGACGGGGGTGGGGCGGTGGCCCGGCAGCCACAGCGTCACCGCGACGACGATCCCGGTGAGCACCAGCAGCGGGACGAGCGCCGCGGCGAGCGCGACCACCTGGCTCCCGTGCAGCGCCATCCCGATCGTCGTCAGCACCAGGCCGAACAGCCCGACCACGAGCATCCACGAGCGCTGCGAGACCCCGCGGAAGATGCGGGCCCGCAGCAGCAGCGACACCGACATCGTCGCGGACGTCGCCGGGCCGGCCCAGCCGTCCTCGCCGAACAGGAACAGCATCGCCCCCGCCGCGACCAGCGCGATCGAGGCGATGAGCCCGGTGGAGAACCGGTCGGCGGCCGCGGTGCGGGCGAGCACCTGCCGGCCGTCCACCGTCTCGGTGTCGCGGCGCAGGTCCTCGGCGCTGCTCGGGACGGGCGGCAGCGGCATCCGCGCCAGCTTGAACGACAGCGACGGGACGGCCGCGATGAACATCATCACCACCACCGCGGCGACGGCGGCGATGCCCGCGGCGGGCAGGCCGTCGAACGCGAACCCGACGCCCGCGCCGATCGCGCCGACGAACGCGGCGAACGCGACGCCGAGGAAGACCGGCAGCCCGTCGGCGATCGCGAACGCGGCGATGACGGCGGCGAGCGCGGTCAGCCCGAACCCTGCCAACAGGTGCGGGGCGCCGAGGTCGAGCAGTTCGAGGTTCTTGCGGGCGGGCGCCGCCAGCCCGGCGAGGAACGCGTACGGGAGCGCCGCGTAGCCGAGGATGACGCCGGCGCCGGAGTCGGCGACGGCCCGCGAGAGCACCGTCGCCATGATGAGGGTGACGAGCGCGACGAGCCCCGCGGCGACGGCCGGGACGATCCACGGCGGCCCGGACAGCGCGATCACGATCGCGCCCACGACCAGCGCGATCCCGCCGGCGCCGAGGCCGAAGGAGCGGGTCGTGGTGGGGCGCCACCGGTCGGTGCGCTCCCGGATCCCGGACGCGATGACGTCGGCGACGTCGTCGAAGGACATCTCCGGCAGCTGCGCCATCCGCGGCCGGAAGTACAGGATCTCCCCGTCCCGGACGCCGAGGGCGCTGGTGGTCTGCGAGGCGTCGAACGGGTCGCCGTCCAGCCGCTGCAGGACCCACCCGGAGTGGGCGAGCCCGGCGTCCGCCATGTCCTCGCCCGCGGCGCGCAGCAGCGTGGGGAGCATGTGCGCGAGCGGCACGTCGGCGGGCAGGGACACGTCGATGCGCCGTTTCGGCGCGACGATGGTGACCCTGCAGAGTTCGGTCGTGGCGGGCGAATTCACGGGAGCTCCCGTCTCCAGGTCAGATCAGGCGCGGATCCGATCGACGCGCAGCTTAGGATGTGACGTCCGCCTACGCTAAATCAACCACAAGCACCACATCACCCCCACGGGCCGGCCGTCCCCGCACCGGCCGCCCCGGCGTGAGAGCTCCCGGAGGAACGCCGAGGTGAGCACGATCCTCGTCAGGCGCAAGGAGCGCCGCAAACCACCGCCGGCCCCCAAGGGCGAGCTGCTGCTGGAGTCGCCTCCGGAGATCCCGGAGATGCAGAGCGGCGGCCTGCAGAACGTGCTCATGTACCTGCCGATGGCCGTCATGCCGGTCATGATGGGGCTGATGTTCCTGGGCGGCGGGACCAGGAGCCCGATGATGATGATCAGCAGCGGCGGCATGGCGCTGGCCATGGGCGGCATGATGCTCGGCCAGATCGGCCGCGGCTCGGGCGAGCGCAAGTTCAAGCTGAACGGTGCGCGCCGCGACTACTTCCGCTACCTGTCGCAGGTGCGGCGCAAGGTGCGGCGCGCGGCCGAGCAGCAGCGCGAGTCGCTGGAGTGGAACAGCCCGTCCCCCGACTCGCTGTGGTCGCTGGTGATGAGCGCGCGGATCTGGGAGCGGCGCCCCACCGACCCCGACTTCGGGAACGTGCGGATCGGCGCCGGGCCGCAGAAGCTCGCCGTCCAGCTGATCCCGCCGGAGACGCGCCCGATCGAGGACCTGGAGCCGATGACGGCGGGCGCGCTGCGCCGGTTCGTCCGGGCGCACTCGACGGTGCCGAACCTGCCGGTGGCGGTGTCGCTGCCGTCGTTCGCGCGCATCCTGCCGATGGGCGACATGGACGCGGTGCGCGCCATGGTCCGCGCGATGATCGCGCAGCTCACCGCGTTCCACTCGCCCGACGACATGCGGGTCAGCGTGTGCGCGTCGCCGGACGCGATGCCGCACTGGGACTGGATGAAGTGGCTGCCGCACACGATGCACCCCACGGTGACGGACGCGGCGGGACCGGTCCGGCTGATGGCGGGCAGCCTCGCCGAGCTGGAGCGGATGTTCGGCACCGAGGTGAAGGACCGGGCCCGGTTCACCCCCGGCCTCCAGCAGAGCGACCTGCCCTACCACGTGGTCATCGTGGACGGCGGCGCCGTCACCCCCGACTCGCAGATCGGCTCGGACGGCATCGAGGGCGTCTGCGTCATCGACCTGACCGGGCACGTCGCGCCGACCGCCGACAACACGATGCTGCGGTTGCGGGTCGCCCCCGACAAGATGGCGATGCTGCGCCGCGACCGCACCGGCAAGGACGTGCCGAACCTGCTCGGCCGGCCCGACCAGTTCAGCTACGTCCAGGCGGACGGCCTCGCGCGGCAGCTCGCCCCGCTGCGGGCCAGCGCCGCCGCCGGCCCCGAGCTGGACGCGCTGTCGGCCGCGACGACGCTGACGACGCTGCTCGGCGTCCCCGACCCGGCCAGGATCGACCCGCGGCAGGCGTGGCAGCCGCGGGCGCCGCGCAACCGGCTGCGGGTGCCGATCGGCCTGGACGCCGACGGCCGCCCGATCGAGCTGGACATCAAGGAGGCCGCCCAGGGCGGCTACGGCCCGCACGGCCTGTGCATCGGCGCGACCGGCTCCGGCAAGTCGGAGCTGCTGCGCACGCTGGTGCTCGGCCTCGCGATGACGCACTCGTCCGAGGTGCTGAACTTCGTCCTCGTCGACTTCAAGGGCGGCGCGACGTTCCTCGGCATGGACGGCCTCCAGCACGTCTCGGCCATCATCACGAACCTTGAGGACGAGCTCCCGCTCGTCGACCGCATGTACGACGCGCTGCACGGCGAGATGGTGCGGCGCCAGGAGTGGCTGCGCGCCGCCGGCAACTACGCCTCGCTGCGCGACTACGAGAAGGCCCGCGAGCAGGGCGCGCCGCTCAAGCCGATGCCGACCCTGTTCGTCGTGCTGGACGAGTTCTCCGAGCTGCTGTCCGCCAAGCCCGACTTCGCCGAGCTGTTCGTCATGATCGGACGGCTCGGGCGCTCGCTCGGCGTCCACCTGCTGCTCGCGTCGCAGCGGCTGGAGGAGGGCAAGCTGCGCGGGCTGGACACGCACCTGTCCTACCGGATCGGCCTGCGCACGTTCTCCTCGGCGGAGTCGCGGGTCGTGCTCGGCGTGCCCGACGCCTACGAGCTGCCGCAGGCGCCCGGCAACGGCTACCTGAAGATCGGCACCGAGACGATGACGCGGTTCCGCGCGGCCTACGTCTCGGGCCCGTACAAGCCGGAGGACGGCCGGGCGGACGAGTCGCCGCAGGGGCCGCGGCAGCTCGCGCAGATCGTCCCGTTCACGCCCGCGTACGTGCGGCCGCAGATGCAGGAGCAGGCGCAGCAGCAGGGCCGCAAGGAGGACGAGGGCCCGCAGATCAGCCTGTTCGACCTCGTCGTCAAGCAGCTCGCCGGGCACGGCCCGAAGCCGCACGAGATCTGGCTGCCGCCGCTGGAGGATCCGTCCACCCTCGACCAGGTGCTGCCGAACCTCCAGCAGACGCCGGAGTTCGGCTTCACGACGGCCGGCTGGGACGGCCGGGGGCGGCTGCACGCCTTCGCGGGCATCGTGGACAAGCCGTTCGACCAGCGCCGCGACCCGATGTGGCTGGACCTGTCCGGCGCCGCCGGCCACATCGGCGTGGCGGGCAACCCGCAGTCCGGCAAGTCGACCCTGCTGCGCACCCTGATCACCTCGCTCGCGCTGATGCACACGCCGCAGGAGGTGCAGTTCTACTGCCTGGACTTCGGCGGCGGCGCGCTCGCCGCGCTGGCCGACCTGCCGCACGTCGGCGGCGTCGCGAGCCGCCTCGACCCCGACCGCGTCCGGCGCACGGTCGCGGAGGTGTCGGGGCTGCTGGAGTCGCGGGAGCGGTTCTTCACCGAGCGGGGCATCGACTCGATCGCCGCCTACCGGCGGATGCGGGCCGAGGGGCAGATCGCCGGGGACGGCTTCGGCGACGTGTTCCTCGTCGTCGACAACTGGCTGACCGTCCGGCAGGAGTTCGAGGCCGTCGAGGCGACGGTCACCGACCTCGCCGCGCGCGGCCTCGGCTACGGCATCCACGTCGTCGCCTCGACCAACAAGTGGTCGGAGTTCCGGCTGACGATCCGCGACCTGCTCACGACGAAGCTGGAGCTGAAGCTCGGCGACCCCTACGAGTCGGAGATGGACCGCAAGCTCGCCTCGAACGTCCCCGAGGGGCGTCCGGGCCGCGGCCTCACCCGCGAGGGCCTGCACTTCCTCGGCGCGCTGCCCCGCGTCGACGGCCGCGCCTCGGCGGGCGACCTCACCGACGGCGTCCGGCACCTGGTGCAGACGATCCAGGCCGGCTGGCAGGGCCGGCCGCCCGCGCCGCCGGTGCGGATGCTGCCGGACGTGCTGCCGGCCGCGTCGCTGCCCGCCGTCGCCGAGACCGGCAAGCGCATCCCGATCGGCATCGACGAGGACACGCTGTCCCCCGTCCTGCTGGACTTCGAGAACGACCCGCACTTCGTCGTCCTCGGCGACAACGAGTGCGGCAAGTCCAACCTGCTGCGGCTCATCGTCGAGTCGATCAAGGCCAGGTACACCACCGACGAGGCGCGGATCATCATGCTCGACTACCGCCGGGCACTGCTGGACTCCGCGGAGAGCGAGCACGTCATCGGGTTCGCGGCGTCCTCGACGGCCGCGGGCGGGCTGATGAAGGACGTCCACGGCGCCCTGGTCAACCGGCTCCCTCCGTCCGACCTGACGCCCGAGCAGCTGCGCAACCGGTCGTGGTGGAGCGGGTCGGAGCTGTTCCTGGTGGTGGACGACTACGACCTGGTCGCCACCCCGTCCGGCAACCCGCTCGCGCAGCTGGCCGAGCTGCTGCCGCAGGCCCGCGACATCGGCATGCACGTGATCCTGTCCCGCACCATGGGCGGGGCGGGCCGCGCGATGTTCGACCCGGTCCTGCAGCGGCTGAAGGACATGGCCAGCCCGGCGCTGATCATGTCCGGCAACAAGGACGAGGGCAACCTGTTCGACGTGCGGCCGAGCCCGCTGCCCCCGGGCCGCGGCACCCACGCCGACCGCCGCAGCGGCAAGCGCCTCATCCAGACGGCCTTCTACGGCCAGCAGCAGTAACCGGCGGGAACGCGGAACGCCCCGGGCCCACGAGCCCGGGGCGTTCCGCGTTCCGCGGTCCGGGCTTGACTTCAAGTCGGCTTGAAGACGCAGCATGGGCGCCATGCCGACCCCGATCGAAGAACTCATCGCCCTGCTCGACGCCCACGACGCCAAGCCGGACGCCACGCGGCTGCGGGCCCGCTCCTACGAACTGCTCGACGTCGCTCCGGGCATGCCCGTGGCGGACGTCGGCTGCGGCACCGGACGCGCGGTCGCCGAGATGGCCGCGCTGGGCGCGCGGGCCGTCGGGGTCGACCTGAGCGAGAAGATGCTCGCGATGGCGCGCGACCGGTTCGCAGGCGGCGACTTCCGCCTCGGCGACGCGACGGCGCTGCCGTTCCGGGACGGCGAACTCGGCGGCTACCGGGCCGACAAGGTCCTGCACGCCCTTCCCGAACCCGCCGCGGCCGTCGCCGAGGCGTGGCGCGTCCTGTCCCCCGGCGGACGCGCCGTGCTGTGCGGCCAGGACTGGGACGCGTTCGTCGTGGACTCGGCCCACCCGGAACTCACCCGGACGATCGTGCACGCGCGCGCCGACCGGCTACCGTCCCCGCGGGCCGCCCGCCGGTACCGCAACCTGCTGCTGGACGCCGGCTTCCGCGACGCGGCCGTCGAGGTCCACACCGCCGTGTTCACCGATGAAGAGGCGCTGCCCGTACTGGCCAACCTCGTCGAGGCGTGCCGCACCGGCGGGGACATCACCGGCGAGGAGGCCGACGCGTGGCTCGCCGATCAGCGGGAGCGCGCCGCACGCGACCGGCTGTTCCTGGCCTTGCCGATGGTCCTGGCGTCCGCCGTCAAACCCTGACCCGTCCGGGGTCAGTCGCTCTCCTCGGCGGGGATGACCGCCCGGCCCGGGCGCCAGCCGCGCCGGCGGCCCATCGGGATGATCGCCCCGGCGAACGCGACGCACAGCGCGAGCGCGAGGGCGCCGCCCGCCACGGCCATCCCGATCGTGCGGGCCCGGTGGTCGACGGGCGCCGGCTTCGCGATCGGGACGGCGCCGCTCAGCGGGCGAGCCTGCCCCGCGCCGGGCGAGGCGTTCGGATCGACCAGGGCCGACACGGCCTGGAGCGGGCTGATCATGCCGTGCCCGCTGCCCGAGCCGTTGCCGCCCTCCGCCGTGATGAGGATCCGGTTGATGACCTGCTGGTAGTTCAGCTTGGGGTGCCGTGCGCGGACGAGGGCGGCGACGCCGGCCGCGTAGGGGGCGCCGAAGCTCGTGCCCTGCAGGCCGCCGACGTAGCCCTTGCCGAGGGTCGAGATGACGTTCTGGCCGGGCGCCGAGACGTCGATGCGGGTCTTCTGGTTGGAGAACCCGGTAATGGTGCCCGCCTCGTCCACCGCGGCGACGGACAGGACGCCCTTGTAGCTCGCCGGGTAGGCGGCGCTCTCCTTGCCCCGCTGGTCCTGGGTGACGTTGCCCGCGGCGGCGACGATGAGCGCGTCGTGCTTCTGCGCGCCCTCGACGGCCCTGCGCAGCGCGGGCGTGTCCGGCGCTGCCGACGACACGTTGATGACCTTCGCGCCGTGGGCGACGGCCCAGTCGATGGCCTTCGGCAGGAGCGAGTTGTCCTGCGTGCTCTCGCCGCTGGCGAACTTGGCGTTCAGCAGCCTGACCTGCGGCGCGACGCCGACGAACGGGACGTTGCGGGCGCGCATGTCGGTCGCGGCGATGATGCCCGCGACCTCCGTGCCGTGCCCGAGGCAGTCGTCGGTGGTGCTGCCGGTCGCGTCGTAGCTCGCCGCGATCTTGCCCTTGAGCTGCGGATGGCTCGCGTTGACGCCGCTGTCGACGACGGCGACGGTCACGCCCCGGCCGCGGGTGATCGGCCAGGCCTGCTCGAAGTCCAGCCGCCGCTGCGCCCACGGCTCGACCGTGATCGCCGACGCGGGCTGCCCGATCTGCTCGTTGCACTTGGGCGCCGGGGCCTGCGTCGGAAGCCGCCGCGTCGGCTTCGGCTTGGTGGTGGCCTGCGGCTTCTTGGTGGCCGTCGGCTTCGCCGTGGTCGTCGGCGCCGCCTGGGGCCGGTCCGCCGGCGCCGCGGCGGCCGCCGGGGCGAACGCCAGAACGGACGTCAGGGCCAGGCTTGCGGTGCCCGCCGCGATTCGCCCTCCGCGCATTCCTCGTCTCTCCTGACGTGTGCGAACCACACGACTCTAAGGGATCAGCAGCGTACAGATCACGCCGTCCCGGACACGACCGGCGCGCTCCCGATCCCGTGCGTTGGGACCGGGCGCGTTACGATCTGGCGCGTGCTGCCCTCCGCACCGGCTCCCCCTCCCCCGGCAGGCCCCGCGCGCCGCGCGACGCGGCCGCGATGGCTCGCGCCCGCCGCGGCCGCGGGAGTGGCGGCCATCCTGGTCCCGGTGCTGTGGGTGACGGGCGGGTTCAAGGAGACGCCCAAGCAGCCCGCCGCGAAGCCCGGCAAGCCTCTCGACCTGGGGTTGTTCGAGGTGACCGTCCACGACGCGCGGATCGGGCAGGTCGAGGGCGGCTTCGGCGCCGGCAGGGAGCGCCGCCTCATCGTGCGGCTGCGGGTGCTCAACAAGGGCCAGGAGACCGAGTCGCTCGGCATCGGCGGCCTGTCCGACGGCGTGGTCGCGCTCACCAAGGCCGGCAAGTGGCTGAAGCCCGACGACGTGGAGGGCGTCGCGGGCGGCTCGAAGACCGGCACGACGCAGCCGGGGCTGCCGGTCGAGGCGTCCGCGATGTGGAAGATGGGACCGGCCGACGCGCCCACCGAACTGACCGTGGGCCTGCGCAAGTGGGAGTACGAGCACGGGTTCACCGACGACGACTACAACTGGCTGGTCGACCCGAAGAGCGACGAGCTCGCGGGCCGCCTCACCCTCCCGGTGAGCCCGCGGTGAACGGCCGCGAGATCCTGCTGCGGGCGGGCGCCGGCGTCGGCGGGACGCTCCTGCTCGCCGGCGCGATGTGGCTGCACTCCGTCCGCCCCCAGGTGCGGGCCGCGGAGCTGGACCCGATCCGGACCGGCGGTGCGGTCGGCGAGGAGGTCGCGACCCGGTACTTCAGCGTCCGGGTCGAGCGGGTGGACGCGGCGCGGTCGCTGGAGCCGAGCCTCAGCCTCGGCAACCCGCCGCCGGTCGGGACGGACGGCGTCTACCTCGTCGTGCGGCTGCGGGCGACGAGCCGGGAGGAGCCGCTCCAGCTGTCCTCCGCCGTCCTGGAGACGCCCGGCGGCTACACGTTCCGGGAGGACCCGCGGACCGGGTCGGCCTCCGCGGGCGCGCAGCCGACGTTCGAGCCGATGATCTGGACGCCCGCGACGTTCCTGTTCGAGCTGCCGAGGAACCGGGTGGCGGGCGCGCACCTCGTCGTCGGGACCGGCGGTCTGCTGCCGCAGCTGTCCGCCGCGGCCGACATCGACCTCGGCCTCACCGCGGACCGCGCGGCGGCGCTGCTGCGCGGCGCCCCGGAGCGCTACAAGGTCAGGGCGGACGGCCCGTGACCGCCGCCGACACCCACCCCGACGGGATCCCGCTCCCCACCCCGTCCGACCGGTCCCGGTTGCGGCCGAGGGACCGGCGCGTCGTCCAGGCGATCGCACTCGTGTGCGCGATGTCGGCGTACCTCGTCGTGCACTGGGCGGACGACACCCGCACCGTCCGCAAGAACCTGGATCCGCCGGAGAAGGTCACCACCGTCGCGGAGGGACGGATCGGTGAGCTGGCCGGCGCGCGATGGAAGGTCTTCGGACGGCAGAAGGCCGCACCGCTGGGCAAGGCCCAGGGCGACGTGACGGAACTGCGGCTGCAGCTCGCCGTCCGCCCGTCCGACGCGGCGAGCGCCAAGGCGGTCGGCGCCTACGGCCTGGTCTACCGGTTCCGCGACGACGACGGCCGCGCGTGGTCGGCGACGGCGCTGCGGACGCGCGAGCCGGCGGCGGGCGTCGCCATGGCCGTGACCGTCAGGGGGACGGTGCCCCGCGCCATGGCGGACTCGCTGGAACTGGAGATCCGGGCGCCGAAGACGTCACGGAAGCCGGGGGCCCCGCAGGTTTCGCTGCGGTTCTCGCGCTGACCCGCGCCATCACCAGGTTGAACGCCGCCGCGAGCAGGCACACGCGCAGGATCTCGAACACCAGGCCCGTCCCGTACCCGACGAACGGCAGCGCCCGCATCCACCACGTCACCTCGTGCGGACCGATCAGCTCGTAGACGACCCGGCGGGAGGCCTCCTCCGCCACGTCCAGGCCGGCGAACAGCAGGCAGAACACCGCGAACGGCATCAGTCCCGACCGGCGCACCAGCCGCAGCCCGTACCAGGCGGGCAGCCACATCTCACGGAACCCGCGGGTCAGCAGCTCCCGGGGGCTGCCCGAGCGGTCGATCCCGCCGGCGCGGGCCAGCCGCCGCGCCGTGCGGCTCCCGCCGAGCACGACCCGCTCGTCCCCCGCGTCCAGCCCGAGGACCACCCCGGCGATCACGAGCCAGATCAGCGCGCCGAGCACGGCGTCCTTGAACGGCGGCCACAGGTCGAGGACGGGTCCCGTCGCGCCGTCCACCCACGCCCACGCCTGCCGCGCGGTGAACCAGTCGACGCCCTCGCCGCGCAGATGGTCGATCGTGAAGATGCCGAACAGCGCGAAGTTGATCTCCAGGAACGCCACCAGCGCGCCGATCGCGCGGGGCAGCCGCTCCTCGAGCCGCCACTCCGCGAGCACCTTCAGCACGAACAGGCCCGCGGTGAGGCCGATCGCGAGGCCGAGGTGCCGCTCCATCGTCAGCAGCATCCCGGCGCCCTTGAGCTGCCCCTCGAAACCGCCCTCGGCGAACCCGCGGCTCGCGGCCATGCCCGCGAACTCGCGGGCGTCCTCGCCCTGCTTGCCCCACGCCAGGTAGAAGATGACGAACGGAAGCGCGGCGCGGCCGATCGCGCCGAGCACCGACTCCTCGTTGCCCACCGCCCACGGCGTGAGGCCGCCGCCGGAGTCGCGGGCGGTGACCACGTCCAGGCCCTCCCGGACGCTGTGCACCATCAGCACCGTCACCGCCAGGGTGATCACCACCAGCAGGCCGACGGTGGTGATCGGCGCGACGTTCGCCGCGAGGCCCTTCATCGCGCCGAGCCGGTAGCCCGCGTACATCGCGCCGTAGCGCAGCAGCTCCCCCACGGTGAACCACAGGGCGAGCGGCAGGACGAACCGCCCCGCGAGCTTCAGCGTCGCCCAGGGGAGGACCAGCGGGGAACGCGCGGACAGAGCGGACATCGCGCCGATCGTAACGAACCCCGCCGTCCCGATGGGGGGACGACGGGGTTCGCGGACCGGGGCGCGGGTCGGACGGCACCGGTCGGCCGGCGCCGATCAGACCGCGCCGATCAGATCATGCCGGTCAGATCGCGACCTCGAGGCCGGCGACCGTGCCGGTCTTCGCGGTGACGGCGGTGTCGATGCTCACGCCGCCGGCCGCCAGGACGCGGACCGTCCAGTCGCCGTCGGCGGCGAAGAACCGGAACACGCCCTCCTCGCCCGTCACCACCTCGGCGGTGAACTCGCCGGACGAGTCGAGCAGGCGGGCGTAGGCGCTCGACACCGGGACGCCGTCACGGGTGACGGTCCCCTGGATGACGGCCTCGTTGGTCAGGTCGACGGTCGCCGGAAGGTGCGCCGTCTGCTCGGGCGCTGCGCAGCCCTGGGTCATGGTTCCTCCAAGTGTGGTGCTGCCGGACTGTGCTGGCGGACTTACTTGCCTGCGCCGAGCTCGATCGGCACGCCGACGAGCGAGCCGTACTCGGTCCACGAGCCGTCGTAGTTCTTCACGTTCTCCAGACCCAGCAGCTCGCGCAGGGCGAACCACGTGTGCGAGGAGCGCTCGCCGATACGGCAGTAGGCGATGGTGTCCTTGTTCAGGTCGACCCCGGCCTCGGTGTAGAGGGCGCGGAGCTCCTCGTCGGACTTGAAGGTGCCGTCGTCGTTGGCCGCCTTCGACCACGGGATGTTGGCCGCGGTCGGCACGTGGCCGGCGCGCTGCGACTGCTCCTGCGGCAGGTGCGCCGGGGCGAGCAGCTTGCCGCTGAACTCGTCCGGCGAGCGGACGTCGATCAGGTTCTGCTTGCCGATCGCGTCCACGACCTCGTCGCGGAAGGCGCGGATGGCCAGGTCCTGGTCCTTGGCCTTGTACTGGGTCGCGGGACGGGTCGGGACGTCGGTGACCAGCTCGCGGGAGTCGAGCTCCCACTTCTTGCGGCCGCCGTCGAGGAGCTTCACCTTGTCGTGGCCGTACAGCTTGAAGTACCAGTACGCGTACGCGGCGAACCAGTTGTTGTTGCCGCCGTACAGGATGACGAGGTCGTCGTTCGCGATGCCCTTGCTCGACAGCAGCTGCTCGAAGCCGGTCCTGTCCACGAAGTCGCGGCGGACCGGGTCCTGCAGCTCGGTCTTCCAGTCGATCTTCACGGCGCCACGGATGTGGCCCTTGTCATAGGCGGACACGTCCTCGTCGACCTCGACGAGCACGAGCCCGGGGTCGTCCAGGTGGGCCTCGACCCAGTCGGTGTCCACCAGGACGTCTGAGCGGCTCATGCGGGAACCTTCCCTTCGGAGCGGACTTTCGCGGTGATGCGGCGGATGAGCAGATACATCTCGCAGCCGAGGCAGAACCCGAACGCCGCGTTCAGGAACGCCGCCGCCAGCGCGAGGGCGGTGGCACCGATGCCGAGCCAGGTGGTCCCCGTCGCGTACCCGGCCGTGCCCACGAGGGCGAAGGCGAGCCCGACACCCTGCGCGAAGCGGGGCGCGGCCTCGTCCTCCAGTTCCCTGGGGGGAGCGAGCCGGGGACGGATGAGCACTCTGAACACCAGTCCGTACGGGGCGTACCGAAGGCCGAGGAAGGTCGCGATGGCGAACACGACGGCCTGAGCGGCGAGCAGTGCCCAGCTTCCGGTCACCAGCACGGCGATGAGGATGACCGTGGTGACGGACGCGACGAAGCGCTGCCCACGCGGATCAACCTGCATCGGGGTGCTCCTGGCGGAGTGGAAGCGTGCGTACGAGCTAGAAGACGAAGTTTGCTCGGGGGGCGGACGGGCTCGATGCCTCAGGCCATACGACAGAGCGAGGCGGCCACGCGGCAGAAGTCGACCGCGCGGCGCTTCGTGAGCATCTGCTCTGTCCAGTAACGCACGGACACGATGTTAAGCCGACAATCCACGGGCTGTCACATCCGTCTCGCCTTGCGAGACAGTGACATTCGTCTTAGCGCAGGTCATCGGGGCGCCGCTCACGTAGTGGATCATGTGATGGCCTCCCCGAGAGCGGCGATGACGTCGGGTTTGCGGGGGGCTCCGGCCGCGCGCCGGACGACGCGTCCGGTGGCGTCCAGGACGAGGACGGTCGGAGTGCGGACGACGTTCAGCCGCCGGACGAGGTCGAGATGCGCCTCGGCGTCGAGCTCGACATGGACGACGCCCTCCACCATCTGGCTCACCTCGCCGAGGACTCGGCGGGTGGCCCGGCACGGCGCGCAGAACGCGCTGGAGAACTGCAGCAGCGTGGCCTTCTCGCCGAGCTCGGCGCCCAGCTCGTCCGCGCCGACGGTCTCGCCCACCTCGCCGCCCCTCTCCCGCCGGGCGCGCAGCACGCCGTCACGGCGCCGCCTCACCAGGCCGAACACCGTGGCCGCGAGGAGGACGCACGCGGCGACCACTGCTCCGATCATCGCCCGTACAACCCCGCGCCCCCGCCGCTTCTTCCCGGCGTGGCGGGGATCACTCTCCCGGGGGGGGCGGGGATCACTGCCCGGTGGGCGCCTGCAGGTCGTTCAGCCGGACGTTCTCGGCGGTCGCGGCCACGCGCAGCCCCTCCGGCGTGGGCTGGATCTGGCTGATCCGCGACCCGACGGGCAGGTCGGAGACCGGCACGGTCCAGGTGAGCTGCGACTTCACCAGCGCCAGCGGGATCTGCGCCGCGCCGTTCGACCCCACCGACACGGGCGAGATCGCGATGCCCTTCGCGGTCGGCTTGACCTGCACGACAGCGGTGCCGGCCAACTGGACGCCGAGGACGTTGCCGGTCAGGTCGACCGACAGGTCGTCGCCCTTCGGCCCGATCCGCTTGACCTCCTTGGGCGCCCGCTTCTGGATCACGTCGTAGGGGACGACGGCCGAGGCGGTCGCGGTGCGCGCGGTGACGTCGGCGGCGCTGCCCTTGGTGACCTCCGACAGCGGCGCGTCCACGCCCCGCATGTCGACCTTGACGCCGGTGACGGTCACGCCCTGCTGCGTCCAGTCGCCGATGCCCACCTCGATGTGCTTGTACTCGCCGCCGACCGCCTGGGTCAGGAACGGGATGCCGTGGATCGTGACGTCCGGCCGCTCCTGCAGGTTGTACTGCGCGGCGACCTGCTCACCGATCTTGTCCTCCGCGACCCGGACCCCGATCCGGTCCGCGGCGACCAGCCCCGCGGCGACCAGGACCAGCAGGACCAGCAGTACTTTCCGCATGTCTCTCCTTCGGCCTGCGGCACGCGCCCGCCACACCTTAGTGAACGAACCGCCCGCAAGGGGTCGCACCGGAGGATGACCTCTGAGACCGAAAAATCACCCCGTTGTGAGATCAACCACCTTATGCGCACCCAGTCACTGACCGTGACGCCGACCACCCACCGTGACCTCCGGCGGTGAGCTCAACCGCCCGCGAAGGGCGGAAGCACCTCCACGACAGCGCCCTCCGGCAGGGCCACGGTCGCGTGCGGGCGGGTCCCGACCGGGTCCCCGTCGATGAGGAACGAACTCCTGCCCACGACCCGGGCGAACTCGTCGCCGCGCGCGTCCATGGCGGCGGCCAGCGCGTCCGCCAGCGTCACCGCGTCGTACGGCTCCTCATGGGTCCCCGCCGCCGCCTTGGCGGCCGCCCAGTACCGGATCGTTCCCTTGGCCATGGATACAGGCTCTCATCCCCCGCTGACACGGTCCGGCCAGGTCGCGCCATGGACGCCGGGGCCACCTCGGTTATGCTCAGGGGTGAGGGATCCGGGCGACGAGGCCATGGAGTTCATCCGAAAGGCCCTTCATGGTCACCTCGTCTTCGAGCCGCTGGCCGTGTGCCGGGGCTGGAGGGTGAGCCGCCTGGGTCCTACGTCTTTTTAGAGACGGGAGGCGGCATTTGAGCAGCTTGCTCTTGCTGACCAACGCGCTGGAACCCTCGGACGAGGTCCTGCCGGCGCTCGGACTTCTGCTGCACTCCGTGCGCGTCGCGCCCGCCGAGGCGTCCGCGCTCATCGACGCGCCACCGGCCGACGTCGTGCTGGTGGACGCCCGCCGCGAGCTGGTCCAGGCCAAGAGCCTGTGCCGCCTGCTGCGCACCACCGGACTCGACTGCCCGCTGCTCGCGATCGTCACCGAGGGAGGGCTCGCCGCGCTGAGCCCCGAATGGGGCCTGGACGACGTGCTGCTCCAGACCGCCGGCCCCGCCGAGGTCGAGGCCCGCCTCCGCCTCACCGTCGGGCGCGCCGCCGCCGGAGCGGAGGCCGACGAGGTCCCGGGCGAGATCCGCAGCGGCGACCTCACGATCGACGAGGCCACCTACACGGCCCGGCTCCGCGGCCGCGTCCTCGACCTGACGTTCAAGGAGTTCGAGCTGCTGAAGTACCTGGCGCAGCACCCGGGCCGCGTCTTCACGCGCGCCCAACTCCTCCAGGAGGTCTGGGGCTACGACTACTTCGGCGGCACCCGCACCGTCGACGTGCACGTCCGCCGCCTGCGCGCCAAGCTCGGCGCCGAGTACGAGTCCCTGATCGGCACCGTCCGCAACGTCGGCTACCGCTTCGTCCCCGACCACCGCCCGGGCGACGCCGAGGAGAAGACTCCCGCCCGCGCCTGACCGTCCCGTGCCGCGCCGCCGAAGCCGCTGAGGCGGAGCAGCGGCGGAGTCAGGACGAGGAGGGCGACCGCGAGCGCCGCGACCGCGACCATGGCCCCGCGCAGCCCCACGGCGTCCGCCCACAGCCCGACGTAGACCGGCCCGGCGAGGAACCCGAGGTAGGACACGGTCGTGACGACCGAGGTCGCGCGCCCGCGGTGGTCCTCGTCGACGTTCCGCGCGACCAGGCGGAGCAGCGTCGGGAACAGTACGGCCGTCCCGGCGGCGGCCAGCGCGAGCCCAGCCCCGGCGACCGCCGGGGTGGGCGCGGCGGCGATGACGGCGGCCCCGACCGCGGCCCCCGCCGCCCCCGCGAGAAGGACGCCGCGGACGGCGGTCAGCCCGCCCGCCGCGAACCGTGTGATCGCGACCGTACCCGCGAAGACGGCGGGCGCGACGGCGCTCAGCCCACCGGCGTGGAACTCGTCGTGGAGGAAGACCGCGCTCCAGCTCTGGTGGGCGTTCTCGCTGGCGAACGCGAAAGCCCCCAGCACCCCGACGAGCACCAACGGGACCGTCCGGCGCCGCCCGAGCGGCACCGCCGCCTCCTGCCGGACGACGTCCTCCTCAGGAGGCGCCCCGACCTGCCGAGACCGTGCCCCCGGCACGGCACCCGCCTTGAAGCCGACACTCGTCCCCGAACAGACAGCGGCCACGACAGCGAACGGAACGGCGATCGGCAGCGACGACACCAGCCCGGTCGCAAGGCTCGCCAGCACCACCAGACTGGAGAAGACACCGTGGGCACGGGTGATGACGGGCCTCCCGGCGGCCTTCTCGGCCCGCCCGGCGACCGCGTTGATGGCCACGTCGGCCGCCCCACTGGTAGCCCCCACCACGGCCAACCCGACGCAAAGGCTCGCCAGGTTCACAGCGGTGAACGCCACGAGGACTCCAGCGCCGCCGAGAGCGGCGAGGGCCGCGCCCGCGACTCCGGGCCCCCGGCGATCCAGCGCACGTCCGGCCAGGAGCATCGCCGGGAGGGCCCCCGCGCCCACGAACAGCAGCGCGAAGCCGAGCCCGCCGTCCCCGACGCCTGCCTGCTCCTGGAGCCGCGGCACCGAGGCGCCCCACACCCCCCCAGAACGCTCCGAACATCCCGAAGCCCAGGTATGCCCGGAACGTCATCCGATTGCCGACACTCATTTGTGTAACGATACACATCTAAACTGAGGGCCATGGAACCCTCCCGAGGCGCGAAGCGGGCGACCCTGGCCCAGGTGGCGGAACTGGCCGGTGTGTCGGTGATGACCGCCAGCTACACCTACAACCGGCCGAACCGCGTATCGGACCGGACGCGGGCGAAGGTGCTGGCCGCCGCGACCCGCCTCGGCTATCCGGGCCCCGACCCGAGCGCCCGGTCCCTGCGCCGGGGCAGCACCCGCACGCTCGGCGTCGTGATGGGCGAGCACCTGAGCTACGCGTTCGACGACCCGGAGGCGGTGTCCTTCCTGGCGGGGATCGCCGACGTCTGCGCCGATCACGGCTACGGCATGACCATCGCGCCGATCACGGGCGCCGCCGACGACGTCTCCCGGATCACCGACGCCGCCGTCGACGGGTTCGTCGTGTGGACGACGTCCGACGACGACCCCGTCCTCGCGGCCGTCCGGGCGACGAAGCGTCCCGCGGTGGTCCACGGCGGCCCTGCGGTGGACGGGATGGGCCTGGTGAGCATCGACAACCGCGCGGCGGCCCGAGCGGTCGGCGCCGTCGCCTTCGCGGGCGCCGCGCGTCCGGCCATCGTGAGCTTCCCGCTCTCCCGGGACCGGACGACCTCGATCACCAAGGGCGCGGAGCTCCCCGACGTCCTGTTCCCGGTGACGCGCGAGCGCCTGGAGGGATATCGAGAGGCGGCCGAAGCCGCCGGGACCGCCTGGCATGACGTGACCGTCGCCGTATGCGCGCGCAACGACGCCGCAGAGGCGGAGCGCGTCGCAACGGCCCTCCTGACCTCCGCGGAGCCGCCCGACGCGATCGCCGCGATGAGCGACCAGCAGGCGTCCGGGGTCGTTCAAGCGGCGCACGCGGCCGGCCGTGCCGTCCCCGGCGACGTGGCGGTCACCGGCTGGGACGACGCGGCGGTGGCAGCACCACTGGGCCTGACCACGGTCGCCCAATCCCTACGCGACCAGGGCGCGGCCTGCGCCAGGGCGATCCTCGGCGGCCGGGAGCCGGACTCCCGGCCGGCGCCATGGTCCCTGACCCAAAGGACCAGCACCCGCCGGCCCTGAGGGTCGGGCGGTCAGCCGAAGCGGCCGGTGATGTAGTCCTCGGTGGCCTTCTGCTCCGGGTTCGCGAAGATCTTGCTGGTGTCGTCGATCTCGATGAGCTTGCCGGGCTTGCCGGTCCCCGCGATGTTGAAGAACGCGGTGCGGTCGCTGACCCGGGCCGCCTGCTGCATGTTGTGCGTGACGATGACGATCGTGTACTGCGTCTTCAGCTTCTCGATCAGGTCCTCGATCGCGAGGGTGGAGATCGGGTCGAGCGCCGAGCACGGCTCGTCCATCAGCAGCACCTGCGGCTGGACGGCGATCGCACGCGCGATGCAGAGACGCTGCTGCTGCCCGCCCGACAGGCCGGCGCCGGGCTTGCCGAGCCGGTCCTTGACCTCGTTCCACAGGTTGGCGCCGCGCAGCGACTCCTCGACGACCTCGTCCAACCGGCCCTTGCGGCGGACGCCGTTCAGCTTCAGCCCGGCCGCCACGTTGTCGTAGATCGACATGGTGGGGAACGGGTTGGGCCGCTGGAAGACCATTCCGACGACGCGCCGCACCGCGACCGGGTCGACGGCCGAGTCGTACAGGTCCTCGTCGTCCAGCATGACCTTGCCCTCGACGCGGGCGCCCGGGATGACCTCGTGCATCCGGTTCAGGGTGCGCAGGAACGTGGACTTGCCGCAGCCCGACGGCCCGATGAAGGCCGTCACCGAGCGCGGCTCGATCGTCATCGAGATGTCCTCGATGGCGTGGACGCCGCCGTAGTAGGCGTGCAGCCCGGATACCTCGATCCGCTTGGCCATGGGGTCAGGGTTCCTTTCTCTGGGTCAGCGGGCTCTGCGAGCCGATCGGAGGGGTCAGCGCCCTGTCGGCGCCGTGCGCCGCGCGACGAGCCTGGCGACCAGGTTGAGCAGCATGATGATCCCGATCAGCACGAGGGCCCCCGTCCAGGCCCGGTCGATCGAGTTCTGGTTGGGGTCGGCGGCCTGCTCCCAGATGAAGGTCGGCAGCGAGGCCTGCGCGCCGTTGAACGGATCGTTGTTGATCGCCTTGGTGAAGAAGATCGTGAGCAGCAGGGGCGCCGTCTCGCCCATCACGCGGGCGACGGCCAGCATCACGCCGGTGACGATGCCGGTCATGGCGGTCGGGAGGATGACGAAGCAGACCGTCCGCCAGCGCGGCACCCCGAGCGCGTAGGACGCCTCGCGCAGGTCGTTCGGGACGAGCTTGAGCATCTCCTCGGTCGCCCGCACCACCGTCGGGATCATGAGGATCGTCAGGGCGAGGGAGCCGGCGAACCCGGAGAAGTCGAAGCCGAACGTCAGCAGCCACAGCGCCAGCACGAACAGGCCCGCGACGATCGACGGGATGCCGGTCATCACGTCCACGGTGAAGCTGATCAGCTTGCCGAGCCGCCCGTTCCCGGCGTACTCCACCAGGTAGACGGCGGTGAGCACGGCGATCGGCACGGCGATCAGGCTGGTGATCAGCACCTGCTCCAGGGTGCCGATGATCGCGTGGTAGGCGCCGCCGCCGGCGTCGCTGCCGCTGACGGCGTTCATCGAGAACTGGAAGAACGTCGGGTCGAGGCGCTTGGCGCCGTTCACGATCACGGTCCACAGCACCGACACCAGCGGAATGAGCGCCAGCGCGAACGCGAGGTAGACCAGGCCCTGGACGACCCGGTCCTTGATCTTGCGTCCGGCGGAGACCGGGGCGAGCCGGGCGCCGGGCCCGGGCTTGCCGGTAGAGACGGCGGTCACACGAACTCCTTCCGGCGCGCGACGACCGCGCGGGCGGCCATGTTCACGAGCAGGGTGATCACGAACAGCACCAGACCGGAGGCGATGAGCGCCCCGCGGCCGGTGACGGACGCCTCGGCGAAGCTGTTGGCGATGTTGGACGCGAACGTGGCGCCGCCGTTCTCCAGGATGTGCCAGTTGATCCCGGGGACGAAGGTCAGCACCATCGCGACCGCGATCGTCTCGCCCATGGCGCGGCCGAGGCCGAGCATGGCGCCGCCGATCATGCCGGAGCGGCCGTAGGGCAGCACCGCCATCCGGATCGTCTCCCAGCGGGTGGCGCCGAGCGCGAGCGCGGCCTCCACGTTGGCCCGCGGCACCTGCAGGAACACCTCGCGGGAGATCGACGAGATGATCGGCAGGATCATGATCGCGAGCACCACGGAGGCGGTGAAGATCGAGCTCTTGCCCGGGGAGTCGCCGCCGAACAGCGGGATCCAGCCGAGCGCCCCGTTCAGGAACTTGCTGATCCCCTCCATGTGCTGCGACAGGAACGCCAGGCCCCAGAGCCCGTAGACGATGCTGGGCACCGCCGCGAGCAGGTCCACGACGTACCCGAGCCCGGAGGCGAGCCGCCGCGGCGAGTAGAAGGAGATGAAAAGCGCGATGCCCACCGCGACCGGGGTCGCGATGAGCATGGCCAGCAGCGACGAGACGACCGTCCCGAACGCGAGCTGCGCGATGCCGAACCTCGGCGGGGCCGCGTTCGGGTTCCACTCCTCGGCGGTGAGGAAGTTCGCCTTGTTGTCCTGCAGGGCCGGGATGGCCTTCCACACGAGGAAGACCGCGATCGCGGCCATGATCAGCAGCACGGTGATGCCGGAGCCGCGGGCCGCCGAGACGAAGATCTTGTCTCCGGCCCGTCCGGTGCTCATCCGCATCCCGGCCGCACGGCGGTCGACGCCGGCGGCCGCCCGGACACCGGTCTCGCTCGTCACGGGACGTCCTCCTTCGATCATGTCGGCGGAACCCGCGGCGGCCCCGCCGCCGAGGTCGTCGGCGGCGGGGCTGCGGTTTCCGTCTTCTGCTGTCAGGACAGGGCCTTGACGGACGCCTGGACCTTGGTCAGCACGCTCTGCGGGAGCGGCGCGTAACCCTTGTCGGTCAGGATCTTCTGGCCGTCCGCGCTGGAGGTGTAGGTGAGGAAGGACTTGACGAACTTGGCCTGCTCGGCCGGCAGCCCCTTCTCGCACGCGATCTCGTAGGTGACCAGGACGATCGGGTAGGCGCCCGGCTCCTTGGTCGAGTAGTCGATCTTCAGCGCGACGTCGTTGCCGGTGCCGACGACCTTCGCCCCGGCGACGGCCTTGGACGCGCTGTCCGGCGACAGCTCGGTGAACTCGCCCGCGCCGTTCTTGACGTGCGCGGTCTGCAGCTGGTTGTTCGTCGCGTAGGACATCTCCACGTAGGAGATCGAGCCCTCGGTGCTCTTCACCTGGCTGCTGACGCCGTCGGACTTCGGCGCGCCCTGGCCGGTGGAGTTCGGCCACTTCTTGGCCTTCTCCCACGTCCAGATCTTCGGCGCCGTGTTGTGCAGGTAGTCCGTGAAGTTGTCCGTGGTGCCGGACTCGTCCGAGCGGTAGACCGGCTTGATCGGCTCGGACGGCAGCTTGGCGCCGTCGTTCTCCTTGGCGATCGCCGGGTCGTTCCAGGTCTTGATCTTGCCGGAGAAGATGCTCGCGAGCGTCTCGGGCGAGACCTTGAGGCCGTCCACGCCCTTCACGTTGTAGACGACCGCGATCGGGCCGACGACCATCGGCAGGTTGAGCGCGTTGCTCCCCTGGCAGCGCTTCTGCGCGGCGGGGGCCTCCTCGGGCTTCAGCGCCGAGTCCGAGCCGGCGAACGACACCTGGCCGCTCGTGAACGCCTGGATGCCGGCGCCCGAGCCGCTCGGGTTGTAGTTCAGGTTGGCGCCCGCGCACTTGGACGAGTAGAGCTTCGTCCACTCCTCCATCGCGTTCTTCTGCGCGCTGGAGCCGGCCGCGTTGACGCTGGCCTTGGCGCAGTCGATGTCGCCGGACGGCGCAGCGCTCGAACTCGCCGTCGTGTTGTTGTCGCTTCCGCAAGCGGAGAGGGCCAGCGCCCCCGCGACGACCACACCGCCCAGGGCAGCGAGTCGGGAACCGTTCTTCACCGGAGGGTCTCCTTGAGTTTCGTCGGGCGGGTCCCCCGAGCCGCCCCGGCCCACGTCGACCGGACGACGGGTTCGCCGTCGAAAACGACGCTAAGCAGGCGAGGTGACCAGCCGCCCCGATCCAGGTGAACGGCGAATGAACGCGGACGAGCAGAGTTGCGAAGAATATCCCGATATGTCGTGGACACCGGGTTAACAGTGCAGCTCAGAAGCCCAAAATCCCGGTCGAGGCCGCCCCAAGGAGGGTTGGCCCGCCGGGATGCGGGTAACCGCGGGTTTTCCCAGGTCGCAGGCGCTTCACGGGTCGGGTGCCGCGCGGTCGGGTGCTGCGCGACTCGGGGAGCTACGCGGTGGTGGCGTACATGACGTCCACGGCGTGGCGGGTGAAGCCCAGCGACTCGTAGAGGCGGACGGCCGCGACGTTCGACTCGTCCACGTACAGCATGATCTGGTCCATGCCGATGTCGCGCAGGTGGTGCAGGCCCCGCAGGGTGAGCGTGCGGCCGAGCCCGAGGCCCTGCGCGTCCGGGTCGACGCCCACGACGTAGACCTCGCCGATCCCGCCCGGGTGCACCTTCGTCCAGTGGAACCCGGCGAGCCGCCCGTCCCGCTCGGCGAGGAAGAACCCGGCCGGGTCGAACCAGTCCTCGGCCTCGCGCTCGCGGACGTCGGCCATCGTCCAGGCGCCCTGCTCCGGATGGTCGGCGAACGCCCGGGCGTTCACCTCCAGCCACGCGCCCTCGTCCCGGCCCGGTTCGAAGGTCCGGATCGTCACGCCCTCGGCGGCGCGCGCCTCCGGCAGCGGATCGGCGGCCGGGCGCCGCATCTGGAACAGCGCGCGGGCCCGCTCCATCCGCTCGGCGGACGCGAGCGCGGCGGCGGCCGGAAGATCACCGTGCGCCCACACCCGCAGCGGCCCGCCGGCCTCGTCCCGCAGGGCGCGCAGCAGCGCCCGCCCGTGCCCCCGGCGCCGGTGCTCGGGATGGACGACCAGCTCCCCCGCGGCGGGCTCCTCCCCGGAGGCCGGATCGAAATGGGCGTAGGCCACGACCGCGCCCCGGTCGGACACCGCGAGCCCGGACCGGCCGCCCCGCAGGGCCAGCAGAGCGTGCTCCGACAACGGCCCCACACCGTCGGCCTCGGTCGCGGCCAGCGCCAGCGCCAGCACCTCGGCGACCTCTCCGTCCCCCAGCGTCCCGCGCGCCCGCACCTCACTCACGGTCCACAGCCTATGCCGACGGCCGCCGACGTAACGCACACGCCAAGCGAACCCCCCAGAGAGCATGTCCCCTGGTCAATTCGTCATAGAAACGTCATCAGGCCGCCGGGTACTGGATGCCGAGCGAATCTACCGTCCTCAGAATGATTCGACGACGCACCTTCCTGGCCTGCGCCGCGGCGGGGCTGACGGTCGTGGGCGTGGCCGCGCAACCCGCCGCCGCGCGCCCCGCGCCGACCGCGTCCGTGCGGCTTCTCGCCCTGAACGACTTCCACGGCAACCTCGAACCCCCCTCCGGAAGCTCGGGCACGGCCATCGACGAGAACGGCAACGCCGTCCCCGCCGGCGGCGCCGCCTACATCGCGGCCCACCTCAAGCAGCTGCGCAACCGCGACACCCTCACCGTCGCGCAGGGCGACCTGATCGGCGCCTCGCCGCTGATCTCGGCCGCCTACCACGACGAGCCGTCCGTGCAGTTCCTCGGCGACGCCGGCGTCACGGCGTCCGCGGTCGGCAACCACGAGTTCGACGAGGGCTACCAGGAGCTGCTCCGCATTCAGAACGGCGGCTGCCACCCGGTCGACGGCTGCTCCCCCGCGGGCACCTGGAGCGGCGCGAAGTTCGACTACCTCGGTGCGAACGTCCTGCTGAAGAAGAACGACCGGCCCGCCATCAGGCCGTGGACGATCCGCCGCGTCAACGGCGTCCGGATCGGCATCATCGGCGTCGTCACCAAGACCACCCCGAGCATCGTCACGGCCGAGGGCATCAAGGACCTCAAGTTCCAGGACGAGGTCGAGGCGGCGAACCGCGCCGCGCGCGAGCTGAAGCGCCGGCACGTCCGCGCCATGGTCCTGCTCGTGCACGAGGGCGACCAGGTCAAGTCCGGCTCGCGGCCGGACGAGTGCGGCGTCGTGCCGGGCGCCGGGACGCGCATCGCCCAGCAGGCCGACCCCGAGATCGACATGGTGCTGACCGGTCACACCCACCAGCAGTACGTCTGCTCGGTCAAGGACCCCGCGGGCAACCCGCGGCTGTTCTCCTCCGGCTCGTCCTTCGGCCGCGTCATCACCGAGGTGAACCTCAAGGTGGACCGGCGCACCGGCGACATCGTCCGGTCCTCGGTCACGGGCGACAACCACGTCGTGACGCGGGACGTCCCGCCGGACCCGGCGACCCAGCGGTTCGTGCAGACCTGGAAGGACCGGGTCTCCGTGATCGCCGACAAGCCCATCGGCAAGATCACCGCCGATCTGACCCGGGCCCCCTCCGCCGCGGGCGAGACCGCGCTCGGCGACGTCATCGCGGACGGCCAGCTCGCCGGGACCAAGGACCTCGGCGCCCAGGTCGCGCTGATGAACCCGGGCGGCGTCCGCACCGACCTCGTCTACAAGGCGAGCGGCTCTGAGGGCGACGGCGTCGTCACCTACGGCGAGGCGTTCGCCGTGCAGCCGTTCAGCAACGTGATGGGCGTGACGTCGCTGACCGGCGCGCAGCTCGACGCCCTGCTGGAGCAGCAGTGGACGCCGGCGGGCGAGAAGATCCTCCAGCCGTCGGCGAACCTGCACTTCACCATCGACCGCACCAGGCCGGTCGGCGACCGCGTCTCGGCGATCACCATCGGCGGGACCCCGGTCGACCCGGCCGCCGTCTACAAGGTCGCGGCGAACAACTTCCTCCTCGGCGGCGGTGACGGCTTCAGCGTCTTCACCGAGGGCAAGGACCAGGTCCTCGGCGCCATCGACCTGGACACGTTCGTCGCCTACTTCGCCGCGCAGGGCACGATCTCCCCGCCCGCGCTGGACCGCATCTCCGGCAAGTGATGATCTCCGGTAGGTGATCGATCACAGGTGTGGCCCGTGTCCGGGCGCCTCAGGCGCCGGGGCACGGGCCACACGCATGTCCGCTCGGCATTTCGCTCGGGGGCGGGCCCCGGATGTCACGCGCCGAAGAAGTGGACGACGTAGTAGACGATCGCCGCGACCGCCCCGGCGGCGGGCATCGTGAGCACCCAGGCGATCAGGATGTTGCCCGCGACGCCCCAGCGGACCGCGGAGAGCCGCTTGGTGGCGCCCGACCCCATGATCGCCGAAGTGATCGTGTGGGTGGTGGAGATTGGAGCGTGCCAGATGAACGCGGTCGCGTAGAGCACGAGGGAGGCGGTCGCCTCCGCGGCGAAGCCCTTCGGCGGATCGACCTCGATCACCTTGCGGCCCAGCGTGCGCATGATGCGCCAGCCGCCCGCGTAGGTTCCGGCCGACAGCGCGCCCGCACAGGCGATGATGACCCACCAGGGGACGGTCTTGCCGTCCGAGTGCCCGGTCGTGACCAGCGCGAGGACGATGATGCCCATCGTCTTCTGCGCGTCCTGCAGCCCGTGGCCGAGCGCGAGGGACGCGGCCGACATGGTCTGCGCGATGCGGAAGCGGCGGCCGACCCGGCTCGGGTTGGACCGCCGGAAGATCCACAGGATCGCGACCATGGCCAGGTAGGCGAGGCAGAACCCGACCACCGGGGACAGCACCATCGGCACCGCGACCTTGTCGACCACACTGGTCCAGTTGACGTCCGACAGCGAGGCCAGCCCGGCCCCCACCACCCCGCCGATCAGCGCGTGCGAGGACGACGACGGCAGCCCGAAGTACCAGGTGATCAGGTTCCAGGTGATCGCGCCGAGCACGCCGGCCGCGACGACGGTGAGGCCGTGCAGGCCGGTCGGCGGCGTGATGACCTCGCTGACCGTCTTGGCGACGCCGACGCCGAGCAGAGCGCCGATCATGTTCATCGCGGCGGCCATGCCGAGCGCCACCCGCGGGGTGAGCGCCCGGGTCGAGACCGCCGTGGCGATCGCGTTGGCCGCGTCGTGGAACCCGTTGGTGTAGTCGAACACCAGGGCCACCACGACGACGAGGGCCAGCACCGCCAGCTGGGCGTCCGAGCGCAGGCCGAACACGCCCGCGATCATGACGACCAGCACGCCCGCCAGCAGCAGCAGCCAGGCGCGTCCGGACACCCGGCGGGTCGCCTGCTCGCCCAGGGTCTCGGCGCCGGCCGGGGACTCGCGGGTGAGGGTGGCGCCGGGGTCCTCGGCAGCGCTCATGATTCCTTGACCGCTATGGTCTCGACCGTGTTCGCCACGTGCTCGAACGCGTCCGCGGCGTCCTCGAGGCGGTCGATGATCTGCTTCAGCTTCAGCACGGTCAGGGTGTCGTACTCGCCGCTGAACAGCTGGGCCAGCAGCTTGCGGTAGACCTGGTCGCCCTGGTTCTCGAGCCGGTTGATCTCGATCCAGTACTCGTTGAGCTCCTTCATCGAGCGCAGCCGGGGCATGGCCTCGGCGGTCAGCTCGGCGGCGCGCTCCAGGACCTCGACCATGTGGACGACGCCCTTCGGGAACTCGTCGATCTTGTAGAGCACGACGAGGTCCGCGGCCTCCTCCATCTCGTCCATGACGTCGTCGATCGTGGAGGCCAGCCGGTAGATGTCCTCGCGGTCGAACGGAGTGATGAACGTTTCGTTCAACCGACGCATGATCGCGTGGGTGTTTTCGTCGCCCGCATGCTCGCAGGCGCGCATCTTCTCCGCGATCGCCGCGCGGTCGGCGCCGTCGCTGATGAGTTCCACGAGCAACCTGGCGCCGGTGACCAGGTTGTTCGCCGAGTCGGCGAACATGTCGTAGAAGCTGTCCTCACGCGGCGTGAGACGCAAGCGCACGTCGTTCTCCTGAAGTGCCGGAACAGTCCGCAGAGGATCGTAGGCGCAACCAGCCGTAAAAAGAACCTTTGCCCCGGCTTCGGCTGCTGTCCGCCATCCTCTCACCTACAAGGTTGCCCTAGATCAGGAGGTACATACCCCGCGAGAAGTCCCCAATCTGGGGGAACGCCCGTCAGAACGGGGCTTGCGGGACGGCCGTGCGCCCCGACAGGGATGACCACGAGTGAGATTCGTTACAGTGCCGCGACCTGGGCGGCGAGCTTCGGCGGACTGAAAAGACGAACCGGGGACGCCCCAAACGGCGTCCCCGGCAGCGGTGGTTCAATCCCGTGGCGTCAGCTCACGACGACCGGCCTCGCCGGACCGCACTCCGAGCACCATGTCGATCTCCGCGATGGTCAGCGGCCGCTCCGCCGCGGCCACCGCGCTCAGCATCTCGGCATAGAGTTCGATCTC
The DNA here is from genome assembly GCF_008327685.1 of Actinomadura sp. K4S16. Taxonomy (GTDB): domain Bacteria; phylum Actinomycetota; class Actinomycetes; order Streptosporangiales; family Streptosporangiaceae; genus Spirillospora. The sequence continues at coordinate 233,087 of NZ_BDDE01000021.1, forward strand.
GTCCAGCGCAACGCGGTCGTGGACGCGCAAATCGAGGTTCTGGCGCACCGCGTCCACCTCCGTTCGTTCCCCACACCCGTCGTCGAGGCTACGCGCCTCGCCCCGGCGGGCACATGACCCAAGAGGGCCATTCGAGGGCCACTCCGACCCTGTCCGTCCGGGGGAGATCCCCCGCCGGGGGGTAGGCGCCGCCAGACGGCCGCGGCCCACCGATCCCGGGAGCCGCACCCCGGACTGCCTAGCCTTCCCAGGTGGCGCCCGTCTGATGCGCGCGGCCCGTGCCGCATGGCACGGACGGGCCGGTCACCGCCCCGGCCGGAACCCCTCCCGGGTCCCCTGGTGGAAGCCGCCGAGCATCTGCTCCAGCGACGTCTCGGGCAGGTCGCGGACCGTCAGCCGGGCCACGGTCGCGGCGTTGACGTCGGCGCCCGCGAGCCGGGCCGCCTGCCGCGCCACGGTCTGCTCGAACAGCGCGCGCACCGTCCGCGCGTAGGCGAACTGCGGGTCCTCCCGCAGCCGCGAGAACCGGTTGAGCAGCTCGACGCGCAGCTCCTCGTCCAGCATGTAAAGGTCGCGCTCGGCATAGCTCTGGAACAGCCGGACCATGTCGCGGTCGCCCATCCCGGTGAACTCCAGGATCCGCCCGAACTCGGCGCGGAACTCGGGACTGCCCGCGAGGAAGCCCTCCATCTCCGCCGCCGGACTGGAGCACACCACCATGAACCGGGCCCTGCCCGCCGCGCCCTGCCGCATACGGCGCAGCAGTTCCTCCACCACGGCGGGAGACCGGTCGAGCAGGTACGCCTCCTGGATGAGCAGCACGCCGCCGAGCGCCTGGTCGACCATGCCCGCGACCCGGTTCTCGGTGTCGACCCGGTCGCGGCCCGCCAGGTGGACCGGGCGGCAGGCGACCACGTGTCCGGAGTCCAGCAGCCCGAGCGCCGCGTAGATGCCGCCGACGAGGCCGGCGACGGTCGTCTTGCCGGTGCCGGGCGGCCCCGTGAACACCAGGTGCCGCGCGTCGCCGCCGGACACCCCGTACCGGGCCCGGTCGGCCGCGAGCCCCGCCTCCTCGGTCAGCTCCAGCACGGCCGCCTTCACGTCCTCCAGCCCGGTGAGCTGGTCGAGCTGCCGCAGGTAGCCGTCGATGTCGCCGGGCGGGCGCAGCGCCGGCTCGATCCCCTCGGCGACGCCCGCGAGGTCGTCCGGGGTCAGCACGAGCCGGTCGTGGGACGCCCCGGCGCGCTCCATGTTGCGCTGGGCCGCCTGGTCCAGGTACGCCTCGACGAGCCGCGCGTTGACCAGGTCGCCCGGTCCGCGGAGCCGCTCCAGGTCGGCGCGGACCACCTCCAGGGCCGACGCGCCGATCGTGACGCGCCGCTCCTCCGCCAGCAGGTGCAGCAGCGTCATCCGGTTGTCGAGGTCGCCGAAGTCGGGCAGCCGGTGGACGCGGAACGCCTGCACGAGCTTCGGGTGCTCCTGGAGCAGCCGCTTGTAGGCGCCCGGCTCGCAGGTCGCGATCACCGGGGTGGTGTTCACCGGGTCGCGGCGGGCGCGGCGCACCGCGCCGACGACCGCGGCCGGGTCGGCCGCGCCGGTGACGGCCACGTCCAGCCGCTCGAAGAGGATCACCGGGCCCGGCTGCCCGAGCAGCTGCCCGATCCGCTCCGGCGGCGCGTTCCGGACGTCCTCGGCGTCGTGCGCGCGGATCGACCCGTCGCCGAGCCCGGCGTTGGCCAGCGTCAGCGCGATCATCCGGGAGAGCCGCCGCTGCCCCGAGTGCGGCTTGCCGACCAGCAGCACACCGGGCACGCCGGCCTTGATCGAGCTCGGCGCGCCGTCCACGCGGGTGCGCTCGATGTCCTCGCCCGCCGCGTTCCACTCCTCGGCCTGCGCCTTCAGGTCGCCGAGCAGCGCCGCGGCGTCGTGCTCGCCGTACACGAAGCCGAACCCGAACCGCTCCAGGACGCGGCGGGTGCTGCGGTCGCTCGGCGGCGGGATCTCGCTGACGGGCTGGTCCGGCGAGGGCGTGTCGTCCAGGAAGTCGAAGTCGCCGACCATCGTCTGGGACATGACCTTCGTCCCCGGGCCGCCTCCCGGGACGGGCGGCGGCCCGGGGTTCGGCGGACCGTCTTCGAGGTCGTCCGGGCCGAGGATGCGCGTTCCCGGCGGCTGCCCCGGCGGGGCCTGCCGGCTCTGCTGAGGCGGGCCGCCCTGGTCCTCCACGCGCGTCGCGTACGGGTCGAACGCCTGGGGCTGCGGCTCGGCCGGGGACGGGGGCTGCGCAGGGCCCGCCGGACCCGGCTGGACGTTCGGCTGGGGCGGGGGCGCAGAGCCAGCAGGCTGGTAGCCCAGCTGCGTGTACGGCGGCAGGAAGTTGTCGTCCTGCTTCTCCTCCTCGGGAGGGGAGAAGCCGCCTGCCTCCTGAGGGGGCGCGGGCGTGTGGCCCGCCTGGACCGGCTCGGGCACGGCGGGCTGTGCTGGAGACGAGGGCTGTGCTGGAGACGAGGGCAGCGCTGGAGACGAGGGCAGCGGCGGGCTCTGCATCGGCGCGGGCGGTGCCGGGCTCTGCATGGCTCCGGGACTCTGCACGGGTGCGGGCGGCACGGCTCCGGGACTCTGCACGGGTGCGGGCGGGGCCGCGCCGGGGCGCTGGAAGCCGAGTTCGGTGTACGGCGGCGCGGCGGCGGCCTCGTCCTTGTCGTCCTCGGCGGGCGAGTGGCCGCCCATCATCGGATCCGGGGCGGCGAACCCCGGGGAGTTGAACGCGGCCTGCTGCCCTTGGCCGGGCGCCGGGGTCTGGGCATGCCCGGCGGCGGGGCCGGGCGCGTTCTCCCAGCCGGGCTGCGCGGGCGGCTGGACGAAGGGGCGGTCGGGCTCGGACGGCGCGAAGTTCGCCCCGGACGCCCCCTGCGGCGACGCGCCGGGGGCGAGGCCGGGCTGGCTCGGCATGTTGAACGGGGACGGCTGCTGCGGCACCGGGCTGGGCGTGGACGTCGGCGCGGCGGCCGTGGCGCGGGCCCGGTTGCGTCCGATGATCCCGGCGACGATCGCGGTCGGGACGGGGAAGCCGCGGGGCCGGGCGGGCATGCCGCCGAGCCGGCACCACGCGAGGTCGACCTCGTACATGGCCGCCAGCAGCGACTCGGCGCCCGGACCGGATCCGGCGGCCGACCGCAGCGGCTCCGGAAGGCGCATGTCCTGCGGCCACAGCCGGCGCAGCGGATGCCCCCGCTGCTCCGACACCCCCTGCACGGTGTAGCGGATCTCCGGGTCCAGCCAGGGGACGATGGTGCCCACCATGTCCTTGCGGACGACGTCCAGGTCGGCGGCCAGCAGCGCGGCGGCCACCAGCCGGGGCTCGATGTAGGCCGGTTCGGCGGGGTCGCCCGACAGGTCGGCTATCAGCTCGCTGAGCGTGTAGAAGGCGTGCCGGAAGTTGTCCCCCGGCGAGCTCTCGTTCCTCAGCGCGGGCACGAGGTTGGGCGGGCACCGCGTCAGCCACTGCTGGACGATCGCCTGGTCCCCGTAGGGCAGCGCCCCGTAGTCGACGGTGGGGTTGGACAGGGTGGTGCCGAGGATGGCGAGCAGCGCGTCCGCCCTCACCTGGAACCGGACGTCGTCGCGCAGCGCGCTGGCGACGGCCCACATCGTCCGCAGGACGACGACCGCCGCGTCCACCCGGCTGGCGCGCAGCCGCTCGGAGTAGAGCGCGACCAGAGACTCCAGGGCGGGCGGGGTGAGCCAGCGCGGGCCGTCCACGTCGGGGAGGGGCCTCGCGCGGTAGGGCTTCCACAGGTCGAGCATCTGGGCGTCCAGCCGCGAGTCGAACGCGGGCGCGGCGGAGCACCAGAGCATCACGCCCCAGGCGACGGCGACGGTGGACGGCGCCTCGCTCGTGAACTCCCGCCACCAGTGCGGGTAGTCCTGCGCGGCCAGCGTGGCGGCGGACTCGACGGTCGAGCGGACCCGCGAGGTCAGCTCGGTCGCGAACCCGTGCGCGACGAAGGGCAGCCCGGACGGCGGGTCGTAGGAGAAGTCGGGCCCGGCGGGGATGACGTGCGGCGGCAGCGCGGGCACCTGCCCGGGCCGCTGCTGCGCGGGCCGCGCGGCCATCCGGACGGCGGGGATGCGCGGCGGCGGGCACAGGTACCACTGCCCGTCGGACGGGTGCAGCCGGTACCAGCGGGCCCACGCCCCGAACAGCCACCACGTCCCGTCCGGCAGGACGAGCATGCGCCCCGCGATGGCGTGATGGCGCTGCTGCGGAGGCGCCGACGGCCACCATGCGGCGGCCACCATCGCCCTCGTGTCGCGCTCTGCCTCCGTGAACGGATCCTGCCCCGCAGCGGGGCTGGGCGGCGGAGCACTGCCATAGCCCGGTCCCCACACCACGATGGTCATGGTAGTCAGCAGAATCCGGCCGGGGCTCCCCTCACCGGCCCATTCGCCGTGTCCCCGCAGGTCAGCGAATTATCAGAGGCGGGAAACAGTGGGGCCGGGCGATCCGCGGGGCAGTTCGCGGTCGGCCGTACCGCGCATTTCGGTCGGGCGAGCCGCTCAGCCCCCTGCGCGGTTCAGCCCCCTGCGCGGTTCAGCCCCCTGCGCGGTTCAGCCCCCTGGACGGTTCAGTCCCACTGGGCGGTGCGGTGCCGCTCGGCCTTCTGGACGTACACCTCGGGCGTGTACCGCAGGACCGCCCGGTCGTCGTCGGTGAGCTCCCGGACGATCTTGCCGGGGGTGCCCGCGACGAGCACCCCGGACGGGATCTTCTTGCCGGGCGGGACGAGCGCGCCGGCAGCGATCAGCGTCCCGGAGCCGATCCGGGCGCCGTTCAGCACGATGGCGCCGATGCCGATGAGCGAGCCGGCCTCGACGTGGGCGCCGTGCACCATCGCCTTGTGGCCGAGGCTGACCCGGTCCTCCAGGACCGCGGGCATGCCCGGGTCGGAGTGCATGCAGCTGAGGTCCTGGATGTTGCACTCCTCGCCGACGATGATCTCCTCGTCGTCCCCGCGCAGCACCGAGCCGTACCAGACGCTGGACGCGCGGCCCAGCGTCACCCGTCCGACCACGACCGCGCCGGGCGCGACCCACGCCGCGGGGTCGATCTTCGGCCGGTCCTCGCCCAACGCTCCCAGGTAGCTCATGGCGCCGATGGTAGCCGTCCCCCGGCGGAGGGTTTTCTCCGCAGATTGGATAGTTTGTCGCGCATGTCCAGGTGACGAAACGGCTGCGAGTAGTGCGGTTCCGGTTGCGCGAATGGGGTGGACCGGACAAGAGTCGTCCTGACGTTTCCCACCGTGGGCCGCTCACCGGCGGGTGAGGATCGCATCTCAACCGACCCTGACGGGGTGATGACCCCCGCCAACGACCCCTTAGGCATCATGAGCAACGAAGCCGAAATCCTGCCGAACCTCCTCCAAGAAGAGTCCTTCGAGATCGTCATGCGCGGCTACAACCGCCGCCAGGTCGACGACTACATCGCCCGCGCCCAGCAGAAGCACCGTGAACTAGAGGCGCGGCTCGCCCGCGCGCAGGACGAGGTCGAGCGGATCCGCCGCGAGATGGCCGAGGTCCGGGAGGCCCGCAAGCCGACCGGCGACGACCTCAGCGACCGCCTCCGGCAGATCATCAACCTCGCCGAGGACGAGGCCCAGGACAAGCTCGCCGAGGCCGAGGCCAGGGGCACCGAGATCCGCAAGGACGCCGAGCAGGAGTCCAAGCGGATCATCGACGAGGCCCGCTCGCACGCCGAGCGGAACCTCTCCCAGGCGCAGGAGAAGGCCGAGCACGTGCTCGCCTCCGCCAAGAAGGAGTCCGAGAGCGTCCTGTCGGCCGCCAAGCAGGAGGCCGAGCAGACGGTGACCGGCGCCCGGCTGGAGGCCGAGCGCACCCTCACCGCGTCCGAGCGGCGCGCCAGCGTGATCAACGAGGGCGCGACACAGCGGCTCACCGCGCTCACCAAGAACCACACCCAGGCCCTGCAGCGCCTCACCGAGATCAGCGAGACGCTGCACCGGCTGCTGACCGCCGAGAACGAGGCCGGTCCGCTGGAGAAGATGGTCGAGGACGCGGTCCGGCAGAGTTCGCCGCCCCGCGCCCAGGGCAAGCCGGCGCCGCAGGCGCAGCCCGCGCAGGCGGCTCCCCAGCAGCCCGCGTCCCCGGGCGCCAAGCCGGTGGCGAAGCCCGCGCCGGCCGCCGCGAAGCCGGCCCCGGCCCCGGCCCCGGCCAAGCCCGCGCCCGCCGCCGCTCCGGCGCAGGCGAGCCCGGCGCAGTCGGTCCCGCCGCAGACCGCTCCCCCGCTCAAGAAGCCCGAGCCGTCCCCGGTCGGCGACGGCCCGGCGCCCTCCGTCCCGCCGCAGGCCAAGCCCGCGCGTCCGGACGAGGACTCCGGCGGCCCGGCGACCGCGCCCATCCCGCCGCAGCAGCCGCGCGGCCCCATCGAGCTCTAGCGCGCGCACCGCGGGCGGTGCGGCGGGTCCTGAGCAGGCCCGCCGCACCGCCCGCGGCGTTTCGGGGGACCGCGTTTCCCGGGATATAGGATCTTGATCGTGAGCAAACGGACCCATCCGCGCGGAACCGCCCGCCCGGTCAGGCTTCTCGGGGACCCGGTCCTGCGCACCGAGTGCGACCCGGTCCGGACGTTCGACGCGTCGCTGGAGCGCCTCGTCGACGACATGTTCGCCACCATGTACGAGGAGGACGGCGCCGGCCTCGCCGGGAACCAGATCGGCGTCGGGCTGCGGCTGTTCGTCTACGACGTCGAGGACGACAAGGGCCGCCGCCACATCGGCCACGTCGTCAACCCGGAGCTGGTGGCCGCCGACGGCGAGCGGGTCGTGGAGTCGGAGGGCTGCCTGTCCGTCCCCGGCCTGCGTTTCGACACCCCCCGCCACCACCACGCCGTCGTCGAGGGCGTTGACGTGAAGGGCAGGCCCGTCCGCGTCGAGGGCACCGGGTACTTCGCCCGCGCCCTGCAGCACGAGTGCGACCACCTGGCGGGCAGGGTCTACATCGACGTGCTGTCCGGGGACGCCCGCCGCGAGGCCATGCGGGCGATCCGCGCGCTCCGCGAGTAGGCGGCGCGGGCACTTCCCGTCCCATGCGGACCGCCTGTCCGGCGCGTGCGCTCAGCCTGTCCTCCGCGCGCATTCAGGAGACGTTCAGGTTGGGATGCGAACCTCTGCGATGATGTGGAGGGGGACTGTGCAAGTGGTCGAACGTGCGGCGAACGGTGGCAGGACGGCGGAGGCGACGCTCCTCGTCGTCGAGGACGAGCCCAACATCCTGGAGCTCCTCGCCGGCAGCCTGCGCTTCACCGGATTCGACGTGATCACCGCCACCAACGGGGCGGACGCGGTGCAGTCGGCGCGGCGGCACCGCCCCGACCTGATCGTGCTGGACGTGATGCTGCCCGACATCGACGGGTTCGACGTCGCGCGGCGGCTGCGGTCCGGCGGCGACCACACCCCCGTGCTGTTCCTGACCGCGCGGGACGCCGTCCAGGACCGGATCAAGGGGCTGACGATCGGCGGCGACGACTACGTCACCAAGCCGTTCAGCCTGGAGGAGGTCATCGCCCGCATCAGGGCGGTGCTGCGCCGGTTCCGCGGCGGGGCGACCGAGCCGCCGCCGAGGATGGTGTTCGCCGACATCGAGCTGGACGAGGACAGCCACGAGGTGTGGCGCGGCCGCAGACCCGTCCAGCTGTCGCCGACCGAGTTCAAGCTGCTGCGCTACTTCATGGCCAACGCGGGCCGCGTCGTGTCCAAGGCGCAGATCCTCGACCACGTGTGGAACTACGACTTCCGCGGCGACGCGGGCATCGTCGAGTCGTACGTGTCCGCGCTGCGCCGCAAGGTCGACAACACCGAGCCGCGGCTCATCCACACCCTGCGCGGCGTGGGCTACGTGCTGCGCGAGCCGACGAGAACGGGCTGATGGCCACGCGGGCCCCGGCGACCGCCGCCCCTCCCGAGGTGCGGGGCGCCGCCGGCGCGGCGCCCGCCGGGGGCCTCGCACGGACGTGGGCCCGCATGTCGCTGCGCGTCAAGCTGATCGCGGGGATGCTCGTCCTGGTCACCCTCGGCATGACGGTGATGAGCGCGGCGGGCGCGTCGGTGCTGCGGCAGTACCTCGTCGGACGGGCCGACGACCAGCTGCGCGGTTCGGTCGGGCGGGCGATCGACCAGGTCGTCCCGCAGCTGGAGAGCGGCCGGACGCGGATCACCGTGCGGATTCCCAGCGAGATGTACGGGCAGGTCCGCACCACCGACGGCCGCTCGCTCGGGCAGAACGAGGCGTGGAGCGAGACGGGCCATCCGCGGCTCCCGGCGAACCTGAACGGGCACATCGACCGGCCGTTCACCGTCACCGGGACCGGCGGGTCGACCTGGCGGATCCTGGCCGAGCCGATCTCCGACGGCACGGTGCTCGTGCTCGCGTTCAGCATGGAGGAGATTGACCGGACCGTGCAGCGGCTCGTGGTGATCGACGCGATCGTCGGGCTGCTGGTGCTGGCCGTGCTGGTGGTCGTGGGCGTCGCCGTCGTCCGGGCCAGCCTGCGGCCGCTGTGGGCGGTGGAGGCGACCGCGGGCGCGATCGCGGCGGGCGACCTGTCCCGGCGCGTCCCGGAGGCCGACCCGGGGACGGAGATGGGGCGGCTCGGGCGGTCGCTGAACACGATGCTCGGGCAGATCGAGGCGGCGTTCCGGGCGCGCGCGGAGTCGGAGGCCGCGGCCCGGCGATCCGAGGAGACGGCGCTGCGCTCGGAGGAGCGGATGCGGCGGTTCGTCGCGGACGCCAGCCACGAGCTGCGGACCCCGCTGACCGCGATCCGCGGGTTCGCCGAGTTCTACCGGCAGGGCGCGGCGCGCACCCCCGAGGAGGCGGAGCGGCTGATCGGCCGGATCGAGGAGACCGCGTCCCGGATGGGCCTGCTCGTGGAGGACCTGCTGCTGCTCGCCCGGCTCGACCGGCAGCGCCCGATCGAGCGGCGCCCGGTGGACCTGCTCGCCGTCGCCGCCGACGCTGTCCAGGAGGCGAGAATCCTGGCACCCGAGCGCACGATCGACCTCACCGTCGAGGGAGGACTGGCGTACCAGGTGCGGGGTGACGAGCCGCGGCTGCGCCAGGTCCTCGGCAACCTGCTCAGCAACGCCGTCGCGCACACGCCGGAGGGCACACCGATCGAGGTGCGGCTGTCGCCGGGCACGTTGCGCGGCGAGCCGGCGGCGGTCGTCGCGGTCGCCGACCAGGGGCCCGGCCTGGCCCCCGAGCAGGTGGACCGGGTCTTCGAGCGCTTCTACCGCTCCGACGAGGGCCGCTCCCGCGACCACGGCGGCGCCGGTCTCGGGCTGGCCATCGTCGCCGCGCTCGTCGCGGCCCACGACGGCGAGGTCCGCGCCGACTCCGCACCCGGCGAGGGCGCGACGTTCACGGTCGTCCTGCCTCTGGCGGAAGACTAGAGGCGGCATTCAGGAAACGTTCAGGATCGTGGGTTCCAATGGACGCACAGGGCGCGCCCCGATCTCGACGGGGAGCGGGAGGCCGCGCCCTGGCCAGCTTGGACGGACGATCGGTGCGACCGGCCGGTCACCGCGGCCGAGGGGCCGACCCCTCGGCCGCTTTCTCATGACTGTAGGCGTTCAGCACACTTTCAGGTCGGCTCCAGGCGGCCTGCAGGCCCAGGGCGCACTCTTCATGGTGAGAGCGACAGGGGGATCCAGATGAACGCCGACAGGCCGCAGCAGCAGCCCTGGGAGCCCGGCGGAGCCGGGGAGCCCGGAAGGCCCGGATTCGACCCGTACCCGCAGTGGACGGGCAACGTCCCGCCGCCACCGACGGACGCTCCGTCCCGTCCGGGCATGTTCGGCGCGGGGATGTTCGGCACGGCGCGGCACAAGCTCGCCGCCGTGGGCGCCGCGACGGCACTGGCCCTGGGGGCGGGCGGCGCCGGCGCGGGGGTGACGCTGGCGCTGACGCACGAGAGCACCGTCTACTCGAGCCCGACGGCGGTCTCCGGGGTCGCGTCCAAGAGCACGACCGCGCAGGTCGCCGCCGCCGTCCAGCCGAGCGTCGTGTCGATCCAGGCCCGGACGGCGTCCGGCGTGGAGGGCGGTTCCGGCGTGATCCTCCGCTCGAACGGAGTGATCCTCACCAACGCGCACGTGGTGTCCGGCGCCCAGCAGGTCGCGGTGAAGTTCAGCGACGGCAGGACCGCGTCCGCGCAGGTCCTCGGCGCCAACACCGGGGAGGACGTCGCCGTCGTCAAGGCGGAGGGGGTGTCGGGCCTGAGGCCCGCGACGCTCGGCTCCAGCCGCGCCGTGGCGGTCGGCGACCAGGTCCTGGCGGTGGGCAGCCCGCTCGGGCTGGACGGTTCGGTGACGTCCGGCATCGTCAGCGCGCTCGGACGCGAGATCCAGGAGGGCGGCGACCAGCAGCAGCTCCCGCCGGGGCTCCAGGGGCGGCTGTCGCAGCAGCAGCAGACCGTGATCAAGAACGCGATCCAGACCGACGCCGCCATCAACCCCGGCAACTCCGGCGGCGCTCTGGTCAACGCCGCGGGCCAGGTGATCGGCGTCAACACCGCCATCGCCACGTCCGGGAGCAGCAGCGGGAACATCGGGGTCGGCTTCGCCATCCCGGTCGACTCCGCCAAGAAGGCCGCCGACGCGATCATCGCCGGCGCACAGGTCTGACCCGGGACGCCGTCCGGCCAGGGCTCTGGGGGGAGCGGGCGGACGGACGGCGGACCGGGGCAGAGGGTCCTCCCGGCCGGGCCGGGTGGGAGGACCCGGCAAGGGAGAGCGGCCGCGTGACCTGCCTGCGGGTCACGCGGCCGCTCTGTGCCGCCCGTGCTCTGTGCCGCCCCGCGCTCAGCTCCGCACCCGGACGGCCGGGCGCCGCTTCACCTTCGCCAGCATCCGCCGCGTCGTGAGCAGGTAGTACTCCCGCGGCAGCGTGCGGACCCGCAGCGGGAGCCGCGGATAGACGAGCGCGATCGCCCCGACCAGGAGGCGGAACCGGCGCTCCCGTCCCGAGGTCCACCTCCACCCGTACTGCTCGCGGATCGGCGCGGGCATCAGGCCCGCGGTGAGCAGCCGGATCGCCATCAGGCCGGGCGCGTGCAGCGGCCCGCCCGGCAGCCTCGGGTGGAGCACCTGCTCGGCGATGGCCCGCGACGCGTCACTGATCTCCAGGCTGTGCAGCATGTCCGCGTAGTACTCGCGGAACTGCGGGTAGGTCTCCGGCATCCGCTCCTCCGGGCAGCCGAGGATCGTCGCGTAGACCTTGGTCTGCCCGTAGAACTCCGCGAGCTCCGCCTCGGTGAACGTCCGCCGGAAGACGAGCTGGTAGAACTGCACCGCCACCGCGAACAGCGTGGACGCGACCCACACCTGCAACTCGGGGTCGTTCGCCTCGTAGTCGGGGCCGGTGACGGCCGCGTGCCCCTTGGTGACGAGGGCGCTGAGCGTCTCGGCCTCCTCCCGCGTCCCGAACTGCACCGCGTAGAGCCACCCCATCGTGTTCCGCAGCCTGCGCAGCGGGTCGTCCGCCGTGTAGCTGTGGTCGTAGACGCCCTGCGCCACCTTGGGATGGGCCGTCTGCAGCAGCGACGCGGCGCCGCCCGCGGCGATCAGCACGCCCTCCCGCGTGATGACGCGGATGAGGTCGTAGTCCCGGAACAGTCCATCGTCCATGGCAGGCACGTCCATAGCAGGCGCATTCATGGCGCCCAGTGTAAGTAAGTACTTTCCTGGTCGCCAGCGAGGGCCGCGGGCCGGAAGTTATTGGAGCGACGATCCGACCCTTCCCTGCGACAATGGGGACATGCCCGCCCAGATCCATGTCCGCGGCTCGGTCTCCATCCCAGAGTCCGAGCTCGCCTGGCGCTTCTCCCGCTCCTCGGGGCCGGGCGGGCAGCACGTCAACACCAGCGCCACCGCCGCCGAACTCTCCTTCGACGTCGCGAACTCCCCGTCCCTCCCCGAGCCGCTGCGCGCCCGCGCCCTGGAGCGCCTCTCCGGTCGGCTGGTCCGCGGCGTCCTCACGATCCGCGCCGAGGAGTACCGCTCCCAGCAGCGCAACCGGGACGCCGCCCGCACCCGCCTGGCGACGATCCTGGCCGAGGCGACGGCCCCACCCCCGAAGAAGCGCATCCCGAAGAAGGTCCCCCGCGGCATCAACGAGCGCCGCCTGGAGAACAAGAAGCGCCGCAGTGCCGTGAAGCGCCAGCGCAACGCCCGCTGGGACTGACCCCGGCTCCCCGCGCGGACCGGGACTCCTAGAATGATCTTCATGTCTGCCGGGCTCGTGCTCATCGACCTCGTCCTCGGCGGGCTCGTCACGACCATGGGCGTGGAGTCGACCGCGCGGGCCGCGAGCGACCACGGCTACGAGCTGGAGTTCGTCGCGGACGCCATGTCCGGTCTCACCGCCGAGGAGCACGACTTCGCCGTGCGGCGCACGTTCCCGAGGTTCGGAGCGGTGCGGAACACCACCGACTACCTCTGACCGGCCTCCCCGGCGCCGGGGGG
>NZ_BDDE01000022.1 GCF_008327685.1 Actinomadura sp. K4S16
GGGTACCGCTCCAGGATGTCCAGTACGCCAGGTTCCTTGGTGGCGGAGAGCCGCTCCAAGGCGTCTTCGTCCTCGTCTGACAGGAAACGGACGGCACGGGCCAGGACCCGGCGATCCTTCGACGGGACGCCACCTCCCGCCCGCGTGAACAGCGCCACGCCCTCGGCGAGCATCAGCTCGACGTCCTGCCCCCGCGGAACCTTGATCTCCGCGTCGTGCCGCCAGTGCGCGATCGGATCACCCCAGGCCTCCACCCGGAACGACCACGACCCCATCTCCGTCGGCGTCACCAGCGCCGACCACCGGTCCAGCCCGACCCCCACCTCGCTCATCCGCTGCGGCGCCAGCTCCTCACCCTCCGGCGTGCGCAGCACCACCGCCGCGCCCAACCGCTCGTGCCCCTCACGGAACACCGTCGCCGACACCTCGACCGTCTCACCCGCCACCGCCTTCGCCGGCCACCGGCCGCACCCCACCACCGGCGCCACGTCCAGGATGGGGATGCGGCCGAGCTCCGCCTCCAGCTTCACCTGCATGCTCCCCGCTCCCGCTCGTCTCGCCGTCCCGGCCCCGTCGTCCCGGTCGCAGACATCCATGCCCCGTCCGCAACTCTCCGGCATCCCCGGAGCCACAAGATCAAGTAAAGAACCGCCCGACCGCGGTGCGCGCGTCCGGGGTGGGCCGACTGATGGGCGGGCGGCTCGCCGCGGCGCTAGGTTGGGCGGAAACAGAAGATCCAGGAGGTGCCGCCGTGGCCGAGGGGCCGGAGATCGACACGAACGTTCCGCATTCGGCGCGGGTCTGGAACTACCTGCTCGGCGGGAAGGACAACTACGAGATCGACCAGCGGGCCGCCGAGCAGTTCCGGGCGATGTTCCCGCAGATCGTCGACATCGCCCTCGCCGACCGCGCGTTCCTCGGCAGGTCCGTCCGCCACCTCGCGGGCGAGGCCCGCATCCGCCAGTTCCTCGACATCGGCACCGGTCTGCCGACCATGGACAACACCCATGAGGTCGCGCAACGCGTGGCGCCGGACGCGCGCATCGTCTACGTGGACAACGATCCCCTGGTGCTGACCCACGCGCGGGCCCTGCTCAGCAGCAGCCCCGAGGGCGCCTGCGACTACATCCACGCCGATCTGCGCGAACCGGGCGAGATCCTGGCGAAGGCCGCCGCGACGCTCGACTTCGGGAAGCCGGTGGCGATCATGCTGCTGGGCATCATGCACTTCGTCCACGACGACGGCGAGGCCCGGCGCGTCCTCGACGTGCTGCTGGACGCCGTGCCGTCCGGGAGCCACCTGGTGATGACGCACGCCACCCTGGACTTCGACGCGGGGGAGACCGCCCAGGCCGAGGCGCAGGAGGACTGGAACGAGAAGTCGGCCAATCCGATGGTGCCGCGCACGCGCGAGGCCGTCACCCGCTTCTTCGACGGCCTCGAACTCCTGGACCCGGGAGTCGTCTCCATGTCCAGGTGGCGTCCCGAGCACACTCCCTGGGGCGAGCCCGCCGAAGTGGCCGGTTACGCCGCCGTCGCCCGCAAGCCCTGACCTCCCCGCGCGGGGGCGGACGGCCTGCGGGCGTCGGCGGAGGCGCGCTAGCCGGCGGCGCGGATCACCGAGGCGATGCCGTCGGACGTCGTGACGAGCCGCTGGTACTCCGGCCGCCGCAGCTCCCCGCCCATGAACGGGTACGGGTTGCGGTGCACGGCCGGGCTCGGCGCCTCGCTGAGCGCCGCGAAGTGGATCTCCCGGGCGCCGGTCGCCGCCACGACGCGCGCCACGTTGCGGTCGGTCACGCCGCCGCCGGGCATCACGATGATCCGGTCGCCGGCGTGCCGCACCAGCTCGGCGATCAGCGGCGCGCCCTCCAGCGCGCTCACGTCCTGCCCGGACGTCAGGACGCGCGCCACGCCGAGATCGGCGAGGAGGTCCAGCGTGCCGAACGGGTCGGCGGCCATGTCGAAGGCCCGGTGGAAGGTGACGGGCAGCCCGCCTGCCGCCGCCATGAGCCGCTCGACGACCGGGCGGTCGACCGCGCCCTCCGGGGTGAGCGCGCCGATCACCACGCCGTGCGCGCCCGCCTCCCGGACGAGCGCGACGTCGTGCTCCATCGCCGCGACCTCGTGCTCGTCGAAGATGAAGTCGCCGCCGCGCGGGCGGATGATGACGTGCACCCTGATCGACGACACCGCGGCCAGCGCGGCGCGGACCGTGCCCAGCGTCGGGGTGAGCCCTCCGTCGAACAGCGCCGCGCACAGCTCGACGCGCTGGGCGCCCGCCTTCTCGGCGGCGACGGCGCCCGCGACGTCGTCGATGCAGATCTCGTAGGTGAGGCTCACGTACGTCCTTCCGGGATGGTGCGGATCTCGCCCACCGGGCGTCCGCCGCCGAGGACGGGGACGGCGCCCAGCGGGTCGGCCGGGGTGGTGTCGGCGCCGAGCGCGGCGAGCGCGCGCAGCGCGATGGCGGTGGTGGCGCGGGGGCTGCCGTCGATGACCTTCACCGCGACGGCGCGGCCCTCGGCGGTGGCGGCGACGAACACGCCCTCCGCGCCGCCCTTGGCGACCGAGCCGGGCAGCGCCCGCATGAACTCGGTGTTGGCGTGTCCCGTCCCGCCCACGTACTCGGGGTGCTCGCGCATGGCGTCGGCGACCGGGCGGGCGTCCGGCGCCAGGACGAGGGACCGCGCGGCGCGGGCGAGGCCGGTCAGGGTGAGGCCGAACAGCGGTGCTCCGCATCCGTCGATCGCGACGGGCGAGGGGTCCTCCCCGGCGCAGTCGGCCATCACCTGCCGCACCAGCTGCTGCAGCGGGTGCGACGGGTCGAGGTAGGTGTCCAGGGGCCAGCCGTTCGCGACGCAGGCGGCGAGCATGGCGGCGTGCTTGCCGGAGCAGTTCATCCGCACCCGCGACTCGCCCTCGCCCGCCCTGATCAGCGCGGCCTTGGTCGCCTCGTCCTCCGGCCAGGACGGCGGGCACTGGAGCGCGTCCGCGCCGAGCCCCGCGTCCGCGAGGATCCCCTCGACGGCCTTGACGTGGAAGTCCTCGCCGGTGTGGCTGCCCGCCGCGATCGCGAGGCGCTCCCCGTCCAGCGGCGCGCCCGCCTTCAGGCAGGCGAGCGCCTGGAACGGCTTGGTCGTGGAGCGCGGCAGGACCGTCTCCTCGACGGCGCCGCGCGCGTGGGCGAGGGAGCCGTCCGGGGCGAACCCGGCGACGCTGCCGTAGTGGCGGCTCTCGGCGAAGCCGTTGCGCACGACCTCGGCCAGTACTTCGTACATGTCGGTCCTCACGGTCGCGCCGCCGGGACGGCCTCGCGGACGGCGCGAGACGGACGGGTCCGCTGCCGCGCCTCCAGCGTCCGCGCGAGCTTGGCCAGCGACGCGTTGATCACCAGGTAGATCAGCGCGATCACCAGGTAGGTCTGGATGAGCAGGTGGTTGTAGTTCGCCAGCACCTTCCCGCTGTAGAGCAGTTCGGCGTAGCTGACGACGTAGCCGAGCGAGGTGTCCTTCAGCAGCCCGGCGGACTGGCTGACCAGCGACGGCAGGACGCGCCGCGCCGCCTGCGGCAGCACGACGAGCCGCATCGCCCGCCCCCGGGTCAGGCCGAGCGCGAGCCCCGCCTCCAGCTGCCCGCGCTCCACCGAGCGGATCCCGGCCCGGAAGATCTCCGCGAACGCGGCGGCGTTGGACACCGACAGCGGGACGACGAGCTTCCAGAACAGCGGGAGGTCGAGGCCGTACTTCGGCAGCGCGAACAGCACGACGTAGACCAGCAGCAGCGCCGGGACCGTCCGGACGATCTCCACGTAGGCCGCCGACGGGACGCGCAGCCACCGGGCCGGCGACAGCCGCCCGAGCGCGAGCGCGACGCCGGCCGCCATGGCGAGGGCGATCGACACGGCCGCGGCGTAGAGCGTGGAGCGCAGACCCTCCAGCAGGTACCGCCACATGGGCCAGGTCCCGTACGGGCGCCACCGGTCGGCGGCGAGCTGGCCGTTCTCGCCGAACTGGCGCAGCGCGAGCGCGACGAGGACGGCGCCGCCGAGCAGGGTCAGCGCGGTGGCGATCCGGATGCGGCGCCGGGCGCGCGGCCCCGGCTCGTCGAACAGCAGTCGCGAGGAGCTCATCGCAGGATCGCCAGCTTCCGTTCCAGTCCGCCGGTCACCAGCCCGAAGACCGCCGAGAGCGCCATGTACGCCAGGCCCGCCGTCACGAAGATCCAGATCGGCCGCGCCTCGGCGAGGTTGACCCGGTTCGCGGCGGCGGTCAGCTCCACCACGCCGACCGCGGCGGCCAGCGCCGTGTTCATCAGCGTCATGATCGCGATGTTGCCGAGCGGCTGGACGACCGTCCGCAGTGCCTGCGGCAGGACGACCAGCCGCAGCGACTGGACGAAGGTCAGCCCGAGCGCGCGGGCGGCCTCGCCCTGCCCCGCCGGCACCGCGTTGATCCCGGAGCGGATCGCCTCCGCCGTGTACGCCCCCTGGTAGAGGGCGATCACGACGACCGAGGTGGTGAACAGCCCGGCGATCACTCCGATCTCCGGCAGCCCGAACACGGCGATGACGAGCCACACCAGCAGCGGGATGTTCTGCAGCACCTCGACGTAGGCCATCCCGGCGGCGCGCAGCACGCGCACCGGGCTGACCCGCATCGCGGCGACCGCGGTCCCGGTCGCGAGGGCTCCGGCGAGGGCCAGCAGCGTCAGCTCGACGGTGCGCAGCAGGCCGTCGCCGAACTCCCCGAGGTGGTCGGTGATGACGTTCATGACAGGGCGGGGCCTCCGCTCACTCCGAGCCCGGCGCGGAGCCGATCGCGGGCGGCTGCGGGGCCTCGCCCTGCACGACCGTCCCGATCGAGTTCTTCCAGACCTTCGCCCACAGGCCCGACTGCTCGATCTGCTTGAGCCAGTCGTTGACGAACTGCTTCATCTGCGCGTCGCCGTGCTTGAGGCCGATGCCGTACGGGTCGCTGGTGAACGGCTTGCCCTGGATCTGGATGGAGGGGTCCTGCTTCGCGGTCGCGAGCAGCACGGCCTCGTCCTGGACGTAGGCGTCGCCGCGGCCCTGCTTGAGCGCCTGCACGCACTCGGGGTCGCTGCCGAACGTGATGATCTTCGCGCCCGGGGCGGCCTTCTTGATGGCGGGGATCGCCGGGGTGTTGGCGCCCGCGATGACCGTCTTGCCCTTCAGGTCGGCCGGGGCCTTGATGCCGGTCTCGTCCTTCTTGGTGGCGATGACCAGGCCGGAGCTGTAGTACGGCCCGGCGAACGCGACCTGCTTGGCGCGATCCGGAGTGATGCTGTAGGTCTGGAACACCACGTCCACGGTGCCGTTGGCCAGCAGCGCCTCGCGGGTCTCCGACGCGGAGTTGACGATCTTCACGTTGGGCTTGCCGATGATGTACTTGGCGAGCAGCCGGCCGAAGTCGGCGTCCAGCCCCTCGACCTTCTTGGTCGCCGGGTTCTGCTGGGACAGCAGCGGCGCGTCCAGCGAGCCGCCCACGACCAGCTCGCCGCGCTGCTTGATCTTCTCCATGGTGGAGCCGGCGGGCAGGTTCGCGGCGACCGGGGCCGAGGCCGCCAGGTCGTCGCCCTTGCCGCCGCCGGAGCCGGGCACCGCGGCGTCGGAGTCGCCGCCGGAGCAGGCCGCGAGGCCCGTCAGCGACAGCGCCGCGACCGCGGCCACCGCCGCCCGCCGCATCCCCGCAGGGGTACGCACCATGATCATCAACCTTTCTGGGATGGCGCGCCATGGGCGGCGCGCCGGGGGTCGCACTAGTGGCTGAGGACCTTGGCCAGGAAGTCCCGGGCCCGGTCGCTGGCGGGGGAGTCGAAGAAGGCGGCCGGCGCTCCGGTCTCGACGACCTCGCCGTCCGCCATGAACACGACGCGGTCGGCGACCCGGCGGGCGAAGCCCATCTCGTGGGTGACGACCACCATCGTCATGCCGTCGCGGGCGAGGCCCGTCATCACGTCGAGGACCTCGCCGACCATCTCGGGGTCGAGCGCCGAGGTCGGCTCGTCGAACAGCATCGCCTTCGGCCGCATCGCGAGCGCGCGGGCGATCGCCGCGCGCTGCTGCTGGCCGCCGGACAGCTGCGCGGGCAGCTTGCCCGCCTGGTCGCCGATGCCGACCCGGTCGAGCAGGTCGCGCGCGGTCCGCTCGGCCTCGGCGCGCGGGACGCCGCGCACCCGGGTGGGCGCGAGCATCAGGTTCTCCAGGACGGTCTTGTGCTGGAACAGGTTGAACGACTGGAAGACCATGCCGACGTCGGCGCGGAGGCGGGCGAGGGCGCGCCCCTCTTCGGGCAGCTCCTCGCCGTCGATGCGGACGACGCCCGCGTCCGGCGTCTCCAGCCGGTTCAGGCACCGGCACAGCGTCGACTTGCCCGACCCGGACGGGCCGACCACCACGACGACCTCGCCGCGGGCGACGTCCAGATCCACGTCGCGCAGGGCGGTGTGGGCGCCGAAGCGCTTGTACAGGCCGCGAACCTCGATCATTCGGTCACCTACGTTCCAACTTCCTTCGAAATCGAAGTCAACGAGGACCATAGAGCGTCAAATCGACGTAAGTCAACGCGTTGCCGTACCAAGTTCGCGCATGCTATCTATCTGGGGTGCGCAACAGCAGAGACGACGGACCGGCGGCACTCGTGCGGCTGGTGGCGACCGGCCAGGCGGAGTCGCGGGCCGAACTCGCCCGGCTCTCCGGCCTCGCCGCCTCCAGCGTCTCGCTGCGGGTCGAGCAGCTCATCGAGGCCGGCCTGTTCGCCGAGGAAGGCGCCGGGGCCTCGCGCGGGGGCCGGCGGCCCCGCCGCCTTCGGCTCGCCCGCGCGGCGGGCGTGTACCTGGTCGCCGACCTCGGCGCGCACCACGCCCGCCTCGCGGTCGTGGATCTCGCGGGAACGCCCCTCGCGCTCGCGGACCTGGCGTGCGACATCGCCGTCGGACCCGAGGAGACGCTGACGGCGGTCCTGGCCGGCCTGCACGCCCTCGCCCGCGACCACGGACTGCAGGACGTCCCGGTCCGCGGCGTCGGGGTCGGGCTGCCGGGGCCGGTCGACCCGGCGACGGGCCAGGTCGTGTCGCCCTCGCGCATGCCCGGCTGGAACGACTTCCCCGTCCGCGACTACGTGACCGGCCGCGTCGGCGTCCCGGCCCTGGTCGAGAACGACGCCAACCTCATGGCCGTCGGCGAGCACCGCGGCTCATGGCCGGCCCTCGACAATGTCATGGTCATCAAACTCGGCAGCGGCATCGGCTGCGGCGTCATCGTCGACGGGCGGCTGCACCGGGGCCGCGGCGCGGCCGGCGACATCAGCCACGTCCGGATCCTGTCGGAGGCCACGGTCGACTGCTCCTGCGGCCACCCCGACTGCCTGGAGGCGCACGCCAGCGGCGCCGCCCTCGCCGCGTCCCTCGCCGCCCAGGGCATCGAGGTGGACAACCCGTCCCGGATCGTCGACCTCGTCGCGGACGGCGTCCCGCAGGCGACCAGCGCGGTGCGCACGGCCGGGCGCCTCATCGGCGACGTGCTGACCGCGCTCGTGAACTTCTTCAACCCCGACGCGCTCGTCATCGGCGGCAGCCTGTCCAACGCCGAGCCGCTCGTCGCGACCATCCGGGGCGTCATCTACGAGCGGTGCCTGCCGCTCGCCACCCGCAACCTGGAGATCGCCACCTCCCGCGCGGGCCGCGACGCCAGCATCCTCGGCGCGGGCCACCTGCTCCTCGGCGTCGCGGACGAGTGGATCGACCGCGCCCTGGAACGCTAGCCGGTCAGCCGCCCGCCGACGCGGCCAGCGCCTCGCGGGCCGTCGCCACGTCCGGCGCGATGGCGACCCGGCGCTGCAGCCCCGCCACCTCCGACACCCGGCGCACGATCCCGCGCGGCGGCAGCACCACCCACATCGGCACGCCCAGCTCCGTCGCGCGCATCTGCGAGCGCGTGATGACGTTCAGCCCGTTGGAGTCGCAGAACGTGCAGCCGGTCAGGTCGAGGATGAGGGCGGGCGTCCCGGAGTCCAGGAGCCGGACGGCCTGCGCGAGGACCGCCTCGCCGTTGCTCAGGTCGACCTCGTCCGGGAACGTCAGCGTCCCGCAGGTCTCCGTGCGCTCCACTCGTCCCACTCCGAGATCCATGACTCGCCCCAAAGCCGATTTCCTCACCTGGATGACAACGGGGGGTACTCCACTGCGACTGTAAGCTCCAAAGCTGGACGAAACCTGAAAGAAAGAGTCAAGTCTAGGACCTCCCTCCGCCATATCGCCGACGATCTCGTTCACTCGCGTTTGATCCCGTTTTGTCGCGTTGGGGGACCGCGCCGGCGCCGCCTGCCCGCGCCGCCGTCCGGCCGCCGTCCGCGTCCCGCGACGCGGAGGCGAGCGTCGCCGAGCGCGTCCGCGCGAGCAGTGCCGCCCACTCCAGGCCCGTCCTCTTCCCTGAGCTTCCCTGACCGGATACGAACTTGACGCTCAGGACCTCGCTCCGGATGACCCGCGCCTGGAATCCTTGATCGAAATGTGCGCCGCGACGGACGCCGTCGCCCTCGCGGGCGCCCCGGCCGACCGCGTCGCCGCCCAGGCGGGGGCCCGGAATCGGGCGGGTTGTCCGGGCCGCGTCGGACTGACCACCGCCCTTGTCGCACTAAAGCCCTATATTTCCCACAGCGTCCTGCTAACCTCGCGGACCCGGGGGTGGGAATGAGCTCGAATCCGGTCGTCATCGACGGCGGCGACCGCTCCTGCGTGCGCCTCCTGCTCGAACTGCGCGGCCATATCGCGGACCTGGCCCCCGGCACCGTCGTCCACCTCATCGCCGCCGACCCGGCGGCCCCCATCGACCTTCCCGCCTGGTGCCACCTGACCGGCCACGACTACCTGGGCCCGGTGGACGGCGCCCCCACGCCCACCTACGCCCTCCGGGTGGCGGCCGACGCCCGCCCCACCTCCCCGGAATCCCCCTGGCGCCCCCGCTGACCCGCCGCGCTACCCCTCGCGCCCCTTCCGGCCCGTCGCCGTCTGGACCGCGTCCGCCATGGCGGTGTCGCCCTGGGCCCGGTAGCCTTCGACGACCCCGGCGATGTCGGCCTCGGGGCGGTTCTGGCTCATCTTCGCCTTCGCCTCGATGCGGGTGATGACCAGTTCGAGGCCCACGATCGCGCGCAGCTGACCGGCGACGAACGCGGGCGGGGCGTCGTCGACCGCCCAGGACGGGTCGCGGCCCTGCTCGTGGCGGTCGGTCAGGCGGCGCACCATCGACTCCGCCCATGCCGGGTCGTCGTGCACGACGAGCCGGCCGTAGACATGGGCGGTGAGGTAGTTCCACGTCGGCACCACACGCCCGTGCTCGGCCTTGGACGCGTACCAGGACGGCGACACGTAGGCGTCCGGGCCGTGGACGATGAGCAGCGACTCCCCGGCGGCGGGCTCGCGCCACTGGTCGTTGTTGCGCGCCACGTGCGCCAGCATCGCGCCGTGCTCGCCCACCGACGGGTCGTACAGGACGGGCAGGTACGTCGCGATCAGCCCCCGCGGGGAGGCGGTGACGAGGTCGGCCGCCCCGCAGCCGGCCAGCAGTTCCCTGACCTCGGCGTCGTCCGCCGAGAAATGCGCCGGTACGTACATGGACGCGACGCTATCCCACGGGGCTGTCGGAGCCGCGTGCGAAGCTGGAGGGGTGAGCGGCGATGAAGAGCGCGACGGGGTCCGGCTGACGAACCTCGACCAGTCCCTGTTCGAGGGGGCCGACGCGACCAAGCGCGACCTGGTCGACTACCTGGACGCCGTCTCCGGGCGCCTGGTCCCGCAGCTGGCGGGCCGTCCCCTGTCGGTCAAGCGCGTGCTGCGCGGCCAGAAGCCGTTCATGCAGAAGAACACGCCGAAGTACACCCCGTCCTGGGTCCGGACGGTGACGGTGTGGGCGCAGACCTCCCAGCGCGAGGTCTCCTACGCGCTGTGCGACGACCGCCGCACGCTGCTGTGGTTCGCGAACCAGCGCGCCGTCGAGTACCACCCGCCGCTGGTGCGCGCCGACGCGTGGGACGCGCCCACCCACCTGGTCATCGACATCGACCCGCCCGGCTCGGACGACTTCGGCGCCGCGGTCGCCGCCGCCCACCTCGTCCGCCGCGCGATGGACGACTCCGGCCTGCGGGGCGCCGTCAAGACCAGCGGCGCGAAGGGCGTCCACGTGTTCGCTCCCCTGGACGGCGCCACGTCCACCGAGGACGTCGCCGCCGCGACCCGCGCCCTGGCCGTGCGCGCCGAGCGGCTCGACCCGGGCCTCGCCACCACGGCGTTCATCCGCGAGGACCGCGGCGGCAAGGTGTTCCTCGACTCGACCCGCGCGGGCGGCGCGACCGTCGTCGCCGCCTACAGCCCGCGGATCCGGCCGGGCGCGCCGGTCTCCTTCCCGGTGTCCTGGGACGACCTCGGCAGCGTGGTGCCGCAGGACTTCACGATCAGGACTGCCGCCGCCCTGCTCGCCGACCGCGACCCCTGGGCCGAACTCATGCCCGAGCCGCAGCCGGTCCCCGCCGACCTCGTCGAGCAGGGCCGCACGATCCCGGTGGCCCGGGTCCAGGCGATGCACGAGGGCAAGCGCCGGGCCCGGGCCCGCCGGAACGGCTAGCGCGGGGTCTCAGGAGCCGAGCACGACCGGCAGGGCCCGGTGGCCGTTGGAGATGAACGACTCCACCGGCCTCAGCTCGGCGGGGTCGACGGCGAGCTCCATCCCGGGGAAGCGGCCGAAGAGCGCGGGCAGCGCGATCTCGGCCTCCAGCCGCGCGAGGTGCGAGCCGACGCAGAAGTGCGCGCCGTGCCCGAACGAGAGGTGCTCCTTGTTCGCCCGCCGGAGGTCGAACAGGTCGGCGTCGTCGCCGTGCAGGGCGAGGTCGCGCCCCGCGGCGGCGTAGGCCGCGAGGATCGCCTCGCCCTTGCCGATCGTCACGCCGTCGACGTCGATGTCCTCCACGGCGTAGCGGAGCGGCAGGTTCGCGACCGGCGCCTGCCAGCGCAGCGCCTCCTCGATCACCTCCGTCCACGGCGCCTCGCCGGACCGGACGAGCGCGTACTGCGCCGGGTGGGTGAGCAGCGCCGTGATCGCCTGGTCGAGCAGGTTCACCGTGGTCTCGTGCCCGGCGGAGATCATCAGGATCAGGGTGTCGACCAGCTCCTGCTCGCTCAGCTGCGAGCCGTCCTCGTCGCGGGAGGAGATGAGCACGCCGGCCAGGTCGTCGGCGGGCTCCCGGCGCCGGAACGCCACGAAGTCCTGCAGGATGCCGTACATCTCGGTCTGGTTGGCGAGGGCCTCCTCGGCCGTCAGCGCCGTGTTGAAGATGCCGTCCACGCAGCGGCGCAGCGCGGGCCGGGTCTCGTCCGGGACGCCGAACAGCCGGCAGATCACCTCGATGGGCAGCGGGTAGGCGAACGCCTCGCGCAGGTCGGCGCGGCCACCGGGGGAGGCGGCCAGGCCGTCCAGGAGGGACCGGGTGATCTCCTCGACGTCCGGCCGCAGCGCCTCGGTGCGGCGCGGGGTGAACGCCCGGGAGATGATGGTGCGGAGCCGCCGGTGGTCCTCGCCGTAGGCGGTGAACATGTTCCGCACCGAGACCCACAGGCTCAGCGGCCAGTCCTCGGCGATCTCGCCGTCGATCCATTTCGTCCAGTGCAGGTTCGGGTCCTTGGACACCCGCGGGTCGGCCAGCAGCCGCTTGAGCTGCTCCTGGCCGGTCACCGCCCACGCGACGACGCCGCCGGGCAGTTCCACGGGGGTCACCGGCCCCCGGGCCCGCAGTTTCGCGGCCTCCCCCTGGACGTCGCTTCCGGCCGGGTCGATGACGAGCGGAGTCTCCATATGGGCCTCTCCAGGCGGGGGATGGGAACACGTCCGTAATGGCGTGCGTGCGATGAGCGACCCGGCCAACGTAGAGGGTGGCGGCAGCATGCCGCCAATTCCCCAGGAAACAGACGCACTCCCGCCTTTTCGGCCTTTCCTTAAATGGCGGCGCGGAAATCCTCAGGACGTGTCTCGGCGTGCTGCGGCTCCCCTTCGCCCCACCGGTGGCCCGGCGCCACCACGTTGTCGGGCGGAACCTCCGACGCGGAGCCGTACAGGTAGGAGCCGAGCCCGATCAGCAACCGCTGGACGTCCTCCTGCGGCCGCACGACCAGCCGCAGGAACTGGCTCGTCGAGCCCAGCTTGTTGCCGCACTCGCGGACGAACACCCCGTGGTGCGCGACCAGGTGGTCGCGCAGGCCGACGCCGTCCTTGCCGTCCGGCAGCTTGACCATGACGAAGTTGCCCTGGGACGGGAAGACCTTGAGGCCCGGCAGCGACGCGAGCTGCTGCGCCATCAGCAGCCGGTCGCGGGCCAGCAGCCGCAGGCTCTCGCGGTACTCGGCGCCGTGCTCGCGCAGCAGGAACACCACGAACTCCGCGAAGGAGTTGAGGTTCCACTTCGGCAGCGCCCCCCGGACCGTCCGGGCCAGGGCCGGGTTCGCCACCAGGTAGCCGAACCGGACGCCGTGCAGGCCGAAGTTCTTGCCGAGGCTCTTCAGCACGATCACGTTCGGCCGGATGCGGGCCTCGTCGGCGACGCTGGGGTGCGCCTCGGCGTCCACGAAGTCGAGGAACGACTCGTCCACCACGACCAGGTCCAGGTCGATGAGGCAGTCCAGCAGCCGGACGATCTCGCGGCGCGGGACGTACCCGCCGTCGGGGTTGTTGGGGTTGCACACGACCGCGGTCCGCGATCCCCGCGCCCGCACGAACCGCACGAAGGCGTCCACGTCGAACTCGAAGCCGAGCAGCTCGTGGAGCTGGAACATGTCCACCCGCTTGCCCGTCTCCATCGGCTGGTCCGTCCACCGGCCGAACGTCGGGATCGGCGTGGCGAGGCTCTCGCGCACCAGCAGATGGTCGATCCAGGTGATGAGCTCCGTGGAGCCGTTGCCCATGACGACCGTCTGCGGGTGGTGCCCGAGCACGGCGCAGAGCTCGGCGGCAATGGCGTCAGCGTCGCTCGGGTAGTACTTCAGTATCTGCTCCAGCGAGCCCGCGAGCCGGGAGAACATCCCCGGCGTCGGGAAGTACGGGTTGCACGGGATGCAGAAGTCGACGAGGTCGTGGCGCCCGGGCGAGGCCCGCTGGAGGGCGAAGAAGGACGGGCTGTGCGCGCTCTGGCGCAGCAGGCTCGGATCGATCTGGTCCGATGGCACGCAAGACGGTACGCGCCCTCCGCAGCACCGGTTCAGGCCCCGGGCCGGCCCGCTGTCAGGCCGCGCCCGCGGAGCGGTCGGCCGAGGCGAGGCCGGGCGGGGCGGCGGCGAGGGCCTGCTGGATCGCCTCGACCAGCGCCAGTGCCGACTCCTCGGTCAGCTCGACCGCCACCCGCGCGGACGGACCCTCCCCGGCGTTGGTGAAGTCGATGTTCACCGTGTGCTCGTGGCAGGCGTGGTACGGGTGGTCGACGTAGACCGCGCCGCCGGTCAGCGTGAACCAGCCGGTCGCGCCCTTCGCCGCGCCGTCCAGTTCCACCTTCACCGTCTGGTAGGTGCACATGGGGTCTCCTCTCAGGCGCTCAGGTGGCGGTCGAAGAAGGCGAAGATCCGCTGCCAGCCGTCCTTCGCGGCGGCGGGCCGGAACGCGGGCCGCTCGACCGCGAAGAACGCGTGCCCCGCGCCGGGGTAGGTGTGGAACTCGTGCTCCTTGCCGAGCCTGGTCAGCTCCGCGTCCAGCGAAGCCACCTCCTCGGGCGACGGGAACTGGTCCTCCTCGCCGAACAGGCCGAGCAGCGGGCAGGACAGGCCCGGCGCCTTGGACAGGATCGACCGGGCCCTCGTCGGGTAGTCCTCCGGCGGGTCGTTCACGACGAAGGCGCCGTAGCAGTCGACGGCCGCGTCGATGTCCAGCTCGCAGGCGGCGAGGAACGCGTGCCGCCCGCCCGAGCAGTGGCCGATCACGCCGATCCGGCCGTTGGCGTGGTCGAGCGAGTTCAGATGGGCGGCGGCCCCGGCCACGTCCCCGACGAGCTGCTCGTCGGGGACGCCGCCCTTGGCGCGGGCGGCGGCGGCCTGGTCGTCCGGGCTCACGCCCGCGCCCTCGCGCGAGTACAGGTTCGGGGCGATCGCGGCGTAGCCGTGCGCGGCGAACGTCCGGACGAACTCCTTGGTGCCGGGGTCGAAGCCGGGCATGTGGTGGACGACCACGACGCCGCCGCGCGGGGCGTCGCCCAGCGGCCGCGCCAGGTACGCCTCCAGCTCGTCCTTCCCGTGCCCGGTGATGGCGACCGTTCCGGCCCACATCGCGTCGTTCATGCTCGGCGCTCCGTTCCTCGGCGGGGTCTGCGCGCACGCCGTGCTCCCCCCGGCGCGCGAACCGTGACAGTCTCTCGCATACCGTTACTCGGAGCCTTAGTGGCTCTGAGTATTCAGGGCGTTTCTGCCCGGAAGGTCCGTCACATCACCGAAGCGTGGGGCTTTGGTTTGAGTACGGTCTCTCGTTTCCGTCTGCCGCTGGTGCGGCAGGGTTGCGCCACCTGCCCGCCCCGTCCCGGCCTTGCGGTTGGGGCGGGTGGTGCGGGTCTTCTGGTCGGCTCCACGAGGTTTCGGCACCATGGGGGTGCCCAGGTCTCCGGCCACTCCGGTACCTGTTGCCGCGGCTGCGGCGAGTGCGGCGAGGTTGAGTGCGGCGCCCGCGTCCCGGTCGATGACCAGGCCGCAGGCGTCGCATTCGAAGGTCCGGACGTGCAGCGGCAGCTTGGCTTTCACCGCGCCGCACCCCGAGCAGGTCTTGGAGGAGGGGAACCAGCGGTCGGCGACCACGATGCGGCAGCCGTTGCGCTTGGTCTTGTAGGTGAACTGGCGGCGGATCTCTGCGAACCCGGCGTCGGCGATGTGGCGTGCGAGGCGCCGGTTGCGGAGCATCCCGGCGACGTTGAGGTCTTCGACCACGACGGTGCCGTACTCGGCCGTCACCTTGGCGGTGAGCTTGTGCAGTGCGTCCTGGCGGAGGTTGGCGGCGCGGTGGTGGACCCGGTTGCGGACCGCATTTGCCTTCTCCCACCGCTTGGACGGCTTGCGTCCGGTCCTGCGGTCGGGGCCCTGTCGGCGGGAGACGACGCGGGAGGCGCGGCGCAGTTGCTTGAGCGCCGTGTCCAGGTGCCTGGGGTTGGGCTCCCGGCGGACTCGGCCGGTGCTGTCGGCCATGACCGCGAGGGTCCTCACTCCGAGGTCGATGCCGACCGCCGCGTCCGGCCGGGAGACCTTCATCAGGTCGCGCTTGACCTCGGTCTGGAAGGAGACGAACCAGCGCCCGCGCTCGAATCTGACGGTCGCGGACAGGATCCTTGCCGTCCCGGCCTGGAGGCGGGTCAGGAGCTTGCAGGTGGGCTCGTGTGTGCGGATCGTGCCGAGCCTGGGCAGCGTCACGTGCCGGCCGTCGGGCTCGGCACGGATGGTGCCGGTGGTGAACCGGCAGGCCAGGCGCGCTGTGCGTCTGGACTTCAAGCGCGGCATCCCGACCCGCTTGCCCCGCTGCTTGCCCTGTTTCGACCTTGCGTAGTTGTCGAACGCGGCGGCTGCGTTCGCCAGGCCTGTGGAGTAGGCCTCCTTGGAGTTCTCCTGCCACCAGGCGGCGAATCTCGGATCGGTGTGCTTGGCGGCGTTGAACGCCTTGCGCAGCGCGGGCAGCGACCATGGTCGCCACCCGGTCAACTCCTCCTCGGGGATGCCGTACGACTCTTCCGCACGGCGCTGCCACCAGGACGCCTCGACCCACGCCACAGCCCAGTTGTAGGCGGCGCGGGCCGCACCGCAATGCGAGCGCAGCGCAGCCTCTTGAGCGGCGTTGGGGTCCAGCGCGAACCGGTACGCCTGCACCACGAAACCCGGCCGCGGCCGGAACTTCTTCACCCCGCGACTCCACCCGCGGCCACCATCACGGCGCGGACCGCGCGATTCTTCCCCGTCCGGCGCCCGTACAACCACGCGCACATCGAAGTCAGCACCTCTGTGATGTCCCGCACCAGATCATCGGTCGTCTAGGTTGCAAGCCGCTCCACTCGGGCTCCCCCGATCGAGGGATGAGAAAGACCGAGGTTCGCTGATAAGTGTCGCAACAGATGTTCAGTCTTGCAGGCTCAGGCGTTCAACGTTCCCGCGCCGAGGAGGCCGAACAGGAGGAGGCCGATGACGATCCGGTAGACCACGAACGAGGTGAAGCTGTGCCGGGCCACGAAGCGCAGCAGCCAGGCGATGGACGCGTAGGCCACGACGAACGACACCGCGGTGCCGACCGCGAGCGGCAGCGCGCCGGCGCCCGAGCCGAGCGCGGACGGCAGCTCGTAGATGCCGGCGCCGGTCAGCGCGGGGATGCCCATGAAGAACGAGAGCCGGGTCGCGGCGACCCGGTCGAGGCCGAGCATGAGCCCGGTCGACATCGTCGCGCCCGACCGGGAGAAGCCCGGGAACAGCAGGGCGAGGATCTGCGAGGAGCCGATCAGCATCGCGTCGGTGAGGGAGGTGTCGTCCTCGCCGCGCTTGTGCGTGCCGAGCCGGTCCGCGGCGAACATCACGGCACTGCCGACGATCAGCGACCCGGCCACCACCCACAGTGAGGCCAGGGGCCCCTCGATGAGGTCCTTGGCGGCGACCCCGACGATCACGACCGGGATCGTGGCGTAGATGACCCACCAGGCGAACTTGTAGTCGTGGTGGTACCGCTCGGACGGCCGGGCGATCCCGACTCCCCACGCCTTGACGATCCGGACGATGTCGGAGAAGAAGTACACCAGCACGGCCGCGATGGCGCCGACCTGGATGACCGCCGTGAACCCGACGACGGACTTGTCGTCCACCGGGATGCCCATCAGGCCCTCGGTGATCTTCAGATGGCCGGTCGAGGAGACCGGGAGGAACTCGGTCAGGCCTTCCACGATCCCGAGGACGATCGCCTGCCCGACATTGATCACGCTCAAGTACCCGGTTCCTCTCCGACCTGCGCCTGTTCCGCGCCGAGCCTACTGCCGGCCCGCGGGCGGGTCCCGTCCCGAGGCCGATAACTTCACCCGCCGTTAACCGATACGACCGATTCCGGACATGCTCAGCCCCAGACCTCCTGGGCGGTCTCGGCGACGAGGCGCAGTTTCGCGGCCTGCTGCTCGGCGGTCAGCACGTTGCCCTCCACGGTGGAGGAGAACCCGCACTGCGGGGACAGGCAGATCTGCTCCAGCGGGACGAACCGCGACGCCTCGTCGATGCGGCGCTTGAGGTCGTCCTTGGACTCCAGCTCGCCGCGCTTGGTGGTGACGAGGCCGAGCACGACCATCTTGCCCGGCGGGACGAACCGGAGCGGTTCGAAGCCGCCTGACCTGGCGTCGTCGTACTCCAGGAAGAACCCGTCCACGTCCAGTTCGCCGAACAGCGCCTCGGCGACGAAGTCGTAGCCGCCCTCGGCCGTCCAGGACGAGCGGTAGTTGCCCCGGCACATGTGGGTGGTGACGTTCATGCCCTCGGGGCGGTCGGCCAGCGCCGCGTTGATCTGCCTGATGTACCGCAGGTGCAGGTGCTCGGCGTCGTCCCCGCGCTCGGTGACCAGGGCCCGCTGCGCGGGGTCGTTGAGGTAGGCGAGGCTGGTGTCGTCCAGTTGCAGGTAGCGGCAGCCCATGGCGCCGAGCCTGCGCACCTGCTCGGCGTAGGCGGCGGCGAGGTCGGCCCAGAACTCCTCGACGTCGGGGTAGACCTCCGGGTCGATCGCCGCGGGGCCGCCCCGGTAGTGGACCATGTTCGGCGACGGGATCGTCAGCTTCGGGGTGACGCCGTCGCCGACCGCGTCCCGCAGGAAGGCGAAGTGGTCGGCGAAGATGGTCTCCTCCAGCCGGACCCGGTCGTGCACGCGCAGCGCCGCGGTGGTGAACTCGATGTCCCCGGCCGCGCCGTGGAACCGCACCTTGATCTCCTCGTCGGCGGGGCTGATGCCGCCGAGCCGGTAGATGAAGTCCATGTGCCAGGACGTGCGGCGGAACTCGCCGTCGGTGGCCGACCGCAGCCCGGCCTCGCGCTGCATCCGGACGGCGTCGCGGATGGCGGCGTCCTCCGCCTCGGCCAGGGCCGCGGAGTCGAGGCGCCCCCGGGCGTGGTCCTCGCGGGCGGCCAGGAGGGCGGGCGGACGCAGGAGGCTGCCGACATGGTCGGCCCGGAACGGCGGCTGGTCTCGGACGGACTCGGGCATGGCTCGCTCCTTCCGGAAGGCGCGGCATCGCTCCAGTCAATTTAGGCACGTTCCCAAGGGCGGACAATGGCCGGCCGGGAAATGAGCCCGCCCCGGGGCCTCGAGGGCGGGCGCCGTCGCGAGACGGCTTTCGCCGCGGCCGCCGGCCGGAACGGTCAGGGGCGGGGCCAGGGCCTTCCGGCGAGGCGCTCGATGTCGGTGTTGAAGCGCTGGAGGAAGGAGGCGAACGCCTCGACGTCCTCCGCCGGCCAGTCCGCCATGATCTTGTCGATGCCGGCCACGATCTGGCCGCGCTCGCTGTCGAGGCGGCGCTCGCCCTCGGCGGTGATGCGGAACTTGCGGGCGATGCCGCCCGCCGGGTCGGGGATGCGCTCGACGAGGCCGTCGCGCAGCATGGCCGAGGTCTGCCGGTTGAGCGTCGAGGGGTCGAGGTCGAACGCCTCGCTGAGCTGCCGGATCGACATCGGGCCCTCGATGCGGATCCGGCTCAGCAGGATGTAGGCGCTGCGCTCCAGCAGGCCGCCCTCGCGCCGGGAGCGGCGGGTGGCCAGGCTGTGCCGCCCGAGCACCATGGTCTCGTACTCGATCAGTTCCGTGGGCTTGTCCATGCCGGTCCTTCTCCCGGCGGCGGGCCGTCCGGGTCGCTCCTGCCTCGATCCTCGCACCTCATCCCTACCACGGTGATGTGCGTCATACATATGTTGTGTATCCACCACATCGTATGTATGGTGCACAAGTTCTCCGACCCGACAGAAGGGATGTCACGTGGACGAGTCCGCGCCCGCCGTCCGACCCGGTGGGATCGTCGGCGTGCTCGCCGTGGGCGGCATCGTCGCCGCGTTCATGCAGACCCTCGTGGTGCCGCTGATCGCGCAGCTGCCGCGGCTGCTGCACACCACGCCCTCCAACGCGACCTGGGTGGTCACCGCGACGCTGCTCGCCTCCGCGGTCGCCATGCCGATGATCGGGCGGCTCGGCGACCTGTACGGCAAGCGCCGGATGCTGCTGGCCTGCATGGTGCCGCTCATCACCGGGTCGGTGCTGTGCGCGCTGTCGGGCTCGCTGATCCCGATGGTCGTCGGACGGGGCCTGCAGGGCGTCGGCATGGGCATGATCCCGCTCGGCATCAGCGCGCTGCGCGACCTGCTGCCGCCCGAGCGGCTCGGGTCCTCGATCGCGCTGCTGAGCTCGTCCATGGGCATCGGCGGGGCGTTCGGGCTGCCGCTGGCGGCGGTCATCGCCGAGAACACGAGCTGGCGGGTGCTGTTCTGGGGCTCGGCCGCGCTGAGCGCGCTCGTCGCCACGCTGATCTACCTGCTGGTCCCGGCCACGCCCGTCCAGGCGAGGGGCCGCTTCGACGCCGTCGGTGCGATCGGCCTCGGCACCGGCCTCGTGTGCCTGCTGCTCGGCGTCTCCAAGGGCGCCGACTGGGGTTGGACGAGCGGCACGACCGTCGGCCTGTTCGCCGCCACCGTCGCGGTCCTGCTCGCCTGGGGCTGGTGGGAGCTGCGGACCCGCGACCCGCTGGTCGACCTGCGCGTCACCGCGCGCACGCAGGTGCTGCTCACCAACGCCGCCTCGGTCGTGATCGGGTTCTCGATGTACGCCCAGTCGCTGATCGTGCCGCAGCTGCTCCAGCTGCCGGAGGCGACCGGGTACGGCCTCGGCCAGTCGATGGTCGCCGCGGGCCTGTGGATGGTCCCGTCCGGCCTGCTGATGATGGCGGTGTCCCCGCTCGGCGCGCGGCTGTCGGCGGCCCGCGGGCCCAAGGTCACCCTGGTCGCCGGGAGCCTGGTGATCGCGCTCGGGTACGGGTCGTCCACGCTGCTCATCGGCGCTGCGTGGGGCCTGATGGTCGTCACCGCGATCTGCGGGATGGGCGTCGGCCTCGCCTACGGCGCGATGCCCGCCCTGATCATGGGTGCGGTGCCGCGCTCGGAGACCGCCTCGGCCAACAGCTTCAACACGCTGATGCGCTCCGTCGGCACTTCGGTGTCGGCCGCCGTGGTGGGGGTCGTGCTGTCCCAGATGACCATCGACCTGGGCGGGCACGTGCTGCCGTCCGAGGACGGCTTCCGCGCCGGCCTGCTGATCGGCTGCGGCGTGGCGCTGGTCGCCGGGGCCGTCGCGCTGGCCATCCCCGGGCGCGGGCGCTCGGTCACCGCCGCGGCCGAGCAGGCGGCCCAGGCGGGGGAGCCCGCCGCGTCCAAGGCCTGACGCCGGTCAGCCCCGCACCGGTCAGGGCCGCGCCGGGGACTCGCGCCGCAGGAGGTAGGTGTCCATGATCCACCCCTTGCGGGCGCGGGCCTCGGCGCGGACGGCGCGGATCTCCTCGGCCACCTCCGCGACCGGGCCGGAGACGAGGATCTCGTCGGGCGTGCCGAGGTAGGCGCCCCAGTAGATGTGGTAGCCCTCGCCCGCCTCGGCGAACGCGCAGTGCGCGTCCAGCATCACGAGGACGTCGTCGGCGGTGGCGCCCCCGGCGGCGAGGCGGCGGCCCGTGGTGATGTGGACGGGCCGCCCGACCCGCGTGAGCCCGACGCGGTGCCGGGCGGTGAGCGCCGAGACGCTGCTGATGCCGGGGATCACCTCGTACTCGAACTCGGCGCCGACCTCCTCCAGCGCCGCGAGGGTGCTGTCGTAGACGCCGGGGTCGCCCCAGACCAGGAGCGCGCCGGTCTCCCCGTCGGCCAGCTCGTCCTCGACGAACGACCGGTAGATCCCCGCGCGGCGGGAGCGCCAGTCCTCGACGGCGGCGGTGTAGGCGGCGGCGTCGCGGTCGCGGTCGGGGTCGCGGGCCTCCACGATCCGGTACGGGTGCCGGCCGTGCGCCGCGATGAGGTCGTGCCGCAGCCCGGCCAGGTCGTGCTTGGCCTCGCCCTTGTCGACCACGAGGAAGGCGTCGGCGGCGGCGATGGCCTTGGCCGCCTGGAACGTCAGGTGGTCCGGGTCCCCCGCGCCGATGCCGATGATCAAAAGCCGCTTCACGGCGCCAAGTGTGCCAGAGCGCTCCTATAGGCTTGGCGTCCCGTTCGACCGAGGAGGCCAGTGGACGCGCGTGTCATCACCGTCGTGGGGATCGGCGCCGATGGGTGGGACGGGCTCGCGGAGGAGTCGCGCGAGGCGCTGCGGTCGGCGGAGGTCCTGTTCGGCAACCAGCGGCAGCTCGACCTCGTCCCCGGCGAGTACCGGGAGCGGGTCGCCTGGCCCTCGCCCCTGCTCCCCGCGCTGCCGGGGCTGATCGAGCGGTACGAGGGGCGCGCGATCGCCGTGCTGGCGAGTGGCGACCCCATGTTCCACGGGATCGGCTCCACCCTCGCCGGGATGCTCGGCGCCGACCGGCTCCGCGTGCTGCCCCATCCGTCGTCGGCGTCGCTCGCGTGCGCCCGGCTCGGCTGGCCGCTGGACCGGGTGGACGTCCTCAGCATCGTGGGCCGTCCCGCCTCGACGCTGAACGCGGTCATCGCCCCCGGGCGGCGGCTGATCGTGCTCGGCGCCGGACGCGAGGCCCCGATCATCGTCGCCGCGGTGCTGTCCGGCCGCGGTTTCGGCCCGAGCCGGATGACGGTCCTCGCCGACCTGGGGGCCGAGAGCGAGACGTTCGCGCACGGCGTCGCATCCCAGTGGACCGAGCCCGCCGCGTCGGCGCTCGCGGTCGTGGCCGTGGAGTGCCTGCCCGGACCGGACGCCGACCCGCTGCCGCGGGTCGCCGGGCTGCCCGACGAGGCCTTCGAGCACGACGGGCAGATCACCAAGCGCGAGGTCAGGGCGGTGACCCTGTCGCGCCTCGGGCCGCTGCCCGGTGAGCTGCTGTGGGACGTGGGCGCCGGTTCCGGCAGCGTCGCGATCGAGTGGGCGCGGGCGCATCCGTCGTGCGAGGCGATAGCGGTCGAGGACGGCCCGGAGCGGGCCAAGCGGATCGGCCGCAACGCCGAGGTCCTCGGGGTGCCCGGCGTCCGCGTCGTGGAGGGCCGCGCCCCGGACGCGCTGGACGGCCTCCCGACCCCCGACGCGGTCTTCATCGGCGGCGGGCTCACCGTCCCCGGCCTGCTGGACCGCTGCTGGGACGCGCTCCGGCCCGGTGGCCGCCTCGTCGCCAACGCCGTCACCCTCGAATCGGAGGCCCGGCTGGTCGAGCTCCGCCGGACCCACGGCGGCGAGCTGGTGCGCGTCGGCGTCGAGCGCGCCGCCCCGCTCGGCGGGTTCACCGGCTGGCGCCCCGCCATGCCCGTCACCGTCTGGACCACCCGGAAGGACACCCTGTGACGGTGTACTTCGTCGGCGCGGGTCCAGGCGCCGCCGACCTCATCACCGTGCGCGGGCTGCGCGTGCTGGAGTCCGCGCCCGTCTGCCTGTACGCGGGGTCGCTGGTGCCGGTGGAGCTGCTGGAGGCGTGCCCGCCCGGCGCCCGGCTCGTCGACACCGCCGACATGACGCTGGACGGGATCGTCGCCGAGCTGACCGCCGCGCACCGCGACGGCCTCGATGTCGCGCGCCTGCACTCCGGCGACCCGTCGGTGTTCAGCGCGGTCGCCGAGCAGATGCGCCGGCTCGACGCGGAGGGCGTGCCCTACGAGGTCGTCCCCGGGGTCCCGGCGTTCGCCGCGGCGGCGGCCTCGCTCGGGCGCGAGCTGACCGTCCCCGGCGTCGGCCAGACCGTCATCCTGACCCGCACGGCCGTCCGCGCCACCCCGATGCCGGACGGCGAGGACCTCGCCACCCTCGGCGCGAGCGGCGCCACGATGGTGCTGCACCTGGCCGTCCAGCGCATCGAGGAGGTCGCCGCCGAACTCGTGCCCCGCTACGGCGCGGACTGCCCGGTCGCGGTCGTCGCCCGCGCCAGCCGCCCGGACGAGCTCGTCCTGCGCGGCACCCTCGCCGACATCGCCGCCCGGGTGCGCGAGGCCGGGGTCCGCCGCACCGCGGTGATCGTCGTCGGGCGCGTCCTCACCGCGTCGGCGTTCCCCGACAGCCACCTCTACAGCGCCGGGCGGGACCGGGCGTGCGGCGCGTCCTGATCCTCGGCGGGACGGCGGAGGCCCGCGCCCTCGCGGCCCGGCTGACCGGCCCGCGCCAGGACGGGGTCCACGTCGTGTCCTCCCTCGCGGGGAGGGTGTCGGACCCGCGGCTGCCCGCCGGCGAGGTCCACATCGGCGGGTTCGGCGGCGCCGAAGGGCTCGCGGCATGGTTGCGCGAGCACCGGATCGACCGCCTCGTGGACGCGACGCACCCGTTCGCCGAGCGGATGAGCGCCTCCGCCGCGCACGCGTCGCGGCTGACGGGCGTGCCGCTGCTCGCGCTGCGCCGCCCCGGCTGGGACGAGGAGGACGGCGACGACTGGCGGCGCGTCCCGTCCCTGCCGGACGCCGCCGCCGCGCTCCCGGCCGGCGCCCGCGCGTTCCTCACCACCGGCCGCCGCAGCCTTCCGGTGTTCGCCGCGCGGACCGATGCGTGGTTCCTCGCCCGGTCGGTGGACCCGCCGGAGCCGCCCGTCCCGTCCAACGTGCACGTCCTGCTGGCGCGCGGCCCCTACACCGTGGACGGAGAGCGCGCGCTGATCCGCGAGCACCGCCTCGACGTCCTCGTCACCAAGGACAGCGGCGGCGCGATGACCCGCGCCAAGCTCACCGCCGCCCGCGAGGCGGGCCTGCCGGTCGTCATGGTCGACCGTCCGGCCCTCCCCGCAGGCGTCCGGTCAACGGCGGACGCGGCCGCTGCCGCGGCCTGGGCTCAGGGGTAGCGGCGCGGGGTGTAGACCACGCCCTGGTCGGTCACCCGCGTCGCGGACGAGCCGATGATGAGCAGGCACCGCATGTCGACCTGCTCGGGGTCCAGCTTGCCGAGCGTCGTCACCGTCACGCTCTCCTCCGGCCCGCCGACGTCCCGCCCGACCACCACGGGGGTCTCGGGGGAGCGGTGCTCCAGCAGCAGGTCGCGCGCCGCCGGTAGCTGGTGCCTGCGCCGGCTCGACGAGGGGTTGTAGAGGGCCAGCACCAGGTCGGCTTCGGCGGCGGCCCGGAGCCGCCGCGCCACCACGTCCCACGGCTTGAGGATGTCCGACAGCGACAGGACGCAGAAGTCGTGCCCGAGCGGAGCGCCCGCCCGGGCGGCGACGGCCTGCGCCGCCGTCAGCCCCGGCACGACCTGCACCGGCACGTCCGCGAACTCATCCTCGGCCGCCGCCTCCAGCACGGCCGTCGCCATCGCGAACACCCCGGGGTCGCCGGACGAGACGACGGCGACGCGGGCCCCGTCCCGCGCGAGCGCCAGCGCGTGCCGGGCCCGGTCGGCCTCCACCCGGTTGCCGGACCCGTGCCGCCGCTGCCTCGGGTTCGGCGGCACTCGGTCCAGGTAGGGGCCGTACCCGACGAGGTCGGTGGCGGACGCCAGGACGTCCTGCGCCTCCGGGGTCAGCCACGGCCGCCCCGCCGGCCCGAGCCCGACCACCCACACGCACCCGGCCCCCTCCGGACGCGCCGGGGGAGGGGCCTCGAACGTGCGCTCCGCCGGGCTGGTCAGCAGTGCGAGCGACATGTAGGGCACGTCCGCCGGGTCGACCTCGGCGAGCGGGAGGACGCGCTGCCGACCCGTGGCGGCGCGCTCGACGTACCAGCCGTCGGCGAGCCGGCCCGCGTCCTCGAACGCCTGCCTGACCTTGGGGAACGTCCGGCCGAGCTTGAGGACCGCCGCCGCGTCCGCGGTGCGCAGCCGCTCGGCCAGCTCCTCGCCGGGCAGCGTCCCGGGCAGGACGGTCAGCGTCTCCTCCCGCTCCACCAGCGGGCGCCCCGCCGCCGCCGACGCCGCGCTCACCGACGTCACGCCCGGCACCACCTCGGCCGGGTAGTGCGGCGCGAGCCGCTTGTGCAGGTGCATGTACGACCCGTAGAACAGGGGGTCGCCCTCGCTCAGCACCACGACCGTCCGCCCCGCGTCGAGGTGCGCGGCGAGCCGGGCGGCGCAGTCGGCGTAGAACTCCTCGAGCGCGCCCTGGTAGCCGCCGGGGTGGTCGGTCGTCTCCGTCGTCACCGGGTAGACGAGCTGCTCCTCGATCCGGCCGTCCCGCAGGTACGGCTCGGCGACGGCCCGGGCGATGCTGCGGCCGTGCCGCGCGCTGTGGAACGCGACCACGTCCGCCTCGCCGATCAGCCGCGCCGCCTTCACCGTGACCAGTTCGGGGTCCCCGGGCCCGACGCCCACGCCGAACAGCCGTCCCGCCATCACTCCGCCTCACTGGCGACGGCGTTGACCGCCGCCGCCGTCATCGCGCTGCCGCCGCGCCGCCCGCGCACCACCAGATGGTCCAGGCCGCTCGCGGCGAGCGCCTCCTTGGACTCGGCCGCCCCGATGAACCCGACCGGGATCCCGAGGACCGCCGCCGGGCGGGGCGCGCCCGCCTCGACCAACTCCAGCAGCCGGAACAGCGCGGTCGGCGCGTTGCCGATCGCCACGACCGCGCCGCCGAGCCGGTCGCCCCACAGCTCCAGCGCCGCCGCGCTCCGCGTGGTGCCGAGCCGCTCCGCCAGTTCCGGCACGCCTGGCTCGCCCAGGGTGCACACGACCTCGTTCCCGGCGGGCAGCCGCGCGCGGGTCACGCCGGACGCGACCATCCGCGCGTCGCACAGGACCGGCGCGCCGGCCAGCAGCGCCGCCCGCGCCCGCGCCACCACCCCCGGCGACCAGGCCAGGTCCTCGACCAGGTCCGTCATGCCGCAGGCGTGGATCATGCGGACCGCGACCCGCGCCACGTCCTCAGGCAGGCCCGACAGGTCGGCCTCCGCGCGGATCGTCGCGAACGACCGCCGGTAGATCTCGGCGCCGTCCCGGACGTAATCGATCACTGCTGTCCCTCCGCCGTCCTCAGCACGACCGGGCCGCGGGGCATCCCGCAGCGCCGCTCGCATCCCGCCCAGTGGACGGGGGTCTCGGGTGCGCGGCCCAGGCCGTCCACGAAGCGCCGCGCCTCGCCCTGCACGTCGCCGCGCGACTTCGCGCACCCGGGGCTCCCGGTGCAGGCCGTCACGCCCACCCACGGCGACGCGGGGTCGGTCGCGAAGCCCGCAGCCGCGAGCGCCTCCGCCGCGCGGCCCGCCTCGTCGCGGTCCAGGTCGCGCAGCACGACGCTCCGCCACGGCGTCACCCGCACCTCGTCCGTGACCTCGCTGAGCGCCTCGGCCTCCGCGCCGGACAGCCGGCCGAGCGGGGGCACGGCCTCCAGCGCGACGAGCCCGTCCCGCTGCGCGATGGGCCCGGCGTGCGGCGGGGCGGGGTCCGGGCGCGGTTGCGTCTCCCGCACGGCCGCGGCCAGCCGCTCCGCGACGCGGCGGACGCCGTCCGGCACCTCGGCGAGCCGCCAGGCGTCCCCCCGGATCTCCAGGAACGCCTCCGCCGCCGCGAGCAGCGCCGCGACGGGGTCGCCGGAGACGGGGCCGAGCCGCGTTCCGGCCAGCAGGAGGCCGCTGGGGGTGTGCGCCGCGTCGGCCTCCAGCGCGGCCGTGTCGCCGGTGCCGTCGTCGAGCGCGAACAGGAACCGGCCCGGCAGCCGGGCCAGCCCCGGACGCCCGCGGAGCGCCTCGTCCAGCGCCGTGACCAGCGGGTCCGTCGCGAGGGCGCCGCGCGGGCCGCGCCCGCCGAGCGGGGACGCGACGATGTTGCGCACCCGCTCGTGCGTCGCCGACGGGAGCAGCCCGGCCGCCTCCAGCCGGGCCGCGAGGGCCGCCGGATCGCGGACGCCGCGCACCTGGAGGTTGCCGCGGGACGTGAGTTCGATCACGTCCCGCCCCAGCTCGCGGGCGGCGGCGCCG
Source organism: Actinomadura sp. K4S16 (assembly GCF_008327685.1). Classification (GTDB taxonomy): domain Bacteria; phylum Actinomycetota; class Actinomycetes; order Streptosporangiales; family Streptosporangiaceae; genus Spirillospora. The sequence goes on from NZ_BDDE01000022.1 coordinate 27,043, forward strand.
AGCACCGCGAGCTGCGCGGCGGACACCGCGCCGCCCGGGACGCGGACGCGCGCCAGCGGCCCGTCGGCGGCGTCGTGGGTGCGCAGCGCCCCGGGGCACGCGTCGGCGCGGGCTCTGACATTCGGCACGGGGAGGATGTTAACCACAGTTTGCAGGGCGACCGCGCTGCCGTACTCTTCTGCCCAGGCGATGGCAATGGGAGGAAGCCGGTGCGAATCCGGCGCGGTCCCGCCACTGTGACCGGGGAGCGAACCCCGCTGTAGGCCACTGTCCGCGAGGACGGGAAGGCCGGGGCGAGCGTCGATCCGGGAGCCAGGAGACTCCTGCCGTCGCGACAACCCGCTACCGGGGCGAGGACCCCAGGGGGAGGATGCTCCGTGTCCGAGCACGGCCGCACGGTCCTGCTGCTGTCGACGTCCGACACCGACCTGCTGAGCGCCCGGGCGTCCGGCGCCGACTACCGCCTGGGCAACCCGGCGCGGCTCACCGCCGAGGACCTCCCGGACCTGACCGACGGCGCCGACCTCGTCGTGGTGCGGCTGCTCGGCGGGCGCCGCGCCTGGGAGGACGGCCTCGACGCGCTGCTCGCGGGCCCGCGCCCGGTCGTCGTCCTCGGCGGCGAGCAGGCGCCCGACGCCGAGCTGATGGAGCTGTCCACGGTCAGCGGCGGCGCGTGCGCCGAGGCGCACGCCTACCTCGCCCACGGCGGCCCCGCCAACCTCGCCGAACTGCACGCGTTCCTGTCCGACACCGTGCTGCTGACCGGGCGCGGCTTCGCGCCGCCGGCCCCGGCGCCGGCCTGGGGGCGGCTCGACCGCGCCGCCCGCGACGGCGCCGGGCCCGTGGTCGGCGTGCTCTACTACCGCGCCCACCACATGGCGGGCAACACCGCGTTCGTCGAGGCGCTGTGCACGGCCGTCGAGGACGCGGGCGGGCGCGCCATGCCGGTGTTCTGCTCGTCGCTGCGCACCGCCGAGCCCGAGCTGCTCGACACGCTGCGCCGGGCGGACGCGCTGGTGGTGACCGTGCTCGCGGCGGGCGGGTCGCGGCCCGCGACGGCCGGGGCGGGCGGCGACGACGAGGCGTGGGACGTGGGCGCCCTCGCCGCGCTGGACGTCCCGATTCTCCAGGGCCTCTGCCTCACCACGAGTCGGGCCGCCTGGGAGGCCAGCGACGACGGGCTGTCCCCGCTGGACGCGGCGTCGCAGGTCGCGATCCCCGAGTTCGACGGCCGGATCATCACGGTCCCGTTCTCGTTCAAGGAGGTCGACGAGGACGGGCTCACCGTCTACGCGGCCGACCCCGAGCGGGCCGCGCGGGTCGCCGGCATCGCCGTCCGGCACGCCGGGCTCCGGCACACCCCCGCCGCCGAGCGCCGCGTCGTGGTGATGCTGTCGGCGTACCCGACCAAGCACGCCCGCGTCGGGAACGCCGTCGGCCTCGACACCCCGGCCAGCACCGTCCGGCTGCTCGCCCGGCTCCGCGACGCGGGCTACGACCTGGGCGAGGGCTTCCCCGGCGTCGACGAGCAGGACGGCGACGCCCTCGTCCACGCGCTCATCGCGGCGGGCGGCCAGGACGAGGACTGGCTCACCGAGGAGCAGCTCGCGGGCAACCCCGTGCGCATCTCCGCCGCGGCCTACGAGCGCTGGTACCGCACCCTGCCCGCCGACCTGCGCGAAGGCATGGAGCGGCACTGGGGCCCGCCGCCCGGGGAGCTGTTCGTCCAGGACGGCGGCATCGTCCTCGCCGCCCTGCGCGCCGGCAACGCCGTCGTCATGGTGCAGCCGCCGCGCGGCTTCGGCCAGAACCCCATCGCGATCTACCACGACCCCGACCTGCCGCCCAGCCACCACTACCTGGCCGCGTACCGGTGGCTGTCGGACGAGTTCGGCGCGCACGCGATCGTCCACGTCGGCAAGCACGGCAACCTGGAGTGGCTGCCGGGCAAGGCGGCGGGCATGTCGGCCTCGTGCGGCACCGACGCTGCGCTCGGCGACGTCCCGCTGGTCTACCCGTTCCTCGTCAACGACCCCGGCGAGGGCACGCAGGCCAAACGCCGCGCGCACGCCGTCCTCGTGGACCACATGGTCCCGCCGATGGCCCGCGCCGAGACCTACGGCGACATCGCCCGCCTCGAACAGCTCCTCGACGAGCACGCGACGATCGCCGCGATGGACCCGGCGAAGCTGCCCGCGATCCGCGCCCAGATCTGGACGCTCATCCAGGCCGCCAAGCTCGACCACGACCTCGGCCTGGACGACCGCCCGCACGACACCGAGTTCGACGACTTCCTCCTGCACGTCGACGGGTGGCTGTGCGAGGTGAAGGACGCGCAGATCCGCGACGGCCTGCACGTCCTCGGCCAGGCGCCCGCCGGCGCCACCCGCGTCGACCTCGTGCTGGCCATGCTCCGCGCGCGCCAGATTTGGTCGGGGCGCGAGACGCTGCCCGGCCTGCGGGAGGCGCTCGGCCTCAGCGAGGACGGCGGCGAAGGCCGCGCCGACGTGGACGCCGCCGAGACCGCCGCCCGCGCCCTCGTCCAGGCCATGGAGGACGCCGGCTGGGAGGCGGACGCCGCCCGCGAGGTCGCCGGGGACGTCCCGGCGGACCGCCGCGACGCGGTGGCGCGGGTCCTGGAGTTCGCCGCCGCCGAGATCGTCCCGCGCCTGGCCCGGACGACCGACGAACTCGACCACGTCCTGCACGCCTTGGACGGCGGCTACATTCCGGCGGGACCGAGCGGGTCGCCGCTGCGCGGCCTCGTCAACGTCCTGCCGACCGGCCGCAACTTCTACTCGGTCGACCCGCGCGCCGTCCCGAGCCGCCTCGCCTGGGAGACCGGGCAGGCGATGGCCGACTCGCTCCTGGAGCGCTACCGCGCCGACCACGGGGAGTGGCCGCGCTCGGTCGGGCTGTCGGTGTGGGGGACGAGCGCGATGCGCACGGCGGGCGACGACGTGGCCGAGGTCCTCGCGCTGCTCGGCGTCCGCCCCGCCTGGGACGAGGCGTCCCGCCGCGTCACGGCGCTGGAGCCGGTCCCGCTCGCCGAGCTGGGCCGGCCGCGCATCGACGTGACCGTCCGCATCAGCGGCTTCTTCCGCGACGCGTTCCCGCACGTCGTCGCCATGCTGGACGACGCCGTCCGGCTCGTCGCCGGGCTGGACGAACCGGACGCCGACAATTACGTCCGCGCGCATGTGCGGGCCGACCGGGAGCGGCACGGCGACGAGCGCCGCGCCACGATGCGCGTGTTCGGGTCCGCGCCGGGCGCCTATGGGGCCGGGCTGCTGCCGCTCATCGACAGCCGCAACTGGCGCGACGACGCCGACCTCGCGGAGGTGTACGCGGTGTGGGGCGGCCACGCCTACGGCCGCGACCTCGACGGCGTGCCCGCCCGCGCCGACATGGAGAGCGCCTACCGGCGGATCGCCGTCGCCGCCAAGAACGTCGACACCCGCGAGCACGACATCGCCGACTCCGACGACTACTTCCAGTACCACGGCGGCATGATCGCCACCGTCCGCGCGCTGACCGGCCGGGCGCCGGAGGCCTACGTCGGCGACAGCACCCGCCCGGACGCCGTCCGCACCCGCACCCTCTCGGAGGAGACCGCGCGGATCTTCCGGGCCCGCGTCGTCAACCCGCGGTGGCTGGCGGCGATGCGCCGACACGGCTACAAGGGCGCGTTCGAACTGGCCGCGACCGTGGACTACCTGTTCGGCTACGACGCCACCACCGGCGTCATGGCCGACTGGATGTACGACCGGCTCACCGCCGCCTACGTCCTGGACGAGGAGAACCGCGCGTTCATGGCGGAGTCGAACCCGTGGGCGCTGCACGGCATCGCCGAGCGGCTGCTGGAGGCGGCCGAACGCGGCATGTGGGAGCACCCCGACCCGGAGATCCTCCAAGGGCTGCAGGAGGTCTACCTCAAGGCGGAGGGCGACCTGGAGGACGACACCAGCCGCTGAGCCGCCTCCGGGGAACCCGCCCAGTGGAGGTGCAGGTACGAGGCGGTGATCCGCTCGTCGCCGTAGCCGTCGCGGCCGTCCCGCCACCGGAACAGCGGCCCGGCCTCCGTGTCCAGCGCGGTCCGGTGGAACTCGTGCCCGCGGAACCGCTCGCCCGGACGGGTCAGCGGCGACTCCGCCACCGCGACCGCCTCCCGGTAGCCGAGCGTCAGCCGGGACGTCATCCGCGCCCGTCCCGGCACCCGCCCGCACATCGCCCGGCCGTCGAGTTCCTCGCACAGATAAAGGAGCCCCGCGCACTCGGCGGCGATCGGGCCGGGGAACGCCGCCACCTCCGCGAGCATCGGCGCGTTGGCGGCCAGTTCGGCGGCGTGCACCTCCGGGAAGCCGCCGCCGACGACGAGCGCGCCGGCCCCGTCCGGCAGGGCCTCGTCGCGCAGCGGGTCGAAGACGGCCACCTCGGCGCCCGCCGCGCGCAGCAGCTCCACGTGCTCGGCATAGGAGAAGGTGAACGCCGCCCCGCCCGCCACCGCGACGACCGGGCCGCCCTCGACCGGCGTCACATGCTCCGACGGGTCCCAGGCGGGCCCCGGCAGCGGGGGAGCGGTGGCCGCCAGCCGGAGCAGGGCGTCCAGGTCGCAGGAGTGCTCCACCAGCGCGCCGAGCCGCTCCACCGCCCGGACGGCCTCCGCGCCCCGCTCGGCCGCCGGGATGAGCCCGAGGTGGCGGGACGGGGTGGCGACCGCGTCGTCCCGCCGGATCGCGCCGAGCACCGGCACGCCCGTCGCCTCCAGGGCGCTCCGGCACAGCTCCTCGTGCCGCTGCGAGCCCACCCGGTTCAGGACGACGCCGCCGATCCGCACGCCCGGCTCGAACGTCGCGAACCCGTGCACGAGCGCCGCGACCGACCGGCTCTGCCGCGCGGCGTCCACGACCAGCACCACCGGCGCCGCGAGCAGCTCCGCGACATGCGCCGTGGAGGCGAACCCCGTGTCGCCCTGCCCGTCGAACAGGCCCATCACGCCCTCGACCACCGCCACGTCGCAGCCGGCGGCGCCGTGCAGGAACAGCGGCGCCACCCGCTCCTCGCCCGCGAGCCACGGGTCGAGGTTGCGGCCCGGCCGCCCCGCCGCGAGGGCGTGGTAGCCGGGGTCGATGTAGTCGGGGCCGACCTTGTGCGGCGACACCGCCAGGCCGCGCGCCCGCAGCGCCGCCATCAGCCCGGTCGCCACGGTCGTCTTGCCGCTGCCGGACGCCGGCGCGGCCACGACCAGCCGGGGGATCACCACTCGATGCCCCGCTGCCCCTTCTGCCCGGCGTCCATCGGATGCCGGACCTTGCCCATCTCCGTCACCAGGTCGGCGGCCTCGACCAGCCGCGCGGGCGCGTGCCGCCCGGTGACGACGACGTGCTGGGTCCCGGGGCGCGCGGTGAGGGTCTCGACCACGTCGTCCAGGTCGAGCCAGCCCCACTTGAGCGGGTAGGTGAACTCGTCGAGCACATAGAAACGGTACGTCTCGGCGGCCAGGTCCCGCTTGATCTGCGCCCAGCCCTCGCGGGCATCCGCCGCGTGGTCCTCCTCGGTGCCGGGGCGCTGGATCCACGACCAGCCCTCGCCCATCTTGTGCCAGGCGACCGGGCCGCCCTCGCCGCTCGCCCCGAGCACCCGCAGCGCGCGCTCCTCGCCGATGCGCCACTTCGCCGACTTCACGAACTGGAACACCCCGATCGGCCAGCCCTGGTTCCACGCCCGCAGCGCCATCCCGAACGCCGCCGTCGACTTCCCCTTCCCCGGGCCGGTGTGGACCATCAGCAGTGGCCGGTTGCGGCGCTGCCGGGTGGTGAGGCCGTCGTCGGGGACGGACACGGGCTTTCCCTGGGGCATCTCAGGCCGCCTTTCCTGCGTCGCGCCCGCGGTGGGCGCGCACGATCCCGTCGAGGTCGCCGAGCGGGACGAGCCGCGCCCCGAGCCGGGCCGCGAGCCGTCCCGCCAGGCCGAGCCTGACCGGACCGTCCTCGCAGTCCACGACGATCCCGGCCGTGCCCGCCAGCAGCCCGGCGGCCCGGTCGACGTCGCCGCCCGCGGTCGCGCGCCCGTCGGTGACGACCACGAGCAGCGGGCGCCGCGCCGGGTCGCGCAGCCGCTCGGCGCGCAGCACCTCGGCGGCGCGGGCGAGCCCGGCGGCGAGCGGCGTGCGGCCCCCGGTGGCCAGGGCCCGCAGCCGCGCCGCGCCCGCCTCGACCGACGACGTCGGCGGCAGGACGAGGTCGGCGGCGCGCCCCCGGAAGGTGATCAGGCCGACCTTGTCGCGGCGCTGGTAGGCGTCCAGCAGCAGGCTCAGCACGGCCGTCTTCACCGTCTCCATGCGGCGGCGCGCGGCCATCGAGCCGCTGGCGTCCACGACGAACAGCACCAGGTTGCCCTCGCGGCCCTCGCGGACCGCCTCCCGCAGGTCGTCCGGGCGCAGCACCAGGCCCGCGCCGGACCGGCCGCGCGCCCGCTGCCGCGGTGCGGCGGCCAGCAGCGTCGCCACCACGTGGGGGTCGCGGACCTTCGCCGCCGGACGGCGCGCCCCGGTGACCCGGCCCCGGGCCGTCCGCGACCGCGACCGCCGTCCCGCGGAGCCCTCGCCCACGCCCGGCACCTCCAGCAGCGGCACCGCGTGCGGCGCCGCGACCGAGGCGACCCGCTCGCCGCCCCCGCCGCCGGACCGCTCCTCCTGCGCCAGGTCCGCGTCCTGCGACGGGCCCCTGTTCTGCGACAGGCCCGCGTCATCTGACGAGCCTGCGTTCCGCTCGGGGCTCGCGTCCCGTGACGGGCTCGCGCTCTGCTCCCGGCTCGCGTTCTGCTCCCTGTTCGTGTCCTGCTCCGGGCTTGGGTTCTGCGACGGGCCCTGCCCTCCGCCCTGCGGAGGGGAAGAGGGCTCGCCGCCGCCTCCGCCGTCCGGGGGAGGGTCGTCGCCGGGGGAGGTGCTGTCGAGCAGCTCGTCGAGCAGCGACTCGTCCAGGCCCGGCGCGTCGAACGGGTCCCGCCGGCGCCGGTGCGGCAGCGACAGCCGGGCCGCCGCGCGCACGTCCTCGGCCGTCACCTCGTCTCGCCCCCGCCACGCGGCGTGCGCGAGCGCGGCGTTCGCCGTGACGAGGTCGGCGCGCAGACCGTCGACCTCGAAGCCCGCGCACACGGCCGCGATCTGCTCCAGCCGCTCGTCCGGCAGCCGGACCCCGGTGAGCCTCTCCCGCGCGGCCGCGATGCGCCCCGCCAGTTCGGCCTCGGCGTCCCGCCAGCGCGCGGCGAACGCGGCGGGGTCGGCCTCGAAGGCCAGCCGGCGCCGGACGACCTCGGCCCGCTCCCGCGGGTCCCGCGACGCCCGCACCTCGACCGTCAGCCCGAAGCGGTCGAGGAGCTGGGGACGCAGCTCGCCCTCCTCGGGGTTCATCGTCCCGACCAGCAGGAACCGGGCCGCGTGCCGCACCGACACCGACTCGCGCTCCACGTAGCAGGTGCCGAGCGCGGCGGCGTCCAGCAGCAGGTCGACCAGGTGGTCGTGCAGCAGGTTCACCTCGTCCACGTACAGGACGCCGCGGTGGGCCGCCGCGAGCAGGCCCGGCTCGAACGCCTTGACGCCCTCGGTCAGGGCCCGCTCGACGTCCAGCGACCCGGCGAGCCGGTCCTCCGAGGCGCCCACCGGCAGCTCCACCAGCGCGGACGGCCGGCGTTCGGCCGGTCCGCCCGGCTCGTGCGGGCCGTCCGGGCAGGACGGGTCGGGCGCCGCCGGGTCGCACGCGAACCGGCAGCCCGCCACCGTGTCCACGGCGGGGAGCTGCCCGGCGAGGGCCCGCACGATCGTCGACTTGGCCGTGCCCTTCTCACCGCGCACCAGCACACCCCCCACCCGCGGCGAGACGGCGTTGAGCAGCAGCGCCAGCTTCAGGTCGTCCAGCCCGACGACGGCGCTGAACGGATAGGCGACGTTCACACCTGGACCTTCCGGTTGACGTGGGCGACCCGCCAGCCGTTCCCGGCGGGGGTGAGCCTCGTGGTGGACAGCGGCGCGACGTCGAACCGGTCGGCCGCGAGGACGTCGACGCGCAGCGCATGGGCGAGCGCGGCACGGATCACGCCCGCGTCGCAGACGGCGATGCCGGACGGCCCGGTGCCGAGCCACGCCGCGACCCGCGCCGCGAGGGCGGACCGGCTCTCGCCGCCGTGGGGCGCGGCGTCCGGATCCGCCAGCCAGGCGGCCAGCGCGTCCGGGGCGATGTCCGCGTAGTGGACGCCGGCCCAGGTACCCGGGTCGGCCTCGGCGAGCGCCGCGACCGGGCGGGCGGCGAGGCCGAGCGCGGTGCAGGTCTCCCGGGCGGCGCGGGCGGGCGAGGTCCACGCGTCGCCGTCCGGGAGCGCGCCCGCCAGCGCCTCCGCCCTGGCCAGGCCGGCCGGGTCGGCGGCGTCGCCGGCGGGGAAGCGGGCCTGCCGCATCCCCGCCGACGTGGCGTGCCGGACGAGCAGCAGCCCGGTCAGCCCGGCCCGCTCACGCCGGGGCCGGGGCACGGGCGGCCCGGTTGCAGAACCACCCGAACAGGGTTCCGAAGGACGCCCAGAACACCAGCTGGGTCCCCAGCGAGGTGATGCGGAACTGCCACAGCAGCGTGGCCGGGAACCCGTCCGGTACCTCGTCCACGGCCGGGAGGAGCAGCGACGCCACCGCCACCGGGACGACGAACGCCAGCACGGCCGCGGGCCAGCGCGCCCACGGTCCGCCGCGCACGCTTCGCGCCGTCGTCACCGCGATCGCGGTCGACAGCAGCCCGACCCCGATCATCGCCAGGTACAGCACGGTCCGGGTGTTGATCGTCTCCGGATCGCCCACCGCGGGCGGGTTCGCCGGATACTTCAGGAACGGCACGACGATGACGGCGGCGAAGGCCGTCCCGGCGGCGGCGAGGGCGAGCCCGGCGTCCGAGCGCGGCCCCACGCGTCCCCGCAGGCCCGCGAAGACGAGCGCGAAGACGCCGCCCACCGCGAGCCCGTAGAGGCCCGTGGCGAGGAAGAGCCCGGCCTTCTGCGTGCCGCGGCCGACCTCCCCGCCGTGCTCGTGTGCTCCCTCGTGTTCGTGTGTCGCGGTCTCGTGCTCGTGTGTCGTGGTCTCGTGCTCGTGCGTCGCGGCGGCCTTCTCCAGGGCGATCGCGTCGTCCACGCGGGGCTCGCCGACCGCGAAGGCGAAGACGCCCGCGACGAGACCGGCCAGCAGGCCCAGAAGCAGGCCCCTGACCAGCAGGGTGCGCACCATGCGGCGGCCTAGTGGCAGGGCACGCCGAGCAGGTGCCGCCCGTCGTGCATCAGCTCGTGGAGGTATCCGCCGGTCTGCGAGACGGCGCCGTTGTCCATGAGGACGAGGTAGCCGAGGAGCAGCAGCGCGGGCACCGCGAGCAGCCAGGGAACGAGGCGGGAGAGGGGGATGTGCGGAGCCGACAGCGTGCTCACGGAGCCTCCGTAGGGGATCTAGCGCGTCCCGGACAATGAGGTCGCGATCACCCGAGCGACCTGGCTCCCGGGATCGGCGTCCCGGATACAGTGGCGCGTCCGCACCGGCATCTCACCGGATTTCCCTCGGGCAACCGTGAATCAGCCGCACGCTACGGGCCGGGCGAGCGCCCTGTCAACAGCGCCCCACCGGCGGCGCCCCCGGCGGCTCGGGGCCGCCGGGGCCCCGCCACCGGCGGCCACCAGGGCGGACCGAGGGTGCCAAGTGCCCGATATCCAGCTTTGTTGCCATGAAGAGGGACTCACCTATCATGGCGAATTCGTCTCGCGTCCCCTGCTCCCGAAACCCGACGTTGGAGCCCCGTACATGATCAGCCCAGAGACCGCGCCCCCCGCCTCCCCCGCCGCCCCCTCCTCCCTCGACGACGTCAAGGGGTGGTTCCCCAAGCTCGACCAGCTCCTGTTCACCTGGTTCCTGGAACGCCAGGAGCGCCTCGGCGAGCGCGGAGACCTGGTGGAGCTCGGCTCCTACCTCGGCAAGAGCGCCATCCTGATGGGACGCCACCTGCGGGACGGCGAGACCTTCACGGTGTGCGACCTGTTCGACACCGACGCGCCGGACGACTCCAACCAGGCGGAGATGCAGGGGTCGTACTCCACCCTGACCCGCCGGGCGTTCGAGTCGAACTACCGCGCCTTCCACGACCGCCTCCCCGAGATCGTCCAGGGCCCGACCTCGCTGATCCTGGACCACGTCCAGCCCGAGACCTGCCGGTTCGTGCACGTGGACGCGTCCCACCTGTACGAGCACGTGCGGGCCGACATCGAGGCGGCGCACGTGATGCTCCCCGCCGGGGGCCTGATCGTGTGCGACGACTACCGGTCCGAGCACACCCCCGGAGTGTCCGCGGCGGTGTGGGGCGCGGTGGCCGCCGGCGGGCTGCGCCCGATCTGCGTCACGACGCAGAAGTTCTACGGCACGTGGGGCGACGCCGACACCGTCCAGGACGACCTCCTCGACTGGCTGGGGACGCGGGACGACGCCTGGCACGAGGTCCAGCAGGTCGCCGGACGGCGGCTCGTCCGCCTCAAGGGCAAGGGGGCGACGCGCCCCTACAACGAGGCGGGCCGGCTGAAGGAGCGGCTCGCGCAGGCGGAGAAGCGGCTCGCGCGTTCGGAGGAGAGGCTGGCCCGCGCCCGGAAGGAACTGGAGGCCGTCCGCGGCTCGGTGAGCTTCAGGGTCGGCCGGGCGGCCACCGCCCTCCCTCGCGCCCTGCGCGGCGGACGGAAGGCGTAGGCGTTCCATCGGCGCGCCGATGGAACGCTCCTCGGAACGGCGCGCCGATGCGATGCCGGCGTGCGCCTCGGCCTTCCCCGCATACCGCGCCCCGCGTGGAAGGGGGTGCGCCGAGGCGGAGCGCCCTATCCCTGCAAGGGGTCCTTAACCCATTTTGCCGGGCTTGTCCGAAAAGCACGTCACAATGGCCGGCGGATCCGAGTTTCAGGGCTTTCGCCCCACCCCCGCGTAGCACCATTGGCGGTCCGCCGCCGGCGGCATGGTCGTCCCCGGATCGGGGCGCCACATCGACAGGGTCGTAAGGCCCGGGTCCACGAGCTCGAAACCGTCGAACAGCCGCGTGACGGCCGCGCGGCCGCGCAGGGTGATCTGGTAGGTGGCCCGCTCGTACACCGCGCCCGCGTCCCGGACCCGCTTGTCGGCGTCGAAGTCGCCGGTCACGTGCGACACCGCCAGGTAGCTGCCGGGGGCGACCGCGTCGCGGAGCCGCGCCACGATCCCGGGCGGGTCGTCGCCGTCGCCGATGAAGTGCAGCACCGCCAGCATCAGCACGGCGACCGGCCGGTCGAAGTCGATGAGCCCGGTCACCTCGGGGTCGGCCAGGATCTCGCCCGGCCTGCGCGCGTCGCCCTGGATGACGGTCACCTGCGGCGTCCCGGCCAGCAGCGCCCGCCCGTGGACCAGCACGACCGGCTCCACGTCGACGTACACGACGCGGGCGTCGGGCGCGACCTGGTGGGCGATCTCGTGCACGTTGCCCTGGGTGGGCAGGCCGGAGCCGATGTCGATGAACTGGCGGATCCCCGACTCGGCGAGGAACCGCACCGCGCGCCGCAGGAACGCGCGGTTCTCGCGCGCCATGAACGGGGTGTCGGGGGCGTGCCGGACGACCTCCTCCACGGCCTCCCGGTCGGCGGCGTAGTTGTCCTTCCCGCCCAGGAGGTAGTCGTACATTCGCGGAACGTTCGGCGTGTGCGGATCGACGGTGTCCAGCGTCCTCTCCCCGGCTTGCGGCGCCGCGACTTTCCGCCCGGGAAATGTCGCGAAGTTACCCGTGACATGTAAGCATTGCGATCAACTCGGAAACAACCGAAACGACGATGCCAACGCGGGAGAGCGCGAATGCGAGTCGACGCCGGCACCCCTTCCCAGATCCCGGGACCGCCCGCCCGGGACGACGGCTCCGCCGCCATCGCGGCGGCCGGAGGGCTGCACGAGTACCAGTTGAGGTTGCACGCCGAGTACGGGCCGGTGGTGCGGTTCCCGCTGCCCGGTGCCGGCCTCGCGGTGTCGGTCGCCGACCCGGTGCTGCTGGAGGCCACCGCGAAGATCAACAAGCGGCCGGAGAAGCTGTTCGAGTTCCTGGCGCCGCTCCAGGAGTCGGGCAACCTGCAGACGATCCCGGCGGACGAGCACGGCCCCTGGCGGCGGGTGATGCTGTCTGTGCTGGCCGGGCGCCCCTCGCACGAGGCGCACTTCGCCCGCTTCACCGCGCTGGCCGCCGAGCTGGCCGACCGCTGGCAGGCGCATGACGGCCCGATCGCGCTCCAGCAGGACCTGAGCGAGCTGTCGCTGCGCATGATCTGCCAGTACGCGCTCGGCAGCGGCCTGGAGTCGCCGGACTCGGCCGCGCGGGTCGTGTCGGCGTTCGAGACCGTCCTCACCGAGTACATGGGCCAGGCCGGGGACGGGGAGGGTAGCCGCGCCCAGGAGGCCCTGGCCTACCTGCGCGCCACCGTCGACCAGGTGCTCACCGCGCACCGCGAGCGCGGCTCCGAGCCGGCCGGCCGGAGCGACCTCATCGCGGCCCTCGCCGAGGCGGGCGAGTCCCCGGCGCGGATCCGCGACACGGTCCTCATGACGATGCTCGCCGCCCACCACACCACCGGCGTCGCCATCTCCTGGACGCTGTACCTGCTGGGCCGCCACCCGGACGCCGCCGAGCGCGTCGTCGAGGAGCTGGACCGGGTGCTCGGCGACCGCCCCGTCCCCGAGTACGGCGACCTCAAGCAGCTCACCTACCTGGACATGGTCCTCCGCGAGACCATGCGGCTGTACCCGCCGGGACCGTACGGCGCGCGGGAGGCGACCGAGGACATCGTGCTCGGCGAGTACACCGTCCCGGCCGGCACCACGATCTTCTATCCGTTCTGGGCCGTGCACACGAACCCCGACCACTGGCCCGACCCGCAGACGTTCGACCCCGGCCGGTTCGCGCCGGAGGCGTCGGCCAGGCGCCCGCGCCTCGCCTACATCCCCTTCGGGATCGGCCCGCGCAGCTGCGAGGGCGCCGCGCTCGCGATGGTCGAGGCCCAGCTCGTCCTGGCCGTCCTGCTCAAGCGCCTCGCGTTCCGGCCGGTGCCCGACCGGACGGTCACGCCCATCGAACGCTTCGTCCTCTGGGCCGCCGAGGACATCCACATGACCGTCAGTCCGCGCGAGCCCGCCTGACCCCGCAGCTGATAGAAATCACGAATGGAATTCTTCTGCTATCACCGTGACCGTCCCGGCTCGGGAGGATTGCGCGTCGAGTTGCTGGAGGAGCACTGGTCTTACATGGACCGGTTCGAGAAGGAGCTGATCGCCCGGGGCCCCACCTTCGTGGGGGACGACGCCACCGGCAGCGTCCACATCGTCGACCTGCCGGATCCCGCCGCGGCCCGCGAGTTCGCCTTCGACGAGCCGTGCTACCAGGCCGGGGCGTACCGGGACGTCATGATCCGCCGGTGGCGCAACACGCTGGGCCGCACGATGTGGGAGTTCCCCGGCGGCCGGACCGGCGGCGACCGCTTCCTCGTCATCGGCCTGGGGAAGGGGGAGGCCGCCGACCTGGAGGCGCCGCCGAACGACGACCTGATCGCCTTCGGCCCCCTGCTCTCCGACGACGGCTCCGCCTGGCTCGGCACGGCCGCCCTCCTCCGCGCCCCGGACGCGGACACGGCCCGCGCCGTCCTGACCGAGGACCGCTACGCCGCCATCGAGGTCCATGCCTGGGAGTTCGGCGGCCGCCGCTGACGCCCCGCGCCGCTCGGACCTCTTCCGGCCAGCGAAGTCACCGCGAAGGGAGGTTGAGCCGGAATGGCCCGTAATACGCTGAGCCCGCTGTGGGGAGAGACGAGCGCGGAGGGCCATGGTGTCTCGCAGGCCCGCCGACGACCCGGGGGAGATGCGGCGCGAGCTGGCCCAGCAGCTGAACCACCTCCTCTTCGACCGGGAGCGGCGACAGGGGCGCGGAGTGGACCGCGCGGAGCTGGCCCGGCGGACCAACGTCTCGCGGAGCAGCGTCTACGCCTATCTGAACGGCACGACGCTGCCGCCCACCTCCGTCCTCGACCAGCTGCTCACCGCCCTGGACGCGGGCGGCGAGGCGCGCCGCCGGCTGAGCACGCTGCGCGACGAGATCGAGGTCGCGCAGCAGCGCGGACCGCGCGGCGCCGAGGCGGCGGTGCCGCGCCAGCTGCCGTGCGTGACGGAGCGCTTCACCGGGCGGGACGCCCAGCTCGCCCGGCTCGCGGCCCTGCTGGAGGACCCGGGCGGCGTCACCACGACGATCGCCGCGATCGACGGCGCGCCCGGGGTCGGCAAGACCACGCTGGCCCTGTGGTGGGCGCACCGGGTGAAGGAGCGCTACCCGGACGGCCAGCTGCACATCGACCTGCGCGGTTTCGATCCGGAGGGCCCGCTCGACCCGGGTGAGGCGCTGCACCGGTTCCTGCACGCGCTGGGCGCCGCGCCGGAGTCGATCCCGGACGGCCTCGACGAGAAGAGCGCGCTCTACCGCACCCTCCTGGCCGGCCGGAGGACGCTGGTCGTGCTGGACGATGCGAGGTCGTCCGACCAGGTCCGGCCCCTGCTGCCCGGCACCCGCCACAGCCTGGTGATCGTCACCAGCCGGGACCGGCTCGACGGCCTGGTGGTGCGGGAGGGCGCGCATCGCGTCACCGTTCCGGTGCTGCCCCGCGCGGAGGCGCGCGAGCTGCTGCGGCGCTGGCTCGGCCCGGCGCGGGTCGCCGCCGAGACCGGCGCCGCGGACGAGCTGATCGACCTGTGCGCCGGGCTGCCGCTCGCGCTATGCGTGGTCGTGGCCCGCGCCGCCGACCGCCCGGACTGGCGGCTCGCCGCCCTCGCGTCCCGGTTACGCGAGGCGCCCGACCGGCTCGGCGCGCTGGGGGAGGGCTCCCTCGACCTCGACCCGCGCACGGTGTTCCGCGCCTCCTACGCGTTGCTCCCCGAGCGGGCGGCCCGGCTCTTCCGGCTGATCGGGCCCTACCCCGACGTCGACGCCCACGCCTGCCGGGCACTGCTCGGCGCCGGCGGGCCGCCGGCCGCCGAACTCGACGCCCTGACCCGCGCCAACCTCCTCACCGAGGGTGCCCTCGGCCGGTTCTCCGCCCACGACCTGCTGCGGGAGTTCGCCCGCGAGCTGGCCGGCGGCGACCCCGCGGAAGAACGCGGGAAGGCGACGGAGCGCCTCCTCGACCACTACCTGGGCACCGCGGTCCGGGCCGCCCGGGCGCTCGAGCCGTGCCGGGAGGCCGACCTCCCGCCCGCCGTCCCGGATCGCCCCGGCCCCCCGCTCCGGGACCGGCCGGAGGCGATGGCGTGGTTCGCCGCCGAGATGCCCGCGCTCCAGGCCGCGATGAGGCAGGCCGCGGCCGAGGGCTTCGACCGGCACGTCTGGGGGCTCGCCTGGGCCGCGACCGTCTTCCTGCGCCGCAGCGGGCGGCGCGCCGAGAGGGTGGCGCTGCACCGGATCGGGCTGGAGGCCGCGCTGCGCGCCGGGGACCGCGCCGTCCAGGCCACCTCGATGCGGCTCCTCGGCGACGGGCTGACCAGGCTGGGCCGGCAGGACGAGGCGCTGCCGCTGCTGCGGACGTCGCTGGCGGAGTGCTCGGCCATCGGCGACGCCAGGGGCGTCTTCCAGGCGCACCTGTCGCTCACCCGGCTGCACGACTCCCTGGGCGACCTACCCGAGGCGCTCGGGCAGGCGGAGCGGGCGCTGCGCGCGTCCACCGCGGTCGGCGACCTGCTGGCCCGCGCCGACGGGCTGACCCACGTGACGAAGCAGCGCGAGCGGCTCGGCCGGCACGAGGAGGCCCTGCCGCTCGGGCGCAGGGCTCTCGCCCTGTACCGGCGGCTCGGCTACGCGGAGGGCGAGGCCGACGCGCTGCGGTGCCTCGGACGGATCGAGCGGCGGCTGAACCGGCCGGAACAGGCGATCGCGCTGTTCGAGCGGTCGCTGGAGCTCGACCGCCTGCTCGGCGACCGCTTCTGGACCGCGCACGTCCTGCGGGACCTCGCCGCGGCCCACGAGGCGGCCGGAAACCCGGCCCTGGGCCGGACGTACCGCGCGGAGGCGGCGGCCATGTTCGAGGCGATGGGGCAACCGCTCGCCGACCCGGCCCGTGCGGGGGCGGAGGACGAGGCGTCCTAGCGGCGCCGCCGTCCAGAGCCGTCCAGCGGCTTCCAGCCTCGGCCCGGACCGGGCCCGCCTTCTGCTCTCCTGGAGGCCGGTTGGGCGAAGGCGGGCCATGGCGGATCGGTCACAGGACGGTGAGCAGGCGGTCGACCGCCATGGCCCAGCTCGCCTTCTCGGCGAGGGCCCGGCGGGCGCGGGCCGCCCGGGCGAAGGCGGCCTCGCGGTCGCCCATCACCGCGGCGATGCGGTGGCCCCAGGCGGGCACGTCCTCCTCCACCCGGTGCCGCACCGGCACGACGAGCGCGCCGGCGTGGTCCGGCGCCACCTTCGCCACCTGCTCCGCCAGCCCGCTGTTGGCGCTGATCAGCGCGGGCGTCCCGTTGACGATCGCCTCGTGCCCGACCAGCCCGTAGCCCTCCACCAGGGAGGGCATCAGCAGCAGGCTGGCCCGGTCCAGGTCCTCCTGGATCGCGGCGGTCTCGGCGGAGTACGGGCGCACCGTCACGGAGGCGGAGGGGTCGCCGATCCAGCCGAGCACCTGCGTGCGCAGCGCCTGCTCGGTGCCGGCGGGGGTTCCGCGCACGAGCAGCTCCCAGTCCGCGGCGCCCGCGTACAGCCCGCGCGCCCGGCCGATCGCCCTGGCGGCCAGATCCACCCCCTTGAGCCGCACGTCGTCCATCCGGCCCATGATCATGACCAGCGGGCGACCGGCCCGGATCCCGCGCTCGGGCGGCCCGGCCATGTCGAAGCCCGGATCGAGCTGGATCAGCCTGGCGCGGTGCCCGTCGCGGCCCGCCGGCAGGTCCCGCGCCAGCCAGCCGTGCAGCCGCGGCCCCACGGGCACGGCGGCGGTGGCGTCGCGGGCGAGGTCCAGTTCGATGCGGCTGCGCGTGTCCGCCCGCAGGCCGGCGTCGTTCCCGCCGTCGAGCTTGTACCACTCGATCTCGTCGGGGGCCATGTGGACGAGGTGGAACCGGGCGGCGCGGGGATAGTGGTCCTCGGTGACCGCGTTCGCGATCGGGCCGGTCACCCGGCCGTGCCCGATGACCGCGTCCGGCTCCGTCCCCGGCGGGAGGGGCGGCCTGCGCATCAGAGCCTCGCGCTCGCTCGTCCCGGGGCTCCGCCGCGCCTCCAGCAGGCGGACGCCGGAAGCCGCCGCGTCGGCCCGCTCCTCGGCGGAGGCGCCGGGCACCAGGCAGTGCACCTCCGCCCCCGCCGCGGCCAGCGCCGCACACAGGTGGCGGTTGAGCGAGCTCAGGCCGCCGCGCGCGGGGAACCACTCGTCCGCGATCACGAGAACGCGCTTGGGCGCCGCCGCGCGCCGGGCTCCGTTCCGGAGGGCGGCACGTTCGGCGCCGCCGGAATCCCCGCCGGCGCGGGCGGATTCCTCGGCGGCCCGGCCGGCGCTCCCGTCGCCGTGGTCGGCGTCCTTGTCGGCGTGGTCGAGGTCCTCAGCGACATGGTCGATGTTCCACCGGCGCTTTCGCGGGCTGTCATTGCTCATTCGACGCTCGTCCGATGCTCGTCAACAGGAGAACGGCCCCGGCCCCCGCTGGGCGGGCGCGGTAAAGGGGCGACCACTGCGGCCGACGGCGGCCGATAAGGAAGGTACCAGGAGAATGACGTCGCTTATGGGCGGGGAGCTGGCGGGGCGTCCTTTCCTTCAGCAGTTGCGCGCCGAGGAAAAGCGGGAACTGATCTCCGCCGGCGTCGTCCGGCTCGTTCCGGCGGGTGCCGGCATCTACAGTGAGGGACGCCGCTCACCGAGGATCGCGATCCTGTTGACCGCGCACGCGGAGGTGGTGACGCGCGCGTGCGAGGGGGAGCGGTGGCTCGCGTCGCGGGTACCGGGCGACATCCTCGGCGAGCTGTCGCTGGTCGACGGCCGGCCGCACTCCGCCACGGTGCGGATCGTCCGGCCGGGGCAGGTCGTGCAGCTCTCGCACGAGGCGTTCGACCGGGTGATGCGGCGGCACGAGGGCATCACCCGCGCGCTGCTGCGGGTGCTGGCCCATCGGCTGCGCAGCGCCGACGCGATCAGGGGGACCGACCGCGGGCCGACGCTGGTCCGGGTGGCGAACCTGCTGGCCCGCCCGGCCGTCGGCGCGGGCGGGGCGCCGGTCCGGTTCCAGCGGGAGATCGCCGAGGTGCTGGGGGTGTCGCGCAGCTCGGTGGTCCGGGCGCTGACCGAGCTCAGGAGGCGCGGCCTCGTCGTCACCGGTCACGGGACCGTCAGCGTGGCCGACCCCGCAGGGCTCGCGCGACTCCTGGAGGAGGCCGGCCAGCGGAAGTGCTGAATGGCGCAAGTGCGCCATTTCCCCGGCCGATCTCCCTGCGTTCCTCCGGCCTCCGGTGCGCGGGGCCGGCCCTTTCAAGATCAGTGATCAATTATCTGGCCTGCGGTTTCATGGGGAATGGCGGAAATTTTCGCTTCCCTGCCGGAGCGGGGCACAAGCTACCCGGCCCGCACGCCGCCCGCGCCTTGGGGGGACTGAGCAAGATGAAGGCGAATCGGACGCCTTTCGGTCAGGAGTCCGCGGGGCCGAGCCGAAATGCGGCTCGCGATACCACAGGAGGTCGCCCGAGCATGACCGAGTATCCGCAGACCGCGGTGATGGCGGTCGCCGATATGAAGGGCAGCGCGTCCCGCAACGACATGGGGAGGCGCTGGGCGCGGCAGGAGATGTACGCCTGGCTGGAGCAGGCGCTGGGGTCGGCGTGGACGGCGTGCGTCCACCTCGACCGGGGGGACGGGGTCCTCATGCTGTGGCCGCTTTCGGTGCCGGATCCGGTGCCGCCGAAGGTCATCGTCTCCGGGCTGCTGCGGTTGTCGAGCACGGCGCCCACCGGACCCCACCCGCCGCGGCTGCGCGTCGCGGTCAACATCGGGCAGGCGTTCCAGGACGAGTACGGGTTCGTCGGTGCCGGCGTCGACGAGACCTTCCGGCTGAACGAGGCCCGCGTCCTGAGGGCGGCCCTCGCGCAGGCGGACGGCCCGGTCGCCTACCTGCTCTCCGAAACCGTCCACAAGACCGTCGTCGGGTACGGCTACGAGGACCTCGACCCCGCCGCCTTCCACCCCACCGTGGTGAGGGAGAAGGAGTCGACGCTGCGGGCGTGGCTCCATGTGCCTTGTGAGGACGGGATCGCGGCGAGGCTGGCCGCCGAGGGCGGCGAGCCCGTCGAACGTCCGGCCGACCGTGCGGGCGACGCGCCGCGGCCGCCCAGTGGGGTCTACCTGAACATCGGGGGGGACGCGAGGATCTCCGACTCGACGATCGCGGGGAGGGATCTGTACCTATGACGACCAGGGCCCGATCGGGCGACGGCGTGGGAGTGGAGGCGTCCATGGGCGGGCCCCGCCCCCGCCGTGCGCGCCGTGCGCTGCTGAAGGCGGTGCTGGTGCTGCTGTGCCTGGGCGCCGGAGCGGCGGGCCGGATATTCGGCGGCGACTGGGTGTGGGCCGGGTTCGCCGGTGCGCTGATGCTGACGGCCGTGATCGTCCTGCGGGGCGCATGGCAGCCGGCGCCGAGCGGTGCCGGGCGCGGGAGCATCAGCGCGCAGGCGGCCGGGCGGGACGCGCACATGACCCACAACCGCAGCTTCACGCTGAACGCGGGAGGGTTCAGCGCGGTCGTGGGCGCGGCGTTCATCATCGTGCTCAACGGGGCGCTGGTCGCGCACGTGTCGACGGAGGTGCCCGGCGGACGCTACTACCGGCCGGAGAACACGGAGACCGTTCAGCGGAAGCCGCCCGCCACCGCCGTCGAACCGGTCTTCCTGCGCGACCTGCCCGAGGAGCAGATCCGCGTCTCCACCGGCGGTTCGGCGCCCCAAGCCGGGGCGCGCCTCGCCGGGCGGCAGTGCGCCCGCAGCGTCTTCATGCCGGTGTCCGAGGTCGGCCGCGCCCGCCTCATCGTCCTGACTCCCAGCAAGCGGTACAAGCGCTTCACGGCGCTGGCCGGCATGCCGGACGACGAGGACGTGAGGGCGAGCACCGAGTTCGCCCTGCTCGGTGACGATCAGAGGGTGATCGACCACAAGACGGTGAGCCCGGGCAAGCCGGCCGAGTTCGACCAGGACGTCTCGGCCTACGCCACCCTCTACCTGAGAGTCACGCTGATCACCTCCAGGAACGGCAGCGAGTACGGCGGCGACTACAGGGCGGTCTGGGGGGACGCGCAGCTCCTGGCCCCGAACGGGCAGGCCCGCGTCTGCCCGACGTCCGCATGAACGGGAGGGAGGCCCCCATGCGGGCGGAGAGACTGGCGTCCGAGGCCGTCGAGGTGCTCGCCGCGGCCGTCGTGGACCCGGCGGCCGCGGCGGGCGCGGCCGATCTGCACGACCTGGTCAGGCGGTGGTTCCTGCTGCACGACCGGCTGGCGGCGTTCGAGGTGTTCGCCGCGGACCCGCGGCGCGACGAGGGGGTGCGGGCACTGCTGCGCCAGGGCGCCGAGCGTGACGAGGCCTTCGCCCGATCGCTGGACGCCGCGATCGAGCGCGCCCGCCCGCAGCCCCAGAGCAACAGCGTGCGCATGGACGTCCGAGACGTCAGCGGAGGGACGTTCCAGGCGTCGGGGCGCGACACCTATCGGAACAGCAACATCGAGATAGGCGGCGGCATCTCCCTCCTCGCCGTGGCCGTCATCGGGCTCCTCCTGCTGGCGGTCGTCGTGCTCGGCTTCGCCGCCCAGCACTGACGGCGGCCGGATCACCGTCGATCCGGCCGCCGTCGGGACGCCCCGGCCGCCGTGAGCGGCCGGGTGCGGTGTTCAGCCGGTCCTGCACTCCGCCCGTATCGGGAGGGCGCGGTACTCGGCCTCCATCGGCCGGTAGGAGTCCGACTCGCCCATCTTCTTGAGCGCCGGCCCCGCCTGCCGCACCGAGGCGTTCCCCTCGTAGCGCTCGGCGGTGTCGCCGAGGTCCCGCAGCGCGTCGAACACCCCCTTGTTGGAGAGGAAGTGCGGCCGCGAGACCTCTTTCTGGTACTTGCCGTACGCGTCGCAGAGGTCCTTCCTCGACGCCGGCCCGCCACCGCAGCCGGCGAGGAGCGCCAGCACGACGCCGCCGGCCGTCACACGGCGGAGAAAACGGTTCGGTACGGCCATGCCGTCCCCCATTCCTGGATCTTCACCGTGCGGTGTTGACCTCTGCGCACGATGGCTCCATAACGGCCCAACTTTCGCGCTATCGGGATAGGTGGGTCAACGCCGTAAATAACGAACTCTCATCCCGCGCCGAAATCGATCACGGCGATACCGCGACGGCGTCGCCGACGGCCTTTGCGAAGTGCCAGATGAGGAGGGCGGCGGAGGTGGTGGACGGCATCTGACCGGCGGGGACGCCCGCCGAGGACCGGTCGCCACGACAGCGGAAACTACTCATCGGTATGGCGCACCTGCATCATTTCCCCTGGACGGTGACACGCCATCCATCGGTGAATGTCAATGCATTCCAGAGTTGTCCAGCATTGCTGCCGATCGAGGGAGTCATCGGGAAGCCTGGCGTGGATTGCCCCGCACCCATCGAGACACGGAGCGGCCATGTCAGACCACAACACTCCCTTGGCGCACCCGAAGACCACGTACATGGGGTTCTACTTCTGGTGGTGGCTGGGCGTGACCGCGCTCTGCACGCTGGCGAGCCTCTTCTTCTTCACCCACGCCGCCGTCGGCGCGGGCTTCGTGGGGCTCGCGATCGCGGGGCTGTCCGCCCTGTACGTCCGCTACCTGTTCCGAGGCGGCCGCTTCCGGGTGATCTTCATCGTCTTCTGAGGGGGCGGGCAGGCGCCGGCGCCGCGGCGGTCAGACGTTGCGGAGGACCGAGACGACGATGCCGAGGACGGTCGCCTCGTCGCCGTCGATCACGTCGTAGGCGGGGTTGCGGGGTTCGAGCAGGACGTGGCCCTCGCGGCGCCGGTACACCTTCACGGTGGCCTCGCCGTCGATCATGGCGGCGACGATCTGGCCCGAGTGGGCCTCGGGCTGCCGGCGCACCACGACGATGTCGCCGTCGCAGATCGCGGCGTCGATCATCGAGTCGCCCCGCACGCGCAGGCCGAAGACGGTGCCGCGCCCGGTCAGCTCGCGGGGCAGCACCAGCGTGTCGTCGGCGTGCTCCTCGGCCGGGATGGGGACGCCGGCCGCGATGTCCCCGACGACGGGCACGGTCACCGGGCCGTCGGCGGACTCGCGCGCCGGACGGTCCGGCAGGAACATGCGCACGTCGATCGGCCGGGAGACCGCGGCGCCGCGCCGCAGGAACCCCTTGTCCTCCAGGCTCGCCAGATGGCGCGACACCGACGACGGCGACCGCAGGCCGACGGCGTCGCCGATCTGGCGCGTGCTCGGCGCGTACCCGTACCTGACCGCCCAGTCGCGGATCATCGCCAGGATCCGCTGCTGGCGCGGGGGCAGCGCGGAGGCGTCCAGGTCCCCGAACGGATCAAGATCACTGTAGGCGGTCACCCGTGGAATTGTAGGGCGCGGCGGCCCGGAGGGCGGCCGGGACGCGCCTCGGCGGCGCCCCCGCGACCGTCGAGGCGGCGGCCTGCTCGCGGGCCGCCGCGCTCGCGGGTCAGCGCGCCCGCATCGCGTCCTCCAGCGCGGCCGCCTCGTACTCGGCGGCCAGCTCCACGACGTCCTCGGGAGCGCGCGCCGGGGAGCCGGCGTCGAACGGGGGCTGCGGGTCGTACTCCGTCCAGAGCTGCACGGCCTGGGCGGTCCGCGTGTCGGTGAGGAGCTCGACGAGGCGCAGCGCCATGTCGATCCCGCTGGAGACGCCCGCGGCGGTCACGATGCGGGCGTCCTCGTCGACCACGACGCGCTCCGGCGTCGGGTCGGCCCCGAAGAGGGGGAGCTTGTCCAGGTGCCGGTAGTGGGTGGTCGCGCGCAGCCCCTTGATGAGGCCCGCGGCGCCGAGGATGAGCGACCCGGAGCACACCGAGGCCGTCCAGCGGGTGGTGGCGTGGACGTCGCGCAGCCAGTCCGGGAGCGCCCCTTCCAGGACGTGGACGGTGCCGGGGCCGCCGGGGACGACCACCACGTCCGGGCGCGGCGCCTCGTCGAGGCCGACGGCGGTCATCTGGAGGGTGCGGCAGTCGTCGCGCACGGGGCCCGCCTGCTCGGCGGCGAACACCACGCGCACGCCGGGCGTGAGCGCCAGCATCTGGTACGGGCCGACGACGTCCAGCGCGGTGAAGCGGTCGTACAGCGGGATGACGACCGTGGTCTCGGGTGCGGTCATGGCGGCGGCCTCAGTGGTGGTACTCGCGCCGGCGCCGGAGCAGCACGGCGAGCATCGCGACCATCATCAGGACGTGCGCGGCCGTCATGAACGCCATCCCGCTCATGACGCCGGCCCAGACGAGCGGGACCAGCACCGCCGGAACGTACATCGCGGCGCACATCTCCAGTGTGCAGCCCCAGCCGTGGCGGCGCAGGCGCATCCAGGCGGCCATGCCGACCGCCATGTCGGTGGCCATGAGCAGGTAGTGGGCGCCCGGATGCGCGTCGAAGTCGACGGTCAGCCCGAGAGCCGCGCGGAGCGCGCCGAGGACGATCATCCCGGCGAACATCGCGAGCACCATCTCGACGTAGTGCAGGGTGAGCCGCCGCCATGAGGCGCGCGGGCGGGCGGCGGCCCGTGAATCGGAGTCCAGGGTGTGGGACGAGGTAGCCATGGCATCACTCTCGGCGCGCCGGGCCCGGCCCCGCCAGCTCCGGACGCGGGGAGGTCCGAAAACTTGGGGTAGCGGTCTATCGGACATAGGTGATAGAGACGCCGACGGGCAATACCGTGGCGGTATGCACGAACTGCGCCGCGTCCTCGTGGTGGGCTACCCGGCGGCCGAACTGCTGGACATCGCCTGCGTCGTCTCGGCGCTCCAGGTGGCCAACTTCCTGAACCGCCGGGGCGTCTACGACGTCTCGCTCGCCTCGCCGGGCGGCCGGCCGATCCACACCGGGACGGGCCTGACGCTCCAGGCGCAGTGCTCGCTGGAGCGGGTCACCGGGCCGCTCGACACGCTGGTGGTGTCCGGGGGCATCGGCTATGTCGACGCGATGGAGGACGGGCGGCTGGTCGCGCACGTGCGCAGGCTCGGCCTGGAGTCCCGCCGCGTGGCGTCGGTGTGCACCGGCGCCGGGGTGCTCGCCGCCGCCGGGCTCCTGGACGGGCGCCGCGCGTCGACGCACTGGGAGCACGCCGACTACCTGGCGGGCCGGTTCCCGGCCGTCGAGTTCGACAGCGGACCGATCTTCGTGACGGACGGGGGAGTGTGCACGTCCGCCGGAGTGACCGCCGCCCTGGACCTCACGCTGTCGTTCATAGAGGCCGACGTCAGTCCGGACCTGGCCCGGAGCGTGTCGCGGCAACTCGTGACCTACCTGCAGCGGCCCGGCAACCAGGCGCAGATGAGCATGTTCACGGCGCCCTCGGCACGCCACTCCCTCGTCCAGGACGCCGTCGCGCACATCGCCGGGAACCCGGCGGCGGACCTGTCGACGGCGGCGCTGGCCGCCCGCGCGGGCGTCAGCCGGCGCCATCTGTCCCGCCTGTTCATGGCCGAGCTCGGCATGAGCCCGGGGCGGTTCGTGCGCCGGGCGCGCGGCGAGGCCGCCGCGCACCTGCTGACCGGCACGGCGCTGACCGTGGAGACGATCGCCGCCCGCTGCGGGTTCGGCAGCGAGGAGGCGCTCCGCCAGGCGTTCCGCGGCCTCTACGGCGTCTCGCCCTCCCACTACCGCGCCACGCAGAGCAGCTCCCGCTGAGTCAGCGGCCCGCGAGGAGCCGGTCGCCCAGCTCCGTCCTGGAGTACAGGACGCGCCGCCCGTCGCGCCGAGCCGCGAGCAGGCCCGCCGCCCGCAGAGCCTGGAGGTGCGCGTTGACCGAGGGCGCCGACAGGGCGAGCTGCGCGGCGGCCTGGGTGGTCGACATCGGGAGGTCCAGCTGCGCCAGGAGGGCCGCGCGGGTCCGCCCGAGCACCTCGGCGAGCGCCGCGGCGGCGGGGGTGGGGCGCCGGGCCCAGAGCCTGCCGACGCCGCGGGGCGCGTAGGACACGGTCGGGACGTTCGGCCGCGCGGTGAGGACGATGACGTCCGGCCAGGCGAACGCGCACGGCACCAGGACCAGCCCGCGGCCGCCGAGGTCGGCGTGCCCCTCGTAGTCCTTGACGACCCGGATGACGCCGTCCGCGAACCCGACCGACGGGTGCAGGTCGCGCATCATCTTCTGGACGCCGGGGCGGCGAGGGGACCAGGAAGTCGGGGATGTAGCCGGCGGGCCGCACCAGCGCCGTGAGCAGCTCCATCACGTGCGGCGGGAGCCGCTCGTGAACCCGGGCGCGGAACCGGTCGCACCACGCGCGGTGCAGGTGCCATCCGTCGCGCGCGCTCTGGAGGGTGCGCACGCTGGCGACGCACTCCCACAGCGGCGACGACGCGAACCGGACGCGGCCGAGGTCGGCCGCGGTGAAATGCAGGTGGATCACCGACCGCCCCTTCGATTAGGGCAGAGCCTAATCGTCGCCCCGGTCCCGGCGGCGGGCGGACACTGCCCGCATGACCACAGCGCATGACCGCCTGCTCGAGTCCTACCAGCGCCTTCACGCCTACGGCCCGGAGTTCGGCGGCGACGAGGAGGGCGACCACGGGATGACCAACCACGGGCCGATGGCGGTCGAGGTCATCGTGCGGCGCGGCCTGGACGTCGACGTCGACCGCTGGCTCGACCGCTACGTGCGGCGCCTCGCGGAGCCGCCCTCCTCCGGCGCGGAGATCTCCCGCCGCGACTGGCGCGCGGCGCTCGGGTCCGCCCGGCGCCTGCCCGCCTGGACGCGCTTCTTCCGCACCGAGCTGCGCGAGCGGCCGTGGACGGACGTCCTCACCGAATGGTGGCCGCGCCTGCTCCCCGGCATCGTGGCGGGGTCGACGCACGGCGTCATCCGGGTCGGGCACGCCGTACGGGCCCTGCGCGACGCCCCCGGCGCCTCGCCCGCGCCGGAGCTGGTCGAGGAGCTCGCGCACGGGCTCGCCTTCTGGGCCGCGCGGTACCGCGAGCTGCCGGGGACAGTCCCGCCCGGGGGAGTGCTCGCACCGGCCGACGCCCTCCGCGGCGTCGCGCGCCTGGCGGACCAGAGCGGATACATCGCGCACCGCCTGGACCGGCTCGCCGGGACGTCCGGCTGGCCGGCGAGCGTCCGCCGGCTGCGCGGCCCGGCGTCGGCCGAGGAGGTGCCCGAGCGCCTCGAATCCCTCGTCGACGCGGCGGTCTCGGCGTACCTCG
The DNA here is from genome assembly GCF_008327685.1 of Actinomadura sp. K4S16. GTDB lineage: Bacteria > Actinomycetota > Actinomycetes > Streptosporangiales > Streptosporangiaceae > Spirillospora. The sequence continues at coordinate 53,499 of NZ_BDDE01000022.1, forward strand.
GCCTCGGCCGCGCCGCGCCCGTCCTGCTGGTGCACGCCGCCACGGCCCCGAACGCCGTCCGGCACATCCTGCCGGTGCTGCCGGCGCGGCTGTGGACGGGCGGCTTCGCGGCCGCGTGGGCGGCGGCCGCCGCGATCGTCGCGACCTACGCCCCCGCCGATCCGGCCCCGCATCCGGAACCCGCCGGGCTCACCCCCGCCGCAGCGCTGGAACGCGCGGCGGACCACGGCGACGAGCACGTCCTGAAGTTCACCGACACCGCCGTCGAAGCTTTCGACCGGACCGGCGACCCGGCCCACCTCGCAGCCGCCGCCCACGCCCGCACCCTGATCCCGAGCCCCTGGCGGATGCGCCCCGGCGGGCCGGCGCGCCGCCCTGACGACCAGGGGAATGTTTAGACCGGGCGCGGTGCGGTAGAGCGGACCGATCACTTCGGCCGCCTCGGGGAGACGAGTCATGCCGCTTGCGGAAGAACCCGACGGGGACCAGGCGAGCATGCCCGAGAACCGGCCGCCCGGCGAAGAAGTGGACGGGCCCCCGCCCCGCACCGTCGCCGGCTACGCCTCTTTCACCGCGACGACGGCTCCCACCCCGGCGGCCTCTTCTCCGCTCACCGCCTCCACGCCTTCCTGAGTCCGGCGACGCGGCAGGTCTTCACTCCTCGCTTGCCGTCCTGTCTCCGGCGGTGCCGCTCGCGCCCGTCCCGAGGTGCCGGACCCGCCGCTCGACGTCCCTGCGCGCGCCGCCGGTGTCGGGCGCCGGGTCCGTCCCGAGCGTCCCGGCGGCCTCGCTCGCGCCCGTGCCCACGCCCTGGACGCGCCGCCGCACGTCCGCTCGGGCCTCGGCGCCCTCCGACTCCGGCGCCCGGTCTCCGAGGTCGCCGTGCCCGCCCGTCCCGAGGTGCTGGACGCGCTCGCGGACGTCGCTCTCGGCCTCGCCCATGCCCGGGCCGGCCTCCGTCTCCAGCGTCCCGGGCCTGTCGCTCGCGCCGGTGCCGACGCGCTGGACGCGCCGCTCGACGTCCCTCTCGGCGTCCATGCCGCTGCTCTCCTCGCGCAAAACTCCCCCCGAGTCCGTCTCGGCCCCACGTCCGGAATCCTGCTGATACCCGCTCTGACCAGGGAACATGTCCTCGCGCCTGTGGGGCGCGCTGCTCTGAGCGGATCCGCCGAGGGCAGATCAGGCTGTCACCGGTCCGCGGGCGGGCGCAGAGTGAAGGGCATGAGCGAGGAACAGTCAATCCCGTTGTTCAACGAACGCGTGCGGAGCGAGCTCTACCAGCAGCGCGTCCTCGTGCTCGACGGCCCGCTGGACGACGACAACGGCACGCTGCTGGCGACGCAGCTGATGACCCTGGCGAGGGAGGACTCCTCGACCGACATCGCGCTGTGGATCCATTCGCCCGGCGGGTCGGTGCCGTCGATGCTGGCGATCCGCGACGTCATGCGGCTCATCCCGTGCGACGTGTCCACGCTGGTGCTCGGCATCGCCTACAGCGCCGGGCAGTTCCTGCTGTCGTCCGGCACGCCCGGCAAGCGCCGCGCGATGCCGCACGCCCGCGTGCTGATGCACCAGGGCTCCGCCGGGATCGCGGGCGCCGCCGTCGACATCGAACTGCAGGCCAACGACCTGCGCCACACCCGGGACACGGTGCTCGGCCTCATCGCAGAGGACACCGGCCAGCCCATCGAGCGCGTCTTCGAGGACTCGCTGCACGACCGCTGGTACACCGCGCAGGAGGCGCTCGACTACGGGTTCATCGACGCGATCGTCAGCACGTTCGACGAGGTCATGCCCACCCGCCGCCGCCCCGTCGGGCTCGGCGCACCGTCCGGAGGAGACGCGCGATGAGCACCTACACGATCCCGAACGTCATCGCGCAGCACCCCCGCGGTGAACGGATCATGGACGTCTACTCGCATCTGCTGACCGAGCGGATCATCTACCTCGGCACCGCCATCGACGCGGGCGTGGCGAACGCCCTCGTCGCGCAGCTGCTGTACCTGGAGTCCGACAACCCCGAGCGCGACATCCAGCTGTACATCAACTGCGAGGGCGGAGACCCGAGCGCGATGCTCGCCGTGTACGACACGCTGCGCTACATCCGCGCGCCGGTGGCGACGACGTGCGTGGGCCAGGCGGTCGCCGTCGGCGCCGTGCTCCTGGCGGCCGGCGACCCCGGCAAGCGCGCGGCCCTGCCCCACACCCGGGTCGTCCTGCACCAGCCGATCGGGCAGGGCCGCGGGGCGATCCCGGACCTCATCCTCCAGGCCGACGAGGTCGTCCGCGTCCGCGCGGACATCGAGGGCATCCTCGCCCGGCACACCGGGCAGGACGTCGCGACCCTGCGCGCCGACACCGACCGGGACCGCGTCTTCACCGCGAACGCGGCGCTGGAGTACGGCCTCATCGACCACGTCCTGGAGGAGCGGCAGCCGATGCCCGCGTAGCGCGACCGGCTACGCGGCGAGGGCGTACGCCGCCTGGCAGGTCGGGCCGGCCGGAGCCGCTCCGGCCGGCACGGCCAGCAGGCCCGTCGCGATCGCCAGCGTCAGGTCGCCGAGCGTCATGTCGAGGGCGCCGGCGACGGCGGCGATCATCTCGCTCGACGGCTCCTTCACGCCGCGCTCGATCTCGGAGAGGTACTGCGGTGAGACCCCCGCCCGGCGGGCGGTCTCCACCAGGATCTCGCCGCGTTCGAGCCGTGCGCGCCGCAGGCACTGGCCGAGCGCGTCGCGCCACAGCGGCTCGGCCGGCGGGCGCGCCGCGGCGGGCCGGTGCGGCGCATGCTCGTGCGGCTTCTCGATGTCGTCGGCGGGCGTGAGCGGTCGCGCGGTCTCGGCCATGCGCACATCGTAGATCGGCATCCCCGCGGGGCCCCAGCGATTCCGCCGACCGCAGAACGGGGCCGGGGACGAAGGGCCCTCGCTCTCTCGGGGGGCGGATGTCATTCTGAGGGCATGCGCGTACTGGTCGTGGGTGCGGGGATCGTCGGGGCCGCCCTCGCGGACCGCCTCACCCGTCCGGCGGCCGGAGGCCCCGCGCTTCCGGCGCACGAGGTCACGGTGGTCGAAGGGGAGGAGCCCGGCGCCGGGACGTCCGGCACGAGCTACGCCTGGATCAACGCCAACGACCCCTCCGACCCGTCCTACCACCGGTTCCGGACCGCGGCGATGTCCGCCTGGCGCGACCTGGCGGCCGGGTTCGGCGACCCGGACTGGTACCGCCCGCCGGGCAACGTCACGTGGGCGACCACCGACGACGCCAAGGAGCGGCTGGCCGACCGGGTCGCCCGCCTCACCGCCCTCGGCTACGCCGCCGACCTGATCGGCCCCGGCCAGGTGGGCGAGCTGGAACCGCACATCCGCGTGCCAGGGGACGCGCTCATCGTGCACTACCCCGACGAGGGCCACGTGCACGGAGGCCCCGCCGCGCGGGCGCTGGCCGGCCGCGCCCGGGAATCGGGCGCCGCCCTCGTGACGGGCCACCGCGCGATGCGCCTCACCACCGACGGCGACCGCGTGACCGGCGTGCGGCTGGACGACGGCCGCGACCTGGACGCCGACCTCACGATCTGCGCCGCGGGCTGGCGCAGCCCCAAGCTCCTCGCCACGGCCGGGGTCACCCTCCCGCTGGTGGACCCCTCCGAGCCGGGCTCGGCCGCCCCGTGCCTCGTCGCCATCACGTCCGCGTCGCAGACCGTCGTCAACGGCCTCGTCCACGCCCCCGGCCTGTCCGTCAGGCAGTCCGAGGCCGGGGGACTGAACCTGGAGGCCGACGACCTGGACGCCGGCGTGGACGAGTCCGCCTCCCCGGAACTGATCCGGGCGGTGGGCGGCGAACTGCACGCCCGCGCCCGCGCGCTCATCCCGCACCTGAACGCGGAGGTCGCCGAAGTACGAAGGTGCGTCCGCCCCCTGCCTGTGGACGGCTACCCCCTCATCGGCTTCCAGGCCCCCGGCCTGTACACGGTCGTCACCCACAGCGGCATCACCCTCGCCCCCCACCTGGCCGCCCTGGTGGCCCAGGAGATCGACGGCGGCCCGTCCCCACTCCTCGCCCCGTACCGCCCGGATCGCGCGGACCCCCTCCCGCGCCCTTAGACGAACCGGGCGATCAGGGTTCCCTCGCCCAGCGCGGGAAGGTCTCCGGGAGGCTTACCGTGTACGGGTAGAGTGCGCCGGGAGGAAGATCGATGACTCCACGGACCGACGCCGACGAGGTGGCCGAGCGGCCGCGCATCCCGCTGAGCCGCAGGCGGGTGCTGCGCGCGGCCGCCGGCCTCGCCGACCGCGACGGGCTCGACTCGCTCACGATGCGCCGGCTCGCGCAGGAGGTCGGCGTCGAGGCGATGTCGCTGTACCACCACGTCGCCAACAAGGAGGCCGTCTTCGACGGTCTCGTCGAGGTGGTCCTGGACGAGATCATGGCGGCGGTGGAGGAGGCCGACGCCCCGCCCCCCGAGCGCGACTGGCGGGCGGCTCTGCGCGCGCGGATCCTCGCCGCCCGGGAGGTTCTCCTCCGTCACCGTTGGGCACCGCAACTGATCGCCACCCGCCCCACCATGAGCCCCGCCGTCATCGCCTACTACGACCACGTCGTGGGCCTTCTCCGGGCGGGCGGTTTCTCCTTCGACCTGGCGCACCGCGCGCTGCACGTCCTGGGCAGCCGAGCCCTCGGGTTCGCCCAGGAGCTGTTCCAGCCCGGCGACGCACCGGCCGACGACGCCGCGGCGATGGAGCAGATGGCCGACCGGTTCCCGAACCTCGCGGGGATGCTCGCGGACGCCGTCCACGACGACCCGGACGGCACCCTGGGCTTCTGCGACGACCAGTTCGAGTTCGAGTTCGCCCTCGACCTGATCCTCGAAGGGCTGGAGCGGCGCCGCGCCGCCGCTTCGTGATCCTCTCCGGCCGCACCTGAGCGCGCCGTCCGTCGTCTCCGAGCGGTATCCGCTTCCTCCCTCTTGACCGCCTTACGGCGTACGATTACCTTACGACGTATGACAACCTTACGACGTACGACGGCCGATCGGTCCAACGCCCATCCCGGTGAGCACGCCCAACGGAAGGAAGCCGCCATGAAGGCCTGGACCTGGGACCGCTACGGCCCGCCGGACGCGCTGGCCCTCAAGGACGTCGGGGAACCGGACATCGGCCCGGACGAGGTGCTCGTCCGCACGCGGGCGGCGTCCGTCAACCCCTACGACTGGCGCCACCTTCGGGCCGACCCGAAGCTGGTGCGGCTCACCTACGGCCTGCGGAGGCCGAGGCCCGGCCTGGTCCTCGGCGCCGACCTCGCCGGCGTCGTGGAACGGACGGGCGACGCGGTGACCGGGCTGCGTCCCGGCGACGAGGTCTTCGGGGAGGTCCGCCTGGGCTCGTTCGCCGAGGCCGTCGCCGTCCCGCAGGACCGGCTGGCCGTCAAGCCCGCCCGCCTCACCTTCGAGCAGGCGGCGTCGGTGTCGATGGCCGGGCACACCGCGCTGCAGGGGCTGCGGGACACGGGCCGGATCTCCGCCGGGCAGCGGGTCCTCGTCCACGGGGCCTCGGGCGGCGTCGGCACGTTCGCCGTCCAGCTCGCCAAGGCGTTCGGGGCCGAGGTCACCGGAGTGTGCAGCACCCGCAACCTCGAACTGGTCCGCTCCCTGGGCGCGGACCATGTCGTGGACTACACCCGGGAGGACTTCACCGAACGGAAGGGGCACTACGACCTGCTCCTGGACATCGTCGGCGACCGGTCGCTGACCCGGCTGCGGCGCTGCCTGACCTCCCGCGGGACCCTCGTGATCGTCGGCGGCATCGCCTCGCCCCGCGGCGGGCTGCTCGGACCCGCGGGGCAGATCGTCCGCGGCGCCCTGGCCTCCCCTTTCGTCAGACAGCGCATCGCCAACGTCGGATGGAAGCCCAACTCCACGGACCTGCGGTTCCTGGCGGAGCTGATGGAGAAGGAACGGGTCACCCCCGTCATCGACCGGACCTACCCGTTCACCGAACTCCCCGAGGCCCTCCGCCACGTCGAGCGCGGCCACGCCCGAGGCAAGGTCGCCGTCGCCTTCTGACGGCGGTCGAGCCTCGGCGGAGTCAGGCCATCGCGATGGCGGCTATCCCGGCCAGCACCACGGCCGAACCCGCCAGCCGCCGGACGGCGTGCGCCTCGCCCAGGACCCGCCACGCGGCCAGCCCGCCGAGCACGATGCTCAGCTCGCGGGCCGGGGCGACCAGGCTGACCGGCGCCATCCGGAGCGCGAAGAGCACGAGCAGGTACGCCACCGGCGACAGCAGGCCGATGGTCAGCGCCTCGCGGCGGTGGCCGCGCCACAGCCGGGCGACCCGCGTCCGGTTCCGCAGGGCGTGCGGCGCGAGGAGCAGGCTCTGGACGAGGGTGCCGACGCCGAAGTAGACCAGCGGCGGGACGCCGAGCCCGGTGACCGAGTGGGCGTCCCACAGCGTGTAGCCCGCGATCACGACCCCCGTCAGCACGCCGTAGAAGACGCCCGCGCGGCGCCGCGCGGGCGAGGCGCCGTCCGCCGCCGGTCCGCCGCTGCTGACGACCAGGACACCGGCGATCACCAGGAGTGCGCCGGCCAGCCCCGCCGCGCCGGGGTCCTCACCGAGGAAGAGGACCGCCGCCAGCACCGACAGCAGCGGCCCCGTCCCCCTGGCCAGGGGGTACACCACCGACAGGTCACCGACCGCATACCCGCGCTGGAGCACGATTCCATACGCCACGTGCAGGAGCGCGGTCCCCAGCGCCGCGAGGAGCCACGTCCATTCAGGACGCTGAGGGGAGAGGACCAGGAAGACCGCCGCCGCCGGGGCGAAAACGACGGCCCCAACGGTGTAGTAGAGGAAGACGAACGGCGCCCCGCCGTCTCCGACCCGCTTCGCGGAGAAGTTCCAGAACGCGTGCACGACGGCGGCGGCGAGGACGAGCGAGAGGGCCAAGCCGTTCACGAGGAGGCCTTTCTCCGCCCGGTCGAGCCGGGGGAGCGGCGTGGCCGGTTGTGGACGTGTGACGGGATCTTTCAGTGTGTCCGAAGTTACATTGAACGTGAAACTCACTCAAATTCTGTGATCTGCGGGCCGCGGTCCCGGCAGTGCCGGACAGGGGCCTCGGAGACGAGGGCGACTTATGGGCAGACGGTTCCCCGGCAGGCTCTGGCTGATCGTTGCCACCGCGTTCGGGCTGGTCCTCGGGCTGACGGCGAGCGCGGGCGCGCACATCGAGCGCCCCTCGTACTGGCCGCTGCCCGGCCCGGACTGCTCGGTCAGCCCGTGCGCGGGCGGCGCGGTCCCCAAGGCCAGGACCCTGGCGTCGTCGATCGAGACGACCAAGGGCAGCACGACCCGCGTGGTGTGCCGGCCCGACTCGCTCAAGCGCCTGGAGGCCTCGATCAAGCGGGCTCGGAAGTCGGGCTACGACATCCGGCCGAACGACCACCGGAGCTTCAGCGCCGCGGAGGCGCGGGAGCTCACGCGCGTCAACAAGGCCCTGGCCTCGCGGTGCCGGTACAACGAGATCCAGCCCGCGGTGAACGACTCGAGGAACAACGACCGGGTCGTGGTCCTGCCGGGCGTCTACACCGAGCCCACCGCGCGCCAGAAGCCCACCCACGACAAGGCGTGCGACCCGTACAAGCTGAGCACCGGCGCGTACTCCTACCTCGGCGAGTACATGTGCCCGAACGACGCCAACCTGATCGCCGTGCTGGGCCGTTCGCCCGGCTCCGGCAAGGACCCGGACCCGCCGCTGGTCGACCGGCACGGCGTCCCCAACCTCGGCAAGTGCGTGCGCTGCAACCTCCAGATGGAGGGGTCGGGCGTGAGCGCGGACGACGTGGTCGTCGAGGCCGGCGACCCCGCGTCCGGCAACGGCGGCCCGCGCCGCTCGGCGAAGGACGTGGGCATCCGCGCCGACCGGGCCGACGGCTTCGTCCTGCGGAACGTCACGGTCCGGCATGCCGAGGAGCACGCCATCTACGTGCTGGAGACCAACGGCTACATGCTCGACCGCTTCAAGACCTTCTACGCGGGCGAGTACGGCGTCCTCACCTTCGTCGAGGACCACGGCCTGATACAGAACTGCGAGGCGGCGGGCAGCGGCGACTCCGGGCTCTATCCGGGGTCGGGCGCCAAGACCTCGGCGGGCCGAGACCCGAAGGTCTATCCGAAGGCGCGCTACAGCCAGGAGATCCGCTACTGCGACTCCCACCACAACACCAGCGGCTACTCCGGCACCGACGGCAGCGCCACCTGGCTGCACCACAACAACTTCTACGGCAACGCCCTCGGCTTCACGACCGACGTGTTCACCGCGGCGGGCCACCCCGGCTTTCCGCAGCAGGGCGACCTGATCGAGAACAACGTCTTCTCCTCCAACAACTTCAACCCGTACCTGCCCGGCAGCGACGTGGTGCCGTCGGTGCCGGTCCCCGTCGGCACCGGCATGTGGATCGCGGGCGGCGACGACAACGTCGTCCGCAACAACCGCTTCCACGACAACCGCAGGCGCGGGGCGATGCTGTTCGCCGTCCCCGACGCCTTCGTCTGCGGTCCGGGGAACTCGCCCATCACCGGCTGCGATCCGCTGAAGCTGTCCACCTCGCACCGCAACTCGTTCCACGGCAACACGATGACCGGCAACGGCGTGGACTTCTGGTGGGACGCCTTCCCCGGCAACGTGGGCAACTGCTGGTACTCCAACGGCAACGCGACCAGCGCTCCGAAGAACCTGCCCGACTGCCTGAACGGCAAGGTCCCCTGGCTGAGCATCGGCCTCGGCAACCTGGAGAACGAGGCCGAGCTGTTCGTCTGCATGACCGACCTGAAGCCGGGCGGCCCGTGCCCCTGGTTCAAGTCCCCGGCCGCCGCGAAGGCGGCGCCCGCCGACGACCACGACCACGGCGCGTCGGGAGAGCTCAACGACGCGCTGCTCGCGGCCGTGACGTGCCATTCCTGGCAGGGGATGAACACCGGCCAGCGCGAGCACATGCTCGACAGGATGGGGGTGTTCATGGGCGGCCAGATCGACCACCCGGGAGCGCGCGGCACCACGCTCAGCAACAAGAAGGCGACCAGCGTCCTCGACAACGCCTGCGGGCTGTCCTTCGCCGGCCAGTTCAAGCTGTACAAGCTCTACGCCCGCGCGGCGGCGTTCACCCCGCAGCTCCAACGCTGACCCGAGCCGCCGCCCGCACGCTACCGGTCCTTCGGTGACGTGCGGGCGGGCCGGCGCGGCAGCGCGACGATCCGCGCGGTACCGAGGGCGAGCCCGAGTGCCCCGGCGGAGACCAGCCAGGTCTCGACGGCGGGCATGGACAGGAACAGCTGCGTGTAGGAGAAGGCGCGCCCGGTCAGGAGCAGCATGAGCCGGGGGAGCGCGAGCACGAGGACGGCGGGCAGCACCGGCCAGGCGATCTGCGGCACCGTCAGGACGAGCGTCCGCCACCGGTCCCGGGCGCGGGCCCGGTCCGTCCAGCGGCGGAGGCGCACCAGCGCCCTCGTCCGCAGGACGACGGAGCCGAGGGTGAGGATGCCGAGCAGCACCGCCGTGACCCGGCCGTCCGGGATCCGGGCCGCGGCGGGACGGCGGCCGGTCATGAGCGCGATCACGCCCTCCTTGATCCCGCTGGTGTCGGCGAGCGCGTCGTTCACCGGGTAGAGCAGAGCGATGCCGACGCGGCTTCCGGGCAGGACGACCTGGTCGGCGTAGAACGTCGACAGGACGCCGTTGTGCTCCAGCCGCGGCGGGGCGCCCTCCGGACTGAACCAGCCCATCGCGTAGCCACCGTCCACCCCGGGCGGCGGCGTGTGCAGCGTCCGCATCCCGGCCGCGCTGAGCAGGCCCGAGGGGTCACCCGCGTGCAGCCTCAGCCACCGGGTCATGTCCCGGGCACTGGTGATCACCCCGCCGGAGCCGCCCACCAGCCCGTGCAGTTCCGCCCGCCCGACGGGCAGGCCGTAAACCACGATCCCGCCCCGCGCAAGACGCGGTGCGACACGTGGTCCCTCCTGCGCGGTGGGAACGGAAACGGTGTCGCGCATACCGAGCGGCTCGAAGACCGACCGGCGCAACTCGTCGGACAGCGGCCGCCCGGAGACGACCTCCAAGACCCTCCCGAGGACCTGGTAGTTCAGATCGCAGTAGTGGAAGGCACGCCCAGGCGCGTCGACCAGATGCGCCTGCCGCAGGTCGGCGACCCGCCCCGCGAGACTCGTCTGCTGATCACGGGCGATCCTGAGGAAGCCGCCGTCCCCGAGTCCACTGGTCTGGTTGAGCAGCTCCCGGACGGTGATCCGCGCTCCGGCCGGGTCGGCGAGCCGGAAGCCGGGCAGGTAGCGGCGGACGGGCTGGTCGAGCCCGATCTGCCCGGCCTCGACCCGCCGCATGACGGCGAACGCGGTGAAGGACTTGCTCAGCGACGCGACACGGAACCGGGTCTCCGGCGTGATCGGCGCGCCCCCCGCGTCCTTCCCGTACCCCCGCACGAGAACGGTCTCGCTCCCGCGCGTGATCGCCAACCCCATCCCCGGCAGCCGAGCGGCCGCGAGCCGCCCACGTACGAACCGGTCGAGGTCCGCGACGTCAGAGCCACCGGCCGCCCGCCCGCGCCCGAGCGGCGCGGCGATCAACCCGAGAAGCACGACCAGGACCGCGGCCCGCAGAACGGCCCGATGAGACGATCCAGCCAAGCCCGACCCTCCAGCGCGCCGTCGATGAACCAGGATGCCCATGATGCGCCGGTGACGGTGGAGTTTCCAACAGAGGCCCCGAGCGTGAAAGCGTCGACTGCGAACAAGATCTTTGACAGCCTCGTGGAGGCCCGCACCCGAAGCCCGGAGGAACGTCCATGCCCCGTGCCGTCACGCTGATCCGCTCCGCGTCCCTGTCCGCCGTGGCCGAGTACGCCTACGCGGCGACTGCCCCGGCGGAGGCCCGGCTCATCTTCCTGGCCGGGGCGTGCCCGCTGAACGAGGACGGCACGACCGCCGCGATCGGGGACTACGCCGGCCAGGCGGCCAAAGCGCTGGAGAACCTGCGATCCGCCTTGGCGGACGCAGGCGCGTCGCTGCAAGACGTCATCAACACCCGAGTACTGGTCGCCTCGAACCGCCGAGAAGACCTGGTGACGGCATGGCAGGTGGTCCGCGACGCCTTCGGCGCCCACGACGTCCCCAGCACCCTCCTGGGCGTCACCGTCCTCGGTTACACCGACCAACTAGTAGAGCTGGAAGCCACCGCCGCCGTACTCGACCACTGAAGCGCGTCCCCGGCGGCATCCCCCAGCGCCTCAACCGCGACCCGCCGCCGGTTCGGCAGCCAGGGAGGAGACCGCCATCGCGAGCGCGGCCGCGGCCCAAGTGATGTGGTAGCGCTGATTGCAGATGCGGGGCGTCGGTGCGGCAATCGCCCGGCAGATCGCGCATTAAGGCGGTCGCTCACCTGACCGCTCGCAGAAATGTGGACAGCCGACGGCGCTCTCGGCGCAACACGTCCCGGGGACTGGTCTGAACGCCCGCCACGTGGGACCTGAGGATCTCCGAGAACCCCAGCCCCGCACGCAGGGGGCGTGGGGGACGGAGTCCCCCACATCGGGGGTCCGGGGGTCGCCCCCCGGGAAGACACTGCGGGTCTGGCGAAAGTGAGCGAAGCTCACTGAGCATGCCGACCCACTCGTGGGCGATACTGGGATTGAACCAGTGGCCTCTACCGTGTCAAGGTAGCGCTCTCCCACTGAGCTAATCGCCCTTGTGCGTGCTGCGAGGTGGAGACGGGATTTGAACCCGTGTACACGGCTTTGCAGGCCGTTGCCTCGCCTCTCGGCCACTCCACCAGAGCGAGGCCTGACGGGGGCCTCTCAGAGCGGACGACGGGATTCGAACCCGCGACCCTCACCTTGGCAAGGTGATGCTCTACCAACTGAGCCACGTCCGCGTTCCGGTCCGGGGGTCGCCCCCCGGGCTCGCATGGACAACTCTAGCGGAATCCTGGAGTGGTTGCGTACCGGTCGGACGCCGAGTCGGTGAGCTCGGCGTGCAGGGTGTTCCAGAAGTCGAGCTCCTTGTCCTCTTCGAGGTGGGCGATGCGGCCCCAGAACTCGCGGTCCTCGGCCTCGTGGGCGGCGGCGAGGGAGAGGGCGGGCATCACGGTGGTGCCGGCGTCCGCGGCGTCGAGGTCGGCGGGGGTGACGTCGGCCGGGAGGGCGACGGGGGAGGACGGGCGGTGGTGCTTGCCGCGCTTGCGGACGCGGATGGGCGGCGAGGTGGGGGCCTTGGCGGCGGCGGCGCGGCCGGCGGCGAGGGCCACGGTGCCGCACAGGACGAAGGCGAGGATGCCGCCGAGGACGACCTCCTGGGCGGGGACCTGCTCGGGGGAGTGGGAGGGGGAGTGCTCCAGCTCGTGGGTGCGCGTCGTCGAGGCGGGGTCGCCGACCTTGTCGACGGTGGGGGCGGGCGCGGCGTGCCTGGGGGTGTACTTGGCCTCGACCTTGATCTTGGACGGGTAGCCGAAGCCGACGACGGAGTCCATGTCGCGGGTCTTGCGCATGAGCTTGTAGCCGTCGGCGTTGCCCTCGATGGTGTGGAGGGTGTGGCCGTCGACCTTCTCGACGATGCCGACGTGGTCGATCTGGTCGATGTCGCCGGAGCCGTTCCAGTCGTAGAAGACGATGGCGCCCGGTTCGGGGTCGTGGCCCCAGGCGTCGTTCTTCTTGAACCACTTGGCGTGGTCGACGGTGGAGGCGAACTGCCCGGCCTGGCCGGTGACGTCGGCCTTGTCGGCGGCCCAGGCGAGGAACATGTCGCACCAGGGCGCCGTCGAGAAGTACTCGTCGTGGTCGCCGTCGATGTTCTTGCGGTACCACTCGCCGAACTTGGTGTAGCCGTCGCCCTTCTCGGTGTAGCCGAGCTCCTTCGTGGCGATGTCGAGCAGCTTCTTGCCGATCGGGTCCATCTCGCTCCCTGCCCCCTCGCTCGTTCGGGCAGGGTGACGCCCGACCGGGGAACGGAACGTGCCCCGGTTCAAGGTCACGTTCCGATCTCGACGGAATTTAGCCGAGGTAAACAGCAGGCGGCAAGCGGTTCCATTGAAACGGTCATAAGGGACTACTCAGTAGTAGCCACGCGGGAGGACCGTGACCGGGCAGGGTGCGGCGCGCAGCACCTTGAGGGCGACCTCGCCGAGGAAGACGCGGTGGGCGGCGGCGTCCTCGCTGGACGCGGCGACGAGGAGCTCGTCCTCGGGCCAGTCAACGTCGTCCAAGGCGTCCGCGACGTCGTCGCCTTCGGCGACCTCGGCGGTGACGTCCTCGGGAAGCAGGTCCGCGGAGTCCACTGCGAGCCGGATGGCGAGGGCCAGGTCGTCGCGGAGCGGTTCGGGGTTGACGTCGCCGATGGCCAGGGTGACGAGCCGGAGCGGGACCTCCAGGCGGTCGGCGGCCTGGGCGGCGCGGATGACCGCCTCGTCGCACTGGGGCCGCCGCACGTACATGACCGTGATCCGGCCCAGCTCGTCCGGCGGCCGGTAGCCGGACGGGGCGAGCATCACGGCCTCGCTCGCCGAGTGGAGCAGGTGGTCGGCGGCGGCGCCGACGCCGATGCGGCCGTGGGCGCCGCCCTCCGGGGAGCCCACGACGATCAGGTCGGCGCCGATCCGGCTGGCGAGCACGGTCAGGCCGCGGCCGACGCTGCGGCCCTCATGGACGAGCAGGTCCGCCGGCTCCCCGGCCAGGACGTCCGCCAGCTGGTCCATCGTGGTGCGCGCCTCCCCGGCCGCGGCGGGGAGGTCGGGCGGATGGACGGTCGCCACGCTCAGCCGGCCGCCGGTCAGCGCGACGATGGCGCGCGCGAGGTCGAGTGCCTCCCGGCCGCCCGCGTCGGGGACGTATCCGGCCAGCACGTGTTCACCGATCATGCCGAAAGCATTCCCCCTGAGGGTCCGGACAGACCAGGGTGATGTTTGGTGTACTTTGGCCGGATTGTCGAGTTATTGGGGGATTGATGGGTGGCGAGGTGCCCGACCTCGAAGCCGGCCGCTGGACCATCGACCCGGTCCACTCCGAGATCACCTTCTCGGTCCGGCACCTGATGACGACGGTGCGCGGCTCGTTCCCCGACTTCGAGGGCGAGGTCGTGATCGGGGAGGATCCGTTCGACTCCGCCGCCCGCGCGGAGATCCGGATGGGCTCGATCGACACCCGCAGCGCCGAGCGCGACGAGCACGTCCGCTCCGCCGACTTCCTCGACGTGCGCCGCCACCCGGTGATGAGCTTCGCCGGCTCGGGCGTGGAACGTGCCAGGATCGGTCGCCGCGCCCGCACGCCCCGCTACCACCTGGACGGCGAGCTGACGATCAAGAACGTGACCCGGCCGGTCCGGCTCCTGACGGAGTTCCACGGCGTGGGCCCCGACCCGTGGGGCGGCGTCCGCGCGGGCTTCACCGCGACCGCGTCCATCAGCCGCCGCGACTTCGGCATCGAGTTCAACATCCCGCTGCAGGGCGACCGGGTCATGCTCGGCGACGAGATCGCGATCGCCCTGGAGATCCAGGCCGTCTTCGCCCCCGCGAAGGCCCGCGCCTGACCGCCGAGCCCCGAGCCTGACCCCGTGGGCGGCTAATCGGCTGAGCGGGAGGTTCGGGTCAGGCCGAGCAGGTCGCGGGCGGGGCCGGCGGGGCGCCGGCCGGCCGGCCAGACCGCGCGCAGCGGCCGCGAGAGGTCCAGTTCGGGGACGGGGACCCGGACCAGCCGCCCTGAGGCGATCTCGTCGGCGACGGCCAGGTCGCTCACCACGACCGGGCCGGCGCCGGAGACGGCCGCCGCCTTGAGCGCGGTGGTGGACGCGAGCTGGAGCAGCGGCGGCGCCGTCCCGCCGTGCGCGGCCAGGGCCCGGTCCAGGACCTCGCGCGTCCCCGACCCCTCCTCGCGCAGGACGAGCGGCGTCGCGGCCAGCTCGGCCGCCGCGATGCCCGAGCGCCGCCGCGCCCAGGCGTGCCGCGTGCCGACCACGACGACGAGCCGGTCGGTGGCGACGACGGTGCCGTTCAGGCCGGCGGGCGTTCGGGCACCCTCCACGAACCCGAGGTCGGCGGCGCCGCCGCGGACCTGCTCGGCGACCACGGTCGAGTTGGCGGTGCGCAGCGTCACCGCCACGCCGGGATGGACGGTCTTGAGCGTCACCAGCCAGCCGGGCATCAGGTACTCGGCGACCGTGAGGCTCGCCACGACGCGCAGCCGCCCGTCCCGCCGCTCGCGGAGCGCGCCGATCCCGGCGTCGAGCGCCTCCGCCGCCGCGACCACCTGCCGGGCCCACTCGGCGACCAGCGCGCCCTCCTCCGTGGGGCGGGAGCCGCGCGGCGACCGTTCGAGCAGCGCCACGCCGATCTGCCGCTCCATCGAGCGGATCCGGGCGCTGGCGGCGGGCTGGGTGACGCCGAGCTCGGCCGCCGCGCGCCCGACGCTGCCCAGCCGGACGACGGCGAGCAGCAGTTCGAGGGCGCCGAGATCGGGGACGCGGTGCGAGACGGCCATGACCGCAATTCTACGAACCCATAAGGGTGCCTTATGAGGACATAGGGCCATGACCTCTACTGATGCGGCCGCGGACGGCGGAACCTGGACGGCATGACCCTCCCCACCCCGAACGGCGTCCTGCTGGGCGCGCTGGACCGCCCCGCCGAGGTGTTCCGGCATCTCGGCCCCAACTGGTACGCGGCCGTCATGGGCACGGCCATCGTCGCGAACGGGGCGAACGCGCTGCCGGTGGACGTCCCGGGCCTGCACGCCTTCGCGATGGCCGTGTGGGCGGTCTCGTTGGTGATGCTCATGGCGCTCATGGCGGCGCGCGCCGTCCACTTCACCCGGCACACGGACGTGGCGCGGTTCCAGCTCCTGGACAACCCCGCCACGGCCGTCTTCTACGGCTGCCCGCCGATGGCGCTGCTCGCCGTCGGCTACGGGACACTCGTGCTCGGCCCTGGCGTGATCGGCACGCGGGCGGCGGTCGCCCTGGACGCCGTCCTCTGGACGGCCGGGACGCTCTACGCCCTGCTGGCCGCCGCCGGCGTCCCCTACCTCATGATCACCAGGCACCGGCTCGAGCCGGGGTCGGCGAACCCCACCTGGCTGCTGCCCGTGGTCGCCCCGATGGTCGCCGCGGCGCTCGGGCCCGCGCTCGTCCCGCACCTGCCGGAGGGGCAGGCCCGCGCCACGCTGCTGTTCGGCTGCTACGGCATGTTCGGCGCGAGCCTGCTGGCCACGCTCGTCCTGCTGCCCGGCATCTGGACGCGGCTCGCCGGCGGCCCGCCGTCGCCGGTCGCCCTGACCCCGACGCTGTTCCTGGTGCTCGGGCCGCTCGGGCAGTCCACCACGGCCGTCGTGCAGATCGCGGACGCGGCGGGGCAGGCCGCCCCCGGGTACGCGGCGGCGGCGCGCGCCTTCGCCGTCCTCTACGGCGCGCCGGTCATGGGCTTCGCGCTGCTCTGGCTGGCCCTCGCCGGGACCGCGAACCTGCGGGCGCTGCGCGGCGGCATGCCGTTCGCGATGACGTGGTGGGCGTTCACCTTCCCGGTCGGGACGTGCGTGACCGGCGCGTCCGGCCTGTCCCGGCTCACCGGCCTGGACACGCTGGCAGGCGTGGCCGTCCTCCTCTACCTCCTCCTCGTCACGGCCTGGGCGGTCGCCGGCGTACGGACGATCCGGGGCGCGCTCAGCGGGCACCTCTTCCTGCCCGCCGCGCCGCGCCCGGCGCCCCTGCGCCCGGTCCCCGCCGCCTAGGCGCGGGGGCGCGGGCGGGCAGGAATACGGGCACGTGGGCCGGGGTTCGGTAGGATAATTGAAAGTTCTACTAACCTGGAGGCCGGCATGCAGTTCGGGATATTCACGGTCGGCGACGTCACCCCGGACCCGACCGACGGGCGCGTCCCGACCGAGGCCGAGCGGATCAAGGCCATGGTCGCGATCGCGCTCAAGGCCGAGGAGGCCGGCCTCGACGTCTTCGCGACCGGCGAGCACCACAACCCCCCGTTCGTGCCGTCGTCCCCGACGACGATGCTCGGCTACATCGCCGCGCGCACCGAGCGGCTGATCCTGTCCACCGCGACCACGCTGATCACCACGAACGACCCGGTGAAGATCGCCGAGGACTTCGCGATGCTCCAGCACCTCGCCGACGGCCGGGTGGACCTGATGATGGGGCGCGGCAACACCGGCCCCGTCTACCCGTGGTTCGGCAAGGACATTCGCGACGGGATCCCGCTCGCGATCGAGAACTACCACCTCCTGCACCGCCTGTGGCGCGAGGACGTCGTCGACTGGGAGGGCAAGTACCGCACGCCGCTCCAGTCGTTCACCTCGACGCCGCGGCCGCTGGACGGCGTCCCGCCGTTCGTCTGGCACGGCTCGATCCGCAGCCCCGAGATCGCCGAGCAGGCCGCCTTCTACGGCGACGGCTTCTTCGCCAACCACATCTTCTGGCCGACGGACCACTTCCAGCGCCTCATCGGCCTGTACCGGCGGCGCTACGAGCACTACGGGCACGGCTCCGCCGACCAGGCGATCGTCGGCCTCGGCGGGCAGGTGTTCATGCGCAGGAACTCCCAGGACGCCGTCCGCGAGTTCCGCCCGTACTTCGACAACGCGCCCGTCTACGGGCACGGGCCGTCGCTGGAGGAGTTCACCGCCGAGACGCCCCTCACCGTCGGCAGCCCGCAGCAGGTCATCGACAAGACGCTGACCTTCCGCGACCACTTCGGCGACTACCAGCGCCAGTTGTTCCTGATGGACCACGCCGGGCTGCCGCTGAAGACCGTCCTGGAGCAGATCGACATGCTGGGGGAGGAGGTCGTCCCCGTGCTGCGCAAGGAGTTCGAGTCCCTGCGCCCGGCGCACGTCCCGGCGACCGCCCCGACCCACGCGTCCCGACTCACCGAGGGGGTGCGATGACCGCCATCGCCGTCGTCTCCGCAGGGCTCGGGCAGCCGTCGTCCAGCCGGCTCCTGGCCGACCGGCTCGCCGCCGCGGCGGCCGAGGCCCTGCGCGGGGACACCGCCGTCGAGACGATCGAGCTGCGCGACCATGCGCACGCCATGGTCGACGCGACCCTCACCGGCTTCCCGTCCGGGGCGTTCCGCACCGCCGTCGAGACCGTGGTGAACGCCGACGGCCTCATCGCCGTGACGCCGATCTTCAACGCCTCCTACAGCGGCCTGTTCAAGACGTTCTTCGACGTACTGGAGAACGGTTCCCTGGACGGCAAGCCGGTGCTGCTCGGCGCGACCGGCGGCACCGCCCGGCACTCCCTCGCCATCGACCACGCGATGCGGCCCCTGTTCGCGTACCTGCGCGCGAGCGTCGTCCCGACCGGCGTCTTCGCGGCGTCCGAGGACTGGGGGAAGGCGGACACCGCCCTGCCGGACCGCGTCGCCCGCGCGGGCGCCGAGTTGGCCGCGCTGGTGGAGGCCCGTCCGGCCCCGGCGAAGGACGACCCGTACGACGCGCCCGTGCCCTTCGAGCGGCTTCTCGCCGGACAGTAAATTTAAGGCTCGACTTATATAAGCAGAGCCTGTAACTTGGTCGCCGTGCACGCATTCGATGTGCTGGGCGACCCCGTACGACGCCGGATCCTCGAGCTGCTCGCCGACGGCGAGCGCTCGTCCGGCGAGGTGACGGCGGTCATCCGGGAGGAGTTCGGGATCTCGCAGCCCGCGGTCTCGCAGCATCTGAAGGTGCTGCGCGACGGCGGGTTCGCGGTCGTGCGGGCGGAGGGGACGCGCCGGCTCTACGCCGTCGACTCCGCGCCGCTGCGGGAGATCGACGCATGGCTCGACCGCTTCCGCCGGTACTGGACGCCGCATCTGGACGCCCTGGCGACCGAGGTCGCCCGCGGCAGGCGCGCACGCCGCACTGAACGCGACGACCCAGGGAGCGATACATGATCGACGTCACGGGGCACATCAACGCGGTCGCCCGCACGGTGGGTGAGCGGGTGCTGGAGGCCGGCACCGCGAAGACCGCCGTGGTCAGCCGGGTCTACGACACCGATGCCGAGGACCTGTGGGACGCCGTCACCGACCCCGAGCGGATCACCCGCTGGTTCCTGCCGGTCTCCGGCGACCTGCGGCCGGGCGGCCGCTACCACCTGGAGGGCAACGCCTCCGGGACGGTCGAGCGCTGCGACCCGCCGAAGGGCTTCTCGGCCACGTGGGAGTTCGCCGGCCAGACCAGCTGGATCGAGGTCCGGCTGACGCCCGAGCCGGACGGCCGGACCCGGTTCGAGCTGGAGCACATCGCCCACGTCAGCGACCACTGGGTCGAGTTCGGTCCGGGCGCCGTCGGCATCGGCTGGGACATGGGAATCCTCGGCCTGACCCTCCACCTGGAGACGGGTGGCGACATCCGCGCCGAGTTCGGCCAGGCCTGGGCCATGTCGGACGAGGGCCGCGAGTTCGCGCGGCAGGCCGGGGAAGCCTGGTTCGCCGCCCACGTGGCGTCCGGAGTCGACGAGGCCGCCGCCCGCGCCGCGGCCGACCGCACCATCGCCGCCTACACCGGGGCGGGATGACCTCCGCGCGAGCCTCCTGTCCGGAGTGATCGCCTGGACACGCGTTGTGACGGGCTTTAGCCGCCGGAGGTGACCGGCGGGGCAGAATGACGGGGTGGACGTCAGGGTCGGTGTCCGCGTCGAGGGGGTCGTGCAGGGCGTCGGGTTCCGGCCGTTCGTGCACGGCCTCGCGACCGGCCTCGGGCTGTCGGGGCTCGTCGGCAACGACGCGGGCGGCGTGTTCATCGAGGTCGAGGGCGCTCCCGACGTGGTCGGGCGCTTCCTGGACGGGCTCCGCGCGCGCCCGCCGCGGCTCGCCGTCGTCGAGCGCGTCACCACCCGCGAACTGGACGCCGAGGGGCGCGGCGGCTTCGCCATCGTGGGCAGTGCCGCGTCGGGGGAGCGCCGCGCCCTCGTCTCCTGGGATTCGGCCACCTGCGACGCCTGCCTGCGCGAGATGCGCGATCCGGCGGACCGGCGCTACCGGTACCCGTTCATCAACTGCACCGACTGCGGGCCGCGCTTCACGATCGCCAAGGACGTCCCGTACGACCGCCCCAACACCACGATGGCGGGCTTCGCGATGTGCGGGCCGTGCGCCGCCGAGTACGCGGACCCTGCCGACCGCAGGTTCCACGCCCAGCCGGTGTGCTGCCCGTCCTGCGGCCCGTCCCTGGTCTCGCGTCCCCACGCCGACGAGCCCTTGGACGCCGCGCGTGCGGTGCTCGCGGACGGCGCCGTCCTCGCGGTCAAGGGACTCGGCGGCTACCACCTCGCGGCCAGGGCGGCGGACGCCGGCGCGGTCGCCGCGCTCCGCTCCCGCAAGCACCGCGAGGACAAGCCGTTCGCCGTGATGGTCCCCGACCTGGCCACGGCCCGGGCCCTCTGCGTCCTCTCGGAGGCGGAGGAGAGCCTGCTCACCGGGCCCCGGCGCCCGATCGTCCTGGCCCGCCACCGCCCCGGCGCCGACCTCGCCGACGCGGTCGCACCCGGCAACCGGCACCTCGGGCTCATGCTGCCCTACACCCCGCTGCACCACCTGCTCGTCACCGAGCCGACCGTCATGACCAGCGCGAACGTCTCGGACGAGCCCATCGCCTACCGTGACGAGGACGCCCTTGAGCGGCTCTCCGGCATCGCCGACGCCTTCCTCCTGCACGACCGGCCCATCCACACCCGCACCGACGACTCGGTGATGCGGACGTTCCGCGGGCGGCCGCTGCCCGTCCGCCGGTCGCGCGGGTACGCGCCGGAGCCGATCCCCGTCCCCGCGGGCCGCCCGGTGCTGGCGTGCGGCGCGGAGGCGAAGAACACGTTCTGCCTGACCCGCGACGGCCGCGCGTTCGTCTCCCACCACATCGGCGACCTGGAGAACCACGAGACGCTCCGCGCCTTCGAAGAGGGGATCGAGCACTTCACGCGCCTGTTCGACATCGCCCCCGAACTCGTCGCCTACGACCCCCACCCGGAGTACCTGTCCACGAAGTACGCGCTCGACCAGGACCTGCCGGTGGTCGCCGTCCAGCACCACCACGCGCACATCGCGTCCTGCCTCGCCGACAACGGCGCGGACGGCCCGGTCATCGGCGTCGCGTTCGACGGCACGGGATACGGCGCCGACGGCACGCTGTGGGGCGGCGAGTTCCTGGTCGCCGACCTGCGCGGCTTCGAGCGCGCCGGGCATCTGGAACCGGTTCCGCTGCCGGGCGGCGCCGCCGCGATCCGGGAGCCGTGGCGCATGGCGGCGGCCTACGGGGTCCCGGACGACCTGCCGGTGGCCCGCCGCCCCGGCTGGGCGGCGGTGACGGCCATGGCCCGGCGGCGCGTCAACGCCCCGCCGACCTCCAGCATGGGCCGCCTCTTCGACGCGGTCGCCGCCGTCCTCGGCGTCCGCGACCGCGTCAACTACGAAGGACAGGCCGCCATCGAGCTGGAGCAGCGCGCCGACACCGCCGAACGCGGCGCCTATCCGGCGGCCCTGAACGGCACCGCCGGTTTCACCGTCGCGGGCGCCGACCTCGTGGACGCGGTGGTGGCCGACCTCAAGGCGGGCGTCCCCGTCGCGACGATCGCCGCACGGTTCCACAACGGCGTGGCCGCCCTCACCGTCGCCGCGGCCATGCGCATCAGATCGGAGACCGGGATCGGCACGGTTGCCCTCTCTGGTGGGGTGTTCCAGAACATGCTCCTGCTCGACCGCGCCGTCTCGGGCCTCACCGATGCGGGCTTCAAGGTGCTGACCCACCACCGGGTCCCGCCCAACGACGGCGGCATCAGCCTCGGCCAGGCGGCCGTCGCCACCGCCCGCGGCTGATCGGCACCCGTTCGGCGCGAAACGCCGACGCGGCGCACCGACCACCGTGCATGATCATTACATGACGGACGAAGGCGACGAGTCACAGGAGCGCGCGCCGAGATCGTGGTTAATCCGGCGATGGGCGGCGCCGGCGGCACTGGCCGCGTCCGTCGCCGCGTCCATCGGCGCGGTCCACCTGTGGGCGCCCGGGCCGGTGGCGACCGGCGAGGACCGCGTGCCGCGCTTCATCGTCACGACCGGAGAGATCGGTACCTCCACCCAGGGAGCGCCGGTGCCGTGGATCCAGGTCGGAGCCCCAGGAGAGGCCATGAGACGGCCTGTGGACTCGGTGCCCGCCCCGCCCTCGGCCGGTGCGGCGCAGTCGATCATCGCGGGCCCGAAGGGAACGTTCGTGCTCTCCGCCTTCCGGGAGGAGACCTGCACGACCCGACTCTTCAGATTCCGCCTCTCCGTCGACGGCCAGGTGAAAGAACTCGCACCGCTCCCAGGAGGCACCGTCCCCACCCGTGTAGCGGGACTGGCGATGAGCCCGGACGGCGACCGGCTCGCCTACGCGACGGCCCCCTGCGCGGACGCGGCGCAGCCCCAGGCGGCGGTGACCGTCCTCGACGTCGCCTCGGGCCGCCGCCGGAACTGGAGCACCGCCGCCCCGTCCGTCGTCGGGGAGATCGTCTGGGCGCGCGACAACCGCAGACTCGGCTACACCATCGCCGACATGCGCACCTGGCCCCTCAGGGGCGGCAGCGGTCCCGGCTTCCCTCCCGAACGCAGAGTCGAGAACGTCACCGTGCACGCACTCGACACGGACGAGGGAGGATCCGACCTGCGGGCCGGCCGCGTCCTGTTCAGGCAGCCGGACGGCTCCGCGCCGGTCACCACCGCCGTCATGAACCCGGACGGGCGAAGGGGCTACGGCGTCATGAAGAGGGCCCGTCCCGCGAGCATGGTCTTCTTCTCCTTCACCGCCGGAAAGCCGATGAAGGTCACCGGGACCCTCGACCTCAAGCCGAACACCGGAGTCGGTGTCATCCTCTCCTCAGGCGGCGAACCCAGGTACGCCTGCCTCGGAGGCATCGACTCCTTCGGCAGGGTGGTCGACGGCGGCTTCAGGACGACGCAGGGAAGCGGCCTCGGCTGCTCGGTCGCCTATGCCTACTGATCGTTTCGGCGGCGGGCGCTCGGCGCCTTCGACTAACGTTGGCGGCACCATGGCCGAGCCGTCGCTGAGCATTGGGGAGCTGGCGCGCCGTACCGGTGTCGCCGCGTCCGCGCTGCGGTACTGGGAGGGGCAGGGGCTGCTTCCCGCGCCGGCCAGGGTGTCGGGGCAGCGGCGGTATCCGGAGGAGGCGGTCGCGAAGGTCGGGCTCATCCTCCTGCTGCGGGACGCCGGCTTCTCGCTCGCCGACCAGAAGGCGCTCCTGGCCTCGCGTGCCGGTGACATGCAGGAGTGGCGGCGGCTCGCCCGGCGCAAGCAGGCCGAACTCGACGAGCAGATCGCCAAGGCCCAGGCGGCTCGGGACGCCATCGAGCACGGCCTGCGCTGCTCCCACCCCGACTTCCGCGACTGCCCGAACGCGCGGAGCCTCGTCCAAGCTCGCCTGACCGGTCTGTCGCTCAGCGAGGCGCACAAGCACTGACCGCCGGGGAGCGTCAGAGGCTGCCGAGGACGCGGGTCGCGGTGATCTCTATGACGACGCGCTTCGGGTTCGGGCGCGGGGGCTTGTAGCGGGCGGTGTAGAGGTCTTCCGCGTGCGCCACGGAGGCCGGGTCGGTCCGCAGGACGGCGCGGCCCTCGACGGTCGACCAGCGGCGGCCGTCCACCTGCGTGACGGCGACGGGGAGGCCGGCGGCGCCGGCGGCGCGGACGTGGCGGGCCTTCGCCGAGGACGCGGAGGTGATCACGCGGACGGTGCCGCCGTCCAGCGTCGCGCCGACGGGGACCGAGTGCGGGGTGCCGTCCGGGCGGAGGGTGACGAGGGTGCACAGGTGGCGTTCCCGCCAGAAGGCGATGAGGCGCTCGTCGGTCACGTCCAGCCGGTGTCGTCCGTCCACCGGAGTAAGCCTATCCGCACTGGTCGGAATCGACGGGTTTATGATTAGTTAGCGGAAGAAACTATCTGAACCGGGGAGGATGCGGCGTGCCGTCCAAGCACTATCCGTGGATCGCGCTGAGCAACACGACGCTCGGCATGCTGCTGGCCACGGTCAACTCCTCGATCGTGATCATCTCGCTGCCGGCGATCTTCCGCGGCATCCATCTGAACCCCCTCGAACCGGGCAATGTCAGCTACCTGCTGTGGATGCTGATGGGCTACATGCTCGTCTCGGCGGTGCTGGTGGTGACGCTCGGGCGGCTCGGGGACATGTTCGGGCGCGTCCGGATGTACAACGCCGGGTTCGCGGTCTTCACGGTCGGGACGCTCGTGCTGGCGCTGGACCCGCTGCACGGGGGAGCCGGGGCGCTCTGGCTCATCGGCTGGCGGGTGTTCCAGGGGATCGGCGGCGCCATGCTGATGGCGAACTCGGCCGCGATCCTCACCGACGCGTTCCCCGCCCACCGGCGCGGCATGGCGATGGGCGTCAACCAGGTCGCGGGCATCGCCGGGACGTTCATCGGCCTGGTCGCCGGCGGGCTGCTGAGCGAGATCAACTGGCGGCTGGTGTTCTTCGCCTCGGCGCCCATCGGGATCATCGGGACGCTCTGGGCGTACCGGAGCCTGGTCGAGACCGCGAAGCGGGCGGTCGCCGCGAGGATCGACTGGCTCGGCAACGTGACGTTCGCGGTGGGGCTGACCGCGCTGCTCGCCGCGATCACCTACGGCATCCAGCCCTACGGCGGGCACGACATGGGCTGGACGAACCCGTGGGTGCTCACCGGGATGATCGGCGGCGCCGCCGTGCTCGCCCTGTTCTGCTGGATCGAGACCAGGGTCGAGCAGCCGATGTTCCACCTGCGCCTGTTCCGCATCCGGGCGTTCGCGGCCGGCAACCTGGCCGGGCTGCTCGCCGCGATCTCCCGCGGCGGGATGCAGTTCATGCTGATCATCTGGCTGCAGGGCATCTGGCTGCCGCTGCACGGCTACGACTACGAGGACACGCCGCTGTGGGCGGGCATCTACCTGCTGCCGCTCACCGCGGGCTTCCTGGTCGCCGGGCCGATCTCGGGGCACCTGTCCGACCGGCACGGCGCCCGGGCGTTCGCCTCCGGCGGGCTGGTGCTGTCGGCGCTGGCGTTCGCGGGGCTGCTGGTCATCCCGACCGACTTCGGGTACCCGACCTTCGCGCTGCTGATCTTCCTCAACGGGATCGGCTCCGGGCTGTTCGCCGCCCCCAACACCACCGCGATCATGAACTCGGTCCCGGCGGACCAGCGCGGCGTGGCCTCCGGGATGCGCGCCACCTTCATGAACGCCGGCATGGTGCTGTCGATCGGCGTGTTCTTCTCGCTGATGATCGCGGGCCTGGCCGACACGCTGCCGAGGACGCTGACGCGGGGGCTGACCGAGCACGGCGTCCCGGCCGGGCCGGCCGCGCGGGTGGGCGAGCTGCCGCCGGTCGGCACGCTGTTCGCGGCGTTCCTCGGCTACAACCCCATCCAGAACCTGCTCGCCCCGTTCCACGTGCTCGGCCGGCTCGCGCCGGACGACGTGGCCACCCTCACCGGCCGCTCGTACTTCCCGCACCTGATCTCCGAGCCGTTCCACCACGGCCTGGTCATCGTGTTCGGCATGGCGATCGCGATGTCGCTGGTGGCGGCCGTGGTGTCGCTGCTGCGCGGAAGCCGGTACGTGCACGAGGACGACACCGCCGGCGAGCCCGCCCTGCAGAAGGCGGGCCGCGGCGCCGCCTGACCCGCCCTCCGACAGCCCCCGGCCCTCCCCGCCCGGCCGGGGGCTTTTCTCCGCCCGCTATTGACACTGTTCCGCAAACGTTTTCATAATCCACGGCATGGAGGGCAGCGGCACCGGCGCGGGCGGGACCGGCCGCCGGCGCGCCGGGGGCTCCCGGGCCTCGATCCGGGCCGTGGCGAACCTCGCCGGGGTGTCGCCCTCCACCGTGTCGCGCGCACTGAACAGCCCCGAGCTCGTCAACGCCGAGACCCGGCGGCGCGTGCTCGAATGCGCCGAACGGCTGGGCTACCAGCCGAACCGGGCGGCGCAGTCGCTGGTCCTCGGGCGGACCCGCAACGTCGGGCTGATCGTCCCCGACATCGCCAACCCGTTCTTCGCGCCGTTCATCAAGGGCGTCGAGGCCTACTTCCGGGACACCGAGTACGCGGTGTTCCTGGCCGACACCGACGAGGACGCGGCGACGGAGGTCAGGCTGGCCGAGGCCATGGTCGAGCGGGTGGACGGGCTGATCCTGTGCGCTCCGCGCATGACCGGGGCCCGGCTGCGCGCCGTCGCCGCCAGGACCGCCGTGGTCCTGGCGAACCGGACCAGCCGGGTTGCGCCGTCGGTCCTGCTGGACTTCCGGCCCGGCATGGAACAGGCGGTCGCGCACGTCCACGCGCTCGGCCACCGCCGCTGCGCGTACCTGGCAGGCCCCGCCAACTCCTGGTCCAACCGGCAGCGGCGCAGGTTCCTCGGCGCCGCCTGCGCGGAGCGCGGCATCGAACTGGTGGACCTCGGCCCGTACGAGCCGCGCTTCACCGGCGGGTACCGGGCGGCGGACGAGGTGCTCGCCGCCGGCGCCACCGCCGTGTTCGCCTACAACGACCTGGTCGCGCTCGGCGTGCTGTCCCGGCTGGCGGCGCGCGGCGTACCGGTGCCCGGCGAGCTCAGCATCGTCGGGTTCGACGACGTCCCGATGGCGTCGATGACCAATCCGCCGCTCACCAGCGTGGCGATGCCCGTCAACGCGCTGTCGCGGGCGGCGGCCGCCACCATGCACTCGATGCTCGACTCCGGGGCGCCGAAGGCGCCGCCCCTGCCGCCGGCCGCGGAGCTGGCGACCCGACTGCTGATCAGAGGCACCACCGGGCCGGCGTGACCCCGCCCGGCCCGTAGGACCCCCCGTCCTGCCTGGAGGACCCCCATGAGAACTCCTCGGTCCGCACTCCTCACCCTCGCCACCGCCGCCGGCCTGCTGCTGACCGCCTGCGGGGCGCCCGACGCGGGCGGCAAGGCCGCCTCCGAGCCCGCCGCCTCCGACGTCCGCCTCCCGTCCAAGCCCGTCACCCTCAACATCATCGACGTCGCCGGAAACCTCCAGCTCACCCAGCAGATCTTCGAGAACTACAAGAAGGAGCACCCGGATCTCCTCGGCAGGATCACCTACACCAAGGCCACCGCGCCCGAGCTGGCCGGCAAGGTCAAGGCGCAGCAGGACGCCGGACGCCTCGACATCGACCTCGTGCTGACCGGCACGGACGGCCTCTCGGCCGGCCTGGAGCAGAACCTTTGGGTCGACCTCGTCGGGAAGTACTCCGCCAAGCTGCCGGACCTGAAAGCGCAGTACCTGGAGCCCGCCTCCCGGATGCAGGACCTCGCGCAGGGGCGCGGCGTCGTCGTGACCTACTACCCGTCAGGCCCCCTGCTGGAGTACGACCCGAAGAAGGTCCCGGACCCGCCGAAGACGGCCGAGGAACTGCTGGCCTGGGCGAAGGCACACCCGAACAAGGTGGAGTACGCCCGCCCGTCCAACTCCGGCCCCGGACGGACCTGGCTCATGGGCCTGCCCTACATCCTCAAGGACTCCGACCCCAAGGACCCCGCGAACGGCTGGTCCAAGACCTGGACGTACCTGAAGGACCTCGACCGGTACATCGAGTACTACCCGACCGGCACCACGCAGACGATGAAGGAGCTGGGCGAGGGCACCCGCGACATCATCCTCAGCACCACCGGCTGGGACATCAACCCGCGCGTCCTCGGCCAGGTGCCGAAGGACGTGCGGATCCAGCCGCTGGACGGGTTCACCTGGGTCACCGACGCCCACTACATGGTCGTCCCGAAGGGCGTGTCCGGCGAGAAGCTCGCCGTCCTGCTCGACCTCATGAAGTTCGCGCTCCAGCCGAAGCAGCAGGCGATCACCTATGACAAGGGCTACTTCTACCCGGGCCCGGCCGTGAAGGGCGTGACGCTCGACATGGCCCCGCCCGAGAGCCAGAAGGCGATCAAGGAATACGGCCGCCCGGAGTACGACGCGCTCATCGCCGGCCACCCCACGGCCCCGCCGCTCGACGCCAAGGCGCTCGTCGCCGCGTTCGACCGCTGGGACCGCGAGGTCGGCGGGCAGAAGGTCAAGAAGTCATGACGGCGGGCACCGCGGCGGACAGGGACGCGGGGGCCGGCTTCGGGCGCCTCCGGCTGGACGGCGTCACGCGGCGGTTCGGGAGGACGACCGCGCTGAGCGGGTTCGACCTGCGGATCGAGGGCGGCGAGTTCATCGCGCTGCTCGGGCCGTCCGGCTGCGGGAAGTCGACCGCGCTGAACTGCCTGGCCGGGCTCCTGCCGCTGTCCGGCGGCGCGATCTGGCTCGACGACGAGCGCATCGACGCGCTGCCGCCCGAGCGGCGCGGGTTCGGGATGGTGTTCCAGAACTACGCGCTGTTCCCGCACCTGTCCGTCCGCAAGAACGTGGCGTTCGGGCTCTCGGTGCGGCGCGTCGGCAAGGCGGAGACCGCGCGGCGGGTGGACGAGGCCCTGCGCACCGTCGAGCTGACCGAGCACGCGGACAAGCTGCCCGGGCAGCTGTCGGGCGGCCAGCAGCAGCGCGTCGCGATCGCCCGCGCGATCGTGCTCCGGCCGAGGCTCGTGCTGATGGACGAGCCGCTGTCCAACCTGGACGCCAAGCTCCGCGTGCAGATGCGCACCGAGATCCGGCGCATCCACCAGGACCTCGGGCTGACCACCGTGTACGTGACGCACGACCAGGAGGAGGCGCTCGCGCTCGCCGACCGGGTCGTGGTCCTGCGGTCGGGGAAGGTGGAGCAGATCGGCACCCCCGAGGAGGTCTACACCCACCCGGTCAGCACCTACATCGCCGGGTTCATGGGCTACCGGAACCTGCTGGAGCTGCCGGTCCTGGCGTCCGGCGACGGGAGGGTCCGGCTCGGCGGCGGCGACGGCCCGACCCTGACCGGCCGGAGCCGGCAGCCGATCGCCGGGCCGCGCGCGGTGGCGGCCGTCCGGCCGGAGGACTTCCGGGTCGCGGGGCCGCCCGGCACCGCGACCGGCGAGAACCTCGTGACCGTCAGGGTCGAGGTGTCGGAGTTCCACGGGCGCGAGGTCGCCGCCGAGGGCGTGACCGACGGAGGACGCGTCATCCACTTCCGGTCGCCGGAACGGGTCGCGCCCGGCGAGCGGGTAGCGCTGACCGTCCCGCCCGAACGCGTGCTCGTGTTCGGGGAGAGCGTGCGGGAGGCGGCGGAGGCGCTCGACGGGCCCACCGCCGAGGCCCTCGGCGGGACGGGGGTCCGCGATGGCGGTTGAGGCCCCCGCCCGCGCCGGGACGCGCACACCAGGGCGCGGCCGCCTGCGGCACCGGCTCGCCGAGCGCGGCGTCGACCGGGTGCTGCTCCTGCTGCTGCCCGCCGTGCTCGTCGTCGGGCTGCTGTTCCTCTACCCGATGCTGTACGGGGTGGGGCTGTCGCTCCAGCCGAAGAACGGCGGCGGGCCGTTCGGCAACTACGCCGACTTCTTCCGAGACCCCTACCAGCGCGGCACCATCGGGAAGACGCTCAAGCTCGCGCTGCCCGCCGCGCTGATCAACGTCGGTGCGTCGGTGCCGATCGCCTACCGGCTGCGCGGGGCGTTCCGCGGCCGGCGGGTGCTGACGGCCCTGCTCGTCCTGCCGGTGACGCTCGGCACGGTCCTGGTCGCGGACGGCCTGCTGCGCTACCTCGGCCCCAAGGGATGGTTCAACCGGGTCCTGCTCGACCTCGGCGTCGTGGACGAGCCCGTCCGGCTCGTCTACAACTACTGGGGCGTGCTGTTCTCACTGCTCATCACCGGGTTCCCGTTCGCGTTCCTGCTGGTGCTGGCCTACATGTCCGGGATCGACCCGACGCTGGAGCGGGCCGCGGCCACGCTCGGCGCCGGGCCCTGGCAGCGGATGCGGCGGATCGTGCTGCCTCTCCTCGCGCCGGGGCTCGCGACGACGTTCGTACTCGCGTTCGTGCTGGCGTTCTCGGTGTTCCCGTCCGCGAACCTCGTCGGCGAGCCGGCGGGGGAGACGCGGGTCATGGCGATCGCGGCCTACCAGGCGGCGTTCGAGAAGTACGACTACTCGATGGCCTCCACCATCGCCGTGCTGATGGGCGTGTTCGAACTGCTCGTCATCGCGGCCACGCTGCTGCTGCGCGGCCGCCTCTACACCGGGCCCGCGACGGGAGGTAAGGGATCATGACCGCCGGCACGCGCCCCCGCGGGCTGCGCAGAGGCAGGCTGAGCGGCTGGACCGTCTGGCTCTGCGTCGCGTTCTTCCTGGTGAACCTGGCCGCCCTGATCCTGTCGGTGGTCGTGAACTCGTTCGGCACCCGGTGGCTCGCCGGGTGGCTGCCGCAGGGCTTCACCGGCGCGTGGTACTCCGACGCGTGGGCGGAGTTCGCGCTCGGCGAGGTGCTGACCGCGACCCTGGAGATCACGCTGATCGTGGTCGCGCTGTCGCTGCTGGTCGGGGTCCCCGCCGGGTACGCGCTGGCGCGGCGCGACTTCCCCGGCAAGCGGATCGTGATGGTCCTGCTGCTGCTCCCGGTGGTGCTCCCGCCGATCACCTACGGGATCCCGCTCGCGACCGTGCTCTACAAGGTGCATCTGGCGGGGACGATGACGGGTGTGGTCGCCGCGAACCTCGTCCCGGCGCTGCCGTTCGTCGTCCTGGTGATGACGCCGTTCGTGGAGCAGATCGACGCGAACGTGGAGTCGGCGGCGCGGATGTGCGGCGCCCGCACCCGGCAGGTGTTCGCACGGGTGCTGGTGCCGCTCCTGCTGCCGGGGATCCTGGCGGCCGGGATCCTGGTGCTCGTGCGGACCGTCGCCATGTTCGAGCTGACGTTCCTGGTGGCGGACGCCGACAGCCAGACGCTGGTCGTCGCGCTCTACAGCGCGGCGTTCACGCCCGGGATCCGCGCCGCCCAGGCCATCGACGCGATGGCCGTGATCTACATGGCGCTGTCGGCGGTGCTGCTGGTCATCGCCCTGGTGTTCGTCAACCCGACGCAGATCGTCGCGCAGGTGAGGGAGGCTCCGGCGGAATGAGCGCTGTCCGGTTCGACTGCACGGGGGAGCGGGTGCTGGTCACCGGCGCGGCGGGGCTGATCGGCCGCGCGCTGGTGCGGCGCTTCGCGGGCGCGGGCGCCGACGTCCTCGCCGTGGACGTGGACGCCGACGGCCTCAAGCTCTACCGCGGCGATCCGCGGGTCGCGACGATGGCCGGCGACCTCGCCCGCGAGGACGTCGCCGACGCCGTCTTCGCCAGGATCCTGGAGGACGGCGGCCTGGACGTGCTCGTCAACAACGCGGCGATGACCGGGGTGCGCACCCCGTTCATCGACATCGACGCCGCCGTGTGGGACGCCGTGATGGCCGCGAACCTGCGCTCGGCGTACCTGCTGTCGGTGCGGGCGGTCCGCCACTGGCGGGACGCCGGGCGCGGCGGGACGATCGTGAGCCTGTCCTCGCCGGGCGGGTCGCGCGCGCACGAGAACCAGAGCGCCTACGACGTGACCAAGGCGGGGATCGAGGCGCTCAGCCGGGCGATCGCGGTGGAGCTGGGCGGCCTCGGCATCCGCGCGAACTGCATCGCGCCCGCCAGCGTCGGCGAGGAGGTCCGGCCCGCGACCGACATCCCGGCCGGACGCACCACCGCGCCGGAGGAGGTCGCGGACGCGGCCCTGTTCCTGGCGTCCCCGGCGGCGGCGCGGCTCAACGGGCACGTCCTGCGCGTGGACGGCGGCCTGCACGCGCGGCTGCGGACCGGCCCGCCCCAGGAGCGGCACGGCGATTCCTAGTCCGGCCCGAGGCGGCGCGTCCTGGGAGACGGCGCGGCCCGGTCGCCCGCGGTGGCGGGCGGCCGGGCCGTGACGCGCGGAAGGGCGCGGGGTCAGACGCGCCAGGACTGGACGAGCGCGTCCAGCGTCGCCTGGTCGTAGACGATGCCCTGGGCGTTCAGCTCCTGGGCGACCAGTTCGCCGTCGCCGTGGTGCTTGGCCAGCAGCCGGTACACCGCGTACGGGAACCAGTGGTTGTCGCTGATCCGCTGGATCTCGGTCTCGTCGCAGCGGTAGCCCTGGGCCCGGACCTCGGCGAGCGTCGCGGCGACGTCCCCGTGGCGGCGCTCCAGGATGTCGATGACGAGGGACCGCAGGTTCTCAGGCGAGGGCCCGGCGGGCGCCTCCTCCTCGGCGGTGGTGCCGTAGGAGCTGCGTCCGTTGAGGCTGCCGCGCGACGCGGCGCTGACCACGGCCAGCTCGGGCTCCGGCTCGGGGGCCGGGGCGGGCGCGGGCTCGGGCGCCTTCGGGGCGGCGGGGGCCGCGGCCGGAGCCGAGGCGGCCGGGGCCTGGGCGGGCTCCGCCGCGGGCGCGGCCTTGGCCTCGGCCCGGCCCGAGGTCCCGGACTCGATGGCCTTGCCGGAGTACCCGGGGACCTGGATCTGCGGGAACGGGCCGGTGTTGCGCAGCGGCATCAGCGTGATCTGGTTCAGCGTGACCGGTCCGGCGATCGCGCGCGTCTGCGGCTCGGGCTGCTTGGTCTCCTCCTCCTCGGTCTTCTGCGACACGTACCGGTGCAGCGTCCGCAGCAGGACGAACAGGCCGAGCATCGACACGATCGGCGGGACCGCCGCCGTCGCCTGGAAGGAGAAGGTCTTGTGGCCGACGTGGCCGACGTTGAAGATGAGGCTGGCCGTCCAGCCCGCGAGGGCGATGGTCAGCGGCAGGCAGAAGTCGAGCCAGCTCATCAGGGCCCGGCGCTTGATGACGAAGGCGTCGATCGCCAGCAGGAAGAGCCCGAGCTCGCCGACGATGATGAACAGGTCGACCAGCAGGGGGAACGACTCGGCCTTCCAGCCCCGGAGGCCGTGTTCCAGGGCCCAGTGGTAGAGACCGGCATAGGACTGGGCGAAGCCACCGGCGGTGGCGGTCAGGACCGCGGCCGCCATGAAGGCGATGGCCCCCCACCGTGTGATGACCTGTGCCCGGTTGGCAGCGCTCATGCGGCGTGTGCTCCCAGATTCCTTACACAACCAAAAGTGATCGGTGGGAGACTATCCATTCCTTTGCCGTTTCGCGGCCGATTCGCATCACGTCTCGGTCCCGTTCCCCGGCGAATCGGCGGAGGCGCCTGGATAGGACCGCCGGGAGACGCCGCAGGACACCGCAGGCGAGGGCCATGCAGTGACGGCGGGGAACTCCGCCGCGACAAAGCGGGAGCCCCCGCAGTATCAGACGCGGGAGCCCCCGCAGCGTCACATGCGGGAGCCCCCGCAGCGTCACATGCGGGAGCCCCCGCCGAGGCGCGCCGGTGCCTTGGCGGGGGCGGGATTCCGCGGGAGCGGTGACGGAATCGGGCCGCGGACCCGGGTCAGGGCACCTGGAGGACGAAGTCGAACTTCGCGGTGCGCCCGCCGGGGACCGTCTGGACCTGCATGAGCAGCGCGGGGTCGTAGAGCATGTCGGAGGCGTTCCGCGGCTCGTTCGGGAAGTACAGCTGCGTCGTCAGGATCGGCTGGTAGGGGGCCTGCGCCTTCACGTGGATGTGCCGGGTGCGGCCGGGGTAGAGGCCGGGCACGATCGTCCTGAGGGTGAATCGTCCCGATGCATCCGTGTATTGATGCCCACGTAGCGTATAGCCGTAGTTGTCGTAATTGCCGTAATAGTCCGCCTGCCAGAAGTCCAGCAGGGCGTGGGCCACCGGCGTGCACGACATCGAGTAGACGATCCCGGACACGGTGAGCGGCGTCCCCGGCATGCCGGGCGTCACGATCGACGAGCGCTCGGGGGAGCCGGGCTTGAAGTAGGGGCCCTCCATCTGGGAGTGGGTGGGGGAGTCGTCCCCGTCGTCGCACTTGGGCGTCGGGGTGAGCGGCCGCTGCTCCGCGCGGGCCTGCGCGGGCGCGGCCACCGCCGACACGGCGGTGGGCAGCGCGAGCGCGCCGACCCCCGCCGCGCCCGCGGCGACGATGAAGTTCTTGCGGCTGATGCCGTGCTCCTGGCCGTCGCCGGAGCCGTGGCCGGTGCCGTGCTCGTGGCCGGTGCCGGTTTCCTGCTCGCCTGCTGGCATGGGGGTTCCTCTCGGGGGTCGTTCCGGGATCTTCCGGTTGGCGGGGCTCCCTGGGAGTCGGTCCGGGACATGTATAAGCCGCCGGGAGAGGGGCGGTCTTGGCGCTGCGTGCCGCGACTTTGGCGGCGAGTGCCAAAGCCGGGCCGGAGCGTCGTGCTGACTCGCTCATTGACCTTCCTGACGGGCCGTAGAAGCCTTGCGGGTGGCGTCCGAGACCCCCGACCGGAGGAGCGCCATGCCCACGCTCGTCGACACCTCGGACCGCCCTGCCCGCGACCAGGCGGACTACTGGCGCCACCTGATCAGCTCGGCCTTCGGGCCGTTCCACGTCCAGCCGCGCCTGCCCGGCGGGTTCGCCGCCCGGCTGAGCGGCCGGGCGCTGGGCCCGGTCGAGGCCGGCGACGTGCACGCGCCCGCGCACGCGGTGCGGCGCAGCGCCCGGCAGATCGCCCGCGACACCCGCGAGTGCTACAAGCTCGGGCTGGTGCTGCGGGGCTCGTGCGTCCTCCGCCAGAACGGCCGCCGCGCCGTGGTGGGGGCGGGGGACGTGGTGTTCTACGACCTCACCCGGCCGGTCGAGATCTCGTTCGACGCCCACCACATCTTCACGGTCGTGATCCCGCACAGCGCCGTCCCGCTGCCGCCGGAGCGCCTCGCCGCGTTCGGCGGCACCCTGCTGGGCGGGCGGGCCCGGACGGGGCGGCTCGTCTCGTCCTTCCTCGGCGCCCTGGCCGAGAGCGGCGCCGAGGACGCCGGCCGGGGCGGCCCCGCGGCGGGCGGCCCGCCCGGCGGCGCGGCCGACGAGATCTACGCCCACCACCTCGGCGGAGCGCTGGTCGAGCTGGTCACCGGCGCGGCGAGCGAGTGGCTGGGCGCGCCGCCGTCCCGGTCGCCGGAGGGAGCGGAGATGCTGCGGACGATCGAGGAGTGGATCGAGGCGCGCCTGCACGACCCGTCGCTGAGCCCGGCCGCGGTCGCCGCCGCGCACCACATCTCCGTCCGCCAGCTGTACCGGGTGTTCCAGCCGACCGGCACGACCGTCGCCCGCTACATCCGCACCCGCCGCCTGGAGCACTGCCGCCGCGAGCTCGGCGACCCGTTCCTCGGCACGCAGCGGATCGGCGCGATCGCGAACCGCTGGGGCCTGCCGGACCCGGCCGCGTTCAGCCGCGCGTTCCGCGCCGCCTACGGGCTGAGCCCGAGCGACTACCGCGCCCGCACGACCGGCATCCGGCGCGAGGTGTAGCCGTACCGCCCGCCGCGGCCCTTCGCCGCCGATCCGCGGCGGGGGCGAATCGAACCGGCCGATCCCGGGAACGCGAGTAAGACGAGCCGAAAACGCCGGAGGACACGAGGGGGACGCCGCCATGCAACGCCCGGGAAGCCACGCCGCCGCCGAAGACGTGCTCGGAGCGGCGCTGCCGCTGGAGTACGCCGAGGACCTGGACCCGCTGCTCGACCGGATCGGGGACGCCCGGTACGTGCTGATCGGCGAGGCCAGCCACGGCACCCACGAGTACTACGCGTGGCGGGCCGCGCTGACCCGGCGGCTGGTCGCCGAGCGCGGCTTCTCGTTCGTCGCCGTCGAGGGCGACTGGCCCGACTGCCGCCGGGTCGGCCGCAGCGTGACGCTCGCGCCCGGGGCGCCGGAGGACCCGCGCAGCGTCCTGGACGCCTACGAGCGCTGGCCGACGTGGATGTGGGCCAACGAGGAGACCGTGAAGTTCTGCCGGTGGCTGCGCGACCGCAACGCCGGCCTCCCCCCGGGCGAGCGGGTCGGCTTCTACGGCCTGGACGTCTACAGCCTGTGGGAGTCGCTGCGGGCGGTCGTCGACTACCTGGCGAGCCACCGCCCCGAGTACCTGGAGACGGCGCTGGAGGCCTACCGCTGCTTCGAGCCGCACGGCCGCGACCCGCGCTCCTACGGGTGGAACACGGCCCTGGTCCCGGACGGCTGCGCGGCCGAGGTCCTCGCGCTGCTGGGCGACCTGCGCCGTCCGGCGCCGACCGGGCACGCCGGCGACCCGGAGGAGGAGTTCGACGCCCGGCAGAACGCCGAGGTGGCGGTGGGCGCCGAACGCTACTACCGCACCATGATCGACGGCGGGCCGGAGTCGTGGAACATCAGGGACGTCCACATGGCCGACACGCTGGACCGGCTGGTGGACTTCCACCGCGGCGGAAAGGCCGTCGTGTGGGCGCACAACACCCATGTGGGCGACGCGCGGGCGACCGACATGGCCGCCGCCGGGATGGTCAACCTCGGCCAGCTCGCCAGGGAGCGGCACGGGGCGGACGGCGTCGTGCTGGTCGGGTTCGCGGGCGGTCCCGGCGAGGTCGTCGCCGCGCCGGCCTGGGGCGCCCCGATGGAGGTCATGCACGTCCCGCCGCCCGAGCGCGGCTCGCTGGAGGAGGTGCTGGCGGAGTCGGAGCTGCACCGGGGGATGTTCATCGTGCCTCCGGAGCCGGACAAGCCCGCCTTCCTCACCGGGACGCTCGGGCACCGCGCCATCGGCGTCGTGTACGACCCGGACCTGGACCGGCGCCAGTACGTCCCGACGAGGCTCGCCGAACGCTACGACGCGCTGTGCTGGTTCCGCATCACCTCTGCCCTCCTGCCGCTGCACCTGGAGGCGGCGCGCCGTGGTGAACTGGAGACGATGCCGACCGGCGTCTAGTAATCGAGGAGCCGCGCCATGTCCCTGACCATGCAGCCGGGCCCCCTCGCCGGCTCGCCCGGCGACGAGGTCAACTTCACGATCGACGGACCCGCGCACCGGTTGTTCATGCACGACTTCCCCCGCCGGGTCCGCGCCCGGTTCGCGGGGCAGACGGTGCTGGACACCGAGCGCGGGAAGTTCCTGCACGAGACCGGGCTGCTGCCCGTCCTGTACGTCCCCGAGGAGGACGTGCGGGCCGACCTGCTGGAGAAGACCGTCCACACCACGCACTGCCCGTTCAAGGGCGACGCCGTGTACTGGACGGTGCGGGTGGGCGACCGGGCGGCCGAGAACGCGGTCTGGGGCTATCCGGACCCGAAGCCGGAGGCGGCGTGGCTGCGCGGCCACATGGCCTTCTACTGGAACCGGATGGACGCCTGGTTCGACGAGGACGAGGAGGTCCACGGCCATCTGCGCGACCCGTTCCACCGCGTCGACGCCCGCGCCACGTCCCGGCGCGTCCGGGTGCTGCTGGACGGCGAGGTCGTCGCGGAGACCGCGCGGCCGAAGCTGCTGTCGGAGACGGGGCTGCCCAACCGCTTCTACATCCCGGCCGAGGACGTCCGCCGCGACCTGCTGACCCGCAGCGAGAAGCGGACCTTCTGCCCGTACAAGGGCCAGGCGACGTACTGGTCGCTGGAGGGGGCCGAGGACGCCGCCTGGTCGTACGAGGAGCCCCTGGAGGACGCGGCGAAGATCGGCGGATACCTGTCCTTCGACCACGAGGCCCTGACGATCGAGGCCCAGCCGCCTCTGGCGGGCTGACGCCCGAGGTCGCGGGGGCGGGCGGCGCGAGCGCGGCGGGCGGTAATGGGCTCGCGGGGCGGGGTCCTCGTACCGCATGATTTCGGCATGGTGGACCCATCCCTGTACGCGGCGTTCGTCGTCGCCGCCTTCGCGCTCTGCGTCACGCCCGGACCCGACATGATGTTCATCGTCGCGATGGGCGGCCGCGGCGGCCCGCTGACGGGCGTGATGGCCGCGGTGGGCGTCGCCACCGGCGCCCTGACGCACGCCGTCGCCGCGACGCTCGGGCTCTCCGCCCTGTTCACCGCGCTGCCGGCCCTGTACCACGTGCTGCGCTGGGCGGGCGCCGCCTACCTGCTGTACCTCGCGGTCAAGTCGTTCCGGGACCGCGGCGAACCCGGCGAGGAGGCGGCTCCCGTCGGCCCCGGGCGGCTCCGCGCGTTCTGGCAGGGCGTCGTCACGAACCTGCTGAACCCCAAGGTGATCCTCTTCAACATCGCCTTCCTGCCGCAGTTCGTGAACCCCTCCATGGGGCACCCGATGGTGCAGCTGCTCCTCCTCGGCGTCACCCTGGTCCTGATCGGCCTGGCAGTGGACGCCTCCGTCGGCCTGCTCTCCGGCCGCCTCGCGGCCCTGCTGCGGCGCAGCCGCCGCGTCGCCCGCGGCCTGAACATCTTCAGCGGGACGGTCTTCACGGGGCTCGCCGTGCGGCTGCTCGCCGTCCCCAAGTGAGGTCCCGCGGGTTTACAGTTCAGATGACCCCGGGAAAAGGAGGCGGCAGTTGGCACCGTACGCGGCGTCCTCTCCGCCTCCCGCGTTCTGGGCGGCGCTCGACCCCGCGCAGCGGACCGCGCTGCGCGCCGCCGCGCGCCCCCGGACGTTCCCCGTCAAGGCGCCGCTGGTGTACCAGGGCGACGAGTCCGACCACGTGATCGTGATCGAGCGGGGCTGGGCGAAGGT
Organism: Actinomadura sp. K4S16; assembly: GCF_008327685.1. Classification (GTDB taxonomy): domain Bacteria; phylum Actinomycetota; class Actinomycetes; order Streptosporangiales; family Streptosporangiaceae; genus Spirillospora. The sequence continues at coordinate 92,005 of NZ_BDDE01000022.1, forward strand.
GACCTCCTCCACCGAGGACGGCCACGACGTGGTGCTGGCCGTCCGCGGCCCCGGCGACCTGCTCGCCGAGAGCGCGGTGCTCGGCGGGCGCCCGCGCGCCGCGACGGTCACCGCGCTGTCCCCGATCCGCGCCCTGGTCGTGCCCGCGGCCCGGTTCACCGGGTTCCTGGACGCGCACCCCGACGTGTGGATGCTCGTCACCGGCACCTTCGTCCGGCGCATGGACGACTCCGACCGGCGGCTGACCGCGCACATCACGAGCCGGGGCCCGCAACGCCTCGCGGCCCTGCTGGCCGACCTGGCCGAACGCTCGGTGCACCACGCGCCGCCCGCGCCGGACGGGTCGATCGAGATCGGGCCGCCGCTGTCGCAGGAGGAGCTCGGCAGCTGGATGGACGCCTCGCGGGAGACCGTCGCCCGCGCGCTCAGCGGGCTGCGCCGCGAGGGCCTGATCCGCACCGGCTGGCGCAGGATCACCGTGGTCGACCTCGCCCGCCTCCGCGAGTTCGCCAAGGAGCAGGACTGACGGCATGGGCGACGGCTACCACCACGGCGACCTGAGGCGCGCCGTGCTCGGCGCCGCGGTCGAGGCGATCGCCGAGGCGGGCCCGGCGGCGTGGAGCCTGCGCGAGCTCGCGCGACGCGCCGGGGTGTCGCACGCCGCGCCCGCGCACCACTTCGGCGACAAGACCGGCGTGCTGACGGCCGTCGCCGCCGACGGGTACACGCTGTTCGCGGACGCCCTGGAGGCCGCCGGGAGCGACCTGCACGCCGTCGGGCTCGCCTACGTGCGGTTCGCGGTCGAGCACCGGGTCCACTTCGAGGTCATGTTCACGCCCGCGCTCTACCGCCCCGACGACCCGGAGGTGGCCGCCGCCCGCGACCGCGCCGCCCGGGTCCTGGCCGAGGGGGTCCGCGGGGCCGCGCCCGGCCGTCCCGCGGACGACCGGACGGCCGGGATCGCCGCCTGGTCGATCGTGCACGGCTTCGCCCACCTGTGGCTGAGCGGTGCACTGCGCGACCTCGGCGACGACCCTGTGAGGGCCGCCGACCCGGTCATCCGCCTCCTCTTCGAGCGCTCCGCGTCAGCGTGAGGACGCCTTCTCCCCGGCGGCCGGCCGCTCCTCGCCCGCCTCGAGCGCGCCCGCAGCGGGAGCGGGGCGCTCGGGCACGGTGGCCAGGTCGGCGCGGAAGCGGCGGTTGAGGGCGGCGCGCAGACGCCCTCCGGCGGTGCGGCCGCGCGGGCTGTCGACGCCGTTCCGGGGCGGCGGGACGTCCAGGTCGACGGCGGGCGCCGGGCGCGGATCGGTGATCGCGGCGATGGCCTCGTCCGGCAGCGGGCGCTCGACCTCGCTGAACCCGCCCTCCGGCGACTGGCGGATCACGCCTGTCTCCAGCCCATGCTGGGCCAGGCCGAGATCGCGGCGCTGGAGGCCGACGCAGAGGCGGTAGGTGACGACGTAGGCCAGCACCGGGCCGAGGATGATGAGGACGCGGAAGAACCAGGTCGTCCAGAACAGCGGGATGTCGAAGCTGTGGGCGAGGACGTCGTTGCCGCCCGCGATCCACAGCGTCCCGTAGAAGACGACGCCGCCGACGCCGACACCGGTGCGCGCCGGGACGTCGCGCGGCCGGTCCAGCAGGTGGTGGATCCGGTCGTCGCCGGTCACCCAGCGCTCCAGGAACGGGTAGACGGCGAGGCCGGTGAACAGCAGCCCGGGCACCACGAGGGCCGGGACGACCACGCTCATCGCGACGGTGTGGCCCCAGGCGCTGATCTCCCAGGACGGCATGATCCGCAGCGCGCCCTCCAGCCAGCCCATGTACCAGTCGGGCTGCGACCCGGAGCTGATCGCGCCCGGGTCGTAGGGGCCGAACAGCCAGATCGGGTTGATCTGGAAGAACGCGGCCAGCAGCGTCGTCACGCCCGCCACCCAGAGGAAGAACGCCGTCGTCTTCGCGATGAAGACGGGGAAGAACGGGTAGCCGCGCACGGTCGTGTTCGAGCTGCCCTTGCCCGGGAACTGCGTGTGCGTCTGCCGCCAGGTCAGCACGACGGCGTGCAGCGGGATCAGCGCGGCCAGGATGCCGGGGATCAGCAGCACGTGGATGACGTACAGGCGCGGGATGATGTCGGTGCCCGGGTACTCGCCGCCGAACAGGAACATCACCGCGTACGAGCCGACCAGCGGGAGCGAGGCGAGCACGCCTTCCAGGATGCGCAGGCCCGTGCCGGAGAGCAGGTCGTCCGGCAGCGAGTAGCCGAACAGGCCGTTCAGCATCACCAGCATGAACATGAGGATGCCGATGAGCCAGTTCAGTTCGCGGGGCTTGCGGAACGCGCCGGTGAAGAAGTTGCGCAGCAGGTGCACGAGGATCGCGCCCATGAAGATGAGCGTCGACCAGTGGTGGATCTGCCGGACGAGCAGGCCGCCCCGCACATCGAAGCTGATCCTGAGGGCGGAGGCGTAGGCCTCGCTCATCTCCACGCCCTGCAGCCTCGTGTACGAGCCGTTGTAGACGACCTCGTTCATGCTCGGCTTGAAGAACAGCGTCAGGTACACCCCGGTCAGCAGGATGACCACGAAGGAGTACATCGCGATCTCGCCGAGCAGGAAGGTCCACTGGTCCGGGAAGGCCTTGCGCATCGCCTTGCGGGCGAAGCCGGTGGTGCCGAACCGCTCGTCCAGTGCCCGCGCCGCGGCGTCCACTCCTCCGGGCGGCTTCCGCGTGCCGACCCCCGCTCCGCCGGGCGTCCTCGTTCCCGCCATGGTCCGCATCCCTCCGTCGCACTGTGGCAGTGGCGCATCTGGGAATGAGACTCACCCCGGCGGGCAAATGTGACATCTCGGAATGTGGACTGCGTCACACCGGGAGCGGCCCGGCGGGCGTCAGCGGGACGGGGTCAGCACGCCGGGGCGGTGAGCCCGCCGCGGCGCCGGTAGCGGGGGCGCCAGCGCGCCCGGTAGCAGAGCCGGACCGGCGGCGGGAGGAGCCGCAGCACGGCGCGGCGAGTGCCGTCGGAGGCGCCGTCCAGCAGCCAGGGCAGGAACACGCCGAGCCCGCGCAGGCCCAGTTCACGGCGGAACTCCACGTCGAAGGTGCCCCACTCGAACGGGGTGAGGGTCTCCTGGATCAGCGGCAGGACGTTCGACTCCTTGAAGTCGAGCAGCGCCTCCACCGACGCCCTGAGGTCGCGCGCGTACCGGGCGAACGTGCCGCGGTCGCGGTGCTCCAGCGCCGCGTCGAGGCCGTCGATCATCGGGACGACCTTCAGCGCCTGCGCCGCCATGGCGTCGAGGACGACGCCGACCCGCCCGGGCGCGTCGGCGTCCTTGGCGTACATGACCGTCCAGAGGGCGTTCTTCTCGGCGTGGTCCTGGAGCCGCCAGTGGGCGGTGAACAGGGGCCAGCCGTTCACGACCGGGGCCCAGCCGCGCTCCGACCCGGCGGCCGCCTCCAAGCGCGCCGCGTCGCGGCGGAAGGCGTCGTAGGCGGCGTACAGCATCGTCAGGTCGAAGTTCCTCGCCACACTGTCCATGCCGCCTCCCAAGCTCTCCGCGCCCGTACCGCCGCTCACAGAGATAGATGGATCGGACGCGCCTGAATGTGACGCGATGTGGGGCCTGACTTTTTGTGATCTGCCCCACGGGCGGCGGGATATGCGGGGGGAGAAGGGGTGAGGCCGGCCGGGCGGCGGGGCGCCGTTCGCCGCCCGGCCGGCCCGCTTGTCAGGTCACCGCCGGCCCCGCCCATGCCCGCGCGGTCGGGGTCCGTGCGGGTCGGATAACGTCACGGGCGTGCGACCCTCCATCTCCGAAGAGCCCGAAACGCGGTTGGAAGCCCTCCACTCCGTCCTCGACCTGCTGGATCTGGAAGAGCTCGACCGGGACCTCTACCGGGGCACGCTCGTGTTCGACGACCCGTACCCGCTGTACGGCGGGCAGGTGGCGGCGCAGGCGCTGCGCGCCGCGGGGGGCACCGTCCCGGAGGGGCGGCTGCCGCACTCGCTGCACGGGTACTTCCTGCGCGGCGGCGACGCGGCCCGGCCGACGATCTTCCGGGTGGACCGGGACCGCGACGGCCGGTCGTTCTCCGCGCGCCGGGTGGTGGCGCTCCAGGGCGGCGAGGTCATCTTCAACATGTCGGTGTCGTTCCAGCAGCCCGCCGACGACGTGGACCGGCAGGTCCATCCGGCGCCGGAGACGCCGGCCCCGGAGAGCCTTCCGGCCTCGCCGGTCCCGCGGCTGTTCTCCATGGAGAGCCGGGTGCCGCCGCAGCCCTACGAGGCGGCCGACTTCCCGACGCGGCTGTGGTCGCGCTGCACTGCTCCGCTGCCGGACGACCACCTGCTGCACGCCTGCGTGCTGACGTACCTGTCCGACATCTCCAGCGGTGTGATCGCGCTGCACGACGGTACCGCCCGGTCGGGTTCCAGCCTCGACCACGCCGTCTGGTTCCACCGGCCCGTCCGGATGGACGACTGGGTGCTGATGGACCTCGTCCCGCAGACGGTCGCCGCCGGGCGCGGCTGGTACACGGGAACGATCCACAGCCGGGACGGCGTGCTCGTCGCCAGCCTCACCCAGGAGACCCTCTTCCGCACGCCGCGCGCCTGACACGCGCCGGGGCCGGCCTCCCGCACACGTGGAGACCGGCCCCGGCGGTGCTCATCTCCAGGTGTCGTTCGCGGTGTGGCCGGACGTGCCGGTCGTGTAGGTGCGGTTGGCGCCGCTCTCCCACGTCACGGCCCCGGCGTCGGTCTTCTTGATGTACTTGTACTCGATCCTGGTGTTGGAGGGCAGCGTCACCGTGCCGTTCCAGATCGGGTAGCCGGACGGGGACAGCTTGACCGCCTTGGCGGGGTCCCACGAGCCGAGCGCGGGGACGTCGCCGACGAGGTAGACGCTCGTCCCCCAGGTCGTGGTGGCGTTGACGTTGAAGGTGTCGGAGACGGTCCCGGGGTCCGAGGTGGGCGGCGCGGTTCCTCCTGACCGGGCGTCCGCGTGGATGGCCACGGCGCCGTTCGCGGGGATCGTCACGGTCGCCGTCCCGCCCGACACGGTGACGGCGGTGCCCTGGCAGCCGCCCGATCCGAGGCCGCCGGTGATGACGTCGCAGTAGACGCCGTCGGCGAGCCCCGTCCGGTAGGACGCCGTGGACGGCGCGGAGGAGTCGTTGAGGCCGATCCAGCCCTTGGAGCCGCGGCTGAACCCGATGACGTTGGACGCGGTCGCCGTGAAGTTGCCGACCGATGCGGCGGACGCGGTCGCGTTGTGCCAGCCGACCATGCCCTTCACGCCGGTGGAGCGGGAGAGGCACTGCCAGCCGTTCGAGCAGTTCGCGGCGGTGACGAACCCGCTGGAGTCGGCGGGCGGCGACTGCCCGGCCGACGACCAGGCGAACCCGTCGTACACCGAGGGCTTGCCGTACGGGTAGGCCAGCAGGAAGTAGGTCGCCAGCGTGTAGTCGGAGCCGTTCTTGTAGCTGAGCGTGGACCCGTCCCGCTCGGTGTCGTGGTTGGTGACCATCGCGAAGGTGCGGGAGCCGTCCGCGTCCAGCGACCAGGAGGGGATGCCCGACAGGTTCGACAGCGTCCCGTTCTGGAACTGGGTCTTCAGGCCCCGCGCGTAGGAGAACCCGAGGACGTCGCCGTTCCCGGTGAACGCCGACGGCTTCAGCTCGGCCGTGGTCGCCCCTGGGACGACCTCCTGTGCGATGTAGGGCGCCTTACCCTCGGCGGTGGTGGCGTGCAGGCCGCTCTTGATGGCGGCGAAGTCGCTCTGCGCGACGTGTTTGGCGGCGTCGACCCGGAACCCGTCCACGCCGAGGCCGATCAGGTCGTTGAGGTATCCGGTGATCTTGTCGCGCACGTACTCCGACTGGGTCTTGAGGTCCGACAACGAGACCAGCTCGCAGTTCTGCACCTCGGAGGTGTTGTTCCAGTCGTCGATGCCGGCGTCGTCGTCGTTGCAGTACCCGTCGTTGGCGTGGTGGAAGTCGTTGTACCCGTACGGGACGGCGGGGTAGGCGAATCCGCCGGGATCGAAGGTCGAGCCGCCGTAGGTGGTGTTCACCGTGTTGTTGCGGCCCGCCATGTGGTTGACCACCGCGTCCACGTAGACGCGGACGCCCGCGGCGTGGCACGCGTTGACCATGGCGGAGAACTGGGCCCGGGTCCCGAGCCTGCTGGTCAGGCCGTAGGAGACCGGCTGGTACACCTCCCACCACGGGTGGGCGCCGTCGCTGGTGGAGGCGAGGCTGACCGACTCGGCGGGCGGCGCGACCTGGACGGCCCCGTACCCGGCGGGCCCGAGGTGGTCGGTGCACGCGGCCGCGACGGACGGCCAGTTCCACTCCCAGAGGTTGGCGGTGACGTCGCTCGCGTTGAGGGAGGCGGCGGCTCTGGCGGGGCGGTCGGGGAGCAGGACGGCGGCGGGCGCCGTCCCGGCGAGGACGAGGAGGCCGGCGGCGAGCAGCGACCGGCGGCGGGGGGCTCTTGCGCGGGGGACTCTTGCGCGTGGCGCGTCGTTGGCAGACATGTTCGGCGAACTCCTGTCACAGGGCGCCTGGCGGGCGCCTGAGGGGGTGGGGGACGGCCGTCCGCGAGCAACGCGAGAATGCTCTCTTCTTGCAGTCAGGTCAAGAGCTTGCGCAAGATTTCAATGAACTTGCAGAAAGGCGGCACCTCTCAGGAGGCGGACGCGGGACCGCGCGCGGCGAGGCGTTCCCGCTGGAGAACGACGGTGTACTTGGGGTCCACGGCCGACTGCACGCCGGCGTGGAAGACACCGAAACGCGTGCACGCGGAACTCGCCAGGAGGGCCGCCCCGCTCAGCGCCGCCGCGGCCCGGTTGCGCCCGCCGAACAGGACGCAGCCCGCGGTTCCCGCCGCCGAGAGGATCTCGCCCGCGCGCATGAAGGCCCCGCCTTTGCCCCGTTTGTACGGCTCGGCCGCCAGCCCGGCCCGGCGCTCCAGCAGTTTCGCCGCGGCCAGTTCCAGCCCGGCGCCGAACACGGCGGCACTGCGCATCGGGCCGTTCTCCCGGACGGGCGCGGCGACCAGCGCCATCCCGGAGGCGGCGGCCGCCGCCGAGCCGACGAAGACGAACGGCAGCTCGCGGTGCGCCTCGTGCCAGGCGGGGACGGCGGTGTCGGCGGCGAGCACGGCGGTGTAGGCGGCGACGGCGGGGCCGAGCACGGCGGCTCCGGCGGTGGCGGCCCGGCCGAGGCGCGGGAGCAGCCCGGTCACCTCCGACGCGGCGGCGGCGCCGACGGCGGGGCCGTAGACGGCCAGCAGCCACGAGCCGACGCTCATCGGCGACGTCGGCTTCATGACGCGCAGCATGTTGTAGAACCGCTCCGGTCGCCCGAGGTCGTGGACCAGTGCGGCCGTCGACGCGCCGATGGCGGCCAGCGAGGAGATCTTCAGGGCCCGCGCGGCGGCCGGGCGCCCGGTGAGCTCGGCGCCGGCGGCGAGCACCGAGCCCGCTCCGGCCAGGCCGCCGAAGAAGAAGTACCCGGCTACGTCGAGGGGCTTCCACACCGGCGGGTTCAGGACGGGCTTGCCGTAGTACGAGGTGAACTCGGCCTCCGGCACCATCGCCTTCTCGCCGCGCCGGCCCCGGCGCCTCCCGCGCCGCCCCTGCGGGCGCAGGCCCTTGCCGATCTCGGCCTCACGGCCGGGCCGCTCGCCCCGAACACCTTCCTTGCCGACCTCCGACGAGCTCATCGGACGCCTCCCCTGCTGCCGTGGACGGCGAAGACGGCGGCGAGCCCGCCGAGCAGCGCGGCGGCGGCCACACCGGCGTGCCGCCACATGGACGGCAGGTCGCGCGTGGTGACGACCGGGTCCGGTGGGAGCCCGTACACCTCCGGCTCGTCCAGCAGCAGGAAGAAGGCGCCGTCGCCGCCGACGCCGTCGTCCGGGTCGTGCCCGTAGAGGCGCGCGTCCTCGACGCCGAGGCCGTGGAGCTGGTCGACGCGCATCGCGGCCCGCTCGCGCAGCTCGTCCAGCGGCCCGTACTGGATCGAGTCGGTCGGGCACGCCTTCGCGCAGGCGGGCTCCTGCCCCACCCCGATCCGGTCGTAGCACAGGGTGCACTTCCACACCCGCCCGTCGCCCTTGCGCTGGTCGATGACCCCGTAGGGGCAGGCGGGCACGCAGTACCCGCAGCCGTTGCAGATGTCCTCCTGGACGACCACCGTGCCGAACTCGGTGCGGAACAGCGAGCCGGTGGGGCACACGTCCAGGCAGGCGGCGTGCGTGCAGTGCTTGCACACGTCGGAGGCCATCAGCCAGCGCATGCCCCCGGCGCCCTGCGCGGTGTCCTGTGCGGCGGCCTGCCCGTCGCCGTGGTCGACGCCGGTCTCGTTCTGGCCGATCGGCTTGTTCTGCTCGATGAACGCGACATGCCGCCAGGTGTCGGCGCCAAGCCCCTGCGTGTTGTCGTAGGACATCCCGGTGAACTCGAGGCCGTCCTCGGGTACGGCGTTCCACTCCTTGCACGCCACCTCGCACGCCTTGCAGCCGATGCACACGGACGTGTCGGTGAAGAACCCCATGCGGGGCGGGTGGTCGGTGTAGCCGGAGTCGGCGGCGACGTCGGGCTCCGCTCCGGCGAGCAGGTTCCGTCCTATCAAGCTGGCCATTCCACGACTCCCATCGACGACGCCGGCCCCTACCCGACTTCCCGGGGACGCGCCGCCTACACGCCGAGCCGCGGACCGGCCGCCCTCAGGCGCTCATGGCCTTCCACTGGCGGTCGGCGATGGGGCGCCAGGTGTCGTGCCGCTCGTGGAAGAGCGCGAACGCCTGCGAGCCGCTCCAGTCGTCCGGGAGGAGCGCCGCAGGCAGGCCGGGGTCGAGGAACGGGAACCGGCGCCATTCCTGGACGAGCCTGGTGTGCGCGGCGAACGTCCCCGGGTCGTCGGCGGGACGCAGCGCGCGGACGGCGTCGAGGAAGTCCTCGTAGGCGAGCTCGATCTCCTCCAGGTCCCATGCGCGGCGGGCCACGCGCCGCGCCTCGGCCAGGTCGCCGAGCCGCCCGACGAACAGGGTGGAGCCGTCGGCGACGCCGATCTCGGCGAGGACCTCCCGGACCTCGGCCTCGCGCTCCGGGTGCGGGCTGACCCACACGCCGGGGGAGAGGTTGCCGAGACCGCTCCAGGCGAGCCGGGTCCGCAGCAGGTGGCGCAGGCGCCGGCTCGTCTCCGGGACGGTGGCCAGCACCAGGAGCCATTGCCCGTCCCACGCGCCGACCGGGCGGCCGAAACCGTAGATGCGCTCGGTGCCGTCGGTGAGGAGCCGCTCCCCGGCGGGGGTGAGCCGCCAGGCGGTGCGCCGGCCGTGCCGCTCTCCGGCGAGCCAGCCCTCGGCGGCACTGCGGGCGAGTGCCTGCCGGACGGCCTTCTCCTCGACGCCGAGCAGTCCGAGCGCGCGCAGGAACGCCGCCGTCCACACCGGCTCGCCGCCGGGCAGGACGAACTCGCCCAGCAGGGTCAGCAGCAGCGACCGCGCGCTCGCCGCGCCGAGTTCGCGCCGTCGCCGGAACCTCGGCTCCGGATGCGCCGCGTCCTCGCCGGTTGGGGCCATGTGCTCCTCCTCGTGGCCCTTCTCGGGCGCGCCCGTCCATGGAACGCTGACCAGTATCGCGCGGGCGCGGCCGGGCTCCGGCCGGGACCCGCGTGAACCCTCATCGTTCCACAAGTCTATTGACTAGCGTTTCGTCCATGTAGAGCATTGGGGCCACGGTTCCCGGCGAGGGGAGACCCCGATGACCGCTGAAACGGCGACCGCACCGGTCCCGCCCGACACGTTCAACGCATCCGACTACCTGCTCCGGGCGGCGTCCGAGCCGGGCGCCGCGGCCCGGACGGCGCTGACCGGTCCGGGCGGCGACCTCGGCTACGCCGAGCTGGGCGAGCTGGCCGGGAGCATCGCCGCCGGCCTCGAACGGTGGGGTCTGCGCGCCGAGGAGCGGGTCGTGCTGTTCATGGCCGACGGCCCGTCCATGGCCGCCGCGATCCTGGGCGCGATGCGGCTCGGCGCCGTCCCGGTCCCGGTGTCGACGATGCTGACGGGCGCCGAGCTGGGCGCCCTGCTGGCCGACGCGCGCGCCAGGGTGCTGCTGGTCAGCGGCCGGTTCGCGGTCGCCGCCGAGTCGGCCCTCGCGCACGCGCCCGGCGTCCGGCGCGTCGCGGTGGAGGGCGACGCGCCGTTCCGCGCCCCGGCGGGCGTGCGGGTGGACGCCTTCGAGGACCTGGTCCGCGAGGGGCGGGCCCATGGAGGCGAACCGGCCGAGCCTTACGCGACGTCGGACGACTCCAGCGCCCTGTGGCTCTACACGTCCGGGACGACGGGCCGGCCGAAGGGCGCGATGCACCGGCACGCCAACATCCGCCACGTCGTGGAGACCTACGGCCGCCAGGTCCTCGGCATCCGGCCGGACGACCGCTGCTACTCGGTCGCCAAGCTCTTCTTCGCCTACGGGATCGGCAACTCGCTGTTCTTCCCCCTAGCCGCCGGCGCGACGGCGGTCCTGGACCCGGACCGCCCGACCCCGGCCTCGGTGGCCGCGCGGCTGGCCGAGTACCGGCCGACCCTGTTCTTCGCCGTCCCGACCTTCTACGCCGCGATCCTCAACGCCGAGGTCCCGGTGGAGGCGTTCGCGTCCGTCCGGCTGGCGGTGTCGGCGGGGGAGCCGCTGCCCGCCGAGCTGTGCCGGTGCTTCACCGCGCGGTACGGCGTGGAGATCATCGACGGGATCGGCTCCACGGAGTGCCTGCACATCTTCCTGTCCAACCGCCCGGGGCAGGTGCGGCCCGGCACCACCGGGACGGCCGTGCCCGGCTACGAACTGCGGGTCGTGGACGCCGACGGAGCCGACGTCCCGCCGGGGACGCCCGGCTCGCTGCTGGTGAAGGGCGCGTCGATCGCGACGGGCTACTGGTGCCGCACCGACACGACCCGGCAGGTCTTCCAGGGGGAGTGGCTGCGCACGGGCGACACCTACGTGGTGGACGAGGACGGCTACTACACCTGCCTCGGCCGGACGGGCGACATGCTCAAGGCCGGCGGCATCTGGGTCTCGCCGGCGGAGGTGGAGGGCCGGCTGCTGGAGCACCCCGCGGTGTCGATGGCCGCCGTCGTCGGGCTGCCGGACGCCGACGGCCTGGACAAGCCCGTCGCCTGCGTCGTCCTCAAGGAGGGGGCGGCCGCCGAGCCGACCGAGCTGATCGCGTTCTGCCGGGCGGGCCTCGCGTCCTTCAAGCGCCCCCGCGAGGTGTTGGTCGTGGACAAGCTCCCCACGACGCCCACCGGCAAGCTGCGGCGCTTCGCCGTCCGGGAACTCGCCTCGACCCTGCTCGGCACGCCCTGACGGGTCCGCGCGGACCGCTCCGCCCGGGGCGGCCGCACGGGTCGATGTGCTACAAACTCTTGACGTATTGAATGGAATTTGTGGAGCATGGTGGAGACGGCACCGGCGGAAGGACATCGCATGAGCGGCCCCCACGTGGAGTTCCGGGTGGACCCGTCCGGCTACCGGCATTGGAGGCTGGACGTCGACGGCCCGGTGGCGACGCTGACGATGGACGTGGACGAGGACGGCGGCCTCGTCCCGGGATACGAGCTGAAGCTCAACTCCTACGACCTGGGCGTGGACGTCGAGTTGTACGACGCCGTCCAGCGGCTGCGGTTCGAGCACCCCGAGGTGCGGGCGGTGGTCGTCACCAGCGGCAAGGAGAAGATCTTCTGCGCCGGGGCCAACATCCGGATGCTGGCGGCGTCCGCGCACGCGTGGAAGGTGAACTTCTGCAAGTTCACCAACGAGACCCGCAACGGCATCGAGGACGCGACGGCCCACTCCGGGCAGACCTACCTGGCCGCCCTCAACGGCACCGCCTCCGGCGGCGGTTACGAGCTGGCCCTCGCCTGCGAGCACATCATGCTCGTCGACGACCGGTCGTCCACGGTGTCGCTGCCGGAGCTGCCGCTGCTGGGCGTCCTCCCCGGGACGGGCGGCCTGACCCGGGTGACCGACAAGCGGCACGTGCGCCGCGACCGCGCCGACTACTTCTCCACCAGGGCCGAAGGGCTGGGCGGCAAGAAGGCCGTCGCGTGGCGGCTGGTCGACGAGGCGGTGCCCCGGACGGCGTGGGCCGAGACCGTCGCCGCGCGCGCGAGGGAATTGGCCGCCCGGTCGTCTCGCCCCGAGGGTGCCGAGGGCATCGCCCTGACGCCGCTGGAGAAGACCCGGACCGGCACGTCCGTCGCCTACGAGCACGTGACCGCCGAGCTCGACCGGGACGCGGGCGCCGCCGAGATCACCGTCGCCGGCCCTGCGGCCGACGCGCCCGCCGACATCGCGGGCGTCCACCGGCAGGGCGCCGCCTTCTGGACGCTCGCCGTCACCCGCGAACTGGACGACCTGATCCTCGACCTGCGCGCGAACGAGCCGGAGCTCGGCACGTGGGTCATCCGGACCAGCGGAGACGCGCGGCGCGTCCTGGACCACGACCGGCTCCTGCTGGACGCCCGCGACGACTGGCTGGCGAACGAGATCGTCCTCTACCTCAAGCGGACCCTCAAGCGCCTCGACGTGACGAGCCGCAGCCTGATCGCGCTCGCCGAGCCGGGCAGCTGCTTCGCCGGGTCGCTGCTGGAGTTCGCGCTCGCCGCCGACCGCGTGTACCAGCTCGACGGCGTCTTCGAGGACGTCGACCCGGACGCCGACCCCGCCGCCGTCACCGTGGATGCGATGAACCTCGGGCCGCTGCCGATGGGCAACGGGCTGACCCGGCTGGAGACCCGGTTCCTCGGCGACGGCGAGGGCCTCGCCGCCGTCCGGGACGCCGCCGGCAAGCCGCTGGAGGCCGCCGACGCCGAGCGCCTCGGCCTCGTCACGTTCGCGCCCGACGACATCGACTGGGACGAGGAGGTCCGCATCGCCGTCGAGGAGCGGGCGAGCTTCAGCCCGGACGCGCTGACCGGCCTGGAGGCCAACTACCGCTTCCCCGGTCCCGAGACCCTGGAGACCAAGATCTTCGGCCGGCTCACCGCCTGGCAGAACTGGATCTTCAACCGTCCCAACGCCTCGGGCCCCGAGGGCGCGCTGCGCCGCTACGGCACCGGCCGGCGCGCCGACTTCGACCGAAAGCGAGTCTGACCGATGGCGACCACCGCCGACTACACCGAGAAGATCCCCAACAATGTCGACCTGCACGAGGACCGGCGCCTCCAGCGGGCGCTGGAGTCCTGGCAGCCGAACTTCCTGTCCTGGTGGGAGTCGATGGGCCCGGCGCTGCCGACGCGGGAGGTCTACCTGCGCACGGCGGTGAACGTCGGGCGCGAGGGCTGGGCGCACTTCGGGCACGTCGCCATGAAGGACTACCGGTGGGGCATCTTCCTGGCCGAGCGCGACGGCGACCGCCGCATCGGGTTCGGTGCGCACAAGGGCGAGCCCGCCTGGCAGAAGGTCCCCGGCGAGTACCGCGCCGACCTGCAGCGCCTCATCGTCATCCAGGGCGACACCGAGCCCGCGTCCGTGGAGCAGCAGCGCAACCTCGGCGCCACCGCGCCCAGCCTCTACGACCTGCGCAACCTGTTCCAGGTGAACGTCGAGGAGGGCCGCCACCTGTGGGCGATGGTCTACCTCCTGCACGCCCACTTCGGGCGCGAGGGCCGCGAGGAGGCCGAGGAGCTCCTGCACCGCAACTCCGGCAGCGAGGAGTCGCCCCGCATCCTCGGCGCCTTCAACGAGGAGACCCCCGACTGGCTCTCGTTCTTCATGTTCACCTACTTCACCGACCGGGACGGCAAGTACCAGCTCGGCACGCTGAAGGAGTCCGGCTTCGACCCGCTGTCGCGCACCTGCGAGTTCATGCTCAAGGAGGAGGCCCACCACATGATGGTCGGCACCACGGGCATCGACCGGGTCGTCGAGCGGACCGTCGAGCTGATGAAGGAGCACGACACCGACGACGTCGCCCCGCACGGCGGGATCTCCCTCGACGTCGTCCAGAAGTACCTGAACTTCCACTACTCCGTCTCGCTCGACCTGTTCGGCTCCGAGACGTCCAGCAACGTCGCGAACTACTACACGGCCGGGCTCAAGGGGCGCTGGATGGAGGACCGCCGCAAGGACGACCACCGCCTCACCGACGACGCCGTCATGGTGGACGCCCTCGTCGACGGCGCCATCGGGGAGACCGAGGTCGCCGCGCTCGTCGGCCTGAACACCGACCTGCGCCGCGCGTACATCGCCGACTGCCAGAGCGGCGTCAACCGCTGGAACCGCATCCTGTCCGAGGCGGGCCTCCCGCAGCGCCTCCGCCTGCCGAGCATCGCGTTCAACCGCAAGGTCGGCGCGTTCGCCGGCATCGAGGCCGCGCCGGACGGCGAGGTGCTCGACGCCGCCGAGTGGGAGCGGCGCAAGGGCGCCTGGCTCCCGACGGAGGTCGACAAGACCCATGTCCGCTCGCTGATGCGGCCCGTCCACGAGCGCGGCAGGATCGCCGCCTGGATCGCCCCGCCCCGCAACGGCATCAACGGCCGCCCCTTCGACTACGAGTACGTCCGCCTCTAGTCAGGAGACCGGTGACCGGACCTAGGCCGCCGTACGGTTGTGGTGGGCGTACGGAGGTGGCGTGGAGAAAGCGGAGCGGGACTCTGATGACTTTTCGGGGATCGGACGCACCGCCGTGGCGGTTCTCATCGTCGCCGCAGCTCTGAGACACCCGCTGCGGTTGCTCAAGGGCGTGTGCAGGCGAGCGGCACGGGTGGTCTTGGCTCCGGTCGTGTACGTGGCCGTGCGCCTTTGGTCGCTCCGGAAGGACCGCCGGCCCACCTTCGAAGACCACCTGCGCCGTCACGAGGACTGACCCGTCAGCACGGATTCCCGCGTCATCCCTCCGTCGTCGCCGCCGGATGGATCCGCAGCCACGCGGTGCCGGGCCCGTCCAGCTCGACAGGCTCGAAGCCCGGTGCGCTTCCGGCGACCGTCCGGTGGACCGCGGGGGAGGCGATGAGCCCGAGGACGCCCGCGCCGGACGCCATCCGCCGGCGAAGCACGTCCGCGTCCAGCAGCCGGGTGGCGCGGGAGAGCGCGTCCCCGCTGATCCCGTCCGGCCCGGCGAGGACCGGGCCCGTGTCGAGCGCGACCCGCACCTGGAAGCGCAGGCCCTCGGCCGCGCCCCCGTTGTGCCGGGCGATGCGCTCGGCGAGCGCCCGCACCAGCGGGTCCGCCGCCGCGCTCACCGGGACCCCGGGCGGGACAACGAGCAGCAGCCCGTCCCCGCGGTCCTCGCGGTGGCAGGCGGCCCAGGGCACCCCGGCGGCGGCGAACGACTCCTCCAGCGACCGGAACAGCACCCGCCGGACGGCCGCGCGGTCCGCCTCGGTCCAGGCCGGGGAGTCGAACCCCACCACGTCGGCGAACAGGACCGTGCAGTCCTGCCCCGTGAGGAAGAGGGTCCCGGACACGGCCTCCGGACGCGGCCCGCCGGCCGCGGTGAGCCGCTCCAGCCGGGCCGGGTCCAGGACGCTGATCGTCCCGTCCTCGGCGCGGACGAGCCCCGCGCCGTCCCACTCGCGGAGCACGCTGGCCACCGCCGCCGGCGACGACGACGTCCAGCCCGCCAGCTCGGTGCCCGTCAGCGGGAGCACCCCGTCCCGCGCCGGCGACAGCGTGGTGAACAGCGCGGCCAGCCGGCGCTCGGTGTCGGCGAGCTCGGTGCCCGAAGTGCGGGCCGCCGCCTCGACGGTGCGGTCGTGCGCCTGCTTCTCCAGCACCGACTGCACGCCCGGGTACCGCTCCACGACGCGCCGGAAGTCCGCCGCGCCGACGACGAGCGCCTCGACGGTGTCGAGCGCGATGACGGTGGCCGACCAGTCGTCCCCCTCGAACAGCGCGCGCTCGCCGATGAGGTCGCCGGGGCCGCGGACGGCCACGATCAGCTCCTCGCCCGCCCGGTCGACGCGGACCTTCGTCCAGCCCGAGTGGATGACGACGACGTATTCGGCCGGGTATCCCTGCCGCAGGACCGGCGCGCCCGGCCCGAAGGTGCGCGGGCGCGCGACGCCGCGGACGGCGTCGCGCTCGTCGGAGCCGAGCGCGTGCCAGAAGCTCTCCCTGAACCGCTCGCCCCGGCCGGCGGACCGCGCGCGGACGACCTGCGCCCGGGCCGCCGCGGCCCTGGCGCGCGCGAACTCCAGCAGCGGCGCGACGAACAGGGCCAGCACGGCGAACGTGAACGCGGCGACCAGCGCCGCGGCCGGCGTCCCCGTGGCCGCGGCCGCCCACGCGGTGCACGCCGCGCCGAGGACGCCGAACGCCACGACCCCCCGCGCGAGCGCCCGTCCGAGATCGGCCGCGGCCGAGGGCGCGGGAGCGAGGCCGCCGGCGGCGAACGCGGGGGAGGCGTCCGAGAACGCCTCCAGCAGCCGCCGCGCCCGGCCCGCTCCGCCGGGCGCCGCCGAACCCGGCCCGCCCGCGGCCGGCGCGTCGGAGAACGCCACCAGCAGCCTCTTCCAGCCGTGCTCAGGACTCGGCATCGCATCCCCCATTCATCCGGCCTGGCCAGGCCCGTCGTCCTCAACGTCGCCGTCCGGGCCCGGCGGGAGCGCCCAGAGCGCGTACCGCCCGAGCTTCGCCATGACGGCCGGGGCGCTCGCACCGCACGCGAACGCCGCCCACGGCGCGTCGATCAGATCGCTCGCCGCGGCCGCCGAGGTCACCATCGCGGCGAGCATGCAGTGCAGGGCGCACGCGAACAGGTAGTACCGGCCGCCCGGCCCCTTCGGGTACCGCCACGGCGGCCCCTTCACGCGCCGGTTCGCCTCGAGGAAGGCCAGCGTGCGGTTGGCCGCCGCCCCCATGAGCCCCCACACGACGAACTGCCACATGACCCGACGGTAGGTCCCCGGCCGACGGCAGACCGTGACACGCCGCACAAACCACCCATGAACGATGCGCTCCGGTTCGGGTAGGTGTGCCGCATGGGTCCTGAAGAAGCCGGCGCGAAGGTCAAGCTCGCCACCACCCGGTACTGCGACCTCGCGGAACAGGTCGAAGCCGCGAGGGACGACCTGCTGAACGCCTACGCGGACGCGGCCCGCGAGGGCGTCGCCCCCGAGGAACTGGCCGACGGCTCCCCGTTCACCGCCGCCGACATCCGCCGCGAACTACGCGAGCGCGGCGTCGAATCCGGCTAGCGGGCGAGGTGGCGGGAGATCACCAGGCGCTGGATCTGGTTGGTGCCCTCGAAGATCTGCATGACCTTGGCCTCGCGCATGAAGCGCTCGACCGGGAAGTCGCGGGTGTAGCCGGCGCCGCCCAGGACCTGGACGGCGTCGGTGGTGACCTTCATGGCGTTGTCGGTGGCGACCAGCTTGGCGATGGACGCCTCGCGGCCGTACGGGCGGTCCGCGTCCTTGAGGCGGGCGGCCGCCAGGTAGGTGGCGCGGGACGACTCGACGGCGGCGGCCATGTCGGCCAAGACGAAGGCGAGCCCCTGGTGGTCGATGATCGCCTTGCCGAACGCCTCGCGCTCCTTGGCGTAGGCGACGGCGGTGTCGAGCGCGCCCTGGGCGAGGCCGGTGGCGACGGCCGCGATGCCGAGGCGGCCCGCGTCCAGGCCGGCGAGGGCGATGGACAGGCCCTGGCCCTCGTGGCCGATCAGGTGGTCGGCGGGGACGCGGGCGTCCACCAGCCGGACGGTCGCGGTGGTGGAGCCCATCAGGCCCATCTTGTCCTCGGGCGCGTCGAACTCCAGGCCGGGCGTGCCGGCGGGGACGTGGAAGCAGGAGATGCCGCGCGACTTCTCCGCCGACGTGCGGGCCATGACGGTGTAGAAGTCGGCCTTGCCGCCGTGGGTCGTCCAGGCCTTGGCGCCGTTGAGGACGTAGGAGTCGCCGTCGCGGACGGCCTTGGCGCGCATCGCGGCCGGGTCGGAGCCCGCGTGCGCCTCCGACAGGCAGTACGCGCCGAGGCGCTCGCCGGAGAGCATGTCGGGCAGCCACCGGGCGCGCTGCTCGTCGGTGCCGTAGGCGAAGAGGGGGAAGCAGGACAGGGCGTGCACGCTGACGCCGACGCCGACGCTCGCCCAGGCCGCCCCGATCTCCTCCAGGACCTGGAGGTAGATCTCGTAGGGCTGGCCGCCGCCGCCGAACTCCTCCGGGTACGGCAGCGTCAGCAGGCCCGCCCGGCCCAGCGTCGCGAACACCTCGCGGGGGAACGCCCCGGTCCGCTCGGCGTCGTCGACGCGCGGCGCGAGCTCCTTGGCCGCGATCTCGCGGGTGAGCGCGATCAGGTCCTCGGACTCGGAGGTCGGCAGGTGCCGGGTGGCGGGCATGGGCGGTCTCCTTTCGGCAGGCCAACAGTACCAAAGGCAGTACTGGCGAACCCGATTTGGTACTCTCGCCGTCATGACCTCGGTGGACGAGCGGGCGACCCGGGCGACGCGGCGGCGCGAGGTGCTGATCGACCGGCTCATGGAGCTCTTCCTGGAGCACGGCTTCGCCGAGCTGGGCGTCGCGGACCTGGCCGCGCGGCTGCACTGCTCCAAGAGCACGCTCTACTCGGTCGCGGCGAGCCGGGAGCAGATCATCGTGGCCGTGGTGCGGGCCTTCTTCCGCCGGGCCACCGAGCGCGTGGAGGCCGTGCTCGACGGCAGCGCCGACCCGCGTGAGCGCGTCGGCGCCTACCTGCGGGCGATCTCCGACGAGCTGGCCCCCGCGTCCGCCGCGTTCTTCGCCGACCTGGACGCGTTCGCCCCCGCGCGGGAGATCTACAAGCGCAACACGCGGTACGCCGTGCGGCGCGTGCAGGGCCTCGTCCGGGAGGCGGCCCCCGGCGGCGACGCCGCGTTCGTCGGCGCCGTCGCGGGGCAGGTGATGGAGTCCATCCACCGCGGCGAGATCAAGGCGCAGACCGGCCTGGACGACTCGGCCGCCTACGCCGCGCTAGCGTCCCTCATCGTGGCCCGCATGGCGGCCGGTTAGTTCTGGGCCGACTGCAGGGCGTGCTCGACGAGGGCCACCAGGACGCCGCGCGCCACCTCCCGGCTCCGCACGTCGCACATCATGACCGGGACCTCCCGGTCGACGTCGAGCGCGTCGCGGATCTCCTCCACGGTGTAGCGGCGGGCGCCCTCGAAGCGGTTCGCCGCGATGACGAACGGGAGCCCCCGCTGCTCGAAGAAGTCGATGGCGGCGAAGCTCGTGCTGAGCCGCCGCGTGTCGACCAGGACGATCGCGCCGACCGCGCCGTAGGCGATCTGGTCCCACATGAACCAGAAGCGCTCCTGGCCCGGCGTGCCGAACAGGTACAGCCGGACGCCGCCGGAGAACGTCAGCCGGCCGAAGTCCATCGCCACGGTCGTGGTGGTCTTGCCCTCCACGCCGCCGAGGTCGTCGACGCCCACGGAGGCGTCGGTGAGGACCTCCTCGGTGCGCAGCGGGCGGACCTCGCTCACCGCGCTCACCAGCGTGGTCTTGCCGACGCCGAAGCCGCCGGCCACCAGGACCTTCAGGGTGTGGAGCGGGACGTCGTCGTCGCGCCCGTGCGCGCCGGCGGTCGGGTCAAAGGCGGCGGAGTTCATCGAGCACTCTCATGAGGATGCGGGGGTCGGGACGTTCGGTCTGCGCGGCCTGCGGCATCTCCTCGATCAGGCCGTACTGGTACAGGTCCTCCAGCAGGATCTGCACGACCCGCAGCGGCAGGTCGGTCTCCGAGGCGAGGTCGGCGGGCGTGGAGGGCCGCCGGCACAGCTCCAGCAGCCGCCGCTGCTCGCGCGACAGCCAGACGCGGTCGGCCGGGGTCCGGCCGGTCGCGACGAGGATGGCCACCAGGTCCAGGACGAGCCCGCGGGGGCGGGTGCGCCCGCGGGTCACCGCGTAGGGCCGGACGACCGGGCCGGCGTCCGACCCGACCCAGCGCTCTCTCGGGCTCTCCACGGCCGGCTCTAGCCTGACGCGCCCGAGCGGACCGGCGGATCCTGCGCCTCGGCGCCGCGCGGCTGGGTCGACAGCGTGCGCCGCACCCGCTTGATCAGCATGGTCGTCTCGTAGGCGACCAGCCCCGCGTTGCCGCCCGCGTCGCTCAGCACGGCGAGGCAGCTCCCGTTGCCCGCGGGCATGACGAAGAACAGCAGGCCGTCCAGTTCGACGACGGTCTGCCGCACCTGCTTGGCCTGGAAGTGCTCGCGGGCGCCGTTGGCCAGGCTGTGGAAGCCCGACGACAGCGCCGCGAGGAACTCGGCGTCCTTGCGGGTGACGTCCCCGGAGGCGCCCATGACCAGCCCGTCCCTGGACAGCAGGACGGCTTGGCGGACCTCCCCGACCCGCTGCACCAGATCGTCGAGCAGCCAGTCGAGTTCACCGCCGGCGTTGCCCTGCCGCATCATGACTCCCCCCATTCATCGCGTGGATCCAGTTCGCCCGGCTCGTCGTCGACCCTGCCGCGCAGCCATCCCGACTGCAGCGACGCCATCAGGTCGCGGCTGAGCTCCGGGCTCGGTTCTTCGAAGTCGTCCTCGCCCGCCGGGGCGGGCTGGGCGTGCCGCGGCGCGGACCGCCCGCGCAGCTGCGGGGCCAGGGAGCCCTGCCGGACCCGGCGCGGGAGCCGTCCCGTGACCTCGCTGTCCTCCACCCCGCCCGGCTCCGGTCCGGCGCCGTTCGGCGGCTCACGGTCCGCGAACGGCCGTGCCTGGTCGAGGGGCGGGTCGAGGAGCGGCTCGGGCGGCGGCGCCGGCGGCGGCACGGGGCCCCGCCCGGCGGGCAGCCCGGCGGGCTCGCCGGACGTCCGGTCCTGGACGATCCGGCCGGGCAGCGCCGGACGCGACGGGCGGCCGAGCCGTGCCGGGCCCATGCCCGCGGACGCCGCCGACCCGACCGGCTGCGGCGCACCGGCGTGGCCGCGGCCCATGTGCCAGTCGTCGTCGAAGACGACCAGCGCGTGCGGCACGAGGACGATCGCGGTCGTCCCTCCGTACGGGGACGGCTGCAGCGACACCTGGATCCCGTGCCGGGCGGCGAGGCGCGCGACGACGAAGAGGCCGAGCCGCTCGGTGTCGACCAGGTCGAACTCCACGGCGCTGGCGAGCCGCCGGTTCAGCTCCTCCAGCTCGTCGGCCTCCAGTCCGACGCCGCGGTCGACGACCTCCACGGCCAGCCCGTTGGCCACGGACTCGATCTTGACGGTGACCTCGGTGGCCGGCGGGGAGAACGACGCCGCGTTCTCGATCAGCTCGGCGAGCAGGTGGATGACGTCGGCGACGACGTCGCCGGTGACCGCGGCCGACGACGCGCCGGTCACCTCCACCCGCGTGTAGTCCTCCACCTCGGCGATCGCGGCCCGCACCACGTCCTCCGCGGCGACCGGATGGTCCCAGGCGCGGACGGTCGGCGACCCGGACAGGATGACCAGGCCCTCGGCGTGCCGCCGCATGCGGGTGGTGAGGTGGTCGAGGCGGAACAGGTCGTCCAGCTCCTCGGGGCTGGACGCGCGCCGCTCCATCTGGTCCAGCAGCCGCAGCTGCCGGTGCAGCAGCGACTGGCTGCGCCACGACAGGTTGACGAAGACCCGGTTGATGCTGGCGCGCAGCTCGGCCTCGCCGACCGCGGTGCTCACGGCCGTCCGCTGGACGGCGTCGAACGCGTCGGCGACCAGGGCGATCTCCCGCGTGCGCCCAGGCTCCGGGCGCGGCGCCTCCGCGTCGACGTCGACCTTCTCGCCGCGCCGCAGCCGGGCCACGACCGCGGGCAGCCGCTCGTGCGCGAGCCGCTGCGCCGACGCCTGCAGGTCGCGCAGCTCCTGCGCGAGCCGCCGGGCGAACAGCACCGGCACCGCGACCGAGGCGGCCACGATCAGCAGGCCCACGACGCAGGCCAGGAAGAAGCGCAGCATGATCTGCCGTCCGGCGGGCCCGACGAGCTCGTCGTTCAGGACGTCGCCGGCGCGGGAGGAGGCCTTCTGCCACAGCGGCGTCAGCTCCTGCGTGACCGCCCGCCACTCCCGGACGCCCGGGCTGAGGCCCTGCCAGCGGATCTGGCTCTCCATCGAGGTGAAGCTGCCGTAGGCGGAGGACGTGGCGACCCCCTCCATGACCCGGGAGATCTCGCCGGTCACCTCGGCGCGGGCGAGCGAGAGGAACTCCTCCCGGTTGCCGGCCCAGCCCGCGAAGGCCATGCGCTCGGCCGCGTTCAGCCGGTGCGCGCCGACCGCGGACAGCAGGGCGTCCTCGCGCAGCATGAAGTCGCTCGCCCACGAGAAGTGCATGATCCCGGAGCTCTGCCGGTAGACGGAGGTGTCGTCGACGCTGACGAACGTCGTCAGCAGCCGGAACGTCGTGTCGGAGAAGCCGCTGTAGGCGTCGATGGCCTGCACCGTGCTGGCCGCGCCCTGGGTGATCTGGGTCCGCAGCGGCTCGAGCTGGTCGAGGCTGGCGCTCAGCGCCTTCATGCGCTCCCAGATCTCCGGGCTCATCGCGTCCCTGAGGTCGGGCTTGAAGGCCGACGAGCGGAAGGCCGCCACGGCGGCGTCGGTCCTGCCCGCGACGCCCTCGTAGGCCCGGGCGCTGGCGCCGGTCCGCGCCTTCAGCACGACGACGGCGGCGGCGCGCTCGCGCTGGAGCGTCCCGATGACGGCGCCGGCGGGCAGCCCGATGTCCTTGTACATCCGCGTGAAGTCGGTCCGCTGCAGCGCGGCGGACAGCGTCGTCCCGGCCGAGAACGCCCACAGCGCCACCAGCGCGGCGAGCGGGATGGCGAGCAGCATCGCGATCCGCCGCCCGACCGGCCGCGTACGCGCCCGCTCATGGGAGCCATGAACCTGCTCGGGCTTCGTCACCGGCCCACACTCCTGATCGTCCTCGATCCCGGTCGTCCCCGACCGACCTGGCGGCACCGGAGCATACTTAGTTCGATTTGCCGGGTACCAGTGGCCTCACCTGCGGCGACTTGTGACCTCTCGCGTGCACCGCGTGAACCGGGGCCCCCGAGCGTCCCCGCGGCCGACGCCGCGCGCACGCGCCGCCCGGGCCCGCGGCGCCTGCGCAACGCTCGTCTCCTCCGCGATGTCGTCGCAGGTCAGCGGCCAGATCCGGAAATAGATGATCTTGTTTTCCGGATGTTTTCCGGGGCTTAATGATCAACTCGGCGGAGGTTCGTGGACCGGTCCCGGAGAAACCGGCCGGGGTGCGGCGGACGTGGGACCGCCGTGAAAAACGAGGCCAATATTGGCCGTTTCGATGCAGAGTCGTGTCTTGTTGTAAAAAATGACGCATGTCAGGCTTCGGTTTACTTTGTCCCCCCACCAACGGAGACCGAGCATGCGCAGAGCCGCGCTAGCCGTCCTCGCCGGGTTGTCGCTCGCCGCCACCACCGTGGCCGCGGTGCCCTCCCAAGCCGCCGGGCCGGCCCAGTCCAAGCTGGCCAAGCTGGTCACGCTGAAGAACGTCCGGCACCACCAGCTGAACCTGCAGAAGATCTCGGATGCCAACGGCGGCAACCGGGCCGCGGGGCTCCCCGGTAACAAGATCACCATCAAGTACATCGCGGACCAGCTCAAGCGGGCCGGATACACCCCGACGGTCCAGGAGTTCGAGTTCGACTACTGGGAGGAGCGGTCGGAGCCGGTCCTCGCCGAGACCGCGCCCACTCCGAAGACCTTCGCGCCGCACAGCGACTTCGAGACGCTCCAGTACTCCGGGTCGGGCGACGTCACCGCCGCGGCCACGCCCGTCGACCCGGAGGCGACCGGGGACGGCAGCGGCTGCGAGGCCGGCGACTTCGCCGGGTTCCCGAAGGGCCACATCGCGCTGATCCAGCGCGGCGGCTGCTTCTTCTCCCTGAAGACCGACAACGCCATCGCCGCCGGCGCGGCCGCCGTCGTCATCTACCAGCTGCCCGACCAGCCGGGCCCGGTCGGCGGGACGCTGACCAAGCCGTACGGCATCCCGGTGGTCGGCCCGACGAACGCGGTCGGCAAGGCCCTCGTCCAGCAGGCGCAGAACGGCGGCGTCACGCTCCGGGTGAAGACCGACACCCTGAACGACCGGCGCAAGGCCGCCAACGTCATCGCCGACACCAAGCGCGGCAGGGCCGACAACGTCGTGGTGGTGGGCGCGCACAACGACAGCGTCACCGCCGGACCGGGCATCAACGACGACGGCTCGGGCACCGCGACGCTGCTGGAGATGGCCAAGCAGATCAACAAGCTCGGCTCCAAGGTGCACAACAAGGTGCGGTTCGCCTTCTGGGGCGCCGAGGAGGAGGGCCTGCTCGGCTCGCAGTACTACGTCGACAACCTCCCGGAGGCCGAGCGCGCCAAGGTCGCCCTGATGCTCGACTTCGACATGCTCGCCTCGCCCAACTACGTGAACTTCGTCTACGACGGCGACAACAGCGCGGGCGAGAACAACGTGGAGGCCCCCGCGGGCTCCGGCGCGATCGAGAAGGCGTTCACCGACTACTTCGCCAAGCGCAAGCTCGCCACCGACCCGACGCCGTTCAACGGGCGCTCCGACTACGACGCCTTCATCTCCGTCGGCATCCCCGCCGGCGGCCTGTTCACCGGCGCCGAGGGCATCAAGACCCCCGAGCAGGCGAAGGTGTACGGCGGAACCGCGGGCCTCGCCTACGACCCGTGCTACCACCAGGCCTGCGACACCTACGACAACGTGGACCTGAAGGGCTTCGACCAGATGATCGACGCCACCTCCGCCGTCACCGAGCTGTTCGCGCACAGCACCCTGACGGTCAACGGCAATGAGCTCGCCCGCCGGCAGGCGCAGCCCAGGAAGCGCATGGTGCCCGACGAGATCGGCAACCACGCGACCCGGTAGGACTCCGGCAGGACCGCTCACCCCGAGGGACGCGCCCCGCACAGGGCGCGTCCCTCACCTTGTGCGGCCCCCGCCACGGCCCCTGGTCGGAAACAAGGTCAGAGCATCACGTCGGCGATCGCCCGCAGCGCGGGACGGGGGTCGCCGCCCGGCTCGGTCAGCACCTGGACGGCGACGCTGTCCGCCCCCGCGTCCAGATGGGCGGTCAGCCGCTCGGTCACCGCCGCCGCGTCGCCGTGCGCGACCAGGGCGTCCACGAGCGCGTCGCTGCCGCCGCCGGCGAAGTCGTCGCCGGTGAACCCCAGCCGCTCGAAGCTGGCGACGTAGTTGCGCAGGCCGAGGTAGCGGCCCAGGGTCTCCCGGGCGATCGCGCGGGCGCGTACCGGATCGGGTTCGAGCACGACCTTCTGCTCCGGCGCGAGCAGCGGGCCGGCCCCCAGGACCTCCCGCGCCGACCTGGTGTGCTCGGGCGTGGTCAGGTACGGGTGGGCGCCTGCGGCGCGCTCTGCCGCCAGCCGCAGCACCTTCGGCCCCAGCGCGGCGAGGACCCGCCCTTCCGCCGGGACGTTCCCGGCGTCCAGCCGGTCGAGGTAGTCCACGATCGTCTCGTACGGGCTGCGGTACTCCTGGTCCCGCTCCCGGTGGCCGATGCCGGCGCCGAGCAGGAAGCGGCCGCCGTGCGCGTCGTTCAGCCGGTGGTAGCCCGCGGCGGCCTCCTCGGCCGGCGTGCTCCACATGTTCACGATGCCGGTGGCGACCACGATGCGGTCGGTCGCGGCGAGGACGCGCCCGGCGATGTCCGGATCGCCGGGCGAGGCCCCGATCCAGATCGCGCCGTACCCGAGCTCCTCGACGTCTCTGGCCAGTTCCGGGTCCAGGAGCGGCCAGGGGCACCAGATCCCGAGCCGGCCCAGTTCGATCTTGGTCATGCCGGTGCCAACACCCCCGCGGGCGGTTTCATGCCCCGGCCCCCGGTGCCAGGATGTGACGCATGACCGACCGGCCCCGCCTGCTGCTCCTGGACGGCCACTCGCTGGCCTACCGAGCCTTCTACGCGCTGCCGGTCGAGAACTTCAGCACCGCCTCCGGGCAGCCGACCAACGTCGTGTACGGGTTCGCCAACATGCTCGCCAACGTCCTGCGGGACGAGCGCCCCACGCACGCGGCCGTCGCGTTCGACGTCTCCCGGCAGACGTTCCGCACCGAGGCGTTCCCCGAGTACAAGGCGACCCGGGCGCGGTCGCCGAGCGAGTTCGGCAGCCAGCTCCCGATCCTGGACCGGCTGCTCGCCGCGATGAGCGTGCCGGTGCTGCGCGCCCCCGGCTACGAGGCCGACGACGTCATCGCGACGCTGGCGGCGGCCGCGGAGGCCGGCGGCATGGACGTGCTGATCGTCACCGGCGACCGGGACGTGCTCCAGCTCGTCAGCGACCGCGTCACCGTCCTGTACTACTACCGGACGGCGTCGGAGATGATCCGGTACACGCCCGGCGCGGTCCAGGAGAGGTACGGGCTGACCCCGGCCCAGTACCCCGACTTCGCGGCGCTGCGCGGCGACCCGTCCGACAACCTTCCGAGCATCCCCGGGATCGGGGAGAAGACGGCCGCCAGGTGGGTCCGCGAGTTCGGGTCGCTCGACGCCCTGCTGGAGCGCGCCGGCGAGGTGAAGGGCAAGGCGGGGGAGAAGCTGCGCGCCGCCGCCGGAACGGTTCGGCTGAACCGGCGGCTGACCGAGCTCGTCCGCGACCTCGACCTCCCGGTGGCGCCCGCCGACCTGCGGCGGCGCCCGTACGACCTGGCCGCCTTCACCTCCCTGCTCGACGAGCTGGAGTTCCGCAACGCCAGCCTCCGCCAGCGCCTGTTCGCCGCCGACCCCGGCGGCGGACGTCCCCCGGAGGAGGACGGGCCGGAGCCGATCCTGGGGCGGGAGCTGGAGCCGGGCGAGCTGCCCGGCTGGCTGGACGCTCACGCGACCCGCCTGACCGGGCTCGCCGCCGACTACACGTGGGCGCGCGGCGCGGGCGGCATCGACCGGATCGCGCTGGCCGCCGGCGACGGGCACGCGGCGTCGTTCGAGCCCGCCGCCCTTGCCGCGGAGGACGAGCGGGCCTTCGCCGCCTGGCTGGCCGACGCGGACCGGCCCAAGGCGCTGCACGACGTGAAGTCGCTGCTGCGCGTCCTCGGCGAGCACGGCCTGCGCCTCGACGGGATCGCCACCGACACCGCGATGGCCGCCTACCTCCTGCTGCCCGGCCTCGCCGCCTACGCGATCGCCGACCTGGCGGGCCGCCACCTCGGGCGGCGCCCGTCCGGGGAGGGCGCGGCCGGGCTGATGCAGAGCGCCCGCGCCGTCCTCGACCTGGCCGGGGTGTTCGCCGCGGACCTGGCGTCCACGGGCATGGACGAGGTCCTGCGGGACGTCGAGCTGCCGCTGTCGCGCCTGCTCGCCCGCGCCGAGCGCGCCGGGGTGCACGTGGACGCCGGCCTCCTGCACGAGCTGGAACGGCACTTCGCGGACGCCATGGAGCGGGCCGCCGACGAGGCCGCCGGGATCGCCGGGCGCCGCTTCAACCCCGGCTCGACCAAGCAGCTCCAGGAGGTGCTGTTCGGCGAGCTCGACCTGCCCCGGACCAAGAAGATCAAGTCGGGGTACTCCACCGACCTGGACGCGCTGACCTGGCTCGCCACCCGGACCGACAACGGCCTGCCGCAGGTCCTGCTGCGCCACCGCGACCAGGCGCGGCTGCGCTCCACGGTCGCCGGGCTCATCCGGGAGATCGGCGCGGACGGCCGCATCCACACGAGCTTCCAGCAGACCGTCGCCGCGACCGGCCGGCTCAGCTCCACCGAGCCGAACCTGCAGGTCATCCCCGTCCGGACGGAGGACGGGCGGCGCATCCGCCGCGCCTTCACCCCCGGCGAGGGCCACGAGTCGCTGATGACAGCCGACTACGGGCAGCTCGAACTGCGCGTCATGGCGCACCTGTCGCAGGACCCGACCCTGCTGGCGGCGTTCGCGTCCGGCGAGGACCTGCACACCACGATGGCCGCGCAGGTCTTCGGGGCCGCCCCGGGGGCCGTCACCCCGGACATGCGCCGCAGGATCAAGGCGATGTCGTACGGGCTGGCGTACGGGCTGTCGGCGTTCGGCCTGGCCAAGCAGCTCGGCATCGCGGTGGCCGAGGCGCGCCCGCTGATGGACGCCTACTTCGAGCGGCTCGGCGGCGTCCGCGACTACCTCGACCACGTCGTCGCCGAGGCCAGGGCCACCGGCTACACCCGCACGATCCTCGGCCGCCGCCGCTACCTGCCCCACCTGAACAGCGAGAACCGGCAGCGCCGCGAGACCGCCGAGCGGATGGCGCTGAACGCCCCGGTGCAGGGCTCCGCCGCCGACATCGTCAAGATCGCGATGCTGCGGGTGGACGACGCGCTCACCGCGGCCGGGCTCGCCAGCCGCCTGCTGCTCCAGGTGCACGACGAGATCGTCCTGGAGGTGGCGCCCGGCGAGGAGGGCGCGGTGCGGGAGATCGTCCGGACCGGGATGACGACCGCCTACCCGCTCACGGTCGGCCTGGAGGTCGCCATCGGCTCCGGCGCCGACTGGAACGCCGCCGCGCACTGAGACCGCCGCCTCCCGGCGCCCGCCTCCCGACACCCGACCGCCGAAACCTGCTGCCGGCCCGAGGTGGCCGCCCGGCTTGTGGGGTAGTGCTCCCCTTGGGGAGGGATTCATGGAGATCGACATGATCGTCGAGATCCCCCGGGGATCGCGCAACAAGTACGAGATGGACCACCGGCTCGGCCGCATCCGGCTCGACCGGATGCTGTTCACCTCGACGCAGTACCCGCTGGACTACGGCTACATCCCGGACACGCTCGCGGAGGACGGCGACCCGCTGGACGCGATGGTGCTGCTGGAGGAGCCCACCTTCCCCGGCTGCGTGGTCAGGGTGCGCAGCGTCGGGGTGTTCTGGATGCACGACGAGGGCGGTCCCGACGCCAAGATCCTCACCGTGCCCGCCGGGGACGTCCGCTACGCCGGGATCCGCGACCTGCGGGACGTCCACGAGCACATCCTCGACGAGATCGCGCACTTCTTCGACATCTACAAGAGCCTGGAGCCCGGCAAGGGCACCGACGTGCGCGGCTGGCAGGACCGGCGCGTCGCCGACCGGACGATCGAGCGGGCCGCCGAGAACGCGCGGGAGGTGGCCGGGAACGCCGCGACGTGATCGGGTGGAGCCGTGAGCGACAGCGAACCGGTCGTCGTCGTGGGTGCGGGGCCCGTGGGCCTGGTCACGGCGCTGCTGCTGGCCCGGCACGGCGTGCCGGCCGTGGTGCTGGAGGCCGCCGCCCGCCGCGACCCGTCCGGATCCCGGGCGATCTGCTTCCAGCGCGACGTCCTCGACGTGCTCGACCGCGTCGGGTGCGCCGAGCCGATGATCGCGCGCGGCGTGACCTGGACGACCGGCCGCACCTACCACCGCGGCGACGAGCTGTTCGCCGTCACCTTCCCCGGCGCCGGGCGCGGCGCCGTGCCGCCCTGGATCAACATCTCCCAGGCGGAGGTCGAGGCGCGGCTCCGTGACCTCGCGGCCGCGGAACCGCTCGTCGACGTCCGGTACGGACACCGCGTCGGCGGCGTGCGCCAGGACGAGGAGGGCGTCGAGGTCCGAGCCGAAGGCGGGGGCGCGGTGCGCGGCACCCACCTCGTCGGCGCGGACGGCGGGCGCAGCGCCGTCCGGGAGCTGCTCGGCATCGGATTCCCCGGCCGCACCTTCGCCGACCGGTTCCTCATCTGCGACATCCGGGCCGACCTGCCGTTCCCGAGCGAGCGGCGGTTCTACTTCGACCCGGAGTGGAACCCGGGGCGCCAGGTCCTGGTCCACCAGTGCCCGGACCGGACGTGGCGCATCGACTGGCAGGTCCCCGCCGACCTCGACCTCGACGCCGAGCGGAGGTCGGGCGCGCTGGACGCCCGCATCCGGAGGATCACCGGCGGCGCCCCGTACGAGATCGTGTGGGCGACCGTGTACCGGTTCCACGAGCGGTGCGCGGCGGCGTTCACGTCCGGGCGCGCGTTCCTGGCCGGGGACGCGGCCCACCTCTACGCGCCGTTCGGCGCCCGCGGCCTGAACTCCGGCATCCAGGACGCGGAGAACCTCGCCTGGAAGCTCGCGTTGGTCCGTCGCGGCCTGGCCCCGCACGGGCTCCTGCACAGCTACGACACCGAGCGCCGGGCGGCGGCCGAGGAGAACCTGCGGGTGACGACGCGGACGATGGAGTTCCTCGTCCCGCAGACCCCGGACCAGCGGGCCCGCCGCCTGGCGGCCCTGGAGGCGGCCCGGACGCACCCGGACCCCCGCACGATCATCGACTCGGGCAGGCTCGCCGAGCCGTTCTGGTACCTGGACTCGCCGCTGACCACGCCCGCCGGGCCGGGGGAGGACTTCCCGCGCGGCCCCGGGGCCGTCCGGCCGCCGGTGCCGGGCGTCCTCTGCCCGGACGGCCGCTGCGTCGTGGACGGCGAGCCGACCCGCCTGCGCCGCCTGTTCGGCACGCGGTTCGTGGTCCTCACCCAGGGCGAGCGCGCCGGGGGGCTGCCGACCGACATCCCGCACCGGGTCCACGCGCTGGACGGCATCGACACCGGCGGGGTGCTGCGGACGGCCCTGCGCGCCGGCCCCGACACCGTGCACATCGTGCGCCCGGACGGCCACCTGGCCGCCGTGCTGCCGTCCTACGACCCGGAGGCCGTGGCCGCGGCCCTGCACCGGGCCTGCGGGCGCTACTGACCGGCGCCCAGGACGGCGCGGGCCGCGTTGTGGCCTGGGATGCCGCTGACGCCGCCGCCCCGCCGGGCGCCCGCCCCGCACAGCAGCACGCGCGGGTGCTCGGTCTCGACGCCCCACCGCCCGCGTTCCTCCGCCGCCTCGGCGAACGGCCACGACAGGTCGCGGTGGAAGATGTGGCCGCCGGGGAGGCCGACCTCGTCCTCCAGGTCGACGGGCGTCTTCGCCTCCAGGCACGGCGTGCCGTCCGGCGCGCGCAGGAGGCAGTCCTCGATCGGCTCGGCGAGCACCGAGTCGAAGGACGCCAGCGTCGCGCGCAGCGCCGCGGCGCGCGCGCCTTCGGGATCCGCCCGGAACAGCCGCGCCGGCATGTGCAGGCCGAACAGCGTCAGCGTGTGCGCCCCGGCCTCCCGCAGGTCCGGGCCGAGGATGGACGGGTCGGTCAGCGAGTGGCAGTACACCTCGGCGGGCGGAACGGCCGGGACGCGGCCCTCGCGGGCGTCCCGGTAGGCCGCGTCGAGCTGCCGCCGGCTCTCGTTGATGTGGAAGGTGCCGGCGAACGCCTCCTCCGGCCGGACGGACGGGTCGCGCAGTCGCGGGAGCCGCGAGAGCACCATGTTCACCTTCAGCTGCGACCCCTCGGCCGAGCGCTCCCGGGGCATGTTGACCAGCACCCATCGGGCCGAGACGGCGTGCTCGGCGCCTTCGGCGTCCCGGAACGCCACCTCCCCGGCCGGGTCGACGTGCAGGACCTCCATCCCGGACCGCAGCTCCGCCCCGGCCGCGCGGGCGGCGTCGGCGAGGGCCCCGGTGACCGCGCCCATGCCGCCGACCGGCACGTTCCAGTCGCCGGTCCCGTCGCCGATGACGTGGTAGAGGAAGCAGCGGTTGGCCAGGAGCGCCGGGTCCGAGGTGTCCGCGAACGTGCCGATCAGCGCGTCGGTGAGGACGACGCCGCGCACGGTGTCGGCCGCGAAGCGCTCGTCCACGACGTCGCCGATGGGCCGCTCGAACAGGTCGCGCCAGGCCTCCTCGTCGTCCACCGCCTTCCGCAGCTCCGCGCGGTCGCGCAGCGGTTCCAGCAGGGTCGGCGCGACGCGTTCGGCGACGTGTCCGGCCATCGCGTAGAAGCGGCGCCAGGCGTCGGCGTCGGCCCCCAGGGACGCCGCCGTCCGCGCGGGGTCCCCGTTGTCGACCAGCAGCCCGCCTCTGCCGACCGGCGTGTACGAGGAGAACCGCCGCCCGCGCAGCTCGACGCCCAGGCCGAGGTCGCGGACGATCCGCGACGGCAGCAGGCTCACCAGGTAGGAGTACCGCGAGACGCGGGCGTCCACGCCGGGGAAGATCCGCGCCGAGACCGCCAGCCCGCCGAAGTGCCCGAGCCGTTCCAGCACCAGCACGCGCTTCCCGGCGCGTGCCAGGTAGGCGGCCGCGACCAGCCCGTTGTGCCCGCCGCCCGCGATGACCACGTCGTACATGACCACAGAAAACCACACCGATCGCCGGACGCGCGGAAATCCGTTGGCGGGTGCGGCCGCCGGGAGGATCATGGGGCGGGTGAAGATCCGGCTTTCTGGGGGAGTGGTGGCGTCCGGGCGCCATGCCTGGATCGCCCGTCCCGCCGGCCCGGTCCGGCTGCCGGACGGGGCGGACGCGCGACCGGGGACCCCCGTCGCGCTCGGCCCCGAGGACGCCCCGGCCGAGGACGTGGCGGACGCCGTCCGGGCGCTCTCGCTGCTGGTCGCGGACGGGGGCGCCGCCGCGGCCGGCGCGGGCGTCGACCTCGGCGCCGGGTTCCGTTCCGCGCGCCTGGAGGGGGCGCGCGGGGACCAGCGGGACGCGGTCCTGGCCGCGCTCCGCGCGGTCGGCCTCGGCGGCGCGCACCGCCTCGGCGACCGGGCCGGGGTGCTGGTCGCGCTCTTCGGCTTCGCGGTCACCAAGCGGGTCGGCGCGGCGGCGGCGCGCGCCATCGAGGACGGGCGGTGGGCGGCGCTGCACCTGGCGTCGGCCGCCAGCGACGTCCTCGGCCCCGAGCAGCTCGAACGGGTGCTCGCCCTGGAGGCGCCCGAAGGCGTCGACCTCACCCCCGGCGGGCCGCCGTCCGTGCTGGCGCGGTATTTGCGGCAGGTGTTCGAAGAACTGCCCCCGCCGCGCAGGCTCGCGCTGCTCCTGGACCTGTGGGAGCGGGTCGCCGAGCGCCGGATCGGGCTCGCCCGGCGGGACGCGCGCCTGGCGACGCAGAGCCGCCGCGACCGGTTCGGCGACCTGCGCGACCGCCGCCGCCACGACGAGGACGAGCGGATCGTGGCGCGGCTGCGAACCTACCTCGGGGTCGCGGAGCCCTCCCTCGCCGACGCCGCGCGCTGGATCCCCGACAAGTGGTACTGGCACGAGAGGCTCGCCCACCTCCTGCAGGACGCTCTCGGCGCCACCGCGCTGCTCCGGACCGCCGCGGCCGTCGCCGACCACGGGCTGGAGGACGGCCTTGAGCGGTCGGCTCCGGTGCTGCGCGCGGCCGCAGCCCTGACGACCGACGGGGCCGCCGGGCAGGCCGCGCGGCGGGTCCCCGGGCTGACCGGCCTCCCGGTGCGTCCCGCCGCCTACGTCCGCGACCTCGTGCGCAAGCTCGACGTGGACGGACCGAAGGACACCAGGTTCGCCGGCTACGTCAGGCCGCGCCTGGCCTGTGCACGCGACTTCGCGCTCGTCGTCGGCGATGACCTCGGACGGCTGATGCGCCAGACGATCGGAGCGCGCGACGACGTGCTGCGCGAGTGGTCGCCCAGCCTGCGGAGCTGGCGGGAGGCGGCCGGGTACGGGCGCCCGCCGGCCGAGTGGGCCGGAATCCCGCGGTGGACGGCGCCGATGCTCGGGGACGCGGAGCAGCTCCACCGCAGGCTCGCGCCCGGGGACGACCCGGCGGACGTGGAGACCGGTGCCGACCTCCTCTGGTACGCCGACCTGCTCGACGCCCTCGCCCGCCTGTACGGGCACGAGTTCGCGCAGCCCACGCCCGGCACCGGCGAGCCGTGGTTCGACCACGACCCGCCGCCGGTGGCCGAGCCGCTGACCCCGCGCCTCGACTCGATCACCGGTGCCGTCTCCGGCGCGGCGCAGCTGGTCGCCCTCGGCGGCGTCCCGCCCCGGGCGCCCCGAACGTGGGCGGCCTTCACTGCGGGCCTGATGTCGGCCACCGCGATCGCCGAGGCGCTCACCGGCGACTTCGCCGTCCCGGCGCCGCTCGCCGCGCTGGACGGCGCGGCCGTCCCCGGGACCGGCGTCCGGCTCAAGATCGCCCGTAGCGCCCGCGATGTCGCCGAATGGGCGGACTACATGGGCAACTGCATCGCCGGGCCGGTCTACGTCGAGGAGGCCAGGACGGGCCGGATCGCGCTCGCGGGCCTCTACGACGCCGACGGTCTGCTGGTCGCCAACGCGGAGCTCGCTCCGCTCCGGCCCGCGTCCCGGGGCTGGCGGGTCAGCGAGATCGCCGCGAGGTTCAACGACACGCCGGACGAGGAGCTCGAACAGCGCTTCGGCGAGTGGACGGCCGCGATCCCCGGCGCCGTCGAGGACGAGGCCGCGCCGCTGCCGGACGAGCTCCCGCCGGTGCGTCCCGCCCGGCGGCGCGCCGCGCCCCGCCTCGTCGAGGAGGTCGGCCCAGCCCTCGGCGAGCTCGCGGGCCGGTCGTGGACGCGGGCCGTCCCGGCGCTCGGCGCCGTCGCCGCCGTGGCCGGCACCGGGCCGGACGCCGCGCTCGTCCGGCTGCGCCGCTTCGGCGGCGGTCCGCAGCTGACCGGGGCCGTCCGCCGCGCGCTGGACGAGGGCGCCGTCGATCTCGCCGGGCTCTGGACGGCCTCGGGCCACCGCCCCCTGCGCTCCGCGCTCGACGCCCTCGACCCGGCACTGCGCGACCGCTACGACCAGCTTCCGCTCCTGCTCGGCGAGCCCCCGCTGCCGAAGGTGCTGCGCAGGCTCGTCAAGCTCCCCGCCGTCGCCGACGCCTACTCCCTCGACCTGGTCGCGCGCCGCATCCGCCGCGCGCTCGGCGTGCTCGCCCTCCAGGACGATCCGGTCATCGCCCGCGCGCTCGCCAAGCCGACGACCGAGCCGATCCTGTGCGCGCTCGCCGTCGCCGTCACCTGCGCCGCACCGGACGCCGGCCTCGTCCCCGTGATGCCGCCGCGTACCACGAGCGTCCCCGGATACCCGGCCACGGCCCTTGAGGACGAGGAGGGGCCCTGGCAGCGGGCCATGCCCGCGGCGCGCGAACTGGGCGCCGACACCACCGTGTTCTGGGACGAGATCGCCGAGCACGGCCTCCGCGTCCCGGCGTCCTGGCTCGCGCACGGCGGCTGGGCGGCGCTCTGGTCGCGCGCCCACACCCGCCGCCGCTGACCGGCGGGCCGCGGGCTACGGCCCCTGGGCGGACCGGCGGAAGATCGTGATGGAGTGCCCGACCTCGTCGATCGGCTCGCTGGAGCGGACCAGCGGCATCAGCCGGGGGTCGTTCTTCACGAGCCAGCTGTCGGAGACGACGAGCAGGCCGTGCACCCTGCCGGGCGGCGCCGTGAGCGGGTCGCCCGCGCGGATGCCGTAGTAGGACGGGACGCCGCTGCCCTTGTAGACGAGCCAGACCGGCTCGCCCGGATACCGCTCCCGCAGCCGGTCGGCGAGCCGCCCGAGGTCCTGGCCCCAGTCGACGTTGGAGTCGTGCAGGCGCAGGTGGGTCTTCGATGGCCCGCCGAACGCCTCATTGGAGTACGGCAGGTAGTACGGGAAGGTCCGCAGCGAGCTGACCGCGACGAACAGCAGCAGCGCGACCGTCGCGGCCCTGGCCCACCGCCACCGGACGAGGACCGCCCCGCCCGCCGCCACCGCCAGAAAGATCGGGACGAAGATCGCGTAGCGGGCGCCGAGGTCGCGCGACCCCGTCATCGCCGCCGCCAGCAGCACGGCCGTCGGCGCGAGAAGGTACGGCGCGGCCGGGCGCAGCCGGGGCAGCGCCGCCATGGCGGCGACGCCCGCCGCCCACAGCGCCAGCATGCCCAGCGGCGTCTTCACCAGGAGCGCGGCCGGCAGGTAGTACCAGCGGGAGCCGTGGTAGACGTCGCCGAACAGGAAGCCCGTCCAGCGCATCTCCTCGAATCCGAACTGGGCCCGCATCCCGTCCTGGAAGGGCCGGGGGAACGGCAGCCAGCCGGCGGCGAGCCCGCGCAGACCGCCGGCGGTCGGCAGGTCGGCGGGCGCCGCCCAGCGCAGCCGCGGGTCCACCGCGAGGTAGCTCGCCCACACCACCGCGACGGCCAGGACCCCGACCCCGGCCGCCGACAGGACGGCCGTCAGCACGGGGCGGCGCGACGGGCGGAACGTCCAGACCGACACCGCCGCCAGGACCACGAGCACCGGCACGGCGGGCAGCGCGCTCATCTTGGTCGCCACCGCCGCCCCGAGCGCGACTCCGGCGAGCGGCAGGTACGGCCGCGGCTTCAGCCTCGCCCGCCAGAGCAGCCACACCGACGTCAGCAGGAGGCCGGCCGTCGGGACGTCGAGCGTGGCCAGCGACCCGTGCGCGATGACGTCGGGGGAGAAGGCGTACAGGGCCAGGGCCGCGAGGCCGCCGGCGGGGCCGGCGAGGTCGCGGGCGAACGCGAAGACGACCAGCCCGAACAGCAGGGTCAGCGCGATGACGGGCAGGCGCCCGGCGAGCAGCACCCGCTGAGGGTCGTTGCCCCACCGGTACAGGAACTGCCTGCCGAACCTGTAGTCGCTCCCAGTGAAGGACGGGCGGAGGTGCGGAGCGGCGAGCACCGCCCCGGCCCCGATGACCAGCTTGCCCAGCGGCGGATGCTCGGGGTTGCGACTCAGGTCATGGGCGCGCAGGTAGGCGACGCCCGCACTGATGTAGACGGGCTCGTCGACGGTCGGGCTCTGCCGGACCGCGGTGACGGCCATCGCGGCGCCCATCTGGGCCAGCAGCGCCGCCACGACCGCCGCGAGCAGCCATCGCCGGTGCACCGCGCGGAACCGGCCCGGCTCCTTCTCGGCCGCGGACTCCGCGGGCCGTCCGGGCTCCGCGGACAGCG
Organism: Actinomadura sp. K4S16; assembly: GCF_008327685.1. Lineage (GTDB taxonomy): Bacteria > Actinomycetota > Actinomycetes > Streptosporangiales > Streptosporangiaceae > Spirillospora. The sequence continues at coordinate 128,732 of NZ_BDDE01000022.1, forward strand.
AGGTCACGCCGCCGCCTTCGGGCCGCGCAGGACGTCGGTCATCCTCCTCCCCTCCCCGGAGACCGCCTCCCCGATCCGCCGTCAGCCTCCGAACGCGGTCAAGAAACGGTCGCGGAACGCGCTCATCGGCCACACCGGCGTGCCTCGGCCCGGACGCAGGCCGTCCTGCCAGCCCCAGCCGGAGATCCTGTCCATGACGGCGCGGTCCTTCGCCACGATGGTGATCGGGACGTCCCGGCTAGCGCCCGGCCCGGTGATGAGCGGCGCGGGCTGGTGGTCGCCGAGGAAGACCAGCACGGTGTCGTCGTCTCCGTAGGTCTCCAGGAAGGAGACGAGCGTGTTCAGCGTGTACTCGATGGACTTGCGGTACTCGTCGCGGATCCGGCCGGCCGGCGGCCAGGGCGCGTCGTAGCCCTTGCCCATCCCGTTGAAGACCGAACCGTCCCCGACCCGGTCCCACGGGACGGGCCGCGGGATGGACGCCCACGGGGCGTGGCTCGACACCAGCGCCGTCTCCGCCATCACCGGCGCCCGGTCCTTCTTCGCCAGCTCGGTGCGCTGGAGCGTCGACAGGGTGTACTGGTCGGGCATGGTGGCGAAGCTGAAGCGCGGGCCGCGGTAGCCGAGGTTCCGGTCGTCGTAGACCTTGTCGTAGCCGTAGAAGGAAGCCTCGGGCCAGGCCCGGGTGATCGCCGGCATGAGCGCGACCGTCCGGGAGTCCGCGCGGTGGAAGGCCCCGTTCAGCGTCAGCCGGTCGCTGTTCACCAGCGCGCGGTACCGCTGCTGGTTGTTGACCCACAAGCCGGACAGCAGGGTCGCGTGCGCCAGCCAGCTGCCGCCGCCCGCCGTCGAGGACGTGAGCCACCCGCTGCGCGCGGAGAACCCCGCCTCGCGGAGCCGCCGCGACCCCTGGTCGAGGACCGCGCCGACCTGCGGCGCGTACTGCGGGCTCTCCACCGCCGACCGCCCGTAGCTCTCCACGAACGCCAGGACGACGTCCTTGCCGCGCAGCCCGGTCAGCAGCCTGTCGGGCGGCGTGTCCCGGAACCCGTCCACGGCGGCGGCCTTCGCGAACTCCTTCCGGTCGTTCAGGCTCGTCCGCACCTGCCGCGCGTGGTCGTAGGCGAGGACGGCCGCGCTCCTGGAGGCCACGGGCAGGCCGTGGACGAGCTGCGCGCCGAGCGCGGCGCAGGCGATCCAGACCGTCCCCAGCACCACGGCGGTCCACGACGCCGGACGGCGGTGCCGGACGGCCACCCGGCTCAGGCGCAGCGTCGACAGCGCCGTCAGCACGACCACGCCGACCGCGAGCGCCACCGCGAGGACCACGGCCGCGACCGCCCCCGCCTGCCCGGACGACTCCTTGACGAACTCCACCCCCGGCCCCAGCAGCGGCCAGTCGAGCACCAGGTCGAACGGCCGGACGAGGACCGCGTCGAACCCGATGTCCAGCACCTTCAGCACGAGCAGCAGCCCGAGGACGGCTCCGCCCGCCCCCGCCGCGTACCGCCTGGCCCGGGCCGGGAGCACGAGGATCAGCGCCACGCCGACCACGCCCTCGATCGGGACGCGCGCGAACGCCCCGGGGGTCAGGCGGGCGAACTCGGCCGGCGTGACCAGCGCGACCAGCACGAGCAGGAACGCCGCGCCGGTCACCGCCCGCGCCGCGACCCGCCGCCACCGCGGCCGCCCGCCCGCCTCCGGGGCGCCGCCCGCCTCCGGGGCGCCGGCCGGCACGTCCTCGTCTGTGCTCCGCTCCAAGCGGCTGTCAACGGTCAGCTCGTCCTCCCAGGTCCGGTCCCTCGGCCGCGCACGCGACACCCCAAAGCACGTCCATCCCGTGCCCACGGGTTCAAAAAGATTCCATCTTCGTGCCCCGGGATGTCGAGGACGCGGATCCGGCTCCGATCCACTGGTGAAAGGCGCCGCAGGGGCGCCCGCCAGAGGAGGCACCGGCCATGAGCAAGGTCACCTGTGACATCGGAATCTCCGTCGACGGCTTCGTCGCCGGTCCGAACCAGCGCCTGGAGGAGCCGCTCGGCGACGGCGCCGAGCGGCTGCACCGCTGGATGTTCGAGGAGCCGGAGGCCAACGCCGAGGTGATCGAGAAGATCACCTCGGCCGGGGCCTACATCATGGGGCGCAACATGTTCGGCCCCGACCGCGGCCCGACGTGGAACCCGGACTGGAGCGGCTGGTGGGGCGAGGAGCCGCCCTACCACGCGCCGGTGTTCGTGCTGACCCACCACCCGCGCGAGAGCATTCCGATGAAGGGCGGCACGACGTTCCACTTCGTCGCCGACGGGATCGAGTCGGCGATGGCCCAGGCCCGGCAGGCCGCGGGGGACAGGGACGTCTCGGTCGCCGGGGGAGCGAGCACCGTGAACCAGTACCTCGCGGCGGGCCTGATCGACGAGCTCCGCCTGCACATCGCGCCCCTCGTCCTCGGGGAGGGCGAGCGGCTGTTCGAGCGCGTCGGCGACCTGGCGCTGGAGCCCGTCGAGACGTCCCGGACGCCTCTCGTCACCCACGTGACCTACCGCGTCGGCGGCCCGCGCCGATGACCTCCAGCAGGCGGGCGACCTCGGCGGCGACCGCGTCGCGGCCGGCGGAGACGTAGCGGCGCGGGTCGACCGGAGGGGGGGTCCGCGGCGAGCCGCGCGCGCACGGCGGCGGTGAACGCCTTGTTCAGCCGCGTCGCCACGTTGATCTTCGTCATGCCGTGCTCGACGGCGGCGGCGAGCCCCTCGTCCGGTACCCCCGACGAGCCGTGCAGGACCAGCGGCACCGGCACCGCCGCCCGCAGCCGCGCGATGAGCGCGAGATCGAGGACGGTGTCGCGGGCCAGCATCGCGTGGGACGTGCCGACCGCGACCCCCAGGGCGTCCACGCCCGTGGCGGCCACGTATCCGGCCGCCTCGTCCGGATCGACCAGGGCCGGCAGCGCCATTCGCACGCCCAGGTAAGGGTGCCCGCTCAGCCCCCGACCCGGCGTCCTCGACGACGCGCAGGACCCCCCGTGGGGTGTACCGGGTGGGGCTCTTGGGGCGCGGCGCTTATTTCACGCCATGGTTCAAGGACGAAAATATTCGCGTTCGAGGGCCGTGCGAGCGCCGGATTGACCGCGCTTCCTGACAGTGCCCGAACCGCTCCGGCCGCTCCGGCCCCGATGCCTGTGGAACGTTCCGATCTCTCGACAGCGGGGGCTGACTTCACCGCCGTCCTGACTGGATCCGCGCACGTCAGAGAAGCGAATGACGGACTTCGAGCAGGTTTCCGCCAGGGTGATGACGGATGTCGAGCAGGGGTGTTACGTTCCACCGCGTGACATCGAGCATGCGACGGGCGCAGATCGTTTCGTCCCTGCGCGCCAAGGGGGCCGCCTCGGTCCGGGAACTGGCCGAGACGCTGCAGGTCAGCGAGTCCACGATCCGCCGCGATCTCGACGTGCTCGACCGCAACGGCGAGCTGCTGCGCACCTACGGGGGAGCGGCGCTGTCCCCGCGCCCGGCCGCGCCGGAGATCTCCTTCGCCGCGTCGGCCGAGCACGACAGCGCCGAGAAGGCGGCGGTCGCCGAGCGGGCGGCCGCGCTGGTCGAGGACGACATGGTCGTGGTGCTCGACATCGGCACCAGCACCCGGCTCCTCGCCCGGCACCTGCGCGGCCGGCCCGTCACCGTCATCACCGCCAACATGGCCGTGCTCGACGAGCTGCGCGACGACGAGGCCGTCCGGCTGTGCCTGCTCGGCGGCGTCCTGCGGCGCAACTACCTCTCGCTCGTCGGGTCGCTCACCGAGACCGCGCTCCGCCAGGTCCGCGCGGACCTGGTGTTCCTGAGCTGCACGGGGGTGCGGCCGGACGGCCACGTCATGGACGACATGGAGGTCGAGACGCCGATCAAGCAGGCGATGCTGGAGTCCGCGGACCGGGTGGTGCTGGTCGCCTCCGAGGCCAAGTTCCCCGGCACCGGCTCGCTGCGGGTGTGCTCGCTCGACCGGATCGACGCGCTGGTCACGACGGCGGGGGCCGACCCCCGGACTCTGGAGGTCTGCCGCGAGGCGGGCGGGAAGGTGTACATCGCATGAAGCTGGCCATTCTCGGCGGTGGCGGGTTCCGGGTGCCGTACGTGTACCAGGCCCTGCTGCGCGACCCCGGCTCCCCGCGCATCGAGGAGGTCTGGCTCCAGGACTCCGATCCCGGCCGCCTCGCGGGCATGGCCGCGGTCCTCGCGGCGCTCGCGGACGGCTTCGAGGACGCTCCCCGCGTGTTCACCAGCACCGGGCCGGACGAGGCGCTGGAGGGGGCCGACTTCGTCTTCTCCGCCGTCCGGGTGGGCGGCCTGCGGGGGCGGGTGTGCGACGAGCGCGTCGCGCTGGACCTGAACGTCCTCGGCCAGGAGACCACCGGCCCCGGCGGGATCGCCTACGGGCTGCGCACCATCCCCGTGATGCTCGACATCGCGCATCGCGTGAAGGCCCTCGCGCCGGACGCCTACGTCATCAACTTCACCAACCCCGCCGGGATGATCACCGAGGCGATGCAGGGCGTGCTCGGCGACCGGGTGCTCGGCATCTGCGACACCCCCTCGGGCCTCGGCATGCGGGTCGCCGCCGCGCTCGGCCTCGACCCGGACCGCGTCCAGATGGACTACGTCGGCCTGAACCACCTCGGCTGGATGCGCCGCGTCCTGCACGACGGCGTGGACGTCCTGCCCCGCCTGCTCGCCGACGACGACCTGCTCGGATCGCTGGAGGAGGGCGTGGTCTTCGGCCGCGAGTGGCTGCGCGACCTCGGTCTGATCCCCAACGAGTATCTCTACTACTACTACTTCAACCGGGAGGCGGTCCGCGCCACCCTGGACGCGCCGCAGACGCGCGGCGAGTTCCTGCTCAAGCAGCAGGAGGCGTTCTACGAGCGGATCGCGGCGGCCTCCGGCGGCGCGGCCATGGAGATGTGGCGCGAGACCGTCGCCTCCCGCAGCGCGAGCTACATGGCCGAGATGAAGGGCGCGCCGACCGGCGAGGCGCTCGACGACCACTCCGGGATCGACCCGGCCGACGAGGGCTACGCCAGGGTCGCGCTGAACGTGATGGCCGCGATCAGCCGCGACGAGCCCGCCAGCATGATCCTCAACGTGCGGAACGGCTCGACCGTCGCCGCGCTCCCTCCGGACGCGGTCGTCGAGGTGCCCGTCACCGTCGACGCCGGCGGCGTCCACCCGCACCCCCTCGATCAGCCCGACCTGCACCAGGCCGGACTGATGCAGCAGGTCAAGGCCGTCGAGCGGCTGACCATCGGCGCGGCCGTGACCGGCTCGCGGACCGACGCCGCCAAGGCCTTCGCCCTGCACCCCCTGGTCGACTCGGCGCGGATCGGCCGGCAGCTGCTCGACGGCTACATCGACCGGATCCCCGAGGTCGCCGCCGTCTTCTCCCGTGAGGAGTCGTCGTCATGACAGTGGAAACCCTGGACGGCAGCCCGCCGGTGGACCGTCCGGCGCCCGGCGGCGCCGCGGCCCCGGGGCAGCCGCCCGAGCCGTCCATGGCCGACCCCTGCACCGAGCGCGTCCCGGCGGGCGCGCTGCTGCGCGGCGGCGAGGCACCCGGCCCCGCCCCCGAGCTGGACGTCTTCCTGAGCGGCCAGGTCTTCATGGACATGATCTTCACCGGGCTGCCGGGGCTGCCGCCGCCCGGGACCGAGGTGTTCACCGAGGGGCTCGGCTCGGCGCCAGGCGGCGCCGCCAACATCGCGGTGGCGATGAGCCGGCTCGGCCTGCGGGTCGGGCTCGCGGCCCCGTTCGGCGACGACATGTTCGGCTCCTACCTGTGGCGGACGCTCGCCGAGCAGGAGGGCATCGACCTCGGGCACTCCCGCCGGATCAAAGGTTGGCCGACCCCGGTGACGGTGTCGCTGGCCTACGACTCCGACCGCAGCATGGTCACCTACGCCATGCCCCTGCCGGACCTCGATCCGGGCGAGACGGGCGACGCGGAGGCGGTGCTCGGCTCCCCGCCGCCGGCCGCGCGCGCCTGCTTCATCGACATCGAGCATCCGGTGCCGGGCTGGGCGAAGGAGATGCGGCGGTCGGGCGCCGCGGTGTTCGCCGACATCGGCTGGGACGCCACCGAGACGTGGTCCAGCGAGGTCCTCGACCGGCTGGAGCACGTGGACGTGTTCCTGCCGAACGCGGTGGAGGCCATGGCCTACACCCGCACGAGCACGCCGGAGGACGCGGCCCGCGTCCTGTCCGAGCGGGTCCCCGTCGTCGTCGTGAAGCGCGGCGGCGCGGGCGCCATCGCGATCGACTCCGCGACGGGGGAGGTCGCCGAGACCGACGCGCTGCCGGTGCGGCCGCTCGACGCGACCGGCGCCGGCGACGTGTTCGGCGCCGGGTTCCTGTTCGGCACGCTCGCCGGGCTTCCGCTGCCGGAGCGGCTGCGCTTCGCCAACCTGTGCGCGGGCCTGTCGGTCCGGCACCGCAGCGGATCGCTCGGCGCGCCGTGCTGGGGGGAGATCGCCGCGTTCGGCGAGTCCGGCGAGGTGCCCGAGTCCGTCCTCGAACCGTACGCCTTCGTCGTGGACTTCATCCCCGACTCGGCGACCGACACCGTCGTCAGGGCCGAGCCCACCCTCCGGGCCGACCTCTAGCGCGCCGTCCCCCGACCGGCGCGCACACAGCAGTCCAGGAACGAGTAAGGGAGCCGCAGGAATGCTGACACTGACGAGGCGAGGGGCGGCCGCGGCGGTCGCGGCCCTCGCGACCGTGCTCGCCGCGGCGTGCGCACCGGGCTCGTCCGGCGACGAGCCGGAGAGCAAGGCGCCCGCCGCGGTGAACACCGACGTGGCCAAGGCCGGGAACGTGACCCTGACCGTCTGGGACCAGGAGGTCCAGGGCGGTCAGAAGAAGCAGATCGAGGAACTGAACAAGCGGTTCCAGGCCAAGTACCCCAACGTGAAGATCAACCGGGTGTCGCGGTCGTTCAGCGACCTGCAGAAGACGCTCCGGCTCGCGCTGTCGGGAAGCAACCCGCCCGACGTCGTCGAGGCCAACCAGGGCTACGGGTCCATGGCGCAGTACGTCAAGGCCGGGATGCTCCTCCCGCTCGACTCCTACGACCAGGTCTACGGGTGGCGCAAGCGCTATCCGAAGGGCCTGACGGACCTGAACAGCGTCACCAAGGACGGCAAGCTCATCGGGTCCGGCAACCTGTACGGCATCTCGCTGAACGGTGAGATCGTCGGCCTCTACTACAACAAGGAAAAGCTGGCGAAGCTCGGCGTCCAGCCGCCGAAGACCTGGGCGGAGTTCGACCAGGCGCTCGCCACGGCCAAGGGCAAGGGCGAGGTCCCGATCGCGTTCGGCAACCTGGAGAAGCTGCCCGCGATGCAGCTCTACGGCATCCTCCAGGACGGCGCGACCGACAAGGAGGCCGTCCGCAAGCTCGTGTTCGGCAGCGGCGGCTCCTGGACGGACGCCCCGAACGTCCAGGCGGCGCAGAAGCTCGCCGACTGGTCGAAGAAGGGCTACCTCACCAAGGACGCCAACGCCGTCAAGTGGGACGACACCCCGGTGAACTTCGCCAAGGGCGACGGCGTGTTCATGTTCGGCGGCACGTGGTGGGCGTCCGAGCTGAACGACAAGATGAAGGACAAGGTCGGCTTCATGCTGCCGCCCGCGGCGCAGGCCGGCGCGCCGACGGCCACGATGGGCGGCGAGAGCCTGCCCTGGTCGATCACCTCGAAGAGCAAGAACCCGGACGTCGCCGCCGCCTACATCAACTTCATCACCTCCCCCGAGGCGATGGACGTCTCCGTCGAGACCGGCAACCTCCCGGCGCTCGCGGCGCCCTCCAAGCAGCCGGCCGAGCCGCTGCTGAAGGAGGTGTCGGCGGCCTGGGCCGAGCTGAGCAAGAACGACGGCATCACCCCCTACATCGACTACGCGACGCCGACCTTCGCCGACGCGTTCGGGGGGCCGCTCCAGGAGCTCGTCGCCGGACGCAAGCCCGCCGACGAGGTCATGAAGGCGGCGCAGGACGACTACTCCGCCTTCCAGAAGAAGAAGTAGGCGCCGGGCACGCACGCCTCCGGCCGCGCCTCACCCGCGGCGCGGCCGGAGGCGGGCGGCGCCGTGACGCACGACCAAGGAGCCCGCACATGACGACCGTCGCGCGGCGAAAGACCTCGAAGACCGGGCGCGAGGCCTCCGCCTCCCGGGCGGCGCGGCCGGAGGGCCGGTCCGCCTCCGTCCCTCCGGGGGAGCCCGGCCGGATCGGCTGGCTGTACGCCCTCCCGGCCCTGCTGGTCTACGGGATGTTCCTGCTCTGGCCGCTGGCGCGGGGAGCGCAGTTCTCCCTCTACCACTGGGACGGCCTGGGCGAGGCGACGTGGGCGGGGTTCTCCAACTACACCGCCACCTGGTCGGACCCGTCGCTGCGCGGTGCGTTCGGGCACCTGCTCGTCCTCGTGCTCTTCTACTCCGTGCTGCCGTGCTGCATCGCGTTCGTGCTGGTCGGCGCCATGTCGCGGACGAAGATCCGCGGCCTGACGTTCTTCCGGACGGTGCTGTTCCTGCCGCAGGTCGTCGCGATGGTGGCGGTGGCCGTGGCATGGCGGTGGGTGTACTCCACCGACGGGCCGGTCAACACCGTCCTCGGCTGGCTGCACGCCCTCGGCCTCCCGGACTGGCGGCACGGCTGGCTCGGCGACTTCACCTTCGCGCTGCCCGCGATCGGGGTCGTCGGGACGTGGGTCGGGATCGGCCTGGCGATGGTGCTGTTCCTCGCCGGGGTGCAGAAGATCCCGCGGGAGCTGTACGAGGCCGCGCGGATCGACGGCGCCGGGGCCGTCCGGGAGTTCCTCGCCGTCACCCTGCCGGGGCTGCGGCGCGAGCTGGCGGTGGCCCTCACCCTGACCACCATCATGGCGGTCCGCAACTTCGACCTCATCTACATGGCCACCTCGGGCGGGCCCGGCGACGCGACGAAGGTCCCCGCCTACGAGGTCTACAACCGCACGTTCAACACCGGTGAGGTCGGCCTCGGCTGCGCGATCGGCGTCACGCTGGCGGTGCTGGCGTTCGCCGTCACGGCCGGCGTCCGCCGCCTCGTGGAAGGGAAGGGCGCATGAACGTCCGGGCGGAACGGTTCGCCAACCACGCGATCCTGGTCCTCTTCTCGGTCATCGCGGTGTTCCCCATGATCGGGATCGTCGCGCAGGCGCTCCAGCTGCCGCACGCGGACCTGTCCACCTTCGGCACCGCGTGGCGCGAGGGGCACTTCGCGACCTACCTGCGGAACAGTGTCATCGTCACCGCCGTCACCGTCGTCGCGGCCGGGGTGCTGTCGATCATGGCGGGGTACGCGCTCGGCACCATGCGGTTCCGCGGCTCCGGCGCGCTGTTCCTGGTGTTCGTCGCCGGGCTGACCATCCCGACCGAGGCCATCGTCGTGCCGCTGTACTTCGACCTGCGCTCGGCCGGGCTCGACAACACCTACGCCGGCCTCATCCTCCCGCAGGTGGCCATGTCGGTGGCCTTCGGCACGTTCTGGATGCGCGCCTACTTCCGCAGCGTCCCGCGCTCGCTGCTGGAGGCCGCGCGCATCGACGGCGCGTCCAGCTGGACGACGCTGTGGCGCGTGCTGGTGCCGGTCGGCCGCCCGGCCATCCTCACCATGCTGCTGCTCACCACCATGTGGACCTGGAACGAGTTCCTGCTCCCGCTGGTGATCGTCAACTCCGACGAGGCGCTGCGCACCGCACCGCTCGGGCTGTCCTTCTTCCAGGGCACCCACAAGACCGACTACTCGCTGCTCATGGCGGGCGCGCTGATCATCGCCGCGCCCATCGTGATCGTCTATGTCTTCCTGCAGCGCCAGTTCATCGCAGGAATGCTCTCGGGGGCCATCAAGGAGTAGGGAAAGAACAGGAGAGTTCATGCGAAGACTCGCCCTACCCGCAGTCCTGTCCGCCGCACTCGCGGCCATGTCCGTCGCCTTCACGGCCCCGCCCGCACAGGCGGCCGGCCCCGGCGGCACCGATTCGTCCGATGGCCGGCTCGACGTCCTGTTCGTCGGGGCGCACCCCGACGACGAGGCCGGCGCGCTGTCGACCCTCGGCCAGTGGAACGAGTACGACAAGGCGAAGGTCGGCGTCCTCACCGTCACCCGCGGCGAGGGCGGCGGCAACGCCTCCGGCACCGAGGAGGGCCCGGCGCTCGGGCTGCTCCGCGAGAACGAGGAGCGCCGCGCCGTCGGCAAGGCCGGCGTCACCGACATCCACTACCTGGACAAGGTCGACTTCTACTACACGGTGAGCACCCCGCTCACCGCCGAGACCTGGGACCACGACAAGAGCCTGGAGAAGGTCGTCCGGCTCGTCCGCGAAACGCGGCCCAAGGTGATCGTCACCATGGTCCCCGCGCCCCTCCCGGGCCAGCACGGCAACCACCAGCAGGCCGCGCGGCTCGCGACCGAGGCCTACTTCGCCGCCGCCGACCCGAAGGCCTACCCCGCGCAGCTGAGCCGCGAGGGGCTGAGCACCTGGGCGCCGGGACGCCTGTTCCAGACCGGCGGAGCGTCGGGGCCCGCCGGCTCCGGCTGCGCTGCCCAGGGGACGCCGTCCGCCGCGGCGTCGCTCACCTACGGGGTGTGGGGAGGCCGCGCGTCCGCGCGCAACGGGGGCAGGACGTGGGCGCAGGTGGAGCGCGAGGCCCAGCGGACGTACGTCAGCCAGGGCTGGGGCGGCTTCCCGGACGTCCCGTCCGACCCGGCCCAGATCGGGTGCGACTACTACCGGCAGATCCACAGCCGGGTCCCGTTCACGCTCGGGAACACCGACCCGGCCGCGATGCTGGAGGGCGCGCTGATGCCCGCCAAGGGCGGCCTCCCGCTCGGCAGCCGCTTCTCGCTGACGACGGACGCGTTCGGCGTCACCGCGGGGCGGTCCTTCAAGGTGACCGCGCACGCGAGCTCGCCGAAGCGGCTGGGGGCGGCGAAGGCGACGCTCTCGGTGCCGGCCGGTTGGAACGTGACAGGCTCCGGTGACCTGGGGTCGGTCGGCCAGGACGAGCGGACGGCGACCTTCACCGTCACGCCGCCGTCCGGCGTCAAGGCCGGCCGCGCGCAGCTCTCGGCGACACTGTCCGCCGGGGCCGCCAAGGGCCAGACCGCCACGTCGGTGGAGGTCCGGCCCGCCGTCACCGGCGTGCTGGAGCCGCTGCCCCGCGTGTCGGACTTCGACACCTGGGCGGACAAGACGGGCGTCCCGGCATTGACCGGGCAGGTGAAGCGGGTGCTCACGCTGGCGTCCGGCGCGTCCCGCCAGGTGCGCGTGGACCTGTCCAACACGACCGCCTCGGCGCAGACCGGCACGGTCAAGCTGGGGCTCCCCGCGGGCTTCACCGCCGACGCCGCGTCCAAGCCCTACACCCTCGACGCGGGCAAGACCGGTTCGGCCGTCTTCACCGTCACCAACACCGACACGTCGCTGCCCACCTCCAACGAGGGCGGCAACGGCGGCGACTACGACCTGACCATCACCACGACCTCCTCCTCGGGCGAGGACGACGTCCAGAACGGAGCCCTGGAGCTGGTCCCCACGGCCGAGCTCCCGAAGGCGGCGACCGCTCCCGCGGTCGACGGCAAGGAGTCGCCCGGCGAGTACCCGGGGCCCGAGCTGAACCTGTCCCGGCGCTGGGAGGGGTCGGCGTGCGAGTCCGCCGACGACTGCTCGGCCACCGGCAAGGTCACCTGGACCGACAAGGCGCTTCACGTGCTGGTCAAGGTCCGCGACGACAAGCAGGGCACGGTCCTCGGCGCCGACGACTGCAAGCGGCACTGGCGCACCGACTCGGTCGAGATCGGAATCGACCCGCGCGGCGACTCGGAGAACACCTCCACCACGTTCAAGACCGGCATCTTCCCCAAGATGTCGGACGGGAAGCCGTGCTTCGAGCGCGACGCGGACGCGCGCCAGGGCCCGGGTGAGGAGACCGCGCCCGGCATGCGGGTCGCCTCCACGGTCGCCGACCCCTACGACGGGTACGTCATCGAGGCGGAGATCCCCTTCACGGCGCTGCCGACCGCGGTGGACCCGCGGCGCATGGGCCTGAACGTCTTCGTCTACGACTCTGACACCCAGGACAAGACCGGCCAGACCCGGATCGGCTGGTCGACCTGGAACGGCGTCCAGGGCGACCCGTACCGGTGGGGCCTCGTGTCCCTGCCCGGCCACACCCCGCCGGCGGGGATGCCGACCACGCCTCCGCCGCCGGTCATGCCGACGGACGCGACCCGGTCGGTGAACGCCCCCGAGTCGATCATCCAGGCGGTGCGCACGGGCGTCCCGCTGGCCGCGGGGCCCGCGGCGCCGCGCTCGGACACCGCGAGCATCGCCGGGCGGCCGTCGGTCTCCGGCGGCTCGACCACCGTCAAGCTGTTCGCGACGGGGCCCGGCACCGCGCACGTCCACGTGTGGGACGGCAAGCTGCTCGGCACGAAGGAGGTCGAGATCCGCAAGGCCGGGCTCACCACCGTGACCGTGCCGGGCGCATCCGGCACCCTCACGATGGCCTTCGAGGCCGCGAAGGGAGGGACGGCGAGCGGCGCCGTCCGCCTGACGGGCTGAGGTGACACCGCCGGGCCGGGGGAGCGGATCCGCCCCCCGGCCCGGCGGCATTTCCACCGGGCCGCGTTGAACTCCGTCCCGCCGGGGCGCGTACCCCCACGCGTAGATTGACACCCCGGAACCGGGAGGGTTCATGAGGCGCCGGAAGAGCGTGAGGAACAGTCGGCTGCGCACCGCGGTCACCACGACCGCGGTGGCGGCCGGATCCGCCGGCCTCCTGGCCGGCTCGCTGTACGTCGTGCACGCCCAGGGACGGTCCGGCGGGCAGGAGGCGAGACTCGCGGGCGACGCCCAGGCGGGCCGCAGGACCGCCGCGCCCGCCACAGGGCAGGCGGCCGCGCGGGCCGCCAGGATCGCCGACCGGCTCGGCGACCGCACGACCGGCGCCTACGTCGACTCCTCGGGACGCCCCGTCGTCACGGTCACCAACGCCACCGACGCCGCCGCCGTGCGCGCGGCCGGCGCCGTCCCGAAGATGACGCGGCGCAGCCCGGCGACGCTCAGGCGGATGACCGGCGCCCTGCAGCGCGCGGTGGCGGACATCCCCGGCACCGGCTGGGCCGTCGACCCCGCGACGTCCAAGGTCACGGTGTGGACCGACGACACGGTCACCGGCGCGCGGATGGCCGCCGTCCAGCGCACCACCGGCCGGATGGGGGCGGCGGTCCGGATGGTCCGCATCCCGGGCAGGCTGCAGACGTTCGCCCTCGGCGGCGACGCCATCTTCGGCCAGGGCGCGCGCTGCTCGCTCGGCTTCAACGTCAAGCGCGCCCAGCAGGACTTCTTCATCACCGCCGGGCACTGCGGCAACGAGATCCAGAACTGGGCCGCTGACCAGCAGGGCGCCGAGGCCCTCGGCACGACCGTGGAGAGCGACTTCCCCGGCAACGACTTCGCGCTCGTCCAGACCGAGCAGGGCGCCGCGGGGCAGAGCGCGGTGAACCTCTACAACGGCCAGGCCCAGCAGATCACCGAGGCCGGCGAGGCCGTGGTCGGCCAGCGCGTGTTCCGCAGCGGCAGCACGACCGGCGTCCACTCCGGCAGCGTCACCGCCACGAACGCCACCGTGAACTTCGCCGAGGGCACCGTGACCGGCATGATCCAGACGACGGTGTGCGCGGAGCCGGGCGACAGCGGCGGCCCCCTCTTCGCCGGGAGCACCGCCCTCGGCCTCACCTCGGGCGGGTCGGGCGACTGCCAGAGCGGCGGCGTGACCTTCTTCCAGCCCGTCACCGAGGCCCTCCAAGTCTTCGGTGCCCAAATCGGTTGACAGCCGCGTCGAAGAATCCCGGGCCGGATCCGGCCTGGGATTCTTGACGGGGTGCAGTTGACGGGGATTAACCGCAAGGCGCACGATTTCTCCCTACGTATGGGGGGAATTCATGAAGCGCGCCTTTCTTGTTGTGCTGACATCCGTCGCGCTCCTGCCGCTCGGCGCCTGCGAGGCGAAGGACGCCCCGGTCGAGGCGAGCCCGTCGAAAGCCGCGGCGAGCGCGCCCCCGTCCACCGGCGCGAGCGCGGGCGCCGCGGCCACTCCGACGGCGACGAAACGCACGGTCACGGAAAGACGGAAGATCCCGTTCAAGACGAGAAAGGTGAACGACGCGACCCTGGCCAAAGGGACCGTCAAGGTGCGTACTCGCGGGGTCGCCGGTATCAGGACCCTCACCTATGAGGTCACCATCGCCAATGGCGCCGAGACGGACCGGAAACTGATTCGCGCGGTGGTCACCAGGCGCGCGGTCACCCGCGTCGTCGCCGTGGGCACGAAGCGGGCGCGGCGGTGCGACCCCAACTACACCGGCGCGTGCGTGCCGATCGCGAGCGACGTCGACTGCGCGGGCGGCAGCGGCGACGGCCCCGGCTACGTGGCAGGTCCCGTCCGCGTCGTGGGCAGCGACATCTACGACCTCGACCGTGACGGCGACGGCATCGCCTGCGACACCTGAGCCCTGAATCGGATGACAACGAGCGGATCGGCTGAAAGGCTGAGCGCGCACCGTTTTCGGGGTGCCTTCAGGGACAGCGAGGAGGCGACGGTACGTGACCGTCTCAATGGTGAAAGGCCAGCGGATATCGCTGGAGAAGCCCGGCGGTGCGCTCAGCATGGTCCGCATGGGCCTCGGATGGGACGCGGTGAAGAAGAAGGGCTTCTTCGGCTCCCGTGAGCGGGAGATCGACCTCGACGCGTCCTGCGTCCTGTTCGCCGACGGGAACCTCGCCGACGTCGTCTACTTCGGCAAGCTCGTCAGCGACGACGGCTCGGTCCGGCACACCGGCGACAACCTCACCGGGGCGGGCGACGGAGACGACGAGTCGGTCATCGTCGACCTGGCCAGGCTGCCCGTGCACGTCACCTCGCTGGTGTTCACCGTCAGCTCCTTCAACGGGCAGACGTTCAACGAGGTGGAGAACGCCTTCTGCCGGCTGGTCAACGAGATGGACGGCAGTGAGCTGGCCCGCTACACGCTGACCGGCGGCGGCGCGCACACCGCCATGGTGATGGCCCGCCTCTACCGGCACGGCGACGCCTGGAAGATGAACGCGATCGGCGAGCCGTGCCACGGCCGCACCTTCCAGGACATGCTGCCGACGATCATCGGTCTCGCCTGACCGCCGATGGCCGAACTCTCGCCCGGCGCCAACGCCGCGCTGCCCGCCCGCCGCGTGGTCGCCACCGCGTCCTGCGCCGTCCCCGTCGACGTCAGCGCCCTCGTCGTGGGGCCCGACCTGCGGGTGCGCTCCGACGCCGACCTGGTGTTCTACAACGCGCCCGAGGCGCCGGGCGTGCGCTGGACCGGCGACGGCCGCCAGCGCGTCGACGTCGACCTCGACGCGGTCGCCGCCGACGCCGCGGCGGTGCTGATCGCGGTCAGCCTGACCGGCGCGACCACCTTCGGCACGATGCCGCCGCCCCGGCTCGACCTCACCACCGGCACCGGCGAGCCGCTCGTCGCGTTCACCGTCCCGGGCCTGGGCCCGGAGCGGGCCATCATCGGGCTCGAGCTCTACCGCCGCGACGGCCGCTGGAAGGTGCGGGCCGTCGGCCAGGGCTACGCCGGCGGCCTGGCGGAGCTGCTGGAGGCGCACGGCATCGAGGTCGACGACCCCGGCGAACCGGAGCCCGCCCCCGCCGTCGGCCCGCCCCAGCAGCACGCGGGCCCGCCGCCCCCGACACCGCCCTCCACGGTGCCGCCGCCCGCAGGCCCGCCCCCGGCGGCTTCGAGCCCCCCGGCCCCGCCGCCCGCCAGCGAGGTCGGCTACGTCGAGCGCTGCTGGCTCGTCTGGGAGGACGCCAGCCGGTCGCTGGCGGCCTTCCACTCGTCCACCGAGCACGCGCTCGTCCTCCGCAACGAGGAGATCGCCGGACGCAAGCCGCCCGGCGGCTTCCAGCGGCTCATGGAGGCGGCCAACGAGCGGCTCCGCGCCGACACCGCGCAGCTCCGCGACGAGCTGGCCCGGGTGGAGCCGCAGGTCACCCCCGAGGTCGCGCCCTTCGACGCGCCGTCCTGGCTCACCTGGCAGCCCCGCGCCGACCTGGCCGAGGGCATGCTGCTGGGCCGCCTGTCCGCCGCCGAGCTGCCCGGCCTCCAGGTGCCGCTCGTCCTGCGGCTGCCGTGGCGGCGCGCCATGTGGATCTCGCAGGGCGTCATGCCGGGCGACTCGGCCGCCTACGCGTGGTCGCTCGTGACGCGGTTCCTGGCGGCCGTCCCGCCGGGCGTCGTGGGCCTGGAGGTCATCGACGCCGCGGGCCTGTCGGGCGCCGGCTGGCTGCACGGCTTCGACCCCGCCACGACCGCCCGCCTGCTGGGCGGCGGCGTGGCGATCGGCACGGGCGCCGCCGAGCGCATGCGCCGCCTCCTCGACCTGGTCGACCTGCGCCGGATCGGCGGCGACGACGGCCCGGCCGCCGGCCCGCCGCTGCGGCTGGTCGTCGTCCTCGACGCGGGCGCCGCGCTCGACGGCGAGCAGTCGCACCACCTCCTGCGCCTGGTCGAGGACGGCCCGCTGGCCGGCGTCCCGGTGATCCTGGTGGAGACCGACACGCCCGCGACGGAGTCCGTGCGCGCGATGCGCGTCCGGCAGTCCTGCAACGACCTCCCGTCGAGCGCGAACTCCATCGCCGACTCGTGGGTGGGCGCCGAATGGACGCTGACCCCCGACGTGCTCCCGGACACCCAAGGCGGCACCAGACCCCCGGCCCTCTTCACCCACGTCCTCGGCGTCCACGCCCGCGCCAGCACCACGCCCTAGTCCGAACCAGGCCGCTCAGATCCAGCCCATCTCGGACGGCTGGGGGAAGCCACGGTAAAGGACGCCGTAGGCGGTGAGCATGGCGAAGGCAGGCGCGAAGGCGGGGAGCAGGACGCGGCCGAGGCAGTGCCGAGTCCGCCAGCCGTAGACGGTGAAGGCGGCGGCAACGACGATGCCCATTAAGCCGGTGGTTCCTTCGATGGAATTGGTCGTCCACGTGAGGGAGACCCCGAGGGCGAGCGGGAGATAGAGCGGGCTGCTCGGCGGAGGCATGCGAGCGAGCCCGATGGCAAGGGTCGCGAAGACGAGGGCAGTTCCGGCGTACCAGAGATAGTGGCCGACGGTCTCGTCCCAGAGATGGGCGGTGGGCCCGGGGTCGGCGTTGTAGACGGAATTGGCCGCGAGATGGATGCCGTGGCCTTCGGTATAGGTGATGGCGCCCACGAGATAGAGCGCCCACGCGCGGGGGCGCGCGTGGGCGCAGTGAAGGGTGGCCGCAGCGGCGAGCAGCACGGTGTAGGGCGTGAGGATGTCGATCCAGTCGGCCCAGCGGGTGTGCCCGACGCCGCCGAGCGGCGCGAGAGCGAACCCCTGGTGATGGACGACCGTGTAGAGGGCGGCGGTGGCGACGAGCCA
Source organism: Actinomadura sp. K4S16 (assembly GCF_008327685.1). Taxonomy (GTDB): domain Bacteria; phylum Actinomycetota; class Actinomycetes; order Streptosporangiales; family Streptosporangiaceae; genus Spirillospora. The sequence goes on from NZ_BDDE01000022.1 coordinate 146,250, forward strand.
TCGCCGAGGGTGTGAGCGTCCCGGGGTGATGATCACCCCCGGCAATGTAGACCTTTCACCGCCCGGGCCCGCCGGCTCAGGCGTGCGTGCCGGACATCTCCCAGGGCGCCTGCGGCAGGACGTCACCGGTCTCCAGCAGCGACTTGAGGTTCGCCAGGACGGCCGGCCACCCCTCCGAGATGCCCTTGAGCATCTCCGTGTTGGGGAGGTTCTCGTGGGTCACGGTGAGACGGACGATGTCGTGGTGCGGCTCGACGAGGAAGGTGACGACCGAAGGGTCCCGGGGCGGCTCGACGCCGGCGGAGTCCTCGAAGGTGATGACCAGGCGCGTCGGCGGCTCCGCCTCGAGCACGCGCCCGACGACGTCGACCGCGCCCGACCCGTCCGTGCGCCGGTGCTCCCAGTCAGAGCCCGGCTGCCAGTCCGAGACGTTGGCGTGCCCCCAGTAGCGCGCCGTCAGGTCCGCGTCGGTGAGGGCTCGCCACACCTGCTCCGCCCCGGCGCGGATGTAGGTGACGTAGACGTAGGTGGGCACGGCAGTGGTCTCAACAGTCATGGCGTACTCCTCTGCTCGGTCTCTGATGGCGCTGAGCGCTCGCAGGCGCGGCCTGTCGAACTCGGATATCCAGCGCTCCTCGATCTCGTGGATCGGTGCCGGATTGAGGTAGTGGAGCCGTTCCCGCCCCCGCCGCACGACGGTCACGAGCCCGGCCCCCACCAGCACGTCCAGATGCTGCGTCGCCGACTGCCGCGCCATGTCCAACCGCTCGCACAACTCCCGCAGCGTCTGCCCGTTCCGCTCCCGCAACCGGTCGAGCAGCAGCCGCCGCGTAGGGTCCGCCAACGCCCTGAACACCGAGTCCATCGCTCCCGCATCACCATCCACACGCTCATTATGCAGGCATTCACCTGCATATCGTCAAGCGTGCCCCCGAACGCGGGGTTGACCTGTGAAGACGTGGGTGAGGTCGCCGACCCTGCCGGGCAACAGGGCCGGGGAGCCGGTGCCGATCGATGGCGTGGCCGGGACGGGCCGCCGTCAGGCCCGCTCGTCCGTCCGGACGAGGCCGTGGCGGTGGGCGGCGGTGGCGGCCTGGAGGCGGCCGGTGACACCGAGTTTGGCGAGGATGCTGGAGACGTGGGTTCCCGCGGTCTTGACCGAGATGAACAGCTCCTCGGCGATCTGGCGGTTGGTACGGCCCGCGGCGAGCAGGTCGAGCACCTGCCGCTCGCGGGGAGTCAGGCCGAAGTCCCGCGCCGCGCCCCCGGTGTCCGGTTCGCCGGCAGGGGGGCCGGGGGAGACGCGGGCCAGTCGGGCGAGCCGTTCGATGCGGGCGCGCAGCGGGGGTGCGGACAGCCGGTCCTCCAGGGAGGCGGCCCGGAGCAGGTGTTCGGCGACCGAGGCTCGCGCTCCGGTCTCCGCCGCCGCCTCGGCGGCCCGGAGCAGCGCCAGGGCCTCGGCGTGGGGCCGGCCTAGGTCGGCCCAGGCGGCCGCGACGCGGCCCCACAGGTCCGGGCGCCGTGTCTCCGCGGTGAAGGCGAGCCGGTGGGCCCGCTGGACCGGGCCGATGACCGGCAGTCGGGACGCCGTCCCGTCCAGGCCGGGGACGCCCGCGCGGGCCCCGGCCTCGACCAGCGGCCAGAGATAGCGCGAGCCGCCTTCGATCTCCGTCGCCTCCAGCGCCCGCTCGACGAGGCGTCCGGCCTCCGGCGGCCGCCCCAGGGCGAGATGCAGCTCCACCTCCAGGTGCGTCAGCAGTAGGCGGTCCTGGGCGTAGGCGGTGCCCCGGGTGAAGACCTCGCGCGCGTACTCGGAGCAGGTCACGGCCAGTGGCGTGTCGCCCCGGGCCAGGGCGATCGTCCCGCGGAGGACCAGCAGGTAGGCGTGCAGGCCGGGGCTCGGCGCGTGTCCGAGCGCGTGCTCGATCGTCTCGTTCGCCTCGTCCCAGCGGCCCAGCGCCGTGAGCGCCTCGGCGAGGTTGCCGGCGTGCGCGGGGCCGGACGTCCGGGACAGCCCGGCCTCGGCCGCGGCGCGCAGACCCCGCCGGGCCACCGCGGCGGCCTCCTCGTACCGTCCGAAGCCCTGGAGCAGGTCCGCTTCGCAGCGAAGGGCGTGCATGAGGGAGCCGTGGTCGCCGAGGTCGCCGGCCTCGGCCCGAGCGGCGGTGATGCGCGGCAGCCGCCCGTCGATGTCGCCTGCCCGGGCCTCGGCGTAGGCGAGGTTGACGGCGGCCGTGATCTGGGGGCCGCGCTCGTCGCCGGCCCGCGCCGCCGCCAGCGCCTCACGTGCGGTCGCGCGGGCCTCCTCGTCGCGCGGGACGGCGAGGAGGCGGTCGGTCAGCGTGTTGAGGACGGCCGCGCGGGCCCCGTCGTGCGGCGGCATGAGCCTCGCGGCTTCCCGGAGATCGGCCAGGTCGCCCGGCCGGCCGAGGGCGAAGCGCAGTTCGCCGCGGCACAGGAGCAGGTGGCCGGTGCGGACCGCGTCCGGGTTCTGCGCGAGCGCCGTGTCGACCAGTTCCATGGCGCGGACGGCCTCTCCGGCCGCCATGCCCGCCCGGACCGCCTCGTCGACCACCTCGGCGCGGCGGGCCCCGATCCGGTCGGCGGCGTCCGGGACGCGATCCCACAACTCCAGGACCCGGCCGAGCATGTGCAGCCGCTCGGCGTGGGCCGGCGACGTCCGGGCCTCGACGGCGGCGCGCCAGGAGGCCGCGAGCGCCTGGACCGGGCGGCGCCTGGAGGCGTACCAGTGGTGGGCCGACTCGACCGCCGCGCGGCCGTCCGGTGCGAGGGCCGGATCCGCCTCGATCGCGTCGGCGTAGCGCACGTGCAGCAGGGTCCGCTCGCCGGGCAGGATGTCGTCGTAGACGGCCTCCTGCACCAGCGCGTGCCGGAACGCGTACGCGTCCTCTCTGACCAGCATGAGATTCGACCGCACCGCGGGACGCAGCGCGTCCGTCAGCGACGCGTCGTCGAGGCCGGTGACGGCGCAGAGCAGCGCGTGGTCGACGTGGACACCGCCCGCCGCAGCGGCGCGCACGGCCCCCTTGGTGCGGTCGGGCAGCGGTTCGAGCGGCGCGACCAGCAGGTCGCGGACGGACTCCGGTACCGGCGCGCCGATACCGGACGACAGGACCTCCACGAACAGCGGGTTGCCGGCGCTGCGCCGGATCACCTCGTCGGCGAGCGCCGTGTCCGGCCGGCGGCCGAGGATGCCGCGCAACTGCGCGACGACGGCCTCGGCGGCGAGCCGGTCGAGCTCGAACCTGGTCACCCATGCCAGCCGGTCCAGCTCGGCCAGCAGGCGGCGCAGCGGGTGGGACCGCGGGAGCTGGTCGCTGCGGTGGACGGCGATCAGCAGCAGGCCCGGAACGGTGTGCTGGTTGCGGACGAGGAAGCCAAGGAGCTCCCGGCTCGATCCGTCCGCCCAGTGCACGTCCTCCAGGACCAGCACCACGGGGCGGTGCTCGGCCAGGCCGGCGAGGAGTCCGAGGAACTCCTCGAAGAGGCGGGCTCGGGCCATGCCGAGGCCGTCGTCGCCGCAGGGGCCCAGCACGGGGAGCAGGCGCCCCAGCTCCCTCGCCTCGCCCTGGGGCAGCAGGCCGGCGACCCCGTCCCTGCCGAGCTCGCGCACCAGGCCGCGCAGGACGGCCGTGAACGGCGCGAACGCGAGCCCGTCCGCACCGAGTTCCACGCACCCTCCATGGAGGACGAGCGCCCGGCCCCCGAGCCCCGCGGTGAACTCGGCCACGAGCCGGGACTTGCCGGCACCGGCCTCCCCGCCGATGAGCACCGCGCCCGGAGACCCCTGCGAGACCCCGGCGAAGATCTCGCCGAGCAGCGCCAGCTCCTGGTCTCGGCCCACGAACACGGGGCTCACCGGACGCGCGTACACGTCCCCAGACTTCCAGATGGGGATCCCGAAGCGGAAACCTCGGGATGCCGGACAGGGCATCCGCCCGATGCGCCGGGGCCCGCCGCCCCGCGACGATCCTGCGGTGACCGATCTGGACGTGGAGGCGGACCGGCGCGAGGCTGCGCCGAAACGCCAAATGATCTTCCTGCTGGCCGCGTCGCTGGGCGCGCTCACCGGCTTCTACCTGCTGGTCCCCGTCGTCCCGCTGTACACGGCGACGGGCGGTTCGGGCGACACGGGAGCGGGGCTGTCGACCGGCGTGATGATGGCCGCCACGGTGCTGATGGAACTCGCCGTACCGGCCGTCCTGAGCCGCTGCGGCTACCGGATGGGCATGGCGCTGGGTCTGCTCCTGCTCGGTGTGCCGTCGGCCCTGCTGGCGGTGTCGCCCGCGCTGCCGCTGGTGCTGGCCGCGTGCGCGGCACGCGGGGCGGGGCTCGGGATCGTCGTCGTGGCCGGTCCTGCGCTGGTCGCCGAACTGGTACCGGGCCGTCGGCGCGGTCATGCGCTGGGCGTGTACGGCGTCGCCGTCGGGATCCCCGCCGTCGTGGCCCTGCCGCTGGGCCTGTGGCTGAGCGCGCACGTCGGCTACGGGTTCGTGTTCACCGCCGGGGCCGTCGTCTCGCTCGGCACGCTGGCCGCGGCGGCCGGCCTGCCCTCCGCGCGGGGACCGGCCGAGCAGCACAGGGGGGTCCTCGGCGGACTCCGCACCGGCGGACTCCGCCGCCCCACGGTGATCTTCGCTGCCGTCACGCTGGTGGCGGGGATCCTGCTGACCTTCCTGCCCCTCGCCGTGCCGGCCGATGCGCGAAGCACGGCCGCGCTGGCGCTGCTGGCGCAGGCCGCGGCCATGCCGCTCGCCCGCTGGTTCGCGGGCCGGTACGGCGACGGCCGCGACCCGGGGCGCCTGCTCGTCCCCGCGGTGCTGGCGGCCGCCCTCGGCGGCGCCGGACTCGTCCGGCCGGACAACCCGTGGCTGCTGGTGGCGAGCGCGGCGGTCTTCGGAGCCGGGTTCGGAGCAGCCCAGAACGTCACCTTGACCCTGATGTTCCAGCGCACGTCCAGGTCGAGGTTCGGCCAGGTCAGCGCGCTGTGGAACCTCGCCTACGACGGCGGCATGGGGGTCGGCGCCGTCGGCTTCGGCCTGGTGGCCGGACCGGTGGGGTACCCGGCGGGGTTCCTGCTGGCCGCCGCAGTCCTGTTCATCGCGCTCGTCCCCGCCTGGACCGACCGGAGGAGAACCCAGTGACCGACCATCTTCGACAGGCCGTGCGCCGGAACATGCCCGGTGTGCTGGCCGACCTGAACGACCTGGTGCGCATTCCCTCGGTGAGCGCCGACCCGGGCGCCGCGCCGGAGCTGGCCCGCAGCGCGGAAATGACGGCCGGCCTCTTCGAGGCGGCCGGCGCGCAACGCACCGAGATCGTGGACCACGCGGGGACCGGACGTCCTGCGGTGCTCGCCCATTTCCCGCCACCCGCGGACAGGCCCACCGTCCTGCTCTACGCGCACCACGACGTTCAGCCCGCCGGCGACCCCTCCGCGTGGACGAGCCCGCCCTTCGAGCCCCGGGTGGCCGGCGGACGGCTGTACGGCCGTGGAACCGCCGACGACAAGGCCGGGATCGCCGCGCATCTGGCGGCGATCCGGGCCCACGGCGGTCGGCCTCCGGTGGGGGTCACGGTCCTCGTCGAGGGCGAGGAGGAGATCGGCTCTCCGACGCTGGGCGAGCTGCTCGACCGCGAACGCGACGCCCTCGCCGCGGACGCCGTCGTGCTGGCCGACTCGGAGAACTTCGCGGTGGGCGTCCCGGCGTTCACCACGACGCTGCGCGGGTTGGCCGCCTGCGTCGTCGAGGTGCGGGCCCTCGAGCAGGAAGTGCACTCGGGTACCTACGGCGGCGCCGCTCCCGACGCGTTGACCGCGCTCTGCCGGCTGCTCGCCACCCTCCACGACGACCGCGGCGATGTGGCGGTGCGCGGCCTCACCACCGCCCGGCGGCCGGAGGTCGAGTACCCCGAAGAGCGGTTCCGCGCGGAAGCCGCCGTACTGGACGGCGTCCCGCTGCTCGGCACCGGCGGCGTCGCCGACCGGATATGGGCCAGGCCGGCGGCGACCGTGCTGGCGATCGACGCTCCGGCGGTCGCCGGAGCGTCCAACGCCCTGGCCCCGACCGCCCGGGCCAAGGTGAGCCTCCGCCTCGCGCCGGGGGACGACGCGTACCGGGCGCGGGCCGCGCTGGCGCGTCACCTCCGCGACCACGCGCCCTGGGGCGTGAAAGTGGACATCACCGAGGCCGACCTCGCGCAGCCGCACGTCGTCGAACCGCACGGCCCCGTCTTCGACGCCGCGCGCCGCGCCTACCGCGCCGCCTACGGCCGCGATGTCGTCGACATCGGCGGCGGCGGCGCGATCCCCCTCGTGGCGGAGTTCGCCGCGGCCTATCCCGAGGCTGCGATCCTGGTGACGAGCCCCGGCGGCGACCCCGCCTGCCGAGCGCACAGCACCGACGAGAGCCTGCACCTCGCCGACTTCGAACACGCCTGCCTGGCCGAGGCGCTCCTGCTCAACGAACTCTCAATGCTGCCGCCGTGAACCGGCCATGACGCGACGAGGGAAAGGCCGCCCGACCCTTCACGCACGGCGACCGGAGCCTCCCGCATCGGGGCCCCAGGTGGCCCTGAGAAAAGCACCGCGAGCCACGAGCAACGTGCATGAAGTGTCCCGCCAGATGGAGTTCCCGACGGTGACCTCAAAGCCCAGCCCGCACCGCAGGGGGCGTGGGGGACGGAGTCCCCCACATCGGGGGTCTGGGGGTCGCCCCCCAGGAAAGCATTGCGGGCCACCGGGAAGGCGCAGCTGCGCCGACCATGATGGCCCGACTCGGGGGTCTGGGGGTCGCTCCCCAGGAAGGCATTGCGGGCCACCGGGAAGGCGCAGCTGCGCCGACCATGATGGCCCGACTCGGGGGTCTGGGGGTCGCTCCCCAGGAAGGCATTGCGGGCCTCGGCGAAGGCGAGCGAAGCTCGCCGAGCATGCCGACCCGCTGCGTGGGCGATACTGGGATTGAACCAGTGGCCTCTACCGTGTCAAGGTAGCGCTCTCCCACTGAGCTAATCGCCCTTGTCCGTGACCTCCGGGGAGGTACGGGGTTGAGGTGGAGACGGGATTTGAACCCGTGTACACGGCTTTGCAGGCCGTTGCCTCGCCTCTCGGCCACTCCACCAGAAGGAGACCTTCTGGGTCATAGCCTGAAAGGCCCCTCAGAGCGGAAGACGGGATTTGAACCCGCGACCCTCACCTTGGCAAGGTGATGCTCTACCCCTGAGCCACTTCCGCTTGCGCCCTGCGGCGACGGGGAAAAGATTAGCGCGTCCGGGACGGTTCCGCGAACCGGTTTCCCGCGGGGCGGTGGGCGGACGCTTCGACGCTGGTCGAAGGGCGGGTCGCCTAGGCTCGGTGCATGGGCTCGGAACAGGTCGTGAGTGTGGACTTCGCGCCGATCGCGGCTCTGCTGGCCGACCGGGCGCGGGCCGCGATGCTGACGGCGCTGCTGGACGGGCGTCCGCTGGCGGCGGGGGAGCTGGCGAGGACGGCCGGGGTGAGCGCCCAGACGGCGAGCGCGCATCTGTCGCGGCTGCTGGACGGCGGGTTCGTGACGGTCGTGAAGCAGGGGCGCCACCGGTACTACCGGCTGCGCGGGAGCGAGGTCGCGCAGGTGATCGAGGCGCTGTCGCGGATCAGCCCGCCGGTGCGGGTGAACAGCCTGCGGCAGTCGCGGGACGCGCGGCGCCTGCACGAGGCGCGGACGTGCTACGACCATCTCGCCGGCATCGCCGGGGTGACGCTGTTCGCGGCGCTGGTGGACGGCGGTCTGATCGAGGCGGCGGACGGCGACGCCTACGAGGTGACGGAGAAGGGCGAGGAGCGGCTGCAGGGCCTGGGCCTGGATCTTGAGGAGCTGCGGAGGACGCGGCGCAGGTTCGCATGGCAATGCCTCGACTGGACGGAGCGGCGGCCGCACCTGAACGGGGCGCTGGGCGCGGCGCTGACCACCCGGATGATCGAGCTCGGCTGGTTCGAGCGGGGAAGCACGCGGCGGGCGCTCGTGGTGACCGACACCGGGCTGGCGGGCCTGGCCGACTCGTTCGGGTGCGTGCTGGGGTGAGCTTCGCCTATGCCGGGGGGATGCTGGCCACCGGTCTCGCCGATGTGACCTCCGACCTGGGGGCGCTGGATTCGCGCGGCTGGTGGGCGGTCGTGGTGACCTACGAGGGCAAGGCCACGTGCGCCCGGTTCGAGTCGGTGAGGCCCGCGCCGCATCCGGAGGGGGCGTGGGCCGCGCCGGGGGAGTGGGCGAGTTCCCTGGACGAGGCCGCATACGTCGCGGGCGTCGAGCGCATCCGCGCCGCGATCGCGGACGGTGTGGTCTACCAGGCGAACCTCTGCCGCGTGCTGTCCGCGGAGCTGCCCGCCGGGGCCGACATCGCGGGGCTGGGGGAGAGGCTCGCCAAGCGGCATCCGGCGCCCCACGCGATGACGCTGAAGATCCCGGGCCTGGAGGTCGCCTCCGCGTCGCCCGAGCTGTACCTGCGGCGGGACGGCGAGGTGGTCGAGTCACGTCCGATCAAGGGGACGGGACGGACGGCGGACGACCTCCTGCCCAAGGACCGCGCCGAGAACGTCATGATCGTCGACCTGGTCCGCAACGACCTCGGACGGGTCGCGGAGACCGGCTCGGTGAGCGTGCCGGAGCTGTGCGCGCTGGAGGAGCATCCGGGGCTCGTCCACCTGGTGTCGTCCGTCCGGGCGCGGCTCGCGGGGGGCGGCTGGCCGGAGCTGGTCGCCGCGACGTTTCCTCCCGGTTCGGTGACCGGCGCCCCGAAGTCGAGCGCGCTGGGGCTGCTGGAAGAGCTCGAACCCGTCCCCCGGGGGCCGTACTGTGGGGCCATCGGCTGGGTGGACGCGGACTCCCGGCGCGGCGCCCTCGCCGTGGGCATCCGGACCTTCTGGGCGGAGGACGGCCTCCTGCGGTTCGGTACCGGCGCCGGCATCACCTGGGGGTCCGACCCACACCGCGAGTGGCGCGAGACCGAGCTGAAGGCGGCTCGGCTTTTGGAGGTGGCGGCAGGTGACGGAGCGGGCCAGGATCTGGCTGAACGGGGAACTGCTCGACCCTGAGCGGGCGACGGTGTCGGTCTTCGACCACGGCATGCTCGTCGGGGACGGGATCTTCGAGACCGTGAAGGCGGCGCACGGGGAGCCGTTCGCGCTGACCCGGCATCTGCGCAGGCTGGCCCGTTCGGCGGCCGGCCTGGGCCTGCCCGAGCCCGACCACGACGCGCTCGCGCAGGGCACCCTGGAGGTGCTCGCCGCCGCCCCGAAGTGGCCGCTGGCCCGCATCCGCATCACCTACACCAGCGGCCCTGGCCCGCTCGGCTCCGCGCGCGGCGACGTGGGCCCGACGGTGTCGATCATCGTCGGCCCGCAGGACCCGTTCCCGCCGACGACCGACGTGACGGTCGTGCCGTGGCCGCGCAACGAGCGGGGCGCGCTGGCGGGCCTCAAGACCACGTCCTACGCGGAGAACGCTTTGGCGCTCTCCTACGCCCAGGAGCGCGGCGGCGGTGAGGCGATCTTCGGCAACCTCGCCGGGAACCTGTGCGAGGGGACGGGGAGCAACATCTTCGTCGTGTTCGGCGGGCGGCTCGTGACGCCGCCGCTGTCGTCCGGCTGCCTGGCCGGGGTGACGCGCGCGCTGACGCTGGAGTGGTGCGGCGGCGAGGAGGAGGACGTCGCGCTGGAGGACCTGTACCGGGCGGACGAGGCGTTCCTGACGTCCACGACCCGGGACGTCCAGCCGATCCGGGCCGTGGACGGAACGGTGCTCCCGGCGGCCCCCGGCCCCATCACCGCGAAGGCCATGGAGGCGTTCGCGGCCCGCTCCGCCGAGCTGATGGACCCCTGAACCAAGAAAACGATCTCCGGAGTCTTTACGTGATCGAATTCTTCGGTCACGTTATGTGGTGACGCTTGTAGGAGGTCACCCATGGTCTTCTCCAGTAGGGACTTCTCCAGGAGGCGGATCGGCGCGGCGGCCGCGCTCGTGCTGGCGGGCGCGGCGCTCGCCGGGTGCGGCGGCGGATCCTCGGCGGACCCGGACCGCGGCAAGGACGCCAAGAGCTTCTCTCTGACGATCACCCGCAACGCCATCGAGGGCGGCAAGAACACCGAAGAGGCCGAGTGGATCACCAGGACGGTGATCCCGAAGTTCGTCGCGGCGCAGAAGGCCAAGGGCGTCACCGCGAAGGTGACGTTCCGCGGGCAGGGCGTCGACGACGAGGCGTACAAGACGAAGCTGGCGCTCGACCTGAAGTCGCGCTCGGGTGCCGACATCATGGACATCGACGGCATCTGGGTGGGCGAGTTCGCCCAGGCCGGCTACCTGCTGCCCCTCAAGAAGGCGGTCGGGGCCCCCGCCGACGCGTGGGACGGCTGGTCGAAGATCCCTGGATCGGTCCAACGGCTGGCGATGTTCGACGGCGAGCGCTACGGCGTCCCGCCCGCGACCGACGGCCGGGTCATCTTCTTCAACAAGGAGCTGTTCGGGCAGGCGGGGCTGCCCGCCGACTGGCAGCCGAAGAGCTGGCAGGACGTCCTCGCGGCCGGGCGCGCCCTGAAGAGGCTCCCCGGCGTGACGCCGATCCAGCTGAACGCGGGCACCGCGATGGGCGAGGCCACCAGCATGCAGGGGGCGCTCCCGCTGCTGGCCGGAGCCGGCGCCGAGATCTACGCGGACGGCAAGTGGACGGGCGGCGGCGAGGCGCTCAAGCAGGTCCTCGGCCTGTACGCGCAGGTCTACGGCCGCGAGGGCCTCGGCGACCCCAAGCTCCAGCAGGAGGCCAAGGGGCGCGACAAGTCGTTCGAGGAGTTCGCCGCGGGCAAGATCGGGATCCTGTTCGAGGGCGACTACTTCTGGCGGGACGTCCTCAACCCGAAGACCGGCGTCGCGAAGATGAAGACGCGCGACCAGGACGTCGGCTACGCGCTCATCCCCGCGCTCTCCCCGGGGCGGGGCCTGCGCGGGCAGTCGTTCGTGAGCATGTCGGGCGGCGCGGTGACCGTCCTCAACCCCAACACCAAGTACCCGCAGCAGGCGTTCGAGTTGCTGGCCTTCATGAACTCCCCGGAGATGGTCAAGGCGCGGACGGCCGGCACTCCCGAGATCACCTCCAGGACGGACGTGAACAAGGAGATCCTCGCGGGCGACCCGTTCCTGACGTTCGTGTCGGAGAAGGTCCTGCCCGTCACGTCCTACCGTCCGGGGCTCTCGGCCTATCCGCAGGTGTCGACGGCTTTGCAGGAGGCCACCGCGAGCGTGGTGTCGGGCAAGAGCCCGGACCAGGCGGCCGCCGAGTACACCAAGAAGCTGGAGGGGATCGTCGGTGGCGCCGCCCACGTCACCCCGCGCTGACGCCCCGCCCGCGGCCGCGCCGTCCCCCGGGGACGACGCGGCCGGGCTGGGCCGGGGGCGCGCCGCCGCCTTCGTCGCGCCCGCGCTGGTCCTCGTCGCGGTGTTCCTGGTGTTCCCCGCGCTCTGGACGCTCTACCTGGGCACGACCGACTACCGGCTCACCGGCATCGCCGCCAGCGAGCCGCGGTTCGTCGGGGCGGACAACTACCGGGACGTGCTCGGCGACGGGGACTTCCACCGATCGCTGTGGCTGACGCTCCAGTTCGTCCTCGGGTCGGCGGTGATCGGGCAGACCGTGCTCGGCTTCGCGATCGCGTGGGTGATGCGCGACCGGTCCGGCCCGGTCAGGCGCCTGGTGGAGGGGCTGGTGCTGCTGGCCTGGATCCTGCCGTCCTCGGTCATCGCGTTCCTGTGGATCGCGCTGCTCGACCGCGACGGCGGCACGCTCAACGCCGTGCTCGGCACGCCGGGCACGGCGTGGCTGCTCGACCATCCGATGGCGTGCATCGTGGTCTTCAACGTGTGGCGCGGGACCGCGTTCTCGATGATGCTCTACGGCGCGGCGATCGGGAACGTTCCACCGTCCCATCTGGAGACGGCGCGGCTCGCGGGCGCCTCCACGTGGCAGACGCTCCGCGACGCGGTGCTCCCGCGCATCAGGGGGCACGTGCTGACGAGCCTGCTGCTGGTCAGCCTGTGGACGTTCAACGACTTCACCCCCTTCCTGATCACCGCCGGCGGCCCGGACGGGCGCTCGGAGATCATGTCGGTGTACGTGTACCGGACGGCGCTCGGCGACGGCCGGCTCGGCTTCGGCGCCGCCATCTCGCTGGTCATGATCCTGGTCAACCTGGTGATCGCGCTGCTCTACCTGCGGGCGCTGCGCGACCGCGCCCGCAAGGGGGAGGCCCGTTCGGCGGCGGGGGCGGCCGCGTGAACGACACCGTCCGCGAGCTGCTGCGCCGCATCGGCCTGGCCGTGTTCGTCTCGGCCGTCCTCGGGTTCTTCGCGCTGCCGCTGCTCTGGCTCGCCTTCGCGCCGTTCGACGCGAACCCGGGCATCGCGGCGTCGCTGCCCGAGTTCACCCTGCACAACTTCCGGGTCCTGATGGACAACCCGTACGCGCTCGCCTCGCTGCGCAACTCGGTGCTGCTGGCCGCCGGGACGGCCGCGCTCGTCGTCACGACCGCGTCGCTGGCCGCCTACGCGCTGAGCCGGGTCCGGGTGCCCGGCCGGGACCTGCTGCTCTACGTCCTGCTCCTGCTGTCGTCGATCATCACCGGGACGGCCGCGATGGTGCCGGTCTTCCTGCTCGCCTTCAACCTGCACCTGATCGACTCGCGGCTCGGCGTGGTCCTGGTGCTGACCGGCGGGCTGCTGCCGGCGGCGATCTTCCTGCTGAAGGACTTCACCGACGCCACGCCCACGTCCTACGAGGAGGCCGCGCGGGTGTTCGGGGCCTCGCCGCTTCAGGTCCTGCGGCACGTGGTCGTCCCGGTGATCCGTCCCGGCCTGGCCACCGTGGCGGTCTGGACGGTCGCGCAGGTGTGGGGCGACTTCCTCATGCCGTTCCTGCTGCTGCGCAATCCGGACAAGGCCCCCGCCTCGGTGATCATGTACACGTTCTACACCGAGGGCGGCCAGCCGGACCTGCCGCTGATCTCCACGTTCTCGCTGCTGTACTCCCTGCCGGTCGTGCTCATGTACCTGTTCGTCAGCCGCCGGTACGGCTTCCGCTTCCACGGAGGGATCAAGCGCTGATGGCGTCCATCACCATTCGGGAGCTGGCGAAGGTCTATCCGGGCGGCGTCCGGGCCCTGGACGCGCTCGACCTGGACGTCGGGACGGGCGAGTTCTTCGCGCTGCTGGGCCCGTCCGGCTGCGGGAAGACGACGCTGCTGCGCACGATCGCCGGGCTGGAGGCGGCCACGGGCGGGACGATCAGCCTCGACGAGAAGGACGTGACGCGGATCCAGCCGGGCCGGCGCGACGTCGGCATGGTGTTCCAGGACTACGCGCTGTTCCCGCACATGACCGTCATGGACAACATCGCCTACCCGCTGCGCGTCAGGAAGCAGAGCCGCGCCGTCCGGTACAAGCGCGCGGCCGAGGCCGTCCGGGAGCTCGGTCTCACGGGGATGGAGGGGCGGCGCCCCGGGGAGCTGTCGGGCGGCCAGCAGCAGCGGGTCGCGCTCGCCCGCGCCGTGGTGGCCGACCCGCGGGTCCTCCTGCTGGACGAGCCGCTGTCCAACCTGGACGCGCGGCTCCGCCTGGAGGCCCGCACCTTCCTGAAGAGGTTCCAGCAGCGCGTCGCGGTCACGACGGTGTTCGTCACGCACGACCAGGCGGAGGCCCTGGCGCTCGCCGACCGGATCGCGGTCATGGAGTCGGGTCGGATCCGGCAGATCGGGACGCCCGCGGAGGTGTTCCGGCGCCCGGCGAACCTGTTCGTGGCCTCGTTCATAGGCTCGACCCCCATGAACCTGCTGCCCGGCACGGTCCGGGGCGGGGCGGTCGCGGTCGGCGGCGTCGAGCTGCCCGTCCCGGAGGAGGCGCGCGGCCTCGTGCTGGACGGGCAGGAGGTCGTGTGCGGGGTACGTCCCGAGTACATGGATTTCAGTACCGAGCCGGTGGACGGGGCGTTCGGCGGGAGGGTCTCGGTCGTGGAGAACCTCGGCGGGGCCTCCCTCGTGACCCTGGACGTCGGCGGCGAAACGGTGCGGGCCGTGGTGGGCGAGGACTTCGAGGCCCACTTCCACGCGGAGGGATGGGCGCTGCCGCGTCCGGGCCGCGTCCTGCTCTACCGCGACGGCGAGCTGGTGACCGGCGGAGGCGGCGAGGCCGGGCCGGCGGCGAAGCCCTTGGCCGGGGAGGGGAGGCGTGGATGACCGTGCACAGCGGGCGGTGGACCTTGGAAGACCGTCTGGAGCAGGGCCTGCGCGAACTCCCCTTCGAGGTGCCGCCGGGCACCGCGTCGGTCACGGTCGGGCTCTCCTTCGACGGCGGGGTGATCGACCTGGGCTGCCACGGGCCGGACGGGTTCCGCGGCTGGTCCGGCGGGGCGCGCCGCCGGTTCACGATCGCGGCCGACCGGGCGACGCCCGGATACCTCCCCGGTGAGCTCGAACCCGGCGTCTGGCACGTCTGGCTCGGGCTGCACCGCATCCCGCCCGACGGCGTCCCGTACGAGGTCACCGTCACCACCTCGGGGTCGATCCCAGACCGTCCGGACCATCCAGCGCCCCCACGACCGGAACGGCCGCCCCGCCGGGACCTCCCCGCCCCGCCCGGGATGCGGTGGCTCGCCGGCGACCTGCACTCGCACACCGTCCACAGCGACGGCACGCTCACCGTCCCCGAGCTGGCCTGCCTCGCCGCCTCCCGCGGCCTCGACTTCCTCGCCGTGACCGACCACAACACCGTCAGCCACCATCCCGAGCTGCCCGCCGCCGGCGCGCACGCCGGGATCCTGCTGCTGCCCGGCCAGGAGGTCACCACCGACCTCGGCCACGCGAACGTCTTCGGCGGCACCGGCTGGATCGACTTCCGGAGGCCGAGCGCCGACTGGGCCGCCACCGCCGCCGCGCGCGGCGGCCTCATGTCCGTCAACCACCCGCTGAGCGGCGACTGCGCCTGGCGCCGCCCGCTGCCCGCCGAGCACCGGCCGCGCTTCGCCGAGATCTGGCACTCGTCCTGGTGGGACCGCCGCTGGGGCGCCCCGCTGGCCTGGGCGGACGTGTGGCGGCCCGAGGGCGTCGTCCCCCTGGGCGGCAGCGACTTCCACGACCCGGCGCAGGAGAAGACCCTCGGCGAGCCCGTCACCTGGGTCCTCGCCGAGGGGGAGGACGTGATGGGCGGGCTCGCCGCCGGGCGGACGTCGGTGTCCGCCGGCCCGGACGCGCCGGTCCTGCTGCGGCTCGGCGACGAGCTCGCCGCCATCGGCGCGGACGGGACCGTGCTGGTCCGGCCGGACGGGCGGCGGGCCGCCGTCCGGGGCGACCGCGTCCGGATGCCCGCGGACACGGCGGGCATGCACCGCCTGGAGACCCACGAGAACGAGGTGATCGCACTGTGCGGGTAGAACGCCGGGCCGAGGACTCCGAGATCGTCGTCGTGCCGCACACCCACTGGGACCGCGAGTGGTACCTGCCGTTCCAGCGCTTCCGGCTCCGCCTGGTGTCGCTGCTGGACGGCGTCATCGACGGCATGGAGGCCGATCCCCGCTGGCACTTCACGCTGGACGGGCAGATGGCCGCCGTCGACGACTACCTGGAGATCCGTCCCGAGCGGCGGGACCGGGTGGCCGCGCTCGTCCGGGAGGGCCGGCTCGCCGTCGGTCCCTGGCAGATCCTGCACGACGAGTTCCTGTGCTCCGGGGAGAACATCGTCCGGAACCTGGAGCTCGGGCTGCGCCGCGCGGAGGAGCTGGGCGCCGCCATGATGGTCGGCTACCTGCCCGACCAGTTCGGGCACTGCGCGCAGACGCCGCAGATCCTCAGGCTCGCGGGGATCGAGCACGCCTGCGTGTGGCGCGGCGTCCCGGACCGCGTCCGCACCCGCGCGTTCGCCTGGGAGGCGCCGGACGGGACCGCGATCCGCACCCAGTACCTCCCCGAGGGCGGCTACGGCAACGCCGCGTCGATGTTCGAGGAGTTCGAGGACGGCGCGTCGCTGCTGACCGGCCGCGTCGCCGGGTTCGCCGAGTCGATGGGCCGCTGGTACCCGGGCGGCGGCGCCCTGCTGGCCATGTACGGGGCCGACCACACCGCGCCCGCCGCCGACCTCGCCGACCGGGTCGCCTCGGCCGGGCTCGCGATGCGCCTCGACACCCTCGCCGGGTACTTCGCGGGGGAGGACACGTCCGTGGACGGCCTGCCGCGCGTGCGGGGCGAGTTGCGCTCCCACGCGCGCGCCAACATCCTGCCCGGCGTGCTGTCGGCCCGCGTCCGGCTCAAGCAGCTGATGGGACGCGCCGAGCGGCTTGTGGAGCGGTACGCCGAGCCGCTGACCGCGCTCTGGTACACCGGCGACGCGCAGCGCTTCCTCGACCTGGCGTGGCGGAACCTCATCGAGGTGAGCTGCCACGACTCGGTCACCGGCTGCGGCAGCGACGAGACCGCCGAGCAGGTCGCGGCGCGCATGGCCGAGGCCGAGCAGCTCGGCCGCGCGGTCTGCGACCTCGTCACCGCCGAACGCGCCGGGAAGGTGCCGCTCGGTTCGCACCTGGTGTTCAACCCGACCCCCGCCACGCGGACCGGCCTCGTCACCCTGGACATCCCCTGCGAAGGGGAGCCCGGGCTGGAGACGGGGGACGGGCGGCCGGTCCCCGTCCAGACGCTCGACACCGCCCCCACCGTGCTGGACGACGCCGTCCACCCGGCCTCCGAGCTGCCCGTCCTGCTGGAGCGGGTGTACGGGCGGGTGCTGTTCGGGCAGGAGATCCGCGACTGGTCGGTGTCCCGGGAGGAGCGCACCCTCACCTTCCATGTGACGGCCCGCGCCGACGTCCCGTTCGACATCGGCGAGGTGCGGGAGGCGCTGCGCGGCGCGGACGGCGACTGGCGCGTCCGGATCCTGGCCGACCCGCGCCGCACCGTCGCCGCGCTTGTGGAGGTGCCGGCCCTCGGGCTGACCGCCGTCTGGCCCGCCGCCCCGGGCGGGGCCCCGGAAGCGCCGGTGAGGGCCGAGGGGAGCGTCCTGGACAACGGGCTGCTGCGCGCCGACGTCCGCGACGACGGCACGCTCCAGCTGCGCACCCCGTCCGGCCACGTCGTCGAGGGGGTCGGCCGCATCGTGGACGGCGGCGATCTGGGCGACTCCTACAACTACGCGCCGCCCGCCGAGGACCGGATCGTCGGCGACCCCCGGACGGTGGACGTCCGGCCCGTGTGGGAGGGGCCGCTCGTCGCCGCGCTCGACATCGTCCGGACCTACCGGTGGCCCGCCTCCGGGGACGTCCCCGGCGACGCCCGGTCCACCGCCGAGGAGGACGTGACCGTCACCACCCGCGCCGAACTGCGCGCCGGGGAGCCCTTCCTGCGGCTGCGCGTCACGTTCGACAACCGGTGCGACGACCATCGCGTCCGGCTCCACATGTCACTGCCGCGCCAGGCCGGCTCGTCCTTCGCCGAGGGCCAGTTCGCGATCGTCGAGCGGGGGCTCACCGCCGAGGGCGGCTTCGGGGAGCGCCCCGTGCCGACGTTCCCCGCGTCCGGCTTCGTCGCCGCGGGCGGCCTCGCCGTCCTGCTGGAGCACGCCACCGAGTACGAGGTCCTCGGCGGGCGGGAGATGGCGCTCACGCTGCTGCGCTCGATCGGCTACCTGTCGCGCGACCGCAACGCCTACCGCGACCAGCCCGCCGGGCCGCAGCTCCCGACGCCGCAGGCCCAGTGCCGGGGCGAGCGCACGGTCGGCCTCGCGGTCATGCCCTACTCCGGCGAAGCGCCAGGAACCGAGGTACTCCAGGCGGCCGAGGCATACCGCCACGACCTGCTCACCGCCGCCGGTTACGGACGGGCCGCCACGCCTCTCCCGGCCTCCCGGGAGGGCGTCTCGATCACGGGCGACGGCGTGGCCATGACCTCCATGCGCCTCCGCGACGGCTGGATCGAGACCCGGATGGTCGCCCAGTGCGCCCACCCCACCACCGCCGTCCTGCGGGGCGACCTCGTCGAGGCGACCCGCGTCGACCTGCGCGGACGCCCCGGCATCCCGCTCGACGTCCACGAGGGGACGGTCGCGCTGGCGCTGCGGCCCTGGGAGATCGCGACCGTCCGGCTCAGGAGGTCCTAGCGTGCGGCCTCCAGGGGATGCGCTGCCTCCGCCGCCATCGCCGCCCCCACGATCCCCGCGTTGTTCACCAGCCGCGCCGGGACGATCTCCGCCCGGACGCCCTCGATCAGCGGGATGAAGTGCTCGGACCTCTTGCTCACCCCGCCGCCCACGATGATCAGCGACGGGGAGATCAACGCCTCCAGGTGCCGCATGTACACGCTGAGCCGCTTCGCCCACTTCTTCCAGCCGAGGCCCTGCTCGTCCCGCGCCTTCGCCGACGCGCGGATCTCCGCGTCCTCCCCGTCGATCTGGAGGTGCCCGAACTCGGTGTTGGGGACGAGGACCCCGTCGGTGAACAGCGCGCTGCCGATGCCCGTCCCCAGCGTGAGCACGACGACCGTGCCGTGCCGGCCGCGTCCCGCGCCGAGCCGCATCTCCGCGATCCCGGCCGCGTCCGCGTCGTTGAGCAGCGTGATCTCGCGCCCGGTGGCGTCCGCGATCAGCGCCCGCGCCTCCAGCCCGAGCCAGCGCTTGGACACGTTCGCCGCCGACATCGTCACGCCGTCGATCACCACGCCGGGATAGGTGACCCCGACGGGCCCCTCCCATCCGAAGTGGTCCACGACCTCCGCGAGCACCTTCGCGACCGCCTTGGGCCTGGACGGCCGCGGCGTGTCCACCCGGAACCGCTCCCGCGTGAACGAGCCGTCCGACAGGTCGACCGCGGCCCCCTTGATCCCCGAGCCGCCGATGTCGATCCCCAGCATCTCCCTCGCCATGCCCCCACTCTGCCCGATCTTGCCCCGGCTAAGAGCCCTCCAGGACCTGCAGCCCGACCACGCCGACGACGATCAGGGCGAGGAACGCCAGCCGCGCCGGCGACGCGCTCTCACCGAACGCGACCATGCCGACGAGCGCGACGCCGAGCGCCCCCAGGCCGACGAAGACCGCGTACGCCGTCCCGACCGGCAGGGTCCGCAGCGACAGCGACAGCACCACGACGCTGAGAAGCGCCACCGACAGCCCGATCACGGTCGGCCAGAGCCGCGTCAGGCCGTCCGACTGCTTCAGCGCCGTCGCCCACACCAGCTCCGTCAACCCCGCGATCAGCAGGAACACCCACGCCATCAGGCCGCATACCCCCCGTCCACGGCGATCGCCGCACCGGTGACATAGTCCCCGCCCGGGCCCGCCAGATGCGCGACCATCGCGGCGATCTCCTCCGCGCGCCCGTACCGGCCGAGCGCCGTGAACCCGCGCTCGAACTCGGCGTCGGGGGAGTCGGCGGGGTTCATCTCGGTGTCGGTCGAGCCCGGCTGCACCACGTTCGCGGTGATCCCGCGCGGCCCGAGATCGCGGGCCAGGCCCCGGGTGAGCCCGGTGAGCGCCGACTTGCTCGTCGCGTACAGCGTCCAGCCGGCATAGGGGACGCGCTCGGCGAGGCTGCTGCCGATGCTGATGATGCGCCCGCCCGGCCCGAGGTGGCGGGCCGCAGCCTGCGCCGCGACGAACGCCGCCCGGACGTGGATCGCCAGGGTCCGGTCGAGTTCGTCGACCGACACGTCCTCCAGCGGCCCGTAGGGCGCGATCCCGGCGTTGTTGACCAGGATGTCGAGCCGGCCGAGTTCCGCCGCCGCCCGGTCGACGGCCGCGGAGACCGCCTCCGGATCCGCCGCGTCGGCGGCGATCGCCAGCCCGCGCCCGCCCGCCGCCTCGATGTCGCGGACGACATCCGCGGCCCGTTCCGGGGCCCGCACGTAGGTCACCGCGACGTCGGCGCCGTGCCGGGCCAGCCGCCGCGCGATCGCCGCCCCGATCCCGCGCCCGCCTCCCGTCACCAGCGCCGCCCGTCCCGCCAGATCCGCTGTCATCCCGACTCCCGTCCACTAAACGGAGAAAGTTCCGGTTAGCGAGCTTAACCGGAGAACTTTCCGGATACAAACCCGTTACGCTGGTGTGCCGTGCCTAGAGGGGGCTGGATGCGGGAGTTGCCCGTGGTCGGGCGGCCGCCCGCCGAGCGCGCGGACGCGGCGCACAACCGCCGCCGCATCCTGCGCGCCGCCGCTGAGGTGATCGCCACCCGCGGGCCCGAGGCCGTCTCCATGGACGAGGTCGCGCGGGCCGCCGGGGTCGGCGTCGGCACCGTCTACCGCCGCTTCGGCGACCGGGCCCGGCTCGTCTACGCCGTGATCGACGACCGCGAGCGCGACTTCCAGGCCGCCTTCATCCAGGGCCCGCCGCCGCTCGGCCCCGGCGCCGCTCCCGCCGAGCGCGTCCGCGCCTTCCTGCACGCCCTGGCCGACCGCACCGAGGCCCAGGCCGACCTGCTTCTGATGGCCGAGTCCGACCCGCCCGACGCCCGCTTCCGCGACGGCTCCTATGGGCTCTACCACCGGCACCTGGCGATGCTGCTGGGCGAGATCCGCCCGGACGCCGACACCGCCTACCTGGCCGACGCCCTCCTCGCGCCCCTCGCCGCGAACCTGTTCCTCCACCAGCGCCGCACGCTCGGCATGCCCCTCGACCGCATCAAGTCAGGACTGGACGCGCTCGCCGCCGGCCTCCTGGCATCGGGATAGATCCGGCGAAAGCCCTTATCAGTAAGGTGCCTGACCGTCAGACTGGGGGAGTGAACGACTTCGATCTCCTCGTCCTCGGCTCCGGACCCGGCGGGCAGCGCGCGGCCATCGCCGCCGCCAAACTGGGCCGCAAAGTCGGCATCGTCGACCGCCGCGACATGATGGGCGGCGTCTGCATCAACACCGGGACGATCCCGTCCAAGACGCTCCGCGAGGCCGTCCTCTACCTGACCGGGCTCAACCAGCGCGAGCTGTACGGGCAGAGCTACCGGGTCAAGGAAGAGATCACCATCGCCGACCTCGGCATGCGCACCCAGCACGTCATCGGCCGCGAGACCGACGTCGTCCGCAGCCAGCTCGCCCGCAACCACGTCACGGTGCTCTCCGGCACCGGCCGCTTCCTGGAGCCCGACACGATCGCCGTCAGCGGCGCCGGCGACCGCGAGCAGAAGGTCACCGCCGACCGCATCGTGATCGCCACGGGCACCTGCCCGGCCCGGCCCGACACCGTCGACTTCGACGACCGGACGATCATCGACTCCGACGGCATCATCCACATGGACCGCATCCCCGAGACCATGGTCGTCGTCGGCGCCGGCGTGATCGGCATCGAGTACGCCTCGATGTTCGCCGCGCTCGGCACCAAGGTCACCGTCGTCGAGCGGCGCGAACGCATGCTCGACTTCTGCGACCTGGAGATCGTCGAGGCCCTCAAGTACCACCTGCGCGACCTGGCCGTCACGTTCCGGTTCCGCGAGAGCGTCGCGTCCGTCGAGCGGACGGGCGGCGGCGCGATCACCGTCCTGGAGAGCGGCAAGCGGATCCCCGCCGACACCGTCATGTACTCCGCGGGCCGCCACGGCATGACCGGCGACCTGTGCCTGGAGGCCGCGGGCCTCACCGCCGACCGGCGCGGCCGGATCAAGGTCGACGAGCACTACCGCACCGAGGTCCCGCACATCTACGCGGTCGGGGACGTGATCGGCTTCCCCTCCCTCGCGGCCACCTCGATGGAGCAGGGCCGCCTCGCCGCCCACCACGCCTGCGACGAGCCGGTCTCGCAGATCCACGAGACCCAGCCCATCGGCATCTACACCATCCCCGAGATCAGCTTCGTCGGCCGCACCGAGGACGCCCTGACCGAGGCCAAGGTCCCCTTCGAGGTCGGCGTGTCCCGCTACCGCGAGCTCGCCCGCGGCCAGATCATCGGGGACTCCTACGGGATGCTGAAACTCCTCGTCTCACCGGAGGACCGGCGGCTCCTCGGCGTCCACGTGTTCGGCACCGGCGCCACCGAGCTCGTCCACATCGGCCAGACGGTCATGGGCTGCGGCGGCACGATCGACTACCTCGTCAACGCCGTCTTCAACTACCCCACCCTCGCCGAGTCCTACAAGGTCGCCGCCCTGGACGCGATGAACAAGATGCGCCACATCGCGCGGCTGTCCGGCTAGGACGGCCAGAGCAGGTTCTCCAGTTCGGCGTCGATGTCGATGAACTCGCTCTCCTCACCGGCCGGCACCGCCTGGTACGTCCGGTGGAGGAAGTCGGCGAGCGGGGAGAGCGGCACCTCGAACAGCGCGTCCCCGAACGGGGAGGACAGCGCGATGTTCAGCGTGCCGTCGTCCTCGCCCGGCCAGACCTCGACGTCCCCGTCCCCGACCTTGCGCACGATGCCGACCGTGAGCAGCTCCCGAGCGAAGATCCACTCAACCGGCTCGTCGTCGCCCACGTAGAAGGCCATCCGGATGGCGTACGGGTCGTCGGCCGCGTACTCCAGCCCGGCCAGCAGGGGGACGGTCGTGCTGTCGGGGACGACGAGACGGAGGCCCAGCTCTGCTGAGACGGTGGTACTGCTGTTCATGGCCATTCCCTCTTACGTCGGTCCCGCTGGCTCACGGGTGCTCCGGTGAGCGGTTCTCCTCCTCACCGACATCCCCGCGATCTATGACGCCTAACTGCCTGAACTCGGCCGAACATTCCGGCGTCCCCGGCCTTTGTGATCCATCTCACCCTAGCAAAACCAGCGTCTGACCTGCGCAAAAGCGGATCATCCGAAACTTTCCTTCGCCCTCACCCGCCCGCCCCGCAGGCCGATCCGCATGCTCCCCGGCGCCCCCGACGGCCCATCCGCTGCCTTAGAGTAAATCCGTGGCAATAAATCATGAAAAGGAAGCGGAGCCCCGCCTCATCCACCGCCTCCGCGCCCGGATCCGCCGCAACCCCCTCCTCAACACCGCCTGGCGCGCCGGCGTCTTCCTCACCGGCGCCGCCGTCCTCGTCGGCGGCCTGGTCATGATGGTGACCCCGGGCCCCGGCCTCCTAGGCATCGTCATCGGCCTGGCCATCCTCGCCACAGAGTTCGCCTGGGCCCAGCGCGCCCTCCACCGCGCCAAGACCGCCGCCGACCGCGCCAAGGAGAAGGCCTTCGACCCCCGAGCCCGCCGCCGCAACACCATCCTGGGCACCCTGACCGCCCTGGCCCTCGCCGCCGCCCTGACCGCCTACCTGGC
Source organism: Actinomadura sp. K4S16 (assembly GCF_008327685.1). Taxonomy (GTDB): domain Bacteria; phylum Actinomycetota; class Actinomycetes; order Streptosporangiales; family Streptosporangiaceae; genus Spirillospora. Next base: position 169,506 of record NZ_BDDE01000022.1, read on the forward strand.
CGTCTACGGCAAGACCCTCCCCTGGAACATAGAAGACCCCGCCTTCTGGACCTGACCCCCGCGAAACCAGCGCGCGACCACCCCAGGACATGCGCTAGAGTTTCCGACGTCGGAACACGTTCCGCAGGGGCGATTAGCTCAGTGGGAGAGCGCTTCGTTCACACCGAAGAGGCCACTGGTTCGAACCCAGTATCGCCCACGTTTTGCCAGGTCAGAGGCTTGCTCGGACGATGAGCAGGCCTCTTTGGCGTTGTCGCAGCCCCGAAGAGGTCACGGGTTTCGGTCCAGCAGCGCGCAACCTCGCTCCCGCAGGGCGGCTTCTTGGACTCCGGGGTTGGCCACTGGTGCCCCGGTGGGAGCAATTTGGGAGATCATCCCTCTCCCACCGCGAACGAGGCCACAAGAAGACCGCACTACCAGTCACTCTGCGCGGTCGAAGTCGAGCTGAGTGCTCGCCGCATGTCTGCTCAGGAACCACGAGCCGGGGTGGAGCTGGAGTCTGCCTTGCGGCATGCCCGACAGGCCAGTGTGCGGGGAGCCTGCGTCCTGCTTTGGCAGGGTGCAGGTAGCAGGTCAGCTGGATCGTCTGAAGGTGTCGCTGCTGCAACGTCGAACCGTCTGACCCGTCCCGGGGAAGGCCCGCTGGTACGGCGCGGCCTTCACCGGCTCCGGCTTTGCGGTCATCCGCGCATGCCGGGACGTCCTGCTGGGTGCAGACCCGCCGGTCGCCGTGCTCGAACGAGCGTCCGCTGCCTCGCGAAGACCCGCGAGGCCGTCACCGCCACCGTGCATCCGGGCGGCACCGTCGTCACCTGCGACGGCGGCGATATCCGCTGGCGGAACCGGCCGGCCATCGGTCCAACGCTGTCCTCACCGCCCCCCGCTCCGGCTTGAACGACGAGAAGCAGCGCTGGATACCAGTGGCCCTTGCCTACGCTCCCGCCCATTCTCGCGGAGAGCAGTACAGAGCGGAGGTGAACAATTTAATGATCTACAACGTAAAGGTTTCGCCCAGTCCCGCGGTACTGCGATTCTGTTTGGTGGACACGGCTGCGGACGAGTTGGCGGTTGCGGTGGCTACCGGCCAGCGGGCCGGGTGTTCGCCCGTTCGTGGCGCAGATGCTCGGAAATCTCCGCTTCGGGCGCGCGGTCTGCAGCACCGCCTTGGTGGCACTGGGCAAGCCCGTCGGCCCACCGTCGACCCCTGCCCGGACCCGCTGGATCAGCTCGACGGAGGCCCGGACATCCAGCCAGCCCGACCGCTCGTCGTCGCTCGCAGATTCTCTCCCGGGCGGGGGCAACGGCCCCAGCCTTCAGGGTCACCACCCCACCCACACGATCTTTAGGACAGTCCCTCGGCCACGCTGAGGACATCGAGGAGGTCCTGAAGCGTGATGGTGGGGCCCCAGAGGTGGATGTCGTAGGGTGGGCGGTCATCGCCCGGGATGAGGTGGCGGCGTGCCACGTCGGACCGATGCCAGCACAGATGGAACGGAGGGGCGGCGCCCCATGGGCCGCGCAGGCACTCTTAAAGCGCCTGGGGGTTCCAGCCGAAGTAACCGCCAGGGCAGTTGATGGCCTTGCCGAGGGCACAGTAGGAGTCCTCCAGGTCGGTGATGTAGCGGCTGTCGAGGTCGTAGGTGCCTCCAGTCGGCCGGTCCGGCCGGTCATGGCGATAGTGGGTAACCGCCGCACGGCACCATTCATGTCGCAGTGCCCGGTGGCAGTTGGACCACAGGTTCGTTCGGGTCGGACGGCCGGTATGCCAGAGATCCCAGATCTCCCGAGCACCATGCGGGACGGGATCGCTGACGCCGCTGGCCGGTCCCGAGCCGGCCGAGGCGCGTCGCGGTCACGGTCGGCGACACCATGTTGCTCGTAGGTACCGCGCGCCCGTTTCGGTCGACGAGGTGGACCATCGCTCGGAGGTAGCGTCGCCGGGCTGAAGTCTGCTTTTAAGTGTCCGCACCTACAACTGTTGCCGGTTCACTGCAGTGGCCACGCCAACACGTGACGCGACGCCGATCTTGGTGAATATTTTTGACAGATGGGTCTCAACCGTTCGCACGCTCAGATAGAGCCGTCCGGCTATCTGTTGGTTGCTGTGGCCGTCTGCGACCAGGAGCGCGATTTCCCATTCGCGGGGGGAGAGTCCGAGGAAGGCCTCACCCTTCCTAGCTGTAGCCTTGCCCGACCTGCTCGCTCCCGGTATCCGGACGCCGAGCCGTCGCTGCTCCCGGACGGCCTGCGCGTGCAGCGCCCGCATCCCGCACGACTCGAAGACCTCCGCCGCGGCGCGCAGCCTCTCGCGGGCTGGGGCGCGCTGGCCCGCCACCCCATACGCGGTCCCGGCGGCCAGCTCGGCGCGCCCTGCGTCCGGTCGGCGTCCCGCCGCAGTGAGGATCTCCGCGGCTTCAGCGGCAGTCCTTGCGGCGAGTGCCGGGTCGGTGCAACGGATCGCGTGGGCCTCGGCGAGCCTTGCCACCCCGATGTCGCCGCCGAGCTCGGGTGTGGTGAGGGTGGCGGCGATGTCGGCCCACTTGCGCGCTTGGTCTGAACGGTCCTGGCCGGAGCGTATGGACGCCAGTGTCTCTGCGCACATTACGAGGGTGCTCCGGTCGAGGCGTGGGGAGACAACGTCGCTGCACGCCTCGATTAACATGTCGGCGCCCTCTTCCTGTCGTCCGGCGTTGATCAAGGCGTAGGCGTGGGCAACGTGAGCCATTTGCGTCCACCACTCGCCGGAACCGTGGTCCTGTGCGACGGCCTCGGCGCCGAGTTGGACTGCGTGGTCGTGGTCACCCCTCCAGCTCGTGAGGAGGCACTGCTCGGTCAGCCCGTACGCGAGCACCTCGGCGGAGCGCAGCTCACGCCCGACTGCAGCGGACTCGTCGGCGGACGCCGTGGCCTCGCCGATCCGGCCGATCAGCGCGAGCGCCCGCGCCTGCGCGGCCAACATGTAGCCGAGGATGTAGGTCTGCCCCTGCGCCCGCGCGATCGTGATGAGCCGCTCGACGTGTCTGAGCGCGCTGTCGTACATGCCAATAAATGTTTCCGCCCTCACCAGCCAGAGGGCGTTTTCCAGGCAGTCGGCCAAGTCGATATCGGTCGCTGTGGACAAGAGCCGGTCGGCAGTGTCGATGTACGCGATCGCGTCAGCGATGTCGCCGGCGGCATAGGCCGCCATCGGGCGCATCGAGGCGACGGCCGCAGCCAGCCCCGGTCCCCGCTCCGGGGCACTGTTGGCAATTGTATCGAGGACTGCCCGTGCCCCGAGGATATCGGCGCGTTGCATGCGATCGGAGACGAGTCTGAGGCGGAGTAGGACAGCCTCGGGCATCTGCCGGTCAGTGATGCGGCGTAGCTCGTCCAGCACGATGGCCCGCGACTCGTGGATGCGGCCGAGTTGCCGCTCCATGACGGCGCACAGCTGAATGGTGCGTGCGCGGCGGGCAGTGTCGGTAGCGGGCAGCAGGCCGAGTAGAGTTCGCGCGGTCTCGAGGCCCGTCGCTGCATTGCCGCTCACCGCCTGTACATGCGCTAGTTCCAGAAGCAGTTCAAGCCGGTCGGCAACAGCGTCGGCCTCTTCCGGCAGCAGCGCTAGCGCAGCCTCCAGCCAGTACGCGGCGGTTCTGGGTGCCTGGAGCGAGACGACGCGGGCCGCGTCGACTAGCGTTCCGATCGCGGTGCGGTCGCCGAACCGCGCCGACCGCACCACGTGGTGGGCCCGGACGGAGGTGGGTGCGCCCACCTCTGCGAGGTGCTCAGCCAGGCGTGCGTGCGCGGCGACCCGCCACCCCGCAGCCGTTGACGCGTACACCACGTGCCGCACCAGCGGATGCCGGAACCGGAACCGGCCGCCGGGCGCGGGACGTACCACGTCGTGCGCGGTCAGCACATCCAGCGCAGCGAGCGCGGCGGCCTGGTCGATCTCGGCGGCGACCGCAGCGAGTGAAGGTTCGAACACATCGGCGGCGACGGCGGCACCTCGTGCCAAGAGTAGCGCCTGCTCGGGTAGCGTTCTCAGCTCCACTTGCAGTGCGGTCCGCACGGCGGGTGGGACCCCTGGTAGAGAGGCGATCTTGTCTTGCCACTCGGCGCCGTCACTTGCGGAGGACGCGTCATCTTGCTTCATCCGGACTAGCGCTTCCAGGTAGAAGGGATTTCCCCCGGTTGCCTTGTAAAGCGCCTCGCGGTATGTCTGGCCTACGTCGGGGCCGAGGAACTCCTCTACTTCGCTCTGCGTAAGCGGGTTGACCGCCACGTATGTGCCCTGCGGGCCGGCCGCAGCGACCAAGGCGGCGAGTCGCGGCGATGCCTGTGCGGGTCGGTAGGCCACTGCCACCAGCAGCCGGGCGCGCGGGGGGTGCCGGACGAGGTGGTCGAGAAGTTCGATGGTGGCGTCGTCGGCCCAGTGCAGGTCATCCAGGATTAGAACGAGCCCGCCCGGCGGGCCGGCCAGCTCCTCCAACAGGTGCCGGATAGTGCGGTGAAGCTGGTACCGAGCGACATGCGACGACGCCGCAGGCGGCGTAGCCGCCGGGCCGATACCGCCGAGGGCGGGGAACACAGCGCCGAGCAGTTGCAGTGCGACAGGCCCGAGCTCTGGGGCGCGCTCCTCAAGCTGGTCGTCGAGAGCATCCACCACGGCGCCGAACGGCATTTCCTGTTCGAACTCGGCGGCGCGGCCCGCTAGGAACGGCAGCCGTCGTGTGGTCGCGCCGTCCGCGAGTTCGTTGAGCAGCCGAGTCTTCCCGGCGCCTGGCTCCCCGACCACGGCGACGAACCCGAAGCCCGGCGCGTCGAGGGCGCGGCCAAGCGCGTGGAGGGCGTCCCCGCGACCCACCAGTTTCCCCTGCCCGGGCAGGGGATCAGGCCAGCGCTCGCGTAGAGAGAGAGCCCTTGAGCGCACGGCCGTGTTCCGAGCGGTCTGTGGTGGTCCAGGAGTGGGAGGTGAGCTGATCTGCTCTGGGGAGGGTGTCTCACTTGACATGAGCGCGCGGGCATGGGCGGTTTGCCGCCAGTCGGAGGGGCTGCAGGCATAGGCCGCGTGACGGAGAAGCTGGTGACGGAAGGCGAATCGGCCGCCCGTGACGGGCTGGATGATGCCGTGGGCGCACAGATCGTCTACCGCGTTCTGGGCTGTTTGTGGTGACAGTTCGGCAACGGCTGCGGCGTGCATAACCTCGAAGTCTCGACCGATCACTGCGGCCGCCCAGGCGACCTGCAAGGCAGATGTCGACAGCAGGCGCAGTTCGAGCGTCAGCACGGTGGCAAGGTGGGGCGGTAGCATGGGTGCCCGTTGCGATGGCAAGGCGTACGGCAGGGACTCCAAAACATCGTCTTGGCACTGGGCCATTCGGCCCAGTGCCTCAAGGTACAGAGGATTGCCTTGACTGGCGCGGTACAGCGCCTGCTGCTGATCCGGGCTTATGTACGAGCCCAGACGGCTGAGCAGGTCTTCTCCTTGGTCCGGTGTCAGCGCAGGAATCGTAATCGAGGTGTATTTCAGTTCGGCAGCTTTGATCAATGCGGTCAACCGCGCTGATGCCTGGCCGGAGCGGTAGGCCACCGCCACCAAGATCTTCGCAAGCGGTGGATGGCGAACCAGGTCGTCAAGCAGCGCGAGGGTGGTGCTGTCAGCCCAGTGAAGGTCATCCAAAATCAACACCAGGCCAGACGGTGCGGCCAACTGCTCCAGGAGTCGCCTGACGGTGGGCCGCAACAGAAGTCTTGCACCCTCCTCGCCTTCGCCCTCGGGTGCCTCGCCCCTGTCTGGCGCTTCGGTGACATCTGGGGTGGCATGCCGGTCCGCTGCGTGGGCGAGCTCCGCCAGAAGTTCCTGGACTGGACCTGCCAGGGCGGGCCTGTTGTAGAGCAGATAGCCGTCGAGAGCATCAGCGACTGCTCCCCACGGCTGTGCGGGCTGTACTGGCGGCGCCTGACCCATCAGCACGAGCCATCGCGTGCCCGCGACGTCCGCCAACGCTCTCAGCAAGCGAGTCTTGCCGGCCCCCAATTCGCCGGTCAGGGCGAGGAACGCAAATCCATCCTGCTCGACCGTCGCCAACGCGCGATCGAACTCAGCACGGATGTCGCCCTGGCCGATCAGTGGAAGTTGACCGAATGCATGCGGCGGTTGGCTCTGTTCAGAGATGGTGACACCTCCAGAGCGCCGATCCTGCCCGCTTCGGCATGGCGCTCGATGAAGCGTGCGCGTGGCTCCTGAGCCGGAAGTCGATCGACGAAGTCATCGCCCATCCTCATGCATCTCGATCACTCGCCAAGCGCTGCTCCACCGACGCTGATCCTCGTCATTGCCTCCGCAAGCTCTCACGAAGGCGATGAGATAGTGCAGCTTGGTGGTGAACGGCATAGCCCCCGCACGTCGTCCACCGGTCAGTTTGTGGGCGGTGGCGTGCGAGAACACGCCACCGGAACGTTTGGCCAGTTCCCGGGTCGGAGGACGACCGGCCCATCGCCAGTACCTCCGCAAAACAAGGTCCAACTCCGCGAAGGTGCTCGGCCGGGGCACCTCCGTAAGGGGATCCGGCTTGTGATTATGTGCTTCGACGTCCTCCGGGGGCCTCGGTAAACCATCTAGCTCCCGCGATACAGGCGTCATGAAAACGTCGACCTGTTCTGACTCCAAAAGACTCGTCGATCGCGGCCGTGTGAGATGGCGACGTTGCACGGCCTCTTCATGCGCCATTTTGAAGACGGGGATCTGAGCTGGCAGCATTCCCAGTGGCTCCAGCACGCGTGGGCATTCGCGCCAGTTCGGCAGGGGGGCATGCGGATCGATAAGCTGTCGAAGGGCTGGTACCAACTGTCGCGGCAGATCATGCTGCGGACGTGCTTGAACCAGCCCTACGACCAACTCTTCGAACGGCACACCCTCTACGGGTTGATTCATCGCCGTGGGTCCGCTGCGCTCAGGCCCGCCGCTGACGGACTGAGGCAGCGGCGAGTTGCCCCAGTGAGGCACCTACCGCCAGCGTCACCACGGTGCCCATTGGTCCCGGTGCTCCCTGCAGCAGGAACGCAAACCCTCCGCATGCATTGATCACATGCGCTAACGGGACCGGCCAGGCCGGAACCTCGTCGACTTGCAGTGTCAGCTTCATCTCGCCTTCCGCACGGTCTTGGGATCCATGACGGGGCGCCGACCGACCGCATCCCACCGACCAGATCTCCCACAACCGGGCCGAGCGGAGGAGGCACCTTGCGCATCATCGTGGCCTACGTCATGGAAGCGCGGAAGGGCTTGATGGGGGTATTTACGTATCTGCACACACTGTTACGCGCCTGACCAGGGCAGACGTAACCGGCCGTTGTAAAAATCTGTCTACTGCCGTCTCTTCGGGTAATCGTTACGCTGATCAGCTGCGCAGAAGGCAGGGTTCGCCACGATGCCACCGGGCCGGAACTCGGGGGATCGTAGACCTCAGTCGCTTGGACGCCCCTTCGGTCTTGGGATCCGATGACAGCGCACCGACGGCCATGACGGGGTCAAGCCCGGACTCCCACCCGGGCTCCCCGTCCTCCACAACATCCATCGGGCGGTGGCCCCGAACAACGGCTACCGTGGGTCACGTGTTGTCGAGGCGGCAGGCTGTCAATTGCGGGAGAGCGTAACGGGTTCGATCTTCCCCAAGCTGTGCCGTGGTGGGGCGAAGGGCGCTCGCTGACCAGCGGCGATGGCGAGAAGCGGCTTGTCCTGGCCCTGATCGGTCGTGTTCACACCGAAGAGGCCACTGGTTCGAACCCAGTATCGCCCACGTTTCCCCAGCTCAGAGGTCTGCTCTCGAAGAGAGCGGGCCTCTTCGGCGTTTTCGAGGCGTCGAAGAGGCCACGCGTTCGAACTGGTGCGCATCGCCGTCTCACAGGCCCTCCTCGACTCTGAGGGAGGGCCTTCCTGATCCACTGGGAGGAATCTGGGAGATCATCTTTCTCCCACCTCGAACGAGGCCACAGGGATGGCTCTCGCCCGGTGTCCTGCTCGCTGGTGCGTGGGGTGCTCTCCGGCCGCCAGGCCCTCTAGCTGTGGCGGCAGCCCGGAGCCTCGTCGTCAGCCTGCGACTTCTCGGGCCGCTTCCCGGTCGGCCGTTCCATCTGGAGGGTGGAGTTGTCTGCGGACCTCCTATTGCCGACGTCCTCGAGAGGGTTCGAATCTGGTCTCCATCTGGTGGTCCGGGTGGGCGACCGCGGCGAACCGCCAGCCCACCGGGCCGTTATGGCTGCCGACCGGTGGGCTGCGCGGTAGTGCTGGGAGTCCGTTGCTGGTGCTCGGGGTGGGCGATGTAACGGAGGCGTCTCGGCGGGTTAGGGGTTGGGGTCTAACTGGTGGGCGTGGTGGGTGAGTTTGCGGAGTCCGCGGTGGGTGGCGGTGCGGATGGCGCCGGGTTCTTTGCCGAGGATGTGGCCGGCTTCGGTGGCGGTGAAGCCCATGATGCGGCGTAGCAGAACGGCTTCGGCTTCGCTTTGGGGGAGGGTGGTGATGAGGAGGAGAGCGGTTTGCCAAGCGAGGCGGCTGAGGGCATCGGTTTCGGTGTTGTGGTGGTTGGAGCGGTCCTGCAGTTCCTCGATGGGGATATGGGTGTGGGGTCGGCGTTGCTGGTGGCGGATGTGGTCGAGGGCGCGGTTGCGGGCGATGGTGATGGCCCAGGAGCGCCATTTGTGCCAGGTGCCGTGGAAGGCGGTCAGGTCGCGTCCGATCTGGAGCCAGGTTTCCGCGGCGACGTCTTCGGCTTCTGTGTGGACGAGTGTGCGCAGGTAGCGCAGCAGGCGGGGGTTGAGGTCGTCGTAGAGGACTTTGAAGGCGTGCTGGTCTCCGCGCTGGGCGGATCGCAGCGCCCAGGTCAGGTCCGGGCGGTCGGGCGGCTGGACGGGGTCGGGTGCCGGGGTGCGGTGGGCTTTCTGCGGGCGGGTGGGGCGCGCCCGGGGCGGGGTGTCGGGGGCGTGGTGGGTTTGTTCGTGTTCGTCGACAGGCATGGGGGCGGTGCCTTGCTGCGGGGGAGGAGCTGGGCACGGGGCAGGGGTGGGTTCGGTGGCCGGTCAGGGGGCCAGGACGCGTCCGGCGTAGGAGGTGGTGCCGAGGCCGAGGGCGCTGCCGAGGTAGGCGGTGCCGGTGGTGGCGGGTGGCATGGTGGCGGCGCCGAGGAGGTGGCTGATGCCGCCGTCTCCGGTGTTCTCGCCTTCGACGCCGGTCGCGGTGTCGGCGTGGCCGTCGTTGTCGGTGTCGGCGAGTGCGACGGCGGAGCCGAACTCGTCGCCTGTTTCGGCGCCTCCGGGGACTTGGCCGAGGTCTTGGTGGATGAGGACGGACCCGGTGCCGGTCAGGCCGGTGGAGCTGCCGTAGAGCAGGAGGGCTGTGCCGGCGTCGGTGCGCAGCGCGGTGTTGGTGATGTCCTTGTGCGGGATGCCGGTGTAGACGTCGTCGTAGCCGTCGTTGTTGACGTCTCCAGCGGCGACGGACAGGCCCATGTCGTCACCGTCGGCGCCGGTGCCGGGGACGCCTGTGGTGTCTTGGGTGATGGTGGTGCGGCGGCTGGTGGCGGTGATGCCGGTCGGGCCGCCGTAGTAAGCGGTGACGGCGCCGCCGATGGTGGTGGTGGCGTTGTCGGAGGCGATTGGCTGGCCTGCGATGACGTCGGCGTAGCCGTCGTGGTCGAGGTCGCCTGAGGCCAGGGCGCGGCCTCCGCCGGGGATGGCGGTGAGTGCGTCGTAGTCCAGTCCTGCGGTGGAGCCGGGGATGGTGACCAGGCTGGTGCGGCCGTCGGTGCCGAGGTAGGTGATGGCCAGGTCGGTGTAGCCGTCGCCGTTGATGTCGGCGGCCGTCGAGCGGGTGACGGTTCCGGTGGTGGAGGCGGCGTTGAGCGTGGAGCGGGGGATGGCGCGGTAGCGTCCGCGGGTTCCCGGACGCAGCTCGGTGCCGCCTGATCCGCTGTTCTGGGCCCCGGCGAGTGTGGCCGTGGTGGCTCCGTCGTAGTAGGGCTGGACGATGCCGCTGGCGGTGAGGGCGGCCAGGTCGTTGCTGCCGTTGCCGTTGAAGTCGCCGATGGACAGCGCTTCGGCGAAGCGGTCCCCGGGGCCGCGTGCGTCCACGGGCAGGCCGATCCCGGCGGTGGTGGCGAAGCCGGTGGCGCCGCCGTAGAGCAGGATCGCCGAGCCCGCGTCGGTGATGGTGTCGAGGTCTTCGCCGGGCTGCCCGACCACCAGGTCGGCGTAGCCGTCACCGTTCAGGTCGCCGGTGGCAATGGCGGTGCCGAAGGCGTCGCCTGCTTCGGAGACCCCGGGCACGTTGGGGCTCTCCTGGTTCAGCACGACGGCCCGGGTGGTGGTGATGCCGCCCGGGGCGCCGTGGACGACGGTGACCGAGCCGGCTTCGGCCTGTCCGTTGGCGGTGGCCGCCGGGGCGCCGACGACCAGGTCCTGGTAGCCGTCGTGGTCGAAGTCGCTGGTCGGTGCGGTGGCGGGCTGGGCGGCGCGGGCGGTCGGCCCGGTGATCGTCATGGTGGTGGTCAGTGTGGCCGTGAGCGCGGCGGTCATGGCGGCGATCAGCGGGCGAGCCCTCACCTTTTGTCCTCCTTGGGGATCCGGGTAACGGGCTGTCGTTCGACGCCGCACTTTCGGTATATCGAAAGCTTCGGATCGCCCGGTGCCCGGTAATTCCAGGTTTTAACACGAACTCCATCATTGATCCATTGCCGGATTGGCATGATTGTTCCGCTGGGTTCGTTGCGAAAAACAGGTCCAAGTGATCTAGGTTGATGTTCGCGCGCCGGGGCCAGTGGTGTCTCTCTCTGTTTCGGCACGTCAGAAGGGTCTTCAAGAAAATTTCCGGGTTCGATGTGACGTTCGCCTATGGGGTGACGCTTACCTGGGAGGACGATCGCACGATCGCGGTGGCCGATGTCGGCATCCCCTGGTGGCAGGGGGTTGACGGAGATCATCCGGCCGTGCATCGTCCAAGGCGGAACGGCTTCGCCCGGCTCGGGAGTCGCCGTTCCGGTGATGGTGCGATGTGCCGTGGGGGAGCGCGTCCTCAAGCTTTCTTTGGAGGTTCGACGAGTCCCCGACGGGGATTGAAGGCCAGGTAATAAAGCGTCTTAACCGCCATCTGCCCTGTTAAGCCGCCGCTGTTCTCCTAGCGGTATCGCATTTTTGTGGACCAAGGTCTCTGCGTTCAATCCTGCCCGGAGATCTGCCTTGCTGTGCGTTTCTCCGGTTGCGGCCGTCGAACGTCGTGCCTTCGGCGGCCGGGTGTGAAGGGACCCCTTTGTGGTGAGCAGGTTTCGCAGGCTCCTGGCAGGAATCCTGGTCGTGGTTCTGGCGCTGGCGCTGGCACCGCCGGCCAGAGCGCAGCAGCCCGCCGCGGGCGCCGAGGTGTCCGACCCGGGAGACGGATGGAAGCCCGAGAGCAAACGCAACGCCTGGGACCGCTTCAAAGGCTGGTTCGGCGATAACGACCCCAAGCCGCGCAGACTGCCGGCCGGTGGTGTGCCCCGCAACGACCCGGCACCGGCCAGGAAGAAGGCGGCACCGGCCAAGCGCGTCAAGGAGCTGACGGGCCGCCGGACGGCGAACGCCAAAGTGTACGAGTTGTCGGACGGCAGGCTGCAGAAGGAGTTGTCGGCCGTCCCGCTGCACTACCGCGGCAAGGACGGCGACTGGCACGACATCGACCCGCGCATCAAACCGGCCGACCGCAAGGGCTTCGTCTACGGCAACCAGACCAACACCTTCCACAGCTTCTTCAGCACCCGCCCCGACGAACTGGTCACCTTCGACGCCAACGGAGCGAGCCTGACGCTCGGGACCCCGCAGGCCACGCCGGACAAGCCCAAGGCCACCGGCAACACCGTCACCTACCAGGGCCTGCTCGGCGACGGCGCGGACGTGTCCTATGAGATCGCCCGGGACGCGCTGAAGGAGAAGATCGTCCTGGACGCGCCGCCCAAGGACGGCACCTACAGCTTCACCGTCAAGGCCGCCGGAGTGCGGGCCTGGCAGCGCCCGGACGGTGCGATCGCCTTCTACAAGGGCGACTTCGACGGCCGTCCGGTCTTCGTAATGCCCAAGCCGTTCATGTACGACTCCAAGGCTGATGCCGCGTCCCCGTACGGGAAGGCCTGGAGCCCGAAGGTCACCCAGTCGATGCGGTGGGACGCCAAAGCCGGGCTGCTGCACATCACCGTCCGAGCCGACAAGACCTGGCTGAACGACGCCAAGCGCACCTACCCGGTGGTGATCGACCCCACCATCAAGATCGCGCCGACGCCCACCCAGTCGCAGGACACCATGATCTCCTCCGACGGGCCGACCCAGAACTACGACGACACCTGGCGGCTGTCGGTCGGCACCACCAACACCGGCAAATCCCGCGCGCTGCTGAAGTTCCCCCTGGACCAGATTCCGGCCGGCACTCAGATCGACTCGGCGCAACTGCAGCTGTACTACGACCAGAACCACACCAGCTCCGCCAATGCCGTCACCCTGGAGGCCCGGCGCGCCACAGCGGCGTGGGACGAGACCACCGCGACCTGGAACAGCGCCAACGCGATCACCGGCGAGCTGAGCGGCAACACCGAGCAGGTCGACGACGGCGACCCCGGCAAGACCGCGCTCAACGGCACCTGGACCCGGCTGAACACCTTCGACGGCAGCGCCGTCGGCAACGACCTGTACACCTCCAAGAACGCCACCACCGGCGACTCCTACACCTGGGTGCCCCGGGTCACCGAGACCGGCACCTACCAGGTGCAGGCGCACTACAAGCAGTACGACGACGCCGCCACCACCGCCCCCTACACCGTCACCTACAACGGCGGCAGCAAGCTCTACCCGATCGACCAGTCCGCCGGGACCAAGGCCGCGGGCGTGTGGAAGACCCTCGGCTCACACCCCTTCGCCGCCGGAACGCAAGGATCGGTGAAGCTCGGCGACGTCTCCGACTCCTCCAAACGCGTGATCGCCGACGCCGTCCGGCTGTACAGGGAAGGCACCGCCGTCCGCCCGGCCGGCGACGACGCCTCGGCATGGCATTCCTTCTCGGTCCGCGACACCGTGCAGCACTGGCTGGACGGCTCCCAACCCAACCACGGGTTCGTCATCAAAGCCCGCGACGAGAACACCCTCGGACAGGGCGGGCCCAGGTATGAGGGCAGCCTGTTCTTCTACAACGGCGAGACCGCGACCTACCCCAAACTCGTCGTCACCTACGGCCGCCCCGGCGTCGAGGTCAACTCCCCGACCACCATCCACGCCACCGGCGCCGATCTGACCTGGCCCGCCTACAACGACCCCTCGACGTCGGCCGACGACGACATCGTGGAGTACCAGGTCCACCGCTCGGTGTGGCAGACCTTCACCCCCTCCCAGGCCACACTCATCGCGCCGGTGTCCAAGGACGTCCGCACCTACACCGACACCACCGCCCAACCCACCCCCGCCGACAGCACCGACCCGTTCGGCAACTCCTACTACTACATGGTCGCCGTCAAAACCCGCGACGGAAAGATCACCCCGGGCCCGACCCAGCTCGCCCGCCTGCCCAAGGCCGGACGCGCCTACCGGATCTACCAGTCCGGCGTCACCGACACCACCCTCACCGCCTCCCGCCCGGACGACAACCAAGACGTCCTGGCCGGCGAACCCTGGCTGATGGTCGGCAACAACAGCGCCACCTACGGCACCTCCCGCGCCGTACTGAAATTCCCCGCCCTATCCGACATCCCTACCACCGCAAGCGTTCTGGACGCCCAAGTACGGCTGTGGAGCGCGGGAGTCGACCCCGGCGGAACCGCCACCTATGAGCTGCGCGGCCTGACCCGCGGCTTCACCGAAACGACCGCGACCTGGAACAAGGCCGACGCCACCACCTCCTGGACCACACCGGGCGGCGACATGGACACCACCGTGTCCGGCACCGGAAGCAACTGGAGCAACGACCCGCAACAGCGTGTCCTCAACGCGACCTCGCTGGCGCAGAAATGGGTCGCCGACCCGGCCTCCAACAAGGGCGCCATCGTCAAGCTCGCCAACGAGTCCACACCCGCCGAACGCGCGATCTTCACCTCCAGCGAAGGCCGCGAACCCCAACTGCGCCCCCAGCTGGTCGTCACCTATCTGGAGACCACGCCGGAGAACACCTACTACGTTCCCGCGACTCCCGCCAAGGTGGCGCCCGACTCCACCCAGACCGTCGACGTCACCCTCACCAACACCACCACCTCAACCTGGAACCAGGCCGACTGGGTGCTGTCCTACCGCTGGAGCCGCCCCGACGGGTCCCCCGTCACCGTGCAGCAGACCCACACCGCACTGCCCAAGAACCTGGTCCCCGGCGACGCCGTCACCGTCCAGGCCCAGGTCAAAGCGCCACCGGCGTCCATCGAGGGCAACAAACGCGTCGACCACGTCCTGGAATGGGACATGTGGAACACCACGACCAGCACCTGGCTGTCGTCCGGCACAGCGGCAGCGGCCCGCGCCGCCGCGGTGGACAAGGTCGGCGCGCTCAAGCAGAGCCTGGCCGTCGAAGAATCCACCTCCGACCAGGTCGGACTGGAGAAGTTCTACGCCTACGCCGGCAAGAACACCGGCGCCGGCTCCACGGTCATGAACAACCTGCACGCCGGGAACGCGGTCTGGCAGTACAACGCCTTCACCAACCCCTCCCGCGGCCTGGCCACCTTCCTGCGCCTTGCCTACAACTCCAAGGACACCTCCGACACCGTCGCCGGCTACGGCTGGTCCATCCAAGCGTCCTCACCGATGCGGCTCGGCAGCCCCGTCGACCCCCACCCCAACACCAAGGGACGCACCGTCTCCCTCACCGACGGCGACGGCACCACCCACACCTTCACCCTCGACGACAAAGGCAACACCGATCCCGCCGACGACGAATACGTCGCCCCCGCGGGCGTGCACTACTACCTGCAACGCCTCGCCGAATGCAAACCCAAAGACGAGATATCGCGCGCCTGGGTGATGACCCGCCCCGACCGCACCCAGTTCTTCTTCGACTGCGACGGCTACATCTCCTCCATCGAGGACAACAACGGCAACCGAATGGACTTCACCTACGAAGTCCGCCGCTCCCAGAACAAGCCCACCAAATTCCTGCGCTACATCACCGACCCCACCGGCCGGCAAACCCTCACCATCGACTACTGGGCCAAGGGCCAGGACTACTCCTACATCGACGACACCACCTGGGAGAAGAAGACCGGCACCGGCCTGACCAACCCCCACATCATCGACCACGTCAAGACCATCACCGACATCTCCGGCCGCACCCTAACCTTCACCTACTCCGACAAAGGCCTCCTCGGAGAACTCGTCGACGGCGCCGGCTCCTCCCAGCCCAAGGTGTTCGGATTCCAGTACGACGCCACCCAGGGCAACAAGAACGTCAAACTCATCAAAGTCACCGACCCCCGCGGCCACGCCACCAACCTGGCCTACTACGACACCCCCGAAGACGACCCCAAATTTAAATGGTCACTGAAGACCATCACCGACCGGCTGAACAACTCCACTTCTTACGCCTACACGGACCCTGACGGCACCCAAGGCCAGCAGGTTCAGACCGTCGTCACCGACGCTGAAAACCACGCCACCACCTACCTGATGGACGGCAAAGGCCGCCCCATACAAAGCACCAACGCCAAACGACAGACAACCAAACTCGGCTGGGACGACGACAACAACGTCACCCGCCTCGAAGAACCTCCCGCCACCACCGGCGCCACTCCAGCGATCTCGACATGGTCTTACGACCCCAAGACCGGCTACCCCACAGAGATCAAAGATGCCGAAGCCGTCAAGAACGCCTGGAGCGGTACCACTCTCACGTACCAGACCGGCCTCAACGGCCACATCGCAGACCTGATTGCCAAGAAAAGCCCCGAGGGGCGGCTTTGGACCTTCGCCTACTCCGCTGAGGGGAGCCTGAGCGCGGTCACTGACCCCCTCGGAAATGCCACCCCAGAAGACGGCGACTACACCGCCACCTATACCTACGACACCTGGGGCCAACTTGAGACGGCCACCGATGCCAACGACCACACCACCAGGCACTCAGATTTCGATGCATCCGGTTACCCGCAGAAGATGACCGACCCGCTTGGCAACGTCACCACCTTCGAGTACGACGTGCGAGGCAACGTCACCAAACTCACAGACGCCCGCGGGAAGGCCACGACGCAGGGATACGACGAGTTCAGCAGGTCGCTGGAGAACAGATCCCCCAAGGACCAGTCGGCTGGCGAGTACATCGTCACGGCGGCACCGCTCTATGACCCCAATGACAACGTTTTGCGGCAGTATGCGCCCAACGGAACTGCTGCGGCGGCGACCTACGACGCCGTCGATCAGGTCACTCAAGTGGTCGAACCGGAGGACGAGCCCGGCGACCCCGAGCGCAGGACCACCTACACCTATGACAGGAACGGCAACCTCACGTCAGAGACCGAGCCCAAGGGGAACTTGACGGACGAGCCGGGGGACTACACCACGACCTACGGCTACGACGAGATTGAAAGGCTCACCTCGGTCACCAACGCCGAAGGTCACAAGCTCTCCTACGCCTACGACGACGCGGGAAACGTGACCACCCTTGTGGACCCGCGCAAGAACGCCACTCCGGCTACTGACGACTACACCACCAAGTACACCTACGACCTGGCACATCGGGTGACGGCCACGACCAACGCGGCTGGAGGGATCCGCGAAACAGGTTACGACCGCGACGGCCTGGCCACGAACACGACGGACGAGGACGGCAACGACACGCTCGTCACGCTGAACCCCCGCGGGAACCCGACAGAGGTCAGGATCCCGCACCGAAAGGACGGCGACACCGTCGTCTACCGCACGACCCGGTATGAGTACGACCAGGTTGGCAACCGCACCAAGATCATCACCCCCCGCGGTGTCGCGACCGCTGATGACCCCGACGACTTTGTGCAGCAGATCGTCTATGACGAACTGAACCGGGTCAAAGAAGAGATCTACGGCTACGACGCGGACGACCCGCGTTACAACCGTCCCGACAGGACTATCCGGGCCTACGACGCGGTCGGCAACCTGACCAAGGTCAGCTCACCGCCCTCAAGCGGCCAGACGGTACGCAACGACACCGTTTACACCCACTACGACAACGGCTGGATCAAGACCTCGCGAGACCCGTGGGACATCACTACCTCGTACGAGTACGACGCGCTCGGGCAGCCCACGAAGAACACTCTCACCGGCGCCGGCGGGTCGCCCAGCCGCGTGATGAGCTGGACCTATTACCCGGACGGTAAGCCAAGGACACGGACCGATGACGGCGTGCCGGTAGGAGGGCACTCCGTCCTGGTCGACAATTCCGACTTCAACAACACCCGTGTAGCGGGCACGTGGACAGCCTCCTCGCAAGGCGAAGGACTTTACGGACCGAATTTCCACACCAAGCCCGCGGGGGACGGGTCCGGCCAGTTCCAGTGGGGGCTGAACATCCCGCAGTCCGGCGAGTACGAGGTCTTCGTCCGCTACCCCGACGTGGCGAATGCAGCGCCGGACGCCGAATTGAAGATCGACCATAAGACCGGAACCGCAGCAAAGACCATCGACCAGAAAGCGCAGCCGGGGCAGTGGATCAGCCTCGGACGATACCAGTTCGACGAGGGCACCACGCACCGGGTCATCCTAACGGACAAGGCCACTCCCGGGACGACTGTGGTCGCCGACTCCGTGAGGCTGGTCCGTGACAACAGCGGCGACGCCGACACCGAGGGAAAGCATTTCGAGTACCGCTACGATCCGAACGCAAACCTTATCTCGATCAGCGATTCGAGCTCCAATGCGAGGGTCGACGACTATGCGGTCACATACACCCGTCTGAATCAGGTATCTAAGGTCGAAGAGAGGCTCAACGGCGTTTTGGAGAACGCCACGTCGTTCACCTACGACGAGAACGGTCAGCCCAAGACGCAGAAGCACGACCGGGAGTACGCGACCTTCGAGTACGACGTCCGTGACCTGCCGGCGAGGGTCAGCCACGCGAATTCAGAGTCCGACCCCACCCCGAAACTGACGACGTTCACCTACACGGCGCGGGGGCAGCGGCTGCACCAGGTCAAGGGCAACGGCAACACCGTCGATTTCGACTACTATCTCGACGGCTTGATCAGGCAGCAGACAGAGAAGAAGAACGACGGCACTGTTGTTTCCGAACACTCCCTCGACTACGACCTCAACGGGCAGCGCAGCCGAGATGTGGGCCGGAAGCTGAACGCCGATACCCCTAACGCGTACCTCACGACAACCGCCGACTACACCTACGACCCGCGTGACCGGGTGGCCAGGGTGGTCAAGACCGGCGCAGGCGCGGGAACCGAGACCTATGTTCATGACGCGAACAATAACGTCATCGAGCAAACGGTTAACGAAGTCACGACCACGTACGACTATGACCGGAACCGACTTCTCACCTCGGCCTCCGGCGGCGTCGTCGGCACGTACAACTACGACCCCTTCGGCAGGATCGACACCGTCACGGCCGCTGGGCGCATCATCGAGCGCAATAAATACGACGGATTCGACCGCATCATCGAAAAGCAGACCCAGGGCGGGACCGGGAGCCTGTCCAGCACCCACTACACCTACGACCCGCTCGACCGCACCAGCTCCAGGACCACCGGCGTGGGCGGAGACAGCGAGAAGACCACCACTTACCACTACCTCGGGCTGTCGGCTGAGGTTCTCACCGAAGAGTCCGCTGGCGAGATCACCAAGTCCTACCAGCACAGCCCGTGGGGTGAACGGCTGTCCCAGGTGAAGCACGGCTCCGATGCGGGCGAGGGCGGCTACTACGGCTATAACGCTCACGGCGATGTCGAGACGCTTACTGATCAGGCCGGCGGAACCAAAGCCACCTACGGCTACACCGCCTACGGCTCCGGCGAGGACGCCGAAACCACGGGCATCGACAAACCTGATCCCCAGGACCCGACCAAGGAGCCTTACAACCCTTACAGGTTCAACGCCAAGCGCTGGGACTCCGCTTCTCGCGATTACGACATGGGGTTCCGCGACTACGACCCCGGCCTGAACCGCTTCCTAACGCGAGACATGTACACCGGTGCCCTGGACGACCTGGACCTGGGAACCGATCCGTGGACCAGCAACCGGTACGCCTTCGCGGGCGGAAACCCGGTCAACCTCATCGAGTTGGACGGGCACGACCCGCACGGCTGCGCTCCGACCGACGACGCGTCGTCGCGCGCCTGCCACGAGCGCGGAAGGGAGGCGTACTACGCCGAACGCACTCGGCAGGGGCTGCCCAACCCCGGCGACCTCGAGAAACTAAACGATCCCGACCTGTCCAACCCCCCGCCGGGGATGACTTCTGAGCAGGCGAACCAAGCCGCGGGCTTCATTCTCGGCGCCAGCCTCTCCACGCTCGCCGGTCACCTGCAGAAGATGTCAGGCCCGCAACGCGGCAACTTCGCTGTCCTGCTGTCCCGCGTCACCGTTCAGACCTCCGACGGCCCGGTTCCTCGGGTTGTCGCGTTCACTAGCAAGTCCGGTCTGCCGAAGGACTTGGAGAGAGACCTGACCAGGCTTGGGGTGACGATCTACAAGGCGCCAGGAGCGCCGTCTGGCAGCACCGCAGGGCATGCGGAGCGAGCAGCGGCGGACTTCCGCGCCAACGTAGCCCAGCAGATCAGGGACCTGGGCGGTCGTATCATCAGCGTGCATACCGCGTTCACGACCAGCCGGATCTGCTCCCGGCAGTGCGAGGGCAACATCAACAAGTTCATCGGGGATCCGGCCAAGAGCGTGAAGATGGGATCGAATGGCATGGTCGAGGGAACCCAGGTCACCGGGCAACTGCTCAAGAACCTACGAACAGCGTTCGGGCTTAGCGGCAAAACTGCCACCTGGGTTACGGCGCGCAGTTACTGGGGAGGCATGTTCTCTCGAGGATCTGGAGGCGGCCGCGCTGGCAGCGGTGGTTTCAGGGGCCGCCGTTAGCTGATCGACCGCTCCACGCCGGGGAGGGGATGAGTCTATCCCTCCCCGGCCGAAACCCGCACAGCCGAACTGAGGATGGACACATGACCGAGGACGAGATCGTCGAAATGATCCAGCGCCTGCCCGGTTTGCTGCCACCAGCACCACCCGAGGCGGTCGCCGAGGCCGAGCGAGCACTTGGTCATCCACTGCCGCCGCTGCTTCGAAGGCTATACCTCGAGGGTGCAAACGGCGGCTTCGGTCCTCGGGAAGGGGTTCTCGGTCTGGCCGGCAGCGACTATGAGCACCACCCTGACTGGGCCCACATCACTGAGATCAGTGAAGCGTTTAATGAGGATGGAGCGTATCAGGGATTGCTGTGGTTGTTCGAATGGGGCTGCGGAATCTGGTCCGTCGTCGATTGTCGTGATCCATCCGGCCCGATGTGGGGTTGGGATCCCAACGGACCGGAGGATGCCGACTTCACTTGCCTTTTCCCGCAGAATATGACTTTCGAAGAATGGCTAACCGAGTCACTCAGTGGAGCCCTCGAGAAAGCCTTCGAGACGTCCAGTCTCCAGGCCATCGCCGAGCGGCGCCGAGTGCCTGATGACCCAAAGATTCTTCCCCGTGTCGACGCAGTCGACCGGCTGGCCGATACCGAGATCATGGCGGCCGCCGCCAAACATGGCTCCCTGCCGCCGCCCGCCTCGGCTTCGGCGGTTGCCGATGCCGAACAGAAGATCGGCCACCGTCTGCCCGTCCTGCTTCGCCGTCTCTATACCGAGGTGGCGAACGGAGGCTTCGGGCCCAAAGGCGGCGTCCTCGGCGTGCCCGGAACGCTGGCCCAGGACCACTGGACCGATCTAGTGAACCAGTACGACCTGTTCAGTTCAGGTGAAGAGCAGTTGGTCCCCAACGGCATGGTCTGGTTGTGCGACTGGGGAAGCGCCGTCTGGCTGCTCGTCGACTGCCGAGACGATCGGGGCTCTATCTGGGTTTGGGATCCAATGGGGCCATACCCGCGCGACGAATCTATCGATGCCGATCACGATGATGCCTTGTTCCCTCTGCACTTGTCCATGTCGGAGTGGCTGGGCATTGCGCTGTCCGGAACCTTTGACGACATGCCCGCGTCGGGTTTCCGTACGATGGCGCGCCGACTTGGTGAGAAGGCGTAGACGCAAGGGGCTTGAGTTCGTAACTCCCATAGGGGTGCCGCTTCTTGATCAAGGGAAGCCGCGCAGATGAGCGTCGATTTTATGGGCTGTACGGGGTTTGGTGTAGCACGGTCGGGCCAATGCCTATTGGCCGCACGCGGGAAGGCATGCGCTCGGCCCACTGTGCAGCGGCCCGGACCTCCACGGCTACGGTGGGTTACACGCTCTCGATCCCAGCAGGATGCTAGTTTCGGGAGGGTGTAACAGACTCGATCCTCCTTGAGGCGCGCTGTGACGTGGTGAAGGACGTCGCTTGACCTGCGGCGATGTCGGGAGGCGACAAGGCTTGGGCTCCATTGATCGTGTTCACACCGAAGAGGCCACTGGTTCGAACCCAGTATCGCCCACCCCAAGTTTCCGCAGGTCAGAGCGTCGCCAGTGGCGCGATCTTGCGTGTCCCGATGACCGCTTCGTAGTCTCGGGAGCCAGTTTCGGGAGCCACCGTACGCTTCGCAGATTCACGAAGCGCTCACCCAGACGGTCGATCATCCTGAGTGCACCATCTGAGGCCGGGGCCGGCGGCGAAAGCCATGCTGGCTGCCTTGAGAATCCTGGGGCCCGCTGCGGGTCGGCGTTCTCCGCTGGGGTACGCCGACATGGTCGGTGGACCGTACGCGATATGGGGCGAGCCGGACATCGTGCCCGGGTAGATGCGGGGCGGCCAGTTACATCCTGCGCGGGCACAGCAATCCGCGGACCCTGGCCAGCGCGTGTCACGGCGCTGGCGGCCGAGTGCCGCGCGGCGCGGCGTCCCGCGCGAACGACACCGAGCTCGACGCGTTCCTCACGCATCGCTTCTGCTATTTGCACTTGGTCGAGTGGCGTCCACCGCTCTAGTAGAGAAGTCGATCAGGGTCGCGCTGTGACTGCGTGATGTCGTGCGCTGGTTCATGCAGGGGTGGCGACGGCTCGGACGTCGTGCAACCCCGGGGCCTGATCGACGATGAGTGGGCGCTGGGGAGTAGTTGCTTTCCCGCGCCTGGCGGCGGGCGCCGTCCGGAGGAGCACTTGCGGCGTGAGGTCGTAGGGGCGGTGTACGTGGTGCGCACCGGCTGCGCTTGGCGGCAGCTGCCTGCTGGCTCCCTGCCTGGCGGGCTGTGTGCTGGCACTTCGTGCGGTGGGGGATAGCAGGGGGCTATGCTGCGGATGCTGGACGTGCTGCGGCAGCAGGTCCGGCGGGATAAGGGCCGGGGTGCCGAGCCCAGCGTGGGCATCATCGACTCCCAGAGCGTCAAGGCAGCTGAGAATGTCGGCCGGGACACGCGCGGGTATGACGTGGGCGAGAAGGTGGCCGGATGCAAGGCGCTTCATCGTCACCGACCCCCTTCGGCCCGCTTATCACGGTGAGCGTTGAGTGCGAGACCTGCTGCGGTGCGACGTGACCGCGAGCCCGTACCGTCGCTTCCCGGCCGCGCATTGGATTTGTCTGCGCACCACCAACCCGATCGAGAGCAAGGGACCCGGCTCGCGGCGGCCGGGTTGGGCCATGGCGTTCAAACTCATCGAGTCCGCGGACGCGGCCGGCTTGTCGAACGTCCCGAAGGAGCGGCCGCGTGAGCAGTCCCGTTGACGGGCCCGCCGAGCCGGACGAGCACCGCCGCTACGCCTGCCACCTGCGGGCCCTGGCCGCCGTGGGCGCCGACGATGAGCCCACGTTGGTGAACGAGATCCTGCAGGATCCCGACCAGGCGATGGCACAGGCCGCAGTGGCCCGCCACATCGACGAACAGGCACGCCTCCTGCTGACCGACGAACGGTTTCCAGGCTGGGTCCACACCATGACCGGCGTCATCGGCGAGCGGGACTTCCTCACCCGCCGCCTGACCGAATGGACGCTGCTGGCCGCTATCGCCCAGGACAAACCCTGGGCGCCCGCCCAAGTCACCGGCGCATCCGACTGGTTCCAGCGAAAGGCCGTCGAAGTCCTGACATCACCCGATGCCCTTGCCCTCCTTGCCAGCCAAGGAAGGACACGACGAGTTCGGGCGGCAGCCGGCCAACGGCTCCAGCAAGGTCACCAACACGGCTGACTTGATCCACTAGCCCCCACGCGCTGAAGTCGCTCACCGAATCCGACGGGGTCACTGAGACCACCGACCTGTTCACCTACGACAAGGTCGGCAACACCACCACCCGCCCCGGTCAAAAACTGGTCTGGGACGCCGAAGGCAACCTGTCCAAGGTCACCGATGACGCCGGCAAGGAACTGGCCGGCTACTTGTATGACGCTGCAGGCAACCGCCTGATCCGCAAGGACACCAACGGCAAGACCCTCTACCTGCCCAGCCAGGAAGTGAAGGTGTCTGCGAGCGGGACCGTCACCGCGGTCCGCCACTACAGCCACGCCGGCCAGAACATCGCCTACCGCTCGGGTCTTTCCAGTTCCACCGTCCAGTTCCTGGTCCCCGACTCCCAGGGCAGCGCTGACACCACCGTCAATGCCGTCGACCAGGACAACTGGAGCGTTCGCCGATTCGCGCCCTTCGGCAACGAGCGCAGCAGCCCGATCGGTCTGTGGCCCACACTCATGGACAGGGGCTACGTCGGCGGCACCAAGGACACCACCACCGGCCTCACCCACCTGAGTGCACGGGAGTACGACCCGGTCACCGGCCGCTTCCTCAGCGCCGACCCCGTCACCGGCGGCGGCGACCCCCTCACCGCCAACGGCTACTCCTAAGCCGGCAACAACCCCATCGACCACGCCGACCCCACCGGCCAGTACCGCGACGACGGCTTCCGACCAGGGCCCAGCAACTACGGCAACGACGGAGCCCGCGAACGCTGGGACAACGCCAACCAGCACCGCAACTCCTTCAGAAGAGGAGGAGGCGGCGTCTACCTCGCGTCACCGCGCGCATCCAGCGGCGGCGGCTGCGGGGTCGGCTGCAACGGCGCGGCGAGCAGCACCTCGCGCTCTGCCGCGAACCACGTCAGCGCCTGCTCCCGGTCGCCCGGTGCTGCCAGGGTGATGCCGGGTTCCGGCGGGTTGATGGCCGGTTTCTCGCCGTGCGGGTACAGCAGCAGGTCAGCCGCGTGGGCGGAGTGGAGGTAGTGGCCCATCAGCCGGTGGTCAGGCATGCTAACCGCGCCGGGCTGAACCGCCACGCCTGCCAACTGGCCTGGGCGCTCTCGGTCTTCCTCCACCGGAGTGGCCGCTGGCACGATCGCGCCGCGGCCCACCGGGCCGCGCTGGGCGCCGCGCGACGGCTGGCCGACACAGCGGCGCAAGCCCGCGCGCACCGCCATCTCGCTGCGGCCGAGGCGGACCTGGGCCGGTTCCCGGTCGCCCACCGCCACTACGGCCATGCCCTCGACCTCGCCGAGGCCATGGGCGACCTTGCCGGCCAGGCCGAAGCCCATTACGCCCGCAACCTCACCTACGGTCTGCAGGAGCGCCCCGCCGACGCTTTGGCCGCAGCTCAGCAGGCCAGCCAACTGTTCGAGATCGCAGGTGATCGGATCGGCCATGCGAACGCACTCACCGACGTCGGCTGATGGCACGCCCGCCTCGGAGACCAACGACAGGCCGTCACGCTGCTGCAGCAGGCCCTCGCCCTCCACCGGGAGCTCGACAACCTCGCCTACCAAGCGCACACCTGGTCCTGCCTTGGCGAGACCCACAGCAGCCTGGGCGACCACACCCAGGTGATCCCGCTTGACGCCGGGGCAACGAATTCGACATCAAATCCCGAGCTGCTCCGCCGAGTGTTGAGAAGCGATTGGTTCAGGACAAGTGATCGCCATGTTCATCCAGCAGCTCTGCGGGCTGTCGTCCAGTCGCCCCCTCGTTCTTCCCCCTGTCGACGCAGTCGACCGGCTGACCGATACCGAGATCATGGCGGCCGCCGCCAAACATGGCTCGCTGCCGCCGCCCGCCTCGGCTTCGGCGGTTGCCGATGCCGAACAGAAGATCGGCCACCGTCTGCCCGTCCTGCTTCGCTGTCTCTATACCGAGGCAAAAGCGGCATTGCCGCAAGGTTCGGGAAGGTAGTGGGCCCGTGCCGGTTGGACAATGGGGCTACGGATCTGTAACTGTCAGCGCCTCATACGCGCTCTTGAACGGTGGATCGCCGCCCTTGGCCGGGTCCACATAGTCCCAGACGTGGCTTGGTCCAAAGTCATTCAATTGCCATATAGGCGCACCCTCTGAAGGCGGAGCTGTGATACGGAAAGGCTCTCTGTTGTCCGACACTGCAATGACCTTATCTCGTCCATTGATGATAGCCTTTATTGTAAGTTTAAAGCTACAACTCTGATGTTTGTGCAGCCAAGCCACAACATCGAATGCCTGGGATTTTTGTGCGGCAATCGTGTAACCGAAAGGTTCTTCGTCTGGCGAAACTTCATTCGGATAATTTTTCGACGTTACCGCAAGCGGATACTTCTTGTCCAAGTCTATAAGAACGGTGCTAACGGGTGTTTCTTCTGCACCACCGCCGCTCCAGATATGTACCCCTTTCAGGGGACCAGTGCAACTAAAGTCTGCCACGTGAATGCTATCGAGACTGACCGCGCCACCGGTGAGGTTTTGGATCACGACACTAAAATACAGATACCCCATAGCAACACCATGGAACTTCTTGGCAAATAGATAGAGGCCGTCGTCCGAGTGACCTGGTTCACCCTTGACTGTTTGACCTGAAGGCAGCATCCAGTCCTGCCGAGCGGAATAGAGAAGCCGAAGCTTGGGTGAATGCAAATCCATTGGGTTTGTGTTCACGGTGACGGTTAGATTTGCCGAGCCAGCCGGGGGTTGCGTTTCAAGTTTTTGCTCCGGAACCGCTTCTTCCGGCTTATCGCGTGCGTCGAAAATGACGACCGTGCAAACCAGTATCCCGATGATGCTGAGGGCTATTCCTGTCCATTTACCTATCCGGCGTAAAATAGCCATGCTGCGGACGAGGGCGTAACCAGAGACCACGGCGACTGTAACCGCCAGAACGACTCTTACTCCGACCGCACCCAGCAACTGCGCCAGTGCCCCGAATACAGCGAACATGACGGCAGGGCCGAGGACTTGAGTCCAAGGGACCTTATCAAGTTGCCGGCCCAGCCATCCCCGAGATGTCGACGAAGGACCCGGGAGTTCATCGGGATCTTGGCGCCCGTCGTGCTCACTTGTCATGTGGTCTATTATCCAGATTCAGGCTGATCTTGTCTGGGCCTTGCGGCTCAGTGCTCGATCTGGTTCGTCAAGCGATCGGCGAAGATCGACGGGTCCTGCGAACCCAACCCCGGTCTTCTCCGGAGGCGGCGGAGGGGATCTGAAGGCGGGGGCATTTCGCCCCAGCTCAGCGAGACGCGCTCCAAGCCAGGCTGGACCAACAGAGGAGCTACGAGAAACGGTTTAACGACCGAATCGGACGAAACTACTGACGTCGGGCCCATGGCCAGCAGGCTTGGAACGACAGTTCAACCTTGGCGATGGAGCCGGGAGCGTTGATGGGCACGATGATCGGAGAGTCGCCGCACGGCGAGGGCCGCAGGTCGCACAACGCCGGTCCTGGCCAGCTCGACGGCGCGACACCGGAACTCGGGCGGGTGAGGTGGTGGCACGGGGCACTTCCTTCCCTGGTTGATCAAGGTCAACCAGATGAGGTGTCCGTGGAACCGGAGGAAGCTCAGAGATGGCTTGCAGTGAGCACATTCCAGCAGGCCAACGCCCGCATCGAGCAGATCGTGGACCTGCTGCCACCGGGCCAGGGTGGTGGTCTTTCCGCCATCGAGTCTGCGCACTCGGGAGGCACTGGCCCAGCAGCCGCTATGCACGGCGACCTCCTTACCGACAGCTGGGCGAAGTTGTGCCAGATAAGCCACCGGTCGCTGCAGGGCGTCGGGCAGAGCCTGGTGCACGGCGTCGGCGTAGCTGGCGGCGCCGTCCCGGCAGACGACCTGCACACCCGGACGCTGGCGCAGCCACGCTGCAAGGGTGTCGGATCTGCGGTCGGGCAGGACATCGATGCGCCGGCGGGTCTCGGCGTCGATCAGGATGGTCGCGTAGGTCCTGGGGCGCCGCAGGGAGAAGTCGTCCGTACCCAGCACCCGCGGCGTCGCCACCACCGGTAACGGGATCCGCAGCAGGGCTCGCAGTGCGGTGTGACGGGAGACCGGTATTCCCAGGACTGAGATCAGACGGGCACCGGCCCGGCCTGCTAAATCTCCGCCACCGCCCCGACCTGGGCGGTCAGCCGGATAGTTCGTCGCTGATACCGCTCCAGCAGCCCAGAGAGCTGCTCCCGGAACGTCCGCCGGGGCACCGCCAGTCCCGGCACGCGAGCCGCCGCACTCGCACATCCAGCACGACCGGCCGTCCATCGACGGGAACATCGGCCACGGTCCGCTCGCACCACCCATGGACATGGGCGGTCCCGACCGCGCAGTCCGGGCAAGGCACCGGCACCCTCCGGCTGCGGGCCCGCACCCGAATCAGCTCGCCCTCGTCCGTCACATCCTCGATGACCAGGCCGGACAGGTCCGAGAAGACCACATCGACAGGCCTGTCGCCCTCAATCACCCCTCAGCGTGACGGGCTGACACCCTCCGCTACCACCGAAACTGCGACAGAGCCGAAACTGCGACAGAGCCGTTAAATGGACAGACCCCCTTCCGGGCGAGACCGGCATGGCCACGCTGGTGCGGAGATCGGCCTGTGAGCGCTGCAATGAGCCGTAGAGACGGGTGGTGCCGGGCTCGGCCGGCACCACCCGAGTGCTACTTCAGTATCGAGGGGAGGGTGGACAGCACAGTCCAGGCGCTGCCTCCGCCGGCCAGCAGCGCGGTCGGCCAGGTGCCGCCGGCGGCCAGGGTGAGACTGGCCGTTATCGCCGCGATGAGGATCATTGCGATGAGGACTAGCACGGCCTTGGGGTCGAAGAGTTCCATTGTCTTCCTCCGTTGCGCACAACCGCGGTGTCTGCCGCGGCTGAGAGGAACCTTGCTTCTTCGCGGGCGGGCAGCGGCGGTTCCCGAACGAAGTGGAACAGGTCGGCCGCGCAGGGCGCTGACCTGGGGCGCAGGAGAGCCGTCAGGGGCGGCGCCCGATGGGAACCGAACGTTCCCGCACGCCCTGCCTAGCCCAGAGTTATGGTTCGTTCATGGGTGAGGGAAATACCACTGTGGGTGGTACTGAGGACGGCTCGTCGTTGTTGCGCCGATTCGCCGATGAGCTTCGTGAACTCAAACGAAACGCGGGGTCGCCGTCGCTGAAGGAGATCCAGGGCCGGACCGTCGCCAAGCCAGGCATAGCGACAATCAGCGCCCTGTTAGCAGGGCGTGGTGAGCGCGCCCCGCGATGGGATCTGGTGTCCGACGTTGTGACGGCGCTGGTCGCCTACGCGGAGCCTCGTGGCCTGGAGTTGGACGCCCGAATGGCGGATACGAAGCACTGGCGCAGGCGTCACGAACTCCTGGTGCAGGCCATGGAGCGTGCGGCCGCTGACCGCACTGCTCGGCTGGGCGCTCTGCTGGCGGAGTTCTCGGTTCTACCGCCGAATCGAATCCGACGACCGCCGTTCCCGACGCTGGGCGAACTCTCCAGCGACTGGGACGGTAAGCCCTCACCCAAGGGCGGCGTCTACTTGCCTCGGCCCGACTTCGACGAGGAGTTGTGCGCGGCGCTCGCCGTACCAGCGGCGCCATACCCGTTCGTGCTGGTGTATGGAGACGACGGCGCTGGCAAGTCCACGTCCGCCTGGCACGCGGTCGAGGAGGTCTTGCCTCCGAACACGAGAGTACTGGTGCCACAGGGTGGGAACGCGCTCGCCGCTCTCGCCGAAAACAAAGACTTGACCTCGATTGCGGCGCCGCCGACCCTGATCTGGGCGGACGGATTGACAGTCGAAGATTTGGACTGCCTCACCCGCGAGACCGTGGACCGGCTCGCCAGTACAGTGTTCATTGTGGCGACCGTCTCGGCCCACGACTGCGCCGCGATCCTTGATGCCCCGCGCGGTCGGTTGCCGGTGGCGCGGGACGCTTTGCGTAGCGCGTACTTGCTCCATCTACTGTACGAGCCCGAGATCATCGAGCAGGTGACGCTCAACTCTGTTGGCGATGCCGTGTCGCTGGATGCGGACCAGATCGGCGATGCCGCACTCGACGCAGACATGATGATCCTCCGCCTGACCACCGCGCGTACGGGCAGCCCCGAGGGCATGGCGTTGGTGCGCGCCGCAGTCGATTGCCGCCGCGCTGGACTGAAGCGCCCGGTCTCCGACAGCGAACTCCGGCGGCTCTTCCCGCACTACCTGGCAGAGATCAGGAACATCTCTGCGACGGACGAGCTCTTCGAAGCGGGCATCACTTGGGCGCAGGGGGCCGGTTCGGCGAATGACGCGCTGCTCACTGTCATGCCGCGCCGAGGCCGCGACGAACGGCTGTGGGGAGTAGCACGAGTCCTGGTCGACGGTGCCGAGCCGAACCGGGCGATTCCCGACGCCTTGTGGGCGGAACTGATCGATTTCGCCACGCCTGAGGAGTGCACCCACATCGGAATGAGAGCGGGGGATCTACGGCGGCTGGCTTACTCTGCCGAGGCCCACACCAAGGCGGCGGCCATGCGCTCTCTCGAGCCGCAAGCCCGTCTGCTCGCTGCCGCCGCGTACAGCGATCTCGGAGACCGCCGAGCGGCGCGGGAGTCATTCGAGGCCGGGTATCACGCGGCTGTCCGTGACGGACTATCCGGTGAGGCATGCTTCGCCGCCTGCCAGTTGGGCAACATCGCCAACGCCGACGGCGACACCGATGCCGCGATCGGATGGTGGACCGATGCTGCGGATTGTGACCAGGACTGGTCGCCCGACGCTTGCCTGGCCCTGGCCACCCATCACGCGCTCTCCGGCGAGGTGGATCGAGCAGTCGAACTGCTCGACCGTGACTTCTCCAGCGCCAAGCCTGCGGTCCGGCGACGGGCCGTGATGGTTCTGGCCGCGCTGCGGCCGACGCCGGAGGGACTGGCTGAGGTAGCCGGGGATCGGGACGGGAGCGTTGATGACCCCGAGGAGCGACTGCTCAGGTCCGCGTTAATCGATTATGTGACCCGGCGCATCCGGAACTCAGAGGCGGGCGACGCCGCCGAGGCGGTTGATGTCAACCGTGCTGAGACTCTGTTCGACCAGGGTTACAGGGCGCTCTTGTTCGGGTCGAAGCAGGACGCCGCCACAGCCTTTGAACGGTGCATCGAATGCGGTGACGCCCAGCACTCGGTGAACGCCGCCTTGGAGTTGGGGAGGCTCAGGCGAGAGGAGGGCGACGCGGCCGGGGCCGAACGTGCATTGGCGGTGGTGCTGGACCTGGGCGGACCCGAGATGGCGGCGCGGGCGCGGTTCAATATGGGCCTGCTCCGCATGGATGTCGGGGATGAGGTCGGCGCGGTCGCGATCCTCGAGAGCGTGCTGGCGACCGGCGACACCACACGCCGGGCCCACGCCGCAGTACTCATAGCCCACATCCGCAAGTCTCAGGGCGCGGATGTGGATGTCGTTGACGGCCTCTATCGGTTGGCGATCGATGCCGACGACGCCGAGTGGTCGCCATTGGCGCTGACCGAGCTCGGCCTGCGGCACTACGGACGGGACGGCGCCACCGACGAAGCTGTCTCATTGCTGAGCAGGGCCAGCACATCCCGACACTCCGAAGCGGGGGCCAAGGCAGCGTGGATCTTGGGGCGCCTGCTGGAGGATCGTGAGGACTTCCACGGCGCGATCCAGACCTATCAGAAGGCCATCGCAGCGGGGCACCCCGACTTCACCCCGGCCGCGCACTCATCGCTGGGGCAGCTCTACGGGGTTTTGAACCAGACGGCGTTGGCAATGCGGCACCTTGAGATCGCCTACAACTCCAAGCATCCCGAGTATCGCTTGGAGGCGGCTTTCCACCTAGGACTTCTCCATTACTGGTTCGGTCGCTTCCGGAACGCCGCGGCGATGTTGCGCGAGGTAGTGAGCGGCCAGCACCCGAGACTGTGGCCGCATGCGGGCGTGCTGCTGGGCCAGGTGTACGGGAAACTCGGGGATGTCTCACGTGCCGCCGAGGCATGGCAGACGGTGGCTTCATCCGGGATTGAACCCGATGCAAGTGAAGCGATGGCCAATCTTCGCGAGCTTGGTGAGGCACCGTTAGCACTCCAGGACCTGTCCAGGGGACACGACTCCGCAGAAGACGAGTCGCCGGCTCCCCAGGGCATCGCCTCGGTCGGGCACGTCAGTGCCGCGCTGACGACCGCTTCCGAGCCTCAGGGGCTGGGCCAGTTGGTTCTGTCAACCTTCATCGACCGGTCGATCGACATCTCCAGCATTCTCGGCCGCACTCTTGCCACAGTATCTCGCGCGGAGAACCGCACCGGGTGGCAATTACTCCCCCCATCCCCCGCCCCGTGGGGTGATGCGCGCTGGACGATCCGCCATCACAGCTCCTGTGTCGGCTACCTCATCTGGCACAACAAGAACGAAAAATACGACGGCACAGGTTGGGAGTTGGCCGTGCCACACGGGCGCTGGTGCTGGTGGAAGGAGGAAGACGATATGCCCTGGATGCTCCGGTACCTGTCCTCGCCACCGGCAAAGAGAGCCGCGGGCTCGGTTCCACGGGCGTGGACCGACCCCGCTGATGCTCTTCTGGCCCTTGCCGAGTGGCACTACTGTCCGCGCACCGCGTTGACCACCCTCTTCCTCCTGGCCGAGCAAGGGGTTTCGGTGGATGAGGCCTCCAACATCGTCCACATAGCTCCGCCCGTCGGTGAACGACTGGTGCGGCGGGCTCAGCGAATCCGTGACAGATCGGGTCGACCGCTCCTCGACCAAGTGGACGAATTCCTGCCCTTGCGGGAAGCAGACTGGAAGGCAGGGGGGCTCCACTGATGCAGGCACCGCCGACTCACTCAACTGAACAACGACGCGCGAGCCCCCTGTAAGTTGCCTGAGGCGGCAGGCGCGCTTTCCTCCACTCGACGACTTGTGATGGAACATCAAACGCATTGCCAGTATCTCCCATTGTGGCCCCCGGAACTCACTCTTCCGGACTTGTGACAGGAATGGCTTTCTTGATGACGAAGATATCTTCTCGGCAGATACTCGCTTGGACGCTCGCTTTTAGCATTCTATTCATTCTTGTCTTCCTGTCGCCCCTGGCTCTGCTTGCTCTTAGTGGAACGTTTAATGCAAATTGGACGCGAATTAGCGAGATAGGCCAGGCTTACGGGGGGATTTCTGCGCTTGTGTCTGCCATTGCACTCTGCGGCCTTGTTGTGTCTCTGCTTCTGCAGATTAGGTCTTACCGTGACAATAGGAAGACTGTTCAGCGAAGTGGGCATTTAGAGTTAATACGAATGGCAATGGAAAATCCAAGAGCCATATTGCCTGTATGGGGATATTCTGGTATTCGGGTCCGTGATCGAACTGACGAGCAATGGCGACAATTTCTATTCATAACTTCGAACTTCAAGCATTGTCAACAGGGATTCCTTTCCGGAGAATTCTCGGAAAGGGTTATACGTGATGAATTGTGTCAGAGTGCATTTCAAACCGAGATTGGTCGAGAGTGGTGGCAGGTAGCGCGTTCAACCTGGGAGGCGGATGCGATGAGGGACGAGAAAAGACGTCAGATGTTCGAAATAATCGATAGTGAATATCGAGAGGCGATGGAAATGCCGCCGCTTGTTGCAAGCGATGCAGCAAGAATGGACAGAGTCAAGCGAGTGGCATTCGGTGCCACTATGCTTGCTGCAGGGCTCGCCTTAGGTGCATTTTTTGGAAAAAGAAATAGTGGTTATTAGCGTTGGCGGTCGGGATTTGACCCGCTGAGGCTGGGAGGCTGCATGTCCCTGGGGCTGCGGCGCGCCAGTGGTGTCCGTGTTTTGGTCTGCTGCCTTCACCGTGATCAATCATATCGCGCCGCTGGACGTGACCGGCCAATCCAACACTGGGCCGATCAGCACGTCGTGTTAGTCGTGCATCATGGAGCCACGGGAGCCAGTTTCGGGAGCCACCGCAGTCAGGCTCCCATCGACTCAACACGACCTAGTTAGGGCGTTCGTGCAGGTGAGAGGCTCCCCGTTCGACTTGGATCGACCTAGATCGACGTTCCTGCTTTTCTTCACACCGAAGAGGCCACTGGTTCGAACCCAGTATCGCCCACCCCAAGTTTCCGCAGGTCAGAGCGTCGTCCACGGCGCGATCTCGCGTGTTCCAATGAGCGCTTCGTAGTCTCGGGAGCCAGTTTCGGGAGCCACCGTACGCTTCGCAGATTCCCGAAGCGCTCACACAGAGGGTCGATCATCCTGGGTGCGCCATCCGGGGCCGGTCGAGGTCAGCGGTGAAAGCCATGCTGGCTGCCTTGAAGATCTTGCCGCCCGCTGCGGTCGGCGCCCTCCGCTGGGGTACGCCGACATGGTCGGTGGACCGTACGCGATTCGGGCGAGCCGGGCATCGTGCCCGGGTAGATGGGGACGGCCAGCTACGTCTTGCGCGGGCACGGCAACCCACGGACCCTGGTCGGCGCGTGTCACGGCGCCGGCCGCCGAGTGCCGCGCGGCGCGGCGTCCCGCGCGAACGACACCGAACTCGACGCGTTTTTCCTGCATCGCTTCCGCTGTCTGCGCTTGGTCGAGTGGCGTCCACGGCTCTAGTACGCGCTAGAGAAGTTGATCAGGGTCGCTGTGGTTGCGTGATGTCGTGTGCTGGTTCGTGCAGGGGGTGGCGATGGCTCGGACGTCGTGTCCCCCCGGGGCCTGACCGGCGATGAGTGGGCGCTGGTGGAGCAGTTGCTTGCCCGCGCCTGGCGGCGGGCGCCGTCGGGAGGAGCACTCGCGGCGCGAAGGTCGTGAGGCGGTGTACGTGGTGCGCACCGGCTGCGCTTTGCGGCAGCTGCCTGCTGACTTCCCTGCCTGGCGGGCGGTGTGCTGGTACTTCGTGCGGTGGGGGAAAGCAGCGGGCTTTGCTGCGGATGCTGGACGTGCTGCGGCAGCAGGTCCGGCGGGACAAGGGCCGGGGCGCCGAGCCCAGCGTGGGCATCATCGACTCCCAGAGCGTCAAGGCAGCCGACAACGTCGGCCGGGACACGCGCGGGTATGACGTGGGCGAGAAGGGGCCGCAACACCGCGCCCTGCCGGGCCTCTGCACCGAGCGTGGCGACCGTGGCAAGCGACAGAGGGAATCGAGTACCTCCGGCTGCTGCCTCAGTCCGGAATCGGATTCGAAAACGAACGCCTCCGGCATGTGGGCCAGTAGACGACGGTTCAGCCGAGGATGATGGTGGTGGCCCACATGCCGACTACTGTCACCATGGCGAGCGGGCCGACGAGCCCCACCACAGGCCTGCGTGCTCGGAGATGACGAGCCAGTTCCACATCGCCGCCATGACGAACCGGCTCGGGCCTCCATGGCGGGTGGGGTACCTGAGTGTGGGGAACAGGTTTCGGAGTATGGCCATAACGCGCGCGGCTCCGATTAGCGAGACCATCCACTGCATCGATCTCTCATGGGATGGCTGTCCTGTGCATCGGCCGGAGCGGCTCGGTGTCCTCGTCGGGTGCGGCCAGCAGCGGACCGGTGCGCTTTGGGCGCCCGATCGTGGTGGTGCGCTCGGCGCCGGGTGGGGCCGAGCAGAGCGGGTCGGCCCCGTGCGTGGCCGCACCGCGGTCGCGTCCGGCAGCGTGGCCAGGACGGTGGCGCCGATGTCGTGGGTCAGATGGACCGCGCCGGGGACGGAGTCGGCGTGCAGTGGGTGTCGGCGGCGAAGACAACGGTCAGGTCGCGCCGCTTCGCAGTGGCCGCAGGCCGCGGGCGGCGTCCTTGGCCAGGGCGCGGCCGTCGCGCGATCCGGCAGGACTACGGCATGCTGGAGTGGCGCCTGGCCGAGTTGTCCGTCGACGCAGGAGACCTGGCATGACCGATACCGCGCCGCCCGCGCATCCGGGGCTCACCGGCGGACCGGTCTACCTGGACTACAACGCCACCACACCGATCGACCCGCGGGTGGCCGAGGCGATGGCGCCGCACCTGACCGTGGCGTTCGGCAATCCTTCCAGTGGCCACGCCTTCGGGGCCGGGCCCCGCCGCGCTCTCGCTGAAGCACGCGCCGACGTGGCGTCGCTGATCGGGGCCGAGCCGCACGAGATCGTGTTCACCGGTTCGGGGTCCGAGGCCGACCAGCTCGCCGTTCGCGGCGCCGTCCTGGCCTCGGGGGCCTCGCACCCGCACGTGATCACCCAAGCCACCGAGCATCCGGTCGTGCTGGAGACCTGCCGTGCCCTGCAGCGCCTGCACGGCACCCGGGTGACGGTGCTGCCGGTCGACGGTGACGGGCTGGTCCAGCCTTCCGCGTTGGCCGCCGCTCTGACCCCCGACACTGTGCTGGTCTCCATCATGGCCGCCAACAATGAGACCGGCGCCCTGCAGCCCGTCGCCGAACTGGCCGCCCTCGCCCATGACCGCGGCGTGCTCGTGCACACCGACGCCGCCCAGGCCGCCGGGAAGCTCGATATCGACGTCCGGGCGCTGGGTGTGGACCTGCTGACGGTCGTCGGGCACAAGATGTATGCCCCCAAGGGCGCGGCCGCGTTGTACGTGCGCGAAGGGGTGGAGCTGGAGCCGGTCGTCTACGGCGGCGGCCAGGAACGCGGCCTGCGCTCCGGAACTGAGAACGTCGCCCTGGCCGCGGCCTTGGGTCGCGCCGCCCGCCTCGCGGCCGACGAACTGGCCGACGGCGCGCCCGTGCGGACCGCGGCATTGCGTGACGAGTTGCACCGGCGGCTGGCCAACGGGTTGCCCGGCCGCGTGCATCTCAACGGGCCCGAGCTGCGGCGGCTGCCCAACACCCTCAACATCAGCATCGACGGCGTCCCGGGGCACGAACTTCTCGCTCGCACGGCGCAGGTCGCGGCTTCGACCGGTTCGGCCTGCCACAGCGGCGCCCACACACCCTCGCCTGTGCTGTCGGCCATGGGGATGGACGCCGACCGGGCATTGGGCGCGGTGCGGCTGTCGCTGGGCCGCTGGAGCACCCAGGCCGACATCGCGACAGCGGCGGCCGCACTGGTCAGTGGAGCCACCGGGCAATGACCGCACCCACCAGTCACCCGCCTGCCATGCCCCAACCCCCACCATCGTTGCCGTCAGGAGGAGTCGGCTCTGGTGTGGCCGGCTGGGGCGGCGCCGTCTGGGAGGGGCACCGTGTTCGCCCTCGTGGTGGCGGGCATGTCGTCGGCCGTGCGATCGGCCAACTCGGTGAACGGTATTGGGCAGGCCAGCCGTCGCGAACATTCGACAAGGTCGGTACAGCCGGTGGTCAGCGTCTGCCGCAACGTGTCGGCGATGACGGTCAGATCCGCGATCTTTGCTTGGACCTCGTCCAGTTTCGCCCGCGCTCGCGCTTCCAGGCTCGCATCGGGAAGCCGGTGGCGGTGAGCGCCGGCTTCCAGTAACTCGGTCACTTCCCGCAGGGTGAAACCGAGCCGCTGTGCCGCTTTGATCACTCGCAACCTCGTGACGGCGTCCGTGGGGTACAGCCGGTGCCCACCGGGCGTGCGCCGCGGTTCTGCCAGCAGTCCACGGCGTTCGTAGTACCGCAGTGTCTGCTGGTTCACCCCGGCCGCCGCCGCGAGTTGTCCGCTGCGCATCCCGGCGGTGGCAGCTTGGCCGCTCATGAATCGGTCCCTGGCACGCCCATCGCCGCGGTGATCCTGGCGGTCAGGGCGTGCAGGACCTCCCGGTGCCGATCGTCGACACCGACCTCCAGCACCAGCGCGCCGTCGGCGGCGGTGAGCGTGAAGGTGAATAACGAGCAGCATCCGGTCTCGCGCACGGTCAGCTCGGCCACTCGGGCCGCGATCTGGGGCTCGGGGCGCAATGCCAGTCGTATGCGGCCGGGACCGGACGGGCTCACTTCGGTCACGGCCTCGGCGAAGAGCGCGTCGAAGGCGGCCACCCGCAATGGGCGCTCGGCCGTCGGCAAGGTGCACGCCGCCGGAATCCAAGACTCGTGAACCGGCCTTCCCTGCACTGGTTCAAGTTCCATGACTCGACGGTAAGCCCGTACCCCGGTACCGGTTGCAACCCGTGGCATCGGTTCCGTGAAGGGCTCGTGCCGTCGGCGTCGCACTCGCCTGATATCAGCCGTCCTGGTCTTGGGCAAGCGCGTTCCGCCGATGTCCTGACGATATTGACGACGGTCGGCGTGACTTTGGAAGCTGGGGCAGCAGTTGTGATCTCGTGCGGTTTTGGGAGCGGTGATCTGGATGCACCTTGAATCCACCGAGCCGGGGCGCGGTTCGCCTCAGGTACGGACGGCCGTACTGCTGCTCTTGTTGATCACGATAGTGGGCCTTATGTGGGCCAAATGGTGGCCTTACTCCCTCAAACTGGGCGGGCTTCTCGCCGACCGCTCGTGGCCCGGGTCTTCTCTTCTGATGGAGGGCGGCCAGGGCGGTTCGGCTCCCAGCCTGCACGGCGGATGGAGCTTCACCGTCCACTATGCCGAGGCGGTGTGGAAGGCCCTCGTCGTTGCGCTGGTGGTCGCAGCCGCCGTGGACGCCCTGATGCCCCGTCGCCGGGTCATCGCCGCGCTGAGCCGGCGGGGGCGGTTCGGTGGTTCCGTCCTCGGTGGGTTGGCGTCCGTCCCTTGCATGATGTGCACCTGCTGCACGGCGCCGATCGCGGGCACACTGCGGCGTGGCGGTGCCCCCACCTCCTCCGTGCTGGCCTATTGGTTCGGCAACCCGACCTTGAACCCGGCGGTGCTGGCGTTCCTGGCGATCGTCGCGCCGTGGCAGTGGTTCGCCACCCGATTGGTCGTGGGCGTCGTGCTGGTCTTCGGGGCGACGGTGCTGATCGGCCGGGCGGTGAGCACGAGGGGCGACGCATCGACGGTGACGCTTGGGCAGGACGAAGCCGGCGAAGGGATGCGCGCCGCACCGCGCCGCTTCGTCCGCTCACTTGCACGGCTGGCGTTGACGCTCGTCCCGGAGTACGCGGTGGTGGTGTTCGCGGTCGGTGCGCTGCGCGGCTGGCTGTTCCCGTTCGACGGCACCGCGACGCACTGGGGGATACTCACGGTCGTGGTCGCAGCGGTACTGGGCACCCTCGTGGTCATCCCGACGGCCGGAGAGATCCCGATCCTGCTGGGACTCGCCGCGGCGGGAGCGGGCGCCGGCGTGCTGGGCGCTCTCCTGATCACGCTCCCGGCGGTCAGCCTGCCTTCGATGGTCATGGTGGTCCGAGACCTGTCATGGCGGGTGACCGCAGCCGCCGGTGGCGCTGTCGCGGCGGCCGGCCTGGTCGCCGGTGGTGTTCTGTGGGTCCTCACCTGAGAGCTCGTGCGCACCGCGTTTCAGCCGCACCGCGTTGGGCGTCGACCCGCAGGGAGCGTGACGCGATGGCGACCGGGCGGATCAGGGCGCCTGGTTCTGTGGTGGAAGCGCGGCGATCAGCGGGTGATCGCGATCGATCGGACCGATCGCCGCCGCGCCTCCGGGAGAGCCGAGGTCGGAGAAGAACTCCACGTTGGCGGCATAGTAGTCCTTCCATTGCTCCGGTACGTCGTCCTCATAATAGATTGCTTCCACCGGGCATACGGGCTCGCAAGCTCCGCAGTCCACGCATTCGTCCGGGTGGATGTACAGGGAGCGCTCGCCCTCGTAAATGCAGTCGACCGGGCATTCGTCTATGCAGGCCTTGTCCTTGACGTCGACACACGGCTGAGCGATCACATAGGTCATTGAGATCTCCAGGACGTTCGCACTTGCGGTCCATGCGTTTCAGGTAGCCGGTTGGTCCATCGGCGCCATGAGAACAACGCGCTGGTTCGCGTTGACTCTGCGGGTGCGTCCCGCCCGGTCCAGCATCTCCAAGAGCGGTACGGCGACCCGCCTGGTGGTACCGAGCGCGCGGCGCCCATCGCTCAGGGTGAAGGGTTGGGGAAGAGTCGCAAGTCGCTGGACGGCCAGGTCGACGGCTTCCGGGAGCAGGTATACGCCGTCGGTGACGCGGAGCAGCCTTCCCGATGAGACTGCGGTGGCGAGGGCGCGCGGCCCCAGCCCAAGGCTCTCCAGGTCATGTGATTCCGGGGCGATGAAGGGCTCGGTGGTGAGCCGCTGAATGATCACTACGAGGGCCTTTTCGGCCTGTGGCGGCAATGTCGCCGAGACGCCGCTGCGGTGGACGCCGGCCCCATCTGACACCAGCCCCTCCGCGTGGGCGATGAGCGCGTCGACGAGCCGGGCGTCGGGGATACCGAGTTTCCTGGCTGCCGTGTCGCGCGGGATTCCCGGTGCCATCGGCTGATCGGCCGCCCATCGGTCGATGAGCGAGAACAGACCCGCCTTCCAGTCGTCCCACTGCCGTTGGTGCACCAACCAATCTCCTACCGCAACCGCGTTACCGGGTGGCTCCGCGTCGGGCGCTAGGACGCCCATCGCGACGAGTTGGCCCCGGTCGACGACGTGGCGTCGCGTCAGCTCCCCGGCGGGGTCCGGGCGGCCTGTCATGCGGGCGAGTTCACTCGCCCGCTCGCCGGTGCCGCGGCGGCGGATCGGCGGGGGCGCGGTGTCCAGGATGATCAGGCCGGCGACGATCCGCTGCGGTCCCGGATCGCGCAGGATCGCGCGTTCACCGATGTGCAGCGGGAGTGGGCGCGCCAGCATCAGCCGCGCGGTGTCCGACCCCAGCATGCGGACGCGCACGGGGACGGCCGCCGAGCCGATGTGGAGGATCAGACGGGAGGCCACCTTCTCCTCGGCGGACACCAGACGCACGTCCATGCACTCTACGGGGGCCCAGCGGGAGGGGGCGACGAGTGCGTCGCCCCGGCGGATCTCGCGGGTCGTCAAGCCGCGGACGTTCACGGCGACGCGGGCGACGGCGGTACTCCGCATGACGGTCGCCTTGAGGCTTTCCAGTTTCCGCACCCGGACCGGTCTGCGGCTGGAGGCGAGGAGCAGTTCGTCCCCGGCCGCGATCTCGCCCGCCCCCAGGGTGCCGGTGACGACGGTCCCCGCGCCGCGGATCGTGAAGACACGGTCGACCCACAACCGCGCCGGCAGGCTCGGTGACGGTGCGGGGATCCGCGCGGCCAGCCGCCCGAGTGCGGCGCGCAACTCCTCGAGGCCGTGACGGGTGACGGCGCTGACGGCGACTGTCTCGACGTCTTCGAACACCGTGCCTGCCAGGTAGTCGTGCGCTTCCTCGGCCGCAAGGTCGGCGTCGCCGAGATCGGCGCGGCTGATGACCAGGAGTCCGTGCCGGACGTCGAGCGCCTGGAGGGCGGCCAGGTGCTCTCCCGTCTGCCGGCACCAGCCCTCGTCCGCCGCGACCACGAGCATCGCCGCCGGGACCGGCCCCAAGCCGGCGAGCATGTTGGTGATGAACCGGTGGTGACCGGGGACGTCGACGAACGCGACGGTCTCACCGCCGGGAAGAACGGTCCAGGCGTAGCCGAGATCGATGGTCATGCCGCGTTCCCGCTCCTCGGCCCAGCGGTCGGGCTCCATCCCGGTCAGCGCGCGCAGCAGGGTCGACTTCCCGTGGTCGACGTGGCCGGCCGTGGCGATTACGTGCATGGCGGCCGGTCCTCATCCCGTCGCGAGCCGGGCGGCGGTCGTCGCCACCGCACGGTGCAGCACGGCGTCGTCGTCCTCGGGCACGCATCGCAGATCCAGCAGGCACCGGCCCCCTTCTACGCGGCCGACGACGCAAGGGCAGCCCTGGCGCAGCGGCAGGGAGAAGGACTCGGGAAGCCCGACCGCCCAGCCCGGAAGCTTCACGCCGGGCGCGCCACCGCCACCGACCGCGCCCGAACTCTGCACGGCGGCGGCGGTGACGCCCTCCGCCCGCAGCCCGGCGGCGAGGGCCTCGGCCCGCCGCCGGAGTTCCTTCGGAGGGATCCTGAGGTACCGGCGCACCGGGTCCTCCGGACCTCGCAGCGTCGCCTCCAAAGCGGCGAGCGTGAGCTTGTCGACGCGGAAGGCGCGTGCGAGCGGATGGCGGCGAAGCCTGTGGACCACGGCGCGGCGCCCGAAGATGAGGCCCGCCTGCGGGCCGCCGAGGAGCTTGTCGCCGCTGGAGGTGACAAGGGTGGCCCCCTCGGACAGCCATGTCGTGACGTCCGGTTCCCCGGTCAGCAGCGGATCGGGTCTGAGGAGGCCCGAGCCGACGTCCGCCACGACCGGCGGACCGAGCGCGCTCAGCTCGCGGACGCCGACCGACCGGGTGAAGCCGTCAACGCGGAAGTTCGACGGGTGGATCTTGACGATGAACCCGGTGTCCGCGCCGACCGCGTCCGCGTAGTCGGCGAGCTGGGTGCGATTGGTGGTGCCGACTTCCCGGAGCCGTGCCCCGGCGCTGACCAGCAGGTCCGGGATGCGGAACCGGTCGCCGATCTCCACCATCTCGCCGCGGCTGATGACGACGTCGCGTCCTGCGGCGAGTGTGGCGACCACTAGTGCGAGGGCCGCGGCGCCGTTGTTCACGATGTGGACGTCCTCGGCCGCGGGAACCGACTCGCGGAGAGCGTCCAGAGTGCCGCGCCCTCGGCGGGCACGCGCCCCGCTGAGCACGTCGTACTCCACGTCCACGTACCCGGCGGCCGCGCGGAGTGCCTCCACCGCGGCGGGGGACAGCGGGGCACGCCCGAGATTGGTGTGCAGGACGACTCCGGTCGCGTTCAGAACCGGCCGGAGGGTGGACGCTGTGTCCGGCAGGAGCGCGAGCGCCATCTCCGCCACGGACCCGGGCGGTATCTCACCGAGGCGTGCCTGGACCTGAGCTTCGCGCACCGCCCGCTTGACCAGTGTCTGGCCTAGCCGGTGCAGAGGCTCGACGAAACGGGTATCGGCGAGGACGGTATCGGTGCCGGGGACGAGTCGACGGGGATCAGGCATGGGCACCTCACGAGGGCGGGCGGTGTTTCCGAGGGGACAGGTCGTGCCATCGCCGGATCAGACGACGACGAGTTCCCGGTCGCGCGGTTCGACCAGCTCGCCGATGATCGGTGCACCCGGCACCTCTCCGGCCACGAGCAGCCCGCCCGAGGTCTGGGCGTCGGCGAGGAGCAGCCGCTCGTCCTCGCTCACCCCAGGGCCCCAGTCGGTGTGCGGATCGACCCAGTCGAGATTCCTGCGCGTCCCACCGCTGACGAACCCGTCTCGCACCGCTTCGCGCGCACCGTCGAGGTAAGGCACCGCGCGGGAATCCAGCACGGCGGTCACCGAACTGGCGCGGGCGAGCTTGTACAGGTGCCCGAGCAGGCCGAACCCCGTAACGTCCGTGGCGCAGACGGCGCCGCCCCGCACGGCTGAGGCGGACGCGTCGCGGTTGAGCGAGGCCATGGTCGCGACCGCCTGCGGAAAGCGTTCACCTGTCGCCTTGTGCCGATTGTTCAGCACCCCGGTGCCCAGAGGCTTGGTGAGGGAGACGGGTGTGCCGGGACGGCCGGCATCGTTGCGCAGCAGGCGGTCCGCGTCTGCCGTTCCACAGACCGCGAGCCCGTACTTCGGCTCCGCGTCGTCGACGCTATGGCCGCCGGCGAGGAAGCACTCCGCCTCGTGGGCCGTGTCCAGGCCGCCTCGCATCACCTCGGCGGCGAGTTCGATGGGGAGCTTGTCCCGCGGCCAGGCGAGCAGGTTCACCGCCATGAGCGGGGTTCCGCCCATCGCATAGACGTCGGAGAGGGCGTTCGCCGCGGCGATGCGTCCCCAGTCGTACGGGTCGTCGACCACCGGGGTGAAGAAGTCGGTCGTCAACACCAACGTCGAGCCTCCGGCCGACCGGACGACAGCGGCGTCATCCCCGTCGAGCAGGCCGATCAGCAGCTCCGTCTCATTGGAGAAATGGTGGTCCCATGACAGCTTCTGGACTAATGACTCCAACTCGCCTGGCGGTATCTTGCAAGCGCAACCGCCGCCCCGAGCATATTGCGTCAAGCGGATGTCATCGGCCGGATCGAACGGTGTGCGAGAGAAAGGAAAATTTTCCATGGCGGCGCCTCTTTCTGATCGATCAGCGAGGGAGTCGGTGTGATCGAGCGAATACTCCGGGTTATCGTGGCCAGATTGACAATGTGGCTGACGGGCGAATGCTACCGTTCGCTCGGCCGACATGGCAGGAGCTGGCTGGAAAGGTTGATCGCGGCACCTGCGGCCATATATCCTGAATTTAGATCAGCGCATCTGGAGGTGTTTCCGGGTCTGGTGACCGGCACGGTCTTCAAAACCGTTGAGGCGGGCTGCGCCCGCCTGGCGAGTTCGATTCTCGTCCACCTCCGCCAATTGCTCGGCTCGTGTCCCGCGCCGGGACTGCCGGCACGGTATGAGGTCGCGTGCGACGTTCACACGGCGAGTCGACCCAATGTCCGAAGCGCCTGCATATCGCCGTTCACCAGGAGCGTCGTCACCATGCTGGACTTCCAGCCGCGCAGGTCGTCGGCCAGTTTCTCCGGGGGACCGATCAAGGCGACCTCCTCGATGAGCCGGGTGGGCACGGCCGCGGCCGCCTCGGCCCGCCGGCCCTCGGAGAAGAGCTCCTGGACCGTGGAGACCGCTTCTCCGTATCCCATGCGCGTCATGAGATCGGCATGGAAGTTCTTGTCCCGTGCCCCCATACCGCCGATGTACAGCGCGAGGGTCGGACGCAGCCGGTCGGCGGCCCTCTCGATGTCGTCGTCGATCGACAGCCATGTACTGGCGACCACCTCGAATTCGTCCCATGGCCGGCGGGGACGAGCCTGGGCGGCCCCCGCGTCGAGGGACTCCCTGAAGGACTCTTCGTGATGCGGCGAGAACAAGAAGGTCA
Organism: Actinomadura sp. K4S16; assembly: GCF_008327685.1. Lineage (GTDB taxonomy): Bacteria > Actinomycetota > Actinomycetes > Streptosporangiales > Streptosporangiaceae > Spirillospora. The sequence continues at coordinate 213,514 of NZ_BDDE01000022.1, forward strand.
GCCACCCATCGGCTATCTCCCGCGCCAGCGCGATGTTCTTCGGGCCCTCCGCACCAATGTAGATCGGCAGGTCCGGGCGCAGCGGGTGCAGAGCGGATTTCAGCGGCTTGCCCAGGCCGGTGCCGCCGCGCAGCGGAAGGCGATAGTGCTCGCCCTCGAAACTCACCGGCTTCTCCCGCGCGATGACCGCGCGAACGATGGCGATGTACTCGCGCGTGCGCGCCAGCGGATGCTGGAAATCCTGCCCGTACCATCCCTCGACCACCTGCGGGCCTGACACGCCCAAGCCGAGCACGAACCGGCCGCCGGTGAGGTGGTCGAGCGTCATCGCGGCCATTGCCGTCGCGGCAGGTGCGCGTGCGCTGATCTGGGCGACCGCCGTCCCGAAGCGGAGACGGGACGACCCGGCGGCGCCCCACGAGAGCGGCACGAAGGCGTCCGCGCCGTATGCCTCGGCGGTCCAGTAGGAGTCGTACCCGAGTTCTTCCAACTCACGGACGGAGACGGCGAGGTCGTCTGGTGGGGCCTTGCTCCACAGCATGCCGTTGACCCCGAGGCGGAGCCGCGAATGCGGGCTTGCGGGGATCGTGTCCGCCATGGCCATCACTCCTTCGTCACGACGATTTTTCCGATGGTTCCGCGGAGGGCCATGCTGTTGAGGGCCTTGGGGATGGCGGTGAGGTCGATCCGTTCCGAGATCAGTGGATCGATGCTGCCCTCCGCATAGAGCCTGAGGAGCGTCTGGTAGACGTCGGCGATGTACAGGGGCTGCCGCGTCCAGTACAGGGCGAGATGAAGCCCGACGACGGAATAGTTCTTGACCAGGGCGTGGTTGGTCGGTGCCTGGGTGATACGGCCTCCGGTGAAGCCCACGACCACGATGCGTCCTTCGAACGCGACCGCCCTGCGGGACAGGTCGAACGTCTCGCCTCCGACCGGGTCGTAGACGACATCGGCGCCGCAGCCGCCCGTGAAGTCCCGTACGGCGGCGACGAAGTCGTCCTTCTGGTAGTCGATCGCCAGGTCGGCTCCTAGGGCGCGGCACACCCCGACCTTCTCCGCTCCGCCGGCGGTGGCGACCACGCGGGCGCCGGCGGCCAGGCCGATCTGGATCGCCGCACTGCCGATGCCGCCCGCACCCGCGTGCACCAGCAGCGTCTCGCCGGCCCGCAGTCCTGCGCGCCGATGGAGCCCGACGATGCCGGTCTGGTACGTGACCACCATCGCGGCCGCGGTCGCGGTCGGGATCTCGTCGGGGATCTCGAAGAGCTCTCCTGCGCCGAGGACCGCCTGCTCGGCGAAACCGCCGTGCGGCAGGCGGCAGATCCCCGCCACCCTCGTGCCCTCGGCGATCGTGACGCCGGCTCCGGCGCTGACCACCCTGCCCGCGGCCTCCATCCCCGGCGTGAAGGGAAGGGGAGGTCGCTCCTGGTACTCACCGCGGCAGACCAGGATGTCAGGGAAGTTCAGCGCCGCGGCCTCGGTCTGGATCACGACCTCGCCAGGGCCGGGGGAGGGCTCCGGTACGTCCTCGAGCGACAGCACGTCGTCCGGTCGGCCGAGCGACCGGACTCGCCATGCCTGCACGTTGTGCTCCCTTCGGTTCAGCGGCGGTCCGCGATGACGCGGCCGTCCTGCGACGGAACGAGGGTCGCGTACCGCATCAGCGGCTTCTCCGGACGGTCGTCTCCGGCCATTCGGACCCGGTAGCGTTCGAGCACGGCCGGTATCACCGCCTGCATCTCCAACATCGCCAGCTGTGCGCCGAGGCACTTGCGCCGCCCTCCGCCGAACGGCATCCAGGCCGGCGGGTCCGCTTCGAGGAAGCGCTCCGGGCGGAAGTCGTCGGGGTCGGCGAAGTGGTCCGGCAGGTTGTGCAGCAGCGTGGCGGACGGGTTGACCCACCAGCCGGCGGGGATTCGGTAGCCGCCGAGTTCGAGCGGACCGGTGAGGTACCGCGGCATGTCCGGCCCGACGGGCCTGGTCCGCAGGGTCTCCTTGATCACCGCGTCGAGGTAGCCGCGATCGTCCTCGTCGCCGTCGATCGTCCGGGTGAGGCGGTCCAGCACCCGCGGATTGCGCACCAGCCGCTCGAAGGCCCACGCCAGTCCGGTCGCGGTGGTCTCATGGCCGGCGACGATGAGGGTCATCAGCGCGTCGCGCAGTTCGAGGTCGGTCATCGCGCTGCCGTCGTCGTCGCGGGCCCGCATCAGCACGGAGAGGATGTCAGCCCGGTCCTGGAGATCGTCCGCGTCGCGGCGTTCGGTGATCTCGGCGTAGAGGACCTGGTCGGTCCTGGCGAACAGGTCGGTGAACCTCGCGACCGGGTTGCGGGGAACGCGCGCCAGGACCGGTTCGACGCGGGCCCAAAGCGATCTCGGCAGGATGGAGATGACCGAGTTCAGCGATTCCCACGAGGCGAGAAGCGGGGGCAGCAACTCGTGGAGCCGCTCGACACGCCTGGCGTCACGAACCCCGAAGACGACACGGAGGATGATTTCGAGCGTGATGACCTGTATGCGCGGGCGGAGACGGATTTCCGTGGCCGTCGGCCATTCCTGCACGTACGCGGCGGCGATGGCCGCGATGTCCTCGCGATACCGTTCGATGCGCTTGCCGTGGAATGCCGAGCCGAGCAGCCGCCGTTGCCGCATCCAATCGTCTCCGTCGAGGCAGATCAGTGAGTTGACGCCGACGAGGGGCTCCAGGAAAGGCTTGCGCGCCTCGCCTGCCTGCCCGATGCCGCGGTCGGTGGTGAAGACCTGGTGAGCGAGGTCGGGATCGCCGACATAGGCGACGGGCGGGATCCCGATGAAGCCGACCCGGAACACCTCGCCGTGGCGTTGGCGGCAGCGTTCGAAGAACCCGACCGGGTCGTGTAACGCGAGGACGGTCTGCAGCCACTTGGGGAGGCGTGGACCAGGGGGAAGCCGGTGCCGGTCGGCGTCACCGGCAGGTTCCCGCCTCGCCATGTTCAGCGTGCGGAGCATCTTCTTCTCATCTCGGGTCGACGGTCTCAACCGGTGCTCTGGGATGCGGGACCGGGCCGGATCCGACACCGCCGTTCAGGGACACGGCAGTCAATTGCAGGTGGCCTGCCGGAGGTCATGCATCGCCGTTGATGCGACGTCGGATCAGGAAACGGTGCTCGCCTTCCTGCACGATCTCTTCGCGTTGGTTGTACATCTGAAGGTGCATGGTGAGCTTGCCCCGGTCCGGCTTCCTGCTCTCTTCGAGCGCGGCGACGGTCACCTTCGTGCGCAGGGTGTCGCCGATGTGCATCGGTGCTCGGAAGCGCCAGCTCATGTCCAGAAGTGCGACGACGACGCCTTCGAGGAGACCGATACGGTCATATCCGCCGATCGCGAACAGCATTCCCAGCGGGCCGTGCGGTATACGGCGTCCGAAGACGGAGCATTTGCCCTCTTCGTCGTCGACATGAAGCGGGTTGAAGTCGCCTGACAGCGCGGAGAAGGCGGACACGTCGTGCTCGGTGATGGTCCGGCCGCTCGACCAGAAGGTCTGGCCGTGCCGCAGATCGTCCCAAAGAATGCCGCGGTGGGAAGGAGTCATGGCAGCCATTTCTTCTGCTCCATGTTCAGCGGGCGGTCTTAGGAGAAGTCGAGGGCGGCGGGCAGGCCGGGTATCGGCGCGAAGTCGTACGGCGCCGGTTCATGCCCCGCCTGCACGAGCCATGCGCGCCCGGTGCGTTCGTCGGCGAGCACCGACTCGAACGCGTCGGCGACGTGCTCGGGGTCGAGGAGCTTGATTCCCGCCTCGTCGAGGAACGGGCGGTCGTCGGCGACGAGGGGGGTGTCCACGAAGTTCGGGCAGAGAGCGTTGATGGATACGCCGGCGGGGGCGAGGGCCGGTCCGAGGGAGCGGACGAGGCCGATCAGGCCGTGCTTGCTGATCGTGTAGATCGGGTCGTACGGCAGTCCGATGAGCCCCGCGATGCTGGCGGTGACGACGATCCTTCCGCCGCCCTGCCGCTGGAAATGCGGAACGGCGGCGCAGACACCGTAGAAGACGCCGTCCAGATTGACGCTGAGCGTCCTGCGGTACTGATCAGGATCGAGTTCCGTGCCGCCGCAGATGCCGGCGTTCAGATGGACGACGTCGAGCCGGCCGAACCGCTGGACCGCCGCCTCGACCGCGGCCTCGTTGTCGGCGAGCACCGAGACATCCGTCCGGTGGAACGCGCCGCCGATCTGCTCGGCGAGGGCCGAGCCCCGCTTCTCGTCCACGTCGGCGACCACCACTCGCGCACCCGAACCGGCGAGTCGGCGGGCGATGGCGGCGCCGATGCCGCTGGAGGCGCCGGTCACGAGAGCGACCCTGCCGGTCCGCGTCCTGTCGTGGCCGGCGGTGATGTTATCGGACATACGGCCCTCCCGGTCGATGTTCTGGGGAAACGTGCGGCTTCGTCGATGCCGCCGCGACTACCTCGGCTGGACGGTTACATCGGTTCGACGGTGATCTCGTGCTTTCCGCGCAGCAGTGCGTCGGCCACCCGGCTGAGGATGGTGATCATCCACTCGTCGAGAGGGCGGTCCATCTTCCGTGCGGCCTCCAGCCAGCGCTCCTCCTCGCTGGTGGGCACGCTCACCTGAATGACGACGCCCTTCGCGGGCCGACCGTCTCCAGCGGCTCCCGAGGTCTGCCGGTGAACGCGGAGGTATTGCCGCAGCAGATTTCTGGACCAGCGGAACTTCTCGGCCCGGTCGAGCCACTCCTCCTGTTCTTCCTCGGGCAGTGATGCCACCTCGGCGTGGTGCTGAAAACTGAGCGTGACCCGGCGCCGGGACTTGTCTATCTTGCGGCTGATCCAGGCGTAGTTGCGTAGCGTCTGGTAGTCGAGGGCCGTCTCCCTGACGGCCTGCTTGTACCGCTCGGGATACCGTGTCTCGCCGTACACCAGCCAGTCGCCCAGCCACCAGGCGGACGCGTTGGCCAGCATTGACAGCTGGTCGCCGATCTTCTTCCACCGGGTGAACGGTATCGGCGCGAGAATGCGGAGGCTGTTGCCGTGGGCAACGGCGTTCTCGTCAATCTTCAGGAGGCTGGCATGTGCGCATGTGCTCGATGGCTGCTCCATTCTGGCGGTCGTACCCGTCGAATGTGACGTTACGCTTTCCAAACTCATCTGCTTTGGCCTCTCCCAAACAGATCCGTCGGTGCGCGTGCTAGCAACTATCCGATGTCGCGGCCGACTGGTCAAGGGGTCGAGTGATGTGGTCGGAGCGCCGTCCTGATCACCTAGCGCATTAAAAAGGCAGGTCAGTGCTCATGGCCGGCCGGGCGCCATGTAGGCCGGCTGGCTGACTCCCATCTATCAAAAGGCCTTGGTCGGATGGATTTCAGCCTCGAATTACCCCTCCCTTGCTTCTGTGTTGTCGCCGCAACATACTGCTCGCATCGGTTCCCGATGTGTGAAGGAGGCGCAAAGGTGATGCACCGAGTGCTCGATGGATGGGTGAATCTGAACACCCCGGAGTTTGCTGGGGTATTCACCGTCGATATCTACGATGTGGTCAGCTCCTTCTTCAGTCGGCCGGAGCAGATGCAGGCCGGCACCGCGCTCCCGGAAATGATCAAGGAGATGCGTGCGGCGGGCATCGAGCGAGCCGTTCTCACCGCCTACGGCGTCGAGTATCCGGAGCTTCCGGAGGTCCGGTGCGTCCAAGGCGAGGACGTGGTGAAGGTGGCGGCGGAGCGGCCGGACCTCTTCACGGCATCGGCCGGCTTCAACTCCCCGCGCGCGATCGGCGGCCACGGCGATGGGATCACCGCCGGAGTCCGCCGCCTCAAGGCCCTGATCGACCAGGGGCTCCGGGTGTTCCGGCTGGTGCCGTTCAACTTCGACCGTCCGCCGACGGATGCCTGCTTCTACCCGTACTACTCGCTGTGCGAGCAGAGCGGCACGATCGTCTCCATCAACGTCGGGGTCCCCGGGCCGAAGGGCGCGGCATGGACGCAGGACCCCCTGCATCTGGACCGTGTACTCCGGGACTTCCCGAACCTCACGGTCATCGCCTCGCACGGCGGGCATCCATGGGAGGAGATGCTCATCCGGCTGATGATGAAGTACGAGAACCTCTACCTCATGACGACCGCCTACAGCGCCCGCTATCTCAAGCCGGAACTGGTCTCGTTCATGCGGTCGCGGCGGGGCAGGACGAAGGTCATGTTCGCGAGCGGATGGCCGCTTCTCGCCTTCGACCGGGCGGTCGGGGACGCGCTTCGGCTCGACCTCCCCGACGAGGCCATGGACGGTTATCTCTACGCCAACCTGGACCGCGTCCTGCAGAGGACCGTCCGCCAACCTGACGGCGGTCTTTAGCAGGGTCCGACGACAGCACCCGTCCCGCGGTGGCAACGGCTCCGGAGCCCGTGCCGCCGCGGGGCCGTTTCCTGCGCGCCCGCTGTTCATGTCGCCTCCGGCGACTCCGGGCCCTCGGGCCCCTCGGCCTGCCGGCGGGCGCGCCGGGTCAGCTTGGAGATCGGGACGATCGCGAAGGTGATCGCGAGCCCGATTCCCATGACCTTGGCGCCCCAGAGTGAACCGCCGACCAGCAGGACCACCAGGTTCAGCAGGAACAGCGCCGCCGCCAGTCCGGCCGCCTGGCGGGGCAGGCGGAACGCGCCCGGACCGCCGTCTGGACGGCGGCGCAGCAGCAGGTAGGCGAGGGGGAGCAGGACGAACACCGTGACGTACCCGACGCCGGCGGCGGCGACGATGTCGACCACGTCGGTCCCGAAGACCGACAGCAGGCCGATGATGATCAAGATGTCGAAGAACATCGAGCCGACCGGAGCACCTCGCCGGTTCGTCTTCGCGAAGACGCCGGGCAGGTGCCCGTCCAGGGACATCTGATAGATCGTCCGAGACGACCCGAGAATGAACACCTGTGCCCCGAGGAGGATCGCGCAACTGAGCATCAGCCCGATGATCGTGGGGCCCGCGGGGCCGAAGATGGCCCGTGCCGCCGGATCGAACGCGGCCGTCCCTTCGGACGAGCCACCGGTCGTGCCCGCGGTGCCGATCAGTGAAATCGGCACCCCGGTGAACGTGACGATGCAGATGATGCTGGAGATGCCGAGCGATCGGGAGATCCTCTTCGTCGCGTCGCGGATCTCGGAGACCACGGTGGAGGCCATCTCGGCTCCGTAGGCGGCCCATGCGGCGATGAACAGCCACTTGAGGAAGATCAGGGCGAATTGGAGGGGATCGCCGGCGGCTTCGTCGGGCACCCTGATCGGCCACACCCGATCGAACTCGAAGGTGGACGGTCGGAAGAGCGGCCCGACCATGATGAGGGTCAGCGGGACGATGCTGAATACCGCCAGCCCGATGTTGAGCGTCATCGTGATGCGCAGCCCCAGGGAGTTGACGGCATAGAGGCAGGCTCCGATGAGGGCCGCGAGTAGCAGGATGTTGACCCCGGGCACTACGTGCTCGTGAAGGTAGGTCGACACGAGGATCAGGTGCGTGGCGATGCCGGGTGTCCATGCGAACCAGTAGGCCCAGCTCGAGACGGCCCCCAGGGCGGGGGAGCCGTTGGGCGTCGCGCGGTAGCCGAACTGTGCCACCCCGCCCGCCCGGTAGGGGAACCGCGAGGCGAGTTCGCCGATGAGCAGGCACTGCAGAGCGCCGACAACGGCGGCGAACGGCCACACGACCAGGGCCATGTTCCCGATGTCGTCCCTCATCGGGCCGAAGGACACGACGATGAGGATGGCCGCTCCGAGGCCGACCACGACCGCGTAGCGCCAGGAGACGGTACGGGGTAGCGCGCTCGCCGCAGGAAAGATCGAAGTGCCGAGTTGCGGGAGACCGAACCTGTCGGCCGATGCTGCAGGGGGGCTTTCGGGGGTTCTTAAATGCTCGGTGCTCACTGTGTCACTCAGCTCCGTTCATCGGGAGGCGGGCTGAACCACGACGCGTGCCCCGTTCTTGGGCGCGCAGGTCACATAGCGGATGACGCCGGGCTCGGGCTTCGGCGCGGTGGGGAGCACGGCCACCTTTTCGAGAACGGCGCCCAGAACGCGCTCCATCTCGATGGACGCCAGATTGGCGCCCACGCAGCGGTGCGGGCCCCAGCCGTAGGGCAGATACCGGTGGGCGGGAGGAGAGCCTTCGATGAACCGGTCGGGGAGGAACCGGTCGGGTTCGGGGTAATCGCCGGGGTCATGATGGATGAGCGTGGTCCCCGGCGTCACGAAGGTCCCGGCGGGGATGCGGAACCCCTTCAGCGTGATGTCCTCCATCACCATGGGCACGGGGCCGACCAGGACCGGGGGGTGCAGCCTCAATGACTCCTTGACGACGGCCTTGGTGTAGGCGTCGTCGCCGCGGGCGCGCTCGTCCCGTACGCGCTGCTGGACGCCGGGGTTGCGGGCGAGTTCGTGGAACGTCCACGAAAGCGCCGTGGACGTCGTCTCCAGGCCGGCGATGAGCACCGTGACGATGTGATCGCGGATCTCTTTGCGGCTGAGCCTGCCGCCTTGCTTGTCCGTCGCCGTGGCGAGCCGCGAGAGGATGTCGGTGCGCTCGGCCGCGTCCGCCGCCGCGCGCTGCCTGTCGATCATCTCGTGGACGAGTGAATCGACCCGGGCCCGGGCCCTGACGAATCTGCCCCACGGGCTCCGCGGCCCGAGGTCACGGCGCAGCGCCGGTAGCGGGAGCACCAGGGTGCCGCTCTCCACCATGCGGGTGATCGCCTGCGCCAGTTCGGCGAGGCGAGGCGCGACGTCATCGCCGAAGGTCACCCGCAGCATCACATCCAGGGTCAGGTCCTGCATGTGCGAACGCAGTTCGAACGGCCGTCCCCGGGGCCACGAGTCGACCTGGCGTCGAGCGACCTCCTCGACGGCGGCGCCGGAGGCACGCGAGCGGTCACGGCCGAAGAACGGATTCAGCAGCTGACGGGATCTGGCGTGCGCGTCCTCGTCGAGGGTGAAGGAGGAGTACGGGCCCACGATCGGCATCAGCTCGACCATGTTGATCTCGGATGCGTGAAAGATCTTCGGATCGCCCGAGATGATCGCGCGCGTGGTCTCGGCGTCGGTGAAGAACACGACGGTGCCGAGCGTCGCGACCCGGAGGGTGAAGGTGTCCCCGTATCGGGCGCCGCAGCGGCGCAGCCAGCCTTCGGGGCGCGCCGCGTAGAGCAGAAGCTGGGCGACGGGCGGCAGGGCCGGGCCTGGTGGCAGGCCACGTCGCCGGGTGGTCGATCTGGTGGTGCCCATCTTGTCCTCTCCCTCGGCTGGCTGTGCATCGGCCTGGTGCGCGGTCCAAGACCCGGGGTTCATGGCGCCTGGGTCCTCCGGGCCCGTGCGGATCCACCGGAGGCGCCGGCTTGGAAAGCGGCGATGCGACGCCGCACGGAGGCATGCCCGAGCGAGGCGGCCAGCCTCTCCCGCGCGTACTCCAGCACTCGGTCGGGCGGGAGGGACGACGCGGTGTGGAACGCGGACTTCCCGAGGCGGACCGCCGTCGCGGGCTTCTGCGAGATCGTGGCGACCAGCTGGTCCATCTCGGTGTCGAGCTCGTCCGCGTCCACCACCCGAGAGACCATCCCGAGTTCGCGTGCCGCGGCGGCGTCGACCCATTCGGCGCTCAGCATCAGGTCCAGCGCATGCTTCGGCGAGCAGTGCGGCATGAGCAGGGCCGACACGATGAACGGCCAGAGCCCGACGTCGACCTCGGTCAGCCCGAACTGCGCCGTGTCGGCGCAGACGGCGATGTCGGCGGCGAGGACCAGGCCGACACCTCCGGCGAGGCAGAGGCCGTCCACACGGGCCAGGACCGGTACGGGACACCGCCGCATCGCCTCGACCAATGCCGGTAGCGCGCCGGCGAGCTCCTTCATGCCGCGGGGGGTCGTGAGCGTGTTCATCTCGCTCAGGTCGGCGCCCGCGGAGAACACCCGCCGGCTGGAGCTCTCCAGCACGACAACGCGAATCTCCTCGTCCACCGTGCGGGAGGCGGTTGGAAGGGCGAGCCGCAACGAACGCAGCACTCGGGTGGACAATCGGTTGCGGTTCGCCTCGTCGTCGAGGACGAGATGCAGTGAGGTCCCGCGACGGTCCACCCTGACCGGGCCGGTCTCGTCCGGCGGAGGTACTGGAACGCCCATCAACGATCACCGCCCACATACCGCTCTTCGATGCGGCGACGGGTCGTCGGCTGCGTGAGCAGTTCGCGGTGCATCGCGCTCTCCCGTCGCAGGGCCTCGCGGAGGCGGTTCCCGCGGTCGGCCGCGAGGTGCCGCTTGAGGAGGACCACGGCGTCCCTCGGCAGGTCAGCGATCTCCCGGGCCCGCCGCAGCGCGGTCGCGCGGACATCGGACCGTGGCACGACCGCGTACCCGATGGGGGCTCCAGAGGCGCGGATCTCCCGGCCTTTCACCAGCCGCCCGGTCAGCAGCAGCTCGCGTCCGAGCGGAACGCCGAACGCCTCCTCGGCGAGGACGGTCGATCCCATTCCCGGTGTGAAGCCGAGGTCGAGGAAGTTGGCGCCGTAGAGCGACTCCTCGGCCAGAACGGCCAGGTCGCACCACAGGCCCAGCATCAGCCCGCCGCCGACGGCGTGGCCGGACATCACGGCGATCGTCGGCACGGGGACGTCCAGGAGCAACTGGCCGGCCTCCGCCATCAGCCGTTCGACGCGGCTGTCCGCATCGGACGAGAGCAGGAGATCGGCGGGCGCGCCGCCACTGAACTGCCGGCCTCCGCCCTCGACGAGCACCGCGTGCAGCCGTTCGTCCGCGATGACCTCCTGGACGGCCCCGCGGAGGAGCTCCAGTGCCTTCTCCTCGAAGTGCGGCCGTTCGTCGGTTCCGACCCGGAGGGAGCCGATGCCGGGGGCGACCTCGTCGAACCATGGAGTCGCCATGATCATCCCGGGAAGTTCGCGTCGACGATTCCACCGGAGGCGTACACGGTCGCCCCGTTCATGGCGCGGCCGGCGCCGCCGGCGAAGAGCAGCACCGCCGACGCGACCTCCGCCGCAGTACCGGCTCGGGACAGGGGGTTGCTGAGCACGGCCTTTCGGAAACGCTCGGGCATGTGCTGGGACAGTGCAGTTTCGACGAAGCCGGACACCACGAGATTCGCCCTGATGCCGCGCGCGCCGTACTCCTCGGCGATCGCGCGCGTCAGGCCGCGCAGACCGCCCTTGCTGGTGGAATACGCGGTCTGGGACGGTGCTCCACGGTCGAAGATGGACCCGATGTTGACGATCACGCCGCGGGTGTCGCGGTGCAGGAACTCGCGAAGGACCCGGCGCGACATGAGGAACGGTCCAGTCAGGTTGACGGCGAGGACCGCCGCGAACTCGGCGACCGGCATCTGCAGCAGCAGCGCGTCCTTGTCGATCGCCGCGTTGTTCACCAGGACGTCGACCGTGCCCCATGCCTCCAGAGCCGCCTCGACGAACGCGTCCACGTCGGCGCTGCGGGACACGTCCGCCGCCATCGGGAGCACGCATCCTGCTCCGCCGAGCCGCTCGGCTTCGGCTCGCACCTCCTGCGCCGCCTCGCCGACCGATCTCGCGCAGAAGGCGACCCGTGCGCCTCGCGCGACGGCGCCCAGCACGAGGGATCTGCCGATGCCCCGGCTTCCGCCGGTCACGAGGACGACCTTGCCGTCAAGGTCCCGCGGCCCGGTGGGGGTTCCGTCGTTCATGTCGGCCTCACCCCGCGCGCACCGGCGTCGGCGGTCCGGTCAGCTCCATTGGTAGCTGCGCTGGTAGCCCTTGACTCCGGACAGGACGAGTGCGTTCCGGCCCGCATAACTCTCCTCGAAATGGTTGGCGATGGCTCCGGTGTCCGGTTCGAATTCCGCCGCGGTGAGGCTCTGCTCAAGGTCCTCGACCAGGCGCTCGTAGGTGCGGACGTCGACCCGGCGGCGGGCCATGAGAGCGGAGGGGATGTCGTGCCGGGCGAGACGCGCCCGGGCTTCCGATCGCAGGACGCCGCTGAAGAAGGCCGCGCTCGATCCCGAGCCGTACGAGTACAACCCGACCCGCCGCCCGGTGTCCGCGTCGGGCGCACCGTCGATCAGACCGGCGAGCGCGACGAAGAGACACCCCGAGAAGGTGTTTCCGATCTTCTGGCAGTACCTCAGCGAGGGCGCCACCTTGCGCTCGAACTGCTCGGCCGGAGGCACGTCGGCGGAACTCTCCTCGGCGAACAGCAGGTGCGCCTGCCGGACGAGGGGGGCCAACGGCGTGTGGCAGGCGAGGTGATCGAGATCGTCGTAGGCCGCCGCTCCGTCCTGGCACCGGTAGTCGGACCAGGCGATCTCCGCCAGATCGAGGTACGCCGACAAGGACAGTTCCGAGTCGACGACGGTGTGGGTGTGCGTAGGCCGGGCGACGTCGTACACCTCCTTGCTCGCAAATCCCCTGGCAGCGTCCAGCCCGAGGACCCGCGGCTCCGTGGAGACCACCATCGCCGTGGCGCCCATGCCCTCGGCGGACTCCGCCGCGTGCCCGAAGAGCCGCCGGGAGAGGTCGGTCGTCACCACGAGCGCTTTGGCGTCCGGGTTCGCGCGGACCCAGTCGGCCGCGAGCAGCAGCGCCGCGGTGCCGCCGAAGCAGGCGTGCTTGATCTCCGAGTGAACACACCGTCCGGGCAGGCCGAGGAACTCGTGCACATAGGAGCTGAGCGGCTTCGAGTAGTCCAGGCCGGACTCGGAAGCGACGAGGAGCAGGCCGAACTCCGCGGCGCCGTGCTCGTCGACGAGCGGTCGCGCCGCGTTGACCGCCAGTGTGACCGGGTCCTCGTAGGGCGGCACGAGGGAGCGGCTTTCGAGACGCCATTGGGCGAGCCGCTTTGGGGGGGTGCCGCGCACGGCGGCGATGTCCTCCGCGTGGATTACCAGCGTGCTGCCGTAGACGTTCAGGTCGTCAATCCCGATGTCGACTTGCATCGTGCTCGCTCCTGGTTGAAGAGACCTGTCGTTCCGGAACGGATGGTCAGGTGGAGCTCGTCGCCGGTGACGATCGACGCGTCCTGCGAGGCGAGGTAGACGACCGCCGCCGCGACGTCCTCGGGGGCGCCGCCCGCCCCAGTGGTGTCGCCGCAGACCACGACGAGGCTGCACGCCACACCGCGGCTGCCGTACTCCTTGGCGACACAGCGGCTCATCGACGACAACGCCGACCGCACGACCGACGCCACGCCGCGATCGGGGACGCACTCGGTCATGTCGATGACGTTCACGATCCGACCGCCGTCGCCGCAGATGAACTCTCCGACCGCGCGCTGGATCACCAGGAACGATGTATGCAGTGACGAGATCAGTGCATCCTTCCAGTCGTCTTCCGGGAGGTCGGCGGGACCGTGGCCCCCGTCGCCGGGGCGAACGACGTTGACCAGGCGGCTCAGCGGCATGCGGTCGGACGCCAGCTCGAAGAGCCGGTCGACCACGAGTTCGTCCGCCAGATCGGCGGCCAGTGGCGAGTCCGCGTTCTCGTCCGGCCTTCCTTCCGCAGTCACGCCCGGCCGATGCGTGCAGGCGAGGACATCTCCACCGGCGCTGCGTGCGGCGGTGACCACGGCCCGAGCGATCGGCAGCTCGGCTCCGGACACGATGAGTCCCTGGAGAGCGAGGATGCCCATGGCTAGTGGCCACCCCCGCTGCTGGGAGCGCGTTCCTGCATGTAACGGTCGAAGGAGACCGCTCGCACACCCGGAGCCGTTTTGCCGATCATCTTGAGCAGGCTGTGGCCGGGGCCGCATGTGACGATCTCGCCGACGACACCGGACGCGGCGACCAGTTCCAGGCTCTCGCGGAACCGCACCCGGGCCACGATGTGCTCGGAGAGCAACGAGGGGATGTCGTCGCCGGCCCTGAGCGGGCGTGCCGTCACGTTGTCGACCACACTGATCGCGGGGGTGCGGAACGTGACATCGCCCAGTGCGGTCGCGAACGCGTTCTTGGCGTCCGTCAGCAGTTCGCAGTGGAAGGGCGCGCTGACCGGGAGTTCCACGGTGACCGCTCCCTCGTCCTGGCATGCGGTGACGACGGCCTCGACCGCGGCGGACGTGCCCGAGACGACGGTCCGCCCGGGGGCGTTGTCGCACGCGACGCCGACCACACCGAGATGGCGCGGCTCCTGGCAGGCGTCGAGCACCTCGGACAGCTCGATCCCGCTGACGGCGACCATCGCGCCTACGCCGTCAGGAACCGCCGCCTGCATGAGCTCGCCGCGGCGGGCGGCCAGCCGGACCGCGTCCGCGAAGTCCACGGCGTCGGCGATGACGAGGGCCGCGTACTGCCCGATGCTGTGTCCCGCGAGGTATGCGGGCAGCACGCCGAGGGACAGCAGGTGCCGGGCGTGCGCGACTCCGATGGTGACCAGGACCGGCTGGGCGACCGCGGTCTGGCGCAGCTCGTCCGGTGTCCCCTCGAAGACGACCTTCGACAGCGGAAAGCCGAGCGCGGCGTCGGCCTCGTCCAGAACCTCACCGCAGACCGGGCAGTCGCGGTCGAGCGCCGCGGGGATGCCGGCGGCGTCGCCACCCTGGCCTTCGAACACCAAGGCCGTCCGGTCGCCGCTCATGACACCGCCCCCACGGCCACCGAGGAGTTCATGCCACCGAATCCGAAGGAGTTGGAGAGGGCGACCCCCATCCGGTGCTCCCGGGCCTCGTTGGGCACGAAGTCCAGGTCCAGTGACTCGTCCTGCTTCTCCTGGTTGATCGTCGGATGGACGACGCCGTGCCGCAGCTGCAGCACGGTGGCGACGAACTCGACGACACCGGAGGCGCTGAGGCAGTGACCGGTCATCGACTTCGTGGAGTTGACCGGTATCTCGGTCGCCCGCGCGCCGAGGACGGCCTTGATGGCCGCGACCTCCGTCGCGTCGCCCAGCGGGGTGGACGTCGCGTGGGCGTTGACGTAGTCCACCTCGTCCGGTGCTATGCCCGCGGTCGCGAGCGCCCCGAGCATGGCACGTTCCTGTCCGTTCTGATCGGGTTTGGTCAGCCGGTGCGCGTTTGAGGTGCACGCGCCGCCCAGCAGCGTCGCGAGGGGTGCCACGCCACGCCGGCGTGCACTGGCGGCCGACTCCAGCACCACGGCGGCGCCCCCTTCGCTCGGCACGAAACCGGCGCGGAGCGCGTCGAACGGCCGCGAGGCCCGTTCCGGCTCGTCGTCGAACGTTCCAGTGCAGAGCGCGTCGATCATCGCCAGTCCTTGGAGCACCAGCGAGTCCTGCGCCACGGGCGCGCCGGTGACCAGCACCACGTCCGCCGCCCCGGCACGGATGAGCCCGAGCGCGGTGATGATCGCTATATTGCCGCTCGCACAGGCGGCTCCGACCATGAAGCTTGGGCCCCGGATTCCCAGAAGTTCGCAGGTGACGCCAACGACGTCGGTGTCAAGATGGTGCACCCCGAACAATGGCTCGATGTATTCGGGATCCTCTTCGAAGGTCTTGAGGTTCTCCGAGATGTAGGCGTGTCCGAGATTATGGCCGGCGCAGACATGCGCACATCGCGCTGCCGGGGCAGGCGATTCGTGCAGCCCGGCCTCGATCCACGCCTGCATCGCCGCGGCGGCCGTCAGCACCCCGGACAGCGGCGTCGCACGCAGCAGCTTCTTCGCCTTGCGCACGAGGTCAACCGGGTAGCCCGCGCCGACCTCCGCCAGATGACCGGAAAGGTGGAAATCGCTGAGGTCACCGCCGATTTTGGAGTCAATCCTCGGGTCTTTGTCCAGCCAGTGGCGAATCCCGGAGCGTCCGTTGACGAGTCCGCTCCAGAAAGACGCGGTGTCAAGCCCGAGGCCGGTGATCACACCGCATCCGGTGATGGCGGCACCGGATTGCGGTACTACGGACGGTTGCCCTGTGCGGGACGGCATGCGGTCCTCCGTCAGTCCTTGTGGGCGGCCTTTTCGAAGAGCGTGACCAGCTCGCCGATGCTGTCGATCTTGGAGACCTCGGTGCGCGGCACCTTGACATTGAGTTGCTTCATGGTGCGCGAGGCGACCTCGATGAGCTCTAGTGAGTCGGTTCCGTACTCCGACAGGCTCGCGTCCTCGGATATCTCCTTCCCCCGAGTCTCTTCCGAGATCAGCTGAAGATTGTCCTTCAGTGTTTCGAAGATTTTGTCTCGCGTGAGCATCCGAGTCCCTTCGCTCGTCGCTGTGAACGGTCTTTATTGATCATTCATGTGGAGGCTAACACGGTGATTGGAACGAGTCATCGGCTCGCGTCCCGCACGAGCCGGTTCGGGTAAGCGGCCTTGACAGGAGGCGGCCCGGATCCAGGGAAAGCATTCACCGCCCCCAGGGTGATGCGGTGTGAGGGTGAATGAATAGGCGTCCGCGCATGTCGCGCATTGTGTCGTGGCTCTTCCGCTGAGTACCCGCGAGGCAGCGGGAATTGAGCGCAGCCGGCAGGCCGCCGCGTCAGGGGCGGACGGGCGGAAACGCGTGCCTACGGGCCGGCGGTCGCCCGGCGGCGTGTCCCGCGACCGTAAGGATCTCTCAGGACCGCCCGTGTGACGCAGACCCCGGTGTTCTCAGCCGCTCGTCATGCCGTCGGGCGTGGAGGAGCCGGAGCGTTCGTCCTTCGAAGGGGCGAGGAGCACGGCGACGAGAGCGCCCAGCACGGCCACCGCCACGCAGCTGAGGAGGGCCGTGCCGACCGCGTCGGTGAACGCGGTGTGCACGATCTCCCGCAGCCGATCGGCGTCGGGTCCGGTGATGCTCGCCGCCGGGTCGCCGCTCACGCCTCCGCTGGACAGGTCGGCCGACAGCTCGTGCGCCGCCGGAGGAAGCCCGGGTGCCCCGAGGGCGTCCTGGGCATTGGCGACGAACCGGCTCTGCCACACCCCCGAGACCACCGCGACGCCGGCGGTGATGCCCAGGAGGTAGGCGACGTAGGAGATGTTGCGCCCGATGATCGACCGCTCGGGTGGGATGTCCTGCAGAGCGGTGGCGGCGGTGGGGTCCTCCTGGAGCCCGAATCCGGCGCCGGCGATCGCCAGTGGGGCCAGGAAGAAGAGCCAGCCGGGGTGCGGGGAGGAGAGCGTGACCCAGAAGGTGCCCGCTGCGATCAGCAGGAAGCCCGGGATCACCAGCAGCCGGACGTCGGTCTTGCCGGTGAGGGATTCGGAGACGGGCGCGGCGATGACCGCTCCCACGATGATCGTCATCAGTATCGCGCCGGCCGCGAGGGCGGAGTGGTCGAGCTGGACCTGCAGGAGGTGGGACAGCGCGAAGAACAACCCGAGGCTGGCGAACTCTCCGAGGCCGCGGGCGAGGTTGCCGGCGGTGAACCGGCGCGACGCGGGCAGCCCGCGGTCCACGAGCGGGGCGTCGGCGCGCTTTTCGTGGAGGACGAAGAGGCCGAGGAGCACGACTCCGGCGACGAGGGAGGCCACGATGGGCGGTGAACTCCAGCCGAGCCGGGTTCCCTCGATGACCGCGAACGCCAGGGCGAACACCGAGAAGCCGCCGAGGAGCACGCCGGGGGCGTCCAGAGACCGTGGAGTGTCGTCGTCCCCGGTGTCGGGGACCAGCCTGATGCCCGCCACGGTGACGGCGGTGCCGACCAGGACGTTCAGGTAGAACACGAACTCCCAGGACAGGCCCCAGGTGATGAGCCCGCTCAGGAGGGGCGCGCTGAGCGCGGCCAGGGCGAAGGCGCCCCGGTGCGCCCCGACCGCACGCTCCTTGGCCTTGCCTGAGAAGGCCGTGTTCACCATGGCGAAGATGGCGGGCTCGGCCATGGCGGCGCCCAGTCCCTCGACACCGCGCGCGGTCGTCAGGAACCCGATCGACGGGGCGAGCGCGCACGCCAGCGAGGAGAGGGTGAACAGCGCCATCCCGGACAGGAACATCGGACGCCGTCCGTACCGGTCAGCGAGCCGCGCCGCGGGAAGCAGGAACACCGCGAACACCAGGACGAAGGCTCCGTACGCCCAGGTCGCCATGTCCAACGTTCCGCCGAGGTCGTCCAGGATCGCCGGGAGCGGGATGACCACAGCGGCGGTGTCGAACACCACGATGAAGGTGCCCAGCATCAACACGGCGAGCAGCCCGTTCCCGGTCGGCGGCCCCAGTTCAGGTGCGCGCACGTTCGTGCGTCCGGTGCCGTCGTTCGGTGTCATGCCGGAGGCTCCTCTCCCTTGATGTTCGTTTCCTGCTTGTCCCGCGGGGCGAAGAAGAGGCCGGCGACCCCGCCGACGGCCGCCATGGCCGCGCAGCTGAGGACGGCGGAGTTGGCCGCGTGGGCGAGTGCCGTCTGGATGAACTGCTGAACCTGCCCGGACGCCACGGCTGCTCCGGCGTCGCCTTCCCCGGTCAGCACCGCTGAGGCGATCTGCTCGACCTTGTCGCTCGGGAGCGCCGCACCGGCCGGCGCGTGTTCCAGTTCGTCGATGAAGCGGCTTTGCAGCACGCCCGACGTCACCGCGATCCCGAGTTCGAAGCCGAGCAGTACGGCGCCGTACGAGACCGCGGACGCCACACCGGCCTTCTCCGTCGGGATCTCCTTGAGGGAACCGCTCGTCGTCGGCCCGTACAGCGCGCCGAGCGTGAGGCCCGCGGCGAAGAGCGGTGCTATGAGGGAGGTCCACGTCGTGCCGGGGGCCAGGTGCGCCAGCCAGAACAGAGAGGCGGCCGTGGCGAACATGGCCGGGACGACCGGCCATCTGAGGTCGACGCGGTCGGACAGACTGCCTGCCAGTGGCGAGGCGATGACCGCGCCGATGATGAACGGAAGGAGGGTCAGCCCGCTGCGCAGCGGCGAATACGCTAACTCGACCTGCAGGAAGAGGACGAGCGGGAAGAAGATCGCCAGGCTGATGAACTCGACCGCGCCGCGTAGGAGACCGCCGACGGCGAACAGCCGGTATCTGAACAGCGACAGGTCCAGCAGCGGGTTCGCGACACGGCCTTCCGCGAGCACGAAGAGCGTGAGGAGCACGGCCGCGGTGACGAAGGCCGTGACGATCGGGAGCGAGGCCCAGCCGTACTCGGGGCCTTGGACGATCCCGAAGACGAGGGCGAACAGGCCGGCTCCACTGAGCAGCACACCGGGCAGGTCGAGCCGCCGGTCGGCGTTCTCGTCCCGCGACTCGGAGATCAGCAGGTACGCCGCCACGATCGCGATCAAGCCGATGGGCAGATTGATGACGAAGATGTAGCGCCACGAGAAGGCCGTGGCCAGATAGCCGCCCACGATCGGGCCGCCGGCGCCGGCCAGGCCCGCGGCGAGGCCCTCCACGCCGAACGCCAGGCCGAGCCGGTCGGCGGGGAACGACGCCTTGATCAGCGCGATGATGGCCGGCTCGATGATCGCCGCTCCGACGCCCTGCACGACCCTGGCACCGACCAGGAACTCCATGGACGGGGAGAGAGCGGCCGCCAGCGATGCGGTACTGAATACGATCAGGCCGCCGATGAACATCAGCCGTCTGCCGTAGATGTCGGTGAGTTTGCCGAACATCAGTAGAAAAGCCGCGAAGGCCAGTGCGAACCCGGCGGGTATCCAGGTCGCCAGGGCGAGCGTGCCCCCGAGGTCCGACAGGATGGCCGGCAGCGCGATGAGTACCACCGTGGCGTCCAGGACCACCACGAACATGCACAGGGTCAGCAGGACCAAGGTCGTCCATTGCGTGCCGCTGAGAGGTGTCGCCTGCTTCTCGCGTTGGGCTACGTCCTCGTCCATGGGAGCCTCTCCGGCGCTCGCTCGTCTACGGACGGTGTGAACGCCTCGGTTTAGGTGTGGACAAGTGCGAGCAGCGCCTCGGCCGCTCCGGCGATCGGCAACTGCGGATCGAGGAGGGCGTGCAGGAGCAGTCCGTCGCCTGCGGCGATCAGCAGTGTCGCCAGATCCGTCGCGTCGGGCCCTCGCTCGACGACGCCGCGGCCCTGCTCTGCGCGCACCAGGTCGGCGACGAGCGTCCGGTAGGCGCGCAGCAACTCGGTGATGCGGCCACGCAGTTCGGGGTTGCGCCCGCATTCGCGCATCGCCTCCGCGAGCACCCCGGAGCTGACGGGATCGATGGTCTCCGGGTCCGGCGGAGTGGAGATCGATGCTTGGAACAGCGGAATCAGGTCGGTCAGCTTGGTGACCGACCTGAGTCTGTTCAACGGGAACATCGCCTCCACGGTGGCCATCGCGGCCTCGGTCAGCAGCTCCTGCTTGCCGTGGAAGTGGTAGCTGACCGCACCGTGCGGCAGCCCCGCCCGTTCGGCGACGGCTCGCGTGGTCACGCGTCCCCAGCCGACCTCCGCGATGAGCTGTGCCGCCGCGTCCAGCAGCTGGTGCCGGGTCGCCATCGAGCGGTGCCGCCCGCCCGGCTGACCGGGCCGACTGGACTGTCCAGGTGAACTGGCCACATGACCACCTTTCCGACCACGCGTCTGGGGGAGGCGGAGGGCGCGTTGGAGATCGACTGTCCAAATGTACTGTCCAGATGGACAGAATTTCTATCCCTCTTCAGAGCGACATCTCTGATCCGGTCTCCGCGCGGGTCTGAGGCCCTGAGGGCGGGACCGATGGATGCAGCCGAGCGGCGCTCTCGTGAGAGTGCTGCGCGCCCGGCGTGTTGCGCAACACCCGACCTCGTGATCCAACGGGACGGGCTCGTGCATGGCGCGACGTCTTCACGACTCCGCCGAGCCTCCGGACGGGATCTAGGGGATCAACGCCACTTGGCCGGCATAGGTGAGCCCCGCACCGAACCCGACGAACAAGGCGGGTTCGCCGCTCTTGACCTCGCCGCGCTCCAGCATCCCGTGCAGGGCGAGCGGGATGGACGCGGTCGAGGTGTTGCCGCGGTCCACGATGTCCCGCGCGATCGCCACGGACTTCGGCAGTTTCAGCGCCCTGGCGACCGATTCGATGATGCGCAGGTTCGCCTGGTGCGGGACGAAGGCGCCCAACTCGTGCGGGGCCACGCCGGCGGCGTCGAGCGCGCGGGCGGCGACTCTCGCGACCTCGGCGGTCGCCCAGCGGAAGACGGCGACTCCGTCCATGCGAACCATCGGCAGGACGGCCCTGCCACCGGCCATCACTTCGGCTCTCAGCTGTGCGAAGGTCGGCCGCTGCGCGATCGCCTCGACCTTCGATCCGTCGGAGCCCCAGACGACCGGGCCGATTCCCGGCTCTTCGGAGCGTCCGACGATCGCCGCTCCGGCCCCATCGCCGAAGAGGAAGGCCATGGAGCGGTCATCGGGGTCCACCATGTCGCTCGGTCGTTCAGAACCGATCACGAGGGCGCAGGCCGAGTTTCCGATGCGGACCGCGTCCGAGGCTACGGCGAGGGCGTAGCAGAAGCCGGCGCATCCGGCCGTGATGTCCATCGCGCCGGGTGCCGTGATGCCGATCCGGTGCGCGACCTCCGCGGCGGCGCCCGGTGTCTGGTAGGGGAGCGAGCTCGTCGCGACGATGACGAGGTCGATGTCCTCGGAAGCGAGCCCGGCCGCGCACATCGCGTTGTGGCCGGCGCGTTGCGCCATGTCGACCACCGTCTCGTCCGGGCCCGCGATCCTGCGGGTCACAATGCCGCTTCGTGTGCGGATCCACTCGTCGCTGGAGTCGAGCCGCGCGCAGATCTCCTCGTTGGGGACGACGCGAGCCGGGCTGTATTCGCCCAACGCGAGGATCCGGCTCCCGGAAACGCCTTCGGACAGTCTCATGAATCCAGAACCCTCCGGATCTCGCCGGCGCCGGGACCGCGGGTCCCGCTCGCTCCACCCTCGTGACCAGGAGATGACCGCCGACCGGCGTTGATCGGGTCGTACAGCGACCAACGCGGCCGGCGGCCATTCCCCGGGATCGATCACTGGCTCCCGAGTACCGGGATGAGGACCATCGCACCTTCCAAGGTGAGGTTGATGGATCCGCCGCCGAGATGGCGCGGCCAGTTGATCAGGAATGTCGTCTCGTAGGCGACGCTGATGCTGCGTCCTTCGCGAAGACCCAGCAGGCTTTCCTCCAGACTGGAGGTGATGCGGCCGTCTCAACCACCGGCGGCGCCGGCCCAGATCGAGCCGGGCAGGAAGTCGAGGGTTCCCAGCGCGCGCCAGCCCGAGAGGTCGGGCTCGACGATGCACTCGTCCGTCGCCGTCGCGCGAACCGGGCCGAGGAGGCTCAGGTCGTGCTTGCCGCTCGTGACGAGCTCGTGGATGCCGGGGAAGATCATGTGGCCCGAGTACCGCACCCGCAGGTAGCAGTTCTCGTAGTCGATGACGCCCAGGTTCGTCATGGAATCGGACTCGGGGTCCATGGAAATGCTGATCGGACCGGAGTCGATGGTCTCGGTACGGCTGATCGGGAACGGAAGACTCTCCGGGGAGAAGCCGTACAGGCCGGCCACCCGGAAGACGGTCTTCTCGGTCGGTTCGCTTCTCGTACGACGGCGTTCGGCGATCTCATCCGGGGAGATCGCAAGTTCGTCGCGTTCGGCGTCCATCGTCATACTTGACGCAACCCCTCACTTTCGTTGGGTCACTTTCGTCCTGCTGTCGCACGGGAACCACCCGGTACCCGTGGATTCGAGAGACCTCCAATCAGAGTGCTCGTCCTGTTCGCCGCGGTCGACGCCGGAGACACCAGCGGGCGATCGCCCTCTACCGGTGCGACCGGGCCGCGGCATGGTCCGTCTCGTCATCGCTCGACGCCTGGCATCCGCATGCGTGCCGACTCGGCGTGGTTTCACTGATCTTGATCGGCTGTGGATCGGTGCCGACCTGCGGCGGCGCGGTGTCGCGCTTCGAACGCCTGCCGAAGAGCGCCTTCACGTCAGCAGAAAGGCAGTCGACCGCGCACCGGGCGAGTTCTCTTATCCGCATCGTCCTCTTCTCTCTGGGGGCGCTCTGCTCGGCCTCCGGTCCGGACGCCGCCCACTCGCCGGCCCGGGCGCGGCAACCGGGGCAGTACCTTTTGCAGACGCTGGTGCAATTCGGCGTGCACACGCGTCGCCACAGCCATTCCATGCTCGCCATGCGTCATCTCTCCCGCGGGCTCGGCCTGTTCCACCGATGAACCCTTGACTTGATCGGTCGACCTTTGTAGGGACCCATTGCCGCCGTGCTGGGCGTTTGGCTCTCGTTGCGAGAGTCGTTGCCGAGATTGCCGCTGTCAAGGAGCGCGCAGGCCTGGGCCGGTCGGTGCTTCCGAGGCAGGCCTTGTCCCGCCGGCGGGACAAGGAATCTCCTTGACCAGCGAGTTCGCGGCCTGAGCGAGCGGGTGGCGGCCCGTGGGACCGGCTTCTATCGCGGCGTGAGATTCAGCCGAGCGGGATGCACATCGTGAAACTCGGCGATCTCGCTCAACTCGCGAGCGAGTTCTATCGGCGGGTTCCCCACCGAGTGCTCCGTGATGCCCTCCTTGGCGAAAAGGTAAGTCTCCGCCAGGCACGCGATGGTGTTCCGCCCTTCGGCGAGTTGAAGTTCCATCGTATTGTGGTAGTCGGGAATCACGACCTGCCCGCCCTGCACGACCTGGACGTCGCGTTCCAGGAAGGCCGGAAAGTCGGAAGGGTCGATGTTCCGGGGGTGAGTGAGGTCGATGACGATCGCGCCGGGCTGCACGACGTCCGGGACGAGATGCGCTGTCGAGTCGCTCGTCAAGAGGAGGACGACCTGCGCCGCCTTGAGCTCACTCTGCCCGCTGGCGACGGTGTGGTCGTCGCAGAGATCCGGGAGTTCTCGCTGGACGCGCCGCTCGCTCCTGCCGACGAGGATCAGTTCGAAGCCGTCCTCGGCCAGCAGCCTGGACGCCGCCGTGCCCACCGAACCGGTGCATCCGACCACGGCCACGGTCGCGTCGGTGCCGAGGCCCAGATGCTCGGCGGCTTCCAGCACGTCGTGCCGCGCCACGGCTGCGGTGTAGGCGTTTCCATTGGTCAGCGTCACGCCGGGCGGCAACGTGTCGAGCAGCAATCGGCCTCCCCGTGTGGCCGGCGCGGTAAGGGCCCCCAAACCCACGACCTTCGCGCCCCGGCCCGCTGCGATCCGAACGCCCTCCCGGATCGCCTCCCGGGCTCGCAGGATCTGGTTCGGCATCCGCATCACGCAGATCATCTCGCCCCGGATCGGAGCGAAGCCGAAGGTGATGCCGCCCACCACGGTCGGCGGGAGCGAGCATAGTTTCTCTTCGAACTCGTCCTCATCCTCGCTGTGGTCGAAGATGAGCGAGCTGCCACCGATGGAGTGCAGATCACTGCGGTCCCGGGGATGGCCGAGAAAAACGAACCACGGAGGCTGGGACCCTAGATAGGGGAGCATTCGGTCTCTTCCGTCGAGGTGGGCGATGCTGAATTCATCCGGGCCCGCCGACCGGAAACCATACTCGGTGGCGAACTTGAATTCATGGTTGGTGGACGGTGTAGACCGAGTCAACAGGCGAACAGGCCGTGAATCAAGCGGGGCTGCCCCGCAAATGAAGACTCCAGTGGGGATTTCTGGTTGTTGATCGGGATGTCGAGACGGTCGCTCGAAAGGACCTCATCGGCGCAGCTCTCAGACTCCACGTCCAATCCGATCGGTTCGACACCGGTCGCTGCGGGAACGCGAGGGATTCGGGAAGATTCGTACCGAATGCCCGGAAGCCTTCTTGGGCAACAGAAGGGAAGTCGCCTCGCTCAGTCCCGACGAGCGCCGCTGATCAGCACAACTCCATGCCGCCATGCCATCCGGCCCATCAACGAAATCTATACTGGTCAAGTAGGAAATATCCGGGCGTTGGGAACGGGCCCGTGGTGCCCGGTACGCAGCCTGATCATTATCCGAGCTCGGTCTGGAAGGTCAAGGATGGTCCTTCACGAAGATGCGAGTGCTTCAGCGACAACGGCGTTGGACGATTGAATCGACGTTGCCGCGCGCACCTGGCATATGTGCCACCTGTTCTCCATGTGCGTCCAAGCTCCCTGTCGATGAAGTCGGGCGAAACCCAGTCGGAAGGAGTCGGTGATTTGCTAGTTCGAAGAGGCATTGTGCGACGGGCGATCGCCGTGCTGGGCGTGTCTGCGCTGGCCGTCGGGTTAGCCGGCGCCGGAGCGAAAGCACGGCCTGCGGCCGCCCTGGCAGCTCCGGCGGCGACTGCACTGCCAGGTGACTGGCCGACATGGCAGAGGGATCTGCGAGGCTCGCGTTACAACCCGTACGAACACGGGATCACCCCGGACAACGTCAGCGGGCTCAAGCTCAAGTGGGCCTTCGCCTATCCGAAAGAAGCCGGGACTCCGCGCAGTCAGCCGTCGGTGGTGAACGGCACGGTCTACTTCGGCGGGCCCGACGGCAAGCTCTACGCACGCGACGCGCGCACCGGGGCGGCCGAGTGGGAGTTCGACACGGCCACGGTCGGGACCGGAGCCACGCCGGTACAGGACTCACCAGCGGTGGCGCGCGGCAAGGTCTACTTCGGCGATAAACGCGGCTACCTGTACGCGCTGAACCAGCGCACTGGACGCCTGGTCTGGGTCCGCCGAATCGACAGTTCGGAGTCGGCGACCGTCACCGGTTCGCCGATAGTGTTCGGCGGCCGTGTCTACGTCGGTGTGTCCAGCTGGGAGAACCTCCTCGGCACCGCGCACGCCTGCTGCACTTTCCGCGGCCACGTCGACGCCTTTGACGCCGACACGGGACGTCCGGCATGGCGTTTCTACACGGTGCCGCCCCCGCGCAAGGACGGCACCTGGCCCAACGGCGTGACGCGATACGCCCCGTCGGGCGCGGGCGTGTGGAGCACCCCCGTCGTGGACCCTGCCACCCGCACCCTTTTTGTCGGCACTGGGCAGAACTACTCGGGAAGCGGCGGACACTTCGATTCCCTGCTGGCCCTCGACACCGCGACCGGCACGGTGCGCTGGACGCGGAAGATGACGGCCGTCGACACCTGGCGCATCGAGTGCTCCAGCAGTGTGCCCGAGGAGCAGGAGTTCTGCCTCAACCTCGACGAAGGGACCGCACTGGACTATGACCTCGGCGCGGCACCGAACATCTTCACCGTGGGGCACCGGCGTGTCGTCGGCATCGGCCAGAAGTCCGGCGTCTACCACCTCCTTGACGCCCGGAGCGGCGAGATCATCTGGGAACGAGCCCTGTCCACCCCCATGCCGAACGGTGGTCTGAGTGGTGTCCAGTGGGGCACGAGCTATGACGGGCACCGGCTCTACGTGGCCACCTACGCCGCGGATCCAGGAACTCTTTACGCCCTCGACCCGGCCACCGGCCGCGTCCTCTGGAAGACGCCGAACCCGGCGGACGGATGTACGACCGGCGGCGCGGCGCGGTATCCCGATGTCTGTGCGCTCGGTCATACACCGGCGGTGACGACAACACCCGGCCTTGTCTGGGAGGGCGGTATCGACGGCAAGATGCGCGCCTACTCCGCGAGCACCGGCCAGGTGCTCTGGACCTATGACACGATCCGCGACGTCGACACCGTGAACGGCCAGGTCGGACGCGGCGGTGCCATCTCCGGGGGCGGCGGTGCAGTCGTCTCCCACGGAATGCTCTACGTCCAGTCCGGCTACTTCTTCAATCCGTACCCGACCGACAAGGGCTCGGTACTGATGGCCTTTGGCTGACACCTGTCCGCGACGCCGGCCCCGATCCCCGCGGGTTCAGGAGCGGGGGCCGGGGCCGGCGGTCTCGGAGCCGTCACGGGCGACCTGGCAGGTCGAATCCGTGGCGTAGGAGCTGGTCGAATACGCGTCCCGGCAACAGCGACTTGACATGCGGAAGCCAGAACGCCTCGGGACCGACGCCGTAGCGTGGGTGCGGCGCATGGGCGCGTGCGATCTCCACGATGAGGTCGGCCGCCTCCCCGGGGTCGCCGCCCTCGGCCAGGCTCTCGTGGAGGGTGCGTCGTGCCTTCTCGCGCGGCCCGTCATAGTCGCCGATCGTCGCCTCCGCGGTCGATGAGGCCGCCAGTACGTTCGTGGCGAACACGGTCGGCTCCACCAGAGTGACTCTGATACCGCAATGCCACACCTCGTGACGCAGTGCCTCCGTATACCGGGCGACGGCCGCCTTCGATGCGGCGTAATAGCCCTGTCCAGGCTCTCCCACCCAGGCTGCGAGCGACCCGATATTGATGATCCGCCCGTCATGGCGGCCTCGCATGCCGGGTAGCACTGCGTTGGTGACGCGTGCGGTACCGAAGATGTTGACAGCGAAGATCGCTTCCGCGTCCGCGAGGGGCGTTTCCTCCGCGAAGCCCTCATGCATGACACCGGCGTTGTTGACCAGCACGTCAATGTGCTCAGTGCGCTCGAGCACCTGGCGTATGCAACGCTCGACCGATGCGTCGGAACGCACATCCAGCTCCAGCATCTCCACCCCGCGTTCGTCCGGACGACGGTGGCGACTGGTGCCGAAGACCCGGAAGCCTTCTTCGGTGAAGCGGCGCGCGGTCGCCTGGCCGATACCCGACGAGGCGCCGGTGACCAGAACGGTGGGAGCGGCTATGGACATCGGTTCGGCACCTCCGGTGTCGGTGAGCTCGGCGGTCGGAACAAGCCGTACGTCTCTTACCGGACTTCCCGCACAGGG
>NZ_BDDE01000023.1 GCF_008327685.1 Actinomadura sp. K4S16
AAGCAGTACCTCCAGTACGAGGAGGCGGCCGACGTCATCAAGATGTACCACGGCAAGACCGTCCCGGCCTTGGCGCAGACCAAGGCATATGCGCAGGCTCTCCTCAAAGCCGCGGGTCGTGCCGATGAAGCCGAGGCTGAAGCTCAGGCCCGGATGAAGCGCCAGGAGATTTTGCTGCGGAAGGAGCCGCCTTACCTGTGGATTCTCATCGACCAAGAGGTACTCGACAACGTCGTGGGCGGTTGCGAAGTCATGGCGGAGCAGTTGCACCATCTCATCGAGTTGGGGGACACCGACCGCGTCTGCGTCCGCGTCGTCCCGCGCGCTTCGGGGTGGCATCCAGGGCACGACGGGCACTTCCAGGTGATGACGATCAATGGTCGGGGTGTTTCCTACGCCGTCGCGCAGGTCGCCGGGCGGTTGATCGAAGCCGGTGACGAGTCAGCCCTACTCGAAGTACGTTTTGACCAGATCGGGGCACTTGCCCTGCCTCGAACGGACTCGCAAGCCCTGATGGATCGGATGCTGAGGAAGTACGAGTGAGCAATTGGCGCAAGAGCTCCCACAGCGGCGGCGGCAATGACGATGCATGCGTGGAGCTGGCGGAGCTGGGCGGTCGGGTGTGGGTGCGGGACTCCAAGGATCCGGATGGGGAACGGCTGGTGTTCGGGCGGGAGGCGTTCGGCGGGCTGCTGGCCCGGCTGAAGCGGGACGACCTCGATCTTCCTCGCTGAGCGGCCGGCGCGGCGGGCCGACCGGTCGGGGAGAGGTCGGAGATGATCTTGATTTCCTCGTTCGCGGGATAGAAGTCGATCTTGGACTGTAGCGTCGGTCGTGCCGTTCCGGCGTCCGCTGGGGCGCGTTGTCCGGTTCATGGCCGCGTCCTGCGGAGACACCCCGATCGAGGATGAGGAAGGCACCTTTGAAACGACCTTCGACGTTAATGGCGGCCATGGCGGCCGCCGTGTTCGCCTTGAACTTCGCGGTTCAATCCGCCTTCGCGGACGGGTCCGACCCTGCCAGTGTGGTGCGTATATCGGGTAAAAGTGCGCTGCCTTCGGGCTGTGGGCAGCCCGAAGGCGACGGTTATGTGCTGAACCCGAACACCGAGGTTCAGCCCATGGTGGCTCGTGATCCGAAGCGGCCGTCGCATCTGGTCGCGGTGTACCAGCAGGACCGGTGGAACAGGTACGGGAGCAATGGAACCGCCACCGCCGTGTCCGACGACAATGGCGCGACGTGGCGTCCGTCGGCGGAGCAGCCCGCGTTCTCCCGGTGCGACGGCGGTACCGCGGCCAACGGCGGCGACTACGACGTCACGACGGACCACTGGGTCACGATCACGCCGTCCGGTGCGGCGGTGACCGCGTCGTTCTCGCTGTCGCGTTCCGGCGAGACGACGGCGATCCTGGTGTCGCGGTCCGGTGACGGCGGCATGCACTGGGATCGTCCGGTGACCCTGAAGCGCGACGACGATCCGCGGTTCTTCAACGACCGCCCCGCGATCACGGCCGATCCGTACCACCCGGGCGTGGTCTACGCGGTGTGGGACCGGGTCGAGACCCGGTCGACCGACACGACGCAGAGCTGGGTACAGCCGATCTACATGGCGAAGTCGACCGACGACGGGCGTACCTGGACCACGAAGAAGGTGTACGACTTCCCGACCAACAGCGGCGTCATCGGTACCGAGCTGGTGCCGCTGGCCGACGGGACGCTGCTGATGGGCATGCACCAGGAGACCGACACCACCGCCGCCACGCAGGTCATCCGCTCGACAGACGGCGGCGACACCTGGTCGGCGCCGACGCTGAACGTGGCGGCTCCGATGGCCGTGGGCATCAAGGTCCCCGACCCCGACAACTCGGGTGACCCCGTGCGCAACGCCTCGCTGCCGCTGCTGGCGGCCCGGCCGGGCGGCAAGACGGCGAACATCGTCTGGCAGAGCCAGGACGCCGACGGCACCTTCCACGTCCAGTACGCGGAGTCCAACGACGGCGGGAAGACCTGGTCCAGCCCGGTTCGCGTGGACAAGACGCCCTCCGGTTCGGCCGTGGTACCGGCGATCGCGGTATCCCCCGGCGGCACCGTGGCGGTCACGTACTACGACTTCCGGAAGAACACGTCCGCCGCCGGCCTGCCCACCGACTTCTGGGCCGTGACCTGCGCGCAGGAATGCACGAAGTCCGGATCGTGGCGCGAGCGGCACATCGAGGGCCCCTTCGACGCGCGGACGGTGCCGTCGACGAGTTCCGGTCGGATGCTCGGTGACTACACCGGCCTGGTCTCGACCGGCTCGGCCTTCGTGGCCGTCTACGGCGTGGCCACCGGCGACACCGCCAACCCGGTGGACATCCACAGCGCGACCTTCTACAACTGAGCGCCGGGGTGCGCCCCGCCGACCCTCGAAGTTCGGGCGGGTCGCACCCCGTGCCCAACGGATCACCGCGTAGCCGCGCCCCTTCCGCAACGGTCGCTGCGGAAGGGGCGTGAGCGCCTTTGGGCTGACGAACGTCCGCCGACCGGCTGAATGTCAGAGCGCCTGCCTAGGCTGTTCCCGGTTCGAGTCCAGGAGATGGGGGCGTGGTGCGGGACATCGACATCGCTCGTTGGCGGTTGCGCTCTCAGCACCTGGTCTGGCCCTACGTCGGGTCGGCGGGTGAGGCGGTGGGATCACTGCTGGCCGTCCAGGCGGAGAACTCCAGCCAGGCGGCTTGGGCCGTGGCCTCCCGCACACGGAACCCCGACCGGGCCGATCTGGCGACCCTCCTCGACGACGGCGCCATCGTGCGCACGCATGTGCTGCGCCCGACGTGGCACTTCGTGCGAGCCGAGGACGTCGGCTGGCTGCTCGACCTGACCGGTCCTCGTGTCCGCCAGGTCACCGGCCGGCAGCTGCGCGATACCCACGGCCTCGACGAACGTGCCATCGACCGGGCGGTCGCCGCCGTCATGGAGGCGTTGGCGAGCCGTGGCCATCTCACGCGCAAGCAGTTGGCTGAGGAGTTGCGCGAGCGCGGTGTCCAGGGCGGCGGGCAGATGCCGGTCATCCTGCTGGCCCACGCCGAGTTGGACGGCCTGATCTGCAGCGGGCGACCCGTCGAGGGCGAACACACCTACGCGCTCATGTCCGAGCGCGTGCCGGCACCACGGCGCCTCGACCGGACCGAGGCCCTGGCCGAACTCGCGCTGCGGTACTTCACCGGGCATGGCCCGGCGACCGAACGGGACCTCGCCTACTGGGCGACGCTCACCCTCACCGACGTGCGTGCCGGCCTGCACCAGGTGCGTGATCGGCTCGACTCGTTCCAGCACGACGGGCGCACTTTCTGGCACGCGCCCGGAGAAGCTCCCGACGGACCGCAGGACCCCGGGGGCCACCTCTTGCAGATCCTCGACGAGACGTATCGCGGCTATCAGGACTCCCGCTGGGTGCTGGACGCCGCCGGCGACGTGCCGCGCACCCGGGAGGCCGCGATCGGGATGGCCCTGGTCGACGCCCAGCTCTCCGCCTCCATGCGACGCACCGTCGGCCGCGACCATGTGCGGTTCGACCTGCGGCCTTACCGGGCGCTGACACGTCCGCAGCTCGAAGCCCTCGACCAGGCCGCCAGACGGTACGGCGAGTACCTGCGGCTCCAACCCAAGGTCACGCTTCTCTGACCGTACGTCCGATCCCGCGGTGCGGCATGCCCTCCCCGTTTGGGACGACCTTTATGGCTGGACTTCGGGACCGTGACGAACGATCATCCCTCCATGAAGATCCTGCTCATCGGCGCGAACGGCACCCTCGGAAGCGCCGTCCACAGCGCCTTGCGGAAGCGTGACCACCAGATCGTCACCGCCTCGCGCTCGGGCTCCGACATCTCCGTCGACATCACCGACCCGGACTCCATCCGGTCGATGTACGAACGGGCGGGCCGGGTCGACGCCGTGGCGAACACCGCGGGCAGCGTTCCGTGGAAGCCCTTCACCGAGCTGAGCGCCCAGGACATGCGAGACGGCCTCACCGGCAAGGCGCTCAGCCAGATCGAACTCGTCCGTCAAGGCAGCATGCTCATGGGCGGGGAGGCCTCGTTCACTCTCATCACCGGCGTCCTCACTCGTGACCCGGTCGTCACCGGCTCGGTGGCGTCCACGGTGAACGGCGCCGTCGAGGCGTTCGTCCGAGCCGCCGCGATCGAACTTCCGCACCGCCAGCGGATCAACGCCGTGAGCCCCACCGTCTTCGCCGAGTCGATGGACGTCTACGGCGACCTGTTCGCCGGTTTCCAGCCCGTCCCGGTCGCCGTCGCCGCCGACGCCTACATCCGCTCGATCGAGGGCCGCCAGACCGGCCAGGTGTACACGATGTGACCCCACGCTCCGGTCCCGCGACGAACCGCCTCCCTCACCGTCCGGACGGAGATCCGCGTTTTCCGGTCTCCATACCTCCTCGCAATTCAGGTGGGCGTCCATAAACGAGTCGCCAGGCCGGGAGTTCGTCGGTAGCGTTGCTTGGCTATGGAAAATTTTGGGCAGTTTCTCAATGTCATTGATGTGGAAGCGACCTGTTGGGAGGGACGTCCGCCGCCCGGGGAGGTCAGCGAGATCATCGAGATCGGGCTCTGCGTGGTGGACGTGGAGGCGCGGAAGCGGGTGGCCAAGCACCGCATTCTGGTCCGCCCTGCCCGCTCGGCGGTAAGTGCGTTCTGTACTGAGTTGACCGGGCTGACCTCGGCCGAAGTCGAGGGCGGGCTCGAATTCAGGGAGGCGTGCGCCCTCCTGGAACGGGAGCATCGGTCGAGGTCCCGCGCCTGGGCGAGCTGGGGTGACTACGACCGCAGGCAGTTCGAACACCAGTGTTCGGGCGGCCGGGTGTCCTACCCGTTCAGCTCGCGGCACACCAACGCCAAGCGGGCCTTCACCGAGTGCTTCGGCCTCCGCAGGAAGCCCGGGATGAGCGCGGCACTTGACCACGCCGGCCTGCCCCTGGAGGGCCGTCACCACAGCGGACCCGA
Source organism: Actinomadura sp. K4S16 (assembly GCF_008327685.1). Taxonomy (GTDB): domain Bacteria; phylum Actinomycetota; class Actinomycetes; order Streptosporangiales; family Streptosporangiaceae; genus Spirillospora. The sequence goes on from NZ_BDDE01000023.1 coordinate 5,001, forward strand.
CGACGCCTGGAACATCGCCGCCCTGATGCTCGAGATCAGCGCCCGCGGGGCCTGGCCCGGCTCGGACGAGAAGGTATCCCAGCCCACCGGCCGGCGTTGACCATCACGTGACCGTGGCGTGATCGTCGGGCGCGGTCGGTGCGTGACGGAGCAGAACCGGCTGGCCGCCGTGGTGCTGGAACACGACTAGCGGCATCAGTGCGGGCCTCGCACCGATGGGCCTCTCTGCTGATCCTGAGACCCGCCGGAGGCCGCCCCAGCCCAGTTCGCCTGTCAGCACCCGTGGGAGGAGGCAGGAGACTAGGTTAAGGCTATCCTTAAGTTTCGAAGGAGGACCGTCGTTGACCTGGGCCGTGAAAGTGACCGAGGAGTACGCGACGTGGTTCCGTACCTTGATCAAAGAGGATCTCGGCTCTGCCACGCAGGTCGCCCAGGCCGTGGCGGCACTACGGGAAGAGGGCCCGACCTTGGGCAGACCCCTGGTCGACCGCCTCAAAGGCAGCAACCTGCACCACCTCAAGGAGCTACGACCCGGTTCCCGCGGCCGATCCGAGATAAGGATAATCTTCGCATTCGACCCGACACGATCAGCGCTCCTTCTGCTCGGCGGCGACAAGGCGGGCAACTGGGAGCGGTGGTACCGCGACAAGATCCCACTGGCCGAACAGCTCTACATCGACCACACCACCCAAGAGGAGGAGTGACCGTGCCCAAGCGCACTCCGCAGGACTGGGAAACCCTGGAACAAGAACTGCACGCCGCCGGCGTCTCCCCTTCCGAGATCGAGTCCGGAGCACGCAGGCTCCTCGCCGAGACGCGCGGACACCAGCTCGCCGAAGCCCGCAAGCACGCTGGCCTCGGCCAGAAGGACCTCGCCGCTGGCATGGGCGTGAGCGTCGCCCGCATCTCCCAGATCGAACACGGTGAGGTCACCTCCATCGAGGTCATCGCCCGATACGTCGAGGCACTCGGAGGACACCTCGACCTGGTGGCCGACTTCGGCGACCACACCATGAGGCTTCCCGTCACCGACCGGCCCACCAACGCCGCCTGACGCTGCCCCCCAGCCACCACGGCAACCGCACTTGAGGTCAGGACGTGCCGGTGGGGGGCTTTTTGCGGTCTGCGGTGGGCTTGGCTCGGCGGGTTCGGGCGGCGGCGTTGCCGTCCGCGTTGGCCTGGTCGGGAGTCGGCCGAGGCCGCATTGGGACGGAGGGTCAGGAGGTCTTCGTCGCGGATGCGGTCGATCGAGGGGCTGGCCGCCGCCAAGGTCGTCCTGGTCACCGACCGGACGCAGCTGCAAAGGCAACTCTCCAGGACGCTGATGACCGGCGAGGAGATCCAGGAGGCCGCAAGCGTCAAGAAGGCCAAGCGGCTCCTCTCGGAGCACGGGCCGGGCATTGTCGCCGTGATGATCCTGAAGCAACAGGACGTGGCCGCCCGGAAGTCCGACGGGGGCCGAGCGAGACGGCGCCCTCGCTCGGCGAGCTGAAACGCCGACGAGTCGGTCGTCATCCTGAACGACGAGGCGCACCGGTCGCACGGCTCGCGGCTGGACACGAACCTCTTCGAAGCGCTGCCCGACTGCGCACGAATCGGCTTCACCGGTACGCCGATCATCATGGGCAAGAAGAAGCGGACCAGCCAGATCTTCGGCCCGGTCATCGACCGCTACCCGCTCGCCGACGCTGAGGCGGACGGCGCGGTCGTGCGGATCTTCTACGAGGGCAACACCGTCAAGGGCGCCGTCCGCGACGGGCGCGACCTCGACGAGGTCTTCGAGAGATGTTCGCCGAGTAGAGCGAGCAGGAGCGCGAGGCGCTCCAGCGCCGGTACGCCACCCGGGGCGACGTCCTCGAAGCCGAAAAGCTGATCGAAGCCAAGGCCCGGCACATGCTGCGCCACTACGTCGCCGGGGTGCTGTTCGGCGGGTTCAAGGCGCAAATCGTCGCCAACGGCAGGGGGCGACGATCCGCTACCGCGAGGCCCTGATCAAGGCCCGGGACCGGCTGGTCGCGGAGGCCGAGGCGATCCCGTCCCGGCTGCATCGAGGTCAACCGGGGCCGGGATCCCGGCCGCTACCGGATGCTGAGCGAGCGGCTCGAAGAGATCCTCCACGATACGCCGACAACTGGGAACAGCAGGCGGCTCTGCTGCCTCCTCCGCGACCCAAGCCAGAGCGGGCGCTATGGATACGTCGCTGCGTCACCTCCGGCACACCTCCGCATCAGCATGATGTTGCAGTCATAGATCGTCACTGTCGGTGACGGAATATACTTTGTAAAGCCTTATCAAGGAACGTAGATGCTCTTCGCTCCTGTCGGAGTGCTTACTACTGCCGGTAGTTGTCGACGGCGTCGCGCTGGAATGCGACCGTACTCACGGGTATCTCGATGACGAGCCATCGCTTGACGTCTGACCGTCGCATGTAAAGCGTCCGACTCGCCACGTAATGAGCAGTTCTGCATGATTCGCACGCATGATCGAAAACACTAATCATGATCGTTTGCTCACTCTTAGTAGTGATATGGGCGACATCGGCGACAAGGGGCAACGTGTGCGCAACTTTGGGGCCGTGGAGGAGTAGAGTCGTTGCCTAGTGCGGAAACGCGACTCTTCCGGTCCTGTCACGCTGTCCTCGCCGGGGTGGCAGACGCTGCGGAGCCAGTTGACCGAACGCGGTCCGGGCAGAACGCGGTTCGGGGAGCGGGTGGGCCAGGAGGTATCGATAAGCGGCACTTCGTGATCAGTCCAGATGGGGCTCACGGCATTTCCTGTAAGGGGAACTAGGAGACGGACCCGGCCGTGGCCCTTTTCTTATAGATCTTGTCCGGGAAGCGAAAAGCGGAAAGCCCGGATAAGCCGAGGGCCGTCATCCCTACCGCCGGTTGTTGGCGCAGCTCACCGGTAGGTTGACGGCCCTCACCCCGCAAGACCCGTCCCGATTTCACTAGAGGAGAGCCCTGGGGTGGTTTTAATGCATCACAGGAGCGTTGGTGCCGGGAAAGACTCGGCACTACCCATACCTGAGCACATTGTGGTTCCACCGTACGGCAAAGCCGCACAGGTTGATACCTACTCCGCCGCTTTGTTGGGGAGCATGTCCGATGCCGGTCCGTGCCGCACCGCGGCGCAGAGCGGGGAGGCGAGGCGGCGGTGACCTGGAAACAGGGGTGCAGCCTGGTCGCACTCGCGGCCGGCACCCCCGCTGCCGCCGCCGTGGCGGTGTTCGAGGCGACCGGTGACCCGGCATTGGCCCGGTGGGTCGCGGGCTGCGTCGCCGTTGTGGCGCTCTTCGGAGCCGTCGCCGCGCTGCTCCAACCCGCCCTGCCAACCTGGCTCCAGCACCGCACCGAATATCGGATCGCGCGTGACGAGGGCCGCGAACGGCGCCGAGTCACCAGGGCCGCCACTCGCTCGTGGATACCGCGCGGAGGTTCCGAGGCGGTTGTCAAGCTGCGCCGGGACGCCCGTGCCTACGCCAAGGATCGAGGATGGAGGGGGCCCACCGCCATGGTCGACGTCATGCGCGCCACCCGCGACCGCGGTGGCACCGTACGCAGAACGCGTTCCGGGACGGCTCGTAAGAGCGGCAACGTCACCGAACTGGAGAACAAGCGGCGCGCCTCCGGTGACACCTCCACCGGACCGTCTCGCTGACCCTTTCGGTCGTGGCCCGTCCCTGCGGGTACGGGCCACGGCCGACCGCTATGCGAATCCGGGGGCCTGATCGCGCCGGAGGTCGCCCGGCGTAGGAGCGCGCCTCTTGGGCTTCTAGACGGCGGGCTACGCGGAAGACCGGATGGCGCTGCCGCCCGTCCGCGCGACGAGCACGAGGGGCCGGATGCGGTCTCGTCATTCCATTGACCGACCGGACGGTATGTAATGCGCTTCATGCGCATTCGTCCCCTCGCCGTTCTCTCCGCGCTGGTGCTCTCCGCGCTCGTTCCGGCTGGTGCGGCCCGTGCCGACCGCGTTCCCGGCGACCAGCCGCTCCCCGGGTACACGATCGTCAATCCGCCGCTCGCGCCCGTCCAGGTGCACGGGGAGCCGTCGCGGGTGATCCAGGGCGTCCACCGCCATGCGGCCTACGACATCGAGGTGCCGCCGCAGTGGAACGGCAAACTGGCGCTGTGGGCCCACGGCTATGCCGGGCAGGGGAAGGTGCTCACGGTGGGGCCGCCCTCGTTCGGCCTGCAGCAACGGCTCCTTGACCAGGGGTACGCGTGGGCCGCGTCGTCCTACTACGACAACGGGTACGACGTCCGCGCGGGCGTGTTGAGCACTCGCGACGTGGCCGAGCTTTTCGCCGCGAAGGTGGGGCGGCCCAAGCAGCGCATCATCGCCGGGGTCTCCATGGGCGGGCACATCATCGGACGCTCGCTGGAGCAGTTCCCCGGGTATTACGACGGCGCGCTTCCCATGTGCGGGGTGCTCGGCGACGACGAGCTGTTCGACTACTTCCTCGACTACAACCTCGTCGCCCAGGCCCTGTCCGGCGTCCGCGAGTACCCGGTCACCGAGCAGTACGCGACGGTGACCGTCCCGAAGATCGAGGCGGCGCTCGGGCTGACCGGGCTGCAGCCGGGCGGGCCGGACACCACTAACGAGCGCGGGAAGCAGTTCCGCTCGATCGTCGTCAACCGGACGGGCGGGGAGCGTCCCGGCGCTGTGAACTCGTTCGCGGTCTGGAAGGACTTCCCGTTCACGCTGGCCGAGCCTCCCAAGCCGGACGCGACCCTGGCCGAGGAGCCGGGGCAGCTGGGGACGAACCTGTTCACCCGGTACGAGCCGAACAGCCCGGTCGACGTGAACAGGACGGTCCAGCGGGTGCGGGTCCAGAACCTGCCGGCGCGGCTGTCGAACCGGCTGTCCCAGGTTCCGCGCATCAACGGGCGTCCGGACGTCCCGGTCCTGAGCCTGCACGGGCTGGGGGACCTGTTCGTCCCGTTCTCCATGGAGCAGATCTACGCGAAGGAGGTCGCGCGGAACCACCGGTCGAGGCTGCTCGTCCAGCGTGCCGTCCGCACGACCCAGCACTGCGAGTTCTCAGGCGGTGAGGCGGGCGCGGCCTGGGACGATCTCGTCCGCTGGATCGACAGGGGAGTGCGGCCCGCCGGGGACGTGGTCACGAGGCCGTCGGTGGTGGCGCGTCCGGACTTCGGCTGCCGGTTCAGCGATCCCGCCGCCTACGCGGCCGGCACGGGGACGCGGCGGCTGTTCCCCGCCTGCCCGTAGAGCCGTGCGCCCGTGGAAGGGGTCCGGCCACACGCGCCCGTGGCCGGATCCCGGTGGATCACAGGTCGGTGGCGATGATCTTCTCGATGTTCCGCTCGGCGAGGGCGGTGATGGTGACGAACGGGTTCACGCTGGTGTTGCCCGGGATGAGCGAGCCGTCGATCGCGTAGAGGCCGGGGTGGCCGTGCAGGCGGCCGTAGTTGTCGGTGGCCTTGTTCAGGACGGCGCCGCCGAGCGGGTGGTAGGTGAGGTGGTCGCCCCAGATCTTGTAGGTGCCGAAGAGGTCGGTCCGGTAGATCGTCCCCTCCTTGCTGTTGATCTTGTCGAAGATCGTCTTGGCCATGTCGATGCTGGACTGCTTCCAGGACTTCTGCCAGTTGAGGTCGACGCGTCCGGCGGAGGCGTTCCACGAGAACTCGGCCCGGTGCGGAGTGTTGGTGATCGACAGGTAGAACGAGGCGTACGTCTCGATGCCGGTGGGCAGCGGCGCGACCTCGGCGAACGCGCCGCCGGCGTCCCAGTTGTCGATGCCGCCCGTGGGCATGGACGACTGGAGGCTGCCGGTCGGGTCCCACATGTGGTTGGCGCGGCCGACCATGACGTTGCCGTTGTCGCCCCAGCCCTTGCCGACCTCGCCGTTCAGGTTGGGCAGCGCGCCGGTCGCCTTGAGCTTGACCAGCAGCTTGCTGGTGCCGACGCTGCCGGCGGCGAAGAACACCCGGTCGGCGGTCACCGTCTTGGTCGCCACGACGTTGCCGGTGGTGTCGATCTGCTCGATGGCGACCGTGTATCCGCCGCCGGACGCGGGGGACACCGACGTGACCCTGTGCTGGGCCGAGATGGCGACCCGGCCGGTGGCCTTGGCCTGCGCCAGGTAGGTCTTCTGGAGTGACTTCTTGCCGTAGTTGTTGCCGTAGAGGATCTCGGTGTTCAGCGCCGACCTCGGGACGGCGTTCGCCGCCTCCTGCTTCATGTAGTTGAAGTCGTAGACGTTCGGGACGTAGACGAACTCGAACCCCGAGCGCTCGGCGTGCTTCCGTCCGACCCGGGCGTACTGGTAGCAGTCGGTCGTGTCGAACCAGGCCCGGTCGATCTCGTTGACGCCGAGCCCGGAGTTGGCGCGCGGGTAGTAGACGTTGTACATCTCGTCGGCGTTCACCGAGGGGAGGATGGCGCTGAAGCGCGAGCGCTTCGGCGTGACCGCCATCCCGCCGTTGACGAGGGAGCCGCCGCCGACGCCGCGGCCCTGGTAGACGAGGATGCCGCCGAAGTCCTCGGCGTCCAGGATCCCGGTGTACTTGGGGACGTCCTTGTCGATCGGGAAGCCGAGGAAGTTGCTGATGGGCTGCAGGGTCCGCGTCCGGAGCCAGTAGGCGCGGTAGTCCGGCGACTTCATGCCCGAGAAGATCTTGCCGTCCGAACCCGGGGTGTCCCAGGTCATGCCCATCTCGACCATGTGGACGTCGACGCCCGCCTGGGCGAGGCGCAGCGCGGCGACCGAGCCGCCGTAGCCGGTGCCGATGACGAGGACGGGTACGCGGGCGCCGTTGGCGATCGGCGCGGGGGCCGGGGCCGCCGCGGCTCCGGTCCGACCGAGCAGGCCCAGCCCGACCATAGAACCGGTTCCAACGATGAAACCGCGACGGGACACGCGAAGGGACGGGGTGGTGTCACTCATGTGACCTCCCTCACTCGTGAGATTAGAACGTGTTCTATATGGATTTAGGGGCCGCGTCACGAGCTGGGGGAAAGATTTACGTGTCCACATGTGGCTACCAAGTGCTTGCTTGGTCCTGGTACATTCCGCGCATGATCTCCGTGGTCGTCTGGGGTACCGGCAACATGGGACGGCTGGCCGTGCGGGCCGTCGAGGCGAATCCGGCGCTCCGGCTGAGCGGCGTGATCGTCCACGATCCCGGCAAGGTCGGACGGGACGCGGGCGACCTCGCCGGCCTCGGCCGCGACCTGGGCGTCGCGGCGACCGCCGACGTCGAAGCCGTGCTCGCCGACCGTCCGCAGGCCGTCGTGTACGCGGCGTCCGGCGACATCCGCCCGGACGACGCGCTCGCCGACGTCCTCAAGGCGATCCGCGCCGGGGCGGTCGTCGTCACACCCGCCCTGTACGCCCTCTATGACCAGCGCAACGCGCCGCCCGAGATGCGCGCGGCGGTGCTGGACGCGATCGCCGAGGGCGGCGGCTCCCTGTTCGCCTCCGGCGTCGACCCGGGGTGGGGCAACGACGTCCTGCCGCTGCTGGTCAGCGGCCTCGGCGGCACGATCGACGTCGTCCGCTGCCAGGAGATCTTCGACTACTCCACCTACGACCAGCCCGACTCCGTCCGGTACCTGGTCGGCATGGGGCAGCCGATGGACTACGAGCCGCCGATGCTCGCCGCGACCGTCCCGACCATGGTGTGGGGCGGCCAGGTCAGGCTGATGGCCCGCGCCCTCGGCGTCGAGCTGGACGAGATCCGCGAGACCGTCGACCGGCGCCCGCTCGACGCCACGATCACCACCGTGTCCATGGGCGAGTTCGAGAAGGGGACGCAGGGCGCGGTGCGGTTCGAGGTCCAGGGCATCGTGGGCGGCGAGCCCCGCATCGTCGTCGAGCACGTCACGCGCATCCACCCGTCCTGCGCGCCCGACTGGCCCGTGCCTCCGGACGGCGACGGCGCGCACCGCGTGGTCATCGAGGGCGTCCCGCGCATCGAGGTCACCGTCGAGGCCACCGACGAGCACGGCAACCGCGCCGCCGGCGGGAACGCCACCGCCGCCGGCCGCCTGGTGAACGCGATCGACTGGCTCGTGGACGCCGAACCGGGGCTCTACGACGCGCTCGACGTTCCCGTCCGTCCCGCCGTGGGCAAACTCGGCAGGACGGCGCCATGAGAGGCGTCAGCAGAAGGGCAGGCCCGTGAACATCGAGATCCCCGAGGGCAAGGACCCGATCCAGTACGTGTGGGGCGAGATGGTGCCGGGCATCGGCCCCGCCGCCTCGAACCTCTCCCTCGCCGTCTACGCGCACACCACCCTCGGGCTCCGCGAGTTCGAGGCCGCCCGGCTGCGCGTCGCCCAGCTCAACGGCTGCCTGTTCTGCCTCGACTGGCGGACGGAGCGCGACGGGCAGAAGGTCGAGGAGGGGTTCGCCGACGCCGTGACCGAGTGGCGCACCACCGACGCCTTCGACGACCGCACCCGCCTGGCCGCCGAATACGCCGAGCGATACATCCTCGACCACCACGGCCTGGACGAGGACTTCTGGACCCGCATGGCCGCCCACTACACCCAGGCCGAGATCGTGGAGCTGAGCATGTGCATCGGCTCCTGGCTGGCCTTCGGCCGCCTCAACCGCGTCCTCGGCCTAGACGCCATGTGCGTCCTGCCCCATTCCGGCGCCACCCCCTGAGACGACCACCGAACGGTGAGGCGCGGGGCCGCCCGTGAGCCGCGAGTTCAGTCCTCGTCCTCGATCTCCTCGTTCTCCTCGATGTGGGTCAGTTTTTCGGGGTTGGTGACCGCGTAGACGCCGCGGACGTGGTAGCCGTCCGGGTCCAGGTCGAGGACCATGACGGCGAACGGGGCGTTCTTGTCGAACAGCACCGCTGACGGGTCGCCGTTGACGGTGCGGTAGCAGATGTCCAGCTCCAGGGGCGCGCGGCTGGTCGTCCCGGCGATGACGCGCGCCACCCGGTCGGCTCCCTGGATGGGGCGCAGGGCCGCCACGCCCCTGGATTTGCCGCCGCCGTCCGTCCACAGCGTCACGTCGGGGGCGAGGATGTCCATCAGTGCGTCGAGGTCGCCGCCGAGGGCGGCCTGGAGGAACCGCTCGGTCGCCTTCCGCTGCACCTTCGGGTCGGCCTGGTAGCGGGGGCGGCGGGCGTGCACGTGCTCCCGGGCGCGGTGCGCGAGCTGGCGGACCGCCGATGGGCTGCGCTCCAGGATCTGCGCTATCTCGGTGTGCGCGTAGCCGAACACCTCGTGCAGGACGAACACCGCCCGCTCCAGCGGTGTGAGCGTCTCCAGGACGACCAGGAGCGCCATCGAAACCGCCTCGGTGCGCTCGGCGGACTCGTCCACGTCGTCGCGGGTCACCAGCGGCTCGGGCAGCCACGGCCCCACGTACGTCTCGCGGCGGCGCCTGATCGCGGCCTGCCGCGACAGCGCCGTGTTGACCGCGATCCGCACCAGGTAGGCGCGCGGGTTCTCGATCTCCCCGGGGGCGTCGGCGGCGCTGCGGGACGCCCATGCGAGCCAGGCGTCCTGCAGGACGTCCTCGGTGTCGGCGACGCTCCCGAGCATGTTGTAGACCACCGAGAACAGCAGCTCCCGGTGCCCGGCGAACACCTCCGTCGCGATGTCGGCGGCTGTGCCTTCGGACATGGCTCGACCTCCTCTGCGCTCACCCCTCTGAGCGCGGCCGGCCCCCCGAGTGTGACATCCGCTACCCGATTGTGACCTGACCCACATTCCCGGGCCGCCGCGTCACACTCCCGCCCTCCGATCCGCTCATGGAACGCGAACCGAACCGACCCGGGGGAGCGAACGAGCCCCCGAGCGTCCCGCGCCGAAGGTCACCGGCGCGGGCCCATCGACCGGAGGCCCGCATGACCGAATCCCCTCCGTCCCTCCTCGCGACGGGACGCGGCAAGCTCACCCTGACCCTGCTGTGCGCCATCGCGTTCCTGGACTTCATCGACGCCTCGATCGTCAACGTGGCGCTGCCCGCGATCCGCGCCGACCTGGGCTTCTCCGTCCAGGACCTGCAGTGGGTCCCGTCCGGCTACCTGCTGACCTACGGCGGCTTCATGCTCCTCGGCGGCCGGCTCGCCGACCTGCTCGGACGCCGCCGGATCGTGGTCGCGGGCACCGTGCTGTTCTCGCTGTCCTCGATCGCGGGCGGGCTCGCCGCCTCGCCCGGGACGCTCGTCGCCGCGCGGCTCGCGCAGGGCGTCGGCGCCGCGCTGATGCTGCCCGGCACGCTGTCGATCCTGACGACCACCTTCAAGGAGGGCGGCGACCGCGCCAAGGCGCTCGGCGTGTGGGGCGGCGTCGGCGGCGGCGCCTCCGCCGCAGGGGTCCTGTTCGGCGGGCTGCTCACCGACGGGCCCGGCTGGCGCTGGGTGATGCTCGTGAACGTCCCGGTCTGCGTCCTCGTCATCGCCGGGCTGTTCCTGCTGGTCGAGGGCGACCGGCGCGGCGCCCGGCTCGCGGGCTTCGACGCGCTCGGCACGGTCCTCGTCACCGGCGGGATGCTGCTGCTGGTGTTCACCCTGGTCAAGGCCCCGGAGGTGGGCTGGGACGCGGGCCGCACGATCGGCGGCCTCGCCGGTTCCGCCGCGGTCCTGCTGGCCTTCCTGGTCACCGAGCAGCGCGGCCGGAACCCGCTGCTGCCGCTGTCGATCTTCCGGATCCGGGGGCTGGCCGCCGCGGACGTCACCCAGCTCGTCGCGGTCGCCGGGTTCCTGTCGATGTTCTTCTTCCTGAGCCTCTACATGGTGAACGTCCTCGGCTACTCGCCGCTGGAGACCGGCTCGGCCTACCTGCCGCTCTGCGCGGGCGTGGGCGTCGCGGCGGGCGCGTCCGCCCCGCTGATCGCGCGCGCCGGGACGCGGCCGGTGATGATCTTCGGGCTGCTGCTCGCGGCCGCGGGCATCTACCTGCTGTCGCGCGTCCCGGTGGACGGCCACTACCTCGCCGACCTGCTGCCCGGCCTGATGGTGACCTCGTTCGGGCTCGGCTTCACGTTCGTGGCCGTCACCACAGCGGCCAACGCCAACGTCCCGCCGGACAAGGCAGGGCTGGCGGCGGCGCTGCTCAACGCGTCCCAGCAGATCGGCGGCGCGCTCGGCCTGGCGATCTTCTCGGCGGTCGCCACCGCCCGCACGAACGACCTGCTGGCCGACCGCAGGCCCGTGCCCGAGGCGCTCACCGGCGGGTTCTCCCGCGCGCTGCTGGCCAGCTCGCTCTTCCTGGTCGCTGCGGCCGTCGTCGCCCTCCGCGCCGCCAACAGCCGCGGCGAGGCGTCCGCGATGGAACAGGAGAAGAAGCCCGGCCCCGTCCCGGTCACTTAGCGGAGAGGCCATTGCCGCCGGGGACGCGGATCAGGGACGCCCCGAACAGCACGACCAGCCCGGACATCGCCAGCACGAACTGCGACGGCGACAGGCCGAGCGGGGCCGCGCCGGCCTTCCTCAGGAGGTCGGCCGCGGCCCCGGCCAGCAGCGCGGCCAGCGCCAGGCCGAAGCGCAGAACGGCGTGGAAGGCCGTGAGGGCCAGGTTCCGGTTGGCCCCGCTGAGCGCCTCCTGGAGGTAGGTGATCCCGCCCACCAGCGCACTGGTCGCCGCCGCGCCGAACAGCACGGCCCCGATGAACGCCCAGGTCACCGTCCCCAGCAGGGCCATGAGGAAGATCACCACACCCTGCACGGCCGTCCCGGCCCGGATCTGCACCGACAGGTTCCGCACCTTGCGGTGGATGATCAGCAGCCCGACGAGCGCGCCCACGCCGAACAGCACCACGAGCGTCCCGAACCCCACCGGGCCCGCGGTCAGGACGTTTCGCACGAACACCACGCCCAGCGAGAACAGCGCCCCCAGCCCGAGCGACACCACCGCCACCCCCGGCAGGACGCCGCGCACCACGGGCAGGCGCAGGCCCGAGAGCAGGCCGCGGGACGACGTCTCCTGCTCGGTGCGCTCCATCTCCCGCCGCTCGGCGGGCCCCGGACCGAGGTCGGGGATCGAGCGGATGGCGAGGTAGCAGATCAGGTACGTCAGGGCGTCCAGCCAGAACACCACCGCGTAGCGCCAGTTGCCGTGCAGGCCGATGTTCTCCGAGAACAGCAGGATCAGGCCGAACGCGCCGGCGCCCACCGGGATCATCCCGTACGAGGTGGCCATCGTGATGCCGTTGGCGATCTCCAGCGTGCCCGTGTCGTGCCGGTTCTCCTCGTCCTCGATGAGGAACGGGATCGACGCGTCCCGGGCCGGCAGGAAGATCAGCCCCGCCACCTCGATCATGAAGGCCCAGAAGTACACCCACCCCAGCCACGGCACGATCGGCAGCGCCAGCGCCATGCCCGTCTGGACGAGGGTCGCCCACATCATGACGCTGCGCCGCCGCCAGCGCGTCACCACCCGCGCCGCCACCGGCGCGCCCAGCGCGGACGGGAGCAGCCGCAGCACCAGCACGCCGCCGACCGCCGTCGTGGAGTCGCTGAGCAGCAGCACGAAGTACATCAGCGCCAGGGTGCCCATCCAGTCGCCGAACGAGGAGACCGTCTGACCGACGATGAGCCGCCGGAAGTCGCGCTTGTTCAGCTGCTCCCTGAGTCCCATGCGGGCTCCATCCCCGGTGTGTCGTGCTTCGGCGGCGCTTCGGGGGCGGAGTCCTTCAGCAGGCCGGCGAGCCGGGCCGCGGCGGCGTCCCAGCTCCACCGCTCGCACGTCCACCGCCGTCCGGCGGCCCCCATCGCGGCGGCGCGCTCGGGGGAGCCGAGCAGGCGGTGCAGGGCGAGGGCGATCTCGTCCGGGCCGGCGGCGTCGACCAGCACGCCCGTCCGGCCGTTGATCAGGGACTCGGGGCTGCCGCCGGACCGCCCCACGACCACCGGCAGCCCCGACGCCGACGCCTCCAGCACCGACAGGCCCAGCCCCTCGGTCTGGAGCCCCGCCCGGTCGTCGCGGCACGGCAGCGCGAACACGTCGGCGGCGGCGTAGTAGCGCGGCAGCTCCGCCGCGGAGACGGGCCCGGTCACCGTGACCGTCCCCGGCACCTCCCGGTCCGCCAGCTCGACGAGCCTGCGCCGCATCGGACCGTCCCCGACGATCACCAGCCGGGCGTCCGGACGGCGCCGCACCACGTCGGCCCACGCGCGGATCAGCATGTCGTGGCCCTTGCGGCGGACGAGCCGCGCGACGCTCAGCACCACCGGCCCGTTCCCGAGCCCGTGCCGGCGGCGCACCGCCGACCCGTCCAGCCCCGGACGGAACCGCACGGTGTCGACGGCCCCGGCGAGCCGCGCCAGCCGCGTCCGGTCGCCGACCGCGGCCTGGAGCTCCGGCAGCGTGGTCGCGCTGAGATGGGTGAGGACGTCGAACGACCGCGCCGCCGCCCGGAGCGCCACCCGCGTCGGCGGCGCCCGGAACCACCCCAGCTCCTGCCCGTGGGCGGACCCGACCAGCCACCGCACCCCGGCCGCCCGCACCAGCGGCGCGTACATCCCGAACGGCGCCGCCGCCGTGATCCACCCGGCCTCGACCCGGTGCCGGACGACGAGCCGCCGCAGCCCGCGGAACAGCAGATACCCGTGCCGCCGGACGACGGGGAACGCGAGGGCCGCGTCGAACTCCGCGGACCCCGGCCACGCGGGCGCCACGACGACCACCCGGTCCACGGGCAGCCGCCGGACCAGCTCCCACGTGAACGTCTGAACGCCGCCGGGCTCCGGTGGAAAGTGCCCGGTCAGCACCAGCGTCCGCGGTATCTCCATGCGACGACGATTTCCCGTCTAGAGGCCCCCCAACCAATCCACCAGGCCACTGACCGCTTTGTCGCTTTTGCGGCTCCCTGGCCTGACTCGTGCGATCCGGCCGAAGTCCCACAACATCCTTAAAAGGAACGTCAGAACGTCAGGGGTAAATGTCATGATGTGGCAAAGGCGCGACAGGCGGGCGGAGCGGGGGATGGGGTGTCCAGAAGGTCGCAGGAACGGGAGCACAGGCCGGTCCCGGAGCTGATCACGGGACTGGCTTCACGCGTCCGCGAGGGGCGGATCCGCCTCCCCAAGTTCCAGCGCGAGTTCGTCTGGACGCGGGAGCAGGTGCTCGACCTTCTGGACTCGATAGCGCGCAACTACCCGATCGGCAGCCTCCTGCTGTGGCGCAGCGATCTTCCCCTCGCGAGCGAACGCACCATCGCCGACCTTGCGATCGACGTCCGCGAGGACGAGGACGTCACTGCCTACCTCCTCGACGGCTGCCAGCGGCTGTCCACGATCTGCGGCGCGCTCCACTGGGAGCCGGACGACCCACGGAGTAACTGGAACCTCGCATACGACCTGCGGGAAGAGCGCTTTCTGCACCGCGATGATCTCGATGACCCGCCGGCCCACCAGGTCCCGCTCCGCTTCCTGACCGATCCGTCCGCCTTCTTCAAACGGGTCATGAAGCTCCCCGAAGAGCAGCAGGCCCGAGCGGACCTCCTGTTCAACCGATTCGCCCAGTACGAGGTCGCCGTGGTGACACTAGAAAGAACGTCGTTCACCGAGGTCGGCCGCATTTTCGAGCGCGTCAACACGCGGGGGACCCCGCTCACGACCGTGGAGTTCGTCCGCGCCGCTACCTGGACCGACGAGTTCGACCTGCTCGACGCGATCGACGGCGTCCGTGCGGTCCTCGCACGCAAGCACTACGGCCGGATTGACCGGCAACTGCTGCTCAGGGCGATCTCCGCCGCCGCAGACCTCGGGTTCTCCACGAGGGACCTCGAAGGGCTGCCCGCCCTGCCGCACGAGAAGCTGACCTCGGCCATCGCGGAGACCGGGGACGCCGCACGCCGCGCCGTGGACTTCCTCACCACCGAGATCGGCACACCGACCGCCGAGGCGCTCCCGTATCCGAACCAGCTCGCGGTCGTCATCGAGATCTTCCGGCGGCTCCCGAAGCCCGACGCGCGCCAGTTCGCCGCGATCCGCAGCTGGTTCTGGAAGACGGCGCTGACCGCCTACTACGACGGCTGGAACGCCCGGAAGATGAGCGACGACCTCGCCGCCGTCGCCGCGTTCGCATCTGGTGCGGCCAAGAGCATCACCGTGGACACGCCGCCCCTGAGCGTTGGGCTCTGGAAGTCTCAGCAGTACAGGCGCGACAGCGGCAGGACGAAGGCGTTCGCTCTGCTCCTGGCGGCCGCAGGACCGCGCGACCTGCGCACGGGGCAGCGGATCGACACCGGCCGTGCCCTGGCGATGTCCAACGACATGCAGTACCACCACTTCTTCCCGAAGGCGTGGCTGATGCGCGAAGGGCTCGCCTATGAACGGGCGAACACGCTGGTCAACATCGTCATGTTGACCGCGATCAGCAACCAGGCCGTGGCCGACCAGGCCCCCGCCGCCTACCTCAAGGACGAGATCGACTTCAGTGGAGAAGAGGAGATCCGCGCACGGCTCGAAAGCCTCCTGGTGTCACCGCCGGCGTACGACGCGGCCGTGCGCGGCGACTATTCCGCGTTCCAGGACGCACGTGCCGAGACGCTTCTCTCCTGGGCTCAGGAACTCGTCGGGGGCGCCGCGATCGCCGAGACGCCGGACGAGGATCTCGATCCCGAGGTGACCCGGCGGCTGACGGAGGTCGAGGTCACCGACACCGATACCGACGACTGAGCTTGCCGCGCTCTGTCCCCCCCGTCTGCTCTCCTTCTGGGGGAGGTACGAGATGCGGGTCAAGGATCTGCCCGAGTTGGACAGGCCTCGCGAGCGCCTGCTCCGCCAGGGCCCTCGCGCTCTGGCGGACCGAGAGCTGCTGGCGCTGATCCTCGGTGCCGGGCGGCCGGGCCGCGATGCGATCGAACTGGCCGCCAGACTGATCGACGATCAGGGCTGCCTCGCGACCCTGGCAGGTGCTGACGCCCACACTCTGAGCCGCCTGCCGGGGATCGGCCCGGCCAGAGCGGCCCGTGTCGCCGCCGCCTTCGAGTTGGCGCGGCGCGCGGCGACGGGCGAGGAACGGCGCAGGGTCCGGGGTTCGGCGGACCTCGCCGCGGTGGCAGCGCCGCTCTTGCGCGGCCTCCGACACGAGCGGGTCGTGGTCGTCGTCTGCGATGCCGGCGGCGGGGTTCTTCGCGTCGTGCCGCTGACCGAAGGCGCCGCCGATCGGAGCCTGATCCCTGTCCGGGACGTTCTGACCACGGTCCTCTCGACCGGCGGCACCGCCTTCGGGGTGGCGCACAACCATCCCAGTGGAAGTCTTGAGCCCAGCGTGTCCGACCGCCGGGCGACGGAGGCGCTGCGCGACGCCGCCGAAACGGTCGGCCTGCGCTTCATGGACCACGTCATCGTCAGTGAAACCGCCTGGGCTCGTGTGGCCTGATCAGGCCGTCCCGAATGTCTTCCGGGTAATCGAGCGCCGACCCGCCCAGGCCGCCCGCACACCCGCCTGACGACCCCGGCGGCCCCGTCCAACCGTCCCGTCTGGAGAGACTCGCTCGCGTCCGCGAAGTTTTTCGTCAGGTTGGATAGAGCATCCAGGCCGCGCGTGGCCGTGCAGGCACCTCAAGGGCCGCCTCGCGGTCACCCGGTCGGTGCGTGCTGGTGCTCTGTGGCTCGCATGGCTAAGGCGGTGAGCCTCTGGGTGGGGAGTTCTGGGAGCGTGCCTCGATCAACCGGTCCGGCAGGCCGGGGACGAACATCCACCATGACCGCGTGTAGATCCCGTGCCAGACCTGCAAACCGGGATCCATTATGCCAGGTCGGCGGCCGGGTTCATCGGCTCAGCTCCCCGGCGGACGGCTGAGCGGCCAGCGCCTCGCGTAGTTCCTTCTCGGAGTCGGCGATGACGGTCGCGGGCAGGCCCGGCCTCGGGTCACGTCGAACCGCGCCCCAGTACGCGCCCTGCTGGGATATCCACACCATCCAGGCGGGGAAGTCCCGCTCAATCTCGGCCGTTCTCGTGTCTCTCGTTCGCTGACCTGTCTCTTCCCGGCCGACCTCGTCGGCGTGCGTCTGATTCCTGAGACAGATTGCGGTCGAGCGATTACTTTGGGCAACGAAGCTATTGTAACTGGACCTCCACCCCCCCGACGCCCCCGCCAACCAAGTGCCGGAGGCCCCTGCCAAGGCCGCTGACCAGTAAGACCCCGACGCGCTGCGCGTCTACTTCAGCGAAGAGCTCCGCCGGATGCGCCAGCGCGCGAAGCTGTCCCAGAGCCAACTCGCGAACGCCTTGGGCTGCACACCGCAGTGGATCTGCCAACTGGAGAAGGCGGACAAGACCGTCTCCGAGCAGACGGCTCTCGACCTGGACACCTACTTTAAGACCGACGGCTGGGACCACGACGAAGGCCACTTCCAGCGCATCCACAAGACCATCCGCCGCGCCAGCCGCCACCGCGTCCTGCTGCCAGGTTTCGACGCCGACCTACGCCACGAAAGCTTGGCTATCGGCATCCGATGCTTCGCTGCGCAGGTTGTCCCGGGACTCTTCAGACAGAGGACTACACACGCGGGACGATGGATCTGAGTGAGTCGGCTGAGACGCTCGGTGCTCGGACTACCGGACGTATCGCCCGGCAAGCGATCCTCAACACGCCGCAAGTCAACACGTCCGGGGAAACTTGGTGGACACGCACTTGACCGTCCCGTCCGGCTCTCAGAGCTTTCCGCTGAATGCCGCGTTAAGAAGGGACTGTTGCAGCGCCGAAGTAGTTGGTTTCTGAGTCTGCGCCAACTTGCGCATCTTCGTGCTTTCGTCGAGGAAGTTGGCTATTTGGTGCTGGCGGGATGGAGTCGGGAGTGGGATGGATATGTTGTTAAACTTATTAATCGAGAGGGTTTGATTGCGAAGGACGGTCCCGGTGGAGGTGTTGCGAATGATTCCTTGACCGGATCTGCTCTGAAAATAATAATTCAGATAGCGCAGGTCGACATTATCGGACGGGGTAAAGCTAAGAAAGCGGCTCGAGCCGACGCAGTCTTTATCTGCCTCCGTGGAAATGGCAATCGCGCCCTCCCAGGCCATGATGTTAGATACGATCAATCGGTCTGGCTGTATCCAGAAATATTTTAGCTTGCTCAGTTCCCGCCCTGGCAGTTTGTCGCGGTGGAAGATTCCGTTTCCGAAAGATCGTACACCGATCTGCGTGTATTCGCGTTCGGGGTCAACTTCTAGGGGGATTCTCTCCAGGGAGAGGATATCGCCAAGCCGGGTTGATTTACTCGACTCTTCCTTGTGGATTACGGAGTCTCGGAGAGCGTTGTGAAGATCCTCGGTAAAGTCTCGTTTCTTCTGTATCAGTGACAGTTTTTGCATTGCTGAGTCCAGACGGGCGGCGATGCGGCGCTGCTCTGCCGGACTGGGGAGCGGGATATTTACCGACAGTAGGCGTTCAGCGCTGACGCGTTCCTTGCGTGCGCCAATACCTTTAGACTGGGCGCGAAGGCGCTCCCAGAACTCTGGCCAAGCGCAAATATTTGCCAAATAGCGGGAATCGGCCCGGGTGTCGTCGATCGCAAATGTTGGAAACTCGGGAGACAAATACCAGCCATCGAACTCGGCTGAAATCAGCGATATAGCTCCCTCGAAAGCTTTAAGGCGGCTCATGACCAGACGCCCCTCAGTCAGCCGGTTAAGCTTCTTGTAGCTTGTTTCCCTGCCTTGAATCGGTCCGCGCTTGAACAAACCTCTCCCAAATCCGTACACGCCGGCTATTGGGTAGGACTGGTCGTCCGCCACACGTTCTTCTGTAGTTGCGAGACTTATGACCTCGCCAAGCGGACGCTCTTGGATACTCAATGGTTCTCCTTGAGTTCTGCTTGGAGTTCTGTAAGTGAGGCGAGAATCTGACGCTCAGTGTTAATGAGGTCTGCGAGAAGTTCAAGGGGCGGACGGTGCGCCAGATCATCCTCTTCTTCAGGGTGGTTGAGGTTGAGGTTGTAATCGTTGGCGATGATATCGGCGATGGGGACGCACCAGGCGTGTTCGTTTTTCTCTCGGCCGGTTCGTTCCTTGCCACCCCACCACTCGGCACATTCTGCGAATTCCTCATTGCGCATGGGCCTGGTTTTTGCGTAGCCCTTGCGGCCCTCGGGCGGGTCGATCTGGTAGAACCAGGTCTCCTTCGTGGGGCCCGTCTTGTCGAAGAACAGCAGATTCGCCGGGATCTGCGTGTAGGGCGCGAAGACGCCCTGGGGAAGCCGCACGATGGTGTGCAGGTTGCACTCCTCCATTAGTTTCTTCTTGATTTTCGTGCCGATGCCTTCACCGAAGAGGGCGCCGTTCGGCAGGACGATAGCGCAGCGGCCGTCCGGCTTGAGCTTCCTGATTACCTCGTGCAGGAAGAGCCAGGCCGTTTCGCGAGTCCGATATCCCTGCGGGAATGCCTTGGCGATCGAGGCCTCCTCCTCGCCGCCGAACGGCGGGTTGGTGAGGATCACGTCCACGCGGCTGCTCGGCCCGGACTCGTTCAGCATGTGCCGGAGCGCGTTCGTGTGCAGGATGTTCGGCTCGGTGATGCCGTGCAGGATCAAGTTCATCATGCACAGGAGGTAGGGTAGCGGCTTCTTCTCGATGCCCCGCAGGTCGCGCCAGAGCTTCTCCTGCTGGAGGATTCCGAGCTTCTGGCCGCTGGGCAGTTCCGTCAGCTCCGTGTAGGCCTCCACGAGGAAACCTCCGGTGCCGCAGGCCGGGTCGAGGATCGTCTCGCCGAGCTCTAGGAACGTCTGCTCGACCATGAACCGGATGACG
Source organism: Actinomadura sp. K4S16 (assembly GCF_008327685.1). Lineage (GTDB taxonomy): Bacteria > Actinomycetota > Actinomycetes > Streptosporangiales > Streptosporangiaceae > Spirillospora. The sequence continues at coordinate 24,699 of NZ_BDDE01000023.1, forward strand.
GGGCGCGGAGTGTAGAACTCGCCAGAGTCCCCGGCCGCGTCTCGTACCTCTTTCAGTAGCGACTCATAGAGGTACGCCATCGTGTGGATGTCGTCGCTGGACGCAAAGTTGATGTTGTTGATTTGGTTGATCAGGTCACGGAGGAGATATCCCGACGCCATCCGGTTCTGGACGCCCTCGAATACCTGGCCGAGAACGTTGCGCGGGTCGCCTGGCTGGTCGCTCTTGAGGTCGCTCAGGTAAGGGAGCAATTCCTCGTTGACGAACTTGAGAAGGTCGTCGCCGGTGAGCTCCTTGTCCTCGGCCCATTTCCTCCACTGGTACTTGGGCTCGATCGCAGGGCGGAAGTCGTCCTGTTCCCACTCCTTGCGCTGCTTCTCCAGCGCGTCGAAGGCCCGGAGGAACAGCAGCCACGACAGCAGGGGCAGCCGGTCCAGGTCGCCGTTCAGGCCGGCGTCCTTGCGCATGATGTCGCGGGCCGACTTGATGACGGAACCGAGTCTCGCGCGCGAGCTGGTGTCCTCGGTCTTCTTCGCTGAAGCCATGGCGGGGTCAGATTTCCGTTTCCGTGATGAGGGTCTGCGCCCAGAACTTGCGGACGAGATCGAGCGCGGTCGCGAGGTTCGGTTCGGCGAGCGTCCGGTCCTCGGCGAGTCTCGGGTACTCCGTCGCCCAGACGGGCGGCGGGTCGGGGATGTCTGGCGGTACAGGGTGGACGGCGCGAGCGGTGAACACGTGGCGCACCACCCCCAGCAGGGGCCGGTCCGCGGGGAGCCCGTCCTCGATCAGCAGGACCAAGTCCACGAGGTCCTTGACCCTCGTGTTCGGCCGCTCGCCGTAGTCGCGGGTGAGCGCGTGCAGCTTCTCCGCGAAATGCTGGCGGCGGTCTACCGACTCGATGGTGCGGGCGGGCACGTCCGCGAAGTCTAGGAAGCCGGGCAAGGTGATGCGTTCCGTGGCCGCGAGTTCCTCGCCGCGCAGGACGACGTCCAACCTGATCGTGGCGAACGACTTGCCGGCGAGCGCGGCGTCGACGGAGAAGCGCCAGCCGGGACGTCCGGCCGAGTCGGGCTCCAGGGCCGTGGGCGGCCGGACGGTGAAGGTGAAGCGGTCGCCGTCCACGTCCACGGCGAGTGTCTCGATCAGCTCCTCGCGCAGGACCACGCCGTCACTCGGCCCGTCCAGCAGTGCAAGGTCGAGGTCCTTCGTCGCGCGGGCGCGGACGCCGAGGCGGAACTCCAGGGACGCGCCCCCTTTGAGGACCCACCCCCGTTCCGCCGCGGACAGCCGCGCGCCGATCCGGTCGAAAACCGCCACGCGGCGCAGGCGGCTGAGGTCGGTGCCGGTCTCCTCCGCCCGCTGTTTGAGCCGGGCCTCCAGGGCGCGCCGAAGATCGACAGCGGTCGCGTACCTCTTCATGCGCGTTCCGCCTGGAAGGCCCGCTCGACCGCGAGTTCCGCGCGCGCGCCCAGATGCTGCGCGGCGCGCAGGAGCTGCCCCTTGGTCGCGGCTCCGCGGTCGAGCAGTTCGGCGACGGCGGAGTCGATCGCGTCCTGCTCGAGCCCGTCGGCGGCGGACTCCGCGATGGCGCGGACGGGAGTGGTCACCCGGAACCCTTCATGTTCTTCGATCTCCTCGGGGGAAAGCTCGGCGCGGTGGACCACCACCGCCGGGTCCCGCTGCCGGAACCCCGGCGGGACCGTCAGGTGGATCTCGGCGGGGTTGGCGATGCCCAGGTCGTGCACGCCGAGTGCGGTTCCGTGGGACACCACGGCCAGGTCGCGGCTCCAGAGCGTCCAGCGGACGAGGTGGTCGTTCTCACCGGTCGGCAGGTCGGCGAACTCGCGGAAGCGGTAGACCCCGCGATCGATGCGCGTCCAGTTGCCGCGCTGCACATGGAAGTACTGCGACTGGTAGGAGTAGCCGTCCTCAAGTGCTTGGGCGGCGGTGAAGTAGCCGCGCTGACGCGCCGCCCGACGCCACAGCCGGGCGCGAGGCTCGTCGTCCCGCTGCCGCATGCGGTCACCCTATCGGCGTTAGACCTTCGAGAAAAGTTTAGTTTGGTGCAGGCCGCTTGCATGGAACTAAAAATTACTTGAAGGTTACGACGCTTCGTAGACACGGGCGTTCAGCTCGTCGAATGCCGCGCGCAGCTCGTCGCCGCCGCCGAAGCGCTCGCCGATCTCCAGGATGTTGCCTAGATCGGAGTAGGCGTCCGAACGCAGCGCCCGGACGTCCAGCTCTTCGGCCCCCCGAGCGGCGTACTGGTCCAGCACCCTATCGAGCACCTCGCGGGCCTGGGGCGCGAACGAGTCGAGGAACTCGCGATGCCGGACCGAGACACGGCGCGCCCGCTCCGACCGCGACAGCAGCGGGACCTCCCAGGCCAGGTACAGCAGCAGGTCGATCGTGTCGGCGTCCGGCCGTCCGGCCCACTCGGCGAGGTCTTCGAGATCGATGTGGCTTTCGCCTAGCAGCTTGCGCAGTTCCTGCCTGCTCTTCACCCTCGCCCAACGGCCCATGAGCTGGTGCGGCTCAAGGCGGAGCTTGATGATCTGGTCGCGGACGAACTGGTCGTACTCGACGAGCCGCAGGCCGCCGTTGGCGCTGCTGTCCGACACGTAGAACGCGGTGCCCCACGGCGTGACGGGGACGCCGTCCACGTAGAAGGTCTGCGGGCTGGCGAGGATGTCGTCAACCTCGTCCGGATCGGTGACGAGCGGAGGCAGGGTCCCGCCGTCCTGCACTTCGTACTCGCCCTCTGGCTCGGCGACGGTCCCGTCATCGCCGGGCACTTCCTCTTCGACTGAGTCGGCGATGCGGCCGTCGGTGTCGGTCTCGTCACGCACCACGCGCATCGGCGGGCCGTCGAACTGCGGGTCGTTGAACAGGCGCGTCGCCTCGACGAAGTCGATGATGTCGAAGGTGTACTTGCGCGACTCGGGGAAGAGCCGGGTGCCGCGCCCGATGATCTGCTTGAACTCCGGCATCGACTTGATCACGCGGAATAGCACGATGTTGCGGAGGGTCGGGATGTCGACTCCGGTCGACAGTAGCCTGGAGGTGACCGCGATGACCGGGACGTCGCTCTCCTCCTTGCGGAACTCGTCCAGCAGCTCCCGCCCCGGATCGCCGTCCGCTGCGGTGATCCGGCACGCGTACTTGCCGTTGTATCGGCGCGACATGTCGGCGTTGGCGTTGGTCAGGGCGTTCACCATCCGGCCGGCGTGGTCGGTGTTCGCGCAGAACACGATCGTCTTGCCCATCCGGCCCGTCCGGTGCAGGAACTCGGTCAGGTAGCGGGCGGCCTCCTCGGTGCGTTCGAGGATGGCGAGGATCCGCTCGAACTCCTTCGGGCCGTAGAGCTTGTCCGGTATCTCCCGGCCGAGGAGGTCCTTCTGGCCGGGATCGGGGCGCCAGCCCGTCATATCGACGTTCAGGCGCACCTTGCGGACGCGGTAAGGGGCCAGAAACCCGTCCTCGATGCCGTTCGCGAGCGTGTACTGGTAAAGCGGCTCGCCGAAGTAGCCGTAGGTGTCGGCGTCCCTGGTGGTGACCGGGGTCGCGGTCAGGCCGAGCTGCACCGCCGGGGAGTAGTACTCCAGGATCTCCCGCCATCTCGACTCCTCGGCCGCGCTTCCCCGGTGGCACTCGTCGACGATGATGAGATCGAAGTAGTCGGGGGCGTACTGGCGGTAGAGGGCTTCCGCGTCGCCACTGCTGTCGAGTGACTGGTAGAGGGCCATGTAGATGTAGCGGCCCGTCTTGGCGTCGCCTCCCCCGAGCTTGTACACGGCCTCGCCGAACATGGGGACGAAGTAGTCGTCCTTGGGCTGGTCGATCAGGATGTTGCGGTCGGCCAGATAGAGGACCCGAGGGCGCCGGGCCTCCGGCCATTTCGCGTTCCAGAGCTTGGCGACGATCTGCGATGCGACGAGAGTCTTCCCCGTGCCGGTGGCCAGGACGAGCAGCATCCGCTTCTTGCCGGATGCGATGGCCTGGACCGCCCGGTTGATCGCGATGTTCTGGTAGTAGCGCGGCTCCTTTGGGGTGCCGTCCCAGTTGCGGAGTTTCGAGTTGAGCGAGGCCGAGGCCAGCCTTGCCTGTTTTTCGTCAGCGAGTTGCCGTTCCTGCCGGTAACGGGTCCACAGCTCATCGGGGGACGGGAAAGCCGCGATCTCGTTCTGAAGGCCGGTGCGGGCGTCGAACTCCAGGATCCGGTGCCCGTTCGTCGAGTAGGCGAAGGGGACGTCCAGCAGGCGGGCATACCGCTTTGCCTGCTCCAGGCCGTCCGCGGGGTCGCGGCGCGAGCGCTTGGCCTCGATGACGGCGATCGGCAGCCCGTCAGAGTAGGACAGGACGTAGTCAGCCTTCAGCGGCCGTTCCTGCCGATGGCCCCGCGTGGTCGCGCGGAGGCGCCCCCGATTGATTGAATACTGGCCGCGGATCTGGTTGTCCTGCCAGCCTGCTGCGTCCAGGGCGGGCTCCACGAAGCGGCGGCACGTCTCGTCCTCTAGGGGGTCCTGGAATCTCGACGTCACCGCACCATTCTCACTCGGACCGCCGACAATTTCGGCTGATCGGGCCTTCTGCCGCGATCTGGCCTCCCGGGTCGGTGGCGCCACACGTCAATGGCTACTGACAGAGCGTCAGTTGGACGTCGTGGCGGGTGTGCGGGCGAGTAAAGGTGAGCAGCCGTTCTGCCTCGGCCTCTATCGCTGAGCGGTCCGTCGGCGACAGGGGGCGGAACGGACGGACGGTCAGCGTGACCGTGTCGGCAGTGCGCTTCGCCGTCCAGGTGCCGGTGACCGTGCCGTCGACCAGGACGGTGGAGGCCACGGCGGCGCCGTCGCAGACACGGCGCCGGACGTCGGCGGTCATGATCCTGCTGCGGTCGGCGTGGGCGAGCAGCGTCGCGTCGAACTCGGGCAGGAGGCGCACCGGCGCCGGGACGTCCTCGTCGGGGCGTGGGGCGTCCGGCAGGTCGAAGAGTTCCTTACCGGACGGGTCGGCGAACAGGCGCAACTCGGGACGCAGGTAGTCGAACACCTCGCGAAGACCGGCAAGGCCCGACCAGAGCCGGGCGTCGGCCGCCGACGCGGGTCCGAACGCCGCCAGATAACGCCTGACCAGCAGGTACGCGTCCTGGAGCGTCGGTTCCCGGTGGACGCCCGTCCAGTCGGCGCGGGCGAACGGCGTCGCGCCGCGAACGTTCCACGTGCCGCTCGGCGCGGGATGCACCACGGGTCCGAGGTACTGCACCGACCATCCGAGGGCGGCGGGGTCGGCGTCCGGCCACCGGCGGGCGAGGAGCCGCCCGAGCTCGGGGCGGGTGAGCGTCCGGCCGTCGGCGAGCAGGTCGCGGGCCTCGGTGACGAGCGCGTCGAGGTCGGCGCCGGCGACGCGGCGGCCGAACGCGGTGCGCTGCACCCGCCGCAGCAGCGGCGCCAGCTGCGGACGGATCAGCCGGAAGTCCGGCACCGACAGCAGGTGCTGCGTCGCACGCATCAGCGTAGAGCGCACCAGCTCGCGGTTCTCGATTGCCGCCGTCAGGTCATCGATCGCGAAGCCCTCCAGGCGGTTCCACAGCGCGAGTTACGGCAGATTCGGGTCCTGGGCGTTGAGGCCGAGCAGCCGTTCGACGGCCGGGACCACCGAGAGGTCCGCTCGGCGGAGCAGCAACTGGCGTCCGAGGAGCGCGCGGTTGAGCGCTCGCGCGGACAGGGCCTCGCGAGCGCCCATGTCAGCGCACCTTCCGGAAGAACGCGCGGATGTCGCCGGTCAGGAGGTCCGGCGCCTCCATCGCCGCGAAGTGGCCGCCGCGGTCGTACTCGGCCCAGTGCACGATCCTGTGCTGCCGCTCGGCGAGCGCCCGGATCGTGAGGTCACCCGGGAAGATCGCACATCCGGTGGGGACGGTCGAGGTCTCAGCCGGGGCACCCCACTGCGACGCCTCCTTGTACAGCCGGATGGACGACGCCAGTGTGTCGGTCAGCCAGTAGATCGTGACGTTGGTGAGCAGGGCGTCCCTGCCGACCGCGTCCTCCGGAAGCCGCTTGGCCGGGTCGCTCCACCGCTGGAACTGGTCGGTGATCCAGGCGAGCAGCCCCACCGGCGAGTCGTGCAGACCGAACGCCAGCGTCTGCGGCCGCGTCGACTGGATCGCCGCGTACCCGAACCGCTCACCGGACGGGTCGGTCAGGACGGCGAGCCGCTCCTTGTCTGCCTCGTCGAAGCCGTCGTCGTTGCCGTCCCAGGACGGAAACGTCATCGGGCCGTTCATGTGGACTCCGACGACGCGCTCGGGGGCCATGCGTCCGAGCTGGGGCGAGACGAAGGAGCCGACGTCGCCGCCGTGCGCGCCGTACCGCTCGTACCCGAGCCGGTCCATCAGCCCGGCCACGACCTCGGCGTAGCGTGCGGTGTCACCGTCGCCGGGCCTGCGCGTCGGGCCGGAGAACGCGAACCCCGGCAGCGACGGGACGACCAGATGGAACGCGTCGGCCGGGTCGCCCCCGAAGGCCCGCGGATCGGTGAGCGGCCCGATCACGTCCAGGAACTCGGTGAACGTCGCGGGCCAGCCGTGGACGAGCACGAGCGGCAGCGCGTCCGCCTCAGGCGACCGGACGTGCAGGAAGTGCACCCGCTGCCCCTCGATCTCGGTGACGTGATGCGGGTACTCGTTCAGCGCGGCCTCGTGCGCGCGCCAGTCGTAGCCGGTGCGCCAGTACTCGGCGAGGTCCTTGAGGTAGGAGGCGGGGACGCCGTGGTCCCAGCCCACTCCGGGAAGCTCGTCCGGCCAGCGGGCGGCCGCGAGCCGCGCGTTCAGGTCGTCGATCCGATCCTGCGGGATATCAAGGGTGAAGGGACGAATGTCCTGTTCGGAATTCATGCGGACGACGCTAGAAGCAGGTTAGGACGAGTTCGTTCCTAAGTAACTGGCATATTTAGACTCATGCCGGACACATCCGCGCGGCTGCTCAGGCTGCTGTCGCTGCTCCAGACCGGCGGGGACTGGTCCGGTGCCGAACTCGCCGAAAGGCTGGCGGTCACCACCCGGACCGTCCGCAGGGATGTGGACCGGTTGCGGGAACTCGGCTACCCCGTCCACGCCAGCCGCGGCATGGCCGGGTACCGGCTGGGGGCGGGCGCGTCACTGCCGCCCCTGCTGCTGGACGACGACGAGGCGGTCGCGGTGGCGCTCGGGCTGCGGACGGCGGCCGGAGGATCCGTCGCCGGGATCGAGGAGGCGTCTCTGCGGGCGCTCGCCAAACTCGAACAGGTGCTTCCGTCCCGCCTGCGCCACCGGGTGGCGACACTGGCCCGGGCCACCGTCCGGGTCGGCGCCCGCGCTCCCGAGGTGGACGCCGACACGCTGATGACCATCGCCGACGCCTGCCGCCGGCACGAGCGGCTGCGGTTCGGCTACGCGGGCCCGCGCGGAGACACCGTCCGCCAGGTCGAGCCGCACACCGTGGTCAACTTCGGACGCCACTGGTACCTCGTGGCCTGGGATCCCGACCGCGACGACTGGCGCACGTTCCGCGTGGACCGCATGAGCCCGCGCCTCCCGGCGGGCCCCCGCTTCCCGCCCCGCGCCCCTCCGGACGGCGACGTGGCCACCTACCTGGCGCGTCGGCTGTCGGTCAGGTCGTGGGCCTGCCAGGCGACGGTCACCCTGCACGAACCCGCCGGCGCGGTCGCCGACCGCGTGTGGCCGGGCATGGGCGTCATCGAGGCCGTCGACTCCCGCAGTTGCCTCCTGCACGTGGGCGCCGACACCCCGTCCGCCCTCGTATGGATGATCACCTCCGTGGACGCCGACTTCACCCTGACCGCGGGCCCACCCGAACTGGCGACCGCCCTCCGCGCCCAAGCCACCCGCTGCCAGAACGCCGTCGACCACCTCTAACTCTCAACAGGGTCCTGAACGCGCCCTGTGGAAGTGGACGGGACGGAGCGGCCGCGCGCCGCCAGCGTGAACGCCGCGGCGATGACGACCGCGGCCGCCGCGAACCCCGTCGTCGCAGGCCAGCCGAACCGTTCGACGGCGGTGGCGCCGAACGCCGTCCCCAGGCTTCCGCCGACGAAGTAGACGAGCATGTAGGCGCTGTTGAACCGTGCGGGCGCCGCGGGATCGATCGCGAGGACGGTGCTCTGGTTCGCGACCTGTGCGGCGAACAGTCCCGCGTCGAACAGCGCCAGGCAGAGCAAGGTCGCCGGGGCGCTCGGGAGGGCGACCCCGACGACCGCCGCCGCGGCCCCGGCGACGGCCAGGCCCGAGAGGATGACGCGCCGCGCGCCGACGCGATCGGTGAACAGGCCCGCGACCCGGGTGGCGGGGATGCCGAGGAGGCCAGCGAACGCGTACAGGCCGATGCGCTCCGCCGAGTACGAGTACGGGGGCTCCGACAGTGCCACGGCCAGCCCGGCCCAAACCGCGCAGAACGCGAAGAACCACAGGGCACCGCGGGTCGCGGCCGACCGCAGCGCCGTGTACCGGACGAACAGGCCCGGAATCGACTTCAACGTGGCGAGATATCCCCGCTCGACCCCTCCCCGGGCGGTCGGGACCACCAGCAGCAGGCCCACCGCGACGGCCGCGCAGGCCGCGGCGAACGCCATGAGCATGCCCCGCCAGCCGATCACCTCGGCGAGCCAGCCGCCGACGATGCGGCCGGCGAGGATACCCGCCGAGATCCCGGCCGTCAGGATTCCCAGCGTCGCCGCCCGCCGATGCGGGGACGCCAGCCGTCCGACCATCGAACTGAGGGCGGCGCCGACCGCCGAACACGCCCCGATCACGCTGGTCGACGCGCCCAGCACCCGCACATCGCTGACGACGGCGCTCATGAATAGGGCAGCCGCCAGGACGCCGACCTGCGCCGACAGCACCCGCCTCGGAGGGAACCGGTCGACCAGCGGGACGAGCAGGCCGAGCCCGACCAGGTAGCCCATCGGCCCGCACGCAAGCGCCACCCCGACCGCGCCGAGCGATGCGTGCAGCGAATCCGCCACATCGGCGATCGCCGGCTGCAACGGATAGATCGTCGCCGTCCCGAGCCCGGCCGCGAGCGACATGAACCAGACGACGGGACCGGGCAGGTCGCGGCGCCGGCCGGCACCGGCAAGATCAGTTTCCACGCCCCGACGGTAGGAAGCGCGGGCACGACCACGCTGGCAGGAATCGGACCTCGACGTCCCCGCGACGACGGGTCGGGCCGGGTTCGTGAACGGTGGAGAAGGCTAAAGAGTCCGGTAGGCGTCTTTGGCCCCCACTCGATCCGCGTACTCTGCCAGCCCATCCGTGGTCTCTCCCGCCCAGCCCACGTAGCCGTCCGGGCGGATCAGGAAGACGCCCGCGCCGTACACCTGCGCCGTGTACGTGTCGAGGTCCGTGTCCACCGTCAGCAGGGTCCAGTGCGGCCCCCGGAACGCGTCGAACAGCCGTGTCCCCTTCACCGTTCCGTCCGGTGCGCGGTCGCCCGCCCGCACCGGGCCCGGGGCCTCGCGGGTCTCCTCGTTGAGGGAGGAGGTCCGGTAGCCGAGGTTGAGCTGGCGGGTCGCCTCGCCTCGGCGGGTCTCGCCGCGGTGGACGCTCGTCGACAGCCCGAGCATGGCGGCGGCGATCGGGCGCCGTTCCTCCTCGTAGGTGTCGAGGAGTGCGGCGGGCGCGTCGCCCCGCAGCACCGCGCCCAGCTTCCAGCCCAGGTTGTAGGCGTCCTGCACGCTGGTGTTGAGGCCCTGGCCGCCGGCCGGCGAGTGGACGTGCGCCGCGTCCCCGATGAGGAAGACCCGGCCCTGGCGGAAGCGGTCCGCCAGGGCCGCCCGCGGGCGGAAGTCCGAGGCCCACCCCACCTCGGTCACGTCCTCGGGGGCGAAGTGCGAGCGGGTGGCGACGACCTTGCGCACGCCGTCGAGGGAGAGGTCCACCGCGGTGCCTTCCGGGAGCCGCGCCACGAGTTGGAAGTCCTCCGTGCCCGCGAGGGGGCAGACCGCCATGAAGCTCCCGTCCTCTCCCGGGAACATGTGCCAGTTGTCGCGGTCCAGGTCGGGGATGCGGACGTCTGCCACCAGCATCGGGCCCGGATCGACCGTCTCGCCCGTCATGCCGATGCCGAGCGCCCGGCGCACCGCCGAGCGCCCCCCATCGGCGGCGACCACGTACCTGGCCCTCAGTTCTGGACCGTCGGCGAAGCGCACGGTCACGCCTTCCTCGTCCTGTACGAGGCCGACCGCCTCCCGGCGGAAGGCGGCCCGTCCGCCCAGCTCCCGCAGCCGCGCGAGCAGGATCTCCTGCGTGCGCCACTGCGGCACCATCCAGGGTTCGGTGTACGGCGCGTCCTCGGTCGGCTCCGCCGGGTCGAACATCTGGTGCTCGCCCATGCGCCGTCCGTCCTGCCAGATCATCCCGACCGGGTGGACGCCGCCGGCCGCGCGGATCGCGTCGATGACGCCGAGGTCGTCGAAGACCTCCATGGTGCGCGGCTGGAGCCCCTTGCCGCGCGAGCCGGGGAACAGTCCTTCGCCCTGCTCGACGACGAGCGCGTCCACCCCGCGCCGGGCGAGGTCGACGCCGAGAGCCAGCCCGCTGGGACCCGCGCCCACCACCAGTACGTCCACCTGTGCGGCCATGCGTCCACGCTCCTTAATGCCGTTAAGTTCCGTCGGATGCGAGGATGGCCTTAACGGCGTTAAACTGTCAAGCGTGACCACCAGACGGCGTGCGCCCCTCGACCGCAAGCGGGTCGCGGACGCCGCCCTGAACCTCCTGAACGAGGTGGGCCTGGAAGGCCTGACGCTGAGCGCCATCGGCCGCGAGCTGGGCGTCCAGGCACCCGCCCTGTACTGGCACTTCAAAGACAAGCAGGCCCTGCTCGACGAAATGGCCACCGAGATGTACCGCCGGATGGTCGCCGGGACCCCGCTCCATCCCGACGACACCTGGCAGGAACGGCTGCGCAAGTCCAACCACGGCTTTCGCGAGGCACTGCGCGCTTACCGCGACGGCGCGAAGGTCTTCAGCGGCTCACGCTTCACGGGCATCGAGCACGCCGAGCAGATGGAGGACAACCTGCGCCTCTTCACCGCCGCCGGCTTCACCCTCGCCCAGGCGGTCCGTGCGACGTTGACGACGTACCTGTACACGATCGGCTTCGTCATCGAGGAGCAGGGCGTCGAACCCCTCCCCGACGAGCGCCGCGAGGGCTTCGACGTCGAGGAACGCGCCCGAATGATGGCCGACTTCCCCCTCTCCGCCGCCGCGGGCCCCGAGATCTTCACGGACTACGACCGCCACTTCGCAGAGGGCCTAGAACTACTGATCGCAGGCATCACCACCCAATACCGCATCGACTGACCGGCACCCGGGCGGCTAACGGCGGCCCTGACTCTCGCCCCGGGCGGCCGACCACTGGACGATCACGATGTCCCGGGGACTCGGCAAGCACCGGAAGCCCAGCCCCGGCCAAGAATTCAAACGCGAAGCACGGCCACGCTATACGACATTGGAGTAATCATGGTGCGCAAGAATGTTGCCCTTCAGGAAGGAACCCAGGCTCACTTGGATGAGGGGGTGAAGATGGGCTTGGTCGACGTGAATCTAGGAGGAGATGGTGTCCCGTCAGAGGTGATTCCTTTCGTCAAGGATGGCGGAGAAAAAGAGTTCACCCTACGCCTTGGCGACACCTTCCCCGTCGGCGAGCGAACTTGGAGGGTCGAGCGCATTGAAGAGATTGGAACGGGCAAATTGGGCGCCGTTTTTTCCAGGATTGAGTAGCGTCTTCGGGTGACGCACGGTGGCGATCAGCCGTTCCGGGGGCGGCTCGACGCGCTCAGGTGTTTCTGACTGCGAAATCTCGACGGTCAGCCGCGGCGGAGCAGGCGGCGCTTGCGGGGCGGGGGAGTGTCGTCGGGCGGTGGGAGGTATTGCTGGACGTGCACCTGCTCGGCTGTGGTGATCCGGGCAAGTTTCGGGCTGGAAGAAGCGGGGGTGCTCACCTCCACCAGCCACGACCCGTCGGAGAGCCTGAACACGCTCCGACCGGGGGTTGCGCCGCGAGGTATGTAGATCGACTCGGGGACGTGTTCCATGGCCAGAGCCTGTGCCCGTGCGTCGGCGACGGTGCGGTCGCCCTCCACGGGGATCGTCTTGACGAGCTGCCAGTGGTGGTCGTCGCTCCCGATGGGAATCACTTCCTCGACGAGGATCACGTACCGCATGGCGGCTTCCGGCGGCGTGTCTCTGACCATGAACGTAAACCTAATGCCCTTCCTGGAGCGCACGAAGGTCTCTGTGCGCGGTGATGGCACGCAAGCTCGCGATCTACGGCCGGGGTTCTAGGGCGCATTGCGTCGCTGTCGCCGGGATGGTGCGGGTCGGTGGTTCGCGGTTCGCATGGCCAGTGAAGTCAGACTCTGGGCCAGGAGGTCCGGGGACGGGGCTTCGATCAGTCGGTCTGGGAGGCCGGGGACGAACGCCCACCATGAGCGGGTGTAGATCCCGTACCAGACTTGCAAGCCGGGGATCCAAGTCGTCAGGCCGGCTGCCGGGTTCATCGGCTCAGCTCCCCGCTGGACGGTTGGGCCGCGAGCCCTGCGCGTAGTTCGTCCTCGGAGTCGGCTATGACGGTTGCGGGCATGCTGGGCTTTGGATCGCGTCGGACCGCGCCCCAGTACTCGCCCTGCTGGGATATCCACACCATCCAGGCGGGGAAGTCTCGCTCTATCCCGGCCGTTCTCGTGTCTTTCATTGGTTGACCTGCCCCTTCGTGGCCGAACTCGTTGGTCTGCGTTCGATTCGTGGGACAGAATGCAGTCGATCGATTACTGTCAGCTACGAAGCTGTTTCAAGTGGACGTCCACCCCCCGACGCCCCCGTCAACCGAGTGCCGGAGGCCCTCGCCATGGCCAGCGACCAGCAAGACCCCGACGCGCTGCGCGTCCACTTCGGTGAAGAGCTGCGCAGGATGCGCCAGCGCGCGAAGCTGTCCCAGAACCAGCTCGCAAGCGCCCTCGGCTGCACCCCGCAGTGGATCTGCCAGATGGAGAAGGCGGACAAGGCCGTCTCCGAGCAGACGGCCCTTGACCTGGACACCTACTTCAAGACCGACGGCTCGGACCAGGACGACGGCCACTTCCACCGCCTCTACACCGCCATCCGCCGCGCCGGCCGTCACCGCGTGCTGCGCCCTAGCTTCGACGACTACCGGGTTCAGGAGGCGATAGCCATAGGCGTCCGTGCCGTTGCAGCCCAATTGGTCCCTGGCCTTCTCCAGGTGGAGGCCTATGCGCGAGGCATCATGGACCGAAACGAGCCGGCCGAAACCCTCGACGGTCGTGTCGCTGTACGGATGGAAAGGCAAGAGATCTTCCATCGCGAGAACCCTCCGGAAGCGATGTTCGTCCTGGACGAATCCGCACTTCGGAGGCCGGTGGGAGGCTCAAAGGTCATGGTGGAGCAGATCGACCACCTCGTCGATATGACTCAGCGGCCCAACGTTCAGGTGCTTGTCATGCCCTTCGACAGGATCACGCCGCTTGCGCTGGGCGGCGGCTTCATCCTGCTCAGCTTCGCGCGAGATTCCGACCTCATGTACACCGAGGCAGGTCACGTCAGTCAGCTCATCGGAGACAAGGACGTGCTCTTCAAAGCCGGAGTACATTTCAATCTGGTGATGGGGGAAGCTCTCAGCCAAGCTGAGTCCATCGAGTTCATGCTTCGAGTGCGCGAGGGGTATCTGTGATGCATTCAGAACAGGCGGGCGTCCTGTGGCGGAAGAGCAGCCATAGCGACGGCACTGGAGGCGAATGCGTTGAAGTTGCCGCAACCCCAGGACGGTTGCTGATCCGAGACTCCAAGGACCCCAACGGTCCACACCTGGATCTGTCCCGGGCAGCGGCGTGTGCCCTGATGGGCCGACTGCGCGGCGAGAAGTTGTGAACCGCGGAGATCGACGTGATCTCCGGTGGCGGAAGAGTAGTTACAGCGGTGGCTCGGGTGGTGAGTGTGTGGAGGTTGCCGCTGGGGCGGGGTGTGTTCTGGTTCGGGACTCCAAGGATCCGGACGGACCTTGTCTGGGGCTGACTCCGGCGGCTGCGCGTTAGCTCGTGGGGCGACTGCGGGGCGCGTAGTTCGGGGCTTCGGGTGGCCGTCCTGGGGGCGTCTGCCCTGCCGTTCAGTGGAGCAGGGTCAGGACGCGGGTTGCTTGGTGCTTCAGGAGTTCGGGTGGGGCTTCCTGGGGTGGGGTGCGGCGCAGGATGGCCACCAGCCAGAACGTGGCCAGGAGGCGTCGGGACTCTTGTAGGCGTGCCGCTTGGGTGGGGGAGAGGCCGAAGTGGTCGAGGATCTGGGTGGCGTCGATGACGTCCGGGGCGGCTAGGGAGATGTGTTCGACGGTTTCGGCCAGTTCGTAGAGCTGGTCGCTGCGGCCGGAGTGCTCGAAGTCCACGATGCCTACCGTCTGGCCGTTCCAGAGGTAGTTGGCCAGGTTGCCGTCGCCTGTGCCTAGCACCGGCTCGTGTTCCTCGGCTGCGAACGCGTCCAGCGCTGGGCGTCGTATCCATGCGGACGCCTCGTCGAACGCTTCCTCGATCATTCGGTCGGATGTCGGCATGGGGAGCATGGGGAACGCTAGACGGAGGTCGGTGAGCATTTCCGCTGGGGACCCTGCTCGTGGCGGGAGTGTTGTGAGGAGGTCGCGGGGGATTGCTTGCTGCATCGCCTTGATGGCGTCCGCCATGGCCTCTACCTGCGCGGTGGTCACCGGGGGAGTCAGAGGAGTGCCGGCGAGCCTCGTCATCGTCACGCGGGCGGGCTCGGTCGCCAGCTCGGCGGTTATGGGGGACGGTGCGAGGCCGGGGGCGTAATCGGCGAGCAGTGTCAGCGCTCGCCATTCCCGCTTCGCCGCATCGCGACTCCCGGGCCGGTACGTCTTGACCACGACTCGGGGGTGGATCTGAACGTCGTGCGTGCTGGCCAGGCTCATCCGGCTTCGCCGATCCCTTCGGGCGGGGTGCCGTCCCCCGCATCCGGCCGTGCCGGACGACTACTGGACGATCACCGTGTTCTGGGGGGCCTGCTTGTCCTCGGTCCAGCCGTCGTGGCCGGCGTTGGACTTCCAGTGCTTGCCGGCGTAGCGGATCTCGGTGAGGCCGTAGGCCTGGGCGTGGGTCACGGCCCAGCTCGCCACCGCCCAGCCTGAGCGGGGGTTCGTCACCTGCACCGCGTTCCACGATTTCGGGTCGGACGGGGAGCCCGCCTTGAGGGGGCCGGGGCCGCCGACCTTCAGGCGGCTGCCGAAGGCGCGGCGCATCTCGCGGAGGGCCTCCGGGCGGCGGGACGTGGTCTTCTTGTCGGGCGGGTACCAGCAGCGGGCGGTGGCGGGCTCGCGGCCGGTGAAGGCCGTCGCGAGGAGCTTGCCGTCGGGCTCGTGCTGGGCGTAGGCGCGGCCGTCGGCGCTGCGCTGGACCTTCTGCGCCGCGTCGTGCAGGTCGCGGTCGAGGTAGTCCTTGACCTTGACGAGGGCGTCGAAGAACTTGCTGGTGGACTGGACGGGGTCGCGGAGCTTGTCGGGCGTGCCCCAGCCTTGTGACGGGCGCTGCTGGAACATGCCGACCGAGTCGCGGTCGCCGCCCGGCAGGTTGTGGATGTGCGACTCCTGGATCGCGGTCGCGTAGGCGATGACGACGGCGCGCTCGGGGAGCTGCTTGCGGAACGCGACGGCGGCGATGGTGGCGGCGTTCGCGCCCTGCTCCAGGTCGAGCGGCATCTTGCCCAGGGACGTCTGCACCTCGCAGCCCGAGCCGTGCAGGTAGGGCCGCGCCCGCTGGAAGGCCACGTAGGCGCCCACGCCCACCAGCAGCACGACGACGGACAGGACCGCAGCCCAGCGGGCACCGCGCCGGCCGCGCCCGCCGCCCGCCCCCTCCTCGGGGCGCGCCTTCAACCTCGCCCAAACAGCCACGCGAAGACAGTACTGGCAGATGGCCACCAGTAAGCTCAGGAGGCATGACCGAAACGTTCACCAGCCCGATCTCCGGCGGCATCGACGAGCTGTGGGAGCGGCGCGCCGAGCTGAGCCCGGACGACGCCGACGCGCGTGAGGCCATCGTGGCCGCCGTCGACCAGATCGACACCGGCGAGGCCCGCGTCGCGCAGATCGACCCCGCGACCGACGAGGTGGTCGTCGACGAGCGGGCCAAGCGCGCCATCCTGCTGAGCTTCAAGGTCCTCGGCATGGCGCGCTCCCAGGTGGGCGACTTCCGTTACCACGACCGCATCCCGCTGAAGACGCGCCTGGACGGCGTGCGGGTCGTCCCGGGCGCCATCGCGCGCTGGGGCGCCTACCTCGCCCCGGGTGTCGTCCTCATGCCGTCTTTCACCAACATCGGCGCCTATGTCGACTCCGGGACGATGGTCGACACCTGGGCCACCGTCGGGTCGTGCGCGCAGGTCGGCAAGAACGTCCACCTGTCGGGCGGCGTCGGCATCGGCGGCGTGCTGGAGCCCCCGAACGCCAAGCCGGTGATCATCGAGGACGAGGCGATGATCGGCAGCCGGTCCATGATCGTCGAGGGGGCGCGGGTGGGCCGCGGCGCCGTCGTCGGGTCCGGGACGAACCTGTCGGCGTCCATGCCGGTCATCGACGTCGAGACCGGCGAGGAGATCAGCCGCGGGCGCATCCCCGACTGGTGCGTCGCCGTCGGCGGCACCCGCTACAAGGAGTTCAAGGGCGGCACGTTCGGCCTGCCGGCGGTGCTGATCCTCAAGCGGCTGGAGGAGGGGCAGCGCCACGACAAGGCGTCCCTCAACGACATCCTCCGCGACCACGGCATCAACACCTGAGCGGCACCTGGTTGACCCTGAGGGGACGGTCGGTGAGGACGGCGGCCGCGGCCGCGTAGCCGGGGCCCGCGTCCAGGTCGGCGAGGCGGACGGGTGAGACCGCCGCCTCGCCCTCCCACGCGACGACCTCGGGCGGCTCGTCCGGGCCGGAGACGTGGATCGCGGTCATCGAGGCGGCCAGCCCGTGGCCCGTCGCCTTCAGAAGGGCTTCTTTCCGGCTCCAGTAGGCGTGGAAGCCGCGTTTCCGGTCGTCCATGGTCCGCAGCACCTCGCCCTCTGCGTCGGTGAGAACCATCCTGGCGAGGCTGTTGATGTCGCGGTCGCTCTCCTGCTCCACGTCCGCCCCGACCGCGGCGCCCTCGACCAGGACGAGCAGGACGCGGTCCCCGGAGTGGGAGAGCGAGAAGTCCAGATCGCTGCCGGGCAGGCGGGGCTTGCCGTGCGAGCCGCCGCAGTGCGGGCAGTCGGTGGTGAAGCGGAGGTCGCGCGGAGGCCTGCCGGTGGCCTCGGCGAGGACCGTGCGCGCGAGCCATCGCCCGGTGACGAACCGGGCCTTGTCCTCGGCGCGCATGAAGCGCTCATAGCGGGCGCGCTCCCCCTCGTCCAGGAGGTCGCGCATCCGGGGGTCGTCGTCGGGACGCGCCCAGTGGACGGCGCACTCCAGTACGGGCATCTCCACGAACGCGATGATAGATAACCTTCGAGCATGGGGCTTGATCTCTTCTCAGACGTCGCGGACCTGACGGCGGCCGTCGTCGACATCGAGTCGGTGAGCGGCGGGGAGGAATCCCTGGCCGGCGCCGTCGAGGAGGCGCTGCGGGCACTGCCGCACCTGGCGGTGGAGCGCGTCGGCAACAACGTCGTCGCGCGCACGGATCTCGGACGCGCCGAGCGGGTCGTCCTGGCGGGGCACCTCGACACCGTCCCGCTGAACGGCAACCTCCCGTCCCGCGTGGAGGAGGACCGCCTCTACGGCTGCGGCACCACCGACATGAAGAGCGGCGTCGCGGTCGCGCTGCGGCTCGCCGCGACCGTCGCCGAACCCACCCGCGACATCACCTACGTCTTCTACGACTGCGAGGAGGTCGAGGCCGAGCGCAACGGGCTGCGGCACCTCGCGGCGTCCCGGCCCGACCTGCTCGCGGGCGACTTCGCCGTGCTGATGGAGCCCACCGGCGGGCTGATCGAGGGCGGCTGCCAGGGCACGATGCGCGTGGAGGTCACCGCGACGGGGGAGCGGGCGCACAGTGCGCGCGCCTGGATGGGGTCCAACGCGATCCACTCGGCCGGGGCGATCCTGGACGTCCTGCGCGCCTACGAGCCGTCCCGGCCGATTGTGGACGGCCTGGAGTACCACGAGGGCCTGAACGCGGTGTTCATCTCGGGCGGCGTCGCAGGGAACGTCATCCCGGACGAGTGCGTCGTCACCGTGAACTACCGGTTCGCGCCCGACAAGTCCCTCGCCGACGCGGAGGCGTACCTTCGGGAAACCTTCGCGGGCTTCCAGGTGACGGTGACCGACGCCGCGCCCGCCGCCCGGCCAGGGCTGACCCACCCGGCCGCCGCCGCGTTCGCCTCGGCGAGCGGCGCCGAGGTCCGCGCCAAGCTCGGCTGGACCGACGTCGCCCGCTTCGCCGAACTCGGCGTCCCGGCCGTCAACTACGGCCCCGGCGAACCCACCCTCGCGCACACGCGGGACGAGTACGTCGAGATCCCTCTCATCGGCGAGTGCGAGCAACGTATGCGCATGTGGCTGGAGGGTCCCATTACCGTGGCTCCATGACACTGGATGTGAATTCCCGCTCGCGGCGCCAGGGCCCGGCCATGCTCCGGGGACGCGCCGTCCCCCCGACGACGACCGACCAGCGGCTCCTCGACAGCCGGGGCCCGGTCGACTGGGTCCACGCCGACCCCTGGCGGGTGCTGCGGATCCAGGCGGAGTTCGTCGAGGGCTTCGGCCTCCTCGCCGAGCTGCCGAAGGCCGTCAGCGTCTTCGGCAGCGCCCGCACCAAGCCGGACTCCCCGGAGTACGGGCTCGCCGTCGACATCGGCGCCCGCCTGCACGAGGCCGGCTACGCCGTCATCACCGGCGGCGGTCCGGGGATCATGGAGGCGGCCAACAAGGGCTGCGACGAGAACGGCGGCCTGTCGGTCGGCCTGGGCATCGAGCTGCCGTTCGAGCAGAAGCTCAACGACCACCTCGACATCGGCCTGGAGTTCCGGTACTTCTTCGTCCGCAAGACGATGTTCGTGAAGTACTCGCAGGCGTTCGTCGTCCTGCCGGGCGGCTTCGGGACGCTGGACGAGCTGTTCGAGGCGATCACCCTCGTCCAGACCAAGAAGATCACCCGCTTCCCGATCGTCCTGGTCGGCACCCGGTTCTGGGGCGGCCTGCTCGACTGGATCAAGGAGTCGATGCTGACCTCCGGCAAGATCTCGCCGCAGGACATCGACCTGTTCCACCTCACCGACGACCCGGAGGAGGTCGTCAAGATCATCATCGAGGGCCACACCCGCGCCGAGCAGGAGATCATCGAGTCCCGCGCCGCGGCCGAGGCGGCCGAGACCGGCGGGGAGTAGCTCCGCGCCGTGGACCTGCATGAGCGCCCCGGCCATGCAGGTCCAGGCGACCCCGCACGCACCCGGCAGCGGCGGTCACGGCGAACCGAGCGGAAGACCTGTTGAGCGAAAGACCATCGGCGAAGCACGGTCGGTCATCCATGGCCCCTGTCGCCCGGATGATCCTGCCTCGGCTCTCGGGAAGCCGTCGCCGTCTCAGCCGCTGACGATCACGGCGGTCTGGGTCACGAGGAGAAGCACTACCTGGCCCGCGACGAGGACCGGGCGGATCCGCGCGGTCACCGTCCAGGCGGACCGGAGCAGCAGTGCGCCGACGCCGGCGGCGCCGCTGGCCCAGAAGCTCCACCAGGCGATGGGCAGGAGGGTCTCCGCGGCCGGGTCGCACTGCTCCCCATAGGTGAGGCAGCGGCCGTACTCCGGGGTGGAGAGCACGCACAGCCAGGCGAGCACGGTGAGGGGCAGGAGCAGGGCGAGCGCGACCGCCGCGGCCACCCGCCAGCCCGATCGCGTCCGAGGGGCGGCGGCGGTGTCATTCATGATCACAACCTCAGTGAACCGGCTTCCGGCCGCTCGACCGATCCGCTCGCCTACTCAGATACGCGCGGTGCGGTACTCAACTGGAGCACGATGGCCGGTTCAGTCGTTGTTCGTGTGCGTTTCAGCGACCACGCCCATGTCCTGAGTGGTGAACCTCTTCCCGGATACCGGCAGCAATGTGACCGGGTAGGTCCGTTGATGGCCGAAGAACCAGACCCTTCCCGCAGGGAACTTCAGTTTCCTGGATTCGCCGGGCCTGAGCGTTGCCCGTCCACCTGGAATGGGAGACTCGTGCTCGGTGTCGCAGACCCCGGACTGCCCCATGCACAGCGTCACCGGGACGGCGAGCCGGTTGACCACACGAACCCGGTCGGGGTCCGCCTCGATGCAGTCGGTGGACCACCCGGACGCGGTTATCGCCGCGCGCCCCCCTGGCGTCATCGAGCCTCCGCAGATCTCCTGCTGGAAGTAGGGATCGTCGGTCTTGGGGCCCCAGACCATAGGGACCCACAGAATCGCCAAGAGCGCCGCGATGAACAGGAAGACCGTCATTCCGCTCGACACGCGTTCTCGCTCGGGCATCCCGCCGGTCCTCCCCGTGCGAACCGAGTGTCCACCTCAGCCGTGCGTCTGGGCAAAGGGTACGCAGGCCGATCATCCGGCGTCACCCGCAAGAGCGGGCCTTCGCGAAAACCCGTTGGCGGGCCGCGGCGGCCACTGCTACTTTTCGGGAGGCCGTGCGGCAGACCGAGGAGGTGGTACCCGTGAACACATCGACATGGGTGCTCCCCTCTGGGGTCACGGTCGGGCGATAGGTCGTCCGGGAGCGCCGTTCAAGAGCACTCCCGAAAGGCACGACCATGCGGTTCACTTCTGAGCAGCGCTTCGACGACGGCGTCCTCGAACGCGACTTCACCCTCGGCGACATCCCCGGCATCCTCTGGACGCCCGGATCCGCGTCTGCTTCGGCGCCGGTGCCGCTGATCCTGCTCGGCCACCCCGGCGGGCTGGACAAGATGCGCCCCCGGCTGGCGGGGCGGGCCCGGCACTCCGCGGCGGAGAGCGGCTTCGCCTCGGCCGCCATCGAGCTTCCCGGCAGCGGTGACCGGCCCCGTTCGGCCGCCGCCGAGCAGGCCCGCGCCGACCTGCGCCGGGCGGTCGAGGCCGGTGAGCCGGTCGGCGACGAGATCGTCGACCGGCTCGTCCTTCCGCTGGTCGACAAGGGGGTCCCGGAATGGCGGGCCACCCTGGACGCCCTCCTCGCGCTGCCCGAGATCGGCGGCCCGGTCGGATTCTCGGGGGGAGTGATCGCCATCGGCGTCCGGCTGGCGGTGGTCGAGCCGCGCATCTCGGCCGCCGTTCTGTTCGCCGGGAGCTTCGTGCCCCGCGTCATCTTCGAGGAGGCCCGGCAGGTCACCATTCCGCTGCACGTCCTGCTGCAGTGGGACGACGAAGGCAACGACCGGCAGGTGGCCCTGGACCTGTTCGACGCCTTCGGCTCCAAGGAGAAGACCCTGCACGCCAACATGGGCGGGCACACCGGCGTCCCGCAGTTCGCCGGGGACGCCGCGGCGGCCTTCTTCACCCGGCACCTGACCTAGCCACCGGCAGGCCCCGCACGAACGCCCCGATCGCGTCGGTACCGCCCATCGGCGGTACCGGCCGGTCGGGGCGGCTCGGCCGCGACGGAACGCGCCGGGTCAGTGCTTGCCGCGGGCGTCTCGGATCAGGTCGCGGACGCGGTCGGCCACCGAGGCCATCGGTCCGGCGAGCATGTTCTTGGTGGCGGACTCCACTCCGGGGTGCGGGTGCGTGGGCGCGGTGGCCTCGGCGGCGCGGACCGCGGCGGCGAAGCCCTTGAGCTGGGCCGGGCTGAACTGGTCCTTGAGCCGGTCGAACTCGTAGCGCTCCTCGGCGCGGGCGTGGGTGAGCACGTCGATGCGCAGCTTGTCGAGCGACTTGAGGAAGCGCGGGTCCTCGATGTCCATGCCGTCCAGCTCGGAGAGCAGCTCCTTGGCCTCGCGCTCCTCGGCAAGGCGGTCGTCCACGATGCCGTCGCCGCCGGGCAGGCGCCGCGCCATGGGGTGGATGATCTCCTCCTCGGCCGTCTCGTGGACGGCCAGCAGCTTCACCAGCTGCTGGAAGGCCTTCCGGCGCTCCTTGCCCTCGGAGTCCATGACCTCGTCGAACAGGTCCCTGATCCGGCCGTGCTGCGCGCGCAGCAGGTCGACGACGTCCTCGGTGGTCTCGGCGTTCGCGGGTGTGGTCCGCATGGGCCTTCCTCGCTTCCTCGCCCGGCCGCTGCTCCTGCTGGGCGCTGTCCGTGCAGATGGGCGTGCTGGTGAGACGGTGCCGAAGGGTGGGGATGCGCGGCCCGTACCCAGCGCCCCTCGGCCTATGCGAATGGCTCTCGCCCGTTCGGACAGGGAGTCGGTCAATGCGGGACCAATCTTGAGAAACAGCTGCTCGGAGAGGTGCATAACGGGACGCCCCGGGTACGCGCACCGGTCGTCAGCCCGAACAGCACCCGCAGGAAGGGACGAGCCTGGTGGCCTTCAACCCGCTCGAACACCGCGGCATCCCGCTCGACGACCAGCTGCGCAACTGGTCCCAGCTGGACGTGGCGCCCGTCGACCCGGACAAGTCCGATCCCTACACCCGCTGCCGCATCATCACGATGAACGGCATCGAGGTGGAGGCGATCATGTTCAGCCACCACTTCAACCGCATCTGCCCCGACCTGGAGGTCAAGCAGAAGCTGGCGGAGGTCCGCAACATCGAGCAGCAGCAGAAGGTGGTCAACTGGCTGCTGCCCGGCCAGGCGTCCGTGCTGGAGACGACCATCGCCTACGAGCAGGTCGCGGTCGACCTGACCGGCTGGGTCGCCCGCCAGGAGCCCGACCCGTACCTCCAGCAGGCCTACCAGTTCGGGCTGCTGGAGGACTTCGACCACCTCTACCGGTACTCCAACCTGTACGAGATGATCGAGCACCGCCGGGCCGAGAAGATCGTCGACCAGCTCACCGAGGTGATGCCGGGACGTCCCGGCCACCTCCAGCACCGCCACCCGGTCGACAACGTCCGCGAGCACTACGACCGCGAGGCGGCGGCGCCGATCTCCAAGCTGCACGCACTGACGATCATGGCGGCCGAGCAGCAGACGATGAACTTCTACATGAACGTCGGCCCGATGTACATGGAGCCGATCGCCCGCCGGCTCTACCAGGACATCGGCCTGATCGAGGAGGAGCACGTCACCCACTACGAGTCGCTGGTCGACCCGGGGGAGACCTGGTGGGAGCGGCTCGTCAACCACGAGTACAACGAGTGCTACCTGTACTACTCGTTCATGCAGACCGAGTCCGACCCGCGGGTCAAGGGCATCTGGGAGCTGCACCTGAACATGGAGCTGGAGCACCTGCGGATCGCCTGCGACCTGATGCGCCGCCACGACGGCCGCGACCCGGAGAGCATCCTGGCGCCCGCACTGCCCGAGCCGGTCACCTTCGAGCCGAACAAGCAGTACGTGCGCGAACTGCTGGCCACGCAGATCGACTACACGACGCTCGGCACCGGGTACGTCCAGGAGGCCCACCGCCGCTTCGAGGAGTACCAGGACAAGATCCACGCCGAGCGGCCGCCGCAGGAGCGCGTCATCGAGGAGCACCGCGCCAAGTTCGGCGACGAGTACCGCCTGGAGACCGACGGCCCCCATCCGGTCCAGCGCCTGCGCGACCAGCCCGCCACCTGACCCGGCCGAGGGCGCGCGCCGGCCCCGCCGGACCGCGCCCCGGCTCAGGGGCGGACGACGCGGTAGCGCAGGTGCATGACGGCGTGCGCGGGGTCCTCGTCCTCCGGCGTGGTCAGATGGCGGACCAGGCGGAGTTCGGTGTGCTCGGGCGGCAGGTGGTCGAACAGGCGACGGCCCTGCCCGAGCAGGACGGGGACGACGTGGAGTTCGAGCTCGTCCAGCTCCCCGGCCCGCAGCAGCGCCTGCGCGGCGCCCGCGCCGTGGACCATCACGTCGCCGTCCCCGGCCGCCGCGCGCGCCCGCTCGGCGCATTCACGAACGTCGGTGACATAGCGGACGCTGCCCGGCGGCGGGTCGTCCGGGACCGAGTGGGTCAGGACGAAGACCGGCACGCCGTCGTGGTGGTCGCCCTGCCAGCGGCCCGCGAGCTCGTAGGTGCGACGGCCCGCGACGACGGCGCGGGTGGCCATCGCCTCCCGATACACCTGCCCGCTTGGCCCCGGCTCGTGCCGCCGGTCGAGCCAGTTGAAGAGGCGGAAGCCGCCGGTGCCCAGGGGAGCGTCGGGGCCGTCGTCCGGTCCGGCGACGTAGCCGTCCAGGGAGATCGTCATGTAGAGCCGGATGGTCGCCATCGGCTCAGCCGGCCTGGACGGCATGGGTGAAGGGCGTCATGGATCGCGTTCCTTTCGTGACGGCCCGTGCGAGGGCCTGACGGGTGCCAGCATCCCGTCCAGCATGCGAGATGCCGGCGGCGCGGCTGAATCCCAGGTTCCTGGGATGGCTCAACGGGGCCGCTGTAGGCTCGGCGCGTGGCCAACGCGGCGGCGCCGGGACGCGTCCGCGACGTGCTGGGCCGCGTCGTGCCCGCCGAGGGCACCTGCCTGATGACGACCGCCCCGGCGACCCTGCTCCCGACCGCCGAGTACGTGGAGAACGGCCTGCCCGCGCCCGAGATGCGGCGCCTCCTGGAGATCGAGGCACGCGAGCCGGACTTCAACAAGTGGGTACAGCTCGCCCGCGCGGAGCACCCGGCGGCCAGCCTGAGCGAGGCCACCGCGGGCGATCTGGAGCGCAGCCTGCGCCGGCGGGAGATCCGTCGGCCCGGCGGCTTCGCCGACGAGCTGCGCGTCGTCCTCGCGGGCGGCACCGGGACCTGGGGCGTGCTGACCGTGTTCCGCGAGGCCGGGCGCCCGCACTTCGCCCCGGCCGAAGTGCGGCTCGCGGCGTCCCTGGCGGCGCCGATCGCCGACGGGCTGCGGCGCGGCCTGCTGCTGGAGGGCGCGTGGGCCGGTGACACCGACGCCGGCCTGCTGGTCCTCGACGCCGACGACGGCGCGGCTGATCGTGGACGCGTACGGCTTCACCGCGCGGGAGCGGCGGGTCACCGAGCTGGTCGCGCAGGGCCTGTCGACCAGGCAGATCGCCGGACGGCTGCGGGTGACGCCCTACACCGTCCAGGACCACCTGAAATCGATCTTCGCCAGGTCGGGCGCCGCGTCCCGCGGCGACCTGGTGGCCCGGCTGTTCTTCGCCCATTACGCGGGCCCGCTGGAGGCGGGACCCGTGGCACGGTCCAGCGGTGGATGGCCGTAAGCGGTCACCATGCCCTGGCGGCTGATGTGCTGGGGTTGGACCGAGGCGCCGGAGCGGACACCGGTCGGCGCGCGGCTTTCGATGGCGGTAGGAGGCTGCAATGGGTGTGCGGTACAGCCTGTACGACTACGGAATCCAGCAGGATCCGTATCCCGTTTACACGCAGTTACGGGAGGAGGCGCCGGTCCACCGCAATGACGAGGAGGATTTCTGGGTCCTGTCGCGGCACGAGGACGTGACCGCGGCGTTCCGGGACTTCCGGAGGTTCTCCAGCGCCAACGGGATCCTGCTGGAACCGTCGGTGTGGGGGCCGCAGGCGCGCAGGCACGCGTCGTTCCTCGCGCTGGACCCGCCCGAGCACACCCGGATGCGCGGGCTCGTGGCGAAGGCGCTCACCCCGCGCCGCGTCGCCGACCTGGAGCCGCGGATCCGCGACATCGCGCGCGGCCACCTGGACCGGGCGCTGGACGGCGCGGAGTTCGACCTCGTGGCCGACTACGCGGCGCCGCTCCCGATGGACGTCATCTCCGAGCTGCTCGGCGTCCCGGAGGTCGACCGCGGCGAACTGCGGCGGCTGGCCGACCCGATCGTGCACCATCAGCAGGGCCTCCAAGACGTGACCCGGGCCTGCCACGAGGCGATCCCCGTCCTGGCGGGCCACTTCCACGACCTGATCGCCGAGCGCCGCGCGCGGCGCCGCGACGACCTGGTGTCGGCCCTGCTGTACGCCGCCGAGGGCGGCGACCACCTGACCGAGGCCGAGATCATCGGCGTGCTGCTCGTCCTGGTCGCGGCCGGCACCGGGACCGCCACGAATCTGATCTCCAACGCCTGGCACTGCGCCTGGCGGCATCTGGACCGCCCGTCCGCGGCGTTCGGGCGGGTCGGCGACTGGATCGAGGAGACGCTGCGGCTGGAGGCCCCGGCGCAGGCCGACGGGCGCACGGTGACCGGGGAGTTCACCCTGCACGGCGTGACCGTCCCGGCCGGGGCACGCGTCCTCCTGGTGCTCGGCGCGGCGAACCGCGACCCGCGCGTGTTCCGCGACCCCGACCGGTTCGACCTGGGCCGCGACACCACGGCCAAGATCAGCTTCGGGTCGGGCCGGCACTACTGCATCGGCGCGAACCTGGCCCGGCTGGAGGCCCGGATCGCACTGGAGGAACTGGCGGCCCGCGTCGGCGACTACGCCATCGACGAGGCCCGAGCCCGACGCCTCGCCTCGCCATACGTGCGCGGCTTCGCCGAGCTGCCGACCACCGCCGTCCCCACGGCGGACCGCTGGCCTCGATCGGCGGCGATCATGTCAACTCTCCGCGGGCCCAGGGCGTCGAACCGTCATGGGGCCTGAAGAAGAGCCGGTCGTCTCGGAACCGCGTACCGCATCGAACCCGGGCGACGCCCCGGCGTACCGTCTGGCGACGGCGAGCATGGTGCTGGGCGTTCTCGGGTTCCTTCCTTTCGGGCAGTTCGCCGTCGTGGCGATCGTCATGGGGCACGTCGCGCGCAGGCGGATCAGGCGGACCGGCGAGGGTGGCCGGGGCCGGGCGACCGCGGGCCTGGTCCTCGGCTATCTCTTCACGTGCCTTTGGGCGGGCATCCAGGGCACCACCGTGTGGGCCTACGGCGTCGCCTTCCACCTCTGGTGACACGGTGCGTCGTCTGACCTGCCCCCGGCCGGCCGGCCCTCAGGCGTGTTCGCGGTAGCGCGGGTTGGTCGCGTGCCATTCGAAGCCGCCGCCCATCCAGGCGCGCAGGCCGCGCAGGAACCGCTGGAGCTCGGGGGAGGGGACGGCCGCCAGGTCCCGGTGGCCGGCCTCGAAGTCGCGGACGAGGTCGTTGTGGAGGCCCACGGCGGCCTCGGTCGCCTCCTCCACCGAGCAGCCCCGGTCGGCGGCGATCAGAAGGACCAGGTTGCAGACCGGGTTCTCGTCGGCGGCGTCCTTGGCCACCGAGTGCAGGTCGTTCACGATCACGCTCGCCGTCCCGGCCTGGAAGGCGGCCCGGCGGACGCGCGGATCGTAGAACAGGCGGCCCGGCACCTCGTAGCCGCCGACGACGTCGATCAGCGTCATCGAGGTGTAGAAGCTGTCGTGCTGGCGCGCTGCGAGGTACTCCCAGGCGGGCGGGTGCTCGCCGGTCTCGCGCCACGCCGCGTAGGCGGTCCAGCTCACGAACATGGCGAAGGTCGAGTAGCAGACGCGCTGGACCTGCGCGTGGGACGCGTGGCGCCTCAGGTGGCCGACGGCCGAGCCGAGCATCCGCAGGACGAGGTCGTCGTGCAGGGCCTCGCGCAGCGGCGGGGTGAACTCGCCCGCCGGCGGGACCGGGTCCATGGCCGACATCACCAGCGTGAGGCGCTGCGGCAGCCGCGCGGGCACGGCGCCGAGCGCGGTGTCGTCGGCGTAGTAGTCGTCGGCCGCCCACCAGCCCGCGTTCAGCTGCGCGGCGACGAGCAGGGCGTCGGGGTCGTCGGTGTCGGGGTGGGCGAGGGTGACCAGCCGCCCGAAGGCCGCCTTGCCCAGCGCGTCGAGCTCGTGGTCGTCGAACCCGCGGTCGCGCGCCCAGGCGAGCAGCCGGGCGTCCACCTCGGCGGCGAGGGCGTCGTCGACGCGCTCGACGACCGGGCAGTACAGCGGCGAGTGCGACCCGTCGCCCCAGTCGCGCTCGACGTAGCCGGGCCCGCCGCCGCCGACCGGACGCGGGTGCGTCCCGGCCAGGAGGTCGCCGTAGGGCACCTCCCGGCTGGGCCACGCCGCGGCGATCAGCGACGGCAGGGACACCGCGCCGGTCCCGGGGCCGGACGGTCCCGCCGGGCGGGGTTCCGCGGACGAGCCGTACGGCGCGTGGCGGCCGCTGCACCCGTGGTGCGTCGCTTCCATGTAGTGCTCACCTACCTCTGCCCGAAGGCGACCGGTCCGGCGTTGACGGGGGTCAGATCCGATCGGCGGCGATGAGCAGGTACTGGAAGCTTCCGTCGCGGTAGGCCTCCAGGAAGGCGCCCTCGATGCCGGTCGCGACCGGCGACTTCTCGCGCAGCTCCCAATACGGGATCGTGTCGGCGGTCAGGTCGACCACGGTGACGGGCACGAGCCGGTTGGCGGCCATCGCGCGGAAGTAGGCGCTGCGCGGGTGGATGTCGCACACGTAGTGGGCGTTGATCGTGGACACCGCCCTGGACGGCAGCCCGTACACGTCGTTGTAGCAGCCGGTGATGGTGACGTACCTGCCGCCGCGGGCGAGCAGCCGGGAGTGCTCCGCGAACAGGTCGTCGAGGACGGTGTACATCGTCGACTCGTTGTTCCAGACCGCCTGGAACGCGCCCGCCTCGAAACCCGTGTCGAGCATGTTCTTGAAGTGGAACCGGACCCGGTCCGACACGCCGCGCTCGACGGCCTGCTCGTTGGCGAAGTCGACCTGGGACTGGGAGATCGACACGCCGTCGACCCGGCAGCCGAAGGCGGCGTTGGCCATGATGCTGGAGCCGCCGCGCCCGGAGCCGGCGTCCAGCAGCCGGTGGTCGGGCCGGATGTCGCCGAGGTGGTCGAGCAGGAACCGGGCCTGGGCGTTCTCCAGCCGGTGCAGCTCGGTGATGATCGCCTGCTCGCGGGCGTCCTCCGGGGTCTCCAGGACCGACCAGTCCACCTCGCCGATCCCGTAGTGGTGGTGGTAGATCCCGGACACGTCGCCGAGGCGCAGGTTGACGGGGTTGCGCTCGGTGTTCCAGTAGGTGGCGACGTCGTGCTGGTAGACGCTGGCGATGGCCGTCATGAACGCTTTCCTCCACGCGGTCGGGGGGTTCGAATCACGGGTTGAAAGCTAACGGTGACCGTCCGTGTCCGAAAGGGCGGTGTTCAGCACAGAAGGAAGGCACCCCCGTAAGGGGAATGTTCCACCCCGGACACTCCCGTGCCGCCCGTGCCGTCCGGGATGCGCGTTCCGTCCGGAAAGGGGGTACTACCTGGTCAGGGGCGTGCTATCCGAGCAGGGGGCGCGGCTCGCGGCCCTGGCGGTGCGGGTTGCTGACTGCCAGGTAGAGCAGGACCATGCCGACGATCTGGGCGAGGTGGTAGACCGACGTCGGGTCCAGGGCGACGAGGCGGGCGAGGGCCGGGTCGATCGCCTTGGTCGCGGCCGCCGCGGCGCTGGCCGCGAGCGCGGCGATCACCGGCCCGGCCATCGGGTGGCGGTGCAGGGCCGCCCAGCCCCACAGCGCGAGGATGCACGCCATCGTCAGGCTCTCGCAGGCCAGCAGGGCGCCGACCCCGGCGTGGCCGGTGACCGCGAGGACGGCGTAGGCGCCGATCCCGACCGAGCGCAGCAGCCAGAACGTCCTGCCGTGGCGCGGGCCGAGCACCTCGGCGACGGTGGCCGCCAGCAGGTAGGACACCGCGACGACGACCATGGCGCTGATCAGGGCCCAGCTCGGCCCCGACCACCGCTCGGAGTGCTTGACCACGCCGTGGTGGACGAACCCCGCGAGCGCCGCGATCCCGGCCCACCAGAAGGACCTGCGCCAGTGCGGATGCGCCGCCTGGGCGCGCCCCAGCCGGACCGCGAGCGCCACCACGACCAGGCCGAGAGCGAGGTCGCTCAGTGCGGGCGCGGGTTCGGCGAGCATGTTCCGCACGCTACCGGCACGGTCTCTGGAGATCCTCGGTCGGCCGCCGCCGCGCCGGGAGCATGAGCGGCGGGGCGGGGGGTAGCCCCGCCTTGTGGACGTCGACCTGGTCGAGGACGGCCCGTACCGGTTCCGGATCGAGCCGGTGGGCGCCATGCGCGTGCCCGGCGTGGTGTTCGCGTCGCGGGAGCTGCTGGCGCCCGCGGACAACGCGGTCGGACAGGTCGCCGCCGTCGCCACGCTCCCGGGAGTGGTCGAGGCGTCCTACGCGATGCCCGACATCCACCTGGGGTACGGCTTCCCGATCGGCGGCGTGGCGGCGACCGACCCGCGTGAGGGCGGCGTGGTCTCGCCCGGAGGCGTCGGGTTCGACATCTCGTGCGGCGTGAGGCTGCTCGCGGCGGACATCGACGCCGCCGGGCTCGGGCCCGTCCTGCAAGACCTGATGGACGGCCTCGACCCCGTCATCCCGCGCGGCATGGGCAAGGGCGCGGTCTGGCATCTGCCCGGACGGCGGGAGCTGACCGGCATCCTCACCGGCGGGTCGCGGTACGCGGTCGAGCAGGGCCACGGGGACGAGCGCGACCTGCGCCGGTGCGAGGACGGCGGGGCCGTCGCCGACGCCGACCCCGGCCCGGTGAGCGAGCGGGCCGTGGAACGCGGCGCCCGCCAGGTCGGCAGCCTCGGCTCCGGCAACCACTTCCTGGAGGTGCAGCGGGTCGCCGAGGTGTACGACGCGGACGTGGCCGAGGTTTTCGGGCTGCGGGCCGGGCAGGTCTGCGTCATGATCCACTGCGGCTCGCGGGGGCTGGGCCACCAGATCTGCACCGACCACGTCCGGGCGATGGAGCGGGCGATGCCGCGGTACGGCATCGAGGTGCCCGACCGGCAGCTCGCCTGCACCCCGGTCGACTCCGCCGAGGGCCGCGCCTATCTCGGCGCGATGGCGGCGGCGGCCAACTACGGCCGCGCCAACCGGCAGCTGCTCACCGAGGCGGCGCGCCGGGTGTTCCAGCGGGTCGCGGGCGCCCGGCTCGACCTGGTCTACGACGTCTCGCACAACCTGGCCAAACTCGAAGAGCACACCGTGGACGGACGGCGGCGCCGGCTGTGCGTGCACCGCAAGGGGGCCACCCGCGCACTTCCGCCCGGCCATCACGATCTGCCGCCTGACCTGCGCGAAGCCGGTCAGCCGGTGCTGATCCCGGGGACGATGGGCACCTCGTCCTACGTCCTGACGGGCGTGCCGGGCGGGCCCGCGTTCTCCTCCACGTGCCACGGCGCCGGACGCGTGCAGAGCCGCCACCAGGCCGCCCGCGGCGTCAGCGGCAAGCAGTTGCGGTCGACGCTGGAGGAGCAGGGCATCGCGGTGCGGCCGTCGTCGTGGCGCGGCCTGGCCGAGGAGGCGCCGGACGCCTACAAGGACGTGTCCGCCGTGGTCGAGGCCGGCGAGGGCGCGGGGCTCTGCCGCAAGGTCGCCCGCCTCGTCCCGCTGGGCGTCGTCAAGGGCTGATCCGCAGGCACACACCGCGCCGGTCAGACGTCGATGGTCACGGCGCAGGACCAGCCGCGGGCGTCCCGGCCGAAGCGCAGGTCGTGCAGCGACACCGCCTTGGGCGCCGCTCCCGTCCCGGCCGCCTCCGCCGCGTCGCCGACGGGCAGCCGGGCGGTGAGCCCGCCGTCCGGCGCCTCGGCGATCTCGGCGTCCAGGGCGAGGACGCCGTCCACGTCCAGGCGGTAGATCACCTCGTCCAGCACGGCCACGAGGAGGTCCGCGTCGGGTCCCGGCGGCATGTCCATCCGGATCTCGCCCGCCGGGCGGACGCCTGAGACGTCGGCGAACGACTCCACGAGCCCGGCCACCGCCTCGGCGACGCAGCGCTCCCGCGTCGGCCCCCACGCCTCGATCCGCAGGTCCGCGGTGTGCGGGACGCCGCGATGCCCGCTCCCGGGATGCGACATGACCGGACGGCTACCCGGCCCCGGCCAGGCGAAACGGCGTCGGGCGGGCCGGCGCCGGGCGCCCCGTTCCCGCTCGGAGATCATCTGGGCCTCGGGCGAGCGGCATGGTGACGCAAAATCATGACCCGTGCGGCGCCTGTTCCTCCGCGGGCGGGAAGTGTCCCCTCTGGAGGTGGACTGTGGACAGGAACGCGAGGACGAAGGCGTGCGCGGCGGCCGCGGCGGGGGCCCTGGTGCTCGCCGGATGCAGCGGCGGCACCAAGAACGCCGAGAACGCCGGGAACACCGCGTCGGGCCAGACGTCGCCGCCGGTCTCGGGGGCGGGATCGGACCTGGAGCGGCAGTACGAGAGGGTCGTGGACGCCGTCCTGCCGTCGGTCGTGAAGATCCAGACCGATCAGGGGGAGGGGTCGGGGGTCGTCTTCGACGCCCAGGGGGACATCGTCACCAACGCCCACGTGGTCGCCGGGGCGAAGAAGATCGAGGTCACCTCCTCCGGCGGCGGGTCCCCGGCGAACGCCTCCCTGGTCGGCGCGTTCGCCGCCGACGACCTGGCCGTCGTCCGGGTGAAGGGCGGGTCGCTGAAACCGGCCTCGTGGGGCGAGTCGGGCAAGGCCCGGGTCGGGCAGATCGTCCTCGCGATGGGCAATCCGCTCGGCCTCTCCGGAAGCGTGACGAACGGGATCGTCTCCGCGCTGCACCGCACGGTGTCGACCAAGGGGCAGGGCTCCTTCCAGGGGTCCACGATCGCCGACGCCATCCAGACGAGCGCGGACATCAACCCGGGCAACAGCGGCGGCGCCCTGGTCACCCTCGACGGCCAGGTGATCGGCATCCCCACCGCGGCGGCGTCCGACCCGCAGATCGGCGCCGCGGCGCCCGGCATCGGGTTCGCGACGCCGAGCGACACCGTCAAGCGGATCGTCCCGCAGCTCATCGAGTCGGGGAAGGTGTCGAACTCCGGCCGCGCCGCGCTCGGCGTCGTGGTGCGCACGATCGTCGACCCGCAGACCGGCCGCCGGTCGGTCGCCGTCGTGGAGGTGCAGAAGGGCGGCGGGGCGGCCGCGGCGGGGATCCGGCCGGGCGACCTGATCCTCTCGGTGAACGGCACCGCGACGCCCGACCAGAGCGCGCTGACCACCGTCCTGGCGAACCTCAAGCCCGGCGACAAGGTGAAGGTCGAGATCCAGAAGTCGGACGGCTCGAAGCGGCAGGTCCAGGTGACGCTCGGCCAGCTGCCCGGGGGCGGCTGACCTTTCGGGCCGCGGGTTCCCGTACCGGGTTGACGGGGGCCTGTACGCGAGTACAGTGTACAAACGTACAGGTTGCTGAACATCGGTACAGGAGTGGGAATGGCAGTGCACGAGCGGGCCGAGGACCTGACCGGGCGCGCCCGGATCAGGGACGCGGCCCTGCTGGAGTTCGCCGAGCACGGGGTGAAGGGCGCGACGATCCGGGGCATCGCGAAGGCCGCCGGGGTGTCGCCCGCCCTCGTCCAGCACCACTACGGGACGAAGGAGGCGCTGCGCGCGGCCTGCGACGAGCAGGTGATCGAGGTCATCCGCGAGACCAAGCAGGAGGCGCTGCAGGGCGGGATGGCCAACCCGAGCTTCCTCTCGATCGCCCTGCGGACGGCCCTGCCGATCCAGCGCTACATGGCCCGCGCCCTGGCCGACGGCTCGGCGGCCGCGGCGGCGCTCTTCGACGAGGCCGTCGCGTTCAGCGAGGAGATGCTCGCGCGCGGCGCGCCCGGCATGGCCAAGCCGACCACCGACGACCTGCACGGCTACGCGACGGTCATGACCGGCATGAGCTTCGGCCTGATCGTCCTGCACGAGCACATGTCCCGGTCGCTCGGCGCCGACGTCCTGATGGGCGGCGGCTACCCCCGGATGGCACTGGCGATGCTGGACGTCCTCGACGACCGGCTCCTGTCGCCCGAACTGGTCGCGCAGACGCGCGCCGCACTGAAGAACCTGCCCGCCGCCGGCGGGCGGCCCCTCGACGAGGAGGACCGGTGACCCCGAACACGCCCCCCATATCCGTCTCCGGACTGGTCAAGACCTTCGGCCGGACCCGCGCGCTGGACGGCCTCGACCTGACCGTCAACCCTGGTGAGGTGCACGGCTTCCTCGGCCCGAACGGCGCCGGGAAGTCGACCACCATCCGGGTCCTGCTCGGCCTGCTGCGCGCCGACGGCGGCACCGCCCGGCTGCTCGGCGGCGACCCGTGGCGGGACGCGACCGAGCTGCACCGCCGGCTCGCCTACGTCCCCGGCGACGTCACGCTGTGGCCGAACCTCTCCGGCGGCGAGGTGATCGACCTGCTCGGCCGGATGCGCGGCGGCGTGAACGCGCGCCGCAAGGCCGAGCTGCTCGACCGCTTCGAGCTCGACCCGCGCAAGAAGGGCCGCGCCTACTCCAAGGGCAACCGGCAGAAGGTCGGGCTCGTCGCCGCGCTGGCGTCCGACGCCGAGCTGCTGCTGTTCGACGAGCCGACCTCCGGCCTGGACCCCCTCATGGAGGAGGTGTTCCAGGAGTGCGTCAGGGAGGAGCGGCGGGACGGCCGGACGGTGCTGCTGTCCAGCCACATCCTCTCCGAGGTCGAGGCGCTGTGCGACCGGGTGACGATCATCCGCAAGGGCGTCGCGGTCGAGTCCGGGACGCTGGCCGAGCTGCGGCACCTGACCCGCACGTCCATCGACGCGGAGCTGGCGTCGCCGCCGGACGGGCTGCCGCTGCCCGGCGCCCACGACGTCCACGTCGACGGCAACAAGATCCGCTTCGAGGTGGACACCGCCGAGCTCGACTCGGCGCTGCGGCAGCTGACCGAGCTCGGCGTGCGGAGCCTCAGCAGCCGCCCGCCGACGCTGGAGGAGCTCTTCCTGCGCCACTACAAGGACGAACTCGCCCCGGAGGCGACGCGATGAGCGCCACGGTCCAGGAGGCGCGGCCGGCCGCGCCCTCCCGCGCGACCCCGATGCGCGGGCTCACCGGGACCGGCGGGCTGGTCCGGCTGATCCTGCGGCGCGACCGGTTCCTGCTGCCGTCCTGGGTGATCGTGCTCGCGCTGATCCCGATCAACTTCGTGGCGGCCACCGAGAGCCTCTACCCGACGGCCGCCGAGCGCCTCAAGTACGCGCAGACCACGGGGACGAACCCGACGTTCCTCGCCCTGTACGGGCCGCTGTACGACTCCGGCCTGGGCGGCATCATCGCCCAGCGCTCCGGGTTCCTCCCGGTGGTCGTCGCGCTGATCAGCGCGCTGACCGTCGTCCGGCACACCCGGACCGAGGAGGAGGCGGGCCGCCGCGAGCTGCTCGGCGCCACCGTCACCGGGCGAGGCGCCGGCCTGGCCGCCGCGCTCATCGTGACCATGGCGGCCGACCTCGCGCTCGGCGCCCTGCTCACCGCGGGCCTCGTGGCGCAGGGCCTGCCGTTCGCGGGCTCGCTGGCGTTCGGCCTGCAACTGGCCGCCGCCGGATGCGTCTTCGCCGCCGTCGCGGGCGTCACCGCCCAGCTCAGCGAGGGCGCCGGCGCCGCCAGGGGAACGGCGATCGCCGCGCTCGGCGCCGCGTTCGTGGTCCGGATGGCCGCCGACGTCGGCGGCGCGGGCAACGGGCTGTCGTGGCTGGGCTGGCTGTCCCCGCTCGGCTGGGAGAACCGCCTGCGCGCCTACGGCGGGGAGCGCTGGTGGACGCTCGCGCTCGTCGCCGCGCTCACCGCCGCCCTCGTCGCCGCCGCGGGCGTGCTGTCGGCCCGCAGGGACGTGGGCGCGGGAGTGCTGCCGCCGAAGCTCGGCCCCGCCGACGCGCCGCGCCTGCTGTCCGGGCCGCTCGGGCTCGGCTGGCGGCTGCAGAGCCGCGCCCTGTACGGGTGGCTCGCCGGGTTCGCCGCGCTCGGCGTCGTGTACGGCGCGGTCGCGGGCGGCGTCGGCGACATGGTGAAGGACAACCCCGACCTGGAGAAGATCTTCACCCGGCTCGGCGGGCAGGGCGGGATCACCGACGCCTACTTCGCCTCGATCGTGGGCATGCTCGGCCTGATCGCCTCCGCCTACGCCGTCTCGGCCACGCTGCGGCTGCGCACCGAGGAGACCGGGCAGCGCGCCGAGCCGCTGCTCGCCACCCCCGTCGGGCGGCTGCGGTGGGCGGCCGGCCACCTGGTCTTCGCGCTGCTCGGCCCGGTCGCGCTGCTCGCCGTCGCGGGCCTGGCAGCCGGGCTGGCGCACGGCCTCGACACCGGCGACCCCGGCCGCGTGGTGCCGCGCGTCCTCGGCGCCGCGCTCGCGCAGCTGCCCGCCGTCTGGCTGGTCGCGGCGATCGCGCTCGCGCTCTTCGGCCTCGCCCCGAGGATCACCGCCGCCGCCTCCTGGGCCGCGGTCGGGGTCTTCGCGGTCGTGACGCTCTTCGGAGCCGGGCTCGGCCTCGACCAGTGGGCCCTGGACGTCTCGCCGTTCAGCCACGTCCCGAAGCTGCCGGGGCACGAGTTCACGCCCGCGCCGCTGGTCTGGCTCCTCGCGGTCGCGGCCGTGCTGTCCGCGCTCGGCCTGGTCGGATTCCGGCGCAGGGACCTCTCCACCGGGTGACCCCGCGGGTGAGACCCCTGTCACCGGGGGAGAGGCCACCTGCGGCGGAAAATCCACGGGCCTCTTCCGGAGCCAGCCGTTAGATTGGCCCGGTGAACTCCCGAAAGCCCCTCGCCGTCTGCGTGTTCTGCTCGTCCAGCGGCAAGATCGACCGCCGTTACGTCGACCTCGCCGCCGAGGTCGGCGCCGAACTGGCCCGGCGCGGCCACAGCCTCGTCAGCGGCGGCGCCCAGGTGTCGTGCATGGGCGCCGTCGCCCGCGCCGCGCGGGCCGGCGGCGCCCGCACGGTCGGCGTGATCCCCGAGGGGCTGGTCAGCGTCGAGATCTCCGACGAGGACAACGACGAGCTGGTCGTCACCGCCGACATGCGGACCCGCAAGGGCGAGATGGACAGGCGCAGCGACGCGTTCCTCATCCTGCCCGGCGGCATCGGCACGCTGGAGGAGCTGTTCGAGGTGTGGACGGCCCGCGTCCTCGCCATGCACGACAAGCCCGTGGTCATCCTCGACCCGACCGGCGTGTACGAGCCGCTGCGCGAGCTGATGGTGGGCCTGACCGACCAGGGCTTCGCCCGCCCCAAGATCTGGGACGCCATCGGCTGGACGAGCAGCGTCCCCGAGGCGTTCGACCTCCTGGAGCGGGCGCAGCCCCGCATCGAGTTCTCCCCCGAGGACTACGCGGAGGCCGAACTCTGACCCGCGGCCGGCCGGCCTCGGCGGCTCGCGGCACCGTCAGTCGTGCTTGCGGCCCGGCATGTTCTCGTACATCTCGGTGAGCTTCTGGCGGAATCCGCGGGCCGCGATGCCGACCTTCTGCGGGTCCTTGATGCCGGCCTTGACGGCCTTCTTCGCCTGGTCCTTCATGATGTGCGGCGGGATCGGGGCGATCTCGTTGTCCACCACGAACTCCAGGACCACCGGGCCGTCGCTCGCGAGAGCCTCCTGCCAGGCCTCGGTGACCTTCTTCGGATCGTCGCAGTAGATGCCCTTGAGCCCCGCCAGTTCGGCGAACTTGGCGTAGGGGAAGTCGGGGATGCTCTGCGAGCCCTCGTACTTGGGGTCGCCGCCCATGGCGCGCTGCTCCCAGGTCACCTGGTTGAGGTCCTGGTTGTTGAAGATGGCGAAGATCAGCGGCGCCGCACCGGCCATCCGGTCGGCGTACCGCTTCACGGTGATCATCTCGTTCATGCCGTTCATCTGGAACGCCCCGTCCCCGACGAACGCGATCACCGGGCGGTCGGGGTAGGCGAACCGCGCCGCGATCGCGTACGGGACGCCGGGCCCCATCGTGGCCAGGGTCCCCGACAGGGAGGCCTTCATGCCGTCCCGGAGCTTGATGTGCCGGGCCCACCAGTTGGTGCCCGAGCCGGAGTCGGCGGTGAGGATGACGTCGTCGGGCAGGAGCGGGGACAGCTCGTGCGCGACGGCCTGCGGGTTGATCTTGCCGTCGAAGCTCTGGCCCGCCCGCTTCTCCATGACCGTGTTCCAGGCGCGGACGTTCTCCTCGATCTCCTCCCGCCAGGAGCGGTCCTCCTTGCGCCGCAGCAGCGGGATCAGCTCCCGGAGCGTCTCCTTGGCGTCCCCGACGACGTGCGCGTCCATCGGGTGGCGGATGCCGATCATGCGGCCGTCGATGTCGATCTCCACGCCCTTGCAGCTGCCCTCGTCCGGCAGCCACTCGGCGTACGGGAAGCTCGTGCCGATCATGAACAGCGTGTCGCAGTTCATCATCATCTCGTCGCTGGCCTTGGAGCCGAGCAGGCCGATCGGGCCGGTGACGAACGGCAGGTCGTC
Source organism: Actinomadura sp. K4S16 (assembly GCF_008327685.1). GTDB lineage: Bacteria > Actinomycetota > Actinomycetes > Streptosporangiales > Streptosporangiaceae > Spirillospora. The sequence goes on from NZ_BDDE01000023.1 coordinate 62,969, forward strand.
CGGGACGACCTCGCGGCCGAGCAGCGCCTTGGCGATGCCGGCGCCGAGCAGCTCGGCCGTCTCGATCACCTCGGCCTCGGCGTTCGCGGCGCCCTGGCCGATGAGCATCGCGACCTTGGTCCCCTCGTTGAGGATGTCGGCCGCCTTGCGCAGCTCCTCCGGGTCCGGCAGCACCCGCGGCCGGCTCCACCCCACGCTGGAGTAGACCGAGCCGTGCTCCTTGGGAGGCGAGGGCACCGCGTCGGACTCCTGGACGTCCTCGGGAATGATGATCGTCGCGACGCCGCGGGTGGTCAGGGCCGTCTTGAACGCCCGGTCGATGACGTGCCGCATCTGGCCGGGGTGCATGACGATCTGGCAGTACTCCGAGACGTCGGAGAACAGGTTCTCGAGGTTGACCTCCTGCTGGTAGTGCGTGCCCTGCGCCAGGCGCTTCTGCTGCCCGACGATCGCGACGACCGGCTGGTGGTCCAGCTTCGCGTCGTACAGGCCGTTCAGCAGGTGGATGGCGCCCGGCCCGGACGTCGCCGCGCACACGCCGACCTCGCCGGTGAACTTCGCGTGGCCGCAGGCCATGAAAGCGGCCATCTCCTCGTGCCGCGTCTGGATGAACTCCGGCTTGCCCTCCGCGCGGTCGAACGCGCCGAGCATCCCGTTGATCCCGTCGCCCGGGTATCCGTAGACGCGCTCCACGCCCCACTCGGTCAGCCGCTGGAGCACGTAGTCGGCCACTTGCTGAGCCATCGCTGTCTCCTTCGTCGTCACTGGTCCGTCATCGCCGCAGCAGCCTGGCCGCGCCCGCGGCGGCCCCCGCCGCGGCCCCGGCCGTCGCGGCCCCGACCAGGTACTTGTGCCGCCCCGCCCACACCTGCGGGCTCCTGGCGTGCGCCTGCTCGTCGAACCGCCCGTGGCTGCCGTGGTCGTGGTCGCCCGCCGCGTCCGCGGGCTCCCACAGGTTCGCCGGCTGGTCCGGCCTCGTCCGCTTATCGGTCTGCTGGGACTTGAAGCCCGTCCGGGCCAGGTAGCGGTCCAGCAGCCCCGTCGCGAACTTGTCGGCCAGGATCGTGCCGACCGTGCTGCCCCCGACCCAGTACTCCCGGCGGCGCGGGTGCTCGGCGGCGTGGACGAGCGCGTCCGCCGCGATCTCCGGCTGGTAGATGGGCGGGACGGGCTGCGGGCGGCGCGGCAGCCGGTTCAGCACCCAGTCGAACTGCGGGGTGTTGACCGCCGGCATCTGCACCATCGTCACCTTCACGCCGCTGCGCTCGTGCATCAGCTCCGCCCGCAGCGAGTCGTGCAGCCCCTGCACGGCGTGCTTGGAGCCGCAGTACGCGCTCTGCAGGGGGATGCCGCGGTAGGCCAGCGCCGACCCGCACTGGACGATCACGCCGCGGTCGCGCGGCATCATCCGCTTGAGCGCGGCCCTCGTGCCGTTGACGTAGCCGAGGTAGGTGACCTCGGTGGTGCGCTTGAACTCCTCGGGCTCGATCTCCCAGAACGGCGCGAACACCGAGGAGAACGCCACGTTGACCCACACGTCGATCGGCCCGAGCTCCCTCTCGGCCGCCTCCGCCGCCGCGTCCACCGCGCCGGCGTCGGCCACGTCCACGCTGATCGGCATCGCGCGCCCGCCGGCGGACTCGACGTCCGCCGCGGCCCCGCGCAGCCCCTCCTCCCCGCGGGCCAGGAGGGCCACCCGCGCCCCGCGGCGCGCGAACGCCACCGCGGTGGCGCGTCCGATGCCGCCGGAGGCTCCCGTAACCACGACGACCGTTCCCTTATCGATCTTGTGCTTCATGTTTCATCCCCATGAGGGCGGCGCTGGATCCGGCACAGTGACCCACTGCCCGAGCCGAGGGCTCTGTAACAACGGCCCCGCCGGGGCCCGCCGGCCCTCGGATACGGTCGTGATGAGGTGCGCACTCGCGCCCCCGCCGTCGCCGAAGGAGAAGAATGAGCGCCGATGTCCCCGCCTCGCGGGAGCTCGCCGGGATCGCCGAACTCGCCGCCCGCGCCACCGGGGACCGCCTGCGGACGGCGTTCCGCTCGCGCCCCGAGGTCGACCTCAAGCGCGACATCCACGACCCGGTCACCGTCCACGACCGGGCGGCGGAGGAGACGATCCGCGAGGTGCTGGCCGAGCACACCCCCGGCAGCGCCGTCGTCGGCGAGGAGGGCGGCGTGGGCGGCGGGGACGGCGACCTGCGCTGGTTCGTCGACCCGATCGACGGGACGGCCAACTTCGCCGTCGGCCTGCCGTTCTTCTGCGTGTCCATCGGCGCCGCCATCGGCGACGAGCTGGTGGCGGGCGTGGTGTACGACCCGGTCCGCGAGGACATGTTCACCGCCTCGCTCGACGGCGCCACCTGCAACGGCGAGCCGATCCGCAGCCGCGGCGCGACCCGGGACGAGACCGCCGTCGTCGCCACGTCCTACCCGAGCGCCTACGACCTGAGCCTCGGGCGCGAGGAGGCGCTGCGTCGCTACGGCCGGATGGTGGACGCGTTCGCCACCGTCCGCCGCCCGGGCAGCGCCGCCCTCACCCTCGCGCACGTCGCCGCCGGATGGGTCGACGCGGCCTACGACTCGTCCATCAACGCCTGGGACATCGCCGCCGGGCTGCTGCTGGTCAGGCAGGCGGGCGGGACGTACGTGCCGCTCCGCGGCGAGCCCGGCGGGCACGACTGGGAGGCCCCCGGGTACCTGGCGTGCGTGGGCGGCTTCGACCTGGCCGGCTCCGTCATCGCCGAGGTCGCGGACTACAAGCCCGCCGGGTCCTGAGCAGTGGCCGCGGGGCGCGCCTGCGGGCCGCCCCGCGCCGCGTTGACAGGCGTTCGTGATCTTGAGCAGACTCGGCCTGGCCGGTGGCGCGAACCCGGCGCCGCGCGTTTCGCGGACAGGGACGGTGAACCATGATCGATGCGCTGGTGCGGCGGGTGGCGCGATGACGCCCGGCACGGGCTCCGCGCCGGGAGAACGCGCCGCGCGGATCGCGGGGCTGGCCGAGGTGCGGGCGGTGCGTCCGGAGTCGATCGCCGAGGCGGCGGAGCGCCGGGTCAGGCGCAGGACGCTGCTGGGGGAGTCGGGGCGGCTGATGCTGCTGGCGGCTGATCATCCGGCGCGTGGCGCCCTGGCGGCGGGTGGTGATGCGCTGGCGATGGCCGATCGGGGTGAGCTGCTGGATCGGTTGTGCGTGGCGTTGGAGCGGCCGGGTGTGGACGGTGTGCTGGGCACGGCGGATGTGATCGAGGATCTGCTGCTGCTGGGCGTGCTGGAGGGCAAGGTCGTGGTCGGTTCGATGAACCGGGGCGGGCTGGCGGGGGCGTCGTTTGAGATCGACGACCGTTTCACGGCCTACAGTGCGGCTGCGATCGCGGCGTCGGGGTTGGACGGCGGGAAGATGCTGCTGCGGGTGGACGATGAGGACCCGGCGACTGTTCGCACGTTGGAGGCGTGTGCTCGGGCGGTGTCGGAGTTGGCCGGGCGCGGGTTGATGGCGATGGTGGAGCCGTTCATCTCGCGTCGGGTGGACGGCCGGGTCCGCAACGACCTGTCGCCGGAGGCGATGACGCGTGCGGTCGCGATCGCGTCGGGGTTGGGGACGACGTCGGCGTACACGTGGCTGAAGGTGCCGGTGGTGGCGGACATGGAGCGGGTGATGGCGGCGTCGACGCGTCCTGCGCTGCTGCTGGGCGGGGAGGTGGCCGCCGATCCCGTCGCGGCGCGGGAGGGGTGGCGGCGTGCGCTGCGGCTTCCCACGGTCCGGGGCCTGGTGGTCGGCCGGTCCCTGCTGTATCCGCCGGACGGCGACGTCGCCGCGGCCGTGGACGCCGCAGTGGAACTCCTCTGAGACCACGCACCGCGCGCGTTCCGGCACTCCCGATGAGATCGGACCAACGTTGGCCTGGGGTTTTCCCTCCCGGCCGGTGATCGTTCACTGCCGGTTCAGGGGCGGCGACCAGGCTCCCGCGTGATCCCCTCTCACAAAGGAGTGCCCATGTCCGTGACCCGTCGCGGAGTCGTCAAGGGCGGCGCGGCCGGCGCGCTGTCCATCGCCCTCGCCGGAAGCCTGGACGGAATCTTCCAGACCTCCGCGGGAGCCGAAACGGGAGAGGCCTACGGCTACGGCCCGCTGGTCCCCGACCCCAAGGGCGTCCTGGACCTGCCCAAGGGCTTCTCCTACAAGACGTTCTCGGTCGAAGGCGAACCCATCTCCGAGGGCGTCGTCGTCCCCGGCCACCACGACGGGATGGCCACCTTCCCCGGCGGCCGCCACGGCCGCACCCGCCTGCTGCGCAACCACGAGCAGAGCAACAACGGCACCCGCGCCGTGGGACGCCCCGAGTGGACCTACGACCCCGCGGCCAACGGCGGCACCACCACGCTGGAGGTCGACAGCAAGGGCGACCTGCTGTCGCAGTACGTCAGCCTCGCCGGGACCGCCACCAACTGCGCGGGCGGGCGGACCCCCTGGGGGACGTGGCTGACCTGCGAGGAGACCGAAGGGTTCACGGGCCAGACCAAGACCCACGGCTGGGTGTTCGAGGTCGACCCGACCGGCCGCAGGACCGAGCCCGTCCCGCTCACCGGGCTCGGCCGGTTCGCCCACGAGGCCGTCGCCGTCGACCCGCACACGCTCACCGCGTACCTGACCGAAGACGCGTCCAAGCCGTTCGGGCTCTTCTACCGCTTCAGGCCCCGCGCCCACCGCGGCGGCTACCACGCCTACATGGCGGGCGGGAAGCTGGAGGCGCTGAACGTCCCCGGCGTCCCGGACCTGTCGGCCGTCCAGGAGCCCGGGTCGCGGTTCCGGGCCGAATGGCTGGAGGTCCCGGACCCGTCGGCGAAGCAGACCTCGATCCGCAAGCAGTTCGACACGATCACGCGGAGCCAGAAGATCGAAGGCGCCTGGTGGGGCCACGGCAAGGCGTACTTCGTGTGCAGCTTCTCCCGGAAGGCCGACGGCGGCGCCGCCGACCACGCCGGGCAGGTCTGGACCTACGACCCGCACCGCGGCGAGGTCGAGCTCCAGCTCGTCTTCAAGCCGGGCGGACGCTTCGACGGCCCCGACAACATCACCGTCTCCCCCTACGGCGGCGGCGTGATCCTGGCCGAGGACGGCGACGGCGAGCAGTACCTCATCGGGACCACCCGCCGGAACGAGCCGTTCGCGATGGCCCGCAACGCCCTCAACGACAGCGAGCTCACCGGCGTCACGTTCTCCCCGGACGGGCGGATCCTGTTCGCCAACCGCCAGTCCGGACCGGGCGCGACGTTCGCGATCACCGGGCCCTGGCACCGCCTGCGCGGCTGACGCCGGACCCGGCGGACCCTGCCCCGCCGATCAAGCGAGGCCGCGGCGGGCGACGGACGGGGGGCGGGTGCCCCGGATGGAGGCCACCATGTCGAGCACCTGGCGCGTCCCGTCCGCCTGGGACTCCGGCACGCGGAACCAGGTCGCGCCCAGCCACGCGTAGACCGACGCCGCGGCCAGCAGGCCCGCGTCGGGCTCGCGGGCGTCCGTCTCCAGCGTGACCAGCACGGCGTCCCCGGACGCGACGAGCCGCTCCACGCGGCTCGCCGGGGGCGCCGTGCCCGCGTCCACGACACCGCCCGGAACCGGCGCGTCCGGTGGAAGGACCTTGCGCTCTTGCAACCCCATGCCGCCAAGCGTGGCACGATCGGGGACGGGGAGTCGTCCTCCAGATGGGGTGCCGTCAGATCGGAGCGTGATCGTGGTCGTGGTTCTCGTCCTGGCCGGCGTGGCCGTGCTGGGCGCCGTCGTCGTCCTCGCCATGGGCCGGGGCGGCGAGCTGGCCGAGGCCCATCCCGACTATCCGCCGGTCAGCGTGGACGCCGAGGGGCGCCCCGTCATCGGATGGGACGTCTCCCACGTCCGGTTCCCCAGGACCATCTGGGGGTACCAGACGCACGTGACGGACGACGCTGTCCACCGCCTTTCCGAGGCCCTGCACGAGCGCGACGCCCGCGTGGCCGACCTGGAGCGGCAGCTCCGCGACCTCCGCAAGCGCCTCGGCGACGCGGAACCGTCCCGCCCGGTCGGCGCCCTGCACGGGATCGACGAGCCCGGCGCCCGGGTGCCGCTGCGCAAGGAGCCCGTCGAGCCGGACGGCGCCCCGAAGGAGGAGGAGCACTCGTGAGCGCGGTCGCCGTCCACGCGGAGGCGGTCTCGGCGGCCCCGCCGGACCGGGTCTTCGAGGTCCTCACCGACTGGCCGCGGCACGCCGAGTGGATGCCGTTCACCCGCGCCGAGGGCGGCGACAAGGTCGGCGACGAGCTGCGGGCCTGGACGGGCGTCGGCCCGGTCGGCTTCCTCGACACCATGGTGATCACCGACTGGCGGGCGGGTCGCCGCGTCGCCGTCCGGCACACCGGCCGCGTGGTGCGCGGCGAGGCGTACTTCAAGGTCCTCCCGGAGGGCTCCGGCAGCCGCGTCGTCTGGGCGGAGCGCGTCGACCTGCCGCTCGGCCCCCTCGGCCGCGCCGGCTGGCTGGTCGCCGGGCCGGTCGTGCGCGCGTTCATGACCCTCGGGCTGCGCCGCCTCGCCGCGCTGTCGCAGGCATGAGGTAGAACGGGGCGCGTGAGCACCGCGATTCTTGGCGAGGACGGGCTGGCGCGCTGCCCGTGGGCGCTGTCGGCGCCCGACTACGTCGCCTACCACGACGACGAATGGGGCCGTCCGGTCCGCGACGACCAGGGGCTCTACGAGCGGCTGTGCCTGGAGGCGTTCCAGTCCGGCCTGTCGTGGCTGACGATCCTGCGCAAGCGCGAGGGCTTCCGCGCCGCGTTCTGCGGCTTCGACATGGAGAAGGTCGCCGCGTTCGGCCCGGACGACGTCGAGCGGCTGATGGCCGACGCCGCCATCGTCCGCAACCGCGCCAAGATCGACGCCGCGATCGGCAACGCCCGCGCGGCGCTCGACCTGCCGGGCGGCCTCGCCGCGACCGCCTGGCGCTACGCCGACCCCGACTCCCCGTCCTATGCCGACATGGCGGATGTCCCCGCCTACACCGACGCCTCGAAGGCCCTCGCCAAGGAGCTGAAGAAGCACGGCTTCCGCTTCGTCGGCCCCACCACCGCCTACGCCCTCATGCAGGCCTGCGGCCTAGTCGACGACCACCTCAGTGCTTGCTTTGCGTCCTCGCGGTCGGAGGGCCCGGGGGCCCTCCGACCGCGAGAACGCTGCGATCGCTAGCATCGCTCCGGCTCGCCTTGCGGCTCGCTGCGCGATCAGTTTCTCGCAGGCTCGAAACTGGCTTCGCACGCGATCGCCACCTTGAGGTCGTCGCTGGCTAAGGCGGTGGCTGAGCATGTGCGCGCGTCCAATCGCGGCGGATCAGTGGGTTGGCGAGGCGATGGCCACGGCTCGCTTTGCCGGGAGGGCTGAGACTGCGTGGGTGACGGCGGCGGCGCCTGCGATGACCAGGGCGAAGAGCCACCAGGGGGCGTTCGGGGCCAGGAACGAGCTTCCCGTGGCGAGGTGCAGCAGGGACGCCGTGCCCAGGGCCGTGCCGAGGCCGAGGAGGCTGCCGAGCAGGACGACGGTCGCGGCCTCCCAGCGGACGATCGAGCGGATCTGCGCGTCCGTCGCGCCGACCGCGCCGAGCAGGCCGAACTCGCGGGTCCGTTCGCCGACGCTCATCGAGACGGTGGTCGCCATGCCGAACAGGGCGAGCACGAGCGCCATGCCGATGAAGCCGTAGATGACGCTCATCCCCTTGGTCATCGCGGCGGACGCCGTCTTCACGTAGCCGTCCCGGTCGAGCACCTTCAGGCCCGGCGCGTCCGCGAAGGCGCGGGACAGGGCCCGCTCGGTGCCGCCGCGGACGAGCACCACCTGCGTCGCCGCGGCCGGGTCGAGCCGGTCCATCGTGGCCTCCGAGACGAGGGCCTGGTCGGCGAACAGGTGGGACGGGTCGTGGTAGGCGGCGGCGACGGTGAGCTCGACCCGGCCGCGGGCGCCGCGCACGACGACCCGCTGCCCCTTCTTGATCTTCTGGCCCTTCATGACCGTGGACGTGAGGGCGACCTGGCCGTCGCCGAGCCGGGGAAGGCGGCCGCCGAGCTTCAGCACCGCCGGCACCGCCGCCTGATCGGCGCCCGTCACGGTGAGGTAGACCGGCACCGGGTCCTCTTCGGGCGACGGCTTCTTGGGCGGGGGAGACACGAGCTTGACCTCGGACGTCGTGAGCGCCGCCGCGGCGGTCACGCCGGGCACGGCCGCGGCCTTCCGCGCGGCGTCGCGGGGGAGCGGCGCCTGGCCGTCCGAGGTCATCCCGGTCGCGGTGATCGCGTGGTCGGCCCGCATCACCTCCCGGCCCGTCGTGGCGAACCGCGCGTCCACCGACAGGACGATCAGCGCGGTCGAGGCGACCAGCGCGACGCCGAGCATCAGGGACGACGCCGCCGACGACACGCGGCGCGGGCTGCGGGTGATGGTGGCGCGGGCGAGGCGCCCCGCCTCGCCGCTCACGGACGTCCCGATGCGGCCGACCAGCCCGCCGAGGGGGCCGACGAAGAACGGGGCGAGGACGGCGAGCGACGCCACGGTCGTCATGCAGCCCAGCAGGACCATCACGCTGGTGCCGGCGGTGCGCTCGGGGCCGGGCGGCTCCTCCGAGCGGATCCCGAAGACGCCCCCGAAGAAGATCCAGGCCAAGGCGAACACCGCCAGGGCGCCGAGGACGCGCGGCCAGCGGCGCCCCGCCGTCTCGGTGCTCGCGTCCCGCAGCGCCTCCATCGGAGAGATCTTCGCGGCGCGGCGGGCGGCGCGGCGCGCCGCGAGCTGGGTGACGAGGATTCCCGCCGCGGCGGGGATCGCGAGCGCGATCCAGCCGTACTGCGCGTCGGCGGCGGAGATGTCGAAGCCGTCCTCGGCGAACAGGTGGGTGAGCAGCGCCGACACCGGGTAGCCGAGCGCGGTGCCGCCCGCCGAGGCGACGACGCCGAGGGCGAGGGCCTCGAACCGGATCAGCCGCTTGATCTGCCGGGGCGTCGCGCCGATCGCGCTGAGCAGCGCCAGCCGCCGGGTCCGCTGCCGGACGAGCGTGCCGAACGTGTTGGCGACGACGAACAGCCCCACGAACACCGCGACGGACGAGATCATGCCGATGGCGCCGCCGATCGATCCTCCGGCGGCCTGCAGCTCCGCGGACTGGGCGTGCCGGACGTCCGCCGCCGTCCGGACGGTGACGTCCTTGCCGAGCTCGCGCGCCAGCGCGGTGCGCAGCTCGGACGCCGAGCCGCCGGACGCCCTGACCCACACGCTCTGCCACGTCCCCGCCGGAAGGCCCGCCGCCTGCGCGACGGTACCGGGGGGCGCCAGCAGCAGGTCGCCGCTCGCCACGGCGCTGTGCCCCTGCACGGTGACGATCCCGACGATCCTCATGTCCCGGCTCTGCTTCGGCAGCAGCACCTTCAGGGTGTCGCCGACGTCGAGCCCGCCCGCGCGGGCCACGTGCCGGGTGACGGCGACCTCGCCGTCGGCGGCGGGCGCGCGTCCCGACTCCAGGTGGTAGGGGTTGAGGCGGCCGTCCGGCGTCCACGGCCGCAGCGCCGTCCCCGCCCCGGCCGGCGGCAGGATCGGCTCGCCGTCCGAGCCGCTCGCGGTCACCGGGACCATCGCGTCGCCCGCGGCCGCCGCGACGCCGGGACGTCCCGCCACGGCGCTCAGCGCGACCCGGCCGTCCGGCGGCGAGTACGGGTCGTCGGGGTCGGCCGAGCCGCCCTGGACGAGGACGTCGGCGCGGGAGTACTCGCTGGCGTCGCTGCCCGACACCGCCTCCTGCGCCCGCAGCGTGAACTGCAGGGCGCCCGCGATCAGTCCGATGGAGAACACGGCCGCCAGCAGCGTGGCGGTCAGCCGCGTCCAGCTTTCGGCGAAGGAGCGGCGCGCGATCAGCCACATGGCGCTCAGCCCTCCATCCGGCGCATCACGGCGTGGACGCCGTCGATGGTCGGCTCGAGCAGCTCGTGCACGATCATGCCGTCGGCCAGGAACAGCACCCGGTCGGCGTGCGCGGCGGCCGCCGGATCGTGCGTCACCATGATCACCGTCTGCCGGTAGGCGTCCACCGCGCCGCGCAGGAAGCCCAGCACCTCGGCGCCCGACCGGGAGTCGAGGTTGCCGGTCGGCTCGTCGGCGAACAGCACCTCCGGCCGGGTCAGCAGCGCCCGCGCCACCGCGACCCGCTGCTGCTGCCCGCCCGACAGCTCGCTCGGCCGGTGCGACAGCCGATCCCGCAGCCCGAGCGCGTCCACGATCGTGTCGAACCACTCCCGGTCGGGGCGCCGGTTCCCGAGCCGCCCGGTCAGCCGGATGTTCTCCTCCGCCGTCAGCATCGGCAGCAGGTTGAACGACTGGAACACGAACCCGAGCCGGTCGCGGCGCAGCTTCGTCAGCCGGGTCCGCGACAGCCGGGTGATGTCCACGTCCCCGATCAGGATCGAGCCGGACGTCACGGTGTCGAGCCCGGCCATGCAGTGCAGGAACGTCGACTTGCCGGAGCCGGACGGCCCCATGATCGCGGTGAACCGGCCCCGAGGGAAGGACGCCGAGACGCCGCGCAGCGCGGTCACCTCGTTCTCGCCCGTCCCGTAGGACCTGACGATGTCGCGCGCGACGGCGACGTGGTCGTCGAGCTGCCCGGCAGGGGGTGCGGCGGCTGTCTGCATCATGCCGTCCAGCAAACCGCCGGGCACCCCTCGCCCACATTGACGCGGGCTCCCCACTCCATGCGGGGGAAGGCCCTACCCCCGCCCAGGGGGAGCCCGGCGTGCGGCGGCGCTAGCGGCCTTCGAAGACGGGCTGCTGCTTCTTCAGGAACGCCTCGGTCGCGTTGTGGTGGTCGCTCGTCTTCTCGCACTCGTCCTGGAGCTCCGCCTCGCGTTCGAGGGCGGACGCCAGGTCGTGGGTCGCGGCGTGGTCGAGGGCCGCCTTGACCGCGCCGTAGGCGACCGTCGGGCCGGACGCGAGGCGGCGCGCGAGCTCCACCGACGCCGGAGCGAGCTCGTCGGCCGGGACGACGCGCGTCACCAGCCCCATCTCCAGCGCATCCTGGGCCTTGACCGGCTCGCCCAGCAGCAGCAGTTCGGCGGCCTTGGCGCGGCCGACGAGGCGCTGCAGCGTCCACGACATGCCGCTGTCGGGGGCGAGGCCGATCCCGGTGAACGCGGTCGCGAACCGGGCCTTGTCGGACGCGACGACCAGGTCGCACGCGAACGCCAGCGACGCGCCCGCGCCCGCCGCCACGCCGTTCACCGCCGCCACGACCGGCTTGCGCATGCCCGCGATCGCCAGCACGATCGGGTTGTAGTGGTCGCGGACGGTGCCGTCCAGGCCCCGGCCGGCGGCGAGGTTGTCGCCGTGCTCGCGCAGGTCCTGGCCCGCGCAGAACGCCCGCCCCGCACCCGTCAGGATGACCGCGCGGACGGCGGGGTCGGCCGCGGCGCGCACCACGGCCGCGCGCAGGGACTCCTTCATCTCGACGGTCAGGGAGTTCATCCCGTCGGGACGGTTGAGTGTGATCGTCCCCACTCCGTCGGTCACGTCGAAAAGCACGGTCTCAGACATCGTCGTCCTCTCGGTCCTCGGTAGATCTTCCCAGGCCACCTTCGACGAACACCGGCGGGGCGGGCAAGAGCGGTCCCGCCCCCGGTGCGGCGGCCCGCGGCCGGGGGCCCGGGCCGTCCCGCCGCCGCCGATCCTGAGGCCCGCAGGGGGCCGCGACCTGCGTCCACGGGTCCCGGCTGCCGATCTGGAGGCTGATCGTTACCACTTCGCGCCCGGAAGACGAGATAATGGACCACTACTGATGACGCGGATGCGACACGCGGCCACGCGGCCAGAGGTGTGCGAGGCCGCGGCCCTACTTGGGAAGGGGATGCACGCATGGCGGCGATGAAGCCGCGGACGGGAGACGGTCCGCTCGAAGTGACCAAGGAGGGACGCGGAATCGTCATGCGGGTCCCCCTCGAAGGCGGCGGCCGCCTCGTGGTCGAGCTCTCCGCCGACGAGGCCAAGGAGCTCGGGGAGGCCCTCAAGGACGTCGTGGGCTGACGGCCCCGCCGCTCCCGGCTTGTTGGTGACGGTCCCGGCGACGCCGCCGGGGCCCTTGCCATTTCCCGTAACGATTCAGCGATCAGGGGGGACCCACCGCCATGCCCATCGAGACCCGCATCCACGGTGCCGGCGGCACCGTGTCGCAGACCGCGGTCGACCTCGGGGCCGAGGTGGTGGCGGTGCCCGTCCGGTCCGGCCCCGCCGCCCCCGCGGCGGAGGTCGCGGCCTCGCTCCCCTTCACGCTGGACGAGCTGCTCGCGCTGCACCAGGCCAAGGGCGAGCCGGGTGAGATCATCGCCACACAGGTCCGCGTCGGCGACCGGGTCCGGGAGCTGCTGCTCTACGGGGTCGGCGACGCCGCCCCGGGCGACCTGCGCAAGGCCGGCGCCGCGCTGGCCCGCCGCGGCAAGGGGCGGACGGCGCTCGTCGCCGGGGTCCCGGACGGCGACCTCGCGGCCTTCGTCGAGGGGGCGCTGCTCGCCTCCTACGAGTTCCGGATCGGTGCCGCCCCGCCGAAGAAGGCGCTCGGCACCCTCGCCGTGCTGACCGAGGCGGGGCCCGAGTCGGACGCCCCCGCGATCGAGCTCGGCACCGCGCGGGCCCGGGCCACCGCCCTCGCCCGCGACCTCGCCAACACGCCGTCCCGCGAGAAGGACCCCTCCTGGCTCGCCGCGCAGGCCGAGCGCGTCGCCGCCGAGTCCGGCCTCACCGTCCGCGTGCGCGGCGAGAAGGAACTGGTGGAGGAGGGGTTCGGCGGCCTGGTGGCCGTCGGGGGCGGATCGGCCCGCCCGCCCCGGCTGATCGAGCTCTCCTACGAGCCGGCGGACGCGGACGGGGCCTCGCCGCGCCATGTCGTCCTGGTCGGCAAGGGCATCACGTTCGACAGCGGCGGCCTGTCGCTGAAGCCCAACGAGGGCATGAAGACGATGAAGACCGACATGGCGGGCGGCGGCGTCGTCATCGCCGTGATGAGCGCGCTGCGGGACCTCGGCGTCCGCACCCGCGTCACCGGCCTGGTCGCCGCGGCGGAGAACATGCCGTCCGGCTCGTCGATGCGCCCCGGCGACGTGATCGCCCACTACGGCGGGACGACGTCGGAGGTGCTGAACACCGACGCCGAGGGGCGGCTCGTCCTCGCCGACGCGCTCGCCTACGCCGACGCGCGGCTCGACCCCGACGCGGTGGTGGACGTCGCCACGCTCACCGGCGCCGCCAAGGTCGCGCTCGGCCTGAAGCACGCGGCCCTGTTCGCGAGCGACGACGCCCTCGCCGAGGCCCTCACCCGGGCCGGGAAGGCCGCCGGCGAGCCCGTGTGGCGGCTCCCCCTGGTGGAGGAGTACCGCGCCGCGATCGACTCCGACGTGGCCGACATCAACAACATCGGGCGCGGCGGCTACGGCGGCGGCTCGATCACGGCGGCGCTGTTCCTGCGCGAGTTCGTCGGCGACCGGCCCTGGGCGCACCTCGACATCGCCGGGCCCGGCCGCTCCACCTCCGAGGACGCCGAGATCACCCGCGGCGCCACCGGTTACGGCGCCCGCCTCCTGCTGGACTGGCTGACGGCCTGACCCGTCCCGCCCGCGCGGACGGGCGGTCGCTTCACGCGGCGGTCACCGCACGCGGCGGTCGATCACCGGGACGCGGCGCCGCCGCCTGGCCTGCTTGACGATCTCCGGGAGCGTCGCGTCCCACCCGGGCTCCACCGCGAAGCACCACGGGACGGCCGCCGCCGTGGCGGGCACGTCCCGCATCGTGAGCGCCACCAGGTGCGCCCGCTCCGCCGTGCGCGCCATCTCGGCCAGCTCCGGGGTCGGCAGGAAGACCAGGTAGTCCTGCTCGCCGCGGCGGGTGCCGCCGACGCCGCGCCGCAGCGCCGTGATCGCGGCCACCTCGTCCCAGGGCAGCGTCCGCCCGGACCGGCGCGGCAGCGGCCAGCCGGCGGGGCGCCGCACGCCGGCGCCGTCGAGCTCCAGGACGGGCCGGCGCGACAGCATGCCGCCGGCCGACACCAGCAGGCCCGCCCCGAACAGGCCGAGCCCCGCCACGCCCAGCACCATGACCACGACGCTGCCGACGCCCGCGCCGCGCATCGCCCCGCCCGCGACGAACCCCACCGACGCCAGGAACAGGATCGCGAACGCGGCCAGCCGCCACACCCCGCGCCAGGTGACCCGCACCCGGACCGCGAACGCCTCCCCGGCGGCCCGGTCGCGGAGGGCGTCCTCAGTCACGCCGGACGGCGCAGAGCAGGCCGTCGCCCACCGGGATCAGCAGCGGGACGAGCCGGTCGTCCTCGCGGATCATGCGGTGCACCTCGCGGATCGCCTCGGTGTCGGGGTCGCGCTGGTCGGGGTCGGCGACCCGGTCGTGCCAGAGCGCGTTGTCGAACGCGACGACGCCGCCCGGCCGCAGCAGGCGCAGCGCGTCGACCAGGTACTCGGGGTACTCGCGCTTCGCCGCGTCGCAGAACACCATGTCGTAGGCGCCGTCGGTGAGGCGCGGCAGGACCTCCAGCGCCGGGCCGATGATCATCCGGGTGCGAAATCCGGACAGGCCCGCCTCCCGGTAGGCCTGCTTCGCCAGCCGCTGGTGCTCCGGCTCGATGTCGACGCTGGTCAGCACCGCGTCCTTCGGCATGCCGCGCATCAGGTAGACGCCGGACACGCCGCAGCCCGAGCCGACCTCCACGACCGTGCGCGCGCCGATCAGCGTCGCGATGAACCGCAGCGCCGCGCCCCCGGCCGGGCCGATCGGCACCGCGCCGACCTCCTGGCCGCGGCGCCTGGCGTTCAGGAGCGGCTCGTCCTCGGGGAGGAAATCCTCCACATAGGCCCGGGTGGCCTCAATGGCGTCGATGGCTGCCTCCTCGTGGGACCCCCGCATGGCTCATGCTGGGAAGACCATATCGTTGCAGGGGAACCAACTGGCGTTTCAGCGCGTTGTAAGGGACACAGGCAAGCACCGAGTCGGTATCAGAACCGCCCCAGCCCAGGCGAGACCGTGCCGTTCCAAGGCGGGACCTTGGCTCACGAGAGAGGAACAGCCCGGCACCATGGGAGTCGCAGCACTCAGTTTCAGAAGCGCTGTGGGGGTCGGCGCCAGGCAGGGGCTTGGAAACGCCGCTCGCACCCGAGAGAACGCCCCCGAGGCCGAATGGGCGCCGCCGTCCTGGGACGAGGTCGTCCGCGAGCACTCCGCCCGCGTCTACCGGCTGGCCTACCGCCTGACCGGCAACCAGCACGACGCCGAGGACCTCACGCAGGAGGTCTTCGTGCGGGTGTTCCGCTCCCTGTCGAACTACACGCCGGGGACGTTCGAGGGCTGGCTGCACCGGATCACCACGAACCTGTTCCTCGACATGGCCCGGCGCCGCCAGCGCATCCGGTTCGAGGGACTCGCCGACGACGCCGCGGAGCGCCTCCAGGGCCGCGAGCCGACCCCGGCGCAGGCGTTCGACGACAACAACTTCGACGCCGACGTCCAGGCCGCGCTCGACGCGCTGGCCCCCGACTACCGCGCCGCCGTCGTGCTGTGCGACATCGAGGGGCTGTCCTACGAGGAGATCTCCGCGACCCTCGGCGTCAAGCTCGGCACCGTGCGCAGCCGCATCCACCGGGGGCGTGCGCAGCTGCGGGCGGCGCTGGAGCACCGCGCGCCCACCCGGCGCCGGCCCGGCACCCGCAACGACTTCCAGGCCGCCGTCGCATGCGGCGACCCGGCGGCCGGCGGCGAGCCCGGGGGGCTGCACGCGGCGGGCGGTGTCCGGCCGCTGCCGGACGGCGTGTAAAGCTGTGCTCACCGCGCGCGGGGCGGGACCGCGCGCCCGACGGAACGGAATCGACGGAGGCGGCGTGAGTTGTCTGGGGGAGCGTCTGACCGCGCTGGTCGACGGTGAGCTGGGGGACGAGGAGCGCGAGCGCGCCCACGCCCATCTCGCGCGATGCGCCGACTGCCGGGACGAGGCCGACCAGCTGCGCAAGCTGAAGGGACGCCTGCGGGGGCTCTCCGAGCCGCCGGCGGCCGACGGGACCGACGACCTCCCGTCCGGCGACTTCCTGGACCGGCTGCGCACCCTGCCCGCGTCCGCCGGGCTTCCGGACCCGGCCGACGCCCCTGACGCGACCGTTCCCGACCTCCCGATCGAGCCGGCGGCCTCGCATGCCGGGGCGCGCCCACGGCACCCCTCCCGGCCCCTCCGATCATCGGCCCGTCCCGTCCGGCCGCCGCACGCCGCCCGGCCCCGCGACAACCGGCCGCGCGACGCCCGCCCGGCCGGGCATGCCGCCGCGGTCCGCGTCCAGCCGCGGCGCCGCTACCTCGTGGTCGGGGCCGCCACCCTCTTCCTCGGCCTCGGCACCGCCTCCTACATGGCGGGCGGGCGCCAGGACGCCCCCGCCGTCACCCCCGCGTTCGACCGGTTCGCCGTCGAGCACGCGCTCACCTCCGGTGACGCGCCGATGACCGATCCGCTCACCGACCCGGTCAACCAGGTCCAGGTCTCCCCGGGGCCGTGAGGCGCGCGACCTCCAGGGGGCGCTGCCGGCGCGGCGCCGCCCTGGCCGCCGGGCTCGCGGGCGCCCTCGCGCTGGCCGTGACGCTCACCGGCGACCCCGCCCCCGCGCGCCGCGTCCGCAGCGATCCGGGCGCGCTCGCCCTGCTGCGCGGCGCCGCCGACGCCGCCCGCCGCGTCCCCTACGAGGGCCGGCGGTTCCTCACCACCCGCAGCGGCGGCAGGGCCGCCACCTCCCGCGTCGCCGTGTCGCACACGCCGGGCGCGGGCATCCGGTACCGGTCCGGGTCCGCGGGGGAGGGCTACCGGCCCGAGTCCGCCGCCGGGGACACCACCGGCTTCACGCCGGCGACCCTGGCGCTGCTGACCCGCAACTACTCGGTGGTGCGCGCCCCGGACGCCTCGGTCTGCGGCCGCCCCGCCCGCGTCGTCGAGGCGCGCCGCGCCGACGGCAGCCCCGCCGGGCGCTTCTGGATCGACCGGGACACCGGCCTGATGCTGCACCGCGAACTGATCGACGCCACCGGCCGCCCGGTGGTCGCCAGCGGCTTCACCGAGATCAGCTTCAGCGCCTCGCCGATCGGGCCCTCTCCGCTCAGCCGCCCGCTCGGCGGCCCGTCCCGGTTCCCCGGCGCGAGCGCCGGCAGCCCCGTCGAGAACACCCGCGTCCGCGAGAGCGCGAGCGCGCGGGGCCGGAAGCTGGACCGGGCGGGCCTCGCCGAGCTGCGCGACCGCGGCTGGCCCGTCCCGGAGGACCTGCCGGGCCGGCTCACCCTCTACGACGCGCGGCGCGAGAAGGACGGCGGCGCCCTGCACCTCAGCTACTCCGACGGCCTCGCCGCCGTGTCGGTGTTCGTGCAGCGCGGCTCCCTCGACGAGCGCGGCATGACGGGCTGGCAGCGGACCAGCCGCCGGGGCCGGACAGTGTTCCGCCGCGAGTCGCTGCGGCGCTGGGCGGTGTCGGCCGGGAACGGCTACGTCTACACGGTCGTGACGGACGCGCCGCAGAGCACGGCGACGGCGGTGGCGCTGAGCATGCCGCGCGGCTCCGCGTCCCACTGGAAGCGCCTCTCCCGCGGCGCTCGACGCCTTGCCACAGCGGCGAATCCGTTCGATTGACCCGAGATGTGGGTATCGGCGGCAGGTCTTATGCTCGCCACATGCCATGCGGGGCAGCATGAGCACGGATAACGAGGACCATGCTCGGTAGGAGAGATGGGGATGACGGAAGACAACCGCGGCCCGGTCAGGGCGCCGTCGGAGGACGACGACGTCGTCCCCGGCCAGGAGCCTGAGCGTCAGGAGGCGGCGGCCCCTCCCGAGACGGTGACCGACCGGGAGATCCCCCTGGAGCAGCCGGTGGACGACCCCGAGGCCGACGACCCCGAGCCCGGACCGGCCCGCGCCGAGGACGGCGCCGAACCGCGCCCCGAGGACGGGCGCGAGTCCGGCGAGGAGGGCGACCGCCTGGTGGCCGGGGGGTTCGCGCCGCCCGACTCGTTCGGCGGCCCGCCCGACACCAGCGAGGACGTGCTCTCCCAGGCCGCCGCGGACATGCCGCAGGAGGTGCCGCTGCAGGACGCCCCGCCGCGC
Source organism: Actinomadura sp. K4S16 (assembly GCF_008327685.1). Taxonomy (GTDB): domain Bacteria; phylum Actinomycetota; class Actinomycetes; order Streptosporangiales; family Streptosporangiaceae; genus Spirillospora. The sequence goes on from NZ_BDDE01000023.1 coordinate 81,154, forward strand.
GACATGCCGCAGCCCCCGCCGCCGGTCCCGCTCGACAAGCCGCCCGTGGAGGCGGCCGACGACCGGCCGCGGCCGGGGTTCGTCCCGCACAACCAGGACCCGAGGGCCGCGCAGGGCGGCCCGTACGGGGGCTGGCCGCAGCAGTCCCACCAGGGCCCGCCGCCGCCCGCGCCCGGGCGCCCGCCGATGGGCCCGCCGCCCGCGCCGCCCGGCCCGCCGCCCCCCGGCGGCCCCGGCCCCCGCCCGATGGCGGGCTACGGGATGCCGCCCGGCGGCACCGGGCCCAACTGGGCGCCGGTCCCCGCGCCCCCGTCGTCGTCGCGCGGCGGCCCGGGCCTCGGGCTCCTCGCCGTCGTCGCGCTGATCGTCGCGCTGGTGGCCGGGGCCGTCGGCGCCGGAATCGGCGTGATCGCGACCGGTGGCGACGACGACCCCTCGTCGGTGAGCCTCGGCGGCAGCAACAGCAGCGACACCAAGGTGCAGAGCCGCCCGCCGGACTCGGTCGCGGGCGTCGCGCAGCGGGTGCTCCCGAGCGTCGTGATGATCCGCGTGCAGTCCGCGCAGGGCGAGATCGGCGGCACCGGCTTCATCGTGAACGGCGGCTATGTCATCACCAACAACCACGTCGCCTCCGGCGGCGGCGGCGGTGGCGGCCAGATCCAGATCGTCTTCAACGACAAGAAGACGCTGCCCGCCACGGTCAAGGGCGCCGACCCGAGCTCGGACGTCGCCGTGCTGAAGCCGGAGGGCCAGCACTCGCTGCCCCCGCTGCCGGTCGGCGACTCCAGCGCCATCGCCGTCGGCGACCCGGTGATCGCGATCGGCTCGCCGCTCGGCCTGCAGGGCTCGGTCACCACCGGCATCGTCAGCTCGCTGAACCGGGCCGTGCCCACGCGCGGCGAGGGCGGCGGCGGCGACGCGTCCTACCTCAACGCCATCCAGACCGACGCCGCGATCAACCCGGGCAACTCGGGCGGACCGCTGGTGGACGCCAAGGGCCGCGTGATCGGCATCAACACCGCGATCGCGACGCTCGGCGGCCAGTCGATGGGCGGGGAGCAGCAGAGCGGCAGCATCGGGCTCGGCTTCGCGATCCCGATCAACCAGGGCAAGCGGATCGCCGAGGAGATCATCCGGACGGGGACCGTCAAGCAGGCCAAGCTCGGCGTGCTGCCCGACCCCCGCTACCAGGAGGGCGGCGCCCGGATCATGCAGCAGCCGGTCAACGGGCAGGACCCGGTGACCAAGGGCGGCCCGGCGGACAGGGCGGGCCTCAAGCCCGGCGACGTGATCACCAAGGTCGGCGACAAGCCGATCGAGGACGCCACCGACCTGATCGCGCAGATCCGCAGCCGCGCGCCCGGCGAGCGAGTCACCATCACGTACCAGCGGGGCGGCAAGGAGGCGACCACCCAGGTGACCCTGGGGTCCGACTAGGCGCGGATGTTCAAGTCCGGTTCATCCGGGCTGGGGATACGCTGGGGGGACCGGCCCGCCTCTGGGCCGGTCCCCTTGGGTTGTGTGGCCCGCCGCGGCGGGCCGGTGTGTGGAGGACGGGTTGTTCGACGTCGGACTCGGTGAGATGGCGGTGCTCGTCGTCCTCGCCCTGGTCATCTTCGGGGACAAGCTGCCGCAGGTCGCGGGGCAGGCCGGCCGGATGCTGCGGCAGTTCCGCCAGATGGCCGACAGCGCCAAGGCCGACCTCCAGGAGGGGCTCGGCCCCGAGTTCAAGGACTTCGACCTCAACGACCTCAACCCGAAGACGTTCGTCCGCAAGCACCTCTTCGAGGACGAAGACACCTACCCGAAGAACGACTCAGGCCTCTTCGACGACGAGCCCTCGTACGCGACGACGACCACGGGCCTCGGCCCTAGCGAGAAGCCGCCGTTCGACAACGAGGCGACCTGACCTCGCGGACCTTCCGTTCCCCCAGCGGCCCACCGCGGTCTGGGGTGTGCCCGCCCGCCCCGGCCTGACTTCCTGCCCGGGGTAGAGGCCCCGGGCAGGTACCGGTCAGCGGCCCTTCGGGCTGATGCCGAGGGACATGCCGGCGAGGCCGCGGCTGCGGCCCGCGAGCTTGTCGGCGATCGTGCGCAGCTCCTTGGCGGCGCCGGCGTCGGGGTCGGCGAGCACCAGCGGGACGCCGTTGTCGCCGCCCTCGCGCAGGCGCGGGTCGATCTGCACCTGGCCGAGCATGGGGACGCGCGTCCCGAGCGTCTTCGTCAGCGCGTCCGCGACCGTCTGGCCGCCGCCCTCGCCGAAGATGTGCTGCTGCTCGCCGCAGTGCGGGCACGTCAGGTAGGACATGTTCTCGATCACGCCGACGACCTGCTGGTGGGTCTGCGCGGCGATCGCGCCCGCCCGCTCGGCCACCTCGGCGGCGGCCTGCTGCGGGGTGGTGACGACGAGGATCTCCGCGGACGGCAGCAGCTGCGCGACCGAGATCGCGATGTCGCCGGTGCCGGGCGGCAGGTCCATCAGCAGGATGTCGAGGTCGCCCCAGTACACGTCCGCGAGGAACTGCTGGAGCGCGCGGTGCAGCATCGGCCCGCGCCACACGACCGGCTGGTTCCCGGCGGTGAACATGCCGACCGAGATCACCTTCACGTCGTGCGCGGTCGGCGGCATGATCATGTCTTCGACCTTGGTGGGCGGGGTGTCCACGCCCAGCATCCGCGGCACCGAGTGGCCGTAGATGTCGGCGTCCACGACCCCGACCTTGCGGCCCTGGGCGGCCAGCGCGGCGGCGAGGTTCACCGTCACCGACGACTTGCCGACGCCGCCCTTGCCGCTCGCGACCGCGTACACCTTGGTCAGCGAGTTCGGCTGGGCGAACGGGATCTCCTTGGCGGGCTGCCCGCCGCGCAGCTTGGTCTGCAGTTCCTTGCGCTGCTCCTCGCTCATCACGTCGAGGTCGACGCGCACGGAGGAGACGCCGTCGAGTTTGGACACGGCCTCCGTGACGTTCTTGGTGATGGTGTCCTTCATCGGACACCCGGCCACGGTCAGGTAGACGCCGACGCGGACGGCGCCGTCCGCGTCGATGTCGATGCTCTTGACCATGTCGAGCTCGGTGATGGGCTTACGGATCTCGGGATCGAGCACCGTGGCAAGGGCCGCGTTCACCCGCTCGGTCGTCACAAGGGAGGCCATGTGTCCATGGTATGAACCCCGCGTGCCAACCTGCTAATCAGGGTGTCCGGCCTCACACGCCATGGTGTGCGACCTCACGCGGGGCGGCCGCCCATCGCCCGGACGGCGCGCCGGGCCTACGATCGGTCCGTGACCAGCGAAACCGCCCCGGCCGCCGCCGAGCTGATCGTGTGGCGGACCCTGCTGCGCGCGCAGGCGCGGCTCTCCCGCCGGCTGCAGGCGGAGCTGCTGGCCCGCCACGACCTCGCGCCCGGCTCCTACGACGTGCTGATGCACCTCGGTGAGGCGCCGCACGGGCGGCTGCGGATGAACGACCTCGCCGACCGCGTGCTGATGTCGCGCAGCGGCCTGACGCGGCTGGTCGACCGGATGCAGCGGGACGGGCTGGTGACCAGGCAGTCCTGCGCGAGCGACGCCCGCGGCCTGTTCGCCGCCCTGACCCCCGAGGGCCGGGCCCGGCTCGCCGAGGCCGCGCCCACCTACCGGGAGGTCGTCCGCGACCACGTCCTGAGCCGGCTGGACGAGCCGGACGTGCGCGCCCTCGGCCGGATCCTGGACAAGCTCGCCGACGAGGGGGACCCCGCCTAGGGGACGGGGTTCTTCGCGTCCAGCTCCTTGAGGATCTGCTGGAGCTCCGAGCGCACGAAGTCGCGGGTGGCGACCTCGCTCAGCGCGACCCTCAGCCCGGCGATCTCGCGGGTCAGGTACTCGGTGTCGGCGATGCTCCGCTCGTTGCGCGACCGGTCCTGCTCGTACTGGACGCGGTCCCGGTCGTCCTGCCGGTTCTGGGCGAGCAGGATCAGCGGGGCCGCGTAGGACGCCTGCAGCGACAGCATCAGCGTCAGGAAGATGAACGGGTACGGGTCGAACCGGAGCGACGGCGGCGCCACCACGTTCCACCCGAGCCACAGCGAGACGAACACCGTCATGTAGACGATGAAGCGGGCGGTGCCGAGGAACCGGGCGATCTGCTCCGACACCCGCCCGAACGACTCGGGGTCGTAGTAGAGGCGGCGCGGCAGCAGCGACCTGCGCAGCTCCCTCGGCTGGTCCAGGCGCGCGGTCATCTCGCGTGTCGTCGTCATGTCGTCCCCCGCAGAGCCTCTTCCTCGGGATCGGCGGCCCCCTCGGCGGTCGCCTCCATCGCGGCCTCCCGCCAGTCCTCGGGCAGCAGATGGTCGAGGACGTCGTCGATCGTCACCGAGCCCAGCAGGTGCCCGTTCTCGTCGACGACCGCCCCCGCGACCAGGTTGTAGGTGGCCAGGAACATCGCGACGGCCTCCAGCGACATGGTGGGGCGCAGCGGGTCCAGCGCGGTGTCCACGATCCCGCTGACCAGCGTCGGCGGCGGCTCGCGCAGCAGCTTCTGGAAGTGCACCGTGCCGAGGTAGCGGCCGGTCGGCGTCGCGGTCGGCGGGCGGCACACGTACACCTGCGCCGCCAGCGCCGGGTTCAGGTCGGGCCGGCGGATCAGCGCGAGCGCCTCGGCGACCGTCGCGTCCGGCGGGACGACCACCGGGTCGGTCGTCATCAGCCCGCCCGCCGAGTTGTCGGGATAGGTGAGCAGCCGCCGGACCGGGGCCGCGTCGCGCGGCTCCATCAGCGTCAGCAGCTGCTCGCGCTGCTCGGTCGGCAGGTCGCCGAGCAGGTCGGCGGCGTCGTCGGGGCCCATCGCCTCCAGGACGTCGGCGGCGCGGTCCACGCCGAGCTTGCCGAGGATCTCGATCTGGTCGTCCTCGGGCAGCTCCTCCAGGACGTCGGCGAGCCGCTCGTCGTCGAGCGCGACCGCGACCTCCGTGCGCCGCTTCTCCGGCAGCTCGTGCACGATGGTGGCGAGGTCGGCGGGCTTCATCCGCTCGAACGCGGCGATCAGCCCGGCCGCGCCCTGCCCGTGCTCGACGGCGGAGAACCCCTCCACGGCGTCCCAGTCGACGACCATGCTCTCGCCGCGCTTGCGCAGGCCCCGGCCCGTCCGGCGGCGGACGGCGACCTTGGTGACGAGCCAGTCGCGGGTCCGGGTCGGCTCCATCGCCACGTCCACCACGGAGACGGCGGCGCCGGTCTCGCGGACCCGGACGGTCCGGTCGAGGATCTCGGCGATCACCAGGGTCTCCGACCCGCGCTTCTGGAAGCGGCGCACGTTCAGCCGCCCGTCGAAGACGATCGCGTCCGGCTCGATCACCGTGACCCGGGTGATCGGCAGGAACACCGCGTGGCGCGAGACGACCTCCACCACCAGGCCCAGCACCCGCGGCGGGCGGGGCGCGAGGCGCAGCGCGACCACGACGTCGCGCACCCGGCCCACCTGGTCTCCCGCCGGGTCGAACACCGCGACGCCCGCGAGCCGGGCGAGGAACACCCGCGACGGAGCTCCGCTCATGGCCTGGACACTACCCGTGATCTCGGGACTGATCCGGACGGGTACGTCACATCCGGCCGCGACCCGGAGTTCGGGGGGCGAAGGGGACGTGAAAGGGTGGAGGACCGTGAGCGACGCCTTCGCAGAGCCTTTCGAGCAGTACCGCAACCTGCTGTTCGCGGTGGCCTACCGGATGCTCGGCACGGCGGCCGACGCCGAGGACGCCGTCCAGGACGCCTGGCTCCGCTGGTCGGCGGGCGACCGCTCCGGCGTCTCCGATCCCAAGGCCTACCTCGTCCGGATCACCACCAACGTCGCGCTCGACCGGCTGCGCTCGGCGCAGGCCCGGCGCGAGACCTACATCGGGCCGTGGCTGCCCGAGCCGATGCTGACCTCGCCCGACGTCGCCGAGGACGCCGAGATGTCGGAGTCGGTGTCGATGGCGATGCTCGTCGTCCTGGAGACGCTGAGCCCCCTCGAACGCGCCGTGTTCGTCCTGAAGGAGGTCTTCGGCTACCCCTACGCCGAGATCGCCCGGGCGCTGGACCGCTCGGAGGCGTCGGTCCGGCAGCTCGGCACCCGCGCCCGCAAGCACGTGGAGGCGCGCCGCCCCCGCTTCGAGGTCGGCGGCGCCGAGCGGCGCGCCGCCACCGAGCGGTTCTTCGAGGCGGTCCTCGGCGGCGACGTCAACAAGCTCATGGAGGTCCTCGCGCCCGAGGTCGCGCTGTGGTCGGACGGCGGCGGCAAGGTCCGGGCGCCGCTCCGGGCGATCTTCGGCGCGGAGAAGGTCGCGCGCTTCCTCTCCGCCATCGGGGGGCAGTCCTACCGGGGCGTCGACCCGGCCGACATGCGGTTCAGGCGCGTCCAGCTCAACGGCGAGCCGGCGATCGTCGTGGACGGCCCGGACGGGCCGATCAGCGCCGTGTCCGCCGACATCGGCGAGGACGGCCGGATCGCGGCCCTCCACCTGATCGCCAACCCGGACAAGCTGCGCGCGGTCGCGGAGGGGCGCCACCTGCCGATGTGAGGGCCGCCGCCGGCCGGCGAGGCGGCGGCTACCGGTCGGCGTGCCGCCGCTTGCCGCCGTACATGCGCGGGGGCGCGCCGGCGGTCGTCGCGGGGGTGGGGACCGGCCGCACGGCGGCGTACTCCTCGTCCGCCTCCACGGCCTCGTCGGCCGGGGTGAGCCGCACGATCCACGACTCCTCGGCCCACGTCTCGACCTGGCCCTCGTGTGTCCGGGCGTTGAGGCGCTCCTTGGCGAGGATCGGCGTCACCTCGTCCCACAGCGCCGTGCCGGGCTCGACCCGCTCGGCGTCGGCGACGAACGCGAGGAGCCGGCCGCCCTTGTCCTTGCTGCGCAGGATCACCGTCACCTGCGCGGCCTCCGGCAGCCCCGGGAGCGGCTGCTCGCCCTCCCCGCCGGTGAGCACGTACGCCGACCCGTCGTGCCACACGTGCCAGGCGGCGCGCGGCTGGACGAGGCCGGGCAGCTCCAGCCACAGCAGCCCCGACTTCTTGGCCGCCTCCTCCACCAGCGCCCTGTTCAGACCCATGCGACGAGGGTCTCATACCGCTGGATAGCATCCGGGGCCATGCGCTCTCGACGTACCACCCTCGCGGTCCCGGGCAGCAATCCCCGCTTCATCGAGAAGGCGCAGGGGCTGCCCGCCGACGAGGTCTTCCTCGACCTGGAGGACGCCGTCGCCCCGTCGGCCAAGGAGGCCGCCCGCGCGACCGTGGTCGCCGCGCTCAACGACGGCGACTGGACGGGGAAGACGCGGGTGGTGCGCGTCAACGACCTGGAGACCCACTGGGCCTACCGGGACGTGATCGAGGTCGTCGAGGGCGCCGGCGCCGACCTCGACGCGGTCATGCTGCCGAAGGTGTCGGACGCCGGCCACGTCCAGTGGCTCGACCGGCTCCTCACCCAGATCGAGCGGGCCATGGGCCTGCCCGTCGGCCGCATCGGCATCGAGGCGCAGATCGAGGACGCCCGCGGCATGGTCAACGTCGACGCCATCGCGGCGTCCTCGCCGCGGCTGGAGACGCTGGTCCTCGGGCCCGGCGACCTCATGGCGTCGATCAACATGAAGACGCTCGTCGTCGGGGAGCAGCCGCCCGGCTACACCGAGGGCGACGCCTACCACTACATCCTCATGCGGATCCTGATGGCCGCCCGCGCCCACGACCTCCAGGCGATCGACGGGCCCTACTTCAACGTCCGCGACGTGGAGGCCTTCACCCGCGTCGCCGAGCGCTCGGCCGCCCTCGGCTTCGACGGCAAGTGGGTGCTGCACCCGTCCCAGATCGAGGCGGGCAACGCGGTCTTCTCCCCCTCCCAGGACGACTACGACCACGCCGAACTGATCCTGGACGCCTACGAGCACTCGCTCGGCGAGGGACGCGGCGCCGCCCGGCTCGGGGACGAGATGATCGACGAGGCGTCCCGGAAGATGGCCCTCGTCGTCGCCGCCAAGGGCAGGGCGGCGGGAATGGCGCGGACGAAGCGCTTCGACCCGCCCGGGAACTGAAGGACCCGTACGATTCGTCCCAGGTTGTACGCAAGGGTTCGCCGAACACCAGGGTCCACAAGAAGGGGTCGCACGTGGCAGGAGCAGGGGACGGCGACGGCTGGGCACCCCTAGACCCCGAACTCGGGCGCGAGCCGCGGAGGGACCCGCAGCCGTCCGGCCCCCGGCCCGTGCCGCACGGCGAGGCGCAGCCGCCCGCCGCCGACTGGCCGTCGCCGGACCAGGCCCAGCCCCAAGACGCCGGATGGCCTCCCGCAGCCCAGCAGCCGTACGGCCCCGGACAGCCGTCCGAGGCCGGGCAGCCGTACGGAGCCCAGCAGCCCTATGGCGCTCAGGCCTATGGCGCGCAGGGCTATGGCGCCCAGCCCTACGGCACAGGCCAGCCTTACGGAACCGGCCAGTTGCCCGTGTACAAGCCCGGGATGCCGTACTGGGAGGGGGCGCCTGCGCAGCCGGATGCGTACGGGCCGGGCCCCTACGGCGCCGGGTACGGGATCCACGCGGCCAAGCGGCCCTGGACGGTGCCGACGCCGAAGGAGGTCCCGTTCCACCGGCTGGCGCGCAACGAGGCGCACCGGTGGTGGCGCCCGCTGGTCGGCACCCTCGGGATCGCCGTCGTCGGGATGGCGCTGGCCGTCGGGCTGATGATCGTGGGGGTCATCGTCCAGGCGCTGGTCACCGGCGAGGCCCCGGACACCTCCGGGACGGGCGACCAGATCTTCGGCGACCAGACGGCCGACCTGGCCTTCAACCTCGGCGCGCTGGCGCTGTTCCTGCCGGTCGCGCTGCTCGGGGCCTGGGTCGTCCAGCGGCGGCGGCCGGGAACGCTCTCCTCGGTCGCGGGACGGCTGCGCTGGCGCTGGCTGCTGGCCTGCAGCGGTCTGGCGATCCTGTTCTGCGCCGTCTCCTACGGGACGGCGATCGTCGCCGGCGCGGCCATGCACGACCAGTCGGGCGGCGACGAGCACTGGGTGGGGTGGGGGAAGTTCGTCGCCCCGGCCGTCGTCATCATCCTGCTGGTGCCGTTCCAGTCGGCGGCGGAGGAGTACGTGTTCCGCGGCTGGATGCTCCAGGCCGTCGGCGCCTGCACTCTGGAGAACGCCAGGGGACGGGCCGGACGCGCCTTCAGCGTCGTGTTCCGCACGCCGTGGCCGGGGATCGTCGTCGGGTCGGCCCTGTTCACGTCGGGGCACGGCTACACAGGCTGGGGCATCCTCGACATCTTCGCCTTCGGCGCTATCGCGGCGTGGCTCGCGGTGCGGACGGGCGGGCTGGAGTCCGGCATCGCCCTGCACGTGTTCAACAACCTGATGGCGTTCCTCGGGCCCGCCGCGGTCGGCCAACTCGACATCGAGCAGGGCAGCGTCCCGTGGCAGGTCGTCGCGGCGGACATCGTCCCGATGCTGCTGTACGCGGCCGCCGTCCTGTGGCTGGCGCGGCGGATGCGGGTCCGGACCGTCACGGCCGGCGACGGGGACGGCCAGGCGCCGGTGACGGCGGCCACCGAGCCCGCGCACGCCTCCTAGCTCGTCCGGGAGGGCCGCCCGGTCACAGGACGCCCCATTCGGCGAGGGCTCTGAGCAGGCCGGGCGTCATCGGGAGGCCGTCCATCTCCGCGGGCGGAACCCAGCGCACGTCGGACGCGTCGTCGCCCGCGCGGAGCGTCCCGCCGGTCGCGGTCGCCTCGTAGTCGTGGATCTCGTAGACGACGCCGCCGGGCCCGGCGCGCTCGACCGTCCCGGCCAGGGCGCCGACGAGGACGTCCAGGCCGGTCTCCTCCCTCAGCTCGCGGACGACCGCCGCGGGGTCGTCCTCGCCGGGCTCGACCCGCCCGCCCGGAATGGACCACAGGCCCTCGCCGGGCGGATGCCCGCGCCTCACCAGCAGGAACCGCCCCTCGGCGTCCCGGACGATCCCGCCGACGCAGCGCACTCGCATGACCCCATTTTCTCGCCACTTTTCCCTGGCGAGGCCCCCGCCCGCCTTGACGAGGCGGGATGCGGCCGCGCAAGGTGGTTACTCATGAGGGCGGAGCCCACATGCCCGCGCTGCGGGGGTCCTGTCAGCGCGCCGAACCTCTGGTCCAGCGACTGGAGTTGCGGCGTGCACGGCGCCGTACTGCCGCGCCAGCCGTCCAAGCGCCCCGGCCCCGAGGGGCTGGCCGCCGTGCTGCGGGACGCGAGGGTCCCCGTCTGGACGCCCTGGCCGCTCCCGGCGGCCTGGCTCGTCACGGGGTTCACCACGGTCGGGGACGAGCGCTCGGGCGCCCGCGCGACCGCCGTCGCGGTGTCCGGGCCGGGGCTGCTGCGCGGCCCCGCCGACATGGTCCTGATCGCCGAGGAGCCGGGGATCGGCCTCGGCGCCCACTACGCCGGGCTCGCGGGCCCCGATCCCGGGAACGGGTTCAACGGCGGACCGCCGCACGTGAAGCTGGAGGTCGCCGGCCCCGCCGCGACCTGCGGGCAGACGGTGCCGATGTGGACGGTCGGCGACCGCTCCGACCGCGCCGCCTACGTCGGCGAGGCGATGGGGAACTGGCTGTGGGCGGTGCTGTGGCCCGCCGACTCCGGGGTGCTCCTGCTGGAGCACCTGACCCTGCTCGACCTCCGCGAGCCGGGCATGGAGCTCGACCTCCCCTACGGCGCGCACAGCCCCCGCCTCGACGGCTGAGCCGCGTCCGGTTGGTAGGAAGGGTCCATGCGGATCGATCTGCACTGCCACAGTGACGCGTCCGACGGCACCCGGCGGCCGGCCGAGGTCGTCCGGCGGGCGCGCGGCAACGGCGTGGACGTCGTCGCGCTCACCGACCACGACACGGTCGCGGGCTGGGACGAGGCCGCCGCGTCCCTCCCCGACGGGCTGGCGCTCGTCCCCGGCATCGAGCTGTCGTGCAAGGAGGGCGGCCGGAGCCTGCACATGCTGGGCTACCTGTTCGATCCCGGCGAGCCGGAGCTGGCCGCCGAGCTGGCCCGGATCCGCGACGACCGGGTGATCAGGGCGCGCGCCATGGTGGAGCGGCTCCGCGAGCTGGGCGCCGGCGTCACGTGGGACATGGTCCGCGCGCTGGCGAGCGGCGAGGCGGTCGGACGCCCGCACATCGCGCGCGCCATGGTGGAGGCCGGCGTGATCGAGACGGCGGACGAGGCGTTCACGTCCCGATGGATCGCCCAGGGCGGCCGCGTCTACGTCGACCGGTACGCGCTCGACCCGGAGCGGGCGATCGAGCTGGTCCGCGCCGCCGGGGGAGTGTGCGTGCTGGCGCATCCCCGGGCGCGCCGCCGCGGCTATGTGTTCGAGGACGAGGTGATCGAGAGGCTCGCCGCCGCCGGGCTCGCCGGGGTGGAGACCGACCACCCCGACCACGCCCCCGAGGACCGCGCCCGGCTGCGCGGCCTGGCCGCCGCGCTCGGGCTCGCCGCGACCGGCTCCAGCGACGACCACGGCGCGTTCACCGGCGACCGGATCGGCGCCGAGACCACCGCGCCGGACGCCTTCGAGGCGCTCCGCGCCGCCGCCACCGGCGGTGATCTCCGTCTGCCCGACCGGGGCGGCGAATCGCGGTAGGGTGCGAAGCGTGGACGCGCGCATCGAACAGGTGGTGACGTCGGGGAAGCTCACCCTGGACGACACCGAGTACGACGTCGAGAACAACACCTACATCGTCGGCGACGACGACGAGGTCATCGTGATCGACCCGGCGCACGACGCCGAGGCCATCCTCAAGGAGGTCGGTGACCGCGAGGTCATGGCCGTCCTGCTGACCGACGGCAACGAGCACCGCCTCAGCGTGGTCCTCGAGGTCGCCGCCGCCGGCGAGGAGGACGAGGACAACTGGGCGCCGATCGCCCTGCACCGCGCCGACCGGCTGCTGTGGCGCGACTACTTCGGCCGCCTCGCCAAGGAGGAGGACGACGAGGACGACGCCAAGGCGCTGCGCTCCCTCGAACCCGACATCTGGCTGGAGGACGGCGGCGTCTTCGAGATCGGCGACGCGCAGCTCGAGATCGTGCACACCCCGGGCCACACCCCCGGCAGCGTCTGCGTGATCAGCGAGCAGCTCGGCCTGCTGTTCTCCGGCGACACGCTGCACCGCGGCCGTCCCGGCTCGGTCGGCGGCGCCTACGAGGACCTGCGCAAGCAGCTCAACTCGATCGGCGCCCTGCTGACCCCGCTGCCGAAGGACCTGCGGGTCCTGCCCGCCCAGGGCGAGGAGACCACGGTCGGCGACGAGGACGCCCGCTGGGAGAGCTGGGGCTCGCTGGCGCAGGAGACCGACGACTGACCGATGCCCGGAGCGAAGCGGAGGGCGGCGGTCAGTCCCCCGTCCCGGGGGGTCTGGGGGGTCGTCCCCCCAGAGAGGGCATAGCCTTGGAGCAGCTCGGGTTCGAGGGGATGCCCCGGCGGCTGTACACGTGCACGCCGTCGCGGCTGAACACGTGGCTTGACTGCCCGCGCCGGTACCGGATGACCTACCTCGATCGTCCGATGCCGCCGAAGGGCCCGCCGTGGGCGCACAACAGCGTCGGGGCGAGCGTGCACAACGCGCTGGCCGGCTGGTGGCGGCTGCCCGTCCAGGAGCGCAGTCCCGAGGCGGCGGGGACGCTGCTGGCCCGGGGCTGGCTGACCGACGGCTTCCGGGACGAGGCCCAGTCCGCGCAGTGGCGTGAGCGGGCCCGGGAGATGACGGAGCGGTACGTCGCGGGGCTCGACCCGTCCGACGAACCGCTCGGCGTCGAGCGCACCGTGGCGACCCGCACCGACCGGATCGCGGTGTCCGGGCGCATCGACCGGCTCGACGCGCGGGGCTCCGAGCTCGTCGTCGTCGACTACAAGACGGGGCGGCACGTCCTCACCGCCGACGACGCCCGCGGCTCGCTGGCGATGGCGATCTACGCGGTGGCGGCGTCGCGCGTCCTGCGCCGCCCGTGCCGCCGCGTCGAGCTGCACCACCTTCCGTCCGGTGAGGTCGCGGTGTGGGAGCACACCGACGAGTCGCTGGCCCGGCACATCCGGCGCGCCGAGCAGATCGCCGCCGAGGCCGCGGCCGCCGACGACGCCTACCGTGAGATCGCCGGTCCCGCCAAGGGGAACCGCACCGTGCCGAGGCCCCGTGACGGGGAGGTCGACCACGGCCCGTTCGACGAGTCGTTCCCGCCGCGTCCGGGGAACCTGTGCTCGTGGTGCGACTTCGCCCGCCACTGCCCCGAGGGCCGGGAGGCCGCCCCGCGCAAGGAGCCGTGGGCGGCGCTCCCCGTCGACGCCGTCTAGGCGGGCGTGAGGGCCCGGCGGTCGGGCCAGCGGCGCGGGTCGCGCAGGCCGTACAGGCCCTTGCTCAGGTCGTAGCCGTCGGCCGCGAGCCGCTGCCGGGCGCGGTCCAGCATGTCGCGGGTGTTCTTCGCGAACGCGTAGTCGTGGACGCGCTCGGGCACCGAGTTCATCGCGAGCCGGAACGACTTCAGCGCCGCCGTCACCGCGGGCTGCGGCACCTCGGGCAGCGCACCGTACATCTGGCGCGCCCAGTCCGGCAGGGAGTAGTAGCAGAGCGCGCCGAACGGGAAGTAGCCGGGCTTGCCGGGGGAGAGGAACTTCAGGTTGTCCGGCAGCGTCGGCCACATGAGGAACCGGACGGTCTCCGCCGCCTCTTCGGTGACCCGCAAGCGCGGCCGCATCTCGGCGAAGAACGCCTCCATCTCGGCGACGCCGCCGGGAACGTCGTCGGCGTGCAGCCCGACGAGCGTCGCCGACTTGCGCTGCTCGTACAGGTAGCGGTCGGCCATGGCGTCCGTCAGCGGCAGCCCGGCCCGCCGCGCCACCTCCAGGTAGGAGTACACCTCGGCGCAGTGCACCCACAGCAGCAGCTCGGGCTGGTCCAGCCGCTCCTTCTTCCCGGTGTCGTGGTTGAGGATGCGCAGGCTCCGGTGGATCTCCCGCACCCGGTACGCGGCCTCCTCGACCTCCTCCGGACTGCCGAACGTGCCGAGCCCGACGAAGTCGGACGTCCGCTGGAGCCGCCCGAACGGGTCCTCGCGGAAGTTGGAGTTCTGCCAGACGCCCCACATCGCCATCGGGTGCAGCGCCTGGAGCATCAGGCTGCGCACGCCCCCGACCCACATGGACCGGTCGATGTGGACGCGCCACGTGACGCTCTCGGGGGGCTGGACGGTCGCCGGCATGTACACCTCCATGAGACAAACTGAAGTAAGTGTGTCATTACTTCGACGGCCCCGCGACACCGCCCCACCCTGGACGAGATGCATAAAGACTATATATAAAGCTGCTATCTTTCAGGCATGAGCCGCCAGGGCGCCGCGCACGGCGCTTCCGAAGCCATCGGGTCAGCCCTCTACGGTCTGGCCACCAGGGCCGTGAGACGCCTTCCCCGCGACATGAGCCTGACGTCCGCCGCCACCTTGGCCACCCTGGACAAGACCGGCCCGCGGCGGATCACCGATCTGGCGGCGGCCGAGGGCGTCACCCAGCCCGCGATGACCGTCCTGGTCCGGGTGATGGAGGAATCCGGGCTGGTCGAGCGGACGGGCGATCCGTCCGACAGGCGGGTCACGCTGGTGCGCCTGACCGAGGCCGGCGAATCGTACGTCCGGACGCGGCGCCAGGCGGGCGTCGACGCGTACGCGCGGTTGATCGACGAGCTCACCGATGACGAGGTCGAGGCCTTGGCGGCTGCCCTTCCGGCGCTGCTGCGTCTGGCGGAGCTCGAAAGCCACGCCCGAGAGGAGTCGGACCGGTGACCGCGGCCGAGGCTCATGACCAGCCCATGAGCGCTGCCCCGGCTCGTTCCGAGGCACGTCTGCTGGTCCCCGCCCTGATATTCATCGCCTTGGTCGTGGCGGCGGTCGCCAGCCTCGGGACGCCGCTCATCACCAGCGTGGCGACCACGTTCCATGTCTCCCTCGACAGCGCGCAGTGGACGCTGACCATCGCCCTGCTCAGCGGCGCCGTCGCCACCCCCGTCCTCGGCCGGCTCGGCGCCGGTCCGCACCGGCGGGCCGCGATTCTCGCCACGCTTGCGATCGTCGTCGCCGGCAGCGCGCTCACGGTGCTGCCGCTGCCGTTCGCCTGGCTGCTCGTGGGCAGAGCGGCCCAAGGCGTCGGACTCGGTCTCACGGCGCTGATGATGGGCGTGGCCCGCGACCATCTTCCCAAGGAGCGCAGCGCGGCCACGATCGCCCTGATCTCGGTGGTCTCCATCATCGGAGCCGGCGTCGGCTACCCGCTGGCCGCGCTGCTCGCCGAGTTCGGCGGACTGCGGGCCGCCTACGGCCTCGGCCTGCTCGTCACCGCCATCGCGTTCCTGACCGCTTGGCGCTCCATGCCCGCGGCTCCCGAAGGCCGCTCCGCTCACGTGAACGTGGCCGGCGCGCTCCTCCTGGCGGGTGGACTGCTCCTCGTCCTGTTCCTGGCCGGCGAGAGGAGCCTGTGGAGCCTGCACCTCGCCGTGGCGGTGACCCTTGCCGTCGCCGCCGTGCTCCTGCTGTGCGTCTGGACCGCCTCCGAACTGCGCAGCGCGACGCCTCTGGTCGACGTCCGGGCGGTACGGCACCCGGCGGTCGCCGGGGCGAACATCGCCATGTTCGTCGGCGGGAGCGGCATGTACCTCCTGCTCACGCTCATCACCCGCTACGCGCAGACGCCGCACGGCGCCGGCTACGGCTTCGGGCTGAGCACCTTCGTGGCGGGGCTGGTCCTCATCCCGTTCTCCGTGCTGGGGTTCGTCGCCGGCAGGCTCACGCCCCGGGTCCGCCGACGGATCGACGGCCCCCTGCTCCTGGCCGGCAGCGCCGCCATCGTCGGCGGCGGGTTCGTCCTGTTCGCGGCGGCCCGGTCCAACCTGGCCGAACTGCTCGTGGCCATGGGCGTGCTGGGCTTCGGCGTCGGCGGCTTCTCGGCCGCCATGCCCGGCGTCATCCTGGCCGTCACGCCCAAGAGCGAGACGTCGAGCGCGATGAGCTTCAACTACGTCGTCCGCAGCGTCGGGTACTCCCTGGGCAGCGCCATCGGCGGTCTGGTCCTGGCCGCCGGCACCGGCACCGGCCGCCTCTTCCCGGACGAGGGCGCCTACACCACCGCGGCGCTGGTCGGCGTCGCCGCGATGGCGATCACGACGATGACCAGCCTCGTCCTCGCCCGCCGACGCTCACCCGAGACCGATCCGGTCGCGGCCCCGGCCGGCTGACCGAAGCCGTCCGACTTCGACGCCGTCTCCGTCGGCTCGCCGACCCGCAGCGCGCCGGCCATGGATGGATCTGAGCATGCCTCCGAGCATCGTTGAAGGATCATCCATTTCCGCGAGCGCAATTCGCACATGCCCCGGTGCCGCTGCGAATTACGCCCCGTGACGGACGGCTTTTCGTCCGTCGCGCTGCGTGCGGCGCTCACCGGGAAAGCGGTCAACCGGGCACCAAGCGGGATGTGGAGCGCGGTACGCCGCAAACGCGTGATGCCGGGCATGAGTGGGCCGAGAATGGCCGCGGAAGACTCGAAAATGGTTCACTAATGCTCGGTTCGGCCCCTTGACGCCATGAGACCAGGCTGCCTACAGTTCAGTAACTTACAGATTGATCTTGGAATGGGCGGGCGCCGCGGGCGGCGTCCGCACGCTCCGAGAATGGTCAGTCACGGCTTGGCCGCATTTCCTCCCTCCCTGGGCACGGCGCTCGATTCGGCGTGCCCGAAAACGGGCTGCCCGGAAATGCGCGGGCCTTTCGCCGCCGTATTGGGGTGCACTGTGAGCTCTCGAATAGCGATCGTCGGCATGGCGTGCCGCTTCCCGGACGCCGCCACTCCCGAGGAGCTGTGGGACAACGTCCTGGCCGGGCGCCGGTCGTTCCGCCGCATCCCGTCCCAGCGGATCAGGCTGGAGGACTACTACAGCGCCGACCGCTCCGCGGCCGACCAGATCTACATCACCGAGGCCGCGCTGCTGCGCGACTGGGAGTTCGACCGGGTCCGGTTCAAGGTCGCCGGCTCCACCTACCGCAACGCCGACCTGACCCACTGGCTCGCGCTGGAGACGGCGGCCGAGGCGCTGGCCGACGCCGGGTTCCCCGAGGGGCGCGGAGCGCCGGGCGAGAGCACCGGCGTGCTGGTCGGCAACTCCCTTACCGGCGAGGGCATCCGCGCCGCGCAGATGCGGCTGCGCTGGCCGTACGTGCGGCGCGTGGTGGCCGACGCGCTGAAGGACGACGTCGGGACCGACCGCCTCGCGGCGCTGCTCGCCGACCTGGAGCACTCCTACAAGGCGCCCTTCCCCGTCCCGGACGGAGACTCCCTGGCGGGCGGCCTGTCCAACACGATCGCCGGGCGCATCTGCAACCACTTCGACTTCAACGGCGGCGGCTACGTCGTGGACGGCGCGTGCGCGTCGTCGCTGCTGTCGGTCATCACCGCGTGCAACTCGCTGCTGACCGGCGACCTGGACCTGGCGGTCGCGGGCGGCGTGGACATCAGCGTCGACGCCACCGAGCTGATCGGGTTCTCCCGCGCGGGCGCGCTCGCCGTCGAGGAGATGCGCGTCTACGACCGGCGCTCCGCCGGGTTCTGGCCCGGCGAGGGCTGCGGCATGGTCGTGCTGATGCGCGAGGAGGACGCGGTCGCGCGCGGTCACCGCGTGCGCGGCTTCATCGACGGGTGGGGCGTGTCGTCGGACGGGGCGGGCGGCATCACCCGCCCGGAGACCGACGGGCAGCGGCTGGCGCTCGACCGCGCCTACCGGCGCGCCGGGTTCGGCCCGGACGAGGTCGCCTACTTCGAGGGGCACGGCACCGGCACGGCCGTCGGCGACGCCGCCGAGCTGGAGACCCTGATCGAGGCGCGCCGCGCGGCCGGCGGGTCCGCGCCGCCCGCCGCGGTCGGCTCGATCAAGGCCAACATCGGGCACACCAAGGCCGCCGCGGGCGTCGCCGGGCTGATCAAGAGCGTGCAGGCGGTCGGCGCGGGCGTGCTGCCGCCCACCACCGGCTGCGAGCGCCCGCACCCGCTGCTGGACGACGGCCGCGACGCGCTGCGCGTCCTGCGCAAGGGCGAGGCGTGGCCGGAGGGCGCGCCGCTGCGCGCGGGCGTGAGCGCGATGGGCTTCGGCGGCATCAACACGCACATGGTGGTCGAGGCGCCGCGGCCGTCGCGCCGCGCCCGCGTCGGCAACCGCACCCGCACGGTCCTCAACTCCCCGCAGGACGCCGAGCTGTTCGTCCTGGACGCCGACTCGCCCGCCGCGCTGGCCGAGCGGGCGACCGCGCTGGCGGCGGTGGCGGAGGCCGCCGCCCGGTCCGAGCTGCCCGACTTCGCCGCGCACCTGGCGGGGCGGCTGGCGCGGCGGCCGTGGCGCGCCGCCGTCGTTGCGGGCGCCCCGGCGGCGCTCGCGGCCGCCCTGCGCCGCGTCGCGGAGCTGGCCGGGGAGGCGACCGGGCAGGCCGGCGAGGGGGCCGTGCGGCACATCGACCCGGCGTCCGGCGTGTTCGTCGGCGGTCCGGGCGAGCAGCCGCGCATCGTCCTGCTGTTCCCCGGCCAGGGCTCGGGGACCCGCTCGGACGGCGGGGCGCTGCGCCGCCGCTTCGAGACGGTGGAGGAGCTGTACGAGGCGGCCGCGCTGCCCGTCGGCGCCGACCAGGTGGAGACCGCCGTGGCGCAGCCGCGCATCGCGACCGCCTCGGCCGCCGGGCTGCGGGTGCTCACCGCGCTCGGCGTGGAGGGCGGTGCCGCCGTGGGGCACAGCCTCGGCGAGATCACCGCGCTGCACTGGGCCGACGCCCTCGACGAGGACGCGCTGCTGCGGATCGCGGCGGCGCGCGGCGCGACGATGAGCGAGCTGGCCGAGGACGACGGCGCGATGGCGGGCATCACCGCGGACGCCGCCACCGTCGCCGCCCTGCTCGACGGCGCGGACGACGGCGTCGTCATCGCGGGCCACAACGGCCCCCGGCAGACCGTGGTCTCCGGCCCGGCGGACGGGCTGCTGCGGGTCATCGGCCGCGCCACGCGGGCCGGGCTGCAGGCCGTCCGGCTCCCGGTGTCGCACGCGTTCCACTCGCCGCTGGTCGCGCCCGCCGCGGAGGCGTTCGAGGGCCGGCTGCGCGGCGAGCCGCTCGCGCCGGTGCGACGCCCGGTGTTCTCCACGGTGACCGGTGCGGCGCTGCCTCCGGGGATGACGCCGGAGGAGCTGCGCGGCCTCCTGCGCGAGCAGATCACCGCGCCCGTGCTGTTCGCCGAGGCACTCAGTGCGGCCGCCGAGAACTCGGACCTGCTCATCGAGGTCGGGCCCGGGCAGGTCCTGACCCACCTCGCCCGCGAGATCACCGGCGTGCCCGCCGTCGCGACCCGCACCGACGAGGACTCCCTGACCGGGCTGCTCGGCGCGCTCGGCGCGGCGTTCGCCGTCGGCGCGGGCGTGCGGGTCGGGGAGCTGTTCGCCGACCGGCTGGTCCGGCCGTTCGACCCGGACACCGAGCCGGTGTTCATCTCCAACTTCTGCGAGATCGTCCCCGAGGTGGACGCCGCGCTGCTCGCCGACGCGACCGCCCGCGCCGCCGCGCCCGGCGCCGCCTCCGAGAGCGGCGTCCCGGACGAGGTCGGGACGGACGACCCGCTGCTGCTGATGCGCACGCTCGTCGCGCGCCGCGCCGAGTTCCCGCTCGACGCCGTCCAGGCCGACAGCAAGTTCCTGGACGACCTCCACCTCAGCTCCATCGTCGTGTCGGAGCTGGTCGGCGAGGCCATGCGCACCCTGGACCTGGCCGAGACCGCCGCCCCCACCGGCTACGCGACCGCCACCCTCGGCCAGGTCGCCGAGACGCTCCGGGAGCTGGTCGCGACCGGCGGCGCCGGGGAGGACGACGCCGAGGCCGCCGCCGCCAAGATCGTCCCGCCGGGGGTGGGTCCGTGGGTGCAGGCCTTCGCGGTGGACCGGCGGGAGACGGCGGCCCCCGGACGGGTCGCCCCGCGCGCCGCGGGCTCCTGGCAGGCCGTCGGGGAGCACCCCGCCGCCGGGCCGCTGCGCGAGGCGCTGGAGGCGGCGGAACTGGGCGAAGGTGTTCTGGTCGTCGTCCCCTCCGGCGCGGACCGTCTCGCCGTGCTGCGGGCGGGCGCCGACGCCGTCCTCGCCGGCAAGGACGTGACGCGCTGCGTGTTCGTCCAGGACGGGCCAGGCGCCGCCGGGTTCGCCAAGACGCTGCATCTGGAGGCGCCCTGGGTGGCGACCACCGTCGTGACCGCCGCCCTCGGCGACCCCGCGACCCCGGCGCTGGTCGCGGCGGACGCCGCCGCGACCGGCCGGTTCCGCGAGGTGATCCACGACGGCGCCCGCCGCGAGCCCTTCCTCGCGCCGGTCGAGCCGCGCGGCACCGACCTGCCCCTCGGGCCGGACGACGTGCTGCTCGTCACCGGCGGCGGCAAGGGCATCTCCGCCGAGTGCGCCCTCGCCCTCGCCCGCGAGAGCGGCGCCCGGCTCGCCCTGGTCGGACGGTCCGATCCGGCGGGCGACGCGGAGCTGGCCGCCAACCTCGAACGCATGGAGGCCGCCGGGGTCACCGCTCGCTACCTGCGCGCCGACGTCACCGACGCCGCCCGGGTCGCCGAGGCCGTCGCCGAGGCGCAGGCCGCGCTCGGACCGGTCACCGCCGTCCTGCACGGCGCGGGCGGCAACGTCCCGAAGCTGCTGGAGGAGCTGACCGACGAAGACTACGCCCGGACCATCGACCCCAAGGTCGCGGGTCTGGAGGCCGTCCTCGCCGCCGTCGACGCCGCGCGCCTCCGGCTCGTCATCACCTTCGGCAGCATGACCGGGCGCGCCGGGCTGCGCGGCGAGGCCCACTACGCCGTCGCCAACGAATGGCAGAGCGACCTGGTCGAGCGGCTCGCCGCCGAGCTGCCGCACTGCCGGTTCCGCGCCGTCGAATGGTCGCTGTGGTCGGGCGTCGGCATGGGGGAGCGGCTCGGCTCGGTGGAGAACCTGTCCCGCGCCGGCGTCACCACGATCGCCCCCGAGCAGGGCGTGGCGATGCTGCGCGACCTGGCCGCCGACCCGGACGCCCCGGTCGTCGCCGTCGTCACCGGACGGTTCGGCGAGATGCCGACCGTGTCGTTCGGCGCGGACGAGCCGCCGCTGCTGCGCTTCCTGGAGCGGCCGCGGGTGCACTACCCCGGGATCGAGCTGGTCGCCGACTCCGACGTCGGCTGGGGCAGCGACCCCTACCTCGCCGAGCACGTGTTCGGCGGCGGGACCGAGGCCGTCCTGCCCGGCACCGTCGGCATGGAGATCATGGCGCAGGCCGCCGCCGCGCTGCTGGGCCTGGACGTCGCGTCCGGCGCGGCGCCCGTCCTCACCGGCGTGGAGTTCCTGCGGGCGATCGCGGTCGCCGAGGACGCCACCGTCACCGTCCGGGTCGCCGCGCTGCGCACCGGCACCGGCAGCGTCACGACGGTCGTGCGGTGCAGCACCACCGACTTCAAGGTGGACCACTTCCGCGCGGTCTGCGAGGCGCCCGCCGCCGCGCCGAAGGGCGCCGGGCTCGTCCGGCCGGAGAACGCCGGGCTGCCGCCCATGGCGATCGACCCGCAGACCGAGCTGTACGGGCCGATGCTGTTCCACGGGCCCCGGTTCCGCCTGATGGGCGACATCCGGCGCGCCGACGCCAAGCACGTCACCGCCCGGCTGCTGCCCGACACCCGCGTGGCCTGGTTCGGCCGCTACCTGCCGGACCGGCTGCTGCTCGGCGACCCCGCCGCCCGCGACGCCTACATGCAGCCCCTCGCCCTGTGCGCCCCGACCGTCCTCGCGATCCCGGCGGGGGTGCGGCGGCTCGTCCCCGGGCCGCGCGCCGGCGCGACCGCCGCGTTCGTCCACGCCCGCTACCGGCTGGACGAGGACTGCTGGGACATGGAGGTCACCGACGAGGACGGCGAGCTGATCGAGACCTGGGAGGGCTTCACGACCCGGATGGTGGAGAAGTTCCCGCTGCCCGCCGGCTGGGTGCCCGCCCTCCTCGGCCCGTACGTCGAGCACGCCCTCGTGGCGTTCGGCCTCGCCGGGCGCGCCGTGGTCGACACCGACCCGGAGGGCGCGTCCCCGGAGGAGGCCGCGGAACTGGCCGTCCGGCGGCTGCTCGGCGGTGACGTCACCCTGCGCCTCGGCCCGGACGGCAGGCCGGAGACCAGCACCGGCGCCAATGTGTC
This sequence comes from Actinomadura sp. K4S16, assembly GCF_008327685.1. Taxonomy (GTDB): domain Bacteria; phylum Actinomycetota; class Actinomycetes; order Streptosporangiales; family Streptosporangiaceae; genus Spirillospora. The sequence goes on from NZ_BDDE01000023.1 coordinate 103,388, forward strand.
GATCGCGCACAACGCCGGAGTCACGCTGGCGTCCAGCACCCCCGGCTGCGATCTCCGCCTGGTCGCCTCCCGCGACCGTGAGACGTGGGCCGGGCTGCTCGGCGCGGACGGCCTCGCGCTCGCCGACGCCCTGGACGAGGAGTTCGACACGGCCGCGACCCGTGTGCAGGCGGCGGTCGAGTCGGCGGCCAAGGCGGGGCTCCCCGCCGGGACGCCGTTCACCGTCCACTCCACCCACGAGGACGGCTGGGTCGTGCTGGCCGCCGGGGACGCCCGCGTCGCGACCATGGCGACCGGCGTCCGCGGCGTCGCCGAACCCGTCGTCCTGGCGGTGCTGACCGAGGAGGCGCCCGCGTGAAGGGCTTCGAGTACCGGCACGTCGTCACCATCGAGGACACCGACCTGCTCGGCAACGTCAACTACGTCAACTACATCTCCTGGCAGGGCCGCGCCCGCGAGCTGTGCCTGCGCGAGTACACCCCCGACGTGGTCGCCGGGTTCGGGGACGGCGTGCGGCTGCTCACGGTGAGCTGCCAGTGCGAGTACCTCCGGGAACTGACGATCTTCGACGAGGTGGCCGTCCGGATGACGCCCGGCGAGGTCGGCCAGACCCAGATGACCATGAGGTTCGAGTACTGGCGGCAGCGCCCCGACGGCGAGGAGCTGGTCGCCACGGGCGAGCAGCTCGTCGTCTGCGTCCGCCCGGGCCCCGGCGGCGACATGGTGCCCGCCCGCCTGCCCGAGTCGATGCGCCGCCTGGTCGACGCCGTTACCGCCGGCCGCCGCTGAGAGGAGAACGACCATGGAAGGCGTTTCCGCGACGGCCCGCTGGACGGCCGCCGCCCGCGCGGTGGAGACCCGCCGCGCCGACGCCCTGTTCGCCGACGGGCTTGCCGAGGCGCTCGCCGGCCCTGAGGGCTTCGCCCGCTGGGAGCGCTACGACAACCCCGGCACGACCGAGTTCCTCGCCATCCGCACCCGCTGGCTGGACGAGGTGGTCGCCCGGTCCGCGCGGCCGCAGGTCGTCCTGGTCGCGGCCGGCCTGGACACCCGCTCGGTCCGGCTGCACTGGCCGGACGGGACCGTCCTGTACGAGCTGGACCACGCCGACCTCGTGGAATGGAAGGAGAAGCGGCTCGCCGAACTCGGCGCCCGCCACCGCTGCGAACGGCACGCCGTCGGCGCCGACCTGACCGGGCCCTGGGACGAGCGGCTCCGCGCCGCCGGCTGGGACCCGTCCGTCCCCACCCTGTGGATCGTCGAGGGCCTGCTGTTCTACCTCGCCGAACGGGACGCCCGGACGCTCCTGGAGCGCCTGGCGTCCCTGTCGGCCCCCGGCAGCGTGCTGGCCGGCGACCTGATCGCCCACCAGTCGATGATCAGCGAGTTCACCAAGGAGGGCCTGGCGCGCCTGCGCGCGGACGGCTGCCCTTGGCTGTGGGGCACCGACCGGCCGGAGGAGTTCCTGGACTCCTGCGGCTGGCCGGCCTCCGAGGTGCGCCTGCCGGGCGAGGACGGCGCCTCCTTCGGCCGCTGGCCCTGGCCGCCCCTGCCCCGCGACACCCTCGGCTTCCCCATGAACTACCTGTTCACAGCGACTCGTCCCGCATGACGTCCGGCTCAGCCGCCGACCGGCGCGCGCTCGTTCTTGAGCTGGGTGTGGATCTCCTCGCGGAGTTCCGGGGTGTCGTCGTGCCCGTGCACCGAGGCGGCGTGCTCGGCGGCGGCGCGGACGACCTCGTCCTCCTCGCCGCTGATGGTGAGGAGGACGTGTCTGCCCCTCATTGCAGTGGGCCGCTCCGAGGACATTTTGGAAGCAGGCCCCGTACTGCCGCCTCGTATGAGCTTTACGTCATGGCGATGTCATTAATCTGCGCTCTCGGTATGGTCGCCTGGTCTGCCAGGAACGGTTAAACTATTACTCATCGTCCGTGTCATCTTGAGGGTCTGAAATGGGAGGCCGTGTGGGCGGAGGCTGTGTGGGTTCTGGGGCGTCTCCGATAGGGCGGTAACCCTTCTTCTCATCAGGTTCGAACGGGCGGCGGTCCTGACTCACCGTCGTCTCCTTCCTCACGGGTACTCTCTATAAAGTCTAGGCACTCTACTTCCTCCATGCGAATGTAGATGCCGCTGCTCTGTTCGAGAGGCCTGATGAAGTACCCCATTGGTGAGACCTCCCATGCGGTCTGCAAGTACAAATCAGCTGGTTGCGGATATCCGGAAGCGTATGAGTGCCTCCCGTACCAACCGCCTATCCATCGACCGCTCTTGAGCCGGACTCGGACAAAACAAGGCCCACGATTCTTGAAGGCATCATCCCACGCTGTCGGCGTAGCGTCATAGGCTGCGGCTCTCTTGCGCCCGCTCCAAAGTGATACGCCCCAGGCGGCCATAGTCGGTACCACGATGAGAAGTGCGATAGCCGTGATTGCTATGAGCCGATAGTTCGACGCGCTTCCACTCAGCCACCCCTTCTTGTCGTCGTATACAAGATGCACTATCAAATCGCCGCCGATGATGACATATGCGGCATTGATAATCGCGCTCGCCGCCAATGCACGAAGAATTCGTTCACCAAGATCCTTGTGCACGGGAAGGGGGCCTCGTGAACGTTCGCGAACGAACTGATATGCCACACCGGGCAGGATCAGCAGCAGCACGATGGTGAGCTGGGTGACCGTGGTAGGGGGCTGCAGCCTACTGCCTTCTCATCGGAGGTTACTCGCAGGTTGACCCAGTGTAGGCCACTTCGGGCGCGTAGGCTGTCGCTAGCGAGATTTCACAAATGGAAGACGGATGAAGGTGGACATGATCGAGGATCTTCAGCAAGCTCGCGACGCTTGGATTCATCGTCTAGTGACCTACGTCTGTGAACGCTGGGGGCATGAGGTCGAACCAGAGCTGCTCGCGCCACACGTGCAGACGGATCCTCTGGTCAGGGCGCTGGCGCTTAGCAAGATCGCTGAGGGTGACACCCGCGCTTGGCCGCCTACGGTCATCGCGGAAGACCTTCGAACGGTCGGGTTGCTCGCCGATGTACCGATCGAGAGGGCCGTGTCCGGCCTCGTCCTCCCGGTGGTTCGGATTCTGCGAAGAGAAGGGGCACCGTGGGCCCGCTGGTGGGATGTCGCGGGGCTATTTACGGTCCTGCTCGAGTTGTGGATAGGTGGTCGCAAACAAGAAATTAGCAAAGACGACGTCGCCGCTGAGCTAATAGAGGTATGGGGAATCAGTGAAGACTTTATCAAATCGTTGATCCGCAACTCCTCTAATCCTTTTATGTACATGCCTCCAGACCTCCTTAGGGACTCTCCGTGCGGACCAACGGCGCAAGTACTTCGCGAACTCGTCGAGACTTATTATATAAACTTGGACCGCCATGAGAAGGCTCTTGAGACCCACCCGGAGTTGGTGAAACGTCCGGATCTCGCGGAGGTCGCCCGCCGATTTAGGCACTGGCGTGTGCTGCAACAGGCGCTGCCGCTTCTCCGTGGTATCCCGCAGTCAAAACGCCAGGCGATAACTCAAGACCTCGAGTGTTTCGACAGGCAGATGTCCTCGCTGGTGCACAGCCTGACCGGGTACGAAGTCAGACTGATACGCGGCGTCGAGCCTGACGAACTGTATCGTTATCGCTGCCTGGTGGCTGCCCAAGGTATATATGAGCAGTGGCTTCTGAATGACGATTCCCTGCCTCCTGCGATTGAGTTTTGCTCAGGCGGTGATGTTCCTCAGTGGATACATGATGAAGTCGTCGCCGGTGGTGGGCGTACGTCCCGCACGAATGTTGGACCACATCCGCTATGGCTCGCCACTGCAGAAACGCCTGCGCACGAGGCGTCCATTCGAATGCTGTCAATCGAGGGTGCCGCGTGCAAAGTCGGACATGAAATCAAAGATGACGAGGTCGTGCTTTGGTTGATACTGCCTCTTGCTCCCGGCGACCCGGGACCGGCCGCCAGAGTACCTTTTATCTATTCACTGGATATTGTTAACGGGGCTTGGCAGTTGCTGCACCTTTCGGCGGTCGGCAGAGTCCGACTCACTGCGGTCCGGCTGACAGACGAGGGTGAGCCGAGACTAATCGGCGCCAAGGTTCTCACCCTTCCACCGGATGCATGTGCCGAGCTTGGGGGCGTGGCCACAACTGCGCTGCGGACCCTGGTAGGGGACAACCTACAGTCGATTTTGTGGCGCCGCGGGACCGAAGGGCTCGATCAGCAGGCAAAGAGCGCTTTTCGCGGCAACGAGACCGCCAAAGGCGAGGATCTGCGTGATGAGTTCATCCTACCGCTGGAACACAATGCGCATCCGGTATGGGACGAGTTCCGAGAGGCCGCCCGAGAGCTTGCGCGTGCGAGGAGCCAACTTGCCACAGCCGTGCTGGATGGCCTGCCTGACTCATCTCTGCGCGAGGGCGTTGCGGCGGCCGTCGAGAGCAGGCAACGGGCCCTGGAGGTCGCCCGAGCAGATCCCCGCTCAGACGTTCGAACCAGCCGCCATGCGGAGGATTTAGCCCGTTCCCTACCAAGCGATCACGATGCGTTCGTGCATCTGTTTGTGCTGAACGACCGGCTCTCAGCAGTGATCGGCCGAGTAGTTGGCGGCCAGCCGCATTTTGAGTTGTTGCCCTACAGTGATGTCTCGGTCGAGCGGCTCACTCGTGCAGTCGATGCATGGTCGCGCCTACCACATGCCCGAGTCGGGCAGGAATGGTATCGCTATTTTGGCATGCTCATAACCGCCTTCGAGGGACTCATCCGCCTCCTTGCGGAGGCGTTGGAGCGACACGGGATCACTAAGGTGTTCCTGAGTCCCACAACCCCTTTGGACCTGCTCCCGCTGCATGCGGTTCCCCTCGAGGACGACCGTGCGGTCTTTCTGGGTGACGTGTTGACGGACGTCGCCTACATTCCCACGGCTCACATGTTGCGGGCGGTCACGCAAACTGTGCGGCGGCCAGCGACTTGCCCCGCAGTCGTTATAGGTCATGGTCGTAGTGCCGTTTTCGAAGCTGAAATGGTCGCCGGAATCCACGAAGGAGCAACTCTTCTTACCGAAGAAGCGGCTACTCCAGGTTCGGTTCTTTGTGCCATCACGGGAGCTCGTATCGTCCACATCACCTCTCACGGATTCACCCATTCGAACCGATGGGCATCCGGCGTCGAATTGAGTGGGAATACCCGCGGTGCTTCCACTTTGACAACCAGCAGGATTCTTGCGGAGGCGGACCTCTCCAGTGCTGACCTCGTAGTCCTTAATGCCTGCAGAACGGGCACTCATGTCTCCACCGCTCGTATAGTGCAGACTCTCCGCGGTGTCGAGTCGGCTTTCCTAGCGCGGGGAGCTAAGGCGGTCATCAGCACGTTGTGGGAGATCACCAATCTACATGCAGCCGTGTTTTCGGTTCTGCTCCACGCCAATCTTGCCGAGGGGGCGTCTGTCGGGGACTCCTATCGCGCTGCTATCTCCTATCTGCGACATGGTCAGTGGCAATCGACCACTCGGCAGGAGTGGCGTACGCAGTCGGCGGAAATGCTGCTCGATGAAACATTCGATGGAGTGCTTGATGATTGGCGTGAGCACCTCACTCGACAGGCGAAGGGCGACCCGTTCTTCTGGGCGGCCTTCAAGATCACTGGATCTATATGACCTCCTGGTTGCGTCGCCGTTGCTCGGGCGCTCATCCGGTGGCGGTTCTCGTGGCGCCTCCGTGGCGGGTGATCCGAGGGCGCAACCGGACCTTGACAGCTCCTCGGTTGAACGCGGCGTCGGTCGTCTTGCTCGACCAGATGTAGGCCTCCCCCGGGGAGAGTGACGCGAGCTTCGACGGTGTCAGTCCGTTCAATGCTGTGATCGCCTTCTGCATGTGCTTGAGCCAGGCCGGCGACGTGAACTTGTGCAGGATCACGTGATTGGACAGTTCGATCAGCTTGACCGGGACGGAGGGCGGATCCTGGCTCGCCACGAGCACGCTCATGCCCTTGTGCCGCATCTCGCGGACGCTTGCCACGAGCTCGTCGACCAGGTCGGGGCTGTCGATGTACTTGTGCGCCTCGTCGAAGACGACGAGCTTGTTGAACCGCCGGTCGCTGTTCTGCGCCTCGGCGAACAGCTGCATGAGGACGACGAAGAGCCCTAGCGCATCGTCCTTTTCAACGAACTCGTCACGGAGGTCAACGATGATCATTCGTCCTGGCCGGACGAGTTCCTTGATACGGGCGCCGTCGTCGATGTAGTCGGAGGCGAGGTCGAGGCGCTGCTGCGCGAGCTGCTTCAGGTGGTCCGGCAACGTCGACTGGTCGACCCCGTCACGGATGACGTCCAGACGGAGGTCGCGCCGATGAGCCCTCATGATCCGTTGAAGCTGCCGGATGTAGGTGGACTGGTTGCCGACGGCCCCCATGAGGAACCGCCAGTGCTCCGCGCGCAGCTCCGCGGAGCCGAACTTCAGCGGAAGGACACGGACCTCCGGGTACTCCGCGACGCGCTGCTCCAACTGGTCTTCGGGGACCAGCATCACCACGTCGTCCAGCCCCCGGGGCTCGACTCCGTAGGTCTCCCTCAGTGCCCGGATCTGGTCGTCGCTGTCGTTCGGCTTGACCATGCTCGTGAATTCAGGCGCGTAGTCCAGTGTCTGGCTGTAGTGGAAAACGATCGTGGCGAGCGGGTTGGGCAGTGAGTTGACCGGCGGGGCGGGCAGGGACGCGGCTTCGACGATGGAGCCGAGCGTGTAGCTCTTACCGCCGCCCTGCACGCCGAAGAGACTGATCGTGTGCGTCTCGTTGAGATCGAGGGCGACCGAGCGGCCGGCCGTCTGCCCGAGCACCCCGTACTGCGGCGAGGCCGAATCCGCTCCCAGATAGATGTCGGGGGCGGCTGCGACGGCGGGGGGTTCCTGGGACGGTTGGCGGGCCGCGGGCCTCGAGCCGTGCTCCGGGAGAGCGGGGAGGAGGGCCGCGACGGGCTTGGGGGGCTCGTTCGATGGCACAGAGGCCCCGTCGGGCCGTTCTGCCGGAGAGTCAACGGCGCGCGGCTCGTCCGGGGCGGGATCGGTGAGGGGCTCGGCGAGCGGAAGTTCATGTGGCCTGGCCGGCGCCCGGAAAGCCGCCGGCTCCAGCCTCGGCAGGTTCAAGTCGATCCTGGCGAGCGAGTCCGACGTCTCGTCCAGGCTGAAGGCCGCGTCGGTGGGGATGGCGTCGAGGAGTTCTTGAGCGAGGTCCCCGCCGATGCGCAGGAACTCGACGTCTCCGTCAGGTTCGGTGGCGATGCCGGAGCCGTTCAGTTCGAAGATGAGTCCGGTGCGCGTGAACTCGAGGCGGTAGGAGTCGAGCCGTTCCAGGAGCCAGCGCGCCTCGTCGGCCGCGGCGGAGCGGATCGTCCGATACCGCACGGCGCGCTCCAGATAGGGACGGAGGAAATCCGCGAGCTGCGCGTTCTTCACCGCACGATCCGGCCTGTCGGCGGTTGCGGAGGGGGAGAAGTGGCCCGCGATGATGGCGGCGCTGCGGTCCAGCTGGGCGGTGATCTCGTCCTTGAGCTGCTGGTAGGCGGTCAGGTCGGGAATGGAGGCGCGGTTCTTGACCTCGATCAGCCGGCAGGTGACCGTCCGCCTGCGGGCGTCGAGGCCGAACAGGGCCAGGTCGGTTCGCTGCAGGCTGATGGTCTCGCCGACCTCGTCGGCGCGGGCCCGCGCCTCCCGGTAGAGGTCGATGTGAGCGTCGAGCGGCACGAGGATCTGATCGGCGAGGGCGCCCTGATAGTCGAGGAACAGCCGGGCCAGCGCCAGACCGACGACCTCGGAGCGCTGCGTGGGCGTCGCCGAGGCGAGCTTGAACGCGAGCCGCCCGGACAGCAGCCGCAGCTGATCGAAGAACGTGCCGGTGTGCCGCGCCGGGATGGCGAACCCGTGCTGGGCCAGCGCGGGTTCGAGCAGGAAGCGCAGTTCCTCCAGCGAACGCGAGCTGATGACGGTGTGGTGGCCGATCCCGGTGCCGCCGTCGGCGTCGAAGTCGATCACATAGTCGGGCCGCCGCGCGCTGCCGGGGCTGTCGAAGTACTCGACGCCGAGGGTCCGGTCGACCGTGACGACCCAGTCGCTGGACCTGTGCGCCTGATGCAGCAGGGTGCCGTCGGCGACATTGAGCGTGAGCGTGATCTGCGGAACGAGTTCGGTGCCCACCTGGCCCGTGGAGACGGCGGCCGCCGCCGCGGAGATGGTGCGGGGAAGGGCCGTGAGCAGGTCCGAGAGCTCTTCGGAGCCGGGGATCGCCCGGGTGAGCCCCGCCTCGGCATGGCGGGGGCGCTTGTGCCAGGCGATCACGTCATCGTCCTCGACATAGTCGATGTCCATGTCCTGACGCAGCCCGTGGACGGGGGCGGCACCGCGCGGCTGGGAGGGGGCGGTGCCGAACTGCTCCCCGCCGAAGGCGTCGAACAGCATCGTGATGTGCGAGAAGTGGTCGCTGCTCGCGGAGCGGAACTCGTCCAGCGGCCGAAGTGAGACGGCCAGTTTCTGCGCCGCCCCTGGTGCGGCCGGAGTGTGGAAGACCTCGCTGTTCACGGCGGTGCTCCACTCGCCGCGCAGCAGCTGTGCGAGCGCCTCGGCGAGGCCGGGGGCCTCAGGCGCGTCGCTGAACAGCCGGATGTCGTAGGTGAGGTCCTCCAGCGCGGGTCGGCCCTGGAGGTCGATGAGCATGTCGGCGATGTGGTCGGCACGGCCCGGGTTGACGACGCTGACGACCAGGGACCCGACATAGGGGTGGAGGCGCACGTAGCGTTCGACTCTGTCCGCCAGAACCCGTCCTGACACCGCCGCGGTCCTGCTCGCCTGGTCCGGTACGTGCAGGGCCGTCGACAGTGTGGACAGCAGCCGCCCGGGGTCTTCGGTGTCGGTGGGCAGGAACGCCCCCCAGTACGGGGTGAGGTTTCCGCCGAAGAGCGCGAGCCGCTCTCCGCTGCGCGGCACCACCATGGGGAAGCCGCTGGGGGACAGGGCATCCAGGGACCGGTGCGCGGCCGACAGCGCGGGGCCGTCCGCGTCGGCGCCCTCGTCGAGCCAGTGCCCGCCGAGCGCGGCCCAGGTGGTGAGCCAGAGCAGCCGCAGGGGATGGGTCGGAGCGACGAGCGTCAGCTCGCCGCGCGAGTCTTGGCCGTCGAGGAGATCCACCCGTACGCAGTCGATGAGCAGGAGGGCGTCCAACTCGCGCAGCACCTTGCGCTCGTTGCCGTCGCCAGCGCGTTCGGCGCGGGCCAGCAGGGTGGCCAGCAACGCGCCGTAGGACTCGGCGTAGGAGCGCGCCGCGGAGGTGAGCTCGCCGAGATCCCGGCCTTCCACGACCATCGAGTCGTCTCGCCTGACCGTGGCGAAGACCGATCGGCGCGCCTCCCGGAATCGGGCGAGGACCTCACCGCCCGAGTCCGGCCATGCCGCCTCCTGGTGCGTCGCCGTGCCCGGCCGGTCGGGCTGCAACGGGAGCCGCCACACGCCGATACGGTCAGGGTCCGCCAGGATCTGCCTCTCCAGTTCGGTGAGCGCGGGCGGCAGCGGGATCTCGATGTTGCCGTGCTGGCCGAAGGAGATCGACAGGGTGTGCCGACCGGCTCCCTGCACACCCTTCCAGCCGCAGGCCCGGACCTGGACGTCCTGCCACTGCCTGCCCTCGGCCAGCGCGCCGAACTGCAGTTCCCGCAGGGCGTGCGTGAGCCCGACATGCTTCCTGGACCGTTGCGGCGGGGGGTCGTCGACGATCTCCTCGTCGCTGACGACGAAGAACCGGTCGCTTTCGTTGGGAGCCTGAACGTCCCGCTCCGACCGCGCCACGGCGAGCGGGATGCCGTCATCGTCGAGGGGAAGGACACGGACGAAGTGCCAGCCTTCCTCGAGTTCCGCTCTGCGGAGCTTCTTGAGCGTCGCCCTGTACACGCTCTTGGCGTTCTTGCTGACCCGCGCCGAGACCGCGACACCGGTCGGCCCTGTCTCTTCGGAGACGAGCTCGACCGAGAACTTCGACAACCCCGGAACCGAGCGCGGATCGGGTGCCACGTCGAAGGACACGGGCAGTTGGGTGGCGCCCTGCTTGCCCGCCACCAGGAAGGGCTGCCCCGTGATGGAGCCGAGGACCGGATGTTCGGCGTGCGCAGGATCGTCGCCCGAACGCCCGAGTCCAGCCAGCTCACCGACCTTGATCGTCACCTCCTCGGCCTGCTCCTCCTCGGCGAGCGGCCAGTGCTGGAAGGCCAGCCGCCACTTGTCGCGGTCGATGACGATCCGGCGTGTCCAGGCCCGCGGATCCTCCAGCCCGGTCTCGACGAGGAACTCCGCCAGCCGGGCACGGAAACCGGGATCGGTGAGGCCGAGTTCGATGACGCGCTGCCGCTCCGGCTTGACGGGTTCCCGCAGGATCCGCATCTGCCGGACGTTGCGGGCGGCGCGCGTCCGGACCTGTGCGATGTCGGTGAACAGCTCGAAGTCGGGCACCAGCCCGAGCTCGAACACGGCCGCGCCCGCGGCGGCAGGGTCGGCGTCGTTGAGCCGGACCGTCAGCAGGTAGCGGGCACGGGCGAGCGAGTCCGCCGGCGGCCATTTCTCCTCGTCCAGCAGGCCGAAGAGCTCCTCGGTCCCATGTCGCACGTCGGTGGGCAGCTCGGCCGGCAGCCGATCGGCGAGGTCCGCGTACACGTCCCCGAGGGTGACCTCCTCGAAGGTCGCCACATCGAAGGAGTCCTCGGCGCTGGCGTGGACGCCCGGCGGGATGAAGACCAGCAGCGGCGGACGCTGCCGGTCGCCGTCGGGGTTGCGGAGTTCGATGAGCTTGGTGCTGCTGATCGCGACATCGGCGGGGATGGTGCCATCACTCGTACCGCGGGGCGAGCCCCCTGCCGGCACGGCGTCGCTCAGGACATATGGAGCGGCGCCGTTGCTCACCGCGCGGCGGATCCGGCGGCACAGCCGGACCGCCAGCGCCGCCCCCACCTCGGTGACGCGGGCGCAGTGCCCGGGTTCCCGGTTCTGCATCAGCGACGACAGCCGCGGCGCGAGGACGCGGGCGAGTTCCTCCTCCAGGTCGTCGTCCAGCAGTTCGCGAAGCCCGGTGGTCATCGTCGTCCCCCGTTCATCGTGTCCTCCATGGCGCGTCTCCGTGACCTGCGGCTCACTGGTCGATGACGTACCGCGGAGTGATCGTCTGGGTCAGGTAGGCGTCCGAGAGGTCGGAGTAGAAGCCGATCTCCCGCAGCCGGGTGGTGAAGGCCCGGGTGTTGTCGCGCAGCGCCCGCTGCTCGATGATGCTGGGACGGCCGAAGCCGTCGCCGGGCGGCAGCCGGTCGATGTACAGCCCGTAGCGGTCCGCGAGGAAGGCGAGGAACTCGTCCACCCGCAGCGGCTCGGTGCGGAACCCGTGCCGCCCGCCGGGCCGGAGCAGCGCGATCTGCAGCAGCACCTCCAGCAGCCTGCCGTCCAGGACGAACCGCCGCTCGCCCCGCTTCGGCTGCGCCAGCATCGCCCCCGGCCGGTCCTTCAGCAGCATCGAGTCCAGGGCCTGCCGGATGTACTTGCGGTGGAAGTCCCTCCGGTAGGCCGTGATCACCTCGATATAGGTGTCGAAGGGCCCGAGGCCGAGGCCGAGCAACTGCGCGATCTCGGGGGAGAGGTCGTCGTCCTCGCCACTGCCGCGAGTTCCGCCCAGCACGCCGGCGAGCCGGGACTCGGCGAAGTTCGCCAGGTCCTTGGCATGGGCGCGCCCGTTGAGTCTGAGCAGGTCGGCGACGGAGAACCGGCCCGCCTGGGGTGTGCGGAGCCTCCTTCGCCTCACCAGGTACGCGGCGAAGTCGTCGAGTCGCTTCACCGTGAACGTGGCGGGGATGTAGTCGGCGATCCTTCCGTACCAGATGGCCGCGCTGTGCTCCGCGAGCCCCGCCGCGGTGGTGCCCGGGACACCTGCCACGTCCAGGAAGAACCCTCCGTCCGGACGTGCGCTCCTTCCTCGGACGAGCTCCGGCAGCATCTTCATGATCTGCAGGTGGTAGAGACCCAGGTGGAACGCGAAAAGGATCTTCAGGTAGTCGACCAGCACCGACCGGGGGATGAGCTCGCGGTGGAACAGCAGGCGGACGACGTCGTCGGCCAGCAGTTCGCTCGCCTCCGGGTACAGCGGCGGGTGCTGATTGGGATTCCTGCTCCCCTTGTGATCGGGGATGTCGCCTTTGACGGCCTCGGACAGGCTGATCAGCGCCTGGGTCTCGACATCGACCTGGACGTCGGTCAGCGGGACACCGGTGCCCGGATCGACCCCGGCGAAGAAGAACTTCCACAGCAGCGTCAGCGTGTCCCCGTAGCGCGGCGGGGCATGCTTGATCATCGAATAGAGCTGCTCGTCGGCCCCGTAGGGCCGGGACCGCCGACCGTTGCGGAAACGGTAGGTGTAGCCGTGCAGGGGGCGCAGCCCCGCCACCGCCTGCGTCGCCTTCCCGCGGTTCACCATGTCCACCAGGTGCGTCTCCACCCAGCGGCGGGTGACCTCCTTGTCGAACCCCTCGAACAGCTCGGGATGCTCGGCCATCGTCTCGACGAAGTCGTCGACCGTCAGGTCCCGTCCCCGGCCCGTCAGCTTGCTGGGCGCCCCGTCGTAGAGCAGCCGCGGCAGGAATCCGGTGAGCACGCGGTCCATGTCGAGCTGCTTGTAGTCGACGTGCGTCACGCCCGGGTGGCGGAACTCCTTGTCGGTACGGCTCAACGCCATCAGGCGCCCCCAGTGGCCATGGTCAGCTTCCCCCCGGCTCCGCGGGTGATCTTTTGCAGGTCCGTCCCGCCGGTCGTCAGCAGCACCTCCTGGTAGGGCGCGGCGGACAGCTCGTTCTTGAAGATGGTCAGGGCCAGGTACAGGCCCCGCGATTCGGCGACGCCCGGCAGGTACCCGTCCCGCATCCGGTGCAGCAGCTCGTACAGATCCAGCCGGATCGGCAGCCGGGCCGTCTGCCCGGCCGCGGTGCGGTGGCTCAGCAGCAGCCCGTCCGGCTGCTGCTCCAGGAAGGGCGACGGGGCGGCCTCCTGGGCCGACAGCTCGAACTCCCCGGCGTCCAGCAGCCGGTAGCTGCGGATCGTCCCGCCGGGGACGTGCCGGACCTGGAGGGCCAGGTGGTCGCCGAGCCGGCGCGGATCGGGCAGGCCCTCGCCCCGGTTGATCGCCTCGATGATCTCCGCCAGGTGCTCGGGGACCTGCTCGGGCCGCCGCAGCAGCTCCAGGAACCGGTCCGCCGACCGGTACGGCAGCAGTCGCCGGGACCGCTGCTCGTCCACGCATTCGAAGTAGAAGCGGCGGCGGGCCGAGGCCAGGTACCGGCGGTGCGCGGCGGCCTGCGCGGGCGACGGAGCGGGACTGCGCGGCAGCCCTGCGAAGATCCGCTCCAGCAGGAGCATGTCATGGCCGCCGCGCTGGTCGACGGTCATCACGGCCTGCCCCGCGTCCGGGCCGGTGTAGTCCAGCCGCCGGTCCAGCGCGGGATCCGGAACGGCCGCCACGTCCACGTCGCGCAGCTGTGCGAGCAGGCGGTCCCCGGTGCCCGGGGCGCCTGCCCAGCTGTTGAAGTAGAACCCGTCCAGGATCGCCTGCGCGCCGTCCCCGCCGTGGGGCTCGCCCGCCCCCGCGCGCCCCCCGGCGGCGTAGAGATCCTGGATCTCCGCGCAGCTCCGTCCGGACGTCAGCATGTACGCCAGCGCCGACCGCAGATCCCGCAGCGTCACGTGCGACCGCCCCCGCAGGTGGGCAAGCGTGTAGAGCCGTTTGAGGCGGCGCGTCACCTGTGGTCCCGCGCTGGGGTGCGCGAAGGTCCGGGCGTTGTGCGGGGCATAGCACTCGTCGGCCAGCTTGCAGGAACCGCACGCCTCCCACAGCCGCTCGTGCGTCATCCGCCGCAGCATCCGATCGAAGATCGATTCGATGTCGCCGTGCTGCGGGACGTCGGCCACCACGCTGCGGCGGTTCAGGTTCACCACTGCGACGCCCTCGGCGGCGGAGGCGCCGGACAGCCCTTCCCGCACGATCCGCGCCAGGCCGCTGAACCGGTCTTCGTGGGTGGTCACGAAATCGACCAGGCGGCCCTCGTTGATGGCGATCAGCCGGATCTCGTCCTGCCCGCCGGGCACGGTCGCGCCCGCGAACGGGGCGAAGAAGTCGAGCAGCACCGCGTCGTTGGCCTTGTCGCCCTCGTCCTGGCTGCCGTCGTGGTTGGTGCGCAGCCACGTCCCGTCCACCAGTTGCACGTCGGCACCGTTGGGGCGGGACGGCCCCGGCCGGCCGCCGCGCTTCTCGGCCTCCTGGACCAGGTACTCCAGGAACGCGGTCTTGCCGTCCCCGGCGTTCCCAGTGATCACCACCAGGCGGTAGTCGCGCTTCAGCACGGCCGGCAGCAGCCGGTTGTCCAGTTCCGTCGCGACGTACAGGTTGAACGGGTCGCGCCCGCGGGTACCGGCGTTGCTGCTCGTGCTCTGGCTGTAGAGGGTCTTCAGATGGTCGACGAACGGGTTCGTCCCGACCGGGGAGGGCCGCGGGGGCACCGGGGCGGGTTCCGGGGCCGCGGTGCGGCGGTGGACGTCGTTCCCGACCGCCACCAGCGCCGCCAGGTACTCGGCGGCCGAGGCGAACCGGTTGCTGCGCTGCGGCCTGATCGCCTTCAGCAGCACCGCTACCAGCGCTTCGGACAGTTCGCCCACTCCGAGATCGGCCGGGTGCCGCGGTTCCTCACCGAGGATCGGCTCCCGGCGTGAATCGAACGGCCATGTCCCGGTGATGAGCTGGTACAGGGTGAGCCCGAGCCCGTACACGTCCCGGTCGATCAGCTCGGCGGCGCTCGGCGCGCCCGAGCCGGACCGTGTGTCCGGCGGTGCGTACCGGGTCGTGCCGCCCACCCTGGACATGCTGGAGTCGCCGGTGACCGAGACATTGAAGTCGAGCAGCTTGCCGCCCTTGTCGGTCAGCATCATGTTCCCCGGCTTGACGTCGCAGTGGTACACCTGGTGCTGGTGGAGGAAGGCCAGCCCCTTCGCGATGTCCACAGCGAACTTCAGCGCGTCGGCGGGTCCGAGCTGCCGCTTTTTGACCAGCTCCTGGACGTTGCTGCCGTCCAGGTACTCGAAGGCCAGGTAGGGGTGGCCGTCCGGAAGGTAGTCGGCGTACTCGACCTTGACCACATTGTCGTGAGGGGGCAGGGCGAGCAGGATCCGGTACTCCTGCCGGATCCGCTCCGGCGGCGACTCCCGGTCCTTGTACACGATCTTGACGGCGCGGTCCTCGGCCGCCAGGTTGTCGTACACCTGGTAGACGATGCCGTACGAGCCGGACCCGAGCTTGCGCCGCACCATGTACTTCTGGGTGAGCTGGTATCCCTCCGGCAGGTTCCGGTAATCGGGGCCCTGCCCCCCGGCCGACCCGCCACGGGACCCGCCTGTACCGCCTCGGCCGCCGTCACCGCCGCCGATGATGCGCAGAAGTTCCTTCAACGCCTCCTCGGCCGTCGGCCGGGCCGACGGCGCCCGTTCGCACAGCCGCTGCAGCAGCGCCGCCAGTTCCCCTTCCACTCCGGCGGACGCCAGCACCGGCGAAGGCAGGACGCTGCCCTTCTCGTACTGGTCGGCGCTGGAGGCGAACGGCGGCTCACCGGTCAGCAACTCGAAAGCGACCACTCCCGCGGAGTAGACGTCCGATGCGGCGGTCATCGCCTGGGGCCGGTTCTGGCACTCCGGCGCGACATAGACGGGGTCGAGCGCCTCCGAAAGCCGATCGATCACCGTGTGGGCGCGCGGCGCGACCGGCCGCGCGTAGTCGAAGCCGGTCAGCATGGCCCGCCCGCCCTGCGTGACCAGGATCGTCGCGGGCGACAGAGCCCGATGGATCACCTTGCTCCGGTGGGCGTGGGCCAGGCCCCGCAGCACTCCGGCGAGCAGCTTGAGTCTGGCGTCGATGCTGAGCGGCCGGCGCGGGTTTCCCATCCGTAGCCGCAGCGCCTCGCCGTGGACATCGTCGAGGACGAGCACGAACCGGCTCTCGTCCTCGACCGCGAAGAACTCGCGCTGCCCCACGATGTAGGGACTGCGGCCCAGCTTCCCGAGGATCTCGTAGGCGTTCGCGATCGCGATCTTCTCTGCGTTCCGGATGTCCTCCGGCTGGAAGGGGTCGGCCCGGTACACCCGCAGCAGGACCGTCTCGGAACTCGCGACGGTCGCGTTCACGGCACGGTACTCGGTGACCTCGTCGGTGCCGCCGAGTTCCTCCTGAACCACCCAGTTCCCGAACCGCGGAGGCCCGGTCGGGTAGCGGACGGCGCCTCGCAGGGCCTGGACGATGGCGTCGCCGTGCTGCCTGATGTCTCGGAGCATGTCGTGGCGCACCCGGGAGAGGTCCCGCAGCGTCGGGATCAACTGGTCCAGCGACGTGACGTCGAGCGCGTCGGCGTCGCCGCGCTCGTTCGGGTCGATCAGCACGGCGTCGTCGGCGGTGAGGACCACGACGGAGTCGAAGTAGACCCGGCTCAGCTCGGGCCGTTCCTGCTCCAGCCGCCCCTTGAACGCCTTGGTCAGGCCGACCAGCTTCGCCACCGGCGACCCGAACGGCGCGCGCCCCTCCGGATACCACCGCCGCCCCGCGACCTCGATGCGGCCGTGCGTCCCCTTCACATCGATCAGCACCACCGAGTGGTCGGTGATGACAACGATGTCGATCTCGTACTTGGAGCCCCGAATCGGCAGCTCGATGTTGTGTAAGACGAGCCATTCATCGGGAGCGTGCTTCTCCAAGTGACCGATGGTCACCCGCTCCGCATCGTTGACCGGGGGGCCGCCACCGATGATCTGGGCCATCGCCTACCGAGCCGCCTTCCTCACCGCCTGTTCCAGCAGGGCAAGTGCCTCATCTTCCTTCATGTCGGCCTCGTCCCGCCACCGATACGCCTGACGCACCATCTCCGCGATCCGGTGCCGGTCCTCTGGGGTGCAGAGCGGCACCGGGATGTCCCGGCGGAGCTCTTCATGGATGTCCTGCTGCTTGCTGCCGGTGCTCATCGAGCGGAGGACCCGGAACATGGCCTCGGAACGGAGGAAGGCGAACAGGTAGGCGCCGGGAATCTCAGGGTCACCGGAAGTGATGCGCAGAAAATGCTCTGAGAAGACGTAATTGCGCTGCCATCGCCCTGTCACGAAGATGGCTCGACAGAATGCCTCATTCTCGCCAAGGGTACCTTGTGAAGCAACCAGTATCGATTCGTCCTTTGCGCGCACCATGTATTCTTCGGCTGGCTTCAGGGCGACCCACCGTCCTTCCGGCCGAAGCCAAAAACCTTGACGCTGGCCCAAGAGTCTAAAGCCCTTCTCTGGATCGCTGTCGACTCTTGTGAATCGGCTGCCACGATCAAATTGGCCACCCTGGCAGATTTTGGCAAGCGTTCTATGCGGTCTCTCTTGGATTCGTGAAATGATGCGCTGTGCTCGAGGGGAGAAGTTCATTGCGCGCAGACTGGTAGCGTTTGCTCCGGAGATGAAAAAATCCAGATCTCGCTCACGGTGCCACTGTAGCGTTGCAAGGTCTGACAATCCCGCACACTCGAAGAGAAGGTCAGTCGCGCCGACTATCCCCTGATTGAAGTTGAGACGCAACTGCATGGCTTCGGTAATGAGACCGTCAATAGTAAATTCGATCTCCTGGGGAAGGCGAAGGACTGGGAGGTCGGCGATCTGTTCAGGTTCGATATGCTTGACACTCGTCCCGTACACCTGACCTTTGATCATTGCAAGGCCGTATCGGCTCGCGAGGAAGGTGTACAGGTAGCCCGGCGAGATCTCCTCTTCGTCTGCTACGACACGAAGAACGTCCTCGCTACAAGCAAGTCCTTCCATCTCTAGCCGAGCATAGGTCACCCTACCTGCTGTCATTCCGGACCTCGTGATGAGTGACCAGCCCGGTTCCAGGCGAAGTTGAGGCCTTTTGTTGAATGATCTGCTTGTAATCAGAGGCAAATTTGATAGATCGGCTTGAAAGATGGCCGCACTCCCTAGAAAAGGAATGCCATACGCAAGGTCGGTCGTCCAGTGACGACGAAATATACCCGGATGGAAAATCCGCTCTGTAATCTCTGAGAGTGGCCTGAAATTGCGTAGACTCTCAATGAACTTGCGGGTCTGATAGCCGTCCGACACGTAGGTGTCCGCGTCGAGGCGGAGGCCCTGTTCGACAAGCCAGGACGCCCGAACGGGGTTGTCGATGGAAGCGATTTTCACTGGTAGGTCTCCGGGAACCAGGTGCGGAGGTTGCTGCACAGGTGATTGAAGGCGGTGTCCTGGCAGTGCCGGACAGAGATCTTTGCGGCCAGGCGGCGGAAGGCGGCGTTCTGTCGATCGGCCCTGTACCGCTTGCGCAGATAGTTGAGCGCTTCTTTCGGGTCAGACGGCTTGAGTTGGTCCTCGGGCCAGTGATTGCTCTTCGCAAGGATCTCTCGAAAGTTGGCCGGGCACCTGAACGCATCGGCGACATGCGGGCTTTCCTGCCAGACCCAGGCTTCGAGTTCAGGGTCGATCACGATGACCGCGAACTCATCCCAGGCTTCCGAAAGGGCCTTAGTCACCTTTTCGCGGATCCGGTCACAGCCGGGGCTGCCCTCCCAGTCCCGGTCGAGCATGACGACCGCGTGCCGGTAGAAGGACTCGAAGGGGCGCAGCAGCTCGCGCGCAGTACCGTAGACCCCTGGGTCCTTCGTAGGGGCGACGATGATGTCTTCGCGGGGGTCGAAGACGAACGGCCTGCAACCGAGGCTGCGGTGGAAATGGTCGCGTCCGAAGAAGCCTCGCAGCATCTGTTCCATGGCACCGTCGGCGACCAGGAAGACGAGATCCCGCTGGGTCATGACAGGACTCCCGCCGCGAACAGGGTGCCGATGTCCAGAGAACCCTTCCAGTCACGCAATCTGGGATGTTCCTTGCCCGGGATGACCGAGACGCTTCCGTCCCTGTTCAGCCGTGCTGTCAGGACATCGGAAAGGTCGGTGTGAGCAAGCACGATCGGCGAGTGAGTTGACACCCACACCTGCGACTCGTAGAGCGAGTTCAGGGAGTCGACAATGGTCTCTATGGCTCTCGGATGGACGCCGTTCTCCGGCTCCTCTGTGACCAGCAGCCGAGGCAGTACGCCATCGTCCAGGTACGGGAGCAGCGTCATTGCGAGGATCCGCAATGTCCCATCAGAGAGGCCAGACGACGTGACCCGGTACCCGCCCTCGTACTCGACGGAGAAGTAGGCGTGATGGTCTTCTTCGCGTTCGATCACCTCGATGCCCGCAACCTGCGGTAGCGCGGTCCGGACATGATCGATCCAGAGGGAGAACCTGTCGGGGTCCTGCTGGGACAGATCCAGCGCCAGCCAGGGAGCGTTGCGGCCTGAGCGCAGAAGTTGCCTGCGTTCGCCTGGCGGAGCGGGTTGCCGCAGTTGATCCCAGTCCGGTTCGAAGAACACGACGCCCTCGCGTAGCAGTTCGCTGAACCAAAGAGCCGCCGGGAACAGGGTCGGATCGGCCGGCACGGCACCGAGAGCGAGTTGCCCCGAAGGAATGCGAAGAGCGGGAATGTCCGTGGACTGGGTGGTCGTCTCAGGGACGAACTTGGTCGGGTCTGAGTGGGTCCGGCGAATTACTGATTGCCAGTCGCCGGGCTCCGGGCCTGCCTTTTCCCCTTGAGGGAACCCTCCCTTGGAGGGCAATGCGCCGTGCTCGGAGAAAAGGAAGAGGTGCTCGGTGGAGACGCGCAGTTCGTTCGAATCGATATCGAGCATCAGCTCGTAGCGCAAATGAGTTGGAGAATGCTGGACCAGGATGGAGAAGGAGCGGTCGGCAAAGGCTTCGATGATCGCGTCAGGAAGTTGGGCCTCGACCGCGAATGCGATGCTGCTACCTTCCCGCTTGTACAGCAGTTCGAGCAGACTGCCGGCGCGTGGCGGCATGTTCGGGCTCCGGCGGCCTAGGAAGGCAGAGACTGCATTGCGCTTCCCCAGCAGGTCGCCGATCAACGGAGGAATGTCCAGGAGAGTCGACTTGCCTGCCCCATTGGCTCCGGCTAGGACCTGGTAGCGGTCGAGGTCGATACCTAGTTGCGGGAAGCAGCGGTATCCGTAAGCTTCGATCCTTGTGATCACGTGGGTTCTCCCGGCTCTTTGTGCTTGTCGCGGAAGCGCTTGTAGGCTTCGGCGATCACCGGGAGGTCGTTGTCGATCACCTTCTGCTTGCGGACGAGTTTTCGCTCCACTTCTTTGCCGCCGATTCGTACTCTCTCTTTTTCTTCTACCGACTCGAGAATGACTTCGCCGTCCGGGTGGCGTTTGTAGACGGTGTTGCCGCGTCGATCTACCCCCACCTTCTCTGCGACGGCCATGAAGACGGGATAGTCCGACTCGTGACCGCTGAGCATCTCCGCCATTTTCTCGCGCTCGGTCTTCTTCTTCAAGAAGAGCAGGCTGGTGAGGATGTTGACATTGGCATCGACGATGAAGGTCTCGACGGGAAGTTCGATGCTGGCCAGCACCCAGCAGTTGTCCAGGATCCATCTCCGGATAGCGCTGTGGGTAGAGCCAGGATTGGAGAGAGTTCCGTTAGGGAGAACGATGCCGACTTTTCCACCCGGCCTCACCCACTCGACGGCGCGTTGAATAAAGAGATGCTCTGGCGGTACCGCCGTGACGTCATTCAGTCCTTCAATGAGCTCATTGGTCTCCCGATTGCGCGACCAGGAGCGGGCGATGCCATTACGGAACTGATCGAGGACGTCGCGGTCCTCCACCTTGATGTCTGTTCCGAACGGAGGGTTCGTCATCACGAAATCAACGCTGCCCGGCACGGGAATGCGTTCGGAAGCCTCTTTCACGCCTGGATAACCCCCATGCGGGAAGAGCAGGGAGTCCATGTAATAGACGTTGCCGCTCTCGCCGGTGAAGGTCATGATGCTCATCTGGGTCGCCCGAACCAGGGATTCATCGAAGTCGGCGCCGAACAACTTCTCCCTGGCGTAGTCGGCCAGTCGTTTCTGGTGTTCGAGAAGTTGCTCTTCAGTGTCGGGGAGGCCGAGAGTGTGCTCGTGATCGCGCCACCGATTGAGTTGGTGGCGAAGCGTTTCCCGAAGGAAACCGCCGGTACCGCAGGACGGGTCCAGAACGCTTTTGTCGTCCGGCGGATCGAGGATTTTGACCATCAGTTCGACAGCGCCCTTGGGGGTGAAGTACTGCCCGCGGTCGCCGCGCAGGTTCGTCCCGACGAGTTCCTGATAGGCGATCCCTTTGACGTCCATGTCCGTCCCGGACAGGTCATAGGGGGCGAGTTCACCGACGATGAACGCCAAGGCGCGAGGCGACAGGCGGATCACGTCACTGTCGTCGAAATGCGGATAGCGCTCCTTCACTTCCTCGAACAAACGGAGGATCCGACCGCGGATGGTCTTGCGGCCTTCTTCGTCGAAAGGTTCGTCTGGAAGAACGAAGAACAGGGATTGACGCCCCTCCTGGCGGCAGACCCGCTCGTCGTACATCTTCGTGAAGAGCAGGTAGAGAAACTGCCAGAACGCACGGTCCTTGGGCATTCCTTCGTTGCCGTGAATGTAATTGTGGCAGCGGCGGAAGGCCGTCTTGAGCATCGAGGCCTCGCCCCGGCGCAGCCGGGCCACCGAGGCCACGGTCCCGCTGTTGATGCTCTCTTCGCTCGGGGGCCAGTTCGTCCGCTTCTCGAACTTGGCGCCGAACCGTCCCGACTCCTTGTAGAGGAAGAAGAAGTCGAGCCCGTTCGTCCACATGCCGTACTGGGCCTCGGGCGTGGCGTCTGTGCCGAGCAGCGTCTCGAGCTCCAGAAGGTCCGTGGAGGCCTGCTCGTAGGTGCGGATCTTGGTGACGGTCTTGCCGGCCTTCGGTTCCGGCTTGCAGATCACCACCCTGCGCAGATTCTCAAGGGCGTGCTCTGATCCAGGCGCGAAGATGGCGATGTCCGCCTTCTTCGTCTTCCGGCGACTACCGTCCGACTGGACCGGGATAGGGAAGCCCGCCTCCATGTCATCGACCGAGATGCCGTACTCGTGGAAGAGGGCTCGCGCGATGCGCTGCCGCACCGGCTCGTTGCCCTTGAGCTTGACGGGCCGGCCAGTGATGTAGTCGATGGTCTCATCGTCGGCGAGCGAGTTCAGCGCATCACCCGGCTCGCCTGAGCCCGGCTCGGGCTCCTCGAACGGCAACCTGGCCTGCTGCATGCTGAACTCCTCGCTCCGCCCACGACCCGTACGCTGCGGCACACCGCAGCGTACGGATCCTATGGCTCCTCGTCAGCCGCCACTGCCGGAAGCCTGGATGATGGTCCGGCCTTGACGGTAGTCGTGATCACTGACACTCGGCGGGGCCCGCAGAGAGGGGGACGGTCAGCGGGGGAGGTCGAGGCGGCCGCTCTTCACGGTGGCGAGGAAGGCTTCCCAAGCGCCGGCGCCGAACCCGAGCACCGGCCCGTCCGGGTCCTTGGAGTCCCGCGTCAGCATCAACTCACCCGCTGCTACCTCGACGCATTCTCCGCCGTTGCCCATGCTCTGGCTGCTCGTCCTCCAAGCACTGCTGACCTCAACGCAGTCGTCTGGCTCACCACTGCGGGAACTGTCTTTGCGCCAGGCTCCAATCTCTACGCATTCTCCCTCTTCAGCGCTGTAACTGCTCTTGCGCCATTGCACGCGAGAGTGCCCCATGATGGCTCGCACTCCAATCCAGTTCTGGCTAGGAAATGTCCTCGGCCAGCCTAGCGATCAGATCAACAGACTCGTCGGGGCCGAGTGCTCGTGAGCGCAGGTGATCGAAGAGGTCGACATACATGTCGACATCGGAGGGGTCTTCCAGGTAGATGCTTCCCCGGCGGTACTGGATGTACACGACGTCAGGATCGGCCACCTCTGGGAAGCGGAGGACCGTGCACGAGCCGTCCATGGACGGGTGGGCGCCCACGGAGAAGGGCAGCACCACGATGTTCACATGATTGAGCTGCGCAATCTCGGTGAGACGATTGAGTTGACTTCGCAGGGTCTCTTGCCCGCCGACCTGCCTGCGGATGACGGCCTCATTGAGGACGGCCCAGATCTTGGGGGCATCATCCCCGGTCAGGCGCTCCTGCCTCTTGAGACGCAACGCCACTCGGCGGTCGATCTCCTCTTCTGACCAGGTTCGGAGGCTCGCGTGGAACAGGGCCCTGATATATCCCTCTTCTTGGAAGAGACCTGGCACGAGCTCGGATGCATAGCTGAGAATCTCGTGAGCCTCTTCTTCGAGACCGACGTAGACCTCGAACCACTCGGGGATGGTGCCGCTGTACTGGTGCCACCAGCCGCGCTGGCGGCTCTGGCGGGCCAGCGTGACGAGGACCTCGGTGCGGTGGTCGTCCAGGCCGTAGAACTTGCAGAGCGCCATGATGTCGGCGACCTTCGGGGCGTGCACAGCGGCCTCGATGCGGCTGACTGTGGCGGGCGCGATGTCAGCGAACTTGGCCGCCTCCTCTCGGGTCTTTCCTGACTCTCTGCGCAATCGCCGCATTTCCGATGCAAGGCGCCGCCTGCGGACCGTGGGGCTCGTCCGACTTGTCATGTTCGTACCTTCTCTTGGTATATGCCCATTCGATGGACCGTGATTATTTGAGCGAGTTCACTTCTTGGGGTTTACAAACTCAAGGTGTCCGCTTCATGCTCTGACCGTAGCGAAAGTCACGCACGGTAGATGAGCGATCACCTGAGGAAGTCGGGTGGATTGTGGTCGTTCGCGTGCCCGGAGAAGGGGCGTCCGACGATGTCAGCGGATCAGCGGCCGCACGAGGTGCGGTTCAGCCTCCTGGCTGATCTCTGTTACAAGCTGGGGCAGCGCCAGCAGTGCACGTCCATGCTCGTCCATCCGCGGGAAGGTGAGTCGGTCCTGTGGGTGCCGCAGCGCGGGTGGCCCCGGCAGTGGCTCGGGGTGGCGGCGGTCGACCATCGGGGCCGGTGGCTCTACACCTTCGGGAACCA
Source organism: Actinomadura sp. K4S16 (assembly GCF_008327685.1). Classification (GTDB taxonomy): domain Bacteria; phylum Actinomycetota; class Actinomycetes; order Streptosporangiales; family Streptosporangiaceae; genus Spirillospora. The sequence goes on from NZ_BDDE01000023.1 coordinate 127,425, forward strand.
GTGGAGCCGGGCCGGGGACGTGGCGGAGACCGCCGCGCGGGTGGCGTGGGCGGTGGGCGTCCGATGAAGCACCTGGGGAACTGCGTCATCCCGGCCGCGCCGCAGAACGTGGCGAACGGTCGACGGTGGCTGCTGGGCCGCCTCGAACCACTCCTCGGTGCGAAGCACAGCGCCTGCGAGGACAGCGTCCTCCTGCTCTCCGAGACGCTCACCAATGCGATCGTCCACGGTGAGGGTGACCTCGTGGAGGTGGACGCTTACGTGGGCACGGCCGGCATCCGCATCGAGGTCACCGACGAGGGCGGCAGTTCCGTCCCGCACCATGTCGACGACCCGCACGGCGAGCACGGGCGCGGCCTGCCCATCCTCGGAATGCTCGCCTCCTCTTGGGGCTTCGAGCATCTCGACGACGGCCGGTTGCGGGTCTGGTTCGAGGTAGGGCACACCGGCAGATCCGTTCCGGCCCCGGCCCCGCGTCGGGACGACGGGAGCCGAGGCGAGTCCCTCGGCCCGTCTCCCGACGCGGCGCACGTCGCCGATCACTGACGATGTCCGGCGGCGCGGCCGGTCCTTCCGTTGCGCGCCGCCTCTCCAGCATGAACTCAACTCGACCCACCGGCGAGACCTCTCGCGGGCGCGATGTCGCGGAAGCCGGTCATTCGTCCTGCGGAGCGTGGACCGCGTTGTTCCTGATCTCTCGGGCGATGTCCACCAGCGATCCCTTCCCGGGCACGTGCCAGTGCAGCGTTCCCTGTACCTGCTGGTCGTTTCCCATGGCCTCGCGGCGCATGGCCCGAACCAGCGACGAGGGGGCGTACGCCTTGCCGTCGGCCTCCCACACGAGCGGCTTGCTCTTGTTGTTGCGCCATCGTGCCTTGGCGCGGTGCGGGTCCTCCGCCAACCACTGGGGGAACTGGCGGCGTTCCGGGGTGAACACCGGACGGAACTCCAGGACCTCGCCGTCCGGGATCGAACCCGCGTCGACGATCGCCCAGACCGCGCGTGTCTGCTGGCCGCCCTTACCGCTCGGACTCCCCGTCTGAGACTCGGCGTCGGCGGGGGGCTCAGCCCCGCCGAGCACATAGTCCCGAAGCCGCTTCGCGACGAGTTCGGCGCGGTCCGCGGTGCGCACCGTCGTGCTGATCTGGCTCTTGCCGCCGAAGGCACCGTCGATCACCGGCACCAGCCAGCCGAGCGCCTTGCGCACGCGCTCCCGCACCTCGGCGAACCGCTGCTCCCAGACAGCCGCCGCCTCCTCGCCCTCGGCGTCGATGTCGCCCGTCTCCATGGCGTGAAAGAGCACGTGCGTGAGGAGCAGGTCGCCGTGGGCGGCGGCGCTGGCGGGGCGGCCCACCAGGCTCTCCTTCTGCTCGTCGAGCGCTTCGCGCACGGCGCGCAGCAGCCGGACGCACCGCCACACCCGGTGGGCACTCGGCGGGCCGCCGAAGAGGGTGCGGTAGTACCGGTCCTCCCAGAGTGACGAGGCGTCGCCCTTCGCTCGCGCGGCGAACTCGGCGGAGGGCTGGGCGGCGGCGAGCGCGAGGGCGGCCTCGGTCATGGTGCAGCCCTTCGCCCTGGGCGGGTCGGGCTCGCCGCGCTTGATGACGTAGTCGAGGCCCAGCGACAGCGCGAAGTCATGCCGGAGGTCCGATTGCTCGGGCCTGCGGGAGCGGAAGTCCCGCGCCTCGGTCGGGTTCTGTGTGTTCGCCGCGACCGTGATGCGGTCCCCGAAGTCGTCCGGAGCCTCTTCCAGGGAGATGATCCGCACCATGACCCGGCCGGCCGCCGCCTTGCCCGGCTTCTGCTGCATCGCCCGGCCGATGGCGCTCACGGTCTGCGCGCCGTTGATGACGTTCGCGCCCTCCAGGCGGAGCTTCGCGTTCCCGCCGCTGCCCGGAGCGCCCATGCCGTGCTTACGGATCCGGTCGCAGATCAGCGTGATCCCGTTGCTGAGGTACCAGAAGAGCTCCGGCTCCTTGACGAGCGTGGCGCGGATCTTCTCGTTGACATCGCTGATGTCCAGCGCGTCCCGGATGTTGCGGGCGGTGAGGTGGCGGCCGTGCCTGCCGTACCAGCCGGCGACCTCTTCGGCCGACACGGTTCCGTAGTAGGCGAGGAACGGGTCCGTGAACCGGCCCATGCTCTGGATCTCGACATCGAGGTCGACCTTGCGCTCGGCATGCTCACCGAGGATCTCGCGATACAGGTCCCGCAAGTTGATGATCTCGTAGCTCACCAGATCGTCATCGAGGTTGTGCTTATCGATCTGCTCTTCCAGGAGCGCCCGGGTGTTGGGGTGCAGATCGGTCGCGGTCACCAGGGCCAGTACGAGGACGACCTTGGGGGACGGGCTGTTCAGCGCGGCCTCCAGCGCCGCCGCATGGCGGTCGATCTTGCTGCCGAAACGGTGGAACTCCAGGTCCAGGAGGTAGTCGAGGCCGCGGATGACCGCCGATACGTCCCCTTCGCCGAACCCCGCCTCGCCCTTGCCGCTCCACTTCGCCTGGACGAGGGTGACATGCTGTCGCTCTCCGCGCTGCTCGACCGCCACCGCGTCGATACCGCGGTCGGTGTCGCAGTCGATCACCGAGCGGGCCGCCTCCTCGTCCGAGCAGGCGGTCTCCATCTTGATCGCCAGCGCGGCCACGGCTCGGCTGAGGAACGCCTGCTCCTCGTCCGGCCGTCCTGCCCAGTCGGTCATGTCGATCAGCGGCCGGAACCGCTCGCCGAACTGCCGCTTGAGGTTTCGCACCTGAACCGGGTATGCCACCCGCCGTCTCCATCCGACTCGTCCACCCCCGCCGCCGGGTCGCGGCCAGGAAAACGGTAGGCGCCCATCCGGCGCCGAGTAGGGAGATTGCGGAGATTTGTGGTGGCGCAGGCGGGGCAGGCGAGAGCTGTCACGGTCCTTGACATGAGGGTTATCACTAAGAGAGAACCTTCGGTGCAATGACTTCATGCCTTTGACCTCTACGATCAGTGGTGACCTGGAGATAGTCCGTGAGCGCGAGGCCGCACTGCGACTGTGCTGGCGGTCGCGTAGCTCAGTGCGCACTTGCCCCGTTGGGGGTGCTCCGCCTACCGTCCCGGGAGTGCTCGGCACTGACGGAGGAAGAAGGAGCGGCCATGGACGAGGGCTCATACCGGTTCGAGATGCAGGTCTCGCGCAGGGAACTGGCCGAACTGGCGGGGGTCAGGCGGGAGACGATCACCACGTGGGCGGGTCGCCACTCCGACTTCCCGAGGCCCCGGGCGTTCGGCGCGCAGGAGTACCTTTACCTGCCGAGCGTCCTCGCCTGGCTGGAGCGGCGGCCGATCCCGCTCAAGAGCCTCCGGGACGGCGAGGTCGAAGGAGCGACGTACGCGGAGCGGATCCGCCGGGCCCTGCGCCGGCGGCCCCCGGCCACCGGGCGCACCGAGCCTGGACGCACCGAGCCTGGGGACGACGGCCAGACCGGGAGGACGCTCACCGAACTCTACGGGCCGCTTGCCGACCGGGTGCGCGGTGCCGGCTCCCGTAGCGCTTACCTCTACCTCCTGCTGTCCCTCGTCTCCGTTCGAGGGGCTGATCGCAGGGCCTGGGGCCGGATACGCGATCTGGTCGTGGATGCTGACCGCCAGCAGCAAGACCCGAGAGCAGCGCTCAGAAGCCTGGGCGTCCTCATCGACGACGTCCTTCGCGGGCAGGGGCAGATACCAGGCGCGGTCGCGCTGTTCGACACCCTCCGGCCCGAAGCTTCCGACGACCTCGCTTACGTGGTGCGCCTGTGCGACGGGCTCGGCCGAGAGGCGTTCCAACTCCTGCTCGATCGGTTCGAGGAACTCACGAATCCGGGCAGCACCGAGTTCTTCACGCCGCGCGGCCTGACGCGTCTCATGGCGGAGATGCTGTGTGCGGACTACGACGGTCGACCACGGTGCTACGACCCCTATGTGCGCGGGGGAGAGGGGCTTTCCGCGATGGTCGAGCGGCTTGGCGACGCACCGGTTCTCGGTGAGAGCCCTCATCTCACCGCGCTGCGCCTCGCCGGGATGAACCTGGCCTTCCACGGAGTCCGACCGGTGCTCAAGGAGAGCACGGCCACTCCTTGGGACCGCCCCGAGCGGCCCGGCCCGGTATTCGACCGCGTCATCACCAACCCGCCCTTCAACCAGAAGGTGCCCGTGCCGCGCGATCGAAGCCGTCAGAGGTGGCCGTTCGGCCCACCGCCCGAGAGGAGTGACACCTACGCCTGGCTCCAGTACGCCTACGCGTCTCTCGCGCCGGGAGGCCGGGCCGCGGTCGTCATGCCCAACAGGGCCGCCGTCACCGACGACGCCAGGGAACGCGCGATCCGAGGACAGATGATCGAGAAGGGTGCCGTGAAGTGCGTCGTCTGGCTTCCACGCGGGTTGTTCCCCGGAACCCCCATCGCGGTCACGGTCTGGGTCCTCGCGGCCTCGGACGCGGTCGGCGACCAGGTGCTTCTCATCGACGCGCGCATGCTGGGCAGGAAGGAGGGGAAGCGGCACAGCCTCTCGCAAGCGGAGTGGAACGCGATCGCCGCATGCTACGAGCGCTGGGTGAGAGGGGAAGGGGCGTTCGCGGAACCGCTGGAAGGCGCGGGTGGCGCCGCCGTCTCCGTCCCAGCGGAGACGATTCGCGGTCGTGAGGATTCGCTCGACCCCTCCGAGTACGCCGAGGTGCCGGCCGAGCGGAACGGGCCGGAAACGTCCGTCCCCTGGCCGGACGTGGTACTGGACGACGTGCGACGGCGGACGGCCTCAGCCGACTCGGTCGTTGGAACGCTTCGTGTCCGTGAGAGGGACGCCCAGGCCGGCGGTCTGCCCGGCGGATGGCGCAAGGTGCCGCTGGCCGAGCTATGCGACATCCAGACCGGCCCTACCCACAGCCGTCTGAAGGCCGCTCCTCGCTCCCCCGGGGGAGTGCCCGTCATCGTCCGCGGGCATCTGCGGGACCGGCGCCTCGTGGTGGCCGACGCGGATCGGCTGGCTCCTCAGGCGGCCCGGCGATTGGGCAGGTTCGCGCTGGAACCGGACGACCTCCTCTGCGTACGGACCGGGTCGACCGGGCCGCTGGCGCTCGTCGGCGCGGAGTGGACGGGCTGTGTCTTCGGCAGCGGCCTGACACGGATCCGCTGTTCACCACCCGCCGAACTCGACCCGGGCTACCTGCTCGCCTTCTTGTCGCTCCCGGCGTCCCAGAACTGGATCGGCAACCGGGCGGCCACCGCCACAGCCATCGACTCGATCGGGGGGAAGAGGCTCGGCCACCTTCTCGTGACGCTGCCCCCGCTCGGTGAACAGCGGCGCATCGGTGCCGTCCTGCGCGCCATGGACGACCAGATCGCCGCCCACCGCGACTTCGCGGAAGCGGCCGAGCGGACCCGCTCCGCTCTCGCCACCGACTTGATCAGCGGACCGCTGGCCCTCGACTGAGCTTCGGAGAGCAAGATGCAACCCTCGGCGAACACCGTGAAAGCCCTGTTCATCGTCGTCGCGTTCCTGGCCGGTGGCAATGTCGGACTGCTCACCGGGATCCTGTGCGGGATGGACGGAGACTCGGTCCTGGACGCCATCAGGTACGGGGGTGCTGCCTTCGCCGGCACCGTCGTCTTCGTGTTTGGACTGTTCGGCTTCTGGTACGGCTTCCAGAACGGAGGGAAGTGACCGCGACGAGACCGCATGTGCGACTGCCGGGGGCAGGAGCGGCGCGTCCCTGGCCGCCCCTGCCCCGCGACACCCTCGGCTTCCCGATGAACTACCTGTTCACAGCGAGTCGTCCCGCATGACGTCCAGGTTCAGGAAGCGCGGGCCGTCGCTGCACAGCTCCTCCATCCGCCCGGCGAGGCGCCGGGTCTCGGGCAGGTCGCTGTTGCGCATCGCCTCCTCGTAGGACGGGAACTCGACGATGTCGACGAAGTGCGACGGGTCCTCGCGATCGTGGGTGTGCAGCTCGTGCGTCGCGGTGCGCTTGCCCTCGCTGATGCTCGCCCACTCGTCGAACAGCCCGTCCATCTCGTCCTGGCGTTCGGTGCGGTAGTCGATGATCTGTACGAAGCTCATAGGGCTCAACCCCCCACCGTCGCGCGCTCGTTCTTGAGGTGGGTGCGGATCTCCTCGCGGAGCTCCGGGGTGTCGTCGTGCCCGTGGACCGAGGCGGCGTGCTCGGCGGCGGCGCGGACGACCTCGTCCTCCTCGCCGCTGATGGTGAGCGTGCAGCCCATCTCGCTCGGCATGTCCCTGCAGTCGGCCACCTTGCGCATGCTTCCCCCTCGCCGGCCGGGCGCCCGCGCGCGAGGGGAGTCGTGCATGGCGGCGGCGCCCCGTCCGGCCGTCGTTCCCGCCGTATCGCCACATCTTCACAATCCACCTTAATCGTCGCATTTGGCCACGTCACGGGGGAGGATGTCCGACACGCGGTGTACGTTGACGCCTCCGGCGACGAGAGGGTGTGCCTATGGACTGGGTCGAGTCCGGCGGGGGACCGCTGCTGGCCGCGCCCGCGTCGCAGCTCGCCCGCTGGGAGGGCTCCACCGACGACGAGGGCCCCGTCGAGACCTGGGGCGACTACGGTCGCGCCTGCGCGGTCGAGGGCTACATCGGGCTGGTCGGCGTCGGAGCCGGGCAGGGCCTCGTCCTCGGCGACGAGCCCGCCACCACGACGTACCTGCCCGACGAGCGCCTCTTCGTGCGCTGGGCGGCGGCCGACTCCGAGTCCGAGCTCGTCGACGCGGCCAGGCAGGCCGTCCACGACGTCGAGTGGGAGGAGGAGCTCGGCTGGGACGTCGACGGCCCCGTCGTCCTGTTCGACTCCGCCTGGCCGGGCGCGACCCCCGAGCCCGGCAACCACCTCAAGATCGACCTTGCCCCGGGCCCCTACCGCGTGCGCGCCGCCTACACGAAGGACGAGCGCACCTGGATGATCCTCGTCCACCTCCAGCCGGCGTCCTAACGGGCCATCGCCGCCAGGCGCCGGGCGAGCCGCGCGGCGGCCTCCCGCAGCTCCGCGGGCTCCAGCACCTCCACTCCGAAGCCCAGCCTGGCCACGTGCAGGGCGAGGGAGTCGAGGTCCGCCGCGCCGACGATGAGGACGCACCAGCCTTCGCGATCGTCCTCGACCCGTCCCACCTGGGGAGGGACCAGCTCCCGGACCCGGTCGGGAGGGGCGTGCACCCGGATCCGCGCGAGATGCCGGTACGGGGCCTCGGTCACGGCCCGCTGCACGTAGGCGACCGGGTCGGGATGCTCCCTCGGCCGGAACCGCCAGGTCGTCGCCGCGGCCTCGCGCATCCGGTCCAGCCGGAAGGTGCGCCAGCCGTCGCGGTCGACGTCCCACGCCATCAGGTACCAGCGGCGTCCGGTGGCGACCATCCGCACCGGCTCCACCGTGCGCTCGCTCTCCCCGCCGCCGCGCCGGGGGTAGCGGAACCGCACCCGGACCTCGTCGCGGCACGCCCGCGCGAGCGTCACCAGCAGCTCCGCGTCGATCTCGACGCCCGGCCCGACGAGGGTCTCGGTGGCGCCGTGCACCGCCCGCACCTCGGCGCGCAGCCGGGGCGGCATCACCTGGTCGAGCTTCGCCAGCGCCCGCAGCGCCGCCTCGCCCGCCCCGGCGACCGTGCCTCCCGACGCCATCCGCAGGGACACCGCCGTCGCGATCGCCTCCTCGTCGTCGAGGAGCAGCGGCGGCAGCCGGGTGCCCGCGCCCAGCCGGTACCCGCCGCCCACGCCCGCCGTCGCGTGCACCGGGTACCCGAGCGCGCGCAGCCGCTCCACGTCGCGCCGCACCGAACGGTCGGTGACGCCCAACTCGGCGGCGAGAGCGTCGGCGGTCCAGGACGCCCGCCGCTGGAGCAGCGCCAGCAGCCGCAGGACCCGCTCAGTCGTCCCCTCCACGCTCACGCGTGCATCGTCCCACGAATCGCGGACCGTAGCTGTCCGCGATCGCCGCCACACTGGCCCCATGACCGACACCTGGAATCCGCTGCTCCGGGAGCAGATCACCTGGCACTGGGACAACCAGCTGCGTCCTCGGATCAGCGGCCTCACCGACGACGAGTACTTCTGGGAGCCCGCGCCCGGCTGCTGGAGCCTGCGCCCGCGTGGCACCGGCACCGCGCCCGTGCAGGTCGGTGCCGGTGCGATGACCATCGACTTCGCGATGACGCGGCCCGACCCGGCACCGCTCACCACGATCGCCTGGCGGCTCGCACACGTGATCGTCGGTGTGCTGGCGGTGCGCAGTGCCGCCCACCTCGGGCGCGCGCCCACCGACTACCAGGCGTTCGAGTACGCCGCGACGGCGGACGAGGCGCTGGCCCAGCTCGACGCGGAGTACGCGACATGGCTGGCCGGGGTCGAATCCCTGGGCGAGACCGGCCTGGCCCGCCCGTGCGGCGAGGCCGAGGGGCCGTACGCCGAACGTCCCCTGGCGGCGCTGGTCCTGCACATCCACCGGGAGCTGATCCACCACCTCTCCGAGGTGTGCCTGCTCCGCGACCTCTACCTGCACACTCACAAGGAGGCGAGCTGACATGGCCCGCGACGTCCAGATCACCTTCGACTGCGCCGACCCGGCCGCCCTGGCGGCCTTCTGGGCCGAGGCCCTCGGCTACCGGCTGCAGGACCCGCCTGGCGGTTTCGCCTCGTGGGACGACGCCCTGGAGGCGATGGGCGTCCCGCCCGAGAACCGCAACGACGCCTCGGCGGTGGTCGACCCCGAGGGCGCCGGGCCCCGGCTGTTCTTCCAGCGCGTCCCGGAGGGCAAGCAGGCCAAGAACCGCGTGCACCTCGACGTGCGAGCCGCGCCCGGCCTCGACGGCGACGCGAGGATGGCGGCCCTGGAGGCCGAGGCCGAGCGCCTCGTCGCCCGCGGCGCCACCCGCCTCCAGCGCCACGACCCGGAGCCCCCGCTGGGGGCCGGCCACATCGTGATGACCGACCCCGAAGGCAACGAGTTCTGCCTCGACTGACGCCCCGATGGCGGGCTCGACCTCGTCTGAGAGACCCGGAGCCGCCGCGCCCGTCCGCCCGCTTTCGCGGTATGCGGTACATCATCGCGCAGTTCCCGGACAGGTTCCGCGGCTCCGCCGAAGGAGGCCGGGCCGGGTAGCCGACGTGCCGGGGCGTCCCGCATCGCCATGGCGCATCATGGTGCGATGCGGTCTTGGTGGGGTTGGGGAAATCTGCGGGACGCGGTCGCGGGCGCGGAGCGGGCGGCGCTGGTCGAGCGGGTGGCGGCGCTGCTCCCCGGCGCCGAACTGCTCGACCACGAGCCCCCGGCGATCGGCGACCTGGACCTGCGCCCCCCGCGGATCGCCGCGCCCCCGTCGCTGGCCGCCCTCTGTTCGGACGACCCGTCCGACCGGCTCGGCCACGCGCGCGGCAAGGCGTTCCGGGACGTCGTCCGCAACCTGCTGGGCGACGTGGGCGAGGTCCCCGATCTGGTGTTGAGGCCACGCACCGAACGCGACGTGGTCGACGTCCTGGACTGGTGCACCGGCGCGGGGATCGCCGTCATCCCCTACGGCGGCGGCAGTTCGGTCGTCGGGGGCGTCGAGCCGCGCTTCGCCGGGCCCGCGATCAGCCTCGACCTGGGCCGCCTCGCCGACGTCCTCGACATCGACGCCACCGCCAGGGCGGCCCGGATCCAGGCGGGCGTCTACGGCCCGGCGCTGGAGGACCGGCTGCGGCCGCACGGACTGACCCTGCGGCATTTCCCCCAATCCTTCGAGTTCTCCACGCTCGGCGGCTGGCTCGCCACCCGCGCGGGCGGCCACTACGCCACCGTGCTCACCCACATCGACGACCTGGTCGAATCCCTGCGGGTGGTGACCCCCGTGGGAGTGAGCGAGTCGCTGCGGCTGCCCGGCTCGGGCGCGGGCCCGTCCCACGACCGGCTGTTCCTGGGCTCCGAGGGGACCCTGGGCGTCATCACCGAAGCGTGGATGCGCCTGCAGGAACGGCCCCGCTGGCGCGCGGGAGCGTCCGTCCTCTTCGACGACTACGACGACGCCGTGGCCGCGACCCGGGCCTTGGCGCAGTCCGGCCTGAACCCGGCGAACTGCCGCCTGCTCGATCCCATGGAGGCCCTGCTGAACGCAGGCACCGACGCACCGGGCGGGGTGCTCGTGCTGGGCTTCGAATCAGCCGACCACCCGGTCGACGCGTCACTGGAACGGGCACTGGAGTTGTGCCGCGACCACGGCGGCGACCCGCAGCCCCGCTCGAAGCGCGACGCGTCCGACACCTGGCGCACCGCGTTCCTGCGCATGCCCTACCAGCGCGACGCCCTCGCCGCCCACGGCATGATCGTCGAGACCTTCGAGACGGCCTGCACCTGGAGCGCCTTCCCCGCCCTGCGCGCGGCGGTCCTTTCGACAGCGCAGCAGGCCATGCGCGCGGTCGGCGCCGAAGGCGTGGTGACCTGCCGCTTCACCCACGTCTACCCGGACGGCCCGGCCCCCTACTTCGGTGTCTACGCGTCCGGCCGCTGGGGCTCCACGGTGACCCAGTGGGACGAGATCAAAACCGCGGTATCCGACGTCCTCTCCGCCCACAACGCCACCATCACCCACCACCACGCCGTCGGCCGAGACCACCGCCCCTGGTACGACCGCCAGCGCCCGGCCCCCTTCGCCGCCGCCCTCCACGCCGTCAAATCCACCCTCGACCCGTCCGCAATCCTCAACCCCGGCGTCCTGCTGGCTCCCGACGCCGCACCGCCCACGGGGACGAACGGGGGACTGTAAAGTCCGATCATGGGCTGGGACGGCGATGGCGTGCTGGCGGGCCGGTACCAGAACCTGGGGCTCATCGGGCAGGGCGGGATGGGATCGGTGTGGCGGGCCTACGACCCCGAGCTGGGCCGAGAGGTCGCCATCAAGGAACTGCGAATCGCCGAGCAGGTCACCGAGCAGGAACGCTCCGTCTGGTACGCGCGGACGGAACGGGAGGCCCGGGCCGCCGCCCGGCTGAGGCATCCCGGCATCGTCACGGTCTACGACCGGGTGATGGGCGAGGACGGCCGCCCGTGGATAGTGATGGAACTGATCCGGGGGCGGTCGCTGGGGGCCCTGCTGGCGGAGCAGGGCAGGCTCCCCGCGCGCCAGGCCGCCGCGATCGGGCTGGCGGTGCTGGACGCGCTGTCGGCCGCGCACGCACAGGGCATCGTCCACCGCGACGTCAAACCGGCCAACGTGCTGCTGGAAGGCGACCGGGTCGTCCTCACCGACTTCGGCATCGCGGCGGTGGAAGGCGACGCGACCCTCATACGCTCGGGCGCGGTACTGGGCACACCCGCCTACATGTCCCCGGAACAGGTGCACGGCGAGCCCGCCACCCCCGCCTCGGACCTGTGGGCGCTCGGCGCCACCCTCTACGCGGCTGTGGAGGGACGCCCACCGTTCACCGCCCCCACCCACGGCGCTCTGTTCATCGCCATCGCCACCCAGGAACCCGACCCGCCCCAGTGCGGTGGACCGCTCGCACAGCTCCTGAACGGCCTGCTCCGCAAGAACCCCGCCGACCGGCCGTCTCCCGCGCAGGCCCGCGAACTGCTCAATGCCGTCGCTGACGAGGGCGCACGACCTCCCGCCCTGGATCGGCCGTCCGCCCCAGGGCCCGAGACCCGCATCGACACCGCACCGGGCGGTGCTCGTGACCATCCGGTCGCGGTTCGGGGCGCTCTCACCGCCGCCTGGGTGGCCGTCGCCGCCGTCGTGCTGCTGCCACGCGACTTCGCCGACCCCATCGGCCTGATGATCCTCCTGGACGAAGGCCCGCATTGGCTGGGAGGAGTCCTGGCGTTGGCGGTCCTCCTCTCTTTCGGACTGTGGAACCTCACGCACAGGCCGGGGCTCACCCTCGCGGCCGTCGCCGTGCTCGACCTGCTGCTCTCCTTGGCCGCCCCGAGTTCCTACGACGCGGTCGTGATCAGTGAACTGGGCGAGGGGGACGCCCCCGACATCGGGGTGGGAACGATCTTGGCCTGGCTCGCGGGCGCGGTCGCGCTCATGTTCGCGTTCGCGGGGGTGAACAAGCCGCTGATCGAGCGGCCGGCCCGCGCCGGACACCGTCACGCATTGCTCAGGACCGTCGTCATCATCGAAGGCGCCGCGGCAGTGATGTGGCTGCCGTTCGCCTTCTTGGCCTGGGGAATGGAAATGGACGCGGACATGAGCAGGCACGTCGGCTCCGACGCCCGTGCCTGGGCCCTCGTAGGCTCTCTCGGCTTCGTGCTCGTCGCGTGGATCACCACTCAGACCGTTCTTCGGCAGAGCCACCGCAGGACCGATCCCGTCCGGTGACCTGGACGCTCCAGATGCCCTGGAGGCTCGTCCGACATGCCCGCGAAGGAGACTTGACGGTCTAAGTCGGATTGGTCCAGTCTCTCGGAGGTAAGTCGGCGCCAGCACCCCGCAGGCATCTGGACACCGTTCGGCACCGGCGTCGCATTCGTCCGGCAGTCGAAAGGGCTGACACGCGTGGGTGTCGACCGCACCGGCAACACCTCTGACAGCGGTACCGAGAACGTCGAGAAGCCGCCCGCCCAGGACAGGGTATGGCGCCGCCCTGTCGATCAACCGGGCTCACCCGGACAGCCGTCCCGCCTCGCAAGCCTGGCAGCCGCCCGCGAAGCCCAAATCCAGCGGCGTGACGAGAAGCTCAGAGCAGAAGCGGAGAAGGAAACCTCGAAAGATGGCGAGCCTCAGGCCGCCGCGCCGGGGAAGGACGCAGAACAGAAGACGGACGAGTCTTCGGTCGAGACCGACGACGCCGTCACAAGTGAAGAGCGCGGGGGTACGGAGCGGCCTGAGGAAATCGCGGACGAGGACGCCGAGGACGAGCCCGACGATGCTCGCGATAAGGATGCCCCGCCGGAGCCCGAAGACGAGCCGAAGAACTCCTCGGGGAGTGACCGCTGGGAGGAGCTCGAAGACCGCGGGGCATCCGGCGAGGCGGCAAGCCGGCCCACCGAGACCGGTTCGACGGAGCCGCAGGATGAATCGGCTGGTCGGGACGAACTCTCCTCTGAGGGACAGAAGGACGCGGCCGACGCCGAGACCACCGATGCCGAGTCGGCAGAGAGCGGTGACGCGTGGCGCGAACATGTCGACGATATGAGAGCCAAGTGGGCCGACCTCGAAGCGGAACGGACTCCTGACAGACCGCCGGAAAAGAACGACGAAGGTGAGGACCTCCAGGGGGAAGGCACGAGCGAGGAGAGCGGAGAAGATCCCGGGGACGAACCCGGCTCTTGGCGCGGGGACGACGATCAGTATCTGAACTATGAAGAGAACTACGCGGCGGGTCGCGCCTTCGAGCGTGTGCGAGACCAGGAAGTCGACGTCACCGATAAAATTAAGATCGGCGAGACGGAGGTGGCTGACGCCGAACTGGTCGGGCTTGAGTACCGGATCAAGGGTGAGGACAGGTTCAAGGAGAAGGTCGCAGAAACCCTTGCGGCAGAGTTGCGGGAAGATCCGACGCGCGCCGCCGAGTCGATCCCTGACGCTCTGCGATACACGTACCAACTACCCGCTGATAAATACGTACAAGGTTATCGTGAGATCACTGAAAAGCTTGAGGGTGACGGCTATCAGATGGTCTTCAGTCGAAATTCGTGGGATACTCCGGTGTACAAGGGGGTCAATACCCGCTGGAAGACCTCAGGTGGGCAGCTCTTTGAAGTGCAGTTCCATACTCCGGAGAGCTTTGAGGCCAAGCAGTTGACGCATGCGGCTTATGAGCGTAGGAGAAGCCCGGGGGTCGGTGTGCTCGAAGCGGAGAAGCTCGACGATTTTCAGCGTGAGGTCTCCGCGGGAATACCGATACCGAAGAACATTTCGGACATAGTGAGCTTTCGCAGAGAGGAATGACGCGACGAGATGGCCGATGAGAAGATAGTCTATTATGCAATTGTTGGAAGGGGTAGGACGGTCGATGACCCGCATGGGATCGTGCGGCGACGCAGACCTGCGGGCGGCGGTATTGCCGACGAAGCGCTTCACCGGGATCTGGAATGGCATCGGACCGGCATCATCGTCGAGTGGGAGCACTCCAGCTTTGCTGACGAGTTGGAAGAGGTCAGCGAAGAGAAGGCGATGCAGATCGTTGAAGCCTTCCGTGCGGGCGGCCCCTACTGAGTCACCGGGTTCGGGCCGCCCGGCCCGTCCTGAGTTCTCCCCTCGGTGCAGTTGCCCTCCTCGGTGTCCGGCGTCACGGCCTCGCCGGGGTCTGCGGGGGGCGTGGCGAGTCAGAGGGACGTCAAGCAGTACAGCCGCTCGTCGTTTTCGCGGGCTTCTCTGGCGAACCGTCTCAGCCGCTCGACTAGGTTCAGCAGGACATCCGCCTGCGCCTCGTACTTGCGTACCGCCTCGGAGCGCCCCCATCGCGCGGCTACCTCCGGTATCTCCGTGTCGTGAACACCCGCCAGCGTGTCCCGGACGCCGACGTCGAACTCCCACACCCATGGGCCCCCTGCCCAAGCATCGTCGTCGGCAGGGCCATCGGGACCGGGAGCCGGCGATATCGGCCACACCAAGGTCTGCTTGACCAGCCTTCGGCTCGTCGGGGCCCGCCTGATGACCGCGATGAGCTCAGGCAACAGGCTGTCGTCGTCCATTCCGGTGGCGTCGACTCTTCCGAGAGCGGAGAGACCTGCGCCGAACGGCGGGTCGCCGAACTCGTCGTCGGTCGGCTCGGTGTCCAGCAGACCCATCTCGAACATGTTCCGCTTCGCTTCCTCCTCCATCGCCCGCACGACGACCTCAGCGCTGCGCGCGCGGAGATAGTCGGTCAAAACACCCAAGACAGCCTCCAAGTGATCGGTTCGATCGGCTGACACCAGATCACGAAGCGCCGACAGTCGCCGAAACGCCCGTGGGCACCGCCGAGGGGCGGCGCCGGCGTCCCGCACCACATGTCAGGGCGCTGTCACGGCCCTGAGGTGGTCGAGTGATCGCCGGATGCTCTCGGCCAGTTCCTCCTCGGCGGGTTCGTTGAGCCAGCGGTCGAAGGCGACCTTGAAGACGGCGATTCCGGTTTCGGCGGTCAGGGGGGCGGTCGGGTCGGGGACGCCCCGGCGGCGGAGGGCGTCGGCCAGGGTGGAGGCCAGGGTCGCCAGCTTGATCAGTTCGCGTTCGCGGAGTTCGGTGTTCGCGTTGATGACGGCCTGGCGGCGGCGGGCGTGGGCGCGGCGGCCCGCGAAGATCGCGCTGACGGCGTCCAGGGCGGCGGCCGTCGCGTCGAGCGGTGACGCGCCGTCGGGGGCGTCGGCCACGGCCTTCGTGAGGACGTCCTGGAGCAGGGACGAGCCGGCGAACAGGACCTCGCGCTTGTCGGCGTAGTGGCGGAAGAAGGTCCGCTCGGTGAGGCCTGCGCGGGCGGCGATCTCCGCGACCGTCGTCTTCTCGTAACCGCGTTCGCCGTAGAGGTCCAGCGCCGCTTCTTCGAGCCGGCCCCGCGCGTTCGGCTCCCATCGCCCCATGGCCTCGATCCTAGCTCGATGACAGTCACTGTCATAGGCGAGCTATGGTGATGACAGTGACTGTCGTCGCTTGGACGATGGATCGGGTCGTTGGAGGTTTCTCATGCGCGTTTTCGTCACCGGGGCGTCCGGCTGGATCGGCTCGGCGCTCCTCCCGGAACTCATCGGCGCGGGGCATCAGGTCATCGGGCTCGCGCGGTCGGACTCCTCGGCCGCCAAGCTGGCGGCGGCCGGGGTCGAGGTGCGGCGCGGCACGCTCGACGATCTCGATGCCCTGCGGGAGGGGGCCGAAGCGGCGGACGGTGTGGTCCATCTCGCGTTCAAGCACGACCTCGCGTTCACGGGCGGGTTCCAGGAGGCCGCCGAGGCCGACCGCCGGGCCGTCGAGGCGTTCGGTGGTGCGCTCGCCGGGACGGACAAGCCCTTCGTGCTCGCCTCCGGCCTGCTCGGGCTCGCGCCCGGGCGGGTGGCGACCGAGGAGGACGGGCGTGAGCCCGTCGAAGGGGAGGGGGTGCAGGCTCGGCAGGCCACCGCGCAGCTCGCGCTCTCGTTCGCGGCGCGCGGTGTCCGCTCGTCCATCGTCCGGCTTCCACCGACGGTGCACGGCGACGGCGACCCGGGCTTCGTGGCCGTGCTGGTCGGCATCGCACGCGAGAAGGGCGTCTCCGGACACATCGGGGACGGAGCCAACCGATGGCCCGCGGGGCATGTGTCGGACGCCGCGCGGCTGTTCCGGCTGGCGCTGGAGAAGGCCCCGGCGGGGTCGGCGCTGCACGCGAACGACGATGAGGGCGTGTCGCTGCGGGACGTGTCCGAAGTGATCGGACGCCGTCTCGGCCTGCCCGTGGCGTCCATCGCCCCTGAGGACGCCGCCGGGCACTTCGGGTGGCTCGCCGGAGCCGTGGGCATGGACGCTCCGGCGTCGAGCGCGCTGACCCGCGAGCTGCTGGGGTGGAGCCCGACCGGCCCGAGCCTCGTCGACGATCTGGAGAAGGGGCACTACTTCCAGGCCCCGTGAACGGCGGCACGGCCCGCCGGGGTCGCCGGCGGGCCGTGGGGTCGCGGAGATCAGCCGTCGGTCTCCGGGGACGGCAGGTAGCGGCCGGGGACCTCGTCCGGGGTGAGGACCTTCTTCTCACCCGGGTAGGGCGTGGCCCAGTCGTGCGACTGGTACCAGGTGAAGTGGTCCATCATCACGGGGTTGGCGCGGTCCGGCATCGTGGTCGACCCGTTCTGGGCCTGCTTGCGCTGCCAGGCCGTCCACGCGTCGGCGATGCGCTGCTGGTCGGCGCTCAGTGCGGCCGGCTTGGCCGACGCCGCTCCGGTCGGGGTGTCGTTGCCGCAGGCCGGCGGGGTGGCCAGGCCGTCGGTGAGCGGCACCTGGTTGGGCTTGGCGGTGAACGGCGTGAAGTCGGGCTTGGTGGTGAAGGCCCGGCTCATCGGGGTCGCGGCGCTGTCCTTCTGGTTCATCGGCTGGATCCCGAGGATCTGCTCGATGGTGCGGATCATGGTGATCTGCGTGTAGTAGCGGCTGTCCACCGTGCCGTGGTTCGCCCACGGGCTGATGATCTGGACGGGGCCGCGCGCGCCGTCGACGTGGTCGACGCCGTTCTGGGTGTCGTCCTGGATCACGAAGATCGCGGAGTCCTTCCACCACTTGCTGTGCGAGATCGTCTCGACGATCCTGCCCACGGCCAGGTCGTTGTCGGCGACCTGGGCGACCGAGTTCGGCGCGCCGCCGGTGTGGTCGCTGGAGAGCCAGAACATGTTGAGGTTGGCCGGGCCGTTGGCCGCGAAGTGCCGCTTCCACATCTCGTACCGGTAGATGTCCGGGATGTTGGTGTCGTACTTCGGGTAGTCGTGCACCGTGATCTTGTTGAGCGACGGGATCGGCGACTGGGTGTCGGTCTTGAGGGCGGTGTTCTGACCGGTGTCCGCCATGGTGCGGGCGTCGCAGTAGAACTTCTGCCACGTCGCGCCCGCGGGCTTGGTCAGGAACTGGGTGAACTCGCCGAAGTTGAGGGCGCTCTTGCCGGCGGCCGCGGCGCCGGTCCACAGGAAGCCGGTGCGCTGGTGGCCCAGCGCGTCGTCCTCGGTGTCGTAGCTGCGCTCGTACAGGCCGGCGCTGGACTCGGTGTACTCCGGGTTGTCGGCCTGCACCAGCCAGTTGTGGCCCTCGGCGGAGTTGGTGCCGATGGAGTAGGTGTTGTCGTAGAGGCCGAACTGGCGCGCCAGGGCGTGCTGGTTCGGGGTCACCTTCTCGCCGAACTGCGCCATCGACGGGTCGCCGTTGCCGCGCGGGTCGTCGCCGAAGAGCTGGTCGTAGGTGCGGTTCTCCTTGACGACCAGGAAGACGTGCTTGATGGTCGACGGGTCGCCGAGGCGCCGCGGGACGGGCACGGCGCGCTGCGGCCTGCCCTTGGCGGGCTTGACGTCGTTCCTGCCCCAGCCGTTCTGCGCGAAGACCGTCGCCGTGGACTTGGCGATCACCTTGTCGGACGGCAGCCGGAACCGGAGCAGCGAGCCGGTCGAGTCGTGGGTGTTGTGGCCGGTCGCCGGCTTCGTCCCGGCGCCCTTGTCGATGGTGCGCGTCGGGCCGCGCTCACCGATGCCCCGCATGTTGGTGACGACCACGTTCTCGCCGACGGTGGTCACCTCCGCCGGGTAGTAGTCCGTCGGGAGGAGGCCGACGTAGCGGACCGGCGCCTGCGGCGAGGTGTAGCGGTAGACGGCGACCGCGTTGGCGCGGCCGAGCGTGACCAGCAGGCGGCCGTCCCTGGTGAGGGTCACGCCGTTCGGGGCGTACCCGACGTCGGACTGCGGCCAGGGCCGGGTCGCGATCGTCTGGACGACCTTGTCCTTGGAGGTGTCGATGACCGAGACCTGGTCGTCGAAGGTGTCGGTGACGAAGAGTGCGCCGCGGGCCGCGTGCAGCGCGGTCGGGTGCAGGCCGACGTCGATGGAGCGGACCTCGGCGTCCGGCTCGGCGACGTTGATCACGCTCACGGTGCCGGTGGTCGCCGCCCCCGTGTCCGGGTTCGCCGGAACGTCGGTGCCGTAGGAGTTCATCGTCGTCTCGCCGGGCTTGGCCGGACGGCCGCCCTCGTTGCTGACGTAGAGCTTGCCCCCGACGAGCGCCAGGCCGCGCGGTGCGGTGCCCACGGTCCAGCTCCGCCGGATCGCGCCGGTCGCGGGGTCCATCGCCACGACGCGGTTCTGGCCGTTGACGGCTGCGTACACGGTCGCGCCGTCGGCGGCGAAGACGGCCTGGGCGGGAATGGCCTTCTTCTGGCCCTGAGCGGCGATGGTGATGAACGTGGGGGCGCCGAGGGTGCCGTCGTCCTTCACCGGGAAGCGGTTGAAGCCGGTGGCCTGCGGCAGCCACAGCGTCTTGCCGTCCGGCGAGTAGGCCGGCCCCTCCTGCCCGACGTTGTTGCTGCTGATGCGCACGCCGGCGGACTTGTCGGTCCCCGCCTGCTGAAGGATCTTGTAGGTCTTCAGGTCGACGATGGTGAGGGCGATTCCCCGGTCGTTGGTGAGCGCCGCCAGGTGGCGGCCGTCCGGGCTGACCGTCGAGGCGAGCAGCTTGCCGTTGTCGACGAGCAGGCGGTCGCCGATCGGCTTGATGATCTGGTCGCTGGCGAGTTGCAGGCCGCCGTCCTCGGTGGTGGAGCCGACCTGGTTGGAGCCGAACACCTCGGTGGAGGCGAGGGCGACTCCGCCGCCGCCCAGGGTGAGGGCCGCGGTGCCGGCCGCCACGAGGCGGGTCCGGCGGCCGGTCCGCGAACCGAAGAGCCCGGTCCGGGCCTTCGGGACGCGTTGGCGCGTGACGTGCATCTGTTACTCCTCCGGAGCACTTGCGAGCAGGTCGACGTGCCCGTCGAACTGCCACAGGGGGTTGGGTGCGTCCCCGGTCGGGGTGCGGATCTGGAAGTAGCCGTTGACCTCCTTGGGGCCGTCGCCGTCGGCGACGTACCGCCCGTTCGCGGTGACGTCGAGCTGGTAGATGGCGCTGCCCACGGCGGTCGCCCCGGGCAGGTGCCAGGACACGACGCACCGCCAGTCGTTGCCCGGCCCCTCGTCGGCGACGCGGGATCCGCCCTTGTCGCAGGACGCGGTGACCCGCAGCTCCGCCTCGGTGACGCCAGGACGGTGGAGCTGCCGCGTCTGCAACCGGTAGAGGTGGCCGTACACCGTGGCGAGGGAGTTCTGGACCTTCGTCCGCTCGATCCCGGAGCCCTCGGCCGGGGTCGTGGCGCTGACCAACGCGAAGGTGAGGACGACCAGGCCCGTCAGCGGAAGCGCTCCCGCGACGAGGACGCGCCGTCCCGACCCCTCGTAGGACGGGTCGGTGAAGTCGCGGCGCAGGAACAGGCGGTAGGCCAGCGCGGTGGCGACGACCGCCCACGCCAGGCTCACCGCGAGGCCGATGACGAGGGGGCGGGCCTGGACGGGGCTGGTGAACAGGCCGCGCCAGGCGAGGAAGCCGTGGCTCGGCAGGGCCGTCCGAACGGCCACCGGCAGCGGGAGCAGCTGCGCGAGCTGCAACGCGAAGGCGAGCAGCGCCGGCATCAGCAGCCCCATGGGGGAGCGGCCCAGGGCGACCGATCCGAGGAGGCCGACGGCCGCGAACGCCAGCGTCGGCGCCAGCACGCACGCCCACGCGAGCAGCACGGTGCCGGCCGCGTCCCCCGGGGAGAGGAGGTGGCCGTCCAGCCCGACGAGCGGATGGCCGCCGACCGCCGCCAGGCCCCCGGCGATGCCCGACCCGGCCAGCCCCGCCACCAGCAGGAGGAGCACGGTGACGCTGGCGAGGCCCTTCGCCACGAAGATCCGCCGCGGCGAGCGGACCGCCATGAGGAGATGGCGCCATGTGCCCAGCCGGTCCTCGGCGGCGAACACGTCGCCGGCCACCAGCGCCGTCAGCAGCGGCAGCGCCCAGCTGCACGAGAAGTCGAGGACGACCAGCGGCCCCGCCCAGCCGGTCGCGTGCATCCAGCGGCCGAAGACCGTGTCGGTGGGCAGCATGCTCTGCAGGCTCACCACCGCCACGTAGCCGGCTGGACCGATCCAACAGACGAGCAGCATCAGCCGTGTCCGCCACTGCGAGAGCAGCTTGACCAGCTCGAACCGGTAGCCGCGCACCAGCGGCGCGGGCTTCGCCTCGATCCGGGTGGGTGCGATGGTCACGCCGCGTCCTCCTCGTCGGCCGCGTCGGTGGCGGCGGTCCGTCCGGTTCCGGTCAGGGCCAGGAACGCGGCTTCCAGCGGCGGCACCACGGGCGCCAGTTCCCGCAGCGCGACGCCGGCCTCCACCAGCCGCACCACCAGGTCCTCGATGACCGGCACGGCCCCGCGGACCACGAGCGCGTCGGCGTCCTGCCGGCCGGCGCCGTCGCGGCGGGACGGGACGGCGAGCCCCGGCAGGTCCGCCGCCACCCGGCGGGCCGCGTCCGGATCGGAGGTGAGCAGCCGGTAGTCCAGTTCGCCGCTCTCGGCGGCGAGCTTGCCCACAGTCCCGGAGAAGACGACCCGCCCGGTGGCGAGGACGGTGACCTCGGAGCACAGCGCGGCGAGGTCGTCCATCCGGTGGCTGGACAGGACCACCGCGGTCCCGTCCGCGGCGAGCCGGGTGATGACGCGGTGGACGTGGCGCTTCCCGGCCGGGTCGAGGCCGTTGGCCGGCTCGTCGAGGACGAGCAGCCGCGGTTCGGTCAGCAGCGCGGCGGCCAGCCCCAGCCGTTGGCGCATGCCCAGCGAGAAGCCCCGGATGCGGTCATCGGCGACGTCCGTCAGCCCGACCTGCTCCAGCGCGTCGTCCACACCGGCGTCGCGGGAGCCGTGCCCGCGCAGCGAGGCCAGAGCCGCGAGGTTCTGCCGCGCGGTGAGCGACGGGTAGAGCCCGGGGCCGTCCACGAAGCCCGCGACGCCGCCGGGGACGGCGAGCGTCCGTCCCACCGGCGCGCCCAGGATCTCCAGGCTTCCGCCGTCGGCGACGGCCAGGCCCAGCAGCAGGCCCAGCAGCGTCGTCTTGCCCGCGCCGTTGGGGCCGACCAGGCCGTGGACCTGCCCCTCGGCCACGTCGAGGTCGACGCCGTCGAGCGCGACCACGTCCCCGAAGGTCTTCCTGATCCCGCGACCCCGGACTGCGGGGCTGTGCTCCATGGCGCTCTCCCTTGCTCGCCCTCCGGCAAGAGGAAGCTAAGGAGCGCGGTTGGCCTTCGGAGATCGCGTAGGCGAACGTTGGGCGAATGGGGCTCATCCGGGGCGCCATGAAGCGGCGAATCGGCTAGGGAGCCGCGCAGTGGTCCTTCCGGAGCTCCCGGGGGCCGGCCGGGGAGAGGGCCAGCCCTCCACGCGCCGGTCGTGGCGGACCCCGCGGGCGGGAATCCCGTCAGCGGAAGTCGGAGGCGTGGTCTTCCGCCCACTGGCCGAAGGACGCGGCGGGCTCGCCGTCCGCGAGATCGGCCACGTCCGTGGAGAGGTAGACGACGTGCCGGGCGCTGCGTGCGATCGCGTCGACGGCGCGCGAGTCCACCGGAAGGCCGGGCCACATCAGGTAGACGGCGTCCACGCCCCGGGCGGCGCGCTCCAGCGTCTCAGGGGAGCTGAGGTCTCCCTTGACGGCGTCGATCCCGGCGGGCGCGCCCGCGGTGTCGCGGACCAGCGCGCGGACGGCATGGCCCGCTTCGGCCAAGGACGCGGCGACGTGCCGCCCCACCCGCCCCGTCGCCCCGGTCACCAGGTAACTGCTCACGGCCCCCGACCGTAGAACCTCAACCTCACTTGAGGTCAAGAAGGCGCGATCTCCGTGCTGGGCGTCTATCGTCAATGATCATGACTGCTGGAAGCTGGACGCTGGGCGGAGATCTGAAGGTCGCGCGGATCGGTTACGGCGCGATGAAGCTGACCGGATGGCCGAAGGGAGACCCGCCCGGCAGGGAGACCGCGCTGGGCATCCTGCGCCGGGCCGTGGAGCTCGGGGTGAACCACATCGACACCTCGCACTACTACTCGCGCGGCGGAGTGGCGGCGAACGAGCTGATCCGGGAGGCCCTGCACCCCTATCCGGACGACCTTGTGATCGTCACCAAGGTGGGCGCGCTGGTCGAGGGTTCTGATCTCGCCCTTCCCGCGGAGCGGAAGAAGGGCCTCGCCCCGGACGGCCTGCGCCGCGGCGTGGAGGCGAACCTGCGCTCGCTGGGAGTCGACCGCCTGGACGTGGTGAACCTGCGGATGGGCGACCTCGACCGGAGCGAGACGCCCTTGGCCGGACCCCTGGAAACGCTGCTCGCGCTTCGGGAGGAGGGCCTCATCCGCCACCTCGGAGTCTCCAACGTCACTCCGGCCGAGTTCGCCGAGGCCCGCCGGATCGCGCCGATCGCGTGCGTCCAGAACCTCTACAACGTGTCCCAGCGGGACGACGACCCGCTCGTGGACGCCTGCGCGGAGGCGGGGATCGCCTACGTCCCCTTCTTCCCCGTCGGCGGGTTCACCCCGGTCACTGCGGAGCACCTGGAGGCCGTCGCCGCCCGGCACGGCGCGACCGTCCCGCAGGTGGCCCTGGCATGGCTCCTCGCCCGCTCCCCGAACATCCTCCTGATCCCCGGCACGGGCTCACCGGCCCACCTGGAGGAGAACATCGCGGCCGGCGCCCTCACCCTGACCGAGCAGGACCTCGCCGAACTCGGATGACGGAGCGGCCCGTCCGGGCGCGGCTACTTGAGGGCGCGCTCGGTGTCGGCCCAGTGGGACAGGAGGGCGGCGGCGGTGGTTTCGGGGGCGTCCCAGGCGGGGGAGTGGGCGGCGCCGGGGATGACGACCTTGGAGGCGTTGAGCCTTTCGGCCATCGCGGCCTGCTCGCGGGGGTCCCAGGCGTCGTCGTCCTCGCCGTAGAGGACGAGGGTGCGCAGGCCCGTGTCGGCGCAGTGCTTGGCCAGCTCGTCGACGCGGTCGGGGGCGGTGAGGATCTCGTCGGCCATGCGGGTCAGGCCCTTCTCGGAGTTGCCGAGGGTGCGGGCCTTGAGGAAGGCGACGATCTCGCGCTGGACGCCGCGGCCGAGGTAGTCGGGTTCGAGGCTGAGCTCCCAGATCTGCTCCATGCCGAGCTCGGGGATGGCGTCGCGCAGGGCGCGGGCCCTGGCGGCGGCCTGGCCGCCGACGGCGGCGGGCCCCGAGCTCATCACGGTGAAGGACGCGGGGCGGGCCCCGGAGAGCACGGCCTCGCGGCACACCAGGCCGCCGAAGGAGTGGCCGACCAGGTGCACGGGGTCCGGGCCGAGGGCCGTCAGGAGGGCCGCGACGTCGGCGCCGAGGGCCGCGCGGGTGTAGGCGCTCTCGTCGTCGGGGCCGAGCGTCTCGTACTGCCCGCGCATGTCGATCGCGACGACGCGGCGGCCGGACGCTGCGAGGGTCTCCAGGACGGCGAGGAAGTCCTCCTTGCTCCCGGTGAGGCCGGGCACGAGGAGGGCGGGGCAGCGGTCGGGCGCGCCCGATCCCGGGAGGGCCTCCAGCGCGGCGAACGGGCCGCGGGAGGTCTCGACGGTCGTCCGGCGAACACCGGGGGGCAGACTCACGAACCGGGGCGTACTCACGGTGGAAACCTTAGTCAATGGGTGGCTACGTGCTTCGGTAAGAAATCTTCGGTGGTAGCGTCACCAGCGTGGTCGCCATGCCTGCCATCTCCGCGCACCGCCGTGACGAGGCGGGCCTGACGGGTCTCGGTGAGGCCGCCGCGTCCGGCGCCGAGTACGTGGAGATCGACATCAGGCGGACCGGGGACGGCCGCCTCGTCGTCCACCACGACCCCGAGATCGGCGGGCTCCGGCTGAACCGGCTCAGCTACGCGCGGATCCAGGAGCTCGCGGTGCGCCCCGTGCCGCTGGTCGCCGACGCCATGAAGATCATCGCTGGCCGGGCCCAGGGGCACCTGGACCTCAAGGAGCGCGGCTGCGAGCACGAGACCGTGGCGCTCGCCGTGGAGGCGTTCGGCACCGAGAACTTCGTGGTGACGACCCGCGAGATCACGTCCCTCATGGAGATCAAGAAGAGCTTCCCCGGGGTGCGCACGGCCCTGTCGGTCGGGCGCAACCTGTGGGAGCGGGGCGCCGCGCACGACTTCGCGCCGCTGCGGCTGATCCGGCGGGCGGGGGCCGACATGGTCGCCCTCAACCACCGGCTCGCCCGCGTCGGCGTGCTGCGCCAGTGCGGGCGCGCCGGGATCCCCGCCATGATCTGGACGGTCAACGCCGAGCCCGTCATGCGCCGGTTCCTCGGCGATCCGCGGGTCGCCGTCCTCGTCACCGACCATCCGGGCCTCGCCCTCAGGATGCGCGAGGGGGGAGACCCGGGGAGAACGCGAGCCGCGAGACCTGGCTGAGTCTCGCGGCCGTGTGCTCCGCCGCCGGTCAGGCGGTCTGGGACGTCTCGGCGGTGCCGCTCCCGGTCGCGGCCGGCTTGCCGGCGCGGGTGCGGCGGCGGGTCCGGCTGCGCTTGCGCTCGGTGGCGACCGCGTCGACCACGTTGTCGGTGGCGGCGGCGGTCTCGGTCTCCCGCGCGGTCGCCTCGACCGGCTGGCCCGCCCGCGTCCGGGTGCGGTTGCGCTTGCGCCGGCGCGGCCGGGGACGCTCGTGCTCGTGGTCCCGGTCACGGTCGCGGCCGCGGTCGTGGCTGCGGACCTTGCCCGTCTCGCCGATGTCCTCCAGCTCCTCGGCGTCCAGCCCCGCGCGGCCGTTGCGCTTGTCGGCGGGCAGCGTCCCCTTCGTGCCCTCGGGGATGCCGAGCACCTCGAAGAAGTGCGGGGACGTCGAGTAGGTCTCCTCCGGCGCCGCGAACGGCAGGTCGAGCGTGCTGTTGATCAGCTTCCACCGGACGAGGTCGGACCAGTCGACGAGCGTGACGGCGACGCCCTCCTTGCCCGCGCGGCCGGTCCGGCCGATGCGGTGCACGTAGGTGTCGGCGCTGTCGGGGCACTCGTAGTTCACGACGTGGGTGACGTCGTCGACGTCGAGGCCGCGGGCCGCCACGTCGGTGGCCACCAGCACACCGATCTTGCCGTTGCGGAACGCGCGCAGGGCCCGCTCGCGCTGGCTCTGCCCGAGGTCGCCGTGCACGGCGGCGGCGTCGAAGCCGCGCTGCGCGAGGTCGGCGGCCACCCGGTCGCAGGCCCGCTTGGTCTGGCAGAAGACCATGGTGAGCCCGCGGCCCTCGGCCTGCAGCAGGCGGGCCAGCATCTCCGGCTTGTCCATCTGGTGGGCCTGGAAGACGTGCTGGACGACCTGCGGCGTCGCGTCGGACTCGGTGTGCGACTCGGCGCGGACGTTGGTCGGACGGGTCAGGTACCGGCGCGACAGCGCGGCGATCTCGCCCGGCATCGTCGCCGAGAACAGCATGGTCTGGCGCTGCGCCGGGATCCGGTCGATGATCCGCTCGATGTCGGGCAGGAAGCCGAGGTCGAGCATGCGGTCGGCCTCGTCCAGCACCAGGACGCCGACCTTGGACAGGTCGAGGTGCTTCTGCTTGACGAGGTCGAGGAGCCGTCCCGGGGTGCCGACGACGACGTCGACGCCCTCGCGCAGCGCCTCGATCTGCGGCTCGTAGGCGCGCCCGCCGTACACCGACAGGACGCGCGTGCCGAGCTTGCCGCCGGCGACGAGCAGGTCGTCGGTGACCTGGAGGGCCAGCTCGCGGGTCGGCGCGACGACGAGCGCGCGCGGCTCGCGGCCGCCGTGCTCGATGCGCTGCAGCAGCGCGGCGCCGAACGCGAGGGTCTTGCCGGTGCCCGTGCGGGCCTGGCCGATGATGTCGTGCCCGCCCAGTGCGATGGGCAGGGCGAGTTCCTGGATGGGGAACGCCTCCACGATGCCTTCGGCTTCGAGGGCGTCTGCTATCTCGGGTACGACCCCGAGTTCACGAAAGGTAGTCAGGGCTTTCAGCCTCCAATATGCGGGGTCTCCGCTCCCGGGTGCGGCGCGGCTCGCCGGCGTGACGCCGCCCAGTCGGCGTTGTCCGCCGTTCCTGTGGCCGCGCGCTCGCGCGGGAGGGACCAGCCGTTGATCAAAATCCTTCGGCGACCGCAGTCAGGGGTTGAAAGCAGTCACTCGCTGTGGCTGCGTGCGGTCACACTCCGCGACGCAGTGTACCGACCGTTAGTCGCTTACACCAATAGCCGGTCACCGTGCCCAACGTTTCCATGGTTTCATCTATTCCGTCCCGGGCCCGCCAGGCATTACAGGCCCGGCGGGACGGGGGTTCCGGACCGGCCGGGGGGCGGCGCGGCGACGGCCACATCCGGACATCCGGAATGACGGAAGCCCCCGCCGGGGCGAGGGCTTCCACCGGGGTGGCGCGGGGTCAGAACGTCCGGTGCTTGGTCCGCCACCCGCGGCCGCGGCCGTGGCCTCGGGTGTTCATCGCGGTCAGCGCCGCCACGCCGAGCGCGGCGATCACCACCGCGAACACGAGCGCGACGATGGTGCCCGCTCCGAGGGCGTCCGCGACGACGCCGCCGAGGATGGCGCCGGCGACACCGATGAGGATCGTCAGCAGGATGCCGATCGGGTTGCGGCCGGGGACGAGAAGCCGCGCGACGGCTCCGATGACGGCACCGACCACGATGAACCAAAGGATCGTCGTGAGCATATCGATCAACCATTCCTTTCCGTGGGCCGGTGGCCCGGGTCGGTGGTCGATATGCCCCTCCTGCCAGGTTGAAACAAAACCCAGGTCAAGGAGAGTGCGAAGGGGGTAAAACCCGGGTCCGGCGGCTCAGGCGTACTGCGTGCCGAAGCCCACGCTGCGCTGCTCGTCCTCGGAGATCTCCAGGTAGCCGACGCGGGCCCCGGGGATGACGACCCGGCCGGCGCGGCGGTCCTTCAGCACCAGCACGCCTTGCGCGTCGGCGAGCGCCGCCTTGAGCGCGTCCTGCACCTCGTCGGCCGTCTGGTCGGTGTCGACCACGAGCTCCTTGGCCACGTTCTGGACCCCGATGCGAACCTGCACGCGCTGCCTCCCGTCGTCCGGCGCGTCCCGCCGACCGCCGGCGGGCTCGCCTTCCGATGGTCGCACGGAGATCGCCGGACGTGCCGACGCCCGGTTGTGCCGAGGGTGAACTTTCCCTCACCCCCGGCGGCGGTCAGCCCTGGTCGGTGGTGCGGGGGAAGCCGGAGATGCCGCGCCAGGCCAGCCGGGCGATGATCTTCTCGGCGGTGTCCTTGGGGATCGCGCGGTGCTGGGAGAGCCAGAAGCGGGCGCTGACCTCGGCCATGCCGACCAGGCCCATGCCGAGCAGGTGCGCCTCCTCGGCCGGGGCGTTGGTGTCCTCGGCGATGACCTGCGCGATCATCTCGGCGCACTGCTGGTTGGCGCGGTCGACGCGGGCCCGGACGGGCGCGACGTTGCGCAGGTCGGACTCGAAGACCAGCCGGTACGCCTCGCCGTCGCCCGCCACGAAGTCGTAGAAGGCCTGCATGCTCGCCTGCACGCGCAGCTTGTTGTCCGTGGTGGACTCCAGCGCCTCGCGGACGATCTTCACCAGGGCCTCGGCGTGCTCGTCCAGCAGCGCCAGGTACAGCTCCAGCTTGCCCGGGAAGTGCTGGTAGAGCACCGGCTTGCTGACGCCCGCACGCTCGGCGATCTCGTCCATCGCCGCCGCGTGGTACCCCTGCGCGACGAACACCTCCTGGGCCGCGCCGAGCAGCTGCTTGCGGCGTGCCAGTCGCGGCAGTCTCGTGCCACGGGGGCGGGCGTCCGGGGTCGCGGTCACCACACTCTCCGATCACCGAATCTTGGGACGGATGGGGGTCGTCCGTCGCCGGGAAACAATCTCATCATCCTACGCGCGAGTAACTCCGTTGGTCACGGGCCGCGCCCGCCGGCGTTCCTTCGCGCAGGTCAGTGTATTCCCGGCGGAGCGCGGCGCGGTCGTGCACCGAGTCTTCTGTCAGCCTTCCTTCCTGTGCCGGACGCCAACGCGGGTCAGCGGTAGTCGTCCTCGTCGAGCCGGACCTCGAGCCGCTGCTCGGCGGCGTCGGCCTCGTTCGCGTCGTCCGGTATCGGGCCCCGCTCGACTCCGCCCTCCTCGTCGAGGACGGCGCGCTGCTCGGCGGCGTCGGCCTCGTTGGCCTCGTCGGGGGCGGGCTGCTCCAGGTCGTCGGTCTCGCTCATCAGGGGTCCTCCTCCAGGGTCCGCGGTCGTCTCGGGTGGACGGCCGGCTCGCGGTTCACAGCCGTCCGGCCAGTTCCCGCAGCGGCGCCTCGACGGACTCGCCGTGCGTCGGGAACGCGTGGACGACGTCGGCGAGCAGGCTCAGCGGCGTCTCGGCTCGGATGGCCAGCGCGATCTCGCTCATCCACTCCTCGGCGTTGAGTCCTGCGGCGGCGGCGCCGACCAGCAGTCCGCGGGCGCGGTCGGCGTACAGCTCCACCCGGCCGCGCTCGTCGGCCTCGACCGCCGCCCGGGCCGTCGAGGCGAGGTCGTACCCGGCGGTGAGGAGGTCTATGCCGAGTTCCTCCACCTGCCTGGGGGAGATCCCGACCGAGTAGACGGAGGGCATCGTGTAGACGACGCGGGGGATGGCGCGGTAGTCGGCCTCGCGCCGGTTCCCGAGGAGGTTCGACAGCGCCACCTGCGCCTGGTAGCGGGCGGCGTGCGTGGTCCGCGCGATGCCGGTGACGTCGCCGGCCGCCCACACGCTGCCCCCGCCGGACGGGACGCGGCACGTCGCGTCGACGGGGATCCCGCGGCCGGGGACCACGTCGACGCCGAGGTTCTCCAGCCCGAGGCCCTCCACGCGGGGACGGCGCCCGGCGGCGACGAGGACGCGGTCGGCGTCGAGGGTGCCGCCGTCCGACAGCCGCAGCCGCGCCCCGACGTCCTTGCGCTCCACGTCGGCGACGTCGGCGCCCAGCCGCAGGTCGACGCCCATCCGGCGCAGCGCGTCCGCCAGCACGTCCCCCGCGAACGGCGCCTCCGCGGTCAGCAGCCGCCCGGACGCCTCGACGACCGCGACCTGCGACCCGAACGCCGCGTAGACCTGCGCCAGCTCGCAGCCCACCGGGCCGCCGCCGAGGATCACCAGCCGGCGCGGCAGGTCGGGGACCGACAGGGCCTCGGCGCTCGTCCACAGCGGGACGTCGGCCAGGCCCTCGACGGGCGGGATGACCGGTTCGCTGCCGGTGCACACGACGAGGTCGCCGAAGCCGTGCACGGCGCCGTCGACCTCGATGCGGCCGGGTTCGAGGATCCGGCCCCGGCCGCGCAGCACGGTCACGCCCTCCTCGGCCATCCGCGCGACGGCGGGGTCGTCGCCCCGGTGCCCGGCCAGGGCGTCCCGGCGGGCGACGGCCGCCTCCCAGGTCTCGCCGCGGCGCGCCGACAGCAGCAGCGACTTGGACGGGACGCACGCGAAGTACGGCGACTCGCCGCCGACGAGGCGGCTCTCGACGAGCGCGACGTCCCTCCCGGCGCGGGCGAGGCCGGTCGCTACCAGCTCGCCCGCGGTCCCCCCGCCCAGCACTACGGCGTCGTAGTGGTGGTTGTGCGACAACGGTCCTTCCTTCCACCGGTGGTGTCCCCGCGCACCATGGTGACGGACCGCGGTCCCGGAGCGTGCCGATTCGAACACATAGGGCACGCGGATCGCGGAAGTCGCTCAGGGCAGCGGCCGGTGGTCCTTCAGAAGGGGTTCCAGGAGGTCGCCGTGCTTGTCCACTCGGGTGAGGACGTCGTCCGGGCCGAAGACGAGCTCGGCGGCGTCCCCGCACGACTCCAGCTCGTCCCAGGTGATGGGGGTCGACACCGACGGGCGGCTTCCGGCGCGCAGCGAGTAGGGCGCCACGGTCGTCTTGGCCGGGTTGTTCTGGCTCCAGTCGACGAAGATCTTCCCCTTGCGCAGCCGCTTCTCCATCTTCGCCACGACCAGCCGGGGGTTCTCCTCGGCCAGGCGCTGCGCGGCGGCCTTGGCGTACTCGGACGTCCGCTCCGCGTCCCCGGGCTCCTCGATCGGGACGTAGAGGTGCAGGCCCTTCTTGCCGCTCGTCTTCGGGTAGGAGTCGAGGCCGTCCTCGGCGAGCACGTCGCGCAGCAGGGCGGCCACCTCGCACGCCTCCACGATCGTGGCGGGCGGGCCGGGGTCGAGGTCGAAGACCACGAGGTCGGGGGTGTGCACCTTGCCGCGCGGCCCCACCTTCCACTGCGGGACGTGCAGCTCCAGCGCGGCGAGGTTCGCGCACCACACGAGCGTGGCGAGGTCGTCGACAACGACGAAGTCGAGGGTGTCGCGGCCCTTCGAGCTGCCGGGGGTGGGGACCGTCGCGGTCCGGACCCAGTCGGGGGTGTGGGAGGGGGCGTTCTTCTCGAAGAACTTGCCGCCGTCGACGCCGTCCGGCCAGCGGATGCGGGTCGCGGGGCGGTCCTTCAGGTGGGGGAGCATGACCGGGGCGATGCGGGCGTAGTAGTCGATGACCTCGCCCTTGGTGAACTCCGGGTACAGGTTCTTGTCGAGGTTGGAGAGGGAGAGCTGACGGCCGTCCACGTCGACGGCGGTCCTCTTACTGCTCACTCGTGACCTCCAGGGGGTCCTTGTCGTCACGCAGGCCCCGCCAGGACGGGAAGCGGAGGCGGCCGTCCCTGGTCCGGGCGCTGTACGCGACCTCCCCGACGAGCCGGGGCTCAACCCATTGGGCGTCGCGGGCGAACTCGCGCGGAACGGGCTCGTCGTAGGGGCTGGTCGGGCGGCGCAGCGGCCACAGCGTCTCGTACAGGTCGTCCAGCGCGCGGTCGCTGAAGCCCGTGCCGACGTGCCCGACGAAGCCCAGCAGCCCCTTCAGGTCGTACTCGCCCAGCAGCAGCGAGCCCACGCCGCCCTCGCGGCGGCCCTTCCCGGGCTTCCACCCGCAGATGACGACCTCGCGCGTCAGGAAGTTCTTCACCTTGCGCCAGAAGTCGACGCGGCGCCCCGGACGGTACGGAGAGTCGAGGCGCTTGGCGAGCAGGCCCTCCATCTGCTGCTCGCGGGTGAAGGCGAGCAGTTCCTCCACCTGCGCCTGGTCGCCGCCGTGCAGGTACGGGGGCACCTCCACGGGACCGGTGCCGGCGAGGTCCAGCTCCGACAGCACGGAGCGGCGGTCGGCGTACGGCATGTCGTACAGGAGGTGCCCGTCCAGGAAGAGGACGTCGAAGACCACGTAGCGGACGGGCACCTCGCGGATGAGTCGCGGATCGGGGCGTTCGACGTGCATGCGGCGCTGGAGGCGTTCGAAGCTGGGCCGCCCCTCCCGGAAGGCGACGACCTCGCCGTCCAGGACGACGTCGTGGTCGGGCAGCAGGTCGGCGAGGGCGGACAGCTCGGGGTAGCGGCTCGTCACCTCGCCGCCGCGCCGCCCGACGGCCCGGACGCCGTCGGCGGACACGTGCGACAGGACGCGCACCCCGTCCCATTTCAGCTCCAGGCCCCACTTCCCGCCGTCGGAGGGGAGGTCCCCGGTGGAGGCCATCATCGGCTCGACGGGCCACGGCATGGTCATACCGCCGTCTTACCCCGTCCCGCCGCACGGGGAAAGGATCACGACGCCCTTGTGGCGCAAATCGAACGGCGTTGCGACGCTAGGGGCAGGAACGTGCTGGGTAAGGACGGATCATGCGCAGTATCTGGAAGGGCGCGATCTCCTTCGGTCTGGTGACCATACCGGTGAAGCTCTACTCGGCGACCGAGCAGCGGGACGTCGCCTTCCACCAGGTGCACCGGGAGGACGGGGGGCGCATCAAGTACAAGCGGGTGTGCACGGTCGACGGCGAGGAGGTGCCGTACTCCGACATCGCCAAGGGGTACGAGCTGCCGAGCGGCGAGATGGTCATCCTCACCGACGAGGACTTCGCCGACCTGCCGCTGTCGTCCAGCCGCCGGATCGACGTCCTGCAGTTCGTGGAGCGCGAGGAGGTCGACCCGATCTACTTCGCGAAGTCCTACTACCTGGAGCCCGACGCGCAGGGCGCCAAGCCGTACGTGCTGCTGCGCGACGCGCTGGAGAGCTCCGGGCAGGTCGCGATCGTGAAGGTGGCGCTGCGGCAGCGCGAGTCGCTCGCGACGCTCCGGGTCCGCGAGGGCGTGTTCGTCCTGGAGACCATGCTGTGGCCGGACGAGGTCCGCGCGCCCGAGTTCCCCTTCCTGGAGGAGGACATCGAGGTCCGCAAGCAGGAGCTGTCGATGGCGACCTCGCTGATCGAGTCGATGGAGGGGGAGTTCGACCCGGGCGAGTACAAGGACGCCTACCGCGAGGCCCTCCAGGCGGTGATCGACGCCAAGGTCGAGGGCCGGGAGGTGGCGCGCCCGGCCGAGGAGGGCCCGGAGGAGCCCGCCGCGGACCTGCTCAGCGCGCTGCGCGCGAGCGTGGAGGCGGCCAAGAAGAGCCGCGGCGAGAAGGGCGCGAAGGCGGCGTCCGGCAAGGAGGCGGCGGAGAAGAAGCCCGCCGCGCGCAAGACGTCGCCGGCGAAGAGCGGCGCGAAGAAGGAGCCGGCGAAGAGCCGCGGCCGAAAGTCGGCCTGAACCCCTCGCCGGGTGCGTGCGCCGGGCGGGTCAGTTGTCGCGGCGGGCGGCGAGCACCCGGCCGACGGCGGCGGCCGCGCCGGACGGGTCGTCGCAGGACGCGATGCGCTCGCCCCAGCCGTAGCAGTAGGACCAGCCGTCGCCGGACCGCTCCCGCACGGCGATGACGCTCTCGTTCACCCGCGGCAGCCGCGGGTCGGCGATGAGCGCGGACGGGCGCCGGTCGGCGGGCGCGGCGACCTCGACCGCCCAGCCGGCGGAGCGCAGGACGTCGGTGAGCCGCTCCAGGTGCGCGAGCGCCGTGTCGTCGGTGATCAGCAGCGCGGACATGGTGCCTCCAAAGGAACATCCCGGCACGGGACAGGGGTTCGGGGATCCGCCGGGCAGGGGCCGTCGCGGCGCGCGTCACGCGAGGGTGGAGCCGGTGGAATGACGTTCAGTCTTCCGCCGGGCGAGGGAGTCCACAAGCGGTTCGGGTGGATTGGTGGCCGGCACTTTCGCGGTGCCGGCCACCGGTGCGGGGGTCAGCCCACGGGCTCCAGCCGCGACGGGGCCGGGGCGTCGCCCTCCCGGATCCCGTACCGGCCGTAGAGCCGGGCGAGGGGGCCGGGCGCCCACCAGTTGGCGCGGCCGAGCAGCCGCATCGTGGCGGGCACGAGCAGCGCCCGGACGACCGTCGCGTCCAGCAGGATCGCCACGGCCATCCCGACCCCGGTCATCTTGATGAACGTGATGCCGGACGTCGCGAACGCGCCGATCACCACGATGAACAGCAGCGCCGCGCTGGTGATGATGGCGCCGGTGCGCTGCACGCCGGAGGCGACGGCCGCGGTGTTGGAGCCGGTCAGGTCGTACTGCTCGCGGACCCGCGACAGCAGGAACACCTCGTAGTCCATCGAGATCCCGAACAGCATCGCCAGCATGAGGATCGGCATCGCGGGGGAGATCGCGCCGGTCGCGGTGAAGTCCAGCGGGCCGGACAGGTGGCCGTCCTGGAAGACCAGCACGACCGCGCCGAAGGTGGCCGACAGCGACAGCATGTTCATGACGATCGCCTTCAGCGGCAGCAGCACCGACCCGAACGCCAGGAACAGCAGGAGGAAGGTGGCGCCGCCGACGAGCACGGCCAGCCACGGCAGCGTCGCGCCGATGCTGGAGAGCTGGTCGACCACGTCGGCCGTCTGGCCGCCGACGTGGGCCCGCGCGCCGGGCGGCGGCGGGACGTCCCGCACCCGCTGGACGAGGTCGCGGGCGGCGCCGGAGTTCGGGTCGGCGTCGTAGCGCAGCGCGATGCGGGTCGTCGTCCCCTTGGCGCCGGTCACCGCCGCGTCCGTGACGCCGGGCAGCGCGTCCAGGCGGGCCCCGTACGCCTGGACCGCGGCCCGGTCGGACGTCCCGGTCACGACGGCCTCGATCGGGCTGGTGGCGTTGCGCGGGAACCGCGCCTCCAGCGTCTCGGCGACGACCCGCGCGTCCGCGCCGTCCGGCAGCACCTTCGCGTCCACGCCGCCCCAGTTGATGCGCAGGAAGGGAGCGCCGAGCGCGAGGAGCAGCGCCATGGTCGCGACCATGTAGACGACGGGGCGGCGCATCACGCTGCGCGCGACGCGTCCCCACCAGCCGTCGGTCCGGCCGGCGGCCGCCCGGCGCCGCCGGATCGGCAGCGCGTTCACCTTCGGGCCGAGGACGGCCATCAGCGCGGGCAGCACGGTCAGCGCCCCGGCCATGCAGACCAGCACGGTGGCGATGCCGCCGTAGCCCATGGAGACCAGGAAGTTCTGGTCGAACAGCAGCAGCCCGGACAGCGACACCGCGACCGTGACGCCGGAGACCGCGACGGTGCGCCCGGCCGTGGCCATCGTGGCGGCCAGCGCGTCCTCGGCGGTGGCGCCGTCCCGGCCGATCTCCTCGCGGAACCGGCTGACCATGAACAGCCCGTAGTCGATCGCGAGGCCGAGCCCGAGGAAGGTGGTGATGTTGACCGCGAAGATCGACACGTCGGTGACGTAGGTGAGCGCGTGCAGCGCGGTGAACGAGCCCAGGATGGCCAGTCCGCCGACCAGCAGCGGCAGGCTCGCCGAGACCAGCCCGCCGAAGATGAGCACCAGCAGCACCAGCAGGACCGGCATCGCCATGCCCTCGGCCCGGCCGATGTCGGACGAGACGCGCTCGTTGATCGCGACCCCGGTGCCGACCGCCCCGCCCACCTTCGCGGTGAGGCCGCCGCCGACCTCGGTCAGGTCGTCCCGGATCGCCTTGTAGGCGTCCTCGCGGGCGGCCTCGTCGGAGCCGGCCAGCTGCAGGACGGCGTAGGTCGCCTTGCGGTCCCGGCTCACGAACTGCGGCGCGTTGGTCGTCCAGAACGTGCTGGCCTTGGCGACCTTGTCCGACGGCAGCGCGGCCAGCGCGCCTTCCACCGACGTCCGGAAGGACGGGTCGTCCACGGTCGTCCGGCCCTGGTAGAGGACCACGACGTCCGCCTGGTCCCGCCCGAGGTCGCGCTCGGCGATCCGCGCGGCCTCCGCGCTCTGGCTGCCCGGGGTGTCGAAGCCGCCGGAGGAGGTCAGCGCGCCGAACACGCCCGTACCCCACACCGCGGCGAACACCAGCGCGGCGCCGGCGACGGCGAGCACCCACCGCCGGCGCCGGTGCACCCACCTGCCCCATCGATCGAACATGGCTCTTTCCCCCAGCCTTGTTACCTTGAGTAATTTCAGTGAACGCCGTAAACTGAGAACAGCGTTAACTTCGCATACAGCGTTAGCTGTCGTCAAGGGTGTTTTTGCGGAATCATGCGAGGGCGGCCGGACCCGGCCGGGCACCGGACGGTGAGAGGAGGCGTGGTGGAATCGCGTCGTGATCGCCTGCGTGCGGCGACGGTCCGGGAGATCTCCGAGACCGCCCGCCGGATCCTCGTCGAGGAGGGCCCCGACGCGGTGACGCTGCGCGCCATCGCCCGCGAGATGGGCATGACCGCCCCCGCGCTCTACCGCTACTTCGGCAGCCACGGCGAGCTGCTGCGGCACCTGGTCGGCGACCTGTTCACCGAGCTGACCACGGAGCTGCACGCCGCCATGAAGGACGTGCCGGCGGGCGACATGAGCGGCAAGTTCATGACGGTGGCCCGCCAGTTCCGGCTCTGGGCGCTGGCGCACCCCCGCGAGTACTCACTGCTCTTCGGCGCGCCCGTGCGCGGCGCCGCGCACCAGGAGGAGGTCGACTTCGCCGAGGAGTGCGCCCGCCGCTTCGGCTGGACGTTCCTGTCGCTCTTCCTGGAGCTCTGGAGGAAGAGCCCGTTCCCGGTCATGGCCGACGACGACATCGACCCCGGCCTGCGCGAGCAGCTGCGCCGCTACCGCGACGAGGTCCTCGGCGTCGAGCTCCCGCTCGGCGTGATCCAGCAGTTCCTCAAGTGCTGGACGAGGCTCCAGGGCGGGGTCAGCCTGGAGGTGTTCGGACACCTGGAGTTCGCCCTGTCCGACGCCGCCCCCATGTTCGAGCTGATGCTCGGCGAGGTGGCCTCGGAGCTGGGCCTGACCTACGCCCCGCCCGGGAAGTGAGCCGGGCGGCTTCCGGGCTTCGACGCCTGGGAGCGGCTCGTTTCCGCCCGGAGACGCCGAAGGCCCCCGGAGGTTCCGGGGGCCTTCGGCGCGGACGGTCAGTAGGTGGGTTGGCTCGGGTCGATCTGGTTGACCCAGGCCAGGACGCCGCCGCCGACGTGGACGGCGTCGCCGAAGCCGGCGTTCTTCACGACGGCGAGGGCCTCGGCGGAGCGGACGCCCGACTTGCAGTGCAGGACGATCTTCTTGTCCTGCGGCAGCCGCTCCAGGGCGGAGCCGTTCAGGAACTCGCCCTTCGGGATGAGCGTGGCGCCCGGGATCGAGACGATCTCGTACTCGTTGGGCTCGCGGACGTCCACGAGGAAGACGTCCTCGCCGCGGTCCTGCATGGCCTTGAGGTCGTGCACGGAGATCGTGGAGTCCTTCACGGCCTCGGCGGCCTCGTCGGACACCGCGCCGCAGAAGGCCTCGTAGTCCTCCAGCAGCTCGGTCTGCGTCGGGTTCTTGCCGCACAGCGGGCACTCGGGGTCCTTGCGGACCTTGACCGAGCGGTAGGTCATCTCCAGGGCGTCGTAGACCATCAGCCGGCCGACGAGCGGCTCGCCGATGCCGGTCAGCAGCTTGATGGCCTCGTTCACCTGGATGGAGCCGATGGACGCGCACAGGACGCCGAGCACCCCGCCCTCCGCGCACGACGGCACCATGCCGGGCGGCGGCGGCTCGGGGTAGAGGCAGCGGTAGCAGGGGCCGTGCTCGGCCCAGAACACCGACGCCTGGCCGTCGAACCGGTAGATCGAGCCCCACACGTACGGCTTGCCGAGCAGGACGGCCGCGTCGTTCACCATGTAGCGGGTGGCGAAGTTGTCGGTGCCGTCCACGATCAGGTCGTAGCCGGAGAAGATGTCCATGATGTTGTCGCGGTCGAGCGCGGTGTCGTGCACCACCACGTCGATCAGCGGGTTGATGTCGCGGACCGTGTCCGCGGCCGACTCGACCTTCGGCCTGCCGAGGGACGACTGCCGGTGGATGATCTGCCGCTGCAGGTTGGACTCGTCCACGACGTCGAAGTCGATGACGCCGAGGGTGCCCACCCCGGCGGCGGCCAGGTAGAGCAGGGCGGGGGAACCGAGGCCGCCCGCGCCGACGACCAGGACCTTGGCGTTCTTGAGGCGCTTCTGCCCGGCCATGCCGACATCGGGAATGATCAGGTGCCGCGAGTAGCGGTTGACCTCGTCGCGGGTGAGCTCCGGGGCGGGCTCGACCAGAGGTGGCAAGGACACGGTGGATGCTCCTGTGCTGACGCTCGACGTAAGGAGGGCGGGACGTCATCGTCCACTCACCGCACAACCTTGCCATGTCCTGCGGCATTCCCGGCAGCCGCCCGTGCGCCGGACGGCCCTGACCTCCCCGGTACCGGAATGGAACGCCATAAAAGGGGCACCGTACGGGCGCGAGGCCGGCGGACGGGACCGGCCGCGGGTGAGAGAGGTGACGGGCATGGGGTTCCTGAAGAAGCTCACGGGGGAACGGGCCGGGCGGCGGACGGCCGGGAAGCGGCGCAAGCCGAGCCCCCGCGAGCTGCGGGCGCGGATGCGCACGGAGCAGGCCGAGGCGAAGCTCCTGGAGACCGAGGCCCTCATCCACGAGGAGGCGGAGCGGCTGCGGCGCGGGACCCGGACGTCTGCATGATCCGTGGCCATCGAGGGCATGGCCGACTTGGACGACTCTTCGTACCAGAGGAGGAACCATGAGTTTCCTCGACAAGCTGAAGAACAAGGCGCAGCAGGCCAAGGGCCGCGGCAAGGAGGAGGCCGGACGGCAGTCCGGCGACCCCGGCCTCGAGGCCGAGGGCAGGACCGACCGCGCCGCTGGCGGCGCCAAGCAGGTCGGCGAGAAGGTCAAGGACGCCGCCAAGGAGGCGAAGCGCGCCGCTGAGTGACGCGCCCGACCCGCCGGGTTGGGCGGCGGACCTCCGCCGCCCGGAGCGGAAGCGCGTGACGCGGAACACGGTGACGGAGCCCCTGCGGAAAGGGGCTCCGTCCGTTTCCGGCCCCGGACGGAGCGCGGCCTTCGCCGGATGACAGGCGGAATGTCGTGAAGCGCAGTTAATCTTGACTGTTGTGGCATTCCTGCCTCCCTCCCAGCAACCGCCCCCGCCGCGGTCCCCGCACCAGCCCGGCATGCCCGGCGGCCTCCGCCGCCCCGGCCCGCCCGGCGCGCCCGCGACCCCCTACGCAGGGCCTTCGCGCCCGCCCGGCCCGCCGCTGCCGCCGGGGATGGGCGGCCCGCCCACGGTGCTGGGCCTGACCGGTCGGCAGTGGAGCCTCATGGCGCTGGTGGTCGGCTGCTGCTACCTCCTCACCACGGCGATCTCGTTCTTCGGCGCTTGGACGACCCTCAGGCGCGAGCCCACGAACGCCGAGCTGCAGATCGCCGCCAACAAGGAGGTCGCGCGCCGCTGGGAGGCGTGGCCCGCGCGGCGCGTCTTCCCCGACCGGATCAGCTACCGGCCGACGGGCAACCACACCGAGTACGCGTCGCGGACGGGGATCGTCCCGGACACCGGCTGCGTCGAGGGCGTGGACGAGGAGATCGCGACGACGATCGGCAGGCACGGCTGCCGGGCCGTCCTGCGCGCGACCTACGTCGACCAGCTGCAGGGCGTCGTCGTCACCGTCGGCGTGGTGGCGTTCCCCGACCCGTGGAAGGCCGACCGGGCCTACAAGGAGCTGCCCGGCTCGCAGGGCCCGGACGGCTCGGGCTCCGTGCGCCCCGCCCTGCGCGCCGCCGCGTTCCCCGGGACGGCGTCCGCCCGCTTCACCGACGACGCCCGGCAGGACCGGACGATCGACCGCGGCGGCCCGTACGTCGTGCTGACGACATCCGGGCAGGCCGACGGCCGCCCCGCCTCCGTGATCAAGAAGGAGCGGCCGGGCGAGCCGTTCGCGCTCGCCCCGCAGATCGGACACGCGATCGCGCGGACGCTGTCGGCCAAGGCGCTGCCCGACTGCGACCAGCCCGAGTGGCAATGCTGACCCGGGCGCGGCGGCGCGGCACGGCCGCGGCCGCGGCCGCGGCGGCACTGGCGGCGGGCTGGCTGATGCCCGTCCACGCGCACGCGGACGTGGTCCGCGACCGGCAGCGCCCGATCCTCGACCTCCTCGGCATGAAGGCCGCCTGGAAGGTCACCAAGGGCGCCGGGGTGACGGTCGGGGTCGTGGACTCCGGCGTCGACCCCGCCCAGCCGGACCTGCGCGGCAAGGTCACCGTCGGCCCCAACATGCTCGCCCGGATCGACGCCGGGACGACGCCGGCGCGGCTGCACGGCACCGGCATGGCGTCGCTGATCGCCGGGCACGGGCACGGCCCCGGCGGCGGCTCCGGGGTCATCGGGATGGCCCCGCAGGCGCGCATCCTCGCCGTCCGGGCGATCGGCGAGCCGGAGGACGCCAGCTACGCCCGCTTCCGGACCTCGGGCAGTTCCGACGCGGCGGTCGCGCGCGGCATCCGCTACGCCGCCGACCACGGCGCCGACGTCATCAACCTGTCGCTCGGCAGCCGCGAGGAGCAGCCCGCCGAGCGCGAGGCGGTCGGCTACGCGGTCGGCAAGGGCGTCGTGGTGGTCTCGGCCGTCGGCAACGACGGCGACGAGGACCGGCTGCTGGACGGCGACGGGTTCGCGCCGTACTCCTACCCGGCGTCCTACCCCGGCGTGATCGCG
Source organism: Actinomadura sp. K4S16 (assembly GCF_008327685.1). Lineage (GTDB taxonomy): Bacteria > Actinomycetota > Actinomycetes > Streptosporangiales > Streptosporangiaceae > Spirillospora. The sequence goes on from NZ_BDDE01000023.1 coordinate 167,740, forward strand.
GTCGCGGCGACGCAGCCCGGCCACGTCCGCGCGCCGTTCTCCAACCGCAACTACTCGGTGCTGCTGTCGGCGCCGGGCGCGGGCCTGCCCGTCGCGGGGCCGGGCGGCCGGTACTTCACCAGCGCCGGCACCAGCGACGCCAGCGCGGTCGTGTCCGGGATCGCCGCGCTGATCCGCGCCAAGCATCCCCGGATGGCGCCCGCGCTGGTCTCGCAGGCGCTGATCCAGAGCACCCGGCACGGCCCGCCGGGCAAGTACGACCCGGAGATCGGGTTCGGGGAGGTGCACGCCGCCCGCGCCCTGTCGGCGGCGGACTCGCTGGCCTCGGCGCAGCCGGGCCCGGCGCGGGCCAAGCCCGCCGGGCAGCGGTTCGGGGAGAAGGACCCCGGCCCGGTGGAGGTCATCGAACGGCCGTTCTGGGTCCGCCCGCTGATCATCGTGATCGTGCTGCTCGGGATCGGCGGGACGGCCGGGGCGGGCGCGCTCGCGATCACGTTCCGGCGGCGGCACCCCAGGCCGGCGGGCGGCCCCGCCCCCGACGGCCCCCACCGCGGCGGCCCCGCTCCTGGTGCGCCTCCCCGCAGCGCGGCCCCTCGCATGCCCCCTCCTCGCGGCGTGCCCCCTCAGGCCGGGCCGCCTTCGGGACGGCCTCCTGCCGCCCCGTCCTGACCCGGCTTCGGCTACGCTCCGCTGCGTGTGGCGCGCCCAGATCTCCGTCCCGGACAGCGATCCGGAACCGGAGCCGGGCGGCGGACGGCGGGTCTCCCGCCGGACGGCCGCCCTGGTGGCCGCGCCGGTCTGCGCGACCGTCCTCGCCGTCGCCGGCGTGCGGCTGGCCGCCGAGCTGACCCGCGCCCCGACGCCGGCCGAGCGCGCGGCGGCCGCGGCGGCGGAGCTGTCCGGCCGCTACCGGGCCTGGCCCGCCGGGCGGATCTTCCCCGCGGGCCTTCGCTACCGGCTCGGCCAGGCCTCCACCGAGACGGCCCGCCGGGTGGGGATCGGTCCCGACACCCGCTGCGAGACGGCCGTGGACGACGCGTTCGCCAACAGCCTCACGTCGCGCGGCTGCCGCGCCGCGCTCCGCGCCACCTACCTCGACCAGGCGCAGGGACTCGCGGTCACGGTCGGCGTGGTCGTGTTCCCGGACGAGCGGACGGCGCGGGAGGCCGTCGCCTGGTTCCCGTCCCACGCCGCCGGCCCGGGGCTGCGCGCGCTGCCGTTCGCGGGCTCGGTGGCCGCCCGCTTCGGGGACTCCGCGCGGCAGGCGTCCACCGCCGCGCAGGCAGGCCCCTACGTGGTCGCGGCGACGGCGGGGTACGCCGACGGGCGCCCCGCGCTGCGCGGCTCCCTGGCCGACGCGGCCGAACTGGCGCCGCAGCTCGTCCAGGGCGTCCTTCGGCCGCTGACCGCGCCCGCGACGGTCCGCTGCGGCGGCCGGGAGTGGCGGTGCTGAGCCGCGTCGCCGCCGGGACGGCCGCGCTGGCCCTCGTCCTCGCCCCCGCGGCGGCACCGGCCCGCGCCGCCGCGGCGCTCCCGCAGCGCGCCCTTCCCGCCGACGCGGTGCGGGACGCGGTCATGCCCGTCCTCGCATCGCTGAACGTGCCGCGCGCCTGGACGATGACGAAGGGCGGCGGCGTGACGGTCGCCGTCCTCGACTCGGGCGTGGACCCCGGCCAGGCCGACCTCGCCGGCTCCGTCACCGCCGGGCCCGACTACACGCGCGGCGCGAACCCGGACGGCGTCGCGCCGAAGCGGCTGCACGGCACCAACATGGCGTCGATCATCGCCGGGCACGGGCACGGACCCGGCGGGTCGGAGGGGGTCGTCGGCGTCGCGCCCGAGGCGCGGCTGCTGTCCCTGCGGGTGATCCTGGAACGCGACGAGCCGGGCTTCGCGCGGTTCACCGGCGGGCAGCGCTACACGGGGACGATCGCCCAGGGCATCCGGTACGCGGTCGACCACGGCGCCGACGTGATCAACCTGTCGCTCGGCCGCTCCTATCCCACGCCCCGCGAGCGCGACGCCGTCGCCTACGCGATCGGCCGGAACGTCGTGGTGGTCGCGGCGGCGGGCAACAGCGGAGCCGAGGGCGACCCGCGCGGAGTGGGAGACGGGTCCGCCCCGCCGCGCGGCGCCCGCGGACCCGGGGGATCCGCCAGGTACTTCTACCCGGCGTCGTTCCCCGGCGTGATCTCCGTCGCAGCCGTGGACGCGCAGGGCCGGCACGCCGGGTTCTCCAACCGCAACTCCGGCGTCGTGGTGTCGGCGCCCGGCGTCCAGATCATCGGCGCGGGCCCGGACGGGCGGTACTGGGTCGGGGACGGCACGAGCCCGGCGACCGCGTTCGTCTCCGGCGTCGCCGCGCTCATCAGGTCCCGCCACCGCGGCCTCGCCCCCGCGCTGGTCACGCAGGCCATCGTGGCGGGCACCGGCGACCGCCCGGCACGCGGCTACGACCGGGGCGTCGGCTTCGGGCGGGTCGACGCCGCCGCCGCGCTCGCCGCGTCCGACACGCTGGCGGGCGCGCGGACGGGCGGCGCGGGCCTGCCGGCCGGGAAGCGGTTCGCGGCGGGGCCCGCCCGCCCCGTCCAGGTCGTGCACCGCTCGGGCGGGCTCGTCCTCACGTACCTGCTGATCTGCGCGCTGTCCCTGCTGGGCCTCGCGGGCGCCGCCGTCCTCCTGCGCGGCGAGCGGGACCCGTCGGATTGAGCGGATAATGAGCGGGTGTGGTCCGAACCTGACGAGTACGCCGAGGCGGTGCTGGACGCGGTGGAACGGATCCCGCCGGGCCGCGTCCTGTCCTACGGCGACGTCGCCGAGCTGGTCGGACGCGGCGGGCCGCGCCAGGTCGGACGCGTGATGTCGCTCTACGGCGGCGCCGTCCCCTGGTGGCGGGTCATCCGCGCCGACGGCAACCCGCCGAGCGGCCACGAGATCCAGGCCCACGAGAACTACCGCGCCGAAGGCACCCCCCTCCACCCGGACGGCCGCCGCGTAGACATGAAGCGAGCCCGGTGGACGGGTTAGCTCTATTGCATTTATCTCCTGCGACATGCGTGCGTTGTGGTCAGAACCGTCCCGGTGATCTGTTCCAATGAACTGTTGTGCCGGCAGCTTCCTACCGTCTCGTGCGCCGCGCGGGTCCCGCGCGGAGCGTCCCGCCTGTGCTCGACGAGCAGCAGCGGCGGGTGGTCGAGCATGCCGGTGGGCCGATGCTGGTGCTGGCGGGGCCGGGTACCGGGAAGACCACCACGATCGTGGAAGCGGTCGTCGACCGCATCGAGAACCGGGGAGTCGACCCCGAGCGGGTGCTCGTCCTGACGTTCAGCCGCAAGGCGGCGGGGGAGTTGCGGGAGCGCATCACCGGCCGCTTGCACCGGACGACGCGAACGCCCCTGGCGCTGACCTTCCACAGCTACGCGTACGCGCTGATCCGGCGGGACGCCGTCCTGAACGAGGAGCCGGCGCCCCGGCTGCTGTCCGGTCCCGAGCAGCTGCTCGAAGTGCGGCGGCTGCTGGAGGGCGAGCTCGCGGACGGCGCCCGCGACTGGCCGGAGCGGCTGCGGGCCGCGCTGGCGACGCGCGGGTTCGCCGAGGAGCTGCGTGACTTCGCCCTGCGCGCGGTCGAGCGGCAGTACGCCGCGGAGGACCTCGCCGCCCTCGGGCGCATGCGGGGCCGCGACGACTGGGCCGCCATCGGCGGGTTCATGGAGCGGTACGTCGACCGGTTCCTGCTCGATCCCGTCCCCACCTACGACTACGGCGAGCTGATCCACCTGGCCGCGGGCATGCTCGCCGACGAGGAGGTGCGCATCCGGGAGCAGGACGCCTACGACGCCGTGTTCGTGGACGAGTACCAGGACACCGACCCTGCGCAGGAGGCCCTCCTGCACCACCTCGCGGGCGACGGGCGCGACCTGGTCGTGGTGGGCGACCCCGACCAGTCCATCTACGGGTTCCGAGGCGCCGACGTGCGCGGCATCCAGGAGTTCCCGAACCGCTTCCTCACGCTGGACGGCGACCCGGCGCCCGTGGTGGCGCTGCGGACGTGCCGCCGGATGGGACCCGAGATCCTCGCCGCCTCGCGGCGCATCGCGCGGCGGCTGCCCGCCGGGTCGGCGGGCGCCGCCGAGCACCGCGCGCTCCGTCCCGTGGACGAGCTCGACGAGGGCGAGGTGCGCGCGGTCATCGCCGACTCCGAGAGCCAGGAGTCCGCGCTGGTCGCCGATGAGCTGCGGCGCGCCCACCTGCTCGACGGCGTGCCGTGGTCGCGTATGGCGGTCCTGGTGCGCAGCGCGGTGCGGCAGGTTCCCGTGCTGCGGCGGGCGCTCGCCCAGGCCGGCGTGCCGGTGGTCGTCGCCGGCGACGAAGTGCCGCTGGTGGGGGAGCCCGCCGTCCGGCCGTTCCTCGTCCTGCTGAGGGCGGCGCTCAAGAAGGGCTTCCTGGACGAGGTCGTGGCGGAGGACCTCCTGACCGGTCCGCTGGGCGCCGCCGACGCGCTCGCCATGCGCCGCCTCAAGCGCGCTCTGCGCGACCTGGAGGAGCTGTCGGGCGGGCAGCGTCCGCTGGGCGAGCTTCTGGTCGCGGCGGTGAACGACCCCCGCGAACTGGTCCTCGTCCATGAGCGGGTCCGCGCGCCCGCCGAGCGGATCGCGAACCTGATCGAGACGGCGCGGCGCAGCGCGCACGACGGCGGCACCGCCGAGGACGTCCTGTGGGCGGTGTGGCAGGAGAGCGGCCAGGCCGACGTGCTGCTGGAGCAGAGCGTCAAGGGCGGGACGCGCGGGGCGGCGGCCGACCGCGACCTCGACGCCGTGGTGGCGCTGTTCGACCACGCCGCGCGGTTCGTCGACCGGCTTCCCCAGGCGGGGCCCGAGCTGTTCGTCGACAACATCGCGTCCCAGGAGATCGCCGGTGACACGCTCGCAGAGCAGGCGCCGGAGGGGGAGGCGGTCCGGATCCTCACCGCGCACCGCTCCAAGGGCCTGGAGTGGGACGTCGTCGTCGTCGCCGGCGTCCAGGAGGGCGTCTGGCCCGACGTGCGGCTGCGCGGGTCGCTGCTCGGCGTCGAGGAGCTGGTCGAGCACGCCGCGGGGGCCGAACCGGACGGCGAGGCCGCCGCCGGCGCCTCCATGGCCGCCAAGATGCTCGACGAGGAGCGGCGCCTGTTCTACGTGGCGGTCACGCGCGCTCGCAAGCGCCTCGTGGTCACGGCCGTCGGCGGCGACGACACCGAGGAGCGGCCGTCCCGCTTCCTGAACGAGCTCCTCCCCGGCGCGATCGAGCAGTCGCAGCTGGACGAGAAGACCCGCTGGCTCTCGCTGTCGGCGCTCGTGGCCGACCTGCGGTCCGTCGTCGCCGACCCGTCGCGTCCCGAACCGCTGCGGCGCGCCGCCGCCGGGCACCTGGCCCGCCTGGCGCGCGCGGGCGTGCGCGGCGCGAAACCGGAGAACTGGTACGCCATCACCGCGCTGTCGGACTCCGGCCCCGCGTTCGCCGAGGACGAGCCCATCACGATCTCGCCGTCCCAGGTCGAGGCGTTCACCACGTGCGGGCTGCGCTGGCTGCTCGCCTCCGCGGTCGGCGCCCAGGAGGGCGGGCCCAACGAGTACAGCACCATGGGCAAGGTCGTCCACGCCGTCGCCGAGATGGCGGGCGCGGACGACGGCGTCGACGAGGTGCACGTCGCGCGGCGGCTCGACGAGGTCTGGAACGACCTGGAGTTCCGCAGCTCCTGGTACTCGGAGAAGCAGCGCGAGCAGGCCGCCCGGATGGTCGACAAGTTCCTCGCCTGGCACCGCGACAACCCCAACGAGGTCGTCGCGCTGGAGGAGTCGTTCAAGGTCGACCTCGGCCGCGTCGTCATCAAGGGCCGCATCGACCGCGCCGAGCGCGACGAGCAGGGCCGCGCCGTCATCATCGACATCAAGACCTCCTCCACCGCCGTCCCGAAGGACGAACTGGCCCGGCACCCGCAGCTCGGCGTCTACCAGTACGCGGTGATGCTCGGCGCGTTCGAGCGGCACGGGCTGATCGAGCCGGGCGGGGCGAAGCTGATCCAGGTCGGCAAGGCCGCGTTCACGGCGAAGGCGCGCGAGCAGGAGCAGCCCCCGCCGGCCGAGGACGCCGACCCCGAGTGGCCGAAGAAGCTCGTCGAGATCGTCGCGACGGGGATGGCCGGCGACGTCTTCCAGGCCAGGGCGAACGACAAGTGTCGCACCTGTCCCGTACGCTCCTGCTGCCCCGTCCATGACGAGGGCGGGCAGGTGAGCGACTGACTGGCTCGGGGGGAGCGAGGTGATCACGCCGGGAGAACTGGCCCGGCTGCTGGAGATCCCGGCGCCGACGGAGGAGCAGGCCCGGGTGATCGAGGCGCCGATGGCGCCGATGGCGGTGATCGCCGGCGCCGGGTCGGGCAAGAGCGAGACGATGGCCGCGCGCGTGGTGTGGCTGGTCGCGAACGGCTTCGTCCGGCCGGAGCGCGTCCTCGGCCTCACCTTCACCCGCAAGGCCGCCGCCGAGCTCGGCGTGCGCGTGCGCAAGCGGCTCGACAGGCTCCGCGAGGTCCTGCCCGGCGACGAGCTGGAGCGGCTGGGCGGCGAGGCCCTGTTCGACGGCGAGCCGATGGTGTCCACGTACCACTCGTACGCGGCGCGCCTCTTCGGCGACCACGCCCTGCGCGAGGCGCTCGAACCCACGATGCGGCTGATCTCGCCTGCCGTCGCCTGGCAGATCTGCTCGCGGGTGGTCGACGCCTACCACGGCCCCATGGACCGGATCGACTGGCAGCCCGACACCGTGACGAAGGCCGTCATGGAATTGTCCGGCGACCTGGCGGAGCACCTGCGCACGGCCGAGGACGTCCGCAAGGTCGGCGCCTGGCTCGACGAGCGGCTCGCCGTGGTGAAGAAGCCGCTCAAGGCGCAGCGCGACGTCCTCGCCAAGCACGCCGTCCGCGAGCAGCTCATGCCGCTCATCGAGGCGTACGGGCGCGCCAAGGCCGACCGCGAGGTCATCGACCACGGCGACCAGATGGCCCTCGCCGCGCGCATCGCCTACAAGCACCCCGAGGTCGGGATGATCGAGCGGTCCCGGTTCTCGGTCGTTCTGCTCGACGAGTACCAGGACACCAGCCAGGCGCAGCTCGTCCTGCTGAAGTCGCTGTTCGCGGGCGGGCATCCGGTGACGGCCGTCGGCGACCCCTGCCAGTCCATCTACGGGTGGCGCGGCGCGAGCGCCGGGAACCTGCTGCGGTTCGCCTACGACTTCCCCGCGCAGCCGGCGGCCGCCGCCGGCGGGCGCCCGGTGGCCGCGCCGGTCGTCCAGCTCAGCCGGTCGTTCCGCAACGGCGAGCAGATCCTGGAGGCGGCGGCCAAGGTACAGGAGGAGCTGCGCGCCGAGACGAAGGCCGTGCCCCGCCTCATCCCGGGCGCCGGGCGCGAAGGGCGCGGACGCGTCGAATGCGCCCTGTTCCCCACCGTGGAGGACGAAGCCGACCGCATCGCCGACCGCATCGCCGGGGTCATGGCCGCCGACCCCGAGACCGCCCCCGACGGCGGCCCCCAGACCGAGCCGCTCCGGTACTCCGACATCGCCGTCCTGGCCCGGAAGCGGTCGCAGTTCCCGCTGATCAGGCGCGCCCTGGAGGCGCGCGGCATCCCGGTCGAGGTGGTCGGGCTCGGCGGGCTCCTCACCGTCCCCGAGGTGCAGGACGTCGTCGCCACGCTGCGCGTCATGCACGACCCGACCGCGGGCGCGTCCCTCGCCCGCCTCCTCACCGGCCCGCGCTGGCGCCTCGGCCCCCGCGACCTCGTCGCCCTGGGACGCCGTGCCCGCGCCCTGGCCCAGGAGGCGGCCCGCGACATCACCCGCCCGGACGACCGCCCCGTCCCGGCGCACGACGAGCCGCCCCCCGCCGCACCCGCAGAGGGAGCCGGGGAGGGGCCCAATGAGGGGGCCGGGGAGGGGGCCGGGGAGGGGGCCGGGGAGGGGCCCGCGGGGGACGATCCGCTTCGGCAGCTCGTCAGCGAGTTGAACCAGGAGACCGGCAGCCTCGTCGACGCGCTCGACGACCTCGGCCCGCCCGACGCGTACTCGCCCGAGGGGTACGGGCGGCTGCGGCGCCTCCGCGACGAGCTGCGCGGCCTGCGGAGCCAGGTCGGGCTGCCGCTGCCGGACCTGGTCAACGAGGTCGAGCGGGCGCTCGGCCTCGACATCGAGGTCGCCGCGCGGTCCGGGCTCGACCCGGTCACCGCCCGCGCCGACCTCGACGCCTTCATCGACGCCGCCGCCACGTTCGCCGGCGACGCCGAAGACCCGACGCTCGGCGCGTTCCTCGCCTACCTCAAGGCCGCCGAGACCGAGGAGTTCGGGCTGGAGGCCGGGCGGGTCGGGGAGACCGACAGCGTCAAGCTCCTCACCGTCCACGCCTCCAAGGGCCTCGAATGGCCGGTCGTGGTCGTCCCCGGCCTGGCGTACACGCCGCAGAAGAACGGCGGCCCCGCCAAGGGGTCGATCTTCCCGTCGCCGCCGCAGAACGCCACCCGCTGGACCGCGAACCCGCGCGTCCTGCCGTTCATGCTGCGCGGCGACCGCGCCGACCTGCCCGCGCTGACCGGGCTGGAGAAGGACGACCTCGCCGCGTTCGAGCAGGCGTGCTCCGAGCGCGACCTGCGCGAGGAGCGGCGGCTCGCCTACGTCGCGGTCACGCGCGCGTCCAGCCTGCTCATCACCACCGGCTACTGGTGGGGGTCCTCGGGGCGCCCGCTCGGACCGTCGCCGTTCCTGGAGGAGGTGCGGGCGGTCTGCCTCGCCGGGGCCGGGTCCGTCGCCGTTTGGGCCGACCCGCCGGAGGAGGGCGCCGCCAACCCGCTGCTCGCCGACCCCGACGAGGCGCAGTGGCCCATCGCGCCCGGCGAGCGCGGCCGGTCCGACCTGTCGGCGCGGGCGCGCTACGAGGCGGTCGTCGAGGGCGCCCGCATGGTCGAGGACGAGATGGCCGGGCGCACCCGCCACTGGGCCGGCGACGCCGGGCTGTCGGACGCCGACCGGGCCCGCATGACGGCGTGGGCGCGCGACGTCGAGCTGCTGCTCGCCGAGCGCGACCGGGGGCGCGGCGGCGACGGCCTGCTCGTCGAGCTGCCCGCGCACCTGTCGGTGTCGTCGCTGGTGTCGCTGGCGCGCGACCCGGCGGCGCTCGCCCGGCAGATCCGCCGCCCCATGCCGCGCCCGCCCGCCCCCTACGCGCGGCGCGGCACCGCGTTCCACGCCTGGCTGGAGGGCCGCTGGGGGCAGCAGCGGCTCCTCGACCCCGACGAGCTGCCCGGTGCCGCCGACGAGGGCGCCGCCGACGACTCGCACCTGGCGATGCTGCGCGAGCGCTTCGAGGGGTCGCAGTGGGCGGCGCGCGAGCCGCTCGACATCGAGGTGCCGTTCGAGACCATCATCGGCGACCGGCTGGTCCGGGGCCGGATGGACGCCGTGTTCCGGACCCGGGACGGCGGATACGAGGTCGTCGACTGGAAGACCGGCTCCCCGCCGTCGGGGGAGGAGGCGCGGTTCGCCGCCGTGCAGCTCGCCGCGTACCGGCTGGCGTGGGCCGAGCTCGCCGGAGTGGACGTCGCGCAGGTCAGCGCGGCGTTCCACTACGTCGCCGCCGACGTGACCGTCCGTCCGGCCGACCTGCTCGACGCCGCGGGCCTCGCCGCGCTGCTGGAGGGCGTCCCGGCCGCCTGAGGGTTTCGTCACTCCCCTCTGTTCACCGTGCGTGGTTTCGGGGATGATCCGGGCAACCAGTCGAGGAGGCGACGTGACGGTGACCCATGACGAGAAGGTGGTACGGGAGTTCTCCAAGCAGGCGGCCGGTTTCGCCGACCCCAGGCTGAACACGGCGTTCACCCGCCATCTGGACCGGCTCGTCCGGTTCATGGACCCCGAGCTCGACCTTGAGGACGTCGTGCTGGAGGTCGCCGCAGGGACGGGCATCGTGTCCCGCGCGATCGCCCGCCGCGTCCGGCACGTGACGGCGCTCGACCTCACGCCCGCGATGCTCGCCGAAGGCAAGCGCGACGCCGACCACGCCGGCCTCACCAACGTCACCTTCGCGCACGGCGACGCCACCGCCCTGCCCTACCTCGACCGGTCGTTCACCCTCGTCGTCACCCGCTTCTCGCTGCACCAGGTGGCCGACCCCGGGGCCGTGGTGAAGGAGATGGCCCGGGTCAGCCGCCCCGGCGCCGCGCTGATCATCGTCGACCTCGTCCGCCCCGAGGGCCTGGACGGCGACCCGGACCGCATCGAGCGCCTCCGCGACCCCTCGCACGGGGAGGCCCTGACCGAGGCGCGGATCGCGGACCTCGTCACCTCGGCGGGCGCGCAGGTGAAGCGCGCCGACCAGTTCGACTACGTCCGTCCGCTGGACCCGTGGCTGGAGTTCTCGAAGACCCCCTCGGACGTCGCGGCGCAGATCAGGCGCGAGCTGGAGGACGAGCTGGCGGGCGGACCCGCCACCGGCATGCGCCCGAGCATGGTCGACGGCGCCCTGCACTTCACGCACTCCTACCTCTTCCAGCAGGCCATCGTCGGGTAACGTTTTCGAGCAAACGTTCGACGCGTGTGACGCGTGTGGTCTATGTTGTCGAACATGGGTTCTAGCACCGTGCGCTCCCTCGATCGCGAGCCTGCCGCGCTGGCGATGCGCATCGGCGTGGTCGCGGCCGAGGCCGCCCTCGCCACCTTCGCCCGCAACCTCGACCTCGACGACCTCGAGGACGGCGTCGACTTCCAGGGCGCCATCGGGCCCGCCGAATGGCCGGTGTTCTCCCTGGTCATCGACACCCTCGCCGAGGCCGGGCCGGGCGACCGCCGCACGCTGGACGAGCGCCGCGCCGACGCCCTCAACGACCTCGCCCGCATCTGCATGGCCGCCAAGGAGCGCGCCGGAGCCGCCTGACCCCCGGGACGGGGCACGCCCGGGACCTCGCGGCCCTGGGCCCGGGCGTATCCCTCATCAGCCGTCGGGCGCCGTCCGCTTCACCTTGCCGGTGCTGGTCCGGGGGAGTTCCCGGACGAACCGGATGTCCCGCGGCACCTTGTAACGGGCCAGGTGCGCCCGCACGTACTCCTTGAGGTCGTCCTCGGTGACCTCCGCCCCCTCGGCCCTGACGACGTGCGCGGCGAGCCGCTGCCCGAACCTCTCGTCGTCCACCCCGGCCACCGACACCTCCGCGACGTCCGGATGGCCGCCGAGCAGGTTCTCGACCTCGCCGGGGAACACGTTCTCCCCACCCGAGACGATCATGTCGTCCGCCCGCCCGTCGATGAACAGCCGTCCCGCCTCGTCGAAGTGCCCGAGGTCGCCGGTGCCGGTCAGGCCGTCCCGCACCTGCTTGCCGCCGCCCCCGGTGTAGCCGGCGAACCGCAGCCCGCCGCCGGTGTAGACCTCCCCCGTCTCGCCTGCGGGCAGCTCCCGCCCGTCCTCCCCGAGCACCTTGATCGTGAGCCGGAAGGACGGTCTGCCCACCGTGCCGGGCGCGGCCCGCAGATCCTCGGGCGTTGCGATCGTCGCCCACCCCGTCTCGGTCGCGCCGTACACGTTGACGAGGACGTCGCCGAACGCGTCCATGAACGCCTCGGACAGATGCGGATGCAGCGCCGCCCCGCCGCACACGACCGCCCGCAGCGTCGGCGCCGGCGGGCGGTCCGGCACGTCCAGGATCCGCTGGAGCATCACCGGAACCGCCACGAGCGCCTCCGCCCGGCAGTCCGCGATCGTCTCCAGCACCTGCCGCGGATCGAAGCGGCGCGACAGGATGAGCGGCATCCCCATCCCGAGCCCGACCGTCGTGTAGGCGAACCCGAGCAGGTGGAAGAGCGGCGGCGCGACGACCATCGGCGCACCCGACCGAACCGGCACCCGCATCAGATGACTCAGAGCCGCGGGCAGCAGCGAGGACGCGGACAGATCATGCCGCGCCCCCTTCGGCGTCCCGGTAGTGCCGGACGTCATCAGGATCACCCGGCTGGCCCGCTCAGGCTTGAAGGGCTCGGGCGAGGTCTCCGCGATCAGCGCGTCGACCGTGTCCCCCTCCTCGCCCCAAGCGACCACCCGCTCCCCGCCGAACCCCGACTTCTCAACGGCCGCCCCGAACTCCTCGTCATGGACGAGCAGCTCGATCCCCTCCCGATCGACGACCTGCCCCAACTGCGTACCGGAGAAATCGGTGTTGAGCAGCACCACGTCATTCCCGAGCCGGGACGCCGCAAGAACCGTCTCCACAAACCCCCGGTGATTGCGGCAAAGAACCCCGACCTTCCCATCACCCACACGCCTGCTCAGCGCCGTGGCCAGCGAAGCAGCACGCCGTTCGAGCTCCGCATACGACAGCACCCCGCGTTCATCGATGAGGGCCGTCCGGTTTGGAAACCGCAGCGCCGCCACAGCTCCGAGCGTCGCGGGAACAGGGCCGAACCGCGCGTAGGGGAACAGCAGCCGCACCGCCCGATCAGGCCGGACGGGCCGCAACGCCCCGGAGTCCCGCACCGCCCGGGCAGCCCTCGCTCCAGCCTTCGCCGCACCCCGAACCCGCCCAAGCACCAGCACGCCACCTTCCGTGAACCGGCCTCCGCATCCCGCCGTCGGCCATACCCGGCTTTCGTCCGAGCAAAGGCACCGTCTTCCAGTGCTCGATGACAGGTCGATCACTGCGATCTTGCGGCATGGAGGTTGCGGCGCACGATATCGGTGCTCGGGTGGTCAGGCCCCAGTACCCGTTCGAAGTCGGTGAGGGTTCGTTCGAGGATGGGGACCGCGCGTTCGAGGTCTCCCGCGTCCCGGTAGGCGCGGGCGAGGTTGTTGCGGGAGATCAGCGTGTTGGGGTGGTCAGCCCCCAGGACCCGTTCGCGATCGGTGAGGATCTGTTCGAACATGGGGATCGCCCGTTTGAGGTCCCCCGCGTCCCGGTAGGCGACGGCGAGGTTGTTGCGGGCCCGCAAGGTCTCAACGTGGTCGCTGCCGCGCGCCTGCTCGAAGTCGGTGAGGGTTCGTTCGAGCATGGGGGTGGCGCGTTCGAGGTCTCCCGCGTCCCGGTAGGTGCTGGCGAGGTTGTTTCGGGAGATGAGAGTCTCGACGTGGTCGCTGCCACGCACTTGCTCGGAGTCGGTGAGGGTTCGTTCGAGCATGGGGATGGCGCGTTCGAGGTCTCCCGCGTCCCGGTAGGCGATGGCGAGGTTGTTGCGGGAGGTCAGAGTCGCAGGGTGGTCGCTGCCCAATACCCGTTCGCGATCGGCGAGGATCCGTTCGAACATGGGGATCGCGCGTTCCAGGTCCCCTGCGTCCTGGTAGGCGCGGGCGAGGTTCCCGAGGGAGGTCAGGACGGCCGGGGAACGGTCGCCGTGAAGGCGCTGGTTGGTGGCCAGGGCGCGTTGGAAGTACTCGATGGCGCGGATCAGGGAGCCTTGCCGTTGCAGGAGGGTGGCGGTGCGGTCCAGCAGGTGCTGAGTGATGTCGGTGTCGGTGTCGGCCGGTGCGTGGTCGGCCAGGGCGTCGATGTGGGGGAGCAGAGCCCGCCACATCGGCCATCTGGCAGGGTCTTCGACGTCGGAAGGGCGGACCTCGTCCAGGACGCGGGCGGCGGTGTCGCGGGCGGTGGCGATGTCATCGTGCTGACGGTGTGGGTCGGCCGGGTCGGGGGCGCGCGCGACGGCCTGCACCAGCCGGTGCACGGTGACCGCGCCCCCCTCGTCCAAAGCGATCATGTTGTAGGCGGCCAGCGCACCCAGGGCGTGCCGGAGCGCCGTCAGGTCCACTCCAGGGGTGAGGCGGGGCGAGGAGCGCCGCCGCAGCCAGGCCGGCAGCCCTCGTCGCCGGCGCGATCCCGGCGGGCTGCCGTTCAAGGCGGCGGGAATGCCTTCGACAAGGGTGCGGGGAATGGCCTCGGGGGCGTACCAGGCCAGGACTCGAAGCATGTCCCCGGCCAGTGGGGTGTCGGTGAGCTGGTCGAGGGTGAGGCGCCAGATCCGGGCGATGGTGCGTGCGGCGTCGGCGCCCTGGGCGGTCTGGTCGTACATGACCGCAGGTGAGTCGGCCAGCAGGTTCAGGTAGGCGCGCGGGGAGAGCCGGTGCTGGTGCAGGTAGGCGGCGGCCTGCTCGATCGCCAGCGGCAGGTGACCCAGCTCTTCGGCCAGGTCGGCAGCGCCCTCCAGATCCGCGCCGGGCCGGTCGTGGGCGGCGATGCGAGTGAGCAGTTCCACCGCCTGCCCACTGGTGAGCACGTCCAGCCGCAGCACTTGGGCGCCGAACCGGTGCCAGCTCTCGGCCAGCCGGCTGGTGACCAGGACCCGCCCGTTGCTCGTGCGGGCCATCACCGGGGCGATGTGCTCGGGGTCGTTGACGTTGTCCAGCACGAGCAGCCAGCCGTCATGGCTGCTCAGCCAGGTCAGCGCCCACTCGGCCAGGGCCTCCAGGGGCAGTGCCTGCTTCAGTTCGGGCTGCAGTGCGACGGTGAGTGCGGCCAGTCCCGCCTGGACGGCCTCGCCGGTGTCGGCGGTGATCCACCACACCGGGGAGAACCGGTCGCGGCGGCGGGTGGCATAGCGAGCGGGCAGGGTGGACTTGCCCACCCCGCCCAGGCCGTGCACCGCGGCCACCAACACCTCACCCGAGTCGGTCAAGGCCGCGTCCAGCTTCTGCAGTTCGGTGCCGCGCCCGACGAACAAGTGCGCATGCGACGGAACGTTGGTCAGGCCCGGCGGGGCGGTCACGTCAGCGGGTCGTACCGAGTACGACAGCACGACCTGCCGCTCGATGCGCTGCTCGGTGAAGTTCTGGTCCCGACCGGCTTGGTTCACAACGCCGTGCCCCGACGCGGTGCCTTCCATATGCGAGGAGGGTTGGTCAGGTTGGGGTTCGGCTCCGCCGGCCATCGCTCTGAAGCCGTTACCGGTCGCGGTGGATGTGCTGGTCGCGTCCGGCCTGGTAGATGCGGCCGTGCCCGGAGGCGGTGCCCTTGATCTGGGTGTTGGTCGTGCCGTCTCCGGTGGAGACGATGCCGGTGTTGGTGGCGTTGTCGCCGAACTGGACCGACCGATCGCCTGCTGACCGGTCCCTCCCGGAAGTCCGGCGGGCTTGCACGGCCCCGGACACGGCCATGACCAGCCCGGCGATGCCGACCACGGCGCCGATGACCCCGATGGTGTCGTCCCAGTGGAAGCCCTTCACCGCGAAGTACACGATCAACGCGGCCACCGATGCGGCCGCGATGACGCCGCCGGCCCAGGCCAGTACGCGCCCTGTCATGCCCCCCATAATCGACCCGTCCACCCGGCGACAACAGGTCATCCGCCACAAACGCCGGAACCGGACGACCAACATGCACGAATACGGACGACCACACTCGTTGACTATCCCCGCATAGCCAGTTCGGCCGCCCTTGCGAGCGTCGGAAACGAGTTCTGAACGGATTGACGCCCGTCACTGCCCACCTTGCTGTTGTGTCGCTGATTCGAGATTGGCGCGCACGATCTCGGTCATCGGGTGGTCTTTGCTCAGGACCCGCTCGCAGTCGGCCAGGGTCTGCTCGTACATCTGGATCGCGCGCTCTAGATCTCCTGCGTCCTGGTAGGCGCTGGCAAGGTTGTTGCGAACCGTCAGGGTGTCAGGGTGGTCGTGGCCTAGAACCCGCTCGCGATCGGCCAGGGTCTGCTCGTACAACGGGATCGCCCGACCCAGGTGACCCGCCTTCTGATAGGCGTTGGCGAGGTTATTGCGGGAGCTCAGGGTGTAGGGGTGGTCGGTGCCCAGGACCCGCTCGCAGTCGGCCAGAGTCTGCTGGTACGGCGGGATCGCGCGTTCCAGGTCTCCTGCGTCCTGGTAGGCGTAGGCGAGGTTGTTGCGAGATGCCAGGGTGTCGGGGTGGTGGGCGCCCAGGATCCGCTCGCGGTCGGCGAGAGTCTCTACGTGCAGTTGGATCGCGCGCTCCAGGTCGCCCGCGTCCTGGTAGGCGCTGGCAAGGTTGTTGCGAGCGGTCAGGGTGTCAGGGTGGTCGTGGCCCAAGACCCGCTCGCGGTCGGCGAGGGTCTGTTCGTGCAGCGGGATCGCCCGGGTCAGGTCGCCCGCGTCCCGGTAGGCGTAGGCGAGGTTGTTGCGGGAGCTCAAGGAGTCAGGGTGGTCGTGGCCCAAGACCCGCTCGCGGTCGGCGAGGGTCTGCTCGTGCAGTTGGATCGCACGTTCCAGGTCGCCCATGTCCTGGTAGGCGTTGGCAAGGTTGTTGCGAGCGGTCAGGGTGTCAGGGTGGTCGTGGCCCAGAACCCGCTCGTAGTCGGTGAGGGTCTGTTCGTGCAGCGGGATCGCCCGGGTCAGGTCGCCCGCGTCCCGGTAGGCGTAGGCGAGGTTGTTGCGGGAGGCCAAGGTCTCGAAGTGGTCGTCGCCGCGCAGTCGGCGGTCTGTGGTCAGGGCGCGTTCGAAGTAGGCGATCGCGCGGGTGAGCACTCCTTGGTTCTGCAGGAAGGTGGCGGTCCGGTCCAGCAGCAGGCTGGTGCGGGTGGAGTCGGTGTCCAGAGGTGCGTGGTCGGCCAGGGCGTCGATGTGGGGGAGTAGCTGTCGCCAACGCGGCCAACCGCTCGGGTCTTCAACGTCGGCGGGGCGGGCCTGATCCAGCAATCGGGTGGCGGTGTGCAGAGCGGTGATGATCGCCTCTGGGCTGCGGTGGGGGTCCCGGTCGCCGGGGCGGTCGTCGGGGGTGCGGGCGAGAGCCTGGACCAGCCGGTGCACGGTGATGGTGCCGGGCGTGAGGGTGATCATGTTGTAGGCGGCGAGCTTGCCGAGTGCGGCCTGCAACAGCGGTGCCTCCACGATCTCCCCGGCCCCTGCGGTCGCGTCGGCGTTCTCGGCCTCATGCGGTCGGGTCAGGCCGTCGAGCAGACTGCGGGGGATGGCCTCGGGGGCGTACCAGGCCAGGACGCGCAGTAGGTCACCGGCCAGTGGCGTGTCGGCGGTGAGCCGGTCCACGGTGATCCGCCAGATCCGCGCGATCGTGCGGGTGTCGCCGCCTTCGGCGAGCAGGTCGTACATCATCGCCGGTGAGGCCGCCAACAGCTCCAGGTAGGCGCGCGGAGGCAACTGGTTCTGGTTGATGAACGCGCCGGCCTGTTCGATCGCCAGCGGGAGGAATCCCAGCTCGGCCACCAGCTCGTCCGCGCCGTCCGGATCGATCTCCCAGCCGTTGGTGGTGGCGATGCGGGTGAGCAGTTCCAGCGCCTGATCGGGGGTGAGCACATCCAGCCGCAGGACCCGGGCATTGTGACGGTGCCAGCCCTGGCCGAGCCGACTGGTGACCAGGAACCGTCCGGCCCTCGTGCGTTCCAGCAGCGGGACGATGTGTGCCGGATCGGTGACGTTGTCCAGGACCAGCAGCCAGCCGGAGTGGCAGCCCAGCCAGGTCAACGCCCACTCGGCCAGCGCCTCCAGCGGCAACGCCTCGGTGAGTTCGGGCTGCAGCGCGGTCGCCATACCGGCCAGCCCGGCCTGCACGGCCTCTTGGGTATCGGCGGTGATCCACCACACCGGGTGAAACTTGATCGCCCCGGGGGGTGCGCCCCTACCGACCTCGTCGCTGCTTTCGGGCCGGGCGTGGGTGAGGGCGTAGCGGGCGGCCAGCGTGGACTTGCCCACCCCGCCCAGCCCTGACACCGCGGCCACCACGACCTGCTCGGAGGCTCGCAGGGCGGCGTCCAGATCGGTCAGCTCGCTCTCCCGCCCGACGAACAGGTCCGCGTGGGCGGGCAGGTTGAGCAGGCCTGGCGGAGCCGGCACCTCGGAGGCCGGACGCACCTGAATGGTCCGCTCATCGATGTACTGGTCCCGGGCCGCCTGGTACACCCTGCCGTCTCCGGAAGCGGTCGCCTCCATATGGATGTCAGCAGCCTTTCGGGCGTCGCCGGGATCGGTCCGCGGGCTACTCACTGGTCCTTGATGTACTGGTCTCGTCCGGCCTGATACACCCGGCCGTGCCCGGATGCCTCACCTCTGATCTGGGTGTTGGCCGCGCCGCCTCCGGTGGAGACGATGCCGGTGTTGGTGCCGTCATCGCCGATCCGTACTGACCGTTCCCCGCCCGGCCCGTCCAGCTGCTGATCGGGGTCGGGGGTTCGGTGGCCCCGTACGGCTCCGTACACGGCCATTACCAGGCCGACGATGCCGACCACGGCGCCGATGACCCCGATGGTGTCGTCCCAGTGGAAGCCCTTCACCGCGAAGTACAAGATCAACACCGCCACCGATGCGGCCGCGATGATGCCGCCGGCCCAGGCCAGTACGCGCCCCGTCATGCCGCCATCATCGACCCGTCCACCCGGCGACAACAGGTCATCCGCCACAAACGCCGGAACCGGACGACCAACATGCACCAATTCGGACGCCCCGCACTCCGCGGCTCTCCTGCCCGAACGGAAGGGGTGCGTCCGACCTGAGGAAATGTCGTCTCAGGCAGAGCATTCGCAAACCTGCCCGGTGTAGGGGCAACTGTACGATCGGCGCGGGGAAGAACTGATCGGCCGCCCTCGATATTCGACCATTCCCCAAGGTCTCGACGGCCCACGCAGGGATGGACCTGGCACACCACGGGGCCGGAGGGACGCGCGTGGATGCTCGCCCACATCGAGCAGGCCGGACTGACTTGGACGCCGCCACCGGCACTGCCGGCTAATCGCAAGAGCCCGTCGCCGATGACGCTGCGGCAGCGGGCCGGCGTCCTGCTGGGGCGCTGGCCGGTCAGGGCTCCGGCCGGACGCGAGCCGCTGCCTGCCGAAGCGCACGTCCTCAAGGCCCTCGACACCGATGCGGTCTGCGCCGTGTTCGAGGAGGCCGGACGGCTCCGGCTCGGCCTCGGTGGCGGCGGACCATTGCTCCGAGCGCACCTGGACCCCGAAGGCGTCCACTATCTGGTGCCGGATCCGGCGAACTACTACTGGCCCGGAAATTTCGACGGCCGAGACGGGGAGATCCGCTGGTGGCACTGCACCGCATTCGTGCGGATGCTCGATGGCGAACAAGTCACCAGCATGGTCGCCGTGCAACCCGAGACCTTCGCCGCCCTCCCGTCCACCCTTCCGAGGAGGAGGCAGCTCAGGCTGGTCCACCTCGCCCGAGCCTCCGAGCGCGACACCTACCTGTGGGGCCGCGACCACGAGGCCGAATGCAGTCCCGAGCGCTGTGGCTACACCCCGGACCCCGACGATGCGAAGGCCGTCGATGAGTAGGCGGCGGTGATCAGGGGGTGGGGAGGGCGGTGAGGAACCAGTCGATCTCTTGGCGGGGGTGGTCGGGTGGGGCCCAGCCGTTGACGGTCGACAGGAGGGTCAGGTAGCGCTCGCGGCGGGGGTCGTTGGCGGCCGTGAGATAGGCGGCCAGGCGGGCGCGCAGGGCCGGGGTGTCGGGGAGGTTCTGGAATTCCGCGTAGGCGGCTACGACTTCGTTGACGGCCTGGGCCGCCTCCGGGGAGTCCGGGGCCAATCCTGCGGCCAGCAAGGGGCGGACGGTCTCGGTGACGCGGGCGACGGCGTGCTTGCGTGGTGGGCCCTTGGGGCGGCCGGCGGCTGCGGCGCTGTGGTCGTTGAACAGGTCCCGCATGAGGGTGCGGAAATCGGGGTCGCGGCTGAGTTCGGCCAGTTCCACCCAGGCCGCCAGTTGCTCGGAGGTCGGGTCCTCGGGCAGTTCGGGGGCCAGCGACCGGTGCAGGACGCGGGGCATCGGGCCGGTCTCGGGCGCGCCGAACGAGCTGTTGAGGAAGTCGCCGACGAGGTCCTTGCGTTCGGCCGACGACAGTCGGGCCAACCGGTGCATCAGTTCCATCTCCTCGGGGTCGCTGCCGCGCCGGGCGGCGATGGTCAGGACCGCGTGCCGCAGCCGCAGCGTCCGCATCTGGACGGCGACGGCCTCGGCGTGGGCGGCGGCCGCCTCGGCGGCCGAAACCTCGCGGTCGACGATCTTCTGGACGGTGGCCAGGTCGATCCCCAGCTCGCGCAGCGTCCGCACCAGGCCCAGCCGGGCCACCGCGTCCGCCCCGTAGCGGCGGTGTCCCGACGCGGTCCTGCGCGCCGGGACGATCCCGCGTTCGGTGTAGAAGCGCACGGCCTTCACGGTGAGCCCGGTGGTCCGGGCGAGGTCACCGATGGAGTAGGTCGCTTCGCCGTCCATGGCCTCACCCTGGCATCTCCCCTCAGGGGAGATTCAAGTGACGGGCGGGTTGAACCGGGACGGGACGGGGGCGCTCCAGCGCAGCGGCACGGCTCCGGCGATCTCGACGACCTCGGTGGCGGTGAACTCGACGAGGCGTTCGGCGCCCGGGACGGCGGCGGCGTGCGCGGGGTCCCAGTCGGTGCGCGCGGTGCCGGTGAGGTGGAGGACGGCGCCGGTGCTCCAGTCGCAGAAGAGCAGTCCGGCCCGGGGCTGGACCTCCAGGTTGCCCAGCGTGTTGAACATGGCGTTGCCGACGTAGTCGGGCCAGCGCAGCACGGTCGGCGACACCACCTCCACGAATCCGGGGGCGCCGCCGCGGTGGGAGGCGTCGGCGTCGCCGTCGAGGTCGGCGGTGGCGATGAAGAAGGTGTCCGCGCCGGCGATCCACTTTTGCTGGTCGGGTGTGAGGGCGCTGGAGTGCTTCGGCGGGGCCGCTGTGGCCGCCGACCATTCCGGTTGCCGCTTCTGGATGTACTTGGGGCAGTTGGAGTACACCTGGTCGAGATCCACGCGCAGGCCGCTCCCGGTGGGGGCGGCGCGGCCGTTCATCCGCATCCGGCGGTGGCGGCCCGGTTCGATGGCCAGCATGCCGACCTGGGCGGGCCCGGTGAGCCGGTCGTGCAGCGGGTCGTCCGGCGCCGGGCGGGCGTCGATCGTAAGGGCGCGGTCGTCCTCGGCGCGCAGGAAGCCGGGCCGGCCGGTGAGCACGGTGGCCCACATCCGCCCCTCGTCGTCCGCGGCGCCGAGTACGAGCATCGGCTGCGCGAGCAGGAACTTGCGCGCCACCTCGGGTATCTCGGCCCGGACGGCGCGGGAGGAGAACGCGCCCTGGTCGAGCAGACCGGCGCGCCGCTGGGCGGCTCGTTCGCCTTGGTGGTAGACGTCGGCCGCCACAGCGGCCTCCTTTCGATGGACCGGTGGGATTAGAAGAATCCGCAGGTGGGGGCCGCTCCGCTGGGTGCGGGGGCGGTGTCGGCGCCGGTCGGCGCGTAGATCTCCAGGCGGGTCCCGTCGGGGTCGGTGAAGAAGATCCCTCCGGAGGAGACGCCCTCGCCGTGCGGGACGACGCCGTCGTGGACCAGTTCGGCGTCCAGTTCGCGGAGTACCCGCTCGGCGGCCTTCACCTCGTCGATCGACTCGACCTGGAACGACAGGTGGTGCAGGCCCGCCGAGCGGGGCGCGAAGGCGGAGTCGCTCTGCTGCCACAGGGTCAGCACGAGCCGCCCGTCGCGGCCGAGGAAGGCCCAGCGGCGGTCGGCCTCCTTGCCCTCGGCCTGCACCTCGAACCCGAAGACGCGCTGGTAGAAGGGCACCGACCGGTCCAGGTCGGTCACGTTCAGCCCCACGTGCCCCGTCTGCAGGGCCTTGATGGCGACCGTCTCCATGCCACACCTCACTATCCCGGGCCGTCCTGCCCGGCGTTGATTTAACTGGCTATCTGAAGATAAGTGGTTAGAGAGAGCGCGTCAACCGGCTAAGGCGCGTTAGCCGGGTAGAATCGCGGTGTGCAGCCGGAAGAACGACCTCCGCAGCGGGACGCGGCGGACCCCCGTCCGCTGGTCGGGGAGCCGCTGTTCCTGGACCTGCTCAACACCCGGTGGATCGACGACGGCGTCCGCCACGACCTGCTCGACTCGACCGACGGCCTGGCCGTCTGGCTGCGTTCGGCGGGCCTGGACGAGCGCGCGACGGCCGACCGGGCGACGCTCGACGCCACCGTGCGGACCCGCGAGATCCTTCTGGCGCTCGTGGACGAGGAGCCGTCCGCGCAGTCGGCCGACGCGCTCAACGGGGTCCTGGAACGCGGCGCGCTGCACCTCAGGCTCGGGCTCGGCGGCCCGCAGAACCATGCGCGCACCGACGACCCCGCGTGGCTGCCGTCCTGGCTGGCCGCCGCCGACTACCTGCGCCTCATGGCCGACAGCCCCGACCGGGTCAAGCCCTGTGCGCACCCCAACTGCGTGCTGCACTTCCACGACACGACCAAGAACGGCACCCGGCGCTGGTGCTCCATGGCCGTCTGCGGCAACCGGGCCAAGGCCGCCCGGCACTACGAGCGCGCGAAGACCGGACGCTGAGCCGCGTCCCGCCGGGCCGGGACTACGAGCGCGCGGTGCCGTCGGCGATCGATTCGATCAGGGCGGTGCGGACGGCGTCGACGGCGGGGGAGCGCCAGCGGGACGCCGGCTCGGCGAGCCAGAGGCGCTGCCGGGACAGGCCGGCCGGCGGGCGCAGTTCGGTGAGCGTGCCCGCGGCGAGCTCCCCGGCGACCGTGACCGCGGGCAGCAGCGCCACGCCGAGGCCGGCGGCGACGCAGCGCTTCGCCGTCTCGATGCCGCCGAACCGGGGCGGGTTCGCCGTGGGGTCGGCGGCTGCCGCGACAGCGGCGATCTCGTCGCTGTAGGAGCAGCCTTCCTCCAGCAGGATCACCCCGGCCTCGGCGAGCTCCGCCGGGGTGAGCGGACGGTCCCGGGGGAGGGGCGCGGCCGGCGCCGCGACGAGCGACAGGGGCTGGACGCCCAGATCGACCAGCTCGACGCCGGACGGGTCGGGCGACGGTTCGAGGACGAGGGCCAGGTCGGCGCGGCGGTCGGCGAGCGCGGTCAGCGCGGTCCGCGTGTCGGCGGGGGACAGCGACACGCTCACGTCCGGGAGCGCCTGCCGCAGCCCGGGCAGGACGGGCGCGAGCCAGTACGCGCACACCGACTCCGGCGCCTGGAGCCGCACCTGGCCGGACGGCTCGGTTGCGGCGGCGGTGACCTCCGCGAGCATCCGCTCCTGGAGGTCGAGGATGCTCCGGGCGCGCTCGGCGAGCAGCGAACCGGCGAGGGTCGGGGAGACGCCGCCGGGACGGCGGTCGAGCAGCGGCGTCCCGGCGATGCGCTCCAGCGCCTGGACGTGCGCGGTGACCGTGGACTGCACGAAGCCGAGCTCCGCTGCGGCGGCGGTCATCCCGCCGGTGCGCAGGACCGCCAGGAAGGTGGTGAGGAGGCGCGTGTCCATCGAGTATCCCGATGCCTCTCATCAATAACCATCGTTGGACGCGATGCTACCGGTGCGCGCAGACTGGTCCCATGAGCGACACCGCACAAGCACTCCGCTACACCGCCTTCGACGTGGACGGCGAGGGCGGCAACCCGGCCGGCGTCGTCCTGGACGCGCGGGGCCTGGACGCCGCGAGGATGCAGGACATCGCCGCCGAGATCGGGTTCTCCGAGACGGCGTTCCTCTTCGACGAGGGAGGCGCGCCCGATCGGTTCCGGATCCGCTACTTCAGTCCGCTGGCCGAGGTCGCCTTCTGCGGGCACGTGACGATCGCGACCGCCGTCGCGCTGGCCGAGCGCCGGGGCACCGGGAGCCTGCGGCTGGACACCATGGCCGGGGAGGTCGGGGTCGAGACGAGGGAGGCCGGCGGCCGCGTCCTCGCCACCCTCACGAGCGTCCCGCCCACCGTCCGGGACGTCGCTGAGGCTGACCTCGCCGCGGCGCTCGACGCGCTGGGCTGGGAGGCCGCGCAGCTCGACCCGGCGCTGCCGCCGCGCATCGCCAACGCGGGCAACGACCACCTGGTCCTCGCCGCGTCCACGCGCGCACGCCTCGCCGACCTCGACTACGACATGGACGCGCTCGGCGAACTCATGGCGCGCAACGACTGGACGACCGTCCACCTCGTCTGGCGGGAGAGCGAGACCGTCTTCCACGCCCGCGACCCGTTCCCGCCGGGCGGCGTGGTGGAGGACCCGGCGACCGGCGCCGCCGCGGCGGCCTTCGGCGGTTACCTGCGGTCGCTGGGCCTCGTCGCCCCGCCCGCCCGGCTCACGATCCGCCAGGGCGAGGACATGGGCCGTCCCAGCCGGCTGCTCGTGGACGTCCCTTCCGGCGACACCGGGATCAGCGTCAGCGGGACCGCCGCCCTGATGGGCGGCTGAACGGCGGTCGGTGGTCGTCCAGTAGCGTCGGGGCCATGCCGCATCCGACCGCCCCCGTGACCGCAGACGATCTCGACCTCGCCGTCCGGCTGGCCATCGCCGCGCTGCGCGAGGCTCCCCAGGAGGCCTGGGACGCGAAGGCCGGGTCGCTCGAATGGACCTGCTGGGAGACCGTCGAGCACCTCGGCGACGACCTGTTCGCCTACGCCGCCCAGCTCGCGCCGAGGACGCCGCCGACGGACGGCGAGGTGCCGTTCGTGTGGGAGAGCAAGCGCTCCGGGGGGCCGGCGAACGCGATCCACGCGGACCGGGACGCCGGGGCCGCGGGGCTGCTCCAGGTGCTCGACGCGTGCGGCGGGATGCTCTCCGCCGTGGTCCGCTGCACGGCCCCGGACGTCCGCGCGCACCATGTCTTCGGCGCGTCGGACGCCGAAGGGTTCGCCGCCATGGGGATCGTGGAGACCCTCGTCCACATGTACGACCTGGCGGACGGGCTGGGTCTGCCGTGGGAGCCGCCCGCCGACCTGTGCGCCCGCGTGCTGGGACGCCTCTTCCCCGGCGCACCGCAGGACACCGACCCCTGGGCGACCCTCCTGTGGGCCACCGGACGCGGCGACCTCCCCGGGCGCCCGCGCGTCACGTCCTGGCGCTGGTACGGGAGCCCCCGCAGCTGACGGTCAGCGCCGGTAGTGGAAGGCCGGCTTCGGGTGCATGAGGAAGTCGTGGTGGGAGATGTTCCAGGCGTAGGCCCCGGCCATGGTGAAGGCGATGACGTCGCCCGGGGCCAGGGGCGGGACGAGGGCGTCGCGCGCGAAGACGTCCTTCGGGGTGCAGAGCTGGCCCACCAGGGTCGCCGGGCGCTCCGGGCCTTGCGCGGTCAGAACCTTGAACGGCTGGTCGTGGCCCTTTGTCACGGGCGTCCTCAGATGGTGGGTGCCGCCTCTGAGGACGACGAAGGTCTCGCCTCGCGTCGTCTTCACGTCCAGGACGTCGGTGACGTACCAGCCGTGGTAGGCGGTCATCGCCCGGCCTGGCTCTATGCGGACCTTCGCGGGGATGCCGCTTAGGCCCGTCCCGTAGGTGTGCCAGTCGAAGCGGGTCTCCGGGGACGTGTAGTCCACCGCCATTCCGCCGCCCACGTTCAGTTCGGGGTCGTCCACTCCTCGGGCACGCAGCCAGGGGATCGCCCATTCCGCTATCCGGTGGGCCAGGTCGAGCATGACCGGCGCGTCCAGGCCGGATGCCAGGTGGGCGTGGATACCCCGGAGCTTGAGGTGCGGGTAGGAGGCCAAGAGGCGGGCGCAATGGTCGAGGGCGTCCTCGTCCATTCCGAAAGGGCCGCTCATGGTGAGGGCGGCGTTCGGCACGTGCAGGGGCAGATTCGCGCGGAGAAGGACGTCGGCCGGGCCGAGGGCTGCGAGGCGGGCCAGTTCGTTCGGGCTCTCCACGTGGATCCGTTCGGCGTTGAGCGTGCGCGACAGGGCCAGTTCGTCGTCCGTCTTCCCAGGCCCGCCGAACGCTACGGGCTTGCCGGGGAGCGTCTCCCGGACATGCGCGAGTTCGCCGCCGGACGACACCTCCACGCCGTCGATGTGGGGCGCGACAGTGCGGAGGATCTCGGCGTCCGGATTGGCTTTGGCGGCGTAGAAGACCTCCGTGCCGGGCAGCGCGGCGCGGATGCCGCGGACGTGGGCTTCGAGGCCGGGAAGGTCGTGGACGTAGGCCGGGTACCGGTCGAGGGCCACCGCGAACTCGTTCACAGCGGTCGGGGCGCGGCGAGCGGGTTGGGGACGGGGACGTAGGCGGCGCCGCGGTCGGCCGTCCGCGACCAGCGGGTGCGGAGGTTCGCCTTGGCGGGCAGCGGGACACCGGCCAGCAGGGCCCTCACCTGCGGGTGACGGTCGTGGTCGGCGAAATGCTTGCGCGCCGTGCGCCAGAGCGTCTCGTCCAAGGACGGGTGGAGGTCGGCCACCGCGGCGGCTATCTCGGTCAGGTGGTTGACGAGGAGGCAGTAGACGACACGGTTCCAACCCTGGTCGGGGGCGTAGGTGAGGGCCTCGGCCACACGGGAGGGGAGATGCGACAGGTCCCATTGGCCGGAGGTCAGTTTGGTGCCTTCCATGTCGCGGAACACGGCATGGACGGGCATGCCGTCGTCGTCGACGCAGACGAGGACGTTCTGCAGGTGTGGCTCCAGGACGACGCCGTGGTCCAGATAGGCGCCCAGCACGGGCGGTGCCACGCAGGCTACGTATGCGTCCCACCAGGCTTGGGCGCTCTCCGGGGTCGACAGTGCGGGCAGCCCGGCGAGGAGGGCGTTGCATGGGTCGGTCAGAGCGCCCGCAAGGAGAGGCGTCCCGGGAAGGGAGCCGACGCCTTGGCGCAGGATCACGCCCAAGCCCTCGTACAGGCGGCGGTCGGGGAGAGCGACGCTGCGGTAGGCGGGCTCCCTGAGGCACGTGGCGTCCAGCTTCTCCAGGATGGGCGGCAGTAGCTCGTTCAGGGTCATCGCCCCGGTCAACTCGTACCAGGCGTTCTTCCGGACGCAGTTGGTGATGCGCACATCCAGGCTGAACTTGCAGAACACGTCGGCGTCCGGCAGGTACGCGGTACGGATGGACGACGTAGGCACCGCCTCCGGCCCGGAGGGGCCGAGGTTGACCAGGGAGCCGCTCGCCAAGGCCTTCCGCAGGACGGGGTTGTCCGCCAGCAATGAGAACTGCCACGGATGGACGGGAAGTAGCCGGCGTCCGGGCGGAGCCGGGGGCCCGTGCTCTTCCAGGGCCTCGAAGGCCCTCGCGTCTCCCTCCTCGGCGACGAGATGCTCGGGGACGGCGAGCCACAGCGGCCGGAACCGAGCCCTCGTCTCAGGCGCGTAAGGGAGCCACTCCTGCGGCGAGCCCTGACGGGCCTTGGGAGACGGGTGGAAACGGTGCCCCGCGACAAGGGACTGCTCCGAGTCGATGTAGGGGTCTCCAGAGGGTTCGCCCCTCGCGGCAAGGATGGCGGTGAGCGCAGCATGGCTGTCGACCACCTGGGCGAGGAACTCCGGGTTCGGGTGCCCGGTCGCCAGTTCCAGTTCGCCCGCGACCAGGTTCGCCAACCTCTCCCAGGGGGCCGGTATCCACTCGTCCGCGCGGCGCTCCTCGTAGGGCGGCGCCAAGCGCGGGGCGGCCCCGGCCGGGGGGCGGGCCAGGCCCGCGCGCAGCACGACCCCCGCGCGGGGGAGCCGGAGCACCAGCCGGCCGCCGTCCGGCCAGACCTGCTGCTCGGGCCCGCACACCTCCCGCACCAGGCAGTTGAGCAGCGCGGTCGAGGTGGCGTCGTCGGCCGTGACGGCCGGTCCTGTCAGCAGCACGTGGTGTCCCGTAGGTAGTTCGGCCCCGGCGGGCCGTAGTGCTTGTTGATGTCGGCCGCGCCGGTCCTCGCCTTGTCGACGAGGGTCCCGGCGGTGACCATGGCCTTGCCGGGCAGCGAGTCGGCGTCGAGCGTGCGGGAGCGCAGGAACGCGTCGTCCGGCCCGAGCGCCTCGTCCAGCCGCTCGCGGATCATCCGGCGCCCGGTCCGCCACGGCAGCAGGCCCCGCTCGGCCAGGCCGAGGGCGGGCGCCGCGGCGCACAGGTGCAGCGTGATCGTGACGAAGACGCGGGCGAGGGCCTCGGGGTCGGAGGTCGTCATCCGGCGGTCGGCGAGGTCGCGGGGGTCGGTGCCGGGGGCGGGCGGCACGCGCTCACGGAGGCGGGACGGGTCGATGAGCGCGCCGTCGTTGTCCTTGACGAGGAGGCGGAGCGGGGACTCGTCCAAGACGAGCGCCACGTTCTGCTGATGCGCCTCTAGCGCGATGCCGTACCGGAACAGCGTGACGTTCCAGGAGAGCAGCGCCGACAAGTAAGCGCCGAAGAGTGCTTCGACGTCCCAGCGTTCGATGACGAAACCCTCGTCCGGTGCCTCGGCGAGCAGTGCCGCTACGGGGACGACGTGCGCGCGCGCCACCTCCGGCGGGAATCGCCGCACCAAATAGCCGAGGAGTGGGTCGTCGGCATGGCCGTAGGTCTGCTCGTCGGCGACAAGGACGGGAAGCCCCGGCTCGTGCACAAGCACTTGGCGCAGTATCCGCTCGACGAGCGCGCCGTCCGGGAGGGTGCCGGGCATGATGGTGCGCCGGTTGCGGAGGCCGAGGGTGCTCGTCGGCAGCGGCATCTTCAGATGGGCGAGCGGGGCCGCCGCGACCGTCCGCATCGAAAGGGTCGGGGCGACCTGGAGGTAGGGGTCGGGCGCGAGCAGGGCACCGGGCTGCGAGCGCACTTGCCGCACCGCCAGCGGATGGACGGGAAAGAGCACGCCTTCCGATCCCAGGCCCACCTCGGACGGAGTGGGCCACCACTCGGGGAGCTCCCCGGCCAGCGTCGCGTTCCGCACCGCCGCCCAGCGCAGCGGGAACGACGGAGCGAACTCGGGCGCGTACCGGCTCAGCTCGGCCAGGGACAGCCCGGCGCGGCTCCGGCCGGTCGGATGCACGGGATGGTCGTTGTAGGCCGCCAGCGTCTCGTAGAACGTGCCGGGGCCCGTCCGCAGCTCGGCCGGGAGGCGTCCCAGCCGCCGGTGGACGGCCGGACGCGCGTCGTCGTGCAGCCGGACGGCCGCCAAGGCCTCACGGCACTCGCGCTCGAAGGCCGCCGTGTCGTCACGCAGGTCGGCCACCGCACGGACGGCATGGAAGACGTCGCTCAACCGCAGGCCCTGCCCAGGGTCCACGACGAGTTCCGAGAGAAAGGCGGGACGCGCTTGCACGAGACGCACGGGCCGGCCCGGAAGCTCCAGCGTGCGGCCACGCACGAAGCGCCTTAGGCCCGCGTAGTCCTCCCTCAGCAACGCGTCCAGGACACGGGCCGCGAGCGTGCCCTCGGCGTCGTCACCGGTCACGCGATCGTCCACTCGTGGGCCGCCCGGAACCGCGCCAGGGCGGCGTCCACCTCGTCCGGCCCGGGTCCGATGGCGCGGACGGTGCCCAGGTAGTCGCGGTTGGTGCGGGTGAGTTCGACGGTGTCGCCCACCGCGCGCTGCGGGCGGTACGCCAGCCGGACGGGACCGTCGTCCAGCAGCAGGGGGCCGGGAGCCGCGGTGAGCGTGCCGCAGCGGTCGGCGATGACCGGCTCGGCGACGGCATGGCGCGGACGCGGCACCCGCCGTCCCGGCAAGGACGCGCCCAGGTGGACGTCGAGGATCTGCTCGAAGAGCGGGACGCCCAGCAGGTCGGCCAGCAGGAAGTCGCAGTGGTCGCCGATCAGGCGGTAGTTGACCTCGATGATGCGGGCGCGCCCCTCGTGGACGACGAACTCGGTGTGGCACGCTCCGAAACCGACGCCCAGCGCCTCCAGTTGGCGCAGCACCTGCGCCGTCTCCGGAGGCGGGGGCGCCCACTCCAGGCGTTCCTCGACGAAGAACGGCGGCGGCGAGAGCGACGTGCGGAACGACCCGAGCACGCGCACCTCACGCCCGTCGCCCAGCGTCTCCAGCGTGTGGAGGCGTCCGGGCAGGTACTCCTCGGCCACCAGCGGATCGCCGCGCCGGGCCCTGACCTCCTCGATCCGTGCGGAGAGCTCCCCGGCGTCGCGGACGAGGAAGACGTCCTCGCTCGCCACCCCCTCGCGCGGCTTGAGGACGAGCGGGTACGGCGCGTCCGCCGGAACCCGCGCGGCGTCCGCCGAGAAGACCGGGTCGAGGGACACCAGGTGCCGCCGCATGAGCGCCTTGTTCTTCGCCCGGGTCGCGGCCCGCCAGTCCTTGGCGGGCAGGCCGAAGTACGCGGCGGCCAGCGCGGCGGGCGCCTGCAGGAAGTCGCTGTTGGAGAAGACCGCGGCGGGTTCGGCCCCGCCGTGCGCGGCGGTGCCCTCGACGCTCGCGATGATGGCGCGGAAATCGGAGACGTCGCACTCGACCACGGGAACACCGGCGTCGTGGGCGGCGGGACGGTCGGTGAGGAGCGTGACGTCGAGGCCCAGGCGCGCGGCGGCGGGCAGGAACCCGTGGGTCACCGAGTCGGTCGCCTTGCCGGCGACCAGGTAGAGAGAGGCGGCCACGACCGGCCCTTCCAGTGAGTGAGGTAAGCCTTGCCTAACTCGCAGTGATCACCATAGTGGCCGGGGCGTCCTCCGCACGCAAGAACGATGGCATCGCGTGTCCCGGCCCGTCCCGCGATCCGCCAGGATGGCCCCCATGGAACTTGTCGACCGGTGGGTGGCGCTGGCCGGACCCCACACCCGGCACATCGGCGCCGAGCTCGACCAGCGCTACGGCGAGCCGCACCGCCGCTACCACACCCGCGCGCACCTGGCCGCGGTGCTCGACCTCGTGGACGAGCTGGCCGGGCACGCCGAGGACCCCGACGCCGTCCGGCTCGCCGCCTGGTTCCACGACGCCGTGTACGACCCCGAGCGCGCCGACAACGAGGAGCGCAGCGCCCGCCTGGCCGCGCGCATGCTCGCCGACACCGACCTCCCGGAGCCGGTCGTCGCGCAGGTCGTCCGGCTCGTCGAGCTGACCGCCGCGCACGCGCCGGAGGAGGGCGACCGCGACGGGCAGGTCCTCTGCGACGCCGACCTCGCGGTCCTCGGCGCGGAGCCCGAGGAGTACGCCGCCTACGCCGCCGCCGTCCGCGAGGAGTACGCGTTCGTCCCCGACGAGTTCTTCCGCGCCGGACGGGCCGAGGTCCTCAACGGACTCCTGGCGCTGCCCAGGCTGTTCCACACGCCCGCCGCACGCGAACGCTTCGAGGAGCGCGCCCGCAACAACATGCGGACCGAACTCCTGCTCCTCAACGCCTAGCCAGACGACGACGCCTAGCCGGACGACGACGCCGAGCCGGCCGTCCGGGGCCGGTACGCCTTGCGGCGGCGCAGGCCCGCCTTCGTCAGCCGCAGCAGCAGCTCCTGGCAGCTCACCGCCTCGGCGCCCTGGAGCAGCGCCGCCTCGTACAGCTCGGACGGGACGTCGTAATGGTCGCGCTCGAACGCCCGCGCCGGCATGCCCAGATCGGCGGCGAACAGGTGCAGCTCGTCGTACGACACGTCGCTGACCATGTGCGACCACACGCGGCCACGCGCGGGCCACAGCGGCGGGTCGATGAGGATCAAGGCCACTCCCGCGATCGAGGCAAGGGGATCCCTTACTGTGAGTTCCCCGGATCGGGGAACCCGAGGTTCCGGACGTCCGGAGATCCCGGACGCAGGACGCTCGGCCCGACATTACGACATGCGAAGGGGCATGCAGGTGAACGACGTAGTCGCCTACATCCAGGCGGACCGCGACCGGTTCCTCGCCGACCTCAAGGAGTGGCTGGCGATCCCGTCCATCTCCGGGGACCCGGCCCACGCCGACGACGTGCGCACCTCCGCCGGATGGCTCGCCGAGTACCTGCGCGGGCAGGGCTTCCCCACCGTCGAGGTCTGGGAGACCCCAGGACTGCCCGCGGTGTTCGCCGAATGGCCCGCCGAAGACCCGGGCGCCCCTTCGGTCGTCGTCTACGGGCACCACGACGTCCAGCCGGTCGAGCCGCTGGAGGAGTGGGAGACCGAGCCGTTCAAGCCGCTGGAGAAGGGCGACCGGCTCATCGGGCGCGGCGCGTCCGACGACAAGGGCCAGGTCTTCTTCCACACCCTCGGGATCCGCGCGGGGCTCGC
The DNA here is from genome assembly GCF_008327685.1 of Actinomadura sp. K4S16. Classification (GTDB taxonomy): domain Bacteria; phylum Actinomycetota; class Actinomycetes; order Streptosporangiales; family Streptosporangiaceae; genus Spirillospora. Next base: position 199,581 of record NZ_BDDE01000023.1, read on the forward strand.
CGCGTCCGGGCGGCAGGCCCCGCCCGTCACGATCAAGCTGCTGGTCGAGGGCGAGGAGGAGTCCGGCTCGGCGCACTTCGCCGAGCTGCTCCGCACCCACCGCGACCGGCTCGCCTGCGACGCCGTCGTCATCAGCGACACCACGATGTGGTCGGCGGACGTGCCGTCCATGTGCACCGGCATGCGAGGCCTCGCCGAAGCCGAGGTCACGCTGCGCGGCCCGGAGAGCGACCTGCACTCCGGCTCGTTCGGCGGCGCCGTCCCCAACCCGCTCCACGCGATGGCCTCGCTGCTCGCCGCCCTCCACGACGACGACGGCCGCGTCACCCTCCCCGGCTTCTACGACGACGTCGTCCCGCTGACCGACGAGGAGCGTGAGCTGTTCGCCCGGCTGCCGTTCGACGAGGCCGAGTGGCTGCGCACCGCCGGGAACAGCCGCGCCGCCCACGGCGAGAAGGGCTACACGACCCTCGAACGCGTCTGGGCCCGGCCGACCGCCGAGATCAACGGCATGTGGGGCGGGCACACCGGGCCGGGCGGCAAGACGATCGTCCCCCGCGAGGCGCACGCCAAGATCTCGTTCCGGCTCGCCGCCGGCCAGGACCCCCGCAAGGTCCAGGAGCAGTTCAGGGAGTGGGTCGCCGAGCGGACGCCGGCCGGCGTCGAGGCCGAGGTCCGCACCCCGCACGGCGGCGTCCGGCCCTGCTTCTCCCCGATCGACTCGCCCGGCGTCAAGGCCGCCCGCCGCGCCATGGAGCGGGCCTTCGGGACCGACGTCCTGTTCACCCGGGAGGGCGGCAGCGGCCCCGAGGCCGACCTCGCCGACATCCTGGACGCGCCGCTGGTCTTCGTCGCGGTGGGTCTGGACGGCGACCGCATCCACGCCCCGAACGAGAAGGTCGAGATCCCGCTGCTGCTCAAGGGCGCCGAGGCCGCCGCGTACCTGTGGGAAGAACTCGCCACCGCGCTGCGCTGAACACGGCGGAGAGGAGCACGATGACCGACGCCCCGCTGGAGACGCCGCCTGCTCGGCAGGAGATGTCGCAGGACCCGCTGGAGTGGCTGGCGCTCGCGCGCGGCACGCTCGACCGCGTCGCGCTGAACCGGCGCGACGAGGCCTGGCTGGACGCCGCGTGGGCCGACCCGAGGACGCGCGTCCTGGTCGTCCACGAGGGGCGGGCGCTCGTGGCCTTCGAGCCCGCTCCCGCGCTCGTCCTGGTGCCGCCGGAGCAGGCGCCGGACGGCGGGCGGTGGCTCCTCGGCGTCGACGGCGACGGCGTCGCCTACTTCGGGGTGCCCGGCCCGCTGCCCGCCGTCGAGGGGGCGCAGCCGGCCGGGCTCCGGCGCGTCGGCGCCCTCCTCGGCGACCGGGACTCCGGCCTGCTCACCCACGCCGTCGCCCTGGAGCACTGGCACGACACCCACCGGTACTGCCCGCGCTGCGGCGCCGAGACCCGCACGGCCGCCGCCGGGCACGTGCGCGTCTGCCCCAGGGACGGCTCGGAGCACTTCCCGCGCGTCGACCCCGCCGTGATCATGCTGGTGACGGACGAGGCCGACCGCGTCCTGCTGGCCCGCGGCCCGCAGTGGCCGGCCGACCGCCGCTCGATCCTCGCCGGGTTCGTCGAGCCGGGGGAGTCCCTCGAACAGGCCGTCGCGCGGGAGGTGCAGGAGGAGGTCGGGCTGCCCGTCCGCGACGTGCGCTACCTCGGCAGCCAGCCGTGGCCGCTGCCGCGGAGCCTCATGATCGGGTTCACCGCGCGGGCGGACGGCGGCCTCCCGCTGCGTCCCGACCCCGAGGAGATCCTGGACGCCGCCTGGTACACCCGCGACGAACTGCGCGCCGCCATCGACGCGGGCGAGATCGTCGCGCCGGGCCCGCTGTCGATCGCCGCCCAGCTAATCATGCGCTGGTACGGCAGCGACCTCCCCAAAATGCCGCCGTTCTAGCCTGGCATTTCTCTCCTCCTTCGGGCCTGGCGGCCCTCCATCGTCGAGAAACGCGGGCGATCGCTGGCATCGCTCCGGCTCGCCTTGCGGCTCGCTGCGCGATCAGATTCTTGCTTCGCTCGAATCTGCCTTCGGACGCGATCGCGGGCCTGGGGTCGTTGCGGGGTTGCGCCGCGGGCTGGGGTGCTCTCGGCTTTCAGGCCCGAAGGAGGAGAAAAACGCTAGGCAAGCTCCGCGAGGCGGCGCTTGACTTCTTTGGCGCTGGGGTTGGTCGCGGCGGAGCCGTCGGGGAACACGATCGTCGGCACCGTCTGGTTGCCGCCGTTGACGCTCATCACGAACTCGGCGGCCGCGGGGTCGCGCTCGATGTCGATCTCCACCATCTGGATGCCGTCGCGGGCCAGCTGGCTCTTCAGCCGCCGGCAGAACCCGCACCAGGACGTCGTGTACATGGTGAGCTGGCCGGCCGCGCCCTTGGCCCGGTCGGTCGTCGGCGTCGCCATCGGTTCCGCGTCTCCTTGCGCTCGGGGGTTGATGCCTACCAAGAACATCACGCGACCGCTTCGCATTCCGCGTCGTCCACAGGCGGCGGAGATGGCTGATACAGGTGGGGCGGGCTGCGAGTATGGGGGAATGTCAGCTGAGTCGGTGCTGGAGGGGCTCGACCCCGAGCAGCGGGCGGTCGCCGAGGCGGTGAAGGGCCCGGTGTGCGTCCTCGCGGGCGCCGGGACGGGCAAGACCAGGGCGATCACCCACCGGATCGCCTACGCCACCCTCACCGGCGTCGTGACGCCGCAGCGGGTGCTCGCCGTGACGTTCACCACACGCGCGGCGGGGGAGCTGCGCAGCCGGCTGCGGCAGCTCGGCGCGCCCGGCGTGCAGGCCCGCACGTTCCACGCGGCGGCGCTGCGGCAGCTCGGCTACTTCTGGCCGCGCGTCGTCGGCGGCGAGGCACCCAAGATCGTCGACTCGAAGATCGGGCTGGTCGCGGACGCGGCGCGGGCGTGCCGGCTCTCCCTCGGCCGCACGGAGCTGCGCGACGTCGCGAGCGAGATCGAATGGGCGAAGGTCACCCAGAACCGCCCCGAGGACTACCCGGCCGCGGTCGTGAAGGCGGGCCGCCGCCCGCCCGCCGAAGTCGTCGACGTGGCCCGCGTCTACGCGATGTACGAGCAGCTCAGGCGCGAGCGCAACCTGCTCGACTTCGAGGGCATGCTGGAGCTGACCGCCGCCGTCATCACCGAGCACCGCGAGGTCGCCAACCAGGTCCGCGAGCAGTACCGGTACTTCGTCGTCGACGAGTTCCAGGACGTCAACCCGCTGCAGAAGATGCTGCTCGACGCCTGGGTCGGCGACCGCGACGACCTGTGCGTCGTCGGCGACCCCAACCAGACGATCTACTCCTTCACCGGCGCGTCCCCGTCCCACCTGCTCGACTTCACCCGCGAGCACCCGGACGCCAAGGTCGTCAGGCTCGTGCGCGACTACCGGTCGACGCCGCAGGTCGTCCGGCTGGCGAACGGGGTGATCGGACAGGCGCGGGGCGCGCGGCACAAGCTGGAGCTGGTCGCGCAGCGCGAGAACGGGCCCGAGCCCGTGTTCAACGAGTACGACGACGAGGTCGCCGAGGCCGACGACGCCGCGCGGCGCGCCCGCAAGCTGATCGAGGAGGGCGTCCCCGCGCGGGAGATCGCGATCCTGTACCGGATCAACGCCCAGTCCGAGACCTACGAGTCGGCGCTCGCCGCCGTGGGCGTCCCGTACGTGCTGCGCGGCGCCGAGCGGTTCTTCGAGCGGCCCGAGGTGCGCGAGGCCGTGGTGCGGCTGCGCGGCGCGGCGCGGGCGGGCGCCGACGCCGAGACCGACGGCATGGGGCTGATCCAGACCGTCCGGCACGTGCTGAGCGGGGCGGGGTTCTCCGACCGGCCCCCCGAGGGCGCGGGCGCGGCCCGCGCGCGCTGGGAGTCCCTCGCCGCGCTGGCCCAGCTCGCCGAGGACATGGCCGCCGACAATCCCCGGACCGGGCTCCCCGAATTCGTCGCCGAGCTGGAGGAGCGCGCCGCCGCGCAGCACGCGCCGCCGCTGGAGGGCGTCACGCTCGCCTCGCTGCATGCCGCCAAGGGCCTGGAGTGGGACGCGGTGTTCCTCGTCGGGCTGGCCGAGGGCACGCTGCCCATCGTCTACGCCAAGACGCCCGAGCAGATCGAGGAGGAGCGCCGCCTCCTGTACGTCGGCGTGACGCGGGCGCGCGTGCACCTGAACCTGTCGTGGGCGCTGGCGCGGTCGCCCGGCGGGACGCAGGCGCGCCGCCCGTCCCGCTTCCTGGACGGCCTGACCGGCAAGACCACCACGCACACGCCCGCCCGCGTCGAGCGGTCGAAGCGGCGCCCCGCCAAGGGGCCGCAGCCCTGCCGGGTGTGCGGCCGCCCGCTGACCGCCGCCGTCGAGCGCAAGCTCGGCCGCTGCGAGGACTGCCCCTCCGAGCTGAACGAGGAGCTCCTCCTGGCGCTCAAGGAGTGGCGCGCCCAGGTGTCCGCCGAGCAGAAGGTGCCCGCGTACGTGGTGTTCACCGACGCGACGCTCCAGGCGATCGCCGAGCACGCCCCCGAGTCGCTGGAGGACCTGGCCCGCATCCCCGGCGTCGGCAAGGTGAAGCTCGACCGGTACGGCGACGCCGTCCTCGGCCTCTGCGGGCACTGACACCACAGGGTGAGAGCCAGCTCACTCAAGGCCATAGGGAACACTGGCCACCGTGAAGGAATCGCTGAAGGAACTGCTGGACCTGCTCGACCTGGAGCAGATCGAGAACGACATCTTCCGCGGCCGCAGCCCCGAGGAGCGGCGGCAGCGCGTCTTCGGTGGGCAGGTGGCGGGGCAGGCGCTCGTCGCCGCCGGGCGCACCGTCCCCGCGAACCGGCCCGTGCACTCGCTGCACGCCTACTTCATCCGTCCCGGCGATCCGCTCGTCCCGCTCGTCTACACCGTCGACCGGGTCCGCGACGGGCGGTCCTTCACCACCCGCCGCGTCACCGCCGTCCAGCACGGCAAGGCGATCTTCACGCTGTCGGCGTCGTTCCAGATCGTCGAGGACGGCCCGACCCACCAGGCCCCGATGCCCGAGGCCCCCGCACCGGAGACGCTCCCGGACGGCCTGACCCGCCTCACGCCGCTGTTCGGCGAGGTCGGGGCGCGCGAGTTCGTCACCCGCCGCCCGTTCGACATCCGGCACGCGACGCCGCTGACGTGGGAGGCCGCCAAGGACCCCTCCCTCGCCACCCCGGAGTCGAAGGTGTGGCTGAAAGTGGACGGCGAGCTGCCGCACGACCCGCTGCTGCACGTGTGCCTCATGACCTACGCCTCGGACATGACGCTGCTCGACACCGTCCTGCTCAACCACGGGCTGGCATGGGGCGACAAGCGGACGATGGGCGCCAGCCTCGACCACGCGATGTGGTTCCACCGGCCGTTCCGCGCCGACGAGTGGCTGCTGTACTACCAGGACACCCCGTTCGCCGGCGGCGCCCGCGGGCTCGCCCGCGGCCAGGTGTTCACCCGCGAGGGCGAGCTGGTCGTGTCCGTCATGCAGGAGGGGCTGGTCCGGGTCTCCGACGCCGTGCGCGAGCGCCCGGCCGACCGTTCGTGAGATGATCGTTCCGTACGCGGCTCCCGGGAGTTTCGACGCTCGCGAGGCGTGTGGAGTTCTGCGGAACGCGGGTGAATTCCCCCACGAAACCGCAGGTCAAAAATATCTTGCTTGATTCGGCGCGATCCCCGTACGCTCGATGCGAGCAATCAACCGGCCGACCGGTGTGGATCTTGGATCCGCCGGACCCGGCCCGAGGAGCCAGAGAGGTGGTGTGCAGTCCGGTGAGCAACACGTTGATCAAATCCGCGTCGTCCTGGACCGCGGCCTGCTCCGGCGCCTCCGTGTCCCGCGCCCCGATGACCCGTCTCTCGAAGCCCGGCGAGTCCGCCGCGTATCTCGAGGCGTCCGTCGTCGAGGCGTCCGTCATGCGACAGCGTGAGCGCGGCATGCAGTGGCGCGACCTGCGAGGGCTGCGCGACCTGCGAGGGCTGCGCGGCACGAATCTGTGCGATCTGCGCTTCGAGCAGCGAATCCAGGACGACCAGGGCCGCAGTGTCTTCGAACACCTTCTCGAGGACATGAGCGCTCCGGCTCCGGCCACGGCCCACGTGGGCGTCACCTTCACGGGTGGCGTGTCGGGTCCGTACCCCTGGAGGCGACGACCGGTCTAGCACGAAGACCGGCAAGCCCCCAGGCCGCGGATCCAGACACCGGATCCGCGGCCTTCTTCTTTGTCCAGACCCACCGACACACCCGTTGAGATCCAACGAGAGGAACAAGGGTGACTGTGATGCAGGGGGCTCTCGCAGTGAGCGAGGAGGACCTCACGCTTCCGTGCCGGACCGACCCGGAGCTGTTCTTCGCCGAGGCTCCCGCCGACGTCGAGCTCGCCAAGGCGCTGTGCCTGGAGTGCCCGCTCCGCAAGGAGTGCCTCGCCGGGGCGCTCGAGCGCAAGGAGCCCTGGGGCGTCTGGGGCGGCGAGCTGTTCGTCCGCGGTGTGATCGTTCCGCGCAAGCGGCCCCGTGGCCGCCCGCGCAAGCACCCGCGGCCCGACGAAGTCGCGGTGTGAGGCACCGATGCCCGCCACGCCGCTGATCGGCCGATTCGACCCCGGAGGCGCGGCCCCCGCGAGGGGACCGCGCCCCCGGGCGGCCGGGGAGAACGAGATGACGATGCTCAGCGAAATGACGTTGCTCAGCCAGGACCTGTCCCGCGAGCGAATACCCGCGACCGTCCCCGACGAGCTCGCCGCCCGCGTGCTCGCGCTCCGGCGCGCCCGCCGCGAGGCGCGGACCAGGGCGTCGCGGGTGAGCCGCGTCCTGCTCGCGCCCACAGGGGCCGGCGGGACGTACACGCACGCGCCGCAGCCGCGGCACTGACGGACGACCCGACCGGGTCAGGACACGGCCGGACCACGACCCCGGCCAGGTCCTGACCCGAGAGGATCACGGCACGACCCAGAGGCGCGGCGCGAAGGCGCGGCGCAGACAGACGGAGGGCCCGCCGGTAGCAGGCCGACGTCCGTTCTTTCTTGGATGGTTTGGCGGACGGCACGCCTCCCGGCGGGCGCGTGGAGCGCGTCCGGTGGCCCACTCACCGGACGCGCGAAGAGCGGGGCCCCGCGCACCTCATCAGTGCGCGGGGCCCCCGAGCTTCTCCTGGAGCGGCGTCAGCCGGTGACCAGTTCGCCGTCCGCGTCGTCGGCGAAGCCGGGCACCCACTTCAGCGACTCGGCGCGGGCCGGGATCTCGCACTCCAGCTGGCACAGCACGCCGGTGCCCGCCGACAGCACCCGGTGGATGATCACGTACTCGGGCGGCAGGTTCAGCTGCCGGACGACGTTGGAGGGCCGCAGGTCGGTGACCCGGGCGGCCATGTCGCGCAGCCACTCGCGGTTGAACTTGAACGTCTCGGTGACGAACGGCTCGGTGATCGGCGCGAGGAACGCCTGCAGCGACTCGGCGTCGATCTCCACGCCCTCGCGGATGAAGTCCTCCCGGCGCAGGGCCTCCTCGACCTCGTCGATGTCGGCCATCGTGCCGATCCGCAGCAGCAGCCCGAGCCGCTTCTGGAACCCGCCGGGGATGCGGTCGACGGCGCCGAAGTCCAGGACGCCGAGCCGGCCGTCGGCCAGCAGCCGGAAGTTGCCGGGGTGCGGGTCGCCGTGCAGCATTCCCGACCGCTTCGGCCCCGACAGCAGGAACCGGCAGTACAGCAGCGCCGCGTGGTCGCGGGTCTCCTGGTCGCCCTCGCTGATGATCTTCGAGAGCGCGGTGCCGTCCATCCACTCGGTGATCAGGATGTTCCCGGACTGCGCGATGACCTCGGGGATGTAGAAGTCGGGGTCGTCCAGGTAGGCCTCGCGGAACCGCGCCTGCGACTCGGCCTCGATCGTGTAGTCGAGCTCCTCGACCACCCGCTCCTTGAGCTCGGCCAGCATCGACTTGACGTCCAGGCCCGGCATCAGGACCCCGAACAGCCGGCCGAGCCGGGCGAGCTGGTTGAAGTCGCTGATCAGCGCCTTTCCCGCGCCCGGGTACTGCACCTTGACCGCGACGGCCCGGCCGTCGTGCCAGACCGCGCGGTGCACCTGGCCGATCGACGCGGCGGCCGCCGGCCGGTCGTCGAACGACTCGAAGTAGTCCCGCCAGTCCTCGCCGAGGAACTCCTCCAGCACCTTGTGGACGGTCGACACCGGCAGCGGGGGAGCGGCCTCCTGCAGTTTCGTCAGCGTGGCCCGGTACGGGCCGGCGATCTCCGGCGGCAGCGCCGCCTCGAAGATCGACAGCATCTGGCCGAGCTTCATCGCGCCGCCCTTGAGCTCGCCGAGCACCTTGAACAGCTGCTCGGCGGTCCGGGCCTGGATCTCCAGCGCGACCGCCTCGGCCGGGCGGCCGAAGGTCCGCTTTCCCATGCCGAGGGCGGTGCGTCCCGCGAAGCCGATGGGGAGGGACGCCAGCTTTGCTGACCGCGTCACCGCGCGGCGGGGGAGATCGCTCACGCCGCCCATTGTCGGTGATCGACTGTCGTTCACGCCACAACCCCGCCGAACTCTCCCCGATGCCGGAACCGGCACACCGCGCTGACCTGCACGAACTCCGTAAGTGTGCGCTTTCTCACGCGGAGGAGGGGGCGGTCGGACGGCCGCGCGGCGGGCGCGGTACGGTGCCGGACATGTCCGCGGAGCCTGCCGACGTGCTGCTGATCGACCGCCGTCCCGGCGGGGTCGCCGTCCTCACCCTCAACGACCCCGGCCGCCGCAACGCGATGGCGGACGGCCTCACCGCCGCGTGGAAGCGCGCGATCGAGGACCTGCGCGGCGACGCTGCGCTGCGCTGCGTCGTCGTGACCGGCGCGGGCACCGCGTTCAGCTCCGGCGGCGAGCTGTCCTGGCTGGCCGACGCCGGCGACGTGGCGGTCCCGCCGCTGCGCGACCGGATGCTGGAGTTCTACCGGACGTGGCTGTCGATCCGGGACCTGGAGGTGCCGACGATCGCCGCGGTCAACGGGCACGCGGTCGGCGCCGGCCTCTGCCTCGCGCTGGCCTGCGACCTGCGGTACGCGGCGCGGGACGCCAAGCTGCTCGCCCCGTTCACCGCGCTCGGCCTGCACCCCGGAATGGCCGCGACCTGGCTGTTCCCCGAGGTCGCCGGGCTGCCGCTGGCCCGCGAGATGCTGCTGGCCGGACGCGTCCTCACCGGTGCCGAGGCCGCCGAGAACGGCCTGGTCAACCGGGCGGTGCCGGGTCCGGACGTGCTGGAGGAGTCCCTCGCCGTCGCCGCCCGGATCGCCGCGCAGGCGCCGATCGCGACCCGGCTCACCAAGGTCGCCCTGGCGAACGGCGGCCACCCCGACATGGAGTCGGCGCTGCGCTGGGAGTCCCTCGCCCAGCCGGTGACGATGGCGTCCCGGGACATGCGGGAGGGGATCGCCGCGCAGCGCGAGAAGCGCAGCCCGCAATTCACCGGCGAGTAAAGTGCGCGGGCGCACCCCCGGGGCCCTCCGCGCGGATTGGTGAAAGCGTGGAAGAACCCTTCAAAACGTAGGGGTTGACCTGCGGTAACGTCAAACACCCCCTGTGGATTTCGCAAAAATTCGAGTACGGTTCTGACCGTGCCCCCTAACGTTGAGGTCCGCCGCAGCCCGAGGCGCAGGCGCACCGTGTCCGCCTACCGTGAAGGCGACAAGGTGGTGGTGATGGTTCCGTCAAGGCTGACCAAGGCCGAAGAGGAACAGTGGATCGCGACCATCCTGGAACGGCTCGAGGAGAGGGAGCGCCGGCGGCGGCCCTCCGACGCCGACCTCCAGTGCCGCGCCCGCGAGCTCTCGCGCCGCTACCTGTCCGGACGCGCCGACCCGGTCAGCGTCCGCTGGGTCGCCAACCAGCGCACCCGCTGGGGATCGTGCACTCCCGACGACGGCACGATCCGGCTGTCCACGCGGCTGCGCGGCATGCCCGGCTGGGTCGTCGACTACGTCCTCGTCCACGAGCTGGCGCACCTGCTCATCCCCGGGCACGGCGCCGACTTCTGGGAGCTGGTCGGCAACTACCCGAAGGCCGACCGCGCCCGCGGCTACCTGGAGGGCGTCGCGGCCGCCGCGCACCTGCCGCTCGAAGCGGACGCGCCCGACGACGTCGCGGACATCCACCACGGCGACGGCCTGCACCGCGGCGGGGAGTACCCGCACGAGGCCGCCGGGTGACCGACCGGGTGACCGACGCCCCGGAGCCGGGGCCCGAAGGCCCGGCGCGCTGCGCCGCCGTGCTCGCGTGGCCGCCCCGCTCCCCGGCCGCGCCGCCCGGCCTCGATCCGGAGGAGTTCCGGCTCGCGCTGCTCGAAGACACCTACGAGGTCGTCGCCGGACTCGAACTGGTCACGCCCGCGCTCGTCCTGGACCCGCCCGACCAGCCGGACGCCGAGGCCGTCACCTGGCCGGGCACGCCGATCGTCCGGGAACCCACCCTCGCCGGCGCGTTCGCGGCCCTGCACGCCCTCGGCGCCGGGACCGCCGCGCTGATCGCCCCGGACGCGCCCGACCTGCCGCCGCTGCTGATCGGCAAGCTCTTCCGCGCCCTCGGCACCGCCCCGGCCGCCGCCTGCCAGGCCGAAGGCGCCGCCGCCCGCGGTAACGGCCTGGTCGCCCTCGCCGCCCGCCTCCCGCTGCCCGGCTGGCTCGCCGCCGCCCTGCGCGAGACCGATCTCGACACCCCGGACGCCCTCGCCCGGCTCCGCGCCGCCGCGCCGCGCCCCGGGCTCGTGCCGCAGGGCCCCGGCTGGCACCGCCTGCGCACCCCGGACGACCTGCGGTTCCTCGACGCCGGCCTGGAAGGCTGGGAGAACACCCGCGCCCTGCTGGAAGGCCACCCGCTCGGCCGCTGACGGCTCGGGGCCGGGCAGCCCGCGGGGCGTCACACGCTCGCGTCGACCGCCCGGGCCACCAGCCGCCGGACCGCCTCGTCGGCCGACTCCGGAAGATCGTCGACCGGGAACCAGCGGAGGTCGTCCGACTCGTCCGACACCGCGTGCCGGGCGCCCTCCGGAGCGACCGCGACGTACTGCACGTCCAGGTGCCAGGTGCCCTGCGGATGGCAGCGGACCTCGTGCCGGTCGAGCTGGAGGGGCTCGGGCACCAGCCGCAGGCCCGCGATGCCCGACTCCTCCGTCGCCTCCCGGAGCGCCGCGCCCGCGAGCGTGAGATCACCCGGCTCGCAGTGCCCGCCGAGCTGGAGCCACGCCTTGACCTTCGAATGCAGCGTCAGCAGGACCCGGGTACGGGACGCGTCGAGCACGGCGGTGCTGGCGGTGATGTGCCCGTCCGCGCACTCGCGCCACATGCCGTCGGCCGGGTGCACTTCCAGATGGCGGAGGAACTCCAGGCGCAGCCCGTCCTGCCCGGGATCGGGCGCCTGCCACGCCGACAGGACGCGCACGGCGTCCCCGTACAGGAACCCGGGCGTCAGCGACCGCGTGCCCAGCGGCCGCGCCCCCGGGGGCGTCCTGTCCGGCGCCGCCGTCTCGGGCGTGAGGCGGACGGCGCCCGCGTCGGGCTCGAAGGCGTGGGTGGCCGGCTCGGCCTCAGGGCCCCGGCCCGCGGTGCCCATGTCCTGCGCTCCGCCGGGCGACCGGCCGCCCGCCCGTGGCGGCCCGTCGTCGTGCCGGGCGCCTGGGCGCCCGCGGCCCTTGCGCGGCGACCTCCTCATGCGCGGCCGACGCGGGGGTAGCGCGAGTTGTCGGGGCGGCGGCGCCGCCTCTCCTGGTCGAGCGGGCGCTGCCAGCACAGGCTCGCCCGCGCGATCCGCCTCCGGATCGCGCTCGTGGACGAGCCGGGCTCGTACATGCAGCCGTTCACCCGCGACGGGCGCGCCCGGCTCATGCGCGCGGCCCTTCGCCGCCCGGCCCCCGATCCCCGCCGGGATCGCCGCCGGGCTCCTCGCCGTCCGGGCCCTTCTCGGCCTCCCCGGCGTCCTTCGCGTCGCCGGAGTCCTTCTCGTCCGGCTTCTCGTCCTCGTCCAGCCCCTTGGCGAGCTTGGACAGGTCGATGTCGGACAGGCCCTCGATCTCGTCGCGGCCGTGGACGAAGCCGTCCGGGTCGTCGAGGTCGTCCGAGGTCGGCAGCAGGTCGGGGTGGTCCCAGACCGCGTCCCGGCCCTGGGTGCCGCGCGCCTCGGTCAGCGACCGCCACAGCGCCGCCGCCTCCCGCAGCCGGCGCGGACGCAGCTCCAGGCCGACGAGCGTCGCGAACGTCCGCTCGGCCGGGCCGCCCGTCGCGCGGCGCCGCCGCACCGCCTCCGCCAGCTTCACCGAGCCGGGCAGCCGCCCCTCGGCGGCCTCGTTCACCACGGTGTCGACCCAGCCCTCGACCAGCGCGAGCGTCGTCTCCAGCCGGGCCAGCGCCGCCTTCTGCCGCGGCGTCTCCTCGGGCTGGAGCTGGATCTCCCCGCCGAGCGCCTCCTGGAGCGCCTCCGGGTTGCTCAGGTCGAGCCCCTGCACGGCCTGCTCGATGCCCGACAGGTCGACGGTGATGCCGCGCGCGTACTCCTCGACCGCGCCCAGCAGGTGCGAGCGCAGCCACGGCACGTGCGCGAACAGCCGCTGGTGCGCGGCCTCCCGCAGCGCCAGGTAGAGCCGGACCTCGTCGGAGGAGACCTCCAGGCCCGCACCGAACGCCTCGACGCCCGCGGGCAGCAGCGCGCCGACGCCGTCCGGCGCGAGCGGCAGCCCCACGTCGGCGGAGCCGGTCACCTCGCGGGCCAGCGCGCCGAGCGCCTGCCCGGCCTGCCCGCCGACCATCGCCCCGGCCATCTGCTTGACCATCCCGATCAGCGGGCCCGCCATCGCCTGCACGTCGGCCGGGATCTCGCCGCCGCCGAGGGCGCCGCCCATCGAGTCGACCATCCGGGCCGCGATCGGGTCGCACACCTTCGCCCACACCGGGAGCGTCTGCTCGATCCACTCCGACCGGCTCCACGCCTGCGGCGTGCGGATCCCGGCGGGCAGCGTCGTCCGCTCGTCGAGCCACAGCTCCGCCAGGCGCAGCGCCTCCTCGACCTGGCGCCGCTCGGTGTCCACGACCGACGGGTCGCCCTGCTCCACCACCGTGTGCCGGGCGATGTTCTTGGCCAGGTCCCAGTTGAGCGGGCCGCCGCCCTCACCGCCCGCGCCCTGCGCACCGATCATGTCCGCGAACCGGTGCAGCATGTCGGCGAACTGGGCCATGTCGCCGCCCATGCCCTTGAACGGATCCTGGGGCCGGTCGTCGTCGTCGCCGCCCCCGGGACGGTTGAAGCCGAACGGAGTGTCACTCATCGGTTTGCCCCTGGGATGCATGATGGGCTCATATCCGCAACGTTAGCCGGTCCCGGCAAGGTCGCGTACTCAAGGAAGGGGGCACCTCCGTGGCAACGGGCAAGGTTCGCCCTCGGCGTAGCAAGGGCCCGGTCGTCGCCGTCACCGGCGCGGCCTCCGGCGCGGGGCGGCTGCTGGCCGCCCGGCTCGCCGAACGGGAAGAGATCCGCAAGATCGTCGCCATCGACGGGCACCGCGGCGACGTGCCCGGGGTCACCTGGCGTGTCGTCGACATCAGGGACCCGCTGCTCTCCGGCCGGCTCTCCGACGTCGACGTGATCGTCAACCTGGACCTCGAACGGTCCCCGGACGTGGACCCGCGCGAGCGCCGCACCCACAACGTCCGCGGCGCCCAGACCGTGGTCACCGCGGCCGCCGCGGCCCGCGTGCGGCGCGTGGTGCTCGTCACGTCCGCGATGGTGTACGGCGCCGGGCCCGGCAACGAGGTGCCGCTGAGCGAGGACGCGCCGCTGCTCGCCGAGGCCAGCACCTCCATCGCCGGCGACTTCCTGGAGATCGAGGAACTGGCCGCGACCGCGCACCTCACCCACCCCGGCGTCGAGGTCACCGTCGTCCGCCCCGCCGCGCTCGCCGGGCCGGGCGTGGACACCGTCGTCACCCGCCACTTCGAGGCGCCGCGGCTGCTGTCGGTCAAGGGCAGCACGCCCGGCTGGCAGTTCTGCCACATCGAGGACCTCGCGTCCGCCCTGGAAGTCGTCGTCACCGAGAACGTGTCCGGCCCCGTCGCGGTCGGCTGCGAGGGCTGGCTCGGCCCCGAGGAGGTGACCGAGATCACCGGCAAGCGCGCCTTCGAGCTGCCCGCCGCCCTCACCTTCGGGATGGCGCAGCGCCTGCACCGGCTCGGCATGACCCCCGCCCCGGCCACCGACCTGCACTACGTCGCCTACCCGTGGGTCGTCGACTGCGCGCGGCTGCGCGCCGCCGGCTGGAAGCCCCTCTACGACAACGCGGCCGCCCTCCGGGCCGTGATGGAGGAGACCGCGGGACGGCACGCCGTCGTCGGCCGCCGCGTCGGCGGCAAGGAGGCCACCATGGCGACCGCCGCGGGCGCCACCGTCGCCGCGATCGGCGCCGCCGCCGCCATCCGGCGCGCCCGCAAGCGCCGCCGCTGAGCCCCGGGCGCCGCCGCCCGCCCGGGTCGGACGACCCGGCCCCGGGCGCGGCGGCGACCTCGGCGTGACGGCCCCGCCGGCTCGACGGGGCCGTCAGCCGGACGGCGCCGTCAGCTCGACGGGGGCGTGGCGCTCGGCGAGGCGGACGGTGAGGCGGACGGCGACGGGCTGGGGGAGGTCTTCGGCTTCTGGCCCGCGGCCGACAGCGCCGCCTGCGCGTCCTTGATCCGCTTCCAGGCCTCGCCCATGCCCGGGTAGTCGCCCTTCTTCTGGGCGTTCTCGTAGTCGGTCACGGCGGCCTTCAGATCCTCGATCGCCTTCTTCGCCGGCGCGCTCAACTGATCGTCCGGCGTGCCCGGCGACCCCGACTGCGCCGGGGCGCCCGACCCGCCGAGCACCTGCGTCAACGCCTGATCGAGGGTGTCGGCCGCCGCGATGCCCTCCCCGAACCGCACCAGGATCTTGCCGCGGATCGGGTAGGGCTGCTGCTCCGAGCCGCCCGCCGCCTTCGTGTACATCGGCTCCACGTACAGCAGGCCGCCCCCGAACGGGATCGTCAGCAGGTTGCCCGGGACGGTCTTCGTCCCGCCCTGCCGCAGCGTGAACAGGTCATTCTTCACCTTCGTGTCGGTCTCGAAGGAGTTCTGCACCTGGCCCGGACCCGCCGGCTGCGCGTTGCGCGGCATCTGCAGGATCTGGATCTGCCCGTAGTCGCGCGAAGTGGACCCCACCGACATGAACGCGGCGAGCTGCGGGTTGCCGCGCGGGTTGAACACCGTGGTCAGCGAGAAGGACGGGGCGTCCTGGCCCGGCATCCGCAGGCTCTGGTAGTAGGGAGGCTGCCGCTTGCCCTTCGCGGACGGGTCCTCCGGCACCTCCCAGAAGCCCTCCCCGTTGTAGAACGCCGACGGGTCGGTCACGTGGTACTTCGTGAGGACCTTCCGCTGCACCTTGAACAGGTCCTGCGGGTAGCGGAAGTGGGACTCCAGCTCCGGCGGGATCGACGAGCGCGGCTGGACCGTGCCGTCGAACACCTTCATCCACGTCTTGGTGATCGGGTCCTTCTCGTCCCACTGGTACAGGTGGACGGTGCCGTCGTAGGCGTCGACGGTCGCCTTCACCGAGTTGCGCAGGTAGTTGATGTGGTCGTTCGCCTGCCGCGCCACCGCCGACCGCGTGTCGGTGATCGTGTCGCGGGTGGCCTCCCCGAGGCTCATCTGCTCCGAGTACGGGTAGCCGTTGGACGTCGTGTAGCCGTCCACCACCCACAGGATGCGCCCGTTCACCACCACCGGGTACGGGTCGCCGTCCAGCGTCAGCCACGGCGCCGCCTTCTGCACCATCTGCCGCGGAGACCGGTCGTACAGGATCTTCGCGTTCTTGTTGATCGCTCCGGACAGCATGAGGTTCTTGTCCTGGAACTTCGCCGAGTACAGCAGCCGGTGCGCGAACGAGTCGATGGGCACGCCGCCCTGCCCGTCGTAGGTGCTGCTCTTCTGCCCCGACGGGCTGTTGTCCGGGTAGTTCAGCTCCTGCTGGCCGCGCCCGCCGGCCACCGAGTACCGCGGCGAGCGCTCCCCGAAGTAGATCTCCGGCTGCGCCACCTTGATCGCCTGGTTGGGGGCCGCGGGCATGTCGCGGGTGATGAAGTCCGGCTCCGTGGCGGCGAAGCGGTCGCCGTAGGCGGACACGAACCCGTAGCCGTGCGTGTAGACCATGTGGTCCTTCACCCAGCTGCGCTGCCCCACCGGCGCGCCGGACAGCTCGCGCAGCGCCACCACCGTGTCGACGAGCTTGCCGTCCACCTGGTAGCGGTCCACGTCCAGGGTGTCGGGGAACCGGTAGAACGGCCGGATCCGCTGCAACTGCTGGAACGTCTCGCCCACCACGTTCGGGTCGAGGACGCGCACCCCGTTCTGCTGGAGCTTGGCCGCCTCGTCCTGAAGGGCCTTCTTATCGGTCACCGGCTGCGTTCCATAGGGGACGACCTTCGCCCCGTCCACCCCGTAGGCCTGGCGCGTGAACTCGATGTTGCGCTGGATGTACTGCCGCTCCTTGGCCAGCTCGTCGGGCTTCACCTGGAACTGCTGGATCAGCAGCGGGTACACCCCGCCCAGCAGGATCGCCGACAGCACCAGCAGCGTGAACCCCACGCCCGGCAGCATCATGCCGCGCCGCAGCAGGTTGCCGAAGAACATGGCGGCGCACAGCAGCGCGATCACGGCCAGGATCGTCTTCGCCGGCAGCAGCGCGTTCACGTCCGTGTAGGACGCGCCCGTCGCCGCCCCCCGCTCCGAATGCACCAGCCCGTACCGGTCGAACCAGTACGCGACCGCCTTCAGCAGGATGAACAGGCCGAACAGCACCGACAGGTGCGCCCGCGCGGGCGGGCTCGCCTTGTCGCCCGGCCCCTGCAGCCGCAGCCCCCCGTACAGGTAGTGCACCATCACCGCGGCCAGGATCGACAGGATCACCGTCGCGAAGACCACCCCGATGACCAGGCGCAGGAAGGGGTAGGTGAAGACGTAGAACGAGACGTCCTTGTGGAACTGCGGGTCGCGCACGCCGAACGGCGTCCGGTTGAGGAACGCCAGCCACACGGGCCACTGGCCCGCCACCGACGACCCCGTCAGCACCCCCAGCATCCCGAGCAGCGCCCACGCGATCAGCCGCCGCCGCGGATCGATCACCGCCCGGTACCGCTCCAGGCCCTGCTGCTCCACCGACAGCGGCCGGTACGCCGGGCGCAGCCGGTACGCCACCACGACGTTCGCGCCCACCACCAGCGCCATCAGCAGCCCCGCCCCGAAGAACAGGACGACCTTCGCCTGGAGCTGCGTCGTGAAGACCGACGAGAAACCGATCGAGCGGTACCAGAGCAGATCGGTGTACACGGCCGTGAAGACCAGGAACGCGACAAGCAGCGCCGCCAGCGCCACCAGCACCGGTAGCAGCAGCCGTGTCCGTCCGGTGCCGAGCCGGCGCCCGAAACCGGGAGTCCGGAAGGTCAAGTGGCCCCTCCGATCGAGATCTCTCCCACCGGCCGCCCGCCGGTGCTGTAGATGCAACTTACCGACTGGGAGCGGGGTTCCCGCATTTCCCCGTGCCGAATGGGGGAAAGATGGGCCCGTGAGTCTTCTGGAAGAAGTCGTGCTGGACCTCGAACGTCACTCGGCCCAGGAGGGCTGGGACGGCACGCCCCGCATCTACGCCCTCGTCCGCAGCTCAGAACTGCGCCGCGCCGAACCCGAGCTCGCCGAGCAGCTCGGCCTCGACCCCGCGACCGACACCCTCGCCGCCCTCGAACAGCCCGCCCTGCCCGACCAGGCCGGCATCGAGGACGCCCTCGCCACCATCGCCTGGCCAGACGCCGTCGAAGGCTGCGCCCTCGTCATGGAGCGGATCGTCCTGCCCCCCGAGGCCGAGGACGAGATCCCCGAGGACGAGGCCGAGGCCGCCGAGTTCGCCGCCTCCCACCCCGGGCGCGAGGACGTCCGCATGATCGTCGGCGTGCTGCGCGACGGCGCCCGGCACGCCGCCCTCCGGCTGCGCCGCCACGACACCGAGGACGAGGTCCTCTCCGGGCCCGACCTCGTCCCCGCCCTCGCCGAGGCCCTCGCCGCCACCTTCGAACCCGACGAGCCCGGCACACCGGAGTGAACGTGATCGCCCGGGAGAGGTAGCCTGCGGGACGTGAGCCACAGCGTTACCGCCGAGGGCGTCATCCGGCTGATCGGCGTGCGCGACACGCCCCTGTCCGTCGACGAGGTGTACGCCGCCGTCGGCGCCCCCGGCGCCGGCGGCACCGCCGTGTTCGTCGGCACCGTCCGCGACACCGACCACGCCCGCGCCGTCACCGCCCTCTCCTACAGCGCCCACCCCACCGCCGAACGCGAACTCCGCGCCGTCATGGAGAAGGTCGCCGCCGACCTCCCCGTCCTCGGCCTCGCCGCCCTCCACCGCGTCGGAGACCTCGACATCGGCGACATCGCCGTCGTCGTCGCCGCGTCCTGCCCCCACCGCGACGAGGCCTTCACCGCCTGCCGCCGCCTCATCGACGACCTCAAGGCCACCGTCCCCATCTGGAAGCACCAGACCTTCGCCGACGGAGGCGACGAGTGGGTCGGAGCCTGCTGAGCGCCCGAACCGCATAGAGTTTCCGGCATGTCTCGTCGTGCCGCCACGCTCAGCCTCGCGAGCGTGCTCGTCCTCGTGCTCGCCCTCATCGGCTCCGTCATGCGCGTCCCCTACGTCGCGCTGATGCCCGGGCCCACGAGCAACACCCTCGGCACGAACGACAAGGGCCAGCCCCTCATCAGGATCGACGGCCGGCAGACCTACCCCGACCAGGGCCACCTCAACTTCACCACCGTCACCTACCGCGGCGGCCCCGGCGGGCGCATCGACCTGTTCACCGCCCTGCGCGGCTGGATCGCCGGCGACACCGCCGTCGTCCCCGAAGAGACGATCTTCCCGAAGAACGAGTCGCCCAAGCAGGTCGACCAGGAGAACACCCGGGCGATGCAGGACTCCCAGCAGAACGCCGAGGCCGCCGCCCTCCACGAACTCGGCATCCCCGTCACCACCCGCGTCGTCGTCGACGGCGTCCAGAAGGGCCGCCCCGCCGACGGCGTCCTGCGCCCCGGCGACGAGATCACCGCCCTCGACGGCACCGCCGTCACCAGCGTCTCCCAGGTCACCGGCACCATGGCCAAGCGCCAGATCGGCACCCCCGTCACCCTTGCCTACAAGCGCGGCGGCACCGAGGCCAAGGCCACGCTCAAGACCGTCGCCGACCCCAGCGGCAAGCGCGCCGTCGTCGGCATCGTCCTCTCCGACCAGTACAAGTTCCCCTTCAAGATCGACATCAGCATCGGCGACGTCGGCGGCCCCTCCGCCGGCCTCATGTTCTCCCTCGCCATCGTCGACAAGCTCACCCCCGGCCCCCTCACCCAGGGGAAGTTCATCGCCGGCACCGGCACCATCACCCCCGACGGCGCCGTCGGCCCCATCGGCGGCATCCAGCAGAAGATGATCGCCGCCCGCAACGCCGGCGCCACCGTCTTCATCACCCCCAAGGACAACTGCGCCGACGCCGTCGGCTCCCGCCCCGACGGCCTCCGCCTCATCCGCGCCGACACCCTCCACAGCACCGTCCAGGCGCTCAACGCCCTCACGAGCGGCAAAGGCACCGTCCCCGTCTGCACCCGCTGACCGACCCGTACGAACCACTCCCTCCGATGCCATAGACTTAAGACATCACCGCGGGGTGGAGCAGTTCGGTAGCTCGCTGGGCTCATAACCCAGAGGTCGCAGGTTCAAATCCTGCCCCCGCTACTGGTCCTTAGGGTCCTCCTGGTCGCCGCTCTGCGGCTTCCCCAGGGGGACCCTTCGCATTTCGCCCGGGGGGCGACCCCCCGGATCCCCCCGTTCCTCCGCCTCCCCCACCCGCCCGCCCCTGGGGCTCCGCCCCTATCCCCCTCGGGCTTCGCCCTCTGTTTCTTCTCGGGGTCGGTGCACGGAATCGCTTCAGGCCAGGCCGCCTTGGGGCTTCGCCCCTATCCCCCCTCGGGCTTCGCCCTTCGTTTCTTCTCGGGGTCGGTGCTCGGCTTCCTTCAGGGCAGGTCGCCTTGGGGCTTCGCCCCTGCCCCCTCGGGCTTCCAGGGCTGTCAGCTTTCCGGTGAGCACGGCGTGGTCGGCTGCGCTGTCGGTGAGGGACACCGCGGTCCGCAGGTGCGCGGTGGCCTGCCGGTGGTGGCCGTCGGCGGCGTCGAGGTCGGCGAGCACGGCGTACAGCAGGTGGTACCGGGCCATCCGAGGGTCCTGGAGAAGGGGCTCGATGACCCGGCGGGCCGCGGCTGTTCCGTGGGCCCTCCAATGCGCGATGCCGCGGTTGAGTTCCGCCACCGGGCTCGGATGCCGTTGAACATAGTCGTCGTAGTGGCGGGCGATCTCGGGCCAGTCGGTGTCCTCATGGGTGAGCGCGCGGGCGTGGCATGCCGCGATGGCCGCCTGGGCCGTGTACGGGCCGCCTCCCAGCGCGACGGCGCGGTCGAGTCCCCGAAGGCCGCGGCGGATCAGAAGCCTGTCCCACAGCATCCTGTTCTGGTCCTCCAGCAGTACCGGCCCCTCGGGCCGGTCGCGGGCGTGGAAGCGGGAGGCCTGGATCTCCATCAGCGCGAGCAGGCCGTGCACCTCGGGCATCCGCGGCATGAGGTGGGCGAGCATACGGCCGAGGCGCAGTGCCTCGCCGGCGAGGTCGGGGCGGGTCCAGTCCGCACCGGAGGTGGCCGCGTAACCCTCGTTGAAGATCAGGTAAACGACCTCGAGAACGGAAGGCAAGCGCTCGGCCCGCTCGGTCCGTGTCGGGTTCTCGAACCCGATCCCGGCATCGGCGAGAGTGCGCTTGGCGCGCGCGATCCGCTGTCCGGCGGTGGCCGAGGACACGAGTTGTGCGCGCGCGATCTCGTGAGTGGTCAGTCCACCCACGAGCCGGAGCGTCAGCGCCACCCGCGCTTCACGGCCCAGGATCGGATGGCAGCACAGGAAGACCAGACGTAGCAGGTCGTCCTCGATACGACCGTCGGCGATGTCGTCGATGGACACGTTCTCGCTTCCCCTTCCGGCATGTCCCGCGACCTGTCGGTACTTGGCGTCGCGGGTGACCGCCTGACGAACGAGGTCGACCGCGCGCCGCTTGGCGGTCGTCATGAGCCACGCGGCGGGACGCTCGGGCGCTCCCTCGGCCGGCCACTGTTCGAGCGCGGCGACGAACGCGTCCTGTGCCGCGTGTTCGGCCAGGTCGGGGTCGCGGGTGATCCGGGTCGCGGCCGCCACCAGTCTGGGGAACTCGATGCGCCAGAGCGCCTCGATGTCCGGGAGCCCGGATGCGCCGGCGGTCAACTGCGGTCCCCGGGGCCGCCGGGCCCGGCCACCTGGCGGATCTCCACCTCGCAGGCCCCCTCGTGGACGAGCGCGAACCGCCGGCCCCACTCCTTGGCCTCGGCGAGATCGCGGGCCTCGATGAACGCCAGCCCTCCGACGAGCTCCTTGGCCTCGGTGAACGGCCCGTCGGTGACGCTGAGGACGCCGTCGCGGGCGGAGAGGCGAGCGCCGGCGGAGCTGGGCAGCAGCCCGTCGGCCTGCAGCAGGACGCCCGACGCGGCGGCCTCCCGCATGAACCGCTCCATCCGCTCGAACAGCTCCGGGCTCGGTGGGTTGCCGGCCTCGAAGTACTCGTTGGTCCTGCTCATGATCACGAAACGCATGGTCGGCCTCCTCGGACTCGAATGCCGCGTCCCGTTCGCGACGCGCATGTACACGTCGCACGGGGACGACGGCTTTCGACAGCAGGGGCCGGAAAAGTTTTCTGGTTCCGGTGTCGAAAACCGCGGTGCTCGCCCGACGTGTAGCCGTGAACCCGACCAGGACGGCTGTCGCGGCCCCACGAGATGGCCACCGGGACGTCGAGCCGGCGATCCCGTACCTCGCCCCGAACCGCGAGGGCACGTGCCGGCATCGCCTGCCCCGACCTGTGGCACGTCCTGCCGCACACCGCCCCTGACCAGGGCCGACACCGACCATCGACATGTCTTGGAGACCCGTCATGCGCACCATCACCGCCAGCTACTTCATCTCCCTCGACGGCGTCGTCGACGCGCCGCAGGAATGGCACCTTCCCTATGCCGACCCCGAGCTGATGAGCGTCGTCGGCGCGGCGACTGAGGGCGTCGACGCCCTGCTGATGGGCCGCCGGACCTACGAGGAGTGGGAGGCGTTCTGGCCCCACCAGACCGGCTTCCCCATGGCCGACTTCATCAACGACACCCACAAGTACGTCGCCACCACCACGCTGACCGATCTCGGATGGGGACCGTCGAGCGTGCTCGGCGATGCCGTGATCACCCGGATCGCCGACCTCAGGAACCGCGACGGCGGCAGGATCGCGATCAACGGCAGCGGAACCCTGACCCGCCACCTGCTGCGGGCGGGACTCGTCGACGAGCTCCACCTGCTCGTCCACCCCCTCGTGGTCGGCACCGGAAAGCACCTCTTCGAGGGCGGCGGGGCACCCGTCGGCCTGCGACTCGCCGACCAGCGGACCTTCGGCAGCGGCGTCACCTACCAGGTGTACGAGCCCGTCGCCCCCGCGGCCGACGGCGCCTGAGCCCGGGAGCCACGACATGGACCACACCCTCGACACCGGTCACGTCATCTCCGCCGACGGCACCCGGATCGCGTACGACGTGATCGGATCAGGGCCGCCACTGGTACTGGTCGGCGGTGCGTTCAGCCACCGGCGGTGGAAGGGGTTCGTCGAGCTCGCCCGATTGCTCGCCGGCTCCTTCACCGTCTACGGCTACGACCGCCGCGGCCGCGGCGGCAGCGGCCACGGCCCGGCCACGTCGGTCGACCTGGAGATCGCCGACCTCTCCGCCGTCATCGCCCGCGCCGGAGGCCCCGCCCACCTGTTCGGAATGTCCTCGGGAGGCGTCCTCGCCCTCCGCGGAGTCGCCGCGGGGCTCCGCGCGCGCAGCGTCTCCGTCTACCAGCCGCCCTTCGTCACCGAGACCGGCCGCACTCCGCCTCCCGACTTCGTCCAGCGCCTCCATGCCCTTCTGGAAGCCGACCGCCGTGGCGCGGCCGTGCACTACTTCATGACCCGCGGCATGGGCGCTCCCGCCCCGGTGGTGGCCCTGATGCGGCTGGCGCCCTTCTGGAAGGACCTCAAGGCCGTCGCCCATACCCTGCCCGCCGACCACGCCGTCATGGGCGACACCCTCGAAGGACGCCCCCTCGGCCTCTACCCCTGGAGCGCGGTGAGGGTCCCGACCCTG
Source organism: Actinomadura sp. K4S16 (assembly GCF_008327685.1). Taxonomy (GTDB): domain Bacteria; phylum Actinomycetota; class Actinomycetes; order Streptosporangiales; family Streptosporangiaceae; genus Spirillospora. The sequence goes on from NZ_BDDE01000023.1 coordinate 222,934, forward strand.
GTCCTGGACGGGAGCAAGAGCCCGAAAGCGACCGGCGTCGCGGCAGACGAACTCGCGGCGCGACTGCCGGCCGGCGAACGGGCGACCCTCAGCGGGCAGGGCCACAACGTCGCCATGACCGTACTCGCCCCCGCCATCCGGGGATTGGCCGCATCCGTCGACGCCCGCGGCTGACCACCGCCGACAATCCAGAGAGAGGCCCTCATGTCCAACCTCACCGCCGTCGACACCCCAGCGCGCCGCACCACCCGATCGCTGCGCCTCGGTGCCGGAGTCGTCTCCCCGGTGCTGTTCCTCCTCGTCAGCTTCGCCCAGATGCCGTTCAACCCAGGCCTGGACCTGACCAAGCACGCCTTCAGCTACCTCGCCATCGGCGACACCGGGCCGCTGCAGCAGGTCAACTTCGTGGTGATGGGCCTGCTGAACATCGTCGCCGCCACGGCCCTCCGCGCCCATGTCGCGGGAAGGCTCGGCACGCCGGCGGCGGTCCTGCTCGCGCTGGACGGCCTCGGCCAGATCATCGCGGGAGTCTTCACCCTCGACCCGTCCAACGGCTTCCCCGAGGGCGCGCCGGCGGGTCTCCCCGAGACCGTCAGCACGCACGGCAACCTGCACGGAGCCGGGTTCGGCCTCTCGATGGTCTCCTGGGTGCTCCTCCTGTTCGTCCTCGCCCGCGCCCATGCCGGAGCCGCGGATCGCGGCTGGGCGGTCGCCGGCGCCGGCTGCGCCATCGCCCTCCTGGTGACCGCGGCCTGCCTGATGACCGACTTCGGGACCGTCCTGCTCTACGTCGTGCTCAGCGGCACCTGGCTGTACACCGCCGCCACCCTGCAGCACCTGCGGGCCCGGCGGTGAGCGCGAGCGGCGGCCGACACCTCGACCGCGCGTGACGGCGGGTCGTCATCGATCGGTGCTTCCCGGCCCCTCCGATGCCCCCTTTCGGGGGTGGAGGGGGCGGGGAGGGGTGGCTATGATCGGCCTTTATCGCGCTCACCTGCGGTTTTGTAGGGAAGGTGGCCTTGTGTCTGTTGTGGGGCGGGCTCGTCAGCACTCCGTCGGGGATCTCCTGCATCGGACTGCCCGGCGGGATCCTCAGAAGCCGGCCGTCGTCAGCGGAGATCTCCGGGTCACGTTCGCGGAGTTCGACGTCGCGGTGAACCGGGCCGCGCACGCGCTGGCGGCGCGGGGGCTCGGCAAGGGGGACCGGCTCGCGCTGCTCAGCCACAACTGCTGGCAGTACGCGGTGACGGCGTTCGCCACGGCGAAGCTCGGCGTGGTGCTCGTGCCGATCAACTTCATGCTGAACGCAGAGGAGATCGCCTACATCCTCGGGCACTCGGGGGCGTCCGGGATCGTCGCGGAGGACGCGCTCGCCGCGACCGCCGAGAAGGCGCTCGCCGCGGCCGGCGTCCAGGACGGGGTGCGCGGGTGGATCCCGCTGTCGGGCGCGGCGCCCGGTGAGGGGTGGGAGGACGTCGACGCCTGGTGGAGTGAGGGGCCCTCGGCGGCGCCGGACGTGCTCGTGGAGGACGACGACCCGCTGCGGATCATGTACACCTCGGGGACCGAGTCGCGGCCCAAGGGAGTGGTGCTGACCAGCCGGTCCCTCATCAGCCAGTACGTGAGCTGCGTGGTCGACGGCGAGATGAGCGGCGACGACGTCGAGGTGCACTCGCTGCCGATGTACCACTGCGCGCAGCTCGACTGCTTCTTCTCCGTGGACGTCTACCTGGGCGCCACCAGCGTCATCCTGCCGGGGCCCGACCCCGCGGCGCTGCTGGAGACGATCGAGCGGGAGAAGGTGACCAAGCTCTTCTGCCCGCCCACCGTCTGGATCTCGCTGCTGCGCCACCCGGACTTCGACAGGCGCGACCTGTCGAGCCTGAAGAAGGGCTACTACGGGGCCTCGCCCATGCCCGTGGAGGTGCTGCGGGAGCTCATGCGGCGGCTGCCGGACGTGCGGCTGTGGAACTTCTACGGGCAGACGGAGATGGCGCCGCTCGCCACCATCCTGAAGCCGCACGAGCAGCTCGAACGGGCCGGCAGCGCGGGGCGCGCGGCCATCAACGTGGAGACCATGCTCGTGGACGACGACGGCGCGCCCGTGGGGGTCGGGGAGGTCGGCGAGATCGTCCACCGCAGCCCCCACGCCGCGCTCGGCTACTACCGCGACGAGGAGAAGACCGCCGAGGCGTTCCGGGACGGGTGGTTCCACTCCGGCGACCTCGGGGTCATGACCGAGGACGGCTACCTCTCGGTGGTCGACCGCAAGAAGGACATGATCAAGACGGGTGGCGAGAACGTCGCCAGCCGGGAGGTCGAGGAGGCCGTCTACGAGCTGGAGGACGTGGCCGAGGTCGCCGTCTTCGGGATCAGCCACCCGCACTGGATCGAGGCCGTCACCGCCGTGGTCGTGCCGAAGCCGGGCGCCGCGCTGACCGTGGACGACGTCCACGCGCACGTCCGCGAGCGGCTCGCCCCCTACAAGCGCCCCAAGTACGTCGTCCTCGCCGACGCGCTGCCCAAGAACCCCAGCGGCAAGATCCTCAAGCGGGATCTGCGGGAGCGCCACGCCGGGCTCGCTCAGGCTTGAGGCTCTTCAGGTCAGGTGGGGGGCCAGGGTCAGGGCCAGGTGGAGTGTCAGGCGGTCTTGGCCGTCGGTGAGGGTCAGGGCCGTCAGCTCCTCTATGCGGCGCAAGCGGTGGTAGAGGGTCTGGCGGTGGATGTTCAGGGCCTTCGCCGTCTGCTGGACGTTGCCCGCCAGGTCCAGGTAGGTGCGGGCCGTCTTCGCGAGCTCGTCGTGCGCTAGGAGGCGTTCGGTGCCGGGGGTCTGGGTCGTCTGGGCCAAGGCCTCGTCGCCCGCTGTGCGCAGGAGGCGGAGGACGCCCAGGGACGTCCAGTCACGGATCTCGCCAGGAGCGGCGGTGCGGGCGGCCACGCGGGCGCGGAGCCAGCCCTCGTGGACGTCGTCCAGGGTGGGGCAGGGGGAGTACACGCCGGTGTGGACGGGAGTGTTGCGTTCCTCTAGGAGGCGGCGTGCGCGGGCCAGAGCTGTCGTCGCGCTGCCCGCGGGGACGAGGAGGACGTGGTCGCGCTGCCACACCGTCGCCAGGACGGAGTGGGGGAGCAGCCACGGGTTGAGCGGCTCGGGGCTGGGGGTCCGCAGCACGGCCACCGTCAGGGGCGGGTCGGCCGCTCCGGCGTCGGTGAGGTCGTCGGCGGCCTGGGTCCGGACGTCGGGGTGCGTGGACAGCAGGTCGGCGACCTTCCAACCGAGGTCGTCGCGCTCACGGGCCTGCCGGGCCATGAGGAGGCCGGCGCGCTCGCACAGGGGCATGGCCCTGGCCGCCTGCGCGTCGGTGATGCGCTCCTTGTCGTCCAGCAGCCAGAGGTAGCCGTAGGTGACGTTGTTCCAGCGGACGGGCAGGCACAGGCGGGCGAGCTGGCCGAGGGCGGCGTCGGCCGGGATGCGGACGGGGCCCGTCGCGCGGGCGATGCCGTGGCGCTCGAAGCGGGCGCGGACGGCCTCGGTGGCGCGGCGGTGCAGGATCGAGTTCATACGGACGGGGTCGATCGTGTCGCCGTGCGCGGCGTAGGCGACCAGATGGAAGTCGCGGTCCTCCAGGGTCGCGGGTGCGCGCAGGAGGTCGGCCGCCTGCTCCACGATTTCCTGCAGATCGGGTGCCATCGCGATCCCTTCGTACATGTGTATGAGGACGGGCCGCTCTGAAAGTGGCGTTTGACTATAGGGGCCGCGCGGCGGTGCTCCTAACGTGCGAGGTGTTCCTTGACGTTGGAGGGTTCCATGCTCAGCCCGCTTCTTCTCGCCGCCGCGCGCAGCGGACGGATGCGCGACGTCATCACCTCCGTGCCGCTGACCAGGGGAGTCGTCGACCGGTTCGTCGCCGGGGACGATCTCCACGCCGCCCTCGAAGCCGTCCGGGAACTGCGGGACGGCGGGCTTGAGGTCACCCTCGACCACCTCGGGGAGGACACCCGGGAACCCGCCCAGGCGCGGGCCACCCGGGACGCCTACCTGGAGTTGTTCGAGGCGTTCGAGGGGCAGGGGCTCGCCCGGGGCTCCGACGCCTCGGTGAAGCTGTCCGCGCTCGGGCAGGCGCTGCCCGGCGACCTCGCGCTCGACCACGCGCGGGAGATCTGCGCCGCGGCCGGGCGGGTCGGCATGACCGTCACCCTCGACATGGAGGACCACACGACGGTCGACTCCACGCTGGAGATCCTCGGGAAGCTGCGGGTCGACTTCCCCTGGGCGGGGGTCGCCGTCCAGGCCATGCTGCGGCGCACCGAGGGCGACCTGCGGGACCTGGTGGGCGAGGGGTCCCGCGTGCGGCTGGTCAAGGGCGCCTACGCCGAGCCCGCGTCGGTCGCCTACCAGAGCAGGCACGAGGTCGACCGCGCCTACGTGCGGGCGCTGCGGCGGCTCATGCGGGGCGACGGGTACCCCATGGTCGCCAGCCACGACCCGCGGATCATCGAGATCGCGCGCTCCCTGGCCGCCGAGCGCTCGCCTGCCTCCTACGAGTTCCAGATGCTCTACGGCATCCGGACCGCCGAGCAGCGGCGGCTCGCCGAGGCCCACCGGATGCGCGTCTACGTCCCCTACGGGGCCGACTGGTACGGCTACTTCATGCGGCGGCTCGCCGAGCGGCCCGCCAACCTCGCCTTCTTCCTCCGTTCGTTCGTCTCCCGCTAAGGAGTTTCCATGGACGCCGTCACCAACGTTCCGACACCGGCGAACGAGCCGGTGCGCGGCTATGCGCCGGGCAGCGCCGAGCGGGCCCGGCTGGAGGCGAAGCTCGCCGAGCTGACCGCCGAGGCCCCGATCGACCTGCCCATGACGATCGGCGGCGAGCGCCGGCTCGGGGCCGGCGCCAAGGTCGCCGTCGTCCAGCCGCACCGGCACGCGGCCGTGCTCGGGACGTTCGGCACCGCGACCGAGGAGGACGCTCGGGACGCCATCGCCGCCGCCCTCAAGGCCGCGCCGGCATGGCGGGCGATGTCCTTCGACGACCGGGCCGCGATCTTCCTGCGCGCCGCCGACCTGCTCGCCGGGCCGTGGCGGGAGACGCTGCTGGCCGCGACCATGCTGGGGCAGTCCAAGACCGTCCAGCAGGCGGAGATCGACAGCCCCTGCGAGCTCGTCGACTTCTGGCGCTTCAACGTGCACTTCGCCCGGCGGATCCTCGCCGAGCAGCCGATCAGCGGCCCCGGCGTGTGGAACCGGTCCGACCACCGGCCGCTGGAGGGGTTCGTCTACGCGATCACCCCGTTCAACTTCACCGCGATCGCCGCGAACCTGCCGACCGCGCCCGCCCTGATGGGCAACGTCGTCGTGTGGAAGCCGTCGCCCACGCAGACGTACTCCGCCGTGCTGCTCATGAGGCTCCTGGAGGAGGCCGGGCTCCCCGCGGGCGTCATCAACCTCGTGACCGGTGACGGGCTCGCGGTGTCGGACGTGGCGCTCCAGCACCCCGACCTCGCCGGGATCCACTTCACCGGCTCCACCGCGACGTTCCAGCACCTGTGGAAGACGGTCGGCGCCAACATCGAGAAGTACCGGAGCTACCCGCGGGTCGTGGGGGAGACGGGCGGCAAGGACTTCGTCGTCGCGCACCCGTCCGCCGACCCCGCCGTGCTGAAGACGGCGCTCGTGCGCGGCGCCTTCGAGTACCAGGGCCAGAAGTGCTCCGCCGCGTCCCGCGCCTACGTCCCGCGCTCCATCTGGGAGGACGGGTTCAAGGAGGAGCTGGCCGCGGAGGTCGACGGGCTCACCATGGGCGACGTCGCCGACCTGTCCAACTTCATGGGCGCCGTCATCGACGAGCGGGCCTTCGCCAAGAACAAGGCCGCCATCGAGCGCGCCCAGGCCGACCCGAAGGTCGAGATCGTCGCCGGCGGGACCTGCGACGACTCCGTCGGGTACTTCGTGCGGCCCACCGTGCTCGTGTCCGGCGACCCCGAGAACGAGATCTTCCGGACCGAGTACTTCGGGCCGGTCCTCGGCGTCCACGTCTACGAGGACGAGCGGTACGACGAGATGCTCGCCCAGATGGAGTCGGTCGCCGACTACGCGCTCACCGGCGCCGTCATCGCCACCGACCGGGCCGCCGCGGCGCACACCGCCGAGGTCCTCCGGTACGCGGCCGGCAACTTCTACATCAACGACAAGCCCACCGGCGCCGTCGTCGGGCAGCAGCCGTTCGGCGGCGCCCGGGCGTCCGGCACCAACGACAAGGCCGGCTCGGTGTTCAACCTGCTGCGCTGGACGTCCCCCCGCTCGATCAAGGAGACGTTCGTCCCGCCGACCGACTACCGGTACCCGCACATGCAGTAGGCGCCTCAGGCCCCGACGCCCGTGGCCGGGAGCGACGCCCAGCCGCGGGTGAACGGGGACCGGATGCGGTCCGCGTTCTCCAGGTCCACTCCTATGCGGGGGTGGGCCTGGAGAAGCTCCTCCAGCGCCACGCGCGCCTGGAGCTTGGCCAGGTGCGACCCGATGCAGAAGTGCACGCCGCTGGAGAAGCCCAGGTGGCGCGGGATCGCGCGGGTGACGTCCAGCTCGCCCGCGGACGGGCCGAACTCGCGCTCGTCCCGGTTCGCCGCCCCGAACAGCATCATCACCTTCTCGCCCTCCGGGATCTCCGTCCCGTGCAGCGTGACCGGGCGGGTGGTCGTCCGGGCCAGCGCCTGAACGGAGCCCTCCAGGCGCAGGAACTCCAGCAGCGCGTTCGGGATCAGCGACGGGTCGGCCGCCAGCCGCTCCCGCTGCGCGTGGTCGCCGTCCAGCAGCGCCACGCCGTGCGAGATCAGGTTCCCCGTCGTGTCGTTGCCGCCCGCCACCATGACGAAGCAGAAGCCGAGGACGTCCCAGTCGGTGAGGCGCTCCCCGTCCACCTCGGCCGCGGTCAGCGCGCTGATCAGATCCCCGGACGGGTCGGCGCGGCGCGCGGCGATCACGTCGCTGAAGTAGCCGAACATCTCCGCCACCGCCTGCACGGCGCCGTCCTGCACCGAGCGCAGGCCGAACCCCTCGTCCTGCAAGGTCGTGAGGGCCGACACCCACGGATCGAACCGCGCGCGGTCGGCCTCCGGGACGCCGAGCAGGTGCGCCAGCGCGAACGTCGGCAGCGGCGAGGAGAAGTCCCGGTGCAGGTCGGGGGTCTCGCCGTCCGCGGCCTTCCGCTCCATCAGCGCTATCCGGGAGCGGACGAACTCGCGTAGCAGCGACTCGAGTCCGGCCGTCCGGCGCGGCGTGAACCCGTGGCTCACCAGGCGCCGCAGCACGGTGTGGCGCGGCGGATCCAGCATGACGATCGTCGGGGCCAGGCCCAGCGTGCCGATCTCGTCCGGGTAGAACGTCAGGCCCTGCGCCGAGGAGAACGCGTCCGCGTCCCGCGTCGCCGCCCAGACGTCGTCGAAGCGCGACAGCGCCCAGAACGGCGGATCCTCATGGCGGTGCACCGGCTCCTCGTCCCGGAGCCGCCGATACGCGGGATAGGGGTCGGCCTGGAACGCGGGATCGAAGGGATCGTAGACGTCCGCCATGGCCGGACCTCCGGGTTCTAACAGGCGCCGTTATTAACGCCCCCTGTTAGTATCATCGGCGTGCCGAAGGACGCAAGAGCCACCCGCGACGCCCTCATCCGCGCCGGAGCCCACCTCTTCGCCGCCCACGGCATCGACGCCGCCCGCACCCGCGACATCGTCGCCCTCGCCGGCCAGGCCAACGACTCCGCCGTCACCTACCACTTCGGCTCCCGCGACGGCCTCCTCGACGCCATCCTCCGCGCCGGCGTCACCCGCATGGAACCCGCCCGCGCCGCCACCCTCCCCGGCCTCCCCCCAGACGACCTCCACGCCATCGTCGACGCCGTCGTCCGCCCCACCGCCGACGAACTCCGCACCCCCCACGGCCGCGACTTCCTCCGCATCACCGCCCAACTCGCCGGACGCGCCGGAATCCGCGACCACCGCCCCCCGCCCGTCCTCCACGGCACCGCCCTCCAGCAGCAGCTCCACCTCCTCGAAACCGCCTGCCGCGCCACCCTCCCCGAACCCATCGCCCTCGAACGCATCTCCCTCTTCATCGCCTTCCTCACCGCCGCCCTCGCCGACCGCGCCACCCGCACCCGCCCCTCCGGCACGCCCCCGTCCGTCCCGGACCACGACACCTTCACCACCGACCTCACGGCCATGCTGACCGCCGCCCTCCAAGCCCCCGCAACAAATCGTTTGCCCGCAACGAACCCACCCCCGTACC
>NZ_BDDE01000024.1 GCF_008327685.1 Actinomadura sp. K4S16
AGCCAATTTGGATCATGTCCCTTGCGGGCGAAGGCGAGGAGTCGCTCGAAGTGGCCACCCGTATCCCATGCCTCGTCAAGTTGCCTGGCCTGCTTCATGTCGAGCTGGACCCTGCCTGCCTCCAGGTTCGAAACATGCGACCGGACGTAGCCAATGATCTTTCCGACCTGCGTGCCGGTCATACCGTGCCTTTTTCTGTAAACTCGCAGGTCGTAGGCCAGCCAAGCATATAGCGAGGACATCGGATCAAGCTCGTCAGCAGCGGTCACCGAGGGCCTCCCATTGTTTACGGGGTTTACGTATACAACGCATCGTAGCCACGAAACGTGATCCTGGAGACACAGATCGTAAATCTCTCCAGGAAGGCTGGGTCGCAAATGATCACCACGCCAGACTGCCTGCTGCTCTCCATGCTGGCGTCGAAGGCCGCGCCGGGACTGGCGCGCACGCTGACGATGGCACGCCTCCACAAATGGGGCTGTGCTCATATTTCGGACGATGCATTCTTGATCGCCTCGGAACTGATCACGAACGCCGTGGTCGCCACACCCGGCGAGGAGATCCGCTACCAGTGCAGCCGCGACGTCGCCGGCGTCCTCATCGCCGTATGGGACGCCAGCCCCACCAAGCCGCAAGTCCGCCCACTGGTGGAGCTGACGCTCGACACACTGGACGTCTCCGAGGAGCGCTGGGACGACAACGGCGGCAGAGGCCTCCCGATCGTCGCGGCCCTAGCCACCGAGTGCGGCTACTCCCCCGACCCAGCAGGAGGCAAATGGATCTGGGCCAGACTCAAACCATGACCCGGTCGCAACGACTTGTGTGTGGCCCCTACGGGAAGTCTCATAGGACCAACACACACAGGTCAACGTCCACGCTGCCCCACTCGCCAATTGCACAATAGTTCTTTTGAGCCCTCACACAAGACTTCACGCATAGACGGAACGAGAACGACGTCTCAGTGGGGTTACCTGGGAAGCCCCAAACCGAACACCGCGGGCCGCCCCGCGGGCGGGAACCAGAACACTCTGGGCCAGGTCCAAAGAGTGCCGGGGTAGCGCCGGGTTAGGTGTCAACCGAGGAGCTCCGATGGAAGCGGACACTATCACCGCCGCCAGTGCCGTGCTGATCGCCATTGGGGCACTCGTGGTTTCCGTTGTTCAGACGCGGGCCATCATGCTTCACAACCGACATCGACACCCGCAAGACTTCGGCGAGTGCCGATCGCGGATCGCGCGCGGAAATCCTGAGCAGGGTGGGAATCCTAGCGAAGCACTGAACCGTCCGGCCGGATCACCAGTCGGACCCGGAACGGCGATGGGAACGAGGCGCACGGGGATAGCGCCCTGCGCGGCGACTTCCTCATCGGACAGGAAAGTGTGTGAACGCCAGCGATCCCGCCACGTCAGCCGACACGCCGCAAGCCAATACCCGATCTCACCCCGCACACGCATCTACCAGAACGGCTAGAAGCAAGTCGGCCCAACATCACGCAGACGAGCCCCCACCATCGGGCGTCCACCCCTCAGCCTTCGCCCGCTCCAACCGCTCCGAGAACACAGCATGCGCCGCCCGGTACTCAGCCTCTCGATCCGCCTTATAGAACGGCGCCCTGTATCCCGCTGGCGGCGGTACGCTCTCCGGATCGCGTAGGTGGCCACATAGACGCTCGTAGGCATCCTTCGTCTGTTTGGTCCCGTAGGAGTTCCAATTCGCAGCGATCTTCGCACCCTCGACATCAAACCACATGTCCGATTCATATCCAAAGAGTTGCGGAAATCGAGCACGGTACATTGCCACAAGCTGCTCAGCGGACAACCCCATCCAGACTGCCACCAAAGCGTCTATCTCGACTAGTGCTGCTCTTCGCTGAGCCTCTGTTCGCAAGGGAGTGCCGCTATCCCATTTAGGGCCGACCGCTCCTAGTGCACTAAAGATATGCCATTTAACAGCCCACTTTTCCTGACGCCATTCATGAGAATATAGATGCTCCCACAATTCGCCATAAGCCCTCGTCAGACAATTCAGTCGAAGAGTGCGCAAAAGAAGTGGAATCTCTAGCGGATGCCCTGACCGCGGAGCGGGCATATTCCGCGCTTTTGACACGCGCAGATCGCTCGTTCCGGTTATACGCAGTAGATAATCGACTGACAATGCAGACCAGAATCCGGCAACGAGCGCGGTGGCCCTAGGGCTGTCCAGTATCATTGAGTTAACGGAGTCAACATGCGTAGGCCCTGGCGGACAAATTGCCGGAAAAAGACTGCGATCCGTGTTGTCGGGAATCATTCGGCGCCATATAACCCGATAAAATTCACTGTAAGGCCGACGCACTTTCTCGGCAATAAGAGAGCGAACCGACTCGTCGGACACTTCAGCTGGCGAGATACCGCTACTCGCCGCGACCGTCGAGCGCGCTTGCGCTATCTCCGAAGGAGACGAAAGAGTGTCTTTCAGTTGCAGATAATCCACCCATAGATCTTGCGCTCGTCGATAGATATTATTGTCACAGGCGCGCACATATTCCGACCGAGGCAAAGCATTTTCAGAAAGGAATACCAGATCTTGCGGTCGGCCTTTTGTGCCCGTGTTGGGCGGCTGCTTGAAGAACGGTGTCGCCACACCGAATTGAGGCCCTTTAAGGACAACTTCCTTCCAGTCGCTCGGATCCCAGAGCTTTAGACGAATCAAACCTTCCTTCTTCGCGCCCTTCTCGTGATATCCCGAGCTGATCTGGACTTTGAGCTGACTTAGGCGCATCGTATAACGTTCAAGGACTTTCAGGGCTTCCTGTTCGGCCATACTGACCGGATACAGGATACGCCCCTCCTCTGGGGCACAATCATCACCAAGTAGGACGCGCCAAGCTTCCAGCACGTCTAGATCTACCTTAATTACACGTGCTCGATGAGGCCGCTCATCCCAGTCATGACGGTACTTAATGCCAGGGAGAGCTCCTGAACTATCGTGCCCAAAAGAGTCGACCAGCGCTTTTGTATTGAAAAGCCAGCTCAGGTGGAAAAAGCCGATCTTTTGCGGAATCCCGTAAATGTGCAGCCCCACATGGGTATTCCGGTCAACCGGCGGAGGAAAAAAACGATTGCCCGTATTGACAAAGTCGGCGTGAAGTCGAAGCCTTTTGTACGCCTCACGTCGGATGCGTCGCTCTCTATCGCCAGTGAAATGAGTATCCGGATGCAGGAGACCTGCTGTGCCGTGAGCCCCGAGCCCCGTCCATACACGCGACATAAACGCACGATAGAGATCCGGCTGAGTGCCTGCGAGTAGGGGATATATGGCTGGCGCGCCAACAAAGTTAGCGGCACCCTCTAGCGCGGCAACCTCAGAAAGATAAAAGTCTTGGTTACGCGAAATACGGAGAACTTCCTCCTTGCGAGCGTTCCATATTTCGTTGGCTGGATTCTCAACCAACATGAACCACGGTTCGCACTCTGCAAGAACTTGCCCTTCCACCCATGTAGGCCGCACCCAAGGCGGATTACCCACTTGGAGGTCGAAGCCGCCCTTGTGGAAGATCTGGGCGAACTGAAGTTCCCAGTGAAAGAAACCCTGTTGTGCAGCAATGCCATCCTGAGGGTGCGTGATGACCTTGAGCCAGGGGAAACGGTCCTCAAGCCTGTTGGGCGAATCCATACCCATCCAGCCGGGGAGCTGGTTTTCGAACGCTCCCAATTTCGCCAAAGACTCAACATGAGCTCCCAGGGTCCCTTCAGTGTTGTCCGCACTGCCGAGGAGCGCCTCGGCAAAGTCGAGCCAGTCGTCCAGGTCGGCGAGCGGGATCACCTGGCGGCGCTCGACGCGGGCAGGCTTGCGCGGTGATTTCGAGCGCGGCTTCTGCTGGTTGATGGACATCTGGACAGGGTCGTCGCCGAAGAGCGCTGCAGGCTCCCAGGACTGCGGGAATCCGGCCGGGGCGGGGTCCGGTGCCTCGATCGCGACGGGCGTGGGCGGGATGCTGTCGAGGACGTTGTCCTTCAACCGCTCATAGATGCCGTCGGAGCCGTCCACCAGACCGGCCTTGTCGAGCGGCCAGAACCAGAGGGCGCACCACGTGTCCATCAGGGTCTTAAGACGCCAGTAGGGCGTCCCCGGGTAGGTCAGGTCGTCGAGAATCTGCTCGCGGGAGACGACCTCCTCTCCCGGCTCACGCAGGTCATCAGCACCCCACACGTGGATGCGGCGGCTGATGTCCTTCTCCGACAACTCCAGGCGCTTGACGACCAGGGCCCACAGGTACTCGGCGCGGCCAGCGAGGCCCTGGAGGCGCTGGACCTGGGTGAGCTTCTGACCCTGCTTCTTCTTGGTGGACGGGTCCTTGAGCATCCCCTTGCGCCAGTCGCCAAGGCGCTTGGCGTCCTCGGGGGCGAGGTTCTTGGCTTCCTTCTCGCTCGCGACCGCTCCCCAGCCCTGGGCGGGCAGCAAGAAGTGATGGATGTGGCCGTCGGGGATCGGGCCGTCGCGGAACGGGTGGTCGTTCGGCGCGGTGGTGAGCCACGCCTTCTTCTTCAGGTGGTCCGTCTCGTACAGGCGGCGGCCGGCGCCGATGAGGGAGTTGCCCCGGCGCAGGTGCAGGCCGAACCACGGGGCCTGCAAGCCCTCGTGCATGACGTTCAGCCAGATCGAGACCTCGGCCAGCTCGACCGCCGTCTCGTTGAGGTCGACCCCATAGGAATTGTGCAGGGCGATGTACGCCTTGACCTTCTGGAGCTCGTGCGCGTAGATGTCGGGTTCGAGGCTCTGGTCCTTCTCGGCCTGGCGCCGCTTGAGGTACTCGGCGGCGACCTGGTTGATGGCCTCGTTGAGGAAGGCGCCGGAGCCGAGGGCGGGTTCGCAGATCGTCCAGTCGAGGATCTCGCGGGCCCTGGTGGTCGTCCCGTCCTGGTCGAGTCGCTCGCGAAGCGCCAACTGCACCGTGACCTGCGTCAGCGACTCGGGCGTGTAGTACGAGGCGCTGGTCTGGCGGTCGCGGCCGGCGAGCCGGTAGACGAACGCGCCGGGCCTGTAACGGACGCGCTCGTCGGTCTTGATTCCGTTCTCATCGACGCGGCGGACGAAGACGGCGTCCTCGTAGTCGTCGATCTTGGAGGCGGGGATCATCCAGGAGCCGTCCTTGGCGTCGCCGTTCTTGGCGACCTCGTACAGCTCCTCCTTGGCGATGAACCCGGTGTACGACATCAGCCCCTCGTACACCGCGCCGAGCTGGTTGATGCCGAGCTGCGCGTACGAGATGAATCCGCCGCGCTCATTGCGCTTGCCCTTGGCGAGCATGAGGAGGCGCAGCACCTTGTAGAGCGCCTCGTTGCGGAGTCGTGTGTCGATGGGCTGCGCGTCGGGATCGTCCTCGTCCAGGTCGATCGCGGCCTTGCCGATGAGGCGGATGCGGGCCGGGTCGAACAGGTCCGACTTGAGGGGTTCGAAGCGGAGTCCCTCGCCCTCAGAGCCCAGGGGAACGCCCGCGGCGCGCGGGTTGTGGCCTTCGTTGACCATGCGGAACAGCAGGTCGAGCGACTCGTACAGGTGGACGCTGCGGCGCGACTCCTCCGACACCAAGTCCCGGATGACGAGGTCTCCGAGGCGGGCCATGCTGTAGCCCTTGATGTACGCCTCGTCGTTGGTGGGGAGGATGCCGAGTTCCGGGCGGGCCTCGGCGTACAGGAGAAAGAGAATCCGGTAGAGGTAGCGGAGGGATTCGCGGCCGAGTCTCTTGGCGAAGGCGGCCGGTTCCATGACCTCTTCGGGCCGGACGCCCTGTTCCCGCATCCGGTCGAGGACCTCGTTCGCGATGATCTCGACGGATTCGCGGAGTCCTTCTCGAAGCTCCTTCGAGACGCCGACGGCGTGCTGGCGGGAGCCGGAGAGCAGTTCGGCGAGGGGTTCGGCTCCTCCCTCCTCGGGTGGCAGGAGCGAGTCGGCGCCGAAGAGGGCGGCGATGGTGTCGATCTCGGCGGACGCGGCGGTGCTGCGGCCGAGGGCGACGTCCAGGCTGACGGCGAGGTAGCGGCCCTCGCCCCAGGTCATCCGGTCGGCGAGGATGACGACGCCGCCCGCGAGGATCAGCACGTAGCGGGGCGGCTCGTCGGTGGCGAACAGCCAGGACGCGAGCTTGTCGCCGGTGCGGAGCATGTGCGGGTGGTCGAGTTCGACTGGGGTGAGGAGCCGTCCGGCCTCGGCGATGTCGAGGGCGGCATCGACGTCCGGGGCCCATCCGCATTCGACCGCGACGACGCTGGGGCGGTCGGCGGGTTCGGCGTGCGCGACGGCGACCTCGTACCGCTTGTCCGACCGCTCGACGGCCAGGACGCGCGGCTCGGCCTGGAATCCGAGGGCACGCAGGATGTCGCCGTGCAGCTCGTGGAGGTTCTTCTCCCACTCCTCGGCGTTGCGAATCTCGCCGCCCTCGCGGACGGTCTCCAACCTCTCCGCGAAGAACGGGCGCTGCTTGAAGTAGTCGCGCTTGAGGGCGCGCAGGCCGGTGCGCGGGGTGTGCTCGCCGTCCTTCTCGGCCTCGGCCCAGCGGGCGAGCAGTCCATCCTTTTTCTTCAGGTCCTTGGGGAGGACCTCGGCCAGGTAGTGGGCCGAGAAGTAGTCGCCGCGGTTGACGATCGAGTCGTAGGTCACGAGTCCCCCTCAAGCACGGTGAGGATGCGCAGCAGCGGCTCCCCTGTCGTCTCCAAGCTCTGGAGCAGACGTTTCTGGTCGGCGACGGTGTCGT
The DNA here is from genome assembly GCF_008327685.1 of Actinomadura sp. K4S16. GTDB lineage: Bacteria > Actinomycetota > Actinomycetes > Streptosporangiales > Streptosporangiaceae > Spirillospora. The sequence goes on from NZ_BDDE01000024.1 coordinate 6,734, forward strand.
TCACCTGGCTCCGCTTCTTCGTCCCGTTCGATGTCCCGGCGAGGCTCTCCAGGCTCTGCCGCTCCCACATCTCGAGCTGCCCGTCGTACTCGCGCAGCGGGCGGGCCACCTCGTCGTCGTGGCGGTCGCGCTGCTCGTCCAGGTGGCGGCGGGCGGCCGCGACCGCGGGCTCGATGAGCGGGGTGAGGCGGTCCAGGCCGGGCGCCCGGTTAGTGTTGATCATCTTGGGGCCGACGCCGGCCTGGGCGAGGACCTCGGTCATGTCGCGGACGACCGGGGCGCCGGGCAGGCCGCTGATCGCCATCCACTCGACCACCGTGGGCTGGCCGAGCGCGTTGGAGTAGATGCCCTGGACGAGGAACGTCGGCTCGTCCACCTTCGCGGCGATGACGGGGGCCGCCCGGCGGACGAGCTGCACCTGCACCTTGTCCACCAGCCACTCCACCATCGGATGCAGGTCCGACAGGTAGGCGATGTCGGGCCACATGGTCTTGGTGCGGCGGGCCTCGTCCAGCTTGCGCTGCGCGAGGTCCCGGTCGAAGGTGACCTTCATCCGCTCCTTGATCTTGTGGGTGCGCAGGTAGGACGCGGGGAGCGCGGACAGCCGGTGGACGAGGTCGCCGGGCGGCTCGAACGCGAGCAGTTCGCCGTCGTCGTCGATCCGCAGGTCCGGGCAGACGGTCCGCAGGGCCTCGCGGACGAACTCCTCCGTCGAACCGAACAGCTTCGGGACGCGGGCCCGCCTGACCTCGGCGCGGGCCTCCCCCTGCTCCACGGCACCGAGCAGTTGGGCCATGATGTCGACGGGCGGCGCCTCCGCGAGGGACTCCTCGACCGACTTGCCGTGGAGGAGGTCCTGGATGAGGCGGTCCTCCTCCTTCTTCGCCGTGAACTCGCGGGTCACGGCCTCGGCCGTCCCGAGGCTGCGGTGCGCCGCCTCCTCGCGCCTCAGCAGCTTCTCGGCGACCGTGGTGTCGTCCAGGGCTCCCTTTGTCTGCGAGGTCAGGATGAGCGCGCGGAACTGCGGCTGGTGCTCCTGCCCGTAGCGGTCGATGCGGCCGTTGCGCTGCTCGATCCGGATGAGGCTCCACGGCAGGTCGTAGTGGATCAGGTGGTGGCACTGGCGGTGCAGGTTCACGCCCTCGGACGCCACATCGCCCGTGAACAGCAGGCGGACCTTGCTGTCGGCGAGGGAGAAGTCCTCCACGATCTCCTGCTGGCGCTGGTCGGAGAAGCCGCCGTGCATGACCTGCACCTGGTCGGCGGCGAGTCCGAGCTCGGCCGGGACGGTCTCCGCGAGCCATTCCAGGGTCGGGATGCTCTCGGAGAACACGACGGCGCGCATCGTGCCCTTGGCCTTCACTCCGATGCGCTTCAACTCGTCCACGAGGGCCCTGCGCTTGGCGGAGTCCTCGTCGTCCATCTGCTGGACGAGGAACGCGAGGTCGTTGAGGGCCTCGATCTCCCGGGGCTCTTCGGCCTTCTTCAAGCGCTTGGTGATGGTCGCGCCGAGCGCGACGTGCGAGGACAGGAACGCCTTGGCGAGGGTGTAGGGGAAGAGGCGGCGGTCGTGGTCGACCACCGAGGCGCCTGCGCCGTCCGGGCGTGGCAGCCAGACCTCCGCCAGCTCGGCGAAGATCGCCTCCTCCCTGGGCGTGGCGGGGCTGCGCACCGCCACCGACGGGCCCCGGTCGGGCCACTTGGCGCTGATGTGGTCGCTCACCTCGTCGCTGATCTTCGTCCGGCGGATGTAGAGGTGGTCGATGTCGGAGGCCGAGTAGTCCTTCGGGTCGGCGATGGCGGCGGGGTCGAGCAGGTTGATCAGCTCGGCGAACGACTTGGCGTCGCCGTTGTGCGGGGTCGCGCTCGCCAGCAGCAGCGCGTCGGTGCGCTTGGAGAGCAGGCGGGCGAGCTTGTTGCGGAGGTTGCCCTCGTTGATGAGGTTGTGGGACTCGTCGATGACGACGGCGTCCCACTGCATGTTCTCCAGGTGCTGCCCGTACTTGCCCTGGTTCTTGAGGGTGTCGACGGAGATGATGACGCGCTTGTAGTACAGGAACGGGTTGCGTCCGGCGGGGATGTCGCGCTGGATCCGCTCGATGCCGACCGAGTCGAGGCGGACGAGTGGGATCGCGAACCGCGTCCACAGCTCGTGCTGGAACTGTTCGAGGACCTGCTGCGGCGTGACCACGAGGATGCGCTCGCCGCGTCCCCGCCGGATCAGCTCCGCCAGGATCAGCCCGATCTCCAGGGTCTTGCCGAGCCCCACGACGTCCGCGAGGAGGATGCGAGGCCGGAGCCCCTTCAGCGCCAGCTCCGCCGGGCGCTGCTGGTAGGTGAGCGGGTCGAGCAGGAACCGGTCGGCGAGCGCGAGCCCCCGCTCCGACTGCGGCAGCGGCGTGCGGCGCAGCACCGACTCCAGGTAGAGGCGGCTGCGCGCGAACGCCGAGGACGTGTCGGCGACGAGCTGGGTGTCCTCGGGGCGGAGCTGGACGGGGTGCTCGATGTCGGTGAAGAAGACCGCGTCCTCGTCCCGCACGAACTCCGAGACCCCCACCGCAGTGATCTTGAAGACGCGGGGGCGGATGGGGGTGCACGTGCGCACCATCCACTCCGCGTCGCGGACCTCGATGCGCGCGCCGGGCGCGAACGGGGTCGCGGGCTCTGCGGAGGAGATCACTCGGGGGGCTCCTTGTTTCGTTGTCGCCGGGGGGACTGCCCAGGGGGCAGCCGCGGGGGTCAGAGGGTGGGACCGGGGCCGTAGGCGAGGGCCAACCGGTCCGCGAGCGCCGCCACGACCGGACGGGGCACCGAGCGCTCCCGATGTCGGGGCCGGGCGGGCCGGCGGGGCGGCTCGATGCCGGGCGGCGGGTCGTCGGGCCGCTCCACGTAGGTGAGCGTCGCGAAGTGGACGCGGGCGTCGTGCAGGGACAGTCCGGCGCTCGCGAGCACCTGGCGGAACTCCCTGGAGGCCTCGGCGGGGGTCGGCCGGACCCGCGGGTCGTGGGCCGTCATCGCCTCGACGACCGGCGCCAGCGAGGCGGGCAGCCCCGACAGGTCCGGCTTCTTGTCCGGGTCGGCGATCGCGAAGTACAGCGCGTGCCCGTTCATCGCCTGGTAGGGCAGGTGCTTGGTCAGCGCGTAGAGCAGCGTGGCGCCCAGCGAGTACACGTCTGTCGCGGGCGTCAGGTCCTTCGCGGACTCGACCTGCTCGGGCGACATGAAGCCGGGGGTGCCGAGCCGCAGGCCGGTCTGGGTGAGGCTCTCGTCGGCCTCGGTGAGGTCGACCAGGCCGAAGTCGATGACCTTCGGGCCGTCCGGGCCGAGCAGGACGTTGGCGGGCTTCATGTCGCGGTGCAGGATCCGGGCGGCGTGGATCTCGGTGAGCGCTTCCGCCAGAAGGACGCCCAGGACCGCGCCCATCTCGGTGCTGAGGGCCGGGCGCGTCTCCAGGTACTCCCTGAGCGTCTCGCCCCGCACGTACTCCATCGCCAGCCACGGCGTCTCGGCGCCCGGCTCGGCGGCGGCCACCAACCCCGCGACGCGCGGCCCCTGGACCATCCCCAGCGCGAGGACCTCGCGGTCGAACCGCTCGCGGATGCCCTCCTGGTTCGCGAGGCCGTCCCGGATCACCTTGACCGCGACCTGCTCCGCGTCAGGGGTGACCCCTAAGTAGACGACGCCCATTCCGCCCTGGCCGAGCCTGCCGTGCAGCTCTATGCCGCCGATCTCCCGAGGATCGGACGGTTCGAGCGGCTTCATCGCCACCTGCCTTCGCCGGACGGAGCGGACCAGGACACTCCGGCCACATCGGGCCGGGCAGTCAGGATAGGTCCGCGCAGGTGGCCGTGACAGCGTTCTCCGCCCGTCGCGGCGCGGTGACGGTGGGCCACCCGGGATCCCTTATGGAAAAGGGCTCGCTGCCCTTTCCTGTCGGGGAAGCGTCATCCCAGGTAGAGCCGGTGGGACGGATTTCGGTCGCCGGTTCTTCTGGGACGCGCGAAGAGGCTGACCGTATTCGGTCAGCCTCTCCGGTAAAACGCGGATGCCAACGGGGCCTTCACGCCGACGCCCGCCGCGCCGCGATCCACCGCCAGGACATCACCCCTGGTAGAGCCATGGACCGCCCTGCCCATCGGGCGGGAGACCGCTTCGGGTGCCGCCGGTGGAGGGGGTTCGCGGCCGGCGTCCCGCGGGCAACCGGACCCCGGTGACCCGCGTCCCAACTTCGTGCCTGTGCCCGTGCCCTTGTCCGGTCCCGTGCGCACAGGAATCGAAACGCCGAGAACACCAGAGCGGCCCGGCCACGGCCTCGCCGGACGCGCCTGGCGGAAAGGGGAGCGCGATGCCGGGGGTGCCAGAGGCGGGCCCGATGCAGCGGGCACGGATGCGGAACGTCCTCGGCGCGTGGCGCGACAAACTGATCGATCTCAGCGGCCGGAACCGGCTGCTCAACTTCCGGCACACCCGGACCGCCACGCTCGCCATCAGATCGCCCGCCGCCGGGCCGCTGATCGTCGGCCTCGACACCGGCCTCGCGTTCGCCCCGCTGCCCGAGGACGGTCCCGACGCCCCGTTCGATGCCGAGGACGAGGACGAGATCCTCGCCGCCGCCGGAGCCGCCGGCGGCATCGTCACGCAGAAGACGACCCAGCCCGCTCTGGACGCCGCCCTGCGCAGGCTCTACCGGGACTCCAACCAGGTCTTCAACGACACGGGCCTGTGGCCTCTCCATCTCGGAGTGGCCTTCCTCAAGTGGAAGGAGCCCGGCGCCGAGGGATTCAGCTCGGCGCCGCTGCTGCTCCTGCCCGTCCGGCTCGACCGCCTCGGTCCCGGCGCCTACCGGTTGGTCGCCGAGGCGAGCGAGGAGAGCGCGCCCAACCCGGCCCTGGCGGTCAAGATGGCCGACCTCGGCCTCGACTGGCCCGACCCCGACGACATGAAGGACCTGCCGAGCACGCTCAACGCGGTGCGCGCGGCGACAGCGGGGCGCCCGGGTTGGGAGGTCACCGAGGACGTGGTGCTCGCCACGTTCCGCTCCCACAAGGAGGCCATGTACCGGGACCTGCTGGACAACGAGGACCAGATCCTGGCCCATCCCCTGGTGCGCGCGATCGGGCTCGGCGAGGCCGCCGGACTGCCCGCGGACGAGCTGTACTTCGAGCCCCTCGACGCCGACCGGATCGACGACCTCCAGCCGCCCGAGGAGACCCCGCTCGTGCTCGACGCCGACTCCTCGCAGCGCCAGTGCGTCGCGGCGGCGCTCGACGGCCGGTCGTTCGTCATGGACGGCCCGCCCGGCACCGGCAAGAGCCAGACCATCGCCAACATGATCGCGGCGCTCATGCACAAGGGCCGCAGCGTCCTTTTCGTCAGCGAGAAGGCCGCCGCGCTGGACGTGGTCCGCGATCGCCTCGACTCCGCGGGGCTCGGATCGTTCGTCCTCGCCCTGCACAGCCACCACGCGAGCCGCAAAGAGGTCGCGAAGACGCTCGGAGACGCCCTCTCCCAACGCCCGAAGGCCGTCCGCAGCGGGGCCGAGGAGGACCGGCAGCGCCTGCTGCGGACCCGCCGGGAGCTGTCGGCGTACGCCGCGGCCATGAACGAGACCCGGCCGCCGTTCGGCCTGCCCCTCCACGACGTGCTCGGACGGCTCAGCGCGCTGGCCGATGTCCCACCGCTGCCGACGGCGCTGCCGGACGGTCTCACCGCCGAGGGATTCCAGGAGATCCGCGCCGCCGCGCAGAGGCTGGGCGACGCCTGGCGGCCGGTCGCCGAAGGCCCCGGCTTCGCGTGGCGGGGCCTCACGGGCGCCGGGCGCCCGCAGGCGCGGCTCCAGATGCTGCGGGAGCGCGCCGACGCACTGGAGCACCGCGTCGCCGCGCACGCCGACCTGACCGAGCCCCTCGGCCTCACCGAACTCGGCGCCGCCGAAGGGCTGCTCGCCCTGCTCGACGCGGCGGCCGGACGCCCCGGCGTCCCGGAGGCCTGGCTCACCGCACCGAGCCTGCCCGCGCTGGAGGCCGAGGTCAGCGGGTTCCGCAGGCGGCTGACCTCACTGCGGGCCGCGGCCGCCGCCGTCGCCGCCGAAGTCGGCCCGGGCTGGGACGGGCTGCCCGCCGGGCTCCCCACCGGGCCGCCGCCCGAGGAGACCTCGCTCGCCGGGCTGGCCCCGGAAGGACTCGACCTGCCGAAACTGACCGAGGAGGAGCTCCGCGGACTCGGGGCCGGCTTCCGGGACGCGGTGGAGAAGCTGCGCACCGCCGAGTCGTCCCTCGCCGACGTCGCCGCCGTCTACGGGATGCCCGCCCCGGACACCTTCGAGCAGGCGCACGCCCTGTGCGAGCTGACCGGTTTCGCGCGGCGGCCGCACCGCCCCGAAGCGGCCTGGCTGACGAGCGAGGGCCGGGCCTCCGCCGCCCGCGCCGCCGCCGAACTCGAAGGTCTGGTGGCCGCGCTCGCCCAGGCCAGGGCCGTGGCCGGCCGGGTCTTCACCGAGGACGTCCTCGCCGCGCCGGAGTTCCCGGACCTCGTCCGGCGGTTCGGCGAGGCCCACGGGCTCGGGAAGCTCTCCGGCGCCCACCGGGGCGACAAGCGGCGGCTGGCCGAGCTGACCGCGTCCGGCGAGTGGAGCAAGGAGGCCGCCGCACTGCTCCCCCAGGCCCTGGCCTGGTGCGACGCCGCGAAGGCCCTGGACCGGGCGGCCGCCGCCCAGGGCCGGCTCCTCGGGCGCTACTGGCAGGGCGAACGCACCGACTTCCCGCTCGTCCGGGAGCTGCTGGCGGCCGCCGAGGAGATCGGGCGGATCGGCGCGGCGGTACGGATCCCCTCCGCCCTCGCCGGGCAGGTCAGCGCCGACGGCCGCCCGGACTCCGGAATCTGCGCGAGCGCCGACCACGTCCGAGAGCTGCTCGACGGGTGGCGGCGGACGCTCGTCCCTGCGCCGCGGCACGGGGGGCGCCCGAGGCTGGCGAACGGGACCCTCGCCGACGCCATCGCCTGGTACTCGGCCCATCTGCGGCCTCTGGCCGGCGCCGCGGACCTCGTCGCCGCGGTGCGGCCCGTGCTCGCGAGCCCCGCGCCGCCCACCCTCGGGCGAGCCCGCCGCGCCGCCGCCCGGGTGGAGGCGGTGCGCGCCGAGCGCGACGCCGTCCTGTCCCGCGGGGCTGATGACGAGCGGTTGCTGGGCGCCCTCTACTCCGGACTGGACACCGACCTGGCCGCGCTCTCCGGCGCGCTCGACTGGGTCGCCGGTGTCCGGGGGCCGGACGAGCCCATGCCCGGGCGCGCCGCACGCGCGCTCCTCGCGGCGGAGCCCGACGAGGAACTGCGCAGGGCGTGGACCGCGTTCCGCGCCGCCGTCACCGACTTCGCCCAGCTCTTCGCCGCCGACCGGCGGCACGACCTGCACGCCCGGCTCACCGGCACGCCCGGGGCGTTCGGCGATCTCACCGGCCTGCTCGCCGCCGACCGGTCCGGACCCGACGAGTGGGGCTCCTACCAGGATGCTCGGGCGACCCTGCGCCGCCACGGCCTCGACGGGCTGGTCGAGCGGGCCGCCGCGAAGGGCCTGGACGGCGCGGGCTTCCCGCGGGCCGTCGAGCGGGCCGTCCTGGAGGCCTGGGCGGAAGAGGTGATGACCGCCGACTCGCGGCTCGCGCCCGTCCGGGCGGTCGAGCGGGACCGGCTCGTCGAGCTGTTCCGCGACCTCGACCGGGCCCTCGTCGCGGGCGCCCACGCCCAGGTGATCGAAGCGTGCAACGCGCGGCGTCCCCGGCCCAACGTCGGGCAGGCCGCCGTCATCCAGCGGGAGGCCGAGAAGCGCAGCAGGCACATGCCGGTGCGGACGCTCCTCGACCGGACCGCCGACATCGTCCCGCTGGTGAAGCCCTGCTTCATGATGAGCCCGCTGACGGTCAGCCAGTTCCTGCCCGCCGGATACCGCTTCGACGTCGTGATCTTCGACGAGGCGTCGCAGGTGCTCCCGCAGGACGCCGTGAACTGCGTCTACCGGGGCGGCTCGCTCATCGTCGCGGGCGACCAGAAGCAGCTGCCGCCGACCGACTTCTTCGCCCAGGCCGACGACTCGGGCGACGACGAGTACGACGAGGAGGTCCCCGACTCCTTCGACTCGCTGCTCGACATGTGCAAGGGCAGCGGCCTCATCCGCAGCCTGCCGCTGTCGTGGCACTACCGGAGCCGCCACGAGGGGCTCATCGCTTTCAGCAACCGCTGGTTCTACGGTGACGGCCTGGTGACCTTCCCCGGGGCATCCGAGTCCGGCGACGACGTCGGCGTCACCTTCACCAAGGTCCCGGGCGTCTACGAGCGCGGGCGCACCCGCCGCAACCCGATCGAGGCGGACGCCGTCGCCGAACGCGTCCTGCACCACTACCGCACGCGCCCGAACATGAGCCTCGGCGTAGTGGCGATGTCGGAAGCGCAGGCGCATGCCATCGAGGACGCGGTGGAGCGGGCCCGCGCCGGCGCTCCGGAACTCGAACCCTTCTTCTCCGGAGACCGGCTCAACGGGTTCTTCGTCAAGAACCTGGAGACCGTGCAGGGCGACGAACGGGACGTCGTCATCATCTCGGTCGGCTACGGGCCGAGCCCCGACGGGCGACTCACCATGGCTTTCGGCCCGCTCAACCGGGAGAACGGCTGGCGGCGCCTCAACGTCGCCGTGACCCGCGCCCGGCACCGCGTCGAGGTCGTCTCGTCCATCTCCGGCTCAGAGATCCGGGAGGGCGGCCCGAGGAGCCGCGACTTCTTCAAGAAGTACCTCGACTACGCCGAACACGGCCCCGCCGTCCTGGAGCACAGACCGCTCAGCGAAGACGCGGGGCCCGAGAGCCCGTTCGAGGAGTCCGTGCTGGACGTCCTCACCGGCTGGGGCTTCGACGTCCAGCCGCAGGTCGGGGTGGGCGGCTACCGGATCGACATGGCCGTACGCCATCCCGCCCGCCCTGGCCGGTACGCGCTGGGGGTCGAGTGCGACGGCGCGATGTACCACTCGTCCAAGGCCGCGAGGGACCGCGACCGCCTGCGGGAGGAGGTCCTTCGCGGCCTCGGCTGGAAGCTGCACCGCATCTGGGGCACCGACTGGTACCGCAACCGCCCCGAGGCGGAGGCCAGGCTGCGCGGGGCCGTCGAATCGGCCATCGCCCTGTCGGAGGAGGACGGGCCCGACGATGAAGGCCCGGCCGAGGCCGTCCCCGAACCGCCTCAGGCGGAACCGGCACGGGTGACCATGGAATCCGCGGAGGACGGGCGAGAACGCGGCTGGGCCGCTCCCTACCGCCGTGCGCGCCTCGAAGGCCACCTCTACTACTACGAGATGCACGAGCCCGAATCACGCAGCCTTCTCCAGAGGCTGTTCCGGGAGGCGCTGGAAGTCGAGGCACCGATCCAGCGCGACGTCCTGTACCGGAGGACGGCGGCGGTGTGGGGCGTCGAACGGCTCGGCCCGCGCATCCGCGCGAACCTCGACAAGGCGCTGGGCGACCTGATCAGGCGCGATGCCGATGTCGAACAGGACGGCGACACCATCACCCTGCGAGGACGCCAGGTCGTGGCCCGGGCGCCGGGGGACGGGGTGCTCCGCAAGGTCTCCGAGGTTCCTCCCGCGGAGCGGCGCCTCGCCCTCCTCGGCGTCATCGGCGAGTCGCCCGGCATCGATGAGGACGATTTGACCATCCACACGGCCCGCTTCTTCGGCTGGAGCCGCCGGGGGCCCGACATCGCCAGGGCTCTCTCGGACGACCTTCGTCGACTCCAGAAAGAACACCGCATCCAGGGCTTTCCCAACCGGATCACACTGGCCGGAGTCTGAAGCACACGGCCGCGCGCATCCGGCACGCGGCGACCGCGCGAGCCGCGCCGCGGAGCCGGGCGGCTTGATCAGCGGGCGGCGATGTGGTCGACGATGTGGGCGGCGTCGGCGCCGACCCCGGCGAACACCGAGGACGGTTCGGAGTGCAGCCACGGGAGGCCCACCGCGTACAGGCCGGGGTGCTCGGTGACGCCCCTGGTGTGGCGCGGGTAGCCCCACTCGTCGAAAACGGGCACGTCCACCCAGGAGAAGTCGAGGCGGAAGCCGGTCGCCCACAGGACGGTGCCGATCCCGGCGGCGTCGAGGTCGAGTTCGGTGGCGGTGTCCGGGACGCGGGTGCTCGCCGGCGGGCGGTCGTCGGGCGGCGCGTCGATCCCGGCCGCGGCGATATAGGCGTCGAAGAGGGGACGGAACTCCTCCTCGAACCTCGTCTCCGCGCGGGCCAGCCGCTCGGCGAGGTCGTCGCTGAACCGCACGGTCGCGCCGTCGGCGGACTCCAGGCGTCCGTAGAGGCGCATGCCGCGGCGCGCGAACTCCCGCAGGTCGATGTCGTGGCCGCCGTCCTTGCCCGAGACGTGCGGGTCGCAAGCGAACCGGGCGGCGGGCGAGGGCAGGTCCGCCACGGTCGGGAACGGCACCCCGACCTCCGCGCCGTGCAGGAACGCCTGGAGCAGCCAGTAGATGGAGTCGCGGCCCCGGTAGCGGCGGGGCACGGCGAAGCAGTCCGAGACGGCCAGGTGGACCTCCCGTCCGGCGTCGTGCAGTTCCTCCGCGATCTGCGTCCCGGACTGGCCCGTCCCGACCACGAGGACCCCGCCGTCCGGCAGCTGTCCGGGGCGCCGGTAGTCGGCGGAGTGCAGTTGCCTGACGTGGGGCGCGAGCCCCCTGGCGGCGGGCGGGGTCTTCGGACGCTGGTACGGGCCGGTCGCGAGCACGACGTTGCGCGCCGCAATCGCACCTGAGCCCGTATGCGCGACGAAACCGCCGTCCGCGGGCGCCAGCCGCTCGACGTCGACACCCAGGCGGACGGGGGCGTTGATCACGGCGGCGTACTCGGTCAGGTGCTCCACGACCTCGGCGCGCGGCATGAACCCGTCCGGATCGGGGCCCGCGTAGGGCATGCCGGGCAGCATGACGGTGAAGTTCGGCGCGACGAGGTGAAGGCTGTCCCAGCGGTCGTTCCAGCCGCCGCCGAGCCGGTCCCGCCGGTCGACCACCAGGTGCTCCACGCCCGCCTTCGTCAGCCAGTGGCTGGTGGCCAGCCCCGCCTGACCCGCGCCGATGACGAGTGTGTCTGTCTCTTCCATGACGGCTCCTCCCAAGACCGGGCCTCTACTGACGACGCTAGGCACGGGCGGCCGTCCGGCGCTTCGGGAGGAGGGTGCAAATCAGCCTGGGCGCTCGTGGGCAGATCTATGTAGGTCGTGCTCGTACGCGTACGCCGTGGCGGCCGCGCGGGAGGACAGGCCGAGCTTGCCGAGGATGTTGCTGACGTGGCGGGCCACCGTCTTCTCGCTGAGGAACAGGTCGGCGGCGATCGCGCGGTTCGTGCGCCCCGTCGCCACGAGCGCGAGGACCTCGGTCTCGCGGGCGGTCAGCACCCCCGCCGCGCGGCGGCCCGACAACGCCTCCACCCGGGCCGTGTCCGGCGCGGCGCCGAGCTGCCGGAAGATCCAGCGGGCGGCGTCCAGTTCCATCTCGGCGCCGTCCTCGTCCCCGAGCGCCCGGCAGGCCAGGCCGATCAGCACCCGGACCCGCGCGGACTCGTACGGCACGTCGAGCTCCCGCCAGCCGGCCCACGCCCGGCGCAGCTCCACGAGGGCCGCCCGGGCGTCGCGCTCCGCGAGCGCGACCGCGCCCCGCGCCTGGCCCGCCGTCGCGCGCAGCAGCGGCGCGCCGAGCTCGGCGGCGATGCCCGCCAGCTCGTCGGCGGCGCACCGGGCGGCCGGGACGTCGCCCACGGCGAGCATGATCTCCACGCACGCGGCGAGGACCCCGGCCCTCGACCCGGGGTCGGGCCGCTCGCCCGCGGCCCGGCGGATCGCCGCGGACGCCGCGTCCGTCCGCCCCTGGGCGAGCCGGAGCAGCGCGAAGCCCGGCTGCGGTTCACGGCCCCATCTGCTCGCCGTCCGGTAGAGCTCCTCGGCCTCCGCGTGCCTGCCGCGCAGCCGGTCCAGCTCCGCCCGCCGGTAGTAGGCGGCGCCGACCGCCGGGTCGCCGGTCCTGCGCCCGAAGACCTCGCACGCGCGCCGCAGCTCCTCGACCGCGTCCGGCCAGGCGCCGTGCAGCTGCATGATCTCCGCCCGGTGCACCAGGCACTGGCCGCGGAACGGCTCCAGGTCGGGCTGGGACTCGCACCAGCGGGTCAGCGCCCTCGTCCACTCCGTCGCGCGGCGGACGTCCAGGGTCTCCTCGCACGCCTCGATCACGCTGCAGTAGACGTTCCCCGCGACGATCGGCGACGCCTCCCCGGCCGTGACGGCGACCATCACCTCGTCGAGCAGCGCCACCCCCTCGGGGGCCCTCCCCTGGCGGATGAGGGCCCGTCCCCGGACCTGCCGGGCGAGGATCACGAGGTCGGGCTCGGCGCACCGCTCACCGGTGTCGGCGGCCCGCGCCGCCAGGGCCCCGCCGCCTTCCTCGTCCCCCTCCACGACCCGCTGCTGGGCCGCAGCCACCATCAGGTAGCCGCGTTCGGCGCCGTCGTGGCCGCCGTCGTCCAGCAGCCGCCCGGCCCGCGCGAGCCAGCCGCCGCCGAGGGCGGCGTCACCGCCGCTCAGCAGCTGGAAGGCCAGCCAGAACGCGCACCGCGCGGCCCGTGCGGTCTCGCCGCGCCCGGCGAGCGACCGGTGCGCCCGCTCCCAGAGCGCGGCGCTGTCGGCGTCCCTGCCGATCAGGTAGGCGGCCGTGGCGAACCGTTCGAGGTCCGCGGGTTCGAGGCCCGCCTCCTGGTCCGCCGCGGACAGGTGGGCGCACGCCTCCGCCCACCGCCCGCCGGCGAACGAACTCCGGCCCAGCTCAAGGGCGTCTCCGGTGGTCACACTTCCCACCTCACCACATGGGGCCCCGCCCGCCGCAGGTCAAGGTACGACGGATGCTCGTAGCGGGCTTCGCGGGTCGGGTGCCGCCTCCGAGCACGCGCGACGGGTCCGCCGTTCCCTGCGGCGGTCGCCGGGCTCGCTCACGGCGGGTCGATCGCCGGAGTCCGGTGCTGGGGCGGCACTGAATCGTTGAAGATGACGTGGGGCCGGTCATCGGCCTGGTTGAGCGCCCACAGGCCCACGGCGTCGGCGCAGACGAACAGGACGGCCATGAGAGTGGCGACGATCCGGCGGCGCCGGCGTTCCCGGCGCCGCCACTCGCGCCGGACCCGCTGGTAGGCGTCCGGCGCCGGGTGGACGCCGTCGGTGAGCGCGTCGAGGGCGGCGCGCAACTGATCTCCTGTAGGGGCGGGACCGCTTCTCATCGTCGCTCCTGCATGAGCTTGGTCAGAGTGGCCATGCCGCGGGCGGCGTGCGTTTTGACGGCGCCCTGCGAGATGCCCATCGAGGTGGCGATATCGCTTTCGCTCAGCCCCAGCCAGTATCGCAGGACCAGCGCCTCGCGCTGCCGCGCCGACAAGCGCTGCAGCGCCGTGACCAGCGCCCGCTGGTCTTCGTGCAGCAGGGCGGCGCTCTCGGCCGACTGCACCGCGTCCATCCCCCGGTCGATGTGCTTGCGGACGACCTGGAGGTGACGCAGCCGCATGCGGGTCAGGTTGCAGACCACCGATCGGAGGTAGGGCAGCGCGGCGTCCGGGGTGCGCAACCTGTTCCATCGGCGGTGCAACTGGCAGAACGCCTCGGAGACGATGTCCTCCGCGTCGTCGGCACCGAGCAGCACGGCCAGCCGCAGGAGCCCGGGATAGTGCAGGTCAAAAAGCCTCGTCAGCACGGCCTCGCGGTCCAAGGCGCGCATGTCGGCGTCGGTCTGCCCCGTGGCGGGCGCCTGCGCGGACGACACCGGCGGCGCCGCGCCGCGGGGCGGGGCGAGCGCGGCGACGTCCGGAGAAAGTTGCGGTGCGGGCACCGGGACGCCAGATCGCAGAGCACTCATGCAGTCGTCTCCAGTCCGGGCCGGGAGTCGGCCGACGATGTCAGGTCCGGGCCGCGCGGCACGCCCATCCAGTCGAGCAGCGGCGTCAGCACCGCGGCGGTCAGCAGGTTGAGCCCGAGGCCGACGACCGCGGCGTACGCCTGCACCTGCCACCCGCCCAGCCCCACGTGAATGACCGAGGTGAACCCGGCGCTGACCACCATGTGGGTCCCCGCGACCATGCCGACCGCCCACCCGCCGAGCAGCGCCACATGGTGCAGCCGCCGGGTGTACAGGCCGACGGCCACCGCCGGCAAGGTCTGCAGGATCCACACACCGCCCAGCAGTTGGAGGTTGATGGCGTCCTGGTCGCGCAGCCCGAGGACGAACACCACGGCTCCGGCCTTGGCCGCGACCGAGACCGTCTGCGCGATCCGCCGCTGGTGCTTGGGCGTGGCCGTCGGATGGAAGAACTCGACGTAGATGTTGCGGACGAACAGGGTCGCCACCGCGATCGACATCACCGCCGCCGGAACGAGCACGCCGACGGCCAGGGCGCCGAAGACCAGCCCGGTCAGCACCGCCGGCGTCACCTCCTCGACCAGCAGCGGCACCGCGATCTCGGCGCTGCCCCGCGGTGCGGCGATCCCGGTGGCCAGGGCCGCGACGCCCAGCACCGCGAACAGGCCGAGCACCGCCGTCCAGGCGGGAAGCGCGATCGACGTGCGGCGCAGTACGTCCGGTCCGGTGGCGGCGAAGGCCGCGGTCAGCACGTGCGGGTACATCAGCAGCGCCATCGCCGACCCGAGCGCGAGGGTGGCGTAGCTGGAGTACATCTGCGGCTCCAGGACCAGCGACGCCCCGGCGTTCCCACCGGCCGACAGGCGGTGCTCAGCACCGGTGAACATCGGTCCGGGCCCGCCGAGGCGGCCCATGACCAGCACGACCACGGCCACCACCGAGCCGATGATCGCCGTCCCCTTGACCAGCGAGATCACCGCGGGGGCGCGCAGCCCGTGCCGGCAGGTCGCCATCGCCAGGACGGCGGACACAGCGATCAGTGCGAGATCGCCCGCGGCCCCGCGCGGGTAGAGCCCGCCCGCGGCCAGGACGGCGCGGATGCCCAGGAGCTGCAGTGCGAGGTACGGCATCGTGGCCAGCACACCGGTGACGGCCACGACCAGCGCCAGCGCCGGGGAGCCGTACCGACCGCGGACGAAGTCGGCCACCGTGACGTACCCGTGCGGCCGCGCCGCGGCCCACAGGCGGGGCAGCAGCACGAAGGCGATCGGGTACACGATCACGGTGTAGGCCAGGGCGAAGAACGCCAGCGCCCCGATGCCGTACACCAGGCCCGGGACGGCGGCGAAGGTGTAGGCGGTGTAGATCGTGCCGCCGAGCAGGAACCACATCGCGGGCGCGCCGATCCGCCGGTCGGCGAGCGCCCAGCTCTCCAGGGTGGGCAGCTCGGGGGCGGGGTGGAACCGGCGGGCCGCGACCGCGGCCAGCGACGTCCCGCCGACCACGGCGGCGAAGGCCACCACGCTCACCGGCTCGATCATCCGTCACCACCGCATCCGTCCTGCATTGCCTCTGTGTTGCGCAGGTTACGTGCATGGTTGACACGGTCCGGCGGCAAATTCGCTGGAATTCGATGTCAACCGGATCGCGAGCGTCGGCAACTCTGCCACGAAGCCGTGAAACCGGAGGCGTGATGCCGAAGCCGATCCGACCGGCGCGACGTGTCGCCGCCGGAGTCTGCCTGGCCCTGCCCGTCGTGGCGCTGCTGTGCGTGCCGTGGTACGCCCGCTCGACGCCGCGCCTGGCCGGGGTGGCGTTCTTCTACTGGTACCAGTTCGCCTGGATCCCCGGCGTCGTCGTCTGCATGCTGGTCGCGTACCTGCTGCTCCACGGGCACCGGGACCGCCCGCCCAGCCGATGACGACCGGCGGGAGGGCCTGTGCAGGCTTCCCCACCACGCCCCCGGCCGAACGCCTGACCGCGACGCCTTCGCGGTCCAGGCCGTCCCATCCCTCAGCTCGCGAGGAGATCACCCATGCCGAGAAACGATGCCCACCCGCCGCGGGACCCGCGGCCGTCGCCGTCCCCGGACGGCCGCGCGGACCGCTCGGATCGGAGCCCGTGGAACTGGCTGCTGATCATCCCTGTGGCGATCCCGCTGCTCACCCTGCTCTACAACAGCGACAAGCCCCGCCTGGCGGGCTTTCCCGCCTTCTACTGGATCCAGCTGGCCTTCATCCCGCTGGGCGTGGCCTGCACCGTCCTGGTGTACCAGATGACCAAGAAGCGGGGCTGAGCCGATGGCACGCGACCACCTCACCGAGATCATCATCTTCGCGGCCCTGTTCCTGCTGGTCAGCGGAATGGGCTTCGTCGCCGCCCGATGGCGGCGACCCGACACCATGCACAGCCTGGACGAGTGGGGCCTGGGCGGCCGCAGCTTCGGAAGCTGGATCACCTGGTTCCTGATCGGCGGCGACCTCTACACCGCCTACACGTTCGTGGCCGTCCCGGCCCTGGTGTTCGGCGCGGGCGCGGCCGGCTTCTTCGCCGTCCCGTACACGATCGTGGTGTACCCGCTGGTGTTCCTGGTCCTGATCAAGCTCTGGTCGGTCTCGCACGTGCACGGCTTCGTGACGCCGGCCGACTTCGTCCGGGCCCGGTTCGGCTCCCCGACACTGGCGCTCGTCGTCGCGATCACCGGCATCGTCGCCACGATGCCCTACATCGCGCTGCAGCTGGTCGGCATCGAGGCGGTGCTGAAGGCGATGGGCGTGAACGGGCACTGGCCGATCATCATCGCGTTCGTGATCCTCGCCGCCTACACCTACCAGTCCGGGCTGCGCGCGCCCGCGCTGATCGCCTTCGTCAAGGACGTGCTGATCTACCTGGTCATCATCGTCGCGGTGCTGTACATCCCGGCCAAACTCGGCGGCTGGGGCGACATCTTCGACGCCGCCAAGACCAAGTTCGACAAGACCCCCGCCCCCGGCGACGGCATCACCATCGCCGGAAGCGGCCAGCTCAACTACGCGATGCTCGCACTCGGCTCGGCGATGGCGCTGTTCCTCTACCCCCACAGCATCACCGGCGTGCTGGCCAGCCGCAGCCGAAACGTCATCAAGCGCAACATGGCCGCCCTGCCCGCCTACAGCTTCGTCCTCGGCCTGATCGCACTGCTCGGCTACATGGCCATCGCCGCGGGCGTCAAACCGGTCAGCACCGACGGCAAACCCGACACCAACACCGTGGTCCCGCTGCTGTTCGACCACATGTTCCCCGACTGGTTCGCCGGCGTGGCCTTCGCCGCCGTCGGCATCGGCGCGCTGGTCCCCGCCGCGATCATGTCGATCGCCGCCGCGAACCTGTTCACCCGCAACATCTACAAGGAGTACATCAACCGCGACGCCACCGCCAAGCAGGAGGCCACGGTCAGCAAGCTGGTCTCGCTGATCGTCAAGGCCGGCGCCGTGGTGTGCATCCTCGCGCTCGACCCGCAGTTCTCCATCGACCTGCAGCTCATCGGCGGCGTCATCATCCTGCAGACCCTCCCGGCCGTCGGGCTCGGCCTGCTCACCCGCTGGTTCCACCGCGGCGCCCTCATCGCCGGCTGGGCCGCCGGCATGACCGCCGGCCTGTGGATGCTCTACCAGATCCCCAACCCCGCCAAGGGCAAGGAGCACTTCGGCGGCTCGGCCTACCCCCTCAGCGACCTCGGCCTCGACACCAAGATGGCGATCTACACCGGCATGCTCGCACTCGCCGTCAACGTCATCGTCGCGGTCGCCGGCACCCTGATCTGCCGCGCCGCCAAACTCGCCGACGGCGAGGACGCCACCCGCGCCGCCGACTACCTCGCCGACGAAGGCGACCCGAGGGTCAAGGACCTCGAACTGTCCGCCTCCACCTGACCCCTCCACCCCCGGCAGCCCGTGGCGGACGCACCAAGCGTCCGCCACGGGCCGCTACCCCGCACGGGGCGTCCAGGAGGTCAAGGTGAGGTGGTCGGTTATGTGGGCGGCGTCGGCGGCGATGCCCAGGAAGAGGGAGGACGGTTCGGAGTGCAGCCACGGGAGGCCCACGGCGTAGAGGCCGGGGTGCTCGGTGACGCCTCTGGTGTGGCGCGGGTAGCCCCACTCGTCGAAGACGGGGACGTCCACCCAGGAGAAGTCAAGGCGGAAGCCGGTCGCCCACAGGACGGTGCCGATGCCGGCGGCGTCGAGGTCGAGCTCGGTGGCGGTGGGCGGGACGAAGGTGCCGGCGGGCGGGCGGTCGTCGGGGGGCGCGTCGAGGCCGGCGGCGGTGATGTAGGCGTCGATGAGCGGACGGCCCTTCTCCTCGAACCCGGTCTCGGCGCGGGCCAGCCGCTCGTTCAGGTCGTCGCTGAACCGCACGGTCGTGCCGTCGGCGGACTCCAGGCGTCCGTAGAGGCGCATGCCGCGGCGCGCGAACTCCCGCAGGTCGATGTCGTGGCCGCCGTCCTTACCCGAGACGTGCGCGTTGCAGGAGAAGCGGGCGGCGGGCGAGGGCAGGTCCGCCGCGGTCGGGAACGGCACGCCGACCTCGGCGCCGTGCAGGAACACCTGCGTCAGCCACCAGTGGGAGTCGTGGCCCCGGTAGCGGCGGGGCACGGCGGAGCATTCCGAGACGGCCAGGTGGACCTCGCGCCCGGCGTCGTGCAGTTCCTCCGCGATCTGGGCGCCGGACTGGCCCGTCCCGACCACCAGGACGGCGCCGTCCGCGACTTGTTGCGGGCGCCGATAGTCGGCGGAGTGCAGTTGCCGGACGTGGGCCGGGATCTGCCGGGACAGGG
This sequence comes from Actinomadura sp. K4S16, assembly GCF_008327685.1. Lineage (GTDB taxonomy): Bacteria > Actinomycetota > Actinomycetes > Streptosporangiales > Streptosporangiaceae > Spirillospora. The sequence continues at coordinate 25,474 of NZ_BDDE01000024.1, forward strand.
GCGGGGTCTTCGGACGCTGGTACGGGCCGGTCGCGAGCACGACGTTGCGGGCCGCGATCGCGCCTGAGCCCGTATGCGCGACGAAACCGCCGTCCGCGGGCTCCAGCCGCTCGACGTCGACACCCAGGCGGAGGGGCGCGTCGATCACGGAGGCGTACTCCGCGAGATGCTCCACGACCTCGGCGCGCGGCATGAACCCGTCCGGGTCGGGGCCCGCGTAGGGCATGCCGGGCAGCATGACGGTGAAGTTCGGCGCGACGAGGTGGAGGCTGTCCCAGCGGTCGTTCCAGCCGCCGCCGAGGCGGTCCCGCCGGTCGACTACGAGGTGTTCGACGCCCGCCTTCGACAACCAGTAGCTGGTGGACAGGCCCGCCTGCCCGGCACCGATGACGAGCGTGTCAATCTTCTCCAACGCTGCTCCTCCCGAGGCGGACACTCTACGGCCACCGGCGGGAACGCGCCGAGGTCCGCCCTGCCGGATGAGCCGCGTGCGGGCGGCGGATCTGACGGGGCCCTGAGCGCGGTGAGCATCGCGTCACCCGAAGTTATCTACTTTCCGTAGTCGCCCCATGGCAATATGCGTTCGACCCCGCGGCGCACTCACCGAAGCCAGGAGCTCCCATGTTCAGGCCCCCATACGTCCTCGGACAGCCGACCCGGACGGTCACGCCGCTGACCATGATCACACTCGTCCTCGCGTTGACGGTCCCGACGGCCTCGGCCGCTTCCCGGGGATCCGCGGCTCCGGTGGCGTCTCGCACGGACGGGGCCCTCGTGCAGGGCTGGTTCCACAACGAGACCACGTATTCGCTCACCCTCAAGGCCGAGCACCTCGACTTCGGGGACACCTGGAACCCTCGGCCGCCCGACCACATCGCCCCGCGCAGCATGGTCACCTGGATTTCCAGGCCGGGCGTCCAGGGCGACAACGGCGGATACGTGACCTACACCGTCGACCGCACCGGCGGCCAGGGATACGCCTACATGAGCTGGTACCACCCCTACGGAGGCTCCGCCGCGCACACCGTCAGGACCGGTGGCCTGTTCACCATCGAGCTCCGTCACTTCGGCGCAGACGACACCTTCTACTTCCGCTGCCAGATCCCCACCTGCTGACACGAACCGGCTCCGTCCCACCGGGCCGGCATCGGGGTCGGCCGTGGTGGCCGCCACCGCGACGCTCCTCCAGCGGCCGTCAGCGGACGCGGGTTCAGCGGGCGGCGGTTTTCGGGCGAGGGTTGAGGGCGGTGAGGAGGGCGCCGCCGAGGCCCTTGGCGGAGGCGGCCAGGAAGGTCGTCCAGTCGAAGTAGTCGCGCCACAGCGTGATGCGGTCGTCGTGGACCTCGAAGGTGCCGCAGACCCAGAACTCGGCGCGCCAGGAGCCCCTCTCCAGGACGTCGGTGCGCTCGGTGAGGACGACGGGGCCGTTCGCGGCGATGTTGTGGACGCGGGCCTCGAAGCCGGTGCCGTAGCGGGTCATGGCGCGCAGGGTCTTCTCGACCGCGTGGCTGCCGCGCGCGGGCGGGAGCGGGACGTTCTGGTAGACCATGCCCGGGGCGGCATGGGTCATGGCGCGGTCGACGTCGAGGTCCTCCAGTGCGGACAGGAAGTCGGTGACGATCTCGATCTCGGTCATGGCGCGTCCCTCCGAAGGTCGGTGGAACCACCGTAATGCGGGAGAATCCTGGGATGCAGTTCGGCGTTCTGGGACCCGTCGAGGTCCGGGCCGGCGAGGCCGCCGTGCCGGTGGGCGGGCCGCTGGTGCGGGCGTTGCTGGCGATGCTCCTCCTCGACGCGGGGCGGATCGTCCCGACCGAGCGGCTCATCGACGGCCTGTACGGGGAGGACCCGCCGAGCGGGGCGGCCAACGCCCTGCAGTCGCAGGTGTCGCGACTCCGGCGGGGGCTGGGCGACGCGGCGCTGGTCGAGGGGACGGCCGCCGGGTACCGGATCGCCGTGCGGCGCGAGGACGTCGACGTCCACCGGTTCCAGCGGCTCGTGGCCGACGCGAAGGCGGCCGGGCGGCACGAGGCGGCCGGGCTGCTCCGGGAGGCGCTCGGCCTGTGGCGGGGGCCCGCGCTGGCCGACGTGTCCGCGCCGTTCGCGGCCGGGCAGGCGGCGCGGCTGGAGGAGGAGCGGGCCTCGGCCGTCGAGGAGTACGGCGAGGCGATGCTCGCCGAGGACCCCGGCGCGGTCGTCCCGGTGCTGCGCGACCTGGTCGACGCGCAGCCGCTGCGGGAGCGGGCGCGGGCGCTGCTCATGCGGGCGCTGCACCGCAGCGGGCGGCAGGCGGAGGCGCTCGCGGTGTTCGAGGACGGCCGGACGGTGCTGGCCGAGGAGCTCGGCGCCGACCCGTCGCGGGAGCTGGCGGACGTCCACCTGGCGATCCTGCGCGGGGAGGCTCCGGCGGCCGTCCGGCCGAACCTGCCGGCGCAGCTCACGAGCTTCATCGGGCGGGAGGAGGAGCTGCGCCGCGTCGGGAGGATGCTCGCGGACGGGCGGCTCGTCACCCTGCTCGGGCCGGGCGGCGCGGGCAAGACGCGGCTGGCGATCGAGGCGGCGGGGCGGTACGGCGGCGAGGCGTGCTTCGCCGACCTCGCGCCCGTCTCCGGGGGCGAGGTGGCGAACGCGGTGCTCGCGGCGCTCGGGCTGCGCGAGGGCGGGATGCGGCCGATGCCCGGCGAGCAGCCGCCGGACGCGGTGGAGCGGCTGGTCACGGCGCTGGAGGGGCGGCGGGTCCTGCTCGTCCTGGACAACTGCGAGCACGTCGTCGCGCCCGTCGCGGAGCTGACGCACCGGCTGCTGAGCGCGTGCCCGGAGCTGCGGGTGCTGGCGACCAGCCGGGAGGCCCTCGCGATCACGGGTGAGGCGTTGCGGCCGTTGCCGCCGCTGGAGGTCCCGCCCGCGGACGCGCGCCCGGAGGAGCTGCCCGGCTATCCGGCCGTGCGGCTGTTCCTGGACCGGGCCGAAGCGGTGCGGCCGGGTTTCGCGGTGGACGGGGGCAACGCCGGGGCCGTCCTCGCGATCTGCCGGGCGCTGGACGGGCTGCCGCTCGCGATCGAGCTCGCGGCGGCGCGGCTCAGGTCGCTGCCGGTGGCGGAGGTCGCGACGCGGCTGGACGACCGGTTCCGGCTGCTGTCGCGCGGCAACCGGACGGCGCCGCCGCGCCACCAGACGCTCCGGGCGGTCGTGGAGTGGAGCTGGGACCTGCTGGACGAGGCGGAGCAGACCCTCGCGCGGCGGCTGACGGTGTTCGCCGGGGCGTTCACGCTGGAGGCGGCGATGGGCGTGTGCGGCCTGGACGACGCCGACGACCTGCTGGTGGAACTGGCCGACAAGTCGCTGGTGCAGAGCGACGGGTCCCGGTACCGGATGCTCGACACCGTGCGGGCGTTCTGCGCCGAGCGGCTCGCCGCGGCCGGTGAGGCGGAACGCTTCGAACGGGCCCACGCCGAGTACTTCGCCGACCTCGCCCGCCGCGCGGAGCCCCACCTGCGGGGCGCCGGCCAGCTGGAGTGGCTGGGGCTGCTGGCCGCCGACCACGGGAACCTGCACGCGGCGCTGCGGCGGTGCACGCGCGCCGACCCGGCACTGGCGCTCCGGCTCATGGCGCCGCTGTCGTGGTACTGGTGGCTGCGGGGACGCGTCGAGGGCGCGCCGCTGGCGTCGGAGCTGCTGGACGTGGTCGGCACCGATCCGCCGGAGGGGCTCGACGAGGAGTACGTCCTGTGCGTCACGAACGCGGTGTCGGGCGGCGCCACGGGCGAGCGCGCGGTGGCGTGGCTCGACCGGGCCGCGGAGCTGCTGCGCGGCATCGACCGCCCGGTGCGCTACCCGGCGGTCATCGTGCTGTGGGCGCTGACCGCGGGCCCCGGACGCACCGACTACGACCTCTTCCTGCGGCAGGTCGGGGACGACCCGTGGACGCGCGCGCTGCTGCGGATGAGCGACGGGTTCCTCGCGCAGTTCAGCGGCGACCTGGCCGAGGTGGAGAGCGCGTGCGAGGAGGCGGTGCGCGGGTTCCGGGCCTGCGGTGACCGCTGGGGCACCGCCAACTCGCTCGACCCGCTCGCCCAGCTCGCCGACCGGCGCGGCGACCGGGAGCGGGCCCTCGCGCTGCTGGACGAGGCGCTGGAGCTGGTCGGCGAGCTCGGCGCGCTGGAGGACACCGCCGACCTGCTCTACCAGCGCGCCGCCGTCCACGTCCACGCCGGCGACCTGGACGCGGCGCGGGCGGACTACGAGCGCGGCGTCGAGCTGGCCCGCCGGGCCGGCACACCCGACAAGATCGCCGGGGGGTGCAAGGGGCTCGGCGACGTCGCGCGGCTGCGCGGGGACGCCGCCGAGGCGCGCCGGATGTACGAGGCGGCGGTGACCGGCTACTCGTCCGAGCGCTTCATCGCCGCCGGCGTGCGGGGCGCGGCGCTGGTCGGCCTCGGATGGCTCGCGGCGGACGAGGGCGACGCCGCACGGGCCGGGGCCCTGCTGCGCGAGGCGGTCGACATGTCGTTCGACCACCCGATCTTCGGCTACCAGGCGGACGCGGCGGTCGCCCTGGCGGGCCTGGCCGCGCGGGACGGGGACGGGGAGCGCGCGGCGCTGCTCCTCGGCGCGGCCATGGCGCTGCGGGGCGTCGAGGCGGCGGGCGACCCCGACACCGAGCGCGTCACGTCGCAGGCCCGGGCCCTCCTCGGCGACGCCTACGAGGCGGCCCACGCCCGGGGGGCCGCCCTCCCCCGCGAGAAGGCCCTCGCCCTGCTCACCGCCGGCTGACCGGCCGGCGCCGGCGCCGTCAGCGGACGGTGCGCGGACGGTCAGCGCGGCCCGCGAACCTCACGGGCATGAACTCCTCAGCCCGCAAGTGGGGCACCTTCGCGATCTGCCTCCTCGTCGCGCTCGTGCCGAACATCGACCTGACCGCGCTGAACCAGGCCGTCCCGCACCTGTCGGCGGACCTGCACCCCTCGGCCACGCAGATCCTCTGGATCGCCGACGCCTACGGGTTCGCGCTCGCCGGCCTGCTGATCACCATGGGCGGCGTCGGCGACCGCATCGGCCACAAGAGGCTGCTGCTGATCGGGACCGCGGTGTTCGCCGCCGCGTCCGCCGTGACCGCCTACGCGCCGAGCGCCGAACTGCTGATCGCGGCCCGCGCGCTGCTCGGGGTCGCCGGGGCGACGCTCATGCCGTCCTGCCTGTCGCTGCTGCGGCGCGCGTTCACCGAGCCGAAGGAGCGGACGATGGCGGTCGGCGCGTTCAGCGGCGTCGCCGGGCTCGCGGTCGGGCTCGGCCCCGTCATCGGCGGCGCCCTGCTCGACCACTTCTGGTGGGGCTCCGTCTTCATGATCAACGTGCCGCTGATGGCGGTGGCGTTCGTCGCCGGCGCGGCCGTGCTGCCCGAGTCGCGCAACCCCGTGCCCGGCCGCCTCGACCTGCTCAGCGTGCCGCTGTCGGTGCTCGGCGTCCTCGGCCTCGTCTACGCGATCAAGGAGGCCGCCGCGCACGGCGTGGACGAGCTCCAGGTCCCGGTCGCGGCGCTGGTCGGCGCCGTCTCGCTCGCCGCGTTCCTCGTCCGGCAGACCCGCGCGGCCGAGCCGCTGATCGACGTCCGGCTGTTCCGCCGCGCCGCGTTCACCGGCTCCATCGGCACCAACATGTTCGCGATGTTCGCCCTGGTCGCCCAGTCGCTGATCTTCTCGCTGTTCTTCCAGCTCGCGCTCGGCTGGTCGCCGCTGAAGGCGGGCCTGGCGGGCCTGCCCGGCGCCGCCGGCGCCATGATCGGCGGCGCCGCGCTCGCCCCGCCGCTCATCGGCGCGCTCGGCCGCGCCCGCGTCGTCGCGCTGGGCATGCTGGTCTCGGCCGGCGGCTTCGCCCTCTTCACGACGATCGGCCTGCACACCTCCTACTGGGCGATGGTCCCCGCGATGCTGCTGTCCGGCATCGGGATGGGGCTCGGGCTGACGGTCACCGCCGACACCGTCCTCGCATCGGTCCCGAAGGACCGCTCCGGCGCCGCGTCCGCGATCTCCGAGACGGCCACCGAACTCGGCGGCGCGCTCGGCATGGCCGTCCTCGGCAGCGTCCTGAACGCGGTGTACCGGAACGTCCTGGACCTGCCCGCCGGCGTCCCCGCCCCGGCCGCCTCCGCCGCCCGCGACTCCCTCGGCGCCGCGCTACAGACCGCCGCGAACCTGCCCGGCACGCTCGCCGCCGAGGTCTCCGCCGCCGCCCGCGACGCCTTCGTGGACGGCATGCACGCCGCCCTCACCTGCAGCGCCGGCTTCGCCGTCCTGGTCGCGGCCTTCGCCCTGATCACCCTCCGGAACGTCCCCAAGGTAATCCCCGAAACCGAGGAGCCCGAGCTCGTCTCGGCCCGCTGACCTCCCTGGTCCCGCCCGGACGACGGGCGGGATCACGGTGTGCCCGGAGGATCCCGGCCGTTCCCCCGGACCGAAAAATGTGATATCACTTTGCTATGTCGTTGATTCGGGAGAGGGAGGAACGGATGGGGGACGCGGCGGCGGGGGTGGAGATGCCACGGCCGAAGACCAGTGAGCGGGCGGCGGCGGACCGGAGCGGGTGGGGGATGCTCGGGGGTGCGCTGCTGCTGGTCCTGGCGGGGGCGGCGGCGGTGGTCGCCGGGGTGCTTGTCGGCGGGGCCGCCGCCTTCTCGGTGGGGGTCGTGATCGGATCGCTGCTGGGGGTGGCCGGGCTGGTCGTCTCGGCGGGGCTGACGCCGGTGGCGCCGGGCGAGGCGCGGGTGCTGCAACTGCTCGGGCGGTACAAGGGGACGGTCCGCACCGACGGGCTGCGGTGGGTGAACCCGCTGACGGAGCGGCGCAAGGTGTCGACACGGATCCGCAACCACGAGACCGGGCTCGCGAAGGTCAACGACCTGGACGGGAACCCGATCGAGATCTCGGCCGTGGTGGTGTGGCAGGTGGCCGACACCGCGCGGGCCGTGTTCGAGGTGGACGACTTCGTGGAGTTCGTGGCGTTCCAGACCGAGGCCGCCGTCCGGCACATCGCGGGCAGCTTCCCCTATGACGCCCACGACCGGACCTCGCTGCGCGACAATGCCGACGAGATCACCGGGCAGCTGTCGGAGGAGCTGGCGCAGCGGGTCGCGTCCGCCGGCGTGAAGATCATCGAGTCGCGGATCACCCGGCTGGCGTACGCGCCGGAGATCGCGCAGGCGATGCTGCGCCGGCAGCAGGCGGGCGCGGTGGTGGCGGCGCGGCAGCGGATCGTGGAGGGCGCGGTCGGCATGGTGCAGCTCGCGCTCGACCGGCTGGACGAGGAGAACGTGGTCGACCTGGACGAGGAGCGCAAGGCGGCGATGGTCAGCAACCTGCTGGTGGTGCTGTGCGCCGACCGGGACGCCCAGCCGGTGGTCAACACCGGCTCGCTCTACCAGTGACCGCGGCGACCGGTGGCGGAGCGCAAGAAGATCCTGCTGCGGCTCGACCCGGCCGTGCACGACGCGCTGGCGCGGTGGGCCGGAGACGAGCTGCGCAGCACCAACGCGCAGATCGAGTTCCTGCTGCGCAAGGCGCTCGCGGACGCGGGGCGGATGCCCGGGTCGGCGGGACGGATGCGAAGGCCCGGGCGGCCGCGCAAGGCCCGGGACGACGACGAGGGGAGCCCGCCGGAGGGCGGGGGCGAGGACTAGCCATGGTCGATGTTCCGGACTCGCTGCCGGCGCGGATGTACCTGCTGGCGTACGACCTGCGCAAGCAGCGGATGACCAGGGGCGGCGCGCGGCTCGGCTACGTGCTGCGCGCCGCCGCGCTGACCGAGCTGTACCTGGACGGGCGGCTCGGCGAGGAGCGGCGCAGGCCCGTCCCGGGGACGCCGGGCGACGACCCGTACGGGGTGCTGGCTCAGATCGCGGCGTCGCGGCCCCGGTCGTGGCAGCACTGGGTGCGCAAGGACGCCCGCGCCATCGTGCCGGTGGTGCGCGAGGAACTGGTGCGCGGCGGCTGGATCAGGGTCCGCTCGCGCAGGGTCCTCGGGCTGTTCCCGCGCCACGAGGTCACCGTGAAGGACCCCCGGGTGGTGAAGGCGCTGTGGGGCGGGGCGTCGTCGGCGCTGCGGGGGCGTCCGGTGGCGCACGTGAACAGCTACGACGCCGCGGCCGTGGCGCTGGCGGCGGCGGGCGAGCTGAAGACCGTCCTGCCGGGGGCGGACCGGCGGCGGCACCGGCGGCGGATCGACGAGCTGACGGCGCGGACCGGGCCGGCGGCGGTCGCGGTCCGCAAGCTGGTCCGGCAGCTGAACGCGGCCGCCGCCGGGGGCTGACCCGCGGGGCGGGGCAAGTGCGGGTTCCTACAAGATCCCGGCCGCCGAACTTGTATCGGGCGCCAACGGCGGCGGTACGGCGCGCCCCATAGCCTGCTCGGACATGGACCCCGAACGCCTGATCTATCCCCTCATGAAGCATGTGGTCATGGGACCCGCGATGCGCGTCGCGTTCCTGCCGAGCGTGCGCGGCCTGCGGCACGTCCCGCGGATCGGGCCGGTGATCCTCGCGGCGAACCACCTGGCGTTCCTCGACTCGTTCGTGCTGCCGCTGATGGTGCCGCGGCGGGTCCACTTCCTCGGCAAGCACGAGTACTTCACCGGGACGGGCCTGCGGGGCCGCGCCACCGCGACGTTCTTCAGCAGCGTCGGCGCGATCGCGGTCGACCGGTCCGGCGGGCGGGCCGCGCTCGACGCGCTGGAGACCTCGGCGGCGGTGCTGGAGCGCGGCGGCGTGTTCGCGATCCACCCCGAGGGCACGCGGTCGCCGGACGGGCGGCTCTACCGCGGCCGGACGGGCGTGGCGCGCCTGGCGATGCGGACCGGGGCGCCCGTCGTCCCGGTGGCGATCGAGGGGACCGACAAGGTGCAGCCCCGGGGGCAGGCCGTTCCGCGGCCGGGCCGGATCGGGCTGCGCATCGGCGCGCCGATGGACTTCCGCGACCGGGACAAGGGCGTGCCGCGCGGCCGGGCGGCCCGGGAGGTCACCGACGAGATCATGGAGGCGATCCAGCGGCTGTCGGGCCAGGAGTACGTGGACGAGTACGCGCCGAGGCCCGCCGACCCGCGCTGACCGTCCGTCCCATGTTTCATCGCGGCCGGTGGGGCACAGTTCATGGGGACGGATGGAGATGATGTGGAAATCACCATGGACCTCGTGCTTCCGCGGGACGTGGCCAGCGTTCCGGCGACGCGAAAGCTCCTGGACGCGGCGCTCGCCGCGCTCGGTGTCGAGGGCCACATCCGCGACGACATCGAGATGATGCTGACCGAGGCGTGCACCAACGTGATCAAGCACGCCGAGCACGGGGCGGACTACACCGTGCGGGCGATGATCCAGGACCGGCGTTGCGTGATCAAGGTGATCGACTCCGGCACGGGGTTCGACGCCGCGCGCTTCGCGCCGCCCGACCCGTCCGCGGAGAACGGGCGCGGACTGATGATCATGCGGGCGCTGGCCGACGACGTCCGGTTCGCCTCGTTCCCCGAGGACGGGGCGCTGGTCGCGCTGGAGAAGCGGCTCACCTACGGGGAGGACAGCCTGGGCGGGCTCCTCACCGCCGACAGCGAACTCCCCCTCGGAGACGGCTCCCGGCCCGGCTCCGACGAGATCGCGAGGCGGCTGTTCGAGATGGCGCGCGCCGGCGACACGCGCGGGATCCTGTCCCACGTGGACGCCGGGGTGCCCGTGAACCTGTCCGACCACCGGGGCGAGACCCTGCTCATGCACGCGGCCTGCCACGGGCATCCGGAGACCGTCCGGGCGCTCACGCTGCGCGGCGCCGACCCCGACCGGGCCAACGATCTCGGCCACCGGCCGCTCGCGGGCGCGGTGTTCAAGCGGGAGACCGAGGTCGTGCGGGCCCTGCTGGAGGCGGGGGCCGACCCGCTGGCGGGGTCGCCGTCGGCCGCCGACACCGCGAGGCTGGTCGGCGACACCGAACTGCTCGCCTGGTTCGAGGAGGCCGCTCCCCCGCCCGCGTGAGCCTCAGCGCCGGACGCGCAGCACGACCAGCGCCACCAGCAGCGCGGCGGCGGCGAAGGCCGCGCCGGTCGCGAACGCCGCGTCCATCCCGTCGACGGTCCCCGCGAGGCCGCGGCCGGACGAGGAGGACCCGTAGGCCGTCACCATGACGGCCGAGCCGAGCGATCCGCCCGACCACAGCATGGTCTGCGCGACCCCCGCCGCCGCACCCGACTGCTCCGGCTCGACACTGCCCAGGATCGTCGCGTTCAGCGGCAGGATCGACAGCCCGCCGCCCGCCCCCATCAGGACGAACGGCGCCAGCAGCGCGCCGGCGTAGCCGTCCCCCGGGGACAGCAGCGACAGCCACAGCAGCCCGGCGCCGACGAGGAGCGTCCCGGCGACGACGAGCGGGCGGGCGCCGAGGCGGGCCAGCAGCCGCGGCGCGGTCCGCACGACGAGGAACTGCATCCCCACCATCGGCAGGAACGCGGCGCCGGCGCGCAGCGGCCCGTAGCCGAGCACCTGCTGCAGGTACTGGGTGAGGAAGAAGAACGAGCCGAACATGGCGGCCGCCAGGCACAGCTGGGTCAGGTAGGACGCGGCGCGGTCGCGGCCCGTCAGCAGCCACAGCGGCATGACCGGGCTGCCGGCGCGGTACTCCACCGCCACGAAGGCGGCGAGCAGGGCGGCCGCCGCCCCGAACGCCGCGACCGCCCGGCCGTCGCCCCAGCCGTCGGACCCGACCCGGATCAGCGCGTAGACGAGGGCGGTCATGCCGGTCGTGGACACGACGGCGCCGAGCACGTCGAAGCGGCCGGGGCGGCGCGGCGTCTCGGTGAGGACGCGCGGCGCGGCCAGGGCCAGCGCCAGGCCGACCGGGACGTTCACGAAGAACACCCAGCGCCAGGACCCGGCCTCGGTCAGCACCCCGCCGACGATCATGCCGACGGCGGCGCCCGCGCCGGTCACCGCGGAGAAGACGCTCAGCGCGCGGACGCGGGCCGCTCCCGCGAAGTTCGTGGCGATCAGCGCCATCGCGCTCGGCGCGGCGACGGCGGCGGCGACGCCCTGGGCGGCGCGGGCGGCCAGCAGCCACCAGCCCGCCTCCGCGAGCCCGCCGGCCAGCGACGCGGCGGTGAACAGCACGATCCCGGCGGTGAAGGCGCGGCGGCGCCCGAACACGTCCCCGGCGCGCCCGCCGAGCAGGAGCAGGCCGCCGAATGCGAGCATGTAGGAGTTCTGGATCCAGGCGAGGCCCCCGGTGGTCAGGCCGAGGCCCGCCCGGACGTCCGGGAGCGCGATGGTGACGACGGAGGTGTCCAGGCCGATCATGAGCTGGCAGCCGACGATGACGGCGAGGACGGTTCCTGCACGATGATGGAGGGGCGGCGCGGCGGCGCCGGGAGGTGTCGACTCCCGGGGTGCGGCCGTCCGCCCGTGGGCTGCGGTCAAGGGGAACCTCTCCGGAAATAAGGAACGGCGAAGTACACTATGTGGGGAACGTACCACCGATGCGCGCGAAAGAGAACGCTAGCGTTCACTATTTTCGGGATCGTGCCGTGACTCCTGCGAACCTCGGGAACCCGGAGACCGCCGCGACCGGAGCGGCGCCCGCGACCCGGCGCCGCGGCGGCGACCTGGAGGCGGCGATCTTCGACGCCGTGTTCGCCCAGCTGGAGGCCGTCGGCTACCGCGGGCTGACCATGGAGGGCGTCGCGAACGGCGCCCGCACCGGCAAGGCCGCGCTCTACCGGCGCTGGCGGTCCAAGGACGAGCTGATCACCGACGCGCTCAAGCACGTCCTGCCCGAACCGCCGACCGCCCCGGCGACCGGCTCGGTGCGCGAGGACATGCTCCAGATCCTGGGCTGCCTGCGCGACACGCTGATCGCCTGCCGCGGCGCCGCGTTCCGGGTGCTGAAGACGGAGAGCGACGAGGGGATGGGCCTCGTCCACGACGTCGTGCGCGACCGGCTGTCCAGGCCCGTCCGCGAGCTGCTCTACGAGGCGCTCCAGGAGGCCGCCGCCCGCGGGGAGATCCGGCCGGAGGCCGCGACCCGGCTGATCTCGGACGTCGGCCCGTCCGTGATGGTGTACCGGAACCTCACCGAGGGCGGCCCGATCACCGACGACGACCTGGCGACGCTCGTCGACGAGGTGCTGATGCCGATCGTCCGGCCCTGACGAGAGCTCGGTCCCGACCGGGGGCTCCGGCCCTGACGAAAGTCGGGGGCCGCGGCGGCCGTTCGTCCATGACCGGGAGGGGGCCGCGGCCGCGAGGCTGCGGGGATGCGATCACCTGTCTCCCGCCGCCTGCTCCCGGCCGCGGCCGTCCTTCCGCTCGTCCTGACCGCGTGCGGCGCCTCCGCCCACGCGGTGAAGACCGCCGGAGCCGCGCCCGCGACGTTCGAACTGCCCCGCCCCACCGGCCCGCACCGGGCCGTCGGGACGACCGAGCTGCACCTCGTGGACGCCGGGCGCCCCGACCCGTGGGTGCCCGGCCGGACCCGCGAGCTGATGGTCGGCGTCTGGTACCCGGCCGCCCGGGCCTCGGGGCCGGCGGCGCCCTACCTGCGGCCCGGCGTCGCGCGGGCGCTCTCCCAGGTCGACGCGCTCGGCGTGTTCAAGGCCGGAACGGTCGACTGGGCGGCCACCCGCACCCACGCCGCGGAAGGCGCCCCCGCCGACGCGCGCCGCGCGAGGCCCGTCGTGCTGTACTCCCCCGGGTTCGGCGTCCCGCGCGCGCTCGGCACCACGCTCGCCGAGGAACTGGCCAGCCGCGGGTACGTGGTGGTGACCGTGGACCACACCTACGAGACGGCCCCGGTCGAGTTCCCCGGCGGGCGCGTCGAGCCGCAGCGCCTCCCCCCGCAGGGCCCCGAACGGCTGAGGACCGCGCTGGACGCGCGCGTCAAGGACACCCGGCTGGTCCTCGACCGGCTCGCCGCCCTGCGAGGCGGCCGCAACCCAGACGCCGAGGGGCGGCCCCTCCCCCGCGGCCTCGGCCGGACGCTCGACCTGTCCCGGGTGGGCATGGTCGGGCACTCCGCGGGCGGCATCGAGGCGGCCGAGGCCATGCGCACCGACCGGCGGGTGGACGCGGGCATCGACATGGACGGCACCATGCAGTACGCGGAGAACGACTTCGTGGAAGTCGCCAAGACCGGGGTCGACCGCCCGTTCATGCTGATGGGGGCCGCCACGGGCGGCTCCCCGCAGACGCACCTGACCAGCCCGTCCTGGGGTTCGTTCTGGAGCCGCTCGACCGGCTGGAAGCGGGACCTGAACGTGCCCGCCGCGAGCCACTACTCCTACACCGACGTCCAGTCCGTCCTGCCGGCGCTGGACGAGAAGCTCGACATCCCGGCCGAGGAGCGGGCCGCCCTCGTCGGGACGGTCGATCCGGCCCGGATGACGGCGTCGCTCCGGGCCTACGTCACGGCGTTCTTCGACCGGGCGCTGCGCGGGCGGCACCGCCCGGTCCTCGACCGCCCGTCGGCCCGGCACCCCGACGTCCGGTTCATCGGCTGACCAGGCCGTGCGTCCCCTCGCCGTCGGGCAGGATGAGCTGGCGGCGGGGGTAGGGGAATTCGATGCCCTCCTTCATGAAGCGGCGATGCAGCCGCTTGACGAACTCGTGCTTCAGGCGGAACTGGTCACCGAACTCGCTGGTCCGGAGGATCACGGTGAAGTCGATCCCCGAGTCGGCGAAGGTGTGGAACCGCACGAGGGTCTCGGCGTCCTTCACGCCGCCCTGCACCTCGCTCATGACCTCCTGGCCGACCTCGACGACCACGCTCTCGACGCGCTCCAGGTCGCTCTCGTAGGCCACGCTGGCCTGGATCAGCAGCGACATGTCCTCGGCGGGGCGGTGGTAGTTGGTGAGGATCGTGTCGGAGAACCGCTGGTTCGGGATGACCTCGATGTTGTCCGACAGCGTCCGGATGGAGGTGTTGCGCCAGTTGATGTCGACGACGTACCCCTCCTGGCCGCTGCTCAGCCTGATGTAGTCGCCGGGCTCGATCGTCTTGGACGCCAGGACGTGCACGCCCGCGAAGAGGTTGGCCAGCGTGTCCTGCAGGGCGAGCGCGACCGCGAGGCCACCGACGCCGAGGGCGCCGAGCAGCGGTGAGATCGAGACCCCGAGGCTCTGCAGCATGACCAGGACTCCGACGCCCATCACCACGACCCGGGTGATGTTGGCGAAGATCGTCACGTTGGCCGCGACGCCCTGCCGGGCCAGCGCGATCGAGGTGACCGAGCCCGCGATCAGGCGGGCCATCGCCAGCGAGACGACGAGGATGGCGGTGGCCGTGAGCACCTTGGCGATCACGGCCAGCGTGCCGTCGGGCAGCTGGAGGACCCTGGCCGCGCCCCACAGGCCGAGCAGCACCGAGACGGGCACCGCCAGGTCCTTGACCAGGCGGGCGGCCAGGTCGTCCCACGCCCAGCGGGTGTCGCCCGCCCGCCGGAACAGCCTGCCGGTCAGCAGCCGCAGGATCACCGCGATCCCGACCGCGATCACCAGCACGGCGACCGCGGCCGCCCCTCGCTGCCAGCTCAGATCGCCCAGGTGAACACCCATGACGCGGAAGATTCCTCCTCTGTCCGGCGGCTGCGCCGCATGCAAAAGGTCCGTTTTGCGGAGTTAGCGTCCACGATCGTAGTGAAGACCGGGGGCGCTGCGAGGCACATCACGGGACATGTGACTGCAAGGCCCGCGGACCTGCCGGTTACGATCGATCAAGTGGTGAGTGTGGGAGTGATGCGCCGGCTCGGGGTCACGGCGCTGGGACTGCGGAACGGCCCCCACCGGGTCACGGTCGAGCGGGACCTGGAGGTGCCCGCCGCCGACGGCGTGACGCTGCTGGCCGACCGGTACTCGCCCGTCGACGTCGAGCGGGCGCCGACGGTACTGGTCCGCTCGCCCTACGGGCGGCGCGGGCCGTTCGGCCTCATGTGCGGGCAGGGGTTCGCCTCGCACGGCTTCCAGGCCGTGGTGCAGAGCGTGCGCGGCGGCTTCGGGTCCGGCGGCGTCTTCGAGGCGCTGGACGAGCGCGAGGACGGCCTCGCCACCATCGAGTGGCTGAGATCGCAGCCGTGGTTCGGCGGCACGTTCGCCATGCACGGCCCGAGCTACCTCGGCTACGTCCAGTGGGCCGTCGCCGCCGAGGCCGGACCCGAGCTGAAGGCGCTGTCGATGCAGGTCACGGCGTCCACCTTCCGGGACGCCGTCAACGTCGGCGGCACGTTCGCGCTCGAGTCGGCGCTCATCTGGGTCGACCTGACCGCGCGGATGAAGAACTCCCTGTCGGGCATCACGACCGGCATCATGTCGCCGCGCCGCGCCCGCCGCGCCACGCTCTCGGGCCGCCCGCTGGCCGAGCTCGACCGGCTCGCGACCGGCGGGCAGCAGCGGTTCTTCCAGGACCTGCTGGTCAACGGCCCCGACACCCCGTTCTGGGACAAGCGCGACTTCAGCACCACCGTCTCGCAGGTCACCGCGCCGGTGAACATGACGGGCGGCTGGTACGACATCTTCCTGCCCTGGCAGATGAAGGACTACGCGGCGCTCCGCGCGGCCGGCCGGCGCCCCTACCTGACGATCGGCCCCTGGTTCCACGCCGACCAGCGCATGATGCGCGGCTCGGTCAACGACTCCATCGCATGGTTCCGGGCCCACCTGCTGGACGACCCGTCCGGGCTCCGCGCGCAGCCCGTCCGGCTCTTCGTCACCGGCGCGGACGAGTGGCGCGAGTTCCCCGACTGGCCCGTCCCCGGCATGCGCGAGGAGCGCTGGCACCTGCAGCCGGCGGGCGCGCTGTCCCCCGGCGAGCCGCCGGAGTCGGAGCCCGACTCCTACCGCTACGACCCGAACCACCCGACGCCGTTCCTCGGCGGGCCCACCCTGCTCGGCGAGACGCACCCGTCCACCGACCAGCGGCGCCTGGAGCGCCGCCGGGACGTGCTGACCTACACCTCGGGCGTCCTGGACGACGACCTGGAGGTCATCGGCCCGGTCACCGCCGACCTGCACATCCGCTCGAACCGCGAGCACACCGACTTCGTCGTGCGGCTCTGCGACGTCACGCCCGAGGGCGAGTCCCTCAACCTCTGCGAGGGCATGCGCCGCCTCGTCCCCGGCTCCCCGGAGCCGGGGGAGGACGGCGTCCGCCGCGTCGCCGTCGAGCTCTGGCCGGTCGGCCACCGCTTCCGCCGGGGCCACCGCGTCCGCGTGCAGGTGGCCAGCGGCGCCTACCCCCGCGTGGCCCGCAACCCCGGCACCGGCGCCCCCATCGGCACGGCCACCGAGATGCTCACCGCGGACCAGGAGATCTTCCACGCGCCCGGCCACCCGTCCGCGATCACGCTGCCGGTCGTCTCCGGCGGGGTCAGCCCCGCCGTGCCCTGAGCGCCTCCAGGGCCTTGTCGGCGTGGGCGTTCATGCGGATCTCGCTCCTGACGACCGCGAGGACGCGGCGGTCGGTGTCGATCACGAACGTCTGGCGCTTGGTCGGCATGAGGGCCAGTGACCGTTTGACGCCGAAACGCGCACGGACCTCGCCGGACGGGTCGGACAGCAGCGGGTAGCCGAGCGAGTGCGTGTCGGCGAACTCCTTCTGCTTCGCGACCGGGTCGGCGCTGATGCCCACCGGGTGGGCGCCCGCCTCCGCGAGCTCGGCGACAAGGTCGCGGAAGTGGCAGGCCTCGGCGGTGCAGCCGGGGGTCATGGCCGCCGGGTAGAAGAACAGGACGACGGGGCCCTTCGCCAGCAGGCTGGTCAGGCTGAGCACCTCGCCCGTCTCGTCGGGGAGCTCGAAGTCGTCGACGACGTCACCGGGGTTCATGGCTCGAACCTAGCCGAGGAGGGCGGAGACCTCCCCGGGGGCCCAGTGGCCGCGCGCGCCGGGACGGGCGGCGAGGTAGGCGCCGGCGCGGGCGGCGGACCAGCCGTGCGCCTCGCGCAGGCCGCGGCCGAGCATCGCCAGGTAGGGCGCGGTGGGCGCGTTCGGAGGGTGCGGCTCGGGCGAGGTGAAGGTGAGCATGGGGCGGCCGCCGAGCTCCCCCACCTTGAGGACGGTCTCGTAGCGCCCGGGGCCGAGGCACTGGCGGCCGCGGGCGAGCGCCTCGCCGAGGTCGTGGTCGGCCCCGACTCCGCGGCGCATCTCCTGGGACAGGACGTCGCAGAACTGGCGGCGGGTGAGCAGGTAGGCGCGGGCCGCGGCGCGCCCGGGGAGGTCCGGGTCGTAGAAGGCCATGCCGCCGCCCCAGGTCAGGGACGTCAGCGCGAAGTAGATGCCGCCGGGGACCGTGACCGGGCGCTCGGCGCGGGCGGGCCGGGGGTCGCGGCAGCCCGTGTAGTGGCGGGCCCCGCCGCTCGGCCGCCCGCCGGCCAGGTAGCAGCGGAACCTGTCCCGGAACAGGTTCGAGCCGTACGCCACGTACCAGATCGGTTCGTCGTCCACCTCTCCCAGTATCGCCGCAGGTGAGCCGCTCGCGGAGGGGCACGGAGGTAGGTATTCCGTTTCGTCGGGTTTGACGAACAGGAGGGAGGGATAGGAAACTGTCCGAGCAGGTGTCTACGACGCAGATACCTCCGAGCTTCCCCTGTGTAGTCCCGGAGGATCCGTCATGCATCGCCCGCTTCACATTGCTCTGGTGTCCGCCTCCGACCTCGACGGCGAGCACCTGCAGTCAGTCCACGTCCGGGATCTCGCTCGTTCGCTGACCCGTCCGCTCGTCGCCGACGGTGAGCCGAACCAGGTCACGGTCTACACGCGCCGCCAGGACAGGTCCGCCCGCGGCCGCGTCCGGCTCGCCCAGGGCGCCGCCCTGGTGCACCTCGACGCGGGGCCGGCCCGCCCGCTGTCCGACGACGAGCTGCTCCAGCACCTTCGCGACTTCGCCGACGGGCTGCGCCGCCGCTGGTCCGGCTCGGCGCGTCCCGACATCGTGCACGCGCACGGCTGGATCGGCGGCCTGGCCGCCTGCGCCGTCGCCCGCGAGCTCGGCATCCCGTTCGTCCAGAGCTACCACGGCGTCGCCGCCGTCGAGCGGCAGGCCGGGCGCCAGGTCCACCCCCACCGCGACCGCCTGGAGAAGGCCATCGGGCGCGACGCCGACCTGGTGCTCGCCGCGCACACCGAGGAGGCCTCCGCGGTCGTGCGGATGGGCGTCCCGCGGCCGTCGGTCGCCGTCGTCCCCTACGGCGTCGACTCCGAGCTGTTCAGCCAGGTCGGCCCCGCGATGCCGCACGGCGGCCGGGCCCGCCTCGTGATGGTCGTCGACGACCTCGGCGCCGAGGTCGAGACCGCCATGCGCGCCCTGGTGCACGTCCCCGACGCCGAGCTGGCCGTCGCGGGCGGCCCGGAGCGCGAGGACCTGGAGCAGGACGCGGGCGTCCACCGGCTGCGGATGCTCGCCAAGGAGCTGCACGTCGCCGACCGGGTCATCCTCCTCGGGCGGCTGCCCCGCAAGTCGCTGCCGAAGCTGCTGCGCACCGCCGCCCTCGCGCTGTCCCTGGCCCCGCTCCAGCCGTCCCCGACGGCGCCGCTGGAGGCCATGGCCTGCGGCGTCCCCGTGGTGGCGACCCCGGCCGGCGGCAACGCCGACGAGGTCCTCGACCACATCACCGGCATCCACGTCCCGCCGGGGCGCCCGGTCGTGATCGGGCGGGCCGTCCGGCAGCTGCTGTCCGAGGAGACCACGCTGCACGGCTACTCCATCGCCGCCGGCGACCGCGCCCGCTCCCGCTACTCGCTGGAGCGGATCGCCGCCGAGACGCTCCGGGCGTACCTGAAGGTGCTACCCGTCCCCGAGCCCGCCGAGGAGGACGAGGCGGAGCACGAGAGCGACAAGGCCCCCGCCCTCGCCGGCTGACGCGCACCGTCCCCACGGGCCCCGGACCCTCCTCGGATCCGGGGCCCGTCCACGTCCCCCGGGGTGGGATACTCGACCGGGATGACCAGAAGGGGCAGTTCGTGCTGATCGGCAGGGCGGCGGAGCTCGCCGAGCTGACCGCCGCGCTGGACCGCGCCGCGGCGGGCAGCGCCGGCGTCGTGCTCGTCAGCGGGGACGCGGGGGTCGGCAAGACGCACCTGGTGTCCGCGCTCACCGCCGCCGCCCAGGTCCGCGGCTGCACGGTGCTCGTCGGGCAGTGCGCCGAGCTGGGCGAGAGCATGCCGTACCTGCCGCTCACCGACGCGCTGTGGGCGGCCGCGCACGCCGGGAAGGCGGAGTCGGAGAAGCTGTGCGCCGCGCTCGACGCCCGGCCCGCGCTCGCGCGCCTGCTGCCGGACGGCGAGGGAGGTCCCGGCGCGGGCTCCGAACTGGGCCAGCAGCAGCTGTTCGGCGCGGTGCTCGGCCTGCTCGGGGAGCTGGGCGACGACCGGCCCGTCCTGCTCGTCCTGGAGGACCTGCACTGGGCCGACCGGTCGACGCGGCACCTGCTGACGTTCCTCAGCCGCGTCCTGCAGCGCGAGCGGGTCTGCCTCGTCGGCACGTACCGGTCCGACGACCTGCACCGGCGGCATCCGCTGCGGCCCGTCGTCGCGGAGCTGCTGCGGCTGCCGAACGTCACGGGGGTCGAGGTCCGCCCGTTCAGGCCGGGCGAGACCGCCCAGTACCTCGCCGAGCTGGCGCACGGGTCCGCCCGGGTCACGGCGCGGACCGTCGAGCGGGTGCACCGCCGGTCGGAGGGCAACCCCTTCTACGCGGCCGAGCTGTACTCCTCGGGCCTGGACGTCGAGGACGACGGGGCGGCCGGGCTGCCGTCCGCGCTCGCCGACCTGCTGCTGTCGCGGATCGAGCGGCTCTCGGACGCGGGCCAGCGCGTGCTGCGGGTCGCGGCCGTCGCGGGCCGCCGCGTCGACGACGAGCTGGTCCGCCGCGTGTCGGGGCTGGACGAGGCGACCGTCGGCGAGGCGCTGCGCGAGGTGGTGTCGCACCAGCTGCTCGTCCCGTCCGGCGCCGGGTACACGTTCCGGCACGCGCTGCTGCGGGAGGCCGTCTACGGCGACCTGCTGCCCGGCGAGCGGACCCGCCTGCACGCCGACTTCGCCCGGCTCCTCGCCGGCCTCCCGGCCGGCACCCGCGGGTCGGCCGCCGAGCTGGCGCACCACAGCCTCGCCGCGCACGACCTGCCCGCCGCGTTCGCCGCCTCCGTCCGGGCGGGCCGCGAGGCCGACCGCCTCGCCGCGCCGGCCGAGGCGTACGAGCACTACGACCGGGCGCTGGAGCTGTGGGACGCCGTCCCGGACCCGGAGGCCGCGGCGGGCACGGACCGGATGCGGCTGTCGCTGGCCGCCGCCCAGGCGTCCGCGCGGGCCGGCGAGCTGCGGCGGGCGGTGCACCGGCTGCGCCGGATGGTCGCCTCGGCCGATCCCGCCGACGTGCGGCTCGGCTGCCTGATGCGCGAGCACCTGGCCGCCTACCTCGGCGACCTCGACGAGGACGCGGAGTCGCAGGCGGTGGCGCGGGAGGCGGTCGCGATGCTGCCGGCCGACCCGCCGACCGTGGAGCGCGCCGGCGCGCTCGCCACCTACGCCCGGACGCTGATGTACCGGGACCCGGACGGGGAGATGCCCGGGTTCGCCGAGCGCGCCATCGAGACCGCGCGCCGGGCGGGTGCCCCGGGCGCCGAGGCCAGCCTGCTGGTCACGCTCGGCGTGTACCGCGAGTCGCGGGAGGCCGGCACCGGAGTCTCCGAGCTGTTCGCCCGCGCCCACGAGCTGGCCGCGGCGGCCGGCGACAGCTCCATGATCGCCATGCGGGCGCTCTTCCACCACGCCCGGTCGAAGTTCGACCGCGGCGACCTCGCGGGCGCGGTCCGCGCCGCCGACGAGGGCGTGAAGTACGCGGTGGACAACGGGATCGTCTGGAGCACGTTCGGCATCGTGCTGCGGTGCCTGCGGTACCTCGTCCACTACACGTCGGGGAACTGGGCGGAGGCGGAGCGGCTCGCCGACGAGTTCACGGTGCAGGTCGTGCGGACGCCCGAGGCGCAGGTGTCGGCGTACGCCCTGTTCCTGGAGGTCGCGCAAGGCGCCCCCACGGTCGAGGAGCGGCTGCGCTGGATCGCTCCACTTTGGGGCCAGGACGGGTTCCTCAACTACCTCGCCCGGGGGCTCGCCGCCGAGCACGCGCTGTGGCGCGGCGACCCGGACACGGCGGCCGAGCACGTCCGCGACGTCTTCGACACCATCTACGTCGACACGATCGGGGCGATCCGCGTGGCGGCGACCGGGCTGTGGGCGGAGGCGGACCGGGCGGCCCGCGCCCGCGCCGCCGGCGACGAGGAGGCGCTGCGGGCGGCGCGGGAGGCCGGCGACGCGTTCCTGCGGGTCGCGCGCAGCGTCGTGGCGGTCAACGTGGACGGGCGGCCCCGCACCTGGCTCGGCTGGGAGGGGCAGGGCTGGCTGGCCCGCGCCGAGGCCGAGCACCGCCGCCTGGACGGCGTCCACGACGTCGACCTGTGGCGCAGGACGGCCGACCTGTTCACCTACGGCGACGCGGACGGCGGGTTCGTCTACGAGGTGGCGCGGTCGCGGTGGCGGCTGGCGGAGGCCCTCGCCGAGAACGGGGACCGGGACGAGGCCGCCGTGCAGTGGCGGGCGGCCGTGCAGGCCGCCGAGCGGCTCGGCGCGAAGCCGCTGCTGGCCGCGCTGCGCGACCTCGGCGCCCGCGCCCGGCTCGGGACCGGCCGCGCGGGGCCCGCGGCCCGGACCGGCCCGTCCGGCCCGCTCGCCTCCCTCACCGGGCGGGAGCGGGAGGTGCTGAAGCTCGTCGCCGAGGGCCGCAACAACCGGGAGATCGCGGCGGCGCTGTTCATCTCCCCCAAGACGGCGAGCGTGCACGTGTCGAACATCCTCGGCAAGCTGAGCGTCTCCAGCCGCACCCAGGCCGCCGCCATCGCCCACCGCGAAGGAATCTGATCTTGCAATGGCGGACCGGGCGCCGCTAATCTGCTTTTCGTGACTGCCGGGTCGGCCATGGGCCACGAGCGAGTGAGGTTCCCGGCCTCCGAGTGAGGCCGGCGCGGGCCCGAGGCCCGCCTTTCCACTCCCCCTCTTTCTTACTTTCCGCGCGAGCGGCGCGCTGCGCTCCGAGCGAGCAGCGCCTTGCCTTCCGCGCACATAACGCGACGTCATCGGGCATGCCCGTTCTTTCGGCATGCCCTGGGCCCGCCTTTCCCAAGCCACGGCCGCATGCCCTTTCCGTGGCTTGTCAGCCATGCCCGAAAACAGCATGCCCGCGAACAGCAATGCCCGAAATCGGTACAGGAGACAGATGGATTTCAACAAGCAGGTCATCGAGGAGTTCCGCGCGAACGGCGGGCGGGTCGGCGGCCCGTTCGAGGGCGGGCGGCTGCTCCTGCTGACCACGACCGGGGCGCGGACCGGCGCGCCGCACACGACGCCGCTCGGCTACCTGCCGGACGGCGTCGGGCGCGTCCTCGTCATCGCCTCGGCCGGGGGCGCGCCGCGGAACCCGGCCTGGTTCCACAACCTGGTCGCGAACCCGCGCGTCACGGTCGAGAGCGGCGTCTTCACCTACGAGGCCGACGCCGTCGTCCTGGAGGGCGGCGAGCGCGACCGCGCCTTCGCGCGGGCCGCCGAGGCCGATCCCGGGTGGGCCGAGTACGAGGCGAAGTCCGGGCGGACGCTGCCCGTCGTCGCGCTGGTCCAGGTCGCCGCCGGGCCGCCCACCGGGCCGGAGTCGCCGTCCGCCATGCTCCTCGCGGTGCACGGCGCGTTCCGCAGGGAGCTGGAGCTGATCCGCAGGGAGGTCGCCGCGTCCGGGGCCGCCGTGGGCGCACAGCTGCGGGTCAACTGCCTGACGATGTGCCAGGGGCTCGGCCATCACCACATGGGCGAGGACCAGCAGATGTTCCCGCTGCTGGAGCGGCGGCATCCCGAGCTCGCGCCGGCCCTGGCGCGCCTGCGAGACGAGCACGAGGTGGTGGCGGAGTTGCTGGACGAGCTGCGCCGGGCCCTCGACTCCGGTGCGGCCGACTCGCTCCTCACCGAGGTCGAACGGCTCACCGCCGCCCTGGAGGCGCACCTGGACCACGAGGAGCAGCGGCTCGTCCCGCTCCTCGACACCCTCGTGTTCTAGCGCGCCTCCCGGGGGACGGCCCGCTACTCGGTACGGCGGACGCGGACGGCGTCGACGGCGATGGCCACCAGGATCATGGCCCCGCCGATCATCTGGATGTAGTAGGCGGACAGGTTGATCAGCTGCAGCCCGACCTGGATGACGCTGATGAGCAGCGCCCCGCCCAGCATCCCCGCGATGCGCCCGCGTCCGCCCGTGAGCGAGACGCCGCCGATCACCGGCGCCGCGACCGCGTACAGCAGGAGGCTGTTGCCGACGGTGACGTTGACCCCGCCCAGGTACGAGGCCGACAGGAAGCCGGCCAGCCCGCCGAGCGCGCCCGCCGCGACGAACGCGCTCAGCCGGACCCGGCGGACCGGGATGCCCGCGACCAGCGAGGCGCCGGCGCTGCCGCCCGTCGCGTACAGGTTGCGGCCCCACTGGGTGCGCCGCAGCGCGACCGCGGCGGCGGCGTAGGCCACCAGCAGCGCGACGGGCATGAGCGGCCAGCCGCCGACCGTCGCGCTGCCGAGGTAGGTGAACGCCGTGTCGTCGATCACCAGGGTCCGCGCCTTGGTCAGCCCGAGCACGGCGCCCTGCAGGAACAGGCCCATCGCGAGCGTCGTGATCAGCGAGTTCATCCGCAGCAGCGCGACGAAGACGCCGTTGAACAGCCCGATCAGCGTTCCGGACCCGACGACGGCGAGGATCGCGAGCACGCCGGGGACGTGCAGGTGCTGGATCAGCATCGCACCGACCATGCCGCTGAACGCGAGGTTCCCCGTCACCGACAGGTCGATCTCGCCGACCAGCAGGGCGAACGACACGGCCAGCACCAGCACGCCGAGGGAGGTGGCCTGGACGAGGATGTTCTGCAGGTTCGCGGTGGTCAGGAAGAAGGAGTTGAACACCCCCGTGACCAGGCTGAAGATGATGATCAGGGCCCAGACGACGTTGTCGAGGCCGAACCGGAGGACGTCGAAGCGGTCCCGCCGCAGCGGCGGCGCGGCGTCCAGGGTCTGGGTCATGGGTCAGCCTCCAACGTGCTGGGCGGTCGCGACGGCGGACAGCGTCAGGTCGTCGCCGGTGAGCTCCCCGTCGACCGATCCGCCGGAGAACAGGACGGCGCGGTCCACCAGCCGCGCGGTCTCGTCGGGGTCGTAGGCGCGCACCAGGACGGCCACGCCGTCCCGCGCCACCCGGTCGATCAGCCGGTGGATCTCCTCCTTGGCGGCGACGTCGACGCCGACCGTCGGCTCGTCCAGGACGAGGACGCGGGGCTCGCGGGACAGCAGCCGCCCCATCAGCACCTTCTGCTGGTTCCCGCCGCTGAGCCGGTTGATCTGCTGGTCCGGGCCGGTCATCACCACCGCCAGGTCCCGCCGCACGCGCTCGGCCCCGTCGCTCATCCGGCGCAGGTCCAGCAGCCGGTGGCGGCCGCGCGGCCAGTGGCCGAGGTGGACGTTGTCGGCGATGGACATCTGGGCCGCCACGCCTTCCGCGATCCGGTCGTGGGTGAGGTACGCGATGCCCGCGCGGAGCGCGGCGCGCGGCCGACCGCCGGCGACCGGGCGGCCGTCCACCAGGACCTCGCCCGCGGTGGCGGGGGCCAGTCCGGCGAGCACCCGCAGCAGTTCCTGGGCGCCCGACCCGGGCAGCCCGACCAGACCGACGATCTCCCCGGCCCGGACGCTCAGGTCGACCGGCCCGTGCCCGCCGAACCGCAGCCCGCGGACGCCGAGCCGCTCCCGCCCCGCCCCGGCGGCCGTCCGGTCCCGGTGGAACTCGTCCACGGCCTCGCCGCTGACCAGGGCGGACAGCGTCTCGGCGGTGAGCGAGGAGACTTGCTTGCCGCTCCGCACCGCCCGCCCGTCCCGCAGCACGGTGTACTCGGTGCAGAGCTGGCGCACCTCGTCGTTGTGGTGGGAGATGTAGACGAACGTGCGGCCCTGCTCGGCCAGCCGCCGCACCCAGCCCATCAGGTCGCGCCGCTCGCCCATGGTGAGGCCGGTGGTGGGCTCGTCCAGGATGACGAGGCGGCCGTTCCCGACCAGGGCCTTGACGATGCTCAGCCGGCGCCGCTCGCCCAGCGACAGCTCCCCTGCGCGGCGGCGCGGCAGGATGTGCAGGTGGTGGGCCTCCAGCAGGTCCGCGGCCCGCTCGTCCGCCGCCCGCCAGTCGACCAGCCCGCGCCGCCGCGGCAGCGCCCCCAGCAGGAGGTTCTCCGTCACGGTCAGGTCGGGCAGCACCTCCGAATGCTGGTCGAGCAGCCGGATGCCGGCGCGCCGGCGGGACATCGCGGAGTCGTGCGTGACGTCCTGCCCGTCGAGGGCCAGCGTGCCCGCGTCGGGCCGCACCAGGCCCGCCACGATCCCCGCCAGCGTCGACTTCCCGGCCCCGTTCTTGCCCAGCAGCCCATGGATCGCGCCCCGGTCGACGGTGACGGTGACGTCGTCGAGCGCGCGGGCGGCCCCGTACGTCTTGACGACGCCCGAGGCCTCCAGCAGCGGCCTCGTCACGACTGGGTCTCCTTGAGCCCCCACTGGTCGGTGACGATGTTCGCCCAGTGCCGCGGGTCCTTGGAGTTGTCCTTGGTCACGAAGTACGGCGGGATCGTCATGATCGGGCCGGACGGCCCCTTGGCGACCGCCGCGTTCTCCCAGAAGTACTTCTTGTTCTGGTACGGGCCGAGCGGGACGTCCTTGCCCTTGACCGAGTACTTCTCCAGCATCTCGATGCAGATCTGCACGTAGGCGACCGGGTCCTGGGCGATGTCGGCGTCCAGGTCGCCCGCGCGGATCCATTCGTGGGCGTTCGGCGAGCCGTCGATGCTGGTGAGCACGATGTGCTTCTCGTCGCCGACCTTGAAGAACCGGTTCTGCGACTGCATGGCCTTCTTCGCGTCCGGCAGGAAGATGTCGGTCGGCAGGTGGATCGCGTCGAGGTCGGGGTACTCGCGCAGCGTCGTGTTCACCACCGACAGCGCCTGCGCGTGGTCGTTGTTCTGCGGGCGCGAGACGACCTTGATGCCGGGGTACTTGGACTGGATCGTCTGCTCGAAGCCCTCCTTCCGCTGGCGCAGCGCGACGGCCGTCAGGCTGCCGTAGGCGTTCAGGACGGTCCCGCGCGGCGAGCCGTTCCTGGCCTTGAGCAGTTCGGCGGTCTTCTCCGCGGCCATGACGCCGGACTGGCGGTTGTCGAACGTGACGGAGATGTCGACCTCGCCTCCGGTGAGCGGCGTGTCGACCATGCCGACGGGGATCTTCTTGGTGTCGGCCTTCCTGGTGAGCGGGACGAGGACCTCCGAGTCCAGCGCGTCGGAGATCAGGTAGCGCGGCTGCTGGAGGATGAGGCTGTTCCAGTCGTTGACCTGGGCGGAGGAGTCGCCGTTGGCGTTCTTGCCGACGAATCCCAGGCCGCGCTTCTTCGACTCCCGCCTGGCCGTCTCCTGGAGGACGACGAAGAAGAAGAACGACAGGTAGCCGGTCTCCCACGCGAGCGTCTTGCGGCCGGCCGCCGCGCCGGCGGAGCCGGACGAGCAGGCGTTCAGGAGCGGCGCGGCGGCGAGCCCGGTCAGGCCGAGGGCGCCGGACCTGAGCAGATCCCGGCGCGATGCGTCGAGGTTTGATGTGAACATGACCTGTTACCTCCGACGGTTCGTCACGTCGCTGGATGTGTTTCCAACATTGCTGGAGTGATTGTTAACACATCGGCGTGAGTCTGAGAAGAGGCGCGTCGCCACCCGTGCACGATGGATCCGGCCGCCGAGCCGTTCGGGTTCAGCCGATGAGACCAAACTCGATCAGGAAGAACGGTGGAGTCGGTGGCGGCGGCGGGCTCCTGGCCGAATCCGGGCCGGAGGCTTGATTACTTAACATTCCGACTGTTAACGTCCCTCGTCGTATCTCACCCCGGTGCACGGAGGGACCTCGATGCCGCTCCCACCCGACGTCAGACGGCTCGTCGACCGCTTCGCCGGGGAGCCCCCGTTCACCGAACTGGGGCCGGACGGCGCCCGCGCGGCCTACGCCGCCCGCATCCGGGACCTCTTCGGCGAACCGGATCCCGCCGCGCCCGGCCTGGACCGCGAGGACACCGTCCTGGACGGGGTGCCGGTGCGCGTCTACCGGCCGTCCGCGAGCACCGGGCCCGCGCCCGGCATCGTGTTCTGCCACGGCGGCGGCTGGGTGATCGGCGACCTCGACACGCACGACGCCCACGCCCGCGCCATCGCGGCCGGGCTCGGCGCGGTCGTGGTCTCCGCCGACTACCGGCTGGCGCCCGAGCACCCGTATCCGGCGGCCCTGGAGGACTGCTGGGCGGTCACCCGGCGGGTGGCCGGCGATCCCGCCGCCTTCGGCGTCGACGCCGGCCGGCTCGGGGTCGCCGGGGACAGCGCGGGCGGCAACCTCGCCGCGGCGGTCGCCCTGGCGGCCCGCGACGCGGGCGTGCGGCTGCGCGCGCAGCTGCTCGTCTACCCGGTGACGGATCCGACGATGAGCCGCGCGTCATACGCGGAGTTCGCCGAGGGGCACTATCTGACCGCGGATGCCATGCGCTGGTTCATCGACGCCTACCTCCCCGATCCGGCGACGCGGACACTGCCCGGCGCCGGCCCGCTGCACGCGCCGGATCTGGCCGGGCTCGCCCCCGCCCTGGTCGTGACGGCCGAGTACGACCCGCTCCGCGACGAGGGCGCCGAGTACGCGGAGCGGCTGCGCGCGGCCGGGGTCGCGGTGCGGGAGATCGCGGTGCCGGCGACGGTGCACGGCTTCCTGGAGTTCGTCGAGGTCGTCCCGGAGGCCCGCGGCGCCCGCGACGAGATCATCAGGGGTCTCGGGCGGCTGCTCGGGGCCTAGAGGAGGCCGCGGCCCGCGATCAGCGGCAGGTCCAGGGCGGTGAGCAGGCCGGGCGGCGCCTCGACGACGGCGGGGACGGCGTTGACCAGGCGCATCGCGGTCGCCTTCAGGCCCGCGGTGTTGTGGTCGCCGTCGGTGCCGAGGAGCCGCAGGTCCACCGTGTAGTTCGGCTCGCCGCGGACCTCGACGCGGTAGCAGCCCGCGCCGGCGGGCTGCGGCCAGTCGGGGGCGAGGTCGTCGCGGAGCCGGGTGACGTGCTCCAGGACCACGGCGGCCTCGCCGCCGCGCATGCCCCGCACCTCGAACCGCAGGGCGGCGGCGGTGCCCTTCTCGATGGTCCCGGCGGAGACGGCGAAGGTCTCGGGCGCGGGCAGGCGGGTGTGCCACTCGGCGATCTCGTCCAGCTCCACGCCGAGGCCGGCGGCGATCTGCCGGACCACGCTCCCCCACGCCATGGTGAGGACGCCGGGCTGCAGGAGCATCGGCACGTCGTCCAGCGGGCGGCCGAAGCCCATGATGTCGAACAGGACCGTCGCCTGGTCGTAGGTGTTGTAGTTGAGGATCTCCATGCAGCGCACCTGGTCGATGCGCTCGCTGATGCCGGTGACGGCGAGCGGCAGCACATCGTTGGCGAAGCCGGGGTCGATGCCGTTGACGAAGATGGACGCGCCGCCCGCCGCGGCCGCCTCCCGCACCGGGTCGGACATCTCCGGCGGGACGACGCCGTCCGGGAACTGCAGGAACACCGGGCTGCTGGAGACCACGTTCACCCCGGCGCGCAGGATGCGGCACAGGTCGTCGATCGCCTCCATCAGCCTGACGTCCGCCATGGAGGTGTAGACGACGCAGTCGGGCCGCAGGGCGAGCAGCGCGTCGGCGTCGCCGGTGGCGGTGACGCCGAGGTCGCGCCCGAGGCCCGCCAGGTCCCCGGCGTCACGGCCGACCTTGGCGGGGTTGGAGACCCACACGCCCGCGAGTTCGAGGTCGGGGCGGGCGTCGATGCCGGCGATCGCGTGCCGCCCGACGTTTCCGGTGCTCCACTGGACGACGCGGTAGGTCACAGGTCCTCCAGGCCGAGGTCGAGGTTCGGGGCGTCGATGCCGCCGTCCACGCGCAGGACGCTGCCGGTGACGTAGGCGGCGGCGGGCGAGGCGAGATAGAGGACGGCGGCGGCGACGTCCTCGGGCTCGCCGACGCGGCGCAGCGGCGTCCGGCGCTCCATCTCGGTGCGCAGGTCGTCGTCGGTCATCACGATGTCGAGCGCGGACGTCGCGACGGAGCCGACGGCGATGCCGTTGACCCGCACGCGCGGCGCCAGGTCGAACGCGGCGAGCCGGGTGTAGTGGGCGAGGGCCGCCTTGGCGCTGCCGTAGGCGAGGTAGCCGCGGCCCGCGAGCCGCCCCATGGCCGAGGAGATGTTGACGACGCTGCCGCCGCCGTCCGCCTTCAGCAGGTGCGGGACGGCCGCCCGGGTCAGCGCGTGCGCGGTGGCGACGTTGAACCGGAACGCCTTCTCCATGTGCCGGGGCGAGGTGTCCAGGAAGGCGGCGGGCATGGCGCCGCCCATGTTGTTCACCACGATGTCGAGACGGCCGAACTCGGCGGCGGCGATGTCCGCCAGCCCGGCGGCGGCATCGGGGTCGGACAGGTCGGACGGGACGACATGGGCCCGCCGCCCGGCCGCCGCGACCTGCGCGGCCACCTCGTCGAGCTGCTCGCGCGTCCGGGAGGCGATCAGCACGTCGGCGCCCGCCTGGGCGAGCGCGACCGCCGTGGCCGCGCCGATGCCCCGCCCCGCGCCGGTCACCACCGCCGCCCTGCCGTCGATTCGGAACCGGTCCGAGATCACCGGCGTCACCTCCGGTCCGTCGCCTCACCGTCCGCACAGCCTACGCAGGAACTAGAACCTGTTTCAATACCGCCGGGACGGGCGGTGCGTGAGGGGCGCACGCCGGCGGGCGGTACATCTTCACGGGTCATTCGTGATGTCCGCTACTAGTCCATTTCCGACATGCCTGCAATTCTTTCCTGAGTGCGTTCCGGTGAGCGGAGCACGAGGAAGGGGAAATCGGCGGTGGACAAGGGGTATGAGCTTTACTGCCTCGCGGACGAGCTCTTCTACGACGCTCCGCCGGTGACCCGTCGAACCGACTTCGAAATCACCCGGCGCGAACTCCCGGACGGTTGGGAGACGGTCTTCGGGGACGAATGGGTCGTCTATGTTCCGCCGACGCAGCGCGCCCCCGAACAGGGCTGGAAAGTGCATGTCGCCGGCTGCCCGGAAAGCGCCGACGAGGCGCTGGCCGGAACATGGGAGTACTGCGTCGCCCGCGGGATCGAGTTCAAGCATCTGCGCGGTCCGGGAACACTCCGCAGGCGCAACGCCAAGTACGCGCCGCGCGGGGCGAGCGGAAAGCTCGTCACGATCTACCCCGCGGACGAGGGCGAGCTGGCGGAGGTGCTCGCCGGGCTCGGCGCCCGGCTGGACGGCCTCCCCGGCCCGTACATCCTCAGTGACCTGCGCATCGGCGGCGGCCCGCTGCACGTCCGGTACGGCGGCTTCGCCGAGCGCCGGTGCCTGGACGAGCAGGGCCGGCTCGTCCCCGCGCTGCGCGACGGCTCCGGGGAGCTGGTGCCGGACCGGCGCGAACCGGTCTTCTCCGTCCCCGATTGGGTGAGCCTTCCCGCCTGCCTGGAATCGCATCTCAAGGCACGCGGCGCCACAACGACGACCGACCTGCCGTACCGGATCGACAAGGCCCTCCATTTCTCCAACGGGGGCGGCGTCTACGCGGCGACCGACACCCGCACCGGGACGAAGGTGGTACTGAAAGAGGGCCGCCCTTACGCGGGACTCGCCGCCGACGGCGCGGACGCGGTGACCCGCCTCCGACGCGAACGGGAAATGCTGGAAAAGCTGGACGGAATCGACGGCGTGCCGGCCGTTCTCGACTGGTTCACGCTCGGCGAGCACCATTTCCTCGTCCAGGAGTTCGTCGAGGGGCGCACGCTCAACACCTTCTTCGCCGAGCGGCATCCGATGCTCGACCCCGAGCCCGATCCGGCGAGGACCGCCGAGTACACGAAGTGGGCGCTGCGCGTCCACGAGGGGGTGGAACGCGTCGTCGCCGCGATCCACGAGCGCGGCGTGGTGTTCAACGACCTGCACATGTTCAACGTGATGGTGCGCCCGGACGACTCGGTCGCACTGATCGACTTCGAGACGGCGGCGCCCGCGTCGGCCGGCGGCCGGCAGACCCTCGCCAACCCCGCGTTCCTCGCCCCGCCCGACCGGCGCGGCACCGAGGTGGACCACTACAGCCTCGCCTGCCTGCGGCTCGCCCTGTTCGCCCCGCTGACCACCCTGTTCGTGATCGACCGGGGCAAGGCGCGGCAGCTCGCCGACCTGATCGCCGAGAACTTCCCGGTGCCCCGCGAGTTCCTGGACGAGGCGGTCGCGCGGATCGCCCGGGACACGGCGACCGCCCCCGCGCCCGTGTTCGTCCCGGACGCCCCCGGCTGGGAGCGCGCCAGGGACGCCCTGTCGAGGGCGATCCTGGAGAGCGCCACCCCCGAGCGCGCCGACCGGCTCTTCCCCGGCGACGTGGAGCAGTTCTCCGGCGCGTCCCTCGGGCTCGCGCACGGCGCCGCCGGCGTCCTGTACGCGCTGGACGCCACGGGCGCCGGCCGCTTCCCGGCCCGCGAGGAGTGGCTGGCGGAGCGGGCCTCGAACCCGCGGCGCGGGACCGGGATCGGCCTCTACGACGGCCTGATGGGCGCCGCGTACGTGCTGTCCCGGTTCGGCCGCGAGGACGCGGCGCTCGCCGCCGCCCGGCACTGCCTGGGCGAACGGTGGGAGCGTCTCGGCGACGACCTCTACGGCGGCCTGCCGGGCTTCGCACTGGTCCTGGACCACCTCGCCGACATGACCGGCGACGCGTCCTTGCGCGGGGCGGCCCGCAGGTGCGTCGAGATCGTGGCCGGGCGGTCGGACGCCGGGCGCGGCGCGCGCCCGGGTCTCATGCACGGCGGCGCCGGGGCGGCGCTGATGTTCGTCCGCGCCTACGAGCGCGAAGGCGACCCCGAACTGCTCGACCTGGCGGCCTCCGGGCTGCGCCGCGACCTCGCCGCCTGCGTCACCGACCACAACGGCGCCCTGCACGTCGACCAGGGCAGCCGGGTGCTGCCCTACCTCGGCCGCGGCAGCGTCGGCATCGGCCTCGTCCTGGACGAGTACCTGGCGCACCGGCCGGACGAGAGCTTCGAGGCGGCCCGCGGCGCCGTCCGCCTGGCCGCGATGTCCCGCTACTACGCACAGCCGAGCCTGTTCAGCGGGCGCGCCGGGATGCTGCTCCACCTGGCCAGGCAGGGCCGCCCGGAGGACGCGGCCCGCGTGGCGGAGCACGTCCGCGACCTCGCCTGGCACGCGCTGCCGTACGCGGGCGGGCTGGCGATGCCGGGCGAGCACATGTACCGGCTGTCGATGGACCTCGCGACCGGCACCGCCGGGGTGCTGCTCGCGCTCGGCGCGGCCCTGCACGACCCGGCCCCAGGACTGCCGTTCTTCGGGACGGCGCACCGACCCTCCGTGGGAGCCCCCACGGCGGCCACCTCTATCCAGCCCGAAAGGAGGTGAAGAACATGGCGCTTCTCGACCTTCAGGGGATGGTGAGCGAGAACGGCGGCGACGGCGGCAACAGCAGCCTGAGCCTGCTCTGCCACAGCTCCCACAGCATCACGATCTGCCTGTGATGACGCCGGCGGCCATGGCCCCTTCCCGGGGCCATGGCCGTCGCCGTGTTTGGAGACCCCATGACCTCCCTTCCCGCGGCGGCCGGCGCGGACCGGCTGCTGCTGCGCGCCGCCGGGCACGCCCGCGCATGGACGGCGCTCGTCGGGGCCGCGGCGCTGGCGGACGCGGCGGCGGCCGTCCTGCTGCCGTTCGCGCTGGCCCGCGCGATCGACGCGGTCCCGCCGGGCGGGGCCCCGGCCGCCGCCGCGCTCTGGCCCTGCGCCGCCCTCGTGGCGGCGGCCGCCGCGGCCGAGGTGCTGTCGGAGCTCGCGACCGGCTGCACGGCGGCCCGGGCGACCGCGTGGCTGCGGCACACGCTCGTCCGGCACCTGCTCGCGGCGGGCCCCGCGCCGCGCCTCCCCCCGGGGGACGTGGCTGGACGCATGGTGGGCGGCGCGGCCGAGGCCGGCGTGGCGCCGGCCGCCGCGACCGAGGCCGCGGCCGCGCTGCTGCCGGCCGCCGGGGCGCTCGCCGCGCTCTACCTGATCGACTGGCGGACCGCGGCGGCGATCGCGGTCGCGGTGCCGGCGGTGGCGCTGCTGATGCGCGCGTTCGTCCGCGACATCACCGCGTCCGCGCACCGCTACCTCACCGTCCAGGGCACGATCGCGGGACGCCTCGCCGAGGCCCTCGCCGGCGCCCGGACGATCGCCGCCGCCGGCACGGCCGACCGCGAGGCCGCGCGCATCCTGCGCCCGCTGCCCGGCCTGCGCGCGGAGGGCGAGGCGATGTGGCGGGTGCAGGGCGGCATCGCGGCGCGCGGCCTGCTGGCGCTGCTGCTCCTGCAGGTCGCGGCCGTCGGCGTCGCCGGCGCCGAGCTCGCGGCGGGCCGCATCACGCCGGGCGAGCTGGTCGCGACCGTCCAGTACGCCGGCCTCGCCGCCGGGTTCGGGCCCGTGCTCACCCAGCTGCTCCGCCTCGGCCGCGCCCGCGCCGGCGCCCGCCGCGCCGCCGAGGTCCTGGCGTGGCCCGCGCCGACCTACGGCACCGGCGACGCCCCGCCGGGCCCCGGCCGCCTGGAGTTCCGCGGGGTCGCCGTCGCCGGGGCGCCGGGCCTCGACCTGACCGTCCCCGGCGGACGCGCCGTCGCCGTCGTCGGGCGGTCCGGCTCCGGCGCCTCCGCGCTCGCCGCGCTCGCCGGCCGACTCGCCGACCCCGACCGCGGCGAGGTGCTGCTGGACGGCACGCCGCTCCCCCGCCTCGGCCGGGCGGCGCTGCGCCGCGAGATCGGCTACGCCTTCGCCCGGCCGGCGCTGTTCGGCGCGACCGTCCGCGACGCCATCGCCTTCGGGCCCTCGCGGCCGCCGGACGCCCGGCTGCGCGAGGCGGCGCGGGCCGCCCGCGCCGACGGCTTCGTCCGCCGCCTCCCGGACGGGTACGGAACGCCGCTCGCGGAGGCGCCGCTGTCCGGCGGGGAGCTGCAGCGCCTCGGCCTCGCCCGCGCGTTCGCCCACGCCGGGCGCGTCCTCGTCCTGGACGACGCGACCTCCAGCCTCGACACCGTGACCGAACTCCAGATCACCGACGCGCTGCTCGACCGGTTCGCCGACCGGACGCGCCTGATCGTCGCCCACCGCGCCTCCACCGCCGCCCGCGCCGACCTCGTCGTCTGGCTCGACGGGGGACGCGTGCGCCGGACGGCCCCCCACGAGGTCCTCTGGGCCGATCCCGACTACCGCGCGGTCTTCGGAGGCACGGCGTGACCGGCAGGCGGGAGGCGGCGCGGGTCCTGTGGCGCAGCGCCGGGGACGCCGTCCGGGCGCGGCCCCGGGCGGTGGCGCGGGCCGCCGGATGGTCGGCGGTGGAGGCGGTCCCCACGGCGGTGTTCGGGCGGGCCGTCGGTGAGGCCACCGACGCGTTCCGGACGGGACGGACGTCCACCGCGGCGGTCTGGCTCGGCGTGCTCGCCGTGTCCGCGCTGGTAGGGGCGGCAGGGAGCCGGCGGCTGTATCCGGCGCTGGCCGCGATCGTGGAGCCGTTCCGGGACGACCTGGTGCGGCGGGTCGCGACGGGGGCGCTGCACCGGTCGCTGCGGGGACGGCCCGACACCGGCGCGGTCGCGCGGCTCACCCACCAGGTGGAGATCGTCCGCGACACCTTCGGCGGGCTGCTCGTCGTCGCGCGCGGGTTCGTGTTCACCGCCGGGGCGGCGCTGCTGGGGCTGGCGGCGATGACGCCCGAGGTGACGGTGCTGGTGGTGCCGCCGCTGGTGCTCGGGCTCGTGCTGTTCGGGGCGGTGTTCGGCCGGGCCGCCGCGCGGCAGCGGGACCTCGTCGTCGGCGAGGAGGAGATCGCCGAGCGGACCACCGCGCTCGCCGCCGGGTTGCGGGACGCCGTCGCGTGCGGCGGCGAGGACCTGCTGCGGGCGGAGCTGGGCGCCGCGGTGGAGGCGCAGGCGGCGGCCGGGCGCGCGGTGGCGCGGCTCGCGGCGGTGCGCTCCGTCGCGCTCGCGGTGAGCGGCTGGCTGCCGCTGCTGCTGGTCCTGGCGGCGGCGCCGTGGCTGATGCGGCGCGGCGCCACGGCGGGGACGCTGATCGGCGCGCTGACCTACGTCCTGCACGGGTTGCAGCCGGCGCTGCGGACGCTCGTGCACGGCATGGGCGGCAGCGGCCTGCGGCTGGCGGTGACGCTCGGCCGCATCCTGGAGACGGGCGCGCCGAACGCGCCGGACGCGCCCGTCTCCGGGCCCGCCGAGCCCGCGGCGGGGGCGCCCGCGGTGGAGCTGCGCGGCGTGACGTTCGCCTACGGGGAGGGCGCGCGGCCGGTGATCGAGGACCTGGACCTGGTCGTCCCGCACGGCGACCACCTGGCCGTGGTGGGGCCGAGCGGCATCGGCAAGTCGACGCTCGCGGCGCTGATCGCGGGGCTGGCCGCGCCCGGCGCGGGCGAGGTGCTGGTGGACGGGCGGGCGGCGGGCGACCCGGACCGGCGGGTGCTCGTCCCGCAGGAGGCGTACGTCTTCGGCGGCACCCTGCTCGACAACCTCCTCTACTACGCGCCGGACGCGGGCCCCGGGGAGGCGGGGCGGGCCGTGGACGCGCTGGGGCTCGCGCCGCTCGTCCGCGATCTCGGCGGGCTCGGGGCGCGGCTGGACCCGGCCGCGCTGACCGAGGCGCAGCGGCAGTGCGTCGCGCTGTGCCGGGCCTACCTCGCGCCGCAGCCGCTCGTGATCCTGGACGAGGCGGCGTACCGGCTCGACCCGGCCGACGAGGCGCGGGTGGAGGAGGCGTTCGCGCGGCGGCCCGGCACGCTGGTCGTCATCGCGCACCGGATCAGCTCGGCGATGCGCGCCCGCCGCGTCCTGGTGCTGGACGGGACCCGCGCCCACCTCGGGCGGCACGCGGACCTGCCCGCGGTCTGCCCGCTGTACCGGGACCTGATCGGGCGCTGGGAGGAGGGCTCACAACCATCCGGCCTCCTCGGCGATCCGGATGGCCTGGACCCGGTTCCGCGCGCCGACCTTGCGGTTGATGCGGGACAGGTGGTTGCGGACGGTGCCGATCGTCAGGACGAGGTCCTCGGCGATCTCGGCCGCGGTCGCGCCCCGTGACGCCAGGGTGAGGACCTCGATCTCCCGCTCGGTCAGCGGGCTCTGAGCCGAGCCCAGCTCGGTGAACGCCATGTCGGGGTCGATGACGCGCGCCCCGGCCGCGGCCTGCCGGATCGCGTCGACGAGGTCGTTCGGCGAGGTGTCCTTCAGCACGAGCCCGGACGCCCGCGCGGCCACCGCACGGCGCAGGTCGCCGGTCCGGCAGCGGCCCGCCATGAGGACGGTGCGGCACTCCGGGACGGACTCTCGTAAGGCGCGGGCGGCGGTGAAGCCGTCCAGGTCGGGCAGCCCGACGTCGATCAGGGCGACGTCGGGCCGCCGTCTGCGCGCCGTGCGGAGCACCTGCTCACCGGAGCCGACGGCCGCCACGACGTCGAGGTCCTTCACCCGTTCGAACAGCGCGACGAGCCCGCCGCGCAGCAGCGGGGCGCCCTCGGCGAGCAGAATGCGAATCATTTTCGTCTCCAACAGGGCCACCCGTCCGCGTCCTGAGAAAGAGGAATTACCGAGCACGTTCAGCGCGTCAGGGCGGCGGCCGCGAGACGATACCGGGGATTCGGTCAGCGCTAAATCGAACTTCCATTGCGTCACCTTCGACAGCCTCGCGACTACTAAAGTCTCACCGGACGGAGCCAACACTATTCACCGCGTCAATGCAAAGACACCGGGGAAACCAGGAATCCAGCGAGGGGTATTCCGCCAATTAGCGTTCGTACACCTGATGGGCCGGAACCGGTTCAGGCGAGGAAATCGAACTCCACGCCGGCGCCCGCGGCGCGGGCGTCGGCGTAGGCCGTCCAGCTGAGCGCGAGGTCCTGCCAGGGCAGCCCGACGGGCGCGTACACCGTGACCTCGCCGTCGTCCGCCCGCCCGGGCGCCCGGCCGCGCAGCAGGTCGCCCAGCGTCCCGGCGGCGCGCACGGCGCCCGGGGGCGCGCCCGCCAGCACCCCCATCTCGGCGGCGAGCGGGACGTCGTCGACGACGACGCGGGCGCCCGCCAGCAGGCCGGCGCCCAGTTCGGCCTTGCCGGGCTCGTCCGCGCCGAGGGAGGTGAGGTGCGTCCCGGGGGCCACGTCGGCGGCGTCCAGGAGGGGGCTGCGCGCCCAGGTGGCCATGACGACGATCTCGGCGTCCCGGACGGCGGCGCGCGGGTCCGGCGCCACGGCCGCGGGCACGCCCAGCCGGGCGCCGTGCCGCGCGGCGAAGTCCGCGGCGCGGCCGGCGTCGAGGTCGCACACGGCGAGGCCGCGCACCTCCCGCAGCCCGCTCAGCCCCCGCAGGACCAGTTCGGCCTGCGCGCCCGCGCCGATCACCGCGACCGCCCCGGCGGCCGGACGCGCCAGGGCGTGGGTGCCGAGCGCGGCGGCGAGGCCGGTGCGCCAGGCGGTCACGGTCGCCGAGTCCAGCTGGGCGAGCAGCTCGCCGGTCCCGAGGTCGTGCAGGCAGACGACGCCGCGCAGCGCCGGGCGGCTGGCCGGGAACTTGGCGTTGACCTTCACCGTGTAGGCGGGGATCCCCTCGACCACGCCCGGCAGCAGCGCCGTCGCCGTGCCCTCCCCGGGCGGCTTCACGACCACGCGGCGGGCCGCGGTCCCGCCGTCCCCGGCCGTGAAGCCGCGGCGCAGGGCCTCCAGGCACCGGGCGGGGTCGAGCAGCGACTCGAGGTCCGAGCGGGACAGAAGCAACGTCACCGGATCATTCTCCCGCGTCCCGGGTAGTGCCGCTCTCGGCGGCCCCTCGCCCATTGGCCCTGTCTACCGGCCAGTACCAAACCGGCCAAACGGGCCATCCTCCCCGGGGATCGACCACGGAACCCGCACCCATTGTGACAATCCGTAGATGGTCGATTAGTCACTTTCTCGCCTTACGTGGGCCTTCAGCGATCTTCCAGCATTGCCCGTGACCTCCGGTGCACCACTCGGGTGCGCCCAATCCCCCCTGGAGGCAGAGTGAAGATCCGTTCCAACCGCGTCCGCGGCACCGCCGCCGCCGTCACCGTGGCGGCGTCCGGGCTCGTGGCGACCGCCCTCGTCGCCGCACCCGCCGCGAACGCCGCCCTCGACGCGCCGACCGGGCGCGTCGCCGCCCGGTCCGACACGGGCGGGGTGGCAGCCGAGCTGGCGCAGCGGCTCGGTGACCGCAGCGCCGGCGCCTACGTGGACCAGGCCACCAAGAACCTGGTCGTCACGGTCACCGACGCGAAGGCCGCGCAAGCGGTCCGCGCAGCCGGGGCCGTGCCGAAGAGCGTCGCGCGCAGCGGCGCCGACCTGAAGAAGGTCATGGCCGCGCTCAAGCGCGACGCGACCGTCCCGGGCACCGCCTGGGCCGTGGACCCGGCGGCCAACCAGGTCGTCCTCACCATGGACAGCACGGTCAAGGGCGCCGAGCTCAAGAAGGTGCGGAGCGCCGCGGGCAAGCAGGGTGCGGCCGTCCGCACCAAGCGGGTCGCGGGGCAGTTCCGCATGTTCACCGCGGGCGGCGACCCGATCTACACCGGCAGCGCGCGCTGCTCGCTGGGCTTCAACGTCAAGAAGGGGAGCGAGTTCTACTTCCTGACGGCGGGGCACTGCACCGAGGCGGGCTCCACCTGGACCGACGAGTCGGGGGGCACGCTCGGCGGCAACGCCGGCAGCAGCTTCCCCGGCAACGACTACGGCATCGTCAAGTACGACTCCACTCCGGAGGACACGCAGGGCGGCGTCACGGTCAACGGCCAGTTCCAGGACATCACCGGCGCCGCGGACGCCACGGTCGGCGAGACCGTGACCCGCAGCGGCAGCACCACCGGCGTCCACGACGGGCAGGTCACCGCGCTCGACCAGACGGTGAACTACCAGGAGGGCAGCGTCAGCGGCCTCATCCAGACGACGGTGTGCGCCGAGCCGGGCGACAGCGGCGGCCCGCTGTTCGCCGGGTCGAGCGCGGTCGGGCTGACCTCCGGGGGCAGCGGTGACTGCTCCTCCGGCGGCGTCACGTTCTTCCAGCCCGTGACCGAGGCGCTGTCGGCGTTCGGGGCCGAGGTCTACTAGCGGCCCCAGGCGGCCCGCCGGAGCTCCCAGGCGGCGGGAGGCCACGTGAGTTTCGGCCCTGGTCCTTCGGCCTTTCCGGCGGAAGGACCAGGGCCGGACTCCGTTCCGGGCCGGCGAGCGGCGGGTTGGTATTGCCGGACTGACCACGGACGCCGCTCCGAGAGTGCCAACGCGCACGCGCCGAATTGGTCACCTTCTGCGTCTTACGTCCGACTTGACGGTTCTTACACCATGTCGGTGACCTCCGGCGCACCACCCGGGTGCGCCCGATCCCCCGTGGAGGCACAAGTGAAGATCCGTCACAGGCGCGTCGGCGCCGCCGCCGTCACCACGGCGGCGGCCGGTCTGGTGGCAGCCACCCTCGCCACCGCCCCCGCCGCGTCCGCGTCCCCCGCCGCTCCCGCCGCCCCCGCCGCTCCCGGCGACGTCGCGACCGCCCTGGCGCACCAGTTGGGCACCCGCAGCGCGGGCTCCTACCTCCAGGACGGCAAGCTGGTCGTCACGGTCACCGACGCGCAGGCCGCGCAGGCGGTCCGCGCCGCGGGCGCGGTGCCGAAGACCGTCGCGCGCAGCGGCGCCGACCTGAAGAAGGTCGAGGCCGCGCTCAAGCGCGACGCGACCGTCCCGGGCACCGCCTGGGCCGTCGACCCGGCCGCCAACCAGGTCGTCCTCAGCGTCGACAGCACGGTCAAGGGCGCCAAGCTCAAGAAGGTCCGGGCCGCCGCCGCCAAGCAGGGCGCCGCGGTCCGCACCGAGACCGTCGCAGGGAAGTTCCAGACCTTCACCCGCGGCGGCGAGGCGATCTACACCGGCGGCGCCCGCTGCTCGCTCGGCTTCAACGTCAGGAGCGGCAGCACGTACTACTTCGTCACGGCCGGACACTGCACCAACATCGGCTCGACGTGGACCGACAGCTCCGGCCGGACGCTGGGCACCACCGCCGGCAGCAGCTTCCCCGGCAACGACTACGGCATCGTCCGGTACAGCTCGACGCCCACCGACACGCAGGGCTCGGTCTACCTCTACAGCGGCACCCGCGACATCACCAGCGCCGGGAACGCCTCGGTCAACCAGACCGTGTACCGCAGCGGCAGCACCACCGGCCTGCACAGCGGCCGGGTCACCGCGCTCAACCAGACGGTGAACTACGCGCAGGGCAGCGTCAGCGGCCTCATCCGCACCACGGTCTGCGCCGAGCCCGGCGACAGCGGCGGCTCCCTGTTCGCCGGGAGCACCGCGCTCGGCCTGACCTCGGGCGGCAGCGGCAACTGCTCCTCGGGCGGGACGACGTTCTTCCAGCCCGTCACCGAACCGCTGTCCAGGTACGGGGTGTCGGTCTACTGACCCTGAAGGAGGCTCCCCCTCAGCGACGGGCCGCCCCCGCCACGGACTCCCGTGGGGGCGGCCCGTCCGCTCACCGCACGGCGGGGACCTCGAGCGTGCGCAGAATCTCGGCGAGCACGGCGGACCGCTGGTCGGCCAGGTAGAAGTGCCCGCCGGGCAGCACCCTGAGCGCGAACCGGCCGCTGGTGGCGCGCTCCCAGCCGCGGGCCTTCTCCTCGTCCACGTGCGGGTCGGCGTCCCCGACGAGCGCGGTGAGCGGGGCGGCCAGCGGCGGGCCGGGCCGACGGGCGTACTTCTCGATCAGCGTGAAGTCGTTGCGGACGTACGGCAGGACGAGCTCGCGCATCTCCGGGTCCGCGAGCAGCTCGGCGTCGGTCCCGCCGAGCTTCGCCAGCTCGGCGACCAGCCCGTCGTCGTCCTTCTCGTGGACGCGCTCGTCGCCGCGGTCGTCCGGCGGGCGGGCGCCCGAGGCGAACACGTGCACCGGGGCGGCACCGCGCTCCTCCAGCAGCCGCGCCACCTCGTAGGCGAGGACGGCGCCCATGCTGTGCCCGAAAAGGGCGGCCGGGCGGTCCATCAGCGGCGCCATCGCCCCGGCGACCAGGCGGGCGAGCTGGTGGGCGTCGGTGACGAACGCGTCGGCCATCCGGTCGGCGCGGCCCGGGTACTGGACGGCCTGCACCTCGACGGCCGGGCCCGCCTCCTTGGCCCACGGCCGGTAGAACACCGCCGACCCGCCCGCGTGCGGCAGGCAGAACAGCCGCATCGACGCCCAGGGCCGCGTCTCGGGGCAGCGGAACCAGGTCACGTGATCAACTCCTCCTCCTCGTCCCGGCGGGACGCCACGCGGGGGTCACGCGGCAGCGGCCACGGCGCCACCCGCGGGTCCGGGACGAGCTTGGCCGCGGTGCTCTCCGCCGCCACCTTGAAGCCCCGCCGCCGGTAGTTGGCGATCGCGTTCGGGTGGTCGAGGCTGCTGGTGCGCAGCCACACCCGCGTGGCGGGTCCGCTGTCCAGGGCCCACAGCTCGCCCCGCTGCCAGGCGCGGCGGGTGCACTGCTCGACAAGGTAGCCGCCGTAGCCGCGCCCGACGAACGCGGGGGTGAGGCCCACCAGGTGGATCTCGGTGTCCCCGCCGGGCTGCGCCTCGATCTCGAAGAAGCCGGCGATGGTGCCCTCGGCCATGGCGATCCAGGTGGACAGCTCCGGCCGCTCCACCCAGGCCTGCCACTGCTCGTACGTCCACGGGAAGCGGTCCGTCCAGCACACGCGGGACCCGACGGTCGCGTACAGGGCGCGGTTGACGTCCGGGGAGGGCAGCCCGGCGAGGGTGAACGTCATCTCGACGCCCGGCAGCGGCGCGGGACGCAGGTCGGCGGCGTCCAGCATCTCCATCTCCCACTCGGTGACCGAGGGGATCCGCAGATGCGCGGTCTCCGGGGGCGGGCCCCCGCCGGCGTCACTCACCCATGGCCTCGACGAGGCTCTTCGGCCGCATGTCCGTCCAGTTCTCGTTGATGTGGTCGAGGCACGCCTGGCGGGTGTCCTCGTCCTTGGCGACCGTCCAGCCGGCGGGGACCTCGGCGAAGGACGGCCACAGCGAGTGCTGGCCCTCGTCGTTGACGAGGACGAGGTAGGTGCCGTCGGGGTCCTCGAAGGGGTTGGTCATCGTCTTTCCCTTTCCGTGGCCATGCGGTCTCAGTGATCTGTGCGGTCTCAGTGGCTGCTGTGCAGTTTGTCGAGCTTGGCGGCCAGGACGGCGCCCATCTCGGCGGCCGGGCCCGGCTCCATGAGCAGGTGGTGGTCGACGTCGAGGGGGTAGTCCTCGATCTCGCCCTCGACGAGCGGCCCCCAGTTGGAGCGGCCGGTCGGCGAGTCCTCGGTGCGGCCGCGGAGCGCGGTGAAGAAGACGATGTCGCCCCGGTACCGCCCGGGCTCGTACTCCTCGGCCTGGCGGAGCCCGTTCTCGTAGTTGCGGTAGACGTTGACGAGGTCGTCCTCGCCGAGGGTGGCGAGCGCGTCGTCGCGTTCGGCGAGCACCGCCATGATCTGCGCCATGTCGGGGTTGCCGTCCTCGGCGACCATGCAGGCGTCGACGCCGATCGCCTCCAGCAGCTCGGGGAGGACCTCGCGGCGCTCCGACTCGAGGTCCTGGCCGTGGTAGGCGTCGATGAGGGCGAGCAGGGCGACCCGCTCCCCCGCGGCCTGGAGCCGCAGGGCCGTCTCGTAGGCGACGAGCCCGCCGAGCGACCAGCCCGCGAGGTGGTAGGGGCCGGTCGGCTGGACGGTCCGGATCTGGGCGAGGTAGTCGTCGGCCATCTCCGCGACGGACTCCGGCAGCGCGGACCGAGTGAACGCGCGGGCCTGGAGCCCGTAGATCGGCTGGTCCGGGCCGAGGTGCCGCTGGAACTGCAGGTAGCCCCAGGCCAGCCCGCCGGCGGGGTGGACGAAGAACAGCGGCGGCCGGGTGCCCGACGTCCGGATGGGCAGCAGCACCTCGAAGCCGAGCCGGTCCTCGGGGTCGCCGACCCTGGTCATCGCCTCGACGGTCTGGTGGGTGAACACGTCGCGGGGGGTGAGCTCGACGCCGGCCTGCCGGGCCCGGGTGGCGAGCTTCAGCGCGGCGATGCTGTCGCCGCCGAGGTCGAAGAAGCTGACGTCGGCGCCGACGCGGTCGAGGCCGAGGACGTCCGCGACGATCCCGCAGAGGCGCTCCTCGTCGGGGGTGCGGGGGTCGCGGCCCGCGGCGGCCTCGCCGTAGTCGGGGGCGGGGAGGGCGCGCCGGTCGAGCTTGCCGTTCGGCCCGACCGGGAACGTGTCGAGCAGGACGAACGCGGCGGGCACCATGTACTCGGGCAGCCGCTCCCTGACGAACTCGCGGAGGCCGTGGCCGACCGCGGGGAGGTCCGGCGCGATGACGTAGGCGACGAGCGTCCGGGTGCCGGGGACGTCCTCGCGCGCGACGACGGCGACGTTCGCGACCGCGGGGTGCGCGGCCACGGCGGCCTCGATCTCGCCGAGCTCGATCCGGAACCCGCGGACCTTGACCTGGAAGTCGGCGCGGTCGAGGTATTCGAGGGTGCCGTCCGGCCGCCACCGGACGAGGTCGCCCGTGCGGTACATGCGGTCGCCGGGCGCGCCGAACGGGTCGGCGACGTACCGCTCGGCGGTGAGCGCGGGCCGCCGCAGGTAGCCGCGGCCGAGCCCGGCGCCCGCGATGTAGGCCTCGCCGGCGGCGCCGGGCGGGACGGGCCGCAGCGCCTGGTCCAGCACGTACACGCGCATGTCGTCGATGGGGCGGCCCAGCACGGCCGACGTCTCGGAGGGGTCGGCGAGCGGGGCCCGCTGCCCGGCGATGGTGGTGTAGGTGGTGGCCTCGGTGGGCCCGTACACGTTGCCGACCTCGGTGTCCGGGCAGGCCGCGAGGACCTTGCGGATCGCGGCGGGGGCGCCGGCCTCCCCGCCGGTGAGGACCTCGCGGAGCCGCGCGAACGCCCGCGGCCGCTCGTCGGCGACGAGGTTGAACAGCGTCGTGGTGAGGAACAGGCCGGTCAGGTCCTCGGCGGCGATGATCTCTTCGAGGGCCTCCCCGTTCAGGTGGCCGGGCGGCGCGACGACGGCCGTGCCGCCGTGCAGCAGCGGCGTCCACAGCTCGTAGAGTGAGGCGTCGAAGGCGTGCGGGGAGTGGACGAGGACCCGGTCGTGCGCCCCGCCCCTGAGCCGTCCGTCGGTGGCGAGGTCGACGGCGTCGCGGTGCCGCAGCATGACGCCCTTCGGCACGCCCGTGGAGCCGGAGGTGAACAGCACGCAGGCGAGCTGCTCGGGGTGGCAGGGGAGGGCCGGGTCGGTCGCGGGCTGGGCGGCGAGGTCGGGGTCGTCGTCCACGTCGAGGATCCGCGCGGAGGTGTCGAGGCCGGCGACGCGGTCGCGCATCGGCGCGTTGACGACGAGGACGGGCGCGG
Organism: Actinomadura sp. K4S16; assembly: GCF_008327685.1. Lineage (GTDB taxonomy): Bacteria > Actinomycetota > Actinomycetes > Streptosporangiales > Streptosporangiaceae > Spirillospora. Next base: position 70,092 of record NZ_BDDE01000024.1, read on the forward strand.
CGACCTCCGCGACCGCCCACGCCATCCGCTCGGGCGGGTAGCCGTGGTGGATCGGCGCGTACGCCCCGCCCGCCTTGAGGATCGCCAGCGACACCACGGGGATGTCGGCGGACCGTTCGAGGAGCACCGCGACGGGAGTGTCCCGGCGGACCCCGAGGCCGATGAGCCGGTGCGCGAGCCGGTTCGCGCGGGCGTCGAGTCCGGCGTAGGTCAGCGACTCCCCCGCGGCCCGGACGGCGACGGCGTCCGGGGTCCTGTCCCGCTGCTCGGAGAAGCGGGCGGTGAGGGTCTGCGGGCGGCGGGCGGTCACCGGACCCTGCCAGGTCCCCAGGACGCGGGCGCGCTCCTCGTCGTCCAGGACCGCGATGCGGCCGAGCGGCAGGTCGGGGCGGTAGGCGACGGCCTCCAGGACGCGGACGAGGCGGCGCATCAGCCGGGCGGCGTCGTCCCCGGTGAACAGGTCGGTGCGGTGGTCGATGCGCAGCGACAGGCCGCGGCCGGGGACGGCGGCGAAGGTCAGCGGGTAGTGGGAGGCGTCGTAGCCGTCGACGTCGTGGAGGGTGAGGCCGCCGAGGTCGGTGCCGGCGGCGTCCGGGTCGAACGGGTAGTTCTCCAGGACGGTCATGGTGTCGAACAGCGTCCCGGCGCCGGTGAGGCGCTGGATGTCGGACAGGCCGAGGTGGTGGTGCGGCATCAGCGCGGCCTGCTCGTCCTGGAGCCGGGTCAGGGCCTCGGCGACCGTGTCGGCGGGGCGGACGCTGACGCGGATCGGCAGTGTGTTGATGAACAGGCCGATCATCTGCTCGACGCCGGGCAGCTCCGGGGGGCGGCCGGAGACCGCGGCGCCGAACACCACGTCGGCCGAGCCGGTGAGGCTGCCGAGCAGCGTGCCCCACGCCAGTTGCAGGACGGTGTTGAGGGTGACGCCCTGGGCGCGGGCGCGCGCACCGAGCGCGGAGGTGAGGTCCTCGGTGAGGCGGGTCCGGACGCGTCCGGGGGTGTCGGCGCCGCCCTCGGGCGCGCCCGGGGCGACGAGGGTGGGCTCGTGGACGCCGTCGAGGGAGCGGCGCCAGGCGTCCTCGGCGGCGGTGCGGTCCTGCGCGGCGAGCCAGGCCAGGTAGTTCTTGTAGGGGGCGACGCGCGGCATGCCTGTGTCGTCGCCCTTGGCGAGGTAGAGCGCGAACAGCTCGGTCTGAAGGACGGGCGTGGACCAGCCGTCCAGCAGGATGTGGTGGTTGGTGAAAACCATGCGGTGCAGGCCGTCCGCCAGCCTGATGAGCAGGAAGCGCAGCAGCGGCGGCTTCGCCATGTCGAACGGCCGGGCGCGTTCGGCGTCGGCCAGCTCCCGCGCCCTGGCCTCGCGCTCGGCCTCGGGCAGGGCGGACAGGTCCTCGTCCCGCCACGGGAGCCTGACCGCGCGGTGCACGACCTGGACGGGCGAGCCCTCCTTGCGCTGCCGGAACCCGGCGCGCAGGTTGGCGTGCCGGCGCAGGAGGGTCGCGGCGGCGGCGCGGAGGGCGCCGGTGTCGAGCGGGCCGCGCAGGTCGAACACGATCTGCGCGGTGTAGACGTCGCGGCCCGAGTCGTAGAGGGCGTGGAAGAACAGGCCCTGCTGTAGCGGGGACAGCGGGAGGATGTCCTCAAGCTGCGACTTGCTCAATCCAGCTCCCATTCGCCGTCGAGCTCGGCGGCGAGCTCGTCGATCTCCTCCTGGCTGACGTCCACCAGGGACAGGTCGGACGGGGTGAACCCGCCCACGGGCCCGTCCGCGGCGCCGTCCACGACGTGCGCGACGAGGCCGCGCAGGGCCGCGAACCAGCGCTCGGCGAGGTCCTCGACGGCGGCGGCGTCGAACAGGCCGCCCGCCCACGTCCAGGTCGCGGAAAGCTCGGGACCGCCCGGCAGGTCGCGGGTGTGCGCGTTGACCTCGATGGCGTGGACGAGGCCGAGCGCGCCGTCCTGCCCGGCGCCGAGGGCGTCGCTGTCCGCCTGGACCGCGGGCCCCCAGTCGGTGGCCTCGGGCGCGGCGGAGCGGCCGAGGTAGTTGAACGCGATCTGGGGGTGGCCGCCGGCGCGGACGACGGGGTTGAGGTAGCGGAGCAGGCCATACCCGATGCCGTTGTCCGGGATCTCGCGCAGCTGCTCCTTGACCCGCTTGAGGGCGGTGCCGACCGCCTGGCCGCCCTCGCGGACGTCGGCGGGCGACAGCCGCCCCGGGTCGAGCCGCACCGGGTGGATCGAGGTGAACCATCCGGCGGTGCGGGACAGGTCGACGCCCGGGACGATCTCCTCGCGCCCGTGCCCTTCGAGGTCGACGAGGACGGCCGTCTCGTCGCGGGCGCCGCGCTCGCCCCGCCATTCGGCGACGGCGATGGCGAGTCCGGTGAGCAGCACGTCGTTGACCCGGCCGTGGAACGCGGCCGGGACCTCGGTGAGCAGCGGCTCGGTCACGTCGGCGGGCAGGTCGAGGGTGAGGTGGCCCGCCGTCGCGAACGTGTCGGTCGCCGGGTCCAGCGGGCGGGAGCCGAGCGCGGGGTCGGAGGTGGCGAGGATGTCGTCCCAGAGCGGCAGCTCCGCGGTCCGGGCGGGGTCGGACGCCTCGGCGGCGAGGCGCTGCGCCCAGCGGCGGAACGAGGTCGGGACGGGGTCGAGATCGCCCCCGGCCCAGGCCGTGACCAGGTCGGGCAGGAGGATCCGCCAGGAGACGCCGTCCACGACCAGGTGGTGGAGGGTGAGCAGGAGGCGCCCGGACGCGGCGGGGCCCGCGTCGAACCAGACGAGCCGCGCCATCGTCCCGGCGGCCGGGTCGAGGCCGAGGCGGGCGGCCTCGGCCTCGGCGGCGAGGACGGCGCGCAGGTCGTCGGGGCCGAGGCCGGAGACGTCCACGCGGCGGACGAGGGGCGCGGCGTCGACGGTGCCCGGCTCGGTCACCTCGAACTCGGCGCCGGTCACGCGGAGCCGGAGCATGTCGTGGTGGTCGAGGAGGGTCTGGAGCGCGGCGGTCAGCCGCTCCGTGCCGAGGTCCGGCGGGACCTGGAGCAGCATCCGCTGGCTGTAGCCGTCGACGGGGCCGTGCAGCTCCTGGAACCAGCGCATGATCGGGGTGGGCGGGACGCGGCCGATGCCCGCCCCCGGCGCCTCGGTCTCGACTTCTTCGCCTTCGCCGACGAGTCTGGCGGTGGCGGCGAGTTCTTCGACGGTCTGGTGCTGGAAGACCTCGCGGGGGGTGATGACCAGGCCGGACTGGCGGGCTCGGGAGACGAGCTGGATGGCGATGATGGAGTCGCCGCCCAAATCGAAGAACCCGTCGTCGATCCCGACCCGTTCCAGGCCGAGGACCTCGGCGAACAGGCGAGCGAGCGTCTCCTCCTCCGGCGTCCGGGGCGCGCGCGAGGACACCTTGGCCGAGAAGTCGGGCGCGGGCAGCGCCTTGCGGTCCAGCTTGCCGTTCGAGGTCAGCGGCAGCGCGTCCAGCTCCACCACGGCGGCCGGGACCATGTGGTCGGGCAGGGCCTTCGCGGCGAAGCGGCGCAGCTCGGCGGAGTCGGTGCCGGACGCGACGACGTAGGCGATGAGGCGGTCGTCCCGGACGATCACCGCGGCGTCGCGGACGTCCTCGTGCCGGGTCAGGACGGCCTGGATCTCGCCCGGCTCGATCCGGAAGCCGCGCAGCTGCACCTGCTGGTCGCCGCGGCCAAGGTATTCGAGGGTCCCGTCCGCGCGCCAGCGGCCGAGGTCGCCCGTGCGGTACATGCGGGTGCCGGGCTCGCCGTGCGGGTCGGCCACGAACCGCTCGGCCGACAGGGCAGGGCGGTTCAGGTAGCCGCGCGCCAGCCCGGGACCCGCGACGTACAGCTCGCCCGGCACGCCGGGCGGGACGGGCTGGAGCCGGCCGTCGAGGACGTAGACACGCAGGTCGGGGATGCCGGCGCCGATGGTGCTCCCCGGCGCCGTGGCCGCCTGGACCCGGTCGAGGGCGAGGTACGAGACGTGCACGGTCGTCTCGGTGATCCCGTACATGTTGACGAGGACGGGGGCGTTCTCGTCGTGGCGGGAGTACCAGTCCTCCAGGCGCCCGAGGTCGAGCGCCTCACCGCCGAAGACGACGTAGCGCAGCGCCAGGTCCGCGCCCGGGTTCTGCCGGTCGGCCGCCATCAACTGGTAGAAGGCCGACGGGGTCTGGTTGAGGACGGTGACCTTCTCGGCGGCGAGCAGGGCGAGGAAGTCGTCCGGAGAGCGGGACGTCAGGTAGGGGACGACGACGAGCCTGCCCCCGTACAGCAGCGAACCCCACAGCTCCCACACCGAGAAGTCGAAGGCATAGGAGTGGAACAGCGTCCACACATCGCCCGGCCCGAAGTCGAACCACTCCTCGGTCGAACCCAGCAACCGCACCACGTTCTGATGCGGAATCACCACACCCTTCGGACGCCCCGTCGAACCCGACGTGTAGATGACGTAGGCGGGGTGGTCCGGTGAGATCGCGACGCCGAGGTCCGTGCCCGGAAGGCCGGGGTCGTCCAGGCCTTCGAGATCCTCCGGGCGCAGGGTCAGGACAGGGCGGGCGTCCTCGACCATGTACGCGATCCGGTCTTCGGGGTAGTCCGGGTCGATCGGCACATACGCCGCGCCCGCCTTCAACACCCCGAGAATCGCCACCACCAGCTCCGCCGAACGCGGCAGAGCCAAAGCCACGAACTGCTCAGGACCCACACCCCGCTCGACCAGACGCCGAGCCAGACGATTCGCCCGCGCGTTCACCTCGCCAAACGTCCACGACACACCCTCGAACGACACCGCCACGGCACCCGGACGCGCCGCAGCCTGCGCCTCGAACAGCGCCGGGATGGTCGTGCGCGGGACGTCGCCGCCCTTGCCGCCCGCCCAGCGGCGCAGCAGGGTGCGCCGCTCGCCGCGGTCGAGGATCTCGGCGGTGGTGATGGGCGCGTCGGGATCGGCGACGAGTTCGCGGACGAGGCGCTCGAACCGGCGGGCGACGGCCTGGGCGGTGGCGGGGTCGAAGAGGTCGAGGGCGTATTCGAGCCCGGCCTCGATGCCGCCGGGGGCGCCGTCGTCGCCGTGCCGCTCCTCCAGGTAGAGCGACAGGTCGTACTTCGCGGCGCCCGCCGCGAGGGGCTCGGCGCCGCCGGTCAGGCCGTCCAGTTCGAGCCGCGCCTCGGGGTTGTTCTGGAATGACAGGACGACCTGGAACAGCGGGTGCCGCGCCATCGACCGTGCCGGGTTGAGCACCTCCACGAGCCGCTCGAACGGCAGGTCCTGGTGGGCGTAGGCGGCGAGGTCGGTCTCCTTCACCCGCCCGACCAGCTCCCGGAACGACGGATCGCCCGAGGTGTCGGTGCGCAGGACGAGCATGTTCACGAACATGCCGACCAGATCGTCCAGCGCCTCGTCGGTCCGCCCCGCGATCGGCGAGCCGATCGGCACGTCCGTCCCCGCGCCCAGCCGCGTCAGCAGCGCCGCGAACGCGGCCTGCATGACCATGAAGAGGCTCGCGCCGCTCTGCCGGGCGAGGGCGAGGAGCTCGGCGTGGAGTCCGGCGTCCAGTTCGAACGCGTGCGTCCCGCCCCGGTAGGACGCCTGCGCCGGGCGCGGCCGGTCGGCGGGCAGCGGCAATTCCTCCGGCAGTCCTGCCAGCGCCTCACGCCAGTACGCGATCTGCCGGGAGATCAGACTCTCCGGATCGTCCTCCGAACCGAACAGCTCCCGCTGCCACAACGTGTAGTCCGCGTACTGGACGGGCAGCGGCGCCCACTGCGGCTCGCGGCCCTCCGCGCGGGCCGCGTAGGCGAGGATCACGTCGCGGGCCAGCGGCGCCATCGACCAGCCGTCCGCCGCGATGTGGTGCAGGACGAGCATGAGGACGTGCGCGCCGTCGCCGAGCGCGAACAGGCGGGCCCGCAGCGGCGGCTCCACCGACAGGTCGAAGCCCTGCCCGACCGTCGCGGCCAGCGCCGCCGGCAGCGCGCTCTCGTCCACCTCCGCGACGTCGAGGCGGGGGCGGGCGTCGGCCGGGTCGAGGACGAGCTGCCGCGCGGTCCCGGACCGGTCCGGGAAGATCGTGCGGAGCGGCTCGTGGCGCGCCGCGACGTCGGCCAGCGCGGCGCGCAGCGCGGCCAGGTCGAGGGCGCCTTCCAGGCGCAGCGCGATCGGCATGTTGAACGTCGCGGGCGCGCCCTCGAACCGGTTGAGGAACCAGAGCCGCTGCTGCGCGTACGACAGCGGGACGACGTCCGGGCGCTCGGCCGGCACCAGCGGCGGGCGGACGTCCCCGCCGGCCTCGGCGAGCCGTTCGGCGAGGCCCGCGGCGGTCGGCGCCTCGAACAGCGCCCGGACGGGCAGCTCGGCGCCGAGCGCGGACCGGATCCTGCTGACCAGGCGGGTCGCGGTGAGCGAGTCGCCGCCGAGGTCGAAGAAGCCGTCGTCCACGCCGACCCTCGGCACGCCGAGGACCTCGGCGAACAGCCCGCAGAGGATCTCCTCCTGCGGCGAGCGCGGGGCGCGGCCGGTGTCGGCGCCGGTGTCGGGCGCGGGCAGCGCGGCCCGGTCGAGCTTGCCGTTCACGGTGAGCGGCAGCGCGTCGAGGACGGTGAGGGAGGGGACCATGTAGTCCGGCAGCCGCTCGGCGGCGTACCGCCGGACGGCGGCGGCGTCGGCATCCGGACCGACGAGGTAGGCGGCGAGGCGGCGGTCGCCGGGCCGGTCCTCGCGGACGACGACGGCGGCGCGCGCGACGCCCGGGCATCCGCCGAGCACGTTCTCGATCTCGCCGGGCTCCACCCGGAAGCCGCGGATCTTGACCTGGTCGTCGGCGCGGCCGAGGTACTCGACCGTCCCGTCCGGCCGCCACCGGGCGAGGTCGCCGGTGCGGTACATGCGCTCGCCGGGCGCGCCGAACGGGTCCGCGACGAACCGCTCGGCGGTCAGGCCGGGCCGGTCGTGGTACCCGCGCGCGAGCTGGACGCCCGCGAGGTACAGCTCACCGGGGACGCCGGCCGGGACGGGCTGGAGCGCGCGGTCCAGCACGTAGGCGCGGGTGCCCCGGTAGGGGGAGCCGACGGTCGGGCGCTCGCTGCGCGCCACGACGGCGTTCATGGTGTCGATCGTCGACTCGGTGGGCCCGTAGAAGTTGCGCGCGGTGAGGCCGGGGACCGCGCGCAGCTCCGCCCACAGGCTCTCGCTGACCGCCTCGCCGCCCAGGAGGAGCTGAGAGGGCATGTGCCTGCCGTCGGCGTCCAGCAGTCCGGCCTCGCGGAGCGAGGTGAAGTGCGACGGGGTGGTGTTCACCAGGTCGATCCGCGCACGCGCCACGTAGGCGGTGTAGGCCTCGACGTCGCGGCGGGTCTCGTCGTCGATGAGGTGCAGCTCGTGGCCGTACATCATCCAGAGCAGGCCCATCCAGGACGTGTCGAACGAGAACGACGCCAGGTGGGCGAACCGCATCCGGCGGCCCCCGGCGGCCTCGATCGCCGGGTCGAAGAACGCGCCCCGGTGCGCCTCGAAGTAGTTCAGCACGCCCACGTGCGGGACGGTCACGCCCTTCGGGCGCCCCGTCGATCCGGAGGTGTAGATGACGTAGGCGGCGTTGTCCGGCCGCAGGCTCCGGACCCGCTCCGCGTCGGAGGGGTCGTGGGAGGGCCGTCCGGCCGCGGCGGGGAGGCCGTCGGCGGTGATGACCAGTGCCGGGCGGCAGTCCTCCAGCGTGGACGCGATGCGGTCGGCCGGGTACTCGGGGTCGATCGGGACGTACGCGGCGCCGGCCTTCAGCACGCCGAGGATCGCGACGACGATCTCCGGGGTGCGCGGCAGGACGAGGGCGACGCGGTCCTCGGATCCGATCCCCCGCGCGATCAGCTCGTGGGCGAGGCGGTTGGCGCGGGCGTTCAGGTCGGCGTAGGTCAGCCGGTCGCCGCCGCAGACGAGGGCGGTGTCGTCCGGGGTTCGCGCGGCCTGGGCCTCGAACAGCGCCGGGAGGGTGCCGGACGGGACGTCGGCGGCCGTGTCGTTCCAGGCCGCCAGGGCCGCCCGCTCCGCGTCGTCCGCGAGGTCGACCGCGCCGATCGCCTGGTCGGCGTCCGCGGCGAACGCCTCCAGGAAGCGGCGGACCCGGGCGAGCAGCGCTTCGACGGCGGGCGGCTCGAACACGTCGGGCCGGTAGTGCAGGCGGAGCGAGAGAGTCTCGCCGGGGACGGCGACGAACGACAGGGGGAAGTGGGTGGCGTCGTAGGAGTCGACCCCGGTGATGCGGACGCCGTTGAGGGAGCCGTCCATCGAGGACGGGTCGAACGGGTAGTTCTCCAGCACCGTCATCGTGTCGAACAGCGCGCCGCCGTGGCCCGCCGCCCGCTGGATGTCGGTGAGGCCGAGGTGGTGGTGGGCGAGGAGCTCGGTCTGCTCGTCCTGGAGCCGCTCCATCAGCGCGCCGAGGGGCTCGTCCAGCCGGTACCGGACGCGGACGGGCAGCGTGTTGATGAACAGCCCGATCATCTGCTCGATGCCCGGCAGCTCGGGGGGACGGCCGGACACGGTCGCGCCGAACACCACGTCGTCCCTGCCGAGGAACCGGCCGAGGACGAGGCCCCAGGCGCCCTGCAGGACGGTGCTCAGCGTGACGCCGTGCCGGCGGGCGGCGCGGGTGAGGCGGCGGGTGGTGCGCTCGTCCAGCCCGGTGATGGTGCGCTCGGGGGGTTCGGGGGCGCGGGCGGCGGCCGCGGGGGCGACGAGGCTGGGCTCCCCGACGCCGTCCAGGGCGCGGCGCCAGGCGTCCTCGGCGGCGGCGCGGTCCTGCTGGGAGAGCCAGGCCAGGTAGTTCTTGTACGGGGTGACGCGCGGCATGCCCGCGTCGTGGCCGCCCTGCATGTACAGCAGGAACAGCTCGGTCGCCAGGATCGGCGTGGACCAGCCGTCCAGCAGGATGTGGTGGTTGGTGAAGACCAGGCGGTGCCGCTCCGGGCCCGTCCGGACGAGGACGAACCGCAGCAGCGGCGGCGCGGTCATGTCGAAGCCGCGCGCCCGCTCGCGCAGCACGACGGCGTCGGCCTCGGCGCCGGTGGCGGTGACCTCCTCCCACGGCAGCTCGACGGTGCGCGGCACGACCTGCACGGGCCGCGACAGGTCCTCGTGCCAGAACGCGGCGCGCAGGTTGGGGTGGCGGCGCAGCAGCGTCTCGGCGGCGGTCCGCAGCGCGGCGGTGTCGAGGGGCCCCTCCAGGTCCAGCACGAACTGGGCCGTGTAGACGTCGCCGTCGGCGGCGTCGAAGAGGGCGTGGAAGAAGAAGCCCTGCTGCAGCGGCGACAGCGGCAGGATGTCCTCGAGGTCGCCCCGGTTCACTTCTTCTGCCTCCACGCGGTCTGCAACTTGTCGATCTCGCCCTGGTCCAGGTCCACCAGCAGGTCGGACGGGGTGAACCCGCCCGCCGCGCCGGCGGCGACCTCCGCGGCGAGGCCGCGCAGCGCCGCGAACCAGCCCTCGGCGAGCTCCCGGACGTCGGCGGGGTCGAGCAGCCCGCCGGGCCACGTCCAGGTCGCCGACAGCACCGGGCCCGCGGGCAGGTCCCGGGTGAGGGCGTTGATCTCCAGGGCGTGCGCCATCGGCATGCGGGGGTCCTCCCCGGCGGGCAGGCCCTCCGGCGCGAGCGTCCAGTCGCCGCCCTCGTCCCCGGCAGCGACCCGGCCGAGGTAGTTGAACGCGATCTGCGCGGGCGGGAGGCCGGCCAGCTCCTCGTCGCCGTCCACGTGGCGCAGCAGCCCGTAGCCGAGGACGTCCGGGACGGCGCGCAGCTGCTCCTTCACCTTCTTGACGGCCGCGCCGCCGGCCGCGCCGCCCGCGTCCAGCCGGACGGGGTGGATCGAGGTGAACCAGCCGGCCGTGCGCGAGACGTCCACGCCGGGCACGGAGTCCTCGCGGCCGTGGCCCTCCAGGTCGACCAGCACGCCGGTGCCGCGCCCGCCGCGGCGCCGGCGCCACTGGGCGACGGCGACGGCGAGGCCGGTGAGCAGCACGTCGTTGGCGCGCCCGTGGAACGCGGCGGGCACGTCGGTGAGCAGCGGCCCGGTGACGTCGGCGGGCAGGTCGAGGGTGAGCGAGCGGGCGCGGGCCGCGATGTCGGCGCGCGGGTCGAGCGGGCGGTCCGCGAGCTTCTGCGGCGGGCCGTCGACGATGTCGAGCCACTCCTCCAGGTCCTGCTCGCCCCGCTCGGCGGCGGTGAGCTTCTGCGCCCAGCGGCGGAAGGACGTCCCGACCGGCTGGAGCTCTCCCCCGGCCCAGGCCGTGACGAGGTCGGGGAGCAGGATCCGCCAGGTCACGCCGTCCACGACCAGGTGGTGGAGGACGACGAGGAGGCGCCCCTGCTCGCAGCCCGCGTCGAACCAGACGAGCTGCGCGACGGTCCCGGCGGCCGGGTCGAGGCGGTCGCGGGCGGCGGCGGCCTGCTCGGTGATGACGGCCTGGGCCTTGTCGCCGTCCAGGCCCGCGATGTCGACGCGGGTGACGAGGTCGGTCGCGTCGACCGCGCCCTGCGGGCGGACGACCGGCTGCCAGCGGCCGCCGTCCACGTCCAGGCGGAGGCGCAGCACGTCGTGGTGGTCGATGAGGGTCCGGAGCGCGGCGGTCAGCCGCTCCGCGCCGAGCTCGGGCGGGGTGCGCAGCAGCATCGCCTGGTGGAAGCCGCTGATCAGCGACGCGTCGCCGTCCACCCGGTCGCGCAGCCACGCGATGATCGGGGTGATCGGGACGGGCCCGACCCCGGCGCCCGGCGCCTCGGTCTCGACCTCTTCGCCTTCGCCGACCGGTCTGGCGGTGGCGGCGAGTTCTTCGACGGTCTGGTGCTGGAAGACCTCGCGGGGGGTGATGACCAGGCCGGACTGGCGGGCTCGGGAGACGAGCTGGATGGCGATGATGGAGTCGCCGCCCAGGTCGAAGAACCCGTCGTCGATCCCGACCCGCTCCAGGCCGAGGACTTCGGCGAACAGCCGCGCCAGCGTCTCCTCCTCTGGCGTCCGGGGCGCGCGGGAGGACACCTTGGCCGAGAAGTCGGGCGCGGGCAGCGCCTTGCGGTCCAGCTTGCCGTTCGAGGTCAGCGGCAGCGCGTCCAGCTCCACGACCACGGCCGGGACCATGTAGTCCGGCAGCTCCCGGCCGACGAACCGGCGCAGCTCGGCGGTGTCGACTCCGCTGCCGGCCACGTAGGCGACGAGGCGGTCGTCCCGGACGATCACCGCGGCGTCGGAGACCTCGCCGTGCCGCACCAGCGCCGACTCGATCTCGCCGAGTTCGATCCGGAAGCCGCGCAGCTGCACCTGCTGGTCGCTGCGGCCGAGGTACTCCAGACGGCCCCCGGCCAGCCAACGGCCCACGTCGCCCGTCCGGTACATGCGGGTGCCGGGCTCGCCGTGCGGGTCGGCGACGAACCGCTCGGCCGACAGGCCGGGACGGTTCAGGTAGCCGCGCGCCAGCCCGGGCCCCGCGACGTACAGCTCGCCGATGACGCCGGGCGCGACCGGCTGGAGACGGTCGTCCAGCACGTAGACGCGCAGGTCGGGGATGCCCACGCCGATGACGCTGCCCGGTGCGGCCTCCGCGTAGGCCCGGTCCAGCGCCACGTACGAGACGTGGACCGTGGTCTCGGTGATCCCGTACATGTTGACCAGGACGGGGGCGCTCTCGTCGTGCCGGGAGTACCAGTCCTCCAGGCGGCCGAGGTCGAGCGCCTCACCTCCGAAGACGACGTAGCGCAGCGCCAGGTCGGCGCCCGGGTTCTGCCGGTCGGCCGCCATCAACTGGTAGAAGGCCGACGGGGTCTGGTTGAGGACGGTCACCCGCTCCCGCTCCAGGAGGGCGAGGAAGTCGTCGGGCGAACGCGAGGTCAGGTAGGGGACGACGACGAGCCTGCCCCCGTACAGCAGCGAACCCCACAGCTCCCAGACCGAGAAGTCGAAGGCATAGGAGTGGAACAGCGTCCACACGTCCTCCGGACCGAAGTCGAACCACTCCTCGGTCGAACGCAGCAACCGCACCACGTTCTGATGCGGAATCACCACACCCTTCGGACGCCCCGTCGAACCCGACGTGTAGATCACATACGCCGGATGGTCGGGGTCGATGGAGACACCGAGGTTCGTGTCGTCGTACCCGGCCGCGTCCAGATCGGCCAGATCCACCGGACGCAGGGTCAGGACAGGGCGCGCGTCCTCGACCATGTACGCGATCCGGTCTTCGGGGTAGTCCGGGTCGATCGGAACGTAGGCCGCGCCCGCCTTCAACACCCCGAGAATCGCCACCACCAGCTCCGCCGAACGCGGCAGAGCCAAAGCCACGAACTGCTCAGGCCCCACACCCCGCTCGACCAACCGCCGAGCCAGACGGTTCGCCCGCGCGTTCACCTCGCCATACGTCCACGACACACCCTCGAACGACACCGCCGCGGCACCCGGACGCGCCGCCGCCTGCGCCTCGAACAGCGCCGGGATCGTGGTCCACTCCGCGGAGTGCGCGGAGCCGCCCGCCCACTCGCCGAGGAGGAGCGAACGCTCCTCCGGCGCGAGGACGTCGGCGGCGCCGATGGGGGCGTCGGGGTCGGCGAGCAGCGCCGCGAGGTACCGCTCGAACCGCTCGACGAGGCCGCGCGCGGTGGACGGGTCGTAGAGGTCGAGCGCGTACTCCAGCTCGCCGTCGAGGCCGTCCGCCCGCTCGGTGAGGATCATCAGCAGGTCGAACCGGGAGACCCCGGCGGTGAGCGGCTCCAGCTCGGCGCTGAACCCCGGCATCTCCAGCCGGGCCTCCGGGTTGTTCTGGAACGTCAGCCCGACCTGGAACAGCGGGTGGCGCGCCAGGTGGCGGGGCGGGTTGAGCACCTCCACGAGCCGCTCGAAGGGGACGTCCTGGTGGGCGTAGGCGGCGAGGTCGGTCTCCTTCACCCGCCCGACCAGCTCGCGGAACGACGGATCGCCCGAGGTGTCGGTGCGGAAGACGAGCATGTTCACGAACATGCCGACCAGATCGTCCAGCGCCTCGTCGGTCCGCCCCGCGATCGGCGAACCGATCGGCACGTCCGTCCCCGCGCCCAGCCGCGTCAGCAGCGCCGCGAACGCGGCCTGGGCGACCATGAACGGGCTGGCGCCGGTCTCCTGGGCGATCTTCTGCAGGCCGGCGCGGACGCCGGAGCCGAGGCGGAACCGGGCCGTCCCGCCCCGGTAGGACGCCTGCGCCGGGCGCGGCCGGTCGGCGGGCAGCGGCAGCTCCTCCGGCAGCCCCGCCAGCGCCTCACGCCAGTACGCGATCTGCCGGGAGATCAGACTCTCCGGATCGTCCTCCGAACCGAACAGCTCCCGCTGCCACAACGTGTAGTCCGCGTACTGGACGGGCAGCGGCGCCCAGTCGGGGGCGGCGCCCCCGGCCCGTGCCGCGTAGGCGGTGATGAAGTCGCGGGCCAGCGGCGCCATCGACCAGCCGTCGCCGCCGACGTGGTGCATGAGCAGCAGCGCGACGTGCTCCTGCGGCCCGACCCGGAACAGGTGGGTGCGCAGCGGCGGCTCGGCGGAGATGTCGAAGGCGTAGCCGGCGGCCATGGCGAGCCGCGTCGGCAGCTCCGCCTCGGTGGTCTCGGTGACCTCCAGCTCGGGCCGGGCCGCGGCGGCGTCCAGGATGAGCTGGCGCGGCACTCCCCCGCTGTCCGGCAGGACCGTGCGGAGCGACTCGTGCCGCTCGACGAGGTCGCCGACGGCGGCGCGGAGCGCGTCGACGTCCAGCGGGCCGCGGATGCGCAGCGCGGTCGGCATGTTGTAGGTGGCCGACGGCCCCTCGAAGCGGTTGAGGAACCAGTGCCGCTGCTGCGCGTAGGACGGCGGGAGCACGGCCGGGCGCTCGCGCGGCTCCAGCGCCGGGCGGACGGGCGCGCCGCCGTCGCCGAGCAGCGCGGCGAGGCGCGCGACGGTCGGCGCCTCGAACAGCGCCCGGACGGGCAGCTCGGCGTCGAGGGCGCGGCGGACCCGGCTCACGACCCGCATCGCGATGAGCGAGTTGCCGCCGAGCGCGAAGAAGTCGTCGTCGGCGCCGACCCGGTCCACGCCGAGCAGGTCGGCGAAGACGGCGGCGACGGCCTCCTCCGCCTCCCCGGACGGGGCGCGGTAGGCGGTCGCCGGGGCGATCGCCAGGTCCGGCTTCGGGAGCGCCTTCGTGTCGACCTTGCCGTTCGGAGTGAGCGGCATCTCGTCCAGGACGACGACGGCGGCGGGCACCATCGACTCCGGCAGGCTCTCGCGGATGTGGGCGCGCAGCTCCTCGGGGTCGAGGTTCTCGCCGGGCGCGGCGACGACGTAGGCGACGAGGCGCTTCTCGACCGGCCCCTCCGCCGCTCGCGGCGCCGCCGGGAGGTCCCGCGGGGCGCCGGGAAGGTCGAGGGCGCCGACGGTGACGGCGCCGGCGGAGCCGACGGCCGCCTCCAGGGTCCGCCGGTACCAGCCGGCGAGCCGCTCGGCGGTCTCGCGGTCGAACAGGTCGAGGGCGTATTCGAGGGTCCCGGCGTACCCGCCCGCGCCGTCGCGGGCGTCCTCCAGCAGGAACTCCAGGTCGAACTTGGCGACCCCGGCGTCCACCGGCTCGACGGCGACGGTCAGGCCCGGCAGCTCGACCGACGCCTCCGGGTTGTTCTGCAGGGTCAGCATGACCTGGAACAGCGGGTGCCGCGCCAACGACCGCGCCGGGTTGAGCACCTCCACGAGCCGCTCGAACGGGACGTCCTGGTGGGCGTAGGCGGCGAGGTCGGTCTCCCGGACGCGGGCGAGCAGCTCGGCGAGCGACGGGTCGCCGGAGGTGTCGGTCCGCAGCACCAGCGTGTTGACGAAGACGCCGACGAGGTCGTCCAGGGCCTCGTCGGTGCGGCCCGCGACGGGCGAGCCGATCGGCACGTCCGTCCCGGCGCCGAGGCGCGTGAGCAGCGCGGCGAGCGCGGCCTGCAGCACCATGAACACGCTGACCTGGTGGTCGCGGGCGAGGGCGCGCAGCCCGTCCGCCAGCTCCGCCGGGACCTCGAAGGCGACCTGCCCGCCCCGGTAGGACGCGCGGTCCGGGCGGGGGCGGTCGTGCGGCAGCCTGATCTGGTCGGGCAGCCCGGCGAGGGCGTCCTTCCAGTAGGCGATCTGGCGCGCGGCGAGGCTCGCCGGGTCGCGCTCGTCGCCGAGCAGCTCGCGCTGCCAGAGCGCGTAGTCGGCGTACTGGACGGGCAGCGGCTCCCACTCGGGGGCCTCGCCGCCGCGCCGGGCCAGGTAGGCGGTGATCACGTCGCGGGCGAGCGGCGCCATCGACCAGCCGTCCCCGGCGATGTGGTGCAGGACGATGAGCAGCAGGTGCTCGTCCGCGCCGAGCCGGTAGAGGTGGGCGCGCACCGGCAGCTCGTTCGCCAGGTCGAAGCCGCGCGTGGCGTCCGCGAAGAGGGCGGCGTGCAGGTCGGCGGGCTCGCCGACGGTCAGGCAGGGCTCGGCCTCGTCCGGCGCGAGGACGACCTGGTGGGGCTCGCCGTCGGCGTCGGCGAACAGCGTGCGCAGCGGCTCGTGGCGGGCGACGACGTCGCGCAGGGCGTCCCGCATCGCACCGGGGTCGACCGCGCCGGTGAGGCGCAGCGGGATCGGCATGTTGTAGGTGGCGGTGAGCCCTTCGAGCCGGTTCAGGAACCAGAGCCGCTCCTGCGCGTAGGACACCGGCAGCGGCGCCGGGCGCTCGGCCGCCCGCAGCGCGGGCCGCTCCGCGTCCCCGGCGGAGGCGATGTACTCGGCCAGGCCCGCGACTGTCGGGGCCTCGAACAGCGCCCGGACCGGCAGTTCCACCCGCAGCGCGGCGCGGGCGCGGGCGACGACGCGGGTCGCCTTGAGGGAGTCGCCGCCGTGGTCGAAGAACCCGTCGTCGACGCCGACCCGGTCGAGGCCGAGGACGTCGGCGAAGATCCCGCAGAGGATCTCCTCGCGGGCGTCGCGGGGGCCGCGGGCGGTGAGCGACGCGGCGAAGTCCGGCTCGGGGAGCGCGGCGCGGTCGAGCTTGCCGTTCGGGGTGAGCGGCATCTCCTCCAGCACGACGATCGCCGACGGCACCATGTAGTCCGGCAGCGTCCCGGCGACGAAGGCGCGCAGCTCGGCCGGGTCCGCGGAGCCGACGACGTACCCGGCGAGGACGGTGTCGCCGACCGCGTCGCGGCGGGCGACCACGACGCTCTGCGTCACCGCGGGGTGCGCGGACAGCGCCGTCTCGATCTCGCCCGGCTCGATCCGGAACCCGCGCACCTTCACCTGGTGGTCGAGGCGGCCGAGGTACTCGATGTGGCCGGCGCGGTTCCAGCGGACGAGGTCGCCCGTGCGGTACATCCGCTCGCCCGGCCCGCCGAACGGGCACGCGACGAACCGGTCCGCGGTCAGGCCGGGGCGGCGCAGGTAGCCGCGCGCGAGGCCGTCGCCCGCGAGGTACAGCTCGCCGGGCACGCCGACCGGGACCGGGCCGAGCCGGTCGTCCAGCACGTAGGCGCGGGTGTTGGCCATCGGGCGGCCGATCGGCGCGAGGCCCTCGGTGTTGCCGTCGTCGTACCACCCGGTGACGAAGATCGTCGCCTCGGTGGGGCCGTAGATGTTGGAGATCCGCGCGTCCGGCAGCAGCGCCCGGACGTCCCGGACGAGCTGCGGCGGCAGCGCCTCGCCGCCGAGCGCCACGTCCCCGGCCTCCAGCCGCAGGCCGCCGCGCGCCAGCAGCGCCGACACCGCGGACGGGACGCCGCTGATCAGCGTCCCCTGCCAGCCGCCGCGCTCGGCGACCTCCAGCAGGTCGCGCACGACCTCGATCTCGCCGCCGACGGTGAGCGGCACCAGCCACTCGAACACCGACACGTCGAAGTTCAGCGACGTGGAGAACAGCACGCGCGCCATCCGGGCGGGCCCGTAGCTCGCCGTCGACTCGGCGCAGAAGTCCACGACGTTGGCGTGGGAGATCACGACGCCCTTGGGGCGCCCGGTCGACCCGGACGTGTAGATGACGTACGCCGGGTTCGCCGGGCGCAGCGGCCGGACGCGTTCGGCGTCGGTGACGTCGTCGCCGCGCAGGCCGTCCAGGGAGAGCGCGTCGAGTTCGACGCGGGGGGCGCCCGCGGGCAGGTCCGCGTCCCGCGTCGTGATGACGCAGGCCGGGGCGGCGTCCTCCAGCATGTAGGCGACGCGGTCGGCCGGGTAGGCCAGGTCGATCGGCTGGTAGGCGGCGCCCGCCTTCAGCACGGCCAGCGCCGCGACGACCAGGTTCTCGTCGCGCGGCAACGCGAGGGCGACGAAGTCCTCCGCGCCGACCCCGCGGCCGATGAGGTGGCGGGCGAGGCGGTTCGCGCGGGAGTTCAGCTCGGCGTAGGTGAGCCGCGTCCCGCCGGCGACCACGGCGGCGGCGTCCGGCGTCCGCGCCGCCTGCGCCTCGACCAGCTCGGGGACGACGGCCGGGGCGACCGGCAGGGCCGTGTCGTTCCAGCGGTGCAGGAGCGTGTCGCGCTCGGCGTCGTCCAGCAGGTCGACGGCGCTGAGCGGCAGGGACGGGTCGGCGGCGACCTGCGCCAGCAGCCGCTCCAGCCGGGCCGCCATCGCGGCGGCGGTCCCGGGGTCGAACAGGTCGAGCGCGTACTCCAGCCGGCAGTCGATCCCCGCCGGGGCGCCGGCCGCGTCCCGCGTCTCGTCCACCAGGAGCGCGAGGTCGAAGCGGGACACGCCCGGGTCGACCGGCTCCAGCGCGACCGTCAGGCCGGGCAGCTCGACCCGCGCGGACGGGTTGTTCTGGATCGAGATCATCGCCTGGAACAGCGGGTGCCGCGCCATCGACCGCTGCGGGTTCAGCACCTCGACGAGCCGCTCGAACGGGACGTCCTGGTGGGCGAACGCCGCGAGGTCGGCCTCGCGGACGCGGGCCAGCAGCTCGGCGAACGTCGGGTCCCCGGAGGTGTCGGTGCGCAGGACGAGCGTGTTGACGAACACGCCGACCAGGTCGTTCAGGGCCTCGTCGGCGCGCCCGGCGACCGGCGAGCCGATCGGCACGTCCGTCCCGGCGCCGAGCCGGGTGAACAGGCCGGCGAGCGCGGCCTGCAGCACCATGAACAGGCTGGCGCGGTGGTCGCGGCCGAGCGCGGCGAGAGCCTCGTGCAGGGCGGGCGGCAGCGTGAACGGATGCTGGGCGCCCCGGTAGGTGGCGCGCGGCGGGCGCGGCCGGTCGGCGGGCAGCGCCAGCTCCTCGGGCAGTCCCGCAAGGGCCTCGCGCCAGTAGGCGAGCTGCGTGCTGATCACGCTGCCCGGGTCGTCCTCGCCGCCGAGGACGTCCCGCTGCCAGAGGGCGTAGTCGGCGTACTGGACCGGCAGCGGCTCCCAGCGCGGCTCGCCCCCGGCGGCGCGGGCGGCGTAGGCGGTGATGAGGTCGGCGGCGAGCGGCTCCATCGACCAGCCGTCCCCGGCGATGTGGTGCATCACCAGCAGCAGCAGGTGGTCGTCCTCGGCGACGCGGAACACGTGCGCGCGGACGGGCGGCTCGGCGGCCAGGTCGAACCCGCGCGTCGCGGCCTCGAACACCGCGGCGTGGAGCCCGTCTTCGGATACGTCTCCCTGTGGGGGGACGACCCCCCACTCCCCCCGGAGGGGGGAGACATCGGTGTACTCCGGTTCGACCTCGATCTGGTCCGGAGTGAGGATGCGCTGGTAAGGCTCGCCCTCGACCTGCACGAACACCGTGCGGAGCGCCTCGTGTCTCGCCATCATGTCGCGCATCGCGGCGCGGACGGCGGCGAGGTCCAGCTCGCCGGTCAGCCGCAGCGGGATCGGGATGTGGTAGGTCGCGTTCGGGCCTTCGAGGTCGTGGATGAACCACAGGCGCCGCTGCGCGTACGACACGGGCACGAGGGCGGGGCGCTCGGCCGGGACGAGCCTGGGGCGCGCGTCCCCGTCGGCCTCCTTGAGCAGGGCGGCGAGCGCGGCGACGGTCGGCGCCTCGAACAGCGCGCGGACGCCCAGGTCGGCGTCCAGCGCGGCACGCGCCCGCGACACCACCCGGGTCGCCTTGAGGGAGTCGCCGCCGAGGTCGAAGAAGTTGTCGTCGATCCCCACCCGCTCCACGCCGAGGACCTCGGCGAACACGGCGCACAGCGTCTCCTCGCGGGCGTCGCGCGGCTCCCGGCCGCCCGTCGGCGCGGTGAGGTCCGGCGCGGGCAGGGCGGCCCGGTCGAGCTTGCCGTTGGGGTTCAGCGGCATCTCGTCCAGGACGACGACCGCCGAGGGGACCATGTACTCGGGCAGCACGGCGGCCGCGGACCGCCGGAGCTCGGCGGGATCCGCCCCGTCCGACACGACGTAGGCGACGAGGACGGTGTCGCCCGCGTTGTCGCGGCGCGCGACGACCACGCTCTGCGTCACGGCCGGGTGCGCGGACAGCGCCGTCTCGATCTCGCCCGGCTCGATCCGGAACCCGCGCACCTTCACCTGGTGGTCGAGGCGGCCGAGGTACTCGATGTGGCCGGCGGCGTTCCAGCGGACGAGGTCGCCCGTCCGGTACATGCGCCCGCCCGGCTCCCCGAAGGGGCAGGCGACGAACCGGTCCGCGGTCAGCTCGGGGCGGCGCAGGTAGCCGCGCGCGAGCCCGTCGCCCGCGAGGTACAGCTCACCGGGCACGCCCACCGGCACCGGCCGCAGCGAGGCGTCCAGCACGTAGGCGCGGGTGTTGGCGATCGGGCCGCCGATCGGGGCGTGGCCCGCGGCGTTGCCGTCGTCGAACCAGGCCGCCGCGTAGACGGTCGCCTCGGTGGGGCCGTAGATGTTGGAGATCCGCGCGTCCGGCAGGAGGGCCCGCAGGTCCTGGACGAGCCGCGCCGGGAGCGCCTCCCCCGCGAGCACCACGTCCCCGGCCCGGAGGTCGAGGGCGCCGGTGGCCAGCAGGGCGGACATCGCGGACGGGACGCCGCTGATCAGCGTCCCCTGCCAGCCGCCGCGCTCGGCGACCTCCAGCAGGTCGCGGACGACCTCGATGCGGCCGCCCACCGTGAGCGGGGTCAGCCACTCGAAGACCGACACGTCGAAGTTGAGGGACGTGGAGAACAGCACGCGGGCGAGCCGCTCCGGGCCGAAGTCCCTCCCCGCCCAGGCGCACAGGTCGACGGCGCTGGCGTGGGAGACGACGACGCCCTTCGGACGTCCCGTCGAGCCCGAGGTGTAGATGACGTAGGCCGCGTTGCCCGGGCGGAGCGGCCGGACGCGGTCGGCGTCGGACGGGCTCGCCGCCGGGCGGCCCGCGAGGTCGAGGGCGTCCAGCAGGACGCGCGGGGTCGTGCCGGGCAGGTCGGCGCCGGACGTGGTGATGACGCAGGCCGGGGCGGCGTCCTCCAGCATGTAGGCGATGCGGTCGGCCGGGTAGGCCAGGTCGATCGGCTGGTAGGCGGCGCCCGCCTTCAGCACGGCCAGCGCCGCGACCACCAGGTCCTCGTCGCGCGGCAGGGCCAGCGCGACGAAGTCCTCCGGGCCGACACCTCGGGCGATCAGGTGGCGGGCGAGGCGGTTGGCGCGCTCGTCCAGCTCCCGGTAGGTGAGGGTCGTGCCGCCGCGGGTGACGGCCGGGGCGTCCGGCGTGCGGGCGGCCTGCGCCTCGAACAGCTCGGGGACGACGGCCGGCTCGACCGGCGCCGCCGTGTCGTTCCACTCCCCCAGCACGCGGGCCCGTTCCGCGTCGTCGAGCAGCTCGACCTCGCGGAGCGGCGTGGCCGGGTCGACGTCGGCGAGCACGCCCAGGAACCGGATGTACCGGTCCAGGTGCGTTGCCACCTGGTCCTCGGCGTACAGGTCCGGGTGCGCCTCGAAGTCGACGCGCATGCCGGCGCCGTCGAAGTTGTCGTAGATGTTGATCGACAGGTCGTCGATCGGGCCGGTGGTGATCGCGTGCATCCGCGCCGGCAGGCCCGCGAAGTCCAGCCGGTAGTCGAACGCCATGATGTTGATGACCGGGCCGTAGAGGCGGCGGCGCTCGCCCAGCAGCTTCAGGTCGCGCAGCAGGTCCTCGCGCCGGTAGTGCTGGTGGCGCAGCGCCCGCGCGCTCGCCCGCGTCGCCGCGCGGACCAGCTCGTCCACCGTCATGTCGGGGCGGACCTGGACGCGCAGCGGCAGGATGGTCGCCAGCATCGCCGGGGTGTCCAGCGCGACCTGCGTCGTGCGGCCGGTGACGGCCAGGCCGAGGACGACGTCCTCGGTGCCCGTCATCCGCGCCACGTACGCGGCCGTCGCCGCGATCGCCAGGCCCTGCGTCGCGGTGCGGAGCCGCCGCGCGCCGGCCGCCAGCTCGGCCGTCCGCTCCGGCGGGACGACCGAGACGAGGCTCAGGTAGTCGGCGGTCGGCTCGGCCATCTCGTCCGACAGCGACACCGCGACCGGCCGGTCGGCGAACCGCTCGGTCCAGTAGGCGCGGTCCCGCTCGAACTTCTCCGACGCCCGGTAGGCCTCCTCCTCGGCGAGGACCCTGCGGTAGTCGCCGAGCTCCGCGGGGACGTACTCGCCGCCGTTCGCCAGCGCCGTGTAGATCTCGGCGGCGCGGCGGCTGATGAGCGACCCGCTGTAGGCGTCCTGGATCGCGTGGTGCGCGCGGATGAACCAGCGGTGCAGGCCGGGGGCCAGCCGCAGCAGGGCCGTGACGTACAGCCGCTCGGCGTCCAGCGGCAGCGGCGCCGCCATCGCCTCCCGCATCCACGCCCGCGCGGCGGCGTCCGGGTCGGGCTCGCCGGACAGGTCCACGAACGGGATCGAACCGGTCGCGTCCGGGTCGAGGATCTGGTGCGGGACGCCGTCCCGCTCGTCCAGCCGGGCGTTCAGCGCCGGCGACTCGTGGGCCGCGATGCGCGCCACCCGGTCGAACAGCTCGGGGTCGACCGGGCCCTCGATCTCGATGTACTGCGCGATGTGGATCGGCGTCCGCGGCGCCAGCTGCTGCGCGTACCAGACGCTCTGCTGAGCGGCCGAAAGAGGAACGTACTCGGTGGACATCAAGCGGTGCTTTCCCGGTCGCAGGGGGCTTTCTTAACGCCCGGTTTCGGGTCCGGCAACGCGCCGGCGGGCAGAAATTCAAAGAGAATGACCACAGAACTGATCGGGTTTCCCCGTCCCCTTTCACCCCGAGTTCCCTCCGGGGCACGCGATCGCCCGCGCGATCCCGGAGTCAACGCCCTGTGTTCCGGCCAATACGGAGCGCCGCCGCTTTGCGCCCTTGCCCGTCTTCCGCCCGCGTCCCACGATCTACTCAGGAGTAGCGGGGTCACAGTCAACCAGCCGGTCACATGCCTCGCAATCCCCTCAAAAGCAGAAGTTGCACCGCCCCATTGCTAACAGGAGTGACAAAACCATCGGCTGTCAGGGCGACTGCGACGGCCGGACGCTCGCGGGGCGACAAAGGTTGGCAACCGAATCCGGCCAATGCGATCACGCTCGGTGAACGGCGGTCGCGCTACCTGGACGGGTACTCGTGCACCACCACCGCGGCGGCCCGCACCCCCGGGTGGCGCTGCAGCACCGCCTCGATCTCGCCCAGCTCCATCCGCACCCCGGCGATCTTGACCTGCCGGTCGACGCGCCCCAGGTACTGCAGGGTGGGGCGGTCCTCGCCGCCCGCGCCGGGCGGCAGCAGCCGCACCGCGTCGCCCGTCCGGTAGAGGCGCCCGGTCGGGGACGCGCCGAACGGGTCCCGGTAGAACGCCTCGCGGGTCCGCTCGTCGTCGCCGAGGTAGCCGCGGCCGACCACCACGCCGCCGACGAACAGCTCTCCGGCCTCGCCGACGTCGCACGCCGACCAGGTGTCGTCCGTGCCGCCGTCCTCGTCCGACCGCAGCACGTACAGGCGCGCGTTGACGACCGGCGTGCCGATCGGCAGGCGGAGAAGGTCCAGGTCACCGGCGGTCACGGTGTGGTGGGTGACGTCGTCGGAGCACTCGGTCGGGCCGTAGGCGTTCAGCAGCCGGGCGTGCGGCGCCGCCTCCAGCCAGCGGCGGGCCAGCTCGGCCGGCAGCTCCTCGCCGGTGGCGATCATCCAGCGCAGGCCCGCCAGCGGGCGCCGCCCCCCGGCCGCGGGCGAGCCCGCCAGGTCGTCCAGCAGGTGCCTGACCATGGTCGGGACGAGCTCGACGACCGTGATGCCCTGCGCGTCCACCGCGCGGGCGAACGCGACCGGGTCGTGGCCGGTCTCGTCGCCGACCACGTCCACCCGGCCGCCGATCAGCAGCGGGCAGAGCATCTGCCAGATCGAGATGTCGAAGCCCAGCGGGGCGGTGAACGCGACCACGTCCGCGCCGGTCAGCTCCAGGTCGATGATCTTCGCCCAGAGGTGGTTGAGCATGCCCTGGTGCTCGACGACCGCGCCCTTGGGCCGGCCCGTCGAACCCGAGGTGAACAGCACGTATCGCGGCTGGTCCGGCGCGCTCAGCCGCGGCTCGCCCGGCCAGGGGGCGAAGCCGTCCGCCCGGGACGCGGCGACGACGCGGCACCCCGCCTCGGCCGCCCCCTCCAGCAGCGCCGGCGCGACCTGTTCTGGCGTGTCCACAGTGACCAGCACAGAAGCGCCCGCCTGGTCGAGGACGTCGCGGACGCGTCCGGCGGGCCAGGTCTCGTCGGCCGGGACGTAGAGGGCCCCGACCAGCTCGATCGCGAGGAACGCGGCGATGACGCCCGCGCAGCGCCCGCCGCCCACGCCGACGACCTCGCCGGGGCGGACCCCCTCGTCCTCCAGCAGCGCGGCCAGGCGGCGCGCCTCGGCGGCCAGCTCGGCGTAGGAGAGCGAGCGGTGCTCGTCGGCGACGGCGGGGCGGTCGCGCTCGGCGGCGATCCGCTCCACCCGCGTGATGACCGGGTCGGCGAGGTCGACGTCCCGCTCGCGGAGCATCCCGAGCCGCGCGGCCAGCTCGCGGGCGCGCTCCGCCTGCGCGGCGGGCACGTCCAGCGCGGGCAGCCCGGCCAGGGGCAGCAGCCGGTCCACGGCGGGTCCGCGAGCACTCATCATTACTCTCCGTGTTGTAGAACTTCTCCGCTGTAACAGCGGAACAAAGCGGCCGCCATAGCCTAAGTCCGGCCCGGCAGAAGCACCACGCATTCTGCCCTACCGGCGGGTAATCAGGGGGTTGCGGCAGCAAGATGCCCGAAGGTACCGTGATGCTCCGCCATGGCTCTGGCGTGAAGCCCGCGGCGAACTTCGGGGGAAGACGAGGGAATTGCTTCTTCATTTCAGGGTGGCAGCGTGCCGATAATAACCTCGCCGCAGGAATTCAATGTCGACGACCTTTACGTCGATCTTCGGCATGTCATTGACCGCCCGCTCTACCTTAAATGCGAGGGCTTCAACTTCGCCGGTTCGGTGAAGCTCAAGGCGGCCGCGGCGATGGTGGAGGCGGCCGAGCGGGACGGCGCGCTGACCCCGGACTCGATCATCGTGGAGTCCTCCTCGGGCAACCTCGGGATCGCGCTCAGCCTGATCGCCGCGAGCCGCGGCCTGCGTTTCGTGTGCGTCACCGACCCGCGCTGCAACCCGGCGTCGATGCGGGTCATGCGGGCGCTCGGCGCGGAGGTCCGCGTCGTGTCCGACCGGGACGCCAACGGCGGCTACCTCGGCGGGCGCATCGCCTACGTCCGCAACCTGTGCGCGTCCGGCGACGAGTACGTGTGGCTGAACCAGTACGCCAACCGGAACAACTGGCTGGCGCACTACCGCGGCACCGCCCCGGCGATCGACCGCGAGTTCCCTGACCTGGAGGTCCTGTTCGTCGGCGCCGGGACGACCGGCACCCTGATGGGCTGCGCCCGCTACTTCCGCGAGCACGGCCGGCCCGTCACGATCGTGGCGGTGGACGCGGTCGGCTCGGTCACCTTCGGCGGCATCCCCGAGCGGCGGATGGTGCCGGGCCTCGGCACCAGCAGCAAGCCGGCGCTGGTGGACGAGTCGTTCATCGACGACGTCGTGCACGTCCCCGAGACCGACACGATCCGGACCGTCCACGCGCTCGCCGCACGCGGGTTCCTGTTCGGCGGCTCCACCGGGACCGTCGTGTCGGGCGCCTCCCGCTGGCTGGAGGCCAAGTACCCCGGCGAGGACCCCGTGGCGGTCGCCATCGCCCCCGACCTCGGCGAACGCTACCTCGATTCCATCTACGAGGACGACTGGGTGCGCGAGCACTTCGGCGACCCGGCCGCCATCCTCGGCGACTGATCATCTACAGAAAGACGGAGTTCTCCCCATGACGCAGGCCCCCACGTTCGCCGTCGTCTCCGGCGCCCAGGTCCACGAGGCGGTCGCCGGGCGCGAGGCGGAGGTCACCCGGATGGTCGAGGCGGCCTACCGGCTGCACGGCGAGGGCCTGACCGTCAACCCCGACTCCTACTTCCTGCGCTTCCCTGACCGCCCGTCCGACCGGATCATCGCCCTGCCCGCGTCCGTCAAGGGCGAGGTCGGGGTGCACGGCATCAAGTGGATCTCCAGCTTCCCCGGCAACGTCGCGAACGGCATCCCGCGCGCGTCGGCCGTGCTGATCCTCAACGACGCGGAGACGGGCTACCCGTTCGCGTGCCTGGAGAGCTCCATCATCTCCGCGGCCCGCACCGCCGCGTCCGCCGCGCTGGCCGCCGCGGCCCTCGCCGACCGCCGCGGCGCCCGCCCCCGCCGGGTCGGCTTCGTCGGGGTCGGCCTCATCGCCCGGTACATCCACACCTATCTGGCGGGCAACGGCTTCACCTTCGACGAGCTCGGCGTCCACGACCTGTCGCGCGAGCACGCCGAGGGCTTCCAGGGCTACCTGGAGCGCACAGAGAAGGGCGAGATCACGATCCACGACTCGGCCGAGTCGCTGATCCGCTCGTCCGACCTGGTCGTCTTCGCGACCGTCGCCGGGGAGCCGCACGTCACCGACCCGGACTGGTTCGCGCACAACCCCCTCGTCCTGCACGTGTCGCTGCGCGACCTCTCCCCCGAGATCATCCTGGCGTCCTACAACGTCGTGGACGACGTCGAGCACTGCATGAAGGCCAACACGTCCCCGCACCTGGCCGAGCAGCGGGTCGGCAACCGCGACTTCGTCGCCGGGACCCTGTACGACGTCCTGACGGAGAAGACGACCCCGCCCGCCGACAAGCCGGTGGTCTTCTCACCGTTCGGCCTGGGCGTCCTGGACCTGGCCGTGGCGAAGTACGTCTACGACCAGGTCGCGTCGTCGGGCGCGCTGAACACCGTGCCGGACTTCTTCCACGAGATGAAGCGCTACGGCTGACGCCCGGTCGCTGCGAGCGACCCGAGGAGGGCGAGCGCATCGGCGCTCTCCGAGCCGGGCTCGGCGTGGTAGACGACGAGCTCCTGCCCCGGGCTCGACCGCACGTCGAACGTCTGCATGGTCAGCGTCAGCGGCCCGACGTGCCGGTGCCCGAAGCGCTTGCGCTCCAGCGCCTTCCCGCGCGCGTCGTGCCGCCCCCACAGCTCGGCGAACTCGGGGCTGCGCTCCAGCAGTTCGGCGAGCACCTGCCGCACGCGGGGGTCGCCCGGCGCCTCCAGCTTCATCACCGGCGCTCTCATCGCCGTGGACGGAGGCTGGACCGCCCAGTGATCGAAGGCCGGGTCGGTGCGGCGGAGGTGCGGGGTCAGGAGCGGGCAGGTTCCGGTGCGGCGGCAGTGGCGCCGTGTTCGGCGGGCGCGGGGCTCGTCGGCGCGGAGGCCGCGCTGGTGCGGGCCTGGCGCACTTCGAGCCGCCGTGAGATGACGGCCAGCACCAGAGCGCCGGCGGCCAGGACGGCCCCGACGGCGTTGGGCGCCGTGTAGCCGAGGCCTGCGGAGATCACCAGGCCGCCGAGCCAGGCGGACAGGGCGTTGCCCAGGTTGAAGGCGCCGATGTTGGCCGCGGAGGCGAGCGTGGGCGCGCCGTGGGCGTGGTCCAGGACGCGCTTCTGCAGCGGTGGGACGGTGGCGAAGCCGAGAAGCCCGATGAGGAAGACCGCCACGACGGACGCGGCCTTTCCGGAGGCCAGGAAGGTGAACAGCAGCAGGACCAGCGCCAGGCCTCCCAGGGCGGTGTACAGCATCGGCATGAGCCTGCGGTCCGCGAAGCGGCCGCCGATGAGGTTCCCGGCCACCATGCCCAGTCCGAAGACGACCAGCAGCCAGGTGACGGAGGACTCCGCGAAGCCGCCGACCTCGGTCATCATCGGCGCGATGTAGGTGATAGCGGCGAACACCCCTCCGAAGCCGAGGACCGTCATGGCCATGGCCAGGACGACCTGGGGCTTCCTGAGGGCGGCCACCTCGTGCCGCAGCCGTACTCCCTCCGGCTTGGGGACGTCCGGCACCAGCTTGGCGACGCCGCCCAGGCCGATCACGCCGAGGGCGGCGACGATCAGGAAGGTCACGCGCCAGCCGGCGGTCTGCCCCACGAAGGTGCCGAGGGGCACGCCGACGACGTTGGCCACGGTCAGGCCGGTGAACATCATGGAGATGGCGCCGGCCTTCTTCTCCGGCGCGACGAGCTGGGCGGCGACGACGGAGCCGATGCCGAAGAAGGCGCCGTGGGCCAGCGATGCCACCACCCGGCCGATCAGCATGACGGCGAAGGCCGGCGCGGCGGCGGAGATGAGGTTGCCGAGGATGAACAGGCCCATGAGCAGCATGAGCATGGTCTTGCGGGAGATCCTGGTGCCGAGGACGGTCATGATCGGTGCGCCGATCACGACGCCGAGGGCGTAGCCGGTGACCAGGAGGCCGGCCGTCGGCACGGACACGCCGAGGTCCGCGCCGACCTGGGGCAGCAGCCCCATGATCACGAATTCCGTGGTGCCGATTCCGAAGGCCCCGATGGCCAGGGCCAGCAGCGCGAGCGGCATGGTGGCGGTCCTCTCGACGTTCCGGGCAAAGTTGTGCAAGCGCTCTACCGGCGTTGACAATATTTGCACACGCGGACTATTGGCAAACGCGGGTATAGTGAGGTCCGCAACACGGCGGCAGGCGCACCGCCGACGCGTCCGCTCGCACGGCCCGACCGAGGGAGCCGCTCATGACCGCCACCGACCCGGCGATGACCGCACTGGCGCACGGCTGGTCGGCCCTCTCGCTGCTGCACGGGCGCATCGAGAGCAGGGTCGAACGCGCGCTCCAGGCCCGGCACCGGTTGAGCGCACGCGAGTACTCACTGCTGGACGTGCTGAGCCGCCAGCACGACGGCGAGGGCGGGCACCTGCAGATGCGGCAGGTCGCCGACTCGGTCGTCCTCAGCCAGAGCGCCACCACGCGGCTGGTGACCCGGCTGGAGGACCGCGGACTGCTCTCCCGCTACCTGTGCCCCACCGACCGGCGCGGCATCTACACCGATGTCACCGAGGCCGGCCTGCGCCTGCTGGAGGAGGCCCGCCCCACCCACAACACCGCTCTGCGCGAGGCCCTCGACGAGGCCGCCGGAGACCCCGCGCTCGCGCCGCTGGTCCACGCCGTCCTGCAATTGCAGGACGGCGCCCTGCCCGCATGACCTGTCACCCGGGCGGCCATCTCAGCGAGAACCCCCGATGAGGCGCCCCGCCGCCGCGAGGAAGCTCTGGCGGGCTGCATCGATCAGCAGCAGCGGCGGGGCCCGTGCCGGGAAGCGGCGCGGGCCCCTCGCCGAGATCAGATCTCCAGTACGACCTTGCCCGGGATGCCGTTCCGCTTGGCCTGGAACGCCTCGCGCGTCCGTGCCAGGGGATAGACGGCCCCGACGTGGTTTCGCAGGCCTCCCGATTCGGCCCGCTTCGCCAGTTCGGTGAGCTGCTCGCGGTTGGGCTCGACGATGAAGAAGACGGCGCGCCCGCCCTCCGGCGCGACCGGGGGCGGCGCGGTGATCGAGACCAGCGCGCCGCCCGGCTTCACCCTGCCCGCCGACCGGGCGAGGAGGTCCCCGCCGATCGTGTCGAAGACCAGGTCGACCGGCTCGACGGCGTCCTCGAAGCGCTGCCGTTCCAGGTCGACGAAGGTGTGCGCGCCCATCTCGATCGCGAGGTCGGCCGCCCGGCCGCGGCCCGTGGCGATGACCTGCGCTCCGGCCTGCCGGGCCAGCTGGACGGCCAGCGCGCCGGTGCCGCCCCCGCCACCGTGGACGACCACCGTCTGCCCGGATTCCAGGCCGCCATGGACGAAGAGCCCCTGCCAGCAGGTCAGCCCGGACAGCGGCAGCGCCGCGGCCTCGGTGTAGGTCAGCGACTCGGGCATGAGGGCGAGGTTGCGGGCTTCGACCGCGACGTACTCGGCCGCCGCCCCGTCGCGGTGCCAGTCGGCCAGACCGAAGACGCGGTCGCCCACGGCCAGCCCGGCGGTGCCGTAGCGGACCTCGCTGACCACCCCGGCGACGTCGTGCGCGGGGATGGACGGCGTCCGGTCGCGCCCGGCCCGGTCGACCCACGTGCCGGGCCAGTCCAACTCGTCCGGGACGAACCCGGCGGCGTGCACCCGAACCACGACATCGCCCGTGGCCGGACTCGGCATCGGCGCGTCCTCGAACACCAGCCCGTCACTACCGCCGGGCTTGTGGATGCGTACAGCTTTCATGGGCGTCCCCCTCTACCTTCCTTGCTTTCCCCAGGGAGACGACACACCACCAGCCCCTGTGACAGCCGGACACACCACCGCGGCCACGCGCTCAGCCGAACGCGGAGGTGTCCAGATCGATGTCGAAGGGCTCCGGCAGCGGCAGCGGCTTACCGAACTGCACCTGATCGATGTGCGCGTAGTCCCCGCCGTCCGGTCCGCTGAACAGGAGGACCTTTCGCTCGTCCCGGTCGATCAGCAGGTAGAGCGGGATCCCGGCCCTCGCGTACCCGTATCGCTTGCCTTCCCGGTCGTTCTCCGGTCTGGAGGACGTCACCTCCACCACCATGGCGATGCCCTCGGGCTCGACCCGCATCCACTCCGGAGCTCCCCGGAAGAGACGCAGTTCGGCGGGAGCGATGACCATGTCCGGGATCACACGGTTCTCCCGGTGCTCGTCGTCGCCCGGGATGACCAGGCCCTTCTGGCCCGCCCAGTGGAACCTGCGCGGCGTGTCGCGCACGATTTGCAGTGACAGCTCGGCGATCCAGTCCTCATGGTCGCCAAGGGGGGGTGGGGTCACGACGATCTCTCCGTCGATCAGCTCGGCTCGGAAGCCCTCCGGGGTGTCGAGGGCGAGGAAACCTTCCAGGACGACGTCAGCGTCATCGCGCGACAGAGGCTCTTGAACCATCACAGTCATGCCCTGCTCCTTTCCTCGCGAGCGAGTCTATAAGCAGAGCGCCACCTTTCGCATACAGAACGTAGTTGCCGAGCTTTCCAATCCCAGCGTACGGTGCCGCACCCCGCGCGGGACTTAGAACGAGTGCGAGTGGGCACGGTGTGTCTATGGATGAGCGAGATGTTCCGCGTGGGGACGTGCAGGAGCTGTCGGACTTCGAGCTGGCCGTGTACGAGACCGTGGCGGAGATCGACAAGGAGGGAGGCGCGGCCGACTTCGAGACGATCGGCGCGCTCGTCGACGCGCCCGAGGAGGACCTGTGGGCCGCGCTCGGGCACCTCGTGTCGATCAACCACCTGCATTCGACGAGCAAGGGGTACGTGCTCGGGCCGCACGACTGGGCGCCCTGACCGTCCCGGTGGCCGGGAAGGCCTGGAAGCGGACGCCGGGCGTACGGCACGATGACCCGGTAGGCCTGGGACACGTGTGGGAGGACGCCCGATGAAGCTCGTCGTCACCGAGGAGCAGCGCGAGCTGCGGGACGCGCTGCGGCGCTTCTTCGCCGACCGGTCCCCCGGCGCCGAGGTGCGGCGGCTGATGGAGACGGCCGAGGGCTACGACCCGAAGGTGTGGCGGCAGATGGCCGAGCAGCTCGGGCTGCAGGGCCTCGCGATCGCCGAGGAGCACGGCGGGGCGGGTTTCGGGGTTCGCGAGCTGGCCGTCGTGTTCGAGGAGATGGGGCGGGCCGTGGTGTGCGCGCCCTTCCTCGCGGCGATCACGGCCGCGGCGGCGCTGGAGGCCGGGGAGGGCGGGCACGACCTGCTGCCCGGCATCGCCGACGGGTCGGTGATCGCGACTTTCGCGGTGGCCGAGGACGGCGGGTCCTGGGATCCGGGTTCCGTGCGGGCGGTCTTCGAGGGCGGGGTGCTCCGGGGGACGAAGAACTACGTCCTGGACGGGCACATCGCAGATCTCGTCCTCGTGGCTGCCCGGGGTGAGGACGGGGTCGGGGTCTACGCCGTCGAGGACGCGGCGCGGCTCGTCCGGCGGGCCCTCCCGACGCTCGACCAGACGCGGAAGCTGGCGCGGATCGAGCTGGACGGCGTTCCGGCGCGCCGGGTCGGCGGGCCGCAGGCGCTGGCGCGGGCCCTCGACGTCGCGGCCGTGGCGCTGGCGGCCGAGCAGCTCGGCGGGGCGCAGCGGACCCTGGACATGACGGTCGAGTACGCGAAGGTGCGCAACCAGTTCGGACGTCCGATCGGATCGTTCCAGGCGATCAAGCACAGGTGCGCGGACATGTTCGTGCTCGTGGAGTCGGCGCGGTCGGCGGTGCTGAACGCGGCGGCCGCCGCCGACGAGAGCCCGGAGGAGCTGCCGGCCGCGGCCGCGCTGGCCCAGGCGTACTGCTCGGAGGCCTTCTTCCACACGGCGGGCGAGGCGATCCAGCTGCACGGCGGCATCGGGTTCACCTGGGAGCACGACGCGCACCTGTACTTCAAGCGGGCCCAGTCGTCGCGGGAGCTCTTCGGGTCGCCCGACCGGCACCGCGAGCGCCTGGCCGCGCTGGCCGGGCTCACGGGTGCAGCCGCAACCCCTTGAGGACCTTGTCCACGCCGTTGCGGGGGCCGTGGACGGCGAACCCGACGAGGGGCATCTCCTCGGCGGTGACGGCCCGGACGGTCGCGCGGTTCGCCTCGTCGTGGCCCGTCTTGAACATGTCCTCGATGTAGACGGCGGTGTCCATGCCGCGGGCGAGGGCGCGGGCGTGGGCCTGCGCGATCGCCTCGGCGCCGGCCTCGTAGACCAGGACGGGCTGCCTGAACATCGCCAGGTAGGTGTTGCCCGACGCGTCCTCGTACGGCTCGCCGATGACGCCGGGGACGCCGCCCGCGACCGCGCTGGCGAGGAACGCGGTGACGTTGAGGCGCTGCCAGGCGGCGAGGTCGTCCCGGACCACGATCCCGATCTTGGTGTCGAAACGCATGCGGCCGATCCTTCCCCTGGTCGTGCCGCGCCGTCTTGAACGCTCGTGCGCCAGACTGGAGGCGTGGACTGGAGCAGGTACTGGCGGTCTCCCGACCGTCCCCTGGAGGCGATGCACGCCCATTTCGAGCGGCACGTCTACCACCGGCACAGCCACGAGACGTACTCGTTCGGCGTCACCGAGGACGGCCGTCAGGCGTTCCGGTGCCGGGGCGGGGCGCACACGAGCGCGGCCGGGATGGTCCTCGCGTTCAACCCCGACGACCCGCACGACGGCCACCCCGCCGACGAGCTCGGCTTCACGTACCGGATCGTCCACATCGGGGCGGGGCTGATCTCGGACGTGCTCGCCGACATCGCGGACCGGCCGGTCGGGCTGCCGCTGTTCGACGCGCCCGTGGTGCCCGACCCCGGCCTGGCGAGGACCCTGCGCGCGCTGCACGCGGCGCTGCTCGGCGGCGCGCCCGCCCTCCGGCGCGACGAGCTGCTGACCGCGACCGTCGGGTCGCTGGTCGACCGGGCCGCCATGCGGCGGGTGCGCGCGTCGCCGGCCGGCGGGTTCGTCGAGCGGGCCCGGCGGCGGCTCGAGGAGTCCTGCACCGAGGACATCGGCGCCGACGCGCTGGCGGAGGCGGCGGGGTGCAGCCGGTTCGCGCTGTACCGGGGGTTCCGGCGCGAGTACGGCATGGCGCCGAGCGACTACCAGCGCCAGCTGCGCCTGCGCGCCGCGCGCCGCCTGCTCGCCCGGGGCGAGGCCATCGGGGACGTGGCGGCCCGCACCGGCTTCGCCGACCAGAGCCATCTGACGCGCTGGTTCGTCCGCTGCTACGGCATGACGCCCGGACGCTTCCAGTCGGCCGTTTGAGGGCGTCTGGGGAAGAATGCCCGCCATGAGACGGGCGAGCGGTGCGATGTTCGGGCTGGCGTACGGGGACTCCCTGGGGGCGCCGACCGAGTTCCTCGACATGAAGCAGATCCACAGGCGTTTCGGCGACCACGGGCCCACGCAGCTCAACGGCGATCCGGCGCTCGTCACCGACGATACGCAGATGGCGATCGCGGTCGGGCTCGGGCTGCTGGACGCCCTGGCCAACCCCCCGTTCGCCCCGGACCTGGTCACGCCCATGTGGCGGCGGCGCTTCGTCGACTGGCTGAACAGCCCCGACAACAACCGCGCGCCCGGGAACACCTGCCTCATCGCATGCCGGGGCCTGGCGGCCGGAAAGCCCTGGGTGGAGGCCACCGTGACCGGTTCCAAGGGGTGCGGCGCCAACATGCGCGTCGCGCCGGTCGGCCTGGCCCCGGGCTTGTCGGACGAGACGCGGGCCGGGGCGTCCCAGCTCCAGGCCGCGCTCACCCACGGCCATCCCACCGGGCTCGCCGCGAGCGAGCTGACCGCGTTCGCCGTCCGGTGGCTGGCCGACGGGATGGCCCCGTCCGACCTGCCCGGCGCGCTCCGGGCCCGCTGCCACGACCAGCGCGCCGTCTACCACGAGCGCTGGCTCGGCACGCTCTGGCAGCGGCCCGGCATGGACACTCCGGAGGCGTTCATCGCCCGGGGCTGGGACGAGTGCCTGGCCGTCCTCGACCGCCTGGACGAGGCCGTCGCGCGCGCGGACCGGGCGTCCGACCCCTGCGAGACCACCGGCGCGGGCTGGGTCGCCGAGGAGGCGCTCGCCACCGGCCTGCTGTGCTTCCTGCTGTTCCCGGACGAGCCGGTCGAGGCGATCTGGCGCGGCGCGGCCAGCTCGGGCGACTCCGACTCGATCGCCTGCCTGGCCGGCGCGTTCGCGGGCGCCCGCCTCGGCATGGACGCCTGGCCCGCCGAATGGTCCGCCCGCATCGAGTACGCCAACGACCTCGCGAGGCTCGGCGGAGCCTGGGACTGATCCCGCGAGAGCACCGCTCTTGACTCTCGCCCGCCCTGAAGCTAATCTCATTAGCTATAGAGCTACATAGCTTCAAGGAGTGCGCGATGAGCGAGACCCGGTTCCTCGACCTTCCCGGTGGGCGGCTGGCCTACGACGACGACGGCGACGGCCCGCTGGTCGTCTGCCTGCCCCCGATGCTCGAACTGCGGTCGCAGTACCGGTTCCTGAAGCCGCTGCTGCTGAAGGCCGGGTACCGGGTCGTGACCGTCGACCAGCGCGGGATGGGCGAGACCAGCGCGCGGTGGCCCGAGTACGGGAGCACGCCCCTGGCCCACGACCTGCTGGCCCTGCTGCGCCACCTCGACGCCGGCCCGGCCCTCGTCTACGGGTGCTCGAACGGCGCGGCCGCCGCGGTGTGGGTCGCGGCCGAGGCGCCCGAGCTGGTGAAGGGCCTCGTGCTGGCGGCGCCGTTCGTCCGCGACGGCAAGGGCGGGTTCGCGCAGCGGCTGACCACCGCCCTCATGCGGGTCCCCGGCCTGGCCCTGCCGCTCTACATGGCCTACTACCCGAAGTGGGAGCCGAAGCCGCCCGCCGACTTCGCCGAGCACAAGGCGAAGCTGAAGGCCAACCTCAAGGAGCCCGGCCGCGACAAGGTCATCGCCGAGTACCTGAGCATGTCGCACGCCGAGTCGGAGGCGCGGCTCGACCGGGTGCAGGCGCCCACGCTCGTCATCATGGGCACGGCCGACATCGACTGGCCCGACCCCGCCGCCGAGGCCGAATGGGTCGCCCAGAGGCTCAACGGCCAGGTCGTCCTGCTGGACGGCGGCGGCCACCACCCGCACGTGGAGTTCCCCGACGAGGTCGCCGCCGCCGTCACCACCTTCCAGCGCTCCCTCTAGGACGCGGACCAGCCTGTCCAGGCTTCGATGGTGACGGCTATGAGCGGGCCCTCCGGCGGGTGGTCGCGGTACTGGGGGTAGCGGTCCGCCAGAAGTCGGACGGGGTCGGCCATGCGGGCGGGGTCGTCGACGACGGTCGCGTGGCCGTCGACGCGGACCCACCAGAGGCGGTCCCAGTCGTCCTCGTAGTGGTCGGCCAGGAGCGCGACGCGCGGGTTGGCGCGGATGTTGGCGAGCCTCCGCAGCTCCCGGGTGCTCTTGGGCTTGTGGTCGACGGCCGTGTAGACGGCGCCGCGGTGGACGGCGAACGTCACTGGGACGAGATGCGGGCGGGCGTCCTCCCCCACGGTCGCGAGGCGCGCGACCGGCACGGTCGTCAGCAGGCGGCGCGCCTCGTCCGGCGCAAGCTTCGGCACCCCCTCACCCTCCCACGCCGCTCCCCCGCGCGGGGCAGGGCATTCGCCCTTGGGCGGGAGGTGCCGCGACCGGAAGCGCGGAGAGGCTCGTCCCATGGAATCGGTCGGGAGGCTGCGGCCGCGCTGGGCGGGGTACGCGGCCGGGGCATGGTCGGTGGTCGCGGTAGGGGTGGCCCTGTACTGGGCGGGCGGCGGGGATGCCGGGTCCCCGTCGGCGGGCACGAGAGCGGCGGCGTGGGTGATCGCCGCCTTCCTCGGGGTCGGCGGGATCATGGCGGTGTCGAGCGTCCGCGAGGTGGGGCGGCAGATGCCGCGCTGGTGGCCCCTCACCGGGCTCTGGGCGGCGTGCGTGCTGGCGGCGGCCGGAACGTTCGGCTTCGTGATGAACGCGCTGCAACTCGTCTTCGACGGGACGGTCGACGACTGGCCGAGGTTCGGCGTCGAGGTCCTGTGCGCGGTGGGCGCGGCCCTGCTCGCGGCGACGGCCCTGGCCTACCAGCGCGCCACCGCGGGGACGTGCGCGCGATGCGGCCGAGCGCACGCCGAGGCGGGGACGGTCAGGGTCCCGGCGCCCGTGTCCCCCGCGCCGCGTGCGGTGCGGTGGGCCGCCTATGCCGGGGCGCTCGGGTTCGCGCCCTACATCGCCATGAAGACGACGTGGGCGCTCGGGGGCTCGTTCGCGGGGATCGAGGGCGAGCGGGTCGTCGCCGAGTTCGAGCGCAACGGCGCGTCCGGGCTGGTCCTCACGCTGGAGAGGTACGGGCTGGACTTCACCACCCTGGCGGCGCTCGCCGGCGTCTTCCTGCTGATGGGGCTCACGCATGAGTGGGGGCAGGTCTTCCCGCGATGGGCGCCGCCGCTGGCCGGGCGCCGGGTGCCGCGCTGGCTGCCGCTCGCGCCGGCCTGGCTCGGCGCCCTGACGCTCGGCCCCTACGGGGTCGTCGGGTCCGTCGCTTACCTGCTGCCGCCCGTCCTGGGGTTGGGCGGTCTCCCCCATGACGGGCTCATCAGCGGATGGTCGGGCTGGACGGTCGCGGCGTGCGGGATCGGCGCGTTCGCCGCCTACGGCGTGGCGGTGGGCGCCGCGGCGTGGTCGTACCAGCGGCGGACCCTGCCGGTGTGCGTCAGTCCTGGAAGTCCGGGGGACGGTTCTCGCGGCGGGCCTTGATGGCTTCTTCGAAGTTGTGGGTGGTGAGGCGGACGTAGAGCTGGGCGAGGCCCTCCTGGCCCATGTGGGCGTCCAGGCTCGCGGCGTCAAGGCTCGACCACAGCATGCGCTTCGTCAGCTCGGTGCCGGGGCGGCTGAACCCGGCGATGCGCTCGGCCAGCTCGTAGCAGGCGTCGAGGAGCTTGTCGCCGGGGACGACGCGGGAGAGCAGGCCGATCCGCTCGGCCTCGGCGGCGTCCACGTCGCGGCCGGACAGCATCAGCTCGAACGCGCGGGAGGCGCCGATCGCGCGCGGCAGCAGGTAGCTGAGGCCGAGCTCGCTGGCGGTCAGCCCGTTGTTGATGCCGGCCGCGCGGAACAGGGCCGTCTCCGCGCCGAGCCTGATGTCGGCGGCGAGGGACAGGCACAGGCCGCCGCCGATCGCCGGGCCGTTGACCGCCGCGATGACCGGCTGGTGGACGCGCCGCATCGCCCGCACCACGTCGTCCAGCAGCTCCATCGAGCGCAGCGCGATCGTCGGGAGCGTCAGCCCGTCGATGCCGGGGATGCTCCCCGGGTTCTCCAGGTCGGCCCCGGAGCAGAACCCCCGCCCGGCGCCGGTGATGACGACGACGCGGGTGCCGTTGTCGCGGCTGACCTCCTCCAGGGCCTCACGGAAGGGGACCATCACGTCGAACGCCATCGCGTTCATGCGCTCGGGCCGGTTGAGGGTGATGAGGGTGACGTTCGGGCGCGGCTTGTCGACCAGGACGAAGGGCAAGGCGGGCCTCCCAGAGTGACCTAACAAGCGTTAGGTTACACGCGGGGGAACTCGGGCGGCGCGAGGCCCCGCTCGACCACCTTCGCCAGCTCCTCGTCCGTGAGGACGCGCGGCTCGCCGATCATCCTGGCGCGGACGTAGACGCCGCAGAGCCATTCCAAAAGGCGGGCGTTCTCGTACGCCTCCTCCAGGTCGCGGCCGATCGTGACGCCACCGTGGTTGGCCATCAGCGCGGCGCGCTTGCCGCCCGCCATGGCCTCGCGGACGTTCTCGGCGAGCTCGGGCGTCCCGTAGGTGGCGTACTCGGCGACCTTCACCACGCCGCCGAGCAGCAGCGTGTTGTAGTGGATCGGCGGCAGTTCGGACATGGTCGTCGCCACCACGGCGCCGTAGGTGGAGTGCGTGTGCACGATGGCGGCGGCCGGGGTCTCCTCGTACAGCGCGAGGTGCATGGGCGTCTCGGACGACGGCGCCCTGTCGCCGTCGACCCACTGCCCGGCGGTGTTCACGACGGGGCAGTCGGCGGGCTCCATCCGGTCGAGCATCATCCCGCCCGGCGTGACCGCGACCAGATCGCCCGACCGGACGCTGACGTTGCCCGACGCGCCCGTCACCAGCCCGGTCGCGGCCAGCCTGCGGCCGACCTCGCACAGCGCGTCCCGCTCGTCCCTCAGCAACATGCGAATACCTCTCACATTTCATGGCCTGCACCGCGTACGCTACGGCCCGGACGATCACTAAGGGGCCGGCCATGACCGTTGTCACTCTCGGCGCGCACATCCTGGACGTGCTCGCCCGCCCGGTGGAGGGCATCCCGGACGGGCAGGACACCGTCGTCGTCGAGCAGATCCGGGTGACCGCGGCGGGCGCCGCCGCCGGCACCGCCGTCGCCCTCGCCCGGCTCGGCAACCGGGTCGTCTCGGTCGGCGCGATCGGCGACGACGACCTCGGCGACCTGCTGGTGCGGATCATGGCGCGCGAGGGCGTGGACGTGCGCGGCCTCGTCCGGCGGAAGGCCGACCAGACCAGCGCGTCCATCCTGCCGATCCGGCCGGACGGCGGGCGGCCGAGCTTCCACGTCCCCGGCGCGAACCTCACCCTCACCGCGGGCGCGGTGGGGCCGGGCCTGCTCGGCGCGGCGAGCGCGGTGCACCTCGGCGGCCCCGACGTCACGTTCGGGCTCAACGACCCCGGGTTCTTCGCGATGCTCGACACCGCCCGCGAGGCCGGCACCGTCGTCACGATGGACCTGCTGTCCAACATGCCCGACCTGCTGACCGGCGCCGCCGCGTTCCTCCCCCACGTCGACCACTTCCTGCCCAACGGGGAGCAGGCCGCCCTGATGACCGGCGAGGACGACCCGGAGCGGGCCGCCGCCGCGCTGCTGGCGCGCGGGCCGAGCACCGTCGTCGTGACGCTCGGCGGGGGCGGCAGCCTCGTCGCCACCGCCGAGGGCGCGCACCGGCTGCCGGCCCTGCCCGTCGAGGTCGTCGACACGACCGGCTGCGGCGACGCGTACTGCGCCGGGTTCATCACCGGCCTCGCCCACGGCAAGGACGTCCTGGAGGCCGCGCGCTGGGGCACCGCCGCGGCGGCCACCGTCGCGCAGGGGCTCGGCTCCGACGCCTGCCTCACCGACCTGGACGCGGTCCTCGCCCTCCTGGGGTGACGCCGACGAAGCGCACGGAGCGGGAGCGACGCGGGCTCAGAGCTGTGCCGTGCGGCGGTCCCGGTACAGGACGGCGTTCGCCGCCCCGGCGAGCTGCTCCAGCCTGAACACCTCCGTCCGGTGGAACGGCGGCGCGCCCGTCCGGGCGACCACCAGCGCGATCGTGCCCGTGGCGAGCGGGCAGACCGCGAAGCGCACGCCGTCCGGCGCGGTGAACGCGCGCGGGCGCAGCGGCCGCAGCTCCGGCAGGCCGGTGCCCGGAGTGCCGCCGGAGCTGGCGTGCACGAGGACCGCCTCGCCCTCCCCCTTCAGCTCGGCGAGGCCCGCCCAGTCGGCGCTCAGGATCGCCGGGACGGCGTCGGCGAGGACCTCCAGGCCGCGCTCCGGGACGGCCGCGACCTGCCCGATCACGGCCGCGTCCGGGAAGGCGCCCTGCGGCTCGGCGGTCGGCCAGATCCCGACGACCTCCACGCCCGGCACCGAGCCGAGCCCCTCGGCCAGCCGCTCCGAGCCCGCCCCCGCCGGCCACGCGACGGTGAAGTCGTCCATCGCCCGCCCGTTGGCGCGTTCCAGCACCGCCATCTGGACGACGTCCGCGCCCGCCGCGCCCAGAGTGCGCGCGACCTGCCCCAGCGATCCGGGACGGTCCGGCAGGCGCACCCGTATCCGCAGCAACATCGCCACCTCCAGTCTCCGTGCGAGGTCTCCACTTTGGGCGACCCCCGTTTCCCCCGTGTTACCCATACGTGTCGTCCCAAGAAAACGGCACGGAAAGTCGGTGCTGGAAGGGTGGTACAGGTCAAACTAGAGTCCGGTGGAGGTCATCGAATGGCCTGACGTCTCCTGCCGCCCATCATTAAGGTGACTCTACGTGTCGAGGGACGGGGAACCCCCAGTCAGCGAGGACTCCGGAGCCGAGCCGGAGCCGGCGCCCACCGGGGATGCCGGAGATGCCGGGGACGAGGCGGCCCCGGCCGGAGCCGGTGACGCCGGCGGCGTCGGCGGCGTCGGCGCGGCGCTGCACGCCGAGGTGCGGGACGCGCTCGCCGGGCTCGCCGCACGGCTCGACCGCGAGCACGAGCGCGCCGCGCACCGCGAGGCCGTCATCGACCGGCTGCACGAGGAGAACCAGCGGCTGCGGCGCGGGGAGCTGCAGGCGATGCTGGAGCCGGTCCGCGCGGCGCTGTACCGGCTGCACGACCAGGCGCGCCGCGAGTCCGACCGGCTCCGCGCGCCCGACCTCGCCGAGGCGCCCGACCCGCGGCGGACCGCGGCGCTGCTGGCGGCGGTGGCCGACGAGGTCGCCGACGCGCTGGCGCGACTCGGCGTCGAGCGGTTCACCGTCGAGCCGGGCGCCCCCTACGACGCGTCCCGGCACCGGCCGGTCGCGGTCACGCCGGTCGACGACCCCGTGGCGGACGGCACCGTCACGGCCGTCCAGTCCGACGGGTTCGAGCAGAGCGGGAAGGTGCTGCGCAAGGCGGCGGTCAGCGTCGGCAGGCTCGCCGAGCCGGCGTCCGCCGCCAGGCCCGCCGAGCCGGCGTCCGCCGGCGAGGCGACGCACAACGGACAGACGACGAACAGCGGGTGAGAGGGACATGGCCGTCTACGGGATCGACCTGGGAACCACGTACTCCTGCATTGCCTCCATCGACGATGTGGGCCGGCCCGCGGTCCTGCGGAACCTGGAGGGCACCGACACCACCCCGTCCGTCGTGTTCTTCGAGAGCGGCGAGAACGTCGTCGTCGGCCAGACCGCGAAGGACACCGCGGTCCTGGAGCCCGACAACGTCGTCAGCCTGATCAAGCGGGACATGGGCCGCGACGTCACGCGCCCGATCCACGGGATCGACTTCACCCCCGAGGAGGTGTCGGCGTTCATCCTGCTGAAGCTGGCCACCGACGCGCGCACCACCACGGGCGAGGACGCCCGCGACGTGGTCATCACCGTCCCGGCCTACTTCGGCGCCGCCGAGCGGGACGCGACCCGCAAGGCGGGCCGCATCGCGGGGCTGAACGTCATCGACATCGTGTCCGAGCCGATCGCCGCCGCGATCACCTACGGCGTCCTCAACCCCGAGGCCGACCGGACGATCCTGGTCTACGACCTCGGCGGCGGCACGTTCGACACCACGGTCATCGCGCTGCGCGGCGGCCACATCGAGGTGGTGTGCACCGACGGCGACCACGAGCTCGGCGGCGCCGACTGGGACGCGCGGCTCGTGGAGCACCTGGCCGAGCGGTTCCGCGCCGAGCACCCCGAGGCGGGCGACCCGCTGGACGACCGGCAGACCGAGCAGCAGCTCCGCCGCGACGCCGAGGACGCCAAGAAGGCCCTCACCACCCGCACGTCCCACACCGTCCGGGTGATGCACGGCGGGCGGGTCGCGGCGGTCGAGGTGACGCGCGAGAAGCTGGAGGAGCTGACCAAGGACCTCCTCGACCGCACCGTGGAGATCACCGGCCGGACGCTGGCGACCGCGGCCGAGAAGGGCGTGGAGGACTACGACGACCTCGTCCTCGTCGGCGGCTCCACGAAGATGCCGGTCGTCGCGGCGCGGCTGGCGACCGAGCTCGGCATCACCCCCCGCCTCCAGGACCCCGACCTCGCGGTCGCCAAGGGCGCCGCCCTGTACGCGTTCGAGGAGACCTACCGGCGGCTCGTCCGGGAGGGCGCCGCCGAGCGCGCCGAGGAGATGGCGACCCGGGCGGGCCTGTCGGCCGAGCAGCAGCGGCAGATCGCCGGGCGGCGGATCAGGACGGTCGCCTCGCACGCGTTCGGGATCGTGGTGGTCGACCGGGAGACCGGCGCCGAGAGCGTCGCGCACCTCGTGCACGCCAACGACGAGCTGCCCGCCGCCAAGACCGAGGACTTCTTCACCGTCTACGACGACCAGGCCTCGGCCGACATCCGGGTGATGGAGCAGGCCGGCGTCGTGGAGTCCGCCGACCTGATCGACAACACCGAGATCGCGACCGGGGAGATCCGCGTCCCGCCGGGCAAGAAGGCGGGCTGGCCGATCGGGGTGACGTTCGCGCTCGACTCCTCCGGCCTGCTCAACGTCACGGCCGTGGAGAAGGAGACCGGCGAGCGGCTGGAGCTGAAGGTCGACGTCGGCGGCATGTCGGAGGAGGAGGTCGAGCGGTCCCGCAAGGCCCTCTCCCGGGTCCAGGTCAGCTGAGCGGGCGGCGGAGCCCCTGGAGGCGCCCGTGGCGTTCGACGACGACTACCGGCGGGACGTGCTGGAGCCCGCGCGGGCCGCGGGCGACCAGCCGCCCGAGGACCTGCGCGCCCGCTACGCGCTCGATGGCGGATTGGACGCGGCGGCCGTCGCGGCGCGGGTCAAGCAGGTCCGCCAGTTCTGGCGGCGGGCGCGCGGGCAGCTGAAGTACCGCAAGCTCATCGACCGGCTGGAGGCCGAGCACCGCGAGCTGATGCCGCTGTTCTCGGCCGCCGAGCGCGGCGACCTGCGCCCGCTGGAGGCGCGGCTGCGCGGCGGCCGGGAACGCGCCGAGCGGCGCCTCGGCGGGGCCCGCGCCCGCCTCGCCGACGCCGCCGGGACGCTGCGAATGGCCGCGCCCGCCGAGGTCGAGGCCATCGCCCGCACCGCCGGGGTGCGGGGCGCCGAGCTGGTGGAGCTCGCCGCCGCCGAGGGCATCGAGATCCGCGAGCCCGACCGGCTGCCGTCCGCCGCGCCCTACCCCGCGTACCGGAAGGTGCGCGAGTCGCTGGACGTGCTCGGCAAGCGGCATCTCGCCGACTTCCTGTTCGGCGCCCGCCTCACCGGCCCCTTCCGCGTCCTGGACGGCTTCGCGGTCCAGGGCGGCGGCCTGCGCCCGGACGCGGACGCGGTCGCCGCCGCGGGCGCCGAGTGGGCGCGCCGCAGCCGCGACACCAGCACCACGCACGCCGACACGGTGCTGGCCGCGCTGCGCTCGGGCGCCGACCTGCCCGGACTGCTGCTGTTCGACGTGGCCGACCGGCTCCGCGAGCGGCTGCGGCAGCGGGCGTCCGAGCGCGCCCTGCTCCGGTACGCCGTCGAGGAGCTGGGCGTCGAGCACGGCGACGGCCGCCGCCTGGTGTTCGCCGTCGTGCGCGAGACCGACCCGGGCGGCGGCCTCGCCGGGCGGCTCCGGGCGCTGCTGGACGCGGGTGAGGTGCACGCGGCGGCCGAGCTGGCCGACGCCGCGCAGGTCCCGCCCCCGTCCCCGGGTTCCTCGGGGACCGAGGCGCCCGAGGAGGAGGTGCTCGCCGCCGAGGCCCGGCACCGCCTCGCCACCGCGCTGCGCCTGCGCGAGGCCGCGTCCGCCGAACCCGACCCCGACCGCGCCTACGGCATGCTCACCGACGCGCTGCGCCTCGTACGCGACCTCCCGGGCGCGGCCGCCCGCCTGCGGCGCCTGCCGCCCCGCCCGGCGCAGGCGGCGCGCCTCGACGTGGACGGCGCGTCGGTGCGGGTGTCCTGGGAGGACTCGCCGTCCACCGGGGGCGAGGTGGCCCACCACGTCGTGCGGCAGGCGGGCAGGGCTCCGCGCGACGTGCGCGACGGCACGGCCGTCGGCGGGGCGCTGGACACCCGCCCCCCGGTCAACGTGCCGCTGTACTACGGGGTGTTCGCGGTGCGGGGCGAGGCCGCCGCGGCGCCCGCGGTCGCCGGGCCGGTGGTCGTGCGGCCCGAGCCGGACGAGGTCGAGCTGACCGCCGGGGACGGGCAGGTCACCGGGCGGTGGCGGTGCCCGGCGGAGGCGGCGCGGGTCGTCGTGCTGCGGGACGGGCAGCCCGTCGCGGCGGGCCGCGACGGGTTCCGCGAGCGCGTGCCGAACGGCCGCACGCACCACTACCGGGTCTCCGCCGTCTACCTCGACGCGTCCGGGCGGGAG
Organism: Actinomadura sp. K4S16; assembly: GCF_008327685.1. GTDB lineage: Bacteria > Actinomycetota > Actinomycetes > Streptosporangiales > Streptosporangiaceae > Spirillospora. The sequence continues at coordinate 113,974 of NZ_BDDE01000024.1, forward strand.
GTCGTGACGGACGGGGTGGCCGCGTCGGCCACGCCGAGCGCGCCGCCCGAACCGGTGTACGAGCTGGCCGCCGAGACCGACGCGGCCGACCCCGGGCTGGTCCGGGCCCGGTTCGAGCCGCCCGCGCACGGGACGGTGGAGCTGGTGCTGAGCGAGGGGCCGCCGCCGTGGCCGCGCAGCGCGCTGGTCCCGCTGGAGGAGGTGCGGCGGGAGACGCGGCGGCTGGCGTGCGCGCCGGCGCCGGGCGGGCTCGCCGTGCGGCCGGGGGCCGGGGGGTGGCTGCTCGCGGTGACGGTCGCGGAGGGCACGGCCGCGATCGGCGCGTACCACCGGCACGTGAACCTGCCGCCGCCGCGCCGGCTGGTCGCCGAGCGGCGGGGCGCGTACGTGCACGTCGGGTTCGACTGGCCGCCGGACGTCGCGGAGGTCGACATCGCCTACCGGATCGGGCGCGACCCCGCGCACACCGCAGACCCGGCGGCCGTCCCGGTCCGAGCCGCGCAGAGCGTCACCCGGGCCGCCTACGACACGCAGGGCGGGATCCGCCTGCCCGTCCCCGAGGACGAGCCCGTCGAGCTGTCCGTCGCCGCCGCCGGGACGGTGGGCGGCGCGCGGGTGACCGGCCCGCCGGTGACCGCCGAGGTCGCGGCGACCGCGGTCGTCCGGTACGACGTGCTGCGGTCGGGCCCGCCGTGGCGGCGGGCCCTGACGATCCGGCTCACCTCGTCCCGCCCGCTGCGGGTCGCGCGGCTGTCGCTGGTGCTGCGCGCCGGGCGGGTCATGCCGCAGCGCGCGGCCGACGGCGAGACCCTCGCCGCGTGGGACCAGGTGCCCGTGCCGGGCGAGCTGTCGCTCGGCGCGCCCCGCGCGCCGGGGCCGTACTGGCTGCGCTGCTTCGCCGACGACGACGCCGTCGAGCTGAGCGATCCCCCCGTCCGCCGACTGCAGGTCCCCTGATGACGAGACCCCTGGCCCGGGTGGCGATCCCCGGCGTTCCGTCCCGGCAGGGCGTCACCTGCCCCTACTGCTTCGCCTCGGTCGCGCCGCAGCGGATCCTGTTCCGGTGCCGGGGGCAGGCCGGGCGGCGGCAGGGCTGCGCCCCCGTCCTGGACGAGAAGCTCGCCGCCTACACCGGGTCGACGGCGGGGGCGTCGCTGCCGCCGGTGTTCGCCGCGTCCGGGCGCAAGGGCCGGGCCGACTGCCCCGCGTGCGGCGTGCCGACCGGGAACCGCGCCTGCCCCGAGTGCCACAACCCGCTGCCGTCGGCGTACTGCGACTCCCTCGGCCGGATCGTCGCGCTCGTCGGGGCGAAGAACGCCGGGAAGAGCACCTACATCGCCGTCCTGCTGCACGAGCTGATGAACCGGGTCGGGACCGAGCTGGACGCGTCGCTCGTCGCGTGCGACGACCGGACGATCGAGCGGTACAAGCGGGACTTCGCCCGGCCGCTGCTGGAGGAGCGGCGGCTGCTGCCGACGACGCCGAGCGCCGCGACCGGCCCGCGCGAGCCGCTGGTGTACCTGCTCACCCGCACCCGCAGGGGCCGCTTCTCCCGGTCCCGCAACGACTCGCTGGCGCTGGTGCTGTTCGACACCGCCGGCGAGGACCTGCGCAGCCGCGAGGCCACCGACCTGCACCTGCGGTACCTGGAGGCGGCCGACGCGATCATCTTCCTGGTCGACCCGCTGGAGCTGCCGGGCGCGCGGGCGGGCGTGCGGGACGCCGTGCCCGGCCCGCGCGCGCCCGGCGGCGGCGCGCCCGGCGACGGCGGGGAGCCGCTGGACGTCATCGCGCGCGTCACCGAGGCGCTGCGGCCGCGGCACGGCACCCGTCCGGGCGAGCCGCTGCCCGTCCCGGTCGCGGTCGCGCTCACCAAGATCGACGTGCTGCGGCCGGGGCTGCTGCGCCAGTCGGCGCTGCACCGGTCGCGGTCCGGCCAGGGCGTCCTCGACCTGGACGACAGGGACGCGGTGCACGAGCAGGTCCGCGCGCTGCTGCACGACTGGCAGGCGGGGCAGCTCGACACCTACCTCGGGCAGCAGTACGCCGACCACGCGCTGTTCGGCCTGTCGGCGCTCGGCGGCGTCCCGGAGGAGGGGCGGGTCGGGCCGGGCGGCGTCCGGCCGTACCGGGCGGAGGACCCGCTGCTGTGGCTGCTGTACCGGTTCGGGATGCTCGACGGCGTCCGTCCGGGAGGGGCGTAGCGGTGGCCTGGCAGCTGCACTACACGTCGGCCCGGCGGGGGCCCACCGGCCGGGCCGGGTTCCAGTTCGTCGCCGAGACCCCCGGCCTGCCCGACGGGACGCGGGCCGCGGTGGCGCCGTACCTGTCGTACCGCCCGCCGCCGGACGCGCCGCCGTCCCCGGGCGACGCCGAACTGGACCTGTTCCCCGTCTCGCTGCTGTACGACGAGGTCGACGGCCGCCCGCTGCTGCTGCGCTGCCGCTACCTCGGCCGCGACTACTCGGGCCGCTACGGCAACTTCTTCGCGCACGCGGTGGTCGCCGAGCCCGAGGAGCTGGAGGGGCTGCGCCCCGCCGAGCTGTGGCACGCCGCGCACTGGGCGCCGCTGCCCGCGCCGGGGGGCGTCCTCGACCCGCTGGAGGAGCTGACTCCGGGGTCCGCGCTCGATCCGGAGGCCCTCGCGGGGTGGCTCGCCGCCGCCGGGCCGGGCGACCCGTACGCGCTGCTCGCCCATCTGGTGGACGCCGTCGCGGGCGTGCTTGGACGGGGCCACGGGCGCGTCGTCCTCGTCGCCGACGACGTGGAGGCGATCGCCCGCTGGATCGCGGTGGTGTCGTACTCGCTGCCGGTCGCGGCGGCGGCCCGGCTGTCGTTCACCACTTACACCGCCGACCCGGACGGCGCCGCGCAGCGCCTGGTCGGCACGACGCCCGCCGTCTGGGCCACCGCCCAGAACCACGCCTCGCACGCGTCCGCGTTCGAGCTGCGCCGCGGCGCTCCGGACTTCCGGGCCAGCCGCTTCGCCAGGACCGTCGCCGGATGCTGGCGCGACCGCGACTTCGGCGGCCTGGACGCCCTCGCCGAGCTGGCCCCGCCGGACGACCCCGCGCGGGAGGGGGCCGCCGCGCTGCTGGCGCTGTGCCGGGGCGACGCGACCGTCACGGCGGACGAGGAGGGCGCGGCGGCCGAGCTGCTGGCGCGGCGCGGAACCGCCGTACCCGGCTGGGTGTGGCGCGATCTCGTCCCGGGCGTCCCGTCCATGGGCCTGGGCCTCACGCTCGCCGTGCACGCGCGGGCACAGGAATCGGGGGCCGCCGACCTCGCCGCCCGGTGCGAGCTCCGCGTCGGCGAACTGGTCTCCGAGAGGCTCGCCGGGGCGTCCCGGCTGGCGGACGTCGTGGAGGCGGCCGGGGTGGCGGAACGGGCCGGGGTCCGGGTCGGCCCCGGCGAGGTGGCGGCGTCGGCGGCACGCTGCGTCCGGCAAGGCCCGGCCGGGCTGAAGGACGCGCTCACGAGCTGCCCGGCGGGGCTGCGGGACGCGCTGCTGGACGGGATCGTCACCGGGCTCGCCGATGCCGGGGACCGCTCCTCCGTCCTCACGCCCGAGAACTGCGACCTGCTCTACGAGCACGCCGGGCGGCTGCGCGCGGCGCCCGGCGTCGCGGTCCCCGTGCTGGCGTCGGTCGGGCGGCGGCGTCCCGGCCGCCGGATCGCGGTGACGGCCGAGCTGCTGCGGCTGGACGGCGGCGAAGCGGGCGCCGTCGACGCGGCGGTCCGGGAGGTCTGGGCGGCGCCCCCGTCCGCGGCCGAATGCCTCGACCTGCTGGACGCCTGCGGGCCGGAGCCGCCGCCCGCAGCACTGGCCGAGCTGCCGTCCCAAACCTTCGCGCGGCTCGCGGGCACCGGCGGCGACGGCCTCACGGACCCCGCGACGCTGCGGCTCGCCGAACGGGTCCGCGCGCTCCTGCCGGACGGGCGCGCCGCGCGCGACGCCGCACTCGTCCAGGCGTACGGGATGGCCATCACGGCGGGCGCGGCGCGCGCCGCGCGGGCGCTGGAGAGCCTCGCCGACGCCGGCGGCGCCACCGAACGCCTCGCCCGGGAGGCGTTCGCCGACGCGGCGCGGCGCCTGTCGCTGCGCCCGCCCGCGTTCCGGGCCGAGCTGCTGGCGGCGGTGCCCGCGCCCGTCCGGGCGCGGCTCGCCGCGCGGTGGACGGGCGAGCTGCCCGACCGCGTCCGCGCCGGCCGGGCCCCGCTGCGGGGCCGGGAGGTCGAGCGGCGCAACGAGCTGGTCGAGACGGTGCTGCGGCTGCGCAAGCGCGGCGGGGCCGAACCGTCGCTGGAGGCGTGGGCCCGGGCCGCGGCCCGGCGGTGGCTCGCGGCCAAGCAGCTCGACTCCCATCTGGCGCGCCGCCCGGAGCTGCGGGCCGAGCTGCGGGACCTCCTCGCGGAGGACGCGCGGTGAACCCCGTCATCGTGCTGCTGATGATCGCCGTGTGGCTCGGCGCCATGTGGCTCGGGTTCATGTACGTGTTCCCCGTGCTGTTCGCCGCGACGCTGGTCGTCGCCGGGGCCGCCGCGCTCGGCGTGTACTACGTGCACGCGTGCCGCACGCTCGCGCCGTCCACGCTGGAGGGGCCCTCGCCGGTCGCCCCGCCGGAGACCGCCTACCGGCACTACCTGCTCGGCCAGGTGTGGCGCGACTGGTGGACGATCAGCCGTACGGTCGTCCCGCAGGTGTACCGGACGGCCCGGAGCGTCGTGCTGGCCCTGACGCGGACGCTGCTCGGCGGCCCGTGGGGGTTCTTCGCCTTCCCGGTCTGGCTGGCGCTGTGCGCGGGCATCGTCGCCGCCGCGGTCCCCGCGTCGGTGTTCGTCCTCGCGCTGACCGTCCTGTACGGGCTGGTCGCGGCGGTCGGGCTCGCGGCGTGGCTGGTGTGCGTGCTGGTCCTGGCGGCGGTCGAGCGCGTCTTCATGGGGTACGCGCGCATCCTGCAGACCTGCCCGCACCCCTTCTGCTACGAGCGGATCGGGCTGCCGGAGTACGCGTGCCCGAACTGCGGCGCGCGGCACCGGCGGCTCTCGCCGGGGGCGGGCGGCGCGTTCCGGCACGTGTGCCGCTGCGGGGCGCGGCTTCCGACGACCGTCCCGCTCGGGCGCTTCCGCCTGGCCGCGTACTGCCCGCACTGCGGCGGGCGGCTGCCCGAGCGCATCGGCCGCGTCCGCGTGGAGCCCCTGCCGTTCGTGGGCGGACCGGCTGCCGGCAAGACCACATTCATGGTCCTCGGCATCCGGGCCCTGCACGCGCGGGCCCGCGCCGTCCACGGGCGGCTGTCGTTCGTCGAGCAGCGGCACGCGCAGGCGTACGCGGGCGCGATCCGCGAGTTCCAGCGCGGCGGGCGCCTCGCCAAGACCGGCCCCGAGCTGCCACTGGCCACCATGGTGGACGTGGAGCTGCCAGGCCGCGCGAGGCGCATCCTCTACCTGTTCGACCCCGCGGGCGAGCACTACACGGGCGCGACGGAGGTCGAGTCGCTGCGCTACCTGGACCACAGCGAGGCGCTGCTGTTCGTCGTGGACCCGTTCGCGCTCCCCCGGCTCCGCCGGTCCCTGACCGGGGACGAGCGGGAGTTCGTCGACGAGGCGGCCGCGTCGTCGGAAGAGGACCCGGCCGACACCCTGCAGCGGGTTCTGAACGAGCTGCGCTCCCGTCCCGACCAGGGCCGGCAGAAGCGGGTCGCCGTCGTCGTCACCAAGACCGACCTGCTGGCGCGCACGGAGATCGGCCGCGGCCTGGACCCCGACGCCGACCTGCGCGCCTGGCTCGACCGCGTCGGGCTCGGCAACACCGTCCGCACCCTCGACCAGGTCGCCGCCCAGGTGCGGTACTTCGCCTCCGGGCTCGGCACCGAGCCGGCCGACGTCGCGGACCTGCTCGGCTGGGTGACCGGGCTGCCCGCCGCCGGGGGCGCCAACGGCGACCGCGCGCTCACCGACGTCCCGGCGGAGCTCCCGGGGACCGCGCCGCTGCGCGCCCCGTGGCCGGTGCGCGGCCGCGGCTCCGGCCGCGTCCCCGCCGGGTACCAGGTCGGCCGCTGGGCCGTGCTGGCCGGGCTGTCGGTCCTGACCGTCGCCACCATCGCGGGCGCCGCCCTCGCCGCCGCCGAGCGCCTCCCGTTCTGACCTCCGGACCGGCGCTCCCGAGCGGTGTGACGGATCGCACTTCCTGACACGGAAGATAACGGACCGTCTTCGGCTTGTCCCATCGGAGAGAATCCCCGTCCGAGAGGCCCCGCCATGACGACGACCCTGACCGAGACACCGCTCGTCCTGGACCCCGCCGCCCAGGAACTGCTGTTCCGCGAGGCGCGCACCGCCAACTCCTTCACCGGCGAACCGGTCGCGGAGGAGCAGGTCCGCGCCATCTACGACCTGGTCAAGTGGGCCCCGACCGCCATGAACATCCAGCCGCTGCGGATCGTCGACGTGCGCAGCCGGCAGGCGCGCGAGCGGCTCGTCCCGCTGATGAGCGAGGGCAACCGCGCCAAGACCGCGACGGCCCCGCTGACGCTCATCGCCGCCGCCGACGAGGACTTCCACGAACACCTGCCGGTCACGTTCCCGCACCGCGCGGGCGCCCGCGAGGCCCAGCGCGACAACCCCGGCCGGCCCGCGACGGCCCGGTTCAACGCGGCCCTCCAGATCGGCTACCTCATCCTCGGGATCCGCGCCGCCGGGCTGGCCGCGGGCCCGATGGCCGGCTTCGACGCGGACGCCGTCGAGAGGGAGTTCTTCCCGCAGGGCGGCGTGCACCCCCTCCTCGTGATCAACGCGGGACACCCCGCCCCCGACGCCTTCCGCCCCCGCAACCCGCGCCTCGACGCCGCCCAGGTCATCACCACGGTCTGACCCCGCCCCGCTGGAGACCCCCATGACCGAGGCCGCCGCCTCCTCCGGCTCCGATCTCTCCCCGCCCCGCGCGGGCGGCCGGAGGCCGGTGCTGGTCCTCGTGCTGGGCGCGCTGACCGCGCTGGCGCCGCTGTCGATCGACATGTACCTGCCGGCGCTGCCCCGCATGTCGGCGGACCTGTCGACGGGCGCGGTCCAGACGCAGCTCACGCTCACCGCGTGCGTCGTCGGCCTCGCCCTCGGGCAGGCGGTCGCCGGGCCGCTCAGCGACGCGCTCGGCCGCCGCCGCCCGCTGCTGGCCGGGCTCGTCCTCTACGCCGCCGCGTCACTGCTGTGCGCGGCGGCGCCGACCGTGGAGACCCTCATCGCGCTGCGGCTGGTGCAGGGCGCCGCCGGGGCGGCCGGGATCGTGATCGCGCGGGCGGTCGTCCGGGACCTGTACGACGGGGTCGCCGCGGCCCGGTTCTTCTCGGTGCTGATGCTGGTGAACGGGCTGGCGCCGATCCTCGCGCCCGTCCTCGGCGGGCAGCTGCTGCGGATCGTGCCGTGGCCGGGGGTGTTCGCGGTCCTCGCCGCGATCGGCGTCGCGCTGTTCCTCGGCTCGCTGCTCGGGCTGGCGGAGACGCTGCCGGCCGGCCGGCGCGAGACGGGCGGGCTGCGCGCGGCCGCCGCCGCCGGCAAGGCGCTCGCCCGGGACCGGGCGTTCGCGGGGTACGCGCTGACGATCGGCCTGTCGTTCGGGGCGTTGTTCACCTACATCTCGGGATCGCCGTTCGTGCTCCAGGACATCTACGGCATGTCGCCCCAGGGGTTCAGCATCGCCTTCGGCGCCAACTCCCTCGGGATCGTGGCCGCGGGGCAGGCGGGCGCGCTCCTCGCCGGACGGGTCGCGCTGGTGCGGCTGCTGGCCGCCGGGCTCGCCGTCGTCGCCGCCGGCGGAGCGGTCCTGATGGCGGCGGTCCTCGCCGGGTGGGGCCTGGCCGGGGTGCTGCCGGGGCTGTTCCTGGTCGCGGCCGGGCAGGGGCTGATCCTGCCGAACGCCACCGCGCTGGCGCTGGCGGGCCGCCCGCCGCGGGTCGCCGGGACCGCGTCGGCGCTGCTCGGGGTGACCCAGTTCGCGCTGGGCGGCGCCGCCGCTCCGCTGGCGGGGGTCGCCGGGCCGGGCACCGCCGTCCCGATGGCCGTGACCATCGCCGCGCTCGCGGTCCTTGCCCCGGCCGCCGCCGTCGCCTCCCGCGCGCCGCGGGCCGCGGCGCAGCTCTGAACCGAGCCTGACGCGCCGACCGGCGCCGTCAGCCCGCGGGCCGGTCCAGGGCGCCGAGGATGAACCCGGCGACCTCGTCGGCGAGCCGGGAGGCGGGCTTGGGGCCGTTCGAGCGGTACCAGGACGGCATCTGGTTGACCATGCCGAGCGCCACGATCGTGATCGTCTCGGCGGGCGTGCCGGTGCCGAACACGCCGTCCCGCTGGCCCTGCTCGATGAGGCCCCGGAACGTCACGTGGTAGCGGCGGCGGTCGGCGCGCACCGAGCGCATCCGGGCGTGGTCGAGCCGGTGCATCTCGCGGGCGAACACCTTCGCCTCGTCGATGTGCTCCGCGGTGCTGCGGATCAGCCCGGTCAGCACCGCGCGGACGGCCTCGCGCGGCGGCAGGCCCCGCGCCAGGACCGCGCCGAGGTCGGCGAGCTGGCGGGCGATCAGCGAGTGGTAGATCTCGTAGAGCAGATCGTCCTTGGAGTCGAAGTAGTGGTAGAGCGCGCCCTTGGTGACCTGGGCGGCCTCCACGATGTTCTGCACGGACGTCCCGTCGAAGCCGCGCTCGGCGAACAGCCGCAGCGCCGCGTCCAGGATCCGCCGCTCGACCGCGCTCTGCCGGACGGGCGCGGTGGACTCCGGCACCGGGCCGGAGGCCGATCCGGGCTCGGTCACCTGGGGCACCTCCTTCGCGCGCGGGCATTGACTCCGTTGTGTCCCGCGCCATAGCTTGCCAGAAACCGACCGGTCGGTATGCGCAGGGCCAGTATGCACCCGCAGCCGCGTCCCGCACCGCACCTCATACGCACGGCCTCACACGCACCGCAGCCTCTTCACGCACCGCAAGGGGGAGAACCGATGCCCGCAGTTGAAACCGTCCGCGGCCCCGTCGACGCCACCGGTCTCGGGCGCACGCTGATGCACGAGCACGTCTTCGTGCTCGGCGCCGAGCACGTCCAGAACTACGGCGCGGGCGACTGGTGGGACGAGGAGGAGAAGGTCGCGGACGCGGTCGGCAAGCTGCGCGAGCTGGCCGGGCTCGGCGTCACCACCATCGCCGACCCGACGGTGTGGGGGCTCGGCCGCTACATCCCGCGGATCCAGCGGATCAACGAGGCGGTGCCGGAGCTCAACATCATCGTGGCGACGGGCATCTACACCTACAACGACCTGCCGTTCCAGTTCCACCACCGGGGCCCCGGCACGCTGGTGGACGAGGGCCCGGACCCCATGATCGCCGACTTCACCCGCGACCTGACCGAGGGCATCGCCGGGACGGGGGTCAAGGCCGCGTTCCTCAAGTGCGCCGTGGACGCCCCCGGCCTCACCCCCGGCGTCGAGCGGGTGCTGCGGGCCGTCGCCGCGACGCACCGCGAGACGGGCGCGCCGGTCACCGTGCACACCGAGAGCTCGATCCACGCGGGGCGGCCGGTCCTCGGCATCCTCGGCGAGGAGGGCGTGGACCTCGCCAAGGTCGTCGTGGGGCACGCGGGCGACAGCAACGACCTCGACTACCTGATGGAGCTGGCCGACACCGGCGCGATCCTCGGCATGGACCGCTTCGGCCTCGACATCATCAACCCGACCGCGGACCGGGTCGCCACCATCGCGGCCCTGTGCGAGCGGGGCTACGCCGACCGGATGGTCCTCAGCCACGACGCGTCCTGCTTCATCGACTGGTTCGGCCCCGACCCGGCGACGGTCCCGGCGATGCAGCCGAACTGGAACTACCGGCACATCAGCGAGGACGTCCTGCCCGCGCTGCGCGCCGGCGGCGTCTCCGACGCCCAGATCGACCAGATGCTCGTGGAGAACCCCCGCCGGTACTTCACCCGCTGAGCCCGCCCGGGCCAGATGCCTCCTTCCGCACGGACTATTCCCCCGGAATCGGGAATCATGGGAGGAACCTGCGGGAGGAGGCTTCGAGGTGAGCGAGGATTCCAGGCGCGGCCGCGCCCGCGCCGCGGTCCCGTTGCTGCTGGCCCTGCTCCCCGCCCTGCTCGCCCCGGGCTGCCGGGTCGTGGAGAGCGGGAGCCCGCAGGACGTCCCGCCGGCCCCCACGGCGACCAGGAGCAAGCACGCCAAGCCCAGCGGGCGCCGGCCCGGCGTCGTCAACATCGAGACCGAGCAGACGCTGAACGGCACCCGGGCCGCCGGGACGGGCATCGTGCTCACCCCGTCCGGCTTCGTGCTGACCAACAACCACGTCATCCAGGGCGCCACCGCGATCAGGGGCACCGACGTCGACGACCGCCGCACCTACACCGCGCAGGTCGTCGGCTACGACCGGACGGGCGACATCGCGGTGATCCGGCTGTCCGGCGCGGCGCGGCTGAAGCCCGCCGCGTTCGCCTCCGCGCGCGGCGTCGAGATCGGCGACACGGTCACCGCCGTCGGCAACGCGGGCGGCAAGGGCGGCACGCCCGCGGTCGTCACCGGCCGGGTCACCGCGCTGGAGCAGTCGGTCACCGCGCGCGACGACAGCAACGGCACCTCCGAGCGGCTCACCGGCCTGATCGAGACGAGCACCCCGATCAGGCCGGGCGACTCCGGCGGGCCGCTGCTCGACACCGCGGGCAAGGTCATCGGCATCAACACCGCGGCGTCCGCCGGGATCGCGACGAGGGGCGCCGAGCAGCGCCAGGACCACCGCGGCTACGCCATCCCGTCCGACCGGGCGCTGGAGATCGCCCGGCAGATCCAGCGCGGCGAGGCGTCCTCGACCGTGCACATCGGCCGGACCGCGATGCTCGGCGTCAAGGTCCGCCCCAACGGCCGCTCCCCGGGCGCGCTGGTCGCCGACCTCGTGCCCGGCTCCCCCGCCGCGGCCGCCGGCGTCCCGGTCGGCGCCGTGATCGTCGCCTTCGGCGACGCCGCCGTCGACACGCCGTCCACCCTCACGACCCTGATGCTGGCCCACCACCCGGGCGACGCCGTCCGGATCGAGTGGACGACGCAGCAGGGCGAGCGCATGACGGGGACCGTCCACCTGACGGAAGGCCCGCCCCAGTAGCGTGCCCGGGGCGCGCCGCCGTGCGAAAGTGGGGATGTCGGCCGACCAGGAGGACCCCATGACGCGCAAAGCCCCCGCCGATGACTTCGACGACGCCGGTATCGAGGTCTCGGAGCCGAAGACCTGGGCGGCGGGCGTTCCCGGGGTGACGGCCGCGCTGCGCCACTCGCACGCGCAGATGGGCGTGCGGCGCACCGCGCTGACGCTGCTGCGCGTCAACCAGAAGCAGGGGTTCGACTGCCCCGGGTGCGCCTGGCCGGAGGGCGACCACCGGCACGCCGCCGAGTTCTGCGAGAACGGCGCGAAGGCCGTCGCGGAGGAGGCGACGGTCCGGCGCGTCACCCGGGAGTTCTTCGCCGAGCACGGCGTCGCCGACCTGGCCGGACGCTCCGACCACTGGCTCGGGCAGCAGGGGCGGCTGACCGAGCCGATGGTGAAGCGCGCCGGGTCCGAGCACTACGAGCCGCTCTCGTGGGACGAGGCGTTCGGCCTGCTCGTGTCCGAGCTGAACGCCCTGGAGTCGCCGGACGAGGCCGTCTTCTACACCTCCGGCCGGACGAGCAACGAGGCCGCGTTCGCCTACCAGCTGTTCGCGCGGGAGTTCGGCACGAACAACCTGCCCGACTGCAGCAACATGTGCCACGAGTCGTCCGGGTCCGCGCTGAACGAGACGATCGGCATCGGCAAGGGGTCGGTGCTGCTGGAGGACCTCTACCGGGCCGACCTGATCTTCGTCGTCGGCCAGAACCCGGGGACGAACCACCCGCGGATGCTGTCGGCACTGGAGCGGGCGAAGAAGGAGGGCGCCCGCGTCATCGCCGTCAACCCGCTGCCCGAGGCGGGGCTGATGCGGTTCAGGAACCCGCAGCGCCCCGCCGGGCTGACCGGACGGGGCACGGTGCTGGCCGACCGGTTCCTGCAGATCCGGCTGAACGGCGACCTCGCGCTGTTCCAGGCGCTCAACCGGCTGCTGCTGGAGTCGGACGCCCCGGGCGCCCTCGACCGGGAGTTCCTCGACGCCCACGCGCACGGCTTCGCGGCGTTCCGCCAGCACGTCCTCGGCCTGGACTGGGACGACGTGCTGGAGGCGACCGGCCTCACCCGCGCGGAGATCGACGCGACGCTGCGCGACGTCCTCGGCGCCGAGCGGATCATCGTCTGCTGGGCGATGGGCCTCACCCAGCACCGCAACTCCGTGCCGACGATCCGCGAGATCGTCAACTTCCTGCTGCTGCGCGGCAACATCGGCCGGCCCGGCGCAGGCGTCTGCCCGGTGCGCGGCCACTCCAACGTGCAGGGCGACCGGACGATGGGCATCTGGGAGCGGCCGAAGCCCGCCTTCCTGGACGCCCTCGCCGCCGAGTTCGGCTTCGAGCCGCCCCGCGAGCACGGCCTGGACACCGTGGAGGCGATCCGCGCCATGCGGGACGGCCGGGCGAAGGTGTTCCTCGGCATGGGCGGCAACTTCGTCCGCGCCACCCCCGACTCCGCCGTGACGGAGGCGGCCCTGCGCGGCTGCCGGCTGACCGCGCAGGTGTCCACCAAGCTCAACCGGTCCCACGCGGTCACCGGCGAGGTGGCGCTGATCCTCCCGACGCTCGGCCGCACCGAGCGCGACGTGCAGGAGACGGGGCCGCAGCTCGTCTCCGTCGAGGACTCGATGGGCATGGTGCACGCCTCCCGCGGCCGTCTGGCCCCGGCGTCCGGGCACCTGCTGTCGGAGGTCTCGATCGTCTGCCGGCTCGCCAGGGCCGCGCTCCCCGGCTCGGGCACCGGCTGGGAGGCGATGGAGCGCGACTACGACGTGATCCGCGACCACGTCTCCCGGGTCGTTCCCGGGTTCGAGGACTTCAACGCCCGCCTCCGCGAGCCCGGCGGCTTCACGCTCCCCCACGCGCCCCGCGACGAGCGCAGGTTCCCGACCGCGACCGGCAAGGCCAACCTCACGGTGAACGAGCTGGAGGTCCTGCGGGTCCCGGAGGGGCGGCTGCTGCTCCAGACCCTCCGCAGCCACGACCAGTACAACACCACGATCTACGGCCTCGACGACCGCTACCGCGGCATCAAGGCGGGCCGCCGCGTCGTGCTCGTCAACCCCGCCGACCTGTCCCGCCTCGGCGTCGCGGACGGCGCGACCGTCGACCTCGTCTCGGAGTGGCCTGACGGCGCCGAGCGCCGCGCCCCCGCCTTCCGCGCCGTCTCCTACCCGACCGCGCCGGGCTGCGCGGCGGCCTACTTCCCGGAGACGAACGTCCTCGTCCCGCTGGACAGCACGGCCGAGATCAGCAACACCCCCACGTCCAAGTCCGTCGTCATCCGCCTGGAGCCCGCCAGGCCCTGACCCCGCGGCGAATCGGACCTCCGGCGCGGCGGCCGGTCCTGGTCTAGAGTGCGGGCATGACGAACCTCCCGGAGCATCCCGGAACGCCCGGTACGCCGGAGATGCGGGCCGGTGACGCCGACCGCGAGCGGGTCGCGCAGGTGCTGCGGGACGCGGCCGGCGACGGGCGGCTGACGCTGGCCGAGCTGGACGAGCGGCTGGACGCGGTGTACGCGGCCAAGACCTACGCGGAACTGGAGCCGATCACCCGGGACCTGCCGACGCCGGACCGCGCGGCTCCCCCGGCGACCGGGTCGGACTGGCGGCCGGTGCCGGGCGCGCCGTCCTGGCGGAGCGGCATCGGGATCATGAGCGGGTTCCGCCGCGCGGGCGTGTGGAACGTCCCGAGCAGGTTCAGCGCGTTCGCGTTCTGGGGCGGCGGGAAGATCGACCTGCGGGAGGCCCGGTTCGAGGAGGGCCAGGTGGTGATCCGGGCCCTGGCGATCATGGCCGGGTTCGAGATCATCGTGCCGGACGACATCACCGTGCACGTCAACGGGCTCGGGATCATGGGCGGGTTCGACCAGCGGGCGAGCGGCCCCGGCGCGCCGGGCTCCCCCACGGTCGTGGTGAAGGGCCTGGCCTTCTGGGGCGGAGTCGCCGTAAAGCGCCGCGCCCGCCGCAAGGCCGGGCAGCAAGGGGATTCGGACTAGTCGGAGAGGCGGTCGAGCCACTCGCCCAGCAGGGCCGCCTCTGAGGCGGTCAGTCCCGTTTGCGGGGCCGTCTGGAGGGCCGCCTTCAGCGCCACCGCGCGGGACGTGAGCGGCGAGTCGGCCGGGCTTGCCGCGTCCTCGGCGCCGCCGTCCTCGGTCACGGCGGCGAGGACGGCCTCGCGGGTGCGGACCGAGGCGTCCCGGTCGGCGGAATCGCCGGCCGGGCTCGCGATCAGCGTGAGGGCGACCCCGACCCCGGCGGCGTGGATCATGCGGGCGGCGGTGGCGACCGGGACGCGGAGCCGCCCCGCCTGGGCGACGGCCTCGACCAGGCCCAGCAGGATGCCGTACGCCTCGCCTGCGGCGGCCGGGGTGCGGGGCGTCCCGTACATCAGCGTGTAGAACGCCGGGTGGGTGACGGCGTACTCGATGTGCAGGTCCCAGCCGCGGCGCAGGTCCTCGACCGGGTCGCCGGTGCTGCCCTGCGCCCGCTTGCTCGCCAGGTACTCCTCGAACCCGCGGGCGGCGACGGCGTCGAACAGCCCGCGTTTGTCGCCGAAGTGGTGGTACAGCGTGGGGGCCCCGACCCCGGCGGCGGTACACACGGCCCGGGTCGACACCGGCTCGCCGTCCGACTCCATGAGCAGCCGCGCGGCCGCGCGCAGGATGCGGTCGCGTGTGTCGGGGTCCTTCTGAGCGGTCACAACAACGATGTTACAGAACTTCCGGAGCAGCGTTATGCTGGCTCGTATAGCGTGACTATAGTTTGCGTTATACCGACGCTATGGCGGGCCGCCGGCCCGCCGCGACAGGAGAGGAGGCGCCGCCATGCGCAGCGCCGTTCTGACCGCCCAGGGCAAGCCGCTGGAGATCATCGAGCGCGAGGCGCCCGAACCCGGCCCCGGCGAGATCCTGGTGAAGGTCACCGCCTGCGGGATGTGCTTCTCCGAGGTCAACCACCTGCGGGGGCACTACCCGTTCGGAACGTTCCCCGTCGTCCCCGGCCACGAGGTCAGCGGCGTCGTCGCGGCGCTCGGCGAGGGCGTCGACTGGCCCGCGGTCGGCACCCCGGTCGGGGCCGCCTGGGTGTACGGGTCGTGCGGCCACTGCGACCAGTGCGCTCGCGGCGACCAGATCCTCTGCACGGGTGCGCCGAAGCAGATCACGGGCGTCAACCGCGACGGCGGGTACGCCGAGTACTTCGTCGGCCGCGCCGGGTTCGTCACCCCGCTGCCTGACGGCCTCGACCCGGTCGCGGGCGCGCCGCTGATGTGCGCCGGCATCACCGCGTTCAACGGGCTCCGGCGGGCCGGGGCCGTCGCCGGGTCGAAGGTGGCCGTGCTCGGCACCGGCGGTGTCGGGACGATGGCCCAGCGGTTCGCCACGGCGATGGGCGCCCGCGTCGCCGTCGTGTCGCGGTCGCGCCGCGCCGAGAAGGAGGCGCTGGACCTCGGCGCCGAGCTGTTCGTCGCGACCGCCGAGCAGGACCCCGCCGAGGCCCTGCGGGCGTGGGGCGGCGCCGACCTGGTGGTGAACACCGCGCCCGACACCGCGACGGGGCTCGCCGCGTTCGGCGGCCTGCGCCCGGACGGGACCCTGCTCTACCTCGGCATGGGCGCCGAGAACGTGAGCGTGCCGCCGATGGCCCTCGTCTCCGGCCGGCTGCGGGTGATGGGCGTGCCGTCCGGCTCCCCGCACGACCTGCGCGACACCCTCGCGTTCGCGGTGGCGCACGGCATCGTCCCCGAGGTCACCCCGGT
Organism: Actinomadura sp. K4S16; assembly: GCF_008327685.1. Lineage (GTDB taxonomy): Bacteria > Actinomycetota > Actinomycetes > Streptosporangiales > Streptosporangiaceae > Spirillospora. Next base: position 129,906 of record NZ_BDDE01000024.1, read on the forward strand.
CACCCTGGACGAGGCCCCGGCCGTCCTAGCCGCGATGGACGAGGGCACCAACCGCGGCCGCGCGGTAATCACCTTCGAGTAACCCACGTCCACGCCCGGGCCCGCTCGCAGACGGCAATCGGCGTCACCGGTTGAGCCGCAGGTCGAAGTGCTCGCGGAACAGCCCCCTCAGACGGCCCGGCTCCATGCGACGCACGGCGGCCGCCCGGGCCCTCCCGATCACGCTCCGGTTCGACCAGCGGTTGAGCGGGCCCGGCATGCCGGGCTCGCCGGCCGTGGTCGTAGGGCCTGGCGTTCTGGGGGGGCGTCGGAGTGAAGCCCCGCAAGGCGGGCCCACCTCAAGACCGATGATGTCCGTAGGTGTCAGGCCCCTGCGCGGATCGTGCGGAGGAAAGCGCGCCATTCGTCCGACGTGAACTCCAGGATCGGCCCAGCCCCATTGTGCTTGGTGTCCCGGACACCGACCGTGCCATCTGCGGCGCGACCGGCTTCGATGCATCCGCCGTTCGGTTGACTGTGTCGCGACTTGCGCCAGCGCTGGAAGTCCTTCATGTCCCCGATCCTCTCTGGTGGGCGAGCCGATCGGCTACCCCTTCGAGGAAGGCGATGCTGTCCTCACGGGAGAGGGCAGCCTCCCGCAGGCGGTCGTAAATCCTTGTATACCGCGCCACTTCGCCCCGCTGAGTGAGGATGACATCGGCAGTGACGGTTTCGAGGACTGCCAGGGGTGCGTCACCTGGTTCAGCGAACGTGTAGAGGCAGAAGGAGGACATGGGGAGAAACGCTCCCTGGATGCGGGCGTCGTGCAGCAGCACACGAACGGTGATCCGCTCCTCTTCCGACACCACTCTGATCACGTGATGCAGTTGGGCGGTCATGGCTTGAGGAGGGACGCCGAGTCGATGAATCACACACTCGTCGAGCACGGTCTCGTAGGTGGGACCGCCCGATCGGAGCAACTCGCGCTGCCGCCGAATGCGGGCCTCGGCCATGCGCTCCGGGACGTAGTCGAGCTTCCCTTGACAAGCATCCAGCTCAACGAGCGCTGAGATGAACTCGGGAGCTTGCAAAACGGCAGGCATCAGCGTCTGGTTGTAGTCGCGCACGCTGTCCGCGTTGTACTCAAGGTCCGCGTAGAGCTTCTGACGCGGCCCCATGGAGACGCCATACCGATCCCACCAGCCCTTCTGACTGGCTTCTCTGGCGAGCTTGCAGATCCGGTCGTACTCATCGCCGGTGATCTCCAGGGCGTCGAGCAGGTTCATGATCTCGGTGAGGTCCGGGCGGATCTGGGCGTTCTCGAGGCGGGTGATCTTCGTCCGGGAGTGGAAGACGAGGCGGGCGAGATCATCGGTCGTGAGGCCGCGGTTTTCGCGGAGCTTGCGGATCTCCCCCGCCAAACGGCGGCGGCGGACGTAGGGGCTCGGCATGGCCGTCCTCCCGAAATCGCGTCGGACACGGTCCGCACTGATCGCTAACTCACTGCAATCGAACGATGCCCGGCAATAGTAAAGTCACGCCCCGACAAAATCGCGCCACAGCGACGTGAGAGCTAAAAATCCGCACGTGCGGAACTCGGACTTTGCAACCTGTGCCAGTCCGTTTCGGCCGTTTAGATCACCATTCACAAACACCCATACCCGCATGTTCCGGAAAGCGTGAGTAGCCTCGAGCAGCCAAACCCGCCGCCGATTCGTGCCGCTTCCGACCCTCGTCGCGACTCCGAAGAACGCTGCCAGAACAGGACGTCCTCTGCCTTCCGCGCTCCAACTGTCGCCCCGCCAAGACCGAGTCAGCGCGTGCCCGGTGCGTGCGGCCAGCGGTCCAGTCAACCCGTCTTGGAACCTACGAGGAGGGCGCAGTGGAGGCCTCGCGCCGCGCGGCGAGCCACTGTTCGGTGTAAGCGATGACCTCCTCGATGAACTGCTCCAACCCAGCTCGATCGAGATCCATCTCAGCGACGAGGTAGAGCAGGATGAAGACCTCGGCGTTCAGGGCGGCCGTCAGGTCGTCTGGGACGGTCGCCTTCAGCGCGGGTGCGTCGACTGCGCGACGAACCATGTCCTCGGCGATGAGCGGGTCGATCAAGTCTGCGTCCTCGCCGGCCGCGATCCGCAGGTCGGCGACGAACCGAACGATCTGCCCCACGGTGTAGGTCGGCGCGAACTTTCGGCGCATGGCAACCTCGAACGCGCAGAAGAGCAGCGACATGTACCCGGCCGCCGTCTCGTCGTCCACCTGCAACTCATCTTGCAGAGGCACCCAAGCCTCCGGTCCCTCCAAGAGAAAGGACCGGAGCGCCAGAATGTTTTTCTCCCGAATCTCGACGGTCGAGTAGTCCATTACTCCAGAATTTCGTCCGCGTCTGCACGAATCTGCGCCATGAAGTCGTTGAGTTCGGCTTCACTGTAGTTCGCCCGGCCTACCAGAGCCGAAAGCAGAACGATCTGGTGGCCGAGAACCGTTTGGTCGTCAATGCCCGAGAGGGAACCCTTCCCCAGAGCGTGCAAAATGATCTGCTCTGCCACTCCCGGATTGATGGCCTCCAGAGATTCATTGCCTCTCGCACGCACTTGCGCGACAAATTGGATGATCTCTGAACGGTCGGCTATCTCGCCGTCCTTGACAAAGCGCCGCTGGATAGTCTCGAAGAGTCCTGCCGCCAGCAGCGCCGCGTAACCGACGTTATCGTTCTGATCGAGCTCGTTGAACAGCCGAAGATGTTCCTCTGGCGGACGCCCTGCCAGTTGAGCATAGAGGGCCGCAACCTGCTCATCCGTTACTGGCATGCTCTCTTCCCATCTGTCGTTTCAGGTACTGGACGCTTCGTCGAGTCATCTCGACCGCCACCACTGACCACGCCAACCATCGCATCGCCGGCACGGCGGACCATGTCCTCGGCGACGAGCGGGTCAATCGGAAACGCGTCCTCGCTGGCCGCTATCCTTACATCATCGACAAAAGGGCGAGTTGACCCACGAAGTAGGTCGGCGCGAACTTTCGACGCACCTCAACCTCGAACGCGCAGAAGAGCAGCGACATGTACCCGGCCGCCGTCTCGTCGTCCACTGCATCTGGTCCTGCAGCGGCACCCATGCCTCAGGCCCCTCCAACAGGAACGACCGCAACGCGAGAATATTCTCCTCGCCAATCCTAACTTTCGAATAGTCCATCACTCAAGCAACTCGTCCGCATCGACGCGAATCTTTTGCATGAACTCATTGAGTTCTGATTCACTGAGATTGGCATCGCCAATCAATCCGGCCAAAAGAATAATCTGGTGCCGGATCATGGTGTCGGCGTCGATTCCGGAGACTGAGCCGCCTTGGTCCAGCATTCGGAGAATTATCCGTTCGGCCACCTCTGGATTGATGAGGTCGGGCATCTCGTCCCCTCTTTCTCGAACAGAGGCAACGAAAGCGATGACTTCGGCGCGATCGGCGACCTTGCCATCCACAATAAAACGACGTTCGACGGCTTCAAAAAGACCGGCGGCAAGTAGTGCGGAGTAGCCCTTATTAGCCTCGGCTCGGTCAAGCTGGTTTAGGAGCTGGCGATGCTCCTCGCGACGTCCGGCAAGCAAAGCATGCAAGGTCGCTACCTGATCACCTGTTGTCGGCATTCTCTCTTCTCCTGCCATCTCTAACCTTTTCGGCGGTCCATCGTGTTGCCTGAGTCACCACGATTGCGGTGCCGATCAGTGCGATTGCAGCACTTCCTGCTTGCGCGGGTGTCTGCACGGGATCCATATGGGCGCTGGTGTCTCGAGCAGTGCATGGGTGCCCCGTAGGAGGTTTGGGCTTAAGCGCTTTGAAAGCCCCATCAATTGCCTTATTGCCTACATCAACGATATCCTCGGATTCACCCATGGCCTCTTTCAGAAGCTCTTTTCGGCGCGAGGAGCGTTCAGGGGCAGGTTCTCCCGGATTCCGCTCCGCGGGATCGTCCTCAGGGTCGCGGAGTTCACCTCGTCCGGGCTCGCCGCCTCTGGCTCCTACCGGATCGAGGTCCTCGCGGGTCGGAAGGCCTGCTGGTTCTGTGGTCTCCGGTTCGTTTCGCGCCACCTCGCTGCCCGGTTCGCGGGTCTGTTCTCGTCCGTACCGGGGTTCGACATGTACCTGGCCTTGGCTGTCGGTGTACACCTCGGAAATAATGGGATTGGGGCGGACTTCCGGTTTCGATTCATAATTACCTTCCGGGTCCGACTCGGTACCGTCGCCCTCCGCATTTCTACCATGGCCGTCGCTCTGTTCACCGAGGGCTTCTGGGGGTGTGGTGTTCTCGCTGGCTTCTTGAGCCGGGGGAATGGTCTCGCCGCTGGGTTGCGGGGCGTCTGCTTCGTTGCCTGTGCCTCCGGCGTCTGCCTTGGGTTCTGGGGGCTCGGTGCCTTGGTCTATGGTCTCCGAGCCGATCGAGGATGCCTCGCGGCCGGGTTCGGGAACGGCGGGACCATTTTCGGCGGTGGGCTCGGGGGGTGGGTCGCCCTCTGGGCCCGGCGGCGGATCGCCTTGTCCGTCTGGTGCCCGGTCGTCGGCGGGCTTCATGCCGTCCGCTGGTGGTTCGGTGGGCGGATCGCCACCGGCGTCGCCTGAGTCGGTGGAGTCCTGCGGCGGGAGGGGGGCGTGGCCCTGGTCCTGTGGGCGTGCGGACTCTGGCGCGGGGGGCTCGGTTCCTTCCCCGGAGGTCGGTGGTTCGGACTTGTCGGAACCGTCGAGCGTGTCTGCGCCGCCGGAATCGCCCGTGCCCCCGGTCGGTATCTCGTTGCCGGGGGGCTGCGCTTCCTGTCCGGGCTCGCTCTTCCCCGCGTTCTCACTGTCCGGCCGCACGCCTCCGTCACCGTTCTCGCCGGCGGCCGTTTTGTCGACGCCCTCGGTGGCCTGGGTGTCCTGGAACACGGCGCGCCTTTGTTCCGCGTTCGCATGTTGTTCTGCACGGGTGCGGGCGAGGCTTTCCATGCGGGATCCGGGCGGGTACTGAGACGCTTCTGCCGGAAGGGCGCTTTGTTCCCCGCTGGGTGCCGGGTCGTCGGCTGTAGTGCCGCTGTCCTGGGAGGACGGTTCCTTACCCGGGTCGTCCTTTCCTCCCGTCTCGTCGGTCTCGGCTCGGCCGGACTTGGGTTCGGGGCCCGCGTTGCCGCGCTCACCCTCGTCCTGGCGCGAGTCCTCCGGCTTGGCCTGGCCTGACTTCTCCGCTTCTGTGCCGCTGTTGCCGGTCTGGGCCGGATCGGGCTTCTCATGGGCGTGTTCGTCTGGCGGCTGGGAGCCGCTCTCGGCGTCGCCGGTCTCCGGCTTCTCCTTGGCCTTGGGGTCGGTTTCGGGCGACGGGTCGGCGGGGGTCTTTGGCTTCTCGCCGGCCGGGGCGGCGGAGGAGGACTCGCCGGATTGGTCCTCGCGGTCACCCTGCTGTCCGTTGTCGGTGTCCGGCCGCTCAGGGATCGTCCAACCGGCTGCTCTGAGGCTGTCGATGCGGGGCGTTCTGCCGTCCGCTCCGGGAGTGGTGGACGGTGACTCGCCGCCGTTGCGCGGTGGGGCGGGCTTGTCGGTGGTCTCGGGGTCCTTGACCGGTCCACCGGAGGGATTGTCCACGCCCACGCTCGCAGCCCTTCCATTGGGGGGAGGTGAACCGGCCCGCCGGACGGTTCACCGGGCGTATCCGTGACGTGCGGGGCCAACGCCCGGACCACACCGCCCCCTATGTAATCGCGCACGTGCGAACTTTGCACGTGCGCGACACGAAGACCGCAGAACTCACATACGTTTCACGATGCCTCACCGTTCCAAAACTGCAAGCTCGTTCCCACTCGCGTCCGAGGCAGGACGAACAACGGTTCAGACGGGCCTTTTCAAGTAATACGACGCGCACACCAGAGGAAATCGGCGCGCAGGAATGGTGGCTTGCGAACCTGGGCACGGGTCATTCGCGCCGGTCGTGGATTCTCGTGACGGCGCCGTCGGGTGGCCGGTCGACTCGCGGAGGCCCGCCTTCAGCGGGGCCGCGCGGTCATCGCCTCCCGGTGAACCTCGTCCACGGGCGGGCGCGCTCGTAGGCGGCGCATGCGGCCATCACCAGGGCGTCGGCGTGCCGGGCGCCGACGACCTGGAGGCCGACGGGCAGGCCGCCGGAGGTGAAGCCGCACGGCAGGCTCGCCGCGGGCTGCTGGGTCATGTTGAACGGGTAGGTGAACGGGGTCCAGCCCGTCCAGCGCGGGGACGCCGAGCCCGGCGGGACCTCCAGGCCGACCTCGAACGCGGCGATCGGCGTCGTCGGGGTGAGCAGCAGGTCGTAGCGCTCGTGGAACAGGCCCATCAGGCGGCCAAGCTCCATGCGGCGCGCGGTGGCCGTCAGGTAGTCCTGCGCCGAGTAGCGCGCGCCCTGCTCGCAGATCTCCCGCAGGCCCGGGTCGAGCAGTTCGCGCTCCTCGGACGACAGGTGCTCGACCACCTTGGCGGCGCCCGCGAACCACAGGACCTCGAACTCCTCGACCGGGTCGCCGAAGCCCGGGCCGGTCAGCTCGACCTTGGCGCCGAGCTCGGCGAAGACCTCGGCGGCGGCCGCGACGGACGCCGCGACCTCCGGGTCGACCTCCGCGAACCCGAGGTCGGGGCTGAACGCGACGCGCAGGCCGGTCAGGTCGTCCCGGCCGAGGCGGGCGCCGGCCTCGGCGAACACCACGTCCGGCGGCGGCAGCGCCGACCAGTCGCGGGCGTCGGCGCCGCTGACGGCGTCGAGCAGCAGCGCCGCGTCGGCCACGGTGTTCGTCATCGGGCCGGTGTGCGCGAGCGTCCCGAACGGGCTCGCCGGGTAGTGCGGGATGCGGCCGTAAGTCGGCTTGATCGTGAAGGTGCCGGTGAACGCGGCGGGGATGCGCACCGAGCCGCCGCCGTCGGTGCCGAGGGCGAGCGGCGCCATGCCCGCCGCGACCGCCGCCGCCGCGCCGCCGCTCGACCCGCCCGGCGTGCGGGAGGGGTCCCACGGGTTGCGGGTGACGCCGGTCAGCGGGTTGTCGGTGACGCCCTTCCACGCGAACTCCGGCGTCGTCGTCTTGCCGACGAACACCGCGCCCTGCTCGCGCAGGCGGGCGACGGACGGCGAGTCCTCGTCCCACGGGCGGGCGGGGTCGATCGTCCGGGAGCCGCGCAGCGTCGGCCAGCCCCGGGTGAGCAGGACGTCCTTGATGGAGACGGGCACGCCGTCCAGCGGCCCGAGCGTCGCGCCGCGCCGCCACCGCTCGGTCGCCGCGCGCGCCATGTCGAGGGTGGTCTCCTCGTCGACGAGGCAGAACGCGTTGAGCTCGGGGTCGTCCCGCTCGATCCGGGCGAGGACGGCCCCGGCGGCCTCGACCGGGGACAGCGCCCCGGCCCGGTACTCCGCGAGCAGTTCGGTCGCGGTCAGGTCGGCCGCATCGGCCATGGTTGCCCCCTCTGGTGTGATGCGGCCCGCTACCGCGGGCCGGCCGGCTCCGAGCCCACGTAGCCGAGCCCCTTGTCCACGACGTTGCGCAGGGGACGGCCGGCCACGCGGCGGCCGAGGTTGTCGACGAACAGCCGGACCAGCTCGTCCCGCCAGCCGACCACGTCGCCGGACATGTGCGGCGAGACGATGACGCCCGGCATCTCCCACAGCGGCGAGGACGGCGGGAGCGGCTCGTCCTCGAAGACGTCGAGCGCGGCGCCCGCGATCCGGCCCGCCCGCAGCGCCTTGACCAGGTCCGACTCGGCCACGAGGGCGCCGCGCCCGACGTTGATCAGCCGCGCGGACGGCCGCATCCGCTCCAGCGCGGCGGCGTCGATCATGCCGCGGGTCTGCGGGGTGAGGGGCGCGGCCAGCACGACGTAGTCGGCGGCGGGGAGCTCCTCGCCGAGCCGGTCCATCGGGCGGACGGCGCCGAGGTCGGGGTCCTCGTCGCGGGCGGTGCGCCCGACGCCGGTGACGGCGAGGCCGGCAGCCGACAGCCGGCGGCCGATCGCGCGGCCGATCGGCCCGGTGCCGACGACCAGCGCGCGGGCGCCGGTGATCCGCTCGGTCTCGCGGTGCCGCCAGCGCCGCTCGCCCTGCAGCCGGAAGGTGGTGTGCAGGTCCTTGGCGAACGCGAGCACCAGCCCGAGCACGTATTCTGCGATGGGCTCGTCGAAGACGCCGCGCGAGTTGGTGACAACAGTGTCACTGCGGACGAGCCCGGGGAACATCAGGCGGTCGACGCCGGCACTGGCGATGTGGACCCATCCGGGCCCGCCGGTCCGGGGCCACGCACCGGCCAGGGCGTCCGAGAGAAAATCCCACATGAACAGAACATCGGCCTCGGGAAGCGCCTCGGCCAGCTCTGTTTCGCGCACGTAACGGACGCGCGCGAGGCGCTCCGCCTCCTCCATGCCGCGCGGATGGACGTCGCCCACGAGTACCACCACGTCAGGCGGGTTGCCGGATGCGGGCTGGGCAGGGTCCATCGGCGTCACTTCCGGGGTGTGCGGAGTTTACGAGAAGGCAACGGCGGGAGGCATTGACACGCTAGGAAGCGTTCGTAGGATTGTCAACAATCAACGCGGTGCACTGCGGCCTCGGTCACCGCAATGGGACATGTGCTGCAAGACCGTCGCAACCGCTGCCCAGCAGGGCCAGGACGGATCCCAGAGCGCTCTAACAGCCCCCGTTCGGGGGTGTGGGGGGACGACCCCCCACGAACATGGAGAGTCCTTCGGGTGGCGACGCTCTCGCCCACCCCTGTTCACGGGGAGGTCAGCATGCCCAAGCTCATGACCATCACTCTGGAGCGCCGCGGCGTGTCGTGCGTCGCGGAGCTTCTCGAGAAGGACGCGCCGCGCACCTGCGAGGCGGTCTGGAACGCTCTACCCCTCGGCGGCGAGGCGTACCACGCCAAGTACGCCCGCAACGAGGTGTACACGATGGTCGAACGGTTCTCCGAGGAAGAGATCGGCCTGGAGAACCCCACCGTCACCCCGATCCCGGGCGACGTCGTCTACTTCTCCTTCCCCGGCGGGATGCTCGACCGGAAGTTCAAGGAGGAGAAGAACATCCACGCGCTGCCCGGCGTCATCGACCTCGCGATCTTCTACGGCCGCAACAACCTGCTGCTGAACGGGGACGTCGGCTGGGTCCCCGGCAACGTCTACGCGACGATCGTCGACGGCCTCGACCGCATGGCCGAGGCGTGCAACGACGTGTGGCGGTCGGGCGGCGTCGGCGAACGCCTCCTCTACGCGCGCGCAGAGTCCTAGAGTGGCGGCCGCGCAGATGACATTCGACCCCTCGCTGGTCGTCGGCCCAGAGCTGCTCGCCCAGCACGGCATCGGGGTGGTCGCGCCGTTCGACTTCGCCCTCGACAGGGAGCTGTGGCGCTGGACGCCCGACGACGTGTCCCTGTTCATGACCCGCCTGCCGTACGTGCCGGTCCCGGTCACGGTGGAGATGGCCTCCGCCCTGTCGGACCAGTCGATCGTCCGGCAGGCGACCCGCGACGTCCTCGCCCCGGAGCCGCTCGCCGTCGCCTACGCGTGCGCGTCGGGCAGCTTCATCCGCGGCAAGGCGGGCGAGATCCAGTTGCACCAGTCGATGCTCCAGGCCGGCGCGCCGGTCTCGACGACGACCTCCGGCGCGCTGGTGGAGTCGCTCGGGCTCCTCGGCGCCCGGCGGATCGCGGTCGTCACGCCCTACATCGACGCCGTCACCGACCGGCTCGTGTCGTTCCTCGGCGAGCACGGCATCGAGGTGGTGTCCTCGGTCGGGCTGGGCCTGCTCAGCCACATCTGGAAGGTCGGCTACGGCGAGATCGTGTCGGCGGTGTCGGCGGTCGACCACCCGGAGGCCGAGGCCGTCTTCATCAGCTGCACGAACGTCCCGACGTACGACATCATCGCACCGCTGGAGCAGATGATCGGCAAGCCGGTGCTCACCGCCAACCAGGTGACGATGTGCTCGGCGCTGCGCGCCATGGGGCGTTCGGCGTCCGGTCCCGGACAGTCCCTGGTCGGGCTCGCTCCCTTCACGGCGGCCTAGCCGCCATGATCCCCAAAGGTAGGATTGTCGACAACATGCGCCAGAACGGGTTGCGCGCGGGGTTCCTCTACCCCGGCTACAGCGCCGAGGACGACTACCCCACCATCGAGCGCGCCCTGGGAGAGGTCAGCCTCCCGGTCGTGCACACGCTCATGCGCGAGGACGCGCACCGCGTCGACGCGCTGCTGGACATCGGCGGCGCCGACGTGCTCGGAGACGGCGCCCGTACCCTGCGCGAACACGGCGTGAAGGCCGCCGTGTGGGCGTGCACCAGCGGAAGCTTCGTGTTCGGCTGGGACGGCGCCGCGCAGCAGGTCGCGGGCGTCCGCGAGGCGGCGGGCGTGCCCGCCTCCAGCACGTCGTTCGCGTTCGTGCACGCGGCGCAGGCACTGGGCGTGACCCGCGTCGCGGTCGCGGCGACCTATCCGGCCGACGTCGCCGAGCGGTTCGTCGCGTTCCTCGCCTGCGCCGGCATCGAGGTGGTGGCGCTGTCCTGCCGGGGCATCGTCACCGCCGCCGAGGTCGGCACCCTCGGCCGCGACGAGGTGCTGGCGTTCGTCGCGGCCAACGACCATCCGGACGCCGAGGCGGTGCTGGTGCCCGACACCGCGCTGCACACCGTCGCCTGGCTCGACAAGCTGGAGGCGCGGGTCGGCAAGCCGGTGCTGACCGCCAACCAGGTGAGCGTCTGGGAGGGGCTGCGACTCGCGTCGGGGCCCGACGGGCTCCCGCCGCGCACCGGGCTGGGCCGGCTCTTCGCCGTCCCCGCCGCGGTCCCCCTGCGGGGACGACATGCATGGCAAATCTGAATAGAGACGAAAGGGAACCGCGCATGGGCCGACTGGGTGAGCTGGAGCCTGTTCCCCGCAAGTCGACGGTGGAGATCGTCTCGGACGAGCTCCGCTCGGCGATCATGTACGGGTCGCTGGAGCCCGGCGCGCAGCTCGGCGAGGCCGACCTCGCCGCGCGCCTCGGCATCAGCCGCGGACCGCTGCGCGAGGCCATGCAGCGGCTCGTCCAGGAGGGGCTGCTCGTCAGCGAGCCGCACCGCGGACTGTTCGTGATCACGCTGGACGAGGGGGACGTCGAGGACGTCTACCTCGCCCGGCTCGCGATCGAGCGCGAGGCCTGCCGGCTGATCATGGAGCGCAACCGGGGCGAGGCGGTGGCCCGGCTCACCGAGGCCCTGGAGGCGCTCGTGGCCGCGGCCCGCCAGCGCGACCGGGTCGCGATGAGCGATGCCGACCAGGCGTTCCACGAGGTGCTGGTCAGCTCGTCGGGCAGCCCGCGGCTGGAGCGGATGGCGCACACGCTGCTGGTGGAGACGCGCATGTGCCTGAACGCCCTCCAGGACACCTACCCCGAGCCCGCCGACCTCGTCGAGGAGCACCGGCGGCTCGTCGACGCGATCGGCGACGGCGAGGAGGAGCGCCTGCTCACCCTCATCGAGGAGCACATGACCGACTCCATCACCCGGCTCCGCGAGTCCTAGCTTCCGGCGCCGCCACAGAGGAACGGCCCCGCTGGACAACCGGCCCGGGGCCACCTAGATTGCAGATTGTCGACAATCTACCGGAGGGACGCCATGGCGACGCTGTCTCCCCTGCTCAAGCAGGCCACCCCCGTCCTTGCCGAGCGCGGCGAGGGCGTGTACCTCTACGACGCCGAGGGCCGCAGGCACCTGGACTTCACCGCGGGCATCGGCGTCGTGAACACCGGCCACTGCCACCCGCGCGTGGTCGAGGCCGCGCAGCAGCAGGTGGGCACGCTCATCCACGGCCAGTACACGACCGTCATGCACCGGCCGCTGCTGCGGCTGACCGAGGCGCTCGGCGAGGTGCTGCCGGAGGGCCTGGACTCGCTGTTCTTCCTCAACAGCGGCAGCGAGGCCGTCGAGGCGGCCATCCGGCTCGCCCGGCACGCCACCGGCCGGCAGAACATCGTCGTCTTCCACGGCTCCTTCCACGGCCGGACGATGGGCGCCGCCGCCCTCACCACGGCGGGCACGAAGTTCCGCGCCGGGATCGGCCCGCTGATGCCGGGCGCCGCCATCGCGCCGTTCCCGCAGGCGTACCGGTACGGGTGGTCGGAGGAGGAGGCGACGCGGTTCGCGCTGCGTGAGCTCGACTACCTGCTCGTCACCGCGAGCCCGGCGTCCGACACGGCCGCGTTCGTGGTCGAGCCGGTGCTCGGCGAGGGCGGCTACATCCCCGCGCCCCCCGCGTTCCTGGAGGGGCTGCGCGAGCGCGCCGACCGGCACGGCATCCTGCTGGTCGTCGACGAGGTGCAGACCGGGTACGGGCGGACGGGCCGGTTCTGGGGCCACGAGCACTCGGCCGCGCGCCCCGACGTCCTGATCACGGCCAAGGGCCTGGCGAGCGGGTTCCCGCTGTCGGCGATCGCCGCGCCCGAGACGCTGATGGCCAAGGCCCGCCCCGGGTCGCAGGGCGGCACGTACGGAGGCAACGCCGTCTCGTGCGCCGCCGCGCTCGCCACCCTGCAGGTCATCGCCGACGAGGACCTCGTCGGCAACTCCGCCCTGCAGGGCGCGCGGCTCAACGACGGGCTCCGCAAGGTCGCCGCCGACCACCCGGCGATCGGCGACGTGCGCGGGCTCGGGCTCATGCAGGCCAGCGAGTTCACCACGCCGGACGGCGAGCCCGACCCCGCCGCCGCGGCGCGGGCGCACGCGGCCGCCGCCGAGCGCGGGCTCCTGCTGCTGACCTGCGGCGCGTACGGCAACGTCGTCCGGATGATCCCGCCGCTGGTCATCACCGGCGACCAGATCGACGACGGCCTGGCCCTGTGGGCCGAGGCCGTCGCCGACGCCGTCGGCTAGTCCGCGCCGACGCGGAGTCCCACCGTCAGGGCCGGTCCTTCGGGCCGGTCCTGCGGTAGACGACGGTGAGGGCGACCACGACCACGACGAGGGCGGCCACGACGATCCCGCCCTTGATCAGCCGGTCCACGAGAAGGCCGATCACCACGTCCGCGTCGTCGGCGGCCGGGGTCACCGGCCCCCTCCCGTCCGTCGGGTCTCGCTCCGGTCGAGGTAGTGCAGGGCGCCGCGGACGGCGAGCCGGCCGAGTTCGGACCGGCCGCCGCCGCGCCGCGCGTCGAGGCCGCCGCGGCCCGCGTTCCGGCGCGGGTCCGGGCCGGCCGCCGGGCGGTCGGCCCAGGCGCGCAGGACCGGTTCGACCAGGCCCCGGGCCCGGCCGAGCCGGCCGCGGCGCTTCAGCATGATCGCCACACTGAACACCGCCACGACCAGCAGCGCGATCCCGGCGACGATGATCGCGAAGCGGATCAGCAGGATGTTCATCACTTCGTCCATGTCGGCCTCCCCTTCGGTCGAACTTATTTGGCAGGCTCGTGCTAAATACGACTGTAGCATGGGCGTGCTATAAAAGAGCGGTGCCGAAGATCGTCGATGCCGAGACCCGCCGCCGCGAGGTGGCCGAGGCCGTGTTCCGCGTCGTGCGCCGGGACGGGCTGGACCAGGCGTCGCTGCGCACCGTCGCCGCCGAGGCGGGCCTGGCCATCGGATCGGTCCGGCACTACTTCGACGGCCAGGCCGAAATCATGATCTTCGCGATGCGCACGTTCGCCGAGCGGGCCGGCGAGCGGCTGCGGCTGCGCGCGGCCCGGCTCGCGGACCCCGGCCCCGCCGCACCGCCCGCCGAGCACGCGGCGGCCATGGAGGCGCTGTTCGCCGAACTGCTGCCGCTGGACGCCGAGCGGCGCGAGGAGGCCGAGGTGTGGCTGGCGTTCACCACCGGCGCCCGCACCCGTCCCGAGCTGGGCCCGCTGGCCCGGGAGATGCACGACGACCTGCGCTCGATCGCGAGCCGGGTCCTGCGGGCGGCCCGCCGCGCCGGCGCCCTGCGCCCCGGACTGGACGTCGAGGTCGAGGCCGCGCGGGTGCACGCGCTGGTGGACGGGCTGACCTCCCACGCCGTCCTGCGGCCCGACGCCACCGGCCCGGCGGAGCTGCGGGCCGTACTGCGCCGGCACGTCAGCGAGCTGACCGGCGTCCCCGCGGGGGACCTGCCCGCGCCGTCCGACCCGGAGGACCTGCGCGCCGGGGACTGACGCGCCGCCTGCTAGATTCCGAACCTCGTTCTGTACGAGGAGGCGCGGTGGATTCCTGGCAGACCCCGGAACGGGCGGCGCTGCGCGCCCTCGTCCGCGACTTCACCGCGCGGGAGATCGCGCCCTTCGTCGCCGACTGGGAGGACGCGGGCGAGCTGCCCCGGTCCCTGCACGTCCGGGCCGCCGAGGCGGGACTGCTAGGGGCCGGGTTCCCGGAGGAGGCCGGCGGGTCCGGCGGGGGGCTGCTCGACGCGCTGATCGTCGCCGAGGAGATCATCCAGGCGGGCGGGTCGGGCGGCGTGGTCGCCTCCCTGTTCACGCACGGGATCGCGCTCCCCCACATCATCGCCTCCGGGGACGCGGCGCTGATCGACAGGTTCGCGCGGCCGACGCTCGCCGGGGAGAAGATCGGCGCGCTCGGCGCGACCGAGCCCGGCACCGGATCGGACGTCGCGGGCATCCGCACCACCGCCGTCCGCGACGGCGGGCACTACGTCGTCGACGGCGCCAAGCTGTTCATCACCTCGGGCGTGCGGGCGGACTTCGTCACCACGGCGGTGCGGACGGGCGGGCCCGGCTTCGACGGCATCTCCCTGCTGGTCGTGGAGAAGGGCACCCCGGGCTTCACCGTCTCCGCGCCGCTGCGCAAGATGGGCTGGCTCTGCTCCGACACCGCGGAGCTGTCGTTCGACGGCGTCCGCGTTCCCGCGGCCAACCTCGTCGGCGCGGAGAACAGCGGATTCCTGCAGATCGTCCAGAACTTCGTGACCGAGCGGCTGTCGCTGGCCGTCCAGGCGTACGCGACGGCGCAGCGCTGCCTGGACCTCACCCTGGCCTGGGTCCGGGACCGGGAGACGTTCGGCCGCCCGCTCGCCTCCCGGCAGCTCGTCCGGCACAAGATCGCCGAGATGGCGCGGCGGACCGACGTCGCCCGCACCTACACCCGCGCGGTCGCCGAGCGGCACGCGGCCGGGGAGGACGTCCTCACCGAGACGGCCTACGCCAAGAACACCGCCGTCCTCGCCTGCGAGCACGTGGTGCACGAGGCCGTCCAGCTGCACGGCGGGATGGGCTACATGCGCGAGTCCGAGGTGGAGCGCCACTACCGCGACGCCCGCATCCTCGGCATCGGCGGCGGCACCAACGAGATCATGAACGAGATCGCCGCCAAGCGCCTCGGCCTGTGACGCCGCCGCGGCGCGGCCTGTGACATCGCCGCGGCGCGGCCGGTGGCACGGTCCGCGGCGCGGCGGCGCCCGGCGGTGAGAGGGGAGACCCGCCGGGCGCCGCACGGGTCAGCCGAGGGGCTTCGCGCAGTCGATGGGCCAGTACGGGCCCCAGATGTCGAGCGAGTTCAGCACGAACTTGATCATCACCGGGTCGAAGGCGATGCCGACGTGCGCGTTGGTGTCGTTCGGGCACTTGTCCTGCAGCAGGACGTTCTGCGCGTTGGAGCCGTTGAGGAACTCCGAGGTGTAGGGCGTGACGACCTCGTCGTACTTGGTGGACAGCACGATGTAGGTCGGGCCGGGCACGGTGTCGCCGCCCCCGTTCAGCTTCTTCAGGAAGTCCGAGTCGACGATCTGCTGGCCGGCCGCCGGCGCGGCCTTCACGACCTCCTGCGTGATGCCGAGCAGGGTGCCCAGCTCCACCAGCCCGGACATGTTGGTGCCGTGGTTGGACGGCACGATGCCGACCAGCTTGTTCACCTTCGCGGCGCCGCCGAGGAACTTCATGTAGTACCGCGGCATCATGCCGCCCTGCGAGTGCCCGACGATGTCGACCTTGGACGCCCCGGTGGAGGCCATGACCTTGTCGACGAACGCCGACAGCTCACCGGCCGACGTGGGAATGTCGTTGATCCCCTGGATGGGGCCGTCCTTCGGGCCGCCGTAATTGAGGGCGTAGACGCAGTACCCGGCCTTCTTCAGCGCCGGCGAGAGCTTCTGCCAGTTGAACGCCATGTTCTCGAAAGTGCCGTGCACGAGCACTACGGGGCGGGGATGCGGGAACGAGGGTCTGCAGTTCCAGTCGTTCGCCCCTTCCGGGCTCGTCTCGGCGTGCGCCGCGGGGGCGACCGCCCCGGTCAGGCCGAGTGCGGCGGGAATGGCCGCGGTGATGACCGCCCACGAGCGGAGCCGTTTGAAACGCATGGGCATCTCCCTTTTGCGGGCACGGCGAACAGGGCCGGCGTCCGGCCTTTACCGTCGTCGTGCTGTCGGGGTGGAGTGCCCACAACGTACGGCCGCGTTCCGGCGCGGTCTTGTGGAATGACCGCCGGTTACCGCGAGGGAATTGTCAGCCGATTAACTATCCGCCCGCGCACGGGCGGCGCGGCCTGCGTTCATCGGCTCCGGTGGCCGTGCCCGGGCGGGACGGCGCGGGGACGGCCACCGGGGCGGTCACGCCTGGGCGACGGCGCCTTCCTTGAGGAGGGCCTCGGCGTCGTCGAAGCCGAGGTCGTCCAGCACGGCCCTGGTCTGGCCGCCGGGGAGGACGGGGACTCCGTCGGTCCCGGTGGGGGTCCGGGAGAAGCGGGGGGCGGGGGCGGGCTGGCGGTGGCCGGCGAGTTCGGGGAAGACCTCGCGGGAGGTGTTGTACGGGTGCTCGGCGGCCTCGGCCAGCGACAGGACGGGGGCCACGCAGGCGTCGCTGGGGACGAACGCCTCCGTCCACTCGTCGCGGGTCTTCGTGCGGAAGGCGGCGGCGAAGCGCTCGCGCATGGCGGGCCAGCGCTCGCGGTCGTACTGGGCGGGGAGGTCGTCGTCCCCGTCGAGGCCGAGGCGGCGGAGGAACTCGGCGTAGAACTGCGGCTCGATGGCGCCGACCGCCATGTGGCGGCCGTCGGAGGTCTCGTAGACGTCGTACCAGGGGGCGCCGGTGTCGAGCATGTTGACGCCGCGGCGGTCCTCCCAGATGCCGCCCGCGAGGAAGCCGTGGATGAAGGTGGACAGGTGGGCGGTGCCGTCCACGATGGCGGCGTCGACGACCTGGCCGCGCCCGCTCGCCCGCGTCTCGAGCAGGGCCGCGAGGACGCCGGTGACGAGGTACATGCTGCCGCCCGCGAAGTCGCCGAGCAGGTTCATCGGGACCTGCGGCGGGCCGCCGGCGCGGCCGATGGCGTGCAGGGCGCCGGTGATCGCGATGTAGCCGACGTCGTGGCCCGCCGTGTGCGACAGCGGCCCCTCCTGCCCCCAGCCGGTCATCCGCCCGTAGACGAGGCGGGGGTTGCGGGCCAGGCAGTTGTCCGGGCCGATGCCGAGGCGCTCGGTGACGCCGGGGCGGAACCCCTCGATCAGGACGTCGGACTTCTCCACCAGGCGCAGGACGACCTCCCTGCCGCCCTCGCTCTTGAGGTCGACGGCGATCGACCGCTTGCCGCGGTTGGTGAAGTCGGTGCCGCCGGCGGTCTCGCCGTCCCGGACGGCGGACGCCCGGTCGACGCGGATCACGTCGGCGCCGAGGTCGGCCAGCAGCATCGCGGCGAACGGCCCCGGCCCGATCCCGGCCAGTTCGATCACGCGTACTCCGGAGAGCGGCCCCTTGCCCATCTGCGACTCCCTGAATCTGGTTCGGTTCCCCTCAGTGTGCCCGATCAGGGTAAGCGGATGCTGACCGGCCCGCCCTAACGGGCGGTCGGGGTGACGGGGGTACCGGGGGCACCGCCGGCGACGAGGAGGCGGTCGCGCGTCACCGGCCGCCGGACCCCCTCGGCGTGCGGGACGAGACCGCGCCCCGCCGCCGCCAGGTAGTACCAGCGGCCCGACGGCGCGCGCCACCACGTCCCGCTCACCGGCCGCTGGACGTCGCAGGCGCCCGTCGCCCGGCTCTCCACCGCGAGCAGGGTCGCGAAGGCGGCGGCGCCGCCGTCGGCGTAGGCGAACCGGGTGCAGGCCCAGTCGGCGTGCCGCCCGCCGTGCGGCAGCGTCCCCGACCAGAAGTCGAACGCCATCGCCGCCGAGACGGGCCGGGACGCCGCGGGCACGGCGCAGGCCAGCTTCTTCCAGAACGACCGGGCGGTGCGGCCGAGGACGGCGGGGCGGTCCCGGCCTCCCGGGCGCCGGTCCGGCGCGCGGTGTCCGAGGACGGCGGCGCGCGCGCCGCCGAGGTCGCCGACCGTCCGCGAGCCGAGGTGGAAGAGCGGGCCCCGGCCGCAGCCGGTGCCGGGGCGGACCGGGTCCGTCACGCCGCCGGACGTGGCGAGCCGCCGTCCGGCGAAGGTCTCCGGCCGGGCGTCCCAGGGCGCGAGGAGGTAGCGGCCGCCGCCGAGGGCGATCGGCGCGGACGGGTCGGTGCCGATCGCGGCCACGTCGACGCGGCCGGAGGCGTAGCGGGCCAGGCGGCCGCCGCTGCGCATCACCGCGAGAGGCGCGCCGTCGAGCCGGCCGGCGTACAGGAGCTGCGCGGCGCCGCTGTCGGGGCGGCGGCCCCCGGGCGCGGCCGCCCACGCGTCGGCGGCGCGCCGGGTGAAGGCCCGGTCGCCGGCGAGGTCGCCGCGGGCGGGCCAGACGTCGAGGGAGCGGGCGCCGCGCGTCCAGGCGTCCGGCGCCGCGGCGGCGAGGCTCAGGCCGCGGGCGGACGCCTCGCGCGCGCCCTCCCGCTCGGTGGTGAGCAGCGCGCCGACCAGCGCGGCGGTGAGGACGACCGCGGCCGCGAGCGGGAGCACCGAGCGGGTGCGGACGGGGCGCAGCAGCGCCGGCTCGAACCGGTCGGCGCGGCGGGGCACCGGCACCTCGACGGCCTCGGCGGCGCGGATCACCGGCAAGGGGTCGCGCACCCGCAGCTCGATCAGCTGGTCCCGGACGGCGTAGCGGGGCATCCCCTCCACGTTCCGCAGGACGTAGGCGACGCGCACGTGCGGGTCGAGCCGGGACAGCGCCGCGGTCAGCGCGGGGTCGGGCAGCCGCGCGGGCAGCGCGCGCAGCCACGGGCCGAGCCCGATCTGGAGCCGGCGGGGCGGGCGCAGTGCCCGGCGCAGCACCCGGGTGCGGCGGCGTGCGTGCCCGGCGGCCGAGCGGTCGCGGGCGCCGCGCGCGGTGGAGTCCACGATCCGGCGGGCGATCGCCAGCCGGTAGACGCGCTTTCCCCGCCCCGGCAGAACGAAATACGCCATCCGCACAAGTTCCCCATAAGCCGTTTCGGATGGCGGTGCTTCCTCGTGCGGATTTGTCATGACTTCGTCCGTCACGGCGGGCCACTCCCTCTGGGGCAGTTCCTTCGTCGCGAATCCCGAGGTTAGGACGAAGAGGGCCGGTACTGGAGCGCAATTGGCACAACGATTAACCGGGGCAATGGAAATGTCATCTCATTTCCGTCAAGGGTGCTGGGCGGCGGCCGGGTCGGGCCTTCCCGGCGAGAGCACCCGCGCCCGTTTCCTCCCCGTACTACGCTGTTGCCCCCGGGGGGAACCGCCCCGGGCCGCACGGCATCGAACGATCGCGCCCCCGCCGCGCCCCCGGACGAGACGAGCAAGCGAGAGGGATCCCCCCACCCATGACCGAGGACGTTCCGGGCTACCGGGTGCTGGAGCAGGTCGGCGAGGGCGGCTTCAGCGTCGTCTACCGCGCCCACCAGGAGCGCCTGGACCGGATGGTCGCGCTGAAGGTCCTGTCGGTCAGCGCGGTCGACGACGCGGCGATGCGGCGGTTCCAGCGCGAGTGCAAGATCACCGGGCGGCTCTCCGGGCATCCGAACATCGTGACCGTGCTGGACACCGGCACCACCCGGTCCGGGCGCCCCTACATCGCGATGGAGTACTTCGAGCACGGCGCGCTCACCGACCGGCTCGCGCGGGAGGGGCCGCTGCCGGTCGCCGAGGTGCTGCGGATCGGCGTGAAGATGGCGGGCGCGCTGGCCGCCACCCACGAGACCGACGTCCTGCACCGGGACGTCAAGCCGCAGAACGTGCTGCTGTCGCGGTACGGGGAGCCCGCCCTGGCCGACTTCGGCATCGCCCGCCTGGTCGACAGCTTCGACGCCACCCACACCCAGGCGTTCACGCCGCACCACGCCGCCCCCGAGATCCTGGAGGGCCGGCAGCCGGGCGTCGGGTCCGACCTCTACTCGCTCGGCTCGACGCTCTACCAACTGCTCGCCGGGCACCCCGCGTTCAAGGGGCCGCCCGGCGAGGGCATCGCCCTGCTGATGCTGCGGATCCTCAACGACCCGCCGCCGCCCGTCCCCCGCCCCGACGTCCCCCGGCAGGTCGCGGACGTCATCGCGCGCTCGATGGCCAAGACTCCCGAGCAGCGGTTCGCGAGCGCCGTGGAGTTCGCGCAGGCGCTCCAGCGCGTGCAGGCCGAGCTGGGGCTGCCGGTGACGGACGTGGCGCACAGCAGCCGCGGCGCCGCGTCCGCGCCGGACGCCGGCCCGCGCCCGTCCTTCCCGGACGTCTCCGGCCCGCCGCTCGTGCCGGAGTGGGCGCCGACCGCGCAGTCGCCGTCCACGCAGTCGCCGTCCCTGCCGGCCTCGGCGCGGCAGGCCCCGGCGCCCGTCGCCGCACCCGAACCGCCGCCGTCGCCGTGGGCGCCTAACGCCGTCCCGCCGCAGACCCCGGACGCCCTCCTCCCCAAGGACGGCCCGCGTCCGGCGCCCGAGCCCGCCTGGCCCCAGGCGCCCCAGGCGCGCGACCAGAGCGCGAGCGGTTCGCACACCTCACCGCATACGTCACCGCACACCACCCCGCACGCGGGCCCGCACCAGATCACCCAGGACCGTCCGCACGACGGGCCCCGCCGAGGCCTCATCGTCGCGGCCGGGATCGCGCTCGTCGGCGGGGTGTCCCTCGGCGTCGGGGCGCTCGTGCTGTCCGGCGGCGGCGACGGCGGGGGCGGGACCGCCGCGGGGTCGACGCCGCCTTCCCAGACCGGCCCGCAGGGACAGGCCACCCAGGACCCGCAGGAGCCGATCACGGCCGCTCAGCTGGCGGCGGCGCGGCCGCGCAAGGTGGTCGTGCGGCAGGCCGGCCAGAGGGCGGCGGTGCTGTGGGCGCTGCCCCCGGCCGCGCGCGAGCTGCCGCTGCTCGTCCAGCAGCAGCCCGCCGGGACCAAGCCGATCGTGGCGGTCAAGGCGGGCTCGCACTCGGCGACCATGCCGGGCCTGCGGCCGAAAACGGCCTACTGCTTCAAGGTCGGGGCGGTGCTGCGCCTCAACCCGGGCCGGGCGCCGGACGTGGCCTGGTCCGCTCCCGCCTGCGTCGGCAGGAAGAAGAAGCGGGCCTAGCCGTACCGGCGCCCGCCGGGCGGCGGGTCAGGGCTCGCACGTCCAGACCGCGGGGCCGGCGAAGCTCTTCCAGTCGCCCGGCGTGTTGACCAGGTACCCGATGATGTAGCCGGTCTTGCCGCTCCATGTGATGTTGGCGTACATGTCGCCGGCGAGGCTGGCGGCATTCGGGTGCTGGTAGTAGGCGCCCTTGGTCTGGCAGTTCACGACGACGAGTTCGCCGTTGTTGTTGTTCATGGTGGCGACGACCGCGCCGTTGTTGGCGTCGGGGATGCTCCGGATGTAGGCGTTGGAGTTCCCGTTGCGCTCGACCGGATACTTGGCCGCGGGGCCGGTGAGCCTGGCGGCGAGGGAGGCCGCCGCGCCGGTGCCCGCGCCGTTCACGGCGGCGACCTTGAAGGTGTAGGACCCGTTCGTCCAGACGTTGCCGAGCGTCGTGGACATCGCCGAGCCCGCCGCGGCGGTCACCGTCGTGGCGCCCTTGACGGGGCCGTCCCAGGCGACCCGGTAGGCGGACGCGCCGGGCGGGGCCGTCCAGGAGACCTTCGTCCCGGACGCGGTGGCCTGCGCGGCGAGGCCGGTGGGCGCGCCCGGCGTCACGCACGGGCGCGCGGGGTCGCTGGGCGCCGACATCTGCTCGCGGGTCCGGCCGCGGGCGTCGCGGTAGCGCACGGCCACGCGGAAGCGGTACTCGCGGCCGCAGTCCCCGCCCCGGACGGTGAACGTGAACGGCCCGGCGCCAGGCGGGATCGCGGACGGGCTCACTGCGAGGCCGGGCGGGACGTCCTTCAGCGCGTACCCGAGGACGCCGTCGCCCTGGGACGGCTGGAAGTCGATCCGCATCGTGCCCGCCCCCGGGGTGACCGACACGTTCAGCGGCGCGGTCGGCGGCTCGCCGGGGCGCGGGCGGCGGGGGTCCTGCGGGGCGGTGCTCGGCGGGGCGCCGCTGGGCTGCGGGAGGGTGCGGCGCCCGGGGCCGCCCGCGACCCTGTCCCGGTACTTGTCGATGCCCTTGCGGCCGCCCTGCCCGTCGATCACGACGGCGCGCGGCCCCGCCGGGTCGTTCGCCCACAGCAGCCCGTCGCGGACGAAGACGTCCAGCCTGGCGGGCCGCCCGGTGACCGGGACCGGCGTCTCGAACCGGTTGCCCGCCGAGTCGTACACGAGCAGGGCCCCGGCCGTCTCGTCGGGGATGTAGATCTTCGGCCCGAGCATCTGCGGCGGCCGGTACCGGTGCTTCGGCATGGCGAGCCGCGTGCTGGAGTACCGCCCGGTGTCGGTGTCGACGGTCACCAGCGACCCGGTGCCGGGCACCAGCAGCGGGACGGTCTTGCCCTCGGTGGCGGGCGGGGCGAGCACGCCGCCGCGTCCCGCCTGCCTGACGGTCGCCGGCAGGGCCACGGTCAGCGGCGTCCCGGACGGCTTGACGACCGTGGCGGTGGCGGCCGTGGAGTTCACCACGACCGGGTCGCCCGCGGCGATGGTGAGCGCGAGGTCGTCGCCCGCCCCGCCTACCTTCACCGGCGGCTGCGTCCGGCCGTCCTTGAACGCGGCGACCTGCCCGTTGCCCGCCACCGGCACCCACAGTGCGCCGCGCGCGTCGATGCCCGCCTGCCCGAGGACAGGCGGCAGCGTCGCGGGCGCGCCGACCGGGGTCAGGCCGACCGGGTCGATCTGCTGGAGGACGCCCTTGACGGAGTCGACCGTGTACGCCTTCCCGGCGTCCGCGAGGACCTGGATGCCCTGGCCGAGCGGGCGGCTGGCGCCGACGTCCAGCTGGGAGGGGTCGAGCCGGCTGACCACGCCGGTGTCCTGGTCGACTAGCAGCACGGTGGCGCCGTCCTGGACGACCTTGATGTTGTGGCCGCGCATCTGCGGAGGCAGGGCGGCCTTGCCGTCCACCTTGGCCGCCGGCCCGTTGGCGTGCACGACGATGCCCTTGCCCCGCGCGGTGAGCCAGGCGCCGACGTCGGAGAGCCGGTACTTGGCGCTCGCGACGCCCACCCCGTACACGACGGCGGCGATGACGAGCACGCCGGTGAGCCCGACGGCGACCTGTCCCGTCAGCCGGTCACGCCTGAACAGAACTCCCAGGCCAGACATGTCCTGAAATCACCCACCTCTTCGCACCGGACACCGTAGCCGCTCGTGTCCCACCGGCGCCGGGGTTCGCGGGAACGTCGCCGCTCAGTGCCCGCCGAGGGCGGCGATGTACGCGGGAACGGTGATGTTGCGGCCGGAGACGACCACCACGGGGCGTCCGGTGAACTCGACCTTCCCGGCGAGGACGGCGGCGACCGCCGCCGCGCCCGCGCCCTCGGCGACGAGCCCGTGCTCGTGGAACAGCCAGCGCAGCGCCGTCCGGATCTGCTCGTCGGTGACGGACGTCAGCTCGGCCGTGGCGCCGATCACCTCCGGGGTGACGCAGCCGGGTTCGAGGTTGCCGGGCAGGCCGTCGGCGAACGTCTCGCCGACCTCGACCTCGACCACGCGGCCGGCCGCCACCGACGCCGACACGCCCCGCGACACCGCCGACTCCACGCCCACGACCCGCACGTCGCCGCGCTCGCGCGCCCACAGGCACAGGCCGGCGACCAGCCCGCCGCCGCCGACCGGCGCGACGACCGTGAGCGGGCCCTCCGCCTGCCGGTCGAGTTCGCGCCCGATGGTGCCCTGCCCCGCGATGACCGCCGGGTCGTTGTAGGGCGAGACGTAGTGGCCGGGCAGCGTCATGGCGTACGCCTCGGCCTCGTCGTAGGTCGTCCCGTGCAGGACGAGCCGCACCGGGAACGCGCCGATCCGGTCGACCTTGACCTGCGACGCCCGGGTGGAGACCACGACGGTGACGTCCGCGCCCGCCTTCGCGGCGGCGTACCCCATGCCGAGCCCGTGGTTGCCCGCGCTCGCCGTGACGGCCGGCTCCCCCGGCGGGAGCGCGGCGACGGCCGCGAGCGCGCCCCGCACCTTGAACGCGCCGATCGGCTGGAACGTCTCCAGCTTCAGCAGCGCGCCGGGCGCCAGGCCCGACGGGACCAGCGGCGTGGGCGCGAGCTCCGCGGACACGGCCCGCCAGGCGCGGTCGAGGTCGTCCGGGCCGGGCGGGCGAACGGCGCGCGCCGTCACGACCGCTCCCCCTGCGGTTCCTCCAGCCGCTCGTGGAGGCGCTCCCGGATCTCCTCGGGCGTGTAGGCCCGGCGGCGGCGCTCGGACCGCACGATCACGGCCCCGGTCGCGGCGACGCCGATGAACCCGGCGACGCCCAGCGCCTTCCAGAGGTTCGGCGCCTTCCAGAGGTCGGACGCCTTCACCAGACGGGCTGCTTTCCCCAGTGCGGACCCTCTCGACGTGCGCATACGGCTACCGTAGCGATCATGTCGGGTACGAGCATCTCCCTCGCCGAGGCCGTCGAGCTGACCCGCACCGGGGACGTGTGGCTGTTCCGCGGCCGCACGGTCGCCGACCGCGCCATCCAGATGACGACCAACAGCCCCGTGAACCACGTCGGCATGGCGCTGGTGATCGACGACCTGCCGCCGCTGATGTGGCACGCGGAGCTCGGCCGCTCGCTGCGGGACATGTGGACGGGCGGGCACCACCGCGGCGCGCAGCTGCACGACCTGCGCGACGCGGTGCTGGCCTGGGGGAACCGCTACGGGCAGCGGGCCTGGCTGCGGCAGCTCGAACCGCCGCCGACGCGGGCGATGGAGGACGCGGCGCTGCGCGCGGTGGCGCGGCTGGACGGCACGCCGTTCCCCTCAACGTCGAAGCTGGCGACGCGGTGGCTGCGCGGGCGGGTGCCGATCCGGCGGCCGGCCGAGCGGGACGCGAACCTGGAGACGGCGTTCTGCGCCGAGATCGTCGCGGTGACGTACCAGTCGATGGGGCTGCTGCCGAAGGGGCGCCGCCCGAACTGGTTCGACCCGGGCCGGTTCTGGAGCGGCGACGACCTGGAGCTGGAGACGGGCGCGGTGCTCGGCGGCGAGATCGCGGTCAGCGTGCCCGCGTCCTGACGGTCCGCTCGGGCCGCGGCGAGCCCTCCACCGGCGACCCGTCCCGCAGCGTACTGTCCCGCAGCGCCCCGTCCCGCAGGGACCGGGGGTGCAGGCGGCGCCGGAGCCGGCGCAGCCGCCCCGCCCTGGCGGTGACGAGCCGGCCGAGCTCGTCGGTGTGCCGCCAGGCCCGGTCGGCGGCGGCCTCGTCCGGCCGGGACGCGGCGAAGCGGCTGCGGTTGACGAGGTCGGCGAGCGGCCCGAGGTGGCCGTGGGCGTCGTCGCCGACGGCGGACGCGCCGAAGCGGGCGACCTCGTGCGCGGTCAGCGTCCTGGCCGTGGCCAGGCCGACGTCGGCGAGGTGGTCGAGCGCCTGGTGCCAGGCGCCGGTGATGCGGGCGGCGGGCGGTCCGGCCCGGCGGCGCCGCCTCCGCAGCGCGGGGGCGAGGAGGACGGCGCACAGGTAGCCGAAGACGAGCGCGCCCACCGCCGTCGACGCGAACACCCACCACGGGGTGGGCGGGTCAGCGGCGGCGGGCGCCTTCCGCGGGCCCTTCTGCGGCGTGTCGCCCGATCCTTGGCCGCGCTGCTGCGAGGCCGCGTTCTTCTGCGCCTGCTCCAGCTTCTGCTCGGTCTCCCCCGCCGCGACGGAGTCGTTGTTCTTGGACCGGCGCGCGCTGTCGGGGAGCGGGTTGAACCGGATCCAGCCGAGCCGCTCGAACTTGATCTCGGGCCACACCATCACGTCCCCGGAGCGGACCTGGACGGTGTCGCCCGCGCGGGCGCCGCCGTCGAAGCCCACGATGACGCGGGACGGCAGGCCGAGCGTCCGGGCCAGCAGGGCGTAGGCGGTCGCGAAGTGCTCGGGCGTGCCGCGCCTGCCCTCGCCCAGGAAGTAGTCGAGCTGCCGGTAGCTGTGGCCGGGCGGTGCGGTGACGTCGTACCGGGCGTAGCGCTTGAGGTACTCGGCGAGCATCGCGGCCTTCTGGATGGGCGACACCGCGCCCCGCGTCGCGGCCTGGGCGAACCTGCGGAACTCGGCGAGCTGGACGGGCGGCTCCTTCGCGCCCGGCCCCCACGGCAGGTCGCGCGCCGCCCTCGCCTCGGCGTCGACCGCCGCCTCCGCTCCGGCGAGGTCGTCGGCGGTCCATTCGGGGACGACGGACTCGACGCGGTAGGTCTGCCCGGGGCGCAGCGGCTGCGCGGCGGCGAGCGCGCCGCTGGCAGGGTCGACGACGACGGGGAGCCCGGCGACCTCCCGCGGCCGGTCGGCGGCGGGCACCCACACGCCCGGCAGGTCGCGGATCGTGATGTGCTGCGCGACCTCGTGCTCGCGGTCCGGGTCCAGCCCCTGCGGCACGCGGCTCCCGGTCGGGACGAACCGCGCCGTGGACGACCACGTCACCCCGTCGAACCGGTCCAGCACGGCGAGCCGCTCGATCTCGCCGCGCCGCGCCCGGACCGTGAACATCACCTGGTCGGGGCTGAGCAGCCAGCCGCCGACGCGGTCCAGCGGGCTGACGCTGTCGCGCTGCTGCGGCGGCGGCGCCTGCACCTGCTCGCGCGGGTTGTACGGCTCCGCGCTGACGGGGACGACGGGACCGGCGGCGAAGGCCAGCGCCCCGAGGACGGCCGCGGCGGGCACGCCGATCGCGAGGGGCCGCCACGCGGCGCCCGCGCCCGGACCGTCCGCGCGGACGAGGACGAGCACGGCGATGAGCACGACGGTCGCGGCGGCGAGCGGCAGGTTGGACCCGGGCCCGTCCACCCCGAGCAGCAGCGCGACCGCCCACACGCCGAGGGCGGGCACGCAGGGCAGGGCGCGCAGCGGCGTGCGCAGCGCCAGCTCCGCCGCCGCGAACGCCGCCAGCCACACCACCACGTGGACCAGGACGAGGTACTCCGGTTTCGCGGGGGCGGGCAGCAGCGTGGTCAGGATCGACTTCCACGAGCCGAGCACGCCCTCGCGCACCGCCTGCGGCAGCGTCCCGTCGCCGAGGGCGGGGCGCAGGACGGTGACCGAGACCGCCCCCGCCCAGGCCACTACCGTCAGCACCAGCGAGATCCACAGCGGCCACGGGCCCTTGTCCTTGCGCGGCCCCGAGAGCAGCCCGCACAGCAGGGTCGGCACGACCGCCGCGACGGCGGCGACGGGAACGACCGGCCCGAGCCCGAAGACCCGCTGGAACGCCAGCCCGGCGACCGCGACCAGGCACGCCGTCACCGCGATCGAGGCGTACCGCGTCACCGCGCGCTCCCCAGCCGCCGCCACGCCTCCGCGAGCGCGTCCAGGTCGGCGAAGTCGGCGACCTGGACGCCGGGCGGCGCCGCGGCGGGCGCGGACGGCCTGACCCGCAGCACGACGATCCGGTCGAAGCGGCCGCGGACGGCCGCGACGCGCCCGAGCTCGGCGTCGTCCGGGGTGATGACGACGAGGGAGCCGCCCGCGCGCACGCGGCGAACCGCGTCCACGGCCGAGCGCGCCCCCTCCCGCGTCTGGACGGAGGTGAGCCGGTCGAGGAGGACCTCCACGTCGTCCGGCCCGCCCCGCGTGTCGGCCACCTGGCCGTCGCCGGTCAGGATCCGGACGGGGAAGCTCGCCGACGCCGCGCCGACCGCGACCGACGCCGCCGCGTCCACGGCCAGCTCGAAGTCGTCGGGCGCCGGCCACGAACCGGGGCGCGCCTCCAGCACGACCGTCGTCGTCGGCAGGC
Source organism: Actinomadura sp. K4S16 (assembly GCF_008327685.1). Lineage (GTDB taxonomy): Bacteria > Actinomycetota > Actinomycetes > Streptosporangiales > Streptosporangiaceae > Spirillospora. Next base: position 157,933 of record NZ_BDDE01000024.1, read on the forward strand.
TGGCGTCCACGAGCTGGCGGACCATCAGCGTCCCGGTGCGGGCCGACGACTTCCAGTGGATGTGGCGCAGCTCGTCGCCGATGACGTACTCGCGCAGCGCGTGGAACGTCGCCGTCCCCGCCGGGGACCGGTCGCTGGTCGGGCCCTCCAGGTGGTGGGCGCGGCCGGACGGCAGCAGCCCCAGCCGCACCGTCCTCGGCCGGACGAGCAGGATCTGCGGCGTGCCGTACTCCCGGACCCGCCGGGCCAGCCGGAGCGGGTCGGCGCGCACCAGCCGCAGCGGCCCCACCGGGATCTCGCCGCGCCGGGCCGTCGGCAGCCGGTAGGTCACGGTGCGCGTGCCGCCGGACCGCAGCCGCGGAACGTCGACCGCCACCGGGGTCGCCCCCGCCGCGTCCTCGGCGCTGAGCCCGCGGACGCCGCGCCCCTTGTTCGTCACGTGCAGGACGCCGACCGCGGGCCGGCCGCGCTCCACCCGCGTCGGCGCGATCTCCCGGCGGACCTCCAGCTTCGGGCGCGGCAGCGTCCACAGCGCCGCCGCCCCCACGGCGGCGAGCCCGGCGACGGCCAGCACGGCGGGCTCGGGGTAGCCGAGCCACCAGCCCGCCGCGTACAGCGGGACCGAGGCGGCCGCCGTCCCCCACCCGAGCGGCGTCAGCACGTCACACCCCGGCGGCCTGCGGCGTCGGCACGCCGCCCAGCGCCTCGGCGACCACGTCGGCGCCCGAGCGCCCGCGCAGCTCGGCCTCCGGCGTGACGATCAGCCGGTGCGCGATGACCGGGACCGCCAGCGCCTTCACGTCCTCCGGGACGATGTAGGAGCGCCCGGCCGCCGCCGCCCGCACCCGCGCGGCGCGCAGCAGCGCGATGCTGGCCCGCGGGCTCGCGCCGAGCCGCAGGTCGGGGTGCCCGCGGGTGGCCGAGACGACCCGCACGAGGTAGTCGTGCAGCGGCGGCGCGACGTGCAGCCGCTGCGCGAAGTCGATCATGCGGGCGAGGTCCTCGCGGCCCATCAACGGCGGCATCTGGTCGAGCATCGCCCCGGTCGGGGCCCCGGCGAGCAGCGCGACCTCGGCCTGGTGGTCGGGGTAGCCCATGGAGATCCGCATCAGGAACCGGTCGAGCTGCGCCTCAGGCAGCGGGTAGGTGCCGTCCATGTCGACCGGGTTCTGCGTGGCGATCACCATGAACGGGCGCGGCACCGGATGCGGCACCCCCTCGACCGTGACCCGGCGCTCCTCCATGACCTCCAGCAGCGCCGACTGCGTCTTGGGCGAGCCGCGGTTGATCTCGTCGGCGACGACCAGGTTCGCGAAGATCGGGCCGGGGTGGAACTCGAACGCGCTCGTCCCCTGGTTGAAGATCGACACACCGGTGATGTCGCTCGGCAGCAGGTCGGGCGTGAACTGGATGCGCGCCCACTTGGCCTCCACGGACGCCGAAATCGCCCGCGCCAGGGTCGTCTTGCCGACGCCCGGGACGTCCTCGACGAGGAGGTGCCCCTCGGCCAGCAGGCAGATCAGCGCCAGCTCGACCTTCTCCCGCTTGCCGCGCACGACCCGCTCGATGTTGCCCGCCAGCGCCGCGAACATCTGCGCGAACCGCCCGGCCAGCGCGTCCGCGTCCATTCCGGGGTTCTCAGTCATCGTCCGCATCCCTGCGCGCTCGACATGGTTCGTTCGCTCCCCCTCGGCCTCGGCCGCTCACGTCTGGCATTCGAAGAGGCCGTCCGACGGGTAGCCGTTCTTGGACGTCGCCACCAGCGTGTCGTTGAGGTAGCCGTTGCCGTACTGCGTCTGGACCTGGTTCCAGACGGTGCTCGACGTGTTGCTCTCATCGTCGTGGTAAGACGGCCCCTGGACCTGGCACACTACGGTCATCGTGATGATCTGCCCCTGGGGGATCTTGCCTGTGGTGGGGCCGGAGGTGTTCGGGGCCGACCGGATCAGCGTGTTGGTCTGGCCGTTGTTCTGGTTGCGGATCCGCTTCGTGGGATACGCGAGGTCCACGGTCTTCACCAGTTCGGTGGAGTCGCCGGCGCCGTTGCGCGCCCTGACGGTCACCTGGTGCGTCGTGGCGTTGGCGAGCCCGCGGACCGCCTGCGACGTGCGCCTGGTCGTGAGCGTCCCGCTGGGCGAGGTCACCACGTAGGTGACGTCGTAGCCCGCGGAGGGCCCCCATCTGAGGTCCGCGCCGTGGTTGACGGGCGTGGCCGTGAGGCCGGTCGGGGGGCCGGGGGCGGTGCAGGCGGTGGCGCCGACCGGGCTGGACTCGCTGTAGGCGGTCTTGCCGCCCTTCCCCTTGTACTCGGCGGCCACCTTGTAGAGGTAGGTGGTCGTGTCGCAGGTCAGGCCGCCGACCGTGAACGTGCCGCCCTGGCTGGAGCCGGGGAACCGCGCGGGGCTCGCGTTCGCGACGGGCCTGCCGTCCTGGCCGAGCAGTACGAACCGGCTCACCGGGTAGACGCCCGGCGGCTGCGCGGCCGCCGTGAACCGGACCCGGACCGAGCCGTTGTCGCCGGACGCGGCGGGCGTGGGCGGGTCGGGCGCGGCGGGGTCCCTCTTGACCGGCGGCTTGGCGGGCCTGCCCGGCGGCGGCACGGCGTTGGAGCCGCCGGTCCCCCCGCCGCCGCCGTTGCGGTTGCCCTGGCCGCCTCCCGGGTTCGCCTGGACGGGCAGCGGGCGCCGCGCGCTTCCGGGGACCTTGTCCTCGTACTTCTTGATGCGCTTCATGCCGCCGTCGGGGCCGAACGCGAGCGCGGTGGGGCCGTCGGGGTCGTTCACCCACAGCATGTGGTCGCGGACGAGGACCTCGATCGCGCCGCCGGGCCGGGTGGCCGTGATCGGCCGCTCCCAGGCGTTGCGCTCGGTGTTGAAGACCAGCAGGCGACCGGACGTCCGGTCGGGCAGGTAGACGCGCTGCCCGAGGACGCTCGGGGGCTCGAAGGCGTGGTCCGGCACGCGCAGGGCCACCGAGTCGACCCGTCCGACGCCGGTGTCCAGCAGGTACAGGGCGCCGCCCGCGCCGAGCATCGGGACGATCTGACCGTCGGCGACCGCCGGGGTCTTGAGGCCGTTCGCGGCCCGCGTGACGGGCGCCGGCAGGTTGATCCGCCGGGTGCCCTCGGGGCGGACGATCAGCGCGGTCGCGGACGTGCTGTCGACGACCACGGGCGCGCCGGCGGCGATCGTCAGCGCGAGGCGGTCGCCGGCCTTCCCGGCCGCGACGGGCTCGCCCTGGCGGCCGGACCGGAACGGGACCACCTGGCCGGTCTGCGGGACGGGCACCCACAGCGCGCCGTCCGCGTCGATGCCCGCCTGCCCGAGCGGCGCGGTGAGGGCCGCGGGCCCGCCGACCGGCGCCAGGCTCAGCGGATCGATCTGCTGGACGGCGCCCTTGAGCAGGTCGACCGTGTAGGCGGCGCCGGCGCCGGAGAGCACCTGCAGGCCCGGCCCGCCGACCCGCCGGCTCCCGGTGATCTTGAGTTGGGAGGGGTCGATCCGGCTGACGACGCCGGTGTCCTCGTCGACCAGCAGCACCGTCGTCCCGTCCTGGACGACCTTGATGCGGTGGCCGCGCATCTGCGGCACCACCGCGGCCTTGCCGTCGACCTTGCCGGCCAGCCCGTTGGCGTGCACGACCAGGCCCTTCGCGCTCGCGCTCAGCCAGGCCCCCACGTCGGAGACGTGGTACCGCGCGCTCGCGGTGCCCACCCCGTAGACGAGCGCGCTCACGCCGAGCACGCCGACCAGCCCGGCCGCGATCTGGCCCGTCAGCCTGTCACGCCGGAAGTTTCGGAAAAGACCGCGCGGGCCCCTGGTCCGCGCGGAGGATCGGTCCCCGTTCAATCCCCGCTCACCCTCTCGGCGCGCCGGGCGCGGGAGCCGCGGACCCGGGGCGCGAAGGGCACCATAACGGCATTGCGGGGCGCCTCGGAACGAGATGGCGAAGATCGGCCTGGTGGTCCGGTGCCGGTACGCCGCGTTACGGGGGATGCGCCATGACATCGATCACATCCGCCCGGCGGGGGTGCCATGCCCCTGTCCGTGGGTCGGAGAACCGAACGCGAACGTTATCCGTGACGTCCTAATGTTGGGCATCGCGACGACGACTCCGAGGTGGACGTGGAAAACGTGAGCATCGCCGACCTGTGGCACCGGGTGACGGGAACGCAGCCGGATCCCCCGTGGTGGCTGGTGGCCCTCGTCGGCCTCGTGGCGCTCGCCTCGGTGGTCCACGGCCCGACCTGGCGGGTGGCGCGCAACACCGTCACGATCGCGCACGAGGGCGGGCACGCGCTCATCGCGCTGGTCACCGGCCGCAAGCTGGACGGGATCAAGCTGCACTCCGACACCTCGGGCGTCACGGTCTCGCGCGGCAAGCCGCACGGCCCCGGCATGATCTTCACGGCGATGGCCGGGTACCTGACGCCGCCGCTGCTCGGGCTGCTGTTCGCGCTGCTCCTCGCCGACGGCCGCATCACGCTGATGCTGTGGTTCTCGCTGGCCCTGCTCGCCGGGATGCTCGTCATGATCCGCAACGCCTACGGGGCGCTGTCGGTGATCGCCACGGGCGCGGTCATCTTCGCGGTGTCGTGGCTGGGCAGCGCCACGGTGCAGGCCGGGTTCGCCTACCTGGCCGCCTGGTTCCTGCTGCTGGCCGCCACCCGCCCGGTGATCGAGCTGCAGCGGATGCGGGCCCGGCACATGGCGCCGAGCTCCGACGCCGACCAGCTCGCCCACCTCACCGGCGTCCCCGGGCTCGCGTGGGTTGGCCTGTTCGCGGCCACCGCCCTGCTCGCCCTGCTGGCGGGCGGCGCCCTGCTCGTCCCGGACGTCTCCATGCCCGACCTCCCGACCCCGCCCGGCTTCGGCGGGACGGGCTGACGCCCGGCCCGCGCCGTCCGTCCCCGACTGTCCGAGGGCGCGGATAGTTTCGGCTGTGTGAGGGATCGGTGGTCTCGTGAGCAGGTGCTCGGGCTCGCGCCCGACGCGGCGTCCGCCAAGGCGGCGGGCGGCGTCGCCAAGCCCGCCAAGTGGGCGCGCACGGGGTGCGACGACGAGGCGGTCTGGGGCGACTGCCAGGGCAGCGGCAAGTCCGTCTACCGGACGTGCGCCGACCTGACCGGCCCCGCGTTCCGGTGCACGTGCCCGAGCCGCAAGTTCCCGTGCAAGCACGCCTTGGCGCTGCTTCTCCTGTGGGCGGACGGCCTCATCCCGGCACCCCCCGCAAGTGACACAGCCCAGGTCGGGGTGCGGCCGGGGTGGGTGGCCGAGTGGATGGAGGACCGCCAGGAGCGGGCCGGCAGGACGGCCGGGCGGCGGGCGGCGTCGGCGGCCAAGGCCCGCGACCCGAGGACGGTGGAGCGGCGGGCCAGGCGGGTCGACGACGGGCTCGCCGAGCTCGACCAGTGGCTCCGCGACCAGGTCGCGCACGGCCTCGCCCAGGCGGAGAAGGCCCCCTACCGGCTGTGGGACGACGCGGCGCGGCGCCTGGTCGACGCGCAGGCGGGGGCGCTCGCGGGCCAGGTCAGGGGCCTCGCCGCGATCCCGCGCCGGCCGGGCTGGCCCGGCCGGCTGCTGGAGGAGTACGCGCTGCTGCGGCTGCTCGTGCGTGCCTACCAGCGGCAGGAGGAGCTGCCCGAGGGGCTGCGCGCGACCGTCCGCTCGCGGGTGGGGTTCACCGTCCCGCAGGAGGACGTGCTGTCCGGCGGGGAGCGCGTCCGGGACGTGTGGTCGGTGACGGGGTCGCGCGACACCGCGCAGGAGCTGCTCACGACGCGGCGGGTGTGGCTGCGCGGGAGCCGGACAGGTCGGCCCGCGCTCGTGCTGTCCTTCGCCGCGCCGGGCACCACCCTCGACACCTCGCTCGTCGTGGGTACGCAGGTCGATGCGGAGCTGGCCTTCTATCCGGGCGCGCAGCCGCTGCGGGCGCTGGTCGCCGAGCGGCACGGGGCGGCCGTGCCTGGCACGCCCGCGGGGACGTCGGTCCGGGGGTTCCTGGACGAGCACGCCGCGGCCGTCGCGCTCGACCCGTGGCTGGACCGCTGGCCCGCGACGCTGGAGAGGGTCCGCCTGGCGCGCACCGAAGGAGGAGAACTGCACGTCGTCGACGACGCCGGTGACGCGCTGCCGCTCCGGATCGGCGAGCCGTGGCGCCTGCTCGCCCTGTCGGGGGGCGGGCCGGTCACGCTGGCCGGGGAGTGGCGCCCGCTGGGCCTGCGCCCGCTGGCCGCCTGGCACGAGGACGAGGGGACGGTGATCCTGTGACGGCGTGGGACGAGCACGTCACCGCCGCGCTGCTCGGCACCGAGCGCCGCGACCCGCCCGCCCTGGCGGAGGCGCCCGGCGACGGCGGCGAGGGCGCCGGCAAGGCGGGGCGGCTGCTCGACCAGGCGGCGCTGCTGGCCGTCCGGCGGCGGGCGGGCCTGGTCCCGTCGGGCGCGGGCCCCGAGCCCGTGGCGTCGGCCCCGGTGGAGGACGCCCCGGCGGTGCCGAGGGCGGCCGCGGCGCGGCTGCGGCGGATCCTCGGCGGCGAGCAGATCCGGGTGCTGCCCGAATGGCTGGACGCGGCGGCCGCCCGGGGCCTGCGGGTGCCCGCCCAGGCGCTGCCCGACCTGCTGGAGCGGGGGCGCAGCGACCGGATGCTGCGGCCGTCGATCGCGCGGGCGTGCGGGAGGCGCGGGGTGTGGCTGGCCCTCCAGAACACCGACTGGGCCTACCTGGTGGGGTCGGGCGACGATCCGGGCGGCGGCCCCGAGGTGTGGGAGACCGGCACCCGCAACCGGCGGGTCGCCTATCTGACCGGGCTCCGCGAGACCGACCCCGAGCGCGCGCGGGAACTCCTCCTGGAGACATGGGCCAAGGAGCCCGCGCCCGATCGTGCCGCGTTCATCGCCACGTTCGCGCATGGGCTGTCCCTCGACGACGAGGAGTTCCTCGAGACGGCCTTGGACGACCGCGGGAAGGACGTCCGGCAGATCGCGTCCGACCTGCTGGCCCGCTTGCCGGGTTCGGCGTACGGGGAGCGCATGGCGGCGCGCGCACGGGCCTGCCTGACAGCCGAGGAGCGCACGGTCGGGGGCCGCAGGCAGACGTGGATCCGGGTGGAGCCGCCGCACGACCACGACGAGGGCATGGCGCGCGACGGCGTCCCGTTCCATCCGAGCGGGTCGTTCGCGCCGCGCGGCGGCGGCGCGCCGGTCGGGACGCGGGCCGCGTGGCTGCGCGAGATCCTGGCCCGCACCCCGCTGGTCACCTGGGCGGAGCTGTTCGGGCTGCCGCCCATGGAGATCGTGTGCCTGCCCGTCTCCGAGTCCGACGGGCGGGACGTCCGCATCGGCTGGGCGCGCGCCGCCCTGGGCCAGCGCGACACCGAGTGGGCGCGGGCCCTGCTCAGGGGCGGCGTCATGGCGGACGAGCCGGAGGAGCTCGCCGACCTGCTGTCCGTCCTGCCCGGCCCGGAGCGCGACCCGGCGGCGGTCGACCTGCTCCGCTGGGTGGAGGGGCGGTCGGGCCCGCTGCGGGTCCTCGAACGGGTGCCCGGGCCGTGGGCCGGGCCGCTCGCCGCGGCGGTGGTCGAGACGCTGGCCGCGTCCGCCGAGCGGCTCACCCGCCGCGACGAACTGCTGATCACGCAGCTGTGCCGGCTCGCCGACCAGCGGCTCGACCCGGCCGCCGCGGCCCGCCTGGCGGGCCTCGGACCGGCCGCCCCGCAGGCCGTCACCGACCTGATCGCGACCCTGCGTTTCCGCGACGAGATGCTGAAGGAGCTTGACCAGTGACCGAAGAGGCAGGCCCGGTCGGGGGCGCGTCCCCCGCGCCGACCGCGGACGCCGTGCTGCGCCCGCACGCCGAGCAGGAGCACGCCGGCGAGCTGGCGCGGCTGGCCGAGCACGACGACCGGCCGCGGCCGCCCGGCTGGCGGCTGTCGCCCTGGGCGGTCACCACGTACCTGCTCGGCGGCGAACTGCCGGACGGCACGCTGATCAGCCCGAAGTACGTGGGCCCGCGGCGGCTGATGGAGGTCGCGGTGGCGACGCTCGCGACCGACCGGGCGCTGCTGCTGCTCGGCGTCCCCGGCACGGCGAAGACCTGGGTGTCGGAGCATCTCGCCGCCGCGGTCAGCGGCGACTCCACGCTGCTCGTGCAGGGGACGGCGGGCACGGCGGAGGAGGCGATCCGCTACGGCTGGAACTACGCGCGGCTGCTCGCCGAGGGCCCCTCGGAGCGGGCGCTGGTGGAGAGCCCGCTGATGCGCGCGATGCGGCGCGGCGCGGTCGCCCGCATCGAGGAGCTGACCCGGATGCCCTCCGACGTCCAGGACACCCTCATCACCGTCCTGTCGGAGAAGACGCTGCCGGTGCCGGAGCTGAACACCGAGGTGCAGGCGCGCAAGGGCTTCACGGTCATCGCGACCGCCAACGACCGCGACCGGGGCGTGAACGAGCTGTCCAGCGCGCTGCGCCGCCGGTTCAACACGGTCGTGCTGCCGCTGCCGGAGTCCGTCGAGGACGAGGTGGAGATCGTCGCGCGCCGCGTCGACCAGATCGGCGCCGGGCTGGAGCTGCCCGAGAGCCCGGCGGGCCTGGAGGAGATCCGGCGCGTCGTCACGGTGTTCCGGGAGCTGCGCTCCGGCGCCACGGCCGACGGGCGCACCAAGCTGAAGTCGCCCAGCGGGACGCTCAGCACCGCCGAGGCCATCTCGGTGATCACCAGCGGGCTGGCCCTGGCGGCGCACTTCGGCGACGGCGTGCTGCGCGCCGCCGACGTGGCGGGCGGGATCGTCGGCGCCGTCGTCCAGGACCCGGTGTCCGACCGCGTCGTGTGGCAGGAGTACCTGGAGGCGGTCGTCCGGGACCGCCCCGAGTGGCGCGACTTCTACCGCGCCTGCCGGGAGGTCTCTTGAGCGAGGTCGAAGTCTTCGGCATCCGGCACCACGGGCCGGGGTCGGCCCGCGCGCTGCGGGATGCGCTGGAGGACTTCAAGCCGGACGCGGTGCTGATCGAGGGGCCGCCCGAGGCCGACGCGATCGTGGAGCTGGCGGGCGAGGCCGGGATGGTGCCGCCGGTCGCGCTGCTCGCCTACTCCCCCGCCCCCGCCGACGGCGACCGCAGGGCCGCGTTCTGGCCGTTCGCCGAGTTCAGCCCCGAATGGCAGGCGATCAGGTACGGGCTGTCGGCGGGCGTCCCGGTCCGGTTCTGCGACCTGCCCGCCGCGAACCAGCTCGTCGCCGCGGAGGAGGAGCCGCCCGAGGAGGGGATCCGGCTCGACCCGCTCGGCTGGCTGGCGAAGGCCGCCGGGTACGACGACGCCGAGCGCTGGTGGGACGACGTGGTCGAGCACCGCCACGACGGCCCGTCGCCCTTCCCCGCCATCGGCGAGGCCATGGCGGAGCTGCGCGGCGGGCTCGAACCTCCCCCGCGGGAGGCGCAGCGCGAGGCCCACATGCGCCGGACGGTGCGCCGCGCCCTCAAGGAGGGGCTCGACCGGGTCGCGGTCGTGTGCGGGGCGTGGCACGTCCCCGCCCTGCGGGCCAGGGTCCCGGCGGCCCACGACGACAGGACGCTGCGCGGCCTGCCGAAGACGAAGGTCGCGATCACGTGGGTGCCGTGGACGCACGGGCGGCTCGCGGGGCGCTCCGGCTACGGCGCCGGCGTGCGCTCCCCCGGCTGGTACCACCACCTGTTCACGGCCCGCGACCGCCCGATCGAGCGCTGGCTGACCGCCGCCGCCCGCGTCCTGCGCGAGGAGGACCTGCACGTCTCCTCCGCGCACGTGATCGAGGCCGTCCGGCTCGCCGAGGCCCTCGCCGCGCTGCGCGGCCGCCCCCTCGCCGGGCTGGACGAGGTCACCGAGGCGACCCGGGCCGTCCTGTGCGAGGGCGCCGACCTGCCGGTCCGGCTCATCCAGGACCGGATGGTCGTCGGGGAGCGGCTCGGCGCCGTCCCGGAGCGGACCCCGATGGTGCCGCTCCAGCGCGACCTGCAGGCCGAGCAGCGGCGGCTCAGGCTGAGGCCGTCCGCGCTCGACAAGGAGCAGGACCTCGACCTCCGCAAGCCCACCGACCTGGAGCGCAGCCGCCTGCTGCACCGGCTCCGCCTGCTGGACGTGAACTGGGGCGTGCCGTCCGAGAGCCGCTCCAAGGGGACGTTCCGCGAGACGTGGACGCTGGCCTGGCGGCCCGAGTTCGACGTGGAGCTGATCGAGGCCGGCGCGTGGGGCACCACCGTGCGGGGCGCGAGCACCGCCCGCGCCAAGGCGGCCGCCGAGGACGCGACCGCCCTCGCCGACCTCACCGCCGTGGCCGAGCGCTGCCTGCTCGCCGACCTCGGCGAGGCGCTCCCCGCGGTCATGCGCGCCCTCGCCGACCGCGCCGCGGTGGACGCCGACGTCGCGCACCTGATGGCGGCGATGCCCGCGCTCGTCCGCGCGCTGCGCTACGGCGACGTCCGCGGCACCTCCACCGGCCCGCTGCGCACGGCGCTGGACGGCCTCGTCGTCCGCGTCTGCGTCGGCCTCCCGCCCGCGATCACCGGCCTGGACGACGACGCCGCCCGCGAGTTCCTCGGGCACGTCGACGCCGTCCACGGCGCCCTGTCCCTGCTCGCCGACGAGGGCCACATCGAGCGCTGGCGCCGCACCCTGGAGGGCCTGCTCGGCCGCCCGGACACCCTGCACGGCCTCATCGAGGGCCGCCTGACCCGCCTCCTGCTCGACGCCGGGCGGCTGCACGACGTCCCCGACCGGATGGCGCGCGCGGTGTCCGTCGGCGCCGCGCCCGACCGCGCCGCCGCGTGGGTCGAGGGCTTCCTCGCCGGCGGCGGGCTCGTCCTCATGCACGACGAGGCGCTCCTGCGGCTCGTCGACGAGTGGATCTCCGGGCTGCCCGCCGACTCGTTCACCGACGTCCTCCCCCTGCTGCGCCGCACCTTCGGCGCCTATCCCGCCGCCGAGCGCCGGGCCATCGGCGAGCGGCTCCGCCGCCGCGGCGCCGCTCCCGCCGGGCGGGCCGGGCCGGCGGAGGAGGACGTGGACGCGGCGCGGGCCGCGCCGGCGGCCGCAACGGCCCTGCGGATCCTCGGATGGGAGAGGCCCTCGTGAGCGACGAGACCGTGACCGACGAGCACGTGAGCGGCGAGAGCGCGGACGACCGGCTGCGGCGCTGGCGGCTGGTCCTCGGCGGCGACCAGGCCGACGGGACCGGGGCGACGCTGGCCGGGGACGACGTCCGCATGGACGGGGCGCTGGAGCGGCTCTACGGGGCCGGCGGCGGCGAGGGGCGGCCCAGGCCGGGGCGGCGCGGCGCCGGGCTCGGCGACTCGGCGCCTTCGGTGGCCCGGTGGCTCGGCGACATCCGCGCGTACTTCCCGTCGAGCGTCGTGCGGGTGATGCAGAAGGACGCGATCGAGCGCCTCGACCTCACCCGGCTGCTGCTGGAGCCGGAGATGCTGGACGCCGTCGAGCCGGACGTCCACCTCGTCGGGACCCTGCTGTCGCTGAACCGGGTGCTGCCCGACAAGGCGCGGGAGTCGGCGCGGGCGGTGGTCCGCAAGGTCGTCCGCGACCTGGAGCGGCGGCTCGCGCAGAAGACGCGCTCGGCCGTCGGCGGGGCCCTGGACCGGTCCGCGCGGGTGCTGCGCCCGAGGCGGCTCGCCGACGTCGACTGGGACCGCACGATCCGCGCGAACCTGCGCCACTATCTGCCCGAGCAGGGGACGCTCGTGCCGGAGCGGCTGATCGGGTACGGCAGGCGGCGGCAGGCCGTCAAGCGGGACGTGGTGCTCGCGATCGACCAGAGCGGGTCGATGGCGGCCTCGGTGGTGTACGCGAGCGTGTTCGGGGCGGTGCTGGCGTCGATGCGGTCGCTGCGCACGTCGCTGGTGGTGTTCGACACCAGCGTGGTCGACCTCACCGACCAGCTCCACGACCCGGTCGAGGTGCTGTTCGGCACGCAGCTCGGCGGCGGCACCGACATCAACCGGGCCGTCGCGTACTGCCAGGGGCTGGTGACGCGGCCGGCCGAGACGATCCTCGTGCTGGTCAGCGACCTGTACGAGGGCGGGATCCGCGACGAGATGCTGCAGCGGGTCGCGACCCTGACGGCGGCGGGCGTGCAGGTCGTCGTGCTGCTCGCCCTGTCGGACGAGGGCGCGCCCGCCTACGACCACGACAACGCGGCGGCGCTGGCCGCGATGGGCGTCCCGGCGTTCGCGTGCACGCCGGACGCCTTCCCCGGCCTGATGGCCGCGGCCATCGAACGGCGCGACCTCGGGGAGTGGTCCGAGCGCGCCGCGGGAGACCGGTGACGGCGTCAGCGGGAGGGGCGGGACAGGCCGCGCGCCAGTAGGACCACCACGACGGCGGTCAGGGCGGCGTGGCCCGCCAGCGCGGACGGCTGGATCTGGACGAGCGCGCCCCAGGCCGCCCACATCGCGACGCGGGCGACGCGGGCGGCCATCACCGTCCACGCCGCGGGACGGCTGCCGCGCCACGCCAGGATCACCCCGACCAGGGTGACCACCGCGACGACGGCGAACGACGAGGCCACCACGGGCAGCAGGCCGCCCCGGTGGCCCTCGCTGAGGGACGGCCGGGCGATCAGGATCGCGAGGGCGGCGACGTCCAGGGCGGCGAGCAGCCCGGCGAGGAGCAGGCCGGTCACGACCGCCGGACCGCGCCGCAGCCGCCGCGGCCCCGCCTGCGCGGCGGACGCCGGCGGGCCCGGAGCGGGCGCGGGCGGGATCGGACCCGGCGGAGTCGGCGCGGGCGCGGTCGGAGTCGGGGCGTGCGGGGTGGGCGCGTGCGGGGTGGGCGCGTGCGGGGTGGGCGCAGGCGGTGGCGGCGTCCGGGGCCCCGGCGCCTGGACGAACGCGCCGCCGGCCGGTTCCGGCGCGGGGACGGCGTCGGGCGCGGGCCTCGGCGCCGGGGCCGTCGGCGGGGCGAGGCGCTCGGTGGGGATCTCCAGCCGGGCGTGCCTCTCGCTCTCGCCGAGCAGCCAGAGCAGGACGTCCTCGGAGGTGGGGCGGGCCTGCGGGTCCTTGGCGAGGCACGCGGCGGCGACCTCGGCGAGCGGGCCGGGCAGGGCGCCGAGGTCGGGCGTCTCGTGCAGGATCCGGTACATCACCGCGGGCAGCGGGCCGCCCGCGAACGGGTCGCGGCCGGTGGCGGCGAACAGCAGGGTGCTCGCCCACGAGAACAGGTCGGCGGACGGCCCGACCCGCCCGGTGAACTGCTCGGGGGCCATGTAGGCGGGCGTGCCGACGACCTGGCTCGTCATGGTCGCGCCCGCGTCGAACGCGCGGGCGATCCCGAAGTCGATCACCCGCGGCCCGTCCGGGCCCATCAGCACGTTCTGCGGCTTGAGGTCGCGGTGCACGACGTTCGCGCGGTGGATGGCCGACAGCGCCGTCACCGAACTGATCGCGAGCCGGTCGAGGGCGGCGCCGGTGCGCGGCCCCTCGTCGCGGACGAGGGCGCGCAGCGACGGCCCCGGCACGTACTCGCTGACGATGTAGGGGCGGTCGCCCGCCACGTCGGCGGCGAGCATCTGCGCGGTGCAGAACCCGGCGACCCGCTCCAGCACCGCCAGCTCGCGGACGAACCGCTCTCGCGCGTTCGCGTCCCCGACGAGCTGGGCGTGCAGGAGCTTGACGGCGACGCGGGAGGGCCCGGGGCCCGGCGCCGCGGGCCTGCCGAGGTACACCACCCCCTGGCCGCCGGCGCCGATCCGGCCGAGCAGCTCCCAGCCGCCGAGCCGGGTGGGATCGGCCGCCGTGAGGGGAACCGGACCCGCCATTCGCACCCCCGCGAAAAAAATCGAGCATTCCTGCGGGCACAAAACCGCTCCGCCCGGCATCGAAGAGTATAGGTTCGGCGAACCCGAGGCGGGGGAAGAGGATGCTGGAGATTCGTTCGACAATTGCGCGGCCCGGGGCCCGCGCCCGGTCGCTGGCGGGGGCCGTCGCGGCCCTCGTGGCGGCGGCGGGCGCGCTGTCCGGGTGCGGGGACGCCGGCGCGACCATCACGCGGCTGACGGTGGGATCGCCCGGTCCCGAGCCGTACACGCTGGTGGCCGGCACCGACCGGAGCGACGTGAAGGCGCGGCCGCAGGCAGGCGGCACGAGGGAGGGGGACGCACCGGGACTCTACGGCGGGACGCGCCGGGCCTCGACCTGCGACCGGGCCAGACTGGCCGCGTTCCTGCAGGCCAACCCGGAGAAGGCGCGGGCGTGGGCGCAGGTGCAGGGCATCGCGGCGAGCGACATCCCGCGGTACGTGTCGCGGCTGACGCCGGTGCTGCTGCGCACCGACACGCTGGTCACCAACCACGGGTACTCCGAGGGCCGGGCGACGAGCGGCCCCGCCGTCCTGCAGGCCGGAATGGGCGTTCTGGTCAATGGTTACGGTGTGCCCACGGTGAAGTGCAATTGCGGCAATCCCCTCACTCCGCCCGACAAAAAGATCTCTACCCGGAACGCGGCGTACAGTGGCCGGTCCTGGCCGGGATTCGAGAAGGGGAATGTCACCCGGATCCGGCCGCGGGATTCCCGGGAAGGGACGATCACCACTTTCGTCCTGGTCGACCCGGAGGCCACGATGGGGTTCGAGCGGCCCCGCGCCACCGAGGGCAAGGCGGACGGGCCCCCGACCGCGCTGCCGGTGACGGAGACGGTGGCCGCGCCGAGCGACTCGCCCGCGCCGTCCGGCTCGGGCCTGGAGTCGCCGGGCACCGAGTCGCCGGGCACCGAGTCGCCCGGCACGGGGACTCCCGGCACGGAGACGCCCGGGCCGCAGACGCCGAGGACGGAGCCGCCCGGGCCGGAGACGCCGGAGCCCGGGCCCTCGACCCCGGGCGCGGGCGTGACCACGCAGGCCCCGGGTACGGGCGCCGGGGGGATGGAGACGCCGGGCGAGGGCGGGCACGGACCGGTGTCCCTGCCGCCGTCGGAGGAGCCCGCTCCCGTGACCTCCTGACCCTGGTGCGCTATCTTTGCTCATATGAGCAGTGCTTCAGATGTCATCGCCCCGGACGCCTGCGCCGTCCGGGTGGTCGACGCCGCGAAGGTCGCCGCCGTCTCGGCGTCCCTGCCGGACGGGGACACGATCACCGAGCTGGCGCAGGTGTTCGGGCTGCTGTCCGACCCCGGACGGCTGCGGGTGATCACCGCGCTGCTCGAAGGAGGGGAGATGTGCGTGTGCGACATCGCGGCGGCCTGCGGGCACTCGGAGTCCGCGGTCTCGCACGCCCTGCGCCTGCTGCGCGCCAACCGCGTGGTCCGGGTCCGCCGCGCCGGCCGGATGGCCTACTACCGGCTGGCCGACTCGCACGTCCGGCTGCTGCTCGATCTCGCCCTCACCCACGTCGGCCACGGGGAGGAAGGCACATGATCGGGGACCGTGAGGACGCGCCCGGCAAGCGGGGGCACGAAGGGCACGGCCACGGGCACGGGCACGGCCACGGGCACGCCGTCTCGGCGGGGGCCGACCGGCGGCTGCTGACCGGCGCGCTGGCGCTGATCGTCGCCTACATGTCGGGCGAGGTGGTCATCGGCCTGCTCGCCGGGTCGCTGGCGCTGATCACCGACGCCGCGCACATGATGACCGACGCGTTCGCGATCGCGCTGGCGCTGGTCGCGATGCGCATCGCCGCGCGCCCGCCGAAGGGCGGGTACACCTTCGGCCTGCGCCGCGCCGAGATCCTGTCCGCGCAGCTCAACGGCCTGACGCTGATCCTGCTCACCGTCTACTTCGTGTACGAGGGCGTCCGGCGGCTGATCGAGCCGCCCGCCGTGGAGGGGCAGTTCGTCTTCTGGACGGCCCTCGCGGGCATCGCCGTCAACGTCGCGGCGACCGTGCTGATCAGCCGGGCCGACCGGCGCAGCCTGAACGTCGAGGGCGCGTTCCAGCACATCCTGAACGACCTGTTCGCGTTCGTCGCCACCGCGGTCGCGGGCCTGGTCGTGTGGACGACCGGCTTCGCCCGCGCGGACGCGATCGCCTCGCTGGTGGTGGCCGCGCTGATGCTCAAGGCCGGGTACCGGCTGCTGCGGGACGCGGGCCGGGTGCTCATGGAGGCCGCGCCCGCCGGCGTCGACCCGTCCGAGCTCGGCGCCCGGCTCGCGGGGCGCCCGTGCGTGGAGGAGGTCCACGACCTGCACGTGTGGGAGGTCAGCTCGGGCTACCCGGCGCTGTCGGCGCACGTGCTCGTCGACACGCAGGGCGACTGCCACGCCGTCCGCCGCGACCTCCAGGAGCTGCTGCGCGACGCCTACGGGATCACGCACACGACGCTGGAGGTCGACCACGTGGACGAGCCCGCCGGCGGCGGGCACGGCCACTGCGACGACGCGCACGGCCCCCGCCATATGGCGGAGGCCGACGAGCCCCACGAGCACGCGGGCACCACCCCGTGCGACCACTAGCCGCGCGGTCGCGAGGGCCGGTCGGCCGCGGGGCCCAGTGGTCGCCGAGCCCTCGGGAAGCGCAGGGCCTACCGCCGGCGGGCCCCGCGGCCGGGGTGATCGGCCGGCCGGCGGGGCCCGGTGGTCAGCGGCGGGTGCAGGGGGCGCCGTTGAGGGTGAAGGCGGTCGGAGGCGGGTTCGTCCCGGCGCTCGATCCGTTGAAGCCGATCGTCACCGAGTCTCCCGGCCGGATCGTCCGGTTCCAGTCGAGATTGCGTGCGGTGACGTCCGGGCCCTTCTGCGCCCAGGCGGCGTTCCAGCCCTGGGTGACGCGCTGGTCCGCGGTGAACGAGAAGCCCAGCGTCCAGCCCGAGACGGGCGAGGCGCCGGTGTTCGCGACGGTGACCTGCGCGGTGAAGCCGCTCCCCCACTGGCTCTGCACCGTGTAGCCGACCTCGCACGCCGACGCGGCCGGGCCGTCGTCCGCGGGGATCTCGACCAGCGTGATCGAGGACGCCGGGAACGTCGAGGTGAAGCCGTCCGCGCCCACGGCCACGTCCGGGGCCCGGACGATCGCGGACTGGTCCGCGCCGCTGTACCGGTAGACGCGTCCGGCTGCGGAACCCGACCGCCCGGCGATCGAGACCGTGCTGGTGAGGTCGTCGGTGAGCGACTTGTTCACGATCATCAGGGTGAGCGCCTTGTCGGACGAGCGCTCCGCCGCGTACACCGCGAGCCTGCCCTGGTCGGCACTCGACGCGCGGACGGACGTCTCGCCGAACGAGGCCCCAGCGCCGTCGTAGTTCCGGTACATGCGGAAGGCGTAGGCGCCCGGGTCGGACGTGCCCGGCGGCGCCCACAGCGTCGCCAGGTCGAGGCCCTCGCGCCCGAAGATCCCGAGTACGTCGGCCTGGGCCAGCGCCCCGTTCAGGTGCCCGAGCGCGCCCCAGTTGTACTCGGTGATCGCCAGCTTGGTGCCCGGGTAGTTCTGCTCGACGAGGTCCCGCATCCGGGGGATGAAGTTGATCGGCTGGTTGATCCAGCTCTCGTCGGTGTAGGAGGGGTCCCACAGCTGCCGGGTCGAGCGCAGCCGCAGCTCCTGGGTCGCCGCGTCGCCGGGGTCGGTGGAGGACACCCCGGCCTGCTGCGGGTAGATGTGCTCGTCGAAGTAGTCGAGGATGCGGGTGCCGTGCTCCTCCTCGTAGGCCTTCATCTGCCGGAGGTACCAGTCCGCGAACGGGAGGCCGCCGTGCGCCGCCCGGTCCGGCGGGTCGGACCAGCAGTCGCCGCCCTCCCGGTCGCAGGTCTGCTTGTCCAGGCCCGACAGGGTGAGCGACTGGAAGCCCCAGCCGACCGGCCCGAGCGTCTTCGCGCCCGGGTCGGCGGCCTTCACGGCGGAGGCGATCGCGTACGTCTGGCGGCGCATCTCGTCGTAGCCGGCGCCGTCCGGGTGGACGTCGCGGTGGGTCGCGTGCCAGAGGTCGGGCTCGTTGTCGAGGTCGTAGAAGCGCACGCCGCCGCCGTCCGCCCGGCCGTACTTGCCGGTCAGGTGGGACAGCCAGTCGGTGACGTACTCGGGGCCCGCCGGGACGCTGGTGTCCGCGGGGTCGTTGCCGGTGACGTTCGTGCCGTCCGGCTTCACGCCGTTGCCGCAGTCGGGCCGCCACTGGGTGTCGGCGCCCTGCTGCGGCCCGTACTTGGCGATGCCGAACCCGCAGGTGTAGTCGCGGCCCTTCGGCGTCCAGCCGATGAGCGGGACGGTGAGGAGCGTGTCGGTGCCGGTCCGGCGGTCCTGCTCGGTGAACTGGTCGGTCTCGGACCCGTCGGGGAGCTTCGCGGGGTCCGGGGCCGGGCCGGGCACGTTCTCGAAGTACCAGTCCGAGCCCCGGTTGGTCTCGTCGTAGAGGTAGTTGTAGCGGCTCGTGGCGTTGCCGCCCCACCGCCGGACGGGGAGCCGCAGTTCCTTGGCGAGGGCCTCGTCGGCGAAGTTCATCCCGTAGACGTAGGGGCTGATCGCGTGCCGGGACGCGGACGGGTCGACGGTCAGCGCGGGGCCGTCCGCGGCCTGCGCCGGGGGCGCCGCCCACGGCAGGAGCGCGGCGGCCGCCACGGCGGCGAGCCAGGCCTTCCGGGTCATGTCACACCTCGCATGCCTTGTCGTTGACCTCGAATGCGGCGGGCGCACCGCTCGCCGCACCGGTCGCCTGGAACCCGACCGTGACGGAGGCGCCGGGCGCGAGGGAGGCGTTCCAGTCCAGGCTCTTGGCGGTGACCGCGGCGCCGCTTTGCGACCAGGTCGCGCTCCACCCCTGGGTGACCTTCTGGTCGCCGGGGAACGCGAACTCCAGCGTCCAGCCGTTCAGCGCCGAGGACCCGCCGTTGGTGATCGTGACCTGCGCTGTGAAGCCGCCCGACCAGCTGTTCTGCACCGTGTAGGCGACCTTGCAGGACGTCCCCGGCGTGCCCGGGTCACCGGGGTCGCCGCTCGGGTCCCCCGCGCCGAGCAGGTAGGGGTCGAGGTAGGACTGCTTGGCCGTGTTCACGGTCGTCCAGTCGTCGTTGAGGATGCCGCCGGTGTCGCCCGAGTTGGGGTTCCACGACCAGAAGGTGAAGGAGATCCCGCCGGTGCCCTTGCCGAGGTAGGCCATCAGGGTGCGCAGCCAGGTCTGGTCGCGCGGGTCCGAGAGGGTCGTCCCGAACTCGCCGAGCAGGACGGGCGCGACGTTGTTCTTGTACAGGTAGCCCCAGTTCTTGTCCCAGATCCCGGCCAGGTTGGACGGGAAGGACGGGTCGTCGAACCACGGCTGCGGGTACACCGAGGTGGCGTAGTCGTGGGCGGAGTAGACGAGCCGGTTCGGGACGTCCAGCCGCACCGGGTACTGCGCCGCGCCCTGCAGGTTGCCGCCCCACCAGTAGTTGTCGCCGCCGTGGTCGTTGACGCCCTCGACGATGATCAGCCAGTTCGGGTTGGCCGCGAGGATCGCGTTCCCGGCCCGCTCGGCGGCGAGGCGCCAGTCCCGCGTCTGGTCGCCGCAGCCCCAGCAGGCCGGCGAGTGCGGCTCGTTGTGCAGGTCGGCGCCGATGACCGTGGTGTCGCCCGCGTAGTGCCGGGCGAGCATCGTCCAGTCGGAGATCCAGCGCGACTCGGGGTAGGCGGCGGTGTACCAGAGCGCGGACTGGCCGCCGGAGTCCGGGCGGTGGCGGTCGAGGACGACCTTCAGCCCGATCCGCCCCGCGTAGGCGATGATCTTGTCGAGGATCTGCAGCCCGTTCAGGCCCTGCAGGTCGGGGTTCTTGGCGTAGTCGATGCTGTTCGGGCTGCTGCCGGAGTCGAACAGCTGGCTGCTGTAGGGCAGCCGCAGCGTGTTGTACTTCAGGCTCTTGATCTGGTCGAGCATGTCCTTGTAGCCGCGCGACCAGAGGCCGTGCGGGGCGTAGTTGGACGTCTCGGCGCCGAACCAGTTGATGCCCGTCATCCGCACCGGCTGCCCGTTCGCGTCGAGCAGCTGCCGGCCGCTGGTGTGCCAGTAGCCGGCGCCCGCCGCCTGCGCCGGGCGCGGCACGGCCTGGACTAGGGCCAGCGCCAGCAGCGCGGCCACGAGGATCGGGACGAGCCGGATCCGCCGGAGTCTCGCGGTCATGGTCGTTCTCATGCGGGGTCCTCGGTCGAGCCAGTGGGAGCGCTCCCAAAGTCGCGACCGGCGACCGGCCTGTCAAGGACGCGGCCGGGCGCCCCGCGGTGACCAGGCGTCCCGCGTGAAAACCCGTGAAACGGCGGCGCGCCTCTACGAGAGCCCGAACAGCTCGGCCGGGCCGCGCCAGCAGACCGACCGCAGCCAGTCGTCGCCGAGGTCGAGCGCGGCCAGCGACTCCAGCTGGTGCGCGTACTCGTAGGGGATGTTCGGGAAGTCGGTGCCGAGCAGAACGCGCCCCTCCAGGCCGAGGTCGCGCAGCCGGGGCAGCAGGGCGTCCGGGAACGGCGCCAGCGCGGCGAAGCGGGTGAAGATCATCGTCGTGTCGAGGTGGACGCGCTCGTAGGCGTCGGCCAGGGCGAAGAAGCCGTCGAACTCCGGCGCGCCCAGGTGGGCGACGATCGCGGTCAGGCCCGGGTGGCGGGCCAGGACCTCGCCGAACGGGCCGGGGCCGGTGTAGCCGTTGGCGACCGGCCCGGACCCGGCGTGCACGAGGGCGGGCACCCCGGCGTCGGCGAGCATCCCCCACACCGCGTCCAGTTCCTTGAGGCGCGGGTCGAAGCCGCCGACCTGGAGGTGGACCTTGAATACGCGGGCGCCCGCGTCCAGCGCGCGGCGCACGTACTCCTCGACCCCGGGCTCGGGGTAGAACGTCGCGGTCTGGATGCATTCGGGGACGCGGGCGGCGAACTGGGCGGTCCACTCGTTCAGCGACTCGGCCATGCCGGGCTTGTGCGGGTAGGTGAGCGAGGTGAACGCGCGGACGCCGAGCCCGCGCAGGAGGCCCAGCCGCTCCTGCTCGGAGTCGCGGTAGCGGATGGGCCACTCGGTGCCGATCAGCGGACCGGCCTCGTCGAAGTACCCCCACACCGCGCTCATCAGGCGCGGCGGCATGAAGTGGACGTGGACGTCGATGATGCCGGGCAGCCCGAGCGAGCGCCAGAACGTGGGGACAGCTGAATCAGAACGGGGTTCGGCCACGACCCGACCCTAGCCGCCGCTCAGGTGATCTCCGCGAGCAGGGCGGGCAGCGTGGCCCTCAGTTCGCGGCGCCAGTAGGGCCAGGTGTGGGTACCACGGTAGAAGTGCGTGGACACCGGGACGCCGAGCTTCCTCAGCTTGCCCGCGAACTCCCGCGAGACGGTGTGGGCGAGGGCCTCCAGCACGTCGCGGGGGGCGGCCTCCCGGGACGCCGGGCCGTGGTCGAAGGGGCCGGGGGTGCCGTCCCCCGCGCTCACGTGCACGCGGACGCCCGCCAGCCGGCCCGCGAGGTCGTACGGGTTGTGCTGCCGCCACACGACGCGCTGCGCCTCGGGGTCGCCCCACACGTCCGTCCAGTCGAGGGACGGAGCGCCGATCGCGACGCTCAACTCGACGAGGTCGGCGACGTCGAGCCCGGACGGGTCGCGGTGCAGCGTGTGGACCGGCCCGCTGAACGACGCGGCCGCCCGGAAAAGGCCGCGGTGCCTGGCCGCATACGCCAGCGCGCCGAGCCCGCCCATCGCGTTGCCCGCGACGGCGCGCTCGGCCCCGGCCCGGTATCCGCGCTCCAGGATCTGCCTGAGCTCGGCGAGATGGAAGGTCTCCCACTTCGGCGCCCCGCCGCCGCCGCGGTTCCACCAGTCGGTGTAGTTGCCGCACGGGCCGCCGTCCGGCATGACGACGATCACGTCGGCGTCCTCGGTCAGCTCCTCGATGTCGCTGTGCTCGCTCCACGCGGTGTGGCCGTCCCGGCCCGCGCCAGCTCCGTGCAGGAGCCAGAGCACCGGCCAGGTGCGGGAGGCGTCCCGTGACCAGCCCGGAGGCAGCAGGAGCCGGGCATGGGCGACGCTCTCCAGGACGGGCGAGCGGACCGCGAGGTCGAGGACGCGGCGGCGCGGGCGGCGCTCGCCGACCACGGCCGCGCCGTCGTCGGCGGGGGCGCCGGCCGGGGCCGTGCCGCCTGCCGCGATCGACGCGGTCAGCCCGGCGACCGCCGCGATGAGACCCGCACCCGCCAAGCCGCGCATCCACATGTCCACGCCCCGGTCTTCCAGAACTCGCCTTCTGTAAAGGTTCCCTCTGACGGGAATGTTTCAACGCTGTGTAATCGGTTTATAAAATGTCGGGCCGGGAGTTCCGGTCCACGTTCCTTGTAGGGTGACGCGGACGAAGGGGGCGACCGGCGGAGATGCGGAGCGTCCAGATGCGGAGCAAGGCGGAGCTGCAGGCGGCGATCGCGGACGGCGGACGCGCGGTGCTCGTGATCAACTCCCGCTCCCGGCGGGGCCGGCGGCTCTACGGCACGGCCCGCCGCCTGCTGCGCGAGGCGGGGCTGGAGTTCCCGCACGTGTTCCCGGTGACCGACCCCGCCCGGCTGCGGGAGCTGTTCGCCGACGTCCTCGCGCTGGAGCCCGACCTCGTGGTCGTCGGCGGCGGGGACGGCACGGTCGCCGAGGCGGTCGGGCACCTGGCGCACCGCGACATCGCGCTCGGCGTGCTGCCGCTCGGCACCACCAACAACTTCGCCCGCAGCCTGGAGCTGCCGCTCGACCTGCCGGGCGCGGTCGCGACCCTCGCCCTCGGCCGCCCGGAGGCCGGCAAGGTCGCCGACGTCGACGTCGGCTGGTTCGAGTCGACGGGCGACCCGCAGGGCGAGGGGCCGGGCGCCGACCGGGAGCACATCTTCGCCAACATGGTGAGCCTCGGCCTGTCGGTCGAGGTCGCCGAGCACGTCCCGCACACGCTCAAGCGCTTCATCGGGCGCCCGGCGTACGCGCTGACGGCGGCGCGGCTGCTGCCCCGGCACGAGGCGTTCACCGCCCGCATCACGATCGACGGCGAGACGCACGAGGTCGCTACGCACCAGCTCAACATCGCCAACGGCGCGCACCACAGCGGGCAGCGGATCGCCCGCGACGCCAGCCCGGACGACCGGCTCCTCGCCGTCTACCGGCTCGGCGACGAGCGGCGGCTGCGGCTGGCGTCGGCCACGGCCCGGCACGTCCTCACCGGCCCGTGGCGGTCCCTCGAGGACGACGCCTTCCTCACCACGGCGCACGTCGAGGTCGAGACCGACCCGCCGATGCAGGTGGACGTGGACGGCGAGGTCCGCGGCCGCACCCCGGTGTCGATCAAGCTGCGCGGCAACGCCCTGCGGGTGATCGTCCCGCAGTCGTTCGTCGACACGTGACCGGCCGGGAAACCCGCGCGGCCGGCCGCTACCGCGCCGTCGCCCCGGGCACCTCGCCGGGCCGGCCCGGCTCGCGCTCGTCGGCCATGACGTAGGCGCCCGCCTCCAGTCGCTCGATCAGGCCGAGCGTCCAGGCCGTGGCGGAGTCGGCGGAGTGGACCCACCAGCCGAGCAGCTCGCGCAGGTGGTCGGAGGGGTTCAGCTCGTCCAGGTGCGGGGCGACGGAGGCGCGCCAGCCGGCCAGGCCTTCGAGGCGCTCGCGCAGCAGGGCCAGCGCCTCGGCGCGCGGCAGTTCGGTGAGGAACCCGAGGCCCGCGGTGAGCATCTCCGGGTGCCGGACGTCGACCGCGGCGAGGGCGCAGCGCAGCAGCCGGTGGAACTCCTCCCGGCCGGCCTCGGTGATCTCGTAGTCGGTGTGCGGCGGCCCGGCCTCGCTCTCCTCCACCTCGTGGGCGTGCAGCAGGCCCTCCTTGGCCAGCTGCCTGAGCGCGTGGTAGATCGAGCCCGGGTTGACGTGGGCCCACTCGTCCGAGCCCCAGGAGAGCAGCTCGCGGCGGACCTCGTAGCCGTGCGCCCGCCCGAACCGCCGCACCCCGCCGAGCACCAGCAGCCGCGTCGTCGACATCCTCTCCCCCTGATCGCAAACCTGTTCAGGGTAGAGGGTCCCGCGCGCGCCGCGCGCGCGGGTCACCGCTTCAGGGCGTCGAGATCCTCTGGGGCGAGCGCCAGGTCCGCGGCGGCGACGTTCTCCTCCAGGTGGGCCGGGGAGCCGGTGCCGGGGATCGCGAGCATCACGGGCGAGAGCGCGAGCAGGCCCGCGAGGAGCACCTGCGGGACGGTGGCGCCGTGCCGGGCGGCGACCGCGTTCACGCGCGCGTCGTCCGGGATGCCGAACCCGCCGAGCGGGAAGTAGGGCGCGTAGGCGATCCGGTCGCGCTCGCAGGCGGCCAGCAGCTCGGTGTCCTGCGGGAGCGTCACGTCGAACCGGTTCTGGACGGCCGCGACGGGCGCGATCCGCCGCGCCTCCTCCAGCTGGGCATGGCTCACGTGGCTGAGCCCGAGGTGCCGGATCAGACCCTCCTCGCGGAGCCCGGCCAGGACGGCGAAGCGCTCCCCGACCGGCTCCTCCGACGGGGCCTCCAGGCCGCCGGGCCGCAGGTAGACGAGGTCGAGCCGGTCGAGCCCGAGCTCGGTGAGGTTGCGCTCCACCTCGGCGCGCAGCCCGGACGCCGGGACCTGCCCGGTCGGCATCGGGTCGCCCGGCCCCCGGTACGGCCCCACCTTCGTGGCGATGACGAGGCCGGGCGGGTAGGGGGCGAGCGCGGCGCGGATCATCTCGTTGGCCGCCAAGCCGTCCTGGTGGTAGTAGAACGCGGCCGTGTCGACGTGGTCCACGCCCAGCTCGACGGCCCGCTGGAGGATCTTGATCCCGGTGTCCCGGTCGTTCGGCGGCCCGCCGAGGGTGCTCACGGGCAGCCGCATCGCGCCGAAGCCCATCCGGGAGATCCGCAGATCGCCGCCGAGATCGAAGTGTCGTGTCATGCGGTCCACTGTGCTGCGCCCGCCCGCCGGGGGCGAACGGCTGGCAGCTTGCTGCCACGGCGGCGCGGCGCGGGCCGCGTGGCAGACTGGATCCGTGAGCGTCGACCTTGACCGGAACGTCGTGCTGCGCGGCGAGGCGGAGCTGGTCGAGCGCGCCGGACCGCTGTTCCTCGCGTGCGAGGAGTTCGCCTGCGCGGCGACCGACCAGAACACCTGGGCGCTGCCGGGCCTGCGGGAGCGGATCGTCGCCGAGCGGCGCCGGATCCGGCCCGCGCCCGCCGTCCGCAAGCTGTACACCCCGGCGGCCCTCGCCGACGAGGAGTCCGAGCGGCGGCTCCTGGAGGTCGCCGCCGCGGGGGTCCTCGTGCGGATCTGCCCGACGCCGCTCCCGCACGAGACGATCATTGTGGACCGCAGGGTCGCCATCCTCGCCGGACCGCCCGAGGGCGGCGTCCGCGAGTACACCGTCGTCCGGTCACCGGGCGTGGTGAAGGGCGTCGTCTCGCTGTACCAGGCGACGTGGGAGACGTCGACGGAGCTGGCCGACCACCGGCGCGGCCGGCCGCCCGCGCTGGGCGAGGAGAGCCTGCGCATCCTGCGGCTGCTCGCCGGCGGGCTGAAGGACGAGGCGGCCGCGCGGCGGCTCGGCATGTCGCTGCGCACCTACCGGCGCCGCGTCGCGGAGATCCTCGTCCTCCTGGACGCCGACTCCCGCTTCCAGGCGGGCCTGCGCGCCCACGAGTTCGGACTCATGCGGCGGTGAGATTGGGGGCGTGGGGGGCACCCCCCACAATGACTCGCCTGACCCCTCGGCCGGTCAGGCCCTCGGCCGGGCAGGGCCGCAGCCGGGCAGGGCTCAGCCGCCGACGAGCGGGACGAGCCTGATGAAGACCAGGTCGGGGTCGCCTGTGAGGTCGATCTCCTCGTCGAGGTCCTCGACCTGCCGGTCGCCGGCGAGCACGAAGAAGCCGTTGCCGAGGAAGGCCCGCTCGGCGATGTCGGCCTGCCGCTCCCAGTCGAGGCGGCGGGGCTCGCGGAGCCGGTAGCCGTTCAGCTCCGCCTCGGCGCCGTCCGGGCGGACCAGGCCGTTGAACCGGTCGGACGGGCGGGCGTTGTGCCGGGCGACCTCCTCGCGGACCCGGAGCCTGATCAGCTCCCGTACGGTCATCCGGTCGGGCAGCCCGGCCACCTGGAACCCGGCGACGGGCGCGCCCGCCGCCGTCTCGTCGCGGAAGGTCACCGCGGGCATCAGGCACCTCTCTTGATCTGCGCCAGGATGGACTCGTCCTCGATCGCACCGTCGGCGGCGAGGAGGAACGCCTTGCTGAGGATGAGGGAGAGCCGCTCGTCCTCGAACGGCAGGAAGACCTTGGCGCCCGTCTTGCGGCGCTCGGGAACGATGCAGAGGTACGTGTCGTCCGGTTCCATCGCGATGTTGGCCGAACCGAGGTGGATCCTGTAGGTGCGCAGGTCGCCGCGGACGACCAGGTGGCGGCCGTCGATCGTGCAGCGGTCGGCGATCTTCGTGCGCGGCAGGACGCGCTCCAGGGCGTCCCTGCGGGTCCGGGTCGACTCGGCCAGGTCGGCGTGCCACTCGCGCACCCAGTACTCGTGCGCCTCGCCGTCCTCCCACATGGGGTCGGCGGCGATGGAGGTGACGCCGACGAACAGGTCCACGTCCCGCATCGCCTCGCTGAACACCAGCGGGGGGACGTCGGCGAGCGCCGCCTCCCGCCAGCCGCCGCCGTCGGCGCGGCGGTCGAACATGACGCGGTTCGTGCCGGCGATCTCGTGCTCGCCCTGCCAGTCGGCCAGGACGTGGGAGAACCTGACCCGCCACTCCCCCGCCGCGAGCGTCCGGGCCGCCTCGTCGGAGCCTCCGCCGTCCCAGGGGCCGAGCAGCGCGCTCGTCCAGCCGCGGGCCCGGAAGAGCGCGAACATGCGCCGGTAGTGGACGAGGTGGGCCGCGAACCGGTTGGAGTACGTCCCAGTGCCCTCTTCCGCCGGGGTGAGCAGGTAGATCTCGCGGAACGCCTGCTTGAACGGCTGCCGGATCCGCCGGTCGACGAGCAGGTCGCGCCACGCGCGCACCTCGTCCGGCCGCGACCTGATCGGGTGCCACAGCCGGACGGCCGCGTCGTCGGCGGCATCGGGCATCTCGTCCGTCTCGGGCAGGATGGTGCGCCGGTCGCCGGGGGCGACCTCGATCTCCCAGAGGAGCACGCGTACCGTCGGCCCGGCGATCGGATGGAGCAGGAGCGTGTCGCGCCAGTGGCCGAACGGATGGACTGCGTCGACGGTGAATCCGGCCTCCAGCGCCCGTGCGAGCGTGACGAGCTGGGCGTTGACGCGCGCGACGAGGTCGCGGAGCTCCTTGAGCTCGTCCTTGTGGTCGCGGCGGGCGGCGGCGGGGACGCCTTTCAGGGCCTTGCCGTCCTTCTCGAAGGCCAGCTCGGCCTTGCCGGCGACAGTGACGACGGCGGTGTGGCCGCCGAGCTCCCGGCGCAGGACGCCGCCGGGCCCGAACCCGTGGTCGGGGAGGCGCAGCGCGACCTCGGTCCGCTCGGCGAGGGCGGCCTCGACCTTCTTGAGCATCTTGTCGAGCTGCTTGGGCACCCCGGCGTGCCGGACGTTCCGGCGGACGTTCCGGACGACGGTGACCAGCTCGGGCGTCGGGAACTCCTGCGCGGCCCGGACGATCTCGTAGAGCAGCGCCTGCGACGGCAGCGTCTTCGCCTGCGTCGGCGCCACGGAGATGTCGGGCAGGAGGCGGTCGAACAGGGCGGGCAGCCACGGCTCGTCACGCAGCAGCGCGATGCGCGCGGCGAGCCCGACGGCGGCGACCTCGTCCCCGGTGAACGCGCTGTCCGCGCGGAACGGGATCTCACCCTCCTGGACGGCGCGGGCGCGGGCGGCGGCGGCCTCCAGGGCCCGGCGGGCGAACTCGGCGCAGGCGGGGACGGCGGCGACCCGCTCCCACACCTCCGGCGGGACAGGCGGAGCGTTGAACGACCGGTTCTCGGCCACCTGGGCCAGCAGGACCCGTTCCACCGGGGCGAGGCGCAGGACGGCGTCCAGTTCATCGTGCACGATCGGCCCTTTCCAGACCTGGTGGAGGCGCCCGGCGACCGCGCGCAGGACGTCGTCGCCCGCGAGGCCGCCGATCGCGAGCAGCGCGAAGGGCTGGTCGAGGCGCTTGCGGCTCAGGAGGTACTCGACCAGCGTCCGGGCCGGGCCCGAGACGTCGGGCCAGGGCCCGGTGCAGCGGACCAGCGCGCCCGCACCGAGCTGGATGTCGGCCCACTTGCGCTGGGCCAGCCCGCCGACGAGCGCCTGGAACATCCGCTCGCACGCCTCCGGCGTGTAGCGCGGCTGCCTGTTCTTGGCCTCGTCCTCGATCCTGAGCCGGACGGACATCGACACGAACGGGGCCTCACGGCCCACCGCGTAGGCGGCGGGCACGAGAGCGCCGAGGTCCTGGTCGGACAGGACCGACAGGTCGGGATACCAGGTGCGGAACTCCTCGTCCTCCGGCGCCGGGTCGGTCATGGCGCGCAGCAGCCGCGCGGGCAGGTCCATCAGGCGCCCCTCTTGATCTGCCGGAGGACGGACTCGTCGGTGATCCGGTGGTCGGCGGCGAGCAGGAACGCGGTGCCGAGGATGCGCGTGAGCCGCTCGTCCTCGACCGGCAGGAACAGGCCCTTCTGCCGGGCCCGCCGGACCGGCTCGACCAGCAGCCGGTCGTTGCCCGGCTCCATCAGCACGCCGCCGGAGCCGAGGTGGACGCGGTAGGTGCGCAGCCCGCCGCGGACCACGAGGAACCGCCCGTCCACCGAGCAGCGGTCGGCGATCTTCGTGCCGGGCAGGACGCGGCGCAGCACGTCCCCGCGGATCTCGGCACTCGCGGACGGCTCGCCGAACGGGTCCTCGTCCGCGGCCGGGGCGGCGCGCAGGAACAGGTCGGCCTCCCGCATGCCCTCGCTGAACACCAGCGGCGGGACCTCCCGCGGCGGCACGTCCCGCCAGCGGCCGGCGATCCGCCGCTCGAACGCCACCCGCGCCGGCCCTCCCCCGCGGCCGACCCGCCACGCGCCCCCGGCGATGACGTGCCGCAGCCGCGCGTCGAGGCGGCCGCGGCGCAGGTCCGCCCCGGCGCCGGACGGGCCGGGGCGGTAGGTCTCGCGGAACGCCTGCCGGAACGACTGCGTCATCCGGTTGCCGGTCACGAAGGCCCGCCAGGCCCGGACGGCGCCCGGGAACGCCCGCGCCGGATGCCACAGCCGCACCCGCGCGCCGCGCGGCGGGACGGGCAGGGCGCGGCCGTCCACGGTGACCAGCACGTCCTCGCCCGGGGTGGCGGCGTGCCAGTGCCCGTCCGGCGTCTCGAACTCCCAGACCAGGCCGGACGCGACCGCGCCGGTGACCGGATGGTCGCGGTAGTGCCGGCACCACTGGCCGTACGGCCAGGTCCGCTCCAGCGCCATCAGCGCCTCGACCCGCGCCCGCTCGGCGGCCAGCGTCTCCCGGACCTGCTTCACCAAGGCCTTCGTCTCCTTGACCTGGGCGGCGAACGGCACCCTGAGCGCGCCCGGGACGGTCGGCAGCGGGCGGCCGTCCGCGCCGATGAAGGTGAGCCGCACGGTCAGCGGGTCGGTGATGGCGAGGACCGCCTGGTAGCCGCCGATGTCGCGGGCGAGCGAGCCGTCCCTGCCGAGGCCGTGCGCGGGCACGGCGGGCTCGTCGGGGCCGGACGGGCGGTCCAGGAGGGCGAGCGCGGCCGGCGGCGCGTGAAGGTCGTCGGACATGAGGTGATCTTTCCAGATGGAAGCTCCGGTTCCGGGGCGTTTCAGGTGATCACACCCCCGATCTGGCGGCGGATCGAGGCGTCGGTGATCTTGTGGTCGGCGGCCAGCAGGAACGCCTTGCTGAGGATGAGCGAGAGCCGCTCGTCCTCGAACGGCAGGTACAGCGTGCCGGGCGGCCGGCGGCCCTGGACGATGCACAGGTAGGCGCCGTCCGGTTCCATCAGCACGTTGGCGGACCCGAGATGGATCCGGTAGGTGCGCAGCTCGCCGCGCACCACCAGGTGGCGGCCGTCGAGGGCGCAGCGGCCGGCGATCCGCGTGCGCGGCAGGATGCGCTCCAGCGCGGCGCGGCGGACCTCGGCGCTCGCGGTCAGCGCGCCGAAGGCCGCCGCGCGCCGGTAGGCGGCGTGGCGGTCCTCGCCCCGGTCGGCCCAGTCCGGGTCGGCGGCGATGGAGGTGACGCCGACGAACAGGTCCACGTCCCGCATCGCCTCGCTGAACACCGGCGGCGGGACGTCGGCGAGCGGCGCCTCACACCAGCGCCGGCCGTGCCTGCGCTCGAAGCGGACCTGGTCGGTCGCGGCGTGCTCGACCGTCCAGTCGCCGCCGTCGTCGACCGGCTCGTGGTAGAAGCACGCCCGCCATTCGCCGCCGCCGAACTCGCCGCGCGCCTCGCCGTTGTAGCCGCCGTCGTGCGGGCCGAGGAAATTGGCCTGCCAGCCCCTCTCCTTGAACAGGGCGTACAGCCGCCGGTAGTGGACGATGTGCGCCGCGTACCGGTTGGAGTAGGTCGCGGTCTCCTCTTCCGCGGGGGTGAGGAGGTAGATCTCGCGGAACGCCTGCTTGAACGGCTGCCGGATCTCCTCCTCGACGACGCGCTCCCGCCATGCCCGCACCTCGTCCACGGCCGCCCGGATGGGATGCCAGAGCCGCACCCGCGCGGCACCGCCGCCGGCGGCGCCGGAACCGACCGGCAGGGACGCGCGCCAGACGCCGTCCTCGCCCTGGAACTCCCAGATGAGGCCGCGGACGACGGCGCCGGTGATCGGGTGGTCGCGGTAGTGCTCGCACCATTCGGCGTAGGGCCAGACGCGGTCCTCGGACATGAGGCCCTCGACGCGCGCCCGCTCGCTCGACAGCGTCGCCCGCACCTCCTTGGCGAGCGCCTTGAGCCGCCTCAGCTCCTCGGGGAAGCCGTCCTTGACCGCGGCCGGGGCCGTCCGGGAGGCGCGGCCGTCCGCGCCGGTGAAGGTCATCCGGACGGTCGCCGCGCCTTCGACCGCGACGCGCGCCCGGTGGCCGCCGAGCGTCCGCTCCACCGCGCCGTCCGGGCCCAGGCCGTGGGCGGGGACGGTGCGCTCGACGAGCTGCGCCCGCGTGATGCCCTGCCGCTCGGCCGCCGCCTGGAGCGCCGTGTCGAGCTGCTTGCGCAGCGCGCGGTCCCTGATCGGCGCGCGGAGCCGCCACAGCGCCTCCAGCGCGCGCGGATCGTCGATCGCGCCCAGCGCGTTGATCGCGGCGCCCGCGACCTTGAGATCCCTGACGACGTCGCCGGACACGCTCGCGCGCAGGGCGAGCGAGCGCAGGCGAAGCACGGCCTCCGCGCCGCCGGTGAGGGCCCCCGCCCAGACGATTCCGCGCGCGACGTCCCCATGGTGCGGTTCGACCAGGTGGTGGTACCAGCAGGACCGGTCGGTGCCCGGGGCGTCGTCGTGGGGGCAGTACGGCGCGTCCTCGGCGAGGGCGCGGAGGCACTCGGCGACGTCCTCGCGCGCGGCCGCCTCGTCCATGAGGGCGACGCACGCGCGGTGCCACTTCAGCGTGGGGCGCGGCGCCGAAAGGCTCGCCAGGTGCCGGACGAACCGGGCCAGCTCGGCCGACGGCGCCGCCCGCGCACGCTCCCGGAGCGGGGCGGCCCACGTGCCGTGGACGGGGAGCACCCCTTCGGGCAGGTACGCCTCGTCCACGATCGCCAGCAGCGCCTGGAGGCGGCGGTCGACCCGCTGCCGGTACCCGATCGGGACGTCGGCCCGCGCGAAGCTGCCCTCGACCCGCTTCAGCAGCGGCGCCAGCCCGCGCAGAGCCCCGGCGTCGAGGCGCTCGGCGGCGGGGAGGACTTCTTGGAGGAGCAGGGCGAACCGGTAGCCGTCCTCCCCGGACTCGCAGGCGCGCGCCAGCAGCGCCTGGACCGTTTCGAGGCCGTCGCGCGTGCGCGCTTCCGTGGCGGGGGTGGCGTCGGGCATGCCGGGATGCTGGCAGATCCGACCGACAAAACGCGCCGCGGCGACACCTGTTCAGTGACTTCGTGGTCACCTACGCTCGGGGGGTACCGAGACAGAATGAGGTTCGGGGCGGCCATGGCGCACAGCGTTGTGATCATCGGGAGCGGGTTCGGCGGGATCGGGATGGCGATCCGGCTGCGGCAGGCCGGCGTCCACGACGTGGTGGTCCTGGAGAAGGCCGGCGACCTCGGCGGGACCTGGCGCGACAACACCTACCCGGGCGCGGCCTGCGACGTCCCCTCCCACCTGTACTCCTTCTCGTTCGAGCGCAAGACCGACTGGTCGCGCCGATTCCCGCCGCAGGCGGAGATCCTGGAGTACCTGCGGCACTGCGCCCGCGAGTACGGCGTGCTGGAGAAGATCCGGTTCGGCGCCGAGGTGACCGAGGCGCGCTTCGACGAGGACGCGGCGCTCTGGCGGATCTCCACGACGACCGGTGACCTGGAGGCGCGGGTCCTGGTCTCGGCGTGCGGGCAGCTCAACCGGCCCGAGCTGCCGCCGATCGAGGGGCGCGAGTCGTTCGCCGGCCCGTCCTTCCACTCCTCCCGCTGGGACCACGGCACCGACCTGCGGGGCAGGCGCGTGGCGGTGGTCGGGACCGGGGCGAGCGCGATCCAGATCGTCCCGGAGGTCGCCGCGCAGGCGGCGGAGCTGCTGCTGTTCCAGCGGTCCGCGCCGTACGTGATCGACAAGCCCGACCGGCCGTACCGGGCCTGGGAGCGCGCCGCGCTGCGGGCCGTGCCGGGGCTGTACGCGCTGAGCCGCGCCCGGATCTACGCGCTGTTCGAGGCCCGCGCCCTCGGCTTCATCCGGTACCCGCGGCTGATGGGGGTCATGGAGCGCGGCTTCCGCCGGTTCCTGGCCGAGCAGGTCGCCGACCCCGCGCTGCGCGCCGAACTCGTCCCCGGATACCGCATGGGATGCAAGCGGATCCTGCTGTCCGGCGACTACTATCCGGCGCTGACCAGGCCGAACGTCCATCTGGTCACCGACCCGATCGAGCGCGTCACCCCGGCGGGGATCCGGGCGGCGGGCCGCGCGCACGAGGTGGACGTCATCGTGTACGCGACCGGGTTCCGCTCCACCGAGTTCCTGTCCCCCATGAAGATCGTCGGACGGGACGGCCGGGAGCTGAACGAGGCGTGGCGGGACGGCGCGCAGGCGCACCTCGGCATCACGGTCAGCGGGTTCCCGAACCTGTTCCTGCTGTACGGCCCCTACACCAACCTCGGGCACAACTCGATCATCTACATGCTGGAGTCGCAGTTCCGGTACGTCCTCGGCTGCGTGGAGGCGCTGCGCGGCGCGGGCCTCGACTGGATCGACGTGCGGCCGGACGTGCAGGACGCCTTCACCCGGGACATGCAGGAGCGGATGCGCTCGACCGTGTGGCAGGCGGGCTGCCAGAGCTGGTACATGACGGCCGGCGGCAAGATCGTCAACAACTGGCCGGGCTACACCTTCGCCTACCGCCGCGCGACCCGCCGCCCCGACCCGCGGCACTTCCGCGCGCGCCGCGCTACCGTCCGGTAGCCGACGCGGCCTAGGCTCGGTGCCATGCCGACCGCCTTCATCACCGGCGCGACCGCGGGGATCGGTGCCGCCTTCGCCCGCCGCCTCGCCTCCGACGGGTTCGACCTGGTCCTGCTGGCCCGCGACGCCGAGCGGCTGGAGCGGACCGCCGCCGACCTCCGCGCCACCTACGCCGTGCGCGCCGAGACGCTGCCCGCCGACCTGTCCACCGACGAGGGGCTCGCCGCGGCGGAGGAGCGCGTCCGCAAGGACGTCGACCTGCTGGTCAACAACGCCGGGTTCGGCAACAAGGGCGTGTTCCTCGACGTGCCGGTGTCGGACGAGCTGACCATGCTCCGCGTGCACTGCGAGGCCGTCCTGCGGCTCACGCACGCCGTCCTCCCCGGCATGCTGGAGCGCGGCCGGGGCGGCGTCGTCAACGTCTCGTCGGTCGCGGCGTTCGCGACGCGCGGCACGTACGGGGCCTCCAAGGCCTGGGTCGTGAACTTCAGCCAGGGCGTCGCCGCCGACATCCGGAACCGGTCGCGGGGCAAGGTCCGGGTGATGGCGCTCTGCCCCGGATACGTCCACACCGAGTTCCACGACCGCGCCCAGATGGACATGTCAGGCGTGCCGGAGTTCCTGTGGCTGGACAAGGACGACGTCGTCGCCACCGCCCTGCGCGACCTGCGCCGCGGCGTCCAGGTCAGCGTCCCGGGGGCGCAGTACAAGGCCGTCGTCGGCGCCACGCGGCTGCTGCCGCGCGGGCTCATCGCCCGCCTGTCGTCCACCACCGGCCGTAAATACGATTGATCATTTAGTCAAGGGTCACGGCCTTGTCACGGGCGGTGCGACAAGGCAAGGTGGCAGGGAAGTCGATTCGATGGCGCGCCGGACGACTCTTCCCGCCCCCGTCCGCCGAAGGGTCTTTCCCGATGGGTCACGACCTGGGCTACGCCGCCCTCGCCCTGCTCGCCACCACCGTCTACTACATCGCCTTCCTCGTCTTCCGCGTCTCCGCGCGCCGGATGGAGCCGCTGCGCGGCAGCCGCCCCTTCCGGGTCGCCCGGCTCATGCTGACCGACCCCGTCTGGCTCGGCGGCGGCCTGCTGCTGTTCCTCGGCCTCGGCTACGAGGTCGTCGCCTTCTCCGCGATACCGCTCGCCGTCGCGCAGCCCGTCTTCGCCCTCGGGCTGGTGTTCCTCGTCGCCTTCGCGGTGGGGGTCCTCGGTGAGCGGCTGAGCGTGCGCGAATGGGCGAGCGTCGCGCTGTTCGTCCTCGCCACGGGGCTGATCGGGCTCTCGGCCACGGCCGAGGGCGAGCCGCACGCGGACGCCACCCTCACCGGGACGCTGACCCGCCCGTGGCCGATGCTCGCCGTGTGCGCCCCGGCGGTCGTCGTCGCGGCCCTGGTGTGGCTGGTCGGCGACCGCCGCACGGGCGGGCGGCACGCCCGCAAGCTCGCCGGGGTCGCCTACGGGATCGGCGCCGGCGCCTGCGCCGGGCTGGCCGAGGCCGGCATCCGCGGCATCTCGATCCTCTACGAGGACACCGGCAGCGTGCGGGCCGTGCTGGAGTCCCCCTACCCGTACCTGACGCTCGGCCTCGCCGCGATCGCGCTCGGCCAGTTGCAGGTCGCGCTGCAGCGCTGCCGGGTCGCGATCGTCGCGGTCGTGCTGACCGTCATCGGCCGGACGTACCTGGTCGTCAGCAGCACCGTCCTGTTCGGCGAGCAGTGGCCGCGCGACACCGGGCCGTTCGCGCTGCGTGCGGGCGGCTTCGCGCTGGCGCTGGCCGCGCTGGCGCTGTTCCCCCGGTACGAGGACCCGGTCGCGCCGGTCCGCGCGGCCGCCGGGAAGGGCGTGCGCGCGACCCCCTGATCGCTTACAGTGCCGGGATGGCGCTGCTCTCCCGCCGGCTGCTCGGCACCGCACTGCTCGGAGCCTCCCTGGGGCTCGCGCCGCTCGCCGCGCCGCCCGCGAACGCCGTGCTGGGCGGCGCCCCGGTGCCCGCGGCGCGGTACCCGTGGCTGGCCGCGGTCGGGTCGCCGATCTTCTTCGTCCGGCCGTCCGGGCAGTTCTGCGGCGGCGTGCTGACCGCGCCCGACCGGCTCCTCACCGCGGGCCACTGCGTGTCGATGTTCCGCTCGGTGCCCGGCGTCCTGACGGTCACCTTCGGCCGCGACGACCTGACGAACCGGGGCGGGGAGACGGTCACGGTCAAGTCGGTGCGCGTGCACCCGAAGTACCGCGAGACCTCCTTCAAGGGCGAGACCGTCAGCCACCACGACCTCGCCGTCCTGACGCTCGCCCGCCGCGTGAACCGCCCGTCCGCACCCCTCGGCGCGCCCGGCGACGCCCGCACCGGCGAGATCGCCGGGTGGGGCTTCACCTCCGAGAACGACCTGTTCAACACCCGCCTGCGGGCGGCCCGCGTGCCGCTCCCCGGCGACGCGGCATGCCGGCGCGCGTACGGCGACTCCTTCGACCCGTCCGACATGCTGTGCGCCGGATCGGCCAAGGCCGACTCCTGCCAGTTCGACAGCGGCGGCCCGCTGATCGCCGGCGGGCGCGTGGCCGCGCTCGTCTCCTGGGGCTACGGCTGCGGCAAGCCCGGATACCCCGGCGTCTACGCCAAGCTGGCCTCCATGCCCTGACCCGGCACCCCGGCCGGACGACGGAACCGGCCGCGGAACGTTCCTACCCGCGCGGACGGATAAACTCGCCCGCGTGTCCGAGCCGAAGTTCGAAGTCCAGATGCTGCACGACCGGGTCATGATCAAGACCGAGAAGGACAGCGGTGAGCGCCGCAGCACCGGCGGCATCGTCATCCCCGCGACGGTCGAGCAGCAGAACCGGCTCGTCTGGGGAGAGGTCTGCGGCGTCGGCCACCACGTCCGGATCGTCAAACCGGGCGATCGCGTGCTCTACCACCCCGGCGACCAGTACGAGGTCGAGATCCAGGGCGAGAACTACCTGGTCATGCGCGAACGCGACCTCCACGCCATCGCCAGCGAACGCCCCGAGCACGGCACCGGGCTGTATCTATAGCCTTTTTCTCCTCCTTCGGGCCTTGGCGGCCCTCCATCGTCGAAAAACGCGGCGATCGCTGGCATCGCTCCGGCTCGCCTGGCGGCTCGCTGCGCGATCAGATTCTTGCTTCGCTCGAATCTGCCTTCGGACGCGATCGCAGAGGTTGGGGTCGGCGCGTGGTTGCGGTGCCGGTTGAGGTCGCGGCTTTCCTGAAGGCCTCGACGCTCTCGCGGTCGCCTCTTGCCGTGCGGCGGCGGGTGCACGACGTTTTGGAGCGGTCGGCACCCGCACTCGCAGCCGTTTGGAGCCGGGCATCTGCCTGGCTGCCACCCACTCGGTCCGACCCGGCGTTCCGGGCGGCGGGTCAGTGCGCGGCCTCGAACTTCTGGATCACGTCGGCCGGGATGCGGCCGCGGTCGTTGACCGGGATGCCCGCCGACCGCGCCCACCGGCGGATCTCGGCGCTGCGCTCGCGGCTGCCCGCCGTGCGCGCGGCGGGCCGGCCCGCGGTGCGGCGCGCCTTGCGGGCGTGCTCCCGGTAAGGCTCGATGACCTTGCGCAGTTTGGCGGCGTTCTTCTTGTTCAGGTCGATCTCATAGGCCTTACCGTCGAGCGCGAACGCGACGGTTTCCACGGCCTCCCCACCGCTGATGTCGTCGACCAGGTGAACCTTGACCTGCTGCGCCATGAATTGCCTTCCCCTTCGGTCAGTGACGAATGACGGTCCCGTCTTCCATACTAGGCCGCCGGGGAACAGACCAGGTCATCGACGCTGTGCCGGGCATGGCCGCGGCCGCGCGAGGCACCGCCCCATGTCCCGGTATAAAGGCAGCGGACCGGCACACGCGCGACGCCTCTGCAATTCGAACCCTGCCTTGGGGATCTTATTGCCTTTCTGTGTCTATTGCAGCGCTCTCCTCCTTCGGGCCTTGGCGGCCCTCCATCGTCGAGCACTGCGGCGATCGCTGGCATCGCTCCGACTCGCCTTGCGGCTCGCTGCGCGATCAGATTCTCGCTTCGCTCGAATCTGCCTTCGGACGCGATCGCGGGCCCCCGGGTTGGTGCGTGGTGCTGTGGTGGTTTCGGTCTTCGGTTCTCAGGGGGTGGCGGGGAAATTGCTGCGGAAGACGTTGTGGGGGTCGTGGTGGGTCTTGATGCCGCGCAGGCGGGTCAGGGTCTCCGGGGTGAACGCGTTCGCCGCGGTCTCCTCGGGGTTGAGGAAGGTGTAAGGCTTGCGGCCGGTGGTGGGCAGTTGGCCGGCCAGCGCGGCCTGCTTCGCGGCGACGGCCTCGGCGGTCGCCGGGTCGGACGGGATTCCGAACATGTAGAGCGCGTAGGGCTCGGTGAGCGGTCCGTGCGGGCTGTCGGACGGCCGGGCGAACGCGCCCTCCAGGTGCCGGATCTGCACGCTCAGCAGGGGGGCGACGGGGTCGGCCAGCAGCGCCTTGACCGCGCCGTCGTCCAGGGCGGTCAGCAGTTCGGCGCGCGAGCGGCCCGCGCCGGGGTCGGTGGGCTCGGCCGTGATGGCGCCCAGTTCGGAGACCGGCATGACCGCCCTGCCGTCGGACAGGGGCCGGGGCAGCCCGTCCAGGGGCCGCAGCAGGTCGCGCGCCTCGTCCGCCGGGCCGAGGTAGGTGGCGTCCACGGCGACCATGGGGTCGGCGCCGGGGAAGTGCAGCAGGTCCAGCCATGCGGTCAACGCGTCCGGGGCCGCGGCGGTGATCCGGCGGTAGGCGTCCATCACCTCGGACGCGTGCTCGGCCGACCACAGCACCCGGCCGCCGTAAAGGTGGGGTGCGGGGTGGAGGGCCAGTTCCAGGGACGTCACCACGGCGACGTCGCCGCCTCCGCCTCGCAGCGCCCAGAACAGGTCCGGGTCGGTGTCCGCGGCGACGCGGCGGCGGCGGCCGTCCGCGTCGACGATCTCCAAGGCGGTGACGGAGTCGGCGACCCAGCCGTGGGCGCGGCCGAACCAGCTCAGCCCGCCGCCGAGGGCGACCCCGGCGACGCTGACCACGGGAGAGCTTCCGGGCAGGCCGGTCAGGCCGTGCGGCGCGACCGCCGCCTGGAGCCGTCCGGAGGCGACGCCCGCGCCGACGCGGGCGCGGCGGGCGGCGGGGTCGATCTCCAGGGCGTCCAGCCGCCGGGTGCGCAGCAGGATCGCGCCCCCGGTGCGGCCCGTGGCGCCATGCCCGTTCGGCTGGGTCGCGATGCCCAGCCCGGCCGTGCGGGCGTGCCGGACGAGCGCGGCGACGTCATCGGCGTCGGCGGCCTCGACCACGGCCTCGACCGGCTGCTCCACGGCCAGGTTCCAGGGGCGGCGCGCGGCGTCGAATTCCGGGTCGCCGGGCAGCAGGACCCGGCCACGGACGGCGGATCGCAGGGCGTCCATCATGTTCCTCCGTAGTTCCAGTTCAGGTGTGCGGAGAACGATCTCCGCAACTCAATCTAGGAGGAAAGAAGACCGGCGATAGAGTGCAATCCCATGGCGGAAAACTGGGTCAATCTGGCGGAGCGGATCGGCGCCGACCTCCATCTGCAGCTGCCGGGCGGCGGCGGGCGCCGGGCCGCGCTGACCCGGGCGCTGCGCGCGGCCGTCCGCTCCGGACGCCTGGCCCCCGGCACCCGGCTGCCGCCCTACCGGTCGCTGGCCGCCGACCTCGGCCTGGCCCGCAACACCGTCGCCGACGCCTACGCCGAACTCGTCGCCGAAGGCTGGCTGACCGCCCGCCAAGGCTCCGGGACGCGCGTGGCGCTCGGCGCGCAGCCGGCCCCGGCGCGCCAGGCGGCGCGCTCCGCCGGCGGCCGTTCCCCCGGACCGGCGCACGACCTCCGGCAGGGGCAGCCGGACGCCTCGTCCTTCCCGCGCGCCGCCTGGCTGGCATCGGCCCGCCGGGCGGTGACGGCCGCGCCGAACGAGGCCTTCGGCCCCGGGGACCCGCGCGGGCGCCCCGAGCTGCGCCGCGCGCTCGCCGAGTACCTGGCCCGCACGCGCGGCGTCCGGACCGACGCCGACCGCATCGTGGTCTGCTCCGGCTTCGCGCACGCCCTGCGCCTGCTGTTCGGCGGCGGCCCGCTGACCGGTCCCCTGGCGGTCGAGGGGTACGGCCTGCCCTTCCACCGGGGGCTGCTGGAGCAGGCCGGCGTGCGGACCCGCCCCCTGACCGTGGACGGCGACGGCGCCCGCGTCGACGAGCTCTCGAAAGCGGAGCGCGCCGTGCTGCTCACCCCCGCGCACCAGTTCCCCACCGGCGGTCCGCTGCATTCGCGCAGGCGCACGGCGGTGGTGGAGTGGGCCGCCGCATCGGACGGGCTCATCCTCGAAGACGACTACGACGGCGAGTTCCGCTACGACCGCCAGCCGGTGGGCGCGGTGCAGGGTCTGGCCCCCGACCGCGTCCTCTACATCGGGTCCGCCAGCAAGAGCCTGTCCCCCGCCGTCCGGCTCGGCTGGATGGTGCTGCCCGACCAT
Organism: Actinomadura sp. K4S16; assembly: GCF_008327685.1. Lineage (GTDB taxonomy): Bacteria > Actinomycetota > Actinomycetes > Streptosporangiales > Streptosporangiaceae > Spirillospora. The sequence continues at coordinate 197,844 of NZ_BDDE01000024.1, forward strand.
CTGGTGGACGGCGCGCTCAAGGCCAAGGGCGAGCGCGAGGCGTGGGCGGGCGTGCTCGACCAGCTGGCCCTCGCCGACTTCCTCGACTCCGGCTCCTACGACCGCCACGTCCGCCGCATGCGCCAGCGCTACCGCGCCCGCCGCGACCGCTTCGTCACGGCTCTGGCCGAGCAGGCCCCCCACGTCCACGTGACGGGGATCGCGGCCGGCCTGCACGCCGTCCTGCGCCTGCCGCCCGGCACCGAGACCGCGGCCCTGGAGGCCGCGACCCGGGCGGGAGTGGCCGTCGACGGCCTGTCGATGTTCCGCCACCCCGCCGCCCGCCTCCCGCCCGAGGACGGCCTGGTGGTCGGCTACGCGACACCGCCGGACCACGCCTTCGAGAACGCGCTGCAAGCCCTCGTGCACGTCCTCGCGCGCCCCGAGCTCAGCCGCCGAACAGGGGCAGGGTCGCCCTGACCGTCTCCACCACGCCGTAGATCAGCGGGATGCCGACGACGGCCCAGGAGACGACGAGACGCGGCACGGCCGTGTCGGTGGCCGTTTCGGGGTTCTCCTCCGGCGCGGGGCCCGGCGTTGACGCCATGGTGCTTCTCCTTCGCTGTCGGGGTCAGGTTGCCGGGCTGGGGTCGGAGACGCGGGCCTCGGCTTCCGCCGCGCGGTGCCGCTCCGCCACCGGGCGGATCAGCAGGTTCGCGGCGAAGCCGATCGCCAGGACCCCGACCATGGTGAACAGGGCGGGCCGGTAGTCGGCGGCCACGAGCGCGCCCGGCTCGCCGCGCGCGTCCAGGAACCGGTTCACGATCAGCGGCCCGGCGATGCCCGCCGCCGACCAGGCGGTCAGCAGCCGGCCGTGGATCGCGCCGACCTGGTAGGTGCCGAACAGGTCCCGCAGGTAGGCCGGGACTGTCGCGAACCCGCCGCCGTAGAAGGAGATGATCAGCGCGGCGAGGGCGCCGAAGAACGCGGTCGAGGCGTCCCCGAAGAGGGCCAGCAGGACGTAGGCGGCCATGCCGACGCCGAGGTAGCCGACGTAGGTGCGCTTGCGGCCGATGTAGTCCGAGGTCGAGGACCAGACGAACCGCCCGGCCATGTTGAACATCGACAGCAGGCCCACGAACCCGGCGGCCTCGGTCGCCGACACCGACGTCGAGCCGCCGGAGCGGAAGAAGTCGCCGATCATCGGACCGGCCTGCTCCAGGATCCCGATGCCGGCGGTGACGTTGCAGAACAGCACCGTCCAGAGCAGCCAGAACTGCGGCGTCCTGATCGCGGACGCCGCCGAGACGCCGCGCGGAGCGACCGGTGCCCTGGAGGGCTCCGCCGCGGGCGCGAATCCGGCGGGGCTCCATCCCGGCGGCGGGACCCGCACGGTGAACACGCCGAGCATCATCACCAGGAAGTACGCGACGCCCAGCGTGACGAACAGCAGCGCGACGGCGCCGCCGGACGCGGGGTCGCCGCCCGGGTCGTACAGCGCCAGCAGCCGGCGCGACAGCGGCGAGGCGACCAGCGCACCGCCGCCGAAGCCCATGATGGCCATGCCCGTCGCGAGGCCCGGCCGGTCCGGGAACCATCTGATCAGGGTCGACACCGGTGAGATGTAGCCGATGCCGAGCCCGATGCCGCCGACGAAGCCGTAGCCGAGGTAGACCAGCCAGAGCTGGCCGAGGGCGATGCCGAGCGCCCCGACCAGGAAGCCCGACGCCCAGAAGCACGCGGCGGTGAACATCGCCCGGCGCGGCCCGACGCGGTCCACCCACGTGCCCATGACCGCCGCGGACGCGCCGAGCATCACGATCGCGATGGAGAAGACGACGCCGACCGCGGTGAGGCTGGCGTCGAAGTGCTTGACGAGCGCTGTCTTGTAGACGCTGGTCGCGTAGGCCTGACCGATGCAGAGGTGCACGGCGAGCGCGGCCGGTGGAATGAGCCAGCGGTTGTACCCCGGTTTCGCGACGGTGTGCCGCAGATCGAGGAAGGAGAGCGCCACGGCGGGCCTCCGGTTCGGGAGCGGATCCGGACAGGTGGTGCACCCCCGACACCGACGACCATAAACACAAACGTGCTACATGAAAACCCCTCCCCGCCACCCATCTGTCGACCGTGCCCCTTGTGGAATCATGAACTCATGTCCGAGCCGGTCAGCGCGCGTCCCCGGGGCCCTGGGCGTCCGGGTTACGACCAGGCGACCGTGTTGCGGCGGGCCATCGAGCTCTTCAACCGGAAGGGCTACGAGGGGACCAGCATGGGCGACCTCGCCGAGGAGCTCGGGGTCGGCAAGTCGGCGATCTACCACCACGTGCCGGGCAAGACGCATCTGCTCGCGCTGGCCCTCGACGAGGCCCTCGACGAGCTGACCGCGGTGATCCGCGCGGCCCAGGACGAGTCGGGCGGCACCGCCTACGAGCGGCTGCGCCGGGTGGTGCGGAAGAGCGTCGAGGTGCTGGTCGCCCACCAGCCGGCGGTGACGCTGCTGCTGCGCGTGCGCGGCAACAGCGAGGTCGAGCTCGCGGCGCTCCAGCGGCGCCGCTGGATCGACGCCCGGCTGGCGGAGCTCGTGCGCGCGGCGGCCGCCGAGGGGGCGCTGCGCGGCGACGTGCCGCCCGAGCTGGTGAGCAGGCTCCTGTTCGGCATGGTCAACTCGCTAGTCGAGTGGTACCGCCCGGGGGGCGAGGTGAGCGCGTCCGCCCTGTCGGACGCCATCACCACGATCGCGTTCGACGGGCTGGCCGCGCCGCCGTCCTGAGCCGGCCCGCTCAGGCGTCGAAGTCGACGGTGACGGCGGCGCTGACCGGGTGCGACTGGCAGGTGAGCACGAACCCCGCCTCGACCTCCTCGGGTTCCAGGGCGTAGTTGCGGACCATGTCGACCTCGCCCTCGGTGACCTTGGCGCGGCAGGTGCCGCAGACGCCGCCCTTGCAGGCGAAGGGCAGGTCGGCGCGGGTGGCCTGGGCGGCGTCCAGGATGCGCTCGTCGCGCGGCATCGGGGCGGTGCTCGACCGGCCGTCCAGGACGACGGTGACCTTGCTGGTCTCCCCGGTGACGACCGGGCCCTCGCGCCGCACCTCGGGGGGCGGCTCGTCGACGTAGAACAGCTCGACGTGCACCTTCTCGCGCGGGACGCCGAGCTCGGACAGGACGTCGCGGGCGCCGGTCACCATCGGCAGCGGGCCGCAAAGCCACACGTGGTCGACGTCGTCGACCGGCGTGACGGAGGTGAGCAGGCGGCGCAGGCGGTCGGCGTCGAGCCGGCCGGAGAACAGGTCCACCTCGCGGGGCTCGCGGCTCAGCACGTGCACGAGCTGGAACCGGGGGCCGTAGCGGTTCTTGAGGTCGCCGAGCTCCTCGGCGAACATGACCGTCCCGCTCGTGCGGTTGCCGTACAGCAGCCGCACGTGGGAGCCGGGGTGGGTGAGCACGGTGGCCGCGATCGAGATCATCGGGGTGATGCCGGAGCCCGCCGCGATCAGCAGGTGCCGACCGGGCTCGGAGGGGTCGGCCCGCAGGCTGCCGGACGGGACCTGGACCTCGATCTCGGTGCCGGGGCGGACCTCCCGCACGAGCCAGGAGGAGAACATGCCGTCGGGGATCTCCCGGACGCCGATCCGCGGCCGGGCCCCCGCCGGCGCGCAGATCGAGTACGACCGGCGGTGCTCCCGGCCGTCGACCGTCCGGCGCAGCGTGAGGCTCTGGCCGGCCGCGAACGCGTAGTCGCCCGCGAGTTCGGGCGGGACGTCGAACGTCACCGCCGCCGAGTCGTCGGTCAGCCGGTCGACCGCGGCGACCTTGAGTGGGTGGAACGTCGCAGCCGCCACCGCTAGATCTCCTTCACGTGCTCGAACGGCTCAAGGCAGGCGGTGCACCGGTACAGCGCCTTGCAGGAGGTGGAGCCGAACTCCGAGGTCAGCTCCACGGAGTCCGACCCGCAGCGCGGACAGCGCAGCCTGCGGCGGGTCGGCGCGAGGGTCAGCGCGACGGGCCCGGAGCGCTCCGGGGCCGGGCCGGGCGGCGAGATCCCGGCGGTGGCGAGGGCCGCGCGGCCCCGCTCGCTGATCCAGTCGCTGGACCACGCGGGGGTCAGCTCGATCTCGACCCGCACGTCGGCGTATCCGGCGTCGGTGAGCCGGTGGACCAGGTCGTCGCGCATCGTGGCGAGCGCGGGGCACCCCGAGTACGTCGGGGTGATCGCCACGGTGACCGCGGAGCCGTGCTCCTCGACGCGGCGCAGCACGCCGAGGTCCTCCAGGGTCAGCATCGGCATCTCCGGGTCCCGGACGGACGCGGCGACGGCGTGGGCGGTGCCGGGCACGGCGCTCACCACCGTCCCAGCGGGTGCGCGCGGGCGACGACCTGCATCTCGGCCAGCATCCGGCTCAGCGCCTCGGTGTGGACGCCGTCGCGTCCGGCGCGGCCGGCGAGCATCCCGGTCTGCGGCACCTCCGGCCGCTCGACCCCGCTCGCGGCGAAGACCTGCGCGAGCACGGCGTCGGCGTCGTCCGCGGTGGCGGCCGGGTCCGCGGCCACGCCCGCCTCGGCGAGCGCGCGCTCCACCGGGTGGGTGCGGAACAGCTCGTCGTGGTGGCGCCACACGTCGTCGAGCCCGGCGAGGACGCGGCGGCGCGACTCCTCGGTGCCCTGCGCCAGGGTGAGGAACCACCGGCCCGCGAAGTCGCGGTGGTAGGCCAGTTCCTTGACCCCCTTGGCCGCGACCGCGGCGAGGACGGCGTCGCGGCTGCCGGTGAGCCGCTCGAACAGCGCCAGCCGAGCGGTCGCGAACACCAGGACGCGGGCCATGGTGTGCCCGAAGTCGCCGTTCGGCAGCTCGGCGAGGCGCACGTTGCGGAAGGCGTCCGCGTCCCGGAAGAACGCCAGCGCGTCTTCGGCCGGGACCGGCGAGCCCTCCGGCAGCGCCGGGACGACCGACGGGTCGGCGGTGGCCGCGCGGGCGAGCAGCAGCCGCGCCTGGCCGAGCAGGTCCAGCGCGATGTTGGCGAGGGCGATGTCCTCTTCGAGGTCCGGCGCGTGGCTGCACCACTCGGAGAGCCGGTGCGACAGGACGAGGGCGTCGTCGGCGAGCATCAGGCAGTACGTCGCGAGCGCGTGCGGGTCGACGCCGTCCGGGACGGTCGTGTCGACGCCGGCCAGCGGGTCCTCGAAGTCGGTCCCGAACGCCCACTGGGAGCTGTCGCCGTCCAGAAGCCCGTCGTACACGGAGCCGTGCTGAGAGGCGTGCTGATTCTCCATGGCGGCCTTCACATGTGGGGGACGTTCTCGGGGATCTCGTAGAACGTCGGATGCCGGTACACCTTGTCGCCGCTGGGGGCGAACAGCGGGTCCTTCTCGTCCGGGCTGGACGCGGTGATGGCGTCCGACCGCACCACCCAGATGCTCACGCCCTCGTTGCGGCGCGTGTACACGTCGCGCGCGTGCCGGACGGCCATCTCGTCGTCGGGGGCGTGCAGCGACCCGACGTGCACGTGGTTGAGGCCGCGCTTGCCGCGCACGAAAACCTCGTAGAGCGGCCACTCGCTCATGCCTCGGCTCCTTCCTCGCGCCCTGCGTCCGCACTGCTCCGGGCCGCCTGCTTGCGCGCGAAGGCGGTCGCCGCCTCGCGCACCCACGCGCCCTCCTCGTGGGCGCGGCGGCGGTGCGCCAGCCGTTGTGCGTTGCAGGGGCCCTCGCCCTTGATGACGGCCGACAGCTCCGACCAGTCGGGCTCGCCGAAGTCGTGGGCCTGGCGCTCCTCGTTCCACCGCAGGTCGGGGTCCGGGAGCGTGACGCCGAGGGCCTCGGCCTGCGGGACGGTCATGTCGACGAAGCGCTGGCGCAGCTCGTCGTTGCTGTTGCGCTTGATGCCCCACGCCATGGACCGCTCGGAGTTCGGCGAGTTCGCGTCCGGGGGCCCGAACATCATCAGCGACGGCCACCAGAACCGGTTCACCGACTCCTGGACCATCCGGCGCTGCTCGTCGGTGCCGCGCATCATCGTCATCAGCAGCTCGTAGCCCTGCCGCTGGTGGAACGACTCCTCCTTGCAGATGCGGATCATCGCCCGGCCGTAGGGGCCGTAGGAGGTGCGGCACAGCGGGACCTGGTTGCAGATCGCCGCGCCGTCCACCAGCCATCCGATGGTGCCGACGTCGGCATAGGAGAGCGTGGGGTAGTTGAAGATCGAGGAGTACTTCTGCCGGCCGGTGAGGAGCATCTCGGTCAGCTCGGCACGGGAGACGCCGAGGGTCTCGCACGCCGAGTAGAGGTAGAGGCCGTGGCCGGCCTCGTCCTGGACCTTGGCCAGCAGGATCGACTTGCGGCGCAGCGAGGGGGCCCGGGTGATCCAGTTGCCCTCCGGCTGCATCCCGATGATCTCCGAGTGCGCGTGCTGGGCGATCTGCCGGACCAGCGTCCTGCGATAGGCGTCGGGCATCCAGTCGCGCGGCTCGATCCGGTCGTTGCGCGCGATCGTCGCCTCGAACTGCTCGGCGGGCGCCGGCTGCGGCGCGGCCTGCGGCGTCGTCGTCATGGGCTCCTCCCGCTGGGGACCCGGCTGAACTCGGCCTATTTACTGACCGAGCGGTCTGTATTCAGCGTGACACAGGCCGCGCGAGGGTGCAAGAAGGGCGGCACGCCCGGCCCGCGGGACGGCCGGGACCTCAGTCGTCCCAGCTCTCCCACTGCGCTCCCCGGCCCCGCGCCTCGTCGAAGACCAGCCAGGTGCGCGTCGCCCGGACGCCGGGGATGTCCTGGATGCGTTCCAGCACCACGTGCCTGAGCGCCTCGTTGTCCGGGGCCCTGACCAGGGCCAGGACGTCGTAGTCGCCGCCGACCATCGCGAAGTGCTCGACGTAGGGGGTGTCCTGGAGCCGGGCCGAGACCGAGCGCCAGGAGTTCTGCTCGATGGTGACCGAGACGTACGCGCTGGTGCCGAGGCCGGCCTTGTGCGGGGCGAGCTCCGCGGTGAAGCCGGTGACCACGCCCTCGTCCGTCAGGCGGGTCAGCCGCGCGTAGGCGTTGGCGCGCGAGACGTGCACGCGCTCGGCCAGCGCCCGCACCGAGATCCGGCCGTCGCGCAGCAGCTCGGCGATGATCGCGCGGTCCACGGCGTCCAGCCGCGCGGCAGAACGTCCGGGCCGGATGCCCTCAGCCCCCGCCTCCGATGACAATTGGTGCCCCCATAGCCGCCGAACAAGCCATTTGTCGCCCATTGTGCCTGATGTCTTGAGCAGATCGTCGTCCGAGCGGACGATCGAACCGACAACCGTCCACAGGAAGGGAGCGGCGCCATGTCCGTGCGGACACCTCACCAGGAGGCCGAGGGCCTCCTCCCCTCCCCCGTCCCGGTGCGCTTCGTCGCCGAGGACGGCACGGACGCCGGAGCGCCCGCCGGATACAAGGCGCCGGAGGACGGCGCGCTGGTCGAGGCCTACCGCCGGATGGTGCTCGGCCGCCGCTTCGACCGGCAGGCCACCGCGCTGACCAAGCAGGGCCGGCTGGCCGTCTACCCGTCCAGCCGCGGTCAGGAGGCCTGCCAGGTCGCCGGGGTGCTCGCGCTGCGCGAGGACGACTGGCTGTTCCCGACCTACCGCGACTCGGTGGCGCTGGTCGCCCGCGGCATGGACCCCGTCGAGGTCCTCACGCTGCTGCGCGGCGGCTGGCACTGCGGCTACGACCCCGTGGCCACGCGCGTCGCGCCCCAGTGCACGCCGCTGGCCACCCAGACGATCCACGCCGTGGGCATGGCCGACGCCATGCGCCGCAAGGGCGAGGACGGCGTGGTGATGGCGTTCGTCGGCGACGGCGGGACCAGCGAGGGCGACTTCCACGAGGCGCTCAACTACGCCGGGGTCCTGCGCGCGCCCGTGGTGTTCTTCGTCCAGAACAACAAGTACGCGATCTCCGTGCCGCTGGCCAAGCAGACCGCCGCGCCCGCGCTGGCCTACAAGGGGGTCGGGTACGGCATCCGGTCCGAGCAGGTGGACGGCAACGACCTGGTCGCGGTGCTCTCGGTCCTGACGGCCGCCGTCGAGCACGCCCGCTCCGGCGGCGGCCCATTCCTGGTCGAGGCGCACACCTACCGCATGGACTCCCACACCAACGCCGACGACGCCTCCCGGTACCGCGAGGACGAGGAGGTCGCGCGGTGGGAGGCCGCCGACCCGCTCGCGCGGCTGGAGACGCACCTGCGCGGGCGCGGCCTGCTCTCCGCGGAGGACGTCGCCGCGGCGAACGAGGCCGCCGAGGAGTACGCCGCGCGGCTGCGCGACCGGATGGCCGCCGACCCGGAGGCCGACCCGTTCGAGCTGTTCGACCACGTCTTCGCCGAACCCACGCCGCAGCTGCGCGAGCAGCGCGCCCTGCTGGCGTCCGAGATGATGCCCGGAGAGGACTGACATGCCCGCGATGACGATGGCGCAGGCGCTGAACACCGCGCTGCGGGACGCGCTCACCGAGGACGAGCGGGTCCTGGTCTTCGGCGAGGACGTGGGCCCGCTCGGCGGGGTCTTCCGCATCACCGACGGGCTGACCCGCGACTTCGGCGAGGACCGCTGCTTCGACACCCCGCTGGCCGAGTCGGGGATCGTCGGCCTGGCCGTGGGCATGGCGATGGGCGGCTTCCGGCCCGTGGTGGAGATGCAGTTCGACGCCTTCGCCTACCCCGCCTTCGAGCAGATCGCCTCGCACGTGGCCAAGTTCCGCAACCGCACCCGCGGCCGCCTGTCGCTGCCGATGGTGATCCGCATCCCCTACGCGGGAGGCATCGGCGGCGTCGAGCACCACTGCGACTCCAGCGAGGCCTACTACGCCCACACGCCGGGCCTGAAGGTCGTCACGCCGGCCACCGCCGACGACGCGTACTGGCTGCTGCGCGACGCCATCGCCGACCCGGACCCGGTCGTCTTCATGGAGCCGAAGCGGCTGTACTGGGCCAAGGGCGAGACCGACCGCGAGAACCGCCGCGCCCCCGGGTTCGGGCGCGCCGAGGTGCGCCGCGAGGGGCGGGACGCGACGCTGGTCGCCTACGGACCGAGCGTCCCGGTGGCGCTGGAGGCCGCCGAGGCCGCCGCGCGCGAGGGCCGCGACCTCGAGGTGGTGGACCTGCGCACCATCGTCCCGTTCGACGACGGGACCGTCGCCGCCTCGGTGCGCAAGACGGGCCGCTGCGTGGTCGTCCAGGAGGCCCAGGGCTTCGCGGGCGTGGGCGCGGAGATCGCGGCCCGCGTGCAGGAGCGCTGCTTCCACTCGCTGGCCGCGCCGGTGCTGCGCGTCTCCGGCTTCGACATCCCCTACCCTCCGCCGAAGCTGGAGCACTCGCACCTGCCGGACGCCGACCGCGTCCTCGACACCGTCGACCGGCTCCAGTTCGACGACACGCCCGACCTCCTGCACCTGGACAGGGAGGCCTCATGACCGCCGCCGCGACCCGGCAGGTGTTCCGGCTGCCCGACCTCGGCGAGGGCCTGACCGAGGCCGAGATCATCGAATGGAAGGTCGCCGCGGGCGACACCGTCGAGGTCGACCAGGTCGTGGTGGAGGTCGAGACCGCCAAGGCCGCGGTGGAGGTGCCCGTCCCCTTCGCGGGGACCGTCCTGAAACTGCACGCGGAGGCGGGCGCGATCCTCGCGGTCGGCGAACCGCTCATCGAGGTCGGCCCGGCCGGCGCGGATTCCGACGCGGGGTCCGGCACGGCGCCGGTCGCGGCCGTGCGCCCCGCCCCGGACCTCCACCCCGACGCGGCCCGGTACCGCGAGGAGGAGCAGGCCGGCTCCGGCAACGTCCTGATCGGCTACGGCACCGGGCACGGGCCCGGTCGGCGGGGACGCCGCCGCGCGGGCGGACCGAAGGCCCCGGCGGCGGCCGCCCCCGCGGCGGCTCCCGCGCCCGTGGCCCCGGCACCGCCTCCCCGCCCGGCGGAGGCCCCCCGCGTGATCTCCCCGCTCGTCCGCAGGATGGCGCGCGAGCACGGGCTCGACCTCGCCGGCATCCCGGCCACCGGGCCCCAGGGCGTGATCCTGCGCCGCGACGTCGAGCAGGCCGTCGCCGCCGCCTCCGGGACGCCGGCGCCGGCCGAGGCGCCGGCGCCGGCCGCCCGTCCGATGCCCGAGCGCATCCCGCTTCGCGGGCTCCGCCGCGCGGTGGCCGACAAGCTCACCCGCAGCCGCAGCGAGATCCCGGACGCGACGACCTGGGTGGACGCCGACGCCACCGCCCTTGTCGAGGCCAAGGACGCGCTGCGGCGGACCCGCCCGGACGCCGGCATCGGGCTGCTGGCCATCCTGGCCCGCATCTGCCTGGCGGGCCTGGCGGAGTTCCCCGAGCTGAACTCCTCGGTCGACGCCGACCGGCAGGAGATCGTCCGGTACGGGCACGTCAACCTCGGCTTCGCCGCGCAGACCGAACGCGGCCTCGTCGTGCCGGTCGTCCGGGACGCGCACCTGATGACGACCGCGCAGCTCGCCGCGGAGCTGGCCCGGCTCACCGGCCTCGCGCGCTCGGGCGGCCTGCCGCCCGAGGCGCTGACCGGCGGCACGTTCACCCTCAACAACTACGGCGTCTTCGGCGTCGACGGCTCCACCCCGATCATCAACCACCCGGAGGCGGCGCTGCTCGGCGTCGGCCGGATCATCGACCGCCCCTGGGTGGTCGGCGGCGCGGTCGTGCCCCGCAAGATCACCCAGCTCTCGCTGACGTTCGACCACCGGGTCTGCGACGGCGGCGCGGCGGGCGGGTTCCTGCGGTTCGTGGCCGACTGCGTGGAGAACCCCGCGGTCCTGCTCACGAACCTGTGACGGCGGGCCCGTGACTGCGGCGGTCAGAGGCCCCGGACGGCGGCGACGGTGAACGGGATCTCCGGGGTGCCGTCGCCGAGCGGGCCGCCCTTGTCGAACTGCGAGCGGACGACGTAGAGCGTCCCGTCGCGGCGGACGAGCGTCGTCGGGAGCTGGAGGGACGGGTCCGCCAGCGTGCGCTCGAGGCGGGCCCTCGTCCCGTCCCGCGCGACGCGCCAGCGGGTGAGGACGTTGTCGACGTTGTTGGCCGTCCAGAGGCGCCCGTACTGGAGTTCGAGGCCGTCGGCGTTGTGCATGTCGCCGCCGCTCAGCGCGACCTTGCGGACGGCGCCGGTCGCCGGGTCCAGCCGGTAGAGGTCGCCGCCGAGCATGTCGTCGGTCAGCAGGAACCGGCCCGCGGGGTCGGCGACGATCCCGTTCAGCGTGAAGTCGGTCGGCTTGTGCGGCTCCAGGACGCCGCTCAGGTCGAAGGCCGGCGCGAGCGTGCCGGTCCCTCCCCTGGCGGCGTCCAGGTCGTGCGGCGTGACCCGGTAGACGACGGCACGGGTGCTGTCGGTCAGGTAGACGGCGCCGTCCGGGGCGACGGCGAGGTCGTTGACGAACCGGGCGCCGTCGCCGGGAACGACGAACCGCGCCAGCAGGGCGCGGCTCCGTGCGTCGTAGACCGCGACGCCGGACGTGGAGTCGATGACCCACAGCCGTCCCGCGAAGTCGACCTTCAACCCGTTCGCGGTGCGGCGGCCGTCCGCCCCCGCGGGCAGGAACACCTCCGCCGTCCGGTGCCCCGGACGCATCCGGTAGACGGTGCCGTCGGCGAAGGACCCGGCGTACATCGCGCCGCCGCGCGGGTCGGCGGCGATGCCCTCGGGGTACACGCGGTCGCCCGGCAGGACGTAGGCGGTGGAGATCCGCGCGGCGGCCGCCCGCGCGGCGGCGGCGGGCGGGGCGGCGGCCAGGGACGCGGGCAGCACCGCGACGGCGAGCGCCGCGGCCGCGGCCGCGGTGGTGCGCTGGATGCGCGTCATTGTTTCTCCGTTCGAGTTAGCTCGTTAGGACGCGTACATACGATAGTTAGAACCCTAATGCTCGTCAACGGTCTTCTGTCGGAAGGCTGAACAGGCTCGATACCATGCGGGCATGACCTCGTTGCCCGTCCCGGAGCGGCTCGGCTCCCACCTCAAGCGCGCGGAGCAGGCGCTCAACGGCGCCAAGCAGGCGGCGATCAAGCCGAGCGGGCTCACGGTCCCCCAGTACGCGGCCCTGCTCCACCTCGCCGACAACCCGGGCATGTCGGCCGCCGCGCTGGCCAGGGCGTGCGCGGTCACCCCGCCGACGATGAACACCGTCCTGAAGAACCTCCAGGAGCGCGGGCTGATCGAGCGGACCCCGCACGAGTGGCACCGCAACATCCTGGAGACGCGGCTCACCGCCGAGGGCGCGGCGGTCCTGGAGAGGGCCGACGTCCGCGCGGTCAAGGTCGAGCGGGGGCTCGCCGCCGAGTTCACCGAGGCCGAGCGGGCGACGCTGATCGAACTGCTCGGCCGGTGCGTCGGCTTCCTGGAAGCCGCCCGGTCCACCCCCGGCGGCTGAGACACTCGCTACGGAACGGGACGAATGCCACGAGCACCGGAGGAGCCATGGGAGACGGGGTCGAGCACGACAGGTCGGGGCAGCTCAAGCAGATCGAGAGCGGGCTGCTGCCCGGCGAGCAGATCATCGCCGTCTACGACGCCGTCGGCACGGGCACCGGGTTCATCGGGCTCACCGACCGCCGGGTGATCGTCCAGGACCGCAGCTTCGCCGGCAAGAAGTACGCGATCACCAGCATCCCCTACTCCAGGATCACCTCGGTGAGCGTGGTCAGCAACAAGTCGTGGGCCGGGTCCTACTTCTCCACCGGCTCGATCGCGATCAACGTCGGCACCCACACCTACGAGGTCGAGTTCCGCGGCGCCGACAAGAGCCACCACGTGCACAACGTGATCCTGCAGTACATCTCCGGCTGACCGGCTCCGACCGGCGCCCGCGTCAGACGACGACCGCGGCGGTGGAGCCGGCGCGGTCCTTGGTGACGCGGAGCTGGGCGGGGATGCGGGCGCGCAGCTCGGCGACGTGGCTGACGATGCCGACCGCGCGGCCGCCGTCGCGCAGGCCGTCGAGGACGTCCATGACCTCGTCGAGGGTCTCCTCGTCGAGCGTGCCGAACCCCTCGTCGACGAACAGGGTGCCGATCTCGGTGCCGCCCGCCTCGGCGGTGACGACGTCGGCGAGCCCGAGCGCCAGCGCCAGCGAGCTGATGAACGACTCGCCGCCCGACAGGGTCACCGGGTCGCGCTCCAGGCCCGTCCAGGAGTCGGCGACGCGCAGGCCGAGGCCCCCGGCGCCCTTGGAGCGGTCGCCCGCAGCCTTGTCGGTGGTGTGGACGAGGGCGTAGCGGCCCCCGGACATGCGGTGCAGCCGCTCGTTCGCGGCGGCGACGACCTGTTCGAGGCGGGCGGCCAGCACGTACGCCGACAGCGAAATGGAGTGCCGGTTCGCCGCGTGCTTGCCCGAGGCGAGGCCCGCGAGCCGCTCGGCGACCTCGTGGCGCGCGGCGGCGGGGCGCCACTCGCCGACGGCGGCGGCGAGCTCCATGCGCAGCTCCGCGAGGCGCTCGCAGCGGTGCCGCGCGCGGTCGGCCGCGTTCGCGGCCCCGGTGTGCGCCGCGTCGGCCGCGGCGACCGCCGCCTCCAGGGCGGGCAGGTCGGGGGCGGGCGCGGCGGCGGCCGCGACCAGCTCCGGGTCGGCGAGCAGGGCGCGGACCTCGGCCTCCTCGTCGTCGAGCTTGCGGACCCTGTCGCGCAGGACGCCCTGGTCCTCGTCGGAGAGCGCGGCTTCGAGGACCTCCTCCGGCGTGCGGAACCCCTGCTCCGCAGCCTCCTGCCCCGCCTTCGCGCGGGCGGCGGCCAGCTCCTCGTCGGCGCGCCCGTGCGCGCGGACCGCCTCGACGGCCGCGGCGAGCGCGTCGGCCTCCTCGCCGAGCCTGGCGATGCGGGCCTCCAGCGTCGGGTCGCCGCCGCGCGCCTCGTCCAGCTCGGCGGCGAGCCTGGCCTGCTCGGCGGCCAGCTCCCGGTCGTGGATGCGGTTCTCGGTGAGGGCCCGGCCGGTCTCCTCCTGCGCGGTGCGGACACGGTCGAGCTCCTGCTCGTGCCGGTGCAGCTCCGCCTCCAGGCGTTCGGCCTCGGCCGCGCGGGCCTCCGCCGCCGCCAGCGCCGCCTGCGCCTCGGCGAGCTCGGCCGCGAGGGCGTCCGCGTCCGCCTCGCCGGCGATCTCCAGCAGCTTGTCGCGCTCGGTGCGCAGCTCCCCGACCGCGGTCGCGGCCTGCTCCCGGACGTCCTGGGCGCCGTCGGCCTCGGCCTGCGCCTCCTCCACCTGCTCCTCGGTCGGGATGATCGCGAGCGAGGTGACCGGGGCCGGGTGCTCGGTGGAGCCGCAGACCCGGCAGGGCTCGCCGTCCACCAGCTCCTCGGCGAGGACGGCGGCCATGCCGTCGAGCCGCGCCTGGCGGAGGTCGAGGACGCGCTGGCGGGCGTCCTGGGCGGCGTCGACCGCCGTCCGGTACCCGGCCTCCGCCTCGGCGAGCCGGTGCTCCACCTGGTCGCGGCGCTGCGCCGCGTCGAGGCGGCGCCCGGCGTCCTGGACGGCGGCCGCGGCGCCGGAGCGCCCGGCGGCGGCGAGCCGGGCCTCGTCCAGCTCGGCGCGGCGCCCCTCCACGAGCGCGGGCAGTTCGGCGAGGGCGGCGCGGATCCGCGCGTCCTCGGGCTCCAGCCGCCGCAGCTCCCCGGCCAGCGCCTCGCGGTCGCGGCCGATCTGGCGGAGGCGGGCGGCGGCGGCACGGCGGCCCTCCAGCGCGGCGACCTCGTCGCGGCGCTGGCGCTCGGCCTTGGCGAGGACGTCCTGCGGCGCCTTCGGCGGCAGCAGCGCCGCGACCCGGGAGCGGGTCTCCTCGGCCCAGCGCCGGGCGCGGGCCGCCTCCCCGTGCCGGGCCTGGACGTCCCTGACCAGCGGGACGACCCGGTCGGCGCGGGCGGCGGCGTCGAGCCGCGAGGCCAGCCGCGACTTCTCCTCCGCACGCTGGGCCAGGGCGTCGCGCCTGGCGAGCGCGTCGGCGTGGCGGCGCCGCCGGTCGGCGAGCGCCCTCGCCTCCTCCAGCGCCGCGCGCGCCGCGTGCGCGGCGGCGGCGACGCCCGCGCGCAGTTCCTCGACGACCGCGCGGACGTCCTCCTGGCCGCCCGCCAGCTCGGCGGCCCACGCGGGCAGCGCCTCCACCTCGGCGAACGGCTCGACCACGGGCTCCCCGCGGCGGGGCGCCGGGACGGCCGGACGGGGCCCGCGCGGCGACGCGGCGCCGGTCGTCTCGCAGATCCGGTCGGCGATCGAGACTGCGCGCGCCCCGAGCTCGGCGGCCTCCCGGCCGGTCGCGGCGCGCCGGTCGGCGAGCCACTTCTCGACCTGGGCGAACACCTCGGCGGCGAACAGCCGCTCCAGCACCTTGCGGCGCTCCTCGGCGCCGGCGCGCAGGAACCCGGCGAACTCCCCCTGCGGCAGCATCGCCACCTGGCAGAACTGGACCGCGGTCATTCCGAGCATCCCCGACACGAGGTCGCCCGCCTCGTCGATCCGGGTGCTGAGACCCACCCACGCGCCGTGCTCGAACTCCTCCAGGATCACCTTGGCGTGCTCGGTCGTCGTCCCGGACCCGCGCAGCTTGGGGCGCTCCCAGGCGGGCGAGCGCGTGATGCGCATGCGGCGGCCCCGGATGGTCGTCTCCAGCACCACGCGCGGCCCGGCGCCGGGCGGCGCGTGGTCGCTGCGCAGTCCCTTGACCGCGTTGCGGACGCCGGGGACCTGGCCGTAGAGCGCGAAGCAGACCGCGTCGAGGATGCTCGTCTTGCCCGCGCCCGTCCGGCCCTGGATGAGGAACAGCCCGGCGTCGGACAGCGCGTCGAAGTCGATGACCTCCGTCCCCGAGAAGGGCCCGAACGCCGCGATCTCCAGCCGGTGCAGCCTCACGCCATGGCCTCCTTCCGGCGGCACGCCTCGAAGGCCTCGTGCAGAAGCGCGCGCTCGGCGTCGGTGGCGGGCCCGTCGGTGACCTCGGCGACGAAGTCGCCCGCGACGTCGAGGGCGGAGCGCTCGCGGACGCGGCCCGACCACGTGCGGGCGCCGTCCGCGCCGCCGCCCTCGGGCTCGAAGCCGAGGACGAGCGTGTGCGGGAACCGGCGGCGCAGCCGCTCCATCGCGGCGGACGGGCGGCGCTCGTCGGTCAGCGTGACCTGGAGCCAGCGGTCTTCGAGCTCGTCGTAGGACGGGTCGGTGAGCAGGTCGTCGAGGCGGCCCCGAACCCGGGCGAGGCGACGCGGGACGGGCGCCTCCACGAACTCCGCGGCGACGCCGTCCGCGCGCAGGTCGACCAGCCAGGAGCCCTTGACGTGCTTCTCCTCGGAGAACGAGTACGCCAGCGGGGAGCCCGAGTAGCGGACGCGGTCGGTGATGCTCCAGCGGCCGTGCAGGTGGCCGAGCGCCGCGTAGTCGACGCCGTCGAACACCGACGCCGACACCTGCGAGGACCCGCCGACGGAGATGTCGCGCTCGCTCTCGCTGGACTCGCCGCCGGTGACGAACGCGTGCGCGAGCACGACCGAGAGCTCGTCGCGGCGCGCGGCGTCGGCGCGGACGCGGCGCATCGCCTCGGTGAGCGCGGCGGCGTGGCTGCGCTCGTCCAGCTCCCACGGGTGGCGGACGAGCTCGGGCTCCAGGTAGGGGATGCCGTAGATCGCGGCGTCGCCCACGACGACGGGCTCCCCCACGGTCGCGAATTCGGTGCGGACGTGCACGCCGGCGGCGTCCATCAGCCCCGACCCGAAGCCGAGGCGGCGCGCGGAGTCGTGGTTGCCCGCGATGACGACGACCCGGGTGCGGTCGGCGAGCCGCTTCAGGGCCTCGTCGCACAGCCGGACGGCGTCGACGGCGGGCAGGGCCCGGTCGTAGACGTCCCCGGAGACCAGCACGCACTCGACCCGCTCCGCCTCGACGGTCTCGACCAGGTGGTCGACGAACGCCGCCTGTGCGGCCAGCAGGTCCTCGCGGTGGAACGATCTGCCGAGATGCCAGTCGGAGGTGTGCAGGATTCGCATGTCGCAGCAACCATAGGCACCCCCTCCGACACATCCGGCGCAGAAACGCCGAGTCGCCTCAAACGATCTCCGCGGGCGGTGGCGCCCGCGGGCGCGGCGCTCCCGTAGGGTGGCGGCGTGAGCGAGCGCCCCTACGTGCTGCTGAGCTGCGCGATGTCCGCCGACGGCTACATCGACGACGCGACTCCGGAGCGGCTGCGGCTGTCCAGCACGGCCGACTGGGACCGGGTCGACGCGGTGCGCGCCGGCTGCGACGCGATCCTCGTCGGCGCGGGGACCGTCCGGGCCGACGACCCGAAGCTGCTCGTGCGCTCCGCGGCGCGGCGGGAGCAGCGCGTCGCGCGCGGGCTGCCGGGCGACCTCACCAAGGTGACGCTGACCTGGAGCGGCGACCTCGACCCGGGCGCGAAGTTCTTCACCACGGGCGAGTCCCCGAAGCTCGTGTACGCCCCGACCGGCACCGCTCCGGAGCTCGCGGCCCGGCTGGGCGGCCTCGCCGATGTCGTGGACGCCGGCGACCCGCCCGCACTCAGCGCGGTGCTCGCCGACCTCGCGTCCCGGGGCGTCCGGCGGCTGATGGTCGAGGGCGGCGGCGGGATCCACACGCTGTTCCTCACCGCCGACGCGGTGGACGAGATCCAGCTCGTCGTGGCGCCGTTCTTCATCGGCGACCCGTCCGCGCCGCGCTTCGTCCGGTCCGGGGTGTTCCCGCAGTCGCCGGCCCGCCCGATGCGGCTGGCGGAGGCCACCCGCATCGGCGACCTCGCCCTGCTGCGCTACCTGATCGGAGGCGCGCGTGGATGACCTCGGCTGGCTGGCGCTCGCCTGCGACCTCGCGGCGCTGTGCCCGCCCTCGCGCACCGCGTTCTCGGTGGGCGCGGTCATCGTCGGCGCGGACGGGCTGGAGATCGCGCGCGGCTTCTCCCGCGAGGACGACCCGCACGACCACGCGGAGGAGGCCGCGCTCGCCAGGACCGGCGGGGACCTCGCCGGCGCGACCGTCTACAGCTCCCTCGAACCGTGCGGGCACCGCGCGTCGCGCCCCCGCACGTGCGCGGAGCTGATCGTCGCCTCGGGCGCCCGGCGCGTCGTGTTCGCCTGGCGCGAGCCGGCCCTGTTCGCCGCGGGCACGGGCGCGGAGATCCTGGAGGCCGCGGGCGTCGAGGCGGTCGAGCTGCCCGCGCTCGCCGAGCGCGCCCGCCGCCCGAACGCCCACCTGCTCTAGGAGGGGTCGGGGTCGGCGTGCGGGACCCCCTTGAGCTCGTGGAAGCCGGGCACCCCGGCGACGAGGAGCGTCCCGTCCCAGAGCCGCCCGGCCTCCTCGCCGCGCGGGATCCGCGACAGGACCGGCCCGAAGAACGCGACCTCGCCGACCGCGACGACGGGCGTGCCGACGTGCGGGCCGACCCGCGCGAGCCCCGCGGCCGTCGAGGCGCGGACCGCGGCGTCGTAGCGGTCCGACAGGGCCGCTTCGGCGAGGCCCGCGGACAGGCCCGCCTCGGCGAGCGCGTCGGGGATCGTCTGCGGCCCCGTCTCCTTCCGCTCGTGGACGCGGGAGCCGAACGCGGTGTAGAAGCGGCCCAGCGCCTCCTGCCCGGCCTGCTCCGCGACCGCCGCGCAGACCCGGGCGGGCAGCCACAGGTAGCCCTCGGGGTCGCTCTCGGGATCGTCGTCGCGGCCCTCGTTCAGCGCCGCCAGGCTCAGCAGGTGCCAGCGCGGCTCGACGGGCCGGGCCCGCGCGGCCTCCAGCAGCCACCGCGACGTGATCCAGGTGTACGGGCAGGCGGGGTCGAACCAGACGTCCGCGATCTCGGCCATGGGCCCGTTCTATCAAATGAGACTCCAGTCTCATTTGCTCTTGCCAACGCCCGGGGACGTCATGCGATGCTGTGGCCAAGCAAGCATTCGGTTACCCGCGTCGGCCCTTCGGGCAGGGGAGGCACAGCAGCATGCGCGAGCACGATCGGCTGTTCATCGGAGGCGAGTGGGCCGCACCGGCCGGCACCGGCGTGATCGACGTCGTGTCCCCGCACACGGAGGAGGTCATCGGGCGGGTGCCCGAGGGCACCGAGGCCGACATCGACGCGGCCGTCGCGGCGGCGCGGCGCGCCTTCGACGAGGGCCCCTGGCCGCGGATGACCCCCGCCGAGCGCGCCGAGATCGTCGGCCGGCTCTCCGCGATCTACGCCGAGCGGCAGCAGGAGATGGCCGACCTCGTCACCGCCGAGATGGGCTCGCCCATCATGTTCTCGGTGTTCGGGCAGGCCGCCATCCCGCAGATGGTGCTCCAGTACTACGTGGACCTCGCCGCCGCCTACACCTGGGAGGAGGAGCGGCAGGGCATGCTGGGCCCGGTCACGGTCACCCAGGAGCCGGTCGGCGTCGTCGCGGCGATCGTCCCGTGGAACGTCCCGCAGTTCACGCTGATGCTCAAGCTCGCCCCCGCGCTCATCGCCGGCTGCACCGTCGTGGCCAAGCCCTCCCCCGAGACCCCCCTCGACACCTACCTGCTCGCCGAGTGGATCCGCGAGGCGGGCATCCCCGAGGGCGTCGTCAACTTCGTCCCGGCCGGACGCGAGGTCGGCGCCTACCTCGTCGCGCACCCCGACGTCGACAAGGTGTCCTTCACCGGCTCCACCGCCGCCGGACGCAAGATCGGCGCGGTCTGCGGCGAGCAGCTCAAGCGGGTCACCCTCGAACTCGGCGGCAAGTCCGCCGCGATCATCCTGGACGACGCGGACCTCGCCGCCACCGTCGAGGGCTTCAAGCTCGCCTCGCTGATGAACAACGGCGAGGCGTGCGCGGCCCAGACCCGCATCCTCGCCTCCCGCCGCCGCTACGACGAGGTCGCCGACGCGCTCGCGACCATGGTGAGCGGCCTCAACGTGGGCGACCCCGCCGACTACGGCTGCGAGATCGGCCCGCTGGTCGCCAAGCGGCAGCAGGAGCGCGTGGAGAACTACATCCGGATCGGCCAGGACGAGGGCGCCAAGATCATCACCGGCGGCCTGAACCGCCCGCACGACCGCGGCTGGTACGTCGCGCCCACCGTCTTCGGCGACGTCGGCAACGACATGCGCATCGCCCGCGAGGAGATCTTCGGCCCGGTCCTCGTCCTCATCCCCTACGAGGACGAGGCCGACGCCATCAAGATCGCCAACGACAGCGACTACGGCCTCGGCGGCTCGGTGTGGACCTCCGACGTCGACCACGGCGTGGAGGTCGCCCGCCGCATCCGCACCGGGAGCTGCGGCGTCAACATGTACACCCTCGACCCGAACACTCCGTTCGGCGGCTACAAGAACAGCGGCCTCGGCCGCGAACTCGGCCCCGAGGGCCTGCACGCCTACCTGGAGCACAAGTCCATCCCCCACCCGGCCCCCGCCGGCTGACCTCCGCGGTTCCCGCGCGCCCACCGGGCGCGCGGGAACGCCCGCAGGCCGGGGCGCGACCGCGCCGATTCCACCTTGGCGGCGCGGTGGCCGTACCGTAGTGCGCCGTGTCCTCTGTGTCCCCTGCCTCCGACAACGCGGCCGCCAGCCTCGACGACGTCCTGGTCGGCGAGGCCGTGCTGGGCGTCTACCGCCAGATGTTCGCGGCGCTGGCCCGCGACAGCGGCGCCGTCGTCGACGACCCGGAGCTCGTGGACGTCGCCGAGACGCTGCTCGCGGCGTTCGCCGACGCGGGCGAGGACGGGCTGAGCCGCGAGCAGATGCGGTACGTGTGCCGCCGCTACCCGGCCGAGGTCTTCGAGAACCGGCTGCGGGTGCTCAAGGGGCTCGGCGCCGTCCGCGAGGTGTTCCCCAAGCCGAACCAGCTGCGCTACAGGGCCTCGTTCACGAGCGTCGTCGGGCTGATGTTCGTCCGGCGGATGATGCTTGACGGCGGCCAGAGCGAGATGCACCGGCTCCTCGCGCTGGAGCAGCTCAACGTGGCCGACCCGCGCATGACGCCCGAGCAGGCCCGCGACGGCGCGGACGGCCTCGCCCGCGCGTTCCGGCTGTGGAGCGTCGAGCTGGTCACCCTCACCAACGGCACCATCGAGGAGCTCCGGGAGCAGGCGCCGAAGCTCTGGGGCACCGAGGAGATCCTGCTGCGCGCCGAGCGGCTGCACGGCGCGATCCTGCGCCGCTGGCCGCAGCTCGACCGCACCTGCACCGACCTGCGCGCCGCCATCTACGCCTACGGCGACGCCTCCCGCCGCGCCGCCGCCCGGCTGTCGGACTCGGCGGGCACGACCCGCAACCTGACCCTCCTGCCGCCCGAGACGTGGCGCACCTTCACCCGCACCGCGTCCCGCGAGGACCTCGCCGCCGTCCTGGACGGGTTCGTCTTCGACGCGCCCGCGCCGTGGCACGAGCCGTCCGCCGTGGTGACGGCCGTGGAGGACGGCCCGCGCGCCACGCCCCCGCGTCCCGCGCCGCCCCGCCCGTCGGTCCCGGACCCGGGCCTGTCGGGCGACACCGGCTCGGACACGGCCGCGGCGGAGAGGCTCCGCGGCCTGGCCGAGCAGATCCTCCGCGGCCACGACGCGATCGCGGTCGAGGACGTCCTCGCCCACGACTGGGCCACGGCCCGCCGCATGCTCGCGGACCTGTCGTCCATCCACCTGCACCCCGAACTGCCCTACCGCCTCGTCTGGTCCGACGGCCTGGCGGTGCGTCCGGAGGGCTCCCCGACATGGGTGTCCCCGGGCCGGTTCGAAAGGACGGACCGGTGACCGTCGACCCGCATGTCCTGGCCCGCGCACGCGCCCGCGTCCTGGGCGGGCCGTCCGTCCCAGTGTCCGAGCCGGTGCCGCCGGGGACGGTCGCCGCGGCGGACGGCGACCGCGTCTGGCTCCTGCCCGAGTGGCCGGACGGCGCGACGCCCGCGCTGCTGGAGGAGTACGACACCGCCCCCATGCCCCTGGACCGCGCAGGCCAGGCCCGCCGCGTCCTCGCCGCGGCCCTGCGCTGCTGCTGGACGCGCCTGGACGACGCCCCCTGGCCGGGCTCGCCGTCCACGGTCGCGGACGTGCTGGAGGTGTACGCGGGCATGACGCGCGGCGACACCGACCTGGCCCGCCGCTGGGCGACCGGCGAGCTCCGCCGCCTGTCCGACACCGGCTGGCTGCTGCTGGACGAGTCCTCCGGCACCGTCCGCCCCGGTCCGCGGGTCGCGCTCTGGCCGGAAGGCTCCCTGGGGTCGCTGCGCGACCTCCTGCGCCGCCTCCCCGAACCCGGCACCGGGGAGGACGCGGGTGAGTGACATGTTCGAACCGGTGCTGCGGCCCTACGACGAGCGGCGCCGGGCGGAGCTCGTGGCGGCCTACATGGCGGTCGAGCACGCCGCCGAGCCGGTCTCGGAGGTGCGGTTCGCGGCGCTGCGGGAGCCGGCGCTGCGCAGGACGGTGGAGCAGATGCTCGCCCTGAGCGGGCGGACCCTCATCCGGTCGGAGCAGACCCGCTGGGTCTCCGGCTACCGCGACGACGTCGCCGCGGAGCTGGCCGCCGACCCCGAGTGCGTCCCGCCGGTGCGGGAGCGGGCCGTCCTGACCCTGGTGCTGATCCACTCGGTGGCGATCCCGAGGGCGGCGGGGCTGCTGGAGGACGACTCGTGGCTGTCGCCCCACCCGACGCCGCTGGACGAGCTGCGCCGCCGCACGCAGCTGCCGGTCGGGGAGCTGGAGTCGGCGCTGCGGCGGCTGCGGCTGGCCGGGCTGGTGTCGCAGGTGAAGGCGGGGGCGGACGACGCCGGGGGGTTCGTGCCGGGGCCGCAGTTCCACCGGCTGACCGGCGCCGCGCGAAGGCGTCTGCAAGAGGAGCTGATCCTGGCCGCCGGGCCGGACTCGCCGCTCGCGGCGGCGATCCGGGCGCGGCGCAGGGGGCGGGAACGCGAGCAGGGGGAGCACACATGACGGCGGTCCTCGAACCGATGGTGACCGCGCGCGACGCCGAGAACGTCGTCGGCGACCGGACCCTCGTGGCCGTGCAGGCGGTGAACATCTCGCGGCTGTCGACGCATCCGGTGCCGACCGTCCCGGGGACGCTCATCGTTGTGGCCGGGCAGGGGCCGAAGGACTCCAACGGCGCGGGCAAGTCCTCGTTCATCGCGGCCATCACCGCGCTGCTGGGGGACGAGCAGTGGCGGTTCGCATCGGGCGCGCGTGCGGTGGCGGAACTGCTGTTCAACGCGGAACTGGCCGCGCAGGGCGACAGCCAGTGGGCCAGCGCCGACCACGGGTACATCGTCGGGGTATTCGACCACGCCGAGCCCCCGGAGGGCGGCGGGGCCGCGGCGGAGGACGGGACCTCGGAGGACGGGACCGCGGACGAGCACGGCGAGACCGCCGTGACCGTGTGGCTGCGGGTGAACGTCGACGCGCCGCACCTGGAGATCCGGTGGCGGCAGGGCGTCTACCTGGCGTCGGCCCCGTCCGAGGCCGACCGGGTGTCGCTGGCCGACCGGCTGTGGGCGAGCCTGCCGCGCAGCGCCGGGCGCCGCGACCTCGTCGCGAAGGACCTGTCCCGCGTGCTGTACGGGGGGCAGGTCCGGTGCGTGTCGTTCCTGTCGACGTCGGTGCGGTCCAAGGTCGCGACGAACCTGCTGTCGCAGCCGCTGAACGAGATCAGCCCGGAGCGCATCTTCAGCGCGATCGCGGCGCTGACCGGGCTGGACCGGGAGCTGGAGGCAGAGCGCAAGTCCCGCGCGGAGGAGCACCGCGAGCGCGCCAAGGCCGCGGAGGCGGCCGAGCGGCTCGCCGAGTGGGAGCGGGAGGCGGCGAGCCTGCTGAAGACGTTCGACCGCCGCGACCGGGCCCGCGACGAGGTGGCCGCGGCCGTGCGGCACTGGCGGACGCGGCAGGCCCGGCTGCTGGCGGACGCGGCCGAGGCCGACGCCGCGCACGCCGCCGACCAGGAGCGGCTGCACCGGGAGGGCGAGGAACTCGCCGCCGCGGCGAAGGCCGCCGAGAAGGAGATCGAGCAGCTCACCGGCGGCGCCCTGGAGGCGCAGCTCCAGGAGGCGGGCGCGGCGCTCGCCGAGCTGAAGGGCCAGGCCGACAAGCTCGGCGCCGACAAGGCCGTCGCCCGCAACCGCCTGGACGAGCTGCGCCGGCGCGTGTCGGCGCTGGAGGAGCGCCGCCGCGAGGCCGACGGGCGCGACCGCGACACCGCGCGCGCCGAGCTGGCGGAGGCCGAGGCCCGCCGGGACGAGGCCCAGCAGGAGTACGGGATGGCCAAGGGCGCCGTCGCCCGCGCGGAGCGGTCCCTGGCCGAGGCGGAGGCGGGCGAGGGCAGCGCGCCCGCGCAGATCCGCGCGCTGTCCGCCGCGGGCATCGCGGCGGTGGGCCTGCTGGACGCCGTGGAGCTGGCCGAGGACGTCCGGGAGCGCTGGGAGGCCGCCCTCTGGCCGTACCGGGAGGCCGTCGTCATTGGGGCGGACGACCTGGACGCCGCGGTCGCCGCCCTGGAGGGCATGCCCGGCTCCATGATCGTGCCCGCGGACGGCCCTGGGCCGCTCCCGGAGGGCGTGGCCTGCGAACCCGCGCCGGCCGGCTTCTTCGCCGCTCTCGAAGGGGACGGCACGGGG
The DNA here is from genome assembly GCF_008327685.1 of Actinomadura sp. K4S16. Classification (GTDB taxonomy): domain Bacteria; phylum Actinomycetota; class Actinomycetes; order Streptosporangiales; family Streptosporangiaceae; genus Spirillospora. Next base: position 222,379 of record NZ_BDDE01000024.1, read on the forward strand.
GCCGTGGTCGTCGGCGGGTTCGAGGAGCCCGTCACGGGGCGCGTGGCCCGGGTCCAGGCGGCCAGGACGGCGGTGGATTCCGCCAAGGAGGCGCTGGAAAGCGCGCGGCAGGCCACGGCCGACGCCGCCGCCGACGTGGCGCTGGCCGGGCGGCGGCTCGCGGGCGCGCGGGCGGCGGCCGAGCTGGAGGAGGTCCGCTCGGCGATGGCGGGGCTGCGCGAGGGCCTGGAGGAGCTGGGCGGCAGCGAGTCGCGGCTCGGCCCGCGCCTCGGGGCGGCGGAGCAGGCGCTGCGGCGGCTGCAAGCGAAGGCCGACACGCGCGCGCTGGAGGTCGACCGGCTGCGCGGCCGCAAGGAGGGCCACGAGCGCGAGCGCGACAAGGTCCGCCGCGCCGCGTCCGAGCTGGCCGACAGGCGCGCCGCGCTCGGCCTGGACGACCTGGAGAAGGCGTGGGGCGGCTCCCGCGAGGGCGCCGCCGAGTGGCTGTCCGGCCTGGACGAGGACGAGGCCACCTGGACGCCCGCCGAGTGGTGGCACACCGCCGAGAAGCACCTGTCGGAGGCGCTGCGGCGGGTCTTCCCCGACGGCCCGTCCGACGAGGACATGCCCGAGGAGATGCGGTTCCTGCTGCGCGAGCGCGCCGAGGGCGAGGGCCGCCGCACCGACCGCGAGCAGGCCACGTTCCCGCGCCTGGTGAAGGCGGTGGAGAGCTACCTGCGCCAGCAGGAGGACTACGAGAAGCACCAGCGGCGGCAGATCGAGGTGCAGCTGTCGGCGCGCCGCGCCGACCTGGACAAGGCGCAGAAGGGCGCGACGGAGGCGGCGGGCGCGGCCGAGGCGCACCGCACGGCGCTGACGGCCGCGATCCGCGCGCGCCTGCAGCGGGTGTCGGAGGAGTTCGAGAAGCTGGACGTGGCGTACGGGGGGTACGGCGCGACGCTGGAGTTCCCCACGCCGGAGCAGCCGGGCGACCCCGAGCAGGAGTGGCGCTGGCGCGTCACGCCGAAATGGCGCCGCTCGGACGGGCAGCGGTACGTCCCCTACAACCGCCGCGCCAACACCGCGCTCATGGACGAGAAGGCCGTCAAGCTGGTGTGCGCGGCGGCGCTCGCCAGCTCCGGCGGCGGCCGGCTGTGCCTCGTGCTGGACGAGCTCGGCCGCAACCTCGGCAAGGAGCACCGCAAGGAGGCGGTGGCGCTCTTCCGCAAGATCGGTGAGACGCACGGCATCACCGTCATCGGCGCCCTGCAGGACGACATGGAGCCGTACGCGATCGACGCGTGCGGCCAGTACGTGAAGCTGCGCCGCTCGTCCGACACGATGCCCTACAACGAGCCCCCGGTCGTCGTCGGCTACGACGAGCACGAGGCCCGCGTCCGCAAACTCGCCGACCACATCACCGCCGCCCGCCCCGACCCGGCCACGCCCGACCCGACCGCCCCCGAACCTCGGCGGCCCCCCGAGGCGCGGTGACGAGCCGGGCTCCGGTGACCGGCCCGGAACACGACGACCGCGCCCCGGGCCGCGGCAGCGGCCCGGGGCGCGGTGAGCGGCACAGGGGTGTCGTCAGTCTTCGGTGAGGCCCAGGCTTTCGGCCTCCTTCGTCACCTGGGCTGCGGCGGCGGACGAGCCCGCCGCGTCGAGTTCGTGGGCGAGCTCCTCCAGTTCGCTGCCCCCCGCCATGAGGGCGGTCAGCTCCTCGCGGGTGATCTCCTCCTTGGTGTGGTAGCCGATGCTGCGCCCCCGGTTGAGGATCAGGAAGCGGTCGCCGACCGGGTAGGCGTGGTGCGGGTTGTGGGTGATGAAGACGACGGCGAGGCCCCGCTCCCGCGCCTGGACGATGTAGCGCAGCACCACCCCGGCCTGCTTGACGCCGAGCGCGGCGGTGGGCTCGTCCAGGACGAGGGCCTTCGCGCCGAAGTGGACGGCTCGGGCGATGGCCACGCACTGCCGCTCGCCGCCCGACAGCGTCCCGATGGGCTGGTCGACGTCGCGCAGGTCGATGCCCATCGCGGCCATCTCGCGGTGGGTGGTCTCGCGCATGGTCCCGACGTCCAGGCGGCCGAAGCGCCCGCGCAGCTCCGAACCGAGGAAGAAGTTGCGCCAGACCGGCATGAGCGGCACGACCGCGAGGTCCTGGTAGACGGTCGCGATGCCGCGGTCGAGCGCGTCGCGGGGCGACCCGAAGGCCACCTTCTCGCCCCGCACCTCGTAGGTCCCGCTGTCGTGGCGGTGCAGCCCGGCGACGACCTTGATGAGCGAGGACTTGCCGGCCCCGTTGTCGCCGAGGACGCAGGTGACCTCGCCGGCGGACGCCTCCAGGTCGACGTCGCGCAGCGCGATGACGTTGCCGTAGTTCTTGCCGACGCCGGTCAGCCTGATGAGCGGCGCCTCCTTCGCCTCCGTCATGCCGACCGCTCCACCCTGCGCCGCACGACCAGGTTGACCACGGTGGCGACCAGCAGCATCGCGCCGAGGAAGAACCGGAACCAGTCGGGGTTCCACTCGGCGTACACGATGCCCTTGTTCGTCATGCCGAAGATGAACGCGCCGATCGCCGCGCCGATCGCCGAGCCGTAGCCGCCGGTGAGCAGGCACCCGCCGATGACCGCGCAGATGATGTAGAGGAACTCGTTGCCGATCCCCTCCCCCGACTGGACGGTCGCGAACGCGAACACCAGGTGCATCCCGGAGAACCACGCGCAGAACGCGACCCCCATGAACAGGCCGATCTTCACGCGGTCGACGGGCACGCCCACCGCGCGGGCGCTGGCGGACGCCCCGCCCACCGCGAAGATCCAGTTCCCGAGGCGGGTGCGCAGCAGGAGCCAGGTGGCGACCGCTGTAAACAGCAGCCACCAGAACACCGTGATCTTGACGTTGACGCCGAGCACGTCGACATCGGAGGCGAAGACCGCGCGGGCGGAGGAGAAGCCGTCCATGTCGCGGACGGAGTCGCTCGCGACGTTGCCGGTGAGCGCCTTCGTCACGCCGAGGTTCAGGCCCGCGAGCATGAAGAAGGTGGCGAGCGTGATGATGAAGCTCGGCAGCCGCGTCCGGACGTACAGGACGCCGTTCACCATGCCGAGCGCCAGCGTCAGCACCAGCGAGATCACCACGCCCGCCCACACGTTCAGCGTGAACTGGTAGGCGGTCAGCGCGGCGATCAGCGCCGAGGAGGTCACCATCACCCCGGCGGACAGGTCGAACTCGCCGCCGATCATCAGCAGCGACACCCCGACCGCCATGATCCCGAAGGTGGAGGCCGCGTAGAGCACGGTGGAGAACGACCCGGCGCGCAGGAACGCGTCGGCGACGACCGAGAAGAACACGAACAGCGCCAGGGCGCCGAGCAGCGCGCCGAGCTCCGGGCGGCCCAGCAGCCGCCGCAGCGGCGACCGCCGGGCCAGGCGCTCGTCGGGGCGGGCCACCGGCGGCTCGGCGACCGCCTGGGTCACCGCGTCCCCCGGTTCGCGAACGCCTCCAGCTGCCCTGCGTTCTGCTTGGTGACGATCGCGGGCCCGGTCAGCACGGGGCGCCCGCCGCCGAGCACGTTGCCGTTGTTCTTCAGCAACCACAGCTCGTCGACGGCCTCGTAGCCCTGCAGGTAGGGCTGCTGGTCGACGGCGAACTCGATCGCCCCGGAGTTGATCGAGGCGATGAGGTCCTTGTTCAGGTCGAACGTGCCGACCTTCGCCTTGCTGCCGGTCTCCTTCACCGCGTCGACGGCGGTCGCGGCGAACGGGGCGCCGAGCGTGAGGATGCCGTCGATGCTCTTGTCGGCCTGGAGCTTGGCCGTGATGGACGACTTCACCTCCGGCATGTTGGTGCCCTGGACGAACAGGTTCTGCAGGTCGCCGCCGAACGTCTTCTTGGCTCCGGCGCAGCGGTCCTCCAAGCCGACGTTGCCCTGCTCGTGGACGACGCACAGCGCCTTCTTCGCGCCGATCTTCGCCAGTTCCGTGCCCGCCGCCTCACCGGCGATCGACTCGTCCTGCCCGAAGTGCGCGACCGCGCCGAGCTTCGCCGACTCCTCGGCGCCGGAGTTGATCGACACGACCGGGACCTTCGCGGCCGCGGCGCGGGCCAGCACGTCCTTCATCGCGTCCGGCTTGGCGAGGGTGACGATGATGCCGTCGACCTTCTTGTCGAGCGCGGCCTGGACGAGCTGGGCCTGCTTGCCGCCGTCCGGGTCGGCCGAGTACAGGAACTCGACGTTGTCCTTGGCGGCGGCGGCCTTCGCGCCCTTCTGGACGATGTCCCAGAAGGTGTCGCCCGCGCCGGAGTGCGTGACCATCGCGATCTTCAGCCGGGGGCCGGCGCCCTCCGGCGTCTCCTCGGACTTCTTGCCGCCCGAGCTGCTGCAGGCGCTCAGCGCCAGCAGCCCCGCGGCGGCCAGCACAGCGAGACCCCTGGACGTCCCGCGCGCGAAAACGCCTCTCATCGGCTGCTCTCCGTTTCTCCCCGAATGGTCGGTCTGAGGAGTTGTTGGCTTCTCTCCCACCCGAAGGGGGCGACTCCCCGGATCACTCCGGTGAGGCTTCCTGGTTCATCGGGCCGCGCCTTCCCGGAGACTCCGGAACCGGTCTCACCAGCCCTCCACAGGCGTTTCACCTCTCGGCCAGCCCGGCCGCGAGGATGTTCTTCGCCGCGTTGACGTCCCTGTCGTGGACGGCCCGGCAGGCGGGGCACGTCCAAGACCGCACGCCCAGCGGCACGGTGTCATTGATGTAATCGCACCCGGTGGTGGAGCACAACTTGGAACTCGGGTACCAGCGGTCCACGGTCACCAGCCGCCGCCCGTACCAGTCAGCTTTGTATGCCAGCAGTGACCGCAGTTCATGCCAGGCCGCGTCGGAGATGACACGGGCCATGGCACGGTTCTTCACCATGTTCCGGATGTGCAGATCCTCGATGCAGAGCGTTTGGTTTTCGCGCACCAATCGAGTCGACAATTTGTGCAGGAAGTCAAGACGGCGATCGCTGATCCGGCCGTATGCTCGGGCAACGCGGTGGCGCGCCTTCTCCCAGTTCTTACTCCCGCGGGCTTTACGTGACAAGTGGCGTTGTGCTTTAGCCAACCTCTCACGATCGCGCCGTTCGTGACGGGGATTGGCGATTTTTTCGCCGGTCGACAGTGTCACCAATGAGGTAATTCCGGCATCGATCCCCACCATCCGGTCTGACGGGGGCAGTCGGGCGATGGAGTCTTCACAGAGAATTGAAACGAACCATCGGCCTCCCGCGTCCCGCGATACCGTCACCGTCGTCGGGTCCACTTCTGGGGGCAGGGGCCGCGACCAGCGGATGTCCAGTGGGTCATCCATTTTCGCCAGCTTCAGACGACCCTCGCGGTAGGTGAAGGCATTGTTGGCGAACGTAGCCGACGCCCTCGACTTGCGTCGGGACTTCAAACGCGGATAACCGGCCCGGCCGGAGAAAAAGTTATTGAAGGCCGCCTGCTGATGACGCAATGCTTGCTGCAGAGGCACGTTCGATACCTCACACAGGAAGTCCAGCGCCGGGTCTCGCTTCCAGGCGGTAAGCCACTTCGCCGCCTCCCCATAGGACGTAGGAGTGCCTTCGTCTTTATATCGCCGAGTTCGTTCCACCAATGCCATGTTCCAGACCAGCCGGACGCATCCGAACGTCCTGGCGAGCAACGCAGCCTGCTCAGGAGTCGGATAGAAACGGTACCTGAACGCCCGCTTCACTGTGCGTCCCATACTTGGCAGGGTATCGATCCACTGCGATAAACGCTGGATAATCACCAAAGATAGGACCGCCGTGCTCGCTTGTCGTCTTCGTAGCGGGCGCGGGCCTGCCGGGTCTGCTCCAGCGCCGACACCTCGGCGACCGGGACGTCCCACCAGGCCTCGCTGTCAGGCGCCGCTGCCAGGGGATCGGTCTCCACGTGGACGACCGTCGTCCGGGGTGAGGCGATCGCCTGGCGGAGCGCCTTCCTGAAACCGTCGGCATCGTCGGCGCGGATGACGTCGGCGCCGAGGCTGGCGGCGTTGGCGGCGAGGTCGACGGGGATGGGGTCGCCGTCCAGGCCGGTGGGGGTGCGCAGGCGGTGGCGGGTGCCGAAGCGCTGGGCGCCGACCGATTCGGACAGGTTGCCGATGGAGGCGTAGCCGTGGTTCTGGACCAGGACGACGACGAGTTTGACGCCTTCGGCGGCGGCGGTGGTGAGTTCCTGGGCCATCATCAGGTAGGAGCCGTCGCCGACCATGACGAACACCTCGCGGTCGGGCGCGGCCATCTTCACCCCGAGCCCCCCGGCGATCTCGTAGCCCATGCAGGAGTAGCCGTACTCGACGTGGTAGCCCTTGGGGTCTCGGGCCCGCCACAGCTTGTGCAGGTCGCCGGGCATCGACCCGGCCGCGCACACCACCACGTCCCGCGGACCGGACTCGGCGTTGACGATCCCGATGACCTCCGCCTGCGCGAGGGGCGTTCCCTGCCGCCCCGCGAACGCGGCGTCGACGACACCGTTCCACCGCCGCGCCCGCTCGCGCGCCTCGTCGCGAT
>NZ_BDDE01000025.1 GCF_008327685.1 Actinomadura sp. K4S16
TTGCAGCACAGCCAGTACGAGGCGACTGCGAGCGTGATCAGGATCTACCAGGGCCAGATCATCCCGCCCCCTCTCCAGACCGAGGACTACATGCGAGCGCTCCTCGCGGAGAGTGACGCTGAGGACCTCGACCTGGCCGTCCAGTCACGGATGGCGCGGCAGGACGCCGTCATGTCCCGGCCGTCCCCTCCCTATGTTTGGGTGTTGATGGACGAGGATGCGGTGACCTCCGAGATCGGAGGGCGCGATGTGATGTTGGCCCAGCTCAGACACCTGCTTGAACTTGGAGAACTTTCTCACGTGTCGGTCCGTCTCCTCCCCAAGTCGGCGGGTGCGCACATGGGGCTCGATGGCCCGTTCAGGCTCATCACCGTGAAGAATCGCCAGGTTGCCTACGTCGGTGCTCGCAGAGGCGGTCGGTTGATCGAGGACGCGGCGGAGGTACAGGAACTCGCCGTAGATTACGAGCGAATCGGGTTCAAGGCCCTATCTGAGGAGGCTTCCCGAGCCCGTGTCGCTGGATTGTTGGAGGTGGCGAGTGAAGACCGACTGGCGAAAGAGCTCCCGCAGCGGGGCGATCAATGATGAGGCATGTGTCGAGGTGGCCGAGTTGATCCATGGCGTTGGCATCCGGGATTCCAAGGACCCTGAGGGTGGGCGGTTGACCGTGAGCGGCGATGCGTTCGGGAGTCTGCTTCGGCGGATCAAGGACGGGGCTCTCGACCGGGCCTGACGGGCGTGCGGCCGGTCCTGGGACGGGGTGATCGGGGCCAGGCCGTGGTTCGGCGTAGGTGATGCCACCCGTTGGCGAGGAGGGCGGCGCGGAATGGTCGGTCACTCGCGGATCAGGGGGGCGAGGCGGTGTTCCCGCCGGAACTCGCCCCGCCCGTCTTCTACCTGATCCTGCTGACGTCCTTCGGTGCCGCCCTGCTCGTCGCCAGGATCACCAGCCGCTCCCTGTGGAGCGCTTGGCGACCTGCCCGAATGGGTGCCGGGGGAAGGGACGGAGCATTCGCCGCCCCCACCGCACCAGCGTCACGAACGCGGCCTCGCCGTTGCCGTCCCCGGCCCGCCTCCGGTGGCAGTGCGGCGATCTCGCCCGTCAGGCGAAGTCCTTGCGCTTGATCTTGGCGCGGCGGCCGTCGGGATGGTGGAAGACGATCCCCTCGGCGAGGTGGCCCGGAGCGAACCTGCTGTCCAGCTTCGCGAGGTAGTCCCGCAGGCCGTCATAGCTGCGGGGCACGTCCTCGTAGGCCGGCGCCTCCAGGTTGAAGGGGACGCATCGGTGCTCTTCGAGCCCTAGCGGGTTGCCCTGGATGCGGGGGCCGAGCGCCTCGCAGGGATGCTCGCCGTCCGGCCACGCGGCGACGTCGGTGTTGCGGGCCGCCGCATGGATCCATTTGTCCTCGCCTCCCTCCCCGGCGTCGACGTACCAGCCGTCCACGATCCCCTGCTGCTTCTGCTGCTTGCTCGGGTTGCGCCGCTTCTCCACCCGGACGAGCTGGCCTGAACGCACCGTGAGGCGGACGTTCGTGCCGTCGAGCTTCTCGGTGCCGGTCCCGGCCCCTTCGAGAACCCAGGCGCATTCGGGCTTGGGGCGGTCGACGACCTTGAACCGGTCATCGCGCTCGAAGAGCGTGGGGATCTTCTCCATGACGTCCCTTCCCTTCTCGACCTGCCCGAGTAGTTCCTCGTGGCTGATGGCGCCACCGGCCAGCCCGCCGGCGAGGGCTCGGACGAGATCGGCGACGGAGACCCCGGCGTCGACGGCGACGTGCTTGAGCGCCTTCTTCTCCTCGGGGGAGACCCAGGCGACCAGCCGCGACCAGCCCTCCGGGGGCGTCCAACGCGCCAGGCGGTCCGGGTCCTTGCGCGGCCGTCCGCGCCCCTTGCCGGTACTCACGCGGAGGACGGTAGATCAGATCAGCGACTTGTGTCAATTGGCAAAACAGAAAATGACCGGGGCTCGGTGGCGCTGCGGATGCCCGCCCGCCGAGGCCGGGGGCCGAGGTTCTTCCACTGGCCGCAGGAACCGCGGCGTCCAGCCAGGAGCGGCCGTCCGTACCCGGCGAGGACCGCTCTGCCGTGCGGTGGCCGGGGCGGCGGCCGTCCGGGCCCGGCGGTTCCTCGGGGCTCAGTGAGAGTAGATCTCCAGCGCCCACTTTCCGGCCGGTTCCACGCCTTTCATCAGCTCGCCAGCGCCGCGTCGCCGGTGCCGCGCATGTCGCTCGCCTGCCACGCCGCCTCCGCCGGCAGCACAGCGATCTCGATCCTGCTCGTCCGGTCTTCGACAGTCTGGTCCCAGACGACGCCCGTGTACTCGGCGCTCTCGCACTCGGCGGATTTGCTCCGCCCGCCGATCCGGCCGACCGCCACCGCCGCGCCGTCCACGCACGTCACCCGCATCCGCGTGGACCTCCCCGCCCCCTTGAGCGACGCCGTCCGGGCGCGGCCGTCGGCGGTTCCGGACACCTGCGCCAGCCGCTTCGGCCCCGCCACCGGGAGCTGCTCCGGCTGCGACGGCGGACGCGTCACCATGGCGCAGGTGCTGGAGTCGCACCGGCCGCCGTACACCCCGAAGCTCCAGTCGCCCGGCGTCGGTCCGTGACCGCTCAGATACCGGTCGATGCCGTTCATCGATCCGAACGTGTCCGAGCCCTGGCCGCCGCCCTTCAACGGACGGCCACGACCTCGAAGGTGATGGGCACATTCTCCTCCCTGTCGTGCGGCGGCCAGGGCGCCCGGATCGATCCGGAGTTTGGCGAGGGCCTTGCTGGTCTGGCTCTTCACGGTCCCGACCGAGCAGTCGAGCACCTCGGCGACCTGCGGTTCCGGCAGATCCTCGAAGAAGCGCAGCACCAGCGTGGTGCGCTGCCGGTGCGGAAGCCGGCCGAGCGCCGCCACAGGACCGCCTTGTCCTTGGCGGCGCCGATGCGGTCCGCCCGGTCGCGGCGGACCGGCGGCCGGTTCGTGGGCCGCTCGCGGCGCCAGTGCCGCCTGGCCCACGACGCGTGCGTGTTGACGATGATCCGGTAGACGTACGGATCGAGGTGGTCCCCGATCCGCTGCCACGCCGACCACGCCTTGACCAGCGCCGTCTGCAACAGGCCCTCCGCCTGCGTCCAGTCGCGGCACAGCAGATGGGCCGTTCTGAGCAGGCGCGGCGGCCGCTCCGTCACGTACGCCGCGTACTCCGGGCACTCCCACGCCCGATGCTGCCGGTTCGGCCTCGCTCGGCCTGACTGTTCCGGAGCCGGAGGAGGTCAGCCGAACAGGCGTTGCGCGTAGGCGAGGTCGCGTGGGAAGGAGGCGGCCAGGATGCCACCGTGGTCGACGCCTCGGTACGGGCGGAAGTCGGGGTCGGCCCCGCGCAGTTTGAGGTCGGCGACGAGTTTCGCGGTCAGCGCGATCGGCACGGTGGTGTCGTTGGTCCCGTGTGCGATGAGCAGCGGCCGGTCGTAGCCCTTGAGCGGGACGTCCATCACCTGGTGCGCGGTCCTGGAGAAGTCCCCAGTGCTCAGGGGCTTGCGGAACATGCTGCGCACCGCGATCCCCTTCGTAGCTTGCGCCAGGTCCGCCGAGCACAGCCGTTCGGCGTCGGCGATGACGCTCCGGCCGCGCGAGGTGAGGTATCCGTCCAGGTCGAAGTCGGGACGGGCCGCCTTGAGGCCCGCCAGTATCACGGCGATGTGGGCCACGGTGCCGGGGATCGGGACGTCCGGCGTGGCGGGTCCCAGAGCGGTCGCGGGCTCGACGAAGTTGGACGGCGGCGCGAGCGCGATCGTGCCACGGAAGTCCAGTTCGGGGGCGAACCGGGTGGCGTTGGCCGCGGTGAAGAGGGCGGCATGACCGCCCTCGGAGTGCCCCACGGCGATCCAGCGCCGCCCGAGGGACCGGTTTGCCGAGCGCGCGGCGCGGACCATGTCGACCGCGTTGTGGGCTTCGGTGCGGCCGTCGAGTTCGGGCTGCACGGGCGGGCTGCCCATCGCGGCGTAATCCGTCGCCACCACCGCGTAGCCGTGCTGGAGCCACTGCGCCAGGAAAGCGGTGTCGCCCTTCTTGCCTCCGGCGATCGAGGGGGCGCAGTCGGGGGCCAGTCCTACCGTGGCGTGATGCCAGGAGATCACCGGCCAGCCTCCGCGCGGCGCCCGGTGGCCCGACGGCAGGAACACCCTCCCGCCCGTCACCACGGGTTTGCCGTCCGACCCGGTGGACCAGTAGGTGAGGCGTTCCGCCATGCCCGCGCCTGACGGCCGCTGCTCCTGCGGCAGCGGCTCGACCTTGACGACGCGGCCCGGTGCGGTGCTGTCGGCCCGGGCGGCGGCGACCGTGGCGCGGGGCCGGGCACTGGACGCATCGGTCAAGGCCGCCGAGCCGCCGATGGCCACAGCCGCGATGGCCGCCAGGCTGAAGGCGAACCGGCCCAAGGGCGAGGGGAATCTTGCGGGACGTCGGGAAGACGGCATGGTGACATCACTCCTTGGAGGGTTGGGCACATCCCGGTGCCCTTCGCGAGACCGGGACGGGAAGAAAGGTCGGCCGCGCGTGCGCGGGGCGGCAGGCGGCGGCGAGGGCGCCGTGGACGGCGCCGATCGGTTTCCGGACGAGTGCGGCTGGGGCGGGATCGCCGGGTGCCGTTGTCGGGGCGACGCGGCGTCCCGACCGCTCGGCGCCCTGGTAGACGACGCTCATCACCCCGGCCGCCCGTCCGGGGCGAGCCGCAGCCCCTGTGAGGACATGGGTTCCACACCAGACGGCAGGGGGACGTCCCGCTCCGCCTCGATCGGCTCGGAAGGCGGCGGAGCCGGGACTCGCCCTCATCGGAGGCGAGGGTGCCGGGATGCGTGCCGCCGGTGAGGCTGACCATCGGGAGGGTTCCGCAGGTCGCGGCTGCGGCGCCGGCCATGCCGTAGGCCGTGTGCCGGATGGGGCCGGACCGTCGTCGTCTCATGAGGCACGCAGTTCAGCAGCCCGTGATGTGGTCCACTTCGGAACCGCGTGTGAGGACGATAGGAACCCCGCGCCTCCTGGGAACCGGGTCAGGCGGACCGATGAGACCGCCTGCCTCTGAGAACAGCGGACTCCCGCCTCGGAGCGGTGGTTGAGGCCGTCGCGGCCGTGTGCGCTCGGCTCAGCCGGTACGCAGCGCCCGGATGGCCGCGGTGGCGTCGTCCAGCAGGTCGATGGGGCAGCCCCAGTAGTCGTAGATGCCGCCGCGGTCGCGGTTGCTCCCGCATATGACGAAGACCCCGGTGCCCAGCTCGGTCTTCAGGCGGGTGGCCAGCCAGCCGACGAAGCCGCTGTTGTCCAGGTCGGCCGGGAAGTGGAAGGAGAAGATCCCGAACCGTTCGACATCCCGGTGCTCCCGGGTGAGCGGGACCAGCCGGCTCCAGCTCTCGCCGTCCCGGACCACCGCCAGTGTGTCGCCGTCGAGTGGCGGTGGCCGGTCGGCGGGGGACTCCTCGAAGCACCAGACACCGTCGTGCACGACGAGGTCGGCCATGGCGATCACATGGCGCAGACGTTCCTCCGTCTGCTGCGGAGTCTCCACGCTGACACTGACCATGACGAGGTCTCCTGGTTCTTTGCGGCTGGAATCGGCCCCAGAGAGCCGAGTGGGCGCACCATGCCGGGCATGGCGCCCCGGCACCTTGACGATCACCCCAACACCGACGTCGGCTCGTTGATTTCTGCTGGAGAGTGACCGGCGTGCCCCGTTAGGGTCGGAACTTGCTGCCGTCCAGCGCCGGGCCGGCGGGAACGATTACCAGGACTCACGGGAGACCCCCATGCCCCTCGAACCCCGGTTCCGGCGGGTGGCCGCTCTGCACCGGCCGTTCGTGGACAGGGAGTCGGTGATGGCCGCGTTCGCCGAGGCATTGGGAGCCCGACGCGACGCACCGTGCGTCTTCAACGTGGTCGGGGTGGGCGGCATCGGCAAGTCGCGCCTCCTCCAGGAACTCAAGCAGCGCAGCGCCGAGACGCACCGGACCGCCACGCTCGACCTCCAGGTCCCCGCGATGCGCCAGCAGGAGGACGCCCTCGCCGTCCTGCGCGTCGAGCTCGGCTGCCAGGGTGTGCGGTTCGACCGCTTCGACATCGCCTACGCCGTCCTCTGGCAGCGGCTCCACCCGCACCTGCGGCTCTCGCCCAAGGAACTCCCGTTCGTGGACGAGAGCGAAGCCCTCTCCCAGATCCTCGACGGCGCGGCCGGCGTCCCGGTGTTCGGCACCGGTGTGGGCCTGCTGCGCCTGCTCGGCAAGGCCACGAGCGGGATGCGGCAGCGGCACCGCGTCAAGACCGACGACACCCTCAGCCAGCTCGACGACCTCACCAACGCCGAACTCGCCGACGCCGTCACCTACCTGTTCGCCGAAGACCTGCGGGACGGCGCCGACCGTCCCTACCTCGTCTTCGTCGATGCCTACGAGGCGCTCGTCCCCGCCCCGGCGCGATCGGGGCACGCCATGGCCCAGGACGTCTGGCTCCGCGACCTGATCGCCCAGCTCGACAGGGGAGTGGTCGTCGTGGCCAGCCGCGAACCCCTCGCCTGGGCGGCGCACGACCCCGGCTGGACCGACGTGATCCGCCACCAGCGCGTGGACGGCCTGCCGATGGAGGCCCGGCTGGAACTCCTCGCGGACGGCGGCATCACCGACCACACCGCACGCCAGGCGATCGCGACGGGCTACCTGCCGGAGGAGCAGGACGCGCTCGTCACGCGCTGGCAGGCCGCCATGCTGCCTGCCCACACCGCAGGCTGGCGGCAGGACCTCGACGCGTATCTAGCCCACGAACGCATCAAGTCGGCGATCGTCGACTCCGTCCGCTACTCCCAACTCTTCGCGAAGGGCGGCCCCTACCCCTACCCGGAGCCCGAGCTCGTCGCCTCCCTGACGGCCAAACTCAACGCCGCCCGCCCCTACTGGCAAATCCCCACCCCCCTCGACCCCCGAACCGTGGAAACCGCCCTCCGGTAACCCACCGCACAGCGCGAGCCGGGGTCGTCAGGCCTCTGGTGGGCGGCGCTGCCAGACCACCGCCATGCCCGCCTTGGGCAGGATCCAGTCGTCCACGCTGACGCTGATCACGCGCGTGCGGTCCAGTCCGGGTGCGTAACTGATCGAGGCGGGACGGGTGGCGCCGAAGTAGTCGAGCGCGCGGATCCGCTCGATGTCGGGGACGGCGACGCTGATCGAGTAGGTGGCGCCGAAGGTCGGCTTCGGGACCTCGAAACTCAGGAGGTTGCCGTTGGCGAGCACCTTGGCGCTGAACGAGTACTGGACAAGGATGTTCTGGCCGTCCTCGAAGTCCTCGGTGGGGATGTGCCCGACGTACTCGCGTTCGACGTCGCTGCGGGTGAAGGAGACTGGTCGTCCGCCGAACGTGGCGTCGATGAAGTTGAACCCGGCGCTCCAGTCGTCGTCGAACTCCCCGGTCGAGGGAAGGCGCCAGACCGCGCCCATATCCTGCGCCCTCAACGCTACGTCGTATTCGTCCTTCCACCTGGCTACACGGAAGGCGAAGCGGGTCCTGCGCACGTTGGTCGTGTAGTAGGCGAACTGAAAGAAAACCTCGTAGTAGTCGTGCTCCCGGCCGCCGGCGCCGACGGGGTCGAGCTCCAGGATCTCGGCGCGGACGACCAGCCCGCGCCATATCTCCTCGGACTCGAAGACGCCGGTCCGCAGCTTCCTGGAGATCACCCGTCCCAGTTCGGGGTTCCCGGAGCGCAGCCGCGAGGCGGTCTCGATCACGTGGTCGAGCTCCTCGGGGGACAGACGCAGCGTCTCCACGTTCTCGCTCGCCGCCAGGGACCGGGCGACCGCCAGCTTCACCTCCTCCTGCCGCTCGTCCAGCACCGTGCGCACGTGCTCGACGAACCTGTCTTCGGCGATCTGGTTCAGCAGCACCTGGAACAGCGTCAGCGTGATGCCCACCTGGAAGATCGCGACGCCGACGTCGGCGATGCGCAACTTGGTCCACAGGTCGTTCCGGTCGCTGCCGACCACCAGGTGGTCGCCGCGGATCGCGACCTCGGTGGCGCTGTCGGGCGCGAGCAGGATGAGAAGGAAGCCCACCGTCGTGGCGAGTAGCCCGAGCAGCAGGCCGCGGCTGCGATAGAGATCGCCCAGTGCGTTGACCAGGTTTCTGCTCGCCGTATCCCGGTGCTCGCGGGTCTCGCTTTCGGCGGTCATGGGGTTCGCTCCTTGCTCGGATTCGCAGGCGGGCGGGGTCAGCCCCCGGGTGGCAGGTAGCGCATGACCGCGACCCCGCTTGCCTGCTCCAGCTCTAGGTAGCGCTCGACGTTGGAGTAGCCGATGCGCTCGCCGTCCTGAACGAAGAGCGCGGATCTCGCCCCGAGCCCCTCCAGGACGGGCCGTCCGCAGTCGGGATCCACGCCCGCTCGGCGGCATACCTCCGTAGCCGTCAAACCTGCCTCGGCGTTGATCGCCAGAAGGCACTCCAGCGGTGAGAAGACATGCGATGGCAGGAAACCGAGCGTGGAGAACTCCAACAGCCGGGTCGTTTCCTCGTCCCAGTTCCCCCGCGGAAGGCCGAGGTCGCGATGGGTCCCGGTCATCAGCCGCTTCTCGGCGTCGTGGATGGCCGCCCGCCCTCGCCTGACCAGCTCGACGAGCCCGTCGAGGCCGAACTCGCGGTAGAGCAGGAACGCCTGGCGGGTGTGGTCGAGGTAGACCGACCACAGCTTGTCGCGCTCGGCTCCGTGCCTGCCGTAGACGAGGAGGTTGCGGATCACTGGCTCGGTCAGGACGGCGAGCGAGCCGTAACAGGTGCCGAGGACTTCCGCTATCCCCTCTTCGAGGCCCATGGCGAAGACCTCCGGGTCGGTCTGCCCCGTCACGGTGTGGATCACCTCGTGGGCGAACAGCGCCTCGCTGTACAGCGGCCGCAACCGGTCGCGGCGGAAGTAGACGCCGGTGGGAATGCCGAAGTTCTCCTCGTCCTCCCGGTCGGGAGAGAAAGCCGACCACGTGAACCTGTTGAACGGCTCGGGGAACTCCTCGACCACGCGCAGCGGCGCGTCGGTGACCGCAAGACCGGCGTCCGCCAGCCGCCGCTGGATGCGCGGGGCAAGGTCGTCGAGCCGCTCGGTCACCGTCTCCCACCTGCCGATCTCCGACAGATCCACCGTGCCCAGGGACTCGAGGTCACGGGCGACCAGTTCGCGGGCGGCCTCGGCATCGGAACCTATGGCGGCGTCACCGCGAAGCGAGGCCGCAGCGGCCTTGATGCGGCGCTGGGCGGTGTCCGCGTCGGCGGAGCCGGTGAGGTCCAGGACCTGCTCCAATTGATCGATGAAGCGCTCGATGTTGGCAAAGCGGCACTGCCGCTGGTAGAGGGCCCCGTAGAGGAAGTCGGAAATCGTCGGCATTACTGCACCGCCTTCATGGCTCATGGGCGCCGCAGGCGCCGAAACCGGTCACGAAAACATTCCGCAGTGCGACTTGCCCGGTCAGGGCCGGACGGGTCCTCACCAAGCAAGTCGCGCCTTCTCATCCTCCGCCGCTATTGCCCATGATCCACATGGCTTCTCCTTTCTCGTGCTCCCCGTCAACGGCATGCGGCATGGTCAACGCGCTCGATGAGCTCTGCGCATTTCTGCCGCACATCCTCGGCGATTTCTCCGGCCGATAGTGGATCCTCCTCCGCCTGGACCGCCTCCAGGCATGTGAACGCCGCGGAGACCAGGGCCGCCGCGATGTCGTCCAATACCCCCTTCAGTTCGCGCATGTGGACGGTGTCTTCGTCGCCGTGTGAGGTAGCAAGAGCGAAGAGCTCCTTCTGGCCTTTGAGTTCGACATGCTCGAACGGTCGCAGGACTTCCTGGAAGGCTCGGTACAGCACAGAAATGCCGGGATTCTTGAAGTCGTAGTACAGCCGATATCGGTCCTCGTGGAAGGTGACGCCGCGCCGCTTGAAATACGAAGACAGAGGGGCGCCGGGATATAGCTCAAGGCGATTGGCGACGCGCCGGTGCGTTCCGATGCGGTTTTTGGCGAGGAAAGCGAGATTGGTGCGGATGCCGTCGAATTCAGAGAGTGGCTGGAACATGATGAAGCCGGTCGAAAAATCGATGTCGAGCTCCCGCAGCAGACGAATCGCGCGCTCGGCCTCGGCATTGGTCGTCTTCTTGGCGAACAGTGCAATGTCGGTGCTGTTCGCTGATTCGATGCCGATGAGGACGTGCCGGAGCCCGACATCGCGCAGTGCTGAGAGGATCTCGGCGTCCAGTTCATTGATCCGGCACTCGATGGAGAACGTGATCTGGAGGGCCCGCCGGCGCAGCAGCTCGGCGAACTCGAAGGCGCGCTCCCGCCCCCGCCCATCGCCGCCGAGGAAATCATCGTCAACGAAGCTGATCGTTTGCACTCGGTGGTCGGCCACCAGATGGGACACCTCGTCCGCGACGTTCGCTGCCGAACGCGCGCGCCACCGTGGAAGTCTGTGGTAGCGGTTGCCATAGTTGCCCGACTGGCAGAAGGTGCAATGTGCCGCACAGCCTCGGCTCGTACTCATGGTGGCGTGGCCGTCGCGATATCTTCCGTTCCCCGCGCCCCGGTACGGGAACGGTAGATCGTCCAGGACGCGGACCGGCGGCCGGATGGCGGCGGTCATGACCCGGCCCGCGTCTCTGTAGCACAACCCGTCCACCTGGGAAAACGGTGCGCCCGTGGTGATCGCCCGCCACAACTGGACCACGATTTCGTCGCCTTCATGCATGCAGGCGGAATCGATCTGCGGGCAGTCGTCCAGCACCCTGCTCCAGAGGAACTCCAGCCCTTGGCCGCCGACGGCGATGTGCGCTCCGGGATTCAGGCCGCGTAACTCCCGGGCGAGTTCCATGGCATCCGGTATCTGCCTGGTGAACAGGACGCCCAATCCGATCAGAGTTGAGCGCGCGGCGCTCTCGCCTACGTCGGCCGGGACGGGGACGGGGACCTCTTCCCGAACTTGGACTTCCACTCCCGAGCGCGCGAGCGCGGCAGCCACCGACCTCAGGCCAAGGCTCTCGGCCGCGAGATAGGCGTCGGTGTCATATGCAGGGGAAATGAATAACGCTCTTTGTCGTCCGGCCATCTGTGCAATCCGTGGCAGTCCAGAACTTCATGATGAGACGTGAGAGCGAGCCTCTGCGTCCTCACGATGGTAGCGGTAGGCGGTGCCCCGTATGTGCCGATGGCGACTTGAGTTGCGGTGTGCTCGGTGATATTATGATGGCCTTTCGGCTTGGTGATTATGAATGTCCGAAAAAGGGAGTAGTTGCCTTTGGTGCGTCCATCTGGCGGCCAGGGTTGTCGGGCGTTCGAGTGCGCGGCCCGTGACACGCGAACCGTGTGGACCGGCGCGCCCGAATTGACCGTTGGCGGCCAGGATGATCTACCCGAACCAGGCGAGATCGTCACTGACCGTCGATAGCCTGTCGCAGGTGGACGAGAGGGCGGTGTAGATGAGGCCGACGTTGGCCGCCGACGAGGTTCGGCGGAATCTGACGCAGTACCTCACGACGACGTTCGCGCTGGCCGACGAGCAGGTGCGCGACGGGCTCGACAGGTTCCTCAACCATCCCGAGCAGGGCATCTTCCGCGGCCCCTACCTGCGCATCCGCACGCCGTTCCGCGTCGAGCCCGACGGCTGGAGGCAGCTGCTCCAGTGGGCGCCGCCCGGGTTCGCCCCGTACCGCCACCAGGCGGCGGCGTTCCGGCGGCTCACCACCCACGGCCACGAGGCGCGGCCGACGCTCATCACCACGGGGACCGGGTCGGGCAAGACCGAGTCGTTCCTGATCCCCGTGCTCGACCACTGCCGCAGGCGGCGCGCGCAGGGAAAGGACGGCGTCAAGGCCGTCCTGCTGTACCCGATGAACGCCCTCGCCACCGACCAGGCCCAACGCCTCAACGACTACCTCCAGCAGCCCGGTCTGGGCGACGTCACCGCGGCCCTCTACATCGGCGACACGCCCGAGACCGGCTACGCCCGAGTGCTGACGCGGCGGGCGGAGATCCGGCGGTCGCGTCCAGACATCCTCATCACCAACTACAAGATGCTCGACCTGCTCCTCCAGCGGGCCGAAGACCTTCCCCTCTGGGACGGCGCCGACCTCGCCTACGTCGTCGTCGACGAGTTCCACACCTACGACGGCGCGCAGGGCACCGACGTGGCGATGCTCCTGCGGCGGCTGGCGGCGGCCCTCGGGCACAGCGAGCCGGGAAGGCCGCTGGGGCGCATCTGCCCGGTCGCGACGAGCGCGACGCTGGGGGAGGGCGGCGACGGGGCCGAGATCCGGCGGGTCGCCGAGACGGTGTTCGGCATGCCCTTCGGCCCCGACTCGGTGATCGGGGAGGACCGTCAGAGCACCGACGAGTTCATCGAGCAGGCCGGGATCGACTACACGCTCCCGCTCCCCGACCCGCAGGAGCTCGCGCTCATCCGCGACCCGCACGGCGACCGCGGCGCGATGGCGCAGATCATGCAGGCCGTGACCGGACGGGACGCGTTAACCCCGCAGGAACTCGGCGCGGTGCTGCGGCGGCACATCCTCACCAGCGCCGTCCTCGAAGTCCTGGACGGCAGGCCGCACACGTTGGGCGAGATCCTCGAACTCCTCCCGCGCAAGGGCGCCTACAGCTGGGGCAACGCGATCCGGCTCTCGCCCAAGCAGGCCGCGACCGCCCTCGCGCGGTTCGTCGCTCTGCTGTCGGAGGCCCGCGACCCGGACGCCCCCGAGCGTCCGTTCCTCCACATCGAGACGCACCTGTGGGTCCGGTCGGTGACGCGGCTGCTTCGTGCGGTCGGCCCCCGTCCCGGGTTCGCCTGGTACGGGGAGGCCCCGCCCCCCATGGACGCGGAGACCACCCTCACCGGCGGCGGCCGCGAGGCCCTGCCCGCCGTGTACTGCCGCCACTGCGGGCGGTCCGGATGGGCGGCGATCTCCCCGGAGCGCGACCCGCAGGACCTGGTCGCCGACCCCGCCCGCATCTACCGGTCCGGGATCGCGGAGAAGCGCCTCGTCCGGACGCTCATCACCGCGACGCGGCGCGAGGTCGAGGCGCGGGCGGCGGGGGAGAAGGGCGGCCCTAACGTCCTGGTCCTGGAGGCGAGCGGCCGACACGTCCGGCCGCTCGACCCGAAGAAGGACCTGGCGAACTCCACCAGGAGCGACTTCCGGGACGTGTTCGTCCTCGCCGACGTCGGCCACTCCAAGGAGAGCAACCGGGACGCCGAGAACGACCGGTGCCCCGCGTGCGGCATGGAGCAGGGGACGCGGTTCCTCGGCTCCGGGCTGGCGGCGCTGGCGTCGGTCGCGGTGACGGAGCTGTTCACCGGCGGCCAGCTCGAGAAGCAGGAACGCAAGACGCTCCTTTTCAACGACTCCGTGCAGGACGCCGCGCACCGAGCCGGGTTCGTCGCCAACCGCTCGTACGGGTTCTCCCTGCGGCTCCTCCTGGCCTCCCAGCTCGACGGCGCCGAGGGGCCCAAGCCGCTGCACGAGCTGATCTCCGAGACGGTCAAGGAGGCCGGCGACCCGCGGTACCTCCCCTCGGTGGTGCCGCCCGACCTGCACGACCGCGACGATGTCGACGCGCTGCTCGCGGGCGAGACCGAAGGGTCCGCGCGGACGTGGACGCTCATCGGGGAGCGGCTCGCTTTCGCGTCGGTCATGGAGTTCGGCCTGCGCTCCCGACAGGGCCGCACTCTGGAACTCACCCGGACCGCCGCCGCCGAGGTCGCCGTCGACGACATCGACCGCATCGCCGAGCTTGCCCGCGACCTCCAGCTCGCCGGACCGGCCGCGCTCACCGGCCTGCCCGGCCACGACACCTACGTCGCGTACGTGCGGGGGCTGCTGGAGCGCATGCGCATGCGCGGCGCCATCAAGCACCACTGGCTGGACGCCTGGATCGACGGCGCCGGCACCAAGCGGTACATGACCATCTGGGGCAAGCGCCCCGACGGGATGCCCGCCTTCCCGCGCGGGCTGTCCGCGCCGCGCTTCGTGCTGGGCGCGCCGAAGAACCGCAGCGAGTTCGACGGCATCACCGGGCGGCAGTCCTGGTTCCAGGACTGGACGGCCCGCTGCCTCGGCATCGAACCCGGCGCGTCCGGCCACTACCTGTCCCGGCTGCTGAACGTCCTCACCGACGAGGACGTCATCGCCCGGCGCACCGCCGGCGACGGCGCCACCCCCGTCTACGGGCTGCGCCCCGGCCACGTCCAGGTGTGGCGGCTCGAAGACGACCAGGTCGAGGGCGCCGGGGTGTACTGCCCTGTCTGCAACTGGCAGCAGACCGTCCACCCCGACCGGATGCGCGAATGGGTCGAGGCCCCCTGCCCGCGCTACCGGTGCACCGGACGGCTCGACACCGACACCCGCCGCGGCGACCGCTACGAGAACGACTACTACCGCGGCCTGTACCGCAGCGCCCGCCCGTTCAGCGTCATCACCGCCGAGCACACCGGCGCCCTCACCCGCGAGCAGCGCGAGACCGTCGAACGCCAGTTCCGCGACGGCGCCCGCTACAGCGACCCGAACGTCTTAGCGTGCACGCCGACGCTGGAACTCGGGATCGACATCGGCGACCTGTCCGCCGTCGTGCTGGCCTCGCTGCCGCGCTCGCCCGCGAACTACGTCCAGCGCGCGGGACGCGCCGGACGCAGGACCGGCAACGCCTTCCTCCTCACGCTCATCGGGCGCGACCCCCGCGACCGCTACTACCTGACCGACCCCACGGACATGATCGCGGGCGACATCGTCCCGCCCGGCTGCCACCTGTCCGCCGTCGAGATCCTCCAGCGCCAGTACGTCGCGCACCTGGTCGACCTCGCCGCCCGCGGCCGCTTCGAAGGACTGCGGCCGATGCCGCGGGTCGCGTCCGCGCTGTTCGGCGACTCCGGCTGGCTCCCCGCGTTCCAGGACGCTGTCCTCTCCAGGGGCGAGGCCCTCGCAGACCGTTTCCTCGCCCTGTTCGCCCAGGGCGACCCCGAGACCGGCGTCACCGAGGACGCCGCCCTGAGGCTCCGCGACTTCGCCGCCACCGGGCTCAAGGAGAGCGTCGACACCGCGGCCCGGACCTGGGAGGAGCGGCTCGCCGACCTTCGCGCCCGGCTGGAGGTCATCGACGCCGCGATCGCCGATCTGATCGACTCCGACCGGCAGCAGCGCGACCGGCGCGGCGAACTGCGCGCCGAGCGCCGCGCCGTCCAGGCCCGCATCCGCGACATCGGCCGCGCCGACGCGCACGGAGCCCTGGTCGAACTCGGGCTGCTGCCCAACTACTCCCTCATCGACTCCGCCACCGCGCTGGAGGCGACCATCACCTGGGAGGAGCGCGTCGGCGACGAAACGGGAGAGGCCCCCGCCGACCGGCAGCGCACCGACCGGGTCCGCGGCGACCGGCGCTTCCACGGCGAACTCCGCGAGTACGAGCGGTCGGCGTCCCTCGCGCTCACCGAGCTGGCGCCCGGCAACCACTTCTACATCCGCGGCTACCGCCATGAGGTCACCGGCCTCGACATCGGCACCCCGCAGCGCCCCGCCTACCGCCAGTGGCGCGTCTGCCAGGAATGCGGCTACGTCCGCACGACCGCCGCCCGCGAGGACCACAGCCCCTGCCAGCGCTGCGGCAACGAGCGCATCGGCGACAGCAGCGGCCTGCACACCGTCCTCGTCCCCACCCGCGTCACCGCCCACGACCTGCGCGACGACGCCCGAATCCGCGACGACCACGACGAGCGCCAGCGCCGCTTCTACGAGACGGCCGTCGCCGTCGACATCCCCCGCGAAGAGATCGCCCCCGGCGCCTGGCGGCACGCCAGGCGCGTGTTCGGCGTCGACTTCACACGCCGGGCCGTGATCCGCCGGTTCAACCTCGGGTCGCTGCGCATGGAGCGCCCTCCCGGCGACCCGTTCGCCGGGGACCTGCGCCGTCTCAACCCCTTCCACGTCTGCAAGTCGTGCGGCGGCGCCACCGCCGACGGCCCGCCCGACGGGGACGGGCGCCTCGGCGGCACCTCCTCCGGCTACGACGCGTCCCGCAGCCACCACCGCCCCTGGTGCCCGCAGCGGCGCGGCGCCGACGTCGAGCACGAGCCGCTGATCCTGGCGCACGAACTGCACACCGAGGCACTGCGCATCCTCGTGCCCATCGCCACCACGATGATCCCCGAACGGACCGTCACGTTCGAGGCCGCGCTGATGGCCGGGATCGCCCGCCGCTACGGCGGCGACCCCGCCCACCTGCGGATCGTCACCGCCACCATGCCCGACCACCTGCACCACAGCGGGCACCGCCGTCGCTTCCTCGTCCTGCACGACACCCTGCCCGGCGGCACCGGCTACCTGCACCGCATGTCCACCGAGGCGGGATTCCGCGAGGTGCTGGAGAAGGCGTACGAGGTCGTCTTCCACTGCCCGTGCGCCAACGAGGAGGGCAAGGCCGCCTGCCACCGCTGCCTGCTGTCCCATGTCCGCGGCGAGGAGTTCGACAAGGCCGACCGCGGCCTCGCCGTCGAGATGCTCGCCGACCTGCTGGAGGGGTGGGAGACCGCGTCCGTCGCCAGCACAGACGACATCTCCCTCGTCAATCAGGTCGAAAGCGAGCTGGAGGCCCGCTTCCTGGACGCGCTGCTCCGCTGGGCGGGCAAGCCCGGCACCGGCCGCGCCGTCAGCCCCGGCCCCCGCCTCAACGACCGCCGCACCGCCCACCTGCGCATCGCCGCGGGAGACGATGTCGTCCACTGGCAGGTGATCCTGCAGAACACCATCAAGGGCACCCGCCCCGACGTCTACTTCAAACGGCTTGACGGGGCGCCCCTCGAAGTGGCCGTCTACCTTGACGGCTACAACTACCATGCCGCCCCGCACGCCAACCGCCTCGCGGGCGACGCCGCCAAACGCGAGCGGCTGCGCGCCCATGGCCGCGTCGTCTTCCAGATCACCTGGGACGACGTCCAGCACTGGGAGGACGGGAGGTTCCCCGAAGCCCCCGCCTGGACCCCCTACCAGGGCAACGCCCAGGCCGCGGCGCGCAAGGTCTACCTCCCGCACGGTGACCCCGCCGAACTCGCCGACCTGATCTGGGTCAACCCGATCCAGACACTGCTGGCGTTCTTGTCCGACCCGGACGGCGACCGCTGGTGGCGCCGCGCCGAGGCGGCGGTCGCGGGCCTCCTCGCGCCCGGCGCGGAACTGCGGCGCGTCCCGCCCGACCGCATTGTCGACCTTCTGGGCGCGGCCGTCCGCGGCGAAGACCTGCCCGAGCGGCCCAAGGGCGAACTCGCGCTCATCCGGACCGCGGACGCGAGCGGCTGCCCGTTGGTCGTCGTCGCGAACGGCCGGACCGGCTCATGGACCGGCCTCGCCGTCATCGACGACCGGGCCGCCGTCATCGACGCCGACGAGGACGCCCACCGCCGCCGCTGGCGCGCCTGGCTCTACTGGGGGAACCTCCTCCAGTTCCTCTCCCACGGCGCGGGCGACGGAGCGCAGCTCGCCTACACCGACCTCGACGCCTTCGACCCGTCCGCCCTCGCAGTCGCGGGCGGCGAAGGGTTCCATTCGACACTCGGCCTGCGCCCCCCGGACCCCGACGACCTGCCGCCCGGCAGCGTCCACGAGGTGCGGCCCGAGCCGGACGCCGTCCCGCCGGACATGCGGCACGCCACCGGCATGCCCACGCCGCCCGCGGCCGCCGAGCGTCCCCCGCCTGCGGCGGGCTCCGCGCCGTCCCGGCCGGACGCCCTGGACGCCGACCCGGCACCGGACTCCGCCTGGGCCGAGGTGCTCGACCTCATCGACCCCGACGAGCGTGGCCTTGCGGAGCTGGTACGCGGCCTGATGGCGCGCGACGTGCCCGTCCCCGAAGTCGGCCACGAGCTGGGCGAACAGGCGTGGCAGGCGGAACTGGCCTGGCCTCACGCCAAGGTCGCCGTCGTCCTCGCGGGCAACGATGAAGAGGCCACCGGCCGCTACCAGGCCTACGCGCGGGCGGGCTGGGAGACCAGGGCGGCGACCTGGTGGAACGTGGACGAACTGGCGGAGCGGATCAAGGCGGGGAACCCATGACCATTCAGGGAGAGGCCACACTGCGGCTGCTCGACAAGGCCGACAAGGAGATCCAGAAGCTGCCCCGCGTCGTCAAGGGCGCCATCTACGAGTTCCAGCACGACTTCCGCAAGAACCCCGACGCGCGCGGGCTGCGCCTCAAGCAGCTCCAGGGCCACACCCGCCTCTACTCCGCCCGGATCAGCGCCGAGTACCGGGCCCTGCTCCTGCATGCCGGCGACCGCGACTACATCCTCGTCGCCGTCCGGCACCGCAAGGACGTCTACGACAACCTCGACCGCTACCAGTACAAGATCAACGATGTGACGGGCGCGATCGAGTTCGTCGACCTCGTCAGCGTCGAGGAGAGCGTCTCCACGCCCCGCGCGGCGGCCCCGGCACCGCCCGGCCCCGCCCCCGACGAGCCCGCGCCGCCTCCGGAACCCGCGCCGGCCCGCCCGCTGTTCGCCGACCTCACCGACGACCAGCTCCTCCAGCTCGGCGTCGCCGCCGTCCTGCTGCCCCTGATCAGGACCATCACCACCGAGGCGCAGCTCCTCGGCCTCACCGAGCTGGCCCCGGCCCTGACCGAGGAAGTCCTGCTGGAGCTGTACTTCGGCAAGACCTTCGACGAGGTCCTCGACCTGGTCACCGCGCCCGTCCAGGCCGCCGGAACCGTCGACACCGAGGACTACGCGACCGCGCTCACCCGGCCCGCCACCCGCGTCACCACGTCCGACACCGACCTGCAGGCCGTCCTGGAGGACGACTTCGGCCGCTGGAAGGTCTTCCTGCACCCGAGCCAGCGCAAGATCGTCGAACGCTCCGGCAAGGGCTCGGCCCGCGTCAGCGGCGGCCCGGGCACCGGCAAGACCATCGTCGCTCTGCACCGCGTCAAGCACCTGGTCGACCGGCTCCCGCCCGGCGACGACAAGCCCGTGCTGCTCACCACCTTCACCAAGAACCTCGCCGCCGACCTGCGCAAGCGCCTCCTCGAACTCGGCGGCCCCGAGACCGTCTCCCGAGTCGAGATCGTCAACATCGACAAGCTCGCCGCCGACGTCGTGGCCCGCGCCGAACCCGGCGGCAAGCGCCGCTGGATCGACGACGCCAAGGCCGTCCAGGAGTGGCGCGACCTGCTCCTCGAACTCGGCGAGACCGACTGGGACCCCGAGTTCCTGCACGCCGAATGGACCCATGTCATCCTCGGCATGGCGGGCCACTCCCGCGCCGACTACTTCCGCACCCGCCGCCCCGGCCGCGGCCGCAGTATCGGCCGCGCCCAGCGCGCCGAGATCTGGCGGCTCGTCGAGAAGTTCCGGCTCCGCCTCGACGAGAAGAACCTGTGGACCTACCGGCAGGTCGCCGAACACGCCGCTCGCCTCGAACAGGAACGCGCCGAACGCATCAGGAAGCACCACGAGGACGGCCTTAACATCCACCGCGAGGACGCCTCCGTCGCCCGCATGCGTCCCCGCTTCCAGCACATCGTCGTGGACGAGGCTCAGGATCTCGCCGCCGCGCACTGGAAGATGCTGCGCGCCATGGTCCCCGAAGGACCCGACGACATCTTCCTCGTCGGCGACGTCCACCAGCGCCTATACGACAACCACGTGTCGCTGAGCGTGCTCGGCATCAACATCCGAGGCCGGCGCTCGACCCGCCTCACGCTCAGCTACCGCACCACCCACGAGATCCTCGGCTCTGCCGTTCGCCTGCTCGGTGAGGAGCCCTGGGACGACCTCGACGGCGAGACCGACGAGATCACCGGCTACCGCTCCGTCCTGCGCGGCGCCCGGCCCGTCCTGCACGGTTCCGCGACCTGGGAGGACGAGCTGGACCACATCGCGTATCGGGTCAGCGAGCTGATCGACGGTCCGGCGCCGTCCATCGCGGTCTGCGTCCCGGAACGCGCCATGGCGACCGACGTGGAAGCGCGCCTCTCCCGCGCCGGCATCCCCGCCACCTCCATCGGCCCCGACGGACCGCGTGTCGACGACGTCGTCCACGTCGGCACCATGCACCGCTTCAAGGGCCTCGAATACCAGCACATGATCATCGCCGGGGTTTGTGACGGCCTCCTCCCGCAGGCTTACCTGCGCAAGTGGGAGCACTCCGACCCGGCCCGCTACCGGCGGGAACTCCAGCGCGCCCGCGCCCTGCTGTTCGTCGCGGCCACCCGCGCACGCGACACCCTCCACATCACCTGGCACGCCACCCCCAGCCCCTTCCTCCCCGCGATGACCCCATGAACATCGCGGCTCGGGACAGGCGCCGTCTCTGCCGGTCTTTGCGGGGGCGAGGACGGTGCGCACGCTCGTGCGCGAGAGGAGCAGCGGCGTGTCGATGTTGAGGGCCGCCAGAAAGGCGGAAAGGTTCGGCGACCTCGAAGACGAGGTGGCCAGTTCTGAGGTTGGGAGGCGGCGCGTTCCATCAGGCGACCAATGGCATGATCTCGGACATGTTCGATCCTGTGTTCGCGTTCGTGATCGCCTTGGCGGTGGGAGTCGTGCTGGCCGTTGGATTCGTGCTCGGACGCGTCACGTCGAGGCGCCCGGGTCCGGTCGGCGAGCGGCTCGCCGACTCGATCACCTCGTTCGGTGAGGAACTGGACGTGCTGTCCTTCGACCCCTCGGGGCCGCAGGCGACCCCCGAGGCGCTCGAGGACTACCGGTTCGCTCTGGACGCCTACGACCGGGCGAAGACCGCCGCCTCCGCACCGGACGCGCTGTCCGCGCTCAAGGAGGGCCGGGCTGCGCTGATCCGCCTGGAGGCGCGGCGGAACGGACGTCCGGTACCGATCGACGCTCTGGAGCGGCGGGCCCCGGCGCGGCGCCCGTCCCGCGCCGAGCCTTCGACCGGGGAGCGCTTCGTGGCGACCGGCCGGGGTAACGGGACCACCGAAGTCCTGATCGACCGGCCCGAGCCCGGACGGCCGGCGATCGCCGACCTCGTCTTTTCCGGGAAGGGCAATCTCCTGGTCGCCGGTCACGTCCGCACCGAGGCCCGAATTGAGACGCTCGACGAACCTCAGGTGATCTGGATCGACGACTACCGAGGACGGGTGTTCCTGCCCGTCGAGTGCACTCACCTGAAGGTCCGTGTCGAGAACGGCCATTCCAGCACATGGACCGCCAGGTTTCTCTCCATCGACCATGCCGCCGTCCTGGAGCGGGAGCTCCAAGGGGACTGCGCAGAGGTGGTGACGTACAAGGGACCGCCTGGAAAGGTGACAGTTCAGGTGAGGGCCGAGCGCAGCTGGGAACTGAAAGCCGTCAACGAAAGGAACGGCGACTACGCGGCCCGCGATTATTACGCGGGAGTGTCCGACGTGGGGGACAGCATGCTCAAAATGGAAGTGCGGCCCGGAGATCTGCTCGTCATGACAATGGACGGTCCGGGCTTCTGGTCCCTTCACGCGGGCGACTAGGCAGAAGGCGCAGAACGGCTGCCGCGACCGTCGAGAGCCGCCGCGTAACCGGGCGGTGTAGGGGCGGCGACCGGGCGGTCGTCCCGCTGGTCCGCGAGCACCTGGAGCACCTGCGGGCGACGGGCCACCCCCCTGCGACGCGGAGTTGGCCGAGGTGGTGATGGACGGCCAGGAAACGGCGGGCCGGGTAGGACGCCGCGGGACTCGAGGTTCAGGTCAACGCTCCGATGGCGGCGTCGACGTCGGCGTCCGTCGTGTAGAGGTGGAAGGCCAGGCGGGCCGCGCCCTTGCGGACGGACGCTCGGATGCCCGCCGCCGCGAGCCGCTCGGCCGCGCCCGGCCGGGCGACGCTGACGATCGCGCTGTCGCCGGGCGGCATGCCGAGCCCGCTCCGGAACCGGTTGGCCATCCGCACGTCATGCTCGTGGATCCGGCCGATGCCGATCTCGAGGAGCAGCTCCAGCGTGGGGGCGGCCGCGACGTACGAGAACCAGGGGGCGGCGATGTCGAACCGCCGGGCGTCCTTGGCCAGCCGCAGCGGCGGCCCGTAGGAGGCGTCGCCCTCCCCGGCGTACCAGTTGGCGGCGAGCGGCCTGATGCGGTCGCGCAGGGCCGGGCTGACGTAGCAGAAGGCGGTGCCGCGCGGGCACATGAGCCACTTGTACGCCGAGACGGCCAGGACGTCGTAGGGCGCCGCGTCGACCGGGAGCCAGCCGACCGCCTGGGTGGCGTCGGCGATGACGAGCGCGCCGTGCGCCCGCGCCGCAGCGACGACCTCCTCGGCGGCGGCGACCTCGCCCGTCGCGGACTGGACCAGGCTGAAGGCGACCGCGTCCGTACGCTCGTCGATCGCGCCGGGCAGTTCGGCGGGCGGCACCGTGCGCACGTCGAGATCCTGCACGAGCCAGGGGAACAGGTTCGACGTCTGCTCGATGTCGGGGACGACGACACGCGACCCCGGCGGCAGCGAGGCGGCGACCGGGGCCAGCACCTGCGAGGCGGACGCGCCCACGGCCACGTCCTCCGCCGCGACGCCGACCAGCCGCGCGAACGCGCTGCGCGCGCGGCCGGTGGACCGGTCCCACTTGTCCCAGCCGTTGGCCCCGCGCCGCCACTCGCCCAGCGCGCCCTGCAGCGCCTCGAACGCCGGCTCCGGCGGTATGCCGTAACTAGCAGTGTTCAGCCACCCCGGCTCCGGACCCCACAAACGCACCGCATCACCCAAATCCACCCTCACGACCCTAGACGCCCACCCACCACGCTCATCGGTCCGGGCGTGCAGTGGCGCATGCCGAGGGCTGATGGCCTACGAGGCGCTCGTTCCCGCCTCGGCGCGTACGGGCAGCACTCACCCGACTTTTCGTTCCGATGCCGGGCGGCCCCTGCACGGGGCCGGGAGGTCAAGGGACGGGCCAGTCCCAGTGGGGGACCTCGCGGAGCGGGTGCAGTTCGTCGTCGGTCTTGGCGTTGGAGTTCTGCTTGGCGACTTCGGAGCCGAACTCCACGTGCTCGCGCAGCGCCTGGCGGAACGGGGCGTCGGAGGGCAGGCCGGCGGCATCGGCCGCGGCCATGTACAGCTCGACGAACCTGAGGCGCTGTTCCTCGGTGATCTCCAGGTCGCGGTGGACGTCGATGAGGTGCGCGAAGCCGCCCATGTCGCGGGTGAAGGTGTCGGGGCCGCCGAACGTCTCGGCGGTGAAGGCGGTCAGATGGTCGACGTGGGTCGGGCGACCCTCGCCGAACAGCGGCTGGAGCAGGTCGTCGGCCAGCACACTGGCATAGAAGAGGTCGATGAAGCGGCGGAGGCCCTCGTGGCCGCCTGCGTGCTCGTACAGACTCTCCATGATTACACCATTACCTGGTTGACAGTGGTCGAGTCTCGTTTATTTCAGGCCGCCGCGGGGGCTGTCGAGGGCCCATGCCGGTTGTGGCCACCCGCGCGGCTCCGTGACCGGGTTTCCGCATGGCGCGCCCCGGCGGCGGCGTCGTTCCAGGTCCGTCGGACGGACTGCGGCCGCCCTTGGTGACCCGTCAGTCCGAGTCCGCAAAGGTGACGTAGCCGCCGCTGTCGGTGGCGAAGACCGATTTGCCGTCTTTCTTGGCGGGGGGCGGTGGTGCTTCCTTTTGTGGCGCCGGCCGGTAGCGGCAGGGGATGACTCGCCCGCTGACCAGGTAGGTGCCGACGGAGGTCGCGGTTCCGACGCGTCGGCCGTTCTGGTCGTAGGTACCGGAAAGGGACAGCGTCCAGATCATGAACTGGCCGCGCTTGAAGTGGCCCGGGTTGATCGTCATCTTCCAGCCGCCGCCCGGCTGCGGGAGGTTGCTCGGCACCGTGTAGAGGCCGTCTGGCATCTCGTACACGTTGGACGGGAGGTCGACCTGCCTGGCGTAGGGCTGCGGGCACACCTTGCCCTCCGGGATGGAGTACACGGCCGCCGGCACTCCCAGCGAACGCAGACCGCGGGAGAGCGCGTCGGCGTCGCGAGTGTCCAGGGTCTCCTCGGTCACCTTGATCGTGACCAGGCCGGACGGATCCCGGGTGATCGCGTAGGCGGGCTGCGCGTTCCCCGTCCAGGCCAGAAGCCCGGCGGCGACCGCGCACGCTGTGCACGCGGCCCCCGCGAGGCCCCACGCCGACCGCCGCCGCACCAGCCCCGGTCGGCGCGTCGGCCGGACCGTCGACGCGCGGGCACCCTGCTCCCTCTTGGCGACGACCGCCGCGGTCAGCTCGATCAGACGTCGTTCCTGATAGCCCGCAAGGGGCGTGTCGTCGGTGGAGATGCCGCTCATAGGGAGGCTCCCTTCGCCAAAGGAGACGGTGCATTGGCGGTCGACCGGGCGGGTGGCGCTTGGTCCTGCGGGAAGGCGGCCTTCAGCCGTTTGCGGGCCCGGTGCAGTCGAACCCGGGCGGTCCCGGCGCGGATGTTCAGCGCAGTGGCCGTCTCGGCCAACGTCAGGCCGTCCAGATCGACGAGCTCGATGACACTGCGCAGCCGCTCGGGCAACACGGAAAGCAGCGCGTGCAGGCCGCGCGCCACTCGCTCGGCGTCGATCTGCTCTTCCAGCCGGGCGATGTCGTCGCCGTCCAGGTAGCGACGGCCCCCCGCCCGCTGGGCCTTGTCGAGTTCACCGGCATGGCGCCGCCACTCGGCGGCCACCACGTTCCGGGCGATTCCCAGCAACCACGCCCGCGGGCTTCCCCTGCCGGCCTGATATCGCTCGGCGCTGTCGATCGCGGCCAGGAACACTTCGGTCGTCAGGTCGTCGACCGTGTGAGGGTCCGAGATCCGGCGTGCCACGAAGCGGGTCACCTCCGCGACATGCCGCCGATAGAACACCTCCAGCGCCGCCGGATCACGAGCGATCGCGGTGACGTCCACCGGATCTGCTTCCTCGGCCGGCTTCTCATCTCCCATCCAAGGGCCTCCCGCTGTGTGCTGTTTGCTCTTCTTGGCGGGAGAGCCTCGTCGCGTTACACCTCACCGCCTTTCCGGCAGGTGGACGCCTTCCACAGGCCGCTGTCGCTTACGGGGTGATGGGCTCGTGTGCGAGCTGGAGGCGTGGGGCCGGGGGTAGTGGCGTGGGTGCTTCCGGTGCCGGGACGGTGTGGAAGGCCTCTATCACGTAAGCGGCGAAACGGCGGGACGCCTGGAGCCGGGCTTCGTGCGGTGTGTCTTGGAGGCCCCGGTGAGCCATGAGCATGAGGGTCAGGTCGTCGACGACGAAGCCGGACCGCAGACGGCCGGTCTCCTGGGCGCGGCGGGCCAGCTCGGCGACCGCCCGCAGGACGCGCTGCCGGTCGGCGGTGAAGTCCGTGGCCTCGGGGAAAGCCGCCATGAAGACATCGGCGAAACCCCGGCTGAGGGCGTGGAGTTCGCAGATCCGCTCGATCAGGCTCTGGAATCCGTGCCATGGATCCGGGTCCGCCAGGGCGTCGCCGACGATGGCGTGGCAGGCTCGCCGCTGCTCGGCGAAGGCCTCCACGATCAGGGCCCGCTTGGTGGGGAAGTGGCGGTACAGCGTGGCCGGGCCGACATCCGCCTGCCGGGCGACCTCGCGCATGGGCGCACCGAGGCCTTCCTCGCCGAACACCGCGCGGGCGGCGGCCAGGATGCGGGCTCGGTTGCCGCGGGCGTCGGAGCGCGCGGTACGAGGCAAACGGCCGGTCATCGCCTCTCACTTTAGCCAAACGGACGGGGGCGTCCGTTACGTTCCGATGGCGGTGGCGCCGGCCCGTCCCAGCAGGTGGCGGGTGAGGCTTCGGCATGGTGACCGGTTCGCCATCCACGGCCGTCGCGGCCGTGCCCGTCCACGTATCGCCCTGAGGAGCCAGGATGAAAGCCGTCGTGATCAAGAAGTTCGGCGACCCGGAGGGGCTGGCGGTCGTCGACCTGCCGGCGCCCGATCCTGCCCCGGGGCAGGTGCGGATCGCCACGGAGGCCATCGGGGTGGGCGGCGTGGACGCCGTGATCCGCCGGGGGACGCTCGCCGCCCACGGATTCCGGGAGGGCCACCTCCTCGGCAGCGAGGTCGCGGGACGCGTCACCGCGGTGGGGGAGGGGGTGGACGCTTCGTGGACGGGACGGCCCGTGTGGGCGTTCACCGGCCTGGCGGGTGGATACGCCGAGCAGGCCGTCGCCGCCGTCGAGGACGTCCTGCCGCTGCCCGACGGCCTGGCCGGCGCCGACGCGGTGACTCTCGGCGGCTCCGGCGTAGTGGCCCATTTCGCCCTGGACCGGGCCCGTTTCGCGCCTGGCGAGGCGTTGCTCGTGCGCGGCGCGGCGGGAAGCATCGGGATCACGGCGGTCCAGCTCGCGGCCAGGGTCGGTGCGGGCGCGGTGGCGGTCACCACCTCATCGGCGGCGCGCGGCGCGCGGCTGCGGGACCTCGGCGCCACCCATGTCCTCGACCGTTCCGGTGAGGACGGCGGCCCCGGCGCCCCGTCGGGCTTCGACGTGGTGATCGATGTCGTGGGCGGCCCCCGGCTTCCCGACTTCCTGGAAAGGTTGCACCCCAACGGGCGGTTCGTGGCCGTCGGAGTGGTCGGCGGACAGCCGCCGGAGGATTTCGGCATGCGGCTGATCGATGCCTTTCGCAAGTCGCTGTCGTTCGCCACGTTCAGCTCCGATACCGTGCCCGTCCCTGAAAGGCAGGCCGTGCGGTCGTCCCAGTTCGCCGAGGCCGCGCACGGGGACCTGCGCACGGTCATCCACGAGGTGCTGCCCCTGGATCAGGCGGTGCAGGCCCACCAGAAGATGGACGCGGGCGAGGTGTTCGGCAGGATCGTGCTGGTCCCCTGAGAGGAAGCCCGCACCTCGGCCAGACCGGCTCAAGCAGTGCTGTCCATCACGCTCATGGTTTGAGGCGGGCCCAGACCCATTTGCCGCCTGTGGGGTCGGGGGAGTAGCCGCACTCGGCGGCGAGGGCCGCGACTATCGGAAGGCCTCGCGGCCGGGCCGGGCTGGCGTCCCACACGGCGATGAGGACGCCGGCGACGTCGCGGCTGCACTGGTACCGGATCTCCTCGCCAGGCGTGGCCACCACGGCGTTGGTGATCAATTCCGGCGCGATCAAAAACGCATCGTCCGAAATATGTGCGCAGCCCCATTTGCGGAGTCGCGCCATCGTCAACGTGCGCGCCAGCCCCGGCGCGGCCTTCGACGCCGGCATGGAGAGCAGCAGGCAATCCGGCGTGGTCAGCATCGCCCTGCCCTTTCTATGTGTTTTCGGCTTTCCGTGCCCAGGATCGGGCGTGCGAGCTAACCTCGCGTGTATCTGGGAAAACCGGAAACATTGGGGGGAGTATGGCCAACCATCGGGATCCACTCGACCCAAAGATCTCTCTCTGGCACTTTCTGGCCTACGCGCTGCGCTTCGAGCGAGAAAAACATGATCACTCGCTGGCCCGGTGCGGGCAGATCATCGGGGCCGCGCGATCGACTGTTTCCAACATGGAGGCGGGACGCCTCAAACTGCACGACGATCAGGCGAGGGTGCTGGACAAAAAGTACAACACCCCTAGGCTCTTCGAAATGCTGATTTGGTTCGCTCGTACGGCGCATGAGCCGGATTGGTTCCGGCAGTACGCCCAGTATGAGGCGCAAGCCAACTTGATCAGGATCTACCAGGGGCAGGTCATCCCCGTCCCGTTCCAGACCGAGGACTACGCTCGGGCGTTCGTGCAAGCCGGTGGTGCTTCCGATGTCGAGACCGTCGTGGCCGCGCGCATGGCCCGCCAGAAGGCGTTGCTGAGTGGCACATCAGGGCCTCTGCTGCTCGTGCTGCTGGACGAAGGCGTCCTCTACCGTCCAGTCGGCGGAGCCGAGGTGATGAGGGCCCAACTCCACCGCCTTCTGGAGTTCGGCGAGCGCCCCAATGTGATCATGCGCGTCATCCCGAGGTCTGCCGGAGCCTGCATAGGGCTTGACGGGCCGTTCCAGATCATGAGTCTGGAAGCTCGGGACATCGCCTACATCGGGGCTTTCCGCGGAGGCCGGTTGGTGGAGGTGCCCTCCGAAGTTAGGCAGTTGAGCATGGACTTCGAGCGGATCGGAGCGAAAGCCCTCCATGAGGATGCCTCCCGGGCTCTGATCCGCAAGGTGATGGAGGAGTGCACGTGACCAGCGCGTGGCGGAAGAGCTCGTTCAGCGGGGGAGCAACAGACGAAGCGTGCGTCGAGGTGGCCGGGTTGATCGATGGCGTCGGGATCCGGGATTCCAAGGATCCTGATGGGGGACGGCTGATCGTGAGCGGTGATGCGTTCGGGAGTCTGCTTCAGCGGATCAAGGAAGGGGCTCTCGACCGGGCCTGACGGGCGTGCGGGCCGGTCCTGGCGGGGGCTGCGGGACCGGCCGGCTCGGCGGGGACGGATGGCGAAGGACGCGGAGACGTCGCCGTACCCAAGGGTTCCGACCGGGTGTCGGTCAGGGCGGCGCGTGTCGTGCTCGGCCATCTCCACGGCAACACAACCCCGCCCGCCACCCCGCGTACTTGCCGCCCAACGCAAGGAACGCGCCCGCATCCGCAACGAGAAGGTCATCCGCTGGGGCGGACGCCACCTCAACGCCGCAGCCTGGCCGACCACGAACCGCAGCCCCGGACTGCCGAAAGGGGCAAGTTCACGAGAAGGACAGCGACGGATGGACGACTCAGGAGGTGGACGGCTCGATCTCCCCCGCAAAGACGATGACCTGGTCGATGAGGCTCCGCCGCAGATGGACTACGTCCGTTCCCGCCAGGCGGGGGCCTCCATCCGGCGTGGTGAAGACCCACTGGTACCGGGCCCACTCGTCAGGCATGTCCACCGCTGAGCAGCGCGCCATCGTGCCGGTCCCCGCCGGGTGGCGCCGGATGTCCAGCACGAACCGCTCGACCGCCGCGATTCCTTCGCTGCGCCCCAACGGCCCCCAGAAGACCACGTCTGAGGTCAGTGCCTGGGAGAGCAGGGCAGTCACATAGCTGTCGGCCGAGGCGTTGAACGCGGAGATGAACGTGTCGATCGCGGAGCGTGCCATCTCTTCCTGCATGCCCCAGTAATACCAGTCGCTGCGCGTGCGCTCCTCCCGCAAGCCGCCTTCCGATCACGGTGGACCATCCCGGTCACAGCACTAGCGCGTCGGGTCGGTGACGAGCATGGGGGAGTGTGCGGCCAGTTCGCTGAGCACCGCGGCCGTCGTGGTGGCCTTCATGCGTTCCAGCTCGTCGATGGTGATCCCGACGACGGCCAGGAACTGCGCCGAGCCGAAGGGGGAGTCGATGGGCGGCA
This sequence comes from Actinomadura sp. K4S16, assembly GCF_008327685.1. Taxonomy (GTDB): domain Bacteria; phylum Actinomycetota; class Actinomycetes; order Streptosporangiales; family Streptosporangiaceae; genus Spirillospora. Next base: position 29,260 of record NZ_BDDE01000025.1, read on the forward strand.
GTTCAGGGTCGGCGGCGAAGGCGACCGCGCGGAGCCGGGTGTTCGCCTGGCCGGTGATCGGGCCGCCCACGTCCATGCGGTGGCCTTCGGCGAACGGCCTGCCACTGTTGAACACGTACTCGACCAGCTTGTCGAGCAGGCGCAGGGACCACGCGGGCGGCTGGTCGGCGTCGAGGGGGACCCGCATGGTCAGCTCGTAGCCCCATCCGCTGATGTCCGGGTCATCGCTGTCCTTGGAGAACAGCTCCGTCATCCCGAACGTGACCAGCAGCCAGTGCCCGGCGGCTCGGTACGCGCTCAGGCCGTAGAGGCCCTGCCCGGGCAGGTTGCTCGTCCCCCAGTGCAGCGGCTCTTGATCACCCATTCTGGTGGCCACCGCGGCCTCGATCGCGTCCCAGCCGGGAGCCTCGTTCGCGACCTCGACCATGATCCCCCCAGTTGCGGCTTCGCCACCTCGATCACCTGGCGCGGCCAGCGTAGATCAACTGCCTGCACGCGCGCGGGCAGATTCGTCAAGCATGTGGTGGTGCGCGACGAGTGCGAGTGCGTATCCGGCCCTGCCTCGGATGCCGGTCGGCGGGTGCCATGATGTACCGGTTCGCGAGGGGAGCCGAGGGGATGGGCATGGTGCACCTGCTGTTCCTGCAGTACACGGGGTCGGAGCAGGCGGCGGAGCCGTTCGTCGCCGACCACGTCCTGTTCTTGGAGCGCCATCACCGTGAAGGGACGTTCCTGTTGTCCGGGCAGACGGTGCCCTCGGCGGAGGGCGGCGCCATCGTGGCCTGCGGTGTCGATCGTGCGGCGGTCGAGCGGATTGTGGCAGAGGACCCGTTCGTCGTGGCGGGGGTCGCGAAGTACACGGTCGTGACGATCGACCCGGGGCGGGTCCACCCGGCGCTGGCGGACGTACTGGGAGTCGACGAGGCCCGGGTACGCGGCTGACGCCGCGACTTCGGAAACACCCCTCAAGTGCTCAACCCGTCTGCGGGGGCTCCTGCGAAGCACCTCAGAGAACGAGGACGGTGACGGGCGGCGAGGTGGAGGTCTCGCAGTGGCGGTCGCCGCTGTAGACGGCGGTGATGGTGTGGTGGCCGGTGGCGCGGAAGGCGGTGACCAGGTAGGCCGCGCCGAGGGTCAGTGGGACGGTGCCCAGGAAGGTGGCGCCGTCGCGGAACTCGACCGTGCCGGTGGGAGTGCCGTCGGTGCAGAGGACCCGGGCGGTGAGGGCGACCGGTACGTGCCGCAGCGTCGCTCTGGGCAGTGCGGATGCCCTGGTCGTCGAGGTGCCCCTGGCGACGGTGAGGGCGGTCGGGGCGGAGGCTCCGGGCGGACACGTGCCGTCACCGGTGTACCGGGCGGTGATGGCGTGGGGGCCGGCCTCGAATCCGCGGACGAGGGTGGCGGTACCTCCGTGCAGATCGGCGGAGCCCAGAACGGTGGCGCCGTCGCGGAAGACGACCGTGCCGGTGGGGGTGCCCTCGCTGCACGAGACCGCGGCGGTCAGGGTCACCGGTTGATCGACCCGGGCCGGGTCGGGCTCGGCCGTGACCGTGACCGCGGAGGCGGCGCCCGGGATGATCGCGACGCCGAACGGGTCGGGGCCGACACCGGTGATGGTGGCGGTCACCGTGTTGGCGGCGGTGTCGATCACTGACACCGTGTCGCTCCTGAAGTCTCCGGTGACGTACGCGGCGGTGCCGTCCGGGCTGACGGCCACACCGTTCGCGCCGGTCACGCCGGTGATGGTGGCGGTCACAGTCTGGGTGGCGGTGTCGATCACCGACACGGAGTCGCTGTCCCGGTTGGCGACGTAGGCGGTGCGGCCGTCCGGGGCGACCGCCACACCGATCGGAAGCGAGCCGACGGTGATCGTGGCGGTCACCGTGTTGGAGGCGGTATCGATCGCCCACACTACGTCGCCTGCCCACCGGGTGACGTAGGCGGTGCCGCCGTCCGGGGTGACGGCCACCCCGGTCGGCCTGGACTCGACGGTGATGGTGGCGGCCACGGTGTTGGTGGCGGTGTCGATCACCGACACCGTGTCGGTGCCCTCGTTGGCGACGTAGACGCTGCGGCCGTCAGGGGTGACCGCCACGCCGGCCGGCTCGGACCCGACGGTGATGGTGGAGGTCGCGGTGTTGGTGGCGGCGTCGATGACCGTCACCGATTCCGCATAGGAGTTGGCGACGTAGACGGTGCCGCCGTCAGGGGTGACGGCCACTCCATAAGGGCCGGAGCCGTCCGCGATGGTGGCGGTCACCGTGTTGGTGGCCGTGTCGATCACTGACACCGAGTCCTCGTCGAGGTTGGTGACGTAGGCGGTGGCGCCGTCGGGGGCGATCGCGACCCAGATCGGCCCGGAGCCGACGGTGATGGTGGCGGCCACCACGTGGGTGGCGGTGTCGATCACCGACACCGTGTCGCCGGAGCGGTTGGGGACGTAGGCCAGCGTCATGGTCGCCGCGGCCGCGGCAGAGGCGGCCGCACGTCCGGGCGTTCGGGAGCGGGCGTGCGCGGAATGCGTCGGGACGGTGCTGGAGGGCATGGGGGACACGCTCCCGGGTAGGGGCGAGCGTCCGCCGAGCGACGATCACGGATCGCCTCTCACCTGCGGCAGTTCACCACGAGTGTTCGACTTATCGCTGAGGGTCTCCACCATTCTTGATCCCCAAACGGCAATGTCGATTAGTGCGTGCAGAGCGAGGTCGAACGAATTCATCGGCCACATCGCGGCCGCCTCGACGTCCTGCTCGCGGTGGGATCACCGGCGCCGTCGGGCGCGGGATCGCGCCGCGCCCAACGCGCCGATCAGCATGTCGAGTGGAAGAGGCCGCCGACGGCCGTCGTCCTGGCGAGTTCGTTGTAGAGGTCCACGGCTGCCGTCGTCTCTTCCCTATGCACCTTGACGCCTGCTTCCTCCAGCATCCTCAGGGTTTCCGGCATGGTCAGCAGCCGTCGTTCCATTCCACGGCTGAGCACGACCACCGTGCATCCGTGGTCGAGGAGTTCTTGGACGTCGGCCGGCTGGACCCCCGGATCGTGGCGCGTCCCGTGCTCGGACCAGTCCCAGGCACGGCCGCCGCCGGGGAAGAGCTTGAAGTCCTTGCCCGGTTCGAGGCCCTCCACCTCCATGCGGCCCCAAGAGACATGTGTGATCTGCGGTGATGTCGCCATTGCGGCTTCCTCTCCGGCACAGGCTGTTCTCCGGCTTCGGAACCACTATGGCGGGAGCACCGGGCGTTCTGCCCGAACCGGCACGCGCCCAGCGATGAGGCGGCCGGCGGGTTCTGCCGCCGGCCGCCTCAGAGCGGATCCCTCACCCTGCCGTCAGGCGCGCTTGGCGGCCGTGTGGTTGAGCCCTTCGCGGATCTGCTTGGCGAGGACGACAGGGTCGCCCACGCGGAACATGTGCGAGAAGTACAGTTGAGGGATCTCGGCGGTCTCCTGGTTGTAGAGGCAGCCCACCTGCCAGTGCTTGCGACGCATGACCGAGATGACCGGCTGCGTCTCCGAGGACGTCATCGAGAAGTCCGGGATCACGGCCGCCTTGCCCTTCCGGAGCGGCTGGAACTGGACGCTGGTGGACACCCCGAGGTCCGGGTCGACGAGCACGCCGCCGAGCCTGATCCGGTCGGTGCGCGGCACGGTCACCGTGACTATCCCGTTCTCCCCGACCGTGGCGTCCCCGCCGAGGACCTTCGCCAGCTTCCGGACGGGAAGCGGGGTCTTGGGGTGCGGCGGCGAGTGCTGCGGCAGCGGCGTGGACGTCTTGGCGATGACGGCGCGCGCGGCGCCGGCCAGCCGGATCGGGTTCCCGACCGCGCGGAAGTGCAGGAACCACACCATCGGCTGCAGGTCGTACAGGTGCTGGTGCTGCGCCTGGAACGTGATCCCGTGGGCGATGAAGGCGTCGATGACCGGTTGGATCTCCCGGGGCCGCAGGACCAGGTCGCCGTTGAGGATCGCCTTTCCATGCCCGAGTGACTGGAAGAACAACTCGTGCTGGATCTGGAAGCCGTCCTTGAACTTCACCCGGGGCTGGCCCCCGCTGACGTGGAGGTCCTTGCGGTCGATGTCGACCTCGAGGACCCCGCTCTTGCTCACGTGGCCGTCGGCCTGCAATATCTTCTCGATCGCCTTGACCGGCAGCCGGTCCTTCTTGGGCCTGGCCTGCGGCGCCTCGGCCCGTGGGCCCGCCGTGTCCGCGCCCGGCGCCGGGGCGGCGCCCGCGGTCCCCGCCATTCCGGACGCGACCAGGCCCGCGACAAGTGCGACGCTTCCGCAGAACCGGCCGAGCGTCCCCCGCCGCGCCGTTTCCGATGAACTATTGATGATCATGAGTTTTCCCCCCGTTCGTTCCAAGCACTGCCCCCGCCGGGGCAAGCGCGAACGCGAAGAATGATCATGGAAACTACAGATCCGGGGAATGGCGGCGGGCGAGACCTGCGGAGGAGGGCGTCCCGCGGTCAACTCCCGCACCTGAAGGGACGTAGCACCCATTCAAGAACATGTCGCCTTATTGCGCGCCCCGGCCGAGACCACTCCGCCTCAGCGCTGCACGACGTGGGCGCTTTCGCGAAGGCGGCGCGATGGCCCGGGTCTTCAGGCCTGCTCGCCCGGGGCCGGTTCGAGGTTCAGGATCATGTCCAGGGACGTCTGGGCGTCGGGACCGGTGAAGGTGCCGACTCGGTGGAAGCCGTTCTTCTCGTAGTAGCGGATCGCGCGGGGGTTGTCGGCCAGAACGCCGCCCCACAGGATGATCCTGCGCTTGCGGAGTCGTCGCGCGACCTGCCGGACCAGTGGGAAAACCTGCGTCGCCAGCCCCTTGCCCTGATGGTCGTCAGCCAGGGTGGGGCCGAACCGGCAGTCGGTCGTCTCATCCAGGCGGATCCCGGCCCGGCGGTAGCGCTCGACGTCGCCCGGCGGCAGTGCGAGGCTGAACTCCAGCAGCCCGACGATCCTGGCGGACGGCTCTTCCTCCAGCACCAGGCGGAGCTTGTCGTAGCGCGCGATGGCCGCGCACAGCTCCCGGGCGGCCGCCAGGTCGTAGCCGTCGAACGTGCTGAACCTGCGGGACTCGGGGGACAGCCCGGCGAGGAAGTCGGCCAGCCCTTGGGCATCGCCGGGGGCCAGAGGACGGAAGACGAGACGCGCACCGTCGCGCGACTCCAGACGATGCGTCAGCGTGCCGGGGTCCTCGGCGATCCGCGCCAGTGTGAGCACCGGGTCATGATCCCAGAGTCCGCCAGGAGGGTTCCTCGGCGAGGCGGGCGGTGATCGGCGACCGAGTAGGCCGACCTCCTGGGCGACGACGGCGTCTGGGACGCGGCTGTGGAGGCCGAGCTCAGTGAAGATGCTCTGACGTGAGTCTTGCCTATTGCGGCAGGGCCACCCGTATTGTCGATCACGTGACGACTGTGCTTTGTGTGCCGCAGTGGCAAGGGTCGGGGCTGGGGGATTCGCCGCGGCTGTCGGCGGGTGCCCGGCGGACCGCCGAGGTGGTCGCGGCCGACTCCCGGGTCACCGTGCCGGTGCTCGACACGGGCGGCAAGCCCGACGCCGGAGTCCGCTCACTCGACGTGCTCGTGGAGAACCTTGGCAGGACGCGGAAGGCTCTGGCGGGCATCGACGACGTCGTGCTCACCGCCGGCGGCGACTGCGGGGTGGACCTGGCGCCGATCGCCGCCGCCCGCGCCAGGTACGGCGACCGGCTCACAATCCTGTGGATCGACGCCCACCCTGACCTGTACACGCCGCGGACCCTGCGGTCAGGGTCCTTCCACGGGATGGTGCTGCGCACCCTGCTCGGCGACGGCCCGGCGCCCCTCCTGCCGGACGAGCCCCTGACTCCCGAACAGGTGATCATCGCGGGGGAGCGGGCGGGAGACACGACGGAGCACGAGTACCTCCGGAGCGCCGGGATCCGGCGCCACGGCGTCGACGACTTCGAGGCGGCGTTCGAGGATCTCGACGGCCCCCTCTACGTCCACATCGATCTGGACGTCCTCGAACCCACGCAGTTCGGCTCGCTCGGCTACCGCGAACCGGACGGGGTGGCGCCGGACCGCCTGATCGGCCTCGTCTCCGGCCTGCGCGACGTCGTCGGAGCGGCCATCACGGAGCACATGCCGACCGGCGAGCCCGGCGATGACGACGACGCCGAGGTGATCCGTCGCCTGGCCGCCGCGCTTCCCCTCTGAGAGAGCGCAGCCTGCGTGATCTGACCGGCCGGGCCTCGCTTCCCCTATGACGCCCGGGACTCGATGGCGCGCAGGACGTGGGCCGCGCCGTCCTCCGCCGCGATCTGTTCGGCGACCGCCTGGGCGCGTTCGCGGTAGGAGTCGCGCGACACCGCCTCCCTGATCGCGGACGCGAGCCGTCCGGCGTCCAACCTTTGGAACGGGACCGGCTCGGGCCCCGCCCGGAGCACCGCCACGCGCTTCGCCCAGAAGGGCTGGTCGGCCGACAGCGGCACCCCGACCGACGGGACGCCCGCCCGCAGCCCCGCCGCCGTCGTCCCCGCGCCGCAGGCGTGCACGACCGCGGCCATGCGCGGGAACAGCCAGTCGTGCGGCACCTCGCCGACCGCCAGGACGTCCTTCGACCCCTCGTCCGCAGCCAGCCCCGACCAGCCCGCCTGCACGACGCCCCGGACCCCCGCCTTCCGCAGCGCCTCCGTCACCATCGCGCCGTACCGCTCCTGGTCGCCGGCCGTCAGGCTGCCGAAGCCGACGAACACGGGCGGCGGGCCGTCGTCCAGGAACTGCGACAGTGCCTCGGGCGGACGCCAGTCCGGCGAGGGCTCGGGCCACCAGTACCCGGCGACCTCCCGCCCGCGCGGCCAGTCGGCGGGACGCGGCACGACCGTTGGGCTGAACCCGTACTCGACGGGCCAGCCCTGCTCATCCAGCCGCCGGAAGAACCGCGCGGGCGTGACCGGCGGCAGATCCAGGCGCTCGCGCAGCCCGTTCACCACCGACCGGAACGGCGCCTGCCCAAGGACGCGCATCGACCGCGCCGCCGCCCGATTGCCCCATCCTCCGAGCGACCGGGTGGTCATGACAGCGGGTGGGAACTCGCGGGTCGGATCCATCGGCTGCAGATAGATGCCCATGCTCGGGATCCGCAGACCCTCCGCGACATGGATGCCGAGCCAACCCATCGTCGACACGAGCATGAACTCCGCCCCTTCGGCGGCGTCGACGATCGCGTCAGCCATAGCGGCCCAGTGCCGGGCATAGATCCGCGTCTGCCGCACCACCATCGCGGGCGACGACGTCAGCGACCTGCGCCCTTCCTCGGTGCTCAGTTCCGCCTTCATATCCATCGGCAGCGCCGCGAACCCGAGCCCCCGCACCCGCACGAACTCTTCAAAGGGCCCGTGCGCGGCAATGGTGACCTCGTGCCCCGCCTCCCGCAGCCGAGCCCCAAGCCCAGTGAACGGAGCGACATCCCCACTAGTCCCAACCGCGACAACCAAAACCCGCACCGCACCCACCCGCCTGCGCCCGCACCGTCGTATGGCGCGGATCGTCTCATCACGCCCCTGAAGCCGTATCCCTCCCACGGGGGAAGTTCAGCCCCCGACCGCTCGCTCCGCCCATCACCGCGCCACCTAACGGCCATGCCGAACATGAGCACTCAAGGCCAACAGGGCGGCCGCGCCTCGCGCGCGACGCCGCTGGCTCGCGGGGGCCGACTTCCCCCTCGCACAGTTCCGAAAGCACTCCGTCCTAACGGCGCTCCGGAGTTGCTTCCTTATGGTGCATGCCTTGAGAAGCATCATCGGCCTTGAGACAGAAAGACGTGTCTCAAGGCCGATCTTGTCCGGATGAGCTCAATGGTCGTCTGCACGGATCTCGCGGATGAAGTGCTGCCATGCGTCTCTGCTGAACTCCAGGGTCGGGCCGTCACCGTGACCTTTGGTGTCGCGGACTCCGATCGTGCCGTCGGCAGCCCGGCCGACCTCGACGCAGTGGCCGTTGGGTTCGCTGTAGCCAGACTTGCGCCAGCCGTGGAAGTGCTTGCTCATGTACCCGATCCTGTCTGGTCGGCGAGCCTGTTGGCCACCCGATCAAGGAAGGAGATGCTGTCTTCCGTGGACAGGGCGGCCTCTCTCAGGAGGTCATATCTTTCTGTGTACCTCGTGACCTCGCTCCGCTGTGTAACAACGAGGTCCGTGGTCACCGTGTCGACGATCGCCATCGGGTGGTCGCCGGGATCGGCGAACGTGTAGAGGTAGAAGGACGACTTCGGAAGGAAGCCCCCAGGGATGCGGGCGTTGTGCAGCAGGACGCGAATCGTGATCCGCTCGGCCTCCAAGGCCAGCTCGATCATGTGACGGAGTTGGGCGGCCATCGCCTCTGGTGGCACCGCGAGTCTGTGAATGACGCACTCGTCCAGGACCGTTTCGTAGAACGGTCCGTCCGGCCGGAGCAACTCGCGTTGCCGATGCTCGCGCGCTTCGGTCATCCGGTCGGGCTGGTATTCGAGCGTCCCCTGGCTTTCATCGAGCCTGATGAGAGCCTCGATGAACGGAGGGCACTGTAGAGCGCCGGGCATCGCGGTCTGGTCGTAGCTGCGGACGGTGCTGGCGTTGTATTCGAGGTCGGCCGCGAGCTTCTGTCGAGGGCCCATGGACATGCCGTACCGGTCCCACCACCCCTTCTGGGCGGCCTCGCGGGCGAGCTGGAGGAGTCGGTCGTATTGGCTGCCGGTGATCTCAAGGGCGTCGAGCATGTTCATGATCTCGGCCAGATCGGGGCGGATCTGGGCGTTCTCCAGGCGGGTGATCTTCGTCCGGGAGTGAAAGACGAGGCGGGCGAGGTCGTCGGTCGTAAGGCCGCGGCTCTCCCGGAGTTTGCGGATCTCACCCGCCAGCCGGCGGCGGCGGACGTAGGGGCTCGGCATGGCCGTCCTCCCGATATCGCGTAGGACACGGTCCGTACTGATCGCTAACTCACTGCAATCGAACGATGTCCGGCAATATTAAAGTCACGCCCCGACAAAATCCGGCCACGCCGACGCGAGGCCAAAATCCGCACGTGCAGAAGTTGGACGGTACGACCGCCGCCAATCCGGTTAAGGCGGATAAGTCCCCATGTGAGCCGCCCATACCCAAGTTTGCGGGAATTGCGGGAGTAACCCAGGAGTCGAGCCACCTCCCATGTCCCTTCCGACGGCCGTCCAGTTGAGACGCGCGGTGAGACCAGCACGGCATCGGCTGATCCCGTACCACAACGATTAACCCCGCCATGAATGGGACGAGGGCATACGATTGGCTATCTAGTCAGACTTCTCAGGATTTAAGAGGAGGCGGAAGTGGAGGCTTCGGCCCGCCGCGCCGCAAGCCACTGCTCGGTATAGGCGGTGACTTCCTCGATGAACTGCTCCAGCCCTGCGCGGTCGAGGTCCATTTCGGCGATCAGGTAGAGCAGGATGAAGACCTCGGCGTAGAGCACAGCTCTCAAATCGTCTGCCCCGCCAATGTGAAGTGTTGGTGCGCCGACGGCAGCGCGAACCATGTCCTCGGCTAAGGGAACGTTGATCAACCCTGCGTCCTCTTGGGCCTTGACTCGTACTTCGGCCACGAGTTGGACTATCTCGTCGACCGTGTAAGCTGGCGAAAATTTCCGACGTACCGCAACACAGAACGCCCCGTAGAGCAGCGACATGTGGCCGGCCGCCGTCTTGTTGTTCGCCTGGATCTTGTCCTTCAGGGGGACCCACGCCTCCGGTCCTTCCAGTAGGAAGGACCGCAGCGCCAGTATGTTCTCCTCCGTGATCTGTATCTCTAGGAAATTTGTCAACTGCGTTATTCCTCGTCGGCCATTGCTCTGGCTTTCGTTATGAATGAGGCCAGCTCCGCATCGTTCAGATCTGCATCAGCAATCAAGCCTGCAAGCAGGAACAACTCGGTTGTGTAGACTGCCCTGTCGTCGATGTCGGCGATAGACCCTTCGCCAAGAACAGCCAGCAGCAGTCGCTCTGCGATGTGTGCGTCAATTTTCTCTGTGGCCTCTGGTGTCCTTCCCCGAAGAGAAGCCACAAACTCAATTATCTGAGACTTGACAGTCTTCGGGTCACACTTACCGAAGCGGCGATTTGTCGCGAGAAAGAAGGCTGCGGCAACCAGTACCGGATAATCTGCCTGAACACTCTCCTTGTCCAGCTCTCGCAATAGCCTCAAGTGATCATCTGTTCGGCCTGCAAGTTGTGCCTGCAAGGTGGCGGCCATGTTATCAGTTATTGGCACGCTCTGCTCCTGTCATTTGGACTCGGATCTTACGTATTCCGACGCGACCAAGGCGTGCGACCTCGTAGACTACTATCCCCGTCCCGAGTATTCCTATAGCCGCATTGGCGCCCTGGATGCTTTCGTGATGTGGCTTAACTTCGATGGCGGGCTTGCTCACTGCAGTGCCGGTCGGTCGATCCCATTTGAGTAGTTTGCCTATGTCTTTGGCGAGTTTCTCTGTAGTGTCGGCGACGTCATCCGATGTTCGGATGAAATCGCGTCCCTTCTGCTTCCAGCGAGCAAGGGCCTCCGTATCTTCGTCATTTGCTTCTCGATTTTCTGGATCGTCCTCGGGGTCGCGGAGTTCGCCGCGGCCCGGTTCGCCGCCTCTGGCACCCACGGGGTCGAGGTCTTCCCTGGTCGGGAGTCCTGCCGGTTCTGTGGTCTCCGGTTCGTTTCGTGCCAGTTCCCTGCCGGACTCGGACTCATCGGTCTGCTGTCGTCCGTATCGGGGTTCGACGTGTACTTGGCCTTGGCTGTCGGTGTATATCTCGGAAATGATGGGGTTGGGGCGGGCCTCGGGTTTTTGCTCATTGGCTTCTTTCGGGGCCGACTCGTTGCCGTCCCCCTCGGCATTCCTATCACGGCCGTCGCCTTGGCCGCCTTGGGCTTCCGGAGGTTGGGTGTTCTCGTCAGTTCTTTCGGATGGGGGTGCCGAGTGGTCGTCGGGTTTCTGGTCGCTTGTCTTGCCGTCGCCGGGTGGCTCGGTGACCCCGTCCTCGGCCTTCGGTTCGCCCGAGGTCCCTTCTTTTGGCCCGAGAGGCTCCTCACCGTCCCCCTCTCCTACTTGCTCAGCATGAGGTTCGGGGCGTTGGTCGGTCTCTCGGCCTGGTTGTGGTCTGTTCTGCTGGTCCGGAGGTTGGCCTTCGGTGGGTGGCGTGCGGTCTGCAGGTGGTTCGGGGGGCTGGCCGCTGCCGTCTCCGGACTTCTGGGAGTCCTGCGGGGGGAGGGGGGCCTGCTCTGGGCCCTGAACGCGTCCGGTCTCTGATGCACGGGGGTCCCCGTCGTTCTCGGGGGCGGAGGGTGGGGATAGATCGTTGGGTGGGTCGCCGCCACCGTTCTCGCCGATTGATGCCTCGGGGGCTGGGGGCTGTGCTTCTGGGCCGGGCTCGTTTCCTTCCGCGTTCTCGTTTTGCCGTGGCGCGGCATTGTCGCCGGGTTCGCTGTCAACTGGTTGGGCGGTGCCGTTGGGCGGCTGGGCGTCTTGGAACTTGGCTCGTAGTTCTTCTGCGTGTTGCTGTTGTGCTTCGCGCGTGCGGGCGATGTGTTCCAGGCGGGAGGGCGGCTGCGGGGGTGTTTGGGGCTCGTCGGTCTGGTCGCCGGCAGAACTGGCGTTGTCCTGGGGGCGGTCCTTGTTGTCGAGGTCGCCCTGGTTCGCCGTCTCACCGGTCTCGGATCGGTCGGTCTTGGCCTCGCGGTCGTTGCCGCGCTCGCCCTCGTCTTGGCGGGGGTCCTCGGGCTTGGCTTGGCCGGACTTCTCCGCTTTGGGGCTGCCGTTGCCGGTCTGTGCCGGGTCGGCTTTGTCGTCGTCAGGCTTTTCGGTCGGCTGGGAGCCAGTGCCGATCTTGTCGGTCTCGGGGTCTTTCTTTGCCTCCGGCTTGGCTTCGGTCGGAGGGGTGCCGGGGGGCTGCGCCTGGTCGCGGGGTGGGCCGCTGGTAAAGCCGTTGGTCTGCGGATCGCGGTCGGCGGGTTGCCCGTTGCCGGCTTCGGGTCGCTCGGGGAACTTCCAGCCTGCTGCTCTGAGGCTGTCCATGCGGGGCGTCTTGCCGTCTGCTCCGGGATGGTCGTGCGGTGACGTGCTCCCGGTGTCGGGTGGGGTGGGCTTGTCGGTGGTCTCAGGGCCCTTGCCCGGCCCACCGGGGGGATTGTCCACGCCCACGCTCGCAGCCCTTTCACTGGGGGGAGGCGGACCGGTTCCAGGGCATTGGTCGGGCAGCCCGCCAGGCGGAGCCCTTGACGCGCGGGGCTGACATCAGGGCAAAGCCGTGCCCTATGTAATCGCGCACGTGCGAACTTTGCACGTGCCGATATTCCGAACGCTTCTCTCCCGTGCGCGTATCGCTGGGGTCGTATGCCGTTTTCCCGTCGATTCGTCAACTCGTCTGAAGCGGCTGGAACGTTGCGGCATCACACGACGGATCATTCAAGTGTTTTGATGATGTCGTTTTCAGGGTGAGATGGGCGGTCTGGGGCACGCAGGGAACAGTGCAAGAGCCCGCCGTGTCCGAGAGCGTGAACCGGTGGACGGGTGCCTCACAGAGGGCCGAGCAGGGTGCGAGGGTCGACGTCGAGTTCCAGTGCCGCCAGGGTGTCCAGCAGTTGTCGTTCCTCGTACCGGAAGTGGGACTCCATGATGGCCGCGAGCCCGTCCAGGTGGGAGGCCAGGACGTCGGGGGGTCCGCCTGTCGACAGCGCATGGTCGAACTGCGTCAGCAGGGAGGCGATCAACTCGTGGTCCTGCTGGAGCTTGGTGATCACGGGACGCAGCTCGGGATGGCGCGCCGCCAGTTCGGGGAACAGTGCGGCGTCCTCGCTGAGGTGATGGCCCTCCAGCGCGGCACAGAACCCTTTGCAGTACAGCAATAGATCGCTGCCCGCCGATGCGGCCTCGGCGCTGTCGCCGGCATCGAGTGCCCGGCGTGCGAGGTGCAGCGCTTGGCGCAGCCGCTGGTGTGCGGCCGCCAGTTCACGATTCCAGGCGATCAGCCTGTTCTGGCCCTCACTCACCGGTGCGGGCGCGGGGAAGGGTCATGGTGACCACCTTCCAGATCCGGCGCCTCCATGCCTGACGCGGTCCGTCACCGGCACGCGACGCTGCCCCTCACCATATCGATCACATGTCATCACGGCGACGACGCTTGGCGTACGGGAAATGCCGCCGCCCTGTTGCGCTGCTTGCGTGATGCCTTGGCCCTGGGGCCTCGGGGTGAGAACCTCGCACATGCGGAGAGCGGACGTGAGACGCGTGCTTGTGCTGAATCCCCTGCGGGGGGAGGGTGAGCGCTGATTCTCCGTACTCGGATAGCGACTCAATGTGACGATGTGCCTGCGGACAAAGGAGAGATCCGCCAGATCCGCGACGCTGAAGTCCATCACGAGCCGAGGTGTTCCGATGTCCCCGACAATGCTTCCGGCAGCACAGCCGGCGCCGCTGCGGTGGCGGCGCTCCTTCCCGGGCGGGCCCGAGCAGGCCCGTGCCGTCCGGCGGTTCGTCGGCTGCCTGCTGGCGGGCTTCCCCTACTTGGACGACGTCCTACTTGCCGCCGACGAACTGGTCGTCAACGCGCTGCGGCACACCAAGTCCGGACAGGACGGCGGCTCGTTCGCCGTCGAGATCGTCCAGGATGGCGGCCTGGTTGTGGTGTCAGTCGCCGACCAAGGCGGCCCCGGCGAACCCGTGGCGCTGGACGCGGGGGAGCTGGCCGAGTCCGGCCGAGGCCTGCGGACCATCTCGCTCACCGCCGCGAGCTGGGGATGGCACGGCAACGACGAGGGCCGCACGGTCACCGCTGTTTTCGCGGGGGAGTGGGCCGCGTGACCGAGCCCGCCTCCTGGACGCACGACCAGGTCCACCAGCGCGTCCACGCCGCGATGACCGCCGCGATGCGCGCCGATCCCCACTCCATCGACGCCGCCCTCGTCCAGGCCGGAAGCCTCGACCGCTCCAGCCAGGAGTTCATCGCCCAGGCGCGCCGCCTTGTGCTGGCCTGCACCGCCGCGCTCACCTGCGTACTGTCGGCGCACCGCCCCGGTGAGGGGGCACACGGCGAACCGGTCTGCCGTGGCTGCGGGACGCGCGAGTGCCGTACGTTGCGCGGCCTCGCGCACGTCCTCGCCGCCTACAGCGTCCGCCCAGCACTGGTCGACCGGGCCGAGGCCTGGCGCCGCGCGGACGCGTACTTCTGGCACGACGGCCGCCCCGTCCCGCTGACCATCGAGGACTTCCCGGATGGTTTCGTCGCCCGCGCCGCCGAGGACCTCGCCGACGACCCGACCCCGCTACTGGTCATCGATCGCCACACGGGCGCGCTGAGCCGCTGGCCCTCCATGCCCGTCGAACTCCTCGCCTGCGAATACACCCGCTACCGTGCAGGACTGTAGACAGCCTCTTCCCGCACTTAGGCAGACGCGCCTTAACTGTCGCAACCGCGCCGCGCTTGGCCTCGCCGACCTCGTGTTGGGCGGCGCGTCCGACGAACTCGATGGCGAGCCGCCGTCCGCATGGACGGGCTGGTGCTGGAGATGCGGCGAGCCCTCGAATCTCGCTGGGTGCTACGCCAGACCATCGCCCCTCCGCCGTGCTGACCTGCGGCCTGTCATGCCCGAAGGGCTTCCGAGAACACAGGTCTGTATCTCTGACCGTCTACGCGCGCCTTCCGGTGGCCGCGGTGATGCCTGGCAGTGTGTCCCGTGCGCCATTCTTGTGGACGTGAGCGCCGCTGAGAGGAGTGGGCATGATGCCGCCGCACTGTTTTCTCTGCGATCGGTCGCTTCGGGAAGGGGATCCGGCCTCGTCCTTCACGGCCGTCCGGTTCGGGATCAATGCGCAGGAGGAGGCGCTCGAACAGGATCGGGATCGGGAGGGGTGGGTCGGCCATCCCTCCTGGGTGGCCTGGTTCTGTGATGAGCACACCGCGCTGGCCGAGGACCATTCGCATCTCCATTGGCGTGAGGCCTTCGAGTTGCTGCGACAGCATCGGAGGCCGTCCGGTCCGGTGAAGTGACCGTGGCCCTATCTGGGTCGCTATGCCCGGCTGGTTGCTGCTGAGAGCGGTTCGCAGTGGGACAGAAGGGGCGGGGGCCATCGTGGGCGGGCCATGTGCTGTTGGCCCGGTATGGTGAGAGATCGGTCATGAGCGGTTGACCGTGCGATGCCGGAATTGGGTAGTCGCCACAGGCCGTCAGGACGCGCCATTCGGGTTGTTCCCCTGGTGCGGCAGGCCTGATGCTAGGGGAATGACCGCCGAGCCCCCCGCCACAGATCCTCAGCTTTGGGAACGGTTCATACAAGATCTTCGGGAACTGGCCGAGACGCTCGTCAGCGAGTACGAGGCTGCGGATGGGCCGTGGGGCGGTGCGGCCCCCCATCTTGGCGGCTCATGTCCGTCGATACACCAGATCGCTCGGCAGGCGGCGCTGCTCGCGGAGGCCGGTTCCGGTGATTTCCATCCAGCGGCTTTGGCGATGGCCGGGCACCGCTGCGATCTGCCCCATGGTGCCTGGACGAGGTTGATAGAGGGCTGCCAGATCTACCAGTTCTCTGATCAGGGCCGCCGAGCCGCCTGGGAGGCCAACATGCGGCTGTGGCTCGACATGCCGGAACCGGGAGCGCCCAGCGCCGAGCCCCGGCCGTCGCACGATGACAGACCCGTTGTGCCGGACAACGGTCCGAATCCCCCTGCGCCTGCCTGGGGTGGCGCGATCGCTCAGTCGGCACCGGAGTTCGTTGAACACGCCGTGACCGCCGGTACGTACGTCGCTGCGGTCGCCGCCGGAGGGATCATCGGCAACAGGGCGGACGCGGCGACGAACGGCGCCGTGAGGAGGTTGTTCCGCGCGCTGCGTGAACGCTTCGGCCGTGCGGCGCCGGTCACCGAAGAGAGGGCCTTCGAGCTGGCGCGGGCCGAAGTCGTCAGGACGGGCCACGCGGAGCACACGATCACTCTCCTCGGTATCGAGCGGGAGTCCGGCTGCTGGCTCGTCCATGTCCGTGCCCTGCACGCGACCGGCGCAATGGATCGGATGCGGGTGAGGGTTCCTTTCGACGCCGCCGCCGCGCCGAGCGTCCTCGTCGTCGATCCCAGGATTCCCTGACCGCCGGCGGAGTCCGGTAGCCCGGGCACGCCGCGAGAGAGGTCAGGTCGGACGGTGGCCGGGGGCTCTCGGGGGCCATTCGGTTCGGTCGAACATCAGGTAGAGGCCGCCGAGCCATACGAGGTCGGGCTTCGGCACCACGCGGACCGAGACCGGGACGCCTCCGGTCCGGCGGGTCGGGAACTCGCCCGGCGGCGCGGAGCGGGACAGGTAGGCGAGGCCCTGCCGCAGGAAGGCGCGCGGCCCCGGATCGAGGTGGCCGGCCCACGGCGGCTCGGTCTCGCCGCGCAGCCAGGCGTAGCAGGCCATCGCGTAGCCGAATTCGCGCTCCGTCAGATACCCGAGCCGCGAATAGCCGTCGTTGCGGGCCGCGTTCAGGGTGCGTTCGTCCAGATCGCCCAGGGGTTGAACGGAGAAGCCGCGGGTCGTCTCGCCGAATCTCAGTGCGGCGTTGGTGCTGAAGACGCCGAATCCGAAATAGACGGTGAGGAGGTCGGTGAGCCGCTCGTGGTCCTTGCGCTCGGTGGTGATCCGCTCCTCGCCCAGGAGGCGGACATGGCACAGTTCGTGTGCGATCACGGCGATCAGGTAGGCGGCGTCGGACGCCTCCGTCACGTCCAGGCCGATGACGGCGCGGCCGTCCTTCACGTAGTAGTGCCCGACCGCGCGCTTGCCTTCCTGGGCCGCCGCGTCCTCGTCCGACCGGTCGAACAGCTCCACCGTGAGCTCGGACCGGTCGATCTCCATCAACTCGCACGTCTTCGCGACCACGTCGTCGACCTGTTCCGGTGTGCCGGTATAGCCGGCAGACCGCAGATCCGACCGGGGCAGGACGATCGGCCGCGTCAGCGGGTCGCGGCCGAACTCCTGGACGAACCAGGTGATCGACGCCTCGATCCACGCCTGGTGCGCGACGCCGACCGGGCACTCGGTGCTGACCGCCGGAGACCAGGGCGGGGGCGCTTCGCGTTCCTTGTTCATAGGGCTTCCTGACAGTCGTCTTCACGCGGCTCCGTTCATGCGGAGCCGCCGCGGAAAGCGGCGGAGGACAGCGGGGTGGAACGGTGTTCCTGCCCAGTTCATTCGGATGCTCATCCGTGGGGCCGGGGTCGGCCGTGCCCAATTTTTTACCACGCGCGCTGAGCCCATCGCCCACATTGGCCGTAAATGGCCTGGCGGACGTTATGGGAATGGCGTTGTTCGAAAGGCGGACGACCGTGTCTCGACTGTCCGTGCGGCTGACGTGCGAATCCTGCACGTGCGCGACACGAGCGCGCGAACCCCGCCCGCACCGGCCCCTCCGGCCGGATCGCGTCTGCGGACGCGCGGACTGGCCTTTTCCGGCCGTGTGAGCCCGTAGCCCTCGTCTCGATCACGAGGCTCTTGGACGATTGCAGCGTGGGGCCGTCTCGGCGCGGCATCCGGCATTAATGATCACGTCTCCAATGCGGATAGTGGAGGAATGCATGGGTGAACTCGGGCTCGCTGAGACCATCGCCGCCCTCCGCGCCGAGCTGGTGGAGGCGCTGGAGGCCGGGAAGGAAGCGGAGTTCGGTTTCGAGGTGGGCCAGATCCAGCTCGAGTTCCACGTCGGCGTCACGCGCCAGGGCGGGGCGTCCGGCAAGGCGAAATTCTGGGTCCTCGAACTGGGCGGCGACGGCTCCTACCGGCGGGAGGAGATCCAGCGCGTCACGGTCACCCTGGAACCGCCGGTCGACGACGACGGCCGTCCGATCAAGGTGACCCGCGGCCTCCGCACGAAGCCCTGAGATGTCCGGACTCACGGCTCGCGCGGTCGAGATTCTGCGTTACGGCCCGACGGACGGGTGGCATGTGGGGTCCGGCTACCTGGTCGGGCGGCGGTGGGTGCTGACGGCGGCGCACAACGTCGTGGACGCCGAGACCCTGCTCGTCCGGCGGGTGGACGGGGCCGAGCGTCCGGCCGAAGCGGTCGCGGTGGACGAGGCCCGCGACCTCGCCATGCTCGCGGTGACCGGAGACTTCGCACCGGACGACCTGCCGCCGGTCAGGTTCGCCCGTGTCGACCGCTCGCGGACGGGGGAGGTCGGCCCGTGCTGGGCGACCGGCTTCCCCAGGTGGAAGGAGCGGAGGCTGGAGTCGGCCGACATCCGCCAGCGCGACAGCGCTCAGCTGAAAGGCGTCATCCCCACCGGGTCGAACCTGCGCACGAACCTGCTGGAACTGCGCGTCTCCTCCATGCCCCGTTCGGCCGGCGGGCGCGGCGTGAGCGAGTGGCAGGGGATGTCCGGGAGCGTGGTGCTCGCCCAGGACGGCTCTGACGAGTTCGCCGTCGGCGTGGTGACAGAGCATCACGTCCCCGAGGGGGTGTCCGTGCTCACCGTCGCCCCACTCGACACCTGGGCCGACACGATGCGGGACACACCCTGGGGGCGGGAACTCGGGTTAGGGAACCTGGTCCGCCTCCCGCGCCCGCCGGGTCCCCGTCCGCCCTCCTCCGGGCATGTGAACCTGCGCCGGTCGCTCCCGGACTTCACGGACCGGGACGAGGCGGTCGCGAAGGCAAGGACCCTGCTCACCGAGCGGCTGACCGAGACGTGCCCGCTGGTCGTCCTGCACGGTATGGCCGGGGTAGGGAAGACCGAACTGGCCAACGAACTCGCCCACAGGCTCGCCTCCACTTTCACCTATGCGCGCATTCGCGTGGACGTGGCCGCGACCGCCACCGCCGACGCCGCCATGGTTGAGGTCCTGGCCGCCTTCGGCTTGTCCGGCGACAGGCTCCCGCGCGATCCCGGGCAGCGCCGGCGCGAGTTCCAGAAGCGGTTGAGGCAGGGGCCCAGCCTGCTGCTCCTCGACAACGTGTCCGAGGCGCGGCAGGCCGCCCCGCTGCTGCCCGAGACGCCCGGGACGGCCGTGGTCGTGACCAGCCGGACCACGCTGGCCTCGCTGGACGGCGCCGACCGGCTCCGGCTCGACCCCCTGCCCGATCCCGAGGGGCTCCGGCTGTTCGAACGGATCGTCGGCGCCGACGTGGTGGAACGCGACCGCACGTCCGTCCGGGAAATCGTCGTACTGCTCGCCGGACTCCCATTGGCCATTCGCATCGCCGCCGCGCACCTTGTGATGAGGCGCACGTCTCCTGCGCGCTATCTGTCCCGGCTCCAGGACGAGACCAGGCGTATTTCCCGCCTTCAAGGTGAAGATAGGGGAGTGCGCAGCAGTTTCGAACTCAGCTACCGTTCGCTGCGGCCGGAAACGGCGAGGCTCTTCCGCCGTCTCGGCGTTCTGGCGGGCCGCGATTTCACCGCCGAACTGGTCGCGCGCACCGGTGACGTGGACGACGAGGACGCCGAGCGCATGCTCGGAGAACTCACGGACCGGCATCTGGTCGAGGTCGCCGGAGAGGACCGCTACCGCCTCCACGACCTGCTCCGGCTCTATGCCAGGGAACGCATGGAGGCAGAGGAGTCCGACTCCGCGCGGCAGGAGGCGTTCCGGCGCTCCTTGGACTGGTACGGGGACGTCCTGCACGAATGGATGTCGCGGCCCGGCGCCCACGAGCAGCCTCCGGCCGACGCGATCGCCTGGTTCGCGGACGAGTCCCTGAACGTGCAGGCGAGCCTTCGGGCCGCCGCGGAAGCGGGCGAGGACCGGCTCGTCGTCCGGATCGCGGAGTCGCTCTACGGCCTGTTCTTCTACCGGGCGCACTGGGAGGGGATGGAGGCGATCAAGACTCTCGCCGTCCAGTCGGCGCGGCGCGTGGGCGACGCCCCGGCCGAACTCGGCTCGCTGATCCACCTGGCCGAGGCGCGCCGGCTCCTCGGGCGCGGGACGGAGGCGCCGCCGCTCTACGAACGTGCGCTTGAGGTCGTCCGCACCATGGACGACCCGGGCAAGGAGGCGTGGGTGCTGGTCCACTTCGGCGACTTCCAGTGCGACCTCGACCAGGCCGAGCGGGCCCTCGACCTCTATGCCGAGGCGCAGGCGATCTACCGGGGCAGGGACGACGCGGCGGGCGAGATCTGGCTGGCCGCGCACATCGCCGACGCGTACCGCCAACTTGACCGGCACGCGGACGCCGCCCGCGTCGTGGAGCAGGCGATGGCGCTCAGCGAGCGCCGAGGCGACCGCGACGAGGTCGTCTGGTGCGCCTGGCATCTGGCGCTTGCCTACGAGGGCCTCGGCCGCTTCGCCGACGCCGAGGCGGTGCTCCGGCCGGCGGCCGACTACCACCGGGAGATCGAGAACAAGGCCGGTCTGGCCACCATGCTGTGCATCCTGGGCAGCGTCCACCGCCATGCCGGACGCCCGTCCGATGCCCGGCGGGCCTACTCCGAGGCGCTCGACCTCCTCATCGAGATCGACGCTCCCACGCGGGCCGCCGAGGTGCGGCAGATCCTGGCGGACCTCCCCGAAGAGGACTGACACCGCTCGCGCCGCCGCCGCCCTGCGGGAGAATTGCCGGGGTTCTTGTTATCTCTGGTGGTTTCGGAGGTCTCCAGAGGGATCGGCCGGTACTCGCTGGAGGACGAGGATGCGTGTGGGCACGGATGTGGAGGTGCTGGTCCGGGCGGCGCAGGACGGGGACGCCGACGCCCGGGAGCGGCTGGTCACGGAGCATCTGCCGCTGCTGTACAACGTGGTCGGCTGGGCGCTCGGCGGCCACGCCGACGTGGACGACGTCGTCCAGGAGTCGGTGCTGCGCGCTCTGGGCGGCCTCGGCGGGCTGCGGGAGCCGGCGCGGTTCCGGTCCTGGCTCGTGTCCATCGCCATGAACCAGGTGCGCCGCCGCTGGTCGTCGCAGCGCGGCAGGACGCCGGTGGACCCGCAGGCCATGGCCGGGCTGGCGGGCGCCGAGGACGACTTCGCCGGACTGGCCGTCCTGCGGCTGGAGCTCTCGGAGCAGCGCCGGGAAGTCGCCGAGGCGACGCGGTGGCTCGACCCGGATGAGCGCGAACTGCTCGCGCTGTGGTGGCTGGAGGCCTCGGGGCACCTCACCCGCAAGGAGCTGGCGGACGGTCTCGGGCTGTCGGCCCCGCACGCCGCCGTCCGAGTGCAGCGGATGAAGAAGCAGCTCGCGACGTGCCGCGCCGTCGTCCGGGCGGTGGGCGGGCGGCGCTGCGACGCGCTCGGCCCCGTCCTCGACGGCTGGGACGGGCGGCCGTCCCCGCTGTGGCGCAAGCGGATCGCGAAGCACATCCGGGGATGCCGCTCATGCGCCGCCCGCGAACGCGACCTCGTCCCGCCAGAGGCTCTGCTGGCGGGACTGGTCATGGTGCCGATGCCCGCGGAGTCCCCGCTGCACGCCGTGCTGAGCGGTGCGAAGGCGTCGGCGGGCGCGGGGAAGGCCTCGCTCGTCCTCGGGAAGGGATCGGCCGCCTTGGCGGGGGCGGCCGCGGTCGGCGCCGTCGCGGCGGTCGTCTACTGGAGCCTGCCGAGCGAGCCTCCGCGCCGTGCGCCCGATCCCGCGGCCCCCGTCCAGCGGACGCCGTCGCGGACGCCGGAGCCCGCCCCCCGGAACGCGGCGGACAAGGACCGCGTCGCGCCGCGCCCCACCCCGGCCACCGTCGAGCAGCGGGTCGTGAAGCTGGTCAACGCGGAAAGGGCCCGGGCGGGGTGCCGGGCGCTGCGCGTCTCGCCCGCCCTGCACCTAGCCGCGCAGCGGCACTCCGCGGACATGGCGTCCCGCCGCGTCCTCGACCACCAGGGCGCCGGCGGCGACGACCCCGGGCAGCGGATCACCGCCGCCGGGTTCCGCTGGAGCGCATGGGCGGAGAACATCGCGCAGGGCCAGGCGACCCCGCCCGCCGTCGTGGACGGCTGGATGAACAGCGCGGGGCACCGGGCCAACATCCTGAACTGCGGGTTCACGATGGTCGGGATCGGGGTCGTGCAGGGCCCCGGCGGACCCTGGTGGACGCAGGTGTTCGCGACGCCTCGCTGACCAGCACAGGAAGGGGACGTAGTGGGCGCTGACGAGGAGTTCGTCTGGGACGAGTTCTGGGTCAACATCGGGCCTGTGTGGCGACGCGTCCTCGGCGGCTCCGACACCGAGGACCCGCCGCCCGCCGAGCCGATCATGCGCCGACGCCGGCTCACCACCGACTACGAGTGGGTGGGGACGTTCGAGCCCGTCCGGTGGCTGACCTCCGTTACCGAGGCCCTGCTGTGGGACGAGAACGGCATGGACCTCGGACCGCTGGCCGGACGCTCCTGGGACCTCCTCCAACTCGCCGGCCCCGCCTCCAACGTGGACTTGGGCCAGCTCAGCGGGACGCCCGTCCGCCGTCTCATCCTGTCGAACGTCGACGTCGTAGACCTGGCCGACCTACGCGGCATCGCGGGCCTGGAGTCCCTCACACTCGCCCACGGCGATTTCGGACCGCTACCGCCGCTAGACGAGCTCACCGAACTCGTCCTGTACGCGGAGGGCGAGGTAGATCTCTCCACCGCCCGCAACCCCGGCCTCCGCGTAGTCCGCCACGACGCCATCTACCTCCCACCCTTCGGCCCCGACGAACTGAGCGCCTAGGGGACGGCGGCGGGTGGTCAGTCGGTGGTGCGTTTGGTCATTCCTTCGGCGTCTGGGGCGATGCCCCAGGTGAAGATGGTGTGAGGGTGGATGCGGATTATGTCGCCGCTGAAGTGGGAGCCTTCCGCTACCTTCTCTACGGCGGTCTCGGCGCGGCCGCGGATCTCGATGCCTCGCACGCGCCACGGGTCGACGGAGGCCAGGTCGTCGACGACGAAGGCGACCTGGTCGTTGTGGCGCAGGTTGCGGTACTTGCGGGACGCGGCGAGGTTCCAGCCGCGGATGTCGATCGTGCCGGTCTCGGCGTTGTAGGCGAACCCGACCGGGTTGTTCTGCGGGTCGCCCTTGGGGCCGACGGTGGCCAGGCGGCCGAGCCGCTGGGTGGACAGGTACTCGCGTTCGTGGTCGGTGAGGCTCATACCGTCCAGGCTGCAACCTCAACCATGGTCGAGGTCAAGCGAGGCGAGGACGCTCCGGAGGCGGGGCGACATCTCGTCCGGGAGCGCGTCGAGGGGGCACCAGCGGGCCTCCAGGATCTCGGCCGCGTCGAGGTCGAGGCGCCCGCCGACGACCCGGGCCTCGTAGTAGGCCTCGACCCGGTGCCGGAAGCCGCTCGCGACGTGGAGCGGCGGCGCGGTGACCTCGACCTCCAGTGCCGTCTCCTCCCGGACCTCGCGGACGACCCCGTCTTCGAGCCGCTCGCCGGCGTTGACGTATCCGCCGGGCAGGCCCCAGGCGCGGTACGGGGGCCACAGCCGGTGGCGGAGCAGCAGGATCCGGCCCTGCTCGTCCCGGACGATCCCGCCCGCGTACACCAGGAACGTCCGGTGCCGGAACCGTGCGAGGCGCCACTGCGCGGGTCCGCTCAGCCGCCTCCACACCGGCGCGGCCACGGCCCCCAAGCGCGCCCGCGCGCCGAACCGGATCTTCATTTCCGCGATGCTAGTGAAGCCCATCCGCCATCGCGACGTCGGCGCACTCATACTGCGCGTGCATGCCTCCGGTGCTTCACCGTGCGGGCGTGCCTGGCGCGCCCGTGGGGAACTCCTCGATGCCGAGGACCCGCAGCAGTTCCAAACGTTCGCGGGTCTCGGCGTCGGCCGGGGTGAGCACCAGCAGCTGCTGCCCCTGGTCGGGAGTGACCAGGGTCTCGCAGTCCATCTGCATCCGGCCCACGCGCGGGTGCAGGACGGTCTTGCGGTCGGCGCGCCGGACCGCGACCTCGTGCTCGGCCCAGAGGCGGCGGAAGTCGGCGCTGGCGGCCTCCAACCTGTCGATGAGTCCGGCGACCGCGGGGTCGCCGGACCGGCGGCCGGCGGTCGCGCGCAGGTCGGCCACGATATGGCGGGCCTGATGCTCCTGCTCCTCGGGCGGGCAGACGGCCCGGAGGGCCGGATCGGTGAACCACCGGTACGCGACGTAGCGCCGGTCGCCGGAGAAGCGGGTGTGGTCGCCCATCAGCAGAACGGCCGCCCGGTTCTGGGCCAGGACCTCGCCCAGGTCCGACAGCACCAGGGCCGGGGTGTCGCCGAGCAGGTCGAGCATGCGCACCAGGCCGGCGCGGGCCAGGCGGGCCACCCCGTCGGCGGGCGGGGGACGGTGGCCGGCCAGGTGGAACAGGTGGTCGCGCTCGTCGTCGGACAGGCGCAGCGCCCGCGCCAGCGCACCGAGCAACTGGACCGAGGGCTGACTGCTGCGGCCCTGCTCCAGCCGCACGACATAGTCCACCGACATGCCGGCGAGCATCGCCACCTCTTCCCGGCGCAGGCCGGTGGTGCGGCGGCGCGGGCCGTCGTCGAGGCCCACCTCGGCCGGGCGGATCGCCTCGCGGCGGCGGCGCAGGAAGTCGGCGAGCTGGTCGCGTTGCATGGCCCCATGGTCCCTCGCGGCCGCGCGCCCATCCAGGGAGCGGCTCTCCCACGATGAACGCTCCGCTTCTCTGCGTCCCGGCGCGGACGCAGGGTTGGAGACGAAAACGAGCACGAGAACGAGGAGAACATGATGCAGAGTCGAACCTTGGGCCGTACCGGACCGGTCACCTCCGCGCTGGGGCTGGGGGCGATGGCCATGTCGGGCGCTTACGGGGTGGCCGACCGCGCCGAGAGCATCGCCACCGTGCACGCCGCGCTGGAGGGCGGCGTCACGCTGATCGACACCGCCGACTTCTACGGCATGGGCCACAACGAGCTGCTGCTGGCCGAGGCGCTGCGCGGCCGGGACCGGGACGGCTACGTGCTGAGCGTCAAGTTCGGCATGCTGCGGGGGCCGGGCTCCCAGTTCGGCGGGCAGGACGGCCGTCCGGAGGCGGTGAAGAACTTCCTGGCCTACTCGCTGACCCGGCTGGGCACCGACCACATCGACATCTACCGTCCCGCGCGGCTGGACCCGGCGGTGCCGATCGAGGACACGGTGGGCGCGATCAAGGAGATGATCGACGCCGGGTACGTGCGGCACCTGGGGCTGTCGGAGGTGGACGCGGCGGCGATCCGCCGGGCGCACGCCGTGCACCCGGTCGCCGACCTGCAGATCGAGTACTCGCTGATCTCCCGCGCGGTGGAGGCGGACGTGCTGCCCGCGCTGCGGGAGCTCGGCATCGGCCTGACCGCCTACGGCGTCCTCGGCCGCGGCCTCATCTCCGGCCACTGGAATCCCGGCCGCACCGCCGCCCCCGGCGACAGCCGCGGCTTCAGCCCGCGATTCGCCGACGGGAACCTGGAGCACAACCTCGCCCTGGTGGAGTCGCTGCGACGGGTCGCCGAGGCCAAGGGGTGCACCGTCGCCCAACTGGCCATCGCCTGGGTGGCCGCACAGGGCGCCGACATCGTGCCGCTGGTCGGCGCCCGCACGCGCGAGCGGCTGGCCGAGGCGCTGCCCGCGGCGGAGCTGGACCTCACCGCCGACGACCTCGCCGAGATCGGGAAGGCGGTGCCGCAGGGCGCGGCCCGCGGCGACCGGTACCCGTCCGCGTTCATGTCCGGCCTCGGCGTGGGCAACTGACCCCGGCCCTCCGGTGGGACTCCGGCCCCGCGGGCGGCCTCCCGCGGGGCGGGGGAGGGGTGTGACCCTGGCCACATCGGGCCGGATCAGGGATCTTCGGCGCCCCGCCGGTTCGTCCCACAGAAAAGCCAAGTCCGCAGATCGGGGGCGATGTGACCACGACCGCCATGGAACGGACCGGGACGGACGCCGACGCGGCATCCGCGACCCGGCGACGCGCGCACGTCCGCCTGCTCCGCAAGATCGGCGTCGCTGTCGCCGGCGCCGCCCTGATCGTGGCGGGTGTCGCCATGCTCGTGCTGCCCGGCCCCGGCATCGTCGCGATCCTCGCCGGCCTCGGCCTCCTCGGCACCGAGTTCCCGACCGCGCGCCGCGTCAGCACCCGCGTGAACGGCTACGCGCGCGCCGCGTGGCACGGGATCCGGGACGGCGCGTCCCGGCTCAGGCGAAGGGGCTGAGCCCGCGCCGCTTGGCGTGCAGGACGGCCGCCAGGGTGAAGGAGTCGGTGATCTCTCCCTGCTCTAGCATGAGGTCGAGTCGCTCGGGGGTGACGGGTTCGATGAGGTCGATGCCCTCCTCGCGCAGGGAGAGGTCGGGCTCGCCGACCGCCGCCCAGAACAGCCCCACCTTGCTCGCGGCGATGCCGGTGTCGGCGTAGACGTCGCCGAGGAACTCGATCGACGACGGCGATGCGCCGATCTCCTCCTCGACCTCCCGGCGCGCCGTGCGTTCGGGGGAGTCGCCTGGTTCGGGGAATCCGCGCGGTATCTCCCAATGCCACTGGCGCGTCGAATGCCGGAAATGGCGCAGCAGGACGATCCGGCCGTCGTGGACCGGGAGCACGGCCGCCCCGCCGTGCCCGCCCGAATGCAGGGCACGGAGGTAGCCGCCGACCCGTCCGTCCTTGAAAGCGACGGGATCGCGCAGCAGCGTGAGGTAGGGGTCGCTGTAGCAGACGCCGTACGGGCCGCCCTCGGAAGGGCATTCCTCCAGGATCACGCTCCACGCGCCGGGCGGGTTGACGAAAAGGGCGGGCCGGCTCTCCCGGAGCCGTTCGTAGTCATCGAAGGAAGCGGTCATTCGCCCTCGTTCGACAGGTCCGCGCCGTCATCGCCGGGCCTGCGCGTCACGGCCTGCCTGGACAGGAATTCGAGCAGTTTCCTCGCCTCCCGGTACGGGTCTTCCATCCGCAGGTCCATCAGTTGCGCCGTGGTCTCGATCCGGTGCCGCGACTTGTTCGCCAGGAACCTGCCCAGCCCGAGGCGGAGCGTAACCCGCGCCAGCCGGGTTCCGGCGAGGCCGGCGACCTCCCCGATGACGTCGTAGCCGATTCCCCCGTCCGGGAGGTAGAGGACGTTCACGGTCAGCGCGCCGATGTCGATGGCGATCTCGGTGAGGCCGCCGAAACGTCCTCCGGAACGGTCGTTGCGGACCTCCTCCGCCTTGTTGAGCATCGTGAGGTAGGTCCGGCTGATCTCGACGACGCCCGTGGCCGGATCGGCGAGCGCGTCGATGGAGGGAGTGTTGATGAGGCGGGCGAGCGCCGTCTTGTAGGCATGCCATTCCGGCTGGTTGCGGACCCGCCAGATGTCGGCCAGCGAGAGCCGGTCGAGCGTCGGGACCGCTTCCAGCAGCGCCTGGACGTCCTCGAACGCCAGGTTCCGCAGGAGCCGGATCAGCTCTTCGGCATCGGTCGACTCGGGGCCCGCGCCGTCGCGGCGGCGGCGGACCTGGGAGAGGCCTTCCTGCAGCGCGGTGCGCCGGAGCGAATTGCTCGGCGTCAGCGCGAAGACGTCGACCGCGTCGGCGAGATTGGTCGCGTACTTCAGGTCGATCAGCTGCTTCACGACGGGCATGTGCGGCAGGCCGGCGTCGTACTGGCGCCGTGCCACGTCCCCGCCCTCTCCGACGACGAACTTCTCGTAGAGCCGCTGGCGCACCACGGGCCGCCCGGCGGCCAACTCGTCGTAGGCCCACCGCCCGACTTCCCTGAGCCGGTCCAAGGCGGCCTGGGCCTCCTCTTCGCCGAGGCCGAAGTCGCGCTGGACGGCCGGCGCCCTGAAATGGACGAAGCTCGTCAGGAACTCGCCGTAGGCCCGGTTCATCTCCTCGGCGAGCGCGGTGTTCTCAGTGTCGTCCCACGACAGGCGAAGGCACGACATCATGGTGCTCTCCGCCATCCTGCGCCACGCGTCGATCCCCTCGGCCACCTGGAAATCCGGATCGGCCGCGGGAACCGGATGGTCCTCCAGCAGGAGCATCGGGATGATCACGCCGCTTCCCAGCATCTCGCGGAAGGCGTCGCGGTCGGGCCCCTTCTTCGCGTAATCCCGGTAGACCTGCGGAGCGTTGTAGAGGAACGCGCGGTTGACGAGCACTTTCTCGGCGTTCAGCAGCGCCCGCAGGTATTCGCGCCTGGACTTGCGCGCCTGCTCCTGCAACGCCCCATCGCTGACCCGGCCTTCCTGGAGCACGCGCGCCAGCAGATCGCGGTCGAACCACTGGTTGTCGAGCGACTGGGGGACCGCCGTGATCGTCTGCCGCAGATCCGCGGAGATCAACCGGGTGAAGCTGACGTCACCGGTATGCGTGACCGACATCCGTGCCCCCTCGCCGCCGAACCGCCCGACCATTGCGGCCTATCACCTTAAGGCGAACGCGCCTTGGGCGCTCCGGGACCCCTGCGGTGGCCGACCGCGGCCACGCCGTCACGCGTGTTTCCATTTGGACGCCGGCCCTCCGCAACGGGTTCCCGGTGCTGCGATTCCCGAACCCGCCCGGCCGCGGATCTCCCGATAAAGACCGTCTCAGAAAGGCGGAACCGACCGTCGGATCGCCGATCGGCTTCTGCGGTCGCTGCGGTGGCCTCCCCTGAGTGAAAGGAGAAAAGTGATCTTCCGCATGGGGGAGGAGCGGTCGGTCTGACGGTGCCTCGTTCGCGGTGGGAACGGTGGTCGCGCCTCCGCTCCTGACTGCGCCCCCGCGGGGAGGATGAGGTGGTTTCGGCGACTCTTCCCGGGTAGGGGCTGCTGGACGAGGCCCCCTGGGTGCTGCTGCGGTGATGAACGAGGGTGGCGCGGGGCGGTGATGCCCGTGGGGCTTGGGGGGTCCCTGGGGGCCGCGGGGTCGGCGACGGAATTGTTGTTAGGTTTTGTGGTTGACTTCCGTGAAATTTCGGCTATTTCGGATTTCAATGGCGAATCCTGCCAAGCAAAGTTGATCAGTCTGGAGCTTCGGAGAATGGTCCCGCGGGTATAAGACGCGCGACACAATTCGATACGTCGCTCCGGAGTGTGCAGATGCGTCTGACCCGCCCCAGCCTGGTCGCCTTCGGTGCGGCGACCTTCGCCGCCGCCTCGCTGATGTGGCCCGGATCCGCCTCGGCGGCCGGCGCCAACTACGTCGCCCTCGGCGACTCCTACTCGTCCGGCACGGGGGCCGGGAACTACGACCCGAACAGCGGCAGCTGCCAGCGCAGCGCCAACGCCTACCCGAACCTGTGGGCGGCGTCGCACTCCACGTCGTCCTACAAGTTCGTCGCCTGCTCCGGCGCGACGACCACGAGCGTCGCCAGCGGCCAGCTCGGCGCGCTCGACTCCTCGACGACGCTCGTGAGCATCACCGCCGGCGGCAACGACGCCGGGTTCGCCGACGTCATGCAGACGTGCGTGCTGTACTCGACGACCACCTGCCAGAACAGGGTGACGCAGGCCGAGAACTACATGAAGACCACGCTGCCCGGCCAGCTGGACTCCCTGTACGGCAAGATCCGCGCGAAGTCCCCGTCGGCGCGGGTGGTGGTGCTCGGGTACCCGCGCCTGTACATCATCGTCGACTGGTGCGCGGGGATCGGCAACACCAAGCGCACCGCGCTCAACCACGCCGCCGACACCCTCGACGGCGTGCTCTCCGCGGCCGCCGGGCGCGCCGGGTTCACCTGGTCGGACGTCCGGGACGAGTTCGCCGGGCACGAGCTGTGCTCCGGCGACGACTGGCTCAACGCCGTCACGATCCCGATCGGCTCGTCCTACCACCCGACCGCGCTCGGCCACCGCTCCGGCTACCTGCCCGCGTTCACGGGCTCGGCCAGCCTGACCCTCCAGAAGCAGACCTGACCGGCGAGCACCGCGATCGCGCCGGCCATCAGCAGCGCGCTCACCCACACGGGCGAGCGGTAGCCGAGGCCGGCGCCGATCGCGGTGCCGCCCAGCCACGGGCCGAGCGTCCCGCCCACGTTGAACGCCGCCGTGGCGAACCCGCCCGCCAGCGTCGGGGCCGCGGAGCCCTGGTCGAGGACGCGTGAGATCAGCGCCGGGCCCGTCCCGAACGCCAGCATCCCCTGCACGAACACCAGCACGACCACCGCCGCCGGGTTCCCGGCCGTCAGCGCGAGGACGGCCCACCCGGCGGCCAGCGACGTCATGCCCGCCGCGATGAGCGCGGCCGGATGCGCGTCGGCGAGCCGCCCGCCGACGGCGACGCCCGCGAAGGACCCCGCGCCGAAGAGCGCCAGCAGCGCCGGCACCCATGCGGAACCGAGGCCGGTGACGTGCGTGGCGAGCGGCGCCAGGTAGGTGAACGTGCAGAACGTCGCGCCCTGGAACAGCGCGTTGACGGAGAGGGTGAGCAGGAGGCGGCCGTCGGCGAGGGCGCGCAGTTCGCTGCGGGCGCCTCCCACCGACGGGCGCTCCTCCGGGACGGCCCTGGCGATCGCGACGAGGGCGGGCAGCGAGACCAGCGCGACCGCCCAGAAGGCCGCCCGCCAGCCCCACGCCCCGCCGAGCACCGCGCCCGCCGGGACCCCGGCGACGCAGGCGACGGTCACACCGCCGACCACGACGGAGGTCGCGCGGGCGCGGGCGGCGGGGGGCACGAGCGCGGTCGCGGCGGCGAGCGCGACGGCCCAGAACCCGGCGTTCGCGAGGGCGGCGGCGACGCGGGTCGCCAGCAGCACCGCGTAGCTGGTGGTGAGGGCGCCGGCGACGTGGACGGCGACGAAGGCCGTCAGGAACGCCAGCAGCGCGCGGCGGCGCGGCCACCGGCGGGCGAGCAGCGTCATGGACGGCGCGCCGATCACCATGCCGATGGCGAAGGCGGAGGTGAGCAGGCCCGCGGCGGGGATGGACACGCCCAGGTCCGCGGCGATCCCCGGCACGAGGCCGGACAGCATGAATTCGGAGGTGCCCTGGGCGAACACGGCCAGCCCGAGGACGTAGACGGCGAAAGGCAAGGGGAGACTCCCGAGACGAGCGAACAGGTCGGCTGGTCGGGGGGCTGCGCCGGGACGGCCGTCCGGTATCGCGCGCGGACGGCGCGGCGGAGAAAGGAGATCCCTCGGATCGGAGGGCGAAGGCAGCCCGCCTCAGGCGGCCCGCACGCAGGGGAGCCGCCCGGGAGTCAGCGTCTGTCGGACTCGGGGCTGGACATGGTCATGAGGCTAGCAGGGGCCCCGACGCCGCCGTACAGAACATTCTTCTAGTGTGCCAGAATAATGTTCTATGAAGGAGGCCGGACGGGAGCGGATCCTGCGGGCGGCGCTGGAGCTGTTCGGGCGCGACGGGGTCGCTGGGACGACGCTGAGCGGGCTCAGGGCGGCGAGCGGGGTGAGCGTGGGCAGCTTCTACCACCACTTCGCGGGCAAGGAGCAGGTGGCGGAGGCGCTGTTCGTCGAGAGCATCGCGATGTACCAGGACGCCTTCCTCGCCGAGCTGAAGGCCCATGACGGCGCGCGGGAGGCGGTGGCCTCGGTCGTGGCCTTCCACGTGCGGTGGTGCAGGGAGCACCCTGGCCGGGCCCGGTTCATGTTCACGGAACGCCCCGCCGGGAGCGAGGCGCTGGCCGAGCGCAACGGCGCGTTCTTCCGCGAGGTGCGCAGCTGGTGGCGGGTGCAGGCGCGGCACGGCGCGCTGCTGGACGTGGACGCGGTGACCGCGTTCGTCCTCTGGCTCGGCCCCGCGCAGGAACTGTGCCGGCTCTGGCTGAACGGCCAGAGCCCCGAACCGGACGGCCGGCAGGTCGAGTCGCTGAGTGAGGCCGCATGGCGGTCGGTGGGAGGTCCCGATGGTGGTTGACGCCTGGATGCAGCACGGAACGGTGCGGTTCCTGCGGCACGAGATGCTCGACTCGCTCTGGAGGTGGACGGGCCAGAAGCCGCCGACGGAGGAGATCCCGGTCGGTGCGACGGTCGCCGCGATGGACGCCGGGGGAGTGGACGTCGGCCTGATCAGCGCCTGGTACGGGCCGGAGGGCGACCTCGTGAGCAACGACGAGGTCGCGTCGTTCGTCCGGCAGGCCCCCGGCCGGCTCGCCGGAATCGCCTCGGTCGACCTGCGCAAGCCCATGGAGGCCGTGCGGGAGCTGAGGCGGTGCGTCCGGGACCTGGGCTTCAAGGGGCTGCGCGTGGTGCCGTGGCTGTGGGAGGTTCCGCCCACCGACCGGCGCTTCTACCCCCTGTTCGCCGAATGCGTGGAGCTGGGCGTCCCCTTCTGCACGCAGGTCGGTCACACGGGCCCCCTGCGTCCGAGCGAGACGGGCCGGCCGATCCCGTACGTCGACCAGGTGGCGCTCGACTTCCCCGAACTCGTCATCGTGGGCGGGCACATCGGCTACCCCTGGACGGAGGAGATGGTCGCGGTGTGCCGCAAGCACCCGAACGTCTACATCGACACGTCCGCCTACACGGTGCGCAGGTACCCGCCGGAACTCGTCCGCTACATGGCCCAGGACCGGCACCACAAGGTCATGTTCGGCACCAACTACCCGATGCTGACCGCCGAGCGGGCGCTCAAGGGCCTGGACGAGCTCGGCCTCGGCGACGTTGCCCGCGAGGCGTTCCTCGCGGGCAACGCCCGCAAGGTCTTCCGCCTTTAATGATCTACAACGTAAAGGTCACCGCCGGAGCGTCCGGCAGGCGAGGAGCCCGAGGGGGACCGGCGCCCAGAACGTGACCGCCCGGAACAGCAGGACGGCGTGCAGGGCCGGGCCGGCGGCGACGCCGAGGGCGGCGAGCGCGGCGACGAGGGCGGCCTCGGTGGAGCCGACGCCGCCCGGCGTCGGGATGGCCGAGCCCGCAGCGGCCCCCACCAGGTACGCGGCGAGGAGGGCCGGCGCGTCGGCCGGCCCGACGGCCGTGCCGGGGATGGCGAGGACGCTGAGGGCGAACGCGACGCCGAGCACGAACGTGGTCCCCGCGGACGCGCCGAGCGTGACCGCCAGGTCGCGCGGGCGGCGGCACAGGTCGGCGAGCCCCGCCGCGGCGCGGCGGGCCGCGGTGGAGCGGACCGCGCGGCGCCCCCACAGCGCGGCCGCCGGCAGCAGCACCCCGCCGGCGATGAGCAGCGGGACGGGCGGCACGAGGTCGGCGGCCCGGGAGGCGTGGTGGCCGAGGGCGTCCAGCATCCGGTCGTTGCCGCCGCCCGGGGCGAGGACGGCGCCGAGCCCGAGGACGGCGGCCATCAGCAGCAGGTCGGCGGGGACGCCGGCCACCTGCAGGACCGCCACGGCGACGGCCGCGCGGGGCAGCGTCAGGCCGCGGCAGACGAGGTAGCGGGTGTTGACGGCGGCGGCGCCGAGGCCGCCCGGCGTCACGCGGTTGGCGGCCGACGCGGTGAACTGCGTCATCGTCGTGCTGACCAGCGGCAGCGGGCGGCCCGCCGCGCCGCGCAGCGCGACCGCGGAGCAGACGTAGTGCAGAAGGGACATCAGGACCAGGGCCGGCAGGAACCCCCAGCGCATGTGGCCGAGCGCCGCGAGGGCCGGCCGCAGCGGGCCGGCGGTCGCCAGCACGACCGCGGCGAGCAGGGCCGCCAGGAGCCCGGCGAGCGCCCAGCGGGCCCGGTGGATCCGCTGGGTGATGGACAGCGTCAGGGCGTCGGCGCCAAGGTCGGGGAGCTTGGCGGACGCCGCGGGGTCGGCGCCGGCGGCGATCGTCTCCACACCTCAGTGTTCGGCTACTCGCCTGAAGCGTATGCGACCTCCCGGCCCCCTCGACAAGAACGTTGCGTGACCTGCGGGCCGCGGGCCCGCAGGTCACGCGGGTTCGTTCAGGCGGTCCAGCCCGGGTCGCGGCCGAGGTAGCGGAGGACGCCCCTATTCAGCAGCGCGCGTTTCCAGGGCCTGTTGTGGTCGCGGGTCTGGACCGGCAACGGCATCGGCCCCACACTGCCGATATGCCGCCGAAGACGCGCCTTCCCAGTAGGGGCAAGCACACCGTCTACGTCGAACACGGGGTCTGGTACGACGCTGGTACGAAGCACATCCACGTCACTATTCCCGGCGCTGACAGTGCACACTGGAGTTACGGGCGCACCTCCCCCCGGTGGAACGTGTACAAGGCGATCTTGCAGGACGCGGGTCGCTGGCCCGACGACGCCCCAGACTGACTGATCTTGCGGGGGGCGCGTGCGCTCGAGCGCTGGGGCGCCGGGCGGTCCGCGGGGCGGCTCAGGCGGCCGGCTGGTAGCGGTTCTGGCGGGTCTGGGCGCCGATGTAGCGCAGCATGCTGCGCAGGGCCCAGTGGTTGAGCCCGGTGGGCATCATGCGGTAGCCCTGCCGGTTGGCCAGGGCGAGCGCGGCGAACCGGGCCTGGTCGAGGGGGGACCAGGGGATGTCGAAGCGGTCCCGGACGACCTGCGGCAGGCAGCCGAAGGTGATCAGGCGGAGCGGGCGCTCGATCACGAGGCGTCCGGCGCGGTCGAGCCGGGCGCCGCCGACGGGCAGCAGCGTCACGGTGTCGGAGCCGTGCTTGGCGATCTCCAGGGCGCGGGCGGCGGCCGGGGTGAGTTCGAGGGTCCGCGTGCAGACGTGCCAGAACTTGGACTGGAAGGCGGCGTAGTCGGCGGGGACGGGCCGCATGCTGACGCCGTAGCGGGAGTACCAGGTGACGGTCTCGGCGTACATCTGCTCGTGGTCCTCGGTGGTGAGGGTGCCGGGGTGGAAGGTCTCGGCGGCCTTGAAGATCTCCCAGGTGAACGTGGCGTGCGCCCACCAGAACGTCTCGGGTTCGAGGGCGTGGTAGCGGCGGGCGCGCTCGTCGACGCCGCCGATGGCGCGGTGCAGGTCGCGGATGGTGCGGGCGCGGGCGGTCCCGTCCGGGGCGAGGATCGTCGCCCATATCTGCGGGACGGACCGGTGGATCCGGTCGAACGGCGCGTCGAAGAACGCGGAGTGCTCGGTGACGCCGGCGCCGATGCCGGGGTGCATGAGCTGCATCAGGCCGGCGGCGGCGCCGGGGAGCAGGGAGCGCAGGTCGGCGGCGTGGCGCCAGAGGAGCGTGCCGGGGCCGAGCGGGGCGCGGGCGGCCGTGCGGGCGGGCCTGCGGGCGGCGGCGGTGGCGACCGTCGGGGGCGAGGACGGGACGGGCATCGCACCTCCTGCCAGCAACTACTTACTTCCACCGTAGCCGCCGTGAGACAGAAGTCAATCTTTGTCGCACGACCGGTCGGCGGAACGCGCCTGGGGGCGCGCTCCGCCGGTCCACGACGTCGACCGCCGCGGGCCGTGCCGGCCCGCGGCCCGCGGTCAGGCGATCGCCGGCTTGTAGACGGCGACGGCGCAGGCGCTGCCGAGGCCGATGTTGTGCTGGAGGGCGACGCGGGCGCCGTCCACCTGGCGGGCGCCGGCCTTGCCGCGCAGCTGCCAGGTTAGCTCGGCGCACTGGGCGAGGCCGGTGGCGCCGAGGGGGTGGCCCTTGGAGATGAGGCCGCCGGAGGGGTTGACGACCCACTTGCCGCCGTAGGTGGTGGCCTCGTCGTCGACGAGCTTGTGGCCCTCGCCGACCTCGGCCATGCCGAGCGCCTCGTAGGTGATGAGCTCGTTGGCGCTGAAGCAGTCGTGCAGCTCGATGACGTCGACGTCGTCGATGGACACCTGCGCCTCGTCCATCGCCTTCTCGGCGGCGCGCCGGGAGACGCCGAACCCGACGACCTGGATGGAGGAGTGGTCGGCGAAGCTCTCCTGGGTGTCGCTCGCGATGTGGTGGCCCGCGATCTCGACGGCCCGGTCCCACAGGTCGTGCTGGTCCAGGAACCGCTCGCTGACGACGAGCGCGGCGGCGGCGCCGTCGGAGGTGGGCGAGCACTGGAGCTTGGTCAGCGGGTCGAAGATCATCGTGGCGTTCTTGACGTCGTCGAGGGAGTACTCGGTCTGGAACTGCGCGTAGGGGTTGTTGACCGAGTGCTTGTGGTTCTTCCAGCCGATCCAGGCGTAGTGGTCGGGGGTGGAGCCGTACTTCTCCATGTGCTCGCGGCCGGCGTTGCCGAACATCTGCGGCATGGGCGCCTTGTCCAGCTCCCACTCGCGGCCCGCGGTCATGGACCGCAGGTGGTGGTCGATGATGGTGACCTTGGACTCGCCCATGCCGGCGCCGAGCGAGCCCTTCTTCATCTTCTCCATGCCGAGCGCGAGCGCGCAGTCGGCCAGACCGCCGCGGACGGCCTGGCGGGCGAGGAACAGCGCGCTGGACCCCGTCGCGCACGCGTTCATCACGGTCATGACCGGGATGCCGGTCATGCCGGTCTCGTAGAGGGCGCGCTGGCCCATCGATCCGTACATCGAGCCGGCGTAGGCCATCTCGACGGCGTCGTAGCCGACGCCCGCGTCCTCCAGGGCCTTGCCGACGGCCTCCTTGGCCATGTCGGGGTACTCCCAGTCGCGGGAGCCGGGCTTCTCGAACTTGGTCATGCCCACGCCGACGACGAAGGTGCGGTTGGCCATCGGGTCGCCTCCTGTAACCGAATCCTGTTCGGTCACACCATAACCCGCGGGCCGCCCGGCGGGCGGGGGCGCTCCCGATGTTCGGGACGCCCGGCCGGTCAGGCCGCCATCTCCTCGGCGAGCGCGGCGGCGAACGCGTCGACGTCGTCCTCGGTGGTGTCGAAGGAGCAGACCCAGCGGACCTCGCCGGTCGCCTCGTCCCAGGTGTAGAAGGGGAACCGCTTGCGCAGCCGCTCGGCCGCGTCCTTCGGCATCAGCGCGAACACCGTGTTGGCCTGCACCGCCTGGGTGATCTCGACGCCGGGGACCGCGCGGGCGGCGCTCTCCAGGCGGCGGGCCATCGCGTTGGCGTGGGAGGCGTTGCGCAGCCACAGGTCGCCGTCCAGCAGCGCGATGAGCTGCGCCGACACGTACCGCATCTTGGACGCCAGCTGCATGCTCGACTTGCGCAGGTACGCCAGCCCGCGCACGGCGCCCGGGTTCAGGACGACGATCGCCTCGCCGAGCAGCAGCCCGTTCTTGGTGCCGCCGAACGACAGCACGTCCACGCCGGCGTCGGTGGTGAGGGCGCGCAGCGGCAGGCCGAGGGACGCGGCGGCGTTGGCGATGCGGGCGCCGTCCATGTGGACCGACAGGCCGCGCTCGTGCGCCGCCGCCGCGACGGCCGCCGTCTCGTCCGCGGTGTAGACGGTGCCGAGCTCCGTGCTCTGGGTGATCGACACGACGGCCGGCTCCCGCCGCTGGACGTTCCCGAAGCCCGTCGCGTACCGGTCGACCAGGCCGGGGGTGAGCTTGCCGTCCGGGGCCGGCACCGTGACCAGCTTCAGCCCAGCGATCTTCTCGGACGCGCCGCACTCGTCGGTGTTGATGTGCGCCGACTCGGGGCACACCACCGCGCTCCACCGCTCCGACATCGCCTGCAGCGACACCACGTTCGCGCCCGTCCCGTTGAACACCGGGAACACCTCGGCCTGCTCGCCGAAGTGGCGGCGGACGACCTCGCGGAGGCGGCCGGTGACGGCGTCGTCGCCGTACGCGGGCTGGTGCCCGGCGTTGACCTCGGCCAGGGCCGCGAGGACCTCCGGGTGGACGCTCGCCTGGTTGTCGCTGGCGAAACCGCGCGCGGCGGACGGACGGGGTTCGGACGGCTGAGTCATGCGCCCATTCTCCCGGACGTCCGACGATGCGCCTTTCCGCGCCCGCTCCCCGCGTGCGGCGATCGGAGGCCCGGGCCCGCGGGCGCTATGCCGGGCGGTCGGTGAGGTTCTGCACCGGGGCGGGCGCGGCCTCGGCCGGCGGCTCGGCGGTGCGCAGCGCCATCCGGGCGCGCATCGCGTCGAGGTCGTCGCCGAACCTGCTGACGGTGGACTGCAGGTCGCGCCACAGCCCGGTCCGCTGCTCCAGCGCGGCGAGCTTGGTGCGCAGGTCGGCGACGCGCCGCTCGGCGGCCTCCAGCCGGGTGCGGTTGCCCGCGGTCTCGCGGCCGGTCCGGATCAGGCTGGTGGCGACGGCGGCCAGGTCGCGCTCGGTGTCGTCCATGCGCTCGTCGAGGCGCGGCAGCAGCCGGTCGTTGAGCTGCCGGACCAGCGAGTCGAGCTCGGTGCGGACCGCGCGCAGCTCGGCGTCCTGGTCGCGGACCGCCTGCTCTAGGATCAGGACGCGCTCCATGAAGGCGGGCAGCAGCCGGACCAGCTCGGCCGACCGCTCCAGATCCCGCCCGGCTCTGACGAGCACCCCGGCGCCCGCGCGCAGATGGCGCTCCGCCTCGGCGGCGGCGCGGCGGACGAGACCCGGGATCACGGTCATGGCGCTCCCTTCCGGGGCCGGGGCGGTGGAATCTCCTTAAACTTTAGGCGAAACGACCATGAACATTTTGTGAAGCCGGCGGTTTATTTCGGGGATGTCGCCGGCTCCCGGACGACCGGCGGCGGCCACGTCCGGCCAGGAGTCACGCCGCAGGCGCACAGCCCCTGGCGCACGATGAGCCAGGCGCGTTCGGCGGTGTAGTCCGACCGGCTCAGGGCCGGGCGGACGCGGTGGCATGTCAGGCAGAGCATGGTCGTGCGGCCTCCCCGTAGCGCCGGCGGAGCGGGCCGTCCCGCACGCATTCCCCCCGGACGCGTGCGGGACGGCGAACCCACCGGATGGTCCTTCGACTCCCCGGCGCCGCTCACGGTAGGCGCTCCTACGTTGCACGCACGTTGCGATCATCTGGTCACGGAACGTGCGGAGATCCGGTCATGCGGGATCCGGTGAACCGGTTGCGCCGCCCCGACCGTGGACCGATGCTCGAAGCGAGTCGGGTTCCTCTGCGGGAGAAAGGGCTGGTGGTGGTGCGCGAGCCGGTGACCGTCCGGCCGCCGATCGCCGAGTCGTGGCGGCGCTCCGCGGACGCGGGGGTCGACGCGGGCATGGCGTCGGCACCCCTGGTGTTCGACCGGGACGCCCTCGCCGGGGCCCGCGCGGCCCATGCCCTCGAACCGCACCTGCCGATGCTCCAGGCGCTGCTGCGGCGGGTCGCCGACGAGACCGAGCACCTGATGGTCATCACCGACGCCGAGGGCCACGTGCTGTGGACGCAGGGCCCGGCCTCCGCCCGCCGCGCCGCCGACGCGATCGGGCTGACCGCCGGCTTCCGCTGGTCGGAGGACACGGTCGGGACCAACGGCATCGGCACCGCGCTCGCCTCCGGGCGGCCCGAGTACGTGTACGCCGCCGAGCACGTCGCGCACGTCCTGCACAGCTGGTCGTGCGCCGGCGCGCCGATCAGCGACCCCGACTCGGGGCGCGTGGTCGGCTGCATCGACGTCAGCGCGACGGCGCGGGCGCTGCACCCCGCGACCGTCGCGCTCGTCGCCGCCGCGGCGCGGCTGGCCGAGGCGCGGATGGAGAACGACATGCTGCGGCGCGACGAGCGGCTGCGCGAGCGGCTCCTGCCGCACCTGCGGGGGCTGCGCGGCACCGGCGTCCTCGCCACCGCCACCGGCCGCATCCTCGCCGCGCCCGAGGGCGCGCTGGTCGGCCGGCGCGTGGCCGTCCCCGAGCCCGGCGGGACGGTCGTGCTGCCGGACGGCCGCACCGCCGTCGCCGAGCCGCTGGGGGAGGCGTTCCTGCTGCGGGTGCCGGGGGCCCGCGGCATGGTCGACGCGGACGCCCCGTCCGGGCGGGGCCTCGCGGCCGGGCCCGCGGCGGGCGCGGCGCCGCTGCTGTCGCTGGTGCTGCTCGGCGACGGGCCGCCGTACGCGCTGCTGGACGGGCGGCGGTTCGACCTGACGCTGCGGCACGCCGAGATCATCGCGCTGCTGGCGCTGCACCCGCGGGGGCTGAGCGGCGACCGGCTCTCGCTGCACCTGTACGGCGAGGACGGCAGCGCCGCGACCGTCCGCCCCGAGATCCACCGGCTGCGCCATCAGTTCGGCGGCGTCGTCCGCGCCCGCCCCTACCGGCTCGGCTGCGCGGTGGACGCCGACTTCCTCGCCGTCCGGCGGCTGCTGGACGAGGGGGACGTCGCCGGCGCCGTGCGGCTGTACGCGGGCGAGCTGCTGCCGCGCTCGGACGCGCCGGCCGTCCGCGCCGAGCGCGACGAACTGGCGGTGCGGGTCCGCCGGCAGGTCCTCGACCAGGGCGACCCCGACGTGCTGTGGGCGTACGCGCAGACCGAGCCGGGCCGCGCCGACCTGGAGGCGCTGGAGCGGCTGCGGGGTGTCCTGCCGCCGGCGGATCCGCGGCAGGCGGCCGTGGCGTCGCGCAGCGCCCGGCTGCTCAGCGGGGAGCCGTAGGGGGCGGCACCGGGGCGGCGGCCAGGTGGGTGCGGTCGTTGTAGCAGACGGGCGCGAGCCCGGACCCGTCGTGGCGCCACCGGGTGACCGACGCGTTGGCGATCGGCTCCTTCTCGATCTCCATGATCTCCTGCTCGGTCAGCTCCTCCACCAGGTAGCGGGTCATCACGACGATCGCGTCATGGGCGACGACCAGGGCCCGTCCGCCGGGGGCGGCGCTCTGCAGGTCGCGGTAGAAGCTGCGCAGCCGCAGCGCCAGGTCGGCCCACGACTCGCCGCCGGGCGGCCGGTGGTAGAACTTGCCGAGGTGCCGCAGCCGCTCGGCCTCCTCGGGGAACCGGTTCCGGACGCCGCGGGCGGTGAGCCCCTGCAGGACGCCCAGCTCGCGGTCGCGGACCCGCTCGTCGATCTGGATCCGCGGGGCGGCGAAGGACGTCTCGGCCAGCGCGATCCTGGCGGTGTCGAGGGACCGCACGTAGGGGGAGGAGATCACCGCCGTCGGGCGCTCGTCGTCCGGCAGCGCCTCCAGCCAGCGGCCGAGCGCCGCCGCCTGGGCCCGCCCCGTGTCCGACAGCGGGATGTCGGCGTCCCGCTCGGGGATGCCGACCTCTTCGGCGTCGGTGCCGAGAACCGCCTGGTGGGCGACGTTGCCGGTGCTCTCTCCGTGCCGGGTCAGGGTCAGCCATTGCAGCGCGTTCACGCAGGCCATGCTCCCACGCCTCAGCGGCCCCCGGCCCAGGGCCCGCGGCGCCGCCCTTCGACCGCCGCGGGCGCCCGCGCCGTCGCGGTGCTCTACAGCCGGTAGTACTCTTTGGTGCCGTGACGAACGTGCTGTCCACCGTGGTCGTCGTGGTGGCGCTCCTGGCCGCCGGGTACGCCCTCGTGACGGCGCTGCGCGGCCGGGCGATGGGCGCCGGCGACCTCGCCGCGTTCGGCGTCCTGGAAGTGCTGCTGGTCGTCCAGGCCGTGGTCGCCTTCGTCAAGCTCTCCGGCGGCGAGGGGCCGGACGGCCCCGCCACCTTCGTCGGCTACCTGCTGGGCTCGCTGCTGATCCCCGCCGCCGGCGCCGGGTGGGGGCTGCTGGAGCGCACCCGGTGGGGGCCCGGCGTGCTCGTCGTGGCCGGGGTGGCCGTCGCCGTCATGATCGTGCGGATGAACCAGCTGTGGAGCGGCACCGGTGCCTGAACCCGAACGCGAGCCCGTCAGCGAGACCCGGCCCGTCCGCGAGACCGTCCCCGGAGCGGGGGCGGACCAGGGGTCGCCGGCCCGCGCGGACGACGGCGCCCGCGCCGGCGCCGAGGCCCGCACGGGCGGCGGTGCCCGTCCCGGCGGCGCCGCCGGCGGGCCGGGACGGCTGCTGGTCGCCGTCTACGCGATCTTCGCGCTCGCGGCCGGCGCGCGGGCGGGCGTGCAGATCGCCACCGCGTTCTCCGACGCGCCGGTCGCCTACCTGCTGTCGGCGTTCGCCGCGGCCGTCTACGTCCTGGCGACGGTGGCCCTGGCCCGTGGCGGCCGGACGTCGTTCCGGATCGCCGTCGCCGCCTGCTCCACGGAACTGGCGGGCGTGCTCGCCGTGGGCACGCTCAGCGTCGCCGACCCCGCCGCGTTCCCCGACGAGACCGTCTGGTCCATGTACGGGCGCGGCTACGGCTTCGTGCCCCTGGTGCTGCCGGTCGTGGGCCTGCTGTGGCTGCGCCACACCGCCCGCAGAGGTGGCGGAACCCCCGCGGGCGGTGGGCGCCCTGTGGACGGCGGCGTGTGAGCCCTCCGGCCACAGGTGTCTGGTGGTCATGCCGTCCTCCCGTGCGGGGACCGGTCACGCAGCGGCCTGGATCGAACTGCGGGAACCGATCGGCAGGGCGCGCACGACGGCCTGGGCGAGCGCCTCGATCTCCTCGGTGGAGCGGTCGGCGGTCGGGTTGCGGCGCATCCAGCGGATCAGCTTCAGGGGCGGCGCGAACACGATGCCGTCGGCGGTGAACGGGGTCCGGGCGAGCTTGCCGCCGTGCACGGCCAGCACCGGCGTGACCGTCACCGGCGTCCCGGCGACGCGGGTGATCGCCGCGGCGGCGGCCTCGGCCCGCGCGGTCAGCGCGCCGACGAGCTTGGACTGCGTCCGGCCGTCGATGAACAGCCGGCCGCCGTGCTGCGACACCTCGGCCCCGGGCGACCAGGCCTCGTTGTGCACGAGCCACACCCCGCCGGGTCCGACCACCAGCTCGTCGGCGACCCCGTGCCCGGGGACGGTGCGGGAATGCAGCACGCGGTGGCCGCGCCGTTCCAATGTGTAGCGGAGAAAGCGGTCCATGCGCTCCACACCGCGCAGTCCGAGCCGCCACACCCGCGACGAGTTGTAAATGCGCCAATGGACGAGCGTGTCCGCGGCCGCAACCAGGACGGCCATCACGATTCCGAAAACGGCGTTGATGAGCATCCCGCACAACACAAGCGTCGCCGCCGCCAGAAAGGCGCGCGTCCGCAACCGGCCTTTTCGGCCTCGCTGCCAGAGTTCCTCGTACACCGCCTGCGGCGAACCGCCGGTGAAAGCGGGACGGTCCCTGAGGTAGATGGAGCTGCCGAACATGTCCGTCCTTCCAGCACCTGCCACGACGCCACCAGTATGGGGACGGCCCGGCATTCCCGCCACACTTTGCGGGGTGACTTAAATCAAACTGCCACGCCACTTCTTGGGCCTGGGGCATTGCTCACCTGCTCGTTCGCATGTGATTGGCCGCACCGATTCGCGGGAAGGCTGGTAAAGTGCC
The DNA here is from genome assembly GCF_008327685.1 of Actinomadura sp. K4S16. GTDB lineage: Bacteria > Actinomycetota > Actinomycetes > Streptosporangiales > Streptosporangiaceae > Spirillospora. The sequence continues at coordinate 72,139 of NZ_BDDE01000025.1, forward strand.
CCCTGAGATTGATTGAAAGGCGCGGTGCAACTATCACCGCAACATTCAAGGCCCTTTTCGCTGCAATTGATTTCCGGGAGTGCGGGGCGGGGCGGCAGACTGGGACGATGCACCTCAGCGCCGCCGAAGGCCTCCCCGTCCGCCACGCCGTCCCCGCCCTGCGCGCGGCCCTGGACGAGGGCGGCGCGGCGGTGCTGGCGGCGCCTCCCGGCACCGGGAAGACCACGCTCGTCCCCCTCGCCCTCGCGGGGCTCGCCCTCGGCGCGCCGCCCGCCCCCGGCAAGGTCCTGGTCCTGGAGCCCCGCCGCCTCGCCGCCCGCGCCGCCGCCCGCCGCATGGCGTGGCTCCTCGGCGAGCGCGTCGGCGGCCGGATCGGCGTCACCGTCCGCGGCGAGTCCCGCCCCGGCACCCGCGTGGACGTCGTCACCACGGGCGTCGTGCTCCAGCGCCTCCAGTCCGACCCCGAACTCGACGGCGTCGGCACGGTGATCCTGGACGAGTGCCACGAACGGCACCTGGACGCCGACACCGCGCTGGCCTTCATGCTCGACGTCCGCGCCGCCCTGCGCCCCGACCTGCGGCTGGTCGCCGCGTCCGCCACCGCCGACACCGGCCCGTGGGCGCGGCTCCTCGGCGGCGCCCCCGTCGTGGAGACCGCGGCGGCGCTGCACCCGGTCGAGACGGTCTGGGCGCCGCCGCCGCGCCCCGTCCCGCCGCCGCACGGCATGCGCGTCGACCCCGCGCTGCTCGCCCACGTCGCCGCGACCGCCCGCCGGGCCCTCGCCGAACGCGACGGCGACGTCCTGTGCTTCCTGCCGGGGGTCGGGGAGATCGCCCGCGTCGCCGGGCTGCTGGCCGGCGCGCCCGCCGAGGTCCTGCAGATCCACGGCCAGGCGCCGGGACGGGTGCAGGACGAGGTGCTCGCGCCCTCGCCGCGCCGCCGGATCGTCCTCGCCACCTCGGTCGCCGAGTCGAGCCTCACCGTCCCCGGCGTCCGCGCGGTCGTGGACTGCGGCCTCGCCCGCGAGCCCCGCACCGACCACGCCCGCGGCCTCGGCTCGCTCACCACCGTCCGCGCGTCCCGCGCCACCGCCGACCAGCGCGCCGGACGCGCCGGACGCGAGGCCCCCGGCACCGTCTACCGGTGCTGGACGCAGGCCGAGCACGACCGCCTCCCGGCCCGTCCCCGCCCCGAGATCGAGCTGGCCGACCTCACCGGCTTCGCGCTCCAGGCGGCCTGCTGGGGCGATCCCGACGCGACCGGCCTCGCCCTCCTGGACCCGCCCCCGCCCGCCGCGATGGACGTCGCCCGCGGCACCCTGCACGCCCTCGGCGCCCTCCGCGAGGGCCGGGCCACCGACCGCGGCCGCCGCCTGGCGGGCGTCGGCCTGCACCCCCGGCTCGCCCGCGCCCTGCTCGACGGCGCGCCCCTGGTCGGCGCGCGCGACGCGGCCCAGATCGTCGCGCTGCTCTCCGAACCGCCGCCCCGCTCGGCAGGCGACGACCTCACCGCCGTCTGGCGCGCCCTGCGCGGCCGGAGCCGCCCCGCCGACCCGCACGCCGCGCGCTGGCGCGACGAGGCGGCCCGCCTCCAGCGGTCGCTCCCCGCGCGGGCCGGGGCCCCGCCGTCCCGGAGCGACGACCACGCGGCGGGGACCGTGGTGGCGCTGGCGTTCCCGGAGCGGGTGGCGCGGCGGCGGGGGAGCGGCTACCTGATGGCGTCCGGCACGGGGGCCGAGCTCGCGGACGGGTCGGCGCTGGCCGGGGCGCGGCCCGGCTGGCTCGCGGTCGCGGCGGCCGACCGCCCCGCCGGGTCGGCGTCGGCGCGGGTCCGGCAGGCCGTGGTGATCGACGAGGAGGTCGCGCGGTCCGCGGCGGCGGCGCTGGTCGGGACCGCCGAGGAGGTCGGGTGGCACGACGGCGACGTGGTCGCGCGCCGCGTCGAGCGCCTCGGCGCGATCGAGCTGGAGGCCCGCCCGCTGCGCGACCCGGACCCCGGGCTCGTGCGCGCCGCCCTGCTGGAGGGGGTGCGCGCAGAGGGCCTTGGGCTGCTGCGCTGGACGCCGGCGGCCGTCGCGCTGCGGGAGCGGCTGGCCTTCCTGCACGGGGCCCTCGGGGAGCCCTGGCCGGACGTCGGCGACGCGGCGCTGCTGGAACGGGCGCCGGAGTGGCTGGCCGGCGCGCGGCGGCGGGCCGACCTGGCGAGGGTCGACGTCGCGGGCGTGCTGCGCGGGCTGCTGCCGTGGGACCTGGCGAAGCGGCTGGACGAGTACGCGCCCGAGCGGGTGGAGGTGCCGTCCGGGTCGCGGATCCGGGTCGACTACTCCGGAGAGCGGCCCGTCCTCGCCGTGAAGCTGCAGGAGCTGTTCGGGTGGGACGCGGCGCCGCGGCTCGCCGGCGGGCGGGTTCCCCTGGTGGTGCACCTGCTGTCGCCGGCGGGGCGCCCGGCGGCGGTCACCGCCGACCTGGCCTCGTTCTGGCACGAGGGGTACCGGGCGGTCCGGGCCGAGCTGCGCGGCCGGTACCCGAAGCACCCGTGGCCCGAGGACCCGGCGAAGGCCGTGCCGACGAAGCGGACCAAGCGGGCTAGCGGGAACTGACCAGCACCTCGATGCCGTCCAGGACGCGGGCGAGGCCGAACTCGAAGGCGCGGCCGGGCGCGATGGCGGCGTTGTACTCGCGCCCGGTGGCGGCGCCGACCCGGGTGCCGAGCGGGTAGTCGTCCTCGTTCACGAGCGCCTCCAGCAGGGGGGCGCTCGCCTCCCACCACTGCTCGTCGGTGATCCCGCTGCGGCGCTCGGCCTCGGCGGCGTCGACCGACACGCGGGCGGCGCTCTCGGCGAAGCCGGTCACGAGCGCGACGACCGAGTCCATCTCCAGGTCGCTGAGACCGAGGCCGTCCACGGCGCGCAGCTCGTACTCGTACTTGGCGCACGTGTTCGGGCCGAGCGGCGGCCGCGCCTTGGTGATCTCCAGCAGCCACGGGTGCCGGTGGAACAGCGCCCAGTTGTCGCGGGCGATGTGCTCCAGGCGGTCGCGCCAGGAGCCCTGGTCCGGCGGCGTCAGCTCGCCGAACGCGCGGTCGATCATGACGTCGATCAGCTCCGCCTTGCCCGGGACGTAGGTGTAGATCGACATGGGGGAGACGCCCAGCTCCTCGGCGATGCGGCGGATGGACGGACCGTCCAGGCCCTCGGCGTCGGCCAGCCGGATCGCCGTCCGGACGATCTCCTCCGCGGTCAGGCGCGGCTTGGGCCCGCGCCGCGGGCGCTCCCGCACGCCCCACAGCAGCTCCAGGGTGCGCTTCGGGTCGCCCGCCCCGCTGTACTCGGTCACCGGCCGATCCTCTCAGGGATGAAACTCTGTACTGCGTACGTTATATTGGCCGCGATGGTAAATCCGTACTGCGTACATAGTTTTGGAGGACGGGTGACGGAACCACGGTTCGCGGTCGTCGCCGAGGGGCTGCGCAAGCGCTACGGCGGCACCGAGGCCCTCGCCGGGCTGGACCTGCGCGTCCCCGCCGGGACCGTGCACGGCCTGCTCGGCCCGAACGGCGCGGGCAAGACCACCGCCGTCCGCATCCTGACCACGCTCGCGCGGCCGGACGCCGGCACCGCCCGCGTCGCCGGGCACGACGTGGTGCGCGAGGCGGTCGAGGTGCGGCGCCGCATCGGGCTCGTCGGGCAGCACGCCGCGGTCGACGAGGTGCTCGGCGGCCGGCAGAACCTCGTCATGTTCGGCCGCCTCCACCACCTCGGCGCCAGGCGGGCGCGGCTGCGGGCGGACGAGCTGCTGGAGCGGTTCCGGCTCACCGACGCCGCCGCCAAGCCCGCGGGCGAGTACTCCGGGGGCATGCGGCGGCGCCTCGACCTGGCCGCGTCCATGATCCTCGCGCCGCCCGTGCTGTTCCTGGACGAGCCGACCACCGGCCTGGACCCGCGCAGCCGGGGCGAGGTGTGGGACGCGATCCGCGACCTGGTGGACGGCGGCACCACCGTCCTGCTCACCACCCAGTACCTGGAGGAGGCCGACCGGCTCGCCTCCGGCGTCTCGGTGATCGACCAGGGCCGCGTCATCGCGGAGGGGACCCCGGACGCGCTCAAGGCCCGGCTCGGCGGCGACCGCGTCGAGGTCGTCGTGGACGACCCCGGAGCGCTGGCCGCCGCCGCCGAGATCGTCGGCCGGGTCGCGACCGGCGAGGTGGACGTCGACGCCGAGGCCCTGCGCGTCGGGGCGCCGGTGGCGGGCCGGGCGGCCGCGCTGACCGAGGCCGTCCGGGCCCTGGACGAGGCGGGCGTCGCCGTCGCCGACATCGGCCTCCGCCGTCCCACGCTGGACGAGGTGTTCCTGAGCCTTACGGAGAAGAAGGAGGTGGCCCTGTGAGTGTGCAGACGGTTCGGTGGGCTGCTGTCGACGGGTGGGTCATGACCTCCCGCGCCCTCGCCCACTGGGCGCGCAGGCCGGGCGAGGTCGCCGTCGGGCTGCTGTTCCCGGTGATGGTCGTGCTGATGATGGGCTACCTGTTCGGCGGCCAGATGGACGTGCCGGGCGGCGGCACCTACCGGGAGTTCATCGTCCCCGGCATGTTCGCGCTGACGATGGCGTTCGGGGTCGAGACGACGTTCGCCGCGATCGCCACCGACGCGAGCAAGGGCGTGACCGACCGGTTCCGGTCCATGCCGATGTCCTCGTCCGCCGTCGTGGTGGGCCGGGCCACCGCCGACATGCTGCACTCGGTCGTCGCGCTCGCCGTGATGGCGGTCTGCGGCGTGCTGATCGGCTGGCGCGTCCACGACGGCGCGGCCAAGGCCCTCGCCGGGCTCGGGCTCCTGCTGCTGCTGCGGTTCTCGCTGGTCTGGCTCGGCGTCTACCTCGGCCTGATGGCCAAGGGGCCGGAGTCGGTGGCCGCCGTGCAGATCCTGGTCTGGCCGATCGGGTTCCTGTCCAGCGCCCTGGTGGCGCCGAGCACGATGCCGGGCTGGCTGGGCGCGATCGCCGAGTGGAACCCCATGTCGGCGACCGTGACGGCGTGCCGGGAGCTGTTCGGCGAGCCGGTCGCGGGCGGGTCGTGGGCGGCCCAGCACAGCGTGCTGATGGCGGTGGTGTGGCCGCTGGTGATCGCGGCGGTGTTCTTCCCGCTGTCGGTCCGCCGCTACCGCGCCCTCGGCCGGTAGGGCGGCTAGGGCAAGAGGGACACTCGGTGCCGGGCCAGCGCCAGCGCCGGGTAGCACGCCTCGGGCAGAGGCTCCGCGCCGTTCCCGGCGCCGGAGGACGCCCCGCCGCGCTCCCCGCCGAGCGCGGCGCGGAGCCTCGCCCCCACGGCGGCCGCGTCGTAGGGCTGGACGACGCACAGCTCGGCCTGCATCGCCTGCCGCGCCGCCGCCATCAGCGCCGGGACGTCCCCGACGACCACGATCTCGGCGGGTGCGTCGCCGTAGGAGAGCCGGACGGCGAGGGCGTGCATCCCGGCGGTGCCGGCGTCCTCGTAGCGGAACTCGCAGACCAGGCGGTCGCCGTCCAGCGGGCCCTCCTGGATCAGCCACGCCTGCCCGGGGACGACCCGCCCGAGCGCCCCCTCCCAGGGCGCGGCCGGGACGCCCGCGAGCCGGTCGGCGGCGCGGGCCGCCGCGGCGCGCCCCTCGGCGGGGCCGATCGCGGCGAGCGCCCGCAGGAAGGCCCGGGCGCCCGGGGTGGCCGCCGCGTGCAGGCAGCCGATCAGGTCGCCGAGCGCGGCGCGCCGCGCCGCGGCGTGCGGTGCCGCCGCCTCCAGGCCGCCGAGCTGCGCGGACGTCCACATCTCGGCCTGCAGCGGGCCGGGCAGCGCGGGCAGCGCGTCGGCCTCCCGGACGTAGGCCGCGTACACCTCGCGCAGCCCCGGCAGCATCAGCTCGGGGCCGGCGGAGGATCGGGTCGCACTCACCGCTTCAGCCTATGAGACGCGGGGGAGCGGCCCGGCCGCGCCGCCGGGGCGCGCCCCCGCGGTCCGGGCGGGCGGCGTCCTACGCGGGGACGGTCAGCAGGGTTCGGCCATCGCCGATGGTCCGGACCTCGAACCGGCTGATCTCCTCCGGCCGCAGCGCCGTGCCGCCCTGCACCGCGAGCTGCGGCTGCGGCGAGTCCGGCAGGCCGTAGCCCTTGGCGGGGACGGACCAGCCGACGACGGTGTGCGCGCCGCCCTTGGCGTCCACGGCGACCAGTTCGCACGCCAGGGGCCCGCGGACCTTGCTGAGGCGCAGCCCGACGCGGCTGCCCCACGCCTTCCCCTGCATCGCGACCGTCCCGGTGACGCCGGTGCCCGCGTCGGTCGCCGACATGGCCCGGCCGTTCCGCAGCAGCTCGGCGGTGCCGCCGTCCGAAGCGGAGGCGGTGGGGCCGCGGTCGGCGCCCAGCGTGTACCCGGTGCCGAGCGCGCCGCCGAGCAGCACGACCCCGGCGGCGGCCGCGGCCAGCGCCCGCGCGGCCCTGTGTCGGCGCCGCCGGCGGATCCGGTGCCGCATCAGGTCGGTGACCGCCGCCGGCTCGGGCGGCGCGGGCATCGCGTCCACCGGGTCGGCGATCGGGCCGATGCCGTCCAGCGTCTGGGCGATCCCGCTCAGCGCGCCGAGCTCCTCGTGGCAGGAGAAGCACGTCGCCAGGTGCGCCTCGAACGCGCGGCGGTCGGGCTCCTCCAGCAGGCCGAGGGCGTAGGCGCCGACGTCGACGTGCGGCATGTCCGGCGCTCTCATGGCGTCACGCCCCTCTCCTCCAGGGCGACGCGCAGTGCCCGGAGCGCGTAGTAGACCCGGGACTTCACGGTGCCCACGGGGATCCCGAGATGCTTGGCGGCCTCGTTCACCGAGCGGTCACGGAAGAAGGTCTCGTTGAGGATCTCGCGGTGGGCCGGGGACAGGGCGAGGAGGGCTTCGGACACGACGACGGAGCGCAGCAGATCCTCCAACCCGTCGGGCACGCGCATGTTCTCCAGCGGGCCCTCGCCCGCCTCCTGCGGCCGTGCGTTCTTGCGGCGCTGGTCGTCGATGACGATCCGGCGGGCGACGGTCGCCAGCCAGGGCAGCAGCGAGGTCGCGTTCTCGTCGAGCTGGTGCGCGCTGCGCCAGGCCCGGATCATCGTCTCCTGGACGACGTCCTCGGCCCAGTGCCGGTCGCCGCCGGTGAGGCGCAGCACGAACGACAGCAGCGGCCGGCCGTACACGCGGTACAGCTCGGTGACGATCACCTGGTCGTCCACGCCGCCGGCGGGACGCGGGCCGCGGAACCAGCTCCAGGGTCCGGGCGGGCGTTCGCGGGTGGCCGACGCGGCGGCCGGCGATCTGTGGGCCATCGGGGTCTCCGGCGGGGTGCGAGGGGTGCGGGGCGACGCGGTGACCGTGGGTGTCACGTTGGGAGGCAGTACGGAACCCCTGCGCCCCCCGGTTCAACCGGGACCGTTTCGTGGGTGATTTTCCGATATGGCACTTACTGGTTCGCTAGCTTTTACTTACCTTCTGCGCCGACCGCCGCCGGAGTGCGTCTCAAGGGGCGAACGGGAGGCGACGCATCCGAACCGCGCAGCGGGTCTTCGCCGGGCAACCTCACTCCGGATAGTGGAGCGAATGCGGGCATCAGGCCCATTTGCCCAAACAGAGACCGAGGGCGGGATCGGCATGGTGAAGGGGAACGGGGAAGTACAGCTCAGCTACCGCCTGCTGCTGGCGGTGGACATCCAGGGATACAGCAAGCGCGACACGCGCGAGCAGCTGCACGCGCAGCGGCTGCTGTCGGAGGCGCTCGACGGCGCCGCCCGCGGCGTCGGCCTCGACCGCGCCGGCTGGGACAAGCAGGTCGGCGGGGACGGCGAGCTCGCCACGCTGCCGGAGGGCGTCGACCCGGCGACGGTGGCCGGCGACTTCGTGATCCTCCTCGACGAGGCGCTGCGCGAGGCCAACCGGGACGCCGGGCGCTTCCGGCTCCGCGTGCGGCTCTCGCTGCACCACGGCACGCTCACGGCCGGGCCGTTCGGTCCCGCCGGCGACGCGCCCATCGTCGTCCAGCGGCTGCTGGACGCGACGCCGCTGCGCCGCCTGCTGATCGACGACCCGGACCGCGACCTGGCCTACGTGGTGTCGGACTCGCTGTTCGAGGACGTCGTGCGGACCGGGTTCTGCGCCCTGCCGCCGCGCGGCTTCCACGCCGTCAAGGTCGTCGCGAAGGGCGCGGTGTTCCGCGGCCACATCCTGACCGGCCGCGCCGCCCGCGAGGGCGACGGCGAGGGGCGGGGCGGACCGGACTCCCGGTCCGCCCGCGTCCTCGACTTCCCCGCCATGGCCATGGGGTGACGGGGCAGTGACCGTCGGGGCTAGTCACCCAGCAGGGCGGCGAGGAGGCGGTTGTCGCCGCGCTGCCAGAGCGTCCCGGCCTCGGCGAAGCCGGCGTCGCGGAGCGCCTCGACATGGGTGGACAGCAGCTCCGACTCCGACCCGTGGTGGCCGGTCGTCTCGTCCCGGGCCCGCACCCGCAGCTCGGCGAGGTCCGGATCGGCGGCGATCGCGGCCCACCACTGGTCCCAGCCCTCGGGGCGGTCCCCGGCGAACCGGCGCGCCTGCTCGCGCTCGCGCAGGGCGACGTCGAGGGCCGCGAGGCCCGGAGTCCGGTCCTCCACCCCCAGGTTGTCGCCGTTGAGGAACAGGCCGCGGGGCCGCAGCACCCGCGCCAGCTCGCCGTAGGCGACGCGGAGCTGCTCGCCCGAGAGCCAGTGCAGGGCGGTCGTGCTGACCGCGGCGTCGGCCTGCCGGTCCAGCCGCAGCCGGGCCGCCCAGCCGGGCTCGCGCAGGTCCAGCTCGGCGAAGGCCAGGTTCGGCCGGCCGGCGTGCGCGGCGCGGCCGAGCGACAGCAGCAGCGGGTCGGCGTCGACCGCGACCACGGTCGCGCGGGGGAGGCGGTCCAGGATCCGGCCGGCGAGCGAGCCCGGCCCGCAGCCGAGGTCGAGGACGAGCGGGTCGGGGCGTCCGGTCGCGGCCTCCAGCGCGTCGATGAGGGCGGTGAACCGCTCCTCGCGGTCCGGGACGTAGCCCTCCTGCTGGACGTCCCAGCGGGCGGTCCACGCGCTCGCGACCTCGTGGCTGAGCAGGGTCATGGCCCCTCCTGTGACTGTCGTATAACCTTTGGGCAGTTACAGTGTGAACCGGAAAGGTGTAACTGGTCAAGTGGATTTCAACAGTCATACCGATGCGGTGGTGCAGGCCGCCGCCGGCCTGGTCAACGAGCTGACGCCGGGGGAGCGGCGCGGCCGCGCCTACACCCCGCCCCCGCCGCCCGCGCTCGCCGCCGCCGTCACCGATGTCCTCCACGGCGTCGGGTACGGATCGCGCGCCACCGAGGATGAACTGCCCGTGCTCGCCGCCGTCGCGCGCGAGCTGCGCATCGTGTTCGACGCCGTGGCCGCCGGCGACGTCGACGGCGCCGCCGAGCAGGTCAACCGGATCCTGGAGAAGACCGAGGCCCGGCCCCGGCTGGAACGCCACGACGGGCAGCCGTGGCACGTCCACTACCACGGCGCCGACGAGAACGACTGGGCCGGACCGTGCGCCACCGGCCTCGCCATCGTCATCGGCAGCGAGCTGCACGACCGCCTCGGCGTCTGCACCGCGCCGCACTGCGACCGCGTCTACGTCGACACCTCCCGGAACGGCACCCGCCGGTTCTGCTCCACCGCCTGCCAGAACCGCGTCAAGGCCGCCGCGTTCCGCGCCCGCGCGCAGTCGTCCTGACCGGGCCCCCGGGCCGGTGGTGCGACATTTCCGGGTCGTTGTAGCGTGTGGCGATGATCCAGGCCACCGCCACCACCGCCGCCTCGCCCGAGGACCTGTTCCGGCATCTCGCCGTCCCCGAGGCATGGGGCGCCTGGGGCAGGTTCCCCATCCCGGCGAAGCAGACGCGCCGGGGCGACACGACCCCCTACGGCGTCGGCACCGTCAAGAAGATCTGGCCGGCCAGCGAGCGGACCGTCGCCTACGAGCCCTACGAGCACTTCGGCTACGTCGCCGTGTCGGGCCTGCCCGTGCGCAGCTACCGCTCGGACGTCCGGCTGGAGCGCCGGGACGCCGGCACGTTCATCCGCTGGGAGGCGGAGTTCGAGCCGCTGATCCCCGGCACCGGCCCGGTCGTCGGCTTCGCGCTTCGGCGGATGCTGACGGCCTTCACCCGGTGGCTGCCCGCGCACGTCGAGCACTGCCCGCCCGACTGCCCGGCCCGGCGGGCCGAGGGCGTCTGACCCGGCCGGACGCGCGAGCCGGAGACCGCGCGACCCCCCGCACGGCCTCCGGCGTAAAAGGTGCAGGCCGAGAGCACCCCGCAGTTCCCTCGGCCTGCACGACCATGGACCCCTTCAGGCGGGGTCGGGACCGTAGACCTCCCACAGCTCCCCGGCGAAGAACCTGCCGAAGTCGAGCAGCCTGCCCGCCCCGTCCGGTCCCGTCGTGCGGAAGGTCGTCAGCTGCCGCGCGAAGTCGGTCAGCTGGATGTGCAGCACGCCCGCCGCGACGATCTCCGCGCCGTCCTTCTCGTCCTCGGCGACGTGGCCGTCCAGCAGCCGCACGTAGAGGGTGGAGGTGTCCGGCCAGATCCGCGTCGGCGGCCCGTGCAGGACGTTCTTGTGCCCGCTCAGCGTGCGCCGCCGGCCCTCGCCGTCGGTGTAGAAGAGCCGGTACTTCATCAGCCGCCGGTCCTCGGAGCCGTCCGCGACGAACAGGTTGAACGTGCCCCGCTCCACCGGGCGGCGGCCGCCGTGCCCGCCCGCGTCGACCCACCCCGCGGCGGTCGCCTCGTGGGCCGCCTCGGCGAGGAACCGCTCGGTGTCCGCCGCGGTGATCGTCAGGCGGAACGACAGGGGCAGCCGCCCCTCGGCCAGCTCGCCGATCCGCGTGTCGGTCTCCCCGTAGGTGACGAACCCCTTCATCTCCTCGGTGAACGACAGCGACGTACGGCCCGCCGCCGCGGTGGAAGGTCCCCGTGTCCCACCGCGGCTCCCCGAGACCGGACCGTACGCCGAGCCGTTCCCCGCCCCGCCTGGCGAGCCGGCTCCCCCGGCCGGCTCGGCCCCCGTGGCAGACGGGGCGGTCGTCCCGTCCGCCCCCCGGCGGACGGACGTCTCCAGCAGCCGCGTGGCCAGGCGATCGGCGTGCGCGGCGATGGTGAGCGAGGGGTTCGGGCCCACCGGGCCGGGCATCGCCGCCCCGTCGGCGATGTAGAGGCCCGGGAACCCGAACACCTCGCCGAAGGCGTCGCAGACGCCTTCGCCCGGGTGGCCGCCCATGGGGGCGCCGCCCAGCGGATGGACGGTGATGATGCGCTTGCGGAACCACATCGGGTTGTCGGCGTAGTCGGCGCCGAGCACGTCCGCGATCCCCCGCATCGTCTTGCGGACGCGCTGGAACAGCTCCTCGCTGGTCTCGGCCGTCCAGTCGGCGGTGAGCCGGCCGTCCTTCAGGCGCAGCCGCCCGTCGGCGGTCTCGCGGCCCATGCCGAGCAGCGGCAGCGAGCTGACCGTCAGCGCCCCGTCGCCGATCAGGTCCGACAGCTCCTTGGACAGGTTGGTGTCCGGCGCGTCCTTGAAGAACTCGGTGAAGCGGTCCCACAGGAAGGCCACCGCGCGCTCGAACTCCGAGCGGACGTCGAGGCCGTTCACGATCCAGTCGGTGAACCCCGGGTAGCCGCCGTCCTGGATGTAGGCGCCGGGGCCCGCGCCCGGCACGCCGTCCAGCTCGTCCGGCAGCCGGATCGCCGTGGTGATCACCGGCCCGCGGCTGGCGCTCAGCGGGCGGACCCGGTTGCGGTCCTTGGCCCGCAGCAGGAACGTCAACAGGTCGCCGTTGCCGCAGAACCGGGTGCCGAGCGCGGAGCTGAGGCCGGGGAACGCGTCCCTCGACTTCAGCAGCAGGTACGTGGTCCCGTACGTGCCGGCGCCCAGGACGAGCCGGTCGCAGGTGATCGTCCGGACCGGCAGGCGGCGCTTCTTGGCGCCGAGGTCGGCGTGGTGGACGTAGTCGACCTCGTACCCGCCGCCCGGCCGCGGCCGGATCGCCTTCACCTCGTGGGAGGTGCGGATGTCGGCGCCGTGGTGCGCCGCGGCCGACAGGTAGTTGTGGTCGAGGCTGTTCTTGGAGCCCTCGTTGCAGCCGATGTCGCACTCGCCGCACAGCTTGCACGTCAGCCGGCGGGTGCGGTGCAGGTTGCCGTACGCCGGTTCGGCGATCGGCAGGCCCACCCCGGGCGTGCCGCCCGGTTCGGCGGCGAAGCTCACCGCGAGCGGCGGCAGCGTGCTGTGCAGGCCGAGCTCGGCCGCCGCGTCCTGGAGCGCGTGCGTCTTCGGGGTGTCGTCGTAGGGGACCCGGTCGAGGGGGTACGGCGTCGCGCCCATCATCCGCTCGACGGCGTCGTAGTGCGGGTCGAGGTCGGCGCGCGAGATCGGCCACGGCTCGTGCTCGCCGCCGGGGCCCGGCCGGTCGTGCACGAACCAGCGCTCGTCCTTGCGCAGCAGGACGTTCGCGTAGATCAGAGAACCGCCGCCGAGACCGGCCGACACGACCGAGTCGCAGCCCTTGAACCCCCACACGTCGTACATCCCGTACAGGCCGGCGTCAGGGTCCCAGAACGCCCGGCCCATCTCGGCGGGGGAGCGGGGGAAGCTGCCCGGCGGGTACGGCTGCCCGCGCTCCAGCAGGACGACCCGCTGCCCGGCCTCCGCCAGCCGGTACGCCGCGACGGACCCGCCGAACCCGGACCCGACCACGACCGCGCCGACGTGCTCGACCGCGCCGTTGCCTTCGCTCATCGCTCAGCCCGCCTTCCGCTTGAGGAAGTCCACGACCTGCGGGAAGACCTCGGCGTCGGCGGCGGCGCCCATGAACGGGTCCTGATGGCCGTAGCCGGGCAGGACCGCCAGCTCGTGCAGGCCGGGAGTGATCTTCTCCAGGGTGCGGTGGCAGACGATGTTGGAGTCGGTGAACACGTGGTTGCGGTCTCCGGTGAGGAACAGGATCGGCGTGGTGACCGTGGCGGCGCGCGACAGGTAGTCGTCCGGCAGCGCGGCGAGGCGCGGATCGCGCGGGCGGTGCTTCACCGCGCGGCCGGCCTTCACCATCGTGTGCAGGTGCCGGTAGTAGTTGACGTTGCAGGCCCCGAACAGGTCGGGCAGCCGGCCGTGCGTGACCGGCGACATCTTCTCGTGCGTGAAGATCGGTTTCCCGCCGCCCCACATGAAGCTGAGCATGTGGCAGGCGGGCTCGCCGCACTCGCGGTGGAACGGGGCGACCGCCTTGGCGAGCATCCAGCCGCGCGTCAGCACCGGGGCGTGGCCGTACCGGGGGTCGAGGTGGCAGGGCCCGAGCACGTACTCCATCAGGGCCGGGCCGTAACCCAGCTTGATCTTCGACCAGGTCGGGGTGCGCGGGGTGACCGAGACGCTGTTGCAGACCAGGCTGGCGACGTCGCTGACGGTGCCGGCGAACAGCGCCATCGAGAACGAGATCGCGCCCACGCAGTGGGTGACCACGTGGACCCGCCGGTCGCCGATGTGGCGCCGCAGCTCGGCGAGCGCCGCCGGGTGGTCGAGGAGCGCGATGGTGTCCAGGTCGTGGCGCGCGGTCTCGGCGTTGTAGGGGAACCGGCCGCTGATCCGCAGGTCGACCGCCCACACGTCGCCGAACCCGGCGTCATGCAGGTAGTTCACCATGTTGGTGTGCTCCGGCATGATGTACATGTCGCTGGACGTCGTCAGCCCGTGCACCAGGAGGACGACGTCGTCGCAGTCGTCCCGGCGGAACCGGGTCAGGGTCAGGCCGAGGCCGTCGTCGGTCGCGAAGGGGTGCACGGACACCTCGGCGTCGGCGACGCCCGCGTGCGTGAAGCGCGCGATCCGCTGCTGATCCATGGCCATCTCCTCCGCTTCCTGACGGTCCAACCCTGCCAAACGCGGATATCGGCGCGGCATCGTGGAGAACCCGTACTTACGGGTGCGAGTCACCCGCCGGGTGTACGGGACGTACGTGAACTGAGAGTCGGATCTACTCGGAACGGTTCATCGCCGTCGCGACGCCGACCCGGGAGGGCACGCCGATCTTGGCGAAGACGCGGGACAGGTGGGTCTCGACCGTCCGGACGCTGAGGTACAGCCGCTCGGCGATCTGCTGGTTGCTGTTGCCCTCCGCGACCAGCAGCGCGATCTCGTGCTCGCGCGGGGACAGCCCGAACGGCAGGTCCTTCCCGCCCCTGGCGGCCCTGGCGGGCGACCCGGCGGTGGGGACCCGGACGCCGAGCCGGCGCTGCTCGCGGACGACCTGCGCCAGCAGCCCCCTCATCCCGCACGCCTCGAAGACCTCCGCGGCGGCGCGCAGCCGGTCCCGGGCCCGGGCGCGGTCGCCGGCGGCGGCGTGCGCGAGCCCGGCGGCCAGTTCGGCCCGCCCCGCCTCGGGCCGCCGTCCCGCCTTGGCGAGCAGATCGGCGGCCTCCGCCGCCAGCGCCGCGGACCTCGCGGGGTCGGCGGCGCGGAGCGCGTGCGCGCGGGTCAGCCTGGCCAGGCCGGCGTCGCCGGTCAGCAGCGGGTCGGCGATCGCGTCGGCGATGTCGGCCCAGTTCGCGGCGTCGGCGGCGTCCTCCTGCGCGGCGCGGACCGACGCCAGCGCCTCCGCGCAGACCACCAGGGTGCTGAAGTCCAGGCCGAGGGTGCCGTCGCCGCAGGCGGCGACCAGCGCGGCGGCGCCCTCCTCCAGCCTTCCCTCGTTGACCACCGCGATGGCGCGGGCGACGTGCGCCATGTGCGTCCACCACTCGCCCGATCCGGTGTCGTTGGCGACGGCCTCGTCCCCGGCGCGCAGCGCCCGCTCGTGGTCGCCCATCAGGGACGCGGTCAGGCACTGCTGGATCAGCCCGTAGGCCAGCACCTCCTGCGAGCGCAGGTCGCGGCCGACCGCGGTGGCCTCGTCGGCGACGGCGGCGGCCTCCTCCAGCCGCCCCAGCTGCGTCAGGACGCGCGACAGCCCGGACAGCATGTAGCCGAGGATGAACGTCTGCCCGGTCGTGCGGGTGATCGACACCAGCCGCTCGGCGTGCCGCAGCGCCTCGTCGTACATGCCGAGGAACGACTCGGCGAACACCAGCCAGGCGAAGCAGTCCAGGCAGTCGGCGAAGTCGTTGTCGGACGCCGCGGAGAACAGCCGGTCGGCGGTCTGGGCGCGCTCGATCGCCTCCGCGACCTCGCCGCGCCCGTAGGCGACCATCGGGCGCATCGCCGCGACCGCCGCCGTCAGCCCGGGGGTCCACCCGGGGGCGCTGTCGGGGATGGTCTCCAGGATGGCGTGCGAGCCGCGGGTGTCGATCCGCTGGATCCGGTCGGCGACGAGCCGGATCCGCAGCAGCACCGCCTCGGGGGTCTGCCGGTCGGTGATGCGGCGCAGCTCGTCCAGGACGAGGGCGCGGGCCTCGTGGATCCGGCCGAGCTGCCGCTCCATGATCGCGCACATGTGCACGGTGCGGGCGCGGCGGACCGTGTCGTCGGCGGGCAGCAGCCGCAGCAGCGTGCGGGCGGTCTCGCGGCCCTCCTCGGCGTGGCCGCTGAACGCCTGCACCTGGGCCAGCTCGACCAGCAGCTCCACCCGGTCGGGGTAGGCGTCGTCGGCGGTGCCGGGCATCAGCTCCAGCGCGGCCTGCAACCAGTACGCCGCGGTGGCGGGCGCCTGCTGCGCGACGGCGCGGGCGGCCTCCACCAGCGTCCGGATGGCCTCGGCGTCGCCGAACCGCGCCGACCGCACCACGTGGTGGGCGCGCACGGCCGCCGGGGCGCCGAGGTCGGCCAGCCGCTCCGACACCCGCGAGTGCGCGGCGATCCGCCAGCCCGCCGCCGTCGAGGCGTAGGCGACGTGCCGCACCAGGGGATGCCGGAACCGGAACCGGCCGCCCGGCGCGGGACGCACCACGTCGTGGCCGGTCAGCACGTCCAGGGCGGTGAGCGCGGCGTCCCGCTCCATCTCCGCCGCGACCGACGCGAGCGCGGGCTCGAACACGTCCGCGGCCACCGCGGCGCCCTGCGCCATCAGCAGCGCCCGCGGCGGCAGCGCGCTCAGCTCGACCTGCAGCGCCGCCCGCACCGCGGGGGGCACCTCGGTCAGGTTCGCGACGCCCTTCTCCCACTGCCGGTCCAGACCGGGGCCGGCCTGGGGCGCGGCCCCGCCCGCCATCTTGGCCAGCGCTTCGAGGTAGAAGGGGTTGCCGCCGCTGGCCTTGAACAACGCCTCGCACCGCGCGTGGCCGACGTCCGGGCCGAGGAACTCGCGGACCTCGCTCTGGGAGAGCGGGTCGACCGTCACCCGCACGCCCTGCTGGCCCGCCGCGTCCACCAGCGCCGCCAGCCGCGGCGACGCCTGCGCCGGCCGGTAGGCGACCGCCAGCAGCACCCGGGCCCGGGGCGGATGCCGGACCAGGTGGTCCAGCAGCTCTATCGTCGCGTCGTCGGCCCAGTGCAGGTCGTCGAGGATCAGCACCAGCCCGGACGGCTCGGCCAGCGCCTCCAGCAGGTGCCGCACGGTGCGGTGCAGCTGGTAGCGCGCCACCCGCGACTCCGGCGAGGCGGCGGGCGGGTCGCCGGACAGGTCGGCGAGCGCGGGGAACACGGTGCCGAGCAGCCGCAGCGCGCCCGGCGGCAGGTCGAGGGCGTGCTCCTCGAGGCGGTCGTCGAGCGCGTCGACCACGGCGCCGAACGGCATCTCCTGCTCGAACTCGGCCGCGCGCCCGGCGACGTACGGCAGCTTGCGGGCGCTCGCGCCGTCGGCGAGCTCGTTCAGCAGCCGCGTCTTGCCGGCGCCGGGCTCGCCGACCAGCGCGACGAAGCCGTAGCCGTCCTCGACCGCGTCGAGAGCCCGGTCGATCCGCCGCAGCGCGTCCCGTCGCCCCACCAGCGGAGCATTGCCGGAACCTCCGGCGGCGCGGGCCGCACGACCCTCCATGTCCACACCCCAACAGCGACAGGCGGCCGAGACGCCGTGACCATGCTTCTTGTTGTGGTTCCTCTGAACGAGCGGGATTCACCCTATCGGGTGGAACGTCAATAAGGCAGGACAACACACCCTGCCTGCGTCTGGTCCACTCGCGGCGGCGTCCTCCTGACCGTATGTACATAGCCATGAACGGCCCTCGCCCGCCCCATGTCAACCTCGGGAGGGTAAACCGTCCCGCGACCGTGACATCCCGCCGCCCGGACGACCCGCCGGGTCAGGACTCCAGGCCGAGGCGGACGGCGGCCTCCCGCCAGCGGGCCTCGTCGCCGGACGGCTCGTACCGGCAGAGGTCCTGGGTGGCGGCGACCAGGGCGCGGGCCTCGGCCAGGCCGGCGACGACCCCGTGCGCACGCGCCTGGGTCAGGACGTTGCCGAGCGCCGTCGCCTCGACCGGCCCGGCCACGACCGGGAGGCCGCTGGCGTCGGCGGTCAGCCGGCACAGCAGGTCGTTGCGGCTGCCGCCGCCCACCAGGTGGACGACCTCGATCTCGCGCCCGGACAGCCGGGACGCCTGGCGGAGCGTGACGCGGTGCGCGAGGGCGAGGCTGTCCACGACGCAGCGGACGGTCTCGGCGCGCGTGGCCGGCTCGGGGAACCCGCGGCGGCGGCAGTGCGCGGCGATGCGGCCGGGCATGTCGCCGGGCGGCAGGAACTCCGGGTCGTCGGGGTCGATGAGCGAGCGCAGCCCCGGGAGCCGCGCGGCCTCGGCGAGCAGCGCGGGCAGGTCGGGGTTCCCCCAGGTCCGCAGGGACTCCTGGAGCAGCCACAGGCCCATCACGTTGCGCAGGTAGCGGACGGTCCCGTCGATGCCGCCCTCGTTGGTGAAGTTGGCCTTGCGGCTCTCCTCGGTCAGCACGGGGGCGTCCAGTTCCACGCCGACCAGCGACCAGGTGCCGCACGAGATGTAGCCGAACCGCTCGGTGGCGGCGGGCACGGCGGCGACCGCGGACGCGGTGTCGTGCGAGCCGACCGCCGTGACCTGGAGGGCGCCGTGGCCGGTCTCGGCCATCACGTCCGGGCGGAGGGTCCCGATGGCCGAGCCCGGCTCGCGGAGCGGCGGGAGGATCTTCGCGGGGAGGTCCAGCCTGTCCAGGAGGTCCCGCGACCAGGTGCCGTCGCGGACGTCCAGCAGGCCGGTCGTGGAGGCGTTGGTGCGCTCGGCGCCGGCCTCGCCCGTCAGCCAGTAGGCCAGCAGGTCCGGGACGAGCAGCAGCGTGGCGGCCCGGGACAGGTCGTCCGCCGCGAGCTGGTAGATCGTGTTGAACGGCAGGAACTGCAACCCCGACGTCCGGTAGAGGAGGTCGTCGCCCAGCTCGGTGCGGACCCGCTCCATCACGCCGTCGGTGCGCGCGTCGCGGTAGTGGACGGGGTTGCCGAGCAGCCTGCCCTCCGCGTCGAGGAGCCCGTAGTCGACCGCCCACGAGTCGATGCCGATCGACGCCAGCCCGGACGGCGCGGCGCGCAGGCCGTCCAGGACGTTGCCGTAGAGGCCGAGGATGTCCCAGTACAGGGTGCCGTTGACCCGGACGGGGCGGTTCGGGAAACGGCGGATCTCCTCCAGGGCGAGGGTGCCCGGACCGACGCGCCCGGCCATGACCCGCCCGCTGGACGCCCCGAGATCGACGGCCGCGAACGTCGCGGCGTTCATCGCTTCACTCATTGGACGACCAAAACCTCCAAAGTCCTGGGCCCGTGCACGCCCTCGACGCGGGACAACTCGATGTCGCTCGTCGCGGACGGGCCCGACACGAACGTGAGCGGACGGCCCGGATCGAGCCGTTCGAGCGCCTCCGGCACGTCGGCGGCGACCTGGTCGGCGAGGACGACGATCAGGTGGTAGTCGGGCACGAGCGACAGGGCGCGCGGCCCCTGGGCGGCGCCGTGGTCCAGCACGATGGTCCCCGTCTCGGCGACCGCGGCCGCGCAGCCGGTGACCGCCCCGGCGAGGCCGTCGAGCGAAGCGACCGACGGGTCGCGCACGAGCGCCGCGCCGGTCGCGGACGTCCACTCCGGCGGCAGGTCGGACGGGACCCCGTACGCGCCGGGGCGGGCGGCGAGCCGTTCGGCGACGGCCGCGGCGACCTCGGACGCGGCCACGCGCAGGACGTTCGCACGGTAGTCGGCGACCCGCTCGGCGAACAGGTCGAGGATCCCGTCCTCGTGGTGGCGGCGCAGGTAACCGCGGTCGATCCGCTCGTAGGAGGCCGCGACCTCGGCGGCGGGCCGGGTCGGCGCCGCCTTCTCGATCCGGCGCAGGATCTCCTCGCGCGCGTTCACCGGTCCTCCTCCTCGCGTCCGCCGCCGGTCCGGGCCCACCAGGCGCGGAACGACTCGGGCGGCGGCGCGGGCGCGTCCCGCGTCTCGGTCCACGCGCCCAGCGGCCCGGGCAGCCGCCGGATCCGGCCGCCGCGCGCCACGACGCGGCGGCTCGCGGACGCGGCGCGCTGCGCGAGCGCGAGCCGGGTGGGGGAGCGCAGCGTCCACCCGGCCGCCGTCATCGCCACCCGCTCCAGCGGGTGGCGCGGCCCCTTCTCGACGGCGCGGGCCCGCAGGTGCACGAGCACCTCCGGGATGTCGATGGCGACCGGGCACGCCTCGAAGCAGGCCCCGCACAGCGACGACGCGTACGGCAGCGACGCGTCCACCTCCGACCCGATCCCTCTGATCTGCGGGGACAGGATCGCGCCGATCGGCCCGGGGTAGGGCGACCCGTAGGCGTGGCCGCCCGCGCGCTGGTAGACCGGGCACACGTTCAGGCACGCCGAGCAGCGGATGCAGCGCAGCGCCTGCCGGCCCACCTCGTCGGCCAGGGTGTCGGTGCGGCCGTTGTCCAGGAGGACGAGGTGGAAGTCGCGCGGGCCGTCGCCGGGGGAGACGCCCGTCCAGGTGGAGGTGTAGGGGTTCATCCGCTCGGCGGTGGACGAGCGGGGCAGCAGCTGCAGGAAGACCTCCAGGTCCCGCCAGCTCGGCACGATCTTCTCCACGCCCATCACCGAGATGAGCGTCTCCGGGAGCGTCAGGCACATCCGGCCGTTGCCCTCCGACTCCAGCACGACGAGCGTGCCGGTGTCGGCGACCGCGAAGTTCACCCCCGACACCCCGACCTTCGCCGACAGGAACTTGGCGCGCAGATGCCGCCGGGCCGCCTCGGCCAGCTCGGCGGGCGCGTCCGTCAGCCCCTCGGGCGCGTCGTCCATCGTGCGCAGGAAGATGTCGCGGATGTCGGACCGGTTGCGGTGGATGGCCGGGACGAGGATGTGCGACGGCCGGTCGTCGCCGAGCTGGACGATCAGCTCCGCCAGGTCGGTCTCGTAGGCGGTGATGCCCTCCTCGGCGAGGAACTCGTTGAGGCCGATCTCCTGCGTCGCCATCGACTTGACCTTGACGACCTCGGTCTCGCCGGTGGCCTTCACCAGGTCGGCGACGATCCGGTTGGCCTCCGCCGCGTCGCGCGCCCAGTGCACCGTCCCACCGGCCTCGGTGACCTTCTCCTCCAGCAGCGGCAGGTAGTGGCCGAGGTTCGCCAGGACGTGGTCCTTGATCTGCTTGCCGGCCTCGCGGAGCGCGTCCCAGTCGTCCAGCTCCGCCACCGCGGCGGCGCGCCGCCCCCGGATCGTGGTGGTGGCGTGCGCCAGGTTGCCGCGCAGCCGCGCGTCCCCCACCGCGCGCCGCGCCGCCTCCGGGAACGACGGCATACCTAGATAGGTCGGCATCGCCGGGGAGGTCATACGGGGTCCTCCTCTGTGGAAGCGAGGATCTCGGCCAGGTGGACGGTGCGCACCCCGGCGCGGGTGCGGGTGAGCGCGCCGCCGATGTGCATCAGGCAGGAGTTGTCCGCCGCGCACAGCGCCTCGGCCCCGGTCGCGCGGACGGCGGTGACCTTGTCGGCGCACATCGCGGCCGACACCTCGGAGTTCTTCAGCGCGAACGTCCCGCCGAACCCGCAGCACTCCGCCGCGTCCGGGAGCTCGACCAGGTCGATGCCGCGGACCTCGCGCAGCAGCCGCAGCGGGCGGTCGCCGACGTGCAGCATCCGCAGCGAGTGGCACGTCGGGTGGTAGGTGACGCGGTGCGGGAAGTAGGCGCCGACGTCGGTGACGCCGAGGACGTCCACCAGGAACTCCGACAGCTCGTACACGCGGGAGGCGACCCCGGCGGTGCGCGGCGCGAGCCTCGGGTGCCAGTCGCGGATCATCGCCGCGCAGGACGCGGACGGCGTCACCACCGCGTCGTAGGGCTCGAACGTCTCCGCGAACCCCTTCACCATCGGCAGCGCCTGCCGGCGGTAGCCGGTGTTGAGGTGCATCTGCCCGCAGCAGGTCTGCGATTCGGGGAACTCGACGTCGTGGCCGAGGCGCCGCAGCAGCTTCACCACCGCCTTGCCCGTCCCCGGGAACATCGTGTCGTTGACGCAGGTGAGGAACAGCGCGACTTTCATACGTTCGCCCTTTCGGGGGGCGACCCCCAACGCCCCCCGGCTCGCTCCGCTCATTTGAGGTCTCCCAAGACCGACCGGCTCGACTCGCGGACGACGAGCTCGGGCTGGAACATGACCTGCTGGTGGGCGTGCCCGGCCGACCCGTCGCACTCCTCCAGCAGCAGCTCGGTCGCGATCCGGCCGAGCTGGTAGGTGGGCTGCCGCACCGAGCTGAGCGGGACGGCGGCCGCGGCCGAGAACTCGATGTCGTCGTACCCGATCAGCGCGACGTCACCCGGCACCTTGACCCCGGCCTGCAGCAGGACGCGCAGCACGCCGAGCGCGAGCAGGTCGTTCGCGCAGAAGATCGCGTCGGGCAGCGGGGGACCGGCCTCCAGCAGCCGCCGGGCCGCCTCCTGCCCGGACCGCGCGTTCATCGCCCCGACGGCGACCTCGCGCATGGCGTCGCGGCCGAGCCCGGCGGCGCGCAGCGCCCGCTGGGCGCCGGTGCGCCGGTCGGCGCACTGGCGCAGCACCGTCGGGCCGGTGACGAACGCCAGCGTCCGGGCGCCCGCGTCCAGCAGTTCGGCGACCGCGAGCTCGCCGCCCGCGACGTCGTCCACGGCGACCGAGCACTGGTTGGCGCGCGGCGTCGGATGGTCGAGCAGCACGACGGGGACGCCGCGCTCGCGCAGCTGGTCGGCCGCCTCGCCGTCGTCGCCGACCGGGGTCAGCAGGACGCCCCGGACCCGCTGCTCGGCGAACACCCGCAGGTTGCGCAGCTCCCGCTCCTCCGACTCGCTGGAGGAGGACAGGATCACCGCGTAGCCGCGCTCGCTGGCGATGTCCTCCACGCCGCGCGCCACGTCGGTGAAGAACGGGTTGGCGAGGTCGAGGACCATCAGCCCGATCGTGCTGCTGTGCCCGGCGCGCAGCGTGGACGCCGAGCCGTTGCGCACGAAGCCGAGGGCGCGGATCGCCTCCTCGACGCGGATCCGGGTCGCCTCGGCGACCCGCTCGGGCCGGTTGAGCACGTTGGACACGGTGCCCGGAGACACCCCGGCGTGCGCCGCGACCTGCTTGATCCCGACCGTCCGGCCCGGCGGCGCGGAGCGGCCGGTCTGGTCTGCGCCCAATCTGTGTGCCCCCGAGTCGTCCGCTGGTGTGTCGCCGCTCACTGTGAATCATCTGATTAAAACGTGTCAACCCGAAACCGGGAACCGGGGCCGCCGAACCCGGTCGGCCGGTCCCGGCCGGAGCGACTTCGAAAACTCGCCCTGCCCTTGCGAGTACGGGCTTCTCGGCACGTCGGGCGGGGGCGGCCGGGATTTCACCCCTTGACGGGTGCTCCGGGTCACATCTAGCGTCCTCCGCAACATCTCGTTAAAACGTTTTTCATCTGTACGTCACAGACGTCCCCCGCGAGGAGGGCCGCGATGGGTGCACCGGGCCGGTCGGCGCCGCCGACATTGGCACTGGTCAACGTGAGTAAGTCGTTCGGTGCGGTACGCGCCCTGCAGGGCGTCACCCTGGAGCTGCACGCGGGCGAGGTGCACGCGCTGGCGGGAGAGAACGGGGCCGGCAAGTCCACGGTCGTAAAAACGTTCGCAGGCGTGCACCGCCCCGACGCGGGCGAGGTGCGGGTGGACGGCGAGCCGGTGGCCTTCAACAGCCCCGCCGACGCGCAGGCCGCCGGCGTCGCGGTCATCTACCAGGAGCCCACGCTGTTCCCCGACCTGTCGGTCGCCGAGAACATCTTCATGGGCCGCCAGCCGCGCGGCGCGCTCGGCCGCATCGACCGCCGCGCCATGCACGCCGAGACGGCGCGGCTGTTCGAGCGGCTCGGCGTCGCGCTGGACCCGCAGCAGCCCGCCCGCGGCCTGTCGATCGCCGACCAGCAGGTCGTCGAGATCGCCAAGGCCATCTCCCGGGACGCGCGGGTGCTCATCATGGACGAGCCGACCGCGGCGCTCACCGGCCAGGAGGTCGCCCGCCTGTTCGCGGTCACCCGCAGCCTGCAGGAGCACGGCTGCGCGGTGCTGTTCATCTCGCACCGGCTGGAGGAGATCTTCGAGATCTGCCGGCGGGTGACGACGCTGCGCGACGGCGCCTACGTCGGCACCGACATGGTCGCCGACCTCACGCCCGACGACCTCGTCCGCCGGATGGTCGGCCGCGACCTCGACGCGCTCTACCCCAAGCAGGACGTGGCGCCCGGCGAGGTCGCGCTGAAGGTGCGCCGGCTGACCCGCGAGGGCGCCTTCACCGACGTCTCCTTCGAGGTCCGCCGCGGCGAGATCGTCGCGCTGGCCGGGCTGGTCGGCGCCGGCCGCAGCGAGGTCGCCCGCGCCGTCTTCGGCGTGGACCGCTGGGACGCCGGGTCCGTCGAGGTCGGCGGCCGCGAGCTCCCCCCGGGCAGCCCCACCGCCGCGGTGTCGGCCGGGCTGGCGCTCGTCCCCGAGGACCGCCGCCAGCAGGGACTGGTCATGGACATGTCGATCGAGCGGAACATGGGCCTCACCCAGTTGAGGACGCTGCGCCGCGAGACCGGGCGCGGAGGCCTGATCTCCCGGAAGGTGGAGCGCAGCCGCGCAGCCGACTGGGGCCTGCGCCTCCAGCTGAAGTACTCCAAGCTCACCGACGTCGTCGGCGTCCTGTCGGGCGGCAACCAGCAGAAGGTCGTGCTCGCCAAGTGGCTGGCCACCGAGCCCGACGTGCTGATCGTGGACGAGCCGACCCGCGGCATCGACGTCGGTACCAAGGCCGAGGTGCACCGGCTGCTGTCGGAGCTCGCCGCGCAGGACCTCGCGGTGCTGATGATCTCCTCCGACCTGCCGGAGGTGCTCGGCATGGCCGACCGCATCCTCGTCATGCACGAGGGCCGGCTGACCGCCGAGATCGCCCGCGCCGACGCGACCGAAGAGAGCGTGATGGCCGCCGCGACCGGCCGCCCCGGCACCGGAAAGGCGGCCTGACCCCATGACCGTCCTCACCCAGTCACCGGCCAGGCCGGAGTCGGGCGGCCCGCCGGGCGGCGGGCGGCGCCTCGTCGAGATGGTGCTGCGCGCCCGCGAGCTGAGCATCCTCGGTGCGCTGGTCCTGCTCGTCCTCGGCACGACGATCGCCAACCCGCGGTTCATGTCCGGCCAGGGCCTCAAGGACATCTTCCTCAACGCCTCGATCCTCGTCCTGCTCGCCGTCGGGCAGAGCATGGTCGTCGTCACCCGCAACATCGACCTGTCGGTCGGGTCCGTCGTCGGGCTCGTCGCCTTCACCGCCGGGAAGTACGCCTCCGGCGGTGACCGCAACGTCGTGCTGGTCGTGCTGGTGGGCGTCGGGATCGGCCTGCTGTGCGGCCTGGTGAACGGGCTGCTGGTCAGCTTCTGCCGCGTCCCCGCGCTCGTCGTCACCCTCGGCACCCTGTACGTGATCCAGGGGCTGGACTACCGCATCGCGCACGGCCAGCAGATCGGCGCCGCCGACCTGCCGGCCTCGCTGCTGAGCCTCGGCAACGACGGGATCCTCGGCGTCCCCTACCTGCCGATCATCACCGTGCTCGTGATGCTGGCGGTCGGCTACTACCTGCGCTCCTACTCCTCCGGGCGCGAGTACTACGCGATCGGGTCCAGCCCGGAGGCCGCGATGCTCGCCGGCGTGCCGATCCGCCGCCGCGTCCTCACCGCCTACCTGGTCAGCGGCGCCCTCGCCGGGCTCGCCGGGGTGCTGTGGCTCGCCCGGTTCGGCACCGTCGTCGCCGACGCCGCGAACGGCTGGGAGCTGAAGGTCGTCAGCGCCGTCGTCGTCGGCGGCGTCGCCATCACCGGCGGCGTCGGCACCGTCTACGGGGCGGCGCTCGGCGCGCTGCTGCTCACCACCATCGGCAGCGTGCTGGTGGTGCTCAAGGTCAACTCGTTCTGGCAGGACGCGATCACCGGCGTGCTGCTGCTGCTGGCCATCAGCGTCGACCGGCTGCTGGCCCTGCGCGTCACCCGGGCGCTGAAACAGCGTTCGCTGGCCTCCGCCGCGCACCGCGCCGCCGCCCCGGAGAGCGGCGCCCGCAAGAACAGGGAGGGACGGTCATGAGCCGCCTGATGCGGTGGGAGACCGCCGTCACCGCGCTGCTGGTCCTGGTCTTCGCGGGCGGCGCCGGGTTCTCGCCCGACTTCGCGAACAACGACAACCTGTCGTTCGCGCTGGACGACCTGAGCGAGATCGCGCTGATCGCGCTGCCGATGACGCTGCTGGTCGTGTGCGGGCAGGTCGACCTGTCGGTCGCCTCCATCCTCGGGCTGTGCAGCGCCCTCACCGGCAAGCTGTGGGACGGCGGCATGGCCATCGAGACGATCATCCCGGTGGTGCTGGCCGTCGGCGTCGTCTGCGGGCTGGTGAACGGCCTGCTCGTGACCAGGCTCGGGCTGCCGTCCCTCGCCGTCACCATCGGCACGCTGACCCTCTACCGGGGCCTGGCGTACGTGACGCTCGGCACCGGGGCGATCTCGGAGTTCCCCACCGCCTACACCGATCTCGCGACGTCCTCCATCCCGGGCACGCCGATCCCGTACCCGGTCGCGCTGTTCGTCGTGCTGGCCGCCGTCACCGGCGTCGTCCTGCACGCCACCGGAATCGGGCGGTCGCTGTTCGCGATCGGCTCCCAGGAGGACGCGGCGTACTTCGCCGGCATCCGGGTCAAGCGCATCAAGCTGATCCTGTTCGCGG
The DNA here is from genome assembly GCF_008327685.1 of Actinomadura sp. K4S16. Lineage (GTDB taxonomy): Bacteria > Actinomycetota > Actinomycetes > Streptosporangiales > Streptosporangiaceae > Spirillospora. Next base: position 98,299 of record NZ_BDDE01000025.1, read on the forward strand.
TGTCCGGCCTCGTCGCCGGGTTCGCCGGGATCGTCTACACGCTCCGCTACGGCAGCGCCCGCGCCGACAACGGCATCGGCCTGGAGCTCGCAGTCATCGCGGCGGTGCTGCTCGGCGGCATCGACTTCGACGGCGGCAAGGGCACCCTCGGCGGCGTCATCGCGGCCGTGCTGCTCATCGGCCTGCTCCGCAACCTGCTGATGCTCAGGGACGTGTCCACCGAGGTCCAGTCCATCGTCACCGGGCTGCTGCTCATCATCAGCGTCCTCACCCCGCGGCTGATCGCCGTGGTGCGCGAGGCCCGAGAACGGCGGCGGGGCGCGAGACCCGCGGTCCCCGCCGCCGCGCCCTGACCACCACCGCGCCCTGACCACCATCGCGCACCCACCCCCCGGCCCCCCGCCGCACACCCACCCACCTCAAGCACGACCCCGAACTGTGAAAGGCAACCCTGATGACCATTCGTTTGCGCGCCCCGCGCCGGCTGCTGGCCGCCGCCACGGCGAGCGCCCTGGCCCTCAGCCTGGCCGCCTGCGGCGGGACCACCAAGGACTCCGCGTCCGACTCGGGGGACGCCAAGGCCGGGGGCAACGCGTCCGCGAACCCGAACGCGCCGCTGAAGAAGGGCCTGAAGCTGGCCTTCCTCCCCAAGCAGGTCAACAACCCCTACGAGACGATCGTCGACAACGCCGGCATCGCGGCGGCCAAGGAGTTCGGCGGCGAGGCCAAGGAGGTCGGCCCGTCCGACGCGTCCGCGTCCTCGCAGGTCTCCTACATCAACACCCTGGTCCAGCAGCGGCACGACGCCATCCTCATCGCCGCCAACGACGAGAACGCGGTGTGCGGCCCGCTCAAGCAGGCGCGCGCCAAGAAGATCAAGATCGTGGCCTACGACTCCGACACCAACCCCGACTGCCGGGACGTGTTCATCAACCAGGCCAGCTCCGAGGAGATCGGCCGCAGCGAGGTCAAGCTGCTGGCCGAGCAGATCGGCAGCGAGGGCGAGATCGCGATCCTGTCGGCGACCGCGAACGCCACGAACCAGAACACCTGGATCAAGTTCATGCAGGACGAGCTCAAGAAGCCCGAGTACTCGAAGATGAAGCTCGTCAAGGTGGCCTACGGCGACGACGACGACCAGAAGTCGTTCCAGCAGACCCAGGGCCTGCTGCAGGCGTACCCGAACCTGAAGGGCATCATCTCGCCCACCACGGTCGGCATCGCCGCCGCCGCCCGCTACATCTCCGGCTCCAAGTACAAGGGCAAGGTCGCGCTGACCGGCCTCGGCACCCCCGACCAGATGCGCAAGTTCGTCAAGGACGGCACGGTCAAGGGTTTCGAGCTCTGGGACCCGAAGAACCTCGGCTACCTCGCCGCGTACGCGGCGGCGGCCCTGTCGTCCGGCCAGATCACCGGCGCGGAGGGCGAGAAGTTCAAGGCGGGCAAGCTCGGCGAGCGCACGATCGGCGCCAACGGCGAGGTGATCCTCGGCCCGCCGACGGTGTTCGACGCCAAGAACATCGACCAGTACCACTTCTGACCCTGAGCGACGCGAACCGGGGGGCGGGGGGCTTCGCCCCCCACAAGGAGACGCCCCTATGTCCGGACGCACGAAGCGCGTCTGCTTCCTGCTGAAGGTCAGGCAGGACCGCCTGGAGGAGTACAAGCTGCGCCACCAGGCGGTCTGGCCCGACATGCTCAACGCCCTGCGCGACACCGGCTGGCACAACTACTCGCTGTTCCTGCGCGAGGACGGCCTCCTCGTCGGCTACCTGGAGACCGACGACTTCGAGGCGGCCCAGGAGGCGATGGCCCGCACCGAGGTGAACGCGCGGTGGCAGGCGGAGATGGCGCAGTTTTTCGAGGACCTCGACGGCCGCCCCGACGAGGGGATGCGGCCGCTCACCGAGGTCTTCCACCTGGACTAGCCGGTGACCGGATAGGAGAGAGGCAAACCGTGAACGACACCAGCGCGGTGAAGGACGCCCTGCGCCGCCAGCAGATCGAGACTCCCTCGTGGGCGTACGGGAACTCGGGGACCCGGTTCAAGGTCTTCGCCCAGCGGGGCGTGCCGCGCACCCCGCAGGAGAAGATCGACGACGCCGCGCAGGTGCACCGGTTCACCGGCGTCGCGCCCAGCGTGGCGGTCCACATCCCCTGGGACCGGGTGGACGACTACGCCGCGCTGGCCGCCCACGCCAAGGAGCGGGGCGTGCGGATCGGTGCGGTGAACACCAACGTCTTCCAGGACGACGACTACATGCTCGGCAGCGTCACCAACCCTGACCCCGCCGTCCGCCGCAAGGCCCTCGACCACCTGCTCGAGGCGGTCGACATCATGGACGCGACCGGCTCCCGCGACCTGAAGCTGTGGTTCTCCGACGGCACGAACTACCCGGGGCAGGACGACATCCGCACCCGGCAGGACCGGATGGCCGAGGCCCTCGCCGCCGTCTACGAGCGGCTCGGCGACGACCAGCGGTTCCTGCTGGAGTACAAGCTGTTCGAGCCGGCGTTCTACATGACCGACCTGCCGGACTGGGGCACCTCCTACGCGCACTGCCTGAAGCTCGGCCCGAAGGCGCAGGTCGTGGTCGACACCGGCCACCACGCGCCCGGCACCAACATCGAGTTCATCGTCGCGTTCCTGCTGCGCGAGGGGAAGCTCGGCGGGTTCGACTTCAACTCCCGCTTCTACGCCGACGACGACCTCATGGTGGGCTCGGCCGACCCGTTCCAGCTGTTCCGCATCATGTACGAGGTGGTGCGCGGCGGGGGCTACGACGCCGAGACGGGCGTGGCGTTCATGCTCGACCAGTGCCACAACATCGAGCCGAAGATCCAGGGCCAGATCCGCTCGGTGATGAACGTCCAGGAGGCCACCGCGAAGGCCCTGCTGGTGGACGCCGACGCCCTGCGCTCGGCGCAGGAGTCCGGTGACGTCCTGGAGGCGAACGCCGTGTTCATGGACGCCTACAACACCGACGTCCGGCCGCTGCTCGCCGAACTGCGCGAGGAGATGGGCCTGCACCCGGACCCGGTCGCCGCCTACAAGGCGTCCGGCTACTACGAGCGGATCGCCGAGGAGCGCAAGGACGGCCAGGCGGCCGGCTGGGGGGCCTGAGCATGGCCGCCGCGCCCGCCGCGCCGTCCGGCAGAACCCGCACGGCGCCCCGCCGCCCCGTCGTCATCGCCGCCGTCGCCGGCCTCGTGCTGGCCGCGGCCGTTCCGGCGCACGCGCTGGAGGAGGCCGCCCTGAGCGTCGGCGGCCTGGAGACCGAGCACGCCACGACCCCGAACGCCGTCTCGGCCGCGAAGCCGAGGTTCGGATGGCTGCTGAACGCACGCGAGCGCGGCCAGCGCCAGACCGCCTACCGCGTCTCCGTCGCCACCGCCGACGGGGGCCGCACCGTCTGGGACTCGGGCGCGGTCGACTCGGCCCGCGGCTACGACGTCCGCTACGGCGGCCCGGCTCTCGCGCCCGCCACCCGCTACACCTGGCGGGTCAAGGTTGCCGACGCCCGCGGGCACTGGACGCGCTGGAGCGCGGCCACCTGGTTCGAGACCGCGCTCGGCGCGGACGGCTGGCGCGGCTCGTGGATCGCCGCCCCCGAGAACGCCGCGTCCACCCCGGACCTGCGGGGCACCAGCTGGATCTGGTACCCCGAGGGCGACCCCAAGACGCAGGCGCCCGCGGGCTCGCGCTACCTGCGCGGCGCGTTCGACCTGGCCGCGGTGCCCGAGGGCGCCCGCCTGGTCATGACGGCCGACGACGGCTTCACCGCCTGGGTGAACGGCGCCGAGGTCGGCGGGCGCGACCCCGACCCGGTGGCCGAGAACTGGCGGCGCCCGATCGTCGTCGACGTCACCGCCCACCTGCGGACGGGCCGCAACGTCGTCGCCGTCAAGGCGACCAACGGCAAGGCCAGCCCGGCCGGACTCCTCGGGCGCCTCGAACTGCCCGGCCAGGACCCGAAGCAGTTCGACACCGGCGCGGCCTGGCGGGCCGCGAACGAGGAGCCCTCCGGGGACTGGAAGGCGGTCGGCTACGACGACGCGGCCTGGCCGCAGGCGAAGGTGCTGGCGCCCTGGGGCGGTGCTCCCTGGGGCGAGGTGAACCCCGAGAAGCCCACCCTCCCCGAGCCGCTCCTGCGCCGCGACTTCGACGTCGCCGGCAAGAAGATCGCCAAGGCGCGGCTGTACGCGGCGGCCGGCGGCTACGTCGAGCTGAGCCTGAACGGCAGGCGCGTCGGCGACGAGGTGCTCCAGCCCGGGTTCGTCCGCTACGACAAGCGCGTCGAGTACGTCACCCGCGACGTGACCCGCATGCTGCGGCACGGCGGCAACGTGATCGGGGCGCGCCTCGGCCGCGGCTTCTACGGGATGACCCAGAAGAACACCTGGAACTGGCATGCCACGCCGTGGACCGGCGAGCCGCGGCTGCTGGCCCAGCTCGTCGTGACCTACGACGACGGCAGCACCCAGACGGTCGCGACCGACGGGCAGTGGCGCTACGCCGAGGGCCCCGTCCGCTACGACTCCCTCTACGGCGGCGAGACCTACGACGCCCGCGAGGAGAAGCCCGGCTGGGACCGCCCCGGCTTCGACGCCTCCTCCTGGCGGCAGGCGGCGGCCGTGCAGGCCCCGACCGCCACCGTGGTGCCCGAGGAGCACGAGCCGATCAAGGTCGCGCGCACCCTGCGGCCCGTCGCGGTCACCAGCCCCAAGCCCGGCGTCCACGTCTTCAAGATGCCCCACAACACCGCCGGGTGGGCGCGCATCCGCGTCAGCGGGCCGCAGGGCGCGATCGTGAGCCTGAAGTACGGCGAGCGGCTCAACTCCGACGGCACCGTCCAGGCCGGCAACGGCCTGGTCACCGGGCGCTTCCAGACCGACGAGTACGTCCTGGCCGGGCGCGGGACGACCGAGACGTGGGAGGCCCGCTACAGCTACAAGGGCTTCCAGTACGTCCAGGTGACCGGCTGGCCGGGGGAGCCGCCCACCGTCGACGACCTCGACGGCCGCGAGGTGCACAGCGCCCTGCGCTCCAACGGCTCGTTCCGCAGCTCCAACGACCTGTTCAACACGGTGGAGGCCGCCACCCGGCAGACCGTCGTCAACAACTGGCACGGCATCCCGACCGACACCCCGATGTACGAGAAGAACGGGTGGACCGGCGACGCCCAGCTCATGGCCGAGATGGAGATGGGCCGGTTCGACCTGCGCCGGCTGTTCGCCAAGTGGATGACCGACCACCGCGACAGCCAGGGCTCCGACGGCGTCATCCCGGGGATCGTGCCCGACAACGGCTGGGGCCTCGGCTCCTACGGCCAGGCGCCGCCGTGGCACGCCTCCTTCACCGAGATCCCCTGGCAGATGTACCAGCGGTACGGCGACCGCGACGTCCTCGCCGCGAACTACCCGGCGATGCAGGCCTACCTGGACGGGTGGCTCAAGCGCGCGGACGGCGAGGGGCTCTACCCGAGCAGCCTGAACGACTACCTCGCCCCCGGGTACAACGGCAACACCCCCGAGGACAGGCGCCTGCACGGCACCGCCTACACCTACTCCAACGCGCTGATCATCGCCGGCGTGGCGGAGGTCCTCGGCCGCGGCGACGACGCCGCCCGCTACCGGGCCGCCGCCGCCCGCATCAAGGACGCGTTCAACAAGGCCTTCCTGCGCGGCGACGCCTACGTCACCCGTTCCGACCCCGGCTACCGGCAGACCAACGCGCTCCTCGCCCTGGCCCTCGGCCTCGCGCCGGAGGAGGCGCAGAAGGCCGTCACCGACCGGCTCGTCCGGGACGTGGAGGAGCGCGGCGACCACCTCGACACCGGGGCGCTCGGCACCAAGTACCTGCTGACCGAGCTGACGAAGCGCGGCCACGGCGACCTCGCCTACCGCGTCGCCGACCAGCGCACCTACCCGAGCTGGGGGTACTGGACCGCCAACGGCGCGACCACGCTGTGGGAGCGCTGGGACCTGGACTCGCGGTCCCGCGACCACGTGTTCCTCGGCGGCGCCATCGGCGAGTGGTTCACCGAGGACCTCGCCGGCATCACGCCCGCCGCGCCCGGGTTCGACCGGATCAGGGTCGCGCCGCAGCCGCTCGGCGACCTGGGCTCGGTGGACGCCTCCACGCCCACCCCGCACGGCCCGGTCACCGTCCGCTGGACGAGGTCCGGCGCCGGGTTCGACCTGCGCGTGCGCGTCCCCGTCGGCGCCACCGCCGAGATCGAGCTGCCCGCCGCGGCCGCGGACCGGGTGACCGAGAGCGGGAGGCCGCTGACCGCCGCCGAGGGCGTGCGCGTCCTCGGCACCGGGCGGGGCGCCAACGGCGACGTCGTCCGGGTGGAGGCCGGCTCCGGCGCCTACACCTTCCACGCACGCACATGAAGCCGCGCACGCACATGAAGCCCCGCACGCACCCGACGCAGCACACCCACATGAGGAGAATCCGATGACCGCCACTCCACCCGAGGTGGAGCAGCTGCTGGAACGCGCCAACACCCTCGGCTCGGACCCGCGCAACACCAACTACGCCGGCGGCAACGCGTCCGCGAAGGGCACCGTCACCGACCCCGTGACGGCCCGCGACGTCGAGCTGATGTGGGTGAAGGGCTCGGGCGGCGACCTCGGCACCCTCACCGAGAAGGGCCTGGCCGTGCTGCGGCTGGACCGGATGCGCGCCCTCGTGGACGTCTACCCGGGCGTCGAGCGCGAGGACGAGATGGTCGCCGCGTTCGACTACTGCCTGCACGGCAAGGGCGGCGCCGCGCCGTCCATCGACACCGCCATGCACGGCCTCGTGGAGGCCGCGCACGTCGACCACCTCCACCCCGACTCCGGCATCGCGATCGCGACGGCCGCCGACGGCGAGGAGCTGACGCGGCGAATCTTCGGCGACCGGGTCGCGTGGGTGCCGTGGCGGCGCCCCGGCTTCCAGCTCGGCCTGGACATCGCCGAGATCAAGCGCGCCAACCCCGGCGCCATCGGGGTGGTCCTCGGCGGGCACGGCATCACCGCGTGGGGCGAGACGAGCGAGGAGTGCAAGGCCAACTCGCTCGACATCATCCGCACCGCGGAGGCCTACATCGCCGAGCACGGCAAGGCCGACCCGTTCGGCGAGGTCGTCCACCCGGCGCTGCCCGAGGACCAGCGGCACGCGCGCGCCGCCGCGCTGTTCCCGCTGATCCGTGGCCTGGCGTCGACGGACCGCCCGCAGGTGGGGCACTACACCGACAGCGAGCCGGTCCTGGACTTCGTGTCGCGCGCCGAGCACCCCCGGCTCGCCGCGCTCGGCACGTCCTGCCCGGACCACTTCCTGCGCACCAAGGTCGCGCCGATGGTGCTGGACCTGCCGCCGGACGCCCCGCTCGACGAGGCCAAGGCGCGCCTGAAGGAGCTGCACGCCGCCTACCGCGAGGAGTACGCCGCCTACTACGACCGGCACGCCGGCCCGGACTCGCCGCCGATGCGCGGCGCGGACCCGGCGATCGTGCTGGTCCCGGGCGTCGGGATGTTCTCCTTCGGGGCGAACAAGCAGACCGCGCGGGTCGCCGGCGAGTTCTACGTCAACGCGATCAACGTGATGCGCGGCGCGGAGGCCCTGTCGTCGTACGCGCCGATCGACGAGGCGGAGAAGTTCCGCATCGAGTACTGGGAGCTGGAGGAGGCCAAGCTCCGGCGGATGCCGGCGCCGAAGCCGCTCGCCTCCCGGGTCGCGCTCGTCACCGGCGGCGGCTCCGGCATCGGCGCGGCCACCGCCCGCCGCCTCGCCGCCGAGGGCGCCTGCGTCGTCGTCGCCGACCGGGACCTCGCGGCGGCAGAGAAGGTCGCCGCCGAGATCGGCGCCACCGCGCTGCGCGCAGCCGACGCCGCCGTCGCCGCCGGCGCGGACGTGACGTCCGAGGACGAGATCATCGCGGCCGTCCGGGTCGCGGTCCTGGCGTTCGGCGGAGTGGACCTCGTCGTCAACAACGCGGGCCTGTCCATCTCCAAGCCGCTCCTGGACACGACCACCGCCGACTGGGACCTCCAGCACGACGTCATGGCGCGCGGCTCGTTCCTGGTCTCCCGCGAGACCGCCCGCGTCATGGTGGAGCAGGGGATGGGCGGCGACATCGTCTACATCTCGTCCAAGAACGGGGTGTTCGCCGGGCCGAACAACATCGCCTACGGCGCGACCAAGGCCGACCAGGCGCACCAGGTGCGGCTGCTGGCCGCCGAGCTCGGCGAGCACGGCATCCGCGTCAACGGGGTCAACCCGGACGGCGTCGTCCGCGGCTCCGGGATCTTCGCCGGCGGGTGGGGCGCGAAGCGCGCCGCCGTGTACGGCGTCGAGGAGGAGCGGCTCGGCGAGTTCTACGCCCAGCGGACGCTGCTCAAGCGCGAGGTGCTGCCCGAGCACGTCGCCGCCGCCGTCTTCGCCCTCACCGGCGGGGACCTGACCCACACCACCGGACTGCACATCCCCGTGGACGCCGGCGTCGCCGCCGCGTTCCTGCGCTGAGGAGGACCGTCCCCTTGGAAGGAAGGCCGGCCGGCGGCCCGGACCGCGCGGCCGCGGCGCTCACCCCCGCCGCGGCCGCGCCGTCCCCACCCGGGCCGCCGGCCGTCCTGTCCGGGCCCGCTCGACCAAGTGAACCCGAAGGGACAACGGTGCCGGCGGCGAGGAAGTTCACACGCTCCCTTGTGTCCGTCGTCACGTCCCCGGGCCGGGGACGCCGCATCCGGCGGGTCCCGCGCCGGTGGGCATGTCCCCATGGAAGGGGCGTCCGCCGGGCGCCGCACCCTCACCGCCTGCTAGGAGAGGACAAGCAATGGCAGACACGACAGCGCCGCCGCCGGTGAAGGTCGGCCTGGTCGCCGGGGGCCTCGGCGCCTACTGGCCGCAGTTCCCCGACCTGCTGCCGCAGCTCGAGCGGTCCGCCGAGCGCGTCTCGGAGCGGATGCGCGGGCTCGGCGCCGAGGTCGTCGACGTCGGGTTCATCTCCGACGCGCAGGAGGGCGCGGCCGCGGCCGAGCGCCTGCGCGCCGCGGGCTGCGACATCATCGTCGGCTTCCTCACCACCTACATGACCGCGACGATGCTGGTCCCGGTCGCGCAGCGGGCGGACGCGCCCGTCCTGCTGATCAACCTGCAGCCGACCGAGTCGATGGACCACGCGACCTTCGACACCGGGCAGTGGCTCGCCTACTGCGGCGCCTGCCCGCTGCCGGAGATGGCGAACGCGTTCGCGCGCTGCGGCGTCCCGTTCCGCTCGGTGTCGGGGTACCTGGAGGACGAGCGCGCCTGGGCGAGGATCGGCCGCTGGGTGCGCGCCGCCGGGGTCCGCGCGGCGCTGCGGCGGGGCAGGCACGGGCTGATGGGCCACCTGTACCCGGGCATGCTCGACGTCTCCACCGACCTCACGCTCGTCAGCGCCAACTTCGGCGGGCACGTGGAGGTGCTGGAGTTCGACGACCTGCGGGTCAGGGTCGAGAAGGTCACCGAGGCCGAGACGGCCGCCAAGAAGGCCGAGGCCGAGAAGATCTTCGAGCTGGACGCCTCCGTCAACGACGACGACCTGACCTGGGCGGCCCGCGTCTCGGTCGGCCTGGACCGCCTCGTCGAGGACTTCGAGCTGGACAGCCTCGCCTACTACCACCGGGGCCTGGACGGCGAGATCCACGAGCGGCTCGGCGCCGGGATGATCCTCGGCGCGTCGCTGCTCACCGCGCGGGGGATCCCGGCGGCCGGGGAGTACGAGCTGCGCACCTCCCTGGCGATGCTGATCGCCGACCGGCTCGGCGCCGGCGGCTCGTTCACCGAGCTGCAGGCGCTGGACTTCCACCGCGGCCACGTCGAGATGGGCCACGACGGGCCCGCGCACCTGGCGATCAGCGCCCGCCGGCCGCTGCTGCGCGGCCTCGGCGTCTACCACGGCAAGCGCGGCTACGGCGTGTCCGTCGAGTTCGACGTCAAGCACGGCCCGGTCACCGCGTTCGGCGTCATCCAGCGCCGCGACGGCCGGTTCGCGTTCGTCGCGTCCGAGGGCGAGACCGTGGACGGGCCGCTGCTCCAGATCGGCAACACCACCTCCCGAGTCGACTTCGGCTGCGACCCCGGCGAGTGGACCGACGCGTGGTCGGCCACCGGGATCTCCCACCACTGGGCCCTCGGCACCGGCCACCGCGTCGCCGACCTGAAGGCCCTCGCCGACCTCATGGAGATCGAACTCGTCCAAGTGAATCCCTGACGGAACGACACCCGGGCGCGACGCCGCTCCCCACCCCCACCCCCCTGCGCAGCTCCGAAGGATGTTTCGTCATGCGCAAAATCCCCCCACCCCGCGGTGCCGCGTGCGGCGTCGCCCTGTGTCTGGCGCTCACCACCGCCACCGCCCTGCCCGCCCGCGCGGACGCCCCCGGCCTGCACGCCACCGGGCTGCGGACCGACGCGCTCGACGAGCCCCTCGGAATCGACGACACGGCGCCCACCCTGAGCTGGCGCCTGGAGGCCCCCGGCCGCGGCTCCCTCCAGACCGCCTACCAGGTCGTCGCGGCGACGTCCCGCGACCGGCTCGGCAGCGCCGACCTGTGGGACACCGGCAAGGTGTCCTCCGCCGCCGCGAGCGCCGTCTACCGGGGCACGGCGCTCACCTCCCGCCGCCAGGTGTGGTGGCGGGTCCGGGTCTGGGACGGCTCGGGGCGCGCGTCGGACTGGAGCACGCCCGCCCTGTTCGAGACCGGCCTGCTCGGCAAGGACGACTGGTCCGCCAAGTGGATCAGTGACGAGCGCTGGCTGAACCGGGCGCCGACCCCCGCCACCGTCCCGCTGCCCGCGGGGACCAAGGCCCGCTACCTGCGGCTGGACGTGACGAGGCTCGGCCTTCCGGTCAAGGAGGGCGGCTCGCTGCTGTCCCGGCTCCAGCTCGCCGAGATCGAGGCGCTCGACCCGTCCGGGGCGAACGTCGCGAAGGGCGCGAAGGTCACCGCCTCCGAGGTGCGCGAGTACCCCGGCAAGTGGATGCCGGAGTTCGTCACCGACGGGTCGCTCACCACGCAGAAGGCACCGTTCGGCTACACGAGCCCCGCCTATGGCACTCAGGACCCCGGCCACCACATCTGGCTCCAGCTCGACCTCGGCGCCGCCAAGGACCTCGCCTCGGTCAAGCTGTACCCGCGCACGGACCTGATGACGAGCGCCGGCAAGACGCCGAACTTCCCCGTCGACTACACCCTGCAGACCTCCGACTCGGCGGACGGCCCGTTCGCGACCGTGAAGACCGTCACCGGCCAGGAGCCGCCGCCCGCCTACCAGACGGACCTGCCCCGGCTGCCCCTGCTCGCCCGGCAGTTCTCCCTGAAGGACGAGGTCCGGTCGGCGCGGCTCTACATCACCGCGCTCGGCATCTACGACGCCACCGTCAACGGCCGCCCGGTCAGCGACGCCGTCCTGGAGCCGCCGAACACCGACTACCGCAAGCGCGCCGAGTACGCAGCCTACGACGTCACGAAGCTGCTGCGGCGCGGCGGCAACGCGATCGGCGTGCGGCTCGGCAACGGCACCTACAACGTCACCTCCACCAGCGACCGCTACACCAAGTACGTCGGGGCGCAGGGATCGCCGAAGCTGCTCGCCCAGCTGGAGGTCACGCTCGCGGACGGGACGACCGCGCGGGTCGCGACCGACTCGTCCTGGCGCACCGACCTCGGGCCGACCACGTTCACGCACTGGTACGGCGGCGAGGACGAGGACGCCCGGCTCGCGCGCGAGGGCTGGGACGAGCCGTCGGCGGACCTGGCGTCATGGCGCCCCGCCGCCGAGGCCCCCGACCCCGGCATCGCGTTGACCGCGCGCATGTCGCCCACGATCGTGCCCGTCGGCCGCCGCGGGACCGTGAAGGTCACGCAGCCGAAGAAGGGCACCTACGTCTTCGACCTCGGCGAGAACGTCGCGGGCTGGCCGCGGATCCGGGTCGGCGGCCCGCGCGGCACGGAACTGGCGCTCAAGCCGGGGGAGCGGCTCGGCGCGGACGGCCTCGTCGAGCAGGGCACGGTGATCGCGGGCGGCGCGCAGCGCCCGCCGATCGAGGACCACTACACCCTCGCCGGCGGCGGCACCGAGACCTGGCACCCCCGGTTCGTCTACCACGGCTTCCGCTACCTCCAGGTGACGGGCCTGCCGTCCGCGCCGGACCCGGACACCGTCTCCGCCGTCGTGCTGCGCGCGGGCAACGCCTCCGCCGGCTCGTTCGAGAGCTCCGACCTGCTGCTGAACGGCATCCACCGGATCATCGACCGGTCGATCCAGGGCAACATGTTCAGCATCCTCACCGACTGCCCCGACCGGGAGAAGCTCGGCTGGCTGGAGGAGACCCAGCTCGTCCAGGGGTCGGTCACCCGCAACTACGACGTCGCGGCCTACTACCCGGCGCTGCTGCGCAACATGGCCGAGGCGCAGACCGCCGACGGGCTCGTCCCCGACATCGCGCCCGAGTACGTCCAGTTCTCCGGCGGTGTCCGCGACGACCCCAACTGGGGCAGCGCCATCATCATGGCCGCCTGGCAGCACCACCGCACCTACGGCGACGCCCGCCCGCTGCGCGACTTCTACCCGAACATGCAGCGCTACCTGGACTACCTGACCTCCAAGGCGAAGGGGAACCTGCTCGACTACGGCCTCGGCGACTGGGCCGCCGTCGACAAGACCACGCCGCGCGGGATCGCCGCGACCTACGGCTACCAGCGCAGCGCCGCCGCGCTCGCCTCCGTGGCGGGGCTGCTCGGCAAGGACGACGACGCCGCGCGCTACCGCAAGCTCGCCGGCGACATCGCCGACGCGTTCAACGCCAAGTACCTGGACGAGGAGCGGCACACCTACGGGTCGGGCAGCCAGGCCGGGGACGCGTTCGCGCTCGACCTCGGCATCGTCCCGGAGGCGCAGCGGCAGGCGGTCCTCGACCACCTCGTCGCGTCCGTCAAGGGCAAGGGCTACCACGTCACCACCGGTGAGATCGCCCTGCCCGCCCTGTTCCGCGTGCTGTCGGCGGCCGGGCGCGACGACGTCATCCTCGCCGTCGCGCAGCAGGTCACCGACCCCAGCTACGGCTACCAGGTCGTGCACGGCGCGACCGCGCTCACCGAGTACTGGGACGGCCCCACCGGCTACGGTTCGCAGAACCACTTCATGCTCGGCGCGATCGACGAGTGGTTCGGCGCCGGGCTCGCCGGGATCGGCCAGGCCGGCGACTCGGTCGCCTTCGGCAATCTCGTCGTCCGGCCCGCCGTGGTCGGCGACCTGACCCGCGCCGCCTCCACCTACCGGACGCCGCGCGGCGCGGTGTCCAGCGAGTGGCGCCGCTCCGGGCACGACCTCCGCCTGGACGTGACCGTCCCGCCCGGCGCCCCCGCGCGCGTCGAGGTGCCGCTGCTCGGCGCGGCCGCCGCGACCGCCCCGGCGGGCGCCCGGTCCCTGGGCGTCCAGGACGGGCGGGCCGTGTACGAGGTCGGATCGGGCTCCTGGACGTTCAACGTCCGCACCCCCGAGGCCGTGCAACAGGACCGCACCCAGCTCGCCGTCGAACCGCCGTTCGGCGTCGACATCCCGGTGCTCGACGGGAAGACCACCGACGCCCGGTTCCGCGTCACCAACCTTGAGCGGCACACCGTCACGGTCCCGGTGAAGGCCGCCGCGTCGGACGGCTTCACCGCCGAGGCCGCGGGCCGGGTCACGATCCCCGCGGGCGGCTCCGTCCACGTCCCGGTCAAGATCGGGCATTCCGGCGGCGCGGCGGACGGCACCGTCACCCTCACCGTCGACGATGAGAGCGTTCAGGCCCCGGTCCGCGTCACCGGCAACCTCGTGCGCCTCGCCGAGATGTCGGCGTCCAGCGTCCACAGCGGCTCCTCGCCCGCGTGGACCAACGACGGCGGCACCGACTCGGGCGTCTGGCTGAACGGCGTCGGCGGCTGGAACGACGACACCGCAGGCGACTTCCCCGACACCCTCACCGCCACCTGGGACGAGCCGCAGCGCATCGGCCGCGTGAAGGTCTTCACGCTCGACGACCCCGCGCACCCGGCCGCCAAGTCCGGGATCCGGGACTTCGACGTCCAGGCGCGGGTGGACGGGGCATGGACGACCGTCGCGACCGTCGCCGGCAGCGCCGCCGGCACGGTCGAGAAGACCTTCGCCCCCGTCCCGGCGTCGGCCCTCCGGCTCCTGGTCCACGACTCCAACGACCACAACTACAGCCGCGTCATCGAACTGGAGGGCTACGCCTCATGATCCGTTCCAAGACGTTCCGCGTCGCCGCCGCGGCCGGGTTGTCGGCCGCCGTCGTGGCACTCCCCGGGACCGCGCAGGCCGCGCTGAGGGCCGGGCACGCGCCGCAGGCGCCGGCCGGGCTGACCGTGGGGGACCAGCACCGCCCGCTGAGTGTGGAAGGGGCGCCGCTGTTCGGCTGGACGCCCCGCGACCGCGACCCCGGGGAGGTGCAGAGCGCGTACGAGATCGTCGTGCGGGACGCCTCCGGCAAGGCGGTCTGGGACAGCGGGCGCGTCCGGTCGGGGAGCCAGGAGTACGTGAAGTACGCCGGGCCGGCGCTCGCGCCGGAGACGTCCTACACATGGACGGTCCGGACCTGGGACATCTCCGGAAAGCGCTCTCCGTGGGCGCGGCCCGCCGCGTTCGACACCGGGCTGTCCGACCCGGACTGGCAGGCCGCCTGGATCCGGCGCACCACCGCGGAGGCCGACGACTACACCCTCGCCCGCAAGGACTTCACGGTCGGCGCGTCGAAGGTCGTGCGGGCCCGCGTGCACATCGCGGCCGGGCAGCAGTACGCGCTGCACCTGAACGGCGAGACCGTCGACCACGGCCCCGCCTTCGAGTACGCCGACGACGGTTTCTACAAGACCGTCGACGTCACCTCGAAGGTGAAGGCCGGGCAGCCCGCCACGATCGGCGCGCTCTACCACTGGTACGGGTCGGGGCAGGGGCGGCCGAAGGGCGAGCCGGGCCTGCTCGTCCGGCTGGTCATCGACCACGCCGACGGGACGCGGCAGGTCGTCGTCACCGACGGGACGTGGAAGGTGGCGCGCGCCCCCTGGAAGAAGGCGCCCAAGCGCAACGGCGACGGCGGCGACTACGTCGAGGACATCGACGGCACCGCCGTGCAGGCCGGGTGGGACGAGCCCGGCTTCGACGCCTCCTCCTGGCAGGACCCGGTGGTCGTCGGCGTCCACCCCGCGTCCGGGTTCAAGCACCTGCACGGGCAGGAGACCGCGCTCGCGTACCAGGCCGTCCGGCCGGTGAAGGTCACGCGGCTGGACTCGGGCGCGCTGGTCGCCGACTTCGGGAAGGTGATCCCGGCCGTGCCGGTGGTGCGGTTCCGGGACGGCGTCGCCGGGCGGCACGTCGACATGCACGCCTCCTACGTCCTCAACGCCGACGGGACGGTCTCCCGCTCCAAGGACGACAACCAGGACACCGACCTCAGCTACGGCTACACCCAGCGCGACGGCGACCAGACCTTCCGGCCGCTCACCTATGTCGGGTTCCGCTACCTGGAGATCGCGCCTGGCTCGGGCGCCGAGGCGGACGACATCTCCGCCGTCCTCCAGCACAACGAGGTGACCCGCAGGGGCGACCTCCGCACGTCCGACGAGGGAGTGAACGCGGCCTACGACCTGATGGCGCGGTCGGCGCTGTACGGGTCGCAGTCGCAGTTCCTCGACACGCCCACCCGGGAGAAGGGGCAGTTCCTCGGCGACTCGGTCGACACGTCGATCGCCATGATGGGCGCGTACGGGGAGCGGCGCCTGACCCGGCAGGCGATCCGCGAGTTCATGGCGTCGCAGGCGCGGTACTGGCCGGACGGGCGCCTCAACGCCGTCTACCCGAACGGCGACGGCAAGCGCGACATCCCCGACTACACCGAGATGTTCCCCGGCTGGGTCTGGGACTACTACCAGCAGTCCGGCGACGCGTCCACGCTCGCGGAGGCGTACCCGGTGATGAGCGCGGTCGCCGGCTACGTCCGCCGCTACATCGCGGACGGGACGGGCCTGGTCACCAACCTGGAGGGCGGCTCCGGGGCCTACAAGTACGGCATCATCGACTGGCCCGCGACCATGCGGTACGGGCACGACATGGACACCGCCGCCCGCACGGTCGTCAACGTGCTCGGCGTGGACGTCCTGAACGCCACGGCCCGCGCCGCCGAGGTGCTCGGCAGGACCGGCGACGCGGAGGCGCTGCGCAAGGACGCCGGGACGCTCACCGGCAACATCAACGCCAGGCTCCGCCGCCCTGACGGCGTCTACATCGACGGCCTGAAGAGCGACGGCGTGCAGAGCACGCACGCCTCGCAGATCGCCAACGCCTACGCGCTCGCCTACGGCGTCGCCCCCGCCGCGGACCGGGCCGAGGTCGAGTCCCACATCGCCGGGCTCGGCATGCAGATGGGGCCGATGACAGCGCACCGGCTCCTGGAGGCGCTCGCGGGACGTCCGGCGGACGTCGTGGCCCGCCTGACCGACAAGGACGGGCCGGGCTGGGGCAACATCCTCGCCCGCGGCGGCACGTTCACGTGGGAGTCGTGGGACGCGCCGGAGACCGGGCAGAGCCACTCCCACCCGTGGGGCGCGACGTCGCTGGTCGAGGTGCAGCGGACCCTCCTCGGCGTCACCGCGACCGCCCCGGCCTCGGCCGCCGTCCGGATCAGGCCGCCGCTGACCGGGCTGGACCGCGCGGCCGGGACCGTCCCGCTGCAGCGCGGTGACGTCGGCGTCGCGTGGAAGCGGGCCGGCGACGGCTTCTCCCTCGACGCGGACATCCCGGTCAACGTCCGCGCCGAGATCCACGTCCCCGCCCGTTCGGCCGGCGACGTGCACGTCTCCGGGCCGGGCGGCGCCCGCTTCGTCGGCATGAAGGACGGCTACGCCGTCTTCGAGGCCGGCTCCGGGCACCTGACCTTCCGTTCGAACCACCTCTGAGGAGCCCGGTCATGACCGAACGATCGAGAAGCGGGATGAGCCGGCGGCACTTCCTCGGGGCGTCGGTGGCCGGGGTGGCGGGCACGGTCGTCCTCGGCTCCGCCGGGGGCGCCGCGTCGGCGTCCCCGGCCGCCGCGGCGGCCCGGACGCCGTCCGGGCTGCTGACCTCCCTGCTGCCCGACGGGCTCGGCGTCACCGCGGCCCGGCCGCGGCTGAGCTGGCAGGTCGCCGACCTCGGTCCGGGGACGAAGCAGACGCACTACCAGGTGCAGTTCGCCACCACGCCGGCCCGCCTGGAGCACGGCCCGCACGTCTGGGACAGCGGCAGGGCCGCGTCGTCGGCGTCCGTCGCCGTGCCGTACGGCGGCCCGGCGCTGTCGCCGCGGACGCCGTACTGGTGGCGGGTTCGGACGTTCGACGGGCCCAAGGCGTCCCGCTGGTCCGAGCCCGCGCTGCTGGCCACGGGAGTCGAGGAGTGGTCCGCCGAACCGGTCTGGACGGCGGCCGCGCAGGCGCCCGGCGACGGCGTCCTCACGGCCCGGGTGCAGATCACCTTGGTCGCGGCGAGCCTCTGGTTCCGGGCGTCCGGGACGGGCGCCAACTACCTGTGGCAGCTGCGCGCCGGATCTCCGGGCGTCCTGAAGAAGCACGTCTGCGTGAACGGCACCTACCAGGTGCTGGAGGAGAAGCGGCTGGCGTTCCCCGTCGAGACGGGCCGCTGGTACGACGTGGCGGTCGAGATGGCGGGCTCCACCTTCCGGACGTCCATCGACGGGGCGGAGGTCGACACCACCACCGACGGCACGTACCGGACGGGCACGGTCGGGATGCGCAACGGCTCCAGCGAGGCCAACGTGTGGGACCGCGTCACCTTCACCGGCGCGGACGGCAAGGCGGTCATCGACGAGGACTTCACCGACGGCCGCGGCACCTTCGGCGCCGGCACGGTCGCGGGGGGCGCCCTGACCCTCGCCAAGGGGCAGTCGACGCTGTCCTCGGCCGGGTCGCCCGACGACAGCTGGGCGCTGCTGCGCACCGAGTTCACCCCGGAGCGCAAACCGATCGCGGCCGCCGTGCTCCACGTCGCCGCCCAGTCCCCGGCGCCCAGCCGCCAGTACCCCGCCAAGATCTGGGTGAACGGCGAGGTGGCCGGCTTCGCCTCCATGCGGGGCGGGACGGGGGCGCCGAAGTACCACTCCTTCGACGTCACCGGGGCGCTGGAGCCGGGCCGGCCCAACGCGCTCGCCGCCCTCGCGTTCACCACCGAGGACAAGCGGTTCCTCGCCGAACTCGTCGTCACCTACGCCGACGGGACGTCCACCACCGTCAGGAGCGGCGCGGCATGGAAGGCGCGCCGCCAGGCCGGGATGCTGCGCGACGGCGGGACGATCGGCTCCGGCTTCTACCTGGGTCCCCAGGAGTACTGGGACATGCGGCAGGAGCCGGCCGGCTGGACGAGCCCCGGCTTCGACGACTCCGGGTGGGAGCCGCCGGTGGTGAAGCAGGCCATCGGCGGCCTGGAGCCCGCGCTCGTCGAACCGGTCGGGCTGTACGACGTCCGGCCCGCGTCCGTGCGGAAGGCGTCGTCCGGCACCTGGATCGTCGATCTCGGACGGGAGATCGCGGGCGGTCTGCGCCTGTCCCTGCGCGGCAAGGCGGGGCAGACCGTCGAGGTCCGGCTCGGCGAGGAGCTGAACGCCGACGGGACCGTCAGGCACGCGCTGCGCGCCGGCGTCACCTACCGGGAGGTCTGGACGCTCCGCGACGGCGACCAGACCATCGAGCACTGGGGCTACCGAGGTTTCCGCTACGCGCAGCTGATCTGCGACGACGACCTCGACCTCTCACAGGCCGCCACCGGGCGCGCCTGGCGGGCCGCCTGGCGCGACTCCGACGCGTCGTTCTCCAGCTCCAGCCCCGACCTCGACCGCGTGTACGAGCTGTGCCGGTACTCGATCGAGGCGACGCGCGGCGACCTCTACACGGACACGCCCACCCGCGAACGCGGCCCCTACGAGGGCGACGCGCTCGTCAACCAGGCGTCCGAGTACGCCGTGCAGCGCTCGTTCGCGCTTGCCCGCGCCTCGGACGCCTACCTGGCCCGCAACCCCACCTGGCCCACCGAGTACCGGCTGATGAGCGTCATGTCGGCCTGGCAGGACTACCTGCACACCGGTGACCCGGAGCAGCTCGCCGCGGACTACGACATCCTCGTCTCCAAGCACCTGACGCCCCACCTCGGCGAGGACGGGCTCGTCCACAAGAAGCCCGGCTCGCCCACTCAGGACCTGGTCGACTGGCCTGCGTCCAACCGGGACGGCTACGTGTTCACCGACGTCAACACGGTCGTGAACGCCTGCCAGTACGCCGCGTTCACCGCCATGGCCGACATCGCGGACGCTCTCGGCAGGACGGCCGACGCGAAGAGCTGGCGGGGACGCGCCGACACGCTGGCCAGGGCGATGCGGGAGCAGTTCCTCGACGCGTCCAACGGGCGGTTCTTCGACGGAGTGGGCACCACCCACAGCGCGCAGCACGCCACCGTCTACCCGGTCGCGCTCGGCGTGGCCGGGCCCGGCACGGTTCCCGACTCCGTCGTCCGCGCCTTGGGCGAGACCCTCGCCGACGGCGGCATGAAGGTCAGCGTCTACGGCGCGCAGTTCCTTCTGGACGCCCTGTTCGCCACCGGCCAGGCCAAGGCCGCGATCGGCCTGATGACGGCCACCGGCATGAGCTCGTGGCTGCACATGCTGGACGACCTGGGCGCGACCATCGTGGCCGAGGCCTGGGACCCGTCCCTCAAACCCAACATGACGTTCTCGCACGCCTGGGGCTCGGCGCCCGCGAACGTCATCCCGCGCCATGTCCTCGGTGTGCGGATCACCGCGCCGGGAGCGGCCGAGATCGAGGTCCGGCCGCGTCCGGGCGGGCTGACCCGCGCCTCCGGCCGGGTCCCGACGATCCGCGGCCCGGTCTCCGTCGCGCTCGACCGCGGTGACGGCTACCGCCTGGACGTGGACGTGCCGCCCGGCATGTCCGCCCGCGTCGTCGTCGAGCTCGGCGACGACGATCCGCGCGCGTTCCGCCTCACCGGACCCCACGCCCGCGCCCCCCGCTCCACCAGCCAGGACGCCACCGGCCGGCTCCTCGCCATCGGCCCGGTCGGCTCCGGCCGCAGCACAGTGATCAGGAGTTGACAGTGAACGACGAACGCATGGGCCAGGGCGTCACCCGCAGGCGCGCACTCCAGATCGGCGCCGCCGCCGCCGTGGTGGCGGGCGCCGGCCCGGTCCTCGGTGGTGAGGCGGCGGCGCAGGCCGCGCCCGGTCTCCCCGCGGCGCCGGAGGCCGGCGGGTTCGCCGGCCCAGGCGCGGCGGTGCGGCCCCGCTTCCGCTGGTGGTGGCCGGACGGCCTGGTAGATCCGGCGGAGATCCGGCGCGAGATCGACCAGATCGCGGACGCCGGGTTCGGCGGCGCGGAGATCGTCGCCGTGCACCACAGCATCCGCGACAAGTCCGTCCTGGACCCGGCGGGGCACGGCTGGGGCACCCCGGCCTGGAACGCCGGCGTCGAGGCCGCGCTCGACCAGGCCGCCCGGCGCGGCGTGACCGTCGACCTGACGATCGGCCCGGCCTGGCCCGCGGCCGTCCCGACGATCACGCCGGACGACGAGGCCGCCGTCCAGGAACTCGCGTACGGGACGGTGACCGTCGCGGGCGGCGCCACCCATGACGGCCCGGTCCCCGAGCCGGTCGCCCCGCCCGGGAGCGGCGTGACCAGGCGCCACCTCGTCGCCGTCCACGCCGTCCGGCTCGACGCCGCGAACAACACCCGCAAGGAGACCGGCCTCGACCCCGCGTCGTTCACCGACCTGACCTCGAAGGCCGCGGGGGAGCGGATCACCTGGACGGCCCCCGGGGGCGGCGACTGGCTGCTGTTCTCCTACTGGCGGCGCGGCAGCGGGCAGCGGCCGGAGTCCGGCCCGCACTCGTCCCCGGACAGCTGCGTCGTCGACCACTTCAGCCGCGCCGGGACCCGGGCCGTCACCGCGTTCTGGGAGGCGCGCCTGCTCACCCGCGACATCCGCAAACTGATCAAGCGGGCGGGCGCGACGCTGTTCGAGGACTCGATCGAGCTGGAGACGGCGGCGCTCAACTGGACGCCCGACCTCCCGGCCGAGTTCCGGCGGCGCCGCGGCTACGACCTGATGCCGTACCTGCCGGTGATCGTCCGGCTCAAGGAGAACACCAAGTTCGCCTACGACGCGGCGACGACCGCCCACGTCCGGCACGACTTCTGGCAGACGGTCTCCGACCTGTTCAACGAGTTCCATTTCGCGGCGCTCGCGAAGTGGGCGCACTCGATCGGGCTGGAGTACCGCGCGCAGCCGTACGGGCTGGAGACCGACGCCATCTACACCGCCGCGATCCTGGACGTCCCGGAGGGCGAGTCGCTCGGGTTCAAGAACCTGGACGACTACCGCGCGCTCGCCGGAGGCCGCGACATGGGCGGACGCAAGGTCCTCTCCTGCGAGGCGGGCGCCTACCAGGGCGGCGCCTACAACACCACCTGGGGCAAGTTCCTCCGCACCATGGGCGGCGCCTATGCGGCCGGTCTCAACCAGACCGTCTTGCACGGCTTCTCCTACGCCACCGCGCCTGGGGCGGCGTGGCCGGGCTTCGCCGCGTTCACCCCCTACAACGGCGGCATCGGATTCTCCGAGTCGTGGGGGCCGCGCCAGCCGACATGGCGGCACGTCCCCGACGTGGCCGCCTACCTGTCGCGCATCCACCTGGCCATGCAGGCGGGCAAGAGCCGCATCGACGTGGCCGTCTTCCGCCAGAAGGGCTACACCAAGACCGGCATCGGCGCCGGGTGGTTCACCAAGTTCGGCGTCCCGCTGGGCTGGACGCACCAGCTCATCAGCGCGCCGCTGCTCGACCTCCCGTCCGCGACCGTGTCCGGCGGGCGGCTCGCCCCCGACGGCCCGGCCTACAAGGTCGTGTTCGTCGAGGGCGACCGTTTCGGCGGCAACGAGTGCACGCTGCCGCTCGCCACGGCCCGCACCATGCTGAAGCTGACGAAGGCGGGGCTGCCGCTGCTGTTCCTCGGCGACTGGTCGGCCGCGACCGTGCCGGGCCTGGACCGCGACGGCGAGAACGAGCAACTGCGCGCCGTCCTCAAGCAGCTGTTCGCGCAGCCGCGCGTCCGAGTCGTCGCCACGGAGGCCGACGTGCCCGGGGCGCTCGCCGACCTCGGGCTGCGCCCGACGGTCTCCTACGCGGAGGCGTCGACGCTCCTCACCGGCCACCGGCGGGACGGCCGCGCCGACTACTTCTACCTGTGCAACGGCAAGCACGCCGAGACCGTCAAGCCGCCGGTCGCCGCGATCGACCACGAGGTCACGTTCACCCGGTCCGACCGCAAGGCCGTCCCGTACCGGCTGAACCTGTGGACGGGCGAGACCGAGCGGATCGCCGTCTACCGCGAGGACGGCGACACGATCACGCTTCGGGTGGCGCTGCAGCCCTCCGAGGCCACCGTGATCATCCTGGCGCGCGGCGGCGAGGCCCCGTCCGCGACCGCGTCGCAGGCCGAGCTCCGCGTCGACCGGCAGCGCCTGATCGCCCGCGCGAAGGCCGCCGGCGGCTACTCCACGACGCTGCCCGACGGCCGCACCGTGCAGACGGAGATCGGCGCGGTGCCCGAGGCGCGGACCCTCACGTCCTGGCGGCTCCAGGTGGAGGACATGACGCCGGACGGCGTGAAGCGGCACGACCTTGAGCTCGACGGCCTCAAGGCGTGGCCGGACATCCCCGAGCTCGCGGACGTCTCCGGCATCGGCACCTACACCACCACCGTGGACTGGACGGGCGGCGGCGCGCTGCTGGAGCTCGGCGAGGTCTTCGACACCTGCCGCGTCACCGTCAACGGCCACCGGCTCCCGGTCAGCGTGATCGTCCCGGTCGTGGACATCGGCCCCTGGCTGCGGCGCGGCGCGAACACGATCGAGGTCGAGGTCGCCACCACGCTGAACAACCGGCTCCGCGTCTCCGACCCGGGCGTCTACGGGAACGCGTCGCGCCAGCGGTACGGGCTGGTCGGGCCCGTCCGGCTCGTCCCCTACGGCGAGGCGGTGGTCCCCACCCGCTGAACCCCGGACGTGCGGGAGGGCGTTGGCCCCGCCCTCCCGCACGGTGGACCCCTCATCCCAAGCCCTCTTCAAGACCGGAATAGCGAGGAATCCATGCACACCAGCGTATCCAGGCGCCGCCGCGGCGCCATCGCGGTCGCTCTCGGACTGTCCGCCCTGACCGCCGTCCAGGCGGCCCCGCTCGGTTCCGCCTACGCCGAGCCGGGCCGCGAGCCGGGCCGCGAGTCGGCCCCCTGGGAGCGGTACAACTTCTCCCCGTCGTCGCGGACGCTCTCCCCGGTGTCGGTCTTCAAGACCACCGGCACCGTGGCGGACCAGGACGCCGTCCTGAAGGGCGGCGCGACCAGCCTGACCGGCGCCGGATCGTCCGTCACGCTCGACTTCGGCAAGGAGGTCAGCGGGCTCACCACGCTGCGCTTCGCCGGGTCGGACGGCCCGCAGAAGGTCGGCGTCGCGTTCTCCGAGTCGTCCACCTACGTGGACACGACGAGCGACGCCTCCACCGGAGGCCCCCGCAGCCGCGACGGCGCCCTCACCGTGGACGTCGACGGCGCCACGTCCTACACCACGCCCGCCGAGCTGCTCCGCGGCGGCTTCCGCTACCTGACGGTCTTCCTGCAGTCCGGCGGCCGGGTCGACCTGGACAAGGTGTCGCTGCACTACACCCCCGCGCCGACGATGAAGGACCCGTCGAAGTACGCCAACTACTTCTACTCGAGCGACGATCTGCTCAACCGCATCTGGTACGCGGGCGCCTACACCGTCCAGCTCAACACGATCTCGCCGAAGACCGGCCGGGTCTGGGAGCCCCCGGCGGCCCTGTGGGACAGCACCGGCGACATCGGCGTCGGCGACACCATCCTCGTGGACGGCGCCAAGCGCGACCGGACCGTCTGGCCCGGCGACCTCGGCATCGAGATCCCGAGCGCCTACGCGGCGTTCAACGACACCGAGTCCGCCCGGAACGCGCTCACCACCGTCTACCAGGCCCAGCGCGACACCGGCGAGCTGCCCTACGCCGGCCCCGAGCTGAACAAGTGGGGCTCGGACACCTACCACCTGTGGACCCTCGCCGCGAGCTGGGACTACTACCACTACACCGGCGACGCGGGCTGGCTGTCCGGCGTCTGGGGCCGGTACCAGAAGGGCGTCGACTTCATCGCCAGGAAGATGGACGACAAGGGCCTGGTGTCCATCACCGGGACGTCCGACTCCGTCCGGATCCTGGCCAAGGGCGAGAACCTCATCGCGAACGTGCTGATGTGGCGCGTCCTCGACAGGGGCTCGCAGCTCGCCAAGGCGCAGGGCGACGACGCCCTGGCCGCGTCCTATGCCGAGCGGGCCGCCGCGCTCCGCACCGCCATCAACGCGAACTTCTGGGACGAGGCCGCCGGCGCGTACAAGTTCTACCCGAACTCGCCGATCCACCCGCAGGCGGACAATGCCCTCGCCGTCTGGTACGGCCTCGCCGACCAGCGGCAGGCACGCCGCATCAGCGAGTCCCTCAAGGGCAACTGGAACGAGATCACCTCCACCGCGCCCGAGAACAAGGGCAACCCCGGCGTCTTCTCCGGATCGATGGAGGTGAACGCCCACTTCGCGGCGGGCGGCCAGGCCGCCGACCAGGCCGGCGTGGACATCATCCGCCGCCAGTGGGGCTACATGCTCGACCACCCGCAGGGGACCGGCAGCACCTTCTGGGAGTCGTTCCGCAACCCGGGGGACGGGTGCGTCTTCTGCAGCTCCTACGTCAGCCTCGCGCACGCCTGGGCGACGGGCCCGACGCCGGCCCTCACGTTCTCCGTCCTCGGCCTGAACCCCACCGGGACGGGCGGACGGTCGTTCGACTTCGTCCCGCACCCGGCCGACCTCACGTTCGCGCAGGGCCGGATCACCACGACGGCCGGCGCGGTCGACGCCTCCTGGAGGGTCTCCAACGGGACGTACACCGCGCACCTGAAGGCTCCGGGCACCACCGTCGGCCGCGCCGGCGTGCCGACGTTCGGCGCCCGCATCGAGGTCCGGGTCGACGGACGCCTCGTCTGGGACGGCACCCGCGCACGGGCCGCGGGCGTCCGCAGCGACGGCGAGTACGTGTACATCGAGGGCCTGCGCGGCTCCCACCGTCTGCGCAGCGACCGCGCATGACCGCCCTTCCAGGAGTCCCCTTGCGCAGGCCATTGCGCGGCCTCGCGGCCGCGTCCATCACCGTCGCCCTTCCGATGACCTTCCTGTCCGCCCCCGTGTACGCGGACGCGGAAGCCCACGTCACCCGCATGAAGACCGCCGACCTCAACCAGGCCCTCGGCATCGACGACACGACACCGCCGCTGACCTGGCAGTTCCAAGGCGGCCGGAACGTCGCCCAGACCGCCTACCAGATCCAGGCCGCCACCAGCGAGAAGGCACTGCGGGACGGCCGCGCCGACCTCTGGGACTCCGGCCGGGTGGCCTCCGGCGGCCAGCGCGCCGTCTACGCGGGCAAGGAGATCGGCAGCCGGACCCGGGTGTACTGGCGCGTCCGCGTCTGGACCGGGCCGCGGCCCTCCGGCTGGTCGTCGCCGTCCTGGTTCGAGACGGGCCTGACGTCCCAGAACGACTGGCGGGGCGGTTGGATCGGCCAGAAGGACTGGCAGGTCGCGGGCAAGAAACCCGCCCCGATCGTGGTGAAGCTGCCGAAGACCACCGCGCGCTACGTCCGCCTGGACGTGACGAAGCTGGGCCTGCCCAAGGTCGAGCAGCTGCCGGACAAGACCTGGCGGCTCCAGCTCGCCGAACTGGAGGTGCGCAGTTCCGGCGACCCGGAGACCAACCTCGCCAAGGGCAGGACCGTGACCGCGTCCGACAACGGCGGCAACGTCAACCGCAAGTGGTTGACCCGCTACCTGACCGACGGCACGCAGACGACCAACCAGGAGTTCGCCGGCTGGTCGAGCTCCGCCTACGGCAAGGCGGACGTCTCCGACAAGCCGCTCACCCTCACCGTGGACCTCCAGGCGGCCAAGGACTTCGACGAGGTCCTCCTCTACCCGCGCACGGACCAGGGCATCGAGGGCGGCAAGGTCCCGTACGCGCCCGTCGACTTCTCGGTCGCCGCCTCCGACGCCGCCGAGGGGCCCTTCACGACGAGGGCGGCCGTCACCGGCCAGGAGCCGCCCGAGTCGCCCGTCCCCGAGGCCCTGCCGATCTTCGCGAAGGACTTCGGGCTGCCCGGCGGCGTCCGCAGCGCCCGCCTCTACGTCGCCGGCCTCGGCGTCTACGAGGCCCGGCTGAACGGGCGCCGCGTCGGCGACGCCGAACTGGAACCGGCCAACACCGGGTTCAAGAAGCGCGTCCAGTACGCGACCTACGACGTCACGAACATGCTCCGCTCCGGCACCAACACGCTCGGCGTCGAGCTGGGCAACGGCATCGCCAACGTGATCTCGACCCCCGACCGGTACCGCAAGTTCACCGGGACGATCAGCGACCCCAAGCTGATGGCCCAGCTGGAGGTCGCCCTCTCCGACGGCCGCGTCGTGCGGGTCGCCAGCGACGGCACGTGGAAGACCGTCCTCGGGCCCGTCACGTTCTCCAACTGGTACGGGGGCGAGGACCACGACGCCCGCCGCGAGCGTCCCGGCTGGGACAGGCCGGGCGCGTCCCGCTCCGGTTGGGAGGCGGCCGTCCCCGTCGCGGCGCCGGGCGCGCTGAGCGGCCGCACGGCCGAACCGGTCCGCGTGGTCGAGACGCTGGAGGGCCGCCAGGTCGGGGCGGGTGACGGCTACCGGGTGTTCGACGTCGGCCGCAACATCGCGGGCCGTCCCGAGATCACCGTCGAGGCCCCGGCCGGGACGTCCGTGCGGGTCCTGCCGTCCGAGAGCCTCAAGGACGGCCGCGCGTTCCAGTCGATGAGCAACGTCGGGGCGCCCATCTGGGACGAGTACACGACGCGCACCGCGGGTTCCGAGACGTGGCATCCGCAGTTCTCCTACCACGGCTTCCGCTACCTGGAGGTGCGCGGCCTGCCCGAGGGCGCGACGATATCCGTGCGGGGGCAGGTGCTGCGCGCCGACAACGACTCCGCGGGCTCGTTCAGCTCGTCCAGCGACCTCCTCAACGGCATCCACGGGCTGATCCGCCGTGCGATCGAGGGCAACATGACGAGCGTCCTCACCGACTGCCCGAGCCGGGAGAAGCTCGGCTGGCTGGAGCAGACCCACCTCGTCGGCGACGCGCTCGCCGCCAACTACGACGTGCACGCCCAGCTCCGCAAGATCGTCCAGGACATGGCGGACGCGCAGACCGAGACCGGGCTCGTCCCGTCCACGGTCCCCGACTACACGGTCCTTCCGGGCACCTACAGGGACGACTCCAACTGGGGCGGCGCGTTCGTCGCCGTCCCGTGGCAGCTCTACCTGAACTACGGCGACACCGAGACCATGCGGACGTACTACGACGCGATGAAGCGGTACGCCGCGTACATCGAGGGCCGCGTCTCCGACGGGCTGACCGACTACACCCTGGGCGACTGGTTCACCCCCGACCGCACGTTCCCCAAGGTCGTCTCGGGGACGTACGGCTGGTGGCGGATCGCCGACACCATGTCCAGGATCGCAGGCGCGCTGGGCGACGAGGCGGGCGCCGCCGCCTACCGCGCCAAGGCCGACAGGAGCGCCAAGGCCCTCTCGGACAAGCTCTACGACCCCGCGACCGGCACCTTCGGGGGCGGCGGCCAGGGCGCCGAGGCCATCGCGCTGGACATGGGGGCCGTGCCCGCCGACCAGCGCCAGAGGCTGCTCGACCACCTGGTCGGCAGCATCCGCGACGCGGGCCACCACCTGCTGCTCGGTGAGATCTCGCTGCCGTCGGCGTTCCGGGTCCTCCCGGACGAGGTGATCTACAAGATCGCGACGCGGACGGACAGCCCGAGCTACGGGTACCAGGTCGTCCACGGGAACACCGCCCTGGGCGAGTCGTGGGACGGCGGCGCCGGCCAGTCGCAGAACCACTTCATGCTCGGCTCGATCGACTCCTGGTTCTCCGGCCGCCTCGCCGGCATCCGGCAGGCGCCCGGCTCCGCCGGGTACCGCGAGCTGGTCATCGACCCGGCCGTGGTCGGCGACCTGACCAGCGCCTCCGCCACCCGGCGGACGCCGTTCGGCGAGGTCCGCTCCTCCTGGACGCTGGAGGACGGCGAGATCACCCTGAAGGTCACGGTCCCGCCGGGCAGCACCGCCCAGGTGCACGTCCCGGGCACCGCCGAGCCGACGACGGTCGGCTCCGGCACCCACACCTTCCACGGCACCGTCTCCTGACGCACCATCCGGTGGGCCGCGCCCCGCGGCCCACCGGACCGGCGCCTTGCCTGCGGTCACGAATATTGATAGTCAGAGACTGTGACTAAAGATGGACGGGACCGCGCGGCCCAGGGGCGCGGCGCCCCCGACCTCGGCATGCTGGCGGGTCAGCTGATGCGGGCGCTCCAGGAGGAGCTGTTCCACCGGCTCGCCGAGGAGGGGCACCCCGACGTCCGGCCGCGGCACGGAACCGTCCTCGCCTTTCTGGACCCCGCGGGCGTGCGCGCGACCGAGCTGTCGGCCCGCTCCGGGCAGCACAAGCAGATCGTCGGCACGATCGTGGACGAGCTGGTGGAGCTCGGGTACGTCCTCCGCGAACCCGACCCCGCCGACCGCCGCGCCAAGCGGGTCGTCCCCACCGAGCGCGGACTCGACGAGATCGCCAAGGCCCGCGCGATCCTCGCCGGCATCGAGGACCGCCACCGGCGCGCCCTCGGCGACGAGCGCTACGCCGTCTTCAAGGACGCGTTCCACGAGATCGCGCGGTCACAGCGCGCCTGGGACCGGGACGCCTGACGCGGCCTCCGGGCCGGGGCGCGGTCGCCCCGCCATGTTTGACGGCACGTCGCTGGGCAGGAGAGCGCACGGCACACAGTCGAGGAAGGAGGGACACCGTGACCGTACCGAAGGTGGATCTCATCGACGGGACCGCGATGCCGCAGCTCGGCTTCGGGGTCTTCCAGGTGGGGAACGACGAGGCCGAGAGCGCCGTGGCGACCGCCCTGCGGAACGGCTACCGCAGCATCGACACCGCGAGCGTCTACGGCAACGAGGACGGCGTCGGGCGCGCCCTGCGCGCGTCGGGGCTGCCGCGCGAGGAGCTGTTCGTCACCAGCAAGGTGTGGAACAGCGACCAGGGCTACGACGACACGATGCGCGCCTACGAGGCGAGCCTGTCCCGCCTCGGCCTGGAGTACCTGGACCTCTACCTCATCCACTGGCCGATGCCGGGCCGCGGCCTGTACCTGGAGACATGGCGGGCGCTGGAGCGGCTGAAGCACGACGGCCGGGTCCGGTCGATCGGCGTCTCCAACTTCACGGTCGAGACGCTGCGCCGGATCCTCGACGAGGCCGACGTCGTCCCCGCCGTCAACCAGATCGAGCTGCACCCGTACTTCCAGCAGGACGGGCTGCGCGCCTTCCACCGAGACCACGGCATCCGCACCGAGGCGTGGGCGCCGCTCGGGCAGGGCCACGGGCTCCTGGACGACCCCGCGCTCGACCGCATCGCCCAGGCCCGCGGCCGCACTCCCGCGCAGATCGCGCTCCGCTGGCAGTTGGAGATCGGGAACGTCGTGATCCCGAAGTCGGTGACGCCCTCCCGGATCGCCGAGAACATCGACGTGTTCGGGTTCGAGCTGACGACGGACGACATGAAGGCGATCGGCGAGATGGACAAGGGCGTCCGGTTCGGGCCCGACCCGGCGACCTTCGAGACGGACTAGCTCAGCCCGCGCCGGGCCGCGTCAGCTCCCCGACGCCGACGAGCCCCGCGAACTGCTCGCCGTCGGTCTTGACGCCCCCGTCCAGCCATTCGCGGGGACCGGTGAGCCCCGGGTGCAGCAGGTCGAAGCCGTCGAAGAACTCCAGGATGCGGGCGCGGGGACGGGCGCCGAGCCGCGCGCTGGCGTCCTTGTAGACGCGCTCGGCCTCGGCCATCCGCTCGGGGAAGGCGTCCGACGCCAGGTGCGAGAGGATCAGGCGGCTGCCGGGCGCCAGCGCGTCCCGGTAGCGGGCGACGAGCGCGTGCGGATCTTCGGCGTCGTCCACGAAGTGGAGCACCGACACCAGCAGCAGGGCCACCGGCTCGGAGAAGTCGAGCAGGTCGGCCACGACCGGGTGGCCGAGGACGTCGTCCGGGCGGCGCAGGTCGGCCTCGGCGAACCCCACGTTCCCCGCGTCGGCGAGCAGCGCCCGGCCGTGCGCGCACACGACCGGGTCGTAGTCGACGTAGACGACCCGCGAGTCCGGGCGGGCCGGCGTCGCGGCCTCGTGCACGTTCTCCCGCGTGGGCAGCCCGGACCCGAGGTCGAGGAACTGCCGGATCCCGGCCCCGGCGGCGTCCCGCACCGCGCCGCCGAGGAAGGCGCGGTTGAGCCGGACGCCCCGCACCACCCGCCCCTCGGAGATCTCCACCACGCGCTGGGCGGCCTCCCGGTCGGCGGCGAAGTTGTCCTTGCCGCCGAGCCAGTAGTCGTACATCCGCGCCACGTTGGGCGAGGAGGCGTCGAGACCGGCGGAGGCCCCGCCCGAGAAGTCGGTCACCGGCTCATGATCGGGCAACGGCCCCCGGGCGGCAACACGAACGCCGCATCCGGCCCGGTGACCGCCTGGGAACCCACGTGGTCGTGGCTTTAAGTAGCGATACGTAACGTTCCGTGCATGGGGGAGGAGCAGGGGACCTGGACGGGGCCGGGCGGGTTGCGGGTGACGGCGGTGCGGCTCACCGGCGCGCACCGGGTGTGGGCGGACTTCGCGGGCGTGCGGGGCGCGACCGCGCTGCTGGTGACGCGGGACGGCGTGCCCGTGGGCCGCGGGTACTACCCGTCGGTCGCGGAGCTCGCCGAGGTGGTCGACCTCGCGGAGCTGCGCTCCGGGTGAGCGGGTTGCGCGGACGGCCCCCGCGCGTGTAGTCGGTTACCCGTGGAAGAGCGCAGGTGGGACGTGGCCGTGGTCGGATCGCTCAACGCGGACCTCGTGGTGGGCGTGGAGCGGCGGCCCGCGCCGGGGGAGACGGTGCTCGGGTCCGACCTGGCCACGCATCCGGGCGGCAAGGGCGCGAACCAGGCGGTCGCGGCGGCGCGGCTCGGCGCCCGGACCGCGATCGTCGGCCGGGTCGGCGACGACGGGCACGGCGAACTGCTGCGCGGCGCCCTGGCCGCCGACGGCGTGGACCTCGCGCACCTGGTGACCACGCCGGGCGTCCCGACCGGCGTCGCGCTGATCACGGTCGGGCCGGACGGCGACAACAGCATCGTCGTCTCGCCCGGCGCCAACGCCCGGCTCGGCCCCGCCGACGTCGAGGCGGCCCGCGCGCTGATCGAGAGCGCGCCGGTGGTGTCCTTCCAGATGGAGGTGCCGCCGGCCGCGGTGGAGGCCGCCGCCGGAGTCGCCGCCGGGGCGGGCCGCCGGGTCGTGCTCAACCTCTCGCCGGCCGCGCCAGTCCCGGACGACCTGCTCGCCCTCTGCGACCCCCTCGTCGTCAACGAGCACGAGGCCGCCTTCCTGCTCGGCGGGAACGGCGACCCGGCGCGGATGGCGGCGGCGCTGGTCGAGTCCGGGGCGCGCTCGGCCGCCGTCACGGTCGGCGCCGACGGCGTCGTCGTCGCGGACGGCCGGGGCACGGCCGCCGTCCCGTCCCCGCGGTCGGAGGCGGTCGACACCACCGGCGCCGGGGACGCCTTCACCGCCGCGCTGTGCCTGCGGCTCGCGCGCGGCGACTCCCTGCGGGACGCGGCCCGCCTCGCCACCCGCGCGGGCGCCGCCGCCGTCCGCCGCCGCGGCGCGCAGAGTTCGTTCCCCACGCCGGACGAGCTGCCCGCCCTCTAGCTCAGCGGTCCGTCCGGGCGCGCAGCCGGTACAGCTCGTCGGCGGCGTCGTGGACGTCCGAGCCCAGGTCGAACGCGCTGAGCAGGTACAGGTCGTCGGCGGTCTCGATCTCCAGGATGCGCGTGTGCAGCAGGAGCCGGCGCCGCTCGTCGACCCGGATGGAGACCACCTGGTCCCAGCGGAGGCGGCGGCGCCCGGCGTAGCCGGTCACGACGGTGAGGCCGTCGCCGTCGGCGGCGAGGCGGACGGGGGCGACCAGGTCGCGCAGCGCGAGCGCGTTCAGCCCGATGGCCGCCGCGCCCGCGAGGAACAGGAACTGGGGGTCGTGGGAGTACAGGACGAGCAGCGCCGTGACGGCGGCCGCGGCGGCGCACTTGACCACCACGTGACCTGGCGGTACGCGCCACCGCCGCTCCTGACCCGGCTCCATGCCCGAGACCATAGCCGCACCCGGGGCCTGCCCGCGCATCGGAGCGGTCCGATACCGTCGGGGCCATGCGACTCGGTGTGCTGGACGTGGGCTCGAACACGGTGCATCTCCTCGTGGTGGACGCCCATCAGGGCGCGCGCCCCCTCGCCGCGTACTCCCACAAGGCGGAACTCCGGCTCGCCGACCACCTGGACGGCGACCGGCTCTCCGAGGAGGGCGAGACGCTGCTGCGCGACTTCGTCGACGAGGCGCTGCAGGTCGCCGAGGACAAGGGCGTCGAGGACCTGGTCGCGTTCGCCACCTCCGCCGTCCGCGACGCCTCCAACGGCGAGGAGGTGCTGGCGCGGATCCGCGAGGACAAGCGGATCGACATCCGGGCGCTGTCCGGCGAGGAGGAGGCGCGGCTGACGTTCCTCGCCGTCCGCCGCTGGTTCGGCTGGTCCTCGGGGCGGCTGCTGGTGGTGGACATCGGCGGCGGCTCGCTGGAGGTCGCCTCCGGCATCGACGAGGAGCCGGACGTGGCGTTCTCCCTGCCGCTCGGCGCCGGCCGGCTCACCCGCGACCGGTTCACCGCCGACCCGCCGCCCGCCGAGGAGGTCCGCGGCCTGCGCCGGCACGTCCGCACGGAGATCGCGCGCCGGGTCGGGGACGTCGCCCGGTACGGGCCCCCCGACCACGCGGTCGCCACGTCCAAGACGTTCAAGCAGCTCGCCCGGATCGGCGGCGCCGCCCCCACCGGCGACGGGCCCTACCAGCGGCGCGTCCTGTCCGGCGGTGACCTCACCGACTGGACGGACAAGCTCGCCGCGATGCCCTCCGCCGAGCGCGCCGAGCTGCCCGGGGTGTCCGAGCGGCGCGCCGCCCAGCTGCTCGCGGGCGCGATCGTCGCGGACGCCGCGATGGACCTGTTCGAGCTGCGGGAGCTGGAGATCTGCCCGTGGGCGCTGCGCGAGGGCGTCATCCTCCGCCGCCTCGACATGATCACCGGCTGAGCGCCGGCGCTCCGAGCACCGGGCCCGCTCTCACGACCAGTTCGGGTGGCCGATCACCGCGCCCTGGGGCGTGAGGACGCGGTCGGCGGAGCCGTCCGCGCGGACGGCGTGGATCACCGGGTCGGCGACGTCGCCGCGCACGTAGGCGAGCCACCGGCCGTCGGGCGACCACGCCGGGTCCATGTCGCGGTCGGTCCCGGACGTCAGCGCGTGCGCGCCGGATCCGTCGGCGTTCATCACCCAGATGTCGCTCGCGGTGGCCGGGCCCCGCACGTAGGCGATCTTGGAGCCGTCGGGGGACCATTCCGGGTCGACGGCGCGCTCGCCGTCGCGGGTGAGCCGCGTCCAGGCGCCGCCGGGGCGATCGGCGTCCATCGTGTAGAGCTGCTCCACGTCGCTGTCGCGCTTGCTCCAGAACACGAGCTTGCCCTTGGCCGACCACATCGGGTCGTCCTTGACCGAGTCGTCGGTGGTCAGCTGGGTGGCCGGGCCGCCGCCCAGCGGGAGGGAGAAGATCTGCCGGACGCCGTCCTTCACGCCCATGTAGGCCAGGCGGGTGCCGTCGGGCGACCACGCGACGCGGGTGCCGCGCACGATGCCGGTCACCTTCCGGGCGCCGGACCCGTCGGCGTTCATCGTCCACGCGTCGGCGCTCCGGTCGTCCATCCTGGTGAACGCGACGCGCCTGCCGTCCGGTGACCGCTCGGGGAGGATGTCGCAGCTCGGCCCGCGGACCAGCGTCTTCGCGGACGGGTCGCCGGGCCTGTAGACGCCGATGTCGGCGTTGCAGGTCTTCGGCCACCCGGGCGCCGTGTCGATCCGGACGAACATCGGCGAGGTCGGGAGGGCCGCCGCGGCGGCCCCCGCGTTCCGCGCGCCGCCGGACGGCCGGCCGACGAGGTAGACGGCGCCCGCGATCCCGGTGACCAGCAGCCCCGCAGCGGCCGACGCGGCGAGCACGGTGCGCCGGGACGCTCCCCGGCGCGCGACCGGATGCTCCGGCAGCTCCCGCATGGTGGGCGGGTCGGTGCGGCGCTCGTACACGGGCTCGGTGCGCGGCTCCGGCTCCGGCCGCCGGGCCGGGACGTCCTGGAACGTGGCCCCCGGCCCGCCCGGGAACGGCGCACTCGGTCCTCCGGCGGCCGGGGCCGGCGGTCCGGCGGGCGAGGCCACCGGTCCGGCGGGAGGCGGGGACGTCCACGCCTCGCCCAGCTCGGTCGTCACGGCGGCCTCGCCGGACCCGCCGACCAGCGCCAGCAGCAGGTCGCGGGCGGTCGGCCGCTGCGCGGGGTCCTTGCGCAGCGCCGCGCGGACGAGCCCGGACAGCGACGGCGGCAGGTCGCCGACCTCGGGGTCGGCGTGCACGGCGCGGGCCGCCATGATCTGGAACGAGCCCTGCCCGAACGGGTTGCGCCCGCTGGCGGCGTACGCCACCAGGCAGCCCCAGGCGAACACGTCCACGGCCGGGGTGACCTCCTGCGTGGTGATCTGCTCGGGCGCGATCCAGCCGGGCGTGCCGACGACCTGCCCGGTCCGGGTGTGGGAGGAGGCCATGTCCAGCGCGCGGGCGATGCCGAAGTCGATCACCCGCGGGCCGGAGATGGACAGCAGTACGTTGCTGGGCTTGAGGTCGCGGTGCACGAGGCCGGCGCTGTGGATGGCGACGAGCGCGGCGGCGACCCCGACCGCGACGCCGTGCAGCATCCCCGGCGAGAGCGCGCCCTTCGCGCTGACGTGCTGGAGCAGCGAGGGCCCGTCGATGTACTCGGTGACCATGTAGGCCAGGCCGAGGTCCTCGCCGTGCTCCAGGACCTGCGCCGTGCAGAACGACGCGACGCGCTGCGCGTTGGCGGCCTCGTCGTGGAAGCGCGCGAGGAACGTCCGGTCGCCCGCCAGCTCGGCCCGGACGACCTTGACCGCCACCGCGCGGCCGTCGGGATCGCGGCCGAGGTAGACGGCGCCCATGCCGCCCTCGCCGATCTTGGCCTCGATCCGGTACCGGCCGATCCGGGTGGGGTCGTCCGGGCGCAGCTCACCCAGGGTGGTCGCGTCCATCGTCAATTGCCTCCGAGAAGACCGCTGGCCTTGGCCGGTGGGGGTGTGGCGGGCCGGGCCGGAGTTGCCTGGCGTGGCCAGCGTGTCTCCCCGAGCGGATATGAGCCGGGCGTGTATATCTGGGCTGTGGCTGTGGCTGTGGCTGTGGGCAGAAGGGTTCGCCGGTTGTCCGGCGGTGTGTAGGGCCTCGGGCTGCACGTGGTGCGGTGCCCGAAATGCCGCCGTCCGGTCTTCGGCGGCCAGGTCGCATCCGGCCTGGACGAACTGACCCGGATCACGGTTGACGAACGGGGGTGGGAGATCGTGCCGGTGGAACGTCCCTCGCACAAGGGGGACGGGCCGTGATACGCGCCTACAAGTTCCTGCTCCGTCCGACCTCGCGCCAACGACAGGCGTTGGCCGAGATGCTGCGGGACCACCGGTCGTTGTACAACGCTGCGCTCCAGGAAAGGCGGGACGCCTACCGGCACCCGTCCAAGACCACGATCCGGTACGGAGAACAGTCCGCGCAGCTCAAGGAGATCCGGGCGTTCGACCCCGAATGTCAGGGCCGCTGGTCGTTCTCTTCGCAACAGGCCACCCTGCGCCGGTTGGACAAGGCGTTCGCCGCGTTCTTCCAGCGACTCAAGAACGGTGCGAGCCCCGGATACCCGCGATTCAAGGGCACCGGGCGTTTCAACACCGTCACCTTCCCCAAAGACGGTGACGGGTGCCGCTGGGACTCCACCCCGCACGATCGGCAGACCCGCGTTCGGCTCCAGGGCGTCGGACACGTCCGCGTCCACCGCCACCGGGCCGTCCAGGGCCGTGTGAGGACCATCAGTGTCAAACGCGAGGGCACCCGCTGGCACGTCATCATCGTCTGCGCCGACGTCCCTGCCGAGCCGTTGGACCCCACGGGCGCGGTCACGGGGATCGACATGGGCGTGACTCATTTCCTGACCACCGCCGACGGCGAGCACGTTCCCAATCCCCGGTTCCTGGGCGCGGCGGCCACCGAGCTGGTCGAGGCCCAACGGCACCTGGCGACGTTCCCGAAACGGACCCGGCAACGCACCAAGAGGCACCGGGCCGCCGTCCGCAGGGTCGCCAAGCTCTACGCCAAGGTCCGCAGGCAGCGCTTGGATCACCACCACAAGACCGCATTGCGGCTGGTCCGCGACCATGACGTCATCGCACACGAGCAGCTCAACACGGCGGGTATGGTAAAGGCACCCGCACCCAAGCCCGCCCCCGGCAACGGCGGCGCGTTTCTGCCCAACCGCGCCGCCGCCAAGGCCGGGCTTAACCGCAACATCTTGGACGCGGGTTGGGGGCAATTCCTGACGATCCTTGCGAACAAGGCTGAGAGCGCCGGTCGCCATGTGATCGCGGTGGACGCCCGCAACACTTCCCGCACGTGTCCCGAATGCGGGCACGTCAGCGCGGAGAACCGCGTCACCCAAGCCGGTTTCCGATGCACCGCATGCGGGTTCGCAGCCAACGCCGACCACGTCGGTGCATTGAACGTCCTCAACCGGGCCGGGCTGGCCCGCTGCGACGTGGCCTGGCCACCGACGCAGGAAGCCCGCGCGTTTACGCGTGGGTGGAGTCACGGAGTCTCACCTTCCGCCCCAGCCACGTCTTGGCGACCGCCCCACGGCGGCACGCGGCCCCAACGCCTCCATACGATGTCAGAGGACGCGGTGAGGTTCTAGCGCGGGCGCCCCGATCTCGTTTCAGTGGAAGTTGCGGGCCCGGACCCGGCCGGGCACCGGGAGCCGCCGCAACCGCGTCGCGCGCACGTTGGCGACCCCGTCGGCGCGCTCCAGACGGCCGCTGACCAGCAGCGCCTGCGAGTCGACCGCGAGGCCGCGGAACCGCTGGAACACCTGCGGCGGGCACACCACGTTGATGATGCCGGTCTCGTCCTCCAGTGTCATGAACACGATGCCGCCGGCCGTCGGCGGGCGCTGCCGGTGGGTGACGAGCCCCGCGACGACGACGTTGGTCTCGCCGGGCGTCTCGGCGAGGCGCGCCGACGACAGGGCGCCGAGCTCGTCCAGCGCGTCCCGGACGTGCGCGACCGGATGGGTGTGCGAGACGCCGGTCGCCCACAGGTCGGCGAGGGTCTCCTCGATCGGCGTCATCGCCGGCAGGGCGGGGGCCGCCGCGCCCGGCGTGACGCCTTCCAGCCGTCCGGGCCCGGAGCCCGCCAGCGCGCCCGCCGCCCAGAGCGCCTCGCGCCGCGACAGGCCGAACCGGTCGAACGCGCCCGCGGTGGCGAGCGCCTCCAGCGCGCCCGCCGACAGCGGCACGCGGCGGGCGAGGTCCTCCATGTCCGTGTAGGGGCGGCCCGCCGCGATGGCCTCGGCGGTGTCGTCCCCGAGGTTGCGGATGCCCGCCAGCCCCAGCCGGATCGCGGGCTGCGGCGCGGCGGGCGCGTGGGGATGGCCGGAGTCGACCTCGACGGGCTCCTCCAGGGCCGGGTGGACGCCGCTGGCGTTGACGTCCACGCCCCGGACGACGACGCCGTGCCGCCTGGCGTCGGCCAGGAGGCTCTGCGGGCTGTAGAACCCCATCGGCTGGTTGCGCACGAGGGCGGCGGTGAAGGCGGCGGGGTGGTGGCGCTTCAGCCAGGCGCTCGCGTACACCAGATGGGCGAAGCTCTGCGCGTGCGACTCGGGGAACCCGAACCCGGTGAAGCCGAGGATCTTCTCGTACACGCTCTCCGCGACGGGGGCCGGGATGCCGCGCTCGGCCATCCCGTCCAGCAGCCGCCGCTTCAGCCGCTCGACGCGCTCGGGTGCGCGCTTGGCGCCCATCGCCTGCCTGAGCTGGTCGGACTCGGCCGGGGTGAAGCCCGCGCAGTCGACGGCGAGCTGCATCATCTGCTCCTGGAACAGCGGGACGCCGAGCGTCCGGGACAGGGCCGGCTCCATCAGCGGGTGCGGGCACTCGGCGGGTTCCAGGCCCTTGCGCCGCCGCAGGTAGGGGTGCACGGACCCGCCCTGGATCGGCCCCGGCCTGATCAGCGCGACCTCCACGACCAGGTCGTAGAACTCGCGGGGCTTGAGGCGGGGCAGCGTCGCCATCTGCGCCCGCGACTCGACCTGGAACACCCCGACCGTGTCGGCGTCGCACAGCATGTCGTAGACCTCGGGGTCGTCCGGCGGGATCGACTGGAGGTCGTAGCGGCGCCCGTGGTGCTCGGCCACCAGGTCGAAGCAGTCGTGCAGCGCCGCGAGCATCCCGAGGCCGAGCAGGTCGAACTTGACCAGGCCCGCCGCCGCGCAGTCGTCCTTGTCCCACTGCAGGACGCTGCGGCCCGGCATCGTCGCCCACTCGATCGGGCAGATCTCCCCGACGGGCCGGTCTGCGATGACCATGCCGCCGGAGTGGATGCCGAGGTGGCGGGGGAGTTTCAGCATCCGCTCGGCGAGGTCCATCACCGGCGCCGGGATGTCGGTCTCGGACCCGACCGGATCGCGGGGGTCGATGCTCTTCGACCACGCGTCCTGCTGGCCGGGGGAGAAGCCGAGCGCGCGGGCCGCGTCCCGGACGGCCATGCGCGGGCGGTAGCTGATGACGTTCGCGACCTGCGCGGTGCACTCGCGCCCGTACTTGCCGTAGACGTACTGGATGGCCTCCTCGCGGCGCCGGTGCTCGATGTCGAGGTCGATGTCGGGCGGGCCGTCGCGGCCGGGCGACAGGAACCGCTCGAACAGCAGGCCGTGCCGGACGGCGTCGACCCCGGTGATGCCGAGCGCGTAGCAGACCGCCGAGTTGGCCGCCGACCCCCGCCCCTGGCACAGGATGCCCCTGCTCCGGCAGAACTCGACGATGTCGTGCACGATCAGGAAGTAGCCGGGGAAGCGGAGCTGCTCGATGACGTCCAGCTCCCGGGCGATCTGCTCGTACGCGCCGGTGACCCGCTCCCGCTCGGGCGGCCCGTACCGCTTGAGCGCGCCCTCCTTCACCAGGCGCCGCAGCCAGCTCGCCTCGTCGTGCCCGTCGGGGACGGGCCAGTCGGGCAGCCGGGGCGCGACCACGTCGAAGTCGAACCGGCACTCCTCGGCCAGCGCGACCGTCCGCTCCAGGACGCCGGGGAAGCGCGCCAGCCGCCGCGCCATCTCCGCGCCGCTCCGCAGGTGCGCGGTGCCGCTCGCCGGAAGCCAGCCGACCATGTCGTCCAGGCCGCGGCGGGCCCGGACGGCGGCCATCGCCTGCGCCAGCCGCGCGTCGGCGCCGGGCGCGGCGAAGTGCACGTTGTTGGACGCCACCACGTCCACCCCGGTCCGGCGCGCCAGCGCGAACAGGGCGTCGTTGCGCAGGTCGTCGTCGGGCTGGTCGTGGTCGATCAGCTCGACGAACACGTTCTCGCGGCCGAACATGCCGACCAGCCCGCGCAGCTCCCGCTCCGCCGCGTCCGGCCCGCCCGACTCCAGCGCCGCCGGGACCGGGCCCTTCCGGCAGCCGGTGAGGACGGCCCAGTGGCCGTCGTGCGCACCGGCCAGCGCGTCGACGTCGTAGACGGGACGGCCTTTCAGCCCGCCCGCGAGCTGCGCGGACGTGATCGCCGAGCAGAGCCGCGCGTAGCCGGGGGCGCCCCGGGCGAGGACCAGCAGGTGCCGGCCCGCCGGGTCGGGTTCGCCGGTGCGGGGCCCCGGCAGGCCGAGGCCCAGCTCCGCGCCGAACACGGTGCCGATCCCGGCCTCGGCCGCGGCCTGCGCGAACTGCACCGCCCCGTACATGCCGTCGTGGTCGGTGACCGCCATCGCCCGCACGCCGAGCCGCGCCGCCTCGGCGACGAGCGCGCCGGGGTCGCTCGCCCCGTCCAGGAAGCTGAACGAGGAGTGGACGTGCAGTTCCGCCCACGGCACCTCCCCCTCGGCGCGGCGGGGGACGCCGGCCGGCTCCGGCGGCGGCTCGGGCGCCCGCTCGCCGGGCCGCCACGACAGCCGCCCCTCGAACTCCTTCCAGGAGATCGGCGGGTTGTGCCATCCCATCAGCCGGAGCACCCTTCGATCACAGATGGCTCGGTCATGGACGCCTCAGTCATAGACGGCCTCGATGTGCCAGCGCCCGCCCTCGACGGCGAGCAGGTAGGCGGCGCCGTCGTCGGTGGTGACCTGGAACCGGGCGCGGCGGCGCGCGGCGGCCGGGTCCCACCAGCGCTCGTCCGCGGGCCACGGGCCCGTCCAGCCGGTCACGGCGGCGGGGCGCCCGCGCACGGACAGCGTCGCGGGCGGCGCGGACACCTCGCACCGCGCCGACACCACGACCGCCGCGCCGGACGCGTCGGCCAGCTCGGCGGGCGCCGGGGTGACGGGGACGACCGCCGGCGCGGGCCCGGACACGCTCCCGGGCCACGGCCCCTCCGGCGCTGCGGCGGGCGGCAGGTCGCCGACCGGGACGCGGACCACCCGCTCGCCCGGCCCGCGCCCGCCCACCAGCACGGGCCGCGCGATGCCGTGGTGGCCGAGGAGCGCCTGGATCCGGTCGGCGGCCCGCGCGATCCGGTCGGTGACGGTGGTGCGCCCCCAGAGGCCCTCCTGCCGCCCGAGGTCG
The DNA here is from genome assembly GCF_008327685.1 of Actinomadura sp. K4S16. Classification (GTDB taxonomy): domain Bacteria; phylum Actinomycetota; class Actinomycetes; order Streptosporangiales; family Streptosporangiaceae; genus Spirillospora. The sequence goes on from NZ_BDDE01000025.1 coordinate 139,357, forward strand.
GGGACGAGCTGGTCGGGCGCCAGCTCGACCCACGTCACGCCGCCCCAGACTGCCTCGCCGCTCCCGTCCTGCCCGGCCGGCCGGTGGGCCGACAGCTGCCAGCGGACCCGCTCGGCCACGGCCAGCGCCGACAGCCCGTCGTGCCGCCACAGCCGCCGCAGGACGTGCCCGTCGGCGAACCCGACCGCGGCCTCCAGCCGGACGCACGCCAGCCCGGCCGCGGCGAGGCCCTCGTGCAGCTCGCCCGCGAGCCGCTTCGCCGCGAACACGACCCGCTCCGCCTGCTCGGCGGGCGGGTCGAAGCCGGCGCGCACCGACAGGTCGGCCGCGGCGCGGACCGGCGCGAGCGGGCGCGGCTCCTCGCCCCGCGCCAGCCGGTGCGCGAGCGCACCGTCGGCCCCGAACCTGCCGGCGACGTGCCCGGACGGCAGCGCCGCGAAGTCGCCGAGGGTCTTGATCCCGAGGCGCCGCAGCAGGTCGGCCAGCTCCGGCCGGTCGAGCACCGACAGCGGGTACGGCGCGAGGAACGCCGCCGCGCCGCCCTCGGGCACCACGATGCCGCCCTGGCCCGCGCGCGCCGCCAGCTCGGCCGCGAACAGGCCGTCCGCGACGCCCGTCCCGCAGTCGTGCCCGGCCTCGACGACGGTGTCCTGCACGAGGACGCGCAGCGCCTCCTCGCCCCCGTAGAACCGGGCCGGGCCGCGCGCCGGGATCGCGCACAGCCCCGGCCGCACCACCTCCACGCGCGGCGTCAGCTCCGCGACCGCCTCCGCGACCGCCTCGAACCGGCGCCCCTCCGCGTCGGGGTCGCGCTCGCGCACCACCAGCCCGGGGCACCGCCGCTGGGCGTCCCGCAGCCGCTGCCCGCGCCGCACGCCCTCGGCCCGCGCCGCCGCCGAGCAGGCCGCGACCTGCCCCCGCACGACCACGGCCCCCGGCGTCGCCGCGTCGATCCCGACCGCGGTGACCGGCCAGTCCGGGCACCACGCCACGAGGACCCTGGTCACGCGATCCCCTCCTCGACCGCCGCCCGCACGAACGGCGGGGCGCCGGCCGGCCGCGGATGCACGGGCGCGCCCGCGGCCACGGAGCCGGGGACCAGCTCCAGCGGCGGCCGTGCCGTCTCGACCGGCCGGACGGTGCCGTCGGGCGCGGGGAGCCAGAGACTCGCGCGGCGGCCGGCGCCGGGGGCGTCCCGGCCCTCGGCGACCACCTGGACGCGGCGGCCGGTGAGCCGGCCGTGCCCCTCGGCCAGGCCCTCCCAGGCGGGATCCTCCACGCGGAGGCGGAGCCGGGTGCCGGGCCAGTCGCGGGCGAACGCCCCCGTCAGCGTGAGGACGCAGCCGTGCTTGCGGGCCAGCGCCGACAGCCGGCGGACCGCGGCGGCGCCGGGCCGCTCCGGCGGGCACAGCAGGACCAGGTCGACGGCCTCGGCCAGCGCGGCGACCACGTCCGGCCAGCGGTCGCCGGGCTCGTCGACGAGCAGGAGCCGCTCGGGCGCGGCGCCCATGCCCGCCGCGGCCGCCACGCCGAAGCCGGGGAGGCCGACGACGCCGCACCAGCCGCCGGCGCCGTCCTCGCCGCCGTGCCGGGACACGCCCGCGACGAGCGCGAGGCCGAGGGAGGCGGCGCCGGGGCCGTCGAGCCCGACGGCCGAGCCGGGACGCAGCCCGCCGCCGGGGACCACGGTCCGCAGCGCGGGCAGGACCGGCACGGTCGCGTGCGGCGCCGTCCCCGCTCCGGCGCCCTCCAGCGCCGTCGCGAGATCCCGCAGGGCCGCCTCCGGCACGCTCGTTCCTCCTCTCGAACCCTCCCGGATCAATTTCGAACACGAGTTCGACCTCTGTCAAGTTGTCGCAGGTCACACGGGGGAGCCGGGCGGGCCCGAAAGCCTGGTGGGGCAGGGCCTCCCGGCATTTCGGACATGATGGAGGCATGACGAACGACGTGCCGACCCTCGAATGGACGGGCGACGCCCTGCGGCTGCTCGACCAGACCGTCCTGCCCGGCCGGGTCGAGTTCCGCACGGTCCGCGACGTCGACGCGCTCGTGGACGCCATCAGGCGGCTGGTGGTGCGGGGCGCCCCCGCGCTCGGCGTGGCGGGCGCGTTCGGCGTCGCCGTCGCCGTGGCGCAGGCCGCGCGCGAGGGCTGGGACGACGCCCGGCGCGACGCCGCGATCGCCCGCGTCCGGGAGGCGCGCCCGACGGCGGTGAACCTGGCCGCCGGCGTCGACCGGGTGCTGCCGTTCGTGGCGCGGGGCGCCGGCGCGGTGGCGGCCGAGGCCCAGGCCCTGCTCGACGAGGACGTGCGCGGCAACCGGGCCATCGGGGCGCACGGCGCCGACTGGATCCTCGCGCGGGCGGGGGACCGGGCCCTGCGCGTCCTGACGCACTGCAACGCCGGGGCGCTCGCCACCGCCGGCTGGGGGACGGCCCTCGGCGTCGTCCGGGAACTGCACGACCGGGGACGCGTCGAGCTCGTCTACGCGGACGAGACCCGCCCCCTCCTGCAGGGCGCGCGGCTCACCGCGTGGGAGCTCGACCAGGCCGGCATCCCGTGCGTCGTGCAGGCGGACGGGGCCGCGCCGAGCACGATCCTGCGCGGCCTGGTGGACGTCGCGGTCATCGGCGCCGACCGGATCGCCGCCAACGGCGACACCGCCAACAAGATCGGCTCGGTCGGCGTGGCGCTGGCCTGCCGGGAGGCCGGGGTACCCCTGGTGGTCGCCGCGCCGTGGAGCACGGTCGACCTCGCGCTCCCCGACGGGACCGGCGTGCCGATCGAGGAGCGCGAGGCCGAGGAGATCCTCGCCTGGGGCGGCGCGCGGACCGCCCCGGAGCGGGTGGGCGCGTTCAACCCCGCGTTCGACGTCACGCCCGCCCGCCTGGTGACCGCGCTGGTCACCGAGACGGGCGTGCTGGAGGTCTCCGCGGGCGCCACACCCGCTCAGCGGGCGGCCGCGACCGCCCCTGGGGTCACTCCTCGGGCGTGAGGGTGCGGGTGGCGGCGCGCAGGCTCTCGAACAGGCGCGCCTCCTGCGCCCTGGCGGCACGGACGTCGCGGTCGGCGAACAGGGCGTCGTGCAGCCCGGGAAGCCGCTGCGTCGCGTAGCCGGTGTCGATCCCCGGCGCGTAGATCTGGTGCCGGTACCAGGGGCGGCCCGGCAGCCCGGCCCGCGTCAGCAGATCCCGCTCGGTCCGCATGATCTTGTCGTTGAGGCGCCGGAACGCGGCCGTGTCGCCCCGGCGCAGCGCCTCGTCCGCGCGCGCCTGCAGCGCCTCCGCCGCGCGCCGCCAGGCCCTGGCCTGCGCGATGTCGCGCGAGACGTCCACGACGACCGACCCGAGCCGCTTGCGCTGCTCGGCGGTGAAGCCGGCCAGGTATCCGGCGGTCTCCGCCGCGTACGGGCGGTACCGCATCGCGATCACGTCGGCGTCGGCGAGCCGCAGCGTCGCGATCCCGGCCAGCCGCGACATCGCCGCGTGGTACTCCCACGACGGGTCGCCGAAGTGCGCCGTCCAGTAGAAGTCGTCGCAGGAGCAGTGGTAGTTCCCGGGCGAGCCCGGCGACGCGGACCCGAGGTCCATGGCGGGCACTCCATACCGCTGGAAGAACGGCTGGAAGTCAGAGCCGCCGCCGATGCGGTCGATCGGGGTCTCGCCGCCGTTCTGCGCCTTCCACGCCTCGTGCAGCGTCCCGTTCGTGCCGGGCCACCGCACCTCCTTGGAGGCGTCCACCACCGACCGGTCGAGGGCGGGCGTCGCCGCCGCACCGAACCGCGACCCTCCGGCGCCGTCATCGGGTTCTTCTGTGGTGATTCGGCGTTCGTCGGCCTGGCTCACGTCAGGGTCAGTAGGGTGCAGGACGTGGCGCGGCAGGTCAGGCGGGCGTTCAAGTACCGCTTCTATCCCACTGAGGAGCAGGCGGCGGAGCTGTCGCGGACGTTTGGCTGCGTGCGCCTGGTGTACAACAAGGCGCTGGAGGAACGCACCCGGGCTTGGCACGTCGAGCGGCGGCGCATCTCCTACACGCAGTCCTCGGCCTTGCTGACGCAGTGGAAGAAGACCAGGGAGTTTGCCTTTCTGGCGGAGGTGTCGTGCGTGCCGCTGCAGCAGGCGCTGCGGCATCTGCAGATGGCGTTCACCAACTTCTTCGCCAAGCGCGCCGCCTACCCGAGGTTCAAGTCGCGCAAGCGGTCGCGTGCGTCGGCCGAGTACACCCGCAGCGCCTTCACCTGGCGCGACGGCCACCTCACGCTGGCCAAGATGACCGCGCCGCTGGACATCCGCTGGTCGCGTCCGCTGCCCCAGGGAGCGGAGCCGAGCACGGTGACGGTGTCGCGCGACAGCGCGGGCCGCTGGTTCGTGTCCTTGCTGTGCAAGGACATCATTCCTGCGGCCCCGGCCACAGAGAGCGCGGTCGGGATCGATGCCGGGATTACTTCCCTGGTGGTGCTGTCGTCTGGGGAGAAGGTCGACAATCCCCGGCACGAGCGCCGTGACCGCGCCCGCCTGGCCAAGGCGCAGCGGGACCTGTCCCGCAAAGCCCCGGGTTCGGCCAACCGGGACAAGGCCCGCCGCAGAGTCGCCCAGGTGCATGCGCGGATCGCCGACCGGCGCCGCGACTTCCTGCATAAGGTGTCGACTCGTCTCGTCCGTGAGAACCAAACGGTCGTGATCGAGGACCTCACCGTCGGCAATATGCTCAAGAACCGCAAGCTCGCGCGCGCCATGTCTGACGCCGCGTGGCGCGAGCTGCGCTCGATGCTGGAGTACAAGTGCGCCTGGTACGGGCGCGACCTGGTCGTGGTCGACCGCTGGTTCCCTTCCACGAAGCTGTGCGGAACCTGCGGCACGGTCCGCGCCAAGCTGCCGCTGGACCTCCGCGAATGGACGTGCGAGTGCGGCGCGGTGCATGACCGCGATGTGAACGCGGCGCGCAACATCCTGGCCGCCGGGCTGGCGGTGACCGCCTGTGGAGACGGTGTAAGACCTCAACGGGACACCTCCCGGACGGGGCGGTCGTCGGCGAAGCAGGAAACCCGGCGGGCGACCGCTGGAGCCCTTCGCCTCTAGGCGAGGGAGGATGTCAACATGGTTGTCGTGCCGACCTCCCCGAACCCACCCGCCACGCCGCGTCCGGCGGAGCTGGAGGCGGTGCTGGAGCGGATCACCTACGCGAACGAGGACACCGGGTACACCGTCGCGCGCGTCGCGACCGCCAGGAGCGGGCCCGACCTGCTCACCGTCGTGGGCGCGCTGCTCGGCGCGCAGGTGGGGGAGAGCCTGCGCCTGGTCGGGCGCTGGCGTTCGCATCCGAAGTACGGCAAGCAGTTCGAGGTCGACTCCTACACGACCGTCCTGCCGGCGACGATCCAGGGCATCCGCCGCTACCTCGGCTCCGGGATGATCAAGGGCATCGGCCCGGTGATGGCCGACCGGATGGTCTCGCACTTCGGCACCGACATCCTGCGCGTCATCGAGGAGGAGCCGGAGCGCCTCGTCGAGGTCCAGGGCCTCGGCCCCAAGCGCACCAAGCGGATCGGGGACGCCTGGCAGGAGCAGAAGGCCATCAAGGAGGTCATGGTCTTCCTCCAGGGCGTCGGCGTCTCCACCTCCCTCGCCGTCCGCATCTACAAGCAGTACGGGGACGCCTCGATCGACACCGTCCGCAAGCGGCCCTACCAGCTCGCCTCGGACGTGTGGGGGATCGGGTTCAAGACCGCCGACACGATCGCGCAGGCCGTCGGCATCCCCCACGACAGCCCCGAGCGGATCAAGGCGGGCCTGCAGTACACGCTGTCGGAGGCCGCCGACGACGGGCACTGCTTCCTGCCCGAGCCCAACCTCGTCACGGCGGCCGAGAAGATCCTCGGCGTCGGGCGGGAGCTGGTCGTCCCGGCGCTGGAGGAGCTGGCGCGCGAGGAGGGCGTCGTCCGGGAGCCGATCCCCGGGGAGGGGGAGGACGCCGCGACGATCCCAGCCGTGTACCTCGTCCCGTTCCACCGCGCCGAACGCTCCCTGGCCCGCGGCCTGCTGGAGCTGCTCGACGCCCCGGCCGACCGCCTCAAGGCGTTCGCCGACGTCGACTGGGACAAGGCGCTCCCGTGGCTCAGGCAGCGCACCGGCCAGGCGCTCGCCCCCGAGCAGGAGGACGCCGTCAAGCTGGCGCTCACCTCCAAGCTCGCGGTGCTGACCGGCGGCCCCGGCTGCGGCAAGAGCTTCACCGTCCGCTCGGTGGTGGAGCTGGCCGCCGCCAAGCACGCCAAGATCGTCCTGGTGGCGCCGACGGGCCGGGCGGCCAAGCGGCTCGCGGAGCTGACCGGGCACGAGGCCGCGACCGTGCACCGGCTGCTCCAGCTCCAGCCGGGCGGCGACCCCAAGTACGACCAGGACAACCCCCTCGACGCCGACCTCGTCGTCGTCGACGAGTGCTCCATGGTCGACCTGATCCTGGCCAACAAGCTGGTGAAGGCCATCCCGCGCGGCGCGCACCTGCTGCTCGTCGGGGACGTCGACCAGCTCCCGTCCGTCGGCGCGGGCGAGGTGCTGGCCGACCTGCTCGGCGCCGAGGCCGTCCCGCGCGTCCGGCTCACCAGGATCTTCCGGCAGGCGCAGCAGTCGGGCATCGTCGTCAACGCGCACCGCGTCAACTCCGGCGACCACCCCCACACCCGCGGCTACCCCGACTTCTTCCTGTTCCCCTGCGAGGAGCAGGACGAGGCCGCCGAGCTGACGGTGGACGTCGTCGCGAACCGCATCCCGCGCAGGTTCGGCCTCGACCCGCGCCGCGACGTCCAGGTCCTCACCCCGATGCACCGGGGCGCCGCCGGGGCCGGCACGCTGAACTCACTGCTCCAGGAGAAGCTGACCCCGCACGACGAGGCCCGCCCCGAACGCCGCTACGGCGGCCGGGTCTTCCGCGTCGGCGACAAGGTCACCCAGCTGCGCAACAACTACGACAAGGGCGAGGCCGGCGTCTTCAACGGCACCGTCGGCGTCGTGTCGTCCGTCTCCCCGGAGGACCAGTCCCTGACCGTGGTGACCGACGAGGACGAGAGCGTCGACTACGCCTTCGACGAGTTGGACGAGCTCGCCCACGCGTACGCGATCACGATCCACCGGTCCCAGGGCAGCGAGTACCCGGCCGTCGTCATCCCGCTCACCACCGGCGCGTGGATGATGCTGCGCCGCAACCTCCTCTACACCGGCATCACCCGGGCCAAGAAGCTCGTGGTCCTCGTCGGGTCGCGCCGCGCCCTGGCCGCCGCCGTCCGCACCGCCGGCGCCGGCCGCCGCCACACCGCCCTGGCCCACCGCCTGGGTCAGCGGTAGCGGGCCAGTTCCCAGGGGTCGTGGGCGCAGAACACCTCGACCTCGCCGCCGTGCGCCAGCTCCCGCAGCCGCGCCACGTTCGCGAGCCGCAGCTCCCGGTCGACCTCGCCGCTCATCTGGACGAGCTCCATCAGCGGATGCACGACCGGCTCTGGGCGGTCGACCTCCCCGTGGTACATGTACGCGTCGCCCGCGTGCAGCAGCCAGCGGTCGCCGTCGCGGACGGCCACGCCGGCATGCCCCGGCGTGTGGCCGCCGAGCGGGACCAGCAGGATGTCGTCGGGCACGCCCTCCAGCGACCGGACGCCCTCGAAGCCGTGCCAGGTCCCGCCTCCGCCGCCGTCGTAGGCGACCCACTTCGGGCCGTGGGCGAGCTGCGCCGGGGTCTTGCCGCCGTCCGCCAGCTCCGCCTCGAACAGGTGCACCGCCGCGTCCGGGAAGTCGCTGAGCCCGCCCGCGTGGTCGCGGTGCAGGTGCGTCGGGACGACGTGCCGGACGTCGGCGGCCGAGTACCCGAGCCCTTCGATCTGCCGGACGGCCGTCGCGGACGGATCGAGCGTCGGCCCCGCCATCTCCACCCAGTCGTCCAGCAGCCGCTCGGACGGCCGCTCGATGTCGCCGAGCCCGATCCCGGCGTCCACGAGCACGAGCCCGGCCGAGTCGGTCTCCACCAGCAGCACATGGCCCGTGGCCCGCGCCGGCCGCAGCGGGCTCTCCGGCCCGTCGGCCGGTTCGATCTCCCGCATGGGAGCGCAGTCGAGGTGGTGAACGCGCATTGATGCTCCTTAGACCAGGTCGCCGAGCCGGCGGGTGACCTCGTGGATGACGGACACGTCGCGCCGGACGCGGGCGAGCATGACGGCGCCCTGCACCGACGACAGGACGAGCTCCGCCAGCGGATCGGCGCGCTCCTCCGGCACGCCCCATCCGCGCAGGGCCGCCGCGATGCCCCGCTGCCATTCGGCGTAGACGGCGTCGCAGGCGGCTCGGATGGCCTCGCTCTCGGCGGCCGTCTCCAGCGCCACCGTCGCGACCGGGCACCCCTTGGTGAAGCCGGACTCCAGCAGGGCGCGCGCGAAGTGGTCGCCGAGGGCGGCCAGCCCGGCGCGCCCGTCCGGCGCCGCGACGAGGGCCTCGGCGAGCGCCTCGCCCACCGCGCGGCCGGACCGCGCCACCGACTCGGCCGCGAGCTGCTCCTTGCCGTCCGGGAAGTGGAAGTACAGCGAGCCCTTGGGCGCCCCGCTCTCCGCGAGGACCTGGTTGAGCCCGGTGCCGTGGTAGCCCTGCCGCTGGAACAGCTCCGCCGCCGTCCGCAGGACGCGCTCGCGCGTCTCGCCCCGAGGTGTCATGACCCCAAAATAGACCGACTGGTCTATAGATTACAAGTCGGCGCCGGGACGGATCCGCGAGCGGATCGGGCGACCCGAAATGTTTCGAGCTCCTGCCTCAGGCGCCGCGGAACTGCATGCGCAGGTAGGCGTCGAAGGCGCCGGCGCCGAGCAGGCGGCGGGTGTGGATCAGAGCCCTGGCGGCGGGGGTGACCACGTACCGGGAGCGGGGCCGGGCCGCGGTGACGGCGCGTTCGATCACCTTGGCGACCGACTCGGGCGGAGCGGACAGGGCGGCGTTGCGGTAGGAGGCCGCCATCTGGCGGTCCGCGGCGGCGTTGAGAGCGGCGTAGGGGCCGGCGGACCCGGCGGAGCCCGCGAGGGTGTGGGCGGCGGTCTCGCCGAAGGAGGTGCGGATCAGGCCGGGTTCGATCAGGCTGACCTTGATCCCGAACGGGGCGACCTCGAAGCGCAGCGCGTCGGTGAGGGCTTCGACGGCGTACTTGCTCGCGTGGTAGTACCCGCCCGCGGGGAAGACGATCCGCCCGCCCATTGAGCCGACGTTGACGATCCGTCCTCGTCCGGCGGTCCGCATGCCGGGCAGGACGAGCTGGGTCATGCGGGCGAGGCCGAAGACGTTGGTCTCGAACTGGCGGCGCACGCCGCCGAGGTCGGTCTCCTCGATGGTGCCGTACTCGCCGTAGCCGGCGTTGTTGACCAGGGCGCCGACCGCCCCGTGCTCGGCCTCGACCGCGCGGACCGCCGCGTGCATGGACTCGTCGTCGGTCACGTCGAGCGCGAGGACGCGGGCGCCGGTCTCGGCGAGGCCGGCGATCGTCTCGGGGCGGCGGGCGGTGGCGTAGACGGTCAGCTCGGCACGGGCGGCCAGCCGCTCGGCGGTGGCCCGGCCGATGCCGGAGGAGGTCCCTGTGATCAGGACTGCGGTCGTCATGGCTGCTCCGAGGTGAGAGGTCGCTGCTGGGTCAGGCCCGCCACGAGCAGCGCCACGGCATGGCGCAGCCGTCGGGTCGGGGCCTCGGGGTCGGTGAGGTCGGCCTCCAGGCCGCGCGTCAGGGCGAGGAGGAGTTCGGCGAATTCGGCGGCGTCCGCGTCCGGGGCGCCGGTGCGGACGGTGGCGGCGAGCAGGTCGCGCATGGCGGTGTCGTAGGACTCGATCAGGTCGGCGGACAGGCGGGCGTCCTCGCCCAGCAGTTCGGCGGCGTGCGCGGGGCTGTCCTGCCACAGGCGCAGTGCCAAGCCGAGCTTGGCCTCCAGCGCCGCGGTGAGCCGCGCCGCGAGCCCTTCGCCGGACTCCGCGCCGAGCCGGGCCTCGGTCAGGGCCCGCTCCAGTAGCCGCTCGGCCAGGCGGCGGAAGGCGTCCTGCTTGTTGCTCACGTGCTGGTACACCGCCGCGCGCGACATGTCCGCCTCGCGGGCGATGTCGTCCATCGTGGTGCGCCGGACTCCATGCCGGGTGAAGCACGTGTACGCGGCGTCCAGGATGGGTTCGATCCTCGCGTCTGTCACTCTGACATTCTATGCACAAAATGTCAGAGTGACATGCATGGGCGCGAGGGAGTGGCCGACGGCGGTGGGGAACTGTCCGGACGGAACGGCGGAGCGCGCTTGAGCGCGGTCAGCCCGCTTCGGGCGGCGGGGCGGTGCTCTTGCGGACGACCAGGCTGGTCGACAGCTCCATGCGGGTGGCGACGGGCTCGTCCGCGCGGACGCTCAGGATGATCTGGGCGGCGGACTCCGCCATCTGCCGCAGCGGCTGGTGGACGGTGGTGAGCGCCGGGCTGGCCCAGGGCGCCACCGCGACGTCGTCGTAGCCCACCACGGAGAGGTCGTCCGGGACCCGCAGCCCGTGCACCCGCGCGGCCTCCAGCACGCCGAGCGCCTGCAGGTCGCTGCCCGCGAAGATCGCGGTCGGCCGGTCGGGCCGGGCGAGCAGCTCCGCGGCCCTCTCGAACCCGCCCTGGACGTGGAAGTCGCCGTAGGCGACGAGGGACGGGTCGACCTCCAGGCCCGCCATGCCCATCGCCGACCGGAACCCGTCGAGGCGTGCGACCGAGCACAGCATGTCGGCCGGCCCGGTGATGATCGCGATCCGCCGGTGCCCCAGGTCGATGAGGTGCCGGGTCGCGGCGAGGCCGCCGGACCAGTTGGCCGAGCCGACCGAGGGGACGTCGGGGTCGGGGTCGCCGGCCGGGTCGATGATGACGAACGGGATCGACCGGGACCGCAGCCGCTTCTTGTCCTGCGGCGCGAGGCTGGAGAAGGTCAGCACGACGCCGAGCGGGCGGCGCCGCAGCACCCCGCCGATCCACTCGGGGCCGGGGGAGTGGCGGGTGCCGCTCTCGGTCAGCACCAGGCTCGCGCCGTTCGCCTTCGCGACGCTCTCCACGCCCCGGATCAGCTCCATGGTCCACAGGCTCTCGATCTCGTGCAGCACGAGCTCGATCAGCGGCGCGTCCGTCGCCATCCGGGAGCCCCGCTGGTAGCCGTGCTGCTCCAGCAGCCGCTCCACCCGCAGCCGCGTCCCGCGCGCCACGTCCTCGCGGCCGTTGAGGACTTTCGAAACCGTCGAGATGGAGACGCCGGCCTGGTCCGCGACCTGGGCCAGGGTCACCCGGCCCGCCCCCTCGTCCTGCTCCATGCCGGCAAGCATAGGGATTTCGCCCGACGCCCCGAAACTTGCCGTCAGCGGAGCGCGGCCCGCAGCGCCTCCATCGCCGCGGCGATCCGCTCGCGCGGCTCCGCGGTGCGGACCAGCCCGTCCTCGCCCACGTCGGGCCGGGTCACCGGGATCCGCGCGCACGCGGCCTCGACGATCTCGGCGCCCGCGTAGCCGAGCACCTTGCGCAGCGAGGCGTGCGCGTCGCCGCCGCCCGTCGGAGCCGACGGGGAGGCCACGTTCAGCCAGGCGGCGGGCTTGCCGTAGACCTCGCCGCCGCCGATCGTCCAGTCGAGCAGGTTCTTGAACGAGCCGGGCAGCGCGCCCGCGTACTCGGGGGTGCAGATCAGCAGCGCGTCCGCGGCACCGATCGCCGCGCGCAGGCCCGCGACGGCCGGGTGCAGCGGCTCGCGGTCGTCGTCGGGGTTGAAGTGCGGCAGGTCGCCCATGCCGGGGTAGAGGGTCGCCTCGGTCCCGGGCGGCGCCACGGCCTGCGCGGTGCGCAGCGCCGCCTCGTTCGTGGACCCCTTGCGCAGGCTTCCGCACAGCATCAGCACGTTCGTCACGATCACCAGGTTACGGTCAGTCCTCGACGGTCAGGCGGTCGAGGCGCAGCCCGGCGAAGGCGTCGGCGGTGACGCCGCGGACGCGTTCGGACCAGACCATGTGGTCGTGGTGCGCCCACAGCGGCATCGCGGGCATGTCGCGCAGCATCGCGCTCTCGGCCAGGCGCGCCGGGATCACGCCCTCCTCGGGGGTGACCGCCCGCTCGGCCTCGGCGACGAGACCGGCCGTGTACTCGTCGTCGAACCCGGTCCCGGCGTCCAGGAGCGGCGTCAGCGCGGCGACGGGCGCGGGGTAGGCGGCGGTCGTGTGGACGGCGAAGGGGCCGTCCACGTCATGGGAGTCCAGGGCCTTGCGCAGGTCGGCGACGGGGTGGGGGCGCGCGTCGAGCTTCAGTTCCTTGCGGAGCTGGTCCGCGACCGCCTTCACCCAGGCGTCGTCGCCCCGGCCCGCCTCGTACCAGAGGTTCAGCGGGCCCTTCAGCCCGCCCGCGTCGGCCAGCGCGGCGACCGCCGCCTTGGAGTCGTGGACGCACAGCCGGCACTGCCCCTCGCGGCGGCCGGGGCGGATGCCCGGGGCGACGAGCGAGTCGGCGGGGGAGTACTGGTGGCCGAGCGGCCCCTCCGTGACGGCGGAGCGGTCGATCGCCATCGACAGCGCCGACCGGACCGTGGGGGACGACAGCCGCTCCGCCCAGGCCGGGAACGCCAGGTAGGCGGCGTCGCGGCCGGGGACGGCGAGGTGCCGGTCGCCGAAGTCGGCCTCCATCGTCTCGTGCCGGTCCGCCGGCACCGTCGTGGCGACGTCCAGGTCGCCGGAGCCGGCCGCGGTGTACTGGCGCTTCGCCTCCGGCATCGCCTTGACGACCACGGACCGCCCGTCGCCCGAGCGCCGGCTCAGGACGATCTCCCGCGCGCTCCGCGACCGGAGCCGGAACGGCCCGTTGCCGACCGGGGCGCGGCCGTAGGCCGCCCAGTCGCGCGACGCCAGGACGCTCTCCGGGACCGGGAAGAACGCGGGGTCGCCGAGAAGGGCGGGGAAGCCGTTGAGGGGGCGGTCCAGCGTCACCTCGAAGGTCCGCTCGTCCTTCACCTTCAGGCCCGCGACCCCGTCCTCGCCCGCTCGGGCGCCCTTGATGTGCGCGACCTCGGTGAACAGCCGCGACCCGGCCCAGCCCTCGCGCAGCACGGCCGTCCAGGCGCCGGTGAACGAGCGGGACGTGACGGGCGAGCCGTCCTGGAACGTCGCTCCGGGGCGGAGCCGGACCGTCCAGACGCGCCGGTCCGGGCTGGTGACCGACTCGGCGGCGGCGTTCACGGGCGCGCCCGTCTTCGGGTCGTAGGCGACCAGGCCCGTCCACACCGCGTTCGCGATCATCCGGCCGGAGGCGTCGCGGACGTCGCCGGGCAGCAGCGTCGCGGGGGCCGGGGCGCCGACCGAGATCCGCGGATCGGCGGGTTCGCTCCACGCCTTCAGGGCCGCGACGGGCGCCACCAGCACCGCCACGGCCCCGGCGACCAGGGCGGCGGTGCGGGCTGAGCTCTTCAAGGGCCACTCCCGGGAGCTGGGCGGGCGCCGCCGGGCCGGGACGGCTCCGAGGGCCGGGGCGGCCCCCAGGGGAGGCTAGACCACGATGTCAGGTCCCACCAGTCCTTACGGTGCTGAGTCCATTTCGTGACCCGCGGGCCTGTTGATCACCTCGGCGGCGCCGGTCACACTGGCGCTTGCGAAGATCCTTTCCGTGGAGGCGCGATGCACCCCCGCACATCCTTTCCCTCCGGGCGCCTGCTGCAGGGCGCCGCGGCGGTCGCGGCGACCGTGGCACTGACGGCCGGCAGCGCCTGGGCGTGCCCGCCCGAGCCGGAGAACTCCCAGACCGAGCAGGCCGCCGCGGCCGGCGGTCAGGCCGCCGAGGGCACCGGCGGCCACGCCGGGCACTACCACCGGGCGGCCCCCGCGAGCACGAAGTCCGAGGCGGTGAAGGGCGTGCGGCGCGTCGGCGGCGTGCCCGACGCCAAGGGCGCCATCTCCCTGATGTTCATGGACTACGGCCGCGGCCCGCACAAGCGGACGATCATGTACGCTACCGGCCAGTTCGGGCTGAAGGCCTACGACATCAGCGCCGACCCCCGCGTCCCCAAGCTGGTCGGGCAGCTGAACATGCCCGGCATGTGGGAGACCGAGGACACCGACTTCGACCCCAAGCGCAAGATCATCTACCTCTCCCGGGACCCGCGCGCGTTCGGCGGCAACACCGCCACCGGCGAGTCGGGCATCTACGTCGTGGACGCCTCCAAGCCGGAGAGCCTGCGCCAGATCACCTACGTGAAGGTGCCCGCGGGCCACACCACGACCTGCGTGAACGACTGCAAGTACCTGTGGACGGGCGGCCCCGCGAAGGCCAGCTGGATGCCCGCGGACTGGGGCGGGCGCCCCGTCTGGGTGACCGACGTGCGCAACCCGGCCAGGCCGAAGGTCCACAAGGACCCGATCGACACCGGCCGCAACGACGGCAAGACCGACTACACCCACGACATCCAGGTCGACTCCGACGGGGTCGCCTGGGCGTCCGGACGCGGCGGCGTGCGCGGCTACTACACGACCGGCCGCCACTACGATCCGCTGCGGAAGAAGTGGCGCACGGCCACCGCGGTCGACCCCGTCCCGTACGCGGGCGGCGGCCTGGACGAGGCCACCACCAACTCCACCTTCATGCACAACAGCTACCGGGCGGTCGGGCGGACCCGGGACCAGGCCGCCGACCCGCGCCGGTGGGGTAACGGCAAGCTGCTGTACGTCACCGAGGAGACGTTCAACGACGGCTGCGCCAACGACGGCCTGCTCGTCATCGCGTCGCTGAAGGGCTCCTACGGCGGCGAGGGCTGGCGGTCCACGCCGGAGAACAAGTTCCGCCTGCACACCGTCGCGACCTGGGGCGTGGCCGGCAAGGAGGGCAGCGACCCCGAGAGCACGGACTGCTCGGCGCACTACTTCGACGTGCGGGACGGCGTGATCGCCCAGTCGTTCTACTCGCAGGGCACCCGGTTCCTGGACGTCACGGACCCGACGAACCCCAGGCAGGTCGCCTACTACCGCCCGGCGGACGCCGCGTCCTGGCAGCCGTACTGGCACGGCAAGTACGTCTACGTCGCCGACAACACCCGCGGCGTCGACGTGCTGGAGCCCACCTTCCGCTGACCGTCCCACCGGGGCCTCACGCCCCGCGCGAAGACCCGTCCCCATCCCCCCGGGGGCGGGTCTTCGCCCTGCTCGGGTCGGTCGCGCGCGTCTCGATCTCGCCGGCGCCGCGCTCGGCGGCCGCGACCGCGGACCCGGCCGCCCGGCGCAGCTGCTGCCCCGCCTGCTGGACGACCTGGACCGGCCGCGCGGGCAGGTGCCGCGAGGCGCCGCGGTGCCGCCGCCAGTGCTCGCGGGCGCGGGCCCGGTGCTCGACCCGCAGGTTCTCGATGAGGCGGTCGATGTCCATGGAGACCTCCCCGTACAGCGGCCACAGGTCGCCCGCCGCGGCCCGCTCGTGCAGCCGCCGGGCGAGCCGGGCGCGGCGCTCGCGGGCCACGTCCACCCGCACCTCCAGCTCGTGCTCGGCGAGGAAGGGCCGGGCGTCGCGGGTGAGGTCGGAGCGGGCCAGCCGGCCGTAGGAGGCGATGCTGGCGGCGATCCCGGCCAGCGCGTCGCCGAGCTCGCGGCGCACCTCGGGGTCGGTCAGCAGCCGCCCCCGCTCGCCGAGCCGCTCGTCGTCGGCGAGGGACCGGGTCAGCCCGCGCAGCGACAGCGTGAAGTGCTCCATGGTCTCCATGGCGTTGCGCAGCGCGACACCGGCGTCGATGAGCCGCCGCGCCTGGGTCCGCGGGTTGAGCCGGACGCTCTCCTCGGCGGCGCCGAGGTCCCGGTCGGCGCGGCCGATCTCGCGCGCGAGGCGTTCGGCGTCCGCCTGCCAGCGGGCCGCCTCGTCCGGGGCGCGCTCGCCGCGCAGCCCGTCCGCGATGCCCTCGATCAGCTCCCGCAGCTTCTCGGCGACGTCCTGGACGGCCTCCTCCGCGGGCCGCACCCGCACCGTCGGCACGAGCAGCGTCGCCGCCAGCCCGGTGGCGGCGCCGATCAGCGTCTCCAGCACGCGGTCGGCGGCGCCCGCCTCGCTCGCCGATCCGAGCGCGAAGATCAGCATCGCGGAGATCGGCGCCTCCAGCACGTGCTCGCCGAGCCGCAGCACGTGCCCGATGACCAGGGCCGCGAGGATCGTCAGGCCGAGCGTCCACCAGGAGAACCCGATCGTGCTCGCGGCCATCACCGCGACCAGCACCCCCGAGGTGACGGCGGCGACCCGCAGGATGCTCGCCTTGATCGTCTGGTAGACGGAGAACTGCACGACGAGCAGCGCGGTCAGCGGTGCCAGCAGCGGCTGCGGCCCGCCGGCCGGGAGCACCTCCAGGGCCAGCACGAACGCCAGCGTGGCGGTGACCGTCAGGCGGGCGATGCGGAAGACCGTGGAGCGGATCTCCGTCGCCACGCGCAGCGGCGAGCGGTCGCGGCGGTCACCCTGGCCGGAACGCCGGCGGAAGAACACGAGCGACATGCGCTCTGTCATGCCCGCAGGCGGGTAAAGGTCACAGATAGGGACAAAGATCACAAAATCGCTGAAGCCGCAGGTCAACGGGGAGGGGGCGTCACTCCCGCCGACGCGCGCGGAACGCGGCGACGTTCGTGCGGTTGGCGCAGGACTCCGAGCAGAACCGGCGCCGGCCCGCCCGGGACGTGTCGGCGTACACGCGGTCGCAGCCGTCCGCCGCGCAGACGCCCGTCCGGCCGAGCCCGTGCTCGACGATCAGCTCGGCGAGGTTCATCAGCGTGGTCGCGCGGAACCGCTCCACCAGCCGGGACGAGGGCGGCGCGTAGTGCATGTGCAGGCCGTGCGGCTCGTGGTCGGAGAGGTGCGGGTGCATGGGGATCTCCAGCATGAGCCCGTTCAGCAGCGCCATCGCCTCCTCCAGGCTCCGCGCCTCGAAGAAGGGGCGCAGGACCCGGCCCCAGCGCCGGAAGTCGCCGGCGTCGGCGTCCTCGAACTCCTGCCAGAAGAACTCGTTCTCCCGCAGGATGCGGCGCAGCGCGCCGGGCGAGTCGTCCCCGCCGGCGCTCGTCACGGCGTTGACCAGCGCGGCGGCGGCGGCCACCCCGTGACTCTTGTATCCAGTGATGCGCATTACCCGGGCCTCCGGTCCCGCAGCCGATCAGTAAATGTTATCTTGTTTATAACCCTTACAGACGTCCCTGGGGATGCGCGGTGGAATGCCCACGCTGTGGCTGGCCTGAGTCCGATGTGTACGAGGTGCTGTCGCGGCACCTGACCTCCGAGGGAGTGGTGACCTACACCCGCTGCGCGTGCGGACGGCCGCAGATGCGCGTGCAGCGGTTCGAGGCGGGCCCGGTCGCGGCGGCCGGCCGCGACGGCGGGGCCGCGCCGAAGCACCCCTAGCCGCGCCCCTGGCGGCGCACTCGGCGGCACCGCTAGTGCCGCCAGCGGGTGGCGGCGGCCACCTGCTGCGGGGTCGCCCCGTCCAGCAGCGCGATCTCCCCGCGCCGCACCGCCGCCACCGTGTCGGTGACGGCCTCGCCGAGCGCCTCGCGCAGGACGGCGTCGGCCTCGAACGCCGCGACCGACTCGGCCAGCGACGACGGCAGCGGGGCGATGCCCCGCGCTGCGCGCTCCTCCTCCGCCAGCCCCGCCGGATCGACGTCGACCGGCTCCGGCAGCCGGAGGTCGGCGCCGAGCCCGTCCCGGCCGGCCGCGAGCAGCGCCGCCAGCAGCAGGTACGGGTTGGCGGCGCCGTCCAGGCACTTGACCTCCAGGTTCGCGGCGGTCGCGCGCTCGCCGTCCGCGCCCGTCACGAACCGCAGCGCGGCCTCCCGGTTCTCCAGCCCCCAGCACGCGTACGCGCCCGACCAGTGCGAGGGGATCAGCCGCAGGTAGCTCGCCACCGACGGCGCGCCGACCGCGAGCAGCGCGGGCAGCCGCCGCAGGATGCCCGCCGCGAAGGCCTCCCCGGCCGCCGTCATCCCGAACGGGCCGGGGCCGCCCGCCATCGCGTTCACCGCGCCGTTCGCCGCCGCGTTCGCCGTGCCGTCCCGCCACAGGCTGAGGTGGACGTGCGCGCCGTTGCCGACCGAGTCGGCCTCGACCTTGGGGGAGAACGAGGCGGCCATCCCGTGCCGCATCGTCACCGCGCGGATCGTCTCCCGGACGAGCACGGCGGTGTCGGCCGCGCCGACCGGGTCCTCGGCGGCGACCGACACCTCGTACTGCCCGGGCGCGTACTCCGGGTGCAGTTGGACGACCGTCACGCCCGTCGTCCTCAGCGCCTCCAGCAGGTCCCGCAGGTAGCCGGCCAGTTCGGTCACCCGCGTCATCCCGTACGCGGGGCCTTCGCACGCGGGGGAGAACTCGTCGCCGCCACCGTCCGAGACCGCCCACTCGATCTCGAACGCCGCCTTCACCGCCCAGCCGCGCTCGGCGAGCCGGCCCGCCTCGCGGCGCAGCAGGGCCCGCGTGTCCAGCGGATGGATCGAGCCGTCCTGGGCGTACCGGAGGGCGGGCGCGTGCGCCCAGCCCGGCAGCGCGGCCAGCGGGACGAGCCGGTCCAGGTCGGGGTGCAGCCGCAGGTCCCCGCTCGGGCCGCCGATGTGCCGCCCGGACACGATCGAGTCGTCCAGCAGGAACACGTCGAACACCGGGGACATCCCGACGCCCCATGCCGCCGCGTGCTCCAGCCGCTCCACCGGGACGGTCTTGGTGCGCGTGATGCCGCTGACGTCCACCCATGTCAGCGCCACGGCGACGATGCCCTCGCCGGCCAGCCTGCGCCCCGCCTCGGCGGCGCGGGCGCCGAGCCGGGCGCGCTCGTGCCCGTCCAGTGCCTGCGCTCCGGCGCCGCGCCCCCGGGGGGCGGGAAGAGAGGTCGGTTCCACGGTGCTGGCTCCCGGTCGGGTGGCGGCGGAGGTGAACACGCTCCGTAAGGGCATCGTAGGGAGAACGCGTGCGCGTTTCAGCGGGCTTCTAGTGAGGAACCCGGGTTCTTCAGGGCCGGAGGAATCGCTTCTGCCTTACGTGGTGCGTCAGAGCCGCCAGGGTCCAACCCCCGAACATTCCGGAGAGTGTAATGCTATGGTCACGGATTGTGAAGCTGGTGGTGCAGGTGAGGCTGCTGCCGACGCCCGAGCAGGCGGCGGCCCTGACCGACACCCTCCACCAGGTCAACACCGCCGCCGATCACGTCTCGGCTGTCGCTTTCGCCCGGTTCGGGCTCCGTGCCCGGGAGTTGCCCTTGCGGAGGCTGTGTTACGGCGACCTCAAGGCCGGCGGGCTGGGCGCCCAGGCCGCCCAGCACGTGATCAAACGGGTTGTGGACGCCTACACTGCCCTGCGGGCCGGTATCCGCGGCGGCGGCCTCGGCGGCCCGGGCTCCAAGCGGCGCCGCAAAGCCGAGGCCAAACCGATCGCCTTCCGCCCCGAGGCCGCGCACACCTACGACGACCGGTGCCTGTCCTGGCAGCTGGACGCGGGCACGGTCAGCATCTGGACCGTGAGAGGCCGGGCCAAGCATCTGCGGTTCGCCTGCTCACCCGAGCAGGCCAAGACACTGGCCGCGCACCGGCGCGGTGAATCCGACCTCGTCCACCGGGGCGGGAAGTGGTTGCTGATCGCCACCTGCGACATCCCCGAACCGCAGGTGTACGAACCCGCCGACTGGGTGGGCGTGGACCGCGGCATCGTCAACCTGGCCACCACCAGCGACGGCGACAACCATCAAGGGCGGCGCCTGGACCGCTACCGCCGCTGGCAGGCTCGCAAACGCGCCGAACTCCAGGCCAAACGCACCCGGGCGGCGGCCCGGCTGCTGAAGAAGCGGGCCCGGCGGGAGGCCCGGCACGCCCGCCACGTCAACCACACGATTTCCAAGCAGGTCGTCGCCGTCGCGGCACGCACCGGACGCGGCATCGCACTCGAAGAGCTGGGTGGGATCCGCGGACGGGTCACGGTTCCTCGCGACCAGCGGGCACGCCTGTCGTCCTGGCCGTTCCGCCAGCTCGGCGCCTTCATCGAGTACAAGGCCCGCCGCGCCGGTGTGGCCTTCATCGAGGTGGATGCGGCCTACACCTCGCAGCGCTGCCCGCGCTGCGGCCACACCGCCAGGAACAACCGTCCCACGCGGGACCACTTCCACTGTCGCCGGTGCGGTCTCGCTGGGCCCGCCGACGTCGTCGCCGGGGTCAACGTGCGCGACCGCGCACGCTCGGCGTGGGTATTTGTCAACATGCCCCAACCAGCCCCGGCATAGCCCGGGCGCTGGTGGATGCGACCCGTGACCGCCCCGCCGTAACGGGCAGTCGGGAGCGCGAACAACGCCCCAAGGACCGAGCTCGCAAGCTCGGCGCTTCCAGGGCCGAGTAGTTGACGGAGGAGAGCGGGAACCGTGCTGGAGTATCTGGAGTCGCTGCGGCTGGTCGACCACCACTGCCATGGCGTCCTCGACAGGGACCTGGGCCGGACGGCCTTCGAGGAGATGCTGACCGAGGCGGAGACCGCCGGGCCGCCCGGCGTGAGCATGTTCGACACCCAGGTCGGGTTCGCGCTGCGGCGCTGGTGCCCGCCCGTCCTCGGCCTCGACGCGCACGCCGGGCCTGACGAGTACCTGTCGCGCCGGGACGAGCTGGGCGCCGCCGAGGTGAACCGCAGGTTCCTGGACGCCGCCGGGCTGGACGCGCTCTGCGTCGACACCGGCTACCTGCCGGAGGCGATGCTCGACCCGCCCGCCCTCGGCCGCCTGGCGGGGGCGGAGGCGCACGAGATCGTGCGGCTGGAGTCGGTCGCGGAGCAGGTGGCGGCGGACGGGGTCGAGGCGGCCCGGTTCGCCGACGAGGTGCGCTCCCGGTTCCACGCCAGGGACGCGGTGGGGGCCAAGTCGATCGCCGCCTACCGGGCCGGGCTGGAGCTCTCGGGTGAGCGGCCGTCGGAGGCCGAGGTCGTCTTCGCCGCCGACCGGCTGATGCTCGCCGCGGAGCGCGCCGGGACCCCGCCGCGCGTGTGCGACGAGGTGCTGCACCGCTTCCTCGTGTGGTGCGCGGTGGACGCCGGGCTGCCCGTCCAGTTCCACGTCGGCTACGGGGACGCGGACGCCGACCTGCGCCGCGGCGACCCGCTGCTGCTCATCGAGCTGCTGCGCGCCATGGACCCCGTCCCCGCGATGCTGCTGCACAACTACCCGTTCCACCGGAACGCCGGGTACCTGGCGCAGGTGCTGCCGAACGTGTACGTCGACGCGGGCCTGGCGACGCACAACCTCGGGCACCGCTCGCCCGCGCTCATCGCCGAGCTGCTGGAGCTGGCGCCGTTCGGGAAGGTGCTGTACTCCTCGGACGCGTTCGGCCTGGCCGAGCTCTACCACCTCGGGGCGCTGCTGTTCCGGCGCGCGCTCGCCGGGTTCCTGGCCGGGGGAGTGGACGACGGAGCCTGGACGCCCGGGGACGCCGAGCGCGTCGCGGGGCTGGTCGCCTCCGGCAACGCCCGCCGGGTCTACGGTCTGGAGTGAACCGATCATCCGGGCGGAACCGGCGATCGGGAGGATTCGGCATTTGGGGGGACAGGTATGGCCGCACGTGAACGCCTGCTCGTCGTCGGGGGCGACGCCGCGGGGATGAGCGCCGCGTCCCAGGCCCGCAGGCTGCGCGCCCCGGACGACCTGGAGATCGTCGCCGTCGAGCGGGGGCACCACGCGTCCTACGCGGCGTGCGGCATCCCGTACTACGTCGGCGGTGTGGTCGAGGAGCTCGACTCGCTCATCGCCCGGACGCCCGCCGAGTTCCAGGAGCGCGGCATCGACCTGCGGCTCCGCACCGAGGCCGTGGAGATCGATCCCGGCGGCGGCCGAGTGCGGGTCCGCTCCCTGGACGGCGGCGGCGAGAGCTGGGAGCCCTACGACCACCTCGTGATCGCCACCGGTGCCGTCCCCACCCGGCCGCGGCTGCCCGGCGCGGACGCCGAGGGCGTCCACGGCGTGCAGATCCTCGACGACGGCGTGGCGATCCGCCGCGCCGTCGAGGACGGGAGCCCGCGCCGCGCCGTCGTCGTGGGCGGCGGCTACATCGGCCTGGAGATGGCCGAGGCGCTGGTGATGCGCGGCCTGGAGGTGTCCCTCGTGGACTTCGCCGACCAGCCGATGCGCACCCTCGACCCCGACATGGGCGCGCTCGTCGCGGACGCGATGCGCGGCATCGGCGTCAAGCTGTACCTGGGCGAGCCGGTCGAGGGCTTCGACACCTCGCCGGACGGGCGCGTCACGGCGGTCCGCACGGAGAGCCGCACCTTGCCGGCGGACCTCGTCGTCCTCGGGCTCGGCGTGCGGCCGGCCTCCGGACTGGCCCGCGAAGCGGGGATCGAGACCGGCCCGACCGGCGGCATCGTCACCGACCGGCGGATGCGCACCCGCACCGATCGGGTGTGGGCCGCGGGGGACTGCGTCGAGACCCGCCACCTGATCTCGGGCGCGCCGGTCGCGATCGCGCTCGGCACGCACGCGAACAAGCAGGGCCGCGTCGCCGGGATCGGCATCGGCGGCGGCTACGCCACCTTCCCCGGCGTCATCGGCACCGCCGTCTCCAAGATCTGCCACGTGGAGGTGGCGCGGACCGGCCTGAACGAGGCCGAGGCGGCCGCGGCCGGGTTCGAGACGCTGAGCGTGGCCGTCGGGTCCACGACCCGGGTCGGCTACATCCCGGGCGGCGCCGCGATGACGACCAAGCTGATCGCCGAACGCAGGTCCGGGCGGCTGCTCGGCGCGCAGATCGTCGGCGAGGAGAACGCGGCCAAGCGCATCGACGGCCTGGCGATCGCGCTGTGGAACGGGATGACGGTCGAGGAGATGACGGGCCTCGACCTCGGCTACGCGCCGCCGTTCGCGCCCGTCTGGGACCCCGTGCTGATCGCCGCCCGCAAGGCCGCCGACGCCGTCGAGCGGGACATGCGCTCCGGTTCTTGATCCGCCTTGTCGGTGATCTCCCTTACGGTGTGGCGTCATGGCGACTGCGGGGCCGGCGGCGGCCGACGAGACCACCTGGGTGATGCCGGAGGAGTGGCGGCGGGTCGCGCATCCCCGCCGGGACCGGCCCGGGCCGTGGCCGCGGGTGCGGATCGACGCACGAGCGGTCGGGGAGGCGCGGGCGCTGCTGGAAGGCCGCCGGGCCGAGATCGGGAAAGTCCTCGCGCTGCCCGGCTCGGTGCCCGACCTGGCCGAGCACGGCCGCGCCTACCTCAAGGGCGAGGCCGACCCGCTGGGCGCGGCCGTGGTCGCGACCGTCGCGGTGCCCAGGGGCGGCCTGCGCGAACTCGGCGGCAGGGAGCCGTTCCGGGACGCGTGGGCCGCCGAGCACGGCCTGCCGTTCGCCGCGTGCGCCTACGCCGAGATGTGCGACGTCACGTCCGACTACCTGCAGAGGCCTCTCCAGCCGACCTGGACCGGAGTGCGCCGGACCGGGCCGTCGGAGATCCGCGGCGGCTGGTGGGCGGGCGAGCGCGCGGCGCGGCGCCTGCGCGCCCTGCTGGCCGCCGCCGGCGACGACGTGTACGCCGAGGCCGTCGAGAAACTGGCGGGCCACCGCCGGACGCCGCTCCAGCGGCTGACCGTGTCCTACCTGGCACCGACACGGCAGGACTGGGTCGACGAGGTCCGCGCCGACCCGGCGACCCTCGCCCTGCCGCCCTACACGGCGAACCGGTGGATGCTCTTCTGCTCGCTCGGCGGGCCGGAGCAGGTCGACCCGGACGTCTTGCCGCTCGGCCACTTCGCCCGGACGACGAGCGTCATCGCGACCCTCGTGGACGGCGTCGGGCCGGCGGGAGCGCTGCCGCTGGTGCTCGAGGCCCTGGCAGGCCCCGAGCTGCTGGACGTGCTGGCCCGGCTGCCCCTGGACGAGGCGTTCCAGGTGCTCGTGGAGCAGGCCCGCTACTTTTACGGCCCGCCCGCGCTGATCAGCGCGTCGCGGATGTTCCCGCGGCGGGCGCTGCGCCTCCTCCCGCCGGCCGCGCGGCGCCCGGAGGTGGAGGAAGTGCTGCGGGCGCACCTGCTCACGCACCCCGAGCTGGCGGAGGAGATGCTGCCGGGACTCCCGGAGGAGTCGCGCGCGACGGTCGAGGCGCTCCGCGGGAGCGCCGTGCGCGTGCCGGAGGCCCCGGCCGACGCCCTGCCGCAACTGCTCGTGGACCCGCCCTGGACCCGGCCTCGGACGAAGGCCAGGCCGGTCGTCATCAAGGACCTGGAGCCGCCGGGCACACGCTCCGTCGTCTGGGAACCCGGCGAGCGGCACGCCTGGACGGCGGGCGTCGCCCGGCCCCGATGGGCCGAACGCGTGGACTGGCGCCTCCAGGTCGCGGAGTTCAAGAAGGGCACCCTTCGCTACTCCCTGCGGATGATGCTGTTGGCCGAGGCGCCTGAGGAGCTCGTCCGTCCCCTCCTGGCGAACCTGGATTCGTCCAACTGGTACGCGGACGAGTGGTTGCGGGCCGTCATAGCCCGCTTCGAGCTCGACGCGCTGGAGCTCGCCGTCACCGCGGCGCGGAGCGACCCCGCGAAGGCGGGCCCCGCACTCCTGCCGTTCCTGAGCGACGAGGTCGCGCTGCTGATGGCCGACTGGCTCCTCCGGCTCAAGCAGGCGGGCCGGACCGCACGGGTCTGGTTCCGGCGGCACGGCCTGGCCGCCGTCCCGGCCCTGGTGCCGCCCGCGCTGGGCAAGGCGGGCGCGCCGCGCCGCGCCGCCGAGGCCGCGCTGCGCTTCGTCGCCGAGCGGGAAGGCGCGGAGGCGGTCGTCGCGGCGGCCCGCGTCCACGGCGACCGGGCGGCGGGCGCGGTCGAGGCACTCGTCACGGCGGACCCGTTGGGCGTCCTGCCCGCGAAGACGCCGTCCATCGGAGACTGGGCCGACATGCGGATGCTCCCGCAGATCCTGCTGCGCGGCCGGGAACGTGCGCTGCCGGACGCCGCCGCGCGGCACGTGGTGACGATGCTCGCGATGTCCAGGCCCGGTGACGTCTACGCCGGGGTGGACGCCGTCCGCGACCTGTGCGACGAGGACTCGCTCGCGGAGTTCGGCTGGAGCCTGTTCCGGCGGTGGGAGACGGTGGGCGCGCCGTCCAAGGAGGGGTGGGCGCTGACGCAGCTCGGCCTGACGGGGAACGACGAGACCGTCCGCCGCCTGACCCCGCTCATCCGGGAGTGGCCCGGCGTCGGCGGGCACGCCAAGGCGGTCACCGGCCTGGACGTCCTCGCCGGCATCGGCACCGACGTGGCGCTCATGCACCTGCACGCCATCGCCCAGAAGGTGAAGTTCAAGGCGCTCAGGACCAGGGCGCAGGAGAAGATCGAGGAGGTCGCCGCCGAGCTGGAGCTGACGGCGGAGCAGCTCGCCGACCGGCTCGTGCCCGACTTCGGCCTGGACGCGGACGGGACCCTGACGCTCGACTACGGTCCGCGCCGCTTCGTCGTCGGCTTCGACGAGCAGCTCAAGCCGTATGTGGCGGACGAGGGCGGCGCCCGCCGCAAGGCGCTGCCGAAACCCGGCGCCAAGGACGATTCCGAACTCGCCCCCGCGGCCTGCAAGGCGTTCTCGACGCTGAAGAAGGACGTGCGGGCCGCCGCCTCCACCCAGCTCCGCCGCCTGGAGGCGGCCATGGTCGCGCAGCGCCGCTGGCCGGTGCGGGGGTTCCGGGAGCTGCTGGCCGGGCACCCGCTCGTCCGGCACATCGTCCGGCGCCTGGTGTGGCTCGCGTGCGGGGGCGAGGGGGAGGGGGCGAGGACGACCGCGTTCCGCGTCGCCGAGGACGGCACGTTCGCCGACGTCGAGGACGACGCCGTCGCCCTCCCGGAGTCGGCGGAGGTCCGGGTCGCGCACCCCCTCGACCTCGGCGGCTCCCTCGCCGCCTGGTCGGAGGTGTTCGCCGACTACGAGATCGTCCAGCCGTTCCCGCAGCTCGGACGGCCCGTCCATACCCTCGCCGACGGCGAGGGGTCGGGCGGAAGGCTCGATCGCTTCGAGGGCCTGACCGTTCCGGTCGGCAAGGTGCTCGGCTTGACCTCGCGCGGCTGGGACCGTGGCGACCCGCAGGACGGGGGCATCGAACCCTGGATCTCCCGGCGCCTCCCCGAAGGCCGGTACCTCGTCGTCGACCTCGATCCCGGCATCACCGTCCGCGCGGTGGGCTCGCTACCGGACCAGACGCTGCGGGGCGTCGCCCTGGTGAGCCGCCGCGAACATGTGGGGTACGGCCACGGCCCCACGGCGTCCTTCGCCGACCTCGACCCGATCACCGCGTCCGAGATCCTCGCCGACCTGGCGACGCTGACCTGAGAAAGAGAACCCCCATGGATCTGCCGAAGCCGCTGCTGGACCCGCCGTGGGCGCGCAAACCGGCCTCCCCGCCCTCCGGCGACGAGCCGGTCATCGTCCCCGGCCTGGCGGCGCCGGACGGCCGCCAGGTGGTCTGGGCGCCCGGCGAGCGCGAGGAATGGGCCGCGGTCCGCCCCTTTGGGGCATGGCAGGACGGCGAGTGGGAGCAGGCCGCTGAGGAGTTCCGCGACGGGCGGATGGGCTACGAGCCCACCCGGGCGGGTTTCCTCGCGCAGGCGCCCGAGCATCTCGCCCGGCCGCTGCTGGACAAGTGGGAGCCCCACGTGACGTGGGACTTCGACCATTCCCTCAAACCGATCGTGGCGCGGTTCGAGACCGCGGCCTGGGACGTGGCGGTCCGGCTGGCGAAGCAGAACCCCTTCGGGACGGGCCCGGTCGTGCTGCCGTTCCTGTCCGCCGACGTGGCCCGGCTGGTCGCCGACTGGCTCTACCGGCTGAAGTCGGCGCAGGAGCTCGCGCACGCGTGGTTCGAGCGGCACGGCCTGGCCGCCGTCCCGTACCTGGTGCCGGACGCGCTGGGCAAGCGCGTCGGGCCGCGCCGGGGCGCGGTGAAGGCCCTGCGGACCATCGAGGGGGACGTCGTGGCGGCGGCCCGCGTCCACGGGGACGAGGCGGCCGAGGCGGTCGCGCGGCTCCTCGCCGCCGCGCCGCCCGTCGCAGCGCCCGTCGAACCTCCGGTGAGGGCTCCGTCCCTCCCGAGGTGGCTCGACGCCGACGCGCTTCCGCGCCCGGTCCTGCGGGACGGCGGAGAGTTGCCGCGCGACGCCGCCCGCACCCTGCTGCTCGCCCTGACGGTGAGCCCGGGCGGACGCCTCGACGCGACCGGCGTGGTGGACGCCGCCGCCGAGGTCTGCGAGCCGGAGTCGCTGACCGCGTTCGCGTGGGCGCTGTTCGAGGCGTGGCAGGCGGCGCGCATGCCGAACCGCAGCGGGTTCGTGCTGGCGGCCCTCGGGCGCTTCGGCGACGACGGGACCGTCCGCCGGCTCACGCCGATGGTCAAGGAGTGGCCGGGGCGGAGCGGCGGCTACAGCAGCGCCGTCCAGGGCCTCGACGCGCTGGCGGCCATCGGTACCGACGTCGCCCTGACGCACCTCAGCGGCATCGCGCAGAAGTCGCGGTACAAGGGGCTGCGCGGCGAGGCGCAGCGGAGGCTGGCCCAGATCGCGGAGCGGCGCGGCCTGACCGCGGAGCAGCTCGCCGACCGGCTCGTGCCCGACTTCGGCCTGGACGCGGACGGGACCCTGACGCTCGACTACGGTCCGCGCCGCTTCGTCGTCGGGTTCGACGAGCAGCTCAAGCCGCAGGTGTCGGACGAGAGCGGGGTGCGCCGCAAGGCGCTGCCGAAACCCGGCGCGAAGGACGACCCCGAGCCGGCCGCGGCCGCCTACCGGCGCTTCGCGGAGCTGAGGAAGGACGCCCGCGCGGTCGCGTCCACGGAGGTGGCCCGGCTGGAGGCCGCCATGGTCGCGGGCCGCGAATGGTCGCACGCCGAGTTCGGCGAGTTCGCCGTCGCGCACCCGCTGATGCGGCACCTCGCCCGGCGGCTGGTCTGGCTGAGCGGCGGCCTGGCGTTCCGGATCGCCGAGGACGGCACGTTCGCCGACCTGAACGACGAGCCCGTCGAGCCCGACCCTGCGGCGGGCGTCCGCATCGCCCATCCGGTGCTGCTGGGCGAGTCCCTGGCCGCGTGGTCGCAGGTGTTCGCCGACTACGAGATCCTCCAGCCGTTCCCGCAGCTCGGACGGCCCGTCCACGCGCTCGCCGACGGCGAGGGGGACGGCGGCAGGCTCGAACGCTTCGAGGGTGCGGCCGTCCCGACCGGCAGGTTCCTCGGCCTCACCCGGACGGCGTGGAAGCGCGGCGCCCCGCAGGACAACGGCATCGAGCACTGGATCTCCTGCACGCTCGCGCCGGGCGTCACCGTCGTGGTCGACCTGGACCCCGGGATCGCGGTGGGCCTCGTCGACCTGAACCCCGTCCAGACGATCGAGCGGGTCTGGATCGGCCGGGCGCCCGGCGACCCGTCCAGCATGATCGCGAACGGGCTCGCCGGTGTGGACCCGGTCCTGGTCTCCGAGCTCCTCGCCGACCTGACGGCCCTCACCGCGTCTTAGGCGAAACGGCTGCTGGGCACCGGGCCGGGGGAGTGCACCATGTACCTCGGCCCGGCGAGCCAGTGGCCGGCGACCGCCCGGACGAAGCCCGCCAGGCGCTCGTCGGGGTCCGGCGGCGCGTCGCCGTCGCCGGCCTCCGGCGCGGGGTCGGCGGCGACGATCTCGGCGGCCAGCTCCTCCTCGGGGCGCTCGTCCTCCGGGGCCCGCTCCGGCTCGCCGCCCGGCGAGAACCGCAGCTGCTCGCCCCACGGCGACACCACGACCTGGTGCAGGAACCCGGCGACGTCGGCGCTCACCGCGGGCGGGTCGGTCCAGCAGGACGCGTGCTCGAACAGCACCTGCCCTTCGGCCCGCTCGTGCAGGCCGCCGGGGTCCGTCTCGTTCAGGTCGTAGGCGACCACGAGCGCGCCGGGGCGGTCCGGGGCGAACGGCTCGGCGGGCAGCCCGAACAGCCGCGCCGCCGCCAGGCCCAGGATGCGGCTCGACCGGCCGGGCAGCAGGCCGACCGACGTGGGGCGCCGCCCCGCCGCGTCCAGGACGAGCCGCAGCCGGTCGAGGGTCCGCCTGCACGTGGCGAAGCTGTCGGAGGTGTAGGCGAAACGGCCCGTCATGCCGTCCTCGAACCCGTACGGGGAGATCGTGGCGAGGACGGAGCCGCCGAGCGCGAAGTGCCAGCCGCGCAGGTCCCGGGAGTCGAGCGGGCTCACGGCCCGGGCCGCCGCCGCCCGGGAGAGCATCCGCGCGAGCCGGTCGTTGGCCAGGCCCCACTGCTCGTCCGGCGCGGGCAGCCGTGCCGCCTCGCGGGCGGCCCGGTCGAGGTCCCCGGAGAACAGCGCGTTGTAGGCCAGCAGGTACCGGGAGGGCCACGGGTCCAGCGCGTCCACGTGCGGTTCCAGGGCGGCGACGGCCTCGGCGTTCCGGTTCTCGCGTTCCAGCGCCGACACGAGTTCCGCCAGCAGGGCGGGCTCGCCCGGCATCATCTCCAGCGCGCGCCGCAGCGCCGGGACGGCCAGGAAGGCGACGCCGCGCTCGATGCAGGCGTAGCCGAAGTCGTAGAGCTGCTGCGGCTCCTGCCGGGCGGCCAGCGCCGCGGCGGCCTCGCGCATGTCGTCGAAGCCGGACACCGCCGCCGCGCCCTCCATGAGCCGCGCGACCTCGGCGGGCTCCATGGCGTCGGCGTTGAACCGCAGATGCCGGATCAGGCCGGAGATGTCGCCGCTTTCCAGGAGTTCCCGCGCTTCGCTCATGGGCCGCCACGCTAGCGGCGGGCGCCCGCGCCGATCATCCGGTTTTCCCTACTCGGTCGCCGCCAGCGCCCGCAGGACGTCCGCGACCAGGTCGCGGGTGTCCTCGATGCCGGCGGACAGGCGCACGAAGCCGGGCGGCACGGCGTCGCCGCCCCACCGGCCGCGCCGCTCCGCGGAGCTCTGCACGCTGCCGAAACTGGTGGCCTGCATGACGAGCCGCAGGGAGCCGAGGAACCGCTCGGCGGACGCCTCGTCCCTCAGCGCGAACGACACGACGCAGCCGAACCGCCGCATCTGCCGGGCCGCGACCTCGTGCGCCGGGTCGTCCGGCAGCCCCGGATACCTGAGCCCGGACACCAGCGGGTGCCCCCGCAGCGCCTCGGCCACGGCCAGCGCGTTGGCCGTCTGCCGGTCCAGCCGCAACTGGAGCGTGGCGAGCGACCGGTGCGCCAGCCACGCCTCCATCGGCCCGGGAATGGCGCCGACGGTCTTGCGCCAGAACCGGACCGCGTCCGCCAGCTCCGGGTCGCGGGTCGCGACATGCCCGAGCAGCAGGTCGCCGTGCCCGCTCATCGACTTGGTGTCGCTGGCGACGGAGAAGTCGGCCCCGAGGTCCAGGGGCCGCTGCCCGAGCGGAGTGGCGAGGGTGTTGTCCACGGCCACGAGCGCGCCCGCCCGGTGCGCTGCGTCGACGATCCGCCTGACGTCGCACACGTCCAGGCTCGGATTGGTCGGGGTCTCCAGCCAGACCAGCCGCGCCCCCTCCAGCAGCCCGAGCTGTACGTCGCCCGCCGTCGGCGCCATCCGGACCACGGCCCCGTAGGACTCCAGCCGCTCCTTCAGGGCCCGGGCCGTGTAGTAGCAGTCGTCGGGCATGACCACGACGTCGCCAGAGCCGGTCTGCGACAGCAGCACACTTGCGACCGCCGCCATCCCCGACGAGAACGAGACGACCTCCGCGCCGCCCTCCAGCTCGCCGACCGCCCGTTCGAGCCGCGTCCACGTCGGGTTGGAGTCGCGCCCGTAGGTGTAGGGGCCGACCGCCTCCCCGGCCAGGTGGTAGTGCGCCGCGAACACGGGCCCGGGCAGCGCGGGGGCGAAGTTCTCCGCCTCCGGCCGCCCGGCGCCCACGGCCAGCGTCCCGTCCCCGATCTCCACGCGCGCTCCTTTCCCGCAGGTCCGGCCCCCATCGTCCCACCCACGGGTCCGCGAGCGTGTTTCATGCGGGGACGATCCCCTCACACCCCCCGGTTCGCTTCGCTCAGGAGTTGCGCAGGGAGTCGGCGATACCGCGTGCCCTTTCCGACTCCTCGATGCGGCCCAGCCGCTCCAGGGCGTAGGACTTGTTGTAGTGGTCGTTCCAGGAGTCGGGGCCGTTGTCGATGGCGTAGTCGATGACGGGCAGGGCCTCCGCGTAGCGGCCGAGCTTGACGAGCGCCGCGCCCTTGACGCTGTGGGCCGAGGCGAGGTCGTAGCGTCCCGCGCCGACGGCGCTCCCGGAGGTGAGGAGGGCGATGGCGCGGTCCACCGCGGCCAGCGCCTCCGCGTCCCGGCCGCCGTCCATGAGGATGATCGCCCGGTTGATCTGCGGCGCGGCGTAGCCGGGCCGCAGGGCGATCGCCTGGTCGTAGGCGGCGATCGCCTCGGCGGGACGCTCCATCCGCAGGAACGTCCCGGCCCGCTCGACGTGCGCGAGCGCGTCGGACGGATTGAGTTGGAGCGCCTGGTCGAAGGCGGCCAGGGCCTCGGCGTGCCGCCCCGTCCCGCTGAGGGCGATGCCGCGCACCCGGTGCGCCTCGGCGTACTCGGGGCGGAGCCGGACGGCCTCGTCCAGCTCGGGCAGGGCGTCCTGGAACCGGCCGGACTCCATGAGGCGCACGGCCTGGGCGTGGTGCTGGGCCGCGGCCGGCCGGGGGCGGCCGCTCATCTGCTCCAGCCTCGCGCCGGAGACGAGCTTGCCTCCGCAGGACGTGCAGCGCGGAGCGCGGAAGCGGGAGCCGGGCTCGTGGCACCGGTCGCAGAAGTTGCTGCCGCAGAAGTCGCAGATCATGAACTCGATCGCGAACCCGTCAGGGTCCTGCCGCGCCACCGGGTTGCCGCCCGGCACCTTCGACACCGAGATGAGCCGCGTGCACGCCCAACCCGAACAGCTGAGAAGCATGGTCGCTCCCGTTCCCTTAGTGTGCGTAATCCCAGTCGAGTTCCCAGACGCGCATACCGTGGTCCCGGGTTCGCGTGATCGCGATCCGGGTGTCGGCGCTGAGGCCGACCCACTCGATCGCGGTGGTGTCCGCGCCGAACGCGTGCAGGCAGCGGCCGGCGGGCAGGTCCCATACCCGCACCGTCCCGTCCGCTTCGCCGGACACCGCGAACCTGCCGTCGGTGGCGGGGGCGAGGCAGACGGTCGAATCCGACAGGCGGTGCAGGAGGCGCCCGGCGCGCACGTCGAAGACCCGCAGGGCGCGCCCGGGGCCGACGGCGGCGGCGATCCCGCCGTCCGCGCTCACCTCGATCGCCGCGAGCTGCTCGGACGGGCCCCGGACGTAGCCGGTGGCCTCGCCGGTCGTGCCGTCCGCCGTCCACAGCGTCCCGACCGTGTGCCCGCAGGACACGACGGTGCGGCCGTCGCCGCTCATGGCGGCGGGCGTCTGGCCGGGCAGGATGTGGCGGCGCTCCCCGTCCAGCTCCCACAGCGTCACGATCCGCTGGAAGTCGCCCACGAGCAGGGTCCGGCCGCCCTGCCCGAACCCGACCTTGAACACGATCCCGTCGTGGCCCTTGAGGACGTGCCTGCGCCTGCCCTTGGCCAGGTCCCAGACGCGGACGGTGCCGCTCTCGTCGCCGGACGCGGCGAGCCGCCCGTCCGGGCTCACCGCCAGCGCCCTGACCTCGGCGCGGTGTCCGCCGAACACGTGGACGCAGGAGCCGGACGCCACGTCCCACACCCGGACCTTCCCGTCGCTTGCGCCCGTCAGCAGCCGGGTCCCGTCGGGAGTGAAGGCCGCCGCGCCGACCGACGTCCCGCCGACGTGGAGGGTGCGGAGGTGCTCGCCGGTCTCGACGTCCACCAGCCACACTTCGGACCAGCCGCCGAACCGCACGGCGAGGACGCCGCCGCGGCTCAGTGCGGTCCCGCCGTCCGCGCGGCCCCCGGTGTCCGGGAGGGCACGCACCTCCCAGGCGCCCAGGACCGCCGTGGGGCGTCCGTGCCGTCCGGCGGCCCGCCACAGGTCGAGCAGCTCGCGGTTGCGCTCGTGGCCGGGGACGCTCCGCGCGGCGCGGATCTCCGCCGCGGCCCGCGCCCAGTCGCCGCGCTCGGCGTGCCCGCGGGCGCGGGCGGCGGCGAGGGCGGCGGTGTCCGCCTCGCGCGCGAGCTCCGCCGCCCCGCGCGGCCGGGCGTGGCTCCACGGCGCGCGCGGCCCGGCGGGCCCGAGCCGCCAGGCGTGGACGGTCCGTCCCGCCGCGGTGAGCCCCACGCGCCCGTCGGCGCTCAGCACGGGCGCGGTCAGGGAGCCGCCGTCGCCGGGCAGGGTGCGCAGGCAGCGGCCCTCGTCCAGGTCCCACAGCTGGAGGCCGCCGGTCAGCGCCCGCGACCCGTCGCCGCTGACCCCGAACCGCGCGCCCCGGCCGACGGGGAAGCGGACCGTCCGCAGCGGCAGGCCCGCGAGAGGGTCCACCAGCCGCTGCTCGGTGTCCGACACGGCCAGCGCCACGCGCCCGCCGGGGCCGAGCGCGACGGTCGCCCCCGGCAGCGGCATCGTGCGCACCAGGCCGCCGGTTCCGGTCTCCCAGACGCGGAGCCGCATCGTCGTCGGCTCCCACTTCACGATGTGCGCGCCGTCGCCCGTCACCGCGACGGCGGTCCCGTGGCCGCGGCCGAGGTCCTGCTCGTTCTGGAGCGCGTGCACGCACCGTCCGCCGAGCGTGGCCCACACGCGGACGGTCCCGCCCTCGGTGGCCGACACCAGCAGCGAGCCGTCCTCGGAGAAACCGAGTGAGGCGACCCTGCTGGGATGGTCCTCGAACCGGTGCAGGACGCGCCCCGCGCGGACGTCCCACAGAAGGAGGGCGCCGTCCGCGCCGGCCGAGGCCATGAACCGGCCGCAGGGGCTCAGCGCGACGGCGCCCACCCCGCCGGCGAGCCCGCCCGGATGCGCCGGCAGCGTGTGGAGGCAGCGCCCGGAGGCGAGGTCCCAGAGCCGGACGGTGCCGCCTTCGGAGCCCGGCGGGGGACTGGACGAGTCGTCCCGCCCGCCGCTCACCGCCATGGCCGCGCCCGGGCCGAGCGCGAGCGCGTTGACGCCGTTGGCGTGCCCTTCCAGGACGACCGGCGGCCCTGGTGCGCGCAGGCGCCGGGCGCGTTCCAGCGCGGCGGCGGGCTCGGGGGCGTGCGGCGCCCGCCGGACCGCCGCCTCAAGGAACGCCGTCGCCTCGGCCGGGTCGCCGCGCTCCAGGTGGACGAGGCCGAGCAGGTGGTCGCCGACCCAGTCGCCGTCGTGCGTCGCGCGGACCGCCTCCAGCTCGGCGAGCAGCTCGGCGTCGGTCAGCCGCCCCGCGCGCCAGCGGTGCAGGCCCCGGTCGAACACCGCGTGCGGGTTGTGCGGATCGGTCTCCAGGGCCCGCTCCCACAGCGCCTCCGCCTCGGCGGGGTGCCCGAGGTCGAGCATGGACAGCGCCTGGTTCGACAGGCCGTCGGCGAGCAGCGTGGCGGGACGGGGCCGGGCCCGCGGGTACGGGACGCCGGCGACCTGCGCGTAGACGGCGGCGAGCGCGTCCGCCAGCTCGTCCATCCGGTCCGGCCGCGCGGCCGGGTCGGGCCGGAAGCACGCGCCCAGCAGGGCGGTCAGATCCGGCGGCAGGCCGGTCGCCCGCGCCGCGAACTCCTCGAACGCCCGCCCGCCCAGCGCGCCGAACCGGACCGGCGGGCCCCCGGTGAACATCGACAGGACGCTGAGCGCCCACGACCACACGTCGGTCGCGCGGGTGAGCGGCGTCCGGCGGCCCTCCGCCGCGAGCGCCTGCTCGGGCGAGCAGTACGCCGGGGTCAGCCCGGCGAAGCTGACCAGCGGGTCGGCGTCGGGGCGCCGCACGCCGTCCTCGCCCGCCCGGACGCGGGCCTTCGCCAGGCCGAAGTCGGTCACCTTGGCGGTCCCGTCCCGCGTGAGCATCACGTTGCCGGGCTTGACGTCCTGGTGGACGAGGCCGCTGCGGTGCGCGTGGTCCAGCCCCCAGGCGAACTGGATCGCGACGTCGATGATCCGGGCCGTCGCGCGCCGCGGGTCGGGGTCGCGGAGCCGGCCGTCCCGGACCGCGTCCGCGAGGCTGCCCCCGTCCACCCACTCGGCGAACACCCCGAGCAGCGGGTCGAGCCGGCGTACGTAGGCGCAGCTCACCGTGTGCGGGTGCAGGCCGAGCCCGACCCAGGTCCCCGCCTCGTCCTCGAACGCGCGCAGGTCGTCCGGCGATCCCACCAGCTCCGGACGGGGCACCTTCATCGCCAGCTCGGCGTCCCAGCCGCGGTGCCGCACCCGGTAGACCAGGCCCATCCCGCCGCTCGCCACCACGTCGAGGACCTCGTAGAGGTCGAGCACGACGTCGCCGCGCCGCCACGTCCGCGCGCCCCCAGAGTCGATCATTTCCCGGATCCTACGGATTTGTCGGCGCGCCCCTCTACGGTTGGGCGGCATGGAAGATCAGCTCCCCGGCGAGGACGACCTGGTGATCCCGGACGCCTGGCGGCGTTCGCTGCACGCGCGGCGCGGCGGCGCGCCCGGCCCCAAGATCAAGGTGGACCGCTCGGCGGCGCGGGCCGTCCAGGGCTTCATCGAGCAGACCGGGGCGGTCGAGGCGCTGCTCAAGGGCGGCGAAGGGGAGCCCGAGCTGACCGAGGCGGCGCGGCGGCACCTGGACGGCCGTGCCGATCCGGCCGGGGCGGCGGCGATCGCGGCCGTCACGGTGGTGCGCGTGCACGGCCTGGACGAGAAGAACAGGGCGCACCGGGCGTTCGTCGACGCATGGGTCACCGAGCACGGGGTCGCGTTCGCGGCGTGCGCGCTGGTCGAACTGAGCAGGACGGAGGCGACCAGAGGGGGCGGCGGCACCCGGGTCGGCGCCCGACGCGTCTCGGATGAGGCCAGGTTGCCCAAGATCCCGGATGAGGAGGCGCGCCGCGTCCGCGGGCTGCTGGCCGTCGCGCCCGAGGCCGAGTACGCGGACGCGGTCGAGCGGCTGGCCGCCCTCAGGACCGGCTGGTGCACCCGTTGGCTGGTGTCGTACCTCGTCCCGACGCGGGAGGACTGGGTCGACGAGTGCTGCGCCGTCCCGCCGCCGCCGGCGCGCAACCACACCCTGCTGTGGATGGTGATGTCGGCGCTCGGCAAGCCGGAGCAGCTCGACGCCCCGTATCCGGCGCGCGACCTGTACTGGGGCTGGGCGACCCGGGGGCTGCTGGCCAGCATGGCCGACGGCATCGGCCCCGGCGTCCTGCCCCTCCTGCTCGCCGAGGCGGACGGAGGCAACCTGGCGTCGGACGACCGCAAGCGCATCTTCGAGACGGTCGCGATCCTGCCGACGGACGAGGCGTTCCAGGCGCTGCTCGACCGGCTCGACCGCAAGCACGTCCGGGCCGCCCTCGGGGAGGCCGCCCGCCGGTTCCCGGTGCGGGCGCTGCGGCTGCTGGCCCGCGCGGGCGCCGACGACCTGCTCGCCGCCCACGTCGAGGCCAACGCCGACCTGGTCGCCTCCGCGCTGCCCGGTCTGCCGGACGACGTGGCCGACGCCGTCCGCCGCGCCTCCGCCGCGTCCGCCCGCGTCCCGGCGGCGGCGCCGGACGAACTGCCCGCCGTGCTCACCGACCCGCCGTGGCTGCGTCCGCGCCGCCCCGCCCTGACCGGTCTTGCCGTCCCGGAGCCGCGGCTCGGGTGGCTGGACGGCGAGCGCCAGGAGTGGCTCCAAACCGACCCGGGGATCGGCGAGCCGGACAGCACCGACTGGGAGGCGCTCGTCGAGGGCTACAAGACGGGGAACCACCGCACCGGCGCCGTGCAGTTGATGGTGCACGGGCCGGAGGATCTGATCCGTCCGCTTCTGCCCGATTGGGAGGGCTACGCCGTCCGATGGGCTCACGCGTGGACGCGGCTCCTCGCGGCCCGCTACGAGATGGACGCCCTGCCGGCGGCCATCCGGATGGCCAAGGCGAACCCGGGCTACTCCTCCGCCCCGCTGATGCCCTACCTGGACGGCCGCGTGGCGATGCTGATGGCGGAAGGGCTCGCCAAGCGCGGCGCGGTCCTCGACCCGGCCCGCGAGTGGTTCGGCCGCCACGGGCTCGACGCGGTGCCCTTCCTGGTCCCGGCGGCGCTCGGCAAGAAGGCCAAGGACTGGCGGAACGCCGAGACGGCCCTCCGCCACCTGCTGGACGCGCACGGCCCCGACGCGGTCGCGGCCGCCGCCCGCGACGCCCATGGCGGCGAGGCCGCGGACGCGATCGGGGAACTGCTGTCCCGGCCCGCGGCGGAGACGGGCCTCGACCAGCCCGCCAAGATCGGCGCCTGGGCGGATCCGGCGCCGCTCCCGCAGGTGCTGCTGCGCGGTCGCGACCGCGCCCTTCCCCTGGACGCGGTCAGCCGCCTGATCGAGCTGCTCGCCCTCCCGACCCCCCACGGGATGGACGAGCTGGCGGAGGCGTGCGCGCCGGGCTCGGTGGCCGAGTTCGGGTGGGCGCTGTTCCGGCAGTGGCTCGACGCAGGCAAGCCGTCCAAGGACGCCTGGGCCCTGCGGCAGCTCGGCCGCACCGGCGACGACGAGACCGTCCGGCTCCTCACCCCGGTGATCCGGGCGTGGCCGGGGGAGGGCGGGCACAAGAACGCCGTCAACGGCCTCGGCGTCCTCGCCGAGATCGGCACCGACGTGGCGCTGATGCACCTGCACGGCATCGCCCAGAAGGTGAAGTTCAAGGGCCTCCAGTACGAGGCGCAGGAGCGGATCCGGCAGGTCGCCGAGCGGCTCGGGCTGACCACCGACCAGCTCGCGGACCGGCTCGTCCCCGACTTCGGCCTCGACGCCGACGGCGGCATGGCCCTCGACTACGGGCCGCGCCGCTTCCTCGTCCGGTTCGACGAGCAGCTCAAGCCGTTCGTCGCCGACGAGGACGGGAAGCGCCGCAAGTCCCTCCCCAAGCCCGGCGCCAAGGACGACCCGGAACTCGCGCCCGCCGCCTACAAGGCGTTCGCGGGGCTCAAGAAGGACGTCCGGACCGTCGCCTCCGAGCAGATCCGCAGGCTGGAGCAGGCGATGGTGACGCGGCGCCGCTGGACGCCCGCCGAGTTCGGCGAGCACCTCGTCCGGCACCCGCTCGTCTGGCACGTCGCCCGCCGCCTGGTCTGGCTGGCGGAGGACGGCGGCAGGACCACCGCGTTCCGCATCGCCGAGGACCGGTCGCTCGCCGACGCCGACGACGACGCGTTCACCCTCCCCGAGTCGGCGCGCGTCGGCATCGCCCACCCGCTGGACCTCGGCGGCGCGGCGGAGGCGTGGACGGAGGTGTTCGCCGACTACGAGATCACACAGCCGTTCCCGCAGCTCACCCGCCCGGTCTTCGCGCTGACCGAGCAGGAGGGCGGCAGCGGGCGGCTGAAGCGGTTCGAGGGCCTCAAGCTGCCCTTCGGCGACGTCCTCGGGCTGGTGAAGCTGGGCTGGGAGCGCGGCGCGCCGCTGGACGCCGGGGTCGAACGGTGGATCTACCGGCGCGTCGACGATCAGCAGTACGTCGTCATCGACCTCGATCCCGGCTTCGCGGTCGGCGCGCTCGACGCCACCGGCGACCACCAGGTCCTCGACTACGTGTGGCTCGCCCCGGAACCCGACGACTTCTGGCCCAGCAAGGGGACGCCGCTGACGTTCGGCGAGCTGCACCCCGTCATGGCGTCCGAGATCCTGTCCGACCTGACCGCCCTCGCCGAGAAGGCCGAGAAATGAGCGGCACGACCACCTGAGCGGCGGCTCACCGACCGGAGCGCGCCTCCCGGTGGCCCCGACCCGGGGCCTCCGGGCCTTGGCCGCCGCACGCGCCGTCCAGCACGGCCGCGACGCGGTCCAGCGTGGAGATCGGCGAGGTGTAGGGCAGGCGCAGATGGTGGGAGCAGGTCGCGTCGGCCGCGAAGGACGGTCCGGGTGCGAGTTCGAGCCCGTGCGCGCGGGCCCGGGCCGTCACGAGGTCGGAGCGCACGTCGGTCAGGCGCAACCAGAGCGCGAGCCCTCCCGGAGGGACCGTGAACCGCCAGCGGTCGTCTCCGGCCAGCAGCCCGCTCAGGTGGTCGCGCTGCCGCCGCAGGGCCCTCCGCCGGTGGTCCAGGACCGGCGCGGGGTCGCGGAGGAGCTCGGCGGCGATCATCTGCTGCGTCGGCGCCGCGGACAGCGGCTCGCACAGCGGATGGCGGGCCAGCTCGCCGACCAGCGCGGCCGTTCCGCGGATCCAGCCGACCCGCAGGCCGGCCCAGACCGTCTTGGCCGCCGATCCGATGAGGACGGCGCGGGGTATCCGGTCAAGCGACTCCGGTGCCGCGCGCAGATCGATGTCGCGCATGGTCTCGTCCACCAGGACGGTCACCCGGTGCCGTTCGGCGAGCCGCGCCACGGTGCGCCGGGCGGCGTCCGGCATGAGCGCGCCGGTCGGGTTCTGGAAGTCGGGGACCAGGTAGGCCACCCCGCCCGCCGCGACCCGGAACGCGTCGTCGAGCTGGTCGAGGTCCCAGCCGCCCGTGGTGACCCGGCAGCCGGCCAGGCGGGTTCCGGCGTCCCGGAAGCCGGCCAGCACGGCGGGATAGGTGGGGATCTCCACGGCCGCGGCCCGGGGACGCAGGTGCGCCGTCAGCAGCGCGAGGGCCGCGCGCGCCCCCGCGGTGACCAGTATCTGCTCGGGCCGCGTGACGAGCCCTTCCCCCGTGTAGCGGTCCGCGATCAGTGAGCGCAGCTCCGGCAGCCCGGGGCCGGTCTCCCCGCTCTCGGCCAGGACCGGGCCGGAACGCTCGACCGCTCTCAGCACCGCCTGCTGGTACGCCGTGTGGGGCGCGGCCGGAACCGCCCTTCGCAGGTCGATGACGCCGTCCTCGCCGACGGCCGAGGTCGGGGCGACGCGCATCGCCGCCTCCGGCGGAAGCCGCAGGGTGCTCGCGCTGCCGCGGCGCGTGTCGACCCATCCCTCGGCGCGGAGGATGTCCAGCGCCGCGGTCATGGTGCCCCGGCTCACGCCGAGCGCGGCGGCGGCACGGCGTTCGGCGGGAAGCGGGGAGCCGACCCGCAGCCGGCCGTCCAGGGCGGCGTCGCCGACCGCGTCGGCCAGCGCCCGGGCCAGCGCCACGCCCGGTCTTCGCCACGCGCCCAGCGCCGCGGCCAACTGCAGGTCGGTAGTACGCATTGGTCCAGTTTGCCAGTATTGGACCAGGATTTCGGATGCCGCCCTGGCTACCGTTCCACCCATGCATCCACGCCTTGCCGCTGATCTCGCCGGGCTCCCGGATCTCCTGCGGACGGTCGGCCTAAGCGCGAACGACATCCTCGGCCGCCTGCACGAGCAGCCGGTCGTCCCGCCGCTGCGCCTGCCCGACCCCGAACCGTTCCCCGAGGAGGGAGCCGGGCTGGCGGCGGCGCTCACGGAGTTCACCCGCGAGTGGGCTCCGCTGCTGTCCGCCAGCGCGGGGCCCCGCTACCTGGGCTTCGTCACGGGCGGCGTCACGCCTGCCGCGCTGGCGGGCGACTGGCTGACCGCGGCCGCCGACCAGAACCCCACGTCGGCGCTCGACGGCGCGGGCCCGGAGCTCGAACGCCGGACGGTCGGCTGGCTGCGCGAGCTGTTCGGTCTCGGCGCCGCGCACCAGGGGGCGTTCGTCAGCGGCGCGACCATGTCCAACACGGTGGGCCTGGCCATCGCCCGCGAGTGGCTCGGCGAGCGCACGGGCGTCGACGTGGCGGAGGACGGCGCGGCGGCACTGGGGCGGGTGCGCGTCCTGTCCGGCAGCCCGCATTCGAGCATCGGGAAGGGCCTGTCGCTCCTCGGCCTAGGCCGCGCCTCGCTGGTTCAGGTGCCGGTTCTGCACGGCCGGGAAGCGGTCGATGTCGAGGCGCTGGAGCGGGCTTTGGCCCAGGCCGGCGGCCCAGTGATCGTGGTGGCCAACGCCGGCACGGTCAACACCGTCGACTTCGACGACCTCCGCGCCATCGCCGCGCTGCGGGAACGCCACGATTTCTGGCTCCACGTCGACGCCGCCTTCGGCGCCTTCGCGGCGCTGTCGCCCGGCCACGCGGACCTGGTCGCCGGACTCGACGCCGCCGACTCCATCTGCGTCGACCTGCACAAATGGCTGAACGTCCCCTACGACAGCGCCGTGCAGTTCACCCGCCACCGGCGCCTCCAGACCCGGGTGTTCCAGAACGCCGCCGCCTATCTCGGCCCGCTCGGCGAGACGCCCGACCCCGTCCACCTCACCCCGGAGAACTCCCGCCGCCTGCGCGCCCTCGCCGCCTGGTTCACGCTGCGGGCCTACGGACGGGACGGGCACCGCGAGATCGTCCAGCGGAACATCGCCTGCGCCCACGCCCTCGGCCAGGCCGTCGAGACGATCCCCGGACTGCGCCTGCTGGCACCGGTCCGCCTGAACGTCGTCTGCTTCACGCTGGCAGAGGACCCCACCGCCGAGCGGCTCGCCGACCTCGCCGCCGACCTGAAGGGCGAGGCCTTCCTCACCCCGACCACCTATGCCGGGGTACCCGCGCTCCGCGCCGCCTTCAGCAACTGGCGCACTACGGAGGCCGACGTCCACCGCCTAACCGAGGCACTGAGGAACGCGCTGGGCCGTCCGGCTCCCGCACCCTAGGCGTCTCGGCAGCTTGACCACCTGCACCGCCATGGGCGATATCCGCCGGGCGGTGCGGTGCGGTGCGGCGCGGGGAACGGCAGATCGGCGGTGACGAAGCGTGGGGCCGACACCGCCGCCCAAGACCACCCGCCCGCCCCCGGCCGCCTGACGTCGCCCCGGCGACTACCAGGCGGCCGGGAACATCTTGTGCCTGAGCACCGCGTCGATCTGATCAGCGGCGAACTTCGCGTCACCACACGGCGCCAGGTAACCGGCACATCCCCGCCCGGCCAGCAAGGATCCTGACGGTGCCCGGGTCGTGATGAGCCGGGCGGGTTTCGGAAGTCTCGTTGAGGTGCTCAAGAGCGACGCCTGATGGGCGTCTGCTACCGGTGCCTTGCCGAATGAGGTCGGCTCTAAAGGCGGGTGGCCGTCTGGATCAGGCCGGCGAGGGCCAGGGAGCGGCTGTGCGGCGGCCAGGCGATCACGGTGGTGACGGTCGGCGCGTCCAGGATCGGCACGAAGGCCAGGTCGCGGCGGAGGTGGCTCCGGGCGGTTTCGGGCAGTAGTGCCACCGCCCTGCCCAGCGCGAC
Source organism: Actinomadura sp. K4S16 (assembly GCF_008327685.1). GTDB lineage: Bacteria > Actinomycetota > Actinomycetes > Streptosporangiales > Streptosporangiaceae > Spirillospora. Next base: position 181,537 of record NZ_BDDE01000025.1, read on the forward strand.
CAGTTGCAGGAGCTGGGCGTGGTCGTGCACCTCGGGTCCCGGACCGTCGGGGTAGCCGCCGTCGAAGCGCGGCCAGCGCGGCAGCGGAAGGCCGGCGATGTCGGCCATGCGCAGGTCCGTACGGCCTTCGAGGGGATGGCCTTTCGGCAGGATCAGAATCTGGCCCTCGGTGCTCAGCTCCTCGATGTCCAGGCCGGTCGTCGAGTCGAACGGCCTGTGCAGCAGGCCCACGTCGGCACGGCCGTCGCGGAGCAGCCGCTCCTGCTCTCCGATCCCGCACAGCAGGACCTCGACGGCGACCGCGCCGGGCTCGGCGGCGTAGGCGTCCAGGAGTTTCGGCAGCAGTTCACCCGACGCCCCGGCCTTGGTGACCAGCACCAGTTTCGGCTCCTCGGCGGCGGCGCGGCGGGTGCGGCGGGCGGCGGCGTCGACCGCGTCGAGGGCGGCCCGGCCCTCTCTGAGCAGGACCTTTCCGGCCTCGGTGAGTGCGACCGTACGGTTGGTGCGTTCGAAGAGCTGAACGCCCAGGCGGCGTTCCAACTGCTTGATCGCTCGCGAGAGGGGCGGCTGGGCGATCCCGAGGCGCTCGGCGGCGCGGCCGAAATGGAGTTCCTCGGCGACGGCGACGAAGTACCGCAGCTCCCGCGTCTCCATGCTCTCACCGTACCCGGGATCAATACCCGTGGGGTATCGAGTGCTACCCAGGCGGTGTTGGAGTGCTCTCGGCCGTACCGGCCAGGATTCAGGTCATGAGCGAACAGAAGATCACACTGATCACCGGCGCCAACAAGGGAATCGGATACGAGATCGCCCTCGGGCTCGGCGCCCTCGGCCACACCGTCGGCGTGGGGGCCAGGTCCCCGGAGCGGCTCTCGGAGGCCGTCGAGAAACTCCGCGCCGAGGGGGTCGACGCGTTCGCGGTACCCCTCGACGTGACCTCAGACGAGAGCGTCACCGCCGCGGCCTCCCTGCTCTCCGAGCGTTTCGGACGGCTCGACGTGCTGGTCAACAACGCCGGGGTGACCGGCGGGATGCCGCAGACGCCCACGACCGTCGCCCCCGCGACCATGCGAACGGTCGTGGAGACCAACGTGATCGGCGTCATCCGCGTCACCAACGCCATGCTGCCGCTGCTCAGGCGGTCCGCCGCACCGCGAATCGTGAACATGTCCAGCAGCGTCGGGTCTCTCACCCGCCAGAGTTCCCAGTCCGCCGCGGAGGCCGTAGGCCCGATCTCCGCCGCCTACGCGCCCTCCAAGACCTTCCTCAACGCCGTGACCCTCCAGTACGCCAAGGAACTGCACGACACCGACATCCTGATCAACGCCGCCTGCCCCGGCTACTGCGCCACCGACCTCAACGGCTTCCGCGGCATCCGCACCCCCCAGCAGGGCGCCGCCATAGCCATCCACCTGGCCACCCTGCCCGACGACGGCCCGACCGGCTCCTTCTTCGAAGACGCCGGCGTGGTGCCCTGGTAACTCGCCGACCAGCCCGTACGAAACCCGCGTCCCCGCTCTGCAGCGGCCCGGGCTTCGGGCGGCGTGCTGACCGGCCGCTGCAGCCGCGACACCGCATGAGCCGGGCGGGTCTTCGGAGTCTCGTTGAGGTGCTGAAGAGCAACGCCCGACGAGGCGGCGGGTCGGGTCAGCGAGGGCGTCCACGAGCATCTTCTTGTCGGTGGAGTCGGCCACGACGCGGGTGAAGAAGGCGAAGAACGCCGCCCCGGCGTCGCTGGCGCCTGCCAGCGCCCGGGCCTCGCGCTCGACCTGCCCGCCGAGGCCGCGGACCGCCTGACGGAGGTGTCCCGGTGCACGACGATCGCCCCGGTCAACGGCATGAACGACCCGACCCGCCCCGCCTTCAGCCCCTGAACCGACGCGGGCCGGTTCGCCGTCGTGCATGTTCGCGCCGCCGACGCTGATGACGGTGGCCCATGACGAGCATCCAGGCGAACACGGCGGTGATCGCGGTGAAGAACAGAGTGAGGCCCAGCGCCGAACCCCCGTCCAAGCCGGTGTCGTCCGCAGGCGGCGTCCGGAACGACTGCCACGCCGTCACACCTGCCCAGACGGCCAAAGAACCGAACAGGGCGACGACGGCGCCGAGCACCACCGTGACGCCGACCATGAATCGTATGCTCTCGGGCCGCTTGATCTGCGGTGTCGGCTCGTGGTCGGCGGGGACGACCTCATACGGCTCGATCTCGTCTCCGTTCCGGAGGCCGGGGAAGTCGACGCCGACATCGAGCCAGCCGGCCCGCGCCTTGGAGCCGTAGTCGACGGCCACTGTCTGGAGGAGGCCCGGCTCGCGGACATCGCCGATGGTCAGACCGTCGGCCACGACGACCCGATCGCGCAGCACCCGCGCGCGGTGCCCGACGGCCAGTTCCTGCCCTCCGTGGGGAGAACTCGGGACCGGCTGGACACGGGCCGTGGCCACCATGGCATTCGACCCCGCCAGCAGGACGGTGAGGATCTGCTTGCGTTCCTCGGTTCGCTGCGGGGGCGGAACGTCATATGCCTGGACGACGTCTCCGGGACGCACATCGGGATGGCCCAGGTACAGGGTCCCGGTGCTTCCCTGCAAAAGGTCGTCCTCCGGTCCGCCGTTGCCGTCCGCGAGGGCCAGCAGGCGCAGCGCCTCGACCACCGGCCGTCCGTCGCGCAGGACCCGCACTCGGTCACCGACCGCCAGCCTGCCTTCGGTCACGGCGGCCCGCGCGACGGACCCTGCCAGGGGATCGCCGGCGACCCCGCGCACCTCGGCTCGCCCGAGCCCGCGCCGGTGCTCCGGTAAGGGATCCTGGTACCCCAGAACAAGGTCGGAACTGACCCCCGCAGGCTCCGCGCGGACGTAGGCCTGGATCTGATCGCCCTTGAGGACGTGCCGGTGACCGATGGCCGGCATGCACCTTTCCAGGATGCCGACCCGTTCCCTGGGCTCCAGCCCAGACCCGATGCCGGCCTTTTTGATCAGGGCGCCGATACGGAGATCCTCGGCGATCACCGTGCCGTGCCGAAGCAGTCGCGCCCGGGCGCCCCGTGCGATCCCGGGCCCTCCCACCACCCTGCCCTTGGGAAGGAGGCCGAGCCCTGGAACGTCCTGGAAACCCGACACGGTCATCAGGCCTAACCGCTTCTCGCCCACCCAGACGCTCTGCATCCTCACGCCCATCCCTTGCGAGGTGATTTCCCAGCGAAACCCCGGATAGGACGTGGCGGTCATAGCGACCGTTCCCGGCGATCACTCGGGACCGGGTGGGCTCCTGCGGCCTAAGGGAATCTGGAATGGTACTGGCCGAGTCCTTCGCCGCCCTCTTCAAGGACCCGCTGGTAGTCGGCCTCCGTGTAGCGGGAACATTCGACTAGTGCCTTATAGGTCAAGCAGGCCTGCGCATCGAGGACGTTGATCTCGTGTCTCAGGGTGAGTTCGGGGTCCAGGTTGAATCGCCGCAACTCGCGGTCGCGGTGGCGGTCCGGGTGCCCATGGGTGCCGAGGAGGCGTGCGAGACGGGCCCGGGCGTCGGCGAGATGGGCGATGAGCTGTGCGGCGTCGACCTAGAGGAAGGCGGCGCGGTGGTCGCGGGCGAACTGCTCGAAGGTCGTCGGCTCGCGGCCGGTGAGGTCGCGGACCGCCGTGGTGACCGCCTCCGCGCCGCCGTTCCGGTATGCGCGGCTCACCTCGATGAGGGCGTCGGCGTGGTACGCGGGCAGGCCGCGTTCCAGCATGGCGGCTCGGGCTTCGTCGTCCGAGAGCCCGACGAAGCGGACCGGCCTGTCCAGCACCCGGGAGAGCACCTCGGCGGCCTGGTCGTAGGTCAGCGCCTCAGGGCCCGTGAGGGCGTGGACGCGACCGTCATGGCCGTCGGTGGTGAGCACGTGGGAGGCCGCCCGCGCGATGTCGCGGACGTCGACGAAGCTGATGGGGGCGTCGGCGCGGGGCTGGGCGAAGCGGCCGGTCGTCCTGATCGACGCGGCGAACTGGCGGGAGAAGTTCTGCATGTAGAAGTTCGGCCGCAGGAACGTCCAGCGCAGGCCGGACGCCTGGAGCGCCACCTCCGCGGGCCGGTGGAGGCGGCCGATGGGCGTCAGTTCCTCGTCGGCCCGCCAGACCGACAGCTTCACGACCCGGGACACACCTGCGGCGGTCGCGGCCTCGATGAGGTTGAGCTCATGGCGGGTCTGGTCGGGGCCCATCGCGCTCACCAGGAACACCACGTCGACGCCGCGCAGCGCCGCCGGAAGCGTCGCGGGCTCGCCCAGGTCGATCCGGACGGCGTCCAGTCCGGCGGCGACCGCCCGATCGACGTCGCGCTGCGCGTGGTACGCGGCCCGCACCGGCTGCCCCGCATCCCGCAGCGTCCCGAGAAGCGCCGACCCCACGGCCCCGCCCGCCCCCGTTACCAAGATCATGCCGCGCATGCTAACCGCACCGGCCGACAGCCCCGCCCTCCCGCTCGGGGCAAGATGAGGATCTTCGGGCGGAGTGTCCGAGAGGTCCCCTAGCGTTGGGGGCATGGAAGATCATCCCTCGGAGGGGCCCGAGGACGTCGAGGCGGAGTATCAGCGGCCGCCGGCGGAGGTGCGGTTCGCCGACGAGCTGGAGAGGCTCCGCGAGAGCGACACCGGGCCGCGACCGCCCGGCTGGGCGCTCAGCCTGACGGCCGCGCGGCGGTTCATCGTCGGGGACGACGCGCTCGGCGTCCGCCGCAAGTTCGTCGGCGACACCGCGCTCATCGACCGGGCCCTGGTGACGCTGGCGACGAGCCGGGGGCTGATGCTCGTCGGCGAGCCCGGGACGGCGAAGTCGCTGCTGTCGGAGCTGATCGCGGCGGCGGTCAGCGGCACCTCCACGCTCACGATCCAGGGCGGCGCGGCCACCACCGAGGACCAGATCAAGTACTCGTGGAACTACGCGCTGCTGGTGTCGGAGGGGCCCTCCACGCGCTCGCTCGTGCCGGCGCCGCTGCTCACCGGGATGGCCGAGGGCAAGGTCGTCCGGTTCGAGGAGATCACCCGCTGCCCGCTGGAGGTGCAGGACTCGCTGCTCTCGCCGCTGTCCGACCGCGTCCTGGCGATCCCCGAGCTGTCCCGCGCGGCGGCCGGGGGGAGTGGCGCGGTCTCGCACGGGGGCCAGAGCGCGGACGCGATGGTGTTCGCGCGCGACGGGTTCAACATCATCGCGACCGCCAACACCCGCGACCGCGGCGTCAACGAGATGAGCGCCGCGCTCAAGCGGCGGTTCAACTTCGAGACCGTGTTCCCGATCGCCGACTTCGCGACCGAGCTCGACCTGGTCGAGCAGGAGGCGCGGCGGCTGCTGGAGCACAGCGGCGTCGAGGTCGCGCCGCGCCGCGACGTCCTGGAGGTGCTCGTCACCGTGTTCCGGGAGCTGCGCGACGCCACCACCGGGGAGGGCCGGGCGATGGACCGGCTCTCGGCCGTGATGAGCACCGCCGAGGCGGTGTCGGTCGCCCACCAGGTCGGGGTGCGCGGCTGGTTCCTGCGCGGCGAGGCGGGCGGCGCCGCCGACATAGTCGAGTGCCTCGCCGGCACCGCCGCCAAGGACAGCCCCGAGGACCTCGCCCGGCTGCGCCGCTACCTGGAGCAGCAGGCGCCCCGCCGCGGCGGGGAGCAGTGGAGCGCGCTGCACGCCGCCCGGCACCTGCTGCCCGGCTGATGGCCGTCACGTTCGTCGGCGTCCGGCACCACAGCCCCGCGTGCGCCCGGCTCGTCCGGGACGTGATCCGGCGGCTGCGGCCCGCGTACGTGCTGGTGGAGGGGCCCGCCGACTTCGGCGGACGGATCGGCGAGCTGCTCCTCGGCCACCTGCCGCCCGTCGCGGTGTTCAGCTACTACCGGGACGCCGAGCGGGTGCACGCCTCCTGGTCGCCGTTCTGCGCGTACTCCCCGGAATGGGTCGCGCTGAACGAGGGCCGCGCCGCCGGGGCGGAGCTGCGGTTCATCGACCTGCCCGCGTGGCATCCGGCGTTCGCGGGCCGCAGCAACCGCTACGCCGACGCCGAGCGCCGCTACGCCGAGGTCACCGAGCGGCTGTGCCGGGAGTTCGCCGTCGACAACACCGACATCCTCTGGGACCACCTGTTCGAGATCGACGCCGAGGGCGCGGCGGAGCGGCTCGACGCGTACTTCGGGCTCCTGAGGGGCGAGGCGGAGGCCGGGGGAGACGACACCGCCCGCGAGTCCTACATGGCGGAGTGGGTGCGGGCAGCCGAGGCCGACGCCGGGGATCGTCCCGTCGTCGTGGTGACCGGCGGCTTCCACAAGCCGGCCCTCGAAGCCCTCGCCGCGTCCGGCGGCACCGAGTGGCCCCGGGTGCCCGAGCCGCCCGACGGCGCCGCCGGGGGCAGCTTCCTCGTGCCGTACTCGTTCCGGCGGCTCGACGCGTTCACCGGCTACCAGTCGGGGATGCCGTCGCCGGAGTACTACCAGCGGCTCTGGGAGGACGGCCCCGAAGCGGCCGCCGAGGCGCTCGTCGAGACGGTCGTGGCCCGGCTGCGCGGACGCGGGCAGGTCGTGTCGACCGCCGACCTGATCGCCGCCCGCACCCTCACCGGCGGCCTCACCCGGCTGCGCGGCCACTCCGCGCCCGCCCGCACCGACCTGCTCGACGGCCTGGTGTCCGCGCTGGTGAACGACGACCTCGACCAGCGGCTCCCGTGGACCTCGCGCGGCCCGCTCGCCCCCGGGGCGCATCCGGCCGTCGTCGAGATGGTGGCCGCGCTGAGCGGCGACCGGACCGGGCGGCTGCACTCCGACACCCCGGCCCCGCCGCTCGTCGACCACGCGACGGCCGAGCTGGCGCGGCTCGGGCTCGACCGCGACGGCCGGGTCGTGCTGAAGCTGGCGACCCCGCGCGGGCTGGAGCGCAGCCGCACGCTGCACCGCCTGCGCGTCCTGCGCGTTCCCCTCGCCGAGCGCGAGGCCGGTCCCGAGACGGGCGCCGACCCGGTGCTGGAGGAGCGCTGGGTCCTGGACGCCTCCGACCGTGACGGGCGCCGACACGCCGCCCTCATCGAGGCGGGCGCCTACGGGCCGACCCTCGCCGACGCCGCCGCGGCCGTCCTGGACGAGCGGACGGCCGCCGCGGGCGCCGACATGGACGACCTCGCGGCGGTGCTGTTCGACGCGGCGCTGTGCGGCTGCGCCGACCAGTCCGGCCGGATCGCCGAGTCGATCGCCGCAGGCGTCGCGGGCGCCTCCGACATCGCCGCGCTCGGCGCCGCGCTCGAATCCGTCCTCGGGCTGTGGCGGCACGACCGCGTCCTCGGCACGGCCGGCAGCCCGCTGTTCGGCACGGTCATCGAGGAGTGCGTCGACCGGATCCTGTGGCTGGCGGAGGGCGTGCGCGGCGGCCCCGCGCCCGCCGACCTGCGCCGGCTAAGCGCCGTCGCCGCGGCCCGCGACGCGCTGCTGCACGCCTCCGGCGCGCTGCGCCTCGACCGGGACGCGGCACTCGGCGTCGCCCGGCGCGTCGCCGCCGAACCCGGCGCGCCGCCCGACCTGCGCGGCGCCGCGTTCGGGCTCGCCCGCACCCTCGGCGAAGCCTCCGACCCGGCCCGCGCGGTGCGCGGCGCGGCCGCGCCGGAGACGTTCGGCGACTGGCTCGCCGGCCTGTTCGCGCTGGCCAGGCAGGAGGTGCTCGACCCCGGCGCCGCCGTCCTCGGCGTCCTCGACGAGCTGGTCGGCGGGCTGGACCAGACCGAGTTCCTGGTGGCGCTGCCCGCGCTGCGGCAGGCGTTCGAGTTCTTCCCGCCCCGCGAGCGCGAGGCCATCGCCCAGGGGCTGCTGGACCGCCGGGGCCTGAGCGGCTCCGGCCGCGCGCTGCTCCGCGCGCCCGACCCGCCGCTGCTCACCGCCGAGGCCCTCGCGCTGGACGCCCGCGTGGACCGGGCCCTCGCGGCCGCGGGCCTCCTGACCGCCGAAGCGGACGGGCAGGGCGCGGAAAGCCGGCCCACCGCAGAGGAGGGGGCATCGTGATCCCGCCCGACCTGGAACGCTGGCGGCTCGTCCTCGGCTCGCCCGCCGGGGCGTGCATGGGCGGGCTGGGCGGCGCGGCCGCCGAACAGGACGCGGCGCTCGACTGGCTGTACGGGCGCGACCCCGACCTCGGCCGGCGCGGAGTGCGGCGCGGCGGCGGGAGCTGCGACGGCGACCCCGCCCGGTCCGACGACCGCACCGGCGGCGATGGGCCGTCCAAGCTCACCACGGTCGACTGGCTCGACGCCGTGCACCGGCTCTTCCCCAAGGAGACGATCGAGCGGCTCGAACGCGACGCCGTCGAGCGGTACGAGATCCACGAGATCGTCACCGACCCGGCCGTCCTGGAGCGCATCGAGCCGGACGAGGCGCTGCTGCGCGCCGTCCTGCGGACCAAGCACCTGATGAACCCCGAGGTCCTCGCGCTCGCGCGGAAGATCGTGGAGGCCGTCGTCCGGCAGCTGATGGAGCGGCTCGCCACCGAGGTCCGGCAGGCGTTCCACGGCACCCGCACGCGGCGGCCGAGCCGCATCAGGAACTCCCGCAACTTCGACTTCCACGGCACCGTCCGCGCCAACCTCGACCACTACCGGCCGGACGAGCGCCGCCTCTACATCGAGAACCCGAGGTTCGTGTCCCGGACGCGGCGGCACGTCGAGCAGTGGCAGATGATCCTGCTCGTCGACCAGTCCGGCTCCATGGTCGGCTCCGTCGTACACGCCGCCGTCACCGCCGCGTGCCTGTGGGGGCTGCCCGGCCTGAAGACGCACCTCGTCGCGTTCGACACCTCCGTCGTCGACCTGACCTCCGACGTGACCGACCCCGCCGAGCTGCTGATGAAGGTGCAGCTCGGCGGCGGCACCGACATCGCGCGGGCCGTGGCCTACGGGGCGGGCCTCGTGGAGAACCCGCGCCGCTCGATCGTCGCGCTCATCACCGACTTCTACGAGGGCGGGGACCAGCACCGGCTCGTCCGGGAGGTGCGGCGGCTCGTCCAGCAGGGCACGCAGGTGCTCGGGCTGGCGGCGCTCGACGAGGAGGCCAACCCGTCCTACGACCGGGGGATGGCGCAGCGCCTCGCCGACGAGGGCGCCCACGTCGGCGCGATGACGCCGGGTCAGCTCGCCGAGTTCGTCGCGGAGAGGATGGGCCGTTGACCCGCGCCGACCTCCTCGCGCTCACCCCGGACGCGCTCGCCGCCCTCGCCAACCGCGGCCTGGTCAAGCGCGCCGCCAAGGACCTCGACGCCGGCAACGGCCCCGAGATCACCGTCATGCCGGACGGCGGGATCGAGGGCGCCTTCCCCGACGGCACCACGGCGTCCCTGCCCGCCGGGGCGGGGCTGGACGCCGCGCACTGCTCCTGCGCGGCGACCGGGACGTGCCGGCACCGGATCTGCCTCGTGCTCGCCTACCAGCGCGGCGCCGCCGAACCGGACGCCCCGCCGGCCCCGGAGCCGGCGGCCGACTGGTCGCCGGGCGCCTTCGACGACGACGCGCTTGCCCGCGTCCTCGGCCGGCGCGCCCTCACCGCCGCGCGCCGCGCCCTGCGCGCCGGCTACTCGGCGAAAATCCGCCGCCCCACCGCGCAGGACCCGGTGGCGCAGGTCGAGCTGCCGACCTGCACGGTCCGGTTCCTGGTGCCCGGCGAGCTCGGCTACATCCACACCGACGCCGTGGCGGCGGTGCGCGGCGAGGTCACCGTCCTCGCCGTCTGGGCGTTCCGCGCCGCCGACGAGCGCGGCCTGACCGGCGAGGAGGTCCGGCTGGACGTCGGCGGCCCGGCCGCGGCGGACGGGACGGGCGGGCCGGGCGGGACGGGCGGGAACGGCCTCGACGCCGCGCTCGACCTCGCCGACCAGGTCCTCCTGGAAGGCGCCGCGCACGCCGGGCCCGTCCTCGCGACCGCGCTGGGCCGCACCGCCGGCGACCTCGCGGCGGCCGGCCTGCACTGGCCCGCCGCCGCGCTCGGCGACCTGGCCGAGCAGCTCGCCGCGCACCACGACCGCCGCGCCGACCACGACCCGCTGCGCGTCGCGGAACTGCTCGCCGAGCTCCACGCCCGGCACCGCGCGGCGGCCCGCGGCGGCGGCCGCTCCCAGGTGCTCGGCACGGAGGAGGCCGCGGACACGCCGCTGCGCCGCGTCCGCCTCGCCGCCCTCGGCTGCCGAGTCGGCGGCACGCCCGGGACCCGCACCGCCGACGTCTACCTCGCGCACACCGGCACCGGGATCGTCCTCGTGCTGAAACGGCGCTGGGACGTCCCGGACGGCGACCGCCTCACCGGCTCCGACCTCGCCGGGCGCCGCGTCCTCGGGTCTGCGCTGCGGTCCCTCGCCGCCGCGAACGTGGTGTCCGAGAGCGCCTCGCGCAGCGCCGGGCGCGTCGTCCGGGTCGCCGCCGGGCGGATCGCGAAGACGACGGTCACCCCGCTCGGCGACACCTGGGAGAGCCTGCCCGTCCGGCTGCTCGTCCGCGACATGGCCGCCGAGGGGCGGGCCCTGGACGCGCTGCCGCCCCGCCTGGTGCGGCCCCGCGTGGAGGCCGAGATGGTCCGCGTCGTCGAGATCGCCGAGGTCCGCGACATCGGCTACCACCCGGGCGCGCAGCGGCTGGAGGCCGTGGTCGCCGACGCGGCGGGGACCGCGGCCGCCGTGTCCGCCGACTACAGCCCGCACCGCCCCGCCGCGCTGGACGCCCTCGCCGAGGCGCTCGCTGCGGAGCCCCGGTTCGTGTCGGGCACCGTCCGCAGGGACCGCGGGGGCCTGGTCATCGACCCGTTCGCCGTCATGACCTCGCACGGCACCGTCGTCCCCGACCTGGCGCCCGGCGACGGCACCGCCGCCCTCGGGGCCCCTCCCGCTGCGGCGCCGGACCCGCTGGGCCAGTCCCTGGACGAGGCGCTCGCAGCCTGCGCCGAGGCGGCCCACCGCGGCCTGCTGCGCCTCCCGACCGGGGTGCGGGAGCGCCTCGTCCGCGCCGGCACCACGCTGGAGCGCGCCGGCCTCCGCACGACCGCCGACGCGCTCGCCGCCTTCGCCGCCGCGCTCGCGGGCGACGACCCGAGGAGCATGTCCCGCGCCTGGGCCACCGCCCACATCCGCCTGGTCACCGCGGCGGAACTGCGCTGACCTGCCGCTACGCGCGGCAGGTGAGCGGGCGGCCCCCGTTGAAGGTGATCATGTCGTTCAGGGCGGCGACCAGGTCGATCGGCGCGCCGGGCGCGTGCCCGTCCAGTTCGGCGTAGGCGCGGTGCAGGTTGCCGACGAGGCGCTCGGGGTCGGTCAGCTCCGCGTACGGGCCGAGGTCGGCCTCGCGGGCGGCCTCCAGCGGCGACAGCCCGGCCGGCTTGGCCTCGGCGGCCGTCGCCTGGACGAATCGCGCGTAGCCCAGCACCCGGCCGATGAGCTCGGGGCCGCCGACGGGGCCGTGCCCGGGGACGATCGTCTCCGCCCCCAGCGGCGCGACGACCTCCTCCAGCACCTTGATCGCGCCCGCGACCGAGCCCTGCATCAGGAACGGGGTGCCGCCGTTGAACAGCAGGTCGCCGCAGAACAGCACCCGCCGGTCGGGGAGCCACACGATCGAGTCGTTGGTGGTGTGCGCCGGCGTGCCGACGTGGCGGACCTCGCACCGCAGGTCGTCCACCCACAGCGTCACGGCGTCGGTGTAGGTGAGGAACGGCGGCTCGATCTCGACGCCGCCCCAGTCGACCTTCGTCCAGAACGGCTCGTCGAACGGCTCGCCCCAGCTGAGCGCGTCGTCCCGGGTCCTCTCGTGGCCGACGACGGTCGCGCCGGAGAACAGGTAGTTGCCGAAGGTGTGGTCGCCGTGGTGGTGGGTGTTGACCAGCGTCCGGACGGGGCGGTCCGTGACCGACCGGATCGACTCCAGGTACGCCCGGGTGCGGCGCTCGGTCGAGCAGGAGTCGACGCTCGTCACCCCCCGCGCCCCCACGAGGAAGCCGGTGTTGTTGATCCACCAGGTGCCGTCGGGCTGGAGGTAGGCGAAGATCCCGTCGGAGACCTCCTGCAGCCGCGGGCTTCCCGGTCCCTCGCGGTCGGGTGCGTCGCTCATGGGACCGGGAGTGTAACGGGCGGCGGGAACGCGGTCGGGCGGGCCGCTCCCGCGCGGCCGCGGCGGGCCCGGTCAGTACTCCGCCACGGTCGTCAGCAGGTGCGCGCGCGGCGAGACGGCGCGGGCGGACGGCTCCTGCGTCCCGGCGGAGCGCAGGACCTCCCCGGCGCCGAGCACGGCCGCGTCGCCGGTGTCGTCCCCGAGCCGCGCGCCCAGCCCCGTCCGGTCCTTGATCAGCCGCTCCAGGCCGGGCAGCCGGGCGCAGCCGCCGGTGAGCGTGATGCCGACGCCGAGCAGGGCGCCGGAGATCTCGGGCGAGCAGCCGGAGAGCCCGGCGCCGATCGCGTCCACGATCCGCGCGACCGGACCGGAGATCGCCCGGGCGACGTCCGCGGTGGTGAGGACGACGCCGCGCGGCATCCCCGTCGCGATGTCGCGCCCGTGGACGACGGTCTGCCGGACCGGGCGGCGACCGAGCGGCGGCACCGCGCCGACCTCCAGCTTGGCCTGCTCCGCCGCCGACAGCGACAGCGCGAGGCCGTGCTCCTGCCGGACGAGCGCGGCGATGGCGCGGTCCAGCGCCGATCCGCCGACGTGCGCGGTGTGCGAGGTGACCAGGCCGCCGAACGCGATGACGCCGACGTCGGTGACGTCCGCCCCGATGTCGGCGATCACCGTGATGTCGGGCCGCACGGTGGAGGTCATGCCCATCCCGATGGCGGCGGCGATGGGCGTCGGCACGAGCGTGAGGCGCCGCGCGCCCGCCTGGTAGGCGGAGAACTGCAGCGCCCGGTAGTGGACGGACGTCAGCCCGCTCGGGACGGTGACGACCAGGCGCGGGCGCGCCGTGTAGTGGCGCTTGTGGTGGCGGCGCACCAGGTGCCGCATCAGGTACTCGGCCTCGTCGGTCTCGGTCGGTGCGCCTTCGCGGATGGGCCGGACGAGCGTGACGTCCGGGTTGCGCCCGGCCATCTCCCGCGCGGGGGCGCCGAGGGCGAGGATGCGCCCCGTGTCCCGGGAGCGTGCGAGGAGCGACGGTTCGCGGCAGACGACGCCGCGGCCCTTCACATGCATCCGCACGGTCGCGCTGCCCAGGTCGATAGCGGTGTCCCGGCCCGCGAAGTCCCACATCGCGTCCCTCCCAATCGCCCTGTTCGTCGCAAGAGTCCAGATGATTCCCGTGCTACCTGCGGCGATGCCCACGCCCGGGTAAGCGAATCGCAACGACCTGGCGGGTTGAATCCGGAATGTCCGGATCGCGGAACGCGCCCCGGCGCCGGCCCGGCACCCGCTCCCGGGCCGGCGCCAGAGATCATGCGGGGACGGTGCCGGACCGCGCGTCCGGCGGCGCCGTCCGGCCCTGCCGACCCCACCGGGCCCGGACCTCGCCCACCGCGCGGCACGCCCCGTACAGCAGGAACGAGACCGTGGTGACGTACGGGCTGATCGGAAGGCTGGACCCGATCGACAGAAGGATCCCGCCCACGGCCGACACCGTCGCGAGCCCCGCGCTCAGTACCGCCGCCGCGGCGGGCGACGCGGTGACCCGCACCGCCGCCGCGGCGGGCGTGCAGATCAGCGCGAGCACCAGCAGCGCCCCGACGACCTGCACGGACACGGCGACCGCCAGGCCGAGCACGAGCATGAAGGCCGGTGACAGCGCCCGCACCGGCACGCCCCGCGCCGCCGCCGAGTCCGGGTCCAGGCTGGCGAACGCCAGCGGGCGCCACATGACCGCGAGGCACGCCAGCACCACCGCCGACGTCGCGAGCAGCCAGGTCAGCCCCGGCGTGTCGATCGCGACGATCTGGCCGGTGAGGAGCCCGAACTTGTTGGCCGACCGCCCCTGGTACAGCGACAGGAACAGCACGCCGAGCCCGAGCCCGAAGGGCATCAGCACGCCGATGACCGACCCGCGGCCGCGGGCCTTCGCGCCGAGCACCCCGATCAGGCCGGCGGCCGCCAGCGCCCCCGCCACCGAGCCGCCCGCCACGCTCGCCCCGGCCAGCAGGGCGGCCGCCGCTCCGGCGAACGACAGTTCGCTGATGCCGTGCACGGCGAACGCGAGGTCGCGCATGACGACGAACGTCCCGGCGAGCCCCCCGACGAGCCCGAGGACGGCCCCGGCGATGAGCGAGTTGCGCACCAGCCCGAGCAGCGCCCCGTAGTCCTGGAAGTCGAAGACCTCGTGCCACGCCTCCTGCCAGCTCATACCGTCTCCGAGCGGCAAGGCCGCGCGCCGGCCGCCGCGCGCGCCGGAGCCTCCGTGACCCGGGTCGTGCCCATGTCCAGCAGCCGGTCCGCGAAGGGGAGGACCGGGTCGATGTCGTGGGTGACGAAGACGACGGTCGTGCCGTGCTCGCGGCGGCGCCGGTCGACCAGTCCGGCGACGACGCGCTGGTACCGGGCGTCCAGGGACGCCAGCGGCTCGTCGCACAGGAGGACGCGCGGACCGGCCGCCAGCGCCTGCGCGACCCGGACGCGCTGCAGCTCGCCGCCCGAGAGGAGTTCGAGCGGGACATCGGCGAACGCGGCGGCGCCCACGTCGGCGAGGGCGGCGTCGACCCGGCGGCGCACGTCCCGGCGCGGCCGGCCGGGCCCCCAGCGGTGGCCGTCGACGCCGAGCCGCACGAGGTCGCGGGCGCGCAGCGGGGTGTGCGGCGGCACGGCCCTGTGCTGCGGGACGTAGCCGATGCCGGCGCCGCCGCGCCGGGGGCGGCGCCCGTCCACCGCGACCGTTCCGGACGACGGCCGCTGGAGCCCGAGCAGCACCCTGAGCAGGCTGGTCTTCCCCGAACCGTTGGGCCCGACGACGGCGAGGAACTCGCCGGGCGCCACGTCGAGGTCCAGCCCGCGCCACAGCGTCCGGCCGCCGTAGGACAGGGCGGCGCCGCGCAGGGCGATCACGACAGCGCCTTCTGGAGCGCGGACACGGTGCCGTCCATCCAGGCGACGTAGTCCCGCCCGCCGGGCAGCGTCTCGGTGACCGGGACCACCGGGACGCCCGCCTCGTCCGCCGCCTTGCGGACCTGCTCGGTCTGCGGGCCGCTCGTCTGCACGTTCTCGACGAGCGCCCGGACCTTCTTGCCGGTGAGCAGCGCCAGCGTGTCGCGCATGGCCCTCGGCGGGACGTCGTCCCCCTCCTCGATCGCCTCGGCGAACCCCTCCGGCGTCCGGTCCACCAGGCCGGCCGCCTCGAGGAGGTAGGCGGGGACGGGCTCGGTCACCGCCACACGGTCCCCGGCGTGCGCGGCCTTGATCGCCGCCACCCTCTCCTCCAGCGCCTTCAGCTTCGCCTTGAAGGACGCCGCGTTCGAGGAGAAGGTCTCGGCGGCCCCGGGATCCGCCTCGCCGAGCGCGGCGGAGATCCGGTCGGCCAGCAGCGCGACGGACGGCAGGTCGTACCAGACGTGCTCGTTCGGCTCCTCGCCCGCGGGCGCGGTCTTCCCGGAGATCTGGAAGGCGTTGAGCACCCGGGCCTTCGAACCGGCGCCCTTCAGCAGCGTGTCCACGAAGCCGTCGTAGCCGCCGCCGTTCTCGATGACCACCTCGGCCCTGGAGAGCGCGAGCCTGGCGCGGGTGCCCGCCTCGAAGGAGTGCGGATCCTGCGCGGGGTCGCTGATGAACGACGTCACCGTCACCCTGCCGCCACCGATCTGCCGCGCGATGTCCCCGTACACGTTGGTCGACGCCACGACCTGGACCGTCGCCGCCGCGCCGGCGCCGGGGGACGATCCGCAGGCGGCGGACCCGAGCGCCGCGGCGGCGAGGACGGCGCCCGCCCCGAGGACGCGCGCACGCTGAGCAGGCATCATGAACCTCCTGAAAATGATAACGATTTTCAGTGGCAACCTAGCACGGCTCGCCCGTCCTGTCCCGTTCGTCGCTCGTCGCGGGCAAAGGCCCTCGCACGCGAAAGGCCGCCGTCCCGGTCAGGGACGGCGGCCTGTGCGGTGTTCGGTCGACGGGCTCTACCAGGCGAACGCCTCCGGCACCGGACCCGGGCCGGGGAAGATGTCGTCCAGGGCGGACAGGAACGCCTCGGGCAGCTCCAGTTCGGCGGCGCGGACGGCGGAGTCGAGCTGCTCGCGGACGCGCGGCCCGACGATCGGGCCGGTCACGCCGGGACGGGTGAGGAGCCAGGCGAGGCCGACGTCGCCCGGGGGGAGGCCGTGCTCGTCGCACAGGTCCTCGTAGGCCTGGACGCGCGCCCGCTCCGCCGGGTCGCCCAGCATCTCCGCGGCGCGGCCCGACCGGGACCGGGAGCCGTCCCCGTCGCGCTCCTTGCGCAGGACGCCGCCGAGCACCCCGCCGTGCAGCGGGGACCACGGGATCACGCCGAGCCCGTAGGCCTGCGCCGCTGGGACGACCTCCATCTCGGCGCGCCGTTCGACCAGGTTGTACAGGCACTGCTCGCTGACCAGTCCGAGCGAGCCGCGGCGGGCGGCGGCCTCGTTGGCCTGCGCGATGCCCCAGCCGGGGAAGTTGGACGAGCCGGCGTAGAGCACCTTGCCCTGCTGGACGAGGACGTCGACCGCCTGCCAGATCTCCTCCCACGGCGTCGACCGGTCGATGTGGTGGAACTGGTACAGGTCGATGTGGTCGGTGCCGAGCCGCTTCAGCGACGCCTCGGCGGCCTGGCGGATGTGCAGCGCGGACAGCCCGCCCTGGTTCGGCCAGGGCGAGTCGGGCGGCGCCATGTCCGCGTAGACCTTCGTCGCGAGGACGGTCTTCTCCCGGCGACCGCCGCCCTTGGCGAACCAGGAGCCGATGATCTCCTCGGTGCGGCCCTTGTTCGCGCCCCACCCGTAGGCGTTCGCGGTGTCGAAGAAGTTGATCCCCGCGTCGAGCGCCGCGTCCATGATCGTGTGGGCGTCGGCCTCCTCGGTGAACGGGCCGAAGTTCATCGTGCCGAGCACCAGGCGGCTGACCTTCAGGCCGGTGCGGCCGAGTCGGGTGTATTCCATGGTGATCAAGCCAAGCACCTGGAGCGTGCTCCAGGTCAAGCGTGACGCGCCCCCCGGCGCCGCACGGCGCGCGCATGGCGCCGGGGCAGGCGGAGAGAGGCTCAGGGACCGACGTATACGGCCCACGGCTCGTAGGCCGGGCCGTGCCAGAAGGATCTCGGTTGCCCCGCGGCTCTCGGCCGGGGTTCAGGCTTTGACATGTCCGACGGTGTGTCGCTTCGCGGAGCCTGGGTCGCGGAATCGTCCGGTCTGGAGTGGCCGCCGGGTGGCGCGGCCTTCGCTACCGGGTGGCGGGGGGCCTTTTTAGAGGGTTTGTCGCTTTTCTTGTGGGATTTCAAGTGATGTGGCGGAATGTGGGGGGTCCGCTCGCTATCTGGGGGCTGGTCGGCTCTCTTCTGCGCACTCATCCGATCGATCTTCTCGACGAGCTCCCGCACGGACGGCGACCACTCGCGATAGGCGGGCGCGCCGGGCCGTACCGCGCCCGCGAACTGTTTCTTGCGCCGCGCGCCGAACTTGTCGATGCGGACCCTGGCCCCCGAATTGGGCGCGTGCAGGAACCGGCCGTGCCCGACGTACATGCCGACGTGGCTGCGGCCGTGGAAGAAGATGAGGTCCCCGGGCTTGAGGTGCCTCATCTTCACCTTCCGGTCCACCTTGCGGTACTGGGCGTAGGTGACGCGGGGGATCCTGACGCCCGCCCTGCGCCACGCGGCCATCATGAGGCCGGAGCAGTCGTAGCCGGACGGCCCCGTGGCGCCCCACCTGTACGGCTTGCCGATCTGCTTGCGGGCGAACCGCAGCGCCTTCTTCGCGCGCTTGCGCTGGGCCGCCTCCCGCGTCCGGTACTTGTCGTACGCCCGGACCTTGTGCAGCGTGGCCGCGTCCAGGTGCAGTCTCCTCAGCGACGTCGGGCTGAGCGCCGTCGGCGTGAGCGCGGCGAAGGACGTGGAACCCAGCGGGACCGTCAGGGCGAGCCCGGTCACCGTCGCCGTGACGGCGGTTCGGAGCGCTCCCCGTTTTCGGTCGGCCGCCCGGCCGCGGCCGGTCCGGCCCGCGATCGCTCCGCTTCCGCTTTCGGCCTCGTGCGAGTGGCGTGCGATGGACATTCTTCCGCTCTCCGTTTCCGATCAGGTATCGGCAGGTGATCATCATCCCGCCGAGGGAACGGGTACCCGTTGAACGGCACGGAATTGTGCGAGCGCGCCGATTTTACGTGATCATGGCGCCGAATTGGAGGCCGGATTCAGTGTCTTTGATCAAGCGGTCAGATGGGCGAGCGATTTCAGTGGGACGGCGAGCCAGGCGGGCCTGTTCTGCGCCTCGTACCGCACCTCGTAGACGGCCTTCTCGAATTCGAAGGCGCGGATGAGCACCGAATGCGCGGCCGGGTCGGGGCCGCCGCCCGCCGCGTAGCCGCGGCAGAACGCGGCGCGGTTGCGCGCCGCCCAGGCGTGCGCCCGGGTCTCCAGCCGCGGCCCCGACTCGCTCGGCACCGTGCCCGCCTTGGTGATGAGGTACCGCGCGGCGTACTCGAACGAGCGGAGCATCCCGGCGACGTCGCGCAGCGGGTGCGCGAGGGCGCGGCGCTCGCTCTGCGTCCGCGCCGGCTCGCCCTCGAAGTCCAGGACCGTCCACCCGGACTCGGTGCGCAGGACCTGCCCGAGGTGGTAGTCGCCGTGGACGCGCTGGACGGGCAGCGGCTCGGCCCGGGCGGCCAGGTCGAGGTACGCCTCCGTGAGCGCCTTGGCGTGCGGCGCGAGCGCGGGCACCGTGCGGCAGGTGCCGGTCAGCTCGGTGTTCATCCGCGCGGCCATCGCGCGGACCTCCGCCGCCGGGACGACCGTCACGCCGAACGCGTCGGCGAGCGCCCGGTGCACCTCGGCGGTGGCCGCGCCGAGCCGTTCGGCCTCGGCGGCGAAGTCGCCGCCGGCGGCGCTCGCGTCCAGTTCGGCCCACTCGTCGCCGCCGGGCGGCGGCGTGTGCGCGAACCAGTCGCGCACGCTGGCGATCGCGAGGCTCCACCCGTCCACGCCGGTGTGCAGGTAGTCCGACAGGAGGGCGAGCGTGACCGGCTCCCCGCCCGCGGGGGCGCCGTGCCCCCGGTCCAGCTCGATCCAGCCGAGGACGGCCGGGACGTGCGTGCAGCCGCCGCGGGTCAGCGCGAGGTTGACCTCCAGGTCGAGGTTGACGCCGGGGGACAGGCGGCGGAACAGCTTGCAGATGTACTCGTCGCCGAACAGCAGCGACGTGTTGCTCTGCTCGGCGGTCATGGGCAGGCTCGCCAGGTCCGTGCGGATGCGGGCCCCGCCGGCGTGGTGGAACCGCAGCGGGCCGACGGACGCCTCGCGCGCCATGGCGTCCAGCAGCACCCGGGTCAGGTCCGGGTCGTGCGCGGCGTCGTACAGGCGGGGCCTCGCGGGCCGGTCGCCGCAGTGCCCGCCGATCTCGACGTGCCGGAGCCGGTCGGGCAGGTCGCGGCGGACGCCGAGGAGGAGCTGGTAGTGGTCGGTGGCGTCGTCGCGGCGGACGTCGATGACGAGGTGGTGCAGGGCGGGGTCGCCGGAGTGGAGTTCGGTGGCGGTGCCGATGGCGAGCTCGTGGATGGGGCCGTCCTTGCCGCCGAACCAGCGCTGCCGGGGCAGCCACTCCGCGATGTCCCGGACGAGGTCCGGCTCTGGAGGAAGCACGGTCAGACGGTCCTTCCCGCGCGCGTGCCGAGCCCGGCCTCCGCACTCGGCCCGGGGGCCGCGTCGTCCGGGGGGATCAGCTGGAACCAGAAGAAGCCGTGGCCCGGCAGGGTCAGCAGGTAGGGCAGCTCGCCGATGGCCGGGAACTGCACGCCGCCCATGCACTCGACGGGGGAGTAGCCCTCGAAGCGCCGCAGGTCCAGCTCGACGGGCTGCGGGAACCGGGACAGGTTGCTGACGCACAGGACCGTGTCCATCTCCCCCCACGGGCTCTCGTCCTCGG
>NZ_BDDE01000026.1 GCF_008327685.1 Actinomadura sp. K4S16
CAACCTCATGACCGCTCCTCCACACCGCGTGCCGGGGGCGAGGGCAGCCGCGGCCCCGCCGGCTGCCCCTTCCGGCTGTTCCGGATATGCGCCGGCCCGGCCGGCACAGGCGGGGAGTGCCGGTCGTCACCCGGCACTGCCCTCGGTTCCTCGTTCACAGGAGTTCCACTGCGGCGTCCACGGCCGCGGCGACGTTGCCGTCCGGCGGATACAGCAGGGACCGGCCGACCACCAGGCCCCGGACCGTGGGAAGACGCAGCGCACGCCGCCACCCCTCCCGCGCCGCCTGGGGATCGGCGGCCACCTCCCCGCCCAGCAGCAGCGCGGGCAGCGTCGACGCCGCCATCACCCGCTCCATGTCCGCCACCACCGGCACCTTCAACCACGTGTACGCCGAGGTCGTGCCCAGCCCCGACGCGATCGCGACCGCACGCGTCATCGCCTCCGGCGACAGGTCGTTGCGGACCCGGCCGTCCACCCGACGCGAGATGAACGGCTCCACCATCGCCATCAACCCACGCCCGGCCAACTCCGACACCGCCCGAGCACACGCCTCCAACGTGCGAACAGTCGCCGGGTCCTCATCGTCCACCCGCAGCAGCATCTTCCCGCCGTCCAACCCCGACGCCGCGATCGCAGCCGCACTGTAGGCCGTGAAACGGTCATCGATCTCAAACGACGACCCCGCCAGCCCGCCCCGGTTCATCGAACCGACCACGACCTTGCCCTCCAGCACGCCCAGCAGCAGCAGATCCTCGATCACATCCGCCGTGCCCAGCACACCGTCCACACCCGGCCGCTCCAACGCCACGCACAACCGATCCAGCAACTCACCCCGATCGCCCATCGCCAGCGGATCACCACCGGCCGCCAGGGCGCCACGCGCCGGATGATCAGCGGCCAGCAGCATCAACCGCCCCGACTCCCCGACCAGCGATTCCCGCCTGGTCCTGCGCTCCGCCGCCTCGGCGACCGACTCCGGACGCATCACCCGCGCCTCGGTCAGCCCCGCGATCCTCTCCGCCCGCGCGTCGGCGGGCGGCACCGGAATGTCGAGCGTCATGCGGCCACCCGCCCGGCCAGCGAGAGCACCTCGTCCGTCGTGGGCATCGCCGCCGAGCACGCCAGCCGGGACGCGACGATCGCGCCTGCCGCGTTGGCGAAGCCGAGGACGCGCGGCAGGTCCCAGCCGCTCAGCAGGCCGTGGCAGAGGGCGCCGCCGAAGGCGTCGCCCGCGCCGAGGCCGTTGACGACCTCGACCGGCACCGGCGGCGCCTCGGCGGTCCGGCCCTCGGCGTCGACGGCGAGGACGCCGTCCGGCCCGCGCTTGACGACGGCGAGCCGGACGCCCCGGTCGAGCAGCGCGCGGGCGGCGGCGAGGGGGTCGCTCTCCCCCACCGCCACCTCGCATTCGGCGGTGTTCCCGACGGCGACGGTGGCGTGTTCGAGTGCCTCGCCCGCCCAGCGCCGCGCCTCGTCCCGCGACTCCCAGAACACGGGCCGGTGGTCGAGGTCGAGGACGGTGAGGGCGCCGCGACGGCGGGTGCCGAGCGCGGCCAGCGTCGCCGTCCGGGACGGTTCGGCGCAGAGCCCGGTCATCGTGACCCACAGCACCCCTGCGGCCTCGATCGCGGACCGGTCCAGCTCGTCCGCGCGGATCTCCAGGTCGGGGGCCTTCGGGAAGCGGTAGAAGTACAGCGGGAAGTCGTCCGGCGGGAACAGCTCGCAGAAGGTCACCGGGGTCGGCAGGCCGGGGACGTCGGCGACGTACCGGTCGTCGACGCCGTACTCGGCGAGCGCCCGGCGGACGAAGCGGCCGAACGGGTCGGCGCCGGTCCGGGTGACCACGGCGGTCCGGCGGCCGTGCCGGGCGGCGGCGACCGCGACGTTGGTGGCGCTGCCGCCGAGGAACCGCGCGAACGTCTCGACCTCGTCCAGTCCGACACCCGACGTGAGCGGGTAGAGGTCCACGCCGACGCGGCCCATGGTGATGACGTCGAAGGACGCGGCGCCGCTCATGCGCCGATCCCGGCGAGGAACTCGACACAGGCGCGGACGTCGGCCAGCGGGCCTTCGCCGGGGGCGGGCTCGCGGTCGAGGACGGTGTCCTGCTCCAGGACATACCAGCCGTCGTATCCGGCGCCTTCGAGAGAGCCGACGATGGCGGCGATGTCGATGTCCCCCGCGCCGAGCGGGCGGTAGAGGCCGGCGCGGACGGCGTCGGTGTAGGACGTCCGGCCGTGCCGCACGCTCTCGGCGAGGTCGGCGTCGACGTCCTTGAGGTGGACGTGCGCGATCCGCCCGGCGGCGCTCGCCGCCAGGTCGACCGGATCGGTGCCGCCGACCAGCAGGTGGCCGGTGTCCAGGCACAGCGGGACGGCCGATCCGTCGAGGACGCGCAGCACTTCGTTGGATCGTTCCACCATCGTCCCGGCGTGCGGATGAAGGACGGCCCGGACCCCGGCCTCCGCGGCAAGCGAGGCGATCCGGTCGAGGTTGGTGAGCAGCGCCGTCCAGCCGACGGTGTCCAGGGAGGGGCGCTCGTCGTAGCCGCGCAGCCCGTGGACGGCGGCCAGCACCAGCGTCTGTTCCGAATTGGAGCGTTCCACACCGAAGCCGGCCAGGATCCGGCGGACCTCGGGCAGCGGGTCGCGGTCCGGGTCGTGCAGCACGACGGGCGCGAAGCCGCCCACCGGGCGGAGGCCGTACTCGGCGAGCAGCGCGGCGCGCTCCTCCGCCCCGGCGGGCAGGAAGCCGTCCGGCCCGAACTCCGCGGCGGCCAGCCCGAGGTCGCGCATCTCCGCCAGCACCCGCCCGGGGTCCATCTGGTGCCCCCAGCCCGGGACCTCGCACACCCCCCACGAGATCGGGGCTCCCGCGACGCGGTCGTTGATCATCGGCTCACCATCTCCCTGGGACGCGCCCGGCTCCGTACTCGGCATCGGCGCCGAGTCTGCTGAAGGCCGGGAAGGTATGTCAATAGTTTGTTATGACATTATGAGGTAATAAGCTAGCGGGCGGCGGCGGGTACGATCGACCCGGAGGAGAGGAGGCGCCGGGTGTACCGACCGCGCGTGACCGTGGACCGCAGCAGCCCCGTGCCGCTGTACTACCAGCTCGCCCAGCAGCTGGAGGCGGCGATACGGGCGGGTGAGCTGTCCCCGGGCACCCGTCTGGAGAACGAGGTCGAGCTGGCCGACCGGTGCGGGCTGTCGCGCCCGACGGTCCGGCAGGCGATCCAGCACCTGGTCGACCGGGGGCTGCTGGTGCGCAAGCGCGGCGTCGGCACGCAGGTGGTGCAGTCGGAGATCCGCCGGCCGATCGAGCTGACCAGCCTGCACGACGACCTGGCGGCGGCCGGCCGCGACCCGCGCACCGAGGTCCTGGAGCTGGGCCGCGTCCCCGCCGAGGACCAGGTGGCCAAGGAGCTCGGCGTCCCGCCCGGCACCGAGGTCACCCGGATGCGCCGCGTCCGGTTCACCGGCGACGAGCCGCTCGCCCTGCTCACCAACTACCTGCCGGTCGACCTGCTGAGGATCACCGAGGCCGACCTCGCCGAGCACGGCCTGTACGAGCTGCTCCGGTCCAAGGGCGTCAACCTGCGCATCGCGAACCAGACGATCGGCGCCCGCGGCGCGACGGCGGCCGAGGCCCGGCTGCTGGACGAGCGGCGCGGCGTCCCGCTGCTGACCATGACCCGCACCGCCTACGACGACAAGGGCGGCGCGATCGAGTACGGCTGCCACGTCTACCGCGCCGACCGCTACTCCTTCGCCCTCACCCTCGTCGAGCGCTGACCGGACCCTCGGGGACAAAACGGCGAACCCCCGATGAAAATCTCTTGATCAATTAGAGCGCTCTATTGAATTAGAGCGCTCCAATGCCTACGGTGCAGGCATCCCCCCACGCATCAGGAGGAACCCGATGCCGTTGCGACCCACCCCCCAGGGCGTCCGCCTCGCGGCCGCCGCGACCACCGCCGCGCTCGCCGCGGCCTTCCTGTCCGCCGCGCCCGCGTCCGCCGACGGCGACGAGCTCGCCGAGGTCCGCGCCGCGCTGGAGACCCCGGCCAACTTCGACGACGACGCGGGCGGCAACGCCAACGCCGACGACCCGGCGATCTGGAGCCACCCCGACGACCGCGACGGCGACCTGATCGTGGCCACCCTCAAGGAAGGCGGCCTCGCCGTCTACGACGCCGCGGGGCGGCAGATCCAGCGGATCGCCGCGCCGGCCCCGCCCCGGGCCGGCGACGAGCCCGGACGGTTCAACAACGTCGATCTGGTCTACGGGTTCCAGCTCGGCCGCCGCAAGGTCGACCTGGCGGTCGTGTCCGACCGGGGCCGGGACACCGTCCGCACCTACGCGATCGACCCCGGCAAGGCCGAGGACCACCGGGCCCCGCTCACCGACGTCACCGACCCCGGGGTCGCGCCCGTCTTCTCGTCCTCCCTCGACGAGGTCAACGAGCAGGCGACGGCGTACGGGCTGGCGTCCTGGAAGGACTCGCGCGGGACGGCCTACGTCGCGCTCAGCCGCCGGCACACCTCCCGGATCGGCACCGTCCGGCTGGAGGCCACCGCGGCGGGCACCGTCACCTACCGGCACGTCCGCGACCTCGACCTGCCCGCGTCGTTCGCGCTGCCCGGCGGCGGCACCTGGACGCCGTGCGAGGACCCCGGCGAGGGGCCGCAGGTCGAGGGCATGGTCGCCGACCCCGAGAACGGGGCGCTCTACGCGGCGCAGGAGGACGTCGGCATCTGGCGCATCCCGCTGGGCAGCGGCTCGCCCCAGCTCATCGACAAGGTCAAGGAGTTCGGCGTCCCCGCCGCGTACGACCCCGAGACCGAGGAGTGCAACCCGAGCGGACCCGACCCCGGCGTCGGGGGAACGCACCTCACCGCCGACGCCGAGGGCCTGTCCATCTACCGGCAGGACGGCGGAGAGGGCTATCTGCTCGCCTCCAGCCAGGGTGACAACACCTTCGTCGTCTACGACCGCGAGGACCCGCGCCAGTACCTCGGCCACTTCCGGGTCGCCCCGGGCACGACGGTGGACGGCTCCGAGGTCTGCGACGGGGCGATGGTGACCAGCGCCCCCACGGGCGGCTTCGAGAACGGCCTCCTCGTCGTCCACGACGGCGTCAACACCCCCGAGGTCACGGACGGGAACGGCGAGGTCCGGGAGAACACCGACTTCAAGCTCGTCGACTGGGAGGATGTGGCGGACCCGCTGGACCTGGACGTCACGCCCGGCGACTGGGACCCGCGCGACTAGCACGAACAGCACCGACGCGAGTCGCCGCCGCACCCCGGCGGCGACTCGCCGTACCCGGGAGAAGACCGCATGGCCCACCCGACCCTGGAGGACGTGGCAGCGCGAGCCGGAGTGTCGCGCGCGCTCGTGTCGCTGGTGATGCGCGGCTCCCCCAAGGTCGGGCCGGAGCGCCGGGAGGCGGTGCTCCGGGCGGCCCGGGAGCTCGGCTACCGGCCCAACATGATGGCCCGGGGCCTCGCGTCCGGCCGGACGGGCATGATCGGCGTTCTCCTCTCCGACCTCCACGACCCCTGGTTCGCCGCGGTCCACGACGGGCTCGCCGACGAGGCCGCCCGGCGCGGCGTCCGGCTCCTGCTGGCCACCGGGCGCGGCGGCCCGGCGCGCGAACGGGCCGCCCTGGACGACCTGCTCGACCTGCGGCCGGACGGGGTCGTCCTGGCCGGGCCGAAGACGTCCGCCGCCGACATCGAGCGCGCCGCCGCCGGGTGCCCCGTGACCGTGGTCGGGCGCCAGGTCCGCTCCGACCGCGTCGACTGCGTGACCGGCGACGGCGCCGCGGCCGTCGAGCGGGCGCTCGGGTACCTGTCGGACCTCGGCCACCGGCGCGTCGCCTGCCTCGACGTCGGCCCCCGCCCCTCGCCCCTGCGCCGCGCGTGCCCGGACGGCGCCGTCGTCGCCGGCCCCGACGAGCTGTGGCGGCCGGCCGAGGCGCCGACGGCCGTCCTCGCGCTCGGCGACACGACGGGCACCGCCGCGCTCACCGCGCTGCTGCGCGCCGGGAGGCGCGTGCCGGAGGAGATCTCGCTGATCGTCCACGGCGACCCGCCGGGGGCGCGGGACGCCGGGGTGACGACGGTCGCCTCCCCGCCGGCGGAACTGGGCCGCGAGGCCGCGGCCGTCCTGCTCGACCGGATCGGCGACGGCGCGTCCGCGCGCACGCGGCGCATCACCGTCCCGCCCCTCCTCACCGAGCGCGGCACCACCCGGTAGCCCTGTCCGGCCTGGACGGCGCCCCTCCAGGGAATCCAAAAGAGCCCTCTGGGCTCCGGTCGAGCGGCGCGCGCGTCAGCCATGCCTTCGGCGCGCCGCTCCGCCGTGCCCGCGGCCTGCGCAACGCTTTGGCCGCACCCGGCCGACCGGGGGCGGCGCCGCGTACCGCCGTTCCCGCAGGTCGGCCCCGGCCTGCCGGCGAGCGGCATGGGACGCCCGTCTAGGTCAGAACGTCAAGATGTAAGAACAAAGTATTGACGGGCGTTCCGGCGCGGGCTACAAATGTGGCCCGAACCACACGAAGATGACGAGCAGATGAACAACCGGTGCTCAATGCCGGTCCATCAGATGAACTCGCCATCCGATCGGACGGCCATGGGAGGCACCATGCGGGTCGGACTGCTGGGCGCGGGACGGATCGGGGCGTCGCACGCCCGGTTCCTGGGAGGGCATCCCCAGGTCGACGCCCTGCTGATCGGAGACGCCGACGTCCGCCGCGCCGAGGCGCTGGCGGGCCCGATCGGCGCCCGGGCCGGGGACCCGGACACCGTGCTCGCCGCCGGGCTCGACGCCGTCGTCATCGCCACGCCGACCTCCACGCACGCCGAGCTGCTCGTCCGGGCCTGCGACTCGGGCGTGCCCGTGTTCTGCGAGAAGCCGGTCGCGCCCGACCTCCGCACGACGCTGGAGGTCCGCGACCGCGCCGCCAAGACGGGGGTCCCCGTGCACGTGGGCTTCCAGCGCCGGTTCGACGCCGGATACGCGGCGGCGCGGCAGGCCGTGCTCGACGGACGGCTGGGAACGCTCCACCGAGTCCACCTGGTCACCGCCGACCCGGCGCCGCCCCCGGCCGAGTACGTCCGCTCGTCCGGGGGGATCTTCCGCGACTGCCACATCCACGACTTCGACATGCTGCGCTGGGTCACCGGGCGGGAGGTCGACTCGGTCACCGCCGTCGGCGCCAACCGCGGCGACGCCTACTTCTCGGACGCCGGCGACGTCGACATCAGCGCCGCCGTCCTGGTCATGGACGACGGGACGCTCGCCACCCTGCAGGGCTCCCGGTACAACGGCGCCGGCTACGACGTGCGCATGGAGCTGTCGGGCACCGCAGGCACCTGGGTGGTCGGGCTCGACGAGCGCGCCCCGCTCCGGTCGGCCGAACCCGGCGTGGACTGGCCTCCCGGCGACCCGTGGACGGACTTCCAGGAGCGCTTCGAACCCGCGTACGCGAACGAGATTGGAACGTTCCTCGAAATGGCCAGGGGCCGCGCGGGCAGCCCCTGCACGGTGGACGACGCGCTGGAGGCGCTCCTCGTCGCCGAGGCCGCCGCGCTGTCGCTGCGCGAGGGCCGCCGCGTCCCGCTCGCGGAGCTCCGGTGATCTGGGCGGTGGCGTTCGGCGCGGTCGCGCTCGCCTTCGTGTGGGTGACCGGCGTCAACGACGGCGCGGCCCTGCTCGGCCTCAGCGGGCGCTACCCCCGCTCGTCCGGGCTGCTGCTGACCGCGCTGGTGCTCGTGCCGCTCGTCCTCGTCCCGCAGGTGACGGTCGCCGTCGCGCGGACGTTCACCGAGGGCCTCACCGACCTCGGCGACCGGCGCGGCGCGCTCGCCTTCCTGCTCGGCGTCACCGTCGCGCTCGCCGTCGTCGCCGCCCTCACCGGGCGCGGCCTGCCGACGAGCCTGACCCTGGCGATCGTCGGCGGCATCGGCGGCGCCGGGCTCGGCATGGGCCTGGACGTGGCCTGGGGCGGGCTCGGCCTCGTCCTGCTCATCGGCGCCGCCGCCCCGCTGGTCGGCACGTCCGTCGGGTTCGCGCTCGGGCTCGCGTCGCGGCGCGTGCCGTCCTTCACCGGGATGCCCGGCACCGTCCGGGCCGCCCACGTCCTGGCCTACACCGCCCAGTGCGCCGCCTACGCCGCCAACGACGGGCAGAAGATGCTCGCCGTCGTCAGCGTGGCGCGGCACGTCGTGTCCACGCGGCGGCTCGGCGCGGTCGGCCCCGTCCAGCCGACCCCGGCGGTGCTCATCGCGATCGCCGTCGTCTTCTGCGCCGGCGCGCTGAGCGCCGTCCACCGGGTCGGGGACCGGCTCGGCCGCGGGCTCGTGCTGGCCAGGCCGCTGCACGTGGTGTCCACGGAGGCGGCGGCGGCCGCGTCGGTGGCGGCCAGCTCGATCGCGGGCGCGCCGGTCAGCATGACGCAGTCGGTCACCGCCGGGGTCGTCGGCGTCGCCGCCAGCGAGGGCGCCTCCCGGGTGCGCTGGCAGAACGTCGTCGGCATCGGCGCCGCGTGGCTGTTCACGCTGCCGCTCGCGTTCGCCGGCGGCACGCTCGGCGGCGTCGCGGCGAGGGCGCTGTGAGCGCCGCCGTCCGGCCCGTCCGCCGGATCCGGCTCGTGTGGGACGACCTGCGCGGCCGCTCCGGGGACCGGGTCGTCGGCCAGGTCGCCCGGCAGATCCGCGCCGCCCGCGACGGCGCCGAACTGGCCCGGGAGATGGCCGCCGGGCGGGTCCCCTCCGGGGCGGCCCGCGCCCGGATGGCCGAGATCGAGCACGCCGGGGACGCCGAGCGCGCCGCGCTCGCCGCGATGCTGCGCGGCGTCCTCGCCACCCCCATCGACCGGGAGGACCTCTACCGGCTCTCCCGCTCCGTCGACGACGTCCTGGACAACCTCCGCGACTTCGTCCGCGAGGCCGACCTGTTCGGGCCGCCCGGGCTCGGCTTCGCGGTCCCGCCGCTGGACGCGGTGCTGGAGGGGCTGACCTCCCTCGACGCCGCCGTCCGGAAGGTCCTCGCCGAGCCCGCCGCGGTCACCGTCGCGGCGCTCGGCGCGCGCAAGGCCGGCAACCGCGTCCGGGAGACCCGGCAGGCGGCGCTGACCCGGCTGTTCGCCGGGCCGCTCGACATCGACGTCCTGCGCAGGCGCGAGCTGCTCGACCGCCTGGACGCGGTGGGGCGGCGCCTCGGCGAGGCGGCCGACGCGCTCTCGGACGCGATGCTCAAACGCAGTCACTGATCAGGAACCGATGAAGCCGCAGGTCGGGGCTGCGGGCAGAGGGCAAGGAGAGAACCCACCATGATCCGCACCATGATGAGAGGGCGCCGGGCACGGGCCGGCGCCGCCGTCGCAGCGGCCCTCGCCACGGCGGCGCTGGGCGCGTGCGCGCCGTCCAGCGGCGGTCAGGCGGGGGCCGACCAGCCCCTCCCGACCGTGACCGTGGAGGACGCGGCGTCCTTCGACCTGAACGCGCTGATCGCCGCCGCGAAGAAGGAGGGCAGCGTCCTCGCCTACGACGGCAGCGGCGACGTCAAGGACATGGCCGCCGCGTTCGAGAAGAAGTACGGCATCAAGGCCGAGGGCGAGAAGTCCAAGGCCGCCGCGACCGCGGAGAAGATGACGCGCGAGGCGCAGGCCGGCAACGTCACCATCGACGTCAGCCTGTTCGAGGACGGCCCGATGCTCGTCGGCCAGCTCCTCCCCCAGAAGATCGTCACCACCTGGATCCCGCCGGACCTCGCCAAGACCATCGGCGAGAAGAACCGGAACCCGCTGATGATGATCTCGAAGGCGTACGTGTTCGCCTACAACCCCAAGCTCAATCCCGCCGGCTGCCCGGTGAAGAACGTCTGGGACCTGACCGACCCCGAGTGGAAGGGCAAGGTCATGATGCAGGACCCGCTGGGCAAGGAGGTCTTCACCCAGTGGTTCACCCAGCTGTCGGAGCGGAGCGCGGGCAAGCTCGCGGCCGCCTACGAGCAGCTCGGCAAGGGCAGGCTCAAGACCGGCGAGAAGGACGCCGCCTACGAGTGGGTGAAGCGGCTGGCGAAGAACGACCCGGTGCTGACCACCGAGGACGAGGACGTCGCGACCGCCGTCGGCGCGCCCAACCAGACCCGGACGACGATCGGGCTGTTCTCGATCGCCAAGTTCCGCGACCTGGAGGGCAAGGGCTTCAACATGAAGGTCTGCGAGGGCCTGAGCCCCTGGACCGGCTTCGCCTACCCGAAGTTCGCGACGATCGCGGCGAAGTCCAGGCACCCCAACGCCGCCAAGCTGTTCGTCCACTTCGCGATGTCGAAGGAGGGCTTCGACCTCGAGGCCCACTCCGGCGGCGTGTCCGGCAACGACGCGGTCGGGGTCAGCCCCCACAACCCGCCCGGCCTGACCGACTGGAACACCCAGCTGTACTGGTTCTCCTCCGACCAGCTGATCGCCGACTTCCGCAACCGCCAGGACATCAAGGACTTCTGGCGCGTCAACCACTCCTGAGCACTGCCCGACCCCCGGCGGGCCGCCGAAGCGGCCCGCCGGGCTCCACCTCGGAGGAAGCCCATGGCGGTCGCCGCCCCCGCACGGCCCGTGTCACGCGGCCGGCGCGTGCTGTACCGGTCCCGCGTCCTGCTGCGCAACCCCACCGTGCTGCTCGGCCTGGTGCTGAGCGCCGCGCTGCTCTACCTCGTCATCGCCCCGCTCGTCTCGGTCGTCTCGGACGCCGCCCGCGTCCAGTACGGCGACGAGGCCCGCTCCGGACAGGGGGCCGGATCGTGGACGGGCTACTACCTGTGGCGGGTGTTCCGCTCCCCCGTCAGCAGGCTGCTGTTCTGGGAGCCGCTCCTGCACACCCTCACGGTCGCGGTCGGCGTCATCGCGTTCGCGCTCGCCGTCGGCGGGTCGATGGCGTGGCTCGTGACGCGCACGAACGTCCCGGGCCGCAAGTTCCTCGCCGGCGCGCTGGTGGTGCCGTACATGCTGCCGTCCTGGACGTTCGCGCTGGCGTGGCTGTCGCTGTTCAAGAACGAGCGGTCCGGCGGCCAGGTCGGCTACCTGCAGGGGGCCGGGATCCACACCCCCGACTGGCTCGCGTACGGGCCGGTGCCGATCATCGTGACGCTCGGGCTGCACTACTACCCGTTCGTGCTGCTGCTGTTCGGCAACGCGCTGCGCCGCATCGACTCGCAGTTGGAGGACTCGGCGCGCATCCTCGGCGCCGGCGGCCGGACGGTCCTGCGCCGCATCACGCTGCCGCTGATGCTGCCGGCGCTGTCGTCGGCGGTGCTGCTCGTCCTCGGCCGGGTCCTCGGCACGTTCGGCACCCCCTACATCCTCGGCCTGCCCAGCGACTACAACGTCCTGTCCACGAGCCTGTACCACGCGATCCGCGACCGCAGCACCGGCGTCGCCTCGACGATCGCCGGCGTGATCGTGCTGGTCGGGGTGCTCGTCGTCGTGGTCGACACCCGGCTGGTGCGCGAGCAGCGCCGGTTCGTCACGGTCGGCGGGAAGGGCGCCATGGACCGGCGCGGCGACCTGCGCCGGTGGCGGTGGCCCGCGTTCGGGCTGGCCATGGCGGTCTTCGCCGCGAGCGTCGTCGTCCCGGTGCTGACGCTGCTGCTGTCCACGGTCACCAAGACGCCCGGCGTGTTCAACCCCGGCAACTTCACGCTGAAGTACTGGTTCGGGTCCCATATCGAGGGCGCGGTCGGGTTCCCGCACGGCGTGCTCCGCGGAGGCGAGATGTGGGAGGCCGCCTGGAACAGCCTGCGGATCGTCGGGCTCGCCGCGCTGGTCTGCGGCTTCGTCGGCCTGCTCATCGGGTACGTGGTGGTGCGCGGCGCCGGAAGCCGCGTCTCGGCGTTCCTGCGGCAGGTGTCGTTCCTGCCGTACCTGGTCCCCGGCATCGCGTTCGCCGCCGCGTGCCTGTCGCTGTTCGCGGTGCGGCGCGGCCCCGTGCCCGCCCTCTACGGGACGATCACGCTGCTCGTCCTGGTGATGGTGGTGACGCACCTGCCGTACTCGTCCCGGTCGGGCATCTCGGCCATGATGCAGCTCGGCCGGGAACCGGAGGAGGCCGCGCAGATCAGCGGCGCGCGCTGGCCGGTCCGGATGGTCCGGATCATCATCCCGATCCAGCGGGGCGCGCTCGTCACGGGCGTCGTCCTGCCCTTCATCTCCGGGCTGAAGGAGCTCAGCATCGTCATCATGCTGACCACGTCCGGGACGCAGCTGCTCACCACCCTGTCCATCGGGCTCGTCGACTACGGCTACACCCAGCTCGCCAACGGCGTCGTGCTCGTCATCGCCCTGCTCTCGTTCACCATGACCTACCTGGCCCAGCGGCTCACCAAGAGCAGCCTGGCCTCGGGCATCGGAGGTTGACCATGCCGGCCATCACCCTCAGCGGAGTGGTCAAGAACTACGTCGGCGGCGGCCGCGCCGCGGTGCGCGACCTCGACCTCGTCATCCCGGACGGGTCCTTCACCTGCCTGCTCGGGCCGTCCGGCTGCGGCAAGACCACCACCCTGCGCATGATCGCCGGGCTGGAGCAGCCGACCCGCGGCGAGATCAGCGTGGGCGACCGGGTCCTGGACTCGGTCGAGCGCGGCGTCTACGTCCCCCCGGAGAAGCGGGACATGGGCCTCGTGTTCCAGAACTACGCGCTCTGGCCGCACCTCACCGTCCGCGGCAACACCGAGTTCGGGCTCCGGATGCGCAAGGTGCCTGCCGAGCGCCGCAAGGCCCGCGCGAAGGAGGCCCTGGAGAAGGTGCGCGTCGCCGACTGCATGGACCGGTACCCGTCCCAGCTGTCGGGCGGCCAGCAGCAGCGCGTCGCGCTGGCGCGGATGCTCGCCGTCGACCCCGACGTCCTGCTCCTGGACGAGCCGCTGTCCAACCTCGACGCGCGGCTGCGGCTGGAGATGCGGACGGAGCTGAAGCGCATCCACGAGGAGACGGGAGCGACGGTCGTGTTCGTCACCCACGACCAGATGGAGGCCATGACGATGGCCACGCACATCGCGGTCATGTCGGAGGGAGAGCTGCAGCAGGTGGCGCCGCCGATGGAGATGTACGAGCGGCCCGCCAACCGGTTCGTCGCCGAGTTCGTGGGGAGCCCGCCGATGAACATCGTCCCTCTGGACGCGGAGCCCGACGGGCTCGCCGGGTCGCTGCTGCGCTTTGTGGAGAAGCGCGCCGCCCTGGGCGGGGCCGCGTGCGCGGGCGTCCGGCCCGAGGCGCTGAGGCTGGCGCGGTCGCGGGACGACGTGCCCGACACGGCCTGGGCGGACGAGGCCGTCGTCGAGACCGTCCTGCCGACCGGGTCGAGCTGGACCGTGCAGCTGCGCGTCATGGACACCGACCTGTTCGCCGTCACCCACGAGGACCCCGAAGCGGCGCCGGGCGACCGGCTCCACTGCTGGACGCGCCCCGAGCGGCTCCACGTGTTCGCCGGAGACGGTTCCCGGATCGGCGCCTGGGACGACGCCGTCGCCCCCGTCCAGAAGGCCGCCTCGTGACCGCGCCCCTGCGCCGGCCGCGGGCGCTGCTGCTGGACTTCGGCGGCGTGCTGGTCGAGACCTCCAAGCGGGACGGATGGCAGGCGGCCCTGGCCGAGGAGGTGCACGCGGCCCTCCTCGGCGCCGGATGCCGCGACCTGGACGCCGCCGCGATCGAGACCGACATCAGGGCGGGCGCGGCCGCGGACAAGTGCTGGAAGGACGCGATGTCCCGCCCGTTCGCGCCGGCGGAGATGACCCACGCCCGCTTCTGGGGCGACTTCGTCGCGGCCGACTGGCCCGTGCCCGCGCGGCAGCTCGTCGTCGCGCACGCCGCCCCGCTGTGCAAGCGGATGGGGGAACTGCGGCAGGACCGCCGCACCCGTCCCGGCATCCCCGAACTGCTCGACGCCGCCGCCGGGTCCGGCATCCCCTGCGCGATCGTCAGCAACGCGCTGTCCGGCGCCGTGCACCGGGACTACACGGCCTCGACAGGGCTGGCGGGCAAGCTGGCCCTGGAGGTCTACAGCGACGAGGCCGGGGTCCGCAAACCCAACCCGGAGATGATCTGGATCGCGACCCGCGCCCTCGGCGTCGAGCCCTCGGACGCGTGGTACGTCGGCGACAACTTCGACCGGGACGTCCTGTGCGGGCACCGCGCCGGCGTCGGCGGGAACGTGCTGATGGTCGCCAAGGGCACCCACGACGTCCCGTACGAGGTCCGGTGCCGCCCCGACGCCGTCGTCGACGACGGGCACGGACTGCTCGACCTGCTCAAGGCCACGATCGAAGGAGAAGGATGAGCGCCGATGTCCCCGCCTCGCGGGAGCTCGCCGGGATCGCCGAACTCGCCGCCCGCGCCACCGGGGACCGCCTGCGGACGGCGTTCCGCTCGCGCCCCGAGATCGATCTGAAGCGCGACTTCCACGACCCGGTCACCGAGCACGACCGGGCGGCGGAGGAGACGATCCGGAAGGTGCTGGCCGAGCACACCCCCGGCAGCGCGGTCGTCGGCGAGGAGGGCGGCGTGGGCGGCGGGGACGGCGACCTGCGCTGGTTCGTCGACCCCATCGACGGGACGGCCAACTTCGCCGTCGGCCTGCCGTTCTTCTGCGTGTCCATCGGCGCCGCCATCGGCGACGAGCTGGTGGCGGGCGTGGTGTACGACCCGGTCCGCGAGGACATGTTCACCGCCTCGCTCGACGGCGCGACCTGCAACGGCGAGCCGATCCGCAGCCGCGGCGCGGCCCGCGACGAGACCGCGGTGCTCGTCACCGGCTATCCCAACGCGCGGGAGATGCACCGCCGCGGCGAGGAGTCGCTGCGCAGTTTCGGCCGGATGGTGGACGCGTTCGCCACCGTCCGCCGCCCGGGCAGCGCCGCCCTCAGCCTCGCGCACGTCGCCGCCGGGTGGGCGGACGTGGCGTACGGCACGTCGGTCAACGCGTGGGACGTCGCGGCGGCCGTGCTGCTGGTCAGGCAGGCCGGCGGCACGTACCTGCCGCTGAACGGGGAGACCGGGGGCCGCGACTGGGAGGCCCCCGGCTACCTGGCCTGCGTCGGCGGCTTCGACCTGGCCGGCTCCGTCATCGCCGGGATCGCCGGGCTGGGTGGGCCGGCATGAGCGCCACCGAGGTGCGCACCGTCGACTGGATCGTCACGGACCTGGACGGCACCCTCGTCGGACGCGACCTGAAGATCGTCGAGCCGAGCCTGGCCGCGCTGCGCCGCTTCATCGCCGCCGGCGGCACCGTCGTCATAGCCACCGGGCGCAGCGAGGAGGCCGCGCTGCCGTACTACCGGACGCTCGGCCTGACGACCCCGGCGATCCTCTACAACGGGGCGCGCGTGGTCGACCTCGCCACCGGCGCCGTCCTGCACCGGCGCTGCCTCGGCGTGGCAGCCTGGGCGAAGCTCACGATGCTGTTCGCCGAACTGCCCGCCGGAGTGTGGCCGGTCGCCTTCAGCAGGGGCCGCGCACACACCACGGGCTCCTCGCCGGCGCTGCTGCAGTACGCCCGCCGCGACGGGATCGAGCTCGCCCGGATCGGCTCGTGGGGCGACCTGCCGTTCGACGACATCGTCAAGGTCATGCTCATCTGCGACCGCCCCGAGTTGATGGACCCGGCCGAGGAGACGGTGTCGGCGGCCGTTTCCGGCGTCACCCTCGTCAGATCGGAGAGCACCTACCTGGAGGTGCTGCCCACGGGCGCGACCAAGGGCGCGGCGCTGCGCGAGCTGGCCGCGTCCCAGGGCGTGGCCCTGAGCGACATCGCGGCGATCGGCGACAACCCGAACGACCTGGACATGATCCAGGCCGCCGGCCTCGGCGCCGCCGTCGGCGACGGGGCCGAGTCGGTCCGCGCCGCCGCCGACGTGGTCGTCGCCCCCTGCGCCGAGGGCGCCGTCGCCGACCTCGTCGCCCGCGTCCTCCCCTGATCCGGCCGTCGCCGGCTGCTCGGGATCGGCCCAGGGGCCGGAGGCCGCGTGCTCCTGCCACCTGCTGGAACACGACGGCTTCCGGCTCCTCCCGGACGCCGGGACTGGCCCGCCCGAGACCCCGGGTCGGCCTCGTCCCCTTCGGACCCCGGCTCTGCCCCCGCAAGGCCGGGGTTCCGACGGGTGCGGGCCGCTGCCGGCCGGCTGG
The DNA here is from genome assembly GCF_008327685.1 of Actinomadura sp. K4S16. Classification (GTDB taxonomy): domain Bacteria; phylum Actinomycetota; class Actinomycetes; order Streptosporangiales; family Streptosporangiaceae; genus Spirillospora. The sequence goes on from NZ_BDDE01000026.1 coordinate 16,187, forward strand.
TCAGCCGGCCATGGTGGCCGTGGTGGCGGCGTGGCGCAGGGAGGTCGCGGCCTGGGCGGGCAGCACGCGGTCGGCGATGGCCAGTACGCCCGCAAGGACCTGGGGCGGGGCCGTCCGGGCCATCCCGGCGACCAGGCCTTCCCGGGTGGGGCGGTCCAGCGCCGGCAGCAGCAGTTCCAGGGTGGTGGCGGTGATCTCCGGCGGGGTGGCGGCCATGAACGCGACGCGGGCGGCGCCGATCTCGGCGTCGTCGCAGTGCGCCCAGATCCGCGGCATGATCAGCGTCTCCTCCTCGTGCAGGTGCGGGAGGTAGGCGGCGGTGAAGCGGGCCAGGTCCCGGTAGAGGTCCAGGCCGGCGGCCGCCCCCGGGGCCGCCAGCACGGCCTCGAACCGCCCGGCGAGGTCGTCGAGCAGGTCGTCGAGGTCCCGGTGCTGCTCCTCGGTCGGCTCGGCGGAACCGGGCTCGTGCGGGTCCAGCAGCCGCAGGATGTGCTGGTCCTCGTGCTCGGTGTGGCTGCGCAGCAGCGCCAGCAGCCGCCGCCACCGCTCCCCCAGCGCGGCGACCTCGGCGGCGTCGGCCCAGTCGGTGGCGCCGGCCTGGACGGTGACCGCGAACAGCCCGTTGCGCAGCGCCTTGTGGATGTGGGTGAACAGGTCGTCGCGGCCCTCGGGACGCTCGTCGTCCATGGTGGTCCTTCCTCTCGTGTCCTGTCGCGCACCGGGCCGGAATCAGGCTCGGCGCGCGTCTCGAACGTAGGGCGGAGAGCGTTGACCTGCGTATCCCTGGAATCTGGGGGTGGCGATCCGGGCCTTCGGCCGCGATGCTTGAGGCATGGAACTCCTGGACCGGATCCACCGGCTGGCCGCGCGCGGTGACGATCTGACCCGGGTGCGCGCCGAGGTCGACCGCCTGCTGCGCCGCGCGGTCGGGTACGACATCGCGGCCGTCTCCACGGTCGACCCGGCGACGCTGCTGTGGACGAGCTGCTTCGTCAGCGGGCTCGACCCGCAGGGGTCGGCCGAGCGCGAGCGGGTCCTGTTCGGCCTGGAGTTCGAGGGCGGCGACCCCAACGGCTACGCCGAGCTCGCGGCGGCCCCCTCGCCCGTCGCGAGCCTGCACCGCGCCACCGGCGGGGACCTGTCCCGCGCCCGGCGCTACCGGCTCCTGCTGCGCGGGCTGGACGTCGTCGACGAGGCGCGGGTGGTCCTGCGCTCGCGGGAGGGCTGCTGGGGCTCGCTCACCCTGTACCGGCGCGCGCCCGCGACGCCGTTCACCGACGACGAGCTGGCGCTGCTGGCGGCGGCCTCCACGCCGATCGCCGACCTGTTCCGGCTCACGCTGCTGCGCGCCGCGCTCGCCGCCCCGGACGGCCTCGACCATCCGCCCGGCATGCTGCTGGTGACCGCGGCGGGCGAGGTCGAGGTCAGCAGCGCGGACGCGCGGGCCTGGCTGGAGGCCGTCGACGACCGGGGGCGCCTGCCGAGCGCGCTGCGCGCCGTCGCGGCGGCCGCCTCCTCCGGTGACGGGCTGGCCAGGGCGGCCCTGCCGGCCAGGGACGGGCGCTGGGTGGTGCTGCACGGTTCCCCGGCGTCCGGCGGGGAGGGTGCCGCGGACCGCGTGGCGGTCATCATCGAGGGGGCCAGGCCCGCGGTGCTCAGCGAGGTGATCGCGGGCGCCTACGGGCTGACGCCCCGGGAACGGCAGATCACCGGGCTCGCCGCCCAGGGGCAGAGCACCAGGCAGATGGCCGCCGCCCTGGGGATCTCACCGTTCACGGTGCAGGACCACCTCAAGGCGGTGTTCGGCAAGACCGGCGTGCGCAGCCGAGGCGAACTCGTAGCGGCGCTCTACTCCCGGCACTACGCTCCCCGCGCGGCGGCCGGTACGGCCCCGGGCCCCTACGGCTGGTACCTCGACGAGCACGTCGCGGCAGTGTAGGAGGCCCGGGACGGCGCGGCGCGCAAGGCCGCGCCCGGCGTCAGGCGACGCGGACCCCGCCGGCGAAGGGGCGGCCGGCGATCGGGGCGATCTTGACGACGTCGCCGGTCTGCGGCGCGTGGACCATGTTGCCGTTGCCGATGTACATGCCCATGTGGTGCAGGTCGCTGTGGAAGAACACCAGGTCGCCGGGCTTGAGCTGGCTCATGCTCACGTGGGTTCCGGCGTTGTACTGGCTGCCGGTGTAGTGGCCCAGGGTGATGCCGACCTGCGCGTAGGCGTACAGGGTCAGGCCGGAGCAGTCGAAGCCCTTGATGTTGGCGCCCTGCGCGGTGCCGTAGGACGGTCCAGAAGCATTGCCGCCGCCCCAGGAGTAGGGCACGCCGAGCTGGCTCAGGGCGGCCCGGACGGCCGTCATCGCCTTCGCCGACGCTCCGCCGGAGCCGACGTTGGGGATGGAGCCGGGCCGTGAGCCCGCGCTGTTGTAGGTGCCGAGCTGCTTCTCGACCTTCTTGAGCTTGATCTGCAGTTCGCGGCGCTTCTTCTTCGCCTCGCCGGTGAGCGCGCGCACCTGGGCGGCGCGCTGCTCGGCGGCCTTGCGGGAGCGGTCCGCGCCTTGCATCACCTGGAGCATCTGCGTGATGCGGACGTCGTTCTGCTTGGCGAAGTAGTTGAGGGTCGCCGACTGGTCCAGGACGGCCTGCGGGTCGGAGGACGAGGCGAAGGCGATGGCCGGGTCCACCGGGCCGTTCTTGTAGCTGTCGGCGGCGATCTTCGCCATGCGCTCGCGCGCCTCGTCCAGGGCCTTCTGCTGGCGCAGCGCGCCGGCCCTGGCGGTCTTCGCGGCGTGCTCGGCCTGCTTGAGCCGTTCGCGCAGACCGTTGTACTGCTCGCTGAGCTTCTCGGCCTCGTCGGCGAGCTTCTCCTGCTGGGCGGTCAGCTGCTTGCGCGTCGGCTTGGGCTCGGCGTGGACGGGCGCAGGCGTGAAAAGCCCGGTGGACAGCACGATGGCGGTCGTCCATGCCGTGCCGGTGACGGCCCGTCGCCGGGCCGTCCTTCGGGTGCTGGCAGCGCGTGGCTGCATGCGGCGTCCTCTCCTGTACCGCCTACCGGGTCAGCTGCCGGGTTCGGGCCGGAGTCGCCCTACCGTCCCGCTGGACGGATTCACCCCTGGAGATCGGGTCCCCGGTTCCCGGGACGGAGCCGTCCGCGGGATTCGGCGTGGTCGCCGGCCGTCCCCGGCGGGGACGTCGGACCGCGACCTCCTACGGAGCGTAGGAGATCATGGGGCGATTCGCCACATCATCCCGCATTTCGCCACACCTCCGAGCCCGTCTCAGCACGTCCGCGCCAGCTCGGCGACCGCCACGGCCCCGGCCAGGAGCGGCACGGCGACCGCCGCCACCACGAACAGGGCCGCCGCGAGGCGGGCGGCGCGGCGCGGCTTCTCCGGAGCGCCGCCCTCCAGCCGCAGCACCCGCTCCAGCAGCGCACCGGCGGCCGGCGCACCGGCCGCCCCGAGCGCTCCCGCGACGGCGGGCCCCGCCGAGAGCCGGCACAGCGCGGCCACGAGCGCCCTCCTGCCGTGAGCGCGGGCCGCGGCGTCGTCCGCGGCCATCTCCAGCAGCAGCGGCAGCCGCGCCTTCGCGCGCCGGACGGTCGGCAGCCACGGCAGCATCGCGTGGAGCAGGTCGAGCGCCAGCAGGAGCACGTGGTGCCGCTGGCGCAGGTGCGCCCGCTCGTGCGCCAGGACGGCGTCGAGCTCCTCGGCGCTGAGCGCCTCCAGGGCCCCGGTGCTGACCACGATCGCGCGGCGCCGGGACGGCAGCGAGTACGCCGCGGGCACGGGGTGGTCGAGGACGAGGACGTCCGGGTGGCGGCCGTCCGCGCGGGCGACCAGCCGCAGCGTCTCCCGGTGCCGCCTGCGGCGCCGCACGGCCCGGCCGAGCCTCGGCAGGCCGCGGGCGAGCACGGCGCCGCAGGCCGCGGCGAGGACGGCGCTCGCGGCGGCAGCGGCGGCGGTGGCGAGGCGGCCGTGGTGGGGCAGGCAGTCGCGCAGCCAGGACAGGAATCCGTGGCCCGGCCCGGGCGGCGCGAGCAGCGCCGCCGCGGCGGCGCCGGCGGCGGCGATGGACGTCCCGGCGAGGGCCGCCGTCCAGCAGGCGACGGCCGTCCCCGGGCCGACGGCCGAGCGCCTGAGGAGGTCCAGCGCGGGCCCCGCCGCGCATCCGAGCAGGACCACCGAAACGACCAGGCCGGCCACCACGTAGGTCACGGGATCACGCGTCCTCGCCGGCGGTCCGCCGCCGCAGCGCGTCCAGGAGGTGCCGCGCGTCCTCCGGCGGGACGCTCTCGGCGAACCGCGCCAGGATGGCGCCGTGGTCCGCGGACTCGCTCAGCGCGTCCATCATCAGCTCGACCGCGTACTCCTCCCGCGCCCGCGTCGGGCTGTAGCGGAAGGCCGTCCCGTCCTGGGTGCGCCGCAGGAGCCCCTTCTGAGCCAGGCGCTCGGCCACGGTCTGCACGGTGTTGTAGGCCAGCGTCCTCTCCGTGTTCCGGTTCAGCTCGGCCAGCAGCTCGCGGACGCGCAGCGGACCGGGCGCGGCCCAGAGCACGTCCATGATGGAGCGTTCGAGCGAGCCTCCAAGTGCGGACATCGGGTCACCTCCGTCCCGCCCACATTCTGCCGGACATCCGCCCGGAACCGGCTTCCCGCGCCCGACGAACGGGACCGTCAGTCCGCGGCGGCGGCCAGCCCCCGCGCGATCAGGTGGAGGCCGAACTCGAACTGCTCCGAGGATGCGAGCATCGGGAGGTCGGAGGAGAGCCGCACCGTGCTCGGGAAGCGGTCGGCGGGCAGGCCGGCGTAGAAGTGGCGGCGCTGGCGCCTGGCCTCCGGGTCGTCGCCCCAGGTGCGGGGCGTCTGGTAGCCGGAGAAGCCGAGCGCGTAGGTGATGAGGACGCCGTAGGCGCGGGTGGCGTCCGCGCCCTTGAGCCCCGCGGACTCCAGGCGGGCGAGGACGGCCTCCATGGCGCCGTCCAGGGCGTCGATGCTGTCGGAGACGCGGGTGGAGAGCAGCCGGACGACGCAGGGGTGGGCGAGCATCATCGCGCGGAAGGCCCGCCCGCACCCCACGAGGATGTCGACCGGGTCGTCCGTTTCGGCGGGCGGGACCTCCATCCCGCCGAGGACGTGGTCGGCCATCGCGTCGAGGATCTCTTCCTTGTTGCGGAAGTAGCTGTACAGGGTCATCGCGCCGACACCGAGCTCGCCTGCCAGGCGGCGGACGGTCAGGGTGTCCAGACTTTCGGAGTCACCGATGCGCACGGCGGTCTCGACGATGCGTTCGCGGGTCAGCGTCCGCGTGTCCTTCTTGGCCATGCCGCTCCGTGTCTCGTCGGTTTTCCCGAGCGAGGGTAGCGCTCAGCGCTTGTACGGCTGGACGTTCGGCCTGCTCTGCTCGACCTTGCGCCGCCAAGCGGTGAGCGACAGGTCGGGGCGGTAGAGCTTCTCCGGCGGAGCGTCCATCACGTCGACCATCCAGGCGTCCTGCGCGGTGAACTGGCCGTGGAACAGCCAGCGGACGGCCGCGAGGTACTTGAGCTTGAAGAGGCCGGCGCGGGCGCCGGTCTCGAACCGCACCATGAGCTGGACGTACCTGACGTTGTCCGCATCGACCGGGACGTACCACTCGTAGTGAATGAACTGCGGGTAGGCGACGCGGAGGATGCCGGGCATCCGGATCGAGACGAAGCCGGGCAGGTCGAGGCCCTTGATCACGGGGTTGGCCTTCTGGGCCTTGCCGGGGGCGTCGGGCAGCGGCATGCGCTTCCACCAGCGCTTGTTGGTCCACAGGCCGAGGCCGGGCATGTCGGCCTCCCAGTGCACCTCGTCCTGGACGCGGACGAGCCATTCGCCGCGTTCGACGATGCGGGTCTTGTTCCACGCGGGCATGACCTTGAACAGCCGCCACAGCGCCGTGTTGTGCAGGTACTTGGCGTGGCCCTCGTCGAAGCCGTTCTCGGCGGCGAACCGCCAGTTGCCCTTGCGGATGTCGGTGCGGCCGCCGATGACGAGGGCGTTGCGGCGCAGTTCCTCGGGCAGGTCGTCGTCCAGCGGGTGGGGGTCGCCGTCGCCGATGTAGACCCACACCAGGCCGAAGCGCTGCCGGACGGGGTAGGTGCGGACCTTCACGCGGCCCTTGATCGGCGAGTCCGGGCCGTCGGTGAGGACGCCGCAGAGGTTGCCGTCCTTCAGGTCGTAGGTCCACCCGTGGTAGGGGCAGGACACCGTGCCGGGAAACTGGCGGCGGCCCAGGGAGAGGGGCACGCCGCGGTGGGGGCACCGGTCGTGCAGGGCGTGGATCTCGTCGCCCTCCCGGACGAGGGCGATCTTCTCGCCGAGCAGGGTCACGGCGACGGGCTTCCTGCCGACCTGCTCGGTCCACAGGACCGGGTACCAGTGGTCGCGGAACCCGAGCACGGCGCTCTCGTAGGTCGGCCAGGACGACCAGTCCTGGCCCGGCCGGCGCCGCTCGGGCCGGGCGCGGCCCGGGGACGTGGCATTGGTGGTCAACGGTGCCTCCTTAACAATGTTACGTACTTTGTACGGCGAAGTTCCGCCCTGTCAACCCCCGGGTCTTGACGTGTTTGCAAAGTACCGTACATAGTACGAGCCATGTTGGACAACGAACGCGACCTGATCGTCCGCTCGATGGCCTGGGAGGCCGCCGGAGTCCTGTCGGTCACGCTGGCCGACCCCGGCGGCGCCCCGCTGCCGCCCTGGGAACCGGGCGCCCATCTGGAGCTCGACCTGGGCAAATGGGTCCGCCAGTACTCGCTGTGCGGCGAGCCCGGGACCTACCGGATCGCCGTCCTGTACGAGCCCGACGGCCGGGGCGGGTCGGCGTACGTGCACGAGGAGCTGCGGCCCGGCCACACGGTGCGGGTGCGCGGCCCGCGCAACCGGTTCCCGCTGGAGGACGCGCCGCGCTACCTGTTCCTGGCGGGCGGCATCGGGATCACACCGCTGCTGCCGATGATCGCCCAGGCGGCGGAGAGCGGCGTCCCCTGGCGCCTGGTCTACGGGGGGCGGAGCCGGAGCTCCATGGCCTTCCTGCCCGAACTCGCCAGGTACGGAGACGCGGTGACCGTCGTCCCCGAGGACGGCGACGGCCGGCCGGACCTCGACGCACTGCTCGGCGTTCCCGAGCCCGGCACGGCGGTCTACTGCTGCGGGCCGGAGGGCCTGATCGCGGCGGTGGAGCAGCGGTGCGAGGCGTGGCCGGCGGGGAGCCTGCACGTCGAGCGGTTCGCCGCGCCGCGCGATCAGGCGCTGGACGGCGAGGACACCGCCTTCGAGGTGGAGTGCGCGCGATCCGGGGTGACCGTCGAGGTGGGTTCCTTCGAGACGGTGATGGACGCGCTGGAGCAGGCCGGGATCCAGGTCCCGAACGCGTGCCGCGAGGGCATCTGCGGAAGCTGCGAGACGCCCGTCCTGGCAGGGGTTCCCGACCACCGGGACGGCCTGCTGACCGACGCTGAGCGGGCGGCCGGAAGGGCGATGATGCCCTGCGTCTCGCGCTGCCTCTCGGACCGCCTCGTGCTGGATCTCTGACCCGCGATCCGATCCGGGGCATTGACTCCGGACCTAAGTAGTGTACATAGTACGCATCACCCGTTATCCACGGCTTCAGCTCGACTTTCTCGGACCGCGGCCCTGCTCGAAAGGCCGCCGGAGGCCTCCGCGAGGAGGCCGGAAGAACCGGAGAACCCTCCATGACCGCATCGATCGCCGGCACCTGGCACACCGTGCTCGGGTCCGCGCTGCGGGTCCGCACGATCGGCGAGGGGGCACCCACCGTCCTGCTGCACGGCGGCGGCCCCGGCTGCTCGGCCTGGACCGACTTCGCCGCCCTCGTGCCGGAACTGCCCGGCCGCCGGCTCGTCCTGGTGGACCTGCCGCAGTACGGCGACTCCGATGCGCCCCGGGCCGACCGCCCCCTGTTCTCCTTCCACGCACGCTACGTCATGGCCCTGCTCGATGACCTGGGCATTCGCCGCGCCGACTTCGTCTGCCAGTCCCTCGGCGGGGCGGTCGCCCTGCTGATCGCGGCGCGCGCGCCGCACCGGGTCGGCCGCGTCGTCCTCACCGGCAGCCGCCCCGCCGACCTCGGCGGGGCGCCCGGGGCGAGCGGTGCGGAGGTCCGCGCGGCCTACTACGGCGGGGACGGCCCGACCCCGGACAAGATGCGCGATCTCATCCGCCACTACGAGTGGAACGATCCCACGATGCTTCCGGAGGCGACTGTCTTCGAACGCTTCCGCAACAGCGTCAAGCTCGACGCCCTTGCTCTCGGAACGGATATGGAGGGGCGCGGCCGGCCCGAGGATCTCGGCCCCCTGCTGCCGGAGGTCGCCGCCCCCGTCCTGCTGCTGTGGGGCTCCGCCGACCCGTTCGCCGGCGTCGACTACGCGGCCCGCCTGGCCGCGGCACTGCCCGCCGCCGTCCTGGAGGTGCTGCCGGACACGGCGCACCACCCCCAGGAGGAGCGGCCCCGCGACTACGCGCGGCTCGCCGACGCGTTCCTGCTCGACCCCCGCCCCACGGACCACCGACCCGCCGACCGCCCTTCCCCCGACCCCCGGCTCGCACCTGTGGAGGCCGCCCGATGCGAATCCTGATCACCCTCGCCGTCCTGCTGGCCGCCGTCTTCGGCGTCCCGCCGCTGCGGCGCCGCGCCCTGGCCGCGTTCGTGCGCGGCACCGGAACGGCGGTGCGGACGGAGCCCGCCTCGTGACGGCGCCCGCCGTCGCCGCGCACGGCGTCACCAAGCGGTTCGGCGCGTTCACCGCGCTGGACGGGGTGGACCTCGACCTCGCGGCCGGGGAGGTCCACGGGCTGATCGGCTCCAACGGCGCCGGCAAGTCGACCCTGATCAAGGTCCTGTGCGGCGCGTACGCGCCGGACGGCGGGCGCCTGGAGGTCGAGGGCCGGAGGGTCGGCAACGCGACGCCCGCGCAGGCCGAACGCGCCGGCATCACCGTCGTCCACCAGGAGACGCAGCTGTTCCCCGAGCTGACGGTCGCCGACAACATCGTCGTCGCCGCCCCGAACCGGCGCGGCCGGCTGCTGCGGGACCGCCGCGCCGACCACGCCGAGACGGCGCAGCTGCTCGGCACGCTCGGCGTCGACCTCGAACCCGCGCGCCGGGCGGGCACCCTCGACCTCGCCGAGAAGAAGCTGCTGCAGGTGGCGCGGGCGCTGCGCGCCCGGCCGAAGCTGCTGATCCTCGACGAGCCCACGGCGGCGCTGGAGCCGCGGCAGTCCCGGCTCATCACCGACCTGGTGCGGCGGCTCGCCGGCGACGGCCTCGCGGTCCTGTTCGTCAGCCACGACCTCGACGAGGTCCGGCTGCTCTGCGACCGGATCACCGCGCTGCGGGACGGCCGGATCGTCGCCCGCCTCGGCCGCGGCGAGGCCACCCCCCACGGGCTGGTCGAGCTGGTCGCGGGCCGGACCCTCGCCAACGCCCCGGACCGCGCGCCGCACGAGCCCGGTGACGTGCTCGTCCACGCGGACCTGCCGGGCGCGCCCGAGCTGGACCTGCGGCACCGCGAGGTCGTCACGATGACCGGCCTCCTCGGCTCGGGCGCGGGCCGCTTCGCGCGCACCCTCGCCGGGGCGGGCCGGCCGCCCGGGCGCGAGCGCGCCGAGGTCGCGGTCGGCGGCCGGCGGGTCAGTCCGCTCAACCGCGTCGCGGCCGTCGCCGCCGCGATCGGGTTCGTGCCCGAGGAGCGCAAGCGCGACGGCGTGCAGCCGCTGCTCAGCATCGAGCGGAACATCGCCCTCGGCGACGTGGCGGCGTTCAGCCGGTTCGGCGTCCTGGACCGGCGGAGGATGCGCGCGACGGCGCTCCGGCTGATCGAGGACCTGGACATCCGCCCGGCCGACCCGGCGTTCCCCGCCGGGCTGCTCTCCGGCGGCAACCAGCAGAAGGTCCTCATCGCGCGGTGGCTCGCGGCGGGCGCCAAGGTCCTGGTCGTGGAGGAGCCGACGCACGGCATCGACATCGGGGCCAAGGAGCACGTGCTGCGGCAGCTCCGCGCGTTCGCGGACGAGCGCGGCTGCGTCGTCGTCGTGGCGCTGGAGAGCGAGGAGTTCCGCTCCATCACCGACCGCTACCTGGCGTTCCGGCGGGGACGCCTCGTGGCCGAACTCACGGCCGACGCCACGCACGCCGAACTGATGACGGCGTGCCTGGGCGAACACCCGGAAGGTCTTGCCTCATGAAGAGAACCGCCCCCGCGCTGGAGGACGCATTCGTCCCGCTGCTGCTGGTCGTCCTCGCCATCGTCCTGACGTTCTCGACGGACTCGTTCCTCAGCAGCGGCAACATCCTCAACGTCCTGAGCTCGATGGCGATCCTCGCGATCGTCGCGTTCGGGCAGACCTTCGTCATCGCCGGCGGCGGGTTCGACCTGTCGGTGGGCGCGCAGGTCGCGCTGCACGGCGCGGTCGGCGCGATCGTCATGCGGGAGACGCAGAGCGTCGCGCTCGGCCTCGCCGCGGCGGTGCTGTCGGGGATCGTGTTCGGGCTGCTCAACGGGATGCTCGTGATCGCCCTCAAGGTCCACCCGTTCATGATCACGCTGGGCACGTCGGTGATCGGGGTGGGCGCCACGCTCATCCTCACCCACGCCGAGTCGGTCGGCGGGCTGCCCGCGAGCATCGCCGGGTTCGGCGTCGGGCGCCCGCTGGGCGTCCCGTGGATCGTCTGGGTGATGATCGTCTGCTTCGCCGTCTCGGCGTTCCTGCTGAGCGTGAGCCCGTTCGGGCTGCGCGTGCTGTCCAGCGGCGGCAACCGGGAGGCGGCACGGCTCGCGGGCCTGCGCGTCGAGCGGACGATCGTCGCCACCTTCGTGCTCGCCGGGACGTTCGCCGCCGTGGCCGGCATGGCGACGACCGCGCGGCTCCAGTCGGCGCAGCCGACCGTCGGCGAGGGCCTGGAGCTGTTCTCGGTCGCCGCGGTCGTGCTCGGCGGCAGCGCCCTGCACGGCGGGCGGGCCGCGATGTGGCGGACCCTGCTCGGCGTCCTGGTCATCTCCGTCATCCAGAACGGCCTCAACCTCAACGGCGTCGGCGACGCCTGGCAGGAGGTCGCGGTCGGGGTCGTGTTCATCCTCGCGATGTCGGCCGAGCTGCTGCGCCGGTTCTCCCGCCTGCGCACCGGGAGAAAGGAGGCACCGCCGCGCCCGAGCGCCGCGGACGTCCCGGCCAAGGCGACCGTCACCTGACCGCGCCGCCGCCACCCGACCGCCCCCGGCCCCCCGCCTCCCACCGAACCCCGCAAGATCCGCACGAGGAGACCCACCATGCGCATGACCCGACTTCGCGGGATCGCCGCGGCGGCGCTATGCATCGGCCTGGCCGCCACCGGATGCACCGGCTCGGACGCGTCCGAGAAGGGCAGGAGGACCATCGGCGTGAGCTTCGCCGCGCCGCGGATCGCCCTGTACGCCGGGATCCAGAAGGGCATCCAGGCCGAGGCGAAGAAGCTCGGCGTCGACGTCGTCTTCACCGACGCCGGCGGCGACCCGCTGAAGCAGGCCAACGACATCAACGACCTCATCGCCAAGCGCGTGGACGGCATCCTCGTCTCCGCGATCGACTCCAAGGCCGTCGTCGCGCCGCTCAACGCGGCGAAGGCGGCGCACATCCCGGTCATGACCGTCGCCCGCGACGTCGAGGACAAGTCCAGCCGCGCGTCCTACATCGGCAACGACTGGGGCAAGTCCGGTACGCAGATCGCCGAGTGGACGTGCAAGAACGTCGGCAAGGGCAAGATCATCATGATCAAGGGGCCGTCCGCGGCGCCCTACGTCCAGGAGATGACGAAGGCCTACAAGGCCGTCGTCGGCTCGGCCTCCTGCCCGGACATGACGGTCGCCCACGAGGTCAACGTCACCGCCCTCACCTCCGAGGAGGGCCTGAAGGCCGCCAAGGCGTCGCTGTCGGCGGTGCCGGACGCCAAGGTCGTCTACGCCAACCTCGACGACTTCCTCACCGGGGTCGTCCAGGCGATCAACGAGGCCGGCAAGACCGGCCAGATCACCGTGACGGGCTTCGACGGCATCCCCGCCACCCTCGCGATGGTGCGGGACGGGCGGGTCGGCTACGAGATCGCGCTCCAGCCGAAGAAGTGGGGCGCCACGGCCCTCCAGACGATGGTCGGCGAGCTGGACGGGAAGGACACCCCCAGCGTGGTCAACATCGAGACCCGCCCGTTCGACAAGAGCGACGCCGGCGACCTCACCGAGGCCGACCTGGAGTAGCACGCCGTCCGTCCGCACCTCCACCGTCTGGGGTCCTTCATGAACATCACCGTCAACGGGCGGGCCGGCGACGCCGCCGCGCCTCCCGGGACCGTCCTCGCCGCCGTCCTCCGGGAGCGGTTCGGGGCGGCGTCCGTCAAGCTCGCGTGCGAGCGCGGCGAGTGCGGCGCCTGCACCGTGCTCGTCGCCGGACGCCCCAGGCTGTCCTGCGTGACGCCCGTCGAACTGGTCGACGGCGAGGTCACGACGGCGGAGGGCCTCGCGGAGGAGTCCGAGGACCTGCGCGCGGCCTTCGCCGACCTGGGCGCGTTCCAGTGCGGCTTCTGCACGCCCGGCCAGGTCGTCCACGCCACCGCCCTGCTCCGCTCCGGCCTCCCCGCCGACGCGGAGCAGGCGCGGGCCAGGGTCCGCAGGGAGCTGTCCGGCAACATCTGCCGGTGCACCGGCTACGCGGCGATCGTCGAGGCGGTGTGCGCGACGGCCCGCGCGCGGGCAGAGGCGCGGAGGGAGGCGGAATGACGGACCGGATCGGGCGCAGCGTCCGGCCGCTGGACTGGCGGGACCGGTCCCTCGGACGCGTCCCCTACGTCAACGACCTGGCCGGGCCGCCGCACCTGCACGCCGCGGTGCTGCGCTCCCCCGTCCCCTACGGGCGGATCACCCGCCTGGACACGGCGCCCGCGCTGCGGATGCCGGGGGTGCGCGGCGTCATCACCGCGGACGACTTCCCGGCCGGCATCACGTACCTGCACCGCGGCGGGCACATGTCCGACCGGCCGCCGCTGGCGACTGGCGTGGTCCGCTACGTCGGGCAGGAGATCGCGGCCGTCGCGGCCGACACCGTCGAGCAGGCCAGGGCGGCGGTCGCGGCGATCGGGCTGCGCATCCGCCCGCTCCGGGCGCCGCTCACCATCGCGGAGGCCCTCGCGCCGCGGGCCCGCGCCCTCCACGGACGCCCCTCGGAACGCAACGTCGCGATCCGGTGGAACAGCGTGTGGGGCGACCCGGACGCCGGGATCGCGGCGTCGGACGTGATGGTCGAGGGCGACTTCGTCTACCCGAGCGTCGCGCATGCCTGCATGGAGCCCAACGTCACGCTCGCCCGGTGGGACGCCGGCCGCGAGGTGATGGAGCTGTGGACCTCCACGCACGCGCCCTACTTCATCGCCAAGGAGGTCTCGCACCTGCTGGGGCTGGAGCACCGCCAGGTGGTGTGCCGCGAGGTCGCCACCGGCGGGAGCTTCGGCTCCAAGTCCAAGGCGTCCGAGCACGAGATCCTGGCGGCGGCGCTGGCCCGCAAGACCGGGACGCCCGTGCTGATCTCGCTCACGCGGGAGGAGGAGTTCGCCTCCAACAAGCCCCGGCACCGCTTCGAGACGCGGCTGCGCACCTACGCCGACGCGGACGGCAACCTGCGCGCCTTCGAGACCGAGGTGAACGTCGACAACGGCGCCTACTCCCACATGGGCTCGTCGGTGATGCGCGTCGGCGTCATCGCCCTGGGGTCGGTGTACCGGGCGGACGGCGTCCGGTACGACGCGCGGCTCGTCGACACCGCGACGCAGCCCGGCGGGCAGTACCGCGGGTACGGGACGCCGCAGGTGGCGCTCGCCATGGAGTCCCAGCTCGACGAGATCGCCGAGCGGCTCGGGATGGACCCGATCGACCTGCGCGTCCGCAACGCCGTCGAGCCGGACACCGAGACGCTGTGCGGGTACCGGGTCACGACGGCTCGGCTCGTCGACTGCCTGGAGACCGTCCGGCGGGAGCTGGACTGGGACGCCAAGCGGGCCGCGCGAACCCCCGGCCGCGGCCTCGGCGTGTCGAGCGCGGCGCACGGGTCCGGTGCCTACGCCTACCCGCTGTCGAACGTCAGTGAGGCGGGCGTGGACGTCGACGGCGACGGCCGCGTGCGGGTCCGGTTCGGGGGGGCGGACGCGGGCACCGGCCAGAAGACGATCCTCGCCCAGATCGCCGCGGAGGAGCTCGGCGTCGCCCCCGAGGACGTCGACGTGCTGTCGATGGACGGCGAGCTGACGCCGCTGGACCTCGGCGCCTGGTCGTCCCGCGCCACGCACATGTCGGGCATGGCCACCGGCCAGGCCGCCCGGGAGATGGCCGGCCGGCTGCGCGGCCTCGCGGCGGACAAGCTCGGCTGCGCCCCCAGGGACGTTGAACTGCGCGACGGCGAGGCCCGCCACGGCGGCCACTCGATGAGCTTCGGCGACCTCGCCGGCGCGCACGGCGGCCTCAGCCTGGAGTCCCGCTACGAGCTGGAGGGCACCGAGACGATCACGCCCGGCGAGGACAAGGCCAACCTGTCGCCCACCTACTCCTTCGCCGCGCACGGGGCGGAGGTCGAGGTCGACTTCCGGACCGGCGAGGTCACCGTGCTCGACTACGTCGCCGCGCACGACGTCGGGCGGGCGATCAACCCCGTCATGGTCGAGGGCCAGATCATCGGCGGGGCCGTGCACGGGCTGGGAGCGGCGCTCGGCGAGGAGCTGATCCGCACCGAGGGGCGCGTCGTCAACCCCGCCTACATCAACTACGCGATGCCGCGCGCCGCCGACGTCCCGAGCGTCCGGCCGTTCATCGTCGACGGCCGTGACGACGCGGGGCCCTACGGCGCCAAGAGCGTCGGCGAGATCCCGATCATCCCGCCGGGCGCGGCGATCGCCAACGCCGTCCACGACGCGGTCGGCGTCCGCATCCGCGACCTGCCGATCACCCCGGACAAGGTGCTGCGGGCGCTGGCGGAGAAGGAGGGCCGGGTCCGCGACCACCGGCTGCGGCGGCGGCCCTCGCGCTGGTGGATCGCGCTGATGCGCGCCGCGTACCCGCGCGGCGTCCACGCGCTGCTCCACCAGTGGGGGACGCGCCTCGGCCGGCAGGGCCGGTACCCGGACCTGGCGCCGCCCGTCCCGGACATCGCCGAGATCGCCCGTCCGGAGAGCATCGCGGAGGCGCGCGCCGCGCTGCGCCACGGGACCGCCATCGGCGGCGGCACCGACGTGCTGCTCCAGCGCCGGCAGCGGCTGGGCACAGCGGACCGCCTCGTCTCCACCGCCCTGCTCCCGGGCCTGCGCGACATCACCGAGGAGCCGGACGGGACGGTGGTCATCGGCGCGGCCGCCACGCTGGCCGAGGTGTCCGCCCGGTTCGCCGAGTCGCTCCCGGCGCTGGCGGAGGCCGCCGACTCGATCGCGTCGCCGCAGGTCAGGAACGCGGCGACGGTCGCGGGCAACCTGCTGCAGGCCAAGCGCTGCTGGTTCTTCCGCAACGGCTTCCCCTGCTACAAGCGCAACGGCGCCACCAGCCCCTGCTACGCGATCCTCGGCGACCACCGCTTCTACCACGCGGCCGTCGACGGGCACCGCTGCCAGGCGGTCACGCCGTCCGACCTGGCCACGGTGTTCGCGGCGCTGGACGCCTCCGTCGAACTGTCGGACGGACGCCGCATCCCGATCGGCGACCTCTACACGGGACCCGGGGAGACGGCCCTGGAGCAGACGGACCTGGTCGTCGCCGTCCGGATCCCGGAGCCTCGCCAGGCCTGCGTGTTCGAGAAGCTCGCACTCTGGCAGGGCGACTTCGCCGTGGTGTCCGTCGCCGCGTCCAGCCGGTCGGCCGACCGGTGGGACGACTGCCGCATCGTGTTCGGCGCGCTGGCCCCCACGCCGTGGCGTCCCGCCCGCGCCGAACGCGCCCTCGACGGAAGGCCGTTCACCCCCGCCGCGCTCCGCGAGGCCGTGGACGCCGAACTCACCCGGTACGGGCACCCCCTGCCCGGCAACGCGTGGAAGCTCGACGCCGCCGCCGGACTCGCCGAACGCGCCGCCGAACGCCTCGCCCACGACACGGAGGAGTCCGCATGACGGCGCTGGACGAGGCGCGGCTGGCCCTGCTGCGCGACGCCGAGAAGCTCGTCGACCCCGAGCGCCTCGCCGAGATCATCACGGGCATGACCGCCATCCCCAGCCCCACCGGGGAGGAGGGCGCCCTGGCCCGCTGGGCGGTCGACACCCTCGCCGCCTCCGGGATCGACGCCGCCTACCAGCCGATCGACGACGCCCAGGGCAACGCCGTCGCCCGGCTGCGCGGCGACGGGACGGGACCCGACCTGCTCCTCTACGCCCCGATCGACACGCTGACGACCGGGAACCCCGAAGAGGACCTGCCCCGGGTCGGCACGTCGCTGCGCTACGACATGCTTCCCGAACCCGTCCGGGACGGCCACTACGTCATCGGCCTCGGCGCGAGCAACCCGAAGGGCCACGCCGCGTGCCTCGTCGCCGCGCTGGAGATCCTGCACCGGGCCGGCACGCCGCTGCGCGGCGACGTCGTCCTCGGGCTGGGCGCGGGCGGCATGCCGACGAACAAGCGCACCGCCCCCCACGTCCGCCGGTACAACGCGGGGCAGGGCAGCGGATGCTCGTTCATGCTGGAGCAGGGCGTGTGGGCCGACTACGCGCTGATCGCCAAGCCCGGATGGGCCGTGTCGTGGGACGAGGTCGGCCTGTGCTGGTTCGAGGTCACCGTCGGCGGCACCTACTCCTACGCGGGCAGCCGCCACCGCATCGACTACCGCAACGCGATCCTCGGCGCCGGCACCGTCGCCGCGGCCCTGGAGGAGTGGTTCGCCGAGTACACCGCCCGGCACACGTCCGGGACCGTCGCCCCCCAGGGCAACATCGGCGCGATCGAGGGCGGCTTCATGCGGATGCCTGCCGTCTCCCCCGCGTCCTGCCGGTTCGTCCTCGACCTGCGCACGTCCCCGGCGTCCACGCCGATGAGCGTCAAGCGCGAGTTCGCCGCCGCCGTCGCGCGGATCGCCGCCGCGCACCCGCGGCTGGAGATCGGCTGGGACATGACCCTCGCGATCCCCGGCACGGCCACCGACCCCGGCTCGTGGATCGTCCGCGCGGCGGTCGAGGCGTGGGAGGCCGAGGAGGGGCGCGCGCACGAGCCGATCCTCGGCAACAGCGGCGCCACCGACGCCAACATCCTGCGGAACCGCGGCGTGCCCACGGCCCGGATCGGCATGACCAGGGCGGGCGCGGAGGCGCCGCTGCCCGTCGACTTCCCCATGGGGATGAACGTGGTCGACCTCAGGGAGATGTGCCGCCTCACCCGGCACGTGATGCGCACCACGATCAACACCTGTACCCGGACAACGGCGGACGTGGGCCTGTGATCCGGGAGAAGATCGAGTGGAGAAGAGTTCAGGATCTTGGGCGAGACGGAGCGAAGAGTGACGACACGGCGGCCCCCGCCCCGAGGACGCCGTCCGGCCAAGGCGCTGACGGCGCAGGACATCGTGGACGCCGCCATCCAGATCGGCGACCGGGAGAGCCTCGACGGGCTCACCATGCGGCGCCTCGCGGGCGAGCTCGGCTTCAGCACGATGGCCCTGTACCGCCACTTCAAGAACAAGGACGACATCCTCGACGCGATGGCGGACCAGGTGCTCGGCAACCTGCGGCTGCCCGAGGAGATCGGGCCCGACCCGGTCACCGAGGCGCGCCGCATCGCCGAGGCGCTGCTGGCCATGATGCGCGAGCACCCGAGCGTGGTCCGGCTGCTGTCCACCCGGACCACGGCGAGCCGCGGCTCGCTGAGCGGCGCGTTCGAACGCGTCCTGGCGCGGCTCCGGCGGAGCGGGCTGCCCCCGGCGGACGCCGTCTGCGTCTACGGGCTCCTCTTGACGTACACGCTCGGCTTCGCCGCCTACCAGATGCCGCGGCCGTGGGGCGGGGACGACGAGGACGCCGCCGAGCTGCGCCGGCAGCGGGCCCACTTCTACTCGGCGCTGCCGGCCGGCGAGTTCCCGAACATGGTCGAGCTGTCCCCGGAGCTGGCCTGGCTGCCCACGGACCGGCAGTTCCACTCGGGACTCGACGTCCTGCTGAGAGGGCTCGCGGCCGAGCGCCCCTGACCCGCGTTCCGGCCGCCCACCGCGGGCGGGCGGCGACGACCACCCCGAGGACGGGGCGGTCCGTCGCCTCGTCCGTCCTGCGCTGGAGGAGCTGATGAGCGACATCGTGCTCGGCGTGGGTGCCTCCCACAGCACCCTGATGAACACCGACTGGGACAAGGTCGACCACCTGGAGGACGCCCACCGCTTCCGGGACGGGCTGGAGCGCGCCCGCGACCGGCTGCTCGCCGCCGCCCCCGACACCGTCGTCGTCATCGGGTCGAACCACTTCCGCGGGTTCTTCCTCGACATGATGCCCGCGTTCACGATCGGCGTCGGCGAGGTGCTCGGAGCCGGCGAGGCCGGGACGCCGGCCGGCCCGCTGCCCGCCGACACGGAGCTGGCGCGGCATCTGACCGCCTCCCTCGTGGACGGCGGCTTCGACCCGGCCTTCTCCCTGCGGCTCACCGTGGACCACGGCATCACGCACGGGCTCCAGCACCTGGTGCCCGGCATCGACGTGCCCATCGTCCCGATCGTGATCAACATGTTCGCGCCGCCGCTGCCGTCCCTGCGGCGCTGCCACGACCTCGGCGCGGCGCTCGGCCGCGCCATCGCCGCTGACGGCGCCGGCAAGCGCGTCGCCGTCGTCGCGTCCGGCGGGCTGTCGCACCGGCTGCCGTGGCCGAAGTGGTTCGAGACCCTCTCGGACGACGACCGCTTCCTCGTCGAGGCATGGCTGAACGGGCGCGGCTCGTGGGGCGACTACGAGGTCCGGCGGCGGCAGATCATCCGCGCCGCCAAGGCCGACGTCAACCCCTCGTTCGACGCGGCGTTCCTGAAGCTCGTCGAGCACGGCGACCTCGGCCCCGTCCTCGACCGGACCGCCGCCGACATCGACGCGGAGGCCGGCAACGGCGCGCAGGAGATCCGGTCCTGGATCGCCATGCTCGCCGCCCTCGGACCCGGCGCGCGCGGCGAGACGCTCGCCTACGCCGCCGTCCCCCAATGGCTCACCGGAATGGGCGTCGCCGTCGTCGAGCCCGCAGCGACCGAGGAGCCCACAGCGACCATGGAGAACGCATGAGCATCTGGACCGACCTCACCGGCGTCGACCACGCCGTCCGCTTCATCGACGCCGGCGGCGTCCGCACCCGGGCGCTCCAGGCCGGGACGGGAGAGGCCGTCGTGTTCCTGCACGGCACCAGCGGCCACCTCGAGGCGTTCGTCCGCAACATCCCGGCGCACGCCGAGCGGTACGCCTGCCACGCCGTGGACATGCTCGGGCACGGCTACACCGAGGGGGTGGACGAGCCGTACCGCATCCCCCGCTACGTCGAGCACGTCCTCGCCTACCTGGACGCCTGCGGCATCGAGCGCGCCCACTTCGTCGGCGAGTCGCTGGGCGGCTGGGTCGCGGGCCGCCTCGCCGCCGACCACCCCGACCGCGTCGGGCGGCTCACGCTCGTCGCCCCCGGCGGGACCGTCGCCAACCCCGCCGTCATGGAGCGCATCAAGACCAGCACCCGCAAGGCCGTCGCCGAGGACGACATCGACCTCACCCGCAAGCGCCTCCACCTGCTCATGCACGACCCGGCGAAGGACGTGTCCGAGGAGCTGGTCGAGGTCCGGCACGCGATCTACCACCGGCCCGAGTTCGTCAAGCGGGTCGACAACCTGCTCTGCCTCCAGGAGATGGAGAACCGCGAGCCCGACCTCCTCACCGCCGAGCAGATGGGGCGGATCACCGCGCCCACGCTGATCGTGTGGGGCGCGCAGAACCCGTTCGGCGACGTCCCGGAGGCGCACCGGATGAACGCGAGCATCCCCGGCTCCCGGCTGGAGGTCTTCGGCGAGTGCGGGCACTGGCCCCAGCACGAGCACGCCGCCCGCTTCAACCGCCTCAACCTGGACTTCCTCGGGGAGGCCCGGTGAAGGTCGGCATCCGCGTCCCGGCCTGCGACCGCCCGGACCGGCTCGCGTCCGTCGCGGCGAGGGCCGAGAGCCTCGGGTTCGACGAGGTCTGGTTCCCCGACTCGCAGCTGCTGTGGCGGGACGTCTTCTCCGTCCTGTCGGTGACCGCGCTGCGCACCGAGCGGATCGGGCTCGGGACGGCCGTCACCAACGTCGCGACCCGGCACCCGTCCGTCGTGGCCTCCGCGGCGCGGACCGTCGCGGAACTGGCGCCCGGACGCTTCACCCTCGGCCTCGGCGTCGGGAACAGCTCCGTCGTGCCGATCGGGCTGCGCGCCAGCACTCGCGCGGAGCTCAGCGAGGGGCTCGCCCAGCTGCGAGCGCTCCTCGCCGGGGAGGAGTGGGACTACGGCACGGTGCGGTCGCGGCTGCGCGACCCCGCGCCGGCCGTGCCCGTCCACCTCGCCGCGAGCGGGCCGCGCAACCTGCGGCTGGCGGGCGCCGTCGCGGACGGTGTGGTCCTGCTCAGCGGCGTCTCGCCGGAGACCCTCGCCGCCGCGGCGGCGCAGGTCCGCGAGGGCGCGCGGGAGGCGGGCCGGTCCGGCGACGTGCCGCTGACGGTGTCGGCGTTCTGCGAGGTCACCGACGACGTCCTCGCCTCCGCGCGGAAGCTGAAGCCCATCTGCGCGTCGATCGCGCAGAACGGCGGCGCCCCCTTCCTCGCCCTCGCGGGGATCCGGCTGTCCGTCCCGGACCGGATCGACGAGGTCTACCCGGACATCGGGCACGCCGAGGACTGGGACCACGCCGTCAAGGTCGCCGGCCGCTGGGTGTCCGACGACGACGCGCTCGCCTTCGCCCGCGCCTTCTGCCTGGTCGGCACCGCCGACGAGGTCGCCGCCCGGCTCCGGGAGACGTTCGAGGCGGGGGCGTCCGGCGTGTTCCTCCAGCACGTCGGCTCCTACGATCCGCCGCACGACCTCATCGAGGCCGTCGGCGGCGACGTCCTGCCCCGCCTGTGAGCACGCTCGGCGACCTCGCCGCCCGGGCCGCGCGGGCTCCCCGGGCGGCGGCGGAGGACGCCCGCCGGCTCGCGGCCCTGCACGTCCTGGACACGACGGGCTGCGTGGTCTCCGGCGCCGCCCACCCGATCGCCGGGCCCCTGGCCTCGCACTTCGGCGAATCCCTGCGCGACCGTGTGCTGCGCTGGTCGGCCCAAGCGCACCTGGACGAGTTCGACGCGCTGCACGCCGGAGCCGCCGTCGTCCCCGCGGCGGTCGTCGTCCCCGCGGCACTGCTGGTCGCCGAGCGCGAAGGGCGGCCGGGCGCCGCGGTCGTCGACGCGGTGCTCGCCGGGTACGAGGCGGTGGTGGAGGCCGGCCTGCGGTTCGGGGGCGCCGCGCTGTACGCGTCCGGCTGGTGGCCGACGGCCCTGTTCGGGCCGCTCGGCGCCGCCGCCGCGACGGCCGTCCTGCTGGACCTGGACGAGGAGCGGACGGCCTCGGCGCTCGCGGTTGCGGCGGCCGGGCTCGGCGGGCTGCTCTCGTCCGGGCGCTTCGGCGAGGCGCACTACCTGCTCCCCGGCCGGGCCGCCGCGGACGGCGTCGAGGCGGCGTACCTGGCCCGCGCCGGAGCGACGGGCAGCCCGGCCCTGCTGGACCGCCCGGCCGCGCTCGCGCTCGCCCGCCCACCCGCACCGGCCTCTCCCGTCGCGGGTGTCCATCTGGAGCACTGCGGGTTCAAGCCGTATCCGTGTGCCCGTCCCCTGCACGCCGTGATCGACGCGCTGCTCGAACTGGGCGTCCGCGACGCCACCCACGTCGAGGTGGCGCTTCCGTCCGCTCTGATGCCGTTTGTCAACGCGGACAGGGAGGTCCCGGGCCCGGCCGAGGCGTCCGCCGGGGCGGCCTTCGCAGTCGCCGCCGCCCTTTCCGGTACCACCGAGGACGTGTCGACGTTCCGCCGAGCCCGCCTCGCCGCCGATGTCCCGCCCGTGACGCTGGTCCCGGACCCCGCCCTGGACGCCCTCCTCCCCGACCACTGGGCCGCGCGGGTGACGGTCGAAACGCCCGCCGGGGAGGTCTCCCGGCGCGTGGTCGACGCCCTGGGCTCCCCGGCGCGCCCCCTCCCGGAGGAGGCGGTGCTCAAGAAGTTCGACACCCTGACCGCAGGCGTGCCCACCGACTGGCGCGACCGCTGCCTCCGGCTGGACGATCTCGACGACGCGGCGGCCCTGACCCGGGACATCGCACGAACGATGGAACACCAAGGCGGCCGCTAAGGCCGCTTCTCGGACGCCGGGGCGGCCCGTTCACTCCGCGCCGGTTGCGGCTACGCCCACGGGCGCGGAAAGGCGTCGCCGTCCAGCCGCGCTCCCTTGACGAGGCCCAGGGAGTCGGTCACGGGGTGCGGGTCGCCGCTGAAGACGGTGTCCGCGTCCATGTAGATGACGACGTGCGCGAGCCTCGCCAGATCGGTGGAGTTCGGCAGGGCCATATGGGCGGTGTAGCCGCTGTGGAAGGTGCAGTCGCCCGCTCGGAGCGGGACGGTCACGCGCGGGATCCATCGCAGTTCGGGATCCGCCGCGAACAGGTCGTCCGCGTCATGGAGGTCCTGGGCGCGCAGGCCGCTGCGGTCCTGCGTGCCGGGCAGGAACGTCATGCATCCCCGTTCGGGCGGCACGTCGACCAGCGCGATCCACGCCGAGAGCGGGAGCCGGTCATCGGCGTGCGGCCAGTACGGGC
This sequence comes from Actinomadura sp. K4S16, assembly GCF_008327685.1. Taxonomy (GTDB): domain Bacteria; phylum Actinomycetota; class Actinomycetes; order Streptosporangiales; family Streptosporangiaceae; genus Spirillospora. The sequence goes on from NZ_BDDE01000026.1 coordinate 39,036, forward strand.
GGTCCTGGTGGAACTCGGTGGCGGTGTTGCTGTGCGGTTCCTTCACCAGCATCTGGTCGTGCCACAGCCGCAGCGGGAATCCGGCCAGCTGCTCGGCGATCCGGCCGAGCCGCCGGTCGAACGTGAGGTCCCGCAGGGTCTCGTCGGGCTGCCAGACGTTGACCAACTGGCTGAAGGTGCCGCCCTTCTCCAGGCTGTCCCCGCGATGCGTGTCGAGGTACGCCTCCGCGGCGGCTCTGAAACGGTCGGCCTGCCCCGGCCCGAGCACCCCGCGGACTCGTACGAAACCGTGCTCTCGGTAGCTGCTGACGAGGTCGTCGGGCAGGCGTCCGTCCGGGCCGATGTCTGAGTTTCTGCTCATGCCGCCAGCCTTCCAACGGCGCGTAACCGCGGCTAGGCCGATCCCGTCCGGTACTCGTAGGATTCCGACATGGCGACCGTGCTGCACGAGCAGGGGCTGTTCGCGGACGGGCCGATCTGGGGAGGCCTGCACCGGCTCTCCTCGAAGGTGGAAGCGCACGCGCACGACTTCATCGAGATCGCCGTCATCGGGCCCGGACAGGGGACGCACGTGACCGCCCGAGGGGAGCACCGGCTGCGGCATGGCCAGGCCGTCGTGCTCCGGCCGGGCGCGTGGCACGGTTTCGAGGACTGCGCGGACCTCGTCGTCGCCAACTGCTGCCTGTCGGCGCAGGCGCTGCGTTCCGAACTGGGAGGCATCTACCAGGTCCCGGTGCTGCGTCGCCTGCTGTGGACCGAGCCCGTCGCCCCCGGCTCCAGAGGCGTGGCGGTCACCGTCCTCGGGCCGGACGCCGCCGACGAGGCCATCGACCAGATCCGGCGGCTCGAAGCGGACCTGTCCAGCGCGCGACCGCACGCGGGCCGCACGCTGGGCAGGCTCGTCACCGTGCTCGGCATCCTGGCCGACGCGAGCGTTCCGGAGGCCGCCGGTCCCGCCCCGCACCCGGCGGTCGCCGCCTCCATCGCCCGGATGGAGGCGGCGCCGGCCGAAGCCTGGCGGCTGGACGACCTCGCGCGCGCCGTCAGCCTCGATCCCGACTACCTGGGGCGGCTGTTCGTCCGGCACGTGGGGGTGTCCCCGCTGAACCACCTGGCCCGGATCAGGGCCGAACGGGCCGTCGACCTGCTCGCCGGCTCCGACCTCCCCGCCGCGCGCGTCGGCGCGGCCGTGGGATGGGACAACCCGACCTACTTCGCGCGGCGCTTCCGTGAACTCGTCGGGCTGACCCCGACCGAGTACAGGGCCCGGACCAGACCGGCAGGAGGCGCGGACCGCCCTTCCCGGTGATGAACCCCGAGCACCGGCGAGGGGTTCGAAGCCCGGGTCAGGTGGACGGCTCAGGGGTGAGGCTGGGCCGTTCCGCGGGGCCGTCGGGCGGCAGGACCCCGGCGGCCCGGAGGCGGGCGCGGGCATGGGCGATCGCTTCGGGGGTGGTCGGGAAGACCAGGCCGTCGCGGCGCAGGTGCTCGGCGACGCCGAGGGCGGCCAGGATCTGGTCGTGGCCGGGTCTGACACCGGAGACCAGGACGGTGATGCCGCGGTCCTCCAGCCGGGTGATGGCGTCGCCGAGCACCCCGGCGCCGGTCGCGTCCAGCGCGGAGATCCGCGACATCCGCAGGATGACGAACCGGACGTCGCTCACCTCCGACAGCTCCAGCAGGAAGCGGTGCGCGGCGGCGAAGAACAGCGGGCCGTCGAAGCGGTAGGCGACGATGTGCTCATCCAGGAGCCGCCGCTCCTCGGCGGTGTGGTCGCCGTCGCGGTCGCCGTCTTTGAGGGAGACCTGGTCGAGCCGGCCGGAGGCGGCGACGGCGCGCAGCGCCACCACGACGGCCAGCGCGACCCCGACGGCCACCGCGGTGATCAGGTCGAACACCACGGTCACCGCGAAGGTCAGGACCAGCACGACCGCGTCGCCGCGGGTGGCCCGCGCGATCGCGCGCAGCGACCCGACCTCCACCATGCGGACGGTCGTGGCCAGCAGCACCCCGGCGAGCGCGGCCAGCGGGATGCGGCCGACCAGGCTTCCGGCGGCGAGGACGATCGCGGCCAGCACGGCGGCGTGGGTGAGGGCGGCCAGCCTCGACCGGGCGCCGGCCCGGACGTTGACGGCGGTGCGGGCGATCGCCGCGGTCGCCGGCACCCCGCCCAGCAGCGGCGCGGCCAGGTTGGCCACGCCCTGCCCGAACAGCTCGCGGTCGGGGTCGTGCTTCTCGCCGACGCTCATGCCGTCGGCGACCGTGGCGCACAGCAGGCTCTCCAGCGCGGCCAGCGCCGCCACCGCCATCGCCGAGGGCAGCAGCGCCATCGCCGCGCCGGCGTCCAGGAACCCCAGGCTCGGCGCGGGCAGCCCGGCCGGCAGCGACCCGATGCGGGCGACGTCCAGGGAGGCGGCCTCGGCGACCAGGGTGGCGCCCACGATGCCGATCAGCGAGAACGGCACCGCCGGACGGACCCGGGCGCCGACGAGCATCAGCGCGGCGACCGCCACCGCCATGGCCGGGGCCGCGGCGGTGGGGTGCTGGGCGAATTCGACGGCGGCCTGCCCCGCGGCCCGCCACACCTTCTCCGCGTGCGGGCCGGTCACCCCGAGCGCGGCGGGCACCTGCTGGAGGGCGATGACCACGGCGATGCCGGCGGTGAACCCCTCGATGACGGGGGTGGGCAGCAGCGCCGCGAACCGGCCCGCGCGCAGCGCGGCCATCCCCAGCAGGATGAGCCCGGCCATCAGCCCGACCATGAGCACGCCGTCGGTCCCGTGCCGGGCGACGATCGGCGCGAGCACGACCGTCATCGCGCCGGTCGGCCCGGACACCTGCAGGTTGCTGCCGCCGAACACCGCCGCCAGCGTGCCCGCCACGATCGCGGTGACCAGCCCTGCCTGGGCGCCGAGCCCGGAGCTGATCCCGAACGCCAGCGCCAGCGGCAGCGCCACCACCGCCACGATCAGTCCGGCCGTCAGGTCCCGGCCCGGCGAGCGGCGCGCGGGCGTCCAGTCCGACCGGCGGGGCAGCAGCCCGCCCAGCCGCCGGACCATGGAGGCGGCGGTCACTGCGCCTCGGCCTTGAGCTCGGCCAGCAGCCGGCCCTGGTCGGCCAGCAGGTCGGTGAGGATCCGGCGGGCCGCGCGCATCAGCTCCGACACGTCCCCGCCGGCCAGCTCGTAGGTCACCGTCGCCCCTTCGCGGCGGGCGGTGACGATCCCGGCCCGGCGCAGCACCGCCAGCTGCTGGGACAGGTTGGACGCCTCGACCTCGATCGCCGCCAGCAGGTCCCGCACCGGCATCGGCCGGTCGCACAGCAGCTCCAGCACCCGCACCCGCACCGGATGCCCGAGCGTCTTGAACAGCTCGGCTTTGGCCTGGTAGAGCGGAACCGGCATCAGCGCTCCCCGTCCTGGTCGTCGGTACCGCTCTGCGCCTCCTCGGGGGCGTCGGCGTTCTGCGCCGTGGAGGCGTCGACCCCCAGCTCCCGCCGCAGCCGCTCCAGATCGCCGCCCGCGCCGCCGTACTTCAGCCGGCGCGCGACCTTCGTCTGCTTCGCCTTAGCCCGCCCACGCCCCATGACGCCGCTCCCCTCGCTCGCGACCGCGCTCCCCGCACGACTCGACCCTGCCTTGCAAGGATAGCAAATTGAATAATTCTTCAATCCATGCCTACGTCACATGCCCGCCCCGGTGCGAGGACGGGCCGTCCGATTCCGGACGGCCCGTGATCGAGCACTGGACCCCGCCGCGGGCGAGGCCGGCAGCAAGGCCCTCTGCCGGACGGCCTACCGGGAGCAGGGCGTTGGCAAACCGCTCCGCCGGCCCGGTAGGCCGCTGGCAGGTCCTTCTGGCCCGTCCGGGACCCCGTTCGTCCAGGACCCCGGTGTGCCCGGTACCGGGCTCAGAAGGTCCGGTCGGTGAACCAGGTCGCCTGACTGGTGGGGTGGGCCAGGTCGAACGTGGTGCCCGTCAGGCGCCTGTCGGAGCCCAGCGAGCCGATGTAGCGTCCCCGGGACCCGTTGGACCATCCGATGGTGAAGGAGATGCTGGTGCCCTCCACCGCTCCTTCCTCGATCGTCCCGACCGCGTTGTCGCCGGACGCGGTCCCGAAGAGCCTGCCGCTGCCGTCCTGCGTCACGTTGACCTGCGGGGTGGCCCCGTTGCTCTGGAAGAGCCGGTAGGTGCCGCCGGCGTTGAAGCCGGGCGCGGCGAGCGCCGCGCTCTGCGCGGACGCCGGCACCGCGGGCGCGGCCAGGGCGGCGCCGGGGGCCAGGGCCAGACCGCCCGCGAGGGTGAGTGCGGCGGCCGCGAGTTTGATGATCATGATGCCTCCTGTTCGGTGAAAGGCTTCGTGCACTGCCACGTTCACCCACCCCGGACGGCCGCAGCAGCCCCCTGACCAAGGGGGTTGCCATGACGCGTCGACTACTTCTCCCCCGGTTCGCGCGGTTTGTTCTGATTGGCCGGCGCGGGGTCCGGCACCCGTCCGATCGCCATGGTGACGTTGCCGCCACCTGCCGGAGAGACGGGTCCCCGGGCGGCGATGCGAATCGGCTTCTCGGGTGATACTGACCGGGTGACCGGGGTGGCGATCGGGGCCCGCGCCGCGTTGATCGGGGCGGCGGCGGAGGCCGGCACCAACGCGGAACTGGGCGCGGCGATCTCACAGTGGATCGGACGAGTGGTGCCGCACGACGGGTACATGCTCGCGGCCGTGGACCCGGTCACCGGCGCCGGGTCCTTCCTTGCCAGAGAGCACGGCTACAGCCCCGCGGCCGCCCGCCGGCTGACTCTGGGCGCCCGGGCGGAAGGCGACGATCCCGTCACGCTCGAACAGCTGGTCAACGGCCCGCGCCGTTCGATGGTGCTCAACACCGACGGCCCCGGGCCCTGCCGCAGTCCCTCGATGCGCGCGGTGATGGCCGGCGAAGGCGTCGGCAGTGAGCTGCGCGTCGCACTGGCCGGTGCAGGGGTCACCTGGGGCGGCCTGGTCCTCGTACGCGCACGGGGGAGCCGGCCGTTCTCGGCCGTCGAGGCGGAGCATGCCCAGCGGCTCGGCCGGGCCGTCGTCGCCGCGATGAAGCGCTATGTCTCCAGCGGGCCGCTGGAGCCCAGCAGTCTGGACCGGCCACCGGGCGTGCTCGTGGTCGGAGCCGACGAGACGGTCGTGGCCGCCACTCCGTCCGTGCGCGACCGGATCGCCGAGTTGGGGACCGTTCCCGCCGGCGTTTCCGCCGCCGCGCTCGCCGCACCTGCCGCGCCCTTGGAGAGCACCGTCTGGAACCTCACCCAGGCGACGCGCGGGACCGGGGCGCCCTGCCTGACCCGCGTCCCCACCCGCCGCGGATGGATCGTCCTGCGCGCCCAGCCCATGACCGGTGCGGGACCGGGCGCGGTGGCGGTGACGATCCAACCGGCGACCGGTACCGAGCTGCTGCCGGCGATGGCACTGTGGCATGGCCTGTCCCCCAGGGAGAGCGCGATCGTCGGCCACGTGCTGCAGGGCATGGCCGCCAAGCAGATCGCCCGGCGTCTGGAGATGTCCCCCCACACCCTGAACGACCACTTCAAATCGATCTACCGCAAGACCGGCGTCCGCGCGCGCGAGGAGCTCATCGCCGGGCTGCTCGGCTGAGGTGGCAGGACGGCCGGCGGTCCTGGTCGGCGACGCCGGCGGCCAGGCCGGGACTCCACCCGGCCCGCAGGATGGAGCATTGGCCCGTCATGCCCGCCGCGATGCGGCGATCCCTGTCGGGGCTCGACATGGTGGCCGATCTGGCCGCGTTCACCGAGCGGCTGCGCGACCATGAGGAGATCGACGTGCGCAGCGAGATCATCCCAGGCGAGCAGCACGCGACCGTATGGTCGGCCGCCGTGACCCGCGGCCTGCTGCACCTGTACCACACCACCCCGCCCCCGCCCTGACCTCGATAGGCGATGCCGCGGCGCCTCAGGAACGGTCGCGCAGCCCTGCGCCAGAGGGATGTCCCCTCCACCTGCCGCGACCTTCGCGCAGCGGTGGCGCGTCCACCGCGCAGTGGAAGCCCGGGGCCTGTGCCGGTCCCGGCGGGTTGCGGACGGCGGCCGCCGCGAGGATCCCGGCGAAGACGCACAGGCCCGCGGCGAGGAGCGCGGCGGTGTGGAAGCCGGTGGAGAACGCCGCCGGATGCATGTAGGCGTCTCCGGTGATCCCGGCGAGGGCCGGGAAGACGGCGACGGCGACGAGCGAGGCGGCTCGGGCCACGTCGTTGTTCACGGCCGAGGCCATGCCCGCGTGCTCGGCGGGGACGGCGGCCAGGACCGTGGCCGTCAGCGGCGCGACGGTGATCGCCAGGCCGAGGCCCAGGGCGGTGACGGCGGGCAGGGACTCGGTGAGGTAGTCCCCCGAGGGGCCGATGCGGACGAACAGGCCGAAGCCGGTGCCGATGACGATCGGGCCCAGGCTCATCTGTAGCCGGGGTCCGATGCGGGCGGCGAGGGCGCCGGAACGGGCCGAGAGGGCGAGCATGATCGCGGTGACCGGCAGGAGGGAGACGCCCGCCTCGAAAGCGGTGTAGCCGGAGACCTGCTGCAACTGGATGGGCAGCAGGAACAAGGCGCCGCCCAGCGCCCCGTACACGACGAAGGTGACGATGTTCGTCACGCTGAACTGCCGGGAGCGGAAGAGGCCGAGCGGCAGCATCGGGTGCCGGATCCGGCCTTCCAGCAGCACGAAGCCGGCGAGCAGGACCGTCCCCGCGATGATCGCCGGGATCCCGGCCGCGCCTGTGATCAGTCCGTAGGTCAGGCCGACCAGGCCCAGGGTGGCCAGGGCGCCGCCGGCGATGTCGATCCGGCCTGCCGCGTCCGGGTCGCGGGACTCGGGGACGTGCCGCACGGCCAGGACGATGACCACCGCGGCCACCGGCAGGTTGATCAGGAAGATGAGCCGCCAGCTCGCCGCCTGGACGAGCCAGCCGCCGACGAACGGGCCGGCCGCGGAGGCGACGCCGCTCAGCCCGGACCACGCGCCGATCGCCCGGGAGCGGTCGTCGGGATGGAACGAGGCCTCCAGGATCGCGAGGCTGCCGGGAGTGAGCAGCGCCGCGCCGACGCCCTGCAGGGCACGTGCGGCGACGAGGGTGCCGGGGGTCGGCGCGAACGCGCAGAGGGTGGACGCGAGCGCGAACCAGACGACCCCGGCGAGGAAGACGCGGCGGCGGCCGTAGTGGTCGCCGAGGGCGCCCGCGACCAGGAGCAGACCCGCGAGGGTGAGGGTGTAGGCGGTGACGATCCACTGCAGGGCGGCCAGGCCGGTGCCGAAGTCGCGGCCGATGGCGGGCAGCGCGATGCCCACCACGGTCGCGTCGAGCGAGGCGATCGCCGATCCGAGGACGGTCGCGGCGATCACCCACCGCCCCTGCGCCGTCGCGTACCGGATGCTCATGTCGTCAGCCGGCGATCGGAATCGCCGGGCCCCGCGCCGATGATCACACTCTCCATTGCGCCGCACCTCCACGATGAACCCGGACCGGCCTCGTCCAGGAGGGGGTCCGCCAGCTAAGACAGGGCCGCCCCCGCATCTGTGACAGGCACCGGCGCGGGCCGGAGTTGTCACAGGACGCAAGGCCGCCCTGTCGTAACTGGTGACCGAGGAGCGATGGAGGCCCCGGCGAGCAGGGCCACTCGGCAGTGGCGGCGTCGCCGACCACCGGCGTCGACACCCCCTCACTGACGAGGGCAAGCGGTTCCCCATGGAAGGGCGGGACCGCGCAGGAAAGGAGATGCGGTGGAAGAACTGGAAGTCCCCAAGCGGCACGTCGTTCAGATGCTCCTGACAGCGGGCCTGCCTGGCGTGGCGGACGAAGCCGAGCGAGTACTGCCGGACCCTGTCGAATACGACCTCGCGGAGAGCTTCCTCGCCCGGTACGGCGTCACCAAGGACGAGCTCATCAGTTGGCGGGGAGGCAGTCCGTAGCGGGGCGTGCACCGACCGCCGTCCGCCCCCCGGCCCCTGTTGGGCCGGGGGGCACGCTCATGGCAGCCTTCTTCACCGCGGCTGGGTTCCGCGCTTTCTCATCGTCAGCCGGTCGAGCACGCTCCGGCTTGGCCTGGTCCGGCCCGCCGCTGCGGCTCCGCGTCCCCGGACGGCCTTGGCGGCCGCGTCGGCCAGCAGGACGGCCGGCACGGCGGTGAGGGCGACCGCCCAGCCGAGCGCGGACGGGAGGCCGCCGCCGAGCAGATGGGCCACCGGCGGAACCCCGAGGAAGACGAACATCAGCACCAGATCGGTCGCGACCGCCCACAGCAGCAGCGGGTTGCCGTTCCAGCGGAGCCGGCCCGCCCACCGCGATTCGCTGCGGCACGAGAACGCGGTCGCCATCTGCCCGAGCATGATGGCGGCGAACGCGGTGCCGGACGCCGTGGACAGCAGCGCGGCGGAGGGCGTCTCGCCCCAGCTCCATCCTCCGGCGACGAGGACGGCGGCGAAGGCGGCCATGGTCGCGGCGGCCTCGACGGGCCCGAGGACGCCGAAGACCCGGCCGAGGAGGCGGCGGTCGATGAGGCGGTCGTCGCGGGCGCGCCCCTCCAGGGTGTGCCGCCCGGCGGGTTCGGCTCCGAGCGCGAGCGCGGGCAGGATGTCGGTGCCGACGTCCAGGGCGAGGATCTGCAGCACGCCGAGCGCCAGCGGGAGCTGCCCGCCCGTCACCGCCCACGCCGCGAACGGCACCAGTTCGGCGACATTGTCGGTGAGGTGGTAGGTCAGGAACCGGCGGATGTTGGAGAAGGTCGCCCGGCCCAGCTCCACCGCCGCGACGATCGTGGCGAAGTGGTCGTCCAGGAGGACGAGGTCGGCGGCCTCGCGGGCGACGTCGGTGCCGGACGCGCCCATCGCCACGCCGATGTCGGCCTGCCGCAGCGCCGGGCCGTCGTTGACGCCGTCGCCGGTCATGGCCACCACGTGCCCGCGTCCCTGCAGGGCCCGGGCGATCCGCAGCTTGTCCTCGGGGGTGACGCGGGCGACGACCACGCCGTCGCCGTCCAGCAGCCGCCCGAGCTCGGCCTCGTCCCGAGGCAGGTCGGCCCCGGTCACCACCGGGCTCCCCGGCTCGGACAGCCCGACCTCGGCGGCGATGGCGTGGGCGGTCGCCGGATGGTCCCCCGTGATCATGGCGAGCCGGATGCCCGCCCGGCGGCAGGACGCGATCGCGTCGGCGACGTCGTCACGGGGCGGGTCCTGGAGGCCGACCAGGCCGAGCAGCGCCAGTCCGCGCTCGGCCTGGTCGGGGTCGGCGGGCAGGTCGTCCGGCAGGTCGCCGGGCAGGCGGACGGCGACGGCGAGGACGCGCAGGCCTCGTCCGGTCATGGCGGCGAGGGCCTCTTCGGCTCCCGGCACCGGCGCGCAGCGCGGCAGCACCGAGTCGGGAGCGCCTTTCAGGTGCAGTCCGCTGGCGGTGAGCGAGGAGGAGCGCCGCCGCTTCGCGTCGAAGGGGTAGCGGCGCCGCTCGGGCTCGTCGGACAGATCCGCCCCGGCCCGGAGCCCGAGCGCGTGCAGGGCCGCCTCCATCGGGTCCCCGACCGCTCGCCAGCGGCCGTCCTGGCGCCGCGTCCGCCCGGTGGAGCAGCGGTAGGCGGTGACGGCGAGCCTCCGGACGGCCTCCACCGCGTCCGGCCCGCCGATGAGCCGGCCGTCCGGGGAGTATCCGCTTCCCTCGATCCGCACTTCTCCGGACGGCGTCCAGACCTGGACGGCAGTCATCTCGTTGTACGTCAGCGTGCCGGTCTTGTCGGTGCAGATGAACGTGGTGGAGCCGAGCGTCTCCACCGCCTCCAGCCGCCGCACCAGGGCCTTGCTCCCGGCCATCCGCTGCGCGGCGCGGGCCAGCGACAGCGTGACGGTCGGCAGCAGTCCTTCCGGTACCAGCGCGACGGTGACGCCCACGGCCAGCAGGAAGCCCTTGCCGGGCGGCAGTCCGAGCAGCACGGCGGCCCCGAAGAACGCCGCGCCGACGCCGACCGCGGTCAGCGCGACGACCCGCACCACCCGGTGCAGCTGCCTCGTCAGCGGGCTGGGGCGCCGCCCGGCGGTGCGGGACAGCGCGGCGATGCCCGCCAGCCGGGTCCGCGCCCCCGTGGCCGTGACCCTCGCCTCCGCCTCCCCCTCGGTCACGAACGTGCCCGCATGCGCGCGGCCGCCCGCCTCCGGCCGGGCCGGGACGCTCTCGCCGGTGAGCGTCGACTCGTCGACCGCCAGGGCGTGCGTCTCCAGGAGTTCGAGGTCGGCCGAGACCCGGTCGCCGGCCTCCAGCAGGACGATGTCCCCGGCCACGAGGTCCTTGGTGTCGATCACCGTGCGGTGCCCGTCCCGGCGGACCGTCACCCGGGCCGGCAGCAGCTCCCGCAGCCGCCTGCCGGCCCGCTCGGCCCGGTACTCCTGGGCGAACGCGAAGACCCCGTTGAGGACGACCACCACGACGATGGCCGCCGCGAGCTCCGGCAGGCCGCCGACATAGGCGAGGACCGCGGCCGCCCACAGCAGCAGCGCGAAGAAGTGCACCATCTGCCTCGCCAGCGACACCAGCGGAGAGGGCGGCCGCTCCGCCGGGAGCAGGTTCGGCCCGTCCCGCCGCAGCCGTACGGCGGCCTCGTCTGATGTCAGTCCCCGTCGGACGGGGTGGAGGGGCTTCTGCGTGATCATTGGACCGGTGACTCCATTGCGGACGTGCGACGCACCCGCACGCCTTCAATGCGGTGGTGTCGATGACACCCCCTCACCCTCCCCGGTCCATGGAGGCGAGGCATGACACGAACGCATGAGATGGCCGGCCGGCGAGCCTCGCTCACCCTGCGGAACCATTCCGGCACATGAAATCGCGGGTATACCGAAAGGCGGAGCCGTTCCCGAAGGAATGGTCCGCTTCCGGAGACGACCGCTAGGCTTCGGGGGTGAACCACAGTGAGCTCGAAGCGGACGTTCTCCGCCTGATCATCGGAGCCGCCGACGACGACGCTCGCGCCTTCGGCGAGGAGACGGTCACCGAGCTCTACGAACTCGCCATGCGCGCCATCGAGGAGGTCGACCACCAGGTCTCCGCCGATCTCGACGACTTCCTCGCCACACCGGAGATGGCCGCCGAGCATGAGCGCATCCGCCGCCTCCTTGCCCCCGACGCGGGGCAGGCAGCCGAATATGTCCGCTAATCGGGCGCCGAACGGTCGGCAAAGACACCGCGGAGCATGCCCGTAGCCTGCCCGACCTCGATGAGATATCCGTCCGGGTCGCGCATGTAGCAGCGGATCTCCGCCTTGCGGTCCAGGGGCTCGGTCAGGAACTCCGCACCCTGGGCGGTGGCCTCGGCGTAGAACGCTTCGATGTCCGCCACCCGGACGTTGAGGAAGGCCGACACCGGATCGCCGGGCTCGGGCGGCCTGAGGACCACGTCGGGCTTGTCCGGGGTGGGGCCGCCGCCGGGGTTCATGATGATCCAGGTGTTGGCCACCTGCACGATCGCCGGGTTCTCACGGAGCACCACCTTGCCGCCGAGGACGTTCGCGTAGAACTCCCTGGAGACGGCCACGTCCCGGACGGTCAGGAAGTGCGTGACCACGAGCCCCTGGCTCGGCGCCGGAAGGTCGCCTTGGTCCGACATTCGGATTCCTCCATGCCGCAGGTACTGCCTCTGCCCCCGAGCCGGCGGTGCGCGTTTCCTCCGGCGCGGACGGGCCCGGCCGTGGCCACCGCCCGAACGACAAAGGAATCGTCCATTGTCGCCACAGCAGTACGCCACGTCCGGCGCTATCGAGTCGTCACCGAAACCGTCAAATCCTGGCTAAGCCGCCCCCGCCCTCATCACATTCCGTGGTCCCGCCGGTACTTGCGGAGCCCGGGCTGTGCGAGCCGTTCGAGCAGCGGCCGGATGCGAGGGAGGACGCCGGGGGTCAGGCCGGCGGTCTTGAGGAGCCACCCGTCGTGCCGGGGCAGGTTGGTCTCCAGGCGGGGCCGGTCCAGGTTGGCGACGACCGCCCGGGCGACGGCGTCGGGGCTGAGCGGTTCGCTGAGGAAGTTGAGAGCGGAGCCTCCGTTGGCGGCCTCGTGGCGGAGCATCGGGGTGTCCACGGCGCCGGGGTGGACCATGCCGACGCGCACGCCCGTCTCACGTTCGAGCATCGCGAGCGCGAGCATGAACGCCCGCAGCCCCGCCTTCGACGCGCAGTAGCCGGCGCTCTCCGCGAGCGGCATCATCGCGCCCAGCGACACGACGGAGACGATCCGGCCGGGGACCCGGCGCAGGGCCGGGTAGAGCGCGCGGCTGAGCTGCATGGGCGCCTGGAGGTTGATCAGCTGCTCGCGGCGGCTGTCCTCGACGGTCACCTCCTCGAACGGCCGGGTGACGACGATCCCCGCGTTGTTGACGAGCAGGTCGCACCGGCCGCCGGAGGCCTCGACGGCCGCCACGACGTCCTGGTGGAAGCCGGGTTCGGTCAGATCGAGGCGCAGCCGTGTCACGGGACGGGGAAGCCGGTCGAGCCCGGCGGCGTCCAGGTCGACGGCGATGACGTGGAAGCCGCGCTCCTGGAGGCGGAGGGTGATCGCGGTTCCGATGGCTCCGGCCGCGCCGGTGACGACGGCGACCCTCATGCCGACCTCCGCTGCCGGTCGAACATGCCGGGGGTCAGGCCGGTCCAGCCCATGTGTCCGCCTATCGTGCCGAGGTATCCGCGGTAGGCGTGGGCGTCGACGTAGGACCGGTGACGCGCCGAGTCGAGGAAGCGGATTCCGCCGTCGAGCCTGGGACGGTCCTTCGCGATCATGCGGTCGAACCGCGCCGCGCGGGCCGGCGCGTGCTCCTGGTCGTGGAGGTACTGGGCCAGGATGTTGCTGATGTGGTCGAAGACGGTGTACGCGCTGGAGTTGATCTCCAGGTAGCCGAGGCCGAACAGGTTGCGGTGCTCGCGGCTGAACGCGGTCAGGTACAGCTCGGGTCGGCCGTCGTTCCAGGTGAAGTACTTCTCGGCGTACGGGATGTCCCAGTCGTAGCCGGTGGCGTAGAGCACCAGGTCGATCCGCTCGCCGGTGCCGTCGGTGAAGCGGACCCGGTCGCCGTCCAGGCTCGCGATGTCCGGCCGGACCGCGACGTCGCCGTGCTGGAGGTGGTGGATCAGCTGACTGTTGAGCAGCGGGTGCGACTCGAACAGCTTGTGGTCGGGCTTGGGCAGCCCGTACCTGGTGAGATCGCCTTGGAGGAGCCGGAGCGTCGCGGCGAACAGCGGGCGCTCCAAGCGCAGCGGCAACCGCGGCCCTTTGGCGGCGAACTCGTCGCTGGGGACGCCGAAGATGTGCTTGGGGATCAGATGGTAGCCGCGCCGGACGCTGACGAAGGCGGCCTCCGCGCTGGCGGCGGCGTCGCAGGCGATGTCGGCGCCAGAGTTGCCCAGGCCCACCACCAGCACGCGCTTGCCGCGGAACTCCTCCGGGCTGCGGTAGGAGGACGAGTGCCGGATCTCCCCGGTGAACGTGCCGGGGTGCCGCGGCATGCGCGGCGTCCAGGTCACGCCGGTCGCGCACACGACCGCCCGGTAGCGGTGGCGCGAGCCGTCCTCCGCGGTCACGGCCCATGCGTCGCCGGACCGTTCCACCGCGCTGACGGCGGTGCCGAAGCGGATCGCCTCGCGCAGGCCGTAGGCGTCGGCGAAGTCCCGGGTGTACTGCAGGATCAGCCGGTGGCCGGGGTAGTCGGGAAAGTCCTCGGGCATCGGGAAGTCGAAGAACCCGGAGGTCTTCCGCGAGGAGATGAAGTGCGCCGATTCGTACATCGGCGTGCCCGGGTTGTCGAGACTCCAGATGCCGCCGACATCGTTATGCCGCTCGTACTGGTCGTAGGCGATGCCGAGCCGCTGGAGGGCACGGGCGGCCGACAGGCCCGCCGGCCCGGCGCCGACGACGCACACCCTCTCGGGTTCCGATCCGTTCCCCGCCATGAACACTCCTCTGGACGTGTGACTACGCTCGATCCAACGTCCAGGCTCGGGAGCCCGGGAGGGCGAATCCGGGCTAGCGTGGGGGGCAGACCGGACACCTAGGGGGACGTGTGAGCGGCGACGCACGGCTCAACGAGGCGGTCATCCCCCCGAGCGTCCTCGTCGGGCTGGTCGAGATCGGGCAGCGCGAGGGCCTTCCGATCGTCTCCTGGTTCGCCGGCACCGGGCTGGAGCCGGCAGTACTGCTCACCTCGGGCACCCTGAAGGTCTCCTTCCGGCAGGCGAGCACCGTCCTGCGGCGCGCCATGCGGGCGATGCCCGGCAAGCCGCTCGGCATGCGGGTCGGCGGCCGGGACGTCCTGCTGTCGTTCGGCATGCTCGGCGTCGCCCTGCGCTCCTGCTCCACCGCGAAGGAAGCCCTCTCCCTGGCCCTCGAACTGCACCAGGCCGCGGGAAGCCTGCTCGACGTGGAGGCCGAGGCCTTCGGCGACACGGCCGCGCTCCGGTTCCATGAGCGGCGCCCCGACCCCGAACTGATCGCCTTCCTCTGCGAGGAGGCGATGTGCAGCACTCTCGTCCTCCTCCGCTCCATGCTGGGCGCGGACTGGTCGCCCACCCGCATCGAGCTGGCCTACCCCGCCCCGCCCTACGCCGAGGAGTACCGGCGCTTCTTCCGCTGCCCCATCCTGTTCGACGCCGCCGCCAACCGCATGGTCTACCCGGGCGCCCTGCTCGGGCTCGCCTTCCCCACCCACAGCGAACCGACCCGTGCCGCCGCCATCGCCGCCTGCCGCGGCCTCCTCGACCTCGGCACCGCCCGCTCCGACATCACCGTCACCGTCGAGACCCTGCTCGACCAGGACCTCCGCCGCCCGCTCACCATGGCCGAGGCGGCCCGGCACCTCCACATCACCGAACGCACCCTGCGCCGCCAGCTCGCCGCCTCAGGCGAGCACTACAGCACCATCCGCGACCGCGTACGCGAACGCCGCGCCACCTTCCTCCTCCTCGAGACCGCCCTCCCCGTCGACGCCATCGCCCACGAGGTCGGCTTCAGCGACGCCCGCGAGTTCCGCCGCGCCTGCATCCGCTGGACCGGCCACCCACCCAGCACCACCCGCAAAACGTCCCCGGGGCAGCCAAGGCCGGCGCCCCCTGAGCGGTCGAGCACCCAGGCCGGTAACGGGAGGCGGTGACGATGCGCCTGCCGCTTGCGTGCTGCACCCTTCAGACGATTGCGTTTGATCGCATCAGCCGCACTCGAGAAGGAGGTCTGGGAACATGGGTGCCGACGGCGGCGAGGTCTGGGATCCGTTCGGCACGCTTCGCAGGGTCCTTTGGATCGGTGGCGGGCAGTGGGCCGGCAAGTCCACCGTGGCCCGGCTGCTGGCCGACCGGTACGGGCTCACCGCCTACAACTACGACTACCACGACGCGCGCGGCCACAACGACCGCCGGATCGCCCGCCGGATCAGGCTCGGCCACCCGCCCGACGCCCCGGACCCCGACGCCGTCTGGGTGAACACCACCCCGCAGGAGATGGCCGCCGACACCCTCGCCGGCTTCCCGGCCCGCTTCGAGTGGGCCCTGGACGACCTGCGCGCCCTGATCCCCGGACGGCCCGTCATCGCCGAAGGCTGGGGACTGCGCCCCGAACTGGTCGCACCCCTCATCGACTCGCCCCGGCGGATGGTCGTCATGGTTCCCACCGAAGCGTTCCGCGACCGGCAACTGCGCGAACTCCCCCGAGCCGCCGCCTTCGGCGGCCGTGTCAGCGACCCCGCCCGGGCCCAACGCAACCGGCTCGAACGGGACCGCCTCGTCGCCGACGACGCCGTCCGCTCCGCCCGGCGCCACGGCATCCGCGTCATCGAGGTCGACGGAACCCGCGACGCCGGCGCCGTCGCCGACATCGTCGCCGACCACTTCCGCCCCTACCTCCCGCCCCGGGAGGATCGCCGACCCTGACCGGCCCAGCCCAGGCCAGCGGCCCTTCAGCGCCGAACACGGTCAGCTGGTTCCTCCCTCCGGGAGTTGACCGGAGCCGAGGGGATGATGAGGGCGGCCAGTGCCGCCGAGGCCGCCACGCCCGACGCGAGTGCCAGGGCGCCCGGGAGGGACCGGGCCGCGAGCGGTCCGGCGACCGCCGCCCCCACGGCGAATCCGGTGATCTTGAGGCTGGCGCCGGTGGTGAAGATCTGGCCGCGCAGCTTCTCCGGGGCCTCCCGGTGCCGGATCGCGAACAGCGCGGCCAGCTGGGGGCCCTCACCGATACCGGCGACGACGACGGCCGCGATCAGCGCGGCCGGCCGTCCCGGGGCCGCCAGGGCGAACGCGGCGGCCTGGACCAGGGCCGCGACCCAGATGATCGTGTCGGGGTCGACGGCGCGCGGGAACCGGGCCAGCAGGGCGTTGGCCGCCAGGGCGGAGACCGCCGAGCAGGACAGCAGGACCATGCCGCGCCCCGCGCCGCCCAGGACGCGCTCCCCCAGCAGCGGGACGCAGGCGGTCAGCATGCCCTGAGCGGCGCAGCAGACCACCGAGGCGAGGGTCGCTCGCGCCAGGAGCCGTCTGCCGATGATGACCCGTGCGCCGGCGGCGAGATCGCCGATCAGTGAGGTCGCCTGAGCCGTCCGGGCCCGGACGGGCGGGGAGGGCAGCCGCCACGCGGCGGGCAGCGCCGAGACGATGAGTGCGGCAGCGGCCACCACGGCCATCGGCGCCCCCAGCGCCTCCGCCGCACCGCCCGCGAGAGCGGGACCTGCCAGGCTCGCCGCGCTGAAGGTCATGGCGTCGAGGGCGCTCGCCCGCGGCAGACGGTCGCCGGGCGCCACCCGGGGAAGCTGGGCCGTCCATCCGCCGGACAGGGCCGGTCCCAGCAGCCCCGCCGCCACGGCGATCACTATGGTCACGGCGAACGGCACGCGGCCGAGCCCCAGCAGGATCACACCCAGCCCCGCCGCGTACAGCAGGACGGCTCCGCCCAGCAGGCGGCCCGGCCGGCTCACCCTGTCCAGGAGCACCCCGAGCACCGGCCCCCCGACCGCCGCGGAGACCGTGATGCCCGCGAGCAGCGACGAGGCGTCGGTGGTCGATCCGGCCAGGGCGAAGCCCGCCAGCATCAGCGCCGGGCCGGACATCTCGTCCCCGAGACGGGCCGCCACCGCTCCGGCGAGGTACGAGCACAACGAGTAACGCCTCTTCATCGACAGGACGTTACGGAAGTAACTTAAAACATAGCAATATGCGTTACATTGACTGGATGCGGCCCACCGTCGACGACTGGTCCACCCGGCACTCCGTGCTGTCCATGGCCCGGCGGACCGCCGCCCTGGTCAACGCCCTGGCCGACGACCGCCCTGACCCGGCGACCGTTGCCGGCGTGCTCGGCGCCTACGGCGAGACGGTCCCCTCGCCGGGCCTCAGCACCGGCGATATCGCCGAGATGCACGCGGCCGCCGCTCTGCTCCGGGACGTCTTCGCCGCGGAGGACGCGGACGACGCCGCCACCGCCCTCAACCGCCTCCTGCGCGAGCACACCGGGCCGCTCCGTCTGACCTCGCACGGCGGCGGCACGCCCTGGCATCCGCACCTCGACCGCGACGACGAAGCCCCGTGGGGCGAGTGGCTCCTCGCCTCGTCCTGCATGGCCCTGACCGTCCTGGTCTGGGACCGGCAACGCCCGCCCGGCCGGATCTGCTCGTCGTCCAGCTGCCAGAACGTCTTCATCGCGCAAGGCAGCGGACCGGAACGCCGTTACTGCTCCCGCCGATGCGCGACCCGCGAACGCGTTGCGGCCCACCGGCGCGCCCACTCCGCCATGCAGCCCGTAGACCCCGGCGAGGAAGGACACCGCCGCCGCTGAAGCCGCGCTTCAGGGCGCGCGGCGTTCCGTGCGGGAACGCCGCGTGTACTCCTGGCCGAGCGCGAACAGCAGCCAGGTGAAGGCGGTGGCGTCGTCGACGATGCCGAACGGCAGGAAGACGTCCGGGATCAGGTCGACCGGGGAGACGATGTAGATCACCGCGACCACCATCGCGACGATCTTGCCGGTCGAGGTCCGGTAGTACGCCTGCGCGGCCCTGCCGGCCGGCCCGACACGGCGGCGCCTGCGCAGCCGCAGGATGCCCGCGATCAGCAGGACCGCGCCGACGGCCATGACGGCGGCGCCCGCCACGGTGATGTCGACGCCGCCCAGGTCACCTTCCGCGGTGAGAGCCGGGACGGCGCCCGCGACAAGGAGGACAAGCCCGAGCCAAACCATGCGCACCTCCGGGGGGACGTGTCCTCCGGTATTGCCGCCCCAGCCGAGTTCACTCCGATTCAGGGGCCACTGCCCGGCGTGAATGCGGCGAGGCGCCGCGCACACGGGCGGCGGGCAACGGTCGGCGGTCGGTGGGCGCACGGCCGGTGCGCGACTTCGAGTGACCGGCGCGTGACCGCGGCGTCAGCGCGGGCGGGGACCCTCGGATCACGGCTCGCGGACGGGACCCGCCCGCGAGCCGCCCGTCCAGGCGGCCCCAGGGCCGCGACCACCGGAAAGAACAGAGAGGACACCGCGATGGGACACGGGAAATCCGCGAGCGGGCACCTGAACCTCGCCGACGCCCGCGGCGGGCGGAAGACGGCCGAGGACGCGTTCTTCGCCAGGTCCACCGCCGTCCGGGCCGTCCCTGCCAAGGAGCAGGAGAAGCGGTAGCCCGCGGCGGCGGACACGCCGCCCCCGGTCGCCGCGCCGCAGCCGCGGTGCGGCGACCGGCCGCCCATCACCTGGGAGGTGTCGCTCTTGACCCGTACGAGACCGTCGTGCCCGCATCCGGGCGGCGTCGGCGACAGGGAGCGGTCCGTCCCGGTCGCCGAGGCGCTCGCGCTCGCCCTCGACGCCGCGCGGGCCCATGGACTGCACCTGGCCTGGAGCCCCCCGGACGACACGCTCGACGACCGGGTGACTGTCTTCACCGCCGTCCTGTCGGACGCGGCCGGATCGCCGGTCGGGAAGGCGACTGGCAAGGGCGTGGGGAGACGATCGCTGGCCAGTGCCCTGTTCGAGGCGTTCGAGCACGCGGCGGCATACGGGACGCTCCCCGGCATACCTGGCGGACTCGGACGGGAGGTGCTGCCTCCGTCCCCTTTCCAGCAGTTCGACCTGCTCTACGACCACGCTCGCGGTGTCCGGACGGCCGCACCGCAGGCCACGGCGGAGTTCCGCACGCTCACCGGGCTGTACCCGGCCAGGGCGGGACGCCGAGTCGCCTACCCGCGGGCGGTGACCGATCTCGCCTACCACTGCGGCGACGACGAAGCGGACCTGGCCGTCCTGCAGCGGTACACCACGACCAACGGCTATGCGGCGGGCGCCACGCTCGACGACGCGCTCGTCCACGCGGTGAACGAGCTGGTGGAACGGGACGCGTTCAGCCAGTACCTCCTGTCGTCGGTCCTAGGGCCGCCCCGGCCGCTGCCGCGCATCGAGGGCGGCGCGCCCGGCCCGCTCCGGCGGGCACTGGAGACCGTCCAGGCCGAGGCCGGCACGAAGGCGACGGTGGTGGACATCACCGCTCACACCGGGTGCGTCGTCATGGCACACCTCGTCCCCCCGGAAGGCCCGTCCGGTCTGGCCGGGCTGGGCTGCTCCCCCTTCCCCGAGATCGCCTACGAGCGGGCTGTGACGGAGCTGCACCAGGAGTGGACTGCCTTCACCAGGGGCGTCACCTTCGCCGACGAGGGTGGGCACGAGCCGGCGAATCTCGCCTCCTATCCCCTGCTCCATCGAGCCGCCACCATCCCGGGACCGGTGTGCGGGGAACGGCTCGGCTACGAGGAGTTCGTGCGCGGGCGCGGCCGGAGCGGGCCGGCGGACGGGACGCCGGTCCACCTCTTGCACACCCTGCGGAACCGCGGTTTCGAGGTCTTCTGGAGACCCGTCTGGCGGCACGTGGCCGGCACGCGGGACGAGGAGCACGGCGTGCACGTCGTCCAGGTGATCGCGCCGGGTCTGGAGCAGTTCCACGGTGTCTTGTTCTGCCGTCCGCTGGTCCCCACCGGGCGGCTGCACTCGCCGCGAACGTGCGCTCTGCTCCTACGAAGAGAACGCCTGGAGGGAGAACGAGGATGAAACCGAACCTGACCGAGGGGCCCTACTGCGACGCCCAGCAGATCGTCCGGGCTTCGGCGCGCTTCTACACGGCGGCCGGCGTGGACCCCGGGGCGGCGTCCGGCCTCGCCCTCCATCCGATGGTGGACCACTTGGCGTGCGCGCGGTGGTGCGGTGGGGACGCCGGGCCCGTCCCGCCCGAGTACCTGGAGCCGGTCGGGAACGGCACCGTCCGGGCGTGGCTGGACCGCGGCCATCCCGCCGACGCCGCCCTCATGAGGACGCTGAACTCCCTCGCCGACCGGGAGCACGGCCGCGTCGAGCCTGAGGACGAGCAGGGACGGACCGCCCTGGAGGCGCTGCTCACCGAGGCCGACGCTCTGCTCAGAGCCAGGATCCCCGAGCTGTGGGACCAGGTCCGGTGCTTCGTCACACGCGCCGCGCTCACCCGCGACGAGCACATCGCCGGTGCGTCCTGGGACGACCTCGCGGGTGCGGTCGTCCTCGGCACGCGGCTGGAGCACCGCCCGGACGCCGCCGCCGAAGCGCTGCTCCACGAGGCCGTGCACGCCAAGACCTACCGCCTCACCCGCGGCTTCGAGAGGGTCTTCATCGAGTCGACCCCCGAGTTCATCGACATCCCGTGGTGGCGGACCGAGACCTCCAGCAGACGCTGGGACAGCGACCGGGCGTTCTCCGCCTTCCCGGTGTACGCGCATCTGAGCCACTACTACGAGCGGGTCGTGCGGCTGTCGGCGGATCCGGAGCGGGACGGGTCGCTGCACTGCCTCCAGCGGACGTCCTTCCGCGCCAGGTACCTGGCGAACCTGGTCCTCCAACTCGACGACCGCCTGCTGGACGGCGAGCGGCGCGCCCTCGTGCGCCGGCTCGCCGAAGCGGTGCCCGAACCCCCGTGCCTGAACGCGGCGGGGGCGGCCGCGCTGCGCCTGGACCTGCGGTCGTTCCCCGGCGCCGAGCGGGCGCTGTGCTTCACGAGCTGACCGGCGGACGGCGGGCCGCGCCGCTGCCCGCGGTCCTGCGCGCCCGGCGCTGGATGCTGGCCGGGCTCACGGTGTCGATCGTCGGCAGCAGGGTGGTCGAGGGCGGCGCCGCGGGCACGGTCGTCCAGGGACTGCTGCCGGTGATGTGGCTGCCCGTGTTCGCCACCGCGGCCGAGGCGCTGGGCTTCGCCGCCCCGCTCACGACGCGGCTGCTCTCCCGGTTCCCCCCGGCCGCCGTCCTGGTGGCCTCCGACATGGCCGAGGCCGTCCTCTCCGCCGCCGCCTTGGCCGCGCTTGTGCTGGCGCCCGCCCGCTCGGGCCCCGTCATGATCTGCTATCTGCTGCTCGCGCTCGTCTTCCCTGCGATCTGCGACGTGGTCGAGGAGCTCTACGCCCGGCAACTGGCACGCCTCTCACCGGCCCACGCGCTGTCGTTCAACGCCGCGGTCTATTCCATGCTGGGGTTCGTCGGGGTCGTCATCGGCGCACCCATGGGCGGCCTGGTCTCGGGAAGCTCCTTCGCGCTGCTCGTCGGGCTGAACCTGGTGCTGTCGGCGTCCGGGGCCTGCCTGCGTCTCGTCAGCAGGCGGACCGTGCCGACCACCCCCGCGCGAGAGCCGGAGACCTCTGGAGCGCGCAGGTCGTGGACGGACGTAGCGGCGGTGCTCGTCCGCTCGGGGCCGACGTCGCCCGCCGTGGCGTTCGTGGTGACGGCCGGACACGCGAGCGCGGGCGTCTTCGTCCATCTCTGGACGGCCCGCGCGATGCCCTGGCCGCCCGCCGCCTCGCTGGCACTCGTCGTGGCCTGCTTCGGCGTCGGCGCCACGCTGGGCCCCCACCTCGCACCCCTGGCGCAGCGCCGGCTGGGCATCCGGGGCGCGCTGGTGCTCTCCCTGACGGGGGCGATCACCGGGGTCGCGGTGCTCGCCGCATGCCTGGTCCTGCTGCCGCCGGCCGCCGTCTGGCCCGTGGCCCTCGGCCAGGTCGCCACCGGGGCCGCCCTCGGCCGGATGCGGGACGTGCTGATCACCACGCTGCGCCAGGCGTCGTTCCGCGGCGAGGAGTTCGGCGCCGTCATGAGCTGGTCGTTCGCGCTGTCGTCGCTGGGCGTGCTGGCGGGCTCCTGGACGGGCGGCGGCCTCGGAGTCGCCGCGCGCCCGCTCCCGGGGCTGGGCGTCCTCGCCGCCGCGCTCGCCGTCGTCCTGCTCGTGGTCCTGCGCGCGGACGGTCTGCGGAACCGCGGCTGAGTCGCGCCCCCGGCGTCCCGCGCTCTCAGTGCGGAGCTTCGAGGTATGACGAGGTCGGCGCCGGCCCCGGCGGTATACGGTCGGCGCATGACGAGCCGCCGCCCCTCGCCCGAAGCGTCCGCGATGAACGTCGGCGGCTTCGTCCGCGACGACACGCCGACCGCCGAGGTCGACCGCCGGGAGGCGGTGATGGCGTCGCTGGCCGGAACCGTCCGCGAGCTGGTCGACGCCACGATCCGCACGACCGTCGACGACGAGGAGGTGCAGCGGGTCCGCGACGACCTCGCCGCACTCGTCGACCGGCTGCGGGCCGCCCAGCTGCCCGGTCCCGCCGGCATCCGGTACAACGCCGAACTCCGGGCGTGGAACTGGGGCAATGCCGTGATAGGGGCCGCGAACGCGATCGCGCCGCCCCTCCGCGTCGTCCACGGCCCGTCCGGATGCCACGCCGACGTCGTCCTCGGCGCGGCCTACGAGGGACCTCCCGGACTGGTGCACGGCGGGGTCTCCGCGATGCTCCTCGACCACATCATGGGCGAGACGGCGTCCGGGATGCGCCGGGCGACCTTCACGGGAACGCTCACCATGCGCTACCGGCGCGGCACCCCCCTCGGCGCCCTCCGCCTCGAAGCGGAGATCGTCCGCGAGGAGGGGCGCAAGGTGTTCGTGGCGGGGTCGATCGCCGACGCCGACGGCGTGACCGTCGAGGCCGAAGGGGTGTTCATCCAGCCGGCGGGGACGACGGGCGATAGCCCGCCGGAGCAGCCAAGCACATAGAGCCTGCCATGTCTTCGTCCATCGCGGTCGCGTCTTCTGGCGGCGACCACGAGTCAGGCGGGGGTCAGTGCCGGGGCGATAAGGAGAACCTGTCACCGGTGGAGTCCCCATGCGGATCGAACAGGGCGGCCCGCCCGGCTGGAGGCGGTGCCGCTCAACCGGATGCTCGCCGCGCCCTTCGACGCGATGCGGTCCCAGCGCCCCTTACCGGTCGACGGGCGAGGAGGATCTCCTGCCGATCAGTTGAAGCAGTCCTGGTCCTTCAGGTTCAGCGCCATCATGGTGACCCGGCCGCGTTCCACCTCGAACTGGTACAGCGCGCGGCGGTTGCCGGGCGCGGTGACGTCCCAGAAGCCGTGGACGTCACGCTGGACGCCCGGATAAGCGCGCTTGAGCTCCCGGAACGTGGAACCGACGTGGACGCCGCGCGGAGTGCGGGTGGCGCGGGGCGGCGCGATCATCGCGACCCCGTACTTCTTGGAGATGTAGACCGACACCTCGTCGCGGCCCGTGGGGTGGTCCTTCAGGTCGAAGCCGTCGCACCACTGTCCGGTGAACTTGCGCACCAGCATCCCGGAGCGAAGCGCGTCCCGCTCGGAACTGCCGATCTTCAGAGCACCGTAACCCTGGGAAGTGAGCTGGACGGCTTCGCCGGCGGCGAGCACCGCACCCGTCCCGGCGACGGCGGAGCCCGCGGTGAGGACGAGTCCGAGGACGGAGGCCGTGCCGACAACGGCCATAGTGGCGATGCGCATGAGTTTCCCCTGCTCCTTTGCTTCCAGGCGGCCTAGCGGTCTCCCCACTTCTGCCCGCACAGTGTTCGCATCAACACAGAGCGTGACGCATTTCGAGCATGCCGAAAGGTGAGCACCGTGTGACCCCTCACCACGCCACGAAGCGTCCGATGCCAAGCAGGAGCCGTCCGACCTTGGAGCGTAGATCCCGCTTCGGCCGGGGACGGCGACACCTGGTTCCCCGGCCAGGTGGGCCGCCAGATACGGCATGGGCATGCAGAACCCGATGTTGATGCCGACCTGGTTGACAAATGGTCGAGCCGACGGTGTCGACGCCGACCAGCCGCAGATCCGGGAACGACTGGCGCAGCACGCGGGAGACCCCCGAGCTGTGCCCGCCGGTGCCGACCGAGCAGATCAGCGCGTCGATCCAGGGCAGGGCACCGATCAGCTCGGCCGCCAGGGCCGCGTAGACGGCCACGTTGTCGGGATTGCTGTACTGGTCGGGGCACCAGGCGCCGGGAACGCCGCCGGGCGATGCCTCGGCGGCCAGGGCGAGGCCCGGGACGGAGTCCATACGAGCGGCGTGTTGCCGATGGCGTACAGGAGCGACGCGTCCGGCGAGGGTGCCGGGTACGCGCCGACCGCCGCGGCGGTCCGATGGTTCGGGTGGTCCGAGCGCAACGCGGGGACCTCGGTCTTGTCCCGATCCGCGCCGGGCTGAGGCGGGCAGGCTGTGGAAGGACGCATGGCGGTACTCCGCTCGTGGCAGGGGATGCCGCGGGACGGCGCGAGGAGGCGGGCGAGCGGCACCCTGAAACGGCGGTAGCCGCCGAAGAACCGGCCAGGCGGCCGGCATCTATCCAGGGGCAAGGCACGGGCTGATCAAGATTGCGAACAATTGCCGCCTCGGCGTCCCCGTGGCGCCTGCTCGCCGACCTCATCACCACGCGCAGGGCGATCACGGTCGCCGACGCCCGACGGATCCACTCCTCCTGCCGTGGCGCGTCCTCGCCGCCCCGGAATCCGGCCTCGTCCGGCGGCAGGGGAGGCGGGTCAGGCGCAGGAGATGCAGAGGGCCGCGGCGGGACGGGCCGCCAGGCGGCCGGAGCCGATGGGGCCGCCGCAGGAGGTGCAGATGCCGTAGGTCCCCGCGGCGAGGCGTTCGAGAGCGCGGTCGAGGTCGTCGAGACGGTTCCGGGCCGCCGCCAGCAACGCCTCGACGTGGGCTCGCTCGAAACCGAGGGTCGCGCCCTCGGGGTCGTGCTCGTCGTCCACGGCCGACAGCCGCGCCGACTCCACGATCCCCTCGCGGTCGCGGTCGAGCGCGCGGACGGCGGCGAGCGTGCGCTCGCGCTCGGCCTCCAGCGCCTCGCGCGTCCGCGCCGCTTCCACGTCCGTCCCGTCGCTCATCTTTAGTAGAACTCCCTGGCCGGCGGGCTCATTCCACACCGAGCCGGTCGGACGTCCCCGTAGGGTGTGTGGCATTTCGTGGCGCTTTGTCCATTGCGTTTTACACACTCACGGACATTCGTCCATGTCCGGCCGCGACGGCCGGGGCGGCGGGACGGGGGGCGGCGGCGGGAGCGCCGTGCACGCCGCCGATGCGGCTTGGCGGGCCACTGCAGCCGGGGCGGTTCCCGCTCTGGCCTGGGTCGATCTCAAATCGAAAAAAGTGGCAACCTTCCCCCAACTCCGAGCGTCACACCTACCGGATCGCATGCAGCACTTAATCGTCACGCCGCAAATATGACCCGGAGGGGGCGCTATCTACACAGAACGGGCGGGGGCGCCAGTGGAAGAGACATTCACCCTGCAGAAGTCATCTTTCGGGCAATCCGGTCGGGTCACGGTCACTTTCACGCAGGGCGAGCTGGAGCACGGGGACGCGCTCCTCAGCCACCGCTACGGCCGCGCCGACGACCGCGACGTCCTCCTCAAGACGGCCCTCTCGCCCGCCGGGGCGAAGGTGCTGCGCCGCGAGGCCGAGGTCTACGACCGGATCGCCGGGCGGCAGGCGTCCGCCGGGCGGATGATCGGCTTCCAGGCGGCGCAGAGCCCCGTGCGCCTGATGGTGACCCGCCGCGGCGTGCCGGTCTCCCGGTGGGACCCGGCGCCGCGGCTCGACGCCGCGCAGCTCGGCCGGGCCGCGCGCGACCTGTTCGGCGCGCTCGCGTTCCTCGCCGACCTCGGCTTCGCGCACCGGGCCCTCTCGGCGGACACGGTGTTCTGGGACGGCCGCCGCGTCGAGCTGCACGGGTTCGGGCACGTGGAGCCGCTCGGCCCGCCCGAGGCGCTCGCCGGGTCCGCGCTCGGCTCGCCGACGGGGCTGCCGGTCAGCGACGTCCCGGACGTCCATGCGGCTGCCCACCTGCTGCTCCGGCTCGCGACCGGGTCGCCCGGCGGCGGCACGCCCGCGGCCCTCGTCGCGGAGCTGGCCGAGCTCGACGCCGACCTCGCGCAGGCGCTCGAACCGGCTTTCCACGCCACCAACGGCCATTCCGTCTCCCCCGGTGAGATCAAGGACCGGCTGTGGCGGAGTCGTCCGATGCCGCCGCCGCCCGCGGGCGGCCCGGAGGATCGGCACGTTCCGGAGGCCCCGCCCCGGCAGCCGCCCCCGGACCAGGCGACCTCTGGCGCGACCGCCCCTCAGACGACGCGGCCCGAGGCCAGGCCGCCATCGGCCGTCCGCGACCAGCGGCTCGCCGCGCAGGAGAACGGACGGGCCGAGTTCCGCGAGCTGCGCCGCCGGCAGCGGGAGTTCCGCGAGAGCCGCCGGATCGCGGCCGAGCCGCCGCGGGCGCAGGCCCCGGAGGGGCCCGTCGCGCCGCCCCGGCCGGCCCGGCTCCCGGCAGCGGACGGGACGCCCCCCGCCGGCGGGCACGGCCCGCTGCTCTTCCTCCTCCTCGGGGTCCTTGCCGTGGCCCTGATCGTCAGCGCCGTCCTGCTCGTGAGGTGAACGTGAGCGACCCCGAACCGCCCAGGCCCAAGCTTCCGCCGAAGCTCGACGGGCCGCCCTTCCCGATGCCCGCCGCGAACACGGACCTGGAGCTGAACCTGGCCCAGGTCGCGCCCCCGGGCCTGGACGCCCGGCCGAACGGCGCCGCGCCCGGCGACGCGCTCGCCGGCGCCACGGCGGCGGGAGCCACGGCGGCCGAGAGCACCGCGGCCGAGGGCACGGCGGCCGGCGACTGGACCGCCGACCCCCCGTACGAGCCGCGCCCCGAGACGGTGATGGGCGAGGACCTCGGCCCGGCGTCCCCGCACCGGCCCCGCGTGCCCGGCCCGCCGGACGGCCCCGACCGCACCATGGTGTGCCCGTACTGCCTGAGCGAGTTCGACTGGAACACCGCCCCGCTCGTCGACCGCACCGTGGACGGCGACGAGATCGCGCTGACCCGGGAGCCCGGCGAGGGCGACGTCCGCTGGCGCACCCGGACGATGCACGCCTGGCGGGTCTGCGAGGCCACCGGCAAGGACCACTTCGTGCCCGCGTCGCTCGGCGGCATGACCGTCCTGATCGTCGGGATGGTCGGCACGTCCGGGTCGGGCAAGTCGCACCTGCTCGCGGCGATGACCGAGGAGCTCGACCAGGCCGCGCTGAAGATCTCGCACCGGCTGGACGTGCTGCCGCTCGACCCGCGGCTGCAGCGGGAGCTGTTCGCCAGGAACCGGTTCGACCTGCTGCGCGACCGCAAGCCGCTGCCGGTCACCCGCCGGGCGCTGAGCCCGGAGTTCACCTGCGCCTACCGGATCACCAGCGGGCACACCGGCGAGCAGTACGCGCTGCTGGTCTTCGACGTGCCGGGGGAGATCTTCAGCCAGGGCCACACCCGCGACGACACCCCGTTCATGAGCATCGCGGACGGGCTGATCTTCGTGGCGGACGGCACCGAGCTGGACGTCCGGCACGGCCGGCACACCGGCGACCCGGGGTTCACCGCGGTGCTCAGCCACATCGACCACGTCCGCGCCGGGCAGGGCCTGGAGTTCCTGCCGCTGCCCGCCGCGCTGGTGATCGCCAAGTCGGACACGCTGCGCGCGTTCAAGGAGGTCGACCGGTGGCTCGACCGCCGGGACGACCTCGAACTCGGCACGGTCGAGCAGGAGTCCGAGGACGCCTACGCCCTGCTGCGCTCGCGCGGCGCGGGGTCGTGGCTCGTCCCGGTCCAGAAGTGCGAGGACGCGACCCTGCACTTCGCGTCGGCGACCGGCGTCGGCGTCGACCTGGAGAGCGGCGAGTACCCCGAGCAGTCGTTCCGGCGGCAGCGGGTGCTGCGGCCGCTGCTGTCGCTGCTCGCGATGAAGGGCGTGCTGCCGCGCGGGGTGCTCGACGCGTCCGCGGACCGGGCGGGGGCGGCGTCATGACCACCGGTCCCCTTCCCGCGTCCGACCGCGTCGACCAGATCGTCTTCGCCTGGTCGGACCGGCTGCTGGCCGGCGGCCGCGGCCTCGGCCCGGTCGCGACGTCCCTCGACGCCGACGGGCTGCGCGTGTGGAACGAGCGGCTGGCCGGCGGCGACGTCGCCGTCGGGCAGTGGCTGTCCGGCCTGGCCGAGTGCGCGGCGCTCGGCGCGCTGCGGTTCGGCCGGCGGGGCGAGCACGGCGCCGCGCTGCGGCTGGTCCCGGCCCGCGACCCGAACGGCCGGCCCTCCCAGCTCGTGCACGCGCTCGTCGGCCCGGCGCCGGTGGTGAACGCGGCCCTGGTGCTCGGGCTGCACCGCTGGCCGGGGTGGAGCACGCCGGAGCGGCTCGACGGGACGCCCTCGGACCTCGAACCGCTCGACGCGACCGCGCTGTGGACGCACGCCCGGGCCGGGCTGGACGAGCCGGCCGCGCCCCGCGACGCGCTGGCCGGCCTGCTCGCCGGGGTGCTCGCCGCGCCCTGCGACTCGTACCTGGCCGACATCTCCCCGGACGACGTCGGCCTGGCCGCCGGGCTCGTGCGCCGGTTGGACGGGGTGGCCGGGACGACCCCGCTGACGATGCTGCTGGGCGCGCAGGTCACCCGTCCCGAGCTGCGGCCCCGGCTGCTGGCGGTCGGCCTGCCCGACGCCAGGAACGGGCGGACGCCGCTGACGACCGCGGGCGGCGCCGAACCCGGTGCCGCCCGGGTGGCCGGGCTCCTCGCCGACCTGCCGCCGGGTTCGCTGACCCGGCCGCGCGCGCCGCTGACGACCGCCGCGGCGCTCGCGGACTGGGTGGAGGCGGAGCACCAGCGGGCCACCGGCGTCCTCGAACTCGTCGACCGGGCGATAGCGGGCAAGCTGGACGAGCGCGCGCGCCACTACCTGAACGGCCCTGACGCGCAGGAGCAACTGCGCGCCCATCTGCGGAACGCCGGCATGGAGTGGCTCACCGAGCGGCTGCTGCGCTGGACGGAGGCGAACCCGCACGGGCTGACCGAGGCCGCCCGCACGCTCCGGCAGGTCGCCGCCGCCCGGTACCTGGCGGAGGCAGGGAAGGACCGCGAGGCCGCCGAACAGCTGCTGCAGGCCGCTCGCCGGATGGGCCTCACGGCGCCGGAGGCGGGCCGCGTCCTCGCGAACTGGTACGCCGGGCTGCCCGAGGCCACCTCGGCGGACCGCTACAGCGCCGTGTACTTCGCGGTCGACGCGGGCATCGACCCCGCCTCCGACGACACCTTCGCCCGGCTCCTGCCCGGCATGAAGGCGGCCGACCTGCTGGGGTGGAGCAGGGTGCTGGCACCGAGCGAGCACGTGAGCGCCGCCCTGCACTTCCTGCGCACCGCGCACCGGCAGTGGAGCCGCGGCGACCGCCGCGGCGACGAGGACGTCCGCGCGCTGATGCGCGAGACCGAGATGTTCCACGAGACGATCCACGAGATCGTCTCGCGCTGCGGCCTGCGCCCGGAGGCCGAGAACGAGCTGTACCGGAACGTCCTGCACCTGGCGTACGGCCACCCCGTCACGGACCTGGCCCCGGTGCTCGGCGCGCTGCCCGCCGACGCGGAGGCGACGCAGTTCCGGCCGTGGGCGGCCCTCGCCGAGGTGCTCGCGGGCGACCGCGCCCACGTCTTCCAGCTCGTCGCGCAGGCGCGCCGCCGGAAGGCCCCGGCGCCGGTGCTGGAGGACATGCTCGGCGTCCTGTCCAGCGCCGACCTCGTCCGGGGGCTGGCCGAGCAGTCCGGGCAGCCGAGCCTCCTCGGGGCCGTGGGCCAGGTGCTGCGCAAGCGTGCGGCCACGCCCGCCGAGCAGCGCGCGATCCGCGAGGCCGCCCTGGCCGAGCGGTTCCTGGCCGGCCTGGTGGAAGAGGCGTGGCCCGACGAGCCCGGGACGCGGTTCGACGCGTACTCGTACCTGCTCAAGGCCGTCTACCAGGCCGGGGACCGGGCGGACGGCGGCGGCCTCACGCGGGCGGAGGTGGACGAACTCGTGCGGGACGGCGGCACGGGGCCGTTCCTGCTGGCCGTGGTCGCCCACGCGGCGCGGGACGCGGTCGTGCCCGCCCTCCTGCACGCGGCCCACCGGCACGCGGCCGACCTCGGCCTGCCGTCCGAGACCGTCGAGTTCGCGCTGCGCGGGCCGCACCGGGCCGCCGAGGCGCGGACCGCCGCGAGGACCCCCGCCGAACCGGCGCGCGGCGCCCTGCCGCAGCCGCAGGGCGCGCCCCAGGGGCAGCCCGTCGGGGGCGGCCCGGCCCGCGCCGCTTCCGCGTTCCCCGAGCAGTCGATCCCGCCGCAACACTTCGCGTTCGACCCGCCGGCCCCGCGCCGCGACCACTTCCCGTCCGACTCCGAGCGGGAGCTGCCGGGCGACGGCCGGCACCCGGTCGTCGCCTGGATCACCGGCCGCACCGTCCAGGAGTGGGCGATCGCGGTGCTCGGCCTCGGGGTCGCCGTCCTGCTCGGCCTCTGGCTGTTCGGCGGCTCGGACGAGGCCCCGCCGCCGCGGCGGGTCGCCCCGACCGTGACCGTCACCGTCTCGCCGTCCGCCTCCCCGACGTCCACCTCCCCGGCGGCCGGCGCCGAGTCGCCCGCCGCCGAGGGCGGGACGCCGGCCGGCGGCGGCCGGTCCCCGCAACCGACGACTGGAAAGACCCCCTGATGGCGCCTGGAGAGACGATCAGCCCGACCGAGCCCCTCACCTCCGACGACATCCTCAGAGGCATCAGCACGCGGTTCCACCGGTACGCCGACCGGGCGCTGCGGGACTCCCCCGGGGACGCCGCCAGCGGCCCCGCGCTGCTGAAACGCCTCGCCGACGACCTCGACCCGGCGGGCGGGCCGCCGCCGGCCGGCGTCGACCTCGTCACCGCCTACCCGGCGGACGCGCTGCTGCCCGACCCGGCGCCGCGCCGGTCGCTGGAGATCGCGCTGTTCTGGGGCCGGCTCTTCCAGAACGTGCTGGTCTTCGCACCGATCGTCGTCACCTGGTGGAAGCTGCACGACGCCCTGAACGCCTACGGCCGGGCCCACAGCGAGGGCTCGTTCCTGCTCGGCTGGCAGGCCGGCTCGTTCGACCCCGACCACATCCGGCGCGGCGTCCAGGATTTCGCGCCGCTGTCGGAGACCGCGTGGTGGGTCGTCCTCGCCGTCCTCGTCGTCATCGGGTTCACCGCCCTCGTCACCACCTGCGAGAACCTTCTCGACCGTCCGCGCTACGAGGCCGAGCGCGTGCAGATCGCGCAGGACGTGGCGCTCGCGTCGCACCTGCTGTCCGGCTCCCGGGACGACCGGGTCACCTACCGGGACCTCCAGGCGCTCGTGCGGCGGATGGAGACCAGCGTGGGCGGGCTGATCGGCCGCCTCGCGGCCACCGCCGAGGACGTCCGCGCGGCGCTGGAGGGCAGCACCGGCAAGCGGATCGAGGAGGCCGTCCAGACCTGGATCGACAAGGCCGAGTCGCTGGAACGGGCGATCGCGGGCATGCAGGCGCCCGCCGAGACGCTGGAGCGCTTCCGGGAGCTGCAGGGCGACATCGCGGCCGGGCAGCGCGAGCTGCGCGCCGAACTGGCCGCCATGGTGACGCAGGTGGAGCGGGCGACGCTCGCCACCACCGACCACGCCGAAGCCGCGCAGCACTACCAGGACGCCGGCAACGCGGTGCTCGCCGACGCGGTCACCCGGCTGTCCGCCGGCACCGACCGGCTGTCGAAGGCGCTCGAGCAGCTGGAGTACCTCGTCGACGACACCCGCGAGTTCGTCGCCTACGTGCGGCACGACGGCGGTGCGCACCGGTGACGGGGCCCGCGGGGAGGCGCGCGTCCCGGCGGGGACGGCGGACCTCCCGGTTCGGCGCGGCGCACCTCGCCGGGTGGCTGTTCGCCGACCTGATGCTCGTGCTGTTCCTCGTCGCCATGGCGGTGCAGCCGCGCGCGCAGCTCACCACCGGCCTGCCGGAGCAGAAGAAGCCGCGGCCGTCCGGTCCGCGCGTCCTCGGCCAGGACTTCTGCGACTTCCTGATCCCGGTGCAGGCCGGGGGGCTGCTCTCCGGCTCCGGCGGGGCCCGCGCCGACCTGCTGAAGAAGGTCGACGAGGCGCTGCGCGGCGAGCACCCGTCCTGGCTGTACGGGGACGAGATGCGGCGCGAGGGGCCCCGCGCCGCCTGCACGGAGCAGCTCCGGCAGAGGCTCCAGGTCGGCTTCTTCCTCGCCTACGGCGCGCGGAACGACACCGGCAGCGGCGTCACCCTCGGCAGGAACGCCGCCAAGGCCATCAAGTCCGGCAACCCCCGGTTCCGCGAGGCGATCTACCGGGCCGCGTGGACGGGCGGGGAGGGCGACGGCTCCGTCCAGCTCGTCGTCTTCTTCTACCAGAACTGATCCCAGATCGATCGACACAGGGACGTGACGGGGTGACCACCGAAACCGCACTGCTCGAAACGCCGTCCGGCGCGGGACGCGTCGAGTTCGCGCTGACCCTCGACCAGGGGAGCCGCGTCGGCGCCCGCTACAGAAGCCACTACGGAACGGTCCGGCCCGCGGGCGGCGCCGAGGTCGAGTGCGTCTACAAGGTCGCCACCGGCGCCACGGGGAAGCGCGCGCTGAGCAACGAGGTCGCCGTCTGGGGCGGCCTCCGTATGGAGGACGTGCGCGCCGACCAGTTCGGGACGCTGCTCGGCTTCGACGTCGACTCCCCCGACGGCCCGGCCCGGCTGGTGCAGACGCGGCGCGGCCGTCCGCTCGCCGGGACCTCCCCGCTCACCGCCGAGCGGCTGCGGCAGCCGGCCCACGACCTGTTCACCGCGCTCCGGGTGCTGGCGGACAACGCCTACGCGCTGGGCGAGCTGTCCCCCGGGATGCTCCTGTGGGACGGCAGGCGGCTGCAGATCGCCGACCTGGGCAACGCGGTCGGCCAGCCCGACGACCTCCGGGCGGCACGGGACGTGCGCGCGGCGGCGGGGCTGCTGTTCTGGCTCGCGTCGGGCGAGGTGTCCTCGTTCGGGCCGGACGGCGCGGGACCGGCCGACGCGAGTGAGCTGAGCTGGCTGATCCGGCACCACCCCGACCTCGGCATGGTGCTGCGTCCCGTCTTCGACGAGGAGGTCCCGACGGCCGTGGAGGTGCTGGCCCGCATGGACGGCTGGCCCGTCTCCGGCGACACGACGGAGCGGGACGCGTCCGCCGGGCAGGACTCCCCCACCGAGCAGGACGTCCCCGAGGACGACGACACGCGCACCGTAGAGATCCACGCCCCAGCCCATGCGTCGCAGGCCGGACGGAACACGAGCACCGGCCAGGCCGGGACGGCGGAACGGGCCGCGCCGAAGCCGCCGTCTCCGCCCGTGCCCCCGCCGGCGCCCCCGGCGGCAAGCGGCGCCGCGCGCGCCATCGAGAACTACCGGAGGGAGAAGCAGTGGCTCGGCCAGCGGAGGCACGGCGCGCCCGCGCACCCGTCCAGGGGAGCCGCGCCCCCGCTGCCTCCTGCGCCGGGCACGGGACGGGGCCTGGGGCCGGGAACCGGGCGGCCGGACACCGCGGAGCGGATCGGCGTCCCCTCCCTGCCCCGCGACTTCCCCTTCCGCGTCGGCGACGACGGCAGGCGCACGCCGCACCCCGCGCTGGTGTGGCCCGTGGTGTTCGTCCTGGTCGTCCTCGTCCTCCTGGTGGTGTTGTGACATGATCGCCCCGCCCTGGCAGCCCGGCCCCGCCGCCTACCCCGGCCCGGACCCGCGCGCCCGCACGCTCTGCCCGTACTGCCTGAACCACCTCGACTGGTCCGACTACGGCGAGGTCCCGCTCGTCAGGAACACCCCCGAAGGGCCGGAGGTGCTGACGCGGGCGCCGGACGAGCCGGAGGTCCGCTGGCGGCACCGGACGCTCGGCGCGATGCGGCAGTGCCACGGCGACGGCGACCCGCACTTCCTCCCGGCCGACTACGGCGACCTCGACCCGCTCATCATCGGGCTGGTCGGCGCCAGCGCGGCCGGCAAGACCCACCTGCTCACCGCGATGATCGCGCAGCTGGAACGGCGCAAGTCCATGCTCGCGCCCGAGCTGCGCATCGAGCCGCTCGACGGGCACCTGCGGCAGCGGTTCTACGAGGAGCGGATCCGGCCGTTCCTGGAGCAGCGCCAGGTCCTGCCCGCCACACGCCGCTCCGCGCGGGCCGAGTTCGTCTACGCGCTGCGCGTGTCCAGCGAGTACACCGGGCGGACCCACGCGGTCGGGTTCTTCGACGTCCCCGGCGAGCACTACCACCGTTACGAGTACGGGGAGACGCCGTTCCTCAGCCTCGCCGACGCGATCCTCTACGTCGCGGACGGCCAGCAGCTCCGCACGGGCGACGACTGGAACCCGTGGGTGCCCGACCCCGGCTTCACGCACGCGATCACCCAGTTGCTGCACACACGGCAGGCGAGCGACGGCCTGCTGCCGCCCGGCGCCATCGTCGTCGCCAAGTCTGACATGCTGGCCGAGGTGGACGGCACCGTCGCGCACTGGCTCGCGCGGGACGACGAGACGGTGCTCGGCGACCTGCGCACCGTCGAGGACGAGAACGAGGCCGCCTACGCGTTCCTGCACCGGCACGACGCCGAACTGTGGCTCGCCCCGTTCCACTCGGGCTCGCCCACGTCCCTCCACTTCGCGTCCGCGTCGGGCGTGCCGCCGATCCCGGAGGAGGGGGTGTTCCCGCACCGGAACTTCCGCCCGACGCGGGTGCTGCGCCCGCTGCTGTCGCTGTTCAGCGCCACCGGGCTGATCCCCCGGATCGACACCGAGGAGCCCGGCCAGTACCTGTGAGCCTCCGGGCGCCCGCTCGACGCCGGGCGGGTGCTCGGCTCCGCTGCGGCCCCGCGGCGGAGCCGAGCCTCCGGGCCCGGCTTGGGGCCTGGGCGGCGGGTCAGCTCCGCTGCGGGCCCGCCGCACGCCAGGCATGCGGGGCGAGGAGCTGCGCCACCACGAGGTCGGCGCGACCCTCCACGGTGGCGGGGTCGGCCGCTTCGGCGAGCCGCAGCCGGTCCGGCCACCACGGGACCTCGCGGGGCACGGCCGCGGCGAGCGCGCGGGCCCGCTCCGCGGCGTCGGCGAGCAGCGTGAGCTCCGCCGCCCACGCCCACAGCATCGGCCACTCCCGCTCCGACGGCAGCTCCGCCGGCGGCCGGCCCGCACGGCTCCGCAGGACCCGGCCGCGCAGCCAGCTCAGCTTCCCCTCCGCCCGCGCGACGATCTCCGGGACGTCCGCGTGCACCCGGTCCAGGACGGCGCAGCGCCCCCGGCAGCCGGGATGCCCGCAGCGGTGCCGGGCCGCGTCGGCCAGCACGCCGCCGTCCACGACCTCCCGCAGCAGCTCCCGGTCGGCGGGGCCGCCCCGGGCGAGCCCGAGCAGCCCCGGCGCGTCGATCGGACGGCCCTCGTAGCGCGGCGTCACGTCCGGGATGACCTGCGCGGTGAGCCTGATCAGCGCCCGCCGCGCCCGGTCGCCGCCCAGCCCGCGCAGGTACCGGACGTCGGCGGGGTCGGCGCCCTGCCGGACGAGCCAGTCGGCCAGCCGTCCGCCGTTGCCGGCCAGCCAGGCGGCGCCGTCCCGCCAGTTCCGCTCCAGGTCGTCGGCGAGGCCGCGGACGTCCCGGTAGGTGCGGCCGTTGAACCGCGGCGGCCGGTGCTCGTCGGCGACCCACGCCACCACGTGCTCGTACGTCCAGCGCCGCGCCGGGTCGACGACGAGCAGCCCGTCGATCAGCCGCCGCCACTCCGGGTCGGTCACGGCGTCCAGCGCGGGCCGCCGCCCGGCGCGCAGCAGCTCCCGCACCCGCGCGGACGGCGTCCCCTCGTACGGCGTCCGCCCGAGGAGCAGCTGGTAGGCGATGATCCCGAGGGCCCACCAGGCGGCCGGAGCGCCGCGGCGGCCCCGGGCGGTCTCGGGCGCCGCGTAGGCCCAGGTGGTCAGCAGCCCGCCCGGATCGCGCCCGTGGACCCGGACGTTGCGGGCGATGCCCCCGAAGTCGCCGATCAGCAGTTCGTAGGGGTTCCGGGACCGCACCAGGATGTTGGCCGGTTTCACGTCCGTGTGCGTCAGTCCCATGGCGCCGAGCCAGAAGTTCAGGCATTCGGCGAGTTCGGCGACGATCGCCCGCAGTTCCGCATCGCCGAGCGGGAGGGCGTCCCGGATCAGCGCGTCCAGCGAACCGTGCGCGCAGTACTCCTGCGCCATCCAGCCGACCTCGGCGCCGTCCACGGTGACGTTCCCGTAGTCGTGGATCCGGGGGACGTGCCGGGTCGCCTCCAGCCGCCCCAGCACGACGAGCTGGTCGGTCTCCAGCCGGGACTCCCGGTGCACCTTGACGACGACCAGGTCGGCGCCCGCGCACCCGCCGCCCAGCGGCTCCGCCAGGTGGACGACGGACTCGGCGCCGACCGCCTCGATCCGAACCGGCCGGTATCTCCCCCGCAATGCCACCGGAAATTCACCGGCGCCGCCGCCCAGCCCCAAAGAACGACCCTTTCCCCATCCGCCCCGAATCCCCCGATCCTATGTCGGCGGCCCGCCCCGAAATGGGTCCTCCGACACCCTTCCCACCGAATCGCCACGGCGAGATGAACCCTTCCGGCGCCGCCCCGCCGCGGACGTCCGGCCGTCCGGGCGGGCCCGTCCTCGCCTTCGGCCGGAGGTGTGATCATCGTCATCGCGCTGGACCTGCCCGGCGTGCGGGCGGCACGATGACCTTCGGCGGGAGCGCCCGAGCACGGCGCCCGCCGCACAGAGGAGGAAACGTGGGACGGGTCGAGACCCGGCACCGGCTGCTGTCGGTCCTTGCCGAACGGGCCGCCGCGGGCAGCCGGCCGGGTGCCCGGGAGGACGGGCACCGCGTGGCGCTGGCCATCGAGGGCGGCGGGATGCGCGGCACAGTTTCGGCGGGCATGGCCCTGGCCGTCCACGAGCTCGGGCTGCTGCCGCTGTTCGACACCGTGTACGGCTCGTCGGCGGGCGCGATCTCGGCGGCCTGGCTGCTCAGCTCCACTCCCGAGGGGGTGCGCGGCTGGACCGACCCCGTCTTCGCCCGGACGCTCATCCGCAAGCGCAACCTGCTGCGGGGCCGTCCGATCGTGAACGTCGAGCAGCTCGTCGAGGAGGTCTACATCCGCCGGTTCCCGCTGGACTACGCCTCGGTGCTGGCAAACCCCGTCGAGTTCCATCCCCTGGCCACCGACGTCGTCACCGGCGGCCCGGTGGACCTGCACGCCGCCCTCGTCGACGAGCGCGCGCTCCGGCTGGCGCTGCGGGCCAGCGCGGCGCTGCCCCTGCTGGCGGGACGCCCGGTCGCCATCGGACCCGGGCTCTACTACGACGCCGGGGTCGCCGAGGCGATCCCCTTCGGCCAGGCACTGCGGGACGGGGCGACCCACGTCCTGGTCCTCCGCTCGCGCAGGCTGAGCGACCGGGCGCCCGAGCGTCAGGCCCCCTCGTTCGGCTCCCGGCTGCTCGCCAACGTCGGGCTCCGCCGCTACACCGCGGAACTCAAGGCCACCTTCCTCGCCCGCGACACCCGGCTGGCGGAGGCGGACCTGCTCCTCGCCGGGTACGACGCCGACCAGGACCACGACAAGCCCGCCGTGCTGTCGATCCGCCCGCCGGAGGACTCGCCGCGCATCAGCCGCCTGGAGTCCGACGGCGCCCTGCTGCACGCGGCCTTCGAAGCGGGCCGCGCCACCGCGGCCGAACGCCTGGCGGACGCGGTCACCAGGTCTGGTCCCCGGCGCGGACCAGCATCTGGCTGACGGCGACCCGCCGCTCCCGCGTGACGATGTAGCCGATGGCGTCCGCGACGTCCTCCGGCCGCAGCGCCTCCATGCCGGCGAGCTGCCGGCGGGCCGCGTCCCGGGTGGTCCCGTTGAGGTGGTCCACCAGCTCGGTGTCGACGGCGCCGGGCTCCACGACGCTGACCCGGACCCGCTCGCCGAGCAGTTCCCGGCGGAGCGACTCGCTGAACGCGCTCAGCCCGGACTTGGTCAGGCTGTAGACGCTGCTCGACGGCCGGGCGGCCCGGGCGGCCGCGGAGCCGACGTTCACCACGTCCGCCGTCTGCCGCGGCGACGTCGACGCCGCGTAGATCAGGTGCGGGACGGCGGCGTGCGTGATGTGCAGCAGCGCCGCCACGTTGAGCGCGACCATCCGGTCCCACTCCTCGACGGCCGTGTGCAGCGCCGAGCTGAGGAGCCTGATCCCGGCGTTGTTGACCAGGATGTCCAGGCGCCCGAGCCGGTCCAGCGTCTCCTGCACCGCGCCCTCCGCGCGGTCCGGCTCGGTGATGTCGGCCTCCACCGCGACGGCGTGCCCGCCCGCCGCCGCGATGCCGCTCGCGACCTCCCGCAGGCGGTCGCGGCGGCGGGCGACCAGGGCGACCGCCGCGCCCTCCCGGGCCAGGCGGCGCGCGGTCGCGGCGCCTATCCCGCTGCTGGCGCCCGTGACGAGCGCGACGGCTCCGTCCAGCGGCTGATCGGACATGACTGCCTCATTCCCTTCCGCGATCAAGGGAGGCGCGGTGACCGAGGGTCCAGGCGTTCCCGGGCTGCGTGCGGCGTGGCCGCCGACATCGCAAGCCTCGCGGCGGTCACCGCATGTCCGCACCAGGGTGTCTCCCTGGTCGGCCGGGACCAGGGAGCGGCGGTCAGCCCGGCCCCGTGCGGAACTCCCCGCGGGGCAGGGCGTCGGCGAGCTGCCTGCGGGAGCTGATCCCGAGCTTGGCGAAGACCTTCCGGAGGTGCCACTCGACGGGGCGGGGGCTCAGGAAGAGGCGAGAGCCGACCTCCGGGTTGGACAGGCCGTCCCGCGCGAGCAGCGCGATCTGCCGCTCCTGCGGCGTCAGCCCCGCGCCCGCCGCGCTCTCGTCCCTCGCCGGCGCCTCACCTCGCGGTCAGAGCGTGCTCGGTGGGCGGCAGGACGTCGCGCAGCTGCCTGCGGGAGGTGATCGACAGCTTCGTGAAGACCTTGCGCAGGTGCCACTCGACCGTGCGCGGGCTGATGAAGAGCCGGGTGCCGATCTCCGGATTGGTCAACCCCTCCCGCACCAGCAGCGCGATCTGCCGCTCCTGCGGCGTCAGCTCCTCGCTGGACGAGACGTCGACCGCGCGCTTGCGGACGCTCTCCCCCGTTGCGAGCAGCTCGCGGTGGGCCCGTTCGGCGAACGCCTCCATGCCCATCGCCGCGAACATGTCGTACGCGGTCCGCAGCCGCTCACGCGCCTCGGCCTGCCTGCGGTTCCGGCGCAGGAACTCTCCGTACAGCAGGTGGGCGCGCGCGAGCTCCGGGCGCAGCTCCGTGCGGCCCAGCCGCTCGACCGCCTCGCGGTGGAGCTCCTCCGCGGCCGCCCCGTCGCTGAGCAGGGCCCGGGAGCGGGCGAGCACGCCGAGCGCCCAGTCCGTGCCGGACGGCTCCGCGGTGTCCGCCAGGTCGTCCAGCGCCGCCCGTGCGATCTCGTCCTCACCGGCCCGCACCGCCGCCTCGACCAGTTCGGGCAGCGCCCAGACCGACACCCACAGCTCGGCCATCCGGGTGCAGACCTGGGCCGCCGCCACCGCCTGCCGGTAGCGGCCGAGACCGTTGTAGAGCACCGCCGCCGCCCACTGGGCGACCGTGACGCCCATCAGCTGGCCGCCGGCGCCGACCTCCTCGATCGTGGCGGCGATCAGCGCCTCGGCCTCGGCCTCCCGGCCGCGCAGCGCGTTCAGCCGCAGCTCGACGTGCGGCGCGATGGGCACCCCGGTCGCCGCGGAGACGTCCTCGATCTCCGCGACGACCGCGGCGGCGGCGGTGAAGTCCCCGGTCCAGGCGATGGCGATCCCGAGCGAGGTCAGGCAGAACGGCAGCTCGGTCAGGGCGCCGGCGGCGCGCACCCCCTCGACGACCCGGCCGACGAGGACGCGCATCGCCCGGTCGTCCCAGGCCGCGGCGCTGACGCCGTTGGCCACCCAGCCCCATTTCAGGACCTCGCCCACCGGCAGGTCCGCGAGCGCGGCCAGCGCCCGCCGCAGCGCCGGGGCGGCGGCTGCACGGCCCTCGGTGACCAGCAGCGCGTAGCCCTCCAGCACGAGGTCGAGGGCGTGCGGGGGGCCCGCCGGGGCCGGAAGCGCCTTCACCGCCTTCGAGATCGCCATGAGGCTGTCGGAGTGCGCGGCGATCAGCGCCGCGGCGCCCCACGCGATCAGGTAGGTCTCGCGCGCGAGGTCCATGTCGAACGGCTCCAGCCGCCGCGCGGCCGACAGCAGCAGCGGCGGCGCCTCCTGGTCGAGCCCGGCCGCGAAGGTGATCCGGCTCCTGACCAGGTGCGCCCGGACGCGCTGGAACTCGTCGCGGGCGTTGCGGTCGGCGATGTCGGCGAACCGGCGCGCGGTGTCGAGGTCGCCGGCCTGGAGGGTGGCCTCGGCGGCGGCCACCGCGCGCTCGGCGCGCCGCGACGGGTCGACGGTCAGCGCGACGCACCGCTGCAGGAACGCCGCGGAGGCGGCCAGCCCGCCGCGCGCCTGCGCCCGGTCGGCGGACCGCTCCAGTTCCGCGGCGACGGACTCGTCCGGCGCGGGCGCCGCGGCCGCGAGGTGCCAGGCGCGGCGGTCGGGGTCGACCTTCGGGTCGGTGACCTCCGCCAGCGCCAGGTGCACCGCCCGGAGGTCCTCCTTCGACGCCGACCGGTACACCGCCGACCGCACGAGCGGATGGCGGAACGTCACGCGCGCGTCCAGCGACAGCCATTCCCGCGTGCCGTCGGCGAGCGCCTCCGCCGGCGTCACGCCGAGCCGGGCCGCCGCGCCCCACACCAGGGTGGGGTCGCCGACCGGCTCGGCCGCGGCGATCAGCAGGAGCAGCCGCGCCTGGTCGGGCAGGCCGCGGATCCGGGCCAGGAAGCTCTGCTCGATCCGGCCGGGCAGCGTGTCCGAGCGCAGGAGACCGAACCCGCCCGCCATCTGCGTCACGGTCAGCCCGCGCGGCAGCTCCAGCAGGGCCAGCGGGTTGCCCCTGGTCTCGGTGACGATCCGCTCGCGGACGCGCTGGTCGAGACGCCCGTACGTGACCGAGTCCAGCAGGGCGTGGGCGTCGGCGTCCCGGAGGCCGGCGACCTCCATCTCGGGAAGCCCGAGCAAGTCCTGGGAGCGCTCCCGCGCTCCGAACAGGAGGACGACCGACTCCGCCAGCAGCCGCCGGGCCACGAAGCCGAGGACCTGCAGCGACGCCTGGTCCACCCACTGAGCGTCGTCGACCACGCAGAGCAGCGGACGCTCCCCCGACGCGTCCGACAGCAGGCTGAGCACCGCGAGCCCGACCAGGAACCGCTCGGGCGGCGCGTCCGCCCGGATACCGAACACCGTCTCGAGCGCGGTGCGCTGCGGCGCGGGAAGGTGCGGCAGCCGGTCCAGCAGCGGCGCGCACAACTGGTGCAGCGTGGCGAACGGCAGCTCCATCTCCGACTCGACGCCGGACGCGCGCAGCACCTGCATGCCCGTCGCCGCCTTCTCCGCGTACCCGAGCAGCGCCGACTTCCCGACTCCCGGCACGCCGTGCACCACGAGCACGCGGCTCTCGCCGGTGTCGACGGCCGCGAGCAACCGGTCGACGACGGCGCGCTCGGGTTCCCGCCCGAGCAGCGCGGCGTTCTCCCCGTGGCCCGCGCCGTGCCTGCGTTGTTCCACCGTTACCGCCTTCGTCGCGCGCCCGGACCCGTTCGACCGCATATCGGGACGCCTTATCGTGACCCAGAATGGTCGCCCGCACCAATTCCACGAGCCCAGGGTCGGCGGCCCCTGGGGCGGCCCCGGGGCGAGCGCGCCGACCGCCCGGCCGTCGTCGGCCGGTCCTGCGGCCGCACTGAACCGGGCGGCTCCTCGCCGCCGACGGTACCCGCAGGTCATGGGCGATGCCAGCCCCGCGGCGCCGCCCGATCCGCGAAGAAACGGACCACGGCGAAGGCGTCGGCGACCGGCGCCGCTCGGCCCGGTCACCGGCGCGCGGAACGCCGGTGCGTAGGCGCCGAACGCGTCCGCCATGGTCTTCCTGGCTGGGGCTATGCCCGGCCGGTCATGCGGCATCGGCTTCCCGGGCGCGAAGGTGAGCAGGGTCGTCCGTGGGACGGGACGCCCTCCGGGCCGCTCGGAGGCGGCGGCGCTCGGCCGGGGTGGTACCGGCCCAGATGCCATGCGGCTCGCCCGTGGTCAGGGCCCATTCAAGGCAGCGGCTCCTGGCGGGGCAGGCGGCGCAGAGCCGGCGGATCGCCGCGATCTGTGTCGCGTAGACGTTCTCCTCCGCCACGGGGAAGAACAGCTCGGGATCGAGCGATCGGCATGCCGCCGCCTCCTCCCAGTTCAGGGTGGTCTTGCTCATGGCCGCACCCGCGCGGGAAGAGGCCGTCCGGCGCGGCCTGTGCCGGTGCCGTCGTTGGTCGTCACTGTCCCTCCAGTCACGCCGTTCACCGGGGGTCCGTCGCCGCCCGGTCACCAGCCAGAGACAGCCGATCCGCCTCGCCTGTGACAGCTCCAGCGGAAATCGCGCGTTCGTCCGCATCTGCGCGAGGCCTGTCACGGATCAGGGAGCTGACCGGTCTTTCCAGGAGACCGATCCCGCCATTCCGCGAATGGAGCGCAGGACATGCCATCCCCCACGCAGGACGACAAGCTCAGCTTCGAGCAGGACATCAAGCCCTTGTTCCGGACGAAGGACCGCAACGCGATGCTGAGCTACTTCGACCTGTTCGACCACGCCGATGTCGCCAAGCACGCCGACGCCATCATGGTCTCCCTGGTGGCCGGCGACATGCCCTGCGACGGCACGTGGCCCGAGGCGGACGTGGAGAAGCTCCAGCGCTGGATCGACATGGGCAGGCCCGCTTAGGACCGGTCAGCGGCGAGGGCGTGTTCCGCCTCGGCGGACGGGTCAGGGAACCTTGCCGAGGGAGCCGTGATCGCGGATCGCGGCGCAGGAGCGGGCGGCCATGGCGAGGAACATCTCGTCGCCGCGTTCGGTGGGAGTTCCGTAGGCGCAGCCGAGCACGGTGATCAGTGGGCCTTGAAGGAAGGCGAAGGCGTAGTCGTCCCAGCACTGCTCCAGGGAGTAGCCGGTGACGCCGTGGCCGACCAGAGCGCGATGGTAGGCGGCGACCAGATCGCGCTCGTGGGTCCGGCGGTCGGCGACGGTGAGGCCGGTTCCCAGGAAGTAGGCGAGATCGCGGGCGGGCAGGCCGACGGTGAGGGTCTGCCAGTCGACCGCGGCGACCCCGGTTCCGCCGCCGGCCGCGAAGATGATGTTGTCGAGCCGGTAGTCGCCGTGGACGAGGGCGAAGCGCTCCGGCCGCGCCGTGATCCACCGTCCGGCGTGGACGGCGACAGACCGCAGGGTCGCCCTGTCCTCGGCGGACAGCCGGTCCGCGAACCGTTCGATGAAGATCTCGGTGGCCGGGGCCAGCGCGCCGGTCACCCCTTCGCCGTCCTCCGGGCCGGTGCGGTGCAGCCAGTCCA
The DNA here is from genome assembly GCF_008327685.1 of Actinomadura sp. K4S16. GTDB lineage: Bacteria > Actinomycetota > Actinomycetes > Streptosporangiales > Streptosporangiaceae > Spirillospora. The sequence continues at coordinate 82,757 of NZ_BDDE01000026.1, forward strand.
GCTCCAGCAGGGCCGGGTCGCACCAGCGCGGGCCGTGCAGTCCGGCCAGGTTGACCACGCAGTCCAGCGCCTCTGCGGCGGTGCAACCGGCGAGCTGGTCGCCCTGCGTACCGGGGTGCAGGTCCTCCAGGAGCAGGACGAAATCGGTGGCGTCCTCGGTGAGCGTCCCGTACCGGCAGGCCGGGGTGCGCACGGCCACCGTGGAGGCCAGGTCGAGGTAGAACCGCGTCTCCGTCCGGTAGATGCCCTTGAGCATCTCCCGTGTGGCCTGGTCGGCCGCCGGGAGTTTGGCCACCAGCCGCGCCGGCACTCCGTCCCCGGTCAGTTCGCCCCGGAAGCAGCCGCTCATCTGCCCCGTCCCGACCGGCCGCCACCGGACGCCGGTCACCGTCGCACCGAGCACTTCGCTCAGCCAGGCGGCGTTCAGCCGAGCCGGTTCGGCGTCACTCACGAGTCGCCCGCACGGGTGCGGCCGGGGTTGCGAGGCAGTCCGTCGAACCGGTCAGCGGGTCGCACCGCCCGGTAGGCGTCGATGACCGGGGCCAGTTCGGCGGGGGTCGCTCCGTGCAGGACGACGCTGTCGGCACCGGCGTCGAACTGGTCGAGGACGCGTCGCGCGCACCGTTCGGGAGAGCCGGTCGCCGCCGCGTCCAGCCACTCCTGGGGAAGCAGTTCGGCCAGGCGGCGGAGTTCGTCCGGCGTGGCGAGCGCGTCGAAGGCGCCAGGGTAGCCGTCGACCAGGTCATCGGCGCGGAAACGGGCCAGGTCGGCCGGATCCCAGCCGTTGACCCGGACCAGCAGGTCCCCGTAACCCTGCAGGTAGGTGGCCAGGCGGCCGGCGAGCTTGCGCAGGCGGGCCTCCTCGTCCAGATGGTCGCCGACCGTGGCCAGGACCGACCACACCCGCACGGAGGCGGGGTCGCGGCCCGCCTCGGCGGCGCCCCGGCGGATCGCGGAGACCGCACAGGCCAGGGTCTCGTCGGTGAAGAAGGTGTGCAGGACGACCCCGTCGGCGACCGGCCCGCGAACTCCAGCGTGCGCCCGCCCATCGCCATGAGCATGACCGGGATGTCTTCGCGGAAGGCCGGGTCCTGGTTGAGGTACGGGTAGTTCCCGGCGGGACCGTCGTGCCCGACGACCGCCTCTCCCCGCCACAGCCGGCGCATGATGCCGATGAAGTCGTCCAGCTGGGCCTGGGTGACACGGGGCAGGCCCATCACGTCGAAGAGCATGTCGAAGCCCCGGCCCAGGCCGAGCGCGAACCGCCCGCCGGTCATCCGGTGCATCGTCGTGGCGAACGTCGCGGTGACCAGGGGATGGCGGGTGTTGTGGTTGGTCGCCGCGGTGGCGATGCCGATCCGGGTGCCGGCCGCCGCCGCGGCTCCCGCCAGGACCGCCGCGTCCTTGGTGTTGAAGCGCTCCGACAGGAACACCGAGCCGAGCCCCAGCGCCTCGGCCTCGGCGACCTCGCCGAGCAGGTCACGCGGGGCTCCCGAATGCCCGGCCAGTCCATAGAACCCGAGCTCTGGCAGATCGTCCACGAGGCCTCCTCCGCCCGCACCGGGCTCGACCGTACCCGAATTGGACACCTGTCCGAAAGGCTGTCCAGATGCGGGACGCCCTCACTCAGCCCTGGCGAGCGGGCCGGATGGTCAGGTCCCCGATCTCGACGTCATCGGGCTGGTCGATCACGAAGGCGATGGCCCGGGCCACCGCCACGGGGTCGATGCCGAGATCGGCCATGTTCCGCCTGGCCTGCTCGCGCAGGGCCGGGTCGTCGACGGCGTTGTCCACGAACTCGGTGCGGACGTACCCCGGGGAGATCGACGTCGTCCGCAGGACCCCGTCGGTGCTCTCCTGCCGCAGGCCCTCCATAAGGGTGCGTACCGCGTTCTTCGTCCCGGCGTACACCGCCTGGGTGGGAACGATCTTCAGGCCGGAGGTGGAGACGACGGTGACAAGATGGCCACCGCCCTGGCGGCGGAACACCGGCAGGGCCGCGGCGATCCCGTGCAGGACGCCCTTGACGTTCACGTCGACCATCGCCGCCCAGCCCTCGACGTCCAGGTCGGCGACGGGGCTGATCTTGCTGATCCCGGCGTTGCCGACCAGGACGTCCAGCCGGCCGAAGCGCTCGACCGCTAGGGAGACGAGCGACCGGAGGTCCTCGGGGTCGGTGACGTCCACGCGCGTGGCGGCGGCCTCCCCGCCGGCGGCCTTGATCTCGGCGGCCAGCCGGTCCAGCCTCTCGGTGCGGCGGGCGCCGAGGACGACGGCCGCACCCAGCGAGGCGAGGTGGCGAGCCGTCGCCTCACCGATTCCGCTGCTGGCGCCCGTGATGGCGATGACCTTGCCTTGAACGGTCATGACGAACCTCCAACTAGAATGGGACACATGTCCGGTTACGACGACCACCATAGCGGACACGTGTCCGCTTCTGCTCAGAGCCGTGGATCGCGACGTGCGGACGCGCAGCGGAACCGGGAGCGGATCCTCCAGGCGGCCCGCGATCTCGTCCACGAGCCGGGAGAGCTGAAGCTCAACGCGGTCGCCAAGGCCTGCGGCATCGGGCAGGGCACGCTGTACCGGCATTTCCCGACACGCGAGGACCTCCTCGCCGAGGTCTACCGCCGGGAGGTGGAAGAGCTGGTGGCCGAGGCTCCGCGGCTGCTGGCGACCCACCAGCCGCTCGACGCGCTGGCGGCATGGTTCGACCGGGTGGCCGCCTACGCCCGGGTCAAGCGCGACATATTCGCCGCCGTCGAGGCGGCGACGTGGCAGGACCTCACCGCCCACAGCCTCGGCCCGATCGGTGAGGCGGTGGAACTACTGCTGGCCGCGGGCCGCTCGGCCGGCAGCGTCCGCGCCGACGCCGAAGCACGCGACGTCATCGTGCTCATCAGCTGGCTGTCCCGACTGGACGACACCGAACTCGACGCGCGAGCACCACGGCTGCTGTCGATCCTCGTAGACGGCCTCCGCACCCCCCGCCCCTGAACCGGACGCACCGCGAGCGGGTACTCACTCCAATGCTCGGAACCCGCACCGAAGCCTGCAATGGACCCATGCCATCGCCCGGGACGAGGGAGTAGGCGACTCCCCGCCGGTGAGCGGCCCCGCCCCCCTCGATCACGGCGGGGACCAGTTCCGTGCAGGTCCCTCCCGCTGCGGCCAGGTCCACGGGCGCCCGTGCGGCGGGGCGGCAGGCCGATGAAGCGGCAGGCCGGTGGGGCGATGGGGTCAGAAATCGCGGGTGCGCAGCACGCCTTCGAGCGGGGCGGGGATGGGGAGGTCCTCCCCGAGAGCGACCGAGAGGATGTGGGCGTAGTCGTCGCCGCGCGGCTCGGTGAAGATCACGGCCTTGCCGTCCAGGCGGTCGATCAGCAGGTAAAGCGGGATGTCGGCGGCGGCGTAGCCGCGCCGCTCGGGCCCGCGGTCCTGTTCGGCGCCCTTGCGCTCCCGCCGACTCCCGGACGTCACCTCCAGGACCATCGCCACCCCATCGGGTTTGCTGTGCCACTCGCGTCCCGCGAACGCGCCCTTGGGTTGCGGCGTGGCATACCCGTAAGGGCCCGGCCGTCGCGCGACGATCGGGTCTCTCATCTGGCCGGTCTCAGGTCAGGTCGAGGTGCCCGCCCTTGACCTTGCCCGCGAACACCTCCCACGCGGCGGCACCGAAGACCAGCTTCGGCCCGTCCGGGTCTTTGGAGTCCCGCACCGCCACCCCGGACGCCAGATCCGCCACCTCGATGCATTGGCCTCCGGTATCGGCGCTCCATGTGCTCTTACGCCATTCAGTCGAGATCGCCTTTATAGGCGCTAGCTCGACGCACTGGTCTCCGGTATCGGTGCTGTAGCTGCTCTTCCGCCACTTTGAAGGAACCGACTTAACCTCAACACACTGCCCTCGAGCTTCACCACCGTGGCGCCAGGCCAACCTTTGCATGGCCTGCGAGTCCTGTGCGCTCATAGACTCTCCAAGATCGTCTGGAGGAGGCCCAGGGAGTCCTCAGCGCTCATCGCCGAGGCCCTGATCAAATCGAAACGTACCCCATACTTCCGGACAACCATAGGGTGATCGACGAGTTGACTGCCCACATGCCCCTCGACGCGCACAGCGTCTGGTGCGTCTTGAAAAGCCAGGATCGTGAACGCACCCGGCAATCCCGGGTAGGCCCCCTTAGCCGTTGGGACGATCTGGATCGTGACGTTGGGCAACTCCGCCAGTTCGATGAGGTGCTGCAGTTGCCTCTTCATCACCTCTGAGTTTCCGATTGGGCGACGGATGGCACCTTCGTCAAAGATCGCAAAGACGTGGGGCGCGTCCTCCTGGTCGAGGATCTCCTGTCGCTCCATCCTCGCTGATACAAGCTGCTCGGCCGCCTCGGAGGTCTTGCCCAGCTTGAGGACCTCGTGCGCGTACTCGGGCGTCTGGAACAGTCCAGTGATGACCATGGTCTCGAAGATGTGGATCACCTCGGCCTCACGCTCGCGCACGATGAAGTCCGGGAAGCCTGGTGGCAGGACAGCAAGGCGTCCGGAGTCTCGGGTCCACTCCCAGATGCGGTAGAAGGTCCCGTTGGTCTTGAAGTAGGTGTCGCAGTCCTTGGCGAACTCCTCCGAAGGTCCGTTTTTACCTGACTCGACCTGACCGATCCATTGCGGGGTGTATCCGAGCTTTTCGGCGAGTTGCGGTCGAGACAGGCCGGCAGCCTCTCTGAAGGCTCGCAGCTCCGTACCGAAGTACTCGACCGGGGAGGACGGAACACCGGGATCGCGGGGGCGGCGCGGCATGACGATCTCCAAGATTCGAAAGCAGGGCGATTTTCTTACGCCCCACCGAGGGGTTTCTCTCGTTGGACTTCTTGCTCTTCCCAAAGATAGTCCGATCACAGCAAGATGCAGAGCCATAACGGAGAGAAATCACACACGAAAGTCCAACGATCATGGAGACGCCCGTCAACCCCGCTGACCAGGCGTTAGCGCAACTCCGCGAAGACTTCCAAGGGCATCGCATCTGGCGTGCAAGACGCCAGGACGGAAAGGCCGGCGACTGGGTCGCCACTCTGCACGACCCCAAGGAAGGTATAGACGCGACTGTTGTATGTGGAAGCGCAGAGGAGCTACGCAAGGCTCTAGTCCACGAACGTAGTCGGGCGTCCAGTCGACCTAGCAGCCAACCCACTAAGTGGGTGAGCTGGTAAATGAAATGGGTCGAACCGAAGCAACGGAACGTCGGCGCCCCAGCTTCATCTATAACGTGCCATCTTGACCGACTTGCCGAAGAAGTCGCCCGGCAGGGCTGGCAGGCCGTCCCGCGCTATGACGGGCCGCACCCGCTCGTCCACGTCTTCGATCGGGAAGTCCCGCAGTTCGGGGAGAGCATCACGCTCGTACCGGGATCGACGGCGGGAGTCTGGTGGTTCAGGTCCAGCACCGGCGAGGATCTCGCCCCGCACACCGACCCGACCCATGCGGCCAGGCAGATAACCCGCATCCTGATCCCGTACGTGACCGCCATACGCGCCGCGCGGTCGCACCGGACGCGGAGAACCGGGGCTTCGCACCCCGCTCCCCCGGCCGTGCCAGACCCTGCCCACGTGACGACGATCGCCGAACTGGAGCACCGGTTCGCCGGTGTCGTCTGCTGGTGGGGCCGCTACACATACGAGTGGTGGGCGATCGTCCCCGGCGGGACCCAGTGGACGATCGTCAACGCCGAAGAACCGGACTCCCTGCTCCATGAGATCCTCAAGGCTTGGAAGCGCCGGTAGCCCCAAGCCGCCGCGCGGCCGGGATTCTTCCCCGCACATCCCGGCCGCGCGGCTTCCCCTTGCTAGGGCAGGCTGCGGCCTTGCCGGATCGTCCGGGACGAGTCCCGGCTTGACTTCAAGCGCTTGAAGTATCCGAGAGTGGACCCATGGCAGCGACACAGAACGTCGAGGACGCCGCTCCGCTGACGATCCAGGAGGTCTCCAGGCTCAGCGGCCTCTCGGAACCGACGCTGCGGTACTACGAGAAGATCGGCCTCATCGACCCGGTGGACCGCGACGAGAGCAGCGGCCACCGGCGCTACGACCCGGCGGCGGTCCGGACGATCGAGGCGCTGGGCTGCCTGCGGGCGACCGGCATGAGCGTCCAGGACATGCGGTCCTATCTCCGGCATCTCACTGAGGGCGACGAGGAGGCCGCGCAGCTGCGGGACTTGTTCCAGCGCAATGCCGACCGGGTCGCCGAGGAGCTGGAGCGCATGCGGATCCGGCTGCGGTACCTGCGGCTGAAGGCCGATCTGTGGGACGCGAGGGAGCGCGCCGACCTCGCGGCCGAGCACCGCGCCGTCGACGCGATCCTGCCGGTCATGCGCGAACTGCGCTGACGCGGCGCCACCGAGGCACGGCCGCGCCGCGCCGCGGCGATGCGGCCTGCCCGGCACCGCTCCGAAAAAAAGCGCACGTCAACAGGGGGAAGAAATGACAAGCGAGACTTCACAAGACCGAGTCCTGGTGACCGGCGGAACCGGCTACGTCGGAGCGCACGTCGTCGGGCGCCTGCTGCGGGACGGCTACCGCGTGCGCACCACGGTGCGGTCCCTGGACCGCGCGGCGGAGGTGCGGGCGGCGCTGGAGGTGTTCGGCGCCGACCCGGACGGACGGCTGGAGATGGTCGCGGCCGACCTCGCGGCGGACGGCGGCTGGGACGCCGCGGTGGCGGGGTGCGCGCACGTCCTGCACGTCGCCTCACCGTTCCCCGCCGCGCGGCCAGCCCACGACGACGACGTGATCGTCCCCGCCCGGGACGGCGCGCTCCGGGTCCTGCGGGCCGCGCGGGACGGCGGCGTGCGGCGGGTGGTGCTGACCTCGTCGTTCGCCGCGGTCGGCTACAGCCGCAAGGCGGTCGGCCGCGCGTACGACGAGACCGACTGGACCGACCCCGCCGACGACAACTCCGCATATGTCAGGTCGAAGGCCATCGCGGAGCGGGCCGCGTGGGACTTCGTGGCCGCGGAAGGCGACGGCCTGGAACTGGCGGTCGTCAACCCGACCGGAATCTTCGGCCCGGTGCTCGGGCCGCGCCTGTCCGCCTCCGCCGGAATGGTGAAGGCGATGCTGGCGGGGACCATGGCGTCCGTCCCTCCGCTGTACTTCGGCGTGGTCGACGTGCGGGACGTCGCGGACCTCCACGTGCGGGCGATGACCTCCCCCGCCGCCGCCGGCGAGCGCTTCCTCGCTTCCGCCGGCGAGGCGATCAGCTTCCTGGGGATGGCGCGCATCCTGGCCGAGCGCCTCGGCGGGCGCGCCGCCCGGGTGCCGTCCCGCGAACTGACCGCCGACGAGGTGCGCGAGGCGGCCCGCACTGACCCCGCGATGCGCGAGGCCGCCGGTCGGCTGGGCGAGATCCCCGCCGTGAACACCGGGAAAGCGCGGACCGTCCTCGGCTGGGAACCGCGCGACACGGCCACCACCCTCGTCGACACCGCCGAGAGCCTGTTCCGCCTGGGCCTCGTGGAAGCCCCAGACACCGTTCACACCTAGCCCGTCCGCCGCCCGCCCCACGCTTCCCGCCGCATACCGTCGTCGCGGGGCACCAGACCACCGCCCGCACGCTGCCGCTCGGCGTCTTCACCCTGCTGCGCCACCCCCGCAACTCGCCACGCTCACCGCCGCCCCCGGGCCTGTGGCCGGCCTGGGTGGAGGAGTTCTTACGGCTCCCAGGCAATCCGCGCCTGCACGGTCAACGCCATCAACAATGCCGACCCCTGACCCCGAAGCCGCACGCGGGACGCAGTGGACGATCGCTTACCTGGGGGACGGAGTCGCGCCCCCGACTCCAGTGACCTCTTCGGCCCGCCGAACACCCCCTACAACTCGCCCTCCACGAGAGCGAGAGCCTCTGAGCTGAGAAAAGCAGGCGATACCGGCGACCTCGTCAGTGTGAAGCGACTCGGAGAATTCGATCTCCATCGAACCGAGTCTACGATTTACGGGCCACGCCTCCCAGGAACCAGACTAGATCTGCATCCTGGCCGGGCCCTGCCTCGGGGCGCCACCAGGGAATCCATACCAGCCCTGGCTCCACGAAGTCGAAGTCGCCGAAGAACTTGCGCACCTGGTCATGTGAGCGGGCTACCGCGGGGGAAGCGGTACTCCTGTAGATCTCTTCGACGCGGTGCACGATGTCAGGACGCAGATCGGCTGATCCGTGACTGATGGCAAGGTGACTGCCAGAAGGGAGGGCTTCGCACAACTCCCGCATGACCGCCTGCGCCTCTTTCTCGTCGATCAGGAAATGCAGAATCGCGGTCAGCAGAAGACCAACTGGTCGATCGAAATCGATGAATCGCCGCACATCTGGATTCGCCAAGATCGTTCGGCCGTCACGAAGGTCGGCATTGACAATGATGGTCTGGTCGTTGTCAGCCAGCAGAGCCCTGCCATGAGAGAGAACGATCGGGTCGTTATCAACATAAACGACGCGGGCCTTGTCATTGATACTTTGCGCGATCTGGTGAACATTGTCTTGAGTCGGCAGACCGGCGCCGATGTCCAAGAATTGATCAATTCCACATTCCGTGACGAGATATCGCACTACCCGCTGCAGGAACGCTCTGTTCTCCCGAACAACCTCGGGAAGCAGTGGATCTACCGCGATGGCTTCCTTTGCCCGCTTCCGGTCGACTGCAAGATTGTCCTTGCCGCCCAGCAGATAGTCATAGATGCGCGACGCATGCGGCGCCAGGATGTCATTTTTCAAAAAAGGAGCCGACCCATTCTCCTTATAGGCGGAAGGCCGCATGACATCGTTTCGGGGGCGAAGGTCGGTAACGGCAGGTTCATGCGGCACCGAGGGCCGCCCGTCCGTTGCCGTGGCACGATCGGTGTGGTCGGTGTGGTCGCCTTCCACACTCATCAGTCGCTGACTTGAGACGACCGAACACATCGAAGTTGGACGGAGGCTCTCCTCGTCACGGAGGCGGGTGAGCAGTTCGTGCGCGGTCGGCCTCTGCGCGGGAACCTTGCTCAAGCACGCCACGACCACCTCACGAAGCCGGCGATCGAGAAGCCCGAGGTCAGGCTCCTCATGCAGGATGCGATTGATGATCGCCGGAATATAGTCATCGCCGAACGGAGGGTGCGCACTGGCAGCGTATCCAACGGTGCACGCCCAAGAGAACACATCACTCAGCGGTCCAGCACGTTCACCACGGATCTGCTCTGGAGCCATAAAGGCCGGTGTCCCCAGGATTCGGCTGACAGACGTACTGGTCGCATCCAGCAACCGCGCGATCCCGAAGTCGATGACACGCAGCCCGTCTGGACCTAGCAGCACATTGCCGGGCTTGAAGTCCCGATGTATCACGGCTGCCCGGTGGATCGCCACCAGCGCGCCTGCCATGCCTATCGCAACACGATCCAGATCTGCTCCAGACAGTGGCCCCTGCTGTTGGATCACTTCCCGCAGAGATGGCCCCTCGACGTACTCGCTCACGATGTAAGCCGTGTCGCCATTGATCTCGGCATCGATGATCCGCGCCGTCCAGAATGGATCCACCCTTTGCGCTGCAGCCAGTTCCTTCGCCAACTGCTTGCCGGCTTGCGGGTCTTCGGCCGGCGAGACCTTCAACACCTTGATGGCCACGTGCTGCTGATCACCAGCGGTTCCCAGGTAAACGATGCCCTGGCCGCCTTCGCCAAGCCGTGCGGTCAACTCATAGCGACCTAAGTGGCGCGGGTCGGTAGACCGCAGTGGTCGTGCACTCCCCATTCCACCCTCCAAGGCCCCACCCACCCGAGATCCACTTTGGACAGAACCAGGCCTTCGCGGACTGCCCCAAGACCGTGCAGATGCACGTGCATCATCCCGTGCACGCGTAACGTAGCACAAGTCGCTCGTCCCGGGAGGCGCTCATCCGTAGAAAGGACACTGGGCCAAGCAAGAGCCTGAGATCCTCCTACTCCGAGGGTGATCGGACCTGCTCGGTTACGGCCAGGCCCGAGTTGAGGACGGAGATCTACTATTGGCGTCAGGGCCTCAGCGCTGGGAGATGGGCGGGCGTCAGTCTGCCGATGTTCAGCCTCTCGGCCGCCATCTACGACGAGCCGCCGAAGCGCAACCTCGGCTGCGACCCCATGCCGATGGCGCTGTCCGTCCAGTACCTGACCAAGGACGAGATCGCCGAACTCTTCACCCGCCTGGTGGCGCACTTCCCGTCGGGCGTGCCGATGTTCGACGCGTGGAACTCCCTCGCCATGCGCAGCGGGTCCCGCCAGAAGGCCATCAAGGCGTCCGGCGCCGAACTCGGCGGCTTCGGCATCAACGACCCGCACGTCATCGAGACCCTGGCACCCGGCCTGCGCTTCGACGCCGAGCAGACCTTCCTGGACATCCCCGAGATGGCGGCCTTCTCCAAGGCCAGCCGGACGGTGTTCAAGCTGATGAACCGCGTCCCGACCCTCCGCAACATGGGCCGCCTACTCCGCTACCGCTTCTGACCGAAGAGCCCGCCCGCGAGGCGATCAAAGAGGTGCACTCACGGCGCAGCACCGGGCTCGCCGCCGGCCATCAGGAGAGCGGCGAGCTCGTCGAATCCGCGTACGACCAGGTCGCTTTTCACGTCGTCGGCACGGTCGGCGGTGAGAGAGGGGCCCTTCTCCAGCGGACGCTCCAGGAACGCGGTGGCGAGCCCGGCTCCCCTGGCGCCGTCGATGTCCCACTTGTGCGCGGCGACCATCAGCACCTCCGCCGGTTCCACGTCCAGCAGCCGCACGGCTGTCAGGTACGCCTCCGGCTCGGGCTTGTACGTGCGGGCGAGCTCGGCCGACAGGATGCAGTCGAACGGCAGCCCCGCCCCCTTGACCAGGTTCGTCAGCAGGGCGAACCCGCCGTTGGACAGCGCCGCCACCACGTACCTCTCCCGCAGCCGGGCCAGGCCTTCCACCGAGTCGTCCCACGCGGGCAGGCGATGCCAGGCCCGGACGAGCCGCCGCCGCGCGTCCTCGTCGAAGGCGTCCGCGACGCCGTGCGACTCCAGCAGCTCGTCCAGCGACTCGCGGTGCAGGGTGTCGAGGTACACCCACTCCCGCTCCCCGCCGCTGACCCGCTGCATCGACGGCAGGTACCGCTCCCGCCAATCGTCGGCGAAGGCCCCGCCGTCCAACGCGACACCGCGCTCCGCGGCGATCGCCGCCACCTGCTCGGCGACCCCCGTCCGCCAGTCGACGGTCGTCCCGAAGATGTCGCAGGCCACCACTCGGATCGCTCCTACGTCGAATCCCACCGATGCCTCCCTCGCCCGGGAGCGCCCGACTGGTGCCCCCACCCAGTCCTAACATGCCCGTGCTGGGCGGCAGGCTTGAGCAGCAACAGGACTTCGCGCTCCGCCTGGGCGGACGTCACGGCTGTGCGTTCCGGCGGTGCATCGGGGGGCGATCGAGTATCTCGATGTACATGATCCGGGCGTCCACGACGTCCAGGATCAGCATGCCCTTCGAGGGCGAGAGGGACACGCACCGATGGCCCGGACCGTACGGCCGGCCCCGCGGATGATCCGCCGTCCGGATGCTCTGGCAGAAATCGTCGCCGCAGCCGCACTCGTCGACCAGACGCAGATCCCGCGCGCAGTCGGCCAGCTCATGTTCTCCCTCCTCCTCCAGGAGGGCCGTCAGCTCGGCGATGAGATCTGGGAAGACGCCACGAACGAGGGGATGGTCCTGCTCCATGGGCGGAGAGTAGCCGGGCGGCGAGCTCCCGCGCGCCCGCGGCCGCGGCGCTCGGACACGCACGAGCCCTCACCCTCGCCGGGCACGCCTGGCCCGCGTCGGCCCCGCAGGCCAGGCTGACCGATCGGGGGCGACCGTCTTCGGAGCGGTCGACGCCACGTGACCGGCCGGCCCGCGGATGCGCCGCCCCCCAGGCGCTCACGGCTTGTGGGTGGTGGTGAGGAAGTCCAGGACGAGAGGGCTCGCATGGGTGCGGAACTCTTCGAAGTAGGCGTGGCGGGCGTTGGGGATCAGGTGCAGTCGGGCGCCGGGGATGCGGGCGGCGAGCAGGGGTGCGTTGGCGGCGGGGTTGAGCAGGTCGTCGCTGCCGTGGACGACCAGGGTGGGGGCGCTGATGTCCGGCAGGAGCTCCCAGGCGTTGTGCTGGTTGCCGGCCACGAGGTGGCGGCGCCGGGCGTGGGCAGGCATGCGGGGGTCGCCGAGGGTGTGGTGCGGGCCGGGGTGGGAGGCGAGCCATCGCGGGGTGTACATCAGCTCCAGCAGGGCCTGCCGCGCGGCTTCGGGCCGAGGTTGCGCCAGGGCTCGGCGGACGTCGTTGCCGCGTTCGACGCTGTGCGGGCCGCCGGGTGAGGTGCAGCCGAGCACCAGGGCGGCTACCCGATGGGGGTGGCGGGCCGCGAGCTGCTGGGCCACCCGTCCGCCCATGGACGTGCCGTAGACGTCGGCCCGGTCGATGCCGAGTTCGTCGAGGACGGCGATGACGTCCTGGGCGAGCAGCTCGGTGCTGTAGGGGATGTCGGGCTTGTCGCTGTCGCCGGTACCGCGGTAGTCGAGCGTGAGGGTGCTGCGGACGGAATGGAAGTCGCCGCGAACCCCATCCCACCAGTGGTGGTCGTTGGCCTGGCCCGCGAGCAGGACCAGTGGTGCCCCCTGGCCCTGGAGCTGGTAGGCGATGCGGGTTCCGTCCGGTGCCACGGCGTACGTCATTCGGCTTCCTCCCTCCCGTGCCGTCGGCCCTCAGAGGCCTGCCGCCACCGCGGTGCCCAGCCCCAGCAGGACGACGCCGGTGGTCACGCTGAGGCCCCGCAGGACGGTCGGCTGCGACACCAGGGCGCGCCCTCGGCCGACGGCCCAGGTGAGCAGCATGTACCAGGAGGCGCTGACGAGCGCCCACAGGGCGCCCAGGGCGACCGTCGACAGGAGCACCGGGCCTTCTGCGGTCACGAACTGGGGCAGCACCGAGATGGCGAACACCCCCGCCTTGGGGTTGCCGAGGTTGGTGGCCAGACCGGTGACATATCCGCCCGCGAAGCCGGTCCTGCGCCCGTCCTCGTCGGGCGGACGGGTGGAGTCGGTGGTGAGCGCCGTTCGCAGCGTCTTCACCCCGAGGATCATCAGCACGACGCCGCCCGCGATCCGGAGCGCCGCGTACGCGGTGGGGCTGGCCAGCAGGACGGCGGACAACCCGGCCGCGGCGGCCGTGGACCACAGCAGGAAGCCGCTGGCATTGCCCGCGAGCGTGCCTCGGAGCGTACGGGGGCCGCCTTCCAGAACCTGCCGGATCATCAAGGCCTGACTCGCGCCTGGCAGCATCGCCAGCAGCAAGGTGGTGACGACGAAGACGGGCACATGCGTGGGCATGGGAATGAACCCCTTCCGGGGATTGCGGCCAATGGGTGCACCACCAGGCTTCACGCCTCGCAGCCCTAAGAGAAGTTAAAAGTGATGGCACAGCGTTAGCATTAGTGAATGCATGTGGATCCGGGGCAGCTGCGGCTTCTCGCGCTGATCGAGCGGCACGGCTCCCTGGCGGCGGCGGCTCACGCACTCCGGCTCACGCCCGCGGCGGTCACCCAGCAGGTGGCCAAGGCCGAGCGCGACTGGCAGGTGCCCCTGGTCATCCGCGGTCCTCGCGGGGCGACGCTCACCGCGGCCGGCACGCTGCTCGCCTCCCACGGCCGAACCGTGGAGGAGGCATCGGACAGGGCCGAAGCGGAGCTGGCCGCACTGCTCGGCCACCTCTCGCTCCGCCTGCGGATCGGGACGTTCCAGGCGGCCGCCCTGCACTTGCTGCCGCCAGCCCTGACGGCTCTGCGGCACCGCCATCCGGACGCCGACGTCTCCGTCATCGACGTGGTGTCCGGACGAGGAGCGGACGAGATCAGCGCGGGGCGCCTGGACGTCGCCATCGTCGCGTCCTGGGGCACGCCGCTCGCGCCGCCCCCGCACCTGCGGGCCCACCCGCTCCTGTCGGACCCGATGGTCGTGGTCCTCCCCGACGACCATCCACTGGCCACCGGGCAGCCCGCGGACACCGAGCTCCACCTAGAGCAACTGCGCGGCGAGTCGTGGGTGTCCATCCTGGCGGGCCATGCCGCCCGCGAACAGTTCCACGACGCCGCCCGCGAGGCCGGCTTCACTCCCACCGTGCGGTTCGAGACCGAGTCCTACGACGTCGCCCAAGCGCTCGTCGGCACAGGCATCGCGGTGGCCCTGGTCTCGCGGCTGGCCCTGACGCATGCGCCTGGCACCACCCATCGTGAACTGGTCCGCCCCAGGCCCTACCGCCAGCTCTACGCCGTGACCAGAACCGACGCCAGCCTCACACCACTCGCGGACATGCTCATCGACCTCCTCCATGATGTCGCCCGTGACATCACGGCCACCTGGGAGGCTCCCCTGCAAGAAGAACCACGCTCACCGCGCGGAGCCTGAAAGGACCCGGTTCTCATCGTCCGGCCTGGAGCAGCCGACTCGCCTCGATCGACCGTCGACGTCGCGCTGCCGGGAGCCGTCCCCGCGCGCCCCGGTGGCTTCCGGGGCGCGGTGCGGAGTTCCCGACCGCCCCGCTCCCGATGGAATGGCGCTAATATTGTTGCCCATATAGTCGCCCGTCGAGATCCGGCGGGCATCCGGAGGGAGAGTCCCCTTGGTGTCCCAAGGCAGCGGTCCGGCCGGTGACGACCAGAGTCCGGCGGACCGTCTGCGCGCGCTGATCCTCGCCGGCGAGATGGCCCCCGGGCAGCGGCTCGTGGAGGGCGACCTCGCCGAACTGCTCCAGGTGAAGCGTTCGGCCGTGCGCGCGGCGCTGGTGGAGCTCACCGCGGAGAGGCTCGTCGAGCGGATCAGGAACCGCGGCGCCCGGGTCCGCGTGGTCACCGTCGCCGAGGCGATCGCGATGTACGAGTGCCGCATGGTGCTGGAAGGCCTGTGCGCGCGCAAGGCCGCGGAGAACATCACCGAGGACGGTGCCGAGCGGTTGCGTGCGATCGGCGCGAGCATGGAGGCGGCCGTCCGGAACGGCGATCCGCTCCAGTACTCGCAGCTGAACGAGCGGCTGCACACCCAGATCCGGGAGATCGCGGCCCAGCCGGTCGCGAAGGAGATGCTCGAAGGGATGCACGCGCAACTGGTCCGGCATCGTTTCCGGCTGGCCCTGCGCCCCGGGCGGTCCGGGCAGTCCCTGCCCCAGCACCTGGAGATCATCGCGGCGGTCGCCTCCGGGGACGCCGACGCCGCCGAGACGGCCATGCGCGACCACGTGCTCGACGTGATCAGGGCCCTCGGCGAGAGCGACGAGCCGGCGCTGGGGCAGTTCGGCGGCTGAGCGAGGCCGCGGAAGGGCTTGAGCAGAAAGGCGCTCGTCGGCAGCTGACTGTGCGCGCACGATCCCGACCAAGCCCCTCCGCGGGCGGACCTCCGCATACGGGAGACGGCCTGGATCCTCAGCCGCGGGGGAACGTCGTCCCGTCGAACAGCTTGCGCGCTGTCCGTACGACGCCGCTGCGCCGCACCGCAGGCGGATCGGCGCTCGGGTCGACGTCCACCTCGATGACCAGGTGCCCCGTGGGGTGTTCGACGTCCACCCGGGTGCCGCCGGCCGGCCAGGACGCGGTGAGGTCGTGGCCGACGGCGCCGGGGAGGCGCACCGCGGTCACGGCGGAGATGGCGCCCAGCACGCCGATCGCGGTGTGCGGACTGACGGGGATGAAGGTCCGGGTGGCGAGCATGCCGCCGTCCCTCGGCTCGGCCACGAGCGTGGTCTTCGGTACGGACGACGCGGTGACGTCCCCGAGCCCCATCAGCGCACCGGCCCGGATCCGCAGCCGGTCGACGCGTTCCAGCAGCCGCTGGTCGGCGGCCAGTTCGCCGTGGGTCTCGTGGCCGCTCAGGCCGAACGACGCGGCCGCGGCGACGACCACCGGCATGCCGTTGTCGACGCAGGTGACGGGAATGCCGTCGACCACGTCCCGCACGTTGCCGGTGGGGAGCAGCCGCCCGGTCGCCGACCCGACGGTGTCGGCGAACTCCAGCACCACCGGCGCCGCCGTCCCCGGGACGCCGGCGATCGCGGTGCCTCCGGCGTACTGCACGGCGCCCCCGGGAGTGGGGAACCGCGTGCGGGCCACGCTGCCGGAGTTGACCATGCGGACGCGCACCACGGTCTCCGGGTCGCCGGCGGGGACGAGCCCCCGCTCCACCGCGAACTGGCCCACCCCCGCCAGGAGGTTGCCGCAGTTCTGGCGGTCGCTGACCACGGCCTCGTCCACGCCGACCTGGAGGAAGAGGTAGTCGACGTCGACGCCGGGGCGGGCGGAGCGCGAGACGACCGCGACCTTGCTGGTCAGGGAGGTCGCCCCGCCCAGCCCGTCGATCTGCCGGGCATCGGGCGTCCCCATGACGCGCAGCAGCAGGTCGTCCCGTTCCGCGGGGTCGCCGGGAAGGTCGCCGGCGAGGAAGTACGCGCCCTTGGACGTGCCCCCGCGCAGGAGCATGCAGCGCACACCGCCGTCCGCCGTTCCCGCCGTCACGGGGTCGCCCCCGTCCCGCCTTCCTCGGCCGCGCGCTCAGCCTCGTACTCCTGAGCGGTGAGGTAGCGCACGCCGAGCCGGTCGAGCGTGGCCCGCAACCCGTACCGGTCCAGGCCGAGCTCGCCCTTCCGGAAGGCGGCGCGTGTGGCCTCCTCCTTCTCCGCGCGGGCCCGGGACCTCGTCAGGGCCTGGTCGACCAACGCCCGTGGGACGCACACCACTCCGTCGTCGTCCGCCAGGACGGCGTCGCCCGCGCAGATCCGCTGCCCGCCGACGACGACGGGTGTGTTGACGGATCCGGCGGTGGCCTTGACGGTCCCCTGGGCGCTGACCGCGGCGGACCACACGGGGAAGCCGAGACGGTGCAGGTCGTCGACGTCGCGGACACCGGTCGTGGTGACCAGCCCGCGTACCCCCCGCTCCATCAGCGCGGTGGCGAACAGCTCGCCGAACAGACCGTCCGTGCAAGGCGAGGTCGTCGCGACGACCAGGACGTCGCCGGGGCGGCACTGCTCGACCGCCGCGTGGATCATGAGGTTGTCGCCGGGCCAGCACAGCGCGGTCACGGCCGTCCCGCCGATGCGCGAGCCGAGGTGCACCGGCCGGATGCCCGTCCCGGCGTAGCCGCGGCGGCCCAGCGCCTCGTGGACGGTGGCCACGCCGTACGCGGCGAGCGCGTCGACCCGGTCCAGCGGGGCGCGCGGCGGGTCGGTGACGATCACCTTGTCCATCAGGACCCCTCCCGGATCCGGCCGCCGCTCATGCCAGCGCTCCCGTGACCTGCGGGTAGAGCCGCGTGTAGGCCTCGCCCATCGTGGCGTGCGGCAGGCCGAGGTTCGGCCCCGCGTTCCGCTTCAGCTGCACGCCGCGCCGCCGGGCCAGATCGGTGTAGTAGTCCCACATGTGCTGCTGGGCGGGCAGGCACTCCATCGCGGTGCGCTTGCGCTCGAACGTGGACGTGATGTCGAGCAGGACGTCGGGTTGGAAATCGCACATCTCCGGCTGGTGCGGTTCGAAGCAGAACACCGGTGGCGCACCGAGCGGCTCCCCCGGTGCGTCGTAACCGATCGCCTGAGCCAGCACGCGCGCCTGCAGGGCCATGCGCGCGGCGGCCGGGTGGTCGCCGTTGTAAGGGTCGGCGAGCGTGTGGGTCAGGACGACGCTCGGGGCAACGTCGCGGTAGACGCGGACGAGGCGGTCGACGAGTTCGGGGGTCTCCCGCAAGGGGTAGTCGCCGGCGTCGAGGAAGACGACCTCCGCCCCGAGGGCCCGTGCCGCGTTCTCGGCCTCGGCCCGGCGGATCTCCTTGATCTCCGCCAGTCCCTTGCCCTCGCGCCAGGCGCGGGCGGACTCACCGCGCTCGCCGTAGCTCAGGCAGACCACGGTGGCCCTCTCGCCCCGCTCGGCGGCCAGCGCGATCGCGCCGCCCGCGCGCCAGACGAAGTCGCCGGCGTGGGCGCTGACGACCAGGAGCGATGCCGAACTCTCCGGTGGACGTGTGGACATGCTCTACCTCATCTCTGAGTGGCCGCTTCCCCTCGCCGATCCGGCAGGACGCTACGGAGGGTGCGGCGGAGGCGCCGCGAGAAGGCGGGCCGCCCTCAGCATGTGAGGTGCCCACCAGATTGTCAACAATCTGGGTTCACAAAATTGTTCGTGAGAATAGTTGACAGCGCGATGCGGGCGCGCCAACCATAGGGCACCCACCTTTACCCAGGTCAACGGAGGGAGTGGGCCATGACCGCAGTCGACATCGGCACCGCCGATGAGGATCTGACGCCCTCTGCGCGTATCGACCCGATCACCCTTGAGATCCTCTGGAGCCGGTTGATCGCCATCGCCGACGAGGCGGCGACGACCCTGAAGCGCACGGCCTTCTCACCCATCGTCACCGAATCCAACGACTTCGCCTGCGTCGTCTTCGACGCCCGCGGCAACGCGATCGCCGAGAACACCATCGGCATCCCCAGCTTCAACATGACGATGGGCGTCACCCTCGCGGAGATGCTCGCCTGGCGTCCCGCCGACCAGTGGCGGCCCGGCGACGTCGCCTGCACGAACAACCCCTGGATCACCTCCGGCCACCTCCCCGACGTGACGGTCATCGCCCCGGTCTTCCGGGAGGGCCGCCTCCTCGGCTGGACCGGCAGCATCGCCCACATGGCCGACATCAGCGGCGCCCTCTGGTCCGCCGACACCCGCTCGGTCTACGAGGAGGGCATGTTCATCCCGCCGATGCTGCTCATCGAGCAGGGCGAACTCAACGAGACCCTGCTGAGGATCCTGCGGGCGAACCTGCGCATGCCCGTCGAGGTCGTGGGGGACCTCATGGCCCAGGTCACGGCCGGCCGCACCGCCGCCCAGCGCCTGGTCGAGTTCGCCGACGAGACCGGCATCGACTCCCTCGACGAGATCTCCGGCGAGATCTGCCGGCTCTCCGAGCGGTCGATGCGCCGGGCCGTCTCCGCGATCCCCGACGGGACCTACCGCGCCGGCCACGACCTCGACGGGACGATGGACGGGGAGCCCGTCCATCTGGAGGTCACCGTCACCGTCCAAGGCGACGGCATGACGGTCGACTACACCGGCACCTCACCCGAGGTGACGCGAGCGCTCAACGTGGTCAAGCCCTACACCGACGCGTACACCTGCTATCCCCTCAAATGCGTGCTGGACCCGCACACCCCGCGCGCCGAAGGCTCCTACCGCTGCATCACCGTCTCGGCCCCCGAGGGCTCGATCCTCAACCCGCGCTACCCCGCACCGGTCAACGCCCGCCAACTCGTCGGCCACTGCCTGGCCATCACCCTCTACAAGGCCCTGGCACCCGTCATCCCCGACCGGGTCATCGCCGAATCGGGCAGCGCGCCGTCGCTGCGCGCCGTGATCTCAGGCCCCTGCGACGAGCACGGCCGGCAGTTCACCGCCATCCCGTTCATCAACGGCGGCATGGGGGCCCGCCCGGTCGCCGACGGCCTGTCGACGACGTGCTTCCCCTCGAACATCGAGGCCGGCTCCATGGAGGCCCTCGAAGCCACCGCCCCGCTGCGGATCCGGCGCAAGGAGCTCCTCCCCGACTCGGGCGGAGCGGGGAAGTACCGCGGCGGGCTCGGGCAGAACGTCGAGATCGAGCTGCTCGCCCCCGGCGAGTGCACGCTGTCCCTCTTCGTGGAACACGTCCGCAACCGCCCCGAAGGCATCCTCGGCGGCCACGCGGGCGCGGCCTCCCGGGTGACGGTCAACGGCCGCGCCGACGGCTTCCCCCTCAAGGGACGGAGCCGCATCCGCCCCGGAGACCGCATCAATATCAACTATCCGGGCGGCGGCGGCTACGGCGACCCCGCCGAGCGCGACCGCGACGCGGTCCGGGCCGACGTCCACGCCGGGCTCGTCTCGGAGGCCGCGGCCCGAGAGGTGTACGGACTATGAACGACAGCCAGGCGCCCAGGATCGCCGGTGTCGACGTCGGCGGGACCTTCACCGACGTCGCCGTCCACGACCCCGTCCGCGGCGTGGTGGAGGTGCACAAGCTCCCCACGACGCCGGACGACCCCACCCAGGCCATCATCGACGGCCTGGACGCCCTCGGAGGGTCCCCGCTCGTCGTCCACGGCACCACCCTCGTCACCAACGCGCTGATCGAGCGCCGCGGCGCACCGACCGGGCTGATCACCACCGCCGGGTGGCGCGACGTCCTCGAGATCGCCAACGAACTGCGCTACGACACCTTCGACCTCTTCCTCCGCCGCGCCGAGGCCCTGGTGCCCCGGCACCTGAGGCTGACGGTGGCCGAGCGGATCGGGGCCGACGGCTCCGAGGTCGAACCGCTCGACGAGGACGCGGTGCGCGAAGCCGGCCGCCGGCTCGTCGGCCAGGGCGTGCGGGCGGTCGCCGTCGGGTTCATCAACTCCTACCGCAACGGCGTGCACGAGAGGCGCGCGGTCGAGATCCTGCGGGAGGCGTTCCCCGGCCTCACGGTCTGCGCATCCTCCGAGGTCGCGCCCGAGATCCGGGAGTACGAGCGGTTCTCGACCGCGGCCGCCAACGCCTTCGTGCAGCCCCTGGCCACCGGCTACCTGCGGCGGCTCGCCGACCGGCTCGGCACCCCGCCGATGATCATGCTGTCCGACGGCGGCATCACCACGGCCCGCGCCGCCTCCGAGCGTCCGATCGCCCTGGTCGAGTCCGGCCCGGCCGCAGGCGCCATGGCCGCGGCCCACATGGCGACGACCTGCGGATTCAAGGACGTCGTGGCGTTCGACATGGGCGGCACGACCGCGAAGGTCTCCCTGGTCCACGACGGCGTCCCGGCGCGCACCCACCTGATGGAGGTGGCCCGCGCCCACCGCTTCAAGCGGGGCAGCGGGTTCCCCGTCCGGGTGCCGACCGTCGACCTCATCGAGATCGGCGCGGGCGGCGGCAGCATCGCCTGGGTCGACGACCTCGGCCTGCTCAAGGTCGGCCCCCGCAGCTCCGGCGCCGTGCCCGGCCCCGCCTGCTACGGAAAGGGCGGCACCGATCCCACCGTCACCGACGCGGACCTGGAGCTGGGCTACCTGGCACCCGACAGTTTCCTCGGCGGCGCCATGACCCTGGACACCGCCGCCGCGGGCCAGGCCCTCGACGCCCTGGCCACCCGCCTGCACACCGACAGGCGCACCGCGGCCGCCGGCATCGCCGACGTCGTCAACAACGCCATGGCGACCGCGGCCCGCCTCTACATCTCCGAGCAGGGCCGCGACCCGCGCCGCTACCGGATGGTCGCCTTCGGCGGCGCCGGACCGGTCCACGCCTACGACGTCGCCCGCCTCCTCCACATCGGCGAGGTCGTCTTCCCGCGCGGGGCCGGCGTCGCGTCCGCGATCGGCATGCTGGTGGCGCCCCGTGCCGTCGAATGCACGACGTCGCTGGTCGTCCCCCTCGACGAGCCGGACTGGGACGCCGTGGACGCCGTCCTGAAGGACCTGGAGGGCCAGGCACGCGCACAGCTCGAAGAGGCGGACGTCAAGCCCGGGGACGTGCGGCTCGAGGCCGCGGCCGACATGCGGTACGTGGGCCAGGGATACGAGCTGACGGTGCCGCTGCCGCTCGACGTCCTCCGCGACCACGACACGGCGGGCCTCGTCGAAGCCTTCGAGACCGAGTACCGCACACGGTTCGACCGGGTCCTGCACGGCATGCCCGCGCAGGTCATCTCCTGGCGGCTGCGCGCGCTCTCGTCCCCTGTCGTGAAGACCGTGGAACTCGCCGCCGGCGACGCCGCGCACTCCGCGGCCCCCGCCGGCGCCCGCCCCGCGTACTTCACGGAAGTCGGCGGCTACACGGACACACCGGTGTACCGCCGCGCCGGTCTCGCCCCGGGCACGGCCATCAGCGGGCCCGCGCTCATCGAGGAGACCGAGTCGACGGTCGTCGTCGGCCCCGCCGGATCCGTCCGGGTCGACGACATGGGCAATCTCGTCATGACCATCACCAGCGGACACGGAGAGAGCCGATGACCGCCTCCCAGCGGCCCGAGCCGATCTACCCGGCCGGCATCCTGCCGAAGAAGTACACCGACACCGGGATGTACGAGGCGATCGGGGAGGCGACCGGCGGCCGCACCCTCGTCGAGGAGTTCACCCTCCCCATCCGCACGGGGAAGGCGTGGCGCGTCGAGGCGGGCCAGGTCTGCCGGGTGTCGACGCCGGAAGGTCCGCAGGTCGGCGACTTCAACTTCTGGAACGCCGAGAACCCGCGCGAGCGGTTCTGGGCCGCCCGCACCCGCCAGATCCAGGGGACCCACGTCACGACCGGCGACCGCCTCTGGTCCTGCCTGCCCTACCTGCGGCCGATGCTGACGATCACCGGCGACAGCGTCGCCTACGGCGTCGACGAGTACGGCGGCGGCTGCCACGACCTGCTCGGCTCGCGCTGCGATCCGCACATGAAGAAGCTGCTGACCGGCGAGGACGTGGACGACCACTGCCACACGAACCTCGTCTCCGCCGTCGCGCCGTTCGGGCTGGACGAGATGGACGTGCACGACGTTCTGAACGTCTTCCAGCTCACGGGACTCGTCGACGGCAAGTACTACACCGCGGCGTCCCCCGCGAAGGCCGGCGACCACATCGAGTTCCTGGCCGAGATCCCCCTGCTGTGCGCGCTGTCGAACTGCCGCGGCGGCGACCTCTCCCAACCGCGGTGGGGACCGGCCGCGAAGGACACCGCCGAGCACTGCCGCCCGCTGCACATCGAGATCTTCGACCTGGACCCGTCCCTGCTGGACGGCTGGACCATGCCCGAGCCCTCCGCCTACGGCCGCCGCTGACACGACACCACCCGAGCCGCCGGGGCGTCACCCGCCGGCCGACGCCTCGGCCGCCGGCCGCCCGAGAAGACCCGCTCGAAACTCCGCATACACGACAGTGCACTCCGTGCAGCAGAGACGTGGGAAACGAGGACCCCATGAACGTACTGCAACACCCTCGACGACGTGACCGCGCGCTGCTCCTGGCCGTCTCAGCAGCGGTGGCCCTCGCGGGCTGCGGTGTCACCTCCACCGCCGACACCAGCGACCGCGACACCGGGGCGGCCATCGACATCGACGCGATAGCCGTCGACAAGAAGGCACAGGCCGAACTGACGGAGGAGATGAGGAAGTCCGGCACCCTGGACGTGGCGAGCGAACTCGACTGGCCGCCGTTCTCCTACAAGGACGACAGCGGGAAGACCACGGGCATCGACGTCCTCATGATCCAGGCGATCGGCAGGAAGCTCGGGCTGAAGACCACCATCGCCGACCTGGGCGCCGACACCATCATCCCCAGCGTGCAGAACGGCCGCTACGACGTCGCGGTCAGCCAGCTCGTCACCACTCCCGAACGGCTGCGGGCGGTGAACTTCGTCGAC
This sequence comes from Actinomadura sp. K4S16, assembly GCF_008327685.1. GTDB lineage: Bacteria > Actinomycetota > Actinomycetes > Streptosporangiales > Streptosporangiaceae > Spirillospora. Next base: position 106,176 of record NZ_BDDE01000026.1, read on the forward strand.
TACATCCAGAACACCCTGGGCATCATCCAGCACAAGGACTACTCCCCCAAGGTCACCCCCGAGAGCATGTGCGGCAAGACGTTCGTGGGCACCCAGGGAACCGGGCCGCTCGACTTCACCCGGCAGTATTCCGAGAAGGAATGCGTCGCCAAGGGCAAGCCCGAGATGACGATCCACGTCTTCGACAAGAGCGCGGCCACGATTCTCGCCGTCGGCAACAAACGCGGCGTCTTCCTCACCAACCGCGCTGTGGGCGAGTACGTGGCGGCCACCTCGAACAACGGCCTGGTCATGGGCAAGGAGACGATTCCCGGCTCGCGCACCCTCTCGGGAATCGCCTACTCCAAGAAGCATCCCGAGGTCGGGAGGGCCGTCCAGGCAGCGCTGCTGTCCCTGATGAACGACGGCACGTACCAGAAGATCCTCGAGAAGTGGAAGGTCACCGACCAGGCCCTCAAGACGAGCGAGATCCGCAATGAAACAGGATCCTGACGGCGGGAGGCCGCTCGTCTCCGACGGCGGCCGGCGGCCGGGTCGCCCGCGCGCCCACGAGGTCGTCCGGCACCCCGACCCGGGCGAGGCGACCCCGATCGAGGCCGGCCGCGCCCGGGAGCCGGGCAACTGGATCGCGTGGCTCCTCCTGGCGTTCGCGACGGTGTGGCTGGCACACGCCCTGATCACCAATCCCGGGTTCCAGTGGGACGTCGTCGGCCAGTACCTCTTCGCTCCGGAGATCCTCAAGGGCACCGCCGTCACGGCTCAGCTCGTCGCCCTGTCGATGCTCATCGCCATCGCGCTGGGGATCGTCCTCGGCGTCATGCGCCTGTCGAACAACTCGGCCGCCTACCTCGCCTCGAGCGCCTACGTCTGGTTCTTCCGGGGGACGCCCGTCCTGGTCCAGCTGATCTTCTGGTACAACATCGCGACGCTCTACCCGCACTTCAAGCTCGGGATCCCGTTCGGCGGACCGGAGTTCGCATCCGTCGACAGCAACCGCGTGATGACGTCCTTCACCGCGGCCGTGATCGGGTTGAGCCTCAACGAGGCGGCGTACTACGCCGAGATCGTCCGCGCGGGCATCCTCTCGGTCGACCGGGGGCAGACCGTCGCCGCCAAGGCCCTCGGCTTCACCCCCGTCCAGGTCGTCCGGCGCATCGTGCTCCCGCAGGCGATGCGGGCGATAGTCCCGCCCACCGGCAACCAGATCATCGCCATGCTCAAGTACTCGGCCCTGGCGAGCGTCATCGCGGTGCCCGAACTCCTGCACTCCGCCCAGACCATCTACAACCGCACCTTCGGCACGATCCCCCTGCTCATCGTCGCCTCGATCTGGTACCTCGTCCTCGTGACCGTCCTCTCGATCGGCCAGCGCTACGTGGAGCGGTACTTCTCGCGCGGTCACCTCGACGACGGCGCCGACCGCTTCGCCGTCCTCAAGCGGCGCATGCCCATTCTGCGAAGGCTCTAGGAGGGCCGCCATGGAGCAACCGATGGTGCGCGCCGACAACGTGCACAAGTCCTACGGTGCCACGCCGGTCCTCAACGGGGTCTCGCTGACGGTGGAGCGGGGCGAGACGGTCTGCGTGATGGGGCCGTCCGGCTCCGGGAAGAGCACCTTCCTGCGCTGCATCCACAACCTGGAGACGATCGACGCCGGACGCATCTACCTCGACGGGGACCTCGTCGGCTACCGGAACACGAGAGGGCGCCTCCAGCAGCTGGGCGGCAGGGAGACCTGCCGCCAGCGGTCCCAGATCGGCATGGTCTTCCAGCACTTCAACCTCTTCCCGCACATGACCGTGCTGGAGAACGTCACCGCCGCCCAGATCCGCGTGAAGGGGGTCAAGCCTGCCGACGCGGAGGCCACCGGGAGGAAGCTCCTCGCCGACGTGGGGCTCGCCGGCAAGGCAGGCAGCTATCCCCGGCAGCTCTCCGGAGGACAGCAGCAGCGCGTGGCGATCGCGCGCGCCCTCGCGATGGACCCCAAGGTGATGCTGTTCGACGAGCCGACCTCCGCGCTGGACCCCGAACTCGTCGGCGAGGTGCTCGCGGTGATCCGCGACCTCGCCCGCACCGGCATGACGATGATCGTCGTCACCCACGAGACCGGGTTCGCCCGCGAGGCCGGCGACAGCCTCGTCTTCATGGACGAAGGCCGCGTCATCGAGGTCGGCCCCGCCCGCGACGTGATCGCCGCCCCCCGGCACGAGAGGACCCGCGGGTTCCTCTCCACGATCCTGTGAGGGGCGGCACGGAATGAAGGACCACGTCGACGTCGCGATCGTCCAGTTCGAACCGCGCCCGCTCGACCTGGCGGGCAACCTCGAAGCCATGGCCGAAGCCGTACGGGCGGAGGCGGCCGGCAACCCCGCCGACCTCGTCGTCTTCCCCGAGCTCGCCACCACCGGCTACCTCCCGCCGGCCTACAGCGACGACTTCCGGCGCCGGCTGGCCTCCGCAAGCGACACCATTCCCGGCCGCACGACCGAGACGCTCGGCCGCGTCGCCCGCGAGACCGGGACCCACATCGTCGTCGGCCTCGCCGAGCGCGGGGAGGACGAAGAGCTGTTCAACACGCTCCTGCTCATCGGCCCGGACGGCGAGACCATAGGCGCGCACCGCAAGGTGCATCTATGGGACCAGGAGCCGGGGTACTTCGGTACCGGGCGCCGCTTCGGCGTCCTGGACACCGGCCTGGGCCGGATCGGGCTGTCCGTCTGCCACGACTCGCGCTTCCCCGAAGCCACCCGCCAGCAGGTGGTGGCCGGCGCCGAGATCCTGATCTGCGTCTTCGCCTACGCCCCCGACCCGGGGGTCCCGGCCGACATCCTCACCCACCGCACGGTGACACGCGCGTGGGAGAACGCCGCGTACTACGTCCTCGCCAACCGCCTGGGCAGCGAGTACGGCGCGGACTTCGCCGGCCGCAGCGTGATCGCCGGGCCCACCGGTCAGATCCTCAGCGCCGCCCACGGTGAGCGGGACCCCGTCGTCCGCGCCCGCCTCCACCGCCGGCCTCTGGCCGATGCCCGTCGCGTCGTGGACGTCGCCCGCGAACGGCGGCCCGACGTCTACGGCGACCTCACCCCCATCGCACCGGAAACGACAACGACGAGCCGGCAGGAGCGCCCGTGACCGCCTTCACCCCATCGGACCGCGTGCAGCGGGTCCTCCGGCACTCGCTGCGGCCCTCCACCCGCCCCCCGGCGGGCATGATCTCACTCGCGTCCGGCGAGCCGGACTTCGCGACCCCGGAGCACATCCGCAGGGCGCACGCCGACGCCGTCGAAGCCGGCGCCACCCACTACGCGGCCTGGAACGGCGCCCCGGACCTTCGGGAGGCCCTGGCCGCACACGCCGGGGGCTCCGGACGGCCCGCGCGGGCGGCCGGCCAGGTCCTCGTCACCCACGGCGGCAGCGGCGCCCTGGCCGCGGCGATCCTCTCCTGCGTCGACCCGGGCGACCGGGTCGTCATCCCCGTCCCGACCTACTCCCTCTACGCCGACCTGGTGCGGATGGCGGGAGGCGAGCCCGTCCTCGTGCCGCAGCAGGACGACCTGCACCTGGACCTGGACGCGGTCGCCGCGGCCGCTCCCGGCGCCCGCATGGTCGTGGTCTGCAACCCGTGCAACCCGACCGGCGTCGTCTACTCGGCGGAGGAACTGACCCGGTTGAGGGACATCGCCGAGCAGCACGGTCTGCTGGTCATGGCCGACGAGGCGTACGACCAGATCGTCTACGACCCCCGGCGCTTCACCTCCGTCCTGGACATCCCCGGCCTCGCCGAGCGGGTGCTGTACGTCCAGACGTTCTCCAAGACGTACGCGATGACGGGCTGGCGCGTCGGATACCTGCTCGCGCCGCCCGAGGTGGTCGCCGCGGCGGCGGTGGTCCACACCCGTATGGCCGGTCCCCTCAACACCGCGGTGCAGCATGCCGCGCTGGCTGCGCTCACCGGGCCCCAGGAGCCCGTCCGGCGGATGCTCGACGAGTACCGGGGGCGGCGCGAGCTGGTGATGCGGCTGCTCGGTGACGTGCCCGGCACCCGGCTGCGGGCTCCCGACGGCACGTTCTACGCGTTCGTCGCCCACAGCCCGCGGCTGACGTCGGTGCAGGTGGCCGCGGCCGCCCGCGAGAGGGGTGTGGCGGTCCGCCCGGGAAGCGAGTTCGGCGGCGAAGGCTCCGTCCGCCTCTCGTTCGCCACGGACCGGGAGACCCTGACCAAGGGGCTCCTCGCCCTGCGCGACATGTTCGAGGACACGGCGGCGCCATGATCCGGAGGCGTGGCAGTGCCCCCGGCCGCGCTCAGCCCGCGGGGCTTTCAGTGGCGGCGGACGGCTCGACGAGCTCATCGACCTCGGCGTGGACGCCTTCATCCTCGCGGGCGTGCTCGCTGCCCGCAGGCGAGCGGCCCGACCCCGCCCGCGGCCTGCCGTCCGCGCACGGCGACCACCTGTTCGACGGCGGCTACGACTTCATCGGCACCGGGTCCACGCCACCGGTCACCGCGCAGGCCAGGGGGCACGACGTGGTGTACGTCGCGGTGTCCGGGCCGCGGATCGAGAACGGGCGGCTCGTCGTCCGCGAGGACTCCCCCGTCGCCGCGGCCGCCGACCTCAAGGGGCGCAGGGTCGCGCTCGGCCACGGCTCCTGGCAGACCACCCGGCTCCTCCTCGCGCTGGAGAAGGCCGGGCTCAGCTGGAGCGACATCGAGCCGGTGGACGCCTACGGCAACGCCGCCGAGCTGTTCCTGAACGGCGAGGTCGACGCCTGGGTCGGCTCGTACCCGTACCTGACCGACGTGGAGCGGCGCGTGCCGGTCCGCACGGTCATCGAGACCGACGGCCTGTTCAGCCACCGTTCGCTCTGGTTCACCAGCCGCGCGTTCGCCACGGGGCGCCGCGACGAGCCCGCCGCGATCGTCTCGGCGCTGCAGGAGTCGGACGCGTGGGTGCGGCGGAACCCGCGCGAGGCGGCCGATGAGGGGGCGCATCGGTTCGGCGAGGGCCTGTTGCCCCCATGGACGATCACGTGCAAGGCTGAATCGTCCTCACAAGGACCGTTCCGCCTGCCCATCTCTAGCGGAACGGCCGACAGAAGGAACACCGGTGACCGATCACGCACGGGGGACGGCCGCCTGGCATGGGCGCATCGAGCATGTCCGCGGATCCGACCTGGACCAAGACACCGCGCAGACCTCGGGAATGCGAAGGTACGAGGCGATCTCGGGCAGGAGCGTGGGCTCCGAACGGCTCTGGATGGGCCGCACCCACGTCGCGCCCGCGACCGGCTCGGGCGACCATCACCACGGCGAGGCCGAAACGGCGATCTACGTCGTCTCCGGCCGCCCGGTCTTCGTCTTCGCCGAGGGCGCCGAGGAGGTCCGCGTCGAAACCCGGCCGGGCGACTACATCTTCGTCCCGCCCTATGTCCCGCACCGCGAGGAGAACCCCTCCCCCGACGAGGAGGCGGTCGTGGTCATCGCACGCAGCACGCAGGAGGGGATCGTGGTCAACCTTCCCAGCCTGTGGGCGGACGTCGAGCGTCCGACGGACTCCTGACGACCATGAAGTCCGACGAGCACGGGCTGGCCATCGGGGCGGGCAGCCGCAGCGCACTCGAACACTACGACAACGCCGTCCATGAACTGCTGCACTTCCGCCCGGAGGTGGACGCCGAGGCGAAGCGGGCGCTCGAAGCGGATCCCGACTTCCCGCTGGGCAACGTCCTGTCGGTATACCTCGGACTGCTGAGCACCGAGCCCGACAACGCGCGGGCCGCGGCGGAACGGTTCCAGCGCTTCCGGTCGCGCGTGGACGACTCCGGGCTGCTTCCCCGGGAACGCGCACACGTCGCGGCGCTCGAACGCCTGGTGAAGGGCGACTTCCTCGGCTGCGGCCGCCTGCTCGGCCAGATCAGCGAGGAGTACCCGCGGGACGTCCTGGCGCTGTTCGTCGGCCACCAGATCGACTACTTCACCGGGGACGCCCGGGCACTGCGCGACCGGGTCGGCGGTGCGCTGACGTCGTGGAGCGAGGCCGACCGGCATTTCGGTCACCTGCTCGGCATGTACGCCTTCGGGTTGGAGGAGGCGGGCCACTACGACCGGTCGGAGGAGGTCGGCCTGCGCGCGGTCGAACTCCACCCCAAGGACGTGTGGGGCATCCATGCGGTCGTCCACACCTACGAGATGCAGGGCCGGTTCCGGCGAGGTATCGGCTATATGGACGAACGTCTGGCCGACTGGTCGACCGGCACGTTCTTCAACGTGCACGCGTGGTGGCACTACGCGCTCTACGCGCTGGAGGCAGGGGACGCGGCCCGGGCCCTGGAGATCTACGACGCCGTCCTCCACGGCCCGGAGTCGACGGGCACCGCGATGGAGCTGCTGGACGCCGCCGCCCTGCTCTGGCGGCTGCTCCTCGAAGGCGATGACCAGACCGCGAGGTGGAACGCCCTGGCCGACAGCTGGGCGCCCAAGGCCCGGGAGCCGTTCTACGCGTTCAACGACATGCACGCGGTGATGTCCTTCGTCGGCGCCGGCCGCTTCGGCGACGCCGACCGGCTGATCGCCGACCGCGAGTCCTACCTGGCCGCTACCCTGCCCGATGTCACCAACCAGGCGATGACCGCACGCGTCGGCCTTCCGGCCTGCCGCGCCCTGGTGGCCTTCGGCCGCGGCGACTACACCACCGCCGTTGACCTCCTCGCCCCCGTCAGGCACCACGTCAACGAATTCGGCGGCAGCCACGCGCAACGCGACGCGCTGCAGAAGACCCTGCTGGAGGCCGCCCTCCGGTCCGGCCGCCTCGACCTGGCCCGCGTCCTGGTCAGCGAGCGGATCAGCATACGGCCCGCCAGCCCGTTCAACTGGCTCAAGCACGCCGCCGTGGCCGAGGCCCTCGGCGACGCGGCCACCGCGGCCACCGCCCGATCGCACGCGACGACGCTCCGCCGGGCCTAGGACGGCCATCGCCCTACCTCACGGGGCTAGGTTCGTGTCCTGTGCGGATCATCTCTCTCAACGCCTGGGGCGGCGCGATGTTCGACGACCTCAGCCGCTGGCTCGCCACCAACGACACCGACGTCCTCTGCCTCCAGGAGGCGACCCACACCCCGACCGCGAACGGCTGGACGCGCTTCGACGACGCCGAACGGTCACTGCCACAGCGGGCGGATCTCCTCTCCGACGTCCGCTCGCTGTTTCCCGGGCACCACGCGGTCTTCACCCCCAGCGACGCCGGTCCCGTCCAGGACCAGGCCGGCGACCTGCATCAGCAGGAGTTCGGACTGATGGCCCTCACGGCCCCCCGCCTATCCTCTCGTCGCCATCCGGACGGCCTTCGTGCACGGCGACTACATCGAGTACCGGAGCCACTGGCCAACCGGTGACCGCCCCCGCGCCGCCCAGGCACTGCGTGTCTTCGACCGCCGGGCCCAGCGGTTCGTCACCATCACCCACCTGCACGGCCTGCGGGACCCGAACGGGAAGGCCGACACTCCCGCCCGGAGAGCACAGGCCGGCCGACTCGCCGACCTCATCACCGGCATCCGCCAAGACGACGACCTGACCGTGGTCTGCGGGGACCTCAACCTGCTGCCCGACAGCGAGACGTTCCAGATCCTCGCCAAGCTCGGCCTGGTCGACCTCGTCAAGGACGCCGACACGAGAACCTCGCGCTACCCCAAGCCGCTACGCCACGCGAGCTACATGCTGATCTCCGACCCCGGCGCCGTCCGGCGGTTCGAGATCATCACCCGGCCTGAGGTGTCCGACCACCGCGCACTGATGCTCGACCTCTAGGCATTCGGACAGTACCGGGGCGCTTGTTTCCCCGGTACTCGGCGAACTCCAGCCACCGCTCCGGGAGGCGTAGCGTGAGGAGTTGCGCAGCAGACGCACGATGCGGGCCTGCACCAGCGCCTGCGGCCACAAGTGCGCGACCGCGTAGTGGGCTCCGCCAACAGTCCCTGCCTTGTGTCCCTCTTGTATGCCCGGTAGGAGAAGCCCATGGCCGGCGATAACGCTCGCGAACACACCGGTGATGCTTCGGGGGCCGGCGCCGAGCGGGCGGCTTCCGGACGGGCTGCGGCGTTGTCGCCGTGGCGGTTCGTCGTGGTCTTCGGTGTGGTCAGCCTCCTGGCGGACGCCGTCTACGAGGGGGCCCGATCGATCACCGGTCCGTATCTGGGATCGCTCGGCGCGGGCGCCGTCCTGGTGGGAGTGGTGACGGGCGCCGGCGAGGCGGCGGGCCTGGTTCTCCGGCTGGTGAGCGGCCCGGCGACCGAGTGGTCGGGCCGGTACTGGGGCTGGACGATCGCCGGGTACGGCCTGACGGTCGTGGCGGTGCCCGCGCTGGCGCTGCCGGTCGGACTGGCCGGGGCATGCGTGCTCGTAGTGGCCGAACGCGTGGGCAAGGCCACGCGCAGCCCGGCCAAGGACACGCTGCTCTCCCACGCCGGAAGCCCGATGGGGCGCGGGACGGCGTTCGCGGTGCACGAAGCGCTGGACCAGACAGGCGCGTTCGCGGGTCCGCTGCTCGTCGCGGCGGCGGTCGCCTGGCACGGGTACGGCCTGGGCTTCGCGATCCTGGCGGTCCCCGGCATCGCGGTCATGATCGTTCTCCTCTGGCTGGCCCGCCGCGTCCCCGACCCGCGGGTCTACGAGGCCGGCGCCGAGCGGACGCCCGCCGAGCCTCCGGCGATGGGATCCGCGGCGGTGCGCGGCCGTGCTCCGCTGGCGGGGCTGGGCCGGGTCTTCTGGCGCTACGCGGTGTTCTCGGCCGTGACGATGGCGGGGTTCGCCACGTTCGGGCTGATCGGGTTCCATCTGGTGGAGGCCGACCTGGTGAGACCGCAGGCCGTGCCTCTGGTGTACGCCGGGGCGATGGCGGTCGACGCGGTGGCGGCGCTGGCGACGGGCCGGCTGTTCGACCGGTGGGGTCTGCGCGTCCTGGTGACGCTGCCGGTGCTGGCCGGTGCCGGCACCGCACTGGCGTTCGCCGGCTCGCTGTTCCCGGCGCTGGCGGGCGCTGCGCTGTGGGGCGCGGCGATGGGCGTCCAGGAGTCGACGATGCGGGCGGCGGTCGCTGACCTCGTCCCGGCCGCACGCCGCCCGACGGCCTACGGCGCCTTCGCCGCGGTCTACGGAACCGCCTGGCTCGTCGGCGGAGCAGCCCTCGGCGCCCTCTACGGCCACGCCCACGCCGCCCTGGTACCAGTCGTGCTGAACGTGCAGGCCGTAGCACTGGCCGCCCTGTGGTGGGTCAACTCAGCAGCCGCCCCCGACGGCAGGACCACCGCCTGACCGGCACCGCCTTTGGAGGGGTGCGAGCACGTCTGGGAAGCCGAAGGTCGCGACCAGTGCGGGATCGTGGAACTTGACCACGCGGGAGACGCCGGTGGCGGTAGGGGCCAGGACCACTACGCCGTCGGCTCGGAGCGCGTCGTCGGCGTCGCGGTGGTACACGACGGCGGCGGGTTGGCCGTTGGCCACAGTGGCGAGCATCCGCCAGTCGCCCGGTGCGCCCAGCACGTACGCGTCGAGGATGCGGATGCACATCGCCTTTCCCGACTGCCAGTCGCGGAAGGGCGTCGCCTCCAGCGTGGCGTCCGCGCGCAGCACCTGTTCCATCAGGCCGGCATCGGAGTGCTCGAAGGCCGCGATGTAGCCGTCGAGCAGCGCGCGTGCCCTCTGGTCGGTCGGTTCGAGCAGTCGCTCGGCGTCGGGCTCCAGTTCGTCCAGCCGGGCACGGGCGCGCTGCAGACCGCTCTTGACCGCCGCCGTGGTGGTGTCGAGGATCTCGGCGGTCTCGGCCGCCGAGAACGCCAGCACCTCGCGCAGGATGAGGATGGCGCGCTGGCGGGCGGGCAGGTGCTGCAGGCTCGCGATGAGCGCCAGCCGCACCGACTCGCGTTCGACCATCACCGCGGCGGGATCGTCGGCGGGCGGGGCGATCCATGCTTCCGGCAGCGGTTCCAGCCACGAGACCTCGCCCGGTCGGAGGGCATTCGGCGGGTGATCGGGGCGGTCGTCCGGGCCTGCCAGCCCCGAGGGCAGCACCCGGATCGGGCGCGGCTTCAACGCCGTCAGGCAGACGTTGGTGGCGATCTTGTAGAGCCAGGACCGGATCGACGCCCGGCCCTCGAATCCCGAGTAGGACCGCCACGCCCGCAGGTAGCTCTCCTGCACCAGGTCCTCGGCATCGTGCGCCGAGCCGACCATGCGGTAGCAGTGCGCCAGCAACTCGCGGCGGAACCGCTCGGTCTCGGCGGTGAACCGGTCTCGATTCGGCGCCGCCCGCAGATCCGATGTCACGCCGCGAGCCTAGCCACGTGGCGCTCTGGGCGCGGTCCGCGTGCCGGCGCAGCCGACGACGCCCGGCCCGCATCGGCCGCTACCGATGACGCGGGCGCCCTTCCGCACAGGCGGCGTCCGCGATCAGACCTCATCGAGCTGAAGGATCAGGCCCCGGAAGGCCGTGTAGCGGGCCAGGTTCGTTGCGGCGTCCTCGGCGGTGCGCCGCCCGATCTCGGACCCGAGCGCGGCCTCCAGCGCGGCCATGTCGTCCCAGTCGAGCATCACGACCATGTAGCAGGATTCGCCGATGACGGCCGCGGGCTCATGACTGCGCGTGAAGCGACGCAAGCCCGGATACCGTTTCGCCAACGGGATGTGGACATCTCTGTAGTGCCGTTCGAAAGCGTCGATGTCGGAGGGGGTGTCGTACATCACGACGAATCGCGCCGTCTGCTCAGCGGCCGGTTCCACGGCTGCGGTCATCTGTTTCAACTCCTGTCATGGAAGCCTCCGGTGTGCGACGGCACCGGCGCGGCTTTAGGGGTTTCTCAGGGCAGCAGGGCCAGTTTGCCGACGGTGGCGCGGGCTTCCAGTTCCGTCAGCGCTTTCGGGCCGTCGGCCAGGTCATGAGCGGTGGGCCGGCCGGGGGCGAGGACGCCGGCCGCGATCAGCGCGGACAGCTCACCCATCAGTTCGCCGAAGATCTGCGGTGCGGCCTGGATCAGCACGCCGATGTTCAGGCCGACGATCTGGACCTGGTGCTTGTACACCAGCTCCCAGTTGGTGATCGGCGCTTCGCCGCCTGCCGTGCCGTAGACGATGACCCGCCCGGTGACCCGCTTGGCCGCGGCCAGGCCGGCGGCGAAGGTGGCGCCGCCGGCAGACTCCAGCACCACATCGACGCCGGAACCGCCGGTCAGCTCCATCACCTCGGCGGCGAGGTCGCCGCTGAGAGAGTCCAGGACGTGGTCGGCTCCCAGTGCCAGCACTGTCTCGTGCTTGCCGGGCGAGGCGGTGGCGATGACCGTCGCACCGTAGTGCTTGGCCATCCGCACCGCGGCCTGGCCGGTCCCGCCCGCCGCGGCCTGGATCAGTACGACCTGCCCCGGAGAGATTCCGCCAAGAGGCTTGAGCGCAGCCAGCGCGGTGGGCCAGTTCACGACCAGACCAAGCGCCTGCTGCTCCGTCCAGCCCGCCGGCACCGGCACCGCAGCGGCCGCGGGCAGGACCATGAACTCGGCGAAGGCGCCGGTTCCGACACCGACGACCCGGGCCCCCGGTTGCGGGCCGGTCACCGCCTCGCCCACCGCGACGACCTCGCCGGCCGCCTCGAAACCCGCCAGGTACGGCGGCCGCGGACCGCCTGCGAACGTGCCGTGCGCCTTCGAGACGTCGGCGAAGTTGACCCCGGCCGCGGTGACGCGGATCAGGACCTCACCCCGGCCGGGGCGCGGCACCGGCGCATCGGTGATCAGGCGCATGTCCTGCGGGCCGTTGAGGGAGGACTGCTGCAGCGCGCGCATGGTCGCGGGGACGCTCATCGGCGATCGGCCTTTCCTTCTCGGCTTACGTGAGAGAGACCGACCCAGCCGTCGCGCCTCCCACCTTGTAGACCGCACCCGCCACGAAAAGGAATCGGCCACTCCCGAACCGGTCGGTTCGTCAGGCCTTGGCGCGTTCGGCGGGCATGCCGGGGCCGATCACGGCCTTGATCTCGGCCGGGTCGTCCACGCGTCCGCAGTGGGCGCACACCGTCTGCTGGGTGATCCCGGCGCCGCAGACCGAGTGGGTGTAGAGGATCGGCGGCTCCCCGTCGGTCGCCCACCGGTCGCCCCATTCGGTGAGGGCCACCAGGGCCGGGGCGAGCGCGCGCCCCTTGTCGGTCAGCAGGTACTCGTACAGTTCGGGCTGCTCGGAGTACTTGTGGCGGCGCATGATCCCGGCCTCGACGAACCCGTCCAGCCGGGCCTTGAGGATGTTGGTCGCGATGCCCAGGTTGCGCTGGAAGTCGCTGTAGCGGGTCGCCCCCGCGAACACGGCGTCGCGCATGATCAGCAGGCTCCAGCGCTCGCCGATCACCTCCAGGGTGCGTGCGATCGAGCACACCTGCGAGTCGTAGGTCTTCCCCAGCATGCCCCCCAGTCTACCGACGTACTTGCGTCATGAAAGCAACTCTGGCTAGGGTCACTTGCATGATGCAAGCAGATCGTTCGAGCCAGAACTACACCACCTCCTTCACCGTGGACCGGACGCCGCAGGAAGTGTTCGAGGCCATCACCGACGTCCGCGGCTGGTGGTCCCAGGAGATCGAGGGCGTCACCGACCAGGTCGGCGGCGAGTTCGACCACCGCTTCAAGGACGTCCACCGCTGCCGGATCCGCGTCACCGAGCTCGTCCCCGGCCGCAAGGTCGCCTGGCGCGTCCTGGAGAACTACTTCAACTTCATCGAGGACCAGACCGAGTGGAAGGACACCGAGATCGTCTTCGACATCTCCGAAAAGGACGGCGGCACCGAGGTCCTTTTCACCCACGTCGGCCTCGTCCCGCAGTACGAGTGCTACGACGTGTGCTCCAACGCCTGGGCCGGCTACCTCAGCGGCAGCCTGCCGAGCCTCATCACCACCGGAAAGGGCCAGCCCAACCCGAAGGAGGACGGTGACGCTCCGGCCCACCAGGACACCGCCACCGCGCTGCGCACCAAGCCGTCACCCCAGGCCGCCACCCCGGTCGGCACCGAGTCGGGCGGCGCCTGAGATGGCCGCGATCACAGGCGCGTGTACGACGTGCCGGGCTCGAGTTGGCAGGTGCTGGTCACCTCCCAGCCGCGGCCAAGTTGAGCCCGGCCACCTCCACGGCAGGCATCTGAGGTTCAGCGATCAGGACCTGGGGACGATTCGCCGGAATGCGCGGCGCAGAGCGCTCAACGGTCGTCCGCACCGCTGCTGCCATCGCGTTTGCGGCGCAGGTGACCGCGAAGCCGCCAGATGACGACGGCGAGGACGACCACACCGACGATCACGGTCGCGGTGACCCGCCCGGCAACGCGCTCGACCCGGGCATAGGCATGCCCGGCGAAGTATCCGAGCAGCGTGAAGCTCACGCCCCAGACCAGGCCGCCAGTGGCCTTGTAGACCAGGAACACCCGGCCGGGCATCCCCGAGGCCCCGGCCAGCGCCGGCATGATCGCGCGGAAGAACGCGACGAACCGTCCGGCGAAGACGGCGGCACCGCCCCTGCGCCGGATCAGGTCGCGGGCGCCGTCCACGCGGTCGCGGTGGCGGCGGAGCGGACGGCTGTCCAGAACCGGCTGCCCGGCATGGCGCCCGATCTGGTACCCGACGAAGTCCCCCGTGGGGGCCTACCAGGCGATCAGGCCCAGGTCGGTGCGGTGCATGTCGGGGAGGCGTCGGAAGCGGCCGTCGTCCATGCGGAAGACGGCCCGGTCGTGGCGCGAGCTGACGAGGAGGTGCCTGCCGGTCCCGTCGAGGGCGGTCCGGAAGTCCACCGGCGCCGCGGGCGCGATCTGCCCGGCGGTCATGCGGGCGAGTTCGCGGACGGGCGCCTTGCGGGACCCGTCCCCGAGGAGGGACAGCTCCACGATCGCGACGGACCTGAATTTCCCGTCGTCGATGTCGGTGTTCTCCTTGATCGCCATGACGGTACGCCCGTCCGGGGACGGCCGGAAGGCTGACAGGTTGTCGGTGCTCCTCAGGACGGCGCGGGCGTGGGCGAGGTCGGTGCCCGTCGTGCGGGTGTCGAGCTCGCGCAGGACGACCCCGGTGTACACCGCCTGGGGGTCCTCCGGAGCGTCGGTGAGGAAGAAGAGGGTGCGGCCGTCCGTCGCCCATGACGGGGACTGCACGTACTCCGGAGAGCCGCCGCTCGGCGACGGCAGACGCCATCCCCGGCGGGCACCGGACGAGGATTCGACGACCGCCATGTCGTCGCCGCGGCAACCGGTGAAGTTGTTGAAGACGATCGCGAGGCGGCCGCCGTCCGCCGTGGCGGCCATCTCGTCCACCCTGGTGTCGAACCCGCCGGGCAGGGTCGTCCTGCGCGCCACGGTCCCGTCGCGGCGCAGGGTCACCTTGTCGATGCGGGTGCGGCAGGGGCCGGACTCGGCGGCGAGGAAGGCGGTGCGCCGGTCGGCCGAGACGGCGAGCGCGGCGTAGTGCCCGGCGCGGGGCTTGATGTCGTCGATCATGCGTCCGGTCCAGGAGTCGAAGACCCCGACGCCGCCCTTCCGGTGGGTCGCCAGGAAGTACGGGGGGCCTTCGTGCTCGCCGAGCGCCTCCGGACCGCGCAGGACGCCGCGGAAGGCGACGGTCACGACCGCGACCATGATCACGGTGAAGGCGGCGGCGACCGGCACGATCCACCGTCCCGCCGGCCGGTGGCGGCGGCGGGCGGCGGGCAGGACCAGGGGCGGCAGCGACTCGCGCGTCACCTCGCGCGTCTCGGCGGCGGCGGCGTCCTTCAGCAGCCGTTCGACGTTCACAGGGTCTCTCCCAGCATGCGCTCAAGGGCGGTGCGCCCGCGGGACGTGTTGGACCGGACGGTGCCCCGGCTCACCCGCATGATCTGCGCGGTCTCCTCCTCGGACAGCTCGAGGACGAACCGGAGCACCAGAGTCTCCCGCTGCCGGTGCGGGAGGCGGCGCAGCGCGTCGAGGATCTCCCTGCCCTGCTCCCGGCCCAGGACCCGGCTCTCCGCCGACGCGACGGGCGGGTCCTGGGCGCCGAGAAGGCGGCGGCCCCGGCGGCGCAGCACCGACCGGCAGTTGTTGAGCACCGACGACCTCAGGTAGGTCAGGGCCTTGTCGGGGTCCTTCAGCCGGCCCCACCGCTGGTACAGACCGAGGAAGGAGTCCTGGACGACGTCCTCGGCCGTCGGCCTGTCGCCGACCATCACCAAGGCCAGCCTGACGAGGTCCAGGGCGTGCGCTTCGTACAACTGCGTCACCGCTCTCTCGGGGGAACGCACCATCAGGTCCGGGGGGCCGTCCTGGCGGAATTTGAGGAGGCTCACGAGGAAGAGACGCGTCGGGGGTGAAGATGTTGCATGGGCGGCCCGACTTTTTCCGGGCGGGCCGTCTCCCGCTGGAACAGCGACAGCGTGATGCCGCGGACGCGCCACACACCGGCCTGCCGGAAGTGCCGCTGGAGGACGTCGACCTTCGCGCGGTCCCGCGGGACGAGGGACGGCATGCGCCAGGGCCCCTCCAGCAGCCAGACCCGGGTCGTCGCGGAGCCGGTCAGCCGGCGGCCGATCTCGGCGGGTTCGAACTCGGTGCCGCCGAAGTCGCCCGCCTGGGCGGGCGTCCGCCGCAGTGCGATGTCGCGCAGCCCGCGGAACTCGTCCGGGTACGCCTCGGCGACCGAACGCCGGTCCGCCGTGAGGAACAGGATCGCGTCGCCCGGCCGGGCCTCCCGCTCGACGATCGCCGCGGCCCCGCGGAGGTCGTCCCACCAGTTCTCCGGACGGCGCTGCTCGACGTGCAGCGGTGCCAGCAGGACGGCCATCGCGACGAGCGGCGCGATCCACGTCCGGTGGGGCAGCCGGGCGAGTCCCGCGGCGGCGAGCAGCGCCATGGCGGGGAGGCTGCCGATCACGTAGCGGTTCGTGTAGAAGGGATGGAACTGGGAGACCAGGAGCAGCACCGTCGCGGGCAGCAGCAGCCACGGCACGGCCAGGGCCCGCAGGCCGATCGGTCCGCGGCGCCGCGCCGTGAGCAGGCCCACCGCCATCGCCGCGCCGAGCAGGTACGCCACGATCGGGGGGCCGGTGAACGCCTCGGCCAGGTAGAGCGCGTCGCGCCATCCCGGGCGCGTCAGCCAGTCCAGGGCGTTGCGCTGGGTCACGGCCAGCGCGATCAGCGGGCTCACCGCGACGACCGCTCCCGCCGCGGCGGCGGACCACCGGCGCAGCAACGGCCTGGTGCGGCGCGCCAGCAGCAGGGTCGCCAGGTGGGCGGGCACGACGAGCAGGGCGAACAGATGGACCAGCCCCAGCAGGGCGATGCCCGCGCCGTACGCGGCGTACCGGCGCCGGGAGCCCCGTTCCGCCAGATCCACGAACATGACGGTCAGCCACACGGTGAGCGCCGCGACCAGGGAGTAGGACCGGGCCTCATGCGCGTAGTGGCTGGCGAACGGAGCCCCGGCGCAGAGCAGGCCGGCGACCAGCCCGACGGTCCCGGACATGATCCTGCGGCCGAGGACGGTGACGCCCGCCGCCGTGGCCGCGAACGCCGCGATCGATGGGATCCGCAGCGCGAACTCGCCGGCCCCGAAGACCTGCACGACACAGTGCATGAGCAGGTAGTAGGCGGCATGGACGGCGTCGATGTGCCAGGCGCACCACAGGATGTCGGGGGTCGAGCGGCGGGCTATCTCGGAGGTGATCGCCTCGTCACGCCACAACGGCAACCGTCCGGCGCCCCAGAGGCCCATCGCCAGCGCCGGCAGGGCGGGCACCGAGGGAAGGAGCCAGGCCCTCCGCCGCCCTCCCCCCGCCTCCCCTCGCCGACCTGCGTCTTCGGTGGGCGGGACGGGACGCTCGGCCGTGGCCGGGCGTTCACCGAGCAGAAGATCCAGTTTTGAGTCCACGCCAAGAGACGCAGGGAGCCCCGCGATGTTGCATCCCCCGGCACCTGTTTTCGATCAGTCGCGAGCGGTGTGTGGGCGTCCTCGGGTCAGGAAGGGAGGCCCAGGGCCCGGGCGGCTGTGAGGGCGATGTTGGACAGGCTGGTGGCGTCCGGCAAAGCCCGGGGTCTCGACGGCGACCCCGGGGCGTGGCTGAGGACGGGGACGAACTCCCTGGTGTGGAACGGGTGGCCGATCGTCGGATCGTTGCCGTGGTCCCCGGTGACGATCAGGTGGTCGCCGGGACGCATGGCATCGAGGAGCGGGGACACCCCGGCGTCGATCTCCTGCAGGAGCGACGCGTATCGGTGGGCGTCCTGCTGGTGCCCGGCCAGGTCGGTCTCCTGGACGTTCGCCACGACGAGAGCGCTGTCCGTGCGGGTGAGGGCCGTGAAGGTCTCCTTGAGCACTTCGGCGGTCTCGACGGCCGGGCGCCGCACGGCGTCCGGGCACACGATGATGTCGGCGGCCTTCCCGACGAGGGTCACCGGGATGCCCGCCGCGGCGGCGCGCGAGGGAAGCTGGCGGGTGTGGTCGATCCGCACGCCGAGGTGGGCGACCTCGAGGCCGTCGTTGACGTAGAAGCCTGAGGCGGGGGTGTCGAGGCCCGCCGTGCCGTCCGCGCCCGACCGGACGGAGCGCAGGAGCGGTCCGGTGCTGTGACCTCCGACCGCGATCACCCGGGCGGTCGGGGCGAC
The DNA here is from genome assembly GCF_008327685.1 of Actinomadura sp. K4S16. Classification (GTDB taxonomy): domain Bacteria; phylum Actinomycetota; class Actinomycetes; order Streptosporangiales; family Streptosporangiaceae; genus Spirillospora. The sequence goes on from NZ_BDDE01000026.1 coordinate 123,818, forward strand.
TCCGCGCACCGTCCGGGCGATGGCGAGGACCTCCTCGAACGGCAGCTCGTCCAGCCGGGCGCTCACGTTCCAGGTGAGACCGGGATCCGCCTCCAGGTTGTCGCCGACGACGGCGTGTCCGTCCACGAGGAGGACGGGCAGGCCGTCCAGGGCGCGTGCCTCGTGACCGGCCGACCGCAGGGCGGACGCGACGGTGTCGAGGTGGTCGGCGAAGCGGGCGAGGGCCGTCCCGCTCATGTCGGTGCCCATCATGGTCTGGTGGCCGGCGAAGGTGTCCGCGCCGGGATAGCCGAGGGCGGAACGTCCGGCGGCCGCGCCGGGGAGGATGGGGTGGTCCAGGCTCTCGTGCGGGTGCAGCAGTCCGAGGCCGAGAGCCGCAAACGCGGGAAGGCGTGGAGCGCCGTTCGCGGCGTCCAGGACGTGGCCGAGGGTGTGCGCGGCGGCGTCACCGGGACGGAGGGCGGCGGCGTCGGGCATGGCGCCGATGCCGAGGCCGTCGATGACCAGGATGACGGCGCGGCTCACCAGGGCCGCCCTTGGGAGTCCGCGAGGCCGAGGAGGCGAGGCTTGCCGGAGGCGACGCCCTGGACGGCGCCGACCGTGCTGCGGGTCACGAAGATCTGCGTGCGGAAGGCCAGGACGACGGTGTCGCCCACCCGGAGCGGCGGTCCCGAGGACGGGGCGCCGAGCAGGCGGTAGTAGTCGATGTTCTCGGGCGGCGCGGGCTCGACCGGGAGGGTGAGGGGTTCGCCGCTGCCGGGGAAGACGAGGGCCACGTCCGGCCGGCCTCGCGGGTAGAAGCCGCCGCCGAGGATCGCGGGCCGGCCGTCCGGCAGGATGTGCGCGATCTCGGAGACGTAGACGAGCGCGGGGATCTCGGGCTGGTCGAGGTCGGCGGCGTGCAGCGGGGTCGTCCCGGTGAGGGCATGACCTGGCTCCCCGTGCGTGACGCCGTGGGCGGCCAGCAGGGGGATGCTCGCGGCGGCCGTCACGCTGGGCGCGCTGATCGAGCGGATCGGCGACCCGGCCACGGCGAGGCGGGACCTGGCGGTCAGCAGGGTCCGCAGGTTCGGGGTCGGGGTGATGGCTCCGGCCGACTCGTCGTAGAGCAGGCAGGGGAAGGAGGTGACGCCCTCAAGGGAGACGGCGTCCAGGTCGCCGACCTCGGCGGCGAACTTCTCGATGTCGGGCAGGGGGACGCCGCCTTCCTGCCCGGGGTAGATGTGGTCGGTCGCGGCGACCACGCGGGCCAGGAGCGGCTGGGTGATCCCGAGACGGGCCGCCGCGGCGGACACCGCACGGGCCTGCTCGACGCCGAAGACGGTGACATGCTCGGGACGCCACGACAGCACCTCGTCCACGGCGCCGATCGGAAGCTGGACCAGGTGGCCGACGTTGCCGAGCCGCGCCCCGGCCCGCCGGACCGCGTGGGCGTCGCGAAGGTCGATGGCGGCGGCGTCCGGCAGGTGCCCGGCCACCGTCCTGATCACGTAGGGGTTGCGTCCCACGTGCTTGAACACCGGCCACAGCCGGACGCCGTGGGCGGCGGCCACGGCTGCGAGCGCGGCGGTGTTGGCCGCGACGGCGTCCAGGTCGACCAGATACGTGTCGGGCGGGACGAGCCCGTCGCGGTGGAGCCCGACCGCGGCGTCCACGAGCCGCGGGTTGCGCGCCGTCGTCGCGGTCAGGAACACCGGACCTCCCTCAGCGCGCTGCCCAGGATCCTGATGACGAGGTCGGCTCCCGACCGCATCGGGTTGATCCGGATCGTCCAGTCGGCCAGTTCGGGGGAACCCGCCAGGAAGGTCTCGGAGAGGCGGTAGAAGAGCGGGGCGATCTCGTACCGGGAGTTGGATCCGACCGGGTAGGGAGCCGCCCCGTACCCGGCCGCGGCCTCGATGACCTGCCGGGCGACCGGGGCGTCCAGCCGGACGAGCACGCACCTGTCCTGGGCGTTGGCGATGCGCACCTGGGCCACGCCGGGGACCTCGCCCGCGCCGAGCCGTTCCGCGATCTCGGTGATGGCGGCGGACTGCACGGCCCACAGGACGGGGACGTGGGTGAGCGCGCGCAGAGCGTCGAGCGCCTGCGGTCCTTGGACCTGCCCTCCCCCGGAGTAGTTGTCGGCGTGGATCCGGTCGACGAGGTCGTGGGAGCCGACGACCAGTCCGACGCCCTCGGGCCCGAGCAGCTTGAACAGCGACAGCGCCGACGCCTCCGCCCCCATCTCGACACCGGCGCGCGGCGTGCGGAACGCCGCGTAGTTGTCGTCGACCAGGGCCCGCACGCCCAGGTCCGCGTACCGGGCGATCACCTCGGCCGGATCGTAGGAGTCCTCCGGGCGCTGCCGCGAATGCTGGATGTAGACGTAGGAGGCCGCGGCCTTGGCGGCGGAGGAGTTGAAGTCGGTCTCGACCAGGTCGAGGCCCATCGAGCGGAAGGCCGTCGCGGTGGTCGCGTAGGCGGGCGCGGAATGCACGATCAGGGGGGCGCCCGGCTCCAGGGCCGCGGTCAGCATCGCCCTGATCGCGCCGCTGCCCGCGCCCTGGACGAGGGCCGCGGCGGGGGCGCCGAAGAAGTCGGCCAGGGCGGCCTCCGTCCGGCGGGTGGCGTCCGGCCGCCCCCACCGGGGGTCGACGCCGACATCGGCGGTGAACAACTGCCGCCCGTCGAAGTGGTCCGCCGCACATTCCAGGAGCCGGAATTGCCGGGCCGTCGCCTCCTCCAGCGAGACGGTCGGCAGCGGATGGGTCTCGCGCAGCTCCGGCGCGGTCATCGGGCCTCCCCCGAGGTCAGGAACCGGACGGGATTGTCGTGCAGCACCAGGCGCAGCGTCGGCTCGCCGACGCCCGCCGCGGCGAGCCGCGGCACGAAGGAGTCGAGGACGGCGCCGTACCCGCCGCCGCCGTTCGCCTTCAGGTAGCCGGCCCTGGAGACGTCGTTGCTGAGCAGCAGCCGGTCGGCGTGCCCGGCCTCGATCAGGTCCAGAGCCCGCCGGAGCCGCACGCCGTCGCTCTGGTAGGACGACTTGCCGACCGTGTCGAACGCGACGTACGCGCCGGCCTCGGCGAGCTTGCGGTGGGTCGCCGCGTCGTCCAGCAGGTCCTGGTGCCCGATGCTGATCCGATGGGGCGCCAGCCCCTCGGAGGCCAGGACGTCGAGCTGGACGAGCCCGCCCCGGCCCAGGTGGGCGTGGGTGGCGACCGCCAGCCCCGAGCGGACGGCGGCCGAGGCCGCGGCGCGGAGGCAGCGCTCCTCGTCCCGGGAGGGCCGCTCGCCGCCCGTGCCGACCTCGCCGATCACGCCCGGCCTGATCCCGGTGCCGTCCAGGCCGTCCTCGATCTCGGTCAGCAGCCGCCGTGTCAGGTCGGCGGTGCTCGACCCGGCGACGTAGGACGGGTGGAAGGCGCCGTGGTAGAACCCGGTCGCGGCCACCACCGCCACTCCGGCCCGCTCGCTGATCCGGGCGAGCGCGGCGGCGTCCCGCCCCATGCCGAGGCAGGTCAGCTCGACCACGACCGCAAGGCCGTGCGAGCGACGCAGCTCCGCCAGTTCGCCGCCGACCGCCGCCTCGTCGTCGAGCGACGCCGCCGGATCCGGTGCGCGTCCGCGCGGCCCGCGCAGGTCGAGGCGCAGGTGTTCGTGGACGAGCACCGGTCCGCGCGGTGCCGGGACCTCCCCGAGTACGGTCCTCAGCCTCATGTCAGCCCTTCAGCGGAGTGAACAGGTCGAGCCAGTGCAGGACGTTCAGCACGATGCCCGCGACGACGACGGCCGCCGGGCCCGCCGCGAGCCGGACGATCGGCCGTCCGATCGACTCGTTCAGCAGGTAGAGCCCGCCGACGAGGGTGATCCCGAGGCCGCCGCCCATCTTCGCGGCGGCCGCGATCGCGCCGAACAGGATGGCGATCTCCAGCGTCTTGCCGATCGCGCTGCGCAGGTGGTCGGAGGCGTCCCGGATCGACGGGAGCATCGTCAGCCCCTTGCCGATGTAGGACAGCGCGAGGACCTCCACCGTGAACAGGACGGCGCCGCCGACCGCCGCCACGGCCGCGTTCGGCGCCAGGTACGCCAGCGGGTAGACGAAGGTGAAGCCGACGATCTGGTACGCGCCGCTGGCCAGCGCGGTCGTCGCGATGAGCGGCAGGAAGCCGAACGCCCGGTAGAAGTCGACCTGGGCTGCCTCGCCGTAGTCGCCCTTGGCCACCAGGAAGCTCGTCGCCTCGCCCCCGCCGAAGATGTGCATGTTGACCACCGCGGCGAGGACGGCGCCGAGCAGCGCGAACCAGGGCAGGTGCCGGCGCAGCCGCTCGGCGTTGGCCCCGAACAACGAGGCCATCGGGTCCGCGGCGGGCTCGTCGTCCGCCTTCCCCTCCACCGGGATGCGCGCGGCGCCGGGCGCGTCGGCGGGCCTCGGCGGGGCCGCGGCGGCGCGCCGGGCCCGCAGGTCCTTGGCCAGGGCGAAGCCGAGCAGCATCAGCACGCCCACGGCCATGGCCAGCGCGCCCGGGAACTGGTCCGGCCAGACCTTCATCGAGATCACGACGATGGTGATCTCCACGGTGAAGGTGACCGCTCCGCGCACCCGCCCGAACTGGCTCGCGATCGCGATGACGGGGAACAGCAGGAACAGGAAGAGGATCGGCGTCGCCATCTCCTGCATCGCCGTGAGGAAGTCCACCGGCAGGTCGTGCGCCGCGTTGTTGGCTCCCGACAGCCCGAACACCACGACCGCGCCCCAGGCCCCGCCCAGGATCGGCGCCAGCCACCGGCGCGGCGCGAGCAGGCCGAGGATGTCGGTCGGCAGGAACAGCAGCCACGGGTTGAGCACCCCCGTCGACAGCGCCATCGGGGCCCCGAGCCCGAAGACGAAGCCGGCCGACAGGCCGAACGAGACCGCGGTCATCTCGCCGCGCCTGGTGTTGCCGCGGATGAAGTCCAGCAGGAAGGGGCGGGCGCCGTCGTTGAAGACGGCGAGCGCCATGTTCGAGATCAGTGCGGTGAGCGCGCAGAGGGCGATGACGGTCAGGCTCTGCGCCGGGGAGAAGTCGAGCTTGTCCGCCGCCGCGGGGGTGTAGAGGGCATAGGGCATGGCTGCCTCCGAGGGGAAACCGGTCAGGACGGGCGGGTCACCCGTTCCGCCGCCGTTCGTGGATGGCCCCGGCCAGGATCGGGACGACCTGGTCGATCTGGTCGATCGAGAAGCCGAAGGCGACCCTGCCCTCGGCGATCGCGGCTTCGGCGTCGGCCTCGGCGGCCTGCCCCCGGCCGAAGGTGAAGCACCGGGCCGCGCCGAGCAGCCCGACGAGCACGCCCAGGGAGCCCCCTGCCCCGGTGTGGCACGTTCCGATGTAGTAGTCGGCCTGGCCGGCCATCAGCCGGGTGGCCGCGTCCATGTCGTTGGTCACGACGACCTCGAAGCCGCCGATCTCCTCGAGCCTCTTCGCCACGTCGACCTTGCCGACGCCCCCCACCAGGATCTTCGTCATCGCATCGCCTCTCGTTGTCGTAGCAGGGCCAGGTGCAGAGCGAGGAAGCGGACCTCCTGACCGGGCAGGACGACGTCCAGCGCGGACTCGGCCCGCTCCGCCAGCGCCGCCGCCTGCTCCAGCGCGTCCGGGTGGCCGGCCAGCTCCGCCCGCACGGTCTCGTCGGCGGCGAACTCGGTCAGTGCCCCGCCGTCGCGAGAGCGCTGCAAGGCCAGGAGGAGATGGCTGGTCAGCGTTCCCGCGCTCTCCTCGGTGATCTCGCTGCCCGCCGCGTCGAGCACGTCGAGCTCGGTTCGTACGAAACGGCAGATCTCGGGCGCGACCTGCCCGGTCCTCTCGAAGATCTCCAGCCGCTCGGCCAGCTGCCGGTCCATGGGACGGCCTCCTCTCAGGGCGGATCAGTACGAAGGCAGCCGGTCGCCGGACAGCACGGCCTGCTGCGTCCGGGTCACGAGCTCGGCGGAGAGGCGGTCGCGCACGGCTTCCAGGGCCGGGGAGTCGCCGGCGCGGACGGCGAGGACGGCGCGGGAGTTCCGGTCCGCGAGGCCGGTGGAAGTCACCTCGTCGAACGGGATGGTCGTGACCTCCTCGTCGATGTGCTGGTGGACCTCGTCGAGGTTCCACACCGTCGCGTCCACCTCGCCCCGGCGGAACAGCTCACCGAGCTGCATGTACGACGTCTCGACGTACCGGACGGGCCGTTCCGCGAAGACCAGCCGGGTGAGCCGCTGCTGGTCGGCGGAACTGGTGTCGACGGCGACGGCCAGGCCCGGATCGTCCAGCGACGTGCCCGCCCGCAGCAGCACGCCGTGCGCGCCGACGAACGTGCGGGGGCCGAGGTCGGCGAGCTGGGCGATCGGGCAGTCCGCCCCGAACTCCTCGAACGCCAGCCGGGACACCACGATGAGATCGACCTTGCCGGCCAGCAGCGCGTCCAGCCGGGCCTGCGCGCCCCGCATGAACGTGAGCGCGAACGGGATCTCCGCCTGCTCGAACGCCTCCCGCAGCCCGGTCGCCAGCCCCTCGTAGCGGCGCGAGTACGGCAGCGGCATCGCGGCGAGCATCGTCCCGAGCCCGGCCAGCTTCCACAGACCGGTCCGGTCGACGGCCCGCAGGTACGTGCCGAGGTGCCCGCGCGCCTCGGTCTGCACCGCGCCCGTGCTCTCCAGCAGCTGCAGGGCCGCCTGCACCGTGCCGTTGCCGACACCGAGCCGCTCCGCATAGTCGCGGATCCTCGGCAACCGCGAATCCGGCTGCTGATTGAGCAGTTCGGCTGCCAATTGCCGGGCGGCCATCCCGTTCCGTGTAAGGAACCGTGCGTCCAACATGCACCGAACAATAACCAGGATCCTGTACAAGGGCAATGGGTGACCGGGAACCCGCTGGGCGAGCCACTACGGTCCGCCGACGCGGCGCTGCCTGCCTTTCCTGCCCGGACACGACGGACCCCGCTCCCGTCCGAGGACGGGAGCGGGGTCTGTGGCGAGGATCGGGGGGCTGGGAGGGATCACCCGGACGGGGCTCAGCCGAGGGGCTTCGGGGCGCCCTTCTTGCCGGGGCCGTGGCCCCAGGACAGCACCTCGTACTTGACGCCCTTCAGGTGGCCCGCCGAGGTGCCGGTGTTGTACTTGCTGCTCGGCTTCTTGCCGTCCACCAGGTGGCGGAAGGTGTAGGTGTCGAGGTCGAGCATGACGCCGCGGTGTGACGGCTCGCCCGGCCCGCGGTCGCCGACGAAGCCGGTGACGGTGCGGCCCTTGTAGGACACCTTGACCTTGGTGTGCATGGGCCAGCTCGGGCTGGCGAACAGGCCCTTCTGCATCGGCTTGCCGCCGGCGGGGGCGCCGGTGTCGCCGTTCACGCCCGAGCCGTCGTCCCAGAAGTAGGACGCGGTGGTGCTGCCCGACAGGACGCCGTGGCCCTTCGGAGCGCCCTTGCCGGGGGCATGGCGCGGGGCCTTCGCGTCGTGCTGCCCGGCCACCGGCTGCCCGGTGACCTGCTTCCCTGTCACCTGCTTCGCGGTCACCGGCTTCCCGGTCACCTGCTTCCAGGTGACCTGCTCACCGGTCACCTGCTCCCCCGCCACCGGCTTCCCGGCCATCTCCTGCCCGGCGACCAGCTGGCCGGTCATCTGCCGGCCGGTGACCTGCTGGCCGGTGACCTGCTGGCCGCTGACCTTGTGCGCCGTCGGGCTGTCCGCCAGGGCTCCCTGGGCGGTCCCGACCGCCACTCCCGCGACGAGCGTGCCCGCGAGGGCGGTACTGATGAGGGCGACTCGCTGCTGCATGTTCATCCTTTGCTCGGTGGTCCGGGGCGCCGGGTCGCGCCTTCGGGCGTGTGGGGCTCGCCGTTCGGGCATGACGGACCCGGCGCACGGCACGTGGCGTGCTCGCGACGTGGGTGTGATCGCGCGGAGGGATGGAGAAAGGGGGGAGCACCGTTGGACGGTGCGGGGCTAGGGGGCCGCTGAGCGGCCCGGGCTCACCGGTACTGGGGGTAGCCGTAGCCTGCGACGGTGGAGGTGTCGCGGACCTTCTGCTTCACCGCGTCACCGGTGTTGCCCTCGATGGTCTTGATGGTGCCGTCGTGGTTGTCCTTCACGACGATGCCGACGTGCTCGACACCCTTGACGCCGCCGCCGTTCCAGGCGAAGAAGACCACGGCGCCGGGCTTCGGGGTCTCGCCGAAGCGGCCGGTCTTCTTGAACCACTTGGCGTGGCTGACGGTGTAGGCGTCGGCGCCCATGCCCTTGGTGCCGGTGTTCTGGCCCAGCCAGGACACGAACATGTCGCACCAGGACTGGCCCTTGTAGACCGAGGCGCTCTTGGCGCCGATGCGGTGGGCGTTCTGCTCGCCCAGCGGCGAGCCGGCGTACCAGTCGTTGAACTTGCTGTTGCCCGAGGCGTCCTCGTGGGTGCCGACCTGCGTGCGGGCGAGCTTGATGACGTCCTGTGCGGAGGCGCCGACCTCGGCGCTCTGGCCGCCGGCCTTGGACGCGGGGGCGGCCTGCGCGGTGTTCGCGGGCTTGGTGTCCGCCTGGGCGGACGGGGCCAGGGAGGTGAACCCGAACACACCTGCCAGGGAGAGGACGGCTCCGGCGGCGACGCGGGTGCCCATGCGCTTGGGCAGGCGGATATTACGAGCGGTCATGCAAGGTTCTCCTGAGTTCTTCCAGTCCGCCTACCGGGTTAGCTGTCGGGTTCGGGCGTGGAAGTGGCCCTACCGCGGCCCCGCGCATGGCGGGGGTGCGGATTCACCCCGGTGTTTCGGTGGGTCCCCGGCTCCGCTCGGCCATGATCGGCTCTCTGCGGACTCGGCGGCGGACGTGCCGTGATCGGCCGTCCTGATGATCAGGGACTCGACGCGCCCTTCATGATCTGGTCGGGCGCTCCGTACGGGCTTCCCCGTCGGTTACACACTCACAACAGGTTCAAGCGACCCCATATTTCGTCAAGCACGCCCCAAGAACCCGTCCGACCTGCAAAGCCTCCCCAAAACCCCCTAAACGCAAGGCCTCCGGCCCAGTCAAGCCGAAGCATGATTTTTTGGCCGCACCTTCGCCCAGAGGGGTCAGCCCACACCCGACCGCCCAGGACGTTGCCTGAGATACGCCCATCACGCCACTGGTTGCCTTTAAGGCATCGACGAAGGTCTGAGCCAAGCGGACGCCAAGCGTGGAGGCGGACACACCTCGGCGTTTGCAGGCACCATCGGCCGGTGAGGCCGAAGCACGTGTCTCGGCGGCAGGCGAGGGGGCGCCTCACCGGCGTTGGCTTTGTGTGCGCGCCCAGGGTTAGACCGGCTGCACGGCGGCGTCCGGCTGACGGTGGAGTCGCTTGGTCCGCAGCAAGGGCCGGGCGAGCAGTGGCAGCATGCACACCGCGGCCGTAGCAGCGGCGGCGAGCATCGCTGCTCGCAGGCCGAACGTGGTGCCGACGAGTCCGGCGGCGGCTGAGCCGATGGGGAGCGTGCCCCAGGTGAGGAAGCGGTGGACCGCGGTCGCGCGCGTGGCCAGATCCGGCGGCGTGGCCAGATGCCGGATGGTGATGGCGTTGACGGCGAACATGCCCTGACCGATTCCGTTGACGAACGTGCCGGCGGCCAGCAGCACGCCCGGCCAGGGACCGGCGGACGCCGCGCCGATGGCCAGCCCGAGCACCGAGGGCACGCCGGCGATCGTCAGGGACGGCCCGATACCGAAGCGGTCCGCCATGGAGCGCGCCAGCAGACCGCCCAGCGGGAATCCGCTGCCGCCGACCCCGAGAGCCACGCCTAGCAGCCAGGCGTCCAGGCCGAGGTGCTCGACCGCGAACACCGCGAGGAGGGAGTCGTACATGGCGACGCCGAGGTTGTACAGCGCACCGCAGACCATGATCGGCCGCAGCACCGGATGCCGCGCCACGAACCGCAGCCCGTCAAGCACTTCCCTCCGCAATGGACGCCGTTCCACCGGGACCGCCAAGACCGGGTCGCGCTGCCCGATCAGTGCCAGGGTCAGCACGCTGACGAGGTAGCTACAGGCATCGGTGAGCAGCGCCCGAGCGGCCCCCACGCTGCTGACGACGACCCCGGCGATGCCCGGGCCGACGAGCAGCGAGGTGGACTCGGAGACCGAAAGCCGGGTGTTGGCGGCATGCAGCCGCTCGTCGTCTGCGATCAGCGTGGGCGTGTAGGACTGGTAGGCCACCTGGAAGAACACCATGCCGATCCCGGTCACCAGCGCCACCAGCAGCAGATGCGGCAGCGTCAGCACGTCCAGCCAGGCCGCCACCGGCAGTGACAGGACGGCCAGGGCGCGCATGAGGTCCGCGCCGAGCATCGATCGCCGCATCCCCAGCCGCGCCACCCAGACCCCGGCCGGCAGCCCGATCAGCAGGAACGGCAACCTGCCGAGCGCCGCGAGGACGGCGATCTCCATCGTGCCGGAGTGCAGTTCCTGAAGCGCGGCCAGCGGCAGCGCCAGCAGAAAGACCTGATCCCCGACCAGGCTCACACTCTGCCCGGCCCACAGCAGTCGAAAGTCTCGCCACGACCGGCGGTCGGACGACACGGAGATCTCACTCGGCATCGCACCAGCATCATGGCCGCGACCACACCACAGAAGTGGCGCAAATGCCTACGACCGCCAATATCTCGCCACGAGACACTGGACTTCTCCACTCCACCCGCCCCAGCCAACGCGCCGACCCCGAACGCGTCCATGCCGACCGGGTCGGGGTACTGCTGGTCGAACTCGGGCACCTGGCAGACCCAGCGCGGCGTCGTCGGCGGGCTCGGCGTCCAGACTGGACAGGCCGATCGTCATCGGGGTGGTGGCGTCGAAGCGCCGCCGGCGACGCCCCCGCGCGGAAATGGCATTCTCAGGGCACCGCGAGGAAGACCGTCACCGCGTGGCGATGGCATTGGCCGCCTCGATGAAAACGTCGACGAGCAGGCGCAACGGGCCGGTTGTGGACTTCGGGCCGCCAGCGGCATGGGGGCGACACCAGAATGGCCAGCATGCGCAACGGCAAGGTCTGGTGGCCATGGCTGGCGGTCCTGGCGGCAGTGGTCGGCGTCCTGGTCCTGGCATGGGTGACGTTCACCCCGCTGACCGACAACGGGGGGTTACAGGTCTCGGCGAACCGTGCCCAACTGACTGGCGGGTTCGTGTTGGCCGCCGCCGTGCCGTTGGTCCTTGCATTGCGGTGGGCCCGACAGCGTTCCCGCGAGCTGGTCGCCGCTGCCGTCCCCGGCCCCGAGGTCGTGGCGCGCGCCAAGGAGTTGCTGGCCGGCTTGGTGGCCGAGCAGTGGGAAGACGAGGCACGGCGGCGGTCGCTGGATGACCCTTACCCGATCCCTGTGCGCTGGCGCACACCCGCACCCGACGCACACACTCCCGCGGTCATGGACCATCCCGACCTCATCGACCCCACCACCGCAAGCACAGGCCGAGTGTGGTGGACGGCCTCCAGCAACCACATCGCCGCTCTCTCCGTCCGGTTCCGCCGCACCCGACGGGGCCGACTTGTGATCCTCGGCAAGGCAGGGACCGGCAAGACCACCCTGGCGATACAGCTGCTGCTGGATCTACTGGCCACCCGCACCACCGGTGAACCGGTCCCGGTGCTGCTGCCGGTGGCCGGCTGGGACACCGAGCAGTTTCCGCGCCTCCACGACTGGGTCGCCGACCGGCTCGCCCGCGACTACCCGGCACTGCGCTCACCCGACCTGAGCACCGGCGCGGCGCACGCGCTGACCGGGCGCGGGCACGTGCTGCCGGTCCTGGACGGGCTGGACGAGTTGCCCCCACCCGCCCAGGCCAACGTGATCTCTGCTTTGAACCGGTCGCTGGGCGGCGACGACCAGCTCATCCTCACCAGCCGCACCACCGAGTTCACCACCGCCATCACCGCGGCCGGAGACGTGGTCAACTCCGCCGCCGTGCTGGAACCACTCCCGCTGTCCCCGGCGGCCGCCGCCGACTACCTCACCCACTGTCTGCCGCCCTCCCCAGGACCCGCCTGGGAACAGACCCTGACCGCACTACGCACCACACCCCCCACCGACCTGACGCCACTCCAACAGGTGCCGCCCGGGCCGGCCGGGGTGCTGGCCCGAGTGACCGCCACCCCGCTGGGCCTGTGGCTGTTGCGCACCGTCTACACCGCGCCCGGCACCACCCCCACCGACCTGACTGACCCCGCCCTCTTCCCCACCCCGGCCGCACTCCAAGCCGCCCTGTTCGACCGCCTCATCCCCGCCTTGATCACCACTCGCGAGCCCAGGAAGGATTCTGCCGAGCCGTTCCGGCCCCGTCACCGCCACGATCCCTGCGACACCCGCCGCTGGCTGGGCTACCTGGCGCACCACCTCATCAATCAAACCGATTCCTCCGGCGGTCAGGAGGGCGGCCAAGAAACCCGTGACTTCGCCTGGTGGCGCCTGGCCGCCACCACCCGCGCCATGACCCTCACCACTCAACTCGCCCTCACAGTCACCATCACCCTCTCGCTCGCGCTCATGTGGGGACTGATGACCGGATTCGTGGACTGGGTCGAAAATCGGTACTTTGAGGAGAAGGATCAGTTCCTGGGAGGTTTCCCGCTCGGGATACTGGGGCTGGCGTTCGGGCTATTGGCCGGGGCCTACTTCGGGAGTCAAGTACGGCTCTGGGCGCGGGAGACGCCCGGATACGCCGATCTACGCATCCGAAACCGCCCTGCAGGACTCTTCCGCCCACTCGTGAAATATTGCGCGATCGGGCTCACAACCGCGCTCGCGTGCTGGCTCGCGCAGCCAACCGAGGACGGGACTTACGAGTCCAGCCTTCTAGTGATCGTTGCCTGGTATGGGCTCATATTCGGGGCTACAGCCTGGCTTCTCAAAATCCCGAATTGGGCGACCACACCGGCCTCGTCCACCCTCACCGTCGCGCCGATCGACAGTTGGCGCGCCGACCGGAACCTCAATCTCCTGCGCATCACCATCTGCGCACTCGCGGGCGGACTGTGTTTCTGGCCCACGGCTGTGCTCCTGGCCGCGCTCGCGGGCGACCTCGATACCTGGGGTGCTCTGACGTGGTCCGCTCAGACGCTCCTCCTCGCGCTCACCTGCGGACTGACGGTCGGGGTCGCCGGTAGGCACCGGGCCTGGTGGGCCTACCTGATCGCCACCAGAAAGCTGGCCCGGGCCGGCCGCCTGCCGCCTCAACTGATGCCGTTCCTGGATGACTGCCACCGCCTCGGCCTGCTTCGGGCGGTCGGCCCGATCTACCAGTTCCGCCACGCTGAACTCCAGGACCACCTCGCAGCCACCTACCAAGCCCCGCCGTAGTCGTGAAGGCGCCATCCGTTACTTTACGGAGCCGCTCAGTGGCCCGGTCCAGGCTGAGATCAATAGGGAGCAGACCGGCCCGCTGGTACAGGTCTGCCTCACGGCGAACCGCAGCATCGGCTCATGCTCGACTTCAACGACTATGGGAAGAAGGGAATATCTCTCGACGGCGGGCACGGTCTGTGGCCGTTCTCAGCGCGGATGTTCGCCGACCTTCCCGACCGTCCACCCAAGATGGAGAGAATTTCCGGCACCTTCTGCGAGGGCGGGCACATCGACAGGAAGGCCCTCTAGCAACTCTTCCCTAAGATGACGGGACTCTGCGTCCCATCCTCATTCCGGTCATCAGTGGCCTCTTTCATCCTCGGATGTCCTCGTAGCACGGGGATCGGGGTTCAGGCCGGTGAGTTTGTCCGGGTTGATCTGGAGGCGCAGGTTCTGGATGCCGTCCTCGGCGAGGTCGTAGGTCAGGGCGCCGAGGGGCCGGTCGTCGAGGGTGACGAGGATGCCGAGCTCGCCGTTGATGGTGGCCGGTCGCAGGGCGACGCCCGCCGAGACGGGCTTGGCCAGGACGCCCAGGAACCAGCGGGCGACGTTGTCGGGGCCGTGCACGGGGCGGAGGGCGGCGGTGACCTTGCCGCCGCCGTCGGACCACGCGGTGACGTCCGGGGCGAGGAGCTGCATGACGGCGTTCAGGTCGCCGCCCGAGCAGGCCGCGATGAAGCGGGCGGTGACCTTCTCACGCTGCGCAGGGTCGGCGTCGAAGCGGGGCCGGCGGGCCTGGACGTGGGTGCGGGCGCGGCGGGCGATCTGGCGGACGGTCGCCTCGGGCCGGTCGAGGGTGTCGGCGATCTCGGCGTGGGTGTAGCCGAAGACCTCGCGCAGGACGAAGACCGCGCGTTCGAGGGGGCTGAGGGTCTCGAGTATCACCAGCATGGCGGTGGACACGGTGTCGGCCAACTCGGTCTCCTGTGCGATGTCCGGGGAGGTCAGCAGGGGCTCGGGCAGCCAGGGGCCGACGTAGGTCTCGCGCGTGGCGCGGGCGGAGTTGAGCCGGTTCAGCGCCAGGTTGGTGACCATGCGCACCAGGTAGGCCCGCGGGTTGCGTACCGCGGTGCGGTCGGCGGCGTTCCAGTTCAGCCAGGCGTCCTGGAGGACGTCCTCGGCGTCGGCGACGCTGCCGAGCAGGCGGTAGGCGGTGCCGAACAGGAGCCGCCGATGCTCCAGATAGGGGTCTGATCCGGACATCTTCCTCATCCTCAGAGCCTCTCGGGTGTGCGCGCCGATGCCGGACGGCGGGCCGGGGCCGCCGTCCGGGCGGCGGCCGTGGCGAAACCCGCGCGCGCCATGGTCGAGGTCGCCGTCACGCCGGGTCCCCGGCGGTCAGGCGGCCGGTGTGCGGGTGGCGCGGCCGCCCCGGGACAAGGTCGCGCTGACGTTCATCCGCTTGCTGTACCGGTAGAGCTTCAAAGGGCTGCCGGAGATGGTCTCCTTGTACAGCACGGCGGCGCGGCCCTTGAGGTAGGCGCGGCGCGGGGTGTCGTCGGCGCGGGTGAACTGGATGACCGCGTCGCGGCGGCCGAGGCTGACCGGCTGGTGGACGTAGCCGAACCGGAACGGCTTCACCGAACGGCCGCGCAGCAGCCGGGCGATGGCGTCGGCGGTGTACTGGGCGGTGGGGAGCCCGCTCTGGCAGGTGCCGTGGATCGGTCCCCAGGCCATCCGGGCCGCGGCGGCGTCGCCGACGGCGTGGACGTCGGGGTGCGAGACCGACCGCAGGGTCGCGTCCACCTGGATCAGACCGTGCTCGTCCACGGCGATCCCCGCCTGCGCGGCCAGCTCGGGGACCGTGACTCCAGTGGTCCACAGGCACGCGTCCGAGGCGACCGTCCGGCCGTCGTCCAGCTCGACGGCGTCGGGCAGCACCTTGGCCACGCCCGCTCCCGTCCGGACGGTGACGCCGAGCCGGTCGAGGGCATTGCGCATGTACGCCTGGGCTTTGGCGCCCATCATCGCGCCGGGCTCCCCCCGGCTGATCAGGGTGACCCGGGCGCCGGGGTGGGCCTCGGCGATCTCGGCCGCGGCCTCGACGGCGGTCAGCCCGCCGCCGCACACCGCGATGGTGCCGCGGTCCGCGGCGACCTCGCGCACCCGTGCCGTGAACCCCGCGCTCCTCGGCCCGTCAAGGGTGAAGGCATGCAGGTCGGCGCCGGGGACCCGGGTGACGTCGGTCGCGCTGCCGAGCGCGTACACCAGGGTGTCGTACTCCAGCCGGTCCGCCTCCTCGTCGAGCACCACGACGCGGCGCTCGGGGTCCAGTGCGGTCGCCCTGCCCTGGACGAAGGCCACGCCGGTTCCGGCCAGCAGGTCGGGGATGCGGTGTTCGGTCAGCGGGTGACCGGCCGCGACCTGGTGCAGCCGCAGCCGCTCTATGAAGCGCGGCGAGGGGTTGACCAGCGTGATCTGCACGCCGGCCCGCCGGGTTCGGTGGGCCAGCCGTATCGCCGTCAGCATGCCGGTGTAGCCGCCGCCCAAGATGACGACGCGGTGCCCGGTGCCGCGCTGGGTGGTGTTCATCGCTTCTCACTCCCACGGTCGATTCCCGTCCGGCCCGATGCGCCGGCCGGTGACACCCATGGGACAAATAGGCCCAGCCCGTCCGTGACACCCCCAAATGTAATCCAAGTCACATCACGACGCCGGGCGCCAACCTGCCGCGGCGGCTTCCGCCACTGCGCCTAAAGGTGCGCCGCGCTGGGCGGCGTGGTGCAGCACCGCTGTTACGGGCGGCTCCTGGCCGAGGCGGGTGGCTGTCAGGACACGAAGTAGGTGGCGATGTGCTCGTGGACGTAGTCCGACAGCCGCTTGCAGGCGGCCTTGGACTCGGTGCCGACCCACTTGCCGTCCTCCAGGACGACGCCCCCGGCCACGAAGTCATTGATCGCGGAGAAGGTCATGAAGATCGCCATGTGGACGTCCACGCCGGGCCGGAACCCCGGGCGCCACCGGTCGATCAGCGGGCCGATGACCGGTGCGGTGTAGGTGTTCTCCAGGTCGCTGAGGTCGGCCGCGTCCGACAGCCACCGCTGCATCCAGATGCGCCGCAGTTCCGGGTGCTCCACGAGGTAGGCCAAGTAGCGGTCGGCCAGCAGGCAGAAGCCCGCGGCATCCGGGGTGTAGTCGGGACTGTCGATGTCCATGTGCGCGAGGAGACCCTCGACGCCCTCGGCGAGGACGCCGAGGTACAACTCCCGCTTGCCGCCGGTCAGTTCCTCGACGGCCTCCGAGGAGATCCCGACCGAATCACCGATCAACCGAAGGTCGGTGTTGTCATACCCCAGTTGCGCGAAGAGCCGGACGGCGACCTGCCGGATCTGCCGCCGCATCTCCTCCGCGCCGCGCTCGGTCATGACGCCCTCCCCCAAGGCCGTCAACGGCAGAGCCGCCGCGCTCGCCGCCGGTACCGCCCCACCGGCGGCGCACAGGTCCTCTACCGTGGCGATGACTTGCCCACTCATCGTATCCACGGCCACAGAGCGTCTTCAGTGGAGCCCCGGGCGGCGTGGAGAGCTTGGCCGAAGAACCCCTGGCCGTGTCAGTGAGTCGGGGTGTTCTCATGAACGCGCGGGGCCGGGCTCGCCGGCCGCGACGGCTCAGTGCTCCTGGTCAGCCACAGGCCCGTGAAGACGGCTGCGGCCAAGGTGACGACGCCGGCCACGACGAAGGCGCTGTTGAGCCCCTCCTCGAAGGAGGCGCCACCGGAGTCCCGGGTGCGGACGACGGCTCCGAGCACCGCCACGCCGAGGACCGCGCCGATCTGTCGGGTGGTGCTGCTGACGCCCGACGCCAGGCCGCCCTCCTGCGGGCTGACCGACTGGATGGCGGCGCCGGTCAGCGGCGACATGGTCAGGGCGAAACCGATGCCGACGACGGCCAGCCGCCACCACACGTTCGCGTAGCCGGTGTCGGCGTGCACGAAGCCCAGGGCCAGCAGTCCCAGCCCGGCCAGCGTCAGACCGACGGTGACCATGATCCGGAAGCCGTACCGGGCGGCGAACCGGCCCGCGAACGGGCTGACGACGACCATCGCGAGCGTGGCGGGCAGAGTCTGCACCCCGGCTCGCAGGATCGAGCTGCCCTGGACGTAGACGAAGAACTGGGAGAAGAAGAACGACGAGCCCATGAGCGCGAAGCCGACCACGGTCATCGCCGTGTTGGAGACCGTGAACAGGCGTTGCCGGAAGAGTCGCAATGGCAGCATCGGCGCCGGAACCCGCCCTTCGACGATCACGAAGACGGCGAGGATCAAGGCCGCGGCGGCGAAGCCGCCCAGGATCACCGGCGAGGTCCAGCCACGGGAGCCGCCCTCGATCAGCGCGTAGGTGAGCGCCCCCACGCCCAGGACGGACAGGGCCGTTCCCGGGACGTCGATCGCCGGCGCGCTCGGATTGCGGGACTCGCCCAGCGCGCGCAGGCCGGCGACCAGCAGGACCGCGCCGACGGGCACGTTGACGAGGAAGATGGCGGGCCAGCCGAACGCCTCCGCCAGGACGCCGCCGGCCAATGGTCCGGCGGCCAGGCCGATACCGCTGAATCCGGCCCACAGCCCGATCGCCCTGACCCGCTCCTGCGGAACCCGATACGCGGCGACCAGCAGGGCCAGCGAGGCGGGGCTCAGCGCCGCGGCCCCGACGCCCTGCAGCACCCGCCCGGCGATCAACCAGCCGATCGAGGGCGCGGCGGAGCACAGGACGGACGCGGCGGTGAACACCGCGACGCCGGCCAGGTACATCCTCTTGCGCCCGAAGCGGTCGGCGAAGACGCCGCCGGACAGCAGCAGCATGGCGACCAGCAGCACATAGGCGTCGACGATCCATTGCAGCCCGGTCAACTGGGTGTGCAGCCGCTCCTGCATGTCGGGCAGCGCCGCGCCGACGATCGTGTTGTCGAGCAGGACCATGAACTGCCCCAGGCAGGTCACCGTGAGCAACGCCGCCCGGTTCGGCACGGCCACCGGCGGTGCAGACTTCATCGCTCCTCCTAAAGCAGTCCTTCACTGCGTTAGGAATCTAGACAGTCTGTCCCGTAAACGCAACTGGGAGCTGCGCTAAGGTGGGGCCATGGAGGAGCGACGGCCGGCCCGGCGGCCCGGCGGGCGCAGCGCCCGCGTCCGGACGGCGGTGCACCAGGCCGTCACGGAGCTGGTGAGCGAGCGCGGCTACGGCGAATTCACGGTCGGTGACGTGGCGGCCCGCGCGGGCGTGGCCGACACCAGCGTCTACCGCCGGTGGGGCACCCTGGAGGCCCTGCTCACCGACGTGGTGCTCACGCGCCTGAACGCGCAGTCGCCGATGCCCGACACCGGAAGCCTGGCCGGTGACCTGCACGCCTACGCGGCCCAGGTGGCGCGCGAGATCACAGGACCCGACGGCCTGGCGGTGCTGCGCCTGACCGTCGCCCTGTCGAACAGGGGCGAACGGGGCCTGCGGGCGCGTGACGAGTTCCTCGCCGAACGCACCCGGTTCGTCCAGGCCATGCTCGACCGCGCCGGCGAACGCGGCGAGCATCCACCCGACGTGCTGGGCGTGCTCGACCACATCATGGCCCCGATGTACATCCGCGTCCTGTTCGGCGCGGGCCCCCTCACCCCGGACTACATCGCCGGGCTGGTCGACCGGCTGCTGGAGCGGACCTGATCTCCGCCTTCCGCCCGCGGTCCGCGAGCGCCGTCCTGGAATCTCGTGGGCGCCGAGATGGTTGGTGTCGGTGTGAAGAAGATCGGTTTTCTCTCGTTCGGTCACTGGAGTGACGGCGCGGGCTCGCGGACCCGGTCGGCGGCGGACGCACTGCTGCAGTCGGTCGATCTCGCCGTGGCCGCGGAGGAACTGGGTGCCGACGGCGCCTACTTCCGCGTGCACCATTTCGCCAGGCAGCTGGCCTCTCCCTTCCCGCTGCTCTCCGCGATCGGCGCGAAGACCTCGCGTATCGAGATCGGCACCGGGGTCATCGACATGCGGTACGAGAACCCGATGTACTTCGCCGAGGACGCCGGCGCGGCCGACCTGATCTCCGGTGGACGGCTGCAGCTCGGCATCAGCCGCGGATCCCCGGAACAGGTCGTCCACGGGTGGCGGTACTTCGGGTACGAGCCGTCCGAGGGCGAGACCGATGCCGACATGGCACGCAAGCACACCGAGGTACTGCTCACGGTGCTGCAGGGCAGGGGCTTCGCCGAGCCGAACCCGCGGCCGATGTTCCCCAACCCGCCCGGGCTGCTGCGCGTCGAGCCGCATTCCGAGGGGCTGCGCGACCGCATCTGGTGGGGCTCGGGCTCCAACGCCACCAGCGTGTGGGCGGCCCAGCTGGGCATGAACCTGCAAAGCTCCACGCTCAAGGACGACGAGACCGGCGAGCCGCTGCACGTCCAGCAGCGCAAGCAGATCGAGGCCTACCGGCAGGCGTGGAAGGACGCCGGACACCGACGCGAACCGCGCGTGTCGGTCAGCCGCAGCATCTTCGCGCTGACCAGCGACCTGGACCGCGCCTACTTCGGCCGGAACGCCGACTCGGACGACCACATCGGAATGATCGACGAGAACACCAGGGCCATCTTCGGACGCTCCTACGCGGCCGAACCCGACGTGCTGGTCAAACAACTCGCCAACGACGAGGCCATCCAGGCCGCGGACACGCTGCTGCTCACGGTCCCCAACCAGCTCGGCGTGGACTACAACGCACACGTCCTGGAGAACATCCTGACCCACGTGGCACCCGAACTCGGCTGGCGCTGAGGACCCGGCCGGCCTCGGCCTGAGAGTTCGGCCACCAGGACGCTTGGGGCGATCGAGCAAGGCGGCCGGGGTTGAGACGACGCACACTGTGGCCGATGCCAGTCCCGCTCGTGGCGACAGCGCGGGTGGTCGGCGATCGACCGGACGCCCCCGATCACCGATCACCTCGCGGCCGCCGCACCGAGCTTCTGCGCCGACGGTCAGATCAGCAGTTGAAGTACTTTCCGCTTGCGAATTCCTGCATGCCGTCTCCGTCCAGCGACCAGCGGCGGCGGCGGAGGCCCGTCAGGTCCTTTCCGTACACGTGGATCTCCACCGTGTCGGTGCCGGTCAGGTTGTGCATCGAGTGGATGTCGTCGTCGGGGACGAGGACGGACACCGCGCCCGCGGCGTGCCGGTGGTGGTCGACCGGGTTCAGGGTGTCGTCGCCGGCGAGCTCGTAGCGCCGCTCTTCGATGTGGTTGGAGATCAGCCCGATGGCCCCCCACGTCTCGTGGTTGTGGGGAGGGGCGACCTCCCCGGGCGCCCACACGATCGAGCTGATCGTGAAGGTGGGCGAACGGTGCAGGATGTAGCGTCCGCGCCCGTTGTGAGCGGCCGACCGCCGAGTGAACTGGACGGGGATCGGGTCCGGTCGCACGACGAGTTCCTGCAGGAGCTCGGAGACCGTGGTCGCCAGGGCGTCGTCGGGCATCCCGTCTTCGGCCGTGGTGAGGTCGGTCAGGTCGCGGATGAATCGGTCGAGGGCGTTCATGCGGCGTCTTCCTTCGTGATCGACGGGTCAGGGGACGGCGAGGGCCGCCTCCATGCGGTCCAGGGCCTCCGTGAGGATGAGGGGCGAGGTCGCGAAGTTCAGGCGTGCCCACGACGTGCAGGGGCCGGCGAAGTGCTCACCCGCCTGGAGGGCCACGCGAGCGGTCTTCAGGAGGTGCTCGTGGGCCGACCCGCCGCCGGGCGGCAGCCGCGTGAAGTCGAGCCACGCGAAGTACGTGCCTTCGGGCATGTGGGCGTGGACGTCCGGACGGTGGGCCGTCACCCATTCGAAGACCGTCCTGCGGTTCAGTTCGAGGACCTCCAGCACGGTGCTCAGCCACCCGTCCCCGTCGCTCCAGGCGGCGGTGGTCGCGGCGGCGGAGACGCCCGACACCCGGCCGAGCACGCGGTCCGGGAACGTCGCGGTGAACCGCTGCCGCAACCGTTCGGATCCGAAGTGGACGACCGCGCATCGGAGGCCGCCCAGGTTGAACGCCTTCGTGGCCGACTGGAGTGTGACGGTGGTGGCGCCGGAGTCCAGGGCCGCGGTGGAGAAGACGGTGTGGCGGTGCGGGGCGAACACGAGGTCCGCGTGCACCTCGTCGGCGACCACGACGACCCCGTGTTCGAGTGCCACCTCCGACACGTGGCGGAGCTCCTCGGCGGTGAACACCCGGCCGGTCGGGTTGTGCGGGTTGCAGAGCAGCATGAGCCGCACGTCGGGACGCGCGGCCTGCCGCCTGAGCAGGTCGAAGTCGATGACGAAACCACCCGGTCCGTCCACCATCGGCACGTCGGCGACCTCTCGGCCGCTCGCCTCGACGCTCCGGACGAACGGCGGGTAGATGGGGCTGAAGACGATGACCCCGTCTCCGGGCTCGCTGTAGGCCATCACGGCCGCCGTGAGGCCCTGGACCAGGTCGGCGATGACGGCCGTCCTGTCGGCCCTGGCCTCCCAGCCGAAGCGGGCGCGCATGCGTGCGGCGAAGGCCTCGGCCACACCGCGGTGCTCGGCGTCGAACGGGTAGGTGAAGTTCCCCGCCCGTCCCGTGTCCAGCACGGCGCGCCTGACGGCCTCCGCCGGCTGGAAGTCCATGTCGGCCAGCCACATCGGGAGCACGTCGTCGGCGTAGGTGCGCCATTTCTTGCCTCCCTGGGCGCGGAGCCGGGACTCGGCGAGCACCAGCTCAGCCATGGTCTTCTCCGGGTTCGGCCGACCCGCCGGCCTTCGCGTTCGCCAGGAGCTCTTCTCCCAGGCGCTCCTCCCAGTCGAGGTACCGGACCATGTCGTCCCGGTTGCGTTCGAGCAGCCTGGGACGCCGTGCGACCAGTTCCGCGTCCTCCTTCGCCTCGGCCAGCGACACGTCCGCGCCGTCGAGTCCCTCTTCCACCGCCCGGCCCGAGGAGATCCACTCGTTGACGCCTCCTGCGAGCACCGAGACGTTCCGGTGGCCGAGCTCCAATAGCGTTTTCGCCGCCAGCGTCGAGCGGAGTTCCCGATCGGACGCGACCACGAGCCGGGTGTCGGCCGTCGCCTGGGCGCCGATCCGCCGTTCGAGGTCGCCCCGCGGGATCCAGACCGACCCGGGTATGTGGCTCAGCGCGTACTCGCTGCTCCGCCTGACGTCGATCAGCATGCCCGTGCCGTCCCGGAGGAGCTCCGACAGCCCGTCGCCGTCGATCGTCTGGACGTCGGGCCCGGAGAACGCGAGGTCGTCCAGGTAGGCGTTCGGGTCGCCGGCGTCGACGGGGCCGCTCCATTCCGCGAGGCCCCCCGCGAGCCAGGCGACGCGGCGGTATCCGATGCGCGCCAGGAGCCCGGCGCCGATCCTGGCCCGTGTCTCGGTGCCGGAATAGCACACCAGGAGCGCGTCGCGGACGGCGATCTGCTCGTCCACCGCGTTGGCCAACTGGCCCGCGGGGCAGGAGATGGCGCCCGGGATGTGTCCCGCGGTGAATTCCTCGACCAGGCGTACGTCGATGATGTAGCAGGGTTCGCGGCCGTCGCCCGGGGCCGGGAGCTCGGATGCCGCGAGGGGGAACGCGTGCGTGCCGGTGACGAAATCGCGCGCGAACCCGGCGGATCTCGCCGTCCCTTCGGAGCCGGGCTCCGAGCCTGTCCACGGTCTGTGCTCCGTTTCGAGCTCTCGGCCCGACATCACCCATGCCATCGTCCCGTTGCGGAGCGCGAACACGTTGTCGAAGCCGGCCTGCCGCAGGAGATAGGCGCCGACGATGCTCCGTGTGCGGCCTGCGCAATGGACGATGATGGGCGCGGTGCGGTCGGTCCGGTCGATGCCCGCGCCGAAGACCGTGGAGACGAGCTCGCCGCCGGGGACGTGGTAGGCGCCGGGGATGTGGCCTTTGGCGTGTTCGCGCGAGGTGCGCGCGTCGAAGATGAGAGTTCCGCCCGCCTCCGTCAGGGCGGCGACCTCGTCGGGCGTGAGCTGCTGGACCTGGTCGGTCACCGAGAGCCTCTCGCCGAAGGTCTTGCCGATGACGTTGACCCCGTAGGCCGGTGAGCGTCCGTCCGCGGCCCACTGTTGGATGCCGCCGGCGAGCACCCGGACGTCCCGGTAGCCCAGTCGCAGGCAGGTGCGCGCGGCGAGGACGCTTCGAAGGTTCCCGTTCGAGTACAGGACCAGGGGGACGTCCTTCCACGGCACCAGCCGCTCGAGGCAGATCTCGATGAGGCCTCGCGGAAGGGGGCAGCTGCCGGGGATCTGCCCGAGTGCGTACTCTCCCCGCTCTCGAACGTCCAGCAGCGCGTGGGCTCTTCCTTCGGCGCGCCAACGCTCGATCTCATCGAAGTCGACGAAGGCGACGTCATCTACGGCGGTCATGTCATGACTCCTGTCTTCCACAAATCCGGGGGCGTGCCGTTGGCCGGCTAGGGCGAGGGAGATGGTGCGGCACCGCGCGGCGGGATATGGGCCCGCACGGGCGGGACAGGCCCTCGGTGAGCGCGCACGTCGACGCTCACCAGCTGACCGGTGCATCCCTGGGCGAGTCGCGATGTGCCGCGGTCGGCGGTCAGGGTGTTCACGTTGCCGTGGCCGCAGGGCGAGTCGGGGTCAGAGGGGTCCAGCGGGTCGTACCACGCCCCCGTGGAGAGCTGGACGCACCCCTTCTTGATGTCACGTGTGAGGACGGCGCCCGCCAGGCAGCTGCCCTGGGCGCTGCTGATGACCACAAGGCCTCCGGACGCAATGTCCCGCGGGGTCGCGTCCTCGGGATGCATCAGCACGGGCTCGCGCCCGCCGACCTTGGTCTCCTGGCTGGCCGGGCACATGTCCAGTTGGCTGTGCAGGCGGTGCGCGGGCTGGGAGGCCAGCAGGGTGAGCGGATACTCCTCGCTCGGTCCGGCGTCCGGCAGCAGCCAGGTCGGATGGCCCGGGCAGTCGTCGTAGCCGAACGAACGGATGGTCTCGGAGGAGAGTTCGATGCGTCCGCTGGGCGTGCTCAGCCGGAAGGCGTCCGGGTCATGCGCGAAGTCGCGCAGCATGACCTGGTCGTCCGGGGCGTCCGGCAACTCGGTGTGGCCCGCGCTCCAGAACTCGTCGAAAGGCGGAGGGTCCGCCTTCTGACCGGCGACCTCGCCCCGCCAGCGTTCGTAGATCCGGCGCAGCCAGTCGCGCTCCGAACCGTCCTCGGTGAACGCGGACCGGACTCCCATCGCGGCCGCCAGCTCGCTGAAGGTCTCGTAGTCCGTTCTCGCTTCGCCGGGCGGGTCGCAGACCTGATGCATGGCCACCAAGCAGGGATCGTTCCGCGAGGCGCCGATGTCCGACCGTTCGAAGGACGTCGCGCTGGGGACGACGATGTCGGCGTGCCTGGCCGTCGCGGTCCAGAACGGTTCGTGGACGACGACCGTGTCCGGCATCGCCAGCGCCCGGCGCAAGCGCCCGATGTGCTGGTGGTGGTGGAACGGGTTGCCTCCGCACCAGTAGACGAGCCGCGCGTCCGGATAGCGGTGGACGCCTCCGTCGTATTCGAAGCGGGCCCCCGGATTGAGGAGCATGTCGGCGACTCTCGCGACGGGAATGAACGCGTCGACGGGATTGTGTCCCTGCGGAAGGGTGGGCAGAGGGTTCCGCCGCTGAGGGAGGCCCACATCTCCCATGGATCCGTAACCGTGTCCGAACCCGCCTCCGGGCATGCCGATCTGACCGAGGACGGCGGCCAGCGCGATGGCCGTCCACGGCGGCTGCTCCCCGTACCGGGCGCGCTGGAGTGACCAGGTGACCGAGACGAAGGTCCGGTTCGCGGCCATCTGCAAGGCGAGCGTGTGGATCTCGGCGGCCGCGACCCCGGTGATCCCCTCGGCCCATTCGGGGGTCTTCGGGACTCCGTCCTCCGCCCCGAGGAGGTACGCCTCCAGCTGTTCGTAGCCGGCGCACCGCGTGCGGAGGAACTCGATGTCGTGCAGGTGACCGGTGACCAGGACCCAGGCGAGCGCGAGCATCATCGCCACGTCGGTGCCCGGATTGATCGGGCACCATCGGACGTCGGGCCCGGCGGGGCAGTCGGCACGCGACGGGGTCACGGCCACGACGGTGGTGCCGTCGTCGATGATCCGGCCCAGGGCGGCCGCGCCCCGGTGCCGGGTGATCCCTCCGGGGGCCACCTTCAGGTTCTTGGCCGGCAGCCCGCCGAAAGCCACGATCATGGTGGTGTGCTCGGCGAGCACCGACCAGCCGGTCAGCCCGTGGATCGCGTCCACGTCGTGACCGAGCACGTGCGGAAGGAGCACGCTGGACGCGCCCGTGCTGTAGGTGTTCACCGAGCGCGCGTAGCCGCCGATCGTGTTGAGGAACCGGTGCACTTGGCTCTGCGGGTGGTGGAACCGGCCCGCGCTGCCCCACCCGTAGGAGCCGCCGAAGATCGCGGCGTTGCCGTGCAGATCGATGACGCGGTCCAGTTCGGCCGCCAGGAGCGCGGTGAGTTCGGACCAGTCCACGCGGACGAACTCGTCGTGCCCGCGCGCACTGCTGGGACCGGCCCCGTTCTCCAGCCATCCGCGCCGCACCATCGGGTGTCGGATCCTCGCCGGGTGCCCGTTGGCCGTCCCCATGTTGCGCAAGAGGGAGGAAGGGTGCGGATCGAGTTCGTGCGGATCGACGGTGAGCTCTCCGTCTTCCACCCGGGCGCGGAGCGGGCCCCAGTGGGAACTGGTCGGTCTGCCCGGGCTCATGCGACCGGTTCCCTCAGTGGCGGCCTGCGCTCATGCCAGTCGGTCGCGGCCTGCAATGCCATGGCCATGGCGAGGAGGTCCCGGTCCTTCCCGGGGCCGGCCGCCATCTGGAGTCCCACGGGCAGGCCGCCGGACGCCGTCCCGCACGGAACGGAGATCGCCGGCTGGCCGGTGACGTTGAAGCAGTAGGTGTTCGCGAGCAGCACGGCCTGGACCTCTGGTGCCCGCTCGGGGCCGCACTCGGCGACCTTCGGGGCGGTGACGGGGACCGCCGGACCGATCACGGCGTCGAAAAGGCACTGGTCGGCGACCATCTCCGCGGCGAGCCGCCGCCTCTCCTGCTTGGCCGCCCTGTAGCGGGAGGCCGATACCGCCGAGCCCGCCTCGAGCCGCGCCCTGACGTCGTCTCCGTAGCCCCCGGGACGGTCACGGAGCCAGCGGCGGTGCACCTGCGCCGCCTCGAACCCCACGACGGCGCCGGTGACGGCGCGGGCCTCCTCCTCGTGGTGGAGGTCGACCCAGTCGACGGCGGCGCCGAGCCCCTCGATGATCTTGAGAGCGCGGTGGACCACCTCGTACACCTCCGGAGAGGCCGCCGCGAGATGCGACCTGACGACTCCGAGGCGAAGCTCCCGGAGCGAACGCCGACGGTGAGGATCTCGCTGGCCGGTGCCGCCGTCCGCCGGCGCGCCCTCCGCGAGGAGGCTCTGGAGGACGCGGGCGCAGCCGGCCGCCGTGCGGCTGAACACGCCGACGGTGTCGCAGGACGGGCTGAGCGGAAACACCTTCGTCGTCGGGACGAGCCCCAGGCTGGGCTTGAAGCCGGTCACGCCCGTCAGGGCGGCGGGTATGCGCACCGAACCCCCGGTGTCCGTCCCGAGCGAGGCGCCGCACGCCCCGATGGCCACCGAGACGGCGCTGCCGCCGCTCGATCCGCCGCTCACGCACCGCGGGTCCCAGGGGTTGACCGTCGTGCGCGCCTTGGGGTTGACGTTGGTGGCGCCGTACGCGAACTCGTGCATGTTGGCCTTGCCGACGTGCAGCGCTCCGGCGGACGCCAGCCGCCGCCAGGACTCGGCGTCGGCCGCGGCCCGCTCGACGAACCACGAGGAGCCGGCCGTGGTCGGCAGCCCCGCGACGTCGATGTTGTCCTTGACGCTCACCCCGATGGCGGCCAGCCGGCCGGGCGACCCGCGCATGATCTCGTCCTCCGCGCGCTTCGCGCCGGCGAGGAGACGCTCGGCGCTGACCGTCACGAACGCGCCCGTCGTCGGCTCCCAGCGTTCGATCGCGGCCAGGTAGCCGGCGGCGACCTCCGTTGGAGACGCGTCCCGCCGGAGAAGGGCGGCCTGCGTCTCCTCCAGGGTGAGATCGGAAAGCGACGCGGACATCTATCCCGCCTCGTCCGGATCGAGGACGGCGACGCCGATCGAGCGGGGGGCGCCGCCGTTGATCGGCATGATGTCCATGGGGCAGACCGAGAGGTAGGCGACGAGGTCCCGGTGGGCCCGCAGGGTGACGGAGGAACCGGCGGGGGCCGGCGATTCCAGGAAGGTGATCCGGCCTTCGGCGTCGACCGGCGAGTTCTGGAACAGGTTCAGCGGGTCGGGCAGCACCTCCATGGCCGCGTGTCCCTCGGCCCCGAGCGCGGACCGCAGGTTGTCGGCGCAGTTGCGGTGCCCCGGCACGCCGAGTTGCCGATAGCGCCACCGGTCGCAGGGCGGCATCGTCATGTCGTGGATCCCCGGGGAGGAGTCGGCGACGAGGGTGACCAAGGGTTCGCGGCGCCTGGTGACGAAGGTGCTCCCCACCGCCGGGCGGATCGTCCGGATGGAAGCGCGCGAGTGGCTCATCGACGCGAACTCGGCCGGATCGTCGGCCGCGAAGAACCAGGCGTCGACGACCTGGCCGCCGAGCGTGTTGATCACCTCGATCGTCCCGCCCGACGGGACGTGGAAGGTCCCGATCTCGCCGGCCCCGACCGTCGCGGGCCGCCCGGTCATGAGGTCTCCCCCGACGGCGCGGTCAGGTCGATGTCGGCCCATTCGGTGGCGACGAAGCCCACCCGGTCGCCGGAGTGGACGATGGGATCGCGCCGGATGCCGATCACGAGCGCGGGGGTGGGCAGCGAGACCGCCTCCACCTTGTCCCCGTACACGTTGCGGATCTCCCCGAGCGGCCGCCCGGCGGGCACCACGTCGCCGGGCTCGGCGAGTGCGCGGAAGAAGCCTCCCTCGGCCGAGGTGACATGGGTCCGCCGCGTCGCCCTGCAGATCGAGGCGGGACGGTCGCCCGGCGCGTCCGTCTTCGCGGCCGTCCCGGTCTCCGCGGCGAACCGGAGGAGGCCGCGCACCGCCTTCTCCACGGCCGGGCGGTCGTACCGGCCGCCCGCGCCCGCCTCCAGCATGAACGCCCGCTTGCCCAGCTCCAGCATCTGGTAGTCCAGCGCGCCCTCCACCCGGCCGGGCAGTTCGCCCGGGCCGGAGACGTCCATCCGGCAGGCGACGCGCAGGTCGAACAGGGCGATCAGGGACAGCAGCTCGCGTTCGTCACCGGCCGCCGGATGGAGTTTGTAGACGGCATAGTTGCAGGCGTCGAGAAAGGGGCCCATCGTGTGGATGTTGACCACGGTGTCGGCGAGCGGCGACAGCTCGCTGAACAGGCGGTGGGCCAACCGCTGGGTGCCGAGGAAGTCGGACCTTCCGGGAAAGCTCTGGTCGAGGTCCGTCCCGTCGAACGGCGAGTGCTTGCGCCGCTGGTCGAAGGCCAGAGGATTGGCGACGGGCGTCACGATCACATCACCGCGCAGCGGATGCGCCGAAACCGCTCGAAAGAACTCCGTCGCCACGATGGAGGCTTGGGACTCGTCGCCGTGCACCGTCGCGTTGACCCACAGGCACGGGCCGCCGCCCGTGCCCCGGGCGATCATGTAGGGGACGCCGATGGCGTTGCCGCTGGCCAGCCCGCCGACCTCCATCAGCCCTCGATCGACCTCCCCGGCGGCCATGCGGGTGAGGTGGTCGGCCACCGTCGAGTTCATCGCGGGTCTCCTGCGGATCGCGAGCGGATTCCGGCGGCGGCAGGCCGTCCGCCGAGGAAGACGTTCTTCATTTCGGGGTCGTTGAGGATCTCGCCGGCCGGTCCGTTCCGGTGGATCCGGCCGTCCGTCATGACGACGGCGACGTCCGACGCGGCCAGCCCCTCGACCACGTTCTGCTCGACCATGACGACGGACACGCCGCCGGCGGCGATCTCCTGGAGCTTGTCGAAGACCTGGCACCGGGCTTTCGGGGAGAGCCCGAGCGATGGTTCGTCGATGAGGAGGGCCTGCGGACGCACCACCATCGCCATGGCGATCTCAAGAAGTTGCTGCTGGCCCCCGCTGAGGTTTCCGGCCGCCCGCGTCCTGCACGTTGCCAGTGCGGGGAACTCGTCCAACGCCTCCGCGACGGCCGCCGACCGTTCGTTTCGCGGCAGGGTGTAGGCCCCGAGCCGGAGGTTCTCCAGGACGGTCATCTGGGGAAAGTTGCAGCGGCCTTGCGGAACCAGGCTGATGCCCGCTTTCAGGCGTTTCCAGGCCGGCATCCGGCGGACTTCGAGGTCACCGATCCGGACGGAGCCCGTCGACCACCGGGTCAGACCGTAGATGCCGTTCAGAAGGGACGACTTTCCGGCCCCGTTGGGGCCGACGATGGTCGTGACGCTGCCGTCCGCGAAGCCGTGGGTCAGTTCGTTGACGATGGGAACGTCCGCGAGGTATCCCGCGGAGAAGGCGGAAACGCGCAGTCTCGGCTCAGTTCGCATTGTGCTCCGCCTTTCTGCCGAGGAACGCCTCGTACACGGCCGGGTCCTCCCAGATGACCGACGGAGGGCCCTCCGCGAGCTTCCTGCCGGCGTCCAGGACGACGACCGAGGAGCAGCAGGAGGTGATGAACTCGACGTTGTGCTCGATGATGAGGAAGGTCTGGCCTTCCCTGTTCGCCTGGAGGACGGCGTCGAGGATCAGGTCGATGACGCGCGGGTTCACGCCCGCCAGCGGTTCGTCGAGCATCGCGATCCGCGGCTGCGCACCCAGTACCGAGGCCAGCGTGAGCAGCTTCTTCTGGCCGTAGGAGAGGATCCCCGCCGGCGCGGTGCGCAGCCGTTCGAGACCGAACAGCGTCAACCAGGCCCTCGCGCGGTCCGTGTCGGTCCGCCGCCGGCCACCGTGGGACCGTTTCGACCTCGTCAGTCCGCGAAGCGCGAGGTCGATGTGCTCGTCCAGGGTGAGTTCGTCGTAGAGGCGCACGGTCTGGAAGGTCCGCGCCAGGCCTGACCTCGCGATGGTGTGGGGCGCCTTGCCGAAAACGGACCGCCCGTCCAGCAGGATCTGGCCCGCGTCCGGGCGGACGAACCCGGTCACGCAGTCCAGGGCCGTCGACTTGCCCGATCCGTTCGGGCCGATGAGCCCGAGAATCGTGCCCTGTGTGAGGGTGAAATCGACGTCCTGCAGTGCGGCGACGCCCATGAAGGATTTTCCCAGACCCCGCACCTGGAGCGCGGCGGACGCCTTTTCCTGAGAAGCGTTCATCGTTGCCCCTCGACTTTCAAGCTGCGCAGGCGCTTGTTCACC
The DNA here is from genome assembly GCF_008327685.1 of Actinomadura sp. K4S16. Taxonomy (GTDB): domain Bacteria; phylum Actinomycetota; class Actinomycetes; order Streptosporangiales; family Streptosporangiaceae; genus Spirillospora. Next base: position 154,469 of record NZ_BDDE01000026.1, read on the forward strand.
GCCCGCTTTCGGAGGAACCCCCCGGCGCCCTGCGGGGCGAACAGGAGCCCCACCGCCAGGATCACGCCGTAGATGACCAGGCGGGCCTCGTCCGCCACCCGGAGGAACTCGGGAAGGGCCGCGAAGAGCACGGCGCTGTAGACGACGGGCCAGAAGGTCCCCGCGCCGCCGAGGATGACGATGATGAGCATGACCTGCATCAGGTAGAAGTCGAAGATGGAGGGGTCGATCGCCGTGAGCCTGAAGACGTGCAGCGCCCCGGCGAGCCCGGTCACGAACGCGCAGAGGGTGAAGACGGCGAGCTTGTAGGAGTTCGTCGCGTAGCCCTGCGCCTTCGTCAGCGGCTCGTTGTCGCGGATGGCGATCATCACGGTGCCCGCGGACGACTTCACCAGCCGGTGCATGGCCCACAGCGCGCACACCGTGAAGCCGGCGAGGAGGAGGTAGTAGTGCCGGGGCGTGTCCGCCACCAGGTCGACCGGACCGAGCGAGAGCTCGGGGGCGGGAAGCCCGAAGATGCCCTGCCTGCCGCCGGTCACACCGGTCCATTCCGCCGCGACCAGCGCGCAGAGCAACGTGAAGCTGAGCGTGATGATGGCGAAGGCCCCCTCGGACAGGCGCACCGTCACGAATCCGATCGCCGCGGCGACCACCGCCGCGGCCACGCCCGCGCAGAGGAAGGCGAGGGGCTGCCAGATACCGGTATGGGTCACGAGCCAACTGGCCGTGTAACCGCCGATGCCGACGAAGGCGACCTGCGCGAAGGAGAGCATCCCCACGTAGCCGTAAAGGAGGTTGAAGGCCGTTCCCAGCACTATGAAGGTCAGTGCGAGGTTGGCGACGTCGATGTAGTAGTCGTCGGCGACCGCTGCGGGCAGCAGCGCGATCACCGCGGTCGTCAGCAGCAGCGGACGGCGCTGGATCGTTCCCACCAGCCGGCCCGCGAGGGACGGGGCCCCGCCCGCCGCCACCGCGTCGGTCTCGGTGCCGGGGTCGTGCGCGCTCATGGCCGCGGTCACACCCGCACCTCCTTGGAGAACAGCCCCTGCGGCCTCAGCAGCATGATCACGATCATGAACAGGAAGACGCTCACGCTCTGGGTCATCGCCGACCCGTAGCCTCCGGCGAAGCTCTCCAGCACGCCGACGGCGAAGGCGACGATCACTGCGCCGGGCACGCTGCCCAGACCGCCGATGACGACGATGGCGAACACCTTGAACACGATCGTGATGCCCATCTGCGGGCTGACCGTGAACACCGGGGCGAGGGTGGCGCCGGCCAGTCCGGCGAGGCCCACGCCCAGGGCCATCGCGAGCCGGCCGATCCGGGTCGGCGAGATGCCGACGACCAGTGCCGCCGTGGGGTTCTGGGAGACGCCGCGCATGGCCCGGCCCATCTGCGTCCTGCTGAGGAAGAGGTAGAGCGCTCCGAGAGTGACGACGGCCACCACGACGACGAGCGCGCGGCCCGCCGGGACCGTCACCTCCCCCAGGGCCACGTGCCCCTGCGGCCTGGCGTCCTCGGGGAGCTGCCGCGGACCGGCGCCCCACAGCATGATCGCTCCATTCTGGACGATCATGGCCAGCCCCAGGGTGAGCAGCAGGGTCCTGGAGAACGCGCCATCCGGGGGAAGGCGCCGCAGCAGGCCCTCGTGCAGGGCGGCGCCCACCGCCGCCATGATTCCGGCACTGAGCAGGAGCCCCGCCCAATAGCCGCTCTGCGGGATCAAGAAGTAGGCGACGAACGCGCCGAGCATGTACAGCGCGCCATGAGCGAAATTCACGACATTGAGAACGCCGAAGATGACAGCCAGGCCCGCCGCGAGCAATGCATAGCTGGACCCCAGGATCACCCCGTTGACCAGCAGTTCCCATATGTAGGTCGTATCCACGGGAGATTACCTCCAACTCCCGACCTCGCCGAGGCGGCCGGATCAGGTGGTGACGTCGGACTCGATGGTGAGCTTTCCTTCCTTCAGCTGGAGGATGAACGCCTTGTCATGTGCCTGGTTGTGGTCGTCGAATTTCACCGTGCCGCCGGTCAGGGAAGGCATGTCGCTCGTGAGGAGCGCCTTCTGGATGTCGACCGGCTTCGCGCTCTTCGCCCGCCGGATGGCGTCCACGAGGACCATCACGGCGTTGTAGCCCTCGAAGGATTCGTAGGTCGGCGCGGTCCGGTGGCGGCTCTGGTAGAGCCGGCCGAACTTCGCGTTCTCCGGCGTGTCGATGAGCGAGCTGTAGGGGTAGACGCTGGACGATCCGGCGAACTGCTCCTTCTTGAGGATCTCCAGGTTCTGGCCCTCGAACTCGACCCGGCCGGTCACGGGCAGGCGCAGGCCCGCCGCGGCCGCCTGCCGCAGGAATCCCAGGTGGTCGGCGCCGGAGACGTACAGCGCGACGCCCTCGGTCCCGTTGTTGCGGTACTTGCTGATCTGGGTCGAGAAGTCGGCGGTTCCCTGGGCGACGAAGTCGACACCGGTCACCTTGAGACCCTTCTTATCGAGCGCCGCACTGAAGGCCTTCGCGCCGGTACGCCCGTAGGTGCTGTCCTCGGCCAGGATCGCCAGCTTCCGGAGCTTGCCCGCCGAGGCCAGGTAGGTGGCCAGCGCGTCCGCGAGCGTCGCGTCGGACGGGTTGATCCGGAACGTGAACTCGTTGCCGCCCTTGCCCGAGGCGGTGGTGATGTCAGGCGACGTGGACGTCGACACGATGAAAGGCACCCGGTGGCGCTTAGCCAGCGGCATGGCCGAGAGGGTGACCCCGCTGCAGAGCGCGCCGATCACCGCGGCCACCCGCTGCTTGGTGATGAGCTTGGTGAGCGAGCTCGCGCCATCGGTCGGGTTGCACGCGTTGTCCTCGGCGGCGAGCGCGAGCTTCCGGCCGCCGAAGACGCCCCCGCCGTCGTTGACCTGGTCGATGGCGAGCTCGACGCCCTTGCGCTCGTTCTCCCCGAGCGACGCGGCGGAGCCGGACAGCGGAGTCGAGAGCCCGATCTTGATCGGCCCCGACTCCCCGCCCCTGGCGGCGCCGCCGCAGCCGCCGGCCAGGAGCGTCAGGGCGGTGGCGATCGCGAGCGTTCCGGTACACCTCATCTGTGCCTCCAGTCGATCGGACGTCTCCCTTACGGCACCCGCCTCGTGACCCCGGCGGATGAGGTAACAGGTTCTGCCCACCCTTCAGCCGACCCGGCGTTCCCCCGGACTTCTCCGGAAGGACGTAACTGCAGTCGACTGCGTGTAGGTACAATCGACTGCACCAAGCTGCTTTGTCAAGAGGTGCATCCGAGCGTTCTCGCTGCTCGAGCCGCATCGCAAGGAGGCGACAGTTGACGAACGAGCCGAGGGGACCCGGCCCGAGGACACCGACGCACAAGCTCATCGCGGAGGAGGCCGGGGTCCATCCCTCCACGGTGTCGAGGATCCTCCGCCGCCCGCCCGGACCGCGGAGGTCCGACTTCGCGGAGACCGAGGCGCGCGTACGCGAGATCGCCAAACGCCTCGGCTATCGGCCGGACCTCACGGCGGCCAGCCTCCGGACCAAGCGCAGCAGGGTCATCGGCGTCCTGATGCCCCGGCTCCACGACGTCGTGCTCGCGGCGATCCTCAGCGGGATCGACGCCGAAGCCTTCAACCTCGGTTACCAGACGATCGTCACCAACACGCACGGGGACCCCGGACAGCGCCTGAAGCGCGTCGAGATGCTCCTCAGCCGCAAGGTGGACGGCCTGGTCATCGGCGACGCCACTCTGGACGAGGGGATCTACGAGGAACTGGGCCGCTCGGAGACCTCGCAGGTCCTCGTCAACCACCGCCAGGCCGGGCACGTTTCGGTGACCGGCAACGACCGGCTCGGCGGACGACTGGTGGGCGAGCACCTCCTGGAGCGCGGCCACCGGGACATCGGCATCATCGCCGGGCCGCGCTACCCCGTCGCCCTCGACCGGGTCCAGGGCTGCGTCGAGGCGTTCGAGCGGGCGGGCATCACCGTCGGCCAGGACCAGATCGTCCACACGGACTTCGATCCGGAGGGGGGCCGGCAGGCGGCCAGGCAGCTCCTCGAACTCCCCCGCCGACCGTCAGCGATCTTCGCCGTGAACGACTCGGCCGCCATAGGCGCCATGGGGACGCTGAGGGACCACGGGTTGACCGTCGGCCGCGACCTGGCACTGGTCGGCTACAACGACATCGCCATCGCGCGGGACCTCCCCATCCCCCTCTCCAGCGTTCACACGCCCCTGCGGGAGATGGGCGAGATGGCGGCGCGCTCGCTCATCGCCATGCTGGAAGGGGAGACCAGCGAATCCACCATGCTTCGTCCCGAGCTGGTGGTCCGCCAGTCGAGCGCCCCCGAGTTCTCGGCACTCTCGTCACACTGACCCCGGCCGACCACCGGGCGAGGGCGGACGTTCCCGGCACCGTTGAAGAGCGTCATGACCACCGAGGACGTCCGCCGCGTCGCTGCGGCCGTGGCCTGCGGCCCTGCGGGTCGACGCCAGGAGAGGCGAACGGTTCTGCGGTCCGACCGTCGGCCGAGGGAGCCGTCAGGTGCCGCGTTCGGTGCGCCAGCGTTCGATCAGGGCGGGCATCTCGCGGAACATGAACCCGTAGAAGTCGCGCATCTCCTGCAGCCGGCGGGCCGCGTGACCGCCGTCCCCGGCGGCGGCGATTCCGCGGTCGGCGGCCTCGAACATCGCCTGGACCATGCCGTTCTGGGACGACATCAGGGTGGCCCAGGCCCCCTCGCGCACCCGGTAGTGCTCGCGGCGGCTGCCCGGCGCCGGGACACGTTCGATCAGCCCGACGGTGGACAGCATCTTGATCGCCCCGGACACGGCACCGGAGCTGATGCCCAGCCGCTCGACCAACTCGGGTGCGGTGATGCTGTCCTGGTCGGCGAACATGAACGCCGCCAGGACTCGCGCGGTCGCCTTCTGAAGACCGCCCTCCGCCAGCACCAGCGCCAGGTACTCGGCCGCCTCGGTGGTGTCCGCCAACCCGTCCCCCTCGGTTCATCTGATCGGATCCTAACAGCTCCGAATCTTCAGAATTCTCTGAAAGTTCTGATACTTTCTGCTCCGTGAACACGGCGATCGAGCTCACCGAGCTCACCAAGACCTATGGCACCCGGCGCGGCCTGCGCGGTCTCACCCTCCAAGTGCAGGCCGGAGAGGTGTTCGGCTACCTGGGCCCCAACGGGGCCGGGAAATCCACCACCATCCGGCTGCTGCTGGACCTGATCCGGCCCACCTCGGGCACCGCCCGCGTGCTGGGCCTGGACCCGCGCGCCGACGCCGTCGAACTGCACCGCCGCATCGGCTACCTGGCCGGCGACTTCGTCGTGGACGGCCGGCAGAAGGCAGGCGAGTGCCTGACGTTCCTGGGCAACCTGCGCGGCGGCGTCCCCGCGCACCGCATCACCGCGCTGGCCGACCGGCTGGAGCTGGACCTGTCCGCCCGGATCAAGACCCTCTCCAAGGGCAACCGGCAGAAGGTCGGCCTGGTGCAGGCGTTCATGCACCAGCCCGAGCTACTGGTCCTGGACGAGCCGACCTCTGGCCTGGATCCCCTGGTGCAGCAGACCTTCCTGGACATGGTGGCCGAGGCGCGAGCCGACGGGCAGACGGTGTTCATGTCCAGCCACATCATGAGCGAGGTCGAGGCGGTCGCCGACCGCGTCGCCATCATCCGCGACGGCGAACTGGCCGCCCTGGACACCGTCGCCGAACTGCGCGCCCGCTCCTTCCTGACGGTGCGGATCACCTTCGCCGACCCGGTCCGAGCCGAGGACTTCGCCGCCCTGCCCGGCGTCACCCAGGTGACCACCGACGGCTCCACGCTCAGCTTCCGCGTCGACGGCTCCCCCGACGCCCTGGTCAAGGCCGCCGCCCGGCACACCGTCACCGCCCTGCGCGCCGACACCCAGGACCTGGAAGAGCTCTTCCACGCCTACTACACCGGTGCTCCCAGCGCCGCCGCCTGACTCACCCTCCGCCATCGCGTCCCCGAAAGGGCGGCACCATGACCACCCCCGTCCCCGGCACGTCCGGCCCGGCCCGCATCTTCAGCGGCTCGATCTTCGCCAAAACCCTTTACGACAACCGTCGCGTCTTCACCGCCTGGGCAGCCGCCACCGGACTGCTGGCGATGATGTACGGCAGCTTCTACCCGCAGATCTCCGCCGACTCCATGGCGAGCGTCCCCGAATCCATGCGGGGCTTCGGTCTCGACGACGTCTCCAGCGCCGCCGGCTACCTCCAAGGCGCCGTGTTCGGCCTGCTCGTCCCCCTTCTGGCCACCTTCTACGGCGCCGCCACCGGAGCCCGCATGATCTCCGCCGACGAGGAGTCCGGCTACCTGGACCTGCTGCTGGCCCACCCCGTCGGCCGCACCCGCCTGCTGCTGCACCGCTTCGCCGCCCTGGCCACCGGCGCCGTCGCCATCGCCGCCGTGGTCCTGGCCGCGATGGCGGCCATCCGCTCCAGTGCCGACCTGGGCGCCATCAGCCTCGGCCACTTCACCGCCCAGGCGATCAACCTGGCGTTGCTCGCCACCGTGTTCGGAGCACTCGCCACCGGTCTCGGCGCCGCCACACGCAAGAGCCGCCCCACCGTCTTCGGCATCACCGCCGGGATCGGCGTCGCCGCCTACGCCCTGCACGGCTTCGCCCCGCAAATAGGCGCCACCTGGCTCCGCAACCTGACCCCGTACCAGTACTACATCGGCGGCGAACCCCTGAAGAACGGCCTCCAACTCGCCGACGCCGCCATCCTGGCCGCAACCGCAGCCGCCTTTATCGCCACCGGTGCCTGGCGCTTCACCCACCGCGACCTCACCTGACCTCGCCCCGCCAAGAGGTGGACGATCGGCACGGCGCCGCGGTCGATAGGGCGGCGGGCTCTTCCGTTGCACCGATACGACATGTCCACGGCTCCACAGCAGGGTCAGGGCCGCCGCGCCCCCGCAGGCCCCAGCCTCCGCCGGGACAAGATGGGCAGCGATCGTCCTGGTCACCGCTCTGCTCTGGATCAACACATGATCCACCGGACACGCTCTAGGGCTGCGGCCCGTGCGGGCCGGTGATGAGGAAGACGGCGAGCGCGGCCAGGCAGAGGAAGCCGGCCGCGCTCACGCCGGCCACGTTGAAGCCGTGCACGAGGGCCTCGGTGGGCGGGCCGTGGTGGTGGCGGGCCGCGGCCGTCCCGGCGATCGTGCTGAGCAGTGCGGTGCCGAGCGACGCCCCGACCTGCTGGGAGGTCATCACCATGGCGCCGGCGACGGCGCTGTCGGGGCCCGCGCCGAGCGTCGCGGTGCTGTTGGCGGTGACCAGCACCCAGCCCGTGCCGAGCCCCACCAGCAGGAACACCGGCATGACGTGGGTCCAGTAGCCGCTGTCGGGCCGCAGCAGACCGAGCAGGGCGAGCCCGGCCGCGATCGTCAGCAGGCCGGGGCACAACAGCGACCGCACCGGGGCCCGTGCCATCAAGCGGCTCACCGCCCGCACTCCGGCCATGAGCCCGACGGTCAGCGGCAGGAACCCGAGGCCCGCCCGTATCGGCGAGTAGCCGAGTACGTTCTGCAGGTAGAAGGTGAGGAAGAACAGCGCGGCGAACATGCCCACCGCCAGGCCGAACACCGCCAGGTACGATCCGCCGCGGCGGCGGTCCAGGACGACCCGCGGAGGGAGCAGGGGGCTCCGCGCGCGGGTCTGGACCAGGACGAAGGCGGCCAGCGCCAGGACTCCGGCGGCCAGCGGGCCGCAGGTGGACGGGGCGGTCCACCCGTCGGGCTCGGCGCGGGCGAACCCGAGGACCACGGCCATCAGGCCCACGGTGGCGAGGACCGCCCCGGTGACGTCGATCCGCACGCCTGCCGTGCGGGGCGCGGGGCGCACGGTGTACAGCACCCCGGCCGCGGCGAGGGCCGCGATCGGCAGGTTCACGTACATGCACCAGCGCCAGTCGAGGTAGTCGGTGAGCACCCCGCCCAGCAGGACGCCGAGGCCGGAGGAACTTCCCATCACGGTGCCGTAGATGCCGAACGCCTTGCCGCGCTCGCCGGGCGTGGGGAAGGCGGCGGCGAGCGTCGCGAGGACGGCCGGCGTGAGCAGGGCGCCGGACAGGCCCTGGAGGGCCCGTCCGGTGAGCAGCGCCGCCGGGCCGGTGGCGGCGCCGCCGAGCGCCGAGGCGGCCGCGAACCCGGCCAGCCCGGTCAGCAGGACGCGCCGGCGGCCGATCAGGTCCGAGAGCCGCCCGCCGAGCAGCAGCAGGCCGCCGTACCCGAGGGCGAAGAGCGTGATCACCCATTGCCGGGCCGGGTCGGTCAGGTGGAGGGAGCGCTGCACGGAGGGCAGCGCGATGTTCATGATCGTCAGGTCGATACCGATCATGAGCTGGGCCGTGGCGACCGTGGCCAGCGCCCACCACCGCCGGGGGTCCGGGACGGTGGCGGGCGGCCGCGTCGCGGCGGTCGTGGCGCTCACGGCTGGAACATCCCGTTCAGGTTCGCGGCGGTCTCCGGGATCGGCTGCATGACGTCCCGGCGCTCGACGAGCTTGTTGGTCTCCAGTTTCGGATCCATGCTTCTCCTATAAGTGAACGGCTGTAGCGCTACGACTGTAAGGCAACGGTCGTCGCAATACAATGCCGAGCATGGACGCGACATCCACGCCCCCGCCCGCATCGGCTCGGGGCCGCAACCGGCGAGGTCAGGGAGAACGGCTGCGCCGCGACATCGTCGACGCCACCCTGCGGATGCTGGACGAACTAGGAGACGACGAGGCGCTGTCTCTGCGCGCCGTCGCGCGCACGGTCGGCATCGCCGCGACCTCGGTCTACATTCACTTCGCCGACCGCGACGCCCTCGTCTACGCCGCACTGGAGCAGTGCACTCGCGACCTCCTGAAGGACCTGGAACAGGCCGAGTCGGCAGTCGACGACCCGGCGGCCCGGCTGCGGGCGCGCCTGCTGTTCCTCGGGACCTGGGTCCACGACCACGGGGGGCTGTACAAGGTGCTGCACGAGAGCACTCTCAACCAGCGGATGCGCCTGGCGTTCAAGGAGGAACTTGCCGAGCGCGCCACCGCCGCCGTGCAGCGGTGCATCGACGCGGGCCTCGCACCCGCCGCCGACGCCGCCGAGGTCGCGTTCGACCTGCGCGCGGCCGTGCACGGCGCCGTGTCGATCCGGGTCAACGAACCCGCCCTGGCACTGCCGCCCCTGGCGGACCAGATCGACCGGTTCCTCGTCAAACTCGTCGGCGTGCGCCTGCCGGAAAGCGGAGATCCAGGCTGATTCTCCGTCCCGGTGTCAGCCTGCTCAGCCACAGCGGGCATCGCCGCGGCGCCGACGACAACACCGGGCGCTACGACACCCTGTTCACCTACGGCGTCCGCGCTCTGCGACGCCTCCATGCCTGCGTGCCGTTCGGGATCAGACGGCCGAGCCGGCATCCCCGGGTGCCGACCACTGGTCCAAGAGGTATCAGTCCGTCAGCCCCCGTCACCCGGGTGCCGAACTCGAAGGACCGCGGCCCTCCGTCCCCGGCTCACCGTCGACTCCGGTTGAACCACGCCTCGATCGACTGTTTGTAGCCGTCGGGCATGCGCAGACCGTGTACCTGACCGGCGGTGAACAGGCCGAGCTGCTGGTGCTCCTGACTCACGACGGGTTCTGTGTCGGGATTCAGGACGGTGCAGCCATAGGTGACGATGACAACGCGCCGCTCCGGCGACGTCTCGGGCAGCGGCTGATAGATCCACACGTCCAGGAGTGGACCCGCTTTGGCGCTCCAGCCGGTCTCTTCCTGGATCTCTCGCTCCACCGCCGCCTCGGGGCTGCCATCACCGGGTTCCAATCGGCCGCCGGGCAGCTCCCATTCGTCGCGTTCGTTCTTCACCAGCGCTACGCGGCCGCCGACCACTGCGACACCTTTGACGGATACCGGCCAAGTCGGGGGGTTGCTCACCTTGACGGTCCTCGCAGTCAGCGATCAGGGCGCGAACGGGCTGGAGCGGCCTCACCGGGCCGGGCAGGCCTTGGCCAGTGTGGCTCAACGACGGCGCCGGTCATCTGGTGTCTCAATGATCACCGGCTCCGCCCTTGGTGAGAGCCTCCCATGTTCCGGCCACGTCCGGGTCGGCGCGGTCGAGCTTGCCGCGCTTCTCCATGAACGTGGACAGGTTGATCCGTTGCGCCGCCGTCGACCGCGGCCCGCAGCAACTCGTGCAGGCGCACCTTGCCCTCCCGGTCCAGCCGTGCGAACGGGGAGTGCTCGGCGGTATGCCGGATGACGCGATCCCGCAGGGCGCACCCCTCGGCGGTGAGCTGAATGACCTTCACGCGACGGTCGCTGAGGTGCGGGAGCCGGCGGACCAGACCGAGTCTCTCCAGCCGGTCGATCCATCGAAGTCGCAGTCGACGCATCGACCTGGAGTTGATCCGCCAAACGGCGGGCGGTCATCTCCTCCTCTCGGCTCAACCGCCAGAGCGCATCGGTCTGGGTGTCGGTGAGCCGCGCCGTGATCCGCCTGCCGGCGGACCCGGTGCCGGCTTCAACTGCTCCCGAAGGTGCGCCGGTAGGCGGTGGGGGTGGTGTCCAGCGCACGCCGGAAGTGCAGCCGCATGTTGGCGGCGGTGCCGAGTCCGCACTCACGTGCCACGCGGTCCACCGGGTGGTCGGTGGTCTCCAGCAGTTCTCGTGCTCGGCCGAGACGGGCGTTGAGCAGCCACTGCAACGGGGTCGTGCCGGTCTCCTCAGTGAACCGGCGCATGAGGGTGCGCTGCGAAAGGCCGGCGTGCCGGGCGAGTTCACGTAGCGTGATCGGTTCGCCGAGGCGTCGCATGGCCCATTGCCGAAGCCGAGTGCGACGCACTCGCGGACGAGCATGCACAACGCACCGCAGGGGTTCGTCCTGTCATGTCTTCAGCGTGTCTGAAGCGCCTCTGACCTGGTCGATCGGCGCCTTGGCGTCCGGCTTGATCGTCCAGTATCTCCCGGCGCCCACCCGGCTCGTCTACCTCGTGTTCATCGGGGTCTTCCTCGCGCAGGCCCTCGGTGTGGCGCTGCTGACGGAAGCCACCGGCCGCAGGCCCGGACTGCGTGCCGCTCTCATACCCGAACTCGCGGTGCCCCGGCATCTGCGTCGTCTCCTTCTCGCGGTGGCACCGGTGTTGTTCGCGGTGTGGTCACTCGGCGGCTTCTACGGGTCACTCGCCCCGGCGCTGGCCCGGCAGTTGTCGGGCTCGGACTCCGCCGTGATCGGCGGACTCGGGCTGGTCGTGCTCACCGTGGTCTCGTCCGTCACCATCGTCGCGTTCGCGCGAATCCCGCCCAGGACAGTGATGTTCCTGGGGATCACGCTCCTCGTACTCGGCTCGCTCGGTACCCTCCTTGCCGTCGAGGCGTCTTCAGTCACGGGGTTCTTCGCCTGCACTCTCGTCTGTGGGATCGGTTTCGGTGCGGGGTTCCAGGGCGGGATGCGCACCGTCGTGCCACTGGTCGCAGAACACGAGCGCGCAGGCGTTCTCTCTTCGATCTATGTGATCTGCTACCTGGGCATGGGACTGCCCGCCGTGGTCGCCGGGATCCTCGTCGTGCACGGTGGTGGGCTGTCGACCGCGACCAGGGACTACTCGTTGTTCGTGGTCACGTTCGCGGTCGCGACACTGATCAGCCTGCTGCGCGTTCGCGGCCGGACGCGGCCCGCGAGCCTGACATGCGCCGCTCACGACGACGTCCGCTGTGCGCCGAGCCCGAACCGCTGACCGCCCGCCGGGCGCCTCCTTGCGCGGTGGACCACCGCCAAGGCGAACGGGCACCGCGTCGGTCATTCCCTGCACGACCTCGCCTCTCTCGAGTTCAGATGAGTTCTGGCCGCCCCGGCGCCTCATCGCCTATGACCCAGATCACTTCGCTCGTTCTTCAACACTTGTGCTCCGGTCCGCGTATCCCGACCAGCTGATGCAGATCGCGCTAAGGGGGCCTCATGTCCGATCGCCCGACAAGCCGCTTGTCGCGGCGCACGGTCATCACCACGGCCGCGGGGGCCGCCGGTGTCGCCGCGGCGGGGAGCGTGCTGGCCGCGAGCGATCGCGATGCCGCGCCGTCGCGTCCGTCTGGGACCGTGCCGTTCCACGGAGCGCACCAGCCGGGCATCGCCACTCCACAGCAGCGATACGCGCTCTTCGCGGCCTTCGACCTGGAGACCACCGACCCATCGACCAGCGAGCGCCTGAACATCGAGCAGACGGAGGCGAACCTGCGGCAGCTCATGCAGGAGTGGACGGACGTCGCCGAACGCCTCGTGCAGGGGCGTCCGCCCGGACCCAGACCCGGTCGACGACCGGACCTGCCACCGGACTCCGGCATCGCCGACGGCCTGGCACCGTCCCGCCTGACGATCACTTTCGGCCTGGGCCCTGACCTGTTCGAGCGGATCGGCCGACAGCGGGACCGGCCTGGACGGCTGGCCCCCCTGCCGGCCTTCCGCGGCGACCGGCTGGAGGCGGCGTGGAGCGGCGGTGAGCTTCTCATCCAGGTCTGCGGTGACGACCTGCAGATCATCAGCCGGGCCTTCCGCGCGCTCCGCAGCCGCGTCCCGGGAGTGGCCCGGCTGCGCTGGAGCCAGCAAGGGTTCCTGGGCCGGTTCGGTGACGCCACGCCGCGCAACCTGTTCGGCCACAAGGACGGCACCGCCAACCCTCGCCCAGGGAGCGCCGAGTTCGACCGGACGGTGTGGGCCGCGACGGCGGCCGGACCGGCCTGGTTCGCCGGCGGCACGTACCTGGCCTTCCGGAAGATCCGCATGGACCTCCCGAAGTGGGACACCGCTACCGCACACACGCAGGACCTGACATTCGGGCGGCGGCGCGACGATGGAGCCCCGCTCAGCGGCGGGCACGAATTCAGCGCACCCGACCTCGCCAAGACCGGGCCGGACGGCATGCCCCTCATTCCCGCCGACTCCCATCTCGCCCTGATCCGGGACATCCCGATGATGCGCCGCTCGTACAACTACGACTATGGCGTTCAGGGGATCGCGGAGCCGATCGGCGGGCACCACCACGCTGCGGGCGCGGATCATTCTCACAGCGGCGGCATGCTGAAACACTCCGGCAGCGGTCACGACTCCTACGACGCGGGACTGCTTTTCTGCGCCTACCTGAGCGATCCCGCCCATTTCGTCCGCGCCCAGCACCGGCTGGCCGAATCCGACCGGCTCAACGCATTCATCCGGCACACCGCCAGCGCGGTGTTCGCCATCCCGCCGGGTGTGCGGCCCGGAAAGTACGTAGCCGCCGACTTGTTCACGGGCCGGTGACGATGGCCTCGCGGCAAAGCAGGGCCGCCGACCGTGACTCAGGACGCATTTCGATGCGGTATACGGCGCCACATGATTGCGTCCTTGCCGGGTGTGAGGAGGTCCGTGCGCTGGTGACGACCGCATGGTTCGGCCGCGTCGGCGAGGGCGCGAGCAGCACGCGCGGGCCGCGGGCCGCGCTGCCGGTTCGCGGTTCAGCCGGGCAGGTCGGCCAGGACGGCTTCGGCGGCACGGCGGCCGGACACCAGGGCCCCCTGGATGGATCCGGTGTCGCGGTGGTCGCCGCAGACGTAGCGTCCCCTGCGTATCCGCACCGGGCGACGCAGCCGCAGCGGCGGGGGCATCGCCGGGAGAGCGGCTTCGATCGGATAAGTGGCGATCAGCTGCCACCGGGCGGTGTCACCGTAGATCTCCTCCAGCCGGCCGCGCACGCGCGACTCGTCGGCGTCGATCCCGAGCACGGAGGTCGAGATGAGTGCGCGGCCGTCGGCGGAGTACTCGGGCGCCGCGTCGGTGAGGACGAGGCTGTCGGTGATGACCCCCTCCGCGTCCAGGACCTGCAGGGGCTCCTCCAGCGGGGACTTCGGCGCCGCGTGGTAGAAGGTGGTGACGGCCCGCATGGCGGGCGCCTCGATCTCGGGGACGAGGGCGGCGGCCCGGGCGGGGTCGGTCGCCACGATGACGGCATCGGCCTCGAACGTCTCGCCATCGGAGGTCTGCACCCCCTCACCGGTGACCGCTCGCACGGCGGTCTCCAGTGAAAGCACTCCGTCCGGCAGCCGGGCCGCGAGTTGCTCCGGCATCCGTCCCATGCCGAGGGCGGGGACGCCGATCGTGCCGCGTGCGAACGACCGCCAGATCAGGTGGAAGAAGCGGCTCGAGGTCTCCAGCTCCCGTTCCAGCAGCACTCCGGCCAGGAACGGGCGCAGCAGCTTTTCGGTCATCTGCTCGGAGATGCCCCAGTGGCGGAGTTCCGCGGCCGTGTCGCGTTCGGCTCCGTGCATGATCCGGGAGGCTGGGAACGTCAGGTCGCGGGCGGTCATCGCAGCCAGCGCGGCCTTGTCGCGGACGGAGCCGATGTCGGCGAGGGCGCCGCTCAGCGCATGCCGCGGGTGCTTCCACGGGAGCATCACGCGCTCACGCCGTCCCTGATGGAACACGAGCAGACCGGAAGCGAACGGCCTCAGGTCCAGGGCCGGGATGTCCAGGACACGCCTGGCCTCGGGATAGGCGGTGTTGAAGACCTGGAACCCCCGGTCAAGACGGAATCCGTCGACGATGTCGGTCCGCGTCCGGCCCCCGACCCCGTCGGACGCCTCCAGCACCTGCACCGGCACCCCGGCCTCATGCAGCCTGACCGCACACGCCAGACCCGCCAGGCCGGCGCCGACCACGACGGCACCAGACACGTGACCCCCACCTTCCGTAACGGCCCCCGAACGGGCGGTCCGCCCCCACGGTTCTCCTGCCCACCCTGTGGCCCCTTACCCGGTCGTCATCCGCCGTGTCGACGCCTCGGCCGCCCGCTCGTCGGCGTCGCGGAACGGATCACGCGGTGCATTCGGGGGACGGATGGGCCCAGCCCGTCCGTGACACCCCGCAACGTTGATCCACGTCATACGTTGAGCGTCCGTCTTGACGGGTGCCACCTGCCGCGGCGGCTTCCGCCGCTGCGCCTGAGGTTGCGCCGCGCTGGGCGTGGGGCATGGCTGAGCCGTGCGGCTCCTGGCCGAGGCGGGCGGCTGTCAGGACACGAAGTAGGTGGCGATGTGCTCGTGGACGTAGTCCGACAGCCGCTTGCAGGCCGCCCTGGACTCGGTGCCGACCCACTTGCCGTCCTCCAGGACGACGCCCCCGGCCACGAAGTCATTGACGCTGAAGGGCTCCCGGGAGATCGCACCATCGTGTTGTCGCGGTCGCACGGGCGGCAGTGGTTCTTCGTCCTGGCACATCGACGGAAGCCCGCGGAGGAGATGCGGTCATACAGGGCGGCTGGTGGCCTAGGTCACATGGACGTGGCGTCACGGGGGGCGGGTCGGCGGCATCTCGTGTTTCGTCAGGGCGCCACGCGGACGACCCGCGCGGCACCTCCCCTCAAGGAGTCAGGACGAAGTCATGGAGCCTCGTTTCAACCTGTTCGCCAACGAGCTCGGCACCAAGATCGGTAAGCGGATCGCCGGCGTCAGCCTCGCGATCCAGGAGTCGCCGCTGCCCAAGGGCCTGGTGGAACTGGTGGAGTTGCGCGCCAGCCAGATCAACGGCTGCGGCTTCTGCGTCGACGCCCACGCCAAGGAGGCCGCGGCCGCCGGCGAGACCGCCGTCCGAATCAACCTGGTGGCCGCCTGGCGGGAGTCGACGGTGTTCACCGAGGCCGAGCGGGCCGCGCTCGCGCTGGCCGAGGAGGGCACCCGGCTCGCCGACGCCCACCAGGGCGTCTCGGACGAGACCTGGGACCAGGTCCGCAAGCACTACGACGACGACGAGACCGTCGCGCTGGTGTCCCTGGTGGCGATGATCAACGCGGCCAACCGGCTCGGCGTGATCCTGCACCAGAAGGGCGGATCGTACGAGGCCGGCGCGTTCGCCGACATGGCGAGTTAGCCGGACAAGGGAACATCGGCCCGGGCCGGATCTTCCGATCCGGGCCGGGCCCGCGCGTCCGCAGCACAGCGACCCCGATCGAGCTCGCCGAGGGCAGGATCAGCGGGTTCCCGGCATCCGGCACCCCCGACAAGCATCCCGCCCTTGAGGTTCTACGGCCCCTCACCCGCGGCGACGCGCAAGCGCGGTGATCTTCCTCTCCGGAAGCACGTCAGGCCCGTGGGGCGGCAGCACTTCCCACCACCTCTTTCCTCAAGGATTCACCGAGCATGACAGATCTCAGCGAGCTGACCGGCGACTACGTCCTCGACACCGCCCAGACCCGGATCGGATTCGTCGCCCGGCACACGATGGCCACCAGGGTGCGCGGGCGCTTCGAGGAGTTCGAGGGCGCGCTGTACCTGGACGGCGGCCACCCGTCGAAGTCCGACGTACGGCTCACGATCCGGACGCGGAGCATCCAGACCCGCAACTCGCAGCGCGACGACCTCCTGCGCGCCAAATTCCTGGGGGTGACCGACCATCCGACCGCAACCTTCAGTTCGACGAGGGTGGAGCAGACCGATGGCACGAAATTCAAGGTCACCGGTGACCTCGGCATGCGGGGTGTGATCAGACCGGTCACCGTGGACGTTGAGTTGACGGGCACCGACGAAGTCACGCGAGTCGGCTTCAAGGGCAGCGTCACGATCGACCGCACTGACTGGGGTGTGAACTGGAACACCGCCACCAAGATCATGATCAGCCCGAGCGTGACGGTGGAGTTCGAGGCCACGGCGATCCGACAGCCCTGACAAGGTCCGCCTTCACGCGACCGGCCCTCCAGGGCGGCTCTTCCACAGGGACCCACTCGCGGCCCTGCGGAAGAGCCGCCTCCGCATCCAGCACCGCCCGCGGTCACTAAGATCCGACGTCTCGGCATCCTGGCGTCAAGGGTGCTGCCGATGATGCGGGTCGAGCCGACGGTTTCGTCCAGCGTTCCAGGGGTTCGCGCCGCCGGGACGGCCAGACTCCCCGGACACGCGGCCCGCCGAGGATCGTCCCGGTGGACGGCATGACGGTGCGTGGCGTCCGATCGCGGGCTCGCCCGGGTCACCGCAGGCCGGAGTGCAGAAACGCCGCGGTGATCCGGCGAGCCGCGACGAGGTAGACCGCGATGACCGGGACCGTGGCGAGCATCGCGGCGGCGAGGAGCGGGCCGGGATTACTCGCCTCGGTGTTGGTGAACAGAGTGAGACCCATCTGGATCGTGGTGTGCCGAGGGCTGGGCGCCGCCACCATCGGCCACACGTACTCGTTCCAGGTATTGATGAACGAAAGGATCGCCACCGCGCTCAGCGCCGGCCGCAGCAGGGGAAGCACCACGTACCAGAAGATCCGGAACGAGCCGGCGCCGTCCATGTGCGCGGCCGAGAAGAGCTCTTCGGGGAGGGCCTGGATGTTCTGCCGCAGCAGGAGCACCGCGAGGGCACAGGCACCGAACTGCGGCACGATCAGCCCTGGGAAGCTGTCGACCCAGTGCAGCCGCGAGATGAACACGAACTGCGGGATGATCAACGTGTGCGCGGGGACGAGCACCGCGATCGTGACCGTGGCCATGAGCACGCGTGCTCCGCGGAAGCGAAGCCGCGCGAGCGCATAGGCGGCGAGTATCGCGATCGTGATCTGGCCCACCGTCACGACCGCGGCGGTGACGAGGGTGTTGAACAGCAACCGGAACAGCGGGAACTGGCGGCCGGCGACCCGGTAGTTCGCGAGGGTTCCATGCAACGGCAGGGGATTGGAACCGTAGAGGTCCTGGACGGGCTTGAACGAGCCGGCCAGCGCCCAGAGCGTCGGGAACAGCATCAGGAGGCAGGCCGCCGCGAGGAACGCATGCCAGCGGATACGCCTCCATCGATTCCTCCAAGTGATCATGAATTCACCGCTACGGCTCGACGGCACAGGCGGCGGGCCGCCAGGGGGACGCCCAGGACGGTGATCAGCACCACCGCCGCGGCCGATGCCTGACCCGTGTCGAAGAACGTGAAGCCGTAGGTGTAGAGGAGGTAGTAGATGTTGTCGGTGGCGCCGTCGGGACCGCCCTGCGTGAGCACCGACACGTTGGCGAACGCCCACTGTCCCCCCAGCATCACGCAGATGCCGGCCAGCAGGCCGGTCACGGGCCAGAGCTGCGGCACGACGACGAGCCTGGTCACCTGCCGTTCGCCCGCACCGTCGATCCGCGCGGCGTCAAGGGACTGCGGGTCGAGGCCGTCGAGCGCGGCGCCGTACAGCAGCACGTTCAGCCCGATGATCTTCCCCGCGGTGATCAGCGCGATCGCGACCAGCGCCGTGCGCGGATCGCCGAGCCAGTTGACCGGACGGATTCCGAGCAGGCCGAGGGTCTCGTTGAGCACCCCGCCCAGCGGGTTGAGCACGAACTGCCACGACACCGCGTTGGCGATGGGCGCGAGGACGACGGGCACGAAGAGCAGCGCGCGGTAGGTCGACGCGGCCCGGCCCGGCCGCTTCCACAAGGTGATCGCCAGTCCCATCGGCACGGCGGTGGCGAACGGAAGCAGGCAGGCCACCAGCAGCAACGTGCGGACCATGGCCATCGGGAACTGCCGGTCGGCGACGAGCGAGGCATAGTTGTCCAGCCCGGCGAAGCCGGGCGTGCCGGTTCCGTCCCAGTGCAGGACGCTGAGCACCACGGTGAACACCAGCGGCCCGTACACCCAGACGGTGAGGACGACCAGGGCAGGACTGAGGTAGCCCAGGGCTCCGGACCGCCGGTGCACCGCTTTGCTCACTGACCGACCAGCCCGCGGATCGTCTTCGCGGTCGCCTGCATGGTCTGCTGCGCGTTCGCTCCCCGCAGCATGATCGGCGCCACCGCTTCGTCCTGCAGCGTGAGAACGGCCTGCTGCGCCTTCGGCCCGCTGAAGGAGGTGTAGGGCATGAGATGGTCCAACTGGGCCAGGGTGGGAAGCAGCCGCTTGTCCTTGTCGAAGTAGCTCTTCAGGTAGCGCGGATCGGTCACCGTGGCGGGCCGCAGGGGCAGATAGCCGATCTTGGCGGTGATCGTCGTGAACGCCTGTTCGCTGGTCAGGAACTTCACGAACGTCCATGCGGCGCGCTGCTTGGCCGGGTCCTTCGACAGCACTGCGAGCCCTGCGCCGGAATAGGTCGGGCGGGCGGGGCCGGTGCCGAAGCCCGGGAAGCCGGTGGCCTGCACCTCGAACTTGCCGGAAGCCGCCGCGTCGAGGGCGGCGAGCACCGCCGTGGAGGTGACGAGCATGCCCAGCTTGCCCGCCTTGAACGCCGCGATGGCGTCGGCCTCGCTGACACCCGGCTGCGCCCCGGACTGCGTCAGGTCTGCCAGCGTCCGCATCGCCTGGACGGCAGGCGGCTGGTCGAGCGTGACCTTGCCGTCGGCGTCGACGAGCGAGCC
Source organism: Actinomadura sp. K4S16 (assembly GCF_008327685.1). Classification (GTDB taxonomy): domain Bacteria; phylum Actinomycetota; class Actinomycetes; order Streptosporangiales; family Streptosporangiaceae; genus Spirillospora. The sequence goes on from NZ_BDDE01000026.1 coordinate 173,822, forward strand.
GCCGTTGCTGTTGACGAGGGACTGGGTGAGGAAGTCGGACTTGCCGGCGCCGGCCGCGTCGACGTAGACGCCCTCCGCTCCCTTCTTCACGATCTTGAGCGCGGCGCTCTTCATCTCGGCCATGGTCGTCGGCGGCTTGGCCGGGTCCAGGCCCGCGGACCGGAACAGGTCGGCGTTGTAGAACAGCGCCGGGACCGACATCGTGTACGGCATCGCGGCCGTCACACCCTTGTGACGCGTCGCGGCGAGGACGGCCTGGTTGAAACCGGCGCTGGTCTGCCGCCAATCCTGCGCCGTGGCGATCTCCTGGACGGGTGTGATCGGCAGGCTCTGGTACGCCTGCGCCATCTTGCTCCAGCCGATCTGCGCGACATCGAAACCGTTGCCGGAGAGGCTGGACGTGCGCAGCTTGGTGAGGACGTCGGCGACGGCGACGCCCTGCGGTTCGATCTTGATGGAGGGATTGGCCTTCTCGAAGGAGTCGATCAGCTCCTGCGTACCCTTTCCGCCCAGATCGGCGGTGCCGTAGTTGTAAGAGAGGAAGGACAGCGTCACGGTCTTGCCGACGGCGGCGTCGCTGCCGGACGAGCATCCCGCGATCGACGACGCTGCCACGGCCAGCACGGCGAGAGCGACGCGCGGTCGGCTCACGCCTGCGCGCACCTTTTTATTGATCATTTGGGGGTCTCCTAGGGGGATCAAACAGGGAACTTCGCGAACGGGGTGGCGATGTGGACCGGACCGCCGAACCGGGCGGCGGCGCGTCTCCGGCTCTTCTCCAACCAGGAGGTGTCGGCCGACACGAAGTGAGTGAGCACGAGTTGCCCGGCGCCGGCGGACATGGCGACCTCGGCCGCGTCCTCGGCGCACAGGTGGCCGTGGGGGCCGGAGTCCGGCTCGTCCAGCGTGCACTCGGCGAGCAGCAGGTCGGTTCCCGCGGCGAGGTCGTCGAGTGCCGCCGTACGGCCGGTGTCCCCCGTGTAGACGAGGATCCCCTCGGGGGTTTCGACGCGGACACCGCAGTTCGGCACCGCGTGCTTGAGGAGTTCCAACCGGATTTCCGCGCCCCCGACAGCGAATCGCGCACCGGGGGCATATTCACGGACGTCGAAAGCCAACTCGAACGCACGGTCAAGGGCCGGCATCGTCACGACCGGAAAGATTTCAGCGAGCCGCTCGAAACGCTCCGCGGAGCCGACCGGAACATAAAGCGGAATCCGGGATATCCGCACATCCGCCTGCGGTGGCGATCCGGCGGTCGGATAGCGCAGATTCGCGGAGAGCAGTGTCTTGCCGACCGGGAGCAGGTCGTAGCAGTGGTCGAGATGAACATGGGTGATGACGACCGCGTCGAGCATCTCCGGCGTGCCGACCCTGCTCAACGCGGTCGCCACTCCCGGCCCGCAGTCCAGCAGCAGCCGGGTCGGCGCCGCGTCGGGCCCCAGCGAGACCAGGTAGCCCGAGCCGGCCTGACCGTCCGCAGGCATCCCCGAGCGGCAACCGAGTATCGTCAAATTCATCAATTGATCTTCGCTCGTTTCCCTGAGATTGAAAGGTTCACACGGCCGATGCCGCAGGCCCGAAATCAAGCATGGCAAGGCGGCACATCCCGGGCAACAAAGGAAATCCGAATCGGCGATTGAGTACACCAATCGCCGCCGCCATGAGGGTCGGCTCGGTGGAACGTCGCGGTGACAGGTCGGCGGCCTGAGGCTGGGGCACCGATTTCAGATGGTGGACGGCGGCCGGACAAGCGACGAGGACCTGACCGGTCCCCCGTCGCGTCGGTCAGAGACCGACAGCCGCGAACGGCGCCGCCGCCTCGAGACCTGCCAGGAACACGCGTGCCCCCGGGGACGAATCCCGCGCCGGCCACACCGCGCATACGTCCAGCGTGGGCTCCGGCTCCACCAGCGCGACAGCGGACAATCCCATGGCGGACGTCTCGACCGCGCGCGTCGCGGAGGCGAACCCGACCACCGTCCCGGTGGCGATGACCATGGCGGTGGCCATCGAGTCGTTCACCTCGTCGGTGACGTTCAGCCTGATCCCGCTCTGCTTCGCGGCCTGCGACAGCGCGTCGTGCGAGGCCGGGCTCAGCTCTCGGCTGAAGAGGATGCTGCGGTGCTCGGCCAGTTCGCGGAACGGCATGGAGCGCCGTCCGAACAGCGGATGACCAGGCGCGACCAAGGCCATCAGCGGCGTACGGAACAGCGCTCGGGACGCGAAGTAGGGGCCCTCGGGCACGCCGAACAGCAACGCGACGTCCAGCCTGCCCGCCACGAGGTCGGCCAGCTGCGGCCCGGAGCGCTTCTCGACCAGCTCAGGCCTTAGCCGCGGGTACGCCTGGGCCAGCCGGTCCAGCGTGAGCGGCAGGACCCGGCGGCCGGCCGGGTAGTTGAACCCGACCCGCACCGTGCCCGCATACCCCGATCCGACCTTCCTGGTCATCTCGACCGCGTCACGCAACTGATCGAGCAGCCTCCGCGCCTCCGCGCGGAAGACCTCACCGGCCTCGGTGAGCGTGACATGGTGCGATCCGCGGTCGACGAGCCGGACGCCCATCGAACGTTCCAGCCGTTGCAGGTGCTGGCTGAGGGACGGCTGGGAGATGTGCAGCGCCGCGGCGGCCCTCCCGAAATGCAACTCGTCGGCGATGGCAAGAAACGACTCAAGGTGCCGCAGCTCCACGCACATCCCCCTCCCGGAAGGTCCGTTGCCGGACAAACCGGCCTGGTCATGATGCACCGGCAAGCTGACCAGCGGGTGACGACCGGCGTTCTCCGCGGTAACGAGCCAGGGCTCCGACCTGGGCAGACAGGCCACGGGCAGCCGCGCTCGCGGAGTTCGGAGATCTGCGATGAGTTCCGTACCGGGGCCGCAGCCCGGCTTCTGGTACCTGCCCACGCTCATGGAGCGCGCACCCTGGCCGCAGACCCTCGGTGACACGCTCGCCGACCTGGTCGACGAGGGGCATCCGCTCGTGGTCGGCACCGCGGACCTGAAGCGAATTTTCTCCCGGGGCTCAGCCGGCCAGGGTGCCGCCGAAGATCTGCCAGGCCAGGGCCGACTTGGCGGTCAGGCTCAGCACGATGTAGCCCTTCTCGCCGAAGAGGTAGTCGGCCCAGCGTCCCTTGGCGCGGTACTGCAGCCATTGGTTCAGCGCGAAGATGTTGAAGAGGACGAACAACGAGACGATGATCCCGTACACGAAGGCGGGCGGCTCGGCCTGCGACGGCGACTTCGGTGCGATCGTGTAGATGACGATGGCGATCCAGGGCACGGCCCCGGCGATGCATCCGAAGGTGAACGGCAGCCACCCGTGAGCGGCGGGCTCCTCGTACTTCTCCTGGAGCCAGCCGAAAAGAATCATCGCCGCGTTCACACCGAAGATGGCGATCAGTGCCGCGACGTCGGCGATGCCGACGAGCTGGGAGATCAACACGATCATCAGCGAAGCGGACAGGGAGTACTCCACCCAGCGGGCCCTGTTGCGTCGCCGCTCGAGGTCGAGCACGTAGCGCCGCCACCAGACCGTGCAGACGAGCAGATGCGCGATTCCTGACAGAGCCAGGAAGGCGGCCACGGCGAAGCCGGTCGGCAGGCTGAACAGCACCACCGGGTTCTGTGGAGCCGTTCCCGGCGGCCCGGCCAGATAGGCCGCGGTGACCGGCAGGGAGAAATCGGTGGCCAGCACGCCGATCAACACCGCCTGGACGGCGTGCAGCACGGCGGCCGCCGCGTTCCCGCGCCGCAGGCTCCGTCGCTGACGTCGATCCATGCCTGCTCCTGGGAGAGTGTCGTCGCGCTGTGTCACTACCCGCTGGATCCCAAGGGACGTTCACTACCCGCTCATTGGAGCTTTCCGGAAGCGCAAGGCTGCTCGCCGGACCCGTGCAACCGCTCGCCGCGTCCCCGTTCGGAGACCAGCGCCACCACCTCGGGCCGGTGATGCGCTCCGGAGCCGGTCACCGTAACGACCTCCAGTCGGGGGCGTGTGGCCGGAGGAGCAGACAGAAGCGGGCTCGGGGATGCCGGACACGGTTGGTTTCTCCCTGGCCGGGCGCTAACGGGCTTGGCCGTCGCCGGGCCGATCAGGCGGTCAGCCCAAGATCCTCACAGTACGGTTCTCGGCAATATCGGCGTCTCGAAGACTCCTGGGACGACATCGTGCTTCTTGCAGATTTCGTCAACCGCGAGTCCGCAGAAGTCCCGCGGTACAGGCACGTCCACCCCGGACGCGCCGGATCGAGATTCAGTCCGGCGAGACAGGCACAGACCCCATGCCTCTCCGGATCAGGTGCCGCCATGAGGCTGACCAGGTCGTTCAACACCGCGGCTCAACGGCGGGTCAGCTGGGCGGTGAGCCGGGTGAGCAGGGACACGCAGTTCCGCAGTTCCCGTTGCTCGCCGACAGTGAGCGTGTCGTGAATGGCGTTGTGCAATGAGGTGGCGCGGCGGTCGCGGTCCTGTCGCAGGCGTTCTCGCCCGGCTTCGTCGATGCGCAGGAGCACCTTGCGACGGTCATCGGGGTGCGGTTCGGCGGCCACCAGGCCGGCGCTCAGCAGTTCTTTGACCGTCTTCGCGGCCGACTGGTGGCTCACCATCCGCCGCTGTGCCAGGTCGGCGGTGGTCTGCGGGCCGTCCCGGTCGAGGTAGCCGAGGATGGCGGCCGCGCCGCCAGGCATGGTGTCGACGGCCCGCACCGCGCGTACCAGCGCACCGATCGCCTGCCGCAAGTCTTCGGCCAGTGTGTCGTCCACCTCTTCACCCTACCCTTGCCCTCACAACCAGGTTGTATAGTTTGATTGTACAGCTTAGTTGTATATCTGGGAGCGAACCTTGCAGCTCACGAAGTTCGGGCACGCCTGTGTCCGCGTCGAATCCGACGGCCGGCGGCTGGTAGTCGACCCCGGCGGCCTGACCGATCCGCGCGCGCTCGACGGCGCCGACGCGGTCCTGGTCACCCACGAGCACTTCGACCACTTCTCCGAAGACACGCTGCGTCAAGCCTTCGCGGAGAACCCGCGCCTGCTCCTGTGGACCAACACCGCCGTCGGAGGCAGACTCGCCGACCTCGGCAAGCGCGTGACCGTCGTCGGCGACGGCGAGGCGTTCACCGCGGCCGGCTTCGACGTGCAGGTCTTCGGCACCTGGCACGCTGTCATCCACCCCGACATCCCGCGCGTGGCCAACATCGGCTTCCTGGTCAACGGCGCCCTTTTTCACCCCGGCGACGCGCTGACCGTGCCGGACACGGCCATCGACACCCTGCTGCTGCCCGTGCACGGCCCTTGGTCCACCACCGGGCAGCTGATCGACTACGTGCGCGAAGTGAAGCCGCGGCAGGTCGTCGGCGTCCACGACGGCGCCCTCAACGACGTCGGCGGCGCAATGGTCGCCGGCCTGCTGGGCGGCAACGGCCCCGGCACCGGCAGCCCCTACCAGCGACTGACCCCCGGCGCGTCCGCCGAGATCGCCTGAACATGCGTCGCCACGACCCGACACGAGGCGCCCAAGGCGGTCACGCGCGTCCACGGCGACCGGCGGGCCGTCCTCGACGCCGTGGCGGCGATGACAGCCGCGAACCGGTCAAGGCCGTGGCCGAGCGTCGTGAATGCCCACCTGGGTGGTGACGACGTGCGCCCCTCGGTGTCGCGTCCATGATCTGCCGACCGCGCTCCAGGTACTCGCGCAACACCTCCCATCTGCCGCACGTCCTGCCGCAGGCCGGCGGCGACGTCACGCTGCATCGCCGAGGAATTTCCAACCTGAGTCCGCAGGTCACGGGCCGGTTGCATCCCGCGCGGCCTGAGTGATGACAAGAGAGCTCCTGGTAGATCGAGTTTTGCGACGATCTCGACCCCCAAGAGCTCCGATGATGCGGCGGGAGAAGCAGTCCAGTACGGCTGCGCAGTACAGCTTCCCCTCTTCGGTCGGATGCTCGGTGATGTCGGTGCCCAGAGCTGGTCAGGCACCTGGACGTCGAAGGTCCGCTTGCGTACGAGCCCGACCCGAACGCTTGAGTCTCGTCAGTCACCGGGCTCTGACACCGTTCACCCCTCGTACGGGCGTTCGCGGGTATGAGAAATCGGGCCGTCGAGGACCGTGTCGGGGTAGCCCCTGGCCTTCGAGCCGACCTCCAGTTCGATCTGCTCGTGGCTCCCGTCAGCGTAGACCAGGGAAACCGGAAACTTGATGAAGGTGCCTTCGGTGTTCCAACTCGTCGAGCGGGCGCCTCCAACGTCGAAGGACACGAGGGGTGCCCCGCTCGACAGAAACCCCTCGCAGTCTTCCATCGCCAAATCGGATGTGTCGTCCTGCATGTCGCAGGCCTTTATCCATTTGCGCTGACGAACGAGATCCAGATAGGCGACCAGGGTCGCGCGCGCTCGGGCCTCGTCCCGTTGCCTCATGGCGTTTCCCTCTGAGATGAAGGTCCACACTGCGATGATGCAGCCGGTCACGAGTATGGCGAACACAAGTATGGCGATCCAGGCCGCCGGGCGCGGGCGTGTCATGGGCGGAAACGCTACGCGCTGCGACAAGTTTTCGAATGTAGAAGTTGTGGTGAAATGTGGAGAGCATGTGAAGATTTCGTATGCCAGGTGCCCGGTGTTGATGCCATTGGCCACGTACCGGCCTTCCGGATCACCACCCCACCCACACGATCTTTAGGACAGTCCCCGCCCTGGACGCCGAACACAACCGCGCCGCCGGAGAGTTCATCGAGCAGTTCAGAAACAACGACCACGTCCTGGACGGCTCGACCCCTTCTGCATCACCATCACCCCCTGAACCCGAACAGAGTGGCGGGCCGGTCCCCCGGGTCTGGCGGTGGTGGGCGTGCCCATCGGGACGGCCATCACGTAGAGCGGTAGTCGCGGCCGCATCTCGGCGGTGGCCCGGTGCCGAGGTGACCGCCGATCGGTTCGGCGACCCCCGGCCAGGTCGCGGGCGTCGGCGGGGCTGAGAGCCGCCTTCCCCCGCCCGCCACTCGCTACCCGACGCCTACCGCAGCAGTGCTGCCGTGTGGCGGGCCCCTGGGGCTACGTGGCCGGCCTGGCCGCGCGGAGAACGCGCGAATGCGACCGTCTCGGCGAGCGCCTGTTCAAGGCCGACACCCTCCAGCGCTACGAGACCCTGGTCGACTTCGACACCGTCAAGACCGGTCTGGCCCTCCCGCTGCCCGCGCCACGGCCCACTCGACCACACGACGGGCGGCCATGAGCAAGGTGGAGACCTGACGTCGGCGACACCCGGATGGGAAACGACGACGCCGACGGGAGCCGCCCGCTGTGGGCGACCCCCGCCGGCGGTCGCGTTCCGATCAACCGCTCAGATCGTGCGCGCCCCTAGGACGTGCTCAGCACGTGGGGATCCCCGAGGAGACGTTGGTGACGTTCCCGGAGTAGATCCAGCCTGGGTCCCAGTACTCCCCTGCGGGCGGCTCCGGACGGACGTAGTACCAGGTGTTCCGCGCGTCGTTGACGAACTTGCATCGGACCCACAACTTCTGGCTCTTGGGCATCGAGGTCCACCCGATGGGGTCACAGGTGACCGACGGGCCCTCCCGCAGTTTCATCGGCTTGTTGGTGCGCAAGGCGGCCACGCCCACGCCGAGGCCGATGGCGGCGACGGTCGTCAGACCGAGCCGGGTGATCTTCTTCGTGCCGAAAGCTGGTATCTCCATCTCCTTTTCGAGTGTGCGGCGGCTCTTCTGAAGGCCGGGCAGTCGCACCGCCTCCGAGTAAAGGGCTAATCCGTCACTCGAAGCATTTGTCGGCGCACGCATACCGGCCCCCTGAGACCTCCTTTCCCAACCGTGGACGAGCCTGGACGCGCTCTTCCGCGTCCATCAGCAACCTGCGTCGGAGCCAGCTGCGCCACAAGGGGATCTTCGTCCGGGACACCTGCTGTGGCCTGCACAAAGGAATAAGAGCAGTGTCCCGGACAGCGCCGGACAGCCGTTCGGACGGCACCGATTCCCGGACACCAAAAATGATCACCTGTGGACACGATCCGGCGACGCCGCGTTACCCGGGGACATTGCCCCTTGTCAGAGATCTTTGAATGCGGTCATCATTCTTTGCATACGCGGCGGGTGCCATTCGGGCGGCAGGGGGGAACGTGGCGCAGGAGATGGTTTTTCCGGAGGACATGCGGTCCAGCGGAGAGTTCGTTTCGTCCCTGCGCCACCTGAAGCAGCGGTCGGGAATCTCCTACCGGCAGTTGGAGCGGCGGGCGGAGGCAGCGGGCGACACGCTGCCCCGCAGCACCATCGCCCAAGCCCTCACAGGCGAAACCCTGCCACGACGAGAAACCGTCGAAGCATTCGTCCGCGCCTGCCTCGGCCCCGAACAAGCCGTGACGGAGGCGGCGCAATGGCTGGCGGTCTATGACCGCCTGGCCGGTGACGGGCCGCCGGTCCACGCCATGCCCCCGCGCAGACCTTCCTACTGGTCGACACCAGGCCGGTTCGACCACAGCCGAGAGCGGCCGCGAGCAGGACGCGCAACCGGATCCGGCGATACGCGGTCGCGCTGTCGGCCGCCATGCTGCTCATCCTGAGCGGCTCCACGGCGCCGCCACTCGCGGCCCCGACGGCCGAGCCGGTGGCCTGGTGGCAGTTCGACGATGCCGGGAACGGCCTCGCCGCGGACTCCCGAGGCCGCCATCCGCTGAGGACGGCCGGCCGGGCGAGTCGAACCGACGCTCCCAGCGGGCAGGCGCTGCTGCTCGACGGCACCGCCCACACCACAGCCCCGGACGCGGTGTTCCGCACGGATCTGGAATCCACGCCTTCTCTCCGTACATGACGACTCACTCGACAGGGCCTCGCGGGCGGTGGAGTCTGTCGACGACGCGTGAATACTGACCCCCAGGCGACGGCCGAAATCTGACCCCCCACTGTCACTGTGGAGGGTGATCAAGGTGGAGGACTGGGCTGAGATCCGCCGGTTGCACCGGGCGGAGGGCATGCCGATCAAGGCGATCGCCCGGCGGATGGGCATCTCGAAGAACACCGTCAAGCGGGCGCTGGCGGCCGATGAGCCGCCCAAGTACCGGCGGGCGGGGAAGGGCTCGATCGTGGACGCGGCCGAGCCGACGATCCGCGAGCTTTTGGCGGAGTTCCCGGACATGCCCGCGACGGTGATCGCCGAGCGGATCGGGTGGGAGCGGTCGATGACGGTGCTCAAGGACCGCATCCGGCAGTTGCGGCCGCAGTACAAGCCGGCCGATCCGGCGTCGCGGACGGCGTATCAGCCCGGTGAGCTGGCCCAATGCGATCTGTGGTTCCCGCCGGCGAAGGTGCCGGTGGGAGCCGGGCAGCAGACCAGCCCGCCGGTGCTGGTGATGGTGTCGGGGTATTCGCGGTGGATGCTGGCGCGGATGCTGCCCTCGCGGGCGGCCGGAGACCTGTTCGCCGGGATGTGGGCGCTGCTGGGCATGCTGGGCGCGGCGCCCAAGACGCTGGTGTGGGACAACGAGGGCGCGATCGGGCAGTGGCGGGCAGGGTGTCCGGTCCTGACCGCCGAGGCCAACGCGTTCCGCGGCACCCTGGGCATCAAGATCGTGCAGTGCCGCCCCGCCGACCCCGAAGCCAAGGGCCTGGTCGAGCGGGCGAACGAGTATCTGGAGACCTCGTTCCTGCCGGGCCGGTCCTTCACCAACCCAGGCGACTTCAACGCCCAGCTGGACCACTGGCTGGCGCATCGCGCCAACGTCCGTCACCACCGGCGGATCGAGTGCCGGCCCGCCGACCGGATCGTCACCGACATGGCGGCGATGGTGCCGCTGCCGCCGGTCGCGCCGGTGGTCGGCTGGCGCACCTCGACCCGGCTGGCCCGCGACCACTACGTCCGGATCGCCTCCAACGACTACTCGGTGCATCCCTCGGTGATCGGCCGGCTGGTCGAGGTCGTCGCCGACCTGCAGGAGGTGAGGGTCACCTGCGGCGGGCAGCAGGTCGCCGCGCACCCGCGCTGCTGGGCGGTCCACCAGACCATCACCGACCCCGCGCACGCCCAGGCGGCCGCGGCGATGCGGCGGCTGCGGCTGCAGACCACCCGGCCACCCGCCGACACCGAGGTCGAGCAGCGGCGGCTGAGCGACTACGACGCCCTCCTGGGAGTCCAGGACATCGGTGCCGCCGGCATCGAGGGGGTGGCGTGATGGCACCCCGCACCAAGGCCACCACCACCAAGGCCACCGCCACCAAGGCCACCGCAGCGGGCGCCGTGACGGGCACTGGCGGCCGCAATGTCGAGGCCGAGCTGGCCTACCTCACCCGGGTGCTCAAGGCGCCGTCGCTGCACGCCGCCGCCGCTCGTCTGGCCGAACGCGCCCGGGAGGAGTCCTGGACGCACGAGGAGTTCCTGGCCGCCTGCCTGCAACGCGAGGTCGCCGCCCGCGAGGCCCACGGCGGCGAGGCCCGCATCCGCACCGCCCGCTTCCCCGCCCGCAAAGCCCTGGAGGACTTCGACTTCGACCACCAGCGCTCGGCCAAACGCGAGGTCATCGCCCACCTGGGCACTCTGGACTTCGTCGCCGCCCGCGAGAACGTGGTGTTCCTGGGCCCGCCCGGCACCGGCAAGACCCACCTGTCGATCGGGCTGGGCATCCGCGCCTGCCAGGCCGGACACCGCGTCGCCTTCGCCACCGCCGCCCAGTGGGTCTCGCGGCTGGCCGACGCGCACGCCGCCGGACGGCTGCAAGACGAACTGACCCGGCTCGCCCGCGTCCCGGTCCTGATCGTCGACGAGGTCGGCTACATCCCCTTCGAGGCCGAGGCCGCCAACCTGTTCTTCCAGCTGGTCTCGTCCCGTTACGAGCGGGCCTCGCTGATCGTGACCAGCAACAAGCCGTTCGGCCGCTGGGGCGAGGTGTTCGGCGACGACGTCGTCGCAGCAGCCATGATCGACCGCCTCGTCCACCACGCCGAGGTCATCAGCCTGAAGGGAGACAGCTACCGCCTCAAGAACCGTGACCTGGGCCGCGTCCCCGCGGCCAACACCACCAACGACGAGCAGTAACGACCAACAACGTCAGGGGGTCAACTTTCAGACGTCGCCAGGGGGTCAGAATTCGGCCGTCGTTGACA
>NZ_BDDE01000027.1 GCF_008327685.1 Actinomadura sp. K4S16
CGGCGGGGACGCCAACCAGTGGGGCGGCACGAACACCGTCCTGTGCGTGAACAACCTCTCGCGGTTCCCGCAGCCCGTGGAACTCGACCTGCGGCGTTTCCGGGGCTCGTCCCCGATCGAGTGCATGGGCGGCGTGCAGTTCCCGGCCATCGGCGAGCTGCCCTACCTGCTGACCCTGCCGGGCCACGGCTTCTACTGGTTCCTGCTTCCGCCGCCGCCGGACGAGCAGGAGCAGGGAGAGGGAGTGATGTGACCGTGGCGCCGTCCGATCTGCCGACCGACGACTCCCTCGTCCGGCTCCTGTCCGGCTGGCTGCCCCGGCAGCGCTGGTTCGGCGGCAAGGACGGCCCCATCCACGAGCTCGCCATCGGCACCGCCACCGAGCTCCGCCCCGGCGACCCCGCCCTGCACCACCTCGTCATCGACGTCCGCCAGGACGGCGCCACCGACTACTACCAGCTCCTCCTCGGCGTCCGCCGCGACCTGCCCGAGCATCTGGCGCCGGTCGCGATCGGGCGGCTGGACGACCCCGAGCAGGGGATCACCGGCTACGTCTACGACGCCGCGCACGACACCGAGCTGACGCGCCCGCTGCTCGGCCTCATGGCGGACGAGCGGACGGTCGGGCCGCTGACCTTCCGCCGCGCGCCCGGCACCGGCATCCGCACGGACCTGGACGGCACGCCGATCCCGGCCGAGCAGAGCAACACCTCGCTGATCTTCGGCGACGCCTACATCTGCAAGCTGTTCCGCCGCCTGTCCCCCGGCGTCAGCCCCGACCTGGAGGTCAACCTCGCGCTCTCGCGGCGGGGCTCCGAGCACATCCCGAGCGTGCACGGCTGGATCGAGCTGGCACCGGGCGCGCTGGGGGCCGCGGGCACGGAGTCCGGCGAGGGCGAGCCGGCCACGCTCGCGCTGCTGTCGGAGTTCCTGCGCACCGCGACGGACGGCTGGCAGCTCGCGCTCACCAGCGTCCGCGACTGGTTCGCGCAGCCGGCGCCGCCGGGACCGCCGCCCGCGTTCGCCGCTGACGACGCCGGTGCGGCCGCCGAGGACCCCGGGGCGGCCGGCGGCGACTTCGCCGCCGAGGCCGAGCGGCTCGGCGCGGCCACCGCCGAGGTGCACCGCGACCTCGCCGCCGCGTTCGGCGTGACGCAGGCGCCGCCCGAGCTGGTGCGGGAGATCGTCTTCGCGATGCACGAGCAGCTCGACCAGGTCGCCGCCGCCGTCCCGCAGCTGCGCCCGTACGCGCCCGCGATCCGCGAGGTGTTCGACCGGGTCGCCGCCGAGGCGGTGCCGCTGCCGTTCCAGCGCGTGCACGGCGACTACCACCTCGGCCAGGTCCTGCGGACCGACTCCGGGTGGATGCTGCTCGACTTCGAGGGCGAGCCGGCCCGCGCGCCCGCCGAGCGCCGGGCGCCCGCGCACCCGCTGCGCGACGTCGCCGGGATGCTCCGCTCGTTCGAGTACGCCGCGCGGTTCCTGCTGGTCAGGGACACGGACCTGCCGCAGCAGGCGGCGGACGCGCTGGAGCTGCGCGCCCAGGCGTGGGCCGAGCGGAACCGGGCGGCGTTCTGCGCCGGCTACGCCGCCGCGGGCGGGCCCGACCCGGCCGAGCACGCGTCGCTGGTGCGGGCGTTCGAGTTCGACAAGGCGGTCTACGAGATCCGCTACGAGGCGCGGAACCGGCCGTCGTGGCTCCCCGTGCCGCTGCGGTCCCTGGCCCGGCTCGCGGGCTGACCGGGCCGGGACCGCGCGCGCTCCGCGGATCGCGCCGCGCCGCATGTCGTGCCATGGGCCTCCTCACGGGCCGCGTCACAGGTCGATGGAGTAGTCCAGGACGACCCGGTCGGCGGGCAGCACGATGTCGCGGCAGACCTCCATGACGCCGGCGCGCGACAGCATCCGGCGGGTGATGGCGAGCACCGGCACCCCGCCCGTCATGCGCAGGGTCTCGGCCTCCTCGGGGGTCGGCATGCGGGAGCGGACGGCCTCCTCGACCCGGATCGGCGGGTGCCCGAGGTAGGCCAGCTGCGCGAGCGTCCCGCCGGGCCAGGGCTCGCGCGCCGGGTCGGCGACGGGCGTGTCGCCGACCACGTCCCACGGCAGGTAGTTCACGGAGATCTGCTGCGGCTCCTCGCGGGCGTAGAAGACGAACCGGCGGCGCAGCAGCTCGGTGCCGGACGGCAGCTCGAACAGCGCGCCCAGGTCGTCGTCGGCCCGGACGCGGGAGAACTCGCGGTCGAGCCGGTACTCCTCCCAGGTGATCTTCTGGTCGCGGGTGAACGTGGTCTCGGGCACCGCCATCGGCTCGCTCACCGCGCGGTAGCGGTCCATCGCCACGCGCCGCGCAGGCGGGACGACCCGGACGATCGTGCCGCCGCCGCGGCGGGTCTCCACCAGCCCCTCCCCGCGCAGCAGCGCGACCGCCTGCCGCACGACGATCTCCGAGACGCCGTGGGCGCCGCACAGCTCGGCGATGGTCGGCAGCCGCGTCCCCGGCGGAAGGCTGCCGTCCCGGATCCCCTCTCGCAGGGTGTCGGCGATGCGCAGGTAGGCGGGACGGTCCGGCACCGGCGTCACCTCCCTCTCCTCGGGCGCACCCCCGGGCCTCGGGCCTGCCGCGGCGTTCGGACAGCGTTCGACGCCGCGTTCGATCCTGCGCGTCCCTCCTGTCATCCATACCTTCCGGGCGCTATCCGCGGGGGCACGGTCCGCTTACGGACAGCTTGACACCTCTCAGGCCGAGTAAGACTTTTGTATACAGAAGCGCGGCCCCGGGGAAGGGACGACCTTGATGGGCGACTTCGAGGATCTGAAGGCGGCCATCGAGGGAGAGTTTCCGGGTTGGCAGGTGTGGCGCAGCGACGCGGGACGCTGGTACGCGACCCGCAGCGGCGACCTCACCGACGCCCAACTCCAGGCGGGATGTGCGATGACGGTGGCCGCGGACGACGCGGAGGGGCTCCGCCGGACGCTGCTCGACCAGAGGCGCGGGGAGTCCTGAGACCGGTGACGGAAGGCAGGGGAGGCGGGGCCGCCCGGCCCGCGAGCGGGGGCGGGCCGGGCTGGGACATTCCGGTACGGAAGGTACCTGTGGCGCTGAGGTGACACAGGAATGGAGCCCTGGGCGGTGGGGTCGGCGTCACCCCTGGGGCGAGGTAGACGTGGCCGCACGGTCGGCGCATTCGGCGCGACCCCACGACGAAGAGTCGTGCCGGCCGTGCGGTCGCAACACCCGCACAGGCGACCACACCCGTACCCGGCGGCACCCGCGTCCGAGCGGCACCCGCAGGTGGGCGCCGGCTCGCGAAAACAGGTGGGCCGGGCATGTGAGAGCGCCGCTTCTCGGGGCACCCTCATTGGGATAAAACGGCTCAGGGACGGGAGGCCATGACGTCATGGCACGGGTGACGCGCGCGGAGATCGACAGGCTCGTCGGCGGCGACCACCATGATCCGCACGGTGTCCTCGGGGCGCATCCCGGACGGGACGGGGTGACGGTGCGGGCGTTGCGCCCGCTCGCCGAGAAGGTCGAGGTTGTGCTCCCGAACGGCGACCGGCATCCGCTCCGGCACTTCCACCAGGGGCTGTTCACCGGAACGCTGCCCGCCGGGACGTCGCTCGCGGGCGCCGGCGCGGACAAGGCGCCCCTCGCCGTCCCCGACTACCGGCTCGCCGTCACCTACGGGGACGGCGCCGAGTCGATCCAGGACGACTCCTACCGGCATCTGCCGACGCTCGGCGAACTCGACCTGCACCTGATCGGCGAGGGGCGGCACGAGGAGCTGTGGCGCGCGCTCGGCGCCCGCGTCCGCTCCTACGCCTCCGCGTTCGGCACCGTGACCGGGACGGGCTTCGCGGTGTGGGCGCCCACGGCGCGGGGCGTGCGCGTGGTCGGCGACTTCAACCACTGGGACGGCCGCGCGCACCCGATGCGGTCGCTCGGCTCCACCGGCGTCTGGGAGCTGTTCGTCCCGGGCGTCGGCGACGGCGTCTGCTACAAGTACGAGATCCTCGGCGCGGACGGCGTGTGGCGCACCAAGGCCGACCCGATGGCGCAGGCCACCGAGCGGCCGCCCGCGACGGCGTCCCGCGTGTTCACATCCTCCTACGAGTGGGAGGACGGCGCGTGGATGGACTCGCGCAAGGACCACGACTGGCTGCACGAACCCATGAGCGCCTACGAGGTGCACCTCGGGTCGTGGCGCCCCGGGCTCGGCTACAAGGAGCTGGCGGACGAGCTGACGCAGTACGTCAGCGACATGGGCTTCACGCACGTGGAGCTGCTGCCGGTGACCGAGCACCCCTACGGCCCGTCCTGGGGCTACCAGGTCACCTCCTACTACGCGCCCACCGCGCGGTTCGGCGACCCCGACGACTTCCGCTACCTCATCGACCGCCTCCACCAGGCCGGTATCGGCGTCATCATGGACTGGGTGCCCGCCCACTTCCCCAAGGACGAGTGGGCGCTGGCCCGGTTCGACGGCACCGCCCTCTACGAGCACGAGGATCCGAAGCGCGGCGAGCACCCCGACTGGGGCACGCTCGTGTTCAACTTCGGGCGCGCCGAGGTCCGCAACTTCCTGGTGGCGAACGCGTCGTTCTGGCTGGAGGAGTTCCACATCGACGGGCTGCGCGTGGACGCCGTCGCCTCGATGCTGTACCTCGACTACTCGCGCAAGGAAGGCGAGTGGACGCCCAACATCTACGGCGGGCGGGAGAACCTGGAGGCCATCTCCTTCCTCCAGGAGATGAACGCGACGGTCTACAAGCGCAACCCCGGCGTCGTGACGATCGCGGAGGAGTCGACGGCGTGGCCCGGGGTGTCCCGGCCGACCCATCTCGGCGGGCTCGGGTTCGGGTTCAAGTGGAACATGGGCTGGATGCACGACACGCTCGAATACCTGCGCCACGAGCCGGTGTTCCGGCACTACCACCACAACGAGATCACGTTCTCGCTGGTGTACGCGTTCTCTGAGAACTACGTCCTGCCGCTGTCGCACGACGAGGTCGTCCACGGCAAGGGCTCGCTGCTGAGCAAGATGCCGGGCGACTCATGGCAGCAGTTCGCGGGGCTCCGCGCGCTGCTGGCCTACATGTGGTCGCACCCCGGCAAGCAGCTGCTGTTCATGGGCCAGGAGTTCGGGCAGGGCGCCGAATGGGCGGAGGAGCGGCCGCTGGACTGGTGGCTGCTGGAGAACGCCGCCGAGGGCGCCAACCACCTCGGGCTGCAGAAGCTCGTCCGCGACCTGAACCTCGCCTACCGGTCGAAGCCGGCGCTGTGGACGCGCGACAGCGACCCCGAGGGGTTCCGCTGGATCGACGGCAACGACGCGGGCGGCAACACCCTGTCCTACCTGCGCTACGGGACGCCGGCCCGGGAGGGCGGCGAACCGCCCGTCGTCGCGTGCGTCGTCAACTTCGCCGGGAGCCCGCACGAGAACTACCGGCTCGGCCTGCCCGAGGCGGGCCGGTGGCGCGAGCTGGTCAACACCGACGCCTACGAGTACGGCGGCAGCGGCGTCGGCAACCTCGGCAGCGTCGAGGCCGTCCCGGAGCCGTGGCACGGGCTGCCCGCGTCCGCGCAGATGCGCGTCCCGCCCCTGGGAGCGGTGTGGCTCGTCCCTGAATAGGGTGACGGGATGCGCCTGCACATCGTCCCCGGACAGTTCCTGGTGGAGCACCTCCCGCACGCGACGTTCCCCGAGGACGACGAGTGGGTCGCGCTCATCCGCGCCCCCGAGGGCCTCACCGTGATCCGGGACGCCTCGCCGTTCACCGAGGCGGAGCGCTGGGTCGGCTTCTACGGCGACCCGGACGGCGGCCCCGACACGCCCGGCGTGCTCGCCGGGATCGTGGGGCCGCTGGCCGAGGCCGGCGTGTCCGTCTTCGTCGTCTCGACGTACCACTCCGACCTCGTGCTCGTCCCCGAGCACCGGTCGGAGGCGGCGGCCGGGGCGCTGCGCGACGCCGGCCACCGCGTCGAGGCCTAGAGGCGTTCGAGCAGCCAGCGGGGGCCGGTGACGGCGGCGCCCGCCGCCTCGCAGCGGGCGCGCAGCTCCCGGTCGGCCGTGACCACCAGGTGGGCCTGCCCCGGACGGCCCTGCCGGACGAGGTCCACGATCGTGTCGTCGCCGCTGCCGGGGGCGGCCACGACCCGCAGGCCGCCGGCGGGCTCGTCGGCGACGCCGCGCGCCGCTCCCTCGACGACGAGGACGACCTCCGGGAAGCAGCGGTCGTAGGGGAAGAGGCCGCTCGGCAGGCCCTGCACGCCGCCGTCCAGGCGCTTCAGGTCGTCGCGGAGCCGCGCGTTCGCGCCCGCCCGGTCCTTCCACCAGCCGTCGGCACGGGCGCCGACGACGTTCGCCGCGTCCACGACGAGGACGAGCTCCTGCATCGCGTCGCGCAGGCGGGGCCAGGAGCGCGCGAACGGCTCGAACAGGTTGCGGTCGGTGACCTCTTCCGCGCGCACCCACTCGGCTCTGCGCGTCTCCCGCGACGCGGGCAGCACCCGCGCGAGCTCGGGCAGCGAGCCCACGATGGAGGTGAAGGACCAGCCGCCGTGGTCCTCGACGCTGGTCCCGTGGACGGCGACCGTCGTCGTGTCGAGCGTGCACTCCTCGGACGTCTCGCGGAGCGCGCCGGTGACGACGTCCTCGTGGCTGTGGAGCGCGCCCCCGAACATGCCCCACGTCCCGCCGCCGAGACCCCACCACGCGCGCTGCTGGAGCAGCAACCACACCTGGCCGGAGGAGTCGCGGTGGTAGGCCAGCAGGCCCGCGGCGCCGAACCGCCCCCAGTGCGTGTGGCCCAGCTCGCAGGCGGCCCAGCCGTCGCCGTCTCCCATGCGTCCGACGATAGCGCCGCGGACCCGCGGTGCAGGCCGGTCCCGTGACGAAGGGCACAGTGCCCTCGCCCCGACCCCGCCCCGCTCGCCGAATACCATTCGGAGGTCATCGTGATCAGGGAGTGTGGTGTGAGCGTCGAGGCGACCCCGGAGGCCCATCGCGAG
This sequence comes from Actinomadura sp. K4S16, assembly GCF_008327685.1. Classification (GTDB taxonomy): domain Bacteria; phylum Actinomycetota; class Actinomycetes; order Streptosporangiales; family Streptosporangiaceae; genus Spirillospora. Next base: position 7,016 of record NZ_BDDE01000027.1, read on the forward strand.
GCGGCCGACCTGTGGAACACCCTGTCGGGCGCCGAGCTGATCCAGGCGATGGCGGACGGGCGGTTCCCCCAGATCTCCGACGTCAACGACTACATCGGGCAGGACATCGCCTCCGCCGAACCGGGCCGGGTCTCCATCCGGTGGACGCCCGGCGAGCGGCTCTGCAACCCCGGCGGCACCGTGCACGGCGGCTACATCGCGATGATCCTCGACAACGCGGTCTGCCTCGCGGCGAGCAGCACCGGCGAGCACTTCATGCCGATGCTCACGCTCAACCTGAACGTCGACTACCTGCGCGGCGTCCGGGCGGGCGAGACCTACACGGTGACCGGGACGTGCGTGCACCCCGGCGGCACCCGCATGGTCTCCAACGCCGTGGTCGCCGACGGGCACGGCCGCCCGGTCGCCCAGGCCTCGGCCAGCGTCATCCCCAACAAGGCGTTCGCCCGCTGACCCCTCCCCCGCCGCGCACTCCCCCTTCCGGCAGACGGGCACCGGCCGGGGACACCCGGAACGGTGGCGGGAGAGCACATAGGCTGGGCCCATGGTGGATCCAGGCACAGTCGTCAACGTGATCAAACAGGCCCGCGACCGGCGGACGGCCCCGCTGATCCTCGAACTGGACCTCACCGAGGGCATCGTCGAGACCGCGCCGTCCGACCCCGTCTCGGCCATCCTGTCCATGCGCCGGACGAGCCTGCGCGACGTCCTGGACGGGCTGCGCCGCGCCCGCTCCGACAGCCGGGTGCGCGCCCTCGTCGTGAAGGTCACCGGCACCATCGGGCTGGCGCTCGCCCAGGAGCTGCGCGAGGCCGTCCAGGGGCTGCGGGACGCGGGCAAGCTCACCGTCGCCTGGGCCGAGACGTTCGGCGAGGGGGGCCGCGGCACCGTCCCGTTCTACCTGGCCACCGGGTTCGACAAGGTCTACCTCCAGCCCACCGGCGAGGTCGGGCTCACCGGCGTCGCGCTGGAGGAGCCGTTCTTCGCCGGCGCGCTGGAGAAGGCGGGCGTCCAGCCGCGCTTCGCCAAGCGCTACGAGTACAAGACCATGGCGAACACGTTCATGGAGAAGACCTACACGCCCGAGCACGAGGAGTCGTCGCAGCGCCTCGTCACCTCGCTCGGCGAGCAGATCACCGCCGGGATCGCCGCCGCCCGCGGCCTGCCGGAGGACGAGGTCCGCGAGCTCACCGACCGCGGCCCGCTGCTGGCGGCCGAGGCGCTGGAGGCGGGCCTCGTCGACGGCCTCGCCTACCGCGACGAGGTCTACGGCGGCCTGCGCGAGCGGTTCGGCGAGGAGGCGCAGCTGCGCTTCGTCTCCCGCTACAACCGCGCGCACGGCCTCGCGGGCCGCCTCCCGCAGCCCGGCAAGCAGGACGTCGTCGCCTACATCAACGGTCAGGGCCCGATCCGGCTCGGCCGCAGCGGCCGGGGCGGCCCGCTCCCGAACTCCGGCCCCGCGATGGGCTCGGACACGGTCGGCGCCGCGTTCCGCGCCGCGGTGAAGGACGAGCGGGTCAAGGCGATCGTGTTCCGCGTCAACAGCCCGGGCGGCTCCGCCGTCGCGTCCGACGCGATCTGGCGCGAGGTCGTGCTCGCCCGCCGCGCCGGCAAGCCCGTCGTCGTGTCCATGGGCAACGTCGCGGCGTCCGGCGGCTACTACGTCGCGATGGCCGCCGACACGATCGTCGCGCAGCCCGGCACCATCACCGGCTCGATCGGCGTCGTGGTCGGCAAGGCCGTGGTGAACGACCTGCTGGAGCGGGTCGGCATCGGCCTCGGCTCCGTCGCCGACGGCGACCACGCCCGCATGTTCAGCGCCACCAAGGACTTCAGCGACTCCGAGTGGGAGCGGGTCAACGCCTCCCTCGACCGGATCTACGACGACTTCACCGCGAAGGTCGCCGAGGGCCGCGACCTGACCCGCGAGCGCGTCCACGAACTGGCCCGCGGCCGGGTCTGGACGGGCGCGGACGCCCGGGAGCGCGGCCTCGTCGACGAGCTGGGCGGCATCGACCTGGCCCTCGACATCGCCCGCAAGAAGGCGGGCCTGGCCTCCGACGCCCCGGTCCGGCTCTACCCGCACACCTCGCCGCTGGAGCGGCTGCGTCCGCCGGAGTCCAGCGAGGACCGCGCCGCCGCGGCCGCGCGCTTCGACGGCTGGGGCTCCCTCGGCGGCCTCGCCGCGCGCCTCGGCCTGCCCGCCGCCGGCCCGCTCACCCTGCCCGGCTCCTGGGAGATCCGCTGAGCGGCGAGTTCGTCGAGGCCGTCGCGGGCTTCGCCACGGGCGTCGCCGTGCTGACCGTCCGCGACGGCCGCGACGACCTCGGCACCACGGTCACCTCGTTCATGTCGGTGTCGCTGGAACCGCCGATGGTCGTGGCGAGCGTGACGACCTCGTCCTACCTCACGGAGGTGCTGGGGCGGCGCCCGCGCTGGGCCGCGACGGTCCTGTCCTCGGCCCAGCGCGCCCTGGCGGGCAGGTTCGCCGCCGAGGGACGTCCGAGCGCCCGCATCCTGCTGGCGAGCGAGCCCCACCACCGCGGCGAGCACTCCGGCGCCCTCGTCCCCGAGGCGGGCGTCTCCGCCCTGGAGTGCGAGACCCGGCAGACCGTCGAGGCGGGCGACCACACCCTCTTCATCGCCGAGGTCCTCTCGACCGACTACGTCAGCGCCGGGCGGCCCCCCTTGGTGAGGGTCGCCCGGCGCTACCTGCCCGTCTAGCCGCCGGCCCGGCGGCCTACGCCTTCGGGAAGCGCTCCAGGAAGCCGCGCAGGTCGTCGGCGTGCTCCTCCTCCTGCGCCAGGATCTGCTCGAAGACGCGCTTGGTGGTGGGGTCGCCGTCGCCGAGCCACTGGATGATCTCGGTGTAGGACGCGATGGCGATCCGCTCCGCCACCAGGTCCTCCTTGAGCATCTCGACCAGGTCGAGGCTGGCGTTGTACTCGGCGTGCGCGCGGGTGGTGAGGGTGTCCGGGGAGAAGTCGGGCTCGCCGCCGAGCTGGACGATCCGCTCCGCCAGCATGTCGGCGTGCTGCTGCTCCTCGGCCGCGTGCTGGAGGAACTCGCTCGCGACGGTCTCGGCGTGGATGCCGGTGGCCGTGTAGTAGTGCCGCTTGTACCGCAGCACGCACACGATCTCCGTGGCCAGGGCCTCGTTGCAGACCTGGATCACGCGCTCGAGGTCCGCACCGTACGCCTCGGTGATCGGGCCTTTATCGATCTCCTGCCGAGCACGCTCGCGCAGGGTCTTGATGTCCGTCAGGAACTCCGCCATCTAGGGGCCTCCACAGTCGACTATTGGAAGTCGTTTACCCGGCGCCCGTGCTTCCACACGGCGTGTGTGAGGGGCACTCCGGGACGGTAGGCGAGGTGGATGTAGGACGGTGCGTCGAGGACGTGGACGTCGGCCCGGGCGCCTGGCGTCAGGTGCCCCACGTCGGTGCGGCGGAGGGCGCGGGCGCCGCCTGCGGTCGCCGACCAGACGGCCTCGGCGGGCGTCATGTGCATGTCGCGGACGGCCACGGCGATGCAGAACGCCATGCTGGAGCTGTAGCAGGATCCGGGGTTGCAGTCGGTGGCGAGGGCGACGGTGGCCCCGGCGTCCAGGAGGCGGCGCGCGTCCGGGTAGGGCTGGCGGGTGGAGAACTCGACGCCGGGCAGGAGCGTCGCGACCGTCCGGGACGACGCCAGCGCGTCCACGTCGGCGTCGCCGAGGAACGTGCAGTGGTCGGCGGACGCGGCGTCCAGCTCGACGGCGAGCCGCACGGCGGGCCCCTGCGTGAGCTGGTTCGCGTGGAGGCGCGGCAGCAGGCCCGCCTTCACGCCCGCCGTGAGGACCTCCCGGGCCTGGTCGGCGTCGAAGGCGCCCTCCTCGCAGAAGACGTCCACCCAGCGCGCGTGCGGAGCGCAGGCGGCGAGCATGTCGGTGGCGGCGAGGCGGGCGTACCCGGCGGTGTCGCCCGCGTACTCGGCGGGGACGACGTGGGCGCCGAGGTAGGTCACCTCGTCGGCGTACTCGGCGGCGATCCGGACGGCGCGCGCCTCCTGCTCGACCGTGAGGCCGTAGCCGGACTTGCACTCGACCGTCGTGACGCCCTGCCGGGCCATCTCGCCGACGAGGCGGCGCACGTTGGCGCGCAGTTCGTCGTCGGACGCGGCGCGGGTGCGCTCGACGGTCGTGCGGATGCCTCCCGCGGCGTACTTCTCGCCGCTCATCCGGGCCGCGAACTCCTCGGCGCGCTCACCGGCGAAGACCAGGTGGGCGTGGGAGTCCACGAAGCCGGGCAGCACCGCCCGCCCGGCGGCGTCGAACGACTCGTCGGCGGCGGGCGCGGACGAGGACGGCCCCGTCCACGCGACCGCGCCGTCCTCGATCACCAGCGCGGCGTCGCGGACGACGGCGAGGCCGCCGCCCGCGGCGGGATCGTTGGTGACGAGCTCTCCGATGTCGGTGATGACCGTGCTCGTGGAGTTGCCCCTGCTCGTGGGGATGACCGTGCTCACCGGGGCAGGATCTCACGCGGCGGCGCGGGATCCCCCACCGCGCGGCACCGGCGGGCCGGAGCCCGGTCACCGGTGCGCCCGGGCGTCAGATCCGTGTCAGGTGCAGGACGCCGGCGGCGTCCGCCCGCACCTCGACGGCCTCCCGGGTGTAGCGGCCGGACGCGCCGGAGGCGAAGCGGATCCCGGGGGCCACGCGGACCCGCGGCACCGCGAAGAAGACGGCGGTGACCCGGTCCGGCTCACCGTCGCGCACGGCGGCGCAGACCTCGACCTTGGTCCGTCCGTCCTGCCGGGGCGTCAGCACGGCGTGCCCGCGCTCGATCCGTTGCGGCATCTCGGTCCTTCCTCTCCAGTGGACGCGGTTCCAGGGGACGCAGTGGCGATCTCGGTTCCAGGGGGCTCTGGAAGAGCACCCGGCGCCAGTCGCCGGCGAAGCAGAAGACCCCGGCCGCGGTGCGGACGCCCAGGGCGTGGGGGACGCCGGCCGCTCCGACGTGCGCGGTCACGTTCCCCATCGAGTAGATGCTCTGGAGGTCCTCCCACAGCGAGACGCTGAGGAGGGTGCGCCGCCGCCACTGCACGACCGCGCGCGACGCCACCAGGCCGCGGGCGTGGCGGCGCACCTGCCGCTTCACCCGGACGTGCAGGACGATCAGGGCGAGTAGTTTGGGCAGCGTGCCGCATTCGAAGCGGGTCACCACGACCTGCCCGAGCGCGGGGTCCGGCTCGATGACCGGGGTCAGGCCGCCCACGCCAGGGCCCAGGCCGCCGCCGCGAGCAGCAGGCCCGCTCCCGACGTCCGCCGCAGCGTCCTCGCCCATCGGTGATCCTTTCCGCTGCCGAGCAGTCCCATCGCCCGGTCGCTCATGCTCCAGGCGGTGACGGCCACACTGACGATCAGGGAGAGCGCCACGAGCAGCGCCGCGCCGACGTCCGGCCGCAGGAGCACCACCGCCCCCATGGCCGCCCAGATGAGAGACGTCGTCTTCTGCGTGGTGAACAGCAGCCCGAGGTCGAACCCCCACGTGACGCCGAGCGTCCCGGGAGGCAGCCTGTGCACGAGCTCCTGCGGCACCTGCCGCCACACGTGCGGGGTCCGGTTCAGCATGTCGGCGACCGCGAACGCGACGGCGGCCGCGACCACCAGCCAGACCCTCACCGGCTCGGGCAGCACCGAGCGCAGGAGGACGCCGAGCACGTACGCGGGGACCGCAAGCATGAGGCCCGCCAGGGCGCCGCCGACGGCGAGCCCTGCCAGGAACTTCGCGCCGCTGCGCCTGCTGCGGCGGAGCATGGGACCGGCGACCCCGGCCATGGAGCGGCCTCAAGGGCTCAGGACCTGGAGCACCGCTCCCACGGCGCCGATGATCACCCAGACCGTCACGTTCCCGCGCCCGTCAGCTGTACTTGCATTCCGCGGCGGACTTGATCGACGAGGGGCAGTAGGCCCCCGCGTTGATCGTCTCGCAGCAGGTGCAGTGGAGGTAGCCGTTGTCAGGCGGCGAGCACGTCCAGAGGTAGCCCTCGTAGGAGCGGCACGTGGTCATGGAGATGGACGGTGCCTTGCAGAGGTTGCAGCAGTAGTACTTGTACTTCGCGGCGTGCGCCGTCCCGGCCCCGCCGAAGATCACGGCGGCGGTGGTCAGCCCGGTGGCGCCGACGCCGGAGAAGAACCGGCGCCTCGTGAACCGTCTCATGCGGTCTCCATCTCCTTCCGCACCGCGTCGCGGAGCGCGGCGACGTCGTTGAAGGTGTGGGCCGAGGCCAGCCGGCCGCCGCGGAAGACGAGCGCGGTCGGGCTGATCTCGACGGCGAACTCCGCCCGCGTCCAGGCGCCGCCCTCGTCCACGTGGTGCCGGTAGGAGCCGAGGCGGTTGGCGGTGACGAAGTCCTCGCCGCCCTCCCGGGCGCCGGTCGATATCACCAGGCCCAGTTCCGCCCAGGCGAGGTGCTCGGGCTCGGCGGCGAGCTGCTTGGCGATGGTCTGGCAGGACGCGCAGACCGTGCTCAGCACGAGGATCACGGCGTCGTCGCGGTCGGGCAGTCCCGCGGGCCACTCGCCGGGCTCGCGGCCGATGTTCGTGCCGTCCAGCGGCCGCACGACGGGGACCGGGCGGTCGTCCGGATCGGGCACCCGCGTCGCGAGCTCGCCGAGCATGGCGAAGAGCACCACGACGGCGGCGGTCAGCAGCAGCAGCGCGAAGCCGAACACGATGAGCATCAGCGCGCCTCACTTCCTGCGAGCGGACTCGCGTCGAGCGGTCGCCCCGCGGCGGGGGCGGGCGGGGCCGCGGCGCGGATCCGGCTCAGCAGCCGTTGCCGGATCAGCTCGCGGTGGGCGGAGAGGCAGAGCGCCAGGGAGCCCGTCGAGGCGAGCAGCACGGCGCCCTCGGTGTGGTCCGCGGGCGTCGCGGTGGTCGCGGCGAGCGGCAGGACGGCGGCGAGCAGCAGCCCGACCGCCACGTTCGACCAGCCGAGGGGGCGGTCGGCCGACGCCCCGAAGCAGCCGCACGGGGCGGTGCTCCGCCGGGTCCGGCCGAGGACGCCGAACGCGGCGAACAGCAGGCCGAGCAGCGAGGCCAGGACGGCGGCGGGCACGCGGAGGGGACCGACGATCAGCGCGACCGCCGCGGCGATCTCGACGGCGGCGAGCCCCCGCACCGCCGCCGGGCGGTCCGCGGCGGGCGTCAGCTCGGCCAGCGCGCGGCGCAGCGGCCCGGGGACCACGAGCTTCGCGAGCCCGGAGTTGAGGAGGACCGCGGCCGCCGCCGCGTCCGCGGCGGTCAGTGCCCATTCGTCCGGCGCCATTCGGCCACCTCCTCCGAGGAGGCTAACCAGCCGTCCGGCTCAAGATCACGAGGCTGGACGACTCATCTTCGGCGGCGGCCGGCGGCCCCGGTTGAGCCGCCGGTTGAGCAAGGAGCGGGCTCCGGTTGAGCACTCCCGGGGATGACCGGCGGCGGAACGGCGGCGAAGGCGCCGCCCGCCGGGTGTCATTCGCCCGGGCGGCCGGAACCCGCGCCGAAGTCCAGCCGCCGAAGCTCCGCGCGGGTCCTGACGCCGAGCTTGGGATACGCGCGGTAGAGGTGGTTTCCGACCGTCCGCGGGCTGAGATAGAGCCGGGCCGCTATCTCCCGGTTGGTCGCGCCCGCGGCGGCCAACCGCACCACCTGCAGTTCCTGGTGGGTCAGGCCGCCGGCTCCCGGACCGCCGCCCGCCGGACCGCGGTCCGCCCCCGCCGCGGGACCGGCCACCCCGGCGGCCCCGAGTTCGGCCCTCGCGCGTTCGGCCCAGACCCGCGCGTCCACGGTCGTGAACAGCTCCACGGCCAGGGCCAGGTGCCGGTGGGCTTCGGCCCGGCGGCGCGCCCTCCTCAACCACTCGCCGTAGAGTAGTTCCGTCCGAGCTCGTTCGTAGGTGTTGCCGCCCTCCCGGCCCAGCAGTTCCGCCGCGCGCGCGAAGTGGTGCTCTGCCTCGTCCCGGGGCGCGAGCTGGCCCCGGCAACGCTCCAGGAGCGCCAGCGCGGTCGGCGAGGGATGCTTCGCGGCCCGGTCTTCGAGCAGGGCGAGGGGCCGCCGTGCCCGTTCCGGCCGCCTGCACCGCACGGCGGCCTCCACCCGGTCGGACGCCTGGCGGACGACGGTCGCGACCGGCCCCGCCTCCGGCGCGCTCTCCGGGACGTCCTCCAGGCGTGCGAGCGCCTCGTCGTGGCGGCCGTGCCCGAGGTCGAGCAGGGCGAGCGCCCAGGTCCCCAGGGAGACGGTCGGCGTGATCCGCTCGGCGCGGGCGTGCTCCGTCCCGGCCGCGACCAGGTCCGCGCAGCGCCGCTCGTCCCCCTCGACGGCGGCCAGCCAGCCGAGGAGGCAGCTCAGGTGGCCGGAGCGGTGCCGCCCGCCCGCGAGCCGCAGCCCTTCCTCGGCGGCTTCGCGCGCCTCGCGGTGGCGTCCCCGGTCGATCTGCGCGTGGGCGAGGACCTGCAGCGCGTAGGGGAGCCGCCCGGCCGCGTCGCGGCAGTCCCGCGCGAACCGGGACGCGGCCTCGTGCGCACCGTCCGCGAGGGCGAGGCAGGCGGCCGCGAGGCGGCGGCCGGGTTCGTCCGCCAGGGAGCCCAGCAGCCCGCCGAGGCCTCCGGCGCCGCCCGCCGGACCCGCTGCCTCGGCGACCGCCCGCGCCAGGTCCGCCGCCGGCGAGTGCCCGGGCGGCCGGACGGCCCGCAGCGCGTCCGCGGCCTCCCGCACGAGCCCCGGATCGCCCGCGTGCCATCCGCACCGGACGGCGTCCGCCAGCATCAGCAGCGCCTCCGCCGGGTCCCGGCGGACGATCGGCAGGGCGCCCTCGACCAGCGTCCGCGCCGCCCGGCCCGGCGAGCCGCACTCGAACTCCACCGCCGCGCCGACCTGTGCGAGCTCGGCGCGCGTCAGCGTGTCGGCGGCGAGCGGGGCGGCCCGCGCCGCAAGCTCCGCCGCCGCGCCGAACAGGCCCGCCTCGCTCGCCGACCGCGCGGCCGCGGCGAGCCGGTGGGCGCGGACGCCGCCGTCCGGGGTCAGCTCGGCGGCCCGCGCGTAGCACAGGTAGGCGCGCCGGTCGCCGGACCACTCCCCCGCCCGCTCCAGCTCCGCCGCGACGTCCTCGCCGCGTCCGAGGGCCGCGGCCGCCCGGTGCCAGGCCCGCGCCTCGGGGTCCTCGCGCCCGGCGCGGTCCGCGAGCGCCCGATGGACGGCGCGCCGCTCCGACGCGGTGGCGTGCTGGTAGGAGGCGGCCCGCACGAGCGGGTGCGTGAAGGCCACCGCCGTCCCGGCCGCCTCGACCAGGCCCGCGCGTTCGGCGGGCGCCAGGTCCGCGGCGGACGCGCCGAGCCTGGACGCGGCCGCCGCGAGCCGCGCGGCGTCGCGGGCGTCGTCCGCCGCCGCCGCGAGCAGCAGGGTCCGGGTGCGGGCGGGCAGCGCGTCGAGCCGCTCCGCCGCCTCGTCCAGGACGGGCCCGCGGATCGGGCGGGTGCCGTCGTGGAACGTGAACGGGTTGATGCGCCCCGCGCGCTGGCCCGGGGTGAGGCATCCGGCGAGGAGCCGCAGCGCGAGCGGGTTGCCGTCCGCTTCGGCGACGACGCGCTCCACGGCGAGCGGGCTCAGCCCTCCGCCTCCGTCGCGCAGCAGCGCGGCCGCCTCGTGCGGTTCCAGCGCGTCCGGCCTGATGTCCGGGAGCCCCGACGACCGGAAGGTCTCCTCCCCGCGATCGGCCGCGAGCAGGGCGACCGGCTCCGCGGCCAGGCGGCGTGCGGCGAACGCCAGCACGTCCGCCGAGGCCGGGTCCAGCCACTGCGCGTCGTCGACCAGGCAGAGCACCGGGCGCTCGCCGGCGATCCGGCGCAGCAGGGCGAGGAAGGCGAGGCGGACGGGGACGAGGTCCACCTCCCCGTCGGGGCACGGCTCGCTCAGCGCGCGGAGGCGGTCGGCGGCGGCGCCGGGGAGAGCGTCGAAGCCGTCCCGGACGGGCCGCAGCAGGAGGTCCAGGCCCGCGAAGGGCTGCCCCGCCTCGCACGGGGATCCGGCGCAGCGCAGCGCCAGGGTGCCGTCCGCGGCGTCCGCCGCGTGGTCGAGCAGCGCGGTCTTGCCGATGCCCGGCGCGCCGCGGATGACGGCGGCACCGCCGCGCCCGGTCCGCGCGCCCGCGATGAGCCGTTCGATCCGCGCCTGTTCGACGCTCCTGCCGTACAACATGGGAGGGGTGCCCATATCGACCACTACATGATCGTAAACGGCGCGTGCCGGCAGGCAAGGGGGCGGCCGGTTCCCGTCCTGGAATCGAGGCTCAGCCGGTTCCGGGGTCCGGGGGCGGGTCGGCGGTGACGGCGGCGATGGACTCGGCCAGGGCGGCGGGCACGTCCTCGACCAGCAGGTGGCGGCCGTCGTGGACGATCTGGCGGCCGGAGACGACGACGTGCCGCACGTCGGCGGCGGTGGCGGCGAAGACGGCGGCCTCGGCGGCGTGGTCCGGGGCGGCGCCCGCGGTGCGGACCGAGTCGAGGGCGACGGTGACGAGGTCGGCGTAGGCGCCGGGTTCCAGCCGTCCCGCCTCGGGCCAGCCGAGCCCGTAGTGGCCGTTGGACGTCGCGGCGGCGAGCAGTTCCCCTGCGGTCCAGTGGCCCCGGGCGCGGGTGCGGAGCCGCTCGTCCAGCTCGACCGCGCGGGCCTCCTCGAACAGGTCGACGACGGCGTGCTGGTCGGAGCCGAGGCAGATCGGGGAGCCCGCGTCCGCCAGGCCGCGGGCGGGGCCGATGCCGTCGGCGAGGTCCCGCTCGGTGGTCGGGCACATGCACACGCCGGTCATCGTCGTCCCGAGCAGGGCGATGTCCTCCTCGGCGAGGTGGGTCGCGTGCACGGCGGTGGTGAGCGCGCCGAGCGCCCCGGCCTCGGCGAGCAGGCGCGTCGGCGTCATGCCGTAGGCGTCCAGGCAGTCGCGGTTCTCGGCGGGCTGCTCGGACAGGTGGACGTGCAGCGGGGCGCGGTGCTCGCGCGCCCACGACGCGACGGCGTGCAGCTGCTCGCGCGGCACGGCCCGGACCGAGTGGATCGCGGCGCCGACGCGGGCATGGAGCCGCTCCGCCTTGCCGGTCTGCTCGTACAGGGTGTCGACGCGCCGCACCCAGTTCCCGGCGGTGCCGTCCCCGAACCGCAGCTGCGGGCCGGCGAGCGGGCGGCCGATGCCGCCGGTCAGGTAGCAGGCGTCGAGCAAGGTGATCCGGATGCCCGCGTCGGCCGCGGCGGCGATCAGCGCCTCGCCCATCGCGTTCGGGTCCCCGTAGGGCGCGCCGCCCGGCCGGTGGTGCAGGTAGTGGAACTCGCCGACGCAGCTGATCCCGGCGAGGGCCATCTCGGCGAACACCGCCGTGGCGAGGGCGCGGTAGGAGCCCGGGTCGAGCCGTTCGGCGACCTGGTACATCTGCTCGCGCCACGTCCAGAACGTCCCGGAGTGCGCCTGGACGCGGGAGCGCAGCGCGCGGTGGAACGCGTGGGAGTGGGCGTTGGCGAGGCCCGGCAGGGTGAGGCCGGGAAGGCGCTGGGCGCCCGGCGCCGCCGGGACTCCGGGGGTGATGCGTGTGATCCGCTCGCCGTCGGCCTCGATGAGCACGTCGGGCGCGACGCCGTCGCCTAGCCAGGCGAACTGGGCATGCCACTGCATATCGGAATCCCTACCCGCGCGCCAGGTCGTCCAGTACCGCGGCGAGGGCCTCGACCCCGGCCAGGCAGTCGGCCGGCTCGGCGAACTCCTCGGGCGCGTGCGACACCCCGGTCGGGTTCCGCACGAACAGCATCGCGGTCGGCAGCCGGGCCGACAGGACGCCCGCGTCGTGCCCGGCGCCGGTCGGCAGGACGGGCACGCCGCCGAGCACCGCGCGGACGCGGTCGCGCAGCGCCAGGTTGAAGTCGACGATCTCGGTGTAGGACTCCTCGGCGAGGTCGACGCTCACCCGGTGCGGGCGCGCCGCGACCCGCGCGGCCTCGTCGACCTCCTTCACCGTCCGGCGGACGGCGTCGTCGGCGGGGCCCCGGGCGTCGAGCCAGGCGGTGACGGCCGACGGGATCGCGTTGACGCCGTTCGGCTCCACCCGGACCTTCCCGACCGTCGCGACGGTCCCGTTGCGCTCGGCGGCCTCCCGCGCGGCGATGACCATGTGCGCGAACGGCAGCATCGGGTCGCGCCGGTCGGGCAGCCCGGTCGTCCCGGCGTGGTTGCCCTCGCCCGCGAAGCCGAACCGCCACCGGCCGTGCGGCACGATCGCACTCGCGACGCCGACCGGCTCCTCCAGCGCACGGCCCTGCTCGACGTGGAGCTCGACGTAGCAGCCGATCCGCCCGAGGAGGTCCTCGTCGGGGCCGATCGCGTGCGGGTCGAGCCCGGCGTTGTGCACCACCTCGGCGAAGGTGTGCCCGTCGGCGTCGGTGAGGCCGCGCGCCCGGTCCGGGTCGATCGCGCCGGCCAGCAGCCGGGAGCCGAGGCAGGCCACCCCGAACCGGGCGCCCTCCTCCTCGGCGAACGCCCCGACGCCGATCGGACGGGCGGGCCGGACGCCGCGCTCGCGGAGCAGGTCGACCGCCGCGAACGCCGACACGATGCCGAGCGGCCCGTCGAACGCTCCCCCGCCGGGCACGGAGTCGAGATGGCTGCCGGTCAGGACGGCGTCCGCGCGGGTCCCGTCCTCCGGGTACCACCAGGCGACCATGTTCCCGTTGGGGTCGTGTTCGAGGTCGAGGCCGCGGCGGCGCGCCTCGCCCGCGAACCAGGCGCGGCACTCCAGCTCGGGCGGCGTCCACGCGAACCGGTGGTAGCCGCCGGTCGCCGCGTCCCGGCCGACCGGCAGCAGCTCCGCCCACATCTCCTCGAAGCCCACGACCGGACCGCCCCTCACGACCGCATCGGGATGCGCAGCCCGCGCTCGTCGGCGACCTCGGCGGCCCGCTCGTAGCCGGCGTCGACGTGCCGCATGACGCCGGTGCCCGGGTCGTTGGTCAGGACGCGCTGGAGCTTCTCCCCGGCGAGGGCCGTCCCGTCGGCGACGCAGACCTGCCCGGCGTGGATGGACCGGCCGATGCCGACCCCGCCACCGTGGTGGATGGAGACCCACGTCGCGCCGGAGGCGGTGTTGAGCATGGCGTTCAGCAGCGGCCAGTCGGCGATCGCGTCGGACCCGTCCTTCATGCCCTCGGTCTCCCGGTACGGGCTGGCGACCGAGCCGCAGTCGAGGTGGTCGCGGCCGAGCACGATCGGGGCGCTGATCTCGCCGCGCGCGACGAGGTCGTTGAACACCTCGCCCGCCTTGTCGCGCTCGCCGTAGCCGAGCCAGCAGATCCGCGACGGCAGGCCCTGGAAATGGACCTTCTCCCCCGCCATCCGGATCCACCGGCTCAGCGGCTCGTTGTCGGGGAACAGGTCGAGGATCGCCTTGTCGGTGCGGGCGATGTCCTTCGGGTCGCCCGACAGCGCCGCCCACCGGAACGGCCCCTTGCCCTCGCAGAACAGCGGCCGGATGTAGGCGGGCACGAACCCGGGGAACTCGAACGCGCGCGTGTAGCCCGCGAGCTGCGCCTCACCGCGGATGGAGTTGCCGTAGTCGAACACCTCGGCGCCCGCGTCCTGGAAGCCGACCATGGCCTCGACGTGCGCGGCCATCGAGGTGCGGGCCTTGGCGATGAAGCCGTCCCGGTCCTTGTCGCGCTCGGCGGCCATGTCCTCGAACGCGACGCCGCTCGGCAGGTACATCAGCGGGTCGTGCGCGCTGGTCTGGTCGGTGACGATGTCGATCGGGGCGCCGCGCCGCAGCAGTTCGGGGACGATGTCGGCGGCGTTGCCCAGCACCGCGATCGACAGCGGCCGGCGCTCGGCCTTGGCCTCCTCCGCGAGCCGGAGCGCCTCGTCCAGCGAACCCGCCTGCACGTCGCAGTACCGGTGCGCCACCCGGCGCTCGATCCGGGACGGGTCGCACTCGACGCAGATCGCGACGCCGCCGTTCATCGTGACGGCGAGGGGCTGCGCGCCGCCCATCCCGCCGAGCCCGGCGGTGAGCGTGATCGTCCCGGCGAGGGTGCCGCCGAACCGCTTCTCGGCGACGGCGGCGAACGTCTCGTAGGTTCCCTGGAGGATCCCCTGCGTCCCGATGTAGATCCACGACCCGGCGGTCATCTGCCCGAACATCGTCAGGCCGAGCGACTCAAGGCGGCGGAACTCCTCCCACGTCGCCCACTGCGGGACGAGGTTGGAGTTCGCGATCAGCACGCGCGGCGCCCACTCGTGCGTCCGGAAGATCCCGACCGGCTTGCCGGACTGGACGAGCAGCGTCTCGTCCCCCTCCAGGTCGGACAGCGACCGGATGATGCCGTCGAAGGCGTCCCAGTTCCGGGCCGCCTTCCCGGACCCGCCGTAGACGACCAGCTCGTCGGGGTGCTCGGCGACCTCGGGGTCGAGGTTGTTCTGGATCATGCGCAGGGCGGCCTCCTGCGGCCAGCCCTTGGTGGCGGTCAGCGAGGTGCCGCGCGGGGCGCGGACGGGACGGGGACCGGACATGTACGACTCCTTCAGGACAGCGGGCCGGTGACGGCCTCGGCGGCGGCGACCAGTGAGCCGTCCCGGACCAGCGCGGTCGCGGCGGCGATCTCGGGGGCGAGGTAGCGGTCCGGGCCGGGCGGCGGGACCGCCTCGCGCAGCTCGGCGACCACGGCGGCGGTGGCCGGGCCGGGCCGCAGCGGGGTGCGCAGCTCCAGCGCCCGCGCGGCGGTGAGGATCTCGACGGCGACCACCTGGGCGAGCCCGTCCACGGCGCGGCGCAGCTTGCGGGCCGCGCTCCACCCCATCGAGACGTGGTCCTCCTGCATGGCCGAGCTCGGGATCGAGTCGGCGCTCGCGGGGACGGCGAGGCGCTTCAGCTCCGACACGATCGCGGCCTGCGTGTACTGGGCGATCATGTGGCCGGAGTCGACGCCCGGGTCGTCGGCGAGGAAGGCGGGCAGCCCGGCGGAGCGTCCCTTGTCGAGCATCCGGTCGGTGCGGCGCTCCGACATCGAGGCGACGTCGGCGGCCGGGACCGCGAGGAAGTCCAGCACGTACGCGATCGGGGCGCCGTGGAAGTTGCCGTTGGACTCGACCCGCCCGTCCGGGAGGACGACGGGGTTGTCGACGGCGGACGCCAGCTCCCGTCCCGCCACGAGTTCGGCGTGCGCGAGGGTGTCGCGGGCGGCGCCGTTCACCTGCGGGGCGCAGCGCAGCGAGTAGGCGTCCTGCACGCGGGTGCAGTCGGGCCCGCGGTGCGACTCCATGATCTCCGAGGCGGCCAGCAGCGCCCGCAGGTTCGCGGCCGACGCGGCCTGGCCGGGATGGGGCCGCAGGTTCTGCAGGTCGGCGGCGAAGACGCGGTCGGTGCCGAGCAGCGCCTCGACGCTCATCGCGGCGGCGACGTCGGCGGCGGTGAGCAGCCTCCGCAGGTCGTGGATGGCGAGGACGAGCATGCCGAGCATCCCGTCCGTGCCGTTCAGGAGGGCGAGCCCCTCCTTGGCGCCGAGCTTGACCGGCGTGATGCCCGCGTCCCGCAGGGCGTCGGCCGCCGGCCTCAGCTCGCCGGAGGCATCCCGGACCGACCCCTCGCCGATCAGCGCCAGGGCCACGTGGGCGAGCGGCGCGAGGTCGCCGGAGCAGCCGAGGCTCCCGTACTCGAAGACCTGCGGGGTGATGCCCGCGTTGAGCAGCTCGGCCAGGGTCCCGGCGGTGACGGGCTGGACGCCGGTCCGTCCCGTGGCGAGCGTCCGGAGCCTGAGCAGCATCAGCGCCCGGACGACCTCCCGCTCGACCTCGGCCCCCGACCCCGCCGCGTGCGACCGGACGATGTTCAGCTGGAGCTGCGCCCGCATCTCGGGCGCGATGTGCCGGGTGGCGAGCGCTCCGAAGCCCGTCGAGACGCCGTAGACCGGCGTCGGACGGGCCGACAGCTCCTCGATGTGGGCCCGCGCCTCACCGATCAGCTTGAGCGCCCCGTCGGACAGCGCCACCTCCGCACCGTCCCGCGCGACCGCCACGACCTGATCGAACGCCAGCGGTTCCGGCCCGACCTCGACGCCTGCGTCCCCCATGCCAAACCCCCTACCCACCAAACCCATACCCACCATTGGAGCGCCTCCGGGGCCTCCGCCCCAGCCCCGGACCGCGCTCTGTGTCTCGTATACGAGACAATCGGAGCATGAGCCAGGTCCCGGCCGCCCGCCGCGCGCTCGCGGTGCTGCGCCTCCTGGCGGGCGCTCCCGGCCCCCTGCCCGCCTCGGCGATCGCCCGCTCCCTCGACCTGCCGCGCTCCAGCGCCTACCACCTGCTCACCGCGATGGCCGAGGACGGCTTCGTCACCTACATCCCCGAGGAGCGCCGCTGGGGCCTCGGCGTCGCCGCCTTCGAGATCGGCTCCGCCTACCTGCGCCACGAGCCCCTGGAGCGCCTGGCACGCCCCCTGCTGCGCCGCCTGGTCGACCGCGTGGGCGAGATCGCGCAGCTCGGCGTCCTGCACGGCGCCGAGACCCTCTACCTGCTGAAGGAGCAGCCGCCCCGGCACGCCACCCTGGTCACCGACGTGGGCGTCCGGATGCCCGCCCAGCTCACCGCCAGCGGCCGGTCGATCCTGGCCTACCTGCCGCCCGCGCAGGTCAGGGCCCTGTTCCCCGGCCGCTTCGTGGACCGCACCGGTCGCGGCCCGTCGTCCCTGAGCGACCTGCGCCGCATCCTCGCCGAGGACGCCCGCCGGGGCTGGGCGGTCGAGGACGGCCACATCACCGAGGGCTTCGCCAGCATCGCCGCCTGCGCCTTCGACCACACCGGCCATCCCACCGCCGCGATCACGGTGACGTTCCGCCGCGAGGACCACCCGGAACCCGCGTGGCCCGCCCTGGCGGACCACGTCCGCGCCACGGCCGCCGCCCTGACCACCCGGCTCACGGGCCGCCCCCCGACCTGACCGCTAGCTCCCGAAACGGTCGGCGACCAGCCGATCGGCCCAGCGGCGCAGCGCGTCCTCCACGGGCGGATGGCTCAGCCCGGCCTCCTTGGCCAGCACGTCGGCCGAGGACGTGTCGTACCGCTCCTCGGACAGGAAGGAGAGCGTCTCGGGTTCGACGCCGGTGAGCGCGCGCGGCAGCCGCCGCACCAGCCCGACCGGCAGCATCATCCTGGGAGGGCGCACGCCCAGGTGCCGCGCCAGCAGCCCGACCAGCTCGTGCAGGTTCGGCGTGGCGCCGTCCAGGACCCGGTGGGCGCGGTACGGCCCCTCGTCGTACTCGGGGACGGCGGCCATGAAGCGCGCCAGGTGATCGACGGTGACCACGGGGACGAACGTGCGCCGCGACCCGGCCAGCGCGGGCAGGCGCCCCGCCCAGAGGTCCCGGACCAGCTCGGCCAGTCCGATGTACTGCCCGGCCTCACCGGTGACCGAATGCCCGATCACGGTCGCCGGATGCACCGCGGTGAGAGGAGCGCCTTCCTCTTCCGAGACGGCCCGTACCGCCGCGTCCCCTTCGAGCTTCGACGCCTCGTAGGCGCCCAGCCGCCGGTACAGCGCGTCCAACTCCTTCGCCGCCGCCGGATAGGTGAGCGTGCCGGCGGAGGCCACCCGATACCCGGACACATGGACGAGCCGCCGCAGCCGAGGAAGGCCTGCGGCCCACCGCACGACGTTCACGGCACCGTCGACGTTCGCGCGCCTAGCCTCCTCGCGTCCCAACCCGAACCGGAAGAGGGCGGCGGCGTTGAAGACGTCCCGCACGCCTTCCAGCCGCTCGCGATCGCCCTCGCCCAGCCCCAGACCCGGTCGGGTGATGTCGGCGTCCACGACCACGAGCCCCCGCGCGTCGACCCCGTGCTCCCGCAGCCATCCACGCAGCTCCTCACCGCGGTCGGCTCCGCCCCGCACGGCCACGGCGACCGTCCGCCCCCGGCCCAGCAGCTCCGCCACCAGCCATCGCCCGATGAACCCCGTAGCCCCGAAGACCAAGGCACCGCCGGTCTCGCTCGCACTGAACGCCATGGCGACAAACTAGACCGGTCTACCTATTTTTGTCCAGCCGCGCCCGCTGAACCGACTCCCCGGCCGAAGAGGATCAGTCGTCGAGGAGGCGCCACATGGTGAGGGCGAGCCTGGCGCGGGTGAGTCCCGCCGGTTCGGTGAGGTCGATGCCGAGCGTCTTCGCCAGCTGGTCGAGCCGCCGGGCGACGCTGCTGTGGTGCAGGTGGAGCCGGTCGGCGGCCTGGCGCAGGGAGCCGGTGGCGCAGTAGGCGTCCAGGGTGTTCAGCTCGTCCGGGTTGCCGGCCAGCCCGGCGATCGCGGCCACGTCGGGGTTGTCGCGCACGGACCCGGGAGGAATCTGCGCGAGCAGGGCCAGCGCTCCCAGGTCCTCGTAGCGGACGACGGGTTCGCGCGTGCCGGCGAAGCGCAAGGCGGTACGGGCTTCGCGCCAGGCGTGGTCGGGTCGCTCCGCGACGCCGATGCCCGCGCGCACGCCCGCCGGGAACCGGGCCGCGTCGAGGGTGGTCGCCAGGATGACGCCGACGTCGGCGACCGGTGCCGCCTTCACCGGCCGGCCCGGGCAGACCAGGGTCCCGATCCGGTCGAGGGGAAGCGGCGACCGGACGGCGGCGACGCGGACGGGCAGGTCGGCGGCGAAGCCCAGCAGCCGCAGCGCCCGGGCCCTGGCCGCCTCGTCGGCGCCGGGGCTGATCACCAGCTCGACCAGGGCGGGGTCGGCCATGGTGGTGCGTTCCGGGCCGTACCTCTCGAAGACCGCGGCGGCGGCGATGGCGAGGCGGTCCAGGACCGCCTCGTCGAGCGGGCCGGGCGGTCCGGGGCGTTCCAGCCAGACCGTGCCGATCTCCTCCTCGTCCAGGACGACCGGCGCCGTGGTGGACGCGGGCGCCGGTGGGCCGGAGGCGTTCGCGCCGTCGGGGGCGACGCGGATCACCCGCCCCGTGCTGTGCAGCCGGATCCCGGCGACGCACTCGGCCAGGCCCGCCGAGGCACGGGCGAGCGCCGGCAGGTCGACCCGCCGTCGCATCAGCGTGTCGTAGAACATGACGACGCGGATCACGCCGTCGACCTGCGGGTCCAATCCGGACAACCGTTCGACCAGGGCCTCCATGGGCACGAGGATAAGCGCCGGTCGGCGCGCGATCCATGCGGGATGCGCGACGGATGGCGGATGTGCCGGCCGGGCGGCGACGGTGAGGATTACCGGCATGGATCCCGAGCTCGAAGCGTTCATCCCCTTCCTCCCGGACACCGACCTGACCGACCCCGTCGGCGCGCGCAAGAGCTTCGCCGAGCGCGCCGCCGCGCGTCCGGCACCGGACGTCCCGGACATGCGGCTCGAAAACCGCACGGTGCCCGCGGACCCGGACGTGGCCGTGCGGATCTACCGCCCGCGCGACGCCCGGGGCGCCGTCGTCTGGCTGCACGGCGGCGGGTTCGTCTTCGGCGACCTGGACACCGAGCACCCGTGGGCCTCCCGCATCGCCGACGGCTCGGGAGCGGTGGTGGTCTCGGTGGACTACCGGCGGTCCCCGGAGAGCCGGTTCCCGGCCGCGCTCGACGACGCCTACGCCGTGCTGGCCTGGACGGCCGAGCACGCGGACGACCTCGGCGTCGACCCGGGCCGGATCGCGGTCGGCGGGCACAGCGCCGGAGCGTGCCTGGCGGCCGCGGTGGCGCTGCGGGCGCGGGACGAGCAGGGACCGCCGATCCGCTTCCAGCTGCTCAACGAGCCGGGACTCGACGACCGGCAGGAGACCTGGTCGCAGCGCACCTTCACCGACACGCCCTGGCACGACCGCGACAAGGTCGCCCTGGCATGGGGGCACTACCTGGGGGGCGCGCCCGCCACCACGTACGCCGCCCCGGGGCGGGCCACCGACCTGGCCGGCCTGCCTCCCGCCTACATCGCCACCGCGGAGTTCGACCCCGTCCGCGACGAGGGCATCGACTACGCCGTCCGCCTTCTGCAGGCGGGCGTGTCGGTCGAGCTGCACCAGTGGCCCGGCACCTTCCACGGGTCGCAGGCGATCTTGTCCGCCGATGTGTCGCAGCGCCAGATCGCCGCCCTCGCCGCCGCCCTGCGCCGCGCTCTGGCCGACTGAACGCCGCACGCCGGCCGACTGAGGTCCGCGCCCTGACCGCCTGAGCCCCCGCGCACGCCACCCGCGCCGCCGGGTCTGTTCCGCCTGCCCGAAAACAAAGACGAGGAATCCTCTCATGCCCGACCACGCGCACACCGCCGCCGGCTCCGAGCACTCCCGCCTGACCGCCTTCGGCGACCATCTGATCGCGCTCCACGACGAGCTCCGCCGCGACATCGCCGCCCTGCGGGAGGAGGCGGCACGGCTCCCCGCCGACGGCGGCGCCGCCGGCCCGCTCGCCCTGCCGGACCGGCTCCGCAGCCACTGCGTGACGTTCTGCGAAGCGCTGCACGACCACCACACCACCGAGGACAGCGCGATCTTCCCGTTCCTGTCGCAGGAGCACCCCGAACTGTCCGAGGTGCTGGACCGCCTCGCGTCCGACCACCGGCACATGGCCACCCTCCTGAACGACCTCCGCAAGGCCACCGAAACCCCGCTCGCCCCCGGCTTCCACGCCGAGTTGGAACGGCTGTCGGTCGAGCTCCTGACCCACCTCGACCGCGAAGAGCACTACCTGGTACCGGTCCTCAACTCCCTGACGAACCTCCCCGTCCACTGAGCCCCGCCCCCGTCGAAAGGACGACCGTGCCAACTCCCGTCTGGATCGCAGGTGTCGGGATGACACCGTTCGGCAGGCATCGCGGCAAAAGCGTCGGCGACCTCACCCGCTGGGCCGTCGCCGACGCGCTGCAAGACTGCGGCGCCACCGTCGGCGCTCTGGACGCCGCGTTCTTCGGCACCGCCACCCAGGGCGCCCTCGAAGGGCAGCACATGGTCCCGGGCCAGATCGCACTGCGCGCGATGGGCGTCCAGCGGATCCCCGTCGTGAACGTCGAGAACGCCTGCGCCACCGGCGCCACCGCGTTCGCGCTCGCCGTGGACCGGATCCGGGCGGGAGCCGCGGACGTGGCCCTGGCCGTCGGGGTGGAGCGGATGAACGTCGACGACCCCGCGCGCACCATGGCGGTGTTCGACGGCGCCTACGACGTGTCCGATCCCGCCGCGCTCGCCCGCACCCTGAAGGAACTCGGCGGAGACGTCGACGTGGACGGCCTCGGGCCCCGCTCGGTCTTCATGGACGTCTACGCCGCGGTCGCGCGCAACCACATGCGCGTGTACGGCACGACCCAGGAGCAGATCGCGGCGGTCGCGGCCAAGAACCACGGCCACGCCGCCGCGAACCCGCGGGCACACCACCGCAGGCCGATGACGGTGGCGGACGTCCTGGCGGCGCGGAGGCTGGCGTACCCGCTCACCGTTCCGATGTGCGCGCCGATCACCGACGGGGCCGCGGCGGTCGTCGTCTGCGGTGAGGCCGGGCTGCGGCGGCTGGGGGCGGCGAAGAGGGTCGAGGTCCTCGCCACCGCGATCGGCACCGGGACGGATCGGGACCCGCGCACCTTCGAGGGCCACCAGAGCCGCTCGGTGTCCGCACGCGCCTACGAACAGGCCGGGGTCGGCCCGGACGACGTGGACGTGGCCGAGGTCCACGACGCCACGGCCTTCGGCGAGGTGCTCCAGACCGAGATGCTCGGTCTGGTTCCGCCCGGCGAGGGCGGACCGGCGGCCCTGCGGGGCGAGACCGCCCTCGGGGGCCGGCTGCCGGTGAACCCCTCCGGCGGCCTGGAGTCCAAGGGCCACCCCCTCGCGGCGAGCGGGCTCGGGCAGATCTTCGAGCTCACCGAGCAGCTGCGCGGGACCGCGGGACCCCGCCAGGTGGAGGGAGCCCGGATCGCCGTCGCCGAGAACGGCGGGGGCTTCCACCGCGGCGAAGAGGCCGTCACCTGCGTGACCGTCCTCGGGAGGGCGTGAGAGATGGCCGTCATCGACTTCTTCGACCGCGGCCGGGCGATCGACCCGACAGGGGTCGCCTACCGGTCCGACGACGAGGTGTGGACCTTCGACGAGGCGGGAGCACTGTCGTGCCGGATCGCCCACGCCTTGCTGGGCGCGGGAGCACGGCGCGAGTCCAAGGTCGCCGTCCTGTCCCCGAACGCCCCGTCCGCGTGGATCTGCGTGCTCGGGGCGTGGCGCGCCGGCGCGGCGTGGGTGCCCCTGAACCCGGCCACTCCGGTGAGCGAGAACATCGGGCTGCTGCGGCGCTTCGACGTGGAGGTGCTCTTCTACCACCCCGACCTCGCCGACCAGGTCGCCGAGATGAAGGCCGCCTCGCCGGGAGTCGGCCTCTACGTGGCCCTCGCGGCCGGTACCGGCGACCTCGCGTTGGAGGACTGGACCGCCGGCCGGCCGGACACGCCGCCGCCCGTCCGCTTCGCCATGGACGACGTGGTCGCCGTGTCGCCGACCGGCGGGACGACCGGCGAGCCGAAGGGCGTGATGAACACCCACCGCTCCCTGTCGGTGATGGTCGCCCACCAGATGATGGCGCTGACCTATCCGGCGGGGGCGCCCGTCGTCAACCTCGCCGCCGCCCCGATGACGCACACGGCCGGGCTCTTCAGCCTGCAGACGACCGCGCGCGGCGGCACGGTCGTCATCGTCCCGCGCGCGACGCCGGACGCCGTCCTCGACGCCGTCGAACGGCACGCGGTCACGGAGCTGTTCCTCCCGCCGACGGCGGTGTACCGCCTGCTGGAGACGCTGGAGCACCGGACGGCCGACACCTCGTCCCTCCGCTACCTGGTGTACGGCGCGGCGCCGATGTCGACCGACAGGCTGCGCGCCGGCATCGACCGGCTCGGTCCCGTCTTCCTGGGCGGCTACGGCCAGACGGAGGCCATCGCGGCGATCTCGTTCCTCCGGCCCGACGAGCACCTGGCCGGCGGGGAGGTGGCGCCCGAGGAGAGGCTGCGCTCGTGCGGCCGCCCCTACCCGCTGGCCACGGTGGCGATCCTCGACGAGGACGGGACGGAGGTGCCGCAGGGCCGCACGGGCGAGATCTGCGTCCGGGGCGACCTGGTGATGAAGGGCTACTACAAGGACCCCGAGCGCACCGCGGAGACGATCGTCGACGGCTGGCTGCACACCGGCGACCTCGGGCACCGCGACGCCGAGGGCTACCTCCACATCACCGACCGCAAGAAGGACCTCATCATCTCGGGCGGCTTCAACGTCCACCCGAGCGAGGTCGAGCAGGTGATCTGGAGCCACCCCGCGGTGCGCGACTGCGCCGTGGTCGGCTCTCCCGACCCGGACTGGGGCGAGGCCGTGACGGCCGTGGTCGAGCTCAAGGCCGGACACGACGTCGGGGAGGCCGAACTGATCGCCCGGTGCCGCGAGCGGCTCGGCCCGGTCCGGACGCCCAAGAAGGTCGTCTTCATGGAGCGGCTCCCGCGCAGCGGCAACGGCAAGGTCCTCAAGCGGGAGATCCGCGAGGGGTTCTGGGCCGGCACACGAACAAGGATCTGAGGAGCATCATGACGGAACCGAGAACCACCGGAAGCGAACCGGCGGGCAGGGGCGAACTGGCGGGCAGGGACGAACTGGCGGGCAAGGTCGCGCTGGTCGTCGGCGCCGGCTGCATCGGCGAGGGGATGGGCAACGGCCGCGCGACCGCGCTGACGTTCGCACGCGAGGGCGCGACCGTGGTCTGCGCCGACATCGACCTCGCGTCGGCGCGCGAGACCGTCCGCCTGATCCGGGAGGAGGGCGGGGCCGCGGAGGCGGTCGAGCTCGACGTCACCGAAGAGGCGCAGGTCCGCGCCGTCGTCGGCGCCGTCGTAGACGCGCACGGGCACCTCGACGTGCTCGACAACAACGTCGGCATCGGAGCGGTGGGCGGCGTCACCGACCTCGACGAGGCCGACTGGGACCGGGTCCTCGCGGTCAACCTCAAGGGGGCGTTCCTCACGATGAAGCACGTCATCCCGCACATGGTCGAGCAGGGCGGCGGCTCCATCGTCAACATCTCCTCGGTCACCGGGATCCGCTGGAGCGGCGTGCCGTACGCGAGCTACTACGCGAGCAAGGCCGGGCTCAACCACCTGACGCGGATGACCGCGCGTGAATGGGCCCGGGAGCGGGTCCGGGTGAACGCGGTGCTCCCCGGACTGATGAAGACGCCGATGGTGGCCACGGCGATGCTCGCCGACGCCTACGACAGCCCCGACATCGAGGCCATGTGGGCGAAGCGGGACGCCCAGGTGCCGATGGGTCACATGGGCACGCCGTGGGACGTGGCGGAGGCGGCCTTGTTCCTCGCAGGCGACCGGTCGAAGTACGTCACCGGGATCGAGCTCGTCGTGGACGGAGGAGTCGCGCTCGGCTTCGCATGACCGGCCGCCACCCCGCCTCCCCCCGCCGCCGGGTGCACGGCCGCGGCGTGCCGTTCCCCCACCGGCAGGGGCCCGGGCGTCGGAAATCCTCGGTTTCCGACGGGCGGCTGGGGCGGCGAGGGGGCGGCGCGGACGCTTGGCACATGACCGACATCGACCGGATCGACCACTCCGTCCTCTACACCACCGACATGGACGCCACCGCCGCGGCCTACGAAGCCCTGGGCTTCACCCTGAGCCCGCTGTCGATGCACATGGGCTCCGACCGGCCCGGCGGCGAGCGCAGGCCCATGGGCGCCGGCAACCGCTGCGCCCTGTTCGGACAGAACTACCTCGAACTGCTCGGCCTCTTCGGCGACGGAAGCGTCGACCCGTGGAACATCCGCCCCTTGATCGCCGAGTACGAGGGCCTGCACGGCTACTCGTTCGGCTGCGTGGACGCGGAGGCGGCCGAGGAGCGGCTGCGCCGGGCGGGCCTGTCCTCCTCGGGAGTGCTGCCGCTCCAGCGCGACGTGGAGACCCCCGGCGGCACCGCCACCGCCCGGTTCCAGGCCGTCCACCTGGAGCGGTCGCTCACCCCCGAGGGCCTGGTCCACGCGGCCCGGCACCTGACACCGGAGCTGATCCACCAGCCCCGGTACCTGGAGCACGCCAACGGCGCGACGCATCTGGAGAGCGTCCTGCTGGTGGTCGGCGACGGCGAGCTGGCCGCCACCGCGGACCGCTACGCGCTTATCCTGGACGTCCCCGCGGTCGCCGAGGGGCCGCGCCGGGTGCTGCGGCTGGCGCTGGGGCGGGTGGAGATCGTCACGGTCTCCGCCTTCGGCGAGGTGCTGCCCGGTGAGGACGTCCCCGCCCTGCCGTACATGGCGGCCCAGACGGTGGCGGTCGGCGACCTCGGCGCCGCGCGCACGCTCGTGGAGGGCAACGGCTTCGTCGCGCGGGACCTGCCGGGTGGAGGCTTCTTCGTCGGCGCGGCCCAGGCGCGGGGCGCGGCGCTCGCATTCCAGCAGGTGCGTTGATGGCGACCGCAGGCGCCTTACGCGGGCTCTGCTTCGGGACGGCACCGCGGCTCTCGGCGCCTGGCCGACCGCGTCCAGGAGGCGGGGACCGCCTTCATCCGCGGCGGGTCACCGGGGCGAGGCCGCTACGGCCGTCGGTCCGAGGTCCATCACTTCCCATGGCCGCCCCGATCCTCTTGCTGCTGCGGATGATCGGCGCGCTCTCCACCTGGCGGACGCCCGGGAGCGCGCCGATCCCCGCCTCCAGGTAGTCGTACAGCGCCGACACGTCGCGGCAGGCGGCGAACACCAGCAGGTTCGTCGGCCCCGTGGTCGCCGCCACGAAGGCGGCCTCGGGATGCGCGGCCAGCGCGTCGGCGGTCCGCCGCAGCGCGGACGGCTCGACGGTGAGCCACAGCATGGCCACCGTGTCGTAGCCCAGCAGCAGCGGGTCGATGTCCACGTCGAAGAAGACCGCCCCGGTCCGGCGCAGGTGGTCCAGCCTGCGCCGGGCGGTCATCTCCGAGGCGCCGATCGCCTTGGCCAGGTCCGTGTAGCCCGCCCGCCCGTCCTGGAGGAGCACGCTCAGCAACTGCTCGTCCTCCTCGGTCAGGACGACGGCCTCGCCTTGGCGATCGTCGAGGTCGGGGGCCAGCGCGGCGATCTGCGCGGGCGTGAGCGCGTCGGTCCGGCCGTGCCACCCGGTCGGGCCTCCGGCGAACACCCGCAGCACGCAGTGCGCGCTGATCCCGGTCACCTGCGGCGTCCGCGGGAGCTGCCCGAGCAGCAGCGCGTCGCGGCGCCGCCGGTCCCGCGCCTGCACGACGCAGACGATCTGCGTGCCGCCCGAGGTCAGGCTCACCCACAGCGTGTCGTCCCTGCGTGCCAGCGCGTCCGCGATCGCGTTGGCCGCCTCGGGCAGGGCCTGGACGCGCAGCACCCACTCCACCCAGCCCATCCGCTGCGCAACCGGCCGGCCCACCACGCGCAGCGCGCCGGTCGTGCGCAGCCTGCGGTAGCGCCGCGCCACCGTCTGGTCCGACACCTCCAGCACGGCCGCGATCCGGCTGAAGCTCGCACGCCCGTCCACGTGCAGCGCGTGGACGATCGCCCGGTCCAGCCCGTCCAGAGCAGCCGTCTCCATTCTCACAACCTAGACGTCCGGGACATCCTCGACGCGCGGTGATCCGGCCTGCTCGGATCGCGGCCGTGCCGGCTCGGACTGGGACGCCCGGGCGGGGATGAGGAGCGCGAGCAGGATCGAGACGGCGACGAAGCCGAGTACCCACCAGAAGGTGCGGCCGTAGGCGCCCGCGAGCCCGTCGGGGGTGACGTGCTTCGACGCGATCAGCTCCTCGAGGCGTCCCTGCGCGACGATGAGCAGGACCGCGGCCCCGAACGACGAACCGATCTGCATGATGATCCTGTTCGCCGCGCTGGCCCGCGGGATCGCCGGCCCGGGGACGTCGCGGATGGCGGCCGCCATCGCCGGCACCATCACCGCGCCCATGCCGCAGCCGTTGACCAGGAGCGCCGCGCTCAGCAGGACCTCGCTGCTCTCGGCGCCGAGCCGGGTGAAGACCAGGGCGCCCGCACCCGTCAGCACCAGGCCGCCGATGACCAGGACGCGGGCGGCGACCCGGTCGGCGAGCTTGCCCACCGCGATCAGCGAGGCGGCCATCCCGACGCCCTGCGGGACCAGCAGCAGGCCGGCCTCCAGGGCGCTGTGGCCGCGGACCTGCTGGGAGTACAGCGGAAGCACGCCCACCGCGCCGAACAGGGCCACGCTGGCGAAGAACAGCACGGCGGAGGACGACATGAAGCTGCGGACCTTCAGCAGCCGCAGATCGAGGATCGGATCGCGGGCACGCAGGGCGTGCAGGCAGAACGCCGCCAGGAGCACCGCCCCCACGGCCAGCGGGAGGACGACGTGCCGGTCCGCGAACGACCTGTACCTGCTGGCCTCGGTGAGCCCGAAGACGACCACGGCGCAGGCGGGCGAGAGCAGCAGGAGGCCGAGCACGTCGAGCCGCCCGGCGCCCGGCGACGTCCGCGTGGGCATGACGCGCCAGGCCATCACCATGGCGGCGATGCAGACCGGGACGTTGATGAAGAAGATCCAGCGCCAGTCCCAGTCGTCGACGATGACGCCGCCCAGCACCGGCCCGAGCACCGGCCCGAGCGCGGAGGGGACGCCCATCACCCCCATGACCCGTCCGAACCGGGCGGGCCCGGCCTCCTGGGCGAGGATCGCCATGCCGAGCGGGAGCACCATGCCGCCGCCGAGCCCCTGGACCACCCGGAACCCGATGAGGCTGTAGACGTCCCAGGCGGTGCCGCACAGGACGGACCCGACCAGGAACAGCGAGATGCAGGTGATCCACATCTTCCGGGCGCCGAACCGTTCCAGGGCCCACCCGGACAGGGCCATGACCGCGGCCATCGCGAGCAGGTACCCGGTGGTGATCCACTGGATGGTGAGCAACGAGCTGTCGAACTGCTTGAGCAGCGTGTCGTAGGCGATGTTGGTCATCGTCGCGTCGAGCTGCATCATGATCGACCCCAGCGCGATCGTGATCATGAGCAGGACTAGCCGGGCGGGCAGGCGCCCGCCGCCCGGCTCCTCGACCGCTTTCGCGGACACGGTCATGGGACTGGACCCTCCATCTTCAGTAAATATTTACTGCGCATGTCGTGCGGGGAGCGGATGCGCTCCGAGCGGCGGCGTCTACTTCTCCCCCGGGGATCGCCTGGAGCCGGTCATGCCGTCCAGCAGCTGTTCCAGCACCAGGCGGCGCGTCTCGGCCGCGGTGAAGTCGATGCCCCTCTCCGCCGCCAGAGCGTCTCCGCGCCGCGCCAGCACCACGCCCCCGATGAGGGCGCTCATCGCGATGCCCCAAGCGATCTCGAACGGCCGGTCGCCGCGGAAGACCCCCTCATGCTGGCCGCGTTCGTACAGCTCGCGCAGCTCCGCCGGAAGCGTGTCGGCCGAGGGCAGCGGGAGGGTCTTCCACCCGCCCAGGGACTCGTGAAGCCACAGACCGATCAGGACGGGACGCCCCGAGAGGGCTTCGGCCAGCGCGCCGAGCGCCGCGGTCACGCCCTCGTAGGGCGCGAGGGCCCGCGCCTTCTCCAGAGCCGGGTGCCACGCGTCGTGCAGCGCGGCCATCTGGTCCTCGAGGACGGCCCTGTACAGGCCCTCCTTGCTGCCGAAGTGGTGATAGATCATCCGCTCGTTGACACCGGCCCGCTTGACGATCGCCTGGACGCGCGCGCCCCGAAGGCCGTACTGGGCGAACTCCTCCGCCGCGGCGGCCAGGAGGGAAGCCTTGCTCACCGACATGCAGTAAACATTTACATACGAACTGCGCCATCGCAACCCGGGACACCCCGCGCGGACCGGCCATCCCTATTACGCTACTATTGGTATCGTAAATATGAGGAGGTCATCATGACGGCCAAGGCTCCACTGCGCGCCCGCATCGTCCTCAGGGACAAGGTGGACTGGGAGGCGCTCACCGACGAACAGGTGATCGCCGCGCGCGCGAAGGTCAACCGGCTGCGGGCGTCCCGCGCGGTACGGATCATCACCGGCCTGCCCGACCGGGGCGCCCGCATCGAGGAGCGCACCATCGACCTGCCGGGCCGCCGCCTGAGGCTGCGAGTGCACCGCCCCAAGGACGCCGGCCCGGGGCTGCCGCTGATCCTCTCGCTCCACGGCGGCGGCTTCATCGTGGGCACCCCGGCGCAGAACGACTGGCTCAACAGCCGCCTCGCGGCCCGCTGCCCCGCGGTGGTGGTGTCGGTGGAGTACCGCCTCGCCCCGGAGCACCCTCTGCCGGCGCCCCTCGACGACGCCTACGACGCGCTCGCCGCCCTCGTCGACGACCCCTTCGGCTGGGGCATCGACCCCGCGGCCGTCGCGGTCCTCGGCGAGAGCTCCGGCGGCACCCTCGCCGCGCTGGTCGCGCTGCGCGCCCGCAAGGACGGCCCGCCCCTGCACGCCCAGGTGCTCTGCTACCCGAGCACGGACTGGACCGACACCATGGCCGACTACCCGTCGGTCGCCGCGAACTCCGGGAACCCCGGGCTGTCGGTGTCCGAATGGCGCACGGCCCGCAGGCTGAGCGTCCCGCCGACCCTCGACCCGCGCACGGTGTCCCCGGTGAAGTTCGACGATCTCGCCGACCTGCCGCCCGCGCTGGTCGTCACCGGCGCGCTGGATCCCGGGGACGACCACGGCCGCCGCTACGTCGAACGGCTCCGCGCGGACGGCACGGACGCCCGCGTGGCCTGCTACCCCGGGGCCATCCACGGGTTCCTCAGCATGCCCGGCCTGATCCCGGACGCCCGGCCCGCACGTCGCGAGATCCTCGCCTTCCTGCGCCACCGGTTGCGCCCCGCATCGAATCCGCCCGGCACGCGGGAGCGCTGAACCGCTGATCGGCGCCGGGGCGCGACGGGTATCGTCTGGGGGTGCCACCAGCGACCGCTTCCGCCCGGCCACCGGGCCGCCCGCGCTCCGGCGTCAACGCGGTGGTGTTCGCCGCGACGCTGACCACGGTGCGGGAGCTCGGCTACGCGCGCGCCACCGTCGACCGCATCGCCGCCGCGGCCGGCGTCGCCAAGACGACGATCTACCGTCGCTGGCCGTCGAAGGGCGCGCTGATCGTCGACTGCCTGCTCGACGCGTTCGGCCCGGTGCCGCTGGAGGGCACCGGGCGGGCCGAGCTCATGTCCTCGGCCGTCCGCTGGATCGCGGCGAAGATCGCCGAGCCGGGCGTGGGGGACGCGTTCGCGGGCGTGTTCAGCGACGCCGTCAGCGACCCGGACCTGCGCGAGGTCCTGTCCTCGCGGCTCCAGGCCCCCTACCGGACCGCGCTCCAGGACGCGCTCGGCGAGCCGGAGGACCGGGTCCTGCTCTTCATCGACGTCGCCGTCGGAACCCTGCTGCACCGGATGGGCATGACCGGCGAGCCGATGGCGGACGCGGACGTCACCGCCCTGGTCGAGATGCTGCTGACACACTTCGCCGACGGCCGTCCGACCTAGCGCCGCCGGGTGCTTCGAGACCACCCGTACCGTCACCGGCTTCTTGATCTTCACGCGGACGAAGCCGTTTTCGCGCCGCTCCCCCGCCCGTGCGGCGGATCATCGGATACCGCCGCCCCCACCCCGCCCCGTCCCCTGCGGAAAAGCTCGAACGCCAGGTCGCCGAGCCCGGGGCGCTCGTTCAGCGGTCGGTGACGATGAGCAGGCGGGGGCTCTGGTTCAGGCGGCGGGCTCCGACGTCGGTGCAGACGACGACGTCCTCGATCCGCGCGCCGTACAGTCCCGGAAGGTAGATGGCGGGCTGGATGGACATGGTCATGCCGGGCTCGATGACGGTCCGGTCCCCCGGCGACAGGTAGGGCGGTTCGAACTGGTCGAGGCCGACCCCGTGGCCCGTCCGGTGGGCGAAGAACGACCCGTACCCGCTGGCCGCGATGGCGTCGCGGCAGACCTCGTCGATCTCGGCGGCGGTGACCCCCGGGCGCACCGCCTCGCAGGCGGCGCCGTGGACGGCGAGGACGACGGAGTACATGGCCTCGAAGTCCTCGGGCGGCTCGGCCACGACGAACATCCGGGCGATGTCGGAGCAGTAGTCCTCGTACCGTCCGCCGATGTTGACCAGGACCGCGTCGCCCGGGTTGATCGTCCGTTCGGTGGGCCGGTGGTAGGGGTCGGCGGAGTGCTCCCCCGCCGCGACGGTGACGAGCGTGACCTCGTCGTGGCCGGCCTCCAGCAGCAGCCGCCGCAGCAGCCGCGCCATCTCCCGTTCGGTGGCGCCGGACCAGCTCAGTTCGGCGGCCGACGCCACGGCCCGGTCGGCGGCGACGGCCGCGCGTTCCAGCGCCGCGATCTCGGCGCCGGACTTGCGCATCCGGAGCGCCGCGAGGAGCGGCTCGGCCGAGGCGAACAGGGTCTGCGGGCCGAGCCGCTCCTGGATGGACAGCAGTTCGTGCGCGAGCATCTGGGGGTCGACGGCGACCCGCGAGCCCGCCGGGATGAGGGGCGAGGCATCGGGGACGTGCGCGGGCGGGCCGTCCGGCGTGATGACGAGGAAGCCGTGCCGTACCGAGCGGGCGAGGTACCGCAGGTTCGAAGAGGGGCGCAGGACGAGGACGTCCACCCCGTGCTCGACCATGCGGGCCCGCACCCGCTCCAGCCGGTCGTCGCTCATTCCGGCGCCGAATCGTAGAGCCAGCAGGCGACCCCGCGTTCCTGCACCGGCTCCCGTCGCGAGCAGATCTCCATGGCGTGGGGGCACCGCGGGTGGAACCGGCAGCCGGACGGCGGCGCCGCCGGGTCCGGCACGTCCCCGGGCAGCTCGGCGGGCAGCGTGCCCGCCCCGTCCGGCGCGGGGACCGCGGCGAGCAGGGCCCGGGTGTAGGGGTGCCGCGGGTCGGCCCAGACCTCGGCGGTGCGGCCGATCTCGACGATCCTGCCCAGGTACATGACCGCGATCCGGTCCGCGATCATCCGGACGACCGACAGGTCGTGGCTGATGAACAGCAGCCCCGCTCCCGACTCCACGGTCAGCGACCGCATCAGCCCCGCGACCTGCGCCTGGGCGGAGGCGTCCAGCGCGGAGATCGGCTCGTCGCCGATCAGCAGGGACGGCTGGGCGGCCAGCGCGCGGGCGATGGCGATGCGCTGCCGCTGCCCGCCGGAGAACTCGTGCGGGTAGCGGCCGGCCATGTCGGCCGACAGCCCGACCCGCTCCAGCAGCTCGCCCGGGTCCGGGCCGCCGCGCCGGCCGTCGGCGATCTGGCCGCCGATCCGGCGGCGCGGGTTCAGCGAGGCGAACGGGTCCTGGAACACCATCTGGATCCGGGTCAGCGCGGGATCGCGGCGGCGCAGGCCGAGCGGCGTGACCGGGCGGCCCTCGAACCCGATGGAGCCGCCGGACGGGCGGATGATGCCGCAGATGGCGCGGGCCAGCGTCGACTTTCCGCAGCCCGACTCGCCCACCAGGCCGACGACCTCTCCGGGCGCGACGGACAGGTCGACACCCGCCACCGCCCGCACCGGGGGCCGGTCCGGGCTGCGGTGGTCGACCACCAGGTTCTCGACGGACAGCAGCGGTGTGGCGGGCGCCGGCTCGGCACCGTCCAGCAGTTTCATGAGGTGCTCCGCTCCGGCAGCGCGTCCAGCAGCGTTCGGGTGTACTGGTCGGCGGGCTCGCACATGACCTGCGCGCGCGGGCCGGTCTCGACCAGGAGGCCCGCCCGCATCACGCTGATCGTGTCGGCCACCGCGGACATGACGCCGAGGTCGTGGGTGACCAGCAGGACGGCGAGCCCGAGCTCGTCGCACAGGCCGCGCAGCAGGCGCAGCACGCCGGCCTGGACGGTCACGTCGAGCGCGGTGGTCGGCTCGTCCGCGATCAGGACCTTCGGGTCGCAGGCCAGCGCGATCGCGATCGCGATGCGCTGCCGCATGCCGCCGGAGAACTGGTGGGGGTATCTCCGGAGCGCGCCGCCGGGATCCGGGATGCGCACCCTGGCCAGCAGTTCGGCCGCGCGGCGGCGCGCCTCGGCCTTGTCCAGGTCCAGATGGTGGCGCATGTGGTCGGTGAGCTGGCGGCCGACCGAGAGCATGGGGTGCAGGCTCGTCGACTGGTCCTGGAAGACCATGCCGATCTCGCTGCCGCGCAGCGCGTTCATCCTCTTGGGCGGGAGGGCCAGCAGATCGGTCCCGTCGAAGAGGATCCGCCCGCCGGTGCGCGCACCGTGCGGGAGCAGCCCCATGACGCCCAGCCCGGTCATGGTCTTGCCGGAGCCGCTCTCGCCCGCCAGCCCGTGGATCCGGCCCGGTTCCAGCGCCAGGTCGATCCCCTGGATGATCTGGCGCCCGCCCAGCTCGACGGTGAGCCGCTCGATGTTCAGCACGGTGTCCGGCCCGCTTTCCGGCCCGGTGTTCGGCACGGTCACAGCGCCCGCTCCTTGATCGCCCGTGCGGTCCGCGGGTCGAGCGCGTCGCGCATCGTGTCACCGAGGAAGTTGAAGGCCAGCACCACCGTCAGGATGGCCAGGCCGGGGAACACGCCGACCCACCACTTGTCGAACACGTGCGTGGCCGACGCCACCATGGAGCCCCACTCGGCGGTGGGCGGCTTGGCGCCGAGCCCCAGGAACGACAGTCCCGACAGCAGCAGGAGCTGGGTGCCGATGTCGAGGGTGGCCAGCACCAGGACCGGGCCGGTCACGTTCGGAAGCACGTCGGTGCGCAGCGAGCGCCACGCGGAGAACCCGAGGAGCCGCCCGCTGATCACGAACTCGCGGGACCGGATGCCGAGCACCAGACCGCGGGTGACCCGGGCGTAGGCGGGCCAGGACACGACGAGCACGGCGAGCACCGCGTTGCGGAGGCTGGCGCCGAGCGAGGCGGCCACGGCCATCGCGAGGATGACGGTCGGGAACGCGAACACCAGGTCCGCCACCCGCATGATCGTCTCGTCCAGCCAGCGGCCGAAGTAGCCCGCGCAGGCCCCCAGGAGCCCGCCGATGACGACGGACATCAC
Source organism: Actinomadura sp. K4S16 (assembly GCF_008327685.1). Classification (GTDB taxonomy): domain Bacteria; phylum Actinomycetota; class Actinomycetes; order Streptosporangiales; family Streptosporangiaceae; genus Spirillospora. Next base: position 41,017 of record NZ_BDDE01000027.1, read on the forward strand.
GACCAGCAGCATGGTGAGCGGGATGGACAGGCGCGCGCCGTACAGCACCCGGCTGAGGACGTCGCGGCCGAGTTCGTCGGTGCCGAACCAGTGCGCCCCGCTCGGCGCCTGAAGCCGCGGGAAGGCCTGGCTCAGCGGGTCGTGCGGCGCGAGCAGCGGCGCGGCGAGCACCACGACCAGCCATGCCGCCGCGATGGCGAGGCCGACGACGGCGAGCGGCTTGCGCCATGCCTCCGGCACCCTGCGGCTCACGTGTGCCTCACTCTTGGGTCGATGACGCCGTACAGCATGTCCACCACCAGGTTGACCACCACGTAGATCACGCCCACCACGAGTCCGACGCCCATGACCGCGGGCAGGTCGAGCGTGGTCGCGCTCTTGTACGCGTACTCGCCGACGCCGGGCCAGGCGTAGATCGCCTCGACGAGCACGGTGCCGGACAGCAGGCTGCCGAAGGCCAGCCCCGCCACCGTGATGACCGGCACCAGCGCGGCGCGCAGCGTGTACCGGAAGAGGACGGCGCGGCCGGGCAGGCCCTTGGCCCGGGCGGCCCGCACGTAGTCCTGGCCGAGCACCTCCAGGACGGCCGACCGCGTGAACCTGGTGAGCAGGCCGATCGTGTACGTGGCGAGCACGAGCGCGGGCAGCACGAGATGGCCGACGGCGCTGGCGAAGACGTCCCACTGGCCGGCGAGCGCCGCGTCCACCGTGTAGAGGCCGGTGGCGTGCGGCGGAGGCGCCATGGCCGGGGAGAGCCTGCCGGAGCCCGGCGCCAGCCCGAACTTGTAGAAGAAGAGGTAGAAGGCCAGCAGCGCCAGCCAGAACGTCGGCACCGAGACGCCGGCCAGGCTGGTCACCCGCAGGAACTGGTCGACGAACCGGTCCCGGCGCAGCGCCGCGATCACGCCGAACGCGACGCCCACCAGCAGCGACACCAGCAGCGCCGTGCCGGCCAGCTCGAACGTCGCGGGGACGAACTCCCGCAGGTCGTCGGCGACCGGCCGGTGGCTCTGCTGCGACTCGCCCAGGTCCCCGCGGACCAGGTTGCCCATGTAGGTCGCGTACTGCACGGGCAGCGGCTTGTCGAGGCCGTGCTGCTCCCGGAACTGCTGGACGATCGCCGGGTTGCCGAGCGCCTGCTGGCCGAGGTTCGCGGTGGCCGGGTCACCGGGCACCATGTTGGTCAGGATGAAGGTGACGAGGGTGACCCCGACGGCCAGCAGTACGGAGACCGCCAGCCGCCGGGTCAGGAACCGCATCAGCGGATGCCGCGACCACCACCGGGCGCCGGGTGGCCGGCGGCCCTTGAGCGTCCGCTCGTCCGACGGGTGTGGGGACTTCATTTGCTGCCGAGCGCCGCGATCTCGAAGGTCCACACGGGGTTGACCGCCAGGCCGGTCAGCGATCCGGCGGTGACCAGGCGCTGGCTCGGCTGCATCAGCGGCACGATCGGGCCGCGCGCGTTGAGCTCGGTCTGGATCTGGTGGTACTGGGCGAACCGGTCATCGCCGATGGTGGTCGCGGCCTTGGCTCCCGCGTCCTCCAGGGCCTTGTCCGCGCCCTTCTTCCAGCCCGCGCGCTCGCCGATCAGGCCGCCGGGCAGGAAGGCGAGGTAGTTGCTGGCGTCCGGGTAGTCCGGGCTCCACCACCACAGGCCCATCTCCTCCTTGCCGTCGCGGTAGCTCTCCAGCGCGGTCGCGATCGGCGCGGGGGCGAGGTCGACGGTGATGCCGACCTCCTTCAGGTTGGCCTGGACGCGCTCGGCCAGCGGCTGGAAGGACAGGCCGTTGAGCGTGAAGTCGCTGGGGTACTCCAGCTTGACCCTGGGGTTCGTGATCCCGCCGGCGGCGAGCGCCGCCTTGGCGCCGGCGACGTCGCGCTTGGGCGCCTGCTCCGCCGGCAGCGAGCCGTTGATCATGGACGGCACGATGCCGGCCGCCTGCACCGAGCCCTCGCCTGCGAGCTCCAGCAGCCCCGCGTAGTCGACGCCCTTGCGGACGGCCTCTGCGAACCGGGGGTTGGACGTGGTCTTGCTGACGGCCGGGTTCCGGTTGGTCAGCAGGAAGAACACGTTGGCGGACGCGCCCTTGACGATCTGGTTGCCGCCGCCGATGCCCTGGGCCTGGTCGGCCGTCAGGTCCACCGCGATCTGGCTGTCCCCGCGCTGCACGTTCAGCTTCTGGGTCTGCGACTGGACGTTGCGCACCACGACCCGCTTGTAGACGGGCTTGGTGGCGCCCCAGTACTTGGGGTTGGCCTTGAGCACGACCTGCGTGGCCGCGTTGAAGGACTCCAGCATGTACGGGCCGGATCCGGCCGACTGGCCGTTCAGGTACTTCTCCGCCTTGTCGTCGGGGCCGGCGGCACCGCCGTTGGCCTTGACGACCTTGGAGTTGACGATGCCGAGCGCCGGGTTCGGCAGGATGAACGGCAGCGACGGGTTGGGCTTGGCCGACACCAGGGTGATGGTCTTGTCGTCGGTCTTCTCGACCTTCACGCCATCGAGCAGGAACGACGGGTTGCCCTTGAGGTCGCGGACCCGGTCGAGCGAGAACACCACGTCGTCGGCGGTGACGGGGCCGCCGTCGGAGAAGACGGCGTCCTGGCGCAGCTTGAGGGTGAGCTTCTTGCCGTCCTTGGACAGCTCGTACGACTCCGCCAGCGCCGGCACCGGCTTGCTGACGTCGGAGCCCTTGAAGCTCAGCAGGGTGTCGTAGAGGGCCCGGTCGATGAGCAGGCCGGTCTGCTCGTACATCCGGCCCGGGTCCACGGTCTTGAGGTTGAACGAGGTGTCGATGACCAGGGCCTTGCCGCCCCCGGACGAGGACGCCTCGTCCCCGCCCGAGCAGGCGGTCAGGCTGAGTGCTGCGGCCACGAGGACGGACAACGCCGCCCGCCGTGTGGTTCCACTCGTGATCGGCATCGCGGCCTCCGGGGGTCCGTCAGGTCAGTTCTCTGCGTCTGGACGACGATGTCCGATAGTGCGAGACTTCCGGCTGAACGTCTATGCAGCCAGCGAAAGTCAAGACGAAGCCGAAGAAGGAAACGAATTCATGGCCAGAGCGTCCCAAGGACCACCCAATAGGGGGCCCGAACCTGGACAGATCCGCGCCGAGCTGGACTCGATCAATCTCAAGATGCTGGAGGTCCTGCGCCAGGACGGCCGGATCTCCATCGCGGCCCTCGCCCAGCAGGTCGGGATCTCCCGGGCCAACGCCTACATGCGCTTCGAGGCGCTCCGCACCAGCGGCGTGATCAGCCGGTTCACCGTGCAGGTCGACCCCGTCCGCACCGGCCTCGGCATCTGCGCGCTGATCTTCGTCACCGTCCGGCAGCAGATGTGGCCGCAGTTCCGCGCCCAGCTCGCGCTGATGCCCGAGGTCGAGTACTGCGCGATCACCACCGGCCAGCACGACGCGATGATCCAGGTCCGGGCCACCGACGTGGCGGCCGTGCACCGACTCGTCTCCGAGCGCCTCGCCGGCATCCCGGCGGTGAAGGCGACCGAGACGGTGCTCATCCTCGACGAGGTGATCCGCCGCCCGTTCGTGCTGACGTCCGACTCCGCTCCGGCGAAGGCCGAGGCGGAGCCCGGCCCCGCCCCGGTCACCATGGGACGGATGCGCTTCATCCGCGCGGGCGCGGGGCGGGCCAACCTCAAAGACCTCCCCGAATGATCTCCTCGCAGACGCTGACCTGGGGCGTGTCGTCCCCCTCGAACCGGAACTCCTCCACCAGCCGGATCCGGCCGTCCTGGAGGAGTTCGATCCGGTTCGTGCTGGACCCGGCGACCGGATCCGCGTCCCGCTTGGTCAGATGCACGTAGTTCAGCCGGACCTCGGCCCCGCGCCGGGCCCCCACGAACCGGCCGTGGACCACGGTGTCGCCTTCGTAGCTGCCCCACACCACGCCGTCGGCCTCCGTGTAGGCGAACCGTGTGGGCGCGGCGGGGTCCACCCGGCTCGCGGTCGAGCTGACCATCGCGAACCGGCGGCCGTCCAGGTTGAAAAGATCATTCTCGTTCACGGGTGTCATGGTGCCGGGTTCCGCGCCGTGCGCAATCGCGCCTGAACGCATCGTCGCGGAACCGCCCGCCTCCTGGACGATCCGTCCGCGATACGCGACCCGCACACCAATCCGTCTCGGACCGCCCGTGTCGTAGTGCCGGGCATGCGGGTTCCTCCGGTTCTAGGGGAGGGGAGCGGTCAACGTGCGAAGGACGCGGTCGGCGTGCGTCCAGAGAACGGCGCCGCCGATCCCCTCTACGACGTGGCGCCGTGCGTGGGGGATCCGTGTCGCGAGCGTGGCGCCGTTGTCCGGTGAATGGGTGGTGTCCTGCTCTCCGTACCAGAGGTCGACGGGGACGCCGATGGCGGCGAGGTCGAAGGGCCAGCGGCCCATGGCGAGGACGGTGTCGCGGGCGTAGCCGTCCGGGCCCTGCGCGAAAGCCTCGTCCAGGGCGCGCCGGTAAGCGGCGGCGAATGCCGGTTCGCCGTACACGCGCAGGTCCGACTCGGGGCTCCCGTTCATCACCATCGTCCACATAGCGTCGGCGCCGAATCCGCGGAAGAACTCCTCGGCGCCGCGCGGGTCGGCGGCCACCCGGTCGACGAGTCCGCGCAGCTCGTCCGGCAGCGCGGTCGCGAACTCGGGGGCGGCGACCTCGTCCGCGCCGGAGACGACGGCCACGGAGGACGCGAGGCCCGCGACGGCGCAGGCCAGCGCGAACGGTGCGCCTTGCGAGTTCCCCACCACGGCGGGACGTTCCAGGCCGCGCAGCGCGAAGAAGGCGCTCACGTCGGTCGCGAAGTCGGCGAACGTCCTGCCGGGTGAGGGCGACGAGGCGCCGAGGCCTGGACGGTCCACCGAGACGAGGCGTACTCCGAGGGGACGCACGGCGCCCGCGCCGAAGCCGAGCCACCTGCTCGTGGCCGCTCCGGGGCAGAGCAGGACGGGCGTTCCGTCCTCCGGGCCCCACTCGGCCCAGCCGAGCAGCCGGCCGTCCGGCAGCGTGGTCTCCCCTGTCCGCTCGGGGTCCGCGACGAACATCATGATTCACATGATGGCCTGCACCGGCCGGGGCCGGCCGTCCGGGTGTGGCGAATTGATCAACATCGTCCGGGGTTCGCCCCTAGACTCGGGCGGTCGGGTACCCGGACAGGGAGGACCGTCCGTGAGCGGTGAGCACCATCCGGAGTGGGTGATCGATCCCCATACCCCCAGCGTGGCCCGGATGTACGACTACTACCTCGGCGGCAAGGACAACTTCGCCGCGGACCGCGAGGCCGCCGACCAGGTGGTGGCCGCGATGCCGAACGTGCTGGAGTTCACCCGCGCCAACCGCAGGCTGCTGTCGCGGGCCGTGACGATGATGGCCGAGCGCGGCATCCGGCAGTTCCTCGACATCGGCTCCGGGCTGCCGACCCAGGAGAACGTGCACCAGGTGGCCCAGCGCGCCGCTCCCGGTTCCAGCGTCATCTACGTCGACAACGACCCGATCGTGCTCACGCACGCGCGGGCGCTGCTGGCCGACAACCCGCTGACGACGGTCATCCAGGCCGACTTACGGGACCCGGAGAGCATCCTGGACGATCCCGAGGTCAAGGCCCGGATCGACTTCGACCGGCCGGTGGGGCTCCTGCTGCTGGCCATCCTGCACTTCATCCCGGACGAGGCGCGCCCGGCGGACATCGTGGCGAGGCTCCGCGCGCCGCTCGCCCCCGGCAGCCACCTGGCCGTCACGCACGGCCACCGCGGCCACGTCCCCCCGCAGGTCGAGGAGCAGGTGCGGGGCGCGTACGGCAGGACCGGAGCGGGCGACATCGTCCCGCGCGGGATCGACGAGGTCATGACGTTCTTCGAGGGCACCGAGCTGGTCGGTCCCGGCCTGGTCCAGGTGGCCGACTGGCGGCCGGACGCCGAGCCGGCCACGCCCGACATGTCGCGGCCGGGCTTTCTCGCCGGCGTCGGAAGGGTGATCTGATGCTGCCACTGGACCTGCTGTTCAGCCGGGCGTTCAGCGAGGACCCGTACGCCGTGTACGACGAGCTGCGCGCCTCCGGGCCCGTCCATCCGATCGACTTCCCTCCCGGCGCCACCGCCTTCCTCGTGGTCGACCACGAGCACGGCCGGGCGGCCCTGACCGATCCGCGCCTGTCCAAGGACAGCTCGTACAGCACCGTGCCCGTGAACGCCGAGCTGTTCTTCGGCGGCACGATGCTCGCCATGGACCCGCCCGACCACACCCGGATGCGCGGGCTGGTGGCGAAGGCGTTCACCGGCCGGCGGGTCGAGCGGCTGCGCCCCCGCGTCCAGGAGATCGCCGACGGGCTGCTGGACGGCATCGCGGCCCGCGGCGGGGCCGACCTGATCGAGGAGCTGGCCGTCCCGCTGCCGATCCAGGTCATCTGCGAACTGCTCGGCGTCCCGGCGTCCGACCGGGCCCGGTTCCGCGAGTGGACGGCCGTGCTGACCGTGCCCGCGCTGACCGCCGAGGCCCGCGAGCGCCGCCGCGCGGCGGCCCGGGCGTTCAACGACTACCTGCTCGCGGTCATCGCCGAGCGGCGGGCCCGTCCCGAGGACGACCTGGTCAGCGGTCTGATCACCGCCCGCGATGGCGGGTCCGCCCTCACCGAGGCCGAGATGCTCGGGACCGTCGCGCTGCTGCTCATCGCCGGGCACGAGACCACGGTCAACCTCATCGGCAACGGGGTGCTCGCCCTGCTCCGGAACCCGGGCCAGCTCGAACTGCTCCGGACGCGGCCCGAGCTGCTGCCGGCCGCGGTCGAGGAGCTGCTGCGGTTCGACGGCCCGGTGGAGCGCGCGAGCCAGCGCATCGCCCTGGAGGACATGGAGATCGCCGGGACGCCGATCCCCAAGGGCGCCTGGGTGCACGTCTCGCTCGGCGCCGCGGACCGGGACCCGGCGGTGTTCGAGTCCCCCGACCGGCTGGACGTGACGCGCGCTCCCAAGGGCCACGTCGCCTTCGGCCACGGGCCGCACTTCTGCCTCGGCGCCCCGCTGGCCCGGCTGGAAGGCCAGATCGCCATCGGCGGCCTGCTGGACCGCTTCCCCGACCTCGCCCTCGCGGTCCCGGCCGACGAGCTGCGCCACCATCGCACCGGCTCGATCGTCCGCGGCCTCGTCTCCCTCCCCGTCCGCGTCTGAGCACCCGCTTGGACCTGACCACCGCCCGGGGCGGCGGTGGTCAGTCGTCGAGTCGGCGGTCGTGGCGGTGGGCGGCGTAGAAGTCCGCTTGGCGGGCCATGATGTCGCGCATCGAGGAGCCGCGCGGGACGCCGTAGACGGTGCCGGGGAAGTCCAGGGCGCGCTGCTTCTCCCAGAGGTCGTCGTGCCGGTCCGGGGAGAAGAGTTCGGCGGGGTCTCCGGCCGCCACCCAACCGATCGGGACGACCGTGTCCGGACGCAGCCGCGAGTTCACGTGCAGGACGCTGTTGATGCGCAGTTCAGAGCGCGTCCCGGCGACCGAGCCCGGGAAGAGGGACGCGCCGGTCGCCACGAAGACCTCGTCCTCGACGGTCGCGCCGTTGACGTGCGCGTGCGGTCCGACCAGCACGGCGTCGCCGAGGGCCGCCGGATGGCCGGCCCGGCCGCGGACCAGCGCGTTCTCCATGACCACGACGTTCGCGCCGGTCCGCACGGTGCCGTCCTCGGCGGTGAGGACCGCGCCGTGCAGGATGCGGGCCCCCTCCCCCAGGACGACGTCTCCGCACAGGACAGCTGAGGGGGCCACGTACGCCGACTCGGGAACGACGGGGCGCTTTCCTCGGTGCTCGAGCAGCATGTCCGAATCGTAGGCCGCGATCTATGCTCGGAGCGGCGGCAGGACCGGCGGGTGCGGCACGACGGGCGGTGGCTGCGTGGTGAGGCGGCGTCATGGTGACGGCGGCGGGATGGCCGGGCGCCTCCTGCGCCGGCGATGGTTCTGGCCGGCGGTCGCGGCCGCTGCGGTCCTGCTGGTCTCCGGGTTCGTGCTGGTCGAGCCCAGGGCGGCCGGCGACGGGTCGCTGCGGGTGATGACGTACAACCTGCGCGGCGTGAACGACCCGCCGCCCCGCGACTGGAAGACCCGGCTGCCGCTGGTCAGGCGCCTGCTGCGGGAGCACGACCCGGATCTGCTGGGGGTGCAGGAGGCGCGCTGGTACCAGGTGCGCGACCTCCTCCGGACCCTGCCGGAGTACGGCTGGATCGGCCTCGGCAGCCAGGGCGGCACCCGCGACCAGTTCCTGGCGATCTTCTACCGCGAGGAGCGGTTCGAGGTGCTGGACTTCGACCACTTCTGGCTGTCCGACACCCCGTCGGTGATCGGCTCGGCCACCTGGGGCAACCGGTACGTCCGGATGGTGACGTGGGCGAAGTTCCGCGACCGCCGCACCGGCACGGTGTTCTACCAGGCCAACACGCATCTGGACAACATGTCGGCGGGCTCGCGGGAGAAGAGCGCCCGGCTGATCCTCGACCGCGTCCGCGGTTTCCAGGCGGGCGCGCCGGTCGTCCTCACGGGCGACTTCAACGACACGGCCGGGGCATCCCCGGCGTACTCGATCCTCACCGGGCCGGGCGCGTTCCGCGACACCTGGACGGCGGCCGACCGGCACGGGCCGCAGTACCGGACCGAGAACCACTGGGAGCCGCCGGAACCGGGCGGCAGGCGCATCGACTGGATCCTGGTGCGGGGCCGGATCAGGACGGCGTGGGCCGAGATCGACCCCTACCGCTCCGGCGGGCTCTACCCGTCCGACCACGATCCCGTGCTCGCCCGGCTCGCCTTCCGGAACTGACCCGCCGACGCGGACGGCGAACGGCCGGGCCCATGTGCGGGCCCGGCCGTTCGGCGGTGTCGCGGCGGGTCAGGCGAGGCCGGACTTCTTCAGCCACTCCTCGGCGACCTTCTCCTGGTCGTCCTTGTCGATGGCGACGCGCTTCATCATGTCGAGGAGGTCCTGGGTGGTGAGCTTGGCGGAGACGGCGTTCAGCGCCGCCTTGGCCTTGTCGTCCACCGCGGACTTGTTGACCAGCGGCGTGACGTTCTGGGCGGAGAAGACGTTCTCCGGGTCCTCCAGCACGACGAGCTTGTTCTGCTGGATCGTCGGGTCGGTGGTGAACAGGTCGGCGGCCTGGACCTTGTTCTCGGTGAGCAGCTTCACCAGGGTGGCCTGGGCGCCGGCGTCGAACGGCTGGAACTTCTTGAACTCCAGGCCGTAGGTCTTCTTGAGGCCGACGAGCCCCTGCTGGCGGGTCTTGAACTCCGACGGCCCCGCAATGACCAGGTCCTTGGCGACCGGCTTGAGGTCGGCGATGGACTTCAGCTTGTACTTGGCGGCCGTCTGCGGGTTGACGGTGACGGAGTCCTTGTCCTCGGCCTGCGCGGAGTCCAGGATCTCGACGCCGGCGGGCAGCTTGGCCTTGAGGGCGGCGTTGATCTCGTCGGTCGTGGCGGCGGTGCTGGACTTGTCGACCGAGGTGGTGAGCAGGGCGCCGTTGTACTCGGGCATCACGCTGATGCCGCCCTTGACGACCTGGTCGTAGTAGATCTCGCGGGCGCCGATGTTGAACTTGCGGGTGACCTTGACGCCCTTGGCCTCCAGCGCCTGCGCGTACAGCTCGCCGAGGAGGTTGCTCTCGGGGAAGTTCGCGCCGCCGACGGTGACGGTGCCGTTCCCGCCGCCGCCGGACAGCGGGTTCTTGTCGTCGCCGGAGTCCCCGCTTCCGCAGGCGGACAGCGACAGGGCGGCCACGAGGCCGACGACCGCGCCCCTGATGGTTTTGTTCATGGTGCTCTTCCTTCGGTTTTCAGGAGGATCGGGCGGAGCCGAGCAGGCCCGGTGAGACGAGGAGGCGGCGCAGCGCCGCGAAGGCCGCCTGGACGATCAGCGCGAGCAGCACCACCAGGACGGTGCCCCCGACGACGAGCTGGTAGTCGTTGCGGGCCAGGCCGTCGATGATGTAGCGGCCGAGGCCGCCGAAGCCCGGGTAGGCGGCGATGGTGGCGGTGGCGACGACCTGGATCGCGGAAGTGCGCAGCCCGAGCAGGATCAGGGGCAGCGCCATCGGCAGCTCGACCCGCCACAGCACGCCCCAGCCGGTCATGCCCATGCCGCTCGCCGCGTCCTTGGCGTCGGCGTCGACGCCGCGGATCCCCTCGAAGGTGTTGACGAGGATCGGCGGGACGGCGAGCGCCACCAGGGCGACGAGCACCGGGGTGATGCTGTACTCGATCACCACGACGATCAGCACCAGGCCGAAGGTGGGGACGGCGCGGGCGACGTTCGCCAGGCTGATCGCGAGGAACCCGCCGCGGCCGGTGTGCCCGACGAGCAGCCCGAGCGCGAGGCCGATGACCGCGGCGCACACCAGCGCCACGCCGCTGTAGTAGACGTGCTGGAGCAGCCGGTGCGGGATGCCGTCGCCGCCGTGCCACTGGGAGGACGTGGTGAGCCACGTCCAGAACAGGTCGATCTGGTTCCACAGCTCGTTCATGAGGTCATCCGGGCTCGGGCCCACGGCGTGAGCAGGCGTTGGACGGTGACCAGGATCGCGTCGGTGACCAGGGCCAGCAGGACGATCAGGACGGTGGCGGCCACGATCTGCGTCTGGAACTGGAGCTGGTAGCCGCGGATGATGTCGTAGCCGAGGCCGCCCTGGCCGATCAGCTGGCCTACGGCGACGAGGCTGATGGAGGAGACGGCGGCGACGCGCGTCCCGGCGATGACGATGGGCACGGCGATCGGCAGCTCCACCTGGAGCAGGCGCCGCAGCGGGCCGAATCCCATCGCGGTGGCCGCCTGCCGGACGGGCTCGGACACCGACGCCAGCCCGTCCACCACGTTCGGGACGAGCACCGACAGGCTGTACAGGGTCAACGGGATCATGACCGTGGACGCCGTCAGGCCGGTGTACTGGATGAAGACCATGAACAGCGCGAGCGACGGGATCGCGTAGAAGATGTTCGAGATCGTCAGCGCGGGCGGGTAGAGCCAGCGCCAGCGGCGGCACATCATGCCGACCGGCAGCGAGATGAGCAGGCCGAACAGCACCGGCAGCAGGGCGAGCCGCAGGTGGATGAGGGCGTGCTCGGACAGCGTGTCGGTGTGCTCGCCGATCCAGCCCCAGTCGATGTCCATCAGCCGGTGCCTCCGGCGTCGGCCCCTTCCGGATCCGCCTCTTCCGGACCGGCGGCGGTTCCGGCGGCGGTTCCGGCGGCGGCGCCGTCGCGGCCGTGGGTGGGCACGGCCAGCAGGTCGGTCCCGCTCGCCGTCCCGACGACGGCGCCGGTCTCGTCGACGCCGACCGCCAGCCCGGACGGGGACAGGACGGCCGCGTCCAGCGCGGTCCGCACGGAGTCGCCGCCGACCCGGAACGTCGGGCCGACCGGGCTGAGCTTCGCCTTGCCGAGCGGCCCGCCGGCCTGCGCCGGACGGGCCCAGCCGAGCGGGCGCCGGTCGTCGTCGACGACGAGCACCCAGTCCGTCCCGGCGGCGTCCGCCGCGTCGGTGCTCGCCGCGCGGACCGCGGCGTCGCTCAGCCTCAGGCCGCCCGTCTCGGCGAACGACAGGGTGCGGATTCCGCGGTTCTGGCCGATGAACCCGGCGACGAAGTCGTCGGCCGGGTGGGCGAGGAGGTTCTCGGGGCTGTCGATCTGGACGAGCTTGCCGCCGGTCTGGAACACCGCGATCCGGTCGCCGAGCTTGATGGCCTCGTCGATGTCGTGGGTGACGAACACGATCGTCTTGTGCAGTTCCTCCTGGAGGCGGAGGAACTCGTCCTGCAGCTCGGCGCGGACGACCGGGTCGACGGCGCTGAACGGCTCGTCCATCAGCATGATCGGCGGATCGGCGGCGAGCGCCCGCGCGACGCCGACGCGCTGCTGCTGGCCGCCGGAGAGCTGGAACGGGTACCGCCTGCCCATCGCCGGGTCGAGCCCGACCCGCTCCATCAGCTCCAGCGCCCGCGCCCGCGCCTTCTTCTTGTTCCAGGACAGCAGGTACGGGACGGTGGCGATGTTGTCGAGGATGGTGCGGTGCGGGAACAGCCCGGCGTGCTGGATCACGTAGCCGATGCCGCGCCGCAGCTCGGCGGGCTTGCGCTCGCGGACGTCCTGCCCGTCGATCAGCACGCGCCCGGACGTCGGCTCCACCATCCGGTTGATGGTCCGCAGGGCGGTGGTCTTGCCGCCGCCGGACGTGCCGACGAACACGGTGATGCGGCCCGCGGGGCAGTCGAGGCTCACGTCGTCGAGCGCGACGGTGCCCCCGGGATAGCGCTTGGTGACGCCCTCAAAGGTGATCAACGAATCACGTCCTCGCCGGGCGTCCCCCGTGACGCCGATGATCGATTCCGACTGGTTCCCCACCGCGACCCGTGGGTAACGTCATCCCAGTGTCCCTGCATGTCCGGCACGTCAAGCATGCAAGCATATCTACCGGTAATGCAGGGAAAGTAGCGTGTCGGCGTGGAGAACAGCCGAATCGTTATCGATGGGACATCCCTCACATGCGCGCAGGTGGCGCGCGCCGCCCGGGAGGATGTGGCGGTCGCCGTGGCCCCGGCCGGGGTCGAGCGGGCGCGCGCCGCGTGGCGACTCGTCCGTGAGATCACCGAGGCCCGGCCGGTGTACGGGCGGACGACGGGGGTCGGCGCCAACCGCGTCGTGGACGTCGAGTGGGAGGACGCCGACGCCCACGGGCTGCGACTGCTGCGCAGCCACGCCGCCGGAGCGGGTCCGCTGGTCGCGCCGGAGATCGTCCGGGCGATGCTGGCGGTCCGGCTGAACCAGATCGCGGCGGGCGGCTCGGGCGTGGAACCGGGCGCGCTCCAGGCGTTGGCGGACGTGCTCAACCTCGGCCTCCTCCCCCCGGTGCCGGTGTACGGGGCGATCGGCACGGGCGACCTGACCGCGCTGGCCTCGACCGCGCTGTGCCTTCTCGGCGAGCGGCCGTGGCTGCCCGGCCCGGACGGCGGTCAGGAGCGCGGCCCCGGCTACCGGCTCCGCTCCGCCGACGCGCTGGCGTTCATCAGCTCCAACGCGGCCACGCTCGGCGAGTCGGCGCTCGCGGTCGCCGACCTGCGGGTGGCGCTGCGCGCGTCGACGGTCGTGGCGGCGCTGTCGCATCTGGCCGTCCGCGCCTCCGAGGAGCCCTACGCGGAGGCGGTGCAGGACGCGTGCCCCCATCCGGGCCAGCAGCAGGCCGCGGCGGCGATGCGCGCGCTGCTCGCCTTCGACCGGCCGGCGCCGATGCGCATCCAGGACCCCTACGGCTACCGGGCGTTCCCGCAGGTGCACGGCCCCGCGCTGGAGGCGGCCGGCTACGCCGAGGAGGTCGTCACGCGGGAGATCAACGCCGCCGCCGAGAACCCGCTGGTGGACGTCCCCGGCCGGGCGGTCTGGCACAACGGCAACTTCCACACCGCCTACGTCGGGCTCGCCCTGGACGCGGCCCGCGCCGCCCTCTTCCAGACGATGGCGCTGGCCGCCGCGCGCCTCGGCACGCTCGCCGAGCCGTCGTTCACCGGCCTCTACCCGTTCCAGGGCGCCACGGAGGCCTCGTCCGGGATCATGATCCTGGAGTACGTGGCGCACTCGTGCCTGGCGGACGTGCGGCGCCTCGCGACCCCCGCGGCGCTCGGCAGCGCGGTGCTGTCGCGCGGCGTCGAGGAGCACGCGGGCTTCTCGACGCAGTCGGCGCGCGCCACGACGGACGCGGTCGCCGCCTACCGGCTCGGCCTCGGCTGCGAACTGGTGGCCGCCGTCCGCGCGCTGCGGATGCAGGGGCGGGCACCCTCCGGCGGCCCGCTGCGCTCGGCGTACGACATGGCGGACGCCGTCCTCGACCCGCGGGTCGAGGACCGCCCGCTCGACACCGACATCGCCGCCGCCGCGGACCTCCTACCGCACCTGTCCCGCCTCCACCCCTGAGCCCGGTGGGAACGGTGATCTCACCCCGCCGGTGATCTCACCCCGCCGGCGGCCCGGTCTGCAGGAGACCTCGGCACACCGGTGGCCCGGCGCACCGGCGGCTCAGCCGTCCGCCGGCGGTTCGCCGGTGGAGGCGCGGATGCGCAGGGACGGCTCGCGGACGACGCGGCGCTTGCGGGGCTTGCCGTCGATGACGTCCACGACGAGGCGGACGGCGGAGTGGACGATGCCGTCGATGTCCCACTCGACGCTGGTGAGCGGCGGGGTGAGCAGCGCCGACATCGGGTGGTTGTCGTAGCCGCAGACGGCGACGTCACCGGGGACGTCCAGGCCCAGCTCGCGGGTGGCGGCGTAGACGCCGTAGGCGATGGAGTCGGCGAAGCAGAAGACGGCCGAGGGGCGGTCGGGGCCGCCGAGCACCCGCAGCGCGACCTCGGTGGACTCGGGGAGGGACTGCGGCACGACCACCACGTCGACGCTCAGGCCGAGCCGCTCGGCCTCGGCGTTGACGTACACGTCGGCGGGACGGTCGGGGGTGCTGGCGAGGGTGGGGGTGAACACGGTGAGGCGCTGGTGCCCGAGCGCCCGCAGGTGCTCCAGCGCGAGCGTGACGCCCCGCCGGTTGTCGAACACGACCTCGCCCTGCGCCTGCCCGCCGTGCAGGGCGTCGCCGATGGACACGACGGGGACCGAGGCCGCGAGCTCCGACCACAGCGCGGCGGACGGGTCGAGCGGCTGGACGATCAGGCCGTCCACCCGCTGGTCGCGCAGCCGCCGCGCGAGGGCCAGTTCGCGCTCGGGGTCGCCGCCGGCGTCCACGATCAGGGCGTAGCGGCCGCGGGCGAGCAGCGCCCGGCCGATGCCCACGGCGAGGGACTGCTGCCAGTAGTCCTCCAGCGAGCCGCACAGCAGGCCGACCTGGTCGGTGCGGCCGCTGGCCAGCGCGCGCGCGATCGGGTGCGCCTCGTAGCCCAGCTCCCGCGCCGCGGCGCGGACCCGCTCCTGCGTCTCCTCCGAGGTCTGGATGCCGCGCAGCGCGTACGACACGGCCGCGGGCGACAGCCCCGTCGCCTGCGCCACTTCGCGGATGGTCGCGCGCTTGCGCTTCTCCGACATCCCTCCAACCCTAGAGGCCGCCACCGACAGCGCGCCGCATCCGGGCTTGACGGCGTCATCACTGAAGCGGTTCACTGAAACGGTTAACTGATGCGGTTCAGAAGCCCTGGCCTGGCGATTCACGCCGGGTTACGGGCTTAGCGGACCGTGCCCGGCGACGGTTTCAGAGAGGAGCGAACCCCGTGTCTTCCGAGGTCCTGCCCCGTCCCGGCGGCCTGGAGCGCCTGCCCGGCCGTCCCCTCGACAAGCGGGAGCTGCGGGAGCTGGTCGACGACCTGGCCGAGCGGCCCGGCCTGTGGCGGCAGCACGTCGCGTTCCCGGAGGGGCGCCGCCACTACGTCTCCCTCCACCGGGACGAGCACGTCGACGTCTGGCTGCTGTGCTGGACGCCCGAGAACGACACCGGCTGGCACGACCACGACGTCTCCTCGGGGGCCGTCCGCGTCGTCGCCGGAGCCATCGAGGAGAACAACCCGCGCATCGGCGGCGAACCCCTGCGGACCGTCGTGCGGGAGGGCGCGTCCTTCTGCTTCGGTCCCGAGCACATCCACCGGCTCACGGGGGTGGAGAACGCCAGCGTCTCGATCCACGCCTACTCGCCGCCGCTGTGGCGGCTCGGCCAGTACTCCATCGACGAGACGGGGCTGATGCGTCGCCTGTCGGTCAGCTACACCGAGGAACTGCAGGAACCGGGGCCCGGGTCACCGGACGAGCCGGCCTGAAGTGTTCTCTGCCTGAGGTGCTATCCACCTGAGGTGCTCTGGCGGGCCCGACCGGGGGCGACGGGCCCGCCAGAGGCGGCGCGTCCGGCGTAGCCCGCTCCCAACAACCGGACGCTCATACTCACTCAGCGCACGTCGTTCCGGATGTGTCACACCTTCGGCGAAAAAATCGGTCAGTCAGCACGCGATCGGTCAGCGCGCAGACGGTGACGACGACGGCGAAGCAGGAGACGGCGCCCCTGAGCAGCCCCGCCTCGTAGTAGGTGTCGGCGACCAGGCGGACGGCGGCGTACCCGGCCGCGGCTCCGGCGAGAAGCGCCACCGCCGCCTGGACGGCCCAGAGAGCGATGCGGGTCGCCCCTGCGCCGGTGAGCGTGCTCCGCAGTGCGTACACGGCGGCCACAGCGCAGACCAGCAGGCCGGCCGCCCCTGCCAGGAGCGGGGTGCCGAAGTTCACCCCGTAGCGGACGGCGAGCGCCGGGACGAAGAAGAGAAGCAGTCCCCAGCGCAACCCGTTGATGACCGACGCCAGGGCGTCCCCCACCTCGCCCGGTCTCAGACGGGACGACGCCCAGCGCGCACCCGCCAGGACGCACACGGCGACGGCCATCCCGGGCAGGCGTCCGCCCAGATGACCGAGGTTGTACAGCAGGGCGGTGTCATAGACGGCCAACACGATTTGCCCCAACGCCCAGGCAGACGCGGCGAAGAGAAGCATCTGCGCGAATGACCGCTCCTCTGGGGCGGCTTCCTCTTGCCCGGCCAGCCAGCGGAGCAGCAACGGCGTCACCACAGCCGAGCAGGCCCGAATCACGATGTCGTCCATCGTGTAGGGGTTGCGCAGATCCCACTCGACCAGGCAGAAGACGAACGTGTAGGACAGCGACGCGGCCCACACCGGCCACGAGCGCGCCAGGCGCCGGTAGAGGCCGCGATCCAGCCACCGCAGCACCGTCATGTACGCCAGCAGCGCGAAGGGCAGTTCCAGGAACGCCTGGACACGCAGGAGGGACGGCGCCAGCAGTTCCGGCATCGGGAAGTGTTCCGCGAGACCGCGCATGGCCGCGCCGTCCTCAAGCGCGAAATACCCCTCGGGGAGGTACTTCGCGATGAAGGACGCGTCCCCGCCGTGGACGCGCAGCATGTACACGGTGAAGAGCACTTGGTTCAGGTAGACGAGCCCGATGACGAGGCAGAGGAACGCCTCTGGACGAGCCCAGCGTCGTGTGGAGCCGCCGGGCAGAGGGTCAGGTGCGTGCCGCATCCACCGGGGCGCGGTCGCGAGGCTCACCGCCGCCGAGACCAGAACCGCCCCGTCCACGCCAATCGCCACGAGCGACAAACGTAGAGGTTTCCTCGGAAGGCCGCATGGGTGCCAACGACGCCGTGAGCCGGGCCCGCATCCACTTCGCGCCCGGACGTTCCACAAGCCGGTGCACCGCGTAGGCGGCCAGCAGCGAGGTCCCGACCACCACCGCCAGCGCCGTCCACCGGTTGAGGCCCGGATACACCGCGTCCAGCAGGGGAAGCGCGAGCTGGGAGTGGACGAGGTAGAGCGGGTACGTGAGCGCCCCGAGGACGGTCAGGCCCCGCCACCGCAGCCGGCTCAGCCGCCCGGTCGCGACGAGGATCATCACCGCGAAGATGCCCGTGATGACGGCGCTGACCACGGTCTCGTCCGCGCCCCTGAAGACGTGCTCCGCGCGCCAGGAGCCCCAGCGCAGCGCCACCAGGTAGGACGCGGCCACGTAGCCCCAGAGCAGCAGCGTCGGCCCGAACCGGTGGATCATGTACAGCGCCATGCCCGCGATGAAGTAGCAGCTCCAGGTCGGGACCAGCATCACCTGGAGCAGCTTGTTGTCGGCCTCGTCGGCGAAGACCCCGCCGAGCAGCCAGGCCGCCATGAAGATCAGGCAGGACCGGTAGGTGATCCCGACCCCCGCGAGGACGGCGGCGAGCACGTAGAAGTGCAGCTCGACCCAGAGCGTCCAGTAGACGGCGTCCACGTTCCGCAGTCCGAGCCCGCCTTGCAGCATCGTCAGGTTCGGGACGACCAGGCCGGGGACGCCGTGCCCCATCCGGAAGACCGCGTAGACGGCGGCGCCCAGCAGCACGCTCACCCAGTACGCGGGCATCAGCCGGACGAGCCGGGAGATGCCGAACTCCCCCGGGCCGCGTCCCCACGCGCTCATGAGGATCACGAACCCGCTGATGACGAAGAACAGGTCGACGCCGAGGTACCCGAACCGGGTGACCGGGGCGATCTCGGGGAAGACCTCCTGCGACGGCGAGGGCCACGCCCCCGCGCCCCCGAATCCCGTGAAGTGGTAGAGCACCACCGCCATCGCGGCCGTGAAGCGCAGCAGGTCGAGTTCGCGCAGCCGTTCCCGTCGAGTCACCGCGGAACCCTCCCGTCGCCAGGTTGCCCGGTCCGATCCGCGGGGTGAACGGCGGATGGAAGGAAGGACACGATCGGCCGCGGGGCGGTGACGGCATGGTGACGCCATGGTCGCGGAGTGCCCGCGGCAGAGGCGCGGGGTCAGTAAGATGCGGAGGCGTCCCCCTGATTCATTGGTGGTACTCCATGACATCTCGCCGCGCCCGACGCGGCGCGGCGACCCGGATGCTGTGCCTCGGCCTGGCGGCGGTCCTGTCGCTCGCCGGCTGCTCGATGGTCGCGGGCTGCTCCCTGCTCGCGGGTTCGGTGCACAAGCCGGCCGCGGCGGACGGCCCGGACGACCGGGCGCGCAAGACCCCGCCCGTGGTGATGTTCCTCGGCGACAGCTACACGGTCGGCGACCGCGGCGTCGAGCCGGAGTCGACGTACGCCTCCGCGACCGCGCGGCTGCTCGGCTGGCAGGTCGTCGTCGGCGGGCGGTCCGGCACCGGGTACGTCGCGACGGGCCGCGGCCCGCGCGCCTTCCTCGGCCTGTTCGAGAGCCAGCTCGGCTGGCGCCCCGCGCCCGACATGCTGGTGGTGTCCGGCGGCCACAACGACTGGCGGACCCCCGCACCGCAGGTCGCGGCGGCGGCGCACGTCCTGCTCCAGCGCGCCCGGCAGCGCTGGCCCGGCACCCGCCTGGTGATCCTGGGCCCGCTCTGGGGGACGGGGACGCCGCTGCCCGGCGCGGTCGCCGTCCGGGACGCGCTGAAGAACCTCGCCGGGCAGCTCGGCATCCCGTTCGTCGACCCGATCGGCGAGCAGTGGATCACCGGGGACCTGCTGACCGGCCAGGGCAACGCGCCCCGCCTCATCAAGAGGGACCGCACCCATCCGACGCCGGCGGGCCACCTCTACGTGGCGACCCGCCTGGCGGCGGACCTGAAGCGGCTGGGCCTCGATCACCCCGTCCGCAAGGGCTGAGCCCGGCCCGTCCGGGCCGGGGCCCGGACGGGAGGGCGTCAGCGGGACGCGGGGCGCGCGAGGGTGAGGGAGAAGTCGCCCGCCTCGTCCGTCCAGAACTCGGCGAGCTCCATCCCGGCGGCGCCCAGCTCCGCCTCCAGCCGCTCGCGCCGGAACTTGGCGGAGATCTCGGTGCGCATCTCCTCCCCGTCCTCGAACGAGACCTCCAGGTCGAGGCCGCCGACGCGGACGTCCTGGGCGCGCAGCGACCGCAGCCGCATCTCGATCCACTCCTCGGCCCGGTTCCAGACCGCGACGTGCTCGAACGCCTCCGGGTCGAAGTCGGCGTCCAGTTCCCGGTTGATGACCGACAGGACGTTGCGGTTGAACTCGGCGGTGACGCCCGCCGCGTCGTCGTAGGCGCGCACGAGCCGCTCCTCGTCCTTGACGAGGTCGGCGCCGAGCAGCAGGAAGTCGTCCTCGTCCATGGTGGCGCGCAGGCCGCCGAGGAACCCGATGCGCTCGGCGGGCGGCATGTTGCCGATCGTCCCGCCGAGGAAGGCGACGAGGCGCCGCCCGCCGCCGGGCAGCAGGTGAAGGTGCTGCTCGTAGTCGGCGACGACGGCCCGGACGGCGAGGCCGGGATGGTCGGCGGCGATCCCGGCCGCGGCCTGCTCCAGGAAGTCGCCGCTCACGTCCACCGGCACGTAGGTGCGCAGCGTGCCGGCCAGGGCGTTCAGCAGCAGCCGGGTCTTCTCCCCCGAGCCGGCGCCGAGTTCCAGCAGCGTCCCGGCGCCGGTGGCGGCGGCGACGTCGGACGCCCGGGCGGCGAGGATCTCCCGCTCCCGCCGGGTCGGGTAGTACTCCTCCAGCTTCGTGATCTCCTCGAAGAGCGCGCTGCCGCGCTCGTCGTAGAACCACTTGGGCGGAAGGGTCTTGGGCGTGCCGGAGAGCCCGGCCCGGACGTCCTGGCGGAGCGTCTTGGCGAGATCGTCGGCGGTCAGGAACCGGTCCACGTGGTTCTCCTTCAGAGTCGGGTGATGCGGACGCCGGTGTCGAGATCGGCGGTGACGAGCGAGCGGTCGGGGACGCGGCGCCACGCGGCGTCGCCGTCGAGCGGCTCGGAGGCGATCTGGACCGCGTCCCCGCCCTCGCGGACGAACAGCGAGTCGCCCCAGGTCGTGGCGGCCAGGGACGTCCCGTCCGAGGCGAGCAGGTTGTAGCGGCCGGGGGCCAGCGCCGTGATCGCGGTGACGACCGCGGCGAGGCCCTCGCCGAGCGGGGCGCCCTCCCGCCAGTTCCGGACGGCGAGGGCGAACAGCGGTGCCGAGTCGACCGGGGCGCGGGCGTCGGGGACCTCGGCGATGTCCCCGGCCAGCTCCCGGAGCTTGGACTCGACGCCGCCGTAGCCCTCGATCTTCCCGTTGTGGCTGAACAGCCACGGCCCGGCGCGGAACGGCTGGGCGCACGACTCGTCCACCGGGAACCCGACGGTCGCCGACCGCAGCGCCGCGACCGCGCACGACGCGCGGACGGCCCCGGCGACCTCGCGGAACGACTGGTCGGTCCAGATGGGCTGGGCGCGGCGGAACCGGACGGCCCCGCCGTCCTGGTACCAGCCGACGCCGTACCCGTCGGCGTTGAGGATGGCGCCGTTCGTCATGCGCGGCGCGTACGACTGGACCTCAAGGGAGTGCTCCCCCTCGTAGATGAGGGAGTGCAGCGTGCGCTCGGGGCCCAGGTAGCCGAGATGGCGGCACATTCAGCGCGCCTCCCCTGCCGACGGGGCGGCCGAGCGGGCGCACCGGAACCCGGAGAAGATCTGCCGCCGGATGGGGTAGTCCCAGTTGCGGAACGAACCGCGTATGGCGAGCGGGTGCGTCGCCCAGGAGCCGCCCCTCAGCACCTTGTAGTCGGGTCCGAAGAAGACCTCCGAGTACTCCTTGTAGGGGAACGAGCGGAAGCCGGGGTAGCCGTGGAAGTCCGACGACGTCCACTCCCACACGTCCCCTAGGAGGCGCCTCACCCCGTACGCCGAAGCGCCGGCCGCGTAGGAGCCGGTCTCGGACGGGCGGAGCGCGCGCTGCCCGAGGTTGGCGCGTCCCTCCTCGTAGACGTCGCCCCACGGGTAGCGGCGGGACCGTCCTGCGGCGGGGTCCCAGCGGGCGGCCTTCTCCCACTCGGCCTCGGTCGGCAGCCGCTTCCCGGCCCACCGCGCGTAGGCGTCGGCCTCGTACCAGCACACGTGCTGGACGGGTTCGCCGGGCGGGACGGGTTCGGTCCTCCCGAACCGGCGCCGCATCCACTGCCCGCCCTCCCGCTCCCAGAAGGCGGGAGCGCGCTTGCCGCTGCTGTTGCGCCACTCCCATCCCGCCGGGTCCCACCAGCGCGGGTCGTCGTATCCGCCGGCCTCGATGAAGGCGATGTAGGCCGCGTTGGTGACCGGCTCCACGTCGATGTAGTACGCGGGCAGGTCGACGAGGTGGGCGGGGCGCTCGTTGTCGTACGCCCATGGTTCGTCCGACGTGCCCATCTGGAACGGGCCCGCCTCGATGAGCACCTCGTCTGCGCTCGGCGCCCCTCCGGCGGCGGGGACCTGGAGTGGCTCCGCCTTGGGGTCGAGCAGGGCAGGTGCACCGCGGCGCAGTTGGTGAGTGGCCAGCATGGTCTCGTCGTGCATGTGCTCGTGCTGGACGACCATCCCGTACACGAACCCGCCCGATGTCAGCGGGTCCGGGGTGTCGAAGCGCACCGACGACAGCGAGTCCAGCACCTTGGAGCGGACCGTGCCGATGTAGGACCGCGCCTCCTCCGGCCTCAGGAGCGGCAGCGTCGGCCGCTCCGCCCGCGGATGCTCGAACGCGTCGTACAGGTCGTCGATCTCGGGGCGCATCGCCTCCTGCCCGGCGGCCGCGCGCAGCAGCCACAGCTCCTCGTAGTTGCCGACGTGCGCGAGGTCCCACACGAGCGGCGACATCAGCGGCGACACCTGCGCGGTGAGCTCGTCCTCGGCGAGGACTCCGGTGGTGAGCCCGAAGCTGCGGTCGCGCACCGCGCCGAGCTCGTCTGCGATCAGTTCCTTCAGGGCGGCCTCGTCGGCGGACGGGCCAGGGACGCTCATGTCGGATCCTCCATCGGACGTGTCTGGGAGCCGGCGGCAGGATGCTCGACGGCGGGACTGGCGGCGACAGGCCGGTCGTCGGCACGCCGGTCGTCGGTGAGGCGTTCGGCGGTAGGACTGTCGTGGTCGGGCCGGTCGGCGGCAGGCCGTCCGGCGGCGGGACCGTCGGCGGGACCGTCGTCGGCGGGGCAGCGGCCTTGCAGGACGTACCGGTCGGCGTACTCCTCGACCAGCGGCACGAGCCCGGACGCGCCGAGCCGCGGGAGCGCGTCCAGCGCCGCCGCGAAGCACGCCAGCGCGGCCCTGGCCAGGGCCGGGTCCGCCAGGCCGTGGCAGGCCGCCGACGCCCACCGGTCCGCCACCGGCTCGGCCGCGGCCTCGGCGGCGCGCGAGGCGGCCGGGTCGTCCAGCAGGGCGGTGGCGACGGCGACGGGCACCGGCCAGTACGGGCCGGGCAGCGCGTCGATCATGCGCAGCTCCAGCCAGCCGCGCGGCCGCACCGGCGGGAACAGCGTGGACAGGTGGTAGGCGAGGTCCTCTTCGCCCGGCTCCCCCTTGTCCAGCCACTCCCGGAAGGACATCCCGGGCGCCGACACCCATCGTCCGTCCGGTGTGTGGACGAGCATGACCTGGGCGTCGAGCGCGTACCGCGTCCACGCCTCGGCCGGGTCGCCGTCCGCCCCGTCCCGCAGCACGGGCAGCGTGCGGCACGGGTCGAGCTCGGTCCAGATGGCCTGGCGGGACGAGCGCATCCCGGTAGGGCGGCCGGCCCGCAGCGGCGAGTTGGCGAACGCCGCGACCAGCACCGGTCCGAGCGCGTGCACGAGCCGCCAGCGGCGGGACGCGTCCGGGTCGTCGGCGCCGATGTCCAGGTTCACCTGGACGGACGCGGTCGAGCACATCATCGCCATGCCCGCGTCGCGGAAGCCGCCCGCCCGGAAGTAGTCCCGCATGCACGCGTAGCGCGGATGGTCGGCCTGGAAGCGGGGCCTGCGGACCGGGTCGACGCCGTGCCCGACGAGCGCGAGCCCGTCCGGCGCGATCGCATCCTGCACGTGCGCGATGTCGCGACCGAGCGCGGCGGTCAGGTCGTCCAGGGCCTGGAACGGGGCGGAGCTGAGTTCGAGCTGCCCGCCCGGCTCGTAGGTGACCTTGCTCCCGCCGGCCGGCGGCCCGGCCCCGTCCACGAGCGCGCGCACCCGCTCGGCGGGCACGTGCGCGGCCGGGTCGGCGGCGTCGACGACGATCCACTCGGTCTCCGCGCCGACCGTCCCGGGCGGGCCCGTCTTGAAGCAGACGCCGCGAATGTGCTGGTAGACGTCGTCCACTGTGAGCCGGGTCACCATTGACTCCTCACGTAGTTCGATAACGAGTTCGAATCCTTCCCTGCTGAACCGGATCAGGAATCAGCGCTTTTTCAGGAACTTTCTTAAATCTCCGTGAACGTCACTGTCCGCAGCCCTCACTGCTACCTTCCGTGCTATTCGACGTAACGTCCGATCTCCGGCTTCTCATGGGTTGACCGGAAGCGCTAGAGTCCCCCTGGCCAGCGATATGCACGTTTTGTCGGAAGTGAAACCGGACGGAGACGGGGGCTCACATGGGCGGAGACCTGGGCTCGCTCTATGACGCGCACGCCGACCGCCTGTACGCCTACTGCTGGTCGCTCGTGGGCGACCAGCTCGCGGCGGCGGCCGTGGGCGACACGTTCAGCGCGGCCGTGCACCAGCCGCCGCGCGGCGACAGCGTCCTCTGGCTCTACTCGCTCTCCCGCACGGCGTGCGCCGAGCGCGGCGCCTTCACCGGCGAGGTGGGCGCCGCCGGCGGCCGCGGTCCGCTGTTCGCCGACCCCGACCCGCTGCTGCGCGCCGCCGCGGGCCTGCGCTCCGACCACCGCGAGGTGCTGCTGCTGTGGGCGGGCGAGTGGCTCGAACCGCACGACATCGCCCGCGTCCTCGGCATCGCGCCGGACACCGTGATGCAGCTGCTCAACGCGGCGCGGACGCGGCTGGAGCGCGCCGTCCTCGACATCCTGATGCGCGGCACCGCCGCGCCGCAGTTGGACCTCATCTCCGCGTTCGAGAAGGGGCGTCTGCCTCGGCTGCTCGCCCGGCGGGCCCCCGCGCACGCGCCGGGCTGGCTGCGCGAGCAGGTCCTCGCCGCCTGCGAGGAGGAGGCCACCCGGCCGCTGCCCAGCGTCATCGCGCCCAGCCCGCTCGTCGTCATCGGTCCGGAGCGGGCGGACCGCCCGAAGCACGGGTCGCCCGGCGCGACCCCCAAGGGCCGCGTCTCCCGGGGCCTCGGCGCGGTCGCGGGCGTCGCGGCCTCGGCCGCCGCCGTCATCGGGCTGCTGGTGTCCTGGCCCACGGCCAAGGGCGGCAGCGCCGCCTCGCTCGTCCCGACGTCCAGCAGCGGGCAGACCCACCCGGCGTCCACGACGAGCGGCGGCGTCCCGCAGGACCCGGCGCCCGGCCTGTCCGGCACGAAGCGCGCGGACGGCGGCTCGGGGAACCCGGTGACGAGCGCGTACGGCTCGCCGCCGCAGCAGGCGGGCGGCACCCAGGGCGGCGCGCCGGGCGGCGGCGCGGCGCCGGCCCCGCCCGCGACCTCTCCGTCGAAGGAGCCCGCGCGCGAGAGGCCGCCGGTGTCCGGCGCCCCCTCGAAGCCGGAGAAGCCGTCCACGCCTCCGGACGACTCGACGCCGACCACTCCCCCGGACTCGCCGTCCGACCCGACGACCCCGCCGGACGACGGCTCCACCGACCCGACGACGCCCCCGACCGACCCCCCGTCGGACCCGCCGTCGGACCCGGGCACCCCGAGCCCGAACCCCACCTCCAACCCGGCTCCGCAGCCGAGCAAAGACTGACGGGCGTCAGGCCTGCGCGGCGTCGGCGACCGGGGAAGCGGGCGCCGGAGCCGCGGCGGGCTCGTGGCGGCGTTCCAGGACGAGGAGCAGCCAACCGACGAGTGCGCCGGTGAGCATGGCCACGACGTGGCCGACGGCGGCGACCTCCAGCGTGAGCAGGCCGTCCAGCAGCACGGGCGCGAGCGCGCACCAGCCGGCCAGCGCGAGCAGCCGGCGGACGCGCCCGTGCCCGTACAGGAAGGCCGCGACGAGCGCCGCGCACAGCACGTAGGACGGTCCGACGTCGGGGATCGTGCGGACGGAGTCCGAGAGCAGGCCCGCCTCCAGCCGCACCAGCGCGATGCCCTGGCTGATGAGCGTGCCGAGCACGTGCGAGGCGGCGATGAGGGCGACGGCCCGCAGGTTCCCGAACCGCCGGGTGATGGGGAACAGCCCGATCGCCACCGCGACGAGCAGCACGCCCTGCGCCCCCTCGGCGACGAACGCCGAGGCGACCAGCGTCCCGACCGGGTTGACCGCGAGGTTGGCCAGGTTGGTGCTCGCCCAGGCGATCACCGCCTGCCGCGCGCCCGGCGGCAGGACCAGGGCCTGCACCATCCACACGGCCGCGAACAGCCCGAGGAACGTCACAGGCATCGGATAGGACCTGAGGATCCGGCCGAGCCTCGCGAAACCCATCACACCGGCAGCCTAATCCGGGACCTACGCCGCCACGGCGCCTTCGACCGGAGAGGCGCCGCGCCGCACCAGGAGCGCGGCGACGATCGCGGCGAGCGCGACGGCGCCCGCCACGGTCAGGGACGTCTGGAAGCCGTCCATGAACGCGAGGTGGCTCCCGGTCGTGATGGCGTCCGCCGCCTCCTTCGACGTGCCGGGCGGCACGGGCGCCACGCCCTGGGACACGAGCCCGCCCTGCCCTTCCAGCTGGCGCGCCGCCGCTCCGGGCAGGCCCGCGTCGGTGAGCCGCCCGAACAGCACGTCCCCCACCCTGGTCGAGAGCAGCACACCCAGCACCGACGTGCCGAGGACGCCGCCGACCTGCGCGGCGGTCTGCTGGAGTCCGCCCGCGACGCCCGCGAGGTGGGCGGGCGCGTTGCCGACGATGGCCTCGGTCCCGGCCACGATGACCATCCCGAACGCCAGGCCGACCAGCACGAACCACGGCCACAGCTGCACGTACGGGGCGTCCACCCCGATGCGCGACAGGCCGAACATCGCGGCCGCGGTGAACGCCATCCCGAGGACGAGGGGCACCCGCGGCCCGAACCGGCTGGTCAGCGCGCCCGCCACCGGGGACGCGACGATGAACACGCCGGTCATCGGCAGCATCCGCACGCCCGCGTCCACCGGGCTCATGCCGTGCACCTGCTGCAGGTACAGGGTGATGAAGAAGATCGTCCCGAACATCCCGAAGAAGCCGAGGACGATGAGGCCGGTCGCCGCCGACAGCGACACCGACCGGAACAGCCCGAGGGGCAGCAGCGGGCGCTCGACCCTCAGCTCGTTCCAGACGAACGCGGCGAACAGCACGACGGACGCGGCGAACGACACGAGCGGCACCGCGTCGCCGAACCCGTTCTCGCCGGCCTTGATGAGCCCCCAGACCAGGGCGAACAGGGCGCCGCTGAGCATCGCGACACCCGGCAGGTCGAACGAGCCGGCGGCCTCCTCGTCCCGCGACTCGCGGATCACCCACAGGCCGACGAGCAGCGCGACCAGCCCGAGCGGGGCGTTCAGGAAGAACACCGACTCCCAGTTGACGTTCTCCACCAGCAGGCCCGCGACGATCGGGCCGCCCGCGATGGAGATGCCGACCGTGGACCCCCAGATGCCGATCGCGGCGTTGAGCCGTTCGGCCGGGAACGTGTTGCGCAGGATGGCGAGGCTCGCGGGCTGCAGGAGCGCTCCGGCGAAGCCCTGCACGACCCGCCAGAAGATCACCATGCCGAGCCCGCCCGAGAGCCCGATCAGCAGCGACGACACGGCGAACCCGATGACGCCCGCCAGGAACGTGCGCTTGCGGCCGAACCGGTCGGCGATCTTCCCGGCGGGGATCAGCGTGACGGCGAGCGCCAGCAGGTAGGCGTTGGTGACCCACTGCAGGCCGGACAGGCTCGCGCCGAGGTCCTTGGCGATCGCGGGGTTGGCGATGGACACGACGGTCGCGTCCAGCCCGACCATCATCACGCCCAGCGCGACCGCGACGAGGGTGAGCCAGGGATGGCCGTGGCCCGCTCTCGCGGGACGGCCGCGCGCCTGGTCGCGCGGCGTTATGGGGACGGCGCCCGGTTCGAGGATCTCGGCGCCCTGGGATTGAGTCATCATCGACCTCCGGCTTGGCAGGGTTCCAAAATTGTCATGGCATGACACTTGTCGTCAACTGCCCTTGGTCTCGACACGACATGTTTCACATCACGACAGGCAACGGTCGACGGGGGATCGCCGGGCGATTACAATGCGCGCATGACCGCGACCGCCCCCGAGACCGGCACACCCGGCCCCGGTTCCCAGCCCCCGGGCAGGCGCGAACGCAAGAAGCAGCGCACCCGAGAGGCGCTCGTCGACGCGGCGTTCACCCTCTTCGCCGAGAAGGGGTTCGACGCCACCACCGTCGAGGAGATCGCCGACGCCGTCGACGTCTCGTCCCGCACGTTCTTCCGCTACTTCGCCTCGAAGGAGGACGTCGCCCTCACCTTCCAGGAGGAGCAGACCCGCGCCGTCCTGGCCGCGCTCGGCGAACGCCCGCCGGACGAGCCGATCATGACCGCGCTGCGGCACACCGTGGTGGAGATCGCGCGCGCCTGCGAGGCCGGCGAGCTCGGGTTCGAGCCGGGCCGCTTCGAGTGCATGCTGACGATGATGAGCGACAGCCCGACGCTCATGGCCGGCAGCCTGGAGCACGCACAGCGCAAGCAGGCGCTGCTCACCGAGGTCATCGCCGAGCGGATGGGCCTCGATCCCGCCACGGATCTGCGCCCGCACGTCGTCGCCGCCGCCACCACCTGCGCCTTCCAGGCCTCCGCCGACGCCGTCAGCCGCCTCGGCGGGACGTTCACCACGCTGTCGGAGACCGTCGACCAGGCCTTCGCCATCCTCGAAGGCGGCCTGAACGACCCCGTCCCGCCCGCCGACCGAACCGGTCCGGACGGCGACTGACCCGCTCGCCCCGGCGACGGAACCGCCCCGGACGGCGTCTGCCCGTCCGGGCCGGGCGGCACTGCCGCGTGCCCGACGGCATCTGATCCTCCCACCCGGCGGCCGGCCTTCGGGGATGGCGTCCGGTCCCTCCTGCGCCGTGGGATCCCCTTGCCGACCTGCGAGGACGCGGTCGCGCCGGGTGTGCGGGGCGGTGCCGGGGGTACTTCCGTGCGAACCGGGGGACGGCCCGTCCCCGCACGGAGGAGGAGGGCGACATGGAGGGCGACAGGGCTCCGAAGGACCCGCTCCGCCCCGGGCGCGGCGGCCGCGACCTGGAGGTCAACCCCATCTTCAGCCGGGAGCCGATGACGATCCCGCGGTACCGGCTGCCCGCGCGGGAGATGGAGCCGTCCACCGCCTACCAGGTGGTCCACGACGAGCTGATGCTGGACGGCAACGCCCGCCTGAACCTGGCGACGTTCGTGTCCACGTGGGCCGAGCCGGAGGCGCGGGTGCTGATGGCCGAGTGCGCCGAGAAGAACATGATCGACAAGGACGAGTACCCGCGCACCGCGGAACTGGAGATGCGGTGCGTGCGGATGCTCGCCCAGCTCTGGCGCGCCGAGCACCCGCACAAGGCGGTGGGCTGCTCCACCACCGGGTCGAGCGAGGCCGCGATGCTCGGCGGGCTCGCGCTCAAGCGCCGCTGGCAGCGGCGGCGGCGGGCCGCGGGCGAGCCGGCCGACCGGCCCAACCTCGTCATGGGCGTCAACGTGCAGATCTGCTGGGAGAAGTTCGCGAACTACTTCGAGGTCGAGCCCCGGTACGTGCCGATGGAGGGCGACCGCTACCACCTCGGCGCGTCCGAGGCCGTGGAGCTGTGCGACGAGAACACGATCGGCGTCGTCGCCGTCCTCGGGTCCACGTTCGACGGGAGCTACGAGCCCGTCGCCGACATCGCGTCGGCGCTCGACGACCTGCAGGCGCGCGGCGGGCCGGACGTCCCGATCCACGTGGACGGCGCGTCCGGCGCGATGATCGCGCCGTTCCTCGACCCGGACCTGCTCTGGGACTTCCGGCTGCCCCGGGTCGCCTCCATCAACACCTCCGGCCACAAGTACGGGCTGGTCATGCCCGGCGTGGGCTGGGCGCTGTGGCGGGACGAGGAGGCCCTGCCGGACGACCTCGTCTTCCACGTCAACTACCTCGGCGGCGACATGCCGACGTTCGCGCTGAACTTCTCGCGCCCCGGCGCGCAGGTCGTCGCCCAGTACTACAACTTCCTGCGGCTCGGCTTCGACGGGTACCGCCGCGTCCAGCAGACGTGCCGGGACGTCGCCACCCGGCTGGCCACCGAGATCGACGGAACCTACCCGTACTACACGCTCACCGGCGGCGGCGACCTGCCGGTCTTCGCGTTCCGGGTGAGGGACGACTTCGACGGCTTCACCGTCTACGACGTCTCCGCCGCGCTGCGGGAGTCCGGCTGGCTCGTGCCCGCCTACAGCTTCCCCGAGAACCGCACCGACCTCGACGTCCTGCGCGTCGTGGTGCGCAACGGGTTCGGGCACGACCTCGCCGACCTGTTCCTCGAGGACCTCCGCCGCACCACGCTCCGGCTCCGCTCCCAGAAGCAGCCGCACCGCGACCCGCAGCAGGCCGGCGGCTTCGCGCACGGCGCCGAGCCCAAGAAGGTCCGGGCCAGGAAGGTCTGACGGGCGGCCGGGGCAGGCGGCCGAACCGCCGTCAGACCCAGCTGACTCCCTGGCGCGGCATCAGCGGGGCGCCCGGGGCAGGCCGAGACCGATCATCGCGATCAGCTCGCGCTGGATCTCGTTGACGCCGCCGCCGAAGGTCAGCACGAGCGCGCCCTTCGCGAGCCGGTCGACGGACGCCGTGAAGTCCGCCGTCTCCGGGTCGCCCGGGTCTCCGTAGCGGGCGAGGACGTCCCCGACGATCCGGCCGACCTCCATCATCCGCTCCGAGGAGTAGATCTTGGTGGCGGACGCGTCGCCCGCGCCGAGCCAGCCGAGGTCCTGGTTCGCCGCGACCTGCCAGTTGAGGAGCTCGTTGGCGCGCAGGTACGCGTAGACCTGCGCGACCGCGCGCCGCACGGCGGGCTCCTCGATCAGCGGGCGGCCGTCGCGTCCGGGGGTCGTGCGGGCCCAGCGCGCGAACCGGACGTGGACGTGCCCGATGTTCCCGGCCGGACCGAGCGTGACCCGCTCGTGGTTGAGCTGGTTGACGATGAGGTCCCAGCCCTTGTTCTCCTCGCCGATCAGCATGTCGGCCGGGACGCGGACGTCCTGGAAGTACGTCGAGTTCGTGTGGTGCGCGCCGTCCATCGTGATGATCGGCGTCCAGGAGAAGCCGGGGTCCTCGCAGTCCACGATGAGCATCGAGATGCCCTTGTGCTTCTTGGCCTCCGGGTCGGTGCGGGCCGCGAGCCACACGTAGTCGGCGTGGTGGGCGCCGGAGGTGAAGATCTTCTGGCCGTTGACGACGTAGTGGTCGCCGTCCCGGACGGCGGTGGTGCGCAGCGCGGCGAGGTCGGTGCCGGCGCCCGGCTCGCTGTAGCCGATCGCGAAGTGGCACTCGCCCGCGAGGATGCGCGGGATGAAGTACTCCTTGTGCGCGTCCGACCCGTACTGCAGGATCGTCGGCGCCACCGAGTTCAGCGTGATCAGCGGGTAGGTGACCTCGGCACGGGCGATCTCGGTGGCGAAGATCGTCTGCTCGACCGGCCCGTAGCCCCGGCCGCCGTACTCCTTCGGGAGCGCGACGCCGAGCATGCCGTCGCGGCCGAGGCGCCGGCAGTGCTCCAGGTAGGGCGGGCCGAACGGGTCGGCGCGGACGGCGGCGCGCTGCTCCGGCGTCAGGCAGTTCTCGAAGTACTCCCGCAGCTCGGCGCGCAGCCGCTTCTGCTCGTCGGTCAGGTCGATGAACATTCAGGCCTCCTGAGCGATGAGGGCGCCGAGCGCGTCGAGCCGGTCCTCGCCGCCGCCGAGCAGATGCCCGCAGTGCTTGCCCCAGGCGAAGTACCGGTGCAGCGGATAGGTGATGTCCAGGCCGATGCCGCCGTGCAGGTGCTGGCAGGTGTAGAGCGCCTTCACCACGGGGTCGCACGCGTTGTAGGCCGCGATGGTGAGGACCTCCTCGGCGTCGTCCGCGCCCTGCGCGAGGCGCCACACGCCCGCCCAGACGGCCACGTCCAGCGCGCGCTTGGCGATGTAGACGTCCGCGATCTGCATCGTGACCGCCTGGAACTGCGCGAGCGCCCGGCCGAACTGCTCGCGCGTCTTGGTGTACTCCTTGGTCAGCTCCAGCGCGCCGTCGATGACGCCGGACGCGACGGCGACCGCGCCCGCGACGGCCGAGCGGCGCAGGGTGTCCCAGGCGGCGCCGTCCGCCGTCCCGCCGAGCAGGGCGTCCGCGCCGACCCGGACCCCGTCCAGGGCGATCCGCGACAGCGGCTCGCTCGTGGCCGACGGCTGCTCGGTGATCGACACGGCGGCGGGCTCCACGAGGAACACCCCGATGCCGCCGCCCTCGACGCGGGCCGGGACCAGGATGAGGGACGCCTCCCGCGCGTACGGGACGAACGTCTTCACTCCGTCGAGCACGTAGCCGCCGCCGTCCTCGCGGGCCGTCGTGGCGACCTCCCCGACCGGGCCGACCTCGCGGTACGCGCCCGTCAGCACCGCCGCGCCCTCGGTGAGCGGGGCGAGCAGGGCGCGCTGCTCCGCCGTGCCGTGCGCCCCGATCGGGACGGCCGCCAGTGCGAGCGAGGCGTACGCCGGGACGGGCGCGACGCGAGCGCCGACCTCCCGCAGGACGACCGCCAGCTCGACCTGCCCCAGCCCGGCGCCGCCGGCGTCCTCGGGCAGGACGATGCCGAGCAGCCCCGCCTGCGCGAGCGCCTTCCACGTCACGTCGTCATAGGGCGCGCCGCTCTTCTCGAACGCCTCCAGCCGCTCCTGCGCGGCCTCCCGCGCGAGCACGTCCGCCGCGAGGCCCTTGATCTCTTGCTGGGTCTCGTCGAGGTTGAAGTCCACTCATCCGCTCCCTTCCAGCAGGTGCAGCCGGCCGCGGCGCTCGAACTCGGCCCGCAGCGCCGCCGCGTCCGGCGCGGTCAGCGGGCGGTAGTCGAGGTCGCGGCCGGGCCGCCACCACACCGGGTCGTCGGTGCGCCAGGCGTCCCGGGCCAGCCGGCGCTTGAGGATCTTGTTGGACGCGGTCGCGGGCAGCTCCCGCGCCACCCGGACGTAGCGCGGGATCCATTTCGGGCTCAGGTCGGCGCGCCCGCGCACGTAGTCCGCGAACGCGCCGGGGTCGAAGGCGTCGGCGGCGACGGCGAGCATCACCTGGTCGCCGGACGCCGCGTCCGGTACCCCGTACACCGCCAGCTGCCGGACGCCGGGCAGCTCCGCCAGGACGCGCTCCACCTGGACGGCGCCGAAGTTCTCGCCGTCCACGCGGAGCCGGTCGCCGGTGCGCCCGGCGAAGAAGACGTAGCCGTCCGCGTCGGCGTAGGCGAGGTCGCCGCTCCAGAACATGCCGTCGCGGAGCCGGTCGGGGGCGTCCTCCTTGTAGTACCCGTCGAACAGGCCGAGGTCGCCGGTGTTGACCAGCTCCCCCACGGCCTCGTCGCCGTTCAGCAGGCGTCCGGCCTCGTCGAACACCCCTGCCGGGCACGGCCGCCCGGTCGCCGGGTCGAGGATCGCGACGCCTTCGGCCAGCTTCCCGAGCGCGCCCTGCGGGCCGAGCGGGTCGGGCGAAAGCGCGATCGCGGTCTCCGTCGAGCCGTAGCCGTCGATGACGAAACACCCGAATCGCTCACCGAAGGCCTTCTGCTCCACCGCCGCCGCCTCGTTCCCGAAGGCGAATTGCACCGGATTGTCGGCGTCGTCGTCCTTGGCGGGCGTGGCCAGCACGTACGAGAGGGCCTTGCCGACGTAGTGCAGGTAGGTGCAGCCGCGGGCGCGCACGTCCGGCAGGACGGCCGACGCCGAGAACCGGGCGCGCAGCACCAGTTCGGCGCCTGCGGCCAGCGCGGGCGCGTACGCCGCCATGACCGCGCCCGAGTGGAACAGCGGCATCGGGCAGTAGACGACCGACTCCGGGGACAGCATGCGCTCGGCGAGCATCTCGCCCGGAACGACCACCTTCCGGTGGGTGACGCGGACGGCGCGCGGGCGCCCCGACGTCCCGGAGGTGAAGATCAGCATGAGCAGTGTGCCGGGCCCGATCTCCGACGCGTCGGGCGGCGGGGAGCCCTCGAACGGCGCGACCAGTTCGGCGAGAGCGTCCACGTCCACGACGGGGAGCCCGAGCGCGGCGGCCTTCTCGGCGTACCGGGGCTGGCTGACGACGAGGTCGCAGTCGGCGCGCTCGGCGTCGCCCTCGAGTTCGGCGGCGCTCCGCGTCGGGTTCAGCGCCACCACCACCGCGCCGGACAGCGCCGCGCCGCCGAGGAGGAACACCACCTCGGGATGGTTGTCGAGGAGCACCCCGACATGGACCGGACGTTCGGGACGCGCCTGGCCGCTCAGCCAGGCGGCGCGGGACGCGCACTCCTCGACGACCTCCCGCCACGTCCAGGTACGGCCGTCGTCGGCGGAGCGCAGCCCGGGGCGGTCGTCGTCCGCCCGCGCCTCCAGCAGCGCCGCGACGCTCACCGGCCCACCTCCCTGGTCCGTCCCACGGCGAAAAAGTAGAACAGATTCTACTAAGTGTCCAGAGGGCCGATCTCCCTCGTCCGCAACCCGGTTCCCCTGGGTGTCATGGGCGACCGGCCGGGTATGGGCGGCCGAGACGAGATCGCGATGGGCTGATCAGATAACAGGTTCTCGCAAGAGCGGTACGCTTGGGGGGACCGTCGGGCGGCCGAGCCCGCACAGAAGGGAAGGCGACCGTGACCGCAGAGCCGACAGTGGCCGGGGACCAGACCCGGGGTCAGCCGGGCGGCCAGGGCGTGCGCTCCCGCAGCCAGCACCAGCGGCGCAAGCGTATCGTCCAGGCGGCCGCGGCGCTCGCCTCGCGCGGCGGCATCGAGGCGATGCAGATGCGCACCGTCTCCGAGCGCGCCGGCGTCGCCCTCGGCACCCTCTACCGCTACTTCCCGTCCAAGATGGACCTGGTCGTCGCCGTCGTCAGCGAGGAGATCGACCTCCTCGAAGGCAGCATCGAGCGCCGCCCGCCCCGCGCGGGCGCCGCCCCGGACCGCGCCGTCGAGGTGCTGATGCGCGCCACCCGCGGCCTGATGCGCGAGCCGGAGCTGGCCGAGGCGCTGATCCGCTCCCTCCTGCTGTCCGACGTCAAGACCGACTTCGGCGACCGCATGAGCGAGCTGCTGCTGCGCGCCGCGTCCGGCCCGCCGGAGGACATCCCCGCCGAGGACCCCCGCCGCCTCGCGGCCCGCGCCCTGTCCGGCATCTGGACCATGGAGATGATCGAGATGCTGCGCGGCAACGCCACCGCCGAGGAGATCCAGGCCCGCCTGGAGATCACCGCCTCCCGCCTCCTCATCGACTGACCGCGCCCGCCCCGAGCCGGACGCGAACGGAGAGTCACCTCCCCAACGCATTCCCACGTGGCGCCCATGCCTTCCCCATTAGCCTTGGATCCGACAGGACCCAGGACGAGCAAGGGGTGCCAGTGACCGAGCAGGAACCGATCCTCAGCGACGGGGTCATCATCGAGTTCATCGATGGCAAGGACGTCCCCGTCCAGCACAAGGACTTCGGTGAGCGGGCCGTCGTCATGCGCGACGCCAAGAACCCCGAGGGCCCGATCCTCTACTTCACCGAGGCCGAGTGGGACGCCTTCATCGCCGGCGTCAAGGACGGCGAGTTCGACGACCTCCTGGAAGACCCCACCGAAGCCTCCTGAACAAGAAAACGCCCCCCGGCGACCACCGGGGGGCGTTCTCGTCGATCGCGAAGCCGCCTCAGCCGAGCAGGTCGTCGACGCTCTCAGCCGTGGCGGCGCGAACCAGCCACTGGTCCAACTGCTCCTGGTCAGTACAGGCCAGGATCTGCTCCCGAACCTCGTCCGACACCGACAGCCCCCGCGCGTCGAGGACCATCAGCACCGACTTGGCCTCGCCTTCGGCGTACGCACGCCGGAACGGCTCGCTCTTGTACTTGTATCCGGCGACTCCGGTGTTCACGTACTCCTCCAAGATCTTCTGGGCGGCTTTCGAGAGCACGTCTGTTACCAGGTCAGTGTACAGACGCCCCTTTTCCTCATCCTCGTTCGAGATGGTGGCGAGGGCTGCGTGTGTGATCTCCAGGGACCCCCTGTCGGACGGGATGATGTTGGCCAGTGCGGCCAAGATGGTCATCTCAGGCATTTGCGCGGCCTGGTCGGGGGTGGTGACGAGAGGCCCCAGGCCGGGGCCGATCACGTACGGGGTGAGGTCAAAGCCCGGGTGGCCGATCTGGATCGACTCCCGCGCCCATTCCGCCACCGATCGGCTGGGGCAGATGACGAGGAGATAGCACGGACACATGAGCTTGGCATGCAGGGAGGTCAGGTAGAGCGGCCAACTGCCCTGCTTGTCGGGATCTTTGGCGAGCTGGGTCTCGGCGACGACGCCGATGGTGGGCTTGGTCGACCCGCCTTCGCATATCTCCACGACGTTGTCGGCGACGTAGGCGGCGGGGGTCAGCTGGGTACAGGCCTCGCTCGTCGACCGGATGGTGGACGCGTCCGAAACCTCGATTCCGAAGGCGATTTTGAGTAATTGGGCCACGACTTCCGGGTTGTCCCGGATGATCTGGATGGGCCCTTCGTGTTTGGTGGTGACCATGTGCGGAAAGTTACTTGACCGATACGGTTAGATACCGTGACTATCCAATAACTATAAGTGTGGCGTGCATCACAGTGCATTATTGGCGAGTTTGGGTGCTCCAGGCGGTTATCAGGGCCTGTTCCGCTTTGGGGGTTAGGGCGCCCCAGAGGCGGAGGCGGGCTATGCCGCCGTCGGGGTAGATGTCCAGGCGGACCCTTGATACCTCTTCCGTTTTCAGGCGGAAGCGGTGGCGGGTGTCGGGTTGTAGGCGGGTGCGCGGGAGGATGGTGGTTCGTTCGCCGGTGTTTGTGGTGGCCGTTAGTTGGGCCTCGGCGGGTGCGTTGAATTTGAGGTTTGTAGTGTCGATTTCGGCTAGGGCGATCGTGCCGGGGGCGGCGAGGGCTATCTCGGCCCAGTCGTTGCCGTCGTCGCGGCGGCGGGACGTCTCCCAGCCTTCGGCCTGGGTGCGGGCCAGGCC
This sequence comes from Actinomadura sp. K4S16, assembly GCF_008327685.1. Classification (GTDB taxonomy): domain Bacteria; phylum Actinomycetota; class Actinomycetes; order Streptosporangiales; family Streptosporangiaceae; genus Spirillospora. Next base: position 77,535 of record NZ_BDDE01000027.1, read on the forward strand.
GGGGAACAGCATGTTGTCGGGGGACGAGTAGAAGCGGTCGGAGCAGTCGAGGACGCGCGCGCCGTTCTCCAGGGCGGCCAGGTCCACCGTCAGGCCGCTCAGGAAGGCCGGGTTGGGGACGACCCTGCCGTGGACGCGGAGCCGCGCGATGCCGCCGTCCGGGAACATGTTGAGGCGGACGTGGGTGAAGACGCGGTCCGGCTCGGTGGTCGGGATAGCGTGCGCGGTGTCGCCTTTGAGGTGGGTTCTCGGGACGATCTCCACCCAGTCGGCGGCTTCGAGTTCCGACGGGCTGGGGTAGCCGGACGCGAAGCAGGCCTCTACCGAGGCGTGCGGGGGGTAGTTGCCCTTGAACCACGCCGTGTCGATGACGACGCCCTGGATCTGGCCCGGGAGGCCCAGGCGGATCAGGGCCCAGTCGTGGCCGAGGGTTCGGCGTCGGGCGGTCTCCCAGCCGTCGTAGAGCTGGCCCTTCGGGCCGAAGGTCTCCGGCCGGAAGGCGGGCTTCCACGGGTTGAGCAGGTTCTCCTTCTCGGCGAAGGACTCGTCGCTGGCGGCGATGACCGATCCGCCGAGCGTGCGGACGGCGAGGTCCGGCAGGGAGGTGAAGTCGGTCACCGGGGCTCCGATCGGGTGAGCAGGCGTCCGGTGGGGGTGTCGGCGATGCGTACGCCCCGCAGCCATGTGGCCCGGACGACTCCCGTCAGCGTCCTGCCCTCGTAGGGGGTGACGGGGTGGCGGTGGTGGAGGGACGCGGGGTCGACGCTGAACGTCTCCTCGGGGGCGAAGGCGACGAGGTCGGCGTCGTTTCCGGGGACGATGCCGCCCTTGCCGGGGACGGCGGCGAGCGCGGCGGGGGCCTGTGACATCCAGCGGACGACCGAGGCCAGGTCGTGGCCGCGGGCGCGGGCGGCCGTCCAGACGGCGGGCAGTCCGAGTTGCAGGGACGAGATGCCGCCCCACGCGGTGGCGAAGTCGCCGCGTTTCAGGTCGGGGGTGCAGGGCGAGTGGTCGGTGACGACGCAGGAGATCACGCCGGAGGCGAGACCCTGCCAGAGCCGGTCGCGGTTGGCCGCGTCGCGGATGGGCGGGCAGCATTTGAACGCGGCGGTCCCGGCGTCGCCGTCGCAGAGGGTCAGGTAGTGCGGGCAGGTCTCGGCGGTCACCGGCAGGCCGCCGGCCTGGGCCTTCGCGAGGACGTCCAGGCAGTCGGCCGCGGAGAGGTGCAGGATGTGGGCGCGCACCCCGGTCTCCTCCGCCAACTGGACGACCCGCTCGACGGCGCGGCGCTCGGCGGACGGCGGGCGGGAGGCCAGGAACGCGGCGTAGTCGCCGCCGGACGGCGGGGCCAGGGATGCCGGGTCCTCGGCGTGCACGATGACCAGGCCGCCGAACGAGGCGATCTCGCGGAACGCCGTCTTCATCTCGTCGGGCGCGAGAGGCGGGAACTCCGGGACGCCCGAGTCGGAGGTGAAGCACTTGAACCCGAAGACGCCGAGGTCGTGCAGCGGGCGGAGCGCGGACGCGTTGCCGGGGACCGCGCCGCCCCAGAAGCCGACGTCCACGGCGCACGCGCCCTCGGCGGCGGCGCGCTTGGCCGCGAGCGCGGCCGGGTCGACGGTCGGGGGCAGCGAGTTGAGCGGCATGTCGATGAGCGTGGTCACGCCGCCCGCCGCGGCGGCGCGGGTCGCGGTGGCGAAGCCCTCCCATTCGGTGCGGCCCGGCTCGTTGACGTGGACGTGGGTGTCGACGAGTCCGGGCAGCAGCGCGACGTCGCCGAGGTCCACCGAGGCGGGGGTCTCGTAGGGCAGGATCGCGGCGATGCGGCCGTCGCGGACCGAGACGGCCGCCGGCCGCTCGCCCTCGGGCAGAACGGTCCGGGGGGAACGGATCACGAGGTCGGCCGGTGTCACGGGCCGGCCACGATGTGCTCCGGGCGGACGGGGACCCGGGTCAGCGCCCGGCCCGTCGCGTCCCGGATCGCCGCGACGACGGCGGGCGTGGACGACAGCGTCGGCGGCTCCCCCGCGCCGCGCAGCCCGTAGGGGGCCTCCGGGTCGGGGTTCTCCAGGATCTCCAGCCGCATCGGCGGCATGTCGAGGATGGTGGGGATCAGGTAGTCGGTGAAGGACGGGTTGCGGATGAGGCCGCCGGTCACGACGATCTCCTCCATCAGCGCGAGGCCGAGGCCCTGCGCGGTCCCGCCGTGGATCTGGCCCTCCACCCCGGTGCGGTTGATGATCTTGCCGACGTCCTGGACGGCGGCCAGCTCGACGACCTTGACCAGGCCGAGGTCCACGTCCACGTCGACGACGGCCCGGTGCACGCAGAGCGCGAGCTGGGTGTGGGTGCGACCCTGCCCGGTGACGGGGTCCATCGGGGTCGTGCGCCGGTGGTGGTACTCGCGGGTCTCCTCGATGGCGGCGTCCCCGAGGACGTCCTCGATCGTGCCGAGCGCCCCGTCCGCCCGCGACATGATCTTCCCGCCGACCAGGGCCAGGTCGGTGCGGCCGAAGCGGCGCGCGGCGCGCGCGAGCAGCTCGGCGCGGACCGCTTCGCAGGCCGTCTTGACCGCCCCGCCCGTCATGTACGACTGGCGGGACGCGCTGGAGGACCCGGCGTCGCCGACCCGGTTGTCCGCCGGGGCGATCGTGACCCGCTGGACGCCGAGCTCCGTCCGCGCGATCTGCTCCTGGACGGTGACGAGGCCCTGCCCGACCTCGGCGGCCGCGGTGTGCACGAGCGCGGTCGCCTCCCCGCCGATGACCTCCAGCCGGACGCGGGCCGTGGACAGGTCGTCGAAGCCCTCGGAGAAGCAGATGTTCTTGAGCCCGACGCCGTAGCCGACGCCCCGCACGACGCCCTCGCCGTGGGTCGTCTGGGACACCCCGCCCGGCAGGTTGCGCAGGTCGGGCCGGTCGGGTCCGGGAGGCATCGGCATGGCCTCCAGCCGGGTGAGCATCTCGGCGAGCGGCGCGGGCGACTCGATGACCTGCCCGGTCGCGAGCCTCGACCCCTGCGAGACGGCGTTGCGGCGGCGGATCTCCAGCGGGTCGAGGCCGCAGGCGGCGGCGAGCCTGTCCATCATCGACTCGTAGGCGAAGCACGCCTGGACGGCGCCGAACCCGCGCATCGCGCCGCACGGCGGGTTGTTGGTGTAGACGCCGTAGCCGTCGATCCGGATGTTGGGGATCTCGTAGGGCCCGACGCCCAGCGAGGCGGCGTTCCCGACGACGTTCATCGTGGACGAGGTGTACGCGCCGCCGTCCAGGACGATCTCGACGTCCGCGTAGAGGAGCCTGCCGTCGCGCGCGGCGCCGAACTCGTACCGCATCTGCGCGGGATGCCGGTGGACGTGCCCGAAGAACGACTCGTACCGGTTGTAGGACATCTTGACGGGCCTGCCGGTGTGCAGCGCCAGCATCGCGGCGTGGATCTGCATCGACAGGTCCTCGCGCCCGCCGAACGCGCCGCCGACTCCGGCGAGCGTCATGTGGATCTGGTCCTCGCGCAGCGCGAGGCAGGGCGCGATCTGCTTGAGGTCGTTGTGGATCCACTGGGTGGAGACGTGCAGGTCGACGCCGCCGTCCTCGGCCGGGATCGCGAGGCCGGACTCCGGCCCTAGGAACGCCTGGTCCTGGATGCCGACCTCGTACTCGCCCGACACCACGACCGCCGCCTCGGCCTTGGCGGCGTCCACGTCCCCGACCCGGACCGGCTGGTGGCGGGTGATGCCGCCGCGGTCCTGGACCCTGAGCCCCTCCGGGTCGGCGATGACGGCGCGCGGGTCGGTGACCGGCTCCAGCACCTCGTAGTCGACGGCGATCCGGTCCATCGCGCGCCGCGCCGTCTCGGGGTGGTCGGCGGCGACCAGCGCGACCGGCTCGCCCTGGTGCCGGACCTGGTCGATCGCGAGGACGGGCTGGTCGTCGGTGTGGTCGATGCCGAACGTCTTGCGGCCGGGCACGTCCTCATGGGTGAGGACGGCGCGGACGCCGGGCATCGCGAGCGCGGGCCCGATGTCGAGCGACCGGATCCTGGCCCGGGGGTGCGGGCTGCGGAGCGTCGCGCCCCACAGCATCCCCTCCATCCACAGGTCGGACGCGTAGGCGAACTCTCCGGCGACCTTGAGCGTGCCGTCGGGGCGCAGCGGGCTCTCCCCGACCCCGCCGGTGCCCGGAGCGGCCGCGGGGGCGGGGCTCTTGGTAGGGGACGTCATTCAGAGCACCTCCTCCGCGAGCCGCATCAGGCGGCGGTGGGCGTCCGCGCCGCGCCGCCCGGCCTCGTCCTGCGGGACGGTGGCGAGCGTGTCGCCGGCCACGACGGTGCGCCCGCCGACGAGCAGGCGCTCCAGCGGCGGCACCGGCCCGAACGCCAGCGCGACGACGGGGTCGTCGACCGCCGCCTGGAAGCCGTCGACCCGCCACAGCGCGACGTCGGCGAGCATGCCCGGCGCGAGGGAGCCGATCTCGTCCTCGCGGCCGAGGCAGCGGGCGCCGCCGAGGGTCGCGATCTCCAGGGCCTGCCGGGCGGACAGCGCGGTCGGCCCGTACCGGGCGCGCTGCATGTAGATCGCCTGCCGGAGCTCCCCGGCCAGCGGGACGAGCTCCGCCGACGCCGCCCCGTCCACGCCGAGCCCGACCGCCGCGCCCGCCTCCAGCAGGTGCGACACGCGGGCGATCCCGGCGCCGAGGCGGGCGTTGGAGCTCGGGCAGTGCGCGGTGCCGGTGCGGGTCTCGGCGAGCCGCTTGACGTCGGTGTCGTGCAGGTGGACGCAGTGCGCGAGCCACACGTCGGGGCCCAGCCAGCCGATCGAGTCCATGTACTCGGTCGGCGTCATGCCGAACTGCTCCCGGGTGTGCTCCTCCTCGTCGAGCGTCTCGGCGAGGTGGGTGTGCAGCCGCACGCCCTTGCCGCGCGCCAGGCGGGCCGACTCGACCAGCAGGTCCCGCGTGACGGAGAACGGCGAGCAGGGCGCGACGGCGACGCGCAGCATGGAGCCGGGCGAGGGGTCGTGGTAGCGGTCGATCGCGGCCTCGGTCTCGGCGAGGATCGTGTCGAGGTCCTCGACGACCTCGTCCGGGGGCAGCCCGCCCTGCGACTCGCCCCGGTCCATCGACCCCCGGGCCGGGTGGAACCGCAGGCCGATCTCCCGGGCGGCCTCGATCTCGGCCGCGAACAGGTCGCCGCGCCCCTTGGGGAACAGGTAGTGGTGGTCGGTGGACGTCGTGCAGCCCGACTTGGCGAGCCACGCGAGCCCGGCCGTGGCGGCGCCGGCGACGACCTCGGCGTCCATCTTCGACCACGGCTTGTAGAGGGTCGTCAGCCACTCGAACAGGGTGCCGTCGACGGCCATGCCCTGGCTGGCCCACTGGTAGAGGTGGTGGTGGGAGTTGACCAGGCCGGGGGTGGCGAGGCAGCCCGTCCCGTCGATCCGCTCGGTCTCGCCCGCGCCCGCCTCCGGGGCGGGGCCGGGGCCGACGGCCGTGATCCGGTCGCCGTCGACGACGATGTGGCCGTCCGGGTACTCCTCCCCGGACACGGTGGCGACGTGCGCGTTCTCGATGACGACGCGTCTCATCGGGCACCCGCCCTGCGCTCGGCCGCGAGGCGCACCGCGTCGAGGATCTTCTCGTAGCCGGTGCAGCGGCACAGGTTCCCCGCCAGCGCCTCGCGGATCTCCGCGTCCGACGGCGCCGGGTTCCGCTCGACGAGGTCGTGCGTCTGGACGATCAGGCCGGGCGTGCAGAACCCGCACTGGACGGCGCCCGCCTCGACGAACGCCTCCTGGACGGGGTCGAGCCGCTCCTCGCCCGGCGGCCCCTGCGCCAGCCCCTCCACGGTGACGACCTCGCGGCCCTCGGCCTGGCCCGCCGCGACCAGGCAGGCGCACACCGGCACGCCGTCCAGGTAGACGGTGCACGAGCCGCATTCGCCCTGCTCGCAGGCGTTCTTGGAGCCGGGCAGGCCCATCCGCTCGCGGAGCATGTAGAGCAGGCTCTCGCCCTCCCAGACGTCGTCCACGGCCTCGGCCGAGCCGTTGACGGTCAGGTTCACGCGCATCACGATGCCGCCTTTCCCGCGGTCCCCGTCCGGTAGTCGTCCCACGCCCAGGCGAGCGTCCGGCGCGCCAGCACCGCCAGGGCGTGCCTGCGGTAGTCGCCGGTCCCGCGGACGTCGTCGATCGGCGACGCCGCGTCCCGCACCAGCTCGCCGAACCGCCGCGCCGCCGACTCGGCTAGCGGGCCCCGCCCGTCCCAGTCCAGCTCGGCGGAGATGAACGCCTCGGCCTCCGCGGCGCGGCGCGGCGTCGGGGCGGCCGAGCCGAGGCCCGTCCCGGCGCGGCGCTCCGCGGGGTGCAGCGCGATCGCGAACGAGCAGACCGCGATCACCATCGCGTTCCGGGTGCCGATCTTGGAGAAGTACTGCGGGCCGGACGCGGGCGGCGTCCAGAACGCGCGGATCAGCTCGTCCGGCGCGAGCGCGTTGCGCTTCACGCCGGTGAAGAACTCCGCGACCGGGATCATCCGGACGCCGCGCTCGGCCGACTCGGCCTCGACGACCGCGTCCCCGGCCAGCAGCGGCGGGTGGCCGTCCCCGGCGGGCGACGCCGCGCCGAGGTTGCCGCCGACGGTGCCGCGGTTACGGATCTGCGGCGACCCGACCGTCCGGGACGCCTGGGCGAGGCCGGGCAGCCGCCCGCCCAGCTCGGTGATCAGCCGCGCGTAGGGCACGCCGGCGCCGACGCGGAGCCGGCCGTCCGCCTCGTCCCATTCGGCGAGGTCGCGGATCCGGGTCAGGTCGAGCAGCGCCTCGGGCCGCCGCGCGTCGAAGTTGATCTCGACCATCACGTCGGTGCCGCCCTGGACGGGCAGCGCGCCCGGCCGCACGGCCTTGGCGGCGAGCGCGTCCTCCCAGGTCACCGGTCGCAGGAAGTCCATATCTCAGTATTCCTCCATGGGCGGGACCCCTTCGCGGGACCTCACTCGAAGGCCGCCGGGGCGTCCGGCGCGTCGTCGGTGAGCACCGTGCCCTCGATGAGCCCGTACGGGCGGTCCGCCGCGAAGTAGACCTCGTTGTCGTTGTCCATGCCGAACGGCTCCAGGTCGACCAGGAAGTGGTGCTTGTTCGGAAGCGCCAGCCTGACCTCGCAGATCTCCGGGCGCTCGGCCAGGACGCGGCGTCCCATCTGGTAGAGCGTCTGCTGGAGCGACAGGCTGTGCGTCTCGGCGAACGCGTGCAGGAGGCCGTCGCGGGCGGCGGCGTAGGAGTCGTCCCAGGCGCCGGTCGTGCTCCGGTGCCGCCACCGGGCGGTCACCGCCGTGGCGAGGATCCGGTCGTCGGTGGGTTCGAGCGTCGTGTACTCGTCCCGGGCGAAGCCGTGGAACTCGCTGCCGGTGGAGTTGAGGACGACCAGGTCGGTGAGGCCGGAGACGACCGACTCGCCCCCGTCGCCGCAGTGGACCAGCGCCGTGCGCACCTCGCCGCCGTCCCGGACGAACGAGTGCCCGCCGGTGATGCGCCGCCAGCCGTACTCGCGGATCTCCACCCGGGCATGGGTGATCGCCGGCTGCGAGCCGGTGAAGTGCCGCGCGAGCAGCAGCCCGAAGTCCTCGATCGCGCCGATGCCGTGCTTGCGGGCGAACGCGAACACGGTGTTCTTCTGCGTGTCGGTGGGCAGCACGGCCGCGTTGTCGCCGGTCAGGTGCACCTCGTCCATCGCGCCGGAGAGGGCCACGCTGACGTTCAGGTCCTTGATCCGGTGGGCGCCGCCGTCCCGCGTCACGCGGACGACGCGCGTCTCCGCCTTGCCGTAGCGGTTGGGCCCGAGAACGATCGCCACTAGCTCCCCCGGTAGGTCGAGTACGCGAACGGGCTGATCAGCAGCGGGACGTGGTAGTGCCGTCCCGGGTCGTCGATCGTGAACGCGACCGTCACCTCGGGGTAGAAGTCCGACAGCCCCTCGGTGGCGAACGTCAGCCGGTGCACCCCCTCGCCGGGCTCGGCGCCCCACTCCCGGACGCGGCCGTCGGCGTCGGTGCGGGCCTCGGCGACCGGCGTCCAGCCGCCGCCCGGGTCGCGCCGGTCCAGCCGGACGGCCACGCCTGCGGCGGGCAGCCCCTTCGCCGCGTCCAGTACGTGCGTGGACAGGCTCACGCGTCCTCCTCCACCAGCTTGGCCAGCCGCAGGTCGACGATCTCCGCCAGCTCGCGGCGGACGACGTCCCGCTCCGCCTCGGGGTCGTTGCCGAGCCGCTCCCGCAGCGCACCGAGCATCTCCAGGGCGGAGCGCCCGGCCGCGCGGATCAGGAACACGTGGCCGAAGCGCTCCTCGTAGGCCCGGTTTCCCGCGGTGAGGGCGTCCTGAACATCGGCCGCCGCGCCCGTGGCCCCCGCCTGCTCGCCTCTCGACCAGCGGGCCTCCCGCGAGCCGCCGCCCGCCCGGTCCCCGATGCGCGGATGGGCCGCGAGCGCCTCCTCGACGTCCGGCCAGTCCAGCTCGTCAAGCGCCCGCCGCGACGCCGCGCGCAGCGCGGCGAGATCGGCGTAGGACCGCCCGGCGACCGCGGCGACCCACCGCCGGGACGCGCAGCACGCCGCCAGCTCCTCCGCACTCGGTTCCACCACGCTTGCAGTAGACAAGGTCCCCCCGACCCCGGTCGAGAGACAGGACCTCCGAACTGAGCCGCCGGTCGCGGACGGTCTTTTGTAGCTTGCTACACATGAAGCTGCGTTCGCTGCTCGCGATGCCCGGGTTGCGGTTGGAGGTCGTCACCGGGGAGGACGGGCTGGACCGGCCGATCCGGTGGGTCGTCACCACCGATCTACTCGATCCGGGTCGCTACCTGCGCGGGCGCGAGCTCGTGCTCACCGGTCTCGTCTGGCGGACGGGGCCGGCGGACTCCGAGGCGTTCGTCGCCGCCCTCGCCGGGGCGGGGGTCTCCGGGCTGGCCGCATGGGATCTCGCGCTCGGCGCCATCCCGGACGACCTCGTGGAGGCCTGCCGCCGGCACCGGCTCCCGCTGTTCAAGGTCCCGGAGGACGTGGCGTTCGCGACGGTGACCGAGGAGGTCGTGCGGCACCTGTCGAGCGCCCGCGCCGCCGATCTCACCGCGCTGCTCGACCGGCACCGCCGCCTTGTCGAGGGGACGGGGCTCGACGCCGTCCTCGACCTGGTCGGCCACTGCCACGTCCTCGCCCCGACCGGGCGCGTCGTCGCGGGTCCGGCGCCGGCCGGCCCCGCGGCCCTGGCCGCCGCCTTCCTCACCGCGCCCCGGTTCCCGCACCACGTCCCCGCCCAGGACGTGTCGCTGTTCCCCGTGTCCCCCGCCGACACGCCCCGGGTCGCGGACTGGTTCGTGGCGCTGGAGGGCGACTTCGCCGACTGGCCGCCCGAACGCCACACGCTGGCCGGCGAGCTCGCCGCCATCGTCGCCCTCGAACGGGCCCGGCTGCGCGCCGACGACCGCTCGTCCCAGGACATCGTGTCCGCCGCCGTCGCGGGGGGCGCTCTCCCGGAAGGGTTCGGCTCACCGGTCGTGGCCGTTGCCGCGTCCGCGCACGGGTCGCTGCGGCCGGGCGAACTGCGCACCGTCCTGTCCGAGGTCGTGCCCGCGCCGCGCCCGGTGGTCGGGCTGCTGGACGGGGAGGCCGTCGCGCTCGTCCCGTGCGCCGGGCAGGACGTCGCCGCCGCCGTCCAGGACGCGCTCGGCCCCCTCGCCCCCGGGCTGGCGGGCACCCGCATCGCCGTAGGGGTGAGCGGCGCCGTCGGGGACGGGGGCACCGCCGCGCCGCCGGACCTGCGCGGCGCCGTCGAGGAGGCGCGCCATGCCCGCCGCCTCGCGGCCACCCGCCCCTCCCCTGTCTGCGTCGTCCGGCACGACGAGCTCGCCACCCACGTGCTGCTGCTCGCGAGCGTCCCCGACGACGTCCGCCAGATGTTCCGGGTGCGCCTCCTGGACCCCCTGCACTCCTACGACCGGGCCCACGGCGCCGGCCTCGTCCGCACGCTGGAGGCGTTCCTGCGCAACTCCGGTTCGTGGACGCGCTGCGCCGAGGAGCTCCACCTGCACGTCAACTCGGTCCGCTACCGCATCCAGCGCATCCAGGAGCTGACCGGCCGAGACCTGTCCCGGATGGAGGACCGCGTCGACTTCTTCCTCGCCCTCCTCGTGTGATCGAAAACCGACGGCTTCCGCCCCGGACTCTCCACGGAACACTCGTGTTCATGTAATGCTGTGCACGGAGGCGCACTCCTCCGTGACGATCGGTGCGAGAAGGCGAGGAACGGCGTGGAGCCCTTGGGCGCGGACGACCCTCGGCAGGTCGGCCCATTCCAGATCATGGGACGGCTGGGGCGGGGAACCGTGGGGGAGGTCTTCCTGGGCCGCTCCCCCGGCGGCCGGCCGGTCGCGGTCAAGGTCGTGCTTCCCGGACCGGCCGGGGACGAGACGTTCCGCCGCCGCTTCCGCGCGGAGGTGGACGCCGCACGCCGCGTGCAGGGGCTGCACACGGCGCCCGTGGTGGACGCCGACCTCGACGCCGCCAGGCCATGGCTGGCCACCGCCTATGTTCCGGGCCCGTCGCTGCAGGAGGCGGTGTCCGCGCACGGCCCGCTGCCCGCCGGGACGGTCGCCGCCCTGTGCGCCGGGCTCGCCGAGGGGCTGTCGGCCGTGCACCGCGCCGGCCTGGTGCACGGCGACGTCAAGCCGGGCAACGTCCTGCTGGCGTCCGGCGGTCCGCACATCGTCGACTTCGGCATCGCCCGGGCGGTCGAGGACGCCGGAACCCTCGCGTCCGTGCGGATCGGCGACCCCGGGTTCACCGCGCCGGAGCAGATCCGCGGCGAAGAGCCCGGTCCCGCCGCCGACGTGTTCTCCCTCGGCTGCGTCCTCGCCTACGCGGCCACCGGCCGCCACCCGTTCGGGGAGGGGACGCCCGACGAGGTCGTCCACCGGATGGCGCACGGCGAACCCGACCTCGCCGGCGTCCTCGAGCCGCTCGCCGGCACGATCCGGGCATGCCTGGCCAAGAACCCCGCCGACCGGCCGGCGCCGGCCGCCCTCCTCCAGACGGGGCCCCCGCCGGGCGCGCCGGCCCCCTGGCTCCCGCCCGCCGTCGCCGCCATGGCCGAGCAGCGCGAGCGACCGCTCGTCGCGGGCGGCGGGACGCGCTTCTGGCGCCGCCGGGGCCTGCTGGCCGCCGTCGGCGCGGCCGTCGTGGTGGCGGTCGCGGCGGCGACCGCGGTGGTGCTCTCGTCCGGCTCGGGCGACGGCCCGGCCGCGGCCGTGGCGGGCGGAACGAAGAACGCCGCCCGGCTCGACCCGGTGGCGAGCATCGAGACGGGCACGGCGGAGAGCCTCCGGGACGTCGTCTACAGCCCGGACGGCGCCTATCTCGTGGGGGTGTTCAGGAAGGAGAACCTGACGGTGTGGGACGCGAACACCCACGCGAAGGTGACCACCCTGAGCGCCGGTGAGGGCGTGCTTCCGAAGAGCGTCGCCGTCAGCGGGAACGGCCTGGTCGCCATGGGCTACATGGTGCCGATGCAGATGACGTCGCACGGCCTTGAGAGCGGCCACGGCGGGGCCAAGGTGTGGGACCTGCGCTCAGGCCGCACGGTCGCCGACGTCACGTTCAAGTCCTCCGACCGCACCGACCTGTTCGTCATGGACGGCCTGGCGTTCAGCCCCGACGGCCGCTACCTGGCGGGCTCCGGGTCGGGCCGGGGAGAAGGCTTCGGCAAGGTGCCCCTTTGGGACGTCAAGGCGGGGAAGCTGCTGCACACCTTCGTGCTCGACGGGCCCCAGGCGGGCACGACCGCCGCGGTGCAGAGCGTCGCCTTCAGCCCGGACGGGAAGACCCTCGCCGCCGGGTACGGAGACGGCGACCTCGGCGGCGGTGTCGCCCTCTTCGACGTCGCGTCCCGTTCCCCGGCCGGCACCCTGCCGCTCGCCAAGGCCGACGCCTTCGGGGTCGGCGGTCTCGGCTTCACTCCGGACGGCGGGACCCTCACCGGGACCTTCGGCGGCGTCGGCGTCTGGGACGTCGCGGCCAAGAAGGCGGGCCCCGCCCTCGCGGACGCCGAGTCCGGCTTCCAGTCGATGGCCCTCAGCCCCGACGGCACGACCCTCGCCGCGGGGCGCGGCGCCCGGGAGGGCGGCGGCGGGGTCACGCTGTGGGACATGTCCTCCAAGAAGCGGCTCCTGTCGGTGGACATAGGCCGCGGCGGCGTGGGCGGCGTGGCGTTCGCCCGGGACGGCCGCACGCTCGCCACCGCCACCGACGACGCGCGGTTGAAGGACGTGATCAAGATCTGGAGGCTCCGGCGGTGAAGCCCCTGGGCCCCGGAGACCCGGCGCAGGTCGGCCCCTACCGGCTGCTCGGCCGGCTCGGCCGCGGCGGCATGGGCGAGGTCTTCCTCGGCCGCTCCCCCGGCGGGCGCCTCGTCGCGGTGAAGGTCGTGGCGCCCGAACTCTCGTCCGACGCCGACTTCCGTCGCCGGTTCGTGGAGGAGGTGGAGGCCGCGCGCAAGGTCGGCGGCTTCTACACCGCGGAGGTCGTCGACGCCGACCCGGACGCCGAGCGCCCCTGGCTGGTCACCGCCTACATCCCCGGCCCGTCGCTGCAGCAGGCCGTGGCCGGGAACGGGCCGCTGCCCTACCAGGCGGTCGAGGTCCTCGGCTCCGGTCTCGCCGAGGGGCTGCTGGCGGTGCACCGCGCCGGCCTGGTGCACCGCGACCTCAAACCCGGCAACGTCCTGCTCGCCGACGACGGCCCCCGCGTCATCGACTTCGGCATCGCCCGCGCGCTGGACGCCGCACAGAAGTCCACCGCGGTCATCGGGACGCCCGGGTTCATGTCCCCGGAGCAGGCGCGGGGGCGCGCGGCCGGGCCGGAGTCCGACGTCTTCTCGCTCGGCTGCGTCCTCGCGTACGCCGCCACCGGGGAGACCCCCTACGGCAGGGGGCGTCCCGCGGTCGTCGTCTACCGGATCATCCATGAGGAGCCGGACCTGTCCCGGCTGCCCGACCGGCTCCGCCCGTTCGTCGCCGCCTGCCTGGCCAAGGACCCCGCCGCCCGGCCGTCGGTCGGCGACGTCCTGGCGCGGTTCGCGCCGTCCGCCGACGAGGGGCACTGGCTGCCGGAGCGGGTCAGCGCGATGATCACCGAGCGCAAGGCCGCGGTGCCGCCGACCGGCGACCGGTGGCCCGGACCGTGGACCCCCGCTCCGCCGCCTCCGGTCACCGGCCACACGCGTGTCGCGACCCGGCCCGCCGGGCCCCGGACGTCCGCGTGGACGCGTCCCCGGGTCATCCTTCCCGCCGCCGCGGGCACCGTCGTCCTCACCGCCGCCCTCACCTGGGGGGCGATCGCCCTGACCGGCGACAGCGGGCCGGGCGCCCGGGCCGCCGGGGGGACGCCGAAGCCGGGCAGCGCGTCCCAGGACCCCTGCGATGTGATCGACCAGGGCATCATCCGGGACAACCAGCTCATCTCCACCGGCGTACGGGGCGGCTACGAGAACGCCGCGGAGGACATCCGCACCTGCGAATGGCAGACCGCCCAGTACGGGGCCGACAAGGACTTCCGGCTGACCCTGATGTACTCCCCGAAACCCGTGCGCCTCTTCCGGACCGACGTGACCGACGCCGAGCACGACAAGCTGACCGCACTCCCCGGCATGCGGGCGTACAGCAGCGACGACGAGAGCGCCTGCCAGGTCACGTGGGACAACGATGGATCGTCCACCCAGGTGAGCACGGTCGCCACCGGCCAGTCGAGCGACGCCTCGGGCATGTGCTGGATGGCGGCGGAACTGGCCGAATCGGTGGCCAAGAAGGTGCCGTGACACAGCGCCGCGACACCTCTCGCCGTCAGGAGGTGTGGCGGAGCAAGGCCGGGACGACCGTGTCCCAGGTCCGGCGCGGGAGTTCGTTGCCCGTGCCGGGGAGGACGAGGAGTTCGGCCGACGGGATCTCGGCGGCCAGCGCCCGGCCGTTGCCCAGCGGGAAGAAGGGGTCGTCCTCTCCGTGGACGACGAGGGTAGGGGCGGTGATCTCGGGGAGGCGTTCGCGCCAGCGGTCGCCGCAGTCCAGGGCGGCGAAGACCGTGCCCATCTGGTTCGCCCGGTGCGCCTTGCCTGGGTCGGCGCCTGACGGCACCGTGCGGTCGTAGACGCGCTCGATGTTCGCGCGGGCCTCGGCCTCGTCGAAGGACGGGCCCGACACGTGGCGGGCGTTCTCGACCAGGAAGCCGACCACCGACTCCCGGTCCGTCCAGTCGACCTGCGGCGGCTTCATGAAGCGGGCCATCAGCTCCGGGGCGTGATCGGGCAGGTCGGCGTCGGCCGGTCCGGGGGCAGTGGGCCTGGTCGCGACGAGGGTGAGGGTGCTGACGCGCTTCGGGTGGTCGAGGGCGAGGAGCTGGGCGATCCAGCCGCCGGTGCCGAACCCGGCGACGTGCGCGGCCGGCAGTCCGAAGGCGTCGAGGACGCCGGCGGCGTCGGCGACGAGGTCGCGCAGCGTGTATCCGGGGGCGCCGGAGTCGGCGGACTCGGACCGGCCCGTGTCGCGCAGGTCGTAGCGGACGACGAACCTGCGCAGCGCGGCGAGGCGCCCGCACAGGTCGTCCGGCCACGTGAGCATCGTGTTGCCGATCAGCAGGATCGGCGGGTCGGACGGGTCACCGAACGCCTCCGCGCACAGTTCCACCCCGTTGGCCTTGATGAGCTTCTCCATGACGGGGTGGACCGTGCGCGGAGCCGGAACTCATCGCTTCACGGCGTGTCCGTCTTCGCGGCGATCGCCTCCAGCGCCGCGGTGATGTTCGCCTCGGCGGCCGCCTTGTCGACGCCCGCTCCGGAGAGGAGCCCCGTGCCGTTCTCGAATTCCAGCAGCGCGAGGAGGATGTGCTCGGTGCCGATGTAGTTGTGGCCGAGCCGCAGGGCCTCGCGGAACGTCAGTTCGAGGGCCTTCTTGGCGTCCTGGCCGAAGGGGATGAGCTCGGGGACCTCCTCGCCGCCCGGGGGCAGCGCGGCGGTCGCGGCCTGCCGGACGGTGTCCAGCAGGACGTCCTGGGCGAAGATCGCCTTGGCGGCGAGCGCCTCGGGCTCGGTGAGCAGGGCGAGGACGAGGTGGGCCGGGGTGATCTCGGCGTGGCCGGCGGCGCGGGCCTGGCTCATGGAGGCCACGACGACCTTCCGGGCGCGATCGGTGTAGCGGGAGAAGCCCTGGGAGGGGTCGAGGTCGGACTTCTCCCCCTTGGGAACGAAGCGCTTCTGCGCCGCCTGCTTGCTGACGCCCATGCTCTTGCCGATCTCCGTCCAGGACGCGCCGGAGCGGCGGGCCTGGTCCACGAAGTGGCCGATGAGGTGGTCGGCGACCTCGCCGAGGTGCTCGGCGGCGAGGACCGCGCTGGTCAGCTGTTCGAGGGCGTCGGTGTGGCTCTTCTTGATGCCGTTGATCAGGTCGTCGAGGCGGACCTGGACGGGCGGGCGCTGCGGTTCGGTCATGCGTCAACCATAGGTTGACGATCCTGGATCGTCAACCTTGGGTTGACGATCACCAGTCGGCTGCTCCGGCGAAGGACGTCGGGTCGGGGTCGTAGCCGAGGGACTCCCTGGCGGCGGTGATGTCGAGGGTGCGCTCCAGGGCGAGATGGCTGATGGCGTAGCGGGTGAGCCTCGGCGGTTCGGGACGGCGGGCCAGCAGGAACACCCCCTCGGCGACGGCGGCGAGCGGGCGGGCGGCGCGGGCCGGGACGTACACGGGGCGCGCCCGGACCCCGCGCTCGCGCAGGATCGCGCGGAACGCGTCGTCGATCGCGACCGGCTCCGCGTCCGCCACGTTGAAGACGCCGGGGGCCACCGGGCCCGTCGCGGCCAGGACGCAGGCCTGGACCAGGTTCCCGATCGACGTCAGGCTGATGCGCCGGCGCCCGGTGCCCACGGCGGGCAGCAGCGGCCCGCGCACCGCCGACAGGACGCGGGGCAGGAGCGTCGTGTCGCCGGGACCGTAGACCGCGTGGGGACGGAGGATGACCGCGCCGCGCTCCATGGCCAGCCGTTCGGCGGCGGCCTTCGAGGCGCCGTAGGCGTTCATGTAGCGGCGCACCGGGGCCTCGTCCTCGCGCGCCATGACGCTCGGACGGAACGGGTCGTACACGCTGGCCGTGCTGACGTGCACGAACCGGGTGCCCGAGAAGCTCGCCAAGGCGTTGTGGGTACCCGTGAGGTTGGCGGCGAAGAGGGAGGCCGCGGGTCCCCAGTCGGTGACGCTCCCCGCGCAGTGGACGACGGCGTCCACGGCGGGGGCGTCCGGCAGAGGGCCTCGTGTCAGGTCCCATGAGCGGTAGGCCGCGCCGCCCACATGCTCCGCGGCCACCGCCGGGCGGCGACCGAACGCGAACACGGTGGCGCCCTCGGACGCGAGCGCCCGGCACACCGCGCCGCCGACGAACCCCGAGGCGCCCGTCACCGCGATCCTCACCGCACCACCGGCCTCACCGCACCACCAGTTCTCGGAGCCGGTCCCGGTCGAGCTTGCGGGTGCGTCCGGAGCGGGGGAGGTCGTCCAGGACGACGATGCGGTCCGGGAGGGCGTCGTGGTCGATGACGTCCGGCAGGGCGCGGCGCAGCCGATCAGGCAGGGCGCGGCGCAGCCGGGCGGGCAGGTCGCGGGGGCCGACCACCGCGAGGACGACCTCCTCGTCCCCCGTCCGCGGGTCCGGCACGCCCACGATGGCGGCCTCGGCCACGTCGGGCAGCGCGGCGATCGCCGGCTCGTACAGGCCGGGGTAGAGGTTGAACTTGCCGCGGATCAGCATGTCCTTCTTGCGGCCCGTCAGGACGAGGCGGCCGCCGTCCAGCCGCGCGAGGTCGCCGGTCGGCAGCTCGGAGACGGGGTCCGCGCCGAGGTACCCGCGGCAGAGGTTGGGGCCGGACAGCAGCAGCTCCCCGTCGCCGGCCAGGCGGGCGCCGACGCCGGGCAGCGGCGCGCCGAGCAGGTCGCCGGGCCCGGCATGGGCGAGCTTCTCCTGCGCGGACGCGATCGCCACGGGCAGGATCTCCGTCATCGCGTACACCGACAGGACCTCCGCCGAGGGGGCGGCCTCGATCGCCCGCCGGAGGATGGCCGCGGGCGCGGGGGCCGCGCCGAGCAGCACGTACCGGACGGACGGCGGCAGCTCGCGGCACGCGTCCAGGATCTCGGCCAGATGGACGGGAACGCAGAACGTGTGCGTGGCGTGCCGCTCGCGCATCAGCCGCGCGAAGTCGGCGGGCGCGCAGAACAGGGGCGGCATCGACCAGCGCGCGCCCGCGATCAGCGTCGGCAGGCCGAGCATGAGCTGGTCGGTGTGGACGACGTCCCCCGGCCCGAGCGGGAGCCGGGAGCGGAACAGGTCGAGCGCCGCCGCCAGGGACGCCTGCGTGTGGACGACCGCGCGCGGGTCCGCCGTCGTCCCCGAGGTGAAGATCACGGCGGCGGGCGCGTCCGGATCGGGTTCGCGGTCGGGCTCGGGAGCCTCGCCGCGGGCCAGGCGCGCGAAGGACAGCGCGTTCCGGGGCACGCCGGGCAGCCGGCGGCCGACGCGGATGTGCCGCATCGGGCCCTCGCCCGGGATCCGCAGGTCCGCGAGGTTCGGCAGGAGCAGCCCCCGCCGCCGCGCGTACGCCCGGACGGGCCGGAGCCTGCTGCCCGCGTACAGCACCGACTCCGCCGCCGACCAGCGGGGGCGCGCCAGCCGCAGCCGCGCGGTGAACATCTCGGGCCCGGCCCCCGGGTCGGCGAACACGACCACTCCCCCGGCCGCGACCACGCCCAGCGCGAGGACGAGCGACTCCGGCGAGGGGCGCACGGAGAACAGCACGCCGTCGCCCGCGGCGAGCCCGCCCGACAGCAGCCCGTGCCGGACGGCGAGCACCTGCCGCCGCAGCTCGCCGTAGGTCAGCTCCGCCCCGTCCCCGGAGACCAGGGCGACGGCGCCGGGCGTCCGCGCCGCCTGGTCGAGGAGCCGCCGGACGAGCGTCATGCCGCCCCTCCTTCGCGTCCGCGCCCGGATCGGACGGCGAGGTGGCGGTACGTCGGGATCAGGACGTTCCGGGCGGCGGCCCGGCGCGTGACCGTGAGCGGCGCGGCGGCCAGCAGCGTCCGGGCGACCAGGCGGATCTGCGCCATGGCCAGCGGGTAGCCGATGCAGAAGTGCGGCCCGGCCCCGAACCACAGGCGGCGCAGCTCGGGCGGGTGCGGGCGGTCGAGGTCGAACGGGCCGTGGGCGCGGCAGCAGTTGTGGGTGGCGATCAGCACCCGCTCGCCGGGGCGGATCGCGACCCCGCCGACCTCGGCCGGGCGGTGCACGCTGCGCAGCATGACCGGTGTCGGCGTCGTGACCCGCATCGCCTCCTCGACGGCCCGGTCCAGGAGGGCGCCGTCCCGGGCGACTCGGTCGAGCTGCCCGTGGTCGGCGAGCAGGGCGATCAGGCGCGGCAGCAGCGTCGCGACGGTCTCGGTGCCGGTCAGGAAGAACGCGCCGGCGGCGCCGCGGGCCTCGTCCTCCGACAGGCCGAGGGCCCGCATCCGCCCCATGACGGTGGACTCGCCCCCCGCCAGGTAGGACTTCGCGGCGATGTCGCCGAGCGGGTCGAGCACCGCGCGGGCGCGCCGGACCTGGGACGGGGAGAGCCGCCGCGTGCGCAGCGACACCATCGAGACGATCCGCTCGCCCTGCTCGAACAGGTCCCGGTAGGCGGCCTGGGTGCCGCCCTCGAGCCCGATCACCTCGCCGATCACGGTCCCGGCCATGACCCGCGCCGCGTCCACCAGGTCGACGGTCGCGCCGCGCCGCAGGCGGTCCGCCAGCCCGGCCAGGGGCTCGGCGAGCACGCGGGCGCACAGGTCCTCGGTGTAGGACGGGACGAACAGGTCGGTGAGGCGGCGGCGGAGGGCGCGGTGCGCGTCGCCCTCCATGTTGAGCAGGACCGACGGCCCCAGGACGGGCGTCCACAGCTCGCCGGGCGAGCCCGGTCCGTCCTTGCGGAACGTCTCGCCGTCCATGAGGATCTCGCGGGCCAGGACGGCGTCGTTGACGACCACGCCGATCCCGGGCACGCGCACGATCGGGCCGCGCCGCGCGACCCCGCGCAGGAACGGGTAGGCGACCGGGTGCGCGGTCAGGTAGAGCCGCTCCTCCCAGTTCATCGGATGTCCCCGCCGCTCATCTGATGTCCACGACCGCGGGGCGGTAGCGGTGGTCGGCGTACCAGCCGAGGGTCCTGACGAGGCCGAACGCGCGGAGCCTGCGCACGGAGCCGTACACGACGACGTCCTTCCGCAGCCCGTAGGCGTCGGTCACGTAGCGGACGCGGTTGACCAGCGCGCGGTCCTCGTGCACGTCCTCGATGCGGGTGCGTGGGAAGCCGCCCGACCGCTCGTACAGATCGGCCGTGATCGCGACGTTGCAGCCCGGCATCATGACGTACGGGCCGAGGTAGAACGGGTCCTGGTTGCCGGGGCGGAAGCGCCCGAAGAGGGCGGCGATGTCGATGACGGCCGGCAGCAGGCGGCGCTCCCAGAATTTCAAGCGGAACTCGTCGGTGCGCGGCAGCAGCGGCCCGGACACCATCTCCAGGCCCTCGGTGAACGCCCGCTTCACCGCCGCGACCCAGCCGGGGTGCGGCAGGCAGTCGGCGTCGGTGCGGGCGACGTGCGTGGCGCCCGCGCTGATCGCGTGCCGGACGCCGGTGTCTGCGGCGGCCCCGGTCCCCTTCTCCGGCTCGTGGACGATCCGGACGTCGAACGCCGCGGCGTCCGCGGCGAACTCCTTGACCACGGTGGCGGTGGCGTCCGTGCTGCCGTTGTCGACCACGACGAGGGTGAAGCCGGTGTCGGTCTGCTCGGCGAGCCGGCGCAGGGTCGCGCCGATCGAGCGCTCCTCGTTGAAGGCCGGGACGACGATCCAGAGGTTCATCGGGTTCGGCGGGTTCACGATCACAGCTCCGCGAACATGACGCCGAGGCTCACGCCGCCCGCGAGCCCGATCAGCGCGATCCGGTCGCCGGGGCCGCAGCGCCCCTCGGCGAGCGCCGTGGCGATCTGCAGCGGCAGGCTCGCGGACGCGACGTTGCCGTGCTCGGGCAGCGTGACGACGAGCCGGTCCGGCGGGACGCCGAGGACCGCGCGCAGCGTCTCCAGGTACGGCAGCGTCACCTGGTGGACGCCGATGACCGCGAAGTCGTCCCAGGTCAGCCCGGTCTTGGCGAGCGCGGTGGTGAAGATCTCCGGCCCGGTCGCGAGGAAGGCGTCCTTCAGCCGGCGGCCGTCCCCGCTGAAGTAGGTGTACTCGGGGTCGCGCGGGTGCATGGAGCCGCCCGCCGGGAGCGTCCCGATCCGCCAGGCGCTGGAGACGGCGGCGAAGTCGCGGTAGAAGATCCCGCCGTCCGGGGCGGCCTCGACGAGCATCGCGGCGCCGCCGTCGGAGAGGGTGTAGCCGGCGAAGGCGTCCACGAACTGGGCGCGGTCGCGCACCTTCCAGCGGATCGCGCGGGACGGGCTCTCGCCCGTGCAGACCAGTACGCGCTCGTGCTGGCCGGTGCGGATCAGCGCGTCCGCCATCTGGAGCCCGTTGAGGAAGCTGTTGCAGGCGTTCTTCACGTCGAAGACGGGGCAGGTCACACCGAGCTTGGCGGCGACGATGTGCGCGGTCGCGGGCTCGATGAGGTCCTGCGACGCCGACCCGAACACCAGCAGGTCGACGCCGGCGGGCTCGACCGCGCGGTCGGCGAGCACGCGGCGGGCCGCGGCGACGGCGAGGTCGGACGCCTGCTCGTCGTCGCGCATGACGTGCCGGGCGCGGATGCCGGTCATCCGCTCCACGATCGTGGGGTGCGGACGGTACCCGGCGCTCTCGGCCGCGACGCGGGCCTCGACCTCGGCGCTGCTGACCGTCCGGTCCGGCAGGTGCGCGGCGACGGCGGTGATGCGGGCTCTCATGGGCTCGGGTCCCCCGGTTCCTGGTGCTCGGTCTCCGGCCAGCCTCGCCGACCGCGGGCGCTCCCGGTGAGAGGAACCCTACGCATCCCTGACCGGGCGTTGTACCCGGTTCGCCGTGAGTACTACCACTTAGCCCGATTTGAGGGGTTTCACGCTTCCGCCCGGATGCTCCGACCGCCAGAATCGGCGGGTGACCAGCACGAAGACCACCAGCGCGAAGATCTCGGGCACGCGGGCCAGGAGCACGCGGATGAGAAGCACAGGGACCGCGAGCGCCGCGCGGAACGAGGCGCGGCTGCTGTGGGCCGCGAACCCCGGCCTCTTCGCCCTCCTGGAGGCGGCGCGCCACACCGGACCCATCACGCGCGTGCCGAGGCTCGGGTGGGTGGTGACCGACCCCGTCCTCGCGCGGGAGGTCCTCAACGACCACGTCAGCTTCGGCATGAACGGCGAGGGCGGCGTCGGCCACCTCTGGACGCAGCTGTTCGGGGACGAGATGGCGCGGTTCTTCGGCGGGGCCACGCACACCGAGATCCGCACCCGCGCCCGCGACCTGTTCACCGAGGACGCCGCGCAGGCCCTGGTGGAACGTTCCCAAGGCCGGACCCACGCCGCGCTCGCCGCGCGCCTCGCCTCCGGGGCGGGCGTGGACGTCGCCGACGCGGCGCGCGTGCTGGCCGGGCGCATGGTCGCCGACCTGCTGGGCCTGCCGGCCGACCGGGCGGACGCAGCCCACCGCGGGCTCTTCGCCGCCGGGGAGCGGCTCGCCCGGCTGGCGCTGGGCACGACCGCGTCCACCGACCTCGACCCGGCGGTCGTCGCGCGGGCCCGCGCGATCGTGGACGAGATCACCGCGGGCGTCCCGCGCGCCTACCGGACGGCCGGGCCGGACACCCTGCTCGGCCGCTGCCGCGAGATGGACCTCGGCCTGCCGCTCGCCCGCGGCCTGGCGACCCTGCTGGTGATCGCCGGGACGGAGACCGGGGCGTCCGGGACCGTCCGCACCGCCGCGCTGCTGCACGACACCGGAGGACAGCGGGCGCTGCTGGACGACCCGTCCCTCACCGGCAACGCGGTGCGCGAGGGGCTGCGCGTCGCCGCCCCGGCGCCGGTCATCGGACGGCACGTCGCCCGGGACGCGGCGGTCGGCGGGCGGCGGCTCCGCGCGGGCGACCGGGTCCTGCTGCTGACCTACCGGGCGACCGGCGCGGCCGGGCCGTTCGACGTCCGCCGCGCGTACGTGCCCGAGACGCGCCAGCTGTGGTTCGGCGGCGGGCGCCACCTGTGCCTCGGCGCCGCCGTGGCGCGCGTGCAGGTGGCCCGGATGCTGGAGACCCTGCTGTCGTCCGGGCGCCCGTACCGGGTGGTCTCCCGCCGCCCGGCCCGCCGCGTCCTCGTCCCGTCGTACGCCGAACTGCGGGTGCGGCTCGCCTGACCCCGGCAGCGGCGAGGCCGCAAGGCCTCGCCCTGCTAGACCTCGGGGATCTCGGTGGGCGGGGCGTCCTTCTGCGGGGCGGTCGGAGTCGGGGCCGTCGGCGTCGGGGCGGGCGCCGGGGAGTGCGTGATCGTCGGGCTCACCGGCCGCGCCGGCTGCTCGTCGCGGGGCGCGGAGTTCCACCACCAGAGCGCGAAGGAGACCGCGAACAGCACCAGCACGGCCCCGATGACCTGGACCACCGCCGTCCGGTGGCTCGGCTCGCGGCCCCGGCGGCGCAGCGTGGAACCGCCGCCTCGGGCGCGCCGCCGGGCCCGGCGCGCCCGCCACCGCTCGCGCCGCCCCGGCGGGCGGGCGCGCTCGCGCGCGGACGGTTCGGTGAAGACGGCGCTCCTGACGAAGTCCTCGTCGAACACGGGCTCGTCGAAATCTGCGGCCATGGGACTCTCCGGCGCGGGGGGCTCGTCGTGCGCCCCAGGCTAATGGACGCGGCCGACGCTCCCTCGAACGCCGCGTTCCGGCGGGCCGCCTTCCCGAGGCGCCGGCCGCGTGTCCGGCCTGGCCGGGAGGCCCGGGGCGCCGGGCGTCCGGTGCGGGATCCCTCTGACCGGGACCGCTCTTCCCCCGGAAAGTTAGAACACGTTACAGTCAAAGGCGAATCCTGTTCTAGGAATTCTGTTCTACAAGGAGACCGCATGGGTACCCCGGTGATCGTCGAGGCGGTGCGCACGCCGCTCGGCAAGCGTGGCGGCTGGCTCGCGGGCCTGAAGCCGATGGCCGTCCTCGCGCACGCCATGAACGCCGTCGTCGAACGCTCCGGCATCGACGCCGCCGAGGTGGAGCAGGTCTTCGCGGGCTGCGTCACGCAGGCCGGCGAGCAGGGATCGCACATCGGCCGCTACTCCTGGCTGTACGCCGGGCTGCCGTGGCAGGCCGGCGTGACCACGATCGACGCGCAGTGCGGCTCCTCGCAGCAGGGCGTGCACCTCGCGGCGTCCCAGATCGCGGCCGGCGTCGTGGACGTCGCGATCGGCTGCGGCGTCGAGGTGATGAGCCGCGCCCCGCTCGGCAGCAACGTCCTGCCCGCCAACCCGCGGCCCGACGACTGGTCGCTCGACATGCCGAACCAGTTCGAGGCCGCCGAGCGGATCGCCGCCCGCCGCGGCATCACCCGCGCCGACCTCGACGCGTTCGGCGCCCGCTCCCAGCAGCTCGCCGCGAAGGCCTGGGCGGACGGCCGCTTCGACCGCGAGATCGCCCCCATCACCGCGCCCGTCCTGGACGCCGAGGGCAACGTCACCGGCGAGACCCGCGAGGTCACCCGCGACCAGGGCCTGCGCGAGACGACCGCGGACGGGCTCGCCAAGCTGAAGCCCGTCCTCGGCCCCGAGGGCCTGCACACGGCGGGCACCTCCTCGCAGATCTCCGACGGCGCCGCCGCCGTCCTGCTCATGTCGGAGGAGAAGGCGCGGGCCCTCGGGCTGCGGCCGCGCGCCCGCATCCGGGCGCAGGCCCTCGTCGGCGGCGAGCCGTACTACCACCTGGACGGCCCGGTGCAGTCGACCGAGCGCGTCCTCAAGCGCTCCGGCATGACGATGGGCGACATCGACATCACCGAGATCAACGAGGCGTTCGCGTCGATCGTGCTGTCCTGGGCGGCGGTCCACAAGCCGGACATGGACAAGGTCAACGTCAACGGCGGCGCCATCGCCATCGGGCACCCCGTCGGCGCGACCGGCGCGCGGCTGATCACCACCGCGCTGCACGAGTTGGAGCGCCGCGACTCGGGCACGGCCCTCGTCACGATGTGCGCGGGCGGCGCCCTCTCCACCGCCACGATCCTGGAGAGGGTCTGAACACCGTCCCGCGGAGCCACGACCAGGCCCGAACCACGACAGGCTCGAAAGGCGGTCTCGGTGCAGCCGGAACCTGAGGACCTCGGCGGGGGGCTGTGGAGCGTTCCCGTCCCCATCCCGGACAACCCCCTCGCGTACACGCTGGTGTACGCGCTGGAGAGCCCCCGGGGGCCCGTCCTGATCGACGCGGGCTGGCAGCACGAGGACGCCTGGGCGTCCCTGCGCGACGGGCTCGGCACGTTCGGGATCGACGTCGCCGACGTGCACGGGGTGGTCGTCACCCACTTCCACCCCGACCACTCGGGGCTCGCCGGCCGGGTCCGGGAGGCGTCGGGCGCCTGGATCGCCATGCACCACGCCGACGCCGCGATCGTCCGGCTCTTCAACGAGGTCGGGCACGGCGGGCGGCGCGCGTTCGAACTGACCGCGCTCCGCCGCGCCGGCGCGGCCGAGTCGGACCTGACCGGGCCGGCCCAGCCGGCCCGGGTCTCGCCGCCCGCGATCCCGGACCGCGAGCTGTCCGACGGCGACCTGGTGGACGTGCCCGGCCGCCGGCTGCGGGCCGTCTGGACGCCCGGCCACTCCCCCGGCCACATCTGCCTGCACCTGGAGGACGGCGACCGCATCTTCACCGGCGACCACGTCCTGCCGCGCATCACCCCGCACATCGGCCTCTACCCGTACGACACCCCGGACGTGGACCCGCTGAGCGACTTCCTCGGCTCGCTCGACAAGGTGTCCGCCATGGGCGTGGACGAGGTCCTGCCCGCCCACCAGTACCGCTTCCGCGGCCTCGGGGAGCGCGCCCGCGAGATCATCGCCCACCACGAGGAGCGCCTCGCGGAGGTGGCGGCGCTGCTGTCGTCGAGCCCCGTCACCCTCTGGGACCTCACCGCCGGCCTCACCTGGCGCCACCCGTGGGCGGACATGGCCCAGCAGGCCCGCCGGATGGCCGCCGCCGAGGCCGCCGCCCACCTGCGCACCCTGGAGACCCGGGGCGTCGCCCGCCGCGAGGGCACCGACGACCCCCTCCGCTACAGACTCCGCTGACCCGCCCCGAGGCCGCCCGCGGACGCGGGCGGCACGGGCCGGGCGGGTGCGTCGTGGGTCACTCTCCTGGGCGAGACCCTTGATGAGACTGGAGTCTCATGTTAGAACCTGTTCTAGGTGCGTAGCACCAAGCAAGCGCTCAAACGGCCTGCTCGCCTCGTGTGGTCTCCACCCCGGCACGAAGGATCTTCCATGGCACTCGCGACGTCCCCCGACTCCCTCGCCCGGGCCTTCCGGGCCCCCGAGATCGACATCATCGATCCGGGCGTCTACGAGCGCGGCGGGATCCCGCACCGCCAGTTCCAGTGGCTGCGCGACAACGACCCCGTCCACTGGCACCCGGACCCCAACGACGGCGTGCCGGGCTTCTGGGCGATCACGCGGCACGAGGACGTGGTCTCGGTGTCGCGCCGCGCCGACCCGTACTCCTCGCACGAGCGGACGTCGATGTTCGAGGAGTTCTCCAGCGACGACATCGCCATGTACGGGCAGATGATGCTGTTCCAGGACCCGCCGGACCACACCCGGCTGCGCGCCCTGGTCAACAAGGGCTTCACCCCGCGGATGATCGGGCGGCTGGAGGACCACATCCGCAAGATCTGCAACGAGCTGATCGACGAGGCCGCCCCGCTGGGCGAGTGCGACTTCGTCGAGCGGTTCGCGGCGCCGCTGCCGCTGTACACGATCTGCGAGCTCCTCGGCGCCCCGATGGAGGACCGCGAGAAGATCTTCCACTGGTCGAACAAGCTCGTCGCGTTCAACGACCCCGAGTTCATCGGGGGCCGCGAGGAGTCGACGCTGTGCGCCGCCGAGTTCGCCGAGTGGGGCGGGCAGCTCGCCGCGGCGCGCGAGTCCACGCCGCGCGACGACATCGTGACCAAGCTGCTGACGCCCGACGCCGACGGCGGCAGGATCACGCTGGAGGAGTTCCAGCTGTTCGTGATCATGCTGTCGATCGCCGGGAACGAGACCACCCGGACCGCCACCGCGGGCGGCATGATCGCCTTCTTCGAGCGGCCGGACCAGTGGGCCCGGCTGCGGGAGGACCGGAGCCTGCTGCCGAAGGCGGTCGAGGAGATCGTCCGCTGGGTCAGCCCGATCAACCAGTTCCGCCGGACGGCCCTGGTCGACACGGAGATCGGCGGGCAGCAGATCAAGGCCGGGGACAAGGTCGTGATGTTCTACGGGTCGGCGAACCGCGACGAGCGCGTGTTCGAGAACCCGTTCGCCTTCGACGTGGCGCGCGACCCGAACCCGCACATCGGCTTCGGCGGCGGCGGCCCGCACTACTGCCTCGGCACGCACCTCGCGCGCATGAACCTGCGGATCATCTTCGAGACGATCCTGGAGCGCATGCCCGACATCGAGCTCGCCGGGGAGCCGCGCCGCTTGCGGTCCAACTTCGTCAACGGCTACAAGGAGATCCCGGTGCGCTTCACGCCCTCGGCCCCCCTGGGAGGTTGACGGCGCCCATCACTCCGGACGAGGAGGTTCGAGGCGATGACCACCACCCCCGACATCGAACTGGTCGACCCCGGCGCGTACGAGCACAGCGGCGTCCCGCACGGGCAGCTGGCCTGGCTGCGCGAGCACGAGCCGGTGTTCCGCCACCACGGCGACCCGGAGCGGGGCTACCCCCCGTTCTGGGCGATCACCCGGCACGAGGACGTCGTGCACGTGTCGCGGCATCCGGAGCTCTTCTCGTCCTGGCGGCGGCTCGCGCTGTTCGACGAGCCCCCGGAGGAGCACCTCGTCCTGCAGCGGATGATGATGCTCAACCAGGACCCGCCGGAGCACACGCGCAAGCGGAGCATCGTCAACCGGGGCTTCACCCCGCGCGCGATCGGGGCGCTGGAGCAGCACATCCGCGACATCTGCCGGCTGCTCGTGGCCGAGACCGCCGAGCGCGGGGAGGAGGCCGACTTCGTCCGCGACCTGGCGGCGCCGCTGCCGCTCTACGTGATCTGCGAGCTGCTCGGGGCGCCGCCCGAGGACCGGGAGAAGATCTTCCACTGGTCGAACACGCTGATCGGCGGGGACGACCCGGAGTTCCAGCGGACGCCGGAGGAGGGCCAGGAGGCGGCGACCGAGCTGTACGCCTACGCCAACGAGCTGGCGGCGGCGCGGAAGGAGAACCCGCGCGAGGACATCGTCACCCGGCTGCTCCAGCCGGACGCCGGCGGGGAGGTGCTGACCGGGGACGAGTTCGAGCTGTTCGTGCTGCTGCTGTCGGTCGCCGGGAACGAGACGACCCGGAACGCGGCCTCCGGCGGCATGCACGCGCTGCTGGAGCATCCGCTCGAGTGGGAGCGGCTGAAGGCCGACCCGTCCCTCGTCCGGACGGCGGTGGACGAGATCGTCCGCTGGGTCACCCCGGTCAACCTGTTCCGGCGGACGGCCGCCCGGGACACCGAGATCCGCGGCCGGAAGATCGCCGAGGGCGACAAGGTCGTGGTGTTCTACTCCTCCGCCAACCGTGACGAGGCCGTGTTCGCCGACCCGTACCGCTTCGACGTGGGACGGGACCCGAACCCGCACATCGGCTTCGGCGGCGGGGGCCCGCACTTCTGCCTGGGGTCCCATCTCGCCCGGCTTGAGCTGAGTGTGCTCTTCGAAACACTCTTGGACGCCATGCCCAATATTGAACTCAGCGGTAACGTTCGCAGGCTAAGGTCTAGTTTCATCAATGGGGTAAAGGAGATGCCGGTACGGGTGCGTCCGGCGTCCCTCGACTGACGGGAGTGGTGCGTGGGCAGGGGATGGCGTGGGTGAGGCAGGCGAGGCGGGCGGTCCGTTGCGGGTGGCCCTGCTCTCGTACCGCAGCAAGCCGCACTGCGGCGGGCAGGGCGTCTACCTCCGGCACCTGAGCAGGGAGCTGGTCGATCTCGGGCACGAGGTGGAGGTCATCTCCGGCCAGCCGTATCCGGAGCTCGACCGCGAGGAGATCACCCTCACCAAGCTGCCGAGCCTTGACCTGTACCGGGACGAGGACCCCTTCCGCACCCCTGCCCTCGGCGAGTTCCGCGACTGGCTGGACGTCCTGGAGTTCGCGCACATGAAGACCGGCGGCTTCCCCGAGCCGCTGACGTTCAGCCTGCGCGCCCTGCGGCTGCTGCGCGGGCGCCGCCGCGACTTCGACGTCGTGCACGACAACCAGGTGCTCGGCCTCGGCAACCTCGGCATCGCCCGGCTCGGGCTGCCGCTGGTGACGAGCATCCACCACCCGATCAGCGTCGACCGGCGGATCGACATCGAGGCCGCCCGCGGCCTCAAGCAGAAGCTCGGCAAGCGCCGCTGGTACGGGTTCGTCGGGATGCAGTCGCAGGTGTCGCGGCGGATCGGGCCCGTGCTGACGGTGTCGGAGTCGTCCAAGGTCGACATCGTCAAGGACTTCAAGGTCGACCCGCGCGACATCGAGATCCTGCCGCTCGGCGTCGACACCCGGATCTTCCACCCGCGCGGCGAGCGCGTCCCCGGCCGGATCGTCGCGATGGCCAGCGCCGACGCGCCGATCAAGGGCGTGGACGTGCTGCTGCGCGCGGTCGCCAAGGTCGCCACCGAGCGGGACGTCCACGTGATCGTGGTCAGCCGGCCGCAGAAGGACGGCCCGACCGAGCGGCTCGTGCGCGAGCTGGCGCTCGGCGAGCGGGTCCGGTTCGTCAGCGGCATCAGCGACGACGAGCTGGGCGAGCTGCTGGCGTCCGCGGAGATCGCCGTCGTGCCCTCGCGCTACGAGGGGTTCTCCCTCCCGGCCGTGGAGCACATGGCGTCCGGGACGCCGCTGGTGGCGAGCCGCGCCGGCGCGCTGCCCGAGGTCGTCGGCGACGCCGGCGTCCTGGTCGCCCCGGGCGACGTGGAGGAACTGGCCGCGACCCTGCACCGCCTGCACGACTCCGCCGAGGAGCGTGCGCGGGTGGGAGCCGCCGGCCTCGCGCGCGTCCAGGAGCGGTTCGCCTGGCCCGCCGTGGCGCAGGCCACCGTGGAGCACTACCGCGCCGCCATCACCCAGCAGAACTACCGGCGTCTAGCCGCGCGCAAGGGCAAGTGAGGGAGCGTCCGCAGACGCGTCCCTGTACGGAAGGAGCACGACCCTGCTGACCGTGGATTTCCAGCGGTTCCGCATCTCCCCCGGAGACCGCGTCCTCGACATGGGATGCGGCGCCGGACGGCACGCCTTCGAGCTGTACCGGCGGGGTGCGCACGTCGTGGCCTTCGACCAGGACGCCGGGGAGCTGTCCGGCGTCGACAAGATGTTCGGGGCGATGCGCCTCGAAGGCCAGGTGCCCGAGGACGCGACCGCCGAGACCGTGCAGGGCGACGCGCTGGACCTGCCGTTCCCCGACGACCACTTCGACGCGATCATCGCGTCCGAGGTGCTGGAGCACATCCCCGACGACATGCGGGCGATGCGGGAGCTGCTGCGCGTCCTCAAGCCGGGCGGCAGGCTGGCGGTGACGGTGCCGAGCTGGCTGCCCGAGCGCGTCTGCTGGGCCCTCTCGGAGGACTACCACACCGCCCCCGGCGGGCACGTGCGGATCTACACCCGCGCCGAGCTGGAGGCCAAGCTGAAGTCGGTCGGCTTCCGGGTCGGCGGCCACCACCACGCGCACGGGCTGCACGCCCCGTACTGGTGGATCAAGTGCGCGGTGGGGGTGGACAACGACGGCAACCCGCTCGCCAAGGCCTACCACCAGATCCTCGTCTGGGACATCATGAAGCGGCCGCTCGCGACCCGGCTGGCCGAGCGCGTGATGAACCCGCTGATCGGCAAGAGCGTCGTCGTCTACTTCGCCAAGCCCGCGGCGCCGGACGCGCCGGCGGCCCCGGCCAAGGAGACGGCGGATGCGGTCTGAGACCGCGCCGCCCTCGGTCCCCGGAGTCCTGACGGCGGACGACGTCGTCGCCACCGCGCGGAGCATCGCGGCCCAGCAGGAGCCGTCCGGCGCGATCCCGTGGTTCTCGCCGACGCACGGCGTCCCCGGGCACGTGGACGCCTGGAACCACGTCGAGGCCGCGATGGCGCTGTCGGTCGCCGGGCTCGGCGCGGAGGCCCGGCGGGCCTACGAGTGGCTGCGCGGCGTCCAGCGCCCGGACGGGTCGTGGCCCGCGAAGTGGGTGCTGGGCGAGGTCACCGAGCCGGGCGGCGAGTCCAACCACGCCGCCTACGTCGCGGTGGGCGTCTGGCACGAGCTGCTGACCACCGGGGACGAGGACTTCGCGCGGCACATGTGGCCGGCGGTCCGGCGGGCGATCGACTTCACGCTCGGGCTGCAGACCGGGCGCGGCGAGATCATCTGGATCCGGCACGAGGACGGCGAGCCGTCCGACCACGCCCTGCTGACCGGCTGCTCGTCCATCTACCAGTCGCTGCGCTGCGCGGTCGCGCTGGCCGAGCGGCTCGGCGAGCACCAGCCGGACTGGGAACTGGCCGCCGACCAGCTCGGGCACGTGGTGGCCGCGCATCCGGAGGCGTTCGCCGACAAGAGCCGCTGGTCGATGGACTGGTACTACCCGGTGCTCGGCGGGCCCGTCCGGGGCGCGGACGCGGCGCGCCGCTTCGCCGAGGGCTGGGACACGTTCGTGGTGCCGGGCCTCGGCTGCCGCTGCGTGTCGGACCAGCCGTGGGTGACCGCGGCGGAGAGCTGCGAGCTGGTGCTGGCGCTGGACGCCGCGGGCGACCGCGACCGCGCGCTGGAGCTGTTCGCCACCATCCAGCACCTCCGGCACGAGGACGGCTCGTACTGGACGGGCTGGCAGTTCGAGAACGAGCGCCACTTCCCCGGGGACCGCTCCACCTACACGGCGGCGGCGGTGGTCCTGGCGGCGGACGCGCTGGCGGACGCCTCCCCCGGCGCCCGGCTGTTCAAGGAGATCGCGGGACGGCCGCTCGGGCCGTCCGAGGCGTCCGACCCGCTGGCGTGCGGCTGCGCGCTCGTCGCGGCCGCCAACCGCGCCTGACCCGCTCCCCGGACGGGGCACGGGCCAGGCGGTCCGGGCTCAGGCGGGTTCGTTGTGGGCGGGGGTGAGCGGGTCGGCGTCGCTGACGCGTTCCAGGACGCGCAGCGAGCCTTCCGCACGGCGCTCCTCGAAGGCGCCGCTCGCCAGCGCCCGCTGGTAGAGGCGGTAGGGGGCCTGACCCCCGTCCGCGGGGTCGGGGAAGACGTCGTGGATCACGAGGGCCCCGCCGACGGCGACGTGCGGAGCCCAGCCCTCGTAGTCGCCCCGCGCGTGCTCCTCGGCGTGGCCGCC
Source organism: Actinomadura sp. K4S16 (assembly GCF_008327685.1). Classification (GTDB taxonomy): domain Bacteria; phylum Actinomycetota; class Actinomycetes; order Streptosporangiales; family Streptosporangiaceae; genus Spirillospora. The sequence continues at coordinate 109,114 of NZ_BDDE01000027.1, forward strand.
GTCGATGAACAGCAGCGCCAGCGGCGTCCGCCAGAACGCCGAGACGGTACGGGACTGCCCGACGACGGCGACGACCTCGTTTTCCAGCCCGGCCGCGAGGATCGTCTTGCGGAACTTGGGCAGGGTGTCCATCCGGCCGGTGCTCGGGTCGACCAGGGACGGGTCGTGGTGCTCCCAGCCCGCCTGGTTCTCCTCCGAGCCGTGGTGGTGGTCGACGGTGACCAGGACGGTGCCTGCCAGCCTGGCGGCCGTCCCCAGGTACACGGCGGACTTGCCGCAGTAGGTGCCGACCTCCAGCATCGGCCCGGTCGCGGCCAGGCGGGCGCCGTACTCCAGGCCCGTCTCGTACAGGGCGAGGCCCTCACCGTCCGGCATGAAGCCCTTGGCGCCGCGCGCGGCGCGCAGCAGCTCGGCGGGCATCGGCGTTCCCGCCGGCGGTGCGTCGTCGCTGGTCGTCCCCGGTCCGGTGGACGCCTTGGTGTGGGTCATCGATCTCCTCCGTCGGGGCACCATATCCGACATCGCCGGGATGAGACCCGAGTCTCACCCCGAGTCTTGCCGGACCGAGCTGGAACGTGTTCTACTTTCGAGGTGAACCACCCGTTTCCGAACGATATTCGGTAGGTTGACGGGTGTGTCCTCTCGAACGGAGCAGACGATGAGAGTACGAGTCGACCCGCTGGTGTGCGAGGCGAACGCCGTGTGCGTCGGGCTCGCCCCCGAGGTGTTCGACCTCAACGACGACGACGAGCTGCAGATCCTGCAGCCGGACGTCCCGGCCGAGGAGCAGGACCGCGTGCGGCACGCGGTGCGGTCGTGCCCGAAGGCCGCGCTGACGCTGGAGGAGTAGCCGGACGGCTGCCCGCCCCCCCCGTTCACCCACCCCAGACCCCCGGTAACAGCTCAGGCACAGTGGAGGCAGCCATGGCACGCGCCGCGGTACTGCATGCGGTCGGCGACAAGGAACTCGACCTGCGCGACGACGTCTCGACGATCGATCCGGGCCCCGACCAGGTGAAGGTCAGGATCAAGGCGACCGGGGTCTGCCACTCCGACCTGTCCACCATGACGGGCGTGCTGCCCTCGGCGCTGCCGACGGTCATCGGACACGAGGGCGCCGGGGTCGTGGCGGAGGTGGGCGACCGGGTGACCGGCGTCCAGCCCGGCGACCACGTCGTCGTCAACTGGACCCCCGACTGCGGGGAGTGCGCCGAGTGCCTGCGCGGCGAGCCGTACCTGTGCATGACCTACCTCGCGCAGTCCTTCTCCGAGCCGGGGTTCAAGCTCGGTGACGGCAGCCCCGCGTTCGGCATGGCGGGCACCGGCACCTGGGCGGAGGAGATCGTGCTGCCCCGGCGCGGCGTGGTCAAGATCGCGGAGGACATCCCGTTCGAGTACGCGGCCCTGCTCGGCTGCGGCATCCCCACCGGCGTCGGCGCGGTGATCAACACGGCGAAGGTGGCGCCGGGCTCCAAGGTCGCGGTGGTCGGCGCGGGCGGCGTCGGGCTCTCGGTCATCCAGGGCGCCAGGATCGCGGGCGCGTCCACCATCCTCGCGATCGACCCGAACGAGGCCAAGCACTCCATCGCCAAGCAGTTCGGCGCGACGCACACCGCGACGCTGGACGGCCTGGAGGAGGCCAAGGGCCTGCTCACCGGCGGCGCGGGCTTCGACTACACCTTCGAGGTCGTCGGCAAGTCCGCGGCGATCACCACGGCGTGGAACGCGACCCGGCGCGGCGGCGACGTCATCGTGGTGGGCGCCGGCGCCTTCGACGACAACTGGAGCCAGACCGCGTTCGCGCTGCTGTTCGACGGCAAGAGCCTGAAGGCGTCCCTGTACGGCGGCTGCGACCTCAAGCGCGACATCCCGCTGTTCGTCGACCTGTGGCGCGCCGGGAAACTCGACATCGACGGCCTCATCAGCCGCCGGATCGGCTTCGAGGACCTGAACGACGCCGTCCGCGCCCTGACCAACGGCGAAGTGATCCGCCAGGTCGTGGTGTTCGACTAGCTCTTGTCTCCTCCTTCGGGCCTGGCGGCCCTCCATCGTCGACAAAAGCGGGCGATCGCTGGCATCGCTCCGACTCGCCTTACGGCTCGCTGCGCGATCAGATTCTCGCTTCGCTCGAATCTGCCTTCGGACGCGATCGCGGCCGTTGAGGTTGTTGCGGGGTCGGGGCGGGGGTCTGTTCGAGGCGCGTATCATCCTTGTCTGTTCGGGTCGGGCGGCGAGTCGTCATGGAGCGCGGGTGGTGCACGGTCTGCTGAGGCTCCCGGCCACGGCGGCGATCGCGATGGGGCTCTTGGGCCCGCTCGTCCCGGTCGCCGCGGCACAGGCGGCGCCGCGGGCCGTCCGGATCCATGACATCCAGGGCGCCGCGCACCTCTCCCCCCTGAAGGGCTCGGCGGTCGCCGGGGTGCCGGGCGTCGTGACGGCGGTGACCACCAACGGCTTCTGGATGCAGGACCCGCGCCCCGACAGGAGCCCGGCGACGTCCGAGGGCGTCTTCGTCTTCACCCGCACCCGGCCGGAGGCGGCGGTCGGCGACGCGGTCCGGGTGGACGGCAGGGTCAGCGAGTTCCGGCCGGACGGCGGCTCCTCGGGCGGGCTCACCCGGACCGAGATCGACGCGACCGCCGCCAAGGTCGACGCGCACGGGACGCCGCTGCCGCCCGCCACCCCGCTCGGCCCGGGCGGACGCAGGGCGCCGGGCGTCATCGACCGCGGAGTCGGGGACGTGGAACGCGGCGGCGCGTTCGACCCGCGCCGCGACGCCCTCGACTTCTACGAGGCCCTCGAAGGCATGCGGATCGAACTGCGCGACGCCGTCGCGGCCGGTCCGTCCCGCTACGGCGAGCTGCCCGTGCTGCCCTCGCGCGGCGCGGGCGCCGGGCCGCGGACGGCCCGCGGCGGCGTCCTCCTGCGCGACGGCGACGCCAACCCCGAGCGGGTCATCCTCGACGACGCGCTCGCCGCACTCCCCGGCATGGACGTCGGCGACCGGCTGCCCGGCGCGAACCGCGGCGTCCTCGACTACTCCTACGGCGACTACAAGCTGCTCCTCACCGCGACGCCGCAGCGCGCCCCGGGCGGGCTCGCCCGCGAGTCGACCCGGGCGCAGCGCCCCGGCGAGCTCGCGGTCGCCACCGTCGGGCTCGACGGGCTGAGCCCCGACGCCCCGGCCGCGCGGTTCGACGCCGCGGCGCGCGACATCGTGGACGGCCTGCGCTCCCCCGACCTCGTCGCGGTGAGCGGCCTCGGCGACAACAGCGGCGCGGACGACGACGGCACCGTCGCCGACGACCAGAGCGTCGCGCAGCTGATCACGGCGATCAGCGCGGCGGGCGGCCCCGCCTACGACTGGCGGTCGGTCGACCCGCGCGACAACGCCGACGGCCGCAAGGGCGCCAACGAGCGGGTGGGGTTCCTGTTCCGCACCGACCGCGGGCTCGCGTTCGTCGACCGGCCGTCGCTGTCGGAGCCCGTCCCGGACGACCCGCCCGCGCGGCCCGACCCGGCCGTCACCCCGGTCAGGGCCGTCCCGCGCGGCGGCACGGCCGGGCTCACGCTGAGCCCCGGGCGGATCGCGCCGGGCGACGCCGCGTGGGCCGGCACCCGCAAGCCGATCGCCGGGGAGCTGACCTGGCGGGGCCGCCGCATCATCGTCGTCGCCAACCAGTGGTTCCCCCGCACCGGCGACGACCAGCCGCTGTTCGGCCGCCGCCAGCCGCCCGCCCAGCCCACCCAGTGGCGCCGGGACGCGCAGGCCCGCGTGGTCGCGGGCTTCGTGAACTCCGTCCGGAGGGTGGACGCGCGCGCCAGCGTGATCGTGGCGGGCGACCTCGGCGACCGCGGGACGTCCGCGCCGGTCCGCACCCTCGCCGCGGGCGCGGGGCTCGCCGACCTGCCCGCGGAACTGCCCACGGGCGACCGCTACACGGCGATCACCGGCGGCAACGCCGAGGACCTCGACCACATCCTGCTGAGCCGGGCGCTGCGCGGGAGCCGGCACGAGTACGACGTGGTGCACCGCAACGCGGAGTTCGCCGACCGCGCCGGCGACCGCGACCCCACGGTCGTCCGCATCGCGCTGGCCGGAAGATAACGCTCCCCGATTTTGGGGGCTGCCAAAAAGTACGGAACGGTAACGTCCGGAACGCCTCCGAGGTTTTCTTCCCGGCCGGTGGGGCAGCGACCGATCGGCACAACCCCCCACCGGGAGGAGACGCCTTCCATGGCGACCCGATATCGGCCGCACATCGGTCTGTTCGGCCTCATCTACCTGGTCATCGGCGTGTTCATCGCCTGGGACCGCGGCTACATCAACGAGGGCCTGGTCGCGAAGATCATCAGCGCGCTGCTGGCGATCTTCCTGTGGGTCCTCGTACTGCTCGGCGTGGACTTCCACATCGAGTTCTGATCCCCCGGAACCGGGCACGGGCCGCCCCGCACCCCCGCCGCGGGGCGGCCCGTGTCCTGAAGAGCGGGCCGTCTCCCGCGCGACAGGTGCACGTCGCCGCTCCGGTCATAGACCGCACAGTGCGGCGAACGTTACTTTCCGCTCATGACGAAAAAAGACTGTAGTTGCGGACACGGCAGCGGATGCTCGTGCGCGAAGGGCTGCTCCTGCGGCTGCAACGGCTGACCGTCGCCCGGCCCTGCCCGCGGATCCCGAAGGACGCCCCCGGCCTCACCCGGGTGCGGGGGCGCGCCAGAGGATCGGGGAGTCGGTCTCGGTTCCGGTGGCCAGGACCGTGGACCCCATGGCGGTCAGGGCGGTGAGGCGCTGGTCGCCGGGTCCGGCGAGCCCGGGCACGGCGAGGCGCCGCCATCCCGTTCCGTCGCGGGACGCCAGGACCACCGCGTCGTCCTTCGCGGAGGCCGCCGCGACGAAGCCGGCGGGAGTCGCCGCGATGGCGGTGGCGGCCAGGCCCGCTCCCAGATCGCGCCGCGTCCAGGTCGCGCCCGCGTCGGTGGACACCAGCGCGGCGGCGTCGCCGGCGATCGCGACCAGGGTGTCGCCCTTGGCGGCGACATGGGTGAGAGGCACGGCGAGGCCGGGCGGGAGCTTGGCGGCCGTCCACTTGAGGCCGTCCGGCGACGTCCACGCCGCGGGCTCCTTGCCGCGGCCGCCGACCGCGACGTAGGCCCTGCTCGTCGCGGCCACGTCGGACGCGGCGCCGTCCAGGCCCGCGCGGGTCCAGGCGCGTAGATCGGCCGAGCGCCAGGCCGCGCCGGTCCCGACCGCGACGTAGCCGGCCGGGCCGGCGGCGGCGGCGACGGGCGGCGGGCCCGCCGGGAACTCGGGCTTCTGCCAGGTGAGCCCGTCCTGCGAGGTCATCGCGAGAGGGCCGGAGGACGCGCCCGCCACGCGGCCGACCGCCAGCCAGCCGCGCCCGCCGTGGACGGCGTCCGACAGCCCGCCGGCCGTGGCGGGGAACCCGGCGCGCTTCCACGCGCGGCCGTCCGGGGCCGTCCAGATCGCCGCGTTGCCGTTGGTGCTGCCCACCGCGACGGAGAGGCCCGGCGCCGCGGCGAGCGACCTGACCGAGCGCTCCGGGTGGACGGCGCCCGGGACGGTGCGGAGGTCCACGCCGAGCAGGTAGCCGTCGTCGCCCTGGCGCCCGGAGACGGCGACCTTCCCGTTCGCGACCGTCAGCCCGCTGCCGCGCACCGGCGCCGGGACGGTGCCGCCCGGCTGCCAGGTGCGGCCGTCGGTGCTGCGCAGGACGGTGTGCGCGCCCTTCGCGCCCTCGACGATGACGGCGAGGCCGGAGGGCGTGCCGTCGAAGCGGTCGACGCCCGTGCCGCCGAACCGGCTCACGGCCTGCCACCGGGCGCCGTCCGCCGAGGTGAACAGGACGCCGAAGCGCTTGGTCCTGCGGTGCTTCTTGCGGCCGGTGGTCTGCCTGCCCTCGCGGACGGTCGCGAACCCGCCGGGCCCGACCGCCAGGCCCTTCGTCGGTCCGTACGAGCCCTGCGCCTGCGGGACGCCGGCGAGCGTCCACGTCCGGCCGCCGTCGGTGGACCGCCAGAGGCCGTCGGCGCGCACGGTCCGCGTGACCTTCCTCTTGCCGCGCTTCTGGATGACCCTCTTGCCATACGTGCCGTGGGCGACGACCACGTTGCCGGACGCCGCCACGCGGTCGAAGGCGGTGATCCCCGCGGCGTCGACGCGCTGCCACGCCCGCCCGTCCGCCGAGCTCCAGGCGACCGCGCGGCCGCCGGACGCGCCCACGGCGAGGAAGCCCTGGCCGGTGCGCGCCAGATCGTTCACCTGGTCGGACGGCGTGAAGCCCGCGGCGGGCGGGCGGCGCGTCCAGGTCGCGGCGTCCTCGCTCGTCCATGCCACGACGCCGCCCGCGGACGTCCGGCCGAGCGCCGCCCAGCGGCCGGCGCCGCCGTCGACGAGGCGCGGGGTGTCGCCGGGAGGGACGGCGGAGCCGTCCGCGGTGCGCAGCCGGGCGAGCGACCAGGCGTGCCCCGCGTCGGCGGAGACGAGGAAGCGGGTCTGTTCGCGGCCCGGGACGCCGTCGCCCTCGGTGCCCGCCGCGACGACGGTCGCGCCCGCCGAGGCGATGGTCGTGAGGTCCTGGACGAGGCCGTCGCTCGTGGCCGCCGGATCGGAGGCGAAGAGCTCGCCCGCCGCGATCGGCGCGGGGACGCCCGTCCCGTCCGGCCCGTCGTCGCCCCGGGACACGGCGAAGATGACACCGCCGGCGACCACGGCGAGCCCGGCCGCGACCGCCGCACGCGCGCGCAGCCGCCGCGTCGGCCCCGACCTCATCACCGGGCGGGGCAGGGGCCGCGGCGGACCGGCCACCAGGACATCGTGCGGATCTGGCTTCACCGGGCGCGGCCGGACCGCGTTCGGCTGCGGGGGCTTCGGTCGCGCGGGGACCTGCGAGGGATTCGGCTGCGTGGCCTTCGGTTCCGGGGGCGCGGGCGGGGCGCTCGCGGCCACCGCCACGCCTGGCTTCGACCGGGCGGGTGCCTTCGCCGAAGGCGTCTCAGGGGCGGCGGCGCCGCTGCGTTCGGGATCGGCGCGGACGGCGTCGCGGCTCGCGGGGCGCTGCTCGACGCTCCGGGGCGGGGCGCCGTGGCCCCACTCCAGCCCGGCCGCCCGCCACGCCTCGTAGGCGCGCTGCCAGGGCGACAGCGTGGCGGGCATGTCGGCGAGGTCGCCCGCGACGCCGAAGGTGAGGCGCCGCCGCACGTGGCGTGAGTCCGCCGGGCCCTCCTCGGCCGTCCGCCGGGCCTCGTGCTGCTCCGGGGTCCTCGCCGCCACACGCGCTCCTTCACGGTCCCAGTCGAGTCACCATCAAATCGCGCCACGGGTGCCCTTGTACTGACATCACGTGAACGGCGGCCGATGGGGGCCGCGGGAGCGTTCTATCACCTCACGCCCGAGATATCCGATCTTTCGCTTCGATCGCCCCCTTGTAGGCATAGCCCCGGACGCGCAGGACCGGCGCCCCGGCTCCCGGGTCGCCGCGGACCTCCGCGGACACGCCCAGACCGTCGGCCTCCACGCGGACGCCCGGCGGCACCACGATCTGCACGGTGGACTTGTAGGCGAGCACCCACAGGGTCGTGACCTCCCCGTCCAGGTCGGCGTCGCGGAGGTCCAGCAGGCCCGTCCCCTTGTAGACGACGGTCGTGAACCGCTCGGGCAGCCGCCACCGCCCGGCCCGGGTGACCGAGCCCTTGTAGGCGACCTGGAACCGGCCCGCGGGCGCGTTCCCGGCCTCTTCCCGGGCGCTCCGCCCGGACGGCAGGTCGGCGGCCAGCGCGTTCAGGTCGTCGTGGGTGCGGGCGGCGAGGGCCAGGTCGCTGCGCTCGTCCAGCTCCGACTCGCTCAGCCGACCCTCGGCGAAGGCCGTGTGGAGCCGGACGAGCATCTCGTCGCGGTCGCGGTCCGAGGCGCGCACGGCGGGCGCAGCCCGGTCTTGCTCGACGCTCATCGCATCTCTCCTTCGGGGCGTTCCGCCTCCGCAGCCTGCGCCCTCCAGCGGGTGGAGGGTCAAGACGCGATGTATCGTAACTCGCCGCCGCTCGGCTTTCGAGACATTCGACCGCATCCCGACGCGCGATCATGGCTGCGACCTTTACGGACGCCCGTCCAGTAGATTCGGATCAGCCCGTTCATCGAGGTGAGGGGGGACGATCCATGGGCGGGACGCTCGGCCGCGCGCACGGTCCGTACACGCTGTACGACCTCGACGCGCTGCCCGAGGAGGGCCGCCGGTACGAGCTCGCCGACGGCTGGCTCAACGAGCTGCCCGGCGACCTATGGCACGACCACGCGGCCGAACAGCTCAAGACCGTCCTGAAGGAGGCGGCGCGGCAGGCGGACGCCGACGTGCACGTCGCCGGCGCCCCGCAGGACGTCACGACCCCGGCGGGCGTCCGCAAGCCGGACGTGTTCGTCGTCGCGCGCGACGTGGCCCGCGCGGCGCTCGAACGCCGGACCCGCACCTACTACGGCCCCGACCTCCTCCTCGTCGCCGAGGTCGTCACGCCGCGCACGGTCAACGAGCAGATCGACCGCGTCCGCAAGGTGGACGAGTACGCCGCGACCGGAATCCCGCACTACTGGCTCGTCGACCTGGAGCCGCGGCCCGCCGTCACCCTGCTGGAACTGCGGGACGGCCGCTACGAGATGGCCGGCAAGGCGCGCTCCGGGGAGACCATCGCCCTGGACCGCCCCTACCCCATCGCCTTCGATCCCGCGCGCCTCTCCGAAATGGACTAGCTGTGTTTATAGCGTCTTTCTCCTCCTTCGGGCCTTGAAGGCCCTCCATCGTCGAAAAACGCGGGCGATCGCTGGCATCGCTCCGGCTCGCCTGGCGGCTCACTGCGCGATCAGATTCTCGCTTCGCTCGAATCTGCCTTCGGACGCGATCGCAACCCTTGAGGTTGTTGCGTGGATGCGGCGATGGTTGCTGCGTCTGCGATAAGGGCCCCGCGTTCGCCGAGGACCCCGGGGTGCTCCGCTACCCGTTCGGGGCCGGTTCCCATGCCGAGTACGTCGCGGCGCCGTCCCGGACGTTCGTCGCCAAGCCGTCCGCCATCGACCACGTGCAGGCGGGGGCCCTGCCGTTGGCCGCGCTGACCGCGTGGCAGGCGCTGGTCGACACCGCCGACGTGCGGGAGGGCCACCGGGTGCTGATCCATGCGGCGGCGGGCGGGGTCGGGCATCTGGCCGTGCAGATCGCCAAGGCGCGCGGCGCCTACGTGATCGGCACGGCGAGCGAGGGCAAGCACGCCTTCCTGCGCGGCATCGGCGTGGACGAGCCGGTCGACTACCGCGGCGTCGACTTCGCGGACGTCGTCAAGGACGTGGACGTCGTCCTCGACACCATCGGCGGCGACTACGGGCCGCGCTCGCTGCGGGTGCTGCGGCCGGGCGGGACGCTGGTGTCGGTGGTGCTCAGCAATCTCGACGACATGGACACCAGCGGCGTCCGCTCGGAGACCCTGCTCGTGGAGCCCGACCACCACGCGCTGGCGCAGATCGCCGCGCTCGCCGAGGCCGGGAGGCTGCGCGCCGAGATCGACTCGGTGTTCCCGCTGGAGGAGGCGGCGAAGGCGCACGAGCGCGGCGAGACCGGCCGGGTCACAGGAAAGATCGTTCTGACCGTCTAGGCTCGGAGCGTGCTGCTCCTCACGACGCTCGACGGCTGGCGCGCCCAGCCCGGTCCCCGCTTCGTCCTGCGAGAGGCGGGGGCCGTCTGGGCGCCGAACGACGAACCCGGGCTGCTGGCGGTCGCCGACGACGTGTTCACCGGCGGCCAACTCGTCGCCGTCACGCTGGACCCCGCGCCCGGCGCGGTGCCGGCCCGCGGCGTGATCGACCGCACGACCGCGTCCCGCGTCCGCTACCTGCGGCGCGACCCCGCCGGCCGGCACGTCGCCGCCCTGGACCGCCCGGCCACCGCCGAGGCGCTCGACCTGCTGCCGCATCCCGAGGGCGGCTGGTACCGCGAGACGTGGCGCTCGGACGCGGCGTTCACGCCGGACGGCTACCCGGGCGAGCGGGCCTCCGCCACCGCCATCTACTTCCTGCTGCCGCCCGGCGAGGAGTCGATCTGGCACACCGTCCGGTCCGCCGAGCTGTGGCTGTGGCACAGCGGCGGCCCGCTGACCCTGCTCCTCGGCGGGGACGGCGACCGCCCCGAGGAGACGCCCGAACCGATCGCGCTCGGCGCGGACGTGGCGGGCGGGCAGGTGCCGCAGGCAGTCGTCCCGCCCGGCGTCTGGCAGGCCGCCCGCCCGGCGGCCGACCAGGAGGTCCTGGTCAGCTGTGTAGTCTCCCCGGGCTTCGATTTCGCGGACTTCACGGCGTCTTTCTCCTCCTTCGGGCCTTGAAGGCCCTCCATCGTCGAAAAACGCGGGCGATCGCTGGCATCGCTCCGTCTCGCCTGGCGGCTCGCTGCGCGATCAGATTCTCGCTTCGCTCGAATCTGCCTTCGGACGCGATCGCAACCATTGAGGTTGTTGCGTGGTTGCGGCGATGGATGCTGCCGTCACGGTACGCCGTCCTGGCCCTCAGCGCTTGCGGCGGGGGTGGAGCGCTTGCTCGGCCCAGAAGGGTTCCATGACGCGGCCGATCGCTCGGACCACGGTGCTCAGCTCGTCGTCCGAGAGCGGGCCGAAGACCTCGGCGCCCACCTCGTCGGCGAGGGTACGCGCGCGGCGGTGCAGGGCGCGGCCGTCCTCGGTGGCGCGGACGCGGTACCGCCGGCGGTCGCGCGGGTCCCGGGTGCGTTCGCAGAGGCCGCGCGCCTCCAGGTCGTCCACGAGCCCGACCATCAGCGTGGGGTCGAGCAGCAGGCAGTCGGCCATCTCCTGCTGCGACAGCGTCTCGGACGTGCTGAGCATCGCCAGCACCAGGAAGTGCCGCACCCGGATCCCGAGCGGCTCCAGTTCCTCCTCCAGCCGCTGCTCCAGCCACCATCCGCACTTGGACAGCTGGAAGCCGGCCAGGGACGCGAGCCCCTCCGGCAGCCCGTCGCGCATGGAACCCTCCGCCATGGCAGCAGGGTATATCCGTTCGATCATCGGTTGACTCGATCATAGAAAAGTTCGATTATCTACGGATGGCACCTACTCTCGGACTCTTCGCCGTCAACATGTACGCCTGCGCGGAGCCGCAGGTCGCCGCCCGCATCGCCGCCCTGGCCGAGGACCTCGGATACGACTCGGTATGGGCCGGCGACCACGTCGTGCTGCCGCGCCCGCGCGTCGAGCCGTCCCCCGCGGAGCCGGACGCGCCGTTCCTGGACCCGCTGGTCGCCCTCGCCCACCTGGCGGGACGCACGGAGCGGATCGCGCTCGGCACCGGGGTCGTCGTCCTGCCGCAGCGCAACCCGCTCGTCCTCGCCAAGCAGCTCGCCAGCCTCGACGTGCTCAGCGGGGGCAGGCTCGTCTTCGGCATGGCCGCCGGGTACCTGGAGCCGGAGATGCGCGCGGTCGGCGTCTCCCCCGAAGGGCGCGGCGCCCGCACCGACGAGCACCTCGCGGCGATGCGCTCCCTCTGGTACGACGACGAGCCGACCTTCCACGGCCGCCATGTCGACTTCGGGGGCGTGGACGCCCACCCGCGCCCCGCGCAGCGGCCGATCCCCGTCGTGGCGGGCGGCCACAGCCCCGCCGCGCTGCGCCGGGCCGCCCGGCACGCGGACGGCTGGTACGGGTGGATGCTCGGGCGCCGCGCCGCCGCGGAGACGATCGGACGGCTGCGGGCCCTCACCGACGACGCGGGCCGCGATCCCCTGCACGTCTCGATCAGCCCGCCCCGTCCCCCGGACGCCGGGTTCGTCCGGGAGTATGGCGAGCTGGGAGTGGACCGGCTCATCATCGTCCCGCCCATGGGCGTCCCGGCGTCCGAGTTGGAGCGGTTCGTCACCGACCACGCCCCGCGGAAGCTCGGCGCCCGCCCCGCCCCCTGACACCGGGCCGGCCTCAGGGGGCAACCATCACCGTAACCACGCGACCACCTCAACACTTGCGATCGCGTCCGAAGGCAGATTCGAGCGAAGCGAGAATCTGATCGCGCAGCGAGCCGCCAGGCGAGACGGAGCGATGCCAGCGATCGCCCGCGTTTTTCGACGATGGAGGGCGCCCTGCGCCCGAAGGAGGAGAAAAATGCTATGTGAACGCCGAGTCGAACGACGCCGTCGGGATCTCCATGGAGTTGAGGCCGCGGACGAACTCCAGGGCCTCAGGGGCGCCTTGGAGGCGGTCCATCCCGGCGTCCTCCCACTCGACGGAGATCGGCCCGGCGTAGCCGATCGCATTGAGGGCGCGGAAGACGTCCTCCCACGGGACGTCGCCGCGGCCGGTGGAGATGAAGTCCCAGCCGCGCCGCAGGTCCGCCCACGGCAGGTGGGACGACAGGCGGCCGCGGCGGCCGTCGCCCGTGCGGACCTTCGTGTCCTTGCAGTCGACGTGGTAGATCCGGTCGCGGAAGTCGAACAGGAAGCCGACCGGGTCGAGCTCCTGCCACACGAAGTGCGACGGGTCGAAGTTCAGCCCGAACGCGGGGCGGTGCCCGATCGCCTCCAGCGTCCGGACGGTCGTCCAGTAGTCGTAGGCGATCTCGCTCGGGTGCACCTCGTGCGCGAACCGGACGCCCACCTCGTCGAACACGTCCAGGATCGGGTTCCAGCGCTCGGCGAAGTCGGCGTAGCCGCGCTCGACCATCGCCTCGGGGGTGGGCGGGAACATCGCGACCGTGTGCCAGATCGAGGAGCCGGTGAACCCGATCACCGTGTCGACGCCGAGCCGCGCGGCGGCCCGCGCGGTGTCCTTGATCTCGTCCGCGGCGCGCCGCCGGACGCCCTCGGGCTCCCCGTCGCCCCAGATCCGCTCCGGCAGGATCGCCTTGTGCCGCTCGTCGGGGTTGTCGCAGACGGCCTGCCCGACGAGGTGGTTGGAGATCGCCCACACCTTGAGGTCGTGCTTGGCGAGCGTCTCCAGCTTGCGCGGGACGTAGTCGTCGTCCGCGAGGGCCTTGTCGACCTCGAAGTGGTCGCCCCAGCAGGCGATCTCCAGGCCCTCGTAGCCCCAGCCGGACGCCAGCCGGCAGACCTCCTCGAACGGCAGGTCAGCCCACTGGCCGGTGAACAGCGTGACCGGTCGTGTCATCATTCGCTCCCTTCGACTTCGGCCCAGCATCGGGAGGCCGCGCTGGCGGCGACCGCGGCGAGGACGCGCTGCACCTGCAGCCCGTCGGCGAACGACGGGCGCGGGTCGACGCCCTCCGCGATCGCGGTGAGCAGGTCGGCGGCCTGATGGGTGAACGTGTGCTCGTAGCCGAGCATGTGACCGGGCGGCCACCACCGGTCGACGTACGGGTGGACGGGCTCGGTGACGACGATCCGCCGGAAGCCGGCGGTCGCGCCGTCCTCCTCGCGGTCGTAGAACCACAGCTCGTTCAGCGACTCCAGGTCGAACGCCAGGGCGCCGGAGGAGCCGCTGACCTCGATCCGCAGCGCGTTCTTGCGGCCGGTGGCGAACCGGGTGGCCTCGAACGACGCGAGCGCGCCGCCGTCGGTGCGGCCGACGAACAGGGCCGCGTCGTCCACGGTGACCTGCGCCGTGCCGCCGCCCGGCAGCGGGCGCTCCGGGACGAACGTGTCCATCACCGCCGACACCCCGACGAGCGACTGCCCGGTGACGAACTGCGCGGTGTCGATGATGTGCGCGCCGATGTCGCCGAGCGCGCCCGTCCCGGCCCTGTCGCGGTCCATCCGCCAGGTGAACGGGGCCTGCGGGTCGGCCAGCCAGTCCTGCAGGTACTGGGCCCGGACGTGCCGGACGGCGCCGATCCGCCCCTCGCCCACCAGCCTGCGGGCGAGGGTGACGGCCGGGACGCGCCGGTAGTTGAACCCGACCATCGACCGGACGCCGCGCCCGCGCGCCCGCTCCGCGGCGGCGGCCATCGCCTCCGCCTCGGCGACGGAGTTCGCGAGCGGCTTCTCGCACAGTACGTGCTTGCCCGCGTCGAGCGCGGCGACCGCGATCTCGGCGTGGCTGTCGCCCGGCGTGCAGATGTCGACGAGCTGGACGTCGTCGCGGCGGAGCAGCTCCTTCCAGTCGGTCTCCACCGAGGCCCAGCCGAGCGCCTCGGCGGCGGCGCGGGCGCGCTCGGCGGAACGTCCTGCCAGGGCGGTCATGACGGGCGTCAGCGGCGGCCCGAAGAACGGCCCGACGCTGCGCCACGCCTGGGAGTGGGCGCGTCCCATGAACGCGTGCCCGACCATCCCGACTCCGACGGTCGTCATGTCAGCTCACCTCTCTGTGTCGTCTTCCGGGAGCGGGCCCCGGACCCCCGGGCCGGCGCGCCCGCCCGCGGGCGGACGCGCCGGCGCCCCCGTCGCTCAGGACTCGAAGCCGAGCGGCATGTACGTGTCGACGTTGTTCTTGGCGACCGTCTCGGAGGCCAGCGTGATCGACTGGGGCACCTGGAGCTCGACCAGGTCGGCCATGCCCTTGCCCTGCGCGATGAGCCGGCCGAGCTTGATCGCGGACGCGGCCATCGTCGGCGGGTAGGTGACGGTCGCCTCCAGCACGCCGCCGCCCGACTTGATGTCGCGCATCGCGTTGGCCGAGCCCGCGCCGCCGACCATGAAGAACTCCTTGCGGCCGGACTGCTTGATCGCGGCGAGCACGCCGACGCCCTGGTCGTCGTCGTGGTTCCACAGCGCGTCGATCTTCTTGTGCGCCTGGAGCAGGTTGCTCGCGACCTGGTTGCCGGACTCCACCGTGAACTTCGCGTCCTGCTTGGCGGTGACGGAGAAGCCGTAGGACTTCAGCGCGTCCGCGAAGCCCTTGCTGCGCTCCTGCGTCAGCGGCAGCGTCGCGATGCCCTGGATCTCCAGGATCACGGGGCTGGCGACGCCCTTGTCCTTCAGCTTCTTGCCGATGTAGTGGCCCGCGGAGACGCCCATGCCGTAGTTGTCGCCGCCGACCCACGTCCGGTACGACAGCTTGTCGGGGAAGACGCGGTCGAGGTTGACGACGGGGATCCCGGCGTCCATCGCCTTGCGGGCGACCTGGTTCAGCTGCTCCCCGTCGTTCGGCAGGATGACGAGCACGTCGACCTTCGCCCGGATCAGCGACTCGACGGCGGAGATCTGCTGGTTGATGTCGTTGGTCGGCTCGACCGGCTTGAACGTCACGTCCTTGTACTTCTTGGCCTGGCCCTCGGCGTTCTTGGCGATCGCCGCGATCCAGCCGTGGTCCGCGGCGGGCGCGGAGAACCCGATGGTGACCTGCTTGCCCGGCTTGTCGTTGTCGCCGCCGAGCGACCCGGCCTGCGCCGCCGGGCTCGGGTCGTCCTTCTCGTTGTTGCTGGTGCAGGCCGCGGCGAGGCTGCCCGCCGCGACGACGGCGCCGCCGAACAGGACGCCTCTGCGGGTGGGACGAGGGCTCTGATCACGCATGACGTGCTCCTGATCAAGGGATGGGTCGTCCCGCGCCGCGCGTTCCCCGGGACGCGCGGCGCCGGACGTGGGGGGTGGGGTGTCGGTCGCCGCCGGACGGTGCCGGACGGCCGCGGGCGAAAGGGCCGGGTGGGCGTGCGGGTCAGGTGGGCGAGCGGAGGCCGCGGCGCTGCAGCAGCACGGCGATCACGATGATCGCGCCCTTGGCGATCAGCTGGTCGCTGGTGTCCAGGCCGTTCAGGATGAACAGGTTGGTGATGAGCGTGAACACCAGCACGCCGAGGATCGACCCGATGACGGTGCCGCGCCCGCCGGTGAGCAGCGTGCCGCCGATGATGACGGCGGCGATCGCGTCCAGCTCGTAGAGGTCTCCGTGGGTGCTGGAGCCGGTGGTGGTCCGCGCCATGATGATGATCGCGGCGATGCCGCAGCAGAACCCGGACAGCGCGTACAGCAGCAGGGTGTGCCGGCGGACGTCGATGCCGGCCAGGCGCGCCGCCTCGGGGTTGCCGCCCACCGCGAACGTCCGGCGGCCGAACGTGGTGCGGTTGAGCAGCAGCCATCCGGCGGCGGCGACCGCGGCGAAGATGTACACGACGAGCGGCAGCCCGAGCACCTTGGTGGTGGACAGCGCCTCGATCGCGTCGTTCTCCGGCCGGACGAGCTGGGTCCTGCGGTCCGACATGCGCTGCGCGAGCCCGCGCGCCGCGACGAGCATCGCGAGGGTGGCGATGAACGGGACCAGCCGCCCGTAGGAGATCAGCAGCCCGCTGGCGACGCCCGCGCCGGTCCCGACGAGGATCGCGCACAGCGCCATCACCGCCGGGCCGTAGGACTGCGTCGCCACGGTCGTCGCCCACACCGACGCCAGCGCCATCACCGACCCGACGGACAGGTCGATCCCGCCGCCGATGATCACGAAGGTCTGGCCGACGGTGATCACGCCGATGGTGGCGGCGAGCGCGAGGATGCCGACGGCGTTCCCCGACGTCGCGAAGTTGTCCGGCTTGGTCGCCACGCCGACCGCGCACAGCAGCACGAGCGCGGCGACGAGCCCGAGGTGGTGGATCTCGCGGCCCTCCGCGGCGCCGCCCCGGCGCAACGGCCGCCACGGCCCGCCGCTCCCGCTCTTGCCGGCCGGCCGGGTCGGTGCCCCGCCGTGCCCGCCAGCGTCCTTCTCGGTCCGGGGGGCCGACCCTCCGGAGTGAAAGGTGTCCGTCACAGGGCACTCCCCTCCATGATCATGTTGAGCACGGCGCCCTCGTCGAGGTCGCGGGCGTCGCCGGTGTGCACGACGCGCCCCTCCCGGACGACGAGGACGCGGTCGGCGAGCCCGAGCACCTCGGGCACCTCGCCGGACACCAGCAGGACCCCGATCCCCCGCCCGGCCAGCTCGCGGATCACCGCGTACAGCTCGGCGCGGGCGCCGACGTCCACGCCGCGGGTGGGCTCGTCGAGGATCAGCAGCCGCAGGCCGGTCGTGCCGAGCAGCCAGCGGGCCAGCACGACCTTCTGCTGGTTGCCGCCCGACAGCGTCACCACCGGGCGGCGCGGGTCGGGCGGCCGGATGTCGAGCGCCTCGATCTGGCGCCGCACGTCGGCGAGCTCGCGGCGGCGGATGAGCCAGCCGAACGAGGCGTAGCGCGGCAGCGAGGCGACGGTGACGTTCGCGGCGACGGTCTCGTTCAGCAGCAGCGCCTGGCTCTTGCGCTCCTCGGGCGCCATGCCCATGCCGCGCCGCACCGCCGCGCCCGTGTCGCCGGGACGGACCGGGCGGCCGTCCACGAGCACCCGTCCCCGCGCGGGGCGCCGGGCCCCGTAGACCGTCTCCAGGATCTCCGAGCGCCCGGACCCGACGAGTCCGGCCAGCCCGACGATCTCGCCCGCGCGGACGGTGAGCGACACGTCCTCGAACGCCCCGGGGAGCGTGAGGCCCTCGACCCGCAGCACCTCGGGGCGGCCGTCCTCGGGCTCGGGCCGCTCCGGGAACACGTACTCCACGTCGCGCCCGGTCATCAGCGACACGATCTCGTCGGTGGAGGTGGTCCGCGCGGGCAGCCCGCCCGCGACGGACCGGCCGTCCTTGAGCACGGTCACCCGGTCGCCGATCTCGCGGATCTCCTCCAGCCGGTGCGAGATGTAGACGACGGCGACGCCGGCGGCGGTCAGCTCCCGGATGATGCGGAACAGGTTGGCGACCTCGTCGTGGGCGAGCGCGGCGGACGGCTCGTCCATCACGATGAGCCGGGCGTCGTGCGACAGGGCGCGGGCCATGCTGACGACCTGCTTGCCCGCCGCCGGCAGCCGGCCGACCTCGCGGCGCGGCGGGATCTCCCCGTGCCCGAGCCGGCCGAGCAGCTCCCGCGCCGCCCCCTCGGCCTCGCCCCGGCGCGTGAAGCCCAGCCGGGCCTTCTCGTGCCCGAGGAAGATGTTCTCGGCGACCGAGAGGCCGTCCACGAGGTCCAGCTCCTGGTAGATGGTGGCGATCCCGGCCCGCATGGCGGCGGTGGGTCCGGCGAGCCGCACCGGCGCCCCGCCGAACACGATCTCGCCCTGGTCGGGCTGGTGCGCACCGGCGAGCACCTTGATGAGCGTGGACTTGCCGGCGCCGTTCTGGCCGAGCAGGCAGTGCACCTCGCCGGGGCGGACGTCGAGGTCGACGCCGTCCAGGGCGCGGACGCCGGGGAACTGCTTGACGATGCCGCGCATCCGCAGCAGCGGTTCGGGTTCGGTCGAGCCCATCGGGCCTCCTCGGGGGCCGGGCAGGGGGTCAGGACGCGGAGAAGACGTGGTCGCTGATGAGCCGGGCGCCGCCGACCACTCCGGCGGCGCCGGCGAGTTCGGACAGCACGATCGGCAGGTTGCCGGTCGCGAGCGGCGCGGACCGCCGGTACACGACGCTGCGGATCTCGGCGAGCAGCGCGTGGCCGAGGCCCGCGACGCCGCCCGCGATGATGACGAGGCCGGGGTTGAAGAAGCTGACGAGCCCGGCGAGGACCTGGCCGACGTGCCGGCCGCCCTCCCGGATGATCTGCACGGCGGCCGGGTCGCCGGCGGCGGCCGCCTCGCCGACGTGCTCGGCGGCCAGCGCCCCGTGGGCCTCCAGCAGCGCCGCGAGCGCGGGCGAGCGCCCGGACCGCGCCGCCGCCTCCGCGTCCCGCGCGAGCGCCGCGCCGCCGAAGAACGCCTCCAGGCACCCGGCGTTTCCGCAGGCGCAGATCGGGCCGTCGTCGTCGACCCGGATGTGGCCGATGTCGCCCGCGCTGCCGGACACGCCGCGGTAGATGGCGCCGTCGACCACGATGCCGCAGCCGATCCCGGTGCCGATCTTCACGAGCAGGAAGTCGTCCACCGACCGGGCGAGCCCGGCGTGCAGCTCGCCCAGCGCCATGAGGTTCACGTCGTTGTCGACGAGCACCGGGCAGCCGAGCTCCTGGCCGATCGCGTCCCGCACCGGGAACCGGTCCCAGCCCGGCATGATCGGCGGGACGACCGGCATGCCGTCCCGGAAGCTGACCGGCCCGGGCACCCCGATGCCCGTCCCGTGCACCTGCGGGATCAGCCCCTCGTCGCGCAGCTTGCCGAGCAGGTCCAGGGCCCGGTCCAGCACGACGGTCGCGCCCTGCCGGACGTCGCACCGCTCGCTCACGTGGCCGAGGACCTCCAGCTCGCCGTCGGTCACCGCGACGTCGATCGAGGTCGCGCCGATGTCGAAGGCGACGAACCGCAGGCTCGGCGACAGCCGGACGATCCCGGACCGCCGCCCGCCGCGCGACGCGGCCAGCCCGGCCCCCTCCACGAGGCCCAGCTCGACGAGCCGGTCCAGCTCGACGGCGAGCTTCGACCGCGACAGCCGGACCACGTCGCCCAGCTCGGCGCGCGAGCGCGGCCCCTCGTCACGCAGCAGCCGCAGCAGGCGTGCCTGATGCACGTTCTGCGGACGAGCCGACATGCGCATCACGCCGTCCTCTCGGGAATCACGGGCCCGGCGCCGTGTGACGCCGGTCTCATGGCCGAGACCGTAACCCGCTTTCGCCGCTTTGAGAAGACCTTTTCACTAGATCATCCAAACTTTCCCCACTCAGAGGACAAAGCCGCACACAAGCAACGACCCCGCCCGGTACGCATGCGCGCACCGAGCGGGGCCGTGGCCCTCTGCGTCTGGCTAGTAGGACACCGTCTGGCGGCCTGAGCTCATCGTTCGCATGATGTGTTCGACCAGAGTGATGAGGACGCGCTTGGCGTCCTCGCGGTCGCGGACGTCGCAGGAGATCACGGGGATCTCCGGGGACAGGTCGAGGGCGTCGCGGACCTGGTCGGCCGAGTGCTGGCCGGCCCCGTCGAAGCGGTTGACCCCGATGATGAACGGGACGCCGCGGCGTTCGAAGTAGTCGACCGAGGCGAAGCAGTCGGCGAGGCGGCGGGTGTCGACGAGGACGACCGCCCCGAGCGCGCCCTTGGCCAGTTCGTCCCACATGAACCAGAACCGGTCCTGGCCGGGGGTACCGAACACGAACAGCACCAGGCCGTTGGGCAGGGTGATGCGCCCGAAGTCCATCGCCACGGTGGTCGTGGTCTTGGACGCGACGGCCGTGGTGTCGTCGATCCCGATGCTCTTCTCGGTCAGCGCCTCCTCGGTCCGCAGCGGGCGGATCTCGCTGACCGCGCTGACCAGGGTGGTCTTGCCGACGCCGAAGCCGCCGGCCACGAGGATCTTGACCGTCAGCGCCGAGTCGCCCTGCTGGGCGACCGCGTCAGAGCGCACGGATTCCATCGATCACTTCCTTGAGTACGCGCTCGCTGGGGAACTGCGCCACCGGCGCGGGGCGCCGGACCTGAATCAGCGAGTGGTCGAGCAGGTCGCCGAGCAGGACACGGACGACCCCGAGGGGAAGTTCCAGATCCGACGCTATCTCGGCGACCGACAACGGGGTGCGGCAAAGCTCCAGGATCATGTCATGTTCCGGCTCCGGTGCCCATGGGGCCGCCGGAAGTGCGTGGTCGTCCGCGGGCTCCGGCGGGTCGGCCGCGACGATCAGTGCGACCAGGTCGAACTCGACGCCGTCGTAGTGCGTCCGGCCTCGGGTCAGCGCGTACGGGCGGACGACGGGGCCCGCCGCGTCGTCGTACCAGGCCGTGCCGCCCATCTCACGCGCCGCCGGAGTCGGCCGCGGCGACCCGCGGGTTCGCCGACAGGTGCTGGCCGACCCGGGTGACCAGCATCGCCATCTCGTAGGCGATGATCCCGAGGTCGGCCTCGGCGTCGGCGAGGACGGCGAGGCAGGCGCCCCTGCCGGCGGCGGTGACGAACAGGAACGACGACTCCATCTCCACGATCGTCTGCCGGACGGGCCCGCCGCCGAACGACTCCCCGGCCCCGCGCGCCAGGCTCTGGAAGCTGGCGGCCACGGCGGCCAGGTGGTCGGACTCCTCTCGCGCCAGCCCGCTGGAGGCAGCGATCCGGAGGCCGTCGCTGGACAGCACCACCGCATTCTGCACCGGGGCGACCCGCTGGACGAGACTGTCCAGCAGCCAGTTGAGCTCACCTCCGGCTCCGCCCGGGACCTCCGCGCCGGAGTGCTGGGGCTGTGTCATGTGGCGTCGTCCTCCTGGTCACGTTCGTCGCCCGCGGCCTCCGCGTCGGCCGCGTCCTGCCGGCCGCGCTGCCAGCCGCGCTGCATCGCGGACATCATCGATCGCATCGTCTCGGGCGAGCGGGCTGCGCCGTCGTCCGGTTCCTCTCCCGTGGGAACGGTCCCGGCCGGGTCGCGCCCGGCCCCGTCCGCGGGGACGTCCATGGGGACGGGCGCGGCGAGCGGCATCCCGGCCGGCGCCGGGTCCGGGGGCGCCGGGGGCGCGGCCGGCTCCGGAGCGGGCGGCGGGGCCTGCCCCTGCGCGGCGAGGTGCGCGTCCACCCGCTCCTTGAGCTGGGGCGCCAGGTGCGTCTGCCGCCTGCGCTTGGGCAGTTCGCCCTCGCGCAGGGGCTGGGCAGGCTCCGGCGGCGCCTCGGCCTGCGCAGGCGCGGGCGGCGTCTCGGCTCGCGGAGGGGCCGCGGGCTCGGGCTCTTCGACGGGACGGGGCGGCGCGGGCGGGAGCGGCGCGGGCGGAAGGGGCTCGGCCTCGGCGACCAGCCGGACGAACCCGCCGGACTCGCCGCGCCCGGGCTCGGACGCGGGGCGGGCGGCGGCGGGGAGCGCGGCGGCCGGGTTCGGCAGCGCCTGCATCGGCCCGGTGGAACGGCGCACCGCGGACGGCTCCGGCTCCGAGCTCTCCACGATGAGCGAGCTCGGGATCAGCGCGATCGCCGTCGTCCCCCCGTACGGGGACGGGCGCAGGGTGACGGTGATGTCGTGCCGCTCGGCCAGCCGGGCGACGACGAACAGCCCGAGCTGCGCGCTGTCGGACGGGTCGAACTCGGGCGGGTGCGCGAGCCGCTCGTTGGCCCTGCGCAGCGCCTCCTCGGTCATCCCGAGCCCGCGGTCCTCGACCTCGATCGCGAACCCGCTGGCGACCGCGTGGCCGCTGACCCGCACCGGCGACTGCGGCGGCGAGAACGTGGTGGCGTTCTCCACCACCTCGGCGAGCAGGTGGATGACGTCGGCGACGGCGGAGCCGAGCAGCGCGACGCGCGGCAGCGGCTGCACCCGGACGCGCGGGTAGTCCTCGACCTCGGCGACGGCGCCGCGCACCACGTCCACCAGCGGGACGGGACGGCGCCAGCCGCGCCCGGCGGTCTTGCCGGCCAGGATGACCAGGCCCTCGGCGTGCCGGCGCATGCGCGTCGCGAGGTGGTCGAGGCGGAACAGGTCCGACAGCTCCGACGGGTCCTCGGTGCGGCGCTCCATGGTGTCGAGCAGGCTGAGCTGCCGGTGCAGCAGCGCCTGGTTGCGGCGGGCGAGGTTGACGAACACCTCGCTGATGCCGCGCCGGGCCGCGACCTCGCCCTCGGCGGCGACGAGCACGGCCTCGCGGGCGCGGTCGAAGGACTCGGCGATCTGCCGGATCTCGGTGATGCGGTAGTCGACCTCGGGGTCGGGCTCGGGTTCGACGGGGCTGCCGGCGCGGACCTGCTCGGCCAGCAGCGGCAGCCGCTTGCGCGTGAAGTCCATGACGCCGGAGGCGAGGGTGCGGCACTCCTGCAGCAGCCGCCGGGACACCCGGATCGCGATCAGCGCGGTCAGCACGATCGCGAGCAGGCCGGCGCCGCCGGCGAGGGCCAGCCGCGTGAAGGCGCCGATCGCGATGTGCTGCGCGTGGGCGGTGACGTCGTCGAGGACCCGGTTCTCCAGCTGGAACAGCTGCCCGTTGACGGTGTCGGCGAGGGACCGCCAGATGGCGGGCTCGATGACCGGCGTGTGCGGGGCGCGGGCGGCGGGCTGCCCGGTGCGGGCGCCCTCGGCGGGCCGAGCGCTCGCCTCACGGGTCTTGCGCACGGCGGCGCGGGGCGGCTCGGCACCGCGGATGACCCGGTCCTCCAGCGTCCGCAGCTGGACGAACGGCGCCGACGCGGCGAGCCGCTCGTAGCGTTCGTAGTCGTGGTGCAGGTTGGGCGCGTTGTCGGCGTACAGCAGCCGCTGGGCGCCGACGAGCTGCGCGAACTGGCCGCGCTCGGCGGCGGTGATGCGCCCGGCCGCCAGGGCGCCGGTCAGCAGGGCGTCCTCGCGCGACATGAACTCGCGGGCACGGCCGAACGAGGTGAGCGTGCGGGCGTGCGCGGTGATGGACCCGTCGCCCGGCGTGGTCGCGTTGTAGATGGCGAAGCCCGCGTCGATGATGTCGCTGTACTCCCGCAGCACCTGCGCGCGGTCGGCGACACGCTGGTCCACGCCGCGGCGGACGGAGCGCAGCGTGCCGATCCGGTCCACGAGCGTGTCCAGCCGGTCGACGACCTGGGGCTGGATCGAGCCCCGCAGCCCCTGGTCGCGGGCGCCCGCCCGGACCTCCTCGCCCGCCTCATCGGTGCTCTGCCGCTGCGTCCGCATCACGCCGGGCTCGGCCCGGGCGCCGCCGAGCTCGGCCATCGACAGCCGCCGCTCCTTCTGCAGCGCGTCGATGAGGCGCTGCGTGGGCAGCACGGTCTTCTCCTGGAACTGGCGGCTCTGCAGCAGCTGGTGCGCGTCGCCGTAGGTGAAGCCGGTGAGGAACGCCCACAGCGAGGCGAGCGCCAGCAGAGGCACCAGCACCAGCAGGCTGATCCTCGCCCGGATGGAGGAGAAGCGGGGGCCCATCACGGCTGGCGGACCCTGCTCACGTGTGTCGCGATCGGCATTGGGGGGCGGAACATGCGGGGGAAACCTCCCGATGCGTGGAGTACGGGGGTGTGCGGGAGCCTACTACGTCGCGGGTTCTCGATGATCGGCCATCGGGCCGCCGGGCGCCTCCTCCCGCTCGTCGGGCCAGGTCAGGACGTGCTCCATCAGCGCGATGAGCACCTCCTTGGACGACTCTCGGCGGCGCGCGTCGCACAGCACCACCGGGACGCCGGGGTCCAGGTCGAGCGCGATGGCGATGTCGCGCGGCCGGTGCGTGCGCTCGCCGTCGAAGCAGTTCACGGCCACCACGAACGGCAGGCCGCGGCGCTCGAAGTAGTCGATCGCCGGGAAGCAGCCGGTCAGCCGGCGCGTGTCGGCGAGCACGACGGCGCCGATCGCGCCGGTCGCCAGCTCGTCCCACATGAACCAGAACCGCTCCTGGCCGGGCGTGCCGAACAGGTAGAGCAGCAGCTGGTCCGACAGCGTGATGCGGCCGAAGTCCATGGCGACGGTCGTGGTCGACTTCGCGG
This sequence comes from Actinomadura sp. K4S16, assembly GCF_008327685.1. Classification (GTDB taxonomy): domain Bacteria; phylum Actinomycetota; class Actinomycetes; order Streptosporangiales; family Streptosporangiaceae; genus Spirillospora. The sequence goes on from NZ_BDDE01000027.1 coordinate 133,351, forward strand.
CGACGCCGGACACGTCGTCCACCCCGGCGCCGCGGTCGGTCAGCGGCTCCTCGGTGTGCAGCGGGCGGATCTCGCTGACCGAGCCGACCATGGTGGTCTTGCCCGCGCCGAAACCGCCCGCGATGAGGATCTTGGTGGTGACGAGCCGCCCGGCCGCCGAGCCCGGCCCGGCGGCCGCGCCCTCAAAGCGCGCGGAGTCCATTGAGCACCTCCCTCAGCACGCCGGACGGGGGCCGGCGGCCCGCGGCCGGGTGCGCCTCGTCGACCACCGCGACCAGGCCCTCGTCCCGCAGGTCGCCGAGCAGCACCCGCACGACGCCGAGGGGCAGGCCGAGGTCGGCCGCGAGGTCGACGACCGCGACCGGCCGCGCGCAGCCGCGCAGCACCCGCGCGTGGTCGGGGCTGTAGCGCAGCCGGTCGCCCGGCGGGACGCCGGTGGCCGCGACCACCGCGATCAGCGCGAAGCCCGCGCCCTCGGGACGGGTCCGTCCGCGGGTCAGCGCGTAGGGGCGCACGAGCGGACCGGCCTCGCGGTCCAGCCAGCGCTCTCCCGGCGGGGTCATCGGTCAGAAGCCCCGCGGCGCGGACCCCCCGGCGCCTCCGAAGCCCTGGCCGCCCTGCTCCGCCCCGAATCTCGGGCTCGCCTGCAGGTGCTGGCCGACCCGCTTGACCAGCACCGCCATCTCGTAGGCGACGAGTCCGGCGTCGGCGTCCGCCTCGGCCAGCACCGCGAGGCACGTGCCGTCGCCCGCGGCCGTCACGAACAGCAGCAGCGCGTCCATCTCGATGATGGTCTGCCGGACGTTGCCGCCCGCGAAGTGCCGGCCGGCGCCGCGCGCGAGGCTCTGCACGCCGGACGCCAGCGCCGACAGGTGCTCGGCGTCCTCCCGGGCGAGCTCGTTGGAGGCGGCCACGGCCAGCCCGTCGCGCGAAAGGATCACCGCCTGCCGCACCGTCGTGACCCGCTGGGCGAAGTCGTTGAGCAGCCAGTTCAGCTCACCGGTCACGGTGTTGTGCATCATCGGGTCCCCTCATCCCCCATGTCGGACGCGCGTCCGCGCCGCCATCCCTGCTGTATCGATGCCATCAGCGAGCGTGCCTCCTCGGGCGAGCGTGCGACGGCCCCGGTCGTGACTTCGCCGGCCCCTGGCGGCGACGGGGGCCTCTTGCGCAGTTGCGGGGCCAGGTTCTTCTGCCGGACGCGGCGGGGCAGCCCGGCGTAGGTGCCCGCGGGCTCCCAGTCCTCGGCGGCCTCGTCCGCGGCGCCGTCCGCGGGGTAGGCGGCGTCCTCGCCGGCCACCGGAGCTCCGGGGTCGGCGGGCCGCTCGTCCGGCGGCGGCACCGCGTCGTCCGACCAGGGGTTCGGGGCGGGACGCGGCGGCGGGGTGGGCGCCGGCCGGTCCGGGACGCCCCACGGTGTGGCGGGCGTGGTGGGCGTGGTGGGCGCGGCGGGCGCCGGGTGCGCGGCGGGTCCGGGGGGCGCGGTGAGCTCGGGCAGCGCGGGCGGCGGCTCCAGCGGGCCGCCGGCGCCCTCCGCCTGCCCTGGAGCGTTCCGCCGGCGGCGCAGGTGCGGCTCCTCCACGGGGAGCGCGGTGAACTCCCCGGAGGCCGCGGAGTCGTGCAGCGGGACGACCGCGTCGGGGACGGGCGCGGGCAGGAGCGCCGGCGCCCACCCCTGCGCACCGCCGCCGGCGGTCTCGGCCGCGGCGTCCTCGTCGGGCCCCTCCCCGGGCGGCAGCATCCCGGCGGCCATCTGCTCGGCCGGCACCACGAGCTCGTGCGGGAACAGGACGATCGCGGTGACGCCGCCGTACGGGGAGCGCTGCAGGGTCACGGAGACGTCGTGGCGGGCGGCCAGCCGCGCGACGACGAACAGCCCGAGCTGGTCGGTGTCGACCAGGTCGTACTCGGGCGGCTCGGCCAGCCGCCGGTTGGCCTCGGCGAGCAGTTCGGGCTTCACGCCGAGGCCGCGGTCCTCGATCTCGACCGCGAACCCGGTGCCGACCCGCTCGGCCATCACCCGCACCTCGGTGTTGGGCGGGGAGAACGACGCCGCGTTCTCGATCAGCTCGGCCAGCAGGTGCACGACGTCGGTGACGGCCGCGCCGACCAGGCCGTCCTCGGCGTCGGTCAGCACGGTCGCGCGTGTGTAGTCCTCGATCTCCGAGACGGCCGCGCGCAGCACGTCGGCGAAGCGCACCGGCCGCCGCCACCCGCGCCCCGGCGTGGCGCCGGACAGGATGATGAGGCTCTCGGCGTGCCGCCGCATGCGGGTGGTGAGGTGGTCGATGCGGAACAGGTCTTCCAGGTCGTCGGCCTCGGCGCGGCTCTCCAGGCCGTCCAGCAGCGTCAGCTGGCGGTGCAGGAGCGACTGGTTGCGGCGGGCGATGTTGAGGAAGATGCGGCTGACGCCGGCGCGCAGCTCGGCCTGGCCCACGGCGGCGTCGACGGCGGTCCGCTGCACCTTGGCGAAGGCCTCGGCGAGCCGGGCGACCTCGGCGGTGCGCCCGGCGCTCAGCGGCGGGGCCTCCGCGGCGACGTCGACGCTCTCGTTGCGGCTGAGCCGCCGGACGATGCCGGGCAGCCGCTGCTCGGCGAGCTCCTCGGCGGACCCGCGCAGCCCGACCAGCTCGCGGACGAACCCGCGCGCGAACCGCAGCGACAGCAGCACCGAGAGCAGGATCGCCAGCAGGCCGAGGCCGCCGACGGCGGCGAGCCTGAGGTAGGCCTCGCGGCCGAGGTCGTCGGCGTGCTCCCCGGCGCGCTTGGAGTTGCCGAGCACCATCGCGTTGACCGACAGCACGAGCGGCTGCGCGGTCCGCTGCCACTCGGCGGCCTGGACGGGCAGCGGCCTGCGCGGGTCGGCGTCGGCGATCCGGTCCTCCATCGCCTTGAACGCCTGGTACTGCGGGGACGCGAAGACCTGCGCGGTGCCGGTCCGGTAGACCGCGGGGTCGAGCATCGAGCGCTGCTTGGACCATTGCCAGCGCTGCTCGCCGACCATTTCCACGAACAGCCGGTGCTCGGCGGCGGTCATCCGGCCCCGGGTGATGAAGGCGCCCGCGACCAGCGCGTTCTCGCGCTGGAGCAGCTCCATGGCGCGACCGGCGTGCCGGGTGGAGAGCGTCCAGTTGTAGAGCCCGGAGTCGTCGATGACCACGAGGCTGTCGTAGAGCCGGTGCATGTCGTCGACCATCGTGCCGTAGCCGTTGACCGCGGCCAACCGGTCGACGGACCGGGCGTCGACCGCGGCGCGCAGCCCGCCGAGCCCGCCGAGCGCCCGCAGGACGTCGTCGACGCGGGACTCCATCTGGGCGTTGGTGGCGCTGCGCGCGGCGGCGGAGGTGGCCTCGCGGCGGAAGTGCTCGACGGCCGCGTCGACGCGCGAGCGCTGCGACACCAGGGCGGCGGGGGTGGCGCCCGCGGCGGAGCGCGGGGTGCTGAGGAACACGGCCGAGGCCAGGCGCTCCTTGCCCAGCTCGACCAGGACGCCCTGGCCGCTCGGCGCGAACTTGCGGTCGAGCGTGTGGTACCGGCGCTGGGCGAGCGCGTCGCGGCCGGTGACGATCGCGGCGTATCCCCAGAGCGCGACGAGTGAGAGCAGCGGCACGAGCAGCAGCGCGGTGACCTTCGAGCGGATCGACCGCCTACGGGGGGATTTCATGTGACCTCGAACGTTCCGGCACGGAGGGTCCCTGGATCATAAAGGCCGCCCGCGACGCCCCCGCAACCCCTTGACGGCATTCGGCCGCATTTGCTGCCATTCATTGCTACCTGCGGCAATGCGCGGAGGCAAGACGATCTTGGCGAGCCTCGCGGGAAGAGGATAGCGGCAAATCCGGACAATTTGCTTCATTTCCCCCTGTTGCTCCGCAAGATTGCGCCATACTCTGCTTCTTCATCCACCGCCCGCACCGCGGCCGGTCCGGGAAGGAGACCCACGATTCCTACAGGCAACGACGACGGCCGGGCCGGGAGGACGGCTCCCGGGCCGGAGGGCGTTACGATGCCCGCCGTGAGTCCCGAAAGCCAGGCATCCGAGGCATTGCCGTCGCGACGGCGCCGCACACCCCGCGGCGGCCGGCACCGCGGCGACGAGTCCTTCCTGCTGCCCCCCGGATCCCCCACGCTCGTCCTCGCCGTCCCCGGACCCGCCAGGCGGGCCGGCACCGACATCGGCGCCGAGCTCGCCCGGCTCGTCGAGATCGAGCACACCGGGCAGCCGGCCCATGTCGGGCACCTGGAGGGCGACGAGGCGAGCCTGCACGCCGTGCTCGCCGGACTCCGGCAGCGGGACGACGAGCTCGCGGCCGTGGTCGTACCGCTGTCCACCGGTCCCGACCCGGCGCTGGACGCCGCCGTGCGCGCCGCCGTGGCGGCCGCGCCCGTGCGCACCGTCGCCGCCGAGCCGCTCGGCCCGCACCCGCTCATCGCCGAGGCGCTGCACGACCGGCTCGCCGACGCGGGGCTCGCCCGCGCCGACCGCATCAGGCTCATGACGATGGTGACGGCCGCGTCCGGTGTGATCGTCGCCACCCCGGGCGACGCGGCCGCCGTCCGGCAGGCCGAGGTCACCGGCGTGCTCCTCGCCTCCCGGCTCGCGGCCCCCGTCTTCACAGCCTCGCTGAACGACGAGGCGTCGGTGAAGGCCGCCTACGAGCAGCTGCGCGCGGCCGGCGCCGCGTCCATCGCCGTCGCCCCGCACCTGATCGGGCCCGAGCCGGAGGCCGCGCTGGTCCCGGCCGCCGCCGCCTCCGTGGGCTCCGCCCACTCCGCGCCCCTCGGCGCGCACCCGGCCCTGGCCCGCCTGGCCGCACTCCGCTACGTCGAAGCCCTCTCCACCGCCCTCGCCGACTAGCGCCGTCGCCACCGGGTGCGTCGACCTGCGGCATGTTGCCCTTATGGCGGCGGCGGTAAGGGCAACACGCCGCAAGTCGACGCGGGGATTCTCAGCGGTTCTTGAACTCGGGGCGGCGTTTCTCCAGGGTGGCCGTCATGCCTTCGGCGAGGTCCTCGCTGAAGAAGGCGAGGGTCTGGACGGCCGTCTCCGCCATGAGCTGCCGGCGCAGGCCCGGGACGTCCAGGGACGCGTTGAGCAGTTCCTTCGTGCGGCTCAGGCCGTAGGGGGACCTGGTGAGCAGCTCGTCGGCGAGGGCCTGGGCGGCCGCCAGGTCCCCGCCCTCGGGGGCGATCTCGGTGATGAGGCCGAGGGCGTCGGCGCGGGCCGCGTCCAGGCGCTGCGCCCGGTAGGTGATCTCGGCGGCCTTCGCCGGGCCCACGAGGCGCGGCAGCAGCCAGGACAGGCCGCAGTCGCCGGCCGACAGCCCGAGGTCGACGAACGGGACGACGAAGCGGGTCGTCGGGTCGGCGACCCGCAGGTCGCAGGCCAGCGCCCAGGACACGCCCATGCCCGCGACGGGGCCGTGCAGCGCCGCGATCACCGGCTGCGGGATCTCCCGCAGCCGCGCGGTGACCTCGCCGCCGCGGGCGATGCCCCGGTAGAGCCGCTGGACGCGCCCCTCCCCGGCCGGCTCGCCCGGGTCGCCGCCCTGGATGTCCATCCCCGAGCAGAACCCGCGGCCCGCGCCGGTGAGCACGACCACGCGGGTGGAGGGGTCGCGCGCCAGCCCGTGGAGGACGTCCAGCATCTCCTCGGTCAGCGCGCCGTCGACCGCGTTCAGGCGCTCCGGGCGGGACAGGGTGATCGTGAGCACCCCGTCCCGCCGGTCGAGCTCGATCCCGGCCAACGGCTCAGGACGTGAGCTGCTGGATCAGCGGGCCCATCTGCTCGCCCACGTTCCCGAACACGGTCAGCGGCTCGTTGGCGCTGATGGCCGCCCAGTTGTCCCGGACGTCCTCGACCGACAGCGTCGCATTCTGCCCGTAGCCGGGGCCCTCCGCCACGAAGATCTTCGCGATCCGGCCGCCGCCGACCGTGTAGACCTGGCCGGAGTCCTCGACCGAGTCGTGGACGAGGTAGGCGACGAGCGGCGTCACCTGCTCGACGCCGAGCTTGTCGGCGAAGTCGGCGGGCAGCAGGTCCTCGGTCATGCGGGTCCAGGCCACCGGGGCGATCGCGTTGGCCTTGATGTTGTACTTCGCGCCCTCCTGGGCGAGGGTCTTGGTGAACCCGACGAGGCCCATCTTGGCCGTGCTGTAGTTGGCCTGGCCGAAGTTGCCGAACAGGCCCGCGGGCGACGAGGTGTTCACGATCCGGCCGTAGCCCTGCTCGCGCAGGTGCGGCCAGGCGGCGCTGGAGACCAGGAACGAGCCGCGCAGGTGGACGGCGATGACCGCGTCGAACTCCTCGACCGACATGTTCTTGAACGACTTGTCGCGCAGGATGCCCGCGTTGTTGACCACGATGTCGACCTTGCCGAACGCGTCCAGCGCGGTCTTGACGATCGCCTGGGCGCCCTCGGGGGTGGCGACGTTGTCGGGGTTCGCGACGGCCTCGCCGCCGTTCTTCTTGATCTCGTCCACGACCTCCTGGGCGGGGCCGGCGGAGGCGCCGGTACCGGTCCGGTCACCGCCGAGGTCGTTGACGACGACCTTGGCGCCGCGCGCGGCGAGCTCCAGCGCGTGCTGGCGGCCGAGGCCGTGGCCAGCCCCGGTCACGACCGCCACGCGGCCGTCGTAGCGCAGTTCCGACATCTCGTGTCTCCTCACATCGCACCGACTACGCCCCCAGGTAATCATCGGGGGGTTACCAGTGGTACCACTGAACCGAATCGCGCTCGGCCGCGACCCCCGGGGTTCCTTCCCGGCCGTGCGCCGGATCAGTCCCGCGTAGGGTGGGACGAGGGAGGAAGTTGCGGAGATCGCCGCAATTCTCCCGTGCCTGCCGCGTAGTCTCCTCACTCGTCGACGCCGCCAGGAGCAACGGAGGTCCCGTCTCGATGAGCCTCGCCGACGCGTCCCCGTCCGGCCGCCGCCACCGCGTGGTCCAGTGGGCGACGGGCGCGCTCGGCCGCAGCGCGATCCGGGGGGTCCTCGACCGCGACGACATGGAGCTCGCCGGCGTGTGGGTGCACACCCCGGCCAAGGTGGGCGCCGACGCCGGGACGCTGGCGGGCCGCGACCCGGTCGGCGTCACCGCGACCGGCGACCTCGGCGAGATCCTCGACCTGAAGGCCGACTGCGTCGTCTACGCCCCGAGCCCCGCGCGCGACCGGTTCGCCGAACTGGAGACGATCTGCGCGCTGCTGGCGTCCGGCAAGAACCTGATCTCCCTCAGCGGGCTGGTCTACCCGCAGGCGCACGGCCCGTTCTTCGTGAACGAGCTGGAGCAGGCCTGCAAGCGCGGCGGGGTGTCGGTGCACGGCAGCGGCGTCAGCCACGGCTTCATGGCCGACGTGATGCCGCTGGTGCTGTCGCGGCTGTCCCGCCGGATCACCCACGTCTACGCCCGCGAGTGCACCGACTTCGCCCGGCACCCCTCCTGGCGGATGGTCCACCGCGTGCTCGGGTTCGGCAAGGACGAGGAGGCGTACCTGCGCGCGCTGCGGCCCACCCGCGCCGCGATGCGCATGCTGTTCTCCGAGAGCCTGCACCTGATCGCCGCCGGGCTCGGCGTCGAGCTGGACGAGATCGACGTTGACGTCGACCACCGGCTGGCCGGCGCCGACCTCTCCACCGCCGCCGGGCCGATCCCGCGCGGCACGGTCGCCGCCGCCCGCTGGACGTTCAGCGGCATCGCCGCCGGCCGCCCCGTCATCACCGTCGAGGTCGTGCACAAGGCCGACGCCGCGCGGATGCCCGACGAGTGGGGCCGGCCCGGGTACTCGCTGCGCGTGGACGGCCGGCCCTCGCTCACGCTGTCGGCCGGCGAGGAGTGGGTCTCCGACGCGGTCTCCGCGGCGTCCGCGCACGCGCTGAACTCCGTCCCGGCCGTCTGCGCCGCCGACCCCGGCATCCGCACCTACCTCGACCTGCCGATGATCACCGGCCAGATGCACCTCTGAGCGCTCCCGGCATCGGGACGGCCGGTCAGGACGGCAGCGTCGACGCCGACTCGTCCGCTTCCTCTTCCTCGTCCTCGGCGGCCTCCTCGGCGGCCTGCGCCTCGGCCTCCTCGCGCGCCTCCCGGCGGTGCTTGCGGACGCTCCAGACCACCAGCGCGACGACGGCCGCGGCCGCCAGCCCGATCGCCAGGCCCCGCCCCGCGAGCTTGGCCGCGTGCTCGAACGCCGTGCCCGCGAAGAAGCCGCCGAGCGTGAACGTCACGACCCAGACGACGCCGCCGATGACGTTGAAGAGCAGGAACTTCGGATACGGCAGCCGCGAACTGCCCGCGAGGGCCGGCATGAGCGCCCGCAGCAGCGCCGTGAACCGTCCGATGAACACCGCGAACGCGCCGCGCCGGCGGATCAGGTCCTGCGCGGCCGCGACCTTCGCGCGGTGTCTTCGCATCATCTTGACGTCCAGCAGCCGCGGCCCGTACTTGCGGCCGATCTCGTAGCCGACCGAGTCGCCCGTCACGGCGGCGAAGACCGCGATGACCAACAGCAGCGGCAGCGACAGGACGTGCTGGCTGGCGAGGACGCCGCCGACCACGATCGCCGTCTCGCCGGGGAACACGAACCCGACGAACAGCGCTGCCTCGGCGAACACCAGCGCCGCGATGATCAGGTAGATCATCGCGGGCGGCAGGCCGTCCACCAGGGCGTTGAATTGCTCGAGCATGGACCCCCGCCACCTCGTCGATCCGCCGGGCCGGCCTCGCGGCCGTTTCACACTGGATACCGACGGTTATGGTAGCCGCGGGGTTCCCGGACCCGGATCGCCCGCAGGGGTCGGTCTCCGGGTCGTCCTCACCTACTTGAGAGGGAGACGGGCATGAGCGTGCAGGAGGTCGAGGGAGGCCGTTTCGTCCGGCAGGCGAACCGGTTCACCGAGCGGATCACCGCGGACGGGTCGAGCGGTCTGCCCGCCGAGCCCGGCAGGTACCGGCTCTTCGTCTCCTACGCCTGCCCGTGGGCCCACCGGACGCTCATCGTGCGGCGCCTGCTGGGCCTGGAGGACGTCATCGGCGTCGGGGTCGTCGACCCCATCCGGGACGAGAAGGGCTGGCGGTTCCCCGACCGCGACCCCGTGACCGGCGCCGTCTTCCTTTCGGAGCTGTACCTGTCCACGGACCCCGCGTTCCAGGGCCGCTACACCGTGCCCTGCATCTGGGACACCGAGAGCGAGCGCCTCGTCACCAACGACTTCCCGAACATCACCACGATGTTCGAGACCGAGTTCACCGCCCACCACCGCCCCGGCGCGCCCGACCTGTACCCCGAGGCGCTGCGCCCCGAGATCGACGAGCTGAACGACCTCGTCTACCACACCGTGAACAACGGCGTTTACAAGGCCGGCTTCGCCACCTCGCAGGGCGCCTACGAGGAGGCCTTCGACGCCCTCTTCGACACCCTGGACCGGCTGGAGGAGCGCCTGGGCACCCGCCGCTACCTCTTCGGAGACGAGATCACCGAGGCCGACGTCCGGCTCTACCCGACGCTCGCCCGCTTCGACGCCGTCTACCACGGCCACTTCAAGTGCAACCTGCGGCGCCTCGCCGACTACGGCAACCTCTGGGGCTACGCCCGCGACCTGTACTCGATCCCGGCGTTCGGCGAGACCACTAACTTCGACCACATCAAGCGGCACTACTACGTGACGCAGCGCAACATCAACCCGTCCGGCGTCGTCGCCAAGGGTCCGCTCGTGGACTGGACGTCCCCGCACGACCGGGGACGTTGACGGCCTCTGCCTCGTTATGCTGGCGCACCTCCTGTAATCCGCACGAGAGGCACGACCCGACCATGCGCAGCCAGTTCTTCGGCAACCTCGAGCAGGGCCAGCAACTCCCCGGCCACTTCGCCCTCCAGAACTCCAAGATGCTCCGGATCCACCTGAACGGCGACGTCCTCGCCCGGCAGGGGTCCATGGTCGCCTTCCAGGGCCAGATGGAGTTCGACTACGAGGGCGCGGGCGGCATCGGCAAGTTCATGAAGAAGGCCCTGACCGGCGAGGGCGTCCCCCTCATGCGCGTCAAGGGCCAGGGACTGCTGTTCGTCGCCAACGACGCCGACGACATCCACCTGTTCTACCTGGAGAACGAGGGGATCACCGTCAACGGCAAGAACATCCTCGCCTACGACTCGCACCTGCAGTCCGACATCCAGCGCGTCCAGGGCGCCGGCATCGCCGCGGGCGGCCTGTTCAACACCACCCTCCAGGGCACCGGCTGGGTGGCGCTGACCACGCACGGGACGCCCGTGATGCTCGACTGCGGCCGCGCCCCCACGTTCGCCGACGGCCAGTCCGCCGTCGCGTGGAGCACCAGCCTCCAGGTCGGTGTGAACCGCACCTTCAAGGCCGGCGCCCTCATCGGCCGCGGCAGCGGCGAGGCGATGCAGCTCGCCTACCAGGGCCAGGGCTTCGTCCTCATCCAGGCTTCCGAAGGCCCCACGGTCGCACCGCACACTCACTGACCCCACGAAGATCGCCTGGTAGATCTTGCCGAAGGCACGGCCCTGCCTTCGGCGGGTTCGGCCAACGCGGGGGGACGGCGGGGGCGGGCTTGCGACACGCTGGCATGGTTCGGGGGCAAGTGCGAGTAGCCTTGTTGCGTCTCAGAACTTACCTGCGAGCTGCGGAAGAGGGCGATCTCCGCCGTGTCGACAGAGTCGTCGCAAACAAGTGCCGACCCGAAGATGACCGATTTCGGCGCCAACGAGTGGCTGGTCGACGAGCTGTACCAGAAGTACCTCGACGACCCGAACTCCGTTGACGAAGCCTGGTGGAACTTCTTCGCGGACTACCAGCCGGACAGCCGGCCCGCGTCCGCCACCCCCCAGGCCCCCGCCGACGGCGCGGCCCCGAGGGCCGCGAACGGCACCGCGGCCGCTCCGCCGACACCGCAGCCGCCGGCCGCGCCGCCGAAGGCCCCGGCCAAGCAGGCCGCCAAGGCGCCGGCCCCCAAGGCCGAGAAGCCGGCCCCCCCGCCGGTGCCGGCGGGCGCCGAGGAGGTCCGGCTGCGCGGCGTCGCCGCCCGGACGGCCACCAACATGGAGGCCAGCCTCGCGGTGCCGACGGCGACGAGCGTGCGCGCCGTCCCGGCCAAGCTGCTGATCGACAACCGCATCGTCATCAACAACCACCTCAAGCGCGGGCGCGGCGGCAAGGTCTCCTTCACGCACCTCATCGGGTACGCGATCGTCAGGGCGCTGACCGCGATGCCCGAGATGAACGCCGCGTTCACCGAGGTGGACGGCAAGCCGGTGCTGATCAGGCCCGAACACGTCAACTTCGGGCTGGCCATCGACCTGCAGAAGGACGACGGTTCGCGGCAGCTGGTCGTGCCGAGCATCAAGGCCGCCGAGACGCTGGACTTCCGCCAGTTCTGGGCCTCCTACGAGGAGATCGTCCGCAAGGCCCGCGGCGGCAAGCTCACCCTCGAGGACTTCCAGGGCACCACGATCAGCCTGACGAACCCGGGCACGATCGGCACCGTCCACTCGGTGCCGCGGCTGATGCCCGGCCAGGGCACGATCATCGGCGTCGGCGCCATGGAGTACCCGGCCGAGTTCGCGGGCGCGTCCAGCGACACCCTGGCCCGCATGGGGATCAGCAAGGTGATGACGCTGACCTCCACCTACGACCACCGGATCATCCAGGGCGCGCAGTCCGGCGACTTCCTGCGCCGCATCCACCAGCTGCTGCTCGGCGAGGACGGCTTCTACGACGAGATCTTCGAGGCGCTGCGCATCCCGTACGAGCCGGTGCGCTGGGTCAAGGACATCTCCGCCACCCACGAGGACGACGTCGCCAAGGTCGCCCGCGTGCACGAGCTGATCCACGCCTACAGGGTCCGCGGCCACCTGATGGCCGACACCGACCCGCTGGAGTACAAGCAGCGCCGCCACCCCGACCTCGACATCCTCAAGCACGGCCTCACCCTGTGGGACCTGGAGCGCGAGTTCGCGACCGGCGGGTTCGGCGGCAAGCCGACGATGAGGCTGCGCGAGATCCTCGGCGTGCTGCGGATGGCGTACTGCCGGACGGTCGGCATCGAGTACATGCACATCCAGGACCCGGAGGAGCGCGCCTGGATCCAGGAGCGCGTGGAGGTCCCGCACGAGAAGCCCTCGCGCGAGGAGCAACTGCACGTGCTGCGGCGGCTGAACAGCGCCGAGGCCTTCGAGACGTTCCTGCAGACGAAGTTCGTCGGGCAGAAGCGGTTCTCCCTGGAGGGCGGCGAGTCGGTCATCCCGCTGCTCGACTCGGTGATCTCGGCGGCGGCGAAGGCCAGCCTGGACGAGGTCGTGATCGGCATGGCGCACCGCGGCCGGCTGAACGTCCTCGCCAACATCGTCGGCAAGTCCTACGGGCAGATCTTCGGCGAGTTCGAGGGCAATCTCGACCCGCGCAGCGCGCAGGGCTCGGGCGACGTGAAGTACCACCTCGGGGCGTCCGGCGACTTCGTCGCGAGCGACGGCTCCAAGATCCACACCGAGCTGGTCGCCAACCCCTCCCATCTGGAGACGGTCGACCCGGTGCTGGAGGGCGTCGTCCGCGCCAAGCAGGACCTCCTGGACGTCGGCGAGGCCGGCTTCACCGTCCTGCCGATCCTGATCCACGGCGACGCGGCGTTCGCCGGGCAGGGCGTGGTGGCCGAGACGCTGAACCTGTCGCAGCTGCGCGGCTACCGCACCGGCGGCTCCGTGCACGTGATCATCAACAACCAGGTGGGCTTCACCACGGCGCCGGAGTACTCGCGCTCCAGCGTCTACGCCACCGACGTCGCGCGGATGATCCAGGCGCCGATCTTCCACGTGAACGGCGACGACCCCGAGATGTGCGCGCGGGTGGCGCGGCTCGCGTTCGAGTACCGGCAGACGTTCAAGAAGGACGTCGTCATCGACATGGTCTGCTACCGGCGGCGCGGCCACAACGAGGGCGAGAACCCCTCGTTCACGCAGCCGCTCATGTACGACCTGATCGACGCCAAGCGGTCCGTGCGCAAGCTCTACACCGAGGCGCTGATCGGCCGCGGCGACATCACGGTGGAGGAGGCCGAGCAGGCCCTCCGCGACTACCAGGAGCAGCTGGAGCGGGCCTTCACCGAGACCCGCGAGGCCGTGAAGAAGCCCCTCGAACCCGGCTCGGTCGTGAAGCCGGACGTCGAGGAGCGCATCCCGATCGACCACGGCAAGGCCGGCTCGGCGATCCCGCAGGAGACCGTGAAGCGGATCATCGAGTCGCAGGTCAGCCTGCCGGAGGGCTTCACCCCGCACCCGCGGCTCCAGCCGATCCTGCAGCGCCGCGCCCAGATGATCGAGGACGACGCGATCGACTGGGCGACCGGCGAGCTGCTGGCGATGGGCTCGCTTCTGATCGACGGCCACCCGGTGCGGCTCGTCGGGCAGGACACCCGGCGCGGCACGTTCGGCCAGCGGCACGCGGTGCTCGTCGACCGCAGGACGGGCGAGGAGTACACGCCGCTCAAGCAGTTCGGGCAGGGCGTGTCGAAGTTCTACGTGCACGACTCGCTGCTCAGCGAGTACGCGGCGATGGGCTTCGAGTACGGCTACTCGATGACCCGCCCCGACGCGCTCGTCTGCTGGGAGGCCCAGTTCGGCGACTTCGCCAACGGCGCCCAGTCGATCGTCGACGAGTACATCTCCTCCGGCGAGCAGAAGTGGGGCCAGCATTCGGGCGTCGTGCTGCTGCTGCCGCACGGCTACGAGGGCCAGGGGCCCGACCACTCGTCCGCGCGGATCGAGCGGTACCTGCAGCTGTGCGCGCAGGACAACATGACGGTCGTCTACCCGACGACGCCGGCGAACTACTTCCACCTGCTGCGCTGGCAGGTCCTGTCGAACCGGCACAAGCCGCTGGTCGTGTTCACGCCGAAGTCGCTGCTGCGGCTGAAGGCGGCCACGTCCCCGGTCGAGCAGATCACCGCCGGCGCGTTCCAGCCGGTCATCCCCGAGAGCGACCCGGCGATCGACCCGGCGGGCGTGCGGCGGGTGCTGCTCACCACCGGCAAGATCTACTACGACGTGGTGAAGGCCCGCCAGGCGGCCGGCGCGAACGACACCGCGGTCGTGCGGGTCGAGCGGCTCTACCCGCCGCCGGTCGACGAGATCAAGGCGGAGCTGGCCAAGTACCCGGCCGGCGTCGAGATCGTCTTCGTGCAGGACGAGCCCGCCAACATGGGCGCCTGGCCGTTCATGGCGCTGAAGCTGCCGCACCACATCGAGGGGCTGAAGATGTCGCGGGTGTCGCGCCCGGCGTCCTCGTCCCCCGCGGTGGGGTCGGCGAAGCTGCACCAGGCGGAGCAGGACGCGCTGCTCGCGCGCCTGTTCGGCGAGCAGAAGTAGCGGTACGGATTCGACCCGAGGGCTCCGGTGCACCGCGCCGGGGCCCTCGGGCTTCCATGGGGAGAGACGGCATGTACTTCACCGACCGGGGCATCGAGGAACTGGTCGACCGGCGCGGCGCGGAGGAGGTCAGCCTGGAGTGGCTGGCCGGCCGGCTGCGCGAGTTCGTCGACCTGAACCCCGAGTTCGAGACCCCCGTCGACCGCCTCGCCACCTGGCTGGCCAGGCTGGACGACGAGGAGGACTAACGCGACATGTCTTGACTTCCGGCGAACGCGACATATCGTGTTTACTGGATGCAGGCCTCGGACGAAGGGCACATCGCGATGTCGCGCTGGACGATCGACGAACCGACCACCCTCGACTTCGACGGCGTGGTCGCGCTGCGGGTGACGCTGATCGCGGGCAGCGTGTCGGTGCTCGCCTCCGACGAGCGCCCCTCCATCATGGTCGGGAGCGTCGAGGGCCCGCCGCTGGTGGTCACGCACGAGGCGGGGATGCTGACCGTCACCCACGAGAAGCTCTGGGAGGGCGTGCTCGGCTGGCTGCGCAACCAGAAGGTCCGCGCGTCGATCACCGTGACCGTCCCGCGCGACTGCCCCGTCAACCTCAACCTGGTGTCGGCGGACGCGGTGGTGACCGGCACGACGGCACGCACGTCCATCAAGAGCGCCTCCGGCGATGTGACGCTCGACGGGGTGGCGGGCGCGATCGACGCCAACACGGTCTCCGGCGCGATCGAGGCGCAGGGGCTCGACGGGACGATGTCGTTCACGTCCGTGTCCGGCGACCTGACCCTGGCCGGCGCGTCCGTCGAGCGGCTGGCGGCCCGCACGGTGAGCGGCCGCATCGCCGCCGACGTCGACCTGGCCCGGGACGGCGCCGTCGAGGTCAACACGGTCTCGGGCGAGGTGGCGCTGCGCGTCCCCGCGTCCACCGGCGCGCAGGTCGCGCTCAACTCGGCCGCCGGGCGGATCGAGACGTCCTTCGCGCTCGACCGGCAGGAGCGCACCGTCTCGCGCGCCGTCACCGGCAAGACGGGGGACGGCTCGGGCCGGATCTCGGTCAACACGGTGTCCGGCGCGATCGCCCTCCTCGGCCGCGACGACGACGCGCCGGAGATCACCACACCCCGAATGGAGAAGTGACGACGTGAGCCCCGTCTTCGGCCACGGTCGCCTGCGGCTGTACCTGCTCAAGCTGCTGGAGGAGAGCCCCCGGCACGGCTACGAGGTGATCCGGCTCCTGCAGGACCGGTTCCTCGGGGTCTACTCCCCCTCCCCCGGCACGATCTATCCGCGGCTGGCCCGGCTGGAGGCCGAGGGCCTGGTCACCCACGAGGTGGTCAAGGGCAAGAAGGTGTACTCGCTGACCGACAAGGGCCGCGAGGAGCTGGAGCGCCGGATGGACGAGCTGGCCGAGCTGGAGGAGGAGATCGCCGCCTCCGCGCAGGAGTTCGCCCGCGGCGTGCAGGAGGACGTCCGGCAGACCGTCCGGACGCTGCGCGAGGAGCTGACCCAGGCCGCCCGGACGATGCGCGACCAGGGCAAGACCACGTCCAAGGACGCGTGGAAGGAGACCACCGAGCGCCAGAAGGACGAGTGGCGCCGGCAGAAGGAGTACTGGCGGGAGCAGAAGCAGGCGTGGAAGGAGGAGTGGCGGCAGAACTGGGACGACGCCTGGAAGACGGCGACCGGTACCCGCGAGGACGTCGCCCGCCTCAAGCTGGAGCGCCTGCTCCGCCGGTTCGTCGAGGACGTCCGCAAGTCGGCGAAGAAGGCCCGGCTGGACGACGACGACCTCGCCGCCGCGCAGGCCCTCCTCGACGAGACCCGCGAGCGGCTGCGGAACGAGATCTTCGACCGGAGGCCGTGACCGGCCTCCCGGCCACGGCCCGCCCTACGGCGTCACGGCGTCACGTCCTCACGGCGTGAAGACGATCTTGCCGAAGAGGTCGCCCTCCGCCATCGCGGCGAAGCCCTCCTTCGCCCGGCTCAGCGGCAGCGCCCGGTCGACGTGCGGCCGCACGCCGGTCTTGACCAGGAAGCGGGCGAGCCGCTCCAGCTGGTCGCGGGTGCCCATGGTGGAGCCGACGATCTGGAGCTGGAGGAAGAACACCCGGTTCAGCTCGGCGGGCGGCACCTGCCCGCTGGTCGCGCCCGACACCACGATCCGGCCGCCGGGCCGCAGCGACTTCAGCGAGTGCGACCAGGTCGCCTGCCCGACCGTCTCGATCACGGCGTCGACGCGCTCGGGCAGCCGCGCGCCCGTCTCGAAGGCGGCGTCCGCCCCGAGCTCCTCGGCCCGCTTGCGCTTGGCCTCGCTGCGGCTGGTGGCGTAGACCCGGTACCCGGCGGCGGCCGCCAGCGCGATCGCCGCGGTCGCGACGCCGCCGCCCGCGCCCTGCACCAGCACGGACGCGCCGGGCTGGAGCCCTGCCTTGTCGAACAGCATGCGGTACGCGGTGAGCCACGCGGTCGGCAGGCAGGCCGCCTCCTCGAACGACAGCTCCGCGGGCTTGGGGACGAGGTTGCGGCGCGGCACCGCGACCTTCTCCGCGAGCGTCCCGGGGTGGGTCTCCGACAGCAGCGACCGCTTCGGGTCGAGGGTCTCGTCGCCGCCGCCCCGGGCCGGGTCGCCGATCACCGAGTGGACGATGACCTCGTTGCCGTCCTCGTCCACTCCGGCCGCGTCGCAGCCGAGGATCATGGGGAGCCGGTCGGCGGACAGCCCGACGCCCTTCAGCGACCACAGGTCGTGGTGGTTGAGCGCGGCGGCCTTCACCGTGACGGTCGTCCACCCGTCCGGTGCCTCGGGATCGGGCCGCTCCCCCAGCGTGAGCCCGTTCAGCGGATTGTCTGCGTCGATCTGTGTGGCCGTGACAGCGAACATGAACCGACACTAACCGCCGGCCGCCCGCGCAAACGGCCCGCCCCCGCTTGTCGGGGACGGGCCGCGTGCTCGGACGTCACAGGACCTTGGAGAGGAAGTCCTGGGTTCGGGGGTGTTTCGGGTTGGTCAGGACCTCCCGGGGGGTGCCCTCCTCGACCACGACGCCGCCGTCCATGAAGACCAGGGAGTCGCCGACCTCGCGGGCGAAGCCCATCTCGTGGGTGACCACGACCATGGTCATGCCGTCGAGGGCGAGCTGCTTCATGACCTCCAGGACCTCGCCGACGAGCTCGGGGTCCAGGGCGGAGGTCGGCTCGTCGAACAGCATCAGCGCGGGCTCCATGGCGAGGGCCCGCGCGATCGCGACCCGCTGCTGCTGCCCGCCGGACAGCTGCGCCGGGTAGCTGCTCACCTTGTCGCCGAGCCCGACCCGGGTCAGCAGGGCGACGGCCCGTTCCCGGACCTGCGCCTTCGGCTGCCTCTTCACCCGGCAGGGCGCCTCCATGACGTTCTCCAGCGCCGTCATGTGGGGGAAGAGGTTGAACCGCTGGAACACCATGCCGATCTCGCGGCGCTGGGCGGCGACCTCCCGGTCGCGCAGCTCGTAGAGCTTGCCGCCCTTCTCCCGGTAGCCGACGAGGTGGCCGTTCACCCACAGCCGTCCCGCGTTGATCTTCTCCAGGTGGTTGATGCAGCGCAGGAACGTCGACTTGCCGGACCCGGACGGCCCGACGACGCACATCACCTCGCCGGGCTTGACCTCCAGGTTGATGCCCTTGAGCACCTCCAGGCGGCCGAACGACTTGTGCACCGCCTCGGCCTTGACCATCAGCCCGCCGCTCTCGACCGCCGGCTCCGGGACGCCGGGGGCGTCGCCCACGATGTCCTCGCCTCCGTTCACTGGCCGCCTCCTCCGCCGCGGAAGCGGAACCGCTGCCTGGCGTCCGCCCCCTTGCTGGTGCCCCTGCTGTAGTACCGCTCCAGGTAGTGCTGCCCGATCATCATGAGCGAGGAGATGAGCAGGTACCACAGGCAGGCCATCACCAGCATTGGAATGATCTTGTAGGTGCTGGCGTAGATGGTCTGCGCCGTGAAGGTCAGCTCCGAGTACGGGATGGCCACGACGAGCGAGGTGTTCTTCAGCATCGAGATCGCCTCGTTGCCCGTCGGCGGGACGATGACGCGCATCGACTGCGGCAGCACGATCCGCCGCATCGTCTGCATCCGGGACATGCCGAGCGCGCTCGCGGCCTCCTGCTGGCCCTCGTCCACCGACAGGATGCCGGCCCGGACGATCTCGGCCATGTAGGCGGCCTCGTTGAGGATCAGCCCCAGCGACGCCGCGATCGCGGCGTTGACCAGCTCCTGCGTCTTCCACGTTTCGAACTCGGGTCCGAACGGGATGCCGATCCCGACCGTCGGGAACAGCGAGCCGATCGCACCCCAGATGAGCAGCTGCGTGTAGAGCGGCGTGCCGCGGAAGAACCACAGGTACACCCAGGCCGCGCCGCTGAGCAGGGGGTTGGCCGACAGCCGCATCAGCGCGAGCACGATGCCGAGCACGACGCCGCCGACCATGGCGGCCAGGGTGAGCCAGACGGTGTTCCGGACGCCCTTGAGCACCGGATCCGAGAACAGGTACTTCCACTGCTCCGCCCAGTCCAGCGCCTTGCTGGTCAGCAGGAAGTGGATGAACATGGCGACCAGCACGAGGACGACCGCCGCCCCGAGCCAGCGGCCCGGATGCCGGACCGGGACGGCCTTGATCGCCTCAGGCCGTCCCTTCTCGACGTCGTTGTCGACCGTCATGCGATCAGCTCTGCGCCCCGTTGATCTTCGGGTCGGTGATCGCGCCGGTCTCCACACCGGCATCGGTGAGGATCTTCTTGTAGGTGCCGTCCGCGATCAGCGCCTTCAGCGCGGCCTGGATGGCCTCCTTGAACTGGCCGGAGTTCTTGCCGATCGCATAGCCGTAGGGGGCGGTGTCGTAGGTCTGGCCGATGATCTGCAGCTTGCCGCCGGTCTTCTTCACCGCGTCGCCGACGATGGGCGAGTCGGCGGCCATGCCGTCGACCTTGCCCGCCACCAGGTCGTTGTTGACCTCGGTCTGCTGCTTGCGCACGACGGGCTTGATGGCCGGCTTGCCCGCGTCGGTGCACTTCTTGCTGCGCGCCTTGAGGTCGTCGACCTGAACGGTGCCCTGCTGGACGCCGATGGACTTGCCGCAGGCGTCGTCGGGGTTGACGCCCTTCGGGTTGCCCTTCAGCACGGCCCAGGTGGTCCCGGCCGAGTAGTAGGTGACGAAGTCGACGGCCCCCTCCCGCTCCTTGGTGTCGGTGAAGGACGAGACGCCGACCTCGTACTTGCCGGACTGGACGCCCGGGATGATCGTGTCGAAGCCCGCGTTGCTGTACTCGGTCTTCAGGCCGAGCTTGGCCGCGACGGCGTTGAAGAGGTCGACGTCCCAGCCGACGATCTTCTGCGACGCCGGGTCGACGGACTCGTTGGGCGGGTACGAGGCGTCGGTGCCGATCGAGATCTTCCCGTCGCTCTTGATGGCGGCCGGGACCATCGCCGCGAGCTTGCTGTCCACGCTCGTGTTCGAGGCCGCGGAGCCCGAGTCGCCCGAGTCGTTGCTGTCGCCGCATGCGGACAGCGCGAGCGCGCCCGTCAGTACGAGCGCGCTCGCCGCGACGGCGCGGCGGCGCAGAGAACCGGTGATCACTGGTCCCCCTCCAGGTGGTTTCGTCGGATCCGCGTAGATCCGAAGGTCAGGTGCACAGTTTGGCGTACAACGTCCCTGATCTGGATAAAGGGTGCGAAACAATCACGCAACGAGGCAGCCCCAGATCAATATGCGTTCACCGGGGTATGCCCCACGCAACGCGACGGACCGGACACGGTGTGGGCACGGTCACGTGACGGTCACCACCCACCCCGGCCACGGGAGGGGCACCACCCCGTGTGGCACAATCAGACAACGGGTGACCCCCGTGCGTCGCGAGATAGCACCGGGTGACCGGCCACCACACCACACCACCACCCGCGGCGGCATCGCAAGAAAGCCAACTTTCACTGACAGGGGTCGCTGTGGCTGCTGAGCCCATTCCCACCGAACCGCCCTCACTGGACGACGATCCGGCGTTCCCGCTGCACCGCGGCGGCAAGCTCGAGATGCGCTCGACCATCCCCGTCCGCAACAAGGACGACCTCTCGCTGGCCTACACGCCGGGCGTCGCCCGCGTGTGCACCGCGATCGCAGACAACCCCGAACTGGCCTACGACTACACCTGGACCTCCAAGGTCGTCGCGGTCGTGACCGACGGCACCGCCGTGCTCGGCCTCGGCGACATCGGCCCGGCCGCGTCCATGCCGGTCATGGAGGGCAAGTCCCTGCTGTTCAAGGAGTTCGCGAACGTCGACTCCGTGCCGATCGCGCTGAGCTGCACCGGCGTCGACGAGATCGTCGACACCGTGATCCGGATGGCCCCGAGCTTCGGCGGCATCAACCTGGAGGACATCAGCGCCCCCCGCTGCTTCGAGATCGAGGACCGGTTGCGCGCCGCCCTCGACATCCCCGTCTTCCACGACGACCAGCACGGCACCGCCATCGTCGCGCTCGCCGCCCTCACCAACGCGGCGCGCTACGTCGGCAAGCCGCTGTCGGAGCTGCGCGCGGTCGTGGCGGGCGCGGGCGCGTCCGGCATCGCGGTCTCGCAGATCCTGATCGAGGCGGGCATCGGCGACATCGCCCTGTCCGACAGCAAGGGCATCATCCACGAGGGGCGCGACGGGCTGAACCCCGTCAAGGAGCGCATCGCGGCGATCACCAACCGCTCGCACCTGAAGGGCTCCACGGAGGAGGCGCTGCGCGGCGCCGACGTGTTCATCGGCCTGTCCGGCAGCACCGTCCACGAGTCGTGCGTCGCCACGATGTCGGAGAACGCGATCGTCTTCGCGCTCTCCAACCCCACTCCGGAGGTCCACCCGGAGGTCGCCCGGCGGCACGCCAAGGTCGTCGCGACCGGCCGCAGCGACTTCCCGAACCAGATCAACAACGTGCTGGCGTTCCCGGGCATCTTCCGCGGCGCGCTGGACGTCCGGGCCCACACCATCACCGAGGGGATGAAGCTGGCCGCGGCGAACGCCCTGGCCGACATCGTCGGCGACGACCTGACCGCCGACTACGTCATCCCCGGCCCCTTCGACGACCGGGTGGCCCCCGCCGTCACGGCCGCGGTCGCCGCGAAGGCCCGCGAAGAGGGCGTCGCCCGCATCTGACCTTCCGACGGCCCGTGTCCCGCCCGGGACACGGGCCGTTCAGGACGGTTCGACGTGGTTGTTCTCCCACGCCCAGGTGACGATGCCGACCCGGTTGCGCACCCCCAGTTTGGTCTGGATGCCCGACAGGTGGCTCTTGACGGTGCTGAGCGAGATGAACAGCTCGGCGGCGATCTCCTGATTGGTCCGGCCTCGCGCCAGGGCCCGGACGACTTCGAGTTCGCGGTCCGACAGGGGCGGGGGCCGCACGGCGCGCGGCGGGGCCGAGGCGGCCGCCAGGTGCCGCAGCAGCCGGACGGTGACGGCGGGCGAGACCAGCGCCTCGCCGTTGTGGGCGGCGCGGACCGCCTCGACGAGCAGCGCGGGTCCGGCGTCCTTGAGGACGAAGCCGACCGCGCCGCCGCGCAGCGCCCCGTACACGTACTCGTCCAGGTCGAAGGTGGTGACCACGACGACCCGCATCGGGTCGGGCACCCGCGGGCCGGCCAGCGCCCGGGTCACCGCGATGCCGTCGAGCCGGGGCATCCTGATGTCGACCAGGCACACGTCCGGGCGCAGCCGACGCGCCAGGTCGACCGCCTCGGCCCCGTCGGCCGCCTCCGCGACGACGCTGATGTCGGGCTGGTCCTCCAGGATCAGCCGCAGCCCTCGGCGGATCATCGCCTGGTCGTCGGCGAGCAGGACCGAGATCGTCATTTGGGCTCCCCCGCGGGGACGGGAAGCTCCGCCCGCACGGACCAGCCGCCGCCGGGCCGCGGTCCGGCGCGCAGCGAGCCGCCGAGCGATTCGACGCGTTCACGCATGCCGATCAATCCGTAACCGCCGCGATGCGGGTGCCGGGCCGGGGCCGCCGGGGCGTCGTCGGCGACCTCGACGGTGACGCCGCCCGGGGCCCGCTCGACGGTGACCGTGACGGACCGGGCCCCGGGCGCGTGCCGCAGCACGTTCGTCAGCGCCTCCCGGGCGACGCGGTACACGGTGGTGGTCACCTCCGGCGGCCACTGGGCGTCCGCGGCCCCGTCCGGCATGCTCAGCCGCACCTCCGGGCCCTGCCGGCGGAAGCGCTCCACCAGCGCGCCCAGGCGCTCCGTCCCCGGGGACGCCGGCGCCGCGTCGTCGGCGTCGCGCAGCAGACCGACGACCCGCCGCATCGCGGCCAGGGCCTCGGTGCCCGCCGCCTCCATCTCGCCGAGGTACTCGCCCACCTGCTCCGGGTTCCGTCGCGCGACCACCTGGGCGCCCTGCGCCTGGACCACCATGCCCGTGATGTGGTGGGCCACGACGTCGTGCAGCTCCCGGGCCAGCTCCAGCCGCTCGTCCCGGCGGACCTCCTCGGCCACCCGGCGCGCCCGCGCGTCCAGGAGCCGCAGCGGGAGCCCGGCGCCGACGGCGGCCAGCCAGACCAGGCCGTCCAGCGCCGTCAGCGCCGCGAGGCCGCCGGACGGGGTGCCGGCGGCGAGCTGACCGGCGATGATCAGCACGGGTCCGGCGGCCGCGACGGCGGCGGCCCGCACCGGCGCGAGGGTCCGGAGGGCGGAGCCGGTCAGCACCGCCAGCCCCAGGGTCATCGCCGGGCTGGGCTCGGCGGGAAGGTCGGGGCCGGCCAGGCGGACGAGGACGGCCGCCGCCGCGAGGCCGAACCCGGCGACCGCCGGCCAGAGCGGCCTGCGCAGCCCCAGCAGCGCGGGGACGCACACCACCGCCGCGGAGACGGCGCCCGGCACCCAGTACCAGCCGCCCCAGGTCTGCGCGATGGCGGCGGCCTGCACGGCGATCGCCGCGAGGAACACGGCGGCGAGCCCTGCCACGGAGGCGCCCCGGCCCCATCCACCCGGAACGGTCACGCCGACGAGGCTATCCCCGCTCCGACCGGCGCCGCATGCGGACGGATCGCCGCAGGGGGCGTCCCGGGCGCGGCCCGCCCCTACCACCGCGGCCGGCCGGTCGGCGGCGACCCGGCCCCCGGCGCCCCGGACCGCCGGACGAGGTCGACCGCGCGGAGCGCCGACCCCGCGACGAACCCGCCGACCACCAGCAGCGTGGCCAGGGCCATCGGGGCGGTGGGCCCGGCGGACCAGCCGAAAGCGGTGACCGCGGCACCGCCCGCGGCGACGGCGACCGCCGATGGCACCGGCAGCGACCTGAGCGAGGAGCCGATGAGCACGGCGAGGGCCAGGGCCGTCGTGGGCGACGGCTCCCGCGGCAGGTCGGCCGCCAGGGACCCCGCCACGGCACCGGCCGCCACGACCAGGCCCGCGACCGGGGGCCACGCCCTTCGCCGCCCGCGCAGCAGCGCCAGCCCGCACACCACCGCGGAGACGGCGGTGGTGTATAGCCAGTAGGCACCGCCCCAGCTGCGGATGAGCATGTACGCGGTGAAGGCGGCGCCCAGGGCGAACACCACACCCAGCCCCGCGTTGACCAGCACGTCCGTTTTCGCCGGAGACCCGCCGGCACCATCCTGATGACCGTTCGCATGCGACATGGGAGACCTGGTTTCGCTGTCGGGGATCGGTCGCTTCACGCGCGCCGGACGCGCCGCAGAGCGACCGCGGTGAGGAGCGCGCCGAGCACCAGGTACAGCCCGGTCTCGGCCAGTTGGAAGCCCCAGTAGCGGTCGCTGGGCTGGTACTCGACGTCGACGTGCAGGTCGAGTGCGGCCAGGCACACGGCGGCGTCGCCGAACGTGCCGCCGGCGCCGGTCTTCGGCGGGGTGTCGAGGCACGCGTTGAACTTGCTCCCGCTGAGCGTCCGCCCGTCCGCGGTGCGCAGCGGGCTGGTCTCGCTGATCCACGCGTCCGGGGCGCCGGGCACCTGGAGGCCGCCGATGACGGGGGCGCCGGTGATGCTGCCCAGGTTCTTGGCCTGGTTGATGGCCTGCGCGGTCATCGGCAGGGCCGTCTTCTCGGACGGCATGAGGTGCGGGCGCACCAGGTTCGGCACGGCGAACTGGACGGCGATGAAGACGACGCCCGTGATGGCCATCGCCGGGAGCGTCCGGCGGACGAGCAGGCCGATGGTGGTGCCGAGAGCGAAGGAGAGGAGGGCGTAGCCGACCGGGGCGATGTTGCGGGCGCCGAACTCGATCGTCCCGAACCGGTCGGCGGCGACCTCGTCGTAGGGGGCGGCGGCCCAGGTGAGCAGCAGGGCGGCCAGGCCGGCCACGACCACCGCGGCCAGGCCGACGAACGCCATCCTGGCGATCAGCCAGCGGCGGCGCGTCACGCTCTGGTTCCACACCAGCCGGTGGGTGCCGAGTTCCAGTTCCCGGGCGACCAGCGGCGCTCCCCAGAACGCGCCGATGACGACGGCGATCAACTGGAGTCCGGCGGCGAGGAACAGCAGCGTGTTCCGGTAGGCCCCCTGGAACTGGACGGCGGCCTGCGCGCAGCCGGCCGGGTCGGTGCACCGGGACCGGTAGGCGTCGTGCGCGTCCCGGATGTCCACGCCCAGGTAGAGCAGATAGGCGGCGATCAGGACGAGCCCGGCCGCACCGGCGATCGCCTGGAGGCGGAACTGCCGCCAGTTCAACCAGATCATCGTGCTCCCTCCCGTTCCCGACCGGCGGGCGCGTTCGCCCGCGACATGTACGCGAGCACCAGCTCTTCGAGCCTGACGGGCTCGGCCCGGAGCGGCAGCCCCGCGGGCGGGAGGCCGGTGCGCACGATCGCGCCGCCGTGCTCGGCCCGGACGACCTCGACGCCCGCGGGCAGCGAGCCGAGGTCGCCGCCGGGCGCGACCAGCCGGTGGTGGCCGGCCAGCAGGTCCCGGACGTCGCCGGCCACCTGGACCCGCGAGTCGCACAGCACGATGAGGTAGTCGCAGACCTGCTCGATGTCGCCGAGCAGGTGCGACGACAGCACGGCGCCGGCACCGAGTTCCGCGACGAACTCCATCAGGTTCGCCAGGAACCCCTGCCGCGCCAGCGGGTCGAGCGCCGCGGCCGGCTCGTCGAAGATCAGCAGTTCGGGCCGCTTGGCGGCGGCGACGGTCAGCGCCAGCTGCGCGCGCTGTCCGCCCGACAGCCGTCCCGCCTTCTGCTCCGGGTTCAGCCCGACCTGCCCGATGCGCCGTTCGGCCAGCCCCCGGTCCCAGGACGGGTTCAGGCGCGCCCCCATGCGCAGGTGGTCGGCCACGCTGAACGACGGGTACACCGGGGTGTTCTGGGCCACGAACCCGACCCTGGCCAGATGCGCGGCGCTCGCCGCCGGCCTGGACCCGAGGACGCGCAGCGAGCCCGACGTCGGCTCCAGCAGCCCGCAGGCCAGGTTCAGCAGCGTCGACTTGCCGGCCCCGTTCGGGCCCACCAGGCCCACGACGCGACCGGCCGGAACGCGCAGGTCGACGTCGCTCAGCGCCGCTCTGCGTCCGTATCTCTTCGTCAGTCCCTCTGCGTGCAGCATCGGGACCGGATCTTCGATTGGCATGCCGGAATCGTCGGCGACGGCGCCGCCTCGGATCACCGGCCCAAAGCACGGTTCACGCCCGCGGCGGTCGTACTTTCGGCCGGTTCGACGCCGCGGCTCAGCGGAACGGGGGTCCGGTCACCCCGCCGGCCGCCGGGCCGGGCGTACGCGCGGGCGGGGCCAGTAGCGGCCCACGACCCGCCCCACGACGAGGTCGTCGGGGACGGGGCCGAAGTCCCAGCTGTCGCGGCGGCCGCGGGCGCGCTGGTTGTCGCTCTCCAGCCACCATCCGTCCCCGGAGCGGTGCGAGACGCGTTTGACGATGAGCAGTTCGCGCCGTTCCGGGTGCTCGGCCACGACCACGTCGCCCGGGGCGGGGCGGGCTCCGGTCCAGACGAGGAGCCAGTCCCCCGGGCGCAGGCCCGGCAGCATCGAGTCGCCGGTGACCTCCACGGTCGCCAGCCTGCGCGCGGCGGCCACCGCGAGCGCCGCGGCTCCGGCGAGGGCGCACAGCGAACGGTGGCGGGGGGTCCGGAGCCGCATGGTCCTCCTCGTCGGCCCGCATACTTCGGCGGGCGGCGGTCACAACACTGCTGGAGAGGTTCCGGGCCGGACGGCCCGGGTCTTAGGCCGAATTACCGAGCGCCCTGCCCGGACGGGCCCCGGGGCACAAGGGTAATGTCGGTGACCTGAGCATGATCCGCAACGAGGGAAGGGAATCGCAGGTGTTGCTCAAGCTTCTGCGCCCGAAGACCACGGTGTCTGCGCACTGCGACCTGCCGTGCGGCGTCTACGACCCGGCGCAGGCCCGGATCGAGGCCGAGTCCGTGAAGGCGATCATTGAGAAGTACGCCGCCAACGAGGACCCGGAGTTCCGCGCCCGGGCGATCCTGATCAAGGAGCAGCGCTCGCAGCTGGTCAAGGAGCACCTCTGGGTGCTGTGGACCGACTACTTCAAGCCGCCGCACTTCGAGAAGTACCCGCAGCTGCACCAGCTGTTCAACGAGGCGACCAAGCTCGCCGGCGCCTCGGGCACCAAGGGCGGCATGGACGCCAAGGCGGCCGACGACCTGCTCGCGAAGATCGCCGAGATCGACAAGATCTTCTGGGAGACCAAGCAGGCCTGACCGCCTCCAGGTCATCGCGAGGGCCGTCCGCCTCCGGACGGCCCTCGCGGCATGCCAGGGCCGCGGCGATGTTCAGGAGGCGGTCAGCCGGGCGGCGCGGGCCGCCAGGGCGTCCAGGACCTCGGTGTGCCGGGCGTCGACGCTGATCTCCATGGTGAGCGCGCCGCCGGCGGCGGTCACGGCGAAGGTGAAGAACGAGCAGCAGCCCGTCTCCCGGGCGGCGAGTTCGGCGGCCCGTGCGGCCAGCCGCGGTTCGGGGCGCAGCTCCATCCGCACCCGGCCCGGCCCGGCGGGCCGCACGGCGGTCACCGCCTCGGCGAACAGCGCGTCGAACTCGGCCACCCGCAGCGGCCGCTCGGCGGTCGGCAGCGCGCACGCCTGCGGCGCCCATCCCTGGTCGTCCGGCCGGGCCGGTACCTGCTGAAGTTCCATGGCCCGAACGTAAGCCCGTACCTCGGTACCGGATGCAACCCCGGCCCGGGCGCCGCTCCTCAGCCGGCGGAGGGGCGGGCGGCGCGGGTGAGGGCGTCGCCGGTGAGCCGGTAGACCGTCCACTCGCCCTGGGGGGTGGCGCCGAGGGCCTCGTAGAACCCGATCGCCGGCTCGTTCCAGTTCAGGACGGACCATTCGACGCGTCCGTAGCCGCGGTCGTCGGCGATGCGGGCCAGCTCGGTGAGGAGCGTCTTGCCGTAGCCGTGGCCGCGGTACTCCGGCTCGACGAACAGGTCTTCCAGGTAGATGCCGTGCGTGCCGTTCCACGTGGAGAACGTGAGGAACCACACGGCGAACCCGACGACCCGGCCGTCATGCTCGGCGACGTGGGCGAAGACCTTGGGGTCGTCGCCGAACAGGCGGTCGTGCAGCTGCTCCTCGGTCGCCTTCACCTCGTGGAGGGCCCGTTCGTAGTCCGCCAGCTCGCGGATCAGCCGCAGGATGTCCGGGACGTCGGCGGGTGTCGCGTAACGAATCACAGGGGCAGGCTATTCGAGCGGCGGCAGTGCGGCGGCGGGGTCGGCCCACCGGTCGTTCGGGACGAGCGGGTACCAGCCCGGGCGCCCGGGGTCGCGGTCGTAGGCGTAGCCGCCGAGCTCCCTGTACAGCTCCGCGTACTCGGCCAGCTTGTCGCGGTCCAGGCCGACGCCGAGGCCGGGGCCCGCCGGGACCGGGATCCTGCCGCCCTCGTAGCGCATCGGGCCGCCCTCGATCACGTCGTCGGCGAGGTGGTGGTAGTGCGCGTCGGCGGCGTAGGTGAGGTTGGGCAGGACGGCGCCGAGGTGCAGCATGGTGGCGAGCTGGATGCCGAGCTCGCCGGAGGAGTGCACGGCGACGCCGATCTGGAACGTCTCGCACACGCCGGCGGCCTTCACGCACGGCCGGATGCCGCCCCAGAACGTGGTGTCGAGCAGGACGACGTCCGCGCTGCGGCGCAGCACGTTCGCGGCGAGCTGCTCGAAGTTGACGACGACGGTGTTGGTGGCGAGCGGGACGTTCACGCGCTCGCGGACGAGCCGCAGCCCCTCCAGCCCGAGGACGGGGTCCTCCAGGTAGTCGTTGGGGAGGTCCTCGATGGCCTTGCCGAAGCGGAGGCCCTCCTCCAGGCTCAGCACGGAGTTCGGGTCGTAGCGGAAGCGGTCGCCCGGGAACGCCTCGGCGAGCGCCTTGTAGCACTCCAGCTCGTGGCCCGGCGGGAACACGCCGCCCTTCAGCTTGTGGACGGTGAAGCCGTGCGCGTCCTTGAGCGCGCTGGCGTGCTCGACGAGCTGCTCGGGGGTGCGGACCTCCGGCGAGCCCCCGGCGCCCGGGTAGCGGTAGAACAGGTAGGACGCGAACGGGACGGAGTCGCGGATGCGGCCGCCGAGCAGGTCGTGCACCGGGACGCCGAGGTGCTTGCCGACGAGGTCGAGGCAGGCGAACTCGATGGCGGCGAGCATCTGGGTGCGGTTGTTGTAGAGGCTCGCCGTCGGGTTCGCGATCTTGAAGCGGAGCGTCTCCAGCTCGAACGGGTCGTGGCCCTCCAGGTGCGGGGCGAGGGCCTGGAACGCGGCCTCGGCGCTCTGCCCGCCGCCGCCCATCTCGCCGAGCCCGACCAGGCCGTTGTCGGCCTCGACCTCGACGATCGTCCGGACGAAGCGGCCCCAGTGGGCGCCGTTGCTGTGCAGGAGGGGCGCCTCCAGCGGCACGGTGACCGTGGTGGCGCGGATGCCTGTGATCTTCATGTGTCCCCGATCCGTACTCAACGCCGAACCGTGACGGTGGCGACGCCGCAGGCGGGCAGCCGCACCGTCATGGTGCCGTCCCGGACGGGCAGCTCCGCCGGGTCACGCTCCAGACCGCCGCTCAGCAGGGCGCTCGCGGCGCCCGGCACGTGCAGGCCCGTCTCGACCGGGCCGGCGGCGAGCGACTGGAGCCGGACGGCCAGGCCGTCGCCGTCGCGCGCGCGGCCGACGGAGGTGACGAGCACGTCCGGGTCGTCCACGCGCAGGAAGGTTCCCGAGTCGGCCGCGGGCATGTCGCCGGTGGCGAGGGTGGCGACGAACGGGTCGGTGATCCCGGCGGCCGTGCGGGCGCCGAGCCGGCGGCCCGAACCCGCCGCGCCGGACGCGAACGCGTACCGGAAGGTGGTCTCGCCCTGCTGCTGGGACGGGAAGTTGGTGTCCCAGATGTTGTTCAGCGCCCACGAGTAGACGGTGCCGTCCTCGTTGTCGAGCGTGGGCGGGAACGGCGCGTAGGGCATGTGGATGGAGCCGAACTGGACGAGCGGCGCCTCCAGCGTGGCCCACGCGACGGTCAGGTCGGGGTCCTCGAACGCGACCCAGTGCCGGATCGGGCGCATGTGCTCCGCCGATCCCGGGACGCTCGGGACGCCGGTGCCGCCGACGCCGCCGGTCAACTCCCAGGCGGCGGGCGGGCCGTCCACGGCGAAGGGGAAGGCGAAGAAGACCGCCTCCTTGGCCGCGGTGGGCTGCTTGCCGAGCTGGTAGCGGACGTCCACGCGCGGCACCCCGGCGTACAGGTCGATGGTCGTGCGCAGCCAGTCGACGCCCTTTCCGTGCAGCTCTACGACGAGCCGCTCCCCGGCAGGGGTGCGGGTGCACTCGGTGACGGTGGCGTGGGTGGCGACGGCCCGGTCGCCGAGCATCGTCTTGTCGTGCACGAGCATGTGCCCGGACATGTGGTTGAAGTGCGGCGCGGTCGCGTACCGGTCGTAGACGTACTGCCCGAACCCGGCGACGGAGTCGGCGTTCACCAGCTCCCTGCCCGCGGTCTTGTCGAAGACGGAGCCGATGTGCCCTTCGCGGACGTCGTAGGACACCCGGTAGAACTCGTTCTCGATCGTCCCGCCGAGGCCGAGGTCGGCCGGCTCCGGCGCCGCCGCCTCGGCCCGGACGACGTCCACGCGGACGTACCCGTGGCCGGGGACGTCCGGGACCACCGCCTCCAGGTGGCGGCCGATGGGGCGGGTGGGCCACTCGTCCGGGTCGACCTCCTCCTCGCGGTGCGGGACGGGTTCGCCGGTGCGGGCGTCCACGAGCGCGATGGGCACGTCCACGGCGACGATGTCGCGGGGCAGGAACGCGCGGGCCGCGTCGGTGCGGGCGGCGGTGCCGGGGTTGACGACGAGGAACGAGGCGAGCGCGCCGGGCGAGGCGCCGAACGTCGCGCCGATCCGCCGCGCGCCGGCCTGGAGGAGGTCGAGCGCGTCGTCGTGGGCCTGGTAGCCGACCTGGGACTTGCGGGTCCACTGGAGGCCGCCTGAGTCGCCGCCCTCCTCGGCGTCCTCCCACGGGTTGGCGGCGCCCCAGGTGTGCTCGTCGAACAGCGCGGCCCGGTCGTAGGCCTCGTCGATCGCCCTGGTGGCCGTGAGGGAGGCGCCGGTGCGCTCGCCGCTGCGCTCGTCGGCGAGGGCGTGCAGCGTCTCGGCGGCCCGCAGGACGTTCTGCGCCCGCCGGACGTAGCCGAGCGGCCGGGCGCCGGAGCCGAGGCCGTCGGCCCACCAGTCCGTCCAGTCGCCCTCGTGGGTCTGGAGCCGGTCGCCGTGGTGCTCCTCGACGTACTCGAAGAAGTCGGCGTTGGTCGCCATCCGCAGCCGCGGGTACGCCCAGGTCTCGTTCCAGCGGTGCGCGATGTCGGCGGGGACGATCGACGGCCCGGCGTTGTCGGCGTGCGCGCCCTGGACGCGCAGGTGGACGGCGTCCAGGAAGTCGGGGTCCTTGGCGGCGCCGACCTGGCCGGGCGCGGCGTACCAGCCGAACGTCCCGGGCCCGTAGGGGTAGGGCCGGTCGGCGAGGGAGCCGAGGTAGCGGGGCAGCAGGTCCTCGGCGAGGTCGTAGCCGTCGACGAGCCCGACCGTGTTGCCCTCCATGTAGGCCATGCCGTGCGGGGTGTCGGTGAACCAGACGATCAGCTCGCCGCCGCCCGGCGACCGCCACCGGAACGGGCGGGCGAGCCGGTCGCCGCCCGTGATGTACGGGACGGAGCGCCCGGCCCAGTTGTGCGCGGCGGCGAGGTACCGGACGCCCGCCGCGTTCAGGGCGTCCACCGTCCCGACGACCGCGCCCGGGATGTCGGTGTGCATCGCCGACCGGACCTCGATGCCGTACTCGCGCCGCAACTGCTCCACGAAGCGGAGCTGCCGGTACAGCTCCTCCGTCGAGCAGGCCTCCGTGTGCAGCTGCATCGGGAACGCGGTGACCTCGATGTGGCCCGCGCGGGCCCGCTCGGCGAACTCGGCCACCTGGTCCTCGGGACGGGTGGCGAGCCAACGCAGGGCGGGCATGGACGACTCGACCGACCAGCGGAACCGCGCGTCGTCCGGGCGCCCGTCGGTCTCCCGCGCCAGCCGCAGCGCCGCGTCGAGGTAGTCGAGGTGATGCCGCAGGACGGTGCCCTGCGTGTCGGTGTAGCCGATGTCGAGATGCGAGTGGTGGACGACGAAGACGTTCCACTTGCGCTGCGGGGTGACGTCGAGCGGCGCCGCCCCGACGAGCCCGCCGGAGTCGCGCACCTCCAGGGTCAGCCGGCGGGGCCCGTCCACCTCAGGGACGAGCAGCGTGACGACCCCACCCTCGACCGCCGCCGAGGCGACCTCGATGTCACCGTCCTTGAGGGCCACCTCCAAGGGGCCGCCCCCGGACAGCGTCAGCCGGACGGCCTGGAGGAGCGCACCGCCCTCGTCCCGCCTGAACAGCGGCAGCACCGCAGCGCGCACCGACAGCCCGCGCACGGCGAGCACCTCAGTGGAGGTGTCCTGGCGCAGCGCGTCACGGATCCCGTCATAGTCGGGCGAGCCGAGGCTCGCCTGCAGCAGGCGACTCGTCATCGTTATGCGTCACATTCCTCTCTGGGAGTCCGAGGTCAGAAGGTCCGGGGTCAGGTCCGGGGGTCACGGGCCGGGCGACCGGAGGGCGGTCACGCCCGGAGGTCGCCCGGCCCGCCGGGGAGGGGGCCGTTTCACGAAACGCGGAGCGGATCGGGAAACGGCCCCCTCCCCGTGACGGGGGTTCCAGGGGGTCGCCCCCCTGGGCTAAAGCTGCGCAAGCGTTAGGCCGCGGGTGAAGAGGCGTTGGGTCGCCAGGAAGAGCACGACGGTCGGTAGGGAGACCACCAGGCCGGCGGCCAGCGCGATCGGCACGGGGGTGCCGGCGTAGACGTCGGTGGTCAGCGCGGACAGTTCGGCCCACACGGGCCGGACGGTTTCCGACTGCGAGAGCGTCAGGCCGAACAGCAGGTCGTTCCAGACGAAGGTGAACTCCAGGATGAACACGGCGGCGAGGGCCGCCGCCGACAGCGGCAGGTAGATCCGCCAGAAGATCCGGAAGGTGGACGCGCCGTCCAGCCGGGCCGCCTCGAAGATCGACACGGCGACGTTGCCGAAGAAGTTGCGCATCACCAGGGCGGCCAGCGGCACGTTGACCGCCGAGTAGATGATGATCAGCCCGAGGTGGCCGTCGTACAGCGCCACCTTGCTGTAGCCGACGAACAGCGGCACCAGGAGCATCTGGAACGGCACCACCGTCCCGGCGAAGATCACCACGAACCAGGCGAAGCCGTGCCTGAGCCGCAGCACCACGATCGCGTATCCGGCGAGCGCGCCCATCAGGACGGCCAGCGCGGGCGAGACGACGCTGTACAGCAGCGTGCTGAGCAGGGTGTCGCCCACGGCGGTCCGGTCCCAGGCCTGCGCGATGTTGTCGAGCAGGCCGATGGAGGACGGCGGCCTCACCGCGTCCGACGGGTCGTAGTCGCGGGCCGGCCGGAGCGCGTTCGCGACGATCAGGTAGGTCGGGAACAGCCACACCAGGCCCAGCACCGCCAGCACGGCCCGGCGCACGTGGACCAGTTTCGCTCCGTTCATCGCGGCGTCTCCTCCCTGCTCGCCTGGCGGCGCAGGTACACGTACGAGGCGAGTCCCGTGACGGTGGTGAGCAGCACCGCGACCGCGGAACCGTAGCCGTACTCGTTGGCGACGAACACGTCCCGGTACATGGTCACGGCGAGGGTCTCGGACGAGCGTCCGGGCCCGCCCTGCGTCATCACCCAGACGATGTCGAAGTTCTTCAGCCCGGCGACGAGCGCGAGGCCGAACACGACGGTGGTGATCGGGCGCATCAGCGGCCAGACGACGTGCCGGAACATCGACCATCCGGACGCGCCGTCGATGCGGGCGGCCTCGATCGGCCCCTTCGGGATCGACTGGAGGCCGACGACGAACAGCAGCATGTTGACGCCGAGCTGCTGCCACGTCCACACCACGATCATCGCGATGGTGTTGCGGGGGCCGTCCTGCAGGAACGCGGTGTCGCCGCCCGGCATGCCGAGCAGGGTCAGGATCTGGTTCGCCATCCCGTCCGGCTGCAGGATGAATCCCCAGATCACGCCGAGACCGGCGCCGGACATCGCGTACGGCAGCAGGAACGGCAGCCGGAACCACGCGCCGCGCTTGAGGTCGTAGGAGAGGACGGCGACGAGCAGTCCGAGCCCCACCGGCAGGACGACGGTTCCGACGACCCACAGCAGCGTGTTGCGGATCGACGTGACGAGCGCATCGTCCTCAAGGAGCCGCTTGTAGTTGTCCAGGCCGGTGAACTCGGGTGAGGCGAGGCCGTCGTAGCTGGTGAAGCTCAGGTACGCCGTCCACAGGAACGGCAGGTAGAGCAGGACGGCGACGAACAGTACGGCGGGCGAGATGTAGACGTGCCGGAACCGGCCGTGCAGCGCGAACCCCTTGCCGGGGCGGGCGCCGGACGCCTTGCGGGGGCCGCCGCCCGCGGGGGGCGCCACCGCCGGCCCGGGACGGTCGGCGGTGGCCTTGTTCGTGCTCATGGATCAGTGCGACTTCCAGTAGTCCTCGTTCACCTTCTGGATGCTCTTGAGGACGTCCATGTAGGTCTCCGGCTTGTTGAGGAACTTGTCGAAGCCGCTGAGCGCCTCGGTGAGCACGGGGGCGGGCGCGGCCTCGAAGTAGCGCAGGACCAGCCGGTTGCCGTCGGAGGCGGCCTCCTTGGTGACCTTGTCCAGCTCGGGGTCGGCGACCTTGACCTTCGGGTTGCCGGACACGTCGCCGCGCGCGTTCGCCCACTTCTCCTGCGCGGCGGGAGTGATCCACCACTTGAGGTACTTGGTGCTCGCGGCGGGGTCGGGGGCCTTGCGCAGCGAGCACAGCGGGCCGCTCTCGAACACCAGCGACCGCTTCGGCAGCGCCGGGTCCACGTTCGGGATGAAGAAGAACCCGTAGTCCGTCCCCTGCTTGAGGCCGCGCTGGGTCATGCTCGTGTTGAACCACGTCCCGTTGATGACCATGGCCGCGTCGCCGGACTTGAAGTGGTCGGCGGGGTCGGCCTTGTCGCCGGGCTTGCTGAACCACCCGGCGTCGATCATCGACTTCCAGCGCTCCATCGCCTTCACGACGCCGGGGTCGGTGTAGGACGCCTGGCCCTTCGACAGCCGCTCGTACAGGTCGGGGTCGGTGCCGGCGAGGATCTGCTCGAACCAGGCGAAGGAGAACAGCGACGTGGGGGTGGTCTGGTTGAAGGGCACCTGCCCCTTCGACTTGAGCGTCTGCGCGGTCTTCTCCAGCTCCGCCCACGTCGTCGGCGGCTTCAGGTCGTACTTCGCGAAGACCTTCTTGTTGTAGAACATGCCCCAGTAGGCGGTGTTCAGCGGGACGCAGTACTGCTTGCCGTCGACGGTGTAGTACTTCTTCAGGTCCTCGGTGAGGTCGCCACTGCCGATGGCGTCCTGCCAGATCTTCGTGGTCTCGGCGACCTGGTTCTGCTTGACGATCTCTTCGAGGCGCCCGCCGGTCGTCCAGGTGAACAGGTCGGGCTTGACGTTGGTGCGGAACGAGGTCTTGATGAACGCCGTGTAGGTCGGCTCGTCGGTGTAGCCGACCGGCGTCATGCCGAGGCCGGTCTGCTGCTTGCCGAGGGCGCCCATCTGCTCGAAGAAGGGCTTCCACGCGCCCTTGTCGTTGTAGAGCTTGAGCTCGGACTTGCTCCCGCCCGAGTCGCCGGACCCGCAGCCGACGGCGAGTAGCAGCGCGCCCGCGGCGAGCGCGGTCACCTGGAGTCGCTTGGACGGCACCATGGTGAGCCTCCTTCATCGGGCGGCGATGCCCGATCGGGGTGGTCGAAGGATGGAATCAGGGAAGGGTGAACCGGCCGCACGGCGCGGGCGCCGGCGGCAGTGGGGCGGCCGCTCAGGCGAGCCGCTGTTCGATCACGTGCTTGATGTCGGCGAGGTGGGACCGCATGAGGGACTCCGCCTCCCGCTCCTCGCCCGCCTCGATGGCGGCGAGGATCGCGGTGTGCTCGTCGAAGTCGCGGACGCGGTCGTCGAAGATCCGCTGTATCGCCCGCTGCTCGGAGGCGTGCACCGACAGCAGGGAGTCGATGACCTCGCAGAGCACGGAGTTGCCCGCGACGCCGGCGACCTCCCGGTGGAAGGCCATGTTGGCCTTGTGCAGGCGGGTCTCCGCCTCCTGCCCGGCGCCGCCGAGGTCCGCGCCCGCCTGGTCGAGGATGGCGCGGAGCAGCTCGATGTCGGCGGGCCGCGACCGCCGGGCGGCGCGGCCGGCCAGCGGCGGCTCGATGAGCAGCCGCGCGTCCAGCAGCTGGAGCAGCCGGTCGGCCTCCAGCTCCCGGACGTTGGGGTTGGGGATGACCACGCGTTCGAGGTCGGCGCCCACGTAGATGCCCGAGCCGTGCCGGAGCTGGATCGCCCCGGTGGCCTCCAGCCGGCGCAGCGCCTCGCGCAGCGTCGGCGTGGTCACCGCGAAGCGCTGGGACAGCTCCCGCGCGGACGGCAGCCGGTCGCCGGCGCGCAGGCCGCCGGCCCTGATCAGCTCCAGCATGCGCTCGGTGAGGGCGTCCGCCAGGCTCGGCCGGGCCACATCCTGTGACATCGCCACCTCGTTCCCAAGAAGTAAAGTCATCTAATCACTTAGCGACTGCGCTGTCCAGCCTCCCGAAAAGACATCGCCGCAGGACGGCGCGCTGCTCCTCGAACGCGAACCGCCCCGGCCGCGCCGACATGATGCCGTCGAAACCGTGGCATGCGCCCGGCACATGGTGAAGCTCCGTGGGAACCCCGGAGACGATCAACCGGTGGGCGTAGGCGAACCCCTCGTCCCGGAGCGGGTCGAGCTGGGGCAGGAGCACGTAGGCGCGCGGGAGCCCGCTCAGGTCGCCGGCGCGCGCGGGGGCCGCGTAGGCGGGGACGTCCGTCCGCCCGCCGAGGTAGTGGCGCCACATGTGCCGGACATCGCCGCTGTTGAACAGGGGCGGCTCGGTGAACGTCCGGATGGACGGTGTCGCCATCCGGTCGTCCAGGACGGGGTACAGGAGCATCTGGAACACCAGCGGCGGACCGCCCTCGTCCCGCGCCCGCAGCGCCACGGCGGCGGCCAGCGCCCCGCCCGCGCTCCCGCCTCCGACCGCGACCCGCCCGGGGTCCCCGCCGAACTCCTCCGCGTGCTCGTGGGCCCAGGCGGTCGCGGCGCAGCAGTCCTCGAACCCGGCCGGGAAGGGATGCTCCGGCGCGAGCCGGTAGTCGACCGACACGACCGCGATCCCGTCCTCCCCGGCGAACTCCAGGCACCGCTCGTGCTCGTTCTCCAGCCCGCCGGTCACGAAGCCGCCGCCGTGGAAGTACACGAGCACGGGAGCGGGCGTCGCGCGCGGCCGGTAGATCCGCACCGGGACCGGCGGCGCGCCGGGCGGCCCGGGGATCTCCCGGTCCTCCACCTCGGCCCTCCCGTCGGACGCGGGCCGGGCCAGCGCGCGGACCAGGTCGTTCATGGCCGCGCGGGCCCGGACGGGGTCCGCGAGGCCGACGTAGGGCATGCCGTCGAGCGCGGCGGCGAGTTCGGGGTCGAGGTGCATGGGCCGGACCTCCAGGGAGTGGGAAAGGGGACGCGCCCCCGGGCGGGAGGTCACCCGGGGGCGCGGGGAGCGGTACCGCCGTGGACGGAACGGCGGCGCCGCGGCTAGGGGGATCAGCCGGAGACGGGGAGGTTGACGTAGCGCGCCCGGTAGATGCTGACGTCCCGGTAGTTGTCGTTGGCCGGGCCCTTGGTGGCGTCCAGGCTGTTGACGTTGTAGGAGATCACCAGGCTGCCGCTGGACGAGAGCGCCGCGTGCTGGTGGGCGTTGTAGGTGAAGATGTCCGGGTCGCCGTAGGAGCCGTACGGCCCGGTCTCGGGCGTCTGGTAGACGGTCTGCTCACCGCTGAACGGCCCGGCCGCCGAGCACGACAGCAGGACGTCGATCTCGCCGCCGAACGCGATGCTCGAATCCTGGTTGACCATGATGTAGTGCGTCCCGCGCCTGGTGACGCTGAACTCGTTGGAGACGCCGCTCATCAGCCGCGCCGAGTCCGCCTCGGCGGACGACCAGCCGCTCGCCGTGCGGTACTGCCAGGCGCCGCGCAGGTCCGTGCCGGCGACCCGCGCGATGTGCAGGTACTTGGTGTTCGCCTGCGTCTGGGGGTCGGTGTAGTCCTCGGTGCCGTAGACGTAGGTGTAGCCGCCGTCCTTCAGCAGGGCGGACCCCCACTGCACGCCCGACGCCGAGGGCATCGCCTGGACGGTCGGGGCGGCCAGGTTCCCGGTGGAGAAGCGGGCGAGGACGTTGTCCTTGAACTTCATGTCCCACCCGGTGCCGTTGTTCGGGTCGGGGTCGTAGTACTCGCGGTAGAGCTGCTGGACCTCCGAGCCGCTCTGGGTGAGGTCGCCCGCCCAGTACCAGTGGGCGGGCTGCGCGGGCGGCATGACCGCCTTGGGAGCGGCGGCCGTCCCGCCGTGCACGGTGGTGAGGCCCCCGCCCGTCCCCTGGACGACGAACGAGTTGTTGATGAAGGGCGTCGTCCCGCCCTCCTCGACGACCACCGGCCGTGATCCGTCCGCGTTGACCTGCCCGAGGAAGGTGTCGGAGTAGGCGTAGACGATGCGTCCGTCCGAGAGCTTCAGCGAGTACGTCGTGTCCGCGCCGGTCCAGTCGTCCAGCAGCGTGTTGCTGTTGCCGTAGGCCGTGAACTTGCCGTTGAGAGCGGTGTTCGGCGAAGCCGTGCCG
The DNA here is from genome assembly GCF_008327685.1 of Actinomadura sp. K4S16. GTDB lineage: Bacteria > Actinomycetota > Actinomycetes > Streptosporangiales > Streptosporangiaceae > Spirillospora. The sequence goes on from NZ_BDDE01000027.1 coordinate 172,002, forward strand.
AAGCTGGGCGCGGTCTGCCCGGAGCACGTGGGTCCGGCGGCGGCGTGGCCGCGGCCGTACGCGTCGGCGCCCGCCGGGACGGCGGGCGCGACCGCGAGCAGCAGGGCGGACGCGACGACGCCGGCACGGCGGCGCCACGCGTGAACGGAAGAGGGCCGATCGGGAGAGAAGAGACGAGGAGGGACGGACTCCTGCATGGGAAACCTCCGCGAGGTCGCTGCCGCACGCTCGTGCGCCCCACATCATGAGTCATCAAATGACTTGGTGTCTAGATCTTTACTCAGATTTCCGGAAGCGCCGCCGGATTGCGCGCCAGCAGCCCCCCGTCGACCCGGTATTCGGCACCGGTCACGAACGACGAGCGGGGCCCGGCGAGGAACGCCACGACCTCCGCGACCTCGGCCGGGGCCGCGACGCGGCCCAGCGGATGCGTCCGCCCCCACTCGGCGACCTGCGCGTCCTGGTCCTTCTCACCGCGGAACAAGTCGGCGGCCCAGCGCAGCATCGGCGTGTCGACCGACCCCGGGCACACCGCGTTCGCGCGGATGCCGTCCGCCGCGTGGTCGAGCGCCACCGACCGCGTCAGCGCGTTGATCGCGGCCTTGCTGGCGCTGTACGCGGCGACCCGGTCCTGCGAGACGAACGCCTGCACCGACGACACCGTGACGATCGCCCCGCCGCCCCTCCGCCGCAGCTCGGGCACGGCGGCGCGGCAGGCGAGGAACACCCCCTTGGCGTTGACGCCGATCACCTCGTCCCACAGCTCCTCGGACGTCTCCTCGACCGTCCCGTACCGCTGCACGCCCGCACACGTCACCAGGACGTCCAGGCCGCCGTGCCTGGACACCGCCTCCCCGACAAGCCACTCCATCCGCACGGCGTCCGTCACGTCGGCCACGGCGCCGGTGACGTCAAGCCCCTCACCCCGCAGCTCGTCCTCCGCCCGGCGGACCTCGTCCTCGCCGATGCCGCAGAACACCACGGCGGCGCCGTCGCGCGCGAGCCGCTCCACCACGGCACGGCCGATCCCCAGCGACCCACCGGTCACCACGGCGACCCTGCCCTCGAACTCCCTCACATGCCCTCCTCGATGACCGCCGCGCGCAGCCACAGGCTCCGCCGCGCTTGCGGCCCCAGCCTCAACGCGGTGCCGTTCGCGACGGCGGCGGCCAGCCCGTCCGTCGGGTAGCCGGCGAACGGCTCCAGACCCATCACGTAGGCGCGGCCCCACCACGGATGCCCCGTGGTCGCCCCGAACTCCTGCCACAGCCACAGGTGCGGCAGGACGTCCGCGTCCCAGCGCACCCGCATCCCGAAACCGGCCGGATCGACGACCTCGTAGCGCCCCTCGTCCAGCCCGGTGAGGTAGACGATCTCACTCGGCACCCCCGCCTCGGGGACCACATCGAGATCGACAGCCCCACCGCCTTCAGCCGGAACACGCGGCCACTCATGCGGCCCATCGGCCCGCACCCGCCGCCCGCCGGGAGCGATCGCCGTCTCGTGCGGCACGACCCGGGCGCCCTCGGCCACCCTGATCCGGTGCCCCGGCCGCAGGAAGGGCGCCCCGAACACGATGTGGTGCCCCCACATCGCCTCCAGCGCCACCCCCGACTCGTTGACCAGCTCTTCCTCGATGGCGAGCTCAGCCTCACCGCCCCTAAGCCGCAGCGTCTTGGCGACCCGAAGCGGCATCCGCCGCCCCCGCACGGTGAGCCGGACGGCGACCTCCCGAGCCTCGTCGACCACGATCTCGGCGTCCCACGGCAGCCCGGCCACCTCCCCGTGCTGCGCGAACGCCGCCCCCCGGTACGTGCTCGGCGCACCCCCGTTCGGCAGCACCTCCTGCCAGCCGCCCTCATAACCGTCGAGGAACAGGGCGACGTCGTCGCCCGCTCCCCCGGCCACGTCCCGCGGATCACGCAGCCCACCAGGCGACAGCCACACGAAGTCCATGTCGCGCGGCTTGTAGCAGAACTCCGCGATGTCACCGCCCTTGCCCACCAGAACCGTCACCCGCAGCAGCTCGTTCTCCAGGACCACGGCTTCCAGCCCGGCCCAGGTGATCTCGTGGACGCGAGCGCCCCAATTGCGGGACGGCCGGTGCCGCCCCATCAGCCCCAGTCCTCCGCACCGCTGAACGGGAAGTGCTCCCCCGCCACGTACCGGGGCCGCGGCTGGTACACGTTCACCCCCGGGTCGCCGCGCAGCAGCAGCGCAGAGGGGAACGGCAGCGGCTCCGCCGTGATCCGGGTCGAGGTCGGGATGTACCGGATGGTCAACCCGCACCGCCGATGGGGCGACTCGTTCGCGTTGCTGCCGTGCATGATGTTCGGGTGGTGGACCTCGACGTCCCCGGGCTCCAGGACGAGATCCACCGCGCGGGACTCGTCCACGCCCACGGCGCTCTCCACCCCGAACACCGCGTCGGCGTCGTCCCGCTCCCGCACCTCGTGCAGGCCCTCCCTGTGGGTGCCTGGGATGACCCGCAGGCACCCGTTCTCCGGCGTGGACCGGTCGATGGCGAGCCACAGCGTCACCACGCGCATCGGGTCGAGCGGCCAGAACGCCCCGTCCTGGTGCCACAGCACGGCCTTCCCCATGTAGGGCGGCTTGGAGATGTAGGCGGACGCGAACAGCGCGATATCGGGCCCGATGAACTGCTCCGCGACATCGAGCAGCCGGTCGTCGGAGACCAGCCGTACCCAGAAGGGGTCCTTGGCGACCAGCTCCGTGGAGAGGTCCTCTCCGGTCCGGTCGGGATACCGCTCCTGCAACCAGCGGACGTGCTGATCCGCCTCGGCGACCAGCTCCGGATCCAGCACGTTCCGGAAGATCGCGTACCCGTCCTCGTCATAACCCCGCAGCGGCATGGGCGTCCCCTTCTCACTCAGGCGCGACACCCCGAAGTCTGAGTCATCAGATCACTTGCTGTCTAGATGTGTATCGTCGCCTCTGCCGCCCGAGAGAGGAAGCGCCATGCCGACCGTCGCCCTGATCGGCGAATGCATGATCGAACTGAGCCACCTCACCCCCGACCGCCTCGCCCTCGGCTACGCCGGCGACGTCTTCAACACCGCCGCCTACCTGGCCCGCACCGCCCCCACGGCCGACGTCCAGTTCGTCACCCTCATAGGCGACGACCTCTACAGCACCCAGATGCGCGAATCCTGGACCGCCCACGGCGTCAACTCAGACCTCACCCGCACCGTCCCCGGCGGCCAAGCAGGCCTCTACCTGATCCGCACGGACGAAGCGGGCGAGCGGACGTTCCACTACTACAGATCCCAGTCAGCCGCCCGCGCCCTGTTCGGTCCGACCCACCCCCCGGAGATCGACGACGCGATAGCGGCCCACGACCTCGTCTACCTCTCGGGCATCACCCTGTCGATCCTCACCACCGACGCCCGCGCAAGGCTCCTGAACGTCCTGGACGAGACCCGCCGCCGCGGCGGCATGGTCGCCTTCGACGGCAACTACCGCCCCGCCGGCTGGCCCTCCTCCAAGGCCGCCGCCGAAGCCATGTCCGCCGTCCTGACCCGGACCGACATAGCCCTCCCCACCCACACCGACGACCAGGCCGTCTTCGGCGACAGAACCCCCACAGACACGATCAGACGCCTAAGAAAGGCAGGAGTCCCCGAGATCGCCGTAAAACAGGGCGCCCAGGGCTGCGTGATCGCCGACACCAGGACCCAGATCCCAATCCCCGCCGTCCCCCACGTACAAGTGAGAGACACCACAGCCGCCGGCGACGCCTTCAACGGCGCCTACCTGGCCTCCCGCCTAACAGGCACACCCCAAAAGCAAGCAGCCGAAACAGCCACGACCCTGGCCGCCGAGGTAATAACCCACCGAGGCGCCCTACTCCCCCCACCCCACCCAGCAAGAACCTGAACTCCCCGCCTCAAGGCCGGAGCAAGGCAAGACCAGCGAAACGAGCCACCAGGCGAGCCGAAACCACCAGCGCCCCCACAAACCCGCACCCGACCTCCCGCACGGCACGAGCGAAGCGAGGGCCAGTCCGCGAAGCGAGCCGCCAGGCGAGCCGAAGCGCCAGAGCAACCCCCACAAACCCGCACCCGACCCCACGCACGGCACGAGCGCAGCGAGGGCCAACCGCGAAGCGAGCCGCAAAACGAGCCGAAGCCCCCCGCACCCCCACAAACCCGCACCCCACCCCCACGCACGGCACGAGCGAAGCGAGGGCCAGTCGCGCAGGGAGCCG
>NZ_BDDE01000028.1 GCF_008327685.1 Actinomadura sp. K4S16
GGGCTCACTGTACGGTGGACAGATCCTAGCCAGCACCCGACAATTCGGGATTGACGCGACAGGGACTGCCCAAGCTACGGGCAGTCCCTGTACGGGGGCTCATCATGACCCGTAACCGGATCAGCAGCTGAGAGGGTCAGAGTTCAACAGCCGTTTCGATCCCAACTTGGGCAACGATGGGGGTATAGATGTCGGTGGTCTCAGCACTCTTCAACGAGACCAGGAGCGAGTAGCGCACCGGAACATCAACCCGATCGGTGCGCTTGTTGTCCTTCCACCATCCACCCACCGGGACGACAGCGAGCCATCCGCTGTCGGCCAGATCGGCGGCCGTCGATGTCCAAATGTCGGCGTGAAGGGAGCCACGACTACGGCCGTCCCTGCCAATCAGCCACCGATTATCGGCTGGTCGACGCGCAGTCTGTGAGCTGTTATCGCTCTCCTCCTGAGCTGCTTCGCGGGCGACCCGTTGCTGGAACTGCTCGGCGCTTTCGGTGGGGAGCTTGAGGTCGAATCTCAGGGCGTGAGATGGGTAGCGGTAGCGCACCCAGCCCTTGTTCGAGGGGTTTGGCTCGATGAAGTAGGAGAGGGTCACTCGGAGCTCGACCTCGGAATCGAAGAGGTCCAGGAGCTGCTCCCGTGGCCAAGGCAGTTGGTGTAGGCGCAAAGCGCGCATCGAGATCGCGCCGCGCCGGTGCTCGAAGGGCCGAAACTCGTCTTCGACGATCATCGTTACCGCATTATCCGCACTTGCAAGCACGCGTTGCTCTGTGGGCACGCCCCACCCGTAGCGCCGGAGCATCCGGACGCGCTCTCTCTTCAGCATACGACGGGCCATAGTTCGGTCACGCATTGGCTGGGTCCACTCCGCCGAATGAACCAACAAGCCGCGGACCGTCTCCGGCCAGAGTTTCGGGTAGCGCGCAAGGGCGAGCGCGCCGAGACGCGCGGCTTGGGCAGTCGCGGCGCTGGTGGCATTGGTGTCGGTCAGGTCACCGGTCCTTGAAGGAGCGAGCAGATGCAGGCAAGGGTCCGAGTAGCGGTTGCCTGACTTCTCCGCAATCATGTTTCCTCCCTCCAGCGTGATGTCTGGCTTGATCGGCCAGGAGGCACGCCATGTGAGGGAGGTGCGGCTATATGGTGACAGCTCTCCAGCTGGAGCGAGTGCGGTGAGGTGCCCCATATGGGGGTCGGTGATGTCGGTCAGTTGAGTGAAGGCTCCCACAGTGAGCACATTCCACGCTTGAGCCGGATCCTCGATGGCTCTTGTGTCGCACACATCGAGGTAGTCGCCCTTTTGGGAGATCTGATCGACCACGTTGCCGGCTGAGACGAAGAACAGCCGGGCAGCTTCGGGATCGGGTTCGCCGAGGAGGATGACGCCCTGTGGTGAGGTGCCGATGTCCGTACCGAACGACAGTGCGTCCAGAGCGGCTGACCACGAAGTGGGACGTCCATCGTTGACGACCGCTCCATCGGTGATTGGCATGGAGAACACACGGCGACGGCCGGGATTCTCAACCTCGATGAGGCTTGCGGCCTCAGCCACCGTGACACCGTAGAACGGAGGGTCAGCGTTCTGTGGAGCGCCTGAGTCTTGGAGGATCTTGACTGATTCCAGCCGGTGTCGCAGGTCTACCCGCTTGTTGCTGACACACTCGGTGGCCAAGTCACCGATGAGTGACAGCCCGGCCATCGGTGTGCCATGTCCGTGTCGCCGGTACTGGTCGGCTGGGGTCGTCCCCCGCAGCGCGGTCAACTCCTTGTCGACAGAGCCACGCAGGAGGCGGTGGCGCGACATGATCCCAGTGTCGAGAAGACACACCAACGGTGCGTTCGGTGAGGCCGGAACCAACCTGTCCGCGAGGTCATCCATCAGCCCCGTACGTGTCTCTGAATCAAGATCCAAGAGTTCGGCGGCTGGTGGGCGGTGTACTTCGGTGACGACAGCGTTGGCGCTTAGTAGCTTGCTGAGCTGGTCCGGAGTCGCTTCGATCTGAGCGATTAGCCGGTCAGGGAATCCCAGGGTCTGCTTCGCCATACGGAGCTCGAGCGCGGACACCGCTGTCCTCAAGTCAGAGGAGACGTCCTCTTGTTCGGGCGAGGCAGCGAACCACACCTCCCACCAGCGAGTTACCGGATCCGCCGGAAAGGGCCCCGGATCCTGCCAGAACTCCCGTAGGACCGCTAGCCGGATCTCTTTGATGTTGGCGACCAGGGCCTCGTGCTTGGGGCGGCCCGAGGGTGTCACTTCTGTCGCGAACCCCTCGAGTTTGCGGAGGAATTTTCCTTCGGCGCCGAACGGCATCCAGACCAGCGCGCGCTCAGCCTTGCCGGATTCGGCTGGCAAGACAGTGAGCAGCTTGGCCCCGTTGCTACCCAGGCTCGTCAGAGCCAGGTCATAGCCGGGTTCGTCGCTCCAGCCTTCCACACAAATGCTGAAGCCTTCTGGGGCGGCCTCGGTCGGCATGTCTTCCGTGAGCACCCTCGCTTGCTCCAGTGCCTCAGACACCTCCTCGGCGAGGCGCTCCGCGTGCCCGACTCGGTCGTCGATGGTGCGACGTCTACCGCCACCACCGCCCCGTCCGCGGTAGGCGATGTCCTGACCGGAGCGGGGGACCAGGATGTGGGGGAGAGCACGGGGCCGACCCGTGGTGGGGTCAGTCACGACGAGCGGCGCGTCGCTCGTCCAAGGCGGTGGCCAGCGCGGCCGTGGTGATCAGTTGATGCCCGGCCAGGATGGACCGCTTGGCGGCGCTCTCGGCAGCCTTCACCAGCTCGGCATGGCTCAATTCACCGGTGTGGGATTCAACTTCCGCCCACTCCACGCCTGTGGTGTTCATGTTGATGAGCCTCCCGCGTACTACCTCGCCCGCTTGCTTCATGCCAGGCAAATCATAGGTAACCACCGAGTCAAAACGGCGGAAGAGGGCGCGGTCAAGCAAGTTGGGATGGTTCGTGGCGGCGACCACGAGGCTCTCGGGGGGTGATTCGTCCAGAAAAAGGAGGAATGAGTTGAGCATACGGCGGGCCTCGCCGACGTCGTTCTTGGCTGCCCGCTCTGCCCCGATGGCGTCGAACTCGTCGAAGAGGTACACCGCGCGCGACTGCTTCGCCGCATCGAAGACGGTGCGCAGCTTGGTCGAGGTCTCACCCATGAACCTGCTGATCACGCCGTCCAGGCGGATGGTGAACAAGGGAAGCCCCAGCTCATGAGCGAGCACAGCAGCGCTCATACTCTTTCCAGTGCCGGGCGGCCCGGTCAACAACACGCGGTGGATCGGCTCGAACCCGTGGCTCTCCAGTTCCGCGCGCTGCCGCTGCTCGTGCAGCACCTGATCCAGAGCTTCGCGCACACTTTTGCTCAGCGTCATCTCGCTGAGTCGCACGTCTGGATAGTCGGCGGTGACTAGGTCTGCCAGCTCCCCTTTGGGGCGGATCATCGGGGTCGGGGACGGACCGAGTCTGGACAGCGGCTCCGCGCGGGCCGCGTCGATCATCTCCCGGAGCTCTGAGGCGAGGCGGTTGTGCCCCTGCCGGGCCGCCTTGGCTGCAACTTGGAGCGTGACCGCGTAGAAGGACTCCTCGTCTCCGGCCGCGTGAGCCTGGACGAGCGCCTTCAGATGGTCCGCCGAGGCACTCATGCCCGCCCTTCGAATCGCTGAGACTCTCTTCCCCGAATCTACCCGTCGGACACATCGCGGTCGATGGGTACCCATAGGTCAGCGTCGGCAAGCACTGGCGGGGGTCTGCCGGTGGGCAAGGATCGACCAACCTGCGGGATGAAAATGACTACGCTGTCACCGATCAGTGATGGCGAGGTGAGGAGAAGCGGACGATGGCAGACAAGGTCATCGAGAACCCGATCATTAACTCGCCCTACCTCGCCCCGACCAGGCACTTCAAGTTCGACAACGACGGGATCACCAACGAGGTCGTGGACGGGCGCCGCGACAGCGCCTACTTCGTGCCGGTACCGAGGGCGCGGAAGCGGGGCACTCAGGCCGAGCTTGACCTGCCTGAGCTGGGGCTAACCGCAGACCAGATTCAGCCCAATTTCTTCGTCAACGCCATCCGGTCACGGGTCGACCGCTGGCGGGCCGCCGGCTACCCCAATGTCACCCCCACCACCCGCCGGCTGCTGGAGTTCTGGAGCGACCCTGTCCGGGACAACCCGATCTTGTTCTGTCAGCGGGAAGCCGTCGAGACGGCCATCTACCTGGCTGAATCTGCGACGAAGGACGGCGACACCAACACCCTGAACAGGCTCAGGGAGATCAATGCCGAGTACAACGATGGGCTAAACCGGGCCGCCCTCAAGATGGCGACCGGGTCCGGCAAGACCGTCGTGATGGCGATGCTGATCGCATGGCAGACCCTCAACAAGGTGCAGTCTCCCAACGACAAGCGCTTCGCCAAGCGCTTCCTGGTCGTCGCCCCCGGGCTCACGATCCGCGACCGCCTGCGCGTCCTGCGTCCGCAAGACGAGGGCAACTACTACCGGCAACGCGACCTGGTACCGCCGGAGCTCCAAGCCGCGCTGCGGCAGGCGAAGATCGTCATCACGAACTTTCACGCCTTCCAGCGTCGCGAGACCAAGCAGGGCCAGAACCTTGCCAAGACGACGAAGGAACTGCTCGCCGGTAAGGCGGGCGCGCCGAGCCCGTTTCGGGAGAGCGTCGGGCAGATGGTCAACCGCGTCATCGGGGAGCTCGGCGGTACCTCCGACATCGTCGTGCTCAATGACGAGGCTCACCACTGCTACCGGGACCGCAGCGACGATCCTGCCGAAGGTGCCGCGGGCAAGCTCACAGGGCAGGATCGCAAGGATGCTGGCGAGCGCAATGATAACGCCCGCATCTGGTTCCGCGGCCTCAAAGCGATCAAGGCGAAGCTCGGCGTCAAGACCGTGTACGACCTGTCGGCCACTCCCTTCTTTCTCGCCGGCTCGGGCTACCAGGAGAGCACACTGTTCCCCTGGGTGGTCAGCGACTTCTCGCTGATCGATGCCATCGAGGCCGGGATCGTCAAGATCCCGCGCGTCCCCGTCGATGACGACGCCAACAGTGACACTGTCACGTATCTCAACCTCTGGCCGCACATTCGAGACGAACTGCCGAAGAAGGTCCGGGCCAAGGACTCTGGCGTTACCGCGGAGCAGATGCCGTCGGTCCTGGAAAGCGCCCTGTACAGCCTGTACGACTCTTATAAGAAGTCGTATGCGAACTGGGAGCGCTCGGACGGAGCGAAGAACGGAGAGCCGCCGCCGGTGTTCATCGTGGTCTGTAACAACACCACGGTGTCCAAGATGGTGTTCGACTGGATCGGTGGCTGGGATCGGGAGATCGGCGAGGGTGAGACCGTCGCGGTGCGAGGCAAGCTTGACCTGTTCTCCAACGTCGACGGGCATTACAACTGGGCGCACCGACCGCCGACCATCCTGGTCGACTCGGCGCAGTTCGAGACTGGTGAACTCACCCCAGAGTTCCGCAAGGCGCTCGGGCACGAGATCGAGCAGTTCAAACAGGAGTACGCGCGCCGGTTCAGCCGGGCCGCGGACAAGATCGAAGACGCGACAATCCTGCGCGAAGTGATGAACACCGTCGGGAAGAAGGGAGCACTCGGCGAACACGTTCGCTGCGTGGTGAGCGTCTCGATGCTCACCGAAGGTTGGGACGCCAACACTGTCACCCACATCCTTGGCGTCCGGGCCTTCGGCACCCAGCTGCTAGCGGAACAGGTCGTTGGGCGCGGCCTGCGACGCCGCTCCTACGCGGTGGACGAGAATGGTATGTTCGCCCCCGAGTACGCCGACGTGTACGGCGTGCCGTTCCAGTTCATCCCCACAGTCGGACAGACGAAGGACGTCAAGCTTAAGCCGACGCGGCGCGTGCACGCCGCCATGGACCGGGCGCACGCGGAGATCACCTATCCGCACTTGGTCGGGTACCGGATTGAGCTGCCCGACTCGCCGCTCATGGCCGGGTTCACGCCGGAGAGCAGGCTGACCGTCGACCGCGACGTGATCCCCCTGGTGACCCTCACAGCGGGGGTTGCCGGCACTGGCGGTACCGACCTACTGGCGGAGCTCCAGAGCAAGCGCGAGCAGACGATCGCCTACGACCTCGCGCGCCTGGTGTTGGGGCAGTACTACACCGACCGCGACTCAGGGGACACACGTCCGTGGCTTTTCCCCCAGATCCTGGACATAACCAAGCAGTGGCTCGCCGAATGCGTCACCTACGTGAACGATGGCTTCGTCGGTCTGCTGCACATCGCACAATTCGCAGACGAGGCCGCTCGCCGCATCAGGGACTCGATCTCGGTCATGGAGGGCGACCGGCAGCCTCGGGCACTGCCAATCTTCCGGCCGTTCGAGCGGCTTGGTAGCACTGCCGATGTCGACTTCTCCACGACCAAGGCCGTGTATCCAACAGCAGAGGAGAAGTGCCATGTCAACTTCGTTGTACTCGACGGGCCGCATGGCAACACCTGGGAGGAAAAGGTGGCACAGATCCTCGAGTCCCACCCGCAAGTTGCCGCCTATGTTAAGAACGACCACCTTGGCTTCAGCATCCCATACACGATCAAAGGGCGGAACCGGCAGTATCTTCCGGACTTCCTCGTGCGGCTCGCACCTCCGGAGCCGGGCGATGACCTCACTTACACATTGATCGTGGAGGTCTCCGGTGGGCACAAGCCCGCTGAGGCCACGCGGGAGAAAGCAGTGACCGCCAGACGCCAGTGGGTGCCGGCGGTCAATAACCACGGAGGCCACGGGCGCTGGGGCTATGTCGAGCTCCGCGACCCTGCAAAATTCCAAAGCGAGCTTCAGGCCGCAATCGATGACCTGTACACCCGCATGGGGACGAGCGCTCAGGTCGGGCCTGACTGGGGCATCGACCACATGGACAACGAGTCCGGCACGATTATCACGGGCAAGGGAGCGTAGGGATGCCGCAGAGGAAGAAGGCTGGGCCGGTGCCAGTCGAGGCATTGCAGCACGACGACAAGCGGGTCAACATCCCCACTGCAGACGCCCACGATTTCCTGGACGAGCAGGACGCCAAGCCAGCCCGGCTGCGCTACCCGCGCAACCCTGATCTAGACCCGCAACTGGTCTGGAAGGGCAAGGACGAGCAGGATGCCGAAGACCTGATCGTCAACGCGCCGCCCATATACATTCAGGAGAAGATCGACCCGCGGGTCCTGATCGAGAATCTACGCCGCACCGCAGCTGCGACCCAGCCCCAGGAAGGGCCGGAACTCGCGCTGTTCGATGAGTTCGACGGGCTGGAGGGCACCGACCTCATCGAGTTCTACAAGCATGAGGCCAACTGGTCCAATCGGATGATCCTCGGAGATTCGCTTCAGGTAATGGGATCGCTGGCGGAGAAGGAAAACCTTCGCGGCAAGGTCCAGATGATTTACATCGACCCACCGTACGGGATCAAATTTGGATCCAACTTTCAAAGCTCCACCGGCAAGCGCGATGTCAAGGATGGGAAGGCCGAGGACGTCACGCGCGAGGTCGAGCAGATCAAGGCGTTCCGGGATACATGGGAGCACGGCATCAGCTCTTACCTAGCCTATCTGCGAGATCGGCTCGTTGTGGCACGGGACCTACTGACGGAGTCTGGAAGTTTGTTCGTTCAGATCGGGGATGAGAACGTTCACGTTGTAAGAACCTTGTTGGATGAAATATTCGGCAGGGAGAACTGTGTTTCGCAAATAACCTTCCTAAAAACGAGCTCGTCGACCAGTGAATTTGGCGGTATTGCCGATTATGTGATCTGGTATGCACGCGATCGTTCGGCTATGAAATTTCGACAGCTTTACTCTGGCAAGAAAACGGGTGGTGCTGGGGGGTCGGGATATACGCAGGTGGAGCTTCCTGATGGAGTGCGTAGGCCCCTATCCAAGGCTGAGATTAACGACAATAGCACTCTTCCCGCTGGGAGCAGAATCTTTGCTTCTGATAATCTAACGAGCCAAAGCGCTGGACGCGAGAAGGGAGAAGGGGCAGCTTCGTGGTTCCGGGTCGAGCTGAAAGGTAAGTCGTATGATCCTGGATTGAAAGCAAGGTGGAAGACCAACAAATCTGGGATGGCTCGCCTTTTGTTGGCAGGACGCGTTCTGGAGCCCGGAAAAAGAGGGGCTAAACTTTCTTATTTGAGATATCTGGATGACTTTCCAGCCATGCCGCTTGGGAATGTTTGGACGGATACTCTTGGGCAAAATCAATTCGGCGGAGAAAAGGCGTACGTAGTCCAAACTGCTCTTCCGGTCATCCAGCGTTGCATGTTGATGGCGACGGATCCCGGAGACATAGTTCTCGATCCTACATGTGGCTCGGGAAGTACTGCATTTGTTGCAGAACAGTGGGGTCGTAGGTGGATCACCATCGACACTTCGCGGGTGGCCCTTGCGCTTGCTCGACAGCGGATCATGGGCGCTCAGTATCCCTATTATTTGCTTGCAGACACCAAGGAAGGTCAGGAGCAGGAAGCTAGGCTGACCAACAAGGCGTTGTTCACGAATATTCATCGCGGTGACGTCCACAAGGGCTTTGTCTACAGGCGGGTATCGCACATCGGACTTAAGGCGATCGCGAACAACCCGGACATCAAGGAAGGAATGTCGCGAGCGGAGATCGATGCTGCGATTAAGCGGCACGCCGAGTATGAGCTGCTCTTTGACCAGCCCTACGAGGACAAGAGAAAGATCCGGGTCGCGGGTCCTTTCACGGTCGAGAGCCTCGCCCCTCACAAGACGATCGCACCTACGGTCCAGGCTGTCACTGAAACAGAGAGGGCCGCGGCTGAAGAAGATGCCTCCAGCTTCGAAGGCTCTATCCTGGAGAGCCTTGCCAAGGCCGGGGTGCAGAACGGTCGTAAGAAGGAGCGTCTGGAGTTCGAATCCCTAGCCCCCTATGCCGGGGAACTCATCCATGCTCAGGGGATTCGCAAGAACGGTCAGGAAGGGACCCCGCAACGCATCGGTGTGAGCATTGGGCCGCAGTACGGCTCCGTCGACCCAGAGTGGATCCGTCGCGCCGCCCGTGATGCCATTCGTGGTATGGGCTTCGACCTCCTCATTATCTGTGCGTTCGCCTTCGACCCACAGGCCATCAAGACAACGGAGGAGTTCAAGCCCTCCTCGGAAGACTTCGCCTCCGTCCAGGAGGAGCGCAAGTTTGGTCGGCTTCCGATCATGTTGGTGCGAATGAACTCCGACTTGGTGATGGCGGACGTCTTGAAGAAGACCGGTTCCGGCAACCTCTTCATGGTCTTCGGCGAGCCGGACGTGGACATCCAACAGGGTGATGAGGGCGTGACGGTCGAGATCCGCGGTATTGACGTCTATGACCCGACACGGGGCGAGATCCGCTCCAGTGGCACAGGCGAGATTGCCCTTTGGATGATCGACACCGACTACGACGGCGAGTCGTTCTTCGTCCGCCGCTGCTACTTCACCGGTGGCCACGACCCATATGCCCGTTTGAAGCGTTCCCTGAAGGCCGAGATCGACGAGGAGGCCTGGGCGACCCTCTACACGACCAAGTCCGACCCCTTCCCCCGGCCCGAGACCGGAAAGATCGCTATCAAGGTCATCAATCACTACGGCGATGAAGTGCTTCAGGTCTACGACCTCTAGGTGATCTACGCCACGTGATTGTCAGTGGCGGTTGTCATGATGGCCACGTGAGGTACACAGAAGCTCAGCAGACGGCGATCGCCACGCTTGATGACCACCTTCTCATCGTCGCGTGCGCAGGTTCGGGTAAGACGCAGGTTCTTGCGCAGCGGATCGTGGAGATCTTGCGGCGCCCCGACGTGGAGCCGAAGAACGTAGTGGCGTTCACGTTCACCAACAAGGCAGCCGCCGAGCTCAAAGAGCGGGTGACCGAGCTGGTCACCGCCGAGCTGGGCTTCCTGTCGGGCCTTGCGGACATGTTCATCGGCACCATGCACGCTTATGCACTCGACGTGATGCAACAGCACGTCCCAGAGACGTTCAAGTACGGAGTGCTCGACGACATCCAGAATCGTCTGCTCATCGACCGGAACAGCAGCAAAAGCGGTCTCACGAAGACGCTCGCTTACATATCTAGCAAGCCGCCTCGCCCGCTGAAGCGCTACGTGGACTCCGCCCGCTACATGCAGGTGCTCAACATCCTGCGGGAGGACGACGTCAACGAGGAGCTACTCCCAGAGGACCTTCGGGAGAACCTGCTCAGCTACCGGCGGCTGCTGCACGACAAGAGTTACTTCGACTACACCGAGCAGCTCCGCACGATCGTTGATCTGCTCAACGAGAATGAGGACGACGCCATGGCGGGTGCGCTGGTCCGTCACGTACAGAAGGACATCCGCTACTTGATCGTGGACGAGTACCAGGACACCAACCCCATCCAGGAAAAGCTCATCCGGGGGTTGACGCGATTCGGCGCGAACCTCTGCGTCGTCGGCGATGATGATCAGACGATCTACCAGTGGCGCGGCAGCTCGGTCTCCGGCATCCTCACCTTCGCCGATCGATACCCGGGCGTCCAGACCGTCACGCTCGACCACAACTTCCGATCCAGCCGCGGGGTCGTGTCTCTTGGCCGCTCCGTCGCCGAGCTGAACGTCGGTCAGCGTCTGGACAAGAAGATGGTCGCCGCTGGCCACCAGGACTTTGACCGGGGCGACCTGCTCGCCCTGGCGTTCGATGACTCCGCAGCCGAAGCTCATTGGATATGCGATCGGATTGAAGCGCTGTGTGGCCTGCCGTTCCGGGATACCCCTACCGCGGAGCCGCGAGGCTTGTCTTGGTCCGATGCAGCGGTGCTCTTTCGCAGCGTCAGCAAGGATGCTGGCCCGCTCGTCGAGGAGCTCAAGCGCCGCGACATCCCCTACGTCATCAAGGGCCTCACCCGGCTCTTCGAGGCACCCGAAGTTCAGGCATGCGTCCGACTCTTCGAGTACGTCATCGGCAAGACGAAGGGCCGCAACTCGGTGGTCGTCACCGAGAAGGACGTTTTTGACGCCTGGCACACTGCGGCTCTCGGCTTGGACGCCGCGGACCTTCAGAAGGGTCTTGACATCCTCGACCGCGCTCGCGAGTTGGATCTGAGCCGTCACCGGAAGCAGACCTTCACTCTCCAGCAGATCTACCTCGACTTCCTCACCGCAGTCCGGGCGCGTGAGGAGCGTGTTCCCGGGGATCCCACGCGCGGCGAACTGGCCTTCTACAACCTCGGTAAGTTCAGCAAGGTCATCACGGCCTACGAGCAGATCAACTACCGTAGCTCCTTCCCCGATCTTTACGAGGGGTTCGTGTCCTGGCTGACCCATCAGGCCCCCGACTACTACGCGGAGAGCGACGCCGACGTCGGCTACGCGACCCCTGACGCCGTCACCATCGCCACAGTTCATCAGGCAAAAGGCATGCAGTGGCCAGCGGTCTTCGTCCCCGCGATGCGCCGGAACCGCTTCCCGGGCAAGCGGCAGGGTGGACTGAACGCCTTTCACGTCATCCCGTCAAAGGCCGTCGCGGACGCCGATCGCTACCGAGGTACCGAGGCGGACGAGATTCGTCTCTTCTACGTTGCGGTGACCCGCGCCCAAAAGTACCTGGCCGTCACGTTCTCGCCCGGCGACAATCAGCTTTACCGCCAGCGCTCGGATTTTTTCAACTTCACCACCCGCAACCAGTACGTGCTCACCGCCGAGGCTCCGCTGCCGCCAAGACGTGTGGTGCCGCGTGCCAGACACGCGATCCCCGAGGTCACGCTCACGTTCAGCGAGTTGAAGTACCTCTTCGAGTGCCCCTACCAGTTCAAGCTCCGTTTCCTGTACGGCTTCGACGTCCCGATCCGCGAAGAGCTCGGCTACGGGAAGTCCCTGCATGACATGATGGCCGAGATCCACAAGCGGGCGATCGATCACGACATCGTCGGTGACGACGAGATCGAGGAGATTGTCGATCGCCACCTGCACGCCCCGTTCGCCAACACGGAGTTGCTCGGACAACTCAGACGGGCTTCGGTCAACGCCGTGCGGCGCTATCTGCGCGAGAACCGCGACCAGATGGACAAGACGCTCTACTCCGAGCAGCCGATCCGCGTCTACGTTGCGCCAGGTGTGACGGTCGACGGCCGGATCGACCTGATTCGGCGGCTCGACACTGACGAGGTGTCGATCGTTGACTTCAAGTCCACCCGCCGGGCGCAGACCGAGGACATCACGCGGGACCAACTGCACGTCTACGCTGCCGGCTACCAGGAGCTCACCGGAGAGCAGGCCGATCTCGTTGAGGTGCTGAACCTTGATGACAGCGCGGACAGTAAGCGGGAAGTCGTCAATAGTGTGCTCATCGGTGACATCCGCCAGCGGATCCAGGGCGCGGGGGACGACCTTCGCAAGAACCGACTCCCGCGCCGCTCGTCTTGGTGCGTCGCCTGTGAGCGCTGCGATCTCGTCGGAATCTGCAGAGACGCGCCCTGACCCACACCCCCGCCAGCCATTGGCTTTCCCTGGCCTTACCGTGCGGGGAGGCTTCAGCCGTGCCTGTGGCGCGGGCACGGGCACGGCTGAAGAGATCTCTCAAGTCGCCATCAGTCGAAGTAGCGCAGTGCCTTCACGAAGACAAGAACCTCTGCCACTTGCTGATCGTTCATATCGCATAGTTTTTCAACGATGTATCCAAGTGCCTTGTTCTTGCTCGGGATAGCGTCCTCCCAGGTGAGAAGTGCTGTCTCTAGTCGTACCGCTGTATCCCTGCCGAGTTGAGCGTTGTTGTTCTCAAGCTGAGAAATATGTCCAGCGGAGACCCCTATGGCCCGGGCCAGCTGATTTTGAGTCTTGCGAAGCGCTACTCGGCGCTGGTAGACGTCATCACCATCAAGGATCATCCGATTTCTCCTAGAGAGTCGACGCTTGGTCGGGAGGTTCAAGCTGTGAAGTAACTATATTTTGTGAAGAGTCGCTAGCGTGCCTGAATCTGGAGATTGGCGGCAGTGAGTCGTTCCAACGGCTGCCACTTCTTCGAAGTGCGGCGCCACCGAGGCCGGAGATCGCAGGGGTGGGACTCGTGATCCATCTGTGGCGGCACATGGTACGCCCGTGTGTTGGTGAGGGACGGTCCGTGTGGGGCTGGGTTCGCGGACGGATGGCGGACAAAAGATCTTGAGGCCGGTCTCCGTGAGGGAGAACCGGCCTCTGACCTGCACCTTTGTGTCGGGGTGGCGGGATTTGAACCCACGACCTCTTCGTCCCGAAGTCTGTCCCTGTGCGTTGGAGTTCCGAACCGGAGCCTATATGACCTGCGGGTACGCGTGACGACAGGTAGGTACACGTCACGACAGGTCATGACCAGCACACGTGGACACACGCTGATGCGTGGCGACACACACCAATACCTAGATCATCTCCCGCCCGTCTCCCACCGGTCGGGCGAATCGGTGCAGGTCGCCCGGCCCGTCCCGGCCGCCGGGAGTGGGCGGCGGCAACGTTTGCCGTTTGACAACTATCCCTAATTCATGCCAAAATAAGGGACAGTAGGCGAGTTGGGAGGGACGCATGAGCGAGCGCGAGACCGGCGGCTGGATCAGGTTCCGCCTCAAGGGCGAGGACAGGATCCGGGAGGGCGTCATCCGGCGGAAGCTGAACGACGGCTCCTACGCCGTCGACACGGACGACGCACACCTGTGCGTCTGGCCCGAGCAGGTCCTGGACGACTGACCACCGAGGAGGAGACATGGCCCGCACCAACGCGAAGGTCCACGACATCGACTGCGACGACGACTGCTGCGCGGGCAGCCACGCCGACGCCGTCCGGAGCAAGGTCGACGGCCTGTACGCCGAGGCCGACGACCCCCGCACCTCCCCCGCCCGTGCGCGGGAGCTGGCCGGGAAGGCGCACCGGCTCCTCGCGACGATCGAGCCCGCGCCCGGCCCCTGACCCTGAACGCGAAAGAGAGCGCTCCCGTACCGGGGGCGCTCTCTGCGTCTGGTGGTGCGGGTACGTAGCCCCCGCTCGGGGCGTGACGGTCCGGGCGGCGAGGAAGGCCCAGTTACCAGTCGCAGGTACGAGGCCCCTGCTCGGGCGTGGCCTGGAGGATCAGGCGGTGGCGGTGCGCAGCCGCGGCTTGCGCTGGCCGGCCTGGAGCAGCTCGTCGAGGACGGCGACCGGCGAGTGCGGGTCTCGTCCTGCCGCTCGGTCGAGGTCGGCCCGCTGCGCGAGGGCGGTCTCCCAGCGCTTCTGTAGGGCGTCGCGGAGCTCGGACCGCATGAGCGGTGAGACGTGGCTGTAGACGGCCTTGATCCCTTGCATGACGTGTCCCATGCGCTCGTGGCGGAGGACGTCCGGGATGCGGTCCTCCTGCATCCAGACCTCGTGCGCGTGGCGGCAGCGGTGCGGGGTCAGTCCGGTCCTGAGCGGCAGCCACGACGCGAGGGCCGGCCCTTCCGCTCCCTCCGTGACCGATGCCCGGTCCACACGGGGCGTGTGCGGGACCGTGGCCGCGCCGCTCCGTGAGGTGCAGGGTGTTCCGGTTGGGGCGAGGCACGTCTTCTTTGGGCAGGACACCGCGAGCGCATCCGGGGCGTCGTGGCGGGTGAGGCCGCGGCCGCGCGGGGGGCTCCACTCCGGGCCCTGCGCGTACGGCCAGGCCGGGCGCAGTGGACGGCCCGTGTTCGCGTCGACGAGGACGGGCCTTGCGGGGCGCGGGTCCTTCCCTCCCTCCTCCGGGTACACGCCGTCGATGGCCGGGTGCCAGTACCAGGTCCCGAAGTTCGAGCGGCTGTGGTGCGCGGGGGGGGCGAACTGGTGCCCGTCGTTCGTCACCCTCCCGGCCGTGAGGAAGAGGTAGCGGCCGCTGCCGCCGCAGTCGTCCCGGCAGGAGCAGGTGCCGGTGGCGCGGTTCTGCATCTGGCGGGACAGCAGGTCGGTCAGGAAGGGCGGCTTGTCGATGCGGCGGGCCGAGTCGTCCTTGGGGGGCACCTTGAGGAACTGCCCCCGGTACTCCCGGAGCTGCCAGTCGAGGTCGATGCGGTCCAGGTGGTGGACGTCCTCGTTCTCCAGGCCGAGGGCCTCGCCCCACCGCATCCCGGTCCAGGCGAGCGTCACGATGTGGATGAACTCGTCGTCCCGGCCGGACATGATCGCGCACCGCTCGGCGACGAGGAGGGCGCCGAGCGGATCGAACCACGACTTCTGCGAGCTGCGCGCGCTGCGCTGGTTGCGGTGCCGCTTGCGGCCGCGGCCGCGGCGCTTCTCCGCGACGTTCACGCCCGCGTAGCCCGCAGCCATGGCATCGCCGAGGATCGTGGAGAGCAGGTCCCGCGCGTCCGATGCCGTCCGTTGGGAGTAGGTGCCGCGCCCCTGGAGCTTCGGCGTCCTGCGGATGCGCTTCTCCCAGGCCTCGATCTCCTCCCGCCTGTGCAGGCTGTTCAGGGGGCGCTCGCCGAAGGCGGGGATGATGTGCTGGTCGATCAGGTAGCGGTACCTGCCCTCTGTCGTGTCCTCCAGGTCCTGGGCGGGGAGCCACTGGCCGCACCAGTCGGCGACGGTGATCTCCCCTCGGGCCGGGTCGAACCATGCCGGCCCGGCCCGGCGGATCTCGGCCTCCTTGTCGTTCCCGTATTGGAGCGCGTCTTGCTTCCGTTCGAACGGTCTTCCCGAGTCGTCGGTCGTCGCTGAGGCCCAGGTGCCGTCGGGTCTCTTGTAGCGGCTGCGCCAGGTCGGTCCGCGCTTCTCGGCGTACGCCATGGGGGGTGGCTCCTTGCGAGGTCAGGAGGTGGGAGGGCGCGTGCGCGCCCTGGTTTCTCCAGCATGTTGGCCGGTGGGCATGCCCTGGGGGTGGCGAATGCTCAAGGCTCGGGATGTCCGGGGGGACGCCGGGACGTCCTGGGCGGCTTCTCCGTGCTGCCGCTGTCCGGTTGGTCTGTGGCGTCGGCCCGCTGGACGGTTGCGGGTGCCGGCCCGGTGGTGGGGGCGGGGGTCGGTGTGGTGGGAGGCGTGGGCTGGGCGGGTGGCGTCGGGGTGGTGCTCGCCGGGTCCGGTTGGGCGGGGCTCGCCGTCGGTGGTGTGGTGCTGGCGGTGGGCGGCTTCGTGGTGGCGGGGGCTGTCCGGGCGGGGTGCGGCGTCCGGGTCCTGGTGGGGGACGGCTTGGGGGTGGAGCTGCGGGAGGTGGCCTTCGGGTCGGGTGCATGGCTGGTGGGTGCGCTCATGGCGGTGGTGCTCGGCGGGTCCTGTGTCGGGTGGGCGGCCTGCGAGGGGTGCAGGGCGATGACGGTCGCGGCTGAGGCGGTGACGGCGGCTGTGCTGGTGACGGCGGCGGCGGGGACGAGGGCGCTCGGCAGGGCGATCTCGGCCTCGCGGATCGCGAGGAGCAGCATCCCGGCGAGCAGGCTCCAGATCGTGGTGCCGCGGTGGCGTGACCGGTAGGAGCGGCGGGCCAGGTCTCGCACGTGGCGGGCCCGCATGCCCTTGAGGTTCGAGGAGATCACGGCGTCCGTGCTGAACACGACGCCGAGGAGGCGGGGCGGGAGGTCCTCGCTGCGGAAGACGGTGGGGCGGCGGTCGTCGGAGGCCTGGGTGGTGCGGGCGGTGAGCCACTGGTAGATGGCGGTCTCCGCGGCCTGGTCGGGCTTGCCGCCCTGGAGGATGCACAGCGCGGGCGGTTGGTCCGAGGAGACGGTGAGCCATGCGGCGCGCTCGCGGACGGGGCTGGTCGTGGACATGGCGGACCGGAGGGCGGCGGTGAAGTCTTCGGGTGGGGGGATGTCCGCCTGCGGGCGTCCGGACAGGGTCCTCACGAGGAGACGGAGGCGGGAGATCTCCTGGTCGCGCTCGTCGAGCGTCTCCTTGAGGACCTCGATCCGGCGGTCTGCGATGGCCCTGTTCACGGCGCGGCCCCCCATGGTTGAGATCGTGATGCCGGCGCGGGTGTCTGCACCCGGTCGCCTTGCGGTCACTTTCGGTGATAGCTGTCGATAATGGCCCCTGAACCACGGAATACGCAAGATGCGTATTCTGTGTGTCAGGAGTGCCGCTGAAACGAGAGGGGCCCGAGGCCCGTGACCGACTACAGTCCGACCGTCCGGCAGCGCAGGCTCGCGCGTGTGCTCCGGGATCTGAGGGACGAGCGGGAACGCACGGCTTCGGACGTGACGCGGGAGCTCGGCTGGTCGGTCACGAAGCTGACCCGGCTGGAGGCCGGCCAGATGTCGAAGCCGCAGCTCGGCGAGGTCGGCAAGCTACTGGACCTCTACGGCGTGGTCGGCGATGAGCGGGAGAAGATCCTCGATCTCGTCCGGCAGGCCCGGGTGAGGGGCTGGTGGCACGGCTACTCGGACAGCATGCCCACCGGGTACGCGACCTACGTCGGGCTGGAAGCGGAGGCCACCGGTGTCTGGAACTACGAGCCGTCGACGCTCCCCGGCCTGCTCCAGACACCGGACTATTCCCGTGCCCTGATGACCGCGCGAGGGGCGGGTCTGAGCGAGGAGCAGATCAGGGCGCGGGTGGAGCTGAGGCAGCAGCGGCAGCGGCGGCTGTCCGAAGGGCTGAGGCTGTGGGCGATCCTGCCGCAGGAGGCGTTGGCTCGCTGCGTCGGCGGGCCCGCCGTCATGCTCCGGCAGGTGGAGCACCTGCTGGAGGTGGGGCGGCTGGAGAACGTCACCCTGCAGGTCGTGCCGCTGGACATCGGGGCGGTCCCGGCGTCGGGGCCCTTCGCGGTGCTGCGGTTCGAGCACGATCTCGATCCAGAGGTCGTCTACTGCGAGACGCCGGGGGGCGGCCTCTGGGTCGAGACGGCCGATGAGGTGGCGTCCTTCATGCTCGACTTCCAGCGGTTGATCGCGGTCTCGGCGTCGAGTGCCGATACGTTGAACGTTCTCGCGAAGCGTGCGGACGAGCTGGGGGGCGGTGCGGGATGAGCGCGGATCTCGTGTGGCGGAAGAGTGCGCGGTCGGATGTCAACGGGCAGTGCGTCGAGGTGGCGGCGTCCGGCGGGGGGATGCTGATCCGCGACTCGCGCGACCCGGGGGGCGGGCGGCTGGGCGTGGGGGCGGCCGGGTGGGCGGCGCTTCTGGCGGACGTGCGGGCCGGGAGGTACGACGCGCTCCGTTAGGGTCCGCTAGGGCTTGCGCCCGACGCCGCCGATCAGGCGCTGGGTGCCGATCTCCGCCGGTTGGTCCGCCCGCCAGCGCTGCACGTCGGTCAGGCCGTCGACGAGTTCGAGGCCGTCGAACGCCTTGCGGATCACGGGGATCGGCCGCGGCCAGAAGTGACCTTTGAACGCCTGGCGGACGCGCTCGAGGAACTCGGGCGGCGAGTCCTCGTCGGTGACGTGGGCGACCGCGAGGTAGGAGCCCGGGGCCAGCCGCCGCATCAGGGGCTTGGTCAGCGTGGCCGGCTCCTGCTCCACGTAGTGCAGGACCGAGGCCAGGAGGACGCCGATGGGCCGCGCCATGTCGAGGTGCTCGGCAGCCTCGTCGAGGATGGGCTCGGGGTCGCGGACGTCCGCCTGGATGTAGTGGGTGTGGGAGCCGCCGCCGAGGATCGCGCGGCCGTGGGCCAGGACGATGGGGTCGTTGTCGACGTAGACGACGCGGGCGTCCGGGATCGAGCGCTGGGCGACCTGGTGGACGTTCGGGGCGGTGGGCAGGCCCGAGCCGATGTCGAGGAACTGGTCGACGCCCTGGCTGGCGAGGTACTCCACGACCCGGACCATCCACGCTCTGTTCTGGCGGGCGTTCTCGACCAGGTCAGGCCATCGCGAGAGGTACTCCATCGCGTGCTGCCGGTCTACGGCGAAGTTGTCCTTGCCGCCGAGGAAGTAGTCGTAGACCCGGGCGGGGGAAGGTTCGTTGACGTTCACCTTGTCTGGAATGTGCCTCGCCATGCGTGGATGCTCGCATGGCGGGTGGATCAAGGTATAGATCAGTGGCCGGGTGCGGACACAACGTGTTCAGGCGGACGCGGAGTGTTCCTGGCCAGGGGGTGTCTGCTCGGCGAGGGCGTCGCGGTAGGTGGTGAGGCTGCGGATGGCTATCTCGCGCTCCTCTTCGCTGAGGTCGGGGATGTCCCAGATCGCTCGGAGGCCGGGGTCGTCGCCGACGAAGTCGGGGTAGGCGGGGGGCGCGAGGATCGCGCTGAGGGTGCCGTCCTCCAGTTGTAGGACCTTCTCCAGTCGACGGATCGTCCGCGGCTGGATGGTGCCCCAGCGGCGGCCGTTCTCCAGCTCGCTCAGGACCTTCACGCTGGGGCCGCCTGCGGCCTTCAGGTCTGCCTGGCCCAGGTCCAGGTCGATGCGTCGATCCTTGATGATCTTTCCCGCCCGCAGGTGGGCCGCGGGGGGTGGTGCCGTCTCCAAGAGGGTGCCCTTCTAGTGGTGGCGCCCTCTGATGATGCCCGACCGGGGGGATGGGGGTCTACGTACGGCGCGTATCCGCGCGTATCGGCGCGTATTGACATGTTGCCAACGGGGCCGAACGGGACCGAAGTGCGTCCGCGCGTGGCCTGGACTCTGGGGAGGTCATAGCGCGTACTCACTGGTATCTACTGGTCATTACTTGTACTTACTAGTCATGGCTAGTACTATTCCTATATGCATAGCAACGAGGAAGAACTTCCGGAAGGGGGTAGCCCGACCTCTGAGGAGGCCCTGATTCCGCCGGAGGACGTGGCGCGTCTCTTCAACAAATCGACTCGCTGGCTCAAGGACCAGGCGCGCCGGGGCAGGATCCCGCACCGCCGGGTCGGCCGGAGCTACGCGTTCGCCGCCGAGGACATCGCGGCGATGCGCGAGCAGTTCGGGCGGCCGGTGGGGAGCGGCGCCGGGTCGCGCAGAGGCCGGGCATGACCTCCCCCGCGTGCGAGGACGACTGTCCGCACACGCACAGCCCCGCCGACGCGGCGCAGCGGCTCGGGGTCTCCGAGTCGACGCTGCGCCAGCAGGCCGCCCGCCGCACGGTCCCGTCGACTCTGATCGGCGGTCGGCTCTCGTTCTCCGACGCGGACCTCGCAGAGATCATCGCGGCCGGCCAGCGCACGGTCCTGCCCGCCCGCACCGCCCGCAGCAGTCCACGTCGGCGCACCCGCTGACCACCCCCCGAAAGGAGGCTCTCCATGGCCGCCGCACGCGCCTCACGCCCCGGCGAGGTCACAGCGAGCGAGCTGGGTCCGGGCTTCGTGATCCGGCGGCATGGCAGCGAGCTGGAGATCAAGCTCGCCATCCCGTGGGCCGCCCGCAGCCGAGGCGGCCCCGGAGTGTTCGTCATCTGGCGCGTCCTGGGCTCGGAGCCCGACGTGCTCTACGGGGACGGCGTGTTCGCTCGCGACATGCCGTTCCGCCTCATCCGGCGGCCGATCGCCGGAGCCACTGAACAGGAGTAGATCAATGTCCCGACAGCCCATCAACGCGGACGAGCTGCTGACCCCGGCCGAGGTCGCGACGATGTTCCGCGTCGACCCGAAGACCGTGACCCGCTGGGCCAAGGCCGGCAAGCTCACCTCGATCCGGACGCTGGGCGGCCACCGCCGCTACCGCAAGGACGAGGTCGTCGCGCTGCTGCAGGGCCCGGCCCGGTGATCAGCCTCCTCGGCACGGAGCTGCCCGGCCAGGTGATCGGCCAGGACGCCGAGTTCTACGCCGTGCGGTACCACCAGCCCGGGGTCGGCGTCAGCCTGGACGTCTGCGGCTCCGAGGACCAGCTCCCGAAGGCACTGCGGGAGTACCTGGCGGACGGTGCCGAGGCCGAGCCGGTCAGGGTCATCGTCCGCGTCGACGGCGACCTCAAGCACCGGGTCTTCGTGCGGCACGTCCGCGAGCGCATCGCCGAGATCGCCACCGAATGCTCGACCGGGAGGGTCAGCTACCGGCTGGCGCTGGCCCGGCTGGGCCGCGTCACGCGGCACCTCGGGGAACTCGACCGGTCGGACAAGTTCGTCGAGCTGCTCGACGAGATGGCCCGCCGAGACGAGCTGCTGCGCCCCGCCAAGGGGCGCTGGGCGGACAACCCCGGCGAGAGCCGCCGAAAGCTCCTGGAGGCCGCCGAGGCGCGCATCCAGGAGGCGATCGACGCCCTCGCCGGAGGACCGAGCACGGTCATCGAGCCCTAGCAGGGCTCCGGCGCGAGGACGGCAGGGCCGCGGACTTGGCGGTTACGGCCCTGTCGTCCCTGCCTCCACACACACACGAACACCGTACCGAAGGAATCACTGAATGGATTCCCCTAGGGAGTACAAGACCCATCGGCCGTCCGGCCAGAAGGCGCCTCCCCTGGTCCTCCTCGAAGGCGGGGAGAAGACGGGGAAGAGCTACAAGGCGGCCGAGTTCACCGGCTCGGACCGGCTGAGCCGGTCGTTCTGGATCGAGTTCGGCGAGGTCACCGCCGAGGAGTACGGCAAGGTGCCCGGCGCGAACTACGAGATCGTCGAGTGGGACGGCACCTACGCCGACCTGTACGGCGCGATCCAGTGGGTCCACGGCAGGGCGCAGGCCGCCCGCGCGGCGGGTGAGAAGCCGGTGAGCCTGACCATCGACACCATGTCCGCGGAGTGGGAGCTGCTGCGCGGCTGGGTGAACAACCGGGCCCGCGCGGCGAGGTTCAACAGGGAGAAGCTGGAGGCCGATCCGGACGCCGAGATCGTGATCTTCCCGAACCTGTGGAACGACGCGAACGACCGCGACTCGGCGATCATGCGGCTCCTCATGACCTTCCCCGGCATCGTGATCATGATCTGCCGGGGCAAGAAGGTCGCCGCGTTCGACGAGGCCACCGGGCGGCCCATCGAGGGCCGGACGGACTACCGGGTCGAGGGCAACAAGCTGATCGCGTCCCGCGCCTCGTGCTGGGTGCGCCTGTCCCTGGACGAGCCGCCCAAGCTCATCGGCTGCCGGAAGGTCCCCGGCGGGATCGTGCCCGGCGTCAACAAGCCGAAGACGCTCAAGAAGACCTGGACGCTGGAACAGGTGATCTTCGAGGAGCTCGGCTACGACCCGGAGGCCTCGCAGGTCCCCAACCTGGTCTCCCCGAAGCCGGAGCGGCCGCCGGAGGACATCGCCGCCGACGCCCTGGCGCCCGGCGCCTCCCTGTCCAGGCTCTGCGAGCTGTGGGAGGAGGGCAGGCGCTCCCGCTACGGGTCGGTCACCGTCTCGAACGAGAACGGGCAGGAGGAACTGCTCCCGCACCTGCTCAAGCGGAAGATCGACGAGCACAAGGGCGTGCGCGTCAGCGCGGCCCAGATCCAGCGGATGGAAGCCCTCTGGCCGAAGGTCCCGCTGTCCGACGCCGGGGAGCGGGCCTCGTTCGTGCGGGAGGTCGTCGGCCGCCCGGTGAACGGGCCGAACGACCTGACCGGTGCCGAGATGGAGCAGCTCATCGCGCGGCTCGACGCGTGGGCGCAGCAGGAGACCCCGCCCCAGGCCGGCCACGAGCCGGACGGTTCGCCCGACGGCGAGAAGCCGCCCGCCGAGCCGGGCGGGGGCGACGTCGGCCCCGGCGAGGACGCCCTCGACGAGGACGACCTGGACGACGGCGACCGGTACACCGCGCCCTGGACGGCGGCCTGACCGGCTGCCCCTGACCTACGAACGAGAAGGAGCACGAGCATGAACATCAAGGAGATGGCGCTGCGGCTGGCCCTGCAGCAGGCCGTGTCGGAGGCGTCGACGGCCAGCTACAAGCGGGCCCGCACCGAGGCCGAGCCCGTGTTCGCGAAGGCGTACCGGGAGATGGGCACCGAGTCGCTCGGTGTGTGGCTGCCGGGCGGCCCGAAGATCGCGAAGATCAGCATCAAGGGCGGCAAGGTCACGTACCGGCTGCACGAGGCGGAGCTGCTCGCGTTCGTGGAGCGGCACCAGCCGAGCGAGGTCGAGGAGTTCATCGACCCGGTGGAGGCGACCCGCCCGGAGGTCCTGGAGCTGATCCGGGAGCACCGGCCGGACATCCTGCGGCGGCGGGTGCGCCCGGTCTGGCACGAGGCGAAGGCGAAGGAGGCCGCGGAGAACGGCGGCTACCTGGTGGACCCGGAGTCCGGGGAGAAGGTCAAGGTCGCCGACGTGACGGTGCATCCGCCGTCCGGGGAGTTCGCGTTCACGCCGGACAAGGGGAAGCGCGGCGAGGTGCTGGCGGCCCTCCGGGACCCGGCGCTCGCGGAGCAGGCGGGGGTCGCGGATCTGCTGTCGCTGCTCGGCGTGGATGACGGGGCCGCCGGGGAGTCCGGCGGCGAGCGGTAGGGGCTGTGGCCCTGATGCCCGCGCGGGGGCTTCGTACCCGCGACTTCCCGAAAGTCGACTCGCGCCCGCGCGGGGGCTTCGTGCCCGCGACGATCAGTTGGCCAGTGCAGTGCCCGCGCGGGGGCTTCGTACCCGCGACACCAGATGAGCACCTATCGCGCCTGAGCTGGGGCTTCGTACCGGCGGCACCTGAACGGCTTCCGTCCCTGAATTTGGCCTCTCGCATTGACATAGGCACTGATATAGGCCAAACTTAGGGACATAAGCCACTCAGTCAGCGGGAGCGCACATGTCAGCGGCGAAACCACCCACACCGGAACAGGCGGAGATCATCGACGCCTACCGGACCGGCGAGGACCTCGTGGTCGAGGCAGGGGCCGGCACCGGCAAGACCACCACGCTCAAGTACCTCGCGAACGAGAAGCCCAACCGCAGGGGCCTCTACATCGCCTACAACAAGGCGATCGCCAGGGACGCGTCGGCTGACTTCCCCCGGAACTCCTCCTGCTCGACCGCGCACGCCCTCGCCTTCCGCGCGGTGGGCCACCGCTTCAAGCACAGGCTGGACGCCCCCCGGATGCCCGCCCGCGAGGTCGCGAAGGCCCTGGGCATCAACGAGCCCCTCAAGCTCGACGGGAAGGTCCTCGCTCCGGCGCACGTGGCGCGGCTGGTCATGGAGACCGTGGAGCGGTACTGCCGCAGCGCCCACCGCGAGCCGGAGCGCTGGCACGTCCCCAACAAGCCGGGCCTGGACACCCTGGAGGACCGGGCCATCCTCCGGCAGGTCTTGGTGCCGCTGGCCCGCAAGGCGTGGGACGACATCAACAACATCGACGGTCGGCTCCGATTCGACCACTCCCACTACCTCAAGATGTGGGCCCTGTCCGAGCCGAAGCTGCCCGCCGACTTCGTGATGCTCGACGAGGCCCAGGACGCCAACCCGATCATCGCCTCGATCGTGGACGGCCAGACCCACGCCCAGCGGATCATGGTCGGCGACCGCAACCAGGCGATCTACGGCTGGAACGGCGCGATCGACGCCATGTCCAAGTTCCAGGGCACGCGGCTCCAGCTCTCGCAGTCGTTCAGATTCGGGACGCAGATCGCCGCCGAGGCGAACAAGTGGCTGGAGGCGCTCGGCGCGGACCTGCGGCTCCGGGGGTTCGACCGGATCAGCTCGATGGTCGCCCCGCTCGACGTGCCCGACGCGCTGCTCACGAGGTCCAACTCCGGGGCCATGGAAGCGGCCATCGACTACATGGGCGAGGGGAAGAAGGTCGCCCTCGTCGGGGACGGGGCCGGGATCAAGAAGCTGGCCGAGGCCGCCATCACGCTCAAGGCGGGCGCCGGGACCGACCATCCCGAGCTGATCGCGTTCCGCACCTGGGGCGAGGTCCAGCAGTACGCCGAGGAGGACCCCGCCGGGTCGGACCTGCTCACGTTCGTGCGCCTCATCGACGACTGGGGCCCGGACATGGTCATCGACGCCGTCGACCGGCTCGTCCCCGACCCGGCGGTGCGCGGCAAGCGCAGGCGGGGCCCGGTGATCCAGCCGGACGTGATCATCTCCACCGCCCACAAGGCCAAGGGCCGCGAGTGGGACTCGGTGAAGGTGTCCTCCGACTTCCGTGAGCCGAAGAGGGACCCGGAGGAGAACCGGGAGCCGGAGATCCCCAGGGAGGAGGCGATGCTCGCGTACGTCACCGTCACCAGGGCCAAGCTCACGCTCGACAGGGGCGGCCTGGCCTGGATCGACAACTGGAAGAAGTAGCCCCCCGGATGCGCCCGCCCCGCATCCGGGCGGGGCGGGCGCCGGGGTCCACGAGAGGACACCGCGATGCGAACGCACACCACGCCCGACGAGGGCACCCAGGACACGCAGACGACCGCGCACGACGAGCGGCCCGAGGCCCCGGCGGACGAGGGGCCGCAGGGCCGGGCGCCCGAGGAGGCCGCGCAGGACGGCCCGCAGGACGGCGCGCAGGAGGACGGCGCGCAGCCGGAGGAGGAGGACGTCGAGCGTGAGCGGCCTCCCCGACAGGAGGACCGCACCCGCGCCTGGTACGAGCACGAGATCCGGGCGGCGAAGGCCCAGGCCGACATCCTGGCCCTGGCCGTCCACGAGACCCAGAGGCAGTACCGGGCGGCCGTGGCCGACTTCGACGAGGCGCAGGCCCACCTGGAGGCGGTCCAGCGCGGCTACGCCTACCACCTGCGCAAGGGGCAGGTGCTCCGCCCCCGCGACATCGTGTCGAGCGACAGGGAGCTGGGGCTGGTGATCGGCGCGTCCGCCGTCGTCCCGGCCGGTACCTCCCCCGAGGACCTCGCCGAGTTCGAGGGCACGATGCGGGCCCTGCGCGAGCACGCCGGGTGCCAGATGGGGACCGCGCAGAACCGCAGGCTGATGGGGCCGGTGCCGGTGAACCCGGTCGACTGGCCGGAGAGCGACCGGCCGCAGGGCGGGCCGGGGCAGCAGGCGGCCGCGTGGCCGCGCCCCCCGCAGGGCCCCCCGCAGCAGCCGTACCCGCTGGCCGGCAGCCAGGCCCTCCCGGCGCCGACCCCGCCGCGCGGCCCGTCCGCCCAGCCCGCCCAGCCCGCCCAGCCCGAGCCGGTGGAGCCGCTCACGGGGCCGGAGAGCGACACCGCGAACGGGCACGGTGAAGCCCTGGGAAAAGAGGGTGGCGCGCGGTGACGGGGCTCATGAGGGGCACGCAGGACCGCTCCAGGAGCTACGCCTCGCGCGCGCTGCGCCAGCACGGTCGGCACCGGTCCGAGAGCCGCCCCCGGTGGGGCCTGTTCTCCCGGTTCTCGGCGGCCGCGTCGGTGATGCTGATCGCCCTCGGCGGCGTGACCGTGTGGCAGGGGGACCGCCCGGAGCGGGTCCGGCTGGACGTCGCGCCCGCCGCCGACGCCCCGGTGGTGCGGTACGTCGCCGAGGTCAGGTCCCAGGGCGGGGCCGCCGGGGAGCTGCCGAACGGGGAGCTGCTCGGTGCCGGTGAGGCGGTCTGCTCCGGCCTCGCCTCCGCGACCGGCTCCAGCGGCGTGGCCGCACGGCGCGGCCTGACCGAGCACGACATGCGGGTGGTGGCCCGCGCGGCCGTGACCCACCTGTGCCCGGAGAAGCGGGGGCAGCTCCGGGGCGGCACGGCGGTGGCGCCCGGATAGCCGGGACCACTCGCTGCACGACCCGTGTCCCGCCCGATCACCTCCCGGCGGGCGGGACACGCGGGGCGCTGGCCTGTACGGCACCGCTGGTGCCTGAGCCGAGCTCGGCCAGCGCCCGCCCGCCCGCCGGGTTCCTTCGGGGGCCCCGGCGGGCGGGCCGCGCTGTCGATCTCCGGGAGGTGCGCATGACCCGAAGGAAACCCGTCCAGGAGGTGCCGGAGTGCGAGCGGTGCGGCCAGCGGATCGTCTGGGCCCTGACCCGGCGGGGCCGCTGGCAGCCGCTCGACCCGGAGCCGGACCCGGGCGGGAGCGTCCTGGCGTACCGGGACGCGCTCGGCGTGCTGCGCGCCCGCTCCCTGGCCTCGGCCGGGGACGGGCCGCGGCATCCGCTGGAGCGCGTCCACATGCCGCACGCGGCCACCTGCGGGGGGCCGCGTCAGGAAGAGCCGCCCTGGGACCCGGCGAGCGAGCCGGTGGCGTCCACGGGGCGGCGGCGACTTGGCGAAGGAGAACGATGAGGACCGGAAGACATGCCCAGCCCAGGAGCCGCGTACGCGGCATCGCCGCCGGGACGGCGGCGGCCGTGGCGGCGCTCGCCGTGGTGTGGGCGGTGAGCCCGGCGGACGGGTCGGGGGAGAAGGGCGGGCTGAGCGGTGCGCGCACCCCGGCCGGCTGCTGTACCGGGGAGCCGGGGGCGACGTCCTCGGCGGGGTCGGCCGGGGGCGCGTCGGGTTCCCCGAGAGGGGGCGCCGCGCCCGACTCGGTGAAGGGCAGCGGCGCGGCCCCCGCGCTCCCCTCGCTCCCCGCGCCCCGCAAGCGGGCGAGGAGGCAGCGGCCCGGCTCTGAGCGCAGCCCTGAGCGCAGTGCGCGGCGCACCTCGAGGAGCACCCCGCAGAGCAGCCCCGGCAGCCCGTCGGACCGCCCCGGTGAGAGCCGGTCCCCGGCACCGTCCGGCGGGTCCGGGTTCCCCCTGTTCCCCGGCATGGGACCGGCGTCGTGAACGCCGCCGAGACCAGCGCCCCCGGCGGCGACGCGGACGAGGGCGCGGAGGAGGTGCCGGAGGAGGTGACGGCGGACATGGTGCTGGAGGTCACCGCGATCACCCGGCCGCGCGCCGAGCGGATCGCGACCTACGCCAACCACCGGTTCTTCGGGCGGCTCAACCGGGTGGACGCGGCGAGGGAGACCGGGGTCCGGAGCGACCGGACGCGGCAGCGCTACGAGTGGGTGGTCCGGCTGCTGATCACGCGGTTCGGCTTGCCGGAGCCGCCCGGGCCGAGGTCCGGCGGCTACGTCCCCGACTTCGACAGGGGCCGCGAGTCGGCGATGCACCTCGCCCACCACGGCGGCGGGCAGGAACGCGGCTGCCGCTACTGCGAGCCGGGCCGGGGAGCGGGACAAGGGACGAGGGGAGTTCGGTGAGTGGTGGTGCGCTACGACGGGAAAGGGGCCGTCCCGCAGGGGGGCAACCTGGGGTTGCCCCCCAATTGGCGCTCTTCCGCTCGCCGGGGGATCACCCTTGCCGCGTGCCCTCGGGGCCTCTGCGTCGCCCTCGGGGCCGCAGGAAGGATGCCGTGAGCGGGCGCCTCGTCGGGGACGTGATCGAGTGGCTCCAGACCCCCGCCGCGGCCGGGGTCGGCGACAACGAGGCCCTGGTCCTGATCACGATCGCCGACCGGGTCCTGTCCGAGGAGACCCGCGAGATGCGCCGGTTCAAGGGCGACCAGTGCAGCCTGCACCAGCGGATCTGCCGGGTCCTCGGGGTCACCCCCAAGGGGCTCCGGCCGGTCCTGCAGAAGCTCGCGCGGCGGGGGCTGGAGGTGCGGGTCGAGATCGGCCGGGATCGCCTGGGCCGCCCGATCTACGCGCGCCGGGGGCACGCGATGGGGTTCCGGCTCCCGGAGCTCCCGGCGTCGGTGCGGCTCCCGGAACGCGAGGACGAGGCGGAGCAGGAGGACGGGCCGGGTGGGCTGGCCGCCTGTGGATGAACGCTCCGGCCGCCCTGTGGACGGGCCGCCCCCCGCCCGGAGAAAGGGGCCCTCCACAGCGGCCCCTTTCTCCGTTAGGGGCCCTCCCCAGTGGCCCCTAACCGGATTTAGGGGCCCTCCACGGAAGCCCCTAACTCGGCGAAAGGGGCCCTCCACGGAAGCCCCTAAGTCGAGTTAGGGGCCCTCCACGCGGGCCCCCTAAGACGTATAGAAGCACCTACTCAAGCTTTGACCGTTAAGTACAACTGCACGTCTACAAGAAACTGCACCAAACACAAATTACTGTCATCACACCTAAAGGTGGAAGGTGCCGACTACGCGGAAAACTCGGACAAAAAGCGTGTGGACAATTCAGCTCGGCGGACACGCACACCCCGCGTCCGGTTGCCGCGCCCGGCGCCCTCCGCCTCCAGGAGGGGGAGCCATGATCGTCGCCCTGGTCGAGGTCCGGAGCTTCGCGGCCGGGTTCTGGGTGGGCGCCGCCGTCGGGGCGAGCGCGGTGCTCACCGCGTGCGTCCCGCTGGCGCGCCGCCGCGCCGCCGCGCGCCTCGCGCAGGCGGGGCCCGTGCGGGACGCGGGCGGGACGGAGGGGGAGTGAGCGCGCGGGGCCGGTCACGACCGGCCCCGCAGGGCGGGGGCCGGTCGAGCGGCGGTCGGGGAGCGGTGCGTCAGTCGCGCGGGGAGGGGATGCCGGCCTTGCGCCACAACTGCCGGATCCGCTCGCGCTGGTACCCGCTGGCGTCGGAGACCAGGCCCTGCGGCACGTGGGTCCGGCCGCAGTCGAGCAGGGCCGCGCTGAACGCCTTCTCGTTCTCGGCGATCTGCGCGGCCAGGGTCTCGATGCGGCGGAGGATCTTCTGCTGCTCGTCGCTGAGCTGGAGGTGGCCGGTCCCGCCGGGGAGGGTGGGGACGTCCGCGGCCTTCCAGATCTTCCAGATCTTGTTCTTGCTGAGGCGGCTTGACTCGATCACGCGCTGGCGCGGTACGACGGCGACCCCGGCTTCGACGATCGCGACCTCGAAGGCCAGGGTGAGCCGCTCCTGCTCGGCGGCGGCCCGCACCAGTCGCTCGTGCGCCTCGTTCTGCTCGGGGGTGAGGGTGACGGGTCGGCGTCCTGGACGGGGACCGGGACGTGCCGCCATCCCGACCTCCCGGACAATTTGGACCTTCGCAGGTACGCCTCGCGCGACCGGCGGAGCCTTGCCCGCCCGGCCGCGTCCCTTCGCGCCGATGTTCGCACGGGCCCCTCTGTCTCGCAAGTAGGCCATAGCTGGTGTCCATCCCTTCTGTCCTCATTGTGGGCATGTCACGTTGACTATGACTCTAGATTATGCCAAACTTAGGGACATAAGCAAGGTACGAAACACGCACGGGAGAGGCCATGCCACGCACCCCCCAGCACACCGCGCGACCCCGCATGCGCGTGAACCGGTACCCCGGCACCTGCAAGGACTGCGGCACGCACGTCCCGCGCCTGGCCGGCATCGCGCTCAAGGCGCCCGGCGAGCCCTGGCGGGTCGCCTGCGCCGACCACGCTGGCGAGACCCACGGCCTCCTCAACCCCTGGCGTGACGACCATCACGGCAAGGAGACCGGCTACGTCGGCGGCGAGTACACCCACCGCCACGCCCGCGCCCTCGTCGACCGCGAGTACCGCGACACCGACATGTACTCCGCCCCCTGCTCCTGCGGCGGCCGCCGCTGGGTCCGCGCCACCGTCGGCACCGTCGTGTGCCCCGACTGCGGCGGCGTCGGCTACGAGCACTGACCCCGACCCGACCCCGAACAGGAAGAGCCATGGAGACCGAGAAGTTCCCAGGGTTGACCGACTGGCCGGACGAGCTGGTCGCCGTCCGCCACCCGCTCGGCACCCGAGCCCTCGCGGCGGCCCGCCGCTACCAGTGGGCGGGAGAGCAGCGCCAGCGCGCCGTCGCAGAGCTGCTCCGCGCGATCGACATGAACAAGAACCCCATCGCGATCCGTCACGCCCGGCTCGTCGAGCGCAACTGGGACGACCGCCTCCGGAGGATCGAGGACCAGGTCTGGCCGCTCATCGACCGGATGTGGGGGACCGACCGCGAGCTCTGCTACCGCGTCAGCTCCTACATCTTCGGCGGCGGAGACGCGGAGCCGGGCCGGTGAGCGCCCCCGACCTGCCCCCCGGCCTGCCTGACGACCTGCCCGACGACACCGGGCACCACACCTGGCAGCGCATCCACGCCGCCCGCGAACGCGTCCGCGACAGCGCCACGGAGCGGGGCTCCCTCACCTGGCCCCTCGTCCTCCTCGAACGCGTCTACGCCGCGCTCGCGGCCCGCCCCGGCGACCTCGCCGAGATGCTCGACAAGGTCGCCGACACCGCCGCCGCCTGGGCGGACGCGGTCCGCCGCAGAGACGCGGCCGGTCCCGAGGGGCGGCCGTGACCGCCGACCCCGCCAGAGCCCCCGCCCGAGCCGCAGACCCGGACGACGCCCCGGACGGCGTCGAACCCGACGACGACCGCCGCGCCGCCGCCAGCATCCTCGACCGCGAGACCGGCAAGGTCCGCGTCCTCGACCAGCGATGCCCCGACTGCCTGTTCCGGCAGGCGGGCCGCAAGGCGTTCGGCGAGGACCGCGTCGCCGAGGTCATCGCCGAGAACCTCGAGGCGGGCGCGCTCCTCACCTGCCACAAGACCCTCCCCTACGGCGACCACCCCGAGATCGGCCCGGCCGCCTGCGCGGGCTTCTGGGCCCGCCACCGGTCCGACGTGCTCGTCGGACGGCTCGCCCAGCTCTTCCTCGGCGTCGCCCGCGTCTCCCTACCGAGAAAGGACCCGGCACATTGACCGACGACCACGAGCCCCGCGTGCTCACCCACCGGCCCAGGTGCAAGATCTGCCTCAGACCCGTCACCGGCGACATCCACGTCGGCCGCTTCATCGACAACGGGCGCCTGGTCTGGGAGGGCAGCGGCCACCAGCGATGCGTCCGCGCCGTGCTCGACGCCGACGCCATGGAGCTGGCCCGCGTCTGGGGCGAAGCCTGCGCGGCCGGCTACCACGAGTTCCCCGGCCAGTGGACGCGGGACCCGTCCGACCCGTACGACGACGCCCGGTACTGGGTCTGCGCCCGCGGCTGCGGCCACGTCCAGCGCCACCCCGGCTACGGCCACGGACGCATCCTGGCGATCATCGAGCTGTTCACCAGCGACGAGTTCGACCGGTACCTGGAGCGCCACGGCGTCTCCCTCGCGGAGGCCGCCCGATGAACCCGCCCGAGCAGACCCCGGCGACCCCCGACCCGGAGGCCGCCGCGCGGCCCGGCGACGTCGTCTTCCTCTTCCGCCAGCCGGAGGGCTCCGAGGTCCCGCCCCTGCTCCTCCAGCACGCGGTCCTCGCCGCGCTCCGGCTCGCGGGACTCCTCCCCGCCGCCGCCGACCCCCGGCGGGACCACCGCGACATCGCCGAGTTCCTCGCGCGAGGCCGCATGGAGCGGCCCGTGGTCCGGCGGCGCGGAGCCACCGGCTGGAACGAATGACCCCACGAGAAAGGGAACCGCACACCATGGCACCCGACCTGACCGCCATCGACGAACACCCCGCCAGCGACTCGGTGATCGAGGCGATCGCCCAAGACCTGGCCGACATGCGCACCCACCCCGACGACCGCCTGTTCTGCTTCCACCGCACCGTCGAGGTCGGCGAGCACATGGCATCCGTGCTGGCCCGCCTCCGGGACACCGAGGCGGAGCTGGCCCGCCTCCGGGACGTGGTCAAGGCCGTCTCCGACGACGCCCGCCAGCGCGGCGAGGACATGTTCACCGCCCGCGACAACGTGCGCGCACGCGACTGGGGGAAGGCGCGCGGCCTGGAACGCGGCGCGAACGAGCTGACCGACCTCGCCAAGCGGCTCCGCGCGGCCCTCACCGAGTCCCTCCTCGCCACCCAGGACCGGGCACCGGAGGCGCGGCCGTGAACGACACCGACGCGACCGGGCCCGCCGAGCCCGCCGAGCCCGCAGCCGACGAGACCCACTACTCCGATCGAGTCCTGCGCGACGTGCAGCCCATCAGCGACGAGCTGTTCCAGGCGTTCGTCGGGCACGTGCAAGAGCTGCGCACGCACCCCCACCCCGAAGGCTCCACGGACTGGTTCTGCATGAACCTCGCCGCCTTCCTGGGCGAGCGGATGGGCCCTGTGCTGGCCCGCGTCCGGGAAGCCGAGACCGCCCGCGACGACGCCCTCCGCCAGTTCGACCGGCTCTGCCACGACGTCCGCGAGATCGCCTCCGACGCCCGGCGCAGGCACCGGCTCCTGCTGAGGTTCCGCGGCAGGCAGCCGGACGACGAGCTGGGCTCCGCGAGGGGCCGCGCCCTGGAGCGCGGCGCCTTCTACCTCAGCAGGACGGTCGACCAGCTCGAAGGCGCGCTCCCCGCACCCGCGAACGAGCCGCAGACCCCGGCCCCCGAGCCGGAGCCGGGCACCGGCCGGGACGCCTAACTCCCCGGCGGCCCTGGGAGGCGGACGCCCCCGCCCTCCCAGGGCCTGACCCGGCCACCACGCGCGCGCACGCCCTTTCGCGGACGTGCGCAGCGCACCCCTACCGATCCGAAGGAGCGCGACCGATGCCACGACACTACAAGCGCGACCGCGACCGCAAGCGCGGCCGCGAGCGCGGCGCGCAGCTCGACCTGTTCGCCGCACTCTCCGGGGACCAGCCCCCCACCCCGGCGGACCTCCCGCCCGACCCCGACCCCGATCAGAAGGAGATCACCCTCACCCCGGACAGCGTCCGCCCGCAGGACCCGCCACCCGCCACCGGCGGCGACGCGGACGGCGGCCAGGCCCCGCCCCCGCCGTCGCCGAGGCCGGCCCCGCGAAAGGCGCCCGACTCCGGCCGCCTGCACCAGCTCGCCGAGCGCGTCAACGCGGCGTGGCACGACGCCCAGCGCGGCAACCGCCACCACCAGACCGCGTCCCATATCGAGATCCCCCTCGGCGTCGTCGCCGCGCTCACCCAGATCCGGCAGGCCGACCCGAAGGGCCCCGACCTGGCCGCACAGATCATCGACCTGGACGGGCCGGGGCTGCTGTCCATGTACCGGCAGATCTGGGCCATCCAGTGGATCACGAACCCCTACCTGATCAACGCCGCCCGTCCGCTCGCGGAGTGGCTCGACGAGCCCGACGACCCCGACCCCGCCACCGTCGAGGCCGTCCGCCACGTCACCGCCACGGCGCTCCACGCGGGCCTGCTGGACTTCACCGGGAACCCGGACCCGCACTGGCGCTGCGAGACCGACGTGCTCGGCCGCGTCCTGGTCGAGCTGCGCTCCTCGGGCGCCAGCGCGAGCCTCGCCGAGATCCACACCCCGCAAGAGCTCGCCAACGCCATGGCCGCCCTGACGATGCCGGTCGACGAGCTGCTCGCGGCCGAGCTGGAGCGCGGGACCGGTCCCGGCGGCATCCACGACCCGGCGGCCGGGACCGGCGGGCTCCTCCGCGCCGCCGCGTGGGCGCTCCGCAACCAGGGCATCGAGCCCTCCCGCTTCGCGTGGGCCGCGACCGACATCGACCCGATCGCCGCCGCCTGCTGCGCGGTCAACGCCCTCGTGTGGGACCTCGGCCCGGACGTCCTGGTCCACTGCGGCAACACCCTCACCGAGCCGGACGGCATCAAGCGGGAGCGGCTCCGCCGCAAGGAGATCTTCGCACTGCGGAGCGAGCTGATGGACGGCGCGCGGATGCTCGCCGCCTACCGGCGGGCCATGTCCCTCCTGGAGGGCACTGTCAGCGGCCGAGACTGTCCCTGAATTTGGCCTCTCGCCTTGTCATAGGCTCTAATTCATGCCATACTTAGGGACATAAGGCAAAGCAAACACCCAGGGAGGAACCCACCCATGAGCGGCCAGAGCTTCTCCGACGAGGAAATCAAGCGCGCCATCGACACGTACGGCGCTTCGGCCGACCTCTCCGAGGACGACGCCCGCGCCCGGCTCATCCGCGACCTCCAGGACCTCGACAAGATCCGGCACGCCCCCGCGATGGCGGAATTCGTCAAGCAGCAGGGCATCGCCCGCCCCTGGCACAGCGTCCGCGAGCGGATCAGCAAGGACGGCCTGAGCGCCCGCGACGCCCTCCGCGCCGAGCGCGAGCAGGCGCTGAAAGCGCTGATCGACCAGAGCCCCGCCGTCAGCACGAACGGCGTCCTGAACGAGTCCGAGGTCGCCGCCCGCGAGGGCGCCCGCCTGTTCCTCCGCCGCACGGACGGACTGCTCGACGCCTCCTGACCACCCCTGGAAAACGGGGGCGGCGGGCCCTTCCCCGCCCGGCCCGCCGCCCCCGGCCCCGCACGACCACCCGCACCACGACCGGAAGGAACCGCACGCCATGAACATCCTCGACATCTACGACCAGATCACCTCCGCCACCATCGGCGACATCGAGGTGTCCCGCGCCGCCCCGACCCCCGGCTGGGTCGTCGCCCGCCAGCACCAGAGCCGCCACTGGGCCCGCGAGTTCCTCGCCAACGACGGCGAGCACTGGATGGACGTCATCGAGCCCGACAGCCCCGAGGCCGCCCGCGTCCTCTGGGACGCCGTCGAGCTCGCCCTCGCCGCCGCCTTCGACCACGCCGCCGCCCCGACCGACCGCGACGGGATCGACGGCCCCACCGACATCACCGACATCACCGACCGCCTCACCTCGGTCCGGTTCGGCTCCATCCGCGTCTTCCGCGCCGTCGCGGAGGAGGGCTGGATCATCGCCCGCACCCCCGACGACCGCCCCTACGCCCGCGAACTCCTCTCCGCGGTGGACGCCGAGACCTGGATCAGCATCAGCGACCTCGCCGACCCCGCCAACCCCGCCGCCTCCATGGTCCTGTGGCCCAACCCCGAGGCCGCCCTCTTCACCGCCTGCGACCACGCCGGACGGCGCTGACCCCCGAGCCCACGGGGGGCGGCACCCGCCGCCCCCCGGCCGACCGGAAGGAACCGGCGCCATGGCCATCGGCTGGGCCCTCGACCGGGCCCCCACCGTCCCGCCCCACCCCACCGTCCTCCTGCCCCAGCAGGCCGCGGTCGCCCGCGCCTACCGGGCCGCCGCCGTCGCGCGCGCCGTCGTCATGGCGAGGGCCGCCGCGCAGCTCATCGGGCACGCGCCCTGGTCCTGCATGGCCCCCGGCCCCGGCGGGCTGCGCGTCGTCCTCGGCCCCGGCACCACCCTCGATCAGCTCGGGCGCGCCATCGACGCGCTGGAAGCCGACGGGTGGACGATCACCCGTATCACCACCTGCCCACGCCTGCTCGGGCAGGCGTGCGTCCACATCACCCTCCCCCCGGACCTCGCCGCCCAAGCCGCGGCCACCGATCAGGAAGGACCCCGCGAACCATGACCAGCACCACCCCCGGCACCGGCCCCGGAGGGGCGGCCGCGCGGCACCGGCTCTACGCCGTGCGCCACGACGAGTCGATCACGGACATCGTCCTCCACCAGAGCCCCGCCCTCCCCGACGTGACCCTGCTCAGCCTCGCCGACGAGGCCGACGCCCCCGCCGTCATCGCCATGCTGGAGGACGCCTACCAGCGGGGCGCCGCGCACGCCCCCTGCGACCGCGCCGCCGAGGTCCGCGCGATCGGCGACGACGCCCCGGACGGCCACGCCTACTACGTCGTCCTCGGCACCATCCGCCGCCGCATCGCCCGGCTCGACCAGGACGGCGACACCACCGTGCTCAACGCCGACGAGGCCCCGCTCGGCCTCACCCTCGACGCCCTCCAGCCCGCCCTGATCATCTGCTACCAACTCGCCCTCCGGCACGCCGAGACCTCCGTCACCGCGACCGCCGAGGAGGCGCGGTGACGACCCGCACGGCCCCCCGTCCCGCGCCCTGGGCGCGCGGCACCGAGGCCCCGCCCCCCTGGGAGTTCCGCCCGGACCGCAGCGGCCGGCCCCCCGGCATCGACCTCTGCCACGACGGCCGCGTCATCCGCCGCCGCATCGTCAGCCTCGCCGACCCCGCCGGAATCCCCGCCGTGGTGCGCCTCCTGGAGGACGCCCGCGAGCGCGGCCGCGCGCACGGCTGGTGCGACCAGCGCGCCGAACTCGCGGCCCGCCGCGCCAACCGCCCGGACGGCCACACCCACTACCGCGCTCACGGCGGGCACCTCGTCCGTGACCAGGACGGCGAAGCCGTCAGCCTGCTCGCCAGCGACAACCCGCACGGCATCTGGCTGACCCAGATGGCCACCGCGCTCCAGGCCGCCTTCATGCTCGGACAGTCGGAGGCCATCACCCGATGACCGCCTACCCCGAGAACGCCCGCTACGAGTTCCACCCGAGCCCGCGCGGCAGGCGTCCCCTGGGCGTCGACCTGCACCTGGACGGCAGGCCGATCCGGCGCCTCGTGCGGCTGCGCCGCCGCGACGACGCCCCCCGCGTGATCGCCCTGCTGGAGGACGCCCGCCGCCTCGGCGCGTCCCACCATCCCTGCGACCTGCGCGCCGAGGTCGTCGTCCCGATGCTCGCCCGGCGGCCCGTCCTGCACCCCTGCTACTCGGTCAGCGTCACCGGCCCGCCGAGCGTCCTCCTGCTGGAGGGCGGCCACCTGCGGACCCTCCTCGCCGCCACCGACATCCCGCCGGGCACGACACCCGCGCGGCTCGTCGCGGCCCTGGAGACCGCGTTCACGATCGGCCACCGCTGCGGCCCCCCAGAGCCCCCCACGGGAGGACGGCAGGGGGCCCCGGCGTTGCCTTCCACGCTTGATTATGCCCTCAATTCATGCCATAATTAGGGACAGAAGGCAAGCGAAGCGAGGGAGCCCGACATGGACCGCACACACATCCTCGGCGCGTTCGAGAACCAGATGCTCAGCATCTTCGAGGACGAGGCGCAGGCGCGCGAGAAGCTCGCCCGCGAAGTCCTCAACCAGGCCGGACCATACGCGGACGCGATGCGCGCCCTGATCAACGCCCAGGGCGAGGCCAAGCCCTACCGCGCCGTCATCGCCGCGCACTGCGAGAGGGGCGTCCCGCTCGCGCTCGCGCTCCGCGCCGAGCGCGAGCGCTGCACCCAGGCGCTCGTCGAGCGCCCCGAGACCCTCCACACGGACGGCATCAGCACCGACATCGCCCGCGCCGAGCGCGAAGGCGCCCGCCGGTTCCTGCAGCGCACCGCCGCTTACATCGCGCGCCTCGACGAGGCCGCCTGACCGAACCCGCCACGGGGCGGCGGGACCCGCCCGCCGCCCCCGGACAGGAGAGGAACCACCATGACCGACACCAACCCGGAGGCCGGCATCGACCCGGCCGCCATCGTCTTCCCGGACCTGATCACGGCCTGCTGCGACCTGCCGCACCCCGCCGCCCAGGACGGCTCCAACTTCGTCTGCCGGAACTGCGACACCCCCACCGGCCGCAGGCGCTACAAGGCGCTCCTGGAGTGCGAGTGCGAGTCCGTCGTCGAGATCCCCGACGACGGACGCTCCGCCTGCCCCGACTGCGGCCTGCTCTACTGCATCGCCGCCGACTTCCCCGACGGCCTGATCATGGCGGAGCCCTGCGACAAGCCCGCCGTCACCGAGGACGGCCGCCACTGCCTCGCCCACGCCCCCGCCCGCGACCTCCACGCGGCCCTGGACAACATCACCGACTCCCTCGAAGACGCCGACCACCTGACCGCCTACCAGCGCTACCTGACCAGGGCCTCCCAGTACCCGCCCCTCCACACCTCGTCGGACTCCCGCTACACCGCCTACGCCGGACACGTCACCCTCCAGCGCCACAGCGACACCGCGATCCGGTACTGGCGCTGCGACCACCGCCACCCCGACCCGCAGGCCGCCGCCGAGTGCGCCCGGCAGGAGCTGCTCTACCAGCTCGGCACCGCCGACGAGGCGTACGGGCACGCCGCGTGCAGCATCCTCGGCCTCCACGAGTGGACCGTCCCCCGCGCCGATGGCGGGTCCCTGCCGCAGTGGTCCTGGGAGAACGTGATGATGCGCGCCTGACCAGCCGCCCCGCCGGGGGACCTCCCCGCAGCCCCCGGCGGGGCGGCCCCCTCCGCGCCCCCCAGATCCCCTCACAGCCCCGACCACGACCCACAGGAGGTAGCCCCTATGCCCGGCATCCGATCCGCCGACTACGACGAGACCGTGGCCAAGCTCATCCTCGACCAGATCATCCAGGACATGGCCAAGGGCCTCGCCAAGGAACCGCTCTCCGAACTGGAGCACGAAGGGGGCGGCGCCCGCCACGAATTCATGATGGCCGCGCTCGACGAGTACAAGAAGCGCGGCGGCCAGATCCAGACCCACATCGGCGGCCCCGCCGAAGCCCTCCTCAAGATCCTCCACCAGGAGCGCCGCCTGACCATCAGCCTCCCCGGCGCCTTCCACACCTACCTGGCCGGCACCGCCCTCTGCACGACCCCGCCCGAACGCCTCAGCCCCGAAGAGGCCACCTGCCGCCGGTACCTCGACGACGCCCAGGAGATCGAGCGGGGCCGCGGACGCGAGTACCGCCTCACCATCCCGACCGACGACAAGGTCGTCGTGGAACGCGTCCTGTCCGTCCTCGACACCTACGCCCAGGCTCTCTACGGCCCCGCCCCCGCCCAGGGCGACCAGTCCGCCCGCCGCGAGGCCCAGAAGACCGGCCGCCTCGTCCTGGGCCGCATCGCCCAGGCCCGCCACAACACCCTCGGCACCAGCCGATGACCGGAAGGAGAACCATGGAGATCCCGCAGCGGCTCGCCCACCTGCCGGTCTGCCCCCGCAGGAACGTCCCCGTCCCCTACGCCAACATCACCACCGAGGACGGGCAGCACGACTTCACCGCCCTCGACTCCGCCAAGGTCGTCCGCCTCGCCGCCGAACGCCGCTGCGGCATCTGCGAGGACACCCTGGACTACTGGATCGTGTTCCTCGGCGGCGAGCGCAGCGCCCAGAGCCGCGCCTACACGGACCCGCCGATGCACGAGGAGTGCGCACGGTTCGCGGCCCGAACCTGCCCCTACGTCACCCGCGCCCACATGAGCCGCCGCAAGACGCCCCTCACCCCCGACACCACCGTCCCGAAGGGCTTCTCCGAGGACAAGCCCGCCGAGTTCCTCCTCTACTTCACCCGCAGCTACAAGCACCAGGTCACCCGCGACGGCGTCCTGTTCCGCCCCGCCCCCGCCGTCCGCCTCGAACGCTGCGGCTACAGCGCAGCCTCCTGACCGAGAAAGGAACGGACCGAATGACCGAGACCACCGAGACGACCGAGAAGCGGCGCGAATCCAGGCTGTCCCCCGCCGGGCTCGCCGCGCTGCTGGAGCTGGCCGCCGCCGAGATGGACCCCGACGCGATCACCGCGTTCGCCGAGACCGCCGCCCGCCTGGACGACCGCCACAGCATCAAGAACAAGTACGCCATCTGGGTCCAGTGCCCCGACGCCGTCCAGGTCTACGGCTACATGGAATGGCAGCAGCACGGCCGCCAGGTCCGCTACGGCCAGTCCGCCATCGGGATCTTCGCCCCCCTCACCCGCCGGACCGGCACCGAGGAGAAGGGAGGCGAGGACGCCAAGCGCACCCCCGAGGAGAAGGCAGGCAAGGACGAGAAGAGCCGCGAACGGGTCCTCCACGGCTTCAAGGTCGCCTGGGTCTACGACCTCTCCCAGACCAAGCCCCTCGACTGCCCATGCCCCCGGAAGGGCCCCTGCACCTGCCCGCCCCCCGAACCGCCCGCCCCGGCCGGCACCGCCCCGCCGACCGGAGACATACAGGACCTGCTCGACGCCCTGACCGAGGACCCGGACGACCAGTAGCCTGCCGGTCCCGACGCCCGAACGGGGGCCTCATGCCCGTGACGACAAGCCAGTCGATGCCACGCCCGCGCGGGGGCTTCGTGCCCGCGACGATCAGCAGCTCGGAGCAGCGCCCGTGCCGGGGCTTCGTACCGGCGACGCTCCATGCCTCCACGCCCGCGCCGGGGCTTCGTACCCGCGACCAGGCAGGTCTGTACCTCGTGCCCAAGCCGGGGCTTCGTACCCGCGACCACCGGCTCGCCGCCGCGACGCCCGCGCGGGGGCTTCGTACCCGCGACGCAGGAGGTCTGACCTCCACGCCCGAGCCGGGGCTTCGTACCGGTGAC
Organism: Actinomadura sp. K4S16; assembly: GCF_008327685.1. GTDB lineage: Bacteria > Actinomycetota > Actinomycetes > Streptosporangiales > Streptosporangiaceae > Spirillospora. Next base: position 40,505 of record NZ_BDDE01000028.1, read on the forward strand.
AACAGGTCGCCGACAGCCGAACGGGGGGCAGGGCCCGCAGCACACTGAGGCCCGCTATGCCCTGGAAGGGCCTCACGCAGCCGTGAGCGGCCCCCCGACGCACCCTCTGGGAGCAATAATGGGTCCACTCGGCGGGCTCCTCCGATGCCCGCGCCGGGGCCTCGTACCGGCGACGGCGCGCGAATGTGACCACGCCCGAGCGGAGGGCTTCGTACCCGCGATGGAGGGTCACCCCCGCCACGCCCGAGCCGGGGCCTCGTACCCGCGACAGACGCACCCCCGCCCGGCCACGCCCAAGCCGGGGCTTCGTACCGGCGGCCCGGAACTGGGAGCGACGCCCAAGCCGGGGCCTCATACCGGCGGCCCTGTAAGGGGAGCAGACGCCCAAGCCGGGGCCTCATACCGGCGGCCGATGAGCAGGGGTCCAAACGCCCAAGCCGGGGCTTCGTACCGGCGGCCCCAGAGAGAAGGCCGACGCCCGAGCCGGGGCCTCGTACCGGCGACTACGCGACGGAGTCACATGCCCGCGCCGGGGCCTCGTACCGGCGACCCGGTACCGGGGGAGCAGCGCCCGAGCCGGGGCTTCGTACCGGCGACCAAGTTCGAGACGACCGATGCCCGAGCCGGGGCCTCGTACCGGTGACTACGAGATCGAACCCCATGCCCGAGCCGGGGCTGCGTACCGGCGACTGTAGATGCCTCAGGACCATGCCCGCGCCGGGGCCTCGTACCGGCGACTACGGAGAGGGCGCCCCACGCCCGAGCCGGGGGCTTCGTGCCCGGCGGCAAGCCATCGGACTCCTCCAGGCCCGAGCCGGGGCTTCGTACCGGTGATCAGCGGAAGCTGCTCGGCGCCCGCGCGGGGGCTTCATGCCCGCGACGTAGCAGGAACAGCCCACCCCAGCCCGGCGAGGGGAGCCCGAGTGGCCCTGGAAGGGCCTCACGCAGCCGTGAGCGGCCCCCCGGCGCACCCCGCAGGGGCTATAAGGGAACGCGGCGGTGTCACCAGGCCCGAGCCGGGGCTTCGTACCGGCGAACGAGCAACCGACTTTCCCCAACGCCCACGCAGGGGCCTCGTACCTGCGACGCGCAGATGTAGCTGTCCACGCCCGAGCCGGGGCTTCGTACCGGCGACATCCACAACCTCCTGCGCTGCGCCCGAGCCGGGGCTTCGTACCGGCGACATGGCATGCAGACTCGTCACGCCCGAGCCGGGGCCTTGTACCGGCGACACACGACGACCACCCATGCCCGTGCCGGGGCCTCGTACCGGTGACACGGCGACGAGTCGTCCTCACGCCCGTGCCGGGGCCTTGTACCGGCGACATTGCCTGGATGATCGCTATGCCCGAGCCGGGGCCTCGTACCGGCGACTCAGCGCAAGGACCCGCGCCCGAGCCGGGGGCTTCGTACCCGGCGGCGGCCAACCGGCACTTCGGTCACGCCCGCGCAGCGGCTTCGTAGCTGCGACCTCCGCAGCCCCGCCCCGAGCCCCGCCCGCTGGCCGGCAGCGGCGGGCCGGGGCGGGTCGTGCCGACGCGCGCCATACCGGCGAAGCGCGGTTCCGGGTGATTACGATCAGTGATATTGCCCCCGGGACCAGCACGAACTGCGAGGTGTGCCCCCCTATGCCCGAGCCTGCGAGGTGGCTGCGGACGGCCGAAATCCCTCTCGCCGACCTCACCCCGTTCCCTGGGAACGCCCGCCGCGGCGACGTCCGCATGATCCTGGCCAGCCTCCAGCAGAACGCCCAGTACCGGTCCCTCGTGGTCCGCGACACCGGAGACGGCACCCTCACCGTCCTCACCGGCAACCAGACGTACGAGGCCCTGCAGCGGCACGGCCCCGACACCTGCGTCCGCGGCACCGCCGATGCCCCCGGCTGCGCGCTCTGCTCCGAAGGGAACTGGCTGGAGACGGCCCGCTGCGAGGTCATCACCTGCGACGACGAGACCGCCAAGCGCATCAACGTCGGCGACAACCGCATCCACGACCTCGGCGGCTACGACGACAAGGCCCTGGCCAGCCTCCTGGAGGACCTTCCCGACCTCGGCGGCACCGGCTACAGCAGCGAGGACCTGGACGGCCTCCTGCGCGTGACCGGCACGCTCGGCCAGCAGGCCGCGGACTTCCTCACCCCGTTCAGGGACCAGACGATCCCGGCCCCCGGCCAGCCCGCCCCGGCCGGCACCGCCCCGCCGTCCGGACTGGCCCCGCTGCAACCCCGGGCCGGGGTCTCCCAGACCATGCAGCCGCCCCCGCAGGCCCCGTACGCGCCGCCCGAGCAGATCACCGCGCCGCACTCGTCCGCGACCGCCGACTCCCTCGTCCCGGTCCAGTGGACCGTCACCGTCGAGGAGCGGGACCGGATCCGCTCGACCCTCCGCGCGGCCGCCGAGCGGTTCGGCGCACCGGACGCCTCCACCGCCCTCGTCATGATCATCGACAGCTACGCGGCCACGCTCGCGACCGCCCCCGAGGAGACCCCCTGATGTCCGCACTGCGCATCGTGTCCCTGCCCGCCGCCACCGCCGCCGTCCTCGATGGCGGGGTCGCGGTCCACGGAGCCCCCGCCAAGGGCCTCGGGCTCCACCTGTCCGGTGACGGGCACCTCGGCGCGGACATCATCCACGTCCCCGCAGGCGGCCAGTTCCCGGTCCACACCCACCCCGGCCACCACCTGCTGCTCTGCCTGGAGGGCCTCGGCACGATCACCGTCGACGAGGTCGTCCACCAGGTCCGCCCCGGCGACCTCTACATGGTGGACGGGCAGGTCCCGCACGCGGTCGGCGCGGGCGACCGGGACCACGTCCTCGTCGCGATCGGCGCACCGCACCGCCCGGTCGACTCACCCGACCGGATGACGTTCACGGACTGGGAGGGCACCCGTCTGGACGAGCCGCTGTTCCCGCCCCCGGCCCCGGCGCGCAGCACCGGCCGCGGCTCCGGCAAGGGCCGCCACCGCGCCACCGGCCCCGCGACCGGCCCCGCGACCGGCGCGGCGTCGTGACCGTGCTGAACCTGGCGGAGCGCCGCTGGCCCCCGGTCCCGGACCTCGAGGAAACCCGCCTCATCACGCAGGCCGCCCTGTCCCGCACCTGGACAGACGGCCCGTGGACCGAAGAGGTCGAGCACCGCATGACCGAGCTGACCGGGGCCCCGCACGCGGTCGCGTTCAACTCCTGCACCTCCGCCCTCCACGCCGCCCTCCACGCCATGGGCTGCGCGGCCGGCACCCCCCTGCTCGCCCCCTCGCTCACGTTCACGGGCAGCCTCACCGGCGCCCGCCACATCGGCGCGGACGTCCACTGGCGCGACGTCGACCCCGACACCCTCACGATCACCCTCGGCCCGATCGAGGAGGTCGGGACCCTGGTCCTGGCCGTCGACCTCCACGGCGTCCCCCACACCATCACCGGCGGGGGAGGCCTGCGGGTCCTCACTGACTCGTGCCAGGCGCTCGGCACCCTGCGGGACGGCCGCCACATCGGCGGCACGGGCACACACTGCTGGTCGTTCTCCTCGGCGAAACTCGTCGCCGCCCCGGACGGCGGCGCGGTCACCACCGACGACCCCGACCTCGCCCGCATCCTCCGCCAGCTCCGCGACTACGGCGTCTACGCCACCGGCCGGGAACGCTCCAACGGCGTCGTCACCCACCCCGGCGGCCACAACTGGCGGCCCTCCGAGCTGTCCATGGCCATGGTCGCGCACCGCCTCCAGCGGCTCCCGTACTGGGCCGACCGGGCCCGCCACGCAGCCCGCCGCCTCCACCCGGCCCTGGACCGCCTCGGCTACTGGCGGCAGCACGCCGCGCCCGGCACCGACCCCGCCTGGCACAAGATCCGCATCGGCCCCCCGGACCAGGACCCCGACGCCGCCCGCCAGCTCGCCCGCCGCCTCGCCGACGCCGGAGTCCCCACCCACCGCTGGGGCGCCCACCCCCTCCACCTCCACCCCGTCCACCACACCCGCGACCGGCCCCGGCCGGACCTGCCCGCCACCGCCCGCGCCGCCGCCGGGACCATCTGCCTCGGCACCGAACGGTGCCCCCCGATGACCTGGACCTGCGACGAGATCGACGAGGTCATCGACACCCTCGACATCCTCACGGAAGGCTGACCCCACCCCCATGAACCCGCAGACCCCCCAGGACCGGAAGGTCCGCGTCGGCATCATCGGCGTCGGCAACTGCGCCCGCGCCCTCCTCGAAGGCATCGCCTTCTACCGCCACGACCCGGCCGCCACCGAGGGCCTCATGCACCCCCGCGTCGGCCCCTACACGGCCGGATCGGTCGAACCCGTCGCCGCCTGGGACGTCGACGCCGAGAAGGTCGGCAAGCCCCTCTGGGACGCCCGCGCCGCCGGTCAGAACCTGTCCGTCGGCATCCCGTGGAGCGACCTGCCCCCGGTCGGCGAGGACGTCACCGTGATGCGCGGCCCCACCCTCGACGGAGCCGGGACCCGCTACCGCGAGCGAATGGAGCTCGCCCCCGACTGGCCGAACTACGACGGCGCGGAGATCATCGAGCAGATCCGCGAATCCCGCGTCGACGTCCTCCTGAACTACCTCCCGGTCGGCTCCCAGCACGCCACCGAGTGGTGGGCCCAGATCGCCCTCGACGCCGGATGCGCCTTCGTCAACAACATCCCCGTCTTCATCGCCCGCAAGGACTACTGGCGGGACCGGTTCCGGCAGGCCCGCCTTCCGCTCATCGGCGACGACATCAAGAGCCAGCTCGGCGCCACCTACCTGCACCGCATCATCGTGCAGGCCTTCGCGGACCGGGGCATCACCCTCGACCGCACCTACCAGCTCAACGTCGGCGGCAACATGGACTTCTACAACATGCTGGAGGACGCCCGGCTGGCCTCCAAGCGCGAGTCCAAGTCGTCGGCCGTCACCGACGCCTACCCCCGCGAACTCGACCCCGCCAACGTCCACATCGGCCCCAGCGACCATGTCGCCTGGCTCGGCGACACCAAGAAGGCGTTCATCCGCTGCGAGGGCCGCGGCTTCGGCGGCGCACCGATCGAGCTGGACGTCACCCTCACCGTCCCCGACTCCCCGAACAGCGCAGGGGTCGTGATCGACGCCGCCCGCATCGCCAAGCTCGCCCTCGACCGGCAGGACGCCGCAGCGGCGGACCATGTGTCCGCGTGGCTGTTCAAAGCGCCGCCGCGCGCCGTGGCGTCCATCCCGGACCAGACCGCGAAGGACCGCATCGGCGCCTGGCTCACCGGCGGCGAGGAGCGCTGACCGGTGCGCCCGCCCGCCACCCTCGCCGACCTGCCGGTGTACGCGATGAACCTGCCCCGGCGGACGGACCGGTGGGAGGCCCTCACCCGCCACATGGCGCTCCGGGGCCTCCCCGCACCGGTCCAGGTCCCCGCAGTGGACGGCCCCGCCGTCTTCACGCCCGCGGACCTCACCGGCTACCGCCGCGAGGTCGAGGCGGGCTTCGACGGCGACGCCGCCTGCTACGGCCAGGCCACCACGGCGCTCAACCTGCTCACGTCCCTCGCCGAGGACCCCCCGGACTGGACCCTGATCCTGGAGGACGACGCGGTCTTCCACGAAGACGTCCACGCCCGCTACGCCGAGTTCGCCGCCCTCGTCCCCGACGACGCCCTGGTGGTGCTGCTCGGCTGCGTCCACAAGAGCATCAACCGCCGCTACCGCCCCGCACCGGGCAAGCCGCACCGGTCCTCGGCCCCGGTCGAGGGGACCGGGGAGCGGTGCTGGCGGGCCGGGACCGTGTGGTGCTGCCACGCCTTCATGGCGTCCCGCGAGGCCGTGCCGCTCCTCCTGGAGGCCGCGAAGCCCCGCGCCATGTCGTTCGATCTGGCGTGGAACGCCGTCCACCACCTCGGCCGCACCTACCTGCCGAACCCGCACCTGGCCATCCAGCGGCCCGGCGACTGGTCCGACATCCAGAACACCCGGCGCGGAGACCGCCCCGAGCAGTTCGCCCCCCGCGCCCAGCCCCGCCGGAGGCGCCCATGAACGTCCCGCCCTCCCTGACCGGGATCCCGTGCTGGGCGATCAACCTCGACCGCAGGCCGGACCGCTGGCAGCGCCTCACCGCCCACCTGCAGGACCGGGGCCTCCCCGCCCCGGCCCGCTGGCGCGCCATCGACGGCAGCACCACCGTCACCGCCGAGGAGGCCGGCGCATTCCGCGCCACGGCCGCACCCTGCCGCGCCCACCCCGCACCCCGCCTCGCCACCGCCCGCACCTTCCTCGCCCTCACCGCCCACCTCCTCGACGACCCGCCCCCCTGGACCCTGGTCCTGGAGGACGACGCGGTCCTCCACGAACACGTCCACGCCCGCTACACGGAGTTCGCCGACGCCGCCCCCGACGACGCCCTCATGGTCCTCCTCGGCTGCACCCACCGCCGCAAGCCCCGCCCCGTCCAAGGCACCTGCTGGCGCGTCACCCGCGCCGTCGACGCCCACGCCTTCCTCGCGTCCGCCGACGCCCTCCCCCTGCTGCACGCCGCGGCCGCACCGCTCACCACCGACTACGACCAGGCGTGGAACGACGTCCACCGCCTCGGACACACCTACGCGCCCATGCCGCACCTGGCCATCCAGCGGCCCGACGACCACTCCGACCTGCTCGGCAGGCCCCGCCCGCTCCGCCGCAAGCACCTCGGCCTGGAGGCCACATGAACCTCGTCCTCAAGTCCAAGGCGCACTACACCGACGACGCCGCCGCGAAGGTCTGGGCGAACATCACCGACCACGTCACCAAGGACGAGGCCGAGGAAGCCGTCGAACGCGCCGCCGCCGAGGTCCTCGACGTGTGCGGCCGCTACCTGGACCGCGTCGTCTACGGCTGGTCCGGAGGCAAGGACAGCCGCGCGCTCCAGGTGGTCATGGAGCGGGCCGGAGTGCGCCGCTCGCTGCTCGGCACGATCCCCCGCATGGAGTTCAGGGGCTATCTCGACTGGGTCGCACAGGAAGCCCCTGAAGGGCTCACCGTTATCCCGAACGAGGACCTCGCCCTCGCCGATCTCGCGCACCCGGACCGCGACCGCTACCTGTTCCCCCGGACCTCCAGGGACGGCTACTGGTGGACCCTCAACGGCACCCGCCGCGCGCAGCTCGCCTACCAGCAGGAGCACCACCCGGCCCTCCAGATCTACGGGCGCCGCCGCCAGGACGGCAACCCCACCGGCAAGGACGGCCTCCAGCACTCCCGCAACGGCATCACCTCCTACAGCCCGATCCGGAACTGGCCGCACGAACTCGTCCTCGCGGTCGTCCACTACGCGGGCCTCACCCTGCCCCCCACCTACGGGTGGCCCCACGGCTGGACCGCCGGGACCGGCCCCTGGCCCGGCCGCCGCGTCGGCACCCGCGACGAGTCGTGGGCCGAGACGTGGGCGATCGAGCCCGACCGGGTCCTGGAGGCCGCCGAGCACATCCCGTCCGCCCGCGAATGGCTCGACCGCCAGGAGGCCGCACGATGAGCAAGATGGGGCAGCGGCAGTCCCTCGACCGCGTCACCGTCGACACCGACGTCTACACGCTCGCCTGCGAACGCACCGCCTACGTCCTCGACACCTTCGAGAAGGCGTTCGTCTGGTTCTCCGGCGGCAAGGACTCCACCGGGGTCCTGAACATCGCCCTGGAGGTGATCCACTCCGATCCCCGGTTCGAGCGGCACCTGCCGCTGCGCACGGTCTTCTACGACGAGGAGGCCATCCCCTACGAGACCGAGGAGTACGTGCGCCGCACCGCCCAGCGGCCCGACGTCGACCTGGAGTGGTACTGCCTCCCCGTCAAGCACCGCAACGCCTGCTCCCGCACCAGCCCCTACTGGTGGCCATGGGCGCCCGAAGCCGAGGAGAAGTGGTGCCGGCCGCTGCCCCCGGAGGCGATCACCACCCTCCCAGGCTTCCCGATCAACCCTCCGGAGGCCCGCCTCACCGCCCCCGACGCGAACGGCCTCTTCTGCCCCGGCCGCGGCAACACGGCCATGCTCATGGGAATCCGCGCCCAGGAGTCACCGGTCCGCCGCAAAGCCGTCACCCGCCGCAAGGTCGACAACTACATCATCGGCTACAACGGCCCCACCAGCCGCGGCAACGCCTGGAAGGTGTACCCCCTCTACGACTGGCGCACCGAGGACGTCTGGACGGCGGCCGCGCTCAACGGCTGGGACTACAACCGGGCCTACGACCGCATGGAGATGCTCGGCATCCCGCACTTCCAGCAGCGGTGCAGCCCCGCGTTCGGTGAGGAGCCCCTGACCAAGATCGGCATGTTCGCGGCGTGCTTCCCCGAGGTCTGGGAGAAGATGGCCGAACGCGTCCCCGGCATCGGCGCCGCCCACCGCTACGCCCTGACCGAGCTGTACGGCTACGGCTCCCGCCCCGCCAAGCCGGACGGCATCCCCTGGCCCGGCTTCATCGTCCACTACCTGCAGATGTTCCGGCCCGCCGAACAGGTCCACGTGAGCGGCCGCATCAACGAGACCATCCGCCGCCACTACAAGGTCACCACGCACCCGATCCTGCCCAAGTCCCGCCACCCGCAGACCGGCGTCTCCTGGGACTTCCTCCTCACGCTGGCGATGAGGGGCGACTTCAAAAAGCGCCGGCAGGAGATGAGCGCACTCGACCCCGACCAGAAGGCCCGCCAGTGGCGCGCCTACGCCTCCGAACTCGCCCGCGTCCTCGCCGCCGGGATCCCCCCCGAGGAACTCGGCCACCCCCGCGCCCTCCCCACCGACCCGCAGTCCGTGATCCCCGACGAGCACCGGGAGCCCCGATGACCGACGTCAGCAGCCAGCCCGTCTCCAACGTCGAATGGGTCGAGCGCGAGAAGCTGACCGCGAACTCCTGGAACCCCAACCGGCAGGCCCCGCCGGAGAGCCGCCTGCTCCGCGTCTCGATCCTGGAGAACGGCTGGACCCAGCCCATCGTGACCCGCCAGGAGCCCGGCGGCCTGGAGATCGTCGACGGCTACCACCGCTGGGTCTCCTCCGAGCACCGCGACCTCCAGGCGTTCACCGACGGCCTGGTCCCCGTCGTTGTCCTCCCGCCCACCGACCCCGCACTGGCCCGCCTCGCCACCATCCGCCACAACCGGGCCAGGGGCACGCACCACGTCCTCGGCATGGCCGACATCGTCGCCGAGCTCCTCCAGCTCGGCCTCACCCCCAAGGACCTCGGCACCCGGCTGGAGATGGACTCCGAGGAGGTCGAGCGCTTGGCCGACCGGGGCGACATGCTCAAGCGTGCCGGCCGCGACGGCTACAACAACGGCTGGACCGTCTGATGGGCACGCGGAAGCGCGACGGCGCCGCGTCTCCGGGGAGACAGGCGGCGCCGTCGCGCAGGGGCGGGCGGTCAGTAGCCGACGGCGGCGGCCTCCACCGTGTTGCCGATCGCGCGCTGCTCGGTGATGCACCAGCCGCAGATGGCGACGATCTCGCCGTCCACCATCGCCGAGGTGACGGCCTCGTTCGGGGGAGAGGCCGGGTAGTCCAGGTCGCGGTCCATCTCGGCGTTGCGCTCGCAGACCTCGCAGTTCGCCATCTCGGCCTCCAGGTTGGTGTTAGCTGCTCACGTCTCTAATTATGGCCTAATCGAGGGACAGATGCAAATCCGTGGCCACACCCGGCCACCCCAGGACACCGCCGGAAGGGACGCACCATGACCATCCCGCCCCTCCCCCCGGCGCGCCCGCCGAGCGCCCTCCACCTCCGCGTCCCCACCCGCATCCTCGACCGCCTCGAAACCGCCACCGAGCAGCACCTCACCGACACCATCACCACGGCCCGCACCCCCGCCGACCTCCGCAACACCACCGGCACCGTCACCGCCACGATCACCCGCGCAGCCCAGGCCGCCCACCGCATCGGCGCCCTCATCGCCCGCACCATCACCCCGCCGCCCCGCGACCCCGAGCTGCCCAACCTCATCCCCGACAGCCCCAGCCCCGCCGACACCCTCCGCCTCCTCCAGGACCTCGCCATCCCCGACGCCGTCACCCGCCTCCTCGACGACGCCGCCACCCGACTCGAACAGACCACCGCACCCGCCCGCGAACACCTCGAACGCACCGCCCGCCGCGTCTGGGGCTACGCCCTCACCACCATCCACACCGCCTCCAACCGGGGCGCCACCTGGTACGCCCGAGCCGCGGGCTACGACCTGCGCTGGCACACCCGCGAGGACGAGCGCGTCTGCCCCGTCTGCTCGCCCCTCAATGGCCGCACCGCCACCCCCGCCACCGCCTTCACCCTCCCGGCCGGCACCCGCACCTGGCCTGGCTTCACCGGCCTCCCGCCCGCGCACCCCCGCTGCCGCTGCTCCGTCACACCCGTCCGCCCCGCACCCCGCCCGAGAACCCCCAGCACCACCCACGGCACCACCCGGCCACCCGGCCGCCGCGCCCTCCTAGACCTGCTCAGACGCCGCAGGCGCCCGGCCACCGCATGACTCCGACGACGACCCCACCAGTTGCTATGTCCCGAAAGTTGGCCTATAATGGAGACATAACGAAACATCCACACACACCAGGGAGAACCCCATGGACGCCCACACCCTCTCCAACGCCATCTCCGCCATCGGCGCCGGAGGCTTCGCCGAGCTCACCCTCAAGAACGGCACCACCACCACCGGCCGGATCGTCTTCATCAACGCCATCTTCGACCGCTACGTGATCTTCCGCGCGAACGGCGCCGAAACCAAGATCCCCTACGAGGACATCGACACCGCCACCAAGATCGCCCCCATCACCGAGACCGCCTGACCCGGACCGGCCCACGCGCCAACCCACCACATGCCAACCCACCGCCCGCGAAGGAGGGGACCGGATGGGGACGTCCCAAGCGAAACGCGCCGAAGTCGCGGCCCGCCGCAACAAGGCGATCCAGCTCCGCCTGGCCGGAGTCGACTGGGACACCATCGCCGAGCAGCTCGGCTACCGGGGCGGACGCGGAGCCGCCTGCAAGGACGTCGCACGGGCCCTGCAGGAGCGCCGCGCCGACCTCGACAAGACCGCCGAGGAACTCCGCGCCGTCGAGGTCGCCCGCCTCGACCGCCTCCAGGCCGCCGCGTGGGGCCTCGCCGTCCAAGGCGAACCCGCCTCCCTGAACGCCGTGCTCCGCATCATCGACCGCCGCATCCGGCTCCTCGGCCTGGACGCCCCGCGCCGCACCGAGGTCACCGTCCAGCAGATCGACTCCAGGGACGCGGAACTGATCGAGATGATCAACGAGGCCCGCGCCGGAGGCGAACCCGGCCCCGGCGGCGGCTGATGGCGGCGGCCGCGCCCCCCGCCTTCACCGCGGCCGCCGACGCCGACACCTACCTGCGCGGCCCGGACGGCGAACCCCTCGTCGGCGAGACCTTCAGTCTGCGCGACCACCTGGCCCAGGTGCTCGCGGCCCTGCCCGCGTCCTGGCCAGCCGCCGACCGGGAGCTGGCCACCCCCGACGCCCGCCGCGTCGTCACCAGGTACGACCCGCTCCTGTTCGCCTACATCTACTGCCGCCACCTGCTCAAGGACGCCGAGGGCAACGTCACCTGGGCGGACACGCACCTGGAGTTCTGCCGCTACGCCCTCTCCTGGACCCGCCCCGCCGGCCTCCGCGAGCAGCGCCACGCCTTCGTCGCCCCCCGCGAGTCCGCCAAGTCCACGTGGCTGTTCAAGCTCCTGCCGCTCTGGGCCTCCGCCCACGGCCACATCGAGTTCATCGCCGCCTTCTCGTCCTCCGGCACACAGGCCCACACCCACCTCGCCGGATACCGGAACGAGATCGACAACAACCAGCTCCTCCGCACCGACTACCCGCTGCTCTGCTCACCCGGCCGCCGCCCGCGCGGAGCCGTCATCTCCGACTCCAGCGCGATGATGTACACCGCGTCCGGCTTCTCCTTCACCGCCCGCGGCCTGGACTCCTCGATCCTCGGCCTCGTCGACGTGCAGAACCGCCGCCCGCAGCTCCTCCTCCTCGACGACGTCGAGCCGGACGAGAGCAACTACTCGCTGTACCAGATGGGCAAACGCCGCACGACGATCATGGACACGATTTTGCCGATGAACGAGCGCGCCCACGTCGTCCTCGTCGGCACCGTCACCATGCCCGGCTCCGTCGTCCACCAGCTCGTCAAGACCGTCCTCGAACCCGACGCGGAAGAGCAGGCCGACTGGATCGCCGAGCAGAACTTCCAGTGCCACTACTTCCCGCCCCTCGCCCACCGCCCCGACGGCACCCGCCGCTCCATCTGGCCCGACAAATGGCCCGTCTCCTACCTGGAGGGCATCGAGCACACGCGGAGCTACCGAAAGAACTTCGCCAACGACCCCATGGCCCAGGACGGCGCCTACTGGAACGAGGACGACTTCACCTACAGCGATCCTCTCGCCACCACTCGTAAGATCTTGAGCGTGGACGGTGCCGTCACCGACGACAGGTCCAGTGACTACACCGGTCTCGCAGTCGTCTCCTACAGCCCCACCGCCAAGCGGTGCTGGGTGGAACGTGCCAGCATGGTCAAACTCCTCGCCGAGGACCTGCGCCGCTACGTCCTCACCTGGCTCGAAGACGACCCCGAGATCCGCGGCGTCCTGGTCGAGACCAACCAGGGCGGCAAGATGTGGCTCGCGACCTTCCACCACTGCCCCGTCCCGGTGAAGACCGTCCACCAGAAGGCCCCCAAGCACGTCCGCGCCGCCTGGTCCCTGTCCCACTACCAGCGCGGCAAGGTCCACCACGCCGCACGCCTCCGCGACGCCGAGCACCAGATGATCGCCTACCCGCGCGGCGAACACGACGACCTGGTCGACGCCATCGGAACCGGGGTCCTCCACTTCCTCGGCCGCCCAGCCCGCCGCAAGGCCGGAGTGCGCCTTGAGAGCCCCACCTGACCACCGCCCGGGTCCACACCCGGGCCACCACCCCGCACGCGAAAAGGGGGCAACCCCAGGTTGCCCCCCACCGGCCGCACAGGAGAGGCAGGCATGGCAGGCACCACCGACCTCACGACAGGGCTGGAGCAGCTCGACAAGGCCCGCGCCGACTACGACGAAGCCGAGGACTTCTACGAGGGCAACGTCGACGAGATCTTCACGACCGCCAAGGTCCGCCGCCTCCTCGCCAAGGCCCGCCTCGACAAGCTCCGCGACCTGAACTTCGCCAAGACCCCCGTCGACAAGGTCGTCTCCCGCCTCAAGATCACCGGCCTCACCGCCCTCACCCCCGCAGGCGACCCCGACGAGGAAGCCCAAGCCGACCTCGAGGCCACCTGGAGGCGCAACAACCTCGGCGTCACCCTCCACGACCTCATCCAGCACGTCTCCACCTACCGGGACGGCTACCTCTTCGTCTGGCCCTCCGACCCCGCCGACGACGAAGAGGCCGGCACCCCCGACACCACGGCCGGCACCGAAGACGCCTCCGCCGTCGACGTCCTCATCAACGACCCCCGCACCGTCACCGTCGTCTACTCGGAGGAGAACCCCGGCCACGCCCTCTACGCCGTCAAGAAGTGGTGCTCCGACCCCACCAAGGGCAGAGAGGTCCACCAGGCCCGCGTCTACTACCGCGACCGCATCGAGCGCTACCAGTCCGCCCCCGGCAGCAAGGGCGCCGACGCCGAGGACTGGACGAAGCAGGGCGACGACCTCGACAACCCCTACGGCAGACTCCCCGTCTTCCACCTCAACATCCCCCGCCCCGAGCACTACTGGGCGTACACGCCCCAACTGATCATCAACAAGATCGTGCTGATGCACCTGGCCACCGTCGACCACCTCTCCTTCAAACAGAGGTACGGCCTCCAGGACCCCCGCCTCGACGACATCTCCGGCGGCGCCGACTTCGACGAGGACCACCCCGACGACGACGACCCCGAGAACGAGGACAACGAGGTCCGCCTCCGCTCCGACCCCGGCGACTTCTGGCACCTCAAGGGCTACTCCGGCGTCGGCGAGTTCTCCGCCTCCGAACCCGGCAACTTCCTCGACCCCCTGAACTTCTACATCCGCTGCATGGCCCAGCTCACCGACACCCCCCTGCACTACTTCGACCCCACCGGGAACCTGCCGTCCGGCGAGTCCCTCAAGGTCGCCGACGCCCCCCTCACCGACAAGATCGACAACCGCAAGGAGCGCTACACCGCCCGGATCGAGGCCGCCGCCGAGTTCATCCTCCGCGTCCTCGGCCACGACGACGTCCGCGTGGTCGTCGACTGGGGCCCCTCCGGAACCGAGACCGAGACCCGCTCCTCCGTCGACCTCGAACTCGACCGCGCCAGCAAGGTCATCGCGATGCTCAACGAGCTCGCGGCCGCCGTGGTCGCCGAGATCATGACCCCGCAGGACGCCAAGGACATGATCAGCCGCCTCATGGACCTGGTCAGCGGAGACCAGGACGAGAAGAAAGGAATCGCCGCATGACCCCCCTACTGGACGACACCGGCCGGCCCGCGCTCGCCTCGGTCCGCTGGACGGCCACCCGCCAGGACGAGGACGGCCGCTGGTGGCACGCCTACACCGACGGAACCCGCCTCCCCGCCGTCCACGGCGCCGAGGGCGACGACGACGATGACGACGGCGGCAGCGGCGGCGGCAGCGGCGGCGGCAGCGGCGGCGGCGAGGACGACGAGGACGACGACGATGACGGCGGCGAGGACGACGACTACACCCCGCCGTCCCGAGAGGAATGGGAACGCGCCCAGCAGAAACTCAAGCGCGCCAACCGCGAGGCCGCCCGCCGCCGGAAGTGGCTCGACGACCACGGCATCGACCCCCACACCGGGCAGGCCCGGAAGGAGGACACCGGCGCCGACGACGACCAGGACGCCCCGAAGCCCAACGCGAAGAAGGCGGACACCGGCAAGGACGCCGACCCCGACGACGACACCGGCGGCTTCACCGAGGAGCAGGTGACCGCCCGCGTCCGCCGCGCCGTCGACCGCGCCACCGCCCGCACCGAACTGCGCTACAAGCTCCCCCTCGCCCGCTCCGCCGCCGAAGCCGCCCTCGCCCGCGCCAACTTCAACGGCAAGTCCCTGGACCGGGTCATGAAGCTCATCGACCTCGACGAGATCGACCTCGACGACGACGGCGAGATGATCGGCCTGGACGACCAGATCGAGCAGATCCGCGAGGACTTCCCCGAATGGTTCTCCCCGCGCCGCCGCCGCCGCGCCACCGACAACACCACCAGCGGCGGCGGGAACGGTGCCCGCGCCGGGACCAAGGACGTCGGCGGCGCGAACAAGAAGCCCGACAAGGACGACAAGGCGAAGACCTGGAAGGAGACCCTCGCCGAGCGCATGGGCAGTAGCTGACCGCCGGGCGGGCTCCGGGACACGACCCCGGAGCCCGCCCAGGTCATCGACCACCCGAGGGGCCGCGAGGTATCGTGACCGCGACGCGGACCCCTTGATCACGAAGGGGGGCCGCTGGCACGTCCGCGAGGATGACGGAGCGCCCGAGAGGGCAGGCGGGCCGAGAGGCCACCAGGAAGCCCGTGAGGGCACGCAAACCGTCCAGCGGGCAAGCCAGGAGGTCTCTCGTGTCCCGCATCCACGCATCCACGCGCCCGACGTGGGCCATCGACGACGACACCCCCGCCACCCGCACACTCCTCCTCGGCCTCCGCTCCGACGGAACCCCCGTCTACGCCTGGGCCGGCTCGGCACCCGCCGACATCGACGACTGGATCCCGATCGAGTACTCGTCGGATGTCTGGCAGCGGGTCATGCTGGAGTCCGCGATCCAGCGGTACGGTTCCCCGGTCCCGATGCGCTCCAAGACCAAGAGCGTCCCCCGGTCGGAGGGCCTCAAGGTCACCCCCGGCACCACCTACACCGACGACGACTCCGAGAACTCGAACTACATCCTCACCGCGCGCCGGTTCATCGCCCGCTTCACGGTCGACGAGGACGACCTCTCCGACGCCGAGAGCATCATCGACGTCATCACGTCCAAGGAGATGGACTGGGCGATCTCCTACTCGGACGTCTTCGACCACGCCTGCCTCGGCGTCACCGGGGCCGAGTCGAACACGCCCTCCGACCTGCGCCCCTTCACCAGCGTCTACAAGAGCCTCCGCACCGAGCAGTCGGCGAATCCGAACCTCGGCTACCCGGTCGACGACCACTACGTGGCCTGGAACGGCACGATCGGCATCGCCGCCGTCCCGGACGGCACCAGCCTGTACGAGAAGCTGTCGCAGACGTTCAAGAAGGTGGAGACCTCCAAGTACTGGAGTGAGGCCGACACCCGCGTCATCGCGCACCCCGGCTACCGGGACGCCCTCCGTCTCGCCACGGACGGCAACGGCTCCCCGATCTTCCGCGAGTCCGCGGGGGTCGACTCCTCCGGCCGCCCGTTCGACACCCTGTTCAACACGCAGATCGCCTGGTCCCGTGGAGCCCGCACCCACGCGACGAACACCGACACCCCGACCGGCAACGACCTGCTGTTCGTCGGGAACCGGCGCGCGCTCAAGGTCGGCATCCGCAACACCGCGCAGACGCTCTTCCAGCCCGCCCGCGCGCAGGACGACACCGACGACGCCGCCGTGAAGTTCCGGGTGCGCCGCGGCTTCCAGCTCGCGCACCCCCGTGCCTTCGCGGTCATGGAACGCGTCCCCGCCGCGCCCTGACGGACGCTGACGGCCGCTGACGGCCGCACTGGACGTCTGGCCAGGGGGGCGCCGACCGGGGGGCGGGGACCCCTGGCCAGACATGACCACACCAGCAGGCACCGACAGCGGGGGAGGGGGAATGGCGAACTGGGCCACCGTCGACGACGTCGACACCTACACCGGCGTGACGGTCGAGGAACCCGACCTCGTCCGCGCCGAACTCCTCGTCGGCCTCTTCGCCGACGCCGACCCGGAAGACACCGACGCCGCGATCTCGAAGAAGAACCTGCGGCTCCTCCGCGCCGCCGTCGCCTACCAGGCCGCCTGGATGCAGCACCACCCCGACGTCTTCCTCAACCTCGACGCCACCTCGATCAGCCAGGACGGCGTTTCGGTCGGCCACTCCCACGACAACGCAGGCATCCTCGCCCCGCTCGCGAAACGGTCCATCGACCGCCTCTCCTGGCGCCGCTCCCGCAGCCTCCGCACCCAGGACCAGCCACGCCGGTTCCCGAAGGATTCGGTGTTCTACGACGTCTTCGACCGGGGCTGGAGGGACCTGTGAGGTCCCGCGCCACGACCACGGTCAGCATCCTCCGCACCCCGCCCGGCACCGTCGACGCCTACGGCGACCCCGTCGACACCGACACCCCGATCGCGACCCGCATCCCCGCCTCGATCATCCTCCGCACCGTCCGCCAGTACCTCCCCGACGAGCACCGCACCACCACCGTCGAGACCCACACCGGCCGCCTCCGCGCCGACATCGACGTCCAGCCCGACGACCGCCTGAAAGACGAACGCACCGGAACGATCTACAGCATCGAGAACATCGCCCGCCCCCAGTCCTACGCGGGCCTCCCAGACCTCCACCTCGACCTCAAGCGAACCACCTGAACCCCCGGTCAACGGGGGGACCGACCCGACAGGTCCGCCGTCAAGGAGACCTCCAGTGCCCTACGTCCGCGTCACCATGACACCGGGCTGGCAGCGCCTCATCCGCCCCGCGCTCCGCCGCACCGAGAACGAGCTCGCCGAAGCCGTCGCACGCGACGCCCGCGGCCTCGTCGGCGTCGACTCCGGGGACCTCAAGCGCACCATCAAGGCACGCGGCAACCGCGTCTACGTCGGCACCTCCTACTGGCACCACCACGAGTACGGCACCCGCCCGCACCTGATCCTGCCCCGCCACAAGCAGGCGCTCTACTGGCCCGGAGCCCGGCACCCCGTCGCCCGCGTCCACCACCCCGGCACCGCCCCGAACCCCTTCCTGCGGACCGCGCTCCGCCGCCGCCGCAACCCCAGGGACCGGCGCTGATGGCCGAGCCCCCGAGCAGCGAGATCGTCGCCGTCGCCTGGCTCCGCACCCTGCCCGGCATCCCCCCGAACGGCGTCGCCACCACCCTCCCCGGCGACACCTCCACCTGGCACGACACCGGGTTCGTCACCGTCCACCTCACCGGAGGCGACCCCGGCCTCCACGTCCCGCAGCGCGCCCCGGTCCTGCAGCTCGACTGCTGGGCCGCCAACCCCAACAGCCAGAAGCCCCCCTGGGGCCGCGCCAACGCCCTCGCCGAACGCATCGTCGACGCCTGCCGCCCCGCACAGCAGCGCCGGCTCATGGGCCGGATCGCCCTCCCGGCCCCGTACCAGGACGCCCGCGTGCAGACCGCGAACGTCGAGACCGAGCCCCGCCGCGTCTACCCCGACGAGGCCCGCTTCGCCGACTACATGCTCGAACTCGCCCTCTACTGGGTCCCGGTGGCCGCATGACCGGCCAGCTGTACGGGCTGTGGGGCGAGCGCTCCGGCTGCCTCCTCACCTGGCGGGGCCGCGTCATCACCCACACGTCCCGCGCCGAGCTGGAGTACCTCTACCCGGACACCCGGATCGTCCCCGTCCCGCGCGGCATCCGCCCCGACGAGCACGTCCCCCTCCAGTACGTCCCCACCCGCCCATCAGGGAGGCCCGCATGACCCGCCACAAGGTCCGCACCACCATGAACCCGGCCGAGGAGATCGAGGTGTCGCAGCACGAGTACGACGACCTCTACCGCCAGGGCCTCATCGCCCCCGACAAGCCCGCCGACAAGCCCGCCGACAAGCCCGCGGACCCGTCGTCCGGGACGGGCGGCAGGAGCAAGCCCAAGACCGCCGAGCAGAGCAAGGAGTAGCCGACCATGCCGGTCACCGTCACCAACCTCATCCAGGGCCCCGCCGACCTGTACCGGGGCGACTTCGGCGCAGCCGAACCCACCGAAGCCGACATCAGCATGGACGTCGAGGACACCACCGTCGCCGCGAGCTGGACCGACCTCGGCGGCACCCAGGACGGCGTCACCCTCACCCTCGAACAGGAATACGCCGAGCTGGAAGTGGACCAGATCGTCGACGTCCCCGAGTCCCGCCTCACCAAGCGCGTCTTCACGATCAAGACGAACTTCGCCGAACCCACCCTGGAGAACTTCAAGGTCGCCGCCAACGGCGGCACCATCACCGCCGGGGCCACCAGCAAGAAGTACACCCCCGCCATGGACAACAGCGCCGTCTCACCCGACTACAGCGCGCTCCTGTTCGACGGCATCGCCCCCGCGAGCCTGCGCCGCCGCGTCATCGCCCGCAAGGTCCTCAACACCGCGGCGGTGGAGCAGCCCGCCCAGAAGGACGGTCAGACCCTGTTCCCCGTCGAACTCAAGGGCCACTACGTCTCCAAGAGCATCCCGCCGTTCGACTACACCGACGAGCTGCCCCCCGTCGCACCCTGACCCCCGCTCGCCTGTAGCGGCCCGTCAACGGCCGCCCCCACCCGCCAGGAGACCCCGTGTCGGTAGACGACATCGACCTCGCAGACATCCCCCGCATCCCCGAACCCACCGAACCGGCCAAGATCGAGATGGTCCCGCTCTTCGTGATGGGCGACGACGTCTACGAGATGCCGAAGAAGCCCCCCGCCGGCCTCGCCCTGGAGTACCTGGAGAAGCAGGTCGAGGACGGCCCCGACGCCGCCGCCATGTGGGTCATGGTCGAGGTCCTCGGCGAAGAGGTCTACACGATGCTCAAGGACCACCCGTCCCTCGACTTCGACCAGTTCAACGACATCTTCGAGCGCCTGGAGAAGAACCTCCTGGGGGGAAAGGGCCAGAAGGCGAACCGGGCCCAGCGTGGCGTACGCCGTCGGCCCGCCTCCAAGAAACCGCGTGGGTCCTGAACTACCTGGACGACCTGGAATCGGACTTCTCGGCGGTCCACCGGTGCGACGACATGTACGCGCTCCCCGCCGACCGGTTCTTCGCCTTCGCTGACCGACTGATCGCCTACAGAGGAGTGATCCGGATGCGCGCGGAAGAGGAGTCGCAGCGGCGGCAGCCCTCCGCGTCCACCGCCCGCAGCTCCGCCGCGCGCAGCTCCACCGCGCGCTCCGGCGGCGTCACCTACTACAGCGACATCGCGCAGAACCCCGACCTCGCCCAGTACTTCGGCCCCCGGCGCGACCAGCCCGCGCAGCCCCCCAAGGAAGGGGGCTGACATGGCCTTCCGCATCGCTGAGGGCTTCGTAGAGGTCACCTCACGGTTCCGCGAGGGTGCAATCCGCAGAGGGGCCCAGCAGACCGGCAGAAGGGCAGGACAAGCCTTCTCCCGTACGTTCGGCCGCGAAGCCGACAACGGGTTCGGCCGCACCCGCCGCGCCATGGAAGGCGCCTTCCGGTCCGCCGACCGGGTCGGCCGCCGCGCAGGGTCCTCCTTCGGCTCCGGCTTCACCCGGGACGCCCAGACCTGGTTCCGCGCCACCGGCCGCCTCCTCCGCTCCCACGCGCAGCGCAGCGGCGGCGACTCCGGCCGCGCGTTCGGCCGCGCCTTCTCCCGGTCCGCCGAAGCGGGCCTCGCCCGCACCCGCCGCGTCCTGTCCCGCATCTTCCGCCGAGCCGGGCGCGAATCCGGGGAAGGGGCCGGACGGGAGTTCGGCGAGGGCTTCTTCCGCGACTCCCAGGGCCGCCTACGCGACTCCCGCGGCCGCTTCACCCGCATGTTCCACGGCTCCGGCCGCGAGTCCGGCGGCGGCTTCGTGTCCGGGTTCCTCGGCATGTTCCGGTCCCAGTCGACCGGGATCCTGTCGACCTTCGGCGGCCTGTTCACCAAGGTCGGGGCCAAGGGCTGGCTCATCGTCGCCGGGGTCATCGCCGCGCTCGCCGCCCTCCCCGCGATCGGCGCGGCGGCCGGGACCACCCTCGCCTTCGCGTTCGGCGCGGGCATCGCCGGGATCGGCATCGCCGCCGCCGCCCAGTCCGAACGGGTGCAGTCGGCGTTCACGCGCCTCAAGGACCGCGTCGGCTCCAAGCTCAAGGAGATCGCGAAGCCGTTCGAGGGCACCCTCGTCGCGATCGCCGGTCAGCTCTCCGGCCTCTTCGACTCCCTGGCCCCCCACCTCGGCAAGGCGTTCAAGCTCCTGGCCCCCGTGGTCGAGCTGTTCGCCGGGCGGTTCCTCTCCTCGCTGAAGGTCTTCGGGCCGGTCGTCGACACCGCCTCGCAGGCCTTCGCCGCCCTCCTCGACCCGCTCGGCCGCGACATCGGCCCCGCCATGGACGGGCTCGCCGACGCCTTCAACGGCCTGTTCACCACCGTCCGGGACACCCCCGAACTCCAGGGGTTCTTCTCCGGGATGATCACGGGCCTCATCGGCACCGTCGCGAACCTGGTCCGGTTCGTGACGTGGCTGGCCAAGGCGTACGTGTGGTTCGGCGACCTCAAGGACGCGGCCCTCTCCAGCCCGATCGCCGAGCGACTCCGCGGCATCGGGTCCGCGATCGGCGGCGTCGCCGACACCGCGCGCCGGAGCGGCCCCCGGCTCCGGTCCATGTTCGCCGGGGTCACACCCGGATTCGACGGCATCGGCGCCAAGCTCCGCAGCCTCGGCGCGGCCATCACCGACCGGGTCTCCGACATCACCGGCAAGGTCCGCCGCCTCGTCGGCGCGATCGGCTCCACCTTCCGCGACTTCCGCGACAAGCACGCGAAGGAGTTCGAGCAGGCCGGCCAGAAGCTCCAGGAGGTCGGCCGCAAGATCGGTGAGGCCCTCGGGTCCGCCGTCGACCTGGTGACCGCCCTGGTCAACCGGATCGGCTCCGTCCTCGGCTTCGCCCTCGACCTGATCACCGGCGTCTGGGGCCGGTTCGGCGACGACATCATCAACACCGTCCAGACCGCGTTCAACACGGTCCTCGGGGTCCTCTCCGGCGCCCTCACCACGATCAAGGGCGTCATCGACGTCTTCGTCGGGATCCTCACCGGCGACTGGGGTCGCGCGTGGGACGGCGTCAAGGGGATCTTCTCCGGACTGTGGCAGGCGGTCCTCGCGATCCTCAAGGGTTCGCTCGGCCTCGCCGTCCAGGCCGTGAAGTCCGCGGTGTCGCTGATCATCTGGCCGTTCCAGTGGCTCTACGACAAGATCGTCGGGCACTCGATCATCCCGGACCTGGTGCTCGGCGTCCTCTCCTGGTTCCAGAAGCTCGCCGCCTGGGTGCTCGCCCCCGTCGCCGCGCTCCGCGACCGCACGGTCAACGCCTTCCAGCAGGCGAAGGCGTGGGTCCTCAACCACGTCAAGGCGCTCCGGGACGGCGCGGTCTCCCGGTTCACCAGCCTCCGCGACCGCGCCACCGCCCTCGCCACGAACGCACGCGACTGGGTGACCTCGCGGATCAGCAGCCTCCGCGACCTTGTGACGTCCCGGATCACCTCCCTCCGGGACCGGGCGGTGTCCCGGTTCACCTCCCTCCGGGACACCGCCACCTCCCGCATCTCGAACCTCCGGGACTGGGTGGTGTCCCGCGCGAGCTCGCTCCGCGACAAGGTCGTCTCGGCCTTCAACTCGCTGAAGGACCGGACGATCTCGGCGTTCGACCGCGCCGCCTCCGGTGTCCGGACCGTGTTCTCGAAGCTCCGCTCGGCAGCGTCCAGCCCGGTCCGGTTCGTGATCGACGTGGTGTACAACCAGGGCATCCGGGGCGTCTGGAACAAGATC
Source organism: Actinomadura sp. K4S16 (assembly GCF_008327685.1). Lineage (GTDB taxonomy): Bacteria > Actinomycetota > Actinomycetes > Streptosporangiales > Streptosporangiaceae > Spirillospora. The sequence goes on from NZ_BDDE01000028.1 coordinate 63,144, forward strand.
GCGGACAAGGTGCCGGGCATCGGCTCCATCGGCCCCATGCGCGTCCCCAAGGGCTTCGCCAAGGGCGGCATCACCGACGTCCGGGACGGCGCCGCCCTCCCCGGCTACTCCCCGCGCGACGACCAGCTCGTCTACGCCCGCTCCGGGGAAGGCGTCATCGTCCCCGAAGCCGTCCGCGCTCTCGGCGCCGGGTTCATCCACACCGCGAACCGCCTCGGCAGCCGCGCCAGCGAACTCCTCGGCCTCCCCGCCTTCCGCAAGGGCGGCACGGTCCCCGGCTACCGCGACGGCGGTGTGATCGGCGCGGTCAGCGGCTTCCTCGGCAAGGCCAAGGGCGCCTTCGCCGGAGGGTTCGTCAAGGCCCTCACCGCCGCCCTGAACCCCATGGTGCGCTCCATCACCAGCCGCTTCGGGAACCGCAACGACTTCCCCGGCATCCCCGGCAAGATGATGGCCCACCTCACCGGCAAGATCATCGGGTTCATGCGGCGGTTCGCCTCCCAGCTCGAAGGCGGCGACGGCAAGAAGGTCGTCGACATCGCGGAGAAGTACGTCGGCCTGTCCGGGAACCCCAACAAGTTCACCCGCCGCATGGGCATGAACGGCCTCCCCTGGTGCGGGATGTTCGTGGACGGAGTGTTCGACGAGGCCGGCGCATCCAAGGCCCTCCGGGGCGTGGGCGGCCCCGCCGCCGTCTGGTCCTACCGCGCCCTGCCCTCGGTCTCCCAGAGCCAGAAGAAGGCCGGAGACCTCGGCCTCTACCGAGGCGACGCCGGGCACATCAACATCTACACCGGCAAGGGCTCCATCACCATCGGCGGCAACGAGTCCAACAGCGTCCGCAAGCAGTCCGGCTACATCGGCACCGCCTCCTCCATCCGGCGCCCGCACTTCGCCGAAGGCGGCATCGTCGACTTCCTCTGGCAGGACGACCGCGAAAGCGATCTCTTCCACACCCCGGACCGCACCCGCCACCTCCGCGCCATGGCCACCACCCCGCCATGGACCGGCACCCACGACATCGGCGGCCTCCTCCCGGACGGCGGCATCGCCGTCAACCAGTCCGGCACCGCCGAGGTCGTCCACACCCTCGACCAGCTCCGGGCCATCGTCGAGGCCGCCAAGGGCCAGCACATCACCTACGTGTTCGAGGCCGGGTCGATCGTCCTCGACGCCTCGACCATCAAGGACATCCGGGACCTCATCCGCATGATCGAGAACCTGCGGGCCACCGCCCGCCAGCACGGCGCGAAGGTGATCACACGATGACCACCCCCGACACCCCGCCCGCCACCGAGGACGCCGCCCAGGACGCCACCGAGCGGCTCCAGGCGGCCGCGGACGCACTCCCCGACACCGCCACCGACGAGGACCTCCGCCAGACGCTCGCCGCCGAGAAGGCCCGCATCGCCGCCGACGCCTGGAGCACCCACCCCGGCCGCAACGAGTACGGTCACCTCTCCATCACCCTCCCCGGCGGACGCGACATCACCATCGGCCACGTCGAAGCCGTCCAGCCCAGCGACGGCATCGCCTACATCGACGTCTGGACCGGCCCCCCGGCGGGCCCCCCGCAGTACCGCATCGTGAACCCGCCCCTGCTCGTCCCCGACCCCCACGGCGACATCACGATCACCGAAGCCAGAGGCCGGACCCGCCGCTACCGGTCGGACCCCATGGCCGCCATCGCCGACGCCATCACCGGGGGCGCCCGATGACCACCGTCATCCTCATCGCGGACGCCACGGACGGCACGATCAGCTCCCGCGACAACCACTACGTGGACCTCGTCGCCGGGTCCGGCCTCCAAGCCGTCACCGACCAGCCCACCGGCCAGATCGGCCAGGACCTGATCCAGCCGTACTTCTACGCCTACCAGACCGGCCTCGCCTTCACCCCCGCCGCCAGCACCGACACCACCGTCACCGCCGCTTACCTCCGCCTCTACCAGGCGGCGGTCGGCGGGACCGGCGTCGCCCGCAGCATCGAGATCGCCGAATACGACTGGGGCGGCGTCCTCGACACCGGCAACTGGAGGACCCCCGCACAACTGAAAAGCCTCGTCAACGGCGACGCCCTCGCCGCCGTCATCGACTCCGCCCACCTCGCCGGCATCGGGCAGCTCCGCGCCGGCCTCGAACCCGGCCACCTCCCCGACGCCACCTCGGCCACCACGCGCCGCTACATCCTCTACACCAGCCGGTTCCGCACCCAGCAGGTCCCGTCAGGCCCCGAGCTGCACACCGTCCGCCTGACCGAGTTCTCCGGCACCAGCCAGGACCCCGCCCTCCTCCTGGCCCACACCACCAAGCACATCACCGACACCAACCACGGCGGCCACGTCCAGCTCTCCGACGGAACCCACGCCTACCTCCGCCAAGGCGCCACCGCCCCCGCCACCGCCAGCATCGCCGTCGTCCACCACAACGGCACCACCGCCACCACCGTGTTCAGCGACCCGCTCTCAGCGGGCCGCCAAGGCGCCCAGATCTACACCCTCTGCGCTGACGGCTCGGACAACCTCTACATCCTCAACGGCAACAACGACCTCCCCAACATCCTCCGCGTCCGGGGCTTCACGAAGGGGGCAGGTCACAACTGGACCGCAGGCCCCGTCCGAGACATCCCCCTGGCCACCTACGAGGGCGAGGTCAACAACGTCGCCGCCGCCTGGCACACCTCCGGCTCCGGCGGCACGATCCTCGCCGTCGTCGCCCACAACGCGGGCCGCAACACCGGCACCCAGACCGGCTACGCCCTCATCAACCCGGTCTGGGTCCGCACCGGCTCCGGGACCGCACTCCGCGGCTCCGGCAACGCCGAAGGCGTCCTCATCGACAACCCCGCCCCGGACGGCGGCATCCACAACTACGTCAACGAGACCGGCACGCTCCTCGATGTCGCCGCCGCCCCCTCCTCCAGCCGCGGCTACATCACCTGCACCACGAAACAGCAGGTCCTCGGCGACCCCGGAGCCCAGTCGTTCGCCCGCTACGAACTCAACGCCTCCGGGACCGGGTTCGCCTCGGTCGCCCGCCTCCGCGACACCTCCGGCGCCTTCTCCACCAAGGACGCCGACGCCAAGTCCCGCGTCATCGGCATCGACGACTCCCGCTTCGTCACCGTCAACGCCGACGCCACGAGCGGCCGCGGCATCACCGTCGTCCACCGGCAGAGCCTCGGCTCCGGCTCCATCACCGAACTGGCCCGGGTCACCCTCGGCACCGAGAGCCTCACCGCCATGCCCGACCCCTCCGTGCTCGCCACCAGCCCCGCCTGGGACGCCGTCTACAACCCCGTCGACAACCGGGTCTGGATCTACTACATCGACGCCGCGAACCCGAACCGCCTCATGCGGACCCCGGTCTCCCTCACCACCGGGCAGGCCGGCCGCAGCGAGGTCCAGGTGAACGCCGCCGTCGGCGCGGCAGGGTCCACCAACCGCGCCGTCCGCGTCCACCGGGGCAGGACCGCCGGAAGCCAGGTCGTCATCGGCGTCTCCAACCGGACGTCCGGCGGCGCCCACTCCCTCATCGCCGTCACGGACCGCCTGAACGCCCTGCCCACCCAGCCCATCCCGACCCCGAGGGCGAACTTCGATGCCACCGCCCCCACCCCGTTCGAATGGATGTTCACCGACCCGGACCCCGCCGACGCGCAGTCCGCCTTCCAGGTCGAGATCTACGACACCGCCACCGGGGCCCTCGCCCACGACTCCACGAAGACCACCAGCGCCACGCAGTCCTACACGCTGCCCGCCTCCACCCTCGCGAACGGCGGCACGTACCGGTGGCGGGTCCGCACCTGGGACGGCCAGGACGAGGAATCGCCCTGGACCGGCTACGGCACGTTCGCCACGTCCGCCTCCGGGTCGGTCACCATCACCGCGCCGGCCACCGACAACGACCCGGCCGTCATCACCTCCGACGTCCTCGTCACCTGGACGGTCACCGGCACCACCCAGGCCGCCTACCAGGTCGTCGTGCGCCGCACCGACACCCTCGCGGTCCTCCTCGACACCGGCTGGGTCGACTCCACCGCCACCAGCCACCTCGTGACCGGCATGGCCGCCGGGACCGAGTACCTGGTGCGGGTCACCGTCCGGAACGCTGCCCAGGTCGCCTCCAACACCGCCGAGCGCCTGATCACCCCGAACTACGCCTCCCCCGAGGTCCCCACGGTCGCCGTCGAGGCCTTCGACGACGGCGGCTACATCCTCGTCACCGTCACGAACCCCGCCCCGCAGGGCGACCGCCCCAACCCCTCCAGCAACCAGATCTTCCGCCGCCGCGCAGGCTCCGGCACCGAGTGGCTGCTGATCGCCGAGGTCGAGCCCGGCGCCACCTTCCGCGACTACACCGCCCCCTCCGGGACCGAGGTCGAGTACATGGCACGCGCCGGAGTCCTCGCATGACCACCACCTACAGCACGTACGCGTTCTTCAGCGACTCCAGCCCCGCCGCGGCGACCCTCGCCCTGGAAGGCGTCTGGATCCACGACCCCACCGACGCCGCCGGCAGCGTCGCCCAGTTCCGCTTCGGCAAGGACGCCCGCAGCACGAAGATCGACACAGGGGGGACGGCCATGGTGTTCGCGGGCCGCCGCTACCCGGTCATCGACTACGGCGAGCACCAGGACGACCAGTACGCGGTCAGCGTCCAGGTCCCGCACGGCCCCGACTACCGGACCGGCCTGGAGACCCTCCGCGCCTTCGCCGAGTCCCGGACCACCCTCGTCTACCGCGACAACCGGGGCCGAGACGCCTACGGTGTGATCACCGAGTACGCCGAAGGGGACCAGTCCTGGGGGAGCGAGGTCACCTTCTCGTTCACCCGCGTCGACGTCGAGCAGGTGACCGCCTGATGCAGTCCCTCGACATCCCCAAGGGCCCCGCGAACACCGGCGGCTACACCGCCGAGCAGGTGCTCCGCGCCCTCCGGGGCGTCGACGGCTCCCGCCTCCTCACCTTCCGCTACGAACTCCTCGACTCCACCAACACCAAGATCGGCGACCTGGACAACGTCCTGGACTGCACGATCTCCCAGAACTGGCTCGCCGACATCAAGCGGACCGCGAAGTTCACCCTCCGCGCGGACGGCCAGATCGACTTCCTCTCCCAGCGGATCAAACCCTGGGTCCGGCTCGCCATGCCCCCGACCGAGGTACCCCTGCCGTTCACGATCCGGCCCGCCTGGACGAACCGGTTCAACGGCACCCCCGGCGCCGAGATCACCACCGCGAACTCCGGCGGCAGCGGCGACAACCTCGCCAGCGTCACCGGCACCGTCACCTACGACAGCGCCTGGTCCACGGACGGCCAGCAGTCCGCGCTCCTCGGCGGCACCGACACGAACGGCGACCCGGTCGAGGGCGCCTTCACCCTCACCGTCGCACCCGCCCGGTCCGAGTGGGCGCTCCGCACCTACCTGAACGTCCCGTCCGGGGCGCGGCTGACGATCGCCCCGGACGGCCTCACCCCCGACCCCGCGACCCACATCGTGATCGACGACGTGGGCGGCGAGTACCGGCTCGGCGCAGTGGACATCGCCGCCCACCAGACCCACGTGATCGGCCAGCCGGTCCGCCTGGAGATCGAGAACGACGGCACCACCGCCGCCTACCGGCTGTACTGGGCCAACCCCTACGGCGACACCCCGGACTTCACCGGGTCGGAGCCCAGCACGGGGCGGGAACCGGTGGAGACCGTCACGGTCACCGGCACCGGCACCGGCTCCACCCCGCCCGAGACCGGCCACGTGGCCAGGCTAGGCGCCAGCACCGTGGAAACCTCCTCCACCACGGGGAGCATCACGGTCGGCTCCGCCGTCCCGGCCGGGGAGACCGTGATCGGCGCGGTCGCCTGGACCAACGACGTCACCAGCCCGCCCACCGTCACCGCCGCCACCGACAGCCGCGGCAACTCCTACACGGTCGACGTGGCGGCCGGCACCGGGAACACCACCGTCTCCGAGGCCATCCTCCGGGGCACCATCGTCACCCCGTTGCAGGCGGGCGACACCATCACCGTCACGATCTCGGCGGCCCGGATCCGCTGGTGCCTCACCTTCGACCACTTCAGCCACCAGCTCGACGCCGCCGACCCCCTCGACCAGACCGCCGCCAACCACAACCCCGGCTCGGCCACCGCCCTGACCACCGGCACCACCCCCGCCACGAGCCAGCCCGACGAGCTGCTCTACGCCGCCTTCGGCTTCGGCGTCGGCAGGACCATCGGCATCCCCGCAGGGTGGACCGGCGGGCCCGTCGTCGAGACCGCGCAGGCCTCCGCGAACCGCGCCCTCCAGGCCATCCACCGCACCGTCTCGGCGACCGGCGCGCAGCAGGGCACCCTGACCATCGACCCCGCCGGGGTCTACTCGGCCTGCATCGCCACCTACGCCATCGCCGCCCCGCCCGCCGTCCCCGTCCAGCCGCCCGCCGTCGACAGCCTGACCATCGGCGACCGGGGCCCCAAGACCGAGGTGATCACCGGGGGTTACGTGGAGTGGCCGCAGGGCGTGTTCCTGCTCTCCACCCCCAGCCGCTCGGTAGACGCCTCCGACGTCGTCACTCGCGCCGTCGACGGCTACGACCAGTTGCAGATCTTCATCGACGACGTCGTCCCGGACCGCTACACCGCCGCCGCCGGGGCCGCCTACACCACGGTGGTGTCGAGCCTGCTCGGCTCGGTCGCCAAACAGGTCACGCCGTCGTCGGCGGTGCTCCCGGTCGCCAAGGAATGGGAGCCCGGCACCACCAAGCTCGCGATCATCAACGAGCTGCTGTCCGCGATCAACTACGACTCCCTGTCGTTCGACGAGGACGGGGTCGCCCTCGTGCGGCCGTACGTGTCCCCCCAGGACCGGCCCGCCGAGTACACCTACGCCGACGACGCGGTCTCGGTCATGAACCCGGAGGTGGAGCAGGAGCTCGACCTGTTCTCGGTGCCGAACCGGTGGGTCCTCGTGGTCTCCGACCCGGACAGGGCCGCCCTGTCCGCCGTCTACACGAACTCGGACCCGGCGTCGCCGACGTCCACGGTCCGGCGGCAGCGGGTCATCACCGACTTCCGCCAGGAGGAGGACGCCGCCGACCAGGCGACCCTGGCCGCCCGCGCGGCGCGGCTCGCGTTCGAGGCGTCCCAGGTGTTCGAGACGATCAGCTTCACCACGGCGCTCATGCCGGTCCACTCCGGCAACGACGTCTACAAGATCCTGTACGGGCCGCTGGCCGTGAACGCCAAGTACGCCGAGCACACGTGGGAGATGGAACTCAAGGCCGGCACCCAGATGCGGCACCAGGCCCGCCGCGTCGTGAGCATCTCCAACCCGTAGAAGGGGCCCCCGGATGGACGCGCTCTCGTTCCTCGCGGACGTCACCGGCTACGCGCAGGCGCAGGCGGAACCGTCCTCGGCGAACCGGCCGGTCAAGCTCGCCACCGTCGACCCCGCCTACGACCCGGCCAGCTACGCCACCGGCACCCTCCCCCGCGTGACGTTCGACGGCGAGGCCACCATGTCCGGGAAGCTGTACCCGGTCATGGCGCCCTACCAGCCGCGCCCGGCGGACCGGGTCGTCCTGGTCCCGGTCGGCAACACCTACCTGATCATCGGCGCGATCAGGACGGGCTCCAGCATGGGTCTGGTCCAGGACTGGACCGCCCCCACCCTCGCAGCCGGATACACCCACAACGCCAACGAGAACGGCACCCTGCAATTCCGGGTGCTCGACTCCTACGGGACCAGGATGGTCGAGTGGCGCGGCGCGGTGAACCGGGGCTCCGGGAGCGTGATCACCACCGTCCCCGCCATAGCGCGCCCCAGTGTCCGCCGCACGGTCCTCGCCCCGAGGAACGCGGCCATCACCAACGACGTGAAGATCGACTTCAACACGGACGGCACCGCGGCCGTGTTCGGCGAGACCACCGACAGCGCGCCTCTCCCCACCTGGATCGCGCTCAACGGGGTCAGCTACTTCCTGTAGCGGCGGCTTCGGGCAACACGCCGCAGCCTCACCGGCACCCGCCCGGGAGATCAGGCACACTGGCCACGGGTTTCCCGACGTCAGGGGGCGCAATGGGCAAGACCAAGGCGGAACTCGAAGCCGAGGTAGAGGACCTGACCGGACAGCTCGGCCGGGCACGCGACGAGGCCGACAAGGCGCGCAAGGCCGCCGAGGAGGCGGACACGGACGCCGCCTACCGCCGGGGCAGGGCGGACGCCGCGAACGAGGCGGCCGAAGAGGTCGCCCGGCTGACCGGCCGCACCGGGGGCGTCCTGACCCGCGCGATCAAGGCCAAAGGCGAGTAAAGCCCGCCCCGGCGCACACCCCCCGACCGGAGGACCGGCAGCGAATGCGCGTGATCGTCACCTGCGCTGGACACCAGCGGAAATGGGGCGGCTACCTCGGCGTCCCCTCCCACCTCGCACCGCTGGCGGACGGCACCCCCCTGCTCCACCGCACCCTCGCCCAGGCCGCCAGGATCAGCGAGGACGTCCACTACACGACACCGAGCCGCCCCGGCTACGAGCCCCCGGCCGGCCTCCAGGACCGGGTGACCCGCCACGTCCGCGACGAGGACCACCCCTCCGAGTACGCCTCCACCCGCGACCTGTGGTCCACCACGGGCCGCACGGTCCTCATGCTCGGCGACTGCTACTTCACCGACGCCGCGGCCGCCGTGATCGGCGCGACGGACCGCCGGGACTACATCGTGTTCGGCCGCAAGGGACCCTCCAAGGTCACGAATACCCCGTGGGGAGAGATCTTCGCCGTGTCGTGGTGGCCCGAGCATCACGAGCTCCTGGACCGCCACCTCGCCGCCATCGCCGAGGTCCCCCGGACCGGGGCGACCAAGCGGCCGGACGGGTGGCTGCTGCTCCGCTCCATCCAGGGCACGCCCCTCGGCCTGCACCGGGTGGTGCCGCGCCACTTCCACGAGATCGACGACGCCACCGACGACTTCGACTTCCCCGAGGACTACGACCGCCACCCGGCCACCCCGACCCCGGCCGCGCGATGACCGGCCGGGCGAGGGCAGGGGGGAGCATCTGCCCCGCGTGCCGCGTGTGCGCGGACCACGGGCTCCCGCACGTGTGCATCACCAGCGGGGACGACCTGTCGCCGGTGTTCGTCGAGCTGCCCGCCGACGCGCTCCAGCGGCTCCGTGAGGACCTGGAGGCGCATCCGGCCGCCCGGCCTGTTCTGCCGGGCGGCACGGTGCTGGAGGCGGCGGACTCGTCATGGTGCTTCTGCGGCGGGTGCCGGCGCGGGGGCCGGGTGGTAACCGCGCCAGCCACGCGCTCAGCGTCGCCAATCCGGACACGGCTCGTCTGAAGGCGTCCATGCCCTCCGACCGTAGGCGGCGGCTCACCGGGGGTTCCCCGGACCGGGGAACTGTGGATAACCCGGCCCGGTCATGCCGCGTCCGGTGCCGGGTGGCCGATGCGCATCGTCTCGCGGCGCGCCCACCGGTAGGGCGTGATGGGGTGCCTGGTGCGGGACCAGGTTTCGATCACGACCGCTTCCGGGGTCGCCTCGACCACTGTGCCCATGATCAGGGGCCCGCCGTTGGTGCCGGGCATGGACAGGATCTCGTCCCCGACCTCGGCCTGATGGAACTCCAGGACCTCCTTCCAGCGGTAGGTGCGGCCGTCCACCTCGGCCCAGTACCAGGTCGGGTAGGCGTCGTCCGGGCCGAGGAGGTGGCGCCTCCGCGCGGCCTCGTGCTGGCCCCAGGCGTCGCGCGGTACGCCGTGGCGGTCGAGGTGCTCCTGCAGCTCCCTGCGGGTTTCGCAGGCGGCGGCTCTGGAGGACGCGATCTCCGGGCCCGTTTCGAGAATCCACATCCGCGGACTCCTTTCAGATCGGATAGGTAGGAGATGGGGCGGCCGGGGGCCGCTCCATCTCGCAGGGGATGTTCGCTGGTGATCAGTTCCGCAGCTCGCCGGGGAAGATCCGGTAGGTCCGGCCCCGGTACTGGACGATCAGGAAGAGCTTGTACTCGCCGGAGTGGTCCTCGACGTCGAAGTCGATGATCTCGACCTTGCGCAGGCCCGGCCTGATCATCGCGTTCCACGTGCGGCCGATCAGCATCTCGGCCTGGTCGAGGATCACGGCCTCGCTGCGGCTCCAGGTCACGACCCCGTCGGCCGTGCGCCGGGTACCCGGCTCGTTCCGGGCATCCTCGACCGCTCGGCGCTCCTTCTCGGCCATCTCACGAGCGATCTTGTCCTGCACGCTGCCGTAGTCGTTGATCGCGTACCAGTCGGCTTCGAGCTGGATGTCGTGGATGGTGGCCATGTCTCTGTCTCCTTAGCGCTTTGCTGTTTGCTTATGTCTCTATTATAGGCCAACTTTAGGGACATAGCAAGCCGTGTGCGACCCGAGATGACAGAGCGCGGTGATGTCTGGCGCGGAGCCGCGCCCGCCGGTCGGTCAGGCCAGCTCCAGGCCCGCGTCCAGGCCGCACTGCGCGTGCGCGATCACCGAGTCGTCGCCCTTGGTGAACTCGCCCGCCTCCTCGATGGGGAACCCGTGGGCGTCGGTCTTGATCCGCTCGCCGCACAGCTCGCACGTTCTGTAGTCCTCGTCCATGTCGCCTTCCTCTGCTCGGTGGTCGGGACCCTGGGCCGGGGGCGTCGCGCCCCCGGCCCCTCGCTCGTCAGGCCAGGCGCAGCCCGGCGTCCAGTCCGCACTGGCCGTGCGCGACGATCGTCTTGCCGCCTCGGATGAAGTGGCCGATGTCGCCGCCGTCCGGCATCTCGTCCTCGTCCTGCTCGAACGGCTCCTCGCACAGTTCGCATTCGTCCATCTGGCTTCCGTTCCTCTCTGCGCTATTCTGACTCTATTCTAGGCCAAATATAGGGACATAACAAGCTGCGGGGCGTCCCGAGAGGACACCTGAACTGGCCGGACGCCTACCTCACGGCCGTGCGGTACAGACGCCACAGGAGCCGGAGCTGCTCCCGGCGCGGCCGCCCCGCCAGCGCGTACACCCTGAACGCGAACGCCGCGATCTCGGCCTCGCTCATGCCGTGCTCGTGCTGCGCGCACCCGTCGACGAAGCCGCGGACCTCAAGGCCGGCCCTGCTCCGCCCCACGGTGCGGATCTCGGCCTCGGCCTTCGCGCCCGCAGCCCACCAGCGGTACTCGGGCGTGCCGGACGGCGGGGGGTCGGTCGTCACGCGGCCATTGTGCAACGCGGCCCCCAGAGCGGCCGGGACGGCGCGCGGAGCCGTACAGTGCCCGGATGGACCCGACGCCCACCGCACCCGACCACCGCCAGGTCTACATCGAGTGCCCGCCGGAGTGGGGCCCGGGTCAGGCGCTGATCACCCGGCTGGAGCGGCTCGGCTACGACGTCGAGGACCACCGCGCGCTCGGCAGGGGCGAGCGATGGCTCACGCTCCGCTGAGAGGCCCGCTGCGGCCCTGGCGGTCGCTGGCCAGGGGATTCACTGCCCCGACCTGCCACGTGAAGAAGGGGGGCAACCTGAGGTTGCCCCCCTTCCGCGTGCGGCGCGGTGCCTGGGGCTCACTGGCCGGGAAGCCTGCGCGGCCGCTCACAGGCGCGCTGAGCGCCTCGTGAGCGGCCGCGGCTAGAACTCGGTGTAGAGGCGGGCGATCGCGGCGGCCAGGAGGCGCGCGAGGTCGGCGGTCTCGGGGTCCTCCTCGGCCATCTCCGCGAGGGGGTCGGGGCTGCCGGGGTAGGGCCGCACCTGGGGGGCGTCGGTGGTGATGTGGGTGACCTGGAGGCTGCCCCGGAGACCCCAGTTCCCGATCTCGGCGGGCTCGCCCCCGCCCCCGAAGGTGACCTTGACCCCGTGCTCGGGGTTCTCGGGCGGCGTCGGCGGCTCGGCGACGAGCGGGCCGTGAATGGCCCTGTCGAACGACTCCACCAGGTAGGTGCGCGGCTCGCCGGGGGCGGTGTGGAAGTAGGAGACCATGAGGTCGAGGAACAGCACCTCGATCATCTCGGAGAACGGTTCCATGCGTTTCCTCCTCGGGGGCTACTGTCGCTTATGCCTCTATTATAGGCCAATTTCAGGGACATAACAATCGAGTGGCGACCCCGCACGAACCACGAGAGCCCCTGCCGGTCAGCCCCGCAGCGTGACCGGCTCCTCGTCCGCGCACCCGCCCCCGACCCGGAACGAGCGCACCTCCGGCGACCCGCCCCGCAGCGACACGATCAGGTAGTGGACCCCCGGATCCCACGCCGCCCGCACGTCCTCCCGCGACGGGTACGCGCCGCCGCGCGGATGCGAGTGGTACACCACCACCGGATCCTCCCCGCGCGCGTCCATCTCCCGCCACACCGCGAGCTGCTCCTCCGGATCGAACCGGAACCGCCGCCGCCGGTCGCCGGACGCGTTGGCCATCGGCACATGCCGGACCGGCCTGCCGCTGCCGGCCGGGCCCGCGACGATCCCGCACGCCTCGAACGGGTGCTCGGAGCGGGCGTGCTCCACGATCGCGTCGAGCAGCCCGCCGGAGATCACGAGCCCCACGGGCGCCACCCGGACACGTAGCCGGGCCGGTCGTCGTAGGCCGACGCCAGCAGCCGCAGCTCCTCGCACGGCGAGACGGCCTGGCACGACCGGCACCGCCGCGAGCCGTCCGCGCGCTCCGGGCCCGGCGCGTGCCGCGCCGCGATCGCGCGCAGCGCGCGGATGATGCGCAGGGTCCGGTGCGGGTGCGCGAGCACCTGGCGCGCCTTCTGCGCGTCCGTGTCGAGCTGGTCCAGGTACCACGGGTAGAGCCCCTCCACCCCCGCACCTCCCGAGACGGCGAACGATGATCCATAATCGCCCGCCTGGGCGTCCGGGGCCGCGCACCTCGCCGGGCTCCGCACGGGTTCCCGCGACCCGCCCCGGCCGGAGCGGTCCGGCCGCTACGGTGCCGCCCGGGGGCGACCACCGGGGACCGCCGCCCGCACCGGAGGAGGAACCGTTGGTCATCGCCGTCTACCCCTCGGGGTCGATCAAGAAGGGCGTCGCGGACGAGAAGAAGGCGTGCTGGTCCGACACCGAGCGGGCCCAGGTCGCCGAGGGCGCCGCCCCGTCCGAGGTCGTCTTCTTCGAGAACGACGGCCCGCTGCCGGCCGGGATCAGCACGCGCGCGCAGTTCGGCCGGGACGTCTACCAGGTGGCCGCCTCGGACGTTGTGGTCGTCGACGCCAGGGAGCGGCGCGGCCTCGGCGTCGGGGTCGAGATGGCGGCCGCGGCCGCGTTCCGGGTCCCGATCCTCGTCGTCGCGCCCCGCAACACCAAGTACCGGGCCGACAGGCTGGCCTACCGGGGCACGGTCGTCGAGGACTACGTCCACCCGCACATCGCCGCGCTGGCCACGCTGATCGTGGACGACTTCCGAGAGGCGGGGCGTCGGCTCCTCCGGACAGCCCGGTCCAAGCCCCTCAACCCCGTGATGGGCATGCCGTCCTGGCTGGAGGGCGCCTACGGCGAGTACCGGGACCGGGTGCTCCCCGGCGACCCGCCCATGCTGGCGCTCCTGGACCGGCTCGGACGCCGCTGACACGACACCGCGCAGAAGGCGGCCCCCGGACGATCGGGGGCCGCCTCTCACTGTCTCAGAGCCCGCGCCGGAGCCGGACGCCGGTGAGGTAATCGTCCATGACCTTGTTGTGGCGCGCGTCGGCGAGGGCGTTGTGCTGGCCCTCTTCCTGCCTCGGGAGCTCGTCGACGCCGAGGCAGTGCATCTCCTGGCGGATGTCCCAGGTCCACATGGGCACGCCCTCGGGCATGTCCGCCATGCGGCCCCAGAGCTGCGCGAGCACGACGTGGTCGTAGGAGCCGTAGTAGGCGACCAGGACGGGGTCGGGGACGGCGGTGATGAACCGCTGGACCATGCGGGCGATCTGGGGCCGGGACCGGACGTCCGGGTGTGCGCGGTCGAGGTGGCCGGGGCCGCAGGCGCAGCGGACGCCCTTGGGGTGCTTGTAGGTGGGCAGGGACGGCCACACGTTCTCGACGAGCCAGGGGTTGGCGCGGACGGCGTTCTGGTCGAACTCGCTGGAGACGGCGTACAGCTCGCTGCCGTGCTCGGTGACCATGCCGATCGAGATGAGGTCGATCGGGGAGTCCGGGCCCTGCTCGTGGAACTCGGTGTCGTAGTAGATCTTGGTCATGCGGCCTCCGGTGCGGATCGCTTCCTTATGTCCTCAATTTTGGCCTACTGTGAGGGCATAGGTCAATCCGGGAGAGGACATCAAGCCGCGGGCCCGTCCTCGCGCGGCTCGACCGCGATGTGGTCGAGCTCCGAGACGCGGACCGCGACCGCGCCGCCGCTGATCGTGTGGACGAGGATCACCGTGCTGTCGGGCATCTCCAGGACCCGGCCCGCCGCCGCCACGGCGTCCTCCACCCCGACGTGTGACGGTTCGGGGCTGTCGGCGACTGCGCCGAGCTTGGTCACGTACTGGGTAACGACCCTCACCGGCGCGCCTCCCTCTCCCGCCGCAGGCGCCGCTGCGCGGCCAGCGCGCCCTGCACCGGTTCCGCCGGGACGGGCGCCTCGGCGTCCTGCCCCGGCTCCGGGTCTGGGGCAGGTGCGGGGGGCAGGCCGGCCCACTCGCGGAACCCGGCGGATTCCTCGATCGCCCGGACCACGGTGTCCGAGTGGGTCTGGCCGCCGCGTTTCATGGCCTCCAGGTAGGCGTGGGTCTCCTGCGTGAGCTTGATACCGGTCCGAGGGTCCGCCATGGAGGCATTGTCCATCGGTCAACGGACGGACCGAAACCCGAGACGGAGAGCGGATCATCCGCGTACTGTGGGCGACGGAACCGCAGGCGTCTCCTCCGACGCGGGCGGGTCCGCGCCTCCGGGGCCGGGCTTGGGATCGGCACAGCGCCCCGCGCGGACCCGCCCCGCCCGGACCGTGGCGATCACGGGAACCCCGCGGCCGTGAACGTACCGTTGACCCCATGCCGGACCCTTCCCAGGCACCCCTCGGCGGCGTCACGATCGACGCCAAAGCCATCTATGACCTGGCATACCGGGGTGTTCTCCAGAACGAGCAGATACTCGGGCAGCTCCGGGCCCAGCAGACCCAGATCGACCGGCACCAGCAGCGCCTCGACGAGATGGAAGGCCGGCTGCGGATGCAGGAGAGAACGACCATCACCCGCGCCGAGCTGGACAGCAAGAGCCGCAGGACGGTCGCGGCTGTCAGCGCGATCGTCGGCGCGGTAGGGGTTATGGTCACCCTGTTCTTCGGACTGATCAACCTCACAGGAGGATCATCATGACCTTCCCGACGCGCGCCTGCGAGGCGCCGTGATCAACGTCAGAGACCGGGGCGCCATCGGAGACGGCGTCGCCGACGACTCCGCGGCCTTCCAAGACGCCCTCACCGCAGGCGGCTGGATCTACGTGCCCCCCGGCGTGTACCTGCTGGCGACCCTGCCCCTCCGGATCCCGGCGCGGACCAGGCTGACCCTGGAGCCGGGCGCGGTCCTGCTCCGCGCCTCGCCGGAGGTCATGCTGACCAACACGCCGCCCGGCGGCTCCTCCTCCGGCGGGTACGGCGGGCCCGGCGGGATCCTGGTCGAGGGCGGCCTGTGGGACGTCAACGGGGTCGTGCGGACCGAGTACTCGGGGGCGCTCGCCTTCGCGCACGCCGAGGACATCACGGTCCGGGACGTCACCGTGCAGGACGTCCCCGGCTGGCACGCCGTCGAGTTCAACGCCTGCAAGAACACCCGCGTCCGCGACAGCCGCTTCATGGGGTTCTGGCACACCGGTGACCGGGGCGGCTCCGAGGCGGTCCAGTTCGACGCCGCCACGAGCACGACCGCCTACCCGTGGGGCGGCCCCTACGACGAGACCCCGTGCCAGGACGCGTCGGTCACGGGCTGCCTGGTCGGCCCCTCCGGCACGCCCGGCACGCAGTCCTGGCCGCGCGGCGTCGGTTCGCACAACTGCGGGGCCACCGCGCACAGCGGGATCCGCGTCGCCCGGAACGTGTTCGACCAGGTCACCGACTCCGGTGTCCGCACCTACAAGTGGTCAGAGTCGCTCATCGTCAACAACACGGTGAAAGCCTCACTTGGGGAGGGCATCGCGGTCCGGGACAGCACGTACCACACGGACGTGCTCGGCAACCAGGTGTTCGACTCGGGGCGGTCCGGGATCTGGGTGAACAACGGGTGCAGCCAGATCGGCATCCGGGGTAACACGGTCATCGGGTCCGGCAAGTCGGAGGACAGCGTCCACTACGGGATCCGGATCTCGAACACCTGCAACCTCGTGCAGATCACCGGGAACCGGGTTCGCCGCCGCTCGGTCGGGCCGCACGCCCGGTACGGGCTGTCGCTGACCAGCACCTGCGACCGGTGCCAGCGGTACGGGAACTACCTGGCCGCCTCCGGGAACCTCGGCGCCATCGAGGACGTCTCGACGAACGTGATCATCGCCGCGACCGACGCAGCCTGACGCCGCCTCCTCCCCGCCCCCCAGGCCGGAGGCCGAAATGCCCGTGTTCGGGGTCGACTACGCGTGGGGCCGCCCCGGCACCGCCGCCCTCAAACGGGCCGGAGCGGAGTTCGCGTGCCGCTACCTGTCCCACGACACGACCGGCAAGAATCTCACCCGCGCCGAGGCCGTCCGGCTGTCCGACGCCGGGATATGGCTGGTGGCCGTGTGGGAGACCACCGCCCGCAGACCGCTGGCTGGCCGCGCGGCCGGGGCCGACGACGCCCGGCACGCGGACGCGCAGGCGAAGGCGTGCGGGATGCCGCCCGGGCGGCCGATCTACTTCGCCGCCGACTGGGACGCCACCGCGGCGCAGCAGGACGAGATCCACGCCTACCTGGACGGCGCGGCCAGCGTGATCGGCGTGGAGCGGGTCGGTCTCTACGGCGGCTACTGGCCCGTGAAGCGCGCGTTCGACGCAAAGAAGATCACCTACGGGTGGCAGACCTACGCCTGGTCCGGTGGCCGCTGGGACGCCCGCGCGCACCTCCGCCAGTACTCCAACGACCACAGGATCGACGGCGTCGGCCTGGACTACGACCACGCCATGGCCAGCGACTACGGGCAGTGGCGCGTGGGCGTCGCGCCCGAGAAGGGGGACGAGGACATGCCGCCGCTGCGGACCAGCCTCAGCAAGAGCAAGGCGCAGGAGCTCGCCTGGGGCCAGTTCACGAACATCCGCTGGGACAGGGAGAACGCCGACCCCGGCGACGCCCACGCCGACGGCGACTACCCCGGATACGTGGCCCCCGACTCCTCCTGGGCTGACCTCGACGCCGTGATCCAGGTCCGCGGCCTCGCGCCGGGCGACCAGTACCAGCTCCGCTTCGAGGTCCACGACTGGGCGAAGGGCAAGTCGACCGGGTCGTGGTCGGAGTGCCGCTGCGACGCCCTCGCCACCTCCGGCGACCAGTACGTCACCGGCTCCATGCCGAAGTACCTGCGGAAGGGGCAGCACGTCTACGCGGCCGTCGCGGTGTTCCGCGCGGAGGGCAGCGCGCCCGACCGGCCCGCCCCCAGGGCGATCGGCGGCCGCTACACGATCCGGCAGGAGCGGGCCTGACCGCCCGGCGAGAGGAGGCGGCGGTGGACTTCGGATACGCGCTGGCCCGGCTCCGGGACGGCTCCCGCGTGGCGCGGGCGGGCTGGGACGCTCCGGGCCGGTGGGTGGTCCTGCAGCAGGGCTACCCGGACGGCATCGCGATCAACAGGAACACGGCCGAGGCGACGGGCCTGCCGCAGGGCACGATCTGCCGGTTCCGCCCGTACCTGATGCTGCACGACTCGGACGGGGCGTTCGTGCCGTGGCAGCCGACCATGGTCGATGTCCTGGCGGGGGACTGGCGGGTGCTTGCCGGCCAGGAGCCGTGAACCGGGCTGCGCGCCCCCGCGCGTCCCTCCCCCCGAGGGGGTGCGCGGGGGCGCGCTCTGTCCGGCGGGGCTGACGTGCGCTTTCTCCTCGCATGGTCTTCGTTTGTGGCCTAAACTGGAGCCATCCCCCTGGCCGTTCGACTCTGGAGATGATCAGCATGGGACGGCACCTGTCTGTGAGCCGTGGGACCCCCCGCCCCCGGCCGGTGCAGCTCACCCTGGACCAGGCGCTGCTGCCGCGTGCGTACGCGCGGCTGTACGCGCCGAGTGCGCGGCGGCGGCTGTGGGCGTTCTCGTACACGTGCCCGTCGTGCGGCGGCACCCACCTGGGGCGGTCCCGTGAGCTGGACGCGGTCAAGGGGACGCGGAAGGCCGGGTGCGGGAGGAAGGTCTGGCTGGAGGTCTCGTCGGTGGACCTCGAGGTGCGGGAGCCGGTGGGGGCGTGACGCGGGGCTGAGCTGGCCTGTGGGCCCCGTGCGGGGGGTGTCCGGGGGCTAGCTGGGGCTGGGGTCGGACGGACGGAGAGGGGGCAACCTCGGGTTGCCCCCTCTCCGTCGTGCGGGGGTCAGGCCGCCTCGCTGTCGCGGGCGGCGGTGGCGGCGGCCTCGATGCTGCGGGCGAGGACCGGCAGCCAGGGGGCCCGGAAGCCCGTCTGGGTGGTGCGCACCTTCTTCGCCTTCATGTCCTCGTGCAGGGCGCAGATCGCCATGACGAGCTGGGCGGCCCCCGTGTACGTGGTGGTGAGGTGGGCGTTGAAGCCGTTGCCGGCGCGCTTGACCGTGGCGGCCTCGATGTCGGCCAGCAGTCCGGCGTTCGCCTCGGGGTCCAGGCGGCGCGCGATGAAGGTCAGCGCGCGGTTGCCGATGCGCAGCTTGACGTTGTGCTCCTCGGCGGCCTGGGCAGTGGCCGCCTCGGTGGCCTGCTCGGCGGCCTCCTCGGCGAGGATGGCCGTGCAGTTGGCGCAGACCTTGTAGTCGGCCTTCTTGCCGGTGGCCGGGTGGGTGGCGTCGGCCTCGCAGGGGACGGTGCCGTCGGCGCGGAGCGGGTGCTTGCGCTGGCCGGACTTGGTGACGACGTACTCCATGGCGGTGTCCTCCTCGGACGTGGTGGTGGGCAGTTCGCGCCAGGTGAGGCGGTAACCGGCGTGCTGGTAGCCGCCCTTGCGGTAGGCGCTGCCGGGGACGCCCTGGGCCTCCAGCTCGTCGCGGAGCGTGTTCCAGTCGGAGAAGGTCTCCGTCCTGGTGGGGGTCTGGCCGACCCGCTCCGTGATGCTGAGTTCCCAGGTCATTGCGTTCTCCCGTGTGCGTTGCTTTGTTCTTATGTCCTTAAGTTTGGCCTATAATAGGGACGTAGTCAAGCGAGGACGCCCTAATCGGACGTCTTGGCCAAATGAGGCCACAATCGTTGACATAGGCTCTGTATTAGGCCAAACTTAGGGACATAACGAGGTGATGAGGAGGCGAGATGCGCACCGACCCCACGCTGACCGAGCGAGCCATCCGGCAGCACGGCTACCAGATGGGGGACCACCTGGACGGCACCGGGCCCGGCCGCTGCGCCCGCTGCGGACGCCGCAGTTCCGCGCACATGGGCCGGATCTGCCGCGCCAAGGTGCTGACCGCCCTCCGCGAGCTCGGCCGCACCCGGTACGCCCACAAGCCCCGGCTCGTGGCCCGCGCCGAGGAGCTGCTCGACAGCGGCGGGGTCGTGCTGCTCCGCGGCCGGATCTGCCGCACGGTCGGCAGCGACGGCGCGGTGTACCTGACGCACCCGCTCGGCTGCAACTGCCCCGCCGGACTGCGCTCGCGGCACCTCTGCCACCACCGCATCGCGGTGGACGCCTTCACCTCCACCCTGCCCGACCACCACGGCGACCGCGCGGCCGCCGCCTGACCACGAAAGGGAACCCCATGCGCCTCATGGACGCCAGCCACCTGCCCACCGGGACCCCCGTGAACACGCAGGGCGGCATCCGCGCCGCCTTCCAGCGGCTCGACACCCCCGAGGAGGCGCGCAGCCTCGGCTACACCCGGTGCGCCACCGTGACCCTCCCCAGCGGCGAGGACATGCGGGTCGCCCCCGCGAACCTCAGCCGCGCCCCCCGCCAGCCCGAGTTCACCGCCACCCGCCGCGACCTCCGGGGGGACACGCACACGATCACCGTCGAGCGGCTGCCCGAGGAGGTCGCCCCCCTCCGGGTCATGCCGCCGTTCAAGCCCGGCCGCCTCGTCATCGTCGAGCGCCGGGGAGGCCGCTTCGCGCGGATCTGGGCCACCGAGGACGACCTCTGGTCCGGGACCTCCATGGAGGTCTCCGCGCAGGCCATCGCCGACGAGATCGGCGCCCGCTACATCCCCTGACCCCGCACCCCTACCGATCCCCTACCGATCCCACCGAGAGGCGCCCCTCCGATGACGACCGAGCAGAACCCCAAGCTGGCCAAGATCCGCGCACTGCTGGCCAAGGCCGAGTCCACCGAGTTCCCCGAGGAGGCCGCGGAGCTCACCGCCAAGGCGGCCGAGCTGATGGCCAAGTACGGGATCGACCAGGCGATGATCCCAGAGGCCGACGCCGACGCCGACAAGATCACGGACCGGCACATCGAGTGCTGGGCGCCCTGGGCCCGCGAGAAGGTGCGGTTCCTCTGCGCCCTGGCCGTCGAGATGCGCTGCCGCGCCATCTGGATCACCAACGGCGGCGGCAAGGGCTGGTGCCTCGTCCACGTCTACGGCTACGAGTCCGACATCGAGCGCCTCGAACTGCTGTACACCTCCCTGCTCGTCCAGATGTCGCACGCCCTCGCGGCCGCCGAGCCGCGCGGGAAGAACAAGCGGACCTGGCAGCGGTCCTTCCTCTACGGCTACATCACCACCGTCGTCGCCAGGGTGTGGAGGGCCGAGTCCCGCGCGGCCGACGACGCCCAGAAGGCCAGCAGCGGGAAGGCCGAACTCGTCCTCGCCGACCGCGAGTCCATGGTGAACGCCCGCTTCCAGCAGGCCCACCCGGACGCGAAGCCGTACAAGGCCCGGTACTCCAGCGTGGGCATCCGCGAAGGGATGGAGGCCGGGAACCGCGCCGACATCGGCCAGAAGCGCACCGACTCCGGCGACCGGCACGCCCTCTCCGGAGGCTGAACCGACCACGGGCGCCCCGGCGGTCCGGCGGGGCGCCCCTCCCACCCGACCAGGTTCAACGACAGGAAGGACCACACCCCATGACCGCACCGGAACGGCTGACCCCGGTGATGCGCCAGGTCCTGGCCGACGCGCTACGCGCCCGCCCGGACGACGACCTCCGCGCCCCCGTCACCGGCAGGCCGGCCACCGTGAAGGCCCTCATCGCCCGCGGCCTCGCCATGCCGGACCAGACCGACGACGACGGCCCGCCGATCCTCACCCGGCAGGGCGTCACCGCCGCCGCGAAGGTCATCGACCCCGAGCGGCCGACCCTCCAGCCCGGCGACCTCGTCGTCTATCACGGCTCGATCGAGTTCGAGCACGACAACGAGTACATCGTGCTCCAGCCCTGGTTCGGCCGCTACAGGCTCGTCGACGCCGAGTACCACCGCTTCTACCTCGACCAGGCCCGGCGCACGTCGATCTCCTACACCGGACACCAGGTCGAGGTCCCCGAAATCTTCGCGGACAGCGGGGCAGGGGCGTCGTGAGCGGCACCCCGGACAGCGAGCCCCTGCCGGTCGAGGTGGAGGGCGAGGGCACGCGGGTGCGCTGCGCCTACCACGCGGGCGAGGGCCGCAGGAAGAGCACGGCGACCGCCGTCGACACCGCCGGGAGCTGCGCGTGCGTCGAGGTGTTCTGCAAGGCCGAGTCGGACGGGTTCCACGAGCACATCTACGAGGTCGGCCTCGGCGGGATCTTCACCCGCGCCCGTGTCGAGCACGGGCTGCACAGCTGGATGGACGAGTGGCAGGCCGACTACCCCGACCGGACCGCCTTCACGCTGACGCTGCCCCGCTCGACCCGCGACTTCCCGTCGCTGGAGGCCGCCTTCGCCCACCTCGGCATCCCCCGCTTCCCCGCACCCGCCTGCACCATCGACACCGAAGGAGAACGATCATGACCGTCACCCGCGAGGAGGCCGAGCAGGTCCTCGAAGCGATCAAGAAGCAGTACAAGCCGTACTGGCAGGACGATCTCGGCGACCCCTACGGCCCCGCGCCGGAGCTGTTCGAGGACTGGTCCTGGCGGGACCACTCCACCGCGTTCGCGGTGGTCTGGGAAGTGGGGCCGTTCGAGTGGGCGTACCGGGCCGGGTGCGGGGGCGTCGACCCGGAGCTGGTCGAGCTGTACGCCGCCGAGCTGGGCGGCACACGGGAGGGCCGCGCCAAGGCCCGCGAGCTGGCCCACAACGATCCCGTCCCGGTGCCGGCCGGGATCCGCCTGGAGCCCATCACCACCTTCGCGGTCGGGATCTACAAGGACTGACCGCTCCACCAGACCCGGAGGGGCGCGACACGCCTCTACGGGCGGGCACGGGCCTACCCGGATAAGTCCCTGGTGCAGGCCACTATTAGAGACAGATCAGAGGACAGGAGGTCACTGTGGACGCTGCGGAGATCCTCGCGCTGCCCCTGCGGGCGCGGCACGGAGAACTGAAGGTCGCGATGCGCACCTGGTCGGCGGAGCTCCAGGACCGCGCCGAGGAACTCGCGGCCCAGGACGCGACCACGAGGGAGATCGCCGAGGCCCTCGGCACGCCGCGAGAGGTCGTGCTGACGGGCGACGGCCGCCACGCGCACCTCGGCGAGGTGTGCGACGCGGCCAGGCACGCGCGGCTCATCCCCTACGAGCACTGGACCGCCGAGGGGCTCGTCAGCCGCGGCTTCGTCTGCCACCAGACGTTCTGCCGCCGCGTCGTGCCGACCGTCGAGCCCGCCAGCGAGCACGCCTGAGAGGAGGCCCCGCCGTGCCGCACTACCACGTCGTGATCGAGGGCGCGGTGACCTGCGTCGCCGAGCTGGAGACGGCCACGGACGCGTACCGCGCCGCGATCGCGGCGTGGCAGGCGGGAAGGCCGGCCTGCCGCTACGACGGGACCCCGTACGGCGAGTGCGCCGAGCACCCGGCCGCCGCCGTGCGGGACCACCCGTGCCAGGCGTGCGAGGACCGGCGGAGCGCCCTGGAGGCGCTCAACCACCTGGCCGACCGGCCCCTGCCGGGCGGCCACTACTTCCGGGCCGGGCGGAGCATCTACCGCCTGGCCCGCCAGAAGACCCCCTACACCGACTGCTACAGGGCCGGAGGCAGCCCATGACCGAGAACGACACCACCCCCCACGGGACACCCCGCCGCGCCACCGTGCGCGAGGTGGCCGACAAGCTCCTGGACTCGCTGCTCGCGTTGCAGCGCTCCGAGGACCCGGCCTTCACCTCGGACGGCCGGACCGGGGACGGCACCTACCCCTACGGGGCGGTCGCGGACGCCTACCGGTCCGCGCTGGCCCGCATCCCCGGCATCGCGGCCCGGGACGTCTGGGACATCTACAAGCGGACCGTGCACGGCGGGGAGCCCCTCGCCGAGGTCCTGGAGGCCGTGATCGCGGCGTGGTTCGGGCCGCCGCCACCGTCCGGGGACCGCGCGCGGGACGCCGTGTTCGCCGAGGTCCGCGCGGAAGGCGGGACCGTGGTCCGCGCGTCCGGCTACATCACCCAGGACGGGCGGCGGCTCCTGGAGCTGGGCATCGACCACCCCGCGATCTCCGTCCCCGTCTACGCCTACCTCGCCCCGGAGCAGGCCCGGCCGCTCCACGCCGGGGCGGGCGCGTGGCTGCGGGCCCACGACCCGGCGCACGCGGAGCCGATCGGCTTCGAGGCCCTGTCGGCGTCGTTCGACCGCATCGGCGAGGCGATCGACGAGTGGCTGGCGGGCCGGGCCACCGACAAGGAGACCCTGGACAAGGTGGTCGAGCAGGTCGGCGAGCATGAGCCGCCGCTCGGGCCGGACCGCTCGTAGCCGGCCGCATTGACTCCTGCGGGGGCTCGGGGACTCCATCCCCCTTGCACCCTGGGCTCCCGCAGGTCTGCCGCGAGGGGCGCTCCTGGAGCCTGGAGGGCGGCCCCGGCACGCCGGGGACCACGCGCGGGGGCCGCCCGGCACATGGCGAGTGGCATCCGCATGATCGCACACGGTGGCCGGGACACGCCGCGTGGAAGACGCCGGGATGTCCTGGTAGCTACCCTGGTCGGGCGAGGTGCGCATCTCTCCATTGGACTGGACCGGATGCGCGGAGGCCCCCGCCACCTGGGGGGTGGCGGGGGCCTTCCTCTAGCGGATCAGGCGGTGTGGAGCTCGCCGTTCTTGAGCTTGCCGGTGAAGGCTCGCCACGCGTCGGGGCTGAACGTCAGCGCCGGGCCCTCGGGGTCGACGCTGTCGCGGACGGCCACGACGGCGGGGATGTTGGTGGCCACCTCGACGCAGGTGTTGTTGGCGTCGCCGCTGTGCGAGCTCTTGCGGAAGCGGGCCTGGGACAGGTCGATCTCGTTCATGGACTGGACCTTTGCTGTTCGGCAGTGGCTTCGATGAGTGCCACTGACTCCTGCGGGTCGAGCGCCAACTCGCGAAGGCGCTCAAATGCGACATTACATCGCGTCACCAGATGAGGGGCTTCGAGATACACGACCCCGTGGAAGCCCTCCGTGTAGGCGACATCCGGGTCTGCTGGCTCGGCGTAGCGCAGCAGGATGAAGGCCCCGTCGAGGCCGATGTGCTCGCCCGACCCGGTCGGGAGGACCTGGATGGTGACGTTCGGGCGGTCGGCCTCTCGGGCGAGGCGGTGGAGCTGGTCTGCGAGGACGTCCGCGCCGCCGACCTTCCGGTGGAGCACGGACTCGTCGAGGATGACGTGGAGGTCCGGCGGGTTCTCGCGCCGGGTGACGATGGTCTGCCTGGCCATGCGCGCCATGAGGCGGCGCTCGATCTCCTTCTCGCTGGTGCCGTCGAGGTTCCCGGTTTCGAGGAGGGCGCGGGCGTAGTCCTGTGTCTGGAGCAGGCCGGGGACGACCTGGGGCGCCCAGTCGCAGATCTCGGCGGCCTCGTCCTCCAGTGCGACGTACGGGCTGGAGAGGACGTCGGAGTAGTCGGTCCACCAGCCGCGCTGCTCCGCGCGCTCGGCGAGGTCGAGGATCGCTTCGCGTTCGGGCGTGACGACGCCGTAGAGGTCGAGCAGGAGGGCGACGTCAGCCGGGCTGGCCTTGTTGCGGCCTGTCTCCAGGTGGCCCACCTTCTGCTGCGACCAGCCGAGCTGGGCCGCGGCGAGTTCCTGGCTGAGCTTGGCGCGGGTGCGGAAGTCGCGGAGCCAGCGGGCCAGTCGGCGTGCTCTCACGGACGGCACGTAGCTGGGTGTCTTGGGCGGCATCGGTTCAGTCTCACGAGGTTGGGTCGCGTGGCAGGTGTTTGGCCTAACCCGGCCACAATCTTCGTAGTTACTACTTGTCTCGCGTAGTAACTACGAGGAAGATAGTAGCACTACCGGCCTACCTCACTGATAGTGATCAAATGCCAGCTTCCCCGCATGAGCACACGGTGACACAACAGCGCTACTCGCGGTGCGTGTATTGCGCGATTCGGAATGTGTCGCGTGAGTGTCGGCGGTCATGTCGCCGCATTCCGGCGGGTACGGGTTCCGAATCGGGTCCCGGCCTACCGGGTGCCGCCGTCGGCCGCCGCGAGGCTTCGCCGTGGTGCGGTCCGCTCGCCGGGCGGTGGGGGTGCCGATGGGCTGGAGGGGGTGCTGCCGCCTGCTAGTCGCCCAGCGCCTTTTAACCCGTTAAGTGGATGGGGACCGACGCCAGCGTTGATGCCCTGTCGCCCGCCTCTGCCAAGGCGGACGACGACCCTGACCTGTCAGGGCCTGCGGCTGGCGGCCGGTCCCAGGAACGGACCAGACATGCCCGTACAGACAGAAATCGTACCAGACCCCGACAACGGTGAGTCGATCATCACCGGGGTCTGGCCCGCCGAGGAGTCCTCGGTGAGGCTCGCCCGCGCATGGATGCGCGACTGGCTCGAAGCCCACCCCGGCTTCGATCTCGACGAGGTCAGCCTGCTCTTGTCGGAGGTCCTCACGAACTCCCTCCAGCACTCCCGCGCCGGCCACCGGCCGGACAGCCGGGTGCGCCTGAACGCCTCCTGCGGGTCGCGGCTCCGGTTCGAGGTGACGGACGAGGGCGGGGACACACTACCCGCTCCCCGCTGCCCCGACCCCTCCGAGCTGGGTGGGCGCGGTCTGCTGATCGTGGACGCGCTCGCCGCCGCCTGGGGTTACAAGACCGACCCGGAGACCGGCGCCTGCACCGTCTGGGTCGAGATGGACCGCGAACCGGCGGACGGCCCGGACGCCGGGGCGCGCGCCGCCGAGGACGAGTCGGCCGCCTGGTGCCTCGGCCTCGCCTGAACGGCGGCCCCTGATCGGATCGCGGCCGGAGCCGGACGAGCCCCGGCCGCGATCGCCTCCGGTGCGCCCGTCCGGGCGCGCCTGCTCAACACGCCCTCTATGCCCGCGGCCTGGTCGCCGCGCGCCGATTGGAGTCCCCCCATGACCAAGCCCGAGCCCTTGGAGATCGAGGAGCTGCTGACCCCGGCCGAGGTCGCGAAGATGTTCCGCGTCGACCCGAAGACCGTGACCCGCTGGGCGTCTGCGGGGAAGCTGAGCGCGGTCTTCACGCTTGGCGGCCACCGCCGCTACAGGAGGTCCGAGGTCGAGCGGTTCCTGACGGGCGGCCCGGTCCAATGATCGACCCGTCCCGGCCCGCCCCCCTCCGCCTCGTCGACGCATCGGACGGCACCTGGCTGCTCCGTGTGGACGGCTCCGGCGGGCCGGGGCGGGCACCGTCCACCCCGGAGCTTGCCGGCGCGGTGTACGTGGACGAGCACGCGGGCGAGGTGCTGCCTTTCCCGGAGCTGTACGGGCGGCGGGGGCCGCTGCGCGCCGTGGTGCCCGTGGAGGCGTGCGACGTGGGGCGGCTGCGCGACCTGGTGCGGCAGGTGGGCGCGAAGTCGCTGGCGACGATCGCGGCCGCGCTCTACCAGGTGGAGAAGCTGTACGGGGCCCGGCCGCCGGAGCCCACGGCGAGCGGCGTGCGGAGGGATCTGCTGACCGCCGGGCGGCCCAGCTCGTGGGAGTCCGGTGTCCTGCTCGATCTGGTGTGGCGGGTGGGCCCGGCCGTGTCCCGGCAGCGGCTCGACCCCGAGCTGCTGGAGTGGGGCCGGGTGATCTTCGCCCGGTGGGTGCGGTGCCCGTCCGGCTACGTGGAGGTCGCGGGCACGCTCGCGGCCGTGCTCGGCCCGGTGGTCGGGGAGTCGGGCGAGTTCTCGGCGGTCGCGGACGGCGAGCTGGTTGGGGACGAGCGGCTGCGCGGATGGGCCTGCTCACGTGCGGGTGACGGGCTCGACGGGTGGCCGCGCAATGGTTGACTAGGTCCCTGAAATAGGCCAAAATTGTAGACAGTACAAGGGGCTTTGAGGAGCCTGCCACGACGACGGAGAGGCACCGGCATGACCGGACGCTACGCCCGCCCCCCGAGCCGCACGGCGAGGGTCACCGAGACCAGCGACTACGTCGCCATGCTCACGCGGATGATCCAGGGCTACGGCCGCCGCATCGGCGAAGACCCCGCCGCGCTCGTCCACCTGCCCGAGTTGCAGAACGCGCTCAGGGACGCCGTGAACCACGGCATGTACCTGGCGAACCAGCCCGGCAGCAACGGCCAGCCCGGCTACAGCCAAAGCGAGCAGGCCGCGATGCTGAGCGTGTCCCGCCAGGCCGCCGCCAAGCGGATCAAGCTCGGCGAGGCGGTCCACGTGCGGCTGCAGGTCCTCGCGGGCGACGGTGCCGTGGTCCGCATCGCCGACATCCGCGCGCAGCGCGCCGCCGGGCTCGCCGCCGCCGGGGTCGAGGACCGCACCGGCTCCGTCCGCGAGCTGGCCGCCGGGAACCGCCCGGAGGCCACGTCCAGGCGGTCGGAGGCATCGTGAACCAGAACCCCACGGGCCTGTCGGACGCGACGCTCTGCGAGATCGCGAGGGTCGACGACAGGGTGCGGCTGCGCATGGCCGCCTGGATTGTGGCGCCGACGCCCCGCAACTCGCGCCGCCTCCAGCTCGCCGTCTGCCGGGCCGTCGTAGCGAGCAACGCCCGCTACCTGCGGGAGCGGGCCCGCCGGGTGCTCGCCGCGCGCCCGCCGTGGCCGCGCCGGGCGGCCAAGCCCCACCAGTCCACTCAGGAAGGGAAAGCATCATGAACGTTGCGAACGTGCTCATCGGACTCGGACTCCTGGTGTCGTTCGCCGGGGTCGGTCTCTGCGCGAGCGGGGTCCTCAGAGGCCGCTTCCAGCGGCTCGTGGCCGGCCTGGAGGTGGGCGGCGTCGGAGAGGTCTTGGCCTGCGTCGGGTGGGCCCTGGGCGGCGACTCGGCGGGCGTGGTCGTCAGCGGCATCTTCGGGTTCGGGTCCATCGTGGGCGCGATGTGGCTCCGCTCGCGCAGCAGGCGGCGGAGCGAAGCGAAAGAGGCCCGCTGACCATGCGCACGGTGATCGCATGAGCGCCGCAACGCCGTTCCTGCCGCTGCCGGTGCCGGGTGTGCATCGGCTGCGGCGGGAGGGCTGGCGGTACCCGTCCCGGTGCGCGGCCGGGTACGGGCGCGGCCTGCTCCGGATCTGGCAGTGCGAGGTCGGCAGGACGTACGGGAACCTCGTCCTGATCAGCGACGTCGACGAGGGCGCGACCCCGGCGAACAGCGGCGAGGACATCTGGGCGGCGCTCCGCAGCGCCTTCGTCGGGCCGCTGATCGTCCTGGAGCACGTGCCCCCCGAGCGGGACTGGCAGGGGAAGGGCTGCGTCGACCAGCTCGCCGTGGCGCACGGGCGGGCGCACTGGCGCCACATCTGGCCGACCCCGCAGTCGAACCCCGGGCACGAGGGGTTCGACACGTGGATGGCGGTCTACGGGCACGAGCTGCTCGCCACCGACACCGACCCGCGGATCCCGTTCCTCTTTGGCCCCCACTGCCTGCACGCCTTCTGCCCCTCGGCCGCGTGCGGCATCGAGGGGCGGGTCGCGCGGCCCTGCAGGTTCTCGCGCGTGGGCTGCCCCCACTGCGGTGCGCGCGACGACCCCGACCGCGCGGCCGGCCTCCGCTAGCCCCCGTCCTCTGTCCGTCCGGGACCTGCCCGCGCACGCGGGTAGGTCCCCGATAGAGGCCATACACGAGTACAGATCAACCCCCGTCCCACCCCCGATCGGAGGATCCGATGGATCAAGCCAAATCCCGCCCGACCAGGACGACCGTGTTCCGGTACGCGGTCATCAAGGGGGACCTGCCCCCGCAGGTCCTCGACGAGCTGCGTCGGGCGCACAACTGCAAGAACGCGCTCGTCGAGATCGAGAAGCGGTACGAGGACAAGATCGCCGCCGTCTTCGCGTCCCACCCGGAGATCGCCGCCGCGATGGCGGTCGTGGCCGACGCCGAAGAGGAGCTGGGGGAAGTGCTCCGGGAGGCTGGCGCCGAGCGGCAGCGGCGGCACAGCTCGGAGAACACCCCCCAGACCACGCAGGCGATCCGGGACGCCCGTACCCGGCTCCGCGCGGCGAAGGACGAGATGAAGAAGATCCGGCGGCAGTACACGCCGGGCCTCAAGCCGCAGCTCCGCGCGGTCGAGGCCGCGCGCAAGGAGGAGCTCAAGGCCGCCTACCCGGCGTCGGGGCAGGCGGGCTTGTACTGGGCCTCGTACAACGAGGCCCGCGCCAACTTCGACACCGCCGTGCAGGCGGTCCAGCGGGAC
This sequence comes from Actinomadura sp. K4S16, assembly GCF_008327685.1. GTDB lineage: Bacteria > Actinomycetota > Actinomycetes > Streptosporangiales > Streptosporangiaceae > Spirillospora. The sequence goes on from NZ_BDDE01000028.1 coordinate 92,803, forward strand.
CGCCGCGCGGGCAAGCCCGCCGGTCTCCGGTTCCGGCCGTGGGACGGCCGGGGGACGATCGCCGTGCAGCTCCAGCGCGCCAGCGGGGGTCGCGTCAAGCTCACCTGGTCGGTGAAGGTGCGTCCGCTCGACGACGGCGGGAAGCCGGAGCTGCCGGAGGTCCCGGTCGAGCTGGTCACGGACGGGGACGTGAAGGCCACGCTCTCCTCCAAGGAGATCGAGGACGGCGTCCGCCTCTACACCGCCGAGATCACGAACCGGGGGCCCGAGACCGCACAGGTGCGGTGGACGGCCGACCTGGAGGCGCTGCTGAAGTACGCCGACTACGGGGCCGACGCGGAGGTGGCCTACTCCGACGCGCTGGAGGACCACGTCGGGGCGGGCAACCTGCTGGACGGACTCAAGGACGCCGAGGGTGCCGGGGCCCCGGCGTCCCTGGTCTGGGAGGCCGCGCTGCCGGGCGGCGACGAGTACCGGGGGCCGGTGGTGCTGCGCTCGGAAGAGGGGAAGTGGCGCAACGCCGCCCGCATCCTCCCCTCGTTCGTCCTCGCCGACGACACGGACCGGCGCACCCTGCACCAGGGCAAGAAGGCCGAGCTGGACGGCGTGATCGAGATGCGGATCGGGTCCACCGCCTACCGGGACGACATCGGGGAGTCGGTGACCGCCTCGGTCCGGACCTGGCTCACCGGCGGCGGAACCGACCTCATCTGGCACCTCGCCAAGGACGTGAAGCTGGCCGGCCGCGCGGAGAAGGTACTGGAGTGCCTCGCCGACCACGCCGACACCATCCGCGACGGGGGCAAGACCTACGGGGGTATGTCCCGCGCGCAGGCGGTCAAGGCGAGCAAGCTCTCCTCGGAGGACGCAGAAGAGGCGATCCGCGTCCTCGTGCGGGCCGGGAAGATCCGGGACCTGAGCCGCAAGCTGCTGCTGGTCGGCGTGACCTACCAGGACCACGTGCGGCTCCCCGTGGTGCTCCACCGGCCCCTGCCCGAGGGCGCGGACGTGTCCATGCTGCTGCTGACCCGGCACAAGACCGGCCCCCACTACAAGGCGCACATCAGCGTCGTCGCGGACGTGCCCGCACCCGACCCCCACACCGAAGGCGCGCTCACTGCCCTGCACATCGGCTGGCGGCGCCTGGGGGACGGAGCGATCCGCGCCGGGGTCGTGGTCGGCCTGCCGCGCGACACCGAGGTCTCGCCGGAGATCCGCGACTGGGTCCGGGTGCATGAGGACTGGGCCGAGATCGTGCTCCCCGCCAACTGGCGGGAATCGTGGGCGCACTACGACAAGCTCCAGTCGCAGCGGGACCTGAACATGGAGGACCTGCGCGGCTGGCTGACCGAGCGGTTCGAGCAGTACCCGTGGCTCCGCGAGCACCTCGACCCCTCGAACTCGCTGAGCCGGTGGCGCTCGCCCGAGCGGTTCATCGACATGGCCGGGTCGATGTGGATCCGCCCCGAGGACGGCGGCCAGTGGAAGATCGCCCCCGTCCCGGAAGTGGAGGGCGCGAACCGGACCGTCTGGGGGAACGTGGCCATGCACGTGGAGGCGTGGCGCAAGCAGGACAAGCACCTGTGGACCTGGCTGGCCAGCGGCCGCCAGAAGCTCATCGGCCGCCGCCAGAGCGCCTACCGGGTGATCGCCGCCTGGCTGACCAGGGACGCCGCCGTGGTCGCTGTGGACGCCTGGGACATCAAGGCGACCTCCCGCACCCCGCGCCCGGAGTCCGGGGAGAACACGAAGCAGGCGCAGATCGCCCGCGCGAACCGCACCCTGGCCAGCCCCGGCATCCTCCGCGACTCCCTCCGGGACGCCGCCAATGCGCGGGGGATCCGGGTCGAGGTGCCGGAGCTGCCCGGCCCCACCAAGCACCTCGGCTGCGGGGGCGTGTTCGACCCGGACGAGCGGGCCGCGGGGGTCATGGTCTGCTGCCCGACGTGCGACAAGATGGTCGACCAGGACGTGATGTCCGCGCGTGCGCTGCTCGAAGCGGCCAAGGCCGGCCAGTAGCCCACCGGGTCACTACGCCTGAGCGGAGGCTTCGTATCCGCCCCTTCTGGACCGCTCGCTGACCGCTCACGTCCGACCAGGGACTTCGTACCTGGGACGGAACCGATTGCCAACCAGACGGACACAGGCATCTGCGTTCCGCCACTGGAGCGGCCTCGCAGGGGCTAGGTTCAGCGCGGAACGACCGACGCCCGAGCCGGGGCTTCGTACCGGCGACTTCTAGGACCCCCGCATCACGCCCGAGCCGGGGCTTCGTACCGGCGACATATGACTTGAGCTGACCGTGCCCGAGCCAGGGCTACGTACCGGCGATGTGCCTGCAACACGAGCTGGGCCCGTGCCGGGGCTTCATACCGGCGACATGCCTGAGACAGGACTCGCGCCCGAGCTGGGGCTTAGTACCGGCGATATCGGTCGCCTCGCGTGCCTGAGCCGGGGCCGTGTACCGGCGACACACCAGGCGAGCACGACGCCCGAGCCGGGGCTTGGTACCGGCGACCCGGCGGTACGGTCTCCACGCCCGTGCCGGGGCTTCGTACCGGCGACCGGGGCTTGTTGCGATGACGCCCGCGCGGGGGCTTCGTACCCGCGAGGATGCAGGGAGCCGCGGTGCCAGCACGGGGGCTTCGTACCCGTGACCGGAAGCTGTGCAGGCTGCGCCCGTGCCGGGGCTTCGTACCGGCGGCTAGGAGCCCTGACGCGACGCCCGAGCCGGGGCTGCGTACCGGCGATCTGTCGATGAGACCTGCCACGCCCGCGCGGGGGCTTCGTACCCGCGACCGGTAGCTTCGGCGCTCGCGCCTGAGCCGGGGGCTTCGTGCCCGGCGACCAGTAGGAACCCCACCCACGCCCAAGCCGGGGGCTTCGTGCCCGCGAGGAAGACCACTCAGCACGAGCCTGAGCGGGGGCTTCGTATCCGCGACACAAAGAAGCGGCAGCGCCCGAGCCGGGGCTTCGTACCGGCGACCGGGCAGTGGATGAATGACGCCCGCGCGGGGGCTTCGTGCCCGCGACGAAAGCCCTATCTTCCTGCGCCCTAGCCGGGGCTTCGTACCGGCGACCCGCGACCCCACACGTTCATGCCCGCGCCGGGGCCTCGAACCGGCGACGGTGACTACCAGGTGATGCCCGCGCCGGGGCTTCGTACCGGTGACGCGCGCCGCGCTGATCATGCCGGAGCTGCACATGCCCGAGCCGGGGCCTCGTACCGGCGGCCATGACTCGGATTGATCGGTGCCTGTGCCGGGGCTTTGAACCGGCGACTTCTTCACGACAGGTCGTTGACCCCCGGGCCAGGGGCACCGGCGACGCACGCTGAGTTGGATCACGCCCGTGCCGGGGCTTCGTACCGGCGACCGCGGCCCCACACGTTCATGCCCGAGCCGGGGCTTCGTACCGGCGACTGCGACTGCGAGTGCTGATCACGCCCGAGCCGGGGCCTCGTATCGGCGATGTGCGGGAGCTCGATGCCCGTGCCGGGGCTTCGTACCGGCGACGAGTGTCAGCTTGCGTCTTGTGCCTGCGCTGAGGGCTTCGTACCGGCGACTGCCCGCGAAAGTCGCTACGCCCGAGCCGGGGCTTCGTACCGGCGACTTCGAACACCACGATTACTCACGCCCGTGCCGGGGCTTCGTACCGGCGACGGTGTGAGTTCTGGCGGATGCCTGGGCGGGGGCTTCGTACCCGCCACACATCGTTGATGGTGATGGGAGACGCCCCTCAAGATCATCTCCCATTCGTCTCCCATAAACGCCAAAGGCCCTCTCCCCTAAAAGTGGGAGAGGGCCTTTGAACTGGGTCGGGGTGGCGGGATTTGAACCCACGACCTCTTCGTCCCGAACGAAGCGCGCTGCCAAGCTGCGCTACACCCCGGTGGCGGCTGCCCGGGAGTTGTACGTCCTCCCGGCGCCTAGTCCACCTTAGCGGATGCTGGGGAGTGGTGCGTCCCTGATTTTCGGGCTGTGAAGGCGGTCACGGCGCCGTTGGCGGTCAGGGTGATGTCGGTTAGGGCGTTGGTCTCCAGCCAGGTGTGGAGGTCGGCCCTGGTGCCTGGGTTGCCGAAGATGCCCTGGTGTTGGAGGAGCTTGATCAGGGAGTCTCGGCCGGCGGCTTTTACGAGGGTGGTGCCTTGGAGGGTGCCGCCTGGGCGTAGGACGCGGGTCAGTTCGTGTAGGGCCGCGCGTGGGTCTTCTAGGCAGTGCAGGCCGTTGTAGGTGAGGCAGGCGTCGAAGGTGGAGGTGGGGAAGGGGAGGTTGTAGATGTCCGCCTGGACGAGGGTTGTCGTCTTGCGGCGGGCCCTCTTGAGCATTGTGGGGGAGATGTCGGCGGCTACGTGGCGGGGGTTGTCTGTCACGGCCAGGCCGCCGCCGCAGGGGATGTCCAGGGTCAGGGCTGAGGGGTCCTGGGCGGCGATGAGGGTGTGCAGGTGGGTTATGTCGTAGTTCCAGAGGGCGCGGGCTCCCAGGCGGGAGAGGGCGCGGTTCTGGACGGCGTAGTCGTACAGGGAGGCCAGGAGCGGGGCGGTCTTCCAGTTCACCGTCGGGGGACGAGGGTGAGCAGGGACGCCTCGGGCGGGCAGCAGAAGCGCATGGGGGCCTTCGGGGACGTGCCCAGGCCGGCGGAGACGTGGAGCCAGGAGCCGCGGTGCTTGTGGAGGCCCTTCACGCGGGGGCGGTCGATGCCGCAGTTGGTGGCGAGGGCGCCGTAGAAGGGGACGCAGACCTGGCCGCCGTGGGTGTGGCCGGCGAGGAGGAGGTCGTAGCCGTCGGCGGTGAAGCGGTCGAGGTTGCGCGGTTCCGGGGAGTGCATGACGCCGAGGTGGACGTCGGCCTGGGGGTCGACGGGGCCGGCGATCTTGTCGTAGCGGTCCCGGTTGATGTGGGAGTCGTCGATGCCGCCGAACTCGACGTCCAGTTCGCCCACCTTGAGGCGGCCGATGCGGTTGTTGAGGTCGAGCCAGCCGGCCGCCTGGAGGGAGGAGCCCAGCTCGCGGTAGGGGAGGTCGGGCTCGCGGCGGCGGCGTTCGTAGTCGGTCTTGCTCGTGCGCCAGATGTAGCGCAGGGGGTTCTTCAGGACCGGGGAGTACAGGTCGTTGGAGCCGTAGACGAAGACGCCGGGGCGGTCGAGGAGGGGGCCGAGGGCGTCCAGGAAGGGGCCGATCGCGTCGCGGTGGGAGAGGGTGTCGCCGGTGTTGACGACGAGGTCGGGCTCCAGGGCGTCCAGCGAGCGGACCCAGTGGATCAGGCGGGAGCGGCCGGGGGTGAGGTGCGCGTCGGAGATGTGCAGGATCTTCACCGAGGGGCGGCCAGGGGGCAGCACGGGCACGTCGAAGCGGCGCAGGCGGAACCAGTTCCGCTCGATCAACGAGGCGTACCCGAAGGTCGCGGCGCCCGCGCCCAGCACTCCCAGCGGCACGGCGTGGATCTTTCGCACGGCTCTCCCTTCTCCGGGTCCCATGCTTTCAGACATGGGCGCCGCTCGGTAATCCTGATGAGCCGGAAGCTCGCGGACGGGCATGATGTGGGGCATGACCTTGAAGGAGAAGCTGGAGTCCGATCTGGCGTCCGCGATGAAGGCGCGCGACGAGTTGCGCACGCGCACGCTGCGCATGGCGCTCACGGCGGTGAAGAACGAGGAGGTCGCCGGCAAGCAGTCGCGCACGCTTTCCGACGACGACGTCGTGAAGGTGCTCACGCGGGAGGCGAAGAAGCGCCGGGAGGCCGCGACGGCGTTCGGCGATGCCGGGCGCGAGGAGCAGGCGCAGGCGGAGCGGGACGAGGGCGGGGTGCTGGAGGGGTACCTGCCCGCGCAGCTGACCGACGAGGAGCTGACCGCGCTGGTGGCGGACGCGATCGCCGAGACGGGCGCGTCGGGGCCCCGCGCGATGGGGCAGGTCATGAAGTCGGTGAATCCGAAGGTGGCCGGGCGTGCCGAGGGCGGGCGCGTCGCGGCGGAGGTGAAGCGGCAGCTCGCGCAGTAGCGGAGCGGAACGAGAAAGGGCCCGGCATGGCGCCGGGCCCTTTTCGCGTCAGTGGCCCGAGGGGGGCCGCGCGTTGTTGGGGCGTCTCTGGGCCCCGTCCTTCTTCTTTCCGTTGCTCACGTAGAGGATGACGGTCGTGCCGGGCGGGACGGAGCTGCCCGCGTCCGGTGAGGTGGACACGACCGTGCCCTTCGGCTGGTCGGAGTCGACGGAGCCGGACGCGACCTGGACCTTCAGGTCGGCGCCCTGGAGCCTCGCGGTGGCGGCGCCGACCGTGAGGCCCTTCACCTGCGGGACGGTGGCGCTGTCGCCGAAGTCGCGGGACGGGGTCTGGAAGCCGGGTGCGGGCTCGCCGGCCAGGGCGTTCTGCATGGACTGCTGCCACATGCCGCCGGGGATGTCGGCGCCGTAGACGCCGTAGACCTTGTACTGCCAGGGGCCGCGGAAGTCCCAGTAGGCGGTGGCGGCGGCGAGGTTCGGGGTGAACCCGGCGAACACGGCGCAGGTGAACTCTTCACAGGTGCCGGTCTTGCCGGCGGCGGGACGTCCGATGCCGCGTCCGGCCGCGGTGCCCTTGGTGAGGACGCCCTGCAGGATCGAGTTCACCTTGTCGGCGACGTCCTGGTCGAGGGCCTGGTGGCAGTCCTGCTTGGGCAGCTTGAGCTTCTTGCCCTGGGGGTCGACGACCTCGGTGACCGAGATGGGCGCGCAGTACTTGCCGCGGGCCGCGAAGCCGGCGTAGGCGGCGGCGAGGTGCACCATGTCGATGTCGTTGACTCCGAGGACCTGGGCCGCGATCGGCTGCAGGGGGTCGCCGCTGGCCTGCTTCATCCCGAACTTCTCGGCCATCTTCACGGCGTTGCAGACGCCGACGCGCTTCTCCAGGACGGCGTAGAAGGTGTTGACCGAGTGCCAGGTGCCGGTCTTCAGGTCGAAGTTGCCCTTCTCGCTGTCGCCCGCGTTCGACAGCGTCCAGGAACCGCCGCCGACCATGGCGTTCTTGACCCTCTTGCCGTCGAACAACCCGGTGTAGCGGCACGGCTGGAACCCGCTGACCGTGGTGGTCTGCGGCGAGTTGATCGTCGTGCTGACCGGGATGCCCTGGTCGATGGCGGCGGCGAGCGTGAAGATCTTGAACGTCGAGCCCGCCGAGACGCCGCTTCCGCCGCCGTGCGCCCCGTCGGCCGGGAGGTTGAGGGTCGTCCTGCCCTTGCCGGCGCCGAACCGCTTGCTCAGCCCGATGGCCCGGACCTTGCCGGTGCCGGGCTCGACCATCGCCTCGGCGCCGACGCGGTTGCCGCCGGGGGCGACGGTGCCGCGCAGGGCCTTGTCGACGGCGTGCTGGTCCTGCATGTCGAGGGTGGTGCGGATGGTGTAGCCGCCGCTGTTCAGCTTCTTGACGACGTTCTGCTGCTGCTTCGGCTTGAGCTGCCGGTACTTGCCGTCCGACAGGATGTTGAGCATGTCGTACTTCACGTACTCGCAGAAGTACGGCGCCTTGCTGGTCTCGCAGCCGCCCACCGGGTCGGTGCGGTTCAGCTGGATCGGCTTGGCGGCCTCCGCGTCGGCCTGCGCCTTGCTGATGTGGCCGAGCTGGGCCATCCGGTAGAGGACGACGTCGCGCCGCTTGCGCGCGTCGTTGGGGTTGCGGATGGGGTCGTAGGCCGTGGGGTTCTGGGTGATGCCCGCGAGCAGCGCGGCCTGGCCGAGGTCCAGCTTGGACGCGGGGATGCTGAAGTACCGCTTGGCCGCGGCCTGGACCCCGTACGCGCCGGCGCTGAAGTAGGCGACGTTCATGTAGCCCTCAAGGATCTGGTCCTTGGTGAGGCGCTGCTCGATGTCGAGCGCGTAGCGGAGCTCGCGCAGCTTGCGTCCGACCGTGGGAGCCGTGACCTCGCGGTACTCCTCCTCGGTCTTGGCGCTGTCGACCAGGAGGTTCTTGACGTACTGCTGGGTGAGGGTGGAGCCGCCCTGCGTCTGCTCGGACTCGACGTTGGTCGCCAGCGCGCGGATGGTGCCCTTGAGGTCGAGCGCGCCGTGCTCGTAGAAGCGCGAGTCCTCGATGTCGATCATCGCCTGCCGCATGATGGGGGCGACCTGGTCGAGCCGGACGGATTCGCGGTACTTGTCGAAGAACGTGGCGATCTGCTTGCCATGCGCGTCGTACATCACCGTCTTCTCGGACGGTGGTGTCGTCTTGAGCTGGCTGTCCATGTCCTCGAAGTTGTTGGCCGCGTCACGGGCCGTCAGCCCGGCGCTGCCGACGGCGGGCAGCGCGATGAGCGCGACGATGAGGCCTGCCACCACCCCGGCTCCGAGCAGCCTGAACAGCGTGGACGCGGCCTGGGCCCGATCGTTATTCGCTACGCGCACGGGGTCTAGGGTACGCGGGACGAGCAGTGCATTCGGGACAGGTCCCCCAGGCTTCGTGCTTTCCGGGCCGACTGATCAGGATCCCCGCCCGTTATGCCCCCATCGTGACAACCGGCGCCGTCCCCGGCGCGTCAACTACAGGTAACTAGTCCGTTCCGGCGGTATGGCCCCGGTGGGCTATATCGAGAATGGGCCCAACGGGGGCTGTTGAAACGTCCCTCGCTTCCGTAAGTTCTTCCCCACGGCTTTCGTTTGGCGGCCTGACGTCCGCGCCCGTCCGGCCAAGGAGCGCAAATCGACACAGACCCTAGGGGAGTGGGGCCAAGATGTGGATCACGGATTGGACCGCCCGCGCCGCCTGCCGTAACGCGGATCCGGACGCTCTGTTCGTGCAGGGTGCGGCGCAGAACCGAGCCAAGCTCATCTGCCGCGGCTGCCCGGTGCGCACGGAGTGCCTCGCCGACGCTCTGGACAACCGGATCGAGTTCGGTGTGTGGGGCGGTATGACGGAGCGGGAGCGCCGTGCTCTGCTTCGGCGGCGGCCGGATGTGCGCTCGTGGCGCGACCTGCTGGAGACCGCGAAGGAAGAGTACGAGCGGTCGGCGGAGGTCGACGAGGAAGAGCTCGTCGCCAGCTGAGTTCGACGGGCCGCACGGCCCGTCCATGCAGCGGTTCAAGGACCGGCACGGTCCAATAAAGCGTGGCCGGCAGGCCCGTACCACCTTTCCGGTACGGGCCCGTCGCCGCGCGCATGGCCGTTTCCGCTGATCAGAGCGCGGGGGCGGCCGAACGGCCGAGGCCGGTCGCATGCTTACAGTTCCCGTGGTGCTGAATCGGGAGAGTGCCCGGCCTGGGCGGGGCTCAGGCGGCGGTGGGGGACGCGGTGGGGGCGGCCAGGTCCTCGCCCACCTGGCGCAGGCCTTCGAGGTCGTGGACGTCCTCCGCCTGCGCCGGAACGGCCGTGACCGGCACGGTCGGGTGCGTCGACGCGAAGTGGTCGCGCAGGCGCTCCTCGCGGGCGGCGAGCTGCATGCGGTCGGTGTGCAGGCGCAGCAGGGCCGCGGTCAGCGTGTGCTCGCCGCGCTCCTCCAGCGTCTCGGCGGCGGCCTGGCTGCGGGCCGCCGACAGCGTGTCGGCGGCCGACTCGTGGACGCGGTTGACCACGAGGCCGGCGAGCGGCATCCGCTCCTCGGCGAGGCGCTCGACGAAGTAGGACGCCTCGCGCAGGGCGTCGGGCTCCGGCGCGGCGACGACGAGGAACGCGGTGCCGGGGGTCTGGAGCAGCTTGAACGTCTTCTCGGCGCGCTCCCGGAACCCGCCGAACATGGTGTCGAACGCGGCGACGAACGTCTGCACGTCGCGCAGCAGCTGGACGCCGAGGACCTTGTTGATGACGCCGGTGAACATGCCGAACCCGGCGCTGATCACCTTGACGCCGAAGCGGCCGCCGGTCTTGGCCGGCGCGGCGAGGATCTTCATGAACCGGCCGTCGAGGAAGCGGCCCATCCGCTCGGGGGCGTCCAGGAAGTCCAGCGCGTTCCGGGACGGCGGGGTGTCGACGATGATCAGGTCCCAGGCGCCGGAGCGGTGCAGCTGCCCGAGCTTCTCCATCGCCATGTACTCCTGCGTCCCCGACAGGCTGGACGACAGCGACTGGTAGAAGGGGTTGGCGAGGATCTGCTTGGCCCGGTCCGGGTCGGCGTGCGCCTCGACGATCTCGTCGAAGGTCCGCTTCATGTCGAGCATCATGGCGTGCAGCTCGCCGTCGCCGTCGATGTCGATCCGGCGCGGGCTGTTGTCCAGTTCCGACAGGCCCATGGACTGGGCGAGCCGGCGCGCGGGGTCCACGGTGAGGACGACCACGTCCCGGCCCCGCTCGGCGGCCCTGACGCCGAGCGCCGCGGCCGTGGTGGTCTTGCCGACCCCGCCCGACCCGCAGCACACGATGATCTTCGTGCGCGGGTCGTCGAGCAGCCCGTCGACGTCGAGGACCGGAGGGGTCTTGCTGGTCTGGCTCATCGGTTCACCTCTGCCGGTCGGTCCCGCCCTCGCGGGCGGTCAGGCTTACCCAGGAGACGCCGCGGCGGGGCCCGTGGGCGGCGGCGGGGACGGGCGCGTTCATGCGGCACCTTGGCTGCGGAGGGCGGCGGCCAGGTCGTAGAGGCCGGCCAGGTCCATGCCGTCGGAGAGCAGGGGGAGGGTGTAGCGGGGCCGGTCGACCGAGTCCAGGCGCTCCTTCTCGCGGTGCTGGAGGGCGGTGCGGCGGGCGTGGTCGGCGGCCTCCTCGGCGAGGAGGGCGGCGATCGCCTCGGCGTCGTGCTCCAGGCCGGCGGCCTTGACGCCGCGGACGATGTCGCCCGGATCCAGGGCTCCGGCGGCGGCCGCGGCGAGGTCGTCCTCGGCGAGGACGGGCTGGTGCTCCATGTTGACGATCACGCCGCCGACCGGGAGCCCGACCGCGGTGAGGTCGCGGATGCCGTCCATCGTCTCCTGGACGGGCATCTCCTCCAGGAGCGTGACGAAGTGCACGGCGGTCTCGGGGCTGCGCACGACCTTCATCACGGTGTCGGCGTGGTTGCGGACGGGGCCGACCTTGGCGAGGCCGGAGACCTCGTCGTTGACGTTCAGGAACTTCGTGATGCGGCCGGTGGGCGGGGCGTCCATCACGACGGCGTCGTAGACGAACGAGCCGTCCTTCTTCTTGCGGCGCACCGACTCGGACGTCTTGCCGGTGAGGATGACGTCGCGCAGGCCGGGGGCGATGGTGGTGACGAAGTCGACGATGCCGAGCTTGGTCATCGCCTTCCCGGCGCGCTTGAGGTTGTAGAACATCTCGAGGTACTCGATGAGCGCCTCTTCGGTGTCGATGGCGAGCGCGTAGACGTCCCCGCCGTCCGGGGCGACGGCGACGCGGCGCTCCTCGTAGGGAAGCGGCGGGCAGTCGAACAGCTGGGCGATGCCCTGGCGCCCCTCGACCTCGACGAGCAGGACCTTGCGGCCTCCGGCCGCCAGGGCAAGGGCGAGGGCGGCGGCGACGGTCGTCTTGCCCGTCCCGCCCTTGCCGGTGACCACATGGAGGCGTACGCCGTCCCAGTCGGTGTCTCTCGCGCTCACCCGATCGACCATATCGCTCACTCGTCGAACACTTGAGGGGGCGGTCGCCCTCATGCAAGTGATCCCTGACACGGTTCCGCCGCCCGGACGTTGTCATTCGGCCTGCCCGCGCGGTTAGCTGGAAAACGTGAACCGTGCTGTGGACGGTTCCGTCTGAACCCTGACGGGTCCAGATGCCCGCCGGAGCTCCGGGGGCGGTTCCCCGGGGCCCGGGCTCCCATGGGAAAAGAGGTGCCGTGATGGAAGCGGTGGCCCTGGTCGTCCTGCTCGTCGTCATCGTCGTCGGCCTGATCCTCCTGTCGTCGTCGATCCGGATCGTCCAGCAGTACGAGCACGGGATCGTGTTCCGGTTCGGGCAGGTCCAGCGGAACGGGCAGCTGCGCCCCGGCGCGGTGCGCACGCCCGGCCTGACCGTGATCGTGCCGATCGTCGAGCGCATGCAGAAGGTCAGCCGGCAGACGATCACGATGGGGGTGCCCGGCCAGGACGGCATCACCCAGGACAACGTGAGCGTCCGCGTCGACGCGGTCGTCTACTTCCGGGTGATCGACCCGGTGAAGGCGATCGTGAACGTGCACAACTACGGGTACGCGGTCTCGCAGGTGGCGCAGACGTCCCTGCGGTCGGTGATCGGCCAGGCCGACATGCAGGAGCTGCTCGGCGAGCGCGAGAAGATCAACATGCGGCTGCGGGCGATCATCGACGAGATCACCGAGGGCCCGTGGGGCATCCTGATCGAGCGGGTCGAGATCAAGGACGTCTCGCTGCCGGAGGGCATGAAGCGGTCGATGGCCCGGCAGGCGGAGGCGGAGCGGGAGCGCCGCGCCCGCATCATCACCGCGGACGGCGAGTTCCAGGCGTCCAAGCGCCTCGCCGCCGCCGCGGAGATCATGTCGCAGGACCCGGCGGCCCTCCAGCTGCGCCTGCTGCAGACGGTCGTGGAGGTCTCCGCCGAGAAGAACAGCACGCTGGTCATGCCGCTGCCGGTGGAGATCCTGAGGTTCTTCGAGCGCGCCGCGGGCGGCCCGGGCCGCTCCGAGGACGGCGGCGAGGGCAAGCCCGACCTCGGTGAGCGGCTCGCGCGGGCCGAGGAGGAGCTGGCCAAGGCGGCGGAGCAGCCGTCGACGCTGGAGTCGGCCGAGGACGTCCCGCCGGTCATCGGGCTGGACGAGCCCAAGCGCGGCGAGTCCGCGGTGTCCGCGCCGCAGGAGGAGCAGCGGCGCGGCATCGGCGGCGGCACGCCCGGCACCCCCGAAACCCCTGGCATGCCCGAGGTCCGGGAAGGCCGCGGCCCGTCCGAGACCCCGGAAGGCCACGGCGGGGAGGGCCCGCAGCCTCCCCGCTGACCCGCCGGAGTCATCGCGGCCCGGACGCCGCGGCCGCGGCGTCCGGCACGGCCGCGGGCATGGTCAGGCGCCGGACGCCCGGCACCGCGACCGTGCCCAGGCAGGTCGCGCCCACCAGGACGGCCGCCGTCCACAGCGGGACCGAGGCGCCCCAGGCGGACGCGGCCCACGGGGCGAGCGCGTAGCCGAGGGGCGCCGCGGCCAGCGACAGCAGCCAGTCGTAGGACGTCACCCGCGCCAGCGCCTGCGGCGGGATGGTCATCTGCACCACGGTCTCCCAGGTCGGGTTGAGGACGCCGAGGCCGGTGAGCGCCACCCCGTACGCCGCGACGAGCAGCGGCGCGGGCGCGGCGACCGCGAACAGGGCGAGGGGCAGCGCCAGGGCGGCGAGGCCCGCGTTCGCCACGAGGACGGGACGGCGCGGGCGGACGCGGGCGGCCAGCAGCGCCCCGACGACCAGCCCGGCCGCGCCCACCTGGACGGTCGCGATCCAGACCCCCTCGCCGCCGAGCCGCTCGACGGCGAGGGCGGGCCCGAGGGTGAGCAGCACGGCGGACGTGCCGTTCCAGACGCCGTGCGCGATCAGGCTCGTCCAGTACCAGTCGCGCGAGCGGACCTCCGACCAGCCCTCCGCCAGGTCCGCCCGCAGCGAGCGCCGCGGGATCGGGACGTGCCGGACGCGGGTCACGGCGAGGAGCGCCGCGCTCGTGGCGAACGACGCCGAGTCCAGCAGGAACGTCCAGCCTGGGCCGACGGTCAGCACGAACGTCCCGGCCAGGGCGGGGCCGGCGAGCCGGGTGGCCCCGTTGGCGACGCCCATCAGCGCGTTGGCCCGCTGGAGCCCGGACGGCTCGACGGTGCCGGCGACCAGGGGCGAGACGGTCGGCACCTGGAAGGCCGAGGCGGCGCCGCCGACCGCCTGGGCCGCGGCGAGATGCCACAGCCGCGGCTCGCCGCTCAGGAGTTCCAGCGCGGCGAACAGCTGCGCCGCGGCGCCGACGAGGTCGGTCGCGAGGGCGACGCCGCGCGCGTTGAGGCGGTCCGCGAGCACGCCGCCGAGGGGCAGCAGGAGCAGGCGGGGCACCATCGCGCAGCCGAGCACGAGGGCGAGCGCGGACGTGGAGCCCGTCGCGCGCAGGACGGCGAGCGCGAGCGCGGCGGGGACGGCGGCGTCCCCGGTCAGGGACAGGACGCGGGCGGCGAACAGCAACCGGAAGTCCCGGCCGCGCAGGGGGTGGCTCATGGTCCGACAATGTAGTTCGCTGACGAACTAATCGGCAACGAATTATTCCTCACCGAATCACCGAGAGGACTACGATCCCTGCATGGGCGAGAGGGACCGGACGGACGACCATGTGGCGCGGTGGGCGCCGATCGTGTCCGACCTCGATCCCGACATCGAAGGCGCCGTGACCCGGATGGTCTTCTTCGTGAAGCACATCCGGCAGGTCCGCGAGGAGTTCCTCGCCGCCTCGGGCCTGCAACCGCACGAGTTCGACACGCTCCACGCGCTCGCCGGGCGGCACGGCACCGCCGCGCCCTCGCAGCTCGCCGCCGACCTCGCCATGCCGCCGAACTCGGTCACCGGGCGGCTGGACGCGCTGGAGCGCCGCGGGTTCGTCCGCCGCTCCCCCTCGGCCACCGACCGCCGCCGGGTCGTCGTCGAACTCACCCCCGCCGGACGCTCCGCCTGGCGCGACGCCATGGACGGCCTAGGCGTAGAGGAGCACCGCCTGCTCGGCGCCCTCGACCCCGGCGAGCGCCGCACTCTCTCCGACCTCCTCCGCCGAGTAATGCTCCGCGCCGAAGAGGAAACCGACCGCCCCGGCGGCCCTGACAGCTGAGGACCGGGCGGCCGCACAGGCCCCCGCCACCATGGGTGGCTGGCGGGACTACGGGGTGAGGACCAGGCGGCCGCGTAGGGCGCCTGCTTGCAGGCGTTCGTGGGCCTTGGACGCTTCGGATAGTGGGAGCACGTCGGCTACGCGGGGGGTGAGGCGGCCCTGGTCTGCGAGTGCTGCGAGGTGGGTGAGCTGGGCTCCGTTCGCGCGTATCCACACGTTGTGGACGGTGGTGCCGCGTAGCGGGAGCGGGGTGGCCGGGCCGGCGTTCACCGCCGCGAACGCCCCGCCGTTGCGGACGGCGTCCAGGGCCGCGACCGAGAGGAGGGCGGCGTCCAGCGCGCCGTCCACGCCGCCCGGGACGAGGGCGCGGACGGCGTCGCCCAGGTGCTCGCCGCGCGGGACGAACATCTCCGCGCCGAATCCGCGCACCAGGGCCTCGTCGGAGGCGGAGGCCGCGGCGACGACGCGGAGCCCGCGGTGGGCGGCCAGTTCCACGGCGTATCCGCCGACGGCGCCCGCGGCGCCCGTGACGAGCAGCGTGCCGCCCGCGGGCAGGTCGAGCAGGTCGAGGGCCTGCAGCGCGGTCAGGGCGTTCAGCGGGATCGTGGCCGCCTCCACCGCGGGCACGGACCGCGGGGCGGGGGCGACGGCGTCCGCGTCCAGGACGATCGCGTCAGCGTAGGCGCCCGTCGGGAGGTCGAGCCGGTCCTTGAGGCCGATGACCTCGTCGCCGGCGGCGATCCGCGCCACGCCGGGCCCGACCGCTTCGACGGTTCCGGCGACGTCCCAGCCGATGCCCACCGAGGGCCGCGAGCCGAACGGCGGCATCAGTCCCGCGTCGGCCAGCACCCCCGAGCGGGTCGCGGCGTCGACCGGGTTGACCGCCGCGGCCGCCACCCGGATCCGCACCTGACCGGGTCCGGGGACGGGCTCCGGGACGTCGGTGAGCTCCAACGCGTCGGGCCCGCCAGGGGTCCTCACAATGATCGCGCGCATGACGACAACTCCTTAAGGGATGTGGGTCAGGGGAGAGCCCCGCACCGACCACTTTCGCCGGAACAGCCGCGGGCCGGAAGAAGTTACTTCGGAGTGCGTTCGGTACCCGGAGGTGATCCAGCGGCATGGCCACGATGACGGCGGCGGAGCGGCGCGAGCAGGAGAAGGCGGCGTTCGAGGCCTACATGGACGGATGCCCCACCCATCAGCTGATGGGGATCATCGGCAACAAATGGAGCATGCTCGTCCTCTCCGACCTGGCGAACGGCGCACGCAGGTACGCCGAGCTCGGCAGGGCCCTCCCGGGCGTGAGCGCCAAGATGCTCACCCAGACGCTTCGCTCCCTGGAGCGGGACGGCTTCGTCGCGCGGAGCGTGACCCCGTCCGTGCCCGTCCAGGTCGAGTACACGCTGACGCTGCTGGGCGAGCGGATCGTGCCCCTGCTCTCCTCGATCCAGGAGTGGGCCGGCCGCCACATCGAGGAGATCCACGCGGCGCGCGAGCGCTACGACGCAGCGCCCGCCGTGGCGCCCGGGGGAGGCGGCGGGTAGCCCGATCACGCGGCCGGACGGGCCGGCTCCGGGTACTCCCGAAGCTTGATCGACGTGGCGGCCTGCGTGGTCAGCTTGTTGAGGAGCTTGATGAACGGGCCCGCGGTCAGCACCCGGTAGACCGTCTTGCGGCGGCGCAGCGCGCGCTCGTTCTTCGGGGCGAAGAACGGCCCGACCCCGCCCGCGACCCGCTGGCACGCGGTGGTGAACTTCTTGATGCTCTTCTCGTAGGCGGCGAACGCGGCGCGGTGGTCGCCGCCCGCCGCGGCCAGCTCGCCCGCGAGGACGTACGCGCACACGACCGCGAGGCCGGTCCCCATCCCGCCGCAGGTGGCGCCGTAGCCGGCGTCGCCGAGCAGGGCGACCCGCCCCTTCGTCCAGGCGTCCATCCGGACGATGCTGATCGAGTCGCAGTAGAAGTACGGGGCGTCCCACATGTCGCGCATGAGGGCTCCGGCGTGCCAGCCCATGCCGGAGAGCCTCTCGGCCACCGCCCGCTTCTGGGCGTCCTGGTCGCGGCGGTGCGGCTCCAGGTCGGCGTCGGCGAAGACGCACATGACGTTCGCGCCGGCACCGCCGCGGGTCGGGTACACCGACACGCCGCGCCCCACCTCGCTGTAGAGCTTGCCGGTGTCGACGCCGAGCCGGTTCGGCGCCTCGAAGATCGCGACGTGGTAGCCCGAGTCCTTCACGAATCGCGACTCGTCGCCGAACGCGAGGCGCCGGACGTTGGAGTGCAGCCCGTCGGCTCCGACGACCAGATCGAACGTGCGCGGAGCCCCGCGCTCGAAGGTGACGTGCACGCCGTCCGCCGTCTCGGTCATGGACGCGATCGAGTCGCCGAAGACGTACCTGGCGGAGTGCCGGGTCAGCTCGTACAGGAGTTCGGCGAGGTCGCCCCGGTGGATCTCCACGTCCCCGCCGGTGAACGAGTCGGGGAGGCTGACCTGCGTCCGTCCCGCGGCGTCGATGAGGTCGAGCGGGCCGGCATCGGTCTGCCGCCGCCGGATCTCGTCCAGCACGCCCATCTCCTCCAGCACCCGCATGTGCACCTCGCCGCGGAAGTCGACGGCCTGCCCGCCCGGCCGGATCACCTCCGCCTTCTCCACGACGGTGACGTCGTACCCGTACCGCGCCAGCCAGTAGGCCAGGGACGGGCCCGCGATGCTCGCACCCGAGATCAGCACGCTCTTGCTCATCGTTCTCTCCGTTCGTCGCTGTCGTCGGACAGGAGATTCGCGGCGCGCCCTGACCGACCTCGCACCACCGGCTGACCGTCCCCGGCCCGGCCTGTCAGCGGGGACCGCGCGGCCGTCTCCGGGCGACCGGCCGCCGCGCCGGGGCCGTCCTGTGAACAGCGGGTTCGAGCGGGGTTCGGAAATGGCGATCGCTAGGGTGAGGGCCATGAAGAAGTGGGAGTACGCGACCGTTCCGCTGCTGGTGCACGCGACCAAGCAGATCCTCGACAACTGGGGCCAGGACGGGTGGGAGCTCGTCACCGTCCTGCCGGGCCCGAACCCGGAGAACCTCGTGGCTTACTTCAAGCGCGAAGTCCAGTAGCAGCCCCCGACGCAACCCTCAACGAAGAGGAGCAGCATGAGCACGCCTGAAGAGCGGATCCGCGAGCTCGGGATCGAGCTGCCGGAGGTCGTCCCGCCGGTCGCGTCCTACGTGCCGACGGCGCGGACGGGGTCGCTCGTCTACACCGCCGGCCAGATCCCCCTGGTCAAGGGCGAGCTGGGCGCCACCGGGAAGGTGGGCGCCGAGGTGAGCGCCGAGGAGGCGGCCCGCCAGGCGCGGATCTGCGCGCTGAACGCGATCGCGGCGCTGAAGGCCGAGGTCGGCGAGCTGTCGCGGGTCGTGCGGATCGTGAAGGTCGTCGGGTTCGTCGCCAGCGCGCCGGACTTCACCGGCCAGCCGCAGGTGATCAACGGGGCGAGCGACCTGCTGGCCGAGGTGTTCGGGGACGCGGGCAGGCACGCGCGCAGCGCCGTCGGCGTCGCCGTCCTGCCGCGGGACGTGCCGGTCGAGGTGGAGCTGATCGCCGAGGTCGAGTGAGACCCCGGGCTTGACGGAACGCCATTCGGTATGTCCGAATGACTCGCCATGGGGATCACCAACGGACTCAAGCTGCCCGAATCGTTCCTGGGCCGGGTCGAGGACATCCTGGCAGGCCGGACCGAGCCGGCGCCCGCCAGGGACGCGGCGACCGTGGTCGTGCTGCGCGACCACGACGAGCACGGGCTGCAGGCGTTCATGCTGCGCCGCGTCCGGTCGATGGCGTTCGCGCCCGGCGCCTACGTGTTCCCCGGCGGTTCGGTCGACCCGCGCGACGGGGAGGCGGCGCTGGGCTGGTCCGGGCCGTCCCCCGCCGAGTGGGGCAAGGCGTTCGACGCCGACGAGACGCTGGCCCGCGAGCTGGTCTGCGCGGCGGTCCGGGAGACGTTCGAGGAGACGCTCGTGCTGCTCGCCGGGCCGACCGCCGAGACGGTGGTGGACGACACGCGCGGCGACGACTGGGAGGCCGACCGGCAGGCGCTGCTGGACCGCTCCCAGTCGTTCGGCGGGTTCCTCGACCGGCGAGGGCTCGTGCTCCGCTCGGACCTGCTCCGCCCGTGGGCGCACTGGATCACCCCGAAGATCGAGCCGAAGCGCTACGACACCCGCTTCTTCGTCGCCGCGATGCCGGCGGGGCAGCGGGCGCGGGACGTCAGCACCGAGGCCGACCAGGTCGCCTGGGTGCGCCCGGCGGAGGCGGCCGAGCGGGCCGCGCGGGGCGAGTGGATGATGCTCCCGCCCACCGTGGCGACGCTGGCGGAGCTGGCCGAGTTCGAGACGGTGGCCGACGTGCTGGCCGCGCAGCGCGAGATCGTCGTGTACGAGCCGGCCGCGGAGATCGTCGACGGCGACGCGTACCTGGTGCTGCCCGAGGACGTCGCGCGGCACTACCCGCAGGGGTGACGAGGTGTCCCGCCGGGTGCCGCTGAGCCAGGCCGTCCTGTGGCGGCTGGCGGGCACCTCCGCGCTCCGGCGGCTGGAGCGGCTCGGCTGGAACCCGGCCCGCCACCCCGATCGGGCCTCGGGCAGGATGGGGGATATGACGGAGATCGACGGGATGGGTACCGAACGGGCGACCTGCGTGCTCGCCCCGAACCCGTCCGCCATGACCCTGGACGGCACCAACACCTGGATCATCGCCGAGCCCGGGGCGGACGAGGCCGTCGTCGTCGACCCCGGTCCGAAGGACGGCGAGCACCTCCGGCGCGTCCTCGGCACGGTGGAGGCCCAGGGGCGGCGGGTCGGTCTCGTCCTGCTCACGCACGGGCACCCCGACCATTCGGCGGGCGCGGGGAAGTTCGCGAAGCTGGCGGGGGGCGGGGTGAAGGTGCGGGCGCTCGACCCCCGGCACCGGCTCGGCGAGGAGGGCCTCGCCGAGGGCGACGTGGTCACCGCGGGCGGCCTGGAGCTGCGGATCATGGAGACGCCGGGGCACAGCCACGACTCGCTGACGTTCTGGCTCCCGGCCGACGGCGCCGTCCTCACCGGCGACACCGTCCTCGGGTACGGGACGACCGTGCTGGAGGGGAGGCTCGGCGACTACCTCGGCTCGCTGGACCGGCTCCGCCGGTTCTCCGCCGACATGGAGGCCGCGACGATCCTCCCGGGCCACGGGCCCAAGCTGGACGACCCCATCGCCGTCCTCGACCGCTACATCGACCACCGCCGCGAGCGCCTCGCCCAGGTCGAGGCCGCCGTCGCCGCGGGCGCGCGCACCGCGCGGGAGGTCGTCGAGCGCGTCTACGCCGACGTGGACAGGTCGCTCTGGCCCGCGGCCGAGTGGTCGGTCCAGTCCCAGCTCGACTACCTCGCCGAGCGTGGGGCTGTCTGACCGGTCCGCTACTTGGAGCGCTTGCGCAGGCGCTCGATGTCGAGGATCACGACGGCGCGGGCCTCGATGCGCAGCCAGTTGCGCTGGGCGAAGTCGGCGAGGGCCTTGTTGACCGTCTCGCGGGACGCGCCGACGAGCTGCGCCAGCTCCTCCTGGGTGAGGTCGTGGTGGACGTGCAGGCCCGCCTCGGACGGCTGGCCGAACCGCTCGGCGAGGTCGAGCAGCGCCTTGGCGACGCGGCCGGGCACGTCGGTGAAGACGAGGTCGGCCATCACGTCGTTGGTCTTGCGGAGCCGCTGCGCGAGCGCGCGGAGCAGCTGGACGGCGACCTCGGGGTGGCCGGTGAGCCAGGGGCGCAGGTCGTCGTGGCCGAGGCCGGCGAGGCGGCACTCGGTGACCGCGATGGCGCTCGCGGTGCGGGGGCGCGGGTCGAACAGCGACAGCTCGCCGAACATCTCGCTCGGGCCGAGCACGCTCAGCAGGTTCTCCCGGCCGTCCGGCGCCGTCCTGGTCAGCTTGATCTTGCCTTCGAGGACGACGTAGAGCCGGTCCCCGGTCTCGCCCTCGTTGAACAGCGTCTGCCCGCGGGCGAGGCGGACCTCGGTCACGTTGGCGCGCAGCGCCTTGGCGCCCTGCTCGTCGAGCGCCTCGAAGAGCGGGGCTCTGCTCAGAACGTCCACGTCGCGATCGGTCACGCTATTCCTCCTCGAACACCTACTCCTAGTGTGACGCACGTCCCACCGCGGACGTGAAGGCAGGGTCACGGCGCGCCGAAACGGGGACCGGGGTGATCCGCCCCGCGGGGCGGCCGCGGTCCCGTTCGCCCAGTGTACGGACCACCGGGTGAATGCCGTCACACCGGTCTCATCACCTGTTATGGGATGTCCCGGGCAGGGTAGCGGCCGTGCCTTAACCTGAGTCGATGCAGTCGTCCGAGCCCCGGCCCACCCCGCGCCGCCTGCCCAGGGGCCGTCACGCGCTGTCGCGCTCGGAGGTCGAGCGGGTGCACCGCGACCGGTTGTGCGGCGCCATGGCGGCGGCGATGGCGGAGAAGGGGTTCGTCGGGACGTCGGTCGAAGACGTCCTGAAGCGGGCCAGGGTGTCCCGGCAGAGCTTCTATGCGCTGTTCTCTTCCAAGCTCGACTGCTTCATGACCGCGTTCGACCAGGCGGGCGTGCTGCTGTTCCGCCGGTTGGAGACGGCGATGCAGGAGGAGGAGGGCGACGCGGCCGAACGGGGGGCGGCGCAGGGCGATGGCGACGTGGCCGAACTGTTCGAGCGCGTCTTCACCGCCTACCTGGAGGCGCTGGCGTCCGAACCCGCGTACGCGCGGCTCTTCCTGGTAGAGGTCTATGCGGCCGGTCCGGAGGCCGTCCGGCGGCGTACGCGCATCCAGCGCGACCTGGCGGGGAGCCTCGCCGACCTCATGGGCGTGACGAGCGACGCCGGCCGGTTCGCGTGCGAGGTCATCGTGGCGGCGGTGAGCTCGATGGTGACCCCGGCCGTGGCGGCGGGCGACATGGAGGCGCTGCGCGCGATCAGGGGTCCGGTCATCGAGCACGTGCGGCTCCTGCTGCGCTCGGGCGTGTTGGACGGCTGATCCGCACCAGCGTGGTCGCGGTGCCGCGCGCGGACGGGAGCGTGAAGGTGAGCCGCCCGGACGGCCCGGCGCTGGTCGTGATGGTCTTGTGCGTCCTCCCCCGCGTCACGCCGATGACGAGGCGTGCGCCGGGACGGTAGGACGCGGGCGTCGTGACGGTGGCGGTCCCGGCGGCGCGCAGGGCGAACCCGCTCGGGGAGGCGTCCGCCAGCACGCTGAACTGCTGGGCCTTCGGCCGCCTGAGCGAGACCGTCCAGCCCCACTGCGACCAGGTCGGGTCGATCGACCGGTAGGAGACCGTCGCGGGCGGGCGCGGCGGGGCGGCGAACGTGCGCATCAGCGGGCCCATGTGCCGCCGCAGGTCGCGGGCCCAGTACGGGAAGGTGTGGGTGCCGAGCACGTAGTCGTCGTAGCGGCTCGGGATCTCCAGCGACTCCAGCCGCCGGTGGAAGCTGACGGTCGAGGCGTGCGTCAGGGCCTCGATGCCGATCGCGGCCGGGTCCGGGACGGGCGGGTCGAACGGCCCCGGGACGCCGGTGGCGGTGCGGAGTTCCAGCCGCATCCCGCGCAGGTTCGGCGCGAGGGTCGCCGGGTCGTGGCCGCGCCAGTTGACCGCGTTGGCGAGCCGGGAGCCGAAGATCGCGTCCGGGTGCACGCCGTCCTCGACGGCCGCGATGTAGGACACGACGCCGGCCGCGCCGACGGAGACGACCGGGTCGTAGGCGATGTCGGGCGCGCCCGAGAAGGACGCGGCGGACACGAACAGGGAGGGGTGCCGGGCGGCGTAGCTCATCGCGCCGAACCCGCCCTGCGACAGCCCCGCGACGGCCCTGCCCTCTCGCCGGGGCACGGTGCGCAGGTTGCGGTCGATCCAGGGGATGAGCTGGTCGACGTGGAAGGTCTCCCACTTTGACGGTCCGAGTGCGGTGCGCGGGTCGGCCCAGTCGGTGAACCAGCCGCCGCCGTCGCCGTCGAAGCCCGCGTCCGGCATCACGGTGATCAGCGGCCGTCCGGCGGTCGTCTTCTCGGCGTCGCCGCGGTCGACCCAGTCGGAGGCGCGTCCGCCCGTCCCGTGGAACAGGTAGAGGACGGGGAAGCGCGCGTCGGGTCGCCGGTCGTAGCCGGTCGGCAGCAGGACGCGGACGTCCACGGCCCGGCCCAGCGCGGCCGTGCTGACGCGCAGCGCGTACTGGCGGTCGTCCATGCGTCGCACGCTCACGACGTGGATGCCGCCGGAGTCGCTGAAGCGGACCGCCGGCCCGGCCGCGCGGGCGGGCACGGCGAGTCCGGTGGAGGTCGCCGCCAGGGTCAGTGTGATCACGAGGGCTCGGGTGCGCATGGGGGGACCTCCTGGACGTGCCGGTCGGACGTTCCGGTCAGCGGCCTCCGGCGGGGCGGCGGGGCCGGTCGGGCTGGACGCGCAGCGCGGTGATCACGGTCGCGAGCATCTCGTAGTGGGCGGCCAGCATGGTCAGCTCCACGCACTCGCCCTCGGTGAGGTGGGCGCGGAGCCGCGTCCAGGTCTCGTCGTCGAGGTCCTGCTCGGTGTGGAGGCGGTCGGCGGCGGCGAGGACCGCCCGCTCGCGGGGCGTCCAGCCGTCGGCGTCCGGGCCGGACCGGACGCGTTCCACGTCCGGCTCGCGCACGCCCGCGCGGCGCGCGAGCCGGACGTGGTGGTCGAACTCGTAGCGGCAGTCGCGCAGGTGGGCGACGCGGAGGATCACGAGTTCGGTGTCCCGGCGCGGCAGGGTGCCGCCGGGCATGAGCCGTCCGGCGAACCACAGCCAGCCGCGGAACAGCCCGCGGCGGCGCGCAAGGGTCAGGAACAGGTTCGGCGGCCCGGTCCCGGCGGCCCTGCCCGCGACGCGGCAGGCGAGCCAGTTGACCACTCCCACCTCGCGGAGGCCGCCGGGAGTGGCGCGGGGCGCCGTCACCGCTCGGGCTCCGGCTGCGGCGTGGTCAACTCGACCCGCTCGCGCCTCGCGACCTCCAGGATGTCGCGGAGCCCGCGCTGCACGACGCGGTCGGCGACCGGCTGCACGGCCATCCGGACCGGCAGGACGCCGCCCACCCACCAGGGGGCGACGATCCGCCTGGACCGGCGGGCGATCCCGCGTTCCAGCGCGTCGATCCCGACCTTCAGCGGCGCGACGCCGAAGACCATGCTGCTCTTCGGCGTCGCCTCCATGAGGGCGGACGCGGCCTCGGTCCCGAACCCCCGGCGCGTCATGTCGGTGTCCAGTTCGGCGAAGTACGCCACGCCGGCCTTCCCGCCCCACGGACGCAGTTCGGCCCGCAGCGTGTTGCCCAGCGCCTCCACGGCGGCCTTGGACGCGCTGTAGGCGCCGAGGAGAGGCGCGTTGACGGCCGCGGCCAGGGACGACACGACCAGGGCGTAGCCGCGCTCGTGGCTGACGTGAGGCCCGGCCGCGCGGACCGTGTTGTAGACGCCCAGCACGTTCACCCGCAGGCTCTGCTCCATGACGGACGGGTCGCCGCCTATGACCGGCATCTGCGCGGCCACGCCCGCGTTGGCGACGACCACGTCAAGGCCGCCCAGTTCTTGGACGGCGCTGTTCACGACGTCCTCGACCGTGCCGCGGTCGGTCACGTCGCACGTCCACCAGGGGGCCTCCCCGCACTCGGCGGCGACGGCGGAGAGGAGCTCGGGCTCCAGGCCGGCGAGCGCCACGCGCGCGCCGCGTTCGTGCAGGCGGGCGGCGAGCGCGGCGCCGATGCCCCGCGCGGCGCCGGTGATCAGCACGCGCCGTCCGGCGAGGGTCGCCGTCCAGCGCGAGGAGTCGAGCATCATGCGGTGACCCTAACACTGAGGAACAGTCATGTCTTTTTAAGATTGCCTACACAATGCCGTAATGCACGCGAAAGGTAAATGTCTCCACGTGTGGTGAGCAAGTGACCTCTGAAGGTTGTGGTGAGATGCGAGCCTTAGGTTGGATGGCGCGGTGGTAGCGGGCGTGGGAACGCGGCCGGACGCCGATCTCCTGGCGGCCGCCGGAGAGGGTGACGAGGCGGCGTCGGACGAGCTTTTCCGGCGGCACCACACGGCGGTCCTGCGGTACGCGCGCGGGCTGGTCCGCGACCAGCACCTCGCGGAGGACCTGACGAGTGAGGCGTTCACCCGCACGTTCGCGGCGATGCGCCAGGGCGGCGGTCCCCGGGAGGCCTGCCGTCCCTACCTCTACACGGTCGTGCGGAACACGGCCGTCGACTGGGCCCGCGGCGCCCGCCGCACCGTCGTGACCGACGAGGTCGCCGAATGGGCGTCGGCCCCCGAGGACGAGCCGCCGGACCTCGACGAGCTGGACGCGCTCGTCCGCGCCTTCCGGTCGCTGCCCGAACGATGGCAGACCGTCCTCTGGTACACGGTCATCGAGGACGAGCCCGTCGGGCAGGTCGCGGAGCTGCTCGGCATGGAGAAGGGCGCCGTCTCCCAGCTCGCGTTCCGCGCGCGTGAGGGGCTCCGGCAGGCGTTCCTCGCGGCCGGCTCCGGAGGGCGTCCCGAATGCGCCGAGTTCACCGCCCAGCTCGCCGCGAGCGTCCGCCGTCCCGGCCGCCGCCGCAGCCGGGCCCTGCGGCAGCACCTGGAGTCCTGCGAGGAGTGCAGGCGGGCGTCCCGGGAGATGGCCGACCTCAACGGGCGGCTGCGGCGCGCCCTGCCGATCGGCGCCGTCCTGCTGGGGGCTCCGTCGGCGTCGCTCGGCCCGCTCGGTTCCCTGGCCCCGGCGGCGTCCCTGCCCGGCTGGGCCCTTCCGGCCGCGGTGGCCGGGGGCGTCGCCACGGGCAGCGCGATCATCCTGTTCACCGTGGTCGGCGGAGGTCCGGGGGAGAGCCCGCACGCCGCGCCGCCTCCCGCGACGGCCGTCCCGTCGAGCTCGGCCCCGGATCGCGTCCCCCGGCCCGACTACACCGTCGGCAAGCGGTCCACCGACGGCGGCCGGGGCTCGGGCGGCGCCGGTGCTGGGGCCGGCGCAGGACCCTTCCACGTGCGGAACACGGCCCTGCAATCGTGCCTGGCGCCCAGCGGCACGTCGGTCGTGCAGCGCCCCTGCTCCGACCCTGCGACCGGGTGGAAGCGCAGGAACACCTCCGGCGGCTTCACCCTGGTGAGCAACTCCACCCGCGGATGCATGGCCCGCGGCGCGCCCGCCCCGGGCGTGCCCTGGGAGGGCGGCAGCGAATACTCGGTGGTCATGGCCCCCTGCGGGGGCGCGCACCAGGTCTGGAAGCTCGTGCGGTTCGCACCCGCGGTCTATCGCCTCGCCAACGGCGACGGCTACTACCTCCAGGCGAGCTGGTCGGGCCTGAAACCGGTGACGCTGAAACCGTCCTCCTACGCGGGCATGGCGGCCCAGGGCTGGGCCGTCGAGACCGCCGGCTGACCGCATCCGGGTCACCCGTAGCCCAGGTCGTCGCGCGCTGCGGCCGGCTCGGGGTCGAGGGCCAGCCAAGCGCGCAGGGCCATGTGGAGCTCCAGCCGGTCCGACGCCGCCTCCACGGCGTCCCCGAACAGGTCGTCGAGCTGCCGTAGCCGGTACCGGACGGTCTGCGGATGCAGGTGCAGGTGGCCTGCCACCTCCGTGGCGTTGAACCCGTGCTCCAGGCAGGCCAGCAGCGTCTCGGCCAGCCGGTAGCGCTGCGCAGGGCGGGCGCGCAGCAGCGGCGCCAGCCGCCGGGCGATCACCTTCTCCACGAGCGCCCGCTCCCGCATCATCACCAGGATCGGCATGTGCCGCTCGGCCGGGATGGGCGAGGAACCGCTGATCAGGCCCTGGCAGGCCAGCTCCAGGGTCTCGCGCGCCAGCCGCAGGGACGTGCCGACCTCGTCGACCCCGACCGCCGGGCCGATCGCGGCCGTCCAGCCGTGCAGCTGCCGCTCCAGCATCCGGGTGCGGCCGGGGCCCTCCGGGTCGGGGACGACCAGGCACGGCTCCCCCAGGTGCAGGCCAGGCAGGACGTCCGGGGGCAGCGCCGGATGCCGCGCGTCCGGGCCGTTCTCGCGGAGGGCGACGACCGCCAGCGTGCGCGGCGGCGCCCAGTCCGCCTCGCGCGCGGCCTCCTTCAGCTCCGCGGAGGAGGCCCCGTTCAGCAGCAGGTCGAGCAGGTGCCGGCGGTGCTCCTGGCGGGCGCCCGCGGCCCGCGCGGCGGCGTCCGCGTGGCCCTCCGCGACGATCGCCGCCACCTGGTTCACGTAGTCGAGCGCCGCGTTGGCGATGGCCGCGACGGTCGCCGGGCTCATCCGGTGGCCGACCCGCTCCGCGCGATCGGCGAGCCGCTCGACGGCCAGGCCCGTCCCGATCCGCGTCGCCGCCTGCCAGGAGTCCAGCGTCCGCCCCTCGCTGGCCTCGCCGACCCCGACCTGCCGCCAGAACTCCGCCACCTCCGCCGACGGGGCGGCGGGGTCGGCCATCAGCTCCAGGAAGTGGTCGACGGCGCGCTCCACGCACCGCTGCGTCGCCTTGGAGTAGCGGGGATCGTGCGGCCGGAAGAATTCCGGCAGCCGCCGCTCGATCCGGCACACCGCCTCCGCGGCGATGTCCGGAACGTGCTCGCGAAGATCACCCGCGATCCGGGCGGCGCCCTCGAACGACAGGTCGAGCTCGATCCGGCGCACCGGAAGGCGGACCACCTGGCTGAGGTCGGACATGAGATCTCCTTCGGGGGACGTCGTGCCCGTTGGAGACGGCGCGCCCCCTTGCCCATTACGGGGTTCGGCGCGACTTTCCCTCGGCCGGAACCGGGGCGCGAGGCTCTAGGCTGGCCGGTATGGCGACGGAGGCGACCCCGAAGGCGCGGGCCCGTAAATGGAAGGACGAGACGCGGCTGGGGCTGGTGCGCCGGGCGCGCCGGATGAACCGGATCCTGGCCGAGACCTATCCGGACGCGCACTGCGAGCTGAACTTCGGCACCCCCTTCCAGCTCCTGGTCGCCACCGTGCTGTCGGCGCAGACCACCGACATGCGGGTGAACCTGACCACCCCGGCGCTGTTCGCCAAGTACCCCACCCCGGAGGACCTGGCCGCCGCCGACCCCGAGGACGTCGAGGCGATCCTGAAGCCCACCGGCTTCTTCCGCGCCAAGACCAAGTCGGTCATGGGGCTGTCGGCCGCGCTGCGCGACCAGTTCGGCGGCGAGGTCCCCGGGCGCCTCGAAGACCTCGTCAAGCTGCCCGGCGTCGGGCGCAAGACGGCCAACGTCGTCCTGGGGAACGCGTTCGACGTCCCCGGCATCACCGTCGACACCCACTTCGGCCGGCTGGCCCGGCGCTTCGGCTGGACGACCGAGGACGACCCCGTGAAGGTCGAAGAGGAGATCGGCACCCTGATCCCGCGCAAGGACTGGACCATGCTGTCCCACCGGCTGATCTGGCACGGCCGCCGGATCTGCCACGCGCGCCGCCCCGCCTGCGGAGCGTGCCCGCTGGCGCGGCTGTGCCCCTCCTTCGGCGAGGGGCCGACGGACGAGGAGACGGCGCGCAAGCTCGTCAAGCCCGGACCGTTCTCGTGACCGAGCCCGTTCCGCCGCCCGCGCCGGGAAGGAACGCGGCCGCCGCGGGGTTGGGACGATCGTGACCGACACCGCCCCCGGCCGGCCCGCCTGGCTCGACCGCTTCTGCGCCGAGGCGCCGAGGCTTCCGGTGCCGCCCGTGTTCCGGCCCGTCCCCACCGCCCGCGCCGCCGCCGTCCTCATCCTGTTCGGCGAAGGGCCGAGCGGCCCGGACGTCCTGCTCACCGAGCGCGCCGCCACCCTCAACAAGCACGCGGGGCAGCCCGCCTTCCCCGGCGGCCGCATCGACCCCGAGGACGACGGCCCGGTCGCCGCGGCGCTGCGGGAGGCGTGGGAGGAGACCGGCGTCGAACCGTCCGGCGTGGACGTGCTGTGCACGCTGCCCGAGCTCTACCTGTCGCACAGCCGGCACCGGGTCACGCCCGTCGCCGGCTGGTGGCGCGAGCCGTCGGAGGTCGCGCCCGGCCATCCCGGGGAGGTCGCGATGGTCGCGCGGGTCCCGATCAGCGAGCTGGTCGACCCCGGGAACCGGGTGATGGTCCGGCACCCGTCCGGGCTCACGGACGGCCCGGCGTTCCACGTCCGCGACATGCTCGTCTGGGGCTTCACGGCCGCGCTGCTGACCCGGGTGCTGGACGCGGGCGGCTGGAACAGGCCCTGGGACACCTCCAGAGTCGAAGATCTTCCGCGGGAGGTTCTGGACCTCGCCGCGCGCGAGTGAGCGCCTCGTCGTTTCCCACGAAATCGCCCCGCCCGCCCGGCGCCGGTTCGGCCGCAGGTCAGATGCCCGTTCGCGGTGCGCAGGGGCACGGTGACGGCCGCGTGTCACCCCCCGCGGCTATCCGGCGCGCTCCAAACTGGTCCATCGAGGGGACGTGAACCGGCGGCGCGGCCCTATACGGTGAAGCGGTGCTGGACGACCACGTTCTCGATCTGATCCTGCTCGTGCTCGTCGTGCTGTTCGGAGTCTCGGGCTACCGGCAGGGCTTCATCGTGAGCCTGCTGAGCTTCGTCGGCTTCGTCGGCGGCGGGGTCATCGGGGTCCTGATCGCGCCGCCGATCGCCGAGGCCGCCGTGGACGGCGCCGCGCAGCAGGCGCTGCTCGCCATCGTGGTCGCGTTCCTGGCCGCCACGCTCGGGCAGCTCGTCGCCTCGTCCCTCGGCGCCGTGCTGCGCAACCGGGTGACCGGGATGAACGCCCGCACCGCCGACGCCGTCGGCGGCACGTTCGTGAGCGCGCTGTCGCTGCTGATCGTCGCCTGGTTCTTCGGCAGCCTGGTCGCCAACTCCGAGTTCCAGCCCGTCCGGACGCAGGTCAAGGGCTCCTCGATCATCAAGGGCATCAACGACGTGATGCCCTCGCAGGCGCAGACGTGGTTCACCTCGTTCCAGGGGTTCGTGAAGAGCAGCGAGTTCCCGCAGGTCTTCAACGGACTCGGCGGCGAGTCGGTGGTGCAGGTGCCGCCGCCGGACGAGTCCGTCCTCAACACGCGGGGCCTCCAGGCCGCGAAGAAGAGCATCGTGAAGGTGGTCAGCACGGCGCCGCAGTGCCAGCGCCGCATCGAGGGCACCGGGTTCGTGTTCGCGCCCCAGCACATCATGACCAACGCGCACGTCGTCGCGGGCGCGCGCGGCTCCTCGGTGGTCGCGACGAAGGACGGCGACACCAGCCGCGGGCGGGTCGTGCTGTACGACCCGAAGCGCGACATCGCCGTCCTGTACGTGCCGGGGCTGCGGGCGCCGGTGCTGGAGTTCGCCAAGGAGGCACGCGTCCGGGACAGCGCGATCATCGCCGGGTTCCCGAAGAACCAGCCGTTCCGGCCCGAGGCGGCGCGGATCCGCGCCCGGCAGACGGCGCGCGGGCCCGACATCTACCACTCCGGCCAGGTCAGCCGCGAGATCTACGCCATCCGCGGCAAGGTCGAGCCGGGCAACTCGGGCGGGCCGCTGCTGTCCACCGACGGCCGCGTCTACGGCGTCATCTTCGCCGCGGCGCTGGACACGCCGTCCACCGGCTACGCGCTCACCGCGGCGGAGGTCGCGCCCGACGCCCGCGCGGGCGCCACCGCCACGACGCCGGTGTCCACGCAGAGCTGCTCTGACTAGCCGCGCTGCTCTGTATCGGGGCTCGTGAGGCGTAGGGCGATGGGGCCGTCTTGGGGCTCCTTGGCCAGACCCCGTGCCCGCTGGACGATCCCCCGGACGTCGATGCCGTACGGAGGGGCGTCCTGGTACGGGACGATCCGGTCGGCGGCGCGGCTCAGGAGGGCTTCGGCGCCGCGTGCGTTGCCGCGGCGGAGATGGGTTATCCCCACGGCGACCTGGGCGAGGCCCCGCCACAGCTCCCGTTCGGGCTCTGAGGCGGCCTTCCAGACCGCTTCCAGTACTTCGTGGGCGTGGAAGGGGCGATCGGCGTCCAGGAGGCGCTGGGCCTCCGCCAGGGCCTCCTGCGGGGGCATGTCGATGTCGTCCGGCATCGTGGGTATGCCGGTGGCGCCGTGTGGCAGTGGACGGCCGTAGGCGTCGCGTGGGCGTGCGTTGCGTGGGCGTCCCGACTCGTCCCGATCCCGCATCCCTCTACGGTACGCGGGGTCAGCGATCGGCCCCCGGGTCGGCCAGCCAGTCGAGGAGTTGCGCGTCGAACGCCTGCGGACGTTCCTGGTGAGGGAAGTGCCCCGCGTCCTCTAGGAGCGACCAACGGTAGGGGCCCTGCACGTAGCGTCCGGAGCCCTGCGCGCTGGCCGGGAGGGTGCAGGTGTCGAGCGCGCCGTGCAGCTGGAGCGTGGGGGCGTGGATGGAGGTGCGCATACGGTGCGCGTAGCGGATCCCATCCGGGCGGGCCTGGGAGCGGATGAGCCAGCGGTAGTACTCCAGCGCGCTGTGGGCGACCCCAGGGATCTGCACGGCCTTCCGTACTAGCCGCTCAGTGCGCTCGTCCGGCCAGCCCGGCCCTGACCAGTCGTGCAGGAGCTTCCCGACCAGCGCCGCGTCGTCGCGGACCAGGCGCCGTTCGGGCCACAGCGGCACCTGGAAGCCGAACGTGTGGCGCGCCGCCCAGCCCTGCCCGCGCGGGTCGCCGGCGACGGCCTGCCGCAGCCGCAGCGGATGCGGGGCGCTCACCACCGCCAGCCGCTGGACGATCTTCGGGTGGTAGACGGCCATCGTCCAGGCGAGCAGCCCGCCCCAGTCGTGCCCGACGACGGTCGCGTTCGCCTCGCCCAGCGCGCGGACGAGCCCGGCGGCGTCACCGGCCAGCGTGACCAGGTCGTACCCGCGCGGCGGCTTGTCGCTGCCGCCGTAGCCGCGCAGGTCGACGGCCGCGGCCCGGTAGCCCGCGGCGGGAAGCGAGACCAGCTGGTGGTGCCACGACCACCAGAACTCGGGGAACCCGTGCAGCAGCAGGACGAGCGGCCCCTCGCCGGCCTCGGCGACGTGGAAGCGCGTCCCGCCGGCGCTGACCTGCCGGTGCGTCCACGGCCCCTCGACCTCGATCAGGGACGACTCGTGCCCGGACACGGCGCCGGTCAGGCCGTCAGCTCGGGATCATCGGAGCCGCCGCGGCGGCGCAGCGCGTTGAAGTCGTCCTTCAGCGTCTTGCGGGTCCGCTGCGCCTTCTCGATCTTGCGGATGCGGAGGACTCCGATCAAGATCAGGATCACGGCGAGGACGAAGCACGCGGCGGCCACGATGCCGAACGCTGCCCAGCGCCAGATGCCCATGGCGATCAGACCGTAGGCGAAGGCGAACGACAACTGCAGGACGATCAACCCGATCATCACCGCGGCGACGGTGAACATCACGCTGCTCACCGCGGCCTTCTTGGCGTCGGCCTTCAGCTCCAGCTTGGCCAGGTCCATCTCGGCCCTGATCAGGTCGGAGACGCTGCTCGACGCCAGCGCGACCAGCTCGCCGAGGGACTTGTCCTCGACGCGCTCGCCCGGTACTGCCTCGGACATTTTTCTCCTTAGTCCGGGCGCGCGCGCACGCGCACCCTTCTGCGGAAGACGACGGCCGCGGCCGCCGAGGCGAGAACGCTCGCGATCAGGACCGCAGTCGTCACTCTCTCGAATTGTGACGGGTCGGTATAGGCCAAACCGCCGATCAGCAGCGAAACGGTGAAACCCACCCCGGCCAGGAGCGCGACACCCGCGATCTCATTCCAGTGCAGATCCTCCCCCAGCGTCGCCAGGCCGAGCCGCACCGCCGCCCACGCCCCGCCGAAGACGCCCACGAACTTACCGACCACGAGCCCGGCGATCACGCCGAGGGCCACCCGGTCGGTGAACACCGCGCCCAGTTGCGCCGCGCCGAGCCCGACGCCGGCCGACACGAAGGCGAACACCGGCACCGCCACGCCCGCCGAGAAGGGGCGCAGGGCGTGGTCGGCGCGCTCGGCGTTCGTCGGCCGTCCGTCCGCCGACCGCTTCGAGCTGGTGAGCATTCCCAGCGCGACGCCGGCGACGGTCGCGTGGATCCCGCTCCGCTGGAGGCAGTACCAGGCCAGCACGGCGAGAGGCACGTACACCCAGGGCGAACGGACGCCCCGGAACTGGAGCAGGCCGTACCCGGCGATCAGCGCCACGGCGAGAAGCAGCGGCACCCAGTGCAGGGCATGGGTGTAGAAGAGCGCGATGATGGTGATGGCGATCAGGTCGTCCACCACCGCCAGCGTGAGCAGGAACGCGCGCAGCGGCGCCGGACACGAGGTGAACGTCACGGCGAGCACGGCGAGGGCGAACGCGATGTCCGTCGCCGTCGGCACGGCCCATCCGTCGAACGCGCCCGGCTCGCCCGCGCTCACCGCGAGGAAGATCAGCGCCGGTACCGCGACCCCGGCCGCCGCGGCGATCATCGGCAGCGCCGCGTCCCGCGGATTGCGCAGCTCGCCGTGGGTCAGCTCCTCGCGCAGCTCCAGCCCGGCGATGAAGAAGAAGACCGCCAGCAGCCCGCTGGACGCCCAGTGCTGCACGTCCATGTGGCCGATGTGCAGCCAGTGCGGACTGATCTCGAACGTCTGGAGGCTCTTGTAGGCGTCGGCCCAGGGAGTGTTGGCCCACACCAGCGCGGCGACCGCCGCGAGCAGCATCACCACGCCGCCGATCGTCTCGGTGCGGAGCGCACTGGCGACCTGGGTGCCGTAGTAGACGGTCGGACGGAACGGCCACGTTGCTGCAACGCGGCGCTTCACGGGCGGGCGCGCCATAAAGAAACCCCTGGGGATGTTGCGGGCGGTCTGGACAAGGCCACGGCCCGCGTCATCACGGGACGTCCCCTGCCGACCAGACTTCCCGGCGCACCTGGGGATATTTTACCTGGTCCGCTTGGTGAGGCGGCCTGGCGGCCCCTGCGTCGGCCACGAGAGCGGCCCTGCCTGGGGCACGAAAGCGGCCCCTGCCTCGGGCACAGAGCGGCGCTGTCTCGGGCACGAAGCGGCCCCGCCTCGGGCACGGATGCGGCCCCGCCTCGGGCACGGATGCGGCCCCGCCTCGGGCACGGATGCGGCCCGCGCCCGGCGGTGTGCCAGGCGCGGGCCGTAGCGGTCCCTAGAGGTGCCGCGGGGTCACTCGTCCGACTTGGTGCTGGGCAGCTTCTCGGAGATGAGGTCCATCACCGTGCTGTCCGCGAGGGTCGTGACGTCGCCGATGCTGCGGTTCTCGGCGACGTCCCGCAGCAGCCGCCGCATGATC
Organism: Actinomadura sp. K4S16; assembly: GCF_008327685.1. Lineage (GTDB taxonomy): Bacteria > Actinomycetota > Actinomycetes > Streptosporangiales > Streptosporangiaceae > Spirillospora. The sequence goes on from NZ_BDDE01000028.1 coordinate 126,726, forward strand.
TTGCCGGAGCGGGTCTTCGGCAGCTCCGGAACGATCATGATCTGCCGGGGCTTGGCGATCGGGCCGAGGGTCTTGGCGACGTGGTCGCGAAGCTCCCGCAGGAAGTCCTCGCCCTCGACGTCGCCGCCGGCGTCGCCGCGCGGGATCACGAACGCCACGATGGCCTGCCCGGTGACCGGGTCCGTCGCGCCGACCACCGCCGACTCGGCGACCTTCGGGTGCGAGACCAGCGCCGACTCCACCTCCGTCGTGGAGATGTTGTGGCCGGACACGAGCATGACGTCGTCCACGCGGCCGAGCAGCCACATGTCGCCGTCCGCGTCCTTCTTGGCGCCGTCACCGGCGAAGTAGAGGCCCTCGAAACGCGACCAGTACGTCTTGACGTACCGCTCGTCGTCGCCCCAGATCGTGCGGAGCATGCCGGGCCAAGGCTCCCGGATCACCATGAACCCGCCGCCGCCGTCCGGGACCGACTGTCCCTGGTCGTCCACGACGTCCGCGGCGATACCGGGCAGCGGGCGCATCGCCGCGCCGGGCTTGCCCTCCGTGACCCCGGGCAGCGGGCTGATCATGATGGCGCCGGTCTCGGTCTGCCACCACGTGTCGACCACCGGGGTCCGGTCGGCGCCGATGTTCTTGCGGTACCAGACGTAGGCCTCGGGGTTGATCGGCTCGCCGACCGACCCCAGCACGCGCAGGGACGACAGGTCGTACTGGGCCGGGATGTCGTCGCCCCACTTCATGAACGTGCGGATCGCCGTGGGCGCCGTGTAGAAGATGGACACCTTGTACTTCTGGATAATGTCCCACCAGCGGCCCTTGTTGGGGGTGTCGGGCGTCCCCTCGTAGATGACGCTGGTCGAGCCGTTGGCGAGCGGCCCGTACACGATGTAGGAGTGGCCCGTCACCCAGCCGATGTCGGCCGAGCACCAGTAGACGTCCGTCTCCGGCTTCAGGTCGAACACCGCCCAGTGCGTGTACGCGCACTGGGTCAGGTAGCCGCCGCTGGTGTGCAGGATGCCCTTCGGCTTACCCGTCGTCCCGGACGTGTACAGGATGTACAGCGGGTGCTCCGAGTCCATGGGTTCGGCGGTGTGCTGGTCGCTTTGCCGCTCCACGACGTCGTGCCACCACACGTCGCGGTCGTGCTCGGCCACCTCCTCGCCGGTGCGGCGCACCACGAGGACGTGCTCGATCGACGGCGTCTGCGCGACGGCCTCGTCCACGATCCCCTTGAGGTCGGACGGCTTGCCGCGCCGGAAGCCTCCGTCCGCGGTGATGACGAGCTTGGCCTGCGCGTCGTCGATGCGCGTCCGGAGCGCCTCCGCGGAGAAGCCGCCGAACACCACCGAGTGGGTCGCGCCGATGCGGGCGCACGCCAGCATCGAGATCGGCAGCTCGGGGATCATCGGGAGGTAGATCGCGACCCGGTCGCCCTTGCGGACGCCCAGCTCGAGGAGGGCGTTCGCGGCCCTGTTCACCTCGCGCTGGAGGTCGGCGTAGGTGAGGGTGCGGGAGTCGCCCGGTTCCCCCTCCCAGTGGTAGGCGACCTTGTCGCCGCGTCCGGCCTCCACATGCCGGTCGACGCAGTTGTAGGCGACGTTCAGCTCCCCGCCCACGAACCACTTCGCGAACGGCGGGTTGCTCCAGTCCAGGACGTCGTCCCAGCGCTTCGACCAGGTGAGCCGGTCCGCCTGCTCCGCCCAGTAGCCGAGGCGGTCCTCGGCGGCCCGCTCGTAGGCGTCGGCCTTGACGTTCGCAGAGGCGGCGAGCTCCGCGGGCGGGGGGAAGCGGCGCGTCTCCTGCAGAAGGTTCGACAGTGTTTCTTGGCTCTGGCTCAACGCGAACTCCTTGCTAGCTGAAGCGGGGGTCGCCCGGTATCCCCACTCCACCAGGTAGGTCCCGGTCCCCACAAGGCCGCGATCCCGGGTGTCGAGGACGAGCGCGACCGGCGCTCACGGCTCCGGATCCTGCTGTGTGATACCCGACACAACGGGCCTTCCCACGTCCGGGGGGAGGAAATCGTTTCCGTTCCACGCCCTGGCGGGCCGTTGCGCGAGCGCTCCGGACGACGGCATAGGGTCGGGCCGTGACCGATGCTCTAGCTGATGTTGCGAACCTTCCCGGCGTCGCCGACGCCGTCGACGAGGCGCGCAGGGCCGTGGACCGGCTGCTCGGCCACCGCATCCTGCGGCGGCGCAGCGCCGAGGTGTCCACGGAGTCGGCGCTGCGCGGCGCCCGGGCCTCCGCCGTCCTCGACGGCGCCTCGGTCACCCTGGACGAGCTGCGTACCACGGACACCCCGTCCGACCCCGTCGTGCAAGGGGCGCTGCGCGTGTCGGCCGAGCTCGGGACGCTGACCGAGGTCTGGCGCAAGGCGCCGCGGCAGGCATTGGCGCGCCTGCACGTCCTCGCTGCGGCGGACGCGGTCGACAACGCCGATCTCGGACGTCCCCGCTCCGACGACGGCGTCGTGAAGGACGTACTCGGGCTCGGAGAACCGCCGTCGCCGTCCGAGGTGGCGGCGCGCCTGGACGCGCTCAGCGGGCTGCTGACCGAACCCACCAAGGCGCCGGCACTGGTGGTCTCATCGATCGTGCACGGCGAACTCCTGGCGCTGCGCCCGTTCGGCTGGGGGGACGGCATCGTCGCCCGCGCCGCTCAGCGGATCACCCTCGTCGCCCGTGGGCTCGACCCCAAGTCCCTGGTCGCGCCCGAGGTCGGGCACCTCGAACTCTCCGACGAGTACGCCGAGGCCCTTCGCGCCTACACGTCCGGTACGTCGGAGGGCGTCGCGCGGTGGATCGCCCACTGCGCCTCGGCCATCGCCGCCGCCGCGCGCGACTCGCAGGCCATCTGCGAAGCGTTCATGCGCGGCTGAGACTGTCACCCGGTGGGTCCATGCTGGTCACATGGCCGATCGCATGTACGGGCGCCCCGCGGCGCCGACGGACACCACGATCTCGTCGGCGAACTGGGATTCGCGTGACCTGACCGGTGAACGGCACGACAGCGTCCTGTTCGTGGACGTGGACATGACCGAAGCCGAGGGCACCGGAGCCGTCTTCACCGACTGCACGTTCCGGGGCGTGCGCTTCAACGCGTCCAGCCACAAGGACGGGGCGTTCCTCAACTGCACGTTCGTCCGGTGCGGCTTCTTCGACGCGGCCTTCACGGGGTGCAAGTTCGTCGGGAGCATGTTCGACGGCTGCACCTACGACCTGATGAAGGTCAAGGGCGGCGACTGGTCGTTCACCGGCCTGCCCGGGGCCGACCTGCGGCGGGCGTCGTTCACGGACGTGCGCATGCGCGAGGCCGATCTCACGGGCGCCCAGTGCGCCGGAGCCGAACTGCGCGGGGTCGATTTGTCGGGGGCGGCGCTGCACAAGGCCGACTTCTCCCGCTGCGACCTGCGCGGCAGCGATCTGTCGTCGCTGGACCCGTTCACCGTCGAGCTGAGGCGCGCGGTGATCGATCCCTACCAGGCGATCGTCCTCGCGACGGCGCTGGGGCTGGACGTCCGCGAGTAGGGCGGGCGGGGGCGGCGCAAAGCGAACGGCGCCCCGCGCCGGGACGCCGCCGCAAAAAGCACGTCACACCGGGTTACCAAGCGTGCACCTCATATCCGTCGGATCGGGTCAAGCCCGTCTCGACGCGCCTCCCGCGGCTGGTCGCGCGTGGGTACCCGGCTGCCGTGCCCGGACACTGGGTCCGTATGACCTGTCTACGCCTTATTTGCCCAGATGACAACCCCCCTTTCGGAATGTCCGCCAGGGCGGGCGGGGCGGCGCCGGGCGGGACTCCCGCGCCCGCTGCGGGCAAGAAGGGATATTCCGGACTTCCGTAATCGTCGTTCGGATCGCGAAATTGATCACTCAGGGTAATCGTCGCCATTTGACCGCCGATCGTGCGGGGCGCAGGAAAGATCTTTAGTTCTCCTGTACGCTCCCACTCCCGTCCCGATGCACTTCGTGTGCGCCGGAACGGGGCCCTTGCCGGGCCCGGGCGGCGCCCTGCGCCGACCGCTCCGGCGGATCGTCGTCGTCAGGTGCGAAAAATCGCCATGTGCCGGGCGAGTTTGCCGCTCGACGGAACTCTCGACGATCGGGCAGCATATGTTGTATCCGCCTAGACTGGAGTCGGTGAGTTTGCCTCTTCCATAGGGCGGACTTACCCGCGGCTTAGCCCGAACTCCCTGAGACTTTTCTGGGAAAGCGGGCCGGCTCTACCCCCCCGGAGCCGGACCGCCGGCGACCCCCGCTCTCCCCCCCGGCGGGGGTCGCCTTGTCGTGAGGCGGCCGGGCGGTGGCCACAGGCACCATCCCCACGCCACCGCCCGCCCGCCCCTCACACCCCCTCCCCGGGCGGCATCGTTCGAGTGTCGCGCGGGGCGAAGTTATCCACAGTTGGTGGATCCTGCTCGCCGTCTTCGACGTGGCCCGCAAGGTGGATGTCTCCGAACGTCGAAGGAGCATCCGATGAACCTTGCGGCATTGATCGTCACCGGCGACCCCGCGCTCGCCGACGACCTCCTCCGCCTCGCCGCAGCCGCGGACGCCCACGCCGAGGTCGCCTACAGCACCGATGAGGCGAGACCCGCCTGGACTTGGCCCGCCCTCATCCTCGTGGGCGCCGACCTCGCCGAGGACCTCGCCTCCGCCGGCCTCCAACGCCGTCCGGGCGTCGTCCTCGTCACCGGCGGCGCCGCCCCCGACGCGTACCGCATGGCCGTGGAGGCAGGGGCGCAGGACGTCGTCGCCCTCCCCGAGCATGAGAACTGGCTGATCGACGCCTTCGCCGCCGCCTGCGAACCCGAGGGCGGCTGGGCCACCACGCTCTGCGTCGTCGGCGCCCGAGGCGGAGCGGGGGCCAGCGTCCTCGCGACCGCGCTCGGCCTCTCCTCGGCGGCCCAGGGCCTCCGCACCCTCCTCGTCGACGCCGACCCGTTCGGCGGCGGCATCGACCTCGTCCTCGGGCTGGAGTCGCATGAGGGCGTCCGCTGGCACGACCTCGCCGAACGCCGCGGCCGCCTGAGCGCCGCGACACTCCGCGAGACCCTGCCCAGTTCGGGTGACCTGTCCGTGCTGTCCTGGCGGCGCGGCGAGCCCGTCCCGGTCTCCGAGGAGGCGGTCCGCTCCCTGTTCGACGCCGCGGCCCGCGGGTTCGACCTGGTCGTCGTGGACGTTCCCCGCCATCCGGGCGACATCGGCCGCGCGGCCCTGCGCGCCGCCGCCGTCACGCTCCTGCTCGTCCCGGCAGAGGTCCGCGCCACCGTGGCAGCCGACGGCCTCGCCGCCGCCCTCCGCCGCGACACCCCCGACCTGCGCCTCGTCATCCAGGGCCCGGCTCCGGGCGGCCTCACCCCCGACGCGATCGCGAGCGTCCTCGGCATCCCGTCCGCCGGCTCCTTCGACCGCGACCGCCGCCTCCCCGCCGCCGTCGACGGCGGCGACCTCGAACGCGCCTGCCGCCGCGGGCCTCTGGCCGACTTCTGCGCCACCGTCCTGGCCGACCTCGCCCTCCAGCCCTACGCCTACAGGGAGGCCGCATGACCGGGCTCTCCAGCGCCGTCCGCGACCGTCTCGCCCACACCGGCGGCGAAGCCACGACCGGCCGCGTCGCCGCGGCGCTGCGCGCGGAGGAGCGGCTGCTCGGCGACCGCGAGGTACTGGCCATGGCCGACGAGTTACGCGCCGAGTTCGTCGGCGCGGGCCCCCTCGAACCGCTACTGCGCTCGCCAGACGTCACCGACGTCCTGGTGAACGGCCCCGACGAGGTCTGGATCGACACCGGCTCCGGCCTCGTCCGGACCGCGGTGCGCTTCCCCGACGAGGCGACCCTCCGCCGCCTCGCCCAGCGCCTCACCGCCGCCGCGGGCCGCCGCCTCGACGACGCCTCCCCCTACGCCGACGCCCGCCTGCCGGGCGGCGTGCGCCTGCACGCCGTCCTTCCACCGGTCGCCGCGACCGGAACCTGCCTGTCCCTGCGCCTCCCGCGCCGTCGCGCCTTCACGTTGGACGAGCTGGTCGCGGCCCGCACCGTCCCACCCGAGGGTGCCGACCTGCTGGCCGCCCTGATCGAGTCCCGAGCGGCCTTCCTGATCAGCGGCGGAACCGGGACTGGCAAGACCACGCTTCTGAGCAGCCTGCTTTCACAGGTCAACCCTCTGGAGCGACTCCTCCTGGTCGAGGACTCGGCCGAGCTCAAGCCCGACCACCCCCACGTCGTCCGGCTGGAGGCGCGTCCCCCCAACACCGAAGGCGCCGGAGGCGTGACCCTGAACGACCTGGTCCGCCAAGCCCTCCGCATGCGCCCCGACCGCTTGGTAGTGGGCGAGGTAAGGGGCCGCGAGGTCGTGGTCTTGCTGCAAGCGCTGAACACCGGCCACGAAGGGGGCTGCGGCACCCTCCATGCGAACACGGCAGCAGACGTCCCCGCGCGGCTCGAAGCCCTCGCCTGCGCGGCGGGCCTCACCCGGGAAGCCGTCCACAGCCAACTGGCCGCCGCCCTGGACGTGGTGGTCCACCTGGTCCGCGACCCAGGCGGAGGACGCCGCCGGGTAGCCGAGATCTGCCTCCTGCAGCGAGGCCCGGACGGCCTGGTCGGCGTCGTCCCCGCGGTCTCGTTCACCGCCTCCGGCGAAGTAATCCCCGCCGCAGGCACAGACGCACTCAAAACCCGCCTACGAGGCACCCCATGACGATCGCAACCGCCTCCGCCCAGCCCCCGCCCGGCGGAACTGCCGGACCTTCACGTCAACGCTCCACTGCCTGGGTCTCTGTGAGGCGTCTCGTGACGGCTGGCGCCCTCCTCTGCGCAGCCGCTGCCCTGTGGGCTTGCCTGGCCCCGGCCTCAGCGATCCACCATCTAGGCCATCTGCGAGCTGCCTCGTGACGTCTGTAGCTGTCCACTGCCCAGCCGCGGCTACGTGGACCTGCCCGGCATTCGCGTCAGCGAGCCACCGTCCAGACCGCTTGGGAGGCGCCTTGTGTTGATTGCCTTGGCGGTCCTCTGTGCAGCTGCCGCCGTGTGGACCTACCTGCTGCCCGCCCCGGCGACCCACCGTCTAGACCGCCTGCTCGCCCCTCCGCCCTCCGACCCGATACGCCCACTACGCACCAGATTGGAGACCCTGAAGGAGCGCCGGACGCTTCCGCAACGCCGCCGAACCTCGATCATCGAACTCTGCGATGCCATGGCGGCCGAGCTGTCCGCGGGCCGGACCCCCGACGAGGCGTTCACTGCGGCCGCCGCCGTCCTCGACCCCCACGTGTCCAGGGAACTGCTCAGCCTGCCTCGTCCACCCCCTGACCACCTGGACGAACGGGCCACGCTGCCGGGCGCCGAGGGCCTGCGGCTCCTGGCGGCCTGCTGGCGGGTCGGCTCCGAACGCGGCGGCACACTGGCCACCGTCCTGGACGGCCTGGCAAGCGCCCTCCGTGACGAAGAGGCCCAACGCCAGGACGTATCCGTCCAACTCGCCGGCCCCCGAGCGACGGCGCGCCTCCTGGCCGCGCTGCCCCTCTTGGGCCTGGCCATGGCCGCCGCGCTGGGTGCGCACCCCATCCCGTTCCTCTGCACCACCCTCCCCGGCCTCGCCTGCCTGATCACGGGCACCGCCCTCAACGCCACCGGCCTCTACTGGACCCGCCACCTCGCCAAGTCCGCCGAAGCCCCCCGCTGACCCGCGGCCCCGGGCCTGAAGGTGCCGCCGCTCGCGGCGGTGCCGCGCGTCTCCCAAGCAGGGATCGAACCTGCCCCGCCAACCGAAGCGCTCGCGCAGTCCAGCAGACGCGAGTGCCCGGCCACCGGTTGGCGGACGACCCCGAGTCCCGGCAGAGGCGCTGGTCGAGGCGTTGATCCGGTGATCGGGGCGGGGGGGCGCGGGCCGCGGCGGAGGCGCTGGGTGGGGTGTTGATCCACGTGATCGGGGCGGAGGAGGGTTCCGCATCCCGGCGGGGGTGCTGGTGGGGGCGTTGACCCGGGCGATCGGGGGGGGAGGGCCCGGGCCACGGCAGAGGCGTCACTGCAAGGACGTGCGCGGCGGGCCGTGGGAATTGCGGGCGATCGGTGAACGAGCCGGCGGGCAGCCGGGAGACCCAGTCGGCGGCAGCCCGGAGATCCACTCGGCGCCCCCCGGGGAGCTAGTCGGCGGGTAGCCCGGGGAGCCAGTCGCTGGCTGGCCCGGGAAGCCAGTCGGTGGGTAGCCGGAAGAGCCAGTCGGCTGGTGGCCCGGAGAGCCGGTCGTCCACGCGTCGCAGGAGCGCCCGTCGTGAATGAAGGGGGCCTTGCCGGCGGGTGGTTTGCGCGGTCGAGACGAGCAGGGAGTAGGTGAAGTGATGACGGCGCTGATGGTCGTGCTGTGTGCGGCGGCATCGGGTTTTCTTGTGCCCCGGGGGACAAGCGTCGCCACGCGGAGGTTGGCCGGTCAGTTTGGAGGGCCTTCGCCGAGGCACGCGGCTCCCAAACGGCGGTTGGTTCCGGTGCCACGTGTGGGCCCCGCAGAGACGGCCGCCCCAGCCGCGGAGTTGAAGGAGCGGGACGGGCCCGCAGAGGAGACCGGGCGCCGTGACGTGATCCTTCGGCGGGTGGCTGCGGGCGTGGCGGGGGTGCTGTGCGCGCTGACGTTGGGCGGCCTGGCCGGGTGTGTGCTCGGTGTCCTCGTCGCCTTGGCCGTCTGGCTGTCCTTCAGCCGTCTCGGCAGTGGGGAACGCCGCCGCAGACGGGCACGGCTCGTCGCGGACCTCCCCGTCGCGGTCGATCTCCTCGCCGCCTGCCTGCGCGGCGGCGCGCCCTGGCACGAGGCGGTCGAGGCGGTCGCGGACGCGGTGGGAGGTCCGCTCGGCGACGAGTTGCGCGCCGTGTCCGTCCAGATCCGGCTCGGGGCGGACCCGGCAGAGGCCTGGCTGGCACTGGCGGAGGAGCCGATGCTCGCGCCTTTGGCGCGGGCGGCCGTCCGGGCGGCGTCCACAGGAGCGGCGCTTGCCCCCTCCCTGAGCCGTCTCGCTCGCGACCAGCGCAGGGTGGCCCGTTCGGCCGCCGCCGCCAGGGCTCGGGCGGCGGGCATCCGGGCGCTCGCCCCGCTCGGCCTGTGCTTCCTGCCCGCCTTCGTCCTGCTCGGCGTCGTCCCGGCCATCGCCGGGATCGCCTCGACGCTCCTCCTGCCCTGGTGAGCGGGTTATCCACAGAATGCGGTTCGCTCGTCACTCTGCGTCCCGCCTCGGCAGCCTTGAACCGACAACGAGCGAAAGGAGCCCCGATGAGGGCGTGGAAAACGGTGGTGCGGCGATGGTCCGGAGCATGCAGGGACCGCGGGATGTCCACCGCCGAGTACGCGGTCGGCACGAGAGTTATCTGGGGTAGTTGAGCGAAACTGCAGGTCAATGACTTGGAGTGCTGTCCGCCATGTAGTTCACGTGGGTGAGGTGGCGGATACCTGTCCCAGCTCAGTGGGGCGAGTGCGAGGCCTACGCAGATTGCTGCCCACCGTTTCCGGGCCGGGAGTGGGTAGGGCCCAGATACGGGCGAACGTTGGTGATGTACCGCAAGAGCCTCGGTCTGCGCGCGGGTAGCGTGAGCGACCGCGCGGACGGTCTCGATCTCTTTCTTCGGCGAGGCTGAGAGTGACGAAGGTGGGGCGCGGCTTGTGCGGATGGATCTTCAGCCCGGCCAGCTCGGCAACCTGGTCGAGGATACGGGCGGCTTCGGCGCGAGTCCCCTTTCACCGTATTGTCGTGGGGTGGGTTTTTCGCCGGAGTCGGATCCCAGGGTTCTGGGCGTCCCCAAGGAAGTCGTCGACGAGGCGGCTCGAACACTAGGTCACGCTCGCGGCTCCCTGCAGGAGTTCCTGGGCGCTCTGCCGACGACGGCCCAGCAGGGGTCGTTCGCCGCGGCCGACGCCACGTGGGTCGTCCTCTCCGACCGGCAGTTCCGATCGGCGCGCCGGCGGCTGCTGCGGCGGGCGCAGGTCAATGCCCAACTCGCGTTGAGCAACATCCTCAACCACGTCATCGCGATCGAACGGACACTGGCAGGGGAACCGGTGTTGACCTGGCCGAGCGTGTCGCTGTCACGCATCGTCCACGAGGGCGCCGTGCGCACCTGCCGACTGTTCGACCCGGCGGCCAGCAGCGAGGAGCGCATCGCCCGCATCGCGGCGGCGTGGCTGGACGCCGCACGCCAGCAGTTGACCGCCGCCCACGATCTCGACCCCCGTGTCGTACCGGAGTCCGAACAGGAATGGGAACGCGCGCAGCGCGCTGCCCGGGACGCCGGGCTGAGCATCCGCTACAACGACCGTCGGCGCCCGGTCGCGGTCGTCCTGGGCGAGGTGTCGGTGCCCTTCGCGGTGAACGTCACCGACGCCAGCCGCCTCACCCCCGGCTGCCCGCCGGCGTGGTACCGGATCTCCTCGGCCGCGACGCACAGCACCATGTGGCTGCTCCAGCAGGGCGCGGCCCTGAACGCCGACGGCCAGCCCGCCATCCTCGCCGACCCGGAAGCGATCAGCGCGTCGACGCTGATCGTGCTCGGCAGTTTCGAAGCGCTCACCGAAACGCTGGGCACCTACCACGGCCACGATCCGAGCAAAGCGGTCGCCACCCTGCAGCGCCGCATGGCCGCCGTCATCCAGCGGCAGCAGCACTGGCGCGAGCAGATGCAACGAGACCTTCGCGCCTGGACCGGCTGACCCTGCCCGCCGCGGCGGCCGCCAGTTCTCTTGTATGCAGCCGCCCTGCACGGTCGCGCCGTGACGTGATGCCGTCCGGCCCGGCGCGTCACCTGCGCGCGGGCGGTGGCCGGGCCCGACGATGAGGCGCGTCACCTGCGCTCGAAGGGGGAACGACGCGTGCCGAACACGACCGGTGGCCACCCGCACGGATACGACCCTAGGACTGATACCGTCCGGGTGAGGTGTTATGACCTGTCGCGGCTGGTGCTGGCCTTCCGCGACCTGACCGAACGGCAGGCCCCGGTCGCACATGCTCGACCTCGACATCTCCTTCGAGCGCCTGGCCGACGCCGTCGACGCCGCCAACCAGACCTTCTCCGGGCCGGACTGGAGGGGACCGGACTACCGGATGCGGTGCAGCCTCGCGGCGGCCTACGTCTGGTCCGAGGACGCGCCCGACGACGCCGGGCGGGTCACCTCGGTGCGGGTCGCTGGGTACGGCTCGCACTACGTCGCCGAGCCCACCGACCGTGCATCACGAAACTGAACGAACTATGCATGGGCGCCGTACTCCGCCAGCTTGAAGCGCCTGCGAAGTAGGCGAACCCCAGCAAGGTCAATATCACCGGATCACCGGATTTCCTGTACCCCGACTCCTCACGTTCAAGGTCGCCGGGGGCCGCCGCTCCTGCTCGGAGGTACCGCCCCCTACGCGCGGACCCGGAAGTACCCCTCTCCCATCGACGGCCCGGCCGGATCTGACCGGTCCTGCATCCCAGCCACACCTCCCACGCTGTCTGGCCATTCCGTATCCCGCGTCCACAGTGCATCGGCTAGCCGCGCGCCGGACAGGTTGGCGTCCTCCAGATCCGCGCCAACTAGGTTTGCGTAGCGGAGGTCCGCCCCGGTGAGGTCCGCCTCTCTCAGGTAGGCCTTACTCAGACCCGAGAGGCTCAGGTCCGCGCCGGTCAGGTTGGCGTCCGCCAGGTTCGCCTGGTACAGGGTCGCCCTGGTCAGATTCGCGTGGGGCAGGTTCGCGCTGGTCAGATTCGCGTCGGTCAGGTCCGCGCTGGTCAGGTCCGCGTAGATCAGGTTCGCGCTGGTCGGGTCCGCGTAGATCAGGTTCGCGCTGGTCGGGTCCGCGTAGATCAGGTTCGCGCTGGTCGGGTCCGCGTGGTACATGTGCGCTTTGGCCAGGTCCGCGCTGGTCAGGTTCGCGTTGGTCAGAGTCGCCGCGGAGAGCCCGGCGCCGGGAGTGCGGATGGCGTGCAGGTCCAGCGCACCCGCCGTTTGTGAGTCGGCGGCTCTGCGGGCCAGGACGGCAAGGGCGGCGTGCACGTCGGTGTCTGGTTCTGTGGGGAGCTTGTTGTCTTCGACGGCGGGGGAGGGATCGTGCTCGCGGACGAACGCGGCCAGCACATCGCGGACGGTGGTGCGGTCTCGTGGGGAGTCGGCGGCGATGCGCTCCAAGGCGTAGACGGCGGCGGTCCGCACGTCCCGTTTTGCTGAGCCGAGCTGTTCGACTGCCCTGGTGTACCGGTCGGTGATCTGCCCTTCGCGGGCGGTGCGCTGCTCTTGCTGTCCGATGCGGAAGGTGAAGGCGGTGACGATCAGACTGCCGCCGGCCAGCAAGACACCGATGAGCAAGACACCGCTGTTGATCCACTGGTGGATGCTCTGCCGCCGGCGGTCGCGTGCGGACTCCTGGCGCTGGCGTTCCAACTCAAGTAGCTCCAGGCGCCGGTCCGCAGGCAGTGCGTCCAGTTCGGCCTGGGAGGGGTACTGCACCCGCGCCGACTCTGTGCTGTCATCGTCCCCGCTGTCGGGGTCCGGGGGATCGACAGGTTCGGGAGGTTCGGGAGGTTCGCTCACATGGATCAGACGCCACCACCCGCCCCGCCGTTGCCCTAGGCGCGGGGAACGAACACGATGTTGCGCCGGATGAGGCCGGGCGTTACGCCAGGTGCGGGCCGCCGTCAGGTGATCAGTTCGGTGACCGACCGTCCAGTGCCGATGCGCCGGCTGTGCATGGTGGCGTACGGGTGGCGCGGCTCGGCCGAATGGCCAGTATTCCGGCCACCCCCAAGTACGCGCCCCGCTCAGATAGCCCGACCAGGCGATGCAGGCCGCGGCCCTTTCCACCGCCAGACAAGTCCATGGGCCGCCCGCGCGCCGCATTGTGGGACGAATCGCCCTGGTGGAAAGATCATGTCAGGCTCAGGGGGAGCGTCCCCGCTGGGCCTGGGCCGATCGATGGGGGGATGTATGCCAGCACCGAGCGATGAGAACCTGCTCGACTTCGACACCAACCGTCTCGCGAACTGGGACGAGCAGCACGCCCGGCGGCTTCTCGCAGGTGACGACGCCGTGTTGTACCGCAACCATCTCGCGATCGCAAAATGGATCGATGGGTGGGCTGAGACCCTCGGCAAGGACAACGACGAGGACCCCGATTCCTACAGTGCGGGTTTCGAGAAGGGCGTCAGGGAGATCGCCGCGCATCTACGGCAGGGTGACTACGTTCCCGGTGGCGCGTTCATGCTCGAAGGTCCCTGAGCCGGGAGGACAGCGCCCGGCAAGCTCGGGGCCCTCGTCTGGATGGCGAGGGGCCCCGAGGCAGTGGTGATCACGCTTGGTGGCGTTGCGGGTCCACGCGCGGGGTCGCGGACTGTTCGCCGTCGACCACGCGCAGCGGCGTGGTGGTCGATAGCGTGGTCGGCGGCAGGTCCTCGTGCTCGGCGAAGGCCGCCATCCACCGCTGCTTCCAGAGGGTGTCGAGTTCGGGCTCGGCGACGTCCATCGCCCGCAGGACCGGCCGGACGAACCTCCATCGCGGCAGTGTCGTGCCCGCCAGCAGCCGGGAGATGGTCGACTTGGAGACGGCGCTGCTGCGCTCCAGGTCGCGCAGGGGCAACTGCCCGCCGCGCAGACGCTGATCGCGCAGCTCACGGACGAACTCGTCGTGAGCGGGGCCCAGGTTGATCGTCTTCGTGTTCATCGAGCTCCTCCTCATCACGATCCCTTACGGGTGATGCGTTGGCGGACGCGGTCTGGCCGCGTCCGCCAACGCAGTCCCGTTAGGACCCCTGGGCCTCTGCCGGAGGGGCGTCGATCGGCTCGGCGGCCGTCTCGGACGGTCCGAGGATCCCCGGCGGCTGCGGGGCCTGCGGACCGGCGAGCGGACGCTCTTGGCCCTGGTCCGGGGGCTCGACCTGCGGGAGCATCCTGCCGGCGATTTGCAGGGCGAGGTCGGAGACGATGATCGTCGCGGTGACCGCCTCGATCAGGTCGTATCCGAGGGCCAGGAGCAGCCCGGCGAACGCCAGGATGCTCACGAACACGATGGTCGCCGTCACGCGGCGGGCCAGGGCCGCCGCGGATTCGCGCGGCGCCGGGGGCGAAGTGATCACTTCTGCTGTTTCTCCTAAGGCTCAGGGAGTGAGCGGGCTTAGTAGTAGGGACATGGACGGGCGGGCCGGGGTGCGGTAAACCGAACGCCGTTCCGCAGGCCTGGAGGGCGAGGGTGGGAGCCCGTCGAGGTTGGGAGCCTCTCGGGCCCTCGCGATCCAGGTATTTGCATAGTGCCGTACACATCACGCGAATGCCAAGTACCCGGCGACAGGGCAGTTACTCCTGTCACTGTAATTCCCTGAGCATGAGACGGTCAGAGACAAGGAGAGACGGTCGGCGGACGCCCATTTATAGCCAACTTATATCGGCACCCACTCTGCAAATGCAGCGATGCGCGAACCTGTTTGATCACATAAAAAGTGGTGGCCCTCCGCTCCCAACGGAAGGCCACCATTTAACCCGACGCCCGCTCACTCCCTATAGAACTGAGCCTCGGGAAGATTATGCTTGAGCTTACATCGTCTCCGGAATTTGTGTGAACATGCGTGGCGTGTTCAGGCCGCAGAGGACCGCTGGCGTCTTCGTGGCCGGTCGGCTAGCCGTGGTGGAGCCGGTCCCTGCGCCGTCGTCGGCCGTGGAGGGCACGGGGGCGACGCCCGTTGGCGGATGGCACTTGTGCCCGCCAGGGATGTCGTCAACGCCGCAGCCGCCTGCTGGAGGGGACGAGCTCTGGCGCGGCCCGTCAGGCGGTGGCTGGGACCCGTCCCGACGGCGCTTCGGCCCACGCTGGTCTGTGGTGAGGGGGCAGAAGGCCCCGCCTTTCGCCGGGGAGGCGCCATGGCACCGGGAACTCCTCCCGCATCGGCCGGAGTGACGCAGCGCCCGCCTTCTGCGCCGGCGCGCGTCCCGAGTGCCCCAAGCGGCTGGCCTGGCCCGCGCTGCCGACACCAGTGCCCTCGTCCGAGGCGGCGTCGCATCGAGCGAACTCGCCCGTCCGGGGCCCTGGCCGTCGGCTGCACACATGTCTGCGCTGGTCGCCGCGAGATCACTGCTGGTGCCCGGGGGACCTCCTGACAGACCTGGCGCGGGATTATGCGGGCGCAATGTGGGCCCGGCGCAGATACGAAGGCCAGCGGAGCGGAGTCCCCGCGCCGGCAAGGGGGGAGTCAGGAACGCCGTGGCTGCGGAGGCCAGCGCAGTTGAGGTGCCCGCCGTACGAGGCCCGTCAGCCGCGCCCCTTACGCGGTACTCGGCGAGCACCTGCCTCAACTCCTCCACCCATCGGAGCAGCCCACACATATTCTCCCGGGCCGGAACCGCTGGCTCAGCGTAGAGCGCGCGCACCTGGGTCAGCCAACGCGTCAGGCTGGCGTCGCGCTCGCTCTCCCCGGCCTCGCTGTGCCCAGCCTTGTCGGACACGGCGTCGAACAGGCCCGCGCTCATCGCACGCAGCACAGTGCGGTGCACCGCATCATGGCCGGCGTCATGGCTGGCGTCGTTCTTGCTGTACGCAGCAATGTCCAGCGCAATCACAACAGTGCGGCGGAAGGGGGGCTTCGACGCCCGGGACGCTCGAACCATGGTGTCACTCCTTCCGATGCATGTACCGCGGGCTCGTATCGGG
The DNA here is from genome assembly GCF_008327685.1 of Actinomadura sp. K4S16. Classification (GTDB taxonomy): domain Bacteria; phylum Actinomycetota; class Actinomycetes; order Streptosporangiales; family Streptosporangiaceae; genus Spirillospora. Next base: position 142,373 of record NZ_BDDE01000028.1, read on the forward strand.
GACGGGTGGGCCAGAAGGGCGGCAGGTCAGCTCCGTGTCGCCGGCGCCGATCGAGCCGCCACCGCGGCGGGCCCGGCCACCGAACCGATCGGGCTCATGGCCACCTCCGCTCGTGAATTGGTGAATCGTTGGACCATCCGCCCTCATGGGCGCTGGTCGTAACCCGAGTGTTGGCCGAAGAGGGGCGGACTAAAAGGCCGGGACACGACTCGGGACGCCGCGACAACGAAGTAGGACATCCGGAAACGTCGAGAGACAGCTGGAGACGCCCAGAGAGGATCTGGCCCTACAAGGACCTCCTAGGGAAATCTAGAAGAAGCTAACTTTCGGGCGACATGCCCTCTCGGCGCACCTTGATCGGCGCCTTGATATCCACTTCCAACCTCCTTGGAGGTAACTAGCATCGATTGGTCTTTGGCGTCAGTCTGCGGGTTGCCTTTAGGGTGAATGGCAAGCAGAAGCAGGGCATCGCGTTGGGCATTTACGGAAAGGTGAATGACCTTTATCTATGGTCCCGAGATATTGTCGTGCGGCCGTTTCGGGCTACATGTCGCGTCGGCCTGTTCCTCCGTGGAGGGGACAGCGCCACCGTCGGACCTCCGCCGAGGGTCTACGGCCGTGGGCGATCAGGTAACGAGGATGTCGCCGTCGGGACAGCCCGGCCGGTGTCGGCATGGGCGCCCCGTGGAGGCCGGGCCGGAGACCAGGTGCTGCTGTCGGGGGTGAGGGCGCGGTAGGACAGTTCGAACGCGCGCCGCACGCCGTCGCGTCCGTAGGCCAGCCCCTCGATGGGCCGCATCTGGTGGAGTTCGCGGGTGAGGGCGGCGGTGGTGTGGTCGGGGGAGGCGATGCGCAGTGTCTCGTCCAGCATCGCCACCGCACCGTCGATGTCCAGGACGTTCAAGTCGAGCAGGCGGGCGTTGAGCATGGCCAGGGTGTGGCGGGAGGTGACGATCGCCGCGTTCCGTCCGTCGGTGGGCAGCAGCAGCTCGGCCTGATGGGCGGTGTTGACGTTGTCGGCGACCACCAGGATCCGCCGGCCGCGGGCGGCGAACTCGGCCAGGAGCGACAAGAAGACACGCGAGCGGTCCTGGGCATCGGGGGGATGTGCTCGCCTGAGACACCGAGCGCACCGAGCATGCCTTCCAGGACCTGGCTGGGGTCGCGGCGGCGGTCGTCGTCGTAGCCGAACAAGTCGGCGAACAACACCTCGCAGGGAGACCAGCCGCGCCGCAGCAGCCGCCCGCGCTGCTTGGACCGCCAGTTCGGTCTTGCCCACCCCGGCCAGCCCGCCGACCCCGGTCACCACCACCGCCCTCAGTGACCCCGCACCTTCACCGACCGCCGCCCCGCCGGGGGCTGCGGGTGCCAGGCAGGCCAGGAGCCGGTCCAGGTCGTCGCGGCGTCCAGACGGCGGTGCACCAGCGACAGCATCGAGAACAGGTCGAGCGCGTCCAGTTCCCCCACGCCCCGTCCCGCCGCCGCGGTCGAGTCGCCCGACGCGTTCGCCGCCCACGGCATCGAGCCGGAGAGCGACCTCGCCGCCGCACCCGTCACCCCGTGGACCCCCGCAGCATGGCGCCGCTCTTCCAGGCCATGGTGAATGGCAACGGCTCAGCCGAGCAGCAGGCCGAGGCCCGCGCCGCCCACGACCTGCCACCGCTCAGCGAAGCACTCGGCGACCTCGAACACCTCCCCGACCAGCGGTAACAGTGCGATCAGGCCAGGTCGCAGGCGAAGAAGCGTTCGGTTTGCTCGGTGTAGATCCCGGCCGGGACGCTGAACATCGTCAAACTGACGCCCTGCCCCTCCCGCAGCACCGTGAGGCCCTGCCGCTGGTAGTAGGTTTCCAGGCCGCTCCCGGCCCGAAACTGCCCGTACAGCAGCAGGTAGCGCAGTTGGGTGTAGATCTGGCGGCAGGTCGCGATGAGCGCCGCGGCGATCCCGCCCGAACGGTGGGCGGGATCGACGGCCACGGCCTTGAGCTTGATGACCTTCAGCAGGCCCACCAGTGCCTCCATGTCCGGGATGCCGATGTTGGACAGCACTCGCGCCGGCGGCAGCGCCACCAGCGCCCCTACCACGCCGTGTTCCGGGTGCTCAGCGACCAGGACACAGGACAGCCCGATGACCAGGTCTTCCACCGACCCTTCACCCTCCGCTGAGGCCGCCACCGCCATCTCATACGTCAGCGCCTCCGGGCCCTCTGCGAGTCCTTTCAGCACCGCCGCCCCAAGCCGCCCGTCTGGTATCGCGTCGGCGAGCCTGCTCTCCAGGTTGACCCCGCTCCCGGTCAACGCGACCAGGCGCCGAGCCGTCTCGACGTCCTCGACCCGCGCCATCCGGATCCGGACCCCGCTCGCCAGCACCAGCCCCTCCGCCAGACCGGCGGAGGTCAGCGCAGCGGCGCCGCTTCCCGCCCTCCAGGTGGCCGGCGGAGGCGCCGAGCGACGTCGGCGAGCAGCCTTGTTCTTCTTGGGATTGGGCCGTTTGGTGACCATGCCGGAAGCGTAAAGGTGCGGGCTCGTCCCCCGCTGTGGCCGCGAAGCCAGGTGCACGATGGCCGCACCAGCGCGCGGGCTATGACGCGGTGTACGCCGTCTTGTGGGAGTTCCCGGGCACAGCACGAGCAGAAGTACGAGCGGGAGCTCGCGAGCGCGCCGCCGAAGAGATCCGGGCATTCGCGGTGACGTGCGCCGACACGCTGACCGGGGCCGCGGGCGTCGTTCCGGCGCGGGCTACTCGCGGCCGCGGGGCGCATCGCGCCGAAGCCGACGCCGCCGGAGGTTTGCGGACGCGATCTCCGGCGGCCAGGCCGTGGTGTGCGGCCCGCCGCACAGGCGCGGCGGGCGCACACCACGCATGTCCTGCTGGGCCGACAGGTCAAGGCTCGCGGACGATGACGAACAGGAGGGCGCCGATCACACCCACCGCGCCGAGCGCGGCCGCTAGCTGCGGATCCCGGTAGGCGGCGTACCCCACCAGGATCAGGATGAGCAGGATGAGCAGGATGAGCAGCATCGTCGGGCTGATCGCGGGGGGCTCGGGCGGCTGCGCGTCCTCGGGGACTCGACGTAAGCTTCTAGACACTCGACCTCCATGGTTCGGGTACCGCGGCTCTCCCGTGCCTCTGCCAAAAGATCATCGGGAGGGCCGCGCTCATGTCTCGCGGCCCGGAGCCACGACCTAGTCTGCACGGTCCCGCGGCGCTTCCACACGTGTAAACGGCGGTGCGAACGCGCCGCGAACCGCGCTGCGGTCGCCGGGAAACGCTCCTCTTTGAACGGCGAGCGCCCGTTTCGGAGACTCCCAACCTGCAAGATCATTTAACCGGGCGGGCCCCGTAGTCCCTGCATACCGGGCACGGCCTCGCCCGCTCGTATCTCCTGGTCAGGTACTTAGTAGGGGTACATTCAGGAGGTCTCCGAGCGGCTCCAGTCACGGGCTGAATCCGGGCGTTCCGCAGTGGGGGAACCGGCCGCATCCGGCCAAATCCCGGAAGCGGAGGATCTCCTCGGTGTCGACCGTGCTAGCCGTCCCAGCAGATCGCCCCGCGCCTCATCCCCTGGAGGTGCCATCGTTGTCTGGGGTAGTTGATTGAACTAATAGGTCAGTGGTCTGGAGGCTGGTCCGCCATGTAAGGCAAGTAGATGATTCGCGTTCGGGGATGTGGCGGGGCCCGCAGGCTTCTCGGCCGCGCCGAGCTACGGACGTGGCGGGGAGTCGGTACCTGCAAGGGCGTCGGCGCCGACGGCCGTAAGCAAGGCAGGTGTGCCGATCTCTACGCCAGTTCGGGGATGTCTGCGCCAGACTCGTCGGATGGCGGGTGTAACGGACCTGGTGAGGCTGCGGCGGGATCTCCAAGGGCCCGCGGAGGCGTACGTGGCGGGCCATACCCACGGGGAGCTTGATGCGGCGTGCGAGCGCCTTGGGTTGCCGGTGCTGGCGCGTGAAGAAGGCGCTACGAAACGCAAGCGGTTCGAGCGGTGCTTCGCGGCTCTGCCGGACGACGGCCTGCCGGCCGTCGCTGAACGGATCCTCGGTTTGGAAGACCGCCCGCTGGATGCGAAGACCCGCAACGTCATCCAGGATGGGCTGTGGGCGGGGCAGCAGGTTCCAGAGATTTCTGTGCGCATCCGGCGGGAGATCGCCAGTGCCCTGGAGCCGCGGCTGCAGGACCTCATCGAGCAAGGCGACCGGTTCTGGATGCTGCTGGACCGCTTCTGGGTCCTCGACACCGACTTGAGCTTCCTGCTCAATGACGGCAGGGGCCTACGGGCACAGATCGACCAGCACGTGTTCCGCAACCCCGGCGACTGGACCGTCGTGGAGCTGTTCGAGCGGCTGGGGGCACTGAAAGCTGATCATCCGAGGTTCGCGCGGTTCCTGAGCACCCTGGTCTCCGCAGACGTCGTTCCCGATGTGCGCTTGCAATGGCGCCTGATCGAGATCCTCAATCCCCCTCTGCAAGACGCAGGTGCGGAGCTGCGTGAAACCGGGGTCGCTGAGGGCTATCCGGTGTTCACCATGGTGTCGACGCGTGCGAGGCGCAGCCGGCCGCCACGGGCTCTGATCTTCGCCACGCTATCCAAGCCCGACATTCGCATCGGAGACGTACTTGACCTGGACATCGAGATCCTCGGTTCTCGCAACGATGTGCTGTTCTACGACCGTCCCATCGACGGCGACGGGCTACTCTGGCGCGACCTGCACTGCTGGTGGAAAGACACCCGTCGAATCACCGACGACGCCCAGGCGAAGAAGTCGCTGTACCGTCGGCTCAAGGCATGCTTGCCGGCCCGTCTGGTCGAGGGGAAGAAGGAGCGGTACCCCGCGCAGGAGAACCTGTTCGATCTCTACTACGACCTACACGCCCAGGACATGCCCGGCCTGCCAGCCCTTCTGCCCGAAGCCTGGGTGCACTGGGATCCCAAATCGATCGGCGCTCGCGGCGACGCGGCGATGACGCACCACCGCATGGACTTCCTGCTCCTGCTGCCAGGCGGGCACCGCGTGGTCCTGGAGGTCGACGGGGTCCAGCACTACAGCTCCGCCGATGCCGCCAACGGCTGGAGAGACGCCAAAGCGGACCGGCAGGAGTATGCGCGGACGGTGCGCGGTGACCGCGACCTCAAGCTCTCCGGTTATGAGGTCTTCCGCTTCGGCACCGTGGAGCTGGACCATCGCGATGCCGCACGGGAACTGCTCCAAGGCTTCTTCGCAGCTCTCTTCCGGGAGTTCAAGGTCGTCCCTCAATAACTAGCCCAGCGCAAGTTCGGTCGGCCAAGCAGCAGGCATCCGTGCAGGCCAGTCCTGGTCTCTGGCGCGTCTCTAAGCGAGGGGGATTGCCCGATAGTGTGCAGCGCATGGCGGAGCACGATCCCTCAAGCGGCGGTGAGAACGACCCTGTGCAGGGCGCGCTGCCGCTGGCGGGGGCGTCCGAGTTGGGCGGGGGCCGTGAGGTCCCGTTTCCCGTCGCGTTGCTGGCCTTCTCCTCTGTTTCCGGCGTAGGGTATCGCGCGCTGCACTCACTCATCGGCGCCTACGGCAACGACCTGGGGCGGCTGCTCGGCGTCGCGCCCGAGGTGGCGGTTGAGCACCTGCGGGCTCGCAAGGCCCCCAAGGCGCTGGTCGAGGCAGTCAGTGGCCTTCCGCCGGGCTTGGTCGAACGTGCCCACGAGCACCTCGATCAGCTCGCGCGCAAGAACGTGCACGTGCTGGGCCCCGGCGAGTTGCCTGCCCGGCTGCTGCGGCTACCCGGCGGGCCGCGCTGGCTGTTCGTCCAGGGCGACCCGGCTGCATTGGTGCAGGGGCCGCATGTCGCGGTCGTGGGGACGCGGAACGCGTCTCCGGCGGGGATCGACGCGGCGAACGCAGTGGTGCGGACGATGGCGGCCTACCCGGTCACGGTCGTGTCCGGGCTGGCGAACGGGATCGACGCGGCCGCGCACGCCCGCGCTGTGGAGTTTGGGCTCCGCAACGTGGCGTTCCTCGGGCACGGCATCAACATCGTGTTCCCCGCCGAGACGGCGCAGCTGCGCGAACGCATCCTCGAACACGGAGGTGCGGTCGCGACCGAGTATCTGCCGGACGAGCGGTACCGCCGGCAGCAGTTCGTTCAACGCAACCGGCTGCAGGCCGGGCTGGGTGAGCTGGTCATCGCCGTCGAGGGACAGGCGTCGTCCGGGACTGCGCACACCGTCCGGTTCGCCGCTCAGTACGGCACTCCGGTGGTCGGCCTGTCCTGGCCGGGCGCCGGGGACCTGACTCGGCTGGTCGCAGATACCTCCGGCGGGCGGGTCCTGGAGATTTTCACCCCGGCCGCGCGCCGCGAGCTGGACACCATGGTCCGGTCGCTCGCCGAGCGGCACGGGCACGCCACCGATGCGCTGACGCTGGTGGAGCGGCAGCTCACCCGCGAAGCGGCCTGCCGCGATCTCCGCCAGGACGACCTGCTGCAACTGCAGGAGAAGATCCAACAGCTGTTGAACGAAAGGCGCTGACCCTGATGCCCGTTCGCGCTCTCATCATCGACTACAAGGTCCTTGAGCGGGGTGATGCTGCGGCGAACCGCGCGTTGCTCGGCTGGATCACCGGGCAGGGCCTGGACTGGTGCCTGTTCACTACCGATCCATTGGACGTCGCCGCGTGGTGCGCTGCCCACAGGTATCCGGAGCCGTCGGCGTATGTTCACCGAGGCATCGTCCCCGGCGGCCGAAACCGGGGCTCGACGGCCTGGGTGGATGAGGCTGCCGGGCAACTGCGAGTGCAGTGGCACGAACTGCTGTATGTCGGCAGCACCGTCCTGGACTGGCGCACCGCAGGCAACGCCGGTGTCCTGTACGTCCACGCGCTCTGGGCCGGCCGGCTGTCCGCCAGGCACAACGCGATCAGTGTTTCGGCCCCCGGCGAGGTCTCCGAGTTCGCGGAGGCGTTCTTGCTGGACGAGCCCCGATGGGCGTTTCAGGGCAGCGGCGACGGGTGGGAGTTGCGCTGCCTGCTGCCTGCGTCTGTCGTGCTGCCCTGCAGCGCGTCTGGTCAGATGTTCCGGCTGCAGGACGTCTTCACTTACGAGCGTCCGGTGGAAATCGGTGATCAGGACGCTCGCAGCGTGCTGATGCTGTCGGCCCTGGTGAACGTCTATCTCGAGGGGTTGATGACCGGCGGGGCATGGATCTGCGTCTATCCCAGTAGCAGCCCTGGCCGGGTCAGTGAGCAGTTGCAGGCGTTCCTGGAGCCTGCCTCGCACCTGTTCCACAACTACTACCGTGAGGATCTTCTCGTTCGCGCGGTTCGGGCCCCTGATACGAGTCGGGAGCGTGCCGCGGCGCGCAGGGAAGGGCGTCGGGCTCAGGTGTCGATCGCGACGCAGGCGACCACGGTGCACGTCGGAACCAACTACAGAGGCAGGCGGCTGAGAGGCAAGACAGTCATCGTCGCCGACGACTTCACCACTCATGGCATGTCCTTGAGTTGGGCGCAGACCTTGCTGGACATGGCCGGGGTCGAACAGGTGATCCTGCTGGCGGTCGGGAAGTACGGGAGCGCCCACCACACCTCGTATGCGCCTCTCGCCCAGGTGGAGCCATTTCAGGTCAACGAAGAGTTGGCCGAGCGTGACTTCGAGCCTGATGACGTGCCGTTGGAGCGCGATAGCCGTGCTGAGCAGCAGATGCGGGACCGGATCGCCCTGTTTCTCGCGTAGCGACGGCGCGTGCTGGCGTTCGTCGGTCGAGTGCAGGTTCGGCCTTTGAGTAGCGGAGCCGCTCGTCATCGGACGGCGGCGGCCTTTGAGGTGAAGGGGCTGCGGCCAGCGTGCCACGGCGCACCAGCATCGATGTGGCGGCGCATCCTGCCGCGACCAGGATGGTCGCCGACCCTCCCGGCAATGAACCCGGCCGCCAGCGCGGCATCACGGATCATGTGCTTGCAGGGATGATGGCCGGTTGTGGCCCGCATGGGGCTGGAGTCGGCCACTGTGCCGGACCCTGCTGAGGGGCATGTGCCGCCGCCGGATTGGCGGATCGAGCCCTCTGAGGGAGGCGCGGGCCGTTTCGTGCGCGCCTCCGCTCCGGCGAGCGGCTCCTGAGGAACCCGCTGCAGCGCCTTCGGGCAGCAAATGTTTCAGCTAGTGATCGTTCCTCGACACCTGATCGAGCGTCGCGGGCCGTCGTCCATCTGGCGGGTACCTCGAACCAGAGAATCCGATGAGCGCTGAATTGCACGATCGGGCCGGTTCCGCGCTCTTTGTAGGTGATGCGTGCCGCGGCCGATGTCGGCCGCGGGCCTATGAAGGGATTCGGGGATGGGGACGGCACTAGGAACAGGGCTTGGGATGGTGGCGCTCGCTGTCGGGATACGAGTGCTGCTGGGGGCCGCGGCCATGCTGGTGGGAACTGCGCGCCAACTGCTGGTGGAACAAGCGCGGCGGCGGACTCTGCTGGCGGTCTCCCAGGCCGTCCCGGAAGGAAGCGTGCTTGTGGACAAACGACCTGATGGCAGCAAGCTCACCCTCCGGACCGGTGCGGCCACCGTGTCGGCACCGGCCACGGAGGCGAGGCGATGAGCGCCGAGGCGCATGCCGAACCACCGCCACATGAGGACCTCGACGCCCGGTACGGCAAGCTGATCGAGGCGCAATGGCCGAAGCTGCTCGCCCTGTGCCTGGCCTACGGCCGGTCTCGGCCCGAGGCCGAGGACATCGTGCAGGAGGCGTTCTTACGCTTCCACGAACGACGCGCCAGCATCGAGCGCCCGGCCCCCTACCTGCGGGTGACCGTCGTGCGGCTGCTGGTTCCCCGCGTGCGTGAGCGCCCCGGTGCCGAGATCGGCGTTGCGACCGCCTCCGATCAGTGCGGCATCGATGACTTCCTCGGGCATCACCTCATTGGCACGGCGCTGGAGCAGCTCCCCCCACGACAGCGCAAGGTGTTCACCCTCGACCTCGTCGGATTCGTCACCGCAGAGATTGCTGAAATGCTGGGCATGGAACCCGCGACCGTACGATCCACCCTCCGGTTCGCCAAGGTAAGGCTGCGCAAATGGTGGGCCGAGCACGGAGAGGAACCGCGATGATCACCAGCGATCAGACCGCCAAGGAGGCGCTGCGCGCCGACTTCGACCAGCTGGCCGACGACATCCGCGCCAACACGGACATGGACCGAGTGAAGGCCCGGCTGTATGCGGCCATGCGGCAGCGCCCGCCGATCCCTGCGCCGCCGGCTGAACCCCAGCCGACACCCCTAGCCAGGCGCACCGGTGAGCGGCCCCTGTCGGACGTCCGATTCCTCACCGTGGCCGAGGTTGCCGCGATCATGCGGGTATCGAAGATGACCGTCTACCGACTGACGCACGCGGGCGAACTGCCCGCCATCCGCGTCGGCCGCTCCTTCCGAATCCCCGAGCAAGCGGTGCACGACTACCTGCGCGACGCCAACGAGCGCAACCAAGCGATGTGAACTCGCTTTCGGTTCGGCCTGGCTATCTTGGATCGAAGACCGTCGATCCCCGGCGGCCGCTGGGTCGACGTGGGGGTGATCGTGTCGTTCGGTCGGCAGCCCGCCGCTCCCCGCATTCGACGCGGGCTGAGTCAATGCTGGGGCTTGGTGACGGCTCGCGAGGCGATCGGCGGCTGAGCCTCTCTCGGCTGGTTGGCATGTCGCTTCCGGTGAACCGGCCAGCCGCCAAGTCGGTTTGTGATGCAGGGGTGAGGCAGGCGGTGGTCAGATGACGGTGGTGCGCAGGGCGGATGGGACGCTACTGGCCGGCTTTAGCGTGCATCAGGATGGTGTGATCGGTTGCGGTGCCCGCGTTGTGACATCTACCGACCCCGACTACGAGGAGCTGTCCGTCGTCGCGATCAGCGAGATCGAATGGGCGGCGGCCGCTGACCCCGATCATCCCGACAACGTCCGAGCCAGCGCGTATCTGCGGGCTCGGCATCAGGCCGAGGCCGTGCGGGATTTCGCAGTCCGGCTCGACGATGGTCGCCTGCTGCTCCCCGAGCAGTACTGGTGGGAACCGCATCTGCTGTTCACCATCGGTCGAGATCACCCTGATTACCGACGATGGGCCGCCACAGCAGTGCCGGACGCCCGATGGCATCGCAGCTGGTGGCGTGGCCCGCTGCCCGGCGGCCGGTAGCGCATCTGAACCAGGCCAGGCCCCGCGGGTTGCGTCCACGGAGGTGGTGTATGAGTTCGACCTGGTCAGAGGGCGTGGCGTCGTGACGTGAGACGGCCATCGCGTGATCCTTCGAATCGACCAAGATCAGAAGGAGAGGAACGCGATGGCCGTGGACAACAGTGTGGACCCTGCGGGCTGGCTGGCCGAGCAGATCGGGGCGTGTGAGCCCGATGTGTTGCGGTCGATGGTCAAGACGATGGCCGAGGCGCTCATGAGCGCGGAGGCCGATGCGGTGTGCGGCGCCGACTACGGGCAGCGCTCGGACGAGCGGGTCAACCGACGCAACGGCTACCGGGTCCGGGACTGGGACACCCGCGCAGGCACCGTCGAGCTGGCGATCCCCAAGCTGCGGTCGGGATCCTACTTCCCCGAGTGGCTGCTGGAGCGGCGTCGCCGCGCCGAGCAGGCCCTTGTTTCGGTGGTGGCCACCTCCTATCTGCTGGGCGTCTCGACGCGGCGGGTGGACAAGCTGGTCGAGCAGATGGGCATCAAGGGCATCTCCAAAAGCCAGGTCAGCGAGATGTCCAAGGTGCTGGACGCCGACACAGGTCGCCGCGTTCCGCAACCGGCCGTTGGAGGGCGGCCCGTATGCGTTCGTGTGGGTCGATGCCCTGACGCAGAAGGTCCGTGAGGGCGGCCGGATCGTGAACGTGCACGTGCTGGTGGCCACCGGTGTCAACGCCGACGGGCGCCGCGAGATCCTCGGGGTCGAGGTGAGCTCGGCCGAGGACGGCGCCGGGTGGCTGGCGTTCCTGCGCGGCCTGGTGGCCCGCGGCCTGACCGGTGTCCAACTGGTCATCTCCGACGCCCACGCCGGCCTGGTCGAAGCGATCGGATCAACGCTGCTCGGCGCGGGCTGGCAGCGGTGCCGCACCCACTACCTGCGCAACCTGCTGACCAGGGTGCCCAAGTCGGCGCAGCCGTGGGTGGCCACGCTGGTGCGCACCATCTTCGACCAGCCCGCCGCCGAAGAAGTCCACGCCCAGCACGCCCGCGTCGTCGCTTCACTGGAGGCCAAGCCCCCCGACGCGGCCGAGCACCTGGACGCCGCCCGCGGCGACCTGCTCGCCTTCACCGGCTTCCCGCGCCAGCTCTGGCGGCAGATCTGGTCGAATAATCCCCAGGAGCGGCTGAACAAGGAGATCCGCCGGCGCACCGATGTGGTCGGGATCTTCCCCGACCGGGCCGCGATCGTCCGCCTCGTCGGCGCCGTCCTGATGGAACAGACCGACGAATGGACCGAGGCCCGCCGCTACATGGGCCTGGACTTCCTGGCCAAAGCCCGCCTTCGAGTAATCGACGGCAACACACCCGACCCCGAGGTCGACCAGCGAGAACTCACCGCTTAACCTGCAGAAACAGGATCACGCGAAGATCAACTCTTACACCACTCCAGTGGACGTGACCGCCCCGCGAGACCGCCAGGACGCCCGCCTGATCCGCCCTGCCCTCCCGCTCGGTTCTAGATTCCGTGCGTTCGCAGGCACTGCGGTTGACGCTCTCCGATGAGGCAGCATCACCGGCGCCGGCCCCTCGCGTGTCCGTCGGACGACCGTTTCCTTAATGTCCGGGAAGGGTGCTTGAATCCCGTCGTGAAGGACGTGATGCACCACTGGCTTCCTGATCGCCACCTCGGCGTCGCGGCCACGCTGTCGCACGCGGACGAGCTGATCGGGCAGGTCGCCGACTTGCTTTTCGACTATCAGACCCAGCCCGGCGGTGTCGTGGGCCTGATGGAGGTGCCAGCGGGTCCGTTCAGCCGGTCCGTCGTCGAACGAGTGGCTCCGATTTCCCGCAAGGTCCCGTTACTGGTGGCCGACGCGCTGGTGGCACTACGCGCCGCCCTCGAGCACACTCTGTTTGCCGAGGTCGAGTTCCTGGACGGCTCATCGCTGGACGAGACGGCGGCCAGGCTCGTCGACATGCCCGCCTCGGACACCTACGAGAAGTTCCAGGAGTGGAAGAACAAGCGTGCGAAGAAGGGCCCGCCGTCATTGCGGGTTGGCAGCGAGCTCATGCGGCGGATCGACGGTCTGCAGCCCTTCCACCGTCGGAGCGACCCTCATATGCACCCTCTGGCCCGGCTGGTCCTCCACACCAACCATGCGAAGCACAGGACGCCGGCGCTCACGGCCGTCCGTATAGCCGCCATGTACCGGGACGACCAGCGGCCTCAGTCGATCCGTGACCTTGCGCCGCGCTCGGAGGAGCCGCTGCGTGTCGGCGACGTCATCGCCCAGATTCCGATAGGCACCCAGGTCCCCATGACCTTGTTCCCGACGGTCGGGATCAACCGGCCGGGCACGGACCGGTGGCCGGTGCTTATGCAGGAACTCGACGAGATTTCCCACTGGGTCCGCACCCAGGCGGTGCCGCGCCTGGTGACGGGCATGGAGCCGCCCGAGCCCGCGCTCCCGACGCACTACGAGATCGCCGTCGGGCACGAGAACGAGCGTCGGGCGATTGCGGCGGGGTCGACGACTTCGGCCGCAGAGCGTCACAAGCAGCGCTTGGAGGCGGCGTCGGTCCGCGCTGACCTTGCTGACATGATCAGTCGAATGAACGGCTCTCCGAGCGTCGGTCAGATCACGGCCTGGCTGGTTCAGCTGACCGACGAGGAGGTGCTCGATCAGGTGGCGCGGCTGAAGGCGACCGTCCATGACCCCGACGTGATGCTGCGCAACTTCGAGGTCATCAAGGGCCTGCGCGACGAGGCTCTGGAGTTCCGTCGTGACGGCAACCTCCCACCGAGTGGTGCTGGATGAGTGCAGCCACATGACCGTCGCGATGTTCGATCGCGCAGATCCCTCGATGTGGCACGCCCAGCCGAGCCTGTTGCCAAGGAGCCGGCTGAGAGTCGCGTTGAGCAAGTAGAACAACTCCCGATCCCGGATGGGGCGGGCGGATGGCGTCGTGCGGCTAGCGCGGGTTGTTCGGTTTGACCCTGAGGGGTGATCCCAACGTCACCGCCGCTGGTCGTCGGCGACGGCCCGGATCTGGAACCGGCTTGGGTCGCCGGGTCTGATTTGGTCGGTGAGGCGGGTTGCGACGCTCCATCGCAGGAGTTGGGTGACGGTTTGCGGCGTCACTTGTCTGTCGAGATGGTCACTGGCCAAGTCGGCCAGCGTGCCGGGGTCGCCGTCGAAGTATCCGTCGGTGGTCTGGGTGAGCACCGCCATCCAGATGCTTCGCCAGGTTTTGCGGCGGTCCTCGGGCCAGCGGGCCGCGCATTCGTCGAATGCGCGCATGCGTGGGTCATAGGTCAGTTCGATCCGTGCTCTGGCGGCCGGGCACGGTGCTGGCAGGGGCTCCGGCAGGGGTGCCTCGGTGAGGTCATTGGCTGGTTTGCGTCGGTTCCGCTTGCCTTTGATCTGCAGGGTCTCGGGTCCGCCGGGCTCGGTTGGCGTGGCCAGTACTTGTAGCTGGCCGCTCAGACGCAGCGTGCGCATGACTTCCGCCATCCTGGCCTTGCGGTTCTTGTCCCATGGCCTGGTCGCGGTCACGTAGCCGCACCCCACGGCGACCTGCCGGCGTGGCAGCCGGACGACGCCGTCTTGGTCGGCGACCGAGGCCAGGAACCGCATCACCGCCTCGGCCAGTGAGGAGCGTCGCGGCGTCCTTCGAGCGGCCGGCACTCGGGCCGGAGCCGGGGCCTGGGGGAGCGCGGGCGGTTGCGGGCGTTGTGCTCGTCGGACGGCCAGTTCTGGAGGGACCCATCCGGCCGCCGCTCGGCGGTTGCGTTCCTGGATCGACAGGCGGCGTGATGGGTGCAGTGCGCGCTGCTCTTGGCCGTCCTGCACGCAGCTGGTCCCCGGCAAGGCACCGCAGACCGGGCACATCAGATGCCAGGTGGGGTATTCGGGATCTTGTCGTTCGGCACGCAACAGGTACAACGCCGACGCTCCCTTCTTGACGCCAGACGGTGACAGGGTCGTGCAGGGGTCGAGCATTTGATCACCTTGATGGCGAGCGCGGGCAGGGAGCGGCACGACACGCAGGGACTTCATCTACTGGCCGAACCGTCGCCGACCCGTCAGAGGGCGTTGACCGATCACCGGGGCCAAGACCGAACGAAAGAGCCCGCTGCGGCATGCGAACGGTTGCCTGCAGAACGGTGTGCCACGGGTACCGCTGATCACTTCGTTGTCGGCTCGGTAAGCCTGGCTTCCAGGTCGGCGATCATCTGGGTGAGCAGGCTGGTGTTCTCGCGCCGGACCGCCTGGGGTCCGAGTTCGTCGATGCCGGTGACTTTGGTGATGCACTCGTCGGCGGCCTGGGCCATCGTCTGGAACTCGTCACGGGCGATCGAGTGGGTGTTGGCGGCTTCGAAGGTGGTCGCGCGGTGCATATCCTTCACCGACGTCATCGCCGCTCGTGCGGCCGCCATCGCGTCGCGGGCGCTGAACTGGTCGCCGTTGCCTTGGCGCATGTAGCGGGTGGTGAAGACCCGGCGGCGCTTGGGGTCAGCCGACGGCATGAACCGCTCCAGCCGGTCGCCCCGGTCGGCGGCGATCACCCGAACCAGCCGGACCGCCCGCTGCAGCCGGGGCTTGCTCTTGATCCCGACCCCTTTGCCGATGTCGTCGTAGGACAGTTCCTGGCCGTGGTTGCTGAGCAGCCACATCATCACGTCCGCGACGTCGGTCTCGGCCTGCGTCCAGCCGGCGGCGTTCCGTCGCGGGCTCACCGCAGTCCGCCGCTGTCGTCCAGGAACGCCGCCAGGGCGGCGTCGTCCAGGGCCGCCCCGGTGGCCAGGTCCCGGACGGCCGCGATGGCGGTCTCGACGCCGTCGCAGAGCTCGGCAATGGCCTCGGCCCGCTCCGGGGTGAAGTTGATGTGCTGCTTGCTCAACCGGGCCAGCGCCCGGGCGGCGGCCATCTTGATCTCGCCGATGGCGTTGAACACCTCCATCGACGCATCGGCCTGGTTCCCGTTCCGGGCGGCCCGGGCCGCCGCGGCGATGGATTCCCGCTCGCTGCGGTGGGCGTCGAACTCGCCGGTCCGCTGCGCGGCGACCGCGTCGGCGGCCTCGCGGTCGGCCGCGTCTGCGCTGGCCTGACGGGCGTCGAACTCCGCCAAGGCATCCCGGGCCGCCGCCCGGGTCGTCTCGTCGGCCAGCAGCGCGTTCTTGACCGCGCTCGGGTGGGTGATGACGTAGGTGATGGCTGAAGGCCGGATCCCGGACGCCTCAGCCTCCCGCTCGATGTTCTCGCGCCGCTCGGCCGACATGTTCCTGGTCTCCCAGCCGCGGTAGTAGCCGTCCTTGCCGTAGAACGGATACTTCTTGAGGTCGGGAAGCTCGGTCTGTTCACCGGGCTGCAGGTCCAGGGCGTGTGGAAATAGGCCATCGGTGGCCTCGGCCAGCCGGTTCCATGCCCGCCAGAGGGCCATGACCCGCTTGGCGCTGGTGTCGGCCCGCTTAGCGAACTCCCGCGCGCTGATCCGCAGGAAAGTGTTTCGGCCGAAACACTTTGTGGACTCCTGTTCGAACCCGACCCCGTCACCTTCCCCGGGCAGGACACGTCTGGCGACCAGGTAGGCCAGCATCCATGGGCCCGACTGCTCGATGCTGGTGAACTGGGCGATGTCGTCGGCCAGGGCCTCCTCGCCGTCATCGCCGGTCGGCGCGGTCCCCTGCTCAAGCTGGGCCTGCTTGGGCGGGTCCGGCTCGGGCGTCCAGTAGCCCTCCTCGGTGTTCATCAGGTGGCCTGGTGCGCCATAGCCTGTCGGGCTGCGGCCGGGCTGCGGCGGCTGGTGCGCGCGGCGGCAGCCGGGATCGCGCTGACCTGGCGGGCCCAGGCCATGAACACGTCCAGGTCGCCGAGCGCGACCGAGACGTCGACCTGCTCTGCGGGGTCGAGCTTGACGATGCTCGCAGGAAAGCGCTTGGCCAGCCGTCCGGCTTGTCCGGCCAGCGCGGTCAGGGCCGCGACCAGCGCGGCGCCACTTCCCGCCTGGGGCTGGGCGGACGGAATCTGGGACTGCTGCTCGGCCTTCTCGGTCCTGCGGGCCTCGAGCGCGGCGGTCACCTCGGCGCGGGTCACCTTCTCCTGGATGGCCAGGTAGTTGACCAGGTCGTCCCGGTTGGGGCTGTGCTGGACCTCGGTGACGTAGTCGGCGACCTCGTTGTCGGCGTCGCGGGCTGCTGGGTCCATGACCGCGGCCAGCGGCGGCGCCGTGCCCAGCACGGTCTGGTAGGTGGCCAGGTTGACCCGGTCGACCCCGGCGTTGCGGGCGTCGGCGATCAGATGATGCAGCTTGGCGTAGCCGGGATCGGGAACAAGGCCGCCTCGCGGGCGGGCGCCCTCCCGCAGCACGCTGTAGGAGACGAAGACACCGGACTCTTCCAGGTGCTTGCGCAGGTCGGGGGTGACCGCCGCCGCGGTCGCCCGCCACTGCTTGGCTGTGCTCACCGACAGGCCGGTCCGCTCGCAGAACGCTCCGAGCGCAGTGGCGTTGTCGGCCCACTCGGCCGCAAGGATGTCGCCGATGGCCAACTGCCCGGCGCGGCGCGCGATCATCAGACGGCGGCATTCGCGCACGTCGTGCTCAGTGAACCTCAACCCAACCCCCGACCGGAGCCTGACCAATGACGAGCACGCAGTGTAAGCGCATGGATACGGGTCTGTCGGGTGATTGTCTAGTCTGGTCTGGCAGACGCGGGTCGCTTGACAGGCGCCCGCGGCTGTCACCCCTCGACGTTGGCCGATTTGATCATCTTCTTGAGGGCTTGGCGGTTGGCGGTCAGACTGTTCTCGGCTTCGGTCAGCCTGGCCTGCAGTTGTGCGTTGTGTGCGGCTGCGGCGTCGCGTTCGACGGCCAGTCGTTCGACCTGTGCCAGTAGCTCGTTGATCCGCGCCGTGAGCTCGGCGGCGCCTGCGTGCTCCAGCGCCGCCCCGAGCCCGCGCTGAACGGCGGCCTTCAGCTTGTCGCGCTCGGCGCGCAGCTGCTTGATCTCCTCGCGGGCCAGCTGCAAGTCGCAGGCCAGCGACGCGGCCGAGGCCCCGGCGGCTCTAGCCCCGGACGTCTCGGCGCGCCGTCGGGCCCTGTCCGCCGCGCGGGCCTGCCCGGCGATAGCGGCCTGGACGTGCTCACGCACGCCGCCCGAGTAGACCAGCGCGCGGGACACCCCGGCGCGGCGGGCGACCGCCTGCGCCGAGATCTTCTCCCCGCCGGCCTTCAACTCCTCCAACGCGGCCAGCACCCTGGCCCGTTTGCGGCGGCTGTCGTCGGCGCGCGCGGCGGCCAGCACCTCGCCGGGACTTCGCCGCCCTCCACCGTAGTCCCCTCCGATGCGCCGCCCTGCACCGCGTCCTGCGCTGCGCCGCCCCTGTCCAGCCGCCGGTGCGTCACCCGTCCCGCTGCTCATGCGGTCGCCTGCCCACGCCCGGGCAGGCGAGGCATCCCCAGATCGACGGCGGTGCCCGCCTGCTGGGCGCGGACAATCCGCAGTACCTCGGTGGCCTCCAGCAGCTCCGCCCGCTCCTCCTCGGGCAGCGCGGCCAGTTTGTCCCGCGCGGTGGTGGCTACCTTCTCCATCGCCTCGATGTTGTCGTCGAAGTTGCGCAGGACGAACTCATCGACCTCCATCGCCAACGCGGTCTCCCGGTCGATGCGCATCATCGCAATCTGCTCCTCCATCGCGGGCAAATGCGTGGGGTCGGGCGCAAAGAACTTGCACCCCGCGCACTGGAAACGGATGACGCAGGCCCTCCCGCCGGCCTTGACGTTGGACGGTTCCCTGCAGCGGCCGAACGGCACCGCCACCGATTGGGCCTGGTAGGTGGCCCCCGAACACGCCTTCTGGTCCCGGCCCGCCCGGTCGAAGGCGTGCCGTGCGGCCACTTTCACCGCCTCCCGCTTGCGCTTCAAGGAAACCTTGTAGTAGCCGGCGGTCGTGTCCGTCGAGCGGTGGTCCATCAACTCGCGCAGCACGTCGATCGGCACTCCCTCGTCCGCGTGCCGCTGGCAGTACGAATGACGGAACGCATAGGGGAAGATCAAGGACCGGTCGAACGGCAACCGCTGCCCGTCCGGCCCGAACTCCTCGGCCAGCAGGACGGGAACGGCGTCGGCGAACGCCCGGATGATCGGCGAGATCTGATCCGATTCCAGGTGCCGAACCTGCCCGAACTCACCTGCGGGCGGGAACAGGAACCCCTGCGACCCGCTCGGCAACTCGACCGTGGCGCGCACCTCCTGCCAGGTGTGGATCGTGGCCACCGTCTCGGCCAAGATCGGCAACCGCCGACCGTTGCGCAGGCCCTTGCCGTTGTCCCAGCGCAGCTGCCAGTCCTCCCCGTCCCTCTCCAGGCAATCCAGGTCCAGCTGGGCGATCTCATAGGGGCGCCGGCCGGTGTCGCGCAGCAGCTCATAGACCGCCACCGCCATCGCGGCCACCTGCTCGTCGGTCATCCGCCCGTGCCGGATCCCCGCCCCCAGAAGGCCGGTGTGGTCGTCCAGCTGAGCGATCACCGACTCCGGGATGGCCTTGCCGATCTCGTCCTCGTTCGGGTCGGGTCGGCGGATCACGTGCGAGGGGTGCCGGGCGAACCCTCCGCCCATCCCGGTCAGCCGCTCGGTGAGCCGGCCCCAGTCCAGCACCTTGAACCACATCGAAAGCAGATTGGACTTGTGCTTGGCGCCCATCGGCTGCCCGTCGGTCTTGACCAGGTGCTCGAACCCCGCGACGACCGCGTTCATGTCGGCGAATGCCAAAGACGCGACCTGCAGGCCGCCGCCGGGGCGGGTGTCCAAAGCCCTGGCCGCGGTCTGTACCGCCCGATGCGCCCGGCGGACCTCGGCGGTCGTCGGCTTGGCCTCACTGATCCAGGCGACCAGAATCTCCCGCAGCCAAACCTGGCGGATCATCGAGATGTCCAGATCACCGGACCTGGCGGTGGGCTTGCCGCGCTTGCCGCGCGCACCCAACTCGGCCAGATCCAGCATCGGCTGGCTCGCGGGGTCCACCCCGCGGAACCGGTCGAACGCCGCCGCCACCACCCGGAACGTCTCGCGCAGCAGCGCTTCCACATTCGCCGCCGCCCGCCGCGGCAGCCCCCCGAGGGCGAACACCGCGATCGAGGGGACCTGGTGGCGGGCCAGGACCCGCACCGACTGGCGGACCGCGGTCGGGTCCAGACGCTGCCCCCGCTCATCGCGGGCGGCCAGCGCGAACAGCACCTCCGCCCGAACCAGCGGCTCCAGAGGTGCCAGCGAAAACTGGTGGACCATCAGGTGCGGGGACTGACGGTCCAGCCAGCCCTCCTCCACCACCTGCATCCCCTCGGCCTTCAACCGCCGGGTGTGGATGTCGCAAAGCCCCCAGCCCTGCCGCCCGTCCCGCTCACACCCGCCCACCAGGCAGCCCGGGACCGCCTCGTAGGCGACTGCGGACGCGACCCACTCCTGCAGGTCATCAGCCCCGCCGCGCCCCCGCATCATGTCCTTGTAGCGCAGCGACCCGTGCGCGGAGCACAACCCCCACAACACCGCGTCCCGCGGGCAGCCCGCCACCGCGCACCGCTCCGGTCGGCCGTCGACCACCCGGTCGCGGTCCGGGACGAACACCGCCCGGAACTCCTCCAGCGCCAACCCCGAACCAGGCAACGCCTTCTCGCACTGGTCACACAGCGCCTGGGTGCGCGAGACCCGGTCGCAGGCCGCCACCGTGCACCGGTAGGCCACCGTGGACCGGTTGTTCACATCCCCGGTGAACAACCGCGTCGAACGGTCCCACTCCCCGGGCCGCCACTGCGGCGGTGTGTTCGCCGCCAACCACTCCAACCAGGATGCCGCCTGCTCGGGCGGCAGGCCCGGCGACAGGCCAGGCGCCGATTCCGGCCCCGCCCCGTCCTCCGCCCGCTCCCCAAGGACGGTCAACTCACCGCCGGTGCCCGTGCCGGTCACGACCGCGCCGCCCTGCGCTTGGCCGCCACCCTCTCGACCGCCTCCCGCTTGTCGGTGTCGGTGACGTGGGAATACACATCCTGCGACGACGCCGACACGTGGCCAGCGATCTCCTGAACCACCCCCCGGTCCACCCCAGCCCGCCGCATCTCCGTGATCGCGCTGTGCCGCAGCATGTGCGGACGAGCCCGGAACCCGGCCCGGGCGGCCAGCCGGCAGAACAACTCGTGGGCGTTGTCGTACTTCATCGGCTCGCCCAGCGGAGCACGGAACAGATTCACAAACACCATGTCGCAGTCCGCCGCCTCGGCGACCTCGTCCCGCTCGTGCTGGTAGCGCACATACGCATCGATCGTGTCGGCCTCCACCGGAATCACCCGCGGGCTGCGCGCCTTGGAGAACGCCCCGTTGGCGTTCAACCGCCGCACGACGTGCACGTGCGGCCCCTCGTGCCGGCACCCCAGCAGCCGAGAGTCCGGCAGCAGATGCATGTCCGCGCGCCGCAGCCCCAGCGCCTCACCGATCCTCATCGCCGTGGCGGCCAGGACCTCGATCAGGAAGGCATCACGGGCGTGCCGGGCCAGACCCAGCAAAACGCCGATCTCCTCATCCGACAACCACTCATAGCCCGGCACCGCGACCCGGAACTTGATCGTGCGGGCCATCACCGTCCGGTTCTGACCGTCCTCACCCACGTCGAACCCCGGAGGCACGAACCGCAGGAACTTCGGCTCCCTCAACATCGTCACCACCGCCGGCGGTACCCACCCCTGCGAACCGCACCACGACAGGAACCCACCCGCCGTCCCCATGATCGCGTTCGCGGTCCCCCTGTCGCGGAACCGCACCACAGCCCCCGGCCTGCGCGACCGGGGCGGCGCCGGCTCGTCCACAAGCCACCGCATCATCGCCGT
Organism: Actinomadura sp. K4S16; assembly: GCF_008327685.1. Taxonomy (GTDB): domain Bacteria; phylum Actinomycetota; class Actinomycetes; order Streptosporangiales; family Streptosporangiaceae; genus Spirillospora. Next base: position 163,381 of record NZ_BDDE01000028.1, read on the forward strand.
CAACTGCGCCAGCGACGGCCTCGACCAATCCACCCCATGACCCACGCAGTACGACAAGTACAACGCGATCCGGCCCGCGTACGTCTTCTCGGTGTTGAACGCCTTACCCGCGCCCCGCAGCCCCGCCAGATACGCGCACGCCTCGAGGTGCAGGCCGAAGTCCTCATCCACCACCACCCAAAGCACCGACCCGTCAGCGGCCACCGCACGCTCGGGCCGGTAACAGTGCGGCACCGCAGGCAACGCGGCTGACATGGATGACATGCCTGAACAGCCCCCGGAGACATGGAAGGCAAGGACCAGCAGACCCTACATGGTGTAAATGAGTGACTACTGAAGTTGCCTCAGATGAGTTCGGGGTGGATGCCCGTGCCCGTCGCTCCGACCACCGCGCAGGCCGTCTCCGCGCAGGTCGCGATCGCCACCTAGGGTGCGGTGTCTACCGAGTCCGCGTCACTCCTCGCGGGCCTCCGCGAGGATGTGTTCGCGTTCGTCGGGGGTGCGGGCGGTCATGAGTCGGCGGCGGGCGAACGGGGCCATCGAGGGAGACGTGGGCGGCGGAGACGAGGGCGGACAGATGGACGCAAGATGTGACCAACCGGTATAACCGGCCAAACGATCAGGACCATGTCACATCACACAACGCAGCCGGAAGGCACTGGACGAGCATGACGCCTTGGTCCTGCTGAGCTGCCAGGGTGATGGGACCCAACTCGCTACTCCGAGTCGTCGCGTTCGAAGAGATAGTCGTAAGCATCGCGGAGCTTCTCGCTGAACAGGTCGCCCAGGTCGGTGCGGTGCAGGAACAGGTTGTCGATGTCGGCTCGGCCGAACCGGACGACGGTCTTGGTCGCGATTGAGCGCCGGAGCACGCTCAGCGCGCCGTCGTCGTAGCCGGAGTGGGATACGAACAGTCCGATGGTCTGAGGGCGAGTATCGAGTTTGGCGAGGAACTCGCGCATCTTGCCGCCGGTCATCGGTGTGGCGAACCAGCGAGTCTCGCCGAGGATGTGGAGGCCGTTGTACAACGCAGTGAAGTCGTTGTCCTCGCCGCTGATTCGCACCTTCTTCGGATGCCACCCGTGGAAGGACAGCAGGTCCCGCCAGAGCCGCTCGAACTGTATGCCGCGGTCCTGAGACCTCAGTCCCGAGGTGCTCAGGTCCCGGTAGCGCTGGGTGAGCTGATCCCACTCCTGGAAGCGCTGGGCTGTCTCACGCAGGCGGGGCAGAATCGCCGCGGCTCGGTTACCGTCGCGCCGTCCGGCTCCGGCTCCGTGCTCGCGGGCTTGAGTACTCCAGTAATCCCTGTTGAAGGAGAAGAAGTCGGTGCTTGCCATGTTGACCGGCTCGGCGAACTCGGGCAGGCGCAGATCGAGCCACTCCCGCACGTCGGCCAGCCGCCGCTCGTACGCGGCCGCGCGAGTCCACTCAGCGTCGAGGTGTCCGGGGAGCCGCTCCAGGTGGACCACGGACAACTGCGCGGCCTCGACGAAGAACAGATAGAAGTCGTGTGCGGCGCCCACGACCACGACGCCGGTGTCCACACCGAGCCGTCGCCCATACAGCGGCAGGCTCTTTGCGGCGGCGTCCAGGTTGTTCAGTTCCTGCAGAACAGTCGCGTAGTACCGGTCGATCGTCTCGGTGTAGACCTGCAGGTAGTTCGAAGCGTAGGTCGCGACCGTGACCTCGTCCTCGGTGCGGGCCGCATCCTGAGGGTTGTCGGTCACCATAGGCTCCTTAGTAGGCTTCGCCGTACATTCGCCGCATGTCCCTCTGGTACTCCTCGTACTCGTCCAAGACGCCGGACACCCCATACAGGACGAGCGTGCCGGCGTTGTGCAGCGTGGCGGCTACCGCGGGGAAGTCGAATGCCTGCTGCTCGGGGCGGGCGGGCACGAGCTTGCTGTTCTTGCCCCTGCCGGTCTTGACGGTGCTGTATCGCAGGGCCTGGCCCTTCTCGTCCAGCAAGTGCAGGCTCTCCAGGACCTCCATCGTGTCATCGGGGAGTTTGTCGTTGGTGCCGAGATGTAGTCGGGCGAGGTAGGTGTTCAGTTCGGTCACCAGGCTGCTGATCGAGTGGGTGATCGATAGGCGGCCCTCCACGGCCTCGGGCGTCAGGTCCGGTTCGGTGATGCCGTCGCTGCGGACGCGGTCGGCGGCCTCGCGGATCTGGTGCTTGAGCGCCAGTTCGATGCCGTGGCGCAGCAAGTTGAGGGCCGGGAGGACCAGGTGGTCGGCGGGACGGTGTGCATTCCAGTGATCGATCAGAACCTGCGCGGCATCCAGGTAGCCGGCAGCCAGTGCCCCATCGTCTTCGAGGTATCCAATGATCGCGGTGTTCCGCCAGTCGCCGTCTTCGGCGACCGGTCGCAGGAGCGGTTCGTCCTTCGAGGTCATGCTGCCACTGTGGCGAAAGAACGTGATCGACAGCTACGAATTTGCCGAGGGCCGGGCATCGAGGCTTGGCGAGTCGCCGGGCCGCGCCGACCCGGGCGCGGCGCAACCGCGGCTGAGGAGGCTTCGGCCGCCGGGCCAGCCCGCGTGCAAGGCGCGGCGGGTCCTAAGGCCGCCGCGGCGCGCCGGGCGGCAGGGCGGGTCGGCGGAGGAGGCGCGCACAGGCGGTCGGGTTGGTCTGCTGTGCGTGGAATAGGAAAACCGGGTGCGGTGGCACGGTATGTGACCGCCATCATGTAGCGGTGCCCTCGACGAACCTGCATCCGCCGTGGTCGTCGGACGTTGTCCAGGCGATCTCCGACGTACTGGCCAGCACCGGCTGGCCAGGGCTGAGTAACACGGAGATCACCCGATTGCTGGGGATGGTCGGGGTCGCCGACGTGGAGGCGCCCAATAAGCGCACCCGCTTGTGGGCTGCATTGCTCAACCAGCAGCACCGCGACCAGGCGAGCAACTGCATCATCCGGTTCATCACCGAGGCGATGGCCCCGGGCCGGTTCCTTCAGGACCAGCGTCGGTTCGACGCGCTTCGCGATGGCCTGTCCGAGGCGTTGTCGCTGGTCGGCCTTCGGGTCAACGAACAGGGCAAGGTCGCCAGGGCGGCGGCGACGGCGACCACGCTGGACGAGGTGGCCCGGCTGGCCGGCCGGCTGCGGACCGAATTGGCGCGCCGCGGTGTCCATCCTGAGGTCCTGCGCTACTGCGAGGAGGAGCTGCTGCGCAAGTCGCTGTTCCACGCGGTGTTCGAGGCGACCAAGGGCGTCAGCGAACGGCTGCGGCAGATGAGCGGCTTGTCCGGCGACGGTGCCGGGCTGGTCGACCAGTGCTTCGGCGCCGGTGCCGGCGTGCCGGTCGTGCGGATCAACGGCTACGGCACCGAATCGCAGATCAGCGAGCATCGCGGGTTCGCCAACCTGCTCAGGGGCATCTTCGGGACGTTCCGGAACCCGCCGGCGCACACGCCGCGCGCGACGGCGGGCTGGGCGCTGACCGAACCGGACGCGCTCGACCTGTTCTCGATGCTGTCGCTGGTGCACCGCCGCCTCGACGCCGCGACCGTGCGGACCGGACCATGACGCGGGCTCGCAGGCTCGTGGTTCATGTGAGGTAGCGCTGGTGCAGGCGGTCGAAGAACGCGCTGAGCATGCGGTGCGCGGCCTGAGGGTCGGTGAGTTCGGCGCCGCCGAACCGGTACACCTCATACCCCTTCAGGCGCAGGTCGCGGTCTCCGGCCATCATCGTGGCGTATCGGCGGGGGTCGGCGCGGCCGTCGTCGCCGGCATAGTGCTGCTTGCCGTCGCACTCGATGACGACGCGGGCGCGGTGCGGCAGGAGGAGCAGGAAGTCCATGCGCTGGCGCGCCAGCGGGCCGGGCGCGCGCCGCTCGGCCGCGGTGTAGGGGTCGTAGTGCAGGTAGACCTGCGGGATCAGCGCGGGAATGTCGGGGCCGAGCCGGACATAGCAGTCGGCGTAGGTCCGAAGGATCCGGCGTTCGGCGTTGTTGTCGCCGAGCGAGCGGTCCAGCCTGCGGTACAGGCTGCGGGAGATGTCGGCGTCGGGCTCGCCGGTCATGCCCTGCCGGTCGGCCCACCAGTCGCTCAGCTCGGCCCAGGTCAACCCGTGCGCGGCCAGCGCCCGGTCGTAGACCAGGCAGTTGTGCTCGTTGCGGACAATGCGCAGATCGTTGTTGACAGCGTCGTCGATGACGATCTCAGGCTTGGGGCCGATGGCGGCGAAGATGAGGTTCTTCAGCGCCCCGGGCACCCCTGATCCGATGAGGCGGTGGTCGAAGACCGGCGCGCCGCTGATGGCGTCGACCTGGACGAGTTCGTAGCCGTCGTGGGTCAGCACGGAGTTGAGGAAGCTCCGGAGTTGCTCGACCTCGGCGGGGTCGGTCCGTACCGCCGGATGCAGCATCTCGGCGAGAAAAGCCAGCAGCGCCCTATCGTCGTCGGCCAGGCTGAACCGTGAGTCGTGGAAGATCCAGTCCTCGTCCCAGTCGTCGTTCATCACGCGGTGCTGGAAGATGTCCTGGAGGGCCGTGGTGAACCGGGAGTCGGTGCTGGGCAGCTCCTCCAGGGGATAGAGCCGGGCCAGGAAATCGGGTTCGGGTAAGGCGCCACTCCAGAAGGTGCGTTGTGGTTCCAGGAACTCTCGCCGGCCGTCCGGCACGGGACCGCACACCCGGCTCAGGCCTTCAAGGAGGCGACCGCGAGTGACGTCGGTGATGCGACCCGACGCAGCCGGGTCGGGTTTCGGGGCGGTGGTCATCGGGTGGTCGCGGGGGTGGCGCGGTCGAGGACCCGGTACACCGTCGCCCTCCCGACGGAGAACACCTCCGTCAGCTCGGCGATGGTGTACTCCCCAGTGCCGTGCATGCGCACAAGCTCGGCCTGCTGCCGGCTAGTCAGCTTCGGTGCGCGGCCCTTCAGCTTGCCGCGGGAGCGGGCGATGGCCATGCCCTCGCGGGTGCGCATCTTCAGCAGGTCGGCTTCGAACTCGGCGAACACCGCCAGCATGTTGAAGAACATCTTGGACATAGGGTCGGCCGGGTCGTAGATGCTGCCGCCGAGCGACAGCCGGACGCCTCGGTCGACGAGGGTGTCGCCGATGTCGTGGGCGTCGGGGACCGAGCGGGCGAGCCGATCGAGTTTCGGGACGACCAGGGTGTCGCCGGCGCGGACGGCTGCGAGGGCCTGGTCGAGGCCGGGCCGTTCCCGGTTGGTGCCGGTGAGTCCCTTGTCGAGGTAGATCCGGTCCTCGGGCACACCGAGACTGAGGAGGATCTCGGTCTGGGCGGTGAGGTCTTGCAGGACGGTCGAGCATCGGGCGTAGCCGATCAGTTCTCCCACCCGCTGATCGTACCGTTTACCCCCCGGTCACCGGACACTTTCGCGGACCACCTATCTGAGACGGCATCGCCGCAGGTCGCGATTTCGTCGACTGGCCGGTCGAGGTTGTCCGGTGAGCGTTCCCCTAACGGACACGGCCCACGGAGTTAAGGCCTCCGGCAACCCTGAAGGGTCCGGCTACCTGCCCAACGGTGCCCGACCGCTGGGCGACAACACGTACAGACGCGAAAACCAGCTGAGGCCCGGCCGAAGCCGGAGGAGGATGGGTGATCAGCCACGCCCCCGCCTATGAAAGGCATGCCGATGACCACCAGCTCCTTCGACCTGCCCGGCGCCATCCTCTGGCTTGACGAAGCACCTCGCGGGCTGCGCCTGTATCCGGCGTACGACGGAGCGAAGGTAGAGCTCACCGTAAGGGCGTGGGCGAGCCAGACAAACTCTTCGGACAGCGTGCGGTTGGCAGCCACACTGACGGCCGGGCCGCGGCCGCATCAGGGCCAGCAACCGCTGGGGCGGGTGCTCGCCACCAACCGGATCACCGTGTCCTCCAGCCCGACCGCATTGGTGTTCACCGGCTACGTCAGCGGCCAGGCGCTCCGTGAGGTGGAGGAGATGCGCCAAGGTGGCCCGCTCTGGCTGGAACTGAACGACATGCGCGCCGACGGAATGACCGGCGGACGGGTCGCGCTGCTGGAGTTCTCAGGCTCAAACCTCCCGATCGAGGTGCTGGCGGAGGAGTGGGCCTCGCAGTTGGAGAGGGTCACCGCGTCCGCATACGTTGAGATCCTCGTCCCGGTGACCGAGGACGCCACGCTGGCGACCGCGGCTGGCAGACTACGCACCGCCCGCAGTTACATCCGCGATGGCGTTTGTAGCGCCGTCGCTCCCGAACTGCGGCAGGCCCTGGACCCGGTGCGTGAGGCCTACGAGACCCAGACCGCTGCGGCCACGGCCAGAACGAAGAAGCCCCGGGAGCGCAGCACGCTGGAACGCTGGGCGCTGATGGTGGAGGACACCTACGCCCTGCTCAGCGCATTTATCCATGACGACGAAGAGGCCATCGCGGGGGCGAGCCTGGACCGCGCGATGGCCGTTGACCTACTCGGTGACGTCGCAGGCAAGGTCCACCGCCTGGCTGCGGATCGCCGCGCCGAGAAGATCTAGAAGCCCTCGCTTCGCGTCATACGCGCTCGGTAGGTGCTGCTGAACGAGTTCGCCGACCCCGCCAGTCGGGCCGGTAGTGGGTCTTCACCAGCAGCACGTGTCCCTGCGGATCGCTGAACAGCATGTCCGTCGTCAGGTAGCAGGCGGGCAGTTGCTCGAACCAGGTGGTGGGGTCCGTCCATGGCACCGGGTGATGGTAGCCCGGTCCCTCCGAGAACAGCGGCGGTGGCGGAGCGGACGCTGATCGAACACCGCAGCCCCGAGACCGGGACGCCCCGTTGCGTGGTCCGTAGCGCGTCCATGGCTGATCCGCTGCCAGGTTGCCGTCACCGGCCAGCTCCACCGAATACCCGGACGGTGGGTGATCCGGTTGCTCCGTTCCGGCGAGGGCGAAACCGCCGGGCGGGACGCCGAGCGGTGGCGGCAGGCCGCCGACCGCGTCGACGGCGACCTGGCCGACGAACTGGCGTCCGCCGCGTACTGCCTGGCCTGGTCAGCCCAGACACCCCGCAACCCGTACACCCGTGACCACCGCCACGGCGTCGGCCATCGCATCGGCCACAGCGTCCCCGCGCGATCAGACCTGGGCCGAGGTCGCCCGGTTCGGCCGCGCCGCCACCCGCGGCGGCGGCACGGCCGAGGACGCCGCGGTCGTGGTGGCGATCGCCGCGCTGGTCCTGGCCGTGCTCGCCGCTGTCGCCCTGATCCGGGCCTGGCACGACCACCAGCAGCACCGCCGCCAGGCCGCAGCCCTGCACACCGGATCCCGGCGCTGCCAGATCGCCGCCCGCGCCCACGCTGGCAACGTCTCGCCGCCCTGGCACCGCCGCCCCTACGGCGACGTCGGCGACGCCGCCCTGCGCCGCCAGGCCGACCACGCCGCCGCCGAGTACGCGCGGTTCACCGCGCTCGAGGAACGCACCGCCGCCCTGCTGCAGGAAGCCCACGCCGGCGACGGCCCCGCCGTCCGCCAGTTGCGCGCCCGCGCCGCCGCGGCCGCCGCCGAGACCGAGCTGCCTGCCGCCCGGGAACGCCTCGCCGCCGCCCTGGCCGATCAGGACGCCGCCCGGGAACGCCTGGCGGAGCTGGCCCCGCTCGCTGACCGCGGCCGCCTGGCGCTGTGCGCGCGGAACCAGCCGAGCCCAACTGACAGAGAGGATGTAGGTGAGCGCCTCCCGGCGGGGGTCTGACCCAGCAACTGACTGACCTTGGGTCCTGAACGGGATCTGTCGGCCCTGGCCGGGAGGCGGTCATGTGCACTCACTGGACGTGGCGTTGTGACTTCATAGGAGCCTGGCTAGAGGCCCCATCTCTGTCTTGTCCGCGTTGCCCGGCTGGTGCGTGCCGCCCTGCCCCCAGGTCAAGACGACAGGACGACGATGCCCTCCATTACACAGGACGCGGTGACCTTCGAGGTCGCCGGTGGGGTCGACACCCACCAAGACACCCACACCGCCGCCGTGATCGACCAGGTCGGGCGGGTGCTGGGCACCGGGCAGTTCCCCGCCGATGCGGCCGGGTATGCCGCGCTGCTGGACTGGATGCGCCGGTTCGGGCAGGTGGGGCCGGTCGGGGTCGAGGGCACCGGCGCCTACGGGGCGGGGCTGGCTCGCCTGCTGCGTGACCAGGGCGTCGATGTCGTCGAGGTCGACCGCCCCGACCGCAAGACCCGCCGGTTCCAGGGCAAGTCCGACCCGATCGATGCCGTCCAGGCGGCCAAGACCGCCCTGGCAGGCGAGCGGACCGGCGTCCCCAAGCGGCGTGACGGCCGCGTCGAGGCGCTGCGCAATCTGCGGGTGGCCCGCCGTTCGGCGGTCGACCAGCGGGCCGACGCCCAGCGCCAGATCAAGTCCTTGATCGTCACGGCCCCCGACGAACTGCGTGAACGCCTGCGCGGCCTGCCGGTCAAAGAGCTGATCGGCGTCTGCGCGGGCCTGCGGCCCGACCGGGCCGACGCCGCGTCGCCGGCCACCGCCGCCAAGATCGCCCTGCGCTCCCTGGCCCGCCGCCACCAGCAGCTGTCGGCCGAGATCATCGATCTGGACGAGCTCCTGGCCCCGCTGGTGGCCGCGATCAACCCCCGCCTGGTCGCCGCCAACGGGGTCGGCACCGACGTCGCCGGCCAGCTCCTGGTCACCGCCGGCCACAACCACGAGCGGCTCACCTGCGAGGCGGCGTTCGCCATGCTCTGCGGCGCCGCCCCGATCCCGGCCTCCTCCGGTAAGACCACCCGGCACCGCCTCAACCGCGGCGGC
>NZ_BDDE01000029.1 GCF_008327685.1 Actinomadura sp. K4S16
TTTTACGACATGCGGAGCGCTGCGCTGCCCTAGCCCGGGGTGTACGGCGGTCGCACTCTCGCGCTGGGGCCATGACGGTGGCAGCGTGGACCTCATGGTGGACACACCCGACCCAGGCACGGGAGACAGCGCACCGACCTACGAGGAACTGATACGGCAGACCCGCCTGATCTACAGGGAACTGGAACGGTACGGCCTGAATGAGCGCCAGCTCCAGGAGGCGTGGGAGCCGGTGGAGGCCGTGATCTTCGAGGCGCTGGGCCGCTCGGACCGCACCGGCCAGGCGGTAGGCCGGGCGGCGCTGGACGCGGCGCGGCAGGCACGGGCCAGATGGATCCCCGTCAACAATCGCCCGGACGACTAGCCCGCTGCCGAAAGCCGAGGGGGAGGGCCCCGGGGTAATGGCTTTTATCCCGGAGCCCCCAGGCATGTCGCCGCGGCGGCATGAGCGGTCAGCCGATGTGACCGCCGATCATGATGACCCACACCAGCCATGCGGTGCTCTTCACCAACTCAAGGACGGTCCGGATCCGCCAGTACCGGGCCTGCTCTTGGCCAGGGCGACGGTCGGGCATGTAGGGCAGCATCGTTGGGTCTCCTTCCTGCGCTTTGGCAGAGACGCAAGGACTGGTGCAGCAGTAGCCTGTAGGGAGTCCACTCGCCTGAGGATTTGCGCAACCTCGACATTGAGGGCCCTCAGAAGGGGCCGCGCACGAGCCGGGTGAACTCCTGAACCCTCCGCACGCACGCAGGGCTGTGACCAGCCAGATGAGACCTCTCTTTGCGTCTTTAAGGGCCGCGCCGAGCGCGGCCAGGCCGTCGACGGCCCGCCGGGCATGCGGCCTCTTTGGGCCAGACCCGGAGGGCCGTCGACGGCCGCCACGGAGTTCGTTGCCGAACACTCGGGCGAGCGGTGAGCACGTGCCCGTTTCTACGGGGTTGGTCTCAATCTCCGAAGCGGCCTAGCCCACGTCATCCCGCGATTTCCTAATCTTGGGCGCGTACGCGGCGAACGATCTGATGGTGACCGGCGGGGCGACCTTGATCTTGGGCGCGTACGCGAACCGGGAGAAGGAACTGATCCCGAGTTCGTTGTTCGGGCGCCTTGCGGCCTGCTCGCCTTGGAGCTCTTGGCGGAGAGCGTGGGTGTACTTGGCCCCGTTGCGGGCGGCGGCACGCGCTTTCTTCGCCGCAGTGGTTTAGTTCTTCGGCATTTCGATCCGTTCTCGGCAGATCCCACGTCTCTGCCGGACGGCTAAGAGAGATGCCGAACAGCATGAGAAACGCGGGCCCCGGGAGACCTTGACCGACAATGCTCCAGCGACGTGGGCGCTTGAGCGGCGGCGGACGGCGTACGCGACTTGCCGTAACACCATTATATCGGCAACCTGCGCGTTTACGCCCTCCCTCTCATCGGGCCTCAACGCTGACAAAGGTTTCGCGGGGACCTGTTGCCGGAATTGGCTGTGTGGGGTCAAGCGCGCCGGCCTGGCGGCCGCACGCCCGGCACGCCCGTCCGGGCCGGGCGTGTGGTCCCGGGGCGACCTGCAGGCAGCGGCTGAGCACCGTAGATTCCCATCTCAGAAACGATCTTGGGTTCAAGGGGTCAGTGCATCACCGAAGATGATCTTGATCGTTTCGGAGGTGCGAGTGCGGGACTATGGGTTCTCGACGGCTCGGCAGGAGGAGCTGTGGAGTCGTTGGCGCAATGGTGAGTCGCTGGGCTGTATCGCCAGGGGCATGGGAGCGCAGCTGCAGCATGTGCGGCGGTTCCTGCTGCAGACCGGTGGACTGAAGAGTCCGCCGCGATGCCGGTCGTTGCGGCACCTGACGGCTGAAGAGCGTGAGGAGATCTCCCGGGGCATCGCCGCGGGCATGTCCGGCAGAGCCATCGCCCGCGGGCTGGGCCGTCCGGCCTCGACGGTCTCCCGGGAGATCGCGCGTAACGGCGGCCGTGAGGCCTACCGCGCCGGCACAGCCGATGCAGCCGCCGAGCAACGAGCCCGCCGCCCCAAGAAGGCGAAACTGGCCGAGCGCCCGGATCTGCGAGTCGTGGTCGAAGAACTGCTCGCACGACGCTGGTCACCACAGCAGATCAGCGGCCGACTGCGCCTGGACTCGCCCGACGACCCCACCATGTGGATCTCCCACGAGACCATCTACCTGGCGTTGTTCGACCCCAGGCGCCGGGCCATCAACCGCCAGTTGTCCCGTCAACTGCGCACCGGCCGCCTGATGCGTCTCCCGCGTAAGGCCCGCCAGCCCAGCGGCCGCGGCCGCATCCGCGACATGCTGCCCATCGGGGAGCGTCCCGCCGAGGCGGACGACCGCAAGACCGGTGGCCACTGGGAAGGCGATCTGGTCATGGGAACCCGGCCCTCAGCCATCGCCACGCTGGTCGAACGCACCAGCCGCCGTGTCTGCCTCGTCGCGCTCCCCGACGGGATCAAAGCCCACCAGGTCCGGCCGCATCTCACCCGCGCCGCTCTGCAGATCGAACCCCACCTGCGGCGAACGCTGACCTGGGACCGCGGCCGCGAAATGGCCGAACACGCCCGCTTCACCGCCGACACCGCCATGCCCGTCTACTTCTGCAAACGTCGCAGCCCCTGGCAGAGAGGAACCAACGAAAACACCAACGGCCTCCTGCGCCAGTACCTGCCCAAGAACCGCGACCTGCGCACATTCACCCAAGCAGACCTGGACGCCATCGCCGCCGACCTCAACCACCGGCCTCGCAAAATCCACGGCTACCGAACACCCAACGAGGTTTACGCTGACCTTTGCGGCCAGGTCGATGCATTGATCCACTGAGACCGCCTTCGTTTCTCAACAGCCGCCGACCGGCGGCTCCAGGCCGGTCCGGACCCTGCTCAGAGGTGTCCAAAAAACGCGTTGAAAAGTCTGGGTGTTCATTTAGTTCGGCCCACCCTTTTCTGTACAGTCGGGCGCGTGGTGGTGGTCACATGGTGAAGCGTGCAGTGGGCTGCCGCCACCTGATCGACGTACCTTGACGATGAGCATCATTCCTAGCGCTGCGGTGACTCAGCCGCCCGGGACATAGCCGGCTCATCCAGCAGGGTGCAGGCGTCGCGGCCACCCAGTAGCAGCAGGTCCAGGCGTAAGAAGGCCAGCCGGTCGGCACCCGCCGCCGTCCAGGTGCTCATCCATCACCCGACCTCGGCGTCGGCCCCAGCGCGGACGGCAGAAGCTTCCAGGGCTGGCCGGGAGTCGGGGCGGTTGCGCCGGGCCCGGACCGATGAGCGTGACGGCGCAGCTCTGGGCATCCGTCCCTCCCGCCAGGTCGCTCACCCCACGGTTGGGTCCCTGCTGGAGGTGCCGGCTCCCGTTGCTTGTGGCGAGGGTGTCGTCTGGGTTTTGCTGGTAGGCCGAGGCTTGCAGCTCGTTCAGCTCGCTGTACAGGCAGACGGGGACCACCAGCACGTGATGGGTGCCCTGTTCGCGGAGCTGCTTCGAACAGGTGGTGCTTGGGCATGGCAGGGCTGGCGTCCGTGCGTGGCTTCTACCGCGACGCACTCTTGCTGATCTGCGATAAGCACACCGCCGCACTCGAAGCCTGCGCCCTTTGGTCCTGCGTTCGGGTGGCACAGTTCTTCGCCCGAGGGGCAAGGGCCGCTGTGAAGAACCCGGTCACCCGTGCCGGGGAGCAGGTACCTTTGAGAGCTTCCTCCACCGAGGGCACCGGACTGGGTTTCCGGTCACCGGCCACCGCTGAATCCAATCAGGGGTGCCGTTCGAGGTCGATGAGCATCTGGTGGGTCTTTTCGTCGGGTTCGGTGTCGAGGTCTGCGAGTCGGGCTGTTAGGAGCCGATAGGTGCGTTGGGCGGCGTCGGGGTGGCCGAGTTCGGCTTGCAGTTGCATGACGCGGCGGTAGAGCGGCTCGGCGTAGGGGTCTTGGGTGATGGCCTGTTCCAGCGTGTTGAGGGCTTGCTCGGGGTGGTCGTGTTGGAGCAGCCGGGCAAGGCGGGCCAGGGCGTCGATGACTGCTCGGCGTAGGTGTTCGCGGTGGTTTTCGGCCCAGTCGTGGGTGAGGTCGGTGGCGAACTCGGCGGTGTAGAGGTCGCTGACCGGTGTGAGCGCGGCGATGCGTTCGGGGTCGGTGGCCGCGTGACGGGCCTTGGCGAGGGCGGCGGTTAGGCGTTGTTCGTCGACGTCGATGAGGTTCGGGTCGAGGCGGTAGCGGCCTGCGATGTGGGTGACGTACATGGGTTCGCGGAGGCCAGTGGCGGTGCGGAGAGTCTTGCGGATGTTGGCCACGGCGGTGTTGAACTGGGTGGTTGCGGTTTCGGGTTGGTGGTCGGGCCAGAGGGCGTTGATGGCTTGGTCGCGGGTGATGCCGCTGGGGTGGAGGGCGAGGTAGGCGAGCAGGTCGCGAGCGCTGCGGCGGACTCCGGTGGTGATGGGGCCGTCGGTGGTGTGAAGGCGGACCGGTCCGAGTACCTGGAGTCGAATCGGGCGGGGGTGGTCCTGGTCGGTGGGGGCGGAAATGAGGGTTTCGTCGCGTGCCGAGGCGTGGGGAGTGACCTCTGAACTGCTGTCGGAGGTGGCTCGTGGTCCCGGGATGTCGACCGTCTTCGGTTCGGGGGCGCCGGTGGCGGTGCGGAGGGTGTGGAGCATGGCGTCAGCGTCGTCGCTGGTCAGGTGGAACAGGCGAACTCCGGTGAGGGTGTCGGCGTGGGGTCCCTCGGCTTGGGCGACGGTGGCGTCGGCGGTGAGGTGCAGGGTGGTTCCCGTCGGTGCGGGGCCGAGGATGAGAGTGCCGATGCCGTAGCGGGTGCCGAGTTGGGCGATGGCCTGGACGGTGGCGGTCGTTGGTTCGGGGACGGAGGCGGTCAGGAGCAGGACGGGGAGCGGGTCGGTGGGGTCGGCGGCGCGCACGGCATTCAGGTCGGATTGGTCGGTGTTTTCCAAGAGCCGGGCGCGGCGGAGGATCTCGGCCTCCAGTTGGGAGGTTGCTGCCGCGAGGCTGGGCGTGATGGTGAGCCCTGGAATGCCGGTGAGGGCGGCACCGGCGTAGAGGGCGTCGGCGTCGGGTCGGGGGATAAGGAGTTCGGCGCGGTCGCGGCGTGCTTGGGCGAGGAGTTCGGTGGTGATGGCTCGGGCCACTGCGAGTGCGCCGTCGCCGGTCAGACCGAGAACGAGCCCGGCGAGCGGCAGGGTGATGGGGGTGCGGTCGCGAGCGCCCAGAGTGATCGAGTTAGGTGGCGTGGCGTCATCCTTTGCGACGAGGTCAACGTCGGGGGGGATGGGGTCGTCATGGTTGGCGTAGGCGAGGTCTAGATGGGCTTTGCGGGCCTTGGCGACCGGTTCCGGCAGCGCAGCTGACTCGTGGGCCGAGACGTCGCCAGGGTTGGTGTGGAGTCGGCGGCGTCGGTGCAGGCGGGTGGCGGCGACGGCAATGCTGAGCGCTGCGGCGAGGCCCAGGCCGATATAGGAACCGGACGGCAGGGTGATCCCTGGACGGTCTTCGGCGGTGGCTCGCGGCGTGGACGGCGAGTGGCTGGCAGGTGGGTTATCCGCCGGTGGGGCGACGACCGGGCTGGGCACCTGCGAGGGGTGGCTCCCAGGGACGTTGGGTCCTTGGGAAGCGCGTCGTGGATGGTTGTGATCGTGGTCGGTCTTGGGCTTCGAGGGACGTTCAGGGTGGGCGGCGTCAGTGCCGCGTTCCGGCGGAGGCCCGTCCGCTCGCTTGGGGGCTGGAGGGATTCGCACTCGTTGGCCTGGGTGGAGCTCGTCGGGATTGGTGAGGGCCGGTATGCCGGGAGGCTGGTCGATGGTGCGGCTGGCTTTGAAGATCCTGGGGTAGCGGTCACCGGAGCCGTAGGCGCGGCGGGCCAGACTCCACAGAGTGTCCCCGCGATGGACGACTCTGGTCTTTGGCGTGGGTTCTTGAGGTGCCGATGAGGTAGGCGTCTCGTCGGCGAGTAGTGGTTCCCACTCTGTGCTGTGGGACGGAGACGCGCTGGGCTCGCCGGCGGGCGGGGTATCGGTGGTGGCGTGGGCGGTAGCCGACGCCGGGAGGATCACCCTGCCGGGCAAGGCACCCGGCGCCCGCGTACCTTCCATCCGACAAGCCGGCGGAACCATCAGACTCGACGGCTTCGCGAAATCAAAGATCATTATTTACTGAGCCTTTTCCAGCGTGCTGCGGTCTCGCGGAGTTGCAGGGTGTGGATGGCTTTGGCGAGGCGGCCGGCGCGGTGGGGGCAGCAGCGCAGCTCCCGCAGGATTCGCCATGACTTGAGCTGGGCGTTCGCTCGTTCTCCGGGTCCGCGGAGCTTGGCGTGTGCACGGTTGGCGGCCTTTTGCGGTTCAGGCTTGTCGCGTCCCTTTGTAGGGCGTGAGGATTTGCGCCCCGGCGCCCTGGTAGGCCTTATCGGCCAGCACCAGCAGCCCGGTGGCCGCCAGGGCCCGGACGCCATGGCCAGGCCGGCGGCCCGTGAGCCGGGGCCCTTGGTGACCTTGGTGCGGTGGCGGACCGTGGCGAAGGTGCTCTCGATCGGGTTGGTCGTGCGCAGGTGGATCCGGTCCGAGACCTTCTACAACGAGCATCGCCCGCATCAGGGCATCGTCAACGCCCGCCCGTTGCAGCCGCTGCCTCCGCCGATCAGCGAACCAGACCGGATCGCCCACCTGAACATCCGAAGAAGGCAACGTCTGGGCGGAATCCTCAACGAGTACGAACAT
Organism: Actinomadura sp. K4S16; assembly: GCF_008327685.1. GTDB lineage: Bacteria > Actinomycetota > Actinomycetes > Streptosporangiales > Streptosporangiaceae > Spirillospora. The sequence continues at coordinate 6,710 of NZ_BDDE01000029.1, forward strand.
GCTGCTTGACCTGCGCGGACGAGATTTTCGGCAGGGACAGGGGCGCCAGCCTCCAGATCGGCGAGGCCGACCCGGCCGCCGACCTCGGCGTCACCCCCGGCCCGGACGAGTCCGAGCTGCTCTGGGCCAGGTCCCAGGTGGTCGCGGCGTCCGCCGCCGCCGGCCCTCCGCCCGCCGATCGCTCCGGTCTCCACCGAACTCCGCGACCTCGACGCGTTCCGCGCGACCACGCCGCGCCTCAAACGGCTCGGCTTCCGCGGCCGCGCCTGCATCCACCCGGCCCAGCTCCCGGTCGCCGCAAAGGTCTTCACGCCGACACCGTCCGACCTGGATCGGGCCCGCGCCCTGCTCGCCCGCCATGAGGCCGTCCTGGCCTCCGGCTCCACCGTGTTCGTCGGCGAGGACGGCCGCCCGGTCGACGAGGCCGTCGTCCGCGCCGCCCGCACCCTCCTCACCTAATGGGAGCTACCGGGTCGGCCGCCGCTGGCAGACTCGGTGCCTGGTAGCCGCCGGGGAGTGAGCACTTCCTTCACCTGGATCTGTGAGTCCTGGGGTCAGATCGTGCCCTCTCCGGTGGTCAGGGGTCTTGATCGCTGATGGGATGTCGTGCCCGCCGATGGCCGGCGTGAGCACTGGTCCATTAGGTCGCCGACCGGCCTCTGCGGGCTGCTGATGTGTTGGTCGTTGATGGAGGCCGGTGTGCTGTTCGTCGGAGACGACTGGGCCGAGGACCACCACGATGTGGAGGTCCAGGACTCAGACGGGAGGGTCCTCAAGCGGGCGCGGCTGCCCGAGGGGATGGACGGGATGTCGCGGTTCCACGAGCTGGTCGGCCGGTTCGTGGCCGCCGACGCCGAACCCTGCGATGTAGGTGTGTGCATCGAGACCGACCGGGGCCCGTGGGTGCGGGCGCTGGTGGCGGCGGGGTACCGGGTGTTCGCGGTGGATCCCAAGCAGGCCGCCCGGCACCGGGAGATCCTGGGGTCCTCGGGGGCCAAGAGCGACAAGGGCGACGCCCGTGCGCTGGCCGACATGCTGCGCACCCGCCACCGGCAACTGCGCGAAGTCGCCGGCGACTCCGAGATCGCCGAGGCGGTCAAGGTCGTCACCCGGGCGCATCAGAGCATGGTGTGGGAACGCACCCGGCACATGCTGCGGCTGCGGTCAGCGCTGCGCGAGTACTTCCCCGCCGCGCTGGCGGCCTACAAGCCTCTCGGCCTGACCTCGCCGGCGGTGCTGCGGCTGCTGGCCGCCGCCCCCGCTCCGGCCGCGGGAGCCGAGCTCACCACCGGCCAGATCGCCGCGGCGCTCACCGGCCGCCGCGACATCGACGCCAAGGCCGCAGCGGTCCAGCAGGTCCTGCGCCGAGCACCTGGGGCAAGGCGAGATCGTCACCAGCGCCTACGCGGCCACGGTCCGGTCGCTGGTCGCGGTCATCACCACCCTGAACGCCGAGATCACCGCCCTGGAAGGGCAGGTCGAGGCGCATTTTGGCCGGCACCCGGACGCTGAGATCATCCTGTCCCAGCCCGGCCTGGGAACCGTTCTCGGTGCCCGGGTGCTCGCCGAGTTCGGAGACGCCCCCGGCCGCTACGCCTCAGCCAAGGCACGCAAGAACTACGCCGGAACGTCCCCGATCACCCGCCAATCGGGCAAGATGCGCACCGTCCACGCCCGGTTCGTCCACAACGACCGCCTCGTCGACGCACTGCACATGCAGGCCTCCTGCGCCCTGCTGCACGACCCGCACGTCCGCGCCTACTACGACCAACTCCGCGCCCGCGACATCGGCCACAACGCCGCCCTGCGCCAGGTCGGCAACCGCCTGGTCGGCATCCTGCACGGCTGCCTCAAAACCCACACCCCCTACAACCAGGCCACCGCCTGGTCACACCACAACCACGACCTCGCCGCTTGACACCCAACCTCCAGGGATGTCTGACCCGCGACGTGGGGCGTGGCCGCCAGGGAATCGATATCACCGCGGGCTGCTACTGGTGGCGGCTGTGATTCGTGGGAAGCCCGGTCCAGAAAGGGAGGACCCTCTCGAGCCGTACGACGGCGTCTACGGGCAATGGTCCTACCAGCAGGGCGACCACTATCCAGACGGGGCCAGCAACTCCTGTTCGTCCCGCCGGGATATGAGAGGCGATGGGACGTCGCTACGGGCGGCGCGGCGACGACGCGGGGATCGTCGCTCGAATGGCTCCATGCCGGGTCCTGCTGAGGGACCCGGTCGCAAGCCGGTTCGGCAGCGGGTGTTCGCTCATGAGGTCGTGAATCGTATTCGGATCGGCCTCCCACGGTGGAAACGGCTCCAGGTTTCGATGCATATTCGATGCGCGGTGAAATCTGAGGAGGGGAGTTGCCGGTGGTGGGGATCTGGCGTGAGACCGGCGGCGGTCTGGTGGCTTTGCGGCCCGAGCCGTTCGAGCGGGAGCAGGTCCTGCACGACAGCATCGAGCACGGTGCGGCGATGCTCCCGCTCCCGGGCCAGCCGACGGTGGTGATGCTGGGTCGGGAAGTGCAGTTGGGCAACGGCTATGCGGACCTGATCGCGATCGAGGCCGAGACCGGACGGCCCGTGGTGATCGAGGTCAAGCTCGCTTCCAACGCCGACCGCCGGCAGGTGTTCACGCAGACGCTCGGCTACGCCTCTTACCTGTTCGGGCTCTCCGCCGATGCCTTCGAACAACTCTTGCGGCCTCACCTGGCCAGGGGCGGTCACGCCTCGATAGCGGAGGCGGTCGTCGCCGAAGTCGGCGACGGCTCCGTGGACGCCGAGTCGTTCAACGCGCAGATGGCGCAGGCTCTGGAGGAGGGGCGGTTCCGGTGCGTGGTGGTGCTGGACGCCGCTCCGGCGGATCTGATCGAGCTCACCGGGTTCCTTCAGGCGGTCACCAATGACCGGCTCGATATCGACGTGGTGACCGTGGCCGCCTACACCGTCCAAGGCACCCGGGTATTGGTGCCTCAGCTGATCGAGCCTGAGCGCGCCGGGGCCCCGGCCCTGGCGGCGGCGCCGGCCCGCCGGGACGCCAAGCCGGCGCCGGGCACGCAGGCTTTCGCCGACAGCATCGATCAGGCCGAACCGGCGCACCGGGAACTGCTGCGCCGGTTGCTCGACTGGGCGCGACATTTGGAGGCTGAGGACTTGGCCGTCCTCTTCACCACCATCGGCAAAGGGCGCTGGGTGCTCAATCCACGGCTTCCCGGCCAAGGGCGCGGGCTGGTCACCATCTGGAACGACGGTGGCGCGTTCGTCAGCCCGCAGCGGTCGGTCTTCCAGACCGAGGCGCCGCGAACCCTGGCCCGCCTGGACGAGCGCCTCCCGGGCGAGATCCGGCAGAACAACTACCTCACCAGCCCCATCGACAAGGACGTCCTTGCCCTGCTGACCGACGCCTATAGGGAAGCTCGCGTGAGGAGGACCGAGAGCTGACCCTCCGCACGAGACACCGTCAGCCCACATGGAGGCCGCGGCAGGGGGCCAACCCGCGCCGCTGTCCCACGCGCGCTGCGGGCGTTGTCGGTCTCGCAGTTGGCCATGGGGCAAGGCGTTCGGGCGCTGTTGCCACCCGTCCTGTCCGCCTGGCGCGTTGAGTGGTCCGAGCGGTAGCGGGAGGGGGCTGGTCGACGAAGGCTTAGCGGAGCGTCTCGGCTGTCCCGAAACCGCAGCGCCGTGCCACGCTCGCGATCGGGTGCGTCGACGTCGCCAGCAGGTGGGCGGCCGCTTCGGTGCGGGCCTGGCGTACGTAGCGCCCCAGAGTGCGGGCGAGGTGCTGGAGGAACAGCCGGGTGAGGTGACGCTCGCTCACCCCCGCCGGCCGGGCCAGGGCGGCGGTGCTCAAGCCGCCGTCGAGGTTGCGGGCGACGTGGTCGGTGACCTGTTGGACGAGGCCGTGCTCGGGCTGCGGTGCGGCGGCGACGAACATGCTCATCTGCGCCTGGTCGCCCGGCCGCTGCAGGTAGGTCACGACCAGTTGCGCCACGCCGCGTGCCAGTTCCGGCCCGTGGTCGTCCTGGATGAAACGCGAGCGTCAGGTCGAGTGCGCTGGTGACGCCCGCCGAGGTGGTGATGTTGCCTTCGCGGATGTAGATCGGGCCTGGGTCGAAGGCGACCTTCGGATACCGTGCGGCGATCTTGTCAGCCCACGTCCAGTGGGTGGCGGCGCGCCTGCCGTCGAGATGGCCGGCCGCGGCCAGCACGGCGGAGCCGGTGCACACCGATACGACCCGCCGGCTCTCCTTGGTCGGCCGGCGCACATGGCCGACGAAGCGGGGGTCGTCCGCGGCCTCGCGGTAGCCCAGCCCGCCCGACACGATCAGCGTGTCCAGCGGGCCCTTAAGCCGCTCGAGCGCTTCCTGCCCGTGCAGCGTCATCCCGTCGGTACAGGTGATCGGCCGCCCGCTCGGGGTGGCCAGGAGCACCCGGTACTGCGGGGTTGGTGCCCCAGTTCGCCTCGTTCAACGTCGATGTCACGCAGGCGATGCCGAGCAACTGCGCCCCGGTCGTATCCGACGACCACCATCAGCCGTTCGTCCACCTTGATGACCCTATGCCGCGGGGACGGGCGTACCAAGATTTCGGCCATTGTCGTGACGTTTCGTCGCAGCCCGCGTACCGGCCCCCGATGGTGAGGTCACGCCCGGAAGGCATCGGTCGGCCGCCGATGCCGCCCGGGGCCTCGATCATCGAAGGAGCACGGTGATGTCCGATCTCCGCGTGCACAATTTCGCGATCTCGCTCGACGGCTTCGGCACCGGCGCGGGCCAGGGCCCCGACGCCCCGTTCGGGCACGCCGGCGAGCGCCTGCACGAGTGGATGTTCGCCACCCGGTTCTGGCACCGGATGGGCGGTGGCCCGGGCGGGAGCACCGGCGCCGACCACGCCCTAGCCGCACTGCACGAATCCGGGATCGGCGCCGAGATCATGGGTGCCGGCAAGTTCGGTCCGCCCGGATGGCAGGACGACCCCGGCTACCGCGGCGCATGGGGCGCCGACCCGCCGTTCCACACCCCGGTCTTCGTCCTCACCCACCGGCCGCGGCCGTCGATCGAGATGCGGGGCGGCACCACGTTCCACTTCCTGGACGCCTCGCCCGCCGAGGCGCTCAAGCGGGCCCGTGAGGCGGCCGGCGGCCGGGACGTGCGCCTCGGCGGCGGGCCCTCGGTGGTGCGCGACTTCCTCGCCGAGGGGCTGGTCGACCACATGCACGTGGTGCAGGTCCCGATCCTGCTCGGCCGCGGTGTCCGGCTCTGGGACGGCCTGGAGTCGCTGGAGGACGCGTTCGACATCGAGGCGGTCTCGCCGCCCTCGGGCGTCACCCATCTGACGTTCACGGCCAAGAGCCGGTGAACGCGATGCGATCGAGCCTCGGGCAGCGGGCTTTGGACGCCTTATGTCCCAGCTGAGAAAGGAACAGGGCGCGCGGGTCTTGCGGGTCCTCGGCCGTGGGCTGGTGGTCCTCGTGGCCTTGTTGCTCGTCCCGGGCGTGGAGTTCCTCATCAGCTCGCGGAGTTTCGCCTCCTACCGGTACGCGCCGCCCACCGCCGGGGGCCTCCCCGCCGTGGCTCCGCCCGTGCACGCCCCGGGCAAGCCCACCGTGGCGGTCGTGGTCGGCAACGCAGGCGCCAACGTGGCCGACACGCTCGTCCCCTACGACCTTCTGGCGAGCACCGGGAGGTTCAACGTCTACACGGTGGCACCTGAACGCCGGCCCCTGCCGCTGCTCGGGGGGCTGGACCTCGTCCCCGACCTGGACTTCGCGGAACTGAGCCGGCGGCTGGACGGCGGAGCGCCGGACGTCACCGTGGTGCCGGAGATGCCTTCCGACGACGGCGGCGATCGCCGCGTCGTCGCGTGGCTGCGGAGCACCGCGAGCCGCGGGCTGGTGCTCGGCGTGTGCACCGGAGCCCGGCTGGTCGCCGAAGCCGGGCTCCTCGACGGCCGCGAGGCCACCACGCACTGGTACCGGCTCTCCGGCCTGAAGGACGCCCACCCCGCCGTGCATTGGCGGCGCGGCGTCCGCTACGTCGACGCCGGAAACGTGATCACCACGGGCGGGCTGCTGTCGTCGATGGACGGGACGCTGCGGGTGATCGAGCGGCTGGCCGGCACCGACACCGCCGCCGCGGCCGCCCGGGCCGCCGGCTGGCACCGGTACTCTCCCGGCACCCCCGCGAGGATGCCCGAATCGCGGCTGGCGCCGTCCGACGCGATCGTGCACCTGCTCAACCTCGGGTTCCGCTCGCATTCCACCAAGGTGGGGGTGGTGCTCACCGACGGCGTCGGCGAATTGGAACTCGCCTCGGTGTTCAGCCCGTACGCCGAGGTCAAGGCCGTCCGGACGGTCACGATCGCGGCCACGGCCACCGTGCGCTCGCGGCACGGCCTGACCTTCGCTCCGAGGCGGCGCCTCGCCGGCGCGGGAGACGGCGTCGACCGTCTGATGGTCCCGGGCACCACCGCCGCGGCGAACCCCGACCCCGAGATCGCGGCCGCCGCCCGCCGCGCCGGCGTCCCGCTGGAGTACCCGCACCGGCGGCCGGGCTTCGCGTTCGACCCGGTGCTGCGTTCCATGGCCCGCACGCTCGACAGGCCCACGGCCCGCTGGACCAGCAAGATCCTCGAGTACCGCTCGGCCGACCTCGGCCCGTCCGGCCCGAGTTGGCCGTGGACGCCCACCCTGCGCCTCCTGCTCTTCGGCTTGGCCGGCGTGGCCGCTCTGGCCGTCGTCCGGATCACCGCACGGCTGATCACGACCGGTTCGCTCCGCTCGGAAACCGCGGACCGCCGAGCCGCTGCACCGCCGGGCGGTGGCCGCGACGGCCTCGACGAGGACGAGGAGAAGCCGTGAAGGTGATGATCGTGGGAGCCGGGATCGGCGGGTTGTTCACCGCGCTCCGCCTGCACGCCGAGGGCATCGGCTGCGTGGTCTACGAGCGCGGTGAGCGGATCCGCGAGCTCGGTGTCGGGATCAACGTGCTGCCGTTCGCGGCCCGGGAACTGGCCGCGGTGGGGCTGCTGGACCGGCTCGACGAGATCGGAGTGCGCACCGGTGAGCTGGTCTACGCCCACCGGCTGGGGCAGGAGATCATACGCAGGCCCTGCGGTCTGGCCGCCGGGTTCGCGCACCCGCAGATCAGCGTGCATCACGGCCGGCTGCAGGGCCCGCTCCACCGCGTGGTGGAACGGCTGGGCGCGGACGCGGTGCGCACCGGCCACCGCCTAATCGGCTTCGAGTAGGACGCCGGGGCCGTGACCGCCCGGTTCGCCGGCGGCTCGCACGCACGCGCGGACGTCCTGGTTGGCGCCGACGGCATCCACTCGGCCACCCGGTCGGCCCTGTTCCCCGATGAGGGCCCGCCGCGCTGGAGCGGCGCACGCGAGAAGATGACCACCACGAGTGCGATGTAGACGACGCTGGCCCAGGTGGTCACGTGCGTGAAGTCGCGGCCACCCCTCGGCGGTTCGGCGTGGTCGCGGTGAAGTCTCGACGCAGCAGGTCCGCCGCGCGTTCGTTCCCATCCGCGCACACGGTGGTGCGGATCTTGCGGCCGCCGCGGACGCGGGCCAGGCAGAGTTCGCGCATCCAGGCGCTCCACCGTGCAGCGCGGCACCTGGTGGTCCTCGCGCTGCAATTGCCGTCAGACCTTCCGGGCGACATAGACCTGGTAGTTGCCGGTGTACATGCGGCTGATCTCGGTCTTGAGCCACTCGTCACGGACCCTCCGGGGCGAGGCCGGCCGTGACTTGGCGGCGTGGTGGGCGGACAGTGTGATCTTGGTGCCGTGCGCAGAAACGCCCGGCAGATCGGCTCGACACCGAAGACCTTGCGGAACGCATCGATGAACGCGATCAGTACTTGTGCGGCCGGTCGGCCTCGGCCCGACGCACCCAGTTGCGCACCGTCTCGGTCGAGACGACTCCCAGCCTGTGCCGCGACGGCCTTCATCGCCGACCACTCACTGGGGTAGCGGGCGAATCTCGGTCCACCATGCGGACCGCGCGCCTGCGCAGTTCAGGGGGAGACGGACGGGCCATGACTCGATCCACTCAGGGAAAACGAGCCTCCATCCCACCCGGGGCGTTTCACATTCCTCGCCCCGTGCCCCTGCCGACGGCTGGGAGGCTCGGCTGGCTCAGCAAAGGGTCTGTGGATGTTCACCTGCGCAGCGGATGCCCCCGTGGCTGTCCGAGGCGTTCACGCTCGCTGGCGTTCCCGACCTTCGCGATCGAGCCGGCGGTGAACTGGCTGGCCGCGCGCGGATGGCGGCGCCGTGCGCCGATGTTCATGGTCGTGGGGCTGCTCATGGCCGCGTTCCTCGGCGGCACTGGGCGGACAGCGAGGACTTCTTGACCGGTGTCATGTGCTTGACACGCATTTCCGGCCAAGGTGATCTATCCACTGAGACGAAAGCCGCTTTCTGGGCCCGATCCTGCTGACGTTGGCTCCCCCTGTGGCTCCCCACCGCCGTTGGGGGGAGCCGCGGAGCGACCCCGCTTTAGCCCTCTGACCTGCACAAACTCTGTCGGGACGGCGGGATTTGAACCCACGACCCCTTGACCCCCAGTGCCCAAAAAGCATTCATCTCACCTCCTTCGCGATCCGTCGAATCCATGAGAACATGCAGGTCAGAGGCCTAAAGTGCGTGACGTGCAGTCATCCTGGATCCCGCCCCGTGGGGCAGAGTCCACTAACGAGCGACTAACAAACGATCATTCGGGGGAGTGACGTTGGGGTACGCGTTCAAACGCATCGACCGCCACGGCAAGCCGCGCTACACCGCCTGCTACGAAGACCTCAAAGGCAAGATCACATCAGCGGGGACCTTCTCCTCCAAGAAGGAGGCCGACCGGGCCTGGCAGCGCGCCGAGGCCGAGGTCGGCAAGGGCAGGGACCTCAACCTCAAGCGGGGCCGGCAGACCTTCAAGAAGTACGTCGAGGAGACCTGGCTGCCCAACCACGAGGTCGAGCCGACCACCATGCAGAGCTACCACTACTCGATCTACAAGCACGTCATGCCCGAGTTCGGCGCGATGCGGATGATGGACATCCTCCCCGAGCACGTCCGCGCCTGGATCAGGCAGATGAAGAGGAACGGCGTCTCCGCCGCCACCATCCGCTACAACAAGGTCGTCCTCAGCGCCATCTTCACCACCGCATTGAACGACCAGGTCACCTACATCCACCCCTGCAAAGGAGTCCGCACCCCCACCGTCCCCGAGAAGCCACTGGAAATCATCAGCCCCGAGCAGTTCGACGACCTCTACCACGCCCTCCCGGACGCCGATTCCAAACTCCTGGTCGAGACCGCCATCGAAACCGGCCTGCGCTGGGGCGAACTCACCGAACTCCGCGGCCGTGACCTCAAAACCCGCTCCCGCCTCCTGACGGTCAGCCGCGTCGTAGTGGAGCTCAACCCGAAGTTCCACCCCGAGGGCAAACGCTTCCTGGTCAAGGACTACCCCAAAGACAAAGAGTGGCGACGCTTCAAGCTCAGCGACCAGATCGTCGCCAAACTCGAAGACCACATCATCGAAGAGAACCTCGGCACCGACGGACTCCTGTTCGTCTACCAACCGGAAACTACGACCGAGGAGCCACCCGCCCCTCTCGACCCCGAGACCCTCGGCTGGACCGAAGTGAACGCCAAGGGACGCCGCTACCAGCACGGCACGCTAAGCGCCTACAACGCCGCCAAATGCCGCTGCGACCACTGCAGACGAGCCTTCGCCGAATACCGCGCCCGCCGCCGAGCCGACGGCAAGGACCACCCCCGCGAACCCCGCCGACGCGAGACCGACGGCCACATCCCCGCCAACTGGTTTCGCAACCGGATCTGGAAGCCCGCCCTCAAGAAAGCCGACCTGGACGCCAAGGTCCGCATCCACGACCTCCGTCACGCCCACGCATCCTGGCTCCTGGCCGGCGGCGCCGACCTCCAAGTCGTCAAGGAACGCCTCGGCCACGGATCCATCTCCACCACCGAGCGCTACCTGCACACCCTCGACGACGCCGACGACACCGCCCTCGCCGCCTTCGACAAAATCCGCAGCCGCCGCCGCACCGATTGACGAAGTGGGCGTTCCGCTCAAAGCAGGCCGGACAAGGAGGCATCAAGCGGAAGCGATCGCCCTCTATGTCTGTGTCATCCTGCAGCGATGCTGCGTCGATCTCGGCGAACATGATCGCTTCGATGTCGTCCAACGCGCGGTCACAGCGCCGCGGGACGTTCAGCCCCCTGCCGGTGACCCGGGCGCGCAGCACGCGCCCGCCGTCCGGATGCGGATCGCGGCGGATCAGCCCGCGCCGTTCCAGGTCGCGGATGACCAGACTCATCGCCTGCGGCGTGGCCTCGGGTAAAAGAATGGCCCGGCGCTGGCCGGGCACTGAGCCGAGGGCGGTGCGCGATGCCATCGCCGCAACCCTCACCAACTGGCCCGAGCAACTGCGCCGGTCGCTGACCTGGGACAGGGCGCGGAGATGGCCCAGCACACCCAACTACGTCTCGACACCGGGACTGGAGATCTACTTCGCCGACCCGCATAGCCCCTGGCGGCGCGGCACCAACGAGAATACCAACGGTCTGTGCGCCACTACTTCCCCAAAGGCACCGACCTGAGCCCACACGGGCAAGACGCACTCGACGCCGTCGCAGCCGCACTCAACAGCCCGGCCCCGAAGACCCTGGCCTGGAAAAGTCCCGCAGAAGCCCTCAGCAAGCATCTATGCTCTCCGACAGGCAGTGGGTGACGACTCTTTGAACCCGAGCACAGGCTCTTCACCCCCTGGGCCGTGGCTCCGCTTGCTCACACACCTACGAGAGCTTGACCATTGGACGAATAGCTACTTGAGAAGAGTTGAGGCTTACTGTGGCACGGTTTGGAATTGACCAATCGGAAAACGGACGCCTCGACATTCGGATGGCTTCCATAGGCCAGGAGATCGAGGCGTACTTCATCCCCTCCGTCTCACCTGCCGAGGGTGCTCCGGCGGCAGCCCGCGCCGATGCGGGTGTAAAATTGCTAGGCCTCGTTCGAGGTTCCGGAGAACTTCGTATTTATCCGATCAACACGCTGTACGGTACGAGTGGATATCTCGGTCCCAAGTACGACCAGATACGTACCCTAGTTGTGGAGATTTCGGCGATTGACCCGTACTTCGAGGAGTCCGAACTAGAAACGGTCCTTGAAATGCTCCCAGCTGGCTTTGTCAAGGACTACGCCTATGGACTTGGCCTCTTGAAAGACTGCAACCGGATCATTCGGCTGATTGAGAAGCACACAGCCTGCGACGAGATTGCGTTCACCAGCGCAGATGAGTCGGCTGTAGAGGGCCGAGTCTTCCGGCTCGGAATGTCTCGCTTTGCGGAAATGTGGTCGGAAATCAGGCGCATCAACGATCGCGGTAATCGCGCAGCGGGTCGAGTCAAGGACGCCTTCGTTCACAATGATCTGGCCACGGTGCTCGGATTGGTGTCTATGGACTTCAGTCTGGGGCGCCATCCAGTCTCACGGGTGATCGCGAAGGCGGCGGATGGGGTCGAAGAATTGAACGACCAGGAGCGGGACGCGCTGATCGCAACGCTCACATCCGAGTCAGCAGGGCTCGCCAAGGCTAGTACTCCAGCGGTAAGTCGTGATCTTGCTGGTGGGGGTGCTGGAGCATGCAGACGGCCACCGCGTGATCATGGGTGTTTGTGAGGACAACCGAAGATCGCGTGGTGGCCGCTGGGCCCAGCGTAGACCCTGGCCGGTGGCAGACGATGCTGGAGGATTTGTTGGGCCGGGTGGCCTGCAGGTTCAAGCGGGTGGAGACCCGGCGGCGGTTCCGGGGCCTGCTGGAGGGGCTGCTGGCGGAGCTGCCGCGCAAGAACTGCTGGACGATCGCCGAGCACGCCGGGGACCGCAACCCGTACGGGATGCAGTACCTGCTGAGCCGGGCGGTGTGGGACGCCGACCAGATACGTGATGACCTGCGCGGCTATGTCACCGAGCAGCTCGGGTCGGCGGGGGCGGTGCTGGTGGTGGACGAGACCGGCGATCTGAAGAAGGGCACCTGCAGCGCCGGGGTGCAGCGCCAGTACACCGGCACCGCCGGCCGGATCGAGAACAGCCAGGTCGCGGTGTTCCTGGGCTACGCCACCGATGCCGGGCACGCCTTCCTCGACCGGGAGCTCTACCTGCCCCGCATCTGGGCCGGCGACACTGACCGGCGCCAAGCGGCCGGGGTGCCCGCCGACCGGACCTTCGCCACCAAGCCCGAGCTGGCCCGCCGCATGCTCGCCCGCGCGCTGGACGCCGGGGTGCAGGCGGGGTGGGCCACCGGCGACGAGGTCTACGGCCAAAGCCCGGACCTGCGTGGTGAGCTGGAACAACGCGGGGTGGGGTACGTGCTGGCGGTCGCCTCCAGCCACCGCGTCACCCTGGGCGTCGGCACCCGCCGCGCCGACCAGGCCGCCGCCGCACTGCCCAAACGGGCCTGGCAGCCCCTGTCGGCCGGGACCGGCGCCAAAGGCGAACGCCTCTACCACTGGGCCCTGATCGGCATCGACCACCACAGGCCCGGCTGCCGGTGGCTGCTGGTCCGCCGCAACCGCCGCACCGGTGAACTGGCGTTCTACCGCTGCTACGCACCCGCGCCCGTCCCGCTGCACACCCTGGTCACCGTCGCGGGCCGCCGCTGGACGATCGAGGAATCGTTCCAGGCCGGCAAGGGCCTGTGCGGTCTGGACCAGCACCAGGTCCGCACCTGGAGATCGTGGTACCGGTGGACCACCATGGCCATGCTCGCCCACGCCTTCCTCACCGCGGTCACCGCGTCCGAGCACACCCGCCCACAGGACGAGCCCGATCTGATCCCGGTCACCCTCGCCGAAGTCCAACGCCTCATGACCCGGCTCACCGCCAGTCCACCACAGGCCGTCGAACTCTCCCGCCACTGGTCACACTGGCGCCGACGCCATCAAGCCCACGCCCGCACATGCCACCACCAGCGACAACAGACCTGAAGATCACGACTTACCGCTGGAGTACTAGGCCCGAGAAGTTTCAAAAATTGCACCGCGAGATCGAGCTGGTGAGTCTCGATCACCTCATCGCCTCCTACGAAGAATCATTGGAGAAGGGTGAGAATGAGCAGTACTGGCAGATATTTTTTGATGACAACGCCTTTGCTCTCCAGCAAGTGTTCGGCGCGCCAATGGTCAGCGTTCAGTCGCAAGCAACGGTGGGCGGCGGCAGCCTCGCGGGAGGTGGTGATAAGATTGCCGACTACTTGTTTAAGAATTCGCTCACCAACAATGTGGCATTGGTGGAGATCAAGAAGCCGACAACCCGACTGCTCGACACGCGAGAGCATCGAACGGGGGTGTACGGCCCTTCAAAGGAGCTGAATGGCGCGGTCACGCAGGTTCTCGATCAGGCATACCAACTGACGTCGAACCTCGCCACGCTGAAGCACAATTCGCGCCGATGGGACTTGGAGTCCTATGCGATCTCCTGCTTTGTTGTGGCAGGACGCACCCCGCCTCCGGATGAGCCATCGAAGCAGAAGTCCTTCGAGCTATACCGCGCCAATTCTCGCAGCGTCACTATCGTGACCTATGACGAAATTCTTGAACGACTCAGGCTCCTGCGCAACTTCCTTGCGCCTACTGATAGCGGCACCGCGGAAGGCTGAACAAAATGGCGCCCTCCCGCTTGTAGACATACCCTCGGTGAGGCACAACGACCGGCACTCGTAGCGATTGACTTCTACAATCGGCCAGCGGCCGTCGCAGTGAGGTGGTCTCAGCGAAATCGATCCGGATAAGGATGCTTTTCCTGTCACAAACGAAGCTTTGAGGGCAGACACGCGAACGATCAGGCGGCGTCCGGAAAGGGCGTGGAGCCCCCGGTAGAAGAGGTCTCACCACGAGATCTCGTCCGCAGCCGAAAAGCTCCACTGATCAGCTATCGAGCCACGCTCGATGTCTCGCGGGGCGTGTCCGTCAGATGATCAGGCCTATCGGGCAACGTAGATGGTTGACGAGTGCGTCGAGCCACCGGGCCCCCACAGCGCCGTCAATGGCGCGGTGATCGATAGAGACCGTGAGCTGCATCAGTGGCCGGACCTGGCACTCATCGTCGATGGCGACGACCCCGGGTCGCACGGCGCCCACCGCCAGGATCACGGAGTGGGGTGGATTGATGATCGCCGAGAACGAATCGACACCGTACATGCTCAAGTTGCTCACGGTCAGTGATCCACCCTCAAGGTCGGCTTGCGTCAACCGACCGGTGTTAGCCCGTGCCACCAGATCTCGCATCGCACTGGACAGCAAGCCCAGAGAAGCCAACTCGGGGGTGCGCAGAACAGGGTTACCATCGATCCGCTTCGGAATCGCCGAGCCGACAACGAGCCGACATGGGCCGTTGTAGGTCTTGTGACTTCATCGCCGGCGGTCCCCGCCTGACCTGCGCGGATGACAACCATGCTTTGGCTGGCTCTGCTCCTAGTGTTTCGTGTGACGGTCGTGGTTCCGGGCCGACCGGCTGGATATGCGTGTGCGCTACTGGCCAGAATTGGACGCGGTCCGGTGTTGCGAGGATCCGGGGTGCTGGTTCGCCCATCGCTAGTATTGATCGGTCAAGATGAGAGGTTCCCAGCAGTGAGTCGATCTTTTTTCAGTGTTCTCCTGTCCGCACTCCTGGCCGGAACTATCAGTGGTGCCGCAACTAGCGCAGCCATAGGAGTGCTGGGGCTCAATAAGGGACCAGTTGGACCTTCGGGGCCGCCTGGTCCAAGTGGCGTCGATACCGCATCCATCAATGATTTCTCCGGCATGTATTTGTTGAGCGATGCAATGGGTGATGGTCCCGCGTGCCCGGCTGGAACCTACGAGATCCCGGGAAGCAATGTAGTTCTTCAGACTAAAATGAAGTACGATAAAGACTACAGCCGATTGGTCGAGTATCGCGTATGCATGATCAAGAAGAGATAGTTGCACAGCTCTGGCCTTGGATCTCCGACGCGCCTCGCCAGGACATGGGATTAATCTGGTACAAACCCTGCCCTTCGCGACCTGGCCAGGCGCGTCTCCAGCGCGGCGGGCTTGGTCAACGGTGGCCGACGGCCAACCACCCAGGCTTCCGCCACGACGGTGTCACCGGCGGTGCAGCCGCTAGTCAGCGATGACCGGAAACGGGCATCTTCCGGGACCGCAGGAGGCCGCCCTTTGTCGGTGCGCCCTGAAATCATCGTTGTCATCTCTGGATCGGCTTGATGGGAAGAGACGTGCCCGATCACTCCCTAGTCCCGGCTAACTCCGCGGAGCTGGAGTTCCGTTTTCACGTCGGCTCGAGCCTGCTTATCGAGTTCGCGCTCAGTCATACCTCGGTGGATGTTCTGCGGGAACTGGTGCAGAACGAGTACGACGCGGGAGGTACCGAACTGGTGGTCGAGTTCGGTCCAGACGCTCTCAAGGTCCGCGGCAACGGAAAGACGATCGATCGCGCGGGATGGAAGCGGCTGAGTGTCATGCTCGGCCACGGTCTGATACCGGACGCGGCAGATCGTGTCGAGCCGAAGTCCAACGGCATCGGGTCGAAAAACTTCGGGCTCCGCTCCCTGTTCTTGCTCGGCGACCGCATCAACATCATGTCCGGTGGGAGGCGCACTATCCTCGACCGCACCAAGGGGGCGCTGGCCGAACCACTGCCGCATCCGGACTCCAGCACCCAGCCGGGTGTGACCCTCGTGGTTCCATACCGCAAGAGGGATGACGGCCCCCTGCGGGCCTTCGACGAACATCACGAGGCCGAAGCGCTGAAGGCTATCGCAGCCGAGTTCGCGCCGACCCTAATCAAGCTGGCCCACCCCGGGCCAGGGAAGAACCTCCAGTCCGTCGTGCTTTGCTCCGAGCGTCTCGGGCACGAGTTGCGCTGGCGGCAGTCTGCCCGCGCGGGGCAGCGGGGTTCCGGTTTGATCAAGCGGACGGCCAAGCTCGAAGAGCACGGCCCGTCGCTGGCCCACGCGTCGGGAACGATCAGCGAGAGGGAGTACCAGCGTGTTCTGATACCGCCAGCAGCGCTCCGCAGACCGAACGTGCCCAGCTACTTCCAGGTTCCCGGGGGCCGGATCCGATTGGGTGTCTCAGTCCGGACTCGGCGCCGCGGCCTGGACCTGGAGACACCGGGGATCTTCTACTACCCGATGGGCGCCATCCGGGCGCGGACCGGGTTCGGATTCAGCATCAGCGCCCCGTTCGAGATGACCGAGGACCGCAGTCAGCTTGTCGATCCCCAGAACAGCGACTGGAACGCCTGGCTGGTCGAGCAAGCCGCCGCGTTCGCCGTCCGCCTACTCGCCGAACGCCTGTTCGTCGAATTTGGCGCTCAAGCGTTCCTCGCCTTTGACCCGCGGGCAGCAGGCTCTTCCACAGTTCCCGCACTAAGGGAGGAGATCGACCGGCTGCTGCGTAGCGAGTCGTGCTGGCCGACCCAAGCGACGACAGGCCGCGCCAAGCGATCGCTACGCGCCCCGGTCGAATCCCTGACGATCCCGGCCAACCCCGCGCTGGCGGCCTTCAGAGCCGGTACCTCAAGCCCGGACCATCTGCTGCACTCCAGCCTCGTCACACGCCCAGAGACCCAGGCGATGGCGGTCGCGCTGGGAGGTAAGGCGTTCACGGTCAGCTCACTAATCCGCCTGCGCTGCGCAGGCGAGAACGCACGCGAACTGGCGACCAAACTCGACCAAGCCACCGAGGTAGCACGGTATTACACCGACTTCCCGGACGCGCTGCGCGATCTCACGCTCCAGCAGCACTTCGCGGCCGCCCTAGACGGGTGTAGGACCGCCCTCACCGCTGACCACAGGCGAGATCTCCGCACCGCGCCCACCACGCTGACCGGCGCGGGGACGCTTGGCTCGCCGAAGGGGCTTTGGATTGTCGACGAGGCAGTCGCCGACGTGATTTCCTGGGACCAGACGCTGCATCCAGACCTGGTCGACTCCAAGGTCCTTGCCGGGTTGTGCAGGCCGTTCAACTTTACCCGATGGGCGATAGAAACAGCGAGCCGTCTTGTGGACGGGACCGCCTCCGAGCAGGCACGCGATGCTCTCGCACGCTACATACGAGGTCGGCCAACTCTGTCGAGGAAAGCGTGGGCCGCGGTCCGCCGCGCCCCGGTGCTCCAGGACCACAACGGCGAGTGGGTTGCTCCTGCAAACATGGTGAGCCGGTCGGCGAAGGGTGCCACGCTCCTTGCGCCGGCACTGCACTTGTCCACGCCTGCTGACGAGGACAACGACTCGTTAAAGCCCCTTCGATTCCGTCAGGCAGTTCGGGGCAGCGACATAGTGGCCCTTGCACGACTGGTGGAGCAGGGCACCGTTCCTCCAGAGGTCATGCGACAGGCAATCGCCCGCCTGCAAAGACTGCTTTCACTGTCCGTGCTCACCCACCTCAAGACCATCAAGTTCCTCGAGACGGGGCCGGGCACGGCAACGGCGCCCTCCGACGCTTACAACCGGTCCGACCATCTGGTCGCAGTGCTGGGGGAGGACGCCCCATACGCCGTGGGCATGTCGACGGCCCTGCTACGACGACTCGGATGCCGGACCGAACCCCGCGCGGACGACATCCTCGCAGCCCTGATGAAACTGCAGGAGTCCGGCAGTCACGTCACCAAGCCAGACCTTGTCTACCGGGCACTGGTATCGGCGTTGCGCCGGGAGAGGCGGCGTGCCGGCGAGCTGCGAGACCGGCAAGTCATCTGGACCGGTAGCAGATGGGAGGCAGCAGGTAACTGCCTTGTCGGCGCGGACAACCGCAGTGCTTTCCTCGACGTGGTCACGGTGCTGCCAGAGGCGTTGCGAGATACCTGGGTCTTCCTCGGCGCCACCCAACGGCCTACCCCCGCACACTGGCGGCGTCTGTTCGTGCGGGTCAGCGAACTCTACGGCGCGCAGCGCCCGATTCCCCGCCACGTGGCCGAGGCGTTGCGGCGGGCGTACCACCGCCTTGACGCACCCCCAGAGGGGCTCGCCCCCGGCACGCACCTGCTTCTGGACGACCAGCGTGGCCTGCACACTCTAAAGGAGGCGACCACGGAGGGCTTCCTCATCAACGACGACCCCGCGCTGGCGGCGGCAGCGGTGGCCGCGCGCGTGCCCGTATCCTTCGCCGACACCTCTGATGGGCGCGTAATCGGGTTCCTCGAAGCCGCTGGTACCAGGCCGCTATCTAAAGCAGCCAAACGGGAGGACACAGAGTACGGTTCCGAAATCGAGCCAGATCAAACGCTCCGGCTCGACATCACCCTCGCGCGGCTCCACGACCCGAATTTCGCGTCTGCGGTAGCTGCGCTTGCCTCCGCAGTCTCCGGACCGGATCAGTCGCGCACAGTTGGCAGACTAACTGCCCGGCTCGCCCGGATCACGCAGATAACCCTCGTCAACGGGATCCAACGCAAGTACCGTGTCGGCGGACACGCCCTCACCGTGGCCGTGGATTACAACGTAGACGACAATCAGATCGTCCTCGACCAAGTCGCCAGCTCCCATGAGCAGCGCAGGCTCGTCGCCAACGCGGTCGCTGGCTTGGCGGACTCAGGGCCGCTCGGGGAACGGCTGCTTGGCGACGCCGTCTACTTCCTGTTGCGGTGCCGGTCGGCACGTGAAATGCAACGTGAACTGGAGCGCCGCAAAGTGAACTGGCGGCCCCGCACACCCGGCACCGAATACGCCGAAGACGCGGACGACGAGGACCTAGCATCACTCTCCGACGCCCTCAGCCAGCATGTCGTCCGGGAAGCAATGTCAAAGCCGCTACCGGACAACAGTGGTTCACAGAAACCACCCACACTGCCGGCCGCCCGAGCCCTCCGGCCGCCCTTGCCTGACCTCGGACGCGTCCAAGCCCTGCCCGCAGAGAGAACAGCAACACCATCCCACAAGCGCCAAGCAACCGCAGGCAGCGGCGGTTCCGGCGCTTGGACACCACGCAGCTACCAGGAATCGGAGGATGACCGGGAGGTCGGCCGGCGCGGCGAAGAAATAGTCCTCGCCATCGAACGCGAGCGCGTGAGGCAGCTTGGCTTCTCGCCAGACCGTGTCAGGTGGGTCGCCGACGCTAACCCCGGCTCGGACCATGACATCGTCTCTGTTGACGACGATGGTGCCGAATTGTGGGTCGAGGTCAAGTCCACCACGAGCCGCCAAGGCCAGTTCGTCTGGCCCGCCGCCGAGTTCCAGCTAGCGGTGCGCGCCCGTCAGCGCTATGTCCTCTACCGCGTCTACGAGGCCAACACCACAACGCCGTCATGGCGTTGCATTCGCGATCCGATCGGCCTTTTCGACGCCGGCGAGCTCCATCTCGACCTCAACCGCCTCACAGGAGACGTTGGCCCTCTGGCCGGGCCCTCATGACTCGCGGGCTCAATGCACCAAGCGGGCTCGACGTCAGCGAGTAGCCACCCTGTGGGCACACTGAGCTTCCCCGGTTTGTCAATCCTAATGACTTCCGAACGGCCCGGTCCCGGTCGCGGACGTCTACTGAAACGTGCGACTTCGTTCGGAGGTGGCGCCGGGGGGAGCACCCGGACGCGTGCCGCACTGACGTCCTGGACGCCCTCTCCGCCGTCCTGGAGCGCGCCGAGGCGCTCGCGTGGCACCTGTCTCGCGCCGCCCGGTGCCCGCAGCCTGGTCCCGTAGCCAGCTCCCGAGCAGAGGCGGAGGGCCAGGCACCGAGTCGGCGGCGCGTGCGGCCCGGTTGTCGGGCCGCCTTGAAAGCTGCACACGAAGTCTTCATAAGTCCTGCTGAGTAGGGGTTCTCCCCAAGACGAACTTCATGACAACCATGACCACAACAGGGGACCATGGGGGTCGTGACAGCCTGCTCGCATCCGTACGACCACGTCAGAGTGGGTATCGCCAGGACCTGGCGCCGTGCTTCGCCGCGCCTGAATGCATCCTACCGGGAGCTCTCCGCTCCCAATCTTGCTCCCACCCGCTTGGGCGTCGCTCGCCACCGCACTCAGCGAGCGATGGGCAGCCCACAGCTGGACGCGCTCTCCCCTTCGACAGCACTGTCAGGACACCATCCAGTACTCTGCTGAACTGCTGAACCATCCCGGTCATTATGGAGGTATTCGTGTCGCCTAGCGTTTTGCTCTACGGTCCAGTCGGCCAGATTGCCAAGCGAGTAACGAGTCGCTGCGGTGTGGATGAAGTGGCAGCCTACACAGTACTTCTGAGCGTATGGTCGGCTGCTATAGCCGATACGGTCTCCATAATCTCGAGGAATAGGCTGCGTCCCCCACTCGTATGGACCGTGCTCGTATCGAACGAAGGTGACTCATCGGTTGCGGCCTTTGAGGCGGCTATGGAGACCCTGAGGGAGACTGAATCGAACGTTCTGGAGGGCATCGTTTATGGTGCCGTGACCACCGTGAAGGCTTACGAGAACCTAATCAGAAAGGCGCTACGTGATAGTCGTAAGTCGGCAAAGACCCACAATGTCTTGTGTACAGGATCGCCAATTGTTGCGCGCGGACGCGAGCCGTTCTCGTTCCAGGTTGGACTCGAAGCATCTGTTCGCTCTTCCTGGGATTATGGTGAGCAGCGGGAAGTGCATCAATCCCCCGATATGCAGGATGGCAAGGCCATGCCTAATGTTGGTGTTCAATGGGCGATAAGCAAGGACGCCTGGCTGCGGAGATTTGATAGGACCTCCGCCGCTACTAGCAGTCGAGTCATGTCGATCCTTGCTGGACCTTCGGACTTCGATCTCAAACATGACGACACCGCAGGTGCTGTTGGTGAAATCGGTCGGGCGTACGAATGGGCTACCGCTCAACAGCGCAATATCACGTTCACGCCTGCGGCGCTAAACAAGTTGAACGCGGCGTATCGCACGATAGAAGACTTGAGTGATAACCCTGATCGGTCATCCTCTATCGAGGGTCCGGAGTTCCATTTCGTTAGATCCTTCGAGCATCTGCTGCGCATTGCGACATCTCTGGCTGCAGCAGACCGATCGATGGTTGTGCGCTGTGCTCACGTGGTTGCAGCATGGTCTTTCGTTCGCAGGTCTATTTGGGACACGGTAGAGCTACTTGAAGCCAAAGGCAGCACCAATGAAGCGATAGCGTCAGCGCGCAACAAATCGTCTTTGATCGAGGAAATTTTTGAAATTGCGGAAGAGAATGACGACGTCACTTCCGTTTGCGGCGATGCCCCTGAGATCGTCGCGCGATCGGGTTCGCGACGCGATCGACGCATTGTCCGTGTTCAACGCAAGGAGGGGGGGACCTCACCGGACCTTGCCACTACTGATGGCGGCAATGCCACTAAACGGATCGAGCCGCGGCGGATGCTCCCCGGCGGCACCGCAGAGGATGCCGCACGTCAGGCCAACGGCTTGGTGGACCCCACTGTGAGGGAAGCCCGGACGGTGTTCACTTCACCCACAGGTGCGCTGAACCGGTGGTGGGACCAAGACCCCGCAGAACGGTTCTGGATGGAGATCACTGACCGCCCCGACCTCGGCAGCAACCTGCAGGCACTGCAGCGCAACGGTACTGGCGGGGAGTTCTGGTCCTACTCACTGGTCACTGCGATCAAGCCTGGTGACGTGGTCCTGCACTGGCACAAGAGCCTGCACGGCCAGCCCGGCATCGTCGGACACTCCATCGCCGCCGATGGTCCCTACGACGACCAGCTGATCTGGGACGCCCGTGGCACCTACGGCCAGCAACGCCCCGTCAACACTCACCCCCAACCGGCCTGGCGGTATGAGCTGACCTGGTACACCCCGCTGCACACCCCGATCGGTCAAAAGGCTCTCCGCCCTCTCGAAGACCAGCTTCATGCAATCAAGTGCGACCTGGAAGCACGCATCAACGGGCCGCTGTATTTCCCGTTTGTCTTCTCCCCGAGCCGGCCGCTGCGCACCGCACAGGCGTACCTGGTCAAAGTCCCCGCAGCCATGCTTAACCTGCTCCCCGAACTGGCCAGACTCAACCACTTTGCGCCCGCCGCCAGTACGCCAAGGCGGGTGCCCGCCCGTCTGCGTCGCCCACGCTCGCGGACCGGTGCCGGCTATCTGGCCGACCCAGCCCTGCGCAAAGCCATCGAAGAGCACGCTGTCCGCCGAGCCCGTGACCTCTACCCGGACCATGACATCACCGACGTCGGTGCCATCTGCTCCTACGACCTGCGGGCCGTCAAAGGCGACGAAGAGATCCACATCGAGGTCAAAGGTTCCACTGGTACCGCCGACGCGGTCGAACTCACCACCAACGAGGTCACTCACGCCCGGACCACTGCCCGCACCGACCTGGTGGTCGTCGACCAGATCACCTGGCAACGCCAATCCGATGGCACCATCCAAACCAGCGGAGGGCGTTGCCGTCACTGGACCACCTGGCAACCCGATGAGATGGATCTCCGACCGACCCGATACCGCTACACCCTTCCGAACTAGCGGTTCCAGAGGTCATCGCCGAGCGGTCACGTCGCGAGCGCGCTTCGGCGAGCGCGCTTGACCCCCATCTATCGGCAAGCACGATCAGGGCGCTGAGCATTCCAGCATGCGGTATCCGTTGTGGTCGACTGGAATCCGCCCCCAACGGTGGGGTTGCTGTACTCCCCGGCTGTACTTTGACGCAGCACTCAACTCAGACAGGCCGGTGAGCTGGCGCGGGCACCTGGTTGGGGCCGTGGGTGAGGGTCGCGCCGCGCTCGAACCGGTCGGAGCGGACCCGGATGAAGGCCAACCGGTCGGCCTGCGTCCGGTCCATACCGTCCTTACGCCAACGTCACCTGTCACGATAGGCGGAAGGTGCCCGAGGCGATCACGTCCAAGAGCTTTTCAATCAAGAGAGTTGTAAGCTCTTGTGTCGTGGTCACCTTCAGAAGCTCGTCGAGTGTGATAACTATCAGACGATGCCCACGAACTTGGGCAAGAGAAGCTTTGTGATAAACCGCAGTTAGTTCGTTTTCATCACCTGTCACTCCATTGGCGGCCACGAGTACGCCAAGCTCAATCCGTCGATTCGCCAGCTTGTCTATAAAGGCACCGACGGTAGGTGAATCTACCGGGTCACTCCAGTTCTTGCACTCGACCAGGAAAAGGTTAGGAAAGCAACCCATGTCACTGAGCTTACTATTGGCCACAGCTATGTCTATCTCTTCGCTGTGGAATTTGTTGAGGGTGTCCTTCCGCGTCCTAAAACCCGGAACCTGGTCAAGTAGGTAGCAGAACCAGTCTTCGAAGGCACGGCCACGAACGGTTGTGCTGCGCGTCTTATCTATGCTCAAGGCATGGAGGGCACTAATCCTGGAGGTCGAGTATGGCGCCATATCAGATGCGCTCCGTTGCCTTAGCGACTTCCTCGGTAAGCACCTCCGAGAGACTCTTGTGCCCGAGTTGCTCAATCAAATCCTCAAGGGCGAGTCTGAGTACAAGGGGTGTAGTCCTTTTTGCGGGAAAGCGTCGTCCATCAATGCTGTCATAGAGCAACACGCCCAGTTGAGCCCGCCGATCAAGCGTTGCTTCCTGAAGACGTAGTTCAGAATCATGCAGCCTTCGCTCGTTCAGACGTCCTGCCAGCACTTCTATTAGCGCGATCTCGTCTGACTCCCGCGATGGCAACACGGCCATGTCGAAGCCACGATCGGGCGTGCTCTTCTCTGGGTTCTCGGCGAATGCCACTCCTGTGGCCCGTATGAGCTCAACAACAAGTTGCTCTACCCTAAAAGAGGGTATGTTTGATCCTTTTTTTTGGCGCAGCGACTTAAGTAGACGTATGTATCGCTTGAAATCAACGGGAGGGCTGATCTGTGCGGGCGCTGTTGCAGTATCCTGCCGACGTTCTGCAAGGTTGGCCGTAAACGCCCAAAGATGCAGCCGAAGACTGTCTACATCACTTAGCTGGCATGGAATTACTACAAGCTGACTAGGAACAGATGGAGCCCGGAGAGGTGGGGGCACGATCAGGCAGGCTGGGATTCTCCGTTCAACAGCCCTGCCCAACTGCAGCATTACTTCAAGGTTGGTTAGAGCAGTGACATTTTCGAGATCCAGGTCTGCTGTGGCAATGAATTGAGTGATATCAGACGGAGGGTCGAGATACCCTATAACGAGATCGGGCTGTTGTATATCCAGAGCGCGGTCCGCTACCACCTTATCCATGACCAAGAGTTCCTGGATATCAATCTCTCGGCAGATATCGATAAGGGGTCCTAGGTCAGGATTTCCTGCCTTAATCAACGTGGCAACAAGCATCAGCTAAGTACTGCCTTCACAAGACCGAGGGTGGTGGACGTATCGGACAGCACACTAGCTTGCCTAGGTCCCCTGAACCAGCAGCACGGGGGTTAGGTGGATCATTGAAGCGATCGTTCGGGCAACGCGCGTGGACAGCTCGAGGCCTAAGCGTAGGGGCTCCGGACGGGATGACCGACCGGAGCCCCTATGTGCCCTTTTGGTTAGACGTCCAGGTAGTGGAACGTGGGCTTGGGATGCATCAGGAAGTCATGGTGCGAGATGTCCAGGCGTAGGCGCCCGCCATCGAGAAGGCGACGAGGTCCCCGACGGCATGCTCTCGGTAAGCCGTGACCAGAGTGTTTCATCCGGTTTGGGGGATCACCGGCGAAGCTGTGCAGCCGGGGCTGACCGCTCCGGCGGCTGCGCTGCAGGCTCGTCGCGGATCAGGCTGGCGGAATGTGCCGTTCTACACAGAGCCGGCTGACGGCCGGGGCTAACCTGAGCCCTCCACCAGTCCGGGTGTCGCGCATGGTTGCTGGGAGGAGTGCTGCGGGTTCGCAGGCGCTGGCGCTGCGGGCTCGGATCGTGCTGCTGTGGGCCGAGGGCGCCACGATCGCCCGGGTTGCGGAGAAGGTCGGCGCCTCGCGTAACACGGTGTCGAAGTGGCGGTCGCGGTTCCTGGCGCGATCACGGCCCATTCGCGACAGGTGCCAGACGACGGAATGGGCGTCAGCGCCGTCTGAAGACGCGGTCCGATCTGTCCCAGGGCACCGAACGCCTGCTCATCGGCATGCGAGGAGGATTCGGTGGGT
Source organism: Actinomadura sp. K4S16 (assembly GCF_008327685.1). Taxonomy (GTDB): domain Bacteria; phylum Actinomycetota; class Actinomycetes; order Streptosporangiales; family Streptosporangiaceae; genus Spirillospora. Next base: position 31,786 of record NZ_BDDE01000029.1, read on the forward strand.
CTGTCCAGTTACGGCTCTGTCGCTCTGCCGTTGGTAGCAGAGGACGGCGGTCTGTCGCGCTCAGGCGAGATCAAGGTCGATGGGCTTGTCAATGTGGTGTTCTCGGGCCTGCCCGGCCTGGTCACTTACGGTGTTGCGGATGAGGGTGAGCGGCTACACCGGTAGCCAGAACCTCCTCCATCGCTACATCAAGACTGCAGGTCAGACAGGGGCGCGCCTGGCAGGATTCGAACCCGCGACCGTCGGACTAGAAGGTCGATGCGTCAATGCTCCAGATCGCGGGCGAAGTCGCGGCGCGCCGGTCGTGAAGTTGGTGCTTGGCCTTCGGGTCGTCCAGTATGAAGCACGATCAACTTTAGGAGATGTCATCCAGTAAAACGCTTTTGATTGCTCGCGTGTGCGGGTCAGGCGCGTTGCGATGCAGAGCTCCGATCAGGGGCGGCAGCTAGGCGGCGGAGATCGTGATGCCGTCATGGTCTCGCCGGTTCTCGCCGCGCGGAGCAAGTAATAGGCAACGTTCATTTGTGTAGTTGGACCGGGCGCGGTCTAGCCAGGGCAGAGGGGATCGGGCGCGATCCCCGCGGGGGGTGGGGCATACGGTCGAGATCGGCAAGTCGGTGTCGGGGTCCGGGGGGCCGCGGAGGCGGCGTTCGGTTCGGTCGCAGCAGCGGAGTCGGTCGGTGAGGATCGCGCTGTCGGAGCAGGAGTACGCGGTTTTGGCGGCTGCGGCGGCGAACGAGGGGTTGGCGCTGGGGGCGTTCGCCGCGCAGGCGAGTTTGGCGGCGGCGCAGGGACGAGTGGTTGCGGAGTACGCCGTGGTGCGTGAGGCGCTGGCGGCGGTGTTGTTCGCTGCCGGGCAGGTGCAGCGGGTCGGCGTGAATCTCAATCAGGCTGTTGCGGCGTTGAATTCCGGTGAGCTGGTCGAGCAGCTTCGGTGGTACGCGCAGGCGGCGGTGCGCAGCGTTGACCGACTTGATGAGTTGGCTCAGGAGTTGCGGCATCGGCTCCCTTGAGCGGTCGGCCGGGGGCCGTGGGTGATTGGGAAGATTCGTCGTGGAGAGCGTGTCATGGGGCTGCTGCGCTACCTGTACGGTCCTGGCCGGCACGAGGAGCATCGCGATCCGCATGTGGTGGCGGGTTTCCGGAGCGCGCCGGAGTTGGAGCCGGGTGTGCGGGCGGATGGGAGCCGGGATTTCCGGCGTTTGGACGCGCTGTTCACGCAGCCGCTGGCTCTGCTGGGGGAGCGGAACTATCGGCAACCGGTGTGGCATCTTCCGTTGAGGGCGGCGCCTGAGGACCCGGTCATGTCCGATCAGCAGTGGGCTCGGATCGCTCATGAGGTGATGGACCGGGTCGGGCTTGCTCCGGCTGGGGACTTCGGCGCGGTCCGGTGGGTGGCGGTCCGGCATGCTGCCGACCATGTCCACATCGTGGCGACCTTGGCGCGCCAGGACGGTGGTCGGCCCGATGTGTGGAACGACGGCTACCGCGTCCGGGACGCTTGCCGCGCCATCGAGCGGCAGTACGGGCTGCGGCGGACGGCTCCGGCGGACCGGACGGCGGCGCGGCGGCCGAGCCGGGGCGAGATCGAGAAAGCCGTCCGCCACGGCCGGCCGCTACCGTCCCGCACGCTTCTGCGCCGCAAGGTCCAGACGGCGGCGGCCGGGGCGAGCAGCGAGGCGGAGTTCTTTAGGCAGCTGCGTGATGAGGGTGTCCTGGTCCGCCAGCGTTTCAGCGAGCGGACGGCCGGCGAGATGACCGGCTACGCCGTCGCCCTCCCTGACGATCTGAACAGCGATGGGCGGCCTGTGTGGTTCGGCGGAGGGAAGCTCGCTGCCGACCTCACTCTGCCCAAGCTTCGCCGCCGGTGGACGGGGGCGGACGGGTCCGTCCACGCGTCGTCCCCGCTCCGTCCGCTGGACGGACGGCATCTCTCCGAGCGGACGAGACGAGCCGTGCTGCGGACGGCCGTCCGCCGCGCGGCGGACGAGTCGGCGACGACCAACGAGTTCCTCGACCGGCTTCGGGGTGAGGGGCTCTCCTGGTCAAGCTGCGCTACAGCCAGACCGTTGACGGGCAGATCACTGGCTACGCCGTCGCTTTCGCTGCTGAACACGATGGTCATGAGCCGACGTGGTATCCCGGCAGCCGTCTTGCCGATGACCTGTCACTGTCCCGTCTCCGCCAGCGTTGGGCCTCTCCTGCCGCGTACCGCCAGTCGGCTGCTGGCCAGGATGAGTTGACACCGGAGGAGCGCCAGGCGTTCTACGACGATGCGGCCCGGGCCGCTGCCTTCGCCACCGCCCAGATCCGGCGGCACCTTGTCACCAACCCGCACGCTGCGCAGGACGCCTGCTGGGCGGCCTCCGATGCCCTTCACGTGGCAGCCCGAGTCACCGGCAACCGTCACCTCCACCGCGCCGCCGATGCCTACGACCGCGCGGCCCGCGCCCCCTGCGGCCGTATCCCCACCCCGACTCCGGCAGGCAACGCGCTGCGCACCACAGCCCGCCTGCTCGCGCTCACCGGCATGGCGAAGGACCGAACGGTGGTGTCGACGATGGTGCTCGTCGCCAACTTCATCAGCCTGCTCGACACCATTGCCCAGCTGCGCAGCCTCCAGGAGCGTCACGCCCAGGCCGACGCGGCTCGAAGAGCCGCCGCGCACACGCGAGAAGCACGCCCAGCGGGCGGCGCTCCCTCACCTCCGCCGGCTGGCCCGAGCGCGCAAGCGCGCCTGGCCATGGCCGCCTTCCCGACCGCGTGGGCTCCGCTGCCGCAGGATGCACAGAACAGATCAGCGCCGTCGGCTCCTACGGGCCCAGCGCGCTCCGGTCGTCGACGTCCGTGATCGAACGGCTCTTCATCACGCGGCCTGCCGGCACTCGCCGCACGGAGGGACTCCTCTCGCCAGTCGGTCATTTCCGCTCTTCGAGCTGGCGGAAGGCACGCTCGAAGGCTTCTGGGTCGGCGGTGTGGAGCAGGTCCATCAACTCGTCCAGGTCGGACGCCGAGATCAGGACGCGCCCCGTTGCCCTCCAGATCCCTTCTCGGTCCAGCGTGATCGACCATTCAGGGAAGAGGTGCTGCAGTAGCAGCAACGTGATTTGCATCGTTTCCTCGCAGGAGCGTGGTCCCCAGCTCTTTGTGTCGGCCACCTCACAAGGTCAGGGCAGCTTGGCCCAGATGACCTTGCCGCCTCCGGTGAGGTGCTTGACTCCCCACTCGTGCACGAGCTCCGCCACGAGCTGGAGGCCACGGCCGGAGGTGGCGGCGTAGTCCTGGGGCTGGACCGTGGGGTGGCCCGTGCCGGTGTCCGATACCTCGATCACCGGTTGCCCATCGTCCGGGTCGAGGAAGAGCCGAACCACGATCGTGCCTTCGCCGTGCTTGTAGGCGTTCGTGGCCAACTCGCAGACCACGAGACGGCCCATGTAGTCGTCGCTGATGCCCCAACTGGCGAACTGTTCGGCGAGGAACCGGCGTGCGAGGCGGGGCGCCTGATCGGTGCAATCGAGGACGATCGTCGGGACTTCAGGAGTTTGCGGTGCTGCGGACATCGGCACGACCTTCGCTGGCCACTGACAGGTTGGGTAACTCGCTGCACAGCTTCAACTCCGCCGCGTAGCGTTACCACCGAAGCGCCCCAGCACACACGTGGCGCTGTCGATCGCTGGTAGGTGGGTTCCCCTCGCTCACGTGGAGGCGAAGCAGTGGCCGCACGCAAACCAACAGCCAAGACCGTCGCCTTCGGCGCAGAGGTCACGCGCCTCCGCGAGGAAGCGGGACTCAATCGAACGGAACTCGCCGCACGGACGGCGGTCACCCGGAGCTACATCTCGCAGGTCGAGTCCGGGCGCACCAAGTGCCGCAGGGACTTCGCCGAACGGATGGACAAGGGGCTGGACTCGGGCACGGCCCTGGTCGATGCATGGGACGAGCTCCTGCGTTCCAGCAGCTACCCGAAGTTCTTCGCGGACTTCCCCCGCGCCGAGGCGTCCGCTGACGCCCTGCGCGCGTTCGAGATCAGGTTGGTCTACGGGCTTCTGCAGACCGAGGCGTACGCACGTGTGCTCCTGTGCAACGACGATGCCGTCCGCGAGCGGATGCAACGGCAGAGAATCCTCACCAAGCCGAACCCTCCGACCGTGTTCGTCGTGCTGGACGAGTCCGTCCTCCTCCGCGAGGTCGGCTCCCGGCAGATCATGCGCGAGCAGTTGGAGCATCTCATCGAGATGTCGGAGCAGGAGAACATCACGATTCAGATCGCCCCGATCGGCTACTACCGCGACGCCCGAGCGCCGTTCGTGATCGCCACTCAACCCGATCGGAGCGAGATCGTGTACCTGGAAAGCAATATCGGGGGCGAGACGAGCGCAGAGCCGAGAGACCTGGCGCTCGTCAGCGAGGCTTTCAGTAGGCTCCAGGCGGCGGCGCTTTCGCCGAAGGCGTCGGTCGAACTGATGCGGAAGGTTGTGGAAGAGCGATGGACGTGACCTGGCGCAAGTCGTCGCGTAGTAGCGAGGCCGGAGACAACTGCGTCGAACTGGCCGACCTCGGCGAGGCCGTGGGCATCCGCGACAGCAAAGACCCAGCCGGCGCCAAGTTCACCCTGCGCCGCGACGAGTTCGCGAACCTCGTGGCGATCTTGAAGCGCTAACGCCCGGACAAGGCACCGAGGAAGCCCCGGCCTTCGAGGGACCGGGGCTTCCTCGCGTGGACGGCCGCCATGCCAGGACCACACTCACGACATCAAGCCTGCGGCCAACTCTGCGCGATGCTGCTGGACCCAGTGATGGGCGGCTTGCACCTCGTCGATGGCGCCACCCTGACAAAGACGGATCATCGCCGGGTCGCCGGCTTGAGCGGCGGCCGCGATGCCGCGCCAGCAGCGGTCCTGCCACCACAAGATCACATCCACCAGCTCGCTGCGATCGGCCAGTCCATAGGCGTCGCAGATCAACCGCGCTCGCCGAGCGGCCGCCGCGACGTCGACGATGCCGGGCCCGAGCCCCAGGTACTGCCAGCACACATGCGCGACGTCATGGATCCGCCGCCCGGGGCCGGCCAGGTCCCAATCGATGAAGGCCACCGGACGCATCCCCGCACCCGAATCCCGGTACACCGTGTTCTTCGGCGACAAGTCGTTGTGGCACACCACCTCACCATCGCCGGCCAGGTCCGTCGCGGCCGTCAGGTCGTGAAACTCCCGGACCAACTCGGCGACCCGCCTTAAGCTCTCGTCGCTGTCGACCCGGATGGCCTGGACCGGCTCCCAAGCCACGTGGCCATCGAGGAATTTCAGCACCTCCCGCCCTTGTCCATCGATCCCCAGAAACCGAGGGGCGCCTTCCCAGCCGGCCTGCTCCAACAGCCCCAGCAGCCGGTGCACGAACTCCGCACGAGCAGCAGGCCGTCGGCGCACCGTGTCACCCACACGGACGCTCTCACTCACGAACCCGCCAGGCAGCGAGAACTCAGACACCGCACCAGTCCTCCGCATGCCGCGACCGCTTCCTCGCAATGGAACGTGCCCCCTTTTCGCTACAACGGCCCCTCGCCGACGTCACCCCCACCGCCAAACCTCTCCGACCTGGAGGTCGCGTATGCAGCCGTTGAAGAACGCCGAACTTGCGGAACTCCCCACCGTCGTCGACATCAACACCGCCGCCCGAGCCCTCGACCTCTCCCGCACCTATGCCTACCAACTGGTCAGGGCCGCCCTCGGGTGCGCGGAGAATGGCCTCAGCAAGCGTCCTGGCCGCGGCATGGTAGTCCTCGGTCATGACCTGAACTGAGCCCAAGGTCGTGAGCGTCCCGCTGAACTCGCGCTCGTAGCGTCCCGGCTGCTACAGCCAGATCACGGTGCGCACCAACCACTACTCGGTCCCGGTCCGGCTGATCGGCCGCCGGGTCCGGGCGATGCTGCACGCCTCGGAGCTGATCGTCTATGACGGCCGCACCGAGGTCGCCCGGCACGAGCGGCTGCTGGCCAAGGCGGCCAGCCGCCTAGAACTGGACCACTATCTGGAGGTGTTGATCCGCAAGCCGGGTGCGCTGCCGGGCGCGACCGCGTTGGACCAGGCCAAGGCGGCAGGGAAGTTCACGCCCGTTCACGAGCAGTGGTGGGCACGGGCCTGCCAGGGACACGGCGACCGGGACGGTACCCGGGCCCTGATCGAGGTGCTGCTGCTGGCCCGCCACATGAACCACGAGCACATCGTCGCGGGCCTGGCCGCCGCTCTACGCGCCGGGGCGCTCACCGCCGACGCCGTCGCGCTGGAGGCCCGCAAAACCGCCGAGGCCGACGACTCCGTTCCCGAGCACGATCCTCGTGAGGCCGGGCAGGCGGCCAGCGCGGTGACGTTCCTGACCCAGCGGCGGCTGGCGAACTTGCCGCCCGACACCCGCCCGCTTCCCTCGGTCGCCGCCTATGACCAGCTGCTGCGCCATCGCCCACCCGGATCGGAGACCGCCTCATGACCCAGCACCGTCACCGCGGGATGATCGAACAGGCCGCTCAAGCCTCGATCGAGCAGGCATGCCGGCTGCTGCGGCTGCCCACAATCCGCGGCCGCTACGGCCGCGTCGACCTGCTCTGCATCGACGAACTCGGCTACATGGAGCTGGACCGTCACGGCGCCGAACTGCTGTTCCAGGTCCGGACCGAACGCGAGGAGAAGGCCAGCGTGGCGATCGCCTCCAATGAGTCCTTCGGCGGCTGGACCAAGACCTTTACCGACCCGCGGCTCTGCACCGCGATCGTCGACCGGCTCACCTTCGGCGGCACCATCATCGAGACCGGGACCGACTCCTACCGCCTCGCACAAAGCCGCGCCCGCGCCGCGCAGAGCGTTTCTTAGCCCAGGTCCCGGTCCCAGAACAGGACTCCGTCCTCGTCCGGGCGAGCCTCATATCCGCCGATCCTGCCGTGGTTGTCGAGTGCGTCGGCGATGTCGGCGAGCATGGCGGTCACGCTGCCCCAGCGCACTTCGCCGTCCGTGGAGACCCTGTCGAACTCCCGCACGCACCCGCGCCTCGGGCCAGACCGCAGATCGACGAACAGGTCCGCGCCGCCGCTGCCGGCGATGGGCAAGAAAGCGAGGAGCCACATTCTCGCCTCGGTGCCTGCAGGGTCGGCTTGCGCCTTGGTGAAGACCTCCTCCGTGAGCAGCCCTTCCCCGATCATCTGGTCATGCCACACCTGCCACCAGACCCTCCGCGAGTCGAGAGCGTGCTCGATGCGGAAGGGACAGTAGCCCGGGAGCAGGTCGAAACGCTGGTGGGACCAGCTGGACGCGCTTCCGTTCGCGAGCCGCCACCACGCCACAAGATCAGCCGGCAGCCTCGCGCCCACCGCTTCTTCAGCCGCGGCGATGTCCGCGTCGGCGGCAGGTGGACCGATGCGCTCCAAGGTGGCCGGAGCATGCTGGGTCAGCCATCCCAGGATCCGGTCCCACGACTCATCAACGGTGGAAGTCATCGACACATGATCAACCGAAGAACCGGAGACCTCAACCTGTCAGCTCGAACTGGACCCGAGCAGGTGCTGTCACTTCTCACCAACACTCACGACCCACAAGATCGCCTGGCGCTGCTCAAACAGCACTACAAACGCTGTCGCTTCTCAACTACGGAGCCATAGGTTGCACACCGTCCGCTCAGGCATCTTCGCCGACAAGCGCATGCAGGACCTACAGAGGGGACGGTCACCCCATCATTGGAGTCAGCGCCGAGTAACTCGGCGCGTCCTGCCAGCCCCGGGTGTCCCCACCTCGATCGGAGACCGTCGTGAAGAACAGCGTGTTGTGGCGAGTTGTCGACAACGACAGTGGCGCCGAGGCCATCGTCAGTACGCCTGCCGAGGCGGTCGCGTTCATCAACAGCCGGTTCGACACCGATGAAAACGGCGATCCATTCAGCTTCACCGAGGTCGGTCCCTTCGTCCCGAAGCCGCTCGACGTCATCACCGCGTGGGCGGCCAAACAGGACGACGGGCGGACCGATGGGCGAACTGCACCGATCACGATCAGGCCGGTAGTGACTGACGGCGCCATCGACAAGTGCGACGACGTCGTGCTCTGGGGCGACGTGCAAGTCACGTGGGACCACGACGTGTACACCGTCCTTGGACCGGACGGCTACGAGTACAACATCGCCGACAGCGCAGCCGAGCTCAACGAGATCCTCGACGAGTACGCCACCGACGACGAGTACGTCGAACCCGAAAAGTCCGACGGCCACGAGCGGCCGAGCCAGCGAGAGTTGATCCGGTACGGCGCCCAGGAGTGCGCCAGCCGGTTCGGGCACCTTGACGACGACGCTCTGCTGTGGCTCGCCGCCACCCGGATCACGCTCGCCCTCTGGCGCAACACGCCTGTCGAGAACTGGCATGCCGGCAGGAGCCCGCTGCACGACGGCACGATGATGCGGATCAACGCGGCGACCACCCGGCTCGTGCGCTCGATGCTGTCGTTTGACCATGTCGACTGGGTCGCTGTCGGTCTCGCGATCGTCAACCCGTCTCGGGTTCTGCCGACTGGACAGTCCGTGCTCGAGCTCGGGTTGGCCTGCCACAACCCTGACGACCCGGCGCACGAGGATGATCCGCGCGACGACCTCGCGGAGATGGCACAGGCCGCGATCTCTTGGGGCCGTGCGTACCGCCTCCACGAGCAGGAGTTCGGCCTGCGGACCCTGATCGAATTCTTCTGCGCGCTCGACACCGGCTGGTTCGGCGCACCTAGTTGGGGCTGCATCGTCGATCGGTTCGTTGCCGCAATCGACGACCGGGAGCACGGACACTGGCGCGTGCACCGGGACCAGCCTTGGTTCGACGAGTGGTTCACCAGCCGTCCGGCCGACATTGCCGACAACGTTGAACTGCGTCGGCTCCTGCTTGCCGGGCCGGACCTGCTGTCCGAAGCAGCTGCCGAATGGTGCGTGGAAGGGACCATCGGCTACGTCTGTCGGAACGACCATGCGAACGGCTGCAAGCGGTGCGGTGTCCCGCCGGCGACAGAGTCGTCGAGTTAAGGCGTGTTGTGAAAATGATCGAGCTCGCTGCCTGGCAGCTCACAACCCACGGATGACTTCGGCCAGGTCAGGGCCGTAGGGGGCCTAGTAGATGATTGAACCGTCGGCGTCGAGCTGCCCCATGAACCAGCCGTCGTCGGCGCGTGCAAGGCACAGGTCATGGAAGGACAGAATGACGTCAGGCTGGAGGACGTCGTAGTCGGCCGAGCCGTACTGTTCGACAACGACGAGTCGTTCAAGCGAGAGCAGGTCCGATCCCGCACTCGACCGCGTGCCGCTGCTTGTAGTCGTCCTTGTCGAACTCGGGCGGACGGCCACCGCGGGAGCCGAGCTTTCGGCGGTTGCGAATCTGGTCCGCCTTCTCCGGGATGGTGCACTTCACGCCGCGTCGGCGCAGATAGGCATGGTTCGCGCGGGAGCCGTACGCCTTGCCTGCGCGGACCCTGTTCGGCTTCGTGCGAGGCCAGCCCGGTCCGGTCCTGGGCACTCGGATACCGTCGAGGACCGGCTGGAACTGGGGACCGTCGTGCCGCTGGCCGGCGGTGACGAGCAGGGACAGCGGCTTCTGTCCCTGCTCGACCGCCAGGTGAAGTTTGGTAGTCGGCCCGCCGCGCGAGCGCCCGAGGCCGTGGTCGTCGGGCTCGGCGTCGACGCCCCCGGGAGGCTTCTTTTGGAGATCCCTCTTTACGCGCTCCAGCGGCATGCTGATAGGTGCGCGCGATGGTGGAGTCCACGCTTACGTCCCACGTGATCAGGTCTTTGCATCGGCCTCCGCCTGCAACTGCTCGAAGAGCCGTTTCCAGGTGCCGTCGCGCTGCCAACGCCGGAACCGGTCGTAGGCCCGGTTCCACGGCCCATAGCGCTCCGGAAGATCACGCCACGGAGCGCCGGTCCGGGTCCGCCTCCGTATCCCGTTGATCAACTGCCGCCGGGTCCAGATCCGCGGCCGACCTGGCTTCTTGCCCACCGGCAGCAACGGCTCCAGCCGCTCCCACTGGCTGTGGTCGGTGGAGTTGGGCGACGCACCTGGTACCTGCGGCGGCCTGGAGGTCTGGTGGCTCGGCGTGGCTCGGTTGAACATAGGGAGAGGGCGCGCCGACGGTTCTCGAGTCTTCTGGTCCTGTGTGAACCGTCCGGGTGCCGGGGGAGACGGCTCGGTTCGCTAACGAACGGCTAACTAACGATCAAGAGGCCGGTTCTCCGTGGTGGAGAAACGGCCTCTGAGCTGGTACTTCTTGTCGGGACGGCGGGATTTGAACCCACGACCCCTTGACCCCCAGTCAAGTGCGCTGCCAAACTGCGCTACGTCCCGGTGCCTGGTGGAGCAGGCGTGAATTACTGTAGCGCAGTCTGCGGGGTCGTGCGTACCGAGATACGGGTGCGCGGATCTCTGGTAGGCAGGCCGGATGGTGCGGTTGCGGGTGGTGCTGGCCGGGGTCGTGGGCCTCGGGCTGGTGTGCGGGTGCGGGGACGGTGGAGGGGCTCGGCCGGTGAGCAGCGGTAGCCCTGAGCCGCGGGTGTCGGAGACGCCTTCCAAGGCGCCGGTCGTGCGGGTGCCGGCGGGGGTGCGGGCCTCGTACGAGGTCTTTGATCGTGCCGCCGGGCGGGTGGTGGTGGCGCGGGCGACGCGGCGGACGTTCCGGTCGGCCTCGGTGGTGAAGATCCTCATCGCGCTGGACTACATGGATCGGCACGCGGTTTCGGCGGCCGATCGGCGGTTGCTCGTGCCGATGCTGCGGTCGAGCGACGACGCGGCGGCCACGGAGTTCTGGCGGCGGGGCGGGCAGGGGCGGATCATCGAGCGGATGGTGCGGAAGGTGGGGTTGGAGGACACCGCGCCGCCGCCCGCGGAGAAGCCCGGGTTCTGGGGATATACGGCGCTCAGTGCGCGGGACGTGGTGCGGATGTACCGGTATCTCCTGGACGAGGCGCCGGAGGCGCAGCGGGAGTTCGTCCTGGAGCAGTTGCGGAGGTCGACGCCGTGCGGGACGGACGGGTTCGACCAGACGTTCGGGATTCCGCGGGCCTTGATGCGGCCGTGGGCCGTCAAGCAGGGGTGGTCCGGGTTCGGGGAGACGCCTGCGGAGCCGTGCCGGGGCGTGCGGCCGGCGGCGTGGGGGCCCGACCTGGGGCTGGGGCGGCCGGTGCTGCACACGACGGGGGTCGTCGGGGACAGGATCGTGGTGGTGCTGACCCTGCACCCGGCGGGCACGTCGTTCCGGACGGCGACGGCGCGGATCACCTCGCTGACCAGGCAGGTCGCGAGGGTGTGACGCGGGTCACAAGGCGGGGAACGGTTCCCTCCCGAGAGGGTCACCGGAAGCGGTCGAGTCCGGGCGGGAACGGAAAACCCGGGCAAAGATATGCCCTCCTTATGAGGAGATGGGCGAATAGTCCCTCACTGACGTATGTAGCTTTTTTCTCCCAGAGGCACGTGACGCCGAACGGGGGACAGGTTGGCGGAAGCGGAGGGCGCCCAGCCCGGGGTCCACGTCGCGGACGTGGAGGACCTGCGGGGCGCGGCACACGACCGCGCGGTGCTGGCCGAGGCGCGGGTCGTGCTGGCCCGCCGGCTCGGCGTTCCGCCGGGTGAGGCCCTGCAGCACCTGATCTGGCTCGCGCGCGACCTCGACATGGACCTGGCCGAGGCGGCGTCCCTCCTGGTCAAGGACGGGGGCGGCGGGCCGGTCGGGGCCGTGGTGGCGGGGCGGCGGGCGCCGCGCACCGAGGAGGTCCCGGCGGAGCGCCAGGCGGTGCTGTCGGAGGCCGAGGACGTGCTGCGCCGGGTGACGGCCGAGGACACCGCGGGGGACGCGGAGATCCTCGCGCGGGTGCCCGACGACCCGGCGGCGAAGGCGGTGCTGGACGGGGCGCTCGACTCGGCGGCCCATCTGGTCCCGGTGCGGGGGCCGGACGGCAACGTGGCCGACTTCCTGTTCGCGGAGCTCAACGGCGTCGCCAGGGACATGTTCGGGCGCGGCCCGGAGGAGCTGACCGGGCTGCGGCTGCTGCGGACGGACCCGGGCGCGGTGCTCAGCGGCCTGTTCGACGACTACGTCGAGGTGCTGGAGTCCGGGACGAGGCTGGAGCGTCCCTCGATCCAGTACTCGACGGCCCAGCGCGGCCTGTCCCGCTCGTCGCGGATGAGCGTCCGGTGCGTCCGGGTGCCGACCGGCGTGTGCGTGACCTGGCGGTACCACCTGGCCGAGGACCGGATCGCGCGGCGGCTGGAGCGGGTCGAGCGGCTCGCCCTGATCGGGTTCGGGGAGTGGGACCTCGCGACGGGGGAGGCGGACTGGACGCCGCAGATGCTGGCGAACTACGGCCTCGCCCCCGACGAGGTGCCGCCGGTGCCGCACGACCTGCCGAAGGTCGTGGCGGACGACGACCTTCCGCTGGTCGAGGAGGCCGTCCAGACGATGTTCTCGCGGCGCGAGCCGGTCGAGGCGGAGCACCGGGTGATCGGCCACGACGGGACGCCGCGCCACCTGTGGGTGTTCGCCGAGCCGGTGCTCGGCGAGTCCGGGCTGCCCGTCTCGATCAACATCGTGTCGCAGGACATCACCCGGCGGCGCGGGGTGGAGCGGGCGCTGGCCGAGACCCGGCGGCAGATGCTGCGGCAGCAGGCGCGGACGGCGCAGGAGCGGCGCGTGGCGGTGACGCTGCGGCGGGCCATCCTGCCGGACGAGAACGAGATCGAGCAGCTGCCGGGCCTGTGCACCTCGATCCGCAGCATGGCGGCGGAGAGCACGGCCCGCATCGGCGGCGACTGGTTCGCGACCCGGACGCTGCAGGACGGGCGGGCGATGTTCGCCATCGGGGACGCGGCCGGGCACGGCCTGCCGGCTGCGGCGGCGATGGCGCGGACCCGCAACGGCCTGCTGGGGCTCGCCTGCACGGGTGAGCGGGCCGGGCGGCTGGTCGGCTGGCTGAACGAGCTGATCGGCGCCATGGACCCGCCCGCGACGGGCACCGCGATCGTCGCCCACTACGACCCGTCGCGGCACGTCCTCGAATGGACGTGCGCGGGCCACCCGCCGCCGATCCTGGTGCGGGACGGCCGGGCGGCGCCGCTGGAGGTCGTCCGCGACCCGATGCTCGGCGCCATGCCCGGCTGGGAGTACACGACGATCACCACCCGGCTCCACCCGGGCGACATGCTGTTCCTGTACACCGACGGCCTGGTCGAGCGCAGGGACGCCGACCTGGACGAGCGGATCGTCCGCCTCACCCGGATCCTGCGGGAGAGCTCCATGCGCCCCGATCTGGTGCTGGACGAGGTGCTGGGGCGGATGGAGCACGACCGGGCGGCGGACGACACCACGCTCTTCGCGGTCTACGTGGTGTGACCGTCCGCGCCCCGCGGTGACGAACGGCACCGCTGACCAGCGAAGATCGCTGCGTGTGATGTACGCCTCACTCGGAGGGCGGGGAGAGGGCCTCCGGCGGCGCGGCCAGGCCCGCCGGCCGCCCCTTTTCGATCTTCTTTACCTTTTCCGAGAGAACCGGTAAGCCCGTCGGGCAAAGGGGTGCGGGGCACTCCGGCAAAGATCGGGAAGACGCGGCGGGGTGCGGGTGTTGGGAGTCCCTTGGAAGGGCTTTGAGCAGGCAAGACTTTACTTTATGCCTGGTTTGCTTTTCTTGGGATGGTTGGTACGTTCGATCCCGAATCACGCAGCGCGTCCCATGCGTTGCCACCGGCCGCACCATGCGCGGCCGAGGATCGCGGAGCGGTATCCGCACGCGATGCGCGCCAGGTGATGCGCGCCCCCTCGTCAAGATCAGCCAGCAGAACATCCGTATACCGGCACCGCGTCCGCGGTGCGAGGCCGAGTCCGTCCGGTCGCAGAGACCGGAACGGAGCCGGGGACCCACGTTTCTGGGGTGAATCGGCGCGCCCGAGAGTCGCGCCGTAGGGCTGCTTCCATGCCCGAATCCGTCAGCTAACCCGGTAGGCGCCATGGAAGACAAGGAGATTCCCTGCATGTCCGGTCGCTTTGATCGTCTTTCGCTCGACCGCTTCACGTCCGAGGACAAGGCCCTCGGCATCGCCGCAGGCGCCGTCCTGGCGGGCGCGGTCGGGCTCTCGGTGCTCAACCCCCTCGCCGGCGGCCGCGCGGCCGCCGAGACCCCCGCCGCCGCGGCGGCGGTCGCCGAGCAGGGCACCGCCTCCCACGCCTCCTCCGGCGCCAGGACCGTGAAGGCCGAGCGGGCCTCCGCCGCCGCCGAGGCGCGCCGCGAGGGATTCAAGGTCCCCCCGCACGCCGTCAAGCCCGCCGAGGTCATCAAGCTCGCGAAGAAGCAGGTCGGCGTGCACGAGGGCAAGGGCGGCATGACCAAGTACCACCGGTGGTACGTCTCGACCCCGCACGCCAAGGAGACCGCCAAGCGCGACGGCGGCTTCTCGGTCAAGGAGTACAACGGCGCCCAGTGGTGCAACATGTTCGTGTCCTGGCTCGGCGCCCAGACCGGCGTCAAGAACATGGGCTGGGACGCCTACACCGTCCAGCACGCCAACTGGTTCAAGGAGACCGGCCGCTGGGGCCACACCGCCAAGCCGGGCTCCGTGGTGTTCTTCGACTGGCAGGACGGCTCGAAGGCCGGCATCGGCGACATCGACCACGTCGGCATCGTCGTCAAGGACAACGGCAACGGCAAGATCACCACGATCGAGGGCAACACCGACAACGCGGTGAAGGAGAAGGTCCGCGACAAGTCGCAGGTCGTCGGCTTCGGCTACCCCGACTACGCCCGCTGACCCGACCACGCCCGCTGACCCGACCACGGTCCACGAAGGCGCCCGTTCCTCCCGGAGGCGCCCGTCCCCAGAAGGCGCCCGGCCGCACGGCCGGGCGCCTTCTGGCGTTCCGGGTGTTGTGCCCAATGTCTCCGGGGACGGTGGGTAATGCCAAGCGTTGACAGGCTTTGATCCCCCTTGGACCTCAGTGCGGCGTTCCTGGAAAGGAATCCAGCACGCCGGAGTCTGCGGAGGGGGGATGCCCATGGCGGCGCGCCCGGATGTCAGCGTCGTGGTGATCGCCTACAACGACGCGCGCCGGCTCCCGAGGGCGGTGGCCTCGACGCTGGCGCAGTCGCTGGGCGGCGTCGAGACGCTGATCGTCGACGACGCGAGCACCGACGGCACGGGCGAGGCCGCCGACCGGCTCGCCGCGGCCCACCCCGGGCGGGTCCGGGCCGTCCACCTGCCGGTCAACTCCGGCTGCTGCGGCCGTCCCCGCAACACCGGGATCGAGGCGTCCACCGGCCGGTACCTGATGTTCCTCGACAGCGACGACCTGCTGGACCGGCACGCCTGCCTCAACCTGCTCGCCGCCGCCGAGGACACCGGCGCCGACATGGTCTCGGGGCTCTGCGACCGGATCTTCCTCGACGTGCCGAGGGGCGCGAAGGGGCGGATCCGCCCCTGGTATCCGTGGCTGTACCGGCACAGCGCCGTCCACGAGTCGCTGAGCGAGAACCCCGATCTCCTGTACGACACCCTTTCGACCAACAAGGCGTACCGGCGCGGCTTCCTGGAGGAGCACGGGCTGCGGTTCGTCGAGCGGCTGCACTACGAGGACCTGCTCTTCACCGCCGAGGCCTACCTGGAGGCCGGACGGACCGCCCTGATCCCGCACCGCGTCTACAACTGGCTCGTCAAGGAGCGGACGCCGGATCCGTCGATCTCCAACCGGCGCGCCGAGCTGGCCAACTTCGCCGACCGGCTGGAGATCCACCGCCGCATCGACATGCTCTTCGCGCTGCGCGGCGCCTACGACCTGCAGCGGGCCAAGGACGTCAAGTTCGTCAACCACGACCTCGTGCTGTACCTGCGGGAGCTGCGCGGACGCGACCCCGCCCACCAGGCGCGCTTCCTCGACCTGGCCGCCGCCTATCTGGCCGAGCTTGACCCGCGGGTCTTCGAGGAGGCCAACCCGATGCCCGCGATCGCCGCGCACCTGGTCCGCGAGGGCGACCACGCGGGAGCGCTCGCCGCCGCCGAGTACGACCCGGCCAAGCGCCCGGAGTTGCGGGCCCGCCTCGTGGAGCGGGACGGGCGCGTCTACTGGGGCGCCGGGCGCCCGCGGGGCCGGATCGGCCGCCGCATCCTGGACGTCACCGGCTTCGGCTTCCACCTGCGGCCCCTCCGGGAACTGCGCCCGGCGAACACCGTCACGCGGCTGGAGACGCGCGGTGTCCGCGTGCTCATGGCCGGCTACGTGCTGAACCCGCTGGGGCGGATTCCGCCGGAAGCCGAGCTGACCGGGACGCTGGAGTTCTCCGACCGGCGCCGCCGCTCCAGGAGGGCGCGGGTCCGCGCGTCCGTCCGGCACGAGGGCGACCGGCTCACCTGGCGGGCCGAGTTCGACCCCGCCCGGAAGATACGCCCGTACGGGTTCATCGACCCCGTCTGGGACGTCCGGCTGCGCATCCGGGTGGACGGCGAGGAGATGGTCACCCGGCTCGGCGAGGGACGCGGGTCGCCGCCGCTCGGCGGTGCCGCGCTGCCCGTCCGGCCCCGGCTGACGCGGTTCGCCGGGGACCGGCTCCGCTCGTACGTCACCGAGGGAGGGCACCTGGCGTTCGCCCTGGAGACGGGGAGCCCGTGGGCGAGGCTCGCCCGGGCCGTCGCGCGCAGCGCCGCCCGGTCCCGCCCGGGGCGGCTGGCCAGGTACCGGGCGCAGGGGCTCGGCGCCTCGGTGCGCCGGACGCTGACCGCCCGCAACACCAAGATCGTCGTCTTCAACCGGGTGCTGAGCCGGCTGCCCGTCCGGACCGGCCTGGCGGTCTTCGAGAGCCAGCTCGGCCGCCACTACTCGGGCAACCCCAAGTACGTCTACCGGGAGCTGCGCAGGTCCGGCCGCCCGGTGGAGGCGGTCTGGTCGTACGCGTCGTCCCCCAAGGGGTTCCCGGACGACGCCCGGCTCGTCAAGCGCGGATCATGGGCGTACTACCTGGCGCTCGCGCGGGCCCGGTACTGGATCGACGACCAGGGCTTCCCGGACGGGCTGCGCAAGCGTCCCGAGACCACCTACATCCAGACCTGGCACGGCTCGGCGTTCAAACTGATGGGCCTGGACCAGCCGCGGCTGAAGTCGGGCCCGGCCTCCGAACAGGCGCGGCTGCGGCGGATGGTGGAGCGGTTCGACTGCTTCCTGGTGCGCTCCGGGCATGACGCCGAGACGCTGTGCAATGGCCTCGGCGTCCGCTCCGAACTGCTCCCGGCGGGCTACCCCCGCAACGACCCCCTGGTCAACGGGGTGGACGACGATCCGGAGCTGGCCGCCGAGATCGCGGAGCTGCGCGACTCGCTCGGCCTGGACGACGGGCGCCGCGCCGTCCTGTACGCCCCGACGTACGCCACCGGGCCGAAGGGGCGGCGGATCCGGCTGCTGGACCCGCCCGTGGATCCCGCCGTCTTCGCACGGGAGCTGGGGGAGGAGTTCGTGCTGCTCGTCCGGCCGCACTACCTGTGCCGGGCCAACGTGCCGCCCGGCGCCCGCGAGGTCATGCGGGACGTCGGCGCGGTGCCCGACGTGACGCCGCTGATGCTGCTCGCGGACGCGCTCGTCACCGACCACTCCTCGATCATGTTCGACTTCGCGCTGCTCGACCGGCCGATCGTGCTGCACCTGCCGGACGGCCGGGACCTCGCCACCGGCTACTTCGACCTGGAGCGGCACGCCCCCGGGCCGATCACCCGCACCGAGGACGAGCTCGTCGCCGCGCTCGCGGGCCTGGACGCCGCCGAGGCCGAGTACGCCGCGCGGCGCCGCGCGTTCGCCGCGCGCTTCGGCGAGCACGACCGCGGCGCCGCCGCCAGGACGGTGGCGGACCGCTACTTCCCGGCCGCGCCGCCCGGCAGGAGGGGGCGGCCGAGAAGGAGGAGGGAGCGCCATGGCCGCGCCGCGTGACGTCTTCATCGTGTGCAACAACGCCGACGACATGGGCGGCCTCCAGCGCTGGGCGCACCACATGGCGCGGCTGCTGGCCGGGCGCGGCGACCGCGTCACCCTCGTCGGCATCACGCGGGGGCCGGAGCCGTACCACCACGGCCGCGACGGCTCCTATGCCGTCGAGGTGCTGCACGGGGAGTGGCGCCCGCCCGTCATGGCGTGGCGTCCGCGGAAGGCCCTGCGGCGGCTCGATCCGGTGGCACGGGCCCGCGACCTGTGGCGGACGGCCGTCCAGCGGCGCGGCGCGGCGAGGCTGTCGGAGCTGTTCGCCGCAGCGAGGCCGGGAGCGGTCGTGATCGCGGCGCAGGTGTGGGCGATGGAGTGGGTGCGGCTGGCCGACACCTCCGGGCTGCGCGTGGTGGCGATGAGCCACGAGTCGTACCAGGCGACCCGCGCGTCCTCGCGGTACCGGCGGGTCAAGGAGCACTACCCCTGGGCCGACCGGATGCTGGTGCTCACCGCCGAGGACGCCGACGCCTGGGCCAGGGACGGAATGACCAACGTCGATCACATCCCGAACGCGCTGCACGTCACGCCCGGCGTCCACCCCACGCTGGACCTGCCCGTCGTCGCCTGCGTCGGCCGCCTGTCCTACGAGAAGGGCGTTGACCTGATGCTGGAGGCATGGGAGCGCGTCGCGGGACGGCATCCGGGGTGGCGGCTGCACATCTACGGCACCGGCCCGGACGAGGCTGACCTGCGGGCCCAGGCGGACGCCGCCGGGCTGTCCCGCTCAGTCGAGTTCCGGGGCGCGGTGTCCGACGTCGAGGAGGCGCTGGTCGAGGCTTCGGTGTTCGCGCTGCCCTCGCGGGCCGAGGGGTTCCCGATGTCGGTGCTGGAGGCCATGGCGTACGGGCTGCCCACGGTGGCGTTCGACTGCGCGCCGGGCGTCCGGGTCCTGATCGAGGACGGGCGGGACGGTCTGCTGGCCGGTCCGGGGGACATCGCCGCGTTCGCCGCCGAACTCGACCGGCTCATCGAGGACCCGGACCTGCGCCGCGCGCTCGGCGCCGAGGCCCGCGCGTCGGTGCTGCGGTTCCAGCCGGCCACCGTCCTCGCCCGCTGGGACCGGCTGTTCGACCTGCTCCACCGCGAGCTCCCGGCGACCGCGCCGGAGCCCGCGCCGACCCATGCGCCGGCACCCGCGCCGGGCCGTGCCGCGTCCCCCCTTCCGGGGCGGATCGCGACGCGGGGGGCCGAACCCGCCCTAGGGGGTGATTCTTTCTAACAACTGTTTGGTAGAGTTCGCGGCGTGAAGCACAACGAGTCCCCCGCGGACCGGGCCTTCCGCGCCGAGGTCCGCGACTGGCTCCAGGACAACCTGTCGGGCGAGTTCGCGCACGCCCGCGGGCTCGGCGGGCCCGGCCGCGAGCACGAGGCGTTCGAGGAGCGGCTGGCCTGGGAGCGGCACATGGCCGCCGCCGGCTGGACGTGCGTCGGCTGGCCCCGCGAGTACGGCGGGCGCGGCGCCACCGTCGAGCAGCAGGTGATCTTCCACGAGGAGTACGCGCTCGCCGACGGCCCCGCCCGGGTCAACCACATCGGCGAGAACCTGCTCGGCCCCACGATCATCGCGTTCGGCACCGACGAGCAGCGCGCCCGCTTCCTGCCGCCGATCGTGGCGGTGCGGGAGCTGTGGTGCCAGGGGTACTCCGAGCCCAACGCGGGGTCCGACCTCGCCAACGTGCAGACCCGCGCCGAGCTCGCCGGCGACCACTGGCTGGTCAACGGCCAGAAGGTGTGGACGTCGCTGGCCCTCGAAGCCGACTGGTGCTTCGTGGTGTGCCGCACCGAGCCCGGCTCGTCCCGGCACAAGGGGTTGTCGTACCTGCTCGTCCCGATGCGGCAGGACGGCGTGGACATCCGGCCGATCGTCCAGCTCACCGGCACCTCCGAGTTCAACGAGGTGTTCTTCGACGGCGCCCGGGCCGGCGCGGGCGACATCGTCGGAGCGCCCGGCGACGGCTGGAAGATCGCGATGGCGACGCTCGGGTTCGAGCGCGGCGTCGCGACCCTCGGCCAGCAGGTCGGGTTCCGGCGCGAGTTCGAGGGCGTCGCCGACCTCGCCCGGCGCACCGGCGCCATCGACGACCCCCTGCTGCGCGACCGGCTGACCAGGTCGTACATGGGCCTGGAGATCATGCGGCTGAACGCGGTGCGCACCATGGCGGGCGTCGCGGCGGGCGCGCCCGGCCCCGAGTCGTCGATCTCCAAGCTCGTCTGGGGCACCTGGCACCGCGAACTCGGCGAGCTGGCCATGGACGTCCTCGGCGCCGCCGGCCTCGTCGCCGACGGGGCGCCGGGCGCGGGCCCGGACGGCGGGTCCGCGGAGGCGCAGCCCTACGACCTGAACGACTGGCAGCGGCTGTTCCTGTTCTCCCGCTCCGACACGATCTACGCCGGGTCGAACGAGATCCAGCGCAACATCATCGCCGAGCGCGTCCTCGGCCTGCCCCGTGAACCGGCCGCCGACAGGAAGGCACGCGGATGACCCCGCCCCCCTACGTCCCCGGGCACGGCCTGCTCGCCGGCCGCGCCGTCGTGATCACCGCGGCGGCCGGCGCCGGGATCGGCGGGGCCACGGCCCGCCGCTGCCTGGAGGAGGGCGCCCGGGTCCTGGTCTCCGACGCGCACGAGCGCCGGCTCGCCGCGACGGCGGAGGAACTGGCGAAGGAGTTCGGCGCCGACCGGGTCGCCTCGCTGCCCTGCGACGTCACCTCCGAGGAGCAGGTGCAGGCCCTCTACGGCGCGGCCGTGGAGCAGTTCGGGCGCGTCGACGTCGCGGTCAACAACGCCGGCCTCGGCGGGACGGCGGACCTGGTCGACATGGCCGACGAGCAGTGGGGGCGCGTCCTCGACATCACCCTCACCGGCACGATGCGCTGCACCCGCGCCGCCCTGCGCCTCATGCGGGACCAGGGCTCCGGCGTCATCGTCAACAACGCCTCGGTGATCGGCTGGCGGGCGCAGAAGGGCCAGTCGCACTACGCCGCCGCCAAGGCCGGCGTCATGGCGCTCACCCGCTGCTCCGCCCTGGAGGCCGCCGAGTTCGGCGTCCGGGTCAACGCCGTCTCCCCGTCGCTCGCCATGCACCCCCATCTGGTCAAGGTGACGTCCGAGGAGCTGCTGGAGGAGCTGACCCGCCGGGAGGCGTTCGGCCGCTACGCCGAGCCGTGGGAGGTGGCCAACGTTATCGTCTTCCTGGCCAGCGACTACTCGTCGTACATGACGGGGGAGGTCGTCTCCGTCTCCTCCCAGCACGCATAGGAACACCGGCACATGAGGAAGAGCGCATGAGTCCACGACGGCGCGACGCCGAGGGCACCGCCGCCGCACGCGCGGGGCGGCGGGCCGAGCTGCTCGCCACGGCCGCCGAGGTGTTCGCCTCCCAGGGGTACTCCGCCACCACCGTCCGGAAGGTGGCCGACGCCGCCGGGATCCTCGGCGGCAGCCTCTACTACCACTTCGACTCCAAGGAGTCGATGGCCGACGAGATCCTGTCGACCTTCCTGGACGACATGTGGACCGCCTACGACCGCGTCCTGAGCGCGGGCCTCAGCGCGCGCGACACCCTGGAGGCGATCGTCGTCGAGTCGTTCCGCTCGATCGACAAGCACCGCCCCGCCGTCGTGCTCTACCAGAACGAGTCCAAGCACCTCGCGACGAGCGAGCGGTTCCACTACCTCCTGGACTCCCAGCGCCGGTTCGAGGAGATGTGGCTGTCCCTGCTGGACCGCGGCGTCAAGGAGGGCGCGTTCCGCGCCGACCTCGACCGGACCCTCATCTACCGGTTCATCCGCGACACCGTCTGGGTCGCGGCCAACTGGTACCAGCACGGCGGGCGCCTGTCCGCCGACGACATCGCCAAGCAGTACCTCGCCATGTTCCTCGAAGGGATCCAGGCGAGCTAGGCCCCCGTACGAAGGAGACACCCCATGGCCGAGGCATACATCGTCGACGCGGTCCGCGCCCCGGTCGGGCGCCGCAACGGCGGGCTCGCCGGAGTGCACCCCGCCGACCTCGGCGCGCACGTGCTGACCGCGCTCATGGACCGGACGAAGATCGACCCGGCCGCCGTGGAGGACGTGGTCTTCGGCTGCGTCGACACCCTCGGCCCGCAGGCGGGCGACATCGCCCGCACCTGCTGGCTCGCCGCCGGCCTCCCCGAGGAGGTCCCCGGCGTCACGGTCGACCGGCAGTGCGGCTCGTCCCAGCAGGCCGTCCACTTCGCCGCGCAGGCCGTGCTGTCCGGAACCTCGGACCTGGTCGTCGCGGGCGGCGTGCAGAACATGTCGCAGATCCCGATCGGCTCGGCGATGACCGCCGCGGCCCCGCTCGGCTTCACCGAGGGCCCCTTCGCGGGCTCCGCGGGCTGGACGCGCCGCTACGGCGACACGGAGGTGTCGCAGTTCAACGGCGCCGAGATGATCGCCCGCGACTGGGACATCTCCCGCGAGGAGATGGAGGCCTTCGCCTACGAGTCGCACCAGCGCGCCATCCGCGCCATCGACGAGGGCCGCTTCGAGCGCGAGATCGCCCCCCTGGAGGGCGTCGCCGCCGACGAGGGCCCGCGCCGCGACACCACCCTGGAGAAGATGGCGGGCCTGAAGACGCTCGTGGAGGGCGGCCGGCTCACCGCGGCCGTCTCGTCGCAGATCTCCGACGGCGCCGCCGCGCTGCTCATCGCCTCCGAGCAGGCCGTCAGGGACCACGGCCTCACCCCCCGCGCCCGCATCCACCACATCTCCGCGCGCGGCGAGGACCCCATCCGGATGCTGTCCGCGCCCATCCCCGCCACCGCGTACGCGCTGAAGAAGACCGGGATGACGATCGCCGACATCGACGCCGTCGAGATCAACGAGGCGTTCGCGTCCGTCGTGCTCGCCTGGCTCAAGGAGACCGGCGCCGACCCGGCGACGACCAACCCCAACGGCGGCGCCATCGCCCTCGGCCACCCGCTCGGCGCCACCGGCGCCCGGCTGATGACCACCCTCCTGCACGAGCTCGACCGCACCGGAGGCCGCTACGGCCTCCAGACCATGTGCGAAGGCGGCGGCCAGGCCAACGTCACGATCCTTGAGAAGTGCTAGCCCAGGGGGGCGCCCCCTGGAACCCCCGTTGCGAGCCGGGCGATCCTCACGCCACCGTGCGGGTTTCTGAGCCCGTGCGGGTTCGTTCGCGGCGCTGCGGTCGCCCGGCTCGGCGGGTCGGGCGACCTCCAGGCGCTTAGAGCGCCTTCCGGCCGCCCGACCCGCGGTCGTGGCCGGTGTTCCGAATCAGTAGGTGAGGAGACGGATCGTGGAGGTCTTCGAAGCGGCGCGGCTCGGGCCGTTGACGTTGCGGAACCGGGTGATCAAGGCGGCCACGTTCGAGGGGATGACGCCCGACGCGCTCGTGACGGACGACCTGATCGAGTACCACCGGCGGCCGGCCGCCGGGGGAGTGGGCATGACCACGGTCGCCTACTGCGCCGTCGCGCCCGAGGGGCGGACCGAGGGGCGGCAGATCTGGATGCGGCCGGAGGCCGTGCCCGGGCTGCGGCGCCTCACCGACGCCGTCCACGCGGAGGGGGCCGCCGCGTCCGCGCAGATCGGGCACGCCGGCCCGGTCGCCGACGCGAGCTCCACCCGCCTGCCCGCGATCTCGGCCGGACGGTTCTTCAACCCGCTCGGCATGGCCTTCACCAAGGTGGCCACGGCCGAGGACATCGAGCGCATCACCCGCGCCCACGCCGGGGCGGCCAGGCTCGCGATCGAGTCCGGCTTCGACGCCGTCGAGATCCATTTCGGGCACAACTACCTGGCCAGCTCGTTCCTCAGCCCCCGCCTCAACCGGCGCAAGGACGGCTTCGGCGGGCCGGTCGAGAACCGGGCCAAGGTCGCGCTCGGCATCGCCCGCGCCGTCCGGGACGAGGTCGGCGACCGCATAGCGATCACCGGCAAGCTCAACATGCGCGACGGCGTGCGCGGCGGCCTGGAGATCGACGACAGCCTCTACGTCGCGCGCAGGCTCCAAGACGAGGGCACCGTCGACGCGCTGGAGCTGACCGCCGGCAGCTCCCTGCTCAACCCGATGTACCTCTTCCGCGGCGAGATGCCCATCCCGGAGTTCGCGGCCAGCTACAAGCCGCCCATGAGGATCGGCCTGCGGATGTTCGGCAAGCGGTTCCTGCGCACCTACCCCTACAAGGACGCCTACCTGCTGGAGCACGCCCGCAGGTTCCGCGCCGAACTCGATCTGCCGCTGATCCTGCTGGGCGGCATCACCGACCGCGCGGCCATGGACACCGCGATGGCGGAGGGCTTCGAGTTCGTCGCGATGGCCCGCGCCCTGCTCCGCGAACCGGACCTCGTGAACCGGATCGCCGCCGACCCGTCCACGCCGTCGCTGTGCATCCACTGCAACCGGTGCGTCCCGACGGTCTACAAGGGCACCCACTGCCCGCTCGTCCCGGAGCCGAATTGACCTGGAGTGCGCTCCAGCTCCTAGTTTCGGGGGCATGACCACACCACAGCTGCCGATCGGTTCGGGGTTCGGATTCGAGAGCACGGCCGGGGACGTCCTTGAGGGCGTCGACCTGTCGGGCAGGCTCGCCGTCGTCACCGGGGGCTACTCGGGCCTCGGGCTGGAGAAGACGCGGGCGCTGGCGGGCGCGGGGGCGCGCGTGGTGGTTCCGGCGCGGCGGCCGGGCGCGGCGAAGGAGGCCGTCGGCGGCATCGACGGCGTTGAGGTCGACGAGCTGGACCTGGCCGATCTGGAGAGCGTGCGCGGGTTCGCGGAGCGGTTCCTCGCGTCCGGGCGCGGCATCGACATCCTGATCGACAACGCGGCGGTGATGGCCTGCCCGGAGACGCGGGTGGGGCCGGGCTGGGAGGCGCAGTTCGCCACCAACCATCTGGGGCACTTCGCGCTGGTGAACCGCCTGTGGCCGGCCGTCAGGCCGGGCGCCCGGGTCGTCGCGGTGTCGTCGCGCGGCCACCACTTCTCCCCGATCCGCTGGGACGACGTCCAGTTCGAGCACGGCTACGACAAATGGGAGGCGTACGGGCAGGCGAAGACGGCCAACGTGCTGTTCGCCGTCCACCTGGACGCGCTCGCCAAGGACGAGGTGCGGGCCTTCTCGCTCCACCCCGGGAGCATCCTGACGCCCCTCCAGCGCCACATCCCCATGGAGGAGAAGGTGGCGAACGGCTGGATCGACGAGGACGGCAACGAGATCGGCCAGGGGTTCAAGACGCCTGAGCAGGGCGCGGCGTCGGCCGTGTGGGCGGCCACCTCGCCGCGGCTGGCCGGAATGGGCGGCGTGTACTGCGAGGACTGTGACATCGCCGAACAGGTCCCGGACGACCTGCCCGTGCAGCGCGGCCGGAGCGGCGCCCCCTCCAGCGGCGTGCGCTCCTACGCGGTCGACCCGGAGCAGGCCCGGCGGCTGTGGGCGCTGTCGGCGGAGCTGACCGGGGTGAACGCGTTCGCGTAGCGCCTGCGACGATGGGGCCCGTGATCGACATCGCGGGGTGGGCGCCGGAACCGCAGGAGACGACCGAGGTCATCGGCGCCGGGCCGGCGGCGGCCCTGGCCGGGGTACTCGATGTCGAGCCGCCGGGGGAGGAGCTGCCGCCCCTCTGGCAGTGGCTGCACTTCCTCGAACGGCCCGCGCAGCGCGAGCTGGGCCCGGACGGGCATCCGCGCGAAGGGCGGTTTCTCCCGCCGATGCCCGACCGGCGCCGCATGTTCGCGGGCGGGCGGTTCCGGATCCGCGAGCCGCTTCGCGTCGGGGACGCCGTCACGCGCCGGGCGGAGCTCGCCTCCACCGCCGTGAAGCAGGGGCGCAGCGGGGAGATGCTGTTCGTGACCGTCCGGCACACCTTCGTGCGGGACGGCGCCGAGATCGCGGTCGAGGAGCAGGATCTCGTCTACCGCAGTGGCGACACGGCGTCCCGTCCGGAGCGGGCGGTGTTCGAGGCGCCGGACGTGGACGCGCCGTGGACGCTGAGGACGGCCGCCGACCCGGTCATGCTGTTCCGGTTCAGCGCCCTCACCTACAACGCCCATCGCATCCACTACGACGAGGCGTACGCGACCGAGGCGGAGGGGCACGCCGGCCTCGTCGTCCACGGGCCGCTGCTCGCGATCCTCTGCCTGGAGCTGCCGCGCCGGGCGGGCCTGAAGGTGCGCGAACTGTCGTTCCGCGCCCGCAGGCCCGTCTACGCGAGGCAGCCGTTCGCGGCGGCCGGATCCCCGGACGGCGCCCTCGCGATCCATGCGCCGGGCGACGTCACGGCGATGACCGCCACCTTCGCGTAGGCGGCACCTACGTGCGGTGGCTTCGCCCTAGGCGGCGGGGACCGGCGCCTCCTCGACCGCCGGGCCGCCGCGGCGCTCCGCCGCGACCTGCTGGACGTACCGCTTCACCTCGCCGCTCACCCGCTCGTCGTCCCAGCCCAGCCAGGGTGCGATGAGTTCGGCGACGCGGGCCGCCGCGGCGACGCCGCCGTCCCACTCCTCGATCGAGATGCGCAGCCGCCGCGAGAGGACGTCCTCCAGGTGCAGCGCCCCCTCGTGCGTCACCGCGTAGACGGCCTCGGCGCACAGGTAGTCCTCGGCGCCGGGGACGGCGGCGCCGAGCGCCGGGTCGTCCGCGACCAGGGCGAGGACCTCCCGGGCGCACGAACCGTACCGGTGCAGCAGGTGCTCGATCCGCGCGACGTGCAGGCCGGACTCGGCGGCGAGCCGGCGCCGCTCGTTCCACAGCACCTCGTACCCGGTGGCGCCGAGGATCGGCAGCCGGCCGGTGACCGACGCGGGAACCGAGTCGTCGAGGCCCTCGGCGACGACGTCGACCGCGTCCCGCGCCATCACGCGGTAGGTGGTGAACTTCCCGCCGGTGACCACGACGAGGCCGGGCACCGGCTCGGCGACGGCGTGCTCGCGCGACAGCCGCGTGGTGTCGTCCATCTCGCCGGACAGCAGCGGCCGCAGCCCCGCGTAGACGCCCTCGATGTCGTCGTGCGTGAGCGGCGTCCGCAGCACGGCGTTCGCCTGCTCCAGGAGGTAGCCGATGTCGGTGTGCTCGGCGACGGGCCCGTCGGGGCCGTGGTCGTGCGGGGTGTCGGTGGTGCCGACGAGCCAGTGCCGCCCCCACGGGATGATGAACAGGACGCTCTTGGACGTCCGCGTGATCAGCCCGGTGCCCATGGGGATCCGGTCGCGGGGCACGACCAGGTGGACGCCCTTGGACGCCCGCACGCCGAACGCGGCCCGAGAGCCGGTCATCGCCTGGGCGCCGTCCGTCCACACCCCGGTCGCGCACACCACGCTCCGGGCCCGCACGGCGATCTCCCGGTTCCCCTCCAGGTCCAGGACGTGGACGCCGGTGACCCGCTCGCCCTCGCGCAGGAACCCCGTCACCTCGGCGCGGGTGGCCACCCTCGCCCCGTACTGGGCCGCGGTGCGGGCGACCATCATCGTGTAGCGGGCGTCGTCGACCTGCGCGTCGTAGTACTGGACGGCTCCGACCAGCGCGTCAGACCGGAGGGCCGGGGCCTCCCGCAGGGCGGCCCGCCGCGTGAGCTGGCGGTGCCGGGGCAGCGACCGGGCGCCGCCCATCGAGTCGTACAGGGTCACGCCCGCGCTGACGTACGCCCGCTCCCAGACCCGGTTGCGCAGCGGGTAGAGGAACCGGACGGGGCGGACCAGGTGCGGCGCGAGCCGCTGGAGGAGCAGGCCGCGCTCCCGCAGCGCCTCCCTGACCAGCGCGAAGTCGCGCTGTTCGAGGTAGCGCAGCCCGCCGTGGATCAGCTTGCTGGACCGGCTGGACGTGCCGGCCGCCCAGTCCCGCGCCTCCACGAGGGCGACGGACAGGCCCCGCGAGATCGCGTCGAGCGCCGCGCCGGCGCCGACGATGCCGCCTCCGACGACCACGACGTCGAACTCGGTCTCCGCCAGGTCGCGCAGGGTGTCCTCGCGGTACCGCGGGCCGAGGGCTACGGATGTCACTGCATGCTCCCGAAGAGAGGTCAGGTCGAGTGTCGTGCGGGCGGGTTGCGGCGGGCCGTCGCCCGGAGGACCTCCGGACCAACAGCCCGCCGCTTCCCGGCGAAGTGCGGTGAGCGTCAGGTGCCGCTCGGCCCCCGTGGTGAGGGGCCGAGCGGCGCCCCCGTGCTCAGTCGCCCAGGTCGACCCAGTCGAGGGTCCGGTCGACGGCCTTCTTCCAGGCCGCGTACCCCTGCTGGCGCTTGTCGTCGTCCCAGGTGGGCTGCCAGCGTTTGTCCTCGTTCCAGTTCTGGCGGAGTTCGTCGGTGGTGTTCCAGAATCCGACGGCGAGGCCGGCGGCGTAGGCGGTGCCGAGGGCGGTGGTCTCGGCGACGACGGGTCGGGAGACCGGGACGCCGAGGATGTCGGCCTGGAGTTGCATGCACAGTTCGTTGGCGGTGACGCCGCCGTCGACCTTGAGGACGTCCAGGGAGACGCCGGAGTCCTCGCGCATGGCTTCGACGACGTCGCGGGACTGGTAGCAGATGGATTCCAGGGTGGCGCGGGCCAGGTGGGCGTTGGTGTTGTAGCGGGAGAGGCCGACGATGGCGCCGCGGGCGTCCGATCGCCAGTAGGGGGCGAACAGGCCGGAGAAGGCCGGGACGAAGTAGACGCCGCCGTTGTCGTCGACCTGCCGGGCCAGGGCCTCGCTTTGGGCGGCGCCGGAGATGATGCCGAGCTGGTCGCGCAGCCATTGCACCGCCGACCCCGTCACCGCGATCGACCCCTCCAGCGCGTACACCGGCTTCTCGGATCCGAACTGGTAGCAGACGGTCGTCAGCAGCCCGTTCTTCGAGCGGACGAGTTCCTCGCCGGTGTTGAGCAGGAGGAAGTTGCCGGTGCCGTAGGTGTTCTTGGCCTCGCCGGGCGAGAAGCACACCTGCCCCACCGTCGCCGCCTGCTGGTCGCCGAGCGAGGCGGTCAGGGGGACCTCGCCGCCGAGCGGACCGTTCGCGCGGGTCGTCCCGTAGCCGCCGGGCGCGGACGACGGTTTGATCTTCGGGAGCATGGAGCGCGGGATCCCGAAGAACGACAGGAGTTCGTCGTCCCAGGAGAGGGTCTCCAGGTCCATCAGCATGGTGCGGCTGGCGTTGGTGGGGTCGGTGACGTGCACGCCGCCGTCGGTCCCGCCGGTGAGGTTCCACAGCACCCACGAGTCGGTCGTGCCGAAGACGGCGTCGCCGTTCTCGGCGGCCTCGCGGACCCCGTCGACGTTCTCCAGGATCCACTGGATCTTGCCGCCGGAGAAGTAGGTGGCCGGGGGGAGGCCCGCCTTGCGCCGGATGACGTCGCCCTTGCCGTCCCGCTCCAGGGCCGCGGCGATGCGGTCGGTGCGGGTGTCCTGCCAGACGATCGCGTTGTAGTAGGGGCGCCCGGTGCGCCGGTTCCACACCACGGTCGTCTCGCGCTGGTTGGTGATCCCGCACGCGGCCAGGTCGCCATGGGAGAGGTTCGCCTTGTTCAGCGTGCTCTCGATGACGGCGCGGGTGCGCTCCCAGATCTCGGTCGGGTTGTGCTCGACCCAGCCGGCCTGGGGCAGTATCTGCTCGTGTTCGAGCTGGTGGCGGGCGATCTCGTTGCCGCCGTGGTCGAAGATCATGAATCGGGTGCTGGTCGTGCCCTGGTCGAGGGCCCCGACGAAGTCAGCCATGCGTGCGGTCTCCTGGAGTCGTGGGGGACGGGACGGGACGGCTCACGCCGCCTCGTACTCGGGCTCGGGCTTCGTGAGGCCCTGCGGGTCCTCCTCGGCGGGGGGCAGGAACCGCCCGATCAGCGCCTTGTAGAGCCCGACGCCGAGCACGCCGCCGATGAGCGGGCCGATGATCGGCACCCAGAAGTAGAGATCGCCGTTCTGGTCCCGCCAGGCGCTGCCGTAGCCGGTGAGGAACGAGGCGAGCCGGGGCCCGAAGTCGCGGGCCGGGTTGATCGCGTAGCCGGCGTCGGTGCCCCACGCCATGCCGATCGCGACGACCAGCAGGCCGATCATGAACGGGGCCAGGTTGGCGAGCGGCGGGGAGTTGCGCACGTCGGTGAGCGCCTTGATCACGAAGAGCAGGATGGCGGTGCCGATCACCTGGTCGCGGAACGCGCCCCAGGTGCCGACCGGGAGCGTGCCGTTGCCCGGCAGAGTGGAGAACACGCCCTGGGTCTTGATGGTGTGGCCGGGGTCGACCTTCGCCAGTATTTCGCTGTAGTTCCAGCGGACGATCAGCGCCGCGACGAACGCCCCCGCGGTCTGCGCGGCGATGTAGGGGGCCGTCTTGCGCCAGGCGAACTCCTTGAACGTCGCCAGCGCGATGGTGACGGCGGGGTTGAGGTGGGCGCCGCTGATCCGGGCCGCGACGTACACGCCGAGCGTGACGCCTAGGCCCCAGGCCCAGGCGATGCTGTCGTGGTCGCCGATCTCGGCCCCGGCGACCTGCGCGACGACGCCGACGCCGAACAGGATGAGGATCAGGGTGCCGGCGAACTCGGCGGCGAGCTCACCGGCCAGGGTGGGGATTCTGGGGCGTTCCGCCATGGGTACTCCTCGGCAGATGGGGTGGACGCGAGCCCCGTGAGGCTGGCTGGACGGTAAGCCGGGACGAACCGTCTTACAACGGGAGCCTGCCGACAATGTCGAACACTTTCGTCGCCGCCCGGCGGCGGTTACCCTCCACCCTGTGCACCAGATCACAGAATCCGGGCAGTTCAGGGCGCATCGGACGATGATTACGGCGGCTGCCGACATTGTCGGCACCCCGCCGGGAGACCTACCATCGCTCCCATGCCCGGACCTGTGCAGTCGATCGAGCGGGCTGCCGCGATCCTGCGCCTGCTGGCGGCGAGCTCGGGCCGGCTCGGGGTCGGGGAGATCGCCAGTTCGCTGGGCCTCGCCCGCGGCACCGCGCACGGCATCCTGCGCACCCTGGAGCGCGTCGGCTTCGTCGAGCAGGACGGCGCCACGGGGAAGTACCAGCTCGGCGCCGCCCTGCTGCACCTCGGCACGAGCTACCTCGACGTCAACGAGCTTCGGTCGCGCGCGATCAACTGGGCCGACGCGCTCGCCTCGCG
Organism: Actinomadura sp. K4S16; assembly: GCF_008327685.1. Taxonomy (GTDB): domain Bacteria; phylum Actinomycetota; class Actinomycetes; order Streptosporangiales; family Streptosporangiaceae; genus Spirillospora. The sequence goes on from NZ_BDDE01000029.1 coordinate 62,865, forward strand.
CAGCGGCGAGGCCGTCCGGATCGGCACGCTGCTGGAAGGCAAGGTCCTCGTCGTCCACCACGTGTTCCGCCCTGACGACACGCTCCAGGCCATGGACGTCGGCTCGCTGCTGCCGCTGCACGCCACCGCGCTCGGCAAGGCGCTGCTCGCGCACGACGCCAACGCGGCGGCGTCCATCCGCGACACCGTCCTGGAGTCCTACTGCCGGCGCACCATCACCGACCCCAGGGAACTCGCACGGGCCGCCACGCGCGTCCGGGAGAACGGCTGGGCCGCCGAGACCGAGGAGCTGTCCATCGGCGAGGCCGGCATCGCCGCGCCGATCCGCGGGCACGGAGGCCTGGTCGTCGGGGCCATCGGCATCTCCGGAGCGGTCGAGCGGATCTGCGACTCCCGCCGCGTCCCCGACCCGAGGCTCGTCGCCTACGTGCGCGACGCGGCCCGCGCCGTCTCCCGGGACCTCGGCGGATCGCGCTGGTGACGCGCCGCCCCCGGCACGGCGGGGCGGAGGGGCGCGCCTGGGAGGAGGGCGCCGGACGTGACCGAACGGTACGTGATGTCGATCGACCAGGGCACCACCTCGACCCGGTGCATCCTGTTCGACCACGGCGGCCGCCTGGTGTCGGTGGCGCAGCGCGAGCACCGGCAGCACTTCCCCAAGCCCGGCTGGGTCGAGCACGACCCGATGGAGATCTGGCGCAACCTGGAGCGCATCGCGCCGGAGGCGCTCGCCCAGGCGGGCGCGACGCCCGGCCAGGTCGCGGCGGTCGGGATCGCCAACCAGCGGGAGACGACCGTCCTGTGGGACCGGCTGACCGGCGTCCCGATCGGCCGCGCGATCGTCTGGCAGGACATGCGGACCGGCCCGCTCGTGGACGAGCTGGCCCGCGCGCCCGGCGCCGCGATGGTCACCGAGCGCAGCGGCCTGCCGCTGGCCACCTACTTCTCGGCCCCGCGCATCCGCTGGATGCTGGACCACACGCCGGGCCTGCGGGAGCGCGCCGAGCGCGGCGAGGTCCTGTTCGGCACGATGGAGAGCTGGCTGATCTGGAACCTCAGCGGCGGCGTCGACGGCGGCGTCCACGTCACCGACGTGACCAACGCCAGCCGCACGCTGCTGATGGACCTGTACACGCTGAGCTGGGACGACGGCCTGCTCGACTTCTTCGGCGTGCCGAGGGCGATGCTGCCGGAGATCCGCTCGTCCACCGAGACCTACGGGACGGCCCGCCGCGTGTTCCCCGGCGTGCGCGTCGGCGCGGCCCTCGGCGACCAGCAGGCCGCGCTGTTCGGGCAGACGTGCTTCTCCCCGGGCGATACCAAGTGCACGTACGGGACGGGCGCGTTCCTGCTGATGAACACCGGAACGAAGCCGGTGAAGTCGGACAACGGGCTGCTCACCACCGTCGGCTACAAGATCGGTGACGAGCCCGCCGTGTACGCGCTGGAGGGCTCGATCGCGATCACCGGGGCGCTCGTCCAGTGGTTCCGGGACGGCCTCGGGCTGATCTCCACGGCGCCGGAGATCGAGACCCTCGCCCGGACCGTCGACGACAACGGCGGCTGCTACATCGTCCCGGCGTTCTCCGGGCTGTTCGCCCCGCACTGGCGCAGCGAGGCCCGGGGCATCATCGTCGGCCTGACCTCCTACATCACCAAGGGGCACCTGGCGCGGGCGGTGCTGGAGGCGACGGGCTGGCAGACGCGCGAGGTCGTGGACGCGATGAACGCCGACTCCGGCCTCTCGCTGAAGGAGCTGAAGGCCGACGGCGGCATGACGTCCGACAACCTGGTCATGCAGATGGTCGCCGACGTGCTGAACGTGCCGGTGGCGCGCCCGATGGTGGTGGAGACGGTGTCGCTCGGCGCCGCCTACGCCGCCGGGCTCGCGGTCGGCTACTGGGCGGGGCTCGAAGGGCTGCGGCGCAACTGGCACCGCGCCGCCCGCTGGGTCCCGGCGATGGAGCCCGCGCGGCGGGCCGCCGAGTACGACAACTGGAAGCGCGCCGTGGAGCGCACGTTCGACTGGATCCGGGCGGGGGAGGACCCGGCCGCCGCGCCCTAGATCCGGTCGCGCTCGACGAGCTGCCGGACGATCACGTTGCGCTGGATCTCGTTGGTCCCCTCGCCGACGATCATCAGCGGGGCGTCCCGGAAGTAGCGCTCGACGTCGAACTCGGTGGAGTAGCCGGCCGCGCCGTGGATGCGGACCGCGTTCAGCGCGATCTGCATCGCCGCCTCCGAGGCGTAGAGCTTGGCCATGCCCGCCTCCATGTCGCAGCGCTCGCCCGCGTCCAGGCGCTCGGCGGCGTCGAGGGTGAGCAGCCGGGCCGCGCGGAGCTGGGTGGCCATGTCGGCGAGGTAGTTGCCGATGGACTGGTGCTGCCAGATCGGCTTGCCGAAGGCCTCGCGCTGCTGGGCGTAGCGGAGGGAGTCCTCCAGGGCGGCGCGCCCGACGCCGAGCGCGCGGGCCGCGACCTGGATCCGGCCGACCTCGAGGCCGCGCATCATCTGGGCGAAGCCGCGCCCCTCCGCGCCGCCGAGCACGGCGTCGAGCGGCGCCTCGTAGCCGTCGAAGGACAGCTCGCAGCTCTCCACGCCCTTGTAGCCCAGCTTCGGCAGGTCGCGGGAGACGGTCAGGCCTGGCCCCTTCTCCACGAGCAGGATGCTGATGCCCTTGTGGCGGGGGGACGCGGACAGGTCGGTCTTGCACATCAGCGCGATCAGGCCGGACGTGCGCGCGTTGGTGATCCACATCTTGGCGCCGTCGACGCGGTACCGGTCCCCGTCGCGGCGCGCGGTCGTGCTCATGGCCTGCAGGTCGGAGCCGCCGGACGGCTCGGTGAGCGCCATCGTGGCGCGCAGCTCGCCGGTCGCCATCCGGGGCAGGTAGCGGGCCTTCTGCTCCTCGGTGCCGTACACGGCGAGCAGGTGGGAGACGACCGTGTGGCCGCCGAACGCGCCCGCGAGCGTCATCCAGCCGCGCGCCAGCTCCTCGGTGACGAGCGCGTAGCAGGCCTTCGAGACGCTGACGTCGCCGTAGGGCTCGGGCACGGCGAGCCCGAAGACCCCGAGCTCCTTCATGCGGTCGATGAGGCGGGCGGGATAGGCGCCCGCGTGCTCGAGGTCCCGGGCGACCGGGCGGACCTCCTTGTCGACGAAGTCGGCGACGACCTCGACGATGGCGCGCTCCTCGTCGCTGAGCGTGAACACGGCCCCGCCCCCCTCCGGTTCGAGTCTCATATATTTGATAGGAAAATACCGGCTGTCAACGGGCGGCGGGCCCCCGCCCGTCCATAATGTGAGCCCACCACCAGGCACACGGGGAGACGATGAGAGTGGCCCTTTCCGGTGACCAGGCCCTCGGCAGGCGCCGCCAGCTGAGCGACGAGGTGGCCGCCTACGTCCGCGAGCTCATCATGTCCGGCCAGGTCAGGCACGGGGAGTTCCTCCGCCTGGAGCGCATCGCCGAGGATCTCGGGATCAGCGTCACCCCCGTCCGGGAGGCCCTGCTCTCGCTGCGCGGCGAGGGCTTCGTCACGCTGGAGCCGCGGCGGGGGTTCATGCCGGCGCCGCTCGCCCGGCAGGACGTCCAGGACCTGTTCGAGGCGCAGGCGTACTTCGCCGGCGAGCTGGCCGCCCGCGCCGCCGCGAAGATCACCGGGGCCGAGCTCGAGTCGCTCGACCGGACGCAGGCGCTGCTGGAGGAGGCGTCCAAGGCCCGCGACTCCGCGGCGATCGAGCGCGCCAACCACCAGTTCCACCGGACCGTCAACCTGTGCGCGGGCTCGCCCAAGACGGCCTGGCTGCTGCAACTCGTGGTGCGGTACGCCCCGCGCCGCTTCTACTCCAGTATCGACGGCTGGACGCAGGCGTCGGTCGACGACCACCATCTCGTCCTCGCCGCGCTGCGGGCGGGGGACGGAGACGCCGCGCGGCAGGCGATGCGCGCGCACATCCGGCACGCGGGGGCCCTGCTGGTGGTGCACCTGGAAGCGCAGGGCTTCTGGGACGAGCAGTCCGGCTGACGCCGGGGTCCCCTTTCGGCGGCTCGCGGGCTTCCCATATCGTATAAAAAATTTCCAGGAGGGTTGATGGACGACCGGGACCCCGAACCGGCGCGCGGCTCCGTGGTCACCACCGCCGACCACGGCGCGGCGCGGGTGGTCACGCTGAACCGGCCCGAGGCTCGCAACGCGATCGACATCCCGATGCGCGAGCGGCTCCTGGCGGAGGTGCGTCGCGCCGCGGACGACGCAGGCGTCCGCGCCGTCGTGCTGACCGGCGCGGCGGGGACCTTCTCGGCGGGCGGCGACGTCCGCTCGATGGAGGGCGCCGGCCCGGACGCCGTCCGGGCGCGGCTCGACCCGGTGCACGAGGCCGTCCGGATCATCACCACCTGCGGGACGCCGTTCATCGCGGCGGTCGAGGGCGCCGCGGCCGGGCTCGGCGTGTCCCTCGCCGCCGTGTGCGACCACGTGGTCGCCGCCGAGGACGCGCGGTTCGTCGCGGCGTTCGGCAGGGTCGGCCTCGTCGCCGACGGCGGGCTGCTCTGGACGCTCCCGCATCGCGTCGGCACGGGCCGCGCCAAGGAGATGCTGGTGTTCGGGCGGACCGTGCCCGCCCAGCGCGCCTACGAGATCGGCCTGGCCGACTCCCTCGCCCCGTCCGGCAAGGCCCTGGACGCCGCCCTGGAGCTCGCCGCCGAGGCCGCCGCCCTCGCCCCGCTGTCGGTCGCCGCGGCCAAGCGCCTTCTCGCCCGCACCGACCACGCCCTGGACCGCCTGCTGGACGCCGAGCGGGAGGAGCAGACCGCCCTGTTCGGCAGCGCCGACTTCGCCGAGGGACGGGCCGCGTTCGCCGAGCGGCGCACGCCGCGCTTCGAGGGCCGCTAGGGAGGATCCAGGACGTGAGCAGGCTGCAGCAGACCCACGGGCTGACCGACGAGCAGCGGGAGATCATCGCGACCGTCCGGACGTTCGTCGACAAGGAGATCCTGCCGGTCGCGACCGAGCTGGAGCACGCCGACGCCTACCCGCAGGCGATCGTGGACGGGATGCGGGATCTCGGCCTCTTCGGCCTGACGATCGGCGAGGAGCACGGCGGGCTGGGCCAGTCGCTGCTGACCTACGCGCTCGTGGTGGAGGAGCTCTCGCGCGGCTGGATGAGCGTGTCGGGCATCGTCAACACCCACTTCATCGGCGCGTGGATGATCGCGCAGCACGGCACGGCCGAGCAGCGGGCGCACTACCTGCCGCGGATGGCGTCCGGCGAGATCCGCGGCGCGTTCTCGATGTCGGAGCCGGGCTGCGGCTCGGACGTCTCCGCCATCACGACCCGCGCCGTCCCGGACGGAGACGACTACGTGGTCGACGGCCAGAAGATGTGGCTGACCAACGGCGGCTCGGCGAACCTGGTGGCGGTGCTGGTCAAGACCGACCCGGGCGCGGGCCACCGCGGCATGACCACGTTCCTGGTCGACAAGACCCCGGGCTTCGGCGAGGTCGCGCCGGGCCTCACCGTCCCCGGCAAGATCGACAAGATGGGGTACAAGGGCGTCGACACCACCGAGCTCGTCTTCGACTCCTACCGGATCCCGGCCGCGCAGGTCCTCGGCGGGGCGCCCGGGCGCGGCTTCTACCAGATGATGGACGGCGTCGAGGTCGGCCGCGTCAACGTGGCGGCGCGCGGCTGCGGTGTGGCCCGGCGCGCCTACGAGCTGGCCCTGGCCTACGCGCGGCAGCGCGAGACGTTCGGCAGGCCGATCGCCGAGCACCAGGCGGTCCTGTTCCGCCTGGCCGAGATGGCGACCAAGGTCGAGGCCGCGCACCAGATGATGGTGATGGCGGCGCGCCGCAAGGACTCCGGCGAGCGCAACGACCTGGAGGCCGGGATGGCGAAGTACCTGGCCAGCGAGTACTGCAAGGAGGTCGTGGAGGACGCGTTCCGCATCCACGGCGGCTATGCCTACTCCAAGGAGTACGAGATCGAGCGCCTGTACCGGGAGGCCCCGATGCTGCTGATCGGCGAGGGCACCGCCGACATCCAGAAAATGATCATCGGCCGCAGGCTCCTGGAGGACCGGTGACGGCGGCGGGCGCTCCGCTGCCGCTGGAAGGGATCACCGTCGTCGCGCTGGAGCAGGCGGTCGCGGCGCCGTTCGCCACGCGGCAGCTCGCCGACCTGGGCGCCCGCGTCGTCAAGGTGGAGCGCGTGGACGGCGGCGACTTCGCCCGCGCGTACGACACGGGCGTGCGCGGCGGCCTCGGCACGCACTTCGCCTGGCTCAACCGGTCGAAGGAGTCGGTCGCGCTCGACCTCAAGCAGGCCGAGGGCCGGGCGGTCCTCACCGAACTGGTCGCGCGCGCGGACGTCTTCCTGCAGAACCTCGCCCCCGGTGCCGCCGCCCGGCTCGGGTTCGGCGCGGAGGAGCTGCGGGCCCGCGACCCGCGCCTGATCGTGGTCGAGATGTCGGGATACGGGTCGCGCGGGCCGTACCGGGACAAGCGCGCCTACGACATGCTCGTCCAGGCCGAGGCGGGGCTGATCTCGGTCACCGGCACGCCCGAGACGCCCGTGAAGGCGGGCTCGCCGCTGGCCGACATCGCGGCCGGCATGTACGCCTTCTCCGGGACGCTCGCCGCGCTCGTGCGGCGCGGCACCACCGGCGAGGGCGCCTCGATCGAGGTCACGATGTTCGACGCGGTCGCCGAGTGGATGGGCCAGGCGATGTACACGACGCTCTACACCGGCTCCCCGCCGCCGCGCACGCGGCTGAGCCACCCGGTGATCGCCCCGTACGACGCCTATCCGACGGCCGACGGCGTCGACGTGGTGATCGGCGTCCAGAACGACCGCGGCTGGGCCGCCCTGGCCGCCGGCGTGCTGGAGCGGCCCGACCTCGTGACCGACCCCGAGTTCGCGACGAACCGGGCGCGGGTCGGCAACCGGGAGAAGGTGGACGCGCTCGTCGCCGCCGTCACGTCCCGCATGGGACGGGACGAGCTGCTCAGGCGGCTCGACGAGGCGGGCGTGCCGAACGCGACCCTCAACGACGGGCACGGCCTGGTCGCCCACCCGCAGCTCGCCGAGCGGGACCGGTGGCGGGAGGTGGGCTCCCCGGTCGGCGGCATCCGGGCGCTGCTCCCGCCGATCACGTTCGCCGGCGCCGAGCCCCGCATGGACCCGATCCCGGTGCTCGGGGAGCACACCGACGCCGTCCTGCGCGAGCTGGGCCGCGACGACGCGGCCATCGCGGCCCTCCGCTCCGCCGGCGCCATCGCCTGACCTGAGGTCCAACGCGATCTCCGACCGCGCCGCCCCGGGGAGCGGCGGCTATCGTGGCGGCATGGCCAGCCGGACCCCCGCCCCCGACCGCCGCCGCGAAGAACTGCGCGACTTCCTGCGCACCCGCCGCGCCCGGCTCACCCCCGCCGACGTCGGCATGCCCGACGGCGGACGGCGCCGGACGCCGGGCCTGCGCCGCGAGGAGGTCGCGGTGCTCGCGGGGGTCGGGGTCTCCTGGTACACGTGGCTGGAGCAGGGCCGCGACATCAAGGTCTCCGGGGACGTCCTCGACGCGATCGCCCGCGCCCTGCGGCTGGACCGGGCCGAGCGCGAGCACCTGTACCTGCTCGCCGGGCTGAACCCGCCGCGCGCGGAGGCGGGACCGGCCGCCCCGATCACGCCCGAGCTGCGGCGGGTGCTGGACGCCTGGTCGCCGCGCCCCGCCTACGTCCGCGACCGGCACTGGAACTTCGTCGCGATCAACGACGCGGCCCGCGAGGTGTTCGGGTACGGCGACACCGACCACAACTGCCTGGTCACCTACTTCACGAACGTTCGGTACCGGTCGATGCACACCCACTGGGCCGCCGCCGCACCCGGCGTCGTGGCGCGGTTCCGCGCCGACGCCGCCCGCTACCCGGGCGACCCCGAGTTCGACCGGATCATCGCGGACCTGCTGGCGGTCAGTCCCGAGTTCGCGGAGCTGTGGCCCCGCCACGAGGTGAGCGCGGACGCGCAGGCGGTCAAGGGCATCAGGCATCCGGACGCGGGCGAGCTCGTCTTCGAGGGCACGCTGCTGCCGCTCGCCGACCGCCCGGGCCACTCCCTGGTGCTGCACAACCCGCGTCCCGGAACCGGCACGCAGGAGCGCCTCGAACGGCTGATGGCGCGCCGCGGCCTCGCCGCCGCCGGCTGACCCGGCCCCCGTCCAGGGTGGTGGTGCCACACCCAGGATGAGCGGAGTCTGTCTACGTTCCGGCCCGTCCAGCACGATCGTCCTCATGAGGAACGAAGGAGACATCATGAGGACGCGCGAGTTCGCCGGGACGCGGGTGGGCGCCGTGGGGCTCGGCTGCATGGGGATGAGCTGGGCCTACACCGAGTCGGAACGCGACGACGACGCCTCGGTGGCGCTGATCCGGGAGGCGCTCGACCTCGGCGTGACGTTCCTGGACACCGCGCAGCCCTACGGCGACGGCCACAACGAGACGCTTGTCGGGCGGGCGCTGGCGGGACGCCGGGACGAGGCGGTCGTCGCCACCAAGACGGGCCTCGTCGTGGAGTCACCGGCCACCCGCAACATCGTGCGGAACGGGACGCCGGAGCACGTCAAGGCGTCCGCCGAGGACAGCCTGCGCCGTCTCGGCACGGACGTGATCGACCTGTACTACCTGCACCGGGTCGACCCGGAGGTGCCCCTCGCCGACACCTGGGGCGCCATGGCCGAACTGGTCGCCGAGGGCAAGGCGCGCAGCCTCGGCCTGTCGGAGGTCGGCGTCGCGCAGGCCGCCGAGGCGCACGCGATCCACCCGGTCGCGGCCGTCCAGTCGGAGCTGTCGCTGTGGACCCGGGACGCCATGGGCGCGCCCGGCGGGATCGCGGGCACCTTGCCGGGCGACACCGCGGGAGCGGGGGAGGGACCGGGCGACGTGGTCGGCTGGTGCGCCGCCCACGGCGCGGCCTTCGTGCCGTTCTCGCCGCTCGGCCGCGGCTTCCTCACCGGGACGGTCACCGCCGCCGACTTCGAGGACACCGACTTCCGCGGTGGCAACCCGCGCTTCCAGGAGGAGGCGCTGAAGGCCAACCTTCGCATCGTCGACGTGGTCAAGGCGGTCGCCGCGCGGCACGGCGCCACCCCGGCGCAGGTCGCCATCGCCTGGACGCTGGCGCAGGGCGAGCACGTCATCCCGATCCCCGGCACCAAGAAGCGGAAGTACCTGCGCGACAACGCCGGAGCCGCCGCCCTGGACCTCACCGAGGCCGACCTCGCCGAGCTGGACGGCGTCCCCGCGGCCGTCGGGGGGCGGTACTGATGCGGGCCGTCACGATCCCCGAGTTCGGCGGCGCGGACGTGCTGCGCCAGGCCGAGGTGGACGCCCCCGAACCGGGGCCGGGGCAGGTGTCCATCGACGTCGCGTACGCGGGCGCCAACTTCGCCGAAGTCCTGTACAGGCGTGGCGTCGTGGATGTGCCGCTGCCGTTCGTGCCCGGCATCGAGGTCTCCGGGCACATCCGTGCGGTCGGGCCCGACGTGGAGGGGCTGCGCAGGGGCCAGCCCGTCGCCGCGCTGACGATCGTGGACAGCGGCGGCTACGCCGAGGTCGCGGTCACCTCCGCCGACCTCGTCGCCCCGCTCGACGGCCTCGGCCTCGGCCTGGACGTCGCGGCGGCCGTCCCGTCCAACGGGGCCACCGCGTTCCTCGTCCTGGACCGCGTCGCGCGCATCGAGCCGGGCGAGACCGTGCTGGTGCACGCGGCCGCCGGGGGCGTCGGCAGCCAGCTCGGCCAGGCCGCCCGGCTGCTCGGCGCGGGCCGGGTGGCCGGCACGGTCGGCGGTCCCGCCAAGATCGAGGCGGCGCGCGGGTTCGGCTACGACGACGTCGTGCTGCGCGACGCGCTGCCGGGCGAGGTCGCCGGCCTCACCGGCGGGCGCGGGTTCGACATCGTGGTGGACATGGTGGGCGGCCCGGCCCGCCGCGCCAGCCTGGACGCCCTGGCCCCGATGGGCCGGATGGTCGTGATGGGCAACGCGTCCGGCGCGGACGACGTGGGCGTCCCGGCGAACGAGCTGTGGTTCTCCAACAAGACCGTGTCCGGGTTCAACCTCGCGGCGTTCGCGGGCGTGGCACCGGCCGAGGCGGGGCGCGCCCTGCGCCGCGCGGTCGCCGCGGCCGCTTCGGGCGACCTGCGGGTCCAGGTGGAGGAACTGCCCCTGGAGCAGGCCGCCGAGGCGCACGAGCGCATCGAGTCCGGCTCCACGACCGGCAAGCTCGTGCTGGCGGTCAAGGGCTGACGCTCAGCCGCGGCCCGGCCGGAGGGCGGTCACCTCGCCGCCTTCCGGCCGGGGTACGTAGCCTGGGCGGCCAGGGCCAGCAGCTCGTCGACCGTCCACTGGTCTTAGGCGTGCTCGCCGTACTTGACCGCGACGATCCTGCCGTCGGCTGGGAGGACCGGATCGAGACCATGGCGCTGCGGATGCGGGCGGCCTTCGGCGCCCACGCGTCGGTCGTCCCGCTGACCCTCACGCGCCGGCACGATTCGGCGGGGTCGCTGCGCTGGGGCGAGACGGTCGCGGGCATCCTCGCCGACGCGGGCTTCACGGGGCCGCGCGCGGCGATCGCGATGCGCGCGCTGCTCGCCCACATCGTCGGCGCGATCCAGCTGGAGCATCTGAGCGCGCTGTCGGGGGAGGGGACCGCCGCCCTCGCCGGGCTGCCCGCCGACGAGTTCCCCCTTCTGGCGCGGACCGCGCGGCACGCCCGCCTGCTCGGCCCCGACGAGGAGTTCCGCGGGGGGCTGGCGGCCGTGCTGCGCGGTCTCCGCGACGACGCGACCTAGCCGGGGCTAGGGGGCCTGACGCACCAGGTGCGCCTGCTGCGCGGCGATGGCCTGGGCCGCCTGCCGCACGATCGCACCGATCAGGTCGGCGCAGTCCGGCAGGTCGTCGATCACGCCGACGACCTGGCCGGACGCCATCACGCCGAGGTCGGGCCTGCCGTCCACCATGGCGGCCTTCAGCAGCATGGGGGTGTTGGCGGCCATCAGGACCTGCGACCACGACAGGTCCTTGCCGTGCTTCATCGCCCTGCCGTCGGCGATCATCTCGCGCCACGACATGCCGGACAGCTTCTTGAACCGCGCGCCGTTGCGCAGCGCCCGGACCAGCCCGCCGATCCGGCCGGAGCCCTCCAGCGTGTCGACCAGCTCGCTGCGCAGCACCCGGTGCGGCATCCCGTCCACCTGCCGCGTCACCACGGTCTCGCCCGTCCTGAGGTAGACCTGCTTGACCGCGTCGGGCACCGAGCTGTCGGACGTCAGCAGGAACCGGGTGCCCATCGCGACGCCCGCCGCGCCGTAGGCGAGCGCGGCGGCGAGGCCGCGCCCGTCGAAGAAGCCTCCGGCCGCGATGACCGGGATGTCGACGGCGTCCACGACCTGGGGGAGCAGCAGCGTGGTGGCGACGGGGCCGGTGTGCCCGCCGCCCTCGCCGCCCTGCACCAGGACGGCGTCGGCGCCCCACCCCGCGACCTTCTCCGCGTGCCGCCGCGCGCCGACCGAGGGGATCACCACGAGCCCGGCGTCCTTCAGCTTGGCGATCAGCTCGCGCTTCGGCGCGAGCGCGAACGAGGCGACCTTCACGTCCTCCTTGATTAGCAGGTCGATGCGGTCGCCCGCGTCCCCGGCGTCGGCCCGCAGGTTGACGCCGAACGGGGCGTCCGTGCGGTCCTTGACCTCGTGGATCGCTTCCGCGAGCTGGTCGAGCGTCATGGTCGCCGACGCCAGGACGCCGAGCCCTCCCGCGTTCGCCACCGCCGTGACGAGCCGCGGACCGGCCACCCACCCCATGCCGGTCTGCACGACGGGGTGCCGCACTCCGGTCAGCCGGGTCAGCGGGGTGTCGAGCACCTGCCCCGTGTCCGCCTCGCTGATACCTGCTCCTTGCGGGGCGGCGCCCTCTCGGTTCGGTTCGCTCATGCCTGCTCCTTGCGGGGGGACGACCCCCCGCACCCCCCGGTTCGCTTCGCTCATGCCTGCTCCTTGCGGGGGGACGACCCCCCGCACCCCCCGGTTCGCTTCGCTCATGCCTGCTCCTTGCGGGGGGACGACCCCCCGCACCCCCCGGTTCGCTTCGCTCATGCTGGGACCTCGCGCTCCCGCAGCCCCTTCGGGTCCAGGACCTCGCGCATGATCCGCAGTTCCTCGCCGTCCGGCAGCCGCGTCTCGGGCACCTCGCCCGGGACGGCCAGCTCGAATCCGGTCGCCGCGAGCACGTCGTCGACGCGCACGCCGGGGTGCACCGAGCGCAGCCGCATCCGCTTGTCAGGGGTGTCGAAGTCGAGGACGGCCAGGTTGGTGACCACGGCGCGGATCTCGTGCGCGCCGCGGTCCCAGCCGACGCCGCTCACCATGTCGACCTTCTCGGTGAACACGCGCGCCGAGTGGTTCGGCACCCAGTAGCTCGTCGTGTTCAGCAGCGTGTTGCCCGGCCCGCCCCGCACTCCGAGGAGCTGCCGGGTGGGCTGCTTCCAGTCGCCGATGCAGGAGATGTTGGTGTTGCCGTGCGCGTCGATCTGGCTCGGCCCCATCACCACGTGCCGCCGCCCGTTCAGGACGAGCCACAGGTGGTCGCGGAAGGGCAGCCAGCCCTCGACGGTCCCGGCCGGCCCGCCGAGCGGGACGGGCTCGGCGCTCAGCGACGGCCCGCCGTCGGTCGTCAGCAGGTCGGGCTCGAACGTCGCCCGCGCCAGCCGGGACCCCAGCATCGGCACGAACCCCGCCACCGCCGCGGCGACGATCTCGCCGTCGCCCCGGAACAGGTCCGCGCACGCGGCCGCGCACACCTCGGCCCTGGTCACCTCGCTCATCGCGCCTCCTCCCGCCAGACCCGGACCGCGTCCTGGTAGGCGGCCTCGTCGCCGGACAGGAACCGCTCGCTGAACGCCGCCCACTTGTCCGGATCGGCCGCCGACTGCGCGTACAGCTTCTGGAACGCCTCGTCCCGCCCGAAGTCGGGAAGGCAGTCGGTGAAGTGCGCGCCGTTCGGCGTCTCCACCACGCCCGCCACCTGGGAGCGGCTGATCAGCAGCGACTGCACCGGCCCCTCCTTGGCGAAGTCGGCCGTGTCGACGAGCCGCTCGCACGAGACGTACGTCCGGTCCGCCGCCTTGGCGAACAGGTCGTCCATGTACGGGTCGGGGCCGAGGTACTGGGCGTTGCCGCGCGCGTCGGCGCGGTTCATGTGCACCAGCGCCGCGTCCATCCGCAGGGCGGGGACGGCGACGAGCTCCTGCCCGTCCTCGTAGGGCGACCGGACCGTCCGCAGCTCCGGGTTGACCCTCATCACGTCCGAGCCGAGGCCGACCGGGGTGGGCAGGAACGGCAGCCGGTGCGCCGCCGCGTACAGCCCGAACATGAACATGCCCTCGTCGTACTCGGTCAGCTCGACGGCCCCGGACTGGCGCGCCTGCCGGAAGTGCGGCTCCAGCGGGATCGAGTCCATGGTCACGAACGCGGTGACCAGCCGGCGGACCTTGCCCGCCGCGCACAGCAGCCCCACGTCCGGCCCCCCGTAGGAGACCACGGTGAGGTCGGTGACGGGCGAGCGCAGGATCGCCCGCACCAGCGCCATCGGCTTGCGCCGCGAGCCCCAGCCGCCGATCCCGAGCGTCATGCCGCTCTCCAGCGACCCCGCGATCTCCTCGACGGACATCACCTTGGAACTCATCAAGCCCCCTTGGAGACGAAGGCGTCGCGGTGCTCGTCGCCAGCGCCGACGAGGTTCAGCTCGAACGTGAAGCCCTGCTCGTAGCGGTAGCTGCGCTTGACGTCGACCGGGTCGATGCCGTTCAGCGACTCCTTGGCGCGCCGGATCACGTACCGGTCCTTGGCGGCGATGCCCGCGGCGACCTCCATCGCCTTGGCGCGCAGCTCCTCCGCCGGGACGACCTCCAGGACCGAGCCGTGGTGGTGCAGCTCCTCGGCCGTGACGTTGCGGCACGTGTAGACCATCGCGCGCATCAGGTGCTGCGGGACGAGCCGGGCCAGGTGGGTGGCCGCGCCGAGCGCGCCCCGGTCCACCTCGGGCAGCCCGAAGTAGGCGTCCCGCGAGGCGATCACGATGTCGGCGTTGCCGGCGAGGCCGACCCCGCCGCCGAGGCAGAAGCCGTGCACCGCGGCCACGACCGGGACCTCGCAGTCGTAGACGGCGGCGAACGCCGCGAAGCAGCCCCGGTTGGCGCCGACCAGCGCGGCGTGGCCCTCGGTGCTCTGCATCTCCTTGATGTCGACGCCCGCGTTGAAGCCCCGGCCCTCGGCGCGGAGCACGACGGCGCCGACCCCGGGGTCGCGGCCCGCCGCGAGCACCGCGTCGGCCAGCTCGTACCAGCCCGCGACGGTCAGGGCGTTGACCGGCGGCGCGTCCACGACGATCTCGGCGACCCCGTCCAGGGTCGTGGTGGAGACTCCCATGCGCTACCTTTCCACCAAACATTTGTTAGAACAGAAGGTAGCAGAGGCGCACGGAGGAGGCGGAATGTCACCGGAGCCGGAGGCGGCATGTCATACGCGGCCGGAGGCGGCATGTCACTGACGCTCGACCTGGCGGGCCGGACCGTCGTGGTGACCGGGGGCGTGCGCGGGGTGGGCGCCGGCATCAGCCGCGCCTTCCTGGAGGCGGGCGCGGACGTGGTCGCGGTCGCCCGCCGCGAGCCGGAGGCGGTGCCCGAGGCGGGCGGGCGGGCCGCGCGGTTCGTCTCGCTGGACGTGCGCGACCCCGACGCCGTGCAGGCGTTCGCGGACGGCCTCGACAGCGTGGACGTGCTCGTCAACAACGCGGGCGGCGCCCCCTACCTGCCGGTGGCGGACGGCTCGCTGCGCACCCACGTCAAGATCATGGAGCTGAACCTGACGGCGCCGCTGATCATGGCCAGGGCGCTGCGGCCGCGGATCATGGAGCGGGGCGGCGGCTCGGTCATCAACATCGGCAGCGTGAGCGGGGTGCGGCCGTCGCCCGGCACCGCCGCCTACGGCGCCGCGAAGGCCGGGCTGCACAACCTCACCCAGTCGCTGGCGGTCGAGTGGGCGCCGCACATCCGGGTCAACACGCTGATCCTCGGCATGGTCCGCACCGAGCTGTCGCACCTGCACTACGGGGACGAGGACGGCGTCGCGGCGGTGGCGAGGACCGTCCCGCTCGGCCGCCTCGCCGACCCCTACGACATCGGCGCCGCGTGCGTGTTCCTGGCGTCCGACCTGGCGTCCTACGTGACCGGCTCGTCGATGCAGGTGCACGGCGGGGGAGAGCGCCCCGCGTTCCTGGACGCCGCCACCGTCAACAAGGAGGAATCGCGATGATCTGCAAGGACCGGGTGGTCGCCGTCACCGGCGCCGGACGCGGCCTCGGCCGGGCGCACGCGCTGGAGTTCGCGCGCCAGGGCGCCCTCGTCGTGGTCAACGACCTCGGCGTCGCCCGCGACGGCACCGGGGCCGCCTCCGAGGGCCCCGCCCACGACGTGGTCCGGGAGATCGAGGCCCTCGGCGGGCGGGCCGTCGCCAATACCGACGACATCGCCACCGACGAGGGCGCCGCCGCGCTGGTCGCCGCGGCGACCGGCACGTTCGGCCGGCTGGACACCCTCGTCAACAACGCCGGGTTCCTGCGCGACCGGATGCTGGTCAACCTCGGCGAGGACGAGTGGGACGCCGTCATGCGCGTCCACCTCAAGGGCCACTTCCTGCCGCTCAAGCACGCCGGGCGGTACTGGCGGGCCGAGAGCAAGGCCGGCCGCGCCGTGGACGCGCGCGTCGTCAACACCTCCTCCGGCGCCGGGCTGCTCGGCAGCGTCGGCCAGGGCAACTACTCCGCCGCGAAGGCGGGCATCGTCGGGCTCACCCTCGTGGCGTCCGCCGAGCTCGGCCGGTACGGCGTGACGGTCAACGCGATCGCCCCCGCCGCCCGCACCCGGATGACCGAGGAGGTCTTCGCGCAGACGATGGCCGCCCCGGCCGAGGGCGAGTTCGACGCCATGGCGCCCGAGAACGTCTCGCCGCTCGTCGTCTGGCTCGGCTCCGCGCAGTCGCGGGACGTCACCGGGCGGGTCTTCGAGGCGGAGGGAGGCAGGATCTGCGTGATGGACGCCTTCCGCCACGGCCCCGCGGCGGACAAGGGCGCGCGGTGGGACCCGGCCGAGGTCGGCGACGTGGTCAAGGACCTCCTGGCGAAGGCCCCCGCGCCCGAACCGGTGTACGGGGCGGGCTGACCGGCGCCTCAGCGCGGACGGTAGTCGTCCATGTACCGGCGGACCTTCTCGGTGTACGGCCGGAACCTCGCCGGGACGCCGCCCGCCTTCACGACCGTCTTCGACGAACTCCGGTAGGCGGCGGCGAGGTTCAGCGCCGGGTCGCCCGGGACGTTCTTCAGGTCCTTGCCCCAGTAGCACAGGAACCGGCCCATCGCGGGGATCGAGAGCTCCGGCGTGATCTGGGCGGGCTTCGGCTCGGGGTTGTCGAGCCCGCCGGGCTGCCAGAACACCAGCACGCGCGGCGTCCACCGGGCGATGCCGTACTCGTCGTGCGCCGGGTCGGACAGGTGCGGGTCGAAGCCGCTCTCCGCCCTCAGCATCGCCGCGATCAGAGCCGGGCTCAGCCCGCGCATCTCGCACCACGTCCCGGCCTGCACGATCAGGTCCCGGTAGCGCGCGGGGATGTCGGATCCCGCGCGCAGCCACTGCCCGGTCCGGTCCTGCGGCTTCGCGCCGCCGTCTCCCCCGTGGGGGAGCCAGAACGCGACGGCGGCCGCGGCCAGCGCCGCGGCCGCCCCGGCGCCCGCGAACGCCCGCCGACCGCGCGGGCGCCTTCGCGGCGTGCGACTTCCCGGTGCGAGGGCATCGGTGCGCGTGGTCCCGGCGGCCCGCGCCAGCGCCTCCCCGAACTCCGCCGCGGACGCCCAGCGCCTCTCCCGGTCGGGCTCCAGCGCGCGCAGCACGGCCGCGTCCACGCTGGACGGGATCGAGGCCCGGGTCTCGGCGGGCGGGCGCGGCGGCACGGCGGGCGGCTCCCCGGTCAGCAGGTGGTGGGTCAGCGCGCCGAGGCCGTAGACGTCCGCGCGGCGGTCGGGCGCCCCGTCCACCTGCGTCTGCTCGGGCGCCATGTAGCCGGGCGAGCCGGCCGGCAGCGTCAGTCTCGACAGGTGCTCCCCGGTCCGCGCGATGCCGAGGTCGGCGATCATGATGCGCTCGCCGCCGCCGGGCGTCGAGCGCAGCAGCACGTTGGACGGCTTCAGATCGCGGTGCACGATGCCGAGGTCGTGCAGCTCCTGCACGCCGCGGATGATCTCCTGGGCGGTGCGCAGCGCCTCGGCCGCGGGGAGCGGCCCGCCGGCGAGCCGCTCGGCCAGCGTGCCGCGGTCGGCGTAGGTCATGACGAAGTAGGGCCGCCCGTCGGGCAGCTCGCCGATGTCGAAGACCTGCACCAGCCGGTGCGAGTCGGCGCGGCGCAGCAGCCGCGCCTCCTGGACGAACCGTTCGCGAACGTCGGTGCGCAGCGTCCAGTGCCCGGCCAGGATCTTGATCGCGACCGGGGAGTCGAGGTCGGGATCGTGCCCCAGCCAGACCGAGGCGAAGCCGCCCGAGCCGAGGTGGCTGTCGATCCGGTAGCGGCCGGCGGCGGTCGGGGTCTCCACGCCTCCCCATCATGAACGAGGGCGGGGGCCCGGTGCAGTGGCTTTGGGTGAAGGATCAGGTGCGGGGCGTGGCCCGGGGGAGAGCGGAATGCGCGTTCCCGGCGCGGCGTTGTAACCCCCGGATAATGGATCGCCTCGTGCCGGGCGTTCCGGCTACGGTGCGAAGGTTGTGTGGGGTGAGCGGGGCCCGCGAGGCCTGGAACCCTATCCTTGTCGATGGTTATGGGGACGAGTGTGGAATCGCCGCTCGCCGGCCTGCGCGCGCGCCTGCCGCAGTTGATGCTGCGCGACCAGCACCGGTTGCGCCGCAGGATCGACGGCGTGCAGAAGATGCGCGACGCCGGGCGCCGGGCCAGGGTCGCCGAGGAGATCGCCGCCGACGTCGAGGCCGCCGAACGGCGGGTCGAGCGGCGGCGCCTCGCCATGCCCGCGATCACCTATCCGGCGCAGCTGCCGGTGTCGCAGAAGAAGGACGACATCCTCGCCGCGGTCCGCGACCACCAGGTGGTGATCGTCGCGGGCGAGACCGGCTCCGGCAAGACCACCCAGATCCCTAAGATCTGCCTCGAACTGGGCCGGGGCGTGCAGGGCTCCATCGGCCACACCCAGCCGCGCCGGCTCGCCGCGCGGACGGTCGCCGACCGCATCGCCGAGGAGCTCGGCACCGAGCTCGGCGACGCCGTCGGCTACAAGGTCCGCTTCACCGACCGGTCGAGCGACGACACCCTCGTGAAGCTGATGACCGACGGCATCCTGCTCGCCGAGATCCAGACCGACCGGCTGCTGCGCCAGTACGACACGCTCATCATCGACGAGGCGCACGAGCGCAGCCTGAACATCGACTTCCTCCTCGGCTACGTCAAGGAGATCCTGCCCCGCCGCCCCGACCTCAAGGTGATCATCACCTCGGCGACGATCGACCCGGAGCGGTTCTCCGCGCACTTCGGCGACGCGCCGATCGTGGAGGTGTCCGGGCGCACCTATCCGGTCGAGGTCAGGTACCGCCCCGTCACCGACCCCGACGACCCGTCGGCCGACCCCGACCGCGACCAGGTCCAGGCGATCGTCGACGCGGTGGACGAACTGGGCCGCGAGGCCCCCGGCGACGTGCTGGTGTTCCTCAGCGGCGAGCGGGAGATCCGCGACACCGCCGACGCGCTCACCAAGCACTTCACCCGGCGGAGGGCGGCGACCGAGGTCCTGCCGCTGTACGCGCGGCTGTCGTCGGACGAGCAGCACCGGGTGTTCAAGCCGCACCGCGGGCGGCGGGTCGTGCTCGCCACGAACGTCGCCGAGACGTCGCTGACCGTCCCCGGCATCAAGTACGTCGTCGACCCCGGCACCGCGCGCATCTCCCGCTACAGCCACCGCCTGAAGGTGCAGCGGCTCCCGATCGAGCCGGTCTCGCAGGCGTCGGCGAACCAGCGCAAGGGCCGCTGCGGCCGCGTCTCCGAGGGCGTGTGCATCCGGCTCTACTCCGAGGAGGACTTCGAGTCCCGCCCGGAGTTCACCGAACCGGAGATCCTGCGGACGAACCTCGCGTCGGTCATCCTGCAGATGACCGCGCTCGGCCTCGGCGACATCGCCGCGTTCCCGTTCGTGGAGCCGCCGGACCGCCGCAACGTCAAGGCGGGCGTCGACCTGCTGCACGAGCTCGGCGCCGTCGACCCGGCCGAGAAGGACCCCCGCAAGCGCCTCACCCCGCTCGGCCGCCGGCTCGCCCAGCTGCCCGTCGACCCCCGGCTCGGGCGGATGATCCTGGAGGCCGACCGCAACGGCTGCGTCCGCGAGGTGCTGATCATCGCGGCGGCGCTGTCCATCCAGGACCCGCGCGAGCGCCCGGCCGAGCACCAGCAGGCCGCCGACGAGCGGCACCGCAGGTTCGCCGACCCCGGCTCTGACTTCCTCGCCTACCTGAACCTGTGGAACTACCTGCGCGAGCAGCAGAACGAGCTGTCGGGCAGCGCGTTCCGCCGCATGTGCAAGAACGAGTTCCTGCACTACCTGCGCATCCGCGAGTGGCAGGACCTCCACGGCCAGCTCAAGCAGGTCGCCAAGTCCCTCGGCGTCACGCTCAACACCGCCGATGCGCCGCCCGACCGCATCCACACCTCGCTTCTCGCCGGCCTGCTCTCGCACATCGGCCTGCTGGACGCCGAGAAGAAGGACAAGCCGCGGCGCGGGCAGGAGTACCTGGGCGCCCGGGGCGCGAAGTTCGCGGTGTTCCCCGGGTCGTCGCTGTTCAAGAAGCCGCCGCGCTGGGTCATGTCGGCGGAACTGGTCGAGACGTCCCGGCTGTGGGGGCGGATCAACGCCAGGATCGAGCCCGAGTGGATCGAGCCCCTCGCCCGGCACCTGGTGAAGCGCAACTACAGCGAGCCGCACTGGTCGAAGAAGCAGGCGGCCGTCATGGCGCGCGAGAAGGTCACCCTCTACGGGGTGCCGATCGTCGCCGACCGCCGCGTCAACTACGGCGCCATCGACCCGGCGCTGTCGCGCGAGCTGTTCATCCGGCACGCCCTCGTCGAGGGCGACTGGGAGACCCACCACCGCTTCTTCCACGACAACCGCGCGCTCCTGGACGAGGTGGAGGAGCTGGAGCACCGCGCCCGGCGCCGCGACATCCTCGTCGACGACGAGACCCTCTTCGACTTCTACGACGCGCGGATCCCCGAGGACGTCGTCTCCGGGCGGCATTTCGACGCCTGGTGGAAGCAGGCCCGGCGCACCGATCCCGACCTGCTCGGGTTCGAGAAGTCGATGCTCATCAACGAGTCGGCGGGCGGCGTCAGCGAGTCCGACTACCCGGACGCGTGGAAGCAGGGCGCGCTGCGGCTCCGGCTCACCTACCAGTTCGAGCCCGGCGCCGACGCCGACGGCGTCACCGTGCACATCCCCGTCCAGGTCCTCAACCAGGTGCGGCCGGACGGCTTCGACTGGCAGGTGCCCGGACTGCGCACCGAGCTGGTGACCGAGCTGATCCGGTCGCTGCCGAAGCAGCTGCGGGTCAACTTCGTCCCGGCGCCCGACTACGCCCGCAAGATCCTCGACCGGGTCGCGCCGCGCACCGAACCGCTCCTGGACGCCCTGGAGCGCGAGCTGACCGCGCTGACGAGCGTGCCCGTCGCGCGGGAGGCGTGGGACCCGTCCCGGCTGCCCGCCCACCTGCGCATCACGTTCCGGGTCGTGGACGGCGCGGGCCGCACCCTCGGCGAGGGCACCGACCTGGACGAGCTGAAACGCCGCCTCGCCGGGAAGGTGCGCGGGACGCTGTCCAAGGCGGCGTCCACGATCGAGCGGTCCGGGCTCACCGCGTGGACCATCGGCGAGCTGCCCCGCACCTACGAGCGCAACCAGGCCGGCTACGACGTCAAGGCGTATCCGGCGCTCACCGACGAGGGCGACACCGTCGCCGTCCGCATGTACGAGACCGAGGCCGAGCAGCGCCGCGCGATGTGGCTCGGCACGCGGCGGCTGATCCTGCTGAACGCGCCGTCCCCGGTGAAGCTCATCCAGGGCCGTCTGACCAACAAGGGCAAGCTCGCGCTCAGCCACAACCCGCACGGCTCCGTCGCGGCGCTCTTCGACGACTGCGTCACGGCCGCCGCCGACCGGCTCATCGCCGAGGCGGGCGGGCCCGCGTGGGACGAGGACGCCTTCCGCGCCCTGTACGACCGGGTCCGCGCCGACCTGCACGACGCCACGGCCCAGATCGTCGCCCTCGTCGAGCGGATCCTCGCCGAGGCGCACGAGCTCGACCGCCGGCTGCGCGGCACGGCGAGCCTCACCCTCGTCCCGGCGCTCACCGACATCCGCGGCCACCTCGGCACGCTCGTCCATCCGGGGTTCGTCACCGCGACCGGGTGGGCCCGGCTGCCCGATCTGCCGCGCTACCTGCGCGCCCTGCAGGTCAGGCTCGACAAGCTCCCCGAGAACCCGGGGCGCGACCGCATGCTCGCGCACCAGGTCGACGTCCTGGCGCAGGAGTACGAGCAGGCGCTGCGCCGCCTCCACCCGTCCCGCCGCGAGGAGGAGCCGGCCCGGCAGGTCCGGTGGATGCTGGAGGAGCTGCGGGTCAGCCTCTTCGCCCAGCAGATCGGCACCCGCTTCCCCGTCTCCGACAAGCGCATCCGGAAGGCGATGGCCCAGCTCTAGCCGGCGGTGCGGGGCATGATCACATTCGGGTGATACTGGGGCATGGCGCTGCGCGAGTTCTACCCCCCGATCGAGCCGTACGACTCCGGTCTCCTCGACGTCGGTGACGGCAACCGCATCCACTGGGAGATCTGCGGCAACCCGGAGGGGGTGCCCGCGGTGGTGCTGCACGGCGGGCCCGGGGGAGGGGTGCTGCCCGACCAGCGGCGGTTCTTCGACCCGTCCCGGTACCGCATCGTGCTGTTCGACCAGCGCAACTGCGGCCGGAGCCTGCCCTTCGCCGGCGACCCGGCCGTGTCGCTGGAGCACAACACCACGCCGCATCTCGTGGCCGACATCGAGCGGCTTCGCGAGCACCTGTCGATCGAGCGCTGGCTCGTGTTCGGCGGCAGCTGGGGCAGCACCCTCGCGCTCGCGTACGCGCAGGCCCATCCGGACCGCGTCGGCGCGATGGTACTGCGCGGCATCTGGCTCGTCCGCCCCTCCGACGAGGAGTGGGGACTGGCGCCGACGGGCGCGGCACGCCTCTTCCCGGCCGAGTGGGCGGCGTTCCGGGACGCGATCCCGCCCTCCGAGCAGGACGACCTGCTGGCCGCGTACGGCCGCCGCGTCGGCGACCCCGACCCTGCCGTGCACGTCCCGGCCGCCCGCGCGTGGGGCGCCTGGGAGCTGGCGGCCAACACGCTCCTGCCCGTCCCGCCGCCGGAGCTGGACGACGGGGTCCTGGTGGCGTTCGCCCGCATCATGCACCACTACATCGCGAACGGGGGCTTCCTGCCGGCCGGGGGCCTGCTCGCGGGCGTGGACCGCATCCGGCACATCCCCGCCCTGATCGTGAACGGGCGCTACGACGTGAAGACGCCGCCGGAGCAGGCGTGGGACCTGCACCGGGCCTGGCCGGAGGCGAGGTTCCACATCGTGGAGGACGCCGGGCACGGCGGCAGCGAGCCCGGCACGCGCGACCTCATCATCGGGGCGACCGACGAATTCGCCGCTCACTTTCCGACGGGGTGGGCGCTTCCACATGTACCACCCAAGTCACTGCAGTGACGCGCGGGGGTGCGTATCGTTCATTCCATGCCTAACAGCGAAGAGCGCGACAATAGCGGCCCCGAGGGGACGGCCGCGGCTCCCCAGGGCGCGGTCTCCGAAGGCTCGGGGGACAAGGGCACCGGTCCCGGGGCGTCCGCCGAGACGGCGGTCGCGCGCATGGGCGACCCGGTCACGGTCTGGCCGTGCGCCAACTGTGGGCGGCCCGTCCCCCAGGCGGTCGGCGCCGTCCGCACCGTCCGCTACTGCCAGGACAACGACGGCGCCTGCGCCCGCGAGGCGCGCGAGCGCCGCGACCGCGGCCGGGACGCGCCGGGCCTCACCGGGCAGGTCGCGTCGGCATGGGAGATCGTCGAGCGGCTGGAGAAGGCCGCCGACGCGCTCGCCGACTCGCTGACCTCCGAGCTGAGCGTCGCCGGCGTGGAGCGCCGCGTCGCCGAGGTGCGCGCCGAGGCCGCCCGGGAGCTCGCCATCGCGCAGAGCGAGCGCGACGCCTCCCAGCGCAAGGCCGAGGAGGCGTGGCACGAGGCCACCTCCGCCCGCAAGCGCGCAGAGACCGCCGAGCAGGACGCCGGGCGCGCCCGCGAGGAGGCCAAGCTCGCCACCGCCAAGCGCGACGCCGCGCAGCAGGCGTGGGAGGAGGCCCACCAGATCGCGCAGCAGTCCATGACGGCCAAGCTCGCCGCCGAGAGCGAGCGCGACCGGGTCGCGGCCCGCGAGAGCGAGCTGCTCGCCGCGCTGGAGGCGGCGCGGGCCGAGCTCGTCGGCCTGCACGCCAAGCTCGCCGAGGCGGAGGGCACCGCCGAGGCGCAGCGCGTGGAGGCCGCGGTCGCCAAGCAGGGCGCCGAGGACCTGCGCAACGCCATGCGCGACACCGAGGCCCAGCGGCAGCGCGCGATGCAGGCCGCCAGCAAGGCCGAGGCCGAGCGCACCGCCGCCATGCGCGCACAGTCGGAGGCCGAGGCGGAGGCCCTGCGCGCCAACGCCCGCGCCGAGGAGGCGGCCAAGGAGCGCGACGCCGCACTGGCGCAGGCCAAGGCCGCGACGAGCGAACGGGACGAGCTCAACACCAAGATCAACGAGCAGGCGGTGCAGCTGCGGCAGCTGTCGCAGTCGGTCGCCGAGCAGCAGGCCGCGCTGACCGCCCTCGCCGAGGAGCGCGACGCCGCCCGCGCCGAGGCCGACCGCGCCCGCCGGCAGATCGACCAGCTCACCCACAACACGCTGTCGTCCAACTTCCCGCCCGGCGGCCGGATGTCAGGCGGCGGCCACCCGGCGCCTCCGCCCGGCGCGCCGCCCTCCGGCGCCCCCGGCACCGCACCGGTGCCCGGCATGCCACCGGGCCCGCCCCCCATCGGCGGCCGCGTCCCGGGCGGCGTCCCTGCCCAGCCCGGCGCGCCGGCCCCCCTCGGCGCCCCCGTCCCGCATCCGGCCCCCGGCCCGAACGGGACGCCGGGCTCGACCACCGGCGGCCACCCCGCCCCGGGCGGCCCCCCGCCGCACCAGGGCCGCGCGCTCAACGGCGCCGACCGGGAGGACCCCCTGTTCACCGGCCCCTGACGGCCCGGGCCCGGGCGGCCGCGCCGTCCGGGCTCAGCCGAGGCCGGCCAGCACGACCAGCGCCAGCGCCAGCCCTGCCGCGGCGGCGGAGACCAGAACCTGGCAGCGCCCCTGCGCCGAGGTCCGCCGCGGCGTGAGGACCTTCCGGTGGCCCTGCGCCATGTCGGCCGCGGCGCGGCGGGCGCCCTCCCAGTAAGCCCCCGTGTAGACGGCCAGCGCCGCCAGCCCCAGGATGAGTAACCCGTCTCCGCTCATCGATACGCCTCCCGTTTTCCGCGGAAGCTCAGATTGAACAGCGGATCCGGCATGGGCGACAGTGTCGGACGACACGTTCCGCCGAAAAAAGCGCGTCCCGGCCGCTCCGCCCCCGGATCGGCGGCCGGGTGGTCAGCGCCCGAACGTCTCGGGGTCGACCTCGATCCAGATCTGCTCGGCGCGGCCCAGCAGCCGCCCGTCCGCCCCGTACAGCGCGGTCGCCGCGTGCATCTTGCGGCCCTCCCGGCTGCGGGCGAGCCCCATCACGACGCACTGCTCACCGGCCTCCGGCACGTCCATCACCTGCGCGGTCATGGTGCCGAGGACCGCGGGGCGGCCCGCCACGTCGAACGACCAGCCGCCCGGGCAGTCGAGCGCGGCCCACACCAGCTCCCGCTCGGGCACCCGCTCGGGCACCCACGGCGCCGCGACGGTGCCCTCGGCGACGGGCCCCGGCTCGAGCCGCAGCCCGTCGCCGGGCTCGCGGTCGGGCCCGCAGACGAAGCAGCCCGGGAACGGGTGGTTCTCCGTCGCCCGGTACTTCTCCGCCGCCCGCAGCGCCTCCTCGAACGGCAAGGGCGCGACGGGCGGCACCACGATCGCCCCCGCGAGCGCCTCGGCGATCAGCCGCTCGCCGTCCCACAGCCGGGCGCTGTGCCCGCGCTCGTCCTCCACCGTGACGGTCAGCTCGGTGTCCAGCGGCGGCGGCTGCCGCAGCGTCACGGTCACCGTGTCGATCGGCACCCGCCCCGCCAGGCGCCCCGCCACGTATCCGCCGTTCCCGGACCCGTCCGGCCCGTGGAACCGCCTCTCGATGATCACTTGACATCCCCCGTGCTCACGTACACCACACCGAAAACGGACCGATCATAGTCAGCCCTACCGACAGCCCGCTTCCGGGGGTGGCCGGGCAGGGCCGTCCTATACCGCCCGGGAGGGCTGGGGGCGGCCCGGGCGGGTGGTGAAGAAGACCGAGAGGGAGCCGCGCAGGCGGGCCCGGACGGTCTCCTCGTCGACGGGGCCGTCCGCGGGGACGGGGGTGCGGTCGAGGGCGCGGGCGATGAGGAGGTCGACGCTGCGGTCGGCGACGAGGACGGAGCACGTGTCGCACGCGTACCAGGGATAGAGCATGTTGAGGACGGCCACGGCGGTGTCGTCGTCCGACAGGTGCGTGGTGTCGAGCTCGACCTCGAACATGTCGGTGTCGTCGGGGTCGAGCGTGGGGTAGTAGAGCCAGCTCGCCGCGGGCCCGCCGCAGAAGTCGCATCCCTGGTCGGGCGGGGCGGGCTCGCCGACCGCGAGCTCGAGCTCGTGGTCCCACGGCTCCACCCGCCGGTTGTGGCGGTAGCCGACGCCGTCGAGCGAGCCCTCGCGGTTGTGCGTCACGTCGTGCACCTCGCCGCCGCAGCGGGCGCACATGAAGCCGAGGTCCTCCATGTCCCTCCCCGATAGCTGAGGCACCGGCTCTCACAGTATCCGGCCGGGCGCCTCCCTCGAACCGGGCCGCGGGGGTACGTTGAAGATCGTCCACCGACGCCTCCGCCCCGGCGACCCCGGTCTCCGGCGTCCCGCACCGCCCATCCGCCGCGCGTGCCCCTTCGGTGCCCTCGACAGGCCGTGTCCGCGAGCGGGAGGTTTCCGTGTCCGACGTCGTGCTCAACGCCGACAAGATCGATCT
This sequence comes from Actinomadura sp. K4S16, assembly GCF_008327685.1. Classification (GTDB taxonomy): domain Bacteria; phylum Actinomycetota; class Actinomycetes; order Streptosporangiales; family Streptosporangiaceae; genus Spirillospora. The sequence goes on from NZ_BDDE01000029.1 coordinate 89,249, forward strand.
GGTGCGCGAGCGGCGGACGCTGCTCGACCGCGTCACGCTGACGGTGCTGCGCGGCGAGCACTGGGCGCTGATCGGCCCGAACGGGGCCGGCAAGAGCACGCTGCTCGGCATCCTCGGCGCCTACACGCACCCGACGCGGGGCACTGCGGAGATCCTCGGGCGCCGGCTCGGCCGCGTGGACGTCCAGGAGCTGCGCCGGCTGATCGGGCAGGTCAACCCGCGCCACCCCCTGGAGTCGGCGCGGACGGTGCGGGAGATCGTCCTGACCGGGGTGACGGGCACCATCGAGCTCGTCCCGCGCTGGACGCCGTCCGAGGACGACCTGTGCCGGGCGGACGAGCTGATCGGGCTGATGGGCCTCACGCCCCGCACCGACGCCCGCTGGCCGAACCTGTCGCAGGGGGAGCGGGGACGCGCGCTGATCGCGCGGGCGCTGATGCCCGACCCGCCGCTGCTGCTGCTCGACGAGCCCGCCACGGGCCTGGACGTCGCCGCCCGGGAGCGGCTGCTCGCCGCCATCGACCAGCTGCGCGCCGAGCGCCCCGACCTGACCACCGTGCTCGTCACGCACCACCTGGAGGAGCTGCCCGTCAGCACCAGCCACGCGCTGCTGCTGCGCGACGGCCGGGTGCTCGCGTCCGGACCGGCCGGCGACGTCCTCACGACCGAACTGGTCAGCGCGTGCTTCGACCATCCGATCACGATCAGCCGGCACCACGGGCGCTGGGCCGCGACCGCCGGGCGGGTCTGACCGGGCCCCGCCGGTCCGCCGGCCGCGGCTCAGCCGCCGGCGACCCGGTGCCCGGCCAGGTGGGCGAGGACCGACTGGTTCGCCTCCCACCCGTCCGGAAACTTGACCGGCACGCCGAGGTGCACCGGCTCGGCGGACGGATGCGCGTCCAGCAGCTCGGGGATCCCCGCCCGCGCCACCACGACGCACGCGTGCCGATGCCGCGACGTCAGCACGCACAGCCGCCCCGACTCCAGGTGGAACGCGGTCGCGTCGCGGCGCCCCGACAGCGGGTGCAGCACGACCGTCACGTCGTACTCGCGGCCCTGGAGCCGGTTGGCGGTGTCGACGGTGATGCCGGCGCCGTGCGGGCCGAGCGCCGCGCGGATCGCGGTGACCTGGTCGCGATGGGCCGCGCCGATCGCCACACGCGCGGCGTCGACCGGGTTCGACCCCTGCTCGGAGTGCGCCACGGGGCCGCGCTGCAGCAGCCGGACGGCGAGCGCCGCCGTCGCGCGGACGGCCTCGGCGTCGGTGCGCAGGGTGTGCCGGGCGGGCAGCTCGTAGAGGGCCCAGCCGGTGGCCGCGGCCTCTTCGAGCGCGTGGTCGTAGGTGGTGCCCATGCCGCGCGCGGCGAACTCCAGCCTCCGGTCGCCCGGCCCCGTCCCGGCGCGGAAGCCGGTGAACGGATAGAACGCCTCCGACACCACCGGGGCCGCCGACGCGGGCAGGCGCCAGGACACCGGCAGCCGGTGGACGGGAAGGTCCGGGTTGTGCGCGAGCAGGACGGACACCGCGCTGCGCATCGGGTCCCAGGTGAGGCCGGCCCAGCGTTCGACCTCGACGCTGGAGAACGGGTCGAGCTGGCCCGGGTCGCCGACGAACAGCGCCCGCTCGAACCGCCCGGCGATGCGCAGCAGCAGGTCCGAGCGCATCTGGTACGCCTCGTCCACGATCGCCCACGGCCACGACCCGTCCGAGAGCGTCGCCCACTTCGCGCCCGTCGCGATGACGACGGTGTGCTCGGCGAGGTCGTCGGCCTTCTGCGCCACCCGCACCGACGGGTGCGCCATGACCCGCTCGGAGGGCGCGTACCCCGACGCCGACAGCCGCCCCAGCGTGATCCCGGGATGCCTCGCGGCGATCCGGTCGATGAGGTCGTCGACCTGCTCGTTGGTCTGCGCCACGATCATCAGCCGCTCGCCGGCCTCGGCCAGGTGCGCGGCCGCGCGGACCACCAGCGTCGACTTGCCCGCGCCCGGCGGGGAGTCGACCACCACGCCGCGGTGCCCGCCGCCGAGGTCGGCCAGGACGCCGTCGACGACCCGGGCCGCCGCGTCGCCGGGGTCGGCCGTGGAGAGGGCGGGGTCCTGCGCCGCCACCGGTACCAGGTGGCGGCCCGCGTGTCCGGTCACGACCATTCCTCTTCGGCGTCCTCGTCGGTCGGCACGTACTCGGCGGGCGGCCCGCCGTGCGTCCACGGCGTGTCCTCCCGGTCGGGGAACTTCGCGGCGCCGAACGAGCCCTCCGTGAGCGAGGTGAAGCACACCCGGTCGCCGACCTCGGGGACGACGCCCGCCTCCGGGGTGAGCTTGCGGCCCATCCCGCCGGTCAGCTCCAGCAGCACGCCGCCGTCCTCCACGTCCACGATCCTCCCCTTGAGCGCCGGCCTGGCCGCGCTGCACACGGTCGTGCCGACGTCGAGCCGCACCGGGTCGCGCGTGCCGACCCGCAGCAGCGGACGCAGCTTCGGACGCTTGCCCGTCTCGTCGAGCCGGGCGGGGTCGCACTCGGTGACCGTCCCGCCGAACGCCTGGCCGGCCAGGCGGTGCTCGGCCATGACCAGCGGATCGTCGAACGCCCGCTGCGCGTCGTAGGCGTCCTGCGCGCGTTCGAGGTCGTGCAGCCGCCGCGCCGCGCGGACGGGCGGGTCGCGGCGCGCCTGAGGATACGCCTCGCCGAACGTCTGGTGGTAATAGGTGAAGGCGTCCCGGTCGCGCTCCCAGCGGCGCGGGACGCTCGCCCCCTCCGGCAGCGCGCGCAGCAGCTCGACGGCCCGCCACATCAGCTCCCACGTCGGGGTGAGCTGGGAGGCGAGCGCGGCGCGCAGCCGCTCCTCGGCGCGCGGGGCGCCGCCCGACCGGTCGTAGGCGGCGATCGCGGGCGCGAGGACCTCGTTGTCGAACGTCGGGTCGGTCGTCGGGCCCGCGGGCGGATGCTGGACGGGGTCCTCGGCGCGGGCCGCCGCGGCCGGCCCGTCCAGGCCGCCCGGCGGGTCGATCCACCCCATCAGCGCGGCGAGGTTGCCGTCCTCCAGCGAGCTCTGCCCGGTCGCCCAGTGCAGCCGCAGCAGCTCCGTCATCGCCCCCAGCAGGGACGACCCGGGATGGTCGTTGCGGTCGGCGAACCACGTCAGCCACCGGCCGAGCACCGGGACCGCCGGGTCCACCGCGTAGGGCCCCTCGGTGCTGCGGAACCGCGTCGAGCGGCCCATCAGGCGCAGGAACGCGACACCGCCCCGGTTCGGCACGAGCAGCTGCGGCGCGTCCCCGTACCGGATGCGCTCGTCGCCGTCCTTGCCGGGCGGCAGCTCCTCCACCGCGCCCCGGCTCGTCTCGATGTGGTTCAGGACGAGCTTGGCGAGGGTCGCCGCGAACGCGAACCGCAGATCGCGGTTGCGCGGCTGCGGGACGACGAGCAGGGAAGGATCGTCCGGCGCGCTGCCGACCATCACGGCCAGCGGCGCCGCCGCCTCCCCGGCGAGCTTCAGCGGGACGAGCACGAGCGGGGCGTCCGACACGTGGCAGTGCCGCACGGTCGCGAGGGGCTGCGCGATCCCGGCGGCCGCGGCCTGCAACCGCGCGAGCGAGGACAGCGCACTCATGGGCGGATCACGCGGCCCCGTGCAGCGCCTCGTCGCGCAGCCGCGCCGCGGCGCGCAGCTGCTCGGCCGTCTCGGCCAGGTCGTCGGAGGGGTGCAGCGACCCGTCCGCCAGCGCGAGCGCGGTGCCGATCGTGTCGAGGCCGCCGAGGTCGTCGCGCACGGACCGGCCGAGCGCGCCCGTCGCGCCGCACGCGCGCGCCTCGTCCCGGCAGAACAGCGCCATCTCGCAGCCCGCCATGCACTCGGGCGCGTACCGGGCCTCGACCGCCCGCACGGACTCGGCGAGCGCCTCCCCGGGCTCGAACGTCAGCTCGTCGGGCAGCTCCGCGAGGATGTCGTCGACGCGGGTGAGGCGCGCGAGCTGCCGCTCCAGGACGGCGAGCTGGGGCCGGACGTCCAGCGGCGTCGCGGTGGGGCGGTTCGAGAAGTTCTCCGGGCAGACGAGGAACACCTCGTGCGACACGCGCGCCGGGTCGTGCCCGAGCTCCGCCGCCAGCCGCCGCAGCGCCAGCACGTACACCGCCGACTGGCGGGCCGCCGCCGCGACCTGCTCCGGCTCGGCCTGCCCGTCCACCACGGCGAACGACTTGATCTCGATGACGTGCATCCGGCCCTCGAGCTGGAACGCGATCACGTCGGGCTCCAGGTAGGCGGGCCGCCCGGCGATCTCCAGCCGCAGCAGCGGGTGGTCGAACAGCGTGCCCTCGCCGGTCTCCAGCGCGCGGGCGACCAGCCGCCGCGTCCGCGAGTGCCGCAGCTCCCGGCCCTCGTTGCCCGCGACGACCTCCAGGTCGTCATAGGCGACCTCGGGAACGGCGAGGCCGAGCCGCTCGCGCAGCAGCGTCAGCAGCTCCGCGCAGCCGTCCGCCTTCACCTGCGCCTCGAACGCGTTCCCGCGCGTGATCGCGAACTGCGACTGGCCGAACGGCGCGGGGAACCCCAGGGCCCGCGCCACCGCGTCCTTGTCGACGCCCGCCGCGTCCATCACCCCGCGGCGGGCGCAGCCCGGATTGGAGGTGAGCGCGGCGATCGTGCGTGCGTCGTGGTTGCGCGGGGGCGCGTCGCCGCGCAGCCGGTCGAGGTCCGGCGCGGTGTCGGTCATCGGTCCGTCTCTCCGTTGATGGCGGGGCGCCGGCCGGGATCCCGCAGGGCCCGCAGCCGGGTGCCGAACAGCCGTTCGGCGTCGTCGAGCCGTTCCCGGGCGCGTGCGGCGGCCGCCTCGCGGCGCCGCCGGTCCGGGTCGCGGTGCACGTCCAGTTCGGCCCGGGCTGCCTCGGCGAGCGCGGCCGGATCGACTGTACCGACCGTACCGGTGACCGCACCGGGAATGTTGGACGCGAAACGCCACAGCAGCCGCTGCACGCTCGGCGCGGGGGTCCCGCGCCCGGCGTGCTCGGCGAGGCGCAGCGCGCAGGTGAGGAAGTCGGTGCGCGGGCTGAGCGGCCCGACGATCCGCTGCTCCAGGGGCCACGTGCTGACGGTGAGGAGTCCGCGCGCGGGCGCGAGCAGGTCGGCGGTCAGCGCGGCGCACAGGTAGTACGGGCGCGCGTACGGCGCGGTGCGGAAGGAGCGCTCCTCGTCGCGGCGCAGGCTCGTCAGGCGGCTCCCCGGGATCTCGCCGGGGAAGAACGCGGCGTACACCGACCCGATCAGCTTCGGCGCGGCGGGCGCGCCGAGCAGGGTGAGCGCCTGGTGGACCTGCTCCCGGACGGGCAGGAGGCCGCGCGGACCTCCGTCGCCGCCGCTCGCGCCGGGCCCGGCGGCGTTGCCGAGGACCGCGTCGTCCCACGCGCTCTCGGTCCTGCGCAGTTCGGCGCGCAGCTCGCGGGCGCCCGGCCGGTCGCCGGCCGCCATGGCCCGCCGGACGGCGGCGCGCAGCTCGGCGATGCGCGTCTCCAGCTCGTCGGGGGTCGGGGCGCCGGGGGACCGGGACATGCGGCAGACAGTACAGGTGCTTCCCGACACTTCCAGTGTTTTCCAGTTTTTCGGAGTCCGGGCGGCTCAGCGCGGCTTGCGCCACACGATGGAGTAGCGCCACAGCAGGTGCTGCCGGAACACCGCGCCGGGCAGCAGCCGCAGCGCCTCGTCCCGCACCTCGCCCCACGTCATGTCGGGGTCCATGACCGGGGCGCCGGGGTTGCCCGCGCGCCGCCGGTTGCGGAGCAGGTGGAAGTAGTGCACCGGGAGGCCGACGGCCGCGTACGCCCGGTCGCGCGGCCCCTTGTTGTTCGCCAGGCCGACGACGACCAGGGTTCCGCCCGGCCTGACGGCTCCGCGCATCGCCGCCAGGGCCTTGACGAAGTCCATGTGGTGGATGGCGGTGACACTGCAGACGAAGTCGTAGTGGTCCTTCGGCAGGTCGTGCGGGGGGAACCCCGCCTCGACGAAGTCGACGTTGCCGATGCCCGCGCTCGCCCGGACCGCCTCCGCGATCATCTCCGGCGACCTGTCGATCCCGGTGACGTGCGCCGCCCGCGGCGCGAGGCGGTGCACCAGCAGGCCGTCCCCGCAGCCGACGTCCAGCGCCTCCCCGCAGCCGCGCGGCACGTTGCGCAGCACGACGCCGTGGTAGTGCGTGTTGTGGTTCCAGTAGTCGTCGGTCATCGTCACCACCGGGTCATCGTCACCACCGGGTCATCGTCACCGCCGGGTCAGGGGCGCGGGTCGCGGCGGAGGGGGTGGGCCTCCGGGACCTCCACGACAACGATCTTGACGCCGTCGGGGTCCTCGATCCACATCTCGACCAGCCCCCACGGCTCCTCCCGGGGCTCCCGCGTGACGCGCGCGCCGGCGGCCGCGAGCCGCTCGTGCTCGGCCCGGACGTCCCGGACCTGGAGCCAGAGCATCGGCGACGAGCCCGTCTCGCCCGCGCCGTGCCCCGACACCTCCAGGAAGCCCGCACCGAGGAAGAACACCACGCCGGGGGAGTCGGCCGGGCCGAACTCCCGGTACACGGCGAGGCCCAGCACGTCGCGGTAGAAGCGCTGGGTGCGCGCCGGATCGCGGGGGCGGAGCAGGATGCGGCTGCTGAGTACGTCCATGCCACCATCCTGGCCTCGCCCCCGCCCCGTGCGCGCAGCGGCGCGCCCGGTGTCAGTCCGCGAAGCTGGCGCGGTAGGTGGCGGCCATGTCCTCGTCGCCGTGGCCCTGCTCGATGACGCGCCGGAACCGCTCGCCCACCGCGTCGTTCACGTCGACGCGGATGCCCGCTGCCTCGGCGGAGTCGTGGATGAGCCGGGTGTTCTTCTCGGCGTTGCGGACGGCGAAGCTCGGCTCGAAGTCGCCCTCGAGCATCGCCTTCATCTTGATCTGCAGATAGGGGCTGTCGAGGGGTCCGCCGGTGAGGACCTCGCCGAGCAGGGACGGATCGAGCCCGAGGCCCTTCGCCAGCGCCACCGACTCGGCGACGACCGAGGTCAGCGAGATGGCGTAGCTCACGGCGGCCAGCTTCAGCCGGGTGCCCGCGCCGCTCGCGCCGTCCTCGTCCAGCCACACCGTCCTGCTCCCGACCGCGCCGAAGACAGGGTCCAGGGCCTTCCGCGCGTCCTGCGGCCCCGCGGCGAGGATGACGAGCTTGCCCTGCTCGGCGGGCTGCTTGGTGCCCTGGACGGGAGAGTCCACGAACGTCAGCCCGTGGTCGGCGGCGAACGAGGCCAGCCGCGGCACGTCCGCGACGCCGACCGTGCCCGCCTGCGCCCAGACCTGCCCGGCGCGCAGCCCCGGCGCCGCGTCGGTCATCGCCGCGAGGGCGGTCTCCCCGTCGTTCAGCATGGTGATGACGACGTCGGCGTCCCGGACGGCCTCGGCGGGGGAGGCCGCGACGGTGGCGCCGTCGGCGGCGAGCGGCTCCGCGCGGGCGGCGGTGCGGTTCCAGACGGCGACCCCGTGCCCGTTCCTGAGCAGGTTGCGGGCCATCGCGGCCCCCATGATCCCGGTGCCGAGCACTGCGACCTGAGTCATCCTGCGGCTCCTTTTGGACTGTTCGATACAGAATTGTGCGGACCAAGGTTCGCACATCGCGGGCCGATGCGCGTTCGCAGTGTCCCCTACCCGCCGGGAGGCGGGGATGCCTCGCCGCGCCGTCCGATCGGAGCCGGGACGAGCCGATCAGCCGTAGGCGGGGCTGTCGCCGGGGGCGTCGGCGTATTCGGCGGTGTAGGGCACGGCGAAGGCGTCGAGGGTGCGGTCGAGGTTGGCCGACCACCAGCTCACGAGCGTGGCGGGGCCGCGCTCGCCCGCGCCGTCCTCGCCCAGGTAGCGGTGCCGGAGCGGCGCGACGTCGCAGAGCCGCTCCCACCATTCGCGGTGCACGGCCGACTGGATCTGCCCGGCGTCCAGGGGGAAGGCGGAGCGGTGCCCGCGCACGAACGCCTCGACGCGGTCGAGATCGAGGCCGCGCTCGTCCTCGCAGGCGAACAGCCGCGCCGCCGAGCGCACGACCTCCCCGGCGACCGGACCGGTGGTGAGGCCGCCCCAGCCGAGCACGGCGGTGACGTTGCCCGACCCGCCGTAGCGCAGGTGCTCGGCGTGGAATGAGCCGTGCAGGTGCCCGACCGTGCTCACCTCGATGTCGGGCGGCTGGTGCCCGGCGAACTCGGTGAGCAGGTCGCGGCGCTCCCGCAGGCGGCGCGCGGTGAGCGCGTCGAAGTCGGTGCCGTCCTCGCCGCCCGGGACGTCGCGCAGCATCTCCTCGACGGCGGCGGCCGCGTCGGCGGCCCGCGGCGTCGGCACGAGCATGCTCTGCTGGACGGGCGGCGTGAGCTCGTCGAGCGCGGCGTGCAGTCGGCCGAGCAGCTCGCCGAGGGCCTCGCACTGGGCGAACGTCAGCTCCAGGCCGCCGCGGCCCCGGCCGCCGACCCACGGGTACAGGACGTATCCGCGGCCGGCGGCGGTGACCAGCGTGCGCCCGCCGCGCGCCGGCACGGGCGCGAGCACCGGCAGACCGGCCGCGTCGAGCGCGGCCGTGACGCCGTGCTGGAACAGCACGCGGCGCCGGTCGGGGCCGACGTGCTCCCTGAGGAAGAACGCCCCGTCCGCCGTGTCGACGCGCCAGCTCCGGTCGCCGCTCCCGGTGGCCAGCGGCGTGGTCGTGCCAGGCGCGCCGATCTCCCAGCGTTTCAGCAGCCGCGGCGGGAGCGGCTCGGGACCGGGCCCGTCGCCGGCCTTCGCCCGCTTCCCGGCGCCGCTCTGCTTCCCACCGGCGGCCCGCTTCTCGACGCCGGCCTGTTTCTCGGAGTCGGCCTGTCTCTCTGTGTCGGCCGGTTCCTCGGCGTCGGGCCGGTCTCTCGTGTCAGCGCTCTGGGACGTCGGCACCTCGGCACCTCGGCTGAGTCGGACGGACGGCGGTCGAATGGGTGTTCTACGCCGACGCTACACGTCCCGGCCGCGGCGCGAAAGCCGACCGCGCGGCCCGGCGCCTCAGACGCGTTCGAGGACGACGACCGGGATGTCGCGGCTCGTCTTCTTCTGGTACTCGTCGTAGTCCGGCCAGACGGCGGCCATCTTGCGCCAGAACGCGGGCTTCTCCTCGGACGTCGCCGTCCGGGCCCGCGCGGTGAACTTGTCGCCCTTCACCTGCACCTTCACCTCGGGGTTCTCCTGCAGGTTGCGGTACCAGGCCGGCGGCTCGTCCGCCCCGCCCTTGGACGCCACGACGAGGTAGGCGTCGCCTTCCGGCTGGTAGATGAGCGGCGTGGTCCGCTCCTTGCCGCTGCGCCGCCCGGTCGTGGTGAGCAGGAGGGTGACGGTGCCCTGCCACTCGTGCCCCTCCTCACCGTCGGTCGCCTGGTACCGCTCGACGTGCTCCTTGCCGTAAAGCATGGTTGTCTCCTCACTCGGCATCGTCATCAAAAGGCGCCCTCTTGTAACCTGCGAGCCGGGGCCGCCCTTCCCGGGATCATTACCCTGGCGTGGTGGATGATGCGGCAGAGGTGGCGCGGCGGTGCGCCGAGACGATGTACGCGCAGGACAAGGTGGCGCAGGACCTCGGCATGCGGATCACCGAGATCGCGCCGGGGCGGGCGCGGCTGCGGATGACGGTGGCCGACACCATGGTGAACGGCCATGGGATCGCCCACGGCGGCTACCTGTTCCTGCTCGCCGATTCGGCGTTCGCCTACGCGTGCAACACCTATGACTCCGTGACGGTCGCCGCGTCCGCGGACGTGGTGTTCGTCGCGAGTGCGCGCGGCGGGGACGACCTGGAGGCCACGGCGGTCGAACGCACCCGGTACGGCCGAAGCGGGATCTACGACGTCACGGTGCGCCGCGTCCCCGGCGGGGAGGTCATCGCGGAGTTCCGCGGCGGGAGCCGCAGCCGGAACCAGCGCGTCCTGGACGGCGGCGCGCCCTGAGGGGCGCGGTCACAACTCGTTCAGGACCCGGGTGAGGTAGCGCGCGGTCTCGTCGGGCCGCTCGGCGGTGATGCAGAGGTTGTTCATCGCGCGCATGTAGGTGTCGACGTCGGTCGGCTTGTCGAGGTAGAGCGCGCTGGTGAGCTGCTCCAGGTAGACGACGTCGGACAGGCCCGGCTCGGCGAAGCGCAGGATGGTGAACGGGCCGCCTGCGGCGGCGTGCCCTCCCGCGCCGAACGGCACGATCTGCAGCGTGACGTTGGGCAGCTCGGACACCTCGATCAGGTGCCGGATCTGCTCGCGCATCACCTGGCGGCCGCCGAGCGGACGGCGCACGACCGCCTCGTCCAGCACGGCCCACAGCGTCGGCGCCTCGGGGGAGGTGAACCGCTCCTGCCGGGTGGTGCGGATCTGGACGCGGCGCTCGACCTCCTCGTCGCTGGCGTCGGAGTACCCGAGCCGGACGACGGCGCGCGCGTAGTCCTCGGTCTGCAGGAGCCCGGGGACGAACTGGAGCTCGTAGGTGCGCAGCAGGGAGGCGGCCTCCTCCAGCCCGAGGTACACCTCGAACCAGCTCGGCAGGATGTCGCCGTACCGGTGCCACCAGCCGGGGGTGTTGGCCTCCTTGGCGAGCGCCAGCAGCGGGGCGCGCTCGGCGGGGTCGGAGACGCCGTAGAGGGTGAGCAGATCGGCGACGTCGCGCTCCTTGAAGCCGACCCTGCCCAGCTCCATTCGACTGATCTTGGAGTGCGATCCGCGGATCTCGTAACCCGCCTGCTCGGTGGAGATGCCGCGCGCCTCGCGCAGCCGCCGCAGTTGCGCGCCGAGGAGAATGCGCAGGACGGTCGGCCCGCCGCGGCGCGGATAATCGATCAGCCGTCCGGCCGGATCACCTTCCGGCGGGGGTGTTGGGGCAGCTGAATCCTGGGGCAAGGGGTCACCAGCCAGTCGACGGGTCTGCTCGTGGGCGGAACGGCACCGCCCTATGTTAGAGGATGCGCGGGTGTTTTTGGGATGGCGGAATACCGCCTTCCGATCCGGCGGCGCCTGACCGGCGCTGACATGGGCGAAAACGGGTGCGGAGCCCTGTGAGCAGTGCCTGTCGGTGGCGAGTCGGCTGCGGAACGTTGCACGAGCGTTGCACGGAGTCGGCCGGGTGGTCATTTTTCCCGCGCGCGGGCCGGTGTTGGTGCAGGAATTGCCGGGTGCTCTCCCGCTTTGCGGGCGGCCAATCCTGACAGGCCATTTCGCAGGCCGTTGCCGGCTCCGTGAATGTCTCTGACCACTTATTCCGCAGGCATTCCCCGTGGTGCGCGCCGGCGGCCGGCGCAACGAGTGATGAAGCTCTCGTCCCGCGCGGGCGTGATCCCGGGGGCCTGCGGCGTTCACTGTTCAGGGCGGCGGCCCACCTGGCCGCGACCGGGCCGCCGCGCGTGCCGACAGGCGACCGAACAAGCGCATCTGGGAGGACACATGAACGCGACCCGTGAGCGACCGGAGATCCGATTCCTGACCTCGGGCGACGTCTCGGCGCACGAGCGCGCGGCGGCCGAGCGGGCCGTCCGCGACGCGCTGGCCGGCGCCCGCGGCGTCACGTCCGTCCAGGTCACGCTGAGCGTGGTGGCCGACCGGTCGCTGCCGCGCCCGGCCCTGGCGCAGGCCGTCGTCGAGTTCGACGGCCGGCGCGTGCGCGCCCAGGCCGCCGCGCCCCGCATCGACGAGGCCGTCGACATGCTGCGCGAGCGCCTGGCCGTCCGGGCGACCTCCCTGCAGGCCGGCTGAGCCTGCCCGAAGACGAACGGCGGCGCCCCGCCCCGGGGACGCCGCCGTCGGTGGCTTCAGGGCCTTCAGGCGTCCCGCCTGGCGAGGACGACGGCGGCGAGGCCGAGCGGCGCGAAAGCGTACGCCAGCAGCACGGCGGTCGCCGCGGGCGGGGACAGCAGATCCCCATAGATGGAGTTGTCCGCGCCGATCCCCGCCATCTGGGCCGGCAGGCCGCCGGGCAGGACCGAGCCGACGCGCTCGCTCCACGGTCGCGGCAGGTGGAAGGCGAGCAGGGGCAGGACGTGCCACAGGAACACCACCGACACGAGGGTCCCCGCCGTGGACCGCAGCAGCACGCCGAGCGACAGGCCGAGCAGCGCGAACACCGGGACCGCCGTCCCCTCGACGAGGAATCCGGGCAGGTCGTGCGCGATGGACGCGTGCTGGTCCGGGAAGGGCCGGTCGCCGACGACGAGCCGGGTGCCGAGGAACGAGCCGACCGTCGCTGCCTCCCCGGCGACCAGCGCGACCGCCCCGGCCACCACCGCCTTGGCCGCCAGCAGTCCCGGGCGCCTCGGGAGCGCGGTGAGACTCGTCCGGATCATGCTCGTGCGGTACTCGGACGTGACGGACAGCGCGCCGAGCACCGCCAGGCACAGCGACGCCACCCACGTGCTGAGCTCCTGCACCGGGCGCAGCAGCAGGTCGTCGCGGCGGTCGGGCGCCAGCCCGTCCCAGACGTGCGCCATCTGCATCGCAAGCAGCACGGTGAACCCGGTGAACGCCGCCGTCACCGCCAGTACCCAGTAGGTCGAGCGCACCGAGCGCAGCTTGCGCCACTCGGCCGCGACCGCGAGGGCGATCACGCGTCCCGCCGCGTGAAGGAGAAGGCCCCGGCCCCCAGCGCGACGGCCGCATAGGCCACGAGCACCGCGACCGCCGCGGACGGCGACAGGACGCCGTGGTCCGTCGACGAGCCCGGCGGGCCCGCGATCTGGTCGGACAGGCTGCCGGGCAGCGCCGACCAGATCCGCTCGTCCCACGGGGACGGAAGCAGCCGGGCGAGGCCGGGCACCACGAACAGCACGGCCATGCCGACCGTGATCGTCCCGGCCGTGGAGCGGAGCACGGCGCCCAGCCCGCACGCGACCAGCGTGATCGCCGCCGTCGTCAGGCCGAGCCACAGCAGGTGGACCGCGACGTCCGCCGCCGGCCCCTGGAACGTGGCCACCGGTCGGCTCCCCACGATGGCGTCCCCTGCGGCGGCCCCGGCGGCCAGGGCCGCCAGCGCCGCCCCGAGCATCGCGGCCGCCGCCACGCCCACCTTGGAGGCGAACAGGACCGGCCGGTTCGGCAGCGCGGCCAGCGTCGTGCGGTTCATGCCGTGCGCGTACTCCGACGTGAACGTGAGCGCCCCCAGCACCACCGCGCACACCGGCAGCGCCACGGCCAGGGGCTGCTCCGCCGGGGCCGCCTTCGCCGTCGCCCTCCTCGCGGGCGACAGGCCGTCCCAGTAACGGGCGACGTACCACGACCAAAGGAGGCAGAGAAGCATGAACACCGCGACCGTCCCGAACACGGCGAAGGTCGAGCGGACGGTCCGGAGCTTGTACCACTCGGCGGCGAGCGCGTCGATCACGACGCCACCGCCCTGAACTCGGTGCCGCCCGCGGTCAGCTCCATGTAGGCCTCCTCCAGCGTGGCGCTGTGCGGCGTCACCTCGTACAGCGGGATCCCGTTCGCGGCGGCCGTGTCGCCGATGGCGGCCACGTCCAGCCCGGTGACCGTGAGCGCTCCGCCCGGCGCGGACTCGATCGAGCCCCCGGCCGCCGCGAGCACGGCGGTCAGCTCGGCCGGGCGCGGCGAACGGACGAGCACCCCGCGGTGGAAGCGGTCCGCCAGCTCCCGCACCGACGTGTCCGCGATCAGACGTCCGCGCCCGATGACGACCAGCCGGTCGGCCGTCAGCTCCATCTCGCTCATCAGATGGCTGGAGACCAGCACCGTCCGGCCCTCGGCGGCCAGCCCCCGCATCAGCTCGCGGATCCAGCGGACGCCGTCGGGGTCCAGCCCGTTCACCGGCTCGTCGAACATCAGCACCCCCGGATCGCCCAGCAGCGCCGCGGCGATCCCGAGCCGCTGCCGCATGCCAAGCGAGAACCCGGCGAGCCGCTTGCGCGCGACCCCCGCGAGGCCCACCTGCTCCAGGACCTCCGCCACCCGCCGCGTCCCTATCCCGTTGCTGCGCGCCAGCCAGCCGAGATGGTCGAACGCCCGGCGCCCGCCCTGCACCGCGCCCGCGTCCAGCAGCGCCCCCACCTCGCGCATCGGCCGCCGGAGCGCCCTGTACGGGCGCCCGTTGACGAGCGCCTCACCGGACGTCGGCCGGTCCAGGCCCAGCACGACGCGCATCGTCGTCGACTTTCCGGCGCCGTTCGGGCCGAGGAACCCCGTCACCGCCCCCGGCCTCACGGTGAAGGACAGGCGGTCCACCGCCGTCGTGGCGCCGTAGCGCTTGGTCAGCTCGCGTACCTCGATCATGCCGTCGAGGGTCGTCCGCGACCGCCCCGGCGCACATCGGAACGCGGGCGGGAACCGCGCGTGCGACCGTGCTCCGAGACCGTCCCGCCGCCTCAGACCCCGGTATGACGGCCGCCGGCATGAGGCGCGGGCCGCACCGCCCCGCTACCTTTCGTGACGTGGACGAATCCGAGCTGCGCTCCCCGCTCCCGCGGTTCGGCCGGCGCGGCCTCGTCGGCCTCGACGCCGGGGCCGCGCTCATCTACGCCCTCGTGCTCGTGCTGCTGCCGGACTCCACCGACGCCCCGCCGCTCCTCGCCGTCCCGCTCGCCGCCGCGACGGCCCTGCCCCTCGCGGTGCGGCGCCTGTGGCCCGTCCCGGTCTTCGCCGCCGTCCTGTCCGCCTCGACCGCCACGCTGCTCCTCGGCCTGCCCTGGGACACCTACGCCGCCGCGGGGTTCGCCCTCTACCAGGTCGCGCTCACCCGGCGCCGCCGCCGATGGGTCCCCACCCTGCTCATCGGCGCCGTCAGCGCCGTGTTCATCTTCGTCGGCGCCGTCGCCGGCCCTGTCGGGACGCAGGCCGCGATCCTCGGCAGGCTGCTGCTCGGGGTTTCCGTTCTCGGCGCGTCCTGGACGCTCGGCCGCGTCGTCCGCGAACGCCGCGCGCACGCCGCGCACGCCGCCCGCCGCCTCGCCGACCAGGCCGTCTCCGACGAGCGCCTCCGCATCGCCCGCGAGCTCCACGACGTCGTCGCGCACAGCATGAGCCTCATCGCCGTCAAGGCCGGCGTCGCCGTCCACGTCGCCGAGGCCCGCCCCGAGGAGGCTTTGGACGCCCTCCGCGTCATCGAGACCACCAGCCGAGGCACGCTCGCGGAGATGCGTCACCTCCTCGGCGTTCTGCGCACCGGCGCCGCCGACGCCGACCTCGCTCCGTCCCCAGGGCTGGCCGACTTGACCGCGCTCGCCGAACGCGCCGCCATGGCGGGCGTCCACGTTGACCTGGACGTCGACGCGAGAGACCTCCCCGACGGCATCGCGCTCTCCGCCTACCGCATCGTCCAGGAGGCGGTCACCAACGTCGTCAAGCACGCGGCGCCCGCGCGCTGCCGCGTCCGCGTCAGGGCCGACGGGCTCCGGATGCGCATCGACGTCACCGACGACGGGCCCGGCACCCGCGTCCTGCCGGGCGGCGACGGGCACGGACTGATCGGCATGCGCGAACGCGTCATGATGTACGGCGGTGACTTCACCGCCGGCCCGCGCCCCGAAGGCGGCTTCGCCGT
The DNA here is from genome assembly GCF_008327685.1 of Actinomadura sp. K4S16. Lineage (GTDB taxonomy): Bacteria > Actinomycetota > Actinomycetes > Streptosporangiales > Streptosporangiaceae > Spirillospora. The sequence continues at coordinate 104,788 of NZ_BDDE01000029.1, forward strand.
TTCCGCCGCCTTCCCGTACGACAGCTAGGAACCCCGTTGGATCTGAGCGTCCTCGTCGCCGACGACCAGGCCCTGCTGCGCGGCAGCTTCTGCGTCCTGATCGACACCGCGCCCGGCCTCCGCACCGTCGGCGAGGCCGGCACCGGGGCCGAGGCCGTCGAGCTGGCCGCCCGGGAGCGCCCGGACGTCGTCCTGATGGACGTCCGCATGCCCGAGATGGACGGCATCGAGGCCACCCAGCGCATCTGCGCCGAACTGCCGGGCGTCCGGGTCCTGATCCTCACGACGTTCGACCTGGACACCTACGTCTACTCGGCTTTGCGGGCGGGGGCGAGCGGGTTCCTGCTGAAGGACACCCCGCCCGCCGACCTGCTGTCCGCGATCCGCGTCGTCGCGTCGGGGGAGTCCCTGCTCGCCCCGTCGGTGACCCGCCGGCTGATCGCCGAGTTCGTCCGCCGCCCCGGCCCCGCCCAGCCGCCGCCCGCCGGACTCGACGCACTCACCGACCGCGAGCGCGAGGTCCTCACCCTCATCGCGCGCGGCCTGTCCAACACCGAGCTAGCCGAGCACCTCCACCTGAGCCCCGCCACCGTGAAGACCCACATCGGCCACCTGCTGGCCAAACTCCACGCCCGCGACCGCGCCCAACTGGTCATAACCGCCTACGAAACCGGCCTGATCCGCCCCCGCTGACCCCGTGCGAGCCCTGGGGTGCCGCCCGCGCGGTGTAACTCTCGCCGGGCCGCGCTGTGCAGGACCGCGCAGTGCGACCTGTGCCGTGCAGGGCTGTGGCCTCTTGAGATCCGTGCGGGACCGCGCTGGGCGGGGGCCGGGCCGTGCGGCGGGCGAGCAGGAGGTCCGGTTGAGCCCGCTCAGGCCGGACCGGTCGGTTGTCGTGGCCCATGTGCCACCGGGTAAGAAGCCGACCCGGCGGTCCGGAGGCACGGGCTTGAGGCCTTGGGCGGCGCTGGGCAGGCGCGTGGCCGGGACGGTCGTCAGAGCAGGGCGGGGGCCCAGGCGTTCGAAATGGTCGGCGGCCGAGGACAGGTCCGGAGTGAAGACCGTGACGCAGACGTGGTCGGCTCCCGCGTCCAGGTGCTCCTGGACCCTCTTGGCGATGGCGGTCTCATCGCCCCAGATGAAGCAGGCGTCGATGACCTCGTCAGAGCCGCCGCCGGAGAGCGCTTCGTCGCCGTATCCGAGCGACTTGAGGGAGCGGACGTAAGGGGAGCCCGGAATCGCCAACATCTGCGTCCCTCTTGCGATACCGCGTGCTTTCGCCGGGTCAGTCTCGAGGATGGCGCTCTGCATGGCGATGAGGAGCTTGTCGTCGCCGAGCCTCTCCCGGGCCTGCCGGGTGTGCTCGACGGGCATCGCAGCGGGGAGAGCGCCGTCCGCGCGGTCGCGGGCCAGTTCCTGCATCTTCGGCCCGAGGGCCGCGAGCAGCCGCGGGAAAGGCTTCTCGGGTACGGGCGCCGCGTCGACGGCCGCGTCCATGCCGTCGAGGTATTCGCGCATCCGGGTCAGCGGGCTTGTCCACTTCTGCCCGCTCTGCTCCACGATCGCGCCCATGCTGACGCCCACACCGAGCGCGAGGCGCCCCGGGTAGGCGTCGGCCAGGACCGACGCCGCACCCTGCATGGTGGCGGGATGCCGTGCCCACAGGTTCGCGACGGCCGAGCCGAGAACGATCCGCTCGGTCGCAGCCAGCATCACGCTGAGCTGCGTGAACACCTCCCGCCCGCCGATCGCCTCGTTCACCCATATCGACCCGTAGCCCGCCCGCTCGACGCGCTGCGCCGCACGCCGCCATTCGTCCGCCGGCGCGATGGGCGTCACGAGCCCGACGCCGATCCTGCCGAGCGCGGCGCGAGCCTCGTCCACCGCCGTCATCGGTCCTCCTATAATCGGAACGCTTAACCCGCTTAGGACGGTACCGGAACGTCCGCCCCGCTTGTCAACCCCGACGAAGGAGGTGCCGGGTGAGCGAACGCGCGCTGCGCGCCGACGCGCGCCGCAACCGCGAGCGCATCCTCCAGGCCGCGTTCGAGGCCTTCGCCGCGGACGGCCGCCTCGTCCCGCTCGACGACATCGCCCGCCGGGCCGGTGTCGGAGCAGGGACCGTCTACCGCCACTTTCCGACCAAGGAGGTCCTGTTCCAGGCGGTCGTCTCGGACCGCATCGAGCGGATCGTGGACGAGGCGCAGGCGCTCGTCCACGCAGATGATCCCGGAGAGGCCTTCTACGGCTTCCTGATGTGGGTCGTGGAGCGTGCGATGTTCAACCACGCCCTGTGCGACGCCTTGGCCGCGGACCTGCGAACGCTGGACGTCCAAGGCATGGACGAGCAGTTCGCCTCGGCCCTGGGCGGTCTGCTGCGACGGGCGCAGGACGCGGGCGCGGTCCGCTCGGACGTCGACGTCCACGATGTCCGCGCCCTCATGGTCGGCGCCATGCTGATGGAACGCCAGCGGCGCCCCGATGGCCGGCCCGGACGCATGACGGCGCTGGCGTGCGATGCTCTCCGTCCCGTAACGAAAGACGACGAAACGCTGCCCGAATCGCGTAACGAAAGGTACTGCGAGGTGTGCGGGAAGCCGCTCACCTCGGCGCCGACGGGACGCCCCGCCCGGTTCTGCGGCGCCGCCTGCCGCCAGAAGGCCCACCGCCGGAGGAAAACCGGTTGAGCCGCAGCGAGCCCCGCGCCACCCTGGCGGGATCATGCGCACACGCGAGATCCGTGCCTGCTACGACCGCGACTCGATCACCGTCTACCAGGCGTACGCCCCCGAGATCGGCGGTCCGGCGGCGAGGCAGGGCACGTTCGTCCCGCCGTTCTCCCGGCACCGCATGACCTGGATCAAGCCGTCCTTCCTGTGGCTCATGGCCCGCAGCAACTGGGCCCGCAAGCCCGGACAGGAGACGATCCTCGCGGTGCGGATCACCCGGGCGGGCTGGGAGGAGGCGCTGGGCCTCGCCGTCCCGACCGATCCCGACCGCCGCGTCTTCCGGAGCGCCGATGAATGGCCCCGCCGGTTCGCCAAGGCTATGGTGCACGTCCAATGGGACCCTGAACGCTCCCTTCACGGCCGGAAACTCGAAACGCGCAGCATCCAGATAGGCCTCAGCCGCCACATCGTCGACCGCTACGTCGACGACTGGATCATCGGCATCGAGGACCGCACCCCGCTGGTCCGCAAGATCCACGGACTCCGCCAGGCCGGCCGGATCCCCCAGGCCAGAGCGCTCCTCCCCGAGGAACGCCCGTACCCGCTGGCGCCCGCCCTGGCCGAACGGCTGGGAGCGTCCTAGCAAGCGCGGCCTGGTCGAAACCGAACGCCCCCACCCGCCGGGCCAGGGTGACAACAGACCTCGTCACGACATGCGCCGCACCGCAGGCGTTCTCCTCGCTCATCCAGGTGACGGGGAGGGGCCTGGTAGTCCATGACCCAAACCCCCGCGGGTCTCCGGATGGCCGCGGGGGCCCGTCATCGCGTGCGGTAGGTCTCCAGGCGGTCGGCCAGTTCTCGGGGACGGCTCAGTGCGACGAGGTGCCCTCCGGGCATCTCGTCAACGGTGATGCCCAGCCGTTCGCCCACCACCCGCCGCTGGAAGTCCAGTGGAAAGAAGCGGTCGTCGCGTGCTTGCAGGAAGACGGTCGGAGTACTGGGCCACTTGTGGAGCGGCCACGGCTCTGTGAACGGGGTGGCCGACTGCGGAGCCTCCTGCGACAGCGCCACCGCCTTCACTTCGTCCGGCACGTCGTGGAAGAAGTACTCTTCGGCGTCGAACTCGGCGGGCGGCGTCCGTCCATCACGGACCGCCTGGTCGGACATCGCCTTCGCCTGCCCGGTGTTCTCCCACCATTCGCCGCCCGTCTCGCCTGGCGACGGGACCATGGCGTTGAGCAGCACGAGCAGGTCGACCGGCAGCCTCTCGCAGACGAGCGGTGCCGTGAGGCCGCCCATCGACTGCGCCACCAGGATGAGGTCCCTGCGGTCGCCGATCGCCTCGAGCACGGTGTCGACGTACTCCGTCAGGCCCGCGGAGTCATCACCGGCGGGAAGGTCGACGGCCACGACGTCGTGTCCTCGCGCCCGCAGCTCTGGTACCAGCCGGTGCCAGTACCAGGCCTGGCCCCCCGCTCCGGGGATGAGTGTGTAGGTCGCCATGGTCATCGTCCTCCGTAGTCCGACGACAGCGACGGTAGCGCCCCCCACGGACAATCAGGTCCAGAGCCAGGGGCGGGACGGTGCTTCCGTCGGCCGCCACGGCGTGTCGGGTTCGCTTCGAACGTGTGTTCGGACTACCTTGTCGTCTCGTGCTGATCGACGAACCGGTCTCGGCGGAGACCACGCCCACGGGCCGCCCCTCCCAGATCACCGGCCCCCGCGGCCGCTACCGCGTGCGCCGGGTCCTTGAGGAATGGCAGGCCCCGGGCCAGGCGAGGTTCTACCGCCTCCAGGTGGCGACACCGGACGGCCTCGCAATCGCCGAGGTCATCGCCCCCCACCAGCCCGGCCCCTGGACCCTCCACCAGGTCTGGCCCTGACCCTCCCACCTGGTAAACGCCCGCCTCGGTCATGTCCGCTCGCGATGCGCAGGACGTGGCAGTCGTGCTTCGCCGCTGGGGCCCTGGATCTGTCGTCGTGGGACGTGCGGGAGGGGCTGGGGGTTGGCTGGGGTGCAGTGGCATGTCCGCTCCGATGCCCAGGGCCTCGCGACCGTCCCTTCGCCACTCCATCTCGGCTATGGGGAGGCGGGTGCCTCGCGCTGAGATGATCGACAGATCTTGATCGACCTTCTTGTACGGTGCGGGCCTTGGCGGGGCGTGCGCAGGAGGCCAGGATCGGCGCCATGGACCTGCTGGAGACTCTGGTCGGCAAGGGATTGCGCCGTGAGCCGCTGTCCCGGGCCGAGGCGCTCGCGGTGCTGGAAACCTCCGATGACGAATTGCTCGACGTGGTGGCGGCCGCCGGCAAGGTACGGCGGCACTGGTTCGGGCGCCGGGTCAAGCTGAACTACCTGGTCAACCTGAAGTCGGGGCTCTGTCCTGAGGACTGCTCGTACTGCTCTCAACGGCTGGGGTCGGAGGCGGGCGTCCTGACCTACACCTGGCTGAAGCCCGACGAGGCGGCCGCGGCGGCGGAAGCGGGCGTGGCCGGTGGCGCCAAACGCCTGTGCCTGGTGGCCAGTGGACGTGGCCCGACCGACCGGGACGTGGAACGGGTCGCCGGCATCATCGACGCGATCAAAGAACGCGACGAGGATGTGGAGATCTGCGCCTGTCTTGGGCTGCTGTCCGGCGCGCAGGCCGGGCGGCTGCGAGAGGTCGGCGTCGACGCCTACAGCCACAATCTGAACACCGCCGAAGCCGCGTACGCGGACATCTGCACCACGCACGAGTTCGGCGACCGGGTCGACACCGTCCGGCAGACCAAGGCGGCGGGCCTGTCGGCGTGCTCCGGGCTGATCGCCGGCATGGGGGAGGGCGACGCGGACCTGGTGGACGTGGTCTTCGCGCTGCGCGACCTGGACGTGGACTCGGTCCCGGTGAACTTCTTGATCCCGTTCGACGGGACGCCGATGGCCGAGAAATGGGCCCTCACCCCGCAGCGCTGCCTGCGGATCCTGGCGATGGTGCGTTTCGTCTGCCCGGACGTGGAGGTGCGTCTCGCCGGCGGGCGGGAGATCCATCTGCGAACGCTCCAGCCCCTGGCGCTGCACGTGGTCAACTCGATCTTCCTGGGCGACTACCTGACCAGCGAGGGGCAGGCCGGCAAGGCGGACCTCGACATGATCGCCGACGCGGGCTTCGAGGTGGAAGGTGCGGCTACCGCCACACTTCCCGAACACCGAAGGCGATCGAAGGCCCCCGTGTCCGATGCCGCACCCGATCGGGAGGACATCGGCGACGACGGCGACGCTCGCCCCGCGCAGCTCCCAGGGCCTGCCCGAACCGACCTGGTCGCGGTACGCCGCCGAGGAGCAGGCACCAACCTGCCCCCCAACGCCTGACCCGCGCGACCTACCCCCGGCGCTGCCCGAACATCACCCCCGTCGATCTCACCCCAGCCCTTCTGGCCCCGCATTCACCCCGGCCGCCGTCGCACGGGTCGCCTGCACCAGAGAGCCCTCACGCGCGGCGGCGCCTGCACCAGGGGGCGCTCACAAGCGGGGCACCTTCAGAAGCGGGCGGGCGCTCGCATTAGCGGGCGCCTCCGGAGGTGGGCGGCGGGGGCATGGGTGGGGGCCTGCAGGGGTGGGCGGGCGGCCGTACGGGGCCCCCACAGGTGGGTGGCGGTTGTACGGGTGGATCACCTCACGAGGCGGGCGGGCACTCGCGTGAGCGGGCTTTTTGGAGGTGGGCGGCGGTGGCATGGGTGGGGCATCTGCAGAGGTTCGCGGGCGGTTGTACGGGCGGGGCGCCTCTGGAGGCGGGGGCGTTTCGCGGGCGAGTCGTCTTCATTGGTGGGGGCGGTCGCACGGGCGCGCCTTCATCCATGTGGGGCCGGCATCCATAGGCGAGGTGTCTCCATGGGCGGGACGCATTCGAGGAGGCGCCTCCTAAGGGGGCGTGGCTAGTGGGGGAGGCGGAGGACGAGGCGTTTGGAGAAGGCTCCTCGTTCTGCGGCCTTGGCGGCGCGCTGGTCTTCCAATTGGTCGGGGGTGAGGCCGTGGAGGGAGGCGAGTGCGTGGAGTACCTCCAGAAGGTCGGCGAGCTCCGTGGGGTCGCTGGTCGCGACGTACTCGCTGGCCTCCTCGTAGAGCTTGGCGCGTAGCAGGGACGCTTGCTCGTGATGGGCCGCGATCCGTGTCTCCGGGGTCCGGCCCGCTTCCCGGATGATGTCGGGTATCCGATCGCGGACGAGCTTCTCGGCCCGGACATTCTCCTTGGTCTGGTGCACCGTGCCGCCGTGGCGCCTGTCCAGGGACTGGATCCACTGGACGGCGACCGCCGCAGTCTGGACCAGTTCGTTACGGAGGCTTTCCGGGGCGGACTCGGCCAGCGCTTCGAAGAACTCCTCGGCGAGGATGTGACGCCATGTCAGCTCCCCACGCGCTCCTGCCGCAACGCATTCCTGCTTCGCCTCCTCAGCTCGTGCGGTGAAGCCCGGGCCGGTGCCGTCCGGGAACTCCTGGACGCCCCACGTCCGGTCCTGGGCTTCGCGTTCGGCCGCCAAATCCGCCAGCGCTCTCGCGAGCGACCCTGGTGCCTGCTCGTTCTCCATGCCGGCGACGTTAGCCACTCGGATGGCTCGCCATGGCGTGGTCCGGCTCGCAGCTGAGCAGTTCGTGCAGGACGGGCGGGAGTTCGTCCCATAGCCACTCGTTCAATGTGCCGGGAAAGTCCGCGGGCGGACGTATGGCCAGGCGGCGGGGCGTCACCTCGATGAGGCGCACCGCGATGGGTCCGTCGTCCCACAGGGGGTCGCGGTTTCCCCAGAACGCGGAGAAGTCGGCGCTCGTCAGCAGCAGTTCCGCGGGCAGGGTGTGCTCGCCCGGGTGCCTGCCGAGGGGCAGCAGCCGCTGGGCGGTCGTGCGGAGTACGTTGAGCGCTGCCAGGTCGTGCGGGCAGGCGACGCCGGTGATCTGGAGTTCGGGCAGTCCGAACCGGCCCAACCCCCGTGTCGTGAGGTGGACGCAGGCGCAGCCGTCGATGTCCTCCTCGTCGGCGGTGCAGCGGCCGGAGTTCCGGTAGGGCGGCAGGGTGGTGCCCAGCCAGTCGTCGGCGAGGGCGAAATCTTCGAATCTCCCGAAGGGGATGACGGGCAGGACTTGGCGCGAGGCGACGTCCACGGGCACGCCGCAGAGCGATTCGGCGATCGCCTTCGTCGCGGCGCGGGCGAGGTGCGGCCCTAACGGCAGGTCACCGGCCGGCAGGACCGAGGTGACGGCGATGTGCGTCGTCGCTCGGCGCAGCCGTTCGACGTCGTCGGCGTCCGCACCGGTGACGCCGGAGAGGTCCCACGGGGAGGCGGCGGCGGGGTGGCAGGCGAGCGCGAGGCGGGGCGAGGCGAGCCGTTCCGACACCGCCGCCGCGAAGGAGCCGGAGAACCTCCGGAGGATCGCCGCCGACAGGTCGCCGGGGTTCCTGTCGGTCGCGACGACGAAATCGGCGGTCGTCTCTTCGGGGACCGTGATGGTGACGCGCATTGCAGCCTCCTCGGGGCCGTTGGACCGGCGTGCGAGATTCAGCTTCGAGGAGGCCGCCGGACGGAACGAGGAGAACGAGATTCTGTGGATAACGCGCGCCGACGTCCGCGCGGCACGTGCGGGCTCCTCCGCTCCGAGGTCAGAACGCGCAGGGGACGGACTTGATCCCGTTGATGAAGCTCGTCCGCTGGCGGACGGGAGGCGCCGTGGCGTGCAGGGTCGGCAGCCGCGTGTACAGCTCGCGGAGCAGCACGGTGATCTCACGGCGGGCCAGGTGCGCGCCGAGGCAGAAATGCGGTCCGGGGGCGCCGAAACCGAAGTGGGGGTTGGGAGAGCGCAGGACGTCGAACGCGTACGGGTCCTTGAAGACGCCGTCGTCCCTGTTCGCCGAGTTGTAGTAGAGGATCACCCGGTCGCCGGCGCGGTAGACGTGCCCGCCCAGCTCGTGGTCGCGGGTCAGTGTGCGGCGCATCCACGTCACGGGGGTGGCGTAGCGGACGATCTCCTCGACGGCGGCCGGAAGCCGCACGTCGAGGTCCGCGAGGAGGATGTCCCGCTGCCCGGGGTTGTCGGTGAGCAGGGTCAGGGAGTGCGACAGCGCGTTCCGCGTCGTCTCGTTGCCGGCCACCACCAGCAGTGCGAAGAAGCGTCCCAGGTCGAGGTCGTCGAGGGCCTCGCCGTCCACGTTGGCGTGCGTCAGCGCCGTGACGAGGTCGTCGGCGGGCTTCTCCCGGCGCAGCCGTCCGAGGTCGGCCATGAGCGCGTGCAGGAGGGAGAACTTCTCGGCGAGGATTGCCGCGCGGTCCTTCCCCTCAGGCCCTTCGTAGTCGGGGTCGCCGAGGGCGATGATGAGGTTGGTGGCGTCGATGACGTCGTCGTACGCCGACTCCGGGATGCCCATCATGGAGCAGATGATCTGCAAGGGCATCGGCATGGCGACGTGCTCCACGAAGTCGCACTGGCCGCGTTCGGTCAGCTCGTCCACGATGCGGCGGGCGAGGACGGCGACGTCCCCGGTGACCCGCTGGACGAGGCGCGGCGTGAACGAGCGGGAGACGATCCGGCGGAGCCGCGCGTGCCGCGGGTCGTCGATGCTGATCATGGAGCCGCTGTAGCGGACGACCTGAGGGGGCGGATCGACCAGGCTGACCGCGGTGGGCTGGGAGCTGAACACCTGGGGGTTCCGGCTGGCCTCGGCGACCTCCTCGTAACGGGTGATCGCGTAGAAGCCCTGGCCGTCCGGCAGGGGGCAGAAGACCGGCCCTTCCGCGGCCCGCAGGGAGGCGAACACTTCGTCGCGTTCGCCTTGCGGTCTCGCCCAGAAGTCCAGGCTGACGAGGCTGCTCTCGGCGATGGAGGGCATGGGGGAGCGCCTTCCGCTGGGGAGTCGTCGCCCACAGGCTAACCCCGTCGCCCCCGAGAAGACGATCATGCGCGGGCGGGGTGGGACCCCGCCCGCGCGCGATCGTCCGCGCTCACCGGGCCGCCGCCCGGCAAAGCCACAGTTAGCGAGCGGAGAGCTCCACAAAGTGACGCTCGCCCGGTCCCACGTAAACCTGGCGCGGACGTCCGATCTTTGTGGACGGGTCGTTCATCATCTCGCGCCACTGGGCGATCCAGCCGGGGAGCCGGCCGAGGGCGAACAGGACCGTGAAGGCGTTCGTCGGGAACCCCATCGCCTTGTAGATGACGCCGGTGTAGAAGTCGACGTTCGGGTACAGCTTGCGCTCGACGAAGTAGTCGTCGCTCAGCGCGACCTCTTCGAGGCGCATGGCCAGGTCCAGCAGCGGGTCGGACTTGCCGAGCGCGTCCAGGACCTTGCCGGTGGCCTTCTTCACGACGGCGGCGCGGGGGTCGTAGTTGCGGTAGACCCGGTGCCCGAAGCCCATCAGCTTGACGCCGGGCTCCTTCTTCTTGACACGCTCGACGAACGAGTCGATGTCGTCGCCGTTCTCGTGGATGCGCTCCAGCATCTCCAGGACGGCTTGGTTGGCGCCGCCGTGCAGAGGCCCGAACAAGGCGTCGACGCCCGCGGACACCGAGGAGAACAGGTTCGCCTGGCTGGAGCCCACGAGCCGCACGGTCGAGGTGGAGCAGTTCTGCTCGTGGTCGGCGTGCAGGACGAACAGCATGTCCAGGACGCGCGCGATCTCCGGGTCGATCTCGTAAGGCTGCGTGGGCAGGCCGAACATCATGCGGAGGAAGTTCTCCACGTACCCGAGGGAGTTGTCCGGGTAGAGCAGCGGCTGGCCGTTGGACGTCTTGTACGCGTAGGCGGCGATCGTCGGGAGCTTGGCGATGAGCCGGATGCTGGACCGGTCGACCTGCTCGGGGTCGAACGGGTCGAGGCTGTCCTGGTAGAACGTCGACAGGGCGCTGACCGCGGACGACAGCACGGCCATCGGGTGCGCGCGGCGCGGGAAGGCGGAGAAGAACGCGCGGAACTTCTCGTCCAGCAGGGTGTGGTGGCGCACCTTGTCGGTGAACGTGCTCAACTGGTCGGCCGTCGGCAGCTCGCCGTAGATCAGCAGGTAGGCCACCTCGAGGAAGGAGGACTTCTCCGCCAGCTCCTCGATGGGGTAGCCCCGGTAGCGCAGGATCCCCGCCTCACCGTCGATGTAGGTGATGGCCGACGTGGTGGACGCCGTGTTGGTGAAACCCGGATCGAGCGTGACATGCCCCGTCTCCTTGAGGAGGCTGCTCACGACCAGCCCCGAGGGGCCCTCGGTCGCCTCGGTGACCTCCAGAGGCATGCGGCCGCCCGCGTGGTCGAGCTCGAAGTCCGACATACTCGCTCACTCCCAACTGCGTCCACACCTGCGTAGACGTTCCGTTCTTCATCGTATCCACGTGATCACGGGGGCTGATCCGGGCCGTCCCCGTCGACGGCGGACCGTTCGGCGGCACGGGTGCGCGAGCCGCTCACCTCTCGTCACGCCCCTCCCTCCGTCGCTTGCGTGGGCGGAGCCCCCGGGCCTCTCCGCCCGCGTGCCGGAACCGGACGAGTCACCCCGGAACGCTTGGTCCGGCTGGCCTGGGCGGAAAGCCGGACGGTCAGGAGCGATCGACCGGATTTCGCCCTCCCCGTCCGCGGCTCGCCGGCCGGTCGGCCGGCGAGGCGTTCTCATGATCTCGCGCGGGGGGAGAGGATGCCATGGAGGCCTTTCGGCGCCGTGCCTGCGGAGCCGACGAAGTGAGAAGAATCTCAGCGCGTTCGCCATCGCCGGTCCGCTCGGGGACCGGCCACGGGGCTGGCCTACTGGCGCGGCTCACGCAAGGTCGGCTGCTCCGCCGTCATCTCGACCAGTGTCAGCTCCTGGACGTCGATCAACTGCTCGACGTCCATGGGAGGCCACTCCTCGCCGTAGTGCGCGTCCAGCAAGGTGCTCAGGGCGACGAGGATCTGCTCTGGAGTCGGACGTTCCCCAGGGTCCTTCGTCAGGCAGCGCGTGACGAGCCCCCGCATGGGAGCGGGCAGGAGGGTGAGATCCGGTTCGCCGTGGACGATCCGTCCGCGGACCTTGTGCCCACCGCCGAACGGCGGCGCGCCGGTCGCCGCGTAGACGAGCGTCGAGCCGAGGGAGAACACGTCGCTATCCGGATGGACGGGATCGCCTAGGGCCTGCTCCGGCGACATGTATGCGGGCGTCCCAAGGATCTCCGTACGCGACAGCGGCCGCGCGTCCAAGGGGCGAGCGATACCGAAGTCGATGACCCTCGGACCGTCCGAGGCGAGCAGGACGTTCGACGGCTTCAGGTCGCGGTGCACGATCCCCGCCTGATGGATCGCGATGAGCGCCTCCGCCAGCCCGGCCCCCAGCCGGCAGGCGGACTCCTCTTGCAGCGGCCCCTTCTCCCGGACGACCTTGGAGAGGCTCACCCCGCGGATGTACTGGGTCGCCAGCCACGGCCGGTCGGCGTCAGGATCGGCGTCGACGACGGGAGCCGTGTAGAAGCCGCTCACCGAGCGAGCCGAGGTGACCTCACGGCGGAAGCGCTCCCTCCACCTGGGGTCGTCCAGTAGTTCCTCCCGGATGACCTTCACCGCGACCAGGCGCCTGCTCGGCGACGCCCCGAGGAACACCTCGCCCATCCCGCCGGAACCGAGCCGGGCGACCACGCGGTACGGGCCGATCATCTGGGAGGGTTCTGGCTGCAGGGACACGGCTATCCGATCATGGTGGGGCGTGCTCAAATCGTGCCACGGCGCACGGGCTCGTCCGACCGCTCACGTCCAGGAGAGCGCACTCCGTTCGGCCCAGTAGCGCTCCGGCGGGAGGCTCAGCCCTGCCAGTTCCTCCAGGTCGCCCTCGCCAAGCCGCACATCCGTGGCCGCCAGGTTGGCCTGCAACTGGGCCGGGCTGACCGCGCCTATGAGGACGGTGTCAGCCCACGGCCTGCCGAGTGCCGCAGCCATGGCGACGGCGTCCGGCCCGACCTCGTGCTCAGCCGCGAGGTCCCGCACCTCCGCGGGCGCCCGTACGGCGAGCCGCCCGTTGGCCAGCACCTCCTTGAGCAGCACATGCAGACCGGCGCCATGGGCCTCGCGCAGTGCGTCCTCGGCAGAGGTCTCCAGGAGGTTCCACGTCGATTGGACCGTGCTGAACAACCTCTGACCGGACACCTCCAACTCCATCGCCCGCCTGATCGTGTCCGACTGCCTTGGCCCGGACGTCGAGAACCCGACGCGAACACCCTCAGCCGTCAGTTGCGCCAGGGCCGCCTGGAGGGGGACGTCCTGGAACAGTGGACTCTCTTCGGTGAGCGAGTGCACCTGGTACACGGACAGATGCCCGTCGAGCAGGCTGCGCGTCTCCTCATACTGCGCTTGGAAACGGTCGAGACTGTGTTCCTTGACCTCATGCACTTCCGCGTCGGTCTTCCAGTCACCGACGTAGGCGTAGCCCCACTTGCTCGATACGTGAACCCCCGCGGGGGCGCGTGCCTCCAGCCAGCCCCCAAGGAACTCCTCCGCCCTGCCGTAGGAGCGTGCGGCGTCCACCCACCGAATGCCTGCGGCGTAAGCGGCATCGAGGACGCTCCAGGTCGCCTCGCGCATGGCCTCCACGCTCCGCCCAGGCGGGAGCTCCCCGGCGCTGCCCACATTGATGTAGGCCGGCCGCCCCAGGGCGGCGAGCCCGATCCCGAGCCGACGTATCGCGTTCATGACCCCAGCCTCGCACGTGGAGCCCCGGCGGCCGTTATCCACAGAACCACGTTCTAGCCGTTGCGGCGGCACGCCTCCGCGAGGCTGATGCGCGTCCACGTCATCGCGACAAGAAGGGCCCGGCAATGCCTGCTCAGACGACTCGCGCCGATCACGGCGCCAACCAGCTCGCCGCGCTTCTCGGGCTCACCCGCTGGCAACTGCGCCTCGGCCTCGAGCACGGCCTGCTCCCGAAGCCCGACCTCGAGGAGGACCGGTGGTCCGCCGCCCTCGCCGAGGAGGTCCGCGGGCGGGGCGAGGAGATCGTCGCCAGGTTCGGCGCCGAGCCCCCGGTCGGTTCGGCACGGGCCGCGGCCCGACTGGCGGCGCGGGTCGGCCTCGACGTCGAGCGCGGCGACATCGAGGTCCTGGTCGCCCAGGGCGACCTCAACGTCGTCAGCGCCTTCCGCGGGCATCCCGTCTACCTGCTGCGCGACCTGGACCGGCTCGATCCCGGCACCGTGCGCCGGGTCGTCACCGCCAGGAAGGGCCCGCTGACCGACACCGTCGACGCCGGTGGCGCGGCGACCATCCTCGACTGGCCCCGCAAGATGTTCGACCGGATCGCGAGCGAACGCGGGCTGGCGGCGGACAGGCTCGGCCGTTACGCGCTCTCCGACGTCCAGGCTCTGCGGGAGGACGAGGACCTCGCCCGCCAGGTGGCCGAGGAGAAACGCCATCTGGCCCTCGCCCGGACGCGGCGCTCAGAGGCCCACGCCGAGGACGTCGTCCGCGCCTGGCTCCTCCGCTGCTCCGCCTTTGTGGACCGCGACGCCGAGCAGCCTCCGGATACCAGCGCTCTAGGACGGGCGTTGAGAAGCCTCACAACGATCAGGGCTGAGATGGCCCGACAAGAAAGCCCTGCCCTCTAAGCCCCGCCCACTCAGGCCTGACAGGTGTGGGAGGCGCCGTTCTGAGGTGTGCCCTCTGTGGAGGCGCGGCGGGTGCGGGGGGTGGGTCGGCACTGCCTGTCGCCGGTGAGCAGCCCCAGCTTCTCCGGCCGTGACTCGATCTTGTCTCGGTCAGAGGCGAGCGGCCGCCGGGCGGCCTTCGCGGGTGACCTCGGCCAGGGGAACGGCAGCGCCGTTCGGCACATCCGTCCCGCGCCGTCTACCTCTTGCCGTGTGCACGTGTGGGGGTGCTAACCGCGCCGGGAGATCGAGCGGCGCCGGGGAGGCGGCTTACGGGTGTCCTTCTGCTGGGCCAAGGTCTTCAGGAGGCGATCGCGGGCTTCGGTGCGGGACATCGCCGGGAGGTGGGAGGGGAGGGTGGATGCCACTGCGGGAGGGGCCTGGACCGCGCCTTCGTCGTCGACCGTTGCCTGGTCGCCCGTCCAGGGGCCGAGGAGGACCGCGAACACGGCGCCCGGGTGGCGCTTGAGGAGTGCTGCGATCCGGTCGGCCTCCTGGGCGCAGTCGGCGACCAGAAGGAGACGGCGCGCGTGCGTGACGCCGCTCCTTTCGCGGATGGCGAGTTCGGTCTCCAGATAGGCGAGTGCGGCGTCGAGGTTCCCCGGGATGAAGAGCCCGGCGGTGTCGTCGTCGAGGAGTTCGTCCTCGGACAGCCCGAAGAGGGTGATGGCGTCGGGTCGCGGGACGACGACGAGCGAGTCGTCGGCGTGCTCGTCGAGCGCCGTCAGCGCCAGCACCCGCGCGGTGGAGCCGGCGCCCGGGCCCGCAAGGCCCGTGGCCGCCGTGCCGAACGGGTCGAGCAGGGGGCGGTAGGTGACGCTCACCGCCTGCGGGTCCGGGATGTTGGGCGCAGGAAGGGGGGACACGCCGGGATTGGCGGCGGTGTAGATGCGGTGCCGGAACGGATAGCACATCGCCGCAGCGGCGGGGAGCAGGAGACCGAGAAGCAGGACCGGCTGCAGCGAGGAGGGCCGTGAATCGACCTCGTCGGCCTGCTCGCGGGCCGTCACCGGTGTTGGTGCCGGCACCGGCGACGGCGCTGGGGGAGGCACCGGTACCGGGGGATGTGCCGGAGGACGGCGCACCTTGGCGCTCTTGGGTGGGCGGGGAGGCGGGGGCACGCTTCTCGGGCCGCCGGTCGCGGCCGGGCGGGGCGCCGGCTTCTCGGGTGGGCGCGGCGGGGGTGCCCTGTGCTCCTTCTTGGGCTTCCTGCTGTCGTACCGGTCGAGCCAGTGAGGAAAATCCCGACCGTGTCCCGGACGTCCCCGGGGCTTGTCGGGCATCGACAGCCACGGCCCCATGCACTTGTGCGAGGCGAACCGATCGCCGATACCTATGGCGTGACGACAGATCGGCGGTCTGGGCCCGTGCGGCTCAGGGTCGGTTCGGGCGGCCGCTTCGGAGGGGGTCGCCGCGCCGATACTGATGGCGCCGGCCATGGCGGTGCACCCCAGGAACCCGCAGGTGCAGCGGAGCCATTCGCTGAAGGCGACGGCGAGTTTGGGATGTGCCAGGAAACGGTTCATCTTCGCCCCGGGGGATCGCGTCGGTCACCGTGTGAATGCCGATCGTAGCTACTTTGGCTACGGAGCGTTGCGCATTGCCCACAGTCGGCTCCGTCGATCCCGCGCCGCCGTCGCCGTGACGGCCACGACTGATATGGACGTCATATCCCGGCTCATCCCGAAATGTCGGTGTCTGCCTCTCGCCGGGACGGCCGGGCGGCCCGAGGGTCGAATTCCCGCGAATTTCTTAGGGATACGCGACGAGGGAAGCGTTGATGAAACATCCGCAGGCGACGACATTTGCATGATCAGCACATGATCGACCTCCGTGAGGAGTTCCTCGGCTGGCATGCCGGGGTGACGGCGCGGTCGCAAAACTGTCACTCGCTGTCACTGCGCCCCGACACGCAAAATCGCCCACGCGCCCCGTGCTCCTGACGCGAATCGGAACGCCCAATTCGACACGTCCCGGGCGAACATGGATTGAGCAAGTCATCCGATCACGTGGCCTGCCCTCGGTGGGCGGGGAGGTGCGAGCGGCCAGACCTGTATTGGGTGGCCGCGAAGGTCGTCGATACGGCCGAATCGGGTGAAGGCGGATATTTCTATCACACCTGCGTGCTCCCATTGAACCACCTCATGAGGAGGGTGCGGACTGTCGTTCTCCTGGTCGGAAACGGCCGGCCCTGATGGTGCGAATGGGGGGTGCGCTTGGGGCTGAAGGTGCGGGCGGTCGATGTCGATCGGCAGCAGAGAGTCGATTTCGGGGCGCTCGGCGACAGCGTAGAAAGCGGGAGGTATGCGACCTTGGCTCCCAATTGGTACAAGCGGCGGCTCTTCGGTCAGGAGCGCCGCCTCAACAGTCGAGGACGTAGATTCGAGTAAGCGGCCAAGGACTGATGTTCGCCCACGCGGGAAGCGGCCGGTCTCTCCGATAAAGGCGCTGGTCTTTGAGGAGGGGAGGAGCCTGCACCGCGGCGGGTGGTGCGGGGCGTGATGCGTGCCTTCGCAGCCGATGCAGTGAACACGATGTTTCTCGGTGTTCATCTCATAGAGCCGGACTAGAGCGACAAACCAGATCCGCGCCAAACTTGTGACGTGCCGAGTCCTGTTAGTCGAGGGCGAGGTAATGCGGACCAAGGCGCGAAGTGCTCAGGGACATGGTCGTAACGGCGGCGTGGACGGCGGCAGCCGTCCAACATGACATCGCCCGTTCCGTCCCCTCAACGCTGCCTCCCGCCCGTAGGGCCTCGGCCCCAAGCGACGGTGACACGGAGAGTGATGCCAGGCCGAACGTTGAGGTTCCGACAAGCGACAGCTCTGCCACATCCCGGTTCCGGCGGCCGTGCGCGAGGCCTGCGGGCGCGCCGTCCGCTCCGCCGCATCCCGGTTTCGGCGGCGGTGCGGGAGGCCTGTGAGCGCGCCGTGCGTGTTCTCGGTCGAGGGCCGGGCTGGGGCAGTCAGCGGCCGCAGGACGGGCAGGGGGTGCGGATGCGACGGCGCCGCCGCCTTGCCAGGCGCCCGGCGATCTCGGTGTTGGACAGGCCGGTGCCGAGCAGCTGGCGAAGATCTTTCCGGTCCTTGCGTCGCGCGGCGGCATCGGCAGGTTGTCGGTCGTTCGAGCAGCCCGCGCGGTTTTGTCTCGCCATCATCAGGGTCTGCTGGGGGCGTCTGGTCCGCTTAGGGCGCGCTCGATGGCAGGGGTCATCGTGTGGAACCAGCGCAGCTCGTTGGCCAGGAACTCCAGGGACCCGGCGGCGTCGGCCGCGGACAGCGGCCACGTGGCGATTTGCTCCACCCTGGTCAGGACGCTCCGTTGCAGGGCGGACACCAAGGCGGCTGGGCGATAGGGCAAGCCGTAGGCGTCCACGAACAAGCGCAGCCGGGCCGGCAGGTCGGGGATCGGGTCGAATCCGGCCTCGCGCAGGCGCCGGTCGGGTGCCAGCGGCACGAAGGCCCACGCGGCCGCGGCCAGTTCGTCCACGGGATCGACCGGTCCTGCGCTGTCGAAGTCGATGAACGCCGCGGGCAGACCGTTGCGGTAGACCGTGTTCCAGGGGCCGAGGTCGCCATGGGAGATGATCTGGCCAGGGCGGGGTGGGCAGGGATGAAAGCGGTAGGTGGTGCGACGCGGACGGAATCCGCGCGATGCCTCGTGCAGGTCGCGGATGAGCCGCCCGGCGCGGATGAGTGCCTGGTCGCTGCGAGCGTGCGCGGGTAGCCGGTGCCCGCGGCCCGGCTGCCAGGCGGGATCGACGGCCACCTCTCCGTCCAGATATGTCAGTACCTCGCGGTCTCCCTCGACGCCCAGCACGCGGGGAGCACCTGCAAAGCCCACGCCCTCCAAGTAACGGAGATACTCGTGGACTGCCTCTGACCAGGGACCCAGCGGGCGTAGCACCCGCTCGCCGCGACGCACGACACCCTGCGCCATCCGGCCGCCAACGAGCGGCTCGTCCTCGTCATCCCTCACGTCGCCAGCATCCCAGCCCTCCATGACACCGCCCAGGCAATGCCCGCGGCCGCTTCCCCACGAGCAGGCCGCACTCAAGGGCGTGCACCTCGCGGTCATGAGTTGGCCGCCAAAGGCACCGCTCGCAGACGCTGGATGCAGCGGTGGAAGGCCGCCCTCAACGCCTTCGAGATGACCTTCGAAGGCCGCCCGGCCGCCCACAACTGAACCCCACAAGATCGAATGACACCGTTAGCTGGACGGCCCCGGCCGGCGCCGTCCGCGACTAGCCCCCGCAAGATCGAGTTACATCAACTTGTTGGGTCAGTGGCGTTGATCGCGGTCTGCAGCCGAGATCAACAAGGCTGTGGCCGGGCCGGGTCGCTCTAGTTGCACCTGCCGCTCCTCGGGCTGGCTCATTAACGGCGCTAGTCCCGGTCACAGCAGCCAGCGAGAGTGGTTCAAGAGAGGTCTGCACCGCCTTGAGGTGGGTTGCCGTTGATTGGACGGGCCCGACAGGCCCGGTCGTTGAGTCGCTTCGTGGTCGGTGGGCGGTGCTGTTCGAGGGCAGGGGCTGGTCGGGTCTGGTGGTCGGGTCTGGTGGACGGGCCGGTTGACGGAGTTGCCGGGTGGGGGCGTTCAGGCGGCTGTGGGAAGGGCGGGGGCTTCTTGGGAGTCGTGCATGCCCATGGGGAGGGTGTCGCCCCAGAGCCAGTCGTTGACCGTGCCTTCGAAGTGGGTGGGCGGACCCACGGCGATGAGGCGGGAGGTCAGGGGGGAGAGGTGGACCTGGAAGGGCGAGGGCGCGGTCAGGCGGACGCGGCGGGTGGTGCCCCAGAAGTCGTTGAAGTCGGTCTGGGACAGGTCGAGGACGTCGGGGATCGTGCGGTCTCCGACGGCCGGGCCGGTGGCCAGCCATGACCAGTGGTCGGTCAGGAGGCGGCGGGCGGTGGTGCGCAGGACGTTGAGGGCGGCGAGGTCGTGCGGGCAGGCGACGTCGGTGATCTGGAGTTCGGGGAGGCCGAAGCGCCGCAGGCCGCGGGTGCGCAGCCGGACGCAGGCGCAGCCGTTGACGCCTTCGGGATCCCTGCCCGGGTCGGCGGCCGTGCAGCGGCCGTTGGCGCGGAACGGCGGCAGGACGTCGCCCAGCCATCGGTCGGCCAGCACGAAACGCGTCCGCTCCTGGGCGGACGGCGTCAGGACGTGGCCCGTGACCAGGTCGGCGAGGATCCCGCCGGTGGCCTCGGCGATGGCGTACGCGGCGGCTCGGGCCACCTGGACCGCCCTGGGCTGGTCGGTGATCGGGGCGAACGCGGTGACGACGGCGAACTGCTCGGCGTCGTTGAAGGCCCGCGCGAGTCGCCGGTCGTCCGGGCGGGACGGCTTGATGTGCCACGGGTCCCAGCGAAGGGCGGGGAGGGCCTCGCGGGCGACCTGGAGTTGGGGTGTGCCCAGACGCCCCGCGATGTGGGACTGGTAGGGGCCCTCCGCGCTCCTCAGAAGGGGTGCCGGGTCGCCGGGGATGCTCGTGGCGGCCACGGCGAACCTCGAGGTCGTGGTCGACGGGACCGGGAATGTGATCGTGGCCATGGGACTCCTCCTCGCCTGTCGGGACCCGGCCAGCATGCGCGACCGTCCCGGCGAGAAGCTGTAGAACGCGGTTCTGTGGATAACTCGGCATCGGTGGGTCCTGGAGCCCGGGGAAACGCCGGTGTGGTCGGGGCTTGGGGGCGCTCAGGCCAGGGGGACGCCAGCGAGAGGTGAAGCCACGGGGGCTTCAGGGACGCATGGTTCCGGTCTTGGGGCTCCTGGAGGGGGTGATCCGGTGGAACGACCGAGCGAGGACGGTATCGGACACGTCTGTCTAGTTCCGACACGCCGTTCACCACGGAAAAGACCAGCTTCGGCCGAATTCGTGGTGATTCGCGCGGCATCGACGGAGCAATCGGGGGGAATGTGTACGTTGGGGAGATCAACACTGCTGTGAGCTGCGGGGACGGGCCCCGCCGCCCAGCCTTGGAATCAGGAGGTCCCCGTGGCTCGAACACTGTCGAGGGGCACCCGTGTCACCGGTGCCGAACGCACCAGGCTCGCCGCCGAGCTCGCTCCGCGGTACGCCGCCGGCGAGAGCATCCGCGATCTGGCTGCCGAGACCGGCCGGTCGTACGGATTCATCTACAACGTCCTGAAGGAGGCGGGCGTGCCGCTCCGTGGCCGGGGCGGCAACACCCGGCGCAAGAAGGACTGACCCGCTCCCGAGCACAGCGAGACAAGGAAGAAGCGAGCACATGGCCGGACGTCCCCCTCGCCCCCCGGGGGGACCCCGCGCGCTACGGACCTCGGAAGGCTCCGGTGACCTCGGAGCGCCCGTCCAGGCTGGCGAGGTCGGCGGCCGCCCGTCCGGCGAGCCAGCCCTCATAGTTGGAGACCGATCCCGCCCGCCCCTTGGCGAGGTTCGGGAACATCGTGTCGACGGCCTGGTCGACGGCCTGGTCGCGCGCCGCCAGCACGGGAAGCAGATCCTTCCCGCCGGCGTCCGCGGCCGCCCTGTCCGCCGCTCCTCGCAGCCGCTCCCCGATGCGGACGGCGTAGGCGTTGAGGAACGCATGGCGGAACGAACGCGTCCGTGACCGTCCCCGCGCGTCGCGCCTGGGACCCGCGTGCACCATGGCGGACGTGGCCTGCACCAGCAGGGACGTGAACAAGATCTCCACCGCGGCCAGATCGGCCGGGAACCCGAGGACGGTGGAGAGCCCCAGCTCCCGGTGCCACACCGCACGGCAGTGGTTCGCCTCGGCCACCACCGTCAGCAGGATCGCCTTGGGCGCCTCGTAAGGACTGTCGATCGCGATACGCCGTCCGTCTGGACCGCTCAGGTCGCCTGTCTCCGCCGCGAGCAGCGCATGGTCGATGCTGTGCCGCGCCATCAACTCCTGGGCGCGCGCGCTGAGCGCCTCCGCCTCCTCGGGGAACTCGGTCGATTCGGCCTTGGCCAGAAGAGCCCGGACCCGACCGAGGATCCGCTGATCGACCTCTTCCAGCCTCCGGCGCCTCCGCTGACCGGATTCGCCGCCGGGCCTAGGCACCCCCCTATGGGCCTTCCCCGCATCGGACGCGCCCGTGGCAGTTCGGTCCGACCCGGCCCCTGGCCCTCCCGTACTGGACGACCCTGACTTGGACCTGCCTGCACCCGTCCTATAGCCCCTGGATGCTCTTCCGCCGGGCGGGCTCGTGTCCGAAGTGGTCGTGGGAGGCGGGGTGATGGGAGGAAGCTTTGGGAGGGTTTCCAAGAGGTGGATGACTTCTAGAGCGCACGTGACGTAATCCGCGCGTTCGAAGCCTTCGCGGTGGCACCAGTGGGTCGAATGGGAGCCGTCCGGCCACCACACGCCGGCTCCAAGGGCCGCCAGTTGCTCCTCCCACCGCTCGTCGACGGCACCGGTGGGGTAGGTGCGCCTCTCGTCGGCGATGGCGTCCGTGCAGAGCCGCGCGTGCCGGGCCGTGTGCCGACGTGTCGTGAAGCGCACCAGGTCGGCGGGCTGCCACCCGCGCCGCCAAGCGGTGGTGACGGCGTGCCGCAGCCGGTCGGTGAGGCAGCGGTCGGCGGCACTCGTCCAGCCCGGGCCGGCGGGGCCGCCGGTCAGTTCGGCCACGAGGCGCCGGAACGCGGCGCGGTCGCCGCGGGCGAGCGATCGCACCGCCTCTTCGGCGGCGAGGGTGGCCCAGGCTTCGGGTGTCGTGCCGCACCGCCAGGTCTTCCGCACCGCCACTCCCCGCCGTCCGACAGCACTCCGAAGGACGATCCTGCCATCCGGCGGCGAGGCTCGGCGTCTTCCGGCCGGAATGAGCAAAGGCTCCCGCGGGCCGGGCGGGGGCGCGGGGAGTGGGCGTCTCATTCCGAGTCACGTTCGGTTCGGCGCGGCCGACTGTACCGAACCGGGTTGGACGGCGGAAGGGTGGACCGTCGCCACATGCGGACATGACACTATGAGCGTGGACAACTTCGAATAGTGATCAATCCGATACCTTGGTTGATTGAAAGATCCATGAGATAGGCGCAAGCTGTCCCAGACGTCTGGAATGCCCCGCCCGTTCCTTCCGACAGACCGACCGACCGCCGACAGGACACGACTGATGTTCGAGATCTGGGAGACGAGTGAGCCCGCGCGGCTCATCAGTGACGCGGGGAGCCTGAAGGTGGCGCTCGAGAAGGTCGACACCATGTGCCGGCTCAGGCACGACCAGGCCGCAGCGCATGTGGGTGAGGCCGGCGAGGGCTACCACTTCGAGATAAGGGACCACGACGGCAAGGCTCTGGCGCGGCTGAGCTACGTCCCGGACACCTCTCGCGCGTACCAGAGCGTCGTGGTCGAGGAGATGCGCGGCCAGGACGGCGCCGGCTAGCCCGGGCCTCTCGACTCTCCGACAGCCCCCGGCCATCGCCCGGGGGCTGTCGTCTGCACGGCTCCAGGCGGTCTCGTCACTCCTCGACGGTGACGACGGTCTCCTTGGCGTCCGGTTCCATGAAGCGCAGCAACGCTTCCCCTTCGGTCCTCAGTCCGTCGACGGCCGCCTGGGGGAGGGCCTCGAACGGACGCATCCGGAGCGTGGCCACCTTGCGCTTGTACTCCGTCTCCCAGATGCCGCGCGCGAACCCGTCCCACAGGAACACGGCGCGGACGCGCAGATTCTTGGTCGTGAGCATGGGGCGATGGTCGTCGGCGATGACGCGCCTGCGGTCGGCGTGCGCGAGGACGAGGCTGTCGAACTCGGGCAGGAACCGCGCGGGGGCGGGGACGTCCTCGCCGGGGCGCGGCGCGTCCGGCAGGTCGAACAGCTCCCGGCCCTTGTCGTCGGTGAAGGTCAGCAGGTTCGGGCGAAGGCGCTCCAGGGCCTCGCCGGTCGTGGACAACCCCGACCACGTCTGCGCGTCGGCGGGGGACGCCGGTCCATAGGCCGCCAGGTAGCGGAGCATCAGTTCGTCGATCGCGTTCTCGGCGTCCGGCCCGGAGTCCAGCCAAGAGTCGGCCAGCACGAAGCGCGACGTGCGCGGGAAGCCCCACCTGTCCTCGGTGGGCATCATGACCAGGGGCACGCACAGGCGGACGGCATAGCCGAGAGCGCGTTCGTTCACGTCCGGGAACATTTGCTGCAACTCGGCGCGTATCTCGTTGAACGTGAGCGGCCCCGCCTCCAGGAGGGAGCGCGCGGCGGGGACGACCTTCTCCAGGGCGAGTCCCTTGGCGCGGTCGCCCAGCACCCGCAGGCCGCCGTCCAACATCGGTTGCATCGATGTACGGAACGCCGTGTAGTCCGCGCTCGTCACCAGATGCAGGGTGGCGCGCATCATCGTGGCGCGCACTAGCGACCGGCCTTGCAAGGCGGAGTGCAGATCGGACGCCTGGAACCCTTCGACTCGCGTCCACAGCCCCAGGAACGGAGGCTTGGGCTCCTGCGCCTGCATCCCGCACAGCCGTCCCACCGCCTCGGCGGCGGGGATCGGCTCCCGTGCGAGCAGCATCTGCCGCGCAAGCGTGGCCCGGTTGAGGGCCCGGGTGCTGAGGGTCTCTGTCATCCGTCCAGAATGCCGTTAATGGCGCTCCGCACGCAGCGCCGAACGAGGCATCCCTAGAGATAAGTGATCCGGACCCCTGCGATGGATCCGCAGCGGCGCGCCCGGGGCCGGATCGGACGCCCGGGCGGCAGGCTTCCGCGCGCTCGTGGCGGACATCACACACATCCGACCCTGGGCACATGGATCTTGCTCGGAAGCAGGAACCGTCTCCGTGTTCGAGGAGGCACGCACCGTGCTGGCCGTCCGTGGACCTTCTGGTGCGAGTGCGGGGCCGACCGTGCACATCTGTGCTGGTCAAGTCGCTGTGGACGCGCGGAAGGCGCGGCGTCGAGTGATCGGGAACGAGCGACGGAGGCGGGGGTTACGGGGGGAATTTTCTTGAAATGCACGTGCATCAGCCCTTGCACCTGCACGCCATCCCTAGCAGGATTGCCCCGGACCCCCGCACGTGAACTCCCCGGAGATCGCGATGACCGCACACTTGAGCGACAGTGACCGACAGGCGCTGCGGCTGGCCCAGGATCTCCGCGAGGAGATGCGGGCGGCCATACCGCAGCTGCCGGCTCCGCCCTCGGTATCCCCGTTCGTCGATCAGACCGGGATGCCGAGCGTCCTGCTGAAGATGGACGCCGACACCGCCCGCGCCCTCATGGCCCTGCTCGCCGAGCGCCGCAGCGCGGCCGCGGCGGAGCAGCGCCGGGCGGACGGCTCGCACGTTCCACCGCCCGTCCCGCCGCCCGCGGCCCAGGCCGTCCCGGCGGCGCAGGGCCCCATCGTGGCGGCCATGCCGTACGGGGAGCCCGTCTACGCGGACGCCTCCTACGCGGAGTCGCCCTTCGTCCCGCCCCAGGCGGGCCCCGCCGTGTTCACCGGCGGAACCGGCCCGACGCCGCTCGTGCCGTCGGTCTACCCGACGCACTGACGAGGACGTTCCACCCGCGCGGCAGACGGCCGTGCGGGTCTGCGGCCGCCCAGCGCGGCCCGATCCTGTGCGGCCCGTCGTACGCAGTCTGATCACGTGCGGTCCGATCGCCCGCGGCCCGGTTCCAGGCGGTCGATTCACGGGCGGTCTGAGCACACGCGGCCCGGTCCTGTGCCCTCTGATCACGTGCGGGTCCGAGCGTGTGCGGCGCCCTCCGTCCTGCGGTCACGTGTGCGTCGTGACGGGTCCGGGTTCGCGGTCGCTCATCTCCAGCGCCCCACGCGTCCCAGGCTGTTCGCGCGCCGGGGCGGGGAGCGGACGGCCGGGCCATGGGCGCCGAGGCCATCGGTTTAAAGATCCTTTTTGCCATGGGCGCGGTGCGGCCGACTGGCCCGGAGCCCCTATGGGAAAGGCGCTCCGGGCCAGTTCCGGCTTAAAAGATCTACCTTGTCAAAGGTAAAGAAATCCCCCGTTTGGCGACAGCACGGTAATGCCGTATATAGTCATCCCCAGGTCAGGGTCAAAGAACCGTTGACCCGGCCAATCGCATAACCGCCGCCTCCCGCCCGCCAGGCGGGATCCCTTCGCCGAACGCAGCCGTACCATGCAGCGGCCGCGCACCGTGCTGGGCCCGTGAGCCCCCGGTCGGCATCCTTCCCGCTTCACCGAAGCCCGTGTCACCCGCACGTCCGAACCCGGTCGTGCGCGGCTGAGCGCGAGCGCGGTCCGCCATGCCCGTGGACCGTTCCAAGCGGGTCCTTCTCGCGGCGGCGCCTCCCGAGTCTCGAGTCTCGGAGCCGTTCACCCCTGCCCGGAGACAGGCGCGTGACCTGCGCGCCTTCCCCGTGCCGAGCGGCAGCCCTGTACCCCGAACGAAGGATCTCCATGCAGCAGCGAGCGATCAACGTCATCCTGACCGGCGTCACCGGCACCGCCCTCGCGGGCATGATGGTGGCCGGTGTCGCCGCCGCGAGCGATGACTCCGCTCCCAAGAAGCAGTTCCTGCCGGAGCAGGCCGTGGCCGCGCAGGAGCAGCAGTCCCCCAAGAGCCTCGGTGACAAGGCCGGGCTCACCGAGCTCACCCTGCCGAAGGCCCCGAAGGTCGAGGCCAAGGCCGACTCCAAGACCGAGGTGAAGGCCGACTCCAAGGCCGCCCCCAAGGCCGCCAAGCCCGCGAAGAAGGGCCCGAAGGCCCTGCTCAGCGGCAAGACGACCGCGTCCTACTTCTGGGACGACGGCTCGGGCGTGAACGGCGACACCGGCGCCCCCGCCGGCGGCAAGCCGATGCAGAAGGGCCTGTTCGCCAGCCCGAGCTGGCCCATGCACACCAAGGTCAAGGTGTCCTACAAGGGCCGCAGCATCACCGGCTTCGTCGGCGACCGCGGGCCGGGCGAGCCGTCGCACCGCGGCGTCATGCTCGACCTCGACACCTACACCTTCCGGTACCTGCTGGACGGCAAGAAGCCCGCCAGCAAGTACAACGCCGGTACCGGCGAGGGCCACCTGAAGGGCGTCAAGTGGGAGGTCCTGTCCTGGGGCAAGGGCCCCGGGAAGAAGGGCATGCCCCAGCCTTTCGGCTCATGATCTGAGGCGGCGGACCATTCGTGAAATGGCTCACAGGGTGAATGTGAGCCCGCTCACGGTGGGATCGCAAGGCCTCTTCCAGACCCGGCGCAGGGCTGCCGGTGCATGGAAGCGGGGATTCCCCGGTATCGAGAGATCACCGGGGAATCCCCATTTCCAGCGTGCCCGCGTTCTCACGCGCCAGTTCGCGCGACAGCGCCAGCGCCGCGGTCCGCACGGCCGGGGCGAGCCGGTCGAGGTCCAGCCGGCACACGTTGCCGGTGATGGAGATCGCGGCGATCACCTGCCGGCGGTGGTCGAGGACGGGCGCCGCCACGGCGGAGACGCCTGCCTCCGACTCCTCCCGGTTGACGGCGTAGCCGCGGTCGGCGGTGCGGGCCAGCTCCCGTTGCAGGAGCCCCGGCATCACGATCGTGTGCGGGGTGTAGTGGACGAGCCCGCCCGCGAGCACCCGCTCCAGCCGCTCCGGCGGCCCGAGCGCGAGGAACAGCTTCCCCGTCGCCGTGCAGTACGCGGGCAGCCGCCCGCCCACCCGGGACACGATCGGCATCGACCGGCGCCCGGTGACCTTCTCCAGGAAGAGCGTGTCCGTCCCGTCCAGTACGGCCAGGTGGATGTTCTCGTGGGTCGCCTCGTACAGGTCCTCGAGGTAGGGGAGCGCGGCCTCGCGGAGGCCGCGCGGGCGGGGCGCCCGCTGCCCGAGGACGAACAGCCGCATGCTGAGCCGGTAGCCGGACGGGGTGCGCTCGACGCCGCCCCACCGCACCAGTTCGCTCAGCAGCCGGTGCGCCGTCGGCTTCGGCAGACCGGTGCGGGCGGCGAGCTCGGTCAGGTTCAGCTCGGTGTCGGCGGAGCCGAAGGCGTCCAGCAGGCTGAGCCCGCGCGCCAGCACCGACCGCGGCGGCTCCGCGCCCGTGGCCCGCACGTCCATCCCCCGATGGTGTCCGCGATCGGAGCCGGCGGCAAGGGCGGGGAAGCGGGCGGCGATCACCGGTCGGCCCCGTGCCCCGTGACGGGCGCCACGATCAGCAGCGGCGCCGCCAGGTCCCCGGCCGAGGCGACCGCGTCCCGCAGCTCGCCGGCCGAGCCCGCCCGCACCGCGTCGATCCCGAACAGCCGCGCGGCGCTCGCCCAGTCGAGCGCGGGCGGGGCGAGGTCCATGCCGACGTAGCGGCCGTGCCTTGCCGAGGCGCCCCCGCCCTCGTCGAGGGTGTCCTTGAGGGTGCGGTACTCGCCGTTGTCCATCACCACGAACGCCACGGGCACCTCGTACCGGGCGGCGCTCCAGAGCCCCTGCAGGCCGAACATGGCGCACCCGTCGCCGAGCACCGCGACCACGGGACGGTCCGGGTCCGCCATCCGGGTGCCGACCGCCGCGCCGATGCCCCAGCCGAGCCCGCCGCCGACCGTGTGCACGTAGGAGCCGGGAAGGTCCTGGCGCAGCACCGCGCGCAGCTTCAGCCCGACGGTGATCGCCTCCTCGACCACCACCGCCCGGTCGGGCAGCCCGGACGCGACGGCGTGGGCGGCGGCGCTCGGATCCATCGGGGACGGGCCGTACGCCGCGCGAGCGGCCTCCTCCGCCTTCTCCCTGGCCCGGGCGTGATCGGCGCCGAGCCGCTCGGCGCGCTCCCGCGCGGACGGGACGAGCCCGTCGAGGCGGTCGGCGAGCGCCCGCAGAGTCCCCGCGAGGTCGCCCGTCAGGCCGTGCCGGACGGCGAAGTTCCGGCCGATCTCCGCGGGGTCCTCGTCCACCTGCACGATGGCGAGCCCGTCGGGGACGGCGGGGCCGGGGGAGTAGTGGTGCGGCATGAACGCGTGGCACCCGGCGATCAGGGCCGCGTCGTACCCGGCGAGCGCCTCGCGGATGACCGCGTTGCGGGGCGCCATCATCCCGGCGTAGAGCGGATGCCCGGTGGGGAAGTCGATGGCGTCGTTCATGGGCTGGTGGAGGACGGCCGCGCCGAGCCGCTCGGCCACCGCGACCAGCTCGGCGACCGCGCCCGCCCGTCCGACCCCGTCGCCGGCGACGACCACCGGTCGTTCGGCGCGGGCGAGCAGCGCCGCCGCGTCGCCCGCCTCGGCCGCGCCCGGGCCCGTCACGGGGGAGCGGGCCGGCACCGCGACGTCGGCGTCCTCCTCCAGCAGGTCCATGGGGACCGACACGAGCACCGGCCCCGCCGGGGGCCGGGCCGCGAGGGCGAAGGCGCGCCGCAGGACGATCGGCAGGTCGCGCGCGTGCTGCACCTCCACCGCGTGCTTCGTCGCGGCCGACGCGAGCCCGACCAGGTCGCCCGACAGCATCGGGTCCTGGACGAGGTGCCGCCGGTCCTGCTGGCCCGCCACGATCACCATCGGGGTCCGGGACCGCAGCGCGTTCAGCATCCCGATCAGCCCGTTCGCGACGCCCGCGGCGACGTGCAGGCTGACCATCGACGTGCGGCGGGACGCCCGCGCGTGGCCGTCGGCCATCGCCACCACGGACCCCTCTTGCAGGCCCAGCACGTACCGCAGGTCGGGGGCCTCGACCAGCGCGTCCATCAGGGGGAGCTCGGTCGTGCCGGGGTTGCCGAAGATCCGCGTCACGCCTTCGTCGCGGGCGATCTCCAGCAGCGCCTCGATCGGCCTCATACGGTGCCTTTCCGTTGCTCGGCGGGTCCGCCGCCCGGCGGCTCAGTGCTTGGCGGACCCGCCGTCCACGTTGATCGTCTGGCCGGTGAGGAAGCCGCTCCCCTCGTCGCACACGTACAGCAGCGTCGACAGCAGGTCGCGCGGCTCCTCGACGGCCCGCACGACCTGCATGTCGCGGACGCGCTCGAACCCGCCGTCCGCGCCCGTCGTCCGCGCCGCCGTCCCGGTCCGGGTGAGGCCGGGCGCGATCGCGTTCACCGTGATCCCGTGGTGGCCGACCGCGCTCGCAAGGGCCCGGGTGAAGCCGACGAGCCCGGCCTTGGACGTGGTGTAGGCGACGAGGTCCGGCGGCCCGAGGAACACCACGGCGGAGGCGATGTTGACGATCCGCCCCCAGCCGGCCGCCTTCAGGTGGGGCAGCGCGGCCCGCGACACCAGGAACGGCCCGTCGAGGTTGACCCGCATGATCCGCCGCCAGTCCTCCAGCGTCGTCTCCTCGAACTCCAGCGGCGGGTAGATCCCGGCGTTGTTCACGACGATGTGCAGGCTTCCGAAGCGGGCGGCGGTCTCCTCCACGGCGGCCTCGACCTCGTCCGGATCGGTCACGTCCGCCCGCACGGGGTGGAAGCGGTCGCCGATCGCCTCGGCGGTCCCCGACAGGTCGGCGAGGTCGAGGCCCGCGACCCGGTGCCCGCGCGCGGCCAGGGCGATCGCGAACTCCCGCCCGAGCCCGCCCGCCGCGCCGGTCACGAGCGCGGTCCGCTGTGGTCCGTCGCCGGACGGCGTCTCGCTCATGGACGGCAGCGTGCGCCACCCCCGGCCCCCGGGCAAGGCACCGTTTTCACTGGTTGAAACGGCTTCCTTGTGGTGGCGTGGCGCGGGTCACATGCTCGCCGCATGTCCGTACGAAAGCCCGCGGCCGGGCCGGCCTCGGAGAACAAGGACGCGCCACCGGCGCGGCGCCCCCGCCTCCGGCGGCCGATCCCCGACGAGGCCGGCGTCGTCGGCGTGCTCATCCTGCTGGTGCTGGGCGTCGGCCTGCTCCAGCCGGACTTCCTGCGCACCGGCAACCTGCTGACGACCGCGCACAACTCCGTCTACGTCGGGCTGATGGCCTGCGGGATGGTGTTCGCGCTGGCGATGCGGGAGGTCGACCTGTCGGTCGGCGGCATGTACGCGATGGGCGTCGTCGTCGGCGCCCTGCTCATCCGGGACGGCTGGAACCCGTGGGCGGCGGCCCTGGCGGTGCTCGCGCTGTCGGCGTCCATCGGCGCCCTGAACGGCGCCGTGACCACGTATCTGCGGCTGCCCTCGTTCATCGTCACGCTCGCCACGTCGATGCTGCTGCGCGGCGTGGGGCTGGCGCTGGCCGAGGGCAAGCAGATCACGGACCTGCCGCAGGACCACGCGTTCTTCACCATGCTCGGCGGCGGCGAGTCGCTCGGCGTCCCGAACGCGGTGTGGGTCTTCGTGCTCGCCGTCGCGGTGCTGACCGTCGTGTTCACCCGGACGCGGTTCGGTGCGCGGGTGCGGGCCATCGGCTCCAACCCGGAGGCGGCCGAGTTCGGCGGGCTGCCCGTCACCCGGACCCGCGTCGCCGCGCTGGCCCTGTCGGGGCTCATGGCGGGCGTCGCGGCCGTCCTCGCCCTGGCGTTCTTCATCGCCGGGGACC
This sequence comes from Actinomadura sp. K4S16, assembly GCF_008327685.1. Lineage (GTDB taxonomy): Bacteria > Actinomycetota > Actinomycetes > Streptosporangiales > Streptosporangiaceae > Spirillospora. The sequence continues at coordinate 135,403 of NZ_BDDE01000029.1, forward strand.
CCACCATCGGCCAGGGCTACGAGCTCACGGCCATCGCCGCGGCCATCATCGGCGGCACCCCGCTGAAGGGCGGAACCGGCTCCGTCCTCGGCGCCGCGGCGGGCACCCTCATCCTCGGCGCCGTCACCGCGGCGCTGGTGTTCTTCGAGGTCCCCATCAACTGGACGACCTTCGCGACCGGCGGCGTGATCCTCGTCGCCGTCGGCGCCGCGCCGCTGCTGCGCCGCGTCCGTGACCTGCGCTCACCTGGGAGGAACCCATGACCCCGCGTCCCCGCGGGCCCGTCGCGGCGGCCCTCGCCCTCGTGCTCGGCGCCGCCCTCTCCACCGCGTCCTGCGGTGACGGCGGCGGCTCCGGCAAGGGCGAGCGGCTCCGGATGGGCATCGCCGTCGCCAACTACAGCCTCAACTTCGCCCGGGAGATGTACGAGGGCGCGACGGAGGCGTCCAGGCAGGCCGGGAACATCGACTTCAAGGTCGTCGGCCCGCCCAACACCGACGGGCCCGCCGAGCAGCAGCTGTTCCAGAACCTCACCGTCACCCACCCGGACGGGATCGTCCTGGAGAACCTCGACCCGCCGATCTTCACCCGCCCCGCCGCGCAGGCCGTGGACAAGGGCGTCCCGATCGTCGCGCTCGACACCGCGCCGACCGACGGCAGCAAGATCGGCTTCTACGTCGGCAACGACAACTACGAGCTCGGCGGGCTGCTCGCCGAGGCGACGGTGAAGAAGCTCGGCGAGGATGCCAAGGGCACCGTGGTCGTCGGCGTGCCGAACCCGGGGACGCCCGTCCTCGACAGCCGGGCCAAGGGCATCAAGGACACGTTCGCGAAGCTGGCGCCCGGCATCCGCGTCCTCGGCCCGTTCCAGACCTACAGCGACCCGGCCCAGAACTACGGCGCCTGGCAGTCGCAGGTGAACGCGAACCCCGCCGCGCTGGCGTTCCTCGGCGTGGGCGACGCCGACAGCTACAACCTCGGCCGCCTCAAGGAGCAGAAGAAGGGCAAGTACCTCACCGCCGGCTTCGACGTGGACCCGAAGACCCTGGAGTACATCAAGAAGGGCACCAACTTCGCGGGCGTCGACCCCGAGCACTACCTCAAGGGGTACGTGGCGACCGCGACGCTCATCACGTCGGTGCGGGAGAAGGACGGCAAGCTCCCGGACGGCTGGTTCAAGACGCCCGGGCTCGTCATGGACTCGTCCAACATCGACGAGATCATCAAACGGCAGCAGTCGGTCCAGAACGCCTACCAGTGGTACAAGCCGCAGCTGGACAAGCTGCTGGCGAACCCCGGCGCCGGCATGCGCCCGCTGAAGGAGGCCCGCTGATGCGGCGGAGCCGCGGCGCCGGGAGGTCCTGAGATGCTGGTCGCCTCCGGCCTGGTCAAGCACTACGGCGGGGTCACCGCCCTCGACGGCGTCGGCATCACCTTGGACGCGGGGGAGGTGCACGCGCTCGTCGGCGAGAACGGTGCGGGCAAGTCCACCCTCGTGAAGATCATCTCCGGGGTGGTGCGGCCCGGGGGCGGCACCGTCGAGCTGGACGGCGTCCCCGTCCGGTTCGCCGACGCGCGGCAGGCCGCGGCGCAGGGCGTCGCGATCGTGTCGCAGGAGCTGATGACCTACGACGACCTGACCGTGCTGGAGAACCTCTTCCCCTACGGGGCGCCGCGGCGCGGGGGCCTGGTCAGCACGCGGGAGATGCGGCGCTTGGCCGAGCCCGTCCTGGCCGAGCTGGGCCTGGACCCGCCGCCGCACGCGAAGGTCGGCGAGCTGCCCCTCGCCGACCGGCAACTCCTGGAGATCTGCCGGGCGCTCCTGCAGCACCCCCGTGTCCTGATCCTGGACGAGCCGACCTCGGCGCTGCCCCGCGACGCCGCCGCGCGGCTCGCCGCCGTCACCCGGCGGCTGGCCGAGCGGGGCCTCGCCGTCCTGTACATCTCGCACTTCCTGGAGGAGGTCATGCGGGTCGCGGACCGGGTCACCGTCCTGCGGGACGGCCGGGTCGTGCTGCCGGGCGAGCCCGCGGCCGGCGTCGGCCTGGACTCCCTGGTCACCGCGATGCTCGGGCAGCCCGCCCGGCACGCGGCCGCCGCGACCGCCGCCCCGCGCCGCCCCGGCGGGGCGGCGGTCGCCCTCACCGGCGTGACCGTACCGGGTCGGCTGCGCGACGTCTCCCTCACCGTGCGGGGCGGCGAGATCGTCGGCCTGGCAGGGCTGCAGGGCTCCGGCCACCTCGCCGTGCTGGACGCCGTGTGCGGGCGGGCCCGGCCGTCGTCGGGCACGGTCCGGCTGCCGGACGGGCGCTCGCCCCGCTCCGCCCGGCACGCCGTCACCGCGGGCGTCGCCTACATCTCCGGCGACCGCAAGGGCCGGGGGCTGATGCTCGACAAGACACTGTGGGAGAACATCACGTCAGTGAGCTGGCTCGGGCAGGGGCGCGGCGGGATCATGCCCCGCCGGTCCCGCCTCGTCGAGCGCTCCCGCGGCCGCATGGAGCGGCTGCGGGTGCGCGGCGACGTCCACGACCGGGCGGGGAACCTGTCCGGCGGCAACCAGCAGAAGGCCGTCCTCGCCAAATGGCTGGACGCCGACCCGGCCGTCCTCGCGCTGGACGACCCGACGCGCGGCGTGGACGTCGGCGCCCGCACCGAGCTGCACGACATCGTCCGCGACCTCGCCGACGACGGGAAGGTGGTGCTGATCGCGTCCAGCGACCTCGCCGAACTGGTCGAGCTGTGCCACCGCGTCGTCGTCCTCCAGCACGGCCGCATCGTCGACACCCTGGAGGGCGGCCGGCTGACCGAACCGGAGCTGAGCCTCGCCATGAACGCCGGCTTCGCCGCCCCCGCCTAGGAGGCCAGGAGCGGGATGACGGGGGCGAACGCCTCCATGACGGTGTCCGAGACCTGGTAGTAGGTGAAGCCGAAGCGGTCGCGGCGGGCCAGCATCTGCTCGGCGACGTGCTCGGGCGGGCCCACGAACTGGGACGGCATGCCGAGGACCAGTTCGGCCGACGACGTGCCCCAGCCGCGCGTGACCGCGACCTTCGCGGCGGCGCGGCGGGGGTCGGGGCCGAACGCGGGCGTCACCATCATGCTCAGCTCGACGTCCCGCTCTCCCGCCGCCTCGCGGACCCAGTCGACCTTGCGGGCGATGGTGTCCGGGAGGCGCTCGGAGACCTCGTCGGAGATCGTCCCCTCGGGCAGGGCGCGTGGGAGGATCCCGACCGTGTCGGCGTACCGGCCGGCGATGCCGAGCATGCGCCGGCTGCCCGCGCCCACGACGAGGGGCGGGCGGCGCTCCGGGCGCGGGAACACCGTCAGGCCGTCGACCGCGTAGTGCTCCCCGGCGAACGTGGTCTTCTCGCCGCTCAGCAGGCCGCGCAGGATCCGCAGCGACTCCTCCAGCCGCCCGACCCGCGTCCCGGCCCGGTCGAACGGCATCCCGGCGGCCTCGTACTCCTCGCGCAGCCAGCCCGCGCCGACGCCCAACTCGAAACGCCCGCCCGACAGGTGGTCGAGGGTGGCGGCCTCCTTGGCGAGCATCACCGGATGCCGGAAGTCGTTGGAGAGCACCATCGTGCCCAGCCGCAGCGTGGTCGTCGCGGACGCTGCGGAGGCCAGCGCCACCATGGGCGCGAGCTGCTCGCCGAACGGCTCGGCGACGAAGTGGTCCCGCAACGTCAGGACGTCGTAACCCAGCTCTTCGGCGCGGCGGGACGTCTCGGCCAGTTCCGCGCCCGAGCGGATCGACTCGCCCACCACGCCGAAGCGGAAGTTCCTGTGCATGTCCCAAGCCTTGCCCGTGGCAGTGGCGCCTGGCTGGCGGGAATGCGACATGAGGTTCCGACCGGCGGAACGAGGCGAGCGGCTCGGTCGCCGTCCGTGCGGCGTAAGGGCGTCACCGACTGCCCCGTTCGCACCGGTCACTTCCAGGCTGCGACGGGCCGCGCGGTTTTGCAAGCAGGGGCGCGCCTACCCGCCGACACGCTGGGACAGGACCCGCCCCGGCCAGTCGCCCACGGCGAACGCGGCGTCCGTCTCGAACCCGTTGCTCCGGTAGTAATCCACCAGCCGCCCGTCGTCGCCGCCGTAGCAGTCGACGCGCAGCAGGCCGACGCCCTTCGCCCCGGCCTCGTCCCTCGCCTTGGCGATCAGCGCGCCGCCCACCCCGTGCCCGGCGAACGCGCGGTCGGTGACCAGGAGGGTGATGTACAGCTCCGGCTCCTCGACCGGGTCGACGTAGTGCGGGGGCCCGGACGCGACCGCCATGACGCCGGCGGGCCGCCCGCCGACCTCGGCCACCCAGATCTCGTCGTCGCGGGCGATGCCGGTGATCCGCTCGACGCGGCGCGGATCCTCCGACCACGGCTCGCTGCCCCACTGCCCCGTGCGGCCGTTGGCGGCGAGCCACGCCACCGCCCCGTCCAGCATCGCCAACATCACCGGCGCGTCGCCGGGCCCGCCCTTACGGATCTCCATCGCACCTCCTCGTGCGAGGGAGATCCTGGCAGTTCCCGATCACCGGCGCGAGGGGGCCTCAGGAGCCGATGAAGCCGCGGGCCCGGGCGAAGAGGCCGAGCGTGATCGAGTGGAGCAGGTCGCCGGTCTCCTTGGGGGCCTTGCCCGCGAACGCGCGGGCGTGCGTGCCCTCCAGGACGATGCCGAGCTTGAAGCAGGCCAGCACCGCGTACCAGGTGATGGACGACAGGTCGCGCCCCTCGACGGCGTCAGCCCGCTCGGCGTAGACCTCGACCAGCTCCTCGGCGGTCGGCAGGCCGCCGGCCGCGCCGAGGGGGCCGGCCAGGGCGGCGCTCTGGTCGGCACGGTCCGGCCAGGTGGCCAGCAGCCAGCCGAGGTCCAGCAGCGGGTCGCCGATCGTGCACATCTCCCAGTCGACGATCGCGGCGACCTCCGGGCCGTCGAAGGAGTACATGAGGTTGGCCAGGTGGTAGTCGCCGTGCATGATCCCGGGGCGCCACGCCTTGGGGCGGTGCTGCTCCAGCCACCGGGCGACGTCGTCCAGGCCGGGGATGTCCGGTCCGGGGTAGCCGTCCAGCGCGCCGTAGGAGTCGAGTTCGGACATCCAGCGGCCCACCTGCCGCTCCAGGAAGCCCTCGGGCTTGCCGAAGTCGCCGAGGCCGACCGCCTCGTGGTCGACCGCGCCCAGCGCCGCCAGCGCCCGCGCCGCGTTCAGGCCCATCTCGCGCCGGACGGACGCGTCCCGGGCGTGGAGCTCGGGCAGCGTGACCGAGGCGTTGAAGCCGTTGACGGGCGTCATCAGGTAGAAGACCGCGCCGCCCATGACGGTCTCGTCAGGGCAGGCCGCGATGAGGCGCGGCGCGGGGACGTCGGTCCCGTCGAGCGCCCCCAGCACACGGGCCTCCCGCCGCAGGACCTCGTTCGTCTTCGCGCGCAGGTGGCCCGGCCCCCGCCTGAGCACGTAGTCGCGGCCGCCGCGCCGGAACCGGACCAGCGTGTTCTGGGTGCCCCCCGTCAGCCGCTCGACGTCCTCGAACGGGCCGCCCGGCAGGCCGCGGCCTTCCATCCACCCGGCCAGGACGTCGAAGTCCACGAGGGCGCGGTCGATCTGCTCAGGCTGCACGGCGGTCCCTTTCCGACGCTTGATGTACCGGAGAGTAACAGTCATGCACTTGCATTACTTACTGAGGTACGCCGATTATCGGGGGACACGACCGAGGAGGCTCGCCATGGCTTGGGACTTCGAGACCGACCCCGCCTACCAGGAACTTCTCGACTGGGCGGACGCCTTCGTCCGGGACGAGGTCGAGCCCCTCGACCTGGTGCTCGGCGACCCCTACGACAAGGCCGACCCCCGCTACAAGCGGCTCGTGCGGCCCCTCCAGGACCAGGTGCGCGAGAAGGGCCTGTGGGCGTGCCACCTGGGCCCCGAACTGGGCGGCCAGGGGTACGGGCAGGTGCGGCTCGCGCTGCTGAACGAGATCCTCGGCCGCTCCCGCTGGGCGCCGTCGGTGTTCGGCTGCCAGGCGCCCGACTCCGGCAACGCCGAGATCATCGCCCACTTCGGCACGCCCGAGCAGAAGGAGCGCTACCTGCGCCCCCTCCTGGACGGCGAGATCTCCTCCTCGTACTCGATGACCGAGCCGCACGGGGGAGCCGACCCGACCCTGTTCACCACACGCGCCGTCCGCGACGGGGACGGCTGGGTCATCGACGGCGAGAAGTGGTTCTCCTCCAACGCCCGCCACGCGACCTTCCTGATCGTGATGGCCGTGACGAACCCCGACGTGTCCGCCTACGAGGGCATGTCGATGTTCATCGTGCCCGCCGACGCGCCCGGCCTGGTCACCGTGCGGAACGTGGGCGTCGGCGGCGAGCGCGAGGGCTCCCACGGCTACCTGCGCTACGAGAACGTCCGGGTGCCGGCCGAGAACCTCCTCGGCGACGAGGGCGGCGCGTTCGCCATCGCCCAGACCCGCCTCGGCGGCGGCCGCATCCACCACGCGATGCGGACGATCGCGCAGGTCCGCAAGGCGTTCGACATGATGTGCGAGCGCGCCGTCTCCCGGCAGACCCGGTTCGGGCCGCTCGCCAAGATGCAGATGACCCAGGAGAAGATCGCCGACAGCTGGATCGAGATCGAGCAGTTCCGGCTGCTCGTGCTGCGCACCGCCTGGCTGATCGACAAGCACCGCGACTACAGGAGGGTCCGCAAGGACATCGCCGCCGTGAAGGCCGCGATGCCGAAGGTGTACCACGACGTCGTCCAGCGCGCGATGCACCTGCACGGCGCGCTCGGCGTGTCGAACGACATGCCGTTCGCCGCCATGATGATGGGGGCGGAGGCGATGGGCATCGCCGACGGCCCCACCGAGGTCCACAAGATCACCGTGGCCCGGCAGCTGCTGCGCGACGTCGAGCCCGTGGAGGGCCTGTGGCCGTCCGGCCACCTGCCCACCCGGCGGGCGGCGGCCCGCGAGCGCTTCGCCGAGGCCCTGGAGCATGCGATCGGCAATGAGTGACACACGGGAACGACTGCTGGACGCCGCCGAGACCCTCTACGCCGCCCGCGGCGTGGACGCCGTCAGCCTCCGCGAGATCCTCCAGGAGGCCGGCGCCCGCAACGCCACGGCCGTCCAGTACCACTTCGGGGACCGCGCCGGGATCCTGCGTGCGATCTTCGCCCGGCACGCCCCCGAGGTCGAGGCCCGCCGGCACGCCCTGCTCGACGCCTACGAGGACGGCGAGCAGGGCGTCCGCCCCCTGGCGGCGGCCCTCGTCCGCCCCATGGCGGCCCGCCTCGGCGACGCGTCGGGCCGCGCCTACCTGCAGATCTGGGCGGACGTGCTGAACCGCCCTGACCCGCTCGTCCCCGTCGCGGTCCTGGACGATCCCCGCGACAGCCTCTGCCGCTGGCGGACCCTGGTGGAACCCCTCCTGGAGGAGGACGCGGCCCGGCTGCACCGCCGCTTCACCGCCATCCTGTACGCCGCGATCGAGCTGGCCCGCCGCGCCCGCTCCGGCCCCCGCACCGACGACCGCCTGTTCACCAGCTACCTGGTCGACGTCGTCGCCGCGATCCTCGGCGCGCCGGTCTCTCCGGAGACGCGCCGCCTCGCCGCCGAACGCGACGCCGCCCGCCGCTGACCGCCGAGGTCACATTCGTCCAAGACGGCCGGATCCGCTCCCCGCAGACTGGGCATCCCAGAAAAAGGGAGGACGACATGACCAGCGAGATACGCCGCACCTTCTACCCGCTCATCCGGGCGGCCGATCCGGCGAAGGCGCTCGATTGGCTGGAGAAGGCGTTCGGCTTCGAACCCATCGACGTCCACAAGGACGACAAGGGCGCCATCGTCCACGCCGAGATGCGCTACGACACCGGCCTCATCATGTTCGGGCCCGCCGGCACCGCCAAGGCGGCCGTCTACGTCGCGATCGACGACCCCGACGCCCACCACGACCGCGCCAAGGCGGCGGGGGCGGAGATCTTCCGCGAGCTCACCGACCAGGACTACGGCTCCCGCGACTACGCGGCCCGCGACCCCGACGGCAACGAGTGGTACTTCGGCACCTACCGCCCCTGACCCGGACCCGCGGCCGGACGGCACGCCCTCCGGCCGACGGATCCTCCGCACCGGACCACTGGGATGATGCGTCGATGGCCTTCCTGCTGATCGACCATCTGGTCAGCGTCCACGAGCCGGCCGGTCCCGAAGAGGCCGGCGGGCTCTTCGACGAGATCGTCCGGGAGATCCTGCCTACCGGCCGCTCCGGTCAGGCGTTGTGGATCCGTCCGCGAGGCGAGGACGAGCGCGGCGACGGCCCGCCGCGCGGTGCTCGAGTACCTCACCACCGGCCGGCGCCCCCGCACCGGCATCGCCTGGACCCCGCCGCCCCAGCCCGCGCCCGCCACCGAGGACGGCGCTTCACGCCCTCGTGATCATCGCGACGGCGGACCCGCCCGCGGTCCGTCACCGGAGGCGGACCGCCCTTCGCGGCTGGAATATTAATCGGGGGCTTCGCGAAGAATGCGGTGTTACGGTGCGGGGGCCGGCCGCGGGACTTCGGTGCGACTTCCGGAACTTGCCTCTTAAGCGATGCTTCGCTGCTCGCGCCCCCATTCCCCGGCCGGCGCCTTCGACCGACCGGGGGAGTGATGGGCGAGACGTTCGCCGACCTCGTCGCGTGCGAGGACGTGCTGATGTTCGTGAACGCGGCGATCACCTCCACAGGGCAGCGGGAGTTCCACCACGGTTCCGGGGAGCAGCGGCTCAGCCTGGAGTTCCTGCACGAGTACATGCTGGAGAACTACCGCGACATGTACGCGGCGGTGCTCGCGCTGGACGTCAACGACCACAACGCGGCGATCATCGTCCGCAACCTGCTGGCACGCGCGGGCGACGTGGGGGTCGAGCGGCGGCGGGAGGAGGGGCGGCTGATCGCGCGGCGGCTGGAGCGGCTGCCTCCGCAGCGGGTGTACCGGCTGTTCCGCGACCTGCGGCGGCTCGGTGTGAACAACCGGCGGACGCGCGCCATCATCCGCGAGTGGATGGCCGGGCGCCGCGACCCGGCGTTCGACTCCGTGAAGTACCGGACGGCGGTGAAGGACGCGGTGCGCCACGCGCATCTGCGGCTGCAGGGCGAGCAGCCGGTGTTCCTGTTCGCGCCGTCCGGAGTCAAGGCGTTCCGGACGCCCCTCTACGAGCAGTGGCGGCGGGCGCACTACGAGCAGGCCGCGATCTACGAGCTGCCGTACACGGTCGCGGAGGGGTTCGCCGCCAAGCACGGGATCCCGCGCGACGTCTTCCTGGAGCGGATCCAGCACAAGCTGACGCGGCTGGAGCGGCTGCGCCTCCAGGAGAGCGCGCGGGAGGCGAAGGTCGAGGCCGTGCGGGCCGACCTGGGGGAGATGCCGCTGACGAGGCTCGCGTCGTACGTGCTGGCCCTGCCCCTGGACGAGAGGGCCCGGCGCCGGGCCGAGCTGTCGCAGGCCCTGCGCACCGCCGCGCGGCGCGTCGCGGGGGCCGCCCGCGGCTCGTGGGGACGGGTCACGGCCGTGCTGGACGACAGCTACTCCTCGCTCGGCTCGGGGGAGAAGCGCAGGCGGCCGCTGGCGGTCGCGCTCGCCGCGCACTACCTGCTGGAGATGCTCGCCAAGGAGTACACGCCGCTGTGGACGTCGGGACGCACCGACGAGCTCCTGGCGTACCCGTCCGGTCCGACGCCGCTCGGCCACCGGATCATCGACGCGCTGGAGACCGGGCCCGAGCGGCTCCTCATCGTCTCCGACGGCTGGGACAACGCGCCGCCGGGGCTGGCCGCGGACGTCCTGCGCGTCTGGCGCACGCGCCTCGACCCCGGCCACCGGCGCGCCCCCGGCCAGCGGGTCATGATCGTGCACCTGAACCCGGTGTACGACGCCGACGACTTCGACGTGCGGCGGCTGGCGCCGGGCGTGCCGACCGCGGGCGTCCGGGACGCCGAGGACCTGCCGACGCTGGTCGAGCTGGCCCGGTTCGCCGAGGGGCGGGTCGGCCTGCCGAAGCTGCGCGCGCACCTCGCCGACCGGACCGCCCGCTTCCTGGAGCCCGCATGACGTTCGCGCTGGACGGGCTGGAGACGAGGCCCGCGCAGGTGTGGGGCTCGATACGGCTCGTCCCCCTCGTCCGGGACGAGCCCGTCCCCCACCTGCGGCTGCACCGGAAGGCGTTCGAGGAGCCGGTGGCGGTGGTGGACGTCGGCGACGCCGCCTACGTCTCGTTCGTCCCCCACGCCTTCGTCGCGACCTGGAGCGACGGCGACCAGACGCAGGCGGCCTCGTACGGGACGCGCCTCCTGGAGCGCGACACCCGGGCCGCCCCGCCGCGCATGCCCGTGCGGTTCACGCGGCGGATGGCCAGGAAGGCGGGCAAGGACCGGCTCCGCTTCCTGCCGCTGCACCTGGCCGTCGAGGGCTACCTGGCGCTGCACTTCGGCGGCCCGGAGATCGCCTGGGAGGAGTGGTCGCGCAGGACGGTCGCGCACGGCCTGTCGCCGCGCTGCGAGGAGACCTTCCTCGGACGGAGGGTCCGCGGCCTGGAGGACGCGCTGCGCATCTTCGAGATCCATCCAGGGCAGTGCGGCGTTCTGGTGTACGTCGCCGACGCCCTCGCGAGCGCGTTCGTCGTGCCGCACCCGGACGACTACCGGGCGCTGCACCCGACGCTGGTCGAGGACCTCTTCGGTGAACTGGTCTACATGTACGGCCTGCTGGGCGCTCCCGCCGGGGACCTGTCCGCGCCGATCGACGCCGCGGGGATCAGGACGCTGGGCGACCTGCGCGTCGCGGCGCAGATCCGCGAGGCGGAGTGGGCGGCCTTCCACGACGAGGTCATGGCCGGCGGGCTCTTCGACGCGGACGGCTCGCGGCAGGCGGTGCAGTCGATGCACGGGTTCGAGCTGACGCGGTTCCTGCCCTCGTTCGCGCTGGGCAGGGAGAACCACATCGGCGAGGTCATCACCGGCGGGGACGGCCGCGTCGCCTACCTCAAGACGTTCCGGCTCTCGGAGGCGCAGGTCAGGCGCGGGTACCTGCTCAAGCGGCTGGCCGAGCACGACTGGCGGCTGGGCGCCGCCGCGGCCGCGCTCGGCGCCGACAGGGCGGGCCTCGCGCTGCGCCTCGAACGGGCCGGGTTCGGCTACCTGCTGCGGCAGGACGTCCTCGACCACTTCAGGGCGCAGCGCCGCGCTACCTGAGACCCGCGAACAGGTCGTCCTCCTGGGCGGGAGCCTTGATCCGGTTGTAGTGGCGGATGAACGACTCCGACGAGAACGCCGCCTTCTGCATCTCCTCCGGCATCTTCAGCAGGAAGATGTTCTCGCCCTGGCTGGCGTGCGCCAGCAGCGCGTCGCGCTTGGCCTCGAAGTGGGCGGAGACGTCCAGGGTGCTGGTGATCAGCTCGTCGGGGGTGCCGAAGTCCTCGGGCGGTTCGAAGCCGAGGTCGACGCCCGCGGCCTGGACGGCCTCGAACATCTGCTTGATGCCCGACCGCGGAATGGCCGTGTAGTAGAGCTTGTCGGGAATGCCGGTCTGTTCGGCGGCGGCGAGGGCGATCCGGTGGGCCTGGATGTGGTCGGGGTGCCCGTAGCCGCCGTTCTCGTCGTAGGTGACGACCACCTGCGGCCGGTAGCGCTCCATCAGCGCGGCGAGCCGCCCGGCGGACTGCTCCAGCGGGATGTTCGCGAACGCCGCCGGGTCGCTGTTGGTGGACCAGCCGTCCATTCCGGAGTCGCGGTAGCCCAGCAGCTCCAGGTGGCCGATGTCGAGCAGGGAGGCCGACTCGCGGAGCTCGGCGAGGCGGCGCCGGGCCACCTCCTCGGCGTCGTGGCCGGGCTCGCCCGGCTTCACGCCGCCGGAGTCGTCACCCTGCTCGCCGTTGGTGCAGGTGACCAAAACCGTGCGGATGCCCTCGGCGGCACTGCGGGCCAGCAGGCCGCCTGTGCCCAGCACCTCGTCGTCGGGGTGGGCGTGGACGGCCATGAGCGTCAGTTCTCGGGTCAATGGGGACTCCTCAGCAGATTCGGCCGCCCACTCTACGTCCCGGGTGTGACAAACGATCAGGTCTGCGAGGTCGACTCGGCCCCCGACAGGTCGGCGACCGTCAACGGGTGCGCGGGCGCGTCGAACGGGAACACCGAGGACGCCTCAAGGCCGTCCACCATGAGCAGTTCGCCGGGGTCGAGGAGCCGCCAGCCGGGGTCGTCGTCCAGGCGCTCGCTGGCGAGGACGCAGGCGGGGGTCGGCTCCCGGTGCGCGGCCACCTTCATCCGGCCCTGCTCGCGGCCCTCGCCGAGGTGGCGCTCCTCGCCCGGCTCGGTCAGCTCGGGCGTGATCACCCACAGCTCGTGGGTGTCCGGGTAGCGCAGCGCCCACAGCCGCCCCGACTCGGCCAGCAGGATGTTCAGCGCGAAGATCGGCAACTCGGCGGCGATGCGCCGGACGGCCGCGATCAGCCCGGTCGCCGTGTCGCCGCGGCGCCGGATCTCCGCCGTGATGTAGGCGAACACGGACTCGGAGTCGGTCTGCCCCCGGATCGGCGCCCGGTCCACGTCCGTGAGCCACGAGTCGAGGACGTCGATGCCCCGGACCACCCCGTTGTGGGCGAACAGCCGGTCGTCCATGACGAAGGGGTGGGAGTTGTGGACGTCGGGAGCGCCCGTCGACGCGTAGCGGACATGGGAGATGAAGGTGTGCGACACGACGTGCCGGGCCTCGGCGTTGAAGTCGGCGTCCCGGAACGCGGCGACGGGCGCGCGGTCGCGGACGGGCTCCTCGCCCAGCGAGAACCAGCCGAGGCCCGTCCCGTCGGGCATGCGGCGGCTCTGCGCGCGCAGGCTGTCCGGGGCGTCCAGCAGCCAGAAGGTGGCGCGGACGCGGGGTCCTCCCGTGGTCATCCCGAACAGGCGGCACATGCAGGGACGATGCCCGCGTGGCGGCGGCCTAAGACCGGGCACGGTAAAAGGCCTTCGACGGGCGGCCCCGGATGCCGTACGGTCCGTATATGGGGTCGCCGGTGGTTCTCCTGGACGTCGACGGGGTGCTCAACCCGTTCGAGCGGCCGCACCGCGGCTTCCAGCGGCACGAGTGCTCCCCGAACGGGATGACGTTCAAGCTGTGGCTCTATCCGGGGCACGGCGCGGCGCTTCTCGACCTCGCCGAGTCCACGGGCGCCGAGCTGGCCTGGGCGAGCTACTGGTGCGACAACGCCAACGAGTGGATCGCCCCCCGCATCGGGCTCCCGGAACTGCCGTTCGTGCCGATCCCGCGGTTCCCCGGTATCACGGAGGGGCGCACGCTGGGCGCCTGGAAGGCCCGCCACGTGGCCGCGTGGGCGGAGGGCCGGCCGTTCGTCTGGTTCGAGGACGAGCCTGACGCCACCGAGTGCATCGCCGGGGAGCCGGACGTCGCCGACCACCTGCTCGTGGAGGTCGATCCGCTGACCGGCCTGACCGACGACCACATCGAGGTCGCCGCCGGCTGGCTGCGCGCCCGCACCGGCTGAGCGCCCCGGGCACCGAGGTTCCATACGTCCAAGACGCCCCTTCCGCGGGCCTCCTAGCGTCGGAGGCGAGGAAGGGAGCCGACCATGCCGAGATCACCGCTGATGGAGCCGGCCTTCGGGTTCATGAACGCGCAGATCGTCCACGTCGCCGCCGAACTGGGGGTGGCGGACGCCTTCACCGACGACCGGCCGAGGTCGAGCGCCGAGCTGGCGGAGGCGACCGGCACCCACGCGCCGTCCCTGTACCGGCTGCTGCGCGGCCTCGCCGGCCTCGGCGTCGTGGAGCAGAAGGAGCCGGACCTGTTCGCGCTCACCGCGGAAGGGCGGCGGCTGCGCGCGGACGCGCCCGACTCGATCCGCTCGCTGATCAGGCTGTTCTGCGGCCCGGACGTGTGGCGGACGTGGGGCGGCATGGCCGAGACCGTGCGTACGGGGGAGTACGCCTGGGAGCGGATGACCGGCAGGACGCCGTTCGAGTTCTTCGCTTCGGACGCCGAGATGTCGGAGACCTTCAACCGGGCGATGGCCGAGCACACCCGCGACGTCGCGCCGGCGGTCGTCGGGGCGCACGACTTCGGCCGCTACGGGACGGTCGCCGACCTCGGCGGCGGGGACGGCACGCTGCTCGCCGCGATCCTGCGCGCCCACCCCGGCCTTCACGGCGTCCTGTTCGACCTGCCCGCCGGGCTGGCCGACGCCTCCGGCCCCCTCGCCGACGTCGCGGACCGGGCCGAGATCGTGCCCGGCGACTTCTTCGAGGCCGTCCCCAAGGGCGCCGACGCCTACGTGCTCAAGAGCGTCATCCACGACTGGCCCGACGAGAAGGCCGCCGCGATCCTGCGGAACTGCCGCGCCGCGATGGGCCCGGACGCCAGGGTGCTGCTCCTGGAGCAGGTGATGCCGGAGATCGTCGCGCCGGAATCGGCGGGCATCGTCCGCAACGACCTCAACATGCTCGTCGCGACCGGCGGCCGCGAGCGCACCGAGGCCGAGTTCCGGGAACTGCTGGAGGGAGCGGGCCTCACGGTCGTCTCGCAGACCGGACCGCTATCGGAGACGGCCTACCACGTCATCGAGGCAGGAATCGCGCACTGACTTCTGTCAGGGCCCGCTTACGGCGCGGCCGGGCGGCCGGGCAGGATGGGACCGCCGCAAGCAGCCCTGACGAAGGAGTGCCCCGTGAGTTCTCTCGACGGCCGAACGGCCCTGGTCACCGGTGGAAGCCGGGGGATCGGCCGGGCCATCGCCCTGGCCCTGGCCGCCGACGGCGCCCGGGTCGCCGTCGCCTACCGGCGCGATGACGAGGCCGCGCGCAAGACGGTCGCCGACATCGAGGCCGCTGGGGTGCGGGGCCATGCGTTCCGCGCCTCGGTCGACGACCTCGACCAGTGCCGTTCGCTGGCCGCGCGGGTGGAGGCGGAGCTGGGCGAGCTGGACATCCTCGTCCACAGCGCCGGGATCGCCAGCCGCGGCAACAGCGTCGCCGACACCGACCCCGCCGAGCTGGAGCGGGTCATGCGCGTGCACGCGTTCGGCCCGCACCACCTCAGCCAGGCGCTGATCCCGCTGATGCGGCGCGCCGAGCGCAGCGACCTGGTCTTCGTGTCGAGCGTCGCCACGGACCTGATGCCGGCGTTCGGCGGCCCCTACGCGATGGGCAAGGCGGCGATGGAGGCGCTCGCCCAGGTGATCGCCAAGGAGGAGCGCGGCAACGGCATGCACGTCAACGTCGTCGCCCCCGGCCTGGTGGACACCGAGATGGGGCGCCGGCTGGTCCGGGCCACGGCCGGGATCGAGGACATCCGGCAGCAGGACGCCGCGTCCCCCTACGGGCACGTGTGCACGCCCGAAGAGGTCGCCGACGTGGTCCGGTTCCTCGTCTCGGACGCCGCGTCCTACGTCACCGGGCAGCGCGTCGTCGTGGACGGCGGGACGTTCTGACGCTCAGTGGCGCGTCCAGTCGGGCTGGAGGAAGTCAGCGACCCTGACCTGCCGGCCGAGCAGCACGACCTCGCGGAACTGCCACAGCATCGCGCCGGTCGGGGCGTGGACGCGCCACTCCGGGCCCAGCCACATCTGCAGCAGGCGCCCGCCGTCCGGCTGCGGGACCCACCGCGGGGTGTCGTCGGCGGCGAGCTTGCGCAGGGTCGTGAGGTGGACCGAGTGGACCTCGTCCGGGCACGGCGCGAGCGGGCCCGGGTCGTCCAGCGCCACCACGACCGGCGTGATCGCGAAGCCGGACGCGGCGGGGAAGTCGTCGAGCCTGCCGAGGACGTCGGCCGGGCCCGCGGTCAGGCCGATCTCCTCGCGCAGCTCGCGCAGCGCCGCCTGCTCGAGGGTCTCGCCGTCCTCCAGGCGGCCGCCCGGCAGCGCCCACTGCCCCGCGTTGCGTCCCCGGTAGGCGCGCCTGATGACGATCAGCGACGGTGCGCCCTCGTGCTCGACGGCGCACAGCACGACCCCGGCGCGGCGCAGGCCGGGCGTGTCGGGGACGGTCGTGTGCTCGAACGAGCCGAGCCGTTCGGCGGCGAGGGCACGGAACGCGGCGAGGTCGTCGAAGGGGTCGGGGGAGGGGACGCTCATGCGTCGATCCTGCCAGGCCCCGCCTCCGGCGCATGCGGGCCCGCCTCCGGAGCAGGCCGCCCCGCCTCTCGCGCGTACCGGCCGGGCGAGGTCCCGACGGCGGCGGTGAAGTCGCGGGTGAAGTGCGCCTGGTCGGCGTAGCCCAGCTCGGCCGCCAGCTCCGCCCAGTCGACCCCCGTCCCGGACGCGGCCCGCTCCGCCGCCTCCTGCATCCGGAACCGCCGGATCACCCACTTCGGGCCGATGCCCACGTACTCGTGGAACAGTCGCTGAAGGCTGCGCGGGCTCAGCCCGACGTCCTCGGCGAGATCGTCCACCCGCGCCAGGCCCGGCCAGGCCGCGATCCGCTCGACGACCGCGGCGGCCTTCGCGGCTGACGCGTCGGGCTCGGGGCCCCGGCCGGTCAGGAACGCCGCGAGCCGCTCGACCGCCTCGTGGTCGTCCGCGGTGGAGAAGATCTCCTCGGCGAGAGCGAGGCCCTCCTCGCCGAAGACCTCGTCCACTCCCGCGAACCGGCCCGTCAGCGTGGACACCGGCGCGTCCATGAACGGCCTGAACCCGCCCGGCCGGAAGGCGGCGCCCACCACGCGCCCCTCGCCGTGGATCTCCTCGACGAAGTCGTCGCGCACCACCCCGGCGATCCGGGCCCGTGTCGCCCCGCCGGCCAGGTAGCTGGTGAACGTCACGTGGACGGACGGGCGCGTGAGGATCCGCTGGCGGTGCGGTGGCCGTCCGCGCAGGTCCCAGCGCAGCAGCCAGAAGTTCGCGACGAACGGGGCCAGCGCGGCGGGCGGTTCGCGCCGCTCGATGGAGAAGCGCTCCAGGCCCGTCCGGGCGTGCAGGATGCCCCGCGTCCCGCCGGGTAGGGATCGGTTCACCGGCTCAGGCTAGACGGTGTCGCGTTTCTTCAAGACCGCCGCCGCGGGCCCGTTCTAGCGTTTCCCATGTGTTCGAACGGATGAGCGAGGAAGAGACCATGGATATCCGGAGCCAGATGATGCCCGCGGCGGAGGCCGCGGCGCGGATCGTCCTGGAGACCCCGGAGGGGGAACTGGACGCGCCCACTCCCTGCCCGGACTGGGACGTGCGGGCCCTCCTCAACCATCTGATCCTGTGGAACGCGAGGGGCGGGACGGCCGCGCGCAGGCTGCCGCCCGCCGGGCCGGCGGAGGACCACGACTTCACCGCCGAGCCCGGCTGGGCCGAGCGCTTCGCCGAGCAGGCCCGAAGGACGGCCGAGGCATGGCAGGACCCGGGCGCGTGGGAGGGCAACACGAGCCTGACCGGCAACAAGGAGGGCATGCCCGCCGGGTTCATCGCGGGGATCGTGTTCGGCGAGTGCGTCCTGCACGGGTGGGATCTCGCCGTCGCCATCGGCCGCGAGCCCTCCTTCCCCACCCCGGTAGTGGAGGCCGCCTGGGAGCAGCTCGTCTCCACGGCCGAGATCAGCCGCAAGTACGGCGCGCTCGGCCCCGAGGTCCCCGTGCCCGAGGACGCGCCGCTCCTCGACCGCGTCATCGGGCTGTCCGGCCGCGACCCGCACTGGAAGCCCTGAACAAACCCGGCGCGAGCGGGGTCCCGCGCGCTCTACGCTGGTAGGCATGTCTTCGACCTCTTCGATCCGCGTACGTTTCGCCCCGTCACCGACCGGCATGTTCCATGTCGGCGGCGCCCGCTCGGCGCTGTTCAACTGGGCGATGGCCGCGCAGTCGGGCGGGACGCTCGTGCTGCGGATCGAGGACACCGACGCCTCCCGCAACAGTCCCGAATGGACCGAGGGCATCATCCGCGCCCTGGCGTGGCTCGGGATGGACGGCGGGCAGTACGAGGGCCCCTACTTCCAGTCCGCCAACGCCGACAAGCACGCCGAGGCGGTCCACACGCTGAAGGAGGCCGGGCGCGCCTACTACTGCGACTGCTCCCGCGAGGCGCTGGTCGCCCGCCGCGGCGGCGACCAGCACAAGGGCTACGACGGCTTCTGCCGCGACCGCGGCCTGGAGCCCGGCCCGGGGCGGGCCCTGCGCTTCCGCACCCCGGACGAGGGCCAGACCACCGTCGTCGACCTGCTGCGCGGCAAGCCCGTCTTCGACAACGCCCTCCTCGAGGACTTCGTCATCGCCCGCGCCGACGGCTCCGTCATGTTCCTGCTGGCCAACGCGGTCGACGACATCAGCCAGGGCATCACCCACGTGGTGCGCGGCGAGGAGCACCTGTCCAACGCGCCCAAGCAGCAGCTGCTGTGGGAGGCGCTCGGCGCGGAGCCGCCCGTGTGGGCGCACGTGCCCGTCATCGTGAACGAGAAGCGGCAGAAGCTCTCCAAGCGCCGCGACAAGGTCGCCCTGGAGGACTACCGCGCCGAGGGCTACCTCGCCGAGGCCATGCGCAACTACCTGATGCTCCTCGGCTGGGCCCCCTCCGACGACCGCGAAATCGTCCCGTGGGACGTGATGGTCGAGGAGTTCCGGATCGAGGACGTCAACACCTCGCCCGCGTTCTTCGACGTCAAGAAGCTCCGCGCGATCAACGGCGAGTACATCCGGGCCCTGCCCGTCGAGAAGTTCATCGCCGAGTGCCTGCCGTTCCTGCAGGAGGCGCCGTTCGACGTGGACGTCGCGGTGTTCGCCGAGCTGGCGCCGCTCGCGCAGACCCGCGTCGCGCTGCTGTCGGAGATCGTCCAGATGATCGACTTCGCGTTCCTGGACGAGCCGCCGGCCGACGAGCAGTCCTGGAACAAGGCGATGAAGGAGCCCGCCGCCGCGATCCTCGCCGCCGCCGAGGCCGCCTACCAGGACGCGCCGTGGAACGCCGCCGAGCTGAAGGACCGGCTGGAGCGGATCGGCGCCGAGCACGGGCTCAAGCTCGGCAAGACCCAGGCGCCCGTCCGCGTCGCCGTCACCGGCCGCACCGTGGGGCTTCCGCTGTTCGAGTCGCTGGAGATCCTCGGCCGCGACCGCACCCTCGCCCGCATCGCCGCCGCCCGCGCCAAGCTGGAGGCCGGCGCGTGACCCCGGCCGGTTCCGCCTAGCGGAACGTGATCGCCCCGGGGTAGTGGCCGGACGCGCACACGAAGCGCATCCGGCCCGGCCCCGGGGTACCGAGGTCGACGCGCGTCTCACCGGTCACGGGGAGGATCACGTCCTTGCCGAGACTCGGGACGGTGAACGCCCGCGTGTGACCCCGCGTCCCCCTCGTTTTCAACACCAGAACGGTGTGCACCCCGGCGCGGGCGGTCACCACTGCGGGCCGGTAGCCGCGGTCCAGGGCCCACACGGTCACGATCTGGGTTCCGGACGCGTCCGACCTGACGAAACGCGCCGAGTCGGCCGCCGAGGCGGCTCCGCCGCCGTCCGGGAGCCACCCGCCGAGGCGCAGGCCCGACAGCAGCGTCCAGCCGGCCGCGGCGAGGAGGCCGACGGCCAGCAGGGCGGTCAGCCGCCCCCGCAGCGCCCGCAGCGAGCGGCCGACCGTCACGCCGATGAGCCCGAACAGCGGCGCCGTCCCGATCACGAACCCGGACATGACGGCCGCGCCGCCGAGCGCCGACCCCGAGGTCACCGCGACCAACTCGGCCGACAGTGTCAGCCCGCACGGGAGCAGCACCGTCGCCGCCCCGAGCGCGGCGGGACGCCCGGCTCGCGCCGCAGGCCGGTGCCCTGCCCCCTGGCAGGGGCCTGACTCCTGGCAATGGCTCGGCTCCTGGCAGTGGCTCGGCTCCTGGTGGTGCTCAGGTTCCCGGCAGTGCTCAGGCTCCCGGCGGTGCCCAGGCTCCCGCCCGCGCCGCAGGAGGCGCCGCGCGGGCCCGAAGCCCAGCAGGTCGAGGGCGAACACGGCGAGGACCACCGCGGCCGCCGCGAGCAGGACGCCGCGCACCCGCGGGCCGGGCTGGACGGCGCCCCCCGCCAGCCCGAGCAGCGCCCCCAGCAGCGCGTGCGAGACCAGCTTCGCCGCGAGGAACGCCCCCACCGGCCTGGCCGCCGCCCGCCCCCCGCTGACGGCCCCGGTGAGCAGGCCGAGCTGCGTGGCCGCGCAGGTGGTGCCGCCCGCGAGCAGACCCGTCCCGGCACCGGCGAGGAAGAGCGTGGCGACACCCACGGGGACCACCTCCGCCGAGAAATCCTCCCCAACCCCCGCGCCCGCGAAGCGTCACCGCACGGATACGCCCGGCTGTCCCGCGGTGCCGGAAGCCGTCACTCCGCGAGGCCCTCCACGGGCTCCTGCCCGTCGACGGCCTCCCGGAGCGAGACGATCCTGCGGCTGAGCTCCTCGTACTCGTCGCGCAGCGCGGCCGGGAGGTGCTTGCCGAGCACCTCGGCCTGCTCCTCCACCGAGGCCAGGCGCTCGCCCACGGACCGGTCGGCGGAGGGCTCCTGCGGCGTCCCGGCGGGCCGCGCCTTCAGCAGGGCCGTCTGGTCCCTCAGGAGGGCGGCCTGCTCGCGCAGCAGCGCCGTCTGGTCGCGGAGCTGCTTGTTCTTGTTGTGCAGCTCCACGAACACCGAGACCTTGGCCCGCAGCACCCACGGGTCGAACGGCTTGGAGATGAAGTCGACCGCGCCCGCCGCGTACCCCCGGAAGGCGTAGTCGGGGTCGCTGTTCACCGCGGTGAGGAAGATGATCGGCAGGTCGCGGGTCTTCTTGCGGCGCTTGATGTCGCGGGCCGTCTCGAACCCGTCCATGCCCGGCATGACGACGTCCAGCAGGATGACCGCGTACTCCTCGGTGAGCAGGGCCTTCAGCGCGTCCTCGCCGGACCGCGCCCGGACCAGGTCCTGATCGAGCGAGCTGAGGATGGCCTCCAGCGCGATCAGGTTCTCCTCGCGGTCGTCCACGAGCAGGATCTTGGCCTTGTCGTCCACGCGCGTCTCTCCGATCACGGTCCCCGCCTGACGCCGCACCTCCACGGCGATCCCTGCTGCCCCGGCTCCTCTCCTCAGCGGACGACGGAGGGCTGCAGCCAGTTCCTCATGACATCAAGGAGATGGTCCACGTCCACGGGCTTCGGCACATAGTCCGACGCGCCCGAGGCGAGACTCTTCTCCCGGTCCTCCTTCATCACCTTGGCCGTGATGACGATGATCGGCAACTCGGCGAACTGCGGCATCTCCCTGATCGCGGCCGTGGTGGCGTAGCCGTCCAGGCCCGGCATCATGATGTCCATCAGCACGACCGCCACGTCGGGATTGCGGTGCAGGACGTCGATCCCGGCCTGCCCGTCCTCGGCGTAGAGGACCTCCATGCCGTAGCCCTCCAGGACGCTGGTGAGCGCGAACACGTTCCGCACGTCGTCGTCGACGATCAAGACCTTGCGGCCCGACAGGACCGTGTCGAGGAAGTCGGTGGGGGGCTCCTGCAGCAGCCCGTTGAGCGCCTGCTCGGGCTTGCCGGAACGCTCCGCGCCCGGCGGGCGCTGCTCCACCGGCAGCGGGCCCTCCCCGGTCGCGCCCGCGACGCCGTTCCCGGGCGCGGCGCCGGAGCCCAGGCCGGGCGCGGCCTCGGCCCCCGCGACCACCTCGTCCGGCAGCGCGGGGCGGCGCCGGTCGTCGCGGTCGTCGTACTGGGCGGGCAGGTAGAGCGTGAACACGCTGCCGCGGCCCGGCTGGCTCTCGGCGTGGATCTCCCCGCCCAGCAGCCGCGCGATGTTGCGGCTGATCGACAGGCCGAGCCCGGTGCCGCCGTAACGGCGGCTCGTGGTCCCGTCGGCCTGCTGGAACGGCTCGAAGATCTCCTGCAGCTTGTCGGCGCTCACCCCGATCCCGGTGTCGATCACCCGGAACGCGATCACGTCGGGGGTGTTCCACAGCGCGGGCAGCGTGAAGTCGATGTCGCCGGCCCGCTCGATCAGCAGCCGCACCTCGCCCTCGGCGGTGAACTTCACCGCGTTCGACAGCAGGTTCCGCAGCACCTGCTGCAGCCGTTGCTCGTCGGTGTTCAGCGCGGCCGGGACGTCGGGCGCGACCTCCACCCCGAAGTGCAGGCCCTTGTCGACCGACAGCGGTCGGAACGTGGCGTCCACGTAGTCGACCAGCGCCGACACCGACAGCCGCTGCGGGTGCGCCTCCATCTTCCCGGCCTCGACCTTCGCCAGGTCCAGGATGTCGTTGATCAGCTCCAGCAGGTCGGTGCCGGACTCGTGGATCGTCCGGGCGAACTCCACCTGCTTGCCGGTGAGGTTGCCGTCCTGGTTCTCCGACAGCAGCTTGGCCAGCACCAGCAGGCTGTTCAGCGGCGTGCGCAGCTCGTGCGACATGTTCGCAAGGAACTCCGACTTGTACCGCGAGGAGATCGCCAGCTGCTCGGCGCGCTCCTCCAGCGTCCGCCTGGCCTGCTCGATCTGGAAGTTCTGGATCTCGATCGCGCGGTTCTGCTGGGCCAGCAGCGCCGCCTTCTCCTCCAGCTCGGTGTTGGAGTGCCGCAGCTCGCCCTGCTGGCGCTGCAGCTCGTCCGACCGCTCCTGCAGCTCCTGCGCGAGCCGCTGCGATTCGCCGAGCAGCGCCTCGGTGCGGGTGTTGGCCCGGATCGCGTTGAGCGTGACCCCGATCGTCTCGATCAGCTGGCTGAAGAACGCCAGGTGGACGTCGGTGAACCGGCCGAACGAGGCCAGCTCGATCGCGCCGAGCACCTCGTCCTCGAACACGATCGGCAGCACGATGATGTTGACCGGGGACGCCTCGCCGAGGCCCGACCCGATCTTGACGTAGTCGGCGGGGGCGTCGGCGATCAGCAGCGGACGGCGCTCCTGGGCCGCCTGCCCGACGAGGCCCTCGCCCAGCCCGAACCGGACGGCGCCACCGCGGTGCCGCCGCGTCCCGTACCCGGCGATCAGCGCGAGCTCGGTCTCCTCGCCCCCGCTCTCGGCCAGGTAGAACGCGCCGTACTGGGCGCTCGCGGTCGGCGTCAGCTCGCGCATGATCAGGTCGGCGACCTGCTGGAGGTCACGGTGGCCCTGCATGAGCCCGCCGATGCGCGCCAGGTTGGTCTTGAGCCAGTCCTGCTCCTCGTTCGCGCGGGTCGTCTCGCGCAGCGTCGCGACCATCAGGTTGACGTTGTCGCTCAGCTCGGCGACCTCGCCGCGCGCCTCCACGGTGATCGTGCGGGTCAGGTCGCCGGTGGCGACCGCGCTCGCGACCTCGCCGATCGCGCGGACCTGGGTGGTCAGGTTGCCGGCCAGCTCGTTGACGCTCTCGGTGAGCCGCTTCCAGGTGCCCGAGACGCCCTCGACCTCGGCCTGGCCGCCGAGGCGGCCCTCGATGCCGACCTCCCGCGCCACGCGGGTGACCTCGGACGCGAACGACGACAGCGTGTCGACCATGGTGTTCAGCGTGGTCTTCAGCTCGAGGATCTCGCCCTGGGCGTCCACGTCGATGCGCCGCGTCAGGTCGCCGTGCGCGACCGCGGTCGCGACCTGCGCGATGTTGCGGACCTGGTAGGTCAGGTTGGACGCCATGCCGTTGACGTTGTCGGTCAGGTCCTTCCACATGCCGCCCGCGCCCGGCACCCGGGCCTGGCCGCCGAGGCGGCCCTCGGTGCCGACCTCGCGGGCGACGCGGCTGACCTCGTCGGCGAACGCCGAGAGGGTGTCGACCATGGTGTTCAGGGTGGTCTTCAGCTGGAGGATCTCGCCCTGCGCGTCGACCTCGATCTTGCGGGTCAGGTCGCCCTGCGCCACCGCCGTGGTGACCTGGGCGATCCCGCGCACCTGGTTGGTGAGGTTGTTCGCCATCGAGTTGACGTTGTCGGTCAGGTCGAGCCAGACCCCGCCCGCGCCGGGCACGATCGCCTGGCCCCCGAGCCGCCCCTCGGTGCCGACCTCGCGGGCGACGCGGGTGACCTCGGACGCGAACGCCGACAGGGTGTCGACCATCGCGTTCACCGTGTCCTTGAGCTCCAGGATCTCGCCCTGCGCGTCGACCGTGATCTTCTTGCCGAGGTCGCCCTCGGCGACGGCGGTGGTGACCTGGGCGATGTTGCGGACCTGGTAGGTCAGGTTGGACGCCATGCCGTTGACGTTGTTGGTCAGGTCCTTCCACACGCCGCTCACGCCGGGGACCCGGGCCTGGCCGCCGAGGCGGCCCTCGGTGCCGACCTCGCGGGCGACGCGGGTGACCTCGTCGGCGAACGCCGAGAGCGTGTCGACCATCGTGTTCACGGTGTTCTTGAGCTGCAGGATCTCGCCCTGCGCGTCGACGGTGATCTTCTTGCCGAGGTCGCCCTCGGCGACGGCGGTGGTGACCTGGGCGATGTTGCGGACCTGGTAGGTCAGGTTGTTCGCCATCGCGTTGACGTTGTCGGTCAGGTTCTTCCAGACGCCGCTGACGCCCGGCACGTTCGCCTGGCCTCCCAGCTGCCCCTCGGTGCCGACCTCGCGGGCCACGCGGGTGACCTCGCCGGCGAACGCCGACAGCTGGTCGACCATCGTGTTGACGGTGAGCTTCAGCTCCTGCAGCTCGCCGGTCGCCTCGACCGTGACCTTGCGGGTCAGGTCGCCGCGCGCCACCGCCGTGGTGACCTCCGCGATGTCGCGGACCTGCGAGGTCAGCCGCGACGCCATCACGTTCACCGACGCGGTCACGTCCCGCCAGCGGCCGGTCATGCCGCGCGCCGGAGCCTGCCCGCCGAGGCGCCCCTCGGTGCCGACCTCGCGGGCGAACTGGGTGACCTCCCAGGTGAACTGGTCGAGCAGCTCGACCATGCCGTTGACCGACTTGGCCATGCGCAGCAGCTCCCCGCGCATCGGTCGGCCGCGCACCCGCAGCTCCACCCGCTGGCTCAGGTCCCCGGCGGCGACCGCCTCCACCACCTGGCTCATCCCGGTGGCGAGGTCGGTGAGCTTGTCGATGATCGCGTTGGCGTCCTCCACCGCGCCGGCCCACGTGCCCCGCAGCGTCCCCGGCGTCAGGCGCCCCCGCAGCTGCCCCTCCCGGCCGATCTCCTTCCGGACGCGGCTCAGCCCGGAGGCCAGCTCCATGCCGTTGTCCCGGATCTCCTCCAGGATGGCCGCGGCCTCCGCCACAGCGCCCTCACCCGACACGTCCAGCTCGGCCTTCGCTTTGCCGTCCCGCACGGCGACCAGCGCCTTCAGGAGCGGTTCGAGGTCCGCGTCGCTGTAACGCGGGGTGGTGTCGCGGTACCCGCCGCCGGGGCGGGCACGTGACGCGGTACGCGGCATGCTCTTCATCCTCCTGGCCCGCGATCGATCGGGTATCCGGATACCACGGACTCCGGCTGCTCTGGGGGCCTCATCGGCCGCACCTGTACTCTACGTCGCCGTGCGGCGGCGGGCTCCGTTCCGCGGGCTTCCGGCGGCCGGGCGGGATCGGCCGCCGGTCCGCTCTCGTAGCCTTCGTGTTACGGTCTGTCGTGTTGTGGCGGGGGGTGGTGAAGGCCCAGGCCGGACCCGCTTCCCGGGCGGGTTCAGGCCTCCCGGTGCCGGGCGGCCGACCAGTCTGCCACGATAGCCAGGCCCGGGTGGAGAAGCTTCGAACGAGGGACGACAGTTGGATCGGCAGACGGCGACGGCCACCTTCCCGTCCGCCGCGGCGGCGGTGGCGGACGCGCGCCGGTTCGTCCGCAAGGTGCTCGCCGACTGGGGCATGGACGAGGTGGCCGACGACGCCGTCCTGGCGACGAGCGAGCTCGCCACCAACGCGATCGCCTACGCGGGCACCTCGTTCGAGGTCTCCTGCCGCCTCGTGGGCCGGGACGTCGAGATCGAGGTGCGCGACCGCCATCCCACCCGGGGCATCGAGATGCCGGGCGTCACCGCCTCCAGCGGGCGCGGGCTCCCGTCGATCGCCCGCCTCGCCGCCTCCTGGGGCGTCTCCTACGACCGCCGCACCAAGGGCGTCTGGTTCCGGCTGACCCGGCCGGGCGCCGCCGAGGCCGCCGCGGCGCCCGAGGGCGCGGCCGCCGGCGGTCCGGAGGCCGCCTTCACCGCCGACATCGCCGCGAACGGCTCCGCGCAGGGCGAGCGCGCCGCCCGTGATCGCGGCGCTCCCGGCGCGGTCGAGCCGGTGCGGGACGGAGCCGCCGCCGCCCAGGTCCGCGAGGGCAGGCTGGCAGGCGGCGCGAGCGAGGTCCCCGTGGCCGGCGACCGGCTCCTGCGCTCCCCGGCCGCCGTGGAGGCCATGGAGGACGGCGTCGCCACCGTCCGGGAGGTGCTCGGCGCCGAGGGCGCCGCCGTCCTGCTGACCGAGCGCGACGGGCGCCTGATCATAGGGTCGGCCGCCGGCACGGCCGCGGAGATGCCGCTCGGCGAGCTGTCGGTCGCCTCCCTCACCCCCGCCGCCCGCGCCGGCTCCGCCTGGGTCGCCGCGGACGCCTCCGATCCGACCGCCGCCGCGCTGCGGGCCTCCTCGCTGGCCGCCGCCCCGCTGGAGTCGCAGGGCCGCCTGACGGGCCTCATCGTGGCCGTCTCGTCCCTGTCCGGCCGCTTCGACCAGTCCGACGGCGCCCGGCTCGGCCGGCTCGCCGACGAGATGTCGCTCTCCCTGGAGAAGGCCAGGGTGGGTGAGTTGGAACGCTCCTGGCGCGGCTGGCTCAGCTTCGTCGCCGAGGCGAGCGACCTGCTCGCCGGCACCCTCGACCAGGAGCGCACGATGGCCCTGGTCGCCCAGCTCGTCGTGCCGCGCCTGGCCACCTGGTGCGCCGTCTACACCGTCACCGAGGCCGAGCCCGACCGGCTCGCCTACGTGTGGCACGCCGACGAGGACCGCGCCGACGGCCTCCGCGAGCTGCTCGAGCACGCGGGCGCGGCCCCGCCCACCGACGCCTCCGGGCCGTGGAACGGGCTCGCCACCGCGCCCGAGGAGGTCCGGGCCGCCGTGGGCGGCACCGCCAACGACCAGGTCTACGCCTTCCCGCTGATCGCCCGCGGCCGGCGCATCGGCACCATCGTGATCGGCCGCCCGGCCGGCGACCGCTTCCCGCGCAGCGCGATCGAGCTGGCCGAGGAGCTGAGCCGCCGCGCGGCCCTCGCCGTCGACAACGCGCGCCTGTTCTCCGCCCAGACCGCCATGAGCAGCGCGCTGCAGCGCAGCCTGCTGCCGCCCGGCATCCCGGAGATCCCCGGCCTGGAGGTGGCGGTGGTCTACGAGCCGGCGGGGGAGGGCAGCGAGGTCGGCGGCGACTTCTACGACGTCTTCGAGAGCGGCCGCCGGCCCGGCGGACCGGCCCCCGCGTCCCGCTGGCGGTTCGCCATCGGCGACGTGTGCGGCACCGGCCCCGAGGCCGCCGCCGTCACCGGCCTCGCCCGGCACGCGCTGCGCATCCTCGCCGCCGAGGACATGACCGTCCCGGCCGTCCTGACCCGGCTCAACCGGCTCATCCTCGGCGAGGGCGAGCGCGGCCGGCTGCTCACCCTGCTGCACGGCGAGATCACGGCCCGGCGGCGCCGCGACGGCGTGACGATCAAACTGACGAGCGCGGGGCACCCGCCCCCGCTGGTGCTCGACCCTGAGGGCGGCGTGCGCGAGGTCGCCTCGCCCCAGCCACTGCTGGGCGTCTTCGACGGCGTGGAGTTCCACACCGACACCGTCGAGCTGCGCCGCGGCGAGGTCCTGCTCTGCGTGACCGACGGCGTCACCGAGCGGCGCTCCGGCAGCCGGCTCCTGGGCGACGGACACGGCCTGGAGAAGCTGCTCGCCGGCTGCACCGGGCTGAGCGCGGGCGCCGTGGCGGCCCGCATCCAGCGCGCGGTACGCGACTTCGGCCCGGAGCCGTCGAACGACGACGTTGCCCTCATCGTTCTGCGGGCGTCATGATGGAGACCAACAATCGGTAAGGTGGGGTGGCGTGGGGCTTGCCTTGCACACGACACGACAGGAAGGCCGTGCGACGATCGCCGCGCGCGGCTCTATAGACCTGCACTCCTCCGACGAGCTGCGCGCTCGGCTGACCGAGCTCGTGGACGCGGGCGAGCGGTCGGTCGTCGTCGACCTCGCGGCGGTCGACTTCTGTGACTCCTCCGGCCTGAACGTCCTCGTCCGCGCGTACAAGCACGCGCGCGCGCAGAACGCCACGCTCACCGTCACCGGGGCCTACGGCCGCGTCGAGAACGTGCTGCGCACCACCGGGCTCGACCGCTTCCTCATCGAGGGCCCGGCGGAGGAGGCTTCGGCCGATGGGCGGTGAAGGGACACGATGAAGAACGGCGAGCGGGCGGAGTGACCGACCCGATGACCGAGACCACGTTGCGTGCGGCGCCCCAGACCGAGGCGGTCGAGTACGCGAGGCGACTCGCGGCCCGCACGATGCGCACCTGGGCGCTGATGGACCGCGAGGAGCTCGTCACCGCGATCGTGGCCGAGCTCGTGGCCAACGCCGTCCGGCACGCCGGGACGGCGCTGGAGCTGCGGCTGCTGCGCGGCAGCGGGCGCGTCCGCGTCGAGGTCCGCGACCGCGCGGCCCAGCTGCCCCGCCTGACCGTCCCCGGCCCCCTGGACGAGTCGCACCGCGGCCTGTTCATCGTCGACCGCTTCGCCGACTCCTGGGGCGCCGACCCGGTGACCGGCGGAAAGGTCGTCTGGGCCGAGGTCGGCATCTGAGACGCCGTCCCAGCCGGGACACGCCCTCTCGCACGATCACCTGTGGGAGCGCGCCCACCGGGCGTGTCCGGTGGGCGCGCCGATCAGACCGGGCGGATGGCCCGGTCAGACGGACTTGCGGTACAGCTCCGCGACCATGAAGGCCAGGTCAAGCGACTGGCCCCGGTTGAGCCGCGGGTCGCAGGCCGTCTCGTAGCGCTGGTGGAGGTCGGTCTCGGCGAGCCCCTGCCCGCCGCCGACGCACTCGGTCACGTCGTCGCCGGTGAACTCGATGTGGATGCCGCCCGGGTGCGTGCCGAGCGCCCGGTGGACCTCGAAGAACCCGGCGACCTCGTCGAGGACGTCGTCCAGCCGCCGGGTCTTGTGCCCGCTCGGCGCCTCGAACGTGTTGCCGTGCATGGGGTCGCAGATCCACGCGACCGGGGCCCCGCTCTGGTTCACCTTCTCGATCAGAGGCGGCAGCGCCTCGCGGATGCGGCCCGCCCCCATCCGGGTGATGAAGGTGAGCCGGCCCGGCTCGCCGTCGGGGTTCAGCCGCTTGATCAGGGCCAGCGCGTCGTCGGCCGAGGTCGTCGGACCGAGCTTCACCCCGATCGGGTTGCGGATGTGGCGCAGGAACTCCACGTGCGCGCCGTCCAGCTGCCGGGTCCGCTCGCCGATCCACAGGAAGTGCGCGGACACGTCGTAGGGCAGGCCGCTCAGGTGGTCGATGCGGGTCAGCGCGCGCTCGTACTCCAGGAGCAGCGCCTCGTGGCTGGAGTAGAACTCCACCCCGTGGAACTCGTCGGGGTTGACCCCGCACGCCTTCATGAACGTCAGCGCCCGGTCGATCTCGCCCGCCAGCTGCTCGTAGCGGCGGCCCGCCGGGCTCTGCGCGACGAAGTCCTGGTTCCAGGCGTGCACCTGGCGCAGGTCGGCGTAGCCGCCCTTGGTGAACGCCCGGCACAGGTTCAGCGTCACCGCCGAGCAGTGGTAGGCCTTAAGCAGGCGGTTCGGGTCGTTGCGCCGCGAGGCGGCGTCGAAGCCGAACCCGTTCACCGCGTCGCCCCGGTAGGCGGGGAGCTCCAGGCCGCCGCGCACCTCCACGGGCTTGGAGCGCGGCTTGGCGTACTGGCCCGCCATCCGGCCGATCTTCACGACGGGGACGCTCGCCGCGTAGGTGAGGACGACCGCCATCTGGAGCAGCGTCTTCAACTTGTTCTTCACCGCGTCGGCGTTCGACCCCTCGAACGTCTCGGCGCAGTCGCCGCCCTGCAGGACGAACGCCTCACCGCGGGCTACGTCGGCGAGTTGAGCCTTCAACTGGTCGCATTCGCCGGCGAAGACGAGCGGCGGCTGCGCCGCCAGCTCGGCGGCCACCGCGCGTACCTCGGCCGGGTCGTCCCAATCGGGCTGCTGGAGGGCGGGGAGGGCGCGCCACGCGTCGAGGTCCCCGATGACGGCGGAAGTGCTCACCCTGAAAGGCTATGGCACCGCCCGCGCTCCGCGGACGGGAAGCCTCGCACAGCCCCCGGCGAACGCGACCGGGCGGCCCCGTTCGGGGCCGCCCGGTCAAGGTCATACGGCGGGGGGTGGACGTCGTCAGGCCGCGCGGGTTCCGGCGGCGGCCGGTTCGGGCGCGTTGCCGGGGCCGCCGGCCAGCGTCCGGCGGCCGCTGAGGTCCGTCTCGGTCGCCAGCTGGCGCAGCCGCCGCAGCGAACGGTCGGTGATCTGGCGGACCCGGTTGTGGCTCAGGCCGTACCGGGCGCCGATCTGCGCGTACGACAGCGGCTGGCCGTTGTCCATCCCGAACCGGGCCCGCAGGATCGCGGACTCGCGCTCGGGAAGCCGGTCGAGCAGCCGGCCGAGGCCCTCGATGTCGTCCAGCGCGAGGATCTCGGTCTCCGGGGTGACGGCGTCCGGGTCCTCCAGCAGGTCGCCCATCGGCGTCTCGCCGGCGTCGTCGACGGTCGCGTCCAGGCTCGCCGGATCGCGCCGCCAGCGCAGCAGTTCGTCGACGTGCTCGGCCTCGGCGCCGAGGCTGCCCGCGAGCTCCTCGCGGGTCGGCTCCCTGCCGAGCTCGCGGCCGAGCTGGCGCTCCGCGCGCCGCAGCCGCGACAGCTCCTCCTCCACGTGGACGGGCAGCCGGATCGTGCGGGCGGTGTGGCTGAGCCCGCGGCCGATCGCCTGCCGGATCCACCAGGTCGCGTACGTGGAGAACTTGAAGCCGCGGCGGTAGTCGAACTTCTCCACCGCGCGCATAAGCCCCAGGTTCCCCTCCTGGATGAGGTCTATGAGGGGCAACGAGTCGGTCGGGTACTTCCGGGCGATCGAGACCACCAGCCGCAGGTTGGCCTCGACGAAGCGCTGCTTCGCGCGCAGCCCCGCCGCGGCCAGCTCCTCCAGCTCCTCGCGGGACGCGCCCTCGGGCACCCTTCCCTCTTCGAGCAGCTGTTCGGCGTACAGGCCCCCTTCGATCGCCTTGGCCAGATCGACCTCCGCCTGCGCGTCGAGCAGGGGAGTACGGCCGATCCGGTCGAGGTACGCCCCGACTAGATCCTTGTCGGGGACTTCGACCCTGTCGCCCTTGGTACGGGTTCCAGCCATCCTGACCCTTCTCCGGTGCGATCTCCCTAGGAGGAGAACGCTAATTACCGCTCTGTGATTCCCGGGTGGGGAATACTGCGAGGCTGTAAGCCGCTCTACGTCGTGATACCCCGACTGAGGAGAAACCGACATGGCGACGGTCACACTGACCGCTGAGAACTTCGACGAGGTGGCTCAGGCCGACGGCATCGTGCTCGTCGACTTCTGGGCCGAGTGGTGCGGGCCGTGCAAGAGGTTCGCTCCCGTGTTCGAGCGGTCGGCGGGCAAGCACGAGGACATCGTCTTCGCCAAGGTGGACACCGACGCCGAGCCCGAGCTGTCGGAGCGGTTCGGGATCAGGTCCATCCCCACGCTGATGGCGATCCGCGACGGCATGATCGTCTTCGCGGAGCCGGGCGCGCTGCCCGAGTCGGTGCTGGAGAACGTGATCGAGCAGGTCCGCGGCCTGGACATGGAGGACGTCCGCAAGCGGGCGGAGGCCTGACCCGCGCCCGCCGGGTTGCGGGGACGAGGCGCGCAGCGGGCGCCCGGGCGGCGCGAGGGCAAAGAAGCGGACGGCGCCGCCCGCCGGCCGGGGCGCATGGTCGATGATGGACGGATGCTCGCCGATGTCGTCCGATACCTGGTGTGCCCCGTGTGCGGAGCCGGCCTCGAACTGGTCGACCGCGGACTGCGCTGTCCGGCCGGGCACGCCTTCGACATCGCGCGACAGGGATACGCCAACCTGCTGCCGGGCAACGCCCGCCCGGGAACGGCCGACACGCCCGAGATGGTCCGCGCGAGGGACGAGTTCCTGACGGCGGGCCACTTCACGGCCCTCGCGGACCGGCTCGCCTGGAACGTCTCGCGCGCCGACCCGGCCTTCGTCCTGGACGCGGGCGCGGGAACCGGGCACTACCTGAGCCGCGTCCTCGACCGGGCGCCCAAGGCCGTCGGCCTCGCGCTGGACATCTCCAAGCACGCGGCCCGCCGCGCCGCCAAGGCACATCCGCGCTGCGGGGCCGTCGTCGCGGACCTCTGGCGCCCGTTCCCTATCCGCGATGGCGCCGCCGACACCGTCGTCAACGTCTTCGCTCCGCGCAACGCCGCCGAGTTCCACCGCGTGCTCCGCGACGACGGGCTGCTGTTCACGGTGACGCCCTCACCCCGGCATCTCGGCACGCTCGTGGAAGCCCTCGGCCTCCTCTCGATCGACAAGCACAAGACCGAGCGCATGGACGCCGCGCTCGCGGGCTACTTCAAGTTGGACTCGCGCCAGGAGCTCGAGACCGAGGCCGTCCTGACGCACGGCGAGGTGATCACGCTCGTCGGGATGGGACCGAGCGCGCACCACGTCCCGGAGGAGCAGCTCAGGGAGCGGCTGGAGCGGCTGCCCGACCCGCTGCCCGCGCCGCTGTCGTTCGTCCTGTCCACCTACCGGCGGCTCGAGTAGGAGCGTCGGCGGGCTGAGCGATCTCCAGCAGCACCTGCGGGGTCTCGCCCGGCTCCGTCACCTCCTCGACGCCCGGCACGTCGACCGCCTCGTAGCGGAACGACGTGGAGAGCGAGCGGGACGCGGCGCTCAGCAGGAGCCGCTGCAGAGCCTGGCCCGCGCGCAGCCACTCGGCGGGGGAGTCCCCGCGGGTGGTCAGCACCGCCCGCTGCCCTGCCGAATCGCAGGCGGCGGGAAGTCGGCGAAGCGTCGCTCCTTCGAGCCGAGCCTCCCCGCCCAACTCGTCGATGACCGGGAGAGGCGGGCAGGCTTCTGCGGCGGAACGGCCGGAGCGGAACGGCCGGAG
Organism: Actinomadura sp. K4S16; assembly: GCF_008327685.1. Lineage (GTDB taxonomy): Bacteria > Actinomycetota > Actinomycetes > Streptosporangiales > Streptosporangiaceae > Spirillospora. The sequence goes on from NZ_BDDE01000029.1 coordinate 168,421, forward strand.
CGTGGCCGCGTAGAGAAGCCGTTCCTCCTGGGACACGCGGTGGCGGCCGGCCAGACGCACGGACGCGAGGACGGTGGGACGTCCCGGGTCCGGGAGCAGCCGGACCACGGCCTCGTGACCGAGTTGGGCGGCGGCGAGGCGCAGGTTCACCAGAGCGGCGCCGCTGCTGAGGTGCAGGCTCCGCCCGGCGGGATCGTGCCTCGGCCTGAACCTGTCGGGATCCGCGTGCACCTCGATCAGGCCGGAGACGACCTTGAACCGCCAGGCGTGCACGTCATGGCCCGTCGGCCCCATCGTCGCGGCGACCACCAGACGCTCCGCCGACGTGCGGGCGGTGAAGGACACGTTCACGAGATCTCCTCCTGGCCTCGGTCAAGGGTCGCGCCGGGAGCCGCCGCCCGTCCCGCGTGACGGCCTGCCGCGGGTGGGTGGTCAGGGCACGGTACCCCACTGTGACCGGAAGCACGTAGTACGGGAAAGACGAGGTCAGCGCGCTCGATGCTGTGCTCCCGTGACAAAGGTCCGCGGGTCGCGGCCGCCGCGATTTGACGGTCCCCGCGGAGCGTCTTAATGTCTCTCTCGCCCCAAGGGGAAGCGGACGCCGGAAGGCGGCCGGCCCTGGGGAGCCAAGCCGCCGAAAATGGTTCGAGCACCGCTCGGACTGTTGTAGGATGGCTGGACAGCCTGATACGGGATGCAGGACGCCGCGAGGTGGCCGGCCCGCAGGGCGCCTCCTACGGAACGATCTTTCCAGGTCTCTTCGGCCTGGGGATGTGTCGTCGCGTGGGGACGGGCACACCTCCGACTCGTCGAAAAGATCTTCACGGATCTACTTGACAGCGGAGATGGGTCTGGTAAGTTAGCAGGGTTGCCTC
>NZ_BDDE01000030.1 GCF_008327685.1 Actinomadura sp. K4S16
GTCGCGACGAGGCGCGCGAGCGGGCGCGGCGGTGGAACGGCGTCGTCGACGCCGCGTTCGCGGGGCGGCGGGGAACGCCGCCGGCCCAGGCGGAGGTCATCGGCATCGTCAACGCCGAGGCCGGTCCGCGGGACGTGGTGGTGTGCGCGGCCGGGTCGATGCCCGGCGACCTGCACAAGCTGTGGCGGGCCCGCGACCCCAAGGGCTACCACGTCGAGTACGGCTACTCCTGCATGGGCTACGAGATCGCCGGGGGGCTCGGGGTGAAGATGGCCGCGCCCGACCGCGAAGTGTTCGTCATGGTCGGCGACGGCTCCTACCTGATGATGGCCCAGGAACTCACCACCGCCGCCGCCGAAGGCGTCAAACTCGTCGTCGTCCTGGTCCAGAACCACGGCTACGCCTCCATCGGCAACCTGTCCGAATCGGTCGGCGCCCAGCGCTTCGGCACCCGCCACCGCCTGCGCACCCCCACCGGCCTGGACGGCGACCCCATCCCCGTCGACCTCGCCGCCAACGCCGCCAGCCTCGGCGCCGACGTCATCCGCGCCGACGATGCCGACGGTTTCAGGAAGGCGCTCCGCCAGGCGGTCGCCTCACCCCGGACGACGGTCGTCCACGTGGAGACCGATCCCCTGGCAGCGGCGCCTGACAGCGAGGCCTGGTGGGACGTCCCGGTCGCCGAGGTGTCGGCGCTGGAGCAGACCCGGCAGGCGCGCGCCCGCTACGAAGACGACAAGAAGGCCCAGCGCCGTTACCTGTGAAAGGAACCCGATGCGTTCTATCCAGCACTGGATCGGTGGTGTCCCGGTGGGCGGGAGCACCACGGCGGCCGTGCACGACCCGGCGACGGGCCGGCAGTCCGGCGAGGTCGTCCTCGGGCGCCGCGCCGAGGTGGACGCGGCGGTGGGAGCCGCGGCGCGAGCGTTCGAGACGTGGTCCGAGGTGTCGCTCAGCCGGCGCGCGCGGATCATGTTCGCGCTGCGCGACCTGCTGGAGCGGCACGAGGACGAGCTGGCCCGCCTGGTCACCGCCGAGCACGGCAAGGTCCTGGACGACGCGCGCGGAGAGGTCGTGCGAGGGCGCGAGGTCGTCGAGTTCGCTTGCGGGATCGCGCAGGTGCTCAAGGGCGAGTTCTCCGACCAGGTGTCGTCCGGAGTGGACGCGTTCTCCTTCCGGCAGCCGCTCGGCGTGTGCGCGGGAGTCGTCCCGTTCAACTTCCCGGTGATGGTCCCGCTGTGGATGCACCCGATCGCCATCGCGTGCGGCAACACGTTCGTGCTGAAGCCGAGCGAGCGCGTGCCCTCCGCGTCCAACCTGGTCGCCGAACTGTACGCGCAGGCGGGGCTGCCGGACGGGGTGTTCAACGTGCTGCACGGCGACCACGTCACCGCCGACGCGCTGATCACGCACCCCGGCGTGGCGGCGGTGTCGTTCGTCGGGTCCACGCCCGTGGCGCGGCACGTCCACGAGGCGGCGAGCGCCGCGGGCAAGCGGGTGCAGGCCCTCGGCGGCGCGAAGAACCACGCGGTCGTCCTGCCCGACGCCGACCTCGACCTGGCCGCGGACCAGATCACGGCGGCGGCGTACGGATCGGCGGGGCAGCGCTGCATGGCCGTCTCCGTGACGGTCGCCGTCGGCGCCGCCGGGGACCCGCTGGTCGAGCGGCTCGCCGAGCGGGCCCGCGCGATCAGGGTGGGGCCGGGCGCCGACCCGGCGAGCGAGATGGGCCCGCTGATCAGCGAGGCGGCGCGGGAGCGCGTCACCGGGCACGTCGAGGAGGCGGAGCGGGCCGGTGCGAAGCTCGTCGTGGACGGGCGCGGCCTGGACGGCCCCGGATACTTCGTCGGCCCGTGCCTGCTCGACGGCGCCGCCACCGACATGGCGGCCTACCAGGAGGAGATCTTCGGGCCGGTCCTGCTGGTGCTGCGCGCCGAGACGCTCGACGAGGCGATCGCGCTGATCAACGCCAACCCCTACGGCAACGGGACGGCGGTCTTCACCTCGTCGGGGGAGGCGGCGCGGCGGTTCCAGCGCGCCGTGCACGTCGGGATGATCGGGGTGAACGTCCCCATCCCGGTGCCGATGGCGTTCTACTCCTTCGGCGGCTGGAAGGCGTCCCTGTTCGGGGACACCCACGTCCACGGGGCCGAAGGGGTGCGCTTCTACACGCGCGCCAAGGCCGTCACCTCCCGCTGGCCCGCCCCCGTCGCGACCGACGGGGCGTCCTCAATGGCCTTCCCCACCGCGCGGTGAGAAGCCGCGCACGGTGGTGAGCGCCTCGTCGAGGGGCAGGACGTCGGCGTACTTGGCGCCGAGGTCCAGCAGGTTGGCCTCGTGGAGGCGGCGGTCCCGGTCGCCGCAGGCCTCGTCCACCACCAGCGGCCGGAACCCGTGCTGCAACGCGTCGGTCGCGGTGGCGCGGATGCAGCCGCTGGTGGTGAGCCCGCAGATCAGCACGGTGTCGATGCCGGACGCGGTCAGGGTGGCCGCCAGCGACGTGCCGTGGAACGCGCTGGCGTACTGCTTGGTGACCACGGTCTCGCCGGGACGAGGGGCCGCCCCCTCGGCGAAGTCGCCGAGGGGGCTCCCTTCCTCGAACACGCGCAGCGCGGGCACCTTGAGCCGGAACAGCCCGCCGTCCGCGCCGCCCGGCCGGTACTCCACCCGGGTGAACAGCACCGGCAGCCCGGCCGCCCGGCCCGCGCCGATCAGGGCCACGGCGGCGGCCGCCGCGTCCTCGACCGGGGCGCGCAGCGGCGACCCGTCCACCAGGTAGGCGCGGACGAGGTCCACCACCAGCACCGCGGGCGACCGGCCGCAGCCGAGGCCGCGGCCGAAGCCCGAGGCGCGGTAGTCGGCGGCGAGGTCGCTCACCGGCGGTCGCCCAATGCGGCGGCGGACCGGACGTCGACCGGCGGGCGCGGGGCGGGGAGGCCCGTCTCCTCCTCGCAGCGGGCGAGGATCTGCTCCAGCGGCGGGCCCATGTCGAACACCGGGATCCCGGTCCGCTCGGCGGCCATCCTCGCCCGCAGCGCCTCGGTGTCCTCCTCGTCGAGGACGCCCTCGCCGGTGCAGACCACGCCGTAGCCGTCGCGGGCGCCGTCCGCGGTGACCAGGCCGCGCTTCACCTCCAGCGCGACGAGCTCGGCCGAGCGGGCCAGGGGGTCGCCCCATCCGCCGCCGCCCCAGGTCACGAAGTGCAGGACGTCGCCGGGCCGGACCGGAACGTCGTGGATCTTGCTGGGCAGCACCTCGCGGGTGCCGTCGGCCCGCTCGATCCACTTGCGGCCCCGCGCGCCCGGACGTCCGCCGTTCACCCCCCACGGGTAGGTGAGCCAGCGGTCGTCGTGGATCGCGATCGTGCCGGGCTCCTCGAAGCAGTACGCGACGTCGACCCCGTTGCCGCCCCGGTGCAGGCCCGCGCCGCCGGAGTCGGCGATCGTCTCCCACCGCTCGATGCGCAGCGGGTAGTACGACTCCAGGTACTCGCAGGGGATGTTGACGAACGAGGGCCACAGCGAGTGCCCGTCAGGGCCGTCCCCTACGGGGCGTCCCGGCACGCCGCCGAACCCGATCGAGTACAGCTGGAACCACTCGCCCTCGCGCGGCCCCGAGGCGTAGTGCCCCGAGTACATGAAGTGCGGCGAGGACGAGAAGCCGGCCGCGTTGAGGATCTCCGGGTTGGTCTGGCCGAGCAGCCCGCCGAACAGGTCGAACACCCGGCCGATGCCGTGGTTGCGGGCGTTCAGCGCGGCGGGGTGGCGCGGCTTCCAGAACGAGTCCTCGGGGATCGTCACGTCGATCAGCGGGTAGAAGCCGTCGTTCCAGAGGATCTGCGGGTCCGCGACGGTGATCACGTAGATGCCGAAGAACATCCGGACGAGGTTCTCGTTGATGAAGTAGTTCACCGGCCCGACGGCCTGCGGGGCCGCGTGCGAGAAGTCCAGATGGATCTTCTCGCCGGTCCGGGTCAGCGAGATCTTCAGCTCGTACGGGCCGTACCCGCAGCCGTCGTCGCAGATGTAGTCGGCGAACTCCAGCGTCCGGCCCTCCTCGAAGAGGGTGGCCAGCAGCACCTTCATGGCCTGGTAGTTGCGGTCGAGCAGGGCGTCCAGCGCGGACAGGTAGGTCTCGACGCCGAACCGCGCGCACAGCTCGGAGACCCGCCGGGCCGCCGTGGTGCACGCGGCGACCAGGCCGTTCAGGTCGGCGCGGTTCCAGTCGGGCATGCGCACCTGGTTGAGGATGATGCGCAGCGCCGACTCGTTCAGCACGCCGCCCTCGTACAGCTTGAACGGCGGTACGACCACGCCCTCCTCGTAGATGGTGCGGGCGTCGGCGGGCATCGAGCTGGGCGTCTTGCCGCCCACGTCCGACATGTGGCCGAACATCGAGGACCAGCCGACCAGCCGGCCCTCGTGGAAGATCGGCACCACCAGCAGCCAGTCGTTGGCGTGGCTGATCGCCGCGCCGCACGCGTACGGGTCGGACGTCATCAGGATGTCGCCCTCGCCGATCGTCCCGTCGAAGTTCTCCAGGAAGTCGGGGACCGAGAGCCCGAACTGGCCGACGACCATCTTCCCCGCCGGATCGGCGATCAGCGGGAACTCGTCGTGCTGCTCGCGGATGCCCGGCGACAGCGCGGTGCGGAACAGCACCTCGTCCATCTCGTGCCGGGCGTTGCGCAGCGCGTTCTCGATGATGTCCAGGGTCACCGGGTCGACGTCGACCCGTCCGACCGGCGCGGTCTCGGTCTGCAGGATCTCGGCCATCAGCCCTCCTCGTTCAGCGGACGGATCAGCAGGCTGCCGCTGGGGTGCACGGTCGCGGCGTGCCCGGCCAGCACGAGCGTGGTGGAGTCCATCTCGACCACCACGGCCGGCCCGGCCACGACGTCACCGGAGAGCAGCTTGGAACGGTCGTAGATGCGGGCGGACGTCGTCGCGCCGTCCATCCACACCTCGGTCTCGCGGATCAGGGCGGCGGACGGGTCGCCCGTCCCTTCCGGCAGGACGCGCCAGGCGACCTCCGGGCGCGGCCCGCTCACCGTGACCCGCAGGTTGATCACCTCGCGCTCGTTGTCGAGCAGGAAGGAGAACAGCCGCTCGTGCTCGGCGTCGAAGGCGGCGCCGAGCTCGGCCAGCAGGTCGCCGTCGACGGTCGCGCGGTCCACCTCGACCGGGATCTCGAAGCCCTGCCCGTGGTAGCGCAGGTCGATCTGGTACGTCGCGGTCTGGCTCTCGCGCGGCACGCCCTCCGCCTCCAGCCGCGCGGCGGCGGCGTCGGCCAGCTCGGCGAGCGCGGTTCGCAGTTCGTCGTCGTCGAGGGTGGAGAAGCGGCGCACCATCGTGCGGGCGCTCTCGTCGCGGGGGCAGGTGGTCGCGTCCCCGTAGGCGCACAGGACGCCCGGCGACGGCGGCACGATCACCGGCCAGGAGCCGGTCAGCCGGCCGAGCGCGTTGGCGTGCAGCGGGCCGGCGCCGCCGAACGACATCAGCGCGAAGTCGCGGGGGTCGTAGCCCTGCCGGACGCTGATCAGGCGGAGCGCGCCGAGCATGTTCTCGTTGACGATGTCGATCACGCCGGCCGCCGCCGCCTCGACGCTCGGCAGCCCCATCGCGTCGGCGATGGAGCGCAGCGCCTTGCGGGCGGCCTCGGCGTCCAGCGCGATCTCCCCGCCGGCGAGCCGCGTCGGCAGGTAGCCGAGCACGACGTTGGCGTCGGTGACCGTCGGCTCGGTGCCGCCCGACCCGTAGGCCGCCGGGCCCGGGTCGGCGCCCGCGGACTGGGGGCCGACCCGCAGAGCCCTGGTCAGCTCGGGGACGTGCGCGATCGAGCCTCCTCCGGCGCCGACCGTGCGGACGTCCACGCTGGTGGCGCGGACGGTGAGGTCGCCGACGGTGGTCTCCCGGCCGATCCGGGGACGCCCGCCGAGCACCAGCGCCACGTCCGTGGACGTGCCGCCCATGTCGAAGGTGAGGAAGTCGGGGAACCCGGCCTGCTCGGCGAACCAGACCGCCCCCGTCACCCCGCCGGCCGGGCCGGACAGCAGCAGCGACACCGGGTCCTCGGCCGCCTTGGCGGCCTTGGTCAGCCCGCCGTCGCTGCGCAGCACCGACAGCGGCGCCTCGATCCCGCTTCCGCTCAGGGACCGGTCCAGGTTGCGTACATAGCGGGACACCTCGGGCTGGACGTAGCTGTTCGCCACGGTGGTGACGGTGCGCTCGTACTCCCGCATCTCCGGCAGGACGTGGCTGGACAGCGACACCGGCACTCCGGGCAGCTCCTCGCCGGCCAGCTCCGCCACCCGCCGCTCGTGCTCGTCGTTGGCGTAGGAGTTGATCAGCGAGACCGTCAGCGCCTCGATGCCGGCCCCGCGGAGCCGCCGCAGCTCCGCACGCGCGCGCTCCTCGTCCAGCGGGGCGACGACCGTGCCGTCCGCGGCGATCCGGCCCGGGATCTCCACGGTGTGCTCCAGCCGGGCCAGCGGCTCCGGCTTCGGCCAGATGATCCAGCCGGCGAGGCCGCCGGGGACGAACGACCGGCCGATCTGCAGGACCTGCCGGAACCCCTCGGTCGTCACCAGCCCGACCCGCGCGCCCCGGCCCTGGAGGATCGCGTTGGTCGCCACGGTGGTGCCGTGCAGGACGTGCGCCACCTCGCTCATCTCGATGCCGGCGTCGCGGCACACCTTGCGGATGCCGTTGAGCACGCCCTCCGACTGGTCCGCCGGAGTGGAGGCCGTCTTGGCGCGGTGGCTGACGCCGGTCTGCTCGTCGACGAGCAGCACGTCGGTGAACGTGCCGCCCACATCGACGCCCAGTCGATAACCCATCTGCTCTCCCGGTGCTGTGCTCAGATGACGCCGCGCTCGGACAGCGCGGCGATCTCGTCTTCTCGAAGGTCCAGGAGGCCGCCGTAGACCTCCCGGTTGTGCTCGCCGAGCTCGGGGCCGGGCCGCCGCACCGACCCCGGGGTCTCGCTGAGCCTGGGGAACGCGTTGTGCATCGGGAGCTCGCCGAAGTCCGGGTGGACCAGGCGCACGATCGCCTCGCGGGCGGCGAAGTGGGGATCGTCGAACATGTCCTTGGCGGTGTAGATCCGGCCGGCCGGGACGCCGCCGGCGTGCAGCCGCTCCAGCAGGTCCCCGGTCTCGATCCGGGCCGACCAGGCCGAGATGATCTCGTCCAGCTCGGCCATGTGCCGGCCCCGGTCGGCGTGCCCGGCGAACCGCGGGTCGGCGCTCAGCTCGGGCCGGCCCATCGTCTTGGCGAGCCGTCCGAACACGGTGTCCTGGTTGGCGGCGATGAGGATCATCTCGCCCGACGCCGTCGGGTAGACGTTGCTGGGGGAGACGTTGGGCAGCACCGAACCGGTCCGCTCGCGCTGGTACCCGGCGACCGCCCACTCCGGCAGCAGCGACTCCATCATCGCCAGCACCGCCTCGTAGATCGCCGAGTCGACGACCTGGCCGCGTCCGGTGGCGGTCCGGTGGTGGACGGCGACGAGCGCGCCGATCGTGGCGAACACCGCGGCCAGGGAGTCGCCGAGCGAGATCCCGGCGCGGGCGGGCGCGCCGCCGGGATCGCCGGTCACGTAGCGGATGCCGCCCATCGCCTCGCCGATCGACCCGTACCCCGCCCGGGGCGCGTAGGGGCCGGTCTGCCCGAACCCGGACACGCGGACCAGGATCAGGCCGGGGTTCGTCTCGCGGAGGCGGTCGAAGTCCATCCCCCAGCGCTCCAGCGTGCCGGGCCGGAAGTTCTCGACCACGATGTCGGCGCGGTCGATGATCCGCCGGGCGAGGTCCTGGCCCTCGGGGGTGCGCAGGTCGCAGGTCACCGACTTCTTGTTGCGGGCGACCACGGGCCACCACAGGGACTTGCCGTGCGGCTTCTCGCGGCCCCACTGGCGCATCGGGTCGCCGGCGCCGGGCGACTCCAGCTTGATCACTTCGGCGCCGAAGTCGCCGAGCAGCTGGCCGCAGAACGGTCCGGCGAGCAGCTGCCCCATCTCCACGACGCGGAGGTCGGCGAGCGGGCCCCGGGCGTCCGGCGCGGCGCCGTCGTGCGTTGACATCTAGCCGGTCCTCGTTTCCGTGTGGTCGTTCGGGTCGTCGGGGGTGCGGGCGGCGCGCAGCAGCACCGCCTTCGCGGCGAGCACGTGCGCCCGCATCACCGACTCGGCCCACGTGCCGTCGTGGGCGCGCAGGGCCGCGGCCAGCTCGCGGTGGTGTGCGGAGCTGCGGGCCAGGTCGGCGGGGGAGTAGCGGTGGAAGGTCCGCATGACGAGGGGGAGCTGCACCACCGCGTTGAGCATGGACACGAGCCGGCCGCTGGCCGCGGCGGCGCGGATGACGTCGTGGAACTCGGCGTTGAGCTCGGCGACGCGGTCCAGGTCCTGGCCGGCGCCCGGCTCGACGGCCTCGTCCATCAGCCGGCACAGCTCGTCCATCCGGTCCGCGTCCGAGGCGGTGACTCGGGTGGCGGCGCGCCGTGCGGCGGCGCCCTCCAGCAGCATCCGCAGGTCGTAGATCTCCTCCAGGTCCTCGGGCGTCCAGTCCGGGACCCGCGCGCCGCGGTGCGGCAGCACCTCGACCAGGCCCTCGACCTCCAGCCGCCGCAGCGCCTCCCGGACGGGCGTCCGGCTGGAGCCGGTGGCCTCGGCCAGTTCGGCCTCGCCGAGTCGTGCCCCGGGCGGGTGGACGCCGTCCAGGATGTCGGCGCGCAGCCGTGTGTAGACACGGTCCACGGCACGGACCATCCCGACCTCCTTCGGTTGATTGCATGCAACATAGACACAATGTGTCCCTTGACACAAGAGAGTCCCCAGGAGAATCCTGCAGGTGACGTCAGATTGCATACAAAGGATGCTCATGGTCGAACTCATCGAGGTGGCGCCCCGGGACGGGCTGCAGAACGAGTCCGCGGTCCTCGCGACCGCCGACAAGGTGCGGCTCATCGAACGCAGCGTCGCGGCGGGGCTGCGGCGGATCGAGGCGGTCAGCTTCGTGAACCCGAAGCGGGTGCCGCAGATGGCCGACGCCGAGGCGGTGATGGAGCGGCTCCCCAGGCCGGACGGTGTCAGCTATGCGGGGCTGGTCCTCAACAGGCGCGGGCTCGACCGCGCGCTGGCCGCCGGTGTGGACGAGGTCAACGTCGTCGTGGTGGCCACCGACGAGTTCAGCCGCCGCAACCAGGGCTGCACCGTCGAGGAGGGCGTCGCCGCCTGGGCCGCCGTCGCCGCGGACGCCCGCGCCGCCGGCCTCCGCCGGACCGTGACGATCGCCGCGGCCTTCGGCTGCCCCTTCGAGGGCGAGGTCCCCGCGGACCGCGTGCTCGACCTGGTCCGGCGGGTCGCCGAAAGCGAGCCCGACGAGATCGCCGTGGCCGACACGATCGGTGTCGGCGTCCCGGCCCAGGTCCGCACGCTGCTGGCGGGCGCCGCCGAGGCCGCCCCCGGAGTCCCGCTGCGCTGCCACTTCCACAACACCCGCAACACCGGCTACGCCAACGCCCTCACGGCCCTCGACTGCGGGGTGAGCGCCCTGGACGCCAGCGCCGGCGGCTTCGGCGGCTGCCCGTTCGCCCCCGCCGCCACCGGCAACATCGCCACCGAGGACCTGCTGTACGCGCTGGACCGGTCGGGCGTCGACACCGGGGTCCGGATGGCCGCGGTCGCGGAGACGGCGGCCTGGCTCGGCGAACGCCTCGGCAAGCCTGTCCCGGCCCTGCTCGGCCGCGCCGGCCCGTTCCCCGCCCAGGGCTGAGCGCCGTTGGAGGCGGAACGTCCTCGATCTAGAAATCTACAATGTAAAGGGACGGGGTCTTTCAGTCGCGCGACGCGGTCCTGAGGGGGACCGGGAGGCGGTCGCGGAGCTCCTCGACGGTGACCCCGAAGGTCTCGCGGACCGCCGCCCCGTCCGGGCCCACGTCGATGACGGCGACGTCGGTGTAGACCCTGCTGACGCAGCCGACCCCGGTCAGCGGGTAGGTGCAGGCGGGTACCAGCTTGGACCGGCCCTCCTTGTCGAAGAGCGTCATCATCACGAAGACCTGCTTGGCGCCGATGGCCAGGTCCATCGCGCCGCCGACGGCCGGGATGGCGTCGGGAGCGCCGGTGTGCCAGTTGGCGAGGTCGCCGGTGGCCGAGACCTGGAACGCGCCGAGCACGCACACGTCGAGATGGCCGCCGCGCATCATGGCGAAGGAGTCGGCGTGGTGGAAGTACGAGGCTCCGGGGAGCTCGGTCACCGGGACCTTGCCGGCGTTCGTGAGATCGGGGTCGACCTGCTCGCCGACGGCGGCGGGGCCCATGTTGAGCATGCCGTTCTCGGTGTGCAGCACGATGCCCGAGCCGTCGGGGAGATGGTCGGCGACCTTGGTCGGCCTCCCGATGCCGAGGTTGACGTAGGAGCCGGCCGGGATGTCGCGGGCGACGACCTCCGCGAGCTCGTCCGGGGTGAGGGGACCGGTGGTGCGGGGCATGTCAGCGCGCTCCTTGGACGGTGTAGTGCCGTTGCTCGACGCGCACCACGCGGTCGACGTAGATGCCGGGCGTGACGACCGCCTCCGGGTCGAGGGCGCCGACCGGGACCACGTCGGACACCTGCACGATCGTGGTGGTCGCGGCCGCGGCCATGACGGGGCCGAAGTTCCGCGCGGTCTTGCGGTAGACGAGGTTGCCCATCGGATCGGCGCGGTGGGCGCTGATCAGGGCGACGTCGCCCTTGATCGGGTACTCCAGGACGTGGACGCGCCCGTCGATGGTCCGGGTCTCCTTGCCCTCGGCCAGGGAGGTGCCCGCGCCGGTCGGGCAGTAGAAGGCGCCGATGCCCGCGCCCGCCGCCCGCATCCGCTCGGCGAGGTTGCCCTGCGGCACGACCTCCAGCTCGATCTTCCCGGCCCGGTAGAGCCCGTCGAAGACGTGGGAGTCGCGCTGCCGGGGGAAGGAGCAGAGCACCTTCCGCACGCGCCCGGCCTTCAGCAGCGCGGCCAGCCCGACGTCCCCGTTGCCGGCGTTGTTGGACACGATGGTGAGGTCCGTCGCGCCCTGCCGGATCAGCCCGTCGATGAGGTCGAACGGCATTCCCGCGAAGCCGAAGCCGCCGACCAGGACGGTGCTGCCGTCCTCGATCCCGCGGACGGCCTCGTCGACGCTTTCGAGGATCTCGGTGCGGCTCATGCTCCGGCCCCCGTGCTCCCCATGGCGGTGTTCTCCAGATCCGTGTTCTCCAGCACGACGGCGAGGCCCTGCCCGACGCCGATGCAGATCGCGGCGACGCCCCAGCGCTCCCGGCGCTCGCGGAGCACCTTCGCGAGCGTGCCGAGGACGCGGGCGCCGCTCGCCCCCAGCGGGTGGCCGATCGCTATCGCGCCGCCCCGGGTGTTGACGATCTCCGGATCGATGCCCCAGGCGTCGACGCAGACGAGCGACTGCACGGCGAAGGCCTCGTTCAGCTCGACCGCGCCGACCCGGTCCCAGCCGATCCCGGCCCGGGCGAGGGCCCGTTCGGCCGCCTCGACCGGGGCGTAGCCGAAGTCCTGCGGATCGAGCGCGAACGCGCCCCGCCCGGCGATGCGGGCGAGGGGATCGAGGCCGATCCGGTCGGCCGCTTCGGCCGAGCCGAGCAGCAGGGCGGCGGCGCCGTCGTTCAGCGGGGAGGCGTTGCCGGCGGTGATGGTGCCGTCTGCGCGGAAGCTCGGCTTGAGGCCGGCCAGCTTCTCCAGGGAGGTGTCCGCGCGGATGCCCTCGTCGCGGCGCAGTTCCCCGGCGGGGACGACGAGGCCGTCGTAGAAGCCCTCGTCCCAGGCGGCCGCCGCCAGCCGGTGGGAGCGCAGGGCGAACGCGTCCTGGCGCTCGCGGCCGACGGCGTACTTCTCCCCGAGCCGCTCGTTCGCCTCGCCGAGCGAGACGGTCCACTCCTCCGGCATGCGCGGGTTCACCAGCCGCCAGCCGAGCGTGGTGGAGACCGCGGCGAGGTCCCCGGCCGGGAAGCCCCTGGCCGGCTTCGGCAGCACCCACGGCGCCCGGGTCATCGACTCGACTCCGCCGGCCACGACGATGTCGGCGTCCCCCGACTCGATCGTCCGGGAGGCGCCCATCGCCGCGTCGAGGCTGGAGCCGCACAGCCGGTTCACCGTCGTGCCCGGCACGCTCGTCGGCAGCCCGGCCAGCAGCGCGGCCATCCTGCCGACGTTGCGGTTCTCCTCTCCCGCTCCGTTCGCGTTGCCCCAGACGACTTCGCCGATCGCGGCCGGGTCCAGCCGGGGCGCCCGGTCCAGCAGCGCGGTGATCACGCCCGCCGCGAGGTCGTCCGGCCGTACACCCGCCAGGGCGCCGTTGAACCGTCCGAACGGGGTTCGTACGGCGGAGTAGAGAAAGGAGGTCATGGCTTCGAGGCTAGGTGGCCTGCCTTGATACAGTGAAGTATCAATATTCACTCTTATTGAGACTCAATCCATATGGATCTACGCCACCTGCGGTACTTCGTCGCCGTCGCGGAGGAGCTCCACTTCGGACGCGCCGCCGAGCGGCTCGCCATGGCCCAGCCGCCGCTGTCGCAGGCGATCCGCCAACTGGAGGCCGACCTCGGCGTGGAACTGCTGCACCGGACCACGCGCCGGGTGGAGCTGACCGACGCGGGCCGCGGCTACCTGGCACGGGCCCGGAGCATCCTCGGCGAGGTTGACGAGGCGGCCCGCGAGGCCCGCCGGGTGGCCGCCGGCGCGGTCGGCCATCTCGCGATCGGCTGCGTAGGCTCGGCGACCTACAGCCTGCTGCCCGCGCTGTCCCGCGGCCTCTCCCTGGAACTGCCCGGGGTCGACTTCTCCTTCCGCGGCGAGATGCTGGTCCCGGACCAGGCCGCGGCCCTGCGGGCCGGCGCCGTCGACCTGGCGCTGCTGCGGCCGCCGATCGGCGATCTCTCGCTCACGGTCCTGCCGCTGCGCCGGGACCGGCTGGTCGTCGCCGTCCCCGGCGACCACCGCCTGGCCGGGCTGCCGGAGCTGGGGGTCGCCGACATGGCGGGCGCCGACCTCATCGTGCATTCCGCGGACCGCCGCTCGGTGATGTACGACGTCGTGCTCGGGCTCTTCCGCGAGGCCGGCGTCGAGCCCAGGATCCGCCACGAGGTCGGCGAGACCTCCACCCTGGTCACCCTCGTCGCGGGCGGCCTCGGCATTGCCGTCGTCCCGGAACCGGTGACGGCCCTGGCCCTCGAAGGGGTCGTGTTCCGGCCCCTGGTGCGCCCCGCCATGAGCGTCGACCTCGCGGTCGCCTACCGGACCGACCGCACGGAACCCCATCTGGCCCGCACCGTCTCGGTCATCCGGCGGATCGTGCAGGAGGCCGGGGACGGCGCCCCCGGGGAGGAAGGCGGCGATCCCCCCTCGGACCCGCTCGGCTGACGCGAACGCCGGGCGGGCCCGAGGCGGGCCCGCCCGGCGTCACGGGCGGTCAGTTCACCGCGTGCCGAGCAGGACGGACGACGGCACCCGCGTCGCCACCGGCGGCAGCTTCGCGCCGTTCCCGGCGGCGCTCACCTGCGTCGCCATCGCGCTCGCGTCCGCCGGCCCTCTGGTGCCGAGCGCCTGTCCGGGGTTCCCCGCGAACGGCTGGACGTCCCCGACGCACACCTTGCCCGCGGGCGGCAGCGCCACGCGGACGAGGTAGCCCTCGACCGCCTTCGTCACGCAGTCCGAGGTTCCGTAGGCGGTGTGGCCCCAGCTGTTGCTGGACAGCAGCCGGCTGTTGGGCAGCATCTTGCTGGACGAGACCGCCTCCTTGTAGTTCGTGGCGGGGTCGTAGTAGTTCCCGACGAACAGGACCGGAGCGCTCGTACGCCGGTTGAAGGGACCGGTGTAGGCGTCCTCGTCGCGGACCTTCCAGGCGTCGCCGGCGCACTGGACGCTGCCCCAGCCCCATGCGCGCCCGAAGTAGGGCGCCCGCTTGTCCGACGCGGCCGTCTGCGCGGGCCAGCTCCCCGCCTTCTTCGGGTGCAGGCCGTCGGTGCACGTGACGCCGCTGAACGCCTCAAGGTCGTTGTAGTAGGGGAAGTCCTTGGCCGAGACCTTGGCCGCGGCCTCCTTCCTCCGCTCGACCTCGGCCCGGCGCTCCGCGATGCGCTTGGCGAGGGCCTTGCGCGCCTCGGCCTTCTGCGCCGCCGTCGAGGAGGACGAGGTCGCCTTCCACAGGTCGGTGGCCATCGCGTCGATGATCTCGTAGCCGCTCGGGTCGTACAGCATGCCGAGCGCGCCGCCGACGAAGTCGGCGTAGGTGATCTTGTCGCCCTCGATGTCGGCCGGCTTGGCCTTCAGCCGCTTGGCGAGCACGTCGAAGTTCTTGACGGGATCCCCGTAGGCCGCGAACGTGCACTTGGCCTTGCCCGCCTTGCCGCAGCGGACGAGGATCTCCCTCAGCGCCTTGTAGGCGCCGTCGGCGGACCGCAGCCGGTCGTCCAGGATCTGGCCCGCGGTCTTCCGGGTGCCGACCCAGGAGACGGGGTCGATGACGCCGTCCACGGCGACGGCGCGAACCCGGTCGGGGAACATGTTCGCGTAGTACTGGCCGATCGCCGTCCCGTAGCTGAAGCCCAGGTAGGACAGCTTCTTGTCGCCGACCGCGCGGCGCAGGACGTCCATGTCGCGGGCCGCCTCGGCGGAGGACATCGCGCCCGCCAGCTTCTTCCCGGTCGTGGAGCAGCCCTTGCCGAGCGCCTTCGCCGACTTGATGTAGGCCGCCTCCTGCTTCGCCCCGACGGGGAACGCCACGTCCATCCCGGCCAAGGCGAGGCTCTGGTCCCTGGTCGACTTGAAGCACGCGACGTTGGAGCTGAACCCGATGCCGCGCGGGTCGAAGCCGACGATGTCGAAGCGGTCGAGGACGTCCTTGCCGAGGAAGTCGGGAGCCTGGTACGCGATGGCGGTGCCCTGGCCGCCGGGCCCGCCCGGGTTCACGAACAGGCTGCCGATCCGCTTCTTGGCGTTCCGCGCCTTCACCCTGAGGACGGCGACCTCGGTGGTCGCGCCCTTCGGGTCGTCGTAGTCGAGAGGCAGCCGGACGGTCGCGCATTCGGCGTAGCCGTAGCACTTGTACCAGGCGGGCTTCGGGGCGGGCACGCGGTCGACGCGCTTCTTCTCGACCGGGCTCGTCGTGTCGCCTGCCCGGACGCCGGCGGTCCCCGGCTCGGCCAGAGCGGTGACGCTTAAAGCGGGTACGAGGGCCGCCCCGGCCACGCCGACCGCGAGGATCCTTCGTCTGAGGCGCATGCGCTTCCCTTCAGGGGATCGGTGCATTCCCGCGCGGGGTGCGGATTGGTCCCCCGAATTCTCGGCCGCGGCGCTCATCCCTGTGATCCACCATCGGGCCGGACATCCGCCCCGGAAGATCACCCGGCAGACGGATTGACGCGGGCCCCTCGGCGGACGGCCCCGCCGGAAAGTGACCGTTCCATCGGGATCCCTTGAGGAGGGGCGTAGGGTGCCCCTTCCCGTGGCGGGAACGAACGCGGCACAGGCACACCGGTGAACGCGACCGGCGCCGCCTTTCACGGCGGCACCGGCCGGTACGCATCGGGCCACGCGCGCTGCTGCGCATCGGGCTGCGGGGGAGAGACGTCATGGCGAAGGGCTTCAAGGGCAGGATCGCCCTGGACATCCGCGATTCGGAGCCGGACTGGGAGCCGTTCCTGTCGCCGTGGGCGTCCAAGGGCTCCCCGAACGTCCTGGTGATCGTGTGGGACGACGTCGGGTACGGGACGATGGACTGCTACGGCGGCCCGGTGAAGACGCCGACGATGACCCGGATCGCGAACCTCGGCCTGCGCTACTCCAACTTCCACACCACCGCGCTGTGCTCGCCGAGCAGGGCCTCGCTGCTGAACGGACGCAACGCGACCTCGAACGGGATGGCCACGGTCGCCGAGTTCAGCGCCGGGTTCCCCGGGATCTCCACCCGCATCCCGGTCGAGAACGGGTTCGTCTCCGAAGTCCTCGCCGAGCACGGCTACAACACCTACTGCGTCGGCAAATGGCACCTGACCCCGGGGTGGGAGACCAGCATGGCCGCCTACAAGGGCCGCTGGCCGCTCGGGTGCGGGTTCGAGCGGTTCTACGGCTTCCTCAACGGCGAGTCGAGCTCCTGGTATCCGAGCCTGGTCCACGACAACCACCAGATCGGCACGCCCGGGACGCCCGAGGAGGGCTACCACATCGCCAAGGACCTGTCCGACAAGGCCATCCAGTTCATCCGCGACGCCAAGGCGGTCCAGCCCGACAAGCCGTTCTTCATGTACCTGGCGCTCGACGCCGCCCACGCGCCGCATCACGTGTACAAGGAGTGGGCCGACCGGTACAGGGGCGTGTTCGACGAGGGGTACGAGGCGATCCGGCCCGAGATCCTGCGCCGCCAGAAGCAGATCGGCCTGCTGCCCGAGGACACCGAACTGTCCGCGATCAATCCGCACGGCGAGCCGGAGGCCACGGGACCTGCCGGGCAGCCGTGGCCGCGACTCGACACCGTCCGGCCGTGGGACTCGCTGAGCGAGGGCGAGCGCCGGTTGTTCGTGCGGATGGCCGAGGTCTTCGCCGGCTACGTCTCCTACAGCGACGAGCAGCTCGGCCGGGTGATCGACTTCCTGGAGGCGGCCGGCGAGCTCGACAACACCATCATCGTGGCCGTCTCCGACAACGGCGGAAGCGGCGAGGGCGGACCGGACGGCACCTTCAACGAGTGGCGGTTCTTCAACGGCCTGCCGACCCCCGCGGAGTCGGTTCTCGAGCACATCGACGAACTCGGTACCCCTTCGTCCTACAACCACTACAACACCGGGTGGGCGTGGGCGTTCGACACCCCGTTCCCGTACTGGAAGCGCTGGGCCGGCTACGAGGGCGGCGTCGCGGACATGTGCCTGGTGGCTTGGCCCGCCAGGATCAAGGCCCGGGGCGAGGTGCGCCACCAGTACGTCCACGCCGTGGACGTGACCCCGACGCTCTACGACCTGCTGGGCATCGAACCGCCGGAAGTGCTGAAGGGCCGCCCGCAGAGCCCGATCGAGGGGCAGAGCTTCGCGGCCTCGATCACCGACCCGTCCGCACCGGGCAAGCTCACGCAGTTCTACGCGATGCTGGGGCAGCGGGCGATCTACCACGACGGGTGGCTGGCCTGCACCGTCCACCCGCCGCTGAGCGGCTGGGGCAGGTTCGAGGAGGACGTGTGGGAGATCTACGACCTCACCCGGGACCGCGCCCAGTCCAGGAACCTGGCCGACCGGGAGCCCGAGCGGCTCGAACGGCTCAAGGGCCTGTGGCACTACCACGCCGGCATCTACAACGGCCTTCCGCTGGACGACCGCACCGCACTCGAACAGACCCTGTCCGAGCGCCCGCAGGGCACCCCGGCCCGGGACCGGTACGTCTACTACCCCGACTGCGCGCCGGTGCCGGAGCAGTCCGCCGTCATGACCAACGGCCGGTCGTACACGATCGTCGCCGGGGTCGACGTCCGCTCGGACGAGGTCGAGGGCGTCCTGTTCGTCCATGGCGGCGTCTCCGGCGGGCACAGCCTCTACATCAAGGACGGCCGCCTGACCTACGTCTACAACTGGGTGGGCAGCCGCCTGCAGGTCGTGACGGCCGACCTGGCCATCGAGCCGGGCAGGCACACGTTCACGGCCGAGTTCAGGGCCGAGGGCCGCAGCACCGACCCCGAGATGCCCGGCACCACCGGAGACCTCACCCTCTACGTGAACGAGCAGCGGATGGCCGGCGCCCGCCTCGTCACCCAGCCCAGCTACTTCTGCCCCGTCGGGGACGGGCTCTGCGTGGGCCGCGCCGAGGGCTCACCCGTCACCCCCGACTACCGGCCGCCGTTCCGGTTCACCGGAGGCACCATCGACCGCGTCGTCATCGACGTCTCCGGCGACCGCTTCATCGACCACGAAGCGGAAGTGCGCGGCTGGCTGATGGTCGACTGACTGCGGCCGTTCCAGCGACAATTTCCCCTGTTGCTGGGACAATGGGGTATGTCCGCCGTCAGATTACGTCTGCTCCTGGCCATGCCGCTGCTGGCCGCCGCCTGCGGACCGGCCGGGGGAGCCGACGGGGTCGAGCGCCCCGAGACCGTCGCGACGACCGGACCGGCCCCGGCCTCGCCCACGAAGTCGCCGCGCGCGTACGACCGGAAGGCCGACCCCCGGGCCGAGATCGCGGCCGCGCTCGCGGGGGCCAAGGCGGACGGACGCCCCGTACTCCTCGATTTCGGTGCGGGGTGGTGCGGCGAATGCGCGACGCTGCAGTACTTCTTCCACCTCCAGACCGTGCGGCCTCTTCTCGACCAATATCACCTGGTGAGTGTCGATGTCGGCCGGATCGACCGGCATCTGGACCTGGCCAGGAAGTACGGGGTGGACCTGAAGCGCACCGGGATCCCCGCCCTGGTCGTCCTCTCGCCCGAGGGTGAAGTGCGGACGGCCGGCAACAAGAGCCTCTATCCGGCCTCCGCCGGCGACCGGTTGCTGTCCGAGAACGTCGTCGCATTCCTCCGGCGCTGGAAGTGAGACGGGCCCTCCTGCTCGCCGCCGTACTCCTCACCGGGTGCGGGCCGGCTCAGGAGTCGGCGGCCGCCCGGTTCACGGAGGGGGAGGTGGATGTGACGATCGCCGCCTCGACGCGTGCGGTGGAGGTGACCTTCCGCCCGACCCGGCCCGGTTTCCACATCTACAGCCTCGATCTGCCGTCCGGCGGGCTCGGCGTCCCGACGCGGGTGGGCGTGCGGGCGGGCCTGGAGGCCACCGGCGCACCCCGCGCCGATGAGGCGGTGCGCTGGCTGGATCTGCCGCTCCTGGACACGCGGCTCCCGGTCTACCCGGACGGACCGGTGACGATCTCGCTCCCGGTGCGCCGGACGGGTCCCGCAGCGGAGATCGTCGTCTCGTACGGCGCGTGCAGCCGCAGCGTGTGCCTCCCACCGGTGATCGACCGGGTGACGGCGGTGACGTTCGCGCAGGCCCGAGTGTTTTGATTCCGCAGCGGGGGCAGGTCCTATTCGCCACCACCGTCGACTCTGCGGGGGCGAGAGTGAGCGAGCGATCGGAAGCGGCGGCCCACGACGTCGTCGACCTGCTGCTGCGGCAGCACGCCGAGATCCGGCAGCTGTTCGACCAGGTGGAGGCCGCCGCCGGGCACGAGCGGACCGCCGCCTTCGAGCGGCTGCGCCGGCTGCTGGCCGTCCACGAGACGGCCGAGGAGGAGGTCGTGCATCCCTACGCCCGCCGCCATATCGAGGGCGGCCGGGAGGTGGTCGACGCGCGCCTGGCCGAGGAGAACCAGGCCAAGCAGCTCCTGTCGGACCTCGACTACTTCGGCCCGACCAGTCCCGACTTCCTCCAGCGGCTCGGCGACCTGCGCCTGTCCGTCATGGACCACGCCCGGCACGAGGAGGAAGCGGAGTTCCCGCAGCTCCGCGAACACGCCTCCGAGCACGACCTGCGCAGGATGGCGACCGCCGTCAAGGCCGCCGAGGCCGTGGCGCCCACCCATCCGCACGTCGGGTTCGAGTCCGCCACGGCCAACCTGGTGGCCGGACCGTTCGCGGCCGCCGCCGACCGCGCCCGCGACGCCATCCGCAAGGCCCTCAGCAGGCAGAAGGACTGACGCCCGACGTGCTCGCGCACACACGGCGGCTTCAACCGCGGCGTGGGGGAGTCAGGGGGCAGCCGCAGCTGCGGCGGATGATCAGCGCGGCGCGCAGGGGCCGTGTGGTGGCGCGGTCGTCGAGAAGCAGGCTCACGGCCTGGTGGGCCATCGCCTGGAGGGGCTGCTCGGTCACGGTGAGCGCCGGGGCGGTGTAGGCGGTGTCGGGGGTGCCGTCGAGGCTGACGACGGCGAGATCACCGGGGACGCGCCGTCCGGCGGCATGGGCGGCCGCGAGGACCCCGATGGCCTGCTCGTCGGTGGCGCAGACCAGCGCCGCGGGCAGGGCGCCGTCGCCGATCAAGCGCTGGACGAGGGCGGCCGCCGCGGCGCGGGTGTACTCCGACCGCAGAAGGGGGGCGTCGGTGCCCGCTCCGGCGCGTTCCCAGGCGGCGCGGCGCTCGCCGACCGGCCCGGCGTCGTCCGGCCCGGCGAGGAAGGCGATCTCGGTATGCCCGTGGGACCGGAGGTGCTCGACGGCCTCGTGCACGGCGGCGGTGTTGTCGGCGTGCACCACGGGGGCCTGCGGCTCCTGCGGCCCGTGGTGGACGTAGACGGCGCGGACCCCCGCGCGCCGGGCATGGACGGCGGCGTCGGGCCCGCCGTCGGCGGAGACGATGACGAGCCCGTCGACCTGTGCCGCGAGGAACCGGTCGACCAGATGCTCCTGGCGCTCCGGCGAGTAGCCCGCGTTCCCGGTCAGGGAGAGCTTCTCCCGTTGCCCTAGAAGGTGCTCGATGTGCCGCCCCAGCGCGGCGAAGTACGGGTTGGAGGCGTCGGCCAGCACCAGGCCGACCACGCCGCTCGTGCGGGAGCGCAGGGCCCGGGCGATGCGGTTGGGCCGGTACTCCAGATCGGCGGCGGCGGCCAGCACCCGCTCCCGGGTGGCGGGCGCGACCGGCCGGGGCCCGTCGTTCAGCACGTAGCTGACGACCGCCGTCGAGGTTCCGGCCGCGCGGGCCACGTCCGCCAGCGTCGCCGGCCTGCCTGCTGCTCGCTTCGTCATGACGCCTTGCATTCTGCCTGTCTAAACGTTTAGATACTCACTCCCGCCTCCTCCACCCGGTGATCTGGACCTCGCGATGAGCACTCATGCAGCGCCGCTACCGCGCTACGAACTCCACTGCCACCTTGACGGCTCCGTCCGCCCGTCCACCGTCGCCGACCTCGCCCGCCGGCAGGGCGTCGAACTGGACCGGCCCGTCGACGACCTCGTCATCGCCCCCGCCCACTGCCGCACCCTGACCGCCTACCTCGCCTACATCGACACCCCACTCCAAGTGCTCCAGACGCCCGAGGCTCTCACCCGCGCCGCCCGTGAACTCGTCGAGGACTGGCTCGACGACGGTGTCGTGTACGGCGAGGTCCGCTTCGCGCCGCAGCTGCACCACCGCCGCGGGATGACCCTCGACGACGCGGTCCGCGCGGTCGCCGAGGGCCTTGCCCAAGGACGCGCCGCCACCGGCGTAGGGACGGGCCTGCTGCTGTGCTGCCTGCGCCACCAGACTCCGGACGAAAGCCTCGCCGTGGCCGAGACCGCCGTGCGCCACCGCGGCCTGGTCGCCGGTCTCGATCTCGCCGGGGACGAGACCCTCTACCCCGCCCGCTCCCACAAGGCCGCCTTCGAACTGGCCCACGCCGCCGGCCTGCCCTGCACCGTCCACGCCGGTGAGGCCGCAGGGCCGGAGAGCATGTGGGAGGCCATCGACGTCCTCGGCGCCCACCGCATCGGCCACGGGGTCCGATGCACCGCCGACACCGCACTCCGCGACCGCCTGCGCACCGACGGGATCGCCCTGGAGATGTGCCCCACCAGCAACGTCCAGACAGGCGCCGTACCGAGTCTCCACGCCCACCCCGCGGCCCCCCTGCTGGCCGAAGGCGTGCCGGTCACCATCAGCACCGACTGCCGCACCACCTCCGCCACCACCCTCCAGCACGAGTTCGACGCCCTCCGCAGAACGGCCCGCTGGACCGCCACCGAAGAATCCCGAACCCAATCCACCGCCGCCCAAGCCGCATTCACCCGCGACGGCGCCTCGAGCGAACGTGCTCGATAAAGGCGCATCACCGCTTGCGGGCACCCTTACGCGCCGGTGCGAAGACCGTGCACGTCGGAGAGGCCGACCCCATCGGTCGGAAAAGCCGGGACGGCGTCCATTGTCCTGGCTATCATGAGGGGGCGTAATCTTTGAGATATGCGGCACTACGTCGCTATGGCTCCGTGTGTCGCGACTTTCCCGCCGCTATCGACGGTATTGCTTGCGGGGGCAGAAATGATGGACGCGCCGAGGTCGATCACCATCAACGGAGATCTGGGCAGCGGTAAGAGCACCGTCGCCCGAATTCTGGCCGAGCGCCTCGGGCTGCCCACCGTCACCATGGGCGACGTCCACCGCCGGATGGCGGCCCAGCGCGGAATGACGTCCCTGCAGTTCAACCGGCAGTCGGAACGGGACCCGTCGATCGACGACCATGTGGACCGGATCCAGCGGGAGATGGCCGCCTCCGCCGAACCGGTGATCGTCGACAGCCGGTTGGGGTGGCATTTCTTCACGGACGCGTTCAAAGCGCATTTCATCGTCGATCCGAAGGTGGCCGCCCGCCGGGTGATGGGGCGGGGCGCGGGAGCCGTCGAGCGGTACGCCTCCGAGGCCGAGGCCCGGCGGCACCTCGAAGAGCGCAGTGAGAGCGAGCGGCAGCGCTTCCTGCGGCGCTACCACGTCGACAAGGCCCGCCTCCGGAACTACGACCTGGTTCTCGACACGACGGAGATCAGCCCCGAGCGGGCCGCTGACATCGTGGTGGACGCGCTGTCGAGGCAGGAGGGCGGCGGGCCGGCGCTGCTGCTGCATCCGGCCAGGCTCTATCCGACGGAACGGCACCCCGACCGCCCCGACGCGTACCTAGACCTCCCGGCGCACTCCGCCCCGGACGCGTCGGAGATCGGTGTCGGCCGCTCCGGCACCCGGTTCTTCGTCGTGCGCGGCCATCGGCATGTCGCGGCGGCCCTGGCCGGCCGGCGCCCCTTCGTCCGGGCCGAACTGGTGGCGGAAGACGGCGAGGAGCTCCCCGAGGGAACGACGGCGGAACGCTTCTTCGAGAGCCGGACCGGGCTCGAGGAGATCAGAAGCTGGCGGCGGGCCTATGCGATCGATCTGGCGTTGCCGCGCCATCTGCCCCCCGGCGCCCGCGCCCCCTGGTGACCGCCGGGGGCGCCCGCCGACCGCGGCGGCTTCCCTTCACACGGAGTGGCGCGCCGCCCAGCCGCCGCTCATGCGGGCGAAGGCCCGGTGCAGTTCCCGGCTGACGAGCCCGTCGCCCGGCAGCCGGGCCGAGGCCCAGGACAGCGACTGGATGGCCTCACCGGTCTCGCCGCGAGCCATCTGGATCCTGCCGACCGATGCCAGCAGGGCGCCGACGAGGGTTCCGGCCCGGTGCGCCTCGGCCAGGACCGCCGCTTCCGCGTAGAAGTGCTCTGCTTCGGCCGGATCACCGGCCTCGTAGGCGGCGTCGCCGAGCAGGATCCGG
The DNA here is from genome assembly GCF_008327685.1 of Actinomadura sp. K4S16. Lineage (GTDB taxonomy): Bacteria > Actinomycetota > Actinomycetes > Streptosporangiales > Streptosporangiaceae > Spirillospora. The sequence goes on from NZ_BDDE01000030.1 coordinate 23,226, forward strand.
GCCTGGAGGCCCTGTCCCATGCCTTCGGCCAGGTCGAGCGCGGTCAGGGCGGCCCGCCGGGCCAGGCGGGTGTCGCACCGGTCGAGCGCGTGGGCCGCCGCGGCCACCCAATCCCCGGCTCGGAAGGAGGGGCTCGGCAAGGACGGCGCCCGCCGGCTCAATGCGTCGATCGGCTCGGCCAGGCGCGGCGAGGCGGTGGTGAAGAGCCCGTTCCGGGCGGGGAGCAGGACGTGCCTGTCCGTCAGTACATCCGCGACGTCCTGGGGGAGCGGGGGCGTGGTGGGCTCACGGCCCAGCGATGCCAACCGCTCCGCGATCGTCTGGGGGTCATCGGACGTGAGGGCGGCGGCCCAGGCGATGTCCTTCCAGATGCCCTCCGCGATCCAGTCGCTGACCAGGCTCCTGGTGATGCGCTCCGGTCCGAGGAACGGGGCCTCCGGCCAGGCGCGCCACAGGCCTGCCGCCACATGCTGGAGAACGGGCGGATGGACCACCCCGGCACCGTCCGAGGCGGGCTCCCCCTCTTCGGCGTGCTCTCCGGTCTCGGGCGCCGGGCCGAGGGCCCGGGCGAGCGCGCCGACGGCGGCGCGTGACAGCGATCTCCGTCGCCCGGCGGACTCCAGCGCCGCACCGACCGCGCCCGCGGCACGGGGCGCCGGCAGGCCGGTCAGCTCGAACTCCGCCGTCCCGGCGAAGGCGAACGCCTCGGCGATCTCGTTCTCATGACCGGACCGGACGCTGAAGAGCACGTGCAGCGAGGGATGGCGCCGGACCGTCTCCCGTAAATCGTCCAGCAGCGCGCGGTGGCCGTCCTGATCGCAGCCGCCGAACAGCCGCTCCGCCTGGTCGACGGCGAGGAGGACCGGGCCGGGGCGGTAGGCGAGTTCGTCGAGGTACCGGCCGACGGTGGTGTCGGCCACCGCGGTCGGCGGCATCTCCGGCAGCCAGCCGCGGAGCAGCGAGTAGGCGGGCCGCCCGCTCTCCGGCAGCGCACCGCTGGGGTGGTCCGCGTGGCGGGCCAGGCGCCCGGGAGGCAGCACGTCGTGGGCCGTCTCACGCAGTAGGGGATAGGCCCCGGCCTCCAGGAGCGACGTCTTGCCGGTGCCCGGGGCGCCGTGGAGGACCGTGACCCGGGACGTGCCCCAGAGGGCGGCCAGGCTCCGGGTCTCCTCGCTCCTCCCGTGGAAGAAGGCGGCCTCGTCAGGGCGGTAAGGGCGCGATCCGGGAAATGGCGGCTCCCGCCCCGGCGGGGATTCTCCCATACCGGTCACGACGGGGGGTCCTGTACCGGGGTGCCTGATCGGCAAGTCCGCTCTGCTCCGCCTCTAGATCTCATCACCATCCCACTCGCCGGTGGAACCGCCGAACAGCGGGTCGGGGACCCGTTCCCGTTGGCGCATGAGCCAGCCGAGCGACCTTTCGAGCTCCGATTCCGGAACATTGATCACCTCGGACAGATCGATATCCGTCAGATCAAAGATCTGACTCTCGAAACGTCGTGGTCGCGTCACCTTGGCCCCGTTCGGTCCGGCCCCTTCATCATGCACCAAAAGCGCGCGGTCCGGGAGCCCGATGGCCTCTTCTTGCCTAGAATGAGCAATATTGTCGACCTCCGGGGAGGACAAATGGCGACAGCCGAGTACGAAGGCCCCCAGATCTGGGGAGAGGTCCCCCGGCGCAACCGGTCCTTCACCGGCCGGGCGGACCTGCTCGCTCGCCTGTCGGCCGAATCCGGCCATGTGACCCTCGTCGTCCCCGATGAGGAGCCTTCGAGGGCGGTGGCGGGCGGAGCGACGGCCCTGCACGGCTTCGGCGGGGTGGGCAAGACGCAGTTGGCCGTCGAGTACGCGCACCGCCACCGGGAGCGGTTCGATCTCGTCTGGTGGATCAAGGCGGAGCAGCCCGCGCTGATCGCCGCCGCCCTGGCCGCGCTCGCCCCGCGACTCGGCCTGGAACCGGTCCCCGTCCCTTCCCCCACCGACTCCGTTCCGCCGGGCGGGCTGGTCGAGAACACGGCGCGCCAGGTCCTGGACGCGCTGAACTCCGGGAACCCGGTGTCCCGCTGGCTGCTGGTGTACGACAACGCCGTGGACCCCGAGGCCACCCTCGCCTGGACCCCGGACGGACCCGGCCAAGTGATCATCACTTCGCAGAACCTCGACTGGACGCCGGACGTCCGCTCCCTCGGGGTCCAGGTCTTCGATCCCTCGGAGAGCATCGAATTCCTGAGCAAGAGAATGCCGGACGTGGGGCCGGAAGAGGCCGAGCGCCTGGCGGCCGCGCTCGGCCATCTGCCGATCCTGCTCGAGCACGCCAGCGGGTGGAACCGTGCGACCGGCCTGTCCGTGGACGAATACCTCGACCTCTTCAACGCGAGGATGGGCGAACTGCTCCTGCAGGGCACTCCGCAGAAGGAGGCCCGGATCAACGCCTCCTGGTTCCTGGCGCTGAGCCGGCTCACCCCCGACGCCCAGCAGATCGCCAAGCTCATCGCGCATTTCGGCCCCGACCCGATATCGAGGGCGATCCTGATGGGCGGTGCGGACGCGCTGGACAGCCCGCTGAAGGAGATCCTGGCGGACCCGATGAGGTTCAACCGCGCGATACGGGACCTCAACCGGTTCTCCCTGCTCCCGGTGAACCCCATGGACCGGACTTTCGAGATGCACCGGGTGCTCCAGCACTGGATCCGGGAGACCGTCCCCCCGCAGGAGAGCCGGCGCCTGACCGAGCAGGTCCATCTCCTGCTGGCGGAGGCCGACCCGAAGAATCCCGACAACAGCGCCCTCTGGCCGTCCTACCGGCACCTGATCCCGCACATCGGGCCCACGAGGGCGGCACGGAGCACGGACCCGCGCGTCCGCTACCTGATGCGCAGCATCATCCGCTACCTGTACGAGTCGGGGCGGGCGCCGGAGGCCATCGGCCTCGCCGAGGAGTGCTACGAGCACTGGCGCGCGGCGTCCGGCCCCGGGTCGCTCGACCTGCTGGCCGTCCGGCGGCACCTGGCGTTCGCCCTGCGCGCCTTCGGCCGGTTCGCGGACGCGTCCGCGCTGAACCGGACGGTGCTGGAGGAGGCTGAGGCGCTGCCCGAGCCCTCTGACCCGGAGGAGAGGCTGCGCCTGCAGGACGAGATGTACCGGCTGGCGAACAGCCACACCATCGATCTGCGGGCGGAGGGCGACTTCGAGGGCGCCCTCTCCCTTTCCGAGCAGTCCGTCGACAGGCATCTGCTGGCCTTCGGCCCCGAAGATCCGCGGACGCTGCGCGCGCAGAACAATCTCGGCCTCGACCTCATCCTCAGTAGCCGGTACGCGGATGCCGGGGCCCTGCTGGAGCAGGTGTACACCCGCATGCGCGCACGCGAGGGCGACGGCAACGCGATGGTGCGCATCGTGCGCAACAACCAGATCAGGGCCATCCGGCTGAGCGGGGACTTCGAGAGGGCGCTGTTCATGGGGGAGGAGTTGCGCTCGATCGACGAGAGGGACCTGGGGCCCGACCATCCGATCACCCTGCGCTGCGCGAAGGACCTCGGGATCGCCATCCGGTTGACGGAGGGCGGCACGGCGGGCGCCGTGGACTTCGCTGCCGAGATCCTCGAGCGGACCTGCCGGGCGCAGGGCGAGCACCACCCCGACACGCTCGCGGCGATGCTGCTCAGCGCCAACTGCCTGCGGGAGGCGGAGCGGCTGGAGGAGGCCCTGGAACTCACGAGGACGGCGTACGAGGCCTACCCTCGCGTCTACACGGACGATCACCCCTACACCCATGCCGCGGGCTGCAACCTCGGCATTCTGCTGCGCCTCACCGGGGACGCCGGCAAGGCCCTGGAGCTCAACAAGGCCTCGGTGGACGCGCTCACCGCCAAGCTCGGCGAGACGCACCACCTCACCTTGATCAGTGCCCTCGGAAAGGCCGCGGCCCTCGCCGCGGCCGGCCGTCCGGCCGAGGCGGCCGACCTCGGCGGCCGGACGTGCACGCTCATCACCGGCCAGCTCGGCGCCGACCATCCGATGCGGGCCGTCGCGCAGATCAATCTCGCGCTCGACGAGGCGGCGGCCTCGGCCGACGGCGCGGAGGCGGGCGAGGTCGGCGAGCGGCTCAGCGAGCGTGTCGGCAGGGACAGCCCGTGGGTGCGGTCGATGGGGTTGGGCCGGCGCATCGAGTATGACTTCGATCCTGTCCCGCTGTGACCCACCTGATCTCGGCCGCGGCGGCGGCGACGCCGCCGACGAAGCGGTGCCCGAGCGCGGTCAGCGCCCCGCTGGCCTGGAGGACCCCGGCGGTCTCGGCCACCGCCGACGCCACCCGCTGCGCGCGGACCCGCGCACTCGCGCAGCCCGTGACCTCGAAGCGGCGCCGCCAGAACCCGGCGACCCCGAGGTGGGCGTAGGCGCCCTGGAGGAGGCCGCCCAGAGGCCGCGGATCGCTTCTCCAGCGGGTGCGGTAGAGGCGGTGCGCGTCGTCCCGCACGAGTTCCACCAGGTCCAGCAGGACGGCGAGCTTCGCGTGCTGGGTCTCGTGCACCAGCGTCTCGGCGAGGTGCAGGGGGCTCGCCGGCGGGCCGGCGGCGAGCGCTCCGAAGGCCGTCCGTGACGTCGCGTTCCTGCGTGCGGCCAGGGGAGTGAGCACGGTCATGATGTGCCGCGTCTCGGCGGCGTGCCCGGAGTGGTCGCGGGCGAGGATCGTCCATGCCCGGCCGATGGTCCCCGTCCAGGCCGCCGCGGCTTGCGGATCGAGGCGTCCCCCTGCCTGCTCGGGGAAGCGATACGGGTCCAGATCGTCCACCAGGAGGCACAGACCGCCCGGAAAGGGGCGGATCCGGCGGAGCCCCCACCACGCCCTCCCGTCCATGCTGGGGTCGCTCGGCACCGGGACGCCCGCTATCTCGCAGCGCGAACCGCGGACGACCGCCGTGCACCAGTCGCCCTCCACCCTGGCCATGCCCACGGAAGGGATCATGACCAGGCCGCACCTGGCGCGCAGGCGTGCGCGGTGGTCTGTTCCGGTCCGGATCGCCGCGGCGACGGCGACGGCGTGGAGGGCGTCGGGCGCCGCGGGGGAGTCGGGACCTCCGGCCAGCCCCACGGCCGCCCGCGCCCACGCGCCCACCGCCGGATAGCGGAGGATTTCGCGGACCGCTGCGGCGTCGCGGGCGTACATTTCCGCGAGGTCCGCGAAGGCGGCCGAGGCGTTCGGATGCCCGGCGATCTTTCGGAGCAGCATCACATTGATGCCGTAGGACGCCTTGACGACGAAAGCCGTGACTTCGTCGTCGGGTACTCCCGAAGCCATGACATCGAACAAATGTTCGTCTATGGAGAGCCGCTGCAGGACACTCATGCCGCCTCCCGCCGTTTCACATCCCACGGTTATTTTCCCCACCGGTGCCGGTGGGCAGTGCGTCATCCGGCATAGAGGGGCGGTCGGGATTCTCCCTTCCGCGCCTTCATGAGCGGCGGCCACACCCGGACACAACGCCCCTGCCGCTCGGTGCGAGTCGCAGAATCCACATAACATGGACGGGAAACACCGCCGATATGCGCGTGCCGAATTATCCGATCAACATCGCCCGTATTCGTGAGTCAGGGAGGCGGCCGTCCTGAACGCGCTCATCGTCTGCTCCGCGGGAGACCTCGCGACCGCGGGGCGCGTCGCCTCCAGGCTGCGGGCCCGCGGCATCAAGGTCTGGCCGACGGGCCGCGGCGCGGACGAGGGATGGCCGCCGCCCACGGACGAGCAGCTCCGGCTGGCCGACGCGGTGGTGGTCCTCCTCTCGCCGGCCGGCAGCACCTCGGCGGAGGTGCACTCCAGCTGGACGGCGGCGATGGGCAGCAACCGGAGGGTCATCCCCGTGCTCATCGACGGCGCGGAGCACGCCGACCTGGCCCCTGCGCTCCGGGCGACGGGCACCATCACGCTCGGCGCGGACGAGGAGCACGGGATGGACGAACTCGTCAGGTCCATCCGCGCGGCCGCCCGGTCCGCCGACCCGCGGCCGGCCGCGGTGGCCGCCTCGGGCGCGCCCGGCCGGGAGCCGGACCCCGTCCCCGGCGCCGGGGCACCGCCCAACCGCGACGTCTTCATCGTGATCAGTTTCGACGAGGCCATGAAGCCGACGATCGAGGCGATCAAGCGCGCGGCGAAGAAGGCGGGGCTGTCGGCCAGGCCGATCAGCGACGACGACGCCGACTACGTCATCAGCGAGCGGATCCTCGAAAAGATCGACAAGGCGCTGTTCGTCGTCGCCGACCTGACCATGGAGAGGCCCAACGTCTACTTCGAGCTCGGCTACGCCCGGGGGAAGGGGAAGACGGTGGTCACCCTCCTCAAGGAGGGAAGCAAGGCGCATGTCGATGTGAGGGGCTGGACCTACATCCCCTACGCCGACTCGCGGCCGCTCGAGAAGCGGCTCGTCAAGCGCTTCAAGGAGGAACTGGAGCGGCTGGAGTCAGGCGACGAGGCGTGACCCGCGCCGCACGCGGGCCAGAGACGCGGAGCGACCCCTGGAACGGTGGTCACCGCCCCAGCGTGACGAGGGAAACGATCACTGAGACGAGCGCCAGGACCCCGTAGAACCCGAGGATGGTCCTGGACGTCAGAACGGGTCGCCACCCCGTGTCCCCGATGTAGGGCGTCGTGTCCATCGAGAACGGCTCGACAGGGGCGCCGGGGTCGCGGACGTCGTCGTAAAGCCTGCGGAACAGGCGTTCCTGGCGGAGGAAGTAGGAGTCGAGGAGCCAGAAGCCGGCGGCCGGGACGAGAGCGGTCAGCGCCACCTGCCATTTCAGCGTGCTGATGGAAACTCCGAGGAATGCGGAGACGACCGTCAGCGTCCATCCCTTGATGAGGAACGACCCGTTTCCCAGCCGGGTCACAACGGCCTGGATGAACTCCAGATGCTTGATCCGCTCGTTGCTGAACGTGCCCTCCGGCTCGGCCATGCCTTCTTCCTTCGCCAGTGCCCCGGGACGACCCGCCTCGACACCGGGGGCGCAAGCATATTGACCGAGGGAATGTCTGGTAAAGGAGCGCTGGTAGACGTCCTGGCGGAGAGGAGTGATCAGGCCCCGACCGGGGCGGGCACGGCTCAAAGGGCGGTCCAGGGGCGGAGTTTGTTGGGGTTTCGTATTGCCCAGATGCGGGTGATGCGGTCGTCGGCGATGTCGAAGGCGTAGACGGTCACGGTGCGGCCGTGCTGCTGGGCGATCAGGCCGGGCTGGCCGTTGACGGTGCGCTCCAGGAGCGTCACGCCGGGCACCCGGCGGGCGATCTCGACGCACCGGTGCGCGATCAGCTCGCCGCCCTCGAGCGGGCGGAGCGCGGTCTTGACCACGCCGCCGCCGTCGGCGGTGAGGACGGCGGCCGGGTCGAGGAGGCCGATGAGGGCGTCGACGTCGCCGGCCTCCATCGCCTGCCGGAAGCCCCGCACGACGGTGGCGCGGCGGGCCGCCGGGGTCGCGGGCGGCCCGGAGGCGCGTATGCGGCGGCGGGCCGAGGAGGCCAGTTCGCGGCACGCGGCCGGGGTGCGGCCGGTGATCTCGGCGATCTCGGCGAAGGGGTAGCGGAAGACGTCGTGCAGGACGAGCGCGACGCGCTCGGCCGGGGTCATCGATTCGAGTACGACGAGGAAGGCCATGCTGACCGACTCGTCGAGGGTGACCCGGTCGGCCGGATCGGGCGGGGCCGCGCCCGGCCGGCCGCTGATCCAGTGCCCCGCTTCGGGCACCGGCTCGGGGATCCACTCGCCCACGTAGCGCTCCCGCCTCGCGCGCGCCGAGCCGAGCACGTCCAGGCAGATGCGGCTCGCGACCTTCGACAGCCAGGCGCCGGGGGAGGCGATGGCCTCCTGCCGGGCGGGGGACAGGGCGTACCAGCGGGCGTAGGTCTCCTGCACGACGTCCTCGGCGTCGGCCAGGGAGCCGAGGAGCCGGTAGGCCAGACCGGTCAGCCGGCGCCGCTCACTGATGATCGCGCTCAGGCCCGCGTCGGGGCGGTCGTGTGGTGCTTCCGCGTGCTCGGTCATGGTCCGGTGGCTCCCTGGGTCGGATGTGCCCTCACCACTCCGACGAGATATCGCCCCGAATCGTCAGGCCGCCTGACATTTCGGGAGGTCGTGTCGTCGGGCTTCTGAGACGGACCCGCCGTCGCGGCGGCGGGGAACCCGGCGACGTCGTCACCCGGCGTGGCGACCCTCGAGCCGGTCGACGTGACAAGGAGATGATTGTGGCAACACGCAGTGCGGCCCCGGCGGCCGGGGCCGCGGACGAGCCGGCGGCCCGGGATCCGAGGCGGTGGCCGATCCTCGCCGTCATCGCCGTGGCGCAGCTCATGGTCGTCCTCGACCTGACCGTGATGAACCTCGCGCTGCCGTCGGCGCAGCGCGCGCTGGACTTCTCGGCCGCCGACAGGCAGTGGGTGGTGACGGCGTACGCGCTGTCGTTCGGGAGCCTGCTGCTGTTCTGCGGGCGGCTGGCCGACCTGGTCGGACGCAAGGCGACCTTCCTCACCGGGCTCGTCGGCTTCGCGGCCGCCTCCGCCGCCGGCGGCGCGGCGGCGGACTTCTCGATGCTGGTGGCGGCGCGGGCCTGCCAGGGGGTCTTCGGGGCCCTGCTGGCCCCGTCCGCCCTGTCGCTGCTGGCCACGACGTTCAGGGACCCGAAGGAGCGGGCGCGGGCGTTCGGCGTCTACGGCGCGGTCGCGGCCGCGGGCGGGGGCCTCGGGCTGCTGCTCGGCGGCGCGCTGACCTCCTACCTGTCCTGGCGGTGGTGCATGTACGTCAACCTGGTGTTCGCCGCGGTCGCGATCACCGGGGGCGTGCTGCTGGTGGGCAGGCAGGAGCGGACGCCGGGCGGCCGGCTGGACGTCCCGGGCGTGGCGGCGGTGTCCGGCGGGATGCTCTGCCTGGTCTACGGGCTCTCCAACGCGGCGTCGCACGGCTGGCGCACGCCCTCGACCTGGGGGTTCCTCGTGGCCGGCGCGGCGCTGCTGGGCGTGTTCGCCGGTTGGCAGGGGCGCAGCGCGCACCCCTTGCTGCCGCCCCGCATCGTGCTCGACCGCGTCCGCGCCGGCGCCTACCTCACCATCCTGATCAGCGGGGCGGCGACGTTCGGCGTCTTCCTGTTCCTGGTCTACTACATGCAGGTCTCCCTGGGGTTCTCGGCCGTCAGGTCGGGCCTGGCCATGCTGCCCATGGTGCTTCTCAGCGGCACCTCGGCCGCCCTGGGGAACACCAGGCTGATGCCGCGGTTCGGCCCCAGGCCGATGGTCGTCGCCGGCATGCTCCTCAGCGCGGCCGGAATGGTCTGGCTGACGAGGATCGGCGCGGACTCGGGCTACGCGTCCGCGCTGCTCGGCCCGCTCATGGTGATCGGCGCCGGGATGGGCCTGATCTTCGGCATGGCGGCCGCCAGCGGGACCTTCGGCGTGGCGCCGCGCGACGCGGGGGTGGCCTCGGCGAGCATCAACACCGGGCAGCAGCTCGGCGGCTCGATCGGCACCGCGCTGCTCAACTCCGTCGCGGCGAGCGCCACCACCGGCTACCTGGCCGACCATCTGCACGGACGGCCGACGCCGCAGGTGCTCCAGCTCGCGGCGATCCACGGCTACACCACGGTGTTCTGGTGGTGTGCCGGCATCTTCGCGGTCGGCGCCGTCGTCTGCGGCACGCTCCTTCCGCGCGGCCCCCTGGCCCGTCCGAAGGAGACCCTTGTCCGTGCGCCTTCCCCTGAGGCCGCTTCAGCGCGGCAGTGAGGCATGTCGCCGGTCCGGTGCCGCATCGTCGGCGCCGGACCGCCCTGGGCTCCGGCCGCACGGCCCCTGAACTGGGACGATCGGAGCGTCGGCGGCATGGAGCGACATCGGCTGGTTAAGAGTGATCAGGTGACGCCCTTGACGAGTGGACCTCGTGATCGCGCAGCGGGCCGACGGCCAGGCCGGTGGCGCGACAGGTCGCCACCACGTCCGGGAGGGCGCCGAGGGACGCTCTCCAGGCGCCCGGCGCCGAGGTGGCGTCGCTGTCGTGCAGCAGGAGCGTCGCGCCGCCGACCAGGCCCGGCGAAAGAGCGGCGAGCACGGAACGGGGCGTCGCGGAGGCCGTCCAGTCCTTGCCCCAAGCCGTCCACAGGACGGGCCGGAGTCCGGCGCGGCGGGCTGCGACGAGAGCCTCGGCACTGAGGGCGCCGTACGGGGGGCGGTACCAGGCGGGGGAGACGCCGCAGACGTCCTCGATGAGGCGGACGGTGCGGTGAATCCCGGCGGCGACACGGCCGGGGCGGGTCCCGAGGGGGTTGTCGTGGTGCCATCCGTGGACGGCGATCTCGTGTCCCTCGGCGACGATGCGCAGCCCGAGGGCAGGGCTGCGCTGGAGCATCGTGCCGAGGACGAAGAAGGTCGCGTTGCAGCCGAGACGGGCCAGCTCGTCCAGGAAGAGGGGCGTGGAGCGGGCATCGGGCCCGTCGTCGAGGGTGAGCGCGACATGGCGGGCGCCGCCGCGGCCGGCGAGGCGGGGCGTCAGGCGGCGGACCGGAGGAAGCCAGGTCGCGGCGGGCAGGGCGTGCGCCAGGAGGGCCGCGGCGAGTCCCCTGGTCAGGTGCGACATGGGACCAGTCTCACAGGGGGATCGAATCGCATGGGCAAACGACTCCTCATTCTCACGGCGGCCATGGGCGCGGGCCACGACGCCGTCGCGGGGGAGCTGGCGCGCCGGGTCGCGCGGCGGGGCGTGGAGGTGTGCGTCCTCGACGTGCTGGAGCTCGTTCCCCTGCGGCTCGGGCACGGGCTGAGGAGGATGTACGAGGCGATGCTCCGCGGGGCGCCGTGGCTGTACGAGGGGGTCTACCAGGCGTTCTTCGTGTCGCCGCGCCCGCCGCCCGCGTCGCCGCTGACGGCGCTGATCGCCAGGGGGCTCGAGCGGCGGCTGCCGGGACCGCCCCCGGACGCCGTGGTGTCGACTTTCCATGTCGCGGCGCAGGCCGCGGGGCTGATGCGCCTGAGGGGGCGGCTGGACGCGCCGTCGCTCGTCCTGGTGACCGACTTCGCCGCCCACCGGATGTGGCTGCACCCGGGCAACGACCGCTACCTGTGCCCGGACGAGGCCTCGGCGCGCTCGGTGGCGGAGCGGACGGGGCGTCCGGCCGAGCGGGTCGCGCCCGTGGTGCGGCCGGGGTTCCTGCGCGCGCACGACGGCGGACGGCTCCGGGCCGAGGCCGGCGCGCGGCCAGGGGAACGGGTCGTGCTGGTCTCGGCGGGGGCCTGGGGCGTCGGCCGGGTGACCGAGACGGCCCGCGGGCTCGCGGCGTCCGGCCGGTACCTGCCGGTCGTGCTGTGCGGACGGAACGGGCGGCTGCGCGCCCGGATCCGGGAGGGCGGGATCGGGTACGCCCTCGGCTGGCGGGACGACATGCCAGGGCTGATGGCGGGCGCGTACGCGCTGGTCGACAACGCGGCGGGCCAGACGTGCCGGGAGGCGTTCGCGTGCGGGCTGCCGGTGGTCTCCTACCGGCCCATCCCCGGCCACGGCCGCGACGGCGCCGAGGCGATGGCACGGGCGGGGCTGAGCGCGTTCGCGCGGTCGCCCGCCGGACTCGTCGAGACGTTGGACCTCCTGGGGAGCGAGCAGGTGCGCAAGGCCTGGGCGCAGCGGGTGGGGACGCTGTTCGACGCCGTCCGGGCCGAGCACGTCATCCGCGCCGCGCTGGGGTGACGGCGCGCTCTCCGTGCAGCAGGGGGGAGCGGGTGATGAGCACGCTGCCGAGCGCGACCAGCACGATGCCCACGGCCTCCATGGCGATCCACCCGCCGGTCCGGAGGTGCTCGCCGAAGAGGCCGACGCCCAGCAGGATGCTGGCGACGGGGTCGGTGACCGTCAGGGCGGGCTGCACGGCCACCAGGGTGCCGCTCTGCAGCGCGTTCTGGAGCAGGAACAGGCTGGTGACCCCCGCCGCGGCCATCGCGTAGAGCTCCCAGGAGGTCACGACGCCGTCGGAGAAGGCGCGGGTGGCCGTCCTCATGAACGCGGCGGTCAGCGCGAAGCCCAGGGACGTCGTCACGCCCAGCAGCACCCCGCGGAACGGTCCGCGCATGGGCCACGCCACCGTCACCAGGACGGCGGCGCAGCCGACCGTGGCGGCCGTCGCGACGATCCACTCGCCGGTGCCCGGAACGCCCTTGCCTCCGCTGGGGGCCGCCGCGACGAGGAACCCGGCCAGGCCCGCGGTGAGTGCCGCGACGCCCGCCCACGGCACCCGGCGCAGCCCGCGCGGCGGCAGCCAGGCGATGATGATCATGGTGAACGGCAGCTCGGCGGCCAGCAGCGGCTGGACCAGCGCCAGCCCCGCCATCGACAGCGCGGCGGCCTGGAGGAGGAACGCGGCGATGAGCGCGCCGACCCCGCCGAGCCACAGCGGCTGCCGCAGCAGGTCGAGGATGAGGGACGGTTTGAAGGCGTCGGCCTCCGGCGCGGCCACGGTGGCCCGGCGCTGGAGCACCGACGCCAGGGCGTTGGACGCGGCGGCCAGCAGGCTCAGGATGATGGCGATCATGAGCGTCCGCCCCCGTCCCGCGATGCCAGCTCCTCCGGCTTCCCGAGATACGGCGACCGGCCGAGGACGACGATGCCCGCGACCATGCCCGCCAGCCCCAGCGCCCCCAGGGCCAGGTCAATCGTGGACAGCCGGACCTTCTCGCCGAAGACCACGATTCCCAGCGCTATCCCGGTCAGCGGCTCGGCCGCCGTGCTGGCCGGCAGCGAGATGCGCAGCGGCGCGGCGTCGAAGGCGCTCTGCGCGAAGAGCAGGGCGAGCGCGCCGATGCCCACCAGGCCGTAGGGCTGCCACGTCGTGAAGGCGCCGCCGACCCCCTTGTCGAACAGCAGCACGACGCTGCGGGTCAGCGTGTCCTGGAGGCCGTAGAGGAGTCCGGCGGCCGAGGCGAGCAGCATCGCGCGCACGCGGAGGTCCTTGTGGCCTCCGCCCAGCGCGACCACCATGGCGAGGCCCAGCACGACCGCCCCGCCCACCCAGCGGAAGGACAGCTCGCCGGGCGGCGTGCCTCCGTGCGGCCGCCCGATGAACAGGAACAGCGCGACCCCGCCGGTCAGCGTCAGCGACCCCAGCAGCGTCCTGGCGCCGAGCGGCTCCCGGTAGATCACATGCGCGGCGATCAGTGCGAAGACGAGGTTCAGGGTGAGCACCGGCGTGGCCTGCGCGACGCCGACGAGGTTCAGCGCGAACGCGAAGACGAGCTGGCCCGCGATCATCAGGCCGATCCCGCCCAACCACAGCCGGCTGTGCAGCAGGTCCAGCAGCAGGCGCGGATGCAGGATCCGCCCCAGCGGCTCCTGGAACGCCGCGTGCTGCTGCGCCACGAACCCCAGGCCGATGAGGCAGGCCGCCACGACCGCGACGGCCATCCCGAGAAGGCTCATGCTGTTTCACGATTTCCCCCGCCGTGACTCTCGCGAGGTCCCTACCCGGCTCGGGGGGCCCGAATCTGCCCCCCAAACCTGCCCGAAATACGCCGGACCAGCTGAAACGGCCCACGGAAAACCCTGTGGTGATCCCCACACGCCTAAATCAGACTCTGGAATTCCGATTCAACTACGATCAAGCCGTGCACCTGACTCAGTCGACCGATCTGGGCCTGCGCGTGCTGATGCTGCTGGCCGCGCGGAACGAGCGGCGGTCCGCCGCCGAGCTGGCCGAGCGCCTGCGCGTCCCGCCGCAGCACATGGCGAAGATCGTGCAGCGGCTCCGGCGCGCCGGGTTCGTCAGGACGACCCGCGGCCGGGGCGGCGGCGTCGTCCTCGCCGACGGGGTGACCGAAACCCCGGTCGGTGAGATCGTCCGAGAGCTGGAAGGTCCCGGGGAGGCGGTCGAATGCGACAGTCCGCCCTGCCCCCTGCGCGGCGGCTGCCGCCTGCGCGGGGCGCTGCGGACGGCGCAGGAGGCCTTCCTGGCTTCGCTGAACCAGGTGCGACTGGGCGAGTTGGCGACCGATCCCCTCGAACCGGTCCCGCTCTCCCTGACGCGGCCGGCGCCCGCCGCCGCGTCCCCCGCAGAGGAAGGTCTCTGATGCTCTCTTCCGACCACGCCGAGACCGTGCGGGCCACGCTGCCCGCCGTCGCCGCCAACGGCACCGCGATCACCGGCGAGTTCTACTCCGCCATGTTCGCCGCGCACCCCGAGCTGCGGCACCTGTTCAACCAGGGCAACCAGGCCAACGGCGAGCAGCGCCGGGCGCTGGCGGGCTCGGTGGCCGCGTTCGCCCAGCACCTGGTCGCCGAGGAGTCGGCCATCCCGTTCCAGCAGATCCTGTCCCGCATCGCGCACAAGCACGCCTCGCTCGGCATCCGTCCCGAGCAGTACACCATCGTGGGACGCCACCTGATGGACGCGGTCGCCAAGGTGCTCGGCGACGCGGTGACGCCGGAGGTGCACGCGGCCTGGTCCGAGGTGTACTGGCTGTTCGCGACGCTGCTCATCGCGGAGGAGGCCCGGCTGTACCAGGAGGCCGCATGCGATCCGGCCGCGCCGTACCGGCCGTGGCGGGTCACGGAGCGGCGGGACGAGGCGGAGGACACGGTCTCGCTCGTCCTCGCCCCCGCGGACGGCGGCGCGGTGCCCGCGCACCGGCCCGGCCAGTACGTCTCCGTCGCGGTCACGCTCCCGGACGGGTTGCGCCAGCCCCGCCAGTACACGCTGTCGCGGACGGCGGGGGACACGGTCCAGATCACGCTGCGGCGGGTCCGCGGCGACGGCCCCGCGCCCGACGGCGCCGTCTCGACGTTCCTGTTCGAGCACGTCGAGGCAGGGGACGTGCTGGAGGTGTCCCCGCCGTTCGGGGACGTGGTGATGGAGGCCGACGGCGATCCGCTGGTCCTGGTCAGCGCCGGCATCGGCATCACCCCCGTCGCCGCGATGGTCGACCATCTGGCCGCCGTGGAGCCGGGCCGCCGCGTCCTCGCCGTGCACGCCGACCGGAGCCCGCGCACGCACGCGCTGCGGCGGCAGATCGCCGACGCGGGCGCCCGGATGGCCGACTTCCAGCAGCTGACCTGGTACGAGGACACCGGCGGGGCCGAGGGCGAGGGCATCCGGCCCGGCCGGATCGACGTCGCCGTGCTCCCGCTTCCGCGCAAGGCGCGCGTCTTCATGTGCGGGCCGATCCCGTTCATGCGGGAGATCCGGCGCGGACTGGCCGCCGCCGGAGTCTCGGACGAGCGCATCCACTACGAGGTGTTCGGCCCGGACCTATGGAACGCGGCCGACTGAGGCCCCGGCGGCCTCTTGACTCCGGAAGCTAATTAATAGGAAACTTAACTATCAATACCCCCCGCCCCAAGGACCTCTCCCATGTCCGTTGAGACCCCTGTGCGGCCCCCTTCGGCCGCGACAGCCGAGCATCCCGCCCGCTACGCCCTCGCCGCCGGACGGCTCTTCCTGGGCTGGATCTTCATCTGGGCCTTCGCCGACAAGCTCCTCGGCCTCGGCAAGCCCGCCGAGAAGGGCTGGCTGTCCGGCGTCTCGCCGTCCAAGGGCTTCCTCGGCCATGCCGACGGCCCGTTCAAGGAGGTCTTCCACGCGATGGCGGGGAAGGTCTGGGTCGATGCCCTCTTCATGTTCGGGCTCGGCGGCCTCGGCGTCGCGCTCCTCCTCGGGATCTGCCTCCGGCTCGCCGCGATCGGCGGCACCGTGCTGCTCGCCATGCTGTGGGCGGCCTCCCTGTGGCCGGACGCCAACCCCTTCATGGACATGCACTGGATCTATGCCTCGACGCTGGTCGCCGCCGCGCTCGCCGACGCCGGCACCACGCTCGGGCTCGGGCGGGTCTGGGGACGGCTCCCCGTGATCCGCCGCCACCCCCTCCTGCGCTGACGGCGCGGACCTGAAAGGCGCCTTCCGGTGGACGTCTCGTCCCTCGGAAGGCGCTTATGGCTCCCACGAGATAACGCTATGTAATAGATCAGGTGCACACTGTCCATATAGTCCGCAGAGAAAGGGGCATATGGACCTGCAAACGATCGACTCGAGCATGGAGACACCCTCCGAGCGCTCCGTCGCGGCCGTTCTCTCCGCCACCGTCATCTTCGTCGCGCACGGCCAGGTGATCCTCAACGCCACCTCGAACCTGTTCACCCCCGACACGCGCGTCACCGCCTCCATCGTGGAGGTCGACAACGCCGACGCCCCGTTCATCGGAGCGGCCCGCATGACCGTCCACAACGTCCGGCCGTACCAGGGGGGCGTCCAGGTCTGGGCGAACATCGAATGGAGCGCCGACCTGCGCGTCCGGGTCAGCTACTTCTGGGAGCAGTGACCCGGCTCTGACCGGGGGGAACGGCTCTCGCTCCGGCCGTCCGCGGCGTCGGGAGGGACCCACCACAGCAGGGTCGTTCCGCCTCCTGGGCGGGGGCGCGCTCGGAAGAAGCCGCCGAGCTCCGCCGCCCGGCCTGCCAGGGAGCCGAGGCCGCCGAGCCGCCTGCCGTCGGGGACGCCGGCTCCGTCGTCCTCCACGCGCAGCGCCACCCCGAGATCGCAGAGCTCGGCGGTCACCTGCACCGAGGTGACCCGCGGCTGCAGGGCGACGTTGGCCAGCGCCTCGCCCGCGGCGGCCAGGAGGTGTTCGGCCGTCCCGCCGGACACGGCGGTGTCCAGCAGGCCGTCCAGCCGCACCGAGGGCGCGGAACCGAGACCGGCGGCCGCGTGGTCGATCACCCTTCGCAGCCGGCTGCGCAGGCCCTCGTCTTCGGGGGCGGGCCGCATGTCGAAGACCGCCGAGCGGAGCTGCCGGACGGCGGCGTCCAACTCGTCCGCCGCCCGCCGCAGCCGGGACGCGACATCCGCCCTCTGTGCGGCCTTGGTCGCGCTCATCAGGATCATGGTGGTGGCCAGCAGCCGCCGGACGACGGTGTCGTGCAATTCCCTGGCGATGCGGTCCCGCTCCTCCAGCACGGCCAGCCGCTCGGCCTCCCGGCCGGCCGGCTCCGGCGCGACCGCCGCCTGCGCCGCAGCCGGATCGAGGGACTCCTCGACCGTTGTCGCGGGCTGTCGTCCGCTCTCCGGATCGGCAGGGAAATCCACTCCCTCGGACATGGGCGCCGCCAATGCGCATACATCGGCCGACGCCCTTTGTTCGGCGGCAATCGACGGGGTCTCCGGCATGGAATTACCTCCCTGGCGAGTGGACGCGGACCAATCCCCTCACCCTTTAAGACAGGGCTGCCGTGCAGGCTGTGACACCCAGTTTGACAAGGAAGCGATCCAGGGCCGGCGGCTGTTCCACCATTCGGCTTTCCCTTCAAGCTGTCACAGACCGCGCTGCCGATCTGTCTTAGCTTCGGAAGGTGACGGGCGGCACCGTGGGACTTCGCGCAACTATGGAAGCGAGCGCCGGCCTTTGCTTTCGTCAGAATTCACGCCGCTCTGTCGGCATTGCGAACAGAGGCGGCGGGCGCCGGAATCGGTGCCTGATAGGAGACGGTGAGAAAAGTGCAAACAGCAAAGCGACAGCGAGCATGACCATGGAGACGACGATGACCGGCCAGACCGTCGAGCGTTCGCCAGACCGGATGAGCGGCCACAGGGATCGCCTGCCGACGTGGAGCGGCCCGGGCTTCGCGAGCGAGGGGGTGCGGGTGCGCAGCGCGCTGCTGCGCCTGGACGGCACCTTCGAGCCGCCGCGCCTGGTCGTCGACGGAGAGATCGACTTGGCCACACTCGACGCTTTCACCACCGCGCTGTCCAGCGTCCTGGCCCGCGGGTCCGGCGACGTCTGGGTGGACGTGGAGAAGCTCGACTTCATCGACGTCGCCGGGCTCAGGGCCCTGGCCGCAGCAGCGTGCCGGCTGGGACTCCAGGACCGGCGGCTGGTCCTGCGATCGGTCGCCCCCCATCTGGCCGAGCTCATGGACCTGGTGGGCTGGAGCCAGATCCCCGGCCTCTTCATGCTCCTTCGCGAGGAGACCCGATCGGGGAGCGGTGCCGGACGCGGTCGGCGCGGCGACCGGTCGACGCCCCCCTCCGGATGAGGACCAGGGTGGTGCCGGTCATCAGGACGCAGACGGCGGCGATCGCCGCGACGACCGCGACGGTTCCGGTCCGCGGCGCCGCCGGCGGCAGGAGCAGGACGGCGGCGGTCCCGCACAGCACCACGGCGGGACGCAGGACCGGGTCGGCCAGAAGGGGCTTGTGGACGGTCCAGAGCATCAGGACGAACAGCGCGGTCGGGAGCGCCACGGCGTAGCAGATCGCGAGCGGCGACGCCTGGATCCCGTGCCCGGTCTGCTCGACGGCCACCTCGAGTCCGGCGCCGAGGGCCGCCAGGCCGGCGAAGATCCCGTAGTGGCCGTAGCCCCAGAGGTAGGACAGGTGCCGGCGGTCGTCGAGCGCGTCCCCGGCGGGGGCGAGGAAGTAGAGCCACCAGAGGGAGAACAGCAGGACGAGGCCCGATACCGCGATGACGACGAGCGGCCCGCCGATCTCGCTTTCTTCGAGCGCCCCGCCGAGGCCGTTGGACGCGGCGAGGACGCTCTCCCCGAAGAGGATGATCGTGAACAGGCCGTAGCGCTCGGCGATGTGGTGCGGGTGCCAGGCGGTGGGGGCGGCGCGCTCCGCCCACCGCGGCACCGCGAGCTCCAGGAGGGCGAGGCCGGCGAAGCACGGCACCTGGGCCGCCGAGGGGACGGCGCCCGCCGCCGAGGCGGCGAGCCAGAGCAGCCAGCCCGCCTGCGCGACGGTGATGCCGAGGGCGTAGCGCAGCGCGGTGCGGCGGCCCGCCGGGTCCTCGGCCCCGGCCCGCAGCCACTGCCCGACGAGGGCGGCCCGCATGACCAGGTAGCCGGCCGCGACGGCGCGGTAGTCGGCGTGGTCGGCCGCGGCCGGCACGCCCGCGGCGATGACCAGGACGCCGGCCATCTGCACCATGGTCAGCAGCCGGTAGGGGACGTCGTCGGTGTCGTACGACGAGGCGAACCAGGTGAAGTTCATCCACGCCCACCACACCGCGAAGAAGACCTGGAGGAAAGGCACGAGCCCGGCCAGGGCGCGCCCCTCGGCGATGTCGTGCGCGAACTCGGCGGTGACGGCCGCCACCGCCACCACGAACGTGAGGTCGAACAGCAGCTCGAGCTGGCTCGAGGCGCGGTGCGGCTCGTCGATGGCGCGCGCGGTCATCCGGACCCGGATCCGGCATCCGGCACCTTCTGGCGGCACAGGTTCGCTCCCGTCTTCCCGTGGGTCCGTCCTGGCGGGACAGACCCGTCCTGCGGCTAAGACAGGCCGGTGCACCCGGTTGTGACAGCGAACGCCGCACGCGGCCGCTTTCGCCGGTTTCTCCCGCGAGCTGTCACAGGGCGGGCGGGTGCCCTGTCTTAGCTGCCGACCGGGCGGAACCGGGATCCCGAGCACCAGGAGGCGGCATGAAGATCGTGATCATCGGTGGTACCGGCCTGATCGGGTCGAAGGTCGCGGCGAGGCTGGGCGAGCACGGCCACGAGGCGGTGCCGGCCGCGCCCGACACCGGTGTCAACACGCTCACCGGCGAAGGACTCGCCGAGGTACTGACCGGCGCGTCGGTGGTGGTCGACGTGTCCAACTCCCCGTCCTTCGAGGACGCCGCGGTGCTGTCCTTCTTCAGGACCTCCACCGGCAACCTGCTGGCCGCGGAGAAGGAGGCGGGGGTAGGGCACCACGTCGCGCTGTCGGTCGTGGGCACCGAGCGGCGGCCCGACGTCGGCTACTTCCGGGCGAAGCTCGCCCAGGAGAAGCAGATCGAGGACTCCGGGATCCCGTTCTCGATCGTGCACGCGACGCAGTTCTTCGAGTTCGCCCGCAGGATCGCCGACGGGGCCGCCGACGGCGGTGCGGTCCGGATGCCCCCGGTGCTGTTCCAGCCCATCGCGGGCGACGAGGTCGCCCAGGCGGTCGGCAGGGCCGCGGCCGGCGCGCCGCTGAACGGGCGGACCGAGGTCGCCGGCCCCGAGCGGTTCCGCATGGACGAGTTCTTCCGCGGCGCCCTCGCGGCCTGGGGCGACCCGCGCGAGGTGGTCACCGACCCGCATGCGCACTACTTCGGGGCCGAGATGCGCGAGCACGACCTCGTGCCGGTAGGCCCCGCGACCCTCGGCGAGATCAAGTACGCCGACTGGCTGGCGGGCAGCGCCGCCGCGTGACACCCGCCCCGGCCGCACACCCACGAGTCAAGGAGACACCCCATGGCAGGTACCGAGCAGGCCGCCGCGGAGCCGAAGGCGCGCTCCAACGCGTGGCAGACGGCGCTCACGATGGTCCAGGAGGCCGCGCCGCCCTTCGTCCCCGCCGACGCGCACGCGATGACCGTGGTCATCGAGTACCCGCCCGGCGACCCCGGCGCACCGCCGCACCGGCACTCGGGTCCCGCCTTCGGGTACGTACTGGAGGGGGAGATGCTTCTGGAGATCGAGGGGGAGCCGGAGCGGCCCGTACCCGCGGGCGAGGCGTTCTGGGAGCCGGGCGGCGACGTCGTCCACTACCAGGACGGCAACAACCGCGAGGACCTGCCGCTCCGATTCGTCGTCACGATGCTCTGCGCACCGGGGGATCCGATGCTGACCCTGGTCGACGAGGCGGAGCTCGCCCGGCGCGCGCATCTGCGGGCGCCCAGGCGTTCTTGACGACCGCACGCCTGACAGCCGCACGGCGGACAACCGCACGAAGACCCGGTGGGCCCGGCGCGAATGCCGGTGCGGGCGACCGGACGGGGGGATTCACGATGATCGCATCGGCCATGGCCGCGGAGTTCGGCGACGTCGCCGGATGGACCGCCGACGCCGTCGAGCACCTCGGCGAGGGGTACGCGATCCCGGCGGCCTGCCGCGGCAGCGCGGACCCGGCGGGGCTGGCCTGGCTGGCGGAGGCGTGCGAGCTGGGAGCCGGGACCAGGCTGCTGGACGTGGGCGCGGGCGCCGGCGGTCCGGCGGCCTGGGCGGCCGAGAGGTTCGGGGTCCGGCCGATCCTGCTGGACCCGATGCCGGCCGCCTGCCGGGCCGCCGCCCGGCTGTTCGGACTGCCGGTCGTCACGGCGGACGGCGGCCGGATCCCGCTCCGCGGCGGGTCCGTCGACGCCGCCTGGTGCCTGGGGGTGCTGGACACCGTCCAGGACAAGGCCGCCGTGCTCCGGGAGATCCACAGGGTCCTGCGGCCCGGGGCGCCCCTGGGGCTCCTGGCCGTCGTGGCCCGCGACCCGCTGGACGCCTGGGACTCGCAGGACTTCCCGGCCCCGGAGGGCAACCTGTTCCCCACCCGCCGGGAACTCGACGAGCTGCTCGCCGGCACCGGCTTCGAAGTGATCGAGCGGATCGACCGGCCCGGCGGCGCGCCGCTGTCGTGGACGCGCCGCGCCGAACGGGCCGCCGCGCTGGTCGCCGCCGAGCACGGGGCCGACCGCGCGCACGCGCTGGCGGTCCGCCAGAGCCGGAGCCTCACCCGTCTGTTCGCCACCGGACAGATCTCGATGCAACTGATCCATGCGGACGGACGTCCGCTCGGGGCGCCGTCCGCCCCGGCCACGCGTGGAGGAGCCATGAACGGTCCGACCGGTGACAACGAGTTCGAAATCGAGTTCGAGGCGGAGGTCCAGGCCGAGCTGGACCTGGTGGCGTCGAGCGACGCCGAGCAGGTCGCGGCCCTGCCGGTCTCGGAGTGGCTGTTCGACCCGGCCGACGCGGGGCGCGAACAGCTCGGGCTCCGCAACCTGCTCGGTGCGGCCCAGGAGCTGGAGACCGACGACCTCCGGGACGAGACGCCATGAACCGAGACACCATGAACCGTCCCCCGCAGGGACGGCATCGCGCGGCGCCCGCCGGGTCCGCGAGGATCGCCACGCTCGACGAGCTCCGTGAGCATCTGCAGTGGGCGATCGAGCTGGAGCACGCCACCCTGCCGCCGTACCTGTGCGCGCTCTATTCGCTCGACGCCGAGCGCAACCCCGAGGCCGCCGAGGCGGTGGCCGGCGTCTTCGTCGAGGAGATGCTCCACCTGGCGCTGGCCGCGAACCTGCTCAACGCCGTCGGCGGCCGCCCGAGGCTGGACATGCCGCGGATGCTGCCGCCGCACCCCCGGCGGCTGCCCCACGCGGACCCCTCGCTGGTGCTGTCGCTGCTTCCGTTCGGTCCAGAGGCGCTCGACATGTTCCTGAGGCTCGAACGGCCGGCGCCGCCCGGGGCCCCGCCGGAGGGCGACGCCTACGAGACGATCGGGCAGTTCTACGACGCGGTCGAGGACGGGCTGCGCCACCTGTGCGACCGGCTCGGCGAGCGGGAGGTCTTCACCGGGGACCCGGCCCGCCAGGTCCACGCCGGGCATTTCCGGCACACCGCCGGCCGGCTGGTCGCGGTCGGCGATCTGGCCTCGGCGCTGACCGCGCTGCGGGAGATCGTCGAGGAGGGGGAGGGGTCGTCCCGCGGCGAGGTCTGGGACGGCGACCAGGACGTCCACCACCCCGAGCGGGACGAGGTCGCCCACTACTACCGCTTCCAGGAGCTCAGAGCCGGGCGGCGCTACCGGCGGGGCGACACCCCGCGGTCCGGGCCCACCGGCGAGGCGATCGCCGTGGACCCCGCGGGCGTCCTGCCGATGAGGCGCGACCCGCGACTCGCCGACCACGCTCCGGGCAGCGCGATCCGCACGGCCCAGGAGGAGTTCGACCACACCTACTGCGCCGTCCTGCACCTGCTGGAGCAGGCGTTCAACGGCAGCCCGAGGCTGCTCGCGGTGGCCACCGGCACCATGTACGGGCTCAGGGCGCAGGCGCAGGCCCTCATGCGGATGCCCGACGTGGAGGGCATGAGGGCCGGACCCACGTTCACCTACGTCCCGCCCGAGCGCCGGCGCTGGAGCACCGACGACCGGCAGCGGATCGTCGTGCTCCCGGACGGCCCCTACCTCGTCTACGGCAGGGTGCCGCTCAGGCGCAAGCGCAAGATCGTCTCCGCCGAGGACGACGCGCTGACCTGGCAGACCGGCGAGACCCTCGCCACCGAGGACACCTACGCACTGTGCCGCTGCGGCCGGTCGGGCGCGAAGCCCTTCTGCGACGGGACCCACGCCCTGATCGGGTTCGACGGCACCGAGACGGCCGACGTCCGCCCGTACAAGGAGCTGCAGCACGTGCACGACGGGGTCGGCATCTCGGCCCAGCGCGTCGGCGAGCTGTGCATCCACGCCGCGTTCTGCATCGGACGCACCAGGCCGATCGCCGCGATGCTCGCCGACACCGAGGACAGCGACGTGCGCGCCGACATCATGGGGCGGATCGACCACTGCCCCTCCGGGTCCTACAGCTACGCCCTGCGGCGCGGCGGCGAGTCGATCGAGCCGGACCTCCCGCGGGCCGTATCGGTCCTGGAGGAGGAGCACGGCCTGGCCAGCGCGCTGTGGGTCACCGGCGGCGTCCCGGTCGAGCGCGCGGACGGGCTCCCGCTGGAGACCCGCAACCGGATGACGCTGTGCCGCTGCGGCCATTCCGCGAACAAGCCGCTGTGCGACGGAACCCACCGAGAGATCGACTTCCGTGAGGACGGGACGGGGCCGGAGCCCCGACCGGCCGATGACGGGAGCACCACTGAGAAAGGAAGACGAGCATGAGCAAACCCATTCTGGAACCGGCCGCGCAGGAGTTCGGCGAGGCGGCCGCCAAGCCGCCGCTGCTGTACGAGCGGGGTGTGGAGGGCGCCCGGAGGCTCCTGGACGAGGTCCAGGCCGGGCCGGTGGAGATGCCCGAGGTGGACGAGAAGTGGATCACGGCGCCGGCTGCGGCGGGTGACGTGCGGGTCCGCCTGGTGCGGCCGATCGGGGCGGCCGGTGCGCTGCCGGTCGTGCTGTACGTCCACGGCGGCGGGTGGGTGCTGGGCAACGCCGGCACCCATGACCGCCTGGTGCGCGAACTGGCCGTCGGGGCGGGCGCCGCGGTGGCGTTCGTGGAGTACGACCGCTCGCCCGAGGCCCGCTACCCCGTCGCGATCGAGCAGGCGTACGCCGCCGCGCAGTGGATCGGCGCCAACGGCGCGGCCGAGGGCCTGGACCCCTCCCGCATGGCGGTTGCGGGGGACTCGGTCGGGGGGAACATGGCGGCCGCGCTGGCCATCCTGGCCAAGCGCCGCGGCGACGTGTCCTTCGTGCACCAGTCGCTGTACTACCCGGTCACCGACGCCGCGCAGGACACCGGCAGCTACCGCGAGTTCGCCGACGGCCCGCACCTGACCGCCAAGGCGATGGCGTGGTTCTGGGACGCCTACACCACCAGTCCCGAAGAGCGCGCCGAGATCACCGCCTCGCCGCTGCGCGCCACCCTGGAGGACCTGGCCGGGCTCCCGCCCGCCTTCGTGATCGTGGACGAGAACGACGTGCTGCGCGACGAGGGCGAGGCCTACGCCCGCCGCCTCACCCAGGCCGGCGTGCCCACCACCAGCGTCCGCTACAACGGCACGCTCCACGACTTCATGATGCTCAACCCCGTCCGCGACACCAACGCCGCACGGGCAGCGACCGCGCAAGCCATCGCGACCCTCAAGGCCGCGCTGCAGACCCGAAAGGAAGACTCATGAGCACCACCGAGAATCCCGTCGTCGTCCTCGTCCACGGAGCCTTCGCCGAGTCGGCCAGCTGGAACCGGGTGATCGAACGCCTGCACGGCCGCGGGCTGCGCGCCGTCGCCGCGGCGAACCCGCTGCGCGACCTGGCGGGCGACGCCGCCTACGTCCGGGACGTGATCCTGGGCCTCGACCGGCCGGTCGTCCTGGTCGGCCACTCCTACGCCGGCATGGTGATCAGCCAGGCGGCGGCCGGCGTCCCGGCCGTCCGCTCCCTGGTCTACGTCGGCGCCTTCACGCCCGACACCGGCGAGAGCGCCCTGGCGCTGTCGGGCAAGTTCGCGGGCAGCACCCTGGGCGACGCGCTGGTGGCCTATCCGGTCGCGTCCGGGGGCAACGAGTTCCGGATCGACGAGGAGAAGTACCACGGCCAGTTCTGCGCCGACCTGGACGCCGGCGAGGCCGCGCTGATGGCGGTGACCCAGCGCCCGGTGACCGAGCGTGCCCTGACCGACGGGCTGGGCGCGGCGGAGCCGGCCTGGCGCACCAAGCCGTCCTGGTTCGTCTTCGGGGGGAGCGACCGCAACATCCCCGCCGAGGCGATCCGGTTCATGGCCGACCGCGCCTCCTCGCGGGGGACCCGGGAGATCGCCGGCGCCTCGCACGCCGTCGCCGCCTCCCAGCCGGACGCCGTCGCCGCCTCCATCATCGAGGCCGTCGACGCCGGGGAGTGAGCGGAGCCGCGGCTGCGCCGCGCGGTGCCGGACGGCCCACGGCGCCGCGCGACGCCTCCACGGGCAGGAACCCGAGGGACGACGGCCGATCCACCACCGAAGGCTTGATCGCGACCTGACCGAGGCGTCTTCCGCCCGGACCGGCCGCACCCGTGAGTGACGCGCGTGCCCCGTACCGGGAGTGGCCCGACCAGGCACGGGCCCGGGGGATGGATCCCCACCAGGGACCCGCGCCAGGGCATGTCCCCGATGCGAGCGCGACACGGGCCCGGCCACAGTTTCTCTTGCCGGCGATGGCGTGTCGGCGAGGCGCATTCGCGGCAGTGCGAACGGAGGAGTCATGACGGTCGAGGGGACGATTCCGGAGCGGGGCGACCTTCCGTTGCGCGGCCGCGAGGCCGAGGCGGGGCTGCTGGGGGAGCGGCTCGCCGCGCTGGGCGCAAGAGAGGGCGGGGTGGTCGTGGTGGAGGGGCCCGCGGGTTCGGGGAGGTCGCGGCTGCTCGCGGAGACCCGTGCCCTGGCCGTCGCCGCGGGCCTGCCCTGCCTGCACGGGGCCGGGGTGCCCGGCGGCCTCCCGGTCCCCTTCGGCCCGCTGCTGGAGGCCCTGTCCGCCGGTCCGGAGCCGCTGCCGGACCCCCTCGCGCTCCCCGCCGTCGGCGCGGCGGACCTGCGGTCATGGACGCTGCGGGAGATCCGGGACAGGCTGGCGCGGAGTGCGGCTGAAAGGCCGCTGGTGGTCTGCCTCGACGACGTGCAGTGGTGCGATCCGGTGACCCTGGAGGCGCTGGCGACGTTGCGGGTGAGCTTGATAGACCTCCCCCTCCTCTGGGTGCTCGCAGTGAGTCCAGGTCCCGGCGGCGCGGACGAGGCGTTCTCACTGCCGAGGCGTCCCGGAGAGGACTACCGGATCGTCCTCGGGCCGCTGTCCGACCACGATGTCAGGGCACTGGCGGCCGATCTGCTCCAAGCCGAGCCGGGCGACGACGTGATGCGCGTGGCGCGGCGTGCGCACGGCATACCGCAACTGGTCGCCGAACTGCTCCTCGGCATGCGGGAGGAGGGGCTCATCACGGTTCGGGCCGGTGTCGCCTCGACGGCCGCCGAGGCGATCCCGCGCCGGTTCCTCGACCTCGTCCGGCGCCGGTTCGACCAGCTGTCGCCGCCCGCCCGGCACGGCCTGCAAGCGGCCTCCGTGTTCGGCCGGGCCTTCACCGCCGACGAACTGGCCGGGCTCACGGGGGCCTCGGCCGGCGAGACCGCAGCGGTGGCTGACGAGGCGGTCGGCGCGGGACTCCTCACCCGAACGGGCACTCTCCTGGACTTCCGGCACGACCTGGTCCGGGAGGCGCTCTGGGAGGCCCTCCCTTCGGCGCTGCGCCGCTCCCTGAGGCGCCAGGCGGCGGAGGTTCGTCTCGCCCAGGGCGCCGGGGCGGCGGACACCGCCGTCCCGGCGCGGGCCGAGCTCGTGCCCGGGACCCCGGAGGCCTGCGGGCGCGCGCTGCTCCTCACCGCGTCGGGGCAGGTCGGGGCGGCATTGCGGGAGGCCGATGAGGGCGTACGCGGGGCCCGGCGGTTCGGGCACGCGGCCGCGGCCCTTCCGTGGTCGATGACTCGCGCGCGGGTCCTGCTCGACGCGGGCCGGCTCGCCGCCGCCCGTGCCGAGGCCGCCGCCGCCCTCGACTCCGCCGGAGACCCGGAGGCGGGCGACTTCGCCGACGCCACGGCCCGGTACGCGCTCGGCCGGGCGGCGGTGCATTTGGGGGACCGGGACGGCCTCCGCCGCTGCGCCGCCGACGGCGCGCGGATGATGGCCGCCGAGGCGCCGGCGGTGCGGCGCACCGGTGCATGGCTGGCCGCGCTGGCAGCCGACGCCCTCGGCGACACCGCCCGCGTCGCCGAGCTGGTCGAGTTCGCCTGGCAGGGGGCGGACGCCGCGGGCCCGGCGCCCGGCGCTCCGCCCGACCCGGCCGACCATGTCGTGCTCGCGCGCCTCGCGCCGGCCGCCGGGCTGCCCGGCCTCGCGGCCGCCGCCGCGGACCGCGCCGCCGCACTCGACTCGGCAGGGCTCGACCCGGCGGTGCCCCTCCTGCGCGGCCTCGCCCTCCAGGCGCGCGGAATCGTCGACGACGACCCCGACCTGCTTCAGCACGCCGTCAAACTGCTCAAGGACGCCGAGCGCCCGCTGGTCCACGCGTCCGCGGCCGAGGACGCGGGACGCGCCCTCGGCGCGGACGGCGACCCCGCCGCGCCGGACTACCTGGACGCCGCCCTCGACCTGTACGAGGAGTCGGGCGCCGCCCGCGACGCTGCCCGCGTGCGGAGGCGGCTGCGCCTGCTCGGCGTGCGCCGTCCGCCGCGCCTCCGAGAGGTCGGGGACGAGGCCCGATGGGGCCTGACCGCGGCGGAGGCGCGCGTGGCCCGGCTGGTGGCGCAGGGCGCGACCAACCGCCAGGTCGCCGAGCAGCTGTTCCTGTCGCGGCACACGGTGAACACCCACCTGCGGAGCATCTTCGCCAAATGGGGCATCCGCTCCCGCGTCGACCTCACCCGCCTCGTCCTGTCACACGAGGCAGGCGGCCCCGCCCCCAAAAGGCCGACCCAAAGGGCCTCGTCGACCTGATCGGGCGCGAGCTGCTTGCGCCGATTGGGTGCCCGACGGGCGCGGGCGCTCGCGTACAGGCGCGCGGCGCCGTCGCCCGGTAGATGGCCGATCGCACCAGGGGGCGGAAGCTGACGCGCGCGCTGGCGACGAGCGCCTTGGCGACCTCTATGTCCGCCACGCCTAGGGCCGCGCTCGCCGCAGCCCCCGGGGTCACCGGTTGGGGCCGTGGCCCGGTAGCAGGAGGCCGCGCGCCGGCTCCGGGAGTGGGGGCAGTCGTGCGAACAGGCTTTGTTCGAGGCGGCTCCCGGGGCGTTCGCGCTGGTCAGCGCTAGTTCTTTGGTGATCGCCCTGTCTGGGCGGTAATTGGTGCTGGGTGGCGGCCCGGGCTCCGGGGTCATGGCTCCCGGGTGTGGTCCGCGCGCACTCCCTGGGGGACCCCCGGGTGCCCCGGGGGTCCCCCAGGGGTGCGGGCAAGGGACTCTCCCCGATGCGACCGCGAGGCGCTCCCGGCCACAGTGGATCGTGCCGGTGGTGGGGTGCCGCCGGGAAGGCCGAACGGAGGAGCCATGGCGGTCGAGCACGAGACGGGGCCGCTGCGGGGTCGCGAAGCCGAGGCCGCCGAACTGGCCGGATGGATCTCGCGGTCGCGCGACGGACGCGGAGGGGTCCTGCTGGTCGAGGGACACCCGGGAGCCGGTAAGAGCCGCCTCGCGGAGGAGGCCCGGACCTTCGCGGAGCACCTCGCGATCCGCGTTCTCAGGGGGACGGGGGAGCGGGAGCGGCAGAGCGTCCCGTTCAGCGCGCTGCTGGGGACGCTGGCGTCCGGTGGTCCCCCCCTCCCCGGCGCGGCCGACCTCCGGACGCTGTCCGAGTCGCCCGAGCACCGCTTCTGGCTGGTCCGGACGGTGCAGGACCGGTTGCGTCAGGCGGCGCTGGACGGGCCGCTCCTCGTCGTGATCGACGACCTTCAGTGGTGCGACGCCGGGACGCTCCTGGCGCTGCGCATCCTGCCGGCCCGGCTCCGCTCCCTCCCGATCCGCTGGCTGCTCGCCGTCCGCACCGGTTCCCCCGGCGCCGACGTGCGGGCGACGCTCGCCCGGCTCGCCGACGCGGGCGCCCGGACGATGCGTCTCGACCGGCTGCCGGAGGACGCGGTCGCCGAGATCGCCCGGGATCTGCTCTGCGCCGAACCGGGCCGCGACGTCCTCGACCTGCTCCGGCAGGCCGAGGGTTTGCCGGAGCTGGTGACCGGGACGGTCCGCGGACTCCTCCGCGAGGGCGCCGTGACCCGGACGGGCGCGGTCGCGCACCTGACCGGCCGGCGCTCCCCGGTCCCCTCCTACGGCTCCGCGGAACGCCTGCTGGGCCACCTGTCCCCGCCCGCCCAGGACGTGATCCGGCTCGCGTCGTCGCTCGGCCGCGACCTGGAGGCCCGCCAGCTCGCCGACCTCGCCGGGCGCACCCTCGCCGAGGTCGTGGCGGCCCTCCAGGAAGCCGTCGACGCCGGTCTCGTCCGTCCTACGGACCCCCTCACGTTCCGGCACGACCTCCTCCTGGGCGCTCTCGGCGGGACGGCGCCGAAGACAGTTCCCGCGGCTGCATCCGAGAGGGCAGTCGAGGCGGGCCGAGTGCAGGGATGGGACGCGCTCACGCCCGCCGAGCGCCGGGTCGCCGCGCTCGTGGCGACGGGGGCGACCAACCGCCAGGCCGCCGAACGGCTCTTCCTGTCGCCCGCCACGGTCGGCACTCACGTCATGCACACGTTCCGCAAACTCGGCGTGAACTCCCGCGTGGAATTGGCGCGCGCCTACCTGGAGCGCGACGCGGGCTGACCATTCCTGAAAGGAAGGCTGGAACCGTATCGGCGGTGCGCTTCCAGCCTTTCGGTGCTGCCTTGACAATTCTGCTGTGACAGCTCCTACTCGTGCTCTGAGCTGCACCTACGCGATCTCATGCATTTGTGTCATGCCCCATTCGACCCTAGACGAGATGGTGAGTGCATGAGGAGCGCAACCCACGGATACGGCCACTCGGAGAACGGCTTGACAGGCGGAATCGGACACTATCGTCGTGAGGTTGGAATGAGCATTGCTCTTGAGGAACGAGACCGGGCGGACTCCCTCGACCAGGCCGCCGAGACGTTCACCGAGGTGCGTTCGCGCCTCTTCGGCATCGCCTACCGGGTGCTCGCCGACCCGGCGGAGGCCGAGGACATCGTCCAGGAGACCTGGCTGCGCTGGCAGGGCTCCGACCGCGCGACGATCGTCAACCCGCCGGCGTTCCTGGCTTTGATCACGACCCGGCTGTCCATCAACACCGCGCGGTCCGCGCGGGTCCGCAGCGTGACCTCCCTGGGCTCCCTGCTGCCCGAACTGGTCGACCCCGGCAACGATCCCGCCGTCGGGGCCGAGCGGGGCGAGGCGCTCGAACGCGCCCTGCTGGTGCTGCTGGAGAGGCTCACCCCGGCCCAGCGGGCGGCCTACGTCCTGCGCGAGGCCTTCGTCTACCCCTACGAGCGGATCGCGGAGATCATCCAGGTCAGCCCGGTCAACGTCCGCCAGCTGGTGAGCCGCGCGCGCAGGCACCTGGGCAGCGCCCGGCGGGAGCCGATCGACGTCGACGACTACCGGCGCTTCCTGGCGGTCTTCCTCGACGCCGCCCAGAGGGGCCACATGACGGCACTGGAGAACCTCCTCGCCGAGGACGTCGTCGGCTCCCCGGCGGACGACCGCGTCAGCGGCCGGGCGGCGTGATCGCCCGGGCACGCCTCACCATTGATCGCCGAGTGTGATCTCCTGCTCGCTGTTTGTGTCGCCGCGTGAAGGGGATCTTCGTGCTGCGGAGGGAGTCATCCGGCCGCGGCGGCGTGCGGCGCGTTCAAGGCCGGCGGGGAGACCGAGCAGACGAGTCCAGGGGGAGGCGCGGGTGCCGGCACTCCACGACCTTCTGCAGCGGTTCCGTCCGGCGGGAGCGCCGGGCCCGGCGGCGGCCGCCCCGGCGGAGCGCCGGCCCGTGGAGGACGAGCTGGAACCGGTCTTCGCCCGGTTGGCGGAAGCCGAGGAGGACCGGAGGCGCGTCGTCGCGGCGGCGCACGACCGGGCGCGGGACCTCACCGAGGCGGCCCGCGAGGAGGCGGCCGGCCTGGTGGAGCGGGCGCGCGCCGCGGCCGCCGGCGTCCGGGCCTCGGCCGCGGCCGAGGCGCTGCGGGCCGCCGAGGAGGAGGGAGAGGCCCTGCGGGCCGCCGCGGAGGACGAGGCCCGACGGGTCCGGGAGGCCGCGGCGACCCGGCTGGACGGCCTGGTGGCCCGCGCCATGGGGTTCGTCGGCGGCCTCCTGGACGAGACGAGGGCGGCGCCATGACCGCGGGCTTCGTCGCCGGCCAGGTCCGCGCCCGGGCGCTCGCGCGGAACGTGCTCGGCCCGGGCCGGGGCAGAGCGCTCGCGCAGGCGGGCTCTCTGGCCGAGGCGCTGGCGGGCCTGGCCGCGACGCCCTACGGGAAGCGGCTTCCGGCGGCGCCCGGGCTGGACGCGGCGCAGCACGCGGTCGCCGGCTCGCTGCTCTGGCATCTGCGCGTCCTGGCGGGCTGGCTTCCGCCCCGGGCCGTGGCCGCCATGCGGGCCATGGCCGGATGGTTCGAGGTCGCGAACGTCGACGGCCTGCTCCAGCGACTGGAGGACCGGCCCGCCGAGGAACCGTACGCGCTCGGGGCGCTCGCCACCGCGTGGCCGCACCTGGCGGACGCGCCGGACGCGGGGGCGGTGCGCGAACGCCTCGCCGCCTCGCCGTGGGGCGATCCCGGGTCGGCCGACCCGTACGACGTCCGGCTGTTCCTCAGGCTGTCGTGGGCCTCGCGCGTCTCCGGCCTCGGGGCGCGCGCCGGCGCCTGGGCGGCGGGGGCGGCGGCCGTGCTCGTCGCCGGCGAGCGGTTCGGCGACGGCCGCGAGCTCCCCGAGAACGCCTCCGGACGGGCGGCGCGGCTGCTCGGCCGGGCGGCGCTGGAGGCGCCCACCCTGCCCGCCATGGCCGACCGCCTGGGCCGGAACGCCCGCCGGCCCCTTGAGGGCGTCGACGACGCGGCGGACCTCTGGCGGGCCGAGATCCGCTGCTGGCGGCGGCTGGAGCGGGACGGCGAGGCGATGCTGCGCAGCTCCGCGTTCGGCATGGAGCCGGTCGTCGGGGCGGTGGCCGTGATGGCCGCCGACGTCCGGCGGGTCCGCGCCGCGCTGGAGGCGGCGGCGCTCGGCGGCGGATCGGCGGAGGCCTACGATGAGGTGGCCTGAGAGCCTGTGGCCGGTGCGGATGGCGCGCGTCGCGGTCGTGGCCCCCGCCGGGTCCCTGCGCGACGCCCTTGCGCGGGTGGCGGACGCCGGGGTGGTCGAGCCCGAGCCCGGTCCGCGCCCCCACGGCCGACCGGGCGGCGCCGCACGGCCCCTGCCAGGGGCGGGAGGTCTGGAACCGGCGGTCCTCCCGTTCGCGCCCGATCCGCGCCGGCTGGCCGAGCGCAACCGCCCGGACCTGGTCGAAGGAGAGGCGCAGGTGCGGGAGCGCGCCGACGCCGCGGTCCGGAAGGGGCATGTGGCCGCGGTCGTCGGGTGGATGCCCCGCGCGGCCCACGCGGCGCTGGCCGCCCGGCTCGCCGAGGTCGGCGCCGCCCTGGTGCGGCTGCCGCACCCGCGCGGCGTGGAGGCGCCGACCCTGCTGGCGGGGGAGGACCGCCGGGACAGCCTGCGCGGCTCCCTCGTGCCGCTGGTGGCGACCTACGGGCCCGTCCCGTACGCCGACCTCGATCCGACCCCGCTCGCGTCGGCGGCCTACGTCCTGATGTTCGGGATCATGTTCGGCGACGCGGGCCACGGGCTGATGCTGGTGGCGGCCGCCGCGGCCCTGGCGGCCGGGTGGCCGCGCCCGCCGGCGCGGTGGCGGCGGGCGTGGCCGTTCGTGCTGGGCGCCGGGATCGCCGCCACGGCGTTCGGGGTCCTGTACGGGGAGTTCTTCGGGCCGACCGGCGTCGTCCCCCGGCTGTGGCTCTCGCCGCTCGACAGCCCGGTCGAGCTGATGGTGTTCGCGGTCGGCCTCGGGACGGCCCTGCTGGCCGGCGCCTACGCGCTGGGCATCGTCAACCGGTGGAGGGAGGGCGGCTGGTCCGCGGCGCTGTACGAGCCCTCCGGCATATCCGGCGCCTCGGTGTTCCTCGGGTCGGGCGCCCTCGCGGCGGGCTTCTACTTCCACCGCCCCGTCGCGGCGGTCGCCGGCGGCGCCCTCGCGGTCCTCGGCCTGGTGCTGGCCTTCACCGGCTTCCTCGCGCGGGCGGGCGGCGGCGGCACGGGCGCGGTCGAAGCCGTCGTGGAGCTGTTCGACCTGGTCGTGCGGCTGGGCGCCAACGTGGTGTCGTTCGCGCGGCTGGCCGCGTTCGGGCTGACGCACGCGGCGCTGGCCGCGGTCGTCTGGACGGGTACCGCCGCCCTGTGGCGCCACGGCGGCGTCATGCCGGTCCTCGCCGTGGTCCTCTTCGTTCTGGGGACGGCGGTGACGTTCGCCCTGGAGGCGCTCGTCGCGGGCGTGCAGGCGCTCCGGCTGGAGTACTACGAGCTGTTCTCCCGGCTCTTCAACGCGCAGGGCCGGCCGTTCCGGCCCTGGCACATCCGCATGACGGCAGAGGAGGTGGACGCCGCATGTCCACAGGCGTGATGGCGGCCGGGCAGGTGGCGGCCGCGAACTGGGCCCCGTACGTGGGCGCCGGGATAGCGGTCGCCGGGGCCTCGATCGCCGCCGGCGTCGCGGTCGCCTACACCGGCGCCGCGGCGCTCGCCGCGCTGAGCGAGCGCCCCGAGCTGTTCGGGCGCGCGATGGTCATCGTCGGGCTCGCCGAGGGCATCGCCATCTACGGGTTGATCATCGGCATCATCCTGATCGGGAAGGCATGAGCTCCGCGAACGGTACCGGGGGAAGCGCCGCCGGCCGTGTCGCCGTGCTGGGGGAGCGCGCCCGTGTGGAGGGCTACGGACTCGCCGGGGCGCTGGTCAGCCCGGCGGACGGCGCCGGGGAGGTCCGGTCCGCCTGGGAGGCGCTCGACGACGAGGTGGCCGTCGTGGTGATGACGCCCGCCGCCGCCGAAGTCCTGGAGGACGCGCGCCACCGGCGTCCAGGGGTCCTGACCGTGGTGATGCCGCCGTGACCGGTGACCGTCGCATCGAGAACGCGCTCGCACCGGTGCGCGCGGCCTTGGCGGACGGCGCCCGCGCCGAGGCCGCCCGCCTCGTCGCCGACGCCGAACGCGACGCCGCCGCGATCGTGGGCCGGGCCCGCGCCGAGGCGGCCCGGATCCTGGACGACGCGCGGGCGGCGGGACGCGCCGACGGGGCGCTGGCCGCCGCGGCGGAGCGCTCCCGGGCGCGCGCGGCCTCGCGCGCGATCGTCCTGCGGGCGCGCAGGGAGGCCTACGAGGAGCTGCGCCGCCGGATCGGCGGCGAGGTCCGGGCCCTGTTCGACGGCCCGGACGCCCCGGCGAACGAGCGGGCGCTGACGGCGAGGGCCCGCGGACTGCTCGGGTCGGGCGCGCTCGTCGGGCGGGCGAGCGGCGGCGGCCTGGTCGCCCGCGGTCCCGACGCGGAGGTGGACCTGTCCGCCCGCGCCCTCACCGACCGGGCGGTGGCGGCTCTCGGGACGGAGGCGGCGGAGCTGTGGGCGCCGAGGTGACCCGCGTCAACGGCCCCCTCGTGGAGACGTCCGGCATGCGCGGCACGGCGATGAACGACGTGGTCGAGCTCGGCCCGGCCCGCCTCCCCGGCGAGATCGTCGCGCTGGAGGGCGACGCGGCCACCGTCCAGGCCTACGAGTACACCGGCGGGCTCGCGCCCGGCGCGGCCGCCGCCACGACCGGCCGCGCCCTGTCCGCCCCGCTGGGCCCGCACCTGCTCGGCGGCGTCTTCGACGGGCTGCTGCGCCCGCTGAGCGATGCGGGGGTCTGGCTCGACCCGTCCACCCGCGCCGTGCAGGCGGACGCGCGCCGGACGGAGTACTGGCCGGTCCGGCGGCCCCGCCCCTATGCCGAGCGGCTCGACGCCGACACGCCCCTGCACACCGGGCAGCGCGTCATCGACCTGCTCTTCCCCGTGCCGTTCGGCGGGACGGTCGCCGTCCCCGGCGGGTTCGGGACGGGCAAGACGATGCTGCTGCAGCAGGTCGCCAAGTGGTGCGACGCCGACGTGATCGTCTACGTCGGGTGCGGCGAGCGCGGGAACGAGATGGCCGACGTGCTCGAAGAACTCGCGGAGCTGGACGACCCCCGGACGGGCGGAAGGCTCGCCGACCGCACCGTCGTCATCGCCAACACCTCCAACATGCCGATGATGGCCCGCGAGGCGGGCGTGCACAGCGGCGTCACCGTGGCCGAGTACTTCCGCGACCAGGGCAGGGACGCCGTCGTCATCGCCGACTCGACCTCGCGGTGGGCGGAGGCGCTGCGCGAGTTCGCCTCCCGGGCCGGGGAGCTGCCCGGCGAGGAGGGCTATCCGGCCGCGCTGCCGTCCGCGCTCGCCGCCTTCTACGAGCGCGCCGGACGGGTCCGGACGCGGGACGGCGCCGAGGGCTCGGTCACCGTCATCGGCGCGGTGTCCCCGCCGGGCGGTGACATGACCGAGCCCGTCACCGCCTACACCGAACGGTTCGTGCGGGCGCGCTGGAGCCTGGACAAGGACCTGGCCTATTCGCGGCACTACCCGGCGGTCTCCTGGTCGGGGTCCTTCGCCAGGGACGTCCCGGTCCTGGCGCGCAGCCACGCCGCCGCCGGAGACCCGGAGTGGGCGCATCGCCGCGCGCGCACGGCGGGCCTGCTGGCAGAGGCCGACCGCCTGACCGCCCTCGCCGAGCTCGTCGGCACCGGGACGCTGCCGGCCGCCGAACGCGTGACGCTCGTGGCAGGGCGCCTGCTGCGGGAAGGCGTCCTGCAGCAGAGCGCCCTCAGCCCGAACGACGCTTCCTGCACCCCCGAGCGCACCGCCGCGCTGACCGATGCCGTCCTCGCCGTGGTGGACCGGTGCCAGGACCTGGCCGGCCGCGGAGTCGCCGCCTCCGCCATCGAGGACGTGGACTACTCGCCCCTCGTGCGGGCCCGCGAGGACGCCCGGACCGCGGCGGACGTCCGCGAGCGCCGCGACACGATCCTGAGCAGGCTGGACGGGCTGCCGTGACCGGGGACGCCGACCCGCGGCAGGCGGCGGGGCGCGGCGGCTGGCCGAGGCCCTCTTACACCGGGATCGCGCGGGTCCGCGGACCGCTCGTGGTCGTGACGGGCGCCGGGAGCGTCGGATGGGACGAGTTCGCCGACATCCAGATCGGCCCGGACGACAACCTCCCAGAAGACGACCGTGCAGAGACCGAACGCGCAGGCGGCGACGCCTCGGACGACAGGGGCCCGGACGCCGACCGCCACGGGCTCGTGCTGGACACCGCGCGCGACCGCGTGCTCGTGCAGGTGCTGGAGGGCACCGGCGGCCTGCGCACGGAGGGCATGCGTGTCACCTTCAGCGGCGCGCCGCTGCGCGTCCCGGTCGGGACGGCCTGGCTCGGACGCGTCTGCGACGGGATGGGGCAGCCGCTCGACGGCGGCCCGCCGGTGCTGGGCGGCGCCGACGCCCCGGTGGCCGGCGTCCCCCTGAACCCCGTGCACCGCGAACCGCCCGCCGAGCCGGTGCTGACCGGGATCTCCGCCATCGACGCGCTCACCACTCTGGCCCGGGGCCAGAAGCTGCCGATCTTCTCCCGCGCCGGGCTCCCGCACCTGGAGTTGGCGGCCCAGATCGCCGCGCAGGCGTCGGCGGGCGACGAGCCCTTCTGCGTCGTCTTCGCCGCGATGGGCCTGACCCACGCCGACGCCGCCGCCGTCCGGGAGACGCTGGAGGGCCGCTCCGCCTCCGGCGAGCTGGTGCTGCTGCTCAACCTCGCCGACGCCCCCGTGATCGAGCGGACCCTCACCCCCCGCATCGCGCTGACCGCGGCCGAGCACCTCGCCTTCGAGGAGGGGCGGCACGTCCTGGTCGTCATGGGCGACATGACGTCCTACTGCGAGGCGCTGCGCGAGGTGTCCGCCGCGCGCGGCGAGATCCCCGCGCGGCGCGCCTACCCCGGCTACCTCTACAGCGACCTGGCCTCCCTCTACGAGCGGTGCGGGCGCGTCCGCGGACGCCCCGGATCGGTCACGCTCGTCCCCGTCCTGACGATGCCCGGCGGCGACATCACGCACCCCGTGCCCGACCTGACGGGCTACATCACCGAGGGCCAGATCGTCCTGTCCGAGGAGCTGCACGCGCTCGGCGTGTACCCGCCCGTCGACGCGCTGGAGTCGCTGTCGCGGCTCATGCGCAAGGCCGCCGGACCCGGCCGCACGCGCGCCGACCACCTCGACGTCGCCGCGCAGACGACGGCCGCCCTCGCCGGGGCCCGCCGCGCCCGCGAGCTCGGCGAGCTCATCGGAGCGGGCGCCCTCAGCGACACCGACCGCCACTACCTCGACTTCGAGCGCGCCTGCCGCGAGACCCTCATCTCCCAGGGCAGGACGGAGGCCCGCGCGCTCGACCGGACGCTGGACAGGGCGTGGCAGGCGCTCGCCGCCCTGCCGCGCCGCGAACTCACGA
Source organism: Actinomadura sp. K4S16 (assembly GCF_008327685.1). Classification (GTDB taxonomy): domain Bacteria; phylum Actinomycetota; class Actinomycetes; order Streptosporangiales; family Streptosporangiaceae; genus Spirillospora. The sequence goes on from NZ_BDDE01000030.1 coordinate 60,762, forward strand.
TGCTGCCGCGCGAGATGATCGACGACCACCTCGGGCGGGGGCGGTGAACACCGGACCGCGGGGGCGCGCGGGGCGGCTCTGGCTCCGGCAGCGCATCGCGGCCGCCGAAGCCGCCCTCGACCTGCTGGAACGCAAGCTCGGCATCCTGCGGGACGAGCAGGCAGGGCTCCACCGGGTCGCCGAGGAAACCGGCGCGGAATGGGAGCGCCGCTGCCGGGAGGCCGACCGGCTGCTGGCGCGCGCCGCCTTGCTGGGCGGACGCCGCGTGCTGCCCCTGGCCACGACCGGAGAGCCCGCCGGCCTGACCGTGGAGCACACCTCCCTCATGGGGGTGGCCTATCCCCGGCGCATCCGCTTCGAGGCGCCCGTCGGGTCCGCGCCGTCGCCGTCCGGCGTCGCCCTGGCCCCGGCGCGGCGGGCCTGCCGGGCCGCGCTCGAAGCCGCCTGCGCGCACGCCGCCGCGACGGCCGCCGCGGCCGCCGTCGACGCCGAGGCCGCCGCCACGCGGCAGCGCATCCGCGCGGTCGAACGCCGCCGCCTTCCCCGGCTGCGCTCCGCACTGGAACAGATCGAGGTCGCCCTGGAGGAGCGCGAACGCGAGGACGGCGCCCGCCTGCGCCTGATCACGGGCCACGACGGCCGGTCCTGAGCACGGCGGACGCATGCCCGGTCGTGCCTTTCGCAATCCCCGGTCGTCCTCTACATGGTCGGTCTCGCCGAATTGGTGGCCGTGCCCGATGGCGAAGCGGCCGCGTAGCGGTCATGGTGGAATCACGGGTCACCCGGTGAAGGGGCCCGGCCCGAGCGCCGCAACGCCACGGGAGGACGCATGAGCAGGAATCTCCTGCGAGGCGATCCGACGGCCGCCGCCTCGCCCCATCGGGACGAGCTGCTGCCCGGCTTCCTCACCTGGACGTCGCTCGCCGTCCTGGCCCTGCTCGTGCTGATCACGATGCTGGTCATCGCGTCGCTGCGAGTCGTGCCCGAAGGGGAGCGCCTGGTGGTCTCCCGGCTCGGCCGCCCTCCCACGGTGCGGGGGCCGGGCCGTGCGCTGGTGGTGCCGGGCGTCGACCGGTGGGTCCGCGTCCCCCTGCGCTGGAGTCCGATGGACGTATGGCTCGAAGCGTCCACCCGGGACGGGGTGCTCCTGCGGCTGAAGGCGATCGTCCTCGTGGCGGTGTCCGACCCCGCCCGCCATGCGCTGCGGCCGGTTCCGCAGACGGCGGCGGTCAGCTTCATCGTGGAGGGCCGGCTGCGCCGCCACATCGCGGACCGGGACCTGAACGAACTGGGCGGGCTGACCTCCGACCAGATGAGACTCCTGACCAGCGACCTGGATGAGGCCGTCGGCGAATGGGGGCTGACGGTCACGCTGCTGGAAGTCGTCCGAGCCGACGTCCCCCTCGCAGGCCTGAACCGATGGCTCGCCGACCGCGCCCCTGCTCCGCCGCAGTGAGGCTCGGGACGGCCGACCAATGAGCACTCAAGCGAGAGGCCGCCAGCGACCCTCGTAGGCGGGGCCTTCGAGGCGGTAGCGTTTCGGGGCGCCGTTTCCGCGCCACTCGACTCGCATCACTCTGGCGTTCTTCGGCACGGCGCGATGGGGCACGAGCAGTTCTTCGAGCGCGTCATAGCGGGCATCGACTCCTCCCTGCACCGGATGGTCCTCCTCAGGGTTCGTGCCCGCCTCGAACCGGTCGTGCCAGGCAATGAAGATCGCCCACTGCTCCCGTTCCATGGCCAATACGTCGGTGCTCAGGGGCCAGACGCGGTGTTCCGCGCCACCGCCCCTTCCAGGTAGCGCCCAGAAGTAGTGCGGAACGCCGTCGATATCCGCGATGCCTCCCCTCGGGCCGTCGTACCACTCGAATTCGACGTGCACCCGTTCGAAGCCCGTGGACGACGGCGTTTCCTCCGCGCTCCGCTCCATGCCGCCCATGGTAATTATCCCGCGTTCAGCGACGAAGGGGCTGTTCGGTCGCGGCTGTGCGGTGCTCGCTGATCCAGCGGGCGGCGAGCAGGCCGGAGCCGGCGGTGAGGACGGCGGCGGCGATGACGGTGGCGTTGAGGCCGAGGGCGTCGGCGAGGACGCCGGCGACCAGGGCGCCGGCGGCGTAGCCGATGTCGCGCCAGAAGCGGTAGGTGCCGAGCGCGTTGGCGCGCCAGGCGGGGTGGGCGTGGTCGGACACCGAGGCGATCAGGGCCGGGTAGACCATCGCGGTGCCGATGCCCAGGACGGCGGCGGACACGACGCCCGCCAGCAGCGGCCGGGCCAGCAGCGCGAGGGCGAGCACGAAGGCGGCGGACTGGACGAGCATGCCGGCCACGATGAGCGGCTTGCGGCCGACGCGGTCGGCCAGATGGCCGGTGGGGATCTGCCCGAGCCCCCACAGCAGGGGGTACAGCCCCTTGATCAGCCCGACGGCGGCCAGGCCGAGGCCGTGGTCGGTGAACAGCAGGGGGAAGACGCCCCAGGTCAGGCCATCGTTGAGGTTGTTGACCAGCCCGGCCTGGCTGGCGCCGCGCAGCGAGCGGTCCCGCCAGGACGTCCGGGCGAACACGGTGCCCGGCCCGGTCCGCTCCCCGGCGGGGACGGGCCTGGGATGCCGGGCCAGTTCGAGGGCGACGTGCGCCGCGGTGTCCCGCACGAACAGCGACAGCCCCAGTCCCGCGGCGGCGAACACCACGCCGACGAGTTCGGGCGCGGGCCGCAGCCCGTGGGCGGTGGCCAGGTATCCGGTGAGCAGCGCGGTGGCGCCCACCGCGACGTACCCGGCGGCCTCGTTGAGCCCGGTGGCCAGCCCGCGCCGGGCGGGGCCGACGAGGTCGATCTTCATGTTGACCGTCATCGACCAGGTGAGCCCCTGGTTGACGCCCAGCAGGACGTTGGCGGCCACGATCCAGCCCCAGGACGGCGCCCACGCGAGGGCGAACGGCACCGGGAGGCCGACCAGCCAGCCGGCGAGCAGCAGCGTCCTGCGGTGGAACCGGGCGGTCAGCGCGCCCGCGGCGAGGTTGGTCAGCGCCTTGGTGACGCCGAAGGCGATGATGAAGGAGAACACCGCCAGGTCGCTGGTCAGCCCGAACACCTTGGTGCCGATCAGCGGGACGGTCGTGCGCTCCAGGCCGACCAGGGCGCCGACGCAGACGTTCACGACGACCAGCAGCGCGAACTGCGGCCAGTTCTCCCGCAGCCCCAGCCGGACCGGTCGCGCGGACGGGCGATCGGCGGAAGCGTTCCTCACGCCCGCGCCCCCGCCTCATCGGGCAGCGGTGGCGGGCGCCTCTCGGCGAAGCCCACGGAAGTCCTCCAAGGTCGGGTCGTTGCGGGGATGCGGGACGCATCCGTGAATTACAATATTCCATGGATTTATGGAGGATGGATGGCGGAGCAGGTTCCCACGGGTTCGAAGGCGTCGAAGGCGCGGCTGTACGAGGCGTTCGCGGCCGGCGGCAAGGCCCTGGCCAACGGCAGGCGGCTCGAACTGCTGGACCTGCTGGCCCAGGGCGAGCGGACGGTCGACGCGCTGGCCGGCGCGGCCGGGCTGAACCTGACGACGGCCTCGGCCCACCTCCAGATCCTCAAGCAGGCCGGGTTCGTCGCCACCCGCCGCGAAGGCGTGCGCATCCACTACCGGCTGGCCGGGGACGACGTCGCGCTGCTGCTCGCGCTGCTGCGCAAGGTCGCCGACGCCCACCAGGCCGCCGTCCCGGCCGCCCGCGACGCCTACCTCGGCGACGACGGCGCGGCGGAGGTCACGCGCGACGAACTGCGCGCCAGGGCGGCGGCCGGTGCGGCCACGGTGCTGGACGTCCGGCCGTTCGAGGAGTACCTGGCCGGGCACATCCCCGGCGCGATCTCCATTCCCGTCGAGCACCTGGCCGCGCGGATCGGCGAGCTGCCCGACGGCAGGGAGATCGTCGTGTACTGCAGGGACGAGTACTGCGTGCTGGCCTATGACGCGGTCCGGCTGCTGGCCGAACACGGCCGCCGCGCGGTCCGGCTCAGCGACGGCATGCTCGAGTGGCGCCTCGCCGACCTGCCCGTCCACGCGGGGGAGTCGGCATGACCGCCCTCCGCGCGCGGAGGGCACTATTGGCGGAGCGCCAATAAGCGTCTATCGTTGCGGTCCCCAGTCACCCGACCCGAGGGGACCGAATGAGCATCTACGAGTCGATCGGCGGCGAAGCGGCACATCGTGTCCGGCCGTTCCTCGCCCGAGGCGGTCGCGGCGGAGTGAGGGCGCCGGGGACGGGCTGCGCGGGCCGCCGAGGCGGGCGATCGACTCTGTACCTATTGGTATGTACACTGGCCCGGTGAGTACACGGGAACGGCTGGTGGAGAGCGCGCGCGAACTGCTGTGGGAGCGCGGCTACGTGGGAACGAGCCCGAAGACCATCCAGCAGCGGGCCGACGCCGGCCAGGGCAGCATGTACCACCATTTCGCGAGCAAGGAGGACCTCGCTCGCGCCGCCATCGACCGCACCGCCGAGGAGATGCGCGCCGCCATCGACGCGCAGCTGTCCGGCCCAGGTCCGGCCCTCGACCGCCTCGCCGCGTACCTGCATCGGGAGCGGGACGTCCTGCGGGGCTGCCCCATCGGCCGGCTCACCCAGGACCCCGACGTCATGGCCACACCCGCGCTTCGCGGCCCCGTGGAGGAGACCTTCGCCTGGCTTCGCGCGCGGCTCGCGGCGGTGGTGCGCGAGGGAGTGGACCGGGGAGAGCTGGAGCCCTCAGTGGGCCCCGCGTCCACCGCGGCCGCGATCGTCGCCACGCTCCAGGGCGGATACGTGCTCGCCCGCGCGGCGGGAGCCTCCGAGCCCTTCGACCAAGCGATCACCGGAATCCTCGCGCTGCTCGACGCGCGAACCGTCCGCTGACCCCCGAGGAACGCCATGCAGATGACACATGGATCCGCCGCCCCGTCCGAATGGTTCACCGGCGACGCCTGGATCACGCCGGTGGCCGACTCCGGGGAAGGCGCGCGGACGCAGATCGACAGCGTCCGCTTCGCCCCCGGGGCCCGCACCGTGTGGCACCGGCACCCGCTCGGGCAGGTGCTCGTCGTCACCGAGGGCACCGGGCGCGTGCAGCGGCGCGGCGGGCCGGTCGAGACGGTCCGCGCCGGCGACACCGTGCGCATCGCGCCTGGCGAATGGCACTGGCACGGCGCCGCCCCCGACCGCTCGATGACGCATCTGGCCATCGAGCCGATCCCGGGCGACGGCGCCTCGGCCGAGGCGGGGGAGCCGGTCGGTGACGGTGAGTACCGGGGCGACGGCGCGGAGGACGTCCCGCCGATCACTCGCACGGTGCTGCTCGACCAGCTCCTCGCGCCGGCCCGGAGCACGCACCGGGTCGAGGTCCGCCGCATCACCATCGCGCCCCGCCGGGCGGCCGGGCTGCACGTGCACAACGGGCCGGTGTTCGGCAGCATCGAGACCGGCTCGGTCGTCTACCAGATCGAGGGCGAGGCGGCGGCGGTCCTCGGCCCCGGAGACGTCTTCTACGAGCCCGAAGGCGCCCGCATCGCGCGCTTCGACGCCGAGGAGGACGGCGTGACGTTCCTCGGGTACTTCCTGTTGGCCGACGGCCAGGAGGCCGAGATCGAGTTCCCCGGCCTCTGAGCGCGGCGGGCGGCGTCGGGCGCGGCTCGGAAGAGCCTCCACAGCGCGGCTCAGGAGTCCAGCCGCCTCAACGCGGAGGCCAGCCGCCGCGTCGCCTCGTCGGCGACCGGCCCCAGGTCGGGACGGTCGCTGACCGACACCATGACCTGCGGGTCCAGCGCCTCCACGACGGTGTCGTCGCCGTCGACGCGGATCACGACGTTGCAGGGCAGCAGCAGGCCGATCTGCCGGTCGATGCCGAGCGCCTGGTGCGCGAGCGCCGGATTGCAGGCGCCCAGGATGAGGTAGGCCTCCATCGACTCGCCGAGCTTCTCGTGCAGGGTGGCCCGCACGTCGATCTCCGTCAGCACGCCGAAGCCCTGGTCCGTCAGCAGCCTGCGCACCTGGTCGACGGTCTCGCCGAACGGCCGCCGCAGTCGGACGCTGATCGAGTAACCCATGATGCTCCCCCCTTGAGGGGTGCCTTCCCCAACGGGCCCGCATCAACGCGGCTGCCCGCCGCGCCGCTCGCATCGGTCCCGGAATAAGGGGGTCCCGGTGCCGGTTCCTATACCCATAGGGGTATCCATCGGAGGAACGGAGACCGTGATGGCCACGACGGAACTGACGCGCGAGAACTTCGACGAGGTCCTCGACGGCAACGACATGATCCTGATCGACTTCTGGGCGAGCTGGTGCGGGCCGTGCCGCTTCTTCGGGTCGGTGTACGAGCGGGTCTCCGGGCGGCACGACGACATCGTCTTCGGCAAGGTCGACACCGAGGCCCAGCCGGAGCTGGCCGGGGCGTTCGGCATCACCTCGATCCCCACCCTGATGATCATCCGGGAGAACGTGGTGCTGTACGCGCAGCCGGGCGCCCTGCCCGAGCAGGAACTGGAGAAGCTGATCGACGGCGCCCGCGCGGTCGACATGGACGACGTCCGGCGGCGGGCCGCCGAGCAGAAGCGCAGCGCCTGAGGGGGAGCGGGATGGAACTGGAGAGGGACGCGCTCGACGACGTCGTGCTGCGGCTGAAGCGGGCCCAGGGGCAGATCGGCGGCGTCATCAACATGATCGAGGAGGGGCGGGACTGCGCCGACCTGGTCACCCAGCTGGCCGCCGTCTCGCGGGCGCTGCACCGGGCCGGCTTCAAGATCATCGCTACCGGGCTGGAGCGCTGCGCCATGCCGGAGAACGCGGGCACCGAGCAGGCCGCCGTCGACCGCGCGCAACTGGAGAAGCTGTTCCTCACGCTCGCCTGAGTTCAGTCCTCGACGGTGATGCCGAGTTCCGCGGCGAGCGCGTCCAGGAGCCCCATCGCGTCGGCGCTCGACACGATCGCGCCCTGGAATGAACTCAGGCCGGCGACCCCGCGCAGGTCGCAGCCGCGGAACCGGACCGCCTTCATCGCCGCCCCGGAGAACTGGGCGCCGCTGAGCCGGCAGTTCTCGAACCGGACGTCGGTCATGCCGGCGGACTGGAACGTCGCCTCGGCAAGGTTGCAGTCGCGGAACACCACGTTCCGCAGATGCGCGAACCTGAAACCGGCGAGGTCGGCGCGGCATCCCTCGACCAGCACGTCCCGCAGCCCGCTCTCGGGGAGCTGCATCCCCGTCATCCGCGCGTTCACGATCCGCACGCTGAACATCCGCGAGTTGAACGCCCGCAGGTTCGCCAGGTCGGTGTCGCCGAACGCGCAGTCGGCGAACCCGGCCCGGTGCAGCACCACCCCGGTGAAAGCGGTCTGCGTGAATCTGCAGCCCTCGAACTCGACGTCCTCGACCCCGTCCGGATCGTCCATGGACAGGGTTTCCGCCCCGTACTCCAGCGACAGGTACTTCCCGTCATGCCGGAGATGCCGCTCGACCTTCCCGGCAGGCGTGAGCGTGCGGGGGATCTGCGGCGGCCTGGGCTCTCTCACCGGGGACGAGGAGGCGGCACGAGCGGGCATGCGCCGACCCTACTAGCCGGCACCGCCCGGCTCCCCGCTACCGTGCCTGCGGCGAGAGGACGAGGCGGCGCCCCGAAGAGCGCGGGCGCCCGCCGGAAAGCGCATGCTTCGCTGTTCGGGGCGTTTCAGACCGAACCGGCGGGTAGTCGCAAGGGGCGGCGTGCCGGATGGCGCGCCGCTCCGCGTGCCGGACCCGGTACCGCGTGGCGGTCGTGGACGGAAGGGAGAGCCGTGCAGGGAGCGCTGCAGGCCGGAGGATGGGGTTTGCTGGCCGGGTCGGCGCTGGTGATGGGCGCCCTGGTCGGCTTCCTGGCTCCGGTCCCGGCACGGGTGGTGGCGAGCGTGATGGCGTTCGGCAGCGGCGTCCTGCTGTCGGCTGTGTCCTTCGACCTGATCGCCGAGGCGCACGACCAGGGCGGGCTGGCCCCGACGGCGATCGGGGCGGTGGTCGGCGCGGTCCTCTACGCCGGCGCCAACGCCGCCCTGGCCTGGCGGGGCGCGCGGCACCGCAAGCGCTCGGGAGGGCAGCAGCCCTCGGAGGAGGAGCAGCCCGGGTCGGGGAGCGCGATCGCGCTGGGGGCGCTGCTGGACGGCGTGCCCGAGTCGATCGTGATCGGCACGAGCCTGCTGGGCGGCGGCGCGGTCAGCCTGGTCACCGTGGTCGCAGTGTTCATCAGCAACGTGCCCGAGGGCCTGTCGAGCGCCTCGGGGATGCGCCGTGCGGGACGCGGCCGCGGGTACGTCTTCGGGCTGTGGAGCGGCATCGCCGTGGTCAGCGCCCTGGCGGCGGTCCTCGGCTACACGGCGCTCGGGGACGCTCCCGCCGACCTCCTCGCCGGCATCACCGCGCTGGCCGGCGGCGCCATCCTCACCATGATCGCCGACACGATGATCCCCGAGGCCTACGAGGACACCCACCTGTTCACCGGCCTGATCATCGTCGTGGGGTTCCTGGCGGCGTTCGCCCTGTCCCACGCCTGAGCCGCGCGGGCCGCCCCGTCCCGGACCGCTCCGGCGGGTCAAGCCGCCGAGAGGGGACCCCCGGACGCGTCCTCGTGCGGCTCGGCGGCCACGGCCTGGTCCTGGACGACGACCTCGACACCCGGGGCGAGGACCGCGGGCCGCCCGGCGGCCAGGTCGCGGGCCGCGCGATGGGAGGAGGCGACGTTCAGTCCCGCGCCGTGGAGGCGGACCATCAGCGCGGCGACCCGGACCTCCTCGGCGCTGTAGTCGCGGGCGTGACCGGCGCCTTCGCCCGCCTGCGCCGCCCGCAGGTAGCCGGTGCTGGTCCATCTGTCGAGCTGCCGATACGTCAGTCCGGGGATCTGGCTGAGCAGTTGGCCTGCGTTCACGTGCACCTCCTGCAAGGAGGGTGTTCCCGCTCGGCGGAGTTCATGCGCGGAGGGCGGCTCCACCCCGGCCGGCGGGAAGCGGATGCCGATCCGGTGAGCGGGCCCCGCCTCGTGACCGGCGGTGTCGAAAGGCGGGGCCCGCGTCGGCAGGCCACGCGGGTGGCCGCCGACATCTCCTTCAGCGCCACGGGCCCTCGTTGTGTCACCCGGCCCGCGAAAGAGGTCCGCGCTGCCGGTCGGCGGTCAGGACGCGGCCGGACGCCAGGGAGCGCGTGCTGCGGACGGGCATGGCGAGCGCCTCGGCCAGGGTGAGCAGGTCCGTGTCGCCGGACACCGTGCAGCCGTGCTCGGCCAGCAGGTCGCGCATGGCGGCCGGTGTCCAGGCGGAGCGCCATGGCTCGTGCGCCATCGGGTCGGGCTGCCGGGACAGCCGCCTCATCGCCCGGGCCACGGGACGCCCGATCGAGGCCACCAGCGACGGTGACTGGTAGTTCACGACGAGCCGGCTCTCCGGGGCGGAGGCCTCGGCGACGGCCCGCACCGTGGCCGCCACCTCGGCGCGGGTCAGGTAGGGGACCACGCCCTCCCAGATCCAGGTGGTGGGCTGGTCGGTCCGGTACCCGGCCGCCGCGAGGGAGGCGCCGAGGTCATCGTCGGCGGTGAAGTCGACGGGCACGAAGGCGACCTTTCCGGCGGGCGGGGGCAGGGCCGCGGTGCGCTCCCGCTTGTCCCGCTGGGAACGGGGGTGGTCGACCTCGAACACGGCGGTCCCGGCCAGCTCGGGCATCCGCCAGGCCCGCCCGTCCAGGCCGGCGCCGAGGATCACGAGCTGCGGCCGGGCCCGCTCCCTGACGGCGTCGTCGATGGCGACCGTCCGCGGCACCAGTCCTTCGGCCGTGGCCCGCAGGAACTCGTACTCGAGCCGGGGGCCCATGCCCTGGGGAGGCACGCCCGAACGGACCCGCTCGACCGCCTCCAGCTCGTCGGGACGGAGCAGCGCCGACGCGGTGGGATCGTCGAACCGGTCGGGGGCCAGGCGGCCGTGCGCCACCGCCCGGCCCTGGCAGACCAGCACGGCGGTCCGGCTGCCCTCGGTCCTGTCCATGCCGGCTCTCCCATCCCTTCGGCGTGCGCCCGGGGGCTCCCGAGCGCACGGCGGCCGCACTGATCGTACGCTCGCGGAGTGCGACTCGACCTGATCACGATCGTCGTGGACGACTACGACGACGCCATCGCGTTCTTCACCGGTGCCCTCGGTTTCGACCTGGTCGAGGACTCGCCCTCGCGCACCGACGACGGGCGCCCCAAGCGGTGGGTCGTCGTCCGGCCGCCGGGTGGTCGGACGGGCGTCCTGCTGGCCCGCGCGGACGGCCCGCGCCAGGCCGCCGCCGTCGGGAACCAGGTCGCCGGACGCGTGGGCTTCTTCCTGCGCGTGGAGGACTTCGACGCCGCCCACGAGCGCATGACGGCCGCGGGCGTCGAGTTCGCCACCCTGCCCCGCACCGAGCCCTACGGCCGCGTCGCCGTCTTCTTCGACATCGCCGGCAACCGCTGGGACCTGCTCGGTCCGGCCTAGGCCGGGCGCCCGCGCCTAGCGTCCGGAACCGCGTGTGCGGAGAGCCGACAGCTCGTCGTTCATCGCGCGGAGGAAGCGGAGGATGAGGCGGAGGTCCTCCTCGCCGAACCCGCTCCGCGCCGCCTCGGTGCTCTCCGACAGCGGGCGGAAGTAGTCGCGGGCCATGGTCATCGCGGACGGCTCGTACCGCAGGTGGACCACTCGCCGGTCGGCCGGGTCGCGCACCCGGGTGATGTGGCCGAGGCGTTCGAGGCGGTCGAGGCAGGCGGTCACCGCGCCGGAGGTGATGTTCAGCTCCTCCCGCAGCCGCCCGGGGGTCATCGGCCGGTCGGGGGAGCGCTGCGGGGCGTCCATGATCGCGACCAGGGCCTGGACGTCGGTGGGGTGCAGCCCGCTGGCGTGGGCGAACTCGTGGGCGATCCGGTTGAACTCGGCGTTCATCCGGCGCAGCTCGACGGCGAACGACCGGAGGTCGGCGGGGTCTTGCGGCTCTTCACCCGCCTTGTCCGCTCCTTCGGCCATGCGGATCAGGTTACATTAACTCAATCGTTGAGATAATCAATGATTGAGGTATTTGTGGGTATGGAGCGGCAGGTCGAACCTGCTGGGGGAGGAACCGATGACCGGACCGCGCCGAACACCGCCGCGCTCGATCCGCTGGCTGGTGCCGGCGGTGCTGCTCCTGGTCTGGCTGGCCATCGGCGGCGCCTTCGGTCCCTACGCCGGAAAACTCGGCGAGGTCTCCACCAACGACCAGGCGGCCTTCCTGCCGCGCAGCGCCGAGTCCACCAAGGTCCTGCAGGCGCAGCGGGCCTTCGACGAGCAGGAGACCATCCCCGCCATCGTCGTGTGGACGGCGAACGGCCAGGTCACGGCCGCCCAGCGGGACGCCGCGACCCGCGCGCTCGCCGGGCTGCGAGGCGCGCCCGGCACCCTCGGAACGCCGTCCCCGGCCCTGCGCTCGGACGACGGCCTGGCACTGGAGGGCGTGGTCCCGCTCAGACCCGACCTCGGTGACGAACTGCCGACCGTGCTGGACGGGGTCCGTTCGGCGGCGGAGACCGTCCCGGGGACGAAGACGCAGATCAGCGGGCCGGCGGCCACCCAGGCCGACCTGTCGGACGCCTTCGCCGGGATCGACGGGCTGCTGCTGGGCGTCGCGCTGGTCGCCGTCCTGATCATCCTGCTGCTGGTCTACCGCAGCCTGCTGCTCCCGCTGGTCATCATCGTCGGTGCGGTGTTCGCGCTGAGCCTCGCGTGCGCGGTGGTCTACGCGCTGGCCAAGAACGACATCGTCCGGGTCGACGGCCAGGTCCAGGGCATCCTGTCGATCCTGGTCATCGGCGCCGCCACGGACTACGCGCTGCTGCTCGCGTCCCGCTTCCGGGAGGAGCTCGCGGCGGGCCGGGACCGCTTCACCGCCGGATGGCTGGCGGTGCGCGAATCGTTCGGCGCGATCGTCGCCAGCGCGGCGACCGTCGCGCTCGGCCTGCTCGCGCTGCTGCTCAGCAACCTCACCAACAACCGGGCGCTCGGGCCGGTCGGGGCGATCGGCATCGCCTGCGCCGTCCTCAGCGCGCTGACGTTCCTCCCGGCCGTGCTCGTCGCGTTCGGACGGGTCGGGTTCTGGCCCGCGAGGCCCAAGCCGGTGGCGGAAGGGGCCGACGCGGGCAGTGGCCTGTGGTCCCGTGTCGCCCGCCTGGTCGACCTGCATCCGCGCCGCGTCGTCGCGGGAACGGCCATCGCCCTCGTCGCGTGCGCCGCGTTCGCCCCGGGGCTGCGCGCCCACGGCGTCCCCCTGGACGAGATCTTCATCAACGACGCGCCCTCGGTCGCCGCGCAGCGGACGCTCTCCAAGCACTTCCCGGGCGGTTCGGGCCAGCCGGCGGTCATCATCGCCGACGCGGCGCAGGGCAGGGCCGTGCTCGACGCCGCCGCCCGCACCGAGGGCGTCGCGAGCGCCGCGCCGGTCGGCGCGTCCGGCCGCCCCGGCGGCCCTCCGAAGGTCGTGGACGGGCGGGTCCGGATCGACGCGACGCTGAAGGCCGCCGCCGACAGCGACGCCGCGAAGAGCACCCTCAAGCGGCTGCGCACCGCCGTGCACGCCGTCGCCGGCGCGAACGCGCTGGTCGGCGGCTACACCGCCCAGCAGTACGACACCCAGCAGACCGCCGCCCACGACCGGACCCTCATCGTCCCGGTCGTCCTGGCGATCATCCTGGTCATCCTGGTGCTGCTGCTGCGCTCGATACCGCTGCCGGTCCTGCTGATCGCGACCGTCGCGCTGAACTACGCCGCCACGCTCGGCGTCGCGGCGCTGGTGTTCCGGTACCTGTTCGGTTTCACCGGCCTGGACGCCTCGGTGCCGCTCTACGGGTTCGTGTTCCTGGTCGCTCTCGGCGTGGACTACAACATCTTCCTGATGTCGCGGGTCCGCGAGGAGACGCGGCGCCGGGGCGTCCGCGAGGGCGTGCTCCGGGGGCTGACGGCCACCGGCGGCGTCATCACGTCGGCGGGCGTCGTGCTGGCCGCGACGTTCGCCGCGCTGGTCGTCATCCCGCTGTCGTTCCTGGCGCAGATCGCGTTCATCGTCGCGTTCGGCGTGCTGCTGGACACGCTCGTGGTCCGGTCGCTGCTGGTCCCGGCGCTCGTCCGGTTGATCGGGCCCAAGGTCTGGTGGCCCACCCGTTTCGAGGAGCACCCGCGGGACGCAGGTGCGGGCGAGGCCGCCCCGTCCGCCGCGAGGGACAGGTGAGCCCGCCCGATCGGGCTGGGATCGTAGGGTGTCGACGGCGTCCCGCCGGGACGCCGACGAGGGATTGGAAACCGTGGGCAACTCCTTCCTGGCCCTGGGCACGTCCGGCGAAGAGCTGTACCTGACCAACGGCGGGACCGACGTCTTCTTCGACGTGCTCACCCTGGCCGGGTGCGCCCTCGCCGAGTCCGCCTGGGAGAGCAACCTCGTGCTGCTCTTCGCGGACGGGCACCGCATCGGCCGCGGCACGGCCGGGTTCGACCTGAACGAGCTGCCCTGGACGGCGGCCTGGCCGTCCGAGAAGGCGTTCCTGCTGCGAGTGCTCGACCTGGCGATGACACGTCACGGCTGGGGGCTTCTCACCTACGACCCGCCCTTCGCCCTCGGGTACCTGCGGCGATACCGCGCGATGGTGGAGGGCTGGCCGGCTCCCGCCCCCGTGTGGCGGCCGGCGGCGTGGCCCGACTGGCGCGTCCCGCCGCCCCCCGAAGACCTGGAACCGTGCCCGGAGCACGGCATCTACAAGGGAACCCTGGGCTGCCGCCTCTGCGACGCGACCATCCAGCCCTTGCCCAAGTGACGCCTGGCGGGTCCGCCGGACGCGGCGGCGGTCACTCCACGCCGAGGGCGCGGGAGAGGGACCGGGTGTCGGAGATCACCCAGTACTCCGCGAACCGGCCGTCCTCGGCGCGCAGGACGTCATGGCCGCTGAACGAGATCTCCGTCCCCTCGGCGGCGGTCGCCCCCGGCATGCCGCCCCGGTACCGTCCGCTGAACGTCCACCGCGCGGCGACCCGGTCGCCGTCCACGATCGGGCCCACGTCCATCGTCACCGCGACGTCCTCGAAGGGCGCGTGCCCCTGCCGGAGCATGTCGACCAGCTCGTCGGCCCCGTGCACGTCCTGCCCCGGCCAATGGCCGACGAACCCCGGCGCGATCAGTTCGCGGGCGAGTTCGAAGTCCCCGGCCCACATCTCCAGCAGCCACCGCTCGTACAGCTTGCCGATCACGCGGATCCCCCTGTCTCTCGGCCCTACCGCCCTTCACCGCCGCCGGGTCCGCTGAGCCTGCCCAGTGCCTAGGCCTTCACGGGGTCGGGGACCGTGCGGGAGCCGGCGACCTGGACCTTGTTCTTGAACGAGCCCGCGACGACATGGTCCTTTCCGGCCACGAGGGCCCCGAATCCTTCGCGGGCGACTTGTACCGGATAGTCCCTACCCATTCGGCCGAACTCGTTGAACCGGGGCCTCCGGGCTTCGAGGCCGCCTCAGGACCCGGAGAAGTCGTCCCTCGACAGCCCCTTCTCCGACATCTTGTCCTCGAGCTCGGCGCCCAGTTCGGTGCGCACGTCGGGCCGCCGCTCGGGCTCCCGGCCGGACTTCCTGCCCGACTTGCCGCCCGGCTTCCTTGCGGCCTGGTCGGTGTCGTCGGTCTTCGGAGCGTTCTCCTCAGGCGTGGTCAACTCCGCCCCCCTCGGTGTCGATCGAGTCGCCGGCTCCTCCGGCCTTCGCATACGGCTACCCGGCCATGCCCGGCTCTAACGACGACGAGGGGCCGGTCTCTCGGAAACGTCCAGGTCGGAGGTCCCGTCGGCCGCCGCACCCGGGGCGCCGGGGCGGGATGCCACAATGCGCTGTGACCAAGCCGACCTTGATCGTCGTGAGCGGACCGCCCGGCGCCGGGAAGACAACTCTCGCCCACCGGCTCGCGCAGGGGCTCGGGTGCCCCGCCGTCGTCCGGGACGAGATCAAGCAGGGCATGGTCCTGGCCGCCCGGTCCGGTCCGGCGGCGAACGACCGTCTCAACCTGCCGACGCTCTCCGCCTTCTTCGACGTGCTGGCCGTGCTGGTGCGGGCGGGGGTGACCGCGGTCGCGGAGGCCGCCTTCCAGGACCACGTCTGGCGCCCGCGGCTCGAACCTCTCGGCGGCACCGCCGACCTCCGCGTCGTCCGCTGCACCGCCCCGCCGGCGGTCGCGCACGCGCGGATCGCCCGCCGCGCCGCCGACGACGCCCACCGGGCCGCCCACGGGGACCGGGACCTCCTGGAGGCGATCGCCGACGGACGGCACTCCCTCGACTCCTTCGGCTGGATCTCCCTCGACGTCCCGACCATGACCGTGGACACCGGCGACGGCTACGACCCGGCCCTTCCGCAGATCATCGCCTTCGGCCGGGGCGAGGGCCCCTCTCGCGCCGCGCGGTGATCCAGGGCGGGTGCCGAGCGGAATGTCACGGTCGACCGCCACTATTGGGACGTTGACGGGACCCGGCGGCCACGGCCATGGAAGGTCCGGCGGCGACGGGGACGAATGATGAGGAGGCGGGCATGTCGTATCCCAAGGAGCTCTTCCACGGTGACAAGGGCGAGGTCAGCGGCAGGCTGTGGAAGGGCGACTCCGAGCCCGACCTGCTGATCGGCACGCGCTCGAAGGTGCACTACCTGGCCACGGGCGAATCGACCGGCGGTCAGTACGGGCTCTACCGGTGGGACATGGGGGCCGAGCCCGGCCGCGGCTCGGGCGCGCACTTCCACAAGACGATGTCGGAGTCGTTCTTCGTCCTGGACGGCACCGTCGCCCTCTACGACGGCGACCGCTGGATCGACGCCGCGCCCGGCGACTTCCTGTTCGTCCCGCCGGGCGGGATCCACGCGTTCGACAACCCGCACGGGCCCGCGTCGATGCTGGTCCTGTTCGCCCCCGGCGCCCCGCGCGAGGCCTACTTCGAGGAGCTGGCCGAGATCGTGGGGAGCGGGCGGCAGCTCAGCGAGCAGGAGTGGGCGGACCTCTACCACCGCCACGACCAGTACATGGTCTGAGCACGGGGGAGCGGCAGGGCGTCTGCCGGGAGGGGTGGCGGTGAAGGCGGCGGCGAAGCCGCGGGCCTGAGAGGGACGACTCCCCCCGCCACTCTCAACGTATAGCGCACCGGGGGGCTTGCGGCAAGACCCGGGTCGTGCCGCAGAATCGTCGGCCGAGGCCGGAACCTGCGGAAACCGGGGGCGCAGTGCGGGTGGCCGCCGTCGCCGTGCGAGTCGCGCGGTGACGGCGGCCCGCGGGCTCCCCGGCGGTCGCGGGAACCCGCCGGCACACGAGCAGCGACCACGAGCCGGAGCCGATACGTGAACCCCTTGACCGCCAGCGTGTTCGACCTTCCCGAGCGCCTGTCCGCGAAGGCCGACCCGGCGCTGACCGAGCGCGACGAGCGGCATTTCGCGGCGATCGCCGAGAGCCTCGACCAGGCGATCCGCGACCTGTCCGACCGCCTCGAGGCCGAGCGCAAGGCGCCCGGCGGCATAGGGCAGCGGGCGATGGACCGGGACATGGAGATCCATCGCCTCACCGCCCGGCTGCGCACGCTCCGCCGCTTCGGCCTGGACCTCTGCCTCGGGCACATGGTCGGCGCGGACGGCTCCGAGCCCGTCTACGTCGGCCGGCTCGGCCTCACCGACACCACGGGCCGCCGGCTGCTCCTCGACTGGCGCTCGCCCGCGGCCGAACCCTTCTTCGGCGCGACCCACGCCAACCCGATGGGGCTGGCGAGCCGCCGCCGGTACCGCTGGACCGCCGGCCGGATCAGCGACTACTGGGACGAGGTGTTCACCGCGGACGAGTTCGCCGGGCACGCCGCGCTGGACGACCAGTCCGCGTTCATCGCGAGCCTGGGCGGCGACCGGTCCGACCGGATGCGCGACGTGCTCGGCACCATCCAGGCCGACCAGGACGCGATCATCCGCGCGGGGTCGCGCGGCGCCCTCGTCGTCGACGGCGGCCCCGGCACGGGCAAGACGGTCGTCGCCCTGCACCGCTCCGCCTACCTCCTCTACTCCGATCCGCGCCTCGGCCACCACCGGGGCGGCGTGCTGTTCGTCGGCCCGCACCAGCCCTACCTGGCCTATGTGTCCGACGTGCTTCCCAGCCTCGGAGAGGAGGGCGTGCAGACCTGCACCCTGCGGGATCTCGTCGCCGAGGGCGCGGGTGCGGCGGTCGAGGCCGACCCGGTCGCGGCCCGGCTGAAGTCGTCCGCGGACATGGTCAAGGCGATCCAGAAGGCCGTCAGGTTCTACGAGAACCCGCCCACCGAGGGGATGGAGGTCACCACCCACTGGTCCGACGTCTGGCTGAGCCCCGCCGACTGGGCCGAGGCGTTCCAGGCGCCGGAACCCGGGACGCCGCACAACGAGGCGCGCGACCAGATCTGGGAGGAACTGCTCACGATCCTGGCGGACAAGCACGAGGGCGACGCGTCGCCCGACCTGGTCCGCAGGTCGCTCCGGCAGGACCCGGAGCTGCGCACCGCCTTCAACCGCGCGTGGCCGCTGATCGAGGCGGCCGACCTCGTCGGGGACCTGTGGTCGGTGCCCGCCTACCTGCGGTTGTGCGCGCCCTGGCTCGGCGCCGACGAGATCCGCCGGTTGCAGCGTGAGGACGCCCAGGCCTGGACGGTGTCCGACCTGCCGCTCCTGGACGCCGCGCGGCAGCGGCTCGGCGACCCGAAGGCGCCGCTGCGCAGGCGCCGCCGCGAGGCCGCCGTCGCCGCCGAGCGCGAGCGCATGGCCAGGGTCGTGGACGACCTGATCGAGGTGGCCGACGACGAGTACGGGACGGGGCTGGTGACGATGCTGCGCGGCGAGGACTTCCATGACGTCCTCGTCGACGAGAGCGCCCTGGGCGGCGCCGACCCGGACCTGCTCGCCGGCCCGTTCGCGCACGTCGTCGTGGACGAGGCGCAGGAGCTGACCGACGCGGAGTGGCAGATGCTGCTGCTGCGCTGCCCGTCCCGGAGCTTCACCATCGTCGGGGACCGCGCCCAGGCCAGGCACGGGTTCACCGAGTCGTGGCGGGAACGGCTCGAACGGGTCGGGTTCGACCGGATCGAACTGGCGTCCCTGAGCATCAACTACCGGACGCCGGAGGAGATCATGGCGGAGGCCGAGCCGGTCATCCGGGCCGCGCTCCCGGACGCCAACGTGCCGACGTCGATCCGCGGGACCGGCGTCCCCGTCGTCCACGGCTCGGCCGCGGACCTGGACGCGGTCATCGGCGCCTGGCTCGCCGCGCACGACGACGGGATCGCCTGCGTCATCGGCGATCCGGCGTTCCCGGGGACGCCCCGCGTCCGGTCGCTCACCCCGGAGCTGGCCAAGGGGCTGGAGTTCGACCTGGTCGTGCTCGTCGACCCGGAGGGGTTCGGCGACGGCATCGAGGGCGCGGTCGACCGCTACGTCGCGATGACCCGGGCGACCCGGGAGCTCGTCGTCCTCACGAGCCCCTGACCCGCCGGGCCCGGCTCAGTCCCCGACCTGGCTCTTCGGGCTCGGGCCGCCGAGCCCGGCGAGCAGCTCGCGCAGCAGGCCGGCGAGCTGATCGCGGCGGTCGGGGGCCAGGTGGCCGATGAGGCGGTCCTCGGCCCCGAGCAGGTCGGCGACGACGCGGTCGAGCAGGGCCCTGCCGTCCCCGGTGAGGGTGACCGCCCGCGTGTGGTAGCCGGATCCGGCGGTGGTCCGTTCGACGAGCCCGGCCTCCGCCGCCCGCTCCACCCGCTGGGTGATCGCCCCGCGCGTCACCATGCAGGCGTCGGCCAACTCGCCCGGGCTCATCCGGTACGGCGGGCCGGCGCGGCGCAGCGTGGACAGCAGGTCCAGCGTCGCGACGTCCACTCCCAGCTTCGCCAGGAGGCGGCGGCGCTCGTCGCCGAAGACCTTGGCGGCCCACCAGATCCTGGTGACGACCCCGATCGACTCCACCGGGACGCCCGGCAGCTCGCGCCGCCAGGCGTCCTGGATGGCGTCGGCGCCGTCGCGTGGCGGCTCGGCGGCCACGCGCGGCGGCTCAGCGGCCACGCTCGGCCCCGCCGTTCACCTGGATTATCTGCGCGGTGACGTGCCCCGCGCCGGGCGAGGCGAGCCAGTGCACGGTCTCGGCGACGTCACCCGGCGTCCCGGCCCGGCCGGTGTGTGTCTGCGCGACCAGCGCCGCGCGGCGCTCGCCGCTCATGGAGCCGCCGAAGAACTCGGTGTCCTCGATGAACCCCGGAGCGACCACGTTGACCGTGATGCCGCGCGGCCCGAGTGCGGCGGCGAGATCGAACGCGTAGGGGTGCAGGGCCGCCTTCATCGGGCCGTAGGACGTGCCGCGCGAGCCGCGGAGCGCCGCGACCGACGAGACGAACACGACCCTCCCGGACGGGTTCAGCAGATCGCGGAACGCCTCGGTCGGCAGCACCGCGGTCAGGACGTTGGCGCGGAAGTTGCTCGTCCACCGCTCCGCGACGCCGTCGGGACCGCCGTGGTACTCGGCGTTGCCGCCCGCGCAGTTGACCAGCACGTCGATCGAGCCGAAGCGCCCGGCCAGCTCGGCGCGGACGCGTTCGACCTCCGCCGGGTCGCCGAGGTCGGCCGGCAGCGCGGTGCCGCCGATCTTCCCGGCCGCCTCCTCCAGCACGCCGGCGCGGCGGCCGATGACGACGGTCCGGTCCCCGTCGGCCGCGAAACGGGCCGCCACCGCCCTCCCGATGCCGGTGCCGCCGCCGCTGACCACGATCGTGCGCGCCATCTCCAACCCCTCCCCGTGTCCAGGTCCCACCGTGTTCCGGACCTGAGTTTAGACCTAAAGTCAGCCGGTCCGCGACCCGGCCGTCCGGGACGCCATTTCTTCCCGTTCCTGGCCGGGCTCGGCCGATTCCACGGCTCGAAGCCCTTTCCTGGTGGAGGCCTTTGGAGGCCCCCTAGCAGAAAGGGGAGGTGTTCGCCAGAACCTCCGGCGCCGTTCTTCCCGCACCGTGAACGGTTCCCCGGGCACTATCCGGTATTCGCCGGAATCCGGGATCTTTCTTCCAGCCGCGACCGTCCCGTGGTCGCGGCCCGGAGAAAGGCCAGAGATGGTCCGTCGAATCGTCCGAGTCCTCGCGGCGCTGGTGGTCGCCGTCGCCGCCGCCGCGGCCGTGGTGGTCGCGCAGAGCCCCGCGTGGGCGTCCGGTCCGGCCCGCGGCAACGGCAAGTCGGAACCCGTCTATTTCATCCACGGAATCGACTGGAACCACGCCACGGCGGGAAATGCCAAGGTGGACTGCAAGAGTGCGTGGAGTTCCGCGCAGACCGCTCTGCGTAACGGCGGGTGGACCGGCAAGTTCATCACGTGGGGGTACTACAAGAAGGACGTGAACTGCACACGGAAAGTGAACGGGAACCTGGACAGCAGGATCCAGGAACTCGGCCGCAGGCTCGCCTGGGACATCTACAACAACTACTCCAGGCACGGGAAGTCGGTCGACGTCGTCGCCCACTCCATGGGCGGCCTGGTCGTCCGGGCGGCCATCACCGGGGTGAAGAAGTACCACCAGAACGCCGACTGGCCGAACTACATCTACATCGAGGACGTCGCCACGTTCAGCACCCCGTTCAGCGGCACGAACTGGGCCACGACCTGCACGCTGGCGCGCGGGTGGAAGCAGTGCAGCGACATGCGTCCCGGCAGCGGCTTCCTCAGCTGGGCGGGTCAGAACCCTCAGTCCAACCAGGGCACCGACTGGACGCTGATGGGCGCCAGCGACGATGACGTCGTCACCAGCGGCGCCGCGATCAGCATGAAGGCCAAGCACAAGGCCGTCTACGCCGCCGGCCAGGGCCTTGAGCACTCCTCTATCAAGAACAAGGGGCCCGGCCCCCACTGGAAGATGAAGTACTCGCACGACAACGGGAGCCACTGGACCAACACGAGCAACGGACCGGGGCCGCTCAAGCTGATGATGAACGCCCTCTACTACTGGTCCCGCTCCTAGCGGCGACCCGGCGCTCCGCGCACCCGCCGAAACGGCCCCGGGCCTCCACCGGCCCGGGGCCTCCGACCGTCCCGGCGGTCCTCAGCCCGCGGCCTTCTCCACGAGCGCGGCGATCCGCGCCTCGCCCTCGGCGGTCAGCTCCGCCAGCGCGTAGGCGGTCGGCCACATGGCGCCGTCGTCGAGCGCCGCCACGTCGCTGAAACCGAGGGTCGCGTACCTCGTCTTGAACTTCGCCTTGGCCTGGAAGAAGCAGAGCACCTTGCCGTCCTTGGAGTAGGCGGGCTGGCCGTACCAGAGCCTGGGCACGAGGTCCGGCGCCGCGGCCTTGACGATCTCGTGCACCCGCTCGGCGATGACCCGGTCCGCCTCGTCCATCTCGGCGATCTTGGCGAGGACGTCGGCCTCCCCGTCGGCCTTCGCCTTGCCCGGGCTGCGGCGCGCGGCCTTCTTCAGCTCCTGGGCGTGCTCCTTCATCGCGGCCCGCTCCTCGTCGGTGAAGCCGTCGTACTGGGCGCCGGCCGCGGCGGTGCCCCTGGTGGTCTTCTTCGTTTCGCTCATGGCTGGATTCTCCTGGTTCGCGAGTGAGTCGTGCCTGGACGGGGTGCGCTCAGCCCCACGCGCCGGCGATCTGCCGGGTCGTGGCGTTGAGGCGGTTGAACATGTTGGTCACGCCGATCATCAGGACGATCGCGGCCAGCTGCCTCTCGTCGAAGTAGGTGGCGGCGGCGTCCCAGACGTCGTCGCCCACGGCGTCGGCGCGGTCGGCCAGCCGGGTCGCGGTCTCGGCCAGGGCCAGCGCCGCCCGCTCCTCCTCGGTGAAGTACGGGGCCTCCCGCCAGGCGGCGACGGTGGCCAGCCGCTCGTCGCTCACCCCGGCCTTGCGCGCCGTCTTGGCGCCGGCGTCCACGCAGGCGCTGCAGCCGTTGATCTGGCTGACCCGCAGGTGCACCAGTTCGAGGATCTCCTCCGACACCCCGCCGGAGTGCGCGGCCTTGAAGATCTCCTGGATGGGCTGCATCGCGCCGGACAGGACCATGGCGGGGTTCTTCATACGGGACTGCATCTGCGTTTCTCCTCTGCGTGGCGCGCCCCCTTTCCTCGAGGGCATGTCACCATCACAGCCGCCGGGGCCTACGATGACGACGTCGGTGGGACACCGTGGGACAGCTGAAACGGCTCTGAGCAGCGGAGACGCGCCTGGGACGGTTTCCGCCGCGGTGGGACGGAGAGGCGGGGATCGGTGGTCGCGCAGCAGCACCGGGCGGCGAAGGCCGACCCGCAGGACGAGCTGGCGGCCCGGCTGCGCATGCTCCAGGAGGTGTCCGGACGCGGCGTCCGCGCCCTCGCGCGCGATGCCGGGCTCAGCTCCTCGTCGCTGTCGCGCTACCTCAGCGGCCAGACCGTGCCGCCCTGGACGGCGGTCATCGCGCTCTGCCGCCTGCTCAAGCGCGACCCCCGCCCGCTGCGTCCGCTGTGGGAGCGGGCGTCCAACCCGCTGCCGGCGCCCCCGAAGACCAGCCGCCAGGTCCAGCCCCCGGCGCCGCCGGCCGGCGCGCCGCGCCCGCCCCGCAACGACCTGCCGCGCGACGTCCCCGACTTCACCGGGCGCGAGGCCGAGATGGAGGCCGTGCTCGCCGCGGTGGAGACCGGCCGGGTGGTGGCCGTCGACGGCATGGCGGGCGTCGGCAAGACCTGCCTCGCCGTCCACGCCGCGCACCGGCTCGCCGCCGGCTACCCCGACGCCCAGCTCTACGTGGACCTCCACGGGTTCACCGCCGGGCGGGAACCGCTCGACCCCGACGCCGCCCTGCGGACCCTGCTCGCCGCCCTGGACGTGCCGTCGGAGAAGATCCCGCAGGAGGGCGGCATCGAGCCGCTGGCCGCCTGCTGGCGGTCGGAACTGGCGCACCGGCGGGCCGTCGTCGTCCTCGACAACGCCGCGGACGCCGACCAGGTCCGCCCGCTGCTGCCCGGCGCGGGCCCGTCCGTCGCCCTGATCACCAGCCGCAACCGGCTGCTGGGCCTGGAGGAGGTGCCCCCGGTGTCGCTGGACGTGCTGACACCGCGGGAGAGCGCCGAACTGCTCGCCCGCGCCAGCGGGGACCCGGGCGGACCGGACGGCCGGCTGGCGCGCGAGCCCGAGGCCGCCGCCGAGGTCCTGCGGCTGTGCGGCCGGCTGCCGCTGGCCCTGCGGCTGGCCGCGGCGCGGCTGCGGCACCGGCCGGGCTGGACCGTGGGCATCCTCGTCGAGCGGATGGCCGAGGGCGCCACGGAGTTCGACACCGCGTTCGCCATGTCGGTGCGGCAGCTGGACCGGGCGCAGCACCGCTTCTTCCGGCTGCTGGGCCTGCTGCCCGGGGCGACCTTCGACGAGTACGTGGCGGCGGCGCTGGCGGGCGTCCCGGTGCGCGCCGCCCGGGCGACGCTGGAGAACCTTCTCGACGCGCACCTCGTCCAGCAGCCGGCGGCGGGCCGCTACCGGCTGCACGACCTGGTGCGCCTGCACGCGCGCCGCGCCGGCGCCGAGCACGACCCGCCCGCCGAACGCGAGAAGGCGCTCGGCAGGGTGCTCGACTACTACGTGCACGCGGCGGCCGCCGCCGACGCCGCGGTGTCGTACCTGCCCCCCGTCCTGGAAGTCTCGGCGGGCCGGCCCCCGGCCGAACTGCCGGCGTTCGCCGGCAAGCACGCGGCGCTGGGCTGGTTCGGCGCGGAGTACGCCAACCTGATGGCCGTCTTCGAGGCGGCGGTCGCGGCCGGAGCCGACGCCCACGTGTGCGAGCTGCCCCGCCACATGCGGGCCTTCTTCGCGCGGCGCTGCGGCACGACGCACCTGAACGTCCTCTTCGAGCACTCGCTGGCCGCCGCGCGGCGCCTGGACGACCCGCTGCAACTGGCCGAGGCGCACAGCGACCTCGGCTTCGCCCGCTACAACGCGGGCCGGATGGCGGAGGCGGACGCCGCGTACCAGGCGGCGGAGCCGCTGGTGTCCCGGGCCGGGGACGCCAGGGCCGAGGCCGAGCTGACCATGCGCCGGGGCTACCTGCGCTGGGACGAGGGCCGCGTCGAGGAGCCGCTCGACCTCTTCCGGCGGGCGGGAAGGCTCTACGCGGACGCCGGCTGCCCCACGGGAACGGCCCATGCGATCGCGTACGAGGCCTGGGCCAAGCTGCAGCTCGGGCACCGCGAGGAGGCGGCGAGGCTGGCCCGCACCGTGCTGGACCTCCCGCACACCGACCCCGCCTGGCCCCCGGTCCTGACGGCCCGCATCACCCTCGGGGTCGCCATCGCCCAGGAGGAGCCCGACGAGGCGATGGCACACCTGGAGCGGGCGCTCGCGCTGGCGCGCGAGGACGGGCACAGGCACAACGAGGCGTGGTGCCTCAACTGCCTCGGCGTGGCCCTGCGGCAGGC
This sequence comes from Actinomadura sp. K4S16, assembly GCF_008327685.1. Lineage (GTDB taxonomy): Bacteria > Actinomycetota > Actinomycetes > Streptosporangiales > Streptosporangiaceae > Spirillospora. The sequence goes on from NZ_BDDE01000030.1 coordinate 85,200, forward strand.
GGGCCGGTACGAGGAGGCGCTCGCCGCCCACCGTCAGGCGTTCGCCCTGCTGGACGAGCTGTTCGAGGAGCACTGGAAGATCCACTTCCTCTACGGCCATGCCGAGACCTGCCGGCTCGCGGGCCTCCCGGAGGAGGCGCTGCGGCTGCACCGGGAGGCGCTGGAACTGGCCCCGAGACTGGGATACCGGTACGCGGAGGCGCTGGCCCGCGAGGGGATCGCCGCCGTCCTCGACGGCACGGACCCGGGCGCGGCCGCCGAGCACCGCGCGGCGGGGCAGGCCATCCGCCGGGAACTCGAACCGGACGCCCGGCCGGCCTGACGCTCCGCCGGCCGCGCCCACTGCCCCGGATCAAGCGTTCGCGCTATTGCGGTGGCCGTATCCGGGGCATGAGCATGGTGTTCCGGCTGGAAGGGGGCCCCTGGTGGAACGACAGTCCTGGCCGCGGCTGCGCGTCGCCGACTGGACGCGGACGCGCGACACGCTGCACATGTGGACGCAGATCGTCGGCAAGGTCCGGCTGGCCCACGCGCCGCTGCTGAACCACTGGTGGAACGTGACGCTGTACGTCAGCCCGCGCGGGCTGACCACGTCCGCGATCCCGTACGACGGCGGCGTGTTCGACGTCGAGTTCGACTTCGTCGACCACCGGCTGCGGATCCGCTCCTCGGACGGCAGTCTCCGGGAGTTCGAGCTCGCGCCCATGCCGGTGTCGCGGTTCTACGCCCGGACGATGGAGGCACTGCACGAGCTGGGGATCGAGACGCGCATCCAGGCGCACCCGAACGAGGTCGAACCGGCGATCCCGTTCGCGGAGGACGACCAGCACGCCTCCTACGACCCGGAGGCGGCGCACCTCTTCTGGCAGCAGCTGCTCCAGGCCGCGCGAGTGCTGGGCGAGTTCCGGTCCCGCTACATCGGCAAGGTCAGCCCCGTGCACTTCTTCTGGGGCGCGATGGACCTCGCCTGCACGCGCTTCTCCGGGCGGGAGGCGCCCGAGCATCCGGGCGGGGCCCCGAACTGCGGGGACTGGGTGATGGTCGAGGGGTACTCGCGGGAGCTCAGCAGCTGCGGCTTCTGGCCGGGCGGGGGCGAGGAGGGCGCCTTCTACGCCTACGCCTACCCCGAGCCCGCCGGGTTCGCCGACCGTCCGGTGGGCCCGTCCGGCGCCTTCTACAGCCGGGAGAACGGCCAGTTCCTGCTGCCGTACGAAGCCGTGCGGGAGCACCCCGACCCCGACGGAGCCCTCCTGGAGTTCCTTCAGGGCACCTACGAGGCGGCGGCCGACCTCGGCGGCTGGGACCGCGCCTCGCTGGAGGCCGACCCGGCGCGATGGGCCCACAAGACCCGCCAGGAGGACTGAGCGAGGGCACCGCCGGGCAGGGCCGGCCGGCGCCAGGTCGGGATGTCGGCCGCCGCCGCTAGTTTGCGGTGCCATGGTCGAGACGGCGGAGATCCCGGTCGAGTGGCGTGAGCACATCCATCCGAGGCGCGGCGGCGTTCCCGTTCCGCCGGCCGTCCCGGACGAGGGCGCGGCGCGGAGGGCGCGCGAGCGGTTGCGGGAGGCCCGCCCGATCGCCGCGGAGATGCTGGAGCACGAGCGCACCGACCCGGAGATCGGCCGCGCCGCGCGGGCGTGGCTGGACGGGGAGGCCGACCCGGCGGGCGCGGCGGCCGTCGCCGCCGTCGCGGTGAAGTACCTCGAAGGCGCCGGCGGTGCGGCGTTCCTGGACGCGTGGGTGCTGGACCACGGGCTCCCGTTCGCCGCCTGCGCGGTCACCGAGCTCTTCTCGATCGAACCCGGCCCGGTGCCGGTACCCGCGACACCCGGCCCCGACGGCGTCGTCCGGCTGGTCGCCTACAGCTACGTCGACCCGCCCAGGGGATGGCGCGGCGAGATCCGGCGCGTCACCACCGAGGACCACTTCCCGGCGAACCGGTGGCTCGCCGAGAAGGGGGCGCTCAAGCGGCTCCGCACGCTGCTGGCCGCCGCGCCCGAGGACGAGTACCGCAACGCCGTCGCACGAGTGTCGTGCCATCGCGGTGACGCCTGGAGGCGGCGGGTGGCCGCCTACCTCCTCCCGTCCGAGACGGCCTGGCTGGACGAGACCTTCGACGACTCCTTCGGGTGGATGCACCAGGCACTCGAACACGAGTACCTGGTGTGCTCGCTGTCCAGCGCGGCGCAGATCGACAGGGTGGGCTGGGTGCCGGTCACTCCCGGCGTCATCGGAACGCTTCTCGACGCCCTGGGCGCGGAGGCTCTCCCGCTGCTCGACAGGGCGCTCCAGGGCGGATACAACGCCGACGAGACGCGGCCGATCGTCCTAAGGGCCCTAGTGGGGATCGCGGACGAGAGGGTCTTTCCGCTCCTGCTCGACCACATGGGACTGCAAGGCGTGCCGGCCGCTCTGCAGGAGGCGGCCGAACGGCACCCGGAGCACGCGCTCCGAGCCTTGGCCCCGCTGGTCGGCGACGACACGGTGAGGGGCCTGCAGGCGGCGGGAACGGTGCGCGGGCTGCTGCACGTCAGGCCGGCCCTTGCCGAGTCGCTGCCCTCGGGGAGCGCCGAGGCGCTCCTGCCGCGACCGGCCGTCCCGGACAGCGACGACGTGCCCGCCATCCTCACCGGCAAGCCGGGCCGGGGCGCGAAGACGGACTGGGCCGACCCCGCGCTGCTTCCACGGATCCTCACCCGCGGCGGCGACCGGGCGCTGCCCGCGAGCGCGACCGCGCGCCTGCTGACCCTGCTCGCCAAGAAGGCGCCCGAGGCGGCGGAGGTCCGCTCGTACTGCGACCGGCACTCGCTGGCCGAATTCTCTTGGGCGGTGTTCCAGCGCTGGCACGCGCTCGGCGCGCCGACGCGGCACAACTGGGCGCTGGCGCAGCTCGGGCTCATCGGCGACGACACGACGGTGCGGCGGCTCAGCCCGCTGATCAAGGCGTGGCCGGGCCAGGGCCTCGCCGGCCGGGCCGCGGCCGCGCTGGACGTCCTCGCCGCGGTCGGCTCCGACGTGGCCCTGACCCACCTGTTCGAGCTGACCCGCCGCGGCAGGTACAAGGGGCTGAAGGCCAGGGCGGACCGCACGATCGACGCGATCGCCGCGGCGCGCGGGATGACGCGGGACGCGCTGGCCGACCGCGCCGTCCCGGACTTCGGGCTGGACGAGCGGGGCACCCTCGTCCTGGACTACGGCGCGCGCCGGTTCACCGTGACGTTCGACGAGCAGCTCGTCCCGCTGGTCGTGGAGCCCGGCGGCAAGCGGCGCAAGAGCGCGCCGAAGCCCGGCCCCAAGGACGATCCGGCGCTCGCCCCCGCCGCCCACGCCCTGTTCACCGGCCTCCGCAAGGATCTGCGGACGATCGCCGACCAGGAGATCAGGCGCCTGGAACTGGCCATGATCAATCGGCGGAGCTGGACGCCGGAGGAGTTCCGCGCCCTGTTCGTCGACCACCCGCTGCTGGGCCACATCGTCCGCCGGCTGGTGTGGACCACCGATTCAGGAACCGCCTTCCGCGTCGACGAAGGCCGCGCCTACGCGGGGGTCGGCGACGACCTGTTCACCCCCGCGCCGGACGCCCGCATCAGCATCGCCCATCCCGTGCTGCTGGGCGGCGACCTCGACGCCTGGGCCGAACTGTTCGCCGACTACGAGATCCTCCAGCCGTTCGAGCAGCTCGGGCGCCCCGTCCACCGCCTCACGGACGACGAGCGCGCCGCGCACCGGCTCGCCCGGGTGGAGGGGCTCGTCCTGCCCTACGGCAAGGCCAAGGGCCACTCCCAGGGGCGGTGGGAGTCGCTGGACGCCGACGGAGGGTTCGCGGGCGGGTGGCTCGCCCGGCGCGACCCCGCCGGCCTGTACGTCGTGGCGGACCTGAGCCCGGGCCTGGGGTACTACATGTACGGCGAGGGCGAGGACCAGAAGATCAACGCCCTGTGGGCGGGGCCGGCCCCCGCCGGCTCACCCCGGGACACGGTGCCGCTCGGCGAGGTCGACCCGGTCACCATGAGCGAGGCCGTCCACGACCTCGTCTGCAGCGCGTCCTAGCCGGACGGGACGGCTCCGCCCTACCGCGCGTCGGAGACGGAGTCGACCATGACCGTCCGGTGGGTGACCGTCGTGTCGTAGGCCAGGACGGCGGCCTGCGCCTCCGGCTCCACGACGGCCGTCGAGATGTCGTCTCCCGCGAACGCCCGGACGGCGTCGAGGAGTCCCACAGCGTCATGACCTCCAGCTCCACCCGGTCGCCCGCGTCCCGGCGGAACAGGTACGCGCCTCGATGGCCGTCCACGGAGGCGAGGGCCGGGAGCACCGAGCCCGTGAAGTGGTCGCGGTAGGCTTCCGCGCCCTCGGCGGTGGCGGTCGCGCGCCACACTCTGGCGATCATCGGGGCTCTCCTCGTCGACGGTCGCAACGCTGGACCGCCGACTGTACCGCTCGCGGGCGGGAGGCGCGGCGGATCGCGCCGGGCTCGGAACCTCCTCGGTTCAGAGCCCGGCGTCGACGTCGAGCGTCTTCGGGGGAGCGGGAGCCGCGGTCCGGGGTGGCCCGGGTCAGTAGTGCGGGTTGTTGGTCTGCGGGATCTCGATGCTGATCGGCAGCTTGAACCCGGACAGGTAGAGCAGGGCGCCCTGGCGGAGGATCTCGTCGAAGGCCCAGTAGAGCTGCCGAAGCTCCTTGGGCGCCTTCGTGAGGTCGAGGACGCCCTCGCGGACGGCGACGAAGGGCGGCCAGAGGGTCTCGATGAGCGGGTCCCACAGCGGGTCCGGGGAGATCCTCAGCCATCCGGCGATCTCGTCGCCGAGCAGGTAGCGGGTGAGCGAGCCGAGGATGGGCTTGGTGAGGATCCCGCCGTCGATCGTGGAGCCGAGGTTGAGCAGGATGTCGGCCAGCTTGACGCCCTCGGGCGTCGGGGCGAGCACCGGGTCCAGCACCTGCTTCGCCTGGGAGTTCGCCTCGTCCCACGACTTGGGGATGTACTCGTCCTGGATGCCGAGCATGTGCCCGGCGAGCTGCCAGGAGTGCAGGAACGCCTCGGACTCGGCGGCCGGGATCGGCACCTTCCACTTGACCAGGTTCTGCATGACGGTCGTGGGAAGGCTGTGCCAGGTGACCATCATGTCCGCCTGGCTGATCGGGATCTTCTCGTCGGCCGTCTTGGACCAGTACGGGGACTTCGGCAGCAGGTGGCGCACGGCGGCGTGCACGAGGCGGGTCTTGACGCAGGTCACGACCATCTCGCCTTCGGGCTCGAAGGCCTTCTCGGTGCCGATGTCGTAGCCGAGCTTGGCGGTCTTGGTGATGCGGTCCTTCATGTCCGCGCCGCCCTTGGAGTAGTAGACCGCGCGCGCCTCGTGGGGGATCGCCGTGCTCATCATCCCGCTGGCGAAGCCGTAGGTGACGCCGAGGTAGAGGCCCCGCTTCTCGTTGAACTCGAACGCGGTGGCCAGCTTGCCCCGGTCGGCCCAGTCCGGCAGCCGGCGGGCGCGCTCCATGAAGTCGCGCAGATCCGCTGGAAGCCCGTCCGGCAGCGGCTGCCCGTTCTTCGTCCACTTCCGCAGCAGTTCGTTGACCTCGGGGACGTCGCCCCGGTCGAGCAGCGAGGCGACCAGTTCGTCCGCCTCGGGGTCCCAGACCCATCGCGGGTCGGCGCCCTTGCCCGCGCCCGCCACCGAGCCCTTGGGCGACCACGTCCACAGTGAGGACGCCTGCGCGGGCGAGGCGACGCTCAGCGCGCCGAGCGCACCGAGCGCACCGCCCGTCATCAACACGTTGCGTCTGGTGGGTCTGTCCATGCCTTCGCTCCTCCTCGGGCCGGGCGCGCCCTCCCCGAACGCGATGTCGGACGCTCCCGGGTTTCCTGAGCCAATCCGGAACCCTAGACCCTTATTGGCGCTCTGCCAATAGGGGCACGGCTTCATGCCGCCGCTTGATCACGGAGGGCTCGGCACCGGTGGACGGAGTAGATCGGCGCCGACGGGGGACGGGCGGGCCGTGGACCGGTTCCCGCGGTTCAGCCTGCTCGGGGTCGGGGCGATGAACTCGCCGCGCTTCCGTCCCGCCGGCCTGCTGGTCCGGCACGGCCCCGACCGCGTCATGCTGGACGGCGGCGGGGACGCGGTGCCGCCGGACCGGGTGGGGGCGTGGCTGGTGACCGACGACCGCGCCGAACTGATGCCGGACATCCGCCGCCGGTGCAGGAGCCTGGATCTGGAGCCCGCCGTCGCCCCGTTCCGCACCGCCGGAATCAGCATCGAGCCAGTGCCGGTGGTTCACACCTCCCACCCCGCCTACGGCTACCGGATCGAGGCCGGCGGCACCCGCACGGTCTGGGCGCCGGAGTTCTGGGAGTTCCCCGACTGGGCGGACGGCGCCGACCTGCTGTTCGCCGACGCGGCCGGATGGCGCCGCCCGATCCGCTTCGCCCGGGGAGTCGGCGGGCATGCGGCCGTCCTGGACACCGCCGAGCAGGCCCGCCGCCGCCGGGTGCGCCGCCTGGTGTTCGCCCATATCGGACGTCCCAGCATCCGCGCCATCGACGGCGGCGCGGTCCCGCCCTACGGGGAGTGGGGCGTCGAAGGCCGCACCTACCGTCCCTGACGAATCGGACCGGGAAGACACCGCCGTCTCGCAGGGAAGGAGGGCGTGCGAGCGCGGGCCGCCGCGCCGGGGTGAGGGTCAGCGCAGCGGGAAGCCGAGCTCCCGGCCCTGCTCGCGCAGCTCGTCGCGGGCGGAGGGGTGGGCGACGTTGTCGATGATCTGCTGCGCCTGGGAGGCGGCGTCCTTGCCCCAGACGGTGGCGGTGCCCTGCTCGCTGACGATGTAGCTGTGCTGGAACGAGGTGACCGGGCCGGTGACGCGCGGGATGACGGTCGAGACGTCCGCACGCGGATGCCAGGACGGCAGGGCGATGACGGCGTGCCCGCCGGGGGAGTGCAGAGCGCCGATGACGAAGTCGGTCTGCCCGCCGAAGCCGGAGTAGATCGCCCCGCGGACGCGGCTGGCGTTGGCCTGGGCGAACAGGTCGACCTGGAGCGCGGAGTTCACCGAGACCATGCGGGGCTGCCGGGCGATGAGGCTCGGGTCGTTGGTCTTCTCGGTGCGCAGCATCCGGATCCGCTCGTTGCGGTCGGCCCAGGCGTAGAGCTCCGGACCGCCGAACGCGAACGACGCGGTGATCGGGCTGCCGGCGTCGAGCGCCCCCGCCTTCTCCAGCGCCAGCACGCCGTCGCTGAACATCTCCGACCAGACGCGGAGCCCCCGCCGCTCGAGGAGCGAGGAGAGCACGGCGTCCGGGATGGCGCCGATGCCGAGCTGGAGGGTGGCGTCCTCCGGGACGAGCCGGGCGACCCGCCGGCCGATCTCGTGGGCGACCTCCCCGGGCGGCCGGGGGACCGGGGTGGCGAGCGGCTCGTCGTCCTCGATCGCCAGGTCGATCTCGTCGGTGGCCAGGACGGCGTCCCCGAACGTGTAGGGCATGCCGGGGTTGATCTGCGCGATGACCAGGCCGCCCCGCGCCCGGACGGCCTCGATGGCCGCGGGCAGGATGTTCACCTCGATCCCGAGCGAGACGGTCCCGCCGACCGGCGGGGAGGTCTGCACGATCACCACGTCCGGCGGCAGCGAGCCCTTCAGCAGGTTCGGCACCAGCGACAGCCGCGACGGGAAGTAGCGCAGGTTCGCGCGGCCGCGCATCCCGGCGCCGACGAAGGGCGTCTCCAGGTCCACGCCCTCGCGGTCCGGAAGGCCCGCCTGGGCGTTGAGCATGAACAGCCGGTACTCGCCCACCGCGGCGTCCACGATCCCGAGTGTCCGGCGCGGGGCGGCGAAGTTGCCGCCGGCCACGATCCGGGGCCGTCCCGGCAGCCCTGCGAGCACCCGTGCCAGATGCTCCTCCGAGACAACGCGCATCGAGATCCCTTTCCGAGAGGCGGACACTTCGCGACCGGGCCGAGGGAGGCCGCGTGGCCAGTCTGCCCGACCGTCCGGGATGGCACCGACCCGCCCGCCCGATCATGCCGGACGGACCGGCCGCCCGCCGGCGCGATGAGTTCGCGGCGCCACCGTGGTCGTATCCACGACGCATCGACGACGCGCGAGGAAAGACATGTCACTCGATCTGTTCGCAGGCATCCCCGTCACCGACTACGCGGCGGCGCGGCCGTGGTACGAGCGCTTCTTCGGCGGCGAGCCGTCCTTCCTGCCCAACGACGTCGAGGCCGTGTGGGAGGTGGCCGAGCACCGGTACGTCTACATCGTCCAGGACCCGGAGCGGGCGGGGAACGCCCTGGTGTTCTCGTTCGTGGACGATCTCGGCGACCGGGTGGCGGCGCTCGCCGAGCGGGGCATCACCCCGGCGGGGCGCGAGGAGTACGGCAACGGGGTGACCAAGGTGGTCTTCCGGGACGCGGAGGGCAACGAGATCAGTTTCGGCGGCTCCGGCTGACCCGCTCCCGCGCCGGGCCGCCCGGCCTCTTCGACGCCATTCCATAATCGCCGTTGCTTCGGCATTAACCCGGAGGCCATGGAAAAGGCGCCGGGTGATCAGCCCGGTCGGCGTTTCTAACACAGCCGCTTCGAAACGGCAAGCTACCCAGAACCCCGGGAGCCCGGTAATCTGCGGGCCACGCGACGGCGCCGTTGCGCCGATGCGCGGTAGACGAGGGAGCTGGACGTGTCGGGCGCACCGGGGAAGTCGCGAAAGGACCGCGCCCGCGCCATCGAGGGCTTCGCCGCCGAACTGCGGGCACTGCGCGCCTCGGCGGGCACGCCGTCGTTCCGCGAGATGGCGGGCCGCTCGCGGGCGATCTCCCACACCACCCTGCATGAGGCGGCCCAGGGCAACCGGCTTCCCAGCTGGGCGACGACGGTCGAGTTCGTCAAGACCTGCGGCGCCGACCCGGAGGCCTACCGCGAGCGCTGGGAGGCGGCGAACCGGCTGGTCCGCACGGCGGGCGCCGCGGGGCAGCAGCCGCTCACCGCCCCGGCACCGGCCGAACGGGGCGAGGCGGGCCCGGCCGGTCAGGAGCCCGCGCCGACCGGCGTGGCGGCGGCCCTCGACCCGGGCGACCCACGTGCGGGCGACCAGGGCACGCACGACCAGGAAGCGCCGGATCCGCATGCGCAGGACCGGGACGGGCCGCGCCAGAGCGGCGAGATCGTGCGCATCTCCGGCCCCGCGGTCCCGTACGTGGTCGAGCACGGGCCCGCTCAGAGGTTCGCGCGGTCGCGCCGCCGGTACGTCGCGCTGGGGGCCCTGGCCGCGGCCATCGCCGCTGCCGCCGTGATCGGGGACTCCCTCCTGCCGGACGCCACCGGCAACACCGCCGCCCGCCGGCCGGTCTCTTCCGCCGGCCCGGTGATCACCTCCTCCGACTGCCCCGTGAAGCAGCAGAACCCGCCGCAGAGCGCGCCCGCGCACGAGGGCGACCGCGCCGTGTTCGTCGCCGACGTCACCCTGCCCGACTGCACCCGCGTCCGCCGCGGCGCGAAGGCCGAGAAGGTGTGGCGCTTCAAGAACACCGGCGCCGTCGCCTGGCGCGGCTACTCCCTGCACCGCATCGACCTGCCGCAGCGCCGCGACCAGTGCCAGACGATCGTGGACGTCCCGGTCCCGGACACACCGCCCGGCGGGGTCGTCGACATCCGGACCCAGGTGACGGCCCCGCCCGGGCCGGCCTTCTGTTTCGTGCGCTTTAAAATGCTCGACGGCAATGGCGAAGTGGCATTCCCGGGCAACCGGCCGGTGAACTTCCAGCTGATCGTGGGATAGCCGCCGGCGGCAGTTCCGCATTTCCCGGGCGCCGGAGCCGCCGCGGGCCGCGTCCGGGCGTTTTCCGGCGCCCGGGTCATGCCCGGCCGTGCGGATCCACCGCCGGGATGCGGCGCCAGACCTCGTCGACGGCCAGGTGCAGGGCGCCGGTGAGGACGCGCAGGTGGCCGGCGAGGTCCACCGACGTCCAGCCGGGCACGCTCGGCGCCAGCAGGACGCGGCTCGCGCCGGGGTCGACGATGCCCGGCGGGGCGGCCACCACCCCGGCGATCTCGTCCGCGCCGAGACCGGCCTCCTGGAGGGCGAGCCCGATCACCTCGTCGGCGGCGCGCAGGAGGTGGCAGGCCTCGCTCAGCCCGGCCTCGCTCCGGCCGACGGGGCGTCGGACGGCCGCCAGGCGCCGGGCGGCGAGGTCGCCGACCCCCGCGCTGACCGTGTGCGGGCCGACGTCGAGCCCGAGCACGGGCGCGGGCGCGGCCGTGCAGGGAGACCCGGACGGTGGGGCGGCCGCCGTGCGGGACGCGGCCGCCGGGTCGTGCTGCTGGAGCCAGCCCGCCTCGACCAGGTCGTCCACCGCCTGCCCCACGGTGGGACAGGTGAGGCCGGGCGTCCACTGGTTCGGCATCGGCGGCCGCAACGGGCCCCGCCCCGCCGCCGACGCGGGCGACACCATGGCCACCGAGGCCCGGGCCCGCTACGTCCGGGTGGTGGGGACCGGCAACACCGCCAACCTCACCTTCCACCTCACCGAGGTGAGCGTCTACGGCACGCCGGTCGCGTGACCGGCGTCAGGGCTTGTGCCCGACGCCCCCGACGCTCCAGATCGGCCTGGACGTCTCGATGGTCTCGTGCTCGGGACGCCACATGGGGAGGTAGACGACACCGGGCTCGACCAGGTCCCAGCCGGAGAAGAGCCGCTCCACCTCGGCCCTGGTGCGGATGTTCGACCGGGGCGTGCCGCGGATCGCGTGGGTCTGCTGCTGGTAGAGGAAGGCGAGCCGCGCGGTGACCTCCGGGCACAGGTCGCTGACCGGATGCGAGATCGCCATGTAGCTGCCCGGGGCCATCAGGTCGCCCAGCCGCCCGACGCTCCGCGCCACCTCCTCGTCGTCGGGGATGGTGTAGAGGACGTGGAAGAACAGCAGCGCCGTCGGCTGGTCGAGGTCGATCAGGCGGCGCAGGGCCGGGTCGCCCGCGATCCCTTCGGCATCGCGCATGTCGGCCTCGACGACCGCGGTGCGGGGGTCCTTCCCCAGCAGGGCCTGGGCGTGGACGCGCACCACGGGGTCGTTGTCCACGTACACGACCCGGCAGTCGGGCGCCACCGCCTGGGCGATCTGGTGGACGCTTCCCTGCGTGGGCAGACCGGTCCCGATGTCCAGGAACTGGCGGATTCCCGCGGCCGCGAGGAACCGCACGACGCGGTCCAGGAACTTGCGGCCCTCCCGCGCCAGGACGGGCAGCTCCGGTGCCAGCTCGATCGCCTGGAGCGCCGCCTCCCGGTCGGCGGCGTAGTTGTCCTTGCCGCCGAGGTAGTAGTCGTGCATGCGGCTCTCGTTGGGCGCGGTCGGGTCGAACGCCTGAGGCTCGTGCCCTGCGGGGAAGGGCATGACTTCTCCATTCAGCTGACATCCGGCGGAGGACGCGCGGCCGCCGGAGGTAACCGCCACCGAAGCACTCAAGTTAGGGGCCTTCGCCGCGGTTGTCGATCGTCAGGGCCGCGCGGCGGCGCAGGCGGCGAGCATGAGCTGGTGCTGGTCGAACCGGTCCGGTGAGCCGATCCAGGGCTCGGCCGCCGCGTCGGCGAGCCGGGCCGCCCCGCCCGCGGCGAGCGGATGCCCGGCCGGGACGAGCAGGTCCTGCGGCTCGTCGAGCACCGGCCACTGCGCGAACCGCGCGTCGTCCGGGGCCGGGGTCTGCTCGCTGGGGACGACCACGGCGATGTCGCAGTGCCGGGCGAGGAGCAGGTGGGCGGCGTCCTCGCTCTCCTTCTCGCTCATGTGCACGGCGAGCGCCGGATGCTCCTCGCGGAGCCGCGGCGGCCGGCGCCACGAGCGCGGCGAGGGCGCTGGAGACGGCGCAGAACCGCACCTGCCGGCCGTCCCGGCGCGGTGGCCGGCGAGGTCGGCGCGGGCACGCTCCCACTGCGCGGCCAGGACGTCGGCGTGCCGCAGCACCGTGTGCGCCGCGGCGGTGAGCCGCACCCGCCGCCCCTGCGCCTCCAGCAGGTCGACGCCGAGGTCGCGGGCGAGCTGCCGGAGCTGCTGCGACACCGTCGAGGGCGTCAGGTGCAGCGCGTCGGCGGTCGCGGTGACCGTGCCCCGCTCCCGCAGCACGCGCAGGGTCTCCAGGCGATGGTCGATCATGCGGCGACCGGAGGTGCTGGTCGCGGGCCTCGGCCTCGCGCTGCTCTCCGCCGTCATCCCGTGGTCGCTGGACATGGCGGCGCTGCGCAAAAGGATTGATCTTGGTTTCGGATCGTCCGTAAGGTCGTTCGTGATCAAGGAGAGCCTCGCGGCTTCTCCGGACAGGAGGGCAAGTGAAGCAGCGGATGGGCCGGGTGCTGGCCACGGGGCTGGCGGCGACGTCGCTGGCCGGTCTCGGCACGCTGACGCTGGCGGGACCCGCGAACGCGACCGACACCCAGTGCGCGACGAGTTCGAAGGAGTACCCGACCAACGGCTTCAACGCCGACGTCACGGTGAAGCTCTGCATCTACCGCAACTGGGGCGGCTCGGGAGGCGGCGACAGCTACAAGTGGGCGACCGCCGAGGTCAGCTGGGGCGACTCGGGGGCGGGCAAGTTCGAGAACTTCGACGTCCAGGTCCGGATCGAGCAGAACGACTCCGACGTCAAGACCAGGACCTGCGACTTCACCTCGGAGATCAACGGCAGCTCCTCCGGCTCGCGCACCTGTCGGCTGCCGAGTTCCGGCTCCTACCTGAACATCAGCGGGAACACCGCCGACGGGCACGTCGTCGCCAACGTCAACGACGACGGCCAGGGGGACCAGACCTGGGGTCTGCAGGGCACCCCCAAGCTCTGACCCCCGGCGAGGGGAGGCCGCGGCCGGACCGCCGGGCCGGGGCCTCCCGCCGTCCGACCGAATCGTGATCGGTTGTTCGTGTGGACCGGTCCGATGGAGCGATCGCAGACCATAGAGTGGCGTGTGAAGATCAGCATGGGGCTGTCCGCGAGGGAGGCACGGTGGCAGGCGAGGGGTTTGGGCCAGGCGGATTCGACCCGAGCGTGCCGAACATCGCTCGCATGTACGACTACTACCTCGGCGGCAAGGACCACTACGAGGCCGACCGCCTCCGCGCCGAGGAGGCCAAGGCCGCCGACCCCACCCTGACCACCCTGATCAAGGAGAACCGGGCGTTCATGGGCCGCGCCGTCCGGTACATGGCCGAGCAGGGCATCGACCAGTTCCTCGACATCGGCACCGGGCTGCCCACCCAGCAGAACGTCCACCAGATCGCGCAGGCGGTGAACCCCGCCGCCCGCGTCGCCTACGTCGACTACGACGGCCAGGTGGTCGCGCACGGCCGGGCCATCCTCGCCGACTCGCCCGGAACCCGGATGGTCCAGGCCGACATCCGCCGGCCCCGCGAGATCCTGGAGCACCCCGAGATCACCCGGCTGCTGGACCTGCGGAAGCCGGTCGCGCTGCTGACGATCGCGACCCTGCACTTCATCCCGGACGAGGACGACCCGCCCGGCATCATGGCCGAGCTGCGCGACGCCCTCGCTCCCGGCAGCCACATGGCGATCACCCACGCCTCCGCCGACGGCGTGCCCGAGATCGTGGCGAAGGTCGTGGAGGTCTACAAGAGGACGAACGCGCCCGGCACGCCGCGGACCCGCGAGCAGGTGACGGGGCTGTTCGGCGACTTCGACCTGGTCGACCCCGGCCTGGTGTGGGCGCCGCTGTGGCGGCCCGAGCGTCCGGTCGCGCTCGAGGAGGCCCTGCCGATCTGGTTCTACGCCGGAGTCGGCCGCAAGCTCTGAGGTGTGTGCACGACCGCTCCCTGATGAGATGCCACCGGGACGAGGGAAGGCGACATGCGTGCAGTGACGGTCGGAGGGGCGCTGGAGGCCGCGGCGACGCGGGACGAGGCGTTCCTCCACGACGGCGACCACACCATCACGTTCACCGGGTTCGACGAGCTGACCGACCGGGTCGCGGCCGGGCTGCTGGCCCGCGGCGTCGGCCGGGGCGACCGCGTCGGCCTGCTCGGCCCCAACACCGCGCAGTGGCTGGCGGCGTTCTTCGGCGCGGCCCGGATCGGCGCCGTCGTCGTCCCGCTCAACGTCCGCTACCGGGAGCGGGAGCTGTCCCACATGCTCGGCCAGAGCGGCGCCCGGCTGGTCATCAGCGTCGACGCCGTGCCCGACTTCGACTTCGCCGCCTACTTCGAGTCGTCCGGGATCCCCGCCGTGTACTTCGGTGCGGGCTTCGACGCCCTGGCCTCCGCCCCGGCCCCCGAGTCCCTCCCCGCGGCCCGCGCCGCGGTGGCTCCGGACGACCCGCTGATGATCCTCTACACGTCCGGGACCACGGGACGCCCCAAGGGCGCGGTCATCACCCACCGCAGCATCCTGGCCTCCGCCTCGGCCCAGGCCGACCACTTCGGAATGGCGGACGACGACGTCCTGCTCGGGCACCTCCCGTTCAACCACGTCGGCGGCATCACCTGCACGATCATGGCGGCGCTGGTCAGCGGGGGATCGGTCGCGCTCCTGCCCGCGTTCTCGCCGGACGCCGCCCTGCGCGCGATCGAGCGGCACCGGGTGACGTTCCTCGGCGCCGTCCCGACGATGTACGTGCTGATGCTCGGCCGCCCCGACTTCGCCGAGCACGACGTCTCGTCCGTGCGGCTGTGCATGGCGGGCGGCTCCAACGTGGAGCCCGCGCTCGCCGACGCGATCCGGCGCGGCTTCCCCGGCGCGCCGCTCTACGGCCTGTACGGCCTGTCGGAGTCGTCGGGCGCCTGCGTGCTGTCGCCGATGGACGACGACCCCGAGACGGTCTCCCGGACTCTCGGGGCGGTCATCGGCGACTTCGAGGCCCGCGTGACGGCGCCCGACGGCACCGTCCTCCCGCCGGGCGAGACCGGCGAGCTCCAGATCCGCGGCGCCTGCGTCGCCGCCGGATACTGGGACATGCCGGACGAGACCGCGGAGGTCTTCCTCCCGGACGGCTGGCTCGCCACCGGGGACATGGTCGAGATGGAGCCCGACGGGCACCTGGTCCTGCGCGGGCGCAAGAAGGAGATGTACATCCAGGGCGGCTTCAACGTCTACCCGGTCGAGATCGAGAACGTCCTGACCGCCCACCCGAAGGTCGCGATGGCCGCGGGCATCGGGGTCCCCGACGCGGTCCTGGGCGAGGTCGGGCGCTTCTACGTCGTCCCACGCCCGGACGCCGAGCCGCCCACCGCCGAGGAACTGACCGCCTACTGCCGGGACCGCCTGGCCGACTACAAGGTCCCGCGCCAGTTCGTCATCACCCGGGACGTCCCCCTGACCCCCGTAGGCAAGATCCATAAGGCCCTCCTCAAGGACGGCGACCAGCCCGCCCCGAAGTGAGCCCGGGCGCCGGGGAGGGAACGGCCTCCCCGGCCGCCCGGAGGGCTACGGGAGCGCGTGGGCGGCGATCGTCTCGGCGAGGGCCTCCGAAGCGGGCGCGTTGACGAGCCTCCACCGCGCGGCGCCGGGGATGAGGGCCCACCACTCCTTGGTGTGGGCGCCCCACCAGCAGATGACCCCGAAGCGCGCGTGGAGGTCGGCGATCGTTCTCGTGCGGGACGGGTCGGGGTCGGGCGGCGGGGCCGGGAGCGCGACGCCGTTCCGCACCGGGCGGCGCGCCCGGCGGGCGAGCGCGGCCGTCACGAAGGGCGTGAGGATCCGGGTGACCTGCCCGGCCGCGCCGGCCGGGTCCGTGTGCGGGCCCAGCTCCTCTCCGGTGCTGGACCGGTAGCACCAGAGGTCCGGCGCCGCCCCGGGGACGAGCGCGATGCTCTCGCCGAACCCCGGGACGGCCGGGTCGAAGACGCGCAGGAACGGGCGCGTCCCCTCGTAGCGCGGCACGGCCTCCCAGCCCTCCCGGACCACTTCCCGTGCGAGCCGGTCGAGATGGTCCGTGATGGAGGACGCCGAGGCGCCGGTAGGGAGATGCTTCGGTTCGATCCATCCCATTACCGGCGCCCCCGGCTGCCGCGTAGGGGCGTCGGCCGGCAGGCTGCGCGGCTGAGCTCGTTGGTGAGCACCTTGCGGAGTTCGTCCGCGGTGGTGCATATAACGGTCGGGTCAATGCCGGCCTTCGGGTCGTGCAGCGTGGCGACCCAGTCGCCGAGCTTTCCGTCGTAGCGCGTCGCGCGCCAGATCCGGTGGCCCTGGAAGTCCTCGCGGAGACGGGCTAACGCCTGGTCAGCGGGGTTGACGGGCGTGTCCATGATCAGTTTTGGCTTCCGTTGGTGGTTGCTCTGCGTTACCGATCCTAATCTTCCCGTGGCCGGGTCGACTTTTGGAAGAGCGGGGAGCCCGGCAGATGGAAAGCTCTCGGCAGCGTTAGAAAACACTTCGCTTCCGGACCGCCCGGGTTCTCCGTGCCCGCCGCCCCGCAATCCCGGGGTTCCGCCGCCTCTCGACTGCTTTGGCGGGTAACGCCTGGTTGCCGGACGGGCCGCATCTCGTCTCCTTCCGTTCCGTGCAATCCGGAGTAACTGGACAATTCTCGCTCGGGCTCGGCGGGCCGGGGGCCGGCCGAGTGGGACCGGACTCGGACGGTCCGCGGCGGGACGCGTCCTCCGCTCGTGCGGCCGGTCGTCGTCAGCGCCATGAACCAGGGAACGCGAGGCCGCGCGGAATGGAAAATCATCGGCCACAAGCGGCCATTCGTCGATGGCGGATCGCCATATTACGGTCATTCCAATTCCGGGTCGTGCAACTTGCGCGGTAATTGCCGGTGCCATGGTCACTGATAATCAAGCCGCCGTGTCGCCTCCGCATCTCGGAAGGGCGAATGTGTGACGAATAGAGCATTGTGCATTCAAGTTCAAAGCGGTGCGGTTCGGTACTACTCGGCGTCCCGCATTCCGACCGCCCTCCTGGGCGGTCGTGAAGTCCTGGGCGCCGAATGCCTCGAGCCCGGGACCGGGCGCGGCGCCTGCGGCGCGCGGTCGCACGGCGCCTTCGAGGCCCAGCCGATGCGACCGGGCCGTGCGGGGCGGTGAACGACTTCCCCCGTCCCGGACCTGTGGAAGCGCGGCGGCGTTGCATGTTCATGCAGGAGCGTGCATACTTGTGCTCATGTCCAAAGTGCTGACCTCCCTGCCCGTCGGTGAGCGCGTCGGGATCGCCTTCTCCGGCGGCCTCGACACTTCGGTGGCCGTCGCGTGGATGCGCGACAAGGGCGCGGTCCCGTGCGCCTACACCGCCGACATCGGGCAGTACGACGAGCCCGACATCGCCTCGGTGCCCGGCCGCGCCGCCAAGTACGGGGCGGAGGTCGCGCGCCTGGTCGACTGCCGGGCCGCCCTCGTGGAGGAGGGGCTCGCCGCGCTGGCGTGCGGCGCGTTCCACATCCGGTCCGGCGGCCGCAGCTACTTCAACACCACGCCGCTCGGGCGGGCCGTGACGGGGACCCTCCTGGTCCGCGCGATGCTGGAGGACGACGTCCAGATCTGGGGCGACGGCTCGACGTTCAAGGGCAACGACATCGAGCGGTTCTACCGGTACGGGCTGCTGGCCAACCCGTCCCTGCTGGTCTACAAGCCCTGGCTGGACGGCGACTTCGTCAGCGAGCTCGGCGGCCGCACGGAGATGTCGGAATGGCTGCTCGAGCGCGGCCTGCCCTACCGGGACAGCGCGGAGAAGGCCTACTCCACCGACGCCAACATCTGGGGCGCCACCCACGAGGCCAAGGCGCTGGAGCACCTCGACGCCGGCATCGAGACCGTCGAGCCGATCATGGGCGTCCGGTTCTGGGACCCCCAGGTGGAGATCCCCGCCGAGGACGTCACGATCGGCTTCGAGCAGGGCCGCCCGGTCACGATCAACGGCAAGGAGTTCGGGTCCGCCGTCGACCTGGTGCTGGAGGCCAACGCCATCGGCGGGCGGCACGGCCTCGGCATGTCCGACCAGATCGAGAACCGCGTCATCGAGGCCAAGAGCCGCGGCATCTACGAGGCGCCCGGCATGGCGCTGCTGCACGCGGCCTACGAGCGGCTCGTCAACGCGATCCACAACGAGGACACCCTCGCCACCTACCACAGCGAGGGGCGGCGGCTCGGCCGGCTCATGTACGAGGGGCGCTGGCTCGACCCCCAGGCCCTGATGCTGCGCGAGTCCCTGCAGCGCTGGGTCGGGACGGCCGTCACCGGCGAGGTCACCCTGCGGCTGCGGCGCGGCGAGGACTACTCCATCCTCGACACGTCCGGGCCGGCGTTCAGCTACCACCCCGACAAGCTGTCCATGGAGCGCACCGAGGACTCCGCCTTCGGCCCCGTGGACCGGATCGGGCAGCTGACCATGCGCAACCTCGACATCGCCGACTCCCGCGCCAAGCTGGAGCAGTACGCCGGGCTCGGCATGGTCGGCAGCTCGCACCCGCGCCTGATCGGCGCGGCGCAGGCGGCCTCCACCGGGCTGATCGGCGCGATGCCGGCGGGCGGCGCCGAGATGATCGCCTCCCGCGGCAAGGACTCCGGGGACGCCGAGGTCCTGGACCGCGCCGCCATGGAGTCCGGCACCGACTGAGCCGCGCCCCGCTCTGCCTGTTGAACCGCCTGCCGCCGGGCTAGGGGGTCTCCTCGACGGGCGGGAGCGGGGTCTCCTTCTCCGGCGGACCGACGAAGCTGTGCAGCGCCGCGGCCACCACGGACCCCACCAGGGGCGCGACGATGAACAGCCACACCTGCGACAGGGCCGTCCCGCCCAGGACGACGGCGGGGCCGAGGCTGCGGGCCGGGTTGACCGACGTCCCCGTGATCGGGATGCCGATGAGGTGGACGGTCGTGAGGGCGAGCCCGATGCCGACCCCGGCGACGGACGGGATGGCCGCCGTGCTCGTCATGGACAGCACGATGAACACGAACAGGGCGGTCAGCACGACCTCCGTGAGGAACGCGCCGCCCATGTCGATGCGGATGAGGCTGGCGGCGCCCCACCCGTCCGCGCCGAGGCCGGTCACGGAGCGCTCGTAGAGCGGCGAGCCGGAGAAGGTCGCCCAGAGGAGCAGCGCGCCCAGGATGCCGCCGACGAACTGGGCGATCCAGTAGCCGACGGCGTCGACCGGCGGGATCCGGCGGGCGAGCAGCACGCCCAGAGTGACGGCCGGGTTGATGTGGCACCCCGAGATCGGCCCGATCGCGTAGACCAGGACCAGCAGCACCAGGCCGAAGGCCAGCGCCGTCGCGACGACGCCCGCCGCGAGGCTCCGGCCGGCGACGCCGAAGCCGAACGACAGCGTCGCGACGCCCACCGCGAAGTAGACCAGGAGCAGCGTGCCCACGAGCTCCGCCGCGATCCTCCTGAACACGGCCTCCCCTTTCCCCCGAGGTCAGATGCCCTCGGCCTACCCCCGGGAGCGGTGAAGATCGTCTCGGAGCGGTCGCCGTGACCCGGAAATGGGGGCCGCTTGGGGAACGGATCAGGCGTGCTGGGCCAGGCTCGTCCAGCTCTCGTCCCAGAGGGCGTCGCGGCGGCGGTCGCAGCGGCGGCGGACGAGGAAGTAGCCGGCCAGCAGGGGGATCCCCGTGGCGGCGGCCGCCGCGGCCGCGGCCACGGCGGTGGTGGCGACGGTGGCGGCGCGGGTCTGCGGGTGCCGGACCGGGTTGCCCGCGGCGTCCACCCAGATCCGCTGCCCCATGCCCGGCCTGACGGACTTGTCGGCCGGGACGACGGTGGTCCGCGTCCGGCCGTCGACGGACGTCCAGGCCAGCTCGGCGTAGGTGTGGCGCACGCCGGCGCCGCCCTCGGACTCCGTGTGGGTGATCTGTGCCGTGATGCGGTGGACGTTCCGGTGCTCGGCCCGGACGCCGCTGCGGTAGGCGTCGGCGGCCAGGAGCACGGACGCGGGCGGGGCGAGCACCGTGAACAGCAGCACGGCGGCGACCCCGGCCGCCCGCTGGCGGCGGTCGACCCCGCGTCGCAGATCGTTGCGGTCGAACCCGAAACGGCGACGAACCCGTCCAAGCCTTGTCATTGCCTCCTCCTTCGCCCGTGACAGTAATCGCTTCCGAAAGCGGACGGGTACGCGCCTCTTCTTGTGCGCGCGGCGAGCGCGCAGACTGGCAGGAGGAGGGCAGGCACATGGAGGGCGTGGAAAGGGACGGGCGAGCGCACGTCCTGTTCGGTTACGACGGGACGGCGGAGAACGACACGGCGCTGCGCTGGGCGATCGAGGAGGCCCGGCTGCGCGGCGTCGACCTGGTGCTGTGCCACTGCTGGCACTGGCCCTACCCGGAGGAGCACCGGGACCCGCGCGCCGAGGCGGTCATGATGCGGGCGGGGCGGAACCTCCTGGAGCGCGGCAGGCGCCGGGCCCGGGAGCTGGGGGCGACCGGCACGGTGCGCGGCCGCCTCGTCCGCGGCCCGGCCCGGGAGGCGCTGCTGCACGAGTCCCGCGATGCGGAGCTGATGGTGGTCGGGGCGCCCGAGCGGCTGGAGGAGGGCGCGGCGGCGCTGGAGCTCGCGGCGGGGGCGTCCCGCCCGCTGGTCGTCGTCAAGGACGGCGCGGGCCCGCGGCGGGTCGTGGCGGGCGCCGACGGGTCGACGTGGTGCGACCCGGCACTCGGCTTCGCCGCCGCGGAGGCGGCGCTGCGCCGCTGGGAGCTGCGCGTGCTGTACGCCTGCTGGGAGCCCGCCGCCGTCGACGCGGCCGAGCTGGCGCTGTTCCACGACCGGGAGCTGCTGGAGAAGACGCGCGCCGCCGAGCTGGAGGCGGCCGTCGCGCCGTGGCGCGAGCGGTACCCGGAGCTCGACATCCGGGTCTCGCTGCTGCTGGAGCGCCCCCTGCAGGCGCTGTTCGACGCGGCGGACGACGCCGGCCTGCTGGTGCTCGGCGACCGGGGCGCCGGGATCGCCCCGCTCGGCACGACCAGCACGGCGATCCTCCGAGAGGCCCGCAGGGCCGTCGCGATCGTCCCTGCGCGGCACGACTGAGCGGCGGTCAGCGGTCGGCGACCAGGGCCTCGGTCGCGTGCAGGGCCGGGTCGGCCGGCAGGTCGGGATCGATGATCAGCTGGAGCAGCAGGCCGTCCAGCACGGCGGTGAAGAGCATGGCGGTGCCCTCGCGGCGCTCGGCGGGCCAGCCGGGGCGCAGATGCTCCAGCCGCGCGGCGACGCGGGCCCGCACGTCCCGGGCCCAGTCCCGCCGCTCGGCGCCCATCCGCGGGTCGCGCAGCGCGCGGACCAGCAGTTCGGCGGTGAGCCTGAGGTTGCGCTCGCCGGCGAGCATGGCCAGGACGCGCTCGCGCAGCACCCGCAGTGCGGCCGCCGCGTCCGGTGCGGCGACCAGCGCGTCCACCACCGGGTCGACGATCGTCTCGCTGGCCCGCTGCGCGACGGCGACGTGCAGGCCCGGCAGCCCGTTGAAGTAGTGGTGGAGCAGCCCCGGCCGGATCCGGGCCCGGTCCGCGACCGCCCGGGCGGTCAGCGCGGCCCAGCCGCCCTCGGCGAGCAGGTCGAGCCCGATCCCCACGAGCTGCTCCCGGCGTGCCAGGCCGCGGGGTGTGGACGCGCGGGGCTCCTCGTGGGTCATCACGCCACGCTATCCCAACGCTTGCACCGTGCAACCGATCGAGATCGGCGCGGGCCCCGATTCCCCGGGGGCGCAGGGGGTAGGGGCCGCTGCATGATCGATGCGGTGCTCTTCGACGTCGACGGCACGCTGGTCGACACCAACTACCTGCACGCCGCCACCTGGTGGCAGGCGTTCCTCCAGCACGGGCACACCGTCCCCATGGCGGACGTTCACCGGGCGATCGGCATGGGCTCGGACAAGCTGCTCGACCACCTGCTCCCGGAGGACCGGGACCCGGACGCCGACGACGGCATCCGCACCGCGCACACGGCCCTGTACGCGCAGTACTGGTCGCGGCTGCGGGCGTTCGACGGCGCCGCCGACCTGCTGCGGGCCTGCGCCGGGCGGGGGAGCCGCGTCGTGCTGGCCAGCTCCGCGGCCGCGCCCGAGCTGAAGGCGCTGCGGGCGGCGCTGGACGCCGACGACGCGATCGACGAGGCCACCTCCGGCTCGGAGGTGGAGGCGACCAAGCCGGCACCCGACCTCGTCCAGCTCGCCCTGGAGCGCGCCGGGGTGCCCGCCGCGAAGGCCGTGTTCGTCGGCGACACCCGCTGGGACGTCGAGGCGGCCCAGCGCGCGGGCATGTCGTGCGTGTGCGTGCTCACCGGCGGCTGGAGCCGCGCCGAGCTGGAGGAGGCGGGCGCGGCGGCCGTCTACGACGACCCCCGCGCCCTGCTGGACGACCTGGACCGCAGCCCCCTCGCGGTATGACCCTCGCTAGGCCTTGCGGTCCCGCTCGGCGGCGAGCTGGAGCGCCACGTCGATGATCATGTCCTCCTGGCCGCCCACGTAGCCGGCCTCGCCGACCTTCTGCAGGATCTCGTGCGCCGGGACGCCGTAGCGCTCGGCGGCCCGCTCGGCGTGCAGCAGGAAGCTGGAGTACACGCCCGCGTACCCCTGCGTGATCGCGCCCCGGTCGGCGAACGGCAGCCGGTGCAGGAACGGCTTCACCACGTCGTCCGCCGCCGCCATCGCGCCCTGCACGTCCACGCCGGTCGGGACGCCGAGCCGCTCGAACGTCGCGACCAGCACCTCGGTGGGGGAGTTGCCCGCGCCCGCGCCGAGCGCGCACAGCGCCCCGTCGATCTGCCGCGCGCCGTTCTGCTGCGCCAGGACGGAGTTGGCGACGCCGAGCGAGAGGTTCTGGTGGCCGTGGAAGCCGACCTGCGCCTCGTGCCCGATTTCCTTGACCAGCGCGCTGATCCGCTCCTGCGCCTCGCCGAGGACGAGGGCGCCCGCGGAGTCGACGACGTAGACGCACTGCGCGCCGCCGTCCACCATGATCCGGGCCTGCCGCGCCAGCTCCTGCGGCCCCACCCGGTGCGACAGCATGAGGAACCCGACGGTCTCCATGCCGAGGTCGCGGGCGGCGGCGAAGTGCTGCAGCGACACGTCGGCCTCGGTGCAGTGGGTGGCGACCCGGGCGACGGACGCGCCCGCGTCGTGCGCCATCTTCAGGTCGTTGACCGTGCCGAGCCCCGGCAGCAGCAGGACGGCGATCTTGGCCCGGGTCGCTTCGTCCACGGCGGCGGCGACGAGCTTGACGTCGTCCTCCAGCGAGAAGCCGTAGTTGAAGGACGACCCGCCGAGGCCGTCGCCGTGGGTGACCTCGATGACCTCGACGCCCGCGGCGTCCAGGGCGTGCACGACGCCGCGGACCTGCTCCTCGGTGAAGCGGTGCGCCATCGCGTGGCTGCCGTCCCGCAGCGTCGAGTCGGTGATCCGGATCTTCTCGCTGACGTCGCTCACCTGGTTCGCTTCACTCATGAGGAGGCCTTCCTGCGCGCGAGCTGCTCGCCGACCCTGGCGGCGGCCGCGGTCATGATGTCGAGGTTGCCGGCCCACGGCGGCAGGTAGTCGCCGTTGCCGCGGACCTCAAGGAACACCGCGACGCGGGCCATCCCGTTCCAGATGTCGCGGGGCTCGTCGAACTGCGGCTCGGCCCGCAGCGTGTAGCCGGGGACGTAGGCGGCGACCTCCGCGACCATCTTCTCGACCGACTCCGCGATCGCCTTGGTGTCGGCGTCGGACGGGATCGCGCAGAACACCGTGTCCCGCATGATCATCGGTGGGTCCACCGGGTTCAGGATGATGATCGCCTTGCCCCGCCCGGCGCCGCCGACCTGCTCGATCGCGCGGGCCGTGGTCTCGGTGAACTCGTCGATGTTCGCGCGGGTGCCGGGACCGGCCGACCGGGACGCGATCGAGGCGACGATCTCCGCGTACGGCACCGGCACCACCGACGACACCGCGTGCACGATCGGGATCGTCGCCTGCCCGCCGCAGGTGATCATGTTGAGGTTGGGGGCGTCCGAGAGCGAGTCCAG
Organism: Actinomadura sp. K4S16; assembly: GCF_008327685.1. Classification (GTDB taxonomy): domain Bacteria; phylum Actinomycetota; class Actinomycetes; order Streptosporangiales; family Streptosporangiaceae; genus Spirillospora. The sequence continues at coordinate 109,111 of NZ_BDDE01000030.1, forward strand.
GTTCACCGGCGGGCACACGAGGGGGCCCGTCGCGGCCGGCGTGAGGTCGATCGCCGTGATCCCCGCCTCCTCGTAGCGGGGCGCGTTGGCCAGGTGCGCCTTCGCCGACGTCGCCTCGAACACGATGTCGGGCAGCGTGGGCTGCTTCAGCAGCCAGTCCACGCCCTCCGCCGACGCCGGGACGCCCATCTTGCGGGCGCGCTCCAGGCCGTCGGACTCCGGCACCACCCCGACCATCGAGTGGACGTCGATCAGTTCGCTGCGCTGGAGCTTGACCAGCAGGTCGGTGCCGATGTTCCCCGGCCCGACGATCGCCGCCGTCAACCTGCTCATGCCTGTTCCCTGCGAGGGGGCGACCCCCCGCGCCCCCCGGGTCGCTTCGCTCATGCCTGACCCTCCTCTCCGAACCGGGCGGTCACAGAACCGATCCCGGCGAACGTCGCCGTCAGTGTCTCCCCAGGCGCGACCGGTACGGCCGCGGTGATCGAGCCGGGCAGCACCACGTGCCCGGCCTCCAGGCTCACGCCGCGCTCGCCGAGGACGTTGGCCAGCCAGACCAGCGCGTTGATCGGCGAGCCGAGGACCGCGCCGCCCGCGCCGGTGTCGATCAGGTCGCCGTCGCGGCGCAGCAGGCAGCCCATCAGCGACAGGTCCTGGTCGTCCAGCCGCACCGGGCGGGTGCCGAGCACGACGCCGCCGCTGGAGGCGTTGTCCGCGATCGTGTCCGGGAGAGTGATCTTCCAGTCCGCGATGCGGGAGTCGATGACCTCCAGCGCGGGCAGCACGTACTCGACGGCCGCGACCGCGTCGGCCGCGGTGGCGCCGGGCCCTGCCAGCGGGCGGCCCAGCACGAACGCGATCTCCGGCTCGATCCGGGGCTGCAGGAAGCGGCCGGTGTCGATGGGGGCGCTCTCCGGCAGGAACATCGTGTCCAGCAGGACGCCGAAGTCCGGCTGGTCCACGCCCATCTGGCGCTGCATCGCGGCCGAGGTCAGCCCGACCTTGTGGCCCTTGATCCGCGCGCCGGCGGCCTTCCACGCCTCGACCTGGGCGAGCTGGACCGCGTAGGCGTCGGCCACCGACATGTCCGGATGGTCCTTCGTCAGCGGCGAGATGGGAGTGCCGGTGGCGTACGCGTCGAGCAGCGCGGCCGCGGCCTTCTCCACGGAACCCGGGTCCATGGGGCCGTCCTTTCGTCGTATGGGCAGGCCGAGCCTCTCCCGCCGGGGGCACCGCGGGCAACGCGCCCGTCCCGCGTGGTGGGACACTTCTTCCATGCCGCCCGTCCCGTCCGAGGAGAGCTTCCTGCGCCGCGTCGTCGCGGTACTGTCGGCGTTCCGGCCGGAGGACGACGGCCTCGGCGCCGCCGAGCTCGCCCGCCGCAGCGGCCTGCCGAAGTCGACCGCGCACCGCATCGCCCTCGACCTGGTGGACGCCGGGCTGCTGGAGCGTCGCGGCACGCGGGTGCGGCTCGGGCTGCGGCTGTTCGAGATCGGGCAGCGGGTGCCGCGCCAGCGGGTGCTGCGGGACGCCGCCGTCCCGTACATGTCGGACCTGCGGGAGGCGACCCGCCAGACCGTCCACCTCGCGGTGCTGGAAGGCCGCGAGGTCGTGTACGTGGAGATCCTCGGCTCCTCCGGCGGGCCGCGGCTGCCGTCGCAGGTGGGCGGGCGGCTGCCCGCGCACGTGACCGGGGTGGGCAAGGCGATCCTCGCGTTCTCCCCGCCGGACGTGGTGAAGCGCGTGCTGGAGTCCGATCTCGTCAAGGCGAGCGAGCGCAGCGTGACCGCGCCGGGGCTGCTCGCCCGGGAGCTGGAGACGATCCGGCGCGAGGGCGTCGCCTACGACCGGGAGGAGTCGGGCCGCGGGATCGTCTGCGCCGCCAGCCCCGTCCTCGGCCCTGACGGCCTGGTCCTCGGCGCCCTGTCGGTGTCGGGCTGGGCGACCCGGATGCGGCTCGCCGCGGTCGCCCCGGCCGTCCACACCGCCGCCCTGACACTGTCGCGCACCCTGGGCGGTTAGGCCGACCGGACGGCCGGGCGCGCCGGGCGGTCAGCGCTCCGGCAGGCGGCGGGCCAGCAGCTGGGCGAGGTGCTCGCCGTCGCGGTGCGCCAGCTCGCGGAGCTGCGTGCGGCAGCTGAACCCGTCGGCCAGGACCACGCCGTCGTCCCCGGTCCTGCGGACGGCCGGGAGCAGCTGCTGCTCGGCGACGGCGACCGACACCTCGTGGTGCCCCTGCTCGACGCCGAAGTTGCCCGCCAGCCCGCAGCAGTTGCCGAGGCGTTCGACGTCGGCGCCCGCCTCCCTCAGCAGGTCGGCGTCCTTCGCCCAGCCCATGACGGCGTGGTGGTGGCAGTGCGGCTGCGCGATCCCGGTGACGCCGGACAGGTCGGGCGGCGTCCAGTCCGGGGTCTCGGCGAGCAGCTCGGCCAGGGTCCGGGTCGCGGCGGCCACCTCGCGCGCGGCGGCCGCGTCCACCCCCCTCAGCAGCTCCTCGGCGTCGGACCGCAGCACCCCGGTGCAGGACGGCTCCATGCCGACGACCCTGGCGCCGCGCCGGACGTGGGGGAGCAGCGCCCGCACGGTGCGCCGCGCCTGCGCCCGCGCGCCGTCCAGCTGCCCGGTCGAGATCCACGTGATCCCGCAGCACACGGGCCGCTCGGTCACCGTGACGCGGTACCCGGCGTGCTCCAGCACCCGCACGGTCGCCCGGCCGACCTCCGGGGAGAAGGCGTCGGTGAAGCTGTCCACGAACAGGACGACGTCGCCGTTGCGGCCCTCGGGGCTGCGGTGGGAGGCGAACCAGCGCCGGAACGTCACGGGCGCGAGCGCGGGGAGCGTCCGCCGCCGGTCGATGCCGGCGCCCCAGGCGAGCAGCGGCCTCAGCGCCCGCGACCGCAGCGCCGCGTTCACCGCCCTGATCGTCGCGGGCGCCCGGGCGGCGAGCCGCGTCCAGCGGGGGAGCAGGCCGAGCGCGTAGTGGGAGCGCGGCCGGATCCGCCCCCGGTACCGCCGGTGCAGCGCCTCCGCCTTGTAGGAGGCCATGTCGACGCCGGTCGGGCAGTCGGAGGCGCAGCCCTTGCACGCCAGGCACAGGTCGAGGACGTCGTGCAGGGCCTCGGAGCGCCAGCCGTCCGGGCCGAGCTTGCCGCTGACGACCTCCTGCAGGACCCGGGCCCGCCCGCGCGTGGAGTCCTTCTCCTCGCGGGTCGCGAGGTAGGACGGGCACATCACGCCGCCCGCGCCGGTGTTGTCGGCGCGGCATTTGCCCACGCCGGTGCAGCGGTGCACCGCTCGGGACAGGTCGCCGCGGTCGTCCCGGTAGGCGAGAGCGAGGCCCCGGTCGAGCGGGATCGTCTGCACGGCGCGCACATCGGCGTCCACGGCCGCCGGACGGACGATGATGCCGGGGTTGAGCAGGTCGTCGGGGTCGAAGACGTCCTTGACGGCCGAGCACAGCGCCAGCGCCTCGGCCGAGTACATGTGCGGCAGCAGCTCGCTGCGCGCCCGCCCGTCGCCGTGCTCGCCGGACATGGTGCCGCCGTGCCGGGCCGCCAGCGAGGCCGCGTCGTTCAGGAAGTCGCGGAAGACGCGCGTCCCGTCGGCCCGCCCGAACGGGAAGTCGATCCGGACGTGGATGCACCCGTCGCCGAAGTGCCCGTACGGGACGCCGAACAGGTCGTAGCCGGCCAGCAGCGCCTCGAACTCCCGCAGGTAGGCGCCGAGACGCTCGGGCAGGACGGCCGCGTCCTCCCACCCGGCGTGGGCCTGCTCGCCGGCGGGCGTGCGCGCGACGAGCCCGGATCCGTCCTCGCGGATCCGCCACAGCGCGTCGGCCAGCGCCATGTCCTCGACGAGCGCCGAGTCGGCGCAGCCGGACGCGGCGACGATCTCGCGGGCCGTGGAGCGCAGCGCCCCGGTCTCGGGCCCGGCCAGCTCCACCAGCAGCCAGCCGGAGCCGGACGGCAGCGGCGGGACCGCGCCCGCGCCCCGCCGCTCCCGCACGACGTTCACGATCCGCGAGTCCAGGCCCTCGCACGCGACCGGGCCGTGCGGCAGGATCGCCGGGACGGCGTCGGCCGCCTCGGCCATCGACCCGTACCCGAGCACCACCAGCGCCCGGTGCGCGGGCTCCCGGACCATCCGCACCCGTGCCGCGAGCGTCAGCGCGAGGGTCCCCTCGCTGCCGACCAGCGCCCGGGCGACGTCGAACCCCTTCTCCGGCAGGAGGTGCTCCAGGGAGTATCCGGAGACCTGCCGCCCGAACCGCCCGAACTCCGTCCGGACGAGGGCCAGGTTCTCGCCCACCAGGCCGCGCAGCCGCTCCAGCAGCACGCTGTCCGCGCGCGCCCCCGGCACGTCGCCCAGCCGGAGCCGCTCCCCGGATCCGGTGACGACGTCGAGGCCGAGCACGTTGTCGCTCGTCCGCCCGTAGCCGAGCGCCCGCGACCCGCACGCGTTGTTGCCGATCATCCCGCCGAGCGTGGCCCGCGTCCGGGTCGAGGGATCGGGCCCGAACCGGAGCCCGTGCCCGGCCGCTTGCCGGTGCAGGTCCGCCTGCACGATGCCGGGCTCGACCAGCGCCGTGCCCGCCTCGGGGTCGATCTCCAGCACCCGGTTCAGGTGCCGGCTCACGTCGACGACGACCCCCGGCCCGACCGCGTTCCCCGCGATGGACGTCCCGGCGCCCCGCATCGTGAGCGGTACCCCGGCGTCCCGGCAGACCGCCAGCACGGCCGGCAGTTCCTCGGCCTCACGGGGCGTCACCACGACCTTCGGCGGCACCCGGTACAGCGAGGCGTCCGAGGAGTACATGGAGCGCGCGAGCGCCGAGTCGTCCACCCCGCTGACCCCGGCCGCCCGCAGCGCCTCCACCAGTTCGCCGTGCTCACGATGGTCGGTCACGGTGACAACGGTAGGTCATCGCGGGCGCCGCCGGTCGCCGGGCTCCCGCGTCCTCGCGGGGCCTTTGTCGGGACCAAGGTCCCTACCGCGCGTCACCGCGCTCCACGAGGGTGAAGCGGCGGAAACCGATCATGGTTATCCGCGTGACGCGAGGGGAAGGCCCCCCGAAATCGGGCTGACGGAGGCAGGGGACACGGTGAGTGGGACACGGCGGGCGGCGGTGGCCGGCCCCGCGGAGACCGGGGCGGGCGGTGACGGCGGCTGGCCCATGGTCATGCTGGTCATGGCCACGATCGGGTTCGCGGTCAACTTCTGGGCGTGGGCGCTGCTGAGCCCCCTCGGCCCGCGCTTCAAGGATTCGTTGGACCTGTCGTCGTTCGAGCAGTCGCTGCTCGTGGCGGTGCCGGTGGTCGTGGGCTCCCTGGGGCGGATCCCGGTCGGCGCGCTGACCGACCGGTTCGGCGGGCGGGTGATGTTCCCGGCGGTCTCGCTGTTCACCATCGTGCCCGTCCTCTACCTGGGCCTGGCCGGGACCTCGTCGCTGGCGTCGCTGCTGGTGGGCGGGTTCTTCCTCGGCATCGCCGGCACGACGTTCGCGGTCGGCGTGCCGTTCGTGAACGCCTGGTTCCCGCCGCAGCGGCGCGGGCTGGCGGTCGGGATCTTCGGCGCCGGGATGGGCGGCACCGCGATCAGCGCGCTGACGACCGTCAAGGAGGTCGACCGGTACGGGATGGAGTTCCCGTTCGTGGTGATGGCCGTGCTGCTCGCCGTGTACGCGGCGGCCGCGTGGCTCGTCCTGCGGGAGGCCCCGGGGCGCACCGCGCCGACCGAGCCGCTCGCCAAGCGGCTGGTCGCGACGGTCCGGATGGGCGTGACCTGGCAGATGTCGGCCCTGTACGCGGTGGCCTTCGGGGGCTATGTTGCGTTTTCGGTGTATCTGCCCACATATCTAAAGACCGAGTACGGGCTGTCGCAGGCGGACGCCGCGAACCGGATGGCGGGCTTCGTCCTGCTGGCCGTCGTGATGCGCCCGGTCGGCGGATGGCTGTCGGACCGGATCGGCGCGGCCCGGGTGATGACCGCGGCCCTCGCCGTGACGGTGGCGGGCGCGGCGGCGCAGGCGTCCGCGCCCCCGCTGATGCCGCTCGGGACGATCGCGTTCCTCGCCATGGCCGCCGCGCTCGGCGCCGGCAGCGGCGCGACGTTCGCGCTGGTCGCGCAGCTCACCCCGGTGAGCAAGGTCGGCGCGGTCACCGGCGTCGTCGGCGCCGCGGGCGGCCTCGGCGGATTCGTCCCGCCGCTGGTGATGGGCTTCGTCTACGGAAGCTACGGCTCGTACGCCGCAGGACTTGTGGCGCTCGCGCTCGTGGCCGCGGCCGCGGCGGTGTTCACCGCCACGGTCGTGCGCCGCGCGGTGCAGAGCCGCCAAGCCGCATAGGGAAGGGAAGCGGAGTTGAGCTCGACCGATGGCCGGCCCGGACTGGACGGCCCGCTGGAAGACGCACTGGTGAGCACGCGGCGGTACTTCACCCGCGCGCAGGTCTCACCGGATCTGCGGACCATGACCAAGAAGGGCGGGCGGCAGGCGGACGCCTTCTACCGGGACCGCTGGTCGCACGACAAGGTCGTGCGCTCCACGCACGGGGTGAACTGCACCGGGTCCTGCTCCTGGAAGGTGTACGTCAAGGACGGCATCATCACCTGGGAGGCGCAGCAGACCGACTACCCGTCGGTGGGCCCGGACCGCCCCGAGTACGAGCCGCGCGGCTGCCCGCGGGGCGCGTCGTTCTCCTGGTACACCTACTCGCCGACGCGTGTGCGCTACCCGTACGTGCGCGGGGTGCTGCTGGAGATGTACCGGGAGGCCAGGGCGCGGACGGGCGATCCGGTGGAGGCGTGGCGCGAGATCGTCTCCGACCCGGAGAAGAGCCGGGTCTACAAGGGCGCGCGGGGCCGCGGGGGGCTGGTGCGGGCGTCGTGGGACGAGGCGACCGAGATGATCGCCGCCGCGCACGTCCACACGATCGCCGAGTACGGCCCGGACCGGGTCGCCGGGTTCTCCCCGATCCCGGCGATGTCGATGGTGTCGCACGCGTCGGGCGCCCGGTTCGTGTCGCTGATCGGCGGGACGATGCTGTCGTTCTACGACTGGTACGCCGACCTCCCGGTGGCGTCCCCGCAGGTGTTCGGCGACCAGACCGACGTGCCCGAGTCGGGCGACTGGTGGGACGCCGGCTACCTGATCATGTGGGGCTCCAACGTGCCGGTGACGCGGACGCCGGACGCGCACTGGATGACCGAGGCCCGCTACCGGGGCCAGAAGGTCGTGGCGGTCTCCCCGGACTACGCCGACAACGTCAAGTTCGCCGACGAGTGGCTGGCGGCCCAACCCGGCACTGACGGCGCCCTTGCGATGGCGATGGGACACGTCATCCTCAAGGAGTTCTTCGTCGACCGGCAGGCGCCGTACTTCGCCGACTACGTCAAGCGCTACAGCGACCTGCCGTTCCTCGTGCGGCTGGAGGAGCGCGACGGCGTCTGCGTCCCGGGCAAGTTCCTCACCGCGGCCGACCTGCCGGGCGCCGAGGCCGAGTCCGAGCACGCCGCGTTCAAGACCGTGATCCTGGACGCGAACACCGGCCATCCGCTGGTGCCGAACGGGTCGCTCGGATTCCGCTACGGCGACGCCGGCGTGGGCAAGTGGAACCTGGACCTGGGCGACGCCGACCCGCTGCTCTCGGTCGAGGGCGGCGAGGCCGTCGAGATCGAGCTCGCCCGGTTCGACGGCATCGACGGCGCGCCGGGAACGCTCCGCAGGGGCGTGCCGGTCCGGGACGTCGGCGGCCACCTCGTCACCACCGTCTACGACCTGCTCCTCGCCCAGTACGGGGTCGGGCGGGACGGCATGCCCGGCTCTTGGCCGTCCGGGTACGACGACGCGTCCGAGCCGGGCACGCCTGCCTGGCAGGAGACCATCACCGGCGTCCCCGCGCAGGCGGCCGAGCGGATCGGGCGCGAGTACGCGGCGAACGCCGAGGAGTCCCGCGGCCGGTCGATGATCATCATGGGCGCGGGCACCAACCACTGGTTCCACTCCGACACCATCTACCGGACGTTCCTCGCGCTGACCACGCTGACCGGCGGGCAGGGCGTGAACGGCGGCGGCTGGGCGCACTACGTCGGGCAGGAGAAGTGCCGCCCGGTGACCGGGTGGGCGCAGCTGGCGTTCGGGCTGGACTGGTCCCGCCCGCCCCGCCAGATGATCGGCACCGCCTTCTGGTACCTGCACTCCGACCAGTTCCGCTATGACCAGTTCGACGCGGGAACGCTCTCGGCGGCGACGGGCGGCGGGCAGCTCGCCGGACGGTCCACGGCCGACGTGATCGCGAAGGCGGCGCGGCTGGGCTGGATGCCGTCCTACCCGACCTTCGACCGCAACCCGCTCGCCCTCGCCGACGAGGCAGAGGCCGCGGGGAGGCAGGCCGGCGAGCACATCGTGGACGAGCTGAAGGCCGGCCGGCTGAAGTTCGCCTGCCAGGACCCCGACGCCCCCGAGAACTTCCCCCGCGTCCTGACCGTGTGGCGGTCCAACCTGCTGGGCTCGTCCGCCAAGGGCAACGAGTACTTCCTCAAGCACCTGCTCGGCGCCGCCGACGCGGTACGGGCGGAGGAGACGCCGCCGGACGAGCGCCCCAAGGAGGTCGTCTGGCGGGACGAGGCCCCGGCCGGGAAGCTGGACCTGCTGCTGTCGCTGGACTTCCGGATGACCAGCACCACGGTCTACTCCGACATCGTGCTGCCGGCCGCGACCTGGTACGAGAAGCACGACCTCAACACCACCGACATGCACCCGTTCGTGCACTCGTTCAACCCGGCGATCGCGCCGCCGTGGCAGACCCGGAGCGACTGGCGGGCCTTCCAGGACATCGCCGTCCAGTTCAGCCGGCTCGCCGAGCGGCATCTGGGCGTCCGCAAGGACGTCGTCGCCGTGCCGCTGCTGCACGACACCCCCGACGAGATGGCCACCCCCCACGGGCGCGTGGCCGACTGGGCCGAGGGCGAATGCGAGCCCATCCCCGGCGTGACGATGCCGAAGCTGGTGACGGTGGAGCGCGACTACCCGGCCGTCGCCGCGAAGATGACCGCGCTCGGCCCGCTCGCCGAGCGGCTCGGCGCGACCACCAAGGGCGTCACGTTCGACATGGAGGGCGCGGTCCAGTACCTGAAGCACAAGAACGGCGTGGTGCGGGGCGGCCCGGCGGACGGGCGCCCGTCGCTGCGGCGGGACGTGCACGCCTGCGAGGCGATCCTGGCGATGTCCGGGACCACGAACGGGCACCTGGCCACCCAGGGCTTCCGGGCGGTGGAGAGGCGCACCGGGCAGCGCCTGGCCGATCTGGCCGCCGAGCACGAGGGCAAGCAGATCACGTTCGCCGACACCCAGGCGCGTCCCGTCCCCGTCATCACCTCCCCGGAGTGGTCGGGGTCGGAGGCCGGCGGGCGCCGGTACTCGCCGTTCACGATCAACGTGGAGCGGCTCAAGCCGTGGCACACCCTGACCGGGCGGCAGCACTTCTACCTCGACCACGACTGGATGGCCGAGCTGGGCGAGCAGCTGCCGACGTTCCGGCCGCCGCTCAACATGTCCGCCCTGTTCGGCGAGCCCGAGCTCGGCGAGACCGGCGAGCTGGGGCTGACCGTCCGGTACCTCACCCCGCACAACAAGTGGTCGATCCACTCCGAGTACCAGGACAACCTGTTCATGCTGTCGCTGTCGCGCGGCGGCCCGGTGATCTGGATGAGCGGGGTGGACGCCGCGAAGATCGGCGTGCGCGACAACGACTGGATCGAGGCGGTGAACCGCAACGGCGTCGTCGTCGCCCGGGCGATCGTGTCGCACCGGATGCCGGAGGGCACGGTGTACATGTACCACGCGCAGGACAAGCTGATCGACGTCCCGCGCTCGGAGACCTCCGGCCGCCGCGGCGGCATCCACAACTCGCTCACCCGGCTGCTGATCAAGCCGAGCCATCTCATCGGCGGCTACGCGCAGCTGTCGTTCGCGTTCAACTACCTCGGCCCGACCGGCAACCAGCGCGACGAGGTCACGGTCATCCGCCGCCGTTCCCAGGAGGTGCAGTACTGATGCGGGTCATGGCGCAGATGTCGATGGTGATGAACCTCGACAAGTGCATCGGGTGCCACACCTGCTCGGTCACCTGCAAGCAGGCGTGGACGAACCGCAGCGGCGTCGAGTACGTGTGGTTCAACAACGTCGAGACCCGGCCCGGGCAGGGCTACCCCCGGCGGTACGAGGACCAGGAGCGCTGGCGCGGCGGCTGGACGCTGAACCGGCGCGGCCGGCTCGCCCTCAAGGGCGGCGGCCGGCTCCGCAAGCTCCTGACGATCTTCTCCAACCCCAAGCTGCCCGGGATCGACGACTACTACGAGCCCTGGACCTACGACTACGAGACCCTCACCAACGCGCCCCTGCAGGAGCACACGCCGGTAGCGCGGCCGAAGTCGCTGCTGTCGGGCGAGGACATGAAGGTCTCCTGGTCGGCGAACTGGGACGACGACCTCGGCGGTTCGATCGAGCACGGCGACAAGGACGTCCTGCTCAAGGAGATCTCCGACAAGGTGAAGATGGAGTTCGACAAGACCTTCATGTTCTACCTGCCGCGGATCTGCGAGCACTGCCTCAACCCCAGCTGCGCGGCGTCCTGCCCGTCCGGCGCGATCTACAAGCGCGCCGAGGACGGCATCGTCCTGGTCGACCAGGACCGCTGCCGCGGCTGGCGGATGTGCGTGTCGGGCTGCCCGTACAAGAAGGTGTACTTCAACCACCGCACCGGCAAGGCCGAGAAGTGCACGTTCTGCTTCCCTCGCATCGAGGTCGGCATCCCCACCGTCTGCTCGGAGACCTGCGTCGGGCGGCTCCGCTACATCGGCCTGGTCCTCTACGACGCCGACAAGGTGCTGGAGGCCGCGTCCACCCCCGACGACACCGATCTCTACGAGGCGCAGCGGCAGGTGTTCCTGGACCCGAACGACCCGGAGGTCGTGGCGGCGGCCGAGCGCGACGGCATCCCGGCCGACTGGATCGAGGCCGCGCAGCGCTCCCCGATCCACGCCCTGATCAACACCTACAAGGTGGCGCTGCCGCTGCACCCGGAGTACCGGACGATGCCGATGGTCTGGTACATCCCGCCGCTGTCGCCGGTCGTGGACGTCGTCCGCGACACCGGCCACGACGCCGAGGACAAGGGGAACCTGTTCGCCGCGATCGACGCCCTGCGCATCCCGGTCGAGTACCTCGCCGAACTGTTCACCGCCGGGGACACCGCCCCGGTGGACGCCGTGCTGCGGCGGCTGGCCGCGATGCGGTCCTACATGCGCGACATCAACCTCGGCCGCGAGCCCGACGAGACGATCCCCCAGGGGGTCGGGATGTCGGGGGAGGCGATGTACGACATGTACCGGCTGCTGGCGCTGGCGAAGTACGAGGAGCGGTACGTGATCCCCACCGCGCACGCCGAGCAGGCGCACGGCCTGGAGGAACTGGCGACCGAGTGCGCCCTCGACTACGAGGGCGGGCCGGGGATGGGCGGAGCGGGCCTGGGCGGCGGCTCCGGGCCGTTCGGCGAGGCGTCCGGCGGTCCCAGCCCCATCGCGGTGGAGAACTTCCAGATGCTCAGGGAGCGGCAGACCTCCGACAATCCGGTCGACCCGGCCGACAAGCACAAGCGCGTCAACCTGCTCAACTGGGACGGCAAGGGCGCCCCGGCCGGGCTGTTCCCCGCCCGCAAGGACGAGGGCCCGGGCCCGGACGGCGGCAACCCGCCCGCGGACTCGGGCGACGCGGAAACGGAGCCCAAGCCGTGAAGATCAGACCCGCGAGCAGGTCCGGCCTCAGCGACGCCGAGCTGGCCACCGCCTGGCAGGCCGCCTCGCTGCTGCTCGGCTACCCCGACGAGGAACTGCTCGGGCGGCGGCCGCTGCTGCGCCGGGCCGTGGCGGGCCTGCCCGCGCACGTCGCGGAGCCGCTGGGCCGCATCCTCGACCATCTGGACGCGACCCCGCCGCGCGAGCTGGCGGCCGACTACGTCGCCACGTTCGACCACCGCAAACGCTGCTGCCTGTACCTCACGTACTACGCCTACGGCGACACCCGCAAACGCGGCATGGCCCTGGTGCGGTTCAAGCAGGCGTACCAGGCGGCCGGGCTCGACCTGGACGAGGGCGAGCTGCCCGACCACCTGTCCGTCGTGCTGGAGTTCGCCGCCACCGGCGACCTCGCCCAGGGCCGCCGGCTGCTCCTGGAGCACCGCGCCGGCCTGGAGCTCCTGCGCCTGTCCCTCACCGAGTCCGGCTCGCCGTGGAAGGACGTCCTGGACGCCGTCGCGGCGACGCTGCCGCCGCTGACCGGGCGGACGGAGGAGGCCGTCGCCCGGCTCATCGCCGAAGGCCCGCCGGAGGAGGAGGTCGGCCTCGCCCCCTACGGCGCCGACGCGACCGCCATGGGGCCCGTCTTCCTGCCCGATCCCGTCCTTGGAGCCCGCTCATGACCAGTGACCTGCCCGTCCTCGCCGCCGAGAGCGGCGGCGAACCCGGCGTCGGCGGCATCCTGCTCTGGGTCGCCCTGCCCTACGTCGCCGTGGCGGTGTTCGTGCTCGGGCACATCTGGCGCTACCGCTACGACAAGTTCGGCTGGACGACCCGCTCGTCCCAGCTCTACGAGCGGCGGCTGCTGCGGATCGGCAGCCCGCTGTTCCACTTCGGCATCCTCGTCGTCGCGCTCGGCCACGTCGGCGGGCTGCTGATCCCCGACGGCTGGACGCGGGCCGCCGGCGTGACGGAGGACATGTACCACATCGTCGCCGTCGTGCTCGGCACCATCGCCGGCTTCTGCACGCTGGCCGGACTGGCGATCCTGATCTACCGGCGCCGCACGGTCGGGCCGGTGTTCTCCGCCACCACCCGCAACGACAAGCTCATGTACGCCGTCCTGGCGCTGACCATCCTCCTCGGCCTGTCCGCGACCGTCGTCGCGAACATCATCGGCGGCGGCTACGACTACCGGGAGACGGTCTCCCCCTGGTTCCGGTCGATCTTCTACCTGCGGCCCGACCCCGCGCTGATGACCGGGGTGCCGATCCTGTTCCAGCTCCACGCGATCAGCGCGCTCGTCCTGTTCTGCATCTGGCCGTTCACCCGGCTGGTGCACATGCTCACCGCGCCGATCGGCTACCTGACCCGCCCCTACATCGTCTACCGCAGCCGCGACGAGCAGCTCGGCATGCACCGGCCCCGCCGCGGGTGGGAGCGGGCCTGACAGATCCGGGGCGGTGCCGGACTCCGCGAGGGCGGGCGGTAACGTCCGAGGGCAACCCTTCCGACCACCGCCCCGCATGCCCCCGGAGGACCTCGTGCTCGCCGTCACCCTCGCCGACCTGCGGATCTTCCTGCACGTCCTCGCCGCGACGATCTGGGTCGGCGGGCAGATCACGCTCGGCGCCCTCGTACCCGCGCTGCGCGGCTACGAGGGCGTGACCAAGGCCGCCGCCCGCCGGTTCAACGCGATCGCCTGGCCCGCGTTCGCCGTCCTCGTCCTCACCGGCATCTGGAACATCACCGCCGGCGACCTGGGCGGCCCCGCGCAGCGCACCCTGGAGGTGAAGCTCGTCTTCGTCCTGCTGTCCGGGGTGGCCGCGTTCCTGCACATGCGCGCCACCTCCAAGGCCGGGCTCGCCGTCTGGGGCGCGCTCGGGGCCCTCGGCGCCCTCCTCGCGCTGTTCTTCGGCGTCCAGCTCGGCTGACGGCCGCGGCACCCGGCCCGCCTCCGGCCCGCGCCGGGAAGCTGGTAGATCGCCTAGGTTTGTCCCATGAGCGATTCCGTGGCGGTGGGGCTGGTCGGAGCGGGACCCTGGGCGGGGATGGTGCACGCGCCCGCGCTGGCGGCGGGCCCGGCGACCCGGCTCGCGGGCGTGTGGGCGCGGCGGCCGGAGGCGTCCGCCGCGCTGGCCGGCGAGCACGGCGCCCCGTCGTTCGAGCGGATCGAGGACCTGTTCGACGCCTGCGAGGCCGTCGCGTTCTCCGTCCCGCCGGACGTCCAGGCCGACCTCGCCGCCCGCGCCGCCCGCGCGGGCAAGGCCGTCCTGCTGGAGAAGCCCCTCGCCATGGACCTGGACGGCGCCCGCCGCCTCGCGGGGGCCGTCGCCGAGGCGGGCGTCGTGTCGCAGATGGTCTTCACGCTGCGCTACTCGCGGGCCGCCCGCGACTTCCTCGACCGCACGCGGGGGCTGGAGCCGTTCGGCGGCTACGGCTCGTTCGTGTCGTCCGTACTGAGCGGGGGGCCCTTCGCCACCCCGTGGCGGCTGGAGAAGGGGGCGCTGCTCGACCTCGGCCCCCACATCGTCGACCTGCTGGACGCCGCGCTGGGCCGGGTCGCCGGCGTCCGCGCGCACGGCGACCCCCTCGGCTGGCTGGGGCTGACGCTGGAGCACGAGGGCGGCGCGATCAGCCAGGCCTCGGTGTCGATGGCGGGCATGGGGGAGCTCCCGCCCGCCCACGTCGAGGTGTACGGGCGGGGCGGCCACGCGCGGCTCGACTGGTCGCAGCTCGGCGACGACGCGTTCGCCACGATGGTGGCCGAGTTCGCCGCCGCCGTCCGGAGCGGGACGAGCCCGGCGCTGGACGCCGCCCACGGCCTGCGCATCCAGGAGGTGCTCGCCTCGGCCGAGGCTCAGCTGGCCGCCTGAGCTGCCATGATTGGTGCATGGCACGCACCATTGATGAGATCCTCGCCGAGGCGCGCGACCGGCTCGCGCGCGTCCGCCCCGACCAGGCCCACGCCGAGGCGCGCGACGGGGCGGTGCTGGTCGACATCCGCCCGGCCGCCCAGCGGGCGGGCGAGGGCGAGATCCCGGGCGCGCTGATCGTGGAGCGCAACGTCCTGGAGTGGCGCTTCGACCCGTCCTCGGACGCCCGGCTGCCCCAGGCCACCGGCCACGACGTCCGCGTCATCGTGTTCTGCTCGGAGGGCTACACCTCCAGCCTCGCCGCCGCGTCCCTGCACGACCTCGGGCTGACGCGCGCGACCGACATCGTGGGCGGGTTCAAGGCGTGGCGCGCGGCGGGCCTGCCGGCGACCGGGGCGGCGCTCGGTGACCCGGTGAGTTGAGCTCTTAACATTCGTGGTGTTAACTTCTGGCCTGGCGTCCGGACGTGAGGAGCGGGGCATGAGCGACCGGCAGCGGCGGGGGCCCGCGCAGCGGCAGGACGCGATCGCCGAGGCGGTGCTCGCCGCCGGGTCGGGGACGGCCGCGGAGCTCGCCGAGCGCTTCGGGGTCAGCCTCATGACGATCCATCGCGACCTCGACGAGCTGGAGCGCCAGGGGGTCGTCCGCAAGTACCGCGGCGGGGTGACCGCGCAGCGGTCCGGGGTCTTCGAGAGCAGCGTCGCCTACCGTGCCAAGACGATGCGCGAGGAGAAGGAGGCCATCGCCGCCAGGGCGGTGGAGCTGGTCGAGCCCGGCATGGCGATCATGCTCGACGACTCGACCACCACCCTCGCCCTCGCCCGGCGGCTGCCGGGCCTCGGCCCCCTGACGGTCGTCACCAACTTCCTGGACGGCCTGAACCTGCTGGCCCCGGTGCAGGGCATCCGGCTGATCGCGCTCGGCGGCGACTACGACCCGCTGCACAACTCGTTCATGGGCGTCTCGTGCGTGGAGATGATCGAGTCGCTGCAGGTCGACCTGTGCTTCGTGTCGACCTCGGCGGTGTCGGCCGGCAACGCCGGCCACCAGGAGCAGCGGGTCGTGGTCGTCAAGCGGGCCATGCTGCGCAGCGCCGTCCGCAACGTCCTGCTGGTGGACCACACGAAGCTGGGCCGTACCGCGCTGCACCGGGTCGCGCCGCTGAGCGACTTCGAGCGGGTCATCGTCGACGACGGGGCGACGCCCGCGGCGCTGGCCGAGCTGGCGCAGCACAAGGTCGAGCACGAGGTCGCCGCGCGCCCGCGCCGCTGACCTCGTGTGAACGACGGACGTTATAACTAACATCCCCTGCCCCGTGCGTGCCTAGGGCCCCTACGGGATCGATGCTGAGCTGTGACCTGGGCTAACCGGGTCACCGGCCATCCCTGTTCACGATCATCTGTGTTAGTTAACGCCCATGTATTGACATTTCTAACGTTCACAATGTTACGTTCTCCCCGCGGCGGCCGGCCGGCCCGGTCGCACGGCCGCCGCATCGGCTCCATCGCCCCCTTCACGGGCGTACCCCCGAGGAGAACTCTGTGAAGAAGCCCTCCCTCAGGACGGTCGCCGCGGCCGCCGCGGCGCTGGCCGTGCTCGCGCCCGCCGCGGCGTGCTCCTCCAAGAGCGCCGGGTCCGGTGGCGGCGACGCGAAGAACGCCAAGATCGCGTTCCTCATGCCCGACATCGCCTCGACCCGCTACGAGCTCTACGACGCCCCGCTGTTCAAGGCCAGGATGAAGCAGCTGTGCGGCGGCTGCTCGGTGCTCTACCAGAACGCCGGCGCCGACGCCTCCAAACAGCAGCAGCAGGCGAGCTCGGTGCTCGCCCAGGGCGTCAAGGCCATCGTGATCGACCCGGTCGACTCGGCCGCGGCGGCGTCGATCGTCCGGATGGCGCAGTCCCGGGACGTGAAGGTGATCGCCTACGACCGCCCCATCCCGGCGGCCAAGGCCGACTACTACGTCTCGTTCGACAACGAGAAGATCGGCGCGATGATCGGCCAGTCGCTCGTCGACCACCTCAAGCAGGAGAAGGCGAAGGGCGGCATCCTGGAGGTCAACGGCTCGCCGACGGACGCCGCCGCGAACCTCATCAAGAAGGGCATCCACAGCGCCGTCGACCCGAGCGGCTTCAAGCTGCTCGCCGAGTACGACACGCCCGGCTGGGAGCCCGCGAAGGCCCAGGAGTGGGTCAGCGGCCAGATCAGCAAGTACCGCGGTCAGATCGCGGGCGTCGTCGCCGCGAACGACGGCACCGGGGGCGCCTCCGTCGCCGCGTTCAAGGCCGCCGGCGTGGACGTCCCGCCCGTCACCGGCAACGACGCCGAGCTCGCCGCCGCCCAGCGGATCATCGCCGGCGACCAGTACAACACGATCTCCAAGCCGATCAAGATCGTCGCGGAGGCGGCCGCGAACGCCGCGTACAAGTTCGTCCAGGGCGAGGGCCCGAAGGGCAACACGACGCTGTTCGGCACGCCGTCGGAGCTGTTCACCCCGACCGTGGTGACCCAGGACAACATCGGCAAGGTCCTGCTCGGCCCGGACGGCGCCCTCAAGACCGACAAGGTCTGCACGGCCGAGTACGCGGCGGCCTGCGCGAAGCTCGGCCTCAAGTAGCGATCTCCCGAAGGTTCGTCATGTCACCATCGCCCACTCCACCGGCCGGCGCGGCGGGCTCGCTGCTGTCGCTGCGCGGCGTCAGCAAGTCGTTCGGCGCGGTCGCCGCGCTCACCGGCGTCGACCTGGACGTCGCCGCGGGCGAGGTCGTCGCCCTCGTCGGCGACAACGGCGCCGGCAAGTCCACCCTGGTGAAGGTCCTGTCCGGCGTGCACGCCCCGGACGCGGGGACCATCACCTTCGAGTCGCGGGAGGTGAGCATCCCCACCCCGGCCGCCGCGCAGCAGCTCGGGATCGCGACCGTCTTCCAGGACCTCGCCCTCTGCGAGAACCTCAACGTGATCGAGAACCTGTTCCTCGGCCGCGAGATGCGGGCGCTGCGCCTGGACGACGTCGCGATGGAGGTCCGGTCCCGGGAGCTGCTCACCCAGCTCTCGGCGAAGATCCCCTCGGTGGAGGTGCCGGTCGCGGCGCTGTCGGGCGGCCAGCGCCAGACGGTGGCGATCGCCCGGTCGCTGCTCGGCGACCCCAAGGTCATCATCCTGGACGAGCCGACCGCCGCGCTCGGCGTCGCGCAGACCGCCGAGGTGCTCAACCTGATCGAGCGGCTCAAGGAGCGCGGCCACGGCGTGCTCATGATCAGCCACAACATGGCGGACGTGCAGGCCGTCGCCGACACCGTGGCCGTGCTGCGGCTCGGCCGCAACAACGGCGTGTTCGACGCGCGGACGACCTCCGCCGAGGAACTGGTCGCCGCCATCACCGGCGCGGCCGACAACGTGGTGAGCCGCCGCGCGGGCAAGGCCCGTCCCGAGGCCGGGGACGCGGAGGACGCCGCCGAAGGCGCGGTGGACGCCGCCGGAGCGCAGGAGCCGGCCGACGACCGGCCCGAGCGGGTCGCACCGGGCGGCCTGAGGAAGGGAGCGGGCGATGAGTGACCTCATGGCGCCGCCGGAGGCGAGGACCGGGCTGCCGGGCGACTCCGGCGACCGGGGCGTGCGCGCCGCGCTGGCGGCCGCCGCCGACCGGGTCCGCGGCGGCGATCTCGGCGTCGCGCCGGTGGTCGGCGGGCTGATCGTGATCTGGACCGTGATGCAGATCCTCAACCCGGTCTTCCTGTCCAGCGCCAACCTGGTCAACCTGGCGCTGGAGTGCGTGCCGGTCGGCGTGATCGCGCTCGGCGTGGTGTTCATGCTGCTGGTCGGGCAGATCGACCTGTCGGTGGGCTCGGTCAGCGGGCTCAGCGCCGCCGTGGTCGCGGTGCTGTTCGTCGACCACGGCTGGCCGTCCTGGCTGGCGATCGCCGCGGCGGTGGTGCTGGCCGTCGCGCTCGGCTGGTTCTACGCGCAGGTGTTCAACCGGCTCGGCGTGCCCAGCTTCGTCATCACCCTGGCCGGGCTGCTCGGCTGGCTCGGCCTCCAGCTGTGGATCCTCGGCCCCAAGGGCTCGATCAACCTGCCGTTCGACTCGCGGCTGGTGACGTTCGCCCAGCTCGACTTCCTCCCGCCGTGGCTGGCGTACGCGCTGGTGGTCGCGGGCGCGGCCATCCTGTACCTGACGGGCCACAACCGGGCCGCGCAGCGCCGCAGGGCGGGCCTGCCCGCGACGACGGAGCGCACGCTGATCCTCCGCAGCGCCGCCCTGCTGGCCGGCCTCGCGGTGGCGGTCTGGTACCTGAACCGCGACCGCGGTGTCGGCTGGATGTTCGTCCTGTTCCTGGTGCTCGTGCTGGCGACGCACTACGTCCTGTCCCGGACGAAGTACGGCAAGTCCGTGTACGCGGTCGGCGGCAACGTCGAGGCGGCGCGCCGCGCCGGCATCAACGTCCGGACGGTCTACACCTCCGCGTTCGTCATGTGCACCACGCTCGCCGCGATCGGCGGCGTCCTCGCGGCGGCGCGGCTCGCGGCGGCCAACCAGAGCAGCGGCGGCGGCGACGTTAACCTGAACGCGATCGCGGCGGCCGTGATCGGCGGGACGAGCCTGTTCGGCGGGCGCGGCAACGCGTTCGCGGCGCTGCTCGGCATCCTGGTCATCCAGTCGATCTCCAGCGGGCTGACGCTGCTGAACCTCGACTCGTCCTACCGGTTCATGGTCACCGGCGCCGTCCTGCTGCTCGCCGTGGCGCTGGACTCGGTCGCCCGCCGCTCGCGCGCCTCGCACGGGCGCGCCTGACCGGCGCGCGCTTTGATGGGACCGCGCATCTGATGGGACCACTACGCAACGGACGGGGGAGCCGATGACGGTCGTCTGCGTCGACGCGGGCACCACGATGATCAAGGCGGTGGGGTACGGCGGGGACGGCGCCGAACTGGCCGTCGCCCGGCGGCCCACCGAGGTGTCCCGGCCCGCGCCGGGACACGCCGAGCAGGACATGGCCGCGGTGTGGCGCGCCGTCGCCGACGCCGTCCGGGAGGTGCTCGCCCGGGTCGGCGGCGACCCCGACTTCCTGGCGCTCACCGCGCAGGGCGACGGCTGCTGGCTGGTGGACGGCGACGGCGCCCCCACCGGCCCGGCGATCCTGTGGAACGACGGCCGCGCCGCCCCGGCCGTCGAGCGCTGGGCGGCCGCAGGCGTGCTGGAGGGGGCGTTCCGCGTCAACGGGTCGCTGCACTTCGCGGGGCTTCCGAACGCGATCCTCACCTGGCTGCGCGAGCACGACCCCGACCGGCTCGCCCGCTCGGCGGCGTCCCTGACCTGCGGCGGCTGGATCTTCTCCCGGCTCACCGGGGAGATCGCGGTCGACGGCTCGGACGCGTCCGCGCCGTTCCTGGACATCGCCGCCCTGCGGTACTCCGACGACCTGCTGCGCCGCTACGACATGGAATGGGCCGCGAGGCTCCTTCCCGAGGTGCGCGGCGACGACCGGCGCGCCGCCCCGCTGACCCGGGAGGCGGCGGCCGAGCTGGGGCTGCCCGAGGGGCTGCCGGTCGTCCTCGCCCCGTACGACATCGCGTCCACCGCGATCGGCGTGGGCGCGGTCGACACCGGCCAGGCCTGCACGATCCTCGGCACCACGCTGTGCACGGAGACGGTCGTGGACGGCCCGCGCCTCACCGGCGACCCGTCCGGCCTCACGGTCGCGATGGGCCTGCCGGGCCGCTACCTGCGGGCCTTCCCGACGCTCGCGGGCGGCCAGGTCGTCGACTGGGCGTGCCGCGTGCTCGGCCTGCCGGCACCGGGTGCGCTCGCCGACCTGGCGGCGCAGGCGCCGCCGGGCGCCGACGGGCTGGTCTTCCTGCCGTACCTGTCGCCCGCGGGGGAACGGGCCCCGTTCCTCGACCCGCGGGCGCGCGGCGCGTTCCACGGCCTCACCGTCCACCACGAGCGCGAGCACATCGCCCGCGCCGTGCTGGAAGGGCTCAGCCTGGTCGTGCGCGACTGCCTGACCGCGGCCGAGACCCGCCCCACCGAACTGCGGGTGAGCGGCGGCGGCTCGGCGAGCCCCGTCTGGCTGGGCATGCTCGCAGACGTCACGGGCGTCCCGGTCGTCCGGTCGGCCGACACCGAGGCCGGCGCGCGCGGCGCGTTCATCGTCGGGCTCCTGTCCACCGGGCGGGCCGCCGGCGCCCGCGAGGCCGCCGACGCCCACGTCCGTCCTGGCGACGCCTACGCCCCCGACCCCGGCCGGGCCGACCACTACGCCCGGGCCTACGAGGACTTCCTGGCGATCCGCTCGGCCACGGCGCCCGCCTGGCCGACGCTCGCGGCGGCCCGTGCCCGCACCGGCCAGGACGGCGGCGCCCGGTGACCGACCAGAACGAGGAGGTCTGGGTCGGGATCGACTTGGGGACGCAGAGCGTGCGCGCGCTCGCCGTCACCGCGTCGGGGGACGTGGCCGGGGCCGGCAGCCGGACGCTGACCGGGCGGCGGGACGGCCCCCGGCACGAGCAGGACCCCGAGGACTGGTGGACGGCGGTCGGCGCCGCCTGCCGCGAGGCGCTCCGGGACGTCCCGGCGGGGGCCGTGCAGGCCGTCGCCGTCGACGCGACGTCCGGGACGGTCCTGCTCACCGATGACGGAGGCCGGCCGCTGACCCCGGCCCTCATGTACGACGACACCCGCGCCGCCGCGCACGTCCAGCGGGTCAACGAGGCCGGCGGCGAGGTGTGGCGCTCCCTCGGCTACCAGCGCATGCAGCCCGCCTGGGCCCTGCCGAAACTGCTGTGGCTCCTGGAGAACCACCCGCACGAGGGCGCCCGCCTCGCCCACCAGGCCGACTTCGTCAACCGGCGGCTGACCGGCCATCCGGTGGCCGCCGACCTCAGCAACGCGCTCAAGACCGGTGCGGACCTCATCGCCGAGGCCTGGCCGGCGGACGTCCTCGACGCGCTGGGCGTCCCCGCCGGCCTGCTCCCGCCGCTGGAACGGTCCGGCACGCCGCTCGGGACGGTCTGCGCCGCCGCCGCGGAGGCGACCGGCGTCCCCGAGGGGACCCCCGTCGTCGCGGGCGCCACCGACGGGTGCGCCGCCCAGCTCGGGACGGGGCGCCTCACCGTCGGGTCGTGGAACTCCGTCCTCGGGACGACCCTCGTCCTCAAGGGCGTCAGCGACGAACTCGTCCAGGACCCGTTCGGCGTCGTCTACTCCCACAAGGCGCCGGACGGGCGGTGGCTGCCCGGCGGCGCGTCCAGCACCGGCGCGGGCGCGATCTCCCGCGACTTCCCGGGCCGGGACCTGGCCGACCTGGACCGCCGCGCGGCGGAGCACGAACCGGCGGCGGCGCTCGCGTACCCGCTCGTCCCGGCGGGGGAGCGGTTCCCGTTCCTCGCGCCGGACGCCCGCGGGTTCCGGCTCGGCGGGACGGGCGACGAGGCCGACGACTTCGCCGCCGTCCTGCAGGGCGTCGGCTACCTGGAGCGGCTCTGCTTCGACCACCTCGACCTGCTCGGCGCGCCCACCGGCGGCGACCTGACGCTGACCGGCGGGGCCGCGCGCAGCCGGTACTGGTGCCAGCTGCGCGCCGACATCCTCGGCCGCCCGGTCGTGCTGCCCCGGCAGGCCGAGCCCGCCCTCGGCGCCGCCGTGCTCGCCGCCGCGCCGGGCCGCGACGTCGCCGAGACCGCCGGGCGGATGGTCGCCGTCAAGGCGGTGATCGACCCGCGTCCGCAAAAGACCGGCGTGTTCGACGCGCCCTACCTGCGCCTGGTCGGTGAGCTGGAACGGCGCGGGTGGCTGCCCGCCGAGACCGCCGCGCACGCACGCGAGAGGACATCCCGATGACGCGCCTCGTCCTCGTCCGGCACGGGGAGACCGAATGGCACGCCGAGAACCGCTACGCCGGGGTCAGCGACGTCGCGCTGACCCCGCTCGGCCTGGACCAGGCCCGCTCGCTGGCCGCGTGGGCGGCGAAGGCCCGGCCCGACGCGGTGTGGTGCTCGGACCTGTCGCGGTCCCGGCTGACCGCGGCGCCGTCCGCCGCGGCGATCGGCTCGCGGCTGCACGTCGACGGGCGGCTCCGGGAACTGGACTTCGGGCAGGGCGAGGGGCTCACCCGCGCGGAGATGGAGCGCAAGTTCCCCGAGGAGCTGCGCGCGTTCCTGGCCGACCCCGTCGCCGCGCACCTGCCCGGCGGCGAGGACCCGGCCGCCGCCGCGCGCCGCTTCACCGCCTGCCTGGACGACATCGCGCGCCTGCACGAGGGCGGGCGCGTCCTGGTCGTCGCGCACTCCACGGCGATCCGGCTCGCGCTGTGCCGGCTGCTGGGGATGCCGCTCAAGGACTACCGGCGGCGGTTCCCGTCGCTGGGCAACTGCGCACTGACCGAGATCCGGCTCCGGGACGGCGAGGCCGCCCTCCTGGAGTTCAACACCCCACTGGAGCGATGAATGACTACCCGCGTGCTCGCGGCCGGTGACCTCTTCGTCCGCAACGACCTGCTCATCGACGCCCTGCGCGCCGAGACCCCCGGCGGTCTGGCGTTCTCGGAGGTCACGCTGCCGTGGCCGGTGGAGCCGTTCGGGCGCGTCGCCGAGGTGGACGAGGCGTCCGGGACCGAGGAGCAGCTCATCGAGGCGCTGCGCGGCGCCGAGGTCTGCGTCACCCAGATGGCCCCGCTGACCCGGCGGATCCTGGAGGCCTCCCCGGACCTGCGGCTGTTCGGCATCAGCCGCGGCGGGCCCGTCAACGCCAACCTGGAGGCCGCGACCGAGCACGGCGTGGCCGTCTGCTTCGCGCCCGGACGCAACGCGGGCGCGACCGCCGAGCACACCCTCGGGCTGATCCTCGCGGCGGTGCGGCGCATCCCGCAGACGCACGTCGACCTGATGGCGGGGCAGTGGCGCGGCGACTACTACCGCTACGACGACGTCGGCATCGAGATCCTCGGCAGCACCGCCGGCCTCGTCGGCTGCGGCGCCGTCGGCCGCCGCGTCGCCCGGATGCTCGCCGCGCTCGGCGCCCGCGTGCTCGTCCACGACCCCTACCTGGACGACCTCGGAGACCTGTCGGGCATCGCCGAGCTCGTCCCGCTCGACGAGCTGCTGGCGCGCGCGCAGATCGTCTCCCTGCACGCCCGCGCGACGCCGCAGACCACGGGGATGATCGGCGCCGCGCAGATCGCCGCGATGCCGCCCGGCTCCATCATCGTCAACTGCGCGCGCGGGTCGCTGCTGGACTACGAGGCCGTCTGCGACGCCGCCGAGTCCGGGCACCTGTTCGCCGCCGCGTTCGACGTGTTCCCCGAGGAGCCGATCCCGGCCGGGTCGCGGCTGCTGACCACCCCGAACATCGTCGTCACGCCGCACCTGGCCGGGGCCAGCAAGCAGACCGCCGCCAACGCCGCCCGCATCCTCGCCCGGGACGTCGGCCGCCACCTGCGCGGCGAGCCCCTCGTCCACTGCGCGAACCCCGAGGTGCTGGAGGCCCCCCGCCCGGCCCGCCCCTGACCTTCCTCCCCATCACCCCCCACCAAGGAGGCACGATGCACGGACCCGGACTCGGCGAGGTCGCTCCCACCCGCCGCAGAGTCCTCGGCTTCGCGGGCGCCGCCACGCTCGCCGGAGCCGCCGCCCTGGCCGGCGCCCGCCCCGCGGCGGCGGCCGGCCGCCCCTACACCTTCGACCTGCTGTTCAACGTCCCCCACACCGACAACATGCAGGGCCTCGCCTACCGCCGCGGCCGGTTCTACGTCGGGTTCGACGTGGGCGGCGGCCACGGCGTCATCCGCGAGTACGACCGCGACGGCAACACGCTCAAGGAGAGCGCGCCCCTCGCCGTCGGGCACGCCGCCGAGATCAGCGTCCGCGACCTTGTGCCGGAACTTCGTCACGAAGGCCAAGTGAACATGCATCGCAACGACGCGGTCTCCGCCGATGTGAATGCCTTCGAGTTCGGTTGTGGACCGGTACGGTGCGGGTGTGCAGTTACGGTACAACTACCGCTTGTATCCAACGCCTGGTCAGCAGATCGCGCTGGCTCGGGCGTTCGGGTGCGCGCGGGTGGTGTTCAACGACGGGCTGCGCGCACGCCGGGAGGCCCGCGAGCAGGACTTGCCGTACATTTCGGACGCCGAGTTGTCCAGGCAGGTCATCACCCTGGCGAAGGCCACGCCGGAGCGGGCGTGGCTGGGTGAGGTGTCGGCGGTGGTGCTGCAGCAGGCCCTGGCCGACCTGAACACCGCGTACCGCAACTTCTTCGCCTCGGTCTCGGGCAAGCGCAAAGGACGCGCACTGGCCCCGCCTCGGTACCGGTCGCGCAAGGACAACCGGCAGGCGATCAGGTTCACCAAGAACTCCCGCTTCAAGGTCCTCGACAACGGCCGCCTGCGGTTGCCGAAGATCGGCGAGCTGCAGGTCCGGTGGTCGCGGCCGCTGCCGTCCGCCCCGTCGTCGGTGACGGTCGTCCGGGACGCGGCCGGCCGGTATTTCGCGTCGTTCGTGGTGACCACTCAGCAGGATGAGACGCTGCCGCCGGTCGACTCCGAGGTGGGGATCGACCTTGGCCTGACGCACTTCGCGGTGCTGTCGGACGGCACGAAGGTGACCGCGCCCAGGTTCCTGCGCCGCGCGGCCCGCAAGCTCAAGCGGTTGCAGCGGGCCCTGTCGCGCAAGCAGAAGGGCTCCAACCGCCGCAGGAAGGCCGTCGTCAAGGTCGCGCGGGCGCATGCGCGGGTGGCCGATACCCGGCGGGACTGGCAGCACAAGCTGTCCACGGCGATCATCCGCGAGAACCAAGCGGTGTACGTCGAGGACCTGTGCGTGGCCGGTCTGGGCCGGACCCGGCTCGCCAAGAGCGTCCACGACGCCGGGTGGGCCGCCTTCACCGCCATGCTGGAGTACAAGGCCGCCCGGTACGGGCGCACCTTCGGCCGGGTGGACAGGTTCCTGCCGTCCACCCGCATGTGCTCGGCGTGCGGCGGGACCAATGAGAAGATGGCGCTCAGCGTCCGGGCGTGGGACTGCCCCTGCGGAGCAGCCCACGACCGGGACGTGAACGCGGCGCTGAACGTACTCGCCGCCGGACGGGCGGAGAGTCGAAACGACCGTGGAGCGCGGGTCAGACCACCAGCGATGGCGGCACCGCGCGACGAAGCGGTAACCCACCCGGACGCCGCGCGGACCCCACGCAGCGTGGAGGGAATCTCCGCCCTTCAGAGCGGAGAGGATGTCAAAACAAGCCGAACCGCGTGTACGCGATGAAGCCCGTGTTCCACTGACAGGCCAGGCGCGCGGCCGGGTTCCGTCCGTACCTCCCGTCCCGGCCGCGCGCCCTCCTCTTCTTGCGCACCAAGTGCGCAACTCCGCGCTTGACATATCGGGCGCCGAGCATTCAGCGGCCGCCGTTTAGCGGAATTCTCTAAACTGTGGATATCGGGCTGGAAAGCCCTTGCTTTTCACGGTCACTCGGGTAGAAAAAATCAAATCCCTCTTCCCGAGGAGGAAAACCCCGTGAAGGCTCCCATCAGGCTGGTCGCGCCCTTGGCGGCCGCGACCGCCGCGCTCGCCCTGGCGGCGCCCGCCGCCTCCGCCGCGACCACCACGATCCGCGAGGAGACCGCCGCCGGAGCGCCGTACTCCGGCAACTGGCAGGTCGCCACCGTCGGGGCGCTCCAGTTCTCCGTCGACTACCTCGGCGCGAAGGTCACGGGCTCCTGCGACGGCGCCCGGCTGCAGGGCACCGTCCAGTCCACCGGCGCGGGCGAGTTGACCGCAGCGTCGATCGGCGCGTGCCGGACGTCCAACGGCCTCAGCTCTCCGGCCACCGACCTCGACCTCGGCGAGGTGGCCGACAGGAGCGGCCAGGTCGCCTACGACCCGGTCCAGGGCGGCCGGGACGGCGTCCTGTCCATCAACGGCGGCCTGCGCTTCAAGATGGAGGGCAAGATCCTAGGCATCACCGTCACCTGCTACTACGGGTTCCGGACGGGGAGCACCGACGGTCTGCGCTTCGACGTCTACAACCGCGACAACCCGAACCGTCCGATGCCGGACCAGGACGACGCGCAGGGCAGGTCCGACGACATCACGCTCGTGCGGCAGACGGGCAGCAGCGCGCTGTGCCCCTCCAACGGCACGGGCAGCGGCTCCGCCATCGCCCGCGGTGAGAGCACGCCGGGCTCCGGGGTCTTCGACCGCAAGCTCTACCTGACCTCGTAACCCCGGCGCGGCAGGCGGAGAGGCGGCCGGGTCCCGGGGCCGGTGCAAGGGAGTGTTCATCCTCCTCGGGGCCCGGCCGCCCTCACTGTGCCCTCGCGGTGCTGGGTCGCCGTGTCGGAAAGAGCCGACCGGGGGCGTACGGTCGGAATCCTTCTGGGACGGTCGCGAGGAATTCGAGCGTAACTCCGCAGGTCAGTCCTCGGTAATGACAGCGTGCTTACAGTTGTTTCCCACACGTGTCCGAAGTGGGGCGTGGCAAAATCACCGCCCTTTCCGGCGGGCGCCCCGCCGCCGTCCGCTACCCCCGCGCGGCGGTCCGCCCGACGAAGTCGCGGAGCAGGGCGACGGCCCGGTCCGGATCCTCCCTGAACACCCCGTGGCCCGTGGCGGGCAGCACGTGCAGCTCGGCTGTGCCCTCCGGCAGGGCCTCGGCGAGCTTCCGGGCCGCCGAGACCGTCGCGACGGGGTCGTCCTCTCCGTTCAGGACCAGGACGGGCCGGACGATCCGCTCAAGGTACGGCCACGGGTCGAACGCGCCCGCGAGCGAGCGCCGGAAATGCTCAATGACGTCGCGGTTCCACCGGATGCGGGCCAGCCTGTCCCTCGCCTCCGGGGCGCCGTCCGGACGCCGCGAGTACAGGGGCAGGCACACGCGCTCCCAGTCGTCCTGGACGTCCTCCCCGCCCCAGTAGCGGCGCGCGATGTCGCGGGCCTTAGCGCCGCCGAGCCGCTCGAAGACCTCCAGGCGCTCCTCGGCGGGACCCGGCATCACGCTGTCGAGCACCACACCGCGAACGCGCTCCGGGTGGCGGTGCGCGACCGTCAGCGCCACCCACCCGCCGCTGGACGTCCCGAGGAGGACCGGGTCGTCGATGCCCAGCGCGTCGCAGAAGTCGACGACGTCGTCCGCCCAGCGCTCCCACGTCCACAGCGCGGGCTCGCTCACGTCCGACCGGCCGCTGCCGCGCTGGTCCAGGTAGACGACCTGCGCGAACTCGGTCGCCCGCCCCAGCACCGGCTTGAACAGCGAATGGTCGGCGCCGGGACCGCCGTGCAGCGCCACGACCACGGGCCGCTCAGCCATCGCCGCACCGTCCGGGACCAGCCCGGCGCCCTCGACGTCGAAGTAGAGGCGCACACCGCCGATGTCGATCCGCATCCGTCCCATTGTGCCCCTGCGGGGACAATGGGACATGTGAGAGCGGTGGCCA
Organism: Actinomadura sp. K4S16; assembly: GCF_008327685.1. GTDB lineage: Bacteria > Actinomycetota > Actinomycetes > Streptosporangiales > Streptosporangiaceae > Spirillospora. Next base: position 137,202 of record NZ_BDDE01000030.1, read on the forward strand.
TTTCCGACACCCACGCGCCGAGGCGCTGGAAGTCGTGCCCGCCGCGGGTGGCCGAGCACCTGCGGGGCGCCGACGTGATCCTGCACGCAGGCGACGTGTGCCTCGCCTCCGTCCTGGACGAGCTGGCCCAGTACGCGCCCGTCCACGCCGTCCTCGGCAACAACGACGGCCCGGACGTGGCGGAGTGGGGCGCGCCCGAACGCCTCGAACTCGACCTCGACGGCCTCGCCGTCGCGATGGTCCACGACAGCGGCCAGGCCCGGGGCCGCACCGCCCGGATGCGGCGCTGGTTCCCCGCCGCCGACCTCGTCGTGTTCGGGCACTCGCACATCCCGCTGGACGAGACCGGCGACGGCGTCCGCATCTTCAACCCCGGGTCGCCGACCGACCGGCGCCGCCAGCCGCACGGCACCCTCGGCCTCCTCGACATCCGCGACGGCACGCTCACCGGGGCGCGGATCGTCCCGGTGACCTGACCCTCGCCCTCGACCGGCGGGGCGCCGCATGGAATCGTCCCCCGCAGACGACCGCGAGGATGAGAGGGACCCCGGCATGACCGACCGCGTCACCGTGCACGTCCACGAGGGGGTCGCCGACGTGCGGCTCAACCGACCCGACAAGCTGAACGCCCTCGACCTGGCCATGTTCGAGGCGCTCGCCCGGACCGGGGACGCGATCGCCGCCGACGCGTCCGTCCGGGCCGTGGTCCTGTCGGGGGAGGGCCGCGCGTTCTGCGCCGGCCTGGACTTCGCCAACTTCGCCGCCATGGCCGGCGACGGCGCCGGACGCCGCTCCGGCGACATCACCGAGCGCGAGCCGGGACGCATCACCAACCTCGGCCAGCAGGCCGTGCACGTGTGGCGGGAAATGCCGCAGCCCGTCATCGCCGCCGTCCACGGGCACGCCCTCGGCGGGGGCCTGCAGATCGCGCTCGGCGCCGACATCCGCATCGCCGCCCCGGACGCGCGCCTGTCCGTCCTGGAGATCCGCTGGGGCCTGGTGCCCGACATGACCGGCACCGCCGCGCTGATCCGCCTCGTCGGCGAGGACGTCGCGAAGGAGCTGACCTTCACCGGCCGCATGATCTCCGGAGCGGACGCCGTCCGCATCGGCCTGGCCACCCGCACCGCCGATGACCCGCACGCCGCCGCGACAGACCTCGCCCGCGAGATCGCCGGCAACAGCCCCGACGCCGTCCGGGGGGCCAAGCGCCTGCTCAACCGCGCCGCCGACACCGACCTGGCCGGCCAGTTCCTCGAAGAGTCCCGCACGCTCGCCGCCCTGCGCGGAAGCCCCAACCAGGTCGAAGCCGTCCGCGCCCACTTCGACAAGCGCCCACCCGCCTTCAGCGACCCCGTCTGACACCCCGAGCGACCGGACGGGCCTCGCCGAGCCCATCTCCCGCCCCGCGAGACCGCGCACAGGCGCTCGAGCCCTCGGAGTATCCGGGAACGCCGGACTCGGCGAGGTCGTCACCCCGGCGGACCGGGCGTGGCCGACCATGCGGCTCCGAAGGCCGCACATGCCCGTTCGGCCATCCATCGCACCGGACGAGGCCGAGGAGTCGAGACGGTGACGGACGATCTCCGGAGCCCCCGAGGGCACCATGCAGGGCGACAGGGGCCGGTGCGGTCCGCGTTCGACTCCCTGGCGATCATGAGGCCTCGTATGTAGAGTACGAGCCATGGGCTATGTAGAGTTCGAGCGACGCGGAGGCGGGTCGGGCCGGTCCGGGGTATTCGTCGCCTGGGAGTTGCTGGCCTGGCTGGGGATCGCTTCGGCGGCGGTCGGGGCGGCCGTGGTGGCGTGGCTGATGCCGGCGGTGGCCGGGCCTGTCGGAGTCGCGGCGGCGGTGGCGGGGCTGCTGCTGGCGGTCCGCGGCGGGATGCGGGGAAGGGGAGCACGGTGACCCGGGGGCCGCGGATGACCGTGCAGACCCAGATGGTGCTACGCCAGGCGCTGCTGGAACCGAACCGGGAGTGGTACGGGCTGGAGATGGTGCAGGCCACCGAGTTGCCCACCGGCACGGTCTATCCGATCATCACCCGCCTCGAACAGGCCGGATGGATCACGTCCCGCTGGGAGGAGCCGGCCGAGCAGCGCGACGCCGACGCCCTCGGCCGCCCCCGCCGCCGCTACTACAAGCTCACACAGGAGGGCGCCGAGAACGCCCGCCTCGCCCTGGCCAAGGCACACGCCAACCGCGCCACCGCCCCCAAGCCCTGGAACACCCTGCGTCCGCACGCCCCCGGAGCCAGTCCGTGACCCGCCCCGCGTCCTTCAAGGACCAGCTCTGCCCCGTCCGCGACTCCCAGGTTGTATCCGGCGACTCTCACTGCACGGTCTGTAGAGGACGCCTCCTAGGACCGCGCTCTACCCCCGACCTGGGCGCGCTGAAGGCCGCGTGCCTCCACCTCGCCGCCGGCCTCGTCCCGGCGGCCAATGCGGTAGCGGCCGCGGCGGCGCGCGCCGAACACGCAAGCACCGGCGCGGTGGCCAGAGCGGCGGGCGCGGCGGGCATGCCTGCGCACATCGCGAAGGCGGCGGCGCGCAAAGCGGCCGTGGCGGCGGACGCGGCGGACGCGGCGGACGCGGCGAGGTACGCGGCGGAAGCGGTGCTCGCGGCGGCGAATGCCGCTGACGCGGCCACGACGGTGGAGGCGACAGGCGCGCAGGTGCGTACGGGGTCGCGGGCGACGGACGCGGCTCGCGCGGCTGAGGCCGCGGCGGCGAAGGTTACGGTGTGGCCACTGAGAACGGCCTTATCGGTGGCTGAGGCTGTCTGGACGGGCACGGACGCGGCGGTGCTGGCAATGCAGGAGACCAGGCGAGTCTTCACAAGTGCGACAGGCGGCCAGGCCCAGCCTCGCGCGGTGACGGGCACGGCGCGGCGGCCAGGGGTTTTGACGCGGCGTCTGCTGGCCGCCGGGTGTGCCCTGCTGCCCGCCGGTACCCGAGGTCGCTATGCCGAGGAGTGGTTGAGCCTGCTCACCGAGTTGCCCACCCGTCGGGCAGGGGCCGTCCATGTGCTGTCGATCCTGTGCGGCGCGCCGCGCCAGGCCTGGACGCTGCGCCGCCCCCTCAAGCACGTCCCGCCCGTCTGACCAGGAGACCGCCGTGACCGACGCCTCCAGCCGCGAGCTCGACGCGAACAAGATTCAGGACGCACGTACCTATCTCGCCACCCACTTTCCTCCCGCCGCCCGCGCGGCGGCGGCCGCGGCGGCCGCGGCGAGCCCGGGAGGGGCGGCGGCCGCGGTGCATTCGGCGAACGCAGCCGCCACGGCGGACATGCTGGTCAGCGCATCGAGCATGATCGTGGAGCCGCGGGACGTAGCGGCCTTCGCAGCGGCCCTTGGAGAGGACGCCGCGCGCGTGGCGGCGAATGCGGCGCGCGCGGCGAGCATGGAGGGCGCGCCCTGGACGGGGCGTGCGGTGGCCCAGGCAGGGAGCGCGGCGCGCGACGCGGCCGCCGCGGCGAACCTGACGGGCGAGGCGCTCGCTGTGTTCGCGGCGGTGGACGCGGCACTGCGGGCTCTGCGGGAGGCCGAGAGGGTCTTCACCATGTTGGCCGTTGGCAGGTCCGGGGCACATGCCGTGGCCGGTGGGGTCCGGGCACCGGGGAGCGTGGCGCGGAGGTTGCTCGCCGCCGGGTGCGCGTTGCTGCCTGCCGGCGATCGAGCCCGCTACAACGAGGAGTGGCTGAGCTGCTCACGGAGTCGCCGACCCGTCGGGCACGGGCCGCCCATGTGCTGTCCATACTGTGCGGCACACCGCACCAGGCCTGGACGCTGCGGCGCCCCCTCAAGCGCGTCCCGCCCGCCTGACCGCCCAGGGGAGTGGCCGGCTCCTGATGGGACAGGCTCGTCGTTGTGCAGGGGCGGAGCACTCGGCCTTATGCGTTCGGGGTCAGGCGGCGAGGAACGATCCGGCCGGGAGGTTTCTGATCAGCCAGAAAAGGAGGACCGCTCCGAACAGGATCCAGATCAGGGCGGGGTGCGCCGCCTTCGTCCGGACGGGGCGGTCCAGGGCGCGGGCCCTCGCCCACCGGAGCCAGAAGAAGGCCAGAAGCGGAAGCATCGCCATGGTCAGGACGTTCAGCCCGAACGCCTCCTGGACGCGGCCATGGGCGAGCGCGTGAACCGTGCGCATGGACCCGCAGCCTGGGCACTGGAACCCGGTGATGGCCAGGAAGGGGCAGGTCGGATAGTGCCCCCCTTCGTTCGGGTCCACCGCCGCGACGTAGCAGACGGCCGCGACGCTGAAGACGAGCACCGCGCCGGGCCGGAGCAGCCTGACGGCGAGTCCGGCCACGGGCCGTTGCGCACCGCCCGGGACTTCGGGAACCGGCCCGCCCCGCGGCGGCGGGGCGGGCCGGAACTCTTCCGTCATGGGTCAGCTGCCGTTGGCGCCGGCCATGGCGACGAGGAAGTAGATGACACCGACGATCACACCCAGGACCGCCGACGCGATCGCCCAGTTCTTGGCGTTGTTGGAGGAGTTGATCGCACCGGCGTGGTCGCCGGCCATCCACTTGGAGTTGACCTGCGCGGCGTAGACGATGGAAACGATGCCGGCGGGGAGGCAACAGAGGATCGTGGTGGCGACCGCCCATGCGAGATGGTTGGGGGGCGGCGGGGCGCCGGGGCTCGACGGTGGCGGCGGGGGAGGTGGGTAGGCCATGTCGTACCTCTCCGTGCTGGGCTGGGTGAGCTACTTAGGTAGATGGTGCCCCGGCACGCCAGGTTCCCCTCAATACGGCACAACCTGGCCGCAGGGCACCGCGCCGGGGCCGATTTGACTCGGGCGCTCCGACCGCGTAAGTTAACCCCCCGTCCCCTCACGGATGCAGGACGCCCACATGGCGGCCGGCCGAAGCATGGGGAAACCACCAACGAACCAGCCGACGCGGTCTCGCCGTGTCTGCCGTGCCGTGGTGGGTCGGAAAGGCTCGATTTTGACAATCGGACCGGATCTGATGAAATAGCTCCACCGCCCGGAAGGTGCCGCGCAAGCGGGGTTGGAAAGGCGTATCGGAGAAGCCCGGAATTGACAGTCCGGACGGATCCGATAAAGTAAGGCGAGTCGCCTCGGAGCGGGAAACGCGAAAGCGGATCCAGCGCGGTGGGTGTCCGTTTCTTGAGAACTCAACAGCGTGTTAAAAGCCAGTGCCTTTATCGGCTCGGTCGATTGTTCGGCCGGGTCGCCCCGTGCCGCTCTCCTTTGTGGGGGTGGTGGGGATTTCTTTGAGGCAATGCCGCCCCTTTTTGGGGTGGTGATGCT
>NZ_BDDE01000031.1 GCF_008327685.1 Actinomadura sp. K4S16
ACATATTAGGAAAGGCCCCGCCGATCACGGCGGGGCCTTTCTTGTTTCATCGGGATTGCAGTGGCCGCCGTTTTCGGGGTCGATCCTCAAGCTGAGTGCTGCGGACGAACGAACGCGTGGGGCGCGGTCGCCGGCGGCCCTGTGGTGGCATGCCGTTCGTCGGCGCTGACCTGGCCGTGAAGGGTGGGGTTCGACTCTCGGCGGAGTTGGGTGGTGGACGGTGCGAGACCGCTGACCATCTCCAGTCCCGGGAGGGGCTCCCGTATTCCGGGGATAGCTCAGGCCAACATCAGTTTGGGCAGGATTCATCCTCGCCCCCGCCCCCGCGCTCGCCCTTGCGCCCGGCCTCGACCAGGTGGACGTCCCCGGTAGCCCGGTCGGTGACTGGTGACTGTAGCTCGTCCGGCTTGACGTGATCGTTCGACCGTCGAGGCGGGGTTCGTCGAGACGGGTTCGCTGGGTGGCGTTAGCTCCTGCGCTCGTTGAGCGGCTTACCGACTGAGCTCGTCAGTGGTCGGCGGGAGGGGGGCGATGGCGACGGGACCCAAGGGCCGTGGCGCGTTCATCGCGGTTACGGCGCGAGCCGGGCACGGCGGCTGACCCTTCCGCGGTTCAGTGCCAGTCATCCGCCACCCCTAGGAGGGGCGGTGGCGGTTGTCCGGCCGCGTTCAGGTTCGGGTGGCGAGGGTCTCGGGCTTGCGGGTGCGTGCTACCTCGGGGGTGCGGGCGTCCAAACTGATCTTGGCGAGGGCGTGGCGGCCGAGGTCGGCTGTTCCAGAGTGCTTGGTCTCTTCCTGGGTCAGGTAGACGGTCAGGTCGGGGAAGGTGACCAGCCATCCGCCATCGCCGGCTGTGGCGGTTCGGAAATCGCGTGGGTCGCGCGGGGCGGCCAGTCTTTCCTTGGCGAAGTCTGTCGCGGAGTCGGCCTCGCGGGTTCCGGCGGGGACGAAGGTGCCGTTGCGGAAGTAGACCGTGGTCTGGGTCCGATCACCAGCGGCCAGGGCGGCCTCGGACACGGTGGCCGGCGGCTCCGGGGGGCGATGGGTGAGCGTGCGTCGTGTGCTCCGCCGCCGGATCCGCCAGATCTTGGCCACCGCCCAGATGAGGAGCACCGGCCAGAGGACCAGCAGGGCCACGAGCAGGCCGGTTCCGGGCGCGTCCACCTTGATTCGCAGTGCCTCGTTGGAGCGGTCGCACGCGACCGCGACGTAGTCGGTGGCAGGGGCCTGGAACGCCCCGACCCATCGGTATCCCTTGATCTCCGCGGAGTCGCCGGAGTGCCGGACGCGGTCCAGCGTCAGCGGATAGGTGCCGTTCTGCCCGGCCAGCGCGCAGGATCCCGGGTCGGCGGCACTTCCGACGACGTGGACGCGGTAACGCAGACCCTCGTCCACCCAGAGCACCGGACGGCTGTCGTTGGGGACGTTTCCGGACCGGACGGCGTCGACCGTGCTCGCGGTGAGGAGTGCGTGGTGCGTCCCCCAGAAGAGCGCGGTGAGCAAGGCGAGCAGGACCACGGGCCAAGCCGGAATCAGATACGCGCGCCAGGACGTGGCGAAGGGCACCCGATACCGATATGCAACCTTTTTCGGCACCCGCGAATTGTACGATCTTGCGGCCTGGAGAGGGAGATCATTTGGACGTTACACGTACCGAGATCGACGGCGTTCCCGTGTTCTGGAGCAAGGGCGCGCCGGGCGATGACGACCATCGAGCGGCGCTGGTGTTCCGCGTGGGGCGGGCCGACGAGACCCTGGCAAGGGGCGGGCTCACCCACCTGGTGGAGCATCTGGCGCTGCATGCGGTCGGCGATTCCGACTATCACCACAACGGCGTCGTGAACGCCGTGACCACCATGTTAGTCACCCATGGCGAGCCCGCGGAGATCGCTTCATTTCTGACGACCGTGTGCGAATCGCTGTGCGCGCTTCCCATGGATCGCCTGGAGGCGGAGAAGAACATCCTGCGGACCGAGGCCGAGGGACGCGACGCAGGGCTGCAAGGCCAGCTGCTGCTGTGGCGCTACGGTGCCGCCACCTATGGCCTGCCCGCCTACGACGAGCACGGGCTGACCGCCTTAACCCCCGAGGACGTCCAGGAGTGGGCGGCGCGCTGGTTCACCAGGAACAACGCGGCACTGGCGATCGTCGGCGGCCCGCCGCCCGAGGGGCTGACGCTGCCGCTTCCCGAGGGCGAACGGCGGCCGGTCCCGGAACCGACGAGCGCCCTGCCCCGGACACCCGCCTACTTCAACGCCGACGTCAAGGGTGTCGCGCTGAGCGCGATCGTGCCGCGCTCGTCCGCCGCCCGGGTCTACGCCGACGTCCTCGGCCGCCGCCTTCACCGGGTGCTGCGGAGGGACAATGCGCTGAGCTACACGACGAGCGTCGACTTCTCATCGAGCACCGGGGACGGTGTGGAACTGCTCGCGTTCGCGGACGGTCTGGCCGAGGTGCGCCCGGAACTCGCGGAGCGGTTCTGCGGGGAGATCGGGCGCATCGCGGCCGAGCCTGTCGACGCGGCCGAACTCGCGGAGGTACTCGCGGCGCGACGCGCTCGCACAGGCTCCGACGAGGCCCGCGCCTCGCAGCCGATGAGGCGGTGCCTTGCCGAACTGCTGGGAGCCCCGCTGCTGACGACGGACGAGGCCCTGGCGGAGCTCGACGCGGTGCGGCCCGAGGACGTCCAGGAGGTCGGCCGCGCCGTGCTGGACACCGCGCTCCTGATGCTTCCGCACGGCGAAGAGCCGCAAGGGGCGCGTTTCGCCCCGGCCCCGACCCGTTCCATGGTCGCGGTCGAGGGCCGCGTCCACACCCGAGCCGGCGATGTCCAGCAGGGGCTGATCGTCGGCCCCGAGGGGGTCACCTCGCTGACCGGCCCGATCATGGCGACCGTGCGCTTCGACCAGTGCGCCGCGGTGTTCGCGTGGCCGGACGGGGCACGCGCGCTGATCGGCCTGGACGGCGTGACGGTCGGGGTCGAGCCGAACCTCTGGCGCTCCGGCACGGCCGCCGTCGCGGAGATCGACCGGCACGCCCCCGCCGAGCTGGTCGTCCGCAAGCCGGCCCGCCCCGACGACCGCGTCCTGTCTCCTGGCGACGACGCCTCCTCGGCCGATGAGGAGGAGGGCGGCTCGGCGTCGGCCGGCGTGGTGGCCGCGCTCTTCGGGCTGCCCGGCAAGATCAGGTCGCGGCGGCGACGGCCGGCCTGGCGGGACGAGGCGCTGGCGGCGGCGCTGCCGAAGGTGCGCGGCGGCGACCTGCGCGCGGGCCTGGAACTGCTGGCACGCACCCGGGACGACGCCGAGACCCGCAGCCTCTACGTGGAGGGCCTCACCGACGCCGCGCTCGGACAGGCCGAGCGGCTCACGCGACTGTACGCGGACGATCCCGACGACCCGGACCTGTGCCTGTGGCTTGGCGCGACCCGTGTCGCGGAGGCGTGGGAGGCGCGCAGCGCCCAACGCGCGGAGTACGTCGACGCGGAACGGTTCGGCCGGTTCTGGCGGCTGCTCGCCCTCGCGGGCCCGCCGCTCTACCGTGCCGCCGAGCTGCTGCCCGCGGACCCCGTCCCCTGGAACAGCCTCCAGTCGTACGGCATCGGCATGCAGCTCGGACGGGACGAACTGGACCGGATCTGGCGTGAGCTGACGGAGCGCGACCCGTCCCTCTACGCGGGCCATATCTCCCGTTCCCAGGCATTGTGCAAGAAGTGGTGGGGTTCGGAGGCCGAGGTGCTGGACTTCGCCGAGGCGGTCGTCGCCGCGGCCGAGCCGGGCGACCCGGTGACCGCGGTACTGGCGGTGGCGCACCTGGAGATCGGCGGTGAGATCGGCACCTGGGACGACCTGAACCGCTACCTGGCCCGGCCCTCGGTGCACGCCGCGCTCGTGGCGGCCGCCGACCGGTGGCTCGCCGGGGACCGGCCGCATCCGAGGAACCTGGAGGCCCACCACTTCTTCGGTGCGGTGTTCTACCGGGCCGGCGACCACGACCGGGCCCGGCGCCATCTCAGCCGGGTCGGCCGCACCAGCCCGCCCGAACGCGCGTGGGGGTACGCGCCCGACGCAGACCGGCTACTGGTCCAGGCCCGGCGGGACGTCCGCGCGAAGCGTGAGGAGCCGCCGCACTAAGGGCGCAGGCCGGGGCCGTCCTGTGCGAGGGCCTTCGCATAGGCGGACAGCGAGCGGTTGTACTGCGGGAGGTGGCGGGAGAGCGCGCCGAGCGCGAGCCCGGCCGCCTCCCGCTCGCGTCCGACGTCGGTGAGCGCGAGCGCGAGGAACGCGGTGATGGCGTCGTCGAGCTCGTCCGAGCCGGCCTCGCGTTCCGCGGTCAGCAGCGCGACGCTCTCGTCGGCCCGGCCGAGGTTGCGGAGCGTGCTGGCGTACTGGATCACGGCCTGCCTCCGCCGCGGTCCGGAAAGCCCTGCGGCGAAGGCCCGCCGGTAGTGGTCGGCGGCCTCCGCCTCGTGGTCGAGGGCGTCGTGCGCGGAGGCCAGCTCGTACTCGGCGACGGCGTCGCCGGGCGGGAGCTCGCCGGTCAGGGCTTCGACCTTGCCGAGGAAGTCCTCGGGGGTGTGGTCGTCGAAGGCGTCCCATAGTGCGGCCATGCGCGCTTCCCAGTCGGGCGCGGGGTTGATCATAAGCGTGAGCCTACGGTCATCCGTCCCGCTGCGGAGGTTCGAGGTCGAGCCAGAGCTCGGCCGGGTGACGGATCACGGTGACGGTGTTCCAGAGGACGTCGTGCGGCGCGTGGTGCAGCCGCGCGTCCGGGAAGCGGCGGGTCAGCTCGCGCAGGACGGTGTTCAGCTCCAGCCGGGCCAGCGGAGCGCCGAGGCAGACGTGCGGACCGGCTCCGAAGGCGAGGTGGGGGTTCGGGGCGCGCTGGAAGTCGATCCGCTCGGGGGCGTCGAACACGCCCGGGTCGCGGTTGGCGCGGTCGACCGCCGGAATCACCAGGTCGCCCTCGCGCAGCGGGACGCCGCCGAGTTCGACCTCGCGGGCGACCCGGCGCGGCTGCGCGGATTCGAACGCGGTGCCGGGAGTGGTGCGCAGCAGTTCCTCGACCGCGCCGGGAATGCGGTCGGGGCGGGCCGCGAGAAGGCGGTAGAGGGTGTCGCCGCCGTCCTCCCGGGTGGTGAGGAGCCGGAACAGGAAGCCCGCGATCGCGGCGGCCGTCGTCTCCCATCCCGCGACGACGACGCTCGCCGCCAGCAGCGCCGCCTCCTCCAGACCGGTCCGCCGGCGGACGGCGTTGGCGGCGATCACGGAGAGCAGGCCGCCTTCCCCGGAGCCGGGTTCCGTCTCCGCCATGAGCCCGCCGAGGCGCTCGGCCATGTAGCCGCTCATCTCCAGCACCGCGCGCTCGTTCTCGGCGGCGCGGTCGGCGCCCGTGGACAGGAACATGTCGCCCCACCTCCGGAACAGCGGCAGGTCGTCGTCCGGCAGGTGCATCACGCCCCCGATGACGCCGAGGGTGAGGGGCATGGCGAGCTGCTCGTTGACCTCGATCGGATCGCCCGCCTGGACGAGCGAGTCGAGCAGCGAGGTGGTGAGCCGGTCGACGGTCGGCCGGTACCGGTCGATCCGGGCGGGCGCGAACGCGTTGCCGACCAGGTCGCGGTGCACGCGGTGTTCACGGCCGTCCCGCGCCAGCATCGTCGGGGAAGTGGGCGGGTAGGGCGGGATCGCGTCGGCTCCCGCACGGCGGAACGTGTCCTGCTCGCGCAGGACGCGCAGGCACTCCCTGTGCCCGGTGACCAGGAACGCCTGGTGCCCTTCCGGGAGGCGGACACGGGCGACGGGCGCGAGTCCGTCGTAGAGAGGGGACAGTCCCATCGGATCGTCGGGACGGACCCCGTCGACCGGAACGTCCTGGCAGGGGAACGGGTATCGCGGGTGATCGGTCGACGGCACGGCGCTCCTTGCGGATGTCGCTGGGATGGTCACTCGTCTGCCCCGAAGCTCCGCGACACGCACGTCCCCGTCAACCCGGGGTGAGGTGCATGTGGCGTCCGCGACATCTGGGGCCTGCGCAACGCTTGTGCAACGTGGGATGCGGCAGAATTGGACCGCCCGGCCATGGCCGGAATCATGGTCGCGTCGGTGCCAACCCACACACGTGCACCGGCGCGGCCGCCGGTCGGCGGATCAGACGCCCGCACCGCGGTCCTCGGCGGCGCCGCGCCCGTTCCCCGGGACGGAGCGGGACGGGGTCACGCCCGCGAACCCGTCCAGGGAACGGCGCCAGGGTACGTCTGGATCGAGATCGAGTGGCTCGCGGCGGCCAGCCGCCTCGGCGCCCTGACCTGCCGTCGAGCCGGAACACCGTGCTACTCCCGCCACCGGCAGTGGCACCAGCACAAACTTCGCCAGTGTTCGGGGCCGTGATCAGGCGATGCCAGACAGACTTGGACACGGCACGGATTGGACCTGTCCCCGCACCGGACCTGGCCATACCGTCCGCCCATGCGTAACACACGACGTCTCGCACTCGCGGCCGTGGCCGCGTTTCCCCTCATGGCCGCGCTGCCGGCGGCGTCCGCCGCGGACTCCGGCGCGACCGCCGCCGGGACCGTCTTCTACCCCAACCCCGTCCAACAGCTCGGGGACCAGTCCCTCACCGACGCGAAGGACGCCGACTACGCCGCCCTCGCGCCCGCCTACCGGCAGGTCACCCTCACCGACCTCGACGGGTCCGGGTCGCTCACCGGACGGTACGCGCGGGTCAAGAGCGAGACCGGCAAGGCCGCCCGGATCGAGAACGGCGCGCTGCCCGCCTACCATCGCGACTCCGACCAGTTCGAGCAGGTGATGGGCTACTACTGGGTGACGACCGCGCAGCGGTACCTGCAGCACCTCGGGTTCGGGTCCGGGCTCCGCCCCGTGAACCAGCGGCAGATCGAAGTGCGGATCAACCAGTACGGCGGCGACAACTCCTTCTTCCGCCCCGACAAGGCGAACATCACGCTCGGCAAGGGCGGGATCGACGACGCCGAGGACGCCGAGGTGGTCATCCACGAGTACGGCCACTCCGTGCAGGACGGCCAGGTCACCGGGTTCGGCACGAACCTGGAGTCCGGATCGATCGGGGAGGCGTTCGGCGACTACCTGGCAGTGGCGGTCACCAGCTGGGCGACCGGCACGCCGACCAAGACCCCGGAGCCGTGCGTCGCCGACTGGGACTCGGTGTCCTACACGTCCGGACCCACGCACTGCCTGCGGAGGCTGGACGGGACGAAGCACTACCCCGAGGACGTCCGCGGTGAGGTCCACGCCGACGGCGAGATCTGGTCGCGGGCCCTCTGGGACATCCGGCAGTCGCTCGGCGACACCCAGGCGAGCACGCTGATCGTCGAGGCGCAGTTCGCGTTCGCGCCGGACACCTCGTTCAAGGCCGCCGCCGAGGCGACCGTCGCCGCCGCCCAGCGCCTCTACGGAGCGAAGGCGGCGAAGGCGGCACAGGCGGCGTTCGCCGCGCGGGGCATCCTGTGACCGCTTGATCGTCGAGGGCGTGGTGCGGCCGTAAGGAGCGATATAGCATTCGCTCATGATCACGGCCGCGCTCGCCTTCGCCGTCGCCGCGTTGATCGTCAACGTGGTGCCGGGACTCGACACATTCCTGGTGCTCAGGACCTCCGTCGCGCAGGGACGGAGCCAAGGCTTGGCCGCGGCGCTCGGAATCATGGCCGGGTGCGCGGTGTGGGGACTCGCCACGGCGGTCGGGCTGACCGCGCTGCTGACCGCCTCGCATGTCGCGTACAACGTGGTGCGCGTCTGCGGCGCCGCCTACCTGGTGTGGCTCGGGGCGACGGCCCTCTGGCACGCCAGAAGGAAGGGCGAGGTCGAACATCCCGAGCCCGTCGTGGCCGCGGGATGGCGTGCGGCGTTCCGCGCGGGAGTCGGGACCAACCTGCTGAACCCCAAGGCGGGCGTCTTCTACATGAGCCTCGTCCCGCAGTTCATGCCGCACGGCGCACCGGTGTTCGGCACGACGATCCTGTTCACCGCGATCGACGTGGTCGAGTTGGCGGTCTGGTTCTGGCTCGTGTCGGGCGCGGCCGCCGCCATGGGGGAGCGGCTGCGGCGCCCGTCGTTCCGGCGCCGGATGGAGCAGCTCAGCGGCGTGGCCTTCCTCGGCTTCGCCGCCAACCTCCTGGCCGACCGCCCCTGACCCAGGCGACGGTCACGGCGAACGGCGTCATGCGAGTGCCTGGGAGAGGCGCTCCTCGGTCCAGGCCGTGTGGCGTTCGCGCAGGTCCTTCGACGTGAGATCCGTGCGTCCCAGGTCGGTGTAGTTGGGAAGCCAGGTCTCGACGGTTCGGTGTGAGTTGGTGAGGGCGAACACGTCCCACAGGGCAAGGTCTGGGACGAGCCCGCCCGCCGCCTCCTGATAGGCGTCGGTGAAGGCCTCGGCCGTGGCCGGGCCATGGAGGAGGACGAGGTCGAGACGGCACCAGCCGACATCGAAGCCGCGCGGCGCCAGGGACGCGCCCGACCAGTCGACCACGCCGGTGAGGGTGCCGCCCTCCCACAGGACGTTGCCCGCCCAGAAGTCGAAATGCGTGAGGACGCGTTCGGCCGTGGCGAGGCGATTCCCTTGGGCAGCCAGGAGCGCTGTGCCAGGCGCGGAGCCTGGGAAGGCCCTGGCCGCCGCCATCCCGTCGCGGAAGCCTGTCAACCGCGCGGCCGGGGTGGCGTGCAGGCGGGCGAGGACGCGGCCCAGCTGCACGGCCGCGGCGTCGGGTTCCATGGACGTGATGTCTGCACGGCCGGGGAGTCGGCTGATCAGGACGGCGGGAAGCCCGACACGCGCACCCTCCGGATCGGCGCCGAGGAGGCGCGGCGCCCAGCCGTCCAGGCCGTCGAGGACGTCCAGCACGTGGGCCTCGTTCACGGCGGCGGCGGTGTCGCCGGGCGGGAAGCGTCGCAGGACCGCCTGCCCGCGTGGTGTTTCGAGCAGGTCCGTCGCGGCGTGCGTGCCGCCCGCGAGGCGCCTCACGGCCCGTACCGGCCCGCCGGACACCTCGGCGGCCCACGCCAGGACCTCATCGGACGGCCGCATTTTCTAGCGGGCGGCGGCTTGCTTGAGCCGGGCGAGGAAGGCCGCCCAGTCGTGGGCGTCGAACTGGAGGACGGGCCCGTCCGGGTCCTTGGAGTCGCGGGCGGCGACGGAACGGCCGCCGATCGATGCGACCTCGATGCACGAGCTGTTGTCGTCCACACCGCCGCTTCGCGTGCTCTTGCGCCAGTCGAGTCGGGAGAGGTCTCGTCCGGTCATGCTCGCCTCGGTCTTCCCTTCGCCTGAGCTTGCGACCCGAAGACCAGATGCTCGATCCGCTGCCTCGAATCGTCCTCGGAGAGTGCGGCGGCGCGGAGCCTTTCGTAGACGTCGAGATAACGGCGCGTAGCCGCAGCGTCGTCTACGAACCGCGACTGATTCGTCTCATCGATATGGACTATATCGCCGCCGAGGGCCGGAACGGTGAGGACGTTGAAGCTGCCCAACGCAGGATGGGCGCCGGCGGTGAAGGGCAGCACCTGGAGGCCGACCCGCCCGCCGTCGATTTCGGTCAGCAAGTGCTGCAATTGCCGCCGCATCACCTCGGGTCCGCCGACGCTCTGCCGCAAAGTGCTTTCGGCGACGATGACATGGACGTCGGGGCGGGCGGCTCGGCCGAGGATCTGCTGCCGCTTGATGCGGACGTCGGTCAGACGCTTGGTCTCGAGGGGCGACCGTCCGGGAACGCCCGCCGCGAAGATCTCCCAGGCGTATTCGGGGGTCTGGAGGAGGCCTGGCAGGAAGACGCATTCGAAGGCTCGGATGCGGGTGGCCTCGTTCTCCATGCTGATGAAGGTCGGGTAGACGACGAGCACGTCGCGGTAGCTCTGCCACCAGTCCTTCGCGTCGTTGCGGCGGGTGAGGGCGAGAAGGGCCTCGCGGCGGGCGGGGTCGGTTATCCCGTAGGCGTCCAGGATGGGGGGGAGGTCGCGCTCGGGGATTCTGACCTGGCCCTTCTCGATACGGCTGATCGAGGAGACGGAGCGCCGCAGCAGTTTGTGAGCCTTCTGCAGGGTGAGGTTCTGTTCGAGCCGAATGTGGCGTAGTTCGAGGCCGAGGCGCACGGTCCGCACATCCGGTGTCGGTTCAGCGGACATTGTCGCTCTCCCTCCGTGGCCGTTCGATTCCATTGTGTGTCGACCGGCTCGCGGACGGGGCGGGAACGCCAAGATCAGAGAATTCCCGCTGGAGGAATTCCCGTTGTCCGGTGGTCGGCGGATGAGTCCTGGCCCGGTTGTCCATGCTTGCGCTGGTCGCGTTGCGGAAGGTGGCGCGGAGTAATTCAGGAAGTGTCGGAAATGGGAGGGCGGCTTGGGCAGCATGGTGGTGCTGGGCGCGCTGACGGTGGACCGGGACGCGTCGTCCGTGGCGCTGCTGCGCCGGTACGTGGACGGAGCCCTGGAGCTGGAGGGCATCGGCGCGGAGGACGTCCAGCTGATCACGAGCGAGCTGGCGACCAACGCGGTCGAGCACGGCGCGGGGGACCGGATGGCGCTCGTCCTGACCGGGGACGGGGAGCGGGTCCGGGTGGAGCTCACGGACGGCGGAGGCGGGGAGCCGCGGGTGCGGGCGCCCGGCGACGATGAGGAGGGCGGGCGCGGGCTGGTGATCGTCACGGCGGTGGCCGAGCGGTGGGGCGTGCGGCGCGAGGGCGGCGGCACCTGCGTGTGGGCGGAGGTCGCCCGCACGGACCGGAGCGTGCCGGGGTTGCGGCGAAATCGGGGGGCCGGGGTCCCGGACGCCGTAGGCTGCTCGGGTGACTGAGAAGCTTTGGCAGATCGAGCCGTCGGGGCCGCTTCGCGGGGACGTCACCGTGCGGGGCGCGAAGAACGCGGTCAGCAAGCACATGGTCGCCGCGATGCTGGGGGACGGGCCGAGCACGATCAGCAACGCGCCGGACGTCGGCGAGGTCGGCATCACGGCGGGCATGCTGGAGCACGTCGGGATGACCGTGGAGCGGTCCGGCGGCGAGGTGACGGTCGTGCCGGGGCCCGTGTCGGACCCGAGCGTCGGCAAGGCGTTCACCGGCCTGAACCGCATCCCGATCCTGATGCTGGGGCCGCTGCTGCACCAGGCGGGCGAGGCGTTCGTGCCGCTGGTCGGGGGCGACCCGATCGGGCGGCGGCCGGTCGACTTCCACGTGGAGGCGCTGCGGGCGTTCGGGGCCGAGGTGTCGCTCGCGGCCGACGGGATCCACGCGCACGCCACGCGGCTCGTGGGGACGCGCATCGAACTGCCCTACCCGAGCGTCGGCGCCACCGAGACGGTGCTGCTGGCGGCGGTGCGGGCCGAGGGCAAGACCGTCATCCGCAACGCGGCGACCGAGCCGGAGATCACCGAGCTGGCGCTGTTCCTGCAGCGGATGGGGGCGCGGATCTCCTTCGCCCCCGACCGGCGCATCGTCGTGGAGGGCGTCGAGCGGCTGAGCGGCGCGCAGACGCGGCTCGGCGGCGACCGGATCGAGGCGTTCTCCTACCTGGTCGCGGGCCTGGTCACGGGCGGCGAGGTGCGGGTGCACGGGTGCCCGCAGGACCGGCTCGTCACCGCCATCACGACGCTGACCAGGATGGGCGCCGAGTTCGAGATCACCGACGACTGGATCATGGCGTCCGCGCCCGGCGGCCTGCGCCCCGCGGCGGTGCAGACCGACACGCACCCGGGGTTCGCGACGGACTGGCAGACGCCCCTGATGGTGCTGTTCACGCAGGCGGACGGCATGTCGGTGCTGCACGAGACCGTGTACGAGAACCGGCTCGCCTATGTCCCGGCGCTCCAGAGCATGGGCGCGGAGATCGAGGTCTACGACACCTGCCTGGGCGGCCCGGCCTGCCGGTACCACGACACGGCGGCTCTGCACTCGGCGGTCGTGCGCGGGGTGAGCAAGCTGCGCGGCGGGGACGTGACCATGCCCGACATCCGGGCCGGGTTCTCGGCCGTGCTGGCGGCGGCGGTCGCGGAGGGGCCGTCCACGCTCAGGGGCGTGCACCACATCGAGCGCGGCTACCACCGCCCCGTCGAGCAGTTCAGGACGCTGGGCCTGTCGCTGCGCGCGGGCTGACGGGGTTCGGGGCCGTCCGGGGCCAGGAGAAGGTGAGCGATCCGCCGACGGGCAGGTCGTGCCAGAGCGGCGCCAGCTCGTCGAGCCGGGCGAGGACGCGGTCGACTGCGGGCCGGTCCTCGGGCGGTATCGGCCGGCGGTCCGCCCACGCGGGCGCCCGCGCGCCCGCGCGGCGGCGCCAGGCGAGGTCGCACAGGCCCGCCAGGTGCTCGGACCTGGCCATGTCGCCGTGGTCGGACCGGCTGAGGAACGCCTCCCGCTTCTTCAGCCGGCGCTGCTCCCTGGCCCGCCGCCGCGGATCGCCGGGCGTCTCGCCCGTCTCGGCGAAGTCGCCGCCGCCCGCCGCGGCCCGCCCGAACACGCCGGACGTGAGGCCCATCTCCGCCTCGACCAGGTAGTGGACGAGGTCATGCGGGATGTGGTCGTCGTAGCCGGGGGCGGGATCCATCCGGCGCGGGTTCCGCCCCGGGAGCCGGACGACGGTCGCGTACCGGCGCTCACCCGTCCGTTCGAAACTCACGTCCATCCGGCCAGGCTAGGCCGGAGGCTTCCCGCGCCGCATTCCGATTTCCTACGGTGGACCAGTCGTCTGGAGGGGGCGCCGTGGAGTTCGACCGGACCGATCCCTATCCGTTCTACGCCCGGGCGCGCGAGGCCGAAGGGCTGACCTTCGTCCCGGAACTGGACGCCTGGCTCGTCGCCCGGCACGCCGACGTGCGGGCGGTGCTGCGCGACCCGGAGACGTTCTCCTCGGCGAACGCGCTGCGGCCGGACGTGGTGCCGGGCCCCGAGGCCCTCGCCGTGCTGCGGGCGCTTCCGCAGGGCCGCCCCGTCGTGGTCACGGCGGACGGCGACGACCACCGGTGGCTGCGCGGGCCGCTGACGCGCGGGCTCTCGCCGAACCGGGTCGCCGCCGCCGTCCCGTTCATCACCCGGCGGGCGCGGGAGCTGGTCGACTCCTTCGCCGCAGACCGCCGCGTCGAGCTGATGGGACGGTACGCGCGCGTCCTGCCCGGCGAGGTGATCGGGCACATGCTCGGCATCGACCCGGAGGAGGTGCCCGCCCTGATCGAGGGCAGCTACCGGGCGGAGGACCTCGTCTTCCGGCCGATGGGCGCGGAGGAGCAGGTCGCCGCCGCCGAGCACGTCGCGGGCATGAAGCGGGTGCTGGACGAGCACGTGAAGGGCCGGGAGCCGGGCGACGACCTGTGCGGCCAGATGGCCCGCGCGATCGAGCCGCACGGCACGCTCATCTCCAACCTGCAGAACATCCTGCTGGCCGGGCACCTGACGACGACGGCCCTCATCGGCACGACGGTGCTGCACCTGTTGCGGAACCGGGAGCAGTGGGAGCTGCTGTGCCAACGGCCGGAGCTGATCCCGGCGGCCGTCGAGGAGGCCGCGCGCTACGACACCGCGATCCAGGGGTTCCGGCGGGTCACCACCCGCCCGGTGCGGGTGGCGGGCACCGACCTGCCCGCCGGCGCGGCGGTCTTCGTCGCCTTCGCCTCGACCGGGCGCGACCCGCGCGCCCATGACCGCCCCGACGAGTTCGACATCACCCGGGAGCCGGCGCGGCACCTGGCGTTCGGGCACGGCGTCCACGCCTGCCCGGGCTCGCAGCTCGCCCGCGAGCAGGTCCGCGTCACGCTGGAGGAGCTGACCGCGCGACTGCCGGGGCTGCGCGTCGAGGAACCGGTGGAGATGCTTCCGAGCCTGATCCACCGCTCGCCGAAGGAGCTGTTCCTTACCTGGTGATGGCCGGAATCTACAAGACGGGTGTGCCCGCGAGGGCCACGCTGGAGTCATGGATCTGACCAAGGCGACCGACTTCATGGCCATGCACGCGCGTCCTCTGGACCGCCGACGCTTCGAACTGCTGACCGGGGAGGGCGACCGGGAGGCGCTGCTCGCCGCGCTGAACGCCTACCGGAACCCCGACGGGGGATACGGCCACGGGCTGGAGCCCGACCTGCGGTCGCGGACGAGCCAGCCGGGCCCCGCGCTGCACGCGTTCGAGGTCTTCGAGGAACTGGCCCCGGTGACGGCGCCGGAGGCGGCCGCCCTCTGCGACTGGCTGGGCTCGGTGACGCTGCCGGACGGCGGCCTTCCGTTCGCCCTGCCCATCCCCGACCCCGCCGGCTGCGCGCCGTTCTGGACCGGCGCCGACCCGGGGACGTCCTCGCTGCAGATCACCGCGGTGGTCGCGGCCATGGCGCAGCGCGTCGCCGTCCACGACACGGCGGTCGCCCGGCATCCCTGGCTCGACCGCGCCACCCGCTACTGCCTCGACGCCATGCGCGCCAAGGACACGATGCACGCACTGGAGGTGGAGTTCGCCCTGTGGCTGGCGGACGCGGTCGAAGACACCGAGGCCATCGCCCTGCTCGGCGAGCACATCCCGGACGACGGCCTCCTCCATGTCGAGGGCGGCCTGGAGGACGAGTCGCTGCGCCCGCTCGACTTCGCGCCCTACCCGGACCGTCCGTCCCGCTCCCTCTTCAAGGCGGACATCGTGGCCGCCGAACTGCGGCGGCTCGACGGCATGCAGCAGGACGACGGCGGGTGGCTGGTCGACTTCGCCTCCTATTCGCCCGCCGCCGAACTGGAGTGGCGGGGCTACGCCACCGTCAGGGCCGTCTCCGTCCTGACCCGCAACGCGGGCGGCTAGCCCGGCGTCCCGGTGCGGGGCGGGTGCGCGTGGGATCCTGGAGACGCAGGCCACATCCGACGGCACCGGAGGCTCCCGATGGACAACGGCCCGGGTCACACGGCGCTCACCCCGCTCGCGTTCCTCGAACGGTCGGCCCAGGTGTTCCCCGCCAAGACCGCCTACGCCTACGGGGACCGGCGCGTCGCCTACGCCGAGTTCGCCGCCGAGGCGACCCGGC
The DNA here is from genome assembly GCF_008327685.1 of Actinomadura sp. K4S16. Classification (GTDB taxonomy): domain Bacteria; phylum Actinomycetota; class Actinomycetes; order Streptosporangiales; family Streptosporangiaceae; genus Spirillospora. The sequence goes on from NZ_BDDE01000031.1 coordinate 15,009, forward strand.
TGGCGAACGCGCTGCGGGCCTCCGGAGTCGAGCCGGGGGACCGGGTCGCCTACCTGGCGCCCAACGTCCCGGAGCTCCTCGTCGCGCACTTCGCGGTGCCGCTCGCCGGGGCGGTCCTCGTCGCGATCAACACGCGGCTGGCGCCGGACGAGATCCGCTACATCCTCGACCACTCGGGCGCGAAGGCCCTGGTCGTCGACGCGGGGCTGCATCCGTCCGTGGCGCCGATCGCGGCCGGGCTGCCGCCGGTGGTCACCGTTCCCGCGGTCGGCGCCGAGCCCGACCCGGCGGTCGGCGGCATCTCCTACGAGGAGCTGCTGGCGCGCGGCTCGGACGACCCGCTGCCCTGGACGGTCCAGGACGAGAACGCCGCCATCTCGATCAACTACACGTCCGGCACCACGGGACGGCCGAAGGGCGTCGTCTACACGCACCGCGGCGCCTACCTCAACGCGCTCGGCGAGGTCGTGCACTCGCGGCACACGCCCGAGAGCGTCTACCTGTGGACGCTGCCGATGTTCCACTGCAACGGCTGGTGCACGCCGTGGGCGCTCGCCGCGATCGGCGGGACGCAGGTCTGCCTGCGCGCCGTCGTCGCCGGGGAGATCTGGCGGCTCATCGACACCGAGGGCGTCACCCACCTCAACGGCGCCCCGACCGTGCTGGTGACGATCGCGAACGCGCCGGAGGCGCACCCGCTGGAGCGGCCGCTGACCGTCACCACGGCGGGCGCGCCGCCGAGCCCGACGATCATCGGGGAGATGGAGCGGCTCGGGGCCGGCATCGTGCACGTGTACGGGCTGACGGAGACCTACGGGCCGTACTCGGTGTGCGAGCCGCAGCCCGGCTGGGCGGGGCTGCCCGCGGGCGACCGCGCCCGGCTGCTGGCGCGGCAGGGCGTCGGCATGATCCAGACCGACGGGCTGCGGGTCGTCGACGCCGACATGAACGACGTCCCGGCAGACGGGACGACGCTCGGCGAGATCGTCATGCGCGGCAACAACGTCATGAAGTGCTACCACCGGGACGAGGAGGCCACCGCCCACGCGTTCCGCGGCGGCTGGTTCCACTCCGGCGACCTCGGCGTCCGCCACCCCGACGGCTACGTCGAGCTGCGCGACCGTTCCAAGGACATCATCATCTCCGGCGGCGAGAACATCTCGACGGTCGAGGTCGAGCGGGCGATCGACTCGCATCCCGCCGTGCTGGAGGTCGCCGTGGTCGCGGTGCCGGACGACAGGTGGGGGGAGCGCCCCAAGGCGTTCGTGGTGCTGCGGGACGGCCGCACCGCCACCGAGTCCGAGCTGGTCGAGCACGTCCGGGCGGGCCTCGCCCGGTACAAGGCCCCGGACGAGGTGGAGTTCGTCGCCGAGCTGCCCAAGACCTCCACCGGGAAGATCCAGAAGTTCCAGCTCCGGGAGCGGGAGTGGGCGGGGCGCGACCGCCGCGTCCAGGGCTGAGAACTCCCGCCGCGCCGGGGCCTCCCGCCGTGTGAGGCGCGGCGGTTCGTGGGAAGTGTTTTCTGCGCGGGCGTCCGAGCCGCCGGCTGCCGAGCGAGAGGGGAGCGCGATGCCGCCCACCGACAGGCCGACCGGGAACGTGCTGATCGTGGGGGCCGGCCCGACCGGCCTCCTCCTGGCGGGCGACCTCGCCGCGGCCGGGATCGGCTGCACGGTACTGGAGCGCCGTCCCGAGGAGACGACCAACCTGACGCGGGCGTTCGCCGTGCACGCCCGCACCCTGGAGATGCTGGACGCGCGCGGCGTCGCCGAGGAGCTGGTCGCGACCGGGACGCGCGTCGGCAGGCTGCGGCTGCTCGGCTCCACCGCCCTCGACCTCTCGCGGCTGCCGGGGCGGTTCCCGTACGTCCTGGTCACCCCGCAGTACGAGACCGAACGCGTCCTGAGGGAGCGGGCGCTGTCCGCCGGCGCGCAGATCGTGCACGGCGCCGAGGCCGTCGGGCTCCGCCAGGACGCGGCGGGCGTGGACGTCGACGTGCGGGACGCCGGCGGCGGGACGCGCACGCTCCGCGCGTCCTACGTCGTCGGCGCGGACGGGGTCCGCAGCACCGTACGGGAGGCGCTCGGGCTGCCGTTCCCCGGCCGCGCGGCGGTGCGGTCGGTGATGCTGGCCGACGTCCGGCTGGACAGGGCGCCCGCCGACGTGCTCAGCGTGGGCGCCGTCGGCGACGCGTTCGCGTTCCTCGCCCCGTTCGGGGACGGCTGGTACCGGGTGATCGCGTGGAACCGCCGCCGCCAGGCGCCCGACTCCGAGCCCGTCGACATGGACGAGCTGCGCGAGGTGGCCCGCCGCGCCCTCGGCACCGACCTCGGCATGGGGGAACCGCGCTGGACGTCCCGGTTCCACAGCGACGAGCGGCAGGTCCCGCGCTACCGGGTGGGCCGGGCCTTCCTCGCAGGGGACGCCGCGCACGTCCACTCGCCGGCGGGGGGGCAGGGCATGAACACCGGGATGCAGGACGCGGCGAACCTCGGCTGGAAACTGGCCGCCGAGCTGCGCGGCTGGGCGCCGTCATGGCTGCTCGACAGCTACCACGAGGAGCGGCATCCCGTCGGCAGGCTCGTCCTGCGCAGGAGCGGCGCGCTGCTGCGGTTCGCCCTCGCCGAGCCGCGCTCGCTGCGGGCGGCCCGCGCCGCGGCGGCGTACGCGGCGACCCACGTGCCGCCCGTCGCGCGGCGGATCGCGGGCGCCGTCTCCGGTATCGACCTCGCCTACCCGGCGCCGCGCGGGTCGCATCCCCTGACCGGGCGGCGGGCCCCTGACGTGCCGCTGGCGGGCGACCCCGGCAGGCTCTACGAACTGCTGGCCGACGGACGGTTCGTGCTGGTGGTCGCGGCCAACGACCCCGCGGTCACCTATCTGGCGGCCAAGCGGTGGGCCGGCCGCGTGCACTGCGCGCCCGCCGGCGGCGCCACCCGCACGACCGCGCTGGTGCGTCCGGACGGCTACATCGCCTGGGCGACCGACGAGACGGCGCCGGACCGGCGCGCGGCGGCGATCCGGGACGCGCTGAGCCAGTGGTGCGGGCGACCCGCCGACCGGCCCGCCCACGAGCCGCGGCCCAGCCAGACCGTTGTTCCGGGCGAGGACGGGACGGGGAAGGGGACCGGCCGCTGACGAGGCGCCTCCGACAGAAGCAGCGGGGTCCGGCCGCCCACGGCGGCCGGACCCCGCTGCTTCCCCGGTGCGGCTCCGGTCAGTAGCGCCGCTCCTCGCGGCCGTAGCCGAGTTCCTCGGCCACGTCGGCGACGTTCTCGTACTCGCGTTTCGGCAGCGTCCGGAGCTGGTCGACCGCCCGGTCCGGCGCACCGCCCTCGGCGGCGTGGCGGACCAGCTCGTTCGGGCGGGCCGGATAGCGGACGCCGCTGAGCATCCGGGCGAGGGCGCTGCGGCCCTCCACGTCCTGCGCGCTCATCCCGGGCGGGGAGCCCTCCCGGTCCCCGGCGGCGGGCGCCGTCGGGTCCGCGGGGTAGTCGTTGGAGAACGGCTCGGTCTCCTTGAACTCCTCGGCGTGCGTGGGGTGGTGGCCGCTGACCATGCCCTGCGTCTCGCGGCCCATCTCATCGTCCAGCTTCGCGCCGTGCTTGTCGCTCTTGTCTGGCATCTTCGTCCTCCTTGCGCGCCTACCGGACTGAGCGTTCCCGGGCGGGCTCTGCCAAACATGCGGGCGATCACATGGCGGGCGCGCGGTACGGTGTGGCGCATGCTGCCGGAAGAGGGCGTGAACGCGGTCCGGGTCGTGGTCGGGCTGCTGGTCCGCGGCGAGTACGAGGAGCTCGAGACCCTCACCGAGGGGCGCCGGCTGAGCGCGGCGGAGACGGCCGCCGCGGTGGCCGCGTCCGGGCGCGACCTGATCAGCCCGCCCGACGGCGCCTTCGCCGACCTGGAGACGACCGGGGTCGAGCAGGTCTCGGGCGCGGAGCGCGCCTTCCACGTCGCCTTCCGGCTGTGGACGGCGCAGGACGGGCCTTCCGGGCCGGTGCTGAGCCTCACCCTGTCCGAGGTCATGGACGGCGTGTGGACCGTGGAGCTGGACGGGATCGAGGACGCCGGCGCGCTGTGACGCCCCGGCCTCCGGTCAGGACTGCCCGAGCCGCATCATCCGCAGGACGCGCCGCACCAGCGAGTTCTGCCCGCCCTCGCTCGGTTCCTCCTGATCCGTCGCCTCCTCGGCCTCGGCGGCGGGGGAGGACCGCGGCTCCGGCGGGTCCCCGGCCAGCTCGTAGGTGACCGGCAGCGACCGCAGGCCGCGCATCAGCGGGGACGAGCGCCACGGGAGCTGGTCGGCGGGCAGCGCGAGCCGCAGTTCGGAGAACCGGTCGAACAGCCGCTCCACCGCGATCGCGGTGATGGTGGTGGCGAGGTCGCGGCCGAGGCAGGCGTGCGGGCCGGCGCTCCACGCCAGGTGGGCGCGCGAGCTGTAGATCGAGTCCGGTCCGCCGCCCGCCGCGAACGCCGGGTCCAGGTGGGCGGCGGCGGGCGAGACCATGACCGGGTCGCCGGCCGCGATCTGGAACCGGCCGAGGCGCACGTCGGCCTTGGCCCACCGGAACGCCAGGTTCGCCATCGGCGGGTTGGCGGCCGCGGCCCGGTTGATCGCCTCCTGGAGCATCCCGGCCGACAGGCTGTCGCGGGCGCCGGTCTCCCCTATGAGCACCTCGGCGATGGTGTTGCAGATCAGCGTCCCGGTCACGTCGCCGACGAGGCCGGTCATCATCGCCATCTCGCCGGTGAGCTCCTCGGCCGTCAGGTCCGGCACGGCGGCCAGCATGTAGGACGGCAGGTCGTCGCCGGGGTCCGCCGCCCGCGCCGCGCACAGGTCCGCGACCCGCGCGATCAGCCGGGCGGACGCCTCCTGGGCGTCCGGGCCCGCGTCCATCACCCGCCACAGGTCGATGATCAGCTCGTCGCCGCCGTCGGCGCCCGAGCCGAGCAGCCGCCCGATCACCATCAGCGGCAGCGGCCGCGCGTACTGCGCCGACAGGTCGGCCCACCCGGTCCTGCCGCCGCTCTCCGCCAGCACCGTGAGCAGCTCGTCGGCGTAGCGCCGGACGGCCTCCTCCAGCGCCTTCGCCTCCGGCCTGCCGCGGTCCTGGAACGGCCGCAGCCCCTCGCTCCAGGCGCCGCGCAGCCGGGTGGACTCGGCGCCGTCGCGGAACCCGCAGTTGTCCGACTCGACGACGGGCAGCATCGGCCAGTCCGCCGGGACCGCGCCCTCCCGGTACGCGCGCCAGTTGCCGACCCGCCGGCTCCAGTTCCCGCGGGTGTCGCGCAGGATGTCGAGCGTCTGGGTGTAGCCGATGACGAGCCAGGCCGGGACCCCGAGGACGTCCACCGGAGCGACCGGGCCGTACTCCGCCCGCAGCCGCTCGTAGAACGCCGCGGGGCGGGACTCGTAGTCGCGGTTCAGCAGCGGCTGGACGGCGAGCGCCTCCAGCGGCGGATGGGCGGGGGCGGGCTCGGCCTGCGGCGTCTGGGGCTCCACGTGCACAGACCCTAGGAGAGAACGTTCGCTCCTGGCCGGTTTATGCTGGAATCTCCCACGGCGATCTTTCGGCGTGCACGAGCTCGCGGCCATCGCGGGGTATGTGACGCTAGGGGTGCCCATACATGAGCTGGAGGTCCGCATGACCGACTCGGCGGGAGCGCCCGAAGACGGCGAGGACGAGGTGAAGCGCCGGTTCCGGGAGGCCCTGGAGCGCAAGCGCGGCGCGGAGAGCAAGAACGCCAACGGCGGCGGCCGGAGCGGCTCGAAGGTGCGCGGCACCCACGAGCGCGCCGACCACCAGCGGCAGTTCCGCCGCAAGAGCGGCTGACCGGGCGGACCCGGCCCGCCGGCCCCCGCGCCTCGGCGCGGGGGCCGTTCCGTTCTCCGAGCCCGGGCCCCGCGAGGACCGCGCTCCCGGCCGCCGGGCCTGTCAGCCCTGGTAGAGCTTCTTGCTGTAGTTCGCCTCGCGGTAGTACTCCCGGAGCTCCTCGACGCTCTCCTCGGTGTACTGGACGTCCTTGACGATCCGGGCGTGCGGCGGCAGCGCCTCCGGCTCCCAGGACTCGGGCTTCCACAGCTTGGAGCGCATGAGCGCCTTCGCGCAGTGGAAGAAGATCTGCTCGATCTCCACGACGAGCGCGAGGGCCGGCCGGTGGCCCTTGACGACCATCTCGTCGAAGAACGGCGCGTCCCGGACGAGCGTGGCCCGGCCGTTGATCCGCAGCGTCTCGCCGCGGCCCGGCACGAGGAAGACCAGGCCGACGTGCGGGTTGTCCAGCACGTTCATGAACCCGTCCACGCGGCGGTTGCCGGGGCGGTCCGGGATGGCGATCGTCGTGTCGTCGAGCACGCGCACGAAGCCGGGCGGGTCGCCCTTGGGCGAGACGTCGCAGTCGCCGGCGGCGTCGCTGGTGGCGATCAGGCAGAACGGGGACCGGGCGAGCCACTCGCGATCCCAGGCGTGCAGCGTGACGCGCTCCTTGTCGATCGCGCGCTGCATCGGCGCGCCGAGGAGCTCGCGCAGCTCGGCGGCCGAGGTGATCGCAGTGAACTCGGGGGCGACCGTCATCGCCGCTCCTTCCGCGGGGAGATCAGGAGGTCAGCGTAACCAGGCCGGTTCCTGCGTCTCTCAGTGGGAGTAGTCGTCGTCGTACTCGTCCGGATAGGGGAGCCTGGCGCCCGCCTGCATGCCGCCCGTGCCGCGGCCCTTCGGCTCCTCCCACTCCTCCTGGCGGCCGAGCGCGGTCACGTCGAGGAAGTAGTACGAGCCGCCGACCTGCTCCACGCCCCGCGCGTACGTCGAGTACGTGTGGTAGACGGTGTCGCCGTCCCGCAGGAAGCAGCTCGCGCCGGGCAGGTCCATCGGCCGGTCGCCCTCCGGCGGCACCGGCCGGTAGTTGTACTCCTCCGGCGCCACCGACCCGTCCAGGGTGACGTGGTAGTCGTAGTTGAAGTCGCTGCCGAACGAGGAGTACCAGGGGAACACCCAGCCCATCTCCGCCCGGAACGGCCCGATCTTCGACTGCGGCGCCCGCGACACCGCCGCGTAGGTCGTGCCGCGGTCGTGCAGGTGGCGCAGGAGCCCGACCGAGATCTCCGCGAGACCCGACGAGCAGCTCCGGCAGGCGCGGTCCCACTCCGGGGCCCACATCGCGTGGTTCACGATGAGCTGGCGGCGCCCTTCGAACAGGTCGAGCAGGGACGCCTTGCCGTCCGGCCCCTCGAAGACGTAGTCCTTGTCGACCCGCACCATGGGCAGCCGCCGCCGGGCGCTGTTCAGCGCGTCGCGGGCGCGGGTGAGTTCCTTCTCCTTGACGAGCAGTGCCTTGCGGGCCGCCAGCCACTCTTCGCGGGAGGCGACGTCTGGGAGCGCCATGCTCAGTCCTCCGATCTGCACGGTTTCCCATGCAGACTCGGCGGCGCGCCGGAACTCATCGCCCGCGCCGGACCCGATCGCGCGGACCCGATCGCGCGGGGGCGGTCAGCGCCGCACGGCGTAGCGGCGGACGCCGCCCTCCTCGTGGGAGTCCAGCACGCCCCGGTCGGCGAGGACGTCCAGATGCGCCTCGATCTCCAGGACGGCCAGCATCCGGCTGAACGCGTCCAGATCGTCGAGGCTGCGCCTGCGGCGCGTCCACCGCATCGCGGCCGCGACCTCGAAGGCGGTGCCGTGCCCGGCGCGGACCTGTTCGGCGGCGACGTCGAGCCGCTCGGCGTGGTGCTCCAGCAACTCGTCGATCCGGATGTGCACGCTCGGCCGTACGGGACCGTGCGCGGGCAGCAGCACGGTGTCCGGCATTTCGCGCACCAGCCGCAGCGACTCCAGGTAGCTGCGCAACGGCTTGGGCTCCGGCTCGGTCTCCAGCCCGATCGACGGGGTGATGTGCGGCAGGATGTGGTCCCCCGAGAACAGCAGCCCGGCGGCCGCGTCCCGCAGGACGATGTGGCCGCGCGTGTGGCCCGGCGTGGCGAACACGTCCAGGCCCCGGTCCGCCAGGGCGATGCGCTCCCCGTCGTCCAGCCACGCGTCCGGCATCGTGTGCGGGACGTCCCGCTCGGAACGGTCCACCGGCCGGCCCGCGATCTCGTCGGCCAGCGCGTCCGCGCCGCACCGGCGCAGCAGTTCGACCTGCCGGGGGTGCAGCCCCAGGTGGACGTCGAACGCCTCGATCGACGGCCGCTCGCCCCGGCCGATCCGCACCCGCGTCCCGAACGACTCGCGCAGCGCCAGGGCCTGCGAGTAGTGGTCCCAGTGGGCGTGGGTGACGAGGAACTGCGCCACGTCGTCCAGCCGGTGCCCGAGGGCGGCGAGCGCGCCTTCGAGCGAGGTCCGCGTGTCGGGCATGGCCCAGCCCGAGTCCACGACCACGAGGCCTTCGTCGTCCTCGATGACGTACACGTTGACCGCGTGCAGCGACGGGATCGGCAGCGCCAGGGGGATCCGGTGCACGCCCGGCGCGACCGGGTGGGCGCCCGGCTCGGTCCAGTCAGTCGGCTGCTCCACGACCGGTGCCGTCACCGCGCGCCCCCTTGATTGTCGAATCACGTTCGGAACGAACCTACTTCATCCCCGCCATCCCGTTTATCCCAGCCCCGCACCGGGCCGGGACTACCGGGGGTGCGGGTCGCGGGCGGCGGCGCGGCGGGCCTCGGTTGCGGCCCTGCGGGCCTCGCGGGCGGCCTCCTCCGCGCGGGCGCGGTTCTGCTCGGCGCGCTCCGCCCTGCGGGAGGCGGCGTCCCGCTCGGCGATCGCCCGTTCCAGTTCGCGCCGGAGGTGCCCGACCTTGGCGGAGGCCTCCTGCGCCTCGCTCCTGGCGGCCTCCGCCTGCTCCTCCCGGTCGGCCAGCTTGTCCTCGGCCTGCTCGGCGCGTTTGCGCAGCGTCTCCGCGCGCTTGGCGCGGACCGCGCTCGTGCGCGCCACGTTCGACTTCGCCGGTTCCCCCTCCTTCTTCCTCTCCGGCTTCCTCTCCGGCGACGGCTTCGCCTTGGCGGGCTTCTCTTTCGGCTTCGGCTTCGCGCGCTCTTCCTGGTCCGGGGGCGTCGCGAAACCGGCCGGGACGAAGCCGGAGTGGCTGCGGGGCTGCGACAGCCGCCCTTCCCTGACCTCCTCGGCGATGCCGGCGTCCACCGTGGCGGCCTGGAGGGTGTCCTCCACCTCGCGGACCGCCTGCTCCCGCAGCGCGCTGCCCGCGTCCGCGGCGAGCTCGCCCGCCGTACGCACCAGCGACCCGACGAGGCCGGCCCGGCGGCGCTCCAGATCCCCGAGGCCGCGGCCGGAGCCCCAGGCGGCCCGCATCTCCTCGCCGACCTCCAGCAGGTCGGCGAGGTCGCCGGTGTCCGAGCGCGCCAGGAGGTTCACCGCCCACGCCGAGAGGGTGGGGCGGCGCAGCGCCCCTATCCGCTTCGCGAGCGCGGCGTCGCCTTCCGCCTTCGCCTCCCGGGCCAGGCGGGTGCGGGCCTCCACGAAGTCGGCGGGCAGGACGCCGTACAACTCGTCGGCCGCACTGGAGAAGTCCACATCCGATCTCTACCCGCACCGGATCCGCGTGCATCGGGGGTGGACGGGCCCGGTTCCGGGTGCCATACTCGGCGACGAGTATTCGTCTACGAGGAGGGCGAGATGGCCAAGCGGCGCAAGGTGGGCAACCTTCTGGGGCTCGCCGTGCTGTCGACCGTCTCCGCCAAGCCGATGCACCCGTACGAGATGGCCTCGCTGATGCGCGCCCGCGGCAAGGACCGCGACATGGACATCAAGTGGGGGTCGCTCTACACCGTCGTCGGCAACCTGGAGAAGCACGGGTTTCTGGCCGTCGAGGGCAGTTCCCGGCACGGATCCCGGCCCGAGCGCACCGTCTACCGCATCACCGACGCGGGGCGGGACGAGCTGGCCGACTGGGTCCGGGAACTCATCGGGGTGCCCGAGCGGGAGCGGCCGCGCTTCGAGGCGGGGCTGTCGGTCCTCGGCGCGCTCGGCCCGGACGAGGCGGCGGCCCTGCTGCGCCGCCGCCTCGACGCGATGGAACGGGAGATCGCCGAGGACCGGGCCGTCCTGGAGGCCGCGAAGGAGGTCCCCCGCCTCTTCCTGATCGAGGCCGAGTACGACCTCGCGATGCGGCGCGCCGAGGCCGAGTGGGTGCGCGGCTTCCTCGCCGAGATCGAGGACGGCACGCTGCCGGACCTCGACCTGTGGCGGGCCTTCCACGAGACGGGCGAGATGCCGCCCGAACTCGCCGAGCTGGCGGAGAGGGGAGCCCCGAAGGACTAGCGAGCGAGAGGCCCGGCGGCGGTGCTGCAACACCGCCGCCGGGCCGGGACCCACCACCGAGAACCCGCGCGGAGCGGGCCCTGGCGGCGTGACGCGACACCAGCCTATCCGGGGCCCTTCGTGCGGCACGTTTCCTTCCACGGAGGAGAACATGGCGCATGCCATCGAGGCCGAGGGCCTCGTGAAGAACTACCCCGGCGACGTCCGGGCCCTGGACGGCCTGTCGGTCACGGTCGGGCGGGGCGAGATCCTCGGGCTGCTCGGCCCCAACGGGGCGGGCAAGTCCACCACCGTCAAGATCCTCACCACGCTGGTCCGGCCGGACGCGGGCGCCGCGGCCGTGGCCGGGCACGACGTGCTGCGGCGGCCCGACCGGGTCCGGCGCGTCATCGGCGTGGTGTCGCAGCGGTCGGGCGCCGACCCCGAGGCCAGCGGCCGCGACAACCTCGTCCTGCAAGGCCGCCTCTACGGGATGGGCGGGGCGCAGGCGCGGCGGCGCGCGGCCGAGCTGCTCGCCAGGTTCGGGCTGGAGGACGCGGCGGGCAGGCCGGCGAAGACCTACTCCGGCGGGATGCGGCGGCGGCTCGACGTCGCGCTCGGCCTCGTCCACCGGCCGCAGGTGCTGTTCCTGGACGAGCCCACCACCGGCCTCGACCCGGAGGCGCGCGCGTCGATGTGGGCGGAGATCGCGCGGCTGGCGGGCGACGACGCGCTCGCGATCCTGCTGACCACCCACTACCTGGAGGAGGCCGACCGGCTCGCGCGGCGGCTGGCGATCGTCGACCGGGGCCGCGTCGTGGTCGAGGGCACCCCCGACGCGCTCAAGGGCGAGCTGCGCGGCGACGCCGTCCACGTGGAGTGGCGGGAGGCGCCGCCCGAGCCGCGGGTGCGGGAGGCGCTGGACCGCCTCCCCGGCGTGCGCGAGGTCGTCGTGGACGGGCCGCGCCTCAGCGCCCGCGCCGACGACGGCGCGGCGGCGGTCCCCGCCGTCCTCGCCGCGCTCGACCAGGCGGGCGTCCCGGCCGCGGCGGCGACCGTCGCGCGGCCCTCGCTGGACGACGTGTACCTGCGCTACGCCGGCCGCAGGTTCGCGCACGCCGACGGAGCCGGCCAGGCCGAGACCGCCGCCGCCGGAGGTGCCCGATGACCGCCCTCGTGACCGGGACCTGGTGGATGACCCACCGGCGGCTGACCGCGCTGGTGCGCAACCCGGCCGTCGTCGTCATGACGCTGGTGCAGCCGATGATCTGGCTGTTCCTGTTCGGCCAGCTGTTCAGGAGGGTGGTCGAGCTGCCCGGCTTCGGCACGCAGTCCTACCTGGACTACATCGTGCCCGGCGTGGTGGTCATGAACGCGGTGTCGCTGAACTCCTTCGCCGGGATGGCGACCATGGACGAGATCGAGCGCGGGACCCTCAACCGGTTCCTCGTCACGCCGGTGCGGCGCGGCGCGATCGCGAACGCCGGCGTCGTCGAGCAGGCCCTCAGCACGGCGTTCCAGTCCATCGTGATCATCGCGCTGGGAGGGGTCGCGGGCGCGCACTACCCGGGCGGCCTCACGGGCCTGGCGGTGCTGGTCGCCGCGTCGGTGCTGATCGGCGTCGTCCTCGCCGCGCTGTCCAACACCCTCGCCCTGCTCGTGCGCGACCGCAACACCATCATCGGCCTGAACGTGATGCTGCTGCTGCCGCTGACGTTCCTGTCGTCGGCGTTCATGGCGAAGGGGCTGATGCCGGGCTGGATGCGGCACGTAGCGGCCGGCAACCCGGTGAGCTGGGCGCTGGACGCGGCGCGCGGCGCGCTCGCCGACGATCCCGACTGGGGGACCGTCGGGACGCACGGCGGGTGGCTGCTCGTCCTGACGGCGGCCGCGGTCGGGCTCGCCGTCCACTCGTTGCGGAGCTATCAGAAGTCGCAGTGACCGGGGAAGGACCGGCGGGGGATCGGGCGGCGCGACGCACCGGGACCCCGCCGGTCCTACCGGGTGTCGAGGAACCGGTCCAGCACGCGGGTCCCGAAGGCGAGGCCGTCCAGCGGGACCCGCTCGTCCACGCCGTGGAACATCCCGAAGTAGTCGAGCTCCGGGCCGAGCAGCAGCGGCGCGAAGCCGAAGCTCGTGATCCCGATGCGGTGGAACGACTTCGCGTCGGTCCCCCCGGCCATCACGTACGGGACGGGGCGCGCGAGCGGGTCCTCGGCGCGCAGCGCGTCCGCGAGCGCGGCGAACGTCGGGCCCGCCGGGTCGGCGGCCGGGGCCTCCTCGTGGTTGATGAACTCGCGGGTCACCTTCGGGCCGAGCAGCCGGTCGATCGTGGCGAGGAACTCCTCGCCCGTGCCGGGCAGGTACCGGCCGTCGACCTGCGCGGTCGCCACCCCGGGGACGACGTTGACCTTGTAGCCGGCGTCGAGCCGGGTCGGGTTGGCCGAGTTGCGGATCGTCCCGGCGAACAGGTGCCCGGCGCGGCCGAGCCGGTCCGCCTCCTCGTCGAGGCGGTCGTGGTCGATGGAGGTGCCGAGGGCGTCCGCCAGCCCGTCCAGCAGCGCCCGGACACCCGGCGTCAGGCGGACCGGCCACTCGTGGGAGGCCAGCCGGGACACCGCGTGCGCGATCTCGGCCACCGCGTTGTCGGGGGCCGGCTTCGAGCCGTGCCCGGCCGTGCCGCGCGCCGTCAGCCTCATCCAGGTCGTGCCGCGCTCGCCGGTCGCGACGGGGTAGATCCGCGTCCCGCCGGCGTCCACGCTGAACCCGCCGGACTCGCTGATCGCCTCCGTGCAGCCCTCGAAGAACCCGCGGTGCTCGCGCGCCACGTACCGGGACCCGTACTCGCCGGTGCACTCCTCGTCGGCCAGGAAGGCCAGGACCAGGTCGCCGCGCGTGCGCCGCCCCTCCCGCAGCCGCGCCCGCACGGTCGCGAGCGTCATCGCGAGGCTGCCCTTCATGTCGACGGCGCCGCGCCCCCAAACGCACCCGTCCCGCACCTCGCCGGAGAACGGCGGAACGCTCCAGTCCGCCGGATCGGCGGGGACCACGTCCAGGTGCCCGTGGATCAGGAACCCCGGATGGGACGGGTCGGTGCCGGGGATCCGGGCGAGCGTGCTCGCGCGGCCCGGCGCCGACTCGACGATCGTCGCCTCGACGCCCACCTCGTCCAGCAGGGCGGCGACGTGCTCGGCGGCGGGGCGCTCCGGCTCGGCCACCCCCTCGCCCCGGTTCACGGTGGCGAACCTGATCAGGTCCGCGCAGATCGCCGCCGCCTCGGCGCCCGCCGGATCGGCGCCGGTCCCGCCCACCGTGCCGTCCACCGTGCCGCCCGCCGTCGCGCCCGCCTGATCGAAGTGCACCACACCCCCATTGTCCCCTTTTGCAACGAAGCTTCATTTTGGTCCGTCGCTGACCAGTGTCAACTAATGATCAAGAACGTCTCGATCCGGTTTCGGATCCGTCAGCGCCGTACCCAAACCGTCAAAGTGAGTACGACGCTGCGAACAATCCAGGTGCGGCGGGCGGCCAAGCGCCCGCCGGAAGAAAGACGGCCGAGGAGGAGCATGACCATCCTGAGGGGTGCCGGAAGAGGTCTCCGCCTGAATGTCGCGGGCCTCGCCGCGGTGGCGCTGGCCGCCTCACTCGGCCTTTCGGCCTGCGGCGGGAGCGACGACGCCGAGGCCGGCGACGGAACGTTCACCGTGGGCCATTCCGAGCCGGACCACCTGCTGCCCGCCAACACGACCGGCAGCTACGCCTTCGACGTGATCACCGAGATGTTCGACAACCTGATGGACCTGACCAAGGACGGCAAGGCCGTCCCGCTGGCTGCCGAGTCGGTCACCTCGGACGACCAGAAGGTCTGGACGATCAAGGTCAGGCCGGGGCAGAAGTTCCACAACGGGGAGCCGGTGACGGCCCAGAGCTTCGCCGACGCGTGGAACAACGCCGCGTACGGGCCGAACGCGATGGGCGCCAACGACTACTTCTCGTACATCAAGGGGTACGAGGACATGAACCCCGAGGACGAGAACGCCAAGCCCAAGGCCGACAAGCTCTCCGGGGTCGAGGTCGTCGACCAGAACACGCTCAAGGTCACGCTGAACGACCCGTTCAGCCAGTTCCCGCTGCTGCTGACCTACCCGGCGTACGCGCCGATGCCGAAGGCCGGGCTCAAGGACACCAAGGCCTTCGACGACCACCCGATCGGCAACGGCCCGTACATGATGGACGGGAACTGGAAGCGCAACGGGCCCATCAAGCTCGTCGCCTTCCCCGGTTACACCGGGGCGCGCAAGCCGAAGAACAAGGGCGTGACCTGGAAGAGCTACTCCAGCGCGGACACCGCCTACACCGACCTGCGGGCGGGCCGGATCGACGTGCTCCAGACCATTCCGTCCGCCAAGGTCCCCGAGGCCAAGCGGCTCCTGGGCGACCGGTTCCTCACCCGGAAGATGAGCACGACCGACTACCTCGGCATTCCCGTGTTCGACAAGCGGTTCGCCAATCCCGACCTGCGCAAGGCCATCTCGATGGCGATCGACCGGCAGGGCATCAACAAGGCCGTCTTCAACGGCGGCTACTTCCCCGCCGACTCGCTGGTCCCGTCCATCATCCCGGGCCACCGCGCGAACGCCTGCGGTGAGCTGTGCACCTACGACCCCGCCAAGGCCAAGCAGTTGTTCGACAAGGCCGGCGGATTCTCCGGGACGCTGGAGTTGTACTTCTCCAACGCGCAGCCGACCTACGCCCAGTGGATGCGGATCGTCGCCAACTCGCTGCGCGACAACCTCGGCATCAAGGACATCCAGTTCCGGCAGGTCCCCGCCTCCGACTACTTCTCGCTGCTGAGCGACCGCAAGGAGAAGGGGCCGTACCGGCAGAACTGGGAGGCCGACTACCCGAGCCCGCAGAACTACCTGGAGAACATGTGGGGCTCGGCGGGCAACCGCATGGGCTGGAAGAACACGGAGTTCGACGACCTCATCTCCAAGGCCAACAAGACGCCGGACCAGCAGCAGGCGTTCGCGCTCTACAACCAGGCAGAGGACATCGCCATCCGCGAGATGCCGATGATCCCGCTGTGGACGTGGGCGGGCGAGGGCGGCCGTTCCAAGAGGGTCGACAACGTCACGATCACCCCGTTCTCCACGGGCCTGATCGCCACCGAAGTGACGGTGAAGTAGCCGGCGATGTGGCGCTACGTCCTCCGGCGGCTCCTGCAGGCGGTCCCCGTCTTCATCGGCACCACGCTGCTCATCTACGCGATGGTGTTCGCACTGCCGGGCGATCCGATCCAGGCGCTCGCCGGGGACAAGCCGGTCCCGGAGAACGTCCTGGCGACCCTCCGCGACCGCTACAACCTGAACGACCCCCTGCTGGTGCAGTACGCCAAGTACATGTGGGGCCTCCTCCAGGGCGACCTCGGCGAGAACTACACCGGCGAGAGCGTCTCGGAGATGCTCAGCGGGCGCTGGGCGGTGACGGCGCAGCTCGCCGTCACCGCCTGGATCTTCGAGCTGGTCCTCGGGATCCTGCTCGGCGTCTGGGCGGGCCTGCGCCGCGGCAAGCTCGCCGACACCCTCGTCCTCAGCGGGACCACGCTGGTCATCGCGGTGCCGGTGTTCGTGCTCGGCTACGCGGCGCAGCTCCTGTTCGGGCTGCACTGGCAGATCTTCCCCACGGCCGGGACGGACGACGGCTGGCCGATGAGCTACCTGCTGCCCGGGATGGTGCTCGGCTCGCTCGGCCTGTCGTACGTGGCGCGGCTGACCAGGACGAGCCTGTCGGAGAACCTGCGGGCCGACTACGTGCGCACCGCGAACGCCAAGGGGCTCTCGCGGGCGCGGGTGGTCGGCCGGCACGCCCTGCGCAACTCGCTGATCCCGGTGGTGACCTATCTCGGCGTCGACTTCGGGAACATGATGGCCGGCGCGGTCGTGACCGAGGGCATCTTCAACCTGCCGGGCATCGGGGGGCAGGTCTTCGAGTCGATCCAGCTGAAGGAGGGGCCCGTCGTGGTCGGCGCGGTCACCCTGCTGGTGCTGATCTTCCTGCTGGTCAACCTGGTCGTGGACCTGCTGTACGGGGTGCTCGACCCGCGGATCAGGTACGAGTGAGGAGCGCATGACCATCAAGCAGCCGGACGCCGGGCCGCCGGGCGCCGAGCCGGAGGCGCCGGCCGGCGCCGGCGCCCCGGGGACGAGCGCCGCCGCGGTCGCCGTCGCCGGCGGGGAGATCGGCCGGGCGTCGCTGTGGGACGACGCGTGGCACGAGCTGCGGCGCCGCTGGATCTTCTGGGGCTCGGTGGCGGTCCTCGCGCTCGTGACGCTCATGGCCGCGGTGCCGCGGCTGTTCACCGCCACCGCGGTCAACGAGGGCTGCGACCCGAACGACGCCAAGCTCGGGCCGTCCGGCGACCACTGGTTCGGCACCGACCTCGCGGGCTGCGACTACTACGCGCACGTCGTGCACGGCGCCCGCCCGACGCTGCTGATCGGCGTCGCCGTCACCGTGTTCGCGCTGCTGATCGCCCTGCTGTTCGGGCTGCTCGCCGGATACTACGGCGGCCTGGTCGATGCGCTGATCGCCCGGCTGACCGACATCTTCTTCGGGCTGCCGTTCGTGCTCGGCGCCACCGTGATCCTGGTCGCCTTCCCCTCGCACGGGGTGTGGGCGATGACGCTGGTGCTGGTCCTGCTCGGCTGGACGACGATGATCCGCATCATGCGGGGGCAGGTCATCTCCGTCCGCGACGCCGACTACGTGCAGGCGGCGCGGCTGCTCGGCGCGTCCGACCGGCGGATCATGGTCCGGCACATCCTGCCGAACGCGATCGCCCCGGTGATCGTGGTGGCCACCCTCAACGTCGGCCACGTGATCGTGGGCGAGGCGACGCTGGACTTCCTCGGCGTCGGCCTCCAGTACCCGGAGGTCTCCTGGGGCCTCCAGCTCAACCAGGCGAAGGACGCCTTCGTCGACCATCCGCATCTGCTGATCTTCCCCGCGGTGTTCCTGTCGGCCACGGTGCTGAGCTTCCTGCTGCTCGGCGACGCCGTCCGCGACGCCCTCGACCCGAAGCTGCGGTGAGCCGAGACATGACCACGGACCTGAAGGACGACCCGGTCCCCGCCCCGGAACCGGAGGCGCCGCTCCTGCGCGTCGAGGACCTGCACGTGCGGTTCCGTGTGCGGGACCAGGACGTGCACGCGGTGAACGGGCTGTCCTACACCCTCGCCGAGGGCGAGACGCTCGCGATCCTGGGCGAGTCGGGCTCGGGGAAGAGCGTCGCGGCGCAGGCCGTGATGGGCATCCTGGACGTCCCGCCCGCGCGCGTCGAGCGCGGGTCGGTCCGGTTGCGCGGCGAGGAGCTGCTCGGCCTGCCCGAGCGGCGGCGCCGCGCGTACCGCGGCGACCGCATCTCGATGATCTTCCAGGACGCGCTGACCGCGCTGAACCCGGTCTTCACGGTCGGCGACCAGCTCCGCGAGATGTTCCGGGTGCACCGGGGCCTCGGCCGCAAGGAGGCCACCGCGAAGGCCGTCGAGCTGATGGAGCGGGTGCGGATCCCCTCCGCCCGGAGCCGGCTCGGCGACTACCCGCACCAGTTCTCCGGCGGCATGCGCCAGCGCATCATGATCGCGATGGCGCTGGCGCTGGAGCCGGACGTGCTGATCGCCGACGAGCCGACCACCGCGCTCGACGTGACCGTGCAGGCGCAGATCATGCGGCTGCTGGCCGGGCTGCAGGACGAGCTGCGCATGGGCATGGTGCTGATCACGCACGACCTCGGCGTGGTGGCCGGCGTCGCCGACCGGATCGTCGTGATGTACGCGGGGTCGGTCGCCGAGCAGGCGCCCGCCCGGGAGCTGTACGCGCGGCCCGCCCACCCCTACACCCGGGGCCTGCTCGCCTCGGTGCCGCGGCTCGACCGGCGCGGCGGCCCGCTCGTCCCGATCAAGGGGTCGCCGCCGAACCCGGCCGCGCTTCCGCCGGGCTGCCCCTTCCAGCCGCGCTGCCCGCGCGCCGAGGCGCTGTGCGCGGCGGAGCGGCCGCCGCTCGTCACCGTCGCCCCGGGGCACGAGGCCGCCTGCCACTTCGCCGAGGAGGTGCACCGTGCCGGAGCCGAGTGAGGGCCCGATCCTGGAGGTGGAGGGCCTCGTCAAGCACTACCCCGTGACCCGGGGCGTCGTGGTCAAGCGCGCCGTCGGGCAGGTCAAGGCCGTGGACGGGGTGGATCTGGAGCTGCGCCGCGGCGAGACCCTCGGGATCGTCGGCGAGTCCGGGTGCGGGAAGTCGACGCTGGCCAAGCTCCTGCTCGCGGCCGAGCGCCCCACCGCCGGGACGGTCCGCTTCGACGGCCGCGACATCTTCGCGATGCCCAAGCCGGAGCTGCGGGCGCTGCGCCGCCGCGTCCAGATGGTGATGCAGGACCCCTACTCGTCGCTCAACCCGCGGATGACGGTCGGCGACATCGTGGGCGAGCCGTTCGCCGTCCACCCCGAGGTCGCGCCGAAGGGCGAGCGGCGCCGGCGCGTCCAGGAGCTGCTGGAGCTCGTCGGCCTCGACCCCGCCCACGTCAGCCGCTACCCGCACCAGTTCTCCGGCGGGCAGCGCCAGCGCGTCGGCATCGCCCGCGCGCTGGCGCTGCGCCCCGACGTCATCGTGTGCGACGAGCCCGTCTCGGCGCTGGACGTGTCCGTCCAGGCGCAGGTGATGAACCTGCTCGCCGAGCTGCAGCGCGAACTCGGCCTGGCGTACGTGTTCATCGCGCACGACCTGGCGGCCGTCCGCCACATCTCCGACCGGATCGCCGTCATGTACCTGGGCAAGGTGGTCGAGACGGGCGACGAGGCCCAGATCTACGAGCACCCCACCCACCCGTACACGCAGGCGCTGCTGTCGGCCGTCCCGGTGCCCGACCCGGACGCGCCCGGCTGGGCCGAGCAGATCCGGCTGGAAGGGGAGCCGCCGTCGCCGCTGGACCCGCCGTCCGGCTGCCGGTTCCGCACCCGCTGCTGGAAGGCTCAGGACATCTGCGCGGAGGAGGTGCCCGCGCTGGAGCAGCGGGAGGGCTCCGCCCATCCCAGCGCCTGCCACTTCGCGGCGGAGACCGTCCTGACGGACCTGACGGAACAGACCTGATCGCGGGCCGCGCGGGCGGCGGTCCGTAGGGTGGAGGCCATGGCACGCAAGGGCAGGCACGGATCCCGGCCGCGAACCTACGAGATCGCCGGCGGGGAGGCCGAGCTCCTGCGCGACGCCGACCGCGACGGCGGCTGGATGCTGCTCGTCGACGGCGTCCCCCAGTCGTACGTGGACCTGTCCGACCCCACCTACCTCGACTTCGAGTACATGCGGCTGATGGGCGACGTGGTCGACTCGCTCGGCCTGGAAGGGGAGGCGTTCGACGCGGTGCACATCGGCGGCGCCGGGTGCACGCTGCCCCGCTACATCGCCGCGACCCGGCCGGGCTCGCGGCAGATCGTGCTGGAGCCGGACGCCGAACTGGTGCAGGTCGTCCGGGAGCGGCTGCCGGTCAAGAACGTCCCAGGCCTGCGGATCCGGATCACCGACGGGCGCTCGGGGATCGCCGCGCTCGCGGACGAGGCCGACGACCTGGTCGTGATGGACGCGTTCGCCGGGGCCTCGATGCCGCCGGACCTCGCGACCCGCGAGTTCGTCCTGGACGCCGCGCGGGTGCTGCGGCCCGGCGGCGTCTACCTGGCCAACGTCGCCGACGGGTTCCGGCTGCCGTTCGCCCGCCGGGTGACCGCGACGGTCCGCTCGGTGTTCCGGCACGCGCTGCTGATGGGCGACCCCGGCGTGCTGCGGGGCCGCCGCTTCGGGAACCTGATCGTGGCCGCGTCGCGGGAGCCGCTCCCCGTGGCCGAGCTGACGCGCCGCGCCGCGGGCGGCGTCGTGCGCGCCCGGCTGCTGGAGGGCGGCGACCTGGCCGCGTTCTGCGCCGGCGCCGCGCCGCTGCACGACGGCGAGGAGATCGTCGCGCCCGTCCCGCCGCCGCAGGTGTTCGGCAGGTCCTGACGCCGCTCCGCCGCATCCCACGACCCGCCCAAGGAGGCGACCATGATCCTCGTGACCGGGGCGAGCGGCACGCTCGGCCGGCCCGTCACCCGCCTGCTGGCCGAGGCCGGCGCGGACGTGCACGCGCTCAGCCGCCGCGCCCGGGAGCCGGAGGCCGGGGTGACGTGGCACAAGGGCGACCTCGTGACCGGTGAGGGCCTCCGGGACGCCCTCGCCGGCGCCGAGACGATCGTGCACTGCGCCAGCGACCCGTTCCACTACAAGCGGGACCTCACCGCCGCGCGGAGGCTGATCGAGGCCGCGCGCGGGCAGGGCGCGCCGCACCTGGTCTATATCTCGATCGTCGGCGTCGACAAGATCCCTTACCGCTATTACCAGATCAAGTACGCGGTGGAGCGGATGATCGAGGAGTCCGGCCTGCCGTACACGATCCTGCGCGCCACCCAGTTCCACACCCTGCCCGACACGGTCTTCAACGCGCTCACCAAGATCCCCGGCCTGGTGCTGCTGCCGGGAGGGCTGCGGGACCAGCCGGTCGACGCCGGCGAGGTCGCGGCGCGGCTCGCCGAACTGGCCCTGGGCGCCGGGCCCGCGCGGCGGGTCGACGACATGGGCGGCCCGGAGGTGCTCACGGCCGAGGAGATGATGCGGGACTACCTGAGGGCGCGGGGGCTGCGGCGCCCCGTCCGGGTGCCGCTCCCGCTCCCCGGGCGCGCCGCGCGCGGGTTCCGGGCGGGGCACCACCTGACGCCGGACCGCGCGGTCGGGAAGCGGACGTGGCGTCAGTTCCTGGATGAGACCCATACGCATCGGTAAGGGACGGATTCCCCGTCCCGTATCGGTCTCATCGGGCCGCTCGATGTCCCATAATCGAGCGATGGAGTCGTCCACCCGAATTCTCATTCTCGGCATGGATTCGTCGGGGAGAATTCTCCAGTTCGACCGCAATGCCGCTGCGGTTCTGAGCCCGAATGAGAACGGCCTGCTGGGCGCCCTGCTGGACGAGGTGATCCCCGGCGCGCACACGCCGCTGCTGGAGGCGCTGAAGGCCGGGCGGGAGCGCACCGCCATGCTCGCCGTGGAGACTCCGGTCGGCGGCACGCTCGACGCCGTCGTGACCGTCCACCCGATGAGCGGCGGCGCGCCCGGGATCGCCGCGCTCGCCGTCGTGAAGGTGCCGGTGCCGCTGGCGGACCGGTTCGTCGACCCGGCCGTCATCCGCCGCGCGCTGCTGGACGACGCGCTCCCGCGGATCGGCTCCACGCTCGACCTGGAAATGCTCGCGCGCGGGCTGATGGACGTGCTCGTCCCGCACTTCTGCAATTCCGGCGCGCTGCTGCTGCTGGAGACCCACATCGACGCCGACGAGGGGCCGGAGGGCCCCGACGGCCCCCAGCTGCGCCGGATGGCGATCGGGTTCGACGACGAGGACCCGGCCTGGGACGCGACGTTCCCGACCGGGGAGTCCCTCGGCTACCCCCGAGGGACCCCGCACGCGCTGTGCCTGGAGTCCGGCGAGCCGGTGCTGCGCTCGCTCGGCGGCGAGGGGGCGACGTGGCTCGCCTCCTCGTGGCGGCGGCCGCCGGTCGCCGAGCTGCTCAAGGGCGCGTCGATGCTGCTGCTGCCGATCATCTCGCCGGTGGGCGTCCTCGGCTTCTTCGTCTGCACCCGCAACGTCGCGCACCGCCCGTTCGACGCCTACGACATCGAGATCGGGATGGAGTTCGCCGCCCGGGCGGCCATCTTCATCGAGAGCGCCCGGCAGTACTCCCGGGAGCGGGCGACCGCGCTGACCCTGCAGCGCAGCCTCCTGCCGACCGGGCTGTCGGCGCCGTCGCCGGTGGAGGTGCACCACCGGTACCTGCCGGGCAGCCGGCTCATCGAGGTCGGCGGCGACTGGTACGAGTCGATCGCGCTGCCGGGCGCGCGGGTCGCGCTGGTCGTCGGGGACGTGGCCGGGCACGGCGTGAAGGCCGCCGTCACCATGGGGCGGCTCCGCACCGCCATCCACACCCTCGCCGGGCTGGAGCTGCCGCCCGCCGAGGCGCTGGAGCGGCTCGACTCCCTGATGCGGACGCTCGGCGAGCGCGAGCCCCACTTCGCCACCTGCGCCTACGTCGTCTACGACGCGGTGAGCGGCCGGTGCGAGGTCGCCAGCGCCGGGCACCTGCCGCCGCTGCTGGCCCCGCCCGGCACGGCCTCGGAGTACCTGCCGGTGCCGCCCGCGCCGCCGCTCGGCGTCGGCGGCGAGGGCCCGATCGTCAGCCGCGAGTTCACCGTCGAGGACGGGACGCTGCTGTTCCTCTACACCGACGGCCTGGTGGAGAACCGGGCCCGCGACATCGACGACGGCCTGGCCAGGCTGCGCGCCACCTTCGGGCCGGGCGCGGCCGACCGCCCCCTGGAGGACCTGTGCCAGGCCGCCCTCGACGGCGTCTACGACGATCAGCACCGCGACGACATCGCGATGCTCGTCGCGCGGCTGGCGCGGATCCCCGCCGACCGGCACGCCTCCTGGGAGCTGCCCGCCGAGCCCGCCGCCGTCCGCCGGGCCCGCGGCCTCATCCGCGACCGGCTCGCCCGCTGGGACCTGGAGGACATGGCCTACACCACCACCCTGCTGGCGTCGGAGCTGGTCACCAACGCCGTCCGGCATGCCGGGGGCCGCATCGGGCTGCGGCTCGTGCGGGAGGGCGGGCTGGTCTGCGAGGTGTTCGACTCCTCCGACGGCCGCCCCCGGGTCCGCTACCAGGAGGACGAGGACGACACGAGCGAGTCGGGCCGGGGCCTCCAGGTGGTGGGGCGGCTGGCGCAGCGCTGGGGCGTCCGCCGCACCAAGGGCGGCAAGGTCGTCTGGTGCGAGCAGCCGCTCCCGTGAGGAGCCGCTAGCGCAGCACCGAGATGTGGACGTGGTCGTAGTGGTTCTGGGTGATGCTTCCCCGGTCCTCCATCGGCCGCCATCCGCCGCCGCGCACGTTCCAGATGTGCTGCTTCCAGATGACGTAGGAGATGCCCAGCCGCCGCGCGTTCGCGACGGCGTACCGGGCGACCTGGTCGCCGTGCCGCTGCGCGCCGGCGCTCGGCGTCCGGCCGCCGGTGCTCTCCATGAAGTCGCAGGCGCGGCCGTCGCCGTGGTCCTGCGGGTCGCCGGTGGAGCGGTAGCAGCCGATCACCGGGAACGGGCCGAACATCCGGGCGATCTCCAGCAGGGCGGTCCGCATCGTGGGCGTCATCATGTTGCCGGTGATGGGGGAGCGGTCGCCGACCGCCCCGTCCGGCCGCCCGGTCACCCGCGGCAGGCTCCTGCGCGGCGTGCCGCCGGTGCTCTTCGGCGCCGCCAGCGTCGCCACCCTCGTGCCGCGCGGGAGGATCCTCTTCAGCCGTTTCGCCAGCGCCGCGGCGTCGGCCTTCGGGGCGCTGATGACCATGCCGTTCCCCTCCGGCAGCCCCAGCGCGCGGGCCTGCCCGCGGGACACGACGGCGTCGACGTCGCCGATGCCCATCGAGGCGTAGGCGCCGACGCGGACCCGCCCCGGCTTCGTGCTGCGCCCCGCGGGGACCACGG
The DNA here is from genome assembly GCF_008327685.1 of Actinomadura sp. K4S16. Taxonomy (GTDB): domain Bacteria; phylum Actinomycetota; class Actinomycetes; order Streptosporangiales; family Streptosporangiaceae; genus Spirillospora. The sequence continues at coordinate 38,874 of NZ_BDDE01000031.1, forward strand.
CGCCGAGCGGCAGCGCGCCGTCCCGGCCCTGCTCGAACGACACCGCCAGGCCGCCGGACGCGACGGTCTGCCACAGCTGGTCGGACTGGGCGGTCGGCTCGGGCGCGAACGCGCGGAACCCCGACGGGTCGACCCCGAGCAGGCCCATGCGGCGGCCTCCGACGCTGGCCTGCGCCGCGTCCACGACCGTGACCCCGGCGACGCCCTTGAGGCGCCGCGCCCGCTCGACGGCCGCGGGCGGCAGCGTCGACGTCCCGGCGACCAGCAGATGGGGGGTGTAGCGGCGGGTCAGCGGCGCGACGGCCGGCGCCCGCGGCGCGTCGGCCACCGAGACGAGGTTCCCGGCTCCGCGGGGCTCGCGGTCCGCGCGCTCAGTCCGGTCCCGGACGAGCACGGTGACGTCGGCGGCGAGGGTGACGGCGATTCCGGCCGCGATGACCGCCGAGAGCGCCCTGCCATTGCGTCGCATCCGTCCCCGTCCCCGTTCCGTTTCCGTCCCTGCCGACCGGTCAGTCCCACCAGAACGACCAGTTGGTCTTGCCGCGGATCTCCTCGGCGTATCCGGCGAGGGTGCCGGGCCCCTGGAACAGGATGTCGGGGCAGAACGCCCAGTGCTCGGCCGCGACGTGGACGGCGTGTCGGGTGCTCACGGGCGGCGCGGCGACGCTGAGCTCCATGGTGTTGAAGCCGAGCGCGACGACGCGGGCGCCGAAGCGGTCCTCCCAGCTGCGCAGGACGGCCGCGAGCGGCGCCGTCCACTCGTTGTGGTTCAGCGCGCCCTGCCAGCCGACGGCGGCGATCGCGTCGGCGCTCCGCTCCACCGCGACCAGGCCGAGCGGCAGGCCGCGGGCGGCGAGGGCGCGGGCGTGCCGGTCGGCCATGGCGTCGGGGTCGTCGACCGGGACGCCGGCGGGCGCGGGGCCGGGGCAGTGCCGCCCGTACGGGGCGAGATCGCCGTGGTCGTCGTCGGCGGCCTGCTCCGCCCAGTCCGCCCACACCTCGTACATGAACGCGTGGGGGTGGTAGTTGCCGATCTCGGCGACCGGCTCGGGGGCGATCTGGCCCGCCGCCCAGGGCTGGTCGGACTCGTCCATGAGCAGGGGCCACAGCCCCGACCGGGCGTGCTCGGCGCGGACCCGGGCCCACAGCTCGCCGCGGACCGGCTCGTCGCTCAGCCAGAACGCGGGCCGCATGAGGAGCTGCCGCTGCGGGTACCCGGGGTCGGGCCAGACCAGGTCCCCTTCGGGCAGCGGAACCGACAGCGTCCGGCCGGTCGCGCCCTCCTCGGCGCCGCCGTCGAACAGCTGCGGCAGGTCGCCCGGCAGGGGCCGGACCTCCACATCATCCATTTCACGCCGTTCCGGTACAGAGCATGCCAGTGGCGATCGTAACGGCGGTAGGGGCCGTCCGGGGGACGAGCCGTGCGGTTCGGTCGTCCGGGCGGGCGGCCCCGGCGGGCTCAGGGCTCGCGGCGGCCGCGGAGCAGCAGGTCGATCACGACGGCGGCCGCCGCGAGGCCGGTGACGGCGCTGACGGCGATCTGGACCCAGCCGTCGCCGAGGACCGCGTTCGACAGGACGTTCACGGCGACCAGGACGACGATCAGGGTCCAGCGGGTGGAGTTGCTCATGGGAGCGCCTTTCGGTGAGTGGGGGACTTCAGGAGAGCGAGGGAGGGGGTGCGCCGGCGCAGCACCGCGCGCGCCGGGAGCAGGATCGCGGCGGCGCCTGACCCGGCGACGCCGAGGAGGATCACCGCGCAGGCGAGCGGCGGGACGGAGGGCAGCGGCAGGCCGGTGACGCGGGCCGCGAAGGCCGTCAGCGTCACCGCGGCGATGAGGGTCCCGGTCGCGATGCCCGTGCCGAGGACGATCGCGGCCTCCAGCCGCAGCATCCGCAGGACCTGGCGGCGGGTCGCGCCGACCAGGCGCAGCAGCGCGAACTCGCGGCGGCGCGCCGCCGTCGCCAGCGCCAGCGTGGTGACGAGGCCGATGAGGACGAACCCGGTGATCGCGGCGACGACCAGCCGGCTGACGAACCCCTGGAGCCTGACCTCGTGGGAGAGGCCCTCCTGGAAGCCGGCGGGCGTGAGCACCCGGGTTCCGGCGTAGGCGGCGGTGACCGCGCCCAGGTCCGCCCTGCCGCGGACGAGGACGCGGTCGTCGAGCGGCGAGGAGGAGTGCGCGGCCACGACGTCGCGGGGAAGGAGCACGTCGCCGAACCCGAGGCCCCGGTCGTAGACGGCGACGACGCGCGCCCGGATCCGCGTCCCGTCGCCGAGCCACAGGGCCGTCGTCGAGCCGACGCGCAGGCCGCCTGCGACGTCCCGGCTGAGCGCGACGGCGTCGCCGTGCAGGTCGCCCAGCCGGCCGGAGGACACGCCCGGGTCCAGGGTTACGGCGGCGTCCGCGCCGACGCCGGCGCCGTTCAGCGAGCGCAGGTTCTTCTCGCCCAGCTCCCTGACCGCCATGACGGCGGTGGTGCGCTTGACCGGCGTCGCGGCCGTCACGCCGGGGACGCGGCGCACCGCCTCGGCGACCCCGCGCGGGAGGCCGGGGCCCGCCGCCACGACGATCCGGTCGGCGCGGTTCCCGTCCTCCGCCTGCGTCCGCGCGGCCTGGACGACGGTGGACTGGGCGAAGAGCTGGACGCCGGCGAACGCGACGGCCAGGGCGACCGGGGTGATCAGCGATCCGGCACGGAGGGCGGCGGTGCCGGCCGCGTGCTGGGCCATCCGCCCGGCCACCGGCGAGACGGCCCGGGCGGCGCGGCCCAGGACCCGGTTCCCGGCCCGCGCCACCAGCGGCCCGAGGAAGGCCGTGGCGATGATGAGCGAGATGACCAGGCCGCCGATCGAGGCGCTGGCGGCGGGCCCGGTGGCGCCGGCGGAGAACCCGAGCGCGTTCAGGCCGAGGACGAGGAAGGCCCCGCCGGTGACCACGCGCCAGCGGGGCAGGCGCGGGTTCTCGGCGGCGGCCTCGCCCAGCGCCTCGACGGGCCGGATCCGCGACAGCCGCAGCGAGGCGAGGAACGCGGTCGCGGTGGCGGCGAGCAACGTGACGGCGACCGCCGCGAGCGCGGGCAGCGGACCGAGCGACAGCCCGAAGCCGTCCGGAAGGACGCCCTTGTGCACCATCGCGGCGTGCAGCGCGGCACCCGCCCCGAGCGACAGCGCCCCGCCGGCGAGCGCGGCCGGCGCCCCGATCCGCAGCGTCTCGCGCACGAGGCGCGCCCGCACCTGGCCCGGCGTCGCGCCGACCGCCCGCAGCAGCGCGAACTCGCGGGCGCGTTCCCGCACCGACAGCACGATCAGGCCGCCGACGACCACGAGCGCCGTCATCACGGCGAGGCCGCCGAACGACGCGGACAGCTCGACGATGTCGGGGCGCGCGGCGGCGACGGCCGGGTCCTCGGCGTCGCCGCGCGCGGCGCCGGTGGAGACGGAGAGGCCGGGCACGGCCTTGCGGAGCGCCTCCTCGTCGGGGTCGCCGAGCACCGCGAGGGCGTCGGCGAGGCCGGGGCGCCCGTCGAGGGCCGCGGCCGTCGCCGTGCTGAAGAACGCCGCGGCGGGACCGCCGGCGACGAGCCCGGACACGCGGTAGGGGCGGGGCGGCCCGTCGACCTGGATGCGGACCACCGCCCCCGGCGCGACGCCCGGCGACCGGCTCAGCACGACCTCGTCCGGCGCCTGCGGGGCGCGGCCCGCGCTCAGCAGGTAGGGCCGGAGCGCCGCCGACTCCCAGCCGTGCCCCGTCACCGGCCCTCCCGAGGAGAGCAGCGCGGGGAACGACACGTCGGCGACCACGTCCCGCACGCCCGGAACGGCCCGCAGCCTCGCGGTCGCCGCGACCGGGACGGGGGCGCGCTCGGTCAGCGGCCGGCTCTGCTCCTCCGGCGCGTCCGCGAACCTCCCCAACCGCTCCGTGACGCTCCCGGGGCCGGTCACGACCGCGGCGGCGGCGCCGAACCGCTCGACCGGCGCGTGCGCCCGGAGCGCCGACTCCAGCAGCACCCCGCACGCCCCGAGGAGCACCGCCGCGAACGCCAGCGCGACGAAGATCCCGGCGAACGCCCCCCGGCTCCTCACAGCGACTCCCAGCGGGACATGACGGCGGACGCGGTCGGGGCGGCCAGTTCGTCGACGATGCGGCCGCGGCTGAGGAACAGCACCGAGTCGGCCCACGCGGCGGCCGCCGGGTCGTGGGTGACCAGGACGATCGTCTGGCCGGTCAGGTCGGCGGCCTCGCGCAGCATCCGCATGACGTCGCGGGCGGTGCGGGGGTCGAGGGCACCGGTCGGCTCGTCGGCGAAGACGACCTCCGGACGGGTGACCAGCGCGCGGGCGAGGGCGGCGCGCTGCTGCTGCCCGCCCGACAGCTCGGACGGGCGGTGCCGGAGCCGGTCGGCGAGCCCCACCCTCCGGACGATCTCCTCGAGCCGGGCCGGGTCGGGCTCGGCGCCGCCGAGCCGCAGCGGGAGCGTGATGTTCTGCTCGACGTCCATGGACGGGATCAGGTTGAAGGCCTGGAACACGAACCCGATCCGCTCGCGGCGCAGCCGCGTCCGCTTCGCCTCGCCGAGCCGCCCGAGGTCCACCCCGCCGATCCGGACCGTGCCCCCGCTCGGGCGGTCGAGCCCGGACGCGCAGTGCAGGAACGTGCTCTTGCCCGATCCCGAGGGCCCCATCACCGCGGTGAACCCGCCGCGGCGGAACGTCCAGGTGACGCCGTCCAGGGCCCGCACGGCCCCATAGGTCTTGGTGACCGCGTCCAGGCTTACCGCCTCCGCGGTGGCCTCGGCCGTCATCGTGGTCATGGTTCCCCTCCGTGGGATATCGCCTCTCACCTGGACGAACCTAGGTTCCGGAGGGGGTCGGGCACATGGGCGCGCACTCCCGAAACGGTGGTGTAGCGGGCTACACCACCGGTCCGGGGGCAGGCCCGGGTGCGAGGGGCGCCGGCGTCGCTTACGGTGTGCTGCGAGGTGACGGCGAGGTGACATGAACAGAGCTCTGAGACGCAGCGCGGAGGCGACCGGCGAGCTGGTCGGAGCCCTGCGCACGGGCCTGCCCGCGATGGCCGGGCTCGTCCCGCTCACGGCGGTGCTCGTCCTGTCGTTCCTCGTGCTGCCGTGGCTGCCGTCGGCCGTGAAGCCCCTGCGGGCGCTCGCGAACGCCGAACGGCGGCGGGCCGGACGCGTCCTCGGCCGCGAGATCCCCGAGCCGTACCGCCCGTCCTCAGGCGACGGCCTCGGCGAGGCGCGCCGCCTGCTGCGGTCGCCGTCCACCTGGCGGGACGCGGCCTGGATGGCGGTGCACGGCCTCACCGCCCTGGTCGCGGCGGTGGTCGCGGTCGCGGTGTGGCCGGCCATCCCGTTCACGCTCTCGCTGCCGCTGTGGTGGTGGGCGGCGCCCGAGGGCTCCCAGTCGGCGTTCATCACCCTGGACAGCTGGCCCAAGGCGCTGACGATGCCGTTCGTGCAGGGGGCGTTCGACCTGGGCATCCTGCTGTGGCTGGTACCGAGGCTCGTGCGGTGGCAGGCCAGGCTCGCCGAGGTCCTGCTGGGGCCCACCCGGCGCACCAGCCTCGCCGAGCGGGTCGAGGAGCTGACCGAGACCCGCGCCGAGGCCCTGGAGGCGCACGGCGCCGAGCTGCGCCGCATCGAGCGCGACCTGCACGACGGCACGCAGGCCCAGCTCGTCGCCGCCGCCCTGCGGCTCGGGCTCGCCGACCGCCGCTTCGACGCCGACCCGGACGCGGCCCGGACGCTGTTCCTGGAGGCCAGGGACGGCGTCGAGGAGGCCCTCACGCAGCTGCGGACGGTGATCCGCGGCATCTACCCGCCGATCCTGTCCGACCGCGGCCTGGCGGGGGCGCTGCGGGCGCTCGCCGCCGGGCAGCCGATCCCCGTCGACCTGCACGTCGAGGACGGCCGGGCGCCCGCCGCCGTCGAGGCCGCCGCCTACTTCGTCGTGGCCGAGGCCCTCACCAACATCGCCAAGCACAGCGGCGCGCGGCACGGCGAGATCGTCCTCCGCCGCGAACCCGCCCGCCTCACGATCACCGTGCGGGATGATGGCAAGGGCGGGGCCGATCCGGACCGGGGCAGCGGCCTCGCGGGCATCCGCCGCCGGGTGGCGGCGCTCGACGGGACGACCCGCCTCGACAGCCCCGACGGGGGAGGGACGACGCTTCAGGTGGAGCTGCCGTGCGGATCGTGATCGCGGAGGACAGCGTCCTGCTCCGCGAGGGCCTCGTCATGCTGCTGGACGCGGGCGGCCACGAGGTGGTCGCCGCCGCGGGCAGCGGCCCGGACGTGCTGCCCGCACTGCTGGAGCACCGCCCGGACGCCGCCGTCCTCGACGTCCGGCTGCCGCCCGGGTTCCGCGACGAGGGGCTGCGCGCGGCGATCGAGGCGCGCAGGCGGCTGCCGGGCCTTCCGGTGCTGGTCCTGTCGCAGTACGTCGAGCAGACCTACGCCGCCGAGCTGCTCGCGGGCGGCGCCGGAGGCGTCGGCTACATGCTGAAGGACCGGGTCGGCCGCGTCGACGAGTTCCTGGACGCCCTGGACCGCGTCGCCGCCGGGGGCACCGCCCTCGACCCCGAGGTGGTCTCCCAACTGATGACGTCCCGGCAGGACCCGCTCCAGGCACTCACGCCCCGCGAGCGCGAGGTCCTCGGGCTGATGGCGCAGGGCCTCGACAACGCCACTATCGCCGAGACCCTCGTCATCACCGAGCGGTCGGTGAGCAAACACATCGGCGCCGTGTTCGCCAAGCTCGGCCTCCCGCCCACCGACAGCGGGCACCGCCGCGTGCTCGCCGTCCTGGCCTACCTGAACTCGTGAGGGTCCGCCGGGGCGCCCGCGCCCTCCTCCTGGACGGCGGCTCGCTCGTCCTCCTGCGCCGCACCGTCCCCGGCCGCCCCGTCTACTGGACGACCCCCGGCGGAAAGATCGAGCCCACCGACGCGTCACCGGAGGCCGCGCTGCGCCGGGAGTTGGACGAGGAGCTCGGGGCCATGGCCGGGCCCGTCCGGCAGGTCTTCGCGTGCGCCGAGCAGAGCCCCGAGCTGCACCGCCTCAACACCTTCTACGTCTGCCGCCTGGTGGCGATGGACCTGTCGCGCCGGCACGGCCCCGAGTTCGACGACCCCGCGAACGGCCGCTACGACGTGGACCGCGTCCCATGCACTCCCGACGCCCTCGGGGCCCTCCGCCTCGTCCCCGAGATGCTCTCCGCCTACCTGCGCGACCACGCCGGCGACCTCCCCGGCCTCGTGCCCGGCGGGCAGGACGCCGGGCGCGAGGGACGGGGTATGGCGGAGGCGTGATACCGGAAGGCCGGGAAGGGTATTTGATCGTCTCCCCGGCGGGCGGGAGGCTGGCCCTGGAGGGGGAGGTGCTCCCGTGAGCGATCTGGACGACTGGCCGGGCAGCGAGCTGAGCGACGAGGAACTGGACGTCGCCTACAACGTGCGCAGGAAGGCCGGACCCGAGCTGTTCGACCGGCACATGGCCCGCTACCGGGCCATGTCGGAGGCGGCCGTCGCGGGCCTGCCCGGGCACCCGGGGATCGTCTACGACGAGGCGAGCGGGGAGCGCCTCGACGTCTGGGGCACCGGCGGGGAGCCGCGCCCGGTGTTCGTCTTCCTGCACGGCGGCTACTGGATGGCGCTGTCGCGGGACGTGTCGTCGTTCATGGCGAGGACGCTCCACGAGCAGGGCATCGCGACCGTGGTTCCCGACTACACGCTCGCGCCGAAGGCGACGCTGGAGGAGATCGTCCGGCAGGTGCGGGCGGCCGTGGCCTGGGTCCACCGGCACGGGCGGGACCACGGCCTCGACCCCGACCGGATCGTGGTGGGGGGCAGCTCGGCGGGCGGGCACCTGACCGGCATGACCATGGTCGGCGGATGGCAGGAGCCGCTCGGGCTGCCCGCCGACGTCGTCAAGGCCGCGATGCCGTTCAGCGGGCTGTTCGACATCCGGCCGATCACCCGCGTCTACGTCAACGAGTACGTGCGGCTGGACCTGGAGCGCGCGGCGGCGCTCAGCCCGGCGCTGCTGCCGGCGGAGTACCGCTGCCCGGCCGTCATCGCCGTCGCGGAGCACGACGGGGACGGATTCCTCGCGCAGTCCCGCATGTTCCATCCGCGCTGGGACGCCGGGGACCTGATGGTCGTCCCGGCCCGCGACCACTTCGACGTGGTCCTCGACCTGGCGGACCCGGACTCCATGGCCGGCCGGGCGCTCGTCGACCTGGTCCGCGCGGTGTGATCAGCCGGCGGTGATCTCGGCCGCCGCACCGCGGAGATGCTCCAGCATCAGCCGGGCGGACGGGGTCGGGGCGCGGTGCGCGGGGAGCGTGACGCCCACCTGGCGGCGGACGGTCTTCAGCGGCACCGGGAGCGGCGCGATGTCGGCGTCGGTCCGCGCGACCAGCTCGGGCAGGGCGGCGATCATGTCGGTGTCGCGGACGAGGGTGCGCACGGTCAGCACCGACGTGCACTCGACCAGGTTGCCGGGCGGCTCCAGGCCCTCGGCGCGGAAGACCTGCTCCAGCTCCGACCGCAGCGCCGTCCGCTCCAGGGGCAGCACCCACGGGTAGGCGAGCAGGTCGGCGAGGCCGAGGCCCGGCACCGAGCGCGCGGGGTGGCCGCGGCGGGCGACGAGGCGGACGGGCTCGCCGTACAGGGTGATCTGGCGCAGGCCGCGCAGGTCGTCGATCGGGTTGAGGCGGCCGAGGATCAGGTCGATCTCACCGTCCAGCAGGCGGGGGACCTGCGCGTCGAAGGTGGCCTCCTGGACGATCACGGTGACGCCGGGCCGGTCCCTCTTCAGCGCCGCGATCGCGCGGGGGAGCAGGACGCTGGAGCCGGCGAGCAGGGTGCCGATCGTGACCGTGCCGACCTCGCCGTCGGCCAGGCCGCTGATGCGCTCGCCGGCGCGGCGGAGCTCGGCCAGGACGGCGCGGGCGTGCTCGACGAACGCGTCGCCGAACATCGTCGGGGTCATGCCGCGCGGGCCGCGGGTGAACAGCTCCACACCGAGGACGCCCTCCACCTCGCGCAGGCTGCGCGTCACCGCGGGCTGCGCGAGCCGCAGGTGCTCGGCGGCGCGCAGGACGCTGCCGTGGTCGGCGACGGCGACGACGAGCACCAGGTGCCGCAGCTTCAGCCGTCCGTTGAGCAGGTCGATCGCGCGCATGCCGCCTTGGTATCACAGATCGGTCATAACCGGCGGCCCGCGGGTCACCGTCCGGGTATGGGCGGGGCGGGGGAGCGCGGCCCTCCGGCCACGGCCTCCGGCATACCCGTTCCGTCATATCGGCCGGGTGGTTTGGTATTTGCCAGGCATAGCTTCGCGGGCAGAGGATCAGGATGTCGAGCCACGCGGGAGGAAACGGATGAAGGCTGAGCACTACGTCGGCGGGGTGTTCCGTACGGACGGTCCGGCCTTCCCCCTCATCGCACCCGTGGACGGCACCGAGCTGGGCACCGTCCCCGAGGCCACGCGGGAGGTCGTCGACGACGCCGTGGCCGCGGCCCGGTCCGCGCTGAAGGGCCCCTGGGGCGCGATGGCCGCCGAGGAGCGGGCCGCGGCGCTGCGGCGCGTCGCGGACGGCATCCAGGCGCGGTTCGAGGAGTTCGTGGACGCCGAGGTCGCCGACACCGGCCGGCCCCGCGCGTTCGCCGAGACCGTCGACGTGCCGCGCGCCGTCGGCAACTTCCGCGCCTACGCCGACCTGCTGTACGGGCGGCCCGAGCGGGCCTACACCACGCGGGTCCCGGGATGGAGCTCCGGGACGGGCGAGGCGCTCAACTACACGGTGCGCCGGCCGCTCGGGGTGGTGGCGATCGTCTCGCCGTGGAACCTGCCGCTGCTGCTGTCCACCTGGAAGATCGCGCCCGCGCTCGCGTGCGGGAACACCGTGGTGGCCAAGCCGTCGGAGGAGACGCCGTCCACCGCGACGCTGCTCGCCCGGGTGATCGACGACGCCGGCCTCCCGGACGGGGTGTTCAACCTCGTGCACGGGCACGGCCCCGGCGCCGCGGGCGAGTTCCTCACCGGGCACCCGGGGGTCGACGCGATCGCGTTCACCGGCGAGTCGGCCACCGGCGCGGCGATCATGCGCAACGCCGCCGACCACGTCACCCCCGTCTCGTTCGAGCTGGGCGGCAAGAACCCCGCGCTCGTCTTCGCCGACGCCGACCTGGACGCCGCCGTGGACGGCACGGTCCGCTCCTCCTTCACCCACTCCGGGCAGATCTGCCTGTGCACCGAGCGCGTCTACGTGGAGCGCCCCGTCTTCGAGGAGTTCACCGCGAGGCTCGGGGAGCGGGCCGGGGCGCTGGAGGGCTACGGGCCGATGATCTCGGCCGAGCACCGCGACAAGGTCCTGTCGTACTACCAGCTCGCCCGCGAGGAGGGCGCCACGGTCGTCGCGGGCGGCGGCGCGCCGGAGTTCGGGGACGCGCGGGACGGCGGCTTCCACGTCGAGCCGACCGTCCTCACCGGCCTCCCCGAGACCGCCCGGAGCGTGCGGGAGGAGATCTTCGGGCCGGTCTGCCACGTCGCGCCGTTCGACACCGAGGACGAGGCCCTCGCACTCGCCAACGACAGCCCCTACGGCCTCGCCTCCACCGTGTGGACGCGGGACCTGTCGCGGGCGCACCGGGTGGCGCCGCGCGTCGAGACCGGGATCGTCTGGGTGAACTGCTGGAACCTGCGCGACCTGCGCACCCCGTTCGGCGGCGTGAAGGCGTCCGGGATCGGGAGGGAGGGGGGAGAGTACTCCTTGGACTTCTTCTCCGAGCCCGTCAACGTCTGCATCCAGATCTGAGAGCGAGCCCAGTGACCACGAACATCGAGGCCGCCGCCGAGCGGCTCCTCGGCGCCTACGCCGCCGGCGCCCCGTGCGCCCCCGTCCGCGACCTGATCACCACCGCCGACGACGCCTACGCCGTCCAGGACCGGCTGACCGAGCGGTGGCTGGGGGAGGGGCGCCGCCTCGCCGGACGCAAGATCGGGCTGACGTCGCGCGCCGTCCAGGCGCAGATCGGGGTGGACAGCCCCGACTTCGGGATGCTGTTCGCCGACATGGCCGTCCCGGACGGGGAGGAGATCCCCGCCGGCGCCGTCCTGCAGCCGCGCGCCGAGGCCGAGGTGGCGCTCGTGCTGGAGCACGACCTGACCCACGAGCGGCACACCGCCGCCGACGTGATCCGGGCGACGGCGTTCGCGCTGCCCGCCATCGAGGTGGTCGGCAGCCGCGTCCGCGACTGGGACATCACGCTCGCCGACACGGTCGCCGACAACGCCTCCTCCGGCATGTACGCGCTGGGCAACCGCCCCGTCCCGCTCAAGGACGTCGACCTGCGCCTGTGCGGGATGGTGATGGAGCGGCGCGGCGAGCAGGTCTCGACCGGCAACGGCGCCGCCTGCCTCGGGCACCCGCTGAACGCCGCGCTGTGGCTCGCCGACACCCTCGTCCGGGTCGGCCGCCCGCTGCGCGCGGGCGACACCGTGCTGACCGGCGCGCTCGGCCCGGTCGTCCCGGCGAACCCGGGCGACGTGTTCGAGGCGCGCATCGACGGCCTCGGCGACGTCCGCGTCGCCTTCGGCAAGGAGGAGTCCTGATGGCCGACGTGCACGCGCTCGCGGCGGAACTCGACGAGGCGGCCCGGAACGTCCGGGCGATCCCGAAGCTGACCGCCCGGACACCTCTGGACGTCGCGACGGCGTACGCGGTCCAGCGCGCCGGGATCGAGCGGCGGCGCCGCAGGGGCGAGCGGCTCGCCGGGGTGAAGATGGGGTTCACCAGCCGCGCCAAGATGGTCCAGATGGGCGTGGACGACGTCATCTGGGGCCTGCTGACCGACGGCATGGCGGCCGAGTCGTCGGTGGACGTGTCCCGCCTCGTCCATCCCCGCGTCGAGCCGGAGATCGCGTACCTGATCGGGCGGGAGGTCCGCTCCGCCGCCGAGGTCGAGTCCGCCGTGGCCGGCGTCGCCGTCGGCTTCGAGGTGCTCGACTCCCGCTACGAGAACTTCGACTTCACCCTCCCGGACGTCATCGCCGACAACGCCTCGGCGGCCCGGTTCGGCGTCGGCGCGTGGCACGCCCCCCGCGACCTGTCGAACACCGGGCTCCTGCTGGAGATCGACGGGCGCCCGGTGCAGACGGGCTCGTCCGCCGCGATCCTCGGGGACCCGGTGCGGTCGCTGCGCGCGGCGGCGCGGCTCGCGCTCGCCGCCGGGCTGACGCTGGAGCCGGGCTGGATCGTGCTCGCCGGCGCCGCGACGGCGGCCGTCCCGCTGCCGAAGGACGCCCATGTCCGGGTCGTCGGCGCGGGTCTCGGCGCCGTGGAGGTGACGACCTGATGGACGAGGCGATCCTGGTCGAGGGCAAGGCGCGGCCGCGCGGGCGGTTCCCGCACCTGCGGCGCGCGGGCGACCTGGTCTTCGTGTCCGGCACGAGCTCGCGCCGCCCGGACGGGACGTTCGCCGGGGCGAGCGCCGACGCGATGGGCGTCACCGACCTCGACATCCGGGAGCAGACCCGCGCCGTCATCGAGAACATCCGCGACCTGCTGGAGGCGGCGGGGGGCGGGCTGTCCGACGTCGTCAACGTGACCACCTACCTGGTGAGCATGAACGACTTCGGCGGTTACAACGAGGTCTACGGGGAGTACTTCGACGAGACCGGCCCCGCCCGCACGACCGTCGCAGTCCACCAGCTCCCGCACCCGCATCTGCTCATCGAGATCTCGTGCGTCGCGCACATCCCGCAGGCGACGCGGACCGGAAAGGAGGGCGGAGCATGACCCTGCCCCAGCTGACGTTCGGACGGCCGTTCAACTTCGACGCCTGGATCGAGGAGCACCGGGACCTGCTGAAGCCCCCGGTCGGCAACGTCCAGGTGTTCGAGGACGCCGGTCTGATCATCATGGTGGTCGGCGGCCCCAACCAGCGCACCGACTTCCACGACGACCCGACCGAGGAGTTCTTCTACCAGCTCAAGGGCAACATGGTGCTCCGCGTCATGGAGGAGGAGGGCCGCCCGCCCACCGACCTGCAGATCAACGAGGGCGACGTCTTCCTGCTGCCGCCGCACGTCCGGCACTCGCCGCAGCGGCCCGAGCCCGGGTCGATCGGCCTCGTCGTGGAGATCCCGCGCCCGGAGGGCCTCACCGAGGCGTTCGAGTGGTACTGCACCGAGTGCCACCACCTCGTCCACCGCGCCGAGCTCCAGGTCCGCTCGATCGTCGACGACCTGCCGCCCGCCTTCGAGGGCTTCTACGGCGGTGACCGCACGTGCCCGAACTGCGGCGCGGTCCACCCGGGCCGGCAGTGGCCGCGCTCGATGACCCCGACGACGGCGCCCCGTGTCTGACGGGGCCCTCGTGACGGTCTTCGACGTCCACACGCACGTCTTCCCGCGGATCGGCCGGGCCGAGGGGCGGATCCTCGCCGACGAGGGCGAGCCGTGGCTGCGCGTCGACGGCGGCGGCGCCGGGATGATGATGTGCGGCGACCAGGAGTACCGGCCCGTCGGAGAGGCGCTCTGGGACGCCGCTCGCCGCGTGGCCGACATGGACGCCGCCGGCGTCGACCGGCAGGCCGTCTCGTCCACGCCGCTGATGTTCGGGTACGCCGCCGAGCCGTCCCGCGCCGCCGACTGGTGCGACCTCGTCAACGACCGCATCCTCGCGTTCTGCGCGGACGCCCCCGACCGGCTCGTGCCGCTCTGCCAGGTGCCGCTCCAGGATCCGGAGCTCGCCTGCGAGGTCGCCACGCGGGCGTCCGCCGCGGGGCACCGCGGCGTCCACATCGGCAACCACGTCGGGGACCGCAACCTCGACGACGAGGGGATCACGGCGTTCCTCGCGCACTGCGCGGAGCTCGGCCTGCCCGTCCTGGCGCACCCGTGGGACATGCTCGGCGCCGACCGGATGCGCGGCCACATGCTGCCGTGGCTGGCGGGGATGCCCGCCGAGACGCAGCTGAGCATCCTCGGGCTGATGCTGTCGGGGGCCTTCGAGCGGCTCCCTGAGTCCCTGCGGCTGTGCTTCTGCCACGGCGGCGGCAGCTTCGCGTTCCTGCTCGGGCGGGCCGACAACGCCTGGCACCGCCGCGACATCGTCCGCGCCGACTCGCCGCGCCCGCCGTCGGAGTACGTCGGCCGCTTCCACGTCGACTCGGCCGTGTTCGACCCGCGCGCGCTCCGGCTGCTCGTCGACGTGATGGGCCCCGAACGGGTCATGCTCGGCACCGACTACCCGTTCCCGCTCGGCGAGAAGGACCCCGGCGCGACCATCCGGGCCTGCCCCGGCCTGGACGACGCCGAACGCGCCCTGCTGCTCGGCGGCAACGCGGAGGAGTTCTTCGCGCCCGCCCACGACCTGGTGACCACCGAAGGAATGACGCAGTGACCCTGGAGGAAGAAGCGCGGCGCCTCGACGCGACCGACCCGCTGCCCACGCTGCGAGGGGAGTTCCTCATCCCGCCCGCTCCCGGCGGGCCCTACGAGGAGGCCGCCTATTTCGCGGGCAACTCGCTCGGGCTCCAGCCGAGGAGCGTGGCCGGGCGGCTCCGCGAGGAGCTGGACGACTGGGCGCGGCTCGCCGTCGAGGCCCACACGCAGGCCCGCCGCCCCTGGGTGGACTACCACGAGCTGCTGCGGGGGCCCGCCGCCCGCCTCGTGGGGGCGCGCCCGCACGAGGTCGTCGCGATGAACTCGCTGACGGTCAACCTGCACCTGATGATGGCGAGCTTCTACCGGCCCGCCGGGGCCCGCACCCGCATCGTCATCGAGGACACCGCGTTCCCGTCCGACTCTTACGCGGTGGCGAGCCAGGCCGTCCACCACGGGCTCGATCCGGCCGAGGCGGTCGTGCGGCTCAGGCCCCGCGACGGCGAGGACAACCTGCGCACCGAGGACGTCGTCGGGTTCCTCGAACGCGAGGGCGGCACGGTCGCGCTCGTCCTGCTCGGCGGGGTCAACTACCTGACCGGCCAGCTGATGGACATGCCCGCGATCACCAAGGCGGGCCGGGCCGCCGGCGCCGTCGTCGGGTGGGACCTCGCCCACGCCGCGGGGAACGTCCCCCTGCGGCTGCACGACTGGGACGTGGACTTCGCCGCCTGGTGCACCTACAAGTACCTCAACAGCGGTCCGGGCGCGGTCGCGGGATGCTTCGTCCACGAGCGGCACGTCCGGGACTCCTCCGTGCCGAAGCTGTCGGGGTGGTGGGGCACCGACCCGGCCGTCCGGTTCCGGATGGACCCGGCGATCGCGCCGCCCGCCTCCGCCGACGCCTGGCAGCTGTCCAACCCGCCGATCATGGCGCTCGCGCCGGTGCTGGCCTCCCTGGAGATCTTCGACCGGGTCGGGATGGACGCGCTGCGCGCCAAGAGCGAGCGCCTCACCGGCCACCTGGCGGCCCGGCTCGCGGACCTCGGCGCCGACGTCGTCACTCCGTCCGACCCGGCCGCGCGCGGAGCCCAGCTCTCGCTGCGGGTGCCGGACGCGGGCGGGCTCGTCCGGCGGCTCGCCGCGGCGCACGGCGTCATCGCCGACGCCCGCGAACCGGACGTCATCCGGCTCGCGCCCGTCCCGCTGTACTGCACGTTCCACGACTGCCACCGCGCCGCCGAGGCACTCGCCGATCTTCTTTAGGTGTGTCGGTGCATGGGTCCGCCCCGCATCGGGTAAGTTCGTCTGCGTTGCACGATGGCACCGGCCCGGCCGGCCGGCGCCAAGCAGTCTCGAAGCGTTTTCTCCGGGTGACCGGCGGGCGTGAGTGAGTCCGCTTGCAGCCCGGGCCGCCGACCGGCGGACCGGAGACGTTTTACCCGGAAGGGAAAGACCATGGCCGAAGGCACCGTGAAGTGGTTCAACGCTGAGAAGGGCTTCGGGTTCATCGCGCCTGACGGCGGCGGCCCCGACGTGTTCGTCCACTACTCGGCGATCACCACCAACGGCTACCGCAGCCTCGACGAGAACCAGCGCGTCGGGTTCGAGATCACCCAGGGCCAGAAGGGCCCGCAGGCCGAGGGCGTCTACCCGCTCTAAGGTCCTGCCGGATCTCAGATGAGGCCGGGGACGCTCTGCGTGTCCCCGGCCTTTCGCATGCCCGGCGGCCGTGCGCGGCCGGCCCCGCCTACGGCAGCGCAGACCCGGCGTGTTCGGCGGGCTCCGCCGGGGGCCGCGCGGTGGCGCCGCCGCGCGGGGCCAGCGCGCCGGCCGACACGGTCATCACCGCGACCACGCACGTGATCATCGCGAACGCGGCCGGGTAGGACAGCGCCCCGGCCGTCCAGCCGGTGACGGCGGGCGCGGTCAGCCCGGACAGGTAGGTGATCGTCGCGACGCCCGCCACGCCCTCCCCGGGGGTGGCGCCGGCGGAGCCCGCCGCCGTGAAGACCAGCGGCACGACCGTCGCCACGCCGACGCCGAGCAGCGCGAAGCCCCCGACGGCCGGCCAGGGCGCTCGGGACGCCGTGACCGTCGCGCCGCCGATGACCGCCACCACGCCCGCGCAGCGGACCACCCGCACCGGACCGAGCCGCCGCACCAGCCGGTCGCCGAGGAGCCGGGTGCCCGCCATGCACGCGACGAAGACCGTGTAGCCCGCGGCGGCCAGCCCGGGGCCCGCGCCCGCCACCTCGGTCAGGTAGACCGCGGTCCAGTCGGTGCTCGCGCCCTCGGCGAACATGGCGCAGAAGCCGACGACGCCGATGGCGAGGACGGCCCGGGTCGGCAGGGCGAACCGGCGCGGCGCCGGAGCGCCGGGGTCCGGGCGGACGTCCAGCAGCCCGCGCCCAGCGGGCACGCCCGCCGCCACCAGCACGGCGGCGACCAGCCCGAGATGCAGCCGGGCGTCGAGCCCCGCGTGCGCGGCCAGGATGCCGGCGCCGCCCGCGACGAGGCTGCCGACGCACCACAGGCCGTGCAGCCCGGACATGATCGGCCGCCCCAGGTGCCGCTCCACCGACACCGCGTGCGCGTTCATCACCACGTCGGACATGCCGGCGGCGGCTCCGAACAGCAGCATCGCCCCGAACAGGAAGGCGGGCGCCGGGGCGAGGGCGGGGAGCGCCACGGCGGCGCACCAGGCCGCGATCAGCAGGCGGGTCGCGCGGCGCTCGCCGATCCGGTGCGCGACGCGGCTCGCGGTCGGCATGCCGACGAACGCGCCGGCGGACGGGCAGAGGAGCGCCAGGCCGAGGACGCCGGGGGACAGGTCGAGCCGGTCCTGGATCCAGGGGATGCGGGTGGCGAGGGAGCCGGCGACGGCGCCGTGCAGGACGAAGACGACCGCGATGGCGCGGTGGGGAGACCTCATGGTCCCAAAAACTAACAGGCAGGCTTCCTGATGAAAAGAGAAAATCAGGCAGGCTCCCTGCCTACTAGCATGGGGGCGTGAAGACCGCCGACCCCACGATGGCCCGCGCGATCAACGACCGGCTGGCGCTCGACCTGCTGCTGGAGCGCGGCCCGCTGACCGCGCCGCAGCTGCGGACGCTGACCGGGCTGTCGCGCCCGACGGTGTCCGACCTGATCGAGCGGCTGCGCGCCGGCGGCCTGATCGAGGTGGCGGGGGAGGCCGGCGCCGACCGGCGGGGCCCGAACGCCCGCCTCTACGGGCTGGTCGCCGACCGTGCGCACATCGCCGGGGTCGACCTGCGCCGCGACGCCGTGCACGTCGGCGTCGCCGACATCGCGGGGAACCCGGTGGGGGCGGCGTCCCGGCCGCTGCCGCCGTCCCCCGACCTCGCCGCGGTCGTCGCCGGAGCCGTGGCCGAGGCGGCGGACGGCCGCACGCTGCACACGGTGGTGCTCGGCACCCCCGGACTGATCCATCCGCGCACCGGGCGCGCCACCGGCGACCACGTCCCCGGCGGCAGGCCCGACCTCGGGGAGGCGCTCCGCGACCGGCTCGGCGCGCCGGTGCTCGTGGAGAACGAGGTCAACCTGGGCGCCGTCGCCGAGCACCGGGAGGGCGCCGCGGCCGGCCGCGACGACTTCGCGCTGCTCTGGCTGGACGACGGCGTCGGCGGGGCGCTCGTCCTGGACGGGCGGCTGCGGCGCGGCGCCTCCGGCGGCGCCGGCGAGGTGGGCCTGCTGAAGTTCGGCGGCACGGAGTTCTGCAGCCTGCTCGACCCGGCGGCCGTGGCGGGCCTCGGCGACGAGGCGGTCGCCGCGCGCATCACCGAGGCGGTGTTCGTGCTCGTCGCCGTCCTGGACCCGGGGCTCGTCGTGCTCGGCGGGGCGTTCGGCCGCGCCGGCGGCGACCGGCTCGCGGAGCTGGTCGCCGGGCACCTGGGCGTCCTCAGCCCGGCCGCCACCGAGGTGCGGGCGAGCCGCGTCGAGGGCGACGCCGTGCTGCGGGGCGCGGTCCTGACCGCCCTCGACCTCGTCCGCGACGACGTCTTCGGCTAGGGGCGCCTCACGCCTTCGGCAGGCGCTCGCCCGCCCGGAGCCGGTCGAGGCCGAGCCAGATGAACTCCACGGCCATCTGCTCGGCGCGCTCGCGCGGCGTGTCGGGATGCTCCAGCCACCACGACACCATCGACAGCATCGACCCGTACATCAGCGGGACGAGCAGCCGCGCCCGCCGCTCGTTCACCGCGAGCGCGGCCGGCGACAGCGCCGGGTCGGCGCGGCGGCGGCGCAGCAGCAGGTCGGCGAACGCGGTGCCGAGGCGGTCGCGCAGCTCCCGCAGCTCCAGCCCCACCTCGGGCTTGTCGAGATGCCGGACCACGAGCGCCCACGCGTCCGGCTCCTCGGTGGCGTAGTCGAACAGCACCCGGATCATCGCCCGGATGCCGTCGGCCGAGCCGTGCGCCGCGAGCACGGCCCGGTTCAGCCTGCCGGTGAGCTCGGCGACGATCACCTCGGTGATCTCGGCGAACAGCTCCTCCTTGGAGGTGAAGTGCTGGTACAGCAGCGCCTTGGAGACCTGCGCCGCGGCCGCCACGTGCTCCATCTGGGTCAGGTGGTAGCCGCGCCGGCCGAACTCCGCGAGCGCGACCTGCAGCAGCTGCTCGCGGCGCCGGGCGTGCGGCATGCGCCGCCGCGCGCCCGGCGCCGCCTCCCCCGTGCCGTTCGTCATCGTTTCTCCTTCGTTTCCTCCCCGGCCTTCAGGCCGGGGAGGAAACAGGTCCTTGCGGAGTAGGTCGGCGAAGTCGGGGCCTTTCGCCGTCCGTCAGACTGGCTCGCAGTGCAGCTGCTAGAACGTGAGCCATGGAGCGGCAGGTCAGGCGGGCGTTCAAGTACCGCTTCTACCCCACGAGCGAGCAGGCGGCCGAGCTGTCGCGCACGTTCGGCTGCGTGCGGCTGGTGTACAACAAGGCGCTGGAGGAACGCACCCGAGCCTGGCACGACGAGCAGCGCCGGATCTCCTACGCGCAGTCGTCGGCCTTGCTGACGCAGTGGAAGAAGACCGCGGAACTGGCCTTCCTTGCCGAGGTGTCGTGCGTTCCGCTCCAGCAGGCGCTGCGGCATCTGCAGACGGCGTTCGCCAACTTCTTCGCCAAGCGCGCCGCCTATCCGCGCTACAAGTCGCGCAAGCGGTCGCGTGCGTCGGCCGAGTACACCCGCAGCGCCTTCACCTGGCGCGACGGGCGTCTGACGCTGGCGAAGATGGCGGCGCCGCTGGACATCCGCTGGTCGCGTCCGCTGCCCCAGGGGGCCGAGCCGAGCACGGTGACCGTCTCCCGCGACAGCGCCGGACGCTGGTTCGTCTCCCTGCTGTGCCAGGACATGGTCACTGCGGCTCCGCCCAGGGACGCGGCGGTCGGGGTCGACGCCGGGATCAGCACGCTGGTGGCTCTGTCGTCCGGGGAGAAGGTCGCCAACCCCCGGCACGAGCGCCGTGACCGGACCCGGCTGGCCAAGGCGCAGCGGAACCTGGCCCGCAAAGCCCCGGGTTCGGTGAACCGGGACAAGGCCCGCCGCAGGGTGGCGCGGGTGCATGTGCGGATCGCCGATCGGCGCCGCGCTTTGCTGCACAAGCTGTCGACCCGTCTCGTCCGTGAGAACCAAACGCTCGTGATCGAAGACCTCACCGTCGCCAACCTGCTCAAGAACCACAAGCTCGCGCGCGCCATCTCCGACGCCGCGTGGCGGGAACTGCGGTTCATGCTGGAGTACAAGTGCGCCTGGTACGGCCGCGACCTGGTCGTGGTCGACCGCTGGTTCCCCTCCTCCAAGCTGTGCGGGGCCTGCGGCACGGTCCGCGGCAAGCTGCCGCTGGATGTCCGCGAGTGGACGTGCGGCTGCGGGGCGGTGCATGATCGCGATGTGAACGCGGCGCGCAACATCCTGGCCGCCGGGCTGGCGGTGTCCGCCTGTGGAGACGGTGTAAGACCTCAACGTGACTCCTCCCGGGCGGGGCGGTCGTCGGCGAAGCAGGAAACCCAGCGGGCGACCGCTGGAATCCCCCGCCGTTAGGCGGGAGAGGAAGTCAAGTGCCGAGGTACCTGCCGAGCTCGGCGCGGGCCACGGAGCGCACGTGGACCTCGTCCGGGCCGTCCGCGAGGCGCAGCGTGCGCAGCCCGGCCCACATCGCCGCGAGCGGGGTGTCGTCGCTGACGCCGGCGCCGCCGTGCACCTGGATCGCCCTGTCGACCACGTCCAGCGCGACGCGCGGGGCGATCACCTTGATCGCCGCGACCTCGGACCGGGCGGCCTGCACGCCCTGCTTGTCGATCAGCCAGGCGGTCTTGAGGGTGAGCAGCCGCGCCTGCTCGATGGCCATCCGCGACTCGGCGATCTGCTGGCGCACCACGCCCTGCTTGGCCAGCGGCCCGCCGAAGGCAACGCGCGACACCGCGCGCTCGCACATCAGCTCCAGCGCCCGCTCGGCCATCCCGATCGCGCGCATGCAGTGGTGGATGCGGCCGGGGCCGAGGCGGGCCTGCGCGATGGCGAAGCCGCCGCCCTCCTCGCCGACCAGGTTCTCCACCGGGACGCGGACGTCGGTGAAGGTGATCTCGCAGTGGCCGTGCTGGTCCTGGTAGCCGAACACGGGCAGCGGCCGGACGACCTCCACGCCGGGTGCGTCGAGCGGTACGAGCACCATCGACTGCTGCCGGTACGGGTGGCCCTCCGGGTCCGTCTTGCCCATCACGATCATGATCTTGCAGCGCGGGTCGGCGGCGCCGCTGATCCACCACTTGCGGCCGTTGATGACGTAGTGGTCGCCGTCCCGCTCGATGCGGGTGGAGATGTTGGTGGCGTCCGAACTCGCCACGTCCGGCTCGGTCATCGCGAACGCGCTGCGGATCTCCCCGTTCAGCAGGGGGACGAGCCACCGCTCCTTCTGCTCGGGCGTCCCGAACAGGTGCAGGACCTCCATGTTGCCGGTGTCGGGGGCGGCGCAGTTGGTCGCCTCGGGCGCCAGGTTGGGGGAGCGGCCGGTCACCTCGGCGAGGGAGGCGTAGTCGGTGACCGAGAGGCCGTGCGCGGGGTCATCGCTGTCGGGAAGGAACAGGTTCCAGAGGCCGCGCTTGCGCGCCTCCACCTTGAGGTCCTCCACGATCTGGGGGACGTGGTGCTCGCGGCCCGCCGCGCGCAGCTCCGCCCGCTGCGCCGCGTAGACCGGCTCGGCCGGGTAGACGTGGGAGTCCATGAAGTCCTGGAGGCGGCCGAGGTGGTCCCGGGCCCGCTCGCTCAAACCGAAGTCCATTCCGCTAGAGTAACTGACGAGTCAGTTACTTCGGGAGGAGTCCCCCATGGCACCCTTCGACGGCACCGGCAAGGTCGCGCTGATCACAGGCGGATCCAACGGCATCGGCGCCGCGGTGGCGCGCCGCCTCGCCCGCGAGGGCGCACGCGTCGTGCTCGCCGACGTCGACGCGGAGGCCGGGGACGCCCTCGCCAAGGAGCTGGACGGCGCGTTCGTCCGCTGCGACGTGCGCGAGCCCGCCGACAGCGAGGCCGCCGTCGCGGCCGCCGTCGACCGCTTCGGGGGCCTGGACGTGGCGTTCCTCAACGCCGGGGTCGCGGGCGGCGGGGGCGTCGGCGACGACTTCGACCTCGCCGCGTACCGGCGGGCCATGGGGATCAACCTCGACGGCGTCGTGTTCGGCGCGCACGCCGCGCTGCCCGCGCTGCGCGCCCGGGGCGGCGGCGACATCATCGCCACCGCGAGCATGGCGGCGCTCACCGCGACGCCGTTCGACCCGGTCTACGGCGCCAACAAGGCGGCCGTGGTCGGGCTGGTCCGAGCCCTCGGCCCGACGTTCGCCGAGGAGGGCATCCGCGTGAACGCGCTGTGCCCCTCCTTCGCCGACACAGACATCCTGACCCCCATGAAGGGGCAGCTCCAGGAGACCGGCTTCCCGATCCTGGACGTGGGGGACGTCGTCGAGGCGTTCATGCGGATCCTGGACGCGGACGGCGCAGGCGAGGCCTGGTACGTGGTGCCGGGCCGCCCGTCCGAGCCGTTCCGTTTCCGCGGCGTCCCCGGCCCCCGCTGAGCGTCCGAGAGCTTCCGAGAGGAGAGTCATGCGCGCGATCCAGATCACCGAGTTCGGCGGACCGGAGGTCCTGACCGTCACCGAGCTCCCCGACCCCGTCGCCGGGCCGGGGCACCTGCTCATCGACGTCTCCCGGGCCGGCGTCAACTACGCCGACACCCACCAGGCCGAGAACAGCTACCTGTCGGAGTCCACACTGCCGATGGTGCCGGGCGGCGAGGTCGTCGGGACGACCCCGGACGGCCGCCGCGTCGTCGCACTGGTCGGCACCGGCGGCTATGCCGAGAAGGCCGTCGCCCCCGAGGCGCTGGCCTGGGACGTCCCGGACGCCATCGACGACCTCACGGCCCTCGGCATGATCGTCCAGGGGGCGTCGGCTTGGGTGCTGCTGCGCCGCAGCGTCCACCTGGAGCCCGGCGAGTCCGTCGTCGTGCACGCCGCCGCCGGCGGGGTCGGCACGATCGCCGTGCAGCTCGCCAAGGCCTGGGGCGCCGGGCGGGTCATCGCCACCGCCTCCTCCAAGGAGAAGCGCGACCTCGCCCTCGACCTCGGGGCCGACGTCGCGATCGACCCGAACGTGCCCGACCTCACCCGGGCGCTGATCGACGCCAACGAGGGCAGGCGCGTCGACACCGTCCTGGAGATGACCGGCGGGACGGTGACCGACCAGAGCCTGCGCGCCCTGGCCCCGTTCGGCCGCCTCGCGTTCTACGGCATGGCGTCGCGCACCGAGCCCTCGCCCGTCCGGCCCGCCACCCTCATGTCGCACTCCACCACGATCTCCGGCATGTGGCTGGCGCACGTCTTCCAGCTCCCCGGCAACGTGATGCGCCGGGCGCTGGACGAGCTGTTCGGCCTCGCCGCGGAGGGCGGGCTCCGCGTCGTCGCCGGCGGCGAGTACGGGCTGACCGAGGCGCGGCGGGCCCACGAGGACCTGCGCGCCCGCCGCACCACCGGCAAGCTCGTCATCGACCCGTCGCGCTGAGCCCCCGGCCGGGCTAGCCGACGAGCCCGTTCTCGTAGGCGTAGACGACGGCCTGGGTGCGGTCGCGCAGCCCGAGCTTGGTCAGCACGTGGCCGACGTGCGTCTTGACCGTCTGCTCGGCCAGCACCAGCTCGGCGGCGATCTCGGCGTTGGACAGGCCGCGCGCCATGAGGCGCAGGACGTCCAGCTCGCGCGGCGTCAGCCCCGCGGTCGCCTTCGGGCTCGGCCGCTGGTGCCGGCGCCGGCGCGCGAAGTCGCCGATCAGCCGGCGGGTGATGGACGGGGCGAGCAGCGCGTCGCCCGCCGCCACGACCCGCACGCCGTTCACCAGGTCGGCCGCCGAGGCGTCCTTCAGCAGGAACCCGCTGGCCCCCGCGCCGAGCGCCTCGTAGACGTACTCGTCCAGGTCGAACGTCGTGAGCATGAGCACCTTGGGCCGCGCGCCGGCCGGGTCGGCGTCCGGATCGGGGGCGCCGGCCAGCTCGGCGGTGGCGGCCAGGCCGTCCATCTCCGGCATCCGGATGTCCATGACGACCACGTCCGGGTCCAGCCGGCGGGCCATCTCCACCGCCTCGCGGCCGTTGCCCGCCTGGCCGATCACCTCGATCCCCGGATCGGAGGACAGCAGCGCCGCGAGCCCGTCGCGGATCATCACCTGGTCGTCGGCGATCAGCACACGAATCGTCACGGCACAACCCTACGGGTCGAGTGATCGGCGCGATCGGGACTAGTCCGGATCGCCGTAGGGCAGTTCGGCGACGACCGACCAGCCGGCGTCGTCGCGGGGGCCCGCCTCGATGCGGCCGCCGAGCATCGCGACGCGCTCGCGCATGCCGACCAGGCCGTGGCCGCCGCCCTGCGACTCCTCCGGCGTGCTGCGGGCGCCGTCGTCGGTCACCGACACCACCAGCGCCTCGGTCCCGTACCGCACCTCGACGTGCACCCGGGAGCCCGGCGCGTACCGGGCGGCGTTGCTCAGCGACTCCTGCACGATCCGGTACGCCGACAGGTCGACCCCGGCGTTCAGCGGCCGCGGCATCCCGACGACGGCCGTCGCGACCGCGAGTCCGGCACGGCGGGCCGCGCCGACCAGGTCGTCCAGCCGCTCCAGGCCGGGCTGCGGGGCGCGCTCGGCGCTCTCGTCGTCGGCGCGCAGCAGCCCGACGACCCGGCGCGTCTCGGTGAGGGCCTCGCGGGCCGCGTCCCGGACGACCCCGAACGTCTGCCGTGCCGCGTCCGGCAGGTCGGGGATCTTGAACGGGGCGGCCTCCGCCTGCATCGCGATCACCGACATGTGGTGGGCGACGACGTCGTGCAGCTCGCGGGCGATGCGGGCCCGCTCCTCCAGCACCGCCTGCCGGGCGAGGTCGCGCCGGTGCTGCTCCTCGCGCAGGCGCAGCTCCTCCACGGCCGAGTGCCGCCCGCCGACCGCGTCGCCGAAGGTGAGCGCGACCGCGGCGATCCCGGCGAGGATCGTGGCGAACCAGCCGGGCATGCCGAACAGCACGGCGGGCACCAGCACGCCGGCGATGGTGACCGCGCCCACCCCGACGGTCGTCTGCCGCGCGGCGCCGACGCCCGTGAAGAACAGGATGACGACCAGGGCGAGGATCGCCGTCACCGGCCACGGCATGAACCCCTCGCCGTGCCTGACGAAGACCGTCAGCAGCAGGCCGATCGCCGCGACGCGCCAGGCGGCGATCGGCCAGCGGGCCGCGAACACCAGGGGTGCCGCCTGGAGCAGGCCGAGGGGCCAGGCCAGCTCCGCGTCGACGCGGTACTGCGTGATGGAGATGGCGATGGAGCCGGCGGTGAACCCGATGGTCAGCGCGACCAGGACGGCCAGGATCGGGAAGCGCAGCGCGGGGTGGGCGGGCAGCAGGGTGACGGCCGGCTCGTCGTGGCCGGGCACGAGGGCGGCGCGGACGCCGGCGGCGAGCCGGGTGCGGCCCGGCGCGGGGCGGACTGGATCGTTCATTTGGGTGCGAGCCTAGAACGCCCGGACCCCCGGCGGCCTGCCTCCGCGGAGGGAGATCCGATCCGGCCCCTGGGTATCAGCCCTGGCAGCGCTCTCGGGACGTTCGGGAGGGCGTCAAACAGCTATTTCCGATTGACTTTATAGGGAATCTGCGCCACGCTGGTCCCGTGTCGATCTCCGGACTCCGCTACGAGCGCCTGCACGTCGACCTGCGCCGCCAGGCCAGCGCGCTGTGTCGCCGCCCGCCCCGCTGAAACGCGACGACGAACGGCAGCACACCGCTAGGAGAACGACCGCATGACCGCCACCACGACCGGCCTCGCCGTGCCCGCGTCCACCGGCGCCCCCTTCACGCCGCGGCGGCTCGCCGAGCGGGCGCGCCGGCTCGCGACCGACCCGGGGGAGTGGCTGCACCGGGTGCGCCTCGACCCGCAGGGGCGCTGGTACGAGCGAGTCCACCAGGACGCCGACCACGAGATATGGCTGATCAGCTGGCTGCCCGGCCAGTCCACCGGGTTCCACGACCACGGCGGCTCCGCGGGCGCGTTCGCGGTGGCCCTCGGGGCCCTGGAGGAGCAGCGCGCCGGCGCCGCGCGCCGGGTCGGAGCAGTGCACGGCGTCGGCGCCGGGCAGGCCCGCTCCTTCGGTCCCGGCTACGTCCACGACGTGCGCAACGCCTCCGACGCCCCCGCCGTGAGCGTCCACGTCTACTCGCCGCCGCTCACCGCCATGCGCCGGTACGACGTGGACCCGTGCGGCGGCCTCGTCCGGCTCGCCGACGAGTCCGCCGCCGACTGGTGAGGCCGGGCCGCCCGGGAGCCGCGATCTTGCGGTGATCGCCGGGGCGGCGGACACTGCGGGAATGACCGACCTGAGTCATCCCATTTTCGCCCGGCTCTACCCGCGGCTGGACGCCGGCTGCGCCAAGGCGGGCGGCGACGCGCTCCGGGCCGAGCTCCTCGCCGGGGCGTCCGGCCGCGTGGTGGAGGTGGGCGCCGGGTACGGGGCCAACTTCGCCCACTACCCGCCCGAGGTCACCGAGGTCGTCGCCATCGAGCCCGAGCCGCGGCTGCGCGCGAAGGCCGGCCACGCGGCGGACCGCGCGCCGGTCCCGGTCACGGTGCGCCCCGGCCTCGCCGAGGACCTCGACCTCGACGACGCGTCCTTCGACGTGGCCGTGGCCTCGCTCGTGCTGTGCTCGGTCCGCGACCCCGTCCGCGCGCTGGCCGAGCTGCGGCGCGTCCTCAAGCCGGGCGGCGAGCTGCGCTACTACGAGCACGTGCGGGGCGCCGCCCCCGGCAAGGTGCGCTTCCAGCGCTACGCCGACCTGCTGTGGCCGTTCTTCGCCGCCGGATGCCACGTCTCCCGCCCGACGGACGAGTGGATCGCCGGCAGCGGGTTCACCGTGCGGGAGGAGCGGCGGTTCGAGTTCCCGGAGCAGGGCCGGGCCAACCCGGCCTCCCCGCACGTCATCGGGACCGCCGTCCGGGACTGACCGGACATCACCCGCATAAGGTCCGGCTCCCGGGGAAGATCGGGCTCCATGACCGCAGGGAGCGAACCGGAACAGGTGGACGAGCGGCTCCAGGACGGGCCGTCCCATACCGCCGCGGTGGCGGCGCTGCTGGCGGGTGCCGCCGCCCTCGGCGGGTTCCTCTTCGGCTACGACTCCTCCGTGATCAACGGGACGGTCGACGCCCTCAAGCAGGAGTTCGGCCTCGGCGGCTTCGCGGTCGGCTTCGTCGTGTCCGCCGCGCTGCTCGGCTGCGCGGCGGGCGCCTGGTGCGCGGGCCCGCTGAGCGACCGGATCGGCCGGGTGCGGGTGATGCTCATCGCCTCCGGGCTGTTCGTGGTCAGCTCGCTCGGCTCCGCGCTGGCCTTCAGCGCGGTCGACCTCACCGCCTGGCGGCTGGTCGGCGGCCTCGCCATCGGCGCCGCGTCGGTGATCGCGCCCGCCTACATCGCCGAGATCGCCCCGGCCGAGCTGCGCGGCCGGCTCGGATCCCTGCAGCAGATGGCGATCGTGCTCGGCATCTTCGCCGCCCTCGTCGCCGACTACGCCATCGCGCGGGTGTCCGACGGCGGCGCGACCGGGACGTTCCCGTGGGGCGGGGGCGCGTGGCGGTGGATGTTCGCCAGCGCCGTCGTCCCGGCCGTGATGTACGGCGTGATCGCCACCACCATCCCCGAGTCGCCCCGCTACCTGGTCAAGAAGCACGAGACGGCCCGCGCCCGCCAGGTGCTGCGGCGCGTGATGGGCCGCGGCGACGTGGACGTGAAGATCACCGAGATCGTGCGGTCCATCGCCGCGGACCGGCCCGTCCGGCTGCGGGACCTGCGCGGGAGCCGGCTGGGACTGCTGCCGATCGTCTGGGCCGGGATCCTGCTGTCGGTGTTCCAGCAGTTCGTCGGCATCAACGTGATCTTCTACTACTCCTCGTCGCTGTGGCAGGCGGTCGGGTTCTCCGAGAACGACGCGATGCTCACCTCGGTGATCAACTCGGTCGTCAACGTCGCCTTCACGCTGGTCGCGATCGCGCTCGTCGACCGGGTCGGGCGGCGCCCCCTGCTGCTGACCGGAGCCGCCGGCATGGCGGTCTCCCTCGGCACCCTCACCGCCTGCTTCGCGACCGCCCCCGTGGTGGACGGCGAGCCGCACCTCGGCGGCGCCGCCGGGCCCGTGGCGCTCGTCGCGGCCAACGTGTTCGTCGCCTCCTTCGCCGCGACGTGGGGGCCCGTCGTGTGGGTGATGCTCGGCGAGATGTTCAACAACTTCATCCGCGCGTCCGCGCTGGCCGTCGCCGCCGCCGCGCAGTGGCTCGCCAACTGGGTCGTCACGACGACGTTCCCCGGCATCTCCGGCTTCTCCCTCGGCCTGGCCTACGGCATCTACACGCTGTTCTCGATCCTGGCGTTCGTGTTCGTGCTCCGCGCCGTCCCCGAGACCAAGGGACGCGAACTGGAGGAGATGGACGACCTCGCCGCCCCGAGGGGGGCCCGCGCGTGAAGGGCCGGGCCCCGCGCCCGCCCATCGGTTACAGTGGTGTCATGCCGTACGCGTTCGCAGAGACGACGACGCCGGGCCACTCCCGGCGCGACGGCGGCATGTCCTGACATTGCACGCGGAAGGGCCCCGGGAGCGATCCCCGGGGCCCTTCCGCTGTCCGGGGACGCCACGGGCCCTCCGCCGACCGAGAGGAGCGGCCGATGGAGCCGGATGCGTCCGGGGGACACCCCGAGTCGATAGCATCGAAACCCGCTGACCCCGAACCACCATCGCGAGGAGTACCCGTGTCCACCGTGTCTGAGCTGCGCATCACCCTCGACGGGAGCGAGCGGGCGGTGCCGGCGGGCACCACCGCGGGGCAGGCACTGGAGGCCGACGGCCGGACCGTGATCGCCGCCCGCGTCAACGGCGAGCTGCGCGACCTCGCCGGCGAGCTGCGCGACGGCGACGCCGTCGAGCCGGTCGAGATCGGCTCCGACGACGGCCGGGCGATCATGCGGCACTCCGCCGCGCACGTGATGGCGCAGGCCGTCCAGGAGCTGTTCCCCGAGGCGAAGCTGGGCATCGGCCCGCCGGTGGAGAACGGCTTCTACTACGACTTCGACGTTCCCGAGCCGTTCACCCCCGACGACCTCAAGCGCGTCGAGAAGCGGATGCGCGAGATCGTCAAGCAGGGGCAGCGGTTCTCCCGCCGCCCCGTCGCCGAGGAGGACGCGCGTGCCGAGCTGGCCGCCGAGCCCTACAAGCTGGAGCTGATCGGCCTGAAGGGCTCCGGCCCGGTCGGGGACGCCGCCGACGGCGCCGAGGTCGAGGTGGGCGGCGGCGAGCTGACCATCTACGACAACCTCGACGCCAAGTCCGGCGAGCTGCGCTGGAAGGACCTGTGCCGAGGCCCGCACGTGCCGTCCACCCGGGTCATCCCCGCGTTCAAGCTGATGCGCTCGGGCGGCGCCTACTGGCGCGGCAGCGAGAAGAACCCGCAGCTCCAGCGGATCTACGGCACCGCCTGGGAGTCCCGCGAGAAGCAGGACGAGTACCTGCGGTTCCTGGAGGAGGCCGAGAAGCGCGACCACCGCAGGCTCGGCGCCGAGCTCGACCTGTTCTCCTTCCCGAACGAGATCGGCAGCGGCCTCGCCGTCTTCCATCCGAAGGGCGGCGCGGTCCGCAAGGTGATGGAGGACTACTCCCGCCGGCGGCACGAGGAGGAGGGGTACGAGTTCGTCAACACCCCCCACATCACCAAGGGCCACCTGTTCGAGACCTCCGGGCACCTCGGCTGGTACAAGGACGACATGTTCCCGGCGATGGAGATCGACGGGGGCGACTACTACCTCAAGCCGATGAACTGCCCGATGCACAACCTGATCTTCCGGGCGCGCGGCCGGTCCTACCGGGAGCTGCCGCTGCGGCTGTTCGAGTTCGGGTCGGTGTACCGGTACGAGAAGTCGGGCGTCGTGCACGGCCTCACCCGCGTGCGGGGCATGACCCAGGACGACGCGCACATCTACTGCACCGAGGACCAGATGGGCGAGGAGATCAAGCGGCTCCTCGACTTCGTCCTCGGGCTGCTGCGCGACTACGGCCTGAACGAGTTCTACCTCGAGCTGTCCACCCGCGACGAGTCCGACAAGTTCATCGGCTCGGACGAGATGTGGGAGAAGGCCACCGCCGCGCTCCGCGAGGCCGCCGAGGCCACCGGGCTCGACCTCGTCCCCGACCCGGGCGGCGCGGCGTTCTACGGCCCCAAGATCTCGGTGCAGGCCAAGGACGCGATCGGGCGCACCTGGCAGCTGTCCACCATCCAGGTCGACCCCAACCAGCCCGAGCGGTTCGGCCTGGAGTACCAGGCGGCCGACGGCACCCGGCAGCGCCCCATGATGCTGCACCGGGCGCTGTTCGGGTCGATCGAGCGGTTCTTCGGCGTGCTGCTGGAGCACTACGCGGGCGCGATGCCGCCGTGGCTGGCGCCGGTCCAGGCGGTCGGCATCCCGATCGGGGACGCCCACGTCCCGCACCTGGAGAAGGTGGCGGCGCGGCTGCGCGAGCACGGCCTGCGCGTCGAGGTGGACGCCTCCTCCGACCGGATGCAGAAGAAGATCCGCAACGCGCAGAAGCAGAAGGTCCCGTACATGCTGCTCGCGGGCGACGACGACGTGGCCAAGGACGCGGTGTCGTTCCGGTACCGCAACGGCGAGCAGAAGAACGGCGTCCCGATCGACGAGGCGGTCGAGGAGATCGTCGAGGCCGTGCGGTCCCGCGCGCAGATCTGAGCCGGCCCGGGTCGCGCCCGCCGCGCGCGGGCGCGACCCGCGGGTGGCGGCGCGCCCGGAGTTGGTAGCCTCATCGACCACGTGCGACGACCGGGGAGACAGCGGAGATGAAGTCCAGGAGGCCGGCGCGGCGCGGGCGCTCGCTCTGGCTCCGGATGGCCGGCTACACCGGCACCCTGGCGCTCGTCGCCGCCGCGGTCGTCGTGCTCCTCATGCCGCTGATGGACGACGGCCAGAAGGGCGCCGCCGGCGCCGGGGGGGCGGCGGGCCCGTCCGCGCCGGGCGGGCAGACGGGCGTTCCCGGAGGCGGCGGCCTCCCGGCGACCCCGACCAACCCCGCTCCGCAGCAGACCGGCGGCGGCCAGCCCTACCCGAGCGGCGGGGGCGGCGGGTCCGGCGGCCAGGGCGGCGGTCCGCAGATCCCGCCCCAGAACGGCTCGGCCGGCGGTATCGGCGCCTGCCCCAAGGGGACGGCGTACTACCGGGCCGCCCCGACGGGCGTGGACGTCGTCATCGCGGTCTCCGCCGGCGGCGCGATCCGGGCGGAGCTGTCGCTGCGGGGGCAGGAGCCCAGGGCCCAGCAGACCACCATGCGGAGCGGCGGGTCGAAGACCTTCCACTTCACGGGCGTCATGCCGCAACTCGTCGAGCGCGTGAAGGTGACCACGATCTCGGTGGGCGGCGGCATGCAGAACTGCTACGCCCGCGCCGCCTGACGGACGTCCTCGACCGACACGTTCACGGCGGCGACCCGCGTGCCCAGCATGATCGCCGCCACCCGTGCCACGTTCGCCTTCACCAGGGTCGCCACGTCCCTGATCACGGTGCCGTACTCGACGGCGATGGCGACGTCGAGGGTGACCTCGTCGTCGTTCTGGACGACGCGCACCCCGGTCGCGGCGGGCTCCTCCCGGACGGTGAGGCCGGCGACGCCGTCCACCTCCAGCGCCGCGAACGCGGCGATCTTCCCGATGACCGCGTTCCCGATCGTGATGCGGCCCTCCACCGGCGCGCTGAGGTCGCCGGGCGAGCCGTGCAGCGTCATCGGCACCGCGTTCGGCCCCGAGGACTGGGCGCCCCGCGGCGGCGGGACCGACGGCCGCGCCGCGGCCGGGGGAGGAGCCGACAGCGGTGTCCCCGGCTGGGTCACCTGCTGCGTCCCCTGTGAAGGCATCCCCTGTGAAGGCGTCCCCTGTGACGGCGCGCCGTGGGGTGGCATGCCGGGGGGCTGCTGGGCGTGCGGGGGGGTCGCGGGCGGCGGCTCGGTCTCCGGGCGGCCGGCGGGCACCCCGGGGAACCGCGGTCCGGGGCCGGCCTCCTGCCCCTGCTCGGCGTTCCCGGTGCGGTGCTTGTCGAGCCCGGTCATGATCGCTCCCTGGGGGTCGGTCGGGTGACCATGGTGTCGGAGCGACGCGCGGGACGTCACGCAGGCACCGGATCGCGGGCGCGTCCGAAGACCCGCCGACGGGCCATGCTAGGGGATCCCGGCTACAGCCCCCGGGGCGTCTCTCTCTATGCTGCTGGTCAGGCCGTGAACAAAAGGAGACCGCCGCCTTGAGCCCAGAGCCGGAGGAGTCCGTGGTGCAGCAGGGGCGCGAGGACGCGCCCGGTGCCGGCGCCGGGAACGAGCGCACGCCCCGCTTCGAGGAGGAGAGGGGCGGCGCGGGCACGCCCGACAACTTCCAGCGGCTCTGGACCCCGCACCGGATGGCCTACATCAAGGGCGAGAACAAGCCCACGGGCGGGGGAGCCGGCGACGGCTGCCCCTTCTGCGAGATCCCGAAGATGACCGACGAGGAGGGGCTCGTCGTGGCCCGCGGGGAGTCGGTGTTCACGGTGCTGAACCTCTACCCCTACAACTCCGGGCACCTGATGGTCGTCCCGTACCGGCACGTCGCCGACTACGCCGACCTGGAGGAGCCGGAGTACACCGAGCTGGCCGTCTTCACGCAGCGGGCCCTGACGGCGCTGCGCAAGGCGAGCGGCGCGCAGGGCTTCAACGTCGGCATGAACCTCGGCCTCGTCGCGGGCGCCGGCATCGCGGCCCACCTGCACCAGCACGTCGTCCCGCGCTGGGGCGGCGACACCAACTTCATGCCGGTGGTCGGGCACACGAAGGTCCTGCCGCAGCTGCTGCGCGACACCCGCCAGATGCTCGCCGACGCCTGGCCGCACGACGGCTGACGGCAACGACGGCCGACCGGGCGGAGCCCGCCGGACGAGGGGGACGAGGCTCGGGCGCGGCCGCCCTAGGCGGGAGGCACGGCTCGCCGCAGGCCCGCGTCGCCACCGGGGCGGGGCGGCGGCTGCGAGACGCTCATCAGCTCCGAGAGCGTGACGAACTCGAAGCCCTTGGCGCGCAGGCCCCGGATCATCGGGACGAGGTTGCGGAGCGCGACCAGGCGGTCGTGGTTGCCGGTGTCGTGGGCGAGCAGGATCGCGCCGGGGCCGGTGTTGCCCACGATGTAGTCCACCAGCGCCGGCGGCTCGTCCTCGTAGGTCTTCTCCAGCATCTTGATCGACCACAGCGCGATGTCGTAGTCGAACCGGCACGCGGCGCTGAGCGTGGTGCCGCCCAGATGCCCGAACGGCGGGCGCAGGAACCGGGGCTCTCTGCCGACGATCCGCGTGATGGCGTTGTGGGCGCGCCGCAGCTGCTCCAGGGCCTGATCGTCGGACAGGCGCGACAGGTCCTTGTGCTGCCAGGTGTGGTTGCCGGCCTCGTGCCGCTCCATCCGCCCGTGCACGAGCCGGGCGTGGCGGACGAGGCGCTCCCCGACGAGGAAGAACGTCGCCTTGACCCGCTCGGCGTCCAGGATGTCGTGCACCATGGGCGTCCAGTCGGGCATCGGCCCGTCGTCGAAGGTGAGGGCGACGAGCTTCTGGGCGGTGTCGACGCCCCAGATCACGTCGACGTGCGCGCTGCCGGGGCGCCACGGACCGGCGATGGGGACCGCCATCGCCGACGACGGCGGGCCCCCGGAGCCGACCACGGCGCCGACGGCCTCCGCGCCGGCGCCCAGTGTGACCGCTCCGGCGGCCGCCAGCCCCAACCCCTTGATGAACGTCCGGCGTCCGGGGGCGGCCGGATCCCGGGGGGCGTCCACGTTTTTCATTGTGAGACCACGATCGCACCGCGGACCCGCCCTGATCATCGGCCGTCCGGCCGAATCGCGGGTCACCCTGCGGGATGAGCCGGGCTCCCCCCGCAGGTCGATTCGGCGGCGCCGGCCGTCACCGCGGCGGAGGGGGCGGGGCGGGGCCCGGCGCGCGCCGGGCCCCGCCCCCGCGGGGCGCGGTCAGCCGTCCCTGGACTCGGCGGCGACCTTGTCGGCGAGATGCGACGGGAGCGGTTCGTAGCGCAGGAAGGAGCGGCTGAACGTGCCGGTGCCCTGCGACATCGAGCGCAGGTCGATCGCGTACCGGACGATCTCCAGCTGCGGCACCTCCGCCTTGATCATCGTGCGGCCGCCCGGCACCGCCTGGGAGCCGAGCACCCGGCCGCGCCGGGAGGTGAGGTCGGACATGATCGGGCCGACGTACTCGTCGGCGATCAGCACGCCCACCTCGTCGACCGGCTCCAGCAGCAGGATCGGAACCTGGCTCGCCGCGTCCTTCAGCGCGAGCGCCCCGGCCGCCTGGAACGCCATGTCGGAGGAGTCGACCGAGTGCGCCTTCCCGTCGTGCAGGGTGACCTTGATGTCCACCATCGGGTATCCGGCGGACACGCCGCGCTCCATCTGCTGCCGGACGCCCTTCTCGACCGACGGGATGAACTGGCGCGGGACGACCCCGCCGACGATCTTGTCGACGAACTCGAAGCCCTCGCCGGAGGGCAGCGGCTCGACGTCGATATGGCAGATGCCGTACTGGCCGTGCCCGCCGCTCTGCTTGACGTGCCGGCCGAGGCCCTTCGCCGTCCCGCCGAACGTCTCGCGCAGCGGGACGCGCAGCTCCACCCGCTCGACCTCGACGCCGTAGCGGGCGCGCAGCCGGTCGATCAGGACGTCGGCGTGCGCCTCGCCCATGCACCACAGCACCAGCTGCCGGGTCTCGGAGTTGTTCTCCAGCCGCAGCGTCGGGTCCTCGGCGACGAGCCGGCCGAGCGCCTGGCTCAGCTTGTCCTCGTCGGCCTTGGACTTCGCGCGGATGGCGACGGGCAGCAGCGGGTCCGGCATGGACCAGGGCGCCATCACCATGGGCGCCGCCGGGTCGGACAGCGTGTCGCCCGTCTCGGCGCGGCTGAGCTTCGCCACCGCGCAGATGTCGCCCGCGCCGCACGACGACACGGTGCGCTGCGTCTTGCCCAGGGGCGAGGTGAGCGCGCCGACGCGCTCGTCGACGTCGTGGTCCTCGTGGCCGCGGTCCTCCATGCCGTGCCCGGAGACGTGCACGGTCGTGTCGGGGCGCAGGGTCCCGGAGAAGACCCGGACCAGCGAGATCCGCCCGACGTACGGGTCGGAGGTGGTCTTGACGACCTCGGCGACCAGCGGCCCCTCCGGATCGCAGGAGATCTCCTTCGGGGGCCCGCCCGCCACCGGGGTCACCGGGGGGATGCCGTGTTCGAGGGGGGACGGGAACGCCTGGGTGACGACCTCCAGCAGCTCCATCATGCCGACGACCGGGCCGGGGTGGTCGCCGTGCGGCACCGACGTGGCGAGGACGGGGTAGAAGCTGCCGCGCGCCACCGCGGTCTCCAGGTCCTCGATGAGCGCCTTGACGTCGATCTCCTCGCCGGACAGGTACCGGTCCATGAGGGTCTCGTCCTCGCTCTCCTGGATGATCCCCTCGATGAGCGAGGCGCGCTGCTCGGAGATCTGGTCCAGGTACCGGGGGTCGGGGTCGCACTCGGTGCGCTTCCCGGTCGAGTAGTCGAGGCAGCGCTGCGACAGCAGCCCGATCAGGCCCTTGAGGCCGTCGTCGCCCTGGGCCGGGAAGTACAGCGGCGCGACGCCCTCGCCGAAGACGTCCTGGCAGGTCATGACCACGTCGTCGTAGTCGCCGCGCTGCTGGTCGATCTTGGTGATGACGACCGCGCGGGGCATCTGCACCGCCGCGCACTCCTCCCAGATCATCCGGGTGAGCCCGTCGATGCCGTCCACCGCGGAGATCACGAACAGCGCCGCGTCGGCGGCGCGCAGCCCGGCCCGCAGGTCCCCGACGAAGTCGGCGTAGCCGGGGGTGTCGATGAGATTGACCTTGACGTCGCCGTGCACCAGCGGCGCGAGCGCGAGGTTGACCGAGCGCTGCTGGCGCACCTCGACCTCGTCGAAGTCGCTGACGGTGGTGCCGTCCTCGACCTTCCCCGCCCGCTGCAGCGTGCCCGTGGCGGCGAGCAGCGCCTCGACGAGCGTGGTCTTACCGGCCCCTGAATGGCCGACCAGCGCGACGTTGCGCACTTTGTCGCACGTGCCGGCCTCCGGTGCCCTGCCGGGGGCTCCCGGGTGGCCTCCCTTGTCCGCCATGACTACCTCCTCGGACGGGCCTCTCGCGGAGGCCCGCGTGCGGCTGGGGCCCGGCCCCGGCGGGCCCGGCCCTGACGTCCGAGTGCGGCGTCCGACCTCGTTCATCGCGCGTGACCGGCGTCACACCCGTGCCAACAGCCTTTCCCCTGCGGGCCGGGATCACAAGGGGTGAACGGCAAACAACCGCGATCCGTCCGGGCCGCGGCGGCGGCGGGCCCGTGCCCGGCCGCGTCCCGGCGGCGTCCGCACTACGATGGGCGCGCCGCGTGGGCGCCGGACGCCCGCGGCGGGGCCGCTCCCGGTGACCACGACTCCCGGCGGCGACGACTCCAGGCGACCACGAGAACGGACGGCGATGCTCAACAAGATCAGGCCCGCGCTGGGGCGCGTCCTCACCCCCGTCGGACAGGCGGTCGCGCGGACCGGGGTCTCGCCCAACGCCATCACCGTCATCGGGACGGTCGGCGTCGCCGCCGGCGCGCTCGTGCTGTTCCCGCGCGGGGAGTTCTTCTGGGGGACGATGGTCATCACCGCGTTCGTCCTGTTCGACATGCTCGACGGCGCGGTGGCCCGGGTCACCGGGAAGATCTCCTCGTTCGGGGCGTTCCTGGACTCCACCATGGACCGCGTCGCCGACGCCGCGATCTTCGCCGGGCTCATGATCGGGCTGTACCGGGCCGGGCAGGAGCCCCTCGCCGGGGTCGCCCTGTACTGCCTGGTCTCCGGGGTCGTGGTGTCCTACGCCAAGGCGCGCGCCGAGGGGCTCGGCTACACCTGCAACGTCGGCATCGCCGAGCGCGCCGAGCGCCTCATCGTCGCGCTGGTCGCCGCCGGGCTCGACGGGCTCGGCGTCCCCTACGTCCTCGCCGTCGCGCTGTGGGCCCTCGCCGTGCTCAGCACCGTCACGGTCGGGCAGCGGTTCGCCACGGTGTACGCCCAGGCGAAGGCCGACGGCGGCCCGGGGGCGGGCAACGGCGCGCGCAACGGGGCCGAGAAGACGCCGGAGCCGCGTCCATGACCACGCCCCGCCGCGCAGAGGCGTCGCCGTCGCTTCGCGACGAGGTGACCGACGCCGTCTACGCCCTGGGCTGGACGGTCGTCCGCAAGATGCCCGAGAGCGCGGCGCGCCTGGTGTTCGCCGCGCTCGCCGACCGCACCTGGCACCGCTACGGCGGCGGCGTGCGGCAGCTGGAGAAGAACCTGTGCCGAGTCCTCGGCAAGGACGCCGTCGACGACGAGGTCCGCGTCCTCAGCAAGAAGGTGCTGCGCTCCTACTTCCGCTACTGGCTGGAGGTCTTCCGGCTGCCCGAGTACGACCGGGCGCGGATCGTCGGCCGGATGCGGGTCACCGGCGAGAAGAAGATCTTCACCAACCTCGACTCCGGGCGCGGCGTCATCCTGGCGCTGCCCCACATGGGCAACTACGAGCAGGCCGGGGCGTGGCTGGTGCACAACGGCCACCCGTTCACCACCGTCGCCGAGCGCCTCGAGCCGGCGTCGCTGTTCGACCGGTTCGTCGAGTTCCGCGAGGGCCTCGGCATGGAGGTCCTCGCGCACAGGGGCGCCTCCGCCTACGGGCGGATGGCGCAGCGGCTGCGCGCCGGGCGGCCGGTGTGCCTGGTCGTCGACCGCGACCTGACCGACACCGGCGTCGAGGTCGAGTTCTTCGGCGCCACCGCCCGGATGCCCGCCGTGTCGGCCGCGCTGGCCATCCAGACGGGCGCCGCCCTCATCCCCGTGACACTCTGGTACGAGGGCGAGTACTGGGCGGCGAGGGTCCACGAGGAGATCCCCGTGCCGGACGAGGGCGGCAGACAGGAGAAGATCCAGGCCATGACCCAGGAGCTCGCGCGCGCCTTCGAGGAGGGCATCGCCGCCCACCCCGAGGACTGGCACATGCTGCAGAAGGTCTGGGTGGACGACCTCGCGGACGGCCGAAGTTGAGGGCCGGCCGATGAAGGTGGGCATCGTCTGCCCCTACACCTGGGACGTGCCGGGCGGCGTCCAGCAGCACATCGGCGACCTCGCCGAGGCGCTGGTCGCGCTCGGCCACGAGGTGTCGGTCATCACGCCCGCCGACGACGACGCCGACCTGCCGCCCTACGTCGTGGCGGCCGGGCGCGCCGTCCCCGTTCCCTACAACGGCTCGGTCGCCCGGCTGGCGTTCGGGTTCCTGTCGGCCGGCCGGGTCCGGCGCTGGATCCGCGACGGCGGGTTCGACGTCCTGCACGTCCACGAGCCCGCCGCGCCCTCGCTCGGGCTGCTGGCCTGCTGGGCCGCCGACGGGCCCATCGTGGGGACGTTCCACGCCTCCTACGAGCGGTCGCGGGCGCTGTCGGTCACCGCGCCGATCCTGCAGAGCGCCCTCGAGAAGATCACCGGCCGGATCGCGGTGTCCGAGGCCGCCCGCACCACGCTCGTCGAGCACCTCGGCGGCGACGCCGTGCTCATCCCGAACGGCGTCGCGACCGAGCGCTACGCGATGGCCGCGCCGCTGCCCGGCTGGCGCGGCCGCGCGGACCCGCCGCCCGGGGGCGGCGACGGGGGAGCGCTCGGCTTCCTCGGCCGGATGGACGAGCCGCGCAAGGGGCTGCCGGTGCTGCTGCGCGCCTTCGAGATCATCGGCCGCCTCCGGCCCGGGCTGCGGCTGCTGCTGGCCGGCCCCGGCGACGCCGACGACGTGCTGGCCAGGGTCCCGCCTGACCTGCGCGACCGCGTCGTCGTGCTCGGCATGGTGAGCGAGGAGGACAAGGTCCGCGCCTACCACTCGGTTGACGTGTTCGTCGCGCCCAACCTCGGCGGCGAGAGCTTCGGCATCGTCCTCGCCGAGGCCATGGCGGCGGGCGCGCCCATCCTGGCCAGCGACATCGAGGCGTTCGATCGCGTCCTGCGCCGCGGCCGGGCCGGGGCGCTGTTCCCGGCCGGCGACCACGAGGCGCTCGCGGCGGCGGCCGGGGCCCTGCTCGACGACCCGGCCCGCCGCAAGCAGCTGTCCGCGGAGGCCCGCGCGGCCGTCCGGGCCTACGACTGGTCGTCCGTGGCCCGCGACGTGGTGCGGGTGTACGAGACCGTCACCGGCGGCCGCGTCCGCGTCGTCGAGTCCGGCGTCGGCGCGTAGGGGGCGGCGTGTCCTACGACTGGGTCATCGACGTCCTGTTCTGGATCGCCGTCGTCTTCCTCGTCGGCGTGTACGTGTCGTGGCGCGCCACCCGGCTCGACCGGCTGCACGTGCGGGTCGAGACGGCCCGCGCCGCGCTCGACGCCGCGCTCGTCAGGCGGGCCGCCGCCACGCTGGAGCTGGCCGCGTCGCGGCTTCTGGACCCCGCCACCAGCCTGGTGCTGGCCACCGCCGCCCACGAGGCCCGCACCGCCGACGCCGAGGGGCGCGAGTTCGCCGAGAGCGACCTGTCGCGGGCGCTGCGCGCCGCCGTCGACCAGCCCGGGTTCGTCGACGCCCTCGCCGCGCGCGGCGGCGACGGCCAGGCGGTCCTGGAGGAGCTGTCGTCCGCCGCCGCGAAGGTCGCCTACGCCCGCCGCTTCTACAACGACGCCGTGTCCCAGGCCCGGATCGCGCGCCGCAAGCTGCTCATCCGCGTCCTGCCGCTCGCCGGGCGCGCCCCGCTCCCGGACTTCTTCGAGATCGACGACGACCCGCCCGGGATCTGACCGCGGGGGACCGCGGCCGGCCGCGGTCCGGAGGCCCGGAATCCGGCCGCCCGGACATATCGGCAGGCGGACCTTGAGCGGGGGAGCACCCCTCGGCCGTACCACCGGGCGGGCGAGCGCACCGGATCACGTTCGCTAACCTCTGGCAGATCGTCCAAAGGAGGGGTAGATCGTGCGATCTGTCTGGGAGATCACCGCCCGGAGGCACGCGGCCGCGGGACTCGGCGTCCTCGTCCTCGGCGCCGCGCTGCCGGCCTGCTCGAGCTCGGACGGTCCGAAGTCGGCGCCGCCGCCGAAGAGCACGGGCGCGCCCCAGGACAGCGCGACGCCGACGCCGGCGACGCACCCGTTCACCGGCGGCACCAAGGGCCTCGGCAACCCCGTCCTCGCGGTCAAGATCGAGAACACCAGCCCCGCGCTCCCGCAGAGCGGCGTGTCGGCCGCCGACATCGTCTACGTCGAGCAGGTTGAGGGCGGCGAGACCCGCCTGATGGCGGTCTTCTCCTCCAAGCTGCCGAAGAAGGTCGGGCCCGTCCGCAGCGCCCGCATCTCCGACCTGCACATCCTGCCGCAGTTCGGCCGTCCCGCCTTCGCGTTCTCCGGTGTCCAGAGCAAGATGAAGAAGTACATCCGCAAGGCGCCGGTGTACGACATCTCACAGGAGAGCGCGGGCGGCGCGTACTTCCGCTCCAGCGACAGGCGCATCCCCTACAACCTCTACGCCGACCCCAAGAACCTCCTCAAGCGGGCGCCGAAGGCCGCCAAGCCGCGCGACATCGGCTTCCGCTTCGGAGAGGCCCCCGAAGGCGGCGAGCCCACCAAGTCGTTCACCGCCCGGTGGCCCGCCGCCAGGATGGGTTTCACGTGGTCGGCCAAGCAGAAGCGGTGGCTCGCCAGCTGGGGCGGCAGGCCCGATCGCGCCGCGGAAGGCGGGCTGCTCGGCGGCAAGACCGTCGTCGTCCAGTACGCCAAGACGACCCGCTCGAAGTTCCACGACTTCCTCGGCAGCTACACGCCGCTGATCCACACCACCGGCACCGGGCGCGCGGTCGTCCTGCGCGACGGCAAGGCCTACGACGCCAAGTGGTCGCGCCCGTCCGAGAGCAAAGGCACCACCTACACCACCGCCGACGGCAAACCCATGAACTTCGCACCCGGCCAGGTGTGGGTCGTGCTCGTCAACGACGGCAAGCCCTACACGCCCTGAAGTGGGCGCGTCCTAGGCCGCGCGGAGCCCGGGGCACCCCCGCCGCCCGTCACTTCGTAAGCCTCCGGCGCCGTCCGCTGACACTCTGCCGGGTCCAGAGGGCGAACGAGCAGGCAATATCATGGGAAAAGACTTGTCGTCCGTCCACGTGAGGAAT
The DNA here is from genome assembly GCF_008327685.1 of Actinomadura sp. K4S16. Taxonomy (GTDB): domain Bacteria; phylum Actinomycetota; class Actinomycetes; order Streptosporangiales; family Streptosporangiaceae; genus Spirillospora. Next base: position 80,098 of record NZ_BDDE01000031.1, read on the forward strand.
GCCCGTGTCCACTTCCACTCCCGCCCCTGACAACGCCGCGCCCGAGACCGGGACCGCCCGCGTCAAGCGCGGCATGGCGGAGATGCTCAAGGGCGGCGTGATCATGGACGTCGTCACGCCCGAGCAGGCGAAGATCGCCGAAGACGCGGGCGCGGTCGCCGTCATGGCCCTGGAGCGGGTCCCCGCCGACATCCGCGCCGAGGGCGGCATCTCCCGGATGAGCGACCCCGACATGATCGACGGGATCATCGGCGCGGTCTCCATCCCGGTCATGGCCAAGGCCCGCATCGGCCACTTCGTCGAGGCGCAGGTGCTGCAGGCCCTCGGCGTCGACTACATCGACGAGTCGGAGGTGCTGACGCCCGCCGACTACGACAACCACATCGACAAGTGGGCGTTCACCGTCCCCTTCGTCTGCGGCGCCACCAGCCTCGGCGAGGCGCTGCGCCGCATCACCGAGGGCGCGGCGATGATCCGCTCCAAGGGCGAGGCCGGCACCGGCGACGTCTCCAACGCCACGACGCACATGCGCAAGATCCGGCAGGAGATCCGCCGCCTGCAGTCCCTGCCCGAGGACGAGCTGTACGTCGCGGCCAAGGAGCTCCAGGCCCCGTACGAGCTGGTCAAGGAGGTCGCGCAGGCGGGCAGGCTGCCCGTCGTGCTGTTCACCGCGGGCGGCATCGCCACCCCGGCCGACGCCGCGATGATGATGCAGCTCGGCGCCGAGGGCGTCTTCGTCGGCTCCGGGATCTTCAAGTCCGGCAACCCCGCCCAGCGGGCCGAGGCGATCGTGAAGGCCACCACCTTCCACGACGACCCCGACGTGATCGCGAAGGTGTCGCGCGGCCTCGGCGAGGCCATGGTCGGCATCAGCGCCGCCTCCCTCGGCGAGGACCAGAAGTTCGCCGGTCGCGGCTGGTAGCGGGCACCCGTCCGCCCGGCCCGGAGTGGCCGGGCGGATACCGGGGTCCCCCCTCCACACCGGCCGCCGGCGGGGTTACGCTGACGTCGCGGCCGGTGAAGCGATCTTCGGGCGGTCCGGCCGCGGGAGGGGAGAGCATGGCTTGGTCGGTCGCGCTGGCGTGTGCGAGCGCGGGTGAGCCCACCGAGGTGTTCCGGCCCGGCATGGTGCCCGATCCGGACGCCGCCGCGAAGATCGCGCGCCGCCTGTACCCGGCGGCCGCCCTCACCGAGACCGGTGACACGGTCCTGGACTTCGCGCTCTGGCCCTACGACGACGAGCTGTTCGTCGGGGCCTTCGAGCGGGCGCTGCTGCTGTGCGACAGGCGGCTGTTCTGCCTCGACGAGGACGCCCGCCGCATCGCCGACACCGCCGCCGCGGCCCTGCCCGGCGCGCACTGCGGCGTCCTCGTCCTGCACAACGTCATCCGCGGCTGCTGGTTCCGCTGGTACGAGTCGGGCGAGCTGCTCCGCGACGTGTTCGTCACCGCGGAGGACGGGGTGGTCGTCGACCAGGGCGAGCGGCTGCCCGCCGAGCGGCCGTTCTGGCGCGCCGTCGACGCCGGCGCCCCGGACGTGCCGCTCCCGTTCGACCCCGAGGAGTTCGGGCTCGCCCTCGCCGAGGCCTACATGTTCGGCCGCGGCATCGCCGACCGGGGCAAGGACGGCTTCCTGCCCCTGGAACTCCCGGTCCGCCGCTTCCGGCACGCCTGACCTAGGCGCGGGGGCGGGGGCGCTGCGGGGGCGCTGGGAAGATCAGCCAGGTCGTGCGCCGTTGTAAGGAACGTCTAGGGTTGAGACGACTCCTGTTCCCCGGAAGGTTTCCACGTGACTGCTGTGCCCACGATCGGTGTCCTCGCCCTGCAGGGCGACGTGCGCGAGCACGCGCGCGCGTTGGAGGCGGCCGGGGTGCGCGCCCTGAAGGTGCGCCGCCCCGACGAACTGGAACAGGTCGACGGGCTGGTGCTGCCCGGCGGGGAGTCCACCACCATGTGGCGGCTGGCGCGCTCGTTCGAACTGCTCGACCCGCTGCGCAAGCGGATCGAGGCGGGCATGCCCGCCTACGGCTCCTGCGCCGGCATGATCATGCTGGCGGACCGGATCCGCGGCGGCGTCGCGGGCCAGGAGACCGTGGGGGGGATCGACATGACCGTGCGGCGCAACGCGTTCGGCCGGCAGGTCGACTCGTTCGAGGCCGCCGTCCCGCTGACCGGTATGGGTGACACGCCGTACCACGCGGTTTTCATCCGCGCACCCTGGGTGGAGTCCGTCGGCGACGACGTCGAGGTCCTCGGACGCGCGGAGGGCGGCCCGAACGCCGGTAGGATCGTCGCCGTCCGCCAGGGGCGCCTCATGGCGACCGCGTTCCATCCGGAGTTGACAGGCGATTTCCGCGTGCACCACTACTTCGCCGATCTGGTGCGCCGGACGACAGAGGAGGATTGACAGATGTCCGGCCATTCCAAGTGGGCGACAACCAAGCACAAGAAGGCGGCCCTCGACGCCAAGCGGGGCAAGCTCTTCGCCAAGCTGATCAAGAACATCGAGGTGGCGGCCCGCACCGGCGGCGGAGACCCCGACGCGAATCCCACCCTCTACGACGCCATCTACAAGGCGAAGAAGAACTCGGTCCCGAACGACAACATCGAGCGCGCCCGCAAGCGGGGCGCCGGTGAGGAGGCCGGGGGCGCCGAATGGCAGACCATCACCTACGAGGGCTACGCCCCCGGCGGGGTGGCCGTGCTCATCGAGTGCCTGACCGACAACCGCAACCGGGCCGCCTCCGAGGTCCGCGTCGCCCTGACCCGCAACGGCGGCTCCCTCGCCGACCCGGGCTCGGTCTCCTACATGTTCAACCGCAAGGGCGTCGTGATCGTCCCCAAGGCGGGCACCAGCGAGGACGACGTCATGATGGCCGTCCTGGACGCCGGGGCCGAGGAGGTCAACGACCTCGACGAGGAGAACTTCGAGGTCGTGAGCGAGGCCGGCGACCTGGTCGCGGTCCGCTCGGCGCTGGTGGAGGCGGGCATCGACTACGACTCGGCGGAGAGCAAGTTCCTGCCGAGCGTGACCGTCCCGCTCGACGAGGACAACGCCAAGAAGGTGTTCCGGCTCCTCGACGCCCTGGAGGACTCCGACGACGTCCAGGAGGTCTACGCCAACTTCGACGTCAGCGACGAGGTCATGGCCTCCATCGACGCCTGACCCCGCCGCCCCGCGAACGCCGCCGCCGCCCGCCCGGGTGCGGCGGCGTTGCCGTCGGAGCCGTCGCATACGGTCTGGATCATGGAGATTCGCGCTGTCGCCCCCGGCGAGGTGGACGCCGTCCGAGACATCCGGGCCCGCGCCTTCGGGCCGCTGCCCGACGAGGTGTGGGCGCGGCGGTCCCGCCTCGTCCGGCAGGCCGCGGAGGCCGGGCGGCAGTTCGCGGGCTTCGACGGCCGGGCGGTCGTCGCCACGGGAGCCCTGCTCGACATGGCGCAGTGGTGGAACGGGCGTGCGGTCTCCACGGCCGGCGTCAGCGCGATCACGGTCGCGCCTGAGGAGCGCGGGCGGGGGCTCGGCCGCCGCCTGATGACCGACCTGCTGGAGCGGTGCGCCGGCCTCGGCCACCCGCTCGCCATGCTCTATCCGGCCACGACGCGGCTCTACCGGTCGCTGGGCTGGGAGCACGCGGGCGGCTGGCACCACGTCGACCTGTCCACCGAGGCCCTGCGCACGATCGCGGCCGAACGGGTCCCCGTCCGCCGCGCCGGGCCGGGCGACGCCGCCGAGGTGGCCGCCGTGATCGGGCGCGCGCACCGGACGGCGCGCGACTGCGGCCCCGTCGGCTGGCCCGAGGCGAGGTGGCGCGAGCACCTGGACGCCCCGGACGTCTACCACTACCTGGCCGAGGACGGATTCCTCTCCTACCGCTGGGCGGAGGGCAACGCCGGGCTGGAGGTCCTCCGGCTCGTCGCGTCCTCCGAGAGGACGCTGAGGGCGCTGTGGGCCATCGTCGGATCCGGCTCGTCCACGGCCGAGTCGGTGCGGGCCTGCGTCTCGCCCGCGGACCCGGTGCTGTGGCTGCCGCGCGAACGCGAACACGAGGTCGTCCACCGCTCCCAGTGGATGCTGCGGGTCGTCGACGCGCCCGCGGCGATCGCGGCGCGCGGCTACCCGGCCGGGGTCGCCGCCGGCGTCCCGCTGGAGATCGACGACCCGGAGCGTCCGGCGAACTCCGGGCACTGGAGGCTGGAGGTCGCGGACGGGGAGGGCAGGCTGGAGCGCTCCACCGCCGCCGCGGACGCCGTGCGCCTCGGCCCGCGCGGCCTGTCGGCCCTCTACGCCGGGATCCCGGTGACCACGCTCCGCCGCGCGGGCCTGCTCCAGGGCGCGGACGCCGAGGCGCTCACGGCCGTGTTCGCGGCCACGCCGTTCTCGCTGGACTACTTCTGACCGGCGACGCGGATTGGTAGCGTTGGCGGCCGAACAGATGATCGAAGGAGCGGCCGTGCGGGTGATGGGGGTGGACCCCGGGCTCACCCGGTGCGGGGTCGGGGTCGTCGAGGGCGCCCCGGGCAAGCGGCTGCACCTGGTGCACGTGTCGGTCGTGCGGACCGCCCCCGACGAGGACCACGCCCAGCGCCTGCTGGGCATCGAGACGGGGATCGCGGCCCTGATGGACGAACTGCGCCCTGAGGCCGTCGCGGTCGAGCGCGTGTTCTCCCAGCACAACGTCCGGACCGTCATGGGGACGGCCCAGGCCGCGGGCATCGCGATGCTGCTGGCCGCCCGCCGCGGCCTGCCCGTCGCGCTGCACACCCCGAGCGAGGCCAAGGCCGCCGTCACCGGCAACGGCCGCGCCGACAAGGCGCAGGTGACCCGGATGGTGACCCGGTTGCTGGCGCTGGAGGCGGCGCCGAAGCCGGCGGACGCCGCGGACGCGCTCGCCCTGGCCATCTGCCACGTGTGGCGCGGGGGAGCGCAGCGGCGGCTCGCGCACGCGCAGCGGTCGCGGATCGAGGAGGCGGCCAGGGCCGAACGGGAACGGCTCGCCGCCCGGAGCAGAGGAGGAAGCGTCCAGTGATCGCCTTCGTCAGCGGCCGGGTGGCCGCCGCGGGCCCCGACGGGGCGGTGATCGACGTGCACGGCGTCGGCCTCTCGGTGCAGTGCACCCCCGCGACGCTGGCCGGCCTGCGGGTCGGCGAGCAGGCCCAGGTGCCGACCTCACTCGTCGTCCGCGAGGACTCCCTCACCCTGTTCGGGTTCGCCGACGACGATGAGCGCACCGTCTTCGAGCTGCTCCAGACCGCCAGCGGCGTCGGACCCCGCCTCGCCCTGGCGATGCTCGCCGTCCACTCGCCGAACGCGCTGCGCCGCGCCGTGTCCACCGAGGACGTGAACGCGCTCACCAAGGTGCCCGGCATCGGCAAGAAGGGCGCCCAGCGCATCGTCCTGGAGCTGCGGGACCGCCTCGGCGGCCCGGTCGGCGACGACGGCGGCGACCTGCGCGCGCCCGCCCGCGCCGAGCCGTGGCGCGAGCAGGTCCAGATGGGCCTGGTCAACCTCGGCTGGTCGGCCAAGGACGCCGACGCAGCCGTCGACGCCGTCGCCGCGGACCTCGACGGCGGCGAGACGCCCCCGGTCGCGGCGCTGCTCAGGTCGGCGCTGAAGAAGCTCAGCAAACAATGAGCGGTAGCGAACCGGGGGGTGTGGGGGGTCGCCCCCCACAGGAAACGCGCATGAGCGGTAGCGAACCGGGGGGTGTGGGGGGTCGCCCCCCCACGGAGGGCAGGCCATGAGCGAGAGCGAGTCCGGGGAGGCGTGGGGAGCGGGGATGAGCGGGACCGACGAGGGCGAGCGGCTGGTGTCGGCGGACGCCGACGGGATCGAGGAGCAGCAGATCGAGGCCGCGCTGCGGCCGAAGAAGCTGGACGACTTCGTCGGGCAGGAACGGGTCCGCGAGCAGCTCTCGCTGGTGCTGCACGGCGCGCTGCGGCGCGGCCGGACCCCCGACCACGTGCTGCTGTCCGGCGGGCCGGGTCTCGGCAAGACCACCCTCGCCATGATCATCGCGGCGGAGCTGGGGCAGCCGCTGCGGATCTCCTCGGGGCCCGCGATCGAGCGGGCCGGCGACCTCGCGGCCGTGCTGTCCACCCTCGCCGAGGGCGAGGTGCTGTTCCTGGACGAGATCCACCGGCTGGCGCGGCCCGCCGAGGAGATGCTCTACATGGCGATGGAGGACTTCCGCGTCGACGTCGTCGTGGGCAAGGGCCCGGGCGCGACGGCGATCCCGCTGGACATCGCCCCCTTCACGCTGGTGGGGGCCACCACGCGGGCGGGCATGCTGCCCGGCCCGCTGCGCGACCGGTTCGGGTTCGTCGCGCACATGGACTTCTACGAGCCCGCCGAGCTGGAGGTCATCGTCCGCCGGTCGGCCCGGCTGCTGGGCGTGGAGATCGCCGACGACGCCGCCGCCGAGGTGGCCGGACGCTCGCGCGGCACGCCCCGGATCGCCAACCGGCTGCTGCGCCGCGTCCGCGACTACGCCGAGGTCCGCGCCGACGGGGTGATCACGCGGGAATCGGCCCGCGCGGCCCTGGCGTTGTACGAGGTGGACGAACGGGGCCTTGACCGGCTCGACCGTTCCGTCCTGGAGTCGCTGATGCGCAAGTTCGGCGGCGGGCCGGTGGGCCTGTCGACGCTCGCCGTGTCGGTGGGGGAGGAGCCCGAGACCGTCGAGGTCGTCGCGGAGCCGTTCCTCGTCCGGCAGGGCCTGCTCGCCAGGACGCCGCGCGGACGGGTCGCCACGGCCGCCGCGTGGGCGCACCTCGGGCTTCCCCAACCGCCGACCGCGCCGATGGCGGGCACCCTGTTCGACCTGGACGGGAACGCCGACGGAGCGGAATAGTGATCATCTGGTAACGGGTTGGGAACTTCCCGGCGACGCCGATCGTCGCCTCGTTGCCGGGGTCTCGCGTACTCTCTAGACTCCGGGACTTGGTTCACCGTCTCCAGCCGGCGGTCCCGTTGCACGTGACCGGTCTGGTCACAGGCTGGGCAATCGACATCGGAAGGATGCCCCAGTAATGGGCAGCGACATGATTCTCGCGGCGAACAACGGCGGTAGCGGGGCCTTCAACCTGCTCCTGCTCCTCGCCGTGCCACTGGTCTTCTACTTCCTGCTCATCCGGCCGCAGAGCAGGCGCCGCAAAGAGCAGATGCAGATGCAGAACGCCATGGAACCGGGCGCCCGCGTCCTGACGACCAGCGGTATCCGCGCGACCGTCGTGTCGGTGGACGACGACGGTGTCGTGCTGGAGATCGCCGACGGCGTCGAGGTCCGGTTCGTCAAGCAGGCGATCATGCAGGTCCTCAAGGACGACGACCCCGAGGAGCTCGACGACGAGCACGACGAGGCCGTCGAGGACGCCGAGGACGAGGACGGCGACCGCGTCGACCTGTCCAAGGACGGAGCCGAGGTCGACCTGTCCAAGGACGGCGAGGCCGCGGCCAGCGCGGACGAGGACGGCGAGCCCGAGTCCAAGCCGAAGGGGAAGGCGAAGGTCGAGGCGGGCGACAAGCCCGCCTGACCCCCTCTCAGGCGACGATACGACGGGAAGTACGACGACAAGTGGCTCCGCCCAAGAATGCTCCCAAGCCGGGGCGCACGCTCCTCGCGCTCTTCGCGGTCATGGTGGTCCTGGCAGGTCTGGCGGTCTGGCAGGGGCAGACGAAGCCCAAGCTGGGCCTCGACCTCGCCGGCGGGACGACCGTGACCCTCACGGCCAAGACCCCGAACGGCAAGAACCCCCCGGCCGACCAGATGAACCAGGCCGTCAAGATCATGACGAAGCGCGTCAACGGTCTGGGGGTGTCCGACGCCGAGGTCGCCAAGCAGGGCAGCAACAACATCGTGGTGAACGTCCCCGGTGAGGGGCAGGGCCGCGTCGTCAACCTGATCGGGACGACGGCGAAGCTGCAGTTCCGCCAGGTGTTCGCGGTGGCCGACGGGCGGCCCGCGAACGGGGCGGCGCCCGCCCCGTCCCCCAGCCCGTCGTCGAAGGGGAAGGACGGGGGCAAGAGCCCCTCGCCTTCCGCGTCGGCCTCCCCGTCCGGGAGCGCGTCGCCGTCGACGTCGGCGACCCCGCGCGGCCGGGCGCTGTCGGGGGCGCTGGCGGCCCCGACGCCGAAGCCGTCCGGGTCCGCCGCGGCGTCCCCGGCTCCGTCGGCGTCGTCGCCCCTGGGCCAGCCGTCCGGGCAGCCCAGCGCGCCCGCGCAGGACTACCCGGGCGTCACCGACAAGGCCGTGATCAGCCAGTTCGAGGCGCTCAACTGCTACGGCGACGACCGGCGGGCCCCGGGGTCCAACGACCCGAACCGCAAGTTCGTCGCCGCCTGTGACCAGGACGCGGAGAAGGGCCAGGTCACCAAGTACATCCTCGGCCCCGTCCAGGTCCTGGGCGAGAACGTCTCCTCGGCGAGCGCGATGCCGCCGAACGCCCAGCAGGGCCAGGCCAGCTGGTCGGTCTCGCTGAAGTTCGACGGCAAGGGCGCCCGCGAGTTCGGCGCGGTCACCACCGCCGCCTCCCAGGCCTACCAGCAGAACCCGTCCTCGCCGCAGGCGCAGGTCGCGATCGTGCTGGACGGCCAGGTCGTCTCCGCGCCCAGCATCCGCGAGGGCCCCATCACCGGCGGCACCGCCAGCATCGACGGGCCGCCCGACAGCTTCAACCAGCAGTACGCCACCGACCTCGCCAACGTGCTCAAGTACGGGGCGCTGCCGCTGGAGTTCAAGCAGAGCTCCATCGACGAGGTGTCGTCCACGCTGGGCTCCGACCAGCTGACCGGCGGACTGATCGCCGGCGCGATCGGGCTCGGCCTGGTGGTGCTCTACTGCCTGTTCTACTACCGGGGCCTCGGCCTCGTGGCGGTGTCCAGCCTGGTCGTGGCGTCGGCCATCACCTACGAGGCGGTGGTGATCCTCGGTGAGGGGATGGGCTTCCGGCTCTCGCTGCCGCACATCATCGGTTTGATCGTGTCCATCGGCATCACCGCCGACTCGTTCATCGTCTACTTCGAGCGGCTGAGGGACGAGCTGCGGGCCGGGCGCAGGCTGCGCTCGTCGATCGAGAACGCCTGGAAGCGGGCACGGCGCACCATCCTCGTGGCCGACGCCGTGACCTTCCTCGCGGCGCTCGTGCTGTACTTCCTCGCGGTCGGCGGGGTGGCCGGGTTCGCGTTCGCGATGGGCCTCACGACGCTCATCGACGTCATCGTGGTGTTCTTCTTCACCAAGCCGATGGTCGCGCTGCTGGCGCGCACCAGCTTCTTCGGCCGCGGGCATCCGATGTCCGGCCTCGACCCGAGGCGCCTGCACAAGGCGCAGGACACCGCCCCAGCCGCCCGCACGACGAGCCAGGAGGCCTGAGCATGGGAACGCGTGCGGCCATCTCCCGGATCTACCGGGGCGAGATCAGCGCCGACATCGTCGGCCGGCCGAAGATCTGGTACACGATCTCCGGGCTGCTGCTGGCGCTGTCGATCGCGGGCCTGCTGGTGCAGGGACTCAACTTCGGCGTCGAGTTCAAGGGCGGCTCCGTCTTCACCTTCAAGGCGCCGAGCGCCTCGATCGAGCAGGTGCGCGGCGCCGTCGCCGACGGCGGCCCGCACCAGGTGATCGTGCAGAAGGCGGGCGGCGACTGGCGGGTCACGACCGAGAGCCTGTCCTCGAGCGAGGTCACCGCGGTCAAGACCAGCGTCGCCAAGGAGCTGACCGTCCCCGCCGACAAGGTCAGCACCCAGGTCGTCGGCGCCTCGTGGGGCGGTGAGATCCAGAAGAAGGCGTGGCAGGCGCTGCTCGTCTTCATGATCTTGATCATCGCCTACCTGTCGGTGGCGTTCGAGTGGCGGATGGCCGTGGCCGCGGTGGTCGCGCTCGTCCACGACCTCGTGATCACCGCCGGCATCTACGCCTGGTCGGGCTTCGAGGTCACCCCGGCCACGCTGCTCGGCTTCCTGACGATCCTCGGCTACTCGCTGTACGACGCCGTCGTCGTCTTCGACATGATCAAGGAGGTCACCAAGCCGCTCGGGCCGACCTCCAAGATCACCTACAGCGAGGCCGCCAACCAGGCGCTCAGCAGCACCCTGGTGCGCTCGCTGAACACCTCGCTGGTGGCGATCCTGCCCGTCGGCGCGATCCTGTTCATCGGCACGACCCTGTTCGGCGCGGGCACGCTGAAGGACCTGTCGCTCGCCCTGTTCGTCGGCATGATCGTCGGTACGTACTCCTCGATCTGCGTGGCGACGCCGCTGCTGGTCCAGTTCAAGGAGCGCGAGCCGAAGTACAAGCAGCTCCGGGAGAACATCGCCCGGCGCGAGCAGAGCGCCAGGCGGACGTCGAAGGCGAAGGTCAAGGCCGGCGCCGGGGCCTCCGCCGACACCGCGGAGGACGACCCGGCGGACGACCCGGAGGACGAGGGCGATCGTCCCGCCACCGACGTCCGCAGCGCGGTGACCGTGCGCAAGGTCGTGCAGACGGGGTCGCGGCAGCAGCCGAAGCGAGGGTCGCGGCAGCAGCGCCGCGGCGGCAAGTAGGCGGGGAACGTGGGAGTGGACCTCAACAAGCTGATCCAGGAGCGGATCCGCGACGTCGCCGACTATCCCAAGCAGGGGGTGATGTTCAAGGACATCACCCCGCTGCTGGCCGACCACGTGGCGTTCGCCGGAGTGGTGGACGCCGTCGTCAACCACCACGGCCGCGGCACCATCGACAAGATCGTCGGAATCGAGGCCCGCGGGTTCATCCTCGCCGCGCCCGTCGCCTACCACTTCGGCGCGGGCTTCGTCCCGGTGCGCAAGAAGGGGAAACTGCCCTCGGCGACGGACGCGGAGACCTATGATCTCGAGTACGGGAGCGAGACGATCGAGATCCATCTCGACGCCTTCGAACCCGGCGACCGGGTGCTGATCGTCGATGACGTCCTGGCGACCGGGGGGACGGCCAGGGCCGCCGCCGAGCTGGTCCGGCGGGGCGGCGGCGAGGTCGTCGGACTTTCGGTCCTCCTCGAGCTGTCGTTCCTGAACGGACGCGACAAGCTGGGGAATCTGGACGTTCATTCCCTGGTTACGGTCTAGTACGAAATAGGCGCCGGATACACTGACCCCATCAGGGTCCGGTGGGGACGGGCGCGACCCTCGGCACGCGAGTGCGGCGCCCGGATGGACTAGGGAGGCTGGGTGCCAGGTGAGGTGGTATCGACCGACGCGGTGAACGCCGCCGCCGAGGAACGGCGCGCGCCGCCACCGCCCGACGTCCGGCCGCCCGAGCCCGACGACTCCGCCGCGCGGACGTCCAAGCCCCCCGCGCAGACGTCCGACTCCGCTACGCAGACGTCCAAGCCCGCCGCGCAGACGTCCGAGTCCGCCGCCCCGCCCGCCCAGCCATCGAGATCCGATGTTCCCCCAGCCAAAGGCCCAGGCGCCGCCCCGGACGCCGACGACGCGTCCGGGTCCGCCGTCCCGTCCAGGCCCACGCCGGCCACGATCCCGCCGTCCGCCGCCCGGGTGCGCCGCAGGCTCGCCAGGTTGGGCGCCCAGCGCGGCCCCGCTATGAACCCGGTACTCGAACCTCTGATCAAGACGGTCCGCAACACGCACCCGAAGGCGGACCTCCGGCTCATCGAGCGCGCCTACGACGTGGCCGCGCACTACCACCGCCACCAGAAGCGCAAGAGCGGCGACCCCTACATCACGCACCCGCTGGCGGTCGCCACCATCCTCGCCGAGCTCGGCATGAACACCGAGACGCTCTGCGCGGCGCTGCTGCACGACACCGTCGAGGACACCCCCTACACCCTCGACCAGCTGAGCGCCGAGTTCGGCGACGAGATCGCCGCCCTGGTCGACGGCGTCACCAAGCTCGACAAGGTCAAGTACGGGGAGGCCGCGGAGGCCGAGACCGTCCGCAAGATGGTCGTGGCGATGTCCCGCGACATCCGCGTCCTGGTGATCAAGCTCGGCGACCGGCTGCACAACATGCGCACGCTGCGCTACATGCCGCGGCACAAGCAGGAGAAGAAGGCCCGCGAGACCCTGGAGGTCTTCGCGCCGCTCGCGCACCGCCTCGGGATGAACACGCTGAAGTGGGAGCTGGAGGACCTCGCGTTCGCCACGCTGTACCCCAAGCGGTTCGACGAGATCGCCCGCCTGGTGTCCGAGCGCGCCCCGCGCCGCGACGTCTACCTCCAGGAAGTGATCGAGAACGTCTCCACCGACCTGCGCGAGGCCCGGATCAAGGCCACCGTGACGGGCCGGCCGAAGCACTACTACTCGATCTACCAGAAGATGATCGCGCGGGACGTCAGCTTCGACGACATCTACGACCTGGTCGGCATCCGGGTCCTCGTCGACAGCGTCCGCGACTGCTACGCCGCCCTCGGCTCGATCCACGCGCGGTGGAACCCGGTCCCCGGCCGGTTCAAGGACTACATCGCGATGCCGAAGTTCAACATGTACCAGTCGCTGCACACGACGGTGATCGGCCCCGAGGGCAAGCCCGTCGAACTGCAGATCCGCACCTGGGGCATGCACCGCCGCGCCGAGTACGGCGTCGCCGCGCACTGGAAGTACAAGGAGGAGACGGTCGGCGGCCGCAAGGCCGGTGACATGCAGTGGCTCCGCCAGCTCCTCGACTGGCAGAAGGAGACCGCCGACCCGGCCGAGTTCCTGGAGTCGCTCCGCTTCGACCTGTCGGTCTCCGAGGTGTTCGTGTTCACCCCGAAGGGCGACGTGATCGCGCTGCCGCAGGGCGCGACCCCCGTCGACTTCGCGTACGCGATCCACACCGAGGTCGGGCACCGATGTATCGGCGCCCGCGTCAACGGCCGCCTCGTCCCCCTCGAATCGACCCTCGACAACGGCGACACCGTCGAGGTCTTCACCTCCAAGTCGCCCGACGCGGGCCCGAGCCGCGACTGGCTCGGCTTCGTCAAGAGCGCCCGCGCCCGCAACAAGATCAAGCACTGGTTCTCCAAGGAGCGCCGCGACACCGCGATCGAGTCCGGCAAGGACGCCATCGCCCGCGCGATGCGCAAGCAGAACATGCCGCTGCAGCGGATGATGTCCGGGGAGGCCCTCCTCGCTCTCGCCCGCGACATGCGCTACCCGGACGTGTCGTCCCTGTACGCGGCCGTCGGCGAGAGCCAGGTCTCGGCGCAGCACGTCGTCCAGCGCCTCGTGGACGCGCTCGGCGGCGTCGAGAGCGCCGAGGAGGACCTCGCCGAGATCGCGCTGCCGACGCGCCGCAAGCGCACCCGCCCGGCGGGCGACCCGGGCGTCGTCGTCGCCGACGACCCGGACGTGTGGGTCCGGCTGTCGCGCTGCTGCACTCCCGTCCCCGGCGACGACATCGTCGGCTTCGTGACCCGCGGCCACGGCGTCTCGGTCCACCGCGCCGACTGCGCCAACGTCGAGAGCCTGAAGTCGCAGCCGGACCGCCTGATCGACGTCAAGTGGTCCCCGGGCGAGGACTCGGTGTTCCTCGTCGCGATCCAGGTGGAGGCCCTCGACCGCCCGCGGCTGCTGTCGGACGTGACCCGGGTCCTGTCCGACCAGCACGTCAACATCCTGTCGGCGTCGGTCACCACGACCCGCGACCGTGTCGCCGTCAGCCGCTTCACGTTCGAGATGGGCGACCCGAAGCACCTCGGCCACGTCCTGAAGGCCGTCCGCTCCATCGACGGCGTCTACGACGTCTACCGGGTGACCAGCGGCGCCCCTCGCTAGGAGCGCCGGGAGCAGAGAAAGGGGGCGGTCGCATCGCTGCGGCCGCCCCTTCTTCGTCGAGGTCAGTTCTCGGCGGGTTCGTCCTCGGGGATGACGTCGACGCCCGCCTCGGCGCGCTGCTCCGGGGTGATGGGGGTGGGCGCCGCGGTCAGGGGGTCGTGGCCGGACGCGGCCTTCGGGAAGGCGATCACGTCGCGGATGGACTCCTGGCGGGCGAGGAGCATGACCACCCGGTCCCAGCCGAACGCGATGCCGCCGTGCGGGGGCGGGCCGAACTTGAACGCCTCCAGCAGGAAGCCGAACTTGGACTCCGCCTCCTGCTTGGAGAGGCCCAGCACGTCGAAGACGCGCTGCTGCATCTCGGCGCGGTGGATACGGATGGAGCCGCCGCCGATCTCGTTGCCGTTCAGGACTAGGTCGTAGGCGTCGGCGAGGGCCGGGCCCGGGTCGTCCTGGAAGGTGTCGGCGAACTCGGGCTTGGGCGCGGTGAACGGGTGGTGCACCGACGTCCAGCCGATCTGCTCGCCCTTGTCGTCCTCGACCGGCTCGAAGATCGGCGCGTCCACGACCCAGACGAACTCCCAGGCGGACTCGTCGATCAGGCCGCGGCGGCGGCCGATCTCCAGGCGCGCGGCGCCGAGGAGCTCCTGGGTGGAGTGCCGCTTGCCGGCCCCGAAGAAGACCGCGTCGCCGGGGGAGGCGCCGGTCTTGGCGGCGAGGCCCTCCTTCTCGGCGTCGGAGAGGTTCTTGGCGACCGGGCCGCCGAGGGTGCCGTCCTCCTGGACGAGCACGTAGGCGAGGCCGCGTGCGCCGCGCGCCTTCGCCCAGTCCTGCCAGCCGTCCAGCTCCTTGCGGGTCTGGGACGCGCCGCCCGGCATGACGACCGCGCCGACGTACGGGGCCTGGAACACGCGGAACGACGTGCCGGCGAAGTACTCGGTCATGTCGGTCAGCTCGTTGCCGAACCGCAGGTCGGGCTTGTCGGAGCCATAGCGGGCCATCGCGTCGGCGTAGGTGATGTGGGGGATCGGGCGGGGGATCTCGTACCCGGCGATCTCCTTCCACAGGCGCGCCACGAGGTCCTCGCCGACCTTGAGGACGTCGTCCTGCTCGGCGAACGACATCTCGATGTCGATCTGGGTGAACTCGGGCTGCCGGTCGGCGCGGAAGTCCTCGTCGCGGTAGCAGCGGGCGATCTGGTAGTAGCGTTCGAGGCCGCCGACCATGAGGAGCTGCTTGAACAGCTGCGGCGACTGCGGGAGCGCGTACCAGTGGCCCGGCTGGAGCCGGACGGGGACGAGGAAGTCGCGGGCGCCCTCCGGCGTGGACCGGGTGAGGGTGGGCGTCTCGACGTTCACGAAGCCGTGCTCGCGCATCACCTCGTGCGCCAGGAACGAGGCCTCCGAGCGGACCTTCATCGCCCGCGCGACGCTCTCGCGCCGCAGGTCGAGGTAGCGGTACTTGAGGCGGATCTCCTCGTTGACGTTGACGTCGCCCTCGATGGGGAACGGCAGCGGCGCCGCGTCCGACAGCACCTCGATGTCGGCGGCGGCGACCTCGACCTCGCCGGTGGGCAGGTCGGGGTTCTCGTTGCCCTCCGGCCGCACGCGGACCTCGCCGACGACCTTGACGCAGTACTCGGCGCGCAGGTCGTGCGCGGTGTCCTCCTCGCGGAAGACGACCTGCGCGGTGCCGGAGGCGTCGCGCAGGTCGATGAACGTGACGCCGCCGTGGTCGCGGCGGCGGCCGACCCAGCCGGCCAGCGTTACCTGCTGCCCGGCGTGCTCCTTGCGGAGCGTCCCCGCCTCGTGGGTGCGGATCATTTGGAGAGCCTTTCCTTCAACGTCGTGGTGAGGTCGGTGAGCGGGACGGCGGTCTGCTCGCCCTCGGCCAGGTCCTTGACCTGGGCGACGCCGTCCGCGATATCTCGCTCCCCGAGGATCACGGCGTACCGGGCGCCCGAGCGGTCCGCGTCCTTCATGGCGCCCTTCAGCTTCTTGCCGCCGAACGCCATGTCGGCGGCGATCCCGGCGCGGCGCAGCTCGGCGACGAGCGCGAACACGCGCCGCTCGGCGGCGTCTCCGAGCGCCACGCCGAACGCCTCGCAGCGGGGCTTCGCGGCGAACGCGGGGCCCTCCGCGTCCGACGACTCGGCCTCCAGCGCGAGGATCGTGCGGTCCAGGCCGAGGCCGAACCCGATGCCGGGCAGGGGCGGGCCGCCGATGTCCTCCGACAGCCCGTCGTAGCGGCCGCCGCCGCCGATGCCGGACTGTGCGCCCAGCAGCGGGTGGT
The DNA here is from genome assembly GCF_008327685.1 of Actinomadura sp. K4S16. Lineage (GTDB taxonomy): Bacteria > Actinomycetota > Actinomycetes > Streptosporangiales > Streptosporangiaceae > Spirillospora. The sequence goes on from NZ_BDDE01000031.1 coordinate 96,121, forward strand.
CGAACTCGTAGGTGGTGCGGGTGTAGTAGTCCAGCCCGCGGACGAGGGTGGGCGTGTCCTCCCACGCGATGCCGAGGTCGGCGAGCAGTTCCCGGACGCGGTCGTGGTGCGCCTTGCACGCCGGGCACAGGTGGTCGGCCATCAGCGGGGCGCCCGTGAGCTGCTCGCGCACCTTGGGGCGCTTGTCGTCCAGCACCCGCAGCGGGTTGATCTCGACGCGGGCGCGAGTGTCCTCGTCCAGGTCGAGGCCGCGCAGGAAGTCCTGCAGCAGGGCCCGGTAGGCGGGGCGGCACTCCTTGCAGCCGAGCGAGTTCAGCAGCAGCCGCACCCGGGTCAGGCCGAGGGACCGGTACCAGTTCCACGCGATCGCGATCGTCTCGGCGTCGACCTGCGGGTCCTCGCTGCCGATCGCCTCCAGGTCGAGCTGGTAGAACTGCCGGTAGCGGCCCTGCTGGGGGCGCTCGGCGCGGAACGCGGCCCCGGTCGTCCACACCTTCACCGGCAGCGAGCCCTTGTGGAGGTTGTTCTCCAGGACGGAGCGCAGCACCGACGCGGTGAATTCGGGGCGCAGCGTCAGCGACCGGCCGCCCCTGTCCTCGAAGGTGTACATCTCCTTGGACACCACGTCGGTGGACTCGCCGACGCCGCGCCGGAACAGGTTCGTGTCCTCGAACACCGCCAGTTCCAGGTAGCCGTAGCCGGCCAGCCTCGCCTGCTCGGCGAAGGCCTCCCGGATGGCGTAGAAGAGGTCCGCCCGCGGCGGCACGTATTCGCTGACCCCCTTGGGGGCCCGGAAGCTCGAACTCATGATCTTTTAGGTCAGAATCCCTTGTCAGGTCCGTCCGCGGGGACCGCCCGGTTCCCCAGGGGGGACGACCCCCCTGGACCCCCCGGCGAAAGCTCGCTCAGGAACGGATTGGTCGCGCGCTCGCGGCCGATTGTGGTCCGGTCGCCGTGCCCGGGCAGGACGGCCGTCTCGTCGGGCATGGTGAGGCACACCCGGGACAGGCTGGCGAGGATCTGCTCGTACGACCCGCCCGGCAGGTCGGTGCGCCCGATGGAGCCGGCGAACAGCAGGTCCCCGGTGAACATCACGTCCGGGACCTCCTGCGTCTTCGGCGTACGGAACGTCACCGACCCGGGCGTATGGCCCGGTGCGTGGTCGACGGTGAAGCTCATCCCCGCCAGCTCCAGCACCGCCCCGTCGGCCAGTTCGCGCACGTCGTCGGGCTCGGAGAGCTCCAGGCCGCCGAACAGCTGCTGCCCGGGGCCCAGCGACAGGCCCTTGGCGGGGTCGGTCAGCAGGTCGCGGTCGTCGGGATGGACGTAGGCCGGGACGTCCTTGGCGCCGCAGACCGGGGCCACCGACCAGACGTGGTCGAGATGGCCGTGCGTCAGCAGCACCGCGACCGGCTTCAGCCGGTGCTCGCGCAGGATCCCCTCGATCCCGGCCTCGGCGTCCTGGCCGGGGTCGATGATCACGCACTCCTCACCCGCGGCGGGCGCCACGACGTAGCAGTTCGCGGCGAACGATCCAGCGGGGAACCCGGCGACGAGCACGGTCGTCCTTCCTTAGAACCATCCCTGTGGGCGTGTTCGAGGGTACCGGCGCGGCCATGGCCACCGCGAACGAGATAGGGCGGCCGACGTGTCGCGGGCCCGACCCGCCGGGGCGCGGGCGGGCGGGAGGCGCTCCCTGAACGCGGAGGCGCTTTTACTGCCGGGTACCGCTACTATGCGCTGCACGTTCACCTGATCACACCGGAGAGGCGAGGCACGTGGCGGCGAAGGACCGCAAGAAGCAGCTCGCGCGGCAGCGCTACGAGCGCCAGCAGCAGCGGCAGGCGCAGGAGGCGGCGCGGGCGCGCCGACTCAAGATCATCACCGCCGCGGCGGTGGTGGCGGTCATCGTGGTGGGCGGCGCCGCGTTCATGGTGCTCAGCAAGGACGACAAGTCCACGGCGGCGGGGCCCAAGTGCACCTACAAGGCGGCCAAGCAGGACGGCGCGCCCCAGGGCATCGGCACCCCTCCGGGCAAGCCCGCCTACTCGGACGTCGTGCAGACGACGATGAAGACCAACCAGGGCGACGTGGAGATGCAGCTGTACGGCAGCAAGGCGCCGTGCACGGTGAACTCGTTCGCGTACCTGGCGCAGAAGAACTTCTTCGACAAGACCACGTGCCACCGGATGACGAGCGGCGGCCTGAACGTCCTGCAGTGCGGCGACCCGACCGCGAAGGGCACCGGCGGGCCGGGCTACCAGTTCGCCAACGAGAACACCGAGGGCGCCACGTACACCGAGGGCACGCTCGCCATGGCGCACAGCAGCCTGCCGGACTCCAACGGCAGCCAGTTCTTCATGGTCTACAAGGACTCGCAGCTCCCGCCGGACTACACGGTCTTCGGAAAGATCACCAAGGGGCTGGACGTGCTGAAGAAGATCGCCGCCGCGGGCTCGGACCCGAAGGGCGACGGCGCGCCCAAGAAGAAGGTAGAGATCCAGGACGTCACGATCGCCGGGAAATAGGCGAACGGGATACTAAGGTGTGGAGGGTCCGGCCGCCGTGAGCGCGTCCGGACCCGCGATTCAGGAGGCAAGGGTGTCCAGCGCGACCGATCCCTGGGGCCGGGTGGACGAGGACGGCACCGTCTATGTCAAGACGGCCGACGGCGAGCGGGTCGTCGGGTCCTGGCAGGCCGGCGCGCCCGAAGAGGCCCTGGCCTACTTCAAGCGCAAGTACGACGCTCTGGTCACCGAGATCGGCCTGCTGGAGCAGCGGGTCCGCACCACCGACCTGCAGCCGGCCCAGGCCCAGCAGAGCATCGACCGGCTCCGCGAGGCCGTCGCCGAGGCGCACGCCGTCGGCGACCTCGACGCCCTCCTGCGCCGCCTCGACGGCCTGTCCGAGCAGGTCGGGCGGCGCCGCGAGGAGGTCAAGGCCCAGCGCGAGCAGCACCGGCACGAGGCGCGCGAGGTCAAGGAGCGCATCGTCGCCGAGGCCGAGCGGATCGCGGTCGAGGAGACGCACTGGAAGAACGGCGGCGAGCGCCTGCGCCAGCTGGTCGAGGAGTGGAAGGCCGCCGACCGCATCGACCGGCCCACCGAGACCGCGCTGTGGAAGCGGCTGTCGTCCGCGCGCAACGCCTTCACCAAGCGCCGCAAGGCCTACTTCGCGACCCTCGACGACCAGCGCGAGGAGGCCCGGCGGGACAAGGAGCGCCTGGTCGCCGAGGCCGAGGCGATGTCGGGTTCCACCGACTGGGGCGAGACGGCCGCCGCGTACCGCGACCTGATGCGCCGCTGGAAGCTGGCCGGGCGCGCCTCGCGGGACGTCGAGGAGGACCTGTGGGCCCGCTTCAAGGGCGCCCAGGACACCTTCTTCCAGGCCCGCAGCGCCGCGTTCGCCGAGCGCGACGCCGAGTTCCGCGAGCACGCCGAGGAGAAGGAGAAGATCCTCGCCGAGGCGGAGCGGCTGCTCCCGGTGCGCGACGTCCGGCAGGCCCGGCAGGCACTGCGCGCGATCCAGGAGCGCTGGGAGGCCGCCGGGATGGTGCCGCGCGACCAGCGCGACCGGCTGGAGGGGCGGCTCCGCAAGATCGAGGAGGCCGTCCGCTCCGCCGAGGAGAACGAGTGGCGCCGCACCAACCCCGAGGCCCGCGCCCGCGCCGAGGCCACCGTCAACCAGCTGCGCAGCTCCATCGAGCAGCTGGAGAAGCGGCTCGGCAAGGCCCGCGAGGCCGGCCGCGCGAAGGACGTCAAGGAGGCCGAGGAGGCCCTCAGCGCCCGCCGCGCCTGGCTGGAAGAGGCCGAGCGCACCCTCGCCGAGTTCTCCTGACCTCCGAGCCGTCCTCTCCGCCGCTGGGCCGCTCTCCCGCTCTCTAGGCCGTGCGCCCCAGGAAGGCGAGCATGCGCGTCTGCTCGTCCGCGCCTCGCGGGGCGGGCAGGGGCGGGGCCAGGTGGCCCTCGGCCCGGAGCGAGGCGGCGACCACCTGGGCGGTGGCGAACGCGTGGTGGACGAGGTCGGGGTCCAGGCGGGCCGGCTGGCCCGTCGCCCGCGCCAGGTCCCAGGCGTGCACCAGCGGCTCCAGGATGTACCCCTCCAGGAAGTCGCCCAGGGGCAGCTCGCCCAGCCCGCCGAACGGGATGGGACGGTCCAGCGCGTCCGGGGTGAGGGACGCCGCGCACTCCTTGCGGGCGGCCCGCCAGCTCATCAGGACGTCGCCCGGGACGAAGCGCGCCGGGCCGGAGTTGACGTCCGGCTCGGGCTCTCCCGTGGCAAGCGCCCGGACCAGGAACTGGCCGCCGGTCACGTGCCCGGCGACGTCCCGGGCGGTCCACCCCGCGCAGGGCGACGGCGCGTCCCACCCGTCGCGGGGGACGCCGGCCACCAGGCCCTCGAAGAGGTCGAGGGCCCGGTGGTAGCCGCTGAGGTTGTGAGCCATGGTGGTCAGTGACCCGCGATCCGACGGCGCTGTCAAGCGCTATGGCGAAGCCTGCGGTCGCCCGATCACACGGCGGCGGCCCCGCGCTGCCGGAGCATCGCGTTCATCTGCGTGATCTCCGCCTGCTGCCCTTCGACCATCGTGCGGGCCAGCCGCCGCACCCTCTCGTGCCCGGTGCGCTCCAGCACCGCCCGCGCCATCCCGACGCCGCCGCGATGGTGGGCGATCATCAGTTGCAGGAACAGCACCTCGGCGGCCCGGCCGGAGGCCTTCTCCAGGTCGGCGAGCCGGCCGCGCGGCGCCATGCCCGGCATCGCGGCCGCGCCGCCGCCGTGGCGGCCGCCGTGACCGGACATCCAGCGCATGCGGCCGGACGGATCGGTCTTCGGCAGGTCCCACTCGTCCAGCCAGGCCGTCATCATGCCGATCTGGGCGGACTGTGTGTTGATGATGTCGTAGGCCAGCAGCCGCGTCTCGGGATCGTCCGTGCGGTCCCTGACGATGAACGACATCTGCACCGCCTGGGCGTGGTGAGCGCTCATGTCGCGGGCGAACCCGGCCTCGGGACCGTCCGTGCCGGGCCGTTCCGAGCGGGATACGGCGAGCGCGACCAGGACGGCGCCGGCGAGCAGCACCAGGACCGCGAGGACGACGGTGGCGCGCCGCCCCCGCGGCGCCGCGGGGGCGGCGCTCACGGGGTGTCCTTGCCGCCGGAGCAGGCCGCGCCCGGCTCGGGGGTCTGCGGCCCCTTCACGAAGGACCGCAGGAACCGGTCCACGCGCGGGTCGTCGGCCTTCTGGACCCGGACCTGCCGGCCCCAGGCGGTGAGCGTGATGGGCGAGCCCTGGGCCGGGTAGGGGCTGAGCATCGTGTAGTCGGTGGCGCCGACCTTGCCCTTGAGCGCTTCGAGCTGGTCCGCGGCGAGGCCGGGGCGGTAGGTGACCCAGACGGCGCCGTGCTCCAGCGAGTGGACGGCGTGCTCGTTCCGCAGCGGCGCGCCGTAGACGCGGCCGTCGCAGTTCTGCCAGACGGGGTTGTGGTCGCCGCCCATCGGCGGATCGGTGTCGTACTTGACGGCGCCGCCGACGTGGCCGCGGCCGAAGCCGTCCTTCGTCACCAGGCCGGGCAGGGACTCGTCGGCGGACGACCTGGTCTGCATGAACGCGAAGCCGATGGCGACGACCGCCACCAGGCCGATCACGGTGAAGAACGCGATGCCTCCCCACGGGACCTCGCGCTGGGTCAGCGCGTTCTTGGGAGGGCTCTTCCTGGCGCTGTTCTTCGTGGCGCTGTTCTTCGTGGCGCCGTTCTTCGTGGCGGTGTTGCCGCGCGCGTTCTTGTTGCGGGCGCTCTTGGACATGCGGGTGTCCTCTCAGGGGTGCTGTAGGTCGGTACGGACAGGAGGCGGCGCCGCATCGGCAGAAGGGCGATGCGGGCGCGCGAAACGGCCGTGGGGCCGGTCCGTCTACAGCCGGAGAACCTGGAGGGAGGGCGAGAACGCGAGGACGAGCCCGGCGCCGGACGGCGGGGAGAGCGTCCAGCCGAAACGGGCGGGCAGGCGGGAGAGGGGCCTGCGCAGGCCGGCGGCCAGGGCCAGCAGGACGAGGGTGAACAGGACGGCCAGGCACAGGCACGCGTTCATGGGAACGTGAGCCGGAGCCTTCACCGGAGAGAGGGACGCAGCGCCCTGCGCAGGGCTGTGAGAGCCCTGGAGCGCCGATGCCCCGGCACCCGCGTCACCGTGGCCCGTGAAGGCCCAGGGGGCGCCGACGGGAACGCTCACGGCGTGCTGGGTGCAGATCCGCGGCGGCGGCGCGTGGCCCAGCCCGTAGCTGAACACCAGGCCGCCCACGACGAACAGCGCCACGAGCAGACCTGCCGGCCCGTGGCGCGGTCGTGGGGCCGTAGCGGACACCGTCACTCTCCTGATCGCGCCTTCCGGGCTGTTCCAACGCCGCGGCCGCCGTCCGGGTTCCCGCCCGCCGTGCTCCCGCGCGGCCCCCGCCGCGGACGTCCGGGACCGTCCGAGCCGCGAGATAGTGTCGGAGCGTGACCAGCAGGACGGAATCGGGCGAGCCGGAGGGCCTCTTCGACGCTCCGGAGCGGGACGGGGGCGACGCGGTCCCGGCGGACGCGCGGTCGGAGCCGCCGGCGGCGCCCGCCCGGGGCGGCGCGGAGCAGCCGCTCGCCGTCCGCATGCGCCCCCGCTCCCTGGACGAGGTCGTCGGGCAGGGCCACCTGCTCGGCGCCGGCACGCCGATCAGGCAGCTCGTCGACCGGGACGTGCCGATGTCGCTCGTGCTTTGGGGCCCGCCGGGAACCGGCAAGACGACCCTGGCCACCGTCGTCAGCCATGTCACCTCCCGCCGCTTCGTGGAGATCTCCGCGGTCAGCGACGGCGTCAAGCGCGTCCGCGCCGAGATCGACCTGGCGCGCCGGGAGCTCGGCATGACGGGGCGCCAGACGGTCCTGTTCGTCGACGAGGTGCATCGCTTCAACAAGGCCCAGCAGGACGCCCTGCTGCCCGCGGTGGAGAACCGCTGGGTGTCCTTCATCGGCGCCACCACCGAGAACCCGTTCTTCTCCGTCATCAGCCCGCTGCTGTCGCGCTCGCTGCTGCTCACCCTGGAGCCGCTCGGCGAGGACGACCTGCGCGAGGTGATCCGCCGCGCCCTCACCGAGGAGCGCGGGCTGGACGGCGCGGTCGCCCTCGACCCCGCCGCCGAGGACCACCTCGTCCGGCTGGCCGGCGGCGACGCCCGCCGCACCCTCACCTACCTGGAGGCCGCCGCGCTCGTCGTCGACGAGGGCGCGACCATCGACGTCGACGTACTGGAGAAGGCCGTCGACCGGGCCGCCGTCCGCTACGACCGCGAGGGCGACCAGCACTACGACGTCATCAGCGCGTTCATCAAGAGCATCCGCGGCAGCGACGTCGACGCGGCGCTGCACTACCTGGCCCGCATGATCGAGGCGGGCGAGGACGCCCGGTTCATCGCCCGGCGGCTGATCGTGCACGCCAGCGAGGACGTCGGCATGGCCGACCCGACCGCGCTGCAGACCGCGGTCGCCGCCGCCCAGGCGGTGGAGTTCGTCGGCCTGCCCGAGGCCCGCATCAACCTGGCCCAGGCCGTGATCCATCTCTCCCTGGCGCCGAAGTCCAACGCCGTGATCAGGGCGGTGGACGGCGCGCTCGGCGACGTCCGCAAGGGCCTCGCCGGGCCCGTCCCCGGGCACCTGCGCGACGCGCACTACAAGGGCGCCGCGAAGATCGGGCACGGGCAGGGCTACAAGTACGCCCACGACCACCCCGGCGGCGTGGTCCGGCAGCAGTACGCGCCCGACGCCGTGGACGGGCGGGAGTACTATCGCCCCACCAGGCACGGCGCCGAGGCGCGGTTCACCGAGGTCCTCGCGCGGATCCGCTCCGTGCTGCGCGGCACCGCCGACCGGCGTTGATCGATCTTCCCCGGCCGGTGCTCCCGCCATGGGGCCTGGTGGACCGGTAAGGTCTGTCAGGCCATGCCCGGCCCCGTGCCGACCCCACGCGAACGGAAAGCCCTGATGCTCACTGGTGGACAGCTAGCAGCCCTCATCGTGGCGGTGTTCTGGGCGGTGCTGGTCTCGTTCATCGCGCTCACCCTGCTGAAGCTCTCCCGGCTGCTCGGCGAGGCCAGCGAGCTCGTGCACGACATCGGCGACCAGGCCGGCCCGCTGATGGACGACATGGCCCGGACGGTGAAGCGCGCGAACGAGCAGCTCGGCCGCACCGACGTCATCACCAAGCAGGTCGCGGGCGTCACGCAGAACGTCTCGGCCGTCACCACCGTGATGACCTCGGTGGTCGGCGGGCCGCTGGTGAAGGCCGCCGCCTTCTCCTACGGCGTCCGCAAGGCCCTCGGCGGCCGCGACGGCGAGGGGCGCGCCGCGTCCGGCCGCCCGGAACTGCAGGCCCGCTCCTCGGGTAAGGGGCGCAGATGAGGCGGCTGTTCTGGCTCTCGGTCGGCGCGGGCGCCGGCGTCTACGCCACGCACCGCGTCAAGCGGCGCGTGGAGCGGTTCACGCGCGCCCTGTCGCCCGAGAGCGTCGCGGCGCGGGCCGTGTCGACCGGGCAGGGCGCCGGCGAGCGGTTGAGGCTTTTCGCCTCCGACGTCCGTACCGAGATGCGGGCCCGCGAGGAGGAGCTGCGCGAGGCCGTCCGCATGGACCAGGCTCCGCCGGACGGCGGGGGACCGCCGTCCCGCCGCGTGCTCAAGGCGAGATACACGATCATCGAGAACGACAAGGATGGCCACTGATATGGAGTCGGCAGAGGTCGCACGCCGCTTCCTCGGATTCTTCGAGGAGCGCGGGCACACGGTGGTGCCCTCGGCCAGCCTGGTCGCCGAGGACCCGACCCTGCTGCTGGTCAACGCCGGCATGGTCCCGTTCAAGCCGTACTTCCTCGGCCAGCGCACCCCGCCGTCCCAGCGGATGACGAGCGCCCAGAAATGCGTGCGCACCCCCGACATCGAGGAGGTCGGCAAGACCACCCGGCACGCCACCTTCTTCCAGATGCTGGGCAACTTCTCCATCGGCGACTACTTCAAGGAGCAGGCGATCCCGTTCGCCTGGGAGCTGCTGACCCGGCCGCGGGCCGACGGCGGCTTCGGGTTCCCCGAGGACAAGCTGTGGGTCACCGTCTTCCACGACGACGACGAGGCCCTGAACATCTGGCACGACAAGGTCGGCGTCCCCCTCGACCGCATCCAGCGGCGCGGCATGGAGGACAACTTCTGGTCGATGGGCGTCCCCGGCCCGTGCGGCCCCTGCTCGGAGATCTACTACGACCGCGGCCCCGAGTACGGCCGCGAGGGCGGCCCGGTCGCCGACGAGGACCGGTACCTGGAGGTCTGGAACCTCGTCTTCATGCAGTTCGAGCGGGGCCCCGGCGAGAGCAAGACCGACTTCCCGATCCTCGGCGACCTGCCGGCCAAGAACATCGACACCGGCATGGGCCTGGAGCGCATGGCGGCGATTTTGCAGGGCGTCGACAACATCTACGAGACCGACACCCTCTGGCGGGTCCTCGACCGCGCCGCCGGGCTGACCGGCACCGCCTACGGCCGCGAGCACCGGGCCGACGTGTCGCTGCGCGTCGTCGCCGACCACGTCCGCAGCGGGACGATGATGGTCGCCGACGGCATCCGCCCCGGCAACGAGGGCCGCGGCTACGTGCTGCGCCGCATCCTGCGCCGCTCCATCCGCAACCTGCGCCTGCTCGGCGGGCAGGACGCCGGCCTCATGCACGAGCTGACCGCCGTCGCGATCAATGCGATGGGCGAGCAGTACCCCGAGCTGGTGCGCACCGCCGCGAACATCCACACGGTCATCGACGCCGAGGAGGACTCCTTCCTCCAGACGCTGCGCACCGGCACGGCGATCTTCGACACCGCCGTCGCGGACACCAAGCGCTCCGGCGGCGCGACCCTGGCGGGCGAGCAGGCGTTCAAGCTGCACGACACCTACGGCTTCCCGATCGACCTCACCCTGGAGATGGCGTCCGAGCAGGGCCTCCAGGTGGACGAGGACGGCTTCCGCCGGCTCATGAAGGAGCAGCGGGACCGCGCCAAGAAGGACGCCCGCGACAAGAAGACCGGCAACCTCGACGTCTCCGTCCTCGACGAGCTGCTCACCGGCGCCGGCGGCAGGGTCGACTTCACCGGCTACGGCAGCCTCGCCGGCGACGCCCGCCTCGTCGGGCTGCTGGTGAACGGCGCCAACGCGCCCGCCGCCGGGGAGGGCACCGAGGTCGAGGTCGTCCTCGACCGCACCCCGTTCTACGCCGAGGGCGGCGGCCAGCTCGCCGACCACGGCGTGATCCGGTTCGGCAACGGCGCCGTCGTCGAGGTGACGGACGTGCAGGCGCCCCTCGCCGGGCTCATCGTGCACCGCGGCCGGGTCCGCAGCGGCGAGGCGCAGGCCGGCGACACCGCCTACGCCGAGGTCGACGTGGAGCGCCGCCGGGCGATCTCCCGCTCGCACACCGCGACCCACATGGTGCACGCCGGGTTCCGCCGCGCGCTCGGCGAGTCCGCCGCGCAGGCCGGGTCGGAGAACTCGCCCGGCCGGTTCCGCTTCGACTTCACCGCGTCCGGCGCCGTCCCCGCGAGCGTGCTGCGGGACGTCGAGGACGAGGTCAACGAGGTCCTGGTCGGCGACCTGGACGTGCGCGCCTTCCACACCTCGATCGACGAGGCCCGCGCGATGGGCGCGCTCGCGCTGTTCGGCGAGAAGTACGGCGACGAGGTCCGGGTGGTCGAGGTCGGCGACTACTCCCGCGAGCTGTGCGGCGGTACCCACGTCGCCCGCAGCGGCCAGCTCGGCCTGGTCAAGGTGCTGGGCGAGTCGTCCATCGGCGCCGGCGTCCGCCGCGTCGAGGCGCTGGTCGGCATCGACGCGTTCCGGTTCCTGGCCCGCGAGAGCGTCCTCGTGGCGCAGCTCGCCGAGCAGATGAAGACCCGCAAGGAGGAGCTGCCCGAGCGCATCTCCGGCGTGGTCACCCGGCTGCGCGACGCGGAGAAGGAGCTGGAGAAGCTCCGCTCCCAGCAGGTCCTCGCGATCGCCGGGTCCCTCGCCGACGGTGCCAAGGACGTGGGCGGCACCGCGTTCGTGGGGCACCGCGCCCCCGACGGCACCGGCGCCGACGACCTGCGCAAGCTGGCCGTCGACATCCGCGGCCGGCTCACGGCGCGCCCCGCGGTCGTGATGGTCGCCGGCGTGCCGAAGGACCGTCCCGTCGTCGTCATCGCCGTCACCCAGGGCGCGCGCGACCGCGGCCTCAAGGCGGGCGCGCTCGTCGGCCTGGCCGCCAAGGCGCTCGGCGGAGGCGGCGGCGGCAAGGACGACCTCGCTCAGGGAGGCGGCGCCAACCCCGCCGCCATCGGCGATGCCCTCGCCGCCGTCGAGCAGGCAGTAGGGGCCGCGTGAGCCCGGCACGACGGGGCAGGACGAACGCCCCTCGCCACCGGCCAGCGGAGGCGAGGGTATGAGAACGGGCGTGCGGCTGGGGGTCGACGTCGGGAGCGTTCGGGTCGGGGTCGCGCGGTGCGATCCCGGGGGGATCCTCGCGTCTCCGCTGGAGACGGTGAAGAGCGGCAAGGGGGACGTCGACCGGCTCGTTGAGCTGGTCGGCGAGCACGAGGCGATCGAGGTGGTCGTCGGGCTGCCCACCTCGCTGTCGGGCCGGGAGGGCCCGGCGGCGCAGGCGGCGCGCAGGTTCGCGGCAAGGCTCGCCGACCGCCTTCCCCCGGAGACGGTCCGGCTGCACGACGAGCGGCTCACCACCGTCACCGCCGAGAGCGGTCTGCGGGCCGGGGGAGTGCACGGCCAGGCCCGGCGCAAGGTGGTCGACCAGGCCGCCGCGGCGGTCCTGCTCCAGGCGGCCCTCGACGCGGAGCGGTTGACCGGACGCCCCCCAGGGGAGATCGTTCAGGGGAGCTCATGAACGACTTGGACCTCTTCTCCGATCCGTACGGCGACGGTCCTCCGCGCGAGGAGCCCTACGGCAGGCGCGACCAGCGGCGCCGGCGCAAGCGGCAGAAGCGCCGCAAGCGCAGCGGGCGCGCCGCGGCGCTGTTCGCGATGGCGTTCCTGGTTGCGGTGTTCGGCACCGGCGGCGTCCTCGGGTTCGCGTGGCTCGACAACAAGTGGAACCCGCCGGACTACAAGGGCGAGGGCTCCGGCAAGGTCACCGTCCAGATCAAGGACGGTGCGACCGGGTCGGTGATCGGCGCGACGCTGGAGCAGCACAAGGTCGTCAAGAGCTCCCGGGCGTTCGTGAAGACCTACAACAAGGAGACCCGCGCCTCCAGCATCCAGCCGGGCTTCTACCAGCTGCGGCTGCGGATGTCGTCGGCCGCGGCGGTGGCGCTGCTGCTGGACCCGAAGTCGCGGGCCGGGAACCAGATCGTGATCCCCGAGGGGCGCCGGGCCGTCGAGGTCTACGAGCTGCTGGCGAAGAAGACCGGCATCTCCGTCAAGGAGTTCCAGGCGGTGGCGAGGCGGCCGAAGAGCCTGGGGCTGCCCTCCTACGCGCGGGGCAAGATCGAGGGGTACCTGTACCCGGGCCGCTACGACCTGGATCCGAACGGCACGGCGGAGCAGATCCTCAAGGAGATGGTGGGGCGCTTCAACAGGGAGGCCGAGAGCGTCGACCTCGTCGGCAAGGCGCGCAAGGCGCGCATGAACCCGGCGACGGTCATGACGCTCGCCAGCCTGGTCCAGGCCGAGGGCGGCAAGCCGAGCGACCTGCCGAAGATCTCCCGGGTCATCTACAACCGGGTCGAGAAGGGCATGAAGCTGCAGTTCGACACGACGGTGCTGTACGCGCTGAACGAGCGGCGGCTCACCGTCACCGAGAAGGACCTGCAGACCGACTCGCCCTACAACACCTACCTGCACCCGGGTCTGCCCCCCGGCCCCATCTCCAACCCGGGGCCGGACGCGATCGAGGCGGCGCTGACCCCGGCGGAGGGGACGTGGCTGTACTTCATCGCCACCGACCCGACGAACAAGGTCACCAAGTTCGCCACGACGGAGCAGGAGCGGCAGGCGATCGAGAAGGAGTTCCGGGCCTGGCAGAAGGCGCACCCGGGCCAGTGACAGACACGACGGGGCACCGCGCCGCGGTGCTGGGGTCGCCGATCGCGCATTCGCTGTCGCCGGTGCTGCACCGGGCGGCGTACGCGGCGATGGGGCTGGACGACTGGTCCTACGACGCGGTCGAGTGCGGCGAGGACGGTCTGGCCGCGCTGCTGGACGGGCTCGGGCCCGAATGGGCGGGCCTGTCGCTGACCATGCCGCTCAAACGCGTCGCGCTCGGCCTCGTGGACACGGTCTCCGACCTCGCGGTGAAGGTCGGCGGCGCGAACACGATCGTCCTTCGGGACGGGCGGCGGCACGGCGACAACACCGACGTGTACGGCATCGAGACCGCGCTCGCCGAGGCGGGGCTGAAGGCCCCGGCCACGGCGCTGGTGCTCGGCGGCGGCGCGACCGCCGCGTCCGCGCTGGCCGCGCTCGCCGGGCTCGGCACGCGCGAGGCCGTCCTCGCGGTCCGCACCCCGGAGCGCGCCGCCGGCGCGGCCGGGGTGGGGGAGCGGTTCGGGCTCGCGGTCCGGGTCGTGACGCTCGACGAGGCGCCGGCGCACCTCCCGGCGGAACTCGTGGTGTCGACGCTCCCGGGGCGGGCCGCCGACGCGTACGCCGGGCCGGTCGCCGAGTCCGGCGCGGCGCTGTTCGACGTCGTGTACGCGCCGTGGCCCACGGCGCTCGCGGCGGCCGTCGAGCGGGCGGGCGGCACGGTCGTCGGCGGTTTCGACATGCTGCTGCACCAGGCCGTCCGGCAGGTGGCCCTGATGACCGGCCGCGACGACGTGCCGGTGGAGGCGATGCGCGCCGCGGGCGAGGCGGAGCTCGCCCGCCGCGCCTGACCCGCCTCAGGGCGGCGCCCGCTGGGCGCGGCGCCGCTTCACCGACTCGTCGACGCTGGTGAGGACGATGGGCAGGATCACGCTCAGCCAGAAGTCCTTCCAGCCCCACAGCCCCACGGCGACGCCGAGCGAGCTGCCGGCGCACACCAGGCTCAGCAGGAACGCCGCCCAGTGCCGCTGGGCCAGCCCGACCGGGTCGACGAGGCGGCGGTGCGGGAGCAGGTCGGCCAGCGGACGCTCCCGGGCGTGGGCGCGCTGCACGACCATCGCGTCCGGCAGCCAGTGCAGGACGTCGGCGGTCCCGGCGAGGGGGGTCCGCGATAGCGCGACCAGCGTCTCCAGCCGCCACCACAGCGTCCACAGCGACGTGCGCCCACTCCCCGGGTAGCCGTTCCAGCGCGGGTCGGCGACCTCCCCGCGCACCAGCGTCCGGAACGCCTGGGCGACGGTCGGCCCGTGCGGGCCGCGCGGGTCGCGCAGCAGCGCGGTGAGCGCGATCGGCAGCCCGTAGTGCCAGAGGGCGAGCCGCCACACCGGCTCCGGCCCGCGTTCCGGCGCGGCGCACGGCGAGACGCCGTAGGTCTCGATCCACGTGTGGTCGTCGTCGGGGTCGAGGTGCTCCAGCAGCCAGTCGTAGGCGTCCAGCAGCCGCTCGGTCCGCAGGCACGGGCGCGCCTCGGCCAGCGTCACCAGCGCGAAGGCGGTGTGCGTGACGGTGGGCAGGGACGTCTGCGTCGGGCCCCAGGCGGGGCGCTGCGCGGTCCGGTCCGCCGTCAGCCATTCGACGCCGCGGTCGACGGCCGGGTCGTAGGGGTTGAGCTCGCTGAGCGCGCGGAGCGCGAGGCACGTCAGCCACACCCGGGACGGGCAGCCGCGCAGCGAGCCCCATCCGCCGTCGGGGTTCTGGTTGCGCAGCAGCCACCGGTAGGCGCGCGCCAGGTCGGGGGCGTCGTCGCGCAGCTCGCAGCGGGCGCGGGCGAGGAACCGCGCGATCCAGCCGGTCGCCTCGACCACCGGCATGCCGAGGCTGGTCTTGGTGGCCCAGCCGCCGTCGCGCAGCGGGTCGTCGGACCGGGTCTGCCGGGCGGCGAGGAGGGCCAGGCCGTCGTCGAAGTACTCGAACGCGCGCCCCGCCTCGGCGAACGCCATCAGCCCGAGGGCGGTGGCGGTGGTGCCGGGTTCCGGCCGCGCGAGCTCGTGGTACCAGCCTCCGCCCGTGCCGAGCGCGGGCGCGTAGGTGTCGCGCAGGACGTCCAGCGACTCGTTCAGCCGGGCGTCGAGGACCGCCATGTCGATGACGGGGACGGCGGCGCGGCCGCGCCTGGCGGTGGCGCGGGACGGGCGGGGCGCCGGGGAGGGGAGCGGGGACATCTGGTTCACGGTTCGGCCTTCTGCTGTTGTTGTTCCCGGCGGGCCGGGATTTGTACCCCGCGGTCCCGCGTCTGTGCCCGCGCCGCGGCGGGCGCGGGCGCGCGGCACAGGGCACGCTGGAGGGAGACCGCTCCCGCGTTCCGCGATGCTGGAGGTGGCTTGGCCGAGCCGACCGCCCGGGACGACCCTGATCACGACTGCGTCCTGTGCCCCCCGCTGCGGTTCCGCTTCAACGGCATGGCCGGCCTGCCCGGCGAGTCGGGGGTCATCTCCGGCGACCGCGACTTCTTCCTGATCCCGGACGTCGCGCCGCTCACCGAGGGGCACCTCCTGCTGGTGACGCGCGAGCACCACCAGTGCGCCGGGGACTTCCCCAGGGGGATGTGGGAAAGCGCGTGGCGGTGGCGCGACCGCGTCGCCCGCCTCTACCGGGAGGCGTACGGAGCCGGCGACCTGCTGCTGTTCGAGCACGGGCCCGCGAGCCCCCAGGGCGGCGGCGCGTGCATCGACCACGCGCACTGGCACCTTCTCCCCGGAACACCGGGCGTGCGGGCGGTCGTGGAGGGGGAGGGGCGCCCCGGCGCGCCCGCCGACCACGCGACCCTTCGGGCCTGCTACCGCTCCGGCCGGTCCTACCTGCTGATCGAGGAGGGCGGCGCGGCGACCGTCCATCCCGGCGACGGGGTGCGGAGCCAGTTCCTGCGCTGGGCCGTGGCGTCCACCGGCCCCGTGGCGTCCACCGGCCCCGTGGCGTCCACCGGCCCCGTGGCGTCCACCGGCCCCGAGCGGGCCTGGCGCTGGCAGGAGACCTTCGGGCTCCCCGCCAGCAGGCGGCGGTTCCTGCGCACCCTGCGGGCGATGCGGACGGCGGCGGCCGCCCTGCCGGACACCGCTCAGCCGCCCGACAGCCACCAGTAGAGCTCGCACGAGGTCAACCGGTCCCCGAACCCCGCGCGCCGTACACCGGCGGCGTAGCCGGTGGGGTACTCCATCGGCGCCCGCCCCCGCCGGTGGGCGAGCACCCGCTCCAGCGACGTCGGGCCGAACCGCAGCAGCCACAGGGGGGCGCCGGGAACCGCGCGGTCGAGCACCGGCAGCAGGTCCTGCGGTCCGCGGCCGTCGGCCGGCGGCGGATGCCCGAGCAGGCGCGCCAGGGTGTGCGCCTCGGAGACGACGAGGTCGGCCTGCTCCAGGACCGGCAGCACGCAGGACGCCGGGAGCCGCGCGTCGATGTCGTGGGGGACGACGTCGAACGCCACCCGGGTGCCCGCCGCCCGCGCCGTGCGCACCGCCTCGTGGAGCGCCGCGCGGGAGTCGGCGGCCAGCAGCGCGTAGCCGTCCACGGCCAGCACGTCGGCCTCCTCGATCCCGGCCGCCGCGGCGCGCACGTCCGCCGCGGTCAGCCGCCGGGCGGGCGGCTCGTCCTGGACGACCAGCAGCCGGACGCCGGGCCCGCGGCCGCCGTGGTCGTCGCGCAGCATGACCGACACGCCGTTCGGGACGCCGGGCTCGACGACCAGGCGGTCGGCCGCGCCGATCCGGCACAGCTCGCGGCGGATCGCCTCCGTGTAGTCGTCGTCGCCCACCTTGGCCAGCACGTCGACCCGGCGGAAGTAGCCCACCGCGCACCTGGCGAGGTTCACGGCCGTCCCCGCGGCCATCAACCGCGCGGGGGCGTAGCAGAGCCGGTCGGCGCCGAGTTCGGCGAACCGGACCCCCGGCAGCGACGCGCGCACCTCGATCCCCGCGTCCCCGACGACGAAGAGCGCGAAGCGGCGCTCGGCGACGCCGTCGAGACCCGGCCATGCGAGGGGGGATCGCGGCGGCGCCATGTCCCGGTTCAGCCGGCCGGACGCAGGAAGGCCCGCATCACCGGGCGCAGGCTCGGGATGAGTTCGTAGCCGCCGACCTCGCGCAGCGGCACCCAGGCGCACCGGTCCAGGTGGTCGCTCGTGTCCTGGTTCTCCAGCGTGGCGTCCAGGGTCACGGGCCGGCAGCGGCGCGCCGCCGCCACCACCCGGATCTGCCCGCCGGGCGTGCCGCGGTCGGGCATGAACCACTGCCACAGGTGGAACGGCGGCCCCGGATCGATCTTGAGGCCGACCTCCTCCCAGACCTCGCGGCGGATGTGGTCGTCGAGATCGAGGTCGGCCGACTCCTCCAGCCGCCCGCCGGGCACCTCCCAGCGGCCCGGGTGGAACGGGTCGGAGGCGGACTTGCGGACCAGCAGCAGCCGCCCGCCGGACACGATGAAGGCCTTCTGCGCGAACTGGAGCCGGACCGGTGGCGCGGCGGTGAGGGGGCCGGCGTCGCCGGCGTCGACCGAGGGCATCGCGGGAGACCTCCCAGGTGCCGGCCCCACCGGGCCGTCTCGGCTCCACCGTAACAAGCCGCGGCCGCGTCGCCGAGACGCCCGCCGGGCCAGAACACCCTCACCTCGCGGCGGGGAGCGCGGGCGCGGGAATGGCGGCGCGGCCCGGCCGGTTGTACGGGACGGCGTACCCCGTCAGGACGTCCGCGTCGCGAGGGGCCGCGCGAGGCGTCCGGGCATGGCGCACCGAGTCCCATCGGGTGGTATTCTTGGTGGTCGACCGGCCCTGTGTGCGCGACCAGATGGTGGCGTGTACCGGGCGCTCAAGCGGAGGCCACCTCCCACCTGACCGGCCCAAGGCCGGTGGGTTCTCGGTCCGGCGAACGGGCTTCAGGCTCGTCCCGCCGTCGTTTCCGGGCGGCACTGCCGTTCCCGGGAGACCGAAGGTGGCCCCGCGCGTGAGTCGTGCGGGGCTTTTCTCGTGGAAGCCTCGGGGTACGACCGGTCCAACGAACTTGAGAACGGCCCCAAGGAGGTCCCATCAGCGCCGAACCGCGTATCAACGACCGCATTCGCGTGCCCGAGGTCCGGCTCGTCGGCCCGAACGGCGAACAGGTGGGCATCGTGCCCATCGCCAAGGCCCTTGAACTCGCGCGTGAGTCGGACCTCGACCTCGTCGAGGTGGCGCCCACCGCGCGTCCGCCCGTCGCGAAGCTCATGGACTACGGCAAGTTCAAGTACGAGTCCGCGATGAAGGCGCGTGAGGCGCGGAAGAACCAGGCGCACACGGTCATCAAGGAGATCAAGCTCCGCCCGAAGATCGACCCGCACGACTACGAGACCAAGAAGGGTCACGTGGTGCGGTTCCTGAAGGCCGGGGACAAGGTGAAGGTCACGATCATGTTCCGTGGTCGTGAGCAGTCCCGTCCCGAGCTCGGTTTCCGGCTGCTGCAGCGGCTCGCCGACGACGTCGAGGAGCTCGGCTTCGTCGAGTCGCGGCCCAAGCAGGACGGCCGAAACATGATCATGGTGCTCGGTCCGCACAAGAAGAAGACGGCCCGCGGGCAGGAGTCGGAGACCACCGTCTGACGGCCGGTCCGGGGCCGGCTCCACGGCGGCCCCCATCGCGACCTCGCGGCTCAGCGAAGTCGCTGCGTACGTACATTGAAGCCTGACCTGGCGCGTCCACGGATCGCCGTGCGATGCGCCGATCAGGCGCGCCTCCATGCCGGTCGGCACGGAGGCCGGGAAAGAGGGAGACGACGGCGACCATGCCGAAGACCAAGACCCACAGCGGTGCCAAGAAGCGCTTCAAGCTGACCGGCTCCGGCAAGGTGATGCGCCGCCGCGCCAACAAGAACCACCTGCTCGAGCACAAGCCGACCAAGCGGACGCGCCGGCTGTCCGGCCCCGCCGTGGTGGCCGACGCCGACGCCAAGAACATCAAGAAGCTGCTGCGCAAGTAGCACTCGACCGGGAACATCGCCGACCGGCCGAGGCCAGCATGGCCCCGGCCCCCACGAAGGAGTCAGCACGTGGCACGCGTGAAGCGGGCGGTCAACGCCGCCAAGAAGCGTCGGGTCGTCCTGGAGCGGTCGAGCGGCTACCGCGGTCAGCGTTCGCGCCTGTACCGCAAGGCCAAGGAGCAGCAGCTCCACTCGATGACCTACGCCTTCCGGGACCGCAAGGACCGCAAGGGCCAGTTCCGCCGGCTGTGGATCCAGCGGATCAACGCCGCGGCCCGCGCCAACGGCATCACCTACAACCGGTTCATCCAGGGCCTGAAGGCCGCCGAGGTCGAGGTCGACCGGCGCATGCTCGCCGAGCTGGCCGTGAACGACGCCCCGGCGTTCGCCGCCCTCGTCAAGGTCGCCAAGGACGCGCTCCCGACCGAGGGTACGGAGGCGGCCTGAGCCGGGCGACCGGCACACGGGCGATCACAGCGACATGGCGGGCCGCGAGCTGACCTCTCTCCGATCACCACGGGTGAAGGCCGCTCGGCGGCTCGCCAAACGCGCGTTCCGGCGCCGCGAGAACCGGTTCCTCGCCGAGGGGCCGCAGGCGGTGCGGGAGGCGCTGGAGATCCCCGGTGGGCTGGCCGAGCTGTTCACCACGGCCGAGGCGGAGGCCCGCCATCCCGAGCTGGTGCTCGCCGCCGAGCGCGCCGGAGTGCCGGTGCTGCGCGTCAGCGGCGAGATCATGGCCGAGCTGGCCCAGACCGTCACCCCGCAGGGGCTGCTGGCGGTCTGCGAGTTCGTCGACGTCCCGCTCGGCAAGGCGCTGGAGGCCGGACCCCGGCTGGTGACGGTGCTCGCGCACGTCCGCGACCCGGGGAACGCGGGGACCGTCCTGCGCACCGCCGACGCCGCGGGGTCGGAGGCGGTCGTGTTCACCGACGCGTCCGTCGACCCCTACAACGGCAAGTGCGTCCGCGCCTCGGCGGGCAGCCTGTTCCACCTGCCGGTCGTCGTCGGCCCCCGGTTCGACACGCTGATCCCGGAGCTGAAGGGCGCGGGCCTCACCGTCCTCGCCGCCGACGGCGCGGGCGACCGCACCCTCGACGAGGCGATCGACGAGGGAGTCCTCGCGCGCCCCACGGCCTGGGTGTTCGGGAACGAGGCGTGGGGGCTGCCCGACGACATCCTGCGGCACGTCGACGAGGTCGTCCGCGTGCCCATCTACGGGCGGGCCGAGAGCCTGAACCTGGCGACGGCCGCGGCCGTATGCCTGTATGCGTCGGCCCGCGCGCAGCGCGCCGCCCAGGGAGCGGGTCCGGGCCGCGCGTGAGACACGCCGCGGTCGCGGACGTTCGATGCGTTCCGTGATCGAATGGCCGCATGCGGTCGCGACAGGTGCCGCCTCGCGACCGGTGAGCTGCGAAGATGGTCTTCGCGTGGACGCGGGGCATGGGGGGCCTGCCGCCGCGCGGGACTCGTTCGCGGGTAGGAGCGGGAACCGCGACCGGCGAGGGATCACGTCGCCGCGATGCCGCGTCTAACCTGTTGATCAGTGCGTTGACCAGGGCGGCGACGAGGCCGCACGGAGTGGGGGCGAGCGTATGACCGAGGAGACCAGGCGAGCCGGAAGGGCGGGCCGGCGTCCCCCGGAGGTGCGGTGCCGGGCCGGCGCGGTCCGGGCGCCGTCCGCCCCGGACGCCTCCGGCGCGCCCGCCGCCGACGGGCTGCGCGTCGAGACCGCCCGGGTGCGGGCCGGCACGGCCGTCGTCGCGGTGGCGGGGGAGATCGACCTGCGCACCGCCGGGCCGCTGCGCGACCGGCTCGTCGAGCTGCACGGCCGGCTGCCCGGGGCCCGGCCGCGCCGCCTGGTGGCCGACTTCGCCGCCGTGCCGTTCTGCGATGCCGCCGGGCTCGGCGCGCTGGTCGCGGCGCACAACCAGATCTCCGCGGCCGGGGGTGAGATCGCCCTGGCCGGGGTCCGGCCCGCGCAGCTGCGACTGCTGAAGATCACCGGCCTGCACCGGTTGTTCGCGATCCACCGCGACGTCGAGGCCGCGCTGTCGGACCACGACTCGCCCACGAGGTCCGGATGAGCCGCGGATGTCCTGATGAGGCCCTCCGCGGGCCGCGGCGACCCCCTGCACGAGGGCTACACATGCCTTGCCGCGAGGCGGTTTCCGGGTCCCGTTAAGGGTCCGACTCGGGCTAGAGTCTCTTTCCGACAGGCCGCGTTCTCACCGGTGTTCTGGAGGCCGCTGTGGGCGGAGAGGAATCCCCTCTCGTGGCCGCGCGCGGACCCGAGACGGGGTCCGGGCCGGGCCCCGAGGGGAGCGGCCCGGACGACCTGCCCGACGGGCTGATGGTCGCGGGCCGGGACGCCCGCGTCGTCGTGTTCAACGCCGCCGCCGCGCGGATCACCGGCATCCCCGCCGGGTCCGCCCTGGGGCGCGACTTCCGCGACGTCCTGCCCCTGCACGACGCCGAGGGCCGCGACTGGTGGAAGTGCCTCGCCCCTTACGACGGGCTGTCCACCCGCACCCGCCATCCCGAGCGCGTGCTCTTCCTTCCCGGCGGCACCGAGGTGCTGGTGACCGCCGCGTACCGGCGCGACGCCGACCGCCGTGTGGAACGGTTCACCGTGTGCCTGCGCGACGCCCTGCACCGCGCCCGCCAGGAGCGCGACCGCGCCGACCTCGTCTCCACCGTCGCCCACGAGCTGCGCTCTCCGCTGACCAGCGTCAAGGGGTTCACCGCGACGCTGCTGGCCAAGTGGCACCGCTTCAACGACGACCAGAAGCGGGTGATGCTGGAGACCGTCAACGCCGACGCCGACCGGGTCACCCGGCTGATCACCGAGTTGCTGGACGTGTCCCGCATCGAGGCGGGCCGGCTGGAGATGCGCCGCCAGGTCGTCGACCTCCCCGAGGAGGTCCGCAAGGTCATCGCGGGCCGGGTCGCGGCGGGGGAGCCGGAGGACCGCTTCCGCTTCGAGACGCGCGGCGAGCTGCCCGAGATGTGGCTCGATCCCGACAAGATGGATCAAATCCTGGGCAATCTCGTCGAAAACGCGGTGCGCCACGGGGCGGGCACTGTCACCATTGTGGTGGAGCCGGACGCGCATAAGGAGGGAGCGGCCGTGTCGGTGCGCGACGAGGGCGAGGGCATCCCGCCCGAGGCCGCCCAGCGCGTCTTCCGGCAGTTCTGGCGCGGTCCCGGCGGCAGCCGCCGCGGCGGCACCGGCCTCGGGCTCTACATCGTCAAGGGCCTGGTCGAGGCGCACGGCGGCGTGATCACCGTGCGGCGGGCGCCCGGCGGCGGCGCCGAGTTCCGATTTACCGTGCCCGCAGGGGCCCCCAACTACGCCGGCTGACCGCGGTCCGTACCCGCGGCACGGCACGGGACCCCTGGGCGGGCCAGCGCGTCACGCGCACGCTTTCCGGATGTCCACCGCCCGCGCACTAGACTGCGGGCGTCCCACGCCGACCGGAGTCGATCACACCACCATGTCTGCACCCAACAAGTCCTATGACCCCGTCGAGGTGTCCGCGCTCCAGCCCGAGGAGCTGGAGCGGGCCCGCGCCGAGGCGCTCGCGGCGATCGCCGCGGCCGCCGACCTCGACGCCCTGAAGCAGGTCCGGCTGGCGCACGCCGGCGACCGTTCCCCGCTGGCCCTCGCCAACCGCGAGATCGGCGCGCTGCCGCCCGCGGCCCGGGCCGAGGCCGGCAAGCGCATCGGCACCGCCCGGGGCGCGGTGGCCCAGGCGCTCAAGGCGCGCCAGGCCGAACTGGAGGAGGAGCGCGACCGCCGCGTCCTCGTCGAGGAGACCGTCGACGTCACGCTGCCGTGGGACCGCGCCCCGCGCGGCGCGCGGCACCCGCTGACCACCATGCAGGAGCGGATGGTCGACGTCTTCGTCTCGATGGGCTTCGAGGTCTCCGACGGGCCCGAGGTCGAGGCGGAGTGGTTCAACTTCGACGCCCTCAACTTCCTGCCCGACCACCCGGCCCGCACGATGCAGGACACCTTCTTCGTCGAGTCGGAGGACTCCGGGCTGGTGATGCGCACCCACACCTCGCCGATGCAGATCCGGTCGCTGCTGTCGCGGCCGCTGCCGGTGTACGTGGTGGCGCCCGGGCGCACGTTCCGCACCGACGAGCTCGACGCCACGCACAGCCCGGTGTTCCACCAGCTGGAGGGGCTCGCGGTCGACGAGGGCCTGACGATGGCCGACCTGCGCGGCGGCATCGACGCGTTCGTCACCGGGATGTTCGGCGAAGGGCTGAAGACGCGGTTCAGGCCGTCGTTCTTCCCGTTCACCGAGCCGTCCGCCGAGGTGGACATGCAGTGCTTCGTGTGCCGGGGCGCGTCCACGGAGCCGGGCGCCGAGCCGTGCCGCACCTGCAGCTCGGAGGGCTGGATCGAGCTCGGCGGCTGCGGCATGGTCAACCCGCGCGTGCTGGTGGCCTGCGGGGTCGACCCGGACCGCTACAGCGGCTGGGCGTTCGGGCTGGGCGTCGAGCGGACGCTGATGTTCCGGCACGGCGTGGAGGACATGTACGACATGGTGGAGGGCGACGTCCGGTTCACCCTCCCGTTCGGGATGGAGATCTGATGCGGGCCCCGCTTTCCTGGCTGCGCGAGTACGTCGAGCTCCCGGCCGGCGTCACGGGCCGGGCGCTGGCCGCCGAGCTGATCGCGGCGGGCCTGGAGGTCGAGACGGTCGAGCACGCCGGCGCCGACATCACCGGCACGCTCGTGGTCGGCGAGGTCCTGGCGATCGAGGAGCTGACCGGCTTCAAGAAGCCGATCCGCTACTGCCAGGTCGACGTCGGCGACGCCAACGGCACCGGGGAGCCGCAGAACATCATCTGCGGCGCCGCCAACTTCGCGGTCGGCGACCGCGTCGTGGTCATCCTGCCGGGCGGCGTGCTCCCCGGCGGGTTCGAGATCGGCGCCCGCAAGACCTACGGCCGGATGTCCGAGGGCATGATCTGCTCGGTGACCGAGCTCGGCATCGGCGACGACCACAGCGGCATCCTCGTCCTGCCCCCGGACGCCCCGGTCGGCGCGGACGCGATCGAGCTGCTCGGGCTGCGCGACGACGTCCTCGACATCGCCGTCACGCCCGACCGCGGCTACGCCCTGTCGATCCGGGGCATCGCCCGTGAGGCCGCCATCGCCTACGGGGTTCCGTTCAAGGACCCGGCTGACGTGGAACTGCCCGCGGAGGACGGTAAGGGGAGCCACCCGGCGAGCATCGGGGACCCGTCCGCGTGCGACCGGTTCGTGCTGCGCGAGGTGCGCGGCTTCGACCCGGACGCGCGGACCCCGATGTGGATGCAGGTGCGCCTGCACCGCGCGGGGATGCGGCCGGTGTCGCTGGCGGTCGACGTCACCAACTACCTGATGCTGGAGCTCGGGCAGCCGCTGCACGCGTTCGACCGGGGCAAGCTCACCGGCCCGATCGTCGTGCGCCGCGCCGCGCCCGGCGAGAAGCTGGAGACGCTCGACCACGTCAAGCGCACCCTCGACCCCGACGACATCCTCATCACCGACGAGTCGGGGCCGATCTCGATGGCCGGCACGATGGGCGGGCTCGCCACCGAGATCGGCGACCGGTCGAGCGACATGGTGATCGAGGCCGCGCACTTCGACGCCATGGGCACCGCCCGGATGGCCCGCCGGCACCGCCTGCACAGCGAGGCGTCCCACCGGTTCGAGCGCGGCGTCGACCGCGAGCTGCCGCTGTACGCCTCCTACCGGGCGGTGCGGATGCTCGCCGAGCTCGGCGGCGCGGAGATCGTGCCCGGCGTCACCCACGCCGAGGCGCCGGTCGAGCGGGCCGCGGTGACGATGCCCGCCGGGCACCCGGACCGGGTGGCGGGCGTGACCTACGGCAGGGACGCCGTGGTCCGCCGCCTGGAGCAGGTCGGCTGCACGGTGGCCGGCGACGACGTGCTCACGGTGACGCCGCCGTCCTGGCGCCCCGACCTGACCGCGCCCAACGACCTCGCCGAAGAGGTCATCCGGCTGGAGGGGTACGAGGACATCCCGGCCCGGGCGCCGCGCCCGGCGGCGGGCAAGGGCCTGACCGCGCAGCAGCGGCTGCGCCGCCGGGTGGGCCGCGCTCTCGCCGGCGCCGGGTACGTGGAGGCGCTGGCCTTCCCGTTCGTCGCCGAGAAGGACCTGGACGGCCTCCAGCTCCCGGCGGACGACGCGCGGCGGCGGACGCTGCGCCTGGCGAACCCGATGTCGGAGGAGGAGCCGCTGCTGCGCACCACGCTGCTGCCGGGGCTGCTCAAGGTGCTGGCGCTCAACGTGGGGCGCGGCTTCGGCGACGCCGCGCTGTTCGAGGTCGGCGCGGTGTTCCGGCCGCGTCCGGACGCCCCGGAGCGCGCGCCGCGCCTCGCGGTCGACCGCGGTCCGACGGCGGAGGAGGTCGCCGGGCTGGAGGCCGCGCTGCCGGACCAGCCGCACCGGGTGGCGGTGGTGCTGTCCGGCGACCGCGAGCCGTCGGGCTGGTGGGGCGAGGGCCGTCCGGCGCTGTGGGCGGACGCGATCGAGGCGGCCCGCACGGTGGCCCGCGAGGTCGGCGTCGAGCTGGCGGTGAAGGCCGACCAGCACGCGCCCTGGCACCCCGGCCGCTGCGCGGCGCTGTACGCGGGCGACACGCTGGTCGGGCACGCCGGTGAGCTGCACCCGCGCGTCACGAAGGCGTACGGGCTCCCCGCGCGGTCGTGCGCGATGGAGCTGGAGCTGCGCCGCCTGGGCGAGCCGGTGGCGGTCCGCGCGCCGCACGTGTCGTCCTACCCGGTCGCGATGCAGGACGTCGCGCTGGTCGTCGACTCGGGGACGCCCGCCGCGGAGGTCGAGTCGGCGCTGCGCGACGGCGCGGGCGAGCTGCTGGAGGCGATCCGGCTGTTCGACGTCTACACCGGCGAGCAGGTGGGCGAGGGCCGCAAGTCGCTGGCGTACTCGCTGCGGTTCCGCGCCCCCGACCGGACGCTCACGGCCGAGGAGGCGTCGCAGGCCCGCGACTCCGCCGTCGCCGCCGCGTCCGAGCGGACCGGAGCCGCCCTGCGCGGCGCCTGACGGATCGCGGGCGTGCCCCGGACCCGGCGCGGGTCCGGGGCACGCCCGCGTCTCAGCCCGCGTGGCGGAGGCTCCCGTCGCGGCGGCCCGCGGAGACGAGCCGGTCCATCGAGACGGCCGCGACCGCGTACCAGCCGGCGCCCACCAGCGCCTCGATCCCGAGGAGCCCCAGGACGCGGCCGAGCGGCGCGCCGTCGAGGATGCCGCGCACCGCCTCCAGCCCGTGCACCACCGGCAGCACCTGCACCGCGATCCGCAGCGGGCCGGGCCAGAACTCCACCGGGACGTTCACACCGCCGAACGTCATGACGATCCCGTAGGCGAAGTTCAGCACCAGCCATTCGACGCCTCGCAGCCGCAATGCGATGCCGGCGAGCGCGCAGCCGTATCCGTAGCTGCCGGCGAGGATCAGCACGATGACCGGGATCGCGTACGCGGCGCGCGGCCAGGGCAGCGGGGCGCCGAGCAGCGGCGGCAGGACGACCCAGGCGACGAGCGAGCTGGTCAGCCCTGTCACCGTCCACTGCAGGCCGCGCCCCAGGTACACGGGCAGGTGCCCGGAGGGTGCGATGGCCAGCAGCGGCAGCGTCCCCATGGCCCGTTCCCCGGCCAGCGAGATCACCACGATGGTGGACTCCAGGCAGGCCAGCACGACGATGTTGCCGACGAGCACGTACCGCATGGTGTCCTCGTCGCCGACGTAGCGGCCCAGCAGCGCGTAGAACGCGGCCTGGCACAGCAGCCGCACCAGCCATCCGAACGTCCACGTCTTCCACGTGTAGACGGCCCTCATCTCGGCGAACCCCAGGATCAGCGACTCCCGGGCGATCCGCAGCGCGTGCCTCATGCGAAGCCCACCGTCCCCTCCCGCCGGGTCCGGTCCACGTAGTGCCGGGTCAGCCACAGGCCCGCCGCCATCGCCGCCGCGCCCAGCGCGAGGATCGCGGCGACCGACCAGGGCCAGCCGCCCGCGTCGCCCCGGACCGCGCCGCGCAGGAGATCGGCGCTCCACGACAGGAAGACCGCCCGGCTGAGCGGGTGCAGCCAGCCGGGCAGCGCCGCGACCGGCACGAGGATGCCGCCGAGGATGTAGAAGGGGTAGCCGAGGGAGTTCTGCAGGACCTCCCGGGCCCGCGACATCACGAAGACGGCGGACATGAGGGTCGCGGTCCCGATCGTCGCGAGGCAGGTGACCGCGACCGCGAGCAGGAACAGCGCCGGGTCGGCGACCGTCAGCACCCGCCCGAACCCGAGGGCGGCCACCAGCCAGGACTCGGCGAACGCGGCCCCGCCGACGAGCACGACCGCCGCGACCCGCCCGGCCACCACCAGCGCGAGCGGGACGGGCGCGGTGAGCAGCGCGGGCATGCGCCCGGCCCAGCGGTCCTCGGCCACGATGCGCCCGGCGTAGTCGAGGGCGGCGACCCACAGCCCGATCAGCCCGGGCGCCAGCACGGCGTTGGCCGTGACGTCCGGGCGGTGCGCCGTCAGCGCCAGCATGGTCGTCGTCTGCATCGGCACGATGAGCAGGATGAGGGCGTGCTCCGGGCCGCGCCGCGACAGCGCCGCCTGGAGCGCGACGGCGTGCCACACCGCGCGGAGCGCGCTCATACCCGCATCCCCCGGTCGCCGACCGCGCGCAGGTAGACCTCTTCGAGGGTCGGCCGGCCGCGCCGCGCGGTGAGCACGTCGCGCTCCAGCAGCCAGGCCAGGACGCGGCGGGTGCCGTCCCGGTCCGCGGTGTGGGCGCGCCACGCCTCGCCGTCGCGGTGCTCGACGTCCGTGACATCCGGCAGGTCCGCGAGGGCTCCGGCGAGTGCGGCGTCGGGGTGGGTGAAGTCGACGCACTCGCGGTCGCCGAGGAACCGGCCGATCCCGGCGGGGTCGCCGGTCAGCAGCATCCGGCCGCGGTCGATGAGCGTGACCCGGTCGCAGAGCGCCGCGGCCTCGTCCATGTCGTGGGTGGCCAGCAGGAACGTGCGGCCCTCGGCGCGCAGGTCGAGCACGAGCCGGCGGAACGCGCCGGCGGCGACGGGGTCGAGCCCCGAGGTCGGCTCGTCCAGGAACAGCACGCGCGGCTCGTGCAGCAGCCCCCGCGCCAGGTGGAGCCGCTGGCGCATCCCGCGCGAGAACCTCTCCACGGGGTCGTCGGCCCGCTCGGCCAGCCCGACGCGCTCCAGCAGCGCGGCGGCGCGCCGGCGGGACGTCCGGGAGTCCAGCTTGTGGAGCGCGCCCCAGAACAGCAGGTTCCGGCGGGCGCTCAGCCGGTCGTAGAGGCCGCGGTCGCCGCCGAGCACGAGCCCGACCAGCGCCCGGACGGCGCGGGTGTCGGTCACGACGTCGTGGCCGAGGATCCGCGCCGAGCCGCCCGACGGCAGCAGCACGGTGGAGAGGATCTCGACGAGGGTGGTCTTGCCCGCGCCGTTCGGCCCGAGCAGCCCGTGGATCTCGTTCTGCGCGACGGTCAGGGTCAGGTCGTCCAGCGCGACGACGGGGTCCCGGCGCTTGCGCGCGTAGGTGCGGCGCAGGCGGGAGGTGTGCACGGCGGCTTCCATGCTCCGACGCTCGCCGTAAGGCGTGCCCGCGGGCCATAAGGAGGCGCCTTATCCGCGCGGCCGCCGGCCTAGGCCAGGCCGCGGTCGCGGGCGGCGGCGGCCGCCTCGCCGCGGGACGCGACCCCGAGCTTGGCGA
Organism: Actinomadura sp. K4S16; assembly: GCF_008327685.1. GTDB lineage: Bacteria > Actinomycetota > Actinomycetes > Streptosporangiales > Streptosporangiaceae > Spirillospora. The sequence goes on from NZ_BDDE01000031.1 coordinate 124,961, forward strand.
GGATGTTGGAGACGTGGACGCTCGCGGTCTTGGGAGAGATGACCAGTTCCTCGGCGATCTCCCGGTTGGAGCGCCCGCGCGCCAGCAGCCGGACCACCTCCGACTCGCGGGCGGTGAGCGGGCCGCCGGACTGGCCCGCCAGGCCAGCGCGGCGGGCGCGTTCGGAGATGCGCCGGGCCAGCGGCGCCGCGCCGAGGTCGGCGGCGATCCCGGCGGCGCGGTGGAACCGTGCGGCGGCCGCCGTCCGGTCCCCGGCCGCGAGGTCGGCGCAGGCGGCGTCGAACAGCGCGCCGGCCAGCGGGTACGGCTGCTTCAGCCGTTCCCAGGCGTCGACCACCCAGTCCCAGGGGGCGGTGCCTTCGGTCAGGGCGGCCACCGCCGCCTGGTGGGCCGCCTCGACCGGGGTGGCGGCGGGCAGCCGCGCGGCGACCTCGGCCACCCGGGGAAGCGACGGTCCGCCGGCGCGGGCGGCGGCCTCCAGCAGCGGCCAGGCGTAGCAGGGCTGGACGGTCAGGCGCGGATGGCGCAGGACGGCGTCGGCGGTCGCACGGGCCGCCGGCCGGTCGTCCTCCGCCAGCCGCCACTCGATGACCATCTGGGCCAGCGGCAGCGTGGTCTGGGGGAACCCGGCGTCGAGCGGCAGGGCCAGGACTTGCGGATCGGGTTCCGGGCCCGCTCCGCGGGCGGCCAGCAGCGCGGTGCGCCAGATCATCATCTGCACGCGGAAGGCGGGGCCGTGGTGGCGGGCCAGCCGCCGCCGGAGCATGCCGGCCGCCTCGTCCCAGCGGCCGAGGCGGTACAGCGCCTCCACCTCGTTGACGGCCAGGGGCAGCCCCGCGCTGTGCGCCAGGCCCGCCTCCTCCGCGGCGGCGACGCCCTCGGCGACCGACGCCAGCGCGTCGGCGAGGCGGCCGGCGTTGAGGTGGCAGTGCGCCAGGAAGTTCAGGGCCCGGACGCGCACGCGCGCAGGGAGGCCGCGCCGCCGGAGCCGCTCCAGGGACGTGATGTCGCCGTCGCCGTCCCACGCCGCGGCGGCCGCGACCGTGACCTCCAGATCCTGGGTCATCGACGACCGGCCGAGGCGGCGGTCCAGCTCGATGCCCTCCCGGCCGAGCCGTTCCGCCTCGCGCGTCTCGCCGTAGACCAGGAGCCGGCCGCTGAGCCGCCCCAGGGCCAGGACGCGGACGGGTCCGGGCTCGGCGGCGAGCCGTTCGGCCCGCCGGAGGTCGTCCAGCTCGGCGTCGTCGCCCTGGTACCCGAGCATCAGCGCGCGGAGGGTCAGCAGCTCGGCCGCGTGCTCGTCGCCCGTCTCGTCCAGCATCCGCTGCACGAGCGGAAGGCCGCGGCCCGGGTCGCCGGCCGAACCGGCGGCCCGGGCCGCCTCCGCCATGACCTCTTGGCGGCCGAGGCCGATGCGGGACGCGGCGCCGGGGACGCGGTCCCACAGGTCGAGGACGCGTTCGAGGAGGTCCAACTGCTCGGCGTGGGCGGTGGCGGCCTTGCGCTCCCCGGCGGCCCGCCACGCGGCGGCCAGCGCCCTGGCGTGGTCGCCGCAGCCCTGCCAGTGGACGGCCAGCGCGCTCGCCGGGGCGTCGCTGAGCTCCGGCGAGCGCTCGATGGCCTCGGCGAACCGCCGGTGGAGGGCGGACCGCTCGCCGGGGAGCATGTCCTCGTGGACGGCCTCGCGGATGAGCGCGTGCCGGAACGCGTACCCGTCGCCGTCCACGACCAGCAGGCCGTGGTCGACGGCCGGGCGCAGCGCTTCGCTCAGCTCCGGTTCGGGCAGGTCGGTCACCGCGGCCAGCAGGCCGTGCCCCGCTCCGGCCCCGGCGGCGCCGACGGCCCGGAGCACCTCGCCGGTCGCCCGGGGGAGGCGGTGGACGCGCGCGAGCAGCAGGTCCCGCAGGGAACCCGGCACCGCGGTGCCGGGGCTCGCGACGATCGCCTCGACGAAGAGGGGATTGCCGCCGCCGCGCGCGTGAGCGTCCCGCACCGCCTCGGGGTCGGCGCCGCCGAGGATGCCGCACACCTGGTCGGCGACCTCGTCCGGGGTGAGGGGCGGCAGGTCCAGCCGGGCCACGTGGGGGAGGCGGGCCAGTTCGGCGAACCACGGCCGCGTGCCGGGCTCCTCGGGGCGGAAGGTGACCACCGGCAGCACCGCGGCGCGCGGCGGGTTGCGGAACAGGAACGTCAGCAGGTCGCGGGTGGAGCCGTCGGCCCAGTGGGCGTCCTCGATGACCAGCGTGACCGGTCCGGCCTCCGCCAGCCGCTCGATCAGGGTGAGGACCCGCTCGAACAGCCGCAGCCGGCCGGCGCCGTCGTCGGGCGGGGGCGTCGCGGCGGTCAGGTCGGGCATGAGCCGGGCCAGGTCCGGCAGGGCCGCCGCCGGGGTCAGCGAGACGATCGCGTCCCGCCCTGCGCTCCGCAGGACCGCGCTGAACGGGGCGTAGGGGAGGCCGGCGACACCGAGGTCGAGGCAGGCGCCGGTGAGCGTGCGCAGGTCCCGGGTGAACTCGGCGACCAGGCGCGTCTTGCCGCCGCCCGCCTCGGCGCCGACGAGCACGGCCGCGGCCTCGCCCGCGCACGCCCGCGCGTACGCCGCGCGTAACGCGCGCAGTTCCGCTGTGCGCCCGGCGAACAGCGGGCTGACGGTCCCCATCTGGACAAGCATGCCGATTCTTAACGCTACTTGTGTTGCGATAAGTCGTCCGGTAATCTGTACCGCGTCACATCGCCGCCCGGTTGGGGAGTCCATTGAGGATCTGAGGTCCGACACCGCGCAGTGGCCGCTCTAGGCCCGCGCACGTGACCTCAGTGCGGACTTCTTCCCCGCCGGGCTTTTCCATGCCCGCCGGCGCGTCGCGCGATCCGCGGTGTCTCCATGCGTCCCGCACCTTCTCCCACCCATCCATGGAGGCCGCCCATGTCATTCGCCATCGTGTGCTCGGACCTGTCGTTCGCCTGGGAGGACGGCACCGTCGTGCTGGACGGGCTGGACGCCGCGTTCGGCACCGGCCGGACGGGCCTGATCGGCGTCAACGGCTCCGGCAAGTCCACCCTGCTGAAGATCATCGCCGGTGAGCTGCGTCCCGGCTCGGGCACCGTCAGCGTGGAGGGGGAGATCGGCTACCTGCCGCAGAACCTCGTCCTCGACGACACCGCCACGGTCTCGGACCTGCTCGGCATCACCGCGACCCGCGCGGCGCTGCACGCCATCGAGCGCGGCGAGGCCACGGAGGAGAACTTCACCGCGGTCGGGGACGACTGGGACGTCGAGGAGCGCGCCCGCGCGGAACTCGACCGGCTCGGCCTCGGCCATCTCGACCTGGACCGGACGGTCCCGACGCTGTCGGGCGGCGAGGCCGTGATGACCGGGCTGGCGGCCCGGTTCCTCGTCCGTCCGGACGTCCTGCTGCTCGACGAGCCGACCAACAACCTGGACCTGGACGCGCGCCACCGCCTGTACGAGGCGGTCGCGTCCTGGACGGGCGTGCTCGTCGTCGTCAGCCACGACCGGGAGCTGCTCGACCGCGTCGACGAGATCGCCGACCTGCGCGACGGCGCCGTCCGGTCCTTCGGCGGCAACCTCTCGGCCTACGAGGACCTGCTCGCCGTCGAGCGGGAGGCGGCGGAACGGACGGTCCGGGCCGCCGAGACCGACCTGCGCCGTCAGAAGCGCGAACTGGAGGAGGCCCATGTCAAGCTCGCCCGGCGCAAGCGCTACGGCAACAAGATGCAGGAGAACAAGCGCGAGCCCAAGATCGTGATGGGCGAGCGCAAGCGGCAGGCCCAGGTCTCGGCGGGCAAGCACCGCATCATGCACGAGGAGCGGCTCGCCGACGCCCGCACGCGGCTCACCGAGGCGGAGGAGGCCGTCCGCGAGGACGCCGGGATCCGCGTCGAGCTGCCCGCCACCCGCGTCCCGGCGGGGCGGACGGTCCTGACCGTGACGGGCCTGACCGCGCCCGAGCCGGAGCCCGGCACGTTGGCGGAGCTGATCGTCCGAGGGCCGGAGCGGATCGCGCTCGTCGGGCCGAACGGCTCGGGCAAGACCACGTTCCTGCGGGCCCTCGTGGGCGACCGCGTCCCCGAGGGCACGGCGGTGAAGCTCGGGGTGGACGGCGTCCGCTACCTGCCCCAGCGGCTCGACGTCCTGGACGAGGACCTCAGCGTCGTCGAGAACGTCCGCGTGCAGGTGCCGTCGGCGCCGCCGGCGCGGATCCGGGCGGGATTGGCGCGGTTCCTGTTCCGCGGCGCGCGGGCCGACCAGCCCGCCGGGACCCTGTCGGGCGGAGAGCGGTTCCGCGCCGTGCTGGCTTCGCTGCTGCTCGCCGAGCCGGCCCCGCAGCTGCTGCTGCTGGACGAGCCGACGAACAACCTCGACATGGCCAGCGCCGCGCAGCTCGGGCAGGCACTCGCAGCCTACGAGGGCGCGCTGGTCGTGGTCAGCCACGACGTGCCGTTCCTGCGCACGCTCGGCATCACCCGCTGGCTGCGCATGGACCGGGCGTCCGGGCTCACCGAGGTCGAGCCGATGTAGAACACGCGGCGGCCCCCGCGCGGCCGGAACCGCGCGGGGGCCGCCGAAGGGCCGGTCAGGTCAGTACGCGCTTGGTGAAGGTGCGGGTCGCCCCCCACGCCAGCAGGGCCGTCCCGCCGACGATGGCGAGCAGGAACGCCCACACCGGCATGTGCGGGATCTCCGGCGTGAGCGCGCTGCGCAGCCCCTCGCTGACGTACACCAGCGGGTTGAACAGGCTGAGGATCTGCAGCCAGCGGATGTCGTCGAGCGCCGACCACGGGTAGTAGACGCACCCGAGCATCGTCATCGGCAGCAGCACCATCGCGAACAGGACCTGGACCTTCTGCGGGTTCATCAGGGTGCCGAGCAGCAGCCCGCCGGACGCCGACATCAGCGCGCCGACCACCATCACCGCGATCAGGACCGGCCAGTTGTCCACGTGCACCTCGGGCGACTGGCCCTCGGCGTGGATGAACAGGACCGCGGGGAACACCAGCAGCCCGCCGATCAGGCCCTGGACCGCCGCCGCGATGATCTTCTGCACGGCCAGCAGCGGCACCGGCACCGGCGCCAGCGCCCGGTCCGTGATCGACTTCTGCCAGTTCAGCTCCATCATCAGCGGGAAGATCACCGCCATCATCGCCTGCATGATGATCGACGAGCCGACGAGCCCGGGCAGCAGGATGGTGGAGAACGTCGGCCCGCCGGGCCCGCCCGCCATGGCGCCGCCGCCGAGCTTCGGCAGCACGTAGGCGAACACGAACACGAACATGACCGGCTGCACCAGCACCCGGACGAACGTCGACAGGAAGTTCTTGCGCATGACGAGCGCCTCGCGCGCCATCATCGCGGCGAACGTGCGGGGCACCGTGGCCCGCGCCGGCGGCGGCGGTGCCAGAACGGCGGGGGCGGAGGTGGCGGTCACTCGCGGTAGTCCCTTCCGGTGAGGGTGAGGAAGACGGTCTCCAGGCTCGGGCGCAGCTGCGTCGCGTCGGTGACGCCCACGCCGGCGGCCGAGCCGATCGTGACGAGCTCGCCGAGGATGCCGTCGGGCTCGGCCGCGAACACGCGGACCTGGCCGTCGGTGACCTCGACCTTGCTGATGCCGGTCCGGTCGCCGAGCTTCTTGATCTCCTGCGGGGCGGGGGCGTCGTAGGTCACCGTGATGACGGTGTCGGCGCCGGCGCTGGACTTCAGCTGGTCGACGGTGCCGCTGGCGAGGACCTTGCCGTGGTCGACGACCGCGACCCGGTCGCAGAGCGCCTCGGCCTCCTCCATGTAGTGGGTGGTGAGGACGATCGTCTGCCCGCCCGCCTGCAGCCCCCGCAGCACCTCCCAGAGGTTGGTGCGGGTCTGCGGGTCGAGGCCGGCGGTCGGCTCGTCCAGGAACAGCACCTCGGGGCCGTGCATGAGGGCACGGCAGATCATCACGCGCTTGGCCTGCCCGCCGGAGATCTCGAACGGGTTGCCGCCGCGCTGCTCGGTCAGCCCGAACAGCTCCAGCAGCTCGGCGGCGCGCTTGCGGGCGTCCCGCGCGCCGAGCCCGAAGTACCGGCCGCGGAACTCCAGGTTCTCGGCGACGGTGAGTTCGTTGTCGAGGGTGTTGTTCTGCGAGACCACGCCGATGCGGCGCTTGATCTCGACGGCGTCCTTCACCACGTCCAGGCCGGACACCTGGGCGCTGCCGCCGGTCGGGACGACGAGCGTGGTGAGCATGCCGATCGTGGTCGACTTGCCCGCGCCGTTCGGGCCGAGCAGGCCGAAGAACTCGCCGCGCGGGACGTCCAGGTCGATGCCCTGGACGGCGGGCACCGCGGGGCGCGGCCCGGACGCGGGATAGGTCTTCCTCAAGTCGACCGTGCGAACGGCGGTTTCGGGGGGATTGGTCACGCGCCGTCTCCCTTCGCTTCCTCGTCGGGGGAGTAGTTCTCGAATTTCTGGATCAGCCTGAGCAGGAACCGGCGGACGGCCGCCTCGTCGTCCTCGTCGACGACGTCGTAGAGGCGGGAGAGATCGCGGCCGATGGGGCCGGACTTCTCGGCCAGGAACCGCCGGCCGGAGTCGGTGATGAGCAGCATCACGCCGCGCCGGTCCCGGTAGGAGCGCTCGCGCCGCACGTGCCCGTTGCGCTCCAGCGTGTCGACGACCGAGGTGACCGTCGCGGGGGTGACCATCAGGCGCTTGGCGACCTCCCCGGGGCGCAGGCCGTCCTCGACGATGAGCAGGCGCAGCAGGAAGAAGCCCGCCGGGCTGATGCCGTGCCGCTCGATGATGCGCCACACGATCGGGCCCGACAGCCGTGAGGCGGCGCCGAAGAGCCGCCCGACCGGCCACTCCTCCACGGGACCGAACAGCTTGAGGTCTTCGAGGCCGTGGTTCTCCATGCGAGTGATGTTAGGGCACTGATGTTTAGGGAGCAAATCATTAGATGCCTAAGTACTCGACCTGTGGCGCTTGTCTCAGCGGTGTGAAAGACGTAACCCGTCGTTGAATAGACATCCAGTCTCATGCATACTCTTGCTTACTGTTATCGAAGGGCAGAGTGGACATGGGAATCCGGACGGCGGTCGCCGGCGCCAGCGGCTTCGCGGGCGGCGAGGTGCTGCGCATCCTGGCGGGACATCCAGAGTTCGAGATCGGCGCGCTGACGGCCGGCGCCAACGCGGGCGCCGAGCTCGGCGCGCACCAGCCCCACCTGCGATCCCTGGCCGGGCGCGTCCTGGAGGAGACCACCCCCGGCACGCTCTCCGGCCACGACGTGGTGTTCCTGGCCCTGCCGCACGGCCGGTCCGGGCCGCTCGCCGAGCAGCTCGGCGAGGACGTCCTGGTCATCGACTGCGGCGCCGACCACCGGCTCGCCGACCCCGCCGACTGGGAGCGGTTCTACGGCACGCCCCACGCGGGCACCTGGCCCTACGGCCTGCCCGAACTGCCCGGCCACCGGGACGCGCTGCGCTCCGCCAGGCGCGTCGCCGTGCCCGGCTGCTACCCGACGGCCGTCTCGCTCGCGATGTTCCCGGCGCTCGCCGCCGGCCTCGCCGAACCCGACGTCGTCGTGGTGGCGGCGTCAGGCACCTCCGGGGCCGGGCGGGCCCTCAAGCCCCATCTGCTGGGCAGCGAGGTGATGGGCTCGGTGTCCGCCTACGCCGTCGGCGGCACGCATAGGCATACGCCCGAGATGATCCAGAACCTGAGCGCGGCGGCGGGCGAGCCTGTCACGGTCTCCTTCACCCCGACGCTCGCGCCGATGAGCCGCGGCATCCTCGCCACCTGCACCGCGAAGGCGCGTCCCGGCGTCACCGCCGCCGCGCTGCGCGCCGCCTACGAGGAGGCCTACGCGGGCGAGCCGTTCCTCGGGCTGCTGCCGGAGGGGCAGTGGCCCGCCACGTCCATGACCCTCGGAGCGAACACCGTCCTCGTCCAGGTCGCGCTGGACGAGGCGGCCGGGCGCGTCGTCGTGGTCGCCGCCGTCGACAACCTCACCAAGGGCACCGCGGGCGGCGCGGTGCAGAGCGCCAACCTCGCCCTCGGCCTCCCGGAAGAACTCGGGCTGACCACGATCGGAGTGTCCCCTTGAGCGTCACCGCCCCCCGGGGTTTCCGCGCCGCCGGCGTCGTCGCCGGGCTGAAGGACAGCGGCAACCGCGACCTGGCCCTCGTCGTCAACGACGGGCCGTCCCGCGCGGCCGCCGGCGTCTTCACCCGCAACCGGGTGCGGGCCGCGCCCGTCCTGTGGTCGGAGCAGGTCCTCAAGGGCGCCCGCGTCCGCGCCGTCGTGCTGAACGCGGGCGGCGCCAACGCCTGCACCGGCGCCCCGGGCTTCCAGGACACCCACGCCACCGCCGAGAAGGCCGCCGAGCTGCTGGACGACTCGGCCGGCGAGATCGCCGTCTGCTCCACCGGGCTGATCGGCGAGCGGCTGCCGATGGACCTGCTGCTGCCCGGCGTCGAGAAGGCCGCCGCCGAGCTGTCGCGCGGCGACGGCGGGCTCGCCGCCGCCGACGCGATCCGCACCACCGACACCGTCGCCAAGATCTCGTTCCGGCAGGGCGCCGGCGGCTACATGATCGGTGCGATGGCCAAGGGCGCGGGCATGCTCGCCCCCTCCCTCGCCACCATGCTCTGCGTCGTCACCACCGATGCCGACCTGCCCGCGGAAACGCTCGACCGGGCGCTGCGCGCGGCCACCGGCGTCACCCTCGACCGGCTCGACTCCGACGGGTGCATGTCCACCAACGACACCGTGCTGCTGCTGGCGTCGGGCGCCGCCGAGGTCGTCCCGGACGAGGAGGAGTTCACCGCGCTGCTCACCGAGGTGTGCGGCGACCTCACCCGGCAGCTGCTCGTGGACGCCGAGGGCGCGTCCAAGGCCATCGCGATCGAGGTCGTCGGCGCCGCGTCCGAGGACGACGCGGTCGCCGTCGGGCGCTCCGTCGCCCGCAACAACCTGCTCAAGTGCGCGATCCACGGCGAGGACCCCAACTGGGGCCGGGTGCTGTCGGCCGTCGGCACCACCGACGCGGTGTTCGAGCCCGACCACCTCAACGTCGCGATCAACGGCGTGTGGGTGTGCCGGAACGGCTCGTTCGGCGACGACCGCGACAAGGTCGACCTGCGCCCCCGCGACGTGACGATCACCGTCGACCTGTCCGCGGGCCCGCACAGCGCCACCGTCTGGACCACCGACCTCACGGCCGACTACGTCCACGAGAACTCGGCGTACTCGACATGAGCGCGGTGACCTCGGGCGCGGAGATGCGCAAGAACCGGCTGGGCGTCATGAGCAAGGCCGAGACCCTGATCAAGGCCCTGCCGTGGCTGGAGCGGTTCCACGGCACGACCGTCGTGATCAAGTACGGCGGGCACGCCATGACCGACGAGGAGCTGCGCCACTCCTTCGCCGAGGACGTGGTGTTCCTGCGCTACGCGGGGCTGAAGCCCGTGATCGTGCACGGCGGCGGTCCGCAGATCAACGCGGCGCTGGCCCGCAACGGCATCGACTCGACGTTCACCGCCGGCCTGCGGGTCACCACCCCGGAGGCCATGGAGGTCGTCCGGATGGTGCTGACCGGGCAGGTGCAGCGCGACGTCGTCGGGCTGATCAACCGGCACGGCCCGTTCGCGGTCGGCATGTCCGGCGAGGACGCGAACCTGTTCACCGCCGAGCGCAAGCGGGCGGTCGTGGACGGCGCGCCCGTCGACATCGGCCAGGTCGGCGAGATCGTCGAGGTGCAGGTCGGGGCCGTGCGGGCGCTGCTGGACGACGGCCGCGTCCCGGTGGTCTCCAGCATCGCGCGCGGCGACGACGGCGAGGTCTACAACGTCAACGCCGACACCGCCGCCGCCGCGCTGGCCGTCGCGCTCGACGCGGCGAAGCTCGTCGTCCTCACCGACGTCGAGGGCCTCTACGCCGACTGGCCCGACAGCGACGACGTCATCGACAGGCTCACCACCGACGAGCTGGCCGTGCTGCTGCCGGACCTGTCGGCGGGGATGGTGCCCAAGATGGAGGCCTGCCTCGCGGCCGTGCGCGGCGGCGTCCCGCAGGCCCACGTCCTGGACGGCCGGGTCCTGCACTCGCTGCTGCTGGAGATCTTCACCGACGAAGGGATCGGAACGATGGTGCTGCCCAGCCCTCCGGGGGCGACCGGGGCGGAGGAGACCTCATGAGCGATCTCAGGGAGCGGTTCGAGGCGGCGTTCATGCCGAACTACGGCGTCCCGCCCGTGGCGCTCGCGCGCGGCGAGGGCTGCCGGGTGTGGGACACCGGCGGCCGCGAGTACCTCGACCTCATCGCGGGGATCGCGGTCAGCTCGCTCGGGCACGGCCACCCCGCGCTCGTCGAGGCGGTGGCGTCCCAGGCCGCGACCATCGCGCACACGTCCAACCTCTTCCTGCACGAGCCGGAGGTGCTGCTCGCCGAGCGGCTGCGGGAGCTGCTGGGCGGCGACGGCAAGGTGTTCCTGGCCAACAGCGGCACCGAGGCGAACGAGTGCGCGCTCAAGCTCGCCCTCAAGTACGGGAAGGCGAACGGGCGCCCGTACGTCGTCGCGGCCGAGGACGGCTTCCACGGCCGGACGCTCGGCGCGCTGAGCCTGACGGGCAAGGCCGCGATCCGGGAGCCGTTCGGGCCGTTCGGCATCGACGTCCGCTTCGTCCCGTACGGGGACGCGGGCGCGCTCGAGGCCGCGGTGGACGAGCACTGCGCGGCGGTGTTCCTGGAGCCCACCCAGGGCGAGGCCGGGGTCGTCCCGCCGCCGGACGGCTACTTCGCCGCCGTCCGCCGGATCTGCGACGCGGCGGGCGCGCTGTTCGTCGCCGACGAGATCCAGTCCGCGATCGGCCGCACCGGCACCTGGTTCGCCTTCGAGCACGAGGACGCCAGGCCCGACGTCCTCACCCTCGCCAAGGGCCTCGGCGGCGGCCTGCCGATCGGGGCGTGCGTCGCGTTCGGCCCGCACGGCGACCTGTTCGCCAAGGGCGACCACGGCAGCACGTTCGGCGGCAACCCGGTCGCCGCGGCGGCGGCCCTCGCCGTCCTCACCACCATCGAGAAGGACGGCCTGCTCGCCCACGCCGCCTCCGTGGGGGAGTCCCTCGCCGCCGGCCTCGACGCCGTCGACCACCCGCTGCTCGCGGGCGTGCGGGGCCGCGGGCTGTGGCTGGCGACCGTGCTGACCGGGCCGCACGCGGCCGCGGTGGAGGCCGCCGCCCGCGACGCGGGCTTCCTGGTCAACGCGCTCCGGCCGGACGCGGTGCGCCTCGCGCCGCCGCTGGTCCTGACCGCCGAGCAGGCGGACTCGTTCACCGAGGCGTTCCCCGGTATCCTCGACGCCGCCGCCACCGAGCAGGAGAAGCGACCGTGACCAGGCACTTTCTGCGGGACGACGACCTCACCCCCGGCGAGCAGGCCGAAGTCCTCGACCTCGCCGCGCAGGTGAAGAAGGACCGCTTCGGCCACCGGCCGCTGGAGGGCCCGCGCTCGGTGGCCGTGCTGTTCGACAAGCCGTCCACGCGGACCCGGCTGTCGTTCGCCGTCGGCATCGCCGAGCTCGGCGGCAACCCCCTGGTGATGGACGCGGGAACGAGCCAGCTCGGCCGCGGCGAGACCATCGCCGACACCGCCCGCGTCCTCGAACGCCAGGTCAGCGCCATCGTGTGGCGCACGGCCGGGCAGGAGCGCATCGAGGAGATGGCCGCCGGCACCGCGGTCCCGGTCGTCAACGCCCTCACCGACGAGTTCCACCCCTGCCAGATCCTCGCCGATCTCCAGACGGTCCGGGAGGCCAAGGGCGGCCTCGCCGGCGCCACCCTCGCCTACTTCGGCGACGGCGCCAACAACATGGCGCACTCCTACCTGCTCGGCGGAGCCACCGCGGGGATGCACGTCCGGATCGGCGCCCCCGCCTCCCTGCCGCCCGACCCCGCGGTCGTCGCGCGCGCGACGGAGATCGCGGCCGCGACCGGCGGGTCCGTGACGGTCACCGCCGACGCCGCCGCGGCCGCCGCGGGAGCCGACGTCCTCGCCACCGACACGTGGGTGTCGATGGGCCAGGACGGCAAGGACACCTCGCTGTACGAGCCGTACTCGGTGACCGAGGGGCTGCTCGCACTCGCCGACCCCGAAGCGATCGTGCTGCACTGCCTGCCCGCCTACCGCGGCAAGGAGATCGCCGCCTCCGTCCTCGACGGCCCGCGGAGCCGGGTCTGGGACGAGGCCGAGAACCGGCTGCACGCGCAGAAGGCGCTGCTCGTGTGGCTCCTGGAGCGCTCCCGGTGACGACCCCCATGACCAAGGCCGCGCGGCACGCCCGGGTGATCGAGCTGCTGACCCGGCACCCCGTCCACTCGCAGGGGGAGCTCGCGAAGCTCCTCGGGGACGAGGGCGTCGAGGTCACCCAGGCCACGCTGTCCCGCGACCTGGTCGAGATCGGCGCGGTGAAGCTGCGCGCCGACGACGGCAGCCTGATCTATGCCGTCCCGGGCGAGGGCGGCGAGCGGATCCGCCGCGCCCGCACCGGCGCCGCCGAGACCTTCACCGGGCGGCTCTCCCGGCTCGCCGCCGAGCTGCTGGTGTCGGCCGAGGCGTCGGCGAACCTGGTCATGGTGCGGACCCCGCCGGGCGCGGCCCAGTACCTGGCCTCGGCGATCGACCACGCCGAGTGGCCGTCCATCCTCGGCACCGTCGCGGGCGACGACTCCATCCTCGTCATCGCCCGCGACCCCGACGGCGGGGAGGACGTCGCCCAGGCGCTGCTGCGGCTGACCAGTACGCGCGAGCGACGAACCCAGGGGCCGGGAGGCCCCGTTCACGACCCGTCCTGACCCGCGGGACGCGGCGGATTCGCCGTACGCTGTTGCGGACGCCGGCGCCGCGGCGTCCGGCGGGTGCGTCCGTTCCGTACCCGTGCGGGGCGGCGTGGTGAGATGGCAGTTGACCGAACGACCAGTGGTGGGAAGAAGAGGATTCTCCGTGACCAAGGCACCGACGCGGCTGTGGGGCGGCCGGTTCGAAGGCGGCCCGTCGGACGCGCTCGCGCGGCTCTCGGTGAGCGTCCAGTTCGACTGGCGGCTCGCCCCCTACGACCTGATGGGATCGCGCGCGCACGCACGCGTCCTCAACCGGGCGGGCCTGCTCACCGACGACGAGCTCGAGCGCATGATCGGTGCCCTGGACGACCTGGAGGAGGCGTGCCGGAGCGGCGAGTTCCGGCCCACGGTCGCCGACGAGGACGTCCACACCGCCCTTGAGCGCGGCCTGCTGGAGCGCCTCGGCGCCCTCGGCGGCAAGCTGCGCGCCGGCCGCAGCCGCAACGACCAGGTCGCCACCGACCTGCGCCTGTACCTGCGCGACCACGTCCGGCAGATCGTGTCGCGGCTGGTCGAGCTGGAGACCGCGCTCATCGCGCAGGCCGAGCACAACCTCGGCGTCGCCGCGCCCGGCATGACCCACCTGCAGCACGCCCAGCCCGTGCTGTTCTCCCACCAGCTCCTCGCGCACGTCCAGCCGCTCACCCGCGACATCGACCGGCTGCGCGACTGGGACCGCCGCGCCGCCGTGTCCCCGCTCGGCTCCGGCGCCCTCGCCGGCTCCTCCCTGCCGCTCGACCCGCAGGCCACCGCCGCCGAGCTCGGCTTCGACGCCGCCGCGCCCAACTCCATGGACGCCGTCGCCGACCGCGACTTCGTCGCCGAGTTCCTCTTCGCGGCCGCCCTGATCGGCGTGCACCTCTCCCGCCTCGGCGAGGAGGTCTGCCTGTGGGCCTCGCAGGAGTTCCGCTGGATCGAGATGGACGACACCTACGCCACCGGGTCGTCGATCATGCCCCAGAAGAAGAACCCCGACGTCGCCGAGCTGGCGCGCGGCAAGGCCGGCCGCCTCATCGGGCACCTCGTCGGCCTGCTCACCACTCTGAAGGGCCTCCCGCTCACCTACAACCGCGACCTGCAGGAGGACAAGGAGGGCGCGTTCGACGCCGTCGAGACGCTGCTGCTCGTGCTGCCCGCCATGTCCGGGCTCATCGCGACCATGCGGGTCAACACCGAGCGGCTGGAGGCCCTCGCCCCGGACGGCTTCGCCCTCGCCACCGACCTCGCCGAACTTCTCGTCCGGCGCGGCGTGGCGTTCCGCGACGCCCACGAGGTCGTCGGGCACCTCGTCGTCTGGTGCCAGGTCAACGACAAGGACTTCGACGACCTCACCGACGAGGAGCTCGGCAAGGTGTCGCCGCACCTGACGCCGGACGTCCGCGAGGTGCTGAACGTCCAGGGCGCCCTCGCGTCCCGCAAGGCCTACGGGGGGACGGCGCCCGACCGCGTCCGCGAGCAGATCGGCGCCCTGCGCACGCTCGTCAACGGCCACGCCGCCTGGGCCGCCGGCTCGGACTCCTGAACCGGAGAGGGGCGGCCGTCCTGGTGCAGGCCGCCCCCTAGGCTGGTCGATCGGTGAGGCTTTCCCTAGACCACGGTGAGGCGATGGACGCGGCGGTGCTGCCCAGGGAGTTCTTCGACGGCCCGGTGGAGGAGGTCGCGCCCGCGCTGCTCGGGCACGTGATCAGCCACCGCACCCCGGAGGGGGAGGTGGCCGCTCGGCTCACCGAGGTGGAGGCGTACGCGGGCCCGCTGGACCCGGCGTCCCACGCCTACCGGGGGCGGACCCGGCGCAACGAGGTCATGTTCGGGCCGCCTGGGCACGTCTACGTCTACTTCACCTACGGCATGCACTTCTGCATGAACCTCGTGTGCGGACCGGACGGGACGTCCATGGCGGTGCTGCTCCGCGCCGGCGAGATCATCGAGGGTGAGGACATCGCCCGGGCGCGCCGTCCCCGCTCGACCGTCCGCGACCTGGCCCGCGGCCCGGCCCGGCTCTGCCAGGCCCTCGGCGTCGCCCGCGAGCAGAACGGCCTGGACGTGTGCACGCCGGGCGGGGAGATGACGGTCCTCAGGGGCGAGCCCGCCGACCCGGACCTGATCCGAAACGGGCCCCGCACCGGGGTCAACGGTGCCAAGGAGGTCCCGTGGCGGTTCTGGATCGACGGCGACCCGACCGTCTCCCCGTACCGCCCGCACGTCCCGAGGCAGCGCAGGAACATCACCGCGGGCAAGTGACCCGGCCGCGGTCGCTGCCGCGGTCGGCCGGTACCCGCCCCACCGGGGCGGACGTTGAATATCGTTGGCGTGACAGCCGCCCGCCGGTGCAGGGTGGTGGGCACAGGAAAGCAAGCCGGAGACGAGGGAGACCGTGACCGACATTTTGGATGATCTCGCGTGGCGCGGCCTGATCGCGCAGTCCACCGACCTGGACGAACTGCGGGCGCTGCTCGCCGCGGGACCGGTCACCCTCTATTGCGGCTTCGACCCGACGGCGCCCTCGCTGCACCTCGGCAACCTGATCCAGATCCTCACGCTGCGCCGCTTCCAGAAGGCCGGCCACCGGCCGATCGGCCTGGTCGGCGGCGCCACGGGGCTGATCGGCGACCCGAGCGGCAAGAGCGCCGAGCGCGTCCTGAACTCGGAGGAGACCGTCGCCGGGTGGGTCGAGCGGGTCCGCGGCCAGGTGTCGAAGTTCCTCGACTTCGACGAGGGCCCGACCGCCGCGACCATGGTGAGCAACCTCGACTGGACCGGCCCCATGTCGGCCGTCGAGTTCCTGCGCGACATCGGCAAGCACTTCCCGGTCAACCGGATGCTCGCCCGGGAGACGGTCAAGGCCCGGCTCGACACCACCGGGATGAGCTACACCGAGTTCAGCTACGTCCTGCTCCAGTCCATGGACTTCCTTGAGCTGTACCGGCGCCACGGGTGCCGGCTGCAGACCGGCGGCAGCGACCAGTGGGGCAACCTCACCGCGGGCGTCGACCTGATCCGGCGCGTCGAGGGGGGCAGCGCGCACGCGCTCACCACGCCGCTGCTGACCAAGGCGGACGGGTCCAAGTTCGGCAAGACCGCGGGCGGCGAGACCTACTGGCTCGACCCCGAGCTGACGTCGCCGTACGCGTTCTACCAGTTCTGGATCAACGCCGACGACCGGGACGTGGAGAAGTTCCTGAAGTTCTTCAGCTTCCGTCCCCGCGAGGAGATCGAGGACCTGGTCAAGCAGGGAGCCGACCGGCCGGCCGCGCGGGCCCCGCAGCGGGCGCTCGCCGAGGAGATGACCACGCTCGTGCACGGCGCGGACGAGACCGCCCGGGTCATCGCGGCGTCCCGCGCCCTGTTCGGGCAGGGGTCCCTGGAGGAGCTGGACGAGCGGACGCTGCAAGCCGCCCTCTCCGAGGTGCCCCGCACGGAGGTGCCGGCGGGAGAGCTGCCCTCCGTGGTGGATCTTCTGGCGGCGTCGGGGCTGTGCAAGAGCAAGTCGGAGGCCCGCCGCGCCATCGCCCAGGGCGGCGCCTACCTCAACAACGCGAAGGTCGAGTCGGAGGAGGCCGTACCGGCGGCCACCGACCTGCTGCACGGCCGGTTCCTCGTCCTGCGGCGCGGCAAGCGCAACGTGGGCGGCGTCGAGGTGACCGCCTCCTGACGTGCCCTCCGACCGCCCGTCCGGAACCGCTCCGGGCGGGCGGTCGCCATGAGGAGGGCAAACTTCGGTAGATACACGTCACAGTGCGGTTACGACGGCCCCGCACGGGCATGGTTTGAAGACTGAAAACAGTAGATGACCTGGGGATACATCGTCCGCCGGGGCTGATTTGACGCTCCTGGCGGCGGGACCTAATGTTCTACACGCCCCACGGGGGAGCGGGACGCCGACAGGCGGCCGGCCCCGGGGGAAACCCTCTACAGCCCGAAGCGGGTGAGCCATGGCTTGCCCAAAATGGACTTATGAGGCCGAACCGCCCGAAGTTGAATAAACCAGGACGGATCGGGTACGATTGAAGGGTTGCCCC
>NZ_BDDE01000032.1 GCF_008327685.1 Actinomadura sp. K4S16
AAGCAGTACATACAGTATGAATCAGGGGCCGCAGTGATCAAGGTTTATCACGGTCAATCGCTTCCGGTGCCGGTGCAGACCTACGAGTATGCGCGTTCTCTTCTGTTGGCCGGAGCGGGGGCCGAGAACATCGAGGGCGCGTTGGAGATTCGGCTCAAGCGGCAGGAGATCCTGAGCAAGGCCCAGCCGCCGCGAGTATGGATCTTGGTCGACGAGGCGGCTCTGGACCGCCTCGTCGGCGGCGTGGACGTCATGCGCGACCAACTCCGCCGATTGCTTGAGCTGGGCGAACTGCCCCACATCATCATCCGTGTCGTCCCGTTGTCCGCTGGAGCGCATCCCGGGTTCGACGGACCGTTCCAGATCCTCACCGTCGGTTCCAGGGACATCGCGTATGCGGGCGCGCAGATCGGCGGACGGCTGATCGAGGCCGGTGACGAGGTCCGCACCCTCGGGGTACGGTTCGATGAGATCGGCTCTGAGGCATTGTCTCGGTCCGATTCGAGGTCCCTGATAGAGCGGAAGCTGAAGGATCTGACTTGACGAAGTGGCGGAAGAGTTCGTACAGCGGCGGCGTCAATGATGAAGCCTGCGTTGAGTTGGCGAGATTGGGGCAGGGCGTCGGCGTACGGGATTCCAAGGACCCGAACGGTCCGCATCTCGACCTCGGCTCCCGGGCGTTTGGCGGTTTGGTCGCCCGGATTCGGCGCGGCGAACTGGATCTTTAGGGGCCTCTGGTCAGGTGTGCCAGTGGCCTACTAGTTCTGCGTAGGTCTGGCTGCGGGTCAGGAGGGTCTCGTGGGTGCCGAGGGTGGGGACGGGGCCGTCCATCAGTAGGACCTGGTGGGCTCGTTCGGCGGAGGTTATGCGGTGGGCTATGACGATCAGGGTGCCGCCGCGGGCTGCCAGGGCCTGTTCGGCGCGGGCCTCGGTCGCCGGGTCCAGGTGGCTGGTGGCCTCGTCCAGGACGATGACCGCGGCCGGGGACAGGTAGGCGCGGGCCAGGGTGATGAGTTGGCGTTCCCCCTGGGAGAGGCCGCCCCCGCCGGGTGGGATGTCGGCCTCGTATCCGCCCAGGCGCTGGACTGTGTCACCGAGGCCTACGGCGGCTACGGCTTCGTCTAGGGCTGGGGTGGAGGCCTCTGGGCTCAGGTAGGTCAGGTTTTCGCGGAGGGTGCCGGCGAAGACGTAGCTCTCCTGCGGGATCAGCGTGATCGAGGCGCGCAGGTGGGCCGGGTCCAGGCGGGGGAGGGGGACCTTGCCGAGGGTGATCCTGCCTTTCTGGGGTTCCAGGAGGCCGGTGAGCAGGTTCGCCAGGGTTGACTTGCCGGTGCCGCTGGGGCCGACCACGGCCAGGTGGGTGCCCTCGGGGACGTGCAGGGACAGGTCCTCGACCACCGGGGCGGCGTGCGGGGAGTAGGCGAAGGTCACGTGGTCGGCTTCGATGCCGGACGATTCGGCCGTCGCGGTGCCGGGGGGCGGGGCCTTGGGGACGGCGCAGACCTCGGCCAGGCGGCCCAGGACCACCGCGAGGCTGAGCAGGAGGGTGCCGCCCGCGTCGACCAGGACGGTGATGCCCGGCTGGAGTCCCGTCACGAGGTAGCCCGCGCCGCCTGCGATCTGCCCGGCGGTGAGTCCGTGGTGCGCGGTCAGGTAGGGCGACAGGACGAGCAGGGAGAGCAGGGGCAGGTGCACGCCGAGCGCGAGGACGGGGAGCCTGACCCAGCGGGTGCGGGCGTAGGCGCGCAGGGCTTCGGCCTGTGCGTCCACGACCTCGCCCACCGCGGCGGCGGCGCGGTCCTCGGCGGCGCAGGCGGTGACGTCGCGGACGCCGTGGACGACGGTCGCGGCGGCCTCCCCGATCCGTTCGGCCTGGCGGATGACCGCCCGGTACCGGCGGATCTGCATGCCGACGAACGCCGCGTACACCGCCAGGGCCAGCGCGACCGACACGCAGATGACGAGGGCCAGCGGCGGGGACAGCAGGGCCAGGCCCACGAGCGCGGCGGCGCCGGCGGACAGGAGCTGGCGGACGTTGCGCAGCGCGGTCCCCACCAGCGCCCGGACGGCCTCGGCCTGCTCGGTGACCTGGGAGACGCCCGCGCCGGCGGCGTCCGGGGCCCGGTCGGCCATCCGGCGGAGGGCCGCCGCGACGACCTCGATGACCAGGGAGTCGCGCAGCGGCTCGACGGTCGCGGCGAGCCACGGGTAGACCCGCCCGGTCGCGAACGCGCCGACCGCGTACAGGGCCGCGAGGACGGCCAGCCAGCCGAGGCCGGTCAGGGTGCGGCCCGCGAGGAACCCCTGGTCGACGGCGCGGGCGAGGAGCAGCCCGGACGCGAACATCGGCAGGGACTCCACGGCCGACCAGGCGGCGAGGCGGCGCACCGCGGGCCACTGGCCGCGCAGGTGGCGGTGCAGCAGGCGCGCGGCGGGCGGGGCCGTCATGAGGCCGTCCCGGTGGAGAAGACGGCGCGGTAGTCCGGGTCGGCCCATAGCTCCGTGTGCGGGGCGAGCGCCCGGACGCGTCCGGCGTCCAGCCAGGCGACGAGGTCGGCGCGGGCGGCGGTCGCGGGGCGGCGCGCCACCACGAGGCTGGTCCGCCCGGCGAGGATCTGCCGGAGCGCCTGGGTCACCTTCATCTCCGTCGCGGTGTCGAGGCTGCTGGTGGCGTCGTCGAGGAGGACGATCCGGGCGTCGGCGAGCGCGGCGCGGGCCAGGCCGAGCCGCTGCAGTTCGCCTCCGGACAGGGGCACGCGGTCGAGGGGCGTGTCGTATCCGTTGGGGAGGACCCGGATGAAGGCGTCGGCGACGGCGTCGCGGGCGGCGCGGTGCACCTCGGCGCGGGTCGCGGCGGGGCGGGCGTAGGCGATCGTCTCGCGCACGGTCGCGCCGAGCAGGGCGGGGCGTTCGAAGGCGTAGGCGACGGCGCGCCGCAGCTCCGCGAGCGGGACGGCGGTGACGGGGACGCCGTCGAGTTCGACGACCCCCTCGTCGGGGTCGAGGAGCCGCCCGACGGTCGACATCAGCACGCTCTTGCCCGTCCCGGACGTGCCGACCACCGCGAGCGTCGTCCCGGGCGGCACGTCGAGGTCGAGTCCGTCGAGGACGGCGCGGCCGCCGAGCCGGACGGTGACGCCGCGCAGCCGCAGCCGGCCCGGCCCGTCCGGCAGCCGCACCGGCCGTTCGGGGGGCCGCACCGCCGGGACGGCCATCAGGATCTCGTTGATCCGCCCCGCGCCGACCTGGCAGTTGAGCAGTGCGACGACCGTGTCGAACACCGACGCCGCCGCGACGGCAAGGGCCGCGTAGGACAGGGCGCCCACGAGCTGACCGGTGGTGATGTCGCCGGTGGCCAGGCGGACGCCCGCGACGCCGACCACCAGGACCTGGGTGAGCGGGGCCAGCAGCGCGAGCCGTCGGCTGACCGTGCCCTGCACGGCCCACGTCTCCCGGCCCGCCCGCCCGAGGCCGGGAAGCGGTGCGAGGATGCGGCGGGCCTCGGCGGCGGCGGTGCCGCTCGCCCGGATCGTCCGAATCCCCTGCCGGGCGTCGAGCAGCCGCGTCGCGATCGCCGCCTGGCAGGCCTGGTAGCGGGCGAACGGCTCGGTGGCCCGGACGACGAACACCCGCAGCGCGACCAGCAGCGGCGGCACCCCGGCCGCGAACGCGGCGGCGAGCCACCAGTCGATCAGGGCCAGGCCGGCCAGCGCGCCGGCGGTGGTGGCCAGCGCGGCGGCGGCCGACAGCAGCAGGACGGGGAACGCCGCCGGACCCGACGCGGACTCGGTGAGCCGGGACAGCACGTCCCCCGCGGGGAAGCGCCGGCGCCCCTCCGGTCCGAGGGCCAGCACGTGCCGCAGCAGCCGGTGCCGGAGCCAGGCGGTGACGTCGCTGCCGCAGTAGGAGCCGAGCACGTCCTCGCCGGTGGTGGCGACCGCCGCCGCGGCCAGGACGAGCGCGAGCCACGCCGCGGAGGCGCCGACGTCCTGCTGGGCGCGGGCGGCGTCGACCGCCCGGGCGAGCATGACGGGCGTCGCCAGCGTCGCGGCGACGCGGACGATGGCGAGGAGGACCAGCACGCCCATCGCCGCCCGGAAGCGGGCCATCGCCGTGCGCAGGAGCCGCCGGCCTCCGGCGCGCAGTGCCGCGGAGTCGCCCGATGTGCCGGTGAGGGCCACGCGCCACGACTCCGTTCGCTTCCGGGGGATGTCTTCTACACTCGTAAGTGGGTCCGGTCACGGACCGGCTCGTGGCCGGTCCGTGACCGGGGTTCTGCGGGCCGGGGTTCATTCAGGGGTCCCGGGTTCCGCATGGGCTGCGCTGATCAGGCGCAGGAGATGCCGATGCAGATCGTGTTGAGCAGCGTCAGCAGGCCGACACACGCGCAGGTGCCGCCGAGCTGGATGCCGTCGATCTCCACGGGGTCGGTCTCGGGCAGCTCCTGCAGAGCGGCCACGAGGTCGCCGTCGAACGTGTTCATGCGTTTCACCTCCCTTCCTTGTCGAGGGCCAAGGCCCGCCCCGCCGTGAGGCAGAAGCGGACCACCGCTTCACGCAGGACCGGGGACCAGGCCTGGACGACCTCGTGGTGGTCGCCGGCGGTCTCCAGGTAGTCGAAGTCGACTCCTTCGGTCCTGCCGAGTTCGAGGAGGCGGCGGCGCAGCGCCCTGGACTGCTCGACCGGGACGGCCTCGTCCCGGACGCCGTGCGCCACCAGCAGCGGCGCCGTCAGCGCATCGCACGCCCGCAGGACGTCGCGCCCGGCGTCCTGCTCGTCGTGGGCGTCGAGGCGGCTGAGCCGCGACACGCGATCCCTGACCGCTCCGTTGGCGGTGCGGTGCAGGCCGGCCGCCGAGGTGAACGGCGCGAGCGCGACGCAACCCGACCACAGGTCCGGCCGGCGGCAGGCCGCGAGCAGGGCCAGGAAGGCGCCGTAGCTGCCGCCGAGCACGACGGGGCGCGGCAGCGCGGTGCCGCGGCCCTCCGCGAGCGCGTCCGCGACGTGGACGACGTCGTCGAGGTCGGGGCCGCCCCAGTCGCCGATGACCGGCCGCAGGTGCGCGTCGCCGTAGCCGGTGCTGCCCCGGTAGTTGGGGGCCACGACGGCGGCGCCCGCGGCGGCCAGGTACTGGAAGAGCGGCTCGAACTCGTACCGCCACGCCGACAGCGGTCCGCCGTGCAGGGCCAGCACCAGCCGGGGCCGCGTGCGCCAGCCGGGGCCGCCGTAGACGATCGCCTCGATGGGCCCCGCCGGTCCGGAGAGTTCGACGAGTTCCGCGCCCCGCCAGGCCGCCGCGCCGTCGGAGGGATGCGCGGCCAGGTCCCAGCCGGAGGGCGCGGGACGCCGCACCGTCGCGAGGGTCGGCGGCTGGTGCGGGGCCGAGAACCGGACGTGGACACGGCCGTCGCCGCCCCAGTGCGCGGGCGGCCAGAGCATGCCCGGCGGGCCGGGGACCGGGGTGATCCGGTCGTCCCCGGTGGCGTAGACGGCGAGGCGCGCGGCGGCGCCGGCGATCTCCCGGACGAGCAGCCGCTCGCCGGAGGCGTCGAAGGCCAGCGGGGTCCGGTACGCGGCCGACCGGTTGAGGTTCTCGGGGAACCGGACGGGGCCGCCGCCGGGCAGGCGCAGCCCGATCTGCGGCGCGCCCCGCTGCTGGGCGCCCGGCGTGGTGGTGGTCACCGCGAGGGCGCCAGAGCGCGGGCTGTAGGCCGCGATCCGGTCGCCGGTGGTGTCCGACACCGACCAGAAGCGCTGCCAGGTGCGTTCGCGCAGGTCGACCAGGATCCCCTCGGTCCGGTGCCCGGCGCCGTCGTGGTCGAGGGCGAGGGTGCGGCCCTCGTCGGCCCAGACGCCGCCCGACAGCACGCCGGGGATCCGCAGCACCGGCTCCAGGACGGGGGACGAGGGCGACACCCGCCAGATGCGCGAGTGCCGTTCGTCCTCGACGGCCACGAGCAGCGCGGTCTGCGCCTGCCCCGGAGAGGCCAGCAGGAACCCGGCGAGCATCTCCGGCACCGGCCACGACCGGACGGGCCTCAGCCCGGCGGAGGTCGGCTCGGCGAGGACGAGGGTCCCGTGGCCGGCGGGTTCGCCGTGGTCGCCGACGGCGGGCCGCACGACCAGCACGCGGCCGTCGTTCAGCGGCAGCGCCCCGCAGCGGCGGTCGATGATCCCGCCGCCCGGGCCGGCCCCGTCCGGGAGGGCGGCGTCGTCGAGCGTCCGCAGGGACGGCCCCGGGTTGACGGCGGGCCACGTGAGGTCCCAGCGCTCCAGGACGACGCTGTCCTGCGCGGACCGCAGGCAGGTGGCCCAGCGGCCGTCGGCCGAGAAGGCGAAGCCGAACCGGCTCGGCACGGGCGGAAGGTCCGGCAGGGCCGCGGTCATGAGGCCCGCCCGGCGGTCGTCGGCTCGGGGGCCGCGGATCCGGCGGCCTCGTCGGCCGTCCACTGGCGCGGCGTGCCGTGCTGGAGGCGCACCAGGAAGCCGAGGACGCCGCTGAGTCCGTCCCCCCAGGTGATCGAGACGTTGCCCTGCTCGTCGGGGAACACCGTCCGCCCGCCGCGATGCGCCCGGTTGGCCAGGACCATGCGGGCGAGCCGCCACGCGTCCTCCCGGAAGCGCTCGTCGCCGGTGAGGGCGGCCAGGTCGAGCAGGAAGTCGCCGTTGCCCGACAGGCCGTGGCACTGCCCGAGCGTCGCGCGCCAGCGGTTGTCCATCACCGCGCGCGCGGCCAGTTCGGCGGCCCGGCGGAAGCGCCGCTCCCCGGTGGCCTGGCCGAGGCGGCCGAGGAAGCCGCCGATGCCGGCCGAGCCGTGGCACCAGTACGGCGCGGTGGCGATGTCCCCCGAGTTCGCCGGCCACATCGCCGACCGCCCTGTGTCGATCATGGTGTCGAGCAGCGTCTCCCCGACGCCGGCCGCGAGCGCCCGGTGGGCGTCGCCGCCGACCGATTCGGCGCAGGCGAGCAGGAAGGCGCCGACGCCCGCGACGCCGTGCGCGAATCCGTAGTAGCGCCGTCCGGCGAGCTTGGACTCGATCTCGGCGGGCGTGCTCCAGTCGAGCCCGCCGTCCCGCTCCTCGGCGGTCGCGGCGAGGGCGTCGGCGGCCGCGACCGCCCGCTCGGCGAACCTCGCCCGCCCCGTCCGGGCCCACATGTGCAGGGCCGCGAAGCCGAGGCCGGCCGTCCCGTGCGTCACGTCCGGGCTGGGGACCGCCTCCGGCAGCCGCTCCGCGACGGCGAGCGCCCCGTCGACCAGCTCGCCGTCGTCCAGGGCCAGGCCGGCGTCCAGCACCGCCCACGCGGCGCCCGCCGTGCCGAAGTACAGCCCGGGGGGCCGGTCGCCGTCCCTGTCCAGCCGCCGCAGGACCCAGTGGCCCGCGTCGCTGATCGCCTCGGCCAGGCGCGGGTCGGCGCCGACCTCGTAGCACTGGGTCAGCGCGCCCAGCGCTCCCGCGGCGCCGTGCTGGAGGCTGCAGGGGTCGGGGGCGCCGTGGACGCACGAGGCGGGCCACAGCGTCTCGGCCGACTCCGGGGTCATGGTGGCGATGAGCTGGTCGACGATCCCGGCGATGGAGAGCCTGCACTGCCCCTGCAGCGACGGGGTGCGGACGGTGCGCGGCGCGCCGCCGCGCCGGCCCGCCGGAACGCCGCCGGCCTCGCGGCCTCCGCCTTCGCGCTCCGGGGCCATCCTGGCCAGCTCCTCCCGCGCCCTCGGCGGCCCCCAGCGGTGGCCGGGCCGGTCGGCCATCAGGCCGAGCAGGAGCGGGACGAGCCCGTCGGGCAGGTCGAGGTCCAGGGTGCGGGCGGCCAGCCATTCCGCCAGGCGCTCGTTCAGGGACCTGGCCGGGGGGCTCTCCTCCAGGAGGTAGGGGGGTCCGCCGGTGAGGACGTGGCAGAGCGTCGCGCCCAGGGCGAAGTAGTCGGCCGACCGGGCCGGCGCGGCGCCGTCCATCTGCTCCGGCGCGCTGTAGCCGGGGGTGCCCACCCGCATCCCTTCGCGCTCGGTGTCGTCCCGGGTGAGGGCCAGCTCCAGGTCGATCATCACCGGGGCGCCGCCGGGGCGCACGATGATGTTGCTCGGGTTGAAGTCGCGCACGATGAGCCCGGCGCGGTGCGCGTTCGCCATCAGCTCGGCCAGGCGCCGGCCCATCTCCAGGGCCGGGGTGAGGTGGGGGCCCCAACCCGCGTCGCCGATCACGTCCGCGATCCACTGCCGCAGCGAGATGCCCGGGATCATCTCCTGCGCCAGGAAGAGGTGGCCGCTCTGGGTGAAGAGCTCGACCGGGCGCGGCGCGAAGCCCAGGGTCTCGACCGCCCTGAGCACGCGGTCCTCCGTCCGCAGCCGGTCGCGGGTGTCCCTGCCCTTCGCGTCGACGTCCACGTGCGGGCGCGCCTCCTTGATGACGACCGCCTCGCCGGTCTCGTTGTCCGTCGCCCGGTACACGCCGCCCTTGTTGGTGTGGCGGATCGCCTCGTGGACGGTGAACCGCGATCCGATCAGAACGCCTTTCCCCTTCTCCGTGCCATTCTTGATGGCTGTGCTATTTCGGCTGTTTTCGGTCCCGCCGGTCGCGTCCGCGCCGTTCTCGCTCTGCGTCGGCGGAACGTCCTGGGGGAATGGGCAGACGGCCCATGGAGGCGGCGCGTAGGTGGCGCCGCGGCGGTCTTCCACGGGATTGCCGTCGGGGTCGAGAATGACCCAGGCGTAGAACCCGTCGTTGGTGATCCGCCGCACCTCGACGAAGGCTCCGTAGCGGTAGTGGACGAGGCTCCCCGGCCCGTAGGGGCGGTCGGAGAGGATGCGCGGGCCGGGCAGGCCGGCGGTCGCCACGTGCAGTTCCGCCGCGAGCCGGACGGCCTCGTCGTCGTCCACCGGGTAGACGGTGATGAACTTTCCGGAATGGCCGCGCGAGGTGTTGCGGGCGTTCAAGGCGGCGACCAGGTCGCGGGTGGCGGCGAACTTGAAGAGGGAGCGGCCCGCCAGCAGCACCGGCAGCGAGCGGGCGAGCACCTGCTCGGCCGACGCCGGCGTGGCGGAGACGTGCAGCTTCCAGCCCTGCTGGGGGCACTCGGCGTTCCGCGGGCGCACCTGGGCCCACATGCCGCTGCGCACCGTCGTCCACCGGACCGGGCCGGCCGCGGCGGCGAGCGCCCGGTCGAGGACGTCGAGCAGGCGGGTGTCGCCGTCGTCCGCGGCGGACGCCCCTGACAGGACACTGAAATGGAAGTCCGCCATCTCCGCTCGTCCTCTCTTTCCGCTCGACCGTCCAGGTCGCCGGCGCTTGCTATGGAACGTGTCGGCTTTTGTGATCAAAAGCCGGGAAAAGCAATGGGATGTAACTTTCGTCGAGCAGGGACACGGTAACCACGAATCATCCGGAAACGCTAGAGCACGAGTTCTGTCCGGCATCCACTTGATCGGTAGAAAAGACTTACCTGATGGGAAATATGTCATGTGACGCGTGTGCAGAGAGTGACGATCTTTTCCGGCGTTGTTCCCGCAATGGGGGGAAATGTCGAGTTTGCCATCACCCGGAATCGATGATCGCCTTTTCGTGCCGGGTTGCGGTCCGGTTTCCGGACACCTCATGGCCGATGACTGCCACACCGGCCGCTGGCGACGCGCCGTGCGGTTGTGCTAACGCCCCGTCGCGCACGAAAAGGGCGGCCGCGCTCTCGCCTGCGGTTCCCGCCTCTCAGGCGCCGGCGGCGGCCGCGTCCACGGCGCCGGGGGAGAGGATGTTGTCCAGCACCATGGCGGCGCAGCCGGCCAGGCCCGCGCCCTCGCCCAGGCGGCTCGGCTCGATCCGCAGGTCCCGGGTCGCCAGCGCCGTGGAGCGCCGGTAGACGATCTCTCGCAGGCCGGCGATCAGCGGCTCGTCGGCGCCCGCGAGGTCGCCGCCGAGGACGACGACCGCGGGGTTGAGCAGGTTGACGGCGGTGGCCACGACCTCGCCGATGCGGCGGCCGGCGTCGCGCAGCAGGGCGACGGTCGCGGGGTCGCCGGCCCGGGCGAGGGCCGCCAGGGCGGGCAGGTCGTCGGCGGGGGAGCGGGCCAGCAGGGCGGTCCCGCCGGCGACGGCCTCGACGCAGTTCACGTTGCCGCAGCGGCAGGGCGCCTCGCCGGGGAACGGGACGGGGACGTGCCCGATCTCCCCGGCCGCGCCGAGCGCGCCGCGCTGGATACGGCCGCCCGCGATGATGCCCGCGCCGATCCCGGTCGAGACCTTGACGAACAGCAGGTCGCCGACGCCCGGATGGGCCTGGTGCTCGCCGAGGGCGGCGGCGTTGACCTCGTTGTCGAGGTAGGCGGGGACGCCGAAGCGCTCGGCGACCGGCGCGCCGATCTCGACCGCGTCCCAGCGCCCGGCGACGTGCTCGACGGCGTCGGGCACGCCGAGGCCGACGCCGCGGACGGTCGACGGGTCGGTGCCGGACGCGTCGAGGAGCGACGCCCACTGGTCGAACAGGCGCGGAAGCGTCTTGCCCGGGGTCGTCTCCGCCGGGGGCCCGTCGGCGCGGGCCAGGACCGTGCCGGCGAGGTCGCACACGGCGAGCTGGCCGCGGGACTGGCCGAGGTTCGCGACGAGGACGGCGCCGCCCGCGGCGTTGAACTCCAGCCGGGCCGGGGGGCGCCCGCCGGTGGACGGCCCGTCGGCGCGCTCGACGACCAGCCCGCGCGAGATCAGCGCCGCGACGCGGGACGCCACGGCGGGACGGGACAGCCCGGTGAGGCGGCCCAGCTCGGCGCGGGTGGCGACGCCGTCCTCGCGGATCAGGCGCAGCATGTCGCCGCCGGTGGCCGGACGGGTGACGGGGCGGGGCATCCGGTCAGTCAAGCAGTCAGGGCTTCGGTACGTCCAGTTGGGAGAACTTCCAGACTTTTGTCATTCAAAGTTCATAAGTCCTGTTGAACGGGTGACCTATGTCTCGCTACCTTGGTGATCCAGCGATCCCCCTGGGCTTGGAGCTTCTGATGGCTGTGCATCCCGTGCTGGCGGCAGTGACCCGGCGCGTCGTCGAGCGGAGCGCCGGATCCCGCGGCGCCTACCTGGACCGGATCCGGGCCGCCCGGTCGGAGGGCCCGGTGCGCGGCGGGATGGGGTGCGCGAACCTCGCGCACGGCTTCGCGGCCTGCGGCGTCCAGGACAAGCTGTGGCTGCGCGGCGACGTGACGCCCAACATCGCGATCGTGTCGGCGTACAACGACATGCTGTCCGCGCACCAGCCGCTCCAGGACTACCCGGACGTCCTGAAGGCGGCGATCCGCGCGGGGGGCGGGACGGCGCAGTTCGCCGGGGGCGTCCCCGCCATGTGCGACGGCATCACCCAGGGCCGCGCCGGCATGGAGCTGTCGCTGTTCAGCCGGGACGTGGTGGCGATGGCGACGGCCGTGGCGCTGTCGCACGACATGTTCGACGGCGCGCTGCTGCTCGGCGTCTGCGACAAGATCGTCCCGGGGCTGGTGATCGGGGCGCTGTCGTTCGGGCACCTGCCGGTGCTCCTGGTACCCGCCGGGCCGATGGCGTCGGGGCTGCCGAACGGCGAGAAGGCGAAGGTCCGCAAGCGGTTCGCGGCGGGGGAGATCGGCCGCGAGCAGCTGCTCGCCGCCGAGGCCGCGTCCTACCACTCGCCCGGCACCTGCACCTTCTACGGGACGGCCAACTCCAACCAGCTGCTCATGGAGGTCATGGGGCTGCACCTGCCGGGGGCCAGCTTCGTCCCGCCCGGGACGAAGCTGCGCGAGGCCCTGACCGAGGCGGCCGGCAGGCGCGTCCTCAAGCTCACGGACCTCGGCGACGGCTACACCCCGATCGGGGAGCTGCTCGACGAGCGCGCGTTCGTCAACGGGGTCGTGGCGCTGCTCGCGACCGGCGGCTCCACCAACCACACGCTGCACCTGGTGGCGATGGCCGCCGCGGCGGGCATCGAGCTGACCTGGGACGACTTCGACGAGCTGTCCAAGGTCACGCCGCTGCTCACCCGCCTCTACCCCAACGGGACCGCCGACGTGAACCACTTCCACGCGGCGGGCGGCACCGCGTTCCTCATCGGCGAGCTGATCGACGCGGGGCTCCTGCACGAGGACGCGAGGACGGTCGGGGGCGACACCCTCGCGGCGTACCGGAACGTTCCCGAGCTCGTCGGCGGCAAGGTCGAATGGCGCGCGGCGGTCGGAGAGTCCGGCGACACCGAGGTGCTGCGCCCGGTCGCCGAGCCGTTCGACTCGCACGGCGGCCTGCACACGGTGCGCGGCAACCTGGGGCGGGCGGTCGTCAAGGTGTCGGCGGTCCGGCCGGAGCACCGCGCCATCGAGGCCCCCGCCCGCGTGTTCGACTCGCAGGAGGCCCTCCAGGAGGCGTTCGCCGCCGGCGAGCTGGACCGGGACGTGGTGGCGGTCGTCCGCAACCAGGGCCCGCGCGCCAACGGGATGCCGGAACTGCACCGGCTCACCCCGCCGCTGTCGGTGCTCCAGGACCGTGGGCACCGCGTCGCGCTGGTGACGGACGGTCGCATGTCGGGCGCCTCAGGGGCGGTGCCCGCCGCGATCCACGTGTCGCCGGAGGCCGCGGCGGGCGGGCCGCTCGCCCGCGTCCGCGACGGCGACGTCGTCCGGCTCGACGCGGACGCCGGGGTGCTGGAGGTCCTCGTCCCCGACGAGGAGTTCGCCGTCCGCGAGGCCGCCGCGCCGCCGCCCGACCAGACCTACGGCACGGGACGGGAACTGTTCCAGGTGTTCCGCCATGCCGTGGGCCCGGCCGAGCGCGGGGCCGGGGTGCTCTCATGACGAGCGGAGCGAAGCGGGGGGTGTGGGGGGTCGTCCCCCCACAGGAAACACAGCCTGGAGTCTGGCTGGTCGCGGATGTTGGCGGGACGAACGCGCGGTTCGCGCTGGTAGACGGTCCGGACGGCGTCCCGTCCGAGGTCAGGTCGCTGCCGACCCGCGACCATCCGGGCCTGGCGGAGGCCGCGGCCGCCTACCTCGACATGGTCGGCGTGCGTCCTGCGGCCGCGTGCCTGGCGGTGGCGGGGCCCGTCACGAACGGCACCTTCCACCTCACCAACGCGGGCTGGCCCAAGGGCAGCCCGGAGGCGGTGCGCGCCCACCTCGGCATGGCGCACCTGGAGGTCATCAACGACTTCGAGGCGCTCGCCCTGGCCCTGCCCCGCCTCGGCGAGGACGACCTGGTCCCCGTCGGGGCGGGAACCGCGGACACCGGCGCGCCGCTGGCCGTGGTCGGGCCGGGCACGGGCCTCGGCGTCGCCGGGCTCGTTCCGACGCCGTCGGGCTGGGTGCCGCTGCCGGGTGAGGGCGGCCAGGTCGACGTCCCGGCCGCCACCGACCGGGAGACGGCGGCGGCGCGGCTGCTGCGCGCCGAGAAGGGCTCGGCCACCGCGGAGTTCCTGCTGTCGGGGGCGGGTCTCGCCCGCCTCCGCCGCTACCTCGCCGCGATCGACGGCGCGCCGGCGCGCGACCTGACCCCGCGGCAGATCAGCGAGGACCTGGACGACCCGCTGAACCGCGAGGCCGTGGAGATGTTCTGCGCGCTGCTGGGGTCGCTCGCGGGCAACGTCGCCCTCACGCTCGGCGCCCGGGGCGGCGTCTTCCTCGGCGGGGGCATCCTGCCGCGGATCGTGGACGTGCTGCAGGGCAGCGCGTTCCGTGCCCGTTTCGAGGGGAAGCCCCCCGTCGAGGACTACATGCGCGCCATCCCGACCTCGCTCATCGTCCATCCCGGCCCGGCCCTGGTCGGCGCCGCCGTCCGGCTCGCGCAGAGCCTGCCCCACCTGGAGCCCGCATGATCGCTGAAGACCTGTTCGACCTCGCGCCCGTCATCCCCGTCGTGGTGCTGGACGACGAGGAGGCCGCCGTCCCGCTGGCCCGCGCCCTGGTCGAGGGCGGCCTCCCGGTGATCGAGGTGACGCTGCGCACGCCGTCCGCGCTGGCGGCGATCACGCGGATCGCCGCCGAGGTCCCGGACGCGGTGGTGGGGGCGGGGACGGTCGTCCGCCCCGAGGACGCCGAGCGCTCGGCCGCCGCCGGGGCGCGGTTCCTGGTCAGCCCCGGCTGCACGCCCCGCCTCCAGGCGGCGATGGTCGCGACCGGGCTGCCGTTCCTGCCGGGCGTCGCGACCGCCTCCGAGGCGATCGCGCTGCTGGAGGGCGGGATCACGGCGATGAAGTTCTTCCCGGCCGAGGCGGCGGGCGGCGCCGCCTACCTGAAGGCGCTCGGCGGGCCGCTGCCGCAGATCCGGTTCTGCCCCACGGGCGGGGTCGGCCTGCGGAACGCGGCCGACTACCTCGCGCTCGGGAACGTCGGATGCGTCGGCGGCTCCTGGCTCACCCCCGCGGACGCCATCCGCGACGGCGACTGGGACCGCGTCCGCAAGCTCGCCTCCGAGGCGGCGGCCCTCCGCTCGCGGTGATGTCACATCGGGCGCCGGGCCTCACGTCTCCCGGGTATGGACACGAAATCGACGCTTGAGACTCTGAGGAAGCAGCGCACCGTCCTGCTGACGAGCTACCGCAGGGACGGGACGCCGGTCGGGACGCCTGTGAGCGTCGTCGTCCGCGGCGACCGCGCCTACTTCCGCACCTACGACAAGGCGTTCAAGGCGAAGCGGCTGGCGCGCAACCCGGAGGTGGAGATCGCGCCGAGCACCCTCCGGGGCGAGGCCACCGGCCCGGCGGCGCACGGCCGCGTCCGCCTGCTCACCGAGGAGGAGGCGCGGCCGATCCGCAGGCTGCTGGCCCGCAAGCACCCCCTCCTGCAGGGCCTCGCGGTGCCGCTGGCCCACAGGCTGAAGCGGTACCGGACGCTCCACTACGAACTCACGCTCGACGAGGGCTGACCGCGCGGTGCGGGCACGGCCCGGCGGCGAGCCCCTGGCCGCCGCCGGTGGGGACGAGGTCCATCCGCAGCCGCCCGCAGGCGCAGCGCGTCCACGTGACGACGCCGTCGCTGGTGATGTGCCGGGACACGAGAGTGGTGTGTTCGCTCATGCCAGCAGTCTGCGACCGTTCCAACGTTGCCGTCTATTTCAGATTTCCTTAGGGAATCGTGCAAGATGGTTGTATGATCGACCTGCGCAGGCTGCACATGCTGAGGCTCGTCCACCAGTACGGGACGGTCACGTCCGCGGCGGAGGCGATGCACCTGACGCCGTCGGCGGTCTCCCACCACCTCCGCGAGCTGGCGCGGGAGCTGAGGGTCCCGCTGCTGGAGCCGCAGGGCCGCAAGGTGCGGCTCACGCCGGCCGCGCACCTGCTGATCGGGCACGCCGACGGCCTCCTCGCCCGGTGGGAGGAGGCCCTCGCCGACCTGGCGTCGCACCGCGCCGGTGAGGTCGGGCCGCTGCGGATGTGCGGGTTCACCACGGCGGTCTCCGGGCTCGTCGCGCCCGCCGCCGGCGCCCTGCTGCGGGAGGACCCGGATCTCACGATCGAGGTCCGCGAGTGCGACACCGACGAGGCCGTCGGGCTGCTCGCCGCGGGGGAGACCGACATCGCGGTGATCGAGCCGACGCCCGGCGCGCCGCCGCCCGGCGATCCGCGCTTCGACCGGGAACCGCTCCTGGAGGAGGCGCTCGACCTCATCGTCCCGGCGGGGCACCCGCTCGCGCTCCGCGACGGCGTCCGGCTGGAGGACGCGGCGGGCGAGCCGTGGATCAGCGTCCACGGCTGCGTCCACCACCAGCAGGTCATGGCCTACTGCGCCGCGGCCGGGTTCACTCCGCGGATCGCGCACAACGCGACGACCTGGTCGGTCATCTGGGCGCTGGTCGCCAACGGGCTGGGGGTGTCCCTCGTGCCGCGGCTGGCCGGCGATCCGGCGGGCTCGCAGGTCGTGCGGGTGCCGCTGGCCGGGGACGGCGTCCCGAAGCGCCGCGTGCTGACCTGCGTGCGCCGCGGCAGCCGCTCCCACCCGCTGATCGCGCGCGCCCTGCACGCCCTCCACGAAGCCGTCCCCGCCCCCTGCGCCCTGGCAGCCGCCTGACCCCGGGGTCAGGAGCCCGGGGCGTGGCGGCGGGATCGGCGGATGCCGAAGGCCAGCAGGACCGCGCGGAGGATCCAGACGGCCAGGGCGATCTGCAGGGCGACGAGGAGTCCCGTGCCCGGTCCGGCGGTGAAGGCGAGCACCAGGAACACCGCGAACACGACCGGGAACGCCGGGAAGAGCGGCCCGGGCCGGTGGCGCTGGGCCATCTGGCGGTGGCGGCGGGCCATGTGCCGCTGATGGCGGTGCCAGGCGGGGTGCCCCGGGCCGCCGAACATGACCGCCATGCCCGGCTCCCACGCGTGCCCGGGCTCCCACGGCGCTTCCTTCCGGGGTTCGGGCAGCCCCGTCGGGGACGGCAGGTCCCGGACGATGGCGCGCAGGTCGCCGCGCGTTCTGGCGCTCAGCACGGCCTCCAGCCGCTCGTCGAGCTCGGCGCGGTCCAGCCTGCCCTCGGCGAAGTGGTCGTGCAGGGCGACCATGACGGCGTCCCGCTCGGCGTCGCCGATGCGGAGCGCGTCGTGCAAGGCCGTCTCGTCGTGCCGGGCCATGATCACTCCTCGGTGTCGTCGGCCGTCGGCCCCGGGTCGCCGAGGTCGTCGGCCAGGATGCGGTACAGGCTGCGCCGGGCGTCCGACAGGACGTCCTTGGCCTGGGCGACCTGCTCCGGCGAGCCGGAGTGGACGATCTGCATCACCGCGGCGCCCGTCTGCGCGGCCTGCTTGAACAGCTCGGGGACGCCCTCGCCGAACTCGGGCGTCATCTCCGCCCACGGCTCGGCGAGCCGGTCGGCGTTCTCCTCGACGTGGGCGCGGCCCTCGTCGGTGAGGTGGAAGGTGCGCCGGCCGCCGGCCTCGTCGCCGACGATCAGCCCCTCGTCCGCGAGCTGCTGCAGCGCCGGGTAGACCGCGCCGGGGCTCGGCTTCCAGGCCCCGTCGCTGCGCTCGTTGATCTCCTGGATGATCTGGTAGCCGTTGCGCGGCTCCTCGGCCAGCAGGACGAGGATCGCCGCCCGGACGTTCCCCTTGCGCGCCTTGGCGCCCCGGCCCCACGGGCCGCCGCG
Source organism: Actinomadura sp. K4S16 (assembly GCF_008327685.1). Taxonomy (GTDB): domain Bacteria; phylum Actinomycetota; class Actinomycetes; order Streptosporangiales; family Streptosporangiaceae; genus Spirillospora. The sequence continues at coordinate 17,065 of NZ_BDDE01000032.1, forward strand.
CCCGCGCGCCCACGGCGGGCGCGGACCGGGCCCGTGCCCGAAGCCGCCGGGCGGGCCGAAGGGGCCCGGCCCGCCGCCGAACAGAGCGCCGAAGTTCGGGAAGTCGCCGCGGCCCCAGGGACCGCGGCCGTGCATGTGCCCCATGTTCTGCACCACCTTCTGAGAGCTCTCTCTGACCTCTCGCGATACGACAACGATATATCGAAGACGTACGGATCGGCCAGATGGTTCCCCGATTTCCGGCACGATCCGGCGAGTCCGCCGGAACCGGCCGGAGCGGGTCTCCGAATGCCGGGCGCGGGGCCGTCTGAGGCGGCGCGTGTCTGGGTACCACCGTGGCGAGGGGACGATGGGCACACAGGAAGCGGTCGCCGCGCAGGACGCGGCCTTCACCCCGGGCGTCACGGGTACCAGGCTCCGCGCCAGGAACGAGCTCGTGCTCGGCCTGGCGCTTTTCGCGCTCTACGCACTGGTGGCGATCCTTCCCGAGCAGGCGAGGGCGACCGCGGCCCGCGGGCACGGGGAGTCGCTGTACGCCCTGGAGCGCGCCCTCCACCTCGACGTGGAGCCGACCCTCAACGGCTGGCTGGCGGGGCAGCCGGTCCTGCGGGTCCTGGCCAACTACGAGTACGCCATCACCTACGTCGCCAGCGCGCTCGCCCTGCTGGTGTGGCTGTATCTGCGCCACCCCGAGCGGTACCGCACGGCCCGCAACGCCTTCGTCATGCTCAACCTCGCCGGCCTCGCGTGCTTCGCGCTCTACCCCGTCATGCCGCCCAGGCTGATGCACACCGATCTCGGCTTCGTCGACACCGTCGCCAACGGCCGCACCTGGGGGTCGTGGGGTTCCCCACTGGTCAAGCACGCCGACGAGTTCGCCGCCGTCCCGTCCCTGCACATGGCCTGGACGCTGTGGGTCGGCGTCGAGCTCGCACGGGTGAAGGCCAAGCGCTGGGTGCAGGGGCTGAACACCGTGCACATCCTGGTCACCCTCTACGTCATCCTGGCGACCGCGAACCACTACCTGCTGGACGCCGTGGCGGCGATCCCGTTCGTCGTCGTGCCCGTCTACCTCGCCGAGCGCCGCGCGGCCCCGCCCGCGGGGCGCGTCCAGGGCCCGGACGCGTTCTTCCTCGCGGTGGAGACGCCCGAGGCGCCCCAGCAGGCCGGCGGCGTCATCATGCTCGACACCTCGCGGGCCGGCGTCGGCCGCGCCGACCTCGTCCGGGTGATCGAGGAGCGCCTCGACGGGCTGCCCCGCTTCCGGCAGCGGCTCGTCCGGCGGGGGCGCTGGCGCCGTCCCGTCTGGCGCGACCAGGACCGGGTCGACTGGGAGTGGCACGTCGCCGAGAAGCAGGTCGACGGCATGGACGGGCTGCGCGGCGAGGTGGCCCGGCTCCAGTCCGAGATGCTGCCGCTGGACCGCCCGCCCTGGCGGATGGTCGTGCTCAAGGGCGCCGAGCCCGGCCGCACGGCGGTCGCCTACATGATGCATCACGTGGTCGCCGACGGCGTCGGCATCGTGGCGCAGGCCGTCCACCTGATGGAGCCGCCGCCCGAGCCGGTCGCCGCGCCTCCCCGGGCGCCGTTCCGCAAGGCGCTCGCCACCGTGGTGGGCCTCGGCCAGCTAGCCACCGCCGTCGGCAGGCCCGAGCCGCTGCCCGCCTCCGGGACCAGCGAGCGCCGGTTCGGCACCATGGTCCTGCCGCTCGGCATGGTCCGGGACGTGGCCCGCCGCTACGGCACCCGGGTCACCGACGTCGTGCTGTGCGCGGTCGCGGGCGCCCTGAACCGCAGCGTCAGCGAGGAGGACGGCCGGCCCGGCACGTGCCGCGTCGCGGTCCCGCTGATGATGCGGCCCCCGGGCAGCGCGATGGTGGGCAACCACACCACCGCCGTCATGGTGGACCTGCCGATCGGGAAGATGACCGAGACCGAGCGGCTCGCGCTGATCGCCGAGCGCGGCCGGGTGCTGCGCTCCGGGACGCGGGCCCAGGCGGCGTGGTTCGTCATGTGGCAGGCCGGACGGCTGATGCCGCCCCCGCTGCACGCCCGCTTCGCGCGCATGTCCTACAGCGGCCGGTTCCTGCAGGGCACCGTGTCCAGCCTTCCCGGGCCCGACGCGCAACTGCGGCTGTGCGGCGCCCCGATCACCGCCGTGTACCCGATCGTCCCGCTCGCCCCCGGCACGCCCCTGGCGATCGCCGGGCTCGGCGTCAACGGCGACCTGTGCTTCGGCCTCTCGGTCGACCCCGGCCTGACGGAGGACGCCGACGCGCTGATGGACGCCGTCCACGACGTCATCGAGGAGCTCCGGGAAGGCCCCGCCTGATCACGCGCCCGGCCTGATCACGCGCCCGGCCTGGTCACAGGCCGGGGGTGATCACACGCTTCGCACGGCGCGCAGCGACTCCTTGAGCGAGCCCATCGTCGCGAACACGGCGGTGGGCTCGTAGCCGCAGTGCGCCATGCAGTTCGCGCACCGGTCGTCGCGGCCCCGCCCGTAGGCGTCCCAGTCGGTCTCCTCCAGGAGCTCCTGGTAGGTCGCGGCGTAGCCGTCGTCCATCAGGTAGCAGGGCCGCTGCCAGCCCTTCAGCGAGTACGACGGGATGGCCCACGCCGTGCACGGGAAGTCGACCTTCCCTTCGAGGAAGTCCAGGAACATCGGCGAGTGGTTGAACCGCCACCGCTTGCGCCGGCCGTCGGCGAACGCCTTGCGGAACAGGCTCCGGGTCTCCTGCACGCCGAGGAAGTGGTCCTGGTCGGGCGCCTTCTCGTACGCGTACGCGGGCGAGATCATCATCTGGTCGACGCGCAGCTCGTCGTTGAGGTAGTCGAGGACGTCGATCACGGTCTGCGGGGTGTCGGTGTTGAACACCGTCGTGTTCGTCGTGACCCGGAACCCGCGCTCCTGGCACATCCTGATCGCGTCCACCGCCTGGTCGAACACGCCCTCCTTGCAGACGGACGCGTCGTGCCGCTCGCGCAGCCCGTCGATGTGCACCGCCCAGGCGAAGTAGCGCGACGGCCGGAACTGATCGATCTTCTTCGGGATCAGCGCGGCGTTCGTGCACAGGAACACGTACCGCCTCATCCGGACCAGCTCGGCGACCAGCTCGCCGATCCGCGGATGCATCAGCGGCTCGCCGCCCGCGATCGACACCATCGGGGCGCCGCACTCGCGGACCGCCGCGACCGCCTGCTCGACCGGCATCCGCTGCTTGAGCACGTCCGCCGGATGCTGGATCTTCCCGCAGCCCGCGCACGCCAGATTGCACGCGAACAGCGGCTCCAGCTCCATGATCAGGGGATACTTCGTCCGCCCCGCGAGCCTGTTGCGCAGCACGTAGCCGCCGACGCGCAGGCTCTGGCGCAGTGGCATCGCCATTTAGGAGATCTCCTTCAGGTACCGGCCGAGCGCCGAGAGCGGGAACACGATCCGGTACAGGTGGTAGTTGATGTAGAAGTCGCCCGGGAACCCGGTGCCGGTGAAGTGGTCCTCGTCCCAGGTCCCGTCCGCGCGCTGGTGCTCCACGAGCCAGCGGACCCCGCGCTCGACGGCCGGTCCGCGCTCCCCGGCTGCCAGCAGGGCGAGCAGCGCCCACGCGGTCTGCGACGGCGTCGAGACCCCGTGGCCGATCCACGTCCGGTCCCGGTAGGAGCGCAGGTCCTCGCCCCAGCCGCCGTCGTCGCGCTGGTGGCGCTCCAGCCAGCCGACCGCGTCGCGGATCGCCCGCTTGCCCGGCCGGACGCCCGCCGCGATGAGCGCGGGCACGACGCAGCCCGTCCCGTACACGTGGTTGGCGCCCCAGCGGCCGAACCACGACCCGTCCGGCTCCTGCGCCTTCAGCAGCCACACGACGGCCCGCTTGACCACCGGGGAGTCGGCCATGCCGCGGTGCGACATCGCCTCCACGACGTGCGCGGTGACGTCCGCGGACGGCGGGTCGATCACTTCGCCGAAGTCGCAGAACGGCAGCCGGCGGCACAGGGCGCGGGTGTTGTCGGCGTCGAACGCGCCGAACCCGCCGTCCCGGGAGGCCATCCCCGCCATCCAGCGCAGCCCCCGCTCGATCGCCGGCCCGGCCGCCAGGTGCCGGACGCGGCCGAGCGCGAGGATCACCTCGGCGGTGTCGTCGGTGTCGGGGTAGCAGTCGTTGTCGAACTCGAACGCCCAGCCGCCCGGAGGCAGGTCGGGACGCCGCACCGACCAGTCGCCGGGCCCCTTCACCTCCTCGCGGATCAGCCATTCGGCGGCCCGCTCCAGGGCCGGATGCCCGGCGGGCACGCCCGCGTCGGCCAGCGCGTTCATCGCGAGGGCGGTGTCCCAGACGGGGGACTGGCAGGCCTCCAGCCGCCGGCCCCCGGCGTCCCGGATCGTGAACCGCTCCAGCCCGTCCAGGCCCCGCCGGACGATCGGGTGGTCGAGGCCGTAGCCCAGCAGGTGCAGCGCGAGCAGCGAGTACACCCAGGGCGGCTGGATCCCGCCCCAGGACCCGTCCCGCTCCTGCCGCGCGATGATCCACTCGGCGGCGCGGCGCAGGGCGGCCCTGCGCAGCCCCTTCGCCGGGCGCCGCTCGTACACGTGCAGGGCCTTGTCGAGCGCCCCGAACGCCGCGTCCCAACCGGACAGGCCCTGCCCGCCGTCATGGGGGACGTCGTAGTCGGGGTACAGCTCGTCCAGCGCGAACGGCAGCGGCCGGACGGGACGCAGCGCGGCCACCACCGTCAGCGGGACGATCGTCTGCCGCGCCCAGCACGCCCAGTCGTAGACGTTCAGCGGGAACCAGCGCGGCAGCAGCACCATCTCCGGCGGCAGCGCCGGCAGCTCCTCCCACGGCCAGCGGCCGAACATCGCCAGCCAGAACCGCGTGAAGACGCGCGTCGCCGGGATGCCGCCCCCGCTGCGTACGAAGGCCGCGGCGCGGACCATGTGGCCCTCGTCCGGCCGGTCTCCCGCGAGCCGCAGCGCGACGTAGGCCTCCACGGTCGTGGACAGGTCCGGCGGGCCGTCGTGGAAGTTCGCCCAGGTGCCGTCGGCGGACTGCTGCGACCTGATCCAGCGCGCGGCCTCGAAGGTGTCCGCCTCGTCGCGGATGCCGAGGAACTCGCGCAGCAGCAGGTCCTCGGCGTCCATCGTCACGTTGGTCTGGAGCTCGCCCTTCCACCAGCCCTCGGGCGACTGGAGGCGGAGCAGGTGGTCGCGAGCGGCCGCCAGCGCCTCGGCCGCCGTCCTGAGCCTGCCCGGCCCACCGGCGTCCGGCGCCGGTGCGGGCATCGCCTCTGCGGCGGGCGGCGTCTCCGTGGCGGGTGCCGGTGCTGTGGCGGGTGCCGGTGCTGTGGCGGGCACCGGTTCTGTGGCGGGCTCTGTGGTCGTCATCAGTGGTCCCGGCGGGTGACGAAGTCGGCGATGTGCAGGAACTCGGTGCGGACGGGGTCCGGCAGCCGCGCGGCGAGCAGGTGCTCGGCGGCGCGCTGGATGCGGCTCTCGGCCTCCATCTCGGCCCACGCGCGCCCGCCCGCCGCCTCCACCAGTGCGGCGGCCTCGGCCAGTTCCTCCTCGGCGGGCTCCTCGTCGGCCGGAAGGGGCCGCGCGTACAGCTCGGCCAGCCGCGCCGCCTCCGGGGTCCCGGAGTTCAGCGCGGCGACGACCGGCAGCGACATCTTGCGGGACCGCAGGTCCGACTGGGCGGGCTTGCCGGTGGCCGCCGGGTCGCCCCAGATGCCCAGCAGGTCGTCCACGAGCTGGAACGCGAGGCCGAGGTCCTCGCCGAACGCCTCCAGCGCCGTGCACAGCCGATCCGACGCCCCGTCCAGGACGGCCCCGATCGAGCAGGAGCACGCGAGCAGCGCGGCGGTCTTGCCGGACGCCATCGCGACGCACTCGTCCACGCTGATCTGCCTGCGCGTCTCGAAGTCCATGTCGAGGGACTGCCCGGCGACCAGGCGGCGGACGGCTCCGGCGAGCGCGCGCGCCGCCCGCGCCGAGCCCTGGCCGGGCGCCTCCAGCAGGACCTCGCCCGCGAGCGCGAGGAGCGCGTCGCCGGCGAGGATCGCGGACGCCTCGCCGAACACGGTCCACGCCGCCGGGCGGTGCCTGCGCGTCCGGTCGCGGTCCATGATGTCGTCGTGCAGGAGCGAGAACGCGTGGGCCAGCTCGACGGCGACGGCGCCCGGCAGCCCGCTCTCCGGGGGCGCCAGGGCGGCGCGCGCGGACAGCAGCGCCAGCGCCGGGCGCAGCGCCTTGCCCGCCGGCGCCTTGCGGGGGCGGCCCTCCTCGTCGGTCCAGCCGAGGTGGTAGGCCGCGACCCGGTAGGTGCGCGGGTCGAGCCGCCCGACCGCGGCGCGCAGCGCGCCGTCGACCAGCTCACGGACATCGGTCAGCGAAACGGGCACGGCCGTCATCGGTCCTTCACCTTCTCCAGGTGGCGGCGGACCAGGCGGGCGGCGGTGAGACCGCTGCGCACTGCTCCCTCCATGGTGTCGGGCCAGCCCGTGTCGGTCCACGCGCCGGCCAGGTACAGGCCCGGCGCGCGCGTCGCCGCGCCCGGCCGGGCGGCCCCGCTGCCGGGGCGCTGCCGGAACGTCGCGCGCCGCTCCCGCGTCACGAACACCTCCCGGACCTCCGCGCCCCACGCGGCGGGCAGCAGCCGCCGCAGCTCCGGGAGGAACCGGGAGCGCAGCTCGGCGGTCGGCATGTCGATCCACCGGTCGGCGGCCGACAGCGAGACCGCGAGGTACTGGCCGCGGCGCAGCCCGCTCACCGCCGTCCGGTCGAACACCCACTGGACGGGCGAGCCGACGGCGGCGGCGAACGGCGCGTCCATGACCGTGCGGTCGTAGACGACGTGCACGTTCACGATCGGGCTGGCGTCCAGCTCGGGCCAGCGCAGCGGGTCGGGCAGCGCCTCGATCGGCAGCAGCCGCGCCGCCGCCTCGTGCGGCACCGCCATGATCACCGCGTCCGCCGCGATCGGCGCCCCGTCCACGACCACCTTCGGGTCGGCGGTGACCGCCTCGACCCTCGCCTTCAGCCGGACGGTCCCGCCCATCTCCGCGATGCGCCGCAGCGCCGGGCCGCCGTGCAGCTCCTCCAGCGGGACGAGCGGCAGCCCGATGTCGGCCGCGTCGGGGCGTCCGAACAGGGCCCGGCGGCACACCATCGCCGACAGCCCGAGCGCGGCGTCGTCCACCTCGGCGTTCAGCGCGGACGTGAGGAAGAGCCCCCACAGCGCCTCCCGCGCCCACGGCCGCTGCCCGCGCAGCGCCAGCCACGCCCCGGCGGAGACCTGGTCGAGCGCCGGGTCGTCGGGGTCGAGGCGCCGCAGGGCCGCGGCGGCGCGCACGGCCCGCAGCCGGTCGGCGGCCGGCAGCGGCGCGTACCGGGCCAGCGCGGGCAGCAGGTGCAGCGGGCTCGGCAGGCCCGACCTGCGCAGCCGCGCCGGCGGGGCGCCCGCGCGCAGGACGGGGACGTCGAACCGGTCCTGCACGTCGACGAGGTGGTCGGCGCGCAGCCGGTGCAGCAGCCCCTGGTAGGCGGTGCAGCACCGCAGGAACACGTGCTGGCCGTTGTCGACGCTCAGCTCGCCCCGTCCGAACGAGTGCGTGGCGCCGCCCAGCCACGGCCGGGACTCCAGGAGCGTGACCGGCACGCCCGACTCCTGGAGCGCGATGGCCGCGCTGATGCCCGCGAGCCCCCCGCCCACGATGACGACGCTCACCGCTCCACCCCCGACAGCGCGCGCGCCGCCACCACGGCCTTCTGCCAAGTCGGCAGCGACATCCGCGCGTTCAGCGCGATCTGCGGGCTCGCGGCGATGCTCTCCAGGAGCCGCCGGTAGATGCCGGCCATCGCCGCCGTGCACGCCGCGCTGCGCCGGTCCAGCAGCGGCAGCAGCCGCAGGCCCTCGGCGTACCAGGCCCGTGCCCGCTCCGCCTGGAAGCCGATCAGCTCGCCCAGCCGCCACGGCGGGTCGACGAACGCGCCCGACTCGTCCAGCTGCAGCGTGCAGCCGAACCGTGCGAGGTCCTCGGCCGGGATGTAGATCCGCCCGGCCAGCCGGTCCTCGCGCAGGTCGCGCAGGATGTTGGTGAGCTGCAGCGCGACGCCGAGCGAGTCGGCGAGGCCCTCGGCCCGCTGCCGGCCCTCGGCCCCGAACACCCCGAGCGACAGCCGCCCGACCGAGCCCGCGACCCGCTGGCAGTAGCGCAGCAGGTCGTCGAAGGTCTCGTAGTCGGCGCCGCGCACGTCGTCCTCGCAGCCGTCGATCAGCTCCTCGAACGCCTCCAGGGGGATCGGGAAGCGGCTCGCCGCGTCCGCCAGCGCGGTCAGCACCGGATGCCCCTCCAGCGCCCGGACGTCCACGCGCCGCCGCAGCACCTCCTGCACGGTCGTCAGCCGCTGCCGCGACCGGTCCAGCAGGTCGAGCCGCACGCACGCCGGCTCAGGGCCGTCGCCGATGTCGTCGATGCCGCGCGCGAACGCGTAGACGGCGCTCATCGCCCGCCGCTTCGGCGCCGGCATCAGCCGGATCCCGTAGGAGAAGTTGCGCGCCTCCTCGCGCACCACCCGCTCGCAGTGCCGGTACGCCTCGACAACCCGGTCGGAACGCTCGCACGCCTCCGAAACCGTCATCGCCCCCTCCTTCCAAGGGCCCGCGCCCACCCGGCCGGCAGCGTGGCCCGCCGTGGACGCAGCGCATGCGCGAGCACGTCGTACCGCCCGCGTTCCAGAGCCGACAGCGCCCCGCGCCCGCCGGCCACGTAGCCCGCCACGGCGATGCGCGCCCATCCCGTCAGGCCCGGCATCAGGGGCACGGCGCCGCCGTCCAGCAGTTCGCGGGCGCGGCCTGCCTGCAGCGCCAGAACGCCGCGCAGCCGGGTCGGCGTCACCGGCCGCGCGAGGTCCTCCTCGGCGCAGCCGAACCGGCGCAGGTCCTCGCCGGGCAGGTAGATCCGGCCGGCGCGGTAGTCCTGCCCGGCGTCCTGGACGTGCTCGATGATCTGCAGCGCCGCGCAGACGTCGTCGGACGCGGCCGCCAGCCCTGGCGTGTACGCGCCGAACAGGTGCAGGACGATGCGTCCCACCGGCGCGGCGGACAGCGCGCAGTACCCCTTGAGGTCGGCGAACGTCTCGTACCGGTGGACGGTCTGGTCCTGCCGGTTCGCCTGCACGAGGTCGCGGAACGGGTCCTCTGGGAGCCGGTAGGCGTGCACCGTCCCCGCGAGCCTCCGAAGCTGCGGCAGGACGGGCGTCCGCCCGGCGAAGACGCGGTCCAGGTCGTCGTCCACGAGGCCGAGCAGCTTGGACCGCTGCTCCGGCGGCGCCTCGTCGCCGATGTCGTCGACGAGCCGCGCGAAGCCGTAGACGGCCCGCAGGGCGGCGCGGTGCCGGGCGGGCAGGACCCGCGCCGCCACCGGGAAGTTCTCCCGCGCGGCGAGCCGGTCCAGCGCACGGTCGTGCTCCTCGGCGCTCCAGGGCGGTTCAATGATCACCTAGAGGACATCGACCGGTCCGGCACGAGAGAAACTCTGGCCGAGGTATGGGCTTGTTTAAACGGCGGCGTGTCCGGGGCTGAACCGTTCCGGGGGACGCGGGGCCGCGCGGGCCCGCTCGGTAGCCTCGGGGCATGCCGACCCATGAGCGCGAGATCACCGAGCCCGTCGACCTGTGCACGCCGGACGGACGCCTCGACCCCGCGGCGGTCGGCTGGACCCGCCGCCCGCTGCACCGCGCGAACCTGCGCGGCTGGGGGCGGGCCAAGCGCTGGGAGTACTGGGGCATCGTCACCCCGCGGCACATCGTCGGGCTGGTCGCCTCGTCGCTCGACTACGCCGCGGTCCACGGCGTGTACGTGCTGGACCGCGCGACCGGCGAGGAGACCTCCAGGGACGGCGTGGTCCCGTTCGCGCGCGGCGCGGTGTTCCCCGACCGCAGCGGCGAGGGGGAGGCGTCGGTGCGCGGGGCGGGGTTCGCGGTCGGCATCCGGCAGGACCCGTCCGGCTCGCGCGTGCGGGCGCTCGTCCCCGGACTGGTGGACCTGGACGTCCGGATCCCGCTGCCGGACGGCCACGAGTCGCTCGGCGTGGTGGTCCCCTGGAGCGACCGGCGGTTCCAGTACACGGTCAAGGACCTCGGGCGCCCCGTCCGGGGGCGGCTGCGGCTCCCGTCCGGCGACCACGAGATCGGGGAGGGCGCCTTCGCCGTCCTCGACCACGGGCGCGGCAAGTGGCCGTACCGGATGACGTGGAACTGGGCGGCGGCGTGCGGGCCCGGCCTGGCTCTCCAGTTCGGCGGCAAGTGGACCGACGGTACGGGCATGACGGAGAACGCGCTGTTCGTGGACGGCCGGCTCCACAAGATCGGCGAGGAGCTCGACTGGTCGTACGACCGCGCCGACTGGCTGCGCCCGTGGACGATCCGCGGGCCGCGCGTCGAGGTCGAGTTCCGGCCGTTCCATGAGAAGGCCACGCGTACCGAGTTGGGCGTCGTCGGTACCGAGACGCATCAGTGCTTCGGGCACTTCAGCGGACGCGTCCAGAGCGACGACGGCACGTGGATCGACGTGGACGGCCTCACAGGGTGGGCCGAGGAGGCGCGTCAGCGCTGGTGAGCCGCGCGTTCACCGATGGTGCCGGGTCCTCGGGATTCTGAACGGCGCCGTCCTTCGTTGTCACGGGCGGACAACGAAATCACCACATACTGGACGATTTGCCGGTCGCGCGCTTGCCTCCCTTTCCGGATCAAGTTCTCCTTTTGATCAGGAAGATCGGGGATCTGGTCCGGCGGACCGGGTTCTCGGGGACCCGGTTCTCGGCGACCGGGTTTCCGGGGCCCTGCTTCGGCGGACCGGGCATCGGGGGTGTCGGAAAGAGTCGCGCTGAAAGGGGACCCTGTGAGGCTCAGAACCATTCCGCTACTCGTGGCCGCCCTCGTTTTAGGAGGTGCGGCTCCAGCGGCGGCCCAGCACCGGGCACCGGATTCGTCCGCCGTCGTCCGCACCGACCTCGGGCCGGTGCGAGGCCTGGTCAAAGACGGCTACCGGCTGTTCCAAGGCATTCCCTATGCCGCACCGCCGACCGGGGGCCTGCGGTTCAGGCCACCGCAGCCGGCGCGCGCGTGGAAGGGCGTTTACGACGCCACTTCCCCGCGCGGCCAATGCGCGCAACTCCCCGCCCCCTATGGCGGCGAGACGAGCTACGAAGAAGACTGCCTCCATCTGAACGTCACCACACCGGATCGCGCGAATCGCCGGCACGGACTGCCCGTAATGGTGTGGGTGCACGGCGGCGGTAACACGACCGGCACCGCGAGCATCCACAACGCCGCCAAACTGGCCGTGAACGGCGGCGTCGTGGTCGTCACGATCAACTACCGCCTCGGCCCGCTCGGCTGGCTCGCGGACCCGTCCCTGGAGACCGGCGCAGACCGCGGCCACCAGGCGGGCAACTACGGCCTGCTCGACCAGCAGGCCGCCCTGCGCTGGGTGCGGCGCAACGCCGAGACCTTCGGCGGGGACCCCGGGAACGTCACGCTGTTCGGCGAGTCCGCCGGTGGCGCGGACACCTGCGCCAACCTCGCCTCGCCCACGGCCGCGGGGCTGTTCCACAAGGTCATCGCGCAGAGCTACACCTGTACCGCACCCGTCCGCACCGAGGCCTCGGCCGAGGCCGAAGGGGCGGCGATCGGCAAGGCCATGGGGTGCGACAAGGGCTCGGCCCCGGCCGATGCCGCGTGCCTGCGCGCGCTGCCCGTCAAGACGCTGCTGGAGACCTTCGAGGCCAAGGCGACGGAAGTGGGCCCCGTCGCGGGCGGCGACCGCGTCCTGCCGCTGGAGCCCGCGCAGGCGATCGAACGGGGCCGCATCAACCGGGTACCGGTGATGCACGGCAACACGCTGGACGAGATGCGCCTGTTCGTCTCCCTCGGGTTCCCGAACCCGATCACCGCGGCGGAGTACGAGGATTTCGTCCGCTCCACCTACGGCGCCGACGCGGACAAGATCCTGGCCCGCTACCCGGCGGCGGACTACCCCGAACCCAGGCTCGCGCTGGCGGCGCTCCAGACCGATTCCAACGAACTGGTGTCGGCCTGCGCGCACCAGGACGCGTTCCGCCTGCTCAAGCGTGCGGGCGTCCCGGTGTACGCGTACCAGTTCGCCGACCGCGGCGCTCCACCGCTGCTCGACGTCCCCGGCTTCGAGGAGGGGGCCGAGCACACGAGCGAGCTGACCTACCTGTTCCCCGGCCTGTACGGCGACCTGAAGCCGCCGCAGGAGCGGCTCTCCGACGCCATGGTGGGCTACTGGACGTCCTTCGCCCGCAACGGCAGGCCCATGGCGCGCCAAGCCCCTGACTGGCCCCGTTTCCGTTCGCCGGACGACGTCCTGTACCTGGCGCCCGGTTCCGGCGGCATCCACCCGACCGACACCACCGAGACCAGCAACTGTTCCTTCTGGAACTCTCTCTGACGGGACCGGGACCGGGGGCGGGGCTGGGACCGGGGCTGGGGCCGGGACCGGGACCGGGAGCGGGGGCGGCATGGCGGAAGATGACCATGCGGAGACCCCGTTCTCGGCAGGAATCCATGATCCAAAACGGGTGTCATTGGACCTCTTGCGCGAACTGGATCTTGAGCGCATCGTGGACCCATCGCGCCGAAGATCATTTCGGCCGCCCCCCAGAGGGAGGAGGATGCATATGCGCCTTCGCAGGTCAGCCGTCGGCGTCGGGCTCGCCGTCGCTGCGGTCTGCGGCATGAGCGTGCCCGCCCATGCCGCCGACTGGAAGTCCTACGGCCGCTACACCAGCAAGTCCAAGTGCATCGACGCCGGGCAGCAGTACGTGCGTGAGGGGTTCAACTCCTACAAGTGCACGCAGGACCTCGGCTACCCGCCGTGGATCCTCTGGCTCAAGTAGAGCAACGCAGCATGAGGGCGGGTGCGGCCGGAACCCCTTCCGGCCGCACCCGTCTCTGTTGCGCCGGGCAAATGGGGGCCGGGCTGCGGGGCTCGGCGGGGTCTAATCATGGGTTGCCGTCGGGGACGGCTCACCAATCCAGGAGAATGCCGTATCCCTTTTGGGTCGCCTCTTGCAGTGCGTTCACTCGATCACCCAGCCAATGCCCATGGTCTCCCTCGATCTCTTGATGTGAACCATTTTGCCGTTGATCGTCGCTTGGTGTGACGTGGGGGCCTGTGGTGGTCTCTCTGTGGCACGTTCCTTTGAGGCCGGGTGCGTGGCTGGCGTCTCTTTTCTCTCGGTATTGGTGTGGTGCTGGTGGGTCGGTGGCTGAGGTGCCTTCCGTAGGTTGTCTCGCTTTTTTGTCTTGCTGCCGGTTGCTGTCACGTTGGTTGCGGTCGTTGGGGTGAGGTCTGGTTTTGTCGTGGCGGTCTGTGCGTGGTTTCTGCTCTTGCCGCGCTGCGCGCGGCTGGTAGGCGCCTAGGTGGTGGCTGGTGGGGCGGTTCTCTGAAGGTGGCTGTGGTACTTCTTGTTGATTAAAGAAAGTCGGAGAAAAGATGTGATGATGGCGTGGCATGTCTGAATTGCCGCAAGCTGTTGAGGTGAATGTGGCATAAAATTGGGGTGGGGATTAGGGGGGTGAGGTTTCGTGTTGATGTCCGCCGCGACGGTCGAGCATGAGCGGGAATGGGACGAGCGGGTGGGGTGCCTGCCGGTCGTGCGGCTCTCTGGCCAAAAGGAGCGGCTGGCCGATCTCGCCGATGACGAACTGCTCGAAGTCGCCAAAGCCGCTCGGCGGCATGCTTCGTGGGCGCAGGCGCGGGAACTGGCCTCCATCGCCGAACTCCACCGGCGGCGCACGGACGCGGAAAGCGACGACCAGCTCGACCACCGCTTCCTGTCCGCGCACGAGTCGGTCATCGAAGAGGTCGCCGTCGCTTTGACGGTCACCGGCAACGCCGCCGCCACCCTTGTGCACCTGGCCGACCGTCTCACCGGGCCCTTGGCCGCGACCGGCGCGGCACTCGAAGCCGGACGGATCGACCTGGCCAAAGCCCGCGTCATCTGCGACACCACCGACGGCCTTCCCGGCCAGGTCGCCGATTTGGTCGAAGCCGCCGCGCTGGAGAAGGCGTCCGACCAGACCACCGGCCAGTTGCGCCGCCGTATCAAGCGCATCGCCCAACGGCTGGCTCCCGAGTCGATCGAGGAACGCAAACGGGAGGCTGAGCGCAGGCGACGGATGGAACTGTGGGAGAACCCGTCCGGTACCGCTGATCTGGCGTTGTGCGATCTGGCCGTCGAAGACGCCCACGCCGTCTACAACAAGATCACCGCCGCCGCCCACGGCCTGAAGGCCGAGGGCGACCCCCGCCCGCTCAGCGCCATTCGCGCCGACCTGGCCCTCCAACTGCTCCACGGCACCGACCTCCCCGAAGCCATCCGAGCCGTCCTCACCCAGGCCTGCACCGCCCCCCAGCCCCCCGCCCCCGACCCCGTTGCCACCGCTGCCGCCGGGGCCACCGGCGTACAGGCCGGTGGGGCTGAGGTCGGCGGCATTGAGTGCGGGGGCGTTCAGGGCACTGGCACCGAGTCCGCTGGCGGTCAGGTCACCGGCGGTCAGGTCAGTGGCATTGAGGGCAGCGGTGCTGAGGTCACTGGCTCCGGTGTCACCGGTGGGGGATCGTCCGCGCCAGGGCCGGTTCTACCGGCTACGCCGTTCGCAGTGCTTCCGCCCGTCTGGACGACGACGATGGCGGTGTGGATGCGGCGGTCGCCTCATTGGCCGGGGTCGTCGGGGGGCTTCTGGCCGATGCCAGTGAGCGCGCTCGGCCCGAGGACAGGCGCGCCGCTGTCGGAGGGGTCGCGCAACGCATCGACCTTCGGCTGGCCGAGGCTCGTGACATGGCCTGCCAAGGTGATCAGCCGAGCCACGGACGGCCCGGCTACCGGCCGCCTGCCCAGGTGCGCCGAGAGGTCGAGGCTCGCCACGAGACCTGCGTGTTCCCCACCTGCAACCAGCCGTCGCACCGCTGCGACCTCGACCACACCGTGCCGTGGCGGCCCGGCATCACCTGCCGCTGCAACCTGGCCCCGCTCTGCAGACGCCACCACAGGCTCAAGCAGCGTCACGACTGGAAGCTCTTCCAGATCTGGCCCGGTCTGCTGATCTGGGTCACTCCCTCCGGTGCCTGGCGCATCGTCCGCCCCGACCGGCAGTGAGCCGCCGCGCCGCAACGATGAGACGGCCCCGGAGGGAAGGGCCAGGGTCGCATGTCGGGCGCGACTGTTTGAATGCGGCCATGACCGCCGCAGATCTCGCCCAGCGTCTCCCGTCCATCGCTACCGTCCGGGCGCTGAGCCAGTCCTTCGCCGTCCTGGACGCGATCCTGAGCCCGGAAGGCTACGCCACCTACACCTTCGATGGCCGGTGGGCCGAGGGCCAGGAACTCGCCTCGATGGACAACGGAAGCGGCGACGAGTACTCGATCGTCTTCACCCCCGCCGGCGCCTTCATCCGCGGGTTCGACCACGAGTCGCAGATGAGTCCGTATGCCGACGACGACTACGAGCTCTGGCCCGGCCTGGTCGAGTCGGTCCCAGAGCAGTTCGCCGCCCAAGTCACCGAACCGGCTTTCTGCCATGACGGGGGCGCAGGACCGTTTCTGACGGCGACCGTCTGCCTGTGGCGCCTGAACGACGATCCGGCCTGGAGGACCGGGGACATCGAGTACCCGCCACAGGAGGGGCGGAGCGGGGCCCCCGACGGATCGGACTGGCTGTTCGACCTCCTGGCCAAGGGCACTCCCGAGGCCTACTGCGCCTACGCCACCGACTACTTCGAGGTCTCCCTCGACCCGGCCGCCGTCAGGGAGATCTTCGAACACCGGCCCGTCACCGCCGACCTCGTCCGGCGGCTCAACCCGGACACCGACCTCACCTCCCTCACCGAAACGCTCGACAACGTCGGCTACCCCTTCACCGCAGAGAACGCATAGCCAGCGGGACCTCTCCGGTCGCACCCGTTCCTGTTGCCGGGCACATGGCGCCCTAGCCGAGGCGCTCGGTGAGGTTGACGGTGACGGTGTCGCCCGCCTCCTTGCCTAGAGTCTTGAGGAGCTCCGCCTTCACGGCGAGTTTGTGGTTGCCGTCGCCCAGCGCCATGAAGGAGCCCCGGAACGGGTGCCCGTCGACGGTTCCTTTGACCTTCACCAGGCCGCGGGTGCCGAAGAAGTCCGCCGACTCGGGCCAGACGACGTAGGTCCAGCCGCCCTTGGCGGGGCTCTTCCGCAGGGTCTCGGTGAATTCCTTGTCGAGCGGTGTGCTCTTCGTCTGCGCGGTCATGGTGCGTCCTCTCCGGGCCTCGTATCACCCATGCTGACGTGTTGTGAAAGAGACCATGCGGGGCGGCGGAACTCATCGGTCCGAGGACGACCGGCTCGCACCTGCCCGCCCCGAGGGCTCGTCGAGCGCTGTCGTACGAGGCGCAAGTAGCTTGATGTCGAGATAAATTGGAGATAGCTTGACGTCAAGAGAAAAGAGGCGGAAGTTAGGCGGCCCTGATTCCCGGTCAGGAGTCCGACTAAGGCAGGATCAAGGGAGACGAAGCTCCCGTCCCGCCGCGCGCCGTCCCGCGTCGGCCTCGGGGACGGGCCGTACTGAAGATCAACCCAGCGCCGCGCGCTCATGTCCCGGACCCGACGCGCGGTGGCGACGGAGGAGGAGTCCGTGTCCGCGAACAGCTTCGGCAGCCTTGACAAGCTGCAGGTTGGCGACAGGTCGTACGACATCTACCGGCTGGACGCCGTCGAGGGCTCGGCCCGTCTCCCGTACAGCCTGAAGGTGCTCCTGGAGAACCTGCTGCGCACCGAGGACGGTGCGAACGTCACCGCCGAGCACATCCGCGCGCTCGCGCAGTGGGACGCCAAGGCCAAGCCGAGCAAGGAGATCCAGTTCACCCCCGCGCGGGTGATCATGCAGGACTTCACCGGCGTGCCGTGCGTGGTGGACCTTGCCACGATGCGCGAGGCGGTGCGGGACCTCGGCGGCGACCCGACCCGGATCAACCCGCTTGCGCCGGCCGAGATGGTGATCGACCACTCGGTGATCGTCGACTACTTCGGCTCGCCGGACGCGTTCGAGCGCAACGTGCAGCGCGAGTACGAGCGCAACAAGGAGCGCTACCAGTTCCTGCGGTGGGGGCAGACGGCGTTCGACGAGTTCAAGGTCGTCCCGCCCGGCACCGGCATCGTCCACCAGGTGAACATCGAGCACCTGGCCCGCGTCGTGTTCGACCGCAACGGGGTCGCCTACCCCGACACCTGCGTCGGCACCGACTCGCACACGACGATGGAGAACGGCATCGGCGTGCTCGGCTGGGGCGTCGGCGGCATCGAGGCGGAGGCCGCGATGCTCGGCCAGCCGATCTCGATGCTCATCCCGCGCGTCGTCGGCTTCAAGCTGACCGGCGAGCTGCCCGCCGGCACGACCGCGACCGACCTCGTGCTCACCATCACCGAGATGCTGCGCGAGCACGGCGTCGTCGGCAAGTTCGTGGAGTTCTACGGCGAGGGCGTGCACGCGCTGCCGCTGGCGAACCGCGCCACGATCGGCAACATGAGCCCCGAGTTCGGCTCCACCTGCGCGATCTTCCCGATCGACGACGAGACGCTGAAGTACCTGCGGCTCACCGGCCGCGACGAGGAGCAGATCGCGCTCGTCGAGGCCTACGCCAAGGCGCAGGGCCTGTGGCTCGACCCGTCGGTGGAGCCCGAGTTCTCCGAGTACATGGAGCTCGACCTCGCGACGGTCGTCCCGTCGCTGGCCGGCCCGAAGCGCCCGCAGGACCGCATCTCCCTGTCCGAGGCCAAGCAGACCTGGCGCCGCGACGTGCAGAACTACGTCGAGAGCATCCAGGGCTCGGCCGACGAGGCCTCCAACGAGTCGTTCCCGGCCTCGGACTCCCCGGCGATCAGCCACGACTCCAACGGCGACAAGCCGCGGCCGCACGGCACCAACGGCTCCGGCCGCCCGCACAACCCCGTCCCGGTCACGCTGGAGGACGGGACGGAGTTCGAGCTCGACCACGGCCACGTCGCCGTCGCCGCCATCACCTCCTGCACCAACACGTCCAACCCGTACGTGATGATCGGTGCGGCGCTGCTGGCCAAGAACGCGGTGGAGAAGGGCCTGACCCGCAAGCCGTGGGTGAAGACCTCCCTCGCGCCCGGGTCCCAGGTCGTCACCGACTACCTGGAGCGCGCCGGCCTCACCCCGTACCTCGACAAGATCGGCTTCAACCTGGTCGGGTACGGCTGCACCACCTGCATCGGCAACACCGGCCCGCTGCAGCCGGAGATCTCCAAGGCCGTCAACGACAACGACCTCGCGGTCACCGCGGTCCTGTCCGGCAACCGCAACTTCGAGGGCCGCATCAGCCCCGACGTGAAGATGAACTACCTGGCGTCGCCGCCGCTGGTCATCGCCTACGCGCTCGCCGGGACGATGGACATCGACATCCTCAACGACCCGATCGCCGAGGGCGCCGACGGCCCGGTCCGCCTGGCCGACATCTGGCCCGCGCCGGAGGAGGTCGCCTCGATCGTCGAGTCGTCCATCGGGCAGGAGATGTTCACCGAGAGCTACGCGGACGTCTTCAAGGGCGACGACCGCTGGCGGGGCCTCGACATCCCGACCGGCGACCTGTTCGAGTGGGACGAGCAGTCCACCTACGTCCGCAAGGCGCCGTACTTCGACGGCATGGGCGCCGAGCCGGCGCCGGTCGCCGACATCCACGGCGCCCGCGTCCTCGCCAAGCTCGGAGACTCGGTCACCACCGACCACATCTCCCCGGCCGGGTCCATCAAGGTCGGCACGCCCGCCGCGCAGTACCTGGAGGACAACGGCGTCGCCGTCAAGGACTTCAACTCCTACGGCTCGCGCCGCGGCAACCACGAGGTCATGATCCGCGGGACGTTCGCCAACATCCGGTTGCGCAACCAGCTCCTGGACGGCGTCGAGGGCGGCTACACCCGCGACTTCACCCAGGACGGCGCGCCGCAGTCGTTCATCTACGACGCCGCCCAGAACTACGCGGCGCAGGGCACCCCGCTCGTGGTCATCGCGGGCAAGGAGTACGGCTCCGGCTCGTCCCGCGACTGGGCGGCCAAGGGCACCGCGCTGCTCGGCGTCCGCGCCGTCATCGCGCAGTCCTACGAGCGCATCCACCGCTCCAACCTGATCGGTCTCGGCGTCCTGCCGCTGCAGTTCAAGGAGGGCGAGTCCGCCGAGTCCCTCGGCCTCACCGGCACCGAGACGTTCGACATCACCGGCGTCACCGCGCTCAACGAGGGCGGGATCCCGGAGGAGGTCACCGTCAAGGCCGACGGCAAGGAGTTCACCGCCGTCGTCCGCATCGACACCCCGGGCGAGGCCGACTACTACCGCAACGGCGGCATCCTCCAGTACGTCCTGCGCAACCTGCTCCGCAAGTAGTCCGCACGCAGAAACGGGCCGCCTCCCTGGACGGGGGGCGGCCCTTTCCGTGCGGTCAGCGGCCGGTGGGCAGGCTCAGGCCGCCGTTGCACTCGATGACGCTGCCTGTGATGAACCCGTTCGTCGCGGTCAGCAGGATCGCCTGGGCCACGTCCTCGGGGCGCCCGACGCGGCCGACCGGCAGGGCGGCGGCGTGCTCGGCGAACATCGCGGTGCGCTGCTCGGCGGGCATGCCGTCCCACCACGGCGTCTCGATGACGCCGGGGGAGACCGCGTTGACGCGCAGCGGGGCCAGTTCCGCGGCGAGGGGCGGCACCATCGCCTCCAGCGCCCCGTTGATGGCCGCCAGGCCGGCGGTGCCGGACAGCGCGGCCCGCGCCGACGACGCGGTGACGAACGTGACCGAGCCGCCCGCAGCCAGCCGGGGGAGCGCGGCCTGGAGGATCCGCAGGTGCAGCCAGAACTTGGCCTCGAAGCCGGTGCGCAGGTCGGCGAGGTCGAGGGTGGCGATGGGGCCCGCGCCCGCTCCGCCGCTCAGCGCGAGGACCAGGTGGTCGTACGTCGTCTCCTCGGCGAAGAACGCGGCGACCTCCTCCGCCGAGGCCGCGTCCAGGCGGCGTGCGGTGAGCCCGTCCGCGGCGGCCTTGGCGAGGCGCTCGGCGTCGCGTCCGGTGACGACGGCGTCGGCGCCCTGACCGGCGAAGAGCCGGGCGGTGGCCGCGCCGATCCCGGACGTGCCGCCGCAGACCAGGACCCGCTGCCCGTTCAGCGTCATGATGTGGCCTTCCTTGTCGAGACTTGTCGTCTCGACAATTGTTTGCCGAGACGGGCGGTCTCGTCAAACGGGTATGCTCGCCCCATGACCGGTGAGACCCGCCGACCGCACACGGGTCGGCGCCGCAACGAGGCCGCGCGCCGGGCGATCCTGGACGTCGCCGTCGAACTGCTCGGCGGCACCGGTGACACGCCCGTGACGATCGACACGATCGCGGCGGCGGCCGGGGTCGGGAAGCAGACGATCTACCGCTGGTGGCCGTCCAAGGGCGCCGTGCTGCTGGAGGCGGTGGCCGAGCGCGCCGGCGCGGACATCCCCGTCCCGGACACCGGCTCGCTGCACGACGACCTCAGGGCGTTCCTCCGGGCGACTTTCCGGGCCGCCGGGCACGAGCGCACCGTGTCGGTCCTGCGGCACACGATGGCGGAGGCGCAGCGCGACCCTCATGCCCGCGAGCACATGCGCGCCTTCATCGCCGGGCGGCGCGAGGTGCTGCGAGGTCTGCTGGAGCGGGCCCGCGACCGCGGCGAGGTCTCACCCGCGACCGACCTCGACCTCGTCGTCGACCAGGCCTACGGGCTGCTCTGGTACCGCATCCTCGCGGGGCACGCGCCGCTGTCCGAGGAGGCGGCGGACGCGCTGGCCCGTGCTCTCACCGAGCAGGTCCGCGGCTAGGGCTCGACGGCCAGCCGGACGCCGAAGCCGATGAACGCCAGGCCCGTGACCTGCTGGATGCGGCGCTTCACGGCGGGACGGGCGAGGGCGCGGCGCGCGGCGCCCGCGGCGCCGACGACGAGCGCGAACCACAGCAGGCCCTGGACGGCATGGATCGCGGCGAAGAGCATGCTCGTCCAGAACACCGACGCCCCGTCCGGCACGAACTGGGGCAGCAGGCTCATGTAGAACACGCCGATCTTGGGGTTGAGCAGGTTGGTGGTGAACCCGGTGCGCAGTGCGGCGGTCCCGGAGAGATCCGCGTCCGGCGTCCCGGCGGTGTCCTGGGATGCGCGGCGGGCCCTCCACAGCGCCTGCCCGCCGAGCCACAGCAGGTAGCAGGCGCCCGCGCCGCGCAGCACGTCGAACGCGATGCGGGACGCGGCGAGCAGCGCGGTCAGCCCGGCGGCGCTCGCCAGCGCCCAGCACAGGCAGCCGGAGGCGACGCCCGTCGCGGCGAGGTAGCCCGTCCGCCGGCCGCTGGTCACGGTGGTGCGCAGGACGAGCATGGTGTCCAGCCCGGGTGTGATCGTGACGAGGGCGGCGACGGCGGCGAAGGCCAGGCAGGCGGTCAGCACCCGGGCATTTTCCCAGGAATCATCCGTCGGGTGAAGGGGAACGGCCGCCTCGGAACCTTTGATTGGATCACTCCATGACTGACATCAAGAAGATCGGTGACCTGGACGTCTTCCCGTTCTGCCTGGGCGGCAACGTCTTCGGCTGGACCGCGGACCGGGAGCGCTCGTTCCAGATCCTGGACGCCTACGCCGCGGCCGGCGGCAACTTCCTCGACACCGCCGACTCCTACTCGGCGTGGGTCGAGGGCAACCACGGCGGCGAGTCCGAGGCGATCATCGGGGAGTGGGCGCAGTCGCGCGGCAACCGCGACGACCTCGTCATCGCGACCAAGGGCGGCCGCCACCCCGAGCACCAGGGCCTGGCCGCCGCGACGATGAGGGCGGCCGTGGACGACTCGCTGCGGCGGCTGCGCACCGACCGCATCGACCTGTACTTCACCCACTTCGACGACCCGTCCGTGCCCGTCGAGGAGATCATGACGACGCTGGACGAGCTGGTCGCCGCGGGGAAGATCCGGCAGATCGGGGTGTCGAACATCGAGCTCGACCGGCTCCAGGCGTCCCTGGAGTTCAGCGAGCGCGAGGGGACGGCCCGCTACACGGCCATCCAGCCGCAGTACAACCTCGTGTCCCGCGACTCTTACGAGGGCCCGCGCCGCGACCTCGCAGAACGGTACGGGCTGGCCGCCGTCCCTTACTACGGCCTCGCGTCCGGCTTCCTCACCGGCAAGTACCGCCCGGGCTCCACGGTGGACAGCGCGCGCGCCGGGAGCGCGGCGCGGCACCTGGAGACCGAACGCGGACACGCCGTCCTTGCCGCGCTCGACATCGTCGCCGAGGAACAGGACGTACCGGTCGCGACCGTCGCGCTCGCCTGGCTCGCGGCCCAGCCGACCGTCGCCGCGCCCATCGCGAGCGCCCGGACCCTCGACCAGCTCCCGCCGCTCGTGGAGGCCGCCCACACGACCCTGACCGCCGACCAGCTCGAACGCCTGGCCGAAGCGTCGTCGTGAAGGGGCGATAGGGTCGCTCGACGTGCCACCTGTCGAGTTCGTCCTGATCGGGGGCCTGGCCGCGCTGGCCGGCGCGATCGTGCAGGGCAGCGTCGGCCTCGGCGTCGGGCTGGTCGCGACACCGATCGTCACGATGCTGTTCCCGTCCCTGATGCCCGGCGCGATCCTCGTCATCGCGCTCGTCCTGCCGTTCGCGACGCTCGCCCAGGAGCTGCGGCACGCCGACCTGCGCGGGCTCGGCTGGGCGTTCACCGGCCGCCTCGCGGGCACGCCGATCGGCGTGTGGCTGGTGGCCGCCGCCCCGGACCGCGTCCTCGGCGTCATGATCGGCGTGGTCGTCCTCGCCGCGCTCGCCGTGACGGCCTGGACCGCGGACGTGCCGCGCAACCGCCGCACGCTCGCCACCGCCGGCGTCATCTCCGGCACGACCGGCACCGCGTCCGGCATCGGCGGCCCGCCGATCGCGCTGCTGTACCAGCGCGAGAGCGGCCCCCGCGTCCGGGCGACCCTGGCGGTGTTCTTCATCGCCGGCGCCCTGCTGTCGCTCCTCACCCTCGCCGCCGCCGGCCGCCTCCCCGCCCGGCAGGTCGTCGCGGGCGCCGAACTGGTCCCGTTCGTGTTCGCCGGGTTCCTCGCCGCCGGGCCGCTGCGCCGCTACCTCGACGCGGGACGCCTCCGCGTCGCGCTGCTCGTCGTCGTCGGGACGTCCGCGGCGGTGCTCATCGTCCGCAACCTGATCTGACGCGTCCCACCCAGGCCGATCTGGAGGCCGCCCGCGGTGGTGTTGGTCGCCCTTAGCCTGTTCTGATGCGCCCCACGAAGGCCGATCTGGAGGCCGCCCGCGACCGCGTCATCCCCGACATCCTGCCCGAGGACGCCGGAACGCTCCGCGTCCTGTTCTGCGGCATCAACCCGGGCCTGTACTCGGGTGCGACCGGCCACCACTTCGCCCGCCCCGGCAACCGCTTCTGGCCCGCGCTGCACCTCTCCGGCTTCACCGACCGCCGGCTGCACCCGTCCGAGCAGGACCTCCTGCCCGGCTACGGCCTCGGCATCACCAACGTGGCACCGCGCACCACCGCCCGCGCCGACGAGCTGACCGACGCCGAACTCCGCGAGGGCGGACAGCGCCTGGCCGCGCTGGTCGAACGCCACCGCCCCGCCTACCTGGCCGTCGCCGGCGTCACCGCCTACCGCACGGCCTTCGGCCGCCCAAAGACGCAGATAGGCCCCCAGGACGAGGCCTTCGGCCCCGCACGCCTCTGGGTCCTCCCCAACCCGAGCGGCCTCAACGCGAGCTGGCCCCTCGACCGCATCGCCGCCGAGTTCCGCCGCCTCCGCAAAGCCGCCGAAGCCCTCAGAGCTCCGTGAGGTGTCGGGGGCGTTCGGTGAGGACCTTCGGGTCGAACGTGACGGTGAAGGCCTTGTCGGCCGTCACCTCGGCTTCCAGGATGCCCCCGGACTTCGCCGACTGGTCGAGCCGGTATGCAGGGAGCTTCCTGCCGGTGGGTCCTTCCTGGTCCTCAAGGACGAAGACCTGGACAAAGGGCTCGGGTGTGTAATCGACCAGCCAGTACTGGGGGATTCCCATCGCCGCGTACTCCTGGGGCTTGCGGAAACGGTCCCGGCCTTCGCTACCGCTGCGCGGTGAGACGACCTCCGCGACGAGGAGCAGGTCATGGCCCGGAATGGTGGTCGGGCAGTCGCCGTCGAACCACGAGTCGGCGACGTCTCCGGGGACCGCGATCACATCGGGCTTCCGGATACCGGCCGCCGTCTCGATCTCCCAGTCGCTCCCGGAGGCCACGAAAAGAGATGCGCCCGCGTCTGCCGCTGCCTTCCTGATGAGCTGGCGAAGCCTCTCATAGGCGATGTTGTGCAGTGGATTAGGAGACAGCTTGACCAGCCACCCATCCTCGAGTTCCAGGCCGCGGCCTTCGTCCTCTCGGGCGTGCAAGTCTTCCACCGTGTACGGGCCATGCCCGCCATGATCGTGCGCGATGCTCACGTCCCGCTCTCCCGTAGGTGGCATGACAGATCCATGCAGGGACCACGTTACCCCGCCCGACTTCCGCGACCTAGCGTAGCGAGTTCTTTACGCTTAGTTGGCGTTGTTGAGGGCGGCGGTGGCGAACATCGTCTCGACCTCTTTGACGAGGGTGGGGGTCGGCTGCCACAGGTCGGTGCGGCCCAGGGCGATGATGGGGCGGGGGAGGGCCCGGATGTCCGCCAGGCGCCAGTGGTGGGCCGTGGGGCCGGCCCAGGGGCCGCAGTCGCAGGCGGCGCCGCGGACGGCGGCCGAGCAGACGTCGTCGAGTTCGGCGACCGCGATGACGGCGCCGATCGTGGCGAGCGGGTCGCGGGGGTCCCATCCGGCCGCCTGGATCAGCGGGGAGTCGCACGCCTTCAGGTCGACGCGCATCGAGGCGTGGATGAGCAGCGGACCGCGGTAGGCGGTCGGGAAGCTCTGGTTGGACACGGCCTTGCCACCACGCGCGATCGCGAACGCCCAGGGCTGCTGAACACTCATCGCCTGCACGCGGTCACCTCCAGTGTTCGCCCGGTCTCTGCGCCCCCGGGTATCGCCGGGACGCCCGGCGGTGGACGCCGGGGGTCGCGCGACGATGCCCGAGAGGCTAGGCGCATCCCGCAGGAAATGCCAACGTACGAGGCGAACGGGTCGTTGTCCGTCATGGGCTGTTCGAACCCATGGTGGAATTGATCACCCATGTGACGTCTGAGACCCATATGTGGTTGACGTGGCGCGTGATTCTCGTCTTTCGGCGCGATTCTCAGCCCTTCAGCGCGCCCGCCATGAGGCCGCGCATGAAGAACCGTCCGAGCAGCAGGTAGACCAGCAGCGTCGGCAGGGAGGCGAGGAGCGCCTCGGCCATCTGCTGGTTGTACTGGACGGCCACCGCGCCCGACCCGGCCGTGTTGTTCAGCATCACCGTGACCGGCCAGCTGTCGGGGGCGCCGAGGAACACCGCGAACAGGAAGTCGTTCCACATCGAGGTGAACTGCCAGATCAGCGTCACCGCGAACGCCGGCCCCGACACGGGCAGGACGACCGACCAGTAGGTGCGGAGCATCCCCGCGCCGTCGACCCGGGCCGCCTCGACCAGCTCGTCCGGGATCGTCACGTAGTAGTTCCGGAAGATGAGCGTGCAGATCGGGATGCCGTAGACGACGTGCGCGAGGACGAGGCCGCGGATCGTCCCCACCAGCTCCATGTCGGTGAGCAGGCCGGCCAGCGGGATCATCACCGCCTGGTAGGGGATGAACATGCCGAACAGGAACAGCGTGAAGACCACGTCCGCGCCCGGGAACCGCCACTTGGACAGCACATAGCCGTTCAGCGAGCCGAGCACCGCCGAGATCAGCGACCCGGAGACGGCGATCTTGACGCTGTTCTCCAGGCCGGGGCGCAGCGCGTCCCACGCGGAGGTCCAGCCGGACATGCTCCAGCTGCTCGGCAGGCTCCACGCGCTGCTCGGGTCCGCCTCGTCCAGCGGCTTGAAGCTCGTGACGACCAGCACGTACACGGGGATCAGGAAGAGCAGGACGAACGCCAGCAGGACGACCAGCTTGACGGCCTGCCAGCCGCGCGACGACCCGCCCGGCTCCGCCGCCGCTCCGCCGCCCCGGCCGCGCAGTCCGCGCGCCAGCCGCCGCCACACCGGCGCCGGGGGCACCGCCTCCACGCGCGTCATCGCGTCCGCTCCGAACGTACCGACCAGACCAGATAGGGGATCACCAGCAGGGCCACCGCGAACAGCAGGTAGGTGGCGATCGTGGCGCCGTTCGCCGGGTCGTGCCGGTCGAAGATCTCGACGTAGGTGGCGACGGCCGGCACGTAGGTGATGATCTGCTTGCCCGCGATCGCCATGATCAGGTCGAACACCTTCAGCGAGATGTGCCCGAGGATGATCAGCGCGGACAGCGTCACCGGGCGGAGCTGCGGGAGGACCACGTACCGGTACACCTTCCACTCGGACGCGCCGTCCACCCGTGCCGCCTCGCGCAGCTCCCCGGGCACGCCGCGGAACCCCGCGAGGTACAGCGCCATCACGTAGCCGGACATCTGCCAGATCGCGGGCAGGGCCATGGCGGCCATGCCCCAGCTCGGGTCCTGCCACCAGCTGTTCGCCAGCCCGCCGAGGTGCAGCTTGTCGAACAGCTGGTTGAAGCCGACCGCGCGCTCCGGCGGCGCCGGGTTCATCAGCCAGCGCCACACGACGCCGCTGGCGATGAACGACACCGCCATGGGGAACAGGTAGACGACGCGGAAGGACGCCTCGCCGCGGATGCCCTTGTCCATCAGGAACGCCAGGAACGCGCCGAGCAGCAGGGCGCCGACGACGAACACCGCCGTGAACAGCAGCGCGTGCTTCACCGCGCCGGGCCAGCTGGGCTGGTCCCACAGGTCGACGAAGTTCCTGCCCTTGTCGAACCCGTACTCGGTGACCTCGTCGTGCTTGCCGCTCAGCGCGACCCGCGTGTTCCAGAAGATGAGCCCGTAGACGAACAGGCCGATCGCGACGATGGACGGCGAGACCAGCAGCAGCCCGGGCAGCCACCTGCGGCTACGGGCCCACCTGGAACCGGGAGAGCTCACTGGCCGCTGTTCTTGGCCGCGCTCACCAGCCCCTGCTGGAGCTTGGCGACGTCCTTGCTCTGCAGGAAGAGGCCCACCGCCGTGTCGATGTCGGTGTGCTGCTTCTTACTGGCGTTGACGCCGTGCCAGAACGAGCCCGCCAGCTTGATGTCGGGCTTGTTCCACTGCTCGAACGCGTACTGGAGGTAGCCCTTGTAGAGGCTCTTGTTGGCGTCCTTGCGGGCGGGGACGGAACCCTTCTTCGGGTTGAACAGGTCCTGCCCCTCCTTACTGGACACCTCCTTCAGCCACGCGAGGGCGCCGCCGCGGTGGGGCGCTCCCTTGGGGAGGGTGAAGCTGTCCGACAGCCACATGTAGGTGCCGTCCGTGCCGGGGGAGGCCGCGTACTTGAAGTCGGTGTCGAGCTTCTTGCCGAGGCCGTTCGGCGCGCTGCCGACGAAGTACCCGTACGCCCAGTCGCCCATGATGTTGAACGCGGCCTTGCCGTCCACGACGGCCTTGGCGGCGCCCTGCCAGTCGGTGGACGCGGCCTCCAGCGTCGTGTACTTCATGATCTCGGCGTAGTCGGTCAGCGCCTTGGTGACGGCCGGGCTGCTCCAGTCGGCACCCGGCTTCCACAGCGCGTTGTAGGCGTCGGTGCCGAGGTCGCCCAGCAGGACGTTCTCCAGCAGGTGGTCGGCCGTCCACTGCGCGCCGAGCGACAGCGGGACCTTCTTCGTCTTGTCCTTGACGGCCTTCAGTGTGGTGATGAACTCGGCGATCGTCTTGGGCGGTCCGGCGATCCCCGCGTCCTTGAGGATGCCCGGGTTGTACCAGAGCATGTTCGACCGGTGGATGTTCACCGGCACCGAGTAGATCTTGCCCTTGTAGCTGATCTGGTCGAGGAGCTGCTGCGGGTAGACCGACTTCAGGTTGTTGTCGTCGTAGAAGGAGTCCAGCGCCTCGATCTGCCCGGCCTTGATGTAGTCGAGCAGTTCGGCGCCCGCGTGGCCCTGGAAGGAGTCCGGCGGCTTGCGGTTCTGGAGCCGGCTCGCCAGGACCGCCTGAGCCTGGGTGCCCGACCCGCCGGCGATGGCGGCGTTGACGAACTTGGTGCCGGGGTTCTTCTTCTCGAAGTCGGCCTGCATCGCGGCGAGGCCGTCCGCCTCACCGGGACCGGTCCACCAGGAGAAGACCTCGACCTGGGATTTGTCGTCGGAGCCCTTGTCGTCGCTGCCGCCGCAGCCCGACACGGCGAGGGCGGCGGTCATCGTCACGGCGGCGACCGCCTTCAGGCGCCGCCGGGGAGCACGTACTCGCATCGTCCGTCCCTTCGGTTACCCCGAAAAACAAGCGTCTGCTTGGACGGACGGACGGTCAACACCGGTCGCCGAATAGTGATCTTTCGGTGATGCGGCGGCCCGCGGCCCCGCCGGAGCGGGCGCCCGCGGCTACCAGCCGAGGGCGGGCGGCAGGGCGGAGAGCCCGGCGTCGGGCCAGTCGAGCGGCGCGCCGAGCGGCGCCAGTTCGGCCAGCTGGAGCCGGTACCAGAGGGAGGATTCGGGCCGGCGGGCCAGCTTCAGGCAGCGCTCCCACGTCCACCACTCCGCGTGCTCGACCTCCTCCGGGTTAGGGCGGACGGCCGTGCCCGCGGGGACGACGGCGCGCACGACGGGGCAGCGCTCGTGCTCGACCGTCCCGTCGTCGGCCACGGCGCGGTAGTGGAACCGGGGCAGAACGGACGTGAGCGTCGCGTCCTGGATGCCGAGCTCGTCCTGCAGGCGCCGGAGCACGGCGTCGCGGAGCTTCTCGCCGGGCCCCGGATGGCCGCAGCAGCTGCCCGTCCAGACGCCGGGGAAGGTCCGCTTGTCCAGTGCGCGCTGAGTGATCAGGACGCGACCGTCCGTATCCGTGACATAGCAGGAGAATGCCAGGTGGTACGGCGTGTCACTGTGGTGGCTGGTGCTCTTGGGCGCGGTTCCGACCGCCTCGTCGTCCGCGTTGAGCAGCACAATCTCTTCGACGCCCATGCTCACTTCCTACCCCATCCCTCCTACCGGGGTCAGTCTTTTCACACCCCCCGGGCGGGTGGTCCGCGGCGCGTCGCGGGCGAACCGGGATTAAACTCAGAACGGCCCGAGCCAGGGGAGACCGAATCCCCGACGGAGGAGTTGAAACGAGTGAGCTTGCTGGAGTCGATCACAGGTCCCGACGACCTCAAACGACTGGACGCCGCTCAGATGTCTCGGCTCGCGGAGGAGATCCGCGAGTTCCTCGTCCAGGCGGTCTCCAAGACCGGCGGCCATCTGGGCCCCAATCTCGGCGCGGTCGAGCTGACGATCGCGCTGCACCGCGTCTTCGACTCGCCGCACGACAAGATCCTCTTCGACACCGGCCACCAGGCCTACGTGCACAAGCTGCTCACCGGCAGGCACGACTTCGAGCTGCTGCGCCAGCGGGGCGGGCTCTCGGGCTACCCGAGCCGCGCCGAGTCCGAGCACGACATCATCGAGAACTCGCACGCCTCGACCGCCCTGTCCTACGCCGACGGGTTCGCCAAGGCCTTCCAGCTGCGCGGCGAGAGCGACCGCGCCGTCGTCGCGGTCGTCGGTGACGGCGCGCTGACCGGCGGCATGTGCTGGGAGGCGCTGAACAACATCGCCGCCGGCGTCGACCGGCCCGTCATCGTCGTCGTCAACGACAACGGCCGCTCCTACTCGCCGACCATCGGCGGGCTCGCGTCCCACCTGGCCGACCTGCGCGTCACCCAGGGCTACGAGAACGCGCTCGACCTGATCAAGAAGACGGTGCCGCGGGCGCCCGTGGTCGGCAACGTCGCCTACGAGGCGCTGCACGGCATCAAGAAGGGCCTCAAGGACGTCCTCCAGCCGCAGGCCATGTTCGAGGACCTCGGCATGAAGTACGTCGGCCCGATCGACGGCCACGACGAGGACGCCGTCGAGCGGGCGCTGCGCCGCGCCCGCGGGTTCGGCCGCCCGGTGATCGTGCACTGCATCACCACCAAGGGCCGCGGCTACGCCCCCGCCGAGAACGACACCGAGGACTGCATGCACGGCGGCGGCGCGTTCGACCCCGCCACCGGCAAGTTCGTCACCGGCAAGGGCGGCCCCGACTGGACGAAGGTCTTCGGCGAGGAGATGGTGGCGATCGGGCGCGAGCGCCGCGACGTCGTCGGCATCACCGCCGCGATGCTCTACCCGGTCGGGCTCGCGCCGTTCGCCGAGGCGTTCCCCGACCGCATCTTCGACGTGGGCATCGCCGAGCAGCACGCCGTCACCTCCGCCACCGGCCTCGCGATGGGCGGCCTGCACCCGGTCGTGGCGCTGTACGCCACGTTCCTGAACCGCGCCTTCGACCAGGTCCTGATGGACACGGCGCTCCACCGCCAGCCCGTCACCTTCGCCTTGGACCGCTCCGGCGTGACCGGGAGCGACGGCGCCAGCCACAACGGCATGTGGGACATGTCGATCCTGCAGCTCGTCCCGGGCATGCGCATCGCCGTCCCGCGCGACGGGGCCCGGCTCCGCGAGCTGCTGCGCGAGTGCGTGGCCGTCTCCGACGGCCCGACCGCGATCCGCTACCCCAAGGGCCCGGCGGCCGCCGACATCGAGGCGGTCGGCAAGGCCGGCGGCATGGACGTGCTGGCCCGCCACGACGGCTCCAACGGCGCCCGCGTCCTGCTGGTCGCGGTCGGCTCGATGGCGACGCCCGCGGTCGAGGCGGCCGAGCTGATCGCCGCGCAGGGCATCGGCGTCACCGTCGTCGACCCCCGGTGGGTGAAGCCGCTCGACCCGGCGCTGCTCGACCTCGCCCGCGAGCACACGCTCGTCGCCGTCGCCGAGGACAACGGCCGCACCGGCGCCGTCGGCGACGCCGTGGCGCGGCTGCTGCGCGACGCCGGCGTCGACGCGCCCCTCCGCACCTTCGGCATCCCGCAGGAGTTCCTCGACCACGCGTCCCGGGGGCAGATCCTCGCCGACATCGGGCTCACCCCGCAGGCCCTCGCCCGCGACGTGACCGAATCGGTGGCCCGCCTCACCGCCGACGCCGACGAGCCCGCCGCCTCGGAGGAGCGGTCCTAGCCGCCCTCCGCCGACAGCAGCCGCCACGCGTGGGTGATGGACGCGGCGGACGTGCCGAGCTCACGTCCCGAGTACGTCCATTGCCCGCGCAGGCACCAGAGGCGCCCCGCGCCGTCCTGGACGTAGACCTGGAGCGGGAAGCACGCATCGTGCGCGCGGATGACGCCCGCCGGGTCCACCACGGGCGCGAGGCTGGGCGCGCCCTCGCAGCGCACGCCCATGACGAACGTGTGCGGGTCCTGGCGCAGGAGACCCTGCGTCAGGTCGTACACGAGTACGGAGACGTAGTCGGGGCCGAGCCACCTGAGGTCGGGGACCGTCTCGGGTGGGGGGAACCCGTACAGTTCTGGACCGCCGGTCACACGCGCACCGTAGCGTCAGCCTCACCGTCGAGTCACTAGTTTCCCGGTGGGGACTTCGCCGGGGATTACGCGGACCCCCGGCAGGCGGACCGCATCGCCTCCCAGCGGGCGAGCTTGACGCGTTCCCCTCGGTCGAGGCTGCGGGCGAGGGCGATCTCGGCGGCGTCGAGGTTCAGCCAGTCGTCGTAGGTGACGACGGGCAGCCCCCGCGACTCCAGCAGCTCCTCGATGGCCCCTTCCGGCGCCGTCTTCGCGTCCGCGAGGTCTTCCAGGAGGTTGCGGACGGTCTCGGCGGCGTCGGACTTGTTGGTCCCGACGACGCCGGACGGGCCGCGCTTGATCCAGCCGGCGACGTACTCGCGCGGGACGTAGCCGCCGTCCGGGCCGAGGATGCGGCCGCCCTCGTTCGGGACGACGAAGGAGCGCTCGTCGAACGGGACGCCCTCCAGCGGGACGCTCTGGTAGCCGACGGACCGCAGCACCATGCCGACCGGCAGCGTCTCGAACTCGCCGGTGCCGGTGACGCGGCCCGACTCGTCCAGCCGGGTCCGCTCCAGCCGGAGGCCCTCCACCCGGTCGGTGCCGAGGATCTCGGCGGGGGCGCGCCAGAACCGCACGTCGATGTGGCGGGCGCGCCCGGGGGCGGGCTCGCCCGTCCAGCCGTTCAGCACCTTGATGTTGCCGCGGACGTGCCGGTCGCTCTCGGCGAGCTCGGCGCTCGCCGGGTCGAGTTCCATGTCCTGCGGGCTGACGTGGATGCTCGCGTTGGGCAGCTCGCCCAGCTCGCGCGCCTCCTTCGTGGTGAACTTCGCCTGCGCCGGCCCGCGCCGCCCGATCATGTGGATGCGCTTCACCCGGCTCCGCGACAGCGCCTCGATCACCTGCTCGGGCACGTCGGTGTCGCGCAGCTCGGCGGCCGTCTTGGCGAGGATCCGGACGACGTCCACCGCGACGTTCCCGACGCCGACCACCGCGACCTCCTCGACCGACAGGTCGAACGCGTGGTCGGCGGCGTCGGGGTGCCCGCAGTACCAGTTGACGAAGTCGGTCGCGGCGATGCTGCCGGGCAGGTCCTCACCCGGGATCCGCATGTGCCGGTCGACCATCGCGCCGGTCGAGTAGAGGACGGCGTCGTAGCATCCGAGCAGGTCGTCGCGGGTGAGGTCGCGGCCGAGCTCGACGCACCCGAAGAACCGGACCGCCGGGTTCTCCAGCACCCGCTGCAGGTACTTGGCGATCGACTTGATGGACGTGTGGTCGGGCGCGACGCCGTAGCGCACCAGCCCGTACGGCGTCGGCAGCCGGTCGAAGACGTCCACCCGTACGTCGTCGCCGCCCTGCTTCACGAGGGCCTCGGCGGCGTAGATCCCCGCCGGGCCCGAACCGATCACCGCGACGCGCGCTGGAGAAGCCATGCGGGTCATTGTGCCCACCCGTCGGTCGAAAGGACACCGTGAGTCCCGTCACTGGGGGCGTCAGGACTTGTAGACGATGCGCTCCCCGTCCCCCCGGCGTCCCACCATGCTGTGCCGGTACCCGTACAAAGCGTAGACGACGCCGCCGATGACCATCCAGGCGAGGAACCGCAGCCAGGTCTCCACCGGCAGGTTGATCATCACGAACAGGCAGGCGAGCACGGACAGGATCGGGATGACCGGCACCCACGGCGTGCGGAACGCGCGCGGCAGGTCGGGGCGGGTGTTGCGCAGCACCACCACGGCGACCGAGACGACGAGGAAGGCGAACAGCGTGCCGATGTTGACCAGCTCGGCCAGCTCGGCGAGCGGGATGAACCCGGCGAGCACCGCGACGATCACGCCCATGATGACGGTCGCGCGGTAGGGGGTGCCGAAGCGCGGGTGCACGGCCGAGAGCCAGGGCGGCATCAGGCCGTCGCGGCCCATCGCGAAGAAGATGCGGCTCTGCCCGAGGAGCAGGATGAGCACGACGGTGGTGAGGCCGACGACCGCGCCGATGCTGATGATCGTGGCGAAGACGGGATGGCCGACGGCTTTGAACGCGTCCGCGAGCGGCGCGGCGACGCTCAGCTCGGTGTACTTCTGCATGCCGACGACGACGGTCGCGACGGCCGCGTACAGGACGGCGGTGATGACGAGGGAGCCGATGAGCCCGACCGGCAGGTCCCGCTGCGGGCGCCGCGCCTCCTCGGCCGCGGTCGCGACGATGTCGAAGCCGATGTAGGCGAAGAACACGATGGCGACGGCGGAGAAGATGCCGAGCCAGCCGTAGCTGACCGGCGCGCTGCCGGTCAGGACCTGGATCAGCGGCGCCTTGAGGCCCTCCACGCTCGGCGTCGGCTTGGACGGCGGGATGAAGGGGTGGTAGTTGGCGCCCTTGACGAAGAACAGCCCGGCGAAGATCACCAGCAGCACGATGGCCACCTTGATCGAGACGACCACCGCGTTCACCCGCGAGGAGATCTTGACGCCGAGGACGAGCAGCGCGGTCACCGCCAGCACGAGGCAGATGGCGGGGACGTTCACTGTCCCGCCTTCGCCCGGCGGGGCGGCGAGCGCCGTCGGGATCGTGATCCCGACGTCGTCCAGCAGCGAGGCGAAGTAGCCCGACCAGCCGACCGACACCACGGCCGCGCCGAGGGCCATCTCCAGGATGAGGTCCCAGCCGATGATCCAGGCGGGGAACTCCCCGATCGTGGCGTAGGAGAACGTGTAGGCCGAGCCGGCGACCGGGACGGTGGAGGCGAACTCGGCGTAGCAGAGCGCCGCGAGGCCGCACACGACGGCGGCGAGGATGAACGACAGCGCGACCGCCGGACCGGCCTTGTCCTTGGCGACCTCGCCGGTGAGCACGAAGATGCCGGTTCCGATGATCACGCCGATTCCGAAGACGGTGAGATCGAACGCCGACAGGTCGCGGCGGAGCCGGTGCTCCGGCTCCTCGGTATCCCTGATCGACTGCTCGACCGACTTCGTGCGCAGCACGTTCACGTCTCGTTGCCCCTTCGCGTCCCGGTGTCCGGTTTTCGGCATAAGGCCGACAGCCGTATGCCCATATGTGCGCGGGTTATGATCCGCCGAAACCCGTGCATGTCCGTGACGTGGGGAAACGCCGGAAAAGAGGCGTTCCGAACCGTGTTCGGAACGCCTCTCTCCGTGATGGGGCTCCGGATCCGTCCGGGGATCCGGTCGGCCGCGGGTCAGGCGGGCAGGGAGGCGACCCCCGGCTCCAGGAAGCGACCGCCCGCGGCCCGCTCGGCGACGCCCGACCTGTCCAGGTACGGGGTGATGCCGCCGAGGTGGAACGGCCAGCCGGCGCCGAGGATCATGCACAGGTCGATGTCCTGCGCCGCCGCGACCACGCCCTCGTCGAGCATGATCCGGATCTCGTCGGCGAGCGCGGCGAGCGCCCGGTCGAGGACCTGCTCCTCGGTGGACGGGCTCGTCCCGCCGGAGAAGATCTCCACGACCTCGGGGTCGAGGGTGAAGTCGGGCAGGTACACGCCGCTCTTGCCGGCCGCGACCATCTTCGCCAGGTTGTCCGACAGCGGGAACCGGTCCGGGAAGGCCCCGTGCAGGGTCTCGTTGACGTGCAGCGCGATCGCCGGGCCGACCAGGCCCATCAGCACGAACGGCGGCATCGGCAGGCCGAGCGGGGCGGCGGCGCGCTCGGCCGCCTCGATCGGCGTGCCCTCGTCCACCGTCTTGACGATCTCGGCGAGCAGCCGCAGCAGGACGCGGTTGACGACGAAGGCCGGGGCGTCCTTGACCAGGACGCACGACTTCTTCAGCGCCTTGCCCGTGGCGAACGCCGTGGCGAGGGCCGCGTCGTCGGTCCGCTCGCCGCGGACGATCTCCAGCAGCGGCAGCACCGCGACCGGGTTGAAGAAGTGGAACCCGACCACCCGCTCGGGGTGCGCGAGCCCGGAGGCCATCTCGGTGACCGACAGCGAGGAGGTGTTGGTCGCGAGGACGCACTCCGCGGAGACGTACTCCTCGACCTCGGCGAACACCTTCTGCTTGACCGACATCTCCTCGAAGACGGCCTCGATGACGAAGTCGGCGTCGGCGAACGCGTCCTTGGTCAGCGAGCCGGTGATGAGCCCCTTGAGCCGGTTGGCCTTGTCGGGGGACAGCCGGCCCTTGCCGAGCAGCTTGTCGATCTCGCCGTGCGCGTAGCCGACGCCCTTGTCCAGGCGCTCCTGGTCGAGGTCGGTCAGCACGACCGGCACCTCCAGGCGCCGCGCGAACAGCAGGGCGAGCTGGGAGGCCATCAGACCGGCGCCGACGACGCCGACCTTGGTGACCTTGCGGGCGAGCTCCTTGTCCGGCGCCCCGGCGGGCCTCTTCGCGCGCTTCTGGGTGAGGTCGAACGCGTACAGGCCGGCGCGCAGCTCGTCGCTCATGATGAGGTCCGCCAGGGCCTCGTCCTCGGCGGCGAAGCCCTCGTCGCGGGTGCGGTCCTTGGCGGCGGCGACCAGGTCCAGCGCCCGGGTGTAGGACGGGGCCGCGCCGTGCAGCTTGCCGTCCACGGTCCAGCGGGCCATCGCGACGGCGTCGTCCCACGCCTTGCCCTTGTCGACCTCGGGACGCCGGACGGTGATCTCGCCGTTCAGCACCCGGGCCGTCCAGGCCAGGGACTCCTCCAGGAAGTCGGCCGAGTCGAAGATCGCGTCGGCGATGCCCAGCTCGTAGGCCTGCGCGCCCTTGAGCATCCGGTTCTGGGACATGGGGTTCTCGATGACGACCTTGAGCGCCTTCTCCGCGCCGATCAGGTTCGGCAGCAGGTAGGTGCCGCCCCATCCGGGGACGAGGCCGAGGAACGCCTCGGGCAGCGCGAACGCCGGGACGCCGCGCGAGATCGTCCGGTAGGTGCAGTGCAGGCCGACCTCGACGCCGCCGCCCATGGCAGCGCCGTTGTAGTAGGCGAAGGACGGGACGTCCAACTCGCCGAGGCGGCGGAACACGTCGTGGCCGAGCCGGCCGATGGCCGCCGCGTCCTCGCGCCGCCGGATCAGCGGGACGCCCTTGAGGTCGGCGCCGACCGCGAAGATGAACGGCTTGCCGGTGACGGCGACGGCCGCGATGTCGTCGCGGGCGGCGACGGCGTCGAGCGCGGCGTTCAGCTCGGCGAGCCCGCCGGGGCCGAACGTGTTGGGCTTGGTGTGGTCGAAGCCGTTGTCGAGCGTGATGAGCGCGAGCGTGCCCGCGCCGTACGGCAGCGTCACATCGCGGACATGCGCGTGCGTGACGACCTCGTCCTTGAAGATGTCAGGGTTCACTTGGCGCCCTCCCAGTTCACGTTCTCCCAGAGGACGGTTCCGCCCATGCCCATGCCGACGCACATCGTCGTCAGCCCGAACCGGACGTCCGTGCGCTCCTCGAAAAGGCGGGACAGCTGGTTCATGAGCCGCACGCCGGACGAGGCGAGGGGATGGCCGAGGGCGATCGCGCCGCCCCACGGGTTCACCCGCGCGTCGTCGTCGGCGATCTTGAAGTGCTCCAGGAACGCGAGCACCTGCACGGCGAACGCCTCGTTGATCTCGATGAGGCCGATGTCGTCCATGGTCAGCGAGTTGCGGGCGAGGAGCTTCTCGGTCGCGGGGACCGGCCCGACGCCCATGACCTCGGGCTCCACACCGGCGAACGCGAAGTCGACGAGCCGCATCCGCGGCGTGAGGCCGAGCTCGCGCGCGGCGTCCTCGGCCGCGAGGAGGCAGGCGGTGGCGCCGTCGTTGAGGC
This sequence comes from Actinomadura sp. K4S16, assembly GCF_008327685.1. Classification (GTDB taxonomy): domain Bacteria; phylum Actinomycetota; class Actinomycetes; order Streptosporangiales; family Streptosporangiaceae; genus Spirillospora. The sequence goes on from NZ_BDDE01000032.1 coordinate 54,382, forward strand.
CCGCGGCGTTGCCCGCGGTGACGTTGCCGTGCACGCGGAACGGGGTCTTCAGCGCGGCCAGGCTCTCCATCGTCGTGCCGGGGCGCGGAGGCTCGTCCTCGGCGGCGAGCCCCCAACCCAGCTCGGCGGACCGGACCGCGGTGGGCACCAGGTCGGGCTGGATCTTTCCGGCCGCGTACGCCTCGGCGACCTTCCGCTGGCTGCGCACCGCGTAGGCGTCGGCGCGCTCCTTGGTGATGCCGGGGAACCGGTCGTGCAGGTTCTCCGCCGTCGAGCCCATGACCAGGGCGGACGGGTCTACCAGCTTGTCGGCGAGGAACCGCGGGTTCGGGTCGACGCCCTCGCCCATCGGGTGCCGGCCCATGTGCTCGACGCCGCCCGCGATGGCGACGTCGTAGGAGCCGAACGAGATGCCGGCGCCGGTCGTGGTCACGGCGGTCATCGCGCCCGCGCACATCCGGTCGACGGCGAAGCCGGGGACGCTCTTCGGCAGCCCGGCCAGCACGGCGGCGGACCGCCCGATGGTCAGGCCCTGGTCCCCGGTCTGGGTGGTGGCGGCGATGGCGACCTCGTCCACCCGCTCGGGCGGGAGGGACGGGTTGCGGCGCATCAGCTCGCGGATCGCGCGGACGACCATGTCGTCGGCGCGGGTCTGCGCGTACAGGCCCTTGGGGCCGGCCTTGCCGAACGGCGTGCGGACGCCGTCGACGAACACGACGTCGCGTGCGGTGCGAGGCACGGGTCGTCCTCCCTGGGATGGACTCTGATGGAGGTGTCGAGCCTCGTGCCGCCCCTGCCGGCGGCACGAGTACCCGCATCAGCGATGCTACTCGCTGGTAACCCTCAATGCTACTCGTCAGTAACCACTGACGCGGTGCTCAGCGGCCGGATGCCCGCCGGCATGGGCCCTGGTGCCCTTGTTCGGTTCATGACGGATGGGTAGCGTGACCCGAAATCACCGGAGGAGGCACGGTGACCCACGCGAGGCCCGCGTACCGGCCGGGGGTGCGCCGCCGGATCGGGCACATCCGCGACCTCGCGGCGCTGCTGCTGCGCACCGGCCTGCTGTTCTCCGGCGGACCCCGCCGGCTCCTCCGGCAGCTCGGCACGCTGCGCCGCTGGGGCACCTCGCTCGCGGGGCTGGTCGCCTCCGCCGCCGCCCGCTCCCCGTCGCGCCCCGCCCTGATCGACGACGAGGGCGAGCTGACGTTCGCCGAACTGGACGAGCAGGCCGCCCGCCTCGCCGCCGGACTGCCCCTGCACGGCCCCCGCCCCCGCGTCGGCGTCCTGTGCCGCAACCACCGCGGCATGGCCCTGACCCTCCTCGCGTGCTCCCGGCGCGGGGCCGAGGTCGTGCTGCTCAACACCGGTTTCGGAACGGGCCAGATCCGCGCCGTGCTCGGCGAGCTGCGCCCCACCCTGCTCGTCGCGGACGCCGAGTTCGCGCCGCTGCTGGCGAACGTCCCGATCGCGCTGCGCCGGAACGTGCTGTGGGCCGACCGCCGGCCGCCGGCCGCGGCCCCGCTCTCGGCGCCCGTCCCCGCCGCGACGCTGCCGCCGCCCCGCACTTCCCCGGACCTCGCGCCCGTCCCCGCCGACCAGGGCGGCCCGAGCATCGAGGAGATCATCCGCTCGACGCCGCCGGCCGCCGCCGCGCCGCCGCAGATCCAGAGCCGGACGATCATGCTGAGCTCGGGGACCACCGGACGACCCAAGGGCGCCCGCCGCCCGCCCCGCCCGGGCCTGTGGCCGCTGGCCTCGGTGACGTCCCGGATCCCGCTGCGCGCCCGGCAGACCATGATCGTCGAGGCGCCGCTGTTCCACACCTGGGGCTACGCCGCGCTGCAGATGGCGTGGGCGCTGCGTGCGCCGGTCGTCCTGCACCGCCGCTTCGACCCCGAGCAGACGCTGCGGACGATCGCCTCCTACCGCGACGTCACGGTGTTCGCCGTCCCGGTCATGCTGCAGCGAGTCCTCGACCTGGCGCCCGAGGTCCGCGCCGAGTACGACACGTCCTCGCTGCGGATCGCGGCGCTGGGCGGCTCCGCGCTGCCCGGCGACCTCGCCACCCGGTTCATGGACGCGTTCGGCGACCGGCTCTACAACATCTACGGCTCCACCGAGGCGTCCTGGGTGTCCATCGCGACCCCGCGCGAACTGCGGCTCGACCCGCGCACCGCCGGGCGCCCGCCCCGCAACACCTCGCTGGCGATCCTCGACGACGAGGGCCGCCGGGTGGGCCGCTCCACCCGCGGGCACATCTTCGCCGCGAACGAGCTGCTGTTCGAGGGCTACACCGGCGGCGAGCCGATGGAGGTCCGCGACGGGCTGCTCGCCACCGGCGACCTCGGCCACATCGACCACCGCGGACTGCTGTTCGTGGACGGCCGCGGCGACGGCATGATCGTGTCCGGCGGCGAGAACATCGTCCCCCGCGACGTGGAGGACGCCCTGCTGCGGATGCCGGAGATCCGCGAGGTCGCGGTCACCGGCGTGTCCGACCCCGAATGGGGGCAGCGCCTCGCCGCGTACATCGTCCTGCGGCCCGGCGCGGGGCTCGACGCCGACGCCGTGCGCGCCTACGTGCACGCGCAGGTCGCCCGGTACGCGGTGCCCCGCGACGTGTACTTCATCCCCGAGCTGCCGCGCAACGCCACCGGCAAGGTCGTGCACCGCTGGCTGACCGCCCGCCCCGACCGGCCCGAGCCCGAGGGCCGCGTCGCGTGGCCGCAGCCCCCGCTGCGTTGATTCACTCCCGGCCCACTTCGCTCGCCTTGCGGCTCGCTATGTGACCGGGCCTGGGCGAATGCGGCATCGCTTCGCGATCTGCCCGGTTCCGCTCGCCTCCGGCTTCGCTCCACCGGCCAGGTCACGCGTTCGCGTGCGTGGCCGATCGAAGCAGGCCCTAGGCGGCGAGGACGGGGCCGGCGGACGTCGGCAGCCGGACCGTGATCGACAGGCCGCCGTCCGGCCGCGGGACGGTGTCGACCGCGCCGCCGTGCGCGCCGACGACCGCCCGCACGATCGACAGGCCGAGGCCCGCGCCGTCCTTCGACCCCGTCCGGTCCGCGCGCAGCCGCCGGAACGGCTCGAAGATCGTCGCCACCTCGTAGGACGGCACGGGCCGCCCCGTGTTGACCACCCGCAGGAACGCCTCGCCGTCCCGGACGCCCGTGCTCACCCAGATCCGCCCGTCCCGCACGTTGTACTTCACGGCGTTCTCCAGCAGGTTCACCGCGCACCGCTCCAGCAGCACCGGGTCGCCGGCCACCGCGGCCGGGCCGAGCCGCGCCTCGACGTCCACGGCCGCCTCCTCCGCCTGCCCCTCGACCTGGTCGAGCGCGCTGCGCACCACGTCCTCCAGCGGCGTCTCGGCCCGGGTCGCCAGCTCCCGCTCGGACTTCGCGAGCAGCAGCAGCCCCTCGATGAGCCGCTCGTGGCGCGCGGTGTTGCCGAGCAGGACGTCCGCGAGCGCCCTGGTCTCCGGCGGGCTCCGGCGGCTCGCCAGCGCGACTTCCAGCACCGTCCGGTTGATGGTCAGCGGCGTGCGCAGCTCGTGCGAGGCGTTCGCGACGAACCGGCGCTGGGCGTCGAACGCGCGGTTCAGCCGGTCCAGCATCCGGTCGAAGGTGTCGGCCAGGTCCTTGATCTCGTCCTGCGGGCCGTCCAGCGCGATCCGCTCGTGCAGGTTGCTCTCCGACAGCCGCCGCGCCGTCGCGGTCACCGTGTGCAGCGGCCGCAGCATCCGCCCCGCCACCACGTACCCGATCACGACGGCCAGGACGCCGAGCACCAGCATCGTCACCAGGGAGCTCTGCAGCAGCTGCTCCAGGACGTCGTGCTTCTGCCGGGCCAGCTCCCGGTCGGCGTCGGCCTTCAGCTTCACCAGCTCGCTGACGTCGCCGTTGATGGCCAGCGCCCGCAGCCGCGTGATCGTCGTCGCGTCCACGCTCTGCCGCGACGTGAACCGGTTGTCCATCGTCCTGACGGTCAGCAGGTACGTCACCGCGACCAGCGCGGCCGACGTGACGAGGAACAGCGACCCGTACACCAGCGTGAGCCGCGTCCTGACGCTCAGCCTCTTCACCATGCCTCCAGCCGGTACCCGGACCCGGTCACCGTCTCGATCACCGGCGGCTGCCCGAGCTTGCGCCGCAGCGTCGCCATCGTGACCCGGACGATGTTGCTGAACGGGTCGATGTTCTCGTCCCACGCCCGCTCCAGCAGCCGCTCGGCGCTCACCACGCCGCCCTCCGCCCGCAGCAGCTCCTCCAGCACGGCGAACTCCTTGTTCGTCAGCCGCAGCTCCCGCCCGTCCCGCGCGGCCTTCCGCCGGTACGGGTCGAGCCGGATGCCCCGCCCCTCAAGGACGGGCGGCACCGGCGGCCCCGACCTGCGCGCCAGCGCCCGCACCCGCGCCACCAGCTCGCCGAACACGAACGGCTTCGGCAGGTAGTCGTCGGCGCCGAGCGACAGCCCGTCCACCCGGTCGTCGACGTCCCCGGACGCGGTCAGCATGAGGATCCGCGCGCGGCTCCGCCGCCCCACCAGCTCCCGGCACACGTCGTCGCCGTGGACCATGGGCAGGTCCCGGTCGAGGACCACCACGTCGTACTCGTTGTACGAGGCCCGCTCCAGCGCGGCGTCGCCGTCGTAGACCACGTCGACGGCCATGGCCTCGTCCCGCAGTCCCTCGGCGATCGTGTCCGCGAGCACCCGCTCGTCCTCGACGATCAGTACACGCATGCCGCCGAGCATGCCGCCCCAAGGGTTAAACCCCGATAAGCCCGGGAGGCTTCAGACGCCGGCGAGTCTCCACAGCCTGTCGACCGGGGCTTGCGCGAAGAGCAGCAGCAGCGCGAAGTAGGAGACGCCGGGGAAGGCCGCGACCACGGCCAGGCCCACGGCGAGCAGCGCCACGTTCGACAGCGCGCCCCGGACCGACTCGATCGTCGGCGGATCGGACTCCAGCGCGACGTCGGGGTCGCGGTAGGAGATCACCGTCAGCGCGGTCTGGAGGACGCACGCGACGAGGATGTTCCCGATGTACAGCATCACGGTGAAGCGGTCGTCCCCCGGATAGGAGGCCGCCATCTCCGTCGGGAACGGCAGGATCACGATGGCCAGCAGCCATCCCGTGTTCACCAGCATCAGCGCCCGCGTGTAGCCGCCGATGTGCTCGAACACCCGGTGGTGGACGAACCACAGCCGGATGATCACCACGAAGCTGAGGACGAAGCTCCCGATCTGCGCCCAGTGCCCCGTGATCACCTCGACCGACCGCTGGTGCGCGCTCACCGCCTCCGGCACCACGTCGACCAGCGGCAGCACCAGCAGCGTCACGGCGATCGCCACGACGGCGTCGGTGAACAGAACAAGCCGGTCAGGATCCCGAGACACCGCCCGCGCCATAACTCAGGACCCTACAGCGGCGGCCTTCATCGTCCCAGCTCAGCGCGCATCCCCCCGTCAGTCGACCAGGAGCACGAGCTTCCCGCGCACCTTCCCGCCCTCGCCGGCGCGGTGCGCCTCCGCGATATCGGCGAGCGGGAAGGTCCGCACGGCCGGCGGCGAGAAGCGCCCCGCCTCGATCAGCGGCCCGATCTCGCCGAGCACGTGGACCGCGCGACCGGCGTCCCCGCGGCTGAACCGCACCCTGTGCTCCCGGGCGCCGATGAAGTCGGCGACCGTGACGACGCGCTCCGCACCGCCGGCGAGCCCGATCAGCTCGGGCAGCACCCCGCTCCCGGCGACGTCGAGCGCCAGGTCGACGCCGTCCTGCGCCAGCGCGCGCACCCGCTCGACGAGCCCCTCGCCGTAGACGACCGGCTCGGCCCCCAGGGAACGCAGGTACTCCTGGTTCCCCGGACCGGCGGTGCCGATCACACGCGCGCCGCGCACCACGGCGAGTTGGACCGCGGCGCCGCCGACGCTCCCGGACGCGCCGTTGACGAGCAGCGTCGCGCCGTCCCCGACGCCGAGCTGGTCGAGCGCGCGCGTGGCCGTCTCGATGGCCGCCGGCAGCGCCGCGGCGCGGGCGAAGTCGAGCGAGGGCGGGATCGGCGCGTAGTGGGACAGCACTGCCAGCTCGGCCTGGGCCGCCCCTTCGACGCAGAAGCCGAACACGCGATCGCCGACGGCCGCGTCCGCCACACCCTCGCCGATCTCGTCGACGACCCCCGCCGCCTCGTAGCCCAGGGTCTGCGGGAGCTCCGGATCCATCTGCCCCTGGCGCTTCTTCCAGTCGCTGGCGCTCACCCCGGCCGCCCGCACCGCGATCCGGACCTGCCCGGGCCCCGGATGAGGATCAGGCAGGTCGACGAGCTCCAATACCTCGGGACCGCCGAACCGGTCGAAACGAACGGCCTTCATCGTGTGCTCCGTTCCAGCCCCCGCGGGCATGCGTCGTCGGGCTCTGGTCGACCAGCGAATCAGACCCCACCGACGATCCGCCCTCAAACCGAGCCCGGGCGGCGCCGCGGCTCGTCCAGCGTCAGCGAACTGCTGAGAGGGAGCTCTCAGCGCGGCCAGAACCGTCGGGCGTCCTAGTCTCCAGACATGATCGAGGCTGTCCTGTGGGACGTCGACGACACGCTCTTCGACTTCACCGGCTCGGAACGCGCCGGACTGCTGCACCACTTCGAGGCGGAGGGTCTTCCCTCCGACCAGGCCGCCTTGGACCGGTGGCAGCAGATCACCACGAGCGAGTACCGGCGCCTCGCGGCCGGTGAGCTGACCTACGAGCAACAACGCCGTACGCGAGTCCGCAGGTTCGTGGACCGTCCGCTGAGCGACACCGAGGCGGACGCCTGGTACGACCGGTACGAGGCGCTTTTCGAAGCGGCCTGGTCAGCGTTCCCCGACGTGGCCGCGGCCTTGGACGCCCTTCCTCACCGGAAGGGGGTCCTGTCCAACTCCAGTACCGTCCACCAGGAGCGCAGGCTGACGGCACTGGGCCTGCGCCACCACTTCGAAGTGCTCCTCTGCTCCGACCGGCTCGGCCGCGCGAAACCGGACCCCGCGGCATTCCAGGCCGCCTGCACAGCCCTGAACCTGCCTCCCGCCGCAGTCGCCTACGTCGGCGACAAACTCGACATCGACGCCGTAGGCGCCCACAACGCAGGCCTCCACGCCATCTGGCTGGACCGAGCGGAAACGGCGACCCCGACGCCGACCGGCATACACCGCATCTCGACCCTGAATGAACTGCCCGTGGTTCTGGCCGCCTGCTGAACTCCCACCTGCACGGCAGCGCCGCGCCACTCCCTAGCGAGCGCACGACCAAACAGCCTCACGTCGAGATCGGCGCTTCAGGAGATCGGCACGTACCAGCGCTCACGGCCCGCCTGCGAGAGCCGGAACCGCTCCGGATCCCGGACGCAGGCCTTCATCAGCCCGTCCGCCGCCTTGTCGTCCAGGTCATCGGGAACTTCGAACCCCTGGAACGCCGCTCGACCGACCCCGGCACGGAACCGGTGCTTGTACTCCTCCTCGCCCACGTAGGTCAGTGCTATGCGCCCGTCCCATTCGAGTCCGAATTCGAACGGTGCATGCCGGGTGGGAAAGCGGATCCGATGATCGGCGACCGAGTCATGGCCGAGCAGGTAGATGTGGAAGGCGAAGTCGTCCCAGTCCTCGATCTCGTCCACTTCGTCGAGGCCGTCGACATGGAAGGCGCGGCCGGTCAGCGCGTCGAAATCCAACGGTTCGTCCGGAGATCCCGCGACGAAACCCCGGGCGGCGCTGATGGTGCACCTGTGGTAGTTGCACCAGACGATCTTCGCCTCGAAGTCCGGCCCGTCTTCGGAATCTTCATCCTCCTCGCTACCGGTCGGGTCCTCCGCGTCGTAGTAGGCACTCTCCAACTCGAAGATGAACCGCAAGCCGGACTCGGGGTCCAGCCGTCCCTTCCAGGCGAACTCCTCGATCCTGTGCCCGCCAGGCCACGGATTCCCCGGAAACCAGATCCGATCATCCTTCGCCGACAGGGTCATGTTCCCGTCCACCGCACCCCTCCAAAGCACTCGCGACCACGGTTCTACAGCCTGGGGGTGACACGCGGCTCAGGCGAGGAGGCGTTGGACGAAGAAGACGACCAGGGAGGCGAGGATTCCGGTCACGTACTGCAGAAGGGTGGCGGTCTTGACCGGGAGGCGGCGCAGCGTCCGGAAGTGCGTGTAGGCCTGGACGGCACTGCCCAGGTCCTCGGAGAGCAGGAGGTGTCCGGGCGGGCGGTGCGTCTGCGCCATCAGCGGGTCCACGATCGTGTCGATATGGCGCCGGACCAGGTGGGCCAGCGTGATGTAGGGCTGCACGCCGACGTACAGGGCCGTGACGACCGCCAGGACGGGGAACCCCACGAAGAACGCCTGCATGAGCGGGCCCGGACGGTCGCTTGTGACGGCCACGGTCGACAGTTCGGCGATGAGGACACCCACTGCCGTGCTGACCGCGACGCGCCCGTACACCCGGCACAACTGCACGATCGCCGGAGTGTGTGCGGGGTCCATCCACGCCATCTGCAAATCCATGCACCGGTGCAGACGCAGCGGCACCTCGGCCAGCGTGTAGAGCCAGTAGAGGACGCCGCCACCGATGAATCCCGTCCAAGCGCAGCACACGTAGATCCACACGCTCACGGAGACCGAATCGACCTGCTGGTGCGACATCGCGTAGGCGAGAAGCGCGGAGAGACCCATCCCGGCGGCCCCGGCCACAAACTGCGGCACCGGACGGCAGCGTCCGTTGAGCCAGCCCAGGAACTCACCCCGCTCGGCCGACACGGCCAGCAGGTCGGCTACGGACTCGGCTAAGACCGCCGTCCAGCGCCAGGCGATCCACGAGAGGGCCAGCATCAGGACGGACGTGACGGTCGCGGAGAGCACGAGCAAAGCACCGGTGGTGCCGCGCAGCGGTTCGTCCTCCAGAAGCCCGCCGAGGACGAGCGCGAGCAGGTAGGGCCAACCACCCGTGACCAGGATCCCCACCGTAGCCGTGAACGCCGTGATGGGGCCGGGCAAGACCCGCGCGACCGCCCTCGCCAGCAGCACCACCATGACGAGCCCGCGCCCCTGCTCGGCGAACCGCCGCAACTCCGCCGCGGTCGCCGGATCCCGCAGCGGCCGCCGGTCCACCGCACTCAGGCGGCTAAGCAGATCGCCCTGCCCGCCGTCCGCCGCCCCTTCCGCCCCCAGCCCCATCGCCACCCACCTCGCCGTAGCCCTCCGCGACACCACGCTGACGAGTCCCCCGAACAACCGCAACACCAAGGCCAATCCCGGCCCGCAAGGCCCGCAGGCTAATGCGGGTTTAACCCTCTGGGGGCTCTTATGGGGCGGGCTGGGGCAGGGTGCCTCGGGGAGAGGGTCGGCATGAAGGTGTGGGTTCTGGGTGTCGCTGCGGCGCTCTTGCTGGGGCTCGCCGGGTGTGGGGGCGATGGGGAGAGCGGGGTCGCCAGTGCGGGGGGTGGTTCGGGTTCTGCTTCTCCTGGCAAGTCGGTCTCTCCGGAGGATGCTCAGTTGAAGTTCGCGCGGTGCATGCGGGAGAACGGGGTGGACGTTCCCGATCCCGGGAGTGGGGACGGGCGGGCGTTGCGGCTGGGGAAGGGCGGCGACCGCAGCAAGTTGGACGCGGCGCTGCGGAAGTGCCAGTCGTGGCTTCAGGCGGGCGGGAAGATGCCCGACCTCAAGGACCCGAAGGTCCGCGACCAGTACGTCAAGTTCGCGCAGTGCATGCGGGAGCACGGGGTCGACATCCCGGATCCGGGGCCGGACGGGCAGATCAGGATCCCGACGGCGCGGGTCGACCGGGGGCAGGCGGAGAAGGCGCGTGAGGCGTGCAGGGCCAGCCTTCCGGGGGCCGGGAAGTGAGGCGGGTCGTGGTCGCCGGAGGGGTCGCCGTCGTCGTGGTGGTGGGCGGCGGCGCCCTGGTGTGGGACCGGGACGGGAGCCAGGCGCAGGGGGCGCAGGCCCCGCTGGCGACGGCGGTGGTGAGTCGGGGCGATCTCGTGGATACCGAGAAGGTGGACGGGAAGCTCACCTACGACGGTGTCCGGGACGTGTGGACGGGGGCGTCCGGCGTCGTGACCTGGGTGCCGGCGGAGGGCGCGACCGTGGGGCGTGGGGAGACGCTTCTCTCGGTCGCGGGCAAGCCTGTGACGCTGATGTACGGCGGCAGGCCCATGTACCGGACGCTGCGGAGCGGTTCCTCTGGCAAGGACGTCCGGCAGCTGGAGGAGAACCTGCGGGCTCTCGGGTACGGCGGCCTGACCGTGGACGAGGAGTTCACCGGAGCTACGGAGGCCGCCGTCGAGGAGTGGCAGGACGATCGGGGGCTCAACGAAACGGGGACGGTCGACCCTGGTCAGGTCGTGTTCCTCAGCGGGGCCGTGCGGGTCCGGGAGGTCAAGGCGCCCGAGGGGAAGCGGGCCGTCCAGGGGCAGCCCGTCCTGACGGTCGCCGGGACGAAACGGGTCGTGCACGTCGATCTGGACGCCGACAAGCAGGATCTCGCGAAGAAGGGCGCGGGGGTGACGGTGGAGCTGCCCGGCGGGGCGACCGTGAAGGGGAAGATCAGCAAGGTCGGCGGCGTCGCCGAGACGACCGGGTCGGGGCAGGACCAGAAGACCACGGTCGGGGTCGACATCTCGCTCGGGAACGCCAAGACGGGGCGGCTGGACGAGGCGCCGGTCAGCGTCGAGCTGGAGAGCGAGCGGCGCGAAGGGGTGCTGTCGGTGCCGGTCGAGGCGCTGCTCGCGCTGCGGGAGGGCGGCTTCGGCGTCGAGGTCGCCGACGGGTCGAGGCGCCTGCTGCCCGTGAGGGTCGGGGCGTTCGGCGGCGGACGCGTCGAGGTCTCCGGGAGCGGGCTCCGCGAGGGCATGAAGGTCGGGGTGCCCGCCGAATGAAGGGCTTCGACGACAGGGGCGCGAACATCGTGGAGCTGGCCGGGGTGGCCAAGGAGTACGCGGGCGGCGTCGCGGCGCTGCGGGGCGTCGACCTGGTGATCGCGCCGGGGGAGCGGGCGGCGATCGTCGGGCCGTCCGGGTCGGGCAAGTCGACGCTGCTGCACATGATCGGGACGCTGGACCGGCCGACCCGGGGCAGCGTGCGGGTCGCCGGGCACGAGGTCGCGGAGCTCGCGGACCGGGAGCTGTCGGCGCTGCGGGCGCGGCACATCGGGTTCGTGTTCCAGCAGTTCCACCTGGCCGCGGGGGTGAGCGCCCTCGACAACGTCGCCGACGGGCTCCTCTACAGCGGGGTCGGGCTGCGGGAGCGGCGGGAGCGGGCGCGGGCGGCGCTCGAACGCGTCGGGCTGGGGGAGCGGGCGGGGCACCGGCCGCACCAGCTGTCGGGCGGCGAGCAGCAGCGGGTCGCGGTCGCGCGGGCGGTCGTGGGCGAGCCCGACCTGCTGCTCGCGGACGAGCCGACCGGCAACCTCGACTCCGCCGCGGGAGCCGGCGTGCTCGCGCTGCTGGACGAGCTGAACCGCGCGGGCACCACCGTCGTGGTCATCACGCATGACGCGGAGGTCGCGGCCCGTGCGCCGCGCCGGGTCCGGATCCGGGACGGCGAGATCGTCGCGGACGAGCGGGCGGGGGTGGGGAGCCGATGAGGCCCGCGCGGCTCGGCGCGGGCGACGTCCTGCGCGTGGGGCTCGGCGGGCTCAGGGCCCGGCCCGCGCGGGTCGTGCTGTCGGCCCTCGGCATCGCGATCGGCATCGCGACGATGGTCGCCGTCATCGGGATCTCCTCCTCCAGCAGGGAGGACCTCATGCAGCGGCTCGACCGGCTCGGCACCAACCTGCTGACGGCCAAGCCGGGGGACACCCTGTTCGGCGAGAAGGCGGAGCTGCCCGAGACGGCCCCGGAGATGGTGCGCCGGATCGCGCCGGTCACGGCGGTCGGTGCGACCGGGTCGGTGGAGGCCACCGTCCGCCGCACCGACAGGATCCCGGAGGAGGTCACGCAGGGCATCGCCGTGCAGGCCGCCACGAGCGGGCTGCTCGGCACCCTGGACGTGGCGCCGGCGAGCGGGCGCCGGCTCGACGCGGCCACCGAAGGGCGTCCCGTCGTGGTGCTCGGCTCGGAGGCGGCGCGGCGGCTCGGCCTGGACCGGGCGGGCGGGCAGGTGTGGATCGGCGGCCGGTGGTTCGTCGTCCTCGGCGTGCTGCGGCCCGCGGAGCTGGCGCCGGAGATCGACCGCTCCGCCCTCGTCGGCTGGGACGCCGCGCGCCGCTACCTCGGCTTCGACGGGCACCCCACGACGATCTACGAGCGGTCCACGGACGCCTCCGTCGACGACGTCCGCGACGTCCTCGCCCGGACGGTCAACCCCGAGCGCCCCGAGGAGGTCGAGGTCAGCCGCCCCTCCGACGCGCTGGAGGCGCGGGCCGCGGCGTCCGGCGCGTTCACCGGGCTGCTGCTCGGGCTCGGCGCCGTCGCGCTGCTGGTCGGCGGGGTCGGGGTCGCCAACACGATGGTGATCTCGGTGCTGGAGCGGCGCCGCGAGATCGGGCTGCGCCGGTCGCTCGGGGCCACCCGCGGCCAGATCCGCCTCCAGTTCGTCGCCGAGTCGCTGCTGCTGTCGGCGTTCGGGGGCGCGGCCGGGGTCGTGCTCGGCGCGGCGGTGACGACCGGGTTCGCGCTGTGGAAGGGGTGGCCGCCGGTCGTGCCGGTCTGGGCGCTCGGCGGCGCGCTCGCCGCGACCCTGGCGATCGGGACGGTCGCCGGCCTGTACCCGGCGATGCGGGCGGCGCGGCTGCCGCCGACGGCGGCGCTGGCGACCGCGTGAAGTCTGGTCACGATCCGGCACATCGGTGCATGATTGGGGCGGCGACGTCGACCCGCCTGGGGGAGGTGCCACAACCGCCATGCCGGTGCCACGCCCGCTCCGCGAGCGCTGCAGGGAGTTCCTCGGAATCGACGATGAGATCCGCTACATCTTCCCCGCGATGACCTACGGCGGCGGCGCCGGGTTCATCTTCGTCGTCACCGGCGACCAGGTCGCGGTGATCTCCACCGGCTCGCTGAGCCGCAGCACCCCGAAGAGCATCTGGGGCAGCTACCCGCGCGGCACGAGGATCGGGCCGGTGGAGACGGGCGTCGGCGCGTCGTTCGAGTTCGCGGGCGCCGTGTTCGAGCTGGACGACGAGTACGTCCCGGTCGTCAACGCCGCCGACGCGGAGATCTTCGCCCGGGACAGCCTGCCCCGCGACCCGCTGCCCGACCTCTGACCTGCGTCAGGACGTCGGCGCCGGCTCGGTGGCCTTGGCCGGGGCGGGCTTGGACGGCGACGGGCTGCGCAGGAACAGCACCATCACCGGCACCAGGTAGAGCGCCCACATGACCAGCTGGAGCCAGGTGATCTGCGGGGTGACGTTGAGGACGCCCTGGAAGACGGTCTGCATCCAGTCGCCGGCGCCGCCGAACTTGGCGAAGAAGGCGTGCGGCTCCAGCGCGACCGAGTTGATGCCGGGGAACACCTCCGCCTCCTGCAGGTCGTGGAAGCCGTAGCCGAACACGCCGGCGGCGACGACGATGAGCGCGGCGCCCGTCCAGGTGAAGAACCGCTTCAGGTTGATCTTGAGACCGCCGCGGTACAGCAGGTAGCCGAGCGCGACGGCGACGGCGAGGCCGAGGACCGCCCCGATGATCGGCTCGGTGGACCCGCTGGAGGAGTTGGAGATGTTCGTCCACAGGAACAGCGCGGTCTCCAGCCCCTCGCGCCCGACCGCGAGGAACGCGACGGCGGCGAGGGCGAGCGGCCCGACGTCGAGCGCGCCCTCCAGCCGGCCTTCCAGTTCGGCCTTCATGAACCGGGCGGTCTTGCGCATCCAGAAGACCATCCAGGTGACCAGGCCCACCGCGATGATCGACAGGATGCCGCCGAAGAGCTCCTGGGTCTTGAACTGCATCTCCGACGACGCGGCGCTCAGCGCGATCCCGAAGCCGCACGCCAGGACGACGGCGGCGCCGATGCCCGTCCAGACGGGCAGCAGGGCCTGGCGGTTGCCGGTCTTCACCAGGTACGCGATCAGGATGCTCACGACCAAGGCGGCCTCGAGCCCCTCACGCAGGCCGATGAGGAAGTTGCCCAGTAGCATCGACGCACTCCTCGGGGATCGCACGGGCTTGTTTAGGCAAAGCTAACCTAAGCCAGTGTGTGCCCGGTGACCGCCCCCGTGCAAGTGCCGACTAAAGCTCGCCCTTGCTTTCGAGGCGGAGGAACGCCTTGGCGATCGGCTGGGCGATGAGCCCCACCTGCCAGTCGCGGGCGCCGAGGCCGCGCAGGGCGGCGCCGATCGCGGACGCCGACGACTCCGCCGGCGGCGTCCAGGCCAGCCGGCGGACGTAGTCGGGCTGCACGAGGTTCTCCGACGGCATCGAGTGCTCGTCGGCGAGCGCGGCGACGACGGCGCGGGCGGCGGTGAGCCGCTTGGCGGCCTCCGGGTCGCGGTCGGCCCAGCGGTGCGCGGGCGGCGGCCCGTCGCCGGGCAGGTTGGACGCCGGCAGCCCGCGCTCGCCGAGCTCACGGGCCCGGGTGACGGCGCGCAGCCACGCCGACTGGTGCCGGCGGGCGCCGCGGCCCCGCATCGTCGGCAGGGCCTGGAGCTCGGCGGGGGTCTTCGGGGCCTTCTGCGCCAGCTCGATGATCGCGGCGTCCTGGAGCACCCGGCCGGGGGACAGGTCCCGCTCGCGGGCGATCTTGTCGCGCGCCTCCCAGAGCTCGCGGACGGTGGCGAGCGCCCGCCGGTTGCGCACCCGGTGGATGCCGGACGTGCGGCGCCACGGGTCGGCGCGCGGCGGCTTCGGCGGCGTGGTCAGGATGGCGGCGAACTCCTCCAGCGCCCACTCCAGCTTGCCCGCCGCCTCCAGCTCCTCCTGGAGGACGTCGCGCAGCTCGACCAGCAGCTCGACGTCCAGCGCGGCGTAGCGCAGCCAGTCCTCGGGGAGGGGGCGGGTCGACCAGTCGGCGGCCGAGTAGCCCTTCTCCAGCACGAAGCCGAGCACGTTCTCGACCATGGAGCCGAGGCCGACCCGCGGGTAGCCGAGCAGCCGCCCGGCCAGCTCGGTGTCGAAGAGCCGGCGCGGCACGAGGCCGACTTCGGCCAGGCACGGCAGGTCCTGGTTGGCGGCGTGCAGCACCATCTCGGTGTCGGCGAGCGCGGCGTCCAGCGCGGACAGGTCGGGGAGGGCGACCGGGTCGATCAGCGCGGTGCCGGCGCCGGCGCGGCGCATCTGGATCAGGTAGGCGCGCTGCCCGTAGCGGTAGCCGGAGGCGCGCTCGGCGTCGACCGCGACCGGGCCGGTGCCCGCGGCGAACGCCGCGATGACGCGGTCCAGGTCGGCGGCGGTGGTGAGCACCGGCGGGACGCCCTCGCGCGGCTCCAGCAGCGGGACGGCGGGGGGACCGGTGTCGGCCTCCGTGCTCGTCTGGCCGAGGCCGGGCCCGGCCGTCCCGGGAACTGTCCCGGTAGGGGTCGCCGCCGTGTTCTCCGCACCGGCGCCCTGCTCGGGACCGGTCGCGCGCGTTTCGGACACTCCCACTTCTTCCGTGTTCTCCCCCGCCGTCTCGGTTTCGGACGCTGTGCTCACGCCCCCTACCGTACGTCGCTCAGCCGCCCCCGCCGCCCGGACGGTCCGGCAGCGCGGCGACGCCGGTCGGCGGCAGCCCCGCCGTGGTGCACATCACCTCGCACCAGGCCAGCACGTGGGCGGTCAGATCCTCCCCCGTGGGGGACCACGAGGCCCGCAGCTCCAGCTCCGTGGTGGACGGCTCGTCGCGCTTGTCGCCGAAGCTCTCCGACACCGCGCGGGTGATCGTCCCGGACACCGCGGCGTAGCCGGCGGGCTCCAGGGCCTCGAGCAGCCAGTCCCACGCGACGGAGCCGATCAGCTCGTCGGCGGCGATCTCGGGCTCCAGGTCGGCGCGGATGTAGGCGACGACGCGGAAGCCGTTCGTCCAGCCGGGGCGGCCTTCGGGGTCGTACAGCACGATGAGGCGGCCCATGGCGACCTCGGTGTCGTCGTCGCGGTAGACGCTGCCGGACATGGCCGCCGCGTAAGGCGCGAGGCTCTGCGGGGCGGGCATGTCCTCGAGGTCGAGCTCCGGCCGGAAGGCGGGCCCGTCGAGGATCTCGCGCAGCGTGTCGACGGCCCGCTGGAAGGCAGGTGGGTTCATGGGTGGACCGGCCTGATCGCGGGGGAGTGACGGGTCGCGGGGGGCTGGCTCGGCGGGCTCGGGTCGGTGCTGCTGGGATGTGCCGCCGCAGGGGGCGACGGGAGGGCGCGGAGGGGACACAGGCACGGCACAGGTGGTTTCGTTTCGGGGGCCGGGCCGTTCAGGCCACGGCCCGCACGGTGGCGGCGCGGCCGGGCGCCGGGGCGGTCTCGGAGGTCCGGCCGGGGGCCGGGGCGGCGGCGCCGGGCGGCAGGCCGACCAGGACGGCGGAGCCGCAGTCGACGCAGGCCCGCTCGGGGCACTCCTCGCCGTGCCCGTCCTCGCACGGCGGCAGCTCGAACTCGCGTTCATCACCGCAGGTGAAGCAGTACAAGGGGGAACCTCCCTCGGCTATGACACGCATCACGTTCGCACGCGCCGGTGACAGAATGCGGGACTTCGCTCGGCGTGTCCGGAAGTTCGTTGCGCCTCACCCGCCACTCCGGTGCTCCCCCATCCGCTTTTCGTGGGACCATCACAACGTGACCGCTGACGCAGCCCGTTCGAACGACCACCCTGCGCGCACGCCCGACAACGGCGGCCTCGCCGAGAGCCCCTTCCTGCTGGCCTGCCGCCGCCGGCCGGTGCCGCACACGCCCGTGTGGTTCATGCGCCAGGCGGGCCGCTCGCTGCCGGAGTACCTGCGGGTCCGCGAGGGCGTTCCGATGCTGGAGTCGTGCACCCGCCCGGACATGGTCGTGGAGATCACGATGCAGCCGGTGCGGCGGTACGCGGTGGACGCGGCGATCTTCTACAGCGACATCATGGTGCCGCTCAGGGCCGTCGGCGTCGACCTCGACATCAAGCCCGGCGTCGGGCCGGTCATCGCCGATCCTATCCGGGACGCGGCGGGCCTGGACGCCCTGCGCCCCCTCGTCCCCGACGACGTCCCGTACGTGACCGAGGCCGTCGAGGGCCTGGTCGGCGAGCTGGGCGGCACGCCGCTGATCGGTTTCGCGGGGGGCCCGTTCACGCTCGCCTCGTATCTGATCGAGGGCGGCCCGTCCAAGAACCACGAGCGCACCAAGGCGATGATGTACGGCGAGCCGGAGCTGTGGGACCGGCTCATGGAGCGGCTGGCCGACCTCACGATCGCGTTCCTGAAGGTGCAGATCGCGGCCGGCGCGAGCGCCGTGCAGGTCTTCGACTCCTGGGTGGGCGCGGTCGCCGCGCAGGACTACCGCGAGTCCGTCCTGCCGCACGCCCGCCGCATCTTCGCCGAGATCGAGCCGCTCGGCGTCCCGCGCATCCACTTCGGCGTCGGGACGGGCGAACTGCTCGGCCTGATGGGCGAGGCCGGGGCCGACGTCGTCGGCGTCGACTGGCGGGTGCCGCTCGACGAGGCCGTCAGCCGCGTCGAGCCGGGCAAGGCGCTGCAGGGCAACCTCGACCCGGCGATCCTCTTCGCGCCGTGGGAGACCGTGGAGCGCCGGGCCCGCGACGTGCTGGCCCGCGGCCGCACGGCCGAGGGGCACATCTTCAACCTGGGCCACGGCGTCCTGCCGTCCATCGATCCGGACGTGCTGGCTCGCCTCGCGGACCTCGTCCACGAGGCGAGCACCGAGGACCCGCGCTAGGCGGGCGGCCGGGGCCCTTCCGGGGGCTCCTCGCCCGCGCCGACCGCGGCCTTCGCGTTCTCCGGCTCCGGGGTCTTCCCCGGCTCCGGCGCGGCGTCGTCCGCGGCGCGGGCGCGCCGCCGCCGGAGGGCCAGGAGCGGGAGCCCGACCACGGCGGCCGTGACGAGGAACGGCAGCAGCCAGCCCAGCACGGCGGCGACGCCGCCGACGAACGCGGTGAACGCGTGCCAGCCGCTCTGGAGCCCGCCGACGAACCCGCCGCGCGGCTCGTCCTTCTCGGGCGGCGGGGCCTTGGTCACGACGGTCACGGTCACCGTCGCGAACTGCGTGCGGTTGGCAAGCGCCTTCTGGCGCGCCTGGAGCGCCTCCAGGTCGGCCTCCCGCTGGGAGATCTCCTGCTCGATGCTCATGATCTCGCTGACGGAGCCCGCCCGGTCGAGCAGCTTGCGGAACGTCTCCAGCGTGGCCTTCGCGGACCGCACCCGCGCGTCGACGTCGGCGACCTCGCCGGTGACGTCCTCGGCCTCCTGGCTGAGCGACAGCTTGGTGCCGAGCTCGGTGCCGAGCCGGCCGAGCACCTCGGCGTACCGCTCGCTCGGGATCTTGAGCGCGATCTCCGAGCGGGCGGGCTCGCTCGACGTCGACTCCCGTTCGACGTAGCCGCCCGCCGCGGCGACCAGCTGCTTGGCCTTGGCGGCGGCGGCCTCCACGTTCCCGGCCCTGACCCGCAGGGCGGCGGTGTGGACGACCTCGCGCCCGGTCGGCAGCGGCGCCTGCGCCCGCTGCTTGGCGCCGCCCTGGGGGGCGCCCTCCGCGCGCTGGGCGCCGCCCGGGAGGGCCGGCGCCGTGGCCGCGCTCCGCGGCGCGGAGTCCGACGCCCCGGACGAGTGGTCGCCGCCCCCGCAGGCGGCCACGATCCCGGCCATCGGCAGGACGACCAGTGCGCAGGTGATGCTCCTGACGTTCCGCATGCGGCTTGGACGATGTGCCGCATATCACCGTTCCTCGGGACGGATCGCGATCCGGGCACGAAGCGGGCACGCGCCGATCACGGGTCGCCGGTGCCGGTCAGGGGCCGTCGGTGAGGACGACGGGCCCGCCGATGTCGACGGTTCCGAGCGTCCACAGGGCGCCCGTGCCGGGGACGACGGCGAGCGCGCTCGCGTAGAAGTTCTTCCGGTTCGGCACGGCGGTGGCCGGGACCCGCTCCCAGGTCCCGCCGCTGTAGCGGATCAGGCCCGGCTTCGCCGGCTCGTCGAGCGAGTGCCCGATGGCCCACAGCGTCCCGTCTCCGCCTTCGGCGATCCTGGTGAGCGCGTTGAGACCGGGCGGGGTCGTGACGCCCGTCCAGGCCGTGCCGTCCCAGTGCATCAGGACGGGCGTGGCCGGGGACGTGCGGTAGCTGATGCCGGTGGCCCAGGCGTCGGTGGGGGAGAGGGCGAGCATGTCGGTGAAGCCGGTCCCCGGCACGGGCTCGTGCACGGGGACGGTCTGCCAGGACCGCCCGTCCCAGTGCCGCGCCGCGAGCGTCTCGTCGGTCGCGGACGCGGTGCCGAGCACCCAGATGTCGTCGTCCGCCCGGATGTAGGACGTGTGCTGCCGGATGTCCGGGAGCGTGGTGATGAGCGCCCAGGTGTCGCCCGTCCGGCGGTAGAAGCCGGTGTCGGTCGCGACCCGGACGCCGCCGGCGCTCGCCTGGAGGTTCGCGCTGCGGGCTCCGGACGGCAGCGCCACCTGCTCGAACCGGGAGCCGGTGAAGTGCGCCGCGTAGGGGACCGGCGCCCCGCCGCCCGAGCCGTACTTCGGGCCGCTGATCCACACGTCCTCGGGGGCGACCGCGTCGACGTCGGTGATGGTGCCGCGGCTGGACAGGCCCTGGAGGTCGTACTCGACCCAGCTCCCGCCCTTCCAGCGCCGGACGACGGGATTGCCGGGGATGCTCTGCCCGGTCCCGGGGATCGGGCCGGGGATCACCAGTTCTCCCTGGTTCCCGGCGATCCAGACGCTGTCGGGCGAGGCGGCGGCGACGTCGTAGAGGCTGTTGTTCGGCCAGAAGAACGGCAGCGGGACCGGCGTGAAGTCGCCGCGTTCGGCGGCCGAGGCGGGGGTGGCCGCCCCGCCGATCGCGAGCGCGCCGGCCGCGAGGACCGCCGCGGCCCGGGTGGAGGTCGTCCGAGGGATCATGTCTGCCAGTATTCACTGGCGAGGTTCGGAGATCTTGTCATCTCGGCGACAAAAACCCGCGCGGCGCGAGTGCCGCAGTTCACGTCGACCCGGTGCGCGATCCGGCGGGGCGTCTGGGAGGCTGGAGGCATGACCACGTCCCATGCGGTTGTCGTCGGGGGCGGCATCGCGGGCCTCGCCGCCGCGCGCGTGCTCGTCCGGGAGGGCGTCCGGGTGACGGTCCTGGAGGGGTCCCCCCTGATCGGCGGGAAGCTGCGGGTCAGCGAGATCGCCGGGATCCCGGTGGACGAGGGCGCCGAGTCGATGCTCGCCCGCCGTCCCGAGGGACTCGACCTCGTGCGCGACCTCGGCCGCTCCGGCGACCTCGTGAACCCCGGCACCACATCCTCGGGCATCCTCAGCCGCGGCGCGGTGCGGCCGATCCCGTCCGGCCAGGTCATGGGCGTGCCGTCCGATCTGAAGGCGCTCGCCGCCTCGCACGTGCTCTCGCCCGCCGGGCTGGCGCGCGTGCCCCTCGACCTCGTGCTGCCGGAGACCCCGCGGGGCGCGGACGTGTCCGTCGCCGACTACATCGGCGCCCGCCTCGGCGCCGAGGTCGTCGACCGGCTCGTCGAGCCGCTGCTCGGCGGGGTCTACGCGGGCCGGGCCGAGCTGCTGTCGTTCGAGTCCACGCTGCCCGCCGTCGCCGCCGCCGCGCGCACCCACCGGTCTTTGATCCACGCCGTCCAGGGCATCAGGGACGCCGCGCCGCAGAACCCCGGCCCGGTGTTCGCCACGCTGCCGGACGGGCTCGGCACGCTCCCGCACCTGGTCGCCGCCGACATCGCCGAGGCCGGGGGGACGATCAGGACCGGGGCCATGGTCCGCGGGCTGCGCCGCCGCGAGGACGGCTGGCGGCTCACCGTGGGCCCGGCCCGCGACCCCGAGCACCTCGACGCCGACGCGGTGGTCGTGGCGGTCCCGGCGGCCCCGGCGGCCCGGCTGCTGGAGCCGGACGTCCCCGCCGCGGCGCGCGAGCTGGCCGGCATCGAGTACGCCAGCATGGCGATCATCACCCTCGCCTACCGGGCCACCGCGTTCCCGCGGCTCCCGGAGGGCAGCGGCTACCTCGTCCCGAACGTGGAGTGCGACACCGCCCGCGGCGGGCGCGGGGTCAAGGCCGTCACGTTCAGCTCGCTGAAATGGCCGCACCTGCGCGACCGCGACCCGGGCGTCATCGCGGTGCGCTGCTCCATCGGGCGGTACGGCGAGGAGCACACGCTCCAGCGGACCGACGAGGAGCTCACAGCGACCGCCATGGCCGAGCTCGCCGCGACGTCCGGCGTCACCGAGCTGCCGATCGAGACCCGGGTGACCCGGTGGGGCGGCGGCCTTCCCCAGTACAACGTGGGCCACGCCGACCGCGTGGCCAAGGTCCGGGCCGCGGTCGCCGGCGCGCCGGGGCTGGCCGTCGCGGGCGCCGCCTACGACGGCCTCGGCATCCCCGCGTGCATCGCCACCGCGCGCGCGGCGGCGATCCGGGTGCTGGACCATTTGCGCAGTCGAGAAGGAGTTGGACCATGACGGAGCAGGCGGCCAAGCCGAAGGCGCGCGAACTCAACAACGTGATCCGCTACACCATGTGGTCGGTGTTCCGGGTCGCGAACCCCGGGACGGTAGGCGAGCGGGAGGCGGCGGAGGTCCAGGACCTCCTCGACCAGGCCGCCCAGAAGGACGTCACCACGCGCGGCGCCTACGACGTCGCCGGCCTGCGCGCGGACGCCGACTACATGTTCTGGTGGCACGCGCCCACCTCCGACGACCTCCAGGAGGTCTACACCCGGTTCCGGCGGACGGCGCTGGGCCGGGCGAGCGAGCCGGTGTGGTCGCAGATGGCGCTGCACCGCCCGGCGGAGTTCAACAAGAGCCACATCCCCGCGTTCCTCGCCGACGAGGAGCCGCGCGCCTACGTGTGCGTGTACCCGTTCGTCCGCTCGTACGAGTGGTACCTGCTGCCGGACGACGAACGCCGCGCGATGCTCGCCGAGCACGGGAAGATGGCCCGCGACTACCCCGACGTCCGGGCCAACACGGTGTCGTCGTTCGCGCTCGGCGACTACGAGTGGATGCTGGCGTTCGAGGCCGACGAGCTCCACCGCATCGTCGACCTGATGCGGCACCTGCGGGGCGCGAGGGCGCGCCTGCACACCCGCGAGGAGGTGCCTTTCTACACAGGTCGCCGCAAGCCGGTCGCCGAGCTGGTCGCCGGGCTGGCCTAGCGGGGCTCATCACGCCGAATCGTGCGTCGGGCGGGGGCGGCCGGCAGTAAAGTGCCGTCCGTGACCAAGTCTCCCGCCCGGCACGCCCGCGGCCGGCACGCCCGGCCGCCGTCCGAGTTCACGGTCCGCCTGCACCGCATGACCGCGTCCCTGGCCGGCTCCCGCCGCCGCCGGGCGGCCGCCGCCGGCACGCTGACCGCGGCCGCCGCGGTGCTCGCGGCCGCCGCGCTGGCGCTGCCCGGCGGCTCGCACCCCGCCCCCCGCGCCGCCGTGGCCGCCCGCACGGGCGCCGCCCCCTCGCCGCACGAGCGTGTCGCGGCCGCCGGTGACCCGGACGAGATCACCGACGCGGTGCCCTACTTCGAGACCAAGGACCCCGGCAAGAAGGTCGTCAAGCACGTCACCGACGTCCGCCGCAGCGGCAGCTTCGTGCGCGTCTACACCGACCTCGGGGAGTCCGACGAGAACTCCGAGCCGGCCATCGACCTGTGCAAGTGGACGACCCAGTTCCTCAAGGACGGCGGCGACGACGAGCCGCGGGTCTTCGTCCACGGCAAGAGCGACGACAACGGCAGCGTCGTCCTCGCCAACAAGCAGAGCGACAAGGACGACTGCGGCGTCTCCGAGACCCCCTAGTAGGGGCCAGGGCCGTTGCCCCAGGTGTCCCAGGCATTCCAGGCGTAGCCCGAGTACTTCGTCTCGGACAGGGGGCTCGGTTCGGGGCCGCGCCTGACCCCGTTCAGGGCCCAGTCGTAGGGCAGGTCGAGCGGCTTGGGGTTGTCCATCTCCATGACCTGGCGGAGCTTGGCGTCCTCCACCGCGGCGGTGCCCAGCGCGGCGAGCCTGGTGACCGCGTCCGGCGCGGCGCCCTTCAGCGCGCCGAGCCCGGACGGAGCGCCGGACTCGGCGTGCGCGCGGAGCCTGCGCCGGGCCGCCCTCCCCTTGCGCGTCCTCCGTAGTTTGCCGCGGAACCCCCTGCGCAGGAGGCCCCTCTCGACCAGCCCGCCCGCGATGGCGGCCATCTCATCGGATTCGGCGACCGCGTCCAGGACGTAGCCGAGCTGGAAGCCGGTGTCGGGGACCTCTTCGAGAAGCGCGGCCTGGATCTTGTCGTCCGCCTCCCGCTTGACGACGGTCACGCGGCGCGTGCCCCGCGAGACCCGCACCCGGCGCCCCTCGTAGAGGGTGAGCAAAGCGCACTGGGCGGCGCGGGTGGGACCGCCGCAGAGTAAGGCGATCTCGTAGGGGGTGAACTCGTCCACGGCGACTCCCCGGGGGCTGACCGTCACTGCTGTGGGCGTCAATGTGACGCGTCAGGGCCCGGGGAGGTTGCGTCATTCGGCGGGTTCGAGGGTGAGCGAGATCGAGTTGATGCAGTAGCGGTCGTCGGTCGGGGTGTCGTAGCCCTCGCCGTGGAAGACGTGGCCCAGGTGCGAGTCGCACACCGCGCAGCGGACCTCGGTGCGGACCATGCCGAGCGAGCGGTCCTCGATCAGCGTGACCGCGTCGGAGTCGGACGGCGCGAAGAACGACGGCCACCCGCAGTGGCTCTCGAACTTGGTCTCGGACCGGAACAGCTCCGTGCCGCACGCGCGGCACCGGTACACCCCGACGGTCTTGGTGTCGGTGTACTCGCCGGTGAAGGGCTTCTCGGTGCCCGCCTCACGCAGCACGTGGAACTCCTCGGGGCTGAGCTGCGCCCGCCACTCGTCCTCACTCTTGCGGATCTTCTCCATGCTTCGACGGTACCCGGCGCGTCCGCCCGGGAGGACTGTCGTGGCCGTGGGTTAACGTGCGGTTATGGCCTCGCCCTACATCGAGATCCCGGTCGGGGATCGGCTCGTCAAGGTGACCAATCCTGACAAGGTCTATTTCCCCGAGCACGGCTACACCAAGCGGCAGCTCGTGGAGTACTACCTGGCCGTGGGGGAGGGGATCCTGCGCGCCACCCGCGACCGCCCGACGACGCTGGAACGCTGGCCCGCGGGGGTCTTCGAGGGCGCCAGGATGGCCACCCGCGAGGACTACGCGCGCGGCCAGGCGGGCATGGGCGCCGGCAAGTCCGACGCGTTCTACCAGAAGCGCATCCCGAAGGGCGCGCCCGACTGGGTGCGGACCGCGCGGATCGCCTTCCCCAGCGGGCGCTCGGCCGACGAGGTCTGCCCGACCGAGGTCGCCGTGATCGCCTGGGCGGCCAACCTCGGGACGCTGACCTTCCACCCGTGGCCCGTCCGCAAGGGCGACGTCGACCATCCCGACGAGCTGCGCATCGACCTCGACCCGCAGCCCGGCACCGACTTCTCCGACGCCGTCCGGGTGGCGCTCGGCCCGGCCCGCGACCTGCTGTCGGAGCTGGGCTGCACCGGGTACGTGAAGACGTCCGGCAAGGGCGGGGTGCACATCTACGTCCGCATCGAGCCCCGCTGGACGTTCACCGAGGTCCGCAGGGCCGCGCTCGCGTTCGGCCGCGAGGTGGAGCGCCGCGCCCCCGCCGAGGTCACCACGAAGTGGTGGAAGGAGGAGCGGGGGGAGCAGATCTTCATCGACTTCAACCAGAACGCGCGCGACCGCACGATCGCCTCGGCGTACAGCGTCCGGCCGGCCCCGCACGCCCCGGTCTCGGCGCCGGTGACCTGGGAGGAGCTGCCCGACGTCGACCCGCGCGACTTCACCATCGCCACGATGCCCGCGCGCTTCAAGGAGCTGGGCGACCTGCACGCCTCGATCGACGACGCGTCCTTCTCACTCGACGCCCTGCTCGACATGGCCGACCGCGACGAGAAGGACCACGGCCTCGGCGACATGCCGTACCCGCCGAACTACCCGAAGATGCCCGGCGAGCCCAAGCGCGTCCAGCCCAGCAAGGACACCGACAACCACGCCTGAAGCCGGGCGCCCCAAGCGTGCGGCCCGCCGCCCCGGAAGGGACGGCGGGCCGGTCCGCCTCGGTGAGGGCCGTCAGTAGAGCTTGCGCTCCTGGACGGGGAGGGTGACCCTGGCCGGGCCGCGCCAGGTCTCGGCGGGCCGCGGCGGCGCGACGAGGGCGGTCACGTCGTCCTCGGCCGCGACGACCGGGACGCTGACGGAGCTGCCGCGCAGGTCCACCGTCACCTGGGCGCCCGTCGGCGTCTCGGTGTTGTAGTCGGCGTCCGTCCCGGCGAGGACGAGCGCCAGCCGGTGGCCCTTCTTCAGCAGGTACTCCTGGCTGAGCGTCTGCCAGCGGACGCCGTAGTAGCGGCCGGGCTCCAGCGGCGACGGGTTGCTCAGCGACCGGTCGTTCTGTGCGTCGAGCCAGCCGCGGGCGACCACGTTCACCGGCGAGGTCACGGTTCTGACCTCGGTCTGCTTGTAGCAGGCGTCGTCGGAGGGCGTGCTCTCACCGTGGCAGTCCTCGGTGGTCAGCGTCCGGATGCCGGAGCCCGGGCCGAGGTAGTCCACGCGGGTGTCGTCGCCGTAGTCGACCAGCAGCGCCGTCAGGTTCGACGTGGGCCGGTCCAGCTTGATCTTCAGGCGCGCGTCGGGGGTGCCGGACAGGCGCCCGGTCCGCGGCAGCGGGGCCGACACGAACGCGGTCCGGTAGGGCCGCGCCGCCGTCGGGTCGGCGACCATGTCGTCCTCGGGGTAGCCCGCGCCCTGCGGGCCCGCGGCGTCGGTGAAGGCGGCGGTCGCGCCCGCCGCGGCCGGCTTCAGGCCGAGGGAGCCGTCCGTGCCGGGGCGCAGCACGACGTTCCGCGCGTCCCGGGACGGCCAGTCAGGCTGGGTGATCCACTGGTCCGGGCCGATCTCGATGTCGGCGCGCGGCTGCCGCATGATGTCGTTGGGGATCCGCTGCAGCTCGTGGTCGAACCACTTGTGCAGGGCCGCCACCCAGGCGTCGCGCCGGGTGTCGAACGGGTCGACGTGGCCGCGCTGGCTCAGCCACACCTTGCGCTGCACGCCGCGCTTCGCGAGGGCCTTCCACCATTCGGCGAAGTGGTTGTCCTTCACGTTCAGGTCGTTGACGCCGTGGGTGGCGAAGATGCTCGCGCGCACGCGGGAGGCGCGGGCGATCGTCCCGTCCCGGTAGTCGGCGGTCTTCCAGTAGGCGTTGTAGTTGCCGGTCGCGTCGTCCTCGCCCTTGTCGAGGTCGGCGAAGACCGCGGCGCACTTCTCGGGCGGGTCGGTGTCGACGTAGTCCGCGAGCCACGGCTGCTCGTCGGTCCAGTACTTCACGCCGTTCATCCGGCTGTAGTCGTACCAGCTGCTGATCGCCGAGATCGGGACGATCGTCTCCAGCCCCTCGACACCGGTCGCCGCCACGCCGTTGGCGAGCGTCCCGTCGTAGGACTTGCCGATCATGCCGGTGCGGCCGGTCGTCCAGGTCGCCTTCACGGGGCTGCCGTCCGGCCGGTACGCCCGGGCCCGCCCGTTGAGCCAGTCGACCACGGCCTTGCCGCCGAGGACGTCGGTCGGGCCGCCGCTGACCGGGCAGCCGTCGGAGCGGGTCGTGCCGACCATGTCCACCGCGAGGAACGCGTAGCCGCGCGGCACGAAGTAGTTGTCGTAGTACAGCGGGAACTTCACCGGGTTCCCGGCCGCGTCGTAGGTCTTGCGCTCGCTCTCGTTGCCGCGCCCGGCGTTGTCGTAGTAGGGGCTCTCGTCCATGATCACCGGCACCTTGAGACCGTGCTCGGTCTCCTTCGGCCGGATGATGTCCACGTTGACGCGGTCCTTCTTGCCGTCCCGGTCGCTGTCCACGCTCGACTCGACGTAGACGTGCTCCCGGACGGCGTCCTTGTAGGAGAAGACGGGCTGGGTGACCCCGTCCTTCACCACGATCTTGGGGGACGTCCCCGCCAGCGCCGTCGCGCCGCCGCCCGCGCCGGCCAGCGCCGCGCCGGTCAGCACGGCCACCGCCGCGGTCCGCCGGGTTCGTCTCAGGGATCGCCTGGCCAACCCGCACCTCCGAATATGGAAATGATCTCCGACGGGCCACAGGCTCCCTGTCCGCGGGCCGCGGGTAAAGGGCGGCGCACGACGAAGTCGGTCCGGATTTGGTCACGTCCTGCCGTTGCCTCGACGCTGATGTCCGTATTGCCCTTTATGGATGTCCGGGAACGGGTGGCGGGGATGCCCGGCGTGCCGACCGGGCATCCCCGCCGCATGGGTTGGAGCTATCGCAAGTCACTCAAGATGGGCCCGTTCCGCCTCAACTTCTCCAAGAAGGGCGTCGGGCACAGCGTCGGGGCGCGCGGCGCCCGCTACACCAGGGGGGCGGACGGGCGCCGGCAGATGACGCTGCGCATCCCCGGAACCGGCCTGACGTGGAGACGGTCCCTGAAGTCGTCTAACCGCTCTTAGCGCGGTTGACCGCCGACAGGACGGCCTCCACGGACGCGGTGAGCACGGACGTGTCGCGCCCCGCGCCCCAGCGGGTCACGCCGTCCACGCGGCACTCGGCGTAGGCGACGGCCATGGCGCCCTGCCCGGCCTCGGTCGCGTGCTCGGCGTACTGCAGGACGTCCACCTTGATCCCGGCGGACGCGAGCGCGCCGGTCAGCGCGTCCAGCGGGCCGTTGCCGGTGCCGGTGTGCTCGCGCTCGTCGCCGTCGACCCGGACGACGCCCGTGAAGTCGTGCCGCGCGGGGCCGGTGTGGGAGGTCCGCCAGCCGGTCACGCGGACCGGTCCCGGCCGGTCCAGGTACTCGGCGCGGAACAGCTCCCACAGCTCGGCCGCCGTGACCTCCTCGCCGCTGCCGTCCGTCGCCCGCTGCACGACCTGGGAGAACTCGATCTGCAGGCGGCGCGGCAGGTCGAGGCCGTACCCCGTCCGCAGCAGGTAGGAGACGCCGCCCTTCCCCGACTGGCTGTTGACGCGGATGACCGCCTCGTACCCGCGCCCGACGTCGGCCGGGTCGATCGGCAGGTACGGGACCTCCCACGGCAGCCGCTCCGGCGGCACGCCCCGCTCGCCGGCGAGGCGCGCGTGCCGGGCCATGCCCTTGCCGATCGCGTCCTGGTGGGTGCCGGAGAACGCGGTGTACACCAGGTCGCCGCCGTACGGGTGGCGCTCGTGGACGGGGAGCCGGTTGCAGTGCTCGACCGTCCGCCGGATCTCGTCGATGTCGGAGAGGTCGATCCGGGGGTCGACGCCCTGGGCGTGCAGGTTCAGCGCCAGCGTGACCAGGTCGACGTTCCCCGTCCGCTCCCCGTTGCCGAACAGGCAGCCCTCGACCCGCTGCGCGCCGGCCAGCATCGCCAGTTCCGCGCACGCGACGCCCGTCCCGCGGTCGTTGTGCGGGTGGACCGACAGGATGACCGCGTCGCGCCGGGCGAGGTTGCGGTGCATGTACTCGATCTGGTCGGCGTACACGTTCGGGGTGGCGATCTCGACGGTGGCGGGCAGGTTGAGGATCACCGGGCGGTCGCGCGAGGCGTCCCACAGCGCGGTGACCGCGTCGCAGACCTCCAGCGCGTAGTCCGGCTCGGTGACGTTGAACGTCTCGGGGGAGAACTCGAACCGCACGCCGGGCCCGGCGAGCCGTGCCACGTCGGCCGCGCCGTCCAGGATCAGCCGCCGCACCCCGTCCCGGTCGGATCCGAGGACGACGTCCCGCCATACCGGCCCCGTCGCCGTGTACAGATGGACGACCGCCCTGGGCAGCCCTTCTATGGAGGCGAACGTCCGCTCGATCAGTTCCCTGCGCGCGGGCGTGAACACCACGGGCGTCACGTCGTCCGGGACGCCGGCCTCGGCCAGGTGGCGGACGAAGTCGAAGTCGGTCCGGCTGGCCGAGGGGTAGCCGACCTCGATCTCCTTGAAGCCCATGGTCACGAGCAGGTCGAACATGCGGCGCTTGCGGGCGGTGTCCATGGGCTCGGCCAGCGCCTGGTTGCCGTCCCGGAGGTCGACCGGCACCCACAGGGGCGCGCTCTCGATGCGCCTGGACGGCCAGCCGCGCTCGACGTCCGGCACGGGCGAGGGCACGCGCTCGTGGGCGGACCGGTACCGGTGGGACGGCATGGAGCTGCCGCGCTGGGGGTTCCAGAAGGGCGCGCCGTCCGCCACCGGGCCGGTCGGGGTGCGCAGGGTCGGGAATCGCGTGTCTTCGTTCAGTCGCGTGTCTGTGTTCACGGGCCTGTTCCGTTCGATCGCCGGACGACCGGCAGCACCGGACCCCGCGGCGGGGTGCCGGTCCGGATCAGGCCCCGCCGCGGCGACCGAGGAGAAGGCCCTGCCACGACACGCCGCCCACCCAACCACACCTCAGCTCCTCAGACAAGCTGAGGTGGCCTACCCTGGAGGCCCGCCACCGTCCCGGAGGACCCCGATGCCGCTCGGCCCGCTCCGTCCCAGCCCGCTCGTCGAGCAGGCCGCCCAGCGCCTGCGCGACCAGATCTCCGGCGGGGCATGGCCGGTCGGGACGCGGCTCCCCGGCGAGACGACGCTGGCCAAGGAACTCGGCGTGGGCCGCTCCACCGTCCGCGAGGCCCTGCGCGCCCTGGCCGGAGCCGGTCTCGTCCAGGCCCGCCAGGGCGCGGGCGTCTTCGTCATCGCGACGGAGCCGGCCGAGGACTGGCCCGCCCGGCTCCGCCGCGCCTCCGTCGCCGAGGTCTACGAGATCCGCGAGATGCTGGAGGTCCGCGCCGCCGAGCTGGCCGCCGAGCGCCGCACCTCCGGCGACCTCGCCGACCTCGACCGGGCGCTCGCGGCCCGCGACGCGGCCCTCGACGGCCGCGCCGTCGAGGGGTTCATCGACGCCGACATCGCCCTGCACACCGCCGTCATCGCCGCCGCGCACAACCCGGTCCTCGCCGACCTCTTCGCCGGGTTCGTCCCGGTCCTGCGCGACGGCCTGCTCGACCTCGCCGCCCTGGTCGACGTCCGCGCGTCCGACGCCGCGCACGGCCGGGCCGCCCACGCCGCCCTGGTCGAGGCGATCCGCGCCCAGGACCCGGCGGCGGCGAGCGACGTCGTCAGGGCCGAGCTCGGCAGGACCCTGACCGGCCTACTCCAGAGCCGATAGCAGGGGCGGCAGGTCCCCGTCGTGGACGACGGTCAGGCGGCGGGTGGCCCTCGTGAGCGAGACGTAGAGGTCCTGGCCGCCCTTGGCGGACTCGCCGAGGATGCCGGACGGGTCGACGACCACGACCGAGTCGAACTCCAGGCCCTTGGCCTCCTCGGCGGTCAGGACGACGACGGGCGAGTCGAGCGCCTCGGGGGTGGCGCCGACCGCGGCGTCCGGGAGGGCCCGCAGGACCTCGGCGTGGCGCGCCGCCGAGGAGATGACGGCGAGGCGGCCCTCCTTGAAGGCGCCCCCGATGTCCTCTCCGCCCGTCACGAGGACCAGCTCCGAGCGGACCAGGGACGGCAGCTCGTCGATCGGCAGCGCGAGTGCGGCCGGCGGCGGCCCGTCGTCGCGGACGGGTTCGGGCGGCGTCTGGTCCGGGGCGACGGCGGCCAGGACGTCCGCGGCGACCTTCATGATGGCGGCCGGGGTGCGGTAGTTGACCATGAGCCGCTGCTCGCGCCACCGCCCCGGGACGTAGCGGTCGAGCATCTGGCCCCACGACGCCGCGCCCGCGGCGCTGCCGGTCTGGGCGATGTCCCCGACGACCGTGAGGGAGCGCGTCGGGACGCGGCGCATCACGGTCCGCCAGGCCATCTCCGAGAGCTCCTGCGCCTCGTCCACGATGACGTGGCCGTAGGCCCATTCGCGGTCGGCCATGGCGCGCTGGGCGGTGGTGAGGCGCGGGCCGCCGTCGTTGTGGCGCTCGGCCAGCTCGCTCGCGGAGATCAGATCGCTGGCCAGGATCATCTCGGCGCCGTCGGTCGTCTGCATGACCTCGCGGGCGTAGCGCTCCTCCTCGGCGAGCTTGGCTTGCGCCGCGCGCTCCCGTGCCTTGTCGGCGGAGTCGTCCTTGCCGAGGAGCTCGGCGGCCTCGTCCAGGAGGGGCACGTCCGGGACCGTCCAGGGCGAGCCGGGCGGGCGGTGCAGGAGCGTCCACTCGTCGGGGGAGAGGCCGGCCTCGGTGCCCACGCGCGCGAGGGCTTCGGGGGAGGCGTAGAGGTCGGTGAAGAGCCGCTCGGGGGTCAGGTCGGGCCAGAGTTCGTCCAGGGCGGACCTGACCGCCGGGTCCTGCCAGAGGGCCTCCTTGGCCAGGCGGAGGTCGGTCTCGTCCAGGAGGG
This sequence comes from Actinomadura sp. K4S16, assembly GCF_008327685.1. Taxonomy (GTDB): domain Bacteria; phylum Actinomycetota; class Actinomycetes; order Streptosporangiales; family Streptosporangiaceae; genus Spirillospora. Next base: position 85,787 of record NZ_BDDE01000032.1, read on the forward strand.
GTTCGTCCTCGGCCTCGTCGATGAGCTCTTGGAGCCAGCCGGGCAGCCCACCGGAGCGGGCCATCTCCTCAAGGGGCTCGTCCATGATGCGGTCGAACTGCTCGGCCCGGTTGACGGCGAGCGCCTCCAGCATGTCGTGGACGAACCGGCGCCGCTGCACGTTGTGCGGTGCGCGCAGGGCCCGGGCGCGTTCCCGGACCTGTTCGCACTTCTCGGTCTCCACGATCAGGGTGAGGCCGTCGACCTCGACGTGCAGCCCGCCGGCGGGGACGCGCTGCCGGTCGTGGACGGCGGCCTTCACGAAGTCGGCCATGCGGAGCCCGCCCTTGACGACGGCGGCCTCGGGGGTCTCGGCGGCCGTCGCCTTGAGCCCCGGGTACAGCTCGCCGACCGTGGCCAGGGCGACGTCCGTCTCACCCAGGCCGGGCAGCACCTGCTCGATGTAGCGCAGGAACGTGGCGTTCGGCCCCACGATGAGGACGCCGCGCCGCTCCAGGACGTCGCGGTGCGTGTAGAGGAGGTACGCGGCCCGGTGCAGGGCGGCGACCGTCTTGCCGGTGCCGGGACCGCCCTGGACGACCAGCACCCCCTGGAGGCCGGAGCGGATGACGAGGTCCTGCTCCTCCTGGATGGTCGCGACGACGTCGCTCATCCGGCCCGTCCTGCCGCGGCGGAGGGTGGCCAGCAGGGCGGCCTCGCCGACGATGCCGCCGCGCTCGGACTCCTCCAGGCCCTCCAGGTCGAACACCTCGTCGTCCAGCCGGACGACCTCGCGGTGGCGCAGGTGCAGGTGGCGGCGGCGCGCGAGCGTGCCGGGCGCCCCCGGCGTGGCGGTGTAGAACGGCCGGGCCGCGGCGGCGCGCCAGTCGATCAGGAGGGGCTCGTGGTCCTCGTCGCGCAGGCCGATGCGGCCGATGTAGAAGGTGTCGCCCGGCCCGTCGGCGTCCGCGCGGTGGTCGATGCGGCCGAAGCACAGGCCGTGCTCGACGGCGTTCAGCCGGACGAGGCGCCGGGCCGCCTCGTCGGTGGCGATGGCGCTCTCCACCCGTGCCTGGAACGCCGCGCCGCCGCCCGCCGCCGGGCCCTCGCGCAGCGCGGCCGCGGCCTTGTCCCGCTCGGCGTCGAGGCGCGCGTACACGCCGGACACGTACTCCTGCTCGACCTGCACGGCGGTCCGCGTCGCTTTTTCTTCCCGTTCCGGGTTGACAGCGCCCGCTTGACGAAGTCCCATGCCTGGACTACACTCCTATTCGTAGGGTGGAGTATCTGTATGCGCTTTTGCGACTCCGGAGTCTAGCACCCTTCCGCGGGTCCGCGTGATCTTCTAGTTCCGCCCAAAAGATCGTCTTTGTTGTGGCGGGTGTCATCCGCGCGGTACCCCCTGGTCATCGATCTTCGTGAGGCTTTCCGGCGAGCACTGCCGGACCCCTCCGAAAGGTCACTCCTCCATGGCCGACTCCGCCCGCCCGCTGAACCGGCGCGCCTTCCTCGCCACCAGCGGGCTCGCCACCAGCGGACTCCTCACCGCCGCCGCCGTGACCGGCGTGCCCGGCACCGCCCTGGCCGCCCCGCGGTCGCGCGCCCTGCCCTCCGACCCGTTCACGCTGGGCGTCGCCTCCGGCGACCCCGAGCCCGACGGCTTCGTCCTCTGGACCCGCCTGGCCCTGGACCCGCACGCCGAGGACGGCCTCGGCGGCATGCCCGCCCGGACCGTCCCCGTCCGCTGGGAGGTCTCCTCCGACCCCCGGTTCCGCCGCATCGACCGGCGCGGGACCGCCGCCGCCCGCCCCGAGGGCGCCCACTCCGTCCACGTCGAGCTGGGCGGCCTGCGCCCCGGCCGCGAGTACTGGTACCGCTTCCGCGTGGACGGCCACATCTCCCCGGTCGGGCGGACGCGCACCGCCCCCCACCCGGCCGTCTTCGGTCCGGCGCTCGCCATGGCGTTCGTGTCGTGCTCCCAGTTCGAGCACGGCTACTTCACGGCGTACCGGCGGCTCGCCGAGGAGCACCCCGACCTCGTCCTGCACCTGGGCGACTACCAGTACGAGTACAAGAAGGGCGTCTACAAGATCCCGGGCGGCAACGTCCGCGACCACGAGGGCCCCGAGACGGTCACGCTGGCCGACTACCGGCTGCGGCACGCCCAGTACAAGTCCGACCGCGACCTGCAGGCCGCGCACGAGGCCGCGCCCTGGCTCGTCGTGTTCGACGACCACGAGGTCGAGAACAACTGGGCCGGCTACATCCCCGAGGCGAACTCCGACACGCCCTCCTACGAGAGCTTCCGCGCCCGCCGCGCCGCCGCGTTCCAGGCCTACTACGAGAACATGCCGCTGCGCCGCCGGTCCGTCCCCGCGGGCCCCGACATGCAGCTCTACCGGCGGATCCGGTGGGGGCGGCTCGCCAACTTCCACATGCTCGACACCCGACAGTTCCGCGACGACCAGGGCTGCGGCGACGGCTACAAGGACTGCCCCGAGGCCGTCGACCCGAAGCGCTCGATCACCGGGGACCGGCAGGAGCAGTGGCTGCTCGACGGCTTCCGCCGCTCCGACGCCCGCTGGGACGTCCTCGGCCAGCAGGTGTTCTTCGCCCAGCGCGACAACACCGCCGGGCCCGTCAAGAAGACCTCGATGGACGCCTGGGACGGCTACGTCGCCTCCCGCGACCGGATCACCAAGGGCTGGCTGGACGCCGGGGTCCGCAACCCCGTCGTGCTCACCGGCGACGTCCACGCCCACTGGGCGAGCGACCTGAAGGCCGACTACGACGACCCCGGCTCCAGGACGGTCGGCGCGGAGCTGGTGTGCACGTCGATCACCAGCACCGGCGACGGCGCCGACTCCGACCCCGCCGCGCACCCCTTCCTCAAGATCAACCCGCACCTGCGCTTCTACAACAACCAGCGCGGGTACGTGATGACGACGATCGGCAAGGAGGAGATGAAGGCCGACTTCAAGACCCTCCCGACCGTCCGGACCCCGGGCGCCGCGATCTCCACCAAGGCGACGTTCGTCATCGAGGACCGCGTCCCCGGCGTCAACCAGACGTACCTGCGCCCGTACGTGTCGGCCAAGATGGCGGCGCGGCCGGACGAGGAAGTGATCCGGCAGACCGTCCAGAACGAGACCCAGCCCTGACGGGCGGACGGCCGGGACGCCCCCCGACGGAGCGGGGCGTCCCGGCCGGGGCCCGGTGCCGGACGCGGTTCGGCGCCGGGCCCGCCCGCACTCAGCGGTCGACGCGCGGGCTCGTCGCCGGGCCGCCGAAGATGTCGTCGAGGTCGTAGGCCACCGGCACCTCCAGCTGCTCGTAGGTGCAGGAGTCGGGCGTCCGGTCGGGGCGCCAGTTCCGGAACCGGGCGGTGTGCCGGAACCGGTCGCCCTCCATCGCCTCGTAGGCCACCTCGACCACCAGCTCGGGGCGCAGCGGCACCCAGCTGAGGTCCTTCTTGCCGGTCCAGCGCGAGACCGCGCCGGGCATGCGGTCGACGGTCGCCTCCGACTGGTTCGCCCACTCCGCCCACGGATGCTCGGACAGGTCCTCCAGCCGGTAGGGCTGAAGCTCCTCGACCAGCTCGGCCCGGCGCTTCATCGTGAACGAGGCCGCGACGCCGACGTGCTGGAGGCCGCCCTCGGCGTTGTACAGGCCGAGCAGCAGCGACCCCACGATGGGGCCCGACTTGTGCCAGCGGAAGCCCGCCACCACGCAGTCGGCCGTCCGCTCGTGCTTGACCTTGAACAGGACGCGCTTGTCGGGCTCGTACGGGACGTCGCGCGGCTTGGCGATGACGCCGTCCAGCCCGGCGCCCTCGAACTCGTCGAACCAGCGCAGCGCCAGCTCGTAGGAGTCGGAGGCGGGCGTGACGTAGAAGGGCGCCTTGACGCCGGCCAGGGCGTCGACGAGCCGCTGCCGCCGCTCGCCGAGCGGCACCTCCATCAGCGACTCGTCTCCGAGGGCGAGCAGGTCGAACGCCACGAACGACGCCGGCGTCCGCTCCGACAGCAGCTTGATCCGCGACGCGGCCGGGTGGATGCGCTGCTGGAGTCCGTCGAAGTCGAGGCGCGTCCCCTTCGGCAGGACGATCTCGCCGTCCACCATGCACCGCTCGGGCAGCTCGCGCCGCGCCGCCTCGACCAGCTCGGGGAAGTAGCGGGTGAGCGGCTTCTCGCCGCGGCTGGACAGCTCCACCTCGTCGCCGTCGCGGAAGACGATGCAGCGGAACCCGTCCCACTTCGGCTCGTACAGCAGGTCGCCCTTGGGCATGGTCTTGACCGCCTTGGCCAGCATCGGCGGCAGCGGCGGGCTGATCGGCAGGTCCATGCCCCCCATCTTGCGCCCCGCCACCGACAAAAGGACATCCCGGGGGTCCGATAACGTGCAGGTCATGCGCCGTCTGCTCCCCGAGCCCGCCGCCGCGGGCGTCGACCCCTACGAGGTGTACGGCGACCTGCCCCGGCTGCGGCTGGGCATGGTCATGAGCGCGGACGGCTCGGTCACCGACGCCGAGGGCTGGACCGACGGCCTCGGCGGCGACGCCGACTTCCGCGTCTTCCGGACCCTGCGCGCCCTGACCGACGCGATCCTCGTCGGCGCGGGGACCGTCCGCACCGGGCGCCTCGGCCCGGCGCGCCTGCGCTCCGATCTGCGCGCGCGCCGCGGCGGCCCGCCCGCGCCCATCGTCGTGGTGAGCCGCTCCCTCGACCTCGACTGGACGCTCCCGCTGTTCACCGAGGCCGAGACGCCCACCGTCGTCGTGACGACCCGGAACGCCCGTGCCGGAGTCCCGGACTACCTCCAGGTGGTCGCCGAAGGGGACGACGACGTCGACCTGCCCGCGGCGGTCAGGGTGCTCCGCGAAGAACTCGGCTACGAGCACCTCCTCTGCGAGGGCGGCCCGTCGCTTGCCACCGCGCTCATCAGGGCGTCCCTCGTCGACGAGCTGTGCCTCAACATCGCCCCGACCCTCGTCGGAGGCTCGCGGCACACCCGCCTCCTGGAGGGGCTCGGCGCCGAGGTGCCGCTCGAACCGTCCGCCCTCTACCTGGACGAGGGCGTGCTGTTCGTCCGCTACCGGCTGCGGGTGTAGCGCAGGAAGAGGAAGTCGCCGTCCTGCAGGGCGTCGGCGAGCGTCATCTCCGGCGGGACGGGGAGGGGCGGCCCGTTCAGGATCCCCGCCGGATGCCCGGCGAGCAGCAGCGGGCTCAGCGTGAGGCACAGCTCGTCCAGCAGCCCGGCGGCCGTGATCTGCGCCAGCAGGGCCGGGCCGCCCTCGCACAGCAGGCGCCGGTGGCCGCGCGCGGCGAGCTCCGCTACGGCGGTGGGGAAGTCGAGCGAGTCGTGCCCGGCGACGATGACGTCCGCGCGCTCCCGCGCGGTCTTCAGCCGCACCGGGTCGGCGGTCGCGGTCGTCAGCACGATCGTCGGGACCCGCGCCTCGGTGAAGACGGGCGCGTCGAAGTCCAGGTCGAGGGACCGGGACGCGATGGCCAGCGGCGGCACGGGCGTCCGGCCCTCGCGGACGCCGTCCCAGCCCTCGCTCGGCCGGACGGGCCCGTACCCCTCGGCGCGCACCGTGCCGGCGCCGACGACGACCGCGTCGGCGAGGCCGCGCAGGAGCAGGAAGAGGTGCCGGTCGGCGGCGTTGCCGAGGCCGCCGCTGCGCTCGTCGCGCTGGGCCGCCCCGTCCAGGCTGGCGACCATGTTCGCCCGCAGCCAGGTGGTGCCGTCCGGATAGGCGTAGCGCTCGGCGAGGTCGGCCTCGCCCGGCTCGGGAGAAAGGATCCGCATAGGAGTCTCAAGCTACTCGACGGTCGCTCGCGGGCCGCCCGGCGGACGACTTGACCAGTGGAATTACGGGTTGTCCTCCAATGTGTGCGAATCCGTCATGCCGGAAGCGCTGTGGAGCGACACTAGGCGTCGGGGGACGGGGGAGAATCTCACGAAAGGAGCGGGGGTGGAGTACGCCGCATTGGGCGCGTGGATCATCGCCGCCGTCGCGGGCGGGTACCTGCTGGTCGTGTGGCTGGTCAACGGGGGGCGTTCGACGAAGGTGACGCGGTTCCCGCTGCTGGTCGTGGCGGGGCATCCGCTGTCGGCCGTCGCGGGCTTGGCCGTGTGGATCGCCTACGTCGCCACCGGGGAGGCCGCCTACGCCTGGGTCGCCTTCGCGGCCCTGTTCGTCGTCATCATCCAGGGGCTGCTGCTGTTCACCCGCTGGCTCGTCGGCCGCGGCGGCCGCCACGCCAGGGGCGCGGAGCAGGCGTTCCCCGCCGCGGCGGTCGCCGTCCACGGCGCGGTGGCGGTCACGACGTTCGTCCTGGTCTTCCTGACGGCGATGGAGGTCACCCGGAGGTGAGCCCGGCGGCTCACGCCCCGCGCCGCAGGACCACGAGCGCGCGGTCCCCGACCGCCACGGCGTCGCGGGCCTTGAGGCGGGGCCGCTCGCCGACCGTGCCGGGCTCGGCGGTGTCGAGGGCGAACTCCCAGCGCTCGCCGAACTCGGCGCCGGGCAGCGTGAACTCGACCGGCTCCGACCCGGCGTTGATCAGGAGCAGGAACGAGTCGTCCCGGACGCGCCGGCCGCGCGGGTCGGGCTCGGTGATGGCCTCGCCGTTGAGGAACACGCCGAGCGACTTGGCGAAGCCGACGTTCCAGTCGTGGTCGGTCATCCTCTCGCCCGCCGGGGTCAGCCAGGCGATGTCGGCGGCGGCGCCGCGGCCCGTCCCGGTGAAGAAGCGGCGGCGCCGGAACACCGGGTGGTCGTGCCGCAGCCGCGACAGGAGCCGGACGAACTCCATGTCGCCGGAGTCCTCCCAGTGGACCCAGGCGATCTCGTTGTCCTGGCAGTAGGCGTTGTTGTTGCCCCGCTGCGTGCGGCCGAGTTCGTCGCCGTGGGAGAGCATCGGCACGCCCTGCGACAGGAACAGCGTCGCGAGGAAGTTGCGGCGCTGCCTGGCGCGCAGGTCGAGGACGCCGGGGTCGTGCGAGTGCCCCTCGACGCCGCAGTTCCACGAGCGGTTGTCGTCGGTGCCGTCGCGGTTGTCCTCGCCGTTGGCCTCGTTGTGCTTGTGGTCGTAGGAGACGAGGTCGGTGAGGGTGAACCCGTCGTGGCAGGTCACGAAGTTGATGGAGGCGAACGGGCGGCGCGCGCTGTGCTCGTAGAGGTCGGAGGAGCCGGTCAGCCGGGACGCGAACTCCGGCATGGTCGCGTAGGAGCCGCGCCAGAAGTCGCGGACGGTGTCGCGGTACTTGCCGTTCCACTCCGTCCACAGCGGCGGGAAGTTGCCGACCTGGTAGCCGCCCTCGCCCACGTCCCACGGCTCGGCGATGAGCTTCACCTGGGAGACGACCGGGTCCTGCTGGACGAGGTCGAAGAAGGCGGCGAGCCGGTCGACGTCGTGCAGTTCGCGGGCCAGCGCCGAGGCGAGGTCGAAGCGGAACCCGTCGACGTGCATCTCCAGGATCCAGTAGCGCAGCGAGTCCATGATGAGCTGGAGCGCGTGCGGGTGCCGGACGTTCAGCGAGTTGCCGCAGCCGGTGTAGTCGAGGTGGTAGCGCTTGTCGTCGTCGCGCAGCCGGTAGTAGGAGGCGTTGTCGATGCCCCGGAACGAAAGCGTCGGGCCCAGGTGGTCGCCCTCCGCCGTGTGGTTGTAGACCACGTCCAGGATGACCTCGATGCCCGCCTCGTGCAGGGTGCGGACCATCGCCTTGAACTCCAGCACCTGCTCCCCGGACTGCCCGGACGAGCTGTAGGAGTTGTGCGGCGCGAAGAAGCCGATCGTGTTGTAGCCCCAGTAGTTGTCGAGGCCCCGCGCCACCAGCGCGTGCTCGGGGACCGACTGGTGCACCGGCATCAGCTCGACCGCCGTCACGCCGAGGTCGAGCAGGTGGTCGACCATCACCGGGTGCGCGAGGCCCGCGTAGGTCCCGCGCTGCTCCTCCGGGATGCCGGGGTGCAGCTTCGTCAGCCCCTTCACGTGCGCCTCGTAGATGACGCTCTCGTGGTAGGGGACGCGCGGCGGCCGGTCGTCGCCCCAGTCGAAGAACGGGTTCACCACCACGTTCTTCGGCATGTAGGGGGCGCTGTCGTCCTCGTTGAGCGCGTCCGGGTCGGCGAACCGGTAGGAGAACAGCGACTCGTGCCACCGGATCAGCTCGTTCGGGGCGGCGCCCGCGACGGCCTTGCCGTACGGGTCGAGCAGCAGCTTGGACGGGTTGCAGCGGTGCCCCTCGCGGGGGTCGAACGGCCCGTGCACCCGGTACCCGTAGCGCTGGCCGGGCCCGATCCCCGGCAGGTACCCGTGCCAGACGAACCCGTCGACCTCGGGCAGGTCGCGCCGCGTCTCGCGGCCGTCGGCGTCGAACAGGCACAGCTCGACCCGCCGGGCCACCTCGGAGAACAGCGCGAAGTTGGTGCCCGTGCCGTCCCAGGTGGCGCCCAGCGGATAGGGATCCCCGGGCCAAACCTCCCGCATGCTCCTCCACCCCTCGACCGGTTCGTCCTGGCCCGTCGATTGTGGCCTACCCGCTCACGTCCCGCGCGCCACGGCCCGCCACCAAGGGTGTCACGGCGGAGCGGGGCGGGGGAGGCGCCAGACGATCTCGCCGTCGCGGGTCTCCCCGGTCCGGCGCAGCCCGATCCTGTCCGCGACCGCCGCGGAGGCGCGGTTGTCCGGGTGGACGGTCGCGACCACGTCGCGGACGCCGTGCTCCGCGAGCCGGTCCAGCAGCGCGCGGGCGGCCTCGGTGGCGAACCCGAAGCCCTGGTACGGCATGCCGATCACCCAGGCGACCGACGCGGTCAGCCGCGGCGGGCCCGGCGTGACCGTCGACCCGGCCGAGGCGGGGGTCACCGTGTACTCCGGCGCCGCCGGCGTGACCGTCGCCTGCACGTAGCCGATGGCCTGGCCGTCCCGGGCGCGGCGGACGATCCAGTTCAGCCAGTACTCCTGGTGGAAGGGCGCGGGACCCGCGGCCAGATGCGCGTAGCGGGCGCGCAGCTCCTCCAGGGTGAGGGGCTCGCCGCCGATGTAGCGGTGCAGGCGCGGATCGTCCAGGACGGGGGCCATCTCATCCGCGTGGTGGACCGCCAGCGGCTCCAGGACGAGGCGCTGGGTGCGGATGGTGTCGGCGATGGGCCCGTACACCCGCCGATCGTACGCCCTGGCCGGGCGGCGGGCCGGGGAAGCGGCCGCCGGAGCCGCCGGGGCGGAGCGGCCGGTCACCGCCGCCAGTCGGGCCGCTTGTCGGACAGCCGCCGGGTCCAGGCGCCGGCCGGATGCTGGCGGGGGTGGAGCCACAGCCACGGCTGGGAGTGCCGGAAGGGCAGGTCGGTGCCGGGCTGCCACGGGAACAGGCCCTCCCCGTTGGGCCAGACGACCTGGAGGATCGGCAGCGGCGGGCGCCGGTAGAACGCCACGGCGCCGCCGAACAGGCCGTCGAACCAGTGCGGGTCGGCGTCCCGGAACGCCGCCTGCTGCCCCCGGACGACGCCGTCGCGGCGCTCGCCGTCCGCGGGGCCGCGCCCCTCGGCGGTCTCCCGGCCGAGCATGTTGAGGATCTCTTCCGTCTCGTACACGTCGCCGCCGAACATCGCGAGCTCGGGGGCGCGGTGGCTGTGCCACAGGCCGACCGTGTAGGCCCAGCCGGGCCCCTCCTCGTCCGGCTGGACGAGGACGACGCTCCACCCGTACTGGGTGATGTGCACGATCGTGCGGAGCTGGAAGTTGTCCAGGCGGTCGCGGTCGCCGTAGTCACGGCACATCACGCATGTGCATGAGGGGCGGTCGCCGGACATGACCCTCAGTTTACGATCAATCGACCCTGGGCGAGCATGCCCGGCCGTTCAAGATCACCAGAAGACGCCGGTGTCGCGCGGCGGCGCCTCGTGCTCGTGCCGGGCGGGCGGGCCGAGCAGCCCCCGGACGGCCATGGCGACCAGCAGCATCGCCGCAGGCAGGCCTAGGGGGATGGCCGTGAGCGGCGCGACGGACGCCACGTCCAGCGCCGTCCCATGGAGCAGCCCGGCGACGCCGAGATCGGCCCCGCGCCGTCCCGCGCCCAGCGGCGTCGCCAGGACGGCGGCGGTGACGGCGAGCGCGGCCGCGGGCACCGCCAGCGCGCGGCGACGGACGAAGAAGGCCAGCCCCACTCCCAGCGCGCCCAGCACGGGCAGCACCATCACGCCGTACCAGCGTCCCGGCTCCGGCCGCATATCGATGCGGACGACGGGCGCCGGCGCGCCTTTGCGCAGGTGCCAGAGGCGGGCCCCGGATTTGTCGGGCCGCACCGTCGCCGGTACCGGCGGAAGCCGCAATTTCATGGCCGTGTCGTCGAAACCGCGCGCGGCGAGTTCGCGCGCCGCCCCGGAAGTGTCGATTAGCAGGGACGGACTCCGTCCCGTCCGGTAAGCGCGATCGGTTTCCGCGCGGGTGAACGGCACCCCGCGGCTTTTCCGCGTCCGGACGCGGACGCTCTTCGCGCCGGGGAACATCGCCCTGGCGATCCGTCCGGCCAGGGCCCGCGCATCGGCGTCCGACCGCAGCCGCCCCGCCGCGTACAGATCGACGTGCGCGCCGCCGTCGACGAGCAGGACGACCTCCACCCGGGCCCGCTGCTCCCTGGGCGGCGCCCCGCCGCAAGCTGCGAGCACGCCGAGCAATAGCAGGGTCATCCCTATCGCGGCAAGCCGCCGAAAACACACCGGAGGCCTCGCTTCGTCGGTCGGTATCGCGGCGCCGGAAGATGATCTATTTTATGCGCGACCACCGGTGGAGCACAGTAGGGAGAAGACCATGGCCGACGATCCGGTCAACGCGATCGACACCTCCGTTCCCCACTCCGCGCGGATATGGAACTACTGGCTCGGCGGAAAGGACAACTACCCGGTCGACCGCGAGGCCGGCGAGCAGTACGTCAGCATCTATCCGGGGATCGTGGACATCGCGCGGACCGGCCGGCACTTCCTCGCCCGCGCCGTCCGGTACCTGGCCGGGGAGGCGGGCGTCCGCCAGTTCCTCGACGTCGGCACCGGGCTGCCCACCGTCGACAACACCCACGAGGTCGCGCAGCGCGTCGCGCCCGAGGCGCGCATCGTGTACGTCGACAACGACCCTCTCGTGCTCTCCCACGCGCACGCCCTGCTGACGAGCCGTCCCGAGGGCGAGACCAGCTACATCGAGTCCGACATGCGGGACCCCGAGCAGATCCTCCGGGTCGCCCGGGGCAAGCTCGACTTCGACCGCCCGATCGCCCTGATGCTGATGGGCGTCCTCGGGCACATCGACTCCTATGACGAGGTCCTGCACATCATCCGGACGCTGATGGGCGGCCTGCCCTCCGGCAGCTACCTCGCCCTTTACGACGACACCGACACCGACGAGGCCCACAACAAGGCGCAGCAGGAGTACGACGACACTGGCGCCGTCCCGTACCGGCTGCGCCGCCCGGAGCAGATCGTCGGCTACTTCGACGGCTTCGAGCTGATCGAGCCCGGCGTGGTGGCGTGCGAGAAGTGGCGCCCCGAGCCGAGCCCGTTCGGCGAGACGCCCAACACCTCCACCCTTTGCGGGGTCGCGCGCAAGCACTGACCCCGCGGCGCGGCCGGACCGGGCCGACGGCCGGATGAGGCCACCGGCGGCCCGGTCGGCCGCGCGGTCAGAGCGCCACCAGCTCCACCGGGATGTTGCCGCGGGTGGCGTTGGAGTACGGGCACACCTGGTGGGTGGCCTCGATGAGCCGCTCCTTGGTCTCCGCGCCGAGCGCGTCGGGCAACTGCACCCGCAGGACGGCGTCGAGCTGGAAGCCCCCCGCGCCGTTCGAGCTGAGGCCGACCTCGGCGGTGACCGACAGGCCGGTCACGTCGATCTTCTGCTTCCGCGCCACGAGCTGCATGGCGCTGGCGAAGCACGCGGCGTAGCCGGCCGCGAACAGCTCCTCGGGGTTCGTGCCGTCGCCGCTCCCGCCGAGCTCCTTCTGCAGGGCCATCTGGAGGTCCAGCCGCCCGTCCGGGGTGAACGCGCGCCCGTCCCGCCCGGTCGCGGTCGCGGTGGCGGTGTACTGCCTCATGAGCTGCCTCTTCTCCTAGCTAGACAGACAGTTCTGTCTGCCTCGGTCCTCAGGAGACTAGACCGATCTGTCTGGTAGCGTCAAGGCGTGACCACGAGCTCGCCCCCGCGCCGGAGCGCGGCCTGGACCCGCGTCTTCGACACCGCGATGCGCCTGTTCTACGCAGAGGGCGTCCACGCCGTGGGCATCGACCGGATCATCGCCGAGGCCGGGGTGGCGAAGGCGACCTTCTACCACCACTTCCCGAGCAAGGACGACCTCGTCCGCGCCTACATCGTGGAGCAGAGCCGGCGGCAGCGCGGCCTCGCCGACGTGCCCGAGTCCGCGACGCCCCGCGAGGCCGTCACCACCGCGTTCGAGCGGATGTGCCGGTTCGGCGCCGACCCCGCCTTCCGCGGCTGCCCGTTCATCAACGCCGCCGCCGAGTACCCCGACCCCGCCCACCCGGTGCGCCGCGCCATCGACGACCACCGGGAGTGGCTCCGAACCCTGTTCCGCGACCTCCTGGCCGCCGACGGCCACCCGACCCCCGACCGCACCGCGCAGGCCTTGATGCTCCTCAAAGACGGCCTGGCAGTCGGCTTCGACCTAGACGACCCACCCCAGGTCCGCGCCGCCGTCCAAGAAACCGTAACCCGCCTCCTGGACGCCCCACCCCGTCCGCCGGAGCCCGCCGCACCCTGACCGCCCGCGACTCCCG
>NZ_BDDE01000033.1 GCF_008327685.1 Actinomadura sp. K4S16
GGCGACTCGGAGCGCCAGAGCAACCCCCCACAAGCCGCGGTAGACCCCCGCACCAACGCACCGACCGCACCCCCCGCTCCGCACACATCACCCGCCACCACAGCAACCACGCGCCGGGCTCAAGCACCGCGATCGCGTCCGAAGGCAGTTTCGAGCGAAGCAAGAAACTGATCGCGCAGCGAGCCGCAAGGCGAGACGGAGCGATGCCAGCGATCGCACGCGTTGCGTTGGGCTGGGGCGCCCCAGGCGCCCCAGCCCAACGCAACGCAAATAAACACAGCGCGCCGAAGTCTCGCAGCACGGCTCACAGGCGGTAGTTTCGATGTCAGCGGGACCATCCTGCGAGGGAGTGACGTGACCGAGGAAACCGCTGCAATGCCGACCAGTACGAAGTTGTCCGTCCGTGACGTGGTCACGGTGAAGCTGCCTGCCGCGAGTGCCTACCTGTCCGTGCTGCGGACCGCCACCGCGGGTCTGGCGGCCAGGTTGGACTTCACGCTGGACGAGATAGAAGACCTGCGCATCGCCGTTGACGAGGCGTGCGCGATGCTGCTCGCCCAGGCCGTGCCCGGCACCGACCTGACGTGCGAGTTCGAGCTGACGGGAGACGCCATGCGCATCTCCGTTTCGGTCCTGACGGTGGACGGCGAGGAGCCGAGCCGCGACACGTTCGCCTGGACGGTCCTGTCGTCCCTGGCGGGCGAGGTGGACGCCCGGGTGGGCGCCGACGACCGGGTCATCGTGACGCTGCAGAAGCGGCGCGGTGCGGCGGGGGCGCCGTGACGGAGAAGACGACGACGGAGCAGACCGCGGTCGCCGGTGCGGCGACCGAGCGGACGGAGAGCGCCGTACCCGACCGGGCCCGGGCGCGCGCGCTGTTCGAGCGTCTCGCCGAGCTGCCGGAGGGCGACCCGGAGCGCCAGCGCATCCGCGACCAGCTCGTGGAGCTGCATCTGCCGCTGGTGGAGTATCTCGCCCGGCGCTTCCGCAACCGCGGCGAGTGGCTGGACGACCTGATCCAGGTCGCCACGATCGGGTTGATCAAGTCGATCGACCGGTTCGACCTGGAACGCGGGGTGGAGTTCTCCACCTATGCCACGCCGACGATCGTCGGTGAGATCAAGCGGCACTTCCGCGACAAGGGCTGGGCGGTGCGGGTGCCGCGGCGGCTCCAGGAGCTGAAGCTGTCGCTGACGAAGGCGATCAGCGATCTCGCGCAGCGGGAGGGCCGGGCCCCGACCGTCAGCGAGCTGGCCGCGCACCTGCAGATGAGCGAGGAGGAGGTGCTGGAGGGCCTGGAGTCGGCGAACGCCTACTCCACGGTGTCCCTCGACGCCCCCGACTCCGGCGACGAGGACGCCCCCGCGGTGGCCGACTCGCTCGGCATGGTGGACGAGTCGCTGGAGGGCGTGGAGTACCGCGAGTCCCTCAAGCCGCTGCTGGAGAAGCTCCCGGCGCGGGAGAAGAAGATCCTGCTGCTGCGCTTCTTCGGCAACATGACGCAGTCGCAGATCGCCGCCGAGCTGGGGATCTCCCAGATGCACGTGTCCCGGCTGCTGGCCCGGACCCTCGCACAGCTCCGCGAGGGCCTGACGGCCGACGAGTAGCGCGTGATGAGCCGAAAGGGCCCCGAGGACGGTTCCTCAGGGCCCTTTCGGCGTCCGGTCAGCTCTTGGTGTTCTTGGTGGGCTGCTCGTTGAGGCGGTCTTTGAGGCGCTGTCCGAGGGAGCGCGGCTCCGTGCTCGGCGGGGCGCCGCCCGTCTTCGCGGGTTCGGCGTCCTCCCGCGGCTCCTCGTCGCCGTCGTCGCCGTCCTCGTCGTGGTCTTCGATCAGCCAGGCGGTGGTCGGCGGGCTCAGGACGGCGATCAGCGCGAGGACCGCGACCACGCCGAGCGGGATCGCGATCGCGGGCTGGTCGCTCTGCCACAGCGACCACGCGACCGGCAGGGCGAACAGCTGGGTCAGCACCGAGGGGGCGCGGCTCCACTGGGCGGCGCGCAGCAGCCCGCGGGCGCAGCCGAGCATGCCGAGGCCGCCGGCGAGGGCGAGGACGGTGACTCCGATCCCGCTGGCCGGGTCGACGGCGGCGCCGGTGGCGGTCTCTACTCCGGTGAAGACGCCGAACCCGACGGCGGCGGCGCCCTCCACGGCCTCGAGGGCGGCGGCGGCCTGCACGGTGAAGGGACGCTTGGTCACATCCCGAAACACTACTCGCCCGGTGCCGCGGCTCGTCCTCAGGGGAAACCGCGGGCGAACGGGTCCGGAACGATCGATACCCTGACGCCGTGCGCGCCATGCTCATCGCCAACCCCAAGGCGACCTCCACCTCCCGGCGGGCCCGCGGCATCCTCATGCGGGCCTTCACCGGAGACCTCGACCTCGTCCTGGCCGAGACGGGCCACCGCGGCCACGCGACCGAGCTGGCCCGGCAGGCGGCGGTCGAGGGCTACGACGTCGTGATCGCCCTGGGCGGGGACGGCACGGTGAACGAGGCCGTCAACGGCGTGCTCGCGGAGGGGCCGTCGCCCGACCTTCCGGCGCTCGCGGTGCTCCCGTGCGGGAGCGCGAACGTCTTCGCCCGCGCGCTGGGCCTGCCGAACGACCCGATCGGCGCGACGCGCGCCGTCCTGGAAGCGCTGCGGGCGGGCCGGCACCGGACGGTGGGGCTCGGCGCGGCGAGCCATCCCGGCGCCCCCGAGCGCTACTTCACGTTCTGCGCCGGGGTGGGGCTGGACGCGGAGGTCGTCCGGGAGGTGGAGCGGCGGCGCGCGGCCGGCTTCCGGGCCGACCCGTCGCTGTACGCGCGGACCGCGATACGGCATTTCTTCTCCGGCACAGATCGGCGCCGTCCGGCGCTCACTTTGGAACGGCCCGGACGGCCACCGAAATCGGGGCTGTTCCTGGCGTTCATCTCCAATACGTCCCCGTGGACTTTCATGGGGAGGCTGCCGATGAATCCGAGTCCGAAGGCGAACTTCGCGCGCGGCCTGGACGTGTTCGGGATGCGTTCCCTGGAACTCGGCCCGACGCTGGGGGCGCTGGCCCAGATGCTGACCACGCGCTCGCATCCCATTCAGGGGCGGCACGTGCTGAACCTGCACGATGAGGCCGAGGTCACACTGCGCGCGGACCGGCCCGTGGCGTTCCAGCTGGACGGCGACTACCTCGGCGAACACCGGACGGTCACGTTCCGCTCCGTCCCGAAAGCGATACGCATCGTGATTTGAGGCGGGCGGCCCCGCCGTGAGAGCCGCGTAACACGCCCGACCGATGGGTGTGACACATGCGACACCCATACTTTGAGAATCCTTTCTCAAAGGTCTTGCGTCTGCCCGCACCCGCCTGAAACGCTCAAAGTGCGCCTGCTGACAGGGACCCCAACGCCGCTGGTCACCTGCTCGCGGCGCCGCCGAACAACGACCCTGGATCTGGCCATCGCCACCCCGGGCGTCCGCAACATGTGAACCCGTTCACAAACGTGGAGTTACTCCACCACCCGACGAAGGAGTGGACCGCATGGACTGGCGCCACCGCGCAGCCTGCCGTGACGTGGACCCCGAGCTCTTCTTCCCCATCGGCAACACCGGCCCCGCGATCCTGCAGATCGAGGAGGCCAAGCAGGTGTGCCGCCGCTGCGACGTCAGCGACGCCTGCCTGCGCTGGGCCCTGGAGTCCGGCCAGGAGTCGGGCGTCTGGGGCGGCATGGGCGAAGACGAGCGCCGCGCGCTGCGCCGCAGGGCGCGTGTTAATCGCAGCGCCCTTAGCGTCAGGCGCTAGAGCGCCTTCCTTGCGGGCACTGCTGCGATCGCTGGCATCGCTCCGGCTCGCCTAGCGGCTCGCTGCGCGATCAGTTTCTTGCTTCGCTCGAAACTGGCTTCGCACGCGATCGCACACCTTCAGGTTTTTGACGGCTGAGGCGCCGGCTGCTCGCAGTGCGCACGGACCAGAGTCAACGGCCGTGATCAGGGGCGGCTCGGGCGGTGGTGGTCTAGGGGGATGTCTACTACCACCTCGGTGCCTCCGCCTTCTCTTGGGCGGAAGTCCAGGTGGCCGCCCAGTTCGCCGACGATGAGGGTGCGGACGATCTGGAGGCCGAGGCTGTCGCTGCTCTCCATGTCGAAGTCGGGGGGCAGGCCGACGCCGTCGTCCGCGACGACCGTGACCAGGCGGCGGCCGGACGGGGGCTCGGCCTCGCCTCCCGGGGTCCGGGGCTCGTTCGCGCCGGGAGCGGTCCACTCGCCCCAGACGGAGACGCCGCCCGGATCGCGGGAGACCTCGCCCTCTCCGTAGCGGTGCGCGACGACCTCCAGGGTTCCGAACCGGTTCGCCAGGCCGTGCTCCAGGGCGTTCTGCAGCAGTTCGGTGAGCGCCATCGCCAGCGGCGTCGCGACCTCGGCGGGCAGGACGCCGAAGCTGCCGGTCCGCTTGGGCGTGACCTTCGTCTCCGGGGTGGACACCTCCCCCGCCATCGTGATGACCCGGTCGGCGATGTCGTCGAAGTCGATCAGCTCGTCGGGGGTGTGCGACAGCGTCTCGTGCACGATCGCGATCGATCCGACGCGCCGGACGGCCTCGTCCAGCGCGGCCCGGCCCTCCGGGATCCGCAGCCGCCGCGCCTGGAGCCGCAGCAGCGCCGCGACCGTCTGCAGGTTGTTCTTCACCCGGTGGTGGATCTCCCGGATGGTGGCGTCCTTGGTCATCAGCTCGCGGTCGCGCCAGCGCAGCTCGGTCACGTCCCGGCACAGCACGATCGCGCCGATCCGGGTCCCGCCGACGACGAGCGGGATGGTCCGCAGCTGCATGATCGACCCGCGCGACTCGACCTCGACCTCGCGGGGCGCGCGGCCGGACAGCACGACGCTCAGCGCCTCCTCCATCGGCTCGCCGGTGTCGCACAGGTCCGCGGTGATCTGCCCGAGCGCCTCGCCGACCAGGTCGGTGGGATAGCCGAGCCGCCGGTACGCCGACTGGGCGTTCGGGCTGGCGTAGGTGACCTTGCCGGAGCGGTCCAGCCGCATGAGGCCGTCGCCGACGCGCGGCGAGCGGACCATGTTCGGCTCCTCGCCCGGTACCGGGAACCGGCCCTCGGAGATCATCGTGGCGAGGTCGCTGGCGCTCTGCAGGTAGGTCAGCTCCAGCCGGGACGGGGTGCGCGCCGAGCTCAGGTTCGTGCTGCGCTGGATCACCCCGAGGATCTTGGCGCCGCGGCGCACCGGGATCGACTCCTCCCGGACGGGGATGCCGCTGCCCCACTCCGGGTCGCCCTCGCGGACGATCCGGCGCTCCCGCCACGCCACGTCGATCAGCCCGCGCCGACCGGTCCGGACGACCTTGCCGACCAGGTCCTCGGGGTAGGCGGTCGGGCCCGTCGTCGGCCGCATCTGCGCGATCGCGACCCAGCCGGGGACGGCCGCGCCGGTGTCGAGCGCGCCCGCCCTGCCCCGGCCCGCGCGGGACGGCCCGTCGGCGGGCAGCGCGTCCGCCGACCGCAGCGGCACCCACAGCAGCAGGTCCGCGAACGAAAGGTCGGCCAGCAGCTGCCAGTCCGAGACCAGTGCGTGGAGCCACTCCAGATCGGTGTCGGTGAGGTCGGTGTGGTCGCGGACCAGATCGGTCAAGGTAGGCACACCACCATCATCGCCGATGGTTTTCGGTGTCGGGGCAGGTGGTCCCGCCTCCGGGGCCACCTGGCAGGATGCCCGGCATGACCGCAGGACGAGACCCTCTCGCGCGGCTCCGGGACGCGGCCGGGCGGCGCGCCGCCGCCGGGCTGCGCCGGACGCTGCGCCCCCGCCGGGACGGGCTCACCGACCTGGCCTCCAACGACTACCTCGGGCTGTCCGGCGACCCGCGGCTCGTCGAGGGCGCCGTCGCCGCGGCGCGCGAGTGGGGCACCGGCTCCACCGGCTCGCGCCTGGTCACCGGGACGACGGAGCTGCACGCCGAGCTGGACCGGCGGCTCGCCGCGTTCACCGGCAGCGCCGCCGGCCTGGTGTTCTCCTCCGGCTTCCTCGCCAACCTCGGCGCCGTCACCGCGCTCGCCGGGCCCGACACGCTCGTGGTGTCCGACCAGGTCAACCACGCCTCGATCGTGGACGCGTGCCGGCTGTCGCGGTCCCGCGTCGTGATCGTCCCGCACCGGGACGCCGCCGCGGTCGAGCAGGCCCTCGCCGAGCGCGAGGAGGACCACGCCCTCGTCGTCACGGACGCGGTGTTCTCCGTGGACGGCGACCTGGCGCCGCTGGGCGCGCTGCACGCCGCCGTCCGGGCGCACGGCGCGCTGCTGGTGATCGACGAGGCGCACGCGCTCGGCGTCGTCGGCGACGGGGGCCGGGGCGCCGCGCACGCCGCCGACCTCGCGGGCGAACCGGACGTCGTCCTCACCCTCACGCTGTCGAAGTCCCTGGCGTCGCAGGGCGGGGCGGTCCTCGGCGCCCCGGAGGTGATCGACGCCCTGGTGGACACCGGGCGGTCGTTCATCTTCGACACCGGCCTGAACCCGCCGGCCGTGGGCGCCGCCCTCGCCGCGCTGGACGTGCTCGCGTCCGACCCCGGGCTGCCGGGCCGAGCCCGCGAACGGGCCGTCGCGATCTCAAACCTGGCGGCCGGTTCCGGCCTGGAAACGGCCGAGCCCGCGGCCGCCGTGGTCCCGGTGTTCCTGGGCGAGCCGCGGGCCGCGCTGCGGGCCGCCGAGATCTGCGCTGAGCACGGCCTCCGCGTCGGCTGCTTCCGTCCGCCGTCGGTCCCGAAGGGGCGCGCGTGCCTGCGCCTCACCGCACGCGCCACGCTGGACGAGTCCGACCTCACACGATTGCGGGCGGCCCTGGCGGAAACGGCATCCTCTACCGGCCGTAGTCTTCACCCATAACATCGGGGAAACCGGTGATGAACGTGAGGAGATGCCGTGACGGAGGTCAGGGGCGGGCCCCGGCACGGGGGCGGGTTCGAGCACGGCTTCGACCGGGTCTCGCTCGGCGACATCGGTAAGCGCCACCCCAACCAGGCGCCCCGGATCCCGAAGTACTACAAGCTCAAGGAGCTGCTGGTCGAGCTGATCCAGTCGCTTCCGGCGGGCAGCCCGCTGCCGCCCGAGCGGACCCTCGCCGAGAAGTACGAGACGTCCCGCACCACCGTGCGGCAGGCCCTCGCCGAACTCGTCGTCGAGGGGCGCCTCCAGCGCATCCAGGGCAAGGGCACCTTCGTCGCCAAGCCGAAGGTCGCCCAGGAGCTCCAGCTCGTCAGCTACACCGAGGACATGCGGCACCACGGGCTGCGCCCCGAGACCCGCATCCTGGAGGCCGGCTACGTCAGCGCCGACGAGCGCCTCGCCACCCTCCTGTGCATCCGCCCGGGCGGCCGGGTGCTGCGGATCCACCGCCTCCGGCTGGCCGACGGCGAGCCGATGTCGATCGACACCTCCCACCTCCCGGCCCGCCGGTTCCCCGGCCTGCGCCGCGAGCTGCCCCGCCACCACTCCCTGTACGAGACGCTCGCCACCGCCTACGACGTCCACCTGACCGAGGCGGAGGAGACGATCGAGACCGTCCTCGCGACCCCGCACGACGCCCAGCTCCTGGGGGTGGACGTCGGCCTCCCGATGCTGCTGCTCTCCCGGCACGCGTTCGACACGACGGGCCAGCCGGTCGAGTGGGCGCAGTCCCTGTACCGGGGCGACCGGTACAAGTTCATCACCCGCCTGAGCCGCTGACCCGCCGCGCGGCGCGTCAGAGCGTCTTGCCGAGGGCCTTGATCGGCATCTGGAGCTCGGTGAGCAGGTCCAGGTCCTGCTGCGCCGGACGGCCCAGCGTGGTGAGGTAGTTGCCGACGATGACGGCGTTGATGCCGCCGAGCATGCCCTCACGGGTGCCGAGGTCGCCGAGGGTGAGCTCGCGGCCCCCGGCGTAGCGCAGGATGGTGCGGGGCAGGGCGAGCCGGAACGCGGCGATCGTCTTCAGCGCCTCGGTGCCCTCGACCAGCGGGTAGTCGGCGAACGGGGTGCCGGGGCGCGGCGCGAGGAAGTTCAGCGGGACCTCGTCGGGCTCCAGCTCCGCGAGCTGCCCGGCGAACTCGGCGCGCTGCTCGACGCTCTCCCCCATGCCGACGATGCCGCCGCAGCAGACCTCCATGCCGGCGTCCTTGACCATGCGGAGGGTGTCCCAGCGCTCCTCCCACGAGTGCGTGGTGACCACGTTCGGGAAGTGGGAGCGGGCCGTCTCCAGGTTGTGGTTGTAGCGGTGGACGCCCATCGCGGCCAGTTCGTCCACCTGCTCCTGGGTGAGCATGCCGAGCGAGCACGCGATGTTGATCTCGACGGCGTCGTTGATGGCCTTGACGCCCTCGCGGACCTGCGACATCAGCCGCTCGTCCGGGCCGCGCACGGCGGCCACGATGCAGAACTCGGTGGCGCCCGTCCCGGCGGTCTCCTTCGCCGCCTCGACCAGCTCGGGGATGTTCAGCCACACCGACCGGACGGGCGACTCGAACTTGCCGGACTGCGAGCAGAAGTGGCAGTCCTCCGGGCAGCCGCCGGTCTTCAGCGAGACGATCCCCTCCACCTCGACCTCCGGCCCGCACCACCGCATCCGGACGTCGTGGGCGAGCGCGAGGAGGTCCTGCAGCCGGTCGTCCGGCAGGTTCAGCACCTCCAGGACCTGCTGCTCCGACAGGCCTCGGCCCTCGTCCAGTACCTGGCGGCGCGCGATGTCGAGGATGTCCGTCACGTGTTCTCCTTGTCGAGGCCGTAGGCGGCGCGGAAGGCGGCGGCGTCGAACGCGCCGCCGAACGTGGGGGCCAGGCCGCGGTGCGCGGCCACGAGGAACTCCGCCGGGTCCAGGGCGCCGGCGCCGGCGGGCAGGGCCCCCGACAGCGGGCGGGCCGCGATGGTCTCCAGGTCGCGGATGTTGCTGCGCATGGCGAGGTCGGGCTCGTCCGGCCACGCGCCGATCACCACCCCGGCGAGCTGCACCCCGCGGTGCGCCATCGCCTCCAGGGTGAGCGCCGTGTGGTTGAGCGTGCCGAGGTCCGGCCGGGCGACCACCACGACTGCGGCGCCGAGCCAGCGCGCGAGGTCGGCGATCGTGGAGCCCTCGTCGTCGTAGCGGACGAGCAGGCCGCCCGCCCCCTCGACCAGCACCAGCCGCCGGTCGGCCGCCAGCTCCCGGACGCACTCGGCGACGTCCGGCATCCGTACGGGCGGCATCCCGGCGCGGCGGGCCGCCGCGGCCGGGGACAGCGGGTCGGGGAACCGCGCGCACTCGTGCACGTCGTCGATCCCGGCGAGCCTGCGGACCTCGGCGAGGTCGCCGGGCTCCCCGCCGCCGACGCCGGTCTGGCCGGGCTTGACGACGGCGACCGACGCGCCGCGCGCGGCGGCGAGCGCCGCCAGCGCCGCGGTGACGACGGTCTTCCCCACGCCCGTGCAGGTCCCGGTCACAACGAGCACACTCACAGTTCGGCACACTAGCGAAGGCGCGGATCCGGCCCGTGGCCGGACCCCACAGACTTCCGGCGGAAGTTCTTGTATCGGACGGAACCGGGGCGGGCCGCCGAGCGTCCAACCGTCATGGCCGGTCCGTACACACGCTCCCGCCGGGTGCCGGCACTCGCCTGCGCGGCCCTGACCGCCTGCACCGCGCTGGCCGCCTGCGGCGACGACTCCGGCACCACCGGGCCCTCGCCGTCCTCCCCCGCACCCTCCACCTCATCGTCCCCCGCGGGCGACACCCCCGCAGGCGAGAGGCTCGTCCTGCGCTGGCGCAAGACCGGCGGCATCGCCGGTCTTGGCGGCCCTGGAAGCCTCCCCGACTTCTCCCTCTACTCCACGGGCGTCGCGGTGGCCCCGGCCCAGGGCGTGCCGACCGAGTACCGCCTGAAGCCCGACGCGCTGCGGCGCCTCCTCGACGAGGCCCGCGCCGCCGGTCTCGGCCGCTCGCACACCGTCGGCGCCGGCAACGTCGCGGACGCGATCACGGTCGTCGTCACGATGGACGGCGCGACGACCCGGATCGTCCAGCCCGAGTCGCAGGCGGGCCCGGAGGCGCGGTTCCTGAAGCGGCTCGACCCCGCCGCCTGGCCCGCGTCCGACCTGGCTGGGGCGCCAAAGCCCTACAAACCGGAGAAGACCGCCGTCCTCGCCGGGCCCCCGGCGGGAGGCGCCGTCAAGACGTGGCCGCTGGAACCGCTGGGCAAGGGCGTCCAGGTGGCCGGGGCGGTCTGCACCGAGGCCCCTACCGGTAAGGTCCCGGCCATGGCCCCGGACACCGCGTGGCGCAGCGGCGGCCAGACCTACTCCGTCCGCCTGCGCCCCCTTCTCCCCGACGAGTCCTCCTGCCAGGACGTCAAGTGATCGTGCGCACGGCGCGCCCGGACGAGTACGACCTCGTCGGCGAGCTGACCGTGGAGGTCTACGTGCGCGGCGGCCTGGTCAGCCCGTCCTCCACGTACGTTCCGAAGCTGCGGAACGCCGCCGACCGCGCGGCGAGAGCCGTACTGCTCGTGGCAGAGGACGCCGGGGAGATCGCCGGGGCCGTCGCCTACTGCCCGCCCGACAGCCCCTACGCGGAGCTGGCCGGACCGGACGAGGCCGAGATCCGCATGCTCGCCGTCCTAGAGAAGGCCCGGGGCAAGGGCGCGGGCCGCGCCATGGTGCGCGCCTGCGTCGAGCGCGCCCGCACGGCCGGTCTGGCGGGCCTGCGCCTGTCGACGCAGCGCAACATGGGGTCCGCCCAGCGCATGTACGAGAAAATGGGCTTCGTCCGCACTCCAGACCGCGACTGGACCCCGGTCCCCGGCCTCGAACTCCTCACCTACGCCCTGGCGTTCTAGGAGGCGGGGGCGAGGGGGCCGTGCTGGGAGCAGCGGGCCGTCCAGCCCGTCGGGGTCACCTGGACGATCAGGCGGCGGCGGCAGTGGGCGCAGTAGCGGGGCGGTTCCATCCGGCGGGCGGTCCGGCAGGTGGCGTGGTCGCCCTCGGCGGGCTCGCCGCAGCGGTCGCAGTACACGGCGTCACTCTACGACGGGCGCCGGGGCGGTGCTCAGGGGGCCTGCGGGCGGCGCATGCGCACCACGAGCCCGGTGTCGTAGGTGCCGTCCGCGAACTCGGGGCGGTCGAGCACCTCGCGCAGGAAGGGCAGGTTCGTCGGCGGGCCCTCGATGCGGAGCGCGTCGAGGGCGGCGCGGGCGCGGGCCAGCGCGTGGCGGCGGTCGTCGCCGTGGACGCACAGCTTGGCCAGCAGCGGGTCGTAGTGGCGGGTGACCGTGGTGCCCTCGGCGTACCCGGCGTCGATGCGGATGCCGTCCCCGACGGGCTCCTCCCACACCGTGATCTTGCCGGTGCCGGACAGGAAGCGGTGCGGGTCCTCCGCGTGGACGCCGAACTCGATGGCGTGGCCGCGCGGGGAGGCGCCGCTGAACGATGTGGCGCCGAACGAGGCCGGCTCCCCGGCGGCGATGAGGAACTGCTGCTCGACGAGGTCGATGCCGGTGACCATCTCGGTCAGCGGGTGCTCGACCTGGAGGCGGGGGTCCATCTCCAGGAAGTGGAAGGCCTGCGCGGCGGGGTCGACCAGGAACTCGACGGTGCCCGCGCCCCGGTAGTCCACGGCCTCGCCCGCGCGGACGGCGGCGGCCAGCATCCGCTCGCGCAGCGCCGGGCCGACGGCGGGGGACGGGGACTCCTCCACGACCTTCTGGTAGCGGCGCTGGACGGAGCAGTCGCGCTCGCCCAGCGCCACCACGGTGCCGTCGGCGAGGCCGAGGATCTGCACCTCGACGTGCCGGGCGCCCTCCACGTACCGCTCCAGCAGGATGTCGCCCCGGCCGAAGAGCCGCTCGGCGGCGGCGCGGGCCTCCTCGTAGGCCTTGCGCAGCGACGCCTCGTCGTAGGCCGCCGCCAGGCCGATGCCGCCGCCGCCCGCGGCGGGCTTCACCATGACCGGGTAGCCGATGCGCTCGGCCTCCTCGACCGCCGTGGCCGCGTCCGGGACCGGCTCCCAGACCCCCGGCGCGACGGGGACGCCCGCCTCCTTCATCAGGTTCCGGGCGTTGATCTTGTCGCCCGTCCGGGCGATGGCGAGCGGCGGGGGGCCGACCCAGACCAGGCCGCGCTCGGCGACCCGCCGGGCGAACGCGGGGCTGGCGGAGAGGAACCCGTAGCCGGGGTGGACGGCCTGCGCGTTCGTCCGGTGCGCGGCCTCCAGGATCGCGGCGGCGTTCAGGTAGCTGCCGGACGGCTCGGCGGGCCCGATCAGGACGGCCTCGTCCGCCTCGGCGACGAAGGGCAGCCCCTCGTCGGCCGCGGAGTACACCGCGATGGCCTTGAGCCCCATCGCGCGGGCGGTGTGCACGATCCGGCCTGCGATCTCGCCGCGGTTCGCCACGAGCACCGACTCGAACACCTGCGTACTCCTCCTCATGGACGGCGGGGCCCGGCACCCCGCCCCGGCTGAGACTAGTGGGGCCGGGGGCCCCGCGTGCGGGCGTCGGCCCACATGCCCGGGTTCGCGGGTTCCACACCCGCGCGGCGCGCCTCGGCGGAAGGGTCGGCAAGGGTATCGGCGAAATCGCCGGTCTCCATTCCGGCCGCCCGGCGAAATCACAGCTCATCACGCCGGCCGTCGCGGTTGTGTCCCGGCACAATTGACTTCACCTGTGGCGGAGTTCACTGTGTGGGCGTCGCGGACGGCCTTTCCCGCAAGGACGCGGAATCCCTTTCCTCACCGGTCGGCCGCCGCATGCAGAAAAGTGCGCCGGAGTTCCCGCCCGGCGCGGCTCCCCAAGGAGGACCCCCTTGTCCCGAAGAACGCTGCTCGCGCTTCTCGGCGCGTTCGCGCTGCTCGCCGGCGCCGTGCTGCCCGCCACAATGCAGCCCGCCACCGCGCAGGCCGCGCCGGCCGAGCCGGTCGCGCAGGCCCAGACCGTCACCCTCCGGTACGGCCCCTACACCATTCCCAAAGCGGCGAACGGCGAGCACGGCGAACTGCCGAACCAGATCGCCGTGGACGTGGCGAAACCGTGCGAGAGCTGCTTCGTCACGGGGTTCAAGCCGAATCTCGTCTACGCCGACGGAAGCAACGCCAACATCAACACCGGGCCGATGCTGCACCACGCGGTCATCTTCAATTCGGCGGCGTGGGACACCGTCTGCGGCGGGTCGCGGCGCGTCCTCGCGTCCGGCAACGAGCGGATGGAGAGCGTCTTCCCCGCCGGCTACGGGTTCCGGATGGCCCCGCTCGACCGCTGGACGCTCCTCGCCGACCTGATGAACCACGCGCACGAGGAGAAGACCGTCTACGTCCAGTTCACCTTCACCTACCAGCCGGTGCTCGGCTCGCACATCAGGCCGGTGATCCCGCTGTGGCTGGACGCGGGCGGCTGCCTCGACTCCACCTGGGACGTCCCGGCCGGGCAGCAGAGCGAGAAGTCCAGGACGTGGCGCTCCACCGTGTCGGGCGACCTCGTCCACATCCGCGGGCACCTGCACCACGGCGGTGTCGCCGTGCAGACCGAGGACGTCACGACCGGGCGCCTGTTCTGCCGCAGCGAGGCGGAGGAGGGCGGCACGCCGGAGTTCATCGACCACCACGGCATGACCGAGGTGTCGAACATGCCGTCGTGCAGCGGCTCGCCCATCGGCCGGATCAACTTCGGCGACACCTTGAAGATCACCGCGTCCTACAAGGCGTCCGACGAGGGCTTCTCGGACGTCATGGGGATCATGCACGGCTGGGTGACCGAAGGATGATCCCCGTGGACCGACTGGCCGAACCCGTGCTCGCGCTGTTCCGCGCCGTCGTGGGCCTGCTGTTCCTGTGCCACGGCGCGGCGTCGCTGTTCGGGGTGCTCGGCGGCAACCGGGGCAGCGGCCACGCGGTCGAGTTCGCCGCCTGGCCGGGCTGGTGGGCCGCGCTCATCCAGCTCGTCTGCGGCGCGCTGGTCCTGGCCGGGCTTCTCACCCGGCCCGCGGCCGTCCTCGCGTCCGGTTCGATGGCTTACGCGTACTTCACCGTCCACCAGCCGCACGCGCTGCTGCCGCTGCGCAACGGCGGCGAGAGCGCGGCGATGTTCTGCTGGGCGTTCCTGCTGATCGCGGTGCTCGGGCCGGGCGCCTGGGCGCTGGACGCGGTGCTGGCGAACCGCCGCCGCGAACCGGCGGCGGTCCCGTCCCGCCCCTGAAACCGCGCGGGAAAGGGGGCCCGGCGAGAGCCGGGCCCCCTTCACGTCAGCCCGAGACCAGGGTCCGGGCGACCGCGGCGGGGACCTCCGCGTAGGAGGCGAACCGCATGGTGAACACGCCGCGGCCCGACGTCATGCCGCGCAGATCCCCGACGTAGCCGAACATCTCCGACAGCGGGACGAGGGCCTGCACGATCCGGGCGCCGGCGCGCTCCCCCGTCCCCTCGATCCGGCCGCGACGGGCGTTGAGGTCGCCGATCACCGCGCCGAGGTGCTCCTCGGGGGCGGTGACCTCCACGGTCATCACCGGTTCGAGCAGCACCGGGGACGCGCGCCGCACCGCCTCCCCGAACGCCAGCGAACCGGCGATCTTGAAGGCGAGCTCGGACGAGTCGACGGGATGGTAGTCGCCGTCCAGCAGCGTGACCCGCACGCCCGTCAGCTCGTACCCGGCTAGGACGCCGGAGCTCATCGCCTCCTGGCAGCCCGCGTCCACCGACGAGATGAACTCCTTCGGGATCCGCCCGCCGGTGACCCGGTTGACGAACTCGTACCCGTCCTCGATGGGCTCGACGGAGATCTGCACCTTCGCGTACTGGCCCTTGCCTCCCGTCTGCTTGCGGTGGGTGAGGTCGACCCGCTCCACCGCCGTGCGGATCGTCTCGCGGTAGGCCACGCGCGGCCTGCCGACGCCCGCGTCGACGTGGAACTCCTCCTTCATGCGGTCGATGAGGATCTCCAGGTGGAGTTCGCCCATGCCGCCGATGACGGTCTGCCCCTCCTCGTCGTGGACCTGGAACGACGGGTCCTCCTCCGAGAGCCGGTGGATGGCGGCGCTCAGCTTCTCCCGGTCGGCCTTGGACCGCGGCTCGATCGCGACCTCGATGACCGGGGCCGGGAAGTCCATGGACTCCAGGACCACCGGGCGCGCGTCGTCGCAGAGCGTCTCGCCGGTGGTGGTCTGCTTCAGCCCCATCACCGCGACGATGTCGCCCGCGCCCGCCGACGCGATCTCCTCGCGCGTGTCGGCGTGCATGCGGTAGATCCTGCCGATCCGCTCCTTGCGCTCCTTCACGCTGTTGAGCACGCTCGCGCCCGCCGCCAGCCGCCCGGTGTAGATCCGGACGAAGGTGAGCGGGCCCAGATACCGGTCAGTCATGATCTTGAACGCGATCGCGGAGAGCGGGGTCTCCGCCAGCGCGTCCCCGATCTCCGGCGGCGCGACGTCGAGCGGCGACGGCAGGTACCGCACCACCGCGTCCAGGAGGGGCTCGACGCCCTTGTTCCGGAACGCGCTGCCGCACAGCACCGGGGTGGCCTCGAAGGCGACCGTGAGACGGCGGATCGCCGCGTGCAGCTGCTCCGGCGACGGCTCCGTACCGCCCACGTACAGCTCCATGACCTCCTCGTCGCGCTCGGCGACCGTCTCGACGAGCCTGCCGCGCCATCGCCGGACGTCCTCGGCCATGCCGGACGGGACGTCCACGACGGCGTGCCGGCCCTCCGGCCAGACGTGCGCCCGCCCGGAGACGAGGTCGACGACGCCCGCGAACCCGGCCTCGGCGCCGATCGGCAACTGCACGACCAGCGGGACGGCGCCGAGCCGCTCGCGGATCATGTCCACGCAGCGCGCGAAGTCGGCGCCGGTGCGGTCGAGCTTGTTGACGAAGCAGATCCGCGGCACGCCGTAGCGGTCAGCCTGGCGCCACACCGTCTCCGACTGGGACTCGACGCCCGCGACGCCGTCGAACACGGCCACGGCGCCGTCGAGCACCCGCAGGCAGCGTTCGACCTCGATCGTGAAGTCGACGTGGCCCGGCGTGTCGATCAGATTGATCGTGTGCTCGCCGCCGGTGCCGCCCGCGGCGTCCTCGACGGTCCAGCGGCAGGTCGTCGCCGCGGAGGTGATGGTGATGCCCCGGTCGCGCTCCTGTTTGGTGAAGTCCAGCGCGGTGTTGCCGTCGTGCACCTCGCCGATCCGGTGCGACACACCGGTGTAGAAGAGGATCCGCTCGGCGGTCGTCGTCTTGCCGGCGTCGATGTGCGCCATGATCCCGATGTTGCGGACCTTGGTGAGAGCAAGGGCTGTGATTGTCATCGGGAATCCTCCTGTCCTCTCTGATGACGACCGCCGCCGGACAAGATCGTGCCGCGCGGCCTGCCGACCGTAACCGCCGCGGGAGCGCGGGCGCGAAGGGTTTTCCGGCGGGGGGCGCGGCCGCCGAGTCGACCAGGGACGATCCGAGATTGTCGCCAATTTCCGCACCAACTAGGGTGGCGGCTTACGGGACCCGCTCGGCTCCCGGACGCGGAGGTGGGCGCATGACGGTGATCGCCGTACTCGGGCTCGGTGAGGCGGGCGGCGCGATCGCGCGGGACCTCGTGGCGGCGGGGGCGGTGGTGCGCGGCTACGACCCGGCCGTCCCGGCGTCCGGCGGGATCGTCCAGGCCGGGAGCGAGGCCGACGCCGCCGCCGGGGCCGGTCTCGTGCTGAGCGTCAACAGCGCGCATGACGCGGTCCCCGCCCTCAAGGCGGGGATCGGCGCCGCGCGGAACGCCGTGTGGGCCGACCTGAACACCGGGTCGCCCGGCCTGAAGCGGGAGCTGGACGCGCTCGCGCGGCGCGGCGGCGTCCGGTTCGCCGACGTGGCGATCATGGCGCCGGTGCCGGGCCGCGGGCTGCGCACGCCGATGCTGGCCTGCGCGGAGGGCGCCGGGGACGTGGCCGCCGTCCTCACCCCGCTCGGCGCCGGAATCGAGGTGATGGACGCGGAGGCGGGTGCCGCGGCCGGGCGCAAGCTGCTGCGCAGCGTGTTCTTCAAGGGGCTGGCCGGGTCGGTGGTGGAGGCTCTGGAGGCCGCGCGGGCGGCGGGCTGCGAGGACTGGCTGCGCGCGAACATCGTCGCGGAGCTCGCGGCGGCGGGCGAGCACACCGTGGACCGGCTCGTCTCCGGGACGTACCGGCACGCCGCCCGCCGCGCCGCCGAGATGGAGGCCGCCGCGGCCATGCTGGACGAGCTGGACGTCCCGCCGGCGATGGCCACCGCGAGCCGCGACCTGCTGCGGCGCCTGTCCGGGTGACCGGCGCGCGGGTCCGGCGCGTCGCCGGGAGGGCGCGGGCGCCGGGTCCCAGGGGCGCCGGGTCCCAGGGGCGCCGGGTGCTGGGGGCGGCGGAAACTAGGGGCGGCGGGCGCGGAGGTCGTCGAGCAGCAGGCGGCTGAGCCGCAGCAGCTCCTTCTGCGGGTCCCAGAGGCCGGGGGCGTCGGTCCGCGAGCCGAGGTAGGGCCGCTCCAGCTCGCGCAGCTTGTCGTCGGCCTCCGCGAGCACCGCGTCGTCCGGCATCTCGGGGAGCTCCCAGACGAGGTCGCCGAGCGTGCGGAGCGCCTCCGCGTACAGGCGCCGGAACTTCGAGCCGGGGACCAGCTCGTCGTCGGCGTCCCCCAGCCGGCGCAGCGTCGCGGCGATCGACCGGGTGTAGGCGGTCGCGTGGTCGAGCGTCGTCATGAGCTGCGGCGCCGCCCACTGCCCGGGAACGTCGCGCCAGCGCACCCGGTAGCCGAGCAGCTTCGCGCGCGGGTTGGCGCGCAGGCTCGCCGCGCCCTGGTCCACCGCGTACCGCGCCTGCTCCTGGACGTTCGCCAGCCGCGACTCGCGCTCCTCCCACAGCGAGCGCCACTCGGCGGGCTCGACGACCTCGTCGGCGAGCGTCCCGAGGGCGTCCGCGAGGGCCTCCCGCAGCTCGCGGACCGCGTACTCGCCGCGGCGCAGGTACAGCGGCGGGAAGACCACCGCGTTCATGCCGAGGCCCACCACGAGCCCGGTCGCCACGTCGGCGAGGCGCGGCAGCGTGTAGGAGACGACCTCGTGCCCGCCCAGGAGCAGCACGAACAGCGCCGTGAACGGGACCTGTGACGACTGCTCGCCCAGCCGCCGCCATCCCGACGCCATCATGGCGAGGACGAGGACGGCGGCGATGCCCGCGATGTTCGGGCCGACGAGCAGCCCGACGGGGATCGCGAGCGCCGCGCCGATCACGAACCCGCTCCCGTACGCCAGGCTCTCCCGCACGGACCGTACGACCGTCGGGTACACCCCGAGCAGCGCGGCCAGGGGCGCGAAGTACGGTTGCGACTGGCCGATCCCGTACTTGGCGATCACCCACGCCACGACCGCCGCGAGGACGGCCTTGAGGGTCAGCTTCGCCCGCTCGCTCCAGTACCGGCGCCCCGCGAAGGGCATCAGGTGCCCTCGAATCCCTCCAAATCGCATCGGGTCGCGGTTCCCGCCATCCGCGCTTCGAATCACCGCCGAGGTGGACGGCACGGCGGGGGCGCCGCCGACCCCGGCCGTCCCGGTGAGTGGGACGACCGGGGGGTGATGTGTGACACAAGACTGGATTGCGGGAAAATGCGGTCCGAACGGACGGAGGGAGCCACGTGGCGGGCAGGCGCGCGACACCGACCGGCAGGTACGGCGGCCGGACGGCGGCCGAGCGGCGCGCGGAGCGGCGCCGCCGGTTCCTCGACGCCGGGCTGGAGATGTTCGGCCGCGGCCCCGGCTACCGCGGCACAACGGTGGCGGCGCTCAGCGAGGCGGCCGGGCTGTCCACGCGCCAGTTCTACGAGGAGTTCAGCACGCTGGAGGACCTCCTCGCCGAACTGCACCTGGAGGTCAACGACGCGGCCGAGCGGGACGTGGTCGCCGCGCTGCCGTCCGTGGAGGGGCTCCGGCTCGCCGAGCGCACGGCCCACCTGTTCCGCGCCTACGCCGCCGCCATCACCGGCGACCGGGCCCGCATCCGGATCGCGTTCGTCGAGATCATCGGGGTCAGCCCCCGGATGGACCGGCAGCGGCTGACCCGCCGCGCCCGCTGGGTCGACTTCATCTGCGCCGAGGCGGCCGCCGCCGCCGAGCGCGGCGAGATCGCCGACCGGGACTACCGGATCGCCGCGACCGCCTTCATCGGCAGCATCAACGGCCTCCTGCACGACTGGAGCGCCGGCTGGGTCGACGCCACCCTCGACGAGGTCATCGACGAACTCGTCCTGATGCTTCTCGGCCGCCTCCACTCCGGCGAAGCCCTGCCCGCGCCCGGCTCCCTCGGTCCCGAGCCCCTCGGCCCCTGACCGCCCGCCGTCAGGCGCAAGCGGCCGTCAGGGGCGCAGGCGCTCGAACTGGAAGTCCACCGTGGGGGCGAAGAGGGCCACGCAGGCGCCGGTCGGGTCGCTGAGGATGGCGAAGCGGCCGACCTTGATGTCGGTCGGCGGGATGTGGACGCGGGCGCCCAGTCCGGCGGCCCTGGCCGCGGACGCGTCGCAGTCGGAGACGCAGAAGTACGGGATCCAGCGCGCGGGGCGGTCGGGCGGCCACTGCTCGTCGATCGAGACCATGCCCGCCACCGACGAATCGCCGACCTTCCACTGCGTGTAGGGAGAGTCGTAGAAGTCGCGCTCGACGGGCCTCCAGCCGAAGACCTCCCCGTAGAAGCGTTGCGCGCCCTCGGGGTCGTGGCAGGCCAGCTCCATCCAGCACATCGCGGACGGCTCGTCCACGACCCCCGCCCCCTTGAGGTTGTGGGGGGTCCATAGGGCGAAGTCGGCGCCCTCGGGGTCGGAGCACACGGCCATCCGTCCGAGATCGGCGACCTGGGTGGGCTCCACGACCTCCAGGCCCCCCGCGTCGCGCACGGCGGCGACGGTGGCCTCGATGTCGTCGCTGCGGAAGTAGCACGTCCACGACCCGCGCTCGGACTCGTCCAGGAGCGTCTGCATACCGGCGGTCTCGGGGCCCTGCACGTCGCCCAGGGTGAAGATCTCGTAGTCGCCGATGTCGGTGGTCAGCGTGTAGGAGTACCAGCCGAACAGCCCCCGGTAGAACCGCCTGGACACCTCCGGGTTCGGGCTCGCGAGCTCGGCCCACGACGGGGAGCCGGGGGCGATCCCGTTCGTCTCGGGCATCAGATCACCTCAGCATCGCCCGACCCGTACGGCTCGCTGCGCGAGCCGGCCACCGGGGTGAGGACGGCCAGGCGCGCCCCGCACGGGTCGGTCATGACGGCGAAGCGCCCGGGCTTGATGTCGATCGGCGGCACGTGGACGACCGCCCCCAGCTCGGCCGCCCGCGCGGCGGTGGCGTCGCAGTCGGAGACCCAGAAGTAGGGGATCCAGTGGGGGTCGAAGTCGGCCGGCCACCACTCCTCCAGCGGCACCATGCCCGCCACGGACCAGTCGCCGACCTTCCAGTTGGTGTACTCGGGCGCGTAGTAGGAGCGGTCGACGGCCTTCCAGCCGAAGACCTCCCCGTAGAAGCGGCGGGCGCCCTCGATGTCGCGGCTCGCCAGCTCCGTCCAGCACATCGCGGACGGCTCGTCCCTGACGCCCGCGCCCTCGAAGTCGTACGGGGTCCACAGGGCGAAGTCGGCGCCCTCGGGGTCGGCGCAGTGGGCCATCCGCCCGAGGTTGGCCATGTCGGTGGGCTCGCTCAGCTCGCGCCCGCCCATGGCGCGCACGGTGTCGAGAGTGGCCTGGATGTCGTCGGTCCGGAAATAGCACGTCCACTCCGGGGCCATCGTGTCGTCGGCGAGCTGGTGCATCCCGGCGACCTCCGGACCCTGGACGTCGCCGAGGGTGAAGATCTGGTAGTCGGCGAGGGAACCGGTCAGGGTGTAGAGGTACCAGCCGAACAGCTCCCTGTAGAACCGCTCGGACTCGCGGACGTCCGGGGTGGCCAGCTCGGCCCAAGTGGGGAATCCGGGGGCGTATGCGGTCACCTCAGGCATAGCAATCCCTTCGAAGCACGCATGTCCCCCACGCTAGGGACGGATGGGCAATCCCCAGGGACAAAAAGGTTCAAGTCGCCACAATGTTCGCGAATCGCCCGACGCTCGGAACGGCTTCAGATGCTCTCGACGGTCTGGAGCAGCCCCCACACGAAGTGCGCCACGTAGGCGGTGCCGTCCGGGCGCGCGAGCGTCGCGTGCCAGCGGCTCGGGACCTCGCCGTCCTGGTGCGCGACCGCGCCGAAGCGCTCGTCCACGTCGCCGACGACGCAGGACCAGGGGACGAGGTCGTCGAGGGTCTCCAGCGGCGGGACGGGGACGCCGTCGTCCCGGACGAGCCACTCCTGTATGACGGTGCCGTCCGGGCCCATCATGATCTCGAAGCGCAGGCCGGGCCACAGGGCGAGCGGCGGCCACCACGCCACCTCGCAGGCGACGTCGCCGATCGGGCGCTCCTCGACGGCGGCGGGCGGGCCGAGGACGGCTTCGTAGCGGCGGCGGCCGCGCGGGAACGTCCGGGACCGCAGGATGCGCTGCCATCTGGCGTTGACCTCGCGCATCTCGGTGCGGGACGCGCCGAGCGAGCGCATCGCGTCCTCGACCAGGCCCGGCTGGTAGTCGGCCATCCGGCGCAGCAGGACGAGCTGGAACTCCCGCCGGGCGAACCCCTTCACGGCGCGGCTCCCGGGACCGCCGGGCGGGCGGTCAGGACTTGCGGGCGCCGATGGACTTGGCGATGGTCGGCCAGCTGCGGGACAGCTCGACGCGCCAGTACTTCCAGTTGTGCATGCCGGGCCCGTACAGGTGGGAGGTGACCGGCACGCCCGCCTTCTGCGCGGCGGCGACGAAGTTGTCGTTCATCGTGCCGGCGAGCTGCTCGCCGATCCGCCCCGCGTCGTGGGGCGGCGTGTCGGGGTTGTCGTAGGGGCCGGGCTGCCCGTTGCCGGACGACACGTAGACGCCGATGCCCTTCAGCTTGGACACCATGACGGTCGCGTCGTGCGCCCGCCAGTTCGCCCGCGCGGTGATCGGGTCGCCCCAGATGGCGGTGCCCGCGTCGCGGTTCATGGACGTCAGGATGACCGGCATGCCGGGCGCGGTGATGTTGAGGGCGCCGCTGTAGGAGGCGGCGTACTTGAAAATGCGGTGCCGCTCGGCGTAGGTGATGGCGCCCTGCCCGCCGGACGACAGGCCGATCGCGGCGCGCATCGACCCGGCGTGGAAGTTGCGCTCCATCAGCGGGATGACCTCGCCGATGTGGAACGTCTCCCACTCGGGGATGCCGCCCTTCCCGCCGTTGTACCAGTTGGTGTAGGACCCGTTCCAGCCGCCCTCGGGCATCACGACCATCGCGTCGTACGGACCGATGATCTGCTCGATGTTGGAGTCCTTGGTCCAGGACGTGTAGTTGTTGTTGCCGCCGTGGTAGGCGTACACGACCGGCCACGTCTTGGTGGCGCCGGCCTTCCAGCCCTTCGGGACCATGACGCGGGTCTTCACCTCGGCGCCCAGCGCCGGGGAGGCGATCGAGACGTCGAAGATCCGCGAGTTGATCTTCGTCACGCGCGTGATGGCGGCCCCGTCGGGCGCCTTGGCGTACTTGCCCGACGCGGCACCGGACGGCATCTGCGGCTTCTTGCCGTGGTTGCCGCTGTTGCTGTCGGGGTCGTTGGGGCTCGGCGACGTCCCGCCGGTACCGAACGGGTTGCTGTTCAGCGGGATGCTCGGCAGCTTCGACGTGCCCGGCGACTTCTTCGGGGACGCGCTCGTCGTCCCGTCGGTGACCGCGGGCTGCGTCGGGGGGCCGAACGAGGGGATCGGCTTGGAGTTCCCGCTGGCCTCCGACCTGCTCTTCGGAACCCCCACGCCGGCCTGCGCGAGGCCGACCATGACGGTGGGCAGCAGTACGGCCGCCGCCGCGGTGCCCGCGATGGCGATCTTCCTGTCGGTACGCTTCTTCATGACTCCCCAGCCGCTCGGGCCACGCCCGGCCCGACGCTCCGCTCGCCCGACGAAACTACTGTCCCCGCCGTCACAGCCGCAAGTATTGGCAGCGAATGCAATAAAGGCGAGATGATCCGTGACGCTGCGCTACGGACCCCGCCCGACTTCCCAGGCCAGATGGCCTGAGCGCGCCGTAAGCCGAAGCCCGGAACCCGGTACGGTTCGACCTCCACGCGACTCCACGTGATGTGCGTCTCCTCGCAGAGGATATTTCGCGTCCAGTACACCTTGCAGTGCAGTTCCGAAAAATGGACGCGCAGCGCCGGGCCGGACGGCACCAAGGCGGCGCCGGGGGCTCATCGGCCTGCTATCTCCAGGAGCCGCTGGCGGAGGACGTGGCCGTCGGTGGCCCGGATGAACAGGTCGTCGCCCCTCACCGCCATCCAGATGGGCCGCTCCGGGTCGGCGACGATGCCGAACGCCGGGAACTCGCGTCTCAGCGCGGCGAGGTAGGCGGCCGTCTCGTTCCGCCGGGCCCGGTCGTCGGCGCGCCTCATCCCGGGGCTCCCAGGTAGCCCTTGATGAACACCAGGGCGTCGGTGATGCGCTCGCACTCGGCGATGGGCTGCCGCCAGGACGTGAAGTACCAGTAGCGGCCCTCGTCCTCGGCGCGCGTCCGGCAGGTGATCGTGTCGCCGGACGCTCCCCTGGCTCCGCAGCCGCCTCGCCCGGTGGACGTCATGTTGCGGACGACCAGACCTCCGGCCACGTAATGGACCGTGAACCCGTGCGCTCTGAGATGCATCCCCAGGACTTGCAGACGCACGTACGACTCGACGGCCGGTGACTCGTGCTCTGGAACGTTCACGGTCGCCCCCGCAGCAACTCCGCGAGCGCGATTCGCTCCAATAGGCGCGTCTGGGCGTCGCAGAGCAACCACAGTTCACCCTCGTCCCGCGCTTGGACCTCCCCTATGCATCCGTTCAGGAGCTGGTAGGGGGTCAGCTCGGCATGCCGCCGCGCGACCAGTCCGTCCCGCGAGAATTCGGGACACCAATCAGACATTAAGGGTATTAGCCCGGCCGCAAAGCCATTCGATTCCGACGAGCTGGACATCTCGAAACCTCCCCGCCCGTTTTCGCGTCGAAAACACTTGCGACCAGACTCACAGGGCAGGTAAAAGTGCGGTAGTGACCCCGCAGCACCCCCGCTCAACTCCAACTGAGATCAACTCAACCTCACCCCCAATTAACCCTCCGGAGGCTTCCCGTGAGCGGCAATCGAGCCCGCATCTTCTTCGGCAACGAGCTCCGTCGCATGCGCGAGCAGGCGAGGCTGACAGGCAAGCAGCTAGCGGATGCGCTCGGGTGCACCCCGCAGTGGATCAGCACCATGGAGAGCGGCCGCAAGGTCTCCGAGCAGAGCGCTCACGACCTCGACACATACTTCGAGACGGGCGGGCTTTACCACCGATTGTGGAAGCTTGCCATTGACATCGAGATCGAGCCCGTACTCCCTGCGGGGTTCGCCGAGTACAGCGAGCGCGAGCAGAGAGCCGACTCGATTCGCATCTACAACGCGCTCCTGCTTAGCGGCCTATTTCAGACCGAGGGCTACGCTCGCTCAGTGTTTCGCGATGTCGACCAGGTCATAGCAGAGGACCTGATCTGCAAACGACTGGAACGACAGAAGATCGTAGCCAGAGAGAACCCGCCCCGGATCTGGCTCACTCTCGATGAGAGCGTGCTGCGCCGGGAGATCGGAAATCGAGAAATAACGCGAGACCAGTTCGCCTATCTCCTGGAATGCAGCCACCGCCCCAATGTCATGATTAATATCGTTCCCTTGAGCGCGGGCTATCATGCTGGACTCGCGGGAAGCTTCACCATCCTCGGCTTCAACGATGGCACGAATATCGCTTACACCGAGTCAGCAGGTGAGGGGATGCTTTTCGAGAACCCCACTCGGGTGACGAGCTATGTCGTACGGTACGAGTTACTGAAGGCTTACGCTCTTCCACTAGAGGAGTCGCGAGCCTTGATATCCACAGTGCTGGAGGGCCTATGAGCGACGAAACATCCGTCCAGTGGCGCAAGAGCAGCCGTAGCGCTCATGAGGGTGGCGAGTGCGTTGAGGTAGCCAGCCTTTGGCGCAAGAGCAGCCACAGTGGGCACGAGGGCGGCGACTGCATCGAGGTGGCCGGCTTCTGGCATAAGAGCAGCTACAGCGACCACCAAGGCGGCGAGTGCGTTGAGGTGGCGGACCTGTCGCCTGTGGTCGGGGTGCGGGACTCCAAGGATCCGGAGGGGCCGAAGTTGACGTTCAGCGTCGCCGCCTGGGCCGCGTTCACCCGGGCGGTCAAGAGCAGCGAGCACGACCTGGCCTGACGCCCCCGCCTCACCACGAGCCCTCGGCGCCTACCGTGCCGGGGGCTCGTTTGTCTGTCGGCACTTGCACGGCGGAGCGTCGAAGTTCGGGTGGTTGGCGCGTTCGTCCGATTGTGGTCAGGTCGCCACGAGCGGTGACCGGTCGACATGCCTTCCAACTGGGCTGTCGCGACGTGAGCGGGTCGCCGTGCCGTCGGCGCCGGGGTGTCGGCGGGGGAACTTCCGAAACGGTTCGGATCGGCTCGGAACCGATCCGTCGCCACGCGCATCACAAAAGCCGAGAAAGGCGCGAAGGCACCGGCAGTCCCTTGCTGCGTGCGGTGTCTCGCGTGCTCCCCCCATTTCGAGGCATGGAGGATTTACATGCGGCGTGTCGCAACCGTGACCGTCCTCTCCGGCGCCCTGGCCGCCGGGTTCCTGGCCGTCGGCCCGGCCGCGCAGGCGCAGACCAAGCCGTCCGACAAGCTGGGCAAGGAGGTGACCACGACCAGCCAGGGCGCGCTGTCCAAGAAGGACCTCATCGCCGAGGCCCGGGCCGCGGGCAAGCCGATGACCGCCAAGGAGACCGCCTCCATCCAGGCGGCCCAGCGCTGCGGGTACTACCAGCGCACCCGCGGCCGGAAGGCGTCCAACGGCCGCTGGATCATCGCGGTGACCAACCGACTCACCTGGTGCTGGGACGGCCGCCACGTCAACTCCTACCGGGCCAACTTCAAGGCCTACACCTACAACAAGACCAAGTGGAGGTGGCGCGGCTGGGTTCGGGCGAAGGCCACCCACGCCGGCAACTGGAGTTACGCGACGTCCTACGCTCAGGGCGCGTTCTACTACACGGGCAACGGCAAGACCTACAAGCCGTACGTCAACATCCGCGGCTACTACAACGGCCGCTACCGCTGGCAGGCCGGCGGCTGAGCCGAGCCCACCGCAGCACGGTCCCACTAGGGGCGCATGAAGCTTCCGGCGGCCGGGGTGAGCGCACCCCGGCCGCCGGAGGCCTTTTTTCTGTCAGCGGTCCAGGTGGTGGGTGTAGAGGGCGCCGGCCTGGAAGCGGGTGCGGGCGCCGAGGCGGTCGCAGAGGTCGCGGACGCGGCGCTGGACGGTGCGGGTGCTGATGGAGAGGCGGCGGGCGATGGCCTCGTCGGTGAGGCCCGCGGCGAGGAGGGCGAGGACGGCGTCATCCGGGGCGTCCGCGCCGGGGAGCGGGAGGGCGGAGCGCCACAGGGCCTCGAAGAGGGAGACCAGGGCGTCCAGCAGGGCGGACGGGTGGACGATCAGGGAGCTGTCGACCGAGCTGGCGTGCTCGGAGGTGAGCGGCAGCATGGCGGTGCGGCGGTCGGCCACGGCGAGCTTGATGGGGACGGCGCCGAGGCGGGCCTGCTCGCCGGACGCGACGGCGCGGCGGACGTAGTCCAGGGCGTGGGGCTCGTCGAGCGCCTCGGGCCCGTAGATGCCGCGCACCGTGATGCCGCGGCGCATGGTGCGCTCCTGCTCGTCGCTCGAGACGGCGGCGTCGGTCGCGAACGGCGGCTGGACGAGGACGAGCAGCTCGTCGCGGGCGCCGTTCAGGAGTTGCAGGTAGCGGCGGGCCACGGCGGCCCGGCCGCTGACGACCTCGACGAGCTCCTCCGGGTGCGGGGCGGCCTCGGCCAGGAGGGGGCCGATGGCGGCGCGGCTGCGGGCGATCTCCTCCTGGCGGCTTGCGACGAGGGCCTCGACCGCGACATGGGGCGGGGTGGCGAGGAGGCGGAGCGGGCGCCCGGCCAGGCGGGTGACGAGCCCGAGGTCCTCGAGGCGCGGCAGGAGGCGGCGCAGGGCCGCGACGGACGCGCCGTGGCGCGCCGCGAGGTCGGCGAGGGTCGACGGGCCCTCCCGCAGCAGGGCTCGGTACGCCGCCTCCTCGGCGGCGCTCACCCCGAGTCCCTCCAGGAGTGGCAAATCGGACACGTCCTAAACCTACGGGTTCCTGGCCCGTTTGACGGGTTCCCGCCATGACGGAAGCCGCCAGCGCCTGCACTGGATCGTTCCAGGCGGCCGACCTCACAATCAAGATCCAATTCTTGGGAGGGATGGCCATGTGGTTGAGGACCGCGGCGGCCCTGGGCCTCGGCGCGCTGGTGTTCGCGACGCCCGCGGCGGCGGACTCCGGACCCGCGTCCGCGTTGCGGGCGGAGGCCGGAGCATTCGACGTCACGCTGCCCACCGGTGACACGGTGCACGTAGCGGGGGGCGGCACGACCGTCACGCCCGCGCCGGGACGTGCCCCGGCGTTCTCCGTCCGGCACAGCGGAGGCGATCTGTACGTCGTCCCGGACGACCGGCTCGGCGACGACCCGGAACGGTACAACGTGACGGCGCTGCACGAGCGGCGGCCCGCCGCGCCGAAGCCGAAGGCGAAGGCGTCCGGCGATCTGGTGACCGTCCGGGTGAAGAGCATCGCGCGGGACGGGCGGCCCGGCCCCGGGACGGTCGGCTTCCTGAACGTGAAGGACGCCTCGCTCGGCAACGCGCACCGTCCGCTGCCCGGAGACCCGGAGGCGCCCTGCACCGACGAGCGCTGGAACGACTCGAACTGCATCCGGCTGGCGCCGGGGACGTACTCCGTCCTGGGCGTCGTGAAGACGATGCCGTCGTGGGCGCCGAGCACCGACGCCGGCAAGCCGCTCAACTACAGCCTCGTCGGCCACCCGGAGATCGAGATCACCGGGGACACCGAGATCGTCCTGGACGCGCGCAAGGCGCGGGAGGTGACGGTCCGCACGCCCGAGCACGCCACCGCGCCCGGCCCGGGGGCGGTGAGCCACCTGATGTGGACGCGCGGCACCGCGAACGGGCCGGCCGTGGACGAGGGCGTCTACCTGGGCGACGGCTCGATGCTGGAGGAGCGGGTGTTCCTCCAGCCGACCGAGCGGGTCCGCACCGGGACGTTCGAGGCCTACACGCGGTGGCGGCTGGAGGCGCCCGCGATCACGATGCGGGCGGGGAGCCGGGTGCTGCATCCCCAGTACTATCCGGCGGCCTACTTCAGCGACACCTCCGACCAGTTCCCGCGGCTCGACGGCAGCGCCCGCATGCCCGTCGGGGACGGGGACAGGCCCGGCGCCGACCTGCGCGGCCGGCTCGCCCTCGTCCAGCGCAGGGACGGCGTGCCCGTCGCCGAGCAGGTCGAAAGGGCCGCGAAGGCGGGAGCGCGCATGGTCGCGGTCTACAACGACACGCCCGGCGTGAACGACGACCCGGGCGACTACGGGAGGCTGCTGAAGGTCCCCACCATCCGCCTGTCCCATGAGGAAGGACGGGCCCTCCTGCGGGAGCGGGCGACGGTCGCGGCCAAGGGCATCGCGGACAGCCCCTACCAGTACGACCTGGTGTTCCCGGAGCAAGGACGGATCTCCAAGAACCTGGACTACGTCGCTCGCACGAGTGGGCTGGCGCGGATCGACAGCGCCTACCACGGCGGCGGCGCCATGACCGCCGCGCGCTACAGCAAGCGCCCGTGGGAGGACT
Source organism: Actinomadura sp. K4S16 (assembly GCF_008327685.1). Classification (GTDB taxonomy): domain Bacteria; phylum Actinomycetota; class Actinomycetes; order Streptosporangiales; family Streptosporangiaceae; genus Spirillospora. The sequence goes on from NZ_BDDE01000033.1 coordinate 28,789, forward strand.
TCGCTCTCGCCTACGCCTACCCGGTGACCGGCACTCCGCGAACGCGCGTGGAGTACGTCTCAGCCGATCCGGATACGCGATGGTCCGCAATGGCAATCACTCCGGAGCAGCCTTACAACAACGCCTTCCCCGGCCCGGAGACACCGCACGTCGTGCTCAGTGAGACGAAATGGTCCTCGTACAGGGCGGGGCAGCGTGAAGCGCACAGCTGGAACAAGGGTCCGCTCACCGGCGGCATCAGCGCGCAGTCGCCGATCGTCCGCGCCGGCGACCTGATCCGGCTCCGCGTCGGCCTGGCGGACGCGGCGCGGAATTTCGCCGACGTCTACTCCAGTTCCTTCCCGAACGGCTTCACCACCGATTTCCGCGTCTACCGGGACGGCGAACTGATCGCGCAGACCGCCCACAAGGCGAACGGCACACTGGCGACGACCCCCGAGGACGCCGAATACCGCGTCGAATTCGACTTCGCCAACGGCGCCCCTTGGGCCCGGTCGTCCACGCAAGCCAGGACGTCATGGACGTTCCGTTCCGCGCGAACGGCCGACCTCACCGTCCTTCCGCTGCTCCAGGTGGGTTACGACGCGGCGCTCGACACACGGAACAGGACCCGCTCCAGGACGCTGAGGCTGACGGTCGCGCACCAGGACGGCTCGTCCGCGCCGCTGCGACGCCTGTCCCTCCAGACGTCGTTCGACGACGGCGCCACGTGGACGGACGTTCCGCTGCGGAACGGCGTCGCCGGCCTCCACGGGACAGGGATGGTGTCCCTGCGGGTCAAGGCCGAGGACGGCCGGGGCAACACGATCACGCAGGAGACGATCCGCGCCTACGAGCTGCACTGACGGGCGGTGTGACCAGCGCCGTGACCCCGGCGGGAGGGCCGGGGTCACGGTGCGGGGGGCGGGTTCAGTTGACGTCAGGACCGGGGCCCGCCCCACCGGGTCACGGCTGGGTGTAGTCGTACTTGGCGGTGACGGTGGCCGAGGAGGGGCAGAAGAGGCCGCTCGTCTTGTTGACGGTCTGGTTCGCGAACGTGACGGTGAGCGGGAAGTTCGTGCCCGTGTAGGTGCCGGTCAGGTTCCCGCCGTAGGTGCAGCCGACCGCGCTCATCGAGAAGCCGTTGATCTTGGCGACGCCGCCGCTGAAGCTGCCGCTCCAGGGCAGGGCTCCGGGGGTGACGGTGACGCCGCAGCCGCCGGCGCTGGCGGAGGTGTAGGACGCGGTGGTGCCGTCCGCGGCGACGCTGCCCTTCAGCGTCGAGCTGGTGCAGGTGGCCGAGACCCCCGCGTTGATCGTCATGGTGCCGTTGAGGTTGGCGGTGAACGTCCCGGGCGTCACGGCCAGGGCGGGGGCGGCCGTCAGGCCGAGGGCGAGGGTGGCTGCGGCCGCGGCGGAGGCGACCGCGGCGGTCTTCGTGGTGCGAGACAAGGGGGGTCCTCATTTCGAACTGCGGGCGTCGCGCCTGCACCCGAAGGGTGGGGTGGGAGGTCCGCTGACCCGTGCGCGGCTCCGCCCATGGCCGGTGGGGGAAGCCGCCGCGAATCAGGGACCGGGCCGGGGAACCGCCGTGTCACCCTCGACACGGGCTCCGACCGGAGTAGAACGCGTTCTAACAGAGAACATAGACAAGGGTCGTTGAGTGGTCAACACCCGGAACGACACTCTGTCCTTATCTGAAGATGACCCGGTTCATAAAATGGTGTTTCGCGTGTCCGTAAGTCCATATCCATGCAGGATGCAGACATATTGGACAGCGGCTTCCCTCGCCCGACCGCTCCTCTACTTCCTTCCGCGGGGGACGGAGAGAGGGAGGCCAAAGTCAGCGAGAACCCGTTACAGAGCGCAGCGCGGCACCGAGCGCACGAGGGAAATTCGGGACGGTTGTGAAATTTCACATTCGTTCTGATCGTCATTGAAAACCCGGTCGCGCGTCGCCGCCCCGGCAGCTCTGATCTGGAGTTTCGCGCCGGGCTCCGGGCGCCGGGAACGGCCGGCTGGTCTCCCGGCCCGCCGTTGTCAGGCGTGCGCTCCCGGTCCATTGTGACGGGACCCCCAGCGTCCGTGAGCGTACGCGGGAGACCCTCGCGGCGCGGCGAGCGGGCGCGCAGAGCCGAACGGCAGGTACCCCGTCATGAGAAGACCCCGCCGACTCCGTTCCCTGCTCACCGCTCCGTCGGTGCTCGCCCTGGCCCTGGCCGGGCTCGCGGCGCCCGCCGCCGCGTCCCCGCCGGGCTCCGAGACCGCCGGGCAGTACGTCGTCACCGGTCCGCGGACCGCCCAGCAGCGCAGCCAGGTCGCCCGCACCGGGGCGGCGATCAACGACATCAAGGCCGGCACCGTGGAGGTCAGCGCCATCCCCTCGGAGGTCCGGGCCATCCGGCGGCTCGGCTTCGCCGTGAAGCCCGCTCCCGTCCAGACCGCGAACCCGAGCGCGGCGCCGAGCACGGCGGCGACCTCGTACCACACGTTCGCCGAGATGCGGCAGGAGGTCGACTCCGTCGTCGCCGCCCACCCGCAGATCGCCCGCCAGTTCGTCGCCGGCAAGTCCTACCAGGGCCGCGACATCGTCGGCGTGAAGATCAGCGACAACGTGGCGACCGACGAGAACGAGCCCGAAGTGCTGATCATCGCCAACATCCACGCCCGGGAGCGCCTCACCGCCGAGCAGGCGCTCGACTACATCGGGCAGCTCACCACCGGCTACGGGTCGAACAGCCGGATCACGAACCTGGTGAACACGCGCGAGATCTACGTCATGCCCATGGTCAACCCTGACGGCCAGGTCTACGACATGACCAGCGACACCCAGCCGGGGCGGTGGTGGCGCAAGAACCGCCAGCCCAACCCGACGTCCACGGGCACGGACCTGAACCGCAACTTCGCCTACAAGTGGGGCTGCTGCGGCGGGTCGTCCGGCAACGGCGGCAGCGAGACCTACCGGGGCACCGGTGCGGAGTCGGCCCCCGAGACGAAGGTCATCGCCGACTTCGTGCGGAGCCGGGTCGTGGGCGGCAAGCAGCAGATCGGGATGTTCCTGGACGTCCACTCGGAAGCGGAACTCGTGCTGTGGCCGTTCGGGTACACCTACAGCAACACCGTCCCCGGGGCGATGTCCGCCGACGAGGAGGCCGCCCACCGCACCATCGGGCGGGAACTGGCCTCGACGAACGGCTTCACCCCCGAGCAGTCGAGTGACCTCTACATCACCGACGGCACGACGGACGACTGGACCTGGGGCAACCAGCGCATCTTCTCGTTCACGTTCGAACTGGGCGGCGGAAGCTTCTACCCGGCGCCGTCCGCCATCGCCGGCGAAGTCCAGCGCAGCCGCGAGGCGCTGCTGCGGCTGACCGACTACGCGGACTGCCCGTACCGGGCGATCGGCAAGCAGGGCCAGTACTGCGCCTCGTGACGGCCGCGCCGGTCCGGTGCGGCCCGCAACGGACCGGGCCGGCGCGTCAGCCGAACCGTTCGCGGAGGGCCGGCAGGAGGTCTGCCTCCGCCCACGTCCGGAAGTCCTTCTGGTGCTCGGGCCCGGACTGGCAGAACGAGATGTGGGTGAAGCCCGCGTCCGCCCACTGCTGGACGGCCTCCACGTAGTCGTCGACGTTGTCGCCGCAGGGAACGGACTCGACCACGTCCTCCGGGCGGACGGTCTTCGTGGCGGCCTCGAAGTTCACCGGACCCGGCAGTTCCGCCATCACCTTCCACCCCGGCGCGGAGAACTTCCACGTCCGGTGGGCGCGCTCCTTGCACTCCTCGTAGTCGGACCCGAAGGCCACCGGGATCTGCCCGTAGACGGGCTTGCCCGCGCCGCCCTCTTTGTGGAAGAACTCGACGACCTCCGGGACGGGCTGGTCGGAGATGAGCAGGTCCGCGTGCTCGGCGGCGAGCCGCCCCGCGCGCCGCCCGAAGGCCGCCATGCCGATCCGGACGGGCTCGTCGGGCAGGTCGTAGATCTTCGCGGAGTCGACGCTGAAGTGCCGGCCCCGGTAGTTGACGTAGTCGCCGCTGAACAGCGCCCGGATGATCTCGACGGCCTCGGCGAACATCTCGTGCCGCACGTCCACCGACGGCCAGCCGCGCCCGACGACGTGCTCGTTGAGGTTCTCCCCCGCGCCGAGGCCGAGCGAGAACCGGCCGTCCGACAGGACGCCCATCGTGGCGGCCTTCTGCGCCACCACGGCCGGGTGGTAGCGCATGATCGGGCAGGTCACGAACGTCATCAGCGGGATGCGGTCGGTGGCCTGGGCCAGCGCGCCGAGCACCGACCAGGCGTAGGCGGAGTGGCCCTGGCTCTCCAGCCACGGGAAGTAGTGGTCGGAGATGACCGAGTAGCCGAAGCCCGCCTCCTCGGCCTCCACGAGGTCGGTGACGAGCTGCTTGGCCGGTGTCTGCTCGCAGAGCAGCGTGTATCCGAATTCCATGTCACATCCCCAACAGGTCCGTGAGGTCGTCGGCGTGTTCCTCTTCCTCGGCGAGGATGTCCTCCATCAGCCTCCGGGTGGTCACGTCGCCGTCGCCGAGCCAGCGGATGATCTCCTGGTAGGACTCGATGACGATCCGCTCGGCGACGAGGTTCTCCTGGAGCATGCTCTTCAGGTCGTTCTCGTCGAACGTCTCGTAGGTCGTGTGGGAGCGCTCGGCCAGGGTCTTGGGGTCGAAGTCCGGCTGACCGCCGAGCTGGCTGATGCGCTCCGCGGCGCGCATGGCGTGCCCGCGCTCCTCGTCGGCGTGCTCGCTGAACTCCGCCGACACCTGCGCCCGGTCGATCCCCGTCGCGCTGATCGCGTGCTGCGCGTAGCGCATCCAGCAGACCATCTCGGTGGCGAGGACGTCGTTGAGGACGCCGATGACCTCCCCGGCGCTGCGGCCGTACCCCTCGGTCACCGGACCGTCGGCCATCTTGGCGCGGGCGCGTTCGCGGATCGCCGCGACGTCGATGCTGAAACTGCTCTCGGCCATGTTCCCCTCCCGATCAGCGCGGACGTGGGCTCCCCTACCCAGCAGGCGCCGCTCATGCCTCGCCACGCACGACTCCCGGCCGACTGGCGAGCACCTTGGACACTCCTTGTGACCAGTGATACACGTAAAGCGATATCGCTCCGACCTGGGGCGGGGGGCAAGAGACATCCGGTCTCCACCTTGAGAGCCGGGCGCAACAAGGAGAGGCAACCCAGATGAAGTCCTTCAGCTACACCGACCTCGACAGGCTCACCGGCGAGGTCCTGCCGGAGCGCGCCGTGCTGTCCACCCTGCTCACCAGTGGCGGCCACCACGGCCACGGCGGCCACGGCGGCCACGGCGGCAGCACCGCGGTCGTTCCGCTGTGCCAGAGCGTCGTCACCAGCCACGAGGCGCTCGTGGTGCTCCAGGACAACGGGCCGGTCTTCGTCTGCTCCAGCGCCGTGGTCGCCTCGGGCCACTGAGCCGCGCAAAAGCGAACGCGAACCACGCCCGCACGAGAAGGGTCGGCGCACCACGCCGGCCCTTTCTCTTTTCCAAAACTCCAGTGAAAGCCATGGCAAAGAACCGGTGCCGGGCCTCCGTCGTCATTCCAAGGCCACCCGGCCACCCCGGCCACGACACGATGAATCCGTCGACCGACCCCTCTTTGGATACTGTGAGTCATTGATGCTATACGTAGAGACACATCGCTCCGACCTGGGGCGGAGGGCAAGAGACATCCGGTCTCCACCTTGAGAGCCGGGCGCAACAAGGAGAAAGAACCAGATGAAGTCCTTCAGCTACACCGATCTCGACAAGCTCACCGGCGAGGTCCTGCCGGAGCGCGCCGTGCTGTCCACCCTGCTCACCGGCGGCGGCCACGGCAACAGCAACGGCAACGAGAACGCCAACTTCAACCTCGGCGGCGGCCACGGCGGCAGCACCGCGGTCGTGCCGCTGTGCCAGAGCGTCGTCACCAGCCACGAGGGCCTCCTGGGCCTGGTCGCCGCGGACAACGAGTCGTCCTTCGCCTGCGCCAGCGCCGCGGTGGCCTCGGGCCACTGAGCCGCGCGAACGCGAACGCGGGCCACACCCGCACGAGAAGGGCCGGCGCCCACCGCCGGCCCTTCTCCCTTTTCAAAAAACCGCGGTGAAAGCCATGGCAAAGAATCGGAGCCGGACTCCGTCGTCATTCCATGGCCACCGCGCCCGCCCCGCCCCGACACGACGAATTCACTGTTCAGCCTCTCCTTGGGAACTCTGCGCGACACGTGCTATACGTAGAGTCACCTCTCTCCGACCCGGGGATGAGGAAGGGACATCCGGTCTCCACCTTGAGATCCGGGCGCAACAAGGAGAAACAACCAGATGAAGTCCTTCAGCTACACCGAGCTCGACAAGCTCACCGGCGAGGTCCTGCCGGAGCGCGCCGTGCTGTCCACCCTGCTCACCGGTGGCGGCCACGGCAACAGCAACGGCAACGAGAACGCCAACTTCAACCTCGGCGGCGGCCACGGCGGCACCACCGCCGTCGTGCCGCTGTGCCAGAGCGTCGTGACCAGCCACGAGGGCCTCGCGGAGCTGCTCGCCGCGAACAACGAGTCCTCCTTCGCCTGCGCCAGCGCCGCGGTGGCCTCGGGCCACTGAGCCGCGCGAACGCGAACGCGGGCCACACCCGCACGAGAAGGGCCGGCGCCCACCGCCGGCCCTTCTCCCTTTTCAAAACTGCTGTGAAAGCCGTGACAAAGGATGGGGGCGAGCCCTTCGCCGTCCATCTCCAATCGCCCGGCCTTCCTGACACGGCGCGACGAATCCACTGGTCAACGCACATTTGAATACAGATTGTCACGTGTGCTATACGTGGAGTCACCTCACTCCGACCGGAGCCGAGGAAGGGACATCCGGTCTCCACCTTGAGAGCCGGGCGCAACAAGGAGAAAGAACCAGATGAAGTCCTTCAGCTACACCGATCTCGACAAGCTCACCGGCGAGGTCCTGCCGGAGCGCGCCGTGCTGTCCACCCTGCTCGCCGGTGGCGGCCACGGCCACGGCCACAACGAGAACGGCAACTTCAACTTCAACCACGGCGGCCACGGCGGCCACGACGGCTTCACCGCCGTCGTGCCGCTGTGCCAGAGCGTCGTGACCAGCCACGAGGGCCTCCTGGGCCTCATCGGCGCGGACAACGAGTCGCACTTCGTCTGCTCCAGCGCCGCGGTGGTCTCGCGCGGCTGAGCCGAGCGAGCGTGAAAGCGGGCCACGCCCGCATGAGAAGGGCCGGCGTACAACGCCGGCCCTTCCTCCCTTTCAAAACTTGGAACAAAGGGAATCCCAAGCCACCCCCTCGCCCGCCGCGACACGACGAATCCGCCGGTCAGAGCTAGCTTGGATACGCATCGTCACGCATGCTATACGTAGAGTCACCTCGCTCCGATCTGGAGTGGGGAAGGGACATCCGGTCTCTACCTCGAGATTCGGGCGCGACAAGGAGAAAGAACCACATGAAGTCCTTCAGCTACAGCGACCTCGACAGGCTCACCGGCGAGGTCCTGCCGGAGCGCGCCGTGCTGTCCACCCTCCTCGCCGGTGGCGGCAACAGCAACGAGAACGGCAACCTCAACCTCAACCACGGCGGGGGCGGCGAGGGCTCCACCGCCGTCGTGCCGCTGTGCCAGAGCGTCGTGACCAGCCACGAGGGCCTTGCGGGGCTGCTCGCCGCGGACAACGAGTCGCACTTCGTCTGCTCCAGCGCCGCCGTGGCCTCGGGCCACTGAGCCGAGCGAACGTGAACGCGGGCCACGCCCGCACGGGAAGGGCTGGCATGCACCACGCCAGCCCTTCCCCCTTCCAGAATCGACGCGAAAGCCAGAACAATGCCTCAGACGAACCCGCCCACCGTCCGCTACACCGACCTCGACCGGTTGTCGGGCGAACTCCTGCCGGAACGGATCCTGCTGTCGACCGTCGGCGGCCGATCCGGCACCAAGACGGCGGAGGCCTGCCGCCACGAGCACTACCTCGGAACGGCCGGCCTCCTCGGCACCGGCCTGCTCGCCGAGCCCGAGCACACGGCGAAGACCTGCGTGCCCATCCTGTACAAAGACTTCAAATGAAGGGCCCTGCGACAACGGGCGGTGACACGGCGGGCGGCAAGGCGGCCGGCGACGCGGGCTCGACGGGGACACTCGTCCTGCCCGCGCTCGCGGACGGCGCCGAGCTCATCGGCGAGTTCAAGAACTCCGGCTACCGCGACACGCCCCAGCTCGTCCGGCTGCCGAACGGGCAGCTCGTCCGGCTGCCGCCGCTGCTGTACCTGGTCGCCGAGGCGCTGCACCGGCACCGCGACCTCGCCGGCACGACCGACGTCGAGACGGCGCTCGGCCGGGTCGCCGAGGCGGTCTCCGAGCGGGCCGGCGCGCGGCTCACCGGCGAGCAGGTCGTCTACCTCGCCGACCAGAAGCTCGCGCCGCTCGGCGTCACCACCTACAGCGACGGCACCGAGCCGCCGGTCGTCCGGGCCGACCCGTTCCTGGCGCTCCGCTTCAGGATCGCGGTGTTCCCCGAGTCGGTCACCTGGTTCGTCGGCGGGCTGTTCGCCTGGCTCTTCAGGCCCGTGGCCATGGCGCTCATGCTCTGCGCGTTCGTGGCCGGCGAGGTCTACGTGCTCACGTCCCGGTCGATCGCCGACGCCCTGTCGTTCGCGATCCTCAACCCGGTCAGCATCCTGCTGGTGATGGTGCTCGGGATCGCCTCGTGCGCGTTCCACGAGGTCGGGCACGCCTCGGCGTGCCGGTACGGCGGCGTCCGCCCGGGCGCCATGGGCTGCGGCGTCTACGTGGTGTGGCCCGCCTTCTACACCGACATCACCGAGTCGTACCGCCTCGGCCGCCTGGGCCGGCTCCGCGCCGACCTCGCCGGCGTCTACTTCAACGGCATCTTCGTCGTCGGGTTGACGCTGGTGTACCTGCAGACGGGGTTCGCGCCGCTGCTGCTCGCGGTCGTCTACGTCAACCTGGAGATGGTGCAGCAGCTGCTGCCGACGCTGCGGTTCGACGGGTACTACATCATGTCGGACCTCATCGGCATCCCCGACCTGTTCCGGTACATCGGGCCGATCCTGCGCCGGGCGCTGCTGCGGCGCCGCGACCCCCGGCTCGACGACCTCAAGCGCTGGCCCCAGGTCTTCGTCACGGTCTGGGTGCTGACGGTGATCCCCACGCTGGCGGTCCAGGTCGGGCTGATCAGCACCCAGATCCCCGCGCTGGTGGTCAAGGACTGGGGGATGATGCGCAAGCTCGCGTCCGCCGCCGCCGACGGCGCCGACCCGGTCACGCTGGTCACCTCGGGGCTGCAGATCGTCCTGCTGGTGCTGCCGCTGTTCGGTCTGGCGTTCATCCTGTACGGCTTCGCGCGCGGGCTGGTGCGGTGGCTCGTCCGGTACGTGAACGCGCCCGTCGCCAAGACCGTGTCCGGGACCTGAGAGGCCCGGGCGGCGAACGCGCCGGGCGCCGCCAGAGTGGCGCCCGGCGCGTTCCGCGTTTCCAGGCGAATGCATTTTATAAGCTTTTCCCATTGCGCTTCGGGAAGCCGGGGCACGGGAATCCTCGAGACCCGGGAGAGAAAAGCTCCACGCAAAAGATCTCTCCTTTTGCAAAGGCCGGCACAACCCGCGGCCGGCGTTTCCGGAAGGCCCCGCGTTGCTCCGTCGCCCCGCCCCCGCCGCATGGCTGGGGGCCCTCGCCCTCCTCCTGCCCCTGGTGTTCATGGATCGGTCCATCGCGGCCGCGCCGGAACGCGCCGAGGTCGTCGCCGAGACGGCCGTCGCGCCCCGCACTCTCGACCTGACCATCACCTCCCCTGCCATGGACGGCCGCCAGAAGGCGCGGCTCCTGCTCCCGCCCGGCTGGTCGCGGCACGCGGAGCGCACCTGGCCCGTACTGTGGCTGCTGCACGGCGGGGTCGACGACTACACCGCCTGGACCCGCGACACCGACGTCGCGGAACTCACCGCCCGGACCGGGGTCATCGTCGTGATGCCGAACGGCGGCCGCTGCGGCAATTACTCCGACTGGTGGAACTACGGGAAGGGCGGCCCGCCGCGCTGGGAGACGTTCCACATGACCGAACTTCGGGGGATTCTCGAACGGGACTACCGCGCCGGCCCCCGTCGCGTGATCGCCGGCAATTCCATGGGCGGCCTCGGCGCCATGCTGTACGCGGCCCGGTTCCCCGGCTTGTTCGAGGCCGCGGCCGCGTTCAGCGGCTACCTGGACACCCTCTACGGCCACGAGCCCGGGGACGACACGACCGGCTGGGGACCGGCCCTGGCCTGCCCCGGAACCGACTGGCGGCGGGTGTGGGGCGACCCCGACGACCAGGCGGCGATCTGGCACGCCCACAACCCGACCGACCTCGCGGGGCGGCTGCGCGGTGTCCGGCTCTGGGTGGCGAGCGGCAACGGCAAGGCCGGCTCCCTCGGCGGGCTGCCGTTCACCGATCCGGTGGAGGCGGCCGCGAACGACCACGCGCACTCGTTCGTGGACCGGCTGCACGGCCTCGGCATCCCGGTCACCGCCCGCTTCTTCGACGGGCAGCACGACTGGCCGTACTGGCAGCGCGACCTGCACGAGGCGTACCCGATGCTCATGGACGCCCTGGGGCTCGCCCCCTGCTCCGGGCTCAGCCGTTCTTGAGCCGCTCCGGGGCGTCCTCCACGCCGAGCGGCCCGTGCCATTCGAGGAGCAGGACGGTGGCGTCGTCGTCCAGGCGCCCCGCGTGGTGCTCCAGGATGTTGTGGACGAGGCGCCGGAGCGTCTCGGGGACCGACAGCCCGTCGGCCTCTCGCCGGATGATGAAGTCGACGAAGCGGTCGAGCCCGAATTCGTGCTTCTCGGGGTCGCGGGCCTCCACGATCCCATCGCTGTAGAAGAGGATCCTGTCGCCCGGTTCCAACTGCTCGGTGCACACCTCCGGGCGCACGCCGAGGCCGGTGCCGAGCGGGGCGCCGGGCGGGCACTCCAGCGTGGTGACCCAGCGCGATCCGCGGATGACGACGGGAGGAGGGTGCCCGTACGAGACCCACGACAGCACGCCCGACGGCAGGTCGAGCTCGGCGAGCACGCCCGTGACGAACCGCCCGGTCGGATCCTGCTCGTGCAGCACCGCCTCGATCGCCTCGCCCGCCTCGACGAGCCCGGCCCCCTGCATGCGGCTGTTGCGGCAGGCCGCGACGGCGAGGTTGGAGGTCAGCCCGGCCGCGGTGTCGTGGCCCATGGCGTCGAAGATCAGGAGATGGACGGTGTCGCCCGCGAGCGCGTAGTCGAAGGTGTCGCCGCCCAGCATGTAGGCCGGCTCCAGCGCGGCGCCGATGACGACCTGGTCGTTGGCGAAGGTCATCGGGGGCAGCAGCCGCCACTGCATCTCCGCCGACACCGTCATGTCCCTGGTCCGCACCAGCCGGGAGTAGGAGTCGCTGTACGGCCCCTTGCTGACGATGATCAGCGCGACCAAACCGGCCAGGGACTCGGCCTCCTCGTGGGCCCGGGCGTCGTCGCGGCGGACGGTCACGCGCAGCACGCCGAGCCGCTCGGCCCCGTCCAGGATCGGCACCCAGTACTGCCGGCGGCCGTCGTCGAGGCCCTGCCCGGCCGCCGGCTCCATTGTCTGGAAGGCCCGGCCCGCGACCGTGCCGTCGACCCTCAGCTCCGGGGCCTCGGACCCGGGGTCCTGTCCGGCGTCCGGGCCCTTGCCGGTGAGCAGGCGCAGCACCGTCTGCTGGAGGTCCACGACGTAGATGCGCGCGTCGTGGAGGCCGTGGTCGGCGGCGTGCCGGGCCACCGCGCCCGGCAGCTGCTCCATCGACATCAGATGGCTGGCCGCCAGCAGCTCTGTCAGCATCGGTTCGCCGCCCTGCGTCTCGGATGTTCGGAACGGTGCACTCCGCCGCCCCGCGGGCGGACCACCGTTCTCCGGGACCGCGTCGCCCCTTTACCAGACCCTACCCTCCCGTTCTCCTCCCGAGTGTCGCCAGGTGGCGCCCGGTCCGGCTCAGGACCTCGACGGGGAGGGGCCCGCGGGCAGCAGCGCGGCGATCCCGGGCTTCAGCAGGCCGCGGACGCTCGCGTAGGGGGCGGCGAAGTTGAGGTTGCCGCAGCCGTCGCTGCCGCCGTGGAGGTAGGAGAGCTCGAACCCGGCGGGGGTGAAGAACGCGCTCAGGGCCGGCGGGTCGGGCTCGCCGCTCGTCGAGCCCGGAAGCGTCTGCGGCGAGAAGTCGGCGACCTTGAACGCGCCGTCCGCGGTGCTGCAGTCCTCCCATCGGCGCTCCGTGGAGCCCGGCTTCTGCCGGACGAGCCCCTGGAGCCGCCGTACCCCGTCGGCGGTGAGCGTCGAGGGCTGGAAGACGTCGGCGGCGGTGAGCCGGCGGCCGGTGCGCAGGTCGACGGTGACGACCTCGCCGCCCGGGGAGCCGTCCGCCTGCTGGCAGTTGTCCGACAGCATGAAGTAGCGGACGGAGACCAGGCGGGGACCGCGCATCCCGAGCCTCGTCTCGGTGCCCAGCTTCACGGGCTTGCCCTTGCAGTCGATCGAGGCGGCCTGCTTCTTGGACGCCGCGATGAGCCGGTCCAGCGGCCCGCGGAGCTCGGTGTTGACCCGGCGTTGGAGCGCGGGGTCCTTCAGGCCGGTGACCTTCGGGTACTGCGCGTTCTGAACCACGATCGCCGGGTTTGCGAGCCGCTGGTTGTCGGCGACCAGCGCCACGGCGGCGGGCGCGGGCGCGGGCGTCGGCGGGGGCTTCTCGTCCCGCACCGCGTAGACGACGCCGCCCGCCGTCGCGGCGACCACGGCGGCCCCGGCGGCGGCCAGCGCGCCCTTGCCGGCGGCGGTGGCGAGGAAGCCCTTGCTCACGGCCGCGCCCGCGGTCCCGGCGCCGCCCGCGCCGCCGCCCGCGCCGGCCGTGCCCGCGGTGCCCGCCGCTCCCGCGGCGGACGCTCCGGCCGCGGCGGACGCCCCGGGCGCGACGGCGAGGGCGCCGAGCGGGAACAGCGCGGCCAGGGCGACCGCGGCGGCGGCCAGGGCCCGGACGCCCCGCTGCTCCCAGTCGCCCCCGTAAGCGGCGACGGCGACGCTCTCCAGCCACGTCACGAACTCCGCCGCGCCCGGCGGCCGCTCCCCCGGGTTCTTCGCCATCCCGTGCAGGACGAGCGGGCGCAGCGGCTCTGGCACGTCCCGCACGTCGACCTGCTCGGTGAGGTGCTTGTTCATCAGGGCCGCGCGCTCGGCCGCCGTGAAGGGGCGCCGCCCGGTGACGCACTCCACGAACACGCACGTCGCGGAGTACACGTCGGTGGCGGGGGTGGCGGGATCGCCGCGCCACTGCTCGGGCGCCATGTACACCGGCGTCCCCGCGAGCGACCCGCCGCCGGACAGCACGGCGATGCCGAAGTCCACCAGCTTGCTCAGGCCGTCGGGCCGCACCACGACGTTCGCCGGCTTGTAGTCGCGGTGCACGACCCCGACGGCGTGCGCCGCCGCGAGCCCGAGCAGCGAGCCCTTCAGCACGAGCAGCGCCGCCTCCGGGGCCAGCGCCCCGTGCTCGCGCAGCACCTCCTTCAGGGACGCGCCGTTCACCGCCTCCATCACGATCGCCGCGCCGTGCTCGCCCTCCACGAACTGGTAGAGGCGCGCGACGTACGGGCTCGTCAGGCGGCCGAGCATCTGCGCCTCGGCCCGGAGCCCGGCGATCGCGGCGGCGTCCCCGCCGACCAGGTACTTGATCGCCACCGGGGTGCCGGACTCGGCGTGGCGGGCGAGGACGACCCGCCCCTGCGCCCCGCGCCCGAGTTCACGGTCCTCGGTGAACCCCGTCAGCCGCCAGTCCATTCGCCGCTCCCGCCGCTCTTCTGATCATGTCTCCCATGACGGTGACGCCACCGCGTGAGGAAAGGTTCGCGGAAAGTCCGCACGGGCGCCACGGCCGGCGCCGGGCCGCGCCGGGACCCCGGTGAGATGGGACACACCGCCCGCGAAGCGGCCCCGCGCCCGGGAACGGTCCAAGGCACAGGTCACGGGCCGGGCTTGTCATTCGGTGACAAAGTGCGAGAAAAATGCGCGGCCATGAATTCGCGGAGGGAGTGTGCTAGAACCCGTTGGTGTTCGCCGACCGCGAAAGGATCTACATGGGCGCAGCGGAGGCACTCGCAGAGGTCGTCGACACGGAGCGCTATCCGCTGGCCGCACCGGGCGGCGCCGGATGGGACGCCCTCGTCTCCCGCACCAGGGACGAGCTGGCGAAAACGGGCTGCTGCGTGCTGCCCGACTTCATCCGCCCAGCATTGCGGGACGCGCTGCACGCGGAATGCGCGGCGATCGCCCCGCACGCGCATTACGACGTCGAAACGGTGAACGCCTACAACATCGACGTGAGCACGCCATTGCCGGATGACCATCCGGGGCGCATCACCGTCGAGCGGGGCAACGCGTTCGTCGCCCGCGACCGCATCCCCGCCGGCTCCGTCGTCCACCGGCTCTACGCGAGCGGCCTCTTCCAGCGGTTCGTCGCGGGCTGCTTCGGGCTGCCGCGGGTGCACGAACTGGCCGACCCGCTGTCGGGGCTGGTCCTCAACGTCGTCAACCCGGGGATGGAGCACCCCTGGCACTTCGACACCAACGAGTTCACGGTCAGCATGCTGACGCAGGAGCCCGAGGACGGGGGCGTCTTCGAGTACTGCCCCAACATCAGGTCGGCGGCGGCGGAGAACTTCGGGGACGTGCGCCGCGTGCTGACCGGGCACGGCGGCGACCTCGTCCGCCGCCTCACGCTCCGCCCCGGCGACCTGCAGCTGTTCAAGGGACGGTACTCGCTGCACCGGGTCGCCGAGGTCCGGGGGGACACGGCGCGGCACACGGCGATCTTCGCCTACAGCGAGCGCCCTGGGGTCATCGGCAGCGTCGCGCGCACGAGGCAGCTCTTCGGCCGCGTCCTGCCCGAGCACCGGGCGGCGGAGGGGCGCGCCGTCCGGGTCGACCGGCTGCTGGACTAGGAGGCACCCGCCCGTGCGCACGGACACCACTGGGAAGATCTCGCTCGACCACATCTACACCAGCCCCGATCCCCGCGCCTACTTCGGCACGCTGCGCGGACTCGACTACGCCATCCCCGACCTGGCCGGACCGCACTTCCAGCGGCTCATCGCCGAGTACCGGGAGGCGCGCGGCGTCCCGGTCCCCACCGTCCTCGACATCGGCTGCTCCTACGGCATCAACGCGGCCCTGCTGAAGTACGGCGTCACGATGGGCGAGCTGTACGAGCGCTACGGCGGCTCCGACGCCGCCGGGCTCACCCGCGCCGCGCTGCTGGCCCGGGACCGGGATCTGGTCCGCTCCCGCGAGACGGCGGACCGGCCGCGCTTCCTCGGGCTGGACGCCTCCGAGAACGCCCTCTCCTACGCCCTCGAGGCCGGATTCCTCGACGGCGCCGTCCACGCGGACCTGGAGAGCGGCGACCCGACCGCCGAGCAGCGCGCCCAGCTCGCCGGGACGGACCTGGTCATCTCGACGGGCTGCCTCGGATACGTCACCGAGCGCACCGTCTCCCGCGTCGTCGAGGCGCACGAGAGGCGCAAGCCGTGGATGGCGCACTTCATCCTGCGGATGTTCCCGTTCGACCCGATCGCCGAGGCCCTCGACGCCGCCGGGTACACGACCGTCCGCCACGACGGCCTCTTCCGCCAGCGGCGGTTCGCGACGCCGCAGGAGCAGGCGCTCGTCCTGGACCGCCTCGCCCGGGCCGGGGTCGACCCGAGCGGCCTGGAGGCCGACGGCTGGTTCTACGCGCAGCTCTACGTCTCCCGCCCGCGCGACTGACCGCACCGCCCGACTGACCGCACCACATGACCGACCCCGCGCAGTGACCACCCCGGGCACTGACCGACCATGGAACAAGAGGACCGATGAACGCCGGCGAAGAACTCTCGTCCCGCACCTTCGGCAATGAGGAGCGCCTGCCGCGGGTGCCGCTGCCCGCGCTCGACGCGACCTGCGAGCGGTTCCTGGAGTGGTGCGGGCCGCTGCTGACCGCGGACGAGCTGGCCCGGACGGAGTCGGCGCTGGCCTCCTTCGCCCGCCCGGACGGCCCGGGCCGCGCGCTGCACGCGGCGCTGGAGCGCTACGACGCGCAGGAGGGCGTGCACAGCTGGCTGGACACGTTCTGGCCCTACCGCTACCTCGGCCGCCGCGACCGGATCGCGCTGAACGCCAACTTCTTCTTCCTGTTCAAGGAGTCGCCGGAGGGGCAGGCCGAGCGCGCGGCCGGGCTGATCGCCGGGGCGCTGGACTACAAGCTGCGGCTCGACCGCGAGGAGATCCCGCCGGTCGTGCAGCGCGGCCGGCCGCTGTCGATGGCGCAGAACCGGTTCCTGTTCTCCACGACGCGCATCCCGGGCGCCGAGCAGGACACCGTCCGCGCCCCCTACACCGACGCGTGGCCCGGCCCGTCCGACGCCCGCCACATCGTGGTGTTCTTCCGCGGGAACATCGTCCGGATGGACGTGCTGGGGCCGGACGGCTCCCCCCACACGCTGGACGAGCTGCGGGCGGGCCTCGCCGCCGTCATGAAGGCGGAGGCGGCGCCGGAGCCGTCCGCCGGGCACCTCACCACCAAGGCCCGCGCCGAGTGGGCGGCGAGCCGCGAGGCGCTGCTCGCCCTCGGCAACGCCCAGGCGCTCGACGAAATCGAGACGGCCCTGTTCTGCGTGTGCTTGGAGGACTTCACCCCTGAGGACGACCTCGACGCCTGCGACCACCTGCTCCACGGCGACAGCGCGAACCGCTGGTTCGACAAGGCCGTCTCCTTCGTCGTGTTCGGCGACGGCACCGCGGGCATCAACGTGGAGCACTGCGGCCTGGACGGCACCACGATCCTCAGCTTCGTCGACGCGGTGCTGGGCGAGGCCCCGGAGAAGCTGTCGCAGCGGTCGGGCGCGCAAGCGCAGGGGCTGCCGGTCACGGAGACGATCGAGTTCGCCCTGGACGACGGCCTGCGGGCCGACATCCGCGACGCCGCGGCGGCGTTCGCCGACTACGGGGCGGCGACGGCCACGACGACCGTCTCGTTCGAGGACTTCGGCGCCGACGACGTCAAGAAGCTGAAGATGTCCCCGGACGCCTTCGTCCAGATGGCCTACCAGCTCGCCCACAAGCGCGCGAAGGGCCGCGTCGGCGCCACCTACGAGTCGATCGCCACCCGCCAGTACCGGCACGGCCGCACCGAGGCCATGCGCGTCGTCACCCCCGAGGTGGTCCGCTTCGTCGAGGCCATGGACGACCCCTCGGCCACGTCCGCGCTCCGCCTGGAGGCGTTCCGCGCCGCCGCCGACGCCCACGTCCGCCGGGCGAAGGAGTGCCAGTCGGGGCAGGCGCCCGAGCAGCACCTCTGGGAGCTCCAGCTCATCCAGAAGCGGCGCGGCGCCGAGCTGGGCGTCACCGAGCCGCTCCCGCTGTTCGACTCCCCCGGCTGGCTCGTGATGCGGGACGACTACCTGAGCACCAGCTCCGCGCCCTCGGTGAACATCCGCTACTTCGGGTTCGGCTCGACCAGCGAGCAGTGCATCGGCGTCGCCTACGTCCTGCTCCCGGACCGCTTCAACCTCTACCTGAGCACCCCGCGGCAGGTCGCGGACGCGATGCGGGGGTTCGCCGACCGGCTCCGCGAGGCCGTCCGGGAGCTGCGGGACCTGCTCGCCTGATCAGCGGCCGGGCTTGGCCGGCCGGTGGCTCCGCCCGACCGGGTAGAGCCAGCGCCGGAACGCCCGGCTGAGCGCGGGCATGACGAACAGGGTGAGCACCGGGATCACCAGGACCGGGAACGTCAGCGCCCGCACCGGCAGCGGCCAGGCCTCCGTCAGCGGCGTGACGAAGGCCTGGAGCAGCAGCGCGATCGGGTACACCGCGCAGAACGTCACCACGATCATCTTGAGCTTGGAGGGCGGCGGGACGGACTCGCCGGGCAGGCTGAACCAGGTCTCCATCCCGGTGGTGTCCTGGCGGTGCTCCTCGGCGATCCCGCGCACCCGCCCGATCCACTCCGCGCGCTCGTCCGAGGCCAGCCAGCGGTCGAGCCGCTCCTGGTCGGCGAAGTTCACCACGGTGTAGTACCGGTGCCGCGACCCCTCCGCGCGCAGCCAGGTCGCGCCCCGGTGCCCGGGGAACCGGGTCGCGACCTCGTGGAGCCCCTCCGCCCACTCCTCGAAGTCGCGCTCCCGGCCGGGTTTGACGTCCCAGGTGAACACGCTCGTGACGGGCTCGGTGTCGGTTGCGGCCATGTCCCCTGTCTCACCCGTCCTGTCCGTTCCATTCGCCTATGCGCGGATCAGGTAGGTACGGATCAGGTGGTGGCGAGGGCCTCGGTGGGGCTGAGGCGGGACGCCCTGATCGCCGGGTACAGGCCGGCGACCGCGCCGATGAGCAGGGTCGCGGCGACGCCGCCCAGCACCGCCCACGCGGGGATGACGACCGGCCACCCCTGGGACACGGCGTAGACGGCGGTGACGGACGCCCCGACGACCGCGCCGCCGAGGCCGCCGAGCGCCGACAGCAGCAGCGACTCGGCGAGGAACTGCGTGCGGATCTGGCCCCGGGTCGCGCCGAGGGAGCGGCGCAGCCCGATCTCCGACCGCCGCTCCAGCACCGAGATGACCATGGTGTTGGCCACCCCCACCCCGCCGACGAGCAGCGCGACCGCGCCGAGGCCGAGCAGCAGGCCGGTGAACGCCTCGCCCGCCGCCTTCTTCGCCGCCAGCGCGTCCGACGGCCGCGACACCTCCACCTCGTTCGGCGCCTCGGGGTTCGCGGTCGCGCCGAGCACGTCCCGGACGTCCTCGACGCTCGCCTCCGCCGACCGGGTGTAGATGGTCGTCGGGTGCCCGTCGAAGCCGAGCCGGGCCTGCGCCGCGTCCCAGCCGACCAGCGCGGCGCTGTCCAGCTCGGGGGCCAGCGCCGCCGGCTCCAGAATGCCGATCACGGTGAACCAGCGGCCGCCGATGAGCACCTGGACGTCCGGGGCCGCGTGCCCGATCCCGAGGCGCCGCGCGGCGGTCGACCCGAGGACGGTCGCGGGGAAGCGGCCGGTCGCCGTGTTCAGCCAGACGCCGCTGCGCAGCCTCGCCCCCGTCGCGGCGCGCAGGTCGGTGCGGGCCGCGTAGGCCGCGATCCCGCCCGTCTCGGTCTTGGGGATCTTGCCCGTCCGGTAGACCTTCGCGCCGTCCACCAGGCCGGTCGCCGACACCTCCCGGACGGGGGCGATCCGGGCCACCATGGCCTCCGACTCCAGGGGCAGCTCGGCCTTGTCGCCGGTCAGGGTGCTGCCGGGCGAGACGGTCAGCAGGTTGGTGCCGAGCGCGGCGAGGGCGCGGTCGAGGTCGGCGCGCGAGGAGGAGGACACCCCGACGACCGCGACCATCGCGGCGATCCCGATCGCGATGCCGAGCGCGGACAGGAACGCCCGCAGCGGCCGGGTCCGCAGGCCGACCGCGCCGACCCTGAGCACGTCGCCCGGCCACATCCGGGCCGGCTGGAGCGTCCCGGCCGTCATCGCTCCGCCCCCGTGAGACGCGCGGCCTCGGAGACCGGCCCGTCCGCCGCCGAGTCCTCCACCACGAGGCCGTCGCGCATCCGGACGCGGCGGGGCAGGCCCGCCGCGATCTCCCGGTCGTGCGTGATGATCACGACGGTGGTGCCGGCGGCGTGCAGCTCGCGCAGCAGCGCCATCACGCCCTCGCCGGACGCCGAGTCGAGCGCGCCGGTCGGCTCGTCGGCGAGCAGCAGCGCGGGCTCCCCGGCGACCGCCCGCGCGATCGCGACGCGCTGCCGCTCGCCGCCGGACAGCTCGTGCGGCTCGTGCTCCAGCCGGTGGCCGAGCCCGACCCGCTCCAGTGCGGCCGCCGCCCGCCGCCGCCGCGCCGCCGGGCGCAGCCCGGAGTACAGCAGGCCGTCCGCGACGTTGTCGATCGCCCGGGTCCCGGCCGCCAGGTGGAAGTGCTGGAAGACGAACCCGATGCGGCTCGCGCGCAGCGCCGACAGCTTCGCGTCCGGGAGCCGCCCCACGTCGTGGCCGTCGATGCGGATCTCGCCGGAGGTGGGGCGGTCCAGGGTGCCGAGCATGTTCAGCATGGTCGTCTTCCCCGAGCCGGAGGGGCCGACGATCGCGACCAGCTCGCCCGCGCCGACGTGCAGCGACACCCCGGCGAGGGCGTGCACGCCGCCCGGGTACGACTTCACCACGTCCCGCAGCCTGATCATTTCGGCACCCCCACGAGCGTGCCCTCGGTGATCCCCGGCCCGGAGACCTCGACCTTCCCGTCGGCGAACATGCCGGTCTCCACCGGGACGTACGACGACGCGGTGCCCTTGACGACCTCCACGCCGAAGCCGCCCTCCCGCAGCGCGACCAGCGCGGACACCGGCACCGTCAGGACGTTCTCGCGCTGCCCGGCGGTGAACTCGACGTCGGCCGAGGCGAGCGCGAAGCGGGCCGCGGCCTTCTTCGCCTTGGCGGAGGAGAGCCAGATCGTGACCTCCACCTTCGTCGTCGGGTCCTCCCCCTGCTCGCCCGGCTCGATCACCGTGGTGACCTCGTCGATCTTCGCCGCGACCGCCGGGCCCTCCGGCAGCGTCACCTCGACGCGGGCGCCCTTCTTCGCGAGCCGCTGGTCGGCGGTGTCCAGTTCGACCGTGACGGCCTGGGTGGTCCCGGTGTAGTCGAGGACCTTCTTGCCGGGTGCGGCGGGCTCGCCCGGATGCGCCGCGACGGCCTCGACGCGGACCGGCCCGTCCGCGAACGCGACCCGTCCGACGTCGACGACCCCGGTCTCCGCCACGCCGATGTCGTCCTGCCATTCCTGGACGGCCTCGGCGGTGTCGGAGGTGTACTCGTCGTCCACGGTGAAGCCGTCGTAGCCGAGCGCGCTGAGGTTCTTCTCGAACCGCTCCACGTCGGAGCCCTCGGTCCCGATCCGCAGCGGCCGGTAGGACGGCTTGGACCCGTACATCAGCACGACCGGGTCGCCGTCGACCTCGTACAGCCGGTGCCCCCGGGTGATCTGGTCGCCGCTGTCGGGCAGCCAGGTGATCGTGCCCCTGGCCTGGCTCGTCGCGGTCATGGTCGGGCCGTAGCCGAGCTGCCCGTCCTCGGTCTGGGTGTCGCTCAGCGTCTGCCTGGCCACCTTCGCCGTGCCGGGCGGTAGGTCCGCGGCCCGCTCGGCGCCCCCGTCCCCGCCGGCGCGCAGCACCGCCGCGGTGGCGACGCCGCCCGCCGCGACCACGGCGGCGACGGCCAGGGCGATCCTCCAGCGCGGCCGCCGCCTACGGCGGACGCGGCGATCCTCCAGCGCGGCCGGCGCGCGTTCCGCGGTGGTCTCCCCCATCACTTCCTGCCGCCCTGCAGGACCTTCTCGCACGCCTGCTGCGCGGTCTCCAGGTCCGGGTCGTCGCCGACCGTCTTCTTGTCGATCCGGATGCCGGGCTGGTTCGGGTCGGGGTCCGGGAAGTTCTCCACGCCGTTCTTGCGCATGCACGCGGCGAACTCGCGGGCCGCCTCCTGCATCTTCGGGTCGGGTGCGCCGGTGCGGTTCTCCATGGGGCTGTACTGCCGGCACGCCTCCATGGCCTTGTCCACGACGGCCTTGTTGCCCTTGACCTTGACCCGGGCCCCCTCGCCGGGCTTCGGGTCCTCCATGTCGACGCCGTGCTCGCGCATGCACTGGGCGAACTTGACGCCGCGCTCCTCCGGGCTGAGCTGCTCGCCGCCGCCCTGCTTCGCGCCGCCCTGGCTCGCGCCGCCGTTGGCCGAGGCCACGGTGCCGCCCCTGTCGTCCGAGCCGCACCCGGTCAGCGCCAGCGCCAGCGCGAGCGGCAGCGCGGCCAGAATCCGCAGTCCCATGTCTCCTCCTCCGCGGCCGGAGCGGTTCCGGCCGACGAGGAGCGATGCAACCCGGCGGCGCGTTTCTCCCGTGTTTCCGCGCCGAAGAAGCGATCACTAACGGAAACGAAACACGGCCTCCGGCACCATCGGCTCCGGAGGAGGCCTCATGAGAGTGCTGGTGGCAGAGGATGAGCGGCTCCTGGCCGACGCGATCGCCGAATGGCTGCGGGACGACGCGCACGCCGTCGACCTCGCCTACGACGGCGCGGCGGCCCTGGAGCGCGTCACCGTCAACGACTACGACGTGGTCGTCCTGGACCGCGACCTGCCCCTCGTCCACGGCGACGAGGTGTGCCGCGAGATCGTCCGGGGCGAGACCGCGGCGCGGGTGCTGATGCTCACCGCCGCCGCGGAGATCACCGACCGCGTCGACGGGCTCGGCCTCGGCGCCGACGACTACCTGACCAAGCCGTTCGCGTTCCCCGAGCTCGCCGCCCGCGTCCATGCGCTCGGCCGCCGCTGCCGCCCGGCCGCGCCGCCGCGGCTGCACCGCGCCGGCATCACGCTCGACCCGGCGCGCCGCGAGGTGTTCCGGGACGGGCGCTACGTCCCCCTCGCGCGCAAGGAGTTCGCCGTCCTGACCGAGCTGCTGCGCGCCGAGGGAGCCGTCGTGTCCGCCGAGCAGCTCCTGGAGAAGGCGTGGGACGAGCACGCCGACCCGTTCACCGGCGCCGTCCGCCTGACCGTCCTCAAGCTGCGCCGCAAGCTCGCCGACCCGCCCGTCGTCGAGACCGTCAAGGGAGCGGGGTACCGGATCCCATGAGGCTGTCGCTGCGCGCCCGGCTCACCATCACCTACGGCGGCCTGTTCCTGGTCGCCGGCGTGGTGCTGCTCGGCGCGACCTACGCCCTGTTCGACCAGCAGCTCTCCCGGTCCGGCACGAAGGTGCTCGCGACGCGGCTGAACCCCGGCCCCGGCGGCGTGCCCCCGGCCGGGACCACGCAGGCGATCACGGAGCCGAGGACGCCGGCGGAGGCCCGGGTGATGGCCGACGCCGACGACTGGATGCGCAAGCAGCGCGACGAGCTGCACGACGCCGCCGTCACCTCGCTGGTCACCCAGGGGTCGATCGCGCTGCTCGTCGTCGGCGGCGCCGCGGCGGGCTTCGGCTGGCTCATCGCGGGCCAGGTCCTGTCCCCGCTGCACCGCGTCACCGAGACCGCCCGCCGCATCGCCGGCTCCCCCGCCGCCGACCGCGGCCTGCACGAGCGCATCGACCTGCGGGGCCCCCGCGACGAGGTGAAGGAGCTCGCCGACACCTTCGACACGATGGTCGAGCGCCTCGACCGGTCCTTCGACGGCCAGCGCCGCTTCGTCGCCAACGCCTCCCACGAGCTGCGCACGCCGCTCACCCTCGGCCGCGCGCTGGTCGAGGTGGCGATGCACCGCGAGTCGGCGTCCCCGGACGTCCGGCAGCTCGGCGAGACCCTCCTGCAGATCAACTCGCGGCACGAGCGCCTCATCACCGGCCTGCTGCTGCTCGCCCGCTCGGAGAACGAGATCACCAGCCGGGCGCCGGTCGACCTGGCCGACGTCGTCGCCCACGTCGGCGCCCAGACGGCCCTCGAAGCGGACGGCGCCGGCATCACCGTCGAGACCGAGACTTCCGAGGCCATGACGGCGGGCGACGCGCTCCTGCTCGAACGCGTCGTGCAGAACCTGCTGGAGAACGGACTGCGCCACAACACCGAGTCCGGCTGGGTCTCGGTGTCCTGCCGGACGGAGGACGGCCGCGCCGTCCTGGAGGTCGCCAACTCCGGCCCGGCCGTCCCGCGCTACGAGATCCCCGCCCTCTTCGAGCCCTTCCGCCGCCTCGACAACGACCGCCTCGTCACCGCGAAGGGCGCGGGACTCGGGCTGTCGATCGTCCAGTCCATCGTGCGGGCCCACAACGGAACCGTGACCGCCGCGCCCCGGCCGGGCGGCGGCCTCACCGTCACCGTCGCCCTGCCGTCCGCGGACCCGGAGGACGGCGACGTCCTGCCGGGCGCGCCCGCCCAAGCGCCGCGCGACCTCCCGGCGGGGCGCGGCGGCCGCGCCAGATCCGCCGTGCGCTCCTAGCCGCTCGCCCCCGTCACCGGGGCGCGCCGTTGCCGGACATCCCGCGGGCGCCGAGGCTGCGCAGCTCGCGCGGGCTGACGCCGAAGCGCTGCCGGAACGCGTGGCTGAGCGCGCTGGCCGAGGAGAACCCGGTGGCGTGCGCGAGGTCGGTGATGGTGACGTGCCGGTCGTGGGGGTTGCGCAGCCGGTCGCGGACCAGCCGGAGCCGCTCCTCGCGGATCAGCTCGCGGGGCGTGGTCCCGGCGCGCTGCAGCGCGAGCTGCACCTGCCGCAGCGACCAGCCGAGGTCCTGCGCCATCGCGGCGCCGGTGAGCCCCGGATCGGTGGCGTGCTCGCGGACGTAGCGGCGCACGACCGCCTCCACCTCGGCGAGGTGGCCGGGGGCGGGCGGGCGCTCCTCGCCCGCGAGCAGGAGGCACAGCAACTCGGTGATCCGCTCGCACGCGGCGTCGAACTGCCGCACGGTGAGGGTGCGGCGCTCCTCCCCGACGGCCCGCACCATGTCGGCGACGACGCGGCCGAGCCCGGCGGACAGGTCCAGGCCGGTCACCGGGCGGGGCGGTGCGCTCACCCGGCCGTCCATCTCGCGGGCCGGGATCGTCATGACCAGTGCGCGAGCCGGCCGCGGCTGGACGACCCGGAACGGCGCCGCGGGCGCGATGAGGCCGCCGGTGCCGGGCCGGAGCCGCGCCTCGCGGCCGTCCTGCATCATGAGCATCTCGCCGTGCAGGGGGAGCAGGAACCGGTAGCCGCGGTCGCGGCGCGCCTGCCCCGGGGTGCGGACGTAGTCGGAGCGGTCCGACAGGTACAGGACGAGCCGGAACCGGGCGCCGTTCTGCCTGGCCGGCCCGCCGAGCACGTCGTCCACCGCAGGCCCCTCCACCCCCGCCGCCGTAGATCGTTCGCGGGCGAGCGTAGTACGGCCGCCGCCAATGAATCAGGCGAATCCATCGGAAAGTAACCTGATTCAGACTGTGGGTGATCTTGCGATGCGCCCGGTGGCAAGTTCTCTGCGCGCGAGCACAAGCGCATCCCGGCGCACCCGTCCTACGGTGCCGAAACCGCGGCGTATCCGCGCCGTCCCCCACCAGCCATGAGGCGGTCCGCCGTGGACGCGGCCGGACCCGCCTCGCCGAAAACCCCTGCACCGAGGATCTGATGGAGCAATTCCTCTTGGCGGCGGCGCTCGTCGTCGTGGCGGGCGCCGGCATCGCGGCCGCCGTCCTGCTGGTACGCCAGCGGCAGGAGACGGCCGGCCTCCGCGCGCAGAACGCCGTCCTGGCCCGCGGCCTCGACCTGCGCGAGAAGGAGCTGCGGCACCTCGCGGACGTCCGGCTGCCGGAGCTCATGGAGTCCCTGCACAACCCCGGCGTGCGCGTCACCGGCCCGCTGCACGACCTCGACCGCGAGGCGCCCGCGTTCGGGCAGGCGCTGCGGACCGTCACCGAGCTGTTCGCCGGGTCCGCCGCGCGCGTGCGGGAGCGGGCCGACCTGTCGGCGAAGTCGACGCTGCGGGCGATGATGCGCGCCGTGCAGAGCCTCGCCAACGAGCAGCAGCTCGCCATCTCCGACATGCAGGAGCGCCACGACGACCCCGACGTGCTGGAGGGCCTGCTCCGCGTCGACCACATGAACGCCCAGCTCGGGCGGCGCGCCCAGGCCACCGCGGTGCTGTGCGGGTCGTGGCCGGGGCAGCAGCGCTCGGCGTCGTCGATGAGCGACGTGGTGCGCGGCGCGACCTCCCGCATCCGCGACTACCTGCGCGTCAACATCCAGGGGCCGGTGAACACCGCGGTGACCAGCCGGGCCGTGGAGCCCATCGTGCTGACCCTGGCCGAGCTGCTCGACAACGCGGCGCGGCACTCGCGCCCCGACACCACCGTCGAGGTCAACTTCCAGTCCACGCACAACGGCGTCGCCATCATGATCGACGACGCGGGGGTCGCGATGGACGCCGAGGAGCTCCAGCGCGCCGCCGACCTGCTGTCCGGCGACGCGTCGGTCGACATCCACCGGCTCGGCGACCCGCCCCGCGTCGGGTTCGCGGTGGCGGGCGTCCTCGCCGCCCGGTACGGGTTCCGGGTGTCGGTCGACACGCGCTCCCCCTACGGCGGCGTGCGGGCCGTCGTGTTCGTGCCGAGCGCGCTTCTCACCGACGTCCCGGACGAGCGGGCGCCCGAACGGTCCGCCGCGTCCCGTCCGGCCGGCGAGGGCCCCGCGCCCGCCGCCGCGGCCGGCGTCCCCGCCACCCCGGGCGGGCTGCCCAAGCGCACCCGCGTCGCGGTCGCCGAGCGCCCCGCCGGGGCCGCCGCGACCGCCGAAGACCAAGAACCGCCCGCCGCGCCGGACGCGGGGGCGCAGCCGCCGGCCAGGCCGGCCCGGGAGACCGCCGCGGGCCTCGGCGCCTGGCAGCGCGGCACGCGGTCCGGCCGCGCCGCGGCGCCGTCCGACGCGGACGGCCCCGGCATCGAGAGCAAGGACCTGCGGCCATGAACGAGGGGTGGAACGGCGCGATGGACGACGGTACGAACCGGCTCGGCTGGATGCTGGACGACGCGCTGCGGATGCCGGAGACCCGCTACGCGATCCTGCTGTCGGCCGACGGCCTGCTCATGGCGCACTCCGCGCGGATCAGCAGGGACGAGGCGGAGCGGCAGGCCGCCGGCATGGCGGGCCTCCAGTCGCTCGCCCGCAGCACCGCCGAGTTCTGCGGGGACGCGGGCACGACCTGGCGGCAGACGGTCAACGAGTTCGACGACGGGTACGTCTTCCTCGTCGCCGCCGGCCCCGGCGCGTACCTGGCGGTGTCCGCGACGCAGCACGTCGACATGGAGACCGTGTCGTTCCGGCTCCAGGAACTCGTCCAGCGGCTGGGCAAGGAGATGACCACCCCGCCGCGGCCGGGCGCGGGCCGTCCCGCATGACCCCGCGCCGCAGCAGGCGGGCCCTGGTCCGCCCGCACGTCGTCACCGGCGGGCGGGCGCACCCCACCCGCAACGTGTTCGACCTCGTCACCCTCGTGACCGCGGTCGGCGATCCGCCGCGCACCGGCCTGTCCCCGGAGAAGGCCCGCATCGTCGAACTGTGCCGCGGCGGCGCGCTGTCGGTCGTCGAGATCTCCGGCCATCTGAGCCTGCCCGTCGGGCTCACCAAGGTGCTGCTGTCCGACCTCGTCGACAGCGGGCACCTCACCACCCGGGCCGCCGCGCCCGCCGCCCAGCAGTCCAAGGCCCGGCTCCTTCAGGAGGTGCTCGATGGACTCCGCGCTCGCCTCTGACACCCCCTATCTGCGCGAGAGCGTCCGGACCGCCGTGAAGATCCTCGTCGTGGGGCACTTCGCCGTCGGCAAGACCACCTACGTCGGGACGCTGTCGGAGATCCGCCCGCTGCGCACCGAGGAGCGGATGACGCAGGCCGGAGCGGCGGTGGACGACCTCGCCGGCATCCGCGACAAGACGACCACGACCGTCGCTATGGACTTCGGGCGCCTAACCCTCAGCGACGACCTCGTCCTGTACCTGTTCGGGGCGCCGGGGCAGCAGCGGTTCACCCGGCTGTGGGACGACCTCGCGCGCGGCGCCCTCGGCGCGCTGATCCTGGTCGACACCGCCCGCCTCCAGGAGTCCTTCGCCGTCATGGACATCGTGGAGAAGCAGGGCCTCCCGTACGCGGTCGCCGTCAACCACTTCGAGGGCGCGCCGCGCTTCCCCGACGCCGAGGTGCGCGAGGCCCTCGACCTCGCGCCGGCGACCCCGCTCGTCAGCTGCGACGCCCGCGACCGCACCTCGTCCACCGAGGCGCTCATCTCGCTCGTCGACCACCTCCTCACCCTGGACGGGGAGAAGCCATGACCACCGACCAGTCGTATCCGGGCGGGCCGTACACCGGGCCCGAGCGCGTCGCGCTGTACGGCCCGGAGTTCGCCAAGGACCCGCAGAGCGCCTACGCCCGGATGCGCGCGTACGGCGACTTCGCGCCCGTCGAGCTGTCGCCGGGCGTGCCGGCGACGCTCGTCCTCGGCTACGACGCCGCGCTGGAGATCCTGCGCGACCCCGCCACGTTCCCGCGCTGCAGCGAGGTGTGGGAGGAGGAGGTCGGGCCCGAGTGCCCGGTGCTGCCGATGATGATGTCGCGGCCCAACGCGCTGTTCACCAACGGAAGCGTGCACGCCCGGCTGCGCTCGGTGATCGTCGAAAGCCTGGACCGGGTCGACCCGGTGTCGCTGCGCGAGAACACCGCGCGCAGCGCCGACAGCCTCATCGACCGGTTCACCGGCGACGGCAAGGCCGACCTCATCGGCCAGTACGCCCGCACGCTGCCGCTGCTGGTGTTCAACGCGATGTTCGGCTGCCCCCGCGACATCGGCGACAAGCTCGTGCGCGGCATGAGCGCCATCTTCGACACCGTCTCCGCCGAGGAGGGCAACGCGCTGCTCGTGGAGGCGACCGGCGAGCTGGTGGCGCACAAGCGCGCGCATCCGGGCGCGGACGTGACGTCCTGGATGATGAGCCACCCCGCCGGGCTCGACGACCTGGAGATGGCCCACCAGCTCATCCTGCTGGTCGGGGCCGGCACCGAGCCGGAGCAGAACCTCATCGCCAACGGCATCCTGCTGCTGCTCTCCGACGACCGGTTCGGCGGCGACCTGTCCGGCGGCTCCCTGCCCGTCGAGGACGCGCTCGACGAGATCCTCTGGACCGACCCGCCGATGGCCAACTACGGGACCACCTTCCCCCGCCAGGACATCGACTTCCACGGGTACCGGCTGCCCGCCCACCAGCCCGTCCTGGTCAGCTACGCCGCCGCGAACACCGACCCGTCCCGGGCGTCCGCCGACCGCAAGGGCAACCGCGCCCACCTGTCCTACGCGGGAGGCCCGCACACCTGCCCGGCGAAGAGCCACTCCCGGCTGATCGCGTCCGTCGCGATCGAGACGCTCCTCGACCGGCTCCCCGACGTGGAGCTGGCCGTCCCCGCGGAGCACCTGGAATGGCGGCCGGGCCCGTTCCACCGGGCCCTCACCGCCCTCCCCGTCACCTTCCCGCCTGACCAGGCCCTTCCGTAGCGGAGCGCAGCGCGCCGACGACCGCGGCGAGCTGCGTGATCAGGCCGGCCACGCTGGTCTGGTCAGCGCCGTTCACGGTGACGGTGCGCAGCTCGTCCGGCTTGGGCAGCTTGGCCATGATCTCGGGCAGGGAGGCGATGAGCCGCGCCTGCACGGCCGCGGGGGTCCGCTCGTTCTCCAGCGCGGCGCGCGCGGCGTCGCGCTCCAGATCGAGCAGCGACTGCTCGTGCCGCGACCTGGCGCGCATGTCGGCGAGGGCCAGCTCGCCCTCGGTGCGCAGCCGGGCCAGCTCGTGGTCGCGCTCGATGCGCAGCCGCCCCGTCTCGGCCTCCTCCTCGTGCCGCTCGCGCTCCATCCGCAGCGCGTGCCGCGTGGTCTCGGTCTGGAGCTCGGCGACCTCGCGGGAGTCGTCGTGCTCGCGCCGGGTGCGGCGCAGCTTCTCGGCCGCCTCGGTGTCGAACAGCTGCGACTCGTTGCGGGCGCGCAGCTCGGCGAGCTCGCGCTCGTGCTCCAGCCGCTGCGTCTCCTTGATCCGCGCGGCGGCCATCTCCCGCTGCGCGACGGCCTCCTCGGCCTCCAGCTCGGCCAGCCGCGCGATCTGCGCCTGCTCGGCGCGGTAGGGCTTCTGCAGGTTCTCCCAGAGCCGGGACGAGCTGACCACGGCCTCCTTGATCTGCACCGTGACGATCCGCAGGCCGAGCCCCTGGTCGCTGTTGTCCTCGCCCTCGGCGACCGCGCGCAGCCGGGCCGTCAGCTCCTCGATGATCGGCTGCTTGTCGCTGAGGACGTCGCGCACCCCCATCGTGGCGACCTTGTCCTTGATCGCCGCCTCGGCCTGCTCGCGGAGCTGGAGGTTCACCAGCCGCATCGGGTCGTCGCCGCCGAAGTCGAGCTTGCGGTAGGCGGTGCCGAAGTCCTGGATGATCCACTGCACGTAGCCCTGGACGAGCACGCCCTGCAGCTCCCGGCAGATGCAGTAGGCGTTGATCAGGATCGTCTGCGTCGCGCCCGGCACCACGAGGAAGGAGTCGGTGGCCGGGTTGAACCGGAACGACACCCCGAGGCCGATGTGCAGCGGCTCGGCGCGCCCGCGCCGGGTGTGCACGACGAACGCGTTCGGCGGGACGAGCACGTTCTTCCACCGCCAGAACCCGCTGATCCGCACGTCCACGGGCCCCGCGGCGGGGCGGTCGGCGGGCCCCGCGGCGCCGAGGGCGCGGTCGCGCTTGGCCAGCGGTCCCGGCGCCGGGGCGGCGCCGACCGCGCCCGGAGGCGGCGGCGGGGAGCGCCTCGCCTTCAGGTCGTCCTCCAGCACCGCCTGCTCGGCGACGACCTTGTCCAGATAGCTGTTGCCCTGGCCTGAAGCGCTCATCTCGCTCCCCCGGAATTCCGTGTGGCCGCCACATTAATGAACCTTTTGTTTGGATGCGTGCGTATTTGCGAGCGTGGCGACACATGAGGCGACGGCGACGCGCAAAAGGGAGCCGAGACACGAGGAGACGCGGGCGGCGGGGACCGATGCGCCGATGCTCGCGATCGGGGCCGGTGCGATCGCGCTGGTCGTCCTCGCGCTCGTGGTGCGGCTCGGCGGCGCGTTCAGCGAGACCGCGGTGCCGGGGCTCTCCCAGGCGGGGGCGCTGACGAAGACCGGCCTGGTGACGGCGCGGCTGGGCGGCAACGCCGCCGCCGTCCTCACGGTCGGATGGCTGCTGGTCGCGGCCGTGTTCGTGCCCGGCACGCCCGCCGCGCGCCGGTGCCGTCGCGCCGCGTCGCTCGCCGCGACGGCCTGGGCCGCGTGCACGCTCGCGCTGATCGTGTTCACCCTCCTCGACCTGTTCGGGGTGGGCGTCACCGGGGTCACCGGCGACATGATGCGGACGTTCCTCGTCGAACTGCCGCAGGGACGGGCGCTGCTCCTCGTCCTCGCCGCCGCGGTCGCCGTGTCGGTCGCGGCGGGCCTCCCCGGAGGCGAGCACCGCGCCGGGAACGGGGCCGGGTACCCGCTGGCCGCCGCGCTCGCCGGGATGCTGCCGCCGCTGTTCACCGGGCACGCCGCGAGCGGCGCGAACCACACCCTCGCCGTCTACAGCCTCGTCGCCCACATCCTGGGCGTCGCGCTGTGGATCGGCGGGCTGGTCGCCCTGGTCACCGTCGCCCCGGCCGTCGGCGACCGGCTCCCCCGCGTCGCCTACCGGTACAGCGGGCTGGCGCTCGTGTCGTTCGCCGTCGTCGGCGCCAGCGGCGCGGTGAACGCGTGGGTGCGGCTCGGCGGCGTCCACCTCGGCTCGCGGTACGGGGCGCTGGTCGTCGCGAAGGCCGCCGCGCTCGCCGTCCTCGGCGCGATCGGCTGGTGGCACCGCCGCGCCACCCTCCCCGCCCTGCGCGACGGGCGGGGCGCGCGGCCCTTCCTGCGGCTCGGCGCCGTCGAGGTCCTCGTGATGGCGGCGACGATGGCGCTCGCCACCGGGCTCTCGCGCACGCCGCCGCCGGAGGTCGCGCCGGGCACGCTGGACGTCGTCGCGCTGCGGCTCGGGTACCCGCTGCCCGGTCCCGCCGGAGCCGGGCCCCTCCTGCTCGACTGGTGGATCGACCCGCTGTTCCTCGTGCTCGTCGCCGGCGGCGCCGTCCTGTACGGGACGGGGGTCGCGCGGGTGCGCGACTGGCCGTGGCGGCGGACCCTGGCCTGGGCCGCCGGGCTGCTCGTGGTGCTGCTGGCCACCTGCAGCGGGATCTCCCGGTACAGCATGGTCCTGTTCAGCGTCCTTGCCGTCCAGCACGTCCTCGTCGGTCTGGTGGCGCCGGTGCTGCTGCTGTACGGGGCGCCGCTGCGGCTGGCGCTGAAGGCGATGCGCGGCGAGGGCGGCCCGCTGCTCGCCGCCGCCGCCGCGAGCCGGGGCGTCCGGGTGCTCGGGGACCCGCTCGTCGCGTCCGCGCTGCTCCTGCTCAGCCTCTACGTGTTCTACCTGTCGCCGCTGTTCGGGGCGTCCCTCGCCAACCACGCCCTGCACTCGCTGGCGCTGGTCGTCTTCCTGGGCGTCGGGCTGGCGTACTTCCACGGGACGGCGGGGACGCTGATGCCGTTCGCCGTCCTGCCGCTTCACGCGATCGCCGGGATCGCCCTGATGCGGCACGGGACCGTCCTCGGCGGCTGGTACGAGCACCTCGGCCGCCGCTGGGGCGCGTCACCGCCGGACGACCAGCACCTCGGCGCGCTGCTCCTGTGGACGGGGGCCGCCGCCGTCACGCTCGCCGTCGCGGCGGCCCACGGACTTCGCGGGCACGGACTTCAGGGGCGGGGGACCCGGTCCACGACGCGGCTGAGCGCCTCGACCACCGTCGGGTCGTACTCGGAGGCGGAGTCGAGCCGCAGCCGCTCCAGCACGGCGGCGCCCCGGTCGCGGTCGCCGGAGTCGCCGACCAGGTCGTCGTAGGCGTTCGCGACCTTGATGATGCGGCCGGCGAGCGGCGGCGGGAGCGGCCGCTCCCCGGCGTCGCCGGACGGCTCGCGCCCCGTCCGGTAGGGGTGCGACGACAGTTGGACGATGTGCGCGACCCGGTCCAGGACACCGGTCTGCTTGATCACCTCGGCGCCGAGCTCGGCGATGCGGCGCTGCTCGGCCGGGGACGCCAGCACCGTCGCGCCGCCCGGGATCGGGTCGCCCAGCGACAGCTGCCCGATGTCGTGCATGAGGGCGGCGTACTCGAGTTCGAGGAGCTCGGCCTCGGACATCCCCAGCTCGCGCCCCATCGCCACCGCGAGCTTGGAGACCCGGCGCGAGTGCCCCGCCTCCACGTAGCCGCCGACCTCGGTGACGCGCGACAGCGCCCGGACGGTCTGCAGGTAGGTGGCGCGGATCCCGGCGTAGCGGCGGAACGCGAACTGCGTCACCAGGATCGGCACCGTGAAGATCAGCAGCGCGGCCTCGCCCATCGCGGTCGTCGCGACCGCGATCAGCATGGCGGTCGCGCTGGTCGCGGCGCACAGCGCCATCTTCGCCTCGAACTCGTCGCGCAGCGCGATGCCGAACCGCGCCCGCACGGCCTCCGCGCGGATCATCGCGGCGATCAGCATGTCGGTGAAGCAGGCCAGCACCACGACGAAGCACATGACGGCCAGCAGCAGCTGCCAGGGCAGGTTGAGGGGCATCAGCGGCCGGAAGCACAGCGCGACGACCGCGACGGTGAACAGCCGCCGCGCCATCGCGTCGGGCTGCGTCGGCCGGCCGACCGCGATGTGCGGCAGCGAGCCGACCAGCATCCCGGCCGCGGTGACGGCCACCACCTGCAGCGCGGAGTGGTCGGCGGCCACGATGCCGAGCCGCGCGCCCGGCGGTGCGCCCTCCGGGCCGACGCCGACCAGCATCGCGTAGCCCATCGCGCCCGCGCTGGCGATCGGCGCGACCTCCCGGTTGCCCGGCATCACCATGCGGAACAGCTCGCCCAGCGCGATCAGCACGCCGAAGATGATCGCGATGTCGGGCTGGTGGAGCCCGACCGCCGCGACCTCGGTGACCGCGACGATGACGAACAGCCCGGCGGTGGCGATCAGCAGGAGCTGGCCGGAGTCGATGGTCTGCCACGCGGCCCGGTCGCGGGCGCGCATCTCCTCGTTCATGGACGTCCCGTCACTGGCGCACCTCGTCGCCGCCGGCGACGCGCAGCGGCGCGCTCGGGTCGTCGTGGTCCTGCTGGGTGGTCTCGACGACGTCGTCGTCCGGCAGCACGACCGGCCGCGGCGGCTCCCAGCCCTCCCGCTCCAGCGCCCGCAGGAACGCCTCCACCATCGCGGGGTCGAAGTGGTCGCCCATCCCGCGGCGCAGCTCCTCGACGGCCTCCTCCTTGGTGCGGGCGGCGCGGTAGGAGCGGGTCGAGGTCATCGAGTCGAACGCGTCCGCGACGGAGATGACCCGGGCGAACTCGGGGATCTCGTCGCCCGCGAGGCCCATCGGGTAGCCGCGGCCGTTCATCTTCTCGTGGTGGTGCATGATGCCGGCGAGCGCCTCGTCCAGGAAGCCGATCTCGCGGACGATCTGCCATCCGCGCATCGGGTGCAGCTGGATCGCGGCGAACTCCTCCTCGGTGAGCGAGCCGGACTTCTGCAGCACCTTGGTCGGGACGCCGAGCTTGCCGACGTCGTGCAGCATCCCCGCGTACCGGATCGCCTCGACCCGCTCGGCGCGCATCCCGATCTCCTGGGCGATCATCACCGAGCCGCGGGAGACGCGCTCGGAGTGGCCGCGGGTGTAGAAGTCCTTGGTCTCGACCGCCTGGCACAGCGCGGCGAGCGTCGCGGCGTGCGCCTGCTGCTGCGCGTACGCCTGGTCCATGGCCCAGCGGGCGATGAACAGCGGGAGCAGGACGAGGACGGCGGCGAGCGGCCCGACCCGCGGCCACAGCCCGGCGATCAGCAGGCCGACCATGCCGTAGCCGAGGCAGCCGACGGCGACCTGGCCGAGCTCGCGCAGCAGTTCGCGCGGCGCGGCCTGCCGGCTGAGGAGCAGCACCCCGGCCATCAGCATGAGGTTGACCAGGACGAACGCGACCAGCGCGGCGAGGAAGGGCCCGATGACGTTCTCCACCCAGCGGGCCTGCTCCGGATGGAAGCGGTCACCGTCGAGGAAGTCGAAGACCGTCCCCGCGATGTACCCGCTGAGCGCGAACTGCGCGCCGTTGAAGAGGCGCTTCTCCGGGGCGAAGAACCGCTGCCCGGTGACCAGCGCGCTGAGCCCGAGCAGCGCGGCGCCGACCGGGCCGAGCAGCACCACCGACGCCAGGCTCGCGGCGAAGCTCAGCGAGACCCTGGCCCGCCTGATGTTCAGCCGCGCGGGCGCCGAGTCGCAGACCAGGAACAGCAGCGCCAGCACGGCGAGTTTCGACCAGTCGAGGTCCGCGAAGGACGACGTCGCGATGAGGCCCGCCGCAAGGGCGACCACACCGCATACGTACGCCCAGGCAGCGAGAGGTAGTCCACGCATTGCCGCCCCTCGGGGAGTGACGAGATGGCGGGCCGCCACCGGGCTCACACGTGCCGGCCGGCACCTAGACCCAGGACACGCCCTTGGTCATCATCAGCGACCACGGCGGCGGGACGCTCGGGCCCCGCCCGTCTCCGTGCGGTGTCACGCGCTTGAGCATGGCTCCTTGCCTCCCCCCAGCCGAACCGGGCCGCCGGCCTCGCGGCCGGCCGCCGGGACCGGACCGGTCCAGGCCTCCCGGGTGAGCGCGTACCCCGAATTCCTCGGAGTGCACGCGCTCCGTCGCTGATTTCGGGCTAAGCCTAACGCGGACCGCCCAGGTCACACAGGCGTGCAGGAAAACGTGAGCAAAGCGTGAACCAATCGTCACCTTAGGTGATCAATTATCCTGGTTGAATTTGCAATCATCACTGCTCGACGCCGGGTGCACAATCTGAATGCACGTGCATCGGCAAATGCACCCCATAAATCGGCGAAGTCAACAAACCAATCCCCGGGAGATTATGCGGCCGGGACGATCAGGGGCGCACCGGATTACGGTCCCGCGCCCAGGCGACCGTCTCCGCGAGCCCTTCGCGCAGCACCGTCCCCGGCTCCCAGCCGAGCGCCTCCCGGGTCGGCCGCGGGTCGATCGCCATGGCGGGCAGGTCGCCCAGCCGGGGCGGCGCGAACTCCGGCTCGTCGGGCGCGCCCGCCGCCGCGGCGACGAGCGAGTGCAGGTCCCGGTCGGTCGTCTGCACGCCGGTGCCCACGTTGAGGCGCAGCCCGCCGCCCGCCTCCCCGCCTGCGCGGGCGAACGCGTCCACCACGTCCCCCACGTAGACGTAGTCGCGGGTCTGGGCGCCGTCGCCGAAGACCTTGGTCGGGCGGCCGGCCAGCAGCGCGTCCGTGAAGATCGAGACGACTCCCGCCTCGCCCTCCGGGGTCTGCCGGGGCCCGTAGACGTTCGCCAGCGTCAGCGTGGTGAAGTCGATCCCGTGCAGCCGCCGGTACATCCCGGCGTACACCTCGCCCGCGACCTTCGAGGCCGCGTACGGGGACGCGGGCCGCAGCTCGGCGTCCGGCGGGACGGGCAGCGCGTCCGGCACCCCGTAGACGGCGCAGCTGGAGGTGAACACGACCTTGCGCGAGCCCGCGGCCCGGGCGGCCTCCAGCACGTTGGCCGTCCCGACCACGTTGGTGCGGGCGTCGCCCAGCGGGTCGGCCACGCTGAGCCGGACGCTGACCTGCGCGGCCAGGTGGAAGACCACCTCGGGGCGGCGGACGGCCGCCCGCTCGGCGAGCGCCGGGTCGCTGACGTCCATCTCCCACAGCTCGACGCCCGGCTGGACGTTCGCTCCCGAGGACCTGTCGTCCACGCCGACGACCTCGTGGCCGTCCGCGAGGAGCCTGTCGACGAGATGGGATCCGATGAATCCGGCCGCGCCGGTGACGAGTGTCAGCACACCGGCAAGATACCGGTGCTCAGGCGCTCTCCGGCTTGCCGGCGCCCCCGGTCGCCTGGATCTCGCCGCAGATCTCCTCGATGCGGCCGAGCACCTTGGCGCGCAGGTCGGTGGGCGCCTGCTCGCACCCGCACGACTTGTTCACGAGCTTCTTGACGGCCTCTTCGAGGCCGTACTCGCGCAGGCACGGCCCGCACTCGTCGAGGTGCTGGCGCACCTCGCCGCAGCCGCCCTGGTCGAGCTCGCCGTCGAGGTAGGTGTAGACGCGGGCGAGCACCTCGTCGCAGGGCGTCTCGTGGTGGTTGCCGCAGCTCATGTCGACCCCCTGCTCGCGCGGGTGAGCCCGCGCTCGTCGGCGTAGTCCTCAAGCATGCCGCGCAACTGGCGCCGGCCGCGGTGCAACCGGGACATCACCGTGCCGATGGGCGTGCCCATGATCTCGGCGATCTCCTTGTAGGCGAAGCCTTCGACGTCGGCGAGGTAGACGGCGATGCGGAACTCCTCCGGAAGCTCCTGCAGCGCCCGCTTGACGTCGGAGTCGGGGAGGTGCTCCAGCGCCTCGGCCTCGGCCGACTTCAGCCCGCTCGACGTGTGGGACTCGGCACGGGCGATCTGCCAGTCCTCGATGTCGTCGGTGGCGGCCTGCTGCGGCTGGCGCTGGCGCTTGCGGTAGGAGTTGATGAACGTGTTGGTCAGGATCCGGTAGAGCCAGGCCTTGAGGTTCGTCCCCTCCTTGAACTGGTGGAAGGACGCGAACGCCTTGGCGAACGTCTCCTGGACGAGGTCCTCGGCGTCGGCCGGGTTGCGCGTCATGCGCAACGCGGCCGAATACATCTGGTCCAAGAACGGGAGCACGTCGCGCTGGAAGCGCTCCTGGCGCTGCTCCACGGTCTCCGCGGTGCCCGGTACCTGACCCACCCCCTCGGCTCTGGCGCCCGTGGCCTTGACCGGCCGGGCGGCGCCGTACCCCTCAGACGATATCGACCCTCCAGACGATATCGGTCCGCGAGGCCTGCCGACGCGGGCGGGGGCCCGCGCGTCGCCGCGGGGCCCGGTCGTTCCGGCCCTCCGCTGCTGATCGGCGACGGCTGTGGTCATCCGGCTCGCACCTCCGATTTCCAGGGCTCTGTGAGAGGGTGCAACACCGGAACGCCCCCGCCGATTCCCGGCCGGGGGCGGCGCGCCGGAACCGGGTCGCCGGACCCCGTCCCTCACTCAGGGTGATGACCGGCCCCGGACGGGGAAAGATGTGACATACACGGCTAGAACAGGAGCAATTGGTGCACTCGGTGCCTTCGGCGCGACCTTCCGAGCCCACCATCGCCAGCCTGCGGGACACCTCCGGTGACGGGTCAGGGGACTCCCTTGCGCGGTACTGGACGTTCTACGGTGCGGTGGCGGACGCCCAGCTCACCCGGTGGCTGCCGCGCAGGCCGTCCCGCGTGCTGGACATCTCGGGAGGCCACGGACACAGCGCGGCCCAGGCGGCCGCGGCCGGCCACACGGTGCTGGAGGTACGCGACCCCGAACGCTTCGGCCGGCCGGCGCCCGGCCGCCCGGCGCCGGCCCGGTCCGCCGCCGGGCACCCCGTCGCGGGCACGGTCCCGCTGATCGCCGACTCGGGCACGCTGTCCTACCTCGCCGACGCCTGCGTGGACTCCGTGATCGCCGAGAACCGCGTGCTGTCCCGGCACCTCGCCACCGAGGCCACGATCGCCGAGATCGCCCGGGTGCTGCGCCCCGGCGGCCGCGTCCTGCTGTGCGTCGACTCCCTCACCCTCGGCATGGCGCTGCTGGCCGAGCGCAACTACTGGGCGCACCTGTCGGACGTCCCGAGCGCCGAGGTCGTCCTCGTGCCCTGGCCGGACGGGACGATCACCCGCTCGTTCTCCTCGCACCAGCTCCGCGAGCTGCTCGCCGACGCGGGCCTGGAGGTCGAGTGGATCAGGCCCCGGACGGTGCTGTCGCCCTCGACGGTCGAGCACGTCCTCGGCGAGTCCCCGCGGGCGCTGGAACGCCTCGTCCGCACCGAGCTCAACGCGCGCCAGACCGACGAATCGCTCGGCATCCACCTACTGGCCAGCGCCCGGCGGCGGTAGCGCGGCGCGCGATATGGCAACGCGTCAGAACAGGCCCTCGGAATGGCCGCCGGAACCATCCTCGGAATTCGCCGGCTCTATGAGTTCCGGGCCGTTGTTCCGAACGCTGTTGACGGCCTTTGACACCGGGTAGGCGTCCATTGTCCCGGCCATGGCGGGCACCAGGAGGCCGCGCACCCGCTCGGTGTCGGTGAGCGCGGGGTCGAGCCAGGCGTCCCACCGGTCCGGCTCGACGATCATCGGCATCCGGTCGTGGATCCGGCCGAGGTCGTCCGGCGCGTTCGTGGTGATGACGGTGCAGGTCCACACCCACTCGTCCTCGGGCGACTTCCACAGCTCGTACAGGCCGGCCATCGCCATGACGGCGCCGTCCTTGGGACGGATGAAGTACGGCTGCTTCTGCGCCTTCTTCTTGGCCTTCTTCTCGCCTTCGGCCGGATCGGCCGCGCCGCCCTGGTCCTGGATCGTGTACCACTCGAAGTAGCCGTCGGCGGGGAGCAGGCAGCGGCGCCTGGCGAACGCCCGGCGGTAGGACGGCTTCTCGTGCACCGTCTCGACCCGCGCGTTGATCATGCGGGACCCGATGGACAGGTCCTTCGCCCAGGACGGCACGAGGCCCCACCGCACGGTCCGCAGCTGGCGCACCGCCGGCGCCTCGTCGGGCTCGTCCTTCGGCCGCCGGTCGAGCACGACCGGGACCTGCTTGGTGGGAGCGACGTTGTAGTCGGGCTGGATGTCCCCGTCGACCGCGTCGAGCTGCACCTGGAACTCGTCCAGCAGCTCCTGACGCGCGCGGGTGGTGGCGTAGCGTCCGCACATGGGTCCCATCCTGCCGCGCTTGAGGCGCGGCGCGCTGGGCATGTAGCGGGTCATGCGACCCTTCACGACCATGGCCCGCCCGTTCGTGGCGGCGCCGTACATCATCACCGGCATGGAGGCCCTCCGTGATCCGCGCGAACGCGCCGAGCGGGTGGGCCCGGCCGTCAAGCCGGTCGCCGACCGGATCGACTGGCTGCCCAAGGACCCCGAGACCCTCGTCCGCATGCAGGGCGCGCTCAGCGTCGGCACCGGCGCGCTGCTGCTGACCGGGAGGTTCCGGCGGCTCACGACGCTGCTGCTCGCGGCGCAGCTCATCCCCGCGCTGGCGACCGAGCACCGCTTCTGGACCGAGGACGACCCCGAGCGCCGCGCCGACGAACGCTCCCACCTGCTGAAGAACGCCGGCCTGTTCGGCGCGCTGCTCATGGTGGCGACCGAGCCGCGCCGCGCGCCCCGCACGGCCGAGCTGCGCCGCATCGCCCGCGAGACGCAGATCAAGAGCGGCGCGGAGGCCAGGGCGATGCGCCGCGAGGCCGCCGTGACGCTGCGGGAGGCGCGCCGGGAGGCGGCCCGGCAGGTGCGCGTGGCCCGCGCCGAGGGCGGGCGCAAGGCCGCCAGGCAGGCCGCCAAGGCGTCGAGGAGCGCCAAGGGCGCCCGGTCCGGCGGCGCGTTCCGGCTCGGCAAGGCGACCGGCGTGCTCAAGACCGCGAAGACGGGCGGCAAGGCCGGCGCCAAGGCGGGCGGCAAGGCGGGCACCGTGCTCAAGACCGCCGGAGCGGGCGCCGCGGTCACGGCGAGCAAGGCCGGCGGCGCGCTCAGGACCGCCGGGACGGGCGCCGCGGTCAAGGCGGGCAGGACGAGCGGCGTGCTCAGGACCGCGAAGACGGGCGCCAAGGCCGGCATCGCGGTGAAGGTCGCCAAGGCGGCGGGCGACGCGTTCAAGTTCGGGCGCCGTCCGAAGCCGTCCAAAGCCGCGCGGGCGGGCCGGACCATCAAGGCCGGGACCGCGGCGCAGGCGGCGAAGGCGGCCAAGGCCGGACGGACCGTCAAGGCGGGGACCGCCGCGCAGGCGGGCAAGGCCCTCCACGCCGTGAAGCGGTGACTTCCCGAAGAGAACCTTAAAAGATTCTCAAGAACGTTGAACCGCGGGCCGGGGCGGTTCCGTACTGCCAGAGGACCGCCCTTCCATCACGACGGAGACGCCCCGGCCATGGCAGTTCCCGGATCGACCGGCCGCCACAGCGGCGGCCTGCGGAGCCTGCTCCGCCGCCCCGGCGCGGCGCGGGCCGCGCAGGACGCGGCCGACGAGGAGATGGTGGCCGAGCTGTACCGCGAGTACCATCGGCCCCTCCTCGCGTTCGTCTTGCGGCTGACGGGCGGCGACCGCCCGTGGGCCGAGGACGTGGTGCAGGAGACCATGATCAGGGCATGGCGCAGCGCGGACCGGCTCGACGACCGGACCTCCTCGCTGATGCCGTGGCTGGCCACGGTCTCCCGGCGTATCGTGATCGACAACCGGCGGATGCGCGAGGTCCGGCCGCCGGAGGTCGGCGACGGGCCCCTGGAGAACCTCCCCATGGCGGACGAGATGGACGCGCTGCTGCGCAGGGTCGTGGTGACCGAGGCGCTGGAGTCGCTCTCCCCCGCGCACCGGCAGGCGCTGACCGAGACGGTGCTGCGCGACCGGACGGTGAACCAGGCCGCCGAGTACCTGGGCATCCCGGTGGGGACGGTCAAGTCCCGCGTGTACTACGCGCTGCGCGCCTTGCGCGTGTCCTTGGAGGAGAGGGGGGTGACGTCATGAGTTCCCAGGTCGAGCACACCGATGTCGGCGCTTACGCGCTGGGCCTTCTCGAAGACGGCGATCGGCGGGCGTTCGAGGCGCATCTGCGAGGGTGCGGGTCGTGCCAGGCCGAGCTGGGCGAGCTGTCCGGGACGGTGGGCGCCCTCTCCGAGCTGGCGCCCGCGGCGGGGCCGATCCCCGGCCCCCGCCGGGCGGGAGGGGGCGGCGAGCCGTCCGCACCGCCGGCGGAGGTGATCGACATGGTGCGGCGCCGGCGGCGGTCCGACCGGCGGTTCCGGCGCGGCGCCTACGTCGTCGGCACGGCCGCCGCGGCCACGGCGCTGGCCGCGGGCATCGGCATCGGCGCGGCCGTGGACGGCGAGGCCCCCGCTCCGAAGCCGCCCGCGACGCAGGCCATCAGCGGCGAGAAGTTCCACGCCGCGAACGCGAGCACGGGCGCGTCCGGCACCGTCGGGCTGGTCGACAAGGGCTGGGGGACGCAGGTCGGCCTGGAGCTGAAGGGCATCCGGGGCCCGCTGAAGTGCCACCTGGAGGCGGTGTCGCGGGACGGCGAGCGCACCGTCGTCGCGGGATGGCGCGTCCCCGACAAGGGCTACGGCGTCCCGGACCAGCCCAAGCCCCTCGTCATGCAGGGCGGGACGGGGCTCACCCGCCAGGAGATCGACCACTTCGAGGTCCGGCTGGACGACGGCGGAACGCTGCTGACGATCCCGCTCTGACCGTGCCCGCTACGCCCGCTCCGCCCGCTCCCGCTCGGCTCGCTCCCGGTCCGATCGTCCCGCGTCCGCCGCTCCCGGCCCGATAACCTTGGGGCATGTCCTCTCCGCACTGGTCCGCCCCGGTCGCCCATGCCCCGGTGGACGCCACCGTGCCGCTGCCCGGGTCGAAGTCGATGACGAACCGGGCGCTGATCCTGGCCGCGCTCGCGGAGGCGCCCGCCTGCATCACCCGGCCCCTGCACAGCCGCGACACCGAGCTCATGGCGGACGCCCTGCGCGCCCTCGGCGCGGGCATCGGGGAGGACGGCGCCGACTGGCAGGTGCTGCCGGGGCGCCTTGAGGGCCCGGCGCGCGTCGACGTGGGGCTGGCCGGGACCGTGATGCGGTTCCTGCCGCCGGTCGCCGCCCTGGCGTCGGGCGAGGTGGCCGTCGACGGCGACCCGCGCGCCCGCGAGCGCCCGATGGGCCCGATCATCACGGCGCTGCGGGCGCTCGGCGCCGAGATCGACGACGGGGGCCGCGGCGCGCTCCCGTTCACCGTCCGCGGCTCGGGCTCGGTGCCCGGCGGCCAGGTCGTGATCGACGCCTCGGCGTCCTCCCAGCTGGTGTCGGGGCTGCTGCTGGCCGCGCCGCGGTTCGACAAGGGCGTGGAGGTCAGGCACGAGGGGCCGCCGGTGCCGTCCGCGCCGCATCTGGCGATGACCGTCCAGATGCTGCGGCAGGCGGGCGCGGAGGTCGAGACGGGGCCCGACGTGTGGCGCGTCGCGCCCGGCCCGCTGCGCGGCGGCGAGTGGGTGATCGAGCCGGACCTGTCGAACGCGGCGCAGTTCCTCGGCGCGGCGCTGGTCACCGGGGGCCGCGTGACGATCCCCGGCTGGCCGGCGGAGACCACCCAGCCCGGCGACGCGCTGCGCGGGCTGCTCGCCGCGATGGGCGCCGAGGTGACCCGCGGGCCGGACGGCCTGACCGTGCGCGGCGGGGACGGGTTCGGCGGCCTCGACGCCGACCTGCACGAGGTCGGGGAGCTGACGCCGG
The DNA here is from genome assembly GCF_008327685.1 of Actinomadura sp. K4S16. GTDB lineage: Bacteria > Actinomycetota > Actinomycetes > Streptosporangiales > Streptosporangiaceae > Spirillospora. The sequence goes on from NZ_BDDE01000033.1 coordinate 71,736, forward strand.
TGCTCGCGGCCCTCGCCGCGCTGGCCGGCTCGCCGTCCCGGCTGACGGGCGTCGCGCACCTGCGCGGCCACGAGACCGACCGGCTCGCCGCCCTGGTCGCCGAGATCAACGGGCTGGGCGGCGACGTCCGGGAGCTGCCCGACGGGCTGGAGATCCGCCCGCGCCCGCTGCGCGGCGGCGTCTTCCGCACCTACGACGACCACCGGATGGTGATGGCGGCGGCGCTGCTCGGATTGGCCGTTCCCGGCATCGAAGTGGAGAATCCAGACACCGTGGGCAAGACTCTTCCGAACTTCACTCGGCAGTGGGCGTCGATGCTGGCGCCCGCCTGACAGCAGGGACCGGACCACTGGCACGACGAACGAGCGACTACGACGAGGACGACGTCCGGGTGCGGCCCGGGCGCCGGGGGTCGCGGCCGCGCACCCGCCGCCGTCCCGCGCACGAGGACGCCGCGCCCGGGTTCGTGACCGCGGTGGACCGCGGCCGGTACCGGGTCCTGGTCGACCCGGGCACCGACGACGAGCGCCCCGTCATCGCGATGCGGGCCCGCGAGCTCGGCCGCAAGGGCGTCGTGGTGGGCGACCGCGTCGCGCTGGTCGGCGACGTGTCCGGCGCGCAGGACACGCTGGCCCGGATCGTGCGGGTGGAGCCGCGCACCTCCGCGCTGCGCCGCACCGCCGACGACACCGACCCGTTCGAGCGGATCATCGTCGCGAACGCCGACCGCCTCGTCATCGTGACGGCGCTGGCCGACCCCGAGCCGCGCCCCCGGATGATCGACCGGCAGCTCGTCGCCGCCTACGACGCCGGCATGGCCCCCCTGCTCTGCCTCACCAAGGCCGACCTCGCCTCCCCGGAGGGCCTGGTCGCCGAGTACGCGCCGCTCGGCGTCCCGTACGTGGTGACCCGGCGCGGCGCCGACATCGGCGAGCTGCGCGCCCACCTCGCCGGCCGCACCAGCGTCCTCGTCGGCCACTCGGGCGTCGGCAAGTCGACGCTGGTGAACGCGCTGGTCCCGGACGCCGAACGCGCTGTGAGCCACGTCAACGCCGTCACCGGCCGGGGCCGCCACACCTCCTCCTCCGCGATCGCGCTGGAGCTGCCCGGCGGCGACGGCTGGATCATCGACACCCCGGGCGTGCGCAGCTTCGGCCTCGCGCACGTCGACCCGGAGAACGTCCTCGGCGCGTTCGAGGACCTCGCCGAGGGCGCGGCCGAACGCTGCCCGCCTCGCTGCGACCACCTCCAGGACGACTGCGGCCTCGACGGCTGGGTCGAGGAGGGCCACGCCAGCCGGGCCCGCCTCGACTCCCTGCGCCGCCTCCTCGCCAGCCGCGAGGGCGAGCCCGAATAGCCCGCGGCGCCGCGGATCCCGGCCCGCGCGGGCGGGGCGAAGCGCCACAATGGGCGCATGGAGCGGCGAGCGATGCTCAAGGCGGCGGCCCTCGGCGGACTCGGGCTCGGCGGGCTCGGCCTCGCCGGGTGTTCCGAGGAGCGGCCGTCCCCGCCGAGGCGTCCGCCCACGTCACCTAAGCCGGCCACGTCGCCGAAGCCGACCGGGCCCGCCGACTGGAACGCCCTGGAGCGCGGCCTGGACGGCAGGCTGGTCCGCCCGTCCGACTCCTCCTACAAGGAGGCGAGGCGCCTCTACATCCCGCGCTACGACCGCGTCCGCCCGGCGGGCATCGCTTACTGCGAGACCCCGCAGGACGTCTCGGAGTGCGTGGCGTTCGCCACGGTGAAGCGGATGCCGGTCGCGGTGCGATGCGGCGGGCACAGCTACGCGGGCTGGTCGACGGGCACGGGCCTTGTCATCGACGTCTCCCCCATGGACGCCGTGAAGCGCGACGGCGACCGCGCGACGGTCGGGGCCGGGACCAGGCTGATCGACCTCTACGACAAGCTCGCCGACGACGGCGTGGGCGTCCCGTCCGGGACGTGTCCCACGGTCGGGGTGGCGGGGCTGACGCTAGGCGGCGGGTTGGGCGTGACGTCCCGCGCGTACGGGCTGTCGTGCGACGTCCTGGAGGCGGTCCAGCTCGTCACGGCGGACGGACGGGTCCTGACATGCGACGCGCAGCAGAGCCCCGACCTTTTCTGGGCGTGCCGGGGCGGAGGCGGCGGCAACTTCGGCGTGGCGGTGTCGTTCACGTTCCGGACGCACGAGGTGGGCGACGTGGCGCCGTTCAGCATGCGCTGGCCGTGGCGCAAGGCGGCCGACGTGGTCCGCGGCTGGCAGCGCTGGGCGCCGGCGGCGCCCGGCGAGGTCTGGACGAGCCTGCATCTCGACACCGGCCCCGACGAGGGCACGCCGAGCATCGAGGTGGCCGGCCTCGCGCTCGACGGCGCGAGCGGCCACATGGAGCGGCTCACGGCCGCGATCGGGGCGGACCCCGCCTCGTCCACCGCCCAGAGCCGTCCCTACATGGACGCGATGAAGTTCATGGGCGGCTGCGCCGGGCAGTCGGTGGAGCAGTGCCACGGGGAGGGCGCACTTCCCGGGCAGCGCCCCGGCGGCGCCTTTCCCCGCACCGAGTACTCGGGGAAGTCGCACATCGCCTACAGGCCGCTCCCGGACGAGGCGATCCGCGCTCTGCTGAGCCGGTTCGACAAGGGCAACGACGTGCAGAACCGGTCGGTGCTCATGGACGCGATGGGCGCCGCGATAGCGCGGACAGGGCCGGGCGACACCGCCTTCCCGCACCGGAAGGGCCTGTTCTGCGTCCAGTACCTCGCACCCGACGACGCCTGGCTGTCGGCCACGCACGGCGCGATGGAGCCCTACCTGGGCGGCGCCGCCTACGTGAACTACATCGACGCCGGCCTCAAGGACTGGGCGCACGCCTACTACGGCCCCAACCTCGACCGGCTCAGGAAGGTGAAGGCCGCCCACGATCCCGGGCGGCTGTTCCGCTTCCCGCAGGCCGTCTAACCCCGCTACCCCTCGACGAGGGTGCGCGCCTTGGCCTCGGCCGCGTCCAACGCCTGGACGTGCGAGAGCGCGAGCTCCTCCACGCACCGGTTCATCGCCTCGACCACCTGGCTGAACGCGCTCTCCTCCGCGCCCCGCAGCGCCGCCCGGACGGTCGCGGACCGGGCGCCGAGCGCCGACCACTCCAGCTCCAGCCGCGCGACGGCCTCGTCGAACGCCCGGGACGTCTCGGTCCCGGCGTCCCGCAGGTCGTCCGGGATCGGGCCCGGCCCCGCGGTGCGGGCGCGGCCCGACAGCGTCGAGATCCGGCCGGCGAGCGCCAGCCCGTCGTGGGCCAGCGGGAGGACGTGGTGGACCAGGTCGGTGACCGGCTCGGCGAGCTGCTCGATCCGCGTGAGCAGCAGCTGCGTCGCCTCCTCCAGGGCCTTGGAGGTGCGCGCGGCGACCCGCTCGGCGACGTCCTGCTGCTGCCGGGTCAGCGCCGGGACTATCTCGCGGTCGAGCCGGCGCCGCAGTTCCCGCTCCCCCGGGCCGCCGCCGCCCGCGCGGTCCGTCCAGTCGGCCAGGATCCGTTCGACGCGCTGCCGGACGGACGCGGCGATCTCCGCGTTGACCTCCTCCAGGGATTCGCCCACGCGGCCCTTGAGGCTTTCCACCCGCTCGTACAGCGCCTCGCGTTTGAACGGATCGTTCAGCTCGCCGAGCTGCGCGTTCAGCCGGCGGGAGACGTCGATGACGTGCTCGGCCAGGGGGACGAGGCGGTCGGCGAGCTCGTCGAGCGTCTCCGCCCGGCGGGGGTCGGTCAGCTCGGCCACCCACTCGGGGAGATCGTGCGCCATGGCCCCCATGCTGCCACCACCCGTCCCGGTATGCGGGGTATCGCGTCCGGCGCGCCGCACCTGGCCGACCGAAACGCCGGAAGGGCCCGGGTGGGTGTGTCTGGACAGGCGTTGATCAGGGTAGCGTTGCACGCCGTGGCGGGCTATTCCGATGACCTGCGTCTCGCGCATGTGCTGGCGGACGGGGCCGACGACATCACGACCAGGCGTTTCCGCGCGCTCGATCTCGACATCGAGACCAAGCCGGACCTGACGCCGGTCAGCGACGCCGACCGCAGCGTGGAGGAGCAGATCCGCGGCACGCTGAAGCGGGCCCGCCCGCGGGACGCGGTCCTCGGCGAGGAGTACGGCAGGACCGGATACGGCAACCGCTGCTGGATCATCGACCCGATCGACGCGACGAAGAACTTCGTGCGCGGCGTCCCGGTGTGGGCCACCCTGATCGCGCTGATGGAGAACGACGAGATCGTCGTCGGGGTGGTGTCGGCGCCCGCGCTGAACCGCCGCTGGTGGGCGGCCCGGGGCGGCGGCGCCTGGACGGGCCGGAGCCTGACCCGCGCCACCCGCATGAGCGTCTCGTCGGTGAGCGAGCTGTCGGACGCCTCGCTGTCGTTCTCCAGCCTCAGCGGCTGGGAGGAGCAGGACCGGCTCCCCCGGTTCCTCGAACTGACCCGCTCGGTGTGGCGGACGCGGGCGTTCGGCGACTTCTGGTCGCACATGATGGTCGCCGAGGGCGCCGTCGACATCTCCACCGAGCCCGAGGTGTCGCTCTGGGACCTCGCCGCGCTCCAGGTCATCGTGGAGGAGGCCGGCGGCATGTTCACCGACCTGTCCGGCGTGCCGGGCCCCGACGGCGGCAGCGTCGTCTGCACGAACGGCAAGCTGCACGCCGAGGTCCTGCGGACCCTCGGCGGCGGCCAGCTCTCCCTGCGCATCTGAGGCGGCATCCGGCACCTTTTCGGACCGCGCCTCCGGACCGGGGCCGCTTGACCATGGCGTTTCGCCGGACTCGCGACATATCGTGGAACAGCGGTCGCCGTACGGCCGTTCATAACTATGAGGGCGGCCCGTCAACGGAGGTACCAGATGTCGACCCAGACCAAGCTAGTGATCGGCGGCGTCGTCGTCGGCTTCCTGACCCTGTTCGTCTTCCCGTGGTGGCTGAGCGCGCTGATCATCCTCGGCGTCCTCGGCGCGCCGCTCGTCGGGTACATGATGCTCGACCCGTCCCAGCGCAAGCGGGTGCGGGCGCAGGGGCGCAAGCGCCTCGGGAGCTGACGCGCCCGGAGGCGGCGGGACCCGCTCCCACTAGGGTGCGGGTGTGGCGGAGACACGGGTCGGCGTCGTCGGCGCGGGCATTCTCGGGCTGGCGATCGCGCGCCGGCTGACGCTGGAGCGTCCGGGGCTGGAGGTGACGGTCCTGGACAAGGAGGACCGTGTCGCGGCCCACCAGACGGGCCACAACAGCGGCGTCGCCCACGCGGGCCTCTACTACGCGCCGGGATCGCTGAAGGCGACCCTGTGCAGGCGCGGCATCGGCCTGCTCAAGGAGTACTGCGCGGACCGCGGCCTTCCCTACGAGGAGTGCGGCAAGCTCGTGGTCGCGCGCGACGCCTCAGAACTGGCCGCGCTGGAGGAGATCGAGCGTCGGGCCAAGGCCAACGGCGTCCCCCGGCTGCGGCGGCTGGCGGGCGGCGAGATCGCGGAGGTCGAGCCGCACGCGGCGGGCACGGCGGCGCTGCACTCCCCTACCACGGCGATCGTCGACTTCCCGGCGGTGGCCCGCGCGTTCGCCGCGGACGTGGCGGAGGGCGGCGGCGAGGTCAGGCTCGGCTTCGAGGCCGTGCGGATCGGCCGGTCGGGCGACCGCGTCACGGTCGCGTCCCCGCACGAGGAACTGGCCTTCGACCGGCTCGTGGTGTGCGCGGGCCTCCAGTCCGACCGGGTGGCGCGCCTGGCGGGCGACGCCCCCGCTCCGGCGATCATCCCGTTCCGCGGCGAGTACTACCGGCTCGTCCCGTCCCGGACGGACCTGGTCCGCGGCCTCATCTATCCCGTGCCCGACCCGCGCTACCCGTTCCTCGGCGTGCACTTCACCCGGCGCGTGGACGGCGGCGTGGACATCGGCCCGAACGCCGTCCTGGCCCTCGCCAGGGAGGGCTACCGGCGCCGCGACGTCCGCCCCGCGGACCTGTGGGAGACCGTCCGCTGGCCCGGCTTCCGCCGCCTGGCGCGGCGGCACTGGCGGACGGGCGCGCGTGAGCTGTACGGGTCGGCGGTCAAGCGGGCGTTCGTCGCCGAGGCGCGCGGCTTCGTCCCCGAGCTGACGGCCGCGGACGTCGTGCCGGCGCCCGCCGGGGTCCGCGCGCAGGCGGTGGACCCCGACGGCTCGCTCGTCGACGACTTCCGCATCGGCCGCCTAGGCCCGATCACGACGATCCGCAACGCCCCGTCCCCCGCCGCGACGTCCTCCCTGGCCATAGCCGAACAAGTCGTCAAAGACCTGCTCTAGTCCCAGAGCTTGCGATCAAGGCTGTGGGGGTCGGGGACGATCTCGTCGCCGGGGGCGTCGAAGACCATCACGGGGCGGGCCTCCGGGTCGTACGGCTGCCAGCCGGGGTCGCCTTCGGCGGCGAAGCGGGTCCAGGCGCGGTGCATGCGGTCGGCGAGCCCCTGCGGCGGGTTCGGGCCGGTCAGGCCCTGGCCCTCGGCGGTGAGGTTGTCGAACACGAAGCCGAGCTCCAGGGCGTGGCAGGCGCCGAGGTCCTGGTTGGGCGACCGCCACGCGAACTCGTACATCCAGGTGCGCCCGCCGGACGCCGTGTGCCCGGCTGCGGCGCGGTGCGCGGGGATGCGGAACAGGCTGTCGGTGATGATCGCCGCCATCAGCTCGCCGGGCGCCATGTCGGGGTGGTGTGCGCGGTAGGCGGCCGGCAGGTCCGGCGGGACGCCCATGCCCGCGGTGACGGCCCCGACCAGCTCGTCGGTGAGGGCGGCGGCGATCCCCGTCGGCATCAGGAAGAGCCGGAACTCCTCGGTGGTGTAGCCGATGAGCAGGTCCACGTCCCGCCCGGCGCCGGCGGCGATGGCGTCCTCGGGGCGCCGGGCGATCAGCTCGCCGTCCAGGACGGGCGTCAGCGCCATGCCGCCCGCGGCGGTGGTGGCGCCCCAGCGCCCGGGGTCGGGGAGCGCGGCGACCTCGGTGGCGACGGCGTTCTGCACCGGGATGATCGCGACCGGGTCGAGGGCGGCGAACCCCTCGGCGGTGGGCTCGACGCCGAGGCGGGCGGCCATCTCCTTGACGACGAGCAGGGCGTCGTCGGGGTCCTGGGCGATGCTGCCCGCGCCGCTCTGCGCGATGGCGCGGTGGAAGAGGCCGAGGTCGAGGGAGAGCAGGGTGGTGACGCTCATCGCGCCCGCCGACTCGCCGAACACGGTGACCCGGGCCGGGTCGCCGCCGAACGCGGCGATGTTGTCGCGGACCCACTCCAGCGCGGCGATCTGGTCGAGCAGCCCCCGGTTGAGCGGGGCGCCTGGCAGGTGCGCGAAGCCCTCGACGCCGAGCCGGTAGTTGATCGTCACGCAGACGACGCCGTCGCGGGCGAAGGTGTGGCCGCTGTAGACGGGCACGGCGCCCGACCCGTTCCGGAACGCGCCGCCGTGGATCCACACCATCACCGGGAGGCCCGCGTCGTCCGGTCCGGAGCCGTCCGGGACGCGGGGAGTCCACACGTTCAGGTTGAGGCAGTCGTCGCCCGGGATCTCGGGGTCGGGCAGGAGCGAGGCGAACACCTTCGGGTAGCCGGGCTTGGGCGCGGTCGGCCCGTACTCGAAGGCGTCGCGGACGCCGTCCCACGGCTCCGGAGGGCGGGGCGCCTGGAAGCGGTTCGGCCCGAACGGCGGCGCCGCGTAGGGGATGCCGAGGAAGGCGGTGACGCCGTCCCGTGCCGTGCCCCGCACCTTCCCGTAGGTCGTCTGTACGACATCCGCCATGCCGCGCCTCCGGTTCTAGAACGCAATTCGACAGCCAGAGCGTACGGGACACGGCGCGGTCGGGAAACGCTCAGGCCCTACCGGGGTGAAGCATCCGCGTTAGGTAATCGCGGGCGAACGTGCGCATTGCGTCTTCGCTGTCGAGGGCGAGGCCGCCGCCCGGTACGAGGAGGAGCGACACCGCGAGCCTGAGCAGGACCTCGGCCACGGTGTCGTGGTCCTCGGCGTCGCCGGGGCGGGCGCGGCGCAGCCGGTCGGCGAGGATGTCGCGGGCAGCGAGCATCACCGCGCCGCCGTTCATGCTGAGCTGCGGCAGGAACGCCTCGGGCTCGCTCTGCAGGACGCGCGCCAGCAGCGGGTGCGTGCGGGCGCTGCGCAGGCCGACCACGAAGCCCTCGACGACGGCGTCCTCCGGGGAGGCGAGGTCCTCGGTGGCCTCCGAGATCGCGGTGAGGAAGCGGCGGCACTCGCGCAGGATCACGGCCTGGAGCAGCTGCTCCTTGTTGGTGAACCGCCGGTAGATGGTGGTGCGCGCGACCCCGGCCCGCTTGGCGACGTCCTCGACGCTGACCCGGCGCAGCCCGTAGGTCTCGAACTCCGCGAGCGCGGCGTCCAGGATGCGGGTGTCGAGATCGTCGGCGCCGGTGTCCGGCGCCGCCAGCCGGGCCCGCAGCCCTTCCCTGATGCTCGCGTCCGTGGTCATGCCCGCACCCTAACCGCCGGGGGCACCCGGGCCCCGCCACTGGGATGAAACACAGTTACAATAATCGTCGATCTGTACTTCTGTCCTGACCCCCGGCGGTGCACATGACGGACGAGGCCGACGCGCGGACCCCGGCCCCCCTCGGGCCCGGCTCACTGACCTGGCGGTACTTCGGCGACACCCGGATGCTCCTCGTCGGCCCGCGGGCGGCCGTGCTGCAGAACATGCTCCCCGCGCTCGGCCAGGGCGTCCTCGACCACTCGGTGTTCTTCTCCGAGACGTTCGCGCGGCTGAAGCGGTCCGCCGGCCCCATCCTCGACACCGTGTACGGCGGGGAGCGGTCGGCCGAGACGGGCCGCAAGGTCCGCGACTACCACCGCGGCATCAAGGGCACGATGCCGGACGGCTCCCGCTACCACGCGCTCGATCCCGAGACCTACTACTGGGCGCACGCGACCTTCCTCGACAACATGCTGTACGGCATCGAGACCTTCATCCGGCCGCTCGGCGAGGACGAGAAGCGCCGGATCTACGAGGAGTCCAAGACCTGGTTCCGGATGTACGGGGTCAGCGACCGGGCCATGCCGGAGGACTGGGAGGCGTTCCAGGCGTACTGGAAGCGGATGCTGGACGAGGAGGTCGTCGCGCACAAGACGGCCCGGTACGGCGTCGGCTACGTGAAGAAGGGGCTCCCCCGGCCGCCGAAGGTGCCGGCGCCGGTGTGGCGGGCGGTGTCGCCGCCGCTGAACGCGGTCGCCCGGTTCATCACGGTCGGCGGCCTGCACCCGCGGATGCGCGAACTGCTGGACCTGCCGTGGAGCACCGCCGACGAGCGCCGCCACCGGCGGTTCGCGGCGGCCGTCCGCGCGGCGGGGCGGGTGTGGCCGCTGCTGCCCGAGTCCGTCCGCTACCTGCCGCAGGCCCGCCGCGCGTTCCGCAGGGCGCGCCAGGCGCGCTGACTTGCGGCGAGTTGCCCTTATCAGCGCTCGCATAAGGGCAACACGCCGCAAGTCGACGGAGCTAGGAGCTCGAGCGGATGCGCGAGTCGTAGGCCTTGCGGGCGTCGGGGTCGTACTCCAGGAAGATCTTGTCCAGGCCGAGGCGCCGGGAGGTCGCCTGCCGGACCCGCTCGGGCAGCAGCGCGCCGAGCCGGACCTGCGTGCCGAGCTTCTTCGGCACGGCGACCTGCGGGCGCGGCTTGCCGATCAGCTCGACGACGGCCGCGGCGATGTCCTCGGGCTCGCAGTTCTTCTGCCCCTTCGGGCTGCGCGTCCCGGCGGTCAGCTCGGTGTTGGTGAAGGTGGGCAGGACGGCGCTGACGTGCACGCCGCGGTCCCGCACCTCCAGGCGGGTCGCCTCGGTGAACCCGACGACGGCGGCCTTGCTGGCGTTGTAGAGCGCGAGGCCGGGGGTGAACATGACGCCGGCGAGCGAGGCGATGTTGATGATGTGGCCCTCGCCGCGCGGCAGCATCCGGCCGAGGGCGAGCTTGGTGCCGAGCATCACGCCGTGCACGTTGATGTCGATGCAGCGGCGGGCGTCGGCGTCGCTCTCGTCGGTGACGGGCCCGATCGGCATGATCCCCGCGTTGTTGACGACGACGTCGAGCGGCCCGGCGGCCTCCTCGGCCTTGTCGAGGAAGGCGGTGAACGACTCGCGGGACGTGACGTCCACGACGAGTCCGGTGACGCCGAGCGACTCGGCGGCCTCCTTGACGGCGGTCTCGTCGATGTCGCCGATGACGACGGTGGCGCCCTTGGCCTTGAGGGCGCGGGCGGTGGCGAGGCCGATCCCCCGCGCGGCCCCGGTGATGGCGACGACCTTGCTCATGTTCACTGCTCCAGTGGTTCGAGGCGGACGGGCAGGCCGTCCTTGGGCGAGGGAAGGGACGTGGTGTCCAGGGGCCATTCGTACCGCGCGGGTACGCTCCAGCGGTACCGCTGGAGGACCTGGTGCAGGATCGTCTTGACCTGCATGCCCGCGAAGTGGAGCCCGATGCACTTGTGCGCGCCGCCTCCGAACGGCGCCCACGCGTACTTGTGGGCCTTGTCCTCGCGGCGCTCCGGGGAGAACCGCTCGGGGTCGAACCGGTCGGGGTCGCTCCACCATTCGGCCATGTGGTGGTTGCTGAGCATCGGCACCACGACGGTCGTCCCCTCGGGGACGTGGAAGCCGAGGACGGAGGTGTCCTTGACGACCTTGCGCGGCAGCGCCGGGACGGGCGTGACCAGCCGCATCGACTCCTTCATCACCATGTCGATGCCGGTGAAGGCGTCCAGGTCGTCGAAGCCGGGCTGCGCCTTGCCGAGCTCGAACGACTGCTCGCGCAGCCGCTCCTGCCACTCGGGGTGCTTGGCCAGGTAGTAGGCCATCGTCGTCAGCGTGATGGTGGTGGTGTCGTGCGCCGCCATCAGCGCGAAGATCATGTGGTTGACGACGTCCTCGTCGGTGAACCGCTCGCCGTCGTCGGTCTCGGCCTGGCAGAGCGCCGCGAACAGGTCGCCGCCGCCGCCCTCCCGCTTGGCCGGCAGGTGCCGGTAGAAGAACTCCTCCAGCACCTTGCGGGCCCGCAGGCCCTTGTGCCAGCGCAGCCCGGGGACCGGGAACCGGACGTAGGCCGTCCCCGCCCGGACGGCGTCGATGAACGCGCCGTTGACCCGCGCGCGCTCGGCGTCGTCCAGTTCGACGCCCATGAAGACGTCCACCGCGAGGTCGAGCGTGAGCTTCTTGATGTGGTCGTAGACCTTGAAGCCCTGCCCCGGCTCCCACGACTCGACGCCCTTGACGATGCCGGGCGCCATCGCGTCCATGTAGGAGTGCAGCCGGGGGCGGGTGAACGCCTGCTGCATGATGCGGCGGTGGTGCAGGTGCTCCTCGAAGTCCAGGAGCATGATGCCGCGGTTGAAGAACGGGCCGATGAAGTAGCTCCACGCGGGCCCGTTCGCGAACGCCTTGTCCCGGTTGACGAGGACGACCTCGGCGGCCTCGGGGCCGTGCACGGTGACCATCCGCTGGCCGAGCAGCCAACCCCACGAGACCGCGCCGTACTCGGCGTACCGTTTGCGGGCCATCCCGATCGGGTCGCGCATCACCGCGAGCGTGCTGCCGATGTAGGGGACGCCGGGGACGCCGGGCACCGGTTTCAGGTCGCTGCCCTGCGGCGGCGGCGCGAGAACGCTCGTCATGACCCCTCCGGACGCGTGCAACAAATACGCGAAATCTGTCGCTTTGTTCTAACGCAACGGCCGGGTGTAAGTCCAGACTTATCCGCGGTGACTTGGGCGTCAGCGGGCCTCGCGGGCGGGCGGCGCCTTGAGCAGCCGGCGCCGCGCCGCGTCCGTCAGCGGCCGGTACGCGCCCGCCTTGTCCCGGTAGAAGGCGCGCCCGTCGCCCGCCGCCGGGACGCCCTCGTCGCGCAGCGGCACCGTCCACAGCCGGTTTCCCGCCGTGACCGGCATCTCGTCCACGATCCGCACGATCGCGGGCCGCAGCCCCGGCTCCACGCGCAGCAGCGCCTCCGACAGGTCCACCGGCTTGACGGCGTTCTCCGCGGAGCCGCCCCGGGCGGCCGCCGGCGCGGACCGCAGGCTCACGGCCGCCGCGGCGAGCTCCGTCTCCCCCACCGGGATCCCGTAGACGGCCACGGCGTCGACGTAGGGCAGGTCTCCGAGCGCGTCCCGGATCGGGCCGGGCGGGACGATGCCGTCGACGGTGCGGATCAGCTCGGCCTCCCGCCCGACGAGCCAGAAGTCGCCGCCCGCGTCCCGCCGGAACAGGTCCCCGGTGATCGTCCAGGCGTCCTCGGGCCGGAACACGCCCCGGACGGGGCGGGCCGCCGACCCGATCGCCGACAGCCGCACCCGGGCGAGGAGCATGCCGATCTCGCCGGGCCCGCACTCGATCGCGAACCCGTCCGGCCCCTCGGCGAGGCGCCCGCTCTCCAGGTCGTAGCGGGCGAGCCGCACCTCGGCGCTGCCCGGCAGCGGCCGGCCGAGCGACCCGGGCTTCTTGCCGCTCAGGTTGACCAGCACCGACTCGCCCTCGATGGAGGCGTAGAACTCCAGGACCCGCGCGGGTGCGAACCGCTCCTCGATCCGCCGCCACAGGCCGCGCGGCATGCCCGACCCGATGAACAGCCGGATGGCGTGGTGCCGCTCGGCCGGGTCCGGCGGCGCGTTCACCAGGTCGCGCAGCGACATCCAGGTGTAGGAGGCGACGGTCACGCCGTAGCGGCGCGCCTCGTCCCAGAACGCCTTCGGGTCGAACCCGGCGTCCGTGCGGGCGCTCGCGAGCGCGAGCCGGGCCCCGCCGGCGACGGCGCCCCCGAGGCTCATCAGCAGCGCGGACGGGTGCTGGAGCGGCGTGAGGCTGTAGACGGTGTCGGACGAGGACAGCGAGGCGGAGGACGCCGTCCCGAACGCCGACAGGGCCCAGCGCCGGTTGGTGATGCGGCTGGCGCGCAACCGGTCGCCGTCGCCGCGGAAGACGACGAACGCGAGGTCGCCGGCGCGGCCCGGGTTGGGCCGGTACCACCCGGGCGGCTCGACCGCGTCCGGGTCGATCGCCTCCATGTCCATGAGCGGGCCGCGCTCGCCGCGTCCCGCGCCGCCCAGCAGGAAGCCGGGCACGTCCAGCTTCGCGGCGGCCGCGGCGTGCTCGGGGTCGGCGATGACCCGCGTGACCTGGCCCAGCCGCGCCTCGGCGGCCGGGTCGCCGTCGGGCCGCAGCAGCACCGCGACGGCGCCGAGCCGGTTGAGCGCGGCGACGAGCGCGAGCGCCGTCGGCCGGGTGCCCATCAGGACCCCGACCGCGTCGCCGCGCCGCACCCCGATGTGGATCAGGCCGCGGACGACGGCGTCGATGCGGCGCTTGGCGGCGTCGTGGGTGTGCCCGCGCCCCTGGTACAGGAAGAAGACCTCGCCGGGCATCCGGCGGGCCTGCTCGTCCAGCAGCAGCCCCATGGACATGCGGGTGTCGGACTGGATGCGCTCCAGCCGCGCCAGCCGGGGCAGGTTCTGCGCGGCCTCGCCGCCGATCTGCCGCGTCCCGTGCACGGCCCGCGACGCGGTCCGGTACGCCGACCGCGCGGCGCTCGCCCCGATGCCCATGGCGAGCTGGAGCCCGTACCCGGCGGGGCCTCCCGGCAGCCCGGCGGACTCGGCCTCCTCGTCCCCGGCGACGGGCGCGACGATCTCCGGCAGCTCCGCCTCGCCCTCCCGCCACCGCGCCCACGCGGCGACGGCCGGCCACGTCCGCGCGATCGCGAGGCTGCCGACGACGAGCCCGAAGTGCCCGGCGCGCAGGGACGCCTCGTACACCTGGGCGCGGGGCGCGGCCCGCCGGATCCCGCGCACCATCGGCGGGGCGGCGATCTCGTCGACCTCCCCGACGAACGTCAGGACGGGGCAGGTGATGTCGGCGAGCGTGACGAGCCGGTCGCCGATGAGGAACCCGCCGGTCAGCATGCGGTTGTGCTGGATGAACTGGCGGATGAACTCCGCCAGCGCGGGGCCGGGCCACGACACCCAGCCCTCCCGCTCCAGGAACCGGCGCTGCCGCTCCCGGGGCGCGAGCCGCTCCCGGTCGTGCAGCTGCATGATGAAGTCGACCCGCGAGCGCACCGACTTCACCGGGCTGAGGAGCTGGAACCCCATGCGCGTGACCCACCCCGGCACCGCGAACCCGCCGAGCAGGGCGTCCGGTATCCGCTCGACCCCTTCGGACGCGAGCCAGCTCGGCAGCCCGAACGGGAGCCCGACGCTGGTGTCTGCGGGGCTCCCGAACGTCACCACGGACTCGATGCCCTCGCTGCGCCGGTACGCGGCCGCCTGGTAGACGAACATGCCGCCCTGCGAGTACCCGGCGAGGTGGACGTCCCGCCCGGTCATCTCGCGGATCCGGTCCACCGCGTCGCTGACCGCGAGGACGTGGTCGCTGACCGTCCGCTCCAGCCCTCCCGGCTCCCGCTCGGGAGCCCCGAAGTCCACCACCCACGGGTCGACGCCGAGGTCGCGCAGCACCCGCACGGCGCTGACCCGCGAGGAGATGTCGTACACCTCCGCGGTGATCATGAGGGGCGGGACGAGCAGCATCACCGGCCCGCCGCCCGCTTCGGGGAAGTAGTGCCGCAGCCGGTAGACGCGCTGCTCGGTCACCACCTCGCAGGGCGAGGCGTCCTCGTCGGTATCGAAACCCCCGAAACGCGCGACTTCCAGGGCATTTTGGGCGGTGGATCCCAGGCGAGATCCCACCTTCAGGAGCGGAGCGACGCGGGGGGTGAGGGGGGTAGTCCCCCCTCGAATAGCACGGAGGAGCGTCTTGGCAACAGCCGGCATCGTCGACCTTTCAGAGCGTCAACGACATGTTGTCCTGTTATCGCCACCTTAAGCAATCAGGCGGCGGAGGCGCGCCGCGCGAGCGCCACGACGCAGCACACCAGGCCGACCACGAGCCCGGCGGCCTGGAGCAGGGTCGCCGCGAACGCCACGGTCTCCCCGGGCGCGCTCAGCGCGTCGCGCGCGTTCGGCGCGGCGGTGGCGCCCACGGTGAGGAAGGCGGCGGCGACGGCCGGGACGGCGAGCGCCCACCTCGGCCGGGCGAACAGCGCGATCGCGGCGGCGACGGTCAGGATGATCAGTCCGGGCGGGACCGCCGGGTAGTCCATCCCGCCGGCGATCTGCACGGGGATCGCGGCGGCCGCGACCGCGAGGCCGACGGCCGCCGACCTTCTCGCGCCGGACGAGGCGACGTACATGAGGGTTCCTCTCTCACGGGGTCAAGGGCGACACCATCGTGAGAGAGGGCCGTGCACAGCGTCGTCGTCCAGGGGGAGGCTTCGCCGCTACGCCCGGGGGCGTACTCAGGTGATGATCCGCGCGCCCTCCATGTGGCCGCCCTGGAGCCTCTCCCACATGTACCGGCGGCGGGGCTTGCCGCTGGAGGTGCGCTGGATCAGCCCGGCGCCGACGACGATCGTCAGCTCCACGTCGTCCCCGATGCGCCGCCGCAGCATCTCGCGCACCCCCCCGATCCAGGCCTCGTCCTGCGTCTCGGCGAACAGCGCGAGCCCCTTGCGCCCGGCGCCGGGGACGCCGACCACGACGATGCGGCCCTTCCCGAGCCCGCTCACCTCGGCGACCTTGGACTCGAGGTCCTCGACGTAGACCGAGCGCCCGCGCACCTTGATGCTGTCGCCCATCCGCCCGAGGACGAACAGCTGCCCCTCGTGGAAGAACCCGGCGTCCCCGGTGTAGACCTTGCCGTCCATGAACCGGGTCGACTTGGCCTCGGCCCCCGCGTAGTACCCCGGGCAGGCCGAGGGGCCGCCCACGACGATCTCGCCCAGGAGCCCGCTCCCCAGCTCGCGCCCCTCGTCGTCGACGATGGCGACGGGCACGTCGTCCTCGGGCGTCCCGCAGCCGACGACCCAGCCGGCCTTGGCGCCGAGCGACCCGGCCCCGAGCGCGTGCTGGTCCAGGATCCGGACGGGCTCCCCGAACGCCAGCGCCTCGGGGTCGGGCCGGACCGCCAGGGGGCTGCGCGGGGCGTCGTCCATGGTGACGAGCAGCGTGGTCTCGGCCATCCCGTAGGCGGGCTTGAACATCGTCCGGGAGAACCCGAACGGCTCCATGAGCTGTGCGAACACCTCGAGCGTGTGCGGGTCGATGGGCTCGGCGCCGATCAGCGCCATCTTCCACCCGGACACGTCGAGCCCCTCCAGCTGCTCGGGCTTGACCCGCCGCGCGCAGTAGGCGTAGGCGAACGGCGGCGCCGCGGTGTGGGCCGCCTCCCCGAAGCACCGGAGCCACCGTGCGGGGTCGCGGATGAAGTGGTCGGGCCGCATCAGCTTCAGCATCCCCTGCCGCGCGATGGGCGTGATGAAGCAGCCGATGAGCCCCATGTCGTGGTACAGCGGCAGCCAGGAGGCCGTCACGTCGCCGTCCTCGTACCCGGCCATCCGCGTGATCAGGTCGACGTTGGCCTCCAGGTTGTCCCAGGTGACCATGACCCCGCGCGGCGACCCGCTGGACCCGGAGGTGAACTGGAGCAGGGCGAGCTCGCCCGCGGGCCGGACCTCGGCCTCCTCCTCCGCCTGCCGCGGCTTCCAGGGCTCCCCGTCCACCCCGGCCTCGGCCATGGCCCGCCGCGCGTAGTCGGCCAGCCCGTCGGAGGCGACGACCAGCGCCGGCGACGCCTGCCGCAGGATCGCCGCCACGTGCGCGACGTAGTCGTCCCCGTCCTGGAACAGCGGCGGAGTGATCAGGCACACCGTGGCCCCCGCGGCCCAGACCGCGAAGTACGTCTCGACGCAGGTGAAGTCCGTCGGCAGGATGAGGCACACGACGTCGCCCGGCCGGACGCCCTCCTCGATCATCGCTCCCGCGGTGCGTCGCGCGGCCGACGCCAGCTCACCGTAGTCGCGGAACTCCCAGCCCCCGTCGTCGGCAGCCAGGTGAACGCCGCGTCCGGTGTTCGGCTTGTCCAGCCAGTCGCGCAGCGCAGATGGCATCGTGTCCCCTTCACAGGAAAGGCTCGCGCCCGTACATAACTCGCGGGTAACTTCACCAGGGCGGCGCGACCCCGTCAACCGGTTCGATCAGCAAAGAGACCAACCGGTCATTTGGCTGTGTCCCACAAGCCGCCTCAGACGCCGGCGGAGACCTTCCGGGCCGCGACGAGCCGGGCGCCCGCCCGCCACCCGAGCAGGGCCGCTCCGAGGAACACCGAGGCCACGATCACGAACGCGACGGCCGTCCCCTGCCCCGCCACCGCCCGGAGCGCCATCCCCACGGCCACGGTCGAGACCCAGACCCCGGCACCGACCGGCCAGACCCGTTCGGGCCGGCGCCACGCCCGCATGGCGCCCCACCCGGCGCCGAGCCCCGCGAGGAACGGCCAGGCGGTGGACGCGAACCCGGCCAGACCGGCGGCCTCGTCGTGCGACGCCCGCCCGATCGCGACGAAGACGAGCACGCAGCAGACGTCCACCAGCCCGGCCAAGGAATTCCGCATGCCCCCAGGCTAGGCGCCCGCGCCCAGCACCCGCGCCACGATGGAGGGACGCATCAGGGCCGGGGGCGGGTCGAGCAGGCCGACGACGCGGAAGAACTGCTCGGCGACGTCGGCGTCGCGGGCGGCGGCGGCCTGGACGCGGTCCACGTAGGCGTTCATGACCCGGATCGCGGGGCCGCGCCGGCCTTCGACCTCCGGCATGGACAGGTCGGCGGCGACGGCCATCCGCCACGGGTCGTTCAGCGCCTTGGCCACGGCGCGGAAGTACCGCCTGGTCAGCCCGCGCGGCCCCGCCGCCAGGCAGCGGCGCAGCACCTGCGCCTCCAGGCAGGCCACGGTCATGCCCTGCGCGTAGATCGGGTTGAAGCTGCACAGCGCGTCCCCGGTGACGAGCAGGCCGTCGGGCAGCCCCCGCGCCCGCTCGTAGCGGTTGCGCAGGTCGGACGGGTACCGGTGCGAGGCGATCCCGTCCAGCGCCTCACCGGCGAGGATCGCCTCGAACACCTCCGGCGGCGCGAGCGTCCGGACGAAGGCGAGGAAGCCCTCCTCGTCCGCGGGCGGACGGTTCGCACCGTCCAGGCCCGCGACGGTGAGCAGGTACCGGTCGCCCTCGACGGCGACCATCGCCATGCCGCGCGGGCTGCCCGGCCGGGGGCCGACGACGACGGCCTTGCCGACACCGGAGTCCAAAGGCAGCCGGACGGGCCGGGTGGCGTAGGCGACCCCGATCCTGACCTCCTCCTGCGGGACCGGGCCGTGCCCGAGCCGCTCCAGCCAGTACCGGGTGCGTCCGGCGCGTCCCATCGCGTCCACGACCAGGTCGGCGCGGACCTCCTCGGCAGCGGCGCCGGGCGTCCGCGGCACCACCTGGACGCCGGTGATCCGGCCGGGCCCGGCCGTGAGCAGCCCGACGACGTCGCGTCCTTCGGCGAACCGGACGCCGGGCAGGGCTCCGACACATTCGCGGACGACGTCCTCCAGCAGCGGCCGGCTCGCCTGGATCGCCCGTTCCGAGCCGGGCCGCCGGGCGAGCGTGTGGCCGCCGAGGGCGAAGTGGTGGTCGACGCCGGGGTCGGCGACGACGGCGCCGCCGCCGATCAGTGCCGCCTCGGCGCCGGGCAGGAGCTCCTCCAGGATCCGCTGCCCGCGCGGCAGCAGGATGTGGGCGTGCCGGCCCTGCGGGACGCCTTTGCGGGATCGCCCGTTCAGGCCCTGGTCGCGTTCGACGACGGTGACCCGCTCATAGGCCCCGGCCAGGGCCCGGGCTGCGAGCAGCCCCGCCATGCCGGCGCCGAGCACCACCGCGTGTTCTCCGATGCCTCGCATCTCGTGCCTCCCGTTGTCGGTCGATGAGGCGACGATGCGGCGGCCCGCTGTCCACCTGCCAGGCCACTAGCTGTCCATGTGGTGTCCGGTTCCGTAGAGCTCCTTCTCCCACAGCGACGCGGCGATCCGTTCGACGGCCCGGTTGCGGTATCGCCGGTAGGTGCTGAACGGCAGCCCGAGCATCTCGGCGGCCCGCTCCTGGGTGGCCGCCGGGCGCAGGAACGTGCGGTCGACGACCCGGTACAGCGACTCTTCGCGCGGATCGTTCCGCAGCGCCTCGGCGGTCTCTTCAAGCAGGCTCCGCAGTGCCGCGCCGGGGTCGTCGGCCGACCGGACCAGCCGCGACCGCAGGAGCGGGTTCCCGGCGAGCCGGTCGGGGCGGCGCAGGTCGCGCAGCGCGGCGCGCACGGCGTCGGCGAACTCGGGCTGCGACAGGACGAGCTCGGGCGCGGCGGCCGTGGCCGCGGCGACGGGTGCGCCGAGCTCGCGCTCGGCGGTGAGGGACAGCCAGTCGTCGACGCCGAGAACCCGCCAGTCGTGCGCGTACACCTCGTAGAGCATCCCGCCCACGCGGTAGGACGCGTCCGGCGCGTGGTGGAAGTCGAAGAAGGACAGGAGCGGGTCCCAGTACTCCCGGTCCGACGGCACGGTGACGAGGTCCCAGGCCTTGCCGCCGCGGGTGATGACCTCCTGGCCGTGCCAGAGCCGGATCATGGTCTCCGACCGGGAGGGGCGCCGTCCCCGCTCGGTGTCCACGAAGAACCGCCAGGCGAGCACGCTCTCCCCGGGCCGCGGCGGGCCGTGCCGCGTCGCATGGCTCCACATCGCCCTCGTCCCCGGATCGGCCTGGAGGTCCTCCTCGTCGGCCTCGTGCAAGGCCAGGTAGGCCGCGTACCCGAACGGCTCGCCCGCGTCGTCCCGAAAAATCCCGAACGCGCCCGGCTGCCGCTCGATCCATCGCGCCGCGAACCGGGCCTGCTCGTGCCCCTGGTGCTCGCGGGTCATGGCGAGGACGGTCTCGGCGCCGCCGGGGCCGAGTTCCGAGACCGACAGCCGCCCGAGCCCGCCGAGCCGCCAGTAGCCCTTGACGACGGGGTGGTCGCGGCTGAGGAACATGATGTCCGCGACGGCCCGGTGCCGGACGAGCTCGTCCTCCCGCGCCGCGCGGGCCCGCTCGACGAGGTGGGCGCGCAGCGCCCGGTGCAGCGCCGCGTACCCGTCCGGGTCGCGCCAGCGCAGGTCGGCGTCGAGGATGTCGCGGACGACGTCGTGCGGGAACACCCCGAACTCGCGCTCCTCGACGAACGACAGGGTCCGCAGCCATCCGAACAGGGGCCCGGCGCCGTCGCCCACCATGGCGCGCAGCAGCTCCTCGGTGGTGAACCGCGCGTGCGCGCAGATCTGCAGCGCCTCCCGGTGCCGGGGCCCGGGCACCTCGTCGACCAGCCGCCCGAGCAGCGCGCGCACGACGTCCGGCACGCCGCTCAGCGCCCCCGGCACCTCCCGCCGCCGCCGGATCATGTCGACGAGCAGCGAGAGGGTCAGCGGATGCCCGTGGGCCAACCGCAGGATCCGCTCGTGCAGCTCGGCGGGGACGCCCTCGACGTCCAGGTAGGCGCGCGCGTCGTCGGGGCTGAGGTTGCGCAGCGACACGACCCGGAGCAGTTCGTGCCATCCCGCGTCGGCGATCCACCGGGCCGACGGCGCGTCCCGGCCCGCGATGACGACGACGGTGTCGGCGGCCAGCCCGGGCACGAACCGCTCCCGGACCCAGTCGTCGAGGGGCGCGAGCAGCTCGTAGGTGTCGACCAGGACCGCGTACCGCCCGCGCGGCGCCTCGACGGCCCGCAGGAAGGCCCCGGCCTCAGGTGTGATCGTCCGCGCGTCGACCAGCACGGGCGCGACCCCCGCCTGGCGCGCCGCCTCCGCCATCTCCCCGAGCAGCGCGCTCTTGCCGACCCCTCCGGGCCCGTGCAGGAACAGCACGGAGAAGTCCCCGTCCGCGAGCGCCCCGCGGAACAGCTCGATCTCCCCGCTCCGCCCGACGAACCGCCGCCGCCGGGCCCGCCGCAACCGGTCCCCGACCGTCCCACCCTCGGCCACCGAAGCCTCCAGGAACCAAGACCACCGCATCCCCACGGTAGACCCGCACCCCACCGGCCGAGGTCCCCCCGGACGCCCTGCCATGATCGCGCGATGGAACTCGACTGGCGCTACTTCCGCCGGCTCTACGAGGAACTGCTGGACCACGACGACACCGAAGGGGCCCGCCGCCACCTGGCGGACCGGCGCCGCACGGCGGCCGCCCATCTGGCCGAGCTGGCTCCGCTCCGCCGGCGGGAACCGGTCCCCGCCGGCGGGTACACCGTGGAGGACGAGCAGTTGTGGCGGCTCACGAAGCTCTACGCGCTGAGCAGGATCAGCGACTACCTGATCGAGCTCTCCTGCCCAGAAGGGGACCCGCCCCCGGGTTTCGGCGTCACCGGGGGGCGCCCCGTCATCGAGGGCAGCACCGCCCACAGGATGGAGCTGCGCGGGTGGCGGACGACCGCCACTCCCGGCCGGCACGGCCCCCGCAGGCTGGACCGGGCGGCCCTGACCATGCACACGGAGTTCTTCACCGAGATCGGCCTGACCCCCTTCGACCAGGCCCGGGCGTTCTCGCCCTTCCACCACGAGATCTTCGCCGTGGTGCAGGACCGGACCGCGTCTCAGGTGACCGTCGAGGAGGTGCTGTGGCCGGGCTTCTGGTTCGGCGACCTGCTGTTCAGCCGCGCCGGCGTCCGCGTGCGCGCCCCACGCCACCTGATCGACGCCGAGGTGGCCACGACCTCGACCCTGTACTTCACCTTCCGCCGAGAGCCGCGCCCGACCGATGACCTGTCGCACGGCTGGGGTTCGAACTCGCAATGGCGCACGGCCTTCCCCCGCTTCTACGCCGACGGGGACGGCCTGCACTTCAACTGGGACGGCACGGTCGACATCGGCGAGGACCCTCCGCAGGACCCGCCGCACCACCCGGACGCCGCGCACCCGCTGGACCAGCGCCGGGAACTGCTCCTGCACCGCTGCTTCGTCCGAAGCGCACTCCCCCAGGACGAGGACGAGCGCTTCCCTTACGAGGACCGTCTGACCCTCACCACCGCAGAGTGGATGCACCCGTCGCTGGACCGATGAGTTCTCGACGTGGCGGAGGTCGACATGGGCATGGCTACTGCCCACACGCTCGAGACGCCCGAGACCGACCTCGTCTACGACGTCCGCGGACCGCTGCCGCCCGCGGACGGCCGCCCGCCGCTGCTCATGATCGGCCAGCCGATGGGCGCCGCGGGCTTCGGCACGCTGGCGTCGCACTTCCCCGACCGCACCGTGGTCACCTACGACCCGCGCGGCCTGGGCCGCAGCACCCGCAAGGACGGCCGGGTGGACCAGTCACCGGAGGTCCAGGCCGGCGACGTCCACGCGCTCATCGAGGCGCTCGGGGCCGGTCCCGTGGAGCTGTTCGCCAGCAGCGGCGGCGCGGTGACCGCGCTGGCCCTGGTGGCCGCGTACCCCGACGACGTGGCCACCCTGGTGGCGCACGAGCCGCCGCTCATGGCGCTGCTCCCCGACGCCGAGGCCGCGGAACGCGCCCGGGCCGACGTCCGGGACGTCTACCAGGCCAAGGGCTCGGGCGCGGGTATGGCGGCCTTCATCATGATGACCTCGTGGCGGGGCGAGTACACCGACGACTACTTCGCCCAACCGGCACCGGACCCCGCCGCGTTCGGGATGCCGACCGACGACGACGGCACCCGGGAGGACCCGCTCCTGAGCGACCGGTCATGGGCGGTCAGCAGCTACCGCCCCGACGCCGCCGCGCTCACCGCGTCCCGTACACGCATCGTGATAGCGGTGGGCGAGGAGACAGGGGACACCTTCACCGGCCGCACCTCAGTGGCGGCCGCCGACCTGCTCGGCCAGAAGCCCACCGTCTTCCCAAGCCACCACGGCGGCTTCCTGGGCGGCGAGTACGGCCAGGCAGGCCAACCGGAAGCCTTCGCGCAGAAGCTGCGCGAGGTCCTGTCCACCCCGAACTGACCCGAGGGGGATAGGGGCGGAGCCGCCGACCCCCCAAAGAGAAGCGAAGA
>NZ_BDDE01000034.1 GCF_008327685.1 Actinomadura sp. K4S16
GTGTGCGCCCGTGAACGGAGCCCCACAGCGGCCGCTGCTCTTTCTCGACGTCGATGGTCCGCTCATCCCTTTCGGGGCACGGGAGCATCCGACCTACCGGTCGGCCTCATCGCGGCACGCCGAGTCGAACCCGCTGCTGGCCCGTCTCGATCCCGGGCACGGAACCAGGCTGACGGCGCTGCCCTGCGAGCTGGTGTGGGCCACCACCTGGATGGACGACGCGAACGAGTGCGTCGCACCGCTCCTGGGCCTGCCGCGGCTGGCGACGGTGGACTGGCCGGACGAGCCCGACGCCGAAGAGCGGGACCAGCGGCGCGGCTTGCACTGGAAGACGCGCACGATCGTCGCATGGGCGGCGGGACGTCCCTTCGCCTGGGTCGACGACGAGATCACCGACCGGGACCGAGCCTGGGTCGCCGCACGGCATCGCGGACCGGCCCTCCTCCACCGGGTCGACCCGGCAATGGGCATCACCGAGGCCGACTACCGGGTGCTGGGGGAGTGGCTGCGCGCGCTCGTCGTGTGAGTGCGGGACGAGCCTCCCGTCAGCGGTGGAGGAGGGTTTCTTGGGTCATGCGGGAGAGTTTTTCGGGGTTGCGGACGGCGTAGAGGCCGGTGACGCGGCCGTCGTCTATGCGGGTCGCCAGGACGGTGTCGAGCTCGCCGTCGCGGGTGAGGAGCAGGGCCGGGTGGCCGTTGACGCGCGTCGGGTGCAGGGAGACCGCGCCGGAGAGCCTGCCCAGCAGGTCGGCGACCTTGCCCGCCCCGACGACCGGCGCCAGCGCGGCGCGGACGACCCCGCCGCCGTCGGTCAGCAGGACGACGTCCGGAGCGAGGACGTCGAGCAGGTTCTGCAGGTCGCCCGTCTCGACCGCCTGCTGGAAGGCGCGGAGCGCGGCCCGCGTGTCGGCGGGGGAGGCGGTGTCGCGGGGCCGGCGCGCGGCGACGTGCTTGCGGGCCCGGTGGGCTATCTGGCGGACCGCGTCGGGGTTCTTGCCGACGGCCTGGGCGATCTCCGTGTAGTCCAGGTCGAACACCTCGCGCAGCACGAACACCGCCCGTTCGGTCGGTGCGAGGGTCTCCAGCACCAGCAGCATCGCCATCGAGAGGCTCTCGGCCAGTTCGACGTCCTCGGCCACGTCGGGCGCGGTCAGCAGCGGCTCGGGCAGCCAGGGCCCGACATAGGACTCCTTGCGCCGGCGCAGCGTGCGCAGCCGGGTGAGCGCCTGCCGGGTGGTGGTCCGCACCAGGTACGCGCGGGGCTCGCGCACCCCTTCGAGGTCGACGCCCGTCCACCGCAGCCAGGTCTCCTGCAGGACGTCCTCTGCGTCCGCGGCCGAGCCGAGCATCTCGTAGGCGACGGTGAAGAGCAGGTTGCGGTGCGCGACGAACGCCTCGGTGGCGGCGTCCATGCGGCCACCGGTCGCGTCCTTTGTTCGTCCGTCCATGGCTCTCTCCCGTAGCGCGTCACTTGACGTGCACAGGACGCCGAGCCCCGTCCGTGTGTGACATCCAGGGGCAGTGGCGCACGTCACAAGCGCGCGCTGTCACGGAGCGGGGGCCGCCGTCATCTCGTGTCCAGAGCCGCGTGGAGAGGCCGCGCGGACCACGAGAACGGGAGACCCACATGAACGAGGACGCCGGGCGCCGGACGGTCGCGATGGTCACCGGGGCGAACAAGGGGATCGGCCGGGCGGTCGCCGAGGAGCTCGCGGGCCGGGGCATGACGGTGCTGATCGGTGCGCGTGACCAGGGGCGCGGGGAGGAGGCAGCCGAGGCGCTGCGTGCGGCGGGCGGCGACGTGCACGCCGTCCTCCTGGACGTCACCGACAACGCCACCGTCCAGGACGCGGCGAATTGGGTCGAGGAGCGTTACGGGCGCCTCGACGTCCTGGTCAACAACGCGGGCATCACCGGTTCGGGACAGGTGGCGCCCCAGGACGCCGTGGACCAGATCCCCAGCTCGGTCGACCTGGAGATGGTCCGCGCGGTGTTCGCGACCAACGTCTTCGGTGTGATCGCGGTGACGAACGCCATGCTGCCGCTGCTGCGGAGGTCGCCGGCGGCGCGCGTCGTCAACGTCAGCAGCCACGCCGGGTCGCTGTCCCTCACCAGCGACCCGGACGGCCCCTTCACGGCGCTGCTCCCGTCGGCCGCGTACACGCCGTCCAAGGCGGCGCTGAACGCGCTGACCGTCCAGTACGCCAACGAGCTGCGGAAGGACGGAGTGCTCGTCAACGCCGTCGCCCCCGGCTTCGTCGACACCGACAGCAACGCCCACACGGGGTATCTCACCCCCGCGCAGGGCGCCGCCGTCGTGGTGCGCCTGGCCACGCTCGGCGCGGACGGGCCGACCGCCGGCTTCTTCGGCGAGGACGGCCCGCTGCCCTGGTAGGGCCTCAGGCCGGGAGCATGCCGTGGCGCAGCTGGAGCAGGGACCTGCTGAGCAGGCGCGAGACGTGCATCTGCGAGATGCCGAACCGTTCGGCGATCTGCGTCTGCGTCTGGTTTCCGAAGAAGCGCAGCAGGACGATGGTGCGCTGGCGTTCGGGCAGCTCGCTGAGCAGGGACCACAGGGCCTTCCGCTCGACCACGTGCTGGAGGTCCGGGTCCTCGGCGCCGAGGTGGTCGACGACGAGGCTGGTGTCGGTCTCCGAGGCGCTTTCCGCGGGCGCGTCCAGGGACAGCGGGTTGTAGGAGTCCCACGCGATGATGGCCTCGGTGACCTCCTCCAGGCTGAGCCCGAGCAGGTCGGCGAGTTCGCGGGGCGTGGGGGAGCGGCCGTTGTCCTGCGAGAACCGCTGGGTGGCGTCCACCAGCCGCGGCCGCAGTTCCTGGATGCGGCGGGAGACCCGGATGCCCCAGGTCCTGTCCCGGAAGTGCCGCCGCACCTCGCCGAGGATGACCGGGTAGGCGTAGGCGTGGAAGCTGTCGCCGCGGGCGGGGTCGAAGCGGTTGATCGCCATCACCAGGCCGAGGTAGGCGACCTGCCGGATGTCCTCCAGAGGCTCGCCGCGGTGCGCGTAGCGCCGCGCGATCGACTCGACCATGGCGGCGTGCGTCTCGACGAGCAGGGCTCTCAGCCGGTTCCGCCGTCCGGGGGCGGTCTCCGGGCGGTTCATCTCGTCCAGCAGCACCTCGGCGGGGGGCGGCTCGGTCGCGCGGGGGGCGGCGAGCGCGCCGTCCCTCACCGGTGCCTGGGCATGTGTCACAAAGACTCCTTCCTGGGGCGGAGTGCGGGCGCGGTTGGCGGTTCAGCGGCGGAACCGCCTCTGGGGATGCGGACGGGGGCCGCGGGAGGCGGCGGTCTCGGGCTCTTCCACGGGGACGCGGCGGCTCACACCCGTGGTGGCGCAGACGCGCGGCACCGTGCCGGACGGCGGGAGCCGCACGGTCAGGGGAGTGTCCACCTCGGCGGCGTGGACGTGGACCCGCAGGATCGCGCCCGCGGTGTCGGGGTCGCAGGACCTGCACCCGGTCAGGTCGAGGACCATGGCTGGGACGCCGTCGTCCAGCAGCCGCCGCGAGCACTCGCGCAGGTCGTCGGAGTCGTCGGGGCGGGGGTCGGGCGGCAGGCGCAGGAGCGCGTGCCGTCCGGTGAACTCCACGGAGATGCCGCTCGGGGTCGTGAAGGGGGTGCGCATGGCCACCTCACTCGGAACGTCGAATGAAGGCGGAGCCGCGCTGTTGGACCCCGAGGGGAAAGAAATCGGTTCTCCCCTCCCATCTACCCGTCGAGGCGACCTCAAACAGGCGCGGAGGTTCTCCGTGGCCTCAGCCTTGGGGCCGTCCCGTACGCACGAGTTACGCAATACATGCGATTGCGGCGGTTCCCAGCGGGGAAACTGCGGCCGTCAGCCGCCGAGTGGAGGGAGAACCTGGTGACCGACCGGCTCGAATCGGATTCCGACCGCTTCCCGGACTCCGCGGGCCACATGGTCGAACTGACCCGCTCGCTTCTGGACGCGGAGACGGTCGCCGGGGTCCTGCGGCGCATCCTCCTGGCCGCCCAGATCCTGGTCCCCGACGCCGACATGGCCAGCATCACGCTGCGAGAACGGGACGGCGAGCTGCGCACCCCGTTCCACAGCGACCAGGCGGCGATCGATCTGGACCGGCTCCAGTACCGGCTGGGAGAGGGACCGTGCCTGGACGCCGCCGACCCCGCCGGCGCCGCGTTCGCGCGCAGCGGTGATCTGGCCGCCGAGCCCGCCTGGCCGGAGTTCGGCCCGGCCGCCGCCTCCTACGGCTACGCGTCCGTCCTGGCCACCGCCCTGCTGCTTCCCACGGAGTCGGACGAGGCCGTCGGCGCGCTCAACATGTACTCGCGGGAACGCGGGACGCTGGACGGCCTCGCCTGCGACACGGCGCTGCTGCTGGCCACGCACGCCTCCCTCGCCCTCGCCGCCGTCCGGACGGCCGCCGACGGCGCTCGCGACCGGGCCGACGCCGAGAACCAGATGGTGAACCTGCGCACGGCGCTCGACACCCGGACCGTCATCGGCCAGGCCACCGGCATCCTGATGGCCCGCCGCGGCCTCGACGCCGCCAAGGCGTTCGAGCTGCTGTCCCGCACGTCGCAGAACCTCAACGTCCGGCTCGGCAGCCTGGCGGAGGGCATCGTCTCGACCCCCGAGACCGCCGACGACCTCTGACGCGGTCCCCTGAGCGGAGCCTGAAGCCGGCAAGGCGGGACCACAGCCCGATGAACGGCTCCTGAGGCTCCTGCGCCTGCAGACCGCACAGGTGGGCCACCGCCTCGGGCACGGACGTGCCGCTGCGGGTGAGCAGGTGCTGGCGGGCGAGGGTGGCGCGGTTGAGAGCGCGGCTGCCGAGGACGGTCACGGTGTTCTCAGGCTGCGGCGGGCTCGTGGGGCGGGCGCCGGCGTCGGCATGTCGGGGCGGTCTGCTCAGCCGTTGTACGGGGCGGCGACGTCCAGGACCCAGGTGACGCCGAAGCGGTCGGTGAGCATGCCGTACAACGGCGCCCACTGCGCGGGCTCCAGCGGACGCACGGTGGTCGAGCCTTCGGCGAGCCTGCCCCACAGGGCGCTGATCTCCTCGGCGTCGTCGCCGCGCACGGAGACGAAGAACGGGTTCTCGCCCTGGTCCCACGGCAGCTGGGAGGGCACGTCGTAGGCCATGACATGGAATCCGTTGTCACCGGCCACCTCGCCCCACATCACCCAGTCCGCCTCGTTCTCGTTCTGCACGGCGCCCGCGTCCTTGTAGGTGACCGCGACGGTGCGTCCGCCGAAGACGGACTGGTAGAAGTCCAGCGCCTCACGTGCGGTGCCCCGAAAGTTCAGGTGAGTGGTGGTCGTGACGGACATGACCTGCTCCTTGCCTCAATGTGATGGATACTCCGCCGTGACCAGGAGCGATGTGCCTCCCGAACGGCTCGTGTGCCACTGTGGCCGAGGTAGAGGACAGGTTGTGTCCTGTACTGCCGGAAAGGTGGATCCCATGCACAAGACGTCCTCCCGGCTGCTCGCGCTGCTCTCGCTGCTTCAGACGCACCGCGACTGGTCAGGGGAGGATCTCGCCGAGCGCCTCGACATCACCTCGCGCACCGTGCGCCGCGACATCGACCGCCTGCGCGAACTGGGCTACCGGATCACGACCGTGAAAGGACCGGCAGGCGGCTACCGCCTGGAGGCCGGCACCCACATGCCGCCCATGCTGTTCGACGACGGCCAGGCCGTCGCCCTGGCCGTCGCGCTGCAGACGGCGGCCGCCGGGACCACCATCGCCGAAGACGCCGTCCGCGCCCTCGCCACCCTGCGCCAGGTCATGCCGTCTCGCCTGCGCCACCGCATCGACATGCTGCGCGTCACCGCCGTCCAACCGCCCGCGGCTCGCGACGCCTTCCAGGTCGACGCTCAGGTCCTGGTGGACTTGGGCCGCGCCATCCACGCCCGCGAGGAACTGCGCTTCGACCACACCCCGGGGCGGGGCGGCTCGTCCGACAGCCCCCGCCGCGTCCAGCCCCACCACCTGGTCACCTGGCGGAACCGCTGGTACCTCGTGGCCTGGGACCTCGACCGCGAGGACTGGCGCACCTTCCGCGTCGACCGCATCCGCCCCCGCACGCCCACCGGCCCCCGCTTCGCCCCGCGCGAACTCCCGGGCGGGAGCGTCTCCGCCTTCGTCACCAGCCGGTTCCGCGGCAACGACGGCATCACCACCGACTGGCCCTGCCAAGGCGAAGTCATCCTCCGACTCCCGGCCGCCGACGTCGCGCCCTTCGCCCAGGACGGGATCGTCGAGGAACTCGGCCCCCGCCACTGCCGACTCACCCTCGGCTCCTGGTCGTGGACCGGCCTCGCCGCCACCATCGGCCGGTTCGACGCCGATGTCGAAGTCATCGGCCCGCCCCAACTGGCCACGGCGTTCGCGGACCTGGCCGCCCGCTACGCCCGCGCCGCACACACCCCGGCGCCAGAGGCCGATCCGACGCCGTGAGACGGAAGCTCAATCCCTCCGAACGCTCCGGACCGCCGGGAGTTCGGCGACTGCCCGAGTGCGGCCGCCCGAATCGGCGACGGCCGAGAAGGATCAGGGCTTGCGGCCGACGCCGCCCGTCATGAAGCGGACGTCGATGGTGCTGGCGTCCAGGACGGGCTCCTCGGGGCGCCACAGCGGGAGCGGGACGAGGCCGGGCGGCAGGATCTCCAGGCCGTCGAAGAAGCCGGCCAGCTCGGCGGGGGTGCGGACACGGCCGGAGCCGAGCTGCTCCAGGAGCTGCTTCTCCAGCGCGACGGATTCGGGGGCGTCGCCCAGGCGGGTGAAGTTGGTGATGAAGAAGTAGGAGCCGCTGGGCACGGCGTCCCGCAGGACCTGGACGATCCGGCCGGGATTCTCGTCGTCGGCGAGGTGGTGCAGGATGCCGACGAGCATCACGCAGACGGGCTGGTCGAAGTCGATGAGCGCGCGGACCTCCGGACAGCCGAGGAGGTCGTCGGGCTCGCGGATGTCGGCGGTCACCACGGTGGTGTTGGCGTTGTCGGCCAGGATCGCACGGCCGTGCGCCAGCACGATCGGATCGATGTCGACGTACACCACGCGAGCCTCTGCGTTGACCTCCTGCGCGACCTCGTGGGTGTTGCGGACGGTCGGCAGTCCCGATCCCAGGTCGAGGAACTGGGCGATCCCCTCGTCGGCGGCCAGATGGCGGACGACGCGGTGCAGCATCGCGCGGTTGTGCAGGGCGATGTCCCGCAGCTCCGGCATGATCGCGAGGCTGGCCTCCGCCACGACCCGGTCCACCTCGTAGTTGTCCCTGCCGCCGAGCATCACGTCGTAGACGCGTGCCGCGGTCGGAACGCCGGTGGGAATCTGCGGGGACGATTCGGCCATGTGCACCTCAGGGCTCAGGAGATCTTGCTCCGCATCGTAGCTTCGCGAAGCCGAGCAAAATGCGAAAAACCCCTATGCCAAGGGGCTTTTCGCGAAATGTGGAGTGAGACTCCGAGCCCGGCCCTACTCGCCGAGGGCCGCCCGCTCTCCTGACGGCGGCGTCGAGGCCGAGCGGTGCACTTCCGGGGCGCTTCAGCGCTGGACGGGGACCGCGGTGATGACGAGGTTGTCGCGGTAGTGGCCGGTCCGGGCGTTGAAGGGGCCGCCGCAGGTGATGACGGTGAGCCGGGGTCCGCCGTCGCGGGCGAACAGCTCCCGCAGCGGCATCGCCGTTTTGCCGATGGTCTCGCGCGCGACCGCGCGGTACGCGAGGGTGCGGCCGTCGGCGAGGCGGACGGTGAGCCGGTCGCCGGGGGAGACGCGGCGCAGTGCGGCCAGGGCGCCGAGCCCGCGTTCACGGGAGTCGACGTGCCCGGCGAGGACCGCCGAACCGGTGGGCGAGCCGGGGCGGGTGCCGTAGCTGTACCAGCCGACGCGGGAGACGTCGCCGGGAAGCGCCATGGCTCCCGTGGAGTCGACGCCCACCGGCACCACCGCCGCGCGCAGCCCGGCGGTCGGCACCACGAGTTCCGCCGGCCGGGCCGGCACTGCGGTTCCCCGCCCGGGCGTCCCGCCCGCGCCCCGGCCCGTCGCGGAGGTGGAGTGGAAGGAGGGCCGATGCCCGCTGTTCGCGAGGCCGTCCTCGGTCCCCGAGTGCCAGAGCCCGGCCCCGCCGGCGCCGGTCAAGAGGAGGCCGGTGCCGGCGAGGACGAGCGCCAGGCGCGAGGATCCGGTCATGGGGCCGCCCCGGCGGTCAGCGCTGGCCGCCGCGCAGGGTGCCGTGCCGACGCAGGACGAGCAGCCGCGTGCCCGCGCCGATCGTCACCAGGAGGGCCAGTCCGGTCCCGCCGACCAGCCACCCGGGCGGACCGCCGTCAAGCCCGGCGGCCTGACCGCCGGTCCCGCCGGGCAACCACCGATCTGACCGTCGCCGAAGGCGCCAACACCATCGTCTACGCCTGGGGCAGCGCGAAGGAGGGGAACCTCAAGCTGGCCGTGCAGACCATCCCCGGCCTGCAGACCGCACCCGGCGGGCGATCACGACGTTGTCGGTGCCCGCGAGGGTGACGTCGGCCTTGACCGTTCCCGCCGGTGCTTCGGCGACGGCCTCGTCGGGGTTGGACAGGTTCTTCACGACCGCGGTCCCGTTGGCCCGCACGTCGACGGCGGGCGCGGCGGCGATGTGCCGGACGGTCAGCCGGCCCTTGCCCGCCGGGACCTTGGAGGTGTCGTTGGCGTAGGCGTTGAGCGCCGGGCTCCCGTTCTCGGTCAGGTTGGCGGTCAGCGTGACGTTCGTCCCGCCGGTCACCTCGACGGTCTTCTCGATGGCCGGGGTGCCGCCGGGCCCCTGGCCAGCCTTGAACACCTTGATGTCATAGCTGCCCCCGGGAAGCTTCAACGGGGCGCTGAGCGAGCCGGGCGTGAAGTCCGACAGCACCTTCTTGCCGTTCGCGTAGACGTCCACGGTCAGGCCGGGCACGCCGTGCAGGACGCGGACGGTCGCCGTCGTCTGCGCGGCGCCCGGCATCCGGTCGGCCCGCGTCGGCGCCGCGAAGGCGGCAGGACTCGCGGACACGGCGAGCGCGAGTGCGGCCACGGTGGCCATCACCAGTCTGCGCATTCGTAGGACTCCCCTCATCGCGAGGATTCATGATCTTGGCTGAGGAGCGCTCATCGATGGAGACCGGAAGGGGCTGTTCCGGAATTCCCCCTATTCGGCCTCTACGGGGTGTTTTCCTGCATATTCGGCGATACACGCTTAAAAGGTAAAAAGAGGCTCAGGGCGGGGAAGGGAAGGCATGACCTGCTCACCCGACTTCAGGCGTCGCGGATATGCGGCTCGGCAGACGCCGGCCGCTGATCTCGGGTGAGGATCCAGCCGGCTTTCGGGATGGCGCGCTCGATGATCGGGGCGACGTCCGGACAACGGCCGGTTCGTGGCAAAGTAGCGGGATGCCTGGTGCGCGGTATGGGATGGATGCACCCTATGGGTTCGGCTTCGTGGGCCTGGTCGTGCTGGGGTTCTGGGCGACCGGGCTGGTGATGGCGGTCACCGCCGGTCTGGCCGCCGCGCTGCCCGCGCTGGTCTCCGGCACCCTGCTGGCGGGATGCCTGGCCCTGAGCCTGCACGCCACGCTGCGCGGCAAGTTCCTGGTCTGGCGGGACGTGCTGGACGAGTTGGATCTGCGTGGCGACGAACGGCTGCTCGACCTCGGCTGCGGGCGCGGCGCCGTCCTGTTGGCCGCCGCCCGGCACCTCCCGCAGGGCCGGGCGGTCGGCGTGGACCTGTGGCGCGGACGGGACCAGTCCGGCAACACCC
Organism: Actinomadura sp. K4S16; assembly: GCF_008327685.1. Lineage (GTDB taxonomy): Bacteria > Actinomycetota > Actinomycetes > Streptosporangiales > Streptosporangiaceae > Spirillospora. The sequence goes on from NZ_BDDE01000034.1 coordinate 9,779, forward strand.
CGGCGGCGACCCTGCGCAACGCCCGCGCCGAAGGCGTCGCCGACCGCGTCCGCGTGCAAGGGGGTGACCTGCGCAGACTCCCGTACGCGGAGGCAAGCTTCGACCTGGTCGTGTCCAGCCTGACGGTGCACACCATCTTCGGAGCGAGCGCCCGCGCCCAAGCGATCGCCGAGGCGTACCGGGTGCTGCGGCCGGGCGGCCGCCTGCTGATCGCCGACCTGGCGCGGACCCCCCGCGAGTACGCTGCGGTGCTGGCCCGGCTGAACGCCCAGGACATCCGCGTGCGCGGCCTCGGCTGGCGCGCGTGGTGGGGCAGTCCGTGGGTCCCGACCCGCCTGCTCACCGCCCGCAAACCAGCCACCCCCTGAACCCGCCTGCCGGCACGATCCAGGCCCCATGGCCACCTGGCGTCCGACGAGCAGTGAGTGGATCAGCCGACCTTCGGGGTGGCGCGGTCGATGATCGGGGTGACGTCCAAGCCTGGCGGGAGGGTGCCGAAGGCGCCGCCCCAGTCGCCGGCCAGGCGGGTCGCGCAGAAGGCGTCGGCCACCGCAGGGTGGCCGTGTCTGACCAGCAGTGATGCCTGGAGGACTAGGGCCAGGTTCTCGGCTACTCGGCGGGCTCGGTACTCGATTGTGGACGTGTCGGCGAAGCTTTCCTTGGTCTCCTTGATGGCCGCGTCTAGGCGCTTGTCGGCTCCCTGGGAGAGGGCCACTTCTTCGAAGAACGCCTCTAGGGTTTGCGGTTCGCGTAGCGTTGCGCGTAGGAGATCGAGTGCCGCCACGTTGCCGGAGCCCTCCCAGATTGAGTTCAGGGGGGATTCTCGGAAGAGGCGGGGCATGCCGGATTCTTCGACGTAGCCGTTGCCGCCTAGGCATTCGAGGGACTCGGCCGCGTGGGCCGGCCAGCGCTTGCAGATCCAGTACTTGCTGACCGCCAGGGCCAGGCGTTTGAAGGCGGTCTCGGACTCGCTGCCGCGGAACGAGCGGTCGGTGGCGCCCGCCAGGCGGAGCATCGTGGTCGTGGCGGCCTCGGACTCGATCGCCAGGTCGGCGAGGACGTTGCGCATCAGCGGCTGGTCGATCAGTGCCTTGCCGAACGCCCGGCGGTGCGCCGCGTGGTGGGCGGCGGTGGTGACGCCGAGGCGCATGCCGGAGGCGGCGCCGATCACGCAGTCGAGCCGGGTCATGTTGACCATCTCGATGATGGTGCGGACGCCGCGGCCCTCGTCCCCGACCCGCCACGCGACCGCTTCGTCGTACTCGACCTCGGAGGACGCGTTGGACTTGTTGCCGAGCTTGTCCTTGAGGCGCATCAGGCGCAGCGGGTTGAGCCCGCCGTCCGGCAGGACGCGGGGGACGAGGAAGCAGGTCAGCCCGCCGGGCGCCTGGGCGAGGGTCAGGAACACGTCGCACATCGGGGCGCTGGTGAACCACTTGTGGCCGACGAGCCGGTACGTCCCGTCCGGCTGGGGCGCGGCCGTGGTGGTGTTGGCGCGGACGTCCGAGCCGCCCTGCTTCTCGGTCATGGACATGCCGGCGAGGAGCGCGGTCTTGGTGAGCGGGGGACGCAGGCCGAAGTCGTACTGCCGCTCGGCGAGGAGCGGCTCGTACTGGGCCGCCAGCTCCGGCGACTGACGCAGCGCGGGGACGGCGGCGTAGGTCATCGAGATCGGGCAGCCGTGGCCGGCGTCGACGCGCCAGGTGTAGAACTTCGCGGCGCGGGCGACGTGGGCGCCCTCGCGGGAGTCGGTCCAGGCGGAGCCGTGCAGGCCGTGCGTCACCGCGACGGTCATCAGCTCGTGCCACGCGGGGTGGAACTCGACCTCGTCGATCCGGTTCCCGAAGCGGTCATGGGTGCGCAGGACGGGCGGGTGCTCGTTGGCGAGGCGGCCCCACTCCTGAGCCCGCTCGGTGCCGGCGAGGAGGCCGAGTTCGCGCACCTCGGCCTCGGCCCATCCGGCGCCCTCGCGGTGCAGCCCGTCCAGCAGTGCCGCCTCGTCGGACACGTCGTGCCCGGCGAGCGGGGGGACCTGGTTGAACACCTCGTGCGTCACGCGCTCTCCCAACGTTCGTGCCGTCCCCTCGCAGAATACAGAACGGGGTTCGGGCAAGAACTTGATCATGCCTCTGGGGTGGCGGGACGTCCATCCTCCTCAGGTGGTGGGGCGATCTCGTCCGCGCGGCGGATTGTCCGGCGCCGCGCGGGGCATACCGTCGAAATCATGAGTCAGTCCAGTCCGCAGCCCGAGCGGCCCTGCCCGAGCCGCCCGCTGGAGCGGCGGCAGGACGCCGGACCCGTCCCCTCGGCGGCCGAAGCGGCCGGCGCGCCCGATGCGGTGCGGGCGTCCGACGACGAGCGCGAGGCCGTGGTCGAGCGGCTGCGGATCGCCTCGGTGGAGGGGCGGCTCACCTTCGAGGAGCTGACCGAGCGCACCGAGGCCGCCTACGCGGCCGTCACCCGCGGCGACCTCGAACGCATCACCGCCGACCTGCCCGGCATGGGCGCGCCCGGCGCCAACCCGGCGCCCGTGCAGGTGAAGCGCAAGTTCACCGCGGTCATGGGGGACTGCAAGGAGCGCATCGTCGGCCGCATCGACGGCCCGCTGGAGGCCGTGTCGGTGATGGGCGACGTCGTGCTCGACCTGCGCGGCGCGCAGGTCCCCACCGGCGAGGTGCACATCTCCGCGACCGCCGTGATGGGCGACGTCAAGATCATCGTCCCGGACGGCGTCAGCATCGAGCTGTCGGGGCACAACTTCCTCGGCGACCGGCGGGTCGCGGTCCGCGACCCGCACCCCGGCGCCCGCGTTCCCGTCGTCCGCATCACCGCGAACGCCGTGATGGGCGACATCAAGATCGTCGACGACGAGCACCACGCCCCGCTCCGCCGCGCCATCACCACCTGGTGGAACGACCGGACATGACCCGGGAGCGGCGGGAGTGTGGCGAGGGGGCGCTTCGCGGGCTACACTGGCCCTGCGGCAGCTACGCTGCCCGCCCAGTCTGAGTTGACCAGTCCGCGTCTAAGTCCTGCAGTCGCAGTCGAGCAGTCGCATTTCTGAGTCCCAGTCGCCAGTCACCAGTTCGTGTCTTAGTCCTGCCGTCTTGAAGTCGGAGTCCGCAGTCGACGTCTGAAGTCGAAGTCCGCCAGGAAGTCGCTGTCCCAGTCTGAGTCGCCCGAGAACGACGCGTTAGAGGCGATCATGGACCGAGAGACCGAATTCCTGATCTGTGCGGTGGTGCTCACCGGAACAGCCGTGGCAGCGACGATCTTTCCCGCGCAGACCGTGAGTCTGCTGCTGGGTATCGTCGCCGGCGCTTTCCTGAAGTGGGCCCTCCATAAGCGGGCATAGCCACGAGGCGCTCGCTCACTAACTTCCACTGGGGACCTCATTACTCGATGATGAGGTCCCCAGTGTTAACGGAGGACGAGATGTACAGACTCATCGATCTGACGCGCGCGCACGCGGGGACCGAGACTGCGATCCTGGAGGCGTTCGAAGCCGCCTACCCGGGTGTGCCGGCGACCACGACCGAATACATCACGGTCCCCGAACGGGCCAGGCCCGCCGGGACCGGCGACCACCTCTGGACCGAGATCACCGGGACGGTGGACGACGCCGCGGTCACCAAGGTGGTGTACGAGCGGGTGGCCGAGGCCCGCGGCTCCGGCGGCCCCATCTGCGTGGCGTCGTTCCGGGCCAGCGTGAAGAACGTGGCGGAGATGCTCGACGCCGTCCACGGCGGCGGCGTCGAATTCGTCCACCTGAGTTCGTTCGCGCCGCCCTCGACCGGCGGTGAGACCTTCGACTGGGACGACACGTGGATGCGGCGCGAGGACGCCGTCAACACGCTGGTCCATGTGATCGGCCATTCTTCCGCGCGGGTCCGCATGACCGATCTGCGCAAACTCCTCGCCGCCCACGACCCCCGTTTCAGGAAGCAGGTCGGCACCTTCACGGCGCGGCCGAAATTCATGTCCACGCTGGTGTCCCTCGCCGTGGAGAGAAATCTGGTGGCCATTACCACGACCACCGCGGGCGACAACAACCCGTACGTCGAGCTCACCCCCGCAGGGCGGTCCCGCCTGGCCCCCGCCCCCGCCCCGGTCCAGTCCCCGCCCCCGGTCTCCGCCGCCGCGCATGTCGTCCCGCCGCCGCAGGAGCCCCGCTCGCTGTCGCACCTGTGCGTGGACGTGCTGCGGCAGAACGACATGGGGCCGTTCCAGGAACTGCGCGAGAGGATCTACAACGAGATCGAGCGGCTGGTGGGGGAGAAGTCCCGCACCCCGGACCGGCTCATCAGGGACGCCGTGCAGGCGGTCCGCGACAAGAGCGACGACGCCCCCAGCAAGTCGGGCAGGAAGTTCCCCTGGGGCAGGGTGCGCGCGTTCCTGGCGAAGCTGACCCGGCAGGTGCCGGTCTTCCTCAGCCAGGGCGAGCCGGTCGCGGTCTCCCTGGGCAACAACGGGGGCGTGGTCGACGCCCTCGCCGACGACTGGTGGCGGATGCTCGACGGCGAGCTGGTCTGCTTCATCCTCGGCAAGGGCGTCGTGATCACCCAGTACGACTACGAGGAGCTCGCCGGCGCCCTGTACAACAGCCGCCAGCCCCAGTACTACGACAAGGCCCAGGAGGTCGTCGACTACCTGGCGGGCGCCGGGCGGATCAGCGAGGCGCCCGGCGACGAGATGCGGATCGTGCTCGCGGCGCCGCCGGAGCCGCCGCGCCCGTTCGACGGCTGAGCCGGGGCGTCAGCGGGTGTCGTCGTGGGCCTCGGCCTCCTCGACGCCCGCTTCGTCCGGCGGCAGGGTGTCGGGGTGCTCGTACCGGACGCCGGGGGTGCCGGTGCCGCTGGTCTCCTCCCCGTCCGGGACGGTGCGGCCGCGGGCGTCGGAGCCCTCGTTCACCGGGGCGAAGCGGCGGTCGTCGGTCTCTCGGGGCTCGTGGCCGGGTTCCTCGCTCGTCATGGCACCCGCATACCCGGCCGCCGGCGTGTCGAACGCCCGATCAGACCGCGGCCGCCGTGCGGGGGGCCTCCAGCGCCCCGGTGTAGCGGCGGACGATCAGGTCGGCGATCTCCGGCGCCGCGCCGAGAGCGGGGGAGACGACGGCGGCGCCGGCCGCCAGGGACTCCCGCCGCACCTTGTCGGCGAAGTGGCCGGGCGCGAGGATGTAGGACGCCACCGCCACGCGCGGCGCGCCCGCGGCGAGCAGGGCCCGCACCGCCTCGCCCGGCCCCGGGCGGGCCGCCGTCGCGTACGCCGGCACCACCTCGCGCAGGCCGCGGGCACGCCACTCGCGGGCCAGGCCCGCGACCGTCGCGTTGGCGGACGGGTCGCTGGACCCCGCCGAGACGAGGACGACCGCCGTGTCCGGGTCGCCGGGCGCCGCGCCCGCCTCGGCCAGGCGCCGCTCCAGGGCGTCCAGTAGCAGCGGGTGGGGGCCCAGCGTGTCCGCCGTGCGCAGGGCCAGCCGCGGGTGCCGGCCCCGCACCCGGTTCAGAACGCCAGGGATGTCGGTCTTGCTGTGGTAGGCCGCGGTGAGGAGCAGGGGCAGCACGACCGCCTCGTCCGCGCCGTCCCGGGCCAGGCCGTCCAGCACCCGGTCGGGGGCGGGCGGCGCGTGGTCCAGGAACGAGGCGTGCACGGGCACGTCCGGGCGGCGCGCCCGGACGGCGTCGAGCAGCGCGGCGACGGTCGCGGCGGCGCGGGGGTCCCGGCTGCCGTGCGCCACCGCGACCATGGGGGCGCTCACAGGTGGATGCCGCACTCGGTCTTGCCCATCCCGGCCCACCGGCCGCTGCGCGGGTCCTCGCCGGGCGCGACGGGGCGGGTGCACGGCGCGCAGCCGATCGAGGGGTAGCCGTCGTAGTGCAGCGGGTTGACGAGCACCCCGTTGTCCTCGATGTAGTTGTCCATCTCCTCCTGGGTCCAGTCGAGGATCGGGTTCACCTTGACCATGCCGCGCTTGCGGTCCCACTCGACGACCCTCCGGTCGCGGCGGCTCGCGGTCTCGTCCCGGCGGATGCCGCTGAACCAGGCCATGTAGCCCTCCAGCGCGCGGCCGAGCGGCTCCACCTTGCGCAGGTGGCAGCACAGGTCGGGGTTGCGGCCGTGCAGGCGGGGGCCGAGCGCCGCCTCCTGCTCCTCGACCGTGCGGGACGGGGTGACGTTGATGACGTTCACCGGGTAGACGGCCTCCACGGCGTCGCGCGTCCCGATCGTCTCGGCGAAGTGGTAGCCGGTGTCGACGAACAGCACGTCGATGCCCGGCTTCACCTTCGACACGAGATGGATGAGGGCCGCGTCCGACATGGACGAGGTGAGGCAGATGCGGTCGCCGAACGTGGCGACCGCCCACCGGATCACCTCCAGCGTGGGGGCGCCCTCCAGGGCGGCGGCGGCCGACTCGACGATGTCCTGGAGGTCGAGCGTGGGCCTGTCGGTCTCCAGCAGGGTCACCTGGGGTTCTCCTTGCTCGCGGTGCGGGGCGTGCCCACACCGAGGAACTTCAGGCTGAAGGAGCGGAGGCAGTCGGGGCAGAACCACGCCCCGGGCGCCTCCCCGCCGGGTTCGAGGCTCTCCTCGCCGCAGTACGGGCAGTAGAACGGCGTCATCCGTTCGCTCATGCGCGATCGGCCCCGCTCACTGGAGGTCGGCGTCGTCGGCGCGGTGCACCCACTCGGCGAACGTCTCGCCGTCGGTGCGCTGCTCGTCGAACCTGCGCACGACGCGCTCGACGTAGTCGGTGAGCCCGGCCGAGGTGGTCTTCAGCCCGCGGACCTTCTTGCCGAACGACGCGCCGAGCCGGCCCCCGAGGTGGATCTGGAAGCCCTCGACCTGGTCGCCGTCCTCGTCCACGACGAGCTGGCCCTTCAGCCCGATGTCGGCGACCTGGATGCGGGCGCAGGCGTTCGGGCAGCCGTTGACGTTGATCGTCAGCGGCTGGTCGAAGTCGGGCAGCCGCTTCTCCAGCTCGTCTATGAGGTCCATGGCGCGCTGCTTGGTCTCGACGATCGCGAGCTTGCAGTACTCGATGCCCGTGCACGCCATCGTCTGGCGGCGGAACGTGGACGGGCGGACCTGGAGGTCGTGCTTCGCCAGCTCGCCGGCGAGCGCCTCGGTGTTCTCCTCCGGGACGTCCAGGATGACCATCTTCTGCTCGTTGGTCGTGCGGACCCTGCCGGAGCCGTAGCGCCCGGCGAGGTCGCCGATGACGCCGAGCAGCTCGCCGTTCACCCGCCCCACGCGCGGGGCGAACCCGACGTAGAAGTTCCCGTCCTTCTGCGGGTGGACGCCGACGTGGTCGCGGTGGGTGAGCGGCGCGGCGGGCTCGGGGCCGTCCGGGAGCGTGAAGCCGAGGTACTCCTTCTCCAGCACCTCGCGGAACTTCTCGGCGCCCCAGTCCTTCATCAGGAACTTCAGCCGGGCGCGGCTGCGCAGCCGCCGGTAGCCGTAGTCGCGGAAGATCGACGTCACGGCGTGCCAGACCACGCTGGTCTGCTCCGGCTTGACGAACACGCCGAGGCTCTGCGCGAACATCGGGTTGGTCGACAGGCCGCCGCCGACGAACACCTGGTAGCCGGTCTCGCCCGCCTCGTTCACCACGCCCACGAACGCGATGTCGTTGATCTCGTGGACGGTGCAGTGCGAGGTGCAGCCCGACATCGCGGTCTTGTACTTGCGCGGCAGGTTGGAGAACTCCGGGGAGCCGATGTACTTGTCGTGGATCTCGCGCAGGTCGCGGGTCGCGTCGATGACCTCGTCGGCCGCGATCCCGGCCAGCGGGCAGCCGATGATCACGCGCGGGACGTCGCCGCACGCCTCCATCGTGTGCAGCCCGACCGCCTCCAGGGCCTCCCAGATGGCCGGGACGTCCTCGATCCGCACCCAGTGCAGCTGGACGTTCTGCCGGTCGGTGATGTCGGCCGTGCCGCGCGCGTACCGGGTGGAGACGTCGGCGATCGTGCGGAGCTGCGGGCCGCTCAGCTGCCCGCCGTCGATCCGCACCCGCATCATGAAGTAGCGGTCCTCGAGCTCCTCGTCCTCCAGCGCACCGGTCTTGCCGCCGTCGATGCCGGGCTTGCGCTGGGTGTAGAGGCCCATCCAGCGGAACCGGCCGCGCAGGTCGGACGGGTCGATCGAGTCGAAACCGCTCTTGGAGTAGATGTCGATGATCCGGCGGCGGACGTTGAGCCCGTCGTCGTTCTTCTTGTTCTCTTCGTTCTTGTTGAGCGGTTCGCGGTAGCCGAGGGCCCACTGGCCCTCGCCCTTCTTGCGTCTGGTCGCGGTTGGCACGGCGCGCGTCCTCATCTGTTGTCGAGAGGGACGCGCGGCGCACCGGCGCTCTGAGGCAGCCGGCTCGACGCTGAGCAGGATGAAGTCAAAGGTGACGCCGATGCGCCACGCGCCCGGCTGTACAGGGGCGTGGTCGGAGCGTCACCGACAGATCGCGCTGCGGACGCGGAGGAAGTCGACGTGCCGGCGCTTGGCCAGCAGCGGGTCCGCGGCGTTCATACCTGAAGGGTGACATGCCGTCTCGCGGACTGTCCAGTTACGTCCGGCATGCGGACGCGTGACATGCGTCATCCCTGCCGCCTCCAGTTCACACGAGGCTCGGCCTCGGGGCCGGTCGCGGATTCCCCGCCCGGCGGGGCCGCCTCGGTCCCGGGCGCCGGCGGCTCGCCGGGCGCCGGGTGGTGCTGGCAGTCGCACCACGACCCGCCACGGCACTTCTCGTGGTGGCGTTCGCGGCACGACTGGCAGATCATGTCTTCTATTGTCACCCATGAAGGCAAATGCCCGGTTTTCCGTGGTAGGGGGCATACGATCATGGTCCGGACGACGTTCCGCACCGTCTCAACGGGTATGGGCCAAGGGATGTGCACGGATCGGGCGGCACGCCTGCGAGACGGCCGAGCGGGGGAGGCGAACGCCATGCCACGCGCGAAGCGGACCAGTGAAGTGGGCGATGCGGCATGCGCCGGGCGCGCAACCCTCTACGGTGGGGCGGTGTGACCACCGTCTCCGACGCAGCGGGCACGCCCCGGGCCGGGGACTCCCCTTCCGGACAGGACCCGGAAGGCCCGCGGCGGCGCCTGCGCGACCGCCGCGACCGCCTCGCCGCTCGCGTGCGCGCCGACGCGCGGACCGCGGCGAGCGTCGGCTGGACGCTGGTCAAGGGCACCGCGATCGGCGGATTCCGCTACCGGGTCACCGGCCTCGCTGCGGAGGCCGCGTTCTTTGCCCTGCTGTCGCTGCCGCCCCTCGTCATCGGGCTGATCGGCACGATGGGCCACCTGCGCGGCCTGTTCGGCACCGAGACGATCCGCGAGGTGCGCTCCTGGGTGATCGACCAGGCCCAGACGGTGCTGACCGGCCCGGCCGTCGACTCGGTCGTGATCCCGCTGATCGACTCCGTGATCAGGGGCGGCAGCCCCGACATCGTGTCGGTCAGCTTCCTGATCTCGTTGTGGGCGGGGTCGCGGGCGACGAACGTCTACGTCGACACGATCACGATCGCCTACGGGCTGTCGGGCGTCCGCGGCGTGATCCGCACCCGGCTGCGCGCGTTCGTGCTCTACCTCATCGGGCTGCTGACCCTGATCATCGTGATCCCGATGCTGGTGGCCGGGCCCGCGCTGGTCCGGCAGGTGCTGCCGGAGAGCGCCGAGGCCGTCCAGGTGCTGTACTGGCCGGTCGTGGTGAGCCTGTCGATCATCTTCCTCTCGCTGCTCTACCACATGAGCGTCCCGGTGCGGACGTCCTGGTGGCGCCAGACGCCCGGCGCCGCGCTGGCGCTGCTGATCTGGATCGTGGGCAGCTTCGTCCTGCGGATCTACCTGGCCGGCTCGCTGAGCGGGGTGTCGGTGTACGGGTCGCTGGCCGCCTCGATCGCGCTCCTCGCATGGCTGTACGTGGCGGCGCTCGCGGTGCTGATCGGGGCCGCGCTGAACGCCGAGATCGACCGGCACTGGCCGAGCGGGGACACCGCCCGGATCCGCGCCGAGCTGGAGGCCCAGGGCGACCAGGTCCCCCGGGACCAGGGGGCCACGAGTAAAAACCACCCCGAATGAGGTCCTGAAAAGGGCAAACATGTCGTAGCCTCGCGTGACATGACCCCCCGTGAGGAGACCGGCCGGCTCCGGACCGTGACCGGCACGATCGCGACGTCCGACATCACCGGTCCGGTGCTCTCCCACGAGCACCTCCAGCTCGATCTGCGCTGGCCGGCGCGGCCCCAGCTGGCCGCCTCCGACCCGAGCCGGTGGCTGGACGAGGAGAAGGCCGTCCAGCGCGAGCTGAACACGCTCCGCAAGGACCACGGGCTCGGCCTCGTCGTCGACCTCACCTGCTCGGGCATGGGCCGCAACGCCGCCGCGCTCGCCCGCATCAGCGCGGGCGCCCGGGTCGCCGTGGTGGCCGGGACGGGCGTGTTCACCGAGCCGTTCCACCCCCCGTTCGTCCGGGAGGTCCTCGCCCCCGGAACGGCGGTCCCCTTCGAGGGGACGAGCTCCCAGCCCACGGGGACCCCTCAGTACGAGGCGCGGGGGTCGATCCCTCAATCCGAGCCGCGTCGGTCTGGGGGGACGACCCCCCAGACCCCCCGGTACGACTCGCGTCATTCTGGGGGGACGACCCCCCAGGCCCCCCGGTACGACTCGCGTCATTCTGGGGGGACGACCCCCCAGGCCCCCCGGTACGACTATTCGGGGGGCCCGTCCGCCGTCGACCGCCTCGCCGAGCGCCTGCTGGCCGAGGTCGGCTTCGGCATGGACGGCACGAACTCGCTGCCCGGCGTCATCGGCGAGATCGGCACCTGGGGCGAGGCGCCGACCGAGACCGAGGAGCTGTGCCTGCGCGCCGCCGCCCAGGCCGCCCGCTACTCAGGGCTGTCGGTCGCGACCTACGGGCGGGCGGGCCTCGCGCAGCTGGAGATCCTGGCCTCCGCCGGGTTGGCGCCCGAGCGCGTCGCGGTGGGGCAGCAGGACCGGGTGGACGACCCGGCCCAGCACCGCAAGATCGCTGAGTTGGGCGGCTACGTCTCGTTCGGCACGCTCGGCCTCGCCGGGACGGACCCCGCCGCCCTCGGCGCCGGCGTCCGCCGCGTCATGGACCTGCTGGAGGCCGGGCACGCCGACCGGGTGCTGCTGAGCACCGGGGTCTCCCGGATGGCGCAGGTCGCCCGCTACGGCGGCGCCGGCTTCGGGTACCTCTTCGACACGTTCCTGCCCGCGCTGCGCGCCGCGGGCGCCGACGAGGCGACCCTCGGAGCGATCCTGCACGACAACCCGCTGCGGTGGCTCACGGGTTCCTGAGTGGGTAGGGGACACCCCGGAAGGGGGTATCCCCAATGCCCTGGAGCAGATCCGCGGGCGGAGGCGTCCGGCACGCGGGCACCGTCCGGCTCCCCTACACCGACCGCGCCGAGGCGGGCCGGGTGCTCGCCGCCCGCCTCGCCACGATGGGCCTCGAGGGGGCCGTGGTGCTCGCGCTGCCGCGCGGCGGCGTCCCCGTCGGGTACGAGGTCGCGCGGCGCCTCGAGGCCCCGCTCGACGTGCTGGTGACCCGCAAGATCGGATATCCGCGGCAGCCGGAGCTCGGCGTCGGGGCGATCGCCGAGGGCGGCTCCCCGGTGTTCGACGGCGGCCTGCTCGCCCGGCTCGGACTCCGCGCGGACGACCTGGCCCCCACCGTGGCGGCCGAGCGCGCCGAGCTGGACCGCAGGGTCGCGGCCTACCGGCACGGCCGCCCGCTGCCGCGGGTCGCCGGGCGCCCGGTGATCGTCGTGGACGACGGCCTCGCCACCGGCGGCACTGCCCGGGCCGCCGTGCGCGCGCTGCGCGAGCGGGGCCCGTCCCGGCTGGTCCTGGCGGTGCCCGTGGGCGCCGCCGAGACCGTCCGGAGCCTGGAGCCTGAGGTGGACGACGTGGTGGTGCCCGCGGCGCCCTCGGACTTCCGCGCCGTGGGGCAGTGGTACCGCGACTTCGACCAGCTCACCGACGCCGACGTGACGGCCTGGCTGGAGCACGCCGCGCGGCCGGGCGGCGAGGCCCCGGGCGGAGCCCCCGGAGCGGGCCGGGGGTGAGCTTCGCGGAACCGGGTCCGGAGTGAGCCGCCGGGTGCGCCGCGTGAATGGCGTCCCGCGGATTTTCCGGAACGTGGATTTCAAGAAAATGGCCACATCGGCGAGGCCGGTGCGGTAAAAGGCGCCGGCGGAATGCCGCGGTCCGATGTGACCGGGTCGTAACGCAGATGTGACGCAGTGCCCGGGCCCGGTCGTGATGGACCGGGCCCGGGCAACGCAAACGGCCCCGCGGAGCGGGGCCGTGACGTTTTAGGTGGCGTGCCGGGGATCGCGATGGGAGCGTTCTGGCGGCCTGTGCCTTCTCGTTCAGGCGGCGTTGGCGCGACGCATGCGGCGACGGCGCTCGGACGCGCGCTCGTCCTCGTTCAGGCCGCCCCACGTGCCGTACTTCTCGGGCCTGGACACCGCGTAGTCCAGGCAGTCCGTACGGACCGGGCAGCCCATGCAGATCTGCTTGGCCTTGCGCTCGCGGATCTCGCGCTCGGGCTGGCGCTCGCCGTCGGGGCCGAAGAAGAGGACGAGGTCTTCCCCCCGGCACGCCGCGGCGTCCTGCCAGCCCCAGCTGGGACGAGGGAGGTTTGCCTGCCGACGTACCTGAGCCATGGAACACCCACCTTGATTGGTTTCGAACAAAATCGGGACATGGACGCTCGACGTACTTCGGATGACAGAGTCAGAGAAGCGCCGAATGTTCCAACGTCTGGAGTTGCCGCTCTGTTCCCCGTCCGGTTACTCCGGAAACCTGGGGACGTGCGACAGGAGACCCTCGAATGGGGCCTCAGAGAGATTACACGAGGGCCGCCTCGTTGAGAAGGGTGAGTTCCCTAACAACGTAGGTTCTCTGGTTCTCCCCGCAGTCGGCCCCGCACGGGTCGGGCTGCTGGACGGCTTCGAGGACCACCCGGTAACGGCTCCGCCTCAAGAGAACGACGGCTTCGTACCGGGTTGTTCCTTGGATCGCCGTGACCGACACCACGGTCGCGTCGTCCACCCCGAGCCGGCCCGTGTGCACGCGGGCGAAGTGCTCCGCGGCCTGCGCGGTCTCGGGCGTCCCCGCCCGCCCGCGCAGCCTCGGCAGGAAGACCTCGCCGCGCAGGTAGGCGTCCGCCGCCGCGTTCGCCTCCGCTTCGCCGAGGTCGCCGTACAGGAATCCGTGGGGAAGACATACCAAATTCGCCGCAAATCGGTCACCGCCGACATGGGTGGTTTCCCAGATAAGGCGGTCGAAACGCGCTGCGAGAGAACGCGCGAGCGGGGCGCCGGTGCGAGCGCAGCAGGCGTTGCGGCGCCCGTGCGTGCAGACCAGCAGGACCGGCTCCGCCACCCGCTCCCCGAGGCCGGGGGACCGGCCCCCGGCGAGGGCGTCCAGGTCGAGCGCCGCCAGCTCGGCCGGATCGGCCAGCTCGCGCCCCTCGATCCAGACCTCGTCCCCGCGGGAGGAGGCGGCGTAGACCTGGAGCGGCGGGGTCGCGCGCCGGCGGCCCGGCCGGCGGATCAGCTGCGGCCGGACGCCCGCCTTCTTCGCGGCCCGGACGGCCTCGGCCACCGGGCCCGGGCCGGCGAGGTCCTCGACCCGCTCGGGCCAGGGGCCGGGATGCTCGATGAGCAGCCAGGCGCCCGCCTTCGCGGTCGCGGTCGCCAAGCACGGCCGCTCGCCGGTGTGGCTCCCCGGGCAGTGTCCGCAGCTTCTGCCGCGCGTCACGCGTTCCCCCCGCCGATCCTCGTCATCCCCGTCGATGTCGCCGGTCCGCGCCGAGCGATTAGGTAAGGGTAACCTAAGGGGCCACGGGCAAACCGGGCGGGGTCGCCAGCAGCGCCTCGGCCGCCGGAAGCGCGGCCTCCCGGTCGGCCGCCACGAGGCCGATCCGGGTGCGGCGGTCCAGGAGGTCCCCCGCGTCCAGGGCGCCCTCGTGCAGCACGCCCCAGGCCAGCTCCGCGCCGGTCACCGGCAGCCCGGGGACGACCGGCTCCAGCAGCGACGCGTCCTGCCTCCCCAGGGCGGCCAGCAGCGGCGCCTCGGTGCCGTACCGCTGGACGAGCCGGGTCGGCGCGTCCAGGGCGTCCAGGCGGGCGCGTGGAGCCGCGCCCACGAGGGGCAGACGCGCGGTCCGGCTGGGGCCGGCGGCCAGGCCGCGGGCGCGCACGGCCGCGTCCACGGCGTCCTCGGCCATGCGCCGGTAGGTGGTCAGCTTGCCGCCGACGATCGTGACGATCCCGTCCGGGGACGTCAGGACGGCGTGCCGGCGGGAGATGTCGGCGGTGTCGCCGCCGCGCCCGAGGTCCAGCAGCGGCCGCAGCCCGGCGTACGCGCCGATCACGTCGGCGCGCCGCACCGGGACGTCCACCGCCGAGTCCAGGACGTCGAGCAGGAAGCCGATCTCGCCCTCGGTCGGCTCCGGCACGTCCGGGACGGGCCCGTCCGCCGGCTCGTCGGTGAGGCCGACGTAGACGCGGCCGTCGCCCTGCGGCAGCACCAGCATGAACCGGTTGCTCTCGCCCGGGATGGGGACGTGCATCGCGGCGGTGAGCCCGCGCAGGGTCTCGGCCCGCAGCACCAGGTGGGTGCCGCGGGAGGGGCGCAGCCGCACCCCGTCCACCAGGCCGCCCGCCCACACCCCGGCCGCGTTCACCACCGCGCGCGCCCGCACGGTGATCTCCCGGCCGGTCGTCTCGTCCCGGACGAGCGCGCCGTCGCCGGCCAGCTCGACCGCGCGGCAGCGGGTGAGGATCCGGGCGCCGTGCCCGGCGGCGGTCCGGGCGAGCGCCGTGACGAGGCGGGCGTCGTCGGCGAGCTGGCCGTCCCACGACAGCAGCCCGCCGCGCAGGCCGTGGGGGCGCAGGGCGGGCGCGAGCCGGAGCGTCTCGACCGCCGACAGCCGGCGGGGGCCCGGCAGGACCGAGCGCGGGGTGCGGGCGGAGAGCCGCAGGAGGTCCCCGGCGCGCATGCCGCCCGCGGCCAGCAGCGCCTGCGAGCGGGACACCAGCGGCGTCAGCGGCAGCACGAACGGGAGCGCGCGCACCAGGTGCGGGGCGGTGCGCCGCATCAGCGTGCCGCGCTCGACCGCGCTCTCGTACGCGACGTCCACCTGCCCGGAGGCCAGGTAGCGCAGCCCGCCGTGGACGAGCTTGGAGCTCCACCGGGACGTGCCGAACGCCAGGTCGCGGGCGTCGATCGCCGCGACGGACAGGCCGCGCGACGCCGCTTCCAGCGCGGCGCCCGCCCCGGTGGCGCCGAGCCCGACGACCAGCACGTCCACCACCTCCCCGGGCAGTGCGGCGAGCTCGCGCTCCCGGCGCGCGGCGTTGAGCGAGGTCCGGGGGTCGGGTCCGGCTGCGTTCATGGCGCGAGCGTCCTTTCCAGGATGTGGCGGAGTTCGGCGTCGAGCGCGTCGGCGTCGACCTCGGGGTCCTGTGCGTCGATCATGATCTGCGCCGACAGCCCGAACGACTGGACGACCAGCAGCAGCGCGCGGGCCTGGCGGGCGGGATGGCCGGCGCGGATCGTGCCGTCCCGGTGGCCGGCGGCGACCGCCTCCTCGAACCACGCCAGGAAGGCGCGCTGGCTGGCGCCGCAGCGGTCCAGCAGGTAGGGCAGCAGCAGCTCGGGGTCGACCTCGATGATCTTGCGGAGCAGCGGGTGGTCGCGGAACGTCCGCACGCCGGTGACCAGGCCGTCCACCAGGCGGGGCCGGACGGGGCGGCCGTCGTCGGGGGGTTGCAGCGCGTCGCCGATCGCCGTCCACTCGCGGGTCATCAGGTCGGCGACGATGGTGCGGACGTCGGGCCAGCGCCGGTAGAGCGTCATGCGGGAGACGCCGGCCCGGCGCGCGATGTCGGTCAGCGTCGTGCGGCGCACCCCGACCGCGAGCACGCAGTCGCGCGCGGCGTCCAGCACGGTGTCGTCGGCGGTCCGCGCCGCCGTCCTGTTGTGACGATTCGACGTCATGTGTCACAGTGTAAGCCACCAGGAACCCGGGGCGGCGAGGGAGGCGGGCGTGGAGACGCGCGACATGCTGTGGAGCGGCTGGGGCGACCCGGCGAAGGCGGCGCCGCTGCCCGAGTCGATGGTCGGCCTGCTGCGCGACCTGCTCGGCGTGCGGCCCGCCGAGGCGCCGCCCGCCGACCTGACCGGCGTCAAGGTCGCCGCGCCCCGGCTCTCGGGGGACGACCTGACCGCGCTCGCCGCCGTCGTGGGCGACGGGAACGTCCGCGCCGACGCCGAGTCCCGGCTCCGGCACACCCGCGGGAAGTCCACGCCCGACCTGCTGCGCATCCGGGCGGGCGACGCCTCCGACGCTCCGGACGCGGTCGTCCTGCCCGGCACGCACGGCGAGGTGCTCGCCGTGCTGCGGGCGTGCGCCGCGCGGCGGATCGCGGTCGTCCCGTTCGGCGGCGGCACCTCGGTCGTCGGCGGGCTGGCGCCGCAGGGCGTCGACTCCTTCGTCGCCCTCGACCTGCGGCGCATGGACCGGCTGGTCGAGCTCGACGAGGTCTCCCGGACCGCCGTCCTGCAGCCGGGGCTGCGCGCCCCGGCGGCGGAGGCCCTGCTCAACGAGCGCGGCTACACGCTCGGGCACTTCCCGCAGTCCTACGAGTGGGCGTCGGTCGGCGGGTTCGCCGCGGCCCGCTCCAGCGGGCAGGCGTCGGCCGGGTACGGGCGGTTCGACGACATGGTCGTGGGCCTGACCGTGGCCGCCCCCGAGGGCGACCTCGACCTCGGACGCGCGCCGAAGTCGGCGGCCGGGCCGGACCTGCGCCAGCTCGTCCTCGGCTCGGAGGGCGCGCTCGGCGTGATCACCTCCGTGCGGGTGCGGGTGCACCCCGTCCCGGAGGCCCGGGAGTACGAGGGCTGGCGCTTCGCCTCCTTCGACCAGGGCGCCGCCGCGCTCCGGCGCCTCGCCCAGGACGGCCCCCTCCCCGCGGTCCTGCGCCTGTCGGACGAGACCGAGACCATGGTCGGGCTGGCCGATCCGGCGGCGATCGGCGGCGG
This sequence comes from Actinomadura sp. K4S16, assembly GCF_008327685.1. GTDB lineage: Bacteria > Actinomycetota > Actinomycetes > Streptosporangiales > Streptosporangiaceae > Spirillospora. The sequence goes on from NZ_BDDE01000034.1 coordinate 26,860, forward strand.
GTCGTCCGCGGCCGGGGCGCTGGCCGTCCTCGGCTTCGAGGGAGCCCGCGGCCCGGTCGCCGACCGGCGGGCCGCGGCGGCGGAGGTGCTGCGCGGCGCCGGCGGCGAGCCGCTCGGCGCCGGGCCGGGGGAGAAGTGGGAGCACGGCCGCTTCAGCGCCCCCTACCTGCGCGACTCCCTCCTGGACGTCGGCGCGTTCGTCGAGACGCTGGAGACCGCCGCGTTCTGGTCGGACGTGCCCGCGCTGTACGAGGCCGTCCGGCAGGCCCTGATCGGGACGCTGTCGGGAGCCGGGACGCCGCCGCTGGTGATGTGCCACATCTCGCACGTGTACCCGGCCGGCGCGTCCCTCTACTTCACGGTCGTGTCCGCGCAGGGCGAGGACCCCGTCGACCACTGGGCCGCCGCGAAGCGCGCGGCCTGCGACGCGATCCTCGCCGCGGGCGGGACGATCAGCCATCATCACGGGGTGGGCACCGACCACCGCGACTGGTACGCCCGGGAGATCGGGCCGCTCGGCGCCGCGGTGCTGCGCGCCGTCAAGGACCGGGTCGATCCCGCCGGGATCCTCAACCCGGGGGTCCTGGTGCCCCCCGCGGGAAGGGAGTGAGCGCCGTGCGCGCGTTCACCGCGATCGTCAACCCGGCGGCGGGCGGGTCCGCGTCCGCCTCCTGCCTGATGCCGCTCGCCCGGCTGCTGCGCGAGGCGGGCGCCGAGGTCGACGTCGAGTACAGCCGCGGGATGGAGCACGCCGCCGACGTGGCCCGCGCCGCCGGCGAGGCCGGCCGCGTGGTGCTCGGCGTCGGCGGGGACGGCCTGGTCGGCTGCGTCGGCGGGGCCCTCGCCGGGACGGGCGCGCTGTTCGGGATCGTCCCCGCCGGCCGGGGCAACGACTTCGCGCGGCAGCTCGGCGTCCCGTCCGACCCGGAACGGCTCGCGCCGCTGCTGCTGGAGGGGGAGCCGCGCGAGGTCGACGCCATCGACGCCAACGGGACGGCCGTGCTCGGCAGCGTCTACGCGGGAGTGGACGCGGTAGCCAACGACAACGCCAACCGGACCCGGCTGCTGCGCGGCTCGGCCGCCTACTACGTCGGGGCGCTGCGCGCGATCGCCACGTGGCGGCACGCCGACTACCTGATCACGGTGGACGGCGAGGAGCACCGGCGGGAGGGCTACACCGTCGTCGCCGCCAACTCCGGCTACTACGGCTTCGGCAAGCACATCGCGCCGGACGCCCGCGTCGACGACGGGCTGCTGGACGTCGTGCTCATCCGCAAGGCGCCGAGGACGCTGTTCTTCTCGGTCATGCGGGAGCTGGAGGCCGGGACGCACGTCCGGCGGCCCGAGGTGGAGGTCCTGCGCGGCCGCGAGGTGCGCATCGAGCTCGCCGGCGGGACCGGCAGGACGCTCCCGTACGGCGCGGACGGGGAGCTGCCCGGGGTGCTTCCCGTCACCGCGCGGGTGCTGCCCGGCGCCCTGCGCGTCCTGGCGCCCTGACCGGCCGCGACGAGGATTTGGCCGCGTGTTTAGGGCGGTTTACGCGCCCATTACGGCTCTCCGGATAGTGTCGGTTACGTCCCGCTACGGGACCTTGGGGTTGTCTGTGGAGGCATCATGAGAAGGCGACTTTTCGCCGTTCTGGGGGGACTCATGATGACCGCAGGCCCCCTCGTCGCGGTGGCGCCGGCGTCCTTGGGGGTGGCGCCGGCGTCAACCGCGCTCGGCTGACGGTCTGTCGGCTTCCTGGCGTCGTGTCGGCTTGACGCCGAACCTGCCTCTGGAAAGGCTGTGAGGACCCCCTCACAGCCCGGAGGCATTCTGTGTCTGCCGAGGTCCCCCCCGGACCCGCCAACTCGCGCAGCTCGGAGGAGGGAGCCGGCTGGGCCTGCGGGAGGCCGGGCGGCTTCAACGAGCTGCTCCCGGCCCGCGTCCCCGACTTCTCCTGGCGCCGCCCCTCGGTGCTGTGGCGCTCGCGCAACGACGTGCTGGCGCGGCTGTTCGGCGACCCGACGAACGCGATCCGCCGCCGCTGCGTGGCGGCCCTGCGCGAACGGGGCACGCCGGCCGCGTTCACCGTGCACCGCCCGGCGCCCGAGTTCTCGTTCGCGCTGGTCGGCGACACGGGCGAGGGCGACCGCTCGCAGTACGCGGTGGTCCCGCCGCTGCTGCACGCCGCCGCGGGCACCGACTTCATGGTCATCGCCAGCGACGTGATCTACCCGACCGGCGACGCGGCGGACTACCCCGAGAAGTTCTTCCGCCCCTACAAGGACTACCCCGCCCCCATCTACGCCGTGCCCGGCAACCACGACTGGTACGACGGGCTGCGGGGCTTCCTGCACGTCTTCTGCGGCCTGGACGAGAACTGCTCGCCGCCGCCGTGGCGCGGCCCGCTCGCGTTCGTCCCGCGCACGCTGTGGCGCCACTCGGGGGAGGTCGACGCGGAGGCGCTCGCGGAGGCCCGCCGGCTGTACCGGGGCGCACCCGGCCAGCAGGCCGTGCAGCCCGGGCCGTACTGGGCGATCGACACCCCCTCGCTGCGCGTCATCGGCATCGACACCGGGATCACCGGCCGGCTCGACCGCGCCCAGGGCCGCTGGCTGCGCGAGGTGTCCGGTGGTCCGAAACCCAAGCTGCTGGTGACCGGAAAGCCGCTGTACGTGGACGACGAGCACCGTCCCGGGCCGATCGAGGGCGGCGGGACGGTCGACGAGATCGTCCAGGACCCGGCGCACCACTACGTGGCCGCGATCGGCGGCGACATCCACAACTACCAGCGCTACCCGGTGCGGACCGGCGACGGCCGGACCATCCAGTACATCGTCTCGGGCGGCGGCGGGGCCTTCATGCACGCCACGCACGTCATCCCGCGGACCCGGACGGTGGAGGAGGACGAGTTCCGCTGCTACCCGCTGCGCGGCGACTCCCTGTCGCGCTACAGCAAGCTGTACGGCCGGTGGCTGCGGATGCCGGGGCTCTTCGAGCTCACCCCGGAGGAGGCCACCGCCGCGGTCCAGCACCGACTCGGCATCAGGCCGGGGCGCGGGTACGACGGCCCCGCCCCATCCCGCCGCGCGCGCTTCGTCGCGGCCGTCCTCGGCGTTCCGCGCAGCGCCCGGGGCCGCCGCCGGCTCCTGCGGCTCCCCGTCCGGAGGATCCCGCAGCGGTTCCGTTCGGAGCTGGCCGACTGGGACCGGCCGCCGTTCTTCAAGAATTTCCTCCGCCTGGACGTGACGGAGTCGCAGTTGCGCATCCGTTGCTTCGCCGCGACGGGGTGCGGCGACCACGAGACGGCGCCGCCGTGCGAGGACGAGGTGACGATCCCGTTGCGCTAGCCCGAACGCTTTGGAGAATCCGCCAGTAATAGATGAAATCTAGGCGATCTTGCCTCGCGACGTGCCCCGATGCCGTTACAGTCGTGGCTCACCACACCGGTGAACGGTAACGGACGGTCGGCCGGAGAACGACCGCGTCCTTCAGGAGAGCTTCTCAAATGAGTCACCCCCAGCAGGGTCAGGGCCAGCAACAGCAGCAGGCGTACCAGGGCGGCTACTCGCCCGCCCCGGCACAGCAGCAGGCGCCCGCCGCCGTCGGCACCGGCCTCAACATGAGGCGCCGCAACCCCGTCGGCGCCTGGCTCGGCCTGCCGATCATCACCTTCGGCATCTACGGCCTCGTCTGGTTCTTCAAGGTCCACAACGAGCTGCACGAGTACGACCGCCGCATCGACAACGCCGCCACCAGCGCGCTGCTGTCCATGCTGTTCGGCGGCATCACCCTCGGGATCTGGCCCCTCGTCATGTGGGTCAAGCTCGGCGGGCGCATCGCCCAGGCCCAGCGCGCGGCCGGCCTCCAGCCGAGCTGCAGCGGCGGCATGGGCTTCCTGCTCGGCATCTTCGGCTTCGGCGTGCTGTACTACCAGCTCCAGCTGAACAAGGTCACCGACCGCTACGGCGACACCCCGGCCGGCCAGCAAGTCTCGCTCGCCGCGTAGTCATCGCATTTCTCTCCTCCTTCGGGCCTGACGGCCCTCCATCGTCGAGAAATGCGGGCGATCGCTGGCATCGCTCCGGCTCGCCTTGGCGGCTCGCTGCGCGATCAGGTTCTCGCAAGCTCGAACCTGCCTTCGGACGCGATCGCAAGGGTGAGGCCGGCGCCGGCTGAGCTTCAAACGCTGCGAGAGCAGCGGGCCGCGGCCCTGGCCTGCTGAATCGATTCGCGCTGGACCCCTCCGTGATCCCTCACGGAGGGGTCTTCGTCGTGGTGCGGGAGGCGGGTTTGTCGGTGGGCGGGGTCAGAATGGGCGCGTGAGGATCGCGGTTGCGGCCGGGGCGGGGGGCGGGGGCTCGCTGCGGGCGGTCGCCGAGGACGGGGCGCCCGCGGGGCCCGTCCAGGACGTCCCCGATCTGGTCTCGGCGGTCGCCGAGCGGGAGCGCGACGGCGCGCCGCGGTGGGTGTGGCCGTCCACGGCGCGGCTCTACCCCCGGCTGCTGGAGGCGGGGGTGCGGGTTTCGCGCTGCCATGACCTCGAACTGGTCGAGAACCTGCTGCTCGGCCATGCCGGGCGGTACGGGGAGCCGCGCTCGGTCCGGGCGGCGTGGGCGCGGCTGCGCGGCGAGCCCGTCCCGGCCGACCCGCCGCCGTCCCGGGAGGCGTCGGCGCAGCCGTCGCTGTTCGACGACGACGCCGGGCGCAAGGAGGCCGCGGACGACCTCGGCCAGATCGTCGCGGTGCACGCCGAGCAGCAGCGCGCCATCGCCGGGCTCGACGGGTTCGCGCTGCTCGCGGCGGCGGAGTCGGCAGGGTCGCTGGTGGCCGCCGAGATGGGCCACGACGGGCTGCCCTGGTCGGCCGCCGAGCACGACGCGCTGCTCACCGAGCTGCTCGGCCCGCGCCCCTCGGGCGGCCTGCGGCCCCGCAGGCTGCAGGACCTCGCCGACCGCATCAGCGCCGCGTTCGGGCCGCGCGTGCACGTCAACCCCGACTCCCCGGCGCAGATCCTGCGGGCGTTCGCCTCGGCGGGGCTGCCGATCCCCTCCACCCGTGCGCACGTCCTCAAACAGCTCGACCACCCCGCCGTCCCGCTGCTGCTGGAGTACAAGGAGCTGTCGCGGCTGCACGCCGCGCACGGCTGGGCGTGGCTCGACACGTGGGTGAGCGGCGGCCGGTTCCGTCCCGAGTACGTCGTCGGGGGCGTGGTGTCCGGGCGGTGGGCGACGAGCGGCGGCGGGGCCCTGCAGATCCCGCGCGTACTGCGCAAGGCCGTCGTCGCCGACCCGGGCTGGGCCCTGGTCGTGGCCGACGCGGCGCAGCTCGAACCCCGCGTGCTGGCGGCGCTCGCCGGAGACCGCGCGTTCGCCGAGGCCGCCGCGCACGGCGACCTCTACGCGGCCCTGTCCGACGCCTTCCAGGACGACGCCGACGGCGGGCGCACCGCGCGCGACAAGGCCAAGATCGCCCTGCTGTCCGCCATGTACGGGGGAGGGACGGCCGACGCGGTGCAGCTCCTCGGCGTCCTGCGGAGCCGGTTCCCGCAGGCGTTCGAGTACGTGGAGGCCGCCGCGCGGGCGGGGGAGCGCGGCCGGCTCGTCCGGTCCCGGCTCGGCCGCACGTGCCCGCCGCCGTCGGCCGGGTGGCGCGAGCTGACCTCGGCGGGCGACGACGACGCCCCGGGCCCCCGGCAGGGGACGGCGGCCCAGGCGCTGCGCGGCCGGGGCCGCTTCACCCGCAACTTCGTCGTCCAGGCCACCGCCGCCGACTGGGCGCTCGCGCTCCTGGGCTCCCTGCGCCGCCGCCTGACCGCCCTCGGCTCGCCCCGCCTGGTGTTCTTCCAGCACGACGAGGTCATCGTGCACGGCCCCGCCGAGCTGGCCGACGAGGTCGCCGCCGCCGTGCGCGCCGCGGCGGAGGAGGCCCGCGGCCTGCTGTTCGGCGACACCCCGGTCGTCTTCCCGATGGAGATCGCCGTCGTCGACCGCTACGCCGACGCCAAGTGAGCGGCCAGCGCGCGGATCGTGTTGGCGGCGGCGAACGCGTGCCCCCGGGCGTTCAGATGCAACTGGTCGCCGCAGTAGATGCCCGGGTCGGCGGCGACCGGGTGCCCGTGCGGATTGTCGACGTGGCAGGCGCCGTGCTCGGCCGCGACCTCGGCGGTGAGCTCGGCCAGCCGCCGCGTCCGCGCCGAGATGACCTCCCGGTAGCGGGACGGGCCGAGCCCGGCGGCCGTGATGTCCAGCAGCCCGATCGTGACGACGTCGGCGCCCGCCGCGCGGAACGCCGAGACCATCGCGGCCAGCTCGCGGCGCACTCCGTCCGCGTCGAAGTCGGGGCGGAGCATGTCGTTGCCCCCGGCCACCACGAACGCCAGGTCGGGCCGGAACGCCAGGGCCGGCCGGAGCTGCTCGGCCGCCACCTGCGCGGCGACGAGGTTCCGGCGCCCGAGGTTCAGCGCGGTGAACCCGGGGTCGACCGCGCCGAGCGCCTCCTCGACGCGGTCGGTCCACGACAGGTCGCGGTAGCCGGGGACGGGCTCGCGGACGCCTTCGGCGACGCTGTCGCCGATCGTCACCATCCGCCTCCACGGGGCGTCGGCCAGCAGCGCGGTTGCGTCGGCGGCCGGCAGCACGGAGGGGGCGGTCCACTCGGTCGGAAGCGTCTCGGTCACGGTGTCCTCCTTCAGGGCTTCGCCGGGCGCGCGGCGAGGAGCAGGCCGACGGCGGCCGCGCCCGCGGCGGCGATCGTGCAGAACAGGTAGACGGACGTGTAGTCGCCGGGCGCCGCCCGCTCCGGCAGCAGCGCGGCGAGGACGGCGATGCCGAGCGCGCCGCCGAGCTGCCGCGCCGTGGTGTTGAGCCCGGTGGCGCCCGCGAACCGCAGCGGGCCGGCCGACAGCGCGGCGCCCGTGGCGGTGCCGGTGGTCATCATCCCCATCCCCGTCCCGACCACGAGGCCGAGCGGGAGCCAGAACGTCAGGAAGTGCGGCTCGGCGGGCAGGGCCGCGACGGCCCAGACCCCGCACCCGACCATGATCAGCGCGCCGCCCGTCACGGCGGGGCGGACGCCGAGGCGCGCGGTGAGCCGTCCCGTCGCGATCGCCGCCGCGGTGGCGGTGAACGCGCCGGGCGTCGAGGCGAACCCCGCCTTCACGATCGAGTAGTGCCACTCGGTCGTCAGGTAGAGCACGCCGACGAGCAGCCACGCGTACAGGGCCGTCCCGTACAGGAACGAGGCGGCGTTCGCGGCGGCGAACCGGTGGTTGCGCCACAGCGAGATCTCCAGCGCGGGCACCGGATGCCGCGCCGACCGCCACAGCGCGAGGGCGGCCAGGACGGCGCCGCCGAGCAGCAGGGCGAGCGTCCGGGCGTCGGTCCAGGCCCAGTCCCGGCTCTGCGTCACGCCGAGCGCGACGCCGCCCACGCCGGCGGCGAGCAGCACCGTCCCGGCGAGGTCGGGCAGCCGTCCCGCGCCGCCCTCGGCCCGGGGGAGGCGGCGGCCGCCGAGCAGCATCGCCAGCCCGATCGGCACGTTGATGACGAACAGGGACCGCCAGCCGGACAGGTCGACGAGCACCCCGCCGAGGCCCGGGCCGATCGCGGCGGCGAACGCGCCCGCCGCGCTCCACAGCCCGATGCTGCGGGCGCGCCGCTCGGGGGGCGTGTCGTGCAGCAGCAGCGCGAGGGAGGCGGGGATCAGGGCCGCCGCGGCGGCGCCCTGCGCGGCGCGCGTCGCCAGCAGGACGGGCACGTTCGGCGCGACCGCGCACGCCAGCGACGCCAGCGTGAACAGCCCGGTGCCCCACAGGTACAGCGACCGCCGCCCGACCAGGTCGGCGAACCGGCCGGCGGGGGCGAGCAGCGCCGCGAACAGCACCGCGTACAGGGTGATCACCCAGGTCAGGCCGGAAAGCGTGCTGCCCGGGAAGTCGGCGTGCAGGTCGGCGACGGCCAGGTTGGCGGCGGTCGCGTCGAGCATGGCCAGGAACGTCGCCCCGGCGGCGAGCCAGGGGACGTCCCGCCGCGCGGCCGGCCCCGGCGGCGCGCCGGTCCCGGTGGTGCTGGTCCCGGTGGTGCTGGTCCCGGTCGGCTCGGTCTCGGTGGTCATGGGCGGACCTCTCCAGAAAAATAAACGAACGGTCGTACACTCTTCTGGTCGAGGGGTTCGCGTCAAGGGGTTCGCCGCATTGACTTTGAACGAACGGTCGTGCAGATTAATCGGCGTGACCATCGACGGACGGCTTCTCAAGGGAGAGCAGACGCGCGGCACGATCCTGTCCCGCGCCGCCGACATCGCCTCGGCCGAGGGACTGGAGGGCCTGTCGATCGGCCGGCTCGCCACCGAGCTGCGGATCAGCAAGAGCGGCGTGTTCACCCACTTCGGCTCCAAGGAGGAGCTCCAGCTGGCGACCGTCCGCAAGGCGGTCGAGGTGTTCCGCGCGCACGTGACCGAACCCGCGCTCGCGGTGCCCGAGGGGCTCGGCCGCGTCCGCGCGCTCCTGGAGGCCTGGCAGCGCTACCAGCGCGAGCCCGTCTTCCCCGGCGGGTGCTTCTTCCACTCCACGATGGCCGAGTTCGACGCCCGGCCCGGCCGCGTCCGCGACGCGATCGCGGCCTCGCAGCTCGACTGGCGCGCCTTCGTGGAGCGCTGCCTCCGCGAGGCGCGCGAGCTCGGCGAGATCGACGCGGCGACCGACGTCCCGCAGCTCGCCTTCGAGCTGGACGCCCTCTGCCGCACGGGCGCCGCGCAGGCGCTGCTCCACGACGACCCGTCCCTTTACGACCGCGCCGCCCATGCCGTGAACACGCGGCTGGCCGCCGTCACCGCCGCCTGACGGCCCTCACGGAGGCTGCGTTCGGCCCGAGACCGTGTAGGACTGCCGGGTGTTCAGCACCTCGACGTCGGTGAACGACGTCTGGAGGTAGGCGCTGGTGATGCTCGTCAGCTCCTCGGGGGAAAGGACGTCCTCGATGGACGCGAAGCCGTGCGGCGCCCGCTCGGCGACGAGGCGCAGGACGCGCTCGGCGGGCATCTCCCGGCAGGCCAGCACGACGGCGTTGGCCGCCTCCCGGCGCTCCTTCTCGTAGCCGAGGAGCCCCTCCGGCGGGCTCGCGGCGGTGGCCAGCTCGTACGCCAGGACCCGGGCGTCGAGCACCGCCTGGGAGCCGCCGTTGGAGCCGATGGGGTACATCGGGTGGGCGGCGTCGCCGAGCAGCGTGACCCGTCCGAACGTCCAGCGGTCGACGGGCTCCCGGTCGACCATCGGGTACTCCAGGATCTGCTCCGCGCCGGAGAGCAGCGCGGGGACGTCGAGCCAGTCGAACCGCCAGTCGGCGAAGTGGGGGAGCACGTCCTCCAGTCGGCCGGTCCGGTTCCAGTCCGCGGCGCCGCCCCGCGGGTCGCCCGGGACCCGCACCTCGGCGACCCAGTTCAGCAGCGCCCTGCCCCGGCGCTCGGCGCGCATGGAGATCGGGTAGACCACCATCTTGGCGGCGGCGTTGCTGCCCGCGACGACCAGGGTCCGCCCGGTCAGGATCGGCTCCGCCTCGGTGAGGCCGCGCCACATCCGGATCCCGTTCCACAACGGCGCGCCCTCGTCCGGGTACAGCTGCGCCCGGACGGCGGAGTGCAGGCCGTCCGCGCCGACCAGCGCGTCCGCCGAGAACGGCTCGGCGGTGCCGGACGCGCGGTCCAGGAGGCGGGCCCGGACCCTGTCGCCGTCCTGCTCGAACCCCTCGAAGAGGGTCCCGGTGCGGACGGCCCCCTCACCGAGCCGCGCCAGCACGGTGTCGAGCAGCAGCATCTGGAGCTCGCCGCGGTGGATCGAGTACTGCGGCCAGGCGTACCCCAGCGCGCGGCCGCGGGGGTCCCCCCAGATCCGGCCCCCGTACCGGTCGAAGTGCACCATCTCGGCGGTGGGGATCGCGAGTTCGGCCAGCGCGTCGCCGAGGCCCAGCTCGGTGAGCTCGCGGACGGCGTGGGGGAGCAGGTTGATGCCGACGCCGAGCGGCCGCAGCCGGACGGCGGAGTCGACGACGAGTGCCTCGATGCCCGCCTGGTGCAGGCTTAACGCGGTGGTGAGCCCGCCGATCCCGGCTCCGACGATGAGTACGCGCATCACTTCCCCTTACTTGTCCAGTCGGGTCGCCGACGCGGCGGGCGCCGCGCCCGGCACCTTGGCGCCGCCCCGCACGAGCCGTCCCACCTCGGCCCGGAGCCGGACGAACTCCGGAAGCCCCCGGGTCTCGATCTGGTCGCGCTCGGACGGCAGGTCCACCGGCAGGTCGGCGTGCACCCGGGCGGGGGACCGGTTGAGCACGACGACCCGGTCGCCGACGTAGACGCTCTCGTCGATGTCGTGGGTGACCAGCAGGATCGTCATCTTCTGGGTCCGGTGCACCTGCAGGACGAGGTCCTCCAGGTCCTCGCGCGTCTGCGCGTCGACGGACCCGAACGGCTCGTCCATCAGCATCAGGGAGGGCCGGTAGGCGAGGGCCCGAGCGATCGAGACGCGCTGCTGCATGCCGCCCGACAGCTGCCACGGGTACTTGCGGCCCGCGTCCGGCAGCCCCACCGACTCCAGCGCCTCCTGCGCCGCCGCGCGCCGCTCCTGGCGCGACTTGCCGCGCCGGCGCAGCGGCAGCGCCACGTTGTCGCGGACGGTCAGCCAGGGGAACAGCGAGCGGCTGTAGTCCTGGAACACCACGGCGAGGTCGCCGGGGACCCCGTCGATCGCCGACCCGTGCAGCGTCAGCGTCCCGCCGGTCGGGCGGATCAGCCCGGCGATGCAGCGCAGCAGGGTGGACTTGCCGCAGCCGGACGGGCCCACGATGCTGACCAGCTCGCCGTCCGGGACGCGGAGGTCCAGGCCGTCGAGGGCCAGGTGCCCGTCGGCGTAGGAGTGGGTGAGGCCGGTTATCTCCAGCATCGCGGCCGCCTTTTCTGTGTGTGCGTCATGAGCGCCGTCGGTCGGAATCTCATCGGTCGGGGGACTGGTCGGTAGGGGGACTGGTCGGTAAGGGACATCGTCAGTCTTGGAGCCGCCGCGCGCCGGCGTGCCAGGCCAGCAGCCGCCGCTCCAGGAGCAGGAACACGGTGTTGAACAGGAGGCCGAGGATGCCCAGCATCACGATCCCCGCCCACATCCGCGGCAGCTCGAAGGAGCGCTGCGCGCCGATCAGCTCGGAGCCGATGCCCGCGGTGCTGCCGAACAGCTCCGACAGGACCATCAGGATCAGCGCGAACGACAGCGCGACGCGCAGCCCCGCGAAGATCTTGGGCGCCGCCGCGGGCAGGACGACGGTCACGAGCGTGCGGACTCGGCCGAGGCCGAACACCCGGGCCGTGTCCAGGTGCAGGGGGTCCACGGCGCGGACGCCGTCGCAGGCGTTGAGCAGCACCGGCCAGACGACGCCGAACGCGATCGTCACGATCTGCATCGTCGCGCCGAGATGGAACACCATGATGAAGAACGGCACCAGCGTGGGCGGCGGCACCGCGCGCAGGAACTCCAGCACCGGGTTCAGCAGGTCGAACAGGGTCCGCGAGCGCCCGATCGCCGTCCCGAGCACGACGCCGGCGGCGCCCGCGGCGGCCCATCCGGTGAACAGGTGGGCGAGGCTGGTGGAGAAGTCGTCGAGCGCCTTGCCGGAGAAGAACAGGTGGCTCGCCGGGCCGGAGAACCACAGCTCGTGCAGCGCGGTCAGGATCGTCGTGGGCGGCGGGAAGTAGGTCTCGTCCACGGCCCTGGTGACGAGCTCCCACAGCACCGCGACGAGCGCGACCAGCCAGGCGCGTTCGGCGAACCCTCGCACCGCGCCCGCGGCCCTGCCGCCCGCCCCCGCCGCGCGGACGTCCCCGCCCGCCGCCCGCCTCGGCTCGGTCTTCACGCGACCCCCTCGACCCGGGCGCCGTGCCAGCGGAACGCGAGCCGCTCCAGCCCGCGCAGGCCCGTGTTCACCGCCAGGCCGAGCGCGCCGGCCCAGCAGGCCCCGGCCAGCAGCAGGTCGCTGTTGCCGCCCCCGGACTGGGTCTCGCTCAGGTAGATGCCGATGCCGTCGACCCCGCCGGCGAACAGCTCGGTGCTGATCACGACGATGAGCGCGACGGACGCGGCGATCCGGACGCCGGTCGCGATGAACGGGGCGGCGCTCGGCAGCGACACCCGCCACAGCACCGACAGCGGCCCGAACCCGAAGCCGCGGAGGGTGTCCTTGGCCAGCGGGTCGACGTCGCGCAGCGCGTACAGGGTATTGATGAGGATCGGCCAGAGGCAGGCGTAGAAGACCAGCGACATCTCCACCCGCGTCGGGTCCGCGAACACGATGATGGCGAGCGGGATGAGCGCGACCGACGGGATGGGGCGCAGCAGCTCGACCAGGGCGCGCGCGGCCGTGCCGAGGAACGGCACCGAGCCGAGCAGGACCCCGAGCGGGACCGCCGCGAGCACCGCCAGCACGAGCCCGCCGGACCACGCCTTGAGGGTGGCCGCCACGTCCACGAGGAACTCCCGGTCGACCGCCAGCCGCCCGGCCTCCCGGGCGACGGCGGACGCCGGAGGGAGCGCGGTCGCGTCCACGAGGCCGCCGCGGCTCAGGGCCTCGACGGCGGCGGCCGTGCCCACCGCCCCGGCGGCGCCGAGAAGGACGCGGCGGTACCTCATGGAGCGGGCGCGACGAACGACGCGGCGTCGATCTTCTTGTCCACGTACTGGAACCGCTGCATGAGGTCGGCCACGCGCTGCAGCGCGGCGGTGTCGACCGACGTCGGGTACGTCCCGTAGCTCATGCCGGCGGCCACCTCGGCGTTGATGCCCTTGGCGTAGGTCGGCAGGATGCTCTGCACGAGCTTGCGGTCGCCCGCGGCCATTCCCTGCGCCTTCTGGAGCGCCCGCTGGAACGCGGCGACCGTCTTCGGGTTCTCCTTCACGAACTTCTCGGTGGCGGCGTAGCCGGCGATCGGCAGCCCGTCCGTCTCGCCGGTGGACAGGTCGGCGACCAGGCGGGCGCCCATCGACGTCCGCATCTGGGTGCCGAACGGCTCGATCGCCTGGACGGCGTCCACGCTCCCCGACTTCAGCGCCTGCTCCATGGCGGGCGGCGCGATCTCCACGAAGTTCCTGTCCTCGTCGAAGGTCACGCCCTGGGGCTGCGCCGCAGCGCGGACCAGCATCGTGCTGACGTTGCGCTTGGTGTTGACGCCGATCTTCTTCCCCGCCAGATCCTTGATCGTCCGGTAGGGGGAGTCGCCGCGCACCATCAGGGTGTGGGTCTTGGACGCGCTGCGGAACCCGTCCGCGACGATCCTGGGCTTGAAGCCGGGGTCCTTGGTCCCGGCGGTGAGCAGCGAGACGTAGTTGCCGAAGCTGAAGTCGAGCCGACCGCTCTTCAGCAGCGGGACGCCGGCGGCGCCGCCCTGGATGACCTGGGTCTTCACGGTGAGGCCCTCGGCCTTGAACAGTCCCTTGGAAAGGGCGATCTGGACGGGCGCGGTGTCGGCGACCGTCATGGTGCCGAGCCTCACCTCGGACTGCTCAAGGCCGTTGGCCGACTTCTTGCCGCCGGATCCGCCGCAGGCGGATCCGGACACGAGCGCGATGGCGAGCACACCCGCGAGGGCCGCTCGGGGACGGGAAGCAGACATAGGAATGCTCCATGCGCGGGGGGATCTTGGAAGGCTTAACCTTTCACAGTTCCCCGCGCCCCGGAATGGGTCCCGGCGCCCACCGTTTCGTCCTTTTCCGCCGGCTCGTCCGACTCCGCGGGCCCGTCCGCCGCATCGCCCCCGGCGACGCCGCGGACCAGTCGGCCCACCTCGGCGCGCAGCCGGACGAACTCGGGGTCGGACCGCGTGCCGATCTGGTCGCGGTCGGCGGGCAGCCCGACGGGCAGCTCGGCGCGGATCCGGCCCGGGTCGCGGGCGAGGACCACGACCCGGTCGCCGAGATAGACGCTCTCGTCGATGTCGTGGGTGACGAGGAGGATCGTCACGCCCTGGCTCCGGTGGACCTGGAGCACCAGGTCCTCCAGGTCCTCGCGGGTCTGGGCGTCGACCGAGCCGAACGGCTCGTCCATCAGCATCAGGGACGGCCGGTAGGCGAGGGCCCGCGCGATCGACACGCGCTGCTGCATGCCGCCCGACAGCTGCCACGGGAACTTGCCCGCCGCGTCCTTCAGGCCGACCGACTCCAGCGCCTCGGCCGCCCTGGCGCGCCGCTCGGACCTGCCGAGGCCGCGGCGGCGCAGCGGCAGCCCGACGTTGTCGCGCACGGTGAGCCACGGCATCAGCGAGCGGCTGTAGTCCTGGAACACCACGGCGAGGTCGTCTGGGACGCCGTCGATGGGGGTGCCGTTCAGCACGACCTTCCCCTCGCTCGGCGCCATCAGCCCGGCGATGCACCGCAGCATCGTGGACTTCCCGCACCCGGACGGCCCGACGATGGTGACGAGCTCGCCCTCGCCGATCGACAGGTCCATGCCCTGCAGGACGCGGTGCTCGCCGTAGGCGTGGCCGAGGCCGGAGACCTCCAGCATGCCGCTCACTTCGCCTCCGGGGTGTAGGCGGCGGAGTCGTCGGGCGCGACCCGCACGTCGATGACGAACGGGCCATCGTGGCCGAGCCCCTCGGCCATGGCGGCCTCCACGTCCGCGGCGCGGGTGACGGTCCTGCCTTCGCAGCCGAGGCTCCGGGCGAGCGCCACGAAGTCGATGCCGTGGATGTCGGTGCCCGGGACGGTCTCCAGCTCGATCCGTCGGCCGAGCGCCTTGACGGCGCCGTACCCGTGGTTGTTGAGCACCAGGACGGTCATCGGGACCCGGTGCTGCGCGGCCGTCCAGAGGCTCTGCACCGAGTACATGGTCGAGCCGTCGCCGATGACGCAGACGATGCGCTCACCCGAGCCGGCGACGGCCCGTCCGACCGCGACGGGCAGGCCCCAGCCGAGCGCGCCGCTGCCGGTGGTCAGGAAGCCCCCGGCCCGGGTGATGGGCATCCGCGCGTGGAACAGGTCCCGGTGGCTCGGGCACTCCTCGACGATGACGGCGTCCTCGGGCATCCGCTCGCGGAGCGTCTCGATGACCAGGGCCGGGTCGATCGGGTCGGTGGCCTGCGGCTTGGCGAGCCGCTCGCGCGGCTCGGGGCGCGGCCGGTCGGCCTTGGCGACGAGCTCCAGCAGCCCGGACACGCCCGCGTCGATCGTGGTGAGGACGCTGGTGCCGACCGGCGCCCACGCGGTCGTCGCCGGGTCGCAGTCGAAGTGGAACAGCCGCGCGCCCTCGGGAATGACCCGCCCCTCGGAGTGCACGTGGTAGGTGAAGATCGGCGCGCCCAGGGCGAGGATGACGTCGTGCCCCTCGAGCCGGGCCGAGAGCTGGTCGCGCACGGGCGGCAGGAAGCCGCGGAACAGCGCGTGGTCCTCGGGGAACCCGGAGCGGCCCGACAGCGGGCTGATCCACACCGGCGCGCCGGTCCGCTCGGCGAGCTCGACCACGCCGGGCAGCGCGCCCTCGTCCTCGACCCCGGCGCCCACGATGAGGACCGGGTTCGCGGCCTCGTCCAGCGCCGCGGCCACCTCCCGCAGCGCGGCGGGGGACGCGGTGAAGTCCGTGCGGACCTCGCGGTGCGGGACCGGCTCGGCGGGCCGGTCCCAGTCGTCCTCGGGCACCGACAGGAACACCGGGCCGCGCGGGTGCGTCATGGCCACCCGGTACGCCTCGGCGAGCGCGGCGGGCACGTCCTCGGCCCGCTCGGGCTGCCTGCTCCACTTGACGTACGGGCGGGGGAACTGGGCGGGCTCGTCGGCGCCGAGGAACGGGCGGGTCGGCAGCATCGCGCGGGACTGCTGGCCCGCGATGATGACGACCGGGACCCGGTCGCGGTAGGCGTTGAAGACCGCGCCGAGGGAGTGCCCGACGCCGCCCGCCGAGTGCAGGCTGACCAGGGTCGCGCCGCCGGTGCCGAGCGAGTGCCCGGCGGCCGCCGCGACCGCCACGGTCTCCTGCAGGGCCAGGACGTACCGGAAGTCGTCCGGGAAGTCGCGGAACATCCGCAACTCGGTCGATCCGGGGTTGCCGAAGACGGTGGTCATCCCCACGCTCCGGCAGAAGTCGAAGAAGGCTTCCCGGACGGTGAGCCGAGTAGTCATGCGTTGGCCTTTCGGGCCCCGCGGTGCCGGGCGAGGACGCGCCGCTCCACCACGAGGAGGATCGAGTTGAACAGGTAGCCGAGGACGCCGAGGAGCACGATCACCGACCACAGGGTGCCGAGGTCGGACTGGCTCTGGGCGTTGGTCAGCAGGAAGCCGAGCCCGTCGGAGGTGCCGGGCAGCAGCTCGGAGAACACCATGAGGATCAGCGACAGGGACAGCGCGAGCCGCAGCCCGGCGAAGATCTTCGGCAGCGCCGACGGCACGATGACGAACCGGATCCGGTCGAGCGCGGAGAGCCGGAACACCTGGGCCGTGTCCATCTGCACGGGGTCGACGCTGCGGGCGCCGTCCGCGGTGTTGAGCAGGATCGGCCAGATGGCGCTGAAGATGATCGACGCGACCTGCATCTGCGTGCCGAGGTCGAAGAGCACGATGAACACCGGCACCAGGGTCGGCGGCGGGATCACCCGGGCGAACTGCAGCAGCGGCTGCAGGTAGGCCAGCACCCGCTGGGAGCGGCCGAGCGCGATGCCGAGGACGACCCCGACCACGATCGACATCGCCAGCGCCAGGAACATCCGGCCGAGGCTGGGCGCGATGGAGTCGCCCGCCTCGGAGGTGAGGTACAGGTGGTCGGCCGGGCCGGACAGCCACAGCTCCCGCATCCGCCGGACGATCTCCGAGGGCGGGGGGAAGAAGGTGCTGTCGGCGGCCCGCGTCGCCGCCTCCCAGACCGCGACGAGCAGGACCAGCGGGAGCAGCCGGTGCAGCAGGCCGCCGGCGATGCGGGCGGCCGCGCCGCGGGTGCGGGCGCGGGGCGCGCCGATGGTCGCCGCGGTCACGATGCACCACTCCTCTGGGCCTTGTGCCAGCGGAACACGCGGTCCTCGCCCTGTCCCAGCACGGTGTCGATGATGAGGCCGAGGCAGCCGGCCCACACCGTCCCGGCGAGGACGTCGGTGGTCCCGTCCGGGACGTTGCCGGCCGTCGCGATGAACATGCCGAGACCGTCGCCGAAGCCGGAGAGGATCTCGGTGCCGACGGCCAGGATGAGCGCGATGGACGCGGCCAGCCGCACACCCGTCGCGATGAACGGGGCGGCGCTGGGCAGCGACACGCGCAGCAGCACCTGGAACCGGCTGAACCCGAAGCTGCGCAGCGTCTCCTTGGCCGTGGGGTCGACGTCGTCCAGCCCGTAGATCGTGTTGAACAGGATGGGCCAGCTGGACGCGTAGACGATCAGCGGCACCTCCATCTCCAGACCGGACCCGAGGACCAGCGCGGCGAGCGGGATGAGCGCCACCGACGGGATCGGGCGCAGGAACTCCACGATGGCGCGGACCCCGGTGTTCACCGCGGGGACGCTGCCGAGCAGCAGCCCGAGCGGGATCGCGACCGCGCAGGCGATCAGCAGGCCGAGCGCCCACGCGGTGAGGGTCACCCGGACGTTGAACAGGAACTCGGTGTCGCCCGCGAGCTCGAACGCGCGGGCGGTGATGCTGGAGGCGGGGGGCAGAAAGGAACGGTCCACAATCCCGGCGCGGCCCAGCAGCTCGCTCGCCAGGAACAGGACCGCCACCCCGGCGGCCCCCCGCGCCCAGACTCCTGGGCGCGAGAGGCCGCGGGGCGGCGTGGGCTCGTGTGCCATGAGCTGATCAGTGTCCCCGGGTCACGACGTCGGGTGGAAGAGGATCGTCTTGAGGTCCGGCTTCTGCGTGAGCAGGCCCGAGGTCTGCATCAGCTCGGCGACCCGCTGCATGCGGGTGGTGCTCAGCGAGGTGGGGTAGGCCGGCAGCGTGATGACCGAGGCCACCTGCGGGTCGATCTTGGCGTAGGAGGGCAGGACCTCCTCGACCTTCTTGCGGTCCTGGGAGGCCATCTTCTGCGCCTTGATGATCGCCCGCTGGAAGGCGGCGGCCGTCTTCGGGTACTTCTGCGAGAACTCCTGCGTGGTCACGTAGCCGCTGATGGGAAGGCCGGTCACCGGCTCGCTGCCGCCGTCCACGACGACCCGGGCGCCGAACTTCTTCTCACTGTCGGACAGGAACGGCTCGACGGTGTGAATGGCGTCGACGTCCCCCTTCTGCAGGGCGGGCGCCATCGCCGGGAACGGCACCTGGACGTACTGGACCTTCTTCGGGTCGACGTTGTTGGCCTTGAGAATGGCGTCCAGCGTCAGCGACTGGATGTTGTTCAGGATGTTGACCGCGACCTTCTTGCCCTCCAGGTCCTTGGCGGACTTGATCTTGGAGTCGGGCATGACGAGCACGTTCATCATGTTCGAGGTGAGCTGGGCCCCCTCGGCCAGGATGCTGAGCTTCAGCGCCCCCTTCTCGTTGGCCTGCATGAACGACACGTAGTTCGCCCCGGCGATGACGTCCACCTCGCCGGCCTTGAGGGCGGGCAGCGCCTTGATGCTCTGCTGGACCGGAACGATCTTGACGTCCAGGCCCTCTTCCTTGAACAGCTTCGCCTTCTGGGCGATGTGCAGGGCCGCGCCGTCCACCAGCGGCAGCGAGGCCACCTTGATGGAGTCCTTCTCCAAGCCCTTGCCGCCGCCGGAGGAGTCGTCTCCGCCGCAGCCCGTCATGAGCGAGGCGACCAGGGTGAGCGCGCTGACCAGCGCTGAAACACGTAGGGATTGCCGCATTGGGCACTCCTTAACTCGAAGGGGGAAGCTGCTTCGGCAGGGCATGGGCCGACCAAGGCATGCGAGCCAGGGGGACCGACTGTAGCCGCGACACCCGCCGTGCCCGAAGATCACGTGCGCCGGGAGCGTATCGCGGACCCCCCGGTCGAAGGCGATTCGGTCTGAATTGTGTGACTCTCTTGTGTCCTTGGGAGGCCCCCGGCCAATCGCCGGAAGCGTGCGCGGCCGTTCGCAAAATGCGCCCGGATAAAGGCTTCCCGCGGGGCTTGGTGACGATCCACGCCCAAGCCTATTCGCAGAGTGAGCGGACCGAGGTCCTGTGGCGCCGGAAGGCCCGCGTTCCGGGGCGCCCCGGCGAAGGCGAGCAGGTGGCGTCACTTTTCGCGGTCGAGTGATCACGAAGCGTCCCTGTGCGCAGCGTGACCCCGCATGCTCAGCGAATCGGACATATAGGCATAAAGTCATGATCGAGTCATTGGAAGATATCGACTCCCCTATGGTCCTTTGCGGCCTATCCGTGGATGTGCTGCAATGTCGTGCGCCGGAGGCGGAGACGATGTTGCATTAACCCTTCGCGGCGGCGACGTCACGGAGAGTGCGGCATTGTGAGGGAGAGGGTGTAAACGGCGGATGCAACCAAGCGACGAGGGTCGCGACCATCCTCGGCCTGGTGACGTCGAGGTGCGGTCGGACCATTCGAGACGGTCGGGCAGGCTGAGCCTGCGGAACTGGCGCGTGCCGCAGCGGCTCATCGTGCTGATCCTGGTCCCGACGGTCGCCGCCGTCGTGCTCTCCGGACTGCGCATCTCCGGCTCGGTCAGCGATGCGGAGACGTACGGGCGCGTCGAGCGGATGGCCGAGCTCGGGCAGGGGATCACCGAGTTCGTCCAGGAGTTCTCCGCGGAGCGGGACCTGGCGGTCGAGTACATCGCGGCCGGCCGGCCGGAGGTGCTCCTGCAGCCCCTGGAGGCGCAGCAGCGCAAGACCGACGCCCTGGTCGCCAGGGTGCGGGCGCTGACCGTCCCCATCGACGGCTCCTACGGCACCGAGGCGGTCCGCGACGCCACCACGGTCAAGAGCCGTGTCGACGGGGTCAAGGCGCTGCGCTCCCTGGTGGTCGGCACGAAGGTCCCCGCCTTCATCGTGCTGCAGAAGTACACCGAGTCCGCCCAGGAGCTGACCGGCGTCCTCGACGGCATCTCGCAGAACGTGGCCGACGACACGCTCGCGGAGTCCAGCCGTGCGCTGGGCGCCCTGGCCCGCGCCAAGGAGGCGGTCTCCCGGCAGCGGGCCCTGCTCCTCATCGCCGCGCGGGAACGGCGACTCGACTCCCAGGAGCTGAACGCTCTCACCGCCGCCCGCTCCCAGGAGGACAGCGAGCTCGCCGCCTTCCGCGGCTCGGCCTCCCTCGAGCAGATCCAGCGGTTCGAGGACACCGTCGTCGGCACCAAGATCGACCAGGCGCGGGACCTGCGGCAGCGGGTGATCCAGGCGACGACGGCGAGCGGCGGCCTGCTGCCCCTCCCGCTCGCCACCTCCGGGTCCGCCAAGCTCATCCGCGCCTCGCTCACCTCCATGATCGACCAGATGCGCGCGGTCGAGCGGTACCTGGGGGACCGGATCGAGGCGCAGAGCGAGCAGAGCGTCGCCGACGCGCGGACCGCCGCCGCCATCGACGCGGTCGTCGTCGCTGTCCTGCTGCTCATCGTCCTGCTGATCACGATCGTGATGGCCCGGTCGCTGGTGCGGCCGCTGCGCCGGCTGCAGTCGGGCGCGCTCGACGTGGCCAACGCGCGGCTGCCCGGCCTGGTCGACCGGCTGCGCGATCCCGAGGCCGCCGCCGGCGGCATCGAGGTCAAGCCGATCGAGATCGACTCCACCGACGAGATCGGCCAGGTCGCGCGGGCCTTCGACGAGGTCCACCGGGAGGCGGTCCGGCTGGCCGCCGACGAGGCCGTGCTGCGCGGCAACATCAACGCGATGTTCGTCAACCTCTCCCGCCGCAGCCAGTCCCTGATCGAGCGGCAGCTGCGCCTGATCGAGGAGCTGGAGCAGAGCGAGCGCGACGAGGAGCAGCTCGGCAACCTGTTCCGGCTGGACCACCTCGCCACCCGCATGCGTCGCAACAACGAGAACCTCCTCGTCCTCGGCGGCCAGGAGCAGGTGCGCCGGTGGAACCAGCCCGTCCCGCTGATCGACGTCGTCCGCGCGTCGCTGTCCGAGGTGGAGCAGTACGAGCGCGTCGCGCTGCGGGTTCAAGGCGACATGACGGTCGTCGGCCCGGTCGTCAACGACCTCGTCCACCTGCTGGCGGAGCTGGTCGAGAACGCCACCGTCTTCTCCTCCGACAACACCAGGGTGACGGTCTCCGGGCAGATGCTGAGCGGCGGCGGCTGCATGCTGCAGATCACCGACAACGGCGTCGGCATGTCGCCCGAGGAGCTGGAGCAGGCCAACTGGCGGCTGGCGAACCCGCCCGTCATCGACTTCTCCGCGGCCCGCCGCATGGGCCTGTTCGTGGTCGGCCGCCTGGCCGTCCGGCACGGGATCCGCGTCGAGCTGCGGGCCGCCCAGGGCGGCGGCCTCACCGCGTTCGTGGTGCTGCCGGACGCGGTGGTCACGCCGGGCGAGTCCGGCGGCATCGGCACCCGGCCCGGCCTCGCCCCGCGCGAGGCCGGCGCCCACGGCCAGCTCGCCGCGCTCACGACCGCCGGCGAGCCGCCCGCGGGCGCGTTCCGGCAGGACGACTACGGGCCCGCCCCCGCCATGGGGGGCGGCACCGGTCCGCAGCCCATGGCCGGCGGCACGGGCGCCCACCCCATGGTCGGCGGCACCGGTCCGCTGCGCGCGGTCCGGGGCGCCACCGGCCCGCAGCCGAGCGTCACCGAGACCGGGCCGATCCCGGCCCAGGGCTTGCACGACCCCTACACCACCGGCGCGCAGCCCGCGGTCCCGCCCGCGGAGCGGCCCCCGTCGCGGGACCGGCGGGTCCCGTCCGACGACCCCTACGTGACCGGCGAGCGGCAGGCGCCGCGCCGGCCGGGGGAGCTGCCGGTCCGCGAGCCGGGCACCCATCTGCAGGGCCGCCCGTCCGACGGCGGCTCCTCGAACGGCCTCTTCCAGCCGCGCAACGAGCGCTCGCAGGAGGTCGCGGACACCGGCGCCAACGGGGCCTACGGGCCGGGCGGGCGCACCGGGCCGCAGTCCGTCGTGCCGGAGGCGCAGCCGATGGTGCCAGAGCCCGGCGGCGCGCGGCAGATCCCGTGGGAGACCGGGCCGCTGGAGCAGGTCGGCCCGAACCCGGCGGGGGCCTCCGACCCCTACGCCGAGGACGTCCCGCCCATGTCCGCTCCGAACATGCCGGAGGGCCCCATCCCCGAACCACCACCCGTTCCCGAACCGGCCGTGCGGGCCGCGGCGGCCGCACAGCCGGAGCCGAAGGCCCCGCCGCGGCTGCCCGAGCGCTCGCCCATCTTCGACGCGATGCAGTCGGAGTGGTTCCAGCGCAGGTCGGGCGAAGCGGGCGGCGAGGATCCGTCCAAGGGCTGGGAGTCCCCGGCCGACGCGGGCTTCCGCGCGGCCGAGGCGGCCCGTGAACCGGTGGCGGCGAGCCGCACCAACGTCGGACTGCCCAAGCGGGTGCCCGGCAAGAACCGCATCCCCGGGGCCGTCGGCCGCGGGGCGCAGGACGCGCCCCAGGCGCCGGCGGGCCCGCCGCAGGGCGCCCGGCGGCCGCAGGGGCAGCCGGTCCTCGGGCAGCAGGCGCAGGGCCTGCCGCCCGAGATCCCGCAGGGGCAGCAGGCGCAGGGCCACGGCCAGTCGGCCGACGTTGTACGCAACCGCTTCGCGAGCCTGCAGCGCGGCGTCCACCGCGGACGCCACGAGGCTCGCGGCGCAGGCACGTCAGGTGAGGCGCCGTCACAGGGTGACGGCGAGACAGGAGGCACCCGGTGAGCGGGCAGGATCTCAACTGGTTGGTGACGAACTTCGCGGACCGTGTCCCGAAGGTCGCGCACGCCGTCGTGGTCTCCTCGGACGGACTGCCGATGGCGTACTCGGCGGGCTTCCCGCCCGAGCGGGCGGACCAGCTTTCGGCGATCGCCTCGGGACTGATGAGCCTGACGCAGGGCGCGGCGAAGATCTTCGACGCCGGCGGGGTGAGCCAGACCGTCGTGGAGATGGACCGCGGACTGCTGTTCGTCATGTCCATCACGAACGGGTCGGTGTTCGCGGTGCTCGCGGCCCCCGACTGCGATCTCGGGCTGGTGGCGTACGAGATGACGCTCCTGGTGGAGCGGGTGGGGCGGGTGCTGACGCCCGCCCTGCGCACCCAGGAGCAGCAGCAGCCCCCGTACTCGGGGCCTTCCGTGACCGAGATGGGCGCGGGGCCCGCCCGCTATTGACCGTGACTGACTCTGACGGAGGTCGGCGACATGGATCGAGGCAGTCCCTTCGGGGGCGGTCCCGGCGGCGGCGGCCGCTGGCCGGGTGACCAGGGGCGCGTCCCCGTGCAGGGCCGGCCCCCGGAGCGGGAGGAGAGCGAGGGCAGCTCTCTCGTGCGCCCGTACGCGGTCACCGGGGGGCGCACCAAGCCGCGCTACGACTTGGCCATCGAGGCGCTGGTCACCGCGGCGCCCTACCCGCCGCGGGACGTGGCCGTGCTGACCCCGGAGTACCGGGCGATCATGGACCTGTGCCGCTCGGCGCGCTCGGTCGCCGAGGTCTCCGCGCTGCTGCGCCTGCCGCTCGGGGTCGCGCGGGTCCTCGTCGCCGACATGGCCGTCGAGGGGCTGCTGCGCCTGCACCAGTCGCAGTCCCCCACCACCGCCGGCGGACAGCCGGACCTCCGCTTGCTAGAAAGGGTGCTCAGTGGCCTTCGGAAGCTCTGACCAGGTCCCGGGGCCGCACGGCGGGGAGGCCGAGCTGACCTCGGTCAAGATCGTCGTCGGTGGCGGCTTCGGCGTCGGCAAGACCACGTTCGTCGGCTCCGTCTCGGAGATCATGCCGCTCACCACCGAGGCGGTGATGACGGCGGCCAGCGCCGACGTGGACGACCTGTCGGCCGTCCCGGACAAGACGACCACCACGGTCGCGATGGACTTCGGCCGCGTGTCGCTGGACAGCGAGCTGATCCTCTACCTGTTCGGCACCCCGGGGCAGCACCGCTTCTGGTTCATGTGGGACGACCTGGTGCGCGGCGCGATCGGCGCCGTCGTCCTGGTCGACACCCGCCGGCTGGAGGACTGCTTCGCCGCGGTGGACTACTTCGAGGAGCTCGGCCTGCCGTTCGTGGTGGGCGTCAACGGGTTCCACGGCGAGTTCCAGTACGCCGTCGAGGACATCCGCGAGGCCCTGTCGATCAGCGCGCACGTGCCGATCGTGCAGTGCGACGCGCGCAGCCGCGAGTCCACCAAGCAGGTGCTGATCACGCTGGTCAAGCACGCGATGACGGTGCACGCCGCCGGAGCGCACGCCGCCGCGCCCGCACCGGGCGCGCCCGGCGGCCAGCTCGGCACCACGTCCCCGAGCTGGACCTGAGCCCGTCCTCCCGGTGATGCGGGCGCCGCGCGCGGGGGGCGCGGCGCGGTCCGGCCGCCGGGCTACGGTCGCGTAGGTCGTGTGCACGATGCATGATTGTTCGTCGTGATCGACCATGAATCCGCGTTGGGGGCTGCGATGAGCGAAGTGGAGCAGATCGGCAAGTACGTGGCCATCGGTGACAGCTTCACCGAGGGCATGAACGACCCCTATCCCGGCCAGGACGACGTCTTCCGCGGCTGGGCGGACCGGCTCGCCGAGCACATCGCCGTGCTGAACCCGGGCCTGCGCTACGCCAACCTCGCCGTCCGCGGCAAGCTCGTGCGCCAGATCGTGGACGACCAGGTGCCGATCGCCGTGGACCTCGCGCCCGACCTGGTGACGCTCTGCGCCGGCGGCAACGACATGATCCGTCCCGGCGCGGATCCCGACGCGGCCGCGGTCGTGTTCGACGACGCGGTCCGGCGGCTGCGCGGCACCGGGGCCCGCGTCGTGGTCTTCACCGGGTTCGATCCGCGCGGGCTGCGCTCCGGCGGCCGCATCCGGGGCAAGGCCGCCACCTACAACATGCACCTGCGCGCGATCGCCGACCACCGCGGCTGCTCGGTGGTGGACCTGTGGCCGCTGCGCGTCTTCCACGACCCGCGCGCCTGGTACGAGGACCGCCTGCACCTGTCGCCCGAGGGGCACCGGCGCATGGCGCTCTACGTGGCGGAGGCGATCGGCGTCCCGGTGGAGGGCGACTGGCGCGAGCCCTGGCCGCCCCTGGACCGCGCCGACTGGCTCACGATGAGGCGCGAGGACGTCCACTGGGCCCGGACCTACCTCCTGCCGTGGATCGGCCGCCGGGCCACGGGCCGCTCCTCGGGCGACGGCCGCGGCCCCAAGCGCCCCACCCCCCTGCCGCTCTAGGCGGGGCCCGCCGGCCCGGCCGCCGCCGGGCCGGTCGCCTCAGGCGGGGTCGGGCTCGGCCGCGAGGGCCTCCTGGAGGGTCCGCTTCACGGGGATGCGCCGGTGCAGCCCCGTGATCTCCAGGGCGCGGCGGACGATGGGCCGGGGGCCCGCGAGGACGAGGCTGCCGCCCGCCGCGGTGGCGGCCTTGTAACAGGTGACGATGACCGAGAGACCGCCCGAGTCCATGAACTCGAGGTCGGTGAGGTCCAGCACGAGGTGGTCGCCGTGCTCGCGGCGCGCCTCCTCCAGTCGGACGCGCAGCTCCTCGGAGCCGGCGACGTCGAGTTCTCCGCACAGCCTGAGGACGGCGCGTCCACCGTCTGACCGCGTGGTCACTTCCAAAGGTGACACGGGGGGTTCCCCTCTTGTGTGCTGCTTTGGCCGGACTTCGTCCGGCGAATAGTTTCCGTCCGACAACTATCGCGGACGCCGGGCCGCCTGCCAACCCGCCGCAACGGGGGTGTGCGTGATCGTGACGCGCCGTAAGGTGCTGTCGGATGTGATTGCCTCGATCCGCTGCGTAGGAGACGACCCCAGGTGAGTTCCCCCCGGCTGCCGGACCATCTCGAAGTGCTGCTCACTGAGGAGCCGGTCCTCGACGTGTACGCGTACGGCCCGTGGCGCGTGCCTGACGGCTTGTACGAGAAGATGCGCGAGCGCGCGGTCGCCTACAACACCGACCAGCGCGCCCTCGTGCTGACGCGGCAGCTCAGCGACTTCTACGGGAGCGACACCAGCGCCGCGGGGGCGGAGCAGTGGTCGCTGCTGACGTTCCTGCTGGGCGCGTCGGCGGTGCGCGGCGGGTCGCGCGGCGATGTCGACTACGAGCTGCTGTCGGACTTCCTGGCGACGCCCGAGTCGGCGGTGCGGGACCCGGTGGCGTGGTTCACCCAGGGCGGGCGGTGGCGTCCGCCGGGCCTGTGGCTGCCCGAGCCGGCCGGAGACGACCGGGAGCGCCGCGCGGTGATGTACGAGCTGGCGCGGGCCGGGCTGGAGGTCTTCGAGGGCCTGGAGCCGCTGGAGCGGCGCCGGCGGGCGCTGATGGGCCTGTTCGACCGGCGCGCCGCCGACCCGGCGCTGCGCGAGGCGGACATGACCGTCCCCAACCGGCGGCTGGAGGAGGTGTGGGTCTCCGGCCTGACCGACGAGGAACTGGCCGTCCTGCCCGAGCTCGCCGGTCCGGTGGGCTACCTGGGCTGGGTGTGCGAGGGGCTGGACGCCGCGCACGAGCGGCTGGCCGGAGCCGTGGCCGACGGGGAAGGGCCCGACGACGCCCTGGCGCGCCTGCTGCTGGCGGCGGACGCCGCGGTCGTCCCGGCCGAACTGGCGGTCGTGCTGGGCGGCCCCCGCTACGAGAACGTGGAGGAGCGGTTCCGCGCGGCGCGGGAGGGCTTCGCCGCCGAGGCGTGGCAGTACGACGTGCGGGCGTGGCTGGCGCGCGGCCTGGTCGCGGGCGAGGCGGACGCGGCCCGCGCCTGGCTGGACATGGCGGTGCGGTTCACCGGCGCGGTGCAGGGCCTGCCGGAGGCGCCGGTAAGCCCGCGCTGCCGGGTGCCGGTGCGCCCGTTCCAGGTCGACCTGCGGCGCCTGTTCACCGTCCGCCGGGTCTTCAACACCCTGAAGTTCGGCGGCGGCGAGGGCGACGAGCGGACCTCCGGGACCGAGCCCGAGCCCGTGACCGAGGGCGGGGCGCGGCTGGTCGGGCAGCCGGAGCTGGCGCGGGCGGTGCAGGACGCGGTGGCGGCGCGGCTGGCCGACCAGCGGCCGGTCCGGCTGCTGATCGCCGGGCCGGAGGGCACCGGGAAGGGCACCGCGGCCGAGATCGTCGAGGAGCTGCTGGCCGGGCGCGGCGCCGTCCGCGAGGCGCTGTGGATCTCCGACCAGGTCTTCGCCTCGCTCGGCGTGAGCGAGGCCGTCCTGTGGCTGCAGGCCCGCGTCCGCGAGTGCCTGGAGCACCGGATGCTCCTGGTCGTGGACGACCTGGAGAAGCTCGCCGCGCACGAGCGCTGCGGCGCCGCCGCGGCCGAGGAGCTGCGCCGGCTCATGGCGCGCTCGCCGTCCCTGAACGTCGTCGCGCTGTGCCGCCCCGGCGGCGACCGGCGGCTGTTCGACGCCAACCCCGCGCTGGTCCGGGCGTTCGAGGCCGCCCGCACCCGCGACTTCACCGAGGACGACTTCGCCGAGCTGTTCACCCTGGCCGTCGCGCGGCGCGGCGCGCGGGCCGGCGAGCAGGTCGCCGCGGCCGCGGGCGCCCTGCTCCGCCGCACCCCGCCGCTGCTGAACCTGCGCGGCGCCCGGCTGGTGGAGCACATGGCGGCCCAGGCCGTCGCCGCCGCCGACCGCCGGGCCCGCCAGGAAGCAGCGGACGCACCGGACGGACAGGGCGGACCGGACGGGGCGGACGCCGGGCCGCTGGAGGTCACCGCCGCCGACCTGCCGCAGCGGCTCATCGCGGGCCGTCCCGACGAGTCCGACCCGCTCGCCGAGCTGGCCGCCTGCGTCGGCATCGAGCCCGTCAAGCGGGAGGTCGAGGCGCTGATCGCCGAGGCCAACGCGGCGCGGCTGCGCCGCGAGGCGGGCATGACGGCGCGGACGCGGCTGCGGCACCTGGTCTTCACCGGGAACCCCGGAACCGGCAAGGGCAAGGTCGCGCGGATCCTCGGCCGGATCTACGCCGACATCGGCGTGCTGTCGTCCGGCCACATGGTCGAGGTGGAGCGCGCCGACCTGCTCGGCGAGTACGCCAGCGAGAGCGTGCTGCGCGTGCGCCGGGCGGTCGAGCAGGCCCACGGCGGCGTCCTGGTCGTCCGCGACGCGCACGCCCTGGTGTCGGCCGCGGCCGACGCGGCGCGCGGCCGCGAGGTGCTGGACGTGCTGCTGACCAGCGTCCAGGCGCACACCGACGACCTCGTCGTCGTGCTGACCGGTCCGGAGGCGGAGATGAACGGGCTGCTGAAGGCGCACCCCGACCTCGCCGCCGCCTTCCCCCGCACGCTCCGCTTCCCCGACCTCACCGACGAGGAGCTGGTGGAGGTGTTCACCGCCAAGGCCGCCGACTCGGGGTTCGAGCTCGCCCCCGGCGTCCTGGACAAGGTGCGCGCGCTGGTCGAGGCGGCGCCGCGCGAGCGCGGGATCGGCAACGTCCGCATCATGACGAACCTGCTGGAACGGGCCGTCGCGATGCAGGGGCGCCGCGTCCTCGCGGACGGGATCGTCGACGAGGACGAGTCCCTCGACGTGATCCTGCCGGAGGACGTCCCCGACACCCTCACCCGCGGCCGCGACGACGTCCCCGGCGACCCGCTCGCGGAGATCGAGCGGCTGATCGGCCTGGCCGACATCAAGCGGGAGGTGGCCGCGCTGGTCGCCGAGGTCCGCGCGGAGCAGCTGCGGCGCGACGCCAAGGTGTCACCGGCGCCGCCGGCCCGGCACATGGTGTTCTCCGGCAACCCGGGCACCGCCAAGACGACGATCGCGCGGCTGATCGCCGCCGTGTTCGCCCGGCTCGGCCTGCTGTCGTCCGGGCACCTGGTGGAGGTCACCCGCGCCGACCTCGTCGCCGAGTTCATCGGGCAGACCGCGCCGCGGGTGCGGGACGCGGTCGGCCGCGCCCTCGGCGGCGTCCTGTTCGTGGACGAGGCGTACACGCTGGCCTCCGGCGGCGGCGACCGGCGCGACTTCGGCCACGAGGCGATCGCCGAGCTGCTGCGGCTGATGGAGGAGCACCGCGGCGACCTGGTGGTCATCGTCGCGGGCTACGACGCCGAGATGGAGCGGTTCCTGGACGCCAACCCGGGGCTGAAGTCGCGGTTCCCGAAGCGGCTGCGCTTCCCCGACTACACCGACGACGAGCTCGTCACGATCTTCGAGTTCATGGCGGCGGAGGACGGGTTCGCGCTCGCCCCCGGGATCCTGGAAGAACTGCGCCGCCTCGTCGCGGCCCAGCCGCGCGGCTCCTCGTTCGGCAACGCCCGGCTCGTCCGCAACCTGCTGGAGGCGGCGATCTCCCGGCAGGCGCAGCGCATCACCGCCAAGGAGGACGCGGCGCCCGGCGAGATCGACCCGGCCGAGGTGGCGCTGCTGCGCCCCGAGGACCTGCCCGAGGCGCCGCCCCGCGAGGACGAGGGAGGGTACGGCCCCTACATCTAGGGCGGCCCGTCGCCGGGAACACGAGGGCTCAGCCGGCTTCCGCGGCCAGCCCGTCCGCCGCGGGGCCGGCCGCGCCGGTCCGCGGCCCGGCCGCCCCGTAGGCCGACGCCTGGAGCGAGTACAGGTCGGCGTAGAGGCCGCCCCGGGCCATCAGCGCGGCGTGGCCGCCCTCCTCGATCACCTCGCCGTGCTCCAGGACGTAGATCCGGTCGGCGTAGCGGACGCTGGCGAGCCGGTGGGTGATGAGCAGGACGGTCCGGCCGTCGGCGTGCGTGCGGATCCGCTCGAACAGCTGGTGCTCGGCGCGGGCGTCCAGGGCGGCGGTCGGCTCGTCGCAGATCAGCAGCGGCGCGTCCCGGTAGAACCCGCGGGCCACGGCGAGCCGCTGCCACTGCCCGCCCGACAGCTCGGCGCCGCCCTTGAACCGGCGGTCCAGCAGCGTGCCGTACCCGAGGGCGAGCCCGGCGACGACCTCGTCGGCGCCGGAGGCGCGGGCGGCGCCGAGCATCGCCGGGTCCTCGTCCCCGCCCTCGGCGGGCTCGCCGCCGCGGCCCATCGTGATGTTCTGCCGCGCGGTCATCGGCCAGTGCGTGTACTCCTGCGCGATGACGGCGACGCGCTCCCACACCTCGGCCGGGTCCACCTCCGCCAGCGGCACGCCGTCCCAGCGCACCTCGCCGGCGTCCGGGTCGTACAGGCCCGCCATGATCTTGGCGAGGGTCGTCTTGCCGGAGCCGTTCTCGCCGACGAGCGCGACCACCTCGCCCTTGCGCAGGTCCAGCGAGACGCCCCTGAGGGACGGCGTCTCGGCGCCCGGGTAGGTGAACTCCACGTCCCGGACGCTGATCAGCCCGAAGTCGTCGGGGAGCCGCGCGCGCCGCGCCGCCGCGGCGGCGGGCAGCGCCCGGCGCGGGATACGCCGCTCGGCGGCCTCGCAGAACGCCAGGTAGTCGCCGAAGTACAGGCCCTCCTCGTAGCACCGGTTGACCGCGAACACCAGATTGGCCAGGGACGACTGGCCCGAGCGGATCGCGAGGACCGCCGTGCCCGCGACCGCCAGCGGCACCGCCCCCTTCCACAGCATGACGCCGAGCGCGACGTAGACCAGCGCCGTCGCCACGCCCTTGCCCACGTCTCCGGTGACCTTCACGACGGTCTGCCTGCGGGCCACGTCCAGCTCGACCCGCCGCTGGTGGGAGGCGGACCGGTCGTACTGGTCCAGCAGGAAGCGCCGCATCGTGAACGAGCGCACCTCGGCGGCGTGCCGCCGCTCCACCATCAGGTCGGACAGGATCCACTTGCGGCGCGTCACCCCGATCAGCGACAGCATCATCAGGTACCGCATCCGCGCGCTGCGGACCGACGCCCAGCCCTCCGGCACGGCGGTGAGGAGCAGCAGCGGCAGCAGGATCGGATGCAGCACGCCGAGCGTCCCGGCCGCCGCGACCATGCCGATGAGGCCCGTCAGGACGTCCACGGCGTGCCGGACCACCTGGGGCGCCGACATCATGCCGCGCCCCTCCGCCCGCTTCAGGTCGTCCAGGAAGTCCGAGTCGTCCAGCGCGGTCAGGTCCACCGCGGTCGTCGTCTCGTACAGCCGCAGCTCGACCAGCCGCTCCACCTGCGGCTCCAGCCGGGACTGCGCCCAGCCCGCGCCCGCCAGCAGCCCCGCCCGCAGCGCCACCGCCCCCGCGACCATCGCCAGCGACGGCAGGGCGTCGACCCGCGACGGGGTCGGCGCCTCGCTGAACAGCGCGGTCAGCACGCCGGTCGTGGCCAGCAGCCAGAACGCGGTGAAGAACCCCGCGGCGATGTTGAGCGAGACGGTCGCGAGCGCGTCGGCGCGGCTCGCCCGCCAGGCCAGCCCCGCGGCCTGGACGATCATCGACGGGAGCCGCCGCGCGATCGTGGCCATCCCCGTCTCGGTGAGTTCCCTGTCCTTCGCGTGCCAGGTGAGGATCACCTCGGGGAATCCCTGGTCGGGGACCGCCTCCGGGCGGTGGCGGCGGCGCCGGAACGTCCGGCGCGGCCTGGATGTCCTGGGAGAACGCCGTCGTGTGCCCATGCGCCGCCCCTCCGCGCGTACTACCGGCCACGGGCAGTGTGCGCCCTTAGGGGGACGATGTCCGCTTCTTTTCTCACAGAGGGCGGTGATTTGTGGGTGTGGACAATCATGCGCCGGACGGACGCGGCGCGCGTCCGGGTTGTCTAGGGTCTACGCCATGACGGACGGCTGGCCGGACGGCCGGACACGTAAGGAGGGCGGCCGCGTGGCGCGCAGCAGAGACCACTCCGCACGCGCGGAGCACCACCACGCCGCCTACGGGCGGGACACCTACGAGGACCCGTACGACGACCCGTACGCTGGCGACCAGCTCGCCGGGGGACGGGTCGAGCAGGGCGGCCCCTACGGCGGCGCGCCCTACCGGCGGCGGCGCCGGCGGCGCTGGCCGCGCGTGCTCGGCGCCCTGCTGGCCGTGCTCCTGGTGGTCGTCGTCGGCGGCTACTTCTACCTGGACTCCCGGCTGAAGCGCGAGTCGGTCCTCGTCGACTACCCGGGCCGGGTCGCCGACACCCCGGGGACGAACTGGCTGATCGTCGGGTCCGACAGCCGCGAGGGCCTGTCCAAGGACGACCAGAAGCGCCTCGCGACCGGGTTCGCCTCCGGGCGCCGCACCGACTCGATGATGCTGCTGCACTACGGCTCCGGCGGGACGTCGCTCATCAGCCTGCCGCGCGACTCCTACCTCCCGATCCCCGGGCACGGCTCGAACAAGCTGAACGCCGCCTTCGCCTTCGGCGGCCCCAAGCTGCTCGTCCAGACCGTGGAGAAGGCCACCGGGCTGCACATCGACCACTACGCCGAGATCGGCTTCGGCGGCTTCGTGGGCGTCGTGGACGCCGTCGGCGGCGTCGACATCTGCGTCAAGGAGAACATCAAGGACCGCAAGGCGGGGCTGAACCTCAAGGCGGGATGCCAGACGCTGAACGGCGGCGAGGCGCTCGGCTACGTCCGGACCCGCGCCTTCGCCCGCGCCGACCTCGAACGCGTGGAGCACCAGCGGCAGTTCTTCGGCGCGCTGATGAAGAAGGCGACGAGCCCCGGCACCATGCTCAACCCGTTCCGCAGCGTCCCGCTGGCCATGAACGCCACCAGCAACTTCCTGGTGGACGACGGCGACCACCTGTACGACCTGGTCCGCATGATGTGGGCGATGAAGGGCGTCAGCGGCGGGAGCGGCGTGACGACCACCGTCCCGATAGGCGGCAGCGGCAGCTCGGCCGCCGCGGGCTCCTACATCACGTGGGACAGGTCCAAGGCGTCCACGCTGTTCGGCGCGCTCAAGCAGGACCAGGAGATCCCGCCGAACGTCATCACGAAGTGACGGGCCGCGCCCGGCGCGGAGTGACGGGTCGGGCGCTGCAATAGAGTCGGGGCATGTCCGAAGCGACGCCAGACGGCGGGAACCTGGACGAGTTGACGTCCAAGGAGCTGTACGAGCGAGCGATGGGTCTCGCCAAGGAGCGGCACGACGTCGGCTTCCTGTGGGACCTGCTGCGCGCCATCCCGGCCGCCGCGGCGGCCACGGGTGAGGTCGACCGGGCCGAGTTCGACCTCTTCCACGGCCTGTCGCTGCTGGAGGAGTTCACGCACGCCGGAGAGGGCGAGATGGCGGACGCGCTGCGGCCGTTCTACATCGACTACCTCGCGCGGCACGCCAAGGGGACCTGACCCGCCCTTTGTCCCCTCTTGATCTCTCATCGGCCACCCTGGGGAATCACGGAGAGTAAGTGATCCAGTGCAGAGGGTGGTCGTAGTGAACAAGAAGTACATGAAGGTCGCCGCCATCGCCTTCGTGGCGTGGTACGTCATCAGCCGGCCCCAGGGGGCGGCGCACCTCGTCAACAACGCCCTGAGCGGGCTCGGGAACGCCGCCGAGTCGTTGTCGCAGTTCATGAGCGCCATTCCGAACTGACGGCCGGCTCTCCGGCTCCCTGCCCCGCCGGTGCGGGGGTTCTCAACGGGACGCCACCAAGCGGTTGCCCACACGTCACAGTAAAATCGCGCTTTGCGGGCAGAC
This sequence comes from Actinomadura sp. K4S16, assembly GCF_008327685.1. GTDB lineage: Bacteria > Actinomycetota > Actinomycetes > Streptosporangiales > Streptosporangiaceae > Spirillospora. The sequence continues at coordinate 60,371 of NZ_BDDE01000034.1, forward strand.
GCGGCGGGGCACAATGGGATCGGGTCGATTGTGTCGCGCGCTACAAAAGGGACGGCGTTACGGATGAAGAAGAACCTCCGCTATGTGGCGATCGCCTTCGTCATCTTCTACTTGCTGAGCTCACCGACGGATGCGGCAGGAGTGGTCAACAACGCCTTCGACCAGCTGGGCAACGCGGGCAACCAGCTCGCCTCCTTCGTGAACGCCTTGGGCAAGTGACGGGCGCCCTGGGCGCGTGAGCGCGGCCGGCGGCGCGGGCACCCCGGCCGCCGGCGGCATCGGCGGCGTGGACGGGGCCGATCCGCGGAGCGATCTCCTAGGATCGGCCACATGTCTGTCTTCGACGTAGAGATCGAGGCCCTGCGGGGCGGACCCGCGGACCTCGGGCAGTACCGGGGCAAGGCCGTGCTGATCGTCAATGTCGCCTCCAAGTGCGGCCTCACTCCGCAGTACTCCGGCCTGGAGAAGCTGCAGGAGACGTACGCCGGACGCGGCTTCACCGTCCTCGGCGTCCCCTGCAACCAGTTCATGGGCCAGGAGCCCGGCAGCTCCGAGGAGATCGCCGAGTTCTGCTCGACGACCTACGGGGTCACCTTCCCGATGACCGAGAAGGTCGAGGTCAACGGCGAGGGCCGCCACCCGCTGTACCGCGAGCTCGTCGACGTCCCTGACGCCGAGGGCCACACCGGCGACATCCGCTGGAACTTCGAGAAGTTCCTGATCGCCCCGGACGGCGCCGTCGCGGCGCGCTTCGCGCCCCAGGCCGAGCCGGAGTCCGCCGAGGTCGTCGCCGCCATCGAGAAGACCCTCCCGGCCTGACCACCCGCTCCCCGCGCCCGGGCCGCGTCCCCGCGCACGGGCCGCGTCCCGTGCGGGGACCGCCTCCCGCGCACGGACAGGGTCCGTGCGCGGGTTCGGCGTGCGCGGAGCGCGGACGTGCTCTTGGGCGGCCTCCCGGTCATTGACCGGGCCGTGCGGGGGCGTGTTCTCGGCGAGCGGGGGCATGCGTCCGGGTGTGAATCGCGCCACAGCGCGGAGGCGTTGCCTCCTATTCGATGGCGCGTCTAGCTTGTGGGTTCGCGATATGACGTGGAGGTGCCCCCATGGGCGGATGGACGGCCCGCGACATCCCGGATCTGCGCGGGCGGCGGGCGATCGTGACCGGCGCCAACAGCGGCATCGGCTACCACACCGCGCTCCAGCTCGCGCGGCACGGCGCCTCCGTGGTGCTGGCCTGCCGCAGCGCCGAACGCGGCCGGGCCGCCGTCGAGCGGATGAAGGCCGCCGCGCCGGAGGCCGATCTCGTCCTCGCCTCCCTGGACCTCGCCGACCTGGCGTCCGTCCGGGACTTCGCGTCCCGGTACGGCGAGGCCCCGCTCGACATCCTGGTCAACAACGCCGGGGTCATGGCGATCCCGCGCCGCTCCACCGCCGACGGCTTCGAGATGCAGTTCGGCACCAACCACCTGGGCCACTTCGCGCTGACCGGGCTCCTGCTGCCCGCGCTGCGCGCCGCCCCGTCCGCCCGCGTCGTGACCGTCACCTCGGGCTTCGCCTGGACGGGCCGCCTCGACTTCGACGACCTGCAGGGCGAGCGCCGGTACCGCAAGTGGGCCGCCTACGGCCAGGCCAAGCTCGCCAACCTCGTCTTCGCCAAGGAACTGGACCGGCGCGTCCCCGAGGTGACCAGCGTCGCCGCCCACCCCGGGTACGCCGCGACCAACCTCCAGCAGACGGGGCCGCGCATGCAGGGCAGCACCCTCATGGAGAAGGCCACGGGACTCGGCAACGCGGTGTTCGCGCAGTCCGCCGCCGCGGGCGCGCTCCCGTCCCTCTACGCCGCGACGGCGCCGGACGTGCGCGGCGGCGCCTGCTACGGGCCCCGCCTGTTCCAGTACCGCGGCGCCCCGGCCAAGGTCGCCACGCCCAAGCAGGCGGACCAGCCCGGCCTGGGCGAGCGCCTCTGGGAGGTGTCCGAGGCCCTCACGGGCGTCACCTACGCCGAGACGCCCGCCTAGCGCGGCCCGTGGTCACGGGCCCCGGCTGATGTCCCAGTCGAGGGTGGCGGGGACGGAGCCTTCGAGGGTGAGGAGCCAGCGCTTGACCTCCACGCCGGAGCCGCCGCTGTAGCCGCCGAGGCCGTTCGAGGCGACGACGCGGTGGCACGGGACGATCAGGGGGATCGGGTTGCCGCCCATCACCTGGCCGATGACCTGGGCATGGACACCGGTTCCGCTGCGCTCTCCCAGCTCGCCGTAGGTCAGGACCCGCCCGTACGGGACGGTCTCGTACAGCGTCGAGAGCACCTGCCGCTGGACGTCGGACGTGAGCCGCCAGTCGATGGGCAGTTCGAAGTGCTTCAGGTCGCCGGCGAAGTAGTCGCGCAGCGCCGCCAGGGCGGGGGCCAGGCGGCCGGGGGCGTCCACGACCGGCAGCCCGGCCGCCTTGGCGGTGCGGGCGCGGGCGGCCGGGGTGTCGTGGAAGTGCAGCGCGACGACGCCCGTCTCGGTCTCGGCGACGAGCAGGCGGCCGAGCACGGTGTCGACCGTGCCGAACGCAAGGGTCTCGGTCATTGTTCAGCGCTCCTTCCCGCCGGGCTCAGCGTCCCATATCGGACCGGCGCTTCCGTCAACACCGTGTACTCGGGTCAACACCGGTACTCGGGTCAACACCGCCGCGGGCCCTCACGTTGCGAGCGTGCGGTGCAGGCGGGCGGACTCCTTCACCAGGCGGCTGGAGCCGCCGCGCGCCGCGACGTCCTGGACGGCCGGGATCGCGCCCCTGGCGCCGGTCGCCTCCGCCAGGCGGGTCGCCAGGGCGAGGAGGTCGGGCATGCCGGTCGCGGCGCGCTCGCCGGGGGCCGGCAGCGCGTGCGGGAGCGCCGCGGCGAGGATCGTCCACACGCCGGAGTGCCCGCCGCCGTCGGCGGCGGCCGTGAGGGCCTTGACGGCGCGGGGGAGGACGAGGCGCTTCAGCGCGGCGAGGCGTCCGAGGGCCGTTCCCGTCTCGGCGGCGGGCAGGGCGCCCCGGGCGCTGAGGACGAGGAGCGCCTCGACCGCGTCGGCGCGCTCGTTCTGGCTCTGGTGGGCGAGCACGTGGGCGAGCAGCGTCCCGGTGGCGGAACCGGTGGGCCCGTCGGCCTCCGCCAGGTCGAGCATGATGGCGCCCTGGTCCAGGTCGATCTCGTCCGCTCCCGCCAGGTGGGGGACGAGATGCGCGGCAGCCACCTCGCGGTGGGACGGCAGGACCGACGGCCAGAACCCCTGGGCCGAACTGATCCCCGCCGTCCCGAAGTCCGTCCAGCCGTCTTCGGGGAAGGCGCACAGGTGGGCGATGTCGGAGCCACCGGGGACGTCCACTGTGGACAGGACCCGGCTCGGCAGCCGGACCGTCCGGCCGCGGACGGCCGCCAGGGGTTTGTCGAGGATCGCGCACTCGACGGCGGGGTCGGCTAGGCCGCCGTCCGCCAGCCACGCCGCGAGGGTCTGGCCGGCCTTGGACTCCAGCTGTCCCGCGCGCGCCGCGGCGGCCGGGTCGATCTCGCGGGGCACGCGCAGCATCGCCTGCATGAGGTCGGCGCGCCCCGGCTCGGCGCCCGCCGCCTCGATCCTCTCGAGCCGCGCGACCAGGACGCCGGGGTCGACGTGGCCGCTGCCCTCGGTCGGGGTCGCGAGGAGGACGGGCACCCTCCCCACCGCGGACGCGATCTCGTGCCTGCGCAGGGTGAGGAAGCGCTCCAGCTGCGGGTCGAACACCGTCCCGGACTTGCGGGACCGCCCCTTCAGCAGGGAGGTGAGCGCCTCGACAAGGCCGTGCGACCTCGGCGGGCGCAGGAGGCTCTGCACCGGGAACGCGATCCAGCTCGCCCGGACAAAGTTGCGCCAGTACGCGTGGTCGTCGCCGTCCAGGATCCAGCGCGCGCGGTCGGCGGCGGGTTTCCGGAGCGCCGCGCGCGTCCCCTCCGGGTCGCGGTAGGCGTACTCGACGAGCGCGGCCAGGAAGCGTTCGGACGTGCGCCACTCCTCGTCGGCCCGCAGCAGGACCGCGAACTCCTCGGCCAGTTCGGCGAGGGAGCCGATCGGGACGGGCGCCTCGCGCGGGGTGAAGGGCGGCGGGCCGGGGGACGGCTCGGGAGCGGCCGCCGCCTCGACCTCGCCGAACGCCCCCGCGATCGGCTCGCGCAGGACGGCCGGCAGGTCGCCCGCGGCGGCGCGGATCTCCTGGTGGACGGCCTTGCTCGCGTGGCCCGCGTGCTTGACCGCGAGCGCGACGGCGCGTTCGCGCAGGTCGAGGGCGTCCGAGGTGAACACGGCCGTGACGGCGCGCAGGGTGGCGTCGACCCGGTCGCGCTTGCGGGCCGTGCGGTCGAGCCAGGTCAGCGCGGCCTGGACGAGCTTCTTCTCGGGGCGGAACAGCAGCGCGCCCGCGGCCTCGTCGAACAACCCGGCGTCGAGCCGTCCCAGGTCGTCGACCCGGCGGACCTGGCGCAGGGCGAGGCCGGCGACGGTGGAGGGCGCGGCCGGGAGCAGGCGGACGTAGTCGCGGGCGCGGGCGGCCGTCTCGTCGTCGGTCGGCTCCAGCGCGTCGTGCAGCGCGATGAACCAGCGCAGGTCGCGGGCGGTGCCGCCGCGAAGGAAGCGGCTGACGCAGCCGTCCAGCAGGAGGGTGCGGTCGAGCCGCCCGGCTTCGGCCATGGCGGCCAGGGTGCCGGCCCAGGTGCCCTTGCGCGCCCTGTCCCACCGGAGTCTCGCCTCGTCCTCGGCGAGGGCGCCGCCAACGGCCTCGACCTCGAACAGCCTCGGGACGAGCACGTCGAGGAACGGGTCGTCGGCCCGGGGAAGGGCGCGCTCGGTCACCCAGCTGACGACGAAACCGTCAGATTCTGGGACGATCCCGGCCGATTTGGCCAGGGTCGCCGCGATGTGCCACTGAGCCCGCTCGCCGCCGGACAGGCGGATGCGGGCGGCGACGCGGTGCGCGACGTCGGCGCGCCATTCGTCCGGGCGCGCGGCGGTGACCTCGCACAGGGCCGCGCGGAAGTCGGCGAAGTCGTCCCGGGTCCACCACAGCCGCAGCTCCCGGCGGCACAGCCACGCGGCCGCGGCCGCGGCACCGCCGAACGTGCCCGCCCCGAGGACCAGAAGCGGCCCGAACGCCTCGCGGTCCAGCCAGCCGTACTCCGTCGCGGCGCGCATCGCCTTCAGCCGGTCGGGCAGGTCCTTCGCGATGGCGCGGCGGCCGGCCTCGTCGAGCTCGCCGGCCAGGCGCACCGTCTGCGCCAGGTCGCCGGCGTCGATCGCCTTCTGGAACTCGTCCGGGGCCCTCATCGGACGGCCTCCACAGCGGTCTCGCGGCGGACGATCCGCGCGGCGAGGACGTGCTTGCACGGGCCGCGCTCGCCCCGATGGTCGTACCACCATGGACAGGTGCAGGTGGCCCGGTCGCCGTCGAAGCGGACCCGGCGCTCACCGCCGTTGCTGAGGACGACCGCCGCGTCCTCGGCGGTGAACCGCACCGCGCCCTCCGCGACCAGCGCGCGCGCCGAACGCAGCCGCGGGTTGAGGTCGGCCACCCGCGCCGGGTCGTAGGGCAGTTCGCGATGGAAGAACGCGGCCTCGGCGGCGTCGAAGCCGACGCGGCCGGACGTCCCGAGCTGGACCAGCGCCGCCCTCGTCCGCGCGGGGGTGAGCCCCGACCGCTCGGCCAGCAGGCCCGGCTCCACCCGCGGCTCGAAGGACAGCAGCGCGCCGAGCAGGTCGGCGTCCGCCGCCGCCTCGTCGGTCGAGACGGCGTCCAGCACGGCGCCCTCCCCGGAGAAGCCGCGCGAGTGCTGCGGCGACAGCGTCAGGACGTACCGCATGCCGGGCAGCTCCAGCTCCCAGACGCTCGCCACCGGCCCGCTCCCGGCGGCGACGGGCGGCCCGTAGACGCGCAGCGCCTTCGCGAAGCGCAGCAGCGGCTGCATCGTCCGGAGCCGGTCGGGTCCGGCCAGGCAGACCGCGCCGGGGGACGGGCGCGCCGCGACCCGCAGCGTCCGGCCCGCCGGAACCGCCCACAGCGGCTCGCGCCCCCCGCGCGGCAGCGACCGCAGGAACCGCACCGCGTCGGCCGCGCTCAGCTCCCCGCGCGGGTCGAACCCGGCCGTGATGACCTGGACTTCGGCGAAGCCCCGGAGCCAGCGGTCGGGCAGCGGGACCTTCTTCTCCACCACGGCCCCGTCCAGCGTGGTGACGGCCATCTCCCCGGCGCCGACCGCCAGGTGCAGCGGATCGGACCCCCCCACCCGGGCGAGCGCCTCGCGCAGGGGCCCGTTCACGTCCACGTTCGTCGTGCCGCGCTCGTGGACCTCGCCGTCCAGCGCCGGTTCGAGGACGTCCAGCCGCGCGTACACGCCGCCGCAGGCGGAGAAGGACTCCATCCGGATCCGGTCGCCGCTGCACGTGACGACCGGATCCCGGAACGCAGTGGGACGCGGCTGGTGGTACCTGGTCTGGGCGACGTCGGCCAGCGCGAGCAGGCCGGCCGCCGCGGGCGCCGCCTGCGTCAGCACGCCGCTGAAGAAGTGCGGGTTCGCCTGCGGCCCGCTGCTCGTCGTCCCGCCGGACGTGGAGAGCCCCAGGAGCCCCTCGTCCAGGCCGGACGGCCTCGTGTACCGGTACGACTGCGCGGCCCCTGCCGCCACCGTGCTGCTCGCCATGCCGGGAAACGTAGGGCTCGGTACCGACAAATCAGAGCGAATCCGCGATCAGGGGAGCTGGCCGGGGAAGAGCAGCGCCAGCTCCCGCGGGTAGGTGGCGATGAGGCGGAGCTCGTCGTCGGTCAGGGGACGGCCCGTCTGGGCGTTGCAGAGCTGGACGAGCTGGAAGGCGAGGTCCTCGTCGGCGGGCTCGACGCCGAGGCCGTCCATCACGTGCCGGAAGCCCGCCTTGCCGCCGTACTCGCCGGTCAGCACGACGCGTCCGGGACGAGCGTGCCAGTCCGCCGGGAAGGGGCCGAGGGTCGCCTCGTCGTACAGCTCGTAGTTGCCGTGGTCCTTCAACGCGCCGTCGGCGTGGATGCCGGACTCGTGCGCGAACGCGTTCCGCCCGACGCCGACCTGGTTGTAGGGGAGCGGCTGGCCGAACGCGTAGCTCGCCCACAGCGCGAACCGCCGCGCCCACGCGAGGTCGATCGGATCGCCGAACTCGGCGCGCCCCTCAAGGCCGAAGCCGTGCCGGAACGCGAGGATCGTCGACAGCAGGTCGGCGTTGCCCGAACGCTCGCCGATGCCGTTCACGCACGTGTTGATCCAGGCGTCCTGCCCGGCCTCCAGGTCGCCGAGCGCGCCGCTGACGGAGTTGGCGACGGCCATGCCGAGGTCGTTGTGGCAGTGGGTCTCGACCGGCATCGCCGTGGCGGAGGCGAGCTTGGCGAAGCGCTCCCGGATGCGCTCCGGCGTGTCGCCGCCGATCGTGTCGCAGTACCGGACGCGGTCGGCGCCGGCCTCCTTCGCGGCCAGCGCGAACTCGGTGAGGAACCCGTCGTCGGTGCGCGAGCCGTCCTCGGCGTTGACACCGACCGTCCGCGCGCCGCCCGCCTTGGCCGCGCGGACCGCCGCGACCATCTCCCGGATGATCGCGTCGCGGTCGAGCCGGCCCCGGAACTTGTTGGCGATCATGTAGTCGGACGTCGAGATCGACAGGTTGTAGTGCGCGAGCCCGGTCTCCCCGGCCCGCACCCGAACGGCCTTCTCGACGTCCGCGGCGACGCCCCGGCACCACCCCGACAGGCGCAGGCCCCCGAACGCGCCCGCCTCGGCCAGGGCGATCTGCGCCCGGACGTAGGGGACCTCGTGGAACAGGAACGGGAAGCCGATCTCCGACTGCGCCACGCCCAGCCGTCCCAGGTAGAAGTTGACCATCGTCTTGCCGAACTTGGACAGGCCCGTCCGGGCCGTCTGGACGCCGTCGCGGTTGGTGACGTCCAGGAAGTGAATCTGTGGCATGCCCTCAGATTGACACCGGCAACGATATGTATCAATATTGACGAAAATCAATATCCAGGGAGCGGGATGGCGGAGGAAGAGCAGCTCAGCGGGTGGATCGACGCCAAGGCGGCGGCGGAACGCCTCGGTGTGAAGCCCGCCACGCTGTACGCGTACGTGAGCCGGGGCGTCCTGCGGCGCAGGCACGCGCCGGACGGCCGACGGAGCCTGTTCGACGCCGCCCAGGTGGAGGAGCTCGCCAGGCGCGGCAGGCCCCGCCGCCCGCCCGGCCCCGGCGAGCTGGCGATCGAGTCGGCGATCACCGCGCTCGGCGCCGACCGGCACTACTACCGGGGCCGCGACGTCCTGGAGATGGCCGGGAGCCGGGCGTTCGAGGACGTCGCCGGCTGGCTGTGGCACGGCCGCGACGCGCGCGAGGAGCCCTGGCGGGCCAGGGCGGACGGCGTCGCCGCGGCCGTCGCGGCCCAGTCCGGGCTGCCGCCGGACCTCCTCCCGCTCGACCGGCTCCACCTGATCGTCGCCGCGCTCGCCGCGACCGACCCGCTGCGCCACCACCTCGACCCCGAGGGCGTCACCGCGACCGGCCGGGCGCTGATCGCCGGTCTCGTCGAGGCCCTGCCCGCCGCGAACCGGGCCCCCGGCGCCGAGCGCGTCGCCGAGCGGCTCTGGAACCGGCTGTGCCCGCGCCCGCCCGAGGACGCCGGGCTGCTGCGCGCCTTCGAGGCCGCCATGATCCTGCTGGCCGACCACGAACTGGCCGCGTCGACGGTCGCGGCGCGGGTCGCCGCGTCCGTGCGCGCCGACCCCTACGCGGTCGTCGCGTCCGGCCTCGGGGTCCTGAGCGGGCCGCTGCACGGCGGCGCCTCCTACGGTGCGGAACGCCTGCTCGCCGAGGTCTCCGACCCGGCGTCGGCGTCCCGCGTGATCGGGGAGCGGCTGCGCGGCGGCGAGCGCGTGCCCGGGTTCGGGCACGCCGTCTACAAGTCCGGCGACGGGCGCGCCGCGCTGCTGATGGACCTCGTCCGCGCCGCGGCGCCGGGCCACGACCGGCTCGCCGCCGCGGAGGCCGTCCTGGACGAGGCCGCCCGGCGCCGCCTCCCCGCGCCCAACGTCGACTTCTCCCTGGCGACGCTCGGCGCGGTCGCGGGGCTCGTCCCGGGGGCCGGCGAGGCCCTCTTCGCCGTCGCACGGACCGCCGGCTGGCTCGCCCACGCGCTGGAGGAGTACGGCCGGCGCGGCCCGCTGCGTCCCCGCGCGGTCTACACGGGACCGGAGCCGTCCTGATCGTCCGCGCGCCGGGGCGGGGCCGGGGCCGCGGTCCGCGCGGGCGGGGGTAGGCTCGTTGACGTGCGACGGTTCCTCACCCCAGGCTGGCTCGGGCTGCACGCGCTCGCGATCGTGCTGTGCGGCGCGTTCATCGGCTTCGGCTGGTGGCAGTTCGACCGCGCCCAGGGCGGCAACGACCGCAGCTGGGCCTACACGTTCGAGTGGCCGATCTTCGCGATCTTCGTGATCGTGATGTGGGTCAAGATGATCCGGGACGAGCGCGCCGGAGTGCGGCCCGCCCCGCGCAGCATCGAGGAGCCCGCGGAGGCCGAGGTCAAGCGGGAGATCATCCGGCAGCAGGAGGAAGAGGACCCCGCGCTCGCGGCCTACAACCGCTACCTCGCGCGGCTCAACTCCGAGAGCCGCGGGCGCGGCTGACCCGCGTCCCGCACACCCCGCCCCGAGGGGCCGCTGAACGAAAGGTGCGTTTGCTGTGGAAGGCGCGGTGACCAGGTACCGGATCCTGGCGCTGGTGGTCGGCACCCTGCTGGTGCTGCTGACGATCGGCATGATCCTCAAGTACGGGCCCACCGACATGCCGGCGCTCGCGGGCATCGTGGCGCCCGTCCACGGCTTCCTCTACATGGTCTACCTTGTGGCCGCCTTCGACCTGTGGCGGCGCACGGGCTGGCCGCTGAGCCGGATGGTCGTGATCGTGCTCGGCGGGGTGGTGCCGCTGATGACCTTCTTCGTCGAGCGCAGCGTGGTCCGCGACGCGCGGGCGCTGCGGCCCGCGGAGGCCGAGGCGAAGGTCTGACCGTCCCCGGGGACTGGTGCGCGGCCGCTCCGTCGCCTAATGTTTGACTCAGTCAAACGTTAGGAGGGGCGGGTATGAAGGCGACCCGGGAGGACGTCGGCACGGTCCGCGCGTTCAACCGCTTCTACACCGGCGTCATCGGGGTGCTCGGCGAGGGGCTCGTCCGCTCGCCGTACTCGCTCACCGAGGCGCGCGTGATCTTCGAGCTGGCGCAGCGGGAGGACAGCGAGGTGCTGGCCCTGCGCCGCGCCCTCGACCTCGACGCCGGCTACCTCAGCCGGATGCTGGCCCGGTTCGAGGCCGACGGGCTCGTCGCGCGCGAGCGCGCGCCCGGGGACGCCCGGCGCCAGATCGTCCGGCTCACCCCGCGCGGCCGCGAGGTGTTCGCCATGCTGGACGAGCGCTCCATCGCCGAGATCCGCGAGATGCTGGACGGGCTGGACCCGGCCGACCGCCGCCGCCTGCTCGCCGCGATGCGCACCGTCCAGGACGTCCTCGGGGAGCGTCCGCGCCGGGACGGCTTCGTCCTGCGGGCGCTGCGCCCCGGCGACCTCGGCTGGGTGGTGGAGCGCAACGGCGCCCTCTACGACGTCGAGTGCGGCTGGGACCGCACCTACGAGGCCCTCGTCGCCTCCGTCCTCGCCGACTACGTGCGCGGGCACGACCCGGAGAGGGAGAACGCCTGGATCGCCGAGTCGGGAGGGGAGCGGCTGGGCGCGGTGTTCTGCGTCCGCCGCGAGGACGACGTCGCGCAGCTCCGGCTGCTGCACGTCGAACCGGAGGCCCGAGGCACGGGCGTCGGGGCGGCGCTGGTCGCCGCGTGCGTGGACTTCGCCGCCGCTGCGGGCTACACCGAGATCATGCTGTGGACGACGGCGCTCCAGCGTCCCGCGCACCGCCTCTACGAGCGCGCCGGGTTCGTCCTGGAGGAGCAGGAGCCGCCGGTGGAGCGCTTCGGCGACGTCGTGCACGGCCAGGTCTGGCGCAAGAAGCTTTGAGCGGGGCCCGTGGAGTGTGTCGCTCCTCCACGGGCCCTGCTCCGCAGCGATCCCTTACTGCGTAGGGCGGCCGGGACGGGGGTCGGACGGAGTACCGGCCGCCTGGGTTCACCGGCGCAACGCCGGTTCGGATCCGCTCTGGTTCCCACCTCCTTTCCACGCCGCGCCGGACGCGGGCGCTCGCCCGGCGCTCGGGGGAGGGCGCCTGCGCGGCGCCCGGAAGCCTGCGGCCGGACCGGCGGCGCGGCCCACCGCCGCGGCCGGTCCGGCCGGTGGGGGGCGCCGGTGCCGCGGGGGCGGGCGGCACCGGGCCCAGGGGAGGACGTCGGCGCGGAGCCGGTCCGGTACGGCCGAGGACCCGAGGTGTGTCGCCGCGCCCCGCCTCCGCGGCCGCCGCTGGGGGGCGGTGCCGGCCGCGGAGCGGTACGTCGCGAACGTTCTCGGCCGTACGGACCGGGCCGCGCGGGGAAGGGGACGCGGAGACGGCCCGGGTCGCGCGCTCGCTGCGTCGCATCCGCCGCCTCCCGCCTATCGACCTGGGGCTTTGCCGCCCCGATGACCTGTCGTTCACCCTGCGTCACGATCTCGTTGCGTTAGGTACCCCCGCGTCATGCGCGCGTAAACCGGCACCCGGGCAAAGAATCAGGATCGCGAAGGCGCCTTTGCCTCGGCGTTGCCCCGCAGGCCCGCGGGGGCCGGCCGGTGCGCCAGGTGCCGGGCGAGGGCAAGGCAGGCCAGGAGGGCGACGAGCGCGCACACGCCCGTCCAGCCGAACCGGGTGCAGGCCTGGGCGCCGAGCCACGACCCGGTGCTGCCGCCGAGGAAGGCGCAGGTCATGTACGCGGTGTTGATGCGGCTGCGGGCGTCCGGGCGCAACGCGAAGATCCGCGCCTGGTTCGCGATCATGCCGGACTGCATCGCGACGTCCAGCAGCAGCGTCCCGGCTCCGAGCGCCACGAGCCCCGGCGCGCCCCCGAGTCCGCCCAGCGCCAGGACGCCGGTGGACGCGATCGTCCCGAGGATCGCGACGAGGGTGACCGGTTCCGGGCCGCGCCGGTCGACCCGGCGTCCCGCGACGGGCGTCGCGGCCATGGTCGCCGCGCTGACCAGCGCCAGGAGGCCGACCGCCTGGACGCCGAGCCCGTACGCCGGGCCGGTCAGGTACAGCGCGACGCCCGTCCAGACGGCCTGGAAGCCGCCGAAGACCGTCGCCTGGTAGAAGCACGACCGCCGCAGCTCGGGCTCCTCGCGCAGCAGCCGCAGCGGCGCGGCCAGCAGCGCCGGATACGACTGCCGCGACGGCGGGACGGTCGCCGGCAGCGCGACGGCCAGCGCGGCCGCGATCGCCAGCGTGGCGGCCGCGGCGATCAGGTACGGGGCCCGCCAGCCGAGCCACTCGGCGGCGAACCCGCCGAACGTCCGGGCCAGCAGGATGCCGCCGATCGACCCGGCCAGCAGCGTCCCCATGACCGCGCCGCGCCGGTCCTCGGCCGCGAGCCCGGCCGCCATCGGCGCGATGACCTGGGCGATCACGGTCGCGACCCCGACCACGGCGCTCGCGCCGACCAGCACCGCGAGCCCGGGCGCGGCCGCCGCGCAGAGCAGCGCCGCGCCGGTGACGGCGAGCATCGCCACGATCAGCGGGCGGTGCGGGAACCGGTCCCCGAGCGGCACGAGCAGGAAGATCCCGGCCGCGTACCCGAACTGCGCCGCGGTCACCACCAGCGCGGCCGAGTCGGGCGGCACGCCCAGCCCGGCCGCCGCCAGCGGACTGACCGCCTGCGGGAAGTAGATGTTCCCCACGGCGACGCCGCAGGTCAGAGCCAGAAGGAAGATCATTCGGCGGCCGAGAGGGGCGTGCGCCGAGGGCAGGGAAGAAGACAAGGATGCTCCACGTCGAGTCGACGCCCGCGCGTGATCCGCGCAGGCGGGAACCGCGGGGCCGAACCCCCGCGCGGGAACCGTCCCGGCGTCGTGGAGCGGTGCCGGCCTCTAGGCCGCCGCGCCCTCCGCCGCCGGGACGCCGGTCGTGGCCTTGCCGTTGGCGGTGTACACGCGCGACCTCCCGAAGCGCACCCAAGATCTCCGCGCCGACTCTTGCACGCCCCCGCTCCTCCCGCAAGCGGTTTTCCGTCCGGAGGCCGTGGGGCTGGCGATCGGGCGGGAGCGGTTCAGCGGGGGACCGCGACGAGGGCCATCGGGAGGCCGTTGCGGCGGAAGTCGACCAGGGGCCGCAGCAACTGGAGGCGGCCGTCGTGCACGGCCGTCTCATAGCGCCCGCAGAAGTCGCGCCGGTAGCCGCCGGCCGACACCTTCTGGCAGGCGACCGGTCCGCCGTCCAGGTTCAGGGCGAGGCGCAGGCCGAGTCCCGAACGCGGGAGGAAGGCGGCGAGTGAAGGCAGGGAGAAGTAGGCGTCCCGGGTGGTGCCGACGATGATCCGCCCGGCGCCGTCCTGCCCGAGGAAGCTGCGGTTGGCCAGCCATCGCTCGTCCTGGCCGCCGGTCCGGCCGTGCCCGTCCGCTCCCAGCAGCATCGGGTAGGAGACCATGGCCTGGCTCGCGCCTTCGGTGACCGGCCGCCAGTCCGTGCCGGTGAGGTCCGCCAGGCGGGCGCCGCCCGGCCCGTCGACCAGGAACGCTCCGTGCCTCGCCTGGTAGGACGAGGGGCCCAGCCGGCGCCCGTCGCTGACGACGGGGGTGTCCGGGCTCCCGTCGCGGGCGTAGTAGCTGCCGTTGACGACCAGGGCCGCCCCGGTGGCCTCCATCCAGTCGCCGACCTCCCGGTCGCCGGCCGGGCGGCTCAGCACCCGGAACCGGTACCGGGCCGGGTCGATCCGGGTGAGCAGCAGGGCGTCCACGGGCCGCCCGCCCACCCGGACGGGCAGCTCGGCGACGTCCAGTCCCGCGGCGGCCTGGCGCCAGCGCACCGGTTCGGGCGCGTCGGGCGTGCGCCGCCCGGCCAGCGACAACCGGATGCCCGGGGAAAGCCGGGAATCGTCCGGAGCGACGTCGACCCAGATGCTGGCGCCCCGGCGCAGCATCACGTTGACGCCGTACCAGCCCCCGGCCTTCCCGTACGCCACAGCCACGGCCGCCGACGCCGCGAGGACGGGGGCCAGGGCCAACGAGACACCCCATCGCCACCCCCGCCCCCACCGCCGCGGCCGCAGGATCGTGGTCATGATCACGCCACTTTATGACGCTCGCCCTTTACGCCGGGTTCGCCGCCGTCCCGGCCACTTTCCCGCACCGGCAAGCTTTCCCGCTTGAATGCGCTCATGGAGAATCCGCTGTGGAACAGGCTGCCGGCAGAGGTGCGGGATCAGGTCGACGCGCTTGTCGCAGACGACCAGAGGCTCTCTGCGGTCAAGGCGGTCCTCGACGGCTCCGGGCAGCCGCGGGCGGGCCTGTATGAGTGTCATCGGCTGGTCGCCGAACGGTACGCGGCTCTGGGGCAAGGCTTCCATCGGCCACCGACCGCTCCTCTGGATCTTGAAGACCTCATCAGGAAGGTCCAGGAACTGCCGCGGCCTCCAGCTGCGGTGGAGGCCCTCTGGGATGGCGATACCGAGGGGTGGTTCGTGGTGGTGCTCGGTGTCACGCGCGACCCGAACACCGAGCACCACCTCGCGACCGTCCAGCACGGGAACGACATCCGCGCGTTCAACGGCGAGGTGCCCCCTTGGCCGGAGGCGGAAGAGGCGAGCAGGATCGGCGCGGCGCTGGCAGGACGATTGGGCGTGCCGTTCCATTTCGCAAGCCCCGACGAACCTGATGACTCGGCTCCACGCTGGTGGGACACCCTCTGACAGGGCGTCGCGGCCGTGCGCGGGCATTCTGCCGGGTCGTCGGCCGCGGGGACCCCGGTCTCGCCCGCGTGCCGGCCTGGCCGCGCACTCGCCAGGGCCCTGTGGCGCGCACGCGGCGGGTGATCGCTGAGAGCGAACGTTGCTGCGGAAACAAATTGGTGCTCCGTTTTCTTGAGTGAGAATGACTCAACCCGTGGTTGGGTCGGTCTACTGACTTGGAGCTGAGCATGAGCGAGACCCTGACGCTGCCGGTGCTGCCCCTCGACGACGGGGTCGTTCTGCCCGGCATGGTGGTGCCCCTGGACCTGTCGGAGAGCGGCGAGGTCCGGGCCGCCGTCGAGGCCGCGCGGGCGGTGGCGCAGGCCAAGGGGCCGGGCATCCGGTCGGCGGCCAAGCCGCGGGTGCTGCTGGTGCCCAGGTTGAACGGGCAGTACGCCGGCCTCGGCACGCTCGGTGTCATCGAGCAGGAGGGGCGGCTTCCCGGCGGCGAGCCGGGCGCGGTCGTCCGCGGCGTGCAGCGGGTGCGGATCGGCATCGGGACGACCGGGCCGGGCGCGGCGCTGTGGGTCGAGGGGACGCCGGTCGAGACGCCGCCCGCCTCCGGGCGCGCGCAGGAGCTGGCGAAGGAGTACAAGGGCCTGGTCAGCGCGATCCTGCAGAACCGGGGCGCCTGGCAGGTCGTGGACGTCGTGCAGCAGATCGATGACCCGTCCACGCTGGCCGACAACGCCGGGTACGCGCCGTACCTCACCGACGAGCAGAAGATCGAGGTCCTGGAGACCGTCGACGTGGTGGAGCGGCTCAACCTGGTGATCGGGTGGACGCGCGACCACCTCGCCGAGCTGGACGTGGCGGAGACCATCCGCAAGGACGTCCAGGAGGGCATGGAGAAGACGCAGCGCGAGTTCCTGCTGCGCCAGCAGCAGGAGGCCATCCGCAAGGAGCTGGCCGAGCTGAACGGCGACCCGGCCGACGAGGAGGACGACTACCGGGCCCGGATCGAGGCCGCGAACCTCCCCGAGAAGGTGCGCGAGGCGGCGCTGAAGGAGGTCGACAAGCTGGAGCGGTCGTCCGACGCCTCGCCCGAGGGCGGCTGGATCCGCACCTGGCTGGACACCGTCCTCGACATCCCCTGGAACGAGCGGACCGAGGACGCCTACGACATCGCGGGCGCGCGGGAGATCCTCGATGCCGACCACGCGGGCCTCGACGACGTCAAGGAGCGCATCGTCGAGTACCTGGCCGTGCGCAAGCGGCGCGAGGAGCGCGGCCTGGGCGTCGTGGGCGGGCGCAGGAGCGGCGCGGTGCTGGCGCTGACCGGCCCTCCCGGCGTCGGCAAGACGTCCCTGGGCGAGTCGGTCGCGCGGGCCATGGGCCGCGAGTTCGTGCGGGTCGCTCTGGGCGGCGTCCGTGACGAGGCCGAGATCCGGGGTCACCGCCGCACGTACGTGGGCGCGCTTCCGGGACGCATCGTCCGCGCCATCCGCGAGGCGGGGACGATGAACCCCGTCGTCCTGCTGGACGAGGTCGACAAGGTCGGCGCCGACTACCGCGGCGACCCGACCGCGGCGCTGCTGGAGGTCCTCGACCCCGAGCAGAACCACACCTTCCGGGACCACTACCTGGAGGTCGAGCTCGACCTGAGCGACGTGCTGTTCCTCGCCACCGCGAACGTGGTGGAGGCGATCCCCGGGCCGCTGCTCGACCGGATGGAGCTGGTGGAGCTGGACGGCTACACCGAGCACGAGAAGGTCACGATCGCCCGCGACCACCTGCTGCCGCGCCAGCTCGACAAGGCCGGCATGGAGGCGTCGGAGGTGTCCTTCGGCGACGACGCGCTGCGGCTGCTCGCGGCCGAGTACACCCGGGAGGCCGGGGTCCGGTCCCTGGACCGCTCGATCGCGCGGGTGCTGCGCAAGGTCGCGGCCAACGTCGCGCTCGGCAAGTCGGCGCTGCCCGTCCGGATCGGCGCGGACGACCTGAAGGACTACCTCGGCCGGCCGCGGTTCACCCCGGAGGTCGAGCTGAGCAGGAACGAGCGCCGCACCGGCGTGCCGGGCGTGGCGACGGGCCTCGCGGTCACCGGCGCGGGCGGCGACGTCCTCTACATCGAGGCGTCGCTGGCCGACCGGGAGACGGGCGACACCGGCGTGACGCTCACCGGCCAGCTCGGCGACGTCATGAAGGAGTCGGCCCGGATCGCGCTCAGCTACCTGCGCTCGCGCGGCGCGGAGCTGGAGCTGCCGGTCGGCGACCTGAAGGACCGCGGCGTGCACGTCCACGTGCCCGCCGGCGCGATCCCGAAGGACGGCCCGAGCGCGGGCATCACGATGACGACGGCGCTCGCGTCGCTGCTGTCGGGCCGGCCGGTGCGCTCGGACGTGGCGATGACCGGCGAGGTGTCGCTGACCGGGCGGGTGCTGCCGATCGGCGGCCTGAAGCAGAAGCTGCTGGCCGCGTCGAGGCTCGGCATCACCACCGCGATCGTGCCGAAGCGCAACGAGCCGGACCTCGAGGACGTCCCGGCCGAGGTGCTCGAGAAGATGACGGTGTTCGCCGTCAGCGACGTCCGCGAGGTGCTGGACCTGGCCCTGGAGCCGGCCACCACCGCGGTCGCCGCCTGATCGGAGCGGAGCGCACGCCCGCGCCGGGTTCGTCCCGGCGCGGGCGTTTCCGTACCATCCGGGCATTTCGACATCAATGGACTATCCGGTCATCCCAAAACCCGCGGCCATGCATGGACCGCGGCGAACTGGGGAGACCGCGCCGAGTGTTGGTGGAAATGTGGCAGCCCGCAGCGGCGGGCGAGAGGGTCCCCTGGTACGTCGTCGCCCTGCGCGTGGTGGTAGTGATCATCGCGTTGGGCTTCCTCGGAGTTTTCTTCTACTTCGCTTTCAAGCTCACTTTGACCCCCGTCCAGGACAACGGCCAGGCCGGTGGGAACACCGATCCCGGCCGATCGCTCCGGTTCTATATGGACCAGCCCATCAAGGACGCGCTCCTCCAGGTGGGCGGCAACGTGATCCTCCTGGCGCCGCTCGGCGTGCTCCTGCCCCTGGTCTGGACGTCCCTCCGCGGCCCGGTACGGCTGGCCCTGGTGAGCGGCATGCTCTCGCTGGCCATCGAGACGGTGCAGGGCGCGTTCGTGATGGGACGGGCCTTCGACGTCGACGACGTCATCCTCAACGTCGCCGGTGTCGTGCTCGCCTATCTGCTCATCGGCCGGAGGCTTTCCCTGACCCTCCGCGGCCGTTAGCGGGGGGTCAGGCGGAAGACCCTCAGCTGCCGTTCCGTGCGCTCCACATAACGGTCGTAGACGGGCCAGACGGCGATGAGGCGAGGCCAGATCTCCTTGCGTTCGACGTCGTCCAGGAGGTGGGCGGTGACGGGGACGGAGCGGCCCTGGAAACTGACCTCGGCTTCCGGGTTCTTGAGGAGGTTGCCCGTCCAGGCGGGGTGCTTCTCGCGACCGAAATTGGAGCCGACGACGTACCAGCCGCCCTCCCGGTCGGGCAGGCAGGCGAGCGGAGTCTGCCGGGGGAGCCCGCTGACGGCGCCGGTCGTCGTCAGCACGAGGCTGGGTACGAGGAGCTGGCCGAGCAGGAGCCGTCCTCCGGTGAGCCTGTGCAGCGTCCGGTCGACGGGCGGGACCACCTTGGGCCCCACCTTGGAGAACCACTCGGAGCCCGAGACCCGGTGGAAGACGGGTCCGAACGTGCGCTGGACGAGTGTCGGCATCGGGGCCTCCTTGGCGGCGAGCCGTCCGGCCCGGCGCGGGTTCAGATGTCCGCTCTCGGCCAGCCAGCGCAGGCCGTCGGCGACGGTCTCCTCGACGGGGCGCAGCGTGAGGCCGAGCGCGTCCAGGACGGGACGGTCGTCGGTCGGCACCAGCGTGACCATGAACTCGGCGGCGTCCCGGGTGAGCGGGTAGTCGAAGCGGCGGACGCGCTTGGCCGCGTCCAGGGCGGAGCCCAGCGCGAGCATGGCGCGGCTGGGGACGCGGACGCGGCGGCACCGCACCCCGGTGAGCCGGTCGCACAGGTCGGCGTACTGCGGCCAGGTCAGGTAGTGGCCGCCGAGCACCCAGCGGCTCGGCCCCTGCCGGGCCTCCACGGAACGTGCCAACGCCTCGCCCAGGTCGCGGACGTCGAGGACCGAGACGCCGCCGCCCGGAAGCGGCCACACCTTGCCGAGCGCGGCGGCGAGGCCCTCCATCAGCGCGTCCAGCGCCGGCTGGTTCGGGCCGCACACGCCGCCGGGGTAGACGATGGTGACCGGAGCGCCGTCCTCCTGGAGGCCGCGCACGTAGCGTTCGGCCGCGAGCTTGGACCTGCCGTAGTCGGTCCGCGGGTTCGCCAGGGCGTCGCCCGCGGTGATGACCGGGCCGGACGGCGGGACGAACACCGCGACCGTCGACACGTGGACCACCGGGGCCAGGCCCTGGGCGACGGCCCCGCCGACCACGTTGCGCGTGCCCTGGACGTTCACCTTCACGAGGTCGCCCGCGCCGCCGGTCACCCCGATCGCCGCGGCGGCGTGGATCGCGGCGTCGCAGCCCCGCAGCGCCTCGGCCACGCGGTCCTCGTCGAGCATGTCTCCGCGGACGAGCTCCACGTCCCGGGCGTCGACGCCCACCGCGCGCAGGACCTTCGCCGCCTTCTCCGGGTCGCGGACCAGCGCGCGCGGCCGGTGCCCGGCGTCGAGCAGGGCGCGCACGGCATGGGACCCGACGAATCCGGAGGCGCCGGTGACGAAGATCCGCATAGGGCAAAACTAGCGCTTGGTATGACCCCCGCGACAGCCGGAGTCCCGAGTACCCGGCCCGGTTTCGGACAACTCCATTACCGGAGAGGCGGACAGCCGGGGCGTTGACGCTTCTGGAACGCTCCATCAGACTCGGTGTCTCCACCTGACGGCCGACCGGGAGGGGATCGATGAGGATCGGACTGGCCGGCGCGGGGCGCATTGGTGCGCGCCACGCCGCCGCGCTGCGAGAGTTGCCCGAGGTGGAGGCGGTGGTCGTCGCGGACGCCGACCCGCGCCGCGCCCGCGACCTCGCCGCGCGACTGGGCGGGGGGCGGCCCGAGGTCACCGCCCTGGACGCCGTCGACGGCCTCTTCTCCGCCGGACTGGACGGCCTGGTCGTCGCGGCGGCCACGGACGCGCACGCGGGCCTGGTGGAGCGGGCCGTCGCCGCGCGAACTCCCGTCTTCTGCGAGAAACCGCTCGCTTCCGATCTAGATGGAACGTTCCAAATCGTCCATGCGGCCGCCGCCGCCGACGTGCCGGTGCAGGTCGGGTTCCAGCGCCGGTTCGACGCGGGGAACGCGGCGGCGCGCGAGGCCCTGGCGTCCGGACGGCTCGGCTGGCTGCACACCGTCCGGTCGTGCAGCTTCGACCCGGCGCCCCCGCCGGCCGAGTACGTCCCCGCGTCCGGCGGGCTGTTCCGCGACTGCCTCATCCACGACCTGGACCTCATCCGGTTCGTCACGGGCCGCGAGGTCGTCCGCGTGATGGCCGCCGGAGCCAACCGGGGCGACGACTTCTTCCGCGAGGCCGGCGACGTCGACACCGGCTCCGCGCTGCTCATCCTGGACGACGGGACGCTGGGCCAGGTCTCGGCCACCCGCTACAACGCCGCCGGATACGACGCCCGGCTGGAGCTGTTCGGGTCCAAGGACAGCGTCATCACCGGCCTGGACGATCGGACGCCCGCGACCGCGCTTCCGGACGGGGACCAGCCCAAGGCCCCCTACGCCGGTTTCATGGAGCGCTTCTCCGACGCCTACGACGCCGAGCTGCGGGCCTTCGCGGACGTCGTGGCGGGCCGCCGCGCCAACCCGTGCCCGCCGGAGGAGGCGCTGGAGGCGTTCTACCTCGCCGAAGCGTGCGAGCTGTCCATGCGGCAGGGCCGGATCGTCGGCGTCGAGGAGGTGCGGCGGTGAGGGTCGCCGGCGCCCCGATCTCCTGGGGCGTGTGCGAGGTGCCAGGCTGGGGCCACCAGATGGAACCGGGCCGAGTTCTCGCCGAGATGCACGACCTCGGTCTCGCGGCGACCGAGCTGGGGCCGGACGGCTTCCTCCCTAGGGCCGCGCAAGAGCGGAATGAACTGCTGGCCTCGTTCGGGTTGGGCCTTGTAGGGGCGTTCGTACCCGTCGTGCTGCACGACTCCGACTTCGACCCGATGCCTCTGGTCGAGCGAGCCTTGGACGACATCGACGGCGTCCTCGTCTTGGCGGCCGCAACCGGCCTCGACGGGTATGACGAGCGTCCCGTCCTCGACACCAAGGCGTGGTCGGTGCTGCTTGCGAACCTGGACGCGATCGCTGCGCGCGCCACCGCCCGCGGCAGGCTCGTCACGCTGCACCCGCACGTCGGAACGGTCGTGGAGCGGCGCGACGAGGTCGAACGCGTGCTGGGGGGATGCAGCATCCCCCTCTGCCTCGACACAGGCCACCTGCTGGTCGGCGGGACCGATCCGGTGTGGCTGGCGCGTTTCGCGGCGCCGCGCATAGCGCACGTCCATCTCAAGGACGTGGACGTGGAGCTCGCCCAACGGGTGCTCAAGGGCGGCGTCACGTACACGAACGCGGTGCGGGACGGCTTGTACAGGCCGCTAGGGGAGGGCGACATCGACATCCCCGACATCATCCGCACCTTGGAGATCGCCGGTTACGAAGGCTGGTGGGTGATGGAGCAGGACACCGTCCTGACCGGCGAGCCCGCGCCGGGCGACGGGCCGTACGGCGACGTCCGCCGGAGCCTCGACTACCTCGCCGGGGTGGCCCGATGACGTTCGACCTCATCACGATGGGGCGGGTCAGCGTCGACGTCTACCCGGACCAGGTGGGCACGCCGCTGGAGGACGTCGAATCGTTCGGCAAGTACCTCGGCGGCAGCCCGACCAACGTCGCCGTGGCGGCGGCCAGGTACGGCCGCAGCGCCGCCGTCATCACGCGGACGGGGGAGGACCCCTTCGGCCGGTTCGTCCACAAGGCGCTCCGCGGCTACGGCGTGGACGACCGGTACGTCACCGCCGTCCCCGGCCTGCCGACACCGCTGGCCTTCTGCGAGATCTTCCCGCCGGACGACTTCCCGCTGTACTTCTACCGCTACCCAAAGGCTCCCGACCTGGAGATCCGTCCGGACGAGCTGGACCTCGACGCGATCCGCTCGGCGCGCATCGCCTGGGCCACGGTCACGGGCCTTTCGCAGGAGCCGAGCCGGGAGGCGACCCTGACCGCGCTGGGGGAGCACCCCGGGCAGACCGTCATCGACCTCGACTACAGGCCGATGCTGTGGGAGGACCCCTCCGAGGCTCCGCACTGGGCCGGACTCGCCTTGGAACGGGCGACGGTCGCCGTCGGGAACCTGGAGGAGTGCGAGGTCGCCGTGGGGGAGCGGGAGCCGCATGCCGCCGCCCGCGCGATCCTGGCCCGCGGCCCGGAGCTCGCCATCGTGAAGATGGGCCCGGAAGGCGTCCTCGCCGCCACCGCCGACGAGGTGGTGGAGGTACCGCCGGTCAAGGTCGACGTGGTCAACGGACTAGGCGCCGGGGACGCGTTCGGCGGCGCCGTCTGCCACGGGCTCCTCGCCGGCTGGGGCCTGCGGCGGCTCATCGAGTTCGCGGGCGCCGCAGGGGCGATCGTCGCGTCCCGCATCGCCTGCTCCGACGCGATGCCCACCCAAGACGAGGTCGACGAACTGCTGAAGGAGCCGCGATGAAATACCACCTGCCCGCCGGAACCGCCGCGGAGGCCCCGTACGGGCTGGTCGTCACCCCCGAGTCGGCGGGGTGGGCGTACTCGTCGCTGCGGGTGCTGGAGCTCCCGGAAGGCGGGTCGCACGAGTTCGGCACCGGCGAGTTCGAGATGATCGTCTTGCCGCTGGCGGGGTCGTGCGTGGTCAAGTGCGACGGTGAGCGGTTCGGGCTTGAGGGCCGCGAGGACGTCTTCGCCCGGGTCAGCGACTTCGCCTACGTGCCGCGCGACGCGCGGGTGACGGTGCGGGGGCACGGGCGGTTCGCGCTGGCGGGCGCCCGGTGCGAGCGGCGGCTCGCGCCGCGCTACGGGCCCGCGGAGGCGGTTCCGGTCGAGCTGCGGGGCGCCGGGTCGGCGAGCCGGCAGGTCAACAACTTCGGGACGCCGGAGGGGTTCCCGTTCGCCGAGAAGCTGATCGCGTGCGAGGTGCTCACGCCGGCGGGCTGCTGGTCGTCGTTCCCGCCGCACAAGCACGACGAGCAGACGGCGGACGAGGCCGTCCTGGAGGAGATCTACTACTTCGAGGTCGCCCGGGACGGCATGGCCTACCAGCGCGTCTACGGGTCGCCGGGACGTCCGATCGACGTGCTGGCGGAGGTCCGCAGCGGCGACGCCGTGCTGATCCCGCACGGCTGGCACGGCCCGTCGATGGCTCCGCCGGGGCACGACCTGTACTACCTCAACGTGATGGCCGGGCCGTCGCCGGAACGCGCGTGGCGCATCTGCGACGACCCGGCGCACGCCTGGATCCGGGACACCTGGGAGGGGCAGCCGGTCGACCCGAGGCTGCCGCTCACCTCGGCGGAGGGACGTTCATGAGACTC
>NZ_BDDE01000035.1 GCF_008327685.1 Actinomadura sp. K4S16
GCGGCAGCTTCGGAGGCGCTGATCACAGCATGATCGCGGACGGCGTGGGCGATGCCGGACGTCAAGAAGCCCCTGGTAGGACGGTTGGTCTCTCACAACCCCCGTCCCCACCAGAGGCATCTCAATGCTTTGTCAAGCGGCCGCTGCTGGCGGCATTGCTGTGTAGCGGCGGCGATCTCTCGACATGGCCCAGAGGACGTCGACTCGGCGGCGTGCGAGGCTGAGAACGGCCTGGACGTGGGTCTTTCCTTCGTCTCGTTTCCTGCGGTAGTACTCCTGCGAGGGACCGGGTCTGGACATGGCTGTCTGGGCTGACAGGTAGAAGATCCTGCACAGACGTCGGTCGTAGTGAGTGGGGCGGTGCAGGTTGTTGAGCCGCCGCCCCGAATCGTTGGGTACGGGGGCGATCCCGGCGTGGGCCGCGAGGTGCCCTGCGTTGCGGTAGCTCGACAGGTCCCCGGTCCGTGCGATGAGCTCGGCGGTCAGAAGTGGTCCCATGCCCGGCATCGATTGGATGATCTCGGCGGTCTCGTCTCCAGCGAGGACCTCAGTGATCTCCGCGTCGAGCTGCTTGAGGCGTTCGTCCAGGTCGAGGATCTGTTGGGCGAGGTCCGCGACGAGCCTGGCGGCCCGAGCCTGTCCGGGCAGGACTGTCTGCTGCGTGCGGCTGGCCATGACCGCGCGTTCGGCGATATCGGCCGCGGAGCGCACCTTCCGGCGCACCAGCCAGTCGGTCAGCCGCTTCACTCCGATGCGGCGCAGTGCGGCGGGCGTCTGGAACCCGGTCAACAGCACCAGGCCGGCCCGGTGTTTGTACTCGAACTCGCGTTCCAAGGCCGGGCAGATGCCGACCAGCAGTTCACGGAGCCGGTTGATCATGCGGACCCGGTAGCTGACCAGGTCGCGGCGGCAGGAGGTGAGAAGTGCGAGCTCGTGGATCATGTCTGGCGAGGTCGTGAGCAGCCGGAACCCGGACCGCATCCTGGCGACGTCGGCGATGACCTGAGCGTCTTTGGCGTCAGTCTTGCCCTCGCCCGCGAACGCCCCTGCCATGCGGTTCACCGTCCGGCCGGGCACGTACACCACCTGCTGGCCATGGCTCACCAGCAGGGCCAGGAGCAGGGCCGACAACCGGCTGGAGATATCGACCGCCCACCGGATCTCGCCGGCCAATTCGCAAGCTGCGGCGATCATAGCCAGGATCGCTTCTTCGTCGTTGGCGACCTTTCGGGACAGCAGTCGCCGGCCCTCTTGGTCGACGGCCACCGCCCAGTGGTGGGCCTTGCCGACATCGACTCCGACCCAGACTCGCTGGACTGTGCTCAACAGGGGGTTCCTTCCCACGTCAGGCCATGCCTTTGTGGTCCGGGGAACGCCCCGCCAACGAAGCCATAAACAGCGATGATCCGCAGCTCTCAATCAGCGGTCAGAGCGTCCAGGAACCGGGCGGCCTTGCCTCTCAAGCCATCAAGGGCAGCTTCACATAAGCCACACCCGGCCCCCTCGAACCACCACCCCATTGTTATGGCCTCACATGCTTTTGTACCGTGCTTCGCTGCCTTTGTCGCGTCAGACACCCTGACCTACGCCACCGGTGTGGTCCGCCGCCACCGAAGGGCCATCGGCAGCAAGGGCCGGCGCCTAGCCCCGGGCATGCAGCACTGATGACCCTGGTCTACCTGCGCAAGGGCGAGACCTACGCCGAACTGGGCGCCGGATTCGCCGTCTCCACCACCACCGCATGGCGCTACATCAACGAGACCGTCGACCTGCTCGCCGCCCGCGCACCCAAACTCGGCGCAGCGCTGGCCAAAGCGGTCAAGAACGGGCTGCCCTACCCGGTGCTGGACGGCTCCTTGATCTCGATCGACCGGGTCGCCGCCGACCGGCCCTACTACTCGGGGAAACATCGCCGCCACGGCATGAACCTCCAGGTCATCGCCGCACCGGACGGGACCCTGCTGTGGGTGTCGGGACCGCTGCGCGGCTCCGTTCACGACCTGGCCGCGGCCAGGATCTGGGGCGTCGTCAGGGCACTGGCCACCACCGGCCTGCTGGTGCTGGCCGACAAGGCCTACCAGGGCGCCAGCCCGCACATCCTCACGCCCTACAAGGGACGCGACAAGCCCGAACCGCAAAAGGACGCCAACCGCGCACACGCCAAGCTCCGCGGACCCGGCGAACGCGCGAACGCCCAGCTCAAATCATGGCGCATCCTGCGCAAACTGCGCTGCTGCCCCCACCGCGCCGGCCGCCACGCCAAAGCCATCCACGCCCTTCAACTCCGCGAGACCGCAGCACGTTGAAAAGAGCTCACTGACGACTTGGCCCGGGTTCGGCAAAGCATGGGGCGGCTGGGGTATCCCGGAGTTGCCGGTGACCGGTCGCTGCCGATAGAGATCCGGCGGCGGATGGCGACTTGGGTCCTCGAACGAGCCCGAGGACCGCTTGGTCGATCTGCTGATCGTCGGTGAGGCGCTGTCTATTCACGGGGCTGAGCTGGGCCGCACCCGCACCAGAAGGACCTGGTCGCCGCAGGCGTGGCCGACCTGCTCACCTCTGCCCCCGTCATCAGCGCTGGCTCCGACGCCGTTAAGGCCCTTCTCAAAGGCTGGTACCGGCGATGCAACCCCGAAGTCCATGCAGACCCCGGGGCGGCCCCGCAGATCCCGCTGCTGGATGGCCGCGCCGCCCTCGACCTGGAAATTGCCCCGGCGGACTTGGAGAAGGTGATGCGCCGTGCCGCCCTGCTGCGGATCCAGCGAGCCATAGCCACCCGTGATGCGTCAGCCCGGCGGCGGGTACGGCATGTGACCACTCCGGGTCGGTCGTCCTCGTGTGCGCGGAGTCGGCACCTGGCCGAATAGTTCTCGACATGCGCAGGGGCGATGTCATCCACGTCCAGCACCCGTGGTCCGCCCCGATGAGCGGGGGCGTGGCGTGCGGGCTGGGTGGCGTTCCTGCACGGGCTGGTCGCGGGCGGCCTGACCGGCATCCAACTGATCAACTCTGACGCGCACGCCGCCCTGGTCGAGGCGATCGGATCGACGCTGACCGGGTCGGGCTGGCAGCAGTGCCGCCCCCCACTATCCGGACCCCCTGCTCGGCTGCGTCCCCCAGCCGTGGATCACGCGGGAGTTGGTGCACCATTCCGCTGGAGGTGATCTGGGAGGACCGTTTGACCGGTGGCACAGCAGATCAGTCGATCAAGGTAGATGGAAGTCGATCGGGGGGCCTCTCACCTGCAGAAACATCCTGGGGGAGTCGCGGCGAGTCCGGGGAAGTCTATCTACGGTGGCTCCCCAATTGGCTCCTCTGTGGCTCCCCGCAACTTGGAGGTACTCAACGACCGAACAGGATCATATTCGGCCGCGGAGGCTGCTGCAGCGTCAGTCACCCTTGGTTCGTGTCGATGGAGTGGACTGCCGGTCAATACCGCTTCTTACCTGGATGAACACGGATGCCGGTGGAGGGCTCCCGGCAATTCGACACCCTGCGGATTAAAAGTCCGAAACTGTCGTATCGGAGTGGGTCTCAGAGTGTCATTGTATGCCGAGCCGTCCGTGTTCCGCCCGATTTCCCTGCCGCCCAGTGTCGCTGCATGCCGATTCGTTTCAGAACCGCCGAGCCGACAAGGAGCCGCCATGGCTGTAGTGATCGCGTGGCTTGCTCGACGGTGGCCTCGCCTGAGCTGTACGGGCGGCGTCATGGTCGATGCGCCTCCTAGCCCTGGTGCGGGCGATCCGGTGCGGCGGCGGTCTCCCCGGCGTGTCGGCCAAGGTGAGTGGCGCCGGCGCCGCGCTCGGTGGCCTGTTCGGCGGCGCGGGCGGCGTCGGCTTCGGCCAAAGCGGTCTGCTCGCGAGCTTCGGAGGCCTCACGGGCGGCGGCTTCGGCCGCGGCGGTGCGGGTCTGCGCGGTCTGGGCTTTCACGACGCAGGGCAGGCCGAGGTGCCTTCGCGCTGTCGGCGTTCTTGTTGGCGGCCAGGCGCTGGTGGCGGCGGCGGTCACGCCACCACTCCAGCCGGTCGACAGACTCCTGCGGGAAGATGGTCTGGACCAGCATGACGATGAGGCCCAAAGCAATGCAGCCATAGGCTGCCACGATGAGCCACCAAGGTGCCCCGGCCAACTCGGCGACCAAACCGCCTATGCCGACCGGGGTCAATGAGGCGGCCATCCGGGTTCTGGTCTGCATGCGAACTCCTCTGCCGGGCGTACGAGCTCGTACGCGGATCTCAGGTGCCCGGGCGTTCCCGCGCGAGCTTAGATCCAGTCCAGCGAAAAGAACGAACGAGAGGTTAACGGTGGATGTCACACCCGGCCGTCTTTGTAGCGGTCGAAAGCGTCATCCCACGCCCGCTGCATGACGAACTCCAAGATCAAGGAACTCTGCCGGAACGCCCAACCGGCGAGGCACTCAACGAGATCGGGGCGGCGTCCCGCCGCCGCGGCGCCAGCGACCGAGCCGCCCGGCCAATGCCACCACGCCCGGGTGACGGTGAAGCGTATGCGGACACCCCAGTAGGTTCTGGCCTTCTGGGCGATGCGCCCGAACTGGCGCGAGTCACCGTACGCCTCTTGCAGGGCGCGCCTGACCTCGGGTTCAGAGCTGGGGATCGAGTCGATGATCTCGGTCATCGAGCGCAGGGTTGCCGCGCGGGCGTCGTCCATCGCGCGCCGTTTCTCCTCGAGGTCGATGAACCCATACTCGTGGGCCTTGTCGATCGGGAGACGGAGCCTCATATCGACCTCGGAGTGTTCCCCTCCGATCTCGGAGGGCCAGGATAGATCGTCTCCGGTCTCGGCGGGATCGTCCTCACCGTGCCAGTCGATCAGGATGGCTTCGATAAAGGCCACGATCCGGTCCGCGCGGATGGTGGAGGCGGCGCGGACGACCGGCTCGAACTCGGGGACCGGAGCGCATCCCGCAATGCCCGGGGCGGGAACCAGCGGCCACACCACATGCTGTTCCTGATAGGGGAAGGCAAGGACCCGTCCTTCGGTCAGCCAGTCCGCGTACGGATCGGGCACCGGCGCGGTCTGGGCCGCGACGCTGCGGCCGTGCCAGTGCGCCGGCAGCCGTACCGGCCATCCCGGTGGCCGGATCTTCCGCTCCAACTGATGGTGCGGCTCGATCAGCCAGTCGGTGAAGTCCTGAGTCTCGACGCGGCGCTCCGCCCGCCATACCGCGGTAGCGCCGCGACCCAGCCCCCCCTTCTCTGGCACCCCGGCCCGAGCCCGGTCCCGGGCTTTCCCTCCGTCACGCAGGTCGACCAGGTGCCGCTCCCACTCCTGTCCCTGCTGGTACAGCATCTGCTCGTTCTGGTCAGCAGGCGGGCCCGTCAGCAAGTCCCGGGCGAGATTGGCGGCCACCTGGAAGCGCATCGGGGCGTGCCAGGCCACCTGTTCTTCCAGTTCCTCCGCAATCAGCAGCAGCCGCAACTCTCGGGGGTTTCGGGGAGGGCTCCCGGGCCCCTCTGCCCGTAGGGCTTCGGCTTCAGCGAGTACGGCCACTTCCGGTGCAGTGCTCGTCGCCGCGGCGGCCAGGTGCCACAACCCGCGGGCCGAACCGTGCCGCAACATTGGCCGCAGACCATCGAGGAACTCGTCACTGAACCGCTCCTCGAAGGCGATCGCCGTCACCACCGCGTCGGTCAGCGACCGGCTCTGATAGTCACGGTGGGCGCGAGGTGACTGACCCGGAAGATGCAGGGAGACCGCGCGGGCCCGCGGCACAAGATCAGACGGCAGCCGCAGCCGCAGCGGCCGATCCGGCCTTGGCGCTCTGCGCCCGAAGGGAGGCCGTGGATAGCGCAGTACGGTCGAGACGTGGGTGAGCCGCTCATCTGGATCCAGGGACTCCTGCCGTTCCACGTGCTCGCCGAGGAGTTGACGGAGCGTCCCATCACGCGACGTCCCCCTCCTGGCCACGATCACCTGCAGAGCGTCCAGCACGCAAGGCAGAATCCTCACATTTGTCTCCATGTAGCCCACGCCATCCAGTATCCGACTCGCGAACCCACGAACGCGGGTCCGGCAGGCCGATCGGCAAGATCACCTTCAAGTCCAACAACCACGCCCGGATTCGTCACCTATCGCTGGGCGTCACACGCACAACCCGGTGCACCACGGACCATCATTCATCTGAACCCTGTTCGATGGTGGAGGAATGTCCGTCGATCTGCAGGGGCCTTCCCCCTCTGGACGTTGTGCCTGCCGAAAATTACGTCCGTGCAGGTGAGACGTGCAGGGGGTGGGCTCCGACACGGGGCTTGATCAGTCGCAAAGACAGGCCGCGGCGAGGCCGTTGCCGCGGTGGCCCCAACCCGCGTTCTCGCCCGCCAGTTGCAGCACCAACCGTCCGATTCCCGCTGGACCGGTGGCCGGCCGGGCGCCTTACACCGATAGGTCCACTTCCTGGCGACCAGTTCACGGTGCCACCGCAGCAACGTCGCGGGCGTCACCATGAACGTGTTCCAGCGTGCCCGGGGCAGACCAGCCGCGACAACGCGGCCAGCAGGACCCGATCGGCCGGTTGAAAAGCAGGACGGTTCACCTGCCGCCGCAACACCGCAAGCTGGTGACATAACACCAGGATCTCGACGTTCTTAGCCGCGTCCCCGCGGAGCCGAAGCAGCATCACGCCCAGCGAGTTGCGCGTCAGGTCGTACAACAGCGACCACACCAGGGCAACCCAGCCTGCCCGACCACAGCATGATCCCGCCCGGGAACTACAGGTCAGGCTCCGAACAACTGGGGATAATGAAGCCCCACACGCATGTGAGCGCGGCTCCGTTTTGATAAACCAGTCTAGGCAGACTTGATCATCTGGAGTCGCGCTCGTTCGTTACGGTCTCCTCGTCATCCCACGCCCACACTCGCGAGCGCCGCAGGTCACCCGCCGATCATCTCGCCATCCGAGAACGCATCGGCCCTGGATGACGACCGAGGCCTCGGCTCCTGGGTGGTTGCGGTTCGCCCGTGCTCATCTGGTCAGTCAGTGACCATCTTCAAATACAAGACTTCAGTGGCTGATTCCTCGCCATTGTAGCGTCTTTCCAGCCAAGTGACGGCAGCTCCAATTGCGTAGAAATTTTCAACCAAATCCATCCTCTGTCGAGCTTCAGCCTCGCCAGCAAGGCAAAAAGCAGCTAGCCGAAGTGCGGCCGCGTTTTCCGCAGTCATCGGCTCTACTCTCGACCAAACTGACTTGAGAAGAACGCGGAATTGCTGAGCAGTCCTCTGGACCCAAGCGGCGTTTGAGGAGCCCATGGTTGCAGCGTGAAGGCTGGTGGTTGCAACATCAACCAACTCTTCTATTTGGTCTGGGGCGACCTCGAATACGGGGCATTCTAGCTGCATTGTACCCGCTATCTCACTTGCAAAATATGTCTGCCAATCAAGCCTCGAGATGCCTCGTTCAATAGGGTCGCGTCGCGAAAGAACTTTAGCAAGTCCTGATGAAAGAACGTTCCCTACGCCATCAGCGAGGTCAAAGGTGCGGTCCATGGCTTGGTCCAGCACGCCAGGAATATTAAGTAAAAGATCGTAACCAAGACTGTCACTAGCATCGAAATTGAGGAGACGAGTTATAAACCTATCAAGAGACACTTCTGCCGCAAAGTCACTATCGAGAAAGCAAGCGACATCTACCGACCGGTCGAGCGATTGACTGAGAGCCTGGGCAAAAACAAGCCCGCGTTCTCGAGTAACAGGTGCAGAATGAACCCTTTTGCGTCGGACTCCAAGGGCACGTTCGAGAACGCGAACACGGGACATAGCTGAAGTGAGAGCAGCGGTGAAATTCCGTTGAAATATTTGATCCAATTCAGGCTTTATGACGCGCTTCGAGGCTCCAATGAAGCCGAGAAGGCGTACAGTCGCCGGGTCGAGATCAGAGAGGCAAACGAGGGCTCTTTCGCGAGCAAGTTCGGCTATCCTCAAAGCGAGATCATGTGCTCGCCTGAATTGCTCATCGCGTGCGTAATTGCGTTCGGATTGCAACCGGGTTGTCTGGACTGCGTTGGCGAGTAGTGTCGCGACTACATCAATTCGAGTCAATACAAGAAATCTTAACGCTTCCGGTAGTTGATAAACATCCTTCTCAAGCGTCTGACGTACCACATCAGCGCGGACCACGAGAGGCGAAGGAGCATCAGCCGGTGTCCATAGCTCGGTGATATCACTACCGGGGAAAGAGGCCACCCAGATGCTATGACTCGAACCATGTTCCTTGGCGATAATTGCCTGGAAGATCGGCTCTTCGACCTCCAAGCGAGTCGGAAGCCAAAAAGAGAGATCCCCCTCGAAAAGCTCATTAACCCAACGTGTAAAAGCCACAGCATCGCTTCCTCGAATCCCTGAAATGAGGCCGTCTACCTCAGGAACTAGCCTACTTCCGGTAGACGCTGCTGGCGTGTATGCGGCTCCATGCTTGGCCATGTCTAGGAGAAAATACCTATAGATCTCCCTAGTTATCCCTCCCCTGCAAAGACGTGAGCCATCTGAAAGACGCACGAGCCGTCGAAGATGGCGGGCAACTGTGACAGCTACCATAAGTCGATGACGGCCTTCTTCTGCGTCCTCAGACAGCCCCTCTGACCGTAGAACCTCGAGCTGATCCCTTACTTCCTCGGCTAGCTCGTTGGCTTCATCTGCGCAGTCAAAAGCCAAGCTAAGGGAGGAGACCGTGTTTATACTCAAGCACTCTTTCACGATGGGTTCAGCATCGGCGCTAGCAACGTAGAGCAATGTGCACTCACGCCACCAGGGATCCCCTACAGTCGAGCTTAGCTTGGTCACCAGACCTCGCTCCAAGATGTACATGGCAGCGAAGTATTCCTGAAAGGTCAAGTGAGAGAATGCATAGAATCCATTTTCGCTCTCAATTAGAAGGCCATTCGAACCAGCATCAGCCAGAACGTCCTCCGGTCTGAGAGACCTGGATACACGTCGAACCGCCGTCTTAATAACATCAATGGCATCGGTCTTTGAGAGAGCGCTAACCCGGCGAGACATCATCTCGTGAGCGAGGACGCGCATCAGCATGCCCTTTTGATTGCTCCGTGGCTCCACGGGGAGCTTTTTTGCCTCCTGGCGACGCCACATTAGAACTTCGCATATTTGGCCGTATAGGTCGGCTCGGCTACCTGGTAGCGCTCCTCTGTATCGATGCACATTACAGATCATGGTTAGTAGTAGCGGATTGACAGTGAGTTGATCCAGTGCGGGCGTTTCTGTCAACCGACCAAGTAGGTCATCGGCTTCTCTCCGAGCAGACCGCTCCCGATCGGCTTCATTATATTCACCACTGTTCCTTTCGACCGCGAGGTACCATCTGTGTACGAAGCGAGAGACCTTTTCCTTGCTGAACTTTCGCGTTTGTAGTGCGACCGCGCCCTCAATAGGAGCAGCTCGGTAGCCTCCCGGTCGTGCAGAGACCACGAAATCATTCTTCTGATAGCGCCTGATTTGGGAGCTGATCCATTCTGCGACTACCAGGCGATCCTCTCGCCGGCCAACCTCATCCAGGCCGTCTAGAAGTACAACGCATTTTCCATCGCGAAGCCGCTGGTCAAACCATCCCTCTGGTGTCGCTATCCCGTATTTACTTAGAGCCCGGCTTAATACGTCAGGCAAAGGCAGCGGTTCCTCGCCGGTTATTGCAGCAATATGCTCTCGAAGGTAGAGAATTATAGGGAGTGTGCGCTGAGATTTGCGGCGTCTGTTGTGTCGCGTTCTTTCGCGGCTTAGTTCTCGAGCTGTGTGCCGAAGTAAAGTGGTTTTCCCGCTTCCGGGGGCACCTAGTATAGCAATAACGCGAGGTTTAGGTTGACAAATAAAATCTCCGATGGAGCGTCTTTTCGTGTCCGCAATATCAATGTCCGCTAGATCACTTTCGGGCACCTGTTCCGGATCACGCGGCATGAGGCTCAGGTCGACGTAAACGTCATCGAGCTCGGGCGTAAAGAAGCCGCGAGTGGCTAGTCCTTTCAGATCTATCAGATGCAACTCACTCGCAAGATGCTCGCGATAGCGTTTTTCGAACCGGGAAATGTGCCATTCTATGTGTCGATCAATGTAGGCAATCGATCGCTCTTTATACTTTCGACGCCACAATTCGCGTATAAGTGCACTCAGAGCAAGAAGTGCTGTCAGGCAAAGGCCCATGATTGCGGCCCGGAAAGGATGTTTAGCAATGCTCTGCCACTTGATGCCAGCTAGCAATGCGCTTGGAATTCCTAGTATCGCAGTTAGCCAAGCGTTGGGTATTGGCCAGATATGTTTGCTAGCATCGCTACTGGTTTCGGAATTAGATTTCAAGACAGTCGACCCCGTGTTTCCCCGGATGGCCATCACGGCTCCAGTGCACGTATCGATGGCCTAAGCCTGAGTCATCTTGCCCACTTTGGTGCCCCAGATGACGAGGTGATCAGTAACGATTGCGTGACCGGCGAGCGTTTGATTTGGGGCAATCCGAAACTCATATTAGTGGCAGCAATCGTGCCGTGGTATCCATCCGCAGGGGGCACGCGAGGTCGCTAGACTAAAGCCTGATCCCGTCGAAGGCCCGTCAGTCCTGAAGTTTGGTCGTCGCCGTCCTGGAAGAGCTCGGCCGCGCCTTGCCTGTGCAGGGTCCCGAGGTGGCGATAGTGGCCTGCCCTGGTGGTGATGGTGACCGGCGTTGCGCGACGGTCGGACGGAGCAGGCTTACGAATGACCAGTCCGAGCTCCTGCAAGGCTTCGACCAGCCCGGTGACGTTCCGGGGAGTGCATTTCGGGAGCTGGCTCAGCGGGCGCTGGGTGAGCGCGTGTGGTCGCGACCCAGCAGCCACAGCACCTCCGCGGAGGCCGTGGTGAGCGCAACTGAGGACGCCCTCGGGCAGGCCGGTCCTTCCCAGGTGGCGCGTGATCTGTCGCTCGGCCCCGCACGCGCGGGAATGGTCCGCGGCATCGTTCGCGCGCTGCGCCGACGTCCAACTCGGCCCGCACATGCGGGGATGGCCGATCCCCACTGCCGCAGATTTCCGGCGCTAATCCAATTGAGACGACGTCTCAAGGAGGCGGCGGTGGACGTTGATCGAGGTGCTGGCTGCTGTTCCTCTTTTCAGCGGCCTTGTGTAGTTCGTGGCGTCCTGACGCCAGCAGATGATGCGCCGTCATCACCGTCTCCTGGCCGCAGGTGAGGTGTACCAGTGCCGTGTCCATTGCGGATAGGGCGGGTCCGTCCGGCTGTTTGGCCGCTTCCTGGTCACGGAGCCGCGTCGCCTGCCTGGTCATGGCGACCGAAAGGTGGTGTAGCACCTCGACCGTGGCTGCGAGCGGCTCCAACGCCTTGATGGTCTGTGCCAGAGCGAGGGCGTCGGTGGATTGACGTGCCCTCTGCAGGACAAGAACCGCCAGGCCCGCCAGGGCGTCCAGTGCCTCGATCATGCTGATTTCGGCAGTGCCGTGGTGGCTGGTTCTGCTTCAGGGGTCGGTTCGCGGGTCACGGCCGTCCCTTGCTGGCCAACCGCTCAATGACCTGCTCGTCGACCGGCTCGGTGGCCAGGGTGGCGGAAGTGGGTGGAAGCCCTGCTCGGCGGTCGAGGCTTGCTTGGCGCAGGGTGGGCTGGTGTTTGATGAGGCGGGTCGCGCCGCGGGTGGTCAGCAACGCCCACGAGGCCAGGACTGTCGCGGTCAGCGCGAGGAGCGGGGGGACGTCCTGCGAGAGCGGCAGATCATCGGCGGGTTCCTCTCCGGATGGATCTGTGGGCAGTCTGGGGGTGATGGTGGTGGCGAAGCGGGTGGGGGCCAGGGGCCCGAATTCCCGCAGGACGTTCAGGGCCTGGTAGCGCGGTCGGCGACGCTGGAGGATGTCGTCGCCGACGGCGACCCGGTTGTCAGCCCACCACGCCATCCATATCCCGTCTGGAATGGATCCCCAGTGGCAGGCGATGAGCGGCACGCCGAGCCCGTCGTAGCCGATGCCGTCTGCCCACCGAAGGAGGCCGGCTTGGGTGGGTGGTTCTGCGATCGGGGTCAGCCCTCGATAGGTGTCCTTTGCGGCGTTGCGGGAGGTGTAGCTGACCATTTGGCTGCCGAGGGTTACGGCGGCGGTGGTGACCGCCTCGTCGAGCCCATAGACGTTTGCCTTGGCGAATCGTGCGGCCTCGTCGGCCGCCAGTGCTCTGGGCTGCCGGTCGGCGGGGAGGGCGGCGATGGCCGGTGGGGCGTTGAGCCTTCCGGCGAGGGCGTGCTCGCTGGCCCATAGTGCTTCGCCGTACCTGATGATGCAGCGGTGCGTCGCGCGGCGCAGGTGGAACAGGTGATCGATCCGCTTGTGGGGATCAGGGTCGGCGAACGGGTCGATGTTGAGGGGATCCGGCGGGGTCATCGCACGAGTTCTTTCGGTTCCGTTGGGCGCTGGGCGTTGGGCTTGCTTCGAAGCCACCGGGGTGCGGCGTTGGGAGCTCTGGCGAGGAGCATGGTGGCCACCACCGGGGCAGCCAGCAGCACTGCGGCTCCGACCGGCCCGGTGAGGGCGAGGGCGTTGAACAGCGTGTGCCCGATGATGATCGGGCCGACCCGGTGGGTGACCCGGTACATCCACCAGGCCGCGGCGGCGAATGCGACAGATGACAGGGCGGCGGCGCCGAGGTAGGCGTGCGGCACCGCGCGCAGGACGCACACCGCCAGGAGGATCTGCCAGGCTGGTCGGCGTACGGCGGCCATCAGCACGGCGGGCAGCGCGAGCAAGGGGATCTCTTCCCGCAGCCCGGCGGCCAGGGCTTGGGCTGCGAACAGAACCGGGTTGTGCAGGCCGGTGGCGTCGGCCTGCTCGGCCTGGCTGGTCACGGCCGGGCCCAACCGCCTGATCCAGGTGTCGGAGAGCATCGCGATGGTGTGCCCGGCCAGGACGACGGCGCAGGCTGCGACCGCGTCCTTATCCCAGCGCCGCGTGACCTTCGAGGCCAGTCGGCCTTGCCAGAGCGGCGTGTTGGCGTCCGCAGCGATCTGTGCGCATAGCCACGCGCCCGCCCCGGCCAGTAGCAGTGTCGCGGCGGTGTCGGCGGCTTGGCCCAGGAGCGGCATCAGCACGGCGCCGGCGATGGCGAGTCCTGCCGCGCAGCCAGTCGCGCCGCGATGCGTGGCGTGGCGGGCGCGGATCAGCAGCCAGATCCCGGTGGCGGTAAGGCTGAGGGCAGAGACGTTGACGTGGAGCGGGAGTCCAGGCCAATCGATGTCGGCTCCGGTCATCTCTGCGAGGTCGTTCAGAGCCGTCGCCGCGTGGGGACCGAACAGCACGGCTATGGCGGCCGTGCCACGTAGCAGTGGGGACTGCGACATTGCGGGTTGCTCAATTCTGGGTCGGATCGGGGACACCGGTTCTTCGGGGGAGCGCGGTGGCGATGTCGGCCGAGTGATGTACGACCACCGGCGCTCCTTTATCGGCGCGGGGCTCAGGGGACAGGGCGGTGGGCGATGCGGTCGGCTAGGGCCGCTCGCAGTGCCATCGGCGGATGCGTCGGTGCCAGGAACGCGGCGATGGCACCGGTGAGCCGAGACAGGCCCGTGCGGGTGGGCTGCGCGGCGCGGCGCATTGTCCAGAAGGCGCGGGCGGCGTCGGGGCCGGTGGTGCGGGCGGCGGCGTCGGCGGCGAGTTCGTTGGTCCAGCGCAGGAGCATCGTCGCCGCCCATACGGCTGGGGCGACGGCCATCAGGGCGGGCAGGGGAAGGAGCAGGCCCATGCCCAGCCAGCCCGCCAGGCCGACCACTGCCAGCAGGTGGTTCAGTTGCAGCCAGGGCCGGCAGACGTGGTTGGTCTCGTGCGTCAGGACGTAGGCCAGCACGGCGGGCTTGTCCAGGACCCGGTCGCCGACCACGATAATTGGATGCCGCCGGTTGGGCAGCACGCCGGTGTTGAGGCGCATACGAGCGCAGTCGCAGCCGGTGGTGTCCAGGGTGCAGTGATGGTCGGGCAGCCGGTCGGGGGAGTACACGTGGACGCGGTCGGCGGCGGGGAACCGTTGGCGGATCCGCTCTTGGGCTCGAGCCAGGGCCGCGCGCGCGTCCGGATGCAGGCCGGTGGTCAGTTGCCGCTCGTAGGCGTCGGCGGTGGCCCAGTCCACGCCTTGAAGGGGGTCGGCGCGGAAACCCACCCAGACACCCAGGACCGCCCAGGCGCCGATCAGGGCGGCCAAGGCGCCGGTCACGGCTGTGGCCCAAGTGGGGGACAGCAGGGCCCGGGCTGCGATACCCAGGCTGGTGCCGCTGGCCAGGAGCAGGGCGGGGACGATCAGGATCCTTCGTCTGCTGGCAGCGTGGCTGTCCTTGACGACGTACTTGGAGTGCATCGCCTCAGCGAAGTCGCGCTGTCGCCGCGAGGTTTGTGCTGCTGGGGTGGGAGAGGTCGTATCGGCCACTTCTTCGCGTTCCCTGTGGGTCGGATTGATTCGTTGGCGGAGGGGCTGGAGTCCTCCCCGCCCCGCGCCGGGCGGGGAGGACGGTCGTGGCGGACTGGGCTAGGCCGCGTGCTCCGGCCTGGTTTGGGTGTGCGCGGGTGGCAGCGCGGTGACGTGGGCCAGCCGGCGTGACCACTGGCCCTTGCCGTCGCCAAGGGCCGATTCGGCTAGGCGTCGCAGCTGGATGTCGCCGGTCCCTGCGGGCGCATCGATGTGGAAGGCGTCGCGGACCAGGCGTTCTATGGGGCGGTCGCGGCGCAGCCCGGCCGCCGCGTGGATCTTCATTGTGGCCAGGACTGATTCCATCAGCGATTCCACGCCGCGGTACTTGGCGCTGATCAGCTCGTTGTCGCAGGGCTGCCCGTGGTCGAGCATGTGCGCTGCTTGGTAGGCGAGGGTGCGGGCGGTCATCACCCGCTCGTTGATCTGCCCGATCCGCTGCTGGATGGTGGGCAGTTTGGCCAGTGGCTCGTTCCGGCGGTGGCGTTCCTTGGCGAACGCGACGGTCTGCTCCAGCAGGGCTTGGTGGATGCCGAGCGCGACGGCGGTGAGGTTCGGGCGTCCGTACAGGACGCTGGAGCTGTAGGCGACGTCCAGCCCGTCGCCCTCGCCACCGATCATGTTGTCGACCGGGACCCGCACGTCGTTCAGGACCAGTTCACCGAAGGAGAATCCGTGCAGCCCCAGGGATGGCTGATGCGGGAGCACGTGGAGTCCGACCTGGTTGTCTTCGACCAGGAACGCCGACAGCGACCGGGACCCGGCTGAGGCGGGCCCGGTGCGGACGACCACGCCGTGCGGGCCGCCGAGGTGGGAGTTGCCGACGTACTGCTTGCGGCCGTTCAGCACCCAGTAGGCGCCGTCGCGATGGGCGGTGGCCTGCATGTCCAGCACGTTGCCGCCCGACCCTTCCTCGGTCACCGCGATCGTCGGCAAGCAGTCACCTGCCGCGATCCGCGGCAGCCACAGGCGTTTTTGCCCCTCGGTCCCGTGGTGGATGACCTTGGCGGCTCCGAGCTGGGACGCCTGGACCATGGCGCCCATCGCCCCCGACACCCGCGCCAGCTCCTCGATGAGGATCGTTTTGGCGAGATGGCCGGCGCCCATGCCGCCGTACTCGCGGGGGATGGTCACTCCGAGCCAACCCTGCCGGGCGATCAGAGCGGAGGTCTCGACGTCGACGGATTGGCTGGACTCCATCCGGGCCACGCGCGGTGCGACCTCGGCGAGCGCGAAGGCACGGACGGCCTTGCGCAGGTCCTGGTGGTCGTCGGTCTCGAACACAGACACCATCCCCTTTCACATTCGTGGGGCACTGCCGGACGGTCGGATCCGGCAGACGTCATCGCCGCGGCCTACTCAGCCGCCTTGTCGGCCGCCTGGTCAGCAGCCCTGATAGTCGGCGCTGTGTCCGGTGCTGCGGCTGGCGTCGCCGTCGATGAGCTTCATCAGCTGTTGCGCGTGGTCCTTGATGAGTACGCGAGAGGGTTCCCCGGTGGACAGCGGCAGCCCGGTGGTGCCGACGACGCAGACGGTTCCCAGGAGTTGGCCGGTGGGCTGGTGGATGAGCGGGGCACCGGCGTAGGTACGGATCCCGATGAGGTCGACGACCGCGTTGGCGGCGAAGCGTGGGTGGGCGTACACGTCGGGCAGGACCAGGGCGTTGCGGCGTTGGACGACCTCGGGGCAGTAGCCGTGGTCGCGCCGCATGGTCCGACCGACCCGGGGCTTGCCGTCCGGGCAGTGCAGGCCGATGAACTGCTGCTCGCTGGTGACCAGGTTGACCATGGCGTAGGGGACCTCGGCGCCTACGCCGAGCTGGGCGGCGAACGCGGTAGCCAGATCGGCGGCGAAGGCATCGAACCGCTCGGTCGCCTGGCCCAGGCCCAGGTCGGTCAGCAACTGGATCCGCTGCTGAAGTTCTGTCTCGGCGCCGGTATCGGCGGGGGTGTCGTGAGGCACGGGTGGGCTCCCAAAGCAACGGTGTGTGAGGGTCAGGTGCGGGCGGACAGGGCATGGCGGACCAGGATGATCAGCACGTTGATCACCGAGCGGGCATCGCGGGCGTCGCAGTCCGCCACCGGCACATCGGCGGGCAAGTCCAGGGCCTGGCGGACCGCCTCCGCCGGGTAGCGGTGGGCGGCGTTGTCGAACTGGTTGACCGCCACGACAAACGGGACATCGCGCTGCTCGAAGAAGTCCAGTGCGGGGAAGGCGTCGGCCAGGCGGCGGGTGTCGGCCAGCACCACGCCGCCGACCGCGTTGTGGGCCAGTTCGTCCCACATGAAGTCGAACCGGTTCTGGCCGGGGGTGCCGAACAAGAACAGCGTCATTGGCAGCGGCTTGGTGAGCGTGCGGCGGCCGAAGTCCAGTGTCACCGTGGTGGTGGTCTTGCCGTCCACGCCGGCCAGCGAGTCGACGTGCGCACCGGCGGCGGTCAGGCGCTCCTCGGTGGTCAGTGGCGGGATCTCGCTGATCGCGCCGACCATGGTCGTCTTCCCGGCACCGAATCCGCCGGCGATGAGAATCTTCAGCGCCAGCCGACGGGCCGCTTGATCCAGCTCAGGCGACGGCGAAGTCATGAGCTTCCAGCCCTTCCAGCAGCGCCTGCAGCAGGTGCGCACTCGGGCGCCCGGTGTCGGGGTTGGGCGGCGCGGCGGGTGGTGCGATGACCAGCGCGCCGGTGTCGATCAGGTCCGACAGGAGCGTCTTGGCGACCAGGATGGGCTGGCCGATGGTGGCGGCGATCTCGGCGACCGAGCAGCCGCCCGCCCGGCACAGCCTCAGGGCGTGTGTGGCCTCAGGTGGCAAGGCCCCCGCCTGGGTAGCGCCCGGAGCCGCGCCTGCGGGAGTGTGGGTCGCGGTCAGTACCGTGTCCAGCCGCATCTGATACCGGGGGCAGGCGCGGCCATCGGGGACTACCACGTAAGGCCGGACCTGCTGCACGTCCTGATCGACCCACGGCACGCAGGCCGCCGCAGACGGCTGGCCTTCGGGTTGGGCGGCACCGTGGGAGTCAGTGCTCATCGTTGGAACCTGCGTCTCGCAGTCCCGCGTCGGCCCCGGATTCGGTACTGGAGTCTTGAGGTGCCGGGGTGTCTGCGCGGGGAGTGCGGGTCGCGGTGACCAGGTGCCGGGCGACGCTCGCAATCAACATGGCCATCCCGTCCGCGACCAGCCCGGTCTGCGCGTCAGGCCCGGCCAGCACGCCCAGCACGCACCCGACCACCGCAGGCCGACCCGTGCCGGCCTCGGTTGCGTGCGCCGGGGCGTCGGGGTGCTGGTCGGGGGTGTTCATCAAGATCAGGTATTGGGCGTCGTGCTGGACGATGATCTGCTGGACCTCGCCGACGGGCGGGGAAGTGATCTTTCCGGCGGCTCCACCGGCGGAGTACAGCGCAGCGGCCACCGCTGCGGCATGGTCGGCTTCATCCGTGGTCAGACCCACGGCCGCGAGCACCAGCCCGTCCCGCGGCACCAGGAACGCGCCCTTGATACCGGGTACCTGGGCGCGGAAGTCCTCCAGCAGCCATCCCAGACCTTCGCGCGATGCGCTGGCCGGTGCACTGGCCACGCCGGACCCGGCGAGAGCGGTGGAACTCAACGCGGCAGAAGTCGTAGGGATCGTCATTTGAGCATCTCCTGGTCGAGGTCGGCGGATGCGGCTGGGAGCTGCCGATCAGCCGGATGGGTGGTGGTCGCGGGGGCTAATCCGTCGGATCACCGGCAGGCGGGTCGGCCGCAGGAACGGTGGTCCCGGAGCTTGGGGAAGCAGAGTCTGCGGGGCCATGGTCGGCCGGATACTTCGTGGGGTTGCGAGGGCGGCCCGCACCGGCGAAGTCGGCCAACAGGCTCGGGACCGGCCCCCGGTTAGGGCCGTCCTCGCGCTGCGGCCCCTGGCCTTGACCGGCCCTTGACTCCGTCGCGGGCTGCTGGCCGCCCTCGGCGCCAGCCGCAACGTCGGCTACCGACCTCTGCGGGCCCTGCCCCCGACGACGCTGGGGAAGCTCGGGCATCCCGCTAGTGCTGTCGGCTCCGGGCGGAGCAGCGATGCCGGGCGGCCCCGGGGGCTCGGTCGGCGACGTAACCGCGCTCCTCGGCAGGGCAAGCTGTGACGGCGCTGTCGATGCCAGAGGCAGTAAGGCAACGGGGCGGAGCGGTTGCGCGGCAAGACCGGCGGCCCTGGCCGGAGTGGCCGACTGCGGTGTGGTGGGCCGAGGTCCCTTAAGCAGAGCGGCCGGGAGGGCGACCACGGCCCGCGTGCCTTCCGGTACGACCGGGTGCAGACTCACCTGGATCCCGTGGCGCTGCGCCAGCCTGGACACCACCAGCAGCCCGATCGGCCCCGCGATGATTTGGTCGCGGACACTGACGGTGTCCGGGTCGGCCAGCAGCCGGTTCAGCGCCGCATAGGCGTCGGCCGATATCGGCAGTCCACGGTCGGTGATCTCGATGCTCACCCCCGACGGCGTCGGAACTGCCTTCATCTGGACCCGCGCATCGGGCGGGGAGAACTTGGTGGCGTTCTCCACCAGCTCAGCCAGCAGCAGCGTGATCTCCGGCCCGGCATATCCGGGCAGGTCCACATCCACATCCGGGGGCGGCACGTGGACCCGCACCCTCCGGTAGTGCTCGATCTGCGCGACCGCCTGGCGCATCACCTTGGCCAGGGTCAGCGGCTCATTCACCTGCCGCGCCGTTGCACCGCCCAGAACCGCCTGCCGCTCCAACCCCCTCAGCGTCCGGGTCGTCAGATGATCGATCTTGAACAGCTCGTGCAGCAGGACAATGTCCTCCACCTCCCGCTCCACCGAGTCCAGCAGCGCCAAGGTTCGGTAGACCAGCAGATGCAGGGGGCGCCCCAGACGGGTGAGGAACTGCTCCTCCAACTCGCAGTCACCTCTGCCCGACTCGACGCCGACGTGCGCCGAACGGGCACGATCGCGCACGTCGATATCGATCGCCCCGACAATGGCGTCGGCAGCCTCCTCCGGCTTGGCGGCCGGAGCGAAAGCCTGGAACCAGCGCGCTCCGATCCACCGGCGCCCCCGGAAAGGCCGCTGCCAATGCCAGTACAACTCGTTCGTATCGCCGGGCCCTGGCAGAAGCACCACCAGCCGGCCAACGTAAGGGTGGACGTCCACCCGCTGCGCGGAAACCGCCATCGCACCCGCAGGCTTCCCCACCAGCTCCGCCGCCGACGCACGCAGCCCTCGGGAGGCCAGGCGATAGGTCAGTTCGCCGGCATGCCTGCGCGCATCCTCGGACGGTTCGCGCACCTGGTCCTTGCCAGGCCGGACACCGAAGTCCACGTCACCGGCCACCTGACCTTCCTTTCGACCCGGCAGGAGCCTCGACATCGACCGCTGGCGCAACAAGGGCGAGTTCGGGACACCACATGTATGGAGCGACCGCGCCGTGGCCGCGCTCCCCGGGATCCACCAACTCCAGCCCGTCAAGAACCCGGCGACCTGGCCGCGGGCGAGCCTGTGCGTACGGCGACGGGGATCTGGCGTGGGACGCTCTCCCGCCACCGTGATCCGAGACCGCCGGAGAAACGGGCTGGGACGAACGTGGCGCGATTCCGTGAACGGGTTCGAGGGACGCGCGGACCGTCTGGGCGCGGTCGGTTTCAGATGCCCACGGTGACGGCGCACCCCAAGTGAGGGCGAATGAAGGGGACACGGTCGCGCACTCTTCTCGTTCGGCGGAGAACCTTGCAGTTCAAGTCAAATGAGTGCGGACACCAGGAGAAAAGGGGAGGATGGGCGAGGCTCAGGGGAGGAATTCCTCCCCGCGGTCTGCTGGGAGGCGCTGGCATGACCGCTGACAGAGCTCGCATCGGCGCCTTGGGGAAGCACAGGAGACGCCATATGGTGGCCACTGACGTGGGTGGTAATACTTCGCGCCATGACCGCCGGGCGGAGCCGACAAAGGCCACGGCGCACTTCCCCAGCCCTTGCTGGGGGACGTCATGCCCACCGGGCTGATTTCGCCGGTACGGCATGTCTGGAATTTGCAGGGCACAAAGCTGGGGCACCGGGGAGTGGTGAGAAGCCGGCGTCATCGACTGGGGCGGGATCTCGCGAAGGAGCCCGAACGGTGCCCGGCGCACACGAGCCGATCCCGGTCTCAAGGGTCGGGTTGTGAGAGCGCGAGGTGGACATACGATTCGTTTGTGCGAACCTTGGTGCTCTGGGACATAGACCACACGCTGATCAGCATCGGCGAACTCAGCAACGAGATCTATGGCGAGGTCTTCCGCCGGGTCACCGGGCGCCCTCTGAAGAAGCTCGCAGACATGACCGGGCGCACAGACCTCGCGATCACTGCCGAAACCCTGCGGCTCCACGGTATCGACCCCACCGACGAGATCATGAAGACCTTCGCCGAGACGCTGGCCGAAGCGTTCTCGGCGCGGCAGAACGACATCAGGACGCGCGGCCAGATTCTGCCGGGGGCACGTGCCGCAGTTGAGGCGCTCGACAGCCGGAGCGACGTGATTCAGTCCGTGCTGACCGGCAACATGCGCCCGATCGCCGTATGCAAGCTGGCCGTGTTCGGGCTGGATGAGTTCGTTGATTTCGAGATCGGCGCGTATGGCCTGGATGACGCCGAGCGGCCGCCTCTGGTGAAGCTCGCCCAGGCGCGCGCGGAGCGCCGGTACGGCGAGACGTTCGACGCCTCCACCACGGTCTTGGTCGGCGACACTCCGAACGATGTGCTCGCCGGCCACCAAGGGGGCGCCCGCGTGGTGGCGGTCGCCTCCGGGGCGAGCAGCGCAAACGATCTGCGGGCGGTCGGCGCGGAACTCGTCCTTGAATCCCTCGCCGACACCGACGCCGTTATCCGGGCGGTGCTCGACGTCAGCCG
This sequence comes from Actinomadura sp. K4S16, assembly GCF_008327685.1. GTDB lineage: Bacteria > Actinomycetota > Actinomycetes > Streptosporangiales > Streptosporangiaceae > Spirillospora. Next base: position 21,318 of record NZ_BDDE01000035.1, read on the forward strand.
GTCGTGACGCGGTCCACCAACGCCTGTACCTCTGGGACGTCGTAGGGCTGCATCCGTGAGACCAGCTCGTCGAACCGTTCGTCTATGCGCGCCGACCCGATCCGCGATGCGAGGTCGTACGCTTCGCCCGCCACACGGGCCGCCTGCTCCGGTTCGTCCTGGAGCAGATGAGCAGTGGCAAGTCGCGTCTTGTAGTGCGCGATGTCGCGGGCGTGGTCCGGCGTGGTGGTCTCGGCGAGGTGAAGCGCGTTCGTAAGCGCAGCGACAGCCTCAGCAGGTGAGAGCAACTCCTGAAGTGCCAGGTCCAGCAGGCACGCGCCGCGCTGAGCCACGATCTCGACTTCGCTGACGTAGGCCGTCCATTGAGGCTCGTCGTGGGGGTCGTCACGGGCGTGCTCTGTGGCGGCGAGGTCGAGCTGCTCGCGGGCTGTGTTGACGTCTCCTAGCCGGGCGTGCGCGCGTGCTGCTCGGTTGTGCAGCGCGGCGCGGATACGAGGGGTCGCTTCGGCGCGGGCGAGGCTGAGGGCGGCTTCGGCCAAGGCGCGCGCCCGTTGGGGCCTGTCGCGGTAGAAGGCGTGCAGGCTCATGTATCCCATGGCGTGTGAGGCCAAGCCCAGGTCGTCGGTCTCGTGCGCGGCGTACGCCGTCGCGGACAGGTAACGGGAGGCGTCTCCATGTCGGGTGGCGTCGATCGACAGCCACCCTGCCATCTGGGTTAACCCTGCTACTGCCGTCAGAAGTCGCCGCTGAGTTCGGAGCCTGAGGGCCGTATCGTTGAACAGCCGGAAGGCCGCAGTGACGTGCCCTTCGATGACATGGCACAGCTCGTTTCCGCCGAACTCGTCGTCGAGCCGGTAAAGCCTGCCGAGCAGTGCCTCGACCTGCTCAACCGCCAGCGGACGGGAAGACTCAGCTTCCACGGATGGGGGCGACACCAGCAGTGACAAGGGGTGGGCGTCACCAAGGTTCGGGGAAGTCTGAGCGTCGTTCTCCGCGCCGAACAGCTCGTCCCAGGTGCGGTCGGTCGCGCGAACGTACAGCTCGCGGTACCGGGCGGACGGCGCCCACTTGCCTGCCTCCCACTGTTTGATCTGGTCGACCAGGCTCGCCACGTGCGGCAAGCGAACCCGCTCGTCAGGGTCGGCGGCGGCCCCTAACCGGCGCGCCATCTCCGAACGCGACCAGTGCGGCGGCGCCTCCCGGGCCGCGCGCAGGCGCCGCCCGATCTCCTTGCTGCCGGGGGTCACTGCGATGCACCTTCCGACGACGTAGGGAGGATTTCCTCCCCTGCCCACCTCCAGTCTTCCCCTGGAGGTGTGGCGCCTGCCACCGGTTCACTAATGGTGACCGCACGACGACCATCGATCGAAGCCAGGACGGCCCCTATGAACTTGATCCTGCACCACCAGGGGCAGGACAGGAATTCACTGAGAGCAGTCTTGATATCACTTACGGCGATCATGCAAGCTCGCCAGACCTGAATTGGCCCCGTCCGGCTCGGCACATCCCGGCCGACCGACTCCGACGAACCAGACATTTCAAGGAGGCTTTTCCGCGATGACATCGCAGAGTGCCCCGTCCCTAGACCGGGTCGCACCCGCCCCCGGAGGCGCGTTGTGAGTGTGGACACCGCGAGCCGCGCGGACCGGGCAGAGGTGCTCCGCAACGCCCTGGTCGACACGATCATCACCGACCACGAAGCCAAGGGCTTGACGATGCCCGCCGAGGTGGAACGGGCGATGCGGACGGTTCCCCGCGAGGTGTTCACCCCGGGCGTCCCGCTGGAGAAGGCATACGAGAACACCGCGGTCATTACCAACCGACGCGGCGATGAGGCCACCAGCTCGGTGTCGGCGCCATACCTGATCGCGGAGATGCTCGGTCAGGCCTCCGACGCACTCGGGGGCTTGGAGGGCCGCGATGTCCTGGAAATCGGCAGTGGCGGCTACAACGCCTCACTACTGGCCGAGATCGTTGGCCCGGCGGGGTCGGTCACGACCATTGACATCGACCCCGAGGTCACCGCTCGGGCGACCGCATGCCTGAAGAAGGCGGGCTACAACGACGTCACCGTCGTGTGCGCGGACGCCGAGCACCCGGTCGAGCCGAGCCGCCGCTTCGACTTGGTCATCGTCACCGCAGGGGCGTGGGACATCCCGCCCGCTTGGCGGGAGCAGCTCACTGGTGACGGTGTGCTCGTCGTCCCCCTACGCACGTTCGGGATGACCCGATCGTGGGCGCTGCGGCGATCAGAAGACCACCTGGTCAGCCACAGCCACCGCCAGTGCGGGTTCGTCTCAGTGCAGGGCGAGGGCGCCCACCGAACTGCGGTTCACCCTCGCCGCGCACACACCACGCGACCTCGACCGGGGCGCGTTCACGTTGACCGTGACCAGCGGTGCCCGACACGCCGGGGTCGCGGCCGGACGGTTCCTGCACCTACTCACCGCTGGCGAGCTGGAGCGCTTCCACGACGTGTATGCGGGCCTTCCGACCGCGATGCCCGGCGCGGACATCGTCCAGTTGTCCGCGCCTCCGCTCCAGGCCCGCCTGGCCACCGTGGCCCGCACGCCCGAGCTGCTTCCCGTGCTGCCGGTCGGGGACTTCCACCCCGATCCTCACTGGACGGTCGCGGACCTGGCAGTGGCCGGCGACGGCGAGCGGCTGTGGCTGGTATCGGCCACCACTGGGCGGCCGGTCGAGCCGCTCCTACTCAACTGCGTGATGTTGCCGACTGCCCAGCAGCCGCTCGTGCGGTTCATGACCGAGATCTGGACGGCATGGACGGCCCCGTGCGCAAGGTTCGATTGGGGGCACGCCAGCGGTCTGCCGTTCCTTCCGAGGGTCCGGCGAGGCCGTGCCATCCTGCATCCGGCCCGCTGGACCATCCCCGCGACCGCACTTCCCGGCCGCGCCGCGTCATGGCCGCAATGGCAGGACGCCTGGCAGCGACACCGCGAACAGCACAGGGTGCCGCGTGAGGTCCTGATCAGCCAGGATCGCGGGTTCGACGATGTGCGGCTGCGCCTGGACCTGAACGAGCCCGCCCACCTGGCGGTGCTGCGCAGCCATCTCCACCGGTATGGAGGCGCCGCCCTCACCGAAGCCGACGGCCCCTCCGGTTGGATCGGTGGCAGACCCGCCGAACTCCTGCTCACCCTCACCGCGACACCGCAGCAACCTCCGCGCCCGGCCCGACCAGCCCGTCCAGCCTGCACCCTGCAGCACCGGCCCGGACGGTCGCGGTGGCTGGATGCCCGCCTGTACGGCCGATCCCCGGACATCCTCACCGACATCCTCGCCCGCCTCCCCGACCTCCCCGTGGGCTGGTGGTTCCTGCGCTACCCCGACCCGGCCCACCACCTGCGACTACGGATCCCGCTGCGCGATAGGAGCCAGTTCGCGGGCGCCGCTCATGACCTCGCCCAGTGGGCGGAGCGCCTGCACGACGACGGACTGGTGGTCGACTACACCCTGGCGACCTACCGGCCCGAAACCCGCTACGGAAGCGGGCCGACCCTGATCGCAGCCGAGAAGGTCTTCGCCGCTGACTCCCGCACCGTCATCGGGCGGCTGTCAGGCAACCGGGAGGCCGCTACCGCCGCCGGAATCATCAACATCGCTCACGGGTTCACCGGTGGCAACGGCCTGGAGTGGCTCGTCAGCCACGTGCCGCACCGCAGCGGACCGCGCCTGGATCCCGCGCAGCTCGCCCGCGCCAGCACTCCCTACCCGAACAATGACCCGGACACCTCAGTATTGGCGGGGACGCTGGCCACGTATCGGGCCCGCGCCGACCAGGACGGGCTGGATACCGATCAGGTGCTGGCGGACCTGCTGCACCTCCACCACGCCCGCATGATCGGCGTCGACACCGCATCCGAGGAGCACTGCCTACGGCTGGCGCGCGCGATCGCCCACACCCACCTCCATACCGGACGCCACGACCGAGACACCGTGGCCGACATCCCATGAGCAGGGAGCAGAACCTCGCCGAGGGAGCCGCCGGCATTGCCCTTCACCACTTGGAAACCGGCGACTGGGACTCCGCCTACGCGGCGCTGCAGGAAGCCGTCTCCGGAGGCGTCAGCGTCGCCACCGGGGCCAGCCTCTACTACGGGGCTCCGGCCCTGGCGTTCGTCCTCGCCGCGTCGGACCAGCCAGGGCTCACCCGCGCCAAGGCCGTCGCCGCCGCAGGTACCGCGACGGTGACACGCCAGCGCCTGGAGGCCGCCCACCGGCGTATCGACCAACACCGGCGCCCGGCCTACGCCGAGTTCGACCTCATCCGCGGCCTTACCGGACTCGGTGTCGCCCTCCGCCGCATCGGCGCCGTTGACCTGCTCCGCGACGTGCTGACCTACCTGGTCCGGCTCACCGAGCCGCTCGACGAACTCCCCGGCTGGTGGTGCCCGACCGGTCCCCACTGGAACAAGCCCGGCCCCGCCGGAGGCCACAGCAACCACGGGATGGCCCATGGAATCACCGGGCCCCTCGCCCTGATGGCACTGACAATGATCGACGGAGTCCACACCGACGGGCAACTTGCGGCGATCGCCCACATCTGCCAGTGGCTCGACCAATGGGAACGCCAGACCGATGACGGCCGCGCATGGTGGCCACAGATCACCACCCTGGATGAGTTGCGCCAAGACGCAGTGGGCCAGCCGTGCCCGTCGCGGCCATCCTGGTGCTACGGGACCCCGGGCATCGCCCGCGCCCAACAACTCGCCGCCCTCGCCCTCGGTGACACCGACCGCCAGAAGAAGGCCGAGACGGCTTTCGTGGCGTGCGTGAGCGACCCCCAGCAGTTGGCGCGCCTCACCTGCCGCGGCCTCTGCCACGGAACTGGCGGCCTCCTGGCGGCCGGACGGCGCATCGCCGCCGACGCCCTCAGTCCGATTCCCGTCCCTCGACTGCTGGACCTGCACCGGCAAGCCACCGCCGCACCCGACGAGCCACCCGGCTTCCTCGACGGAACGGCCGGTGCGAACCTGGCCGCCACTGGGATCGCCACATCCTGGGACGCCTGCCTCCTGCTGTGCTGACGAAAGGCCAGAGCATGGACGAAACCTCCCCGGAAACCTTCTGGACGCAGGTGAACATCGACTTCCCCGGCCAAGACCCCCGGGAGCGCGAACGCCAAGCCGTCGCCCATCTGGGCTCGGTCCTCCCCGACGCCGAGGTGGATGGCCTTATCACTTCGTGGTTCTTCATCCGCAAGGACCGCTGGCGCATCCGCTACCTACCCACCGAAACAGGCAACCGCGGCGACTGCTCCGTCCACCCCCTGCTCACCCAAGGCGTCGCCTGGACCAGCGACATCTACGAACCCGAGATCCACGCCTTCGGCGGCCACGCCAGCATGGACACCGCACACGAACTGTTCCACGCCGACAGCCGCAACCTGCTCGCCTTCCTCAACGGCGCCCCCACCGACCGCAGAGAACGATCACTGATCCTCTGCACCGCTCTCATGCGTGCCGCAGGCCTGGAACTCGAAGAGCAAGGCGACGTGTGGGCCCGAATCGCCGAGCAACGCTCTGTCCTACGTCGGGAACCACCCGACCCCGCAACATGGGCCTCCTTCACCGACGACGTCCGCCGCCTCCTGCTCGGCACAGCCCGGCCAGAAGAAATCGGCAACGACTGGCTCACCGCTTTCGAGAAGGCAGGCAGACAACTGAAAGCCTTGCGAAACAGTGGCCACCTCACACGAGGAATCCGCAGTGTGACCACTCTCCATGTGATCTTTCACTGGAACCGGATCGGAATCCCCGGTATGGCACAGGGTGCACTCGCGAAGGCCGCGAAAGAGGCGATCTTGGCTTGAACAGGTGATCCGCTGGCCGAGTCCGTACCGACGCGGGCTCCGCCCCCTGCGGGCGAGGTCATCGCCCCGCGCTAAGGGCCGCATCAGGACGCCGCCCGCCGATATGCGCCTTTGGCCCGGCGGCTCCTGGCCGCCCGCACGTTGGACGAGCGCAAGTGGATCCTTGCCGAGAGCCGCCAGGAGCGGCCTCGACCCCGAGCGACCCTGACCAGGTACAGGCCTGCGGTCCCGCCCGCACGGGTGAGCCCGCGCACCTTGACGCACACTGTCCGCCGATGAGCCCGGCGGGCCGGACGCCGAGCAGTGGCAGCAGGCCGCGTCGGCGCCGCCGCCCGCGCCCTGCGCGACCTCCCGCACGGCGACCTCGCCGGATGGGCGGCGGTCGCGTCCGATACCACCGGGCTGCTCAGCCTGCTGGTCGACCGCGTCGACGACGGCGAGCTGGCCGCCGAACTGGCGGCCGCCGCCGCCCACACCCTGGCCTGGTCAGCCCAGACACCCCGCTCCCCGCGCACCCCGCGACCACTACGCCGACCACCGCGGCGCTCACCGTCCTGTGGGATCAGATCTGGCCGAGGTCGCCCGGTTCGTCCGCGCCGCCACCCGCTGCGGGCGCTGAGGACGCCGCGGTCGCGGTGGCGATCGCCGCGCTGGTCCTGGCCCTGCTGGCCGTGGTCCGCCTCATCCAGGCCTGGCACGCCCACCAGCAGCACCGCCGGCAGGCCGCCGTCCTGCACACCGGATACGGGCGCTGCCGGATCGCCGCCCGCGTCCACGTGGCCAACGCCGCGCCGCGCTGGCAGCGCCGCCCCCACGGCCACCTCGGCGACGCTGCCCTGCGCCGCCAGGCCGACCACGCCGCCGCCGAGCTGGCCCGCTTCACCCAGGTCGAAGGCCGCGCTGCCGTTCTGCTGCAGCAGGCCCGCGCCGGCGACGGCCCCGCCGCCTCCCGGCTGCGCGAGCGGGCCGCCGCGCTCGCCGCCGCGGCCGAGACCGAGCTGCCCGCCGCCCGGACCCGGCTCGCCGTCGCCCTGGCCGATCAGGACGCCGCCCGGGCCCGCCTGGCCGAGCTGGCCCCGTTCGCCGACCTCGGCCGCCTGGCGCTGCGTGCGCACGGAACCAGCCGGGCCCAGCTCGCCCGAGACCAGGCCGCCGCACACGACCGCCTCGCCGCCGCGACCACCGCCGAACACAATGCCCGCACCCGCCTGGCCGACCTCACCCTGCAGGCCGCCGCCCCCTTCACCGGCGATCAAGGCCCGCCCGCCCGGCCGGCCTGGCGGGACGGCGCCGCCACGGCCGAGCACACCGACCTGACCCGCCACTGGCCCGAGCACCTCGCCGCCGCGATTGCCGACGACCTCGATACCGCCCCCGACCGGGCGGCCGGCCTGACCGCCGAGACCCGCGCCGCCCGCCGCATCCTCCACACCGCCCGTCCCCGCGTCCCCGCCACCGCCGCACAAGCCCGCGAGCGGCTCACCGAGCTGTGCACCGAACAGGCCATCCGCGCCACCCTCCCTGCTGACCGCGCCGACCACGAACAACAGCAGCGCCACCAGCACGCCGACACGCGCGCCGCCCGCTAGGCGGCGCCCCGCCAAACGACCCACACCGCCACCCCGGCCCAAACCACGGGCCCGGCCACGGCCGAGACGGAGGCCTTGGCCGTTAGCCGGTTCCGGCGGCAGGGGTAGGAAACTCACTCACCGCCCGCCGCGGCCTAACCCACCGGCCGAGCTGCGAAGAGTTAGGTGAGTGAGGCGCACTGGCGGGTCCGGCGCCACGGCCAAGAGGAGCCCGTACAGGGCCCCCCAGAGCGGGGTCCGCGACCTAACTAACCCCCGGCACTCGGGCACCTACAGGACAGCGGCAGCACTGCGCGGGCGACGGTTCAGGGTGCGCGCGGACATCCCGAGATGGCTACGGGCCGCGCATTGCCCCCGGCGCGGGGACCGGACACCGGCGCGGGGATCGGTCACCGGCGCGGCCCGTGTCGCGGCCCCGGGTCGGTCACGGACTCTCGGGATCGTCGCGGCGGCCGCCGCGCACTCGCCGGGACGATCCGCCGTCATGACGGAACGACGGCATTCCGCTCCCCTGTAGGGTGCCTTGACCTTCGCGACGACGGTCCCCATAGATGGCCCATGCCCAAGGCCGAATTGGCGCGGCTCGGCCATGGCGCGCGCGGATCCGTGTTTGGCTAACTCCGCGGGCCCCCGCTCCTCTCAGTGCCGCAGGACCTCGCTCTTCGATCTCCGTCGGCGACCGGGATGGAGGCGTGCGCTTCTCAGGAGCCGCGTAGGCCTCATATTCAGTGGAAAACGGGCCGGAGCACGGCCTCCGCAGCGGCAAGGGAGCCATCGACGATAAGGAGGGCGTGTGTGTTCTCAGTTGACAGATCCGTGCGTGGCATCGTCCGCGCGAACGCCCTGAACACAGACATCATCTTGTTCGGGTTGCCTTCGTCCGGGGGGATCATCCAGTCAGCGATTTGTAGGACGACGCGGGCTGCCGACTTCAGGAGCCGACAGTCATAGAGGTAAGCGAGGGTAGCGAACACGATGCTCTCGGGTCGTCTGGCGTCCACCATCCTGGGCATACCGAGGAGGGGCCGGAGGGCGGTGACGCTGAAGAGCTTCATCACTCCCTGGGCGAGCACGTTGTCGGGATCGTCTCTCGCCTGTGCGCGGAAGTTGTCGGCCATGAGGCAGACCGTGCCCGCCAGGGCCCTCGCGCGGTCCAGCTCCCAGAAAGGTGTCGCGTCGAGCAGTTCCAGGCGCCCCTGATCTGACCCAGGCCCGTGTTGAAGGCGAGTTTCGCAAGTCGCGCAGCCAGGGCCCACCCAGATCTGCAGATCAAGCGGGGGAAGCCCACGAGTCTCGAAATCGCGGAGGAGATACCCCGGGCCCTGACTTGGGGCATGCCCGATCTCCGCAGAGAGGAGAATTGCCTCCTCGTTGTGCCGCGCGATCTCCGCCGACGTCCTCTTCGGCATACCGGTCACCTCGGCGGCAAAGTCGCTGAGCGAGCGGGTCTGGCGGGCCACGCTTCGTCCTGCACGCTCTGCCAGCCTGAAGGCGTTGTCCACGGCAGTGTCGACGGGCAGATCCCCGGCTACTGCGGTATCAGAGATCTGCCGCTTGCTCACGTCCCCTGCTTTGATCTGCCGGCGGAACGCCTGACGGACCGCAGCCTCATAGGTGGTGAACAGAGCTGAATCGTCGGGCTGGAGAACACCGGCCATGAACAGGGCCAGCATCGCACGGTGTACGGATCGGCCTTGGCCAGCCACAGACGCGAGGGCCTGCACATAGTCAACCAGCCCCGGCACCACCTCTGAGGTCGAGCCCGCGGCTCTCCCCAGCCCATGCCGCACGTTGCGGGGCAAGCAACGCTGGGACCGCCATCGTTCCAGCCGTGCGGGAGTAATAGTGACGCCGCGAGCGGCCAGAGCATCGATGAGCTGACGGTCCGCCTGGCTCGGGGGAGTCCTCGGCATGGCCCCACTTTAGAACCCCGCGAAGTCTGAGGACTTCACGAAAAGGCTGTTCGGGAGGCTTGTCTTACCCGCCTAGGAAAGGGAGGTACAAGATGCCTTGCAAGATCAGCTTCAGATGGATGAAGAAGTGGGCGGACGTCACCTGCATGCGTGGCGCTGTCTGCGCGGCAGTCATCGGCGGCGCGTTCGTCACCCTGGTGTTCGAGGGGCTCCGCCACCTGATCTTCTGACACACCGGCTAGCGACCAGTTCAGACAGATTCAGCAGCAGAGCCCACCACGAGCCCTCGCCCACACACCGGGCGGGGGCTTCCTTCATGATGTAACACGACCGAACCCCACCCAACCAGCCACCCGGTGTTGAGAAT
>NZ_BDDE01000036.1 GCF_008327685.1 Actinomadura sp. K4S16
CGTGATGCGGTCTCGCGGAGTTGCAGGGTGTGGATGGCTTTGGCGAGGCGGCCGGCGCGGTGGGGGCAGCAGCGCAGCTTCCGCAGGATGCGCCATGACTTGAGCTGGGCGCTCGCTCGTTCCCCGGGTCCGCGGAGCTTGGCGTGTGCGCGGTTGGCGTCCTTTTGCGGTTCGGGCTTGTCGCCTCCCTTGTAGGGCGTGAGGATGTGCGCGCCGGCACCCTGGTAGGCCTTGTCGGCCAGCACCAGTAGCCCGGTGGCCGCCAGTGCCCGGATGACGCCCCAGATCCGGGCCGCGGTCAGGTCGTGGACCGAGCCGCGCAGCGGTCCCGACACCCACAGCAGGGTCCCGTCCGGTGCGGCGATGACCTGGAGGTTCATGCCGTGGCGGCGATGCTTTCCCGAGTAGTAGGGCCGGTCGGCGGCGACCCGGTCGATGGAGACCAAGGTGCCGTCCAGCACCAGGTAGGGCAGCCCGGCTTTGACCGCTTTGGCCAGCGCGGCGCCGAGCTTGGGCGCGCGGGCGGCGAGCAGGTCGACGGTCTCGTTGACGTAGCGCCCTACCGTTGTGAATGCGCCCGATGAGTCCAATGATCGGGTGGTGCGGGTGAGGCAGGGATGGCTTACGTAACGCTGTCTTGGATGGCTTGCATGGCTGTGCCCCCTGCCTCGCTCCGCTTCTTCCTGACCGCTGGATTAGGCACTGCGATTGATCGCTATGTAGGGCGGAGTCGGCGGGGAGAGGCCGCACTTCCAACGGATCAACGAGAGGACGTGCCGGTGGGCGTGGTCGTGGGGATCGATGTCGCGAAGGAGACTCACTGGGTCGAGATCAAGATTGCCGAGAGCGGGAAGGCGGTGTCCAGCCACCCGGTGGACAACACGCCTGAGGACATCAGCGCTTTGATCGGCGAGGTCCACGATGTCGAGGGTGAGCACGGGCCGGCGCTGGTGGGCATCGACATCCTTGGCGGCATCGCCTCGCTGCTGCAGGCAATGCTGCTGGAGGCCGGCCTTGCGGTGGTCCACGTGCCCGGGCTGGCGGTCAACCGGGCACGTCGGGGAACCCGCGGCGGTGAGCACAAGAGCGATCCCAAAGATGCCCAGGTCATCGCTGACCAGGTGCGGATGCGTGACGACCTGCGTCAGGTCACCGCAATGCGGGAGGAGGACGTCGAGCTCCGGCTGCTGGCCGGGAGACGAGCTGAACTGGTGGAGGACGCCAGCCGCCGGGCCAACCGGCTGCGGGAACTGCTCAACTCCATCCACCCCGGCCTCGAACGGCAGGTCCAGGTGACCGGGAAGACCTGGCTGCACCTGCTCACCCGCTACGTCACTCCGGCCGAGATCCGAGCCGCCGGGCGGACACGCGTCCTGGCCCACCTGCGCAAGCTCCGATACGTCAAGGACACGGTCCTGATCGAAACCGCAGAGGCAGCCGTGGGCTCCGCACAACGACAGCGTGTCAGCATGCCCGGCGAGAAAGTGACCGCCGAACTGGTCAAAGAGACCGCGGCAGAGGCTCTGCTCGCCCGCGACCGCCTGGCCGCACTCGACAAACGCATCCAGGAGGCTCTCGACCGCCATCCCGACGGGACGCTGGTCGCAAGCCTGCCCGGCATGGGCCCGACCCTGACCGCAGAGTTCCTCGCCGTGGCCGGCGACGTCAGCCGCTTCGCCAACGGCGGTCGGCTCGCCGCCGCCGCAGGCCTGGCGCCCGTCCTCAAGCAATCCGGCAAGAGCCGCCACCTGAAACGAGCCCGCTCTGGCGACCGCGCCCTCAAACGGGTCTTCTACCAGTCGGCATTCTGCGCCATCGGATACGACCCCGCCAGCACCGACTTCTACCGGCGCAAACGATCCGAGGGCAAGAACCACCAGCAAGCCGTACTGGCCCTGGCCCGACGACGCGTCAACGTCCTGCACGCCATCCTTCGCACCCGAACCCCCTACAACCCGGACTACACGCCCGCCGCAGCTTGACAAAGCCATTAGGCAGCCACGCGGTGGTGGTGGAGACGGCGAATCCGGCGCCCAGTTCGGCGTAGGTCTCGCCCTTGCGCAGGTAGACCAGGGTCATCAGGGCCTGCATGCCCGGGGGTAGGCGCCGGCCCTTGCTGCCGAGGGCCTGGCGGTGGCGGCGGACGACACCGGTGGCGTAGGCCAGGGTCTGACGCGACAACGGCAGCGAAGCACGGTACAAAAGCATGTGAGGCCTCTGGTGGGGACGGGACGTTGTGAGAGACCAACCGTCCTACCAGGGGCTTCTTGACGTCCGGCACCGCCCACGCCGTCCGCGATCATGCTGTGATCAGCGCCTCCGAAGGTGCCGCTGAAAAAGGCTCAGTCCCGCTGGTCCCCAGTAACGGTGAGCAAGCGGTGGAGGTCGGCAGTGACTACTCGGTAGGTGGTCCCTACGCGGATGACCTTGCAGGGGAAGCGGTTCTCCCGGGCCAGTTGGTAGGCGCGGGTTCGGCCGAGACCGAGAGCGCGAGCGGCGGTTTCGATGGTGGTTGTGGTGGGGAGGGCCGCGAGTTCCTCATGGGTCATGGGTTCCATGCTCAGGCCTCCGGGATGTTCGTGCGGCGGGGGAAATGGACGGGACTGTGTCGTTCGCCGGCCGGAGGCGGTGCGAGGAGCGTTTGGTCGGTAATTGGTCTGGGGAAGTCGGTTGCTGCCGCGGCTACGCCGACGTCGTCCTTGTATGTCTCGCCTCTGGTCGTCGGGGACGCCTCGCGTCCGCGGGCGGGGCGAGAGTGGACGGCGTTGATGGCGGATTGGGCTTCGCTGAGGGTCGCGCAGAGGGCTTGGGTGTGGCGCCTCGCTTCGGCCAGGACTTGGCCGTGGCGGCTCAGGACGTCGGTGAGGTCTTCGCCGTGGTCGTGGCCGAGACGGTCGGCTTGAAGTTCGCGCAGGAAGAAGCGGTTGATCTGGTTGAGGAGCTGATCGAGGCCGAAGGTGGCTGCGCCCAGGTTGCCGAGGATGGTGTACGCGGTGGACGGGAGGGTGAGGCCCGGTGGGCCAGCCGTGGCGTAGTTGAGCTGGCGGACGTGTTCATACAGGTTGGCCGCTAGCTGAGCGGTCTCGTCGTCGTTACCAGCGGCGCCAGGAGCTGGCGTGTAGTCGGTCATGTAGGCATGTCCTTGTATGTGCGGGTCTCGCGTGGAACTTGTGGTCGGTCATGGCTTCGCCTCTCTTGTGTGGTGGGCACGAGGTGGCGCAGGTTCGTCCTTCCGAACACTGCACCGGAGCATTGCCTGCGCACAGTTAGCGTTGTTTGCGCTCTGTTAGTATGCGGCTGCTCTGATCATTACGCCACGACCCCGCGCGGCGTGGCGTAGGAGTTCCGCTGGTCGAGCTACCGCGATGGGCCACGGCGGCAGTGCGGGCCGGGTTGCGCAGGTGCGGCTCTGGTGGTTTGGTACGGGCTCTCTGTCAGATGGCTGCTGAGGGGGACTGGGAACGCGGCGGCCGCGAGTCGCGCAGCGTTGTGCTCCGCCGTGAGGTGCGCTGGCATCCGAGGCAACGTCGGGGACGGCGGTCGTGGAGCTGGCCGGCCGAGTCTGGAGAGTTGCGCAGCAGCTTTGCGGGCGGCTGCTGCTTGTGCGGCACGTTGCTGGAGCTGCCTGGACTCTGCGATCGCCTCGATCAGGGCGGCGAGTTGCAGGATGAGATGGGAGAGGACGCTCACAAGGTCCGGAGGGCGACCGCGTCGCCCTCCGATTTCGGAGTGAGCCAGGGCTCGGGCAACCGTGCGAAGGTTCGCGCCGTAGGGCGTCGGCGGTGGCTGGTATCCGTAGGGTTCGCGAGCTGCGCGGTCGTAGAAGTCCGCAGTGCGCGCGAGTTCTCTGTTGCCGGTGATTGCTGCAGTCACGTGTAGGACGTCGGAGGTCGCGGCGGCCACGTCAGCCCAGACGGCCGGGTCCTGGATGTGGCGCATCTGCCAGGTGGCCGTGGCGGCGGCTCGGGCGGCCTGCTGGTAGGCCGCAGATCGCTCCTGGTGAGTCAACTCGATGCTGCGGCTAAAGGCGCGCCGGTCAAAGGGGATACTTCCGTGTGAAGCTGACCAACGGTGGCGGAGCTTGGGGAGGGTGAGGTTGGCGGCGAGCCTTCCTCCGGAGAACCAGACCGGTTGGCCTTCTTGGTTGGTGTGGTGCGGAAGCGCGACCGCGTAACCGGTGATCTCTCCGGGAGTGCGGGCGCTCTCACGGGTCTTCACCAGCACCCCAGCATCTTCGAGGGCGGCGAAGAAGTCGTCCTCGGATTCGGCTCCCGCGGCTGCGGTGGCTACGTGCCGGCGAAGGGTGGTGCGAGGAGGCTCCGGCCAGTTCTTGCGATGGGCGAGTTCTGTCTCGGCTCGGGTCGGTCGAGGTGCGGCTGTGCGGTCGGCGGGCGCGGTTCGGGTGAGGCCGTAGCGTTCCTCGACGATGTGGCAGGCGTTGGCGACCTTGTAGTAGTCGCGGTGGACGTTGGGGTTGCGTCCGTCCTCGCGGGCCAGGACGACAGCGAGGTGGATGTGGTCGTCGGCATGCCGTACTGCGATCCAGCGACATGCCTGGTCGTCACCTCTGGGGGCGAATCCGGTCTGGTGCATCACCTCTTCGGCGATGTCGGCCCATTCATCGTCCGACAAGGTTCGGTCCTCTGGGGCCGCTCGGATCGAGCACTGCCAGATCGGCAACGCCAGGGGTGTGTGCCGGAGGGTGTCGAGTGGGGAGGTCAGGACACCGACCAGGTGGCGGAAGTCCCGATCGCCTCTCGCGTCGAGGCCAGGTTCCAGGGCCATGGGGAGTCGGAAACCTGCGACGATGTGGGGATCGATGTGCTCGTTGCGGCGGCCAGGGCCGTAGAGGTAGGACAGCAGCCTTGCGATGCCCTGGCCGCGGGTGACTTTGCCGATCAACGTAGGAGCCGACCGATCTCAACGGAGGAAGCGTCCACTCTGCGGAGGACGTTCTCCAGATACGACAATGCAGCAGGCAGTTCGCCAGACACCTGTCCCGTCGCATTCGCGATGCGCGCCAGCTGATTGAGGTTCACGCCGATTCGGTTCAACTGTCGCGCGATGCCGCGCAGTTCTTCGCAGAGTTCCGCGGTCGGCTGGTGTCCTAATCTGTGCTGGCGAGTGGCTGCCTGGACGGTGTGGACGATGAACGTTCCGTAGGCGGCTCCTGCTCGTTGGGCTGCCGCACAGATTTCTGTGTACTCCTGGTCGCTGACTCGGAACCTCATCTCCCGATCCCGTCGGCGTCCTCCGCCAAGCTGCGAACGTCGCTGCAGCTTGCGTGTCTGGTTGACCTGTTCGTCGCTCGTCGCTCCACCTCCGATCGACTCGTCCTGGACCGCGCCCGGTCCCGCACCACAGGAGTGTGTGCGGCGGATTTCCATGAATCCGCAACGTGTCGCGACACGGTCCTACCTTGCAGCCTCTAAGCACGCGCTGCAAGGTAGGACTGTCAGTGCGTGCTTTTCAGGCTTCTTTGGTGCTGCGGCGGGTTGGGGCGTGCCGCAGAGTTATGGAAAGTTCGGCTCCCGGGGCAGACCATCAAAAGGCTACCTCCTCTTGAATGCAAAAGAGTGAACCAACCACGGGTGTTCGTCGTCTGGAACGATCGCCCCTTCGCACAGGAAGCCCTCAACATCAGTTGGCCATGCCGGATGCGCGAGCTGAGACGCCCCGGGATTCCGGCTGCCTGGAAGACTCAAGGGGCCGACCGGGCATATTTATCAAATCGGGCATATCATGCCTGTATGGATCTATCGGTGGTCACACGCGAGGCCGTCCTCAAGGCGATCGCCGAGTGTGACGAGCTTGGACGTCGCCGTTTCCTTGACCACTACGGTTTCGATCCGGCCCGCCAGTACTTCCTCTACCACGACGGTCTCTACTACGACTCCAAAGCCATCGTGGGCGTGGCGTACCGATACGTCACGGGTCGGCCGCTGACCGCCGACGAGTTCTCCGGCGGGCGGCAGACCGTCGTCCGCCTCCTCGGACGCCTGGGCTTCGATGTGGTCAACGACGAGCCGGTCTCCCCTCGGCGACGCCTGATCGAGATCCTCGAAACGCTGCGCATCGCCAGCACCGCCGATGGCCCCGCACGACACCAGCCAATCACCCTCCTGTGGGCATTCGGACGAGCAGTACACCGCCGTCCGCGCCTTGCGCCCTGGCGAGGCGTCCACGCAGAACTGCGCGGACTCATGCGCGAATACGGACAGCCCAGCTCAAGGCCCACCCCCGAATTTCCCATCATTGCCCTGGCTCACACGGACCTCTGGGAATTGTACGGCCACATTGGAGCTGTTCCTGCTGCGCACGGAAAACCGATTTCCTGGCTCGAGGAGCAGGATCCTCACTGTGGTCTCAACACATGGGTCTACGAACTCATCACGTCTAACGGATCAGCACTAACAGAAGCCGTTGCGGCACTCGGCGAGCGATTCTTCGAGGGCGCCCTTCCCGATGCCTTGCTACGAGAAGTCGGCCTGAGCCAGACGAAGCGAACTGTTACTTCCCCAGCTGCGAGACCGAGCCATCTGGAGACCTATCTACGCCTATGTCGCGCCATAGAGGCGGCCGAGGAACGCGGCGACCACGATCGGACCTCGACAACAGCTCGGGAGCAACCCGTACGCTCTTCAGCAGCCGTCAAGGCCGTGCTGATCCGAAGCGCTGGTCAATGCGAGAGCCCACTGTGCACCGGCCAGCCCAACGACACGAACAAGAACGGCGATCCCCTTCTTGAGGTAGACCACGTCCATGACCGTGCCATGTGGGGGCGCGACCACCCCATTCAGATGATCGCTCTTTGCCCCAATTGCCATGCCGTAAAGACAAGAGGTCGGACGGGCGAGCATCTCAGGGAGATACTCCTCTCCGAGGCGCGGGCGAGACACGCAACTTGGGTGTCCCCGGCCTGAGTCCAGGCGTCGGCAGCGTTCCACATCGTCGGCAAGTCGAACCAGATGTGGAACATGTGGCCCTGCGTCCTGTGGCCACAGATCATCGCGAGCAACGAACTTTCGCCTGCCGATGGGGCTCAACGGGCAGAAGGGGCCAACTGCGGTTGCCCCTGCCAGATTCGGAGGCAACCGACGACCAGCCGGCGAAGGAGACTGCTCTGCCGGCGGCGCGGCACCGGATCAGCAACCCAGAGTTGCGCTCCTGCAGTAGGCGCCTTCGCCTTCGACGTGCCCCAGGCGCCCTCGGGTGTCCGAGTGTGTGGT
Source organism: Actinomadura sp. K4S16 (assembly GCF_008327685.1). Taxonomy (GTDB): domain Bacteria; phylum Actinomycetota; class Actinomycetes; order Streptosporangiales; family Streptosporangiaceae; genus Spirillospora. The sequence continues at coordinate 7,230 of NZ_BDDE01000036.1, forward strand.
ACCTCTGGCTGGTTATGGGGGTTTCTCAGGCTCCGACGAGCAGGGTGCTCAAGGAGCAGGTCGATGCGTCGAGCAAGTTCATGGGCGTTCTTCGCCTCAACCAACTGATCAGGCAGTAAGGCCCAGAGGGAGCCGGTGTACTCGCCCCAGTAGATACACAGGCCGGGGTAGCGTCGCCGCAAGGATTCCACCGCCTGGTCAAGATCCATTTCTGGTGCCAACCCATTGCTCCACGGAGCGGTAGCCGGGTCAAGGAGGCTGCTAGCACGGGCGGCGTACTCAGGGAAATACACAACGTCACCTCCAAGGCGAACGCGGCGAGCGCGTTCGTCAGGTGCTGGATGGCCAGTACGGCTGGATGAGGTGTCGTGCGGCCGGTGGAATCCGGGGGGAACAAGCCACCGGCCGCACGACTGCCGACCAGGACGGTCGGCGAAGGGCGCGCACTAGGGGGTGCAGCGCGCGTCCTGGTCTCAGTGGTTGATCAGAGCCCAGGCGGCGTGGCCGTCGGCGCGGTCATCCTGACCGGTCTCGTCGGCGTACGCGTCGGCCAGGAGCAAGCCGCGTCCGTGCTCGGCGGGATCGACTTTCCCGTCCATTCGGGTGGTGGCAGGGCCGTCGTCCAGCACCGTAAGGAGCGTCTGATGGCTGCCGACGAGGAGCTCAACCCTGATCCGGCCACCAGGCGCGCCACTCGCCGAGTGCCAGAGCGCATTGGTGCCGTACTCGCTGACGATCAACTCGAACGCCTCGGCCATCCGTGGCTCTGCGGACAGAAGGAGACGGACCCATCGGCGTAGAAGTGGTATCGCGTCGGTTACGCCCGGCGCGTCAATACACCACAAGAGATCGTCTCTGCCTGCAGCGGTCCTCACTTTGTCATCGCGGACCTGGCACACCGCCGGCCCATCAGAGATAGCCAGGGCGCCATCAATGATCGGCCTGGTGGACGGCCCACTACGGCCAGTTGACCCGGCTGCGCAAGAGGGGCCCTCGGTGCTCTGGTGGATAGGCGGTGTCACGGCCCTCAGAGCTATCCTCATCCGTACCTCCCTTTTGTCGGTGAGGCCGCGTGGCCGGGCAAGGGGCTGCAATCCATAGCCCGGCCACGCGGAGACTGCTCGGCACACGGAGCCACCGCACCTCGGTACACCTGGAGCTCTGCCGAGCTTCCTGGCCACTGGCGCGACCCATCCGCCACCTTCTCCATCTGTGATCCTATAGTCGCTCTCCGTGCTGCCATGACATAGTGACTGTGTACAGTTCATGATCACAATGAACTCATAGATATTCGTGAACGAGTTGAGTTGACCACCCCGCCGAGGGTGCAGAGGGCAAGGCACACTGCCACTCATGGTCCAGCCGCACAGCCCGACGGTTCGTGGCCGTCGCCTCGCCAGAGAACTCCGCGAACTACGCGAACGGGCCCAATTGCGTCCGGAGGATGTCGCTCAACGCCTTGGCTGGAGCCGTCAGAAGGTCATGCGGATCGAGCGGGCCCTCACCAAGGCCAGCAGCAATGACCTCAGCGCGATCATGGATCTCTACGGCGTCATCAGCCCCGAGCGTGATGCTCTGCTCCAGCTCGCCAAGGACGCTTGGAAGCGAGGCTGGTGGACCGCCTACCGCGACATCTTCACCGGCACGTATCTGTCCCTGGAGGACGAGGCATCCCAGATTCGCGAGTGGCAGCCACAGGTGGTTCCGGGACTGCTCCAGACGCCCGACTACGCCCGCGAAGTCGTGATGGCCTTCACCTCGGACACCGCGGACATCGAGCGCCGCGTTGCCGCGCGAATGACCCGGCGCTCAATCCTGAGTCGCCCAAGCGCTCCTGACCTCCACGTCATCCTCGACGAGGCCATCCTGCACCGCAGGATGGGCGGCGCCGAGACGATGCGAGGACAGTTCGATTCGCTACTCGCCGATGCTCGGCGCCCGCATGTGAACCTCCAGGTGCTCCCGTTCGACCGTGGCAGGCATCCGGGTCTCAACGGAGACTTCGTCGTCCTGACGTTCGAGGTAGGCGTAGACCCCGACATCGTCTACCTGGAGACTCCGGGCGGCGACATCTACCTGGAGTCCGAAGAGGACGTCAGTCGCCGTAGGGTGGTCTTTGACGAACTATCCGAAATGGCATTGTCTCCAGACGAATCACGGGCGCGCCTCGAACGTGCCGCAAGGGAGATCACCGGAGATGGCTAGCGTCACCCCCCGCACATGGCGTCGCTCTTCCTACAGCACCAGCGGCGAGAACTGCGTGGAAGTCACAACCTTGGCGCCTGGGCTGGAAGACCAGGACTCCCGCCAGGCCTCTTGGACGAAGAGCGCGCTCAGCCAGCAGTCGACTGCTGAGTACGTTGTGCTTCCGTGTGTCAGGGGCTACGCGGCCGTGCGGGACTCCAAGGATCCGGAAGGCCCGAAGCTCGTCCTCGAAGGTCGGGCATGGCAAGAACTCCGGCGCCAGATCAAGGCCGGCGCCTTCGACCAGGGGTGACCTGGTCAACACCTGGTACCGCCCCCATAAGGCTGCGCCCCTCTGATGGCTGAGTGGCGGAACGCCTGTAGGCGGTCACCTGAACAGGCAGAAGAGCCCTACGGAGTGATGGTGTCGGTGTACGCCGCGTCCACCTCGGCTGTGAAGGTGTCCTCGGCGTCGTCGCCGTCGGTAATGGAGACGCGGGATTGGCGGCTTCGGGACCAGAAGGCGCGCATGTCCGGGCTGGTCATGAGGAACCGCAGGGCGTTGCGCAGTTCGGGGAGCTCGATCGTGTGCGTCTCTTAAGCGACCTTCTGGAGGTTGAGGATCAGATTGCAGTAGTGGTCCTTGCGGGTCGTTTCCTCGCCGGGCGCGGGGGCGGGCCAGACCGAGCGAAGCTCACTGTCCTCGATGGCCATCTTGATCAGGTCGGTGTGCAGCTCGCGCCGTCCAGGCCGCACAGGCCCTTGCCGGCCTGGAAGGATTCCTCGATCGTCCAGCGGCGGCCCGCGACCGTGACCAAGGTCTGCAGCGGGACGGGCGCGGGTGCGTAGCAGCGGTAGAACGCCAGCTCACCGGTGCGGCGGTTGCGGCGGACCGGCAGCCACCGGCAGCCACCGGCAGCCGGGCCGCTGGTGGTCGATGCCGACCAGGGCCCAGCGGTAGAGGCGTTCGCCTTTGGCGCCGGTCCCGGTCGACAGGGGCTGCCAGGCCTGTTTGGGCAGTGCGGCGGCGGCCTGGTCGGCGCGGCGGGTGCCGACGCCCAGGGTCACGCGGTGGCTGGAGGCGACCGCCAGCACATACCCCACACCGCGTTGTTCCAGCTCACCGCGCAGGTCCGGGCCTTGGCCGTAGACCTCGTCACCGGTGGCCCACCCCGCCTGCACTCCGGCGTCCAGCGCGCGGGCGAGCATGCGGCGGGCCAGCTCGGGCTTGGCGGCGAAGTGCCGGTCGGCGGGCACCCCGGCCGCTTGGCGCCGCGCGGTGTCGCCGGCCCAGATGCGGGGCAGGTACAGCTCCCGGTCGATGAAGGCGTGCCCGGCATCGGTGGCGTAGCCGAGGAACACCGCGACCTGGCTTTTCTCGATCCGGCCGGCGGTGCCGGTGTACTGGCGCTGCACCCCGGCGCTGCAGGTGCCCTTCTTCAGATCGCCGGTCTCGTCCACCACCAACACCGCCCCCGCCGCCCCGAGCTGCTCGGTGACATAGCCGCGCAGGTCATCACGTACCTGGTCGGCGTCCCACACCGCCCGGCTCAGCAGATACTGCACCCCGTAGGGGTCGCGGTCCCCGGCGTGCTCGGCGATCGTCCAGCAGTTCTTGCGCGGCAACTCCGCCAGCAGCCCCTCCAGCAGGCCCCGGAACCGCCGCCGGGTCTCCACCCGCTTGAACCTGCAGGCCACCCGGCCCAACAGATCCTCCAGCATCGTCTGCCACCGGCCAGGGTCTACGCTGGTCCAGCGGCCACCACGCGATCTTCGGTTGTCCTCACAAACACCCATGATCGCGCGGTGGCCGTCTGCATGCTCCAGCACCCTCACCAGCAAGATCACGACTTACCGCTGGAGTATTAGCCTTAGCAAGGATAGTGCCACTACAACTAGAGTCCGAACCCGTCAGCCCAATTCGAGGTCGAAGTCCTCCTCACGGCCGGCGAGCCCATCCTCGCAGCGCTTCAACTCCGCCTTTAGATCGGCACGCCTTTGCGGGGCGAGCGCGGACCGGTCGAGCATTCCTCGCAAGGCGTCCCGCCGGATAAGTAGGTGAACGGGGCGCCCGGGGCTAATGAATTTCCCTGTGTATGCATACGCGGTCTGGTAGTCCTGCTGGGCGATGCAGAGTCGGGCCCTGAGGCCGGTCCGAATGTCACGGCGCTGCCTGGTGAACTTGCGGTCTAGTTGATCCAAGGCGGTGCTCGCCTCGTCGACTCGTGAGGTGCGCAGCGCACAGAGAACATAGTTGGCAAGCACCTCAAAGCGTACGTTGTCAGACTTCTCCACTGCCTTCTGGGCGAATTCATAGGCGGTTTCCATGTCGCCGCAGAGATACTCCACACGTGACGTACGGTGGCTGACCATCTCTGGGCGATCAATGTCCGCCAGACGGACTAGCAGGGAGAGTGCCGTGTCCCGGGCGCCCAACTTGCAGGCGATCTGGACTTTTAGGTCCACTACGTAACGGTTATCGGGCTGTTTCTCCTCCGCACGCGAGATGTGCTCCTCGGCACGGGTTAGATCGCCAAGGCGAAGATAGCAGTCGGCCATCTCACGATGAATTGCCATGCCACCACGTCCGCTGTCAAGCGCCTTCTGATAGTGCTTCAAAGCCTCACGGTGCTCACCCCTATGCCTCTCCAAAAAACCCTGGAGGAAGAGTGCGTCGCGTATCTGGCCACGCTTCATGAGCTCTGCAATATGGTCGCCCGCTTCCACGAACTCGCTGAGCTTCACATGCGCGCGGATGAGCGTCGTCCGGACCTGGTGAATGCCGGGATCGGCGTCGAGCGCGTCGGTCGCCATATCGACTGCGCGCTGATACTCCTGCTCGTGGTAGTACTGCTCGGCCAGCCTTACTCGGTCGGTGAGCAGAGCGTAGGCACGAGGGGTGGACTGCTGCCCGGCCATGTCCATGGCGCGGAATAGTGTGCGCTGCAGGGCCAAGTAGTCCGTTCCGTCCTCGGACCGAGCCAGGAACTCATCAAGTTTGCTCGCAACCGCCCCGTACTCGGCTTTGCTGCAGGCGCCGAACTCGCGGCGGATGGCGTCCACAGCAGGCCCGGAAACCTCGTACCAGCCACCGACAGTGGGAACAATCAGTGAGACGTCAATCAGATGGATCAGGGCTTCGTCGATACCCTCATCCGAGGTTCTGGTCGTCTCTTGCAAGACGGACAGCGGCAGCGGGCTATTCGCTGCCATGACGCGGAGTACCTTCTGCTCCAGGATGCTGAACTTGTTCTGCCTGAGATAACTGGTGAGCGGCGACGCACCAAAGTCCGAAAGCAGTCGGCTACGAATCCCGAGGTCGGGCCCATATGCCATGATCAGTTCGAGTGCGAACGTGACCGAGGGCGGATAGCCGCGGACCGCGGTGGTGATCTCCCTGACGGTCGCGGGGTCCAGGGTGATCTGCCGTGCTTTCGCCATGAGCCCGATGAGTCGGCTAATGTCCGCATCTTCCAGGGGCCGAAGATGGACGACGCCGAGAGGGCGCATTCCTCGTGCGATGAAGTGATCCGGTGAGGGTCGCCTGTTCGTGAGCAACGCGGTGACGATCTCCGGATACTGGCTCAGCGCCTCGATCAGGTCAAGGATATACGGTGCTATGTCACCGTCGTTGTCCAGGAGCCCACCCACGTCATGAAGCACGGGCATCTGATGGTACTGACAGATCTCCTGAAACTTGGCCAGCACATGGGCAAGGGCTCGAGCATCGCTGAGCGCGGTGATCTCTTGGGTCCGCTGCAGGGATTCTTCGGGGGTCTCCGAAGGATCGACCAGCGCGGAGAGCTTCGCGGCGAGGGCTTGCACGGTGTCGCCGGGCTCCACGTCGACGACCAGTAGGGTTTCCAGGTCCAGCGACTCGCGCACCATCTTGGCCAACGTAGCGCGTCGGCCAATGCGGGGAAGTCCTGTCACGCAGGCGACCTGACTCTCCGCTCCCGGTTCCGGTGCGGAATAGACATCCTGAAGTGCAGCGATCTCGGTGGCTCGGCCGACAAAGCGCGGACTCTGCCCCTGACGCACCATATCGTCTATGAGGTTTCTGATCTTGCGTGCAGCAGGCTTCGCTGCGATCGTTGTGATGTGCTTAGTGCGGTTCAACCAATCCGGCAGATCCTCGGGCGCGATAGCAGAATCAAGACGGACGACTAAGACGTTTTTGATCCGCCCCATCGCTGCCTGAAATCTTGCCTCACGGATCTCGTGTCCCACCCAGGGGGATGCTAGAGCAGCCTTGCTAAGGAAGAGCACGAACGCGGCTGATTCTTTCAGGGCGTCGTCAATGGAGCCGAGGATATCGCCACCAGCGTGGAATGACCGGTAGTCGACCGTGGCGAAGGCCCGACCGATCTCGGACGCCACTTCCCGCACGAAGTCGGCGTCCTTCGTTGAGTAGGAGAAGAACGCCTTGATCACGGAACGACCGGTCCTCTCGGGGCGAGCGGCTGGGACGAGGCGGACGCCTGCGAAACCTGGGTAGGGATGACCTCCGAGGTCTCGATCAGATCAGCAGCCCCCGCGACATTGCCCAACACCTGGGCCAGTTCCAGGAGAACCAGACGCAGCGACTCGAGATCAGCGCGTAGAGCGATGATCTCCTGCCAGGTGTTCTCATGCTCAACGGTGGAGCAGCCGACGGGCGCGGAGCTCTCCCAGGCCGTGAGCCGCGGATGCCACTTATTGAGAACAGGCCGCACCGCCCTGTTAAGTACGGTGATGGCGAGATTCCCGAACGATACCTCGTTGCGCGCTCCGGGTGGAGCGACCTCGGGGCCGTACCGTTTGAGGATGTCACGGACCGTCGCGAAGAGGACGTACATGGAGTTCAACGCTTCACGCGCCGACCCCTCGTCCTCCCGCAACGGGACGACGGACACCCGTGTCACCAGTTCCACGTAGAGCTCCCAGGCAGCCCTCCGCTCGGCGTCATCAGGCTCCCACTCACCGCCAATCTCTCCCAGGAGCGGAATGGTGATCTTGACGTTCAGCCGCTTCGGCCGCATGCGCCCCCCTATCCCCCGACACGTGTCGATCCGTCAGATGATAGACGAGTCACGGGTGCACGGAGGGGCGGCCCAATCTAACGCCTAGATATTGAGCCTTTTCAGTCTGATGAGGTTTCGCGGAGTTGCAGGGTGGGTGTGGATGGCTTTGGCGAGGCGTCCGGCGCCGGGCAGCGGCGCAGCTTCCGCAGGATTCGCCATGACTTGAGCTGGGCATTCGCGCGTTCACCCGGTCCGCGGAGCTTGGCGTGTGCACGGTTGGCGGCCTTTTGCGGCTCAGGCTTGTCGCGTCCCTTGCAGGGCGTGAGGATGTGCGCGCCAGCGCCCGGATGACGCCCCAGATCCGGGCCGCTGTCAGGTCGTGGACCGAGCCGCGCAGTGATCCCGACACCCACAGCAAGGTCCCGTCCGGTGCGGCGATGACCTGAAGGTTCATGCCGTGACGGCGATGCTTTCCCGAGTGGTAGGGCCGGTCGGCGGCGACCCGGTCGATCGAGGTCAAGGTGCCGTCCAGCACCAGGTACGGCAGCCCGGCTTTGACCGCTTTGGCCAGCACCGCGCCGAGTTCGGGCGCGCGGGCGGCTAGCAGGTCGACGGTCTCGTTGACGTAGCGCCACGTGCCCAGCTCAGTTGACCTCGGGAGTTGAGGTGAAGGCCCACCTATTTGAGCCCGCTAATGAGGACGGGTCAGGTTCTCCGGGCCCTTCCAGCGAGGTGGCGGCGATCGGGGTTATCGGTTGCTGGCTCTACTTCTGGTTCTGGCGAGGGCTTCTAGGGCGGTTTCGTCGGCGTCGGGGAGGGTGTGTAGGTAGCGCTCGGTTGTGGCGATGGAGGCGTGGCCTAGGCGTTCCTTTACTACCTGGAGGTCGGCGCCGCCGTTGAGGAGCCAGGAGGCGTGGGCGTGGCGCAGGTCGCGCATGGTGGGTTTGAAGTCGAGGCCGGCGGCGGCCAGGGCGGGGTTCCAGATGTTGCGGCGGAACCAGTCGTTGGGGATGTGGCCGTCGGTTTCGCGGACGCGGCGCGGGCGAGGGTTGTCCTTTCCTTTGGCGCGGCGGGCGGCTCGGTAGAGGGAGAAGGCGCCTCGGCAGTAGTCGCAGCGGCAGCGGCCGGCGGTGTAGCCGCTGAGCGTGCCGTGGTTGTAGGTGCGGCCCTTCTCGTTGGGTTCCGTGCGGCCGAGCGTCTCGGGGTCTGGGATCTCGGTGATGCGGGCTCGAGGCTTGTCCTGGGGCGGCATCTGGAAGAGGAGGTCGTCCCGGGTCAGGTTGGCGGTTCGGATGTGGTCCTCGAGCTTCTCGGTGATCTGGGTGCTGAGCTTGAAGCGGCGGAACTCCTTGTCCTTCGGGTAGTCCTTGACGAGGAAGTGGCGGCCTTCCGGGTGGAACTGCGGGTTCAGCTCGACGACGGTGCGGCTGACCGTGAGGATGCGGGTTCTGAGGTTGACGTCCTTCACGCGCAGCTCGCTGAGTTCGCCCCAGCGGAGGCCGCTCTCGACCTCGGTTTCGGCGAGGAGGCGGAAGGTGCCTTCGGGGAGGGCGTTGTAGACGTCGTCGAACTGCTCGGGCGTGATGATCTCGAGGGGCTTGCGGACGACCGGGGGTGTGCGGACGCCGCGGCAGGGGTGGATGAAGGTGACCTGGTCGTCCATCGCCGTGGTGAAGATGGCGCTGAGGATGATCTTGTTGTAGCGGATGGTCACGGGCTTCATGCCCTGGTTCTTGAGGGCCGTGATCCACGCGCGGACGTGCTCGGGGAGGATGTCGATCATCCGCATCGAGCCGAACGTCGGCATGATGTGCTTGTAGATCGCGTACGTGTAGCCCTCACGGGTGGTGGCCTCGACCTCGTGGTTCGGGAGCCAGACCTGCTCGACGTAATCCTTGAACCGCTGCTTTCCGCGGCCTGGATCGCCGGTTCGGCCTCTGGAGACCTCCACCTCGGCTCGCTGCCATGCCTTGTCGGCTTCCCTTTTGTTGGAGTATGTCCCGGCTGACCGCAGGCGGCCCTTGATGTCGACGTAGCAGGCCGTGTAGCGGTACTTTCCGTTGTTGCCTTTGCGCTTCTTCGCGTATCCCACGAGGCGATCTCCCCATGATCATCCGTCCGTGATTTGTCCGTGGACGGTGGCGAACCGGTCAACCTCGTCCGTGAGCGCCTGACACCGGAACCTGCCGTCCACCTGCGATTTTAACGCGAATCAGCTTTACCTGCATGACCCCCAAATGGCCATGATTTGGAGTTCGGGATGAAGAGGTCGTGGGTTCAAATCCGGCCGCCCCGGACGCGAAATGCCAGATCAGAGATCGGTTCTCCAACAAGGAGCCGACCTCGAAATCTTTTTTCCCGTCTTTCATCCACGGACGTTGCTTCCACTTACGAAGACTGAGCTGATTCCACTTCGTCTGGCGTGGCGGCCCGATGCGGTGGTCACGAGGGTGGCGTGGTGTGGCCAGGCGATGAGACGAGGGCAGCAGGCCCTGGTCGATGCTGTTTTTTTGAGAAAGTCGAAGGCGCGGAACGGCACGCTGTCAGGCCATTGTGACGGCCAAGAGCACCTGGATCACTCCTGCGGCTGTTCCGATTAGCGTCAGGGCGGTCATGAGCGTTTGCTTCCGCTCGATGGTCGGCTGTCCGGGCGCAGGTTCGCTGTAGTGGGGAGCCGACTCAGCACCGGGGCGAGGTGCTGGCGCGGTCACCTGCCGGGGGCTGCGGCGAAATCCCAGAATTCTTAGGAGAGCATCGGTCTTGTAGACCGCATGGGAGGGCTGGTGCGTACAAGCCATTAGCCGCCCGCTCGCGGGATTCCTGCAGGGAAAGCCTCTGCTCGTCTCGACGCCGCAGAGTGTGGGCACGGCACACAACTCATAGTAGGCCCATGTCAGTAGCGGCAGGATCCACAACTCTGGACGGCCGGACTTCCAAGCCGATATCGCGAGTACGATGACCGCGCCCCACCAAATCAAGATCGCGTTACGTCGCTTTTCGGCTTTGGTCAGGCGTCGCGCCATTGCTCTCCCCGTCTCGCCTTGTCGTTGCTCGACGGGGGTAGCGTAAGACTAAGCGCTTCATCCGTGTATGCATTTTGGCACACTCGAGGATTATCCAGTTATTCACCTCTCAACGATCTTCTAATTCAGTTTCGCTCTGGCGGTGGAATCGCCTCGTAGGCGAATCCTTCGAAAGCTGCGCACTGTCAGAAGATGCGATCTATCGCCTCAAGGAGGACGGAATCCGCCCCGACTGGGGGGCTGACCCGCCCCCGGGATGAGCGCCTGCCCAGCACCGGCGAGACGAACTCATCGACGACTGCTCCTCCTCGGTCACCGCTTTCGCCCCGACCCCTGCCCGACGGGCGGGCAGGGGTCGGGGTGCTGACGCCGCGTCCAATGTTGGGTCTTGCAGGGGCCCGATCGTTACTCTACAAATCGTAGTACTACGCCGTGTCGTGGATAGGGGTCGGGATGCGGGTTCTCATTGTGGGGGCAGGGATCAGTGGGCTCGCGGCCGCGCGGGGTCTTCTGTCCGCCGGGCACCGGGTCACGGTGCTGGAGCGGGCGGACGGTCTCCGGGACGCGGGCGGCGCGATCATGGTGTGGCCCAACGGCACGACCGTGCTGCGCGACCTCGGCGTGGACGTCGCCGGGCTCGGCACGCGGCTGTCCGGTTTCGCGATGCTCAGCGCACGCGGACGGCAGGTCATGACCATGCCCGGGGAGAAGCTGGAAGCCCGGCTCGGCGCCCCCTGTCTGTGCGTCCCGAGGGGCGACCTGCTGACCCGGCTTCACCAGGGGCTTTCCTCGGGGACGGTGCAGTTTGGGGAACGCTTCGCGCGGTACCGGCAGCAGGGCCGAACCGTGCGGATCGAGACCGAATCCGGGGCCGTCCATACCGCGGATCTCCTGATCGGCGCGGACGGCATGTGGTCCCGCGTCCGTACGGCGCTGTTCGGCGCCGGTGGCCCGAAGCCGACCGGTACGGCAACCTGGCAAGGGCTCACCCGCTCCACGCTGGATCTCGGCGGACGCTCACTTCTGCTCGCGGGCCGGGAGGGCAAGGCGGGCCTCGGGCCGGCGGGCAATGGCCGCGTGTGGTGGTTCTTCGACGTCCCGTGGACGCCCGGAGACCCCACCGGAAGCCCCCTCGACCGACTTCGCCGGCGCTTCGGCGGCTGGACCTGGCCGGTCCCCGACCTGCTGAGCGAACTCACCGACGACGACGTGCAGATCTTCCCGAACCACCGGCACGCCATCCCACGCCACTGGGGCAAGGGACGTGGCGTACTGATCGGAGACGCCATACACGGGATGCCCCCATTCATGGCCCAGGGGGCCAATCAGGCGCTGGAGGACGTGTCCCTCCTCCTGAGCCTGCTGGCCCAGGGAGAGGGACGGCTCACGCATTACGGCCCGCAGCGTCACCACCGCGCCCGCCTCGCCTCATCGATCGCGGCCTCCGGCCGATTCGCCGACGGCCCGCTGAGCATGCTGCAATCCGAACCCGTCCTCCGCGGCATGTCAGCGGCACCCGACGCGCAGACGACGAAGGCCCTGACGACCTTCCTGCGAGCCACCAGCAACCGCCTCCGAGCAGCATGACCACTGCCGGCTGACGCCGAGCGTGGCGGATCTCAACCGCTCGGAACCTTTGGTCCCGGAGAGCCGTTCGGTGACGGCCGACCGGTCAACTCTCATACCCGAGACGGCGCAGGCGGTCGGCCATCATGCGCGCGTCCCGTTGGTGGTCGCTGACCGAGGTGAGCTTCGGGCCGCTGTTCCGCATGTCCCAGTAGACGGCGATGACACTGCCCTGGCGGACCACGACGGCGTTCTCCGTCGACGTGACCGGCGGGCTGGCCTGGTGCCGGACGACCGTCGCGCGGGTGGCCTCGTCGCCGATCGCCAGGCGTGCGAAGGACGCGCCCTGCCCGTGGCACGTCTGCTCGTACTGGATGATGGCGGCCATCTTGCGCGCGGCGGCGCCCGGATCCGAGAACGCGATCAGCTGTTCGCCGCGGCTGGAGGAGGTGGCCTCGTCGCCGGGCTGCGGATTGCCGTTGTAGCTGACGTCCAGGACCTTGACCACGCCGTCCATGCCGGGAGCGCCCGTGTCCAACTGGCCGCGGCAGCCGGGGACGGAGATCGGGGCGGTGTCGTCGGCGGGCGCTATGGTCCATCGGTCGCGCAGATTCCTGTAGTCGCCCTTGTCGGGATGCCGCTGCGCGGTCGTGCCGTAGATGAGGTCGCCGAGGCGCAGCGTGCGGGGATGGGCCTTCGCGGACGCGGTCGTGGAAGGCGGGGTGAGCGTCCTCTGGTCGCCGCCCGCGCCGTCGATCGCGAACACGGGAACCGCGATCGCGGCGGCCGCCGCGATCGCCGCGGCCGCCAGCCGGTTCCTGCTGCGCCGTCGGGCGCGGCGCACGATCTCGCGCGGCTCGGGTCCGGTGACGTGTGCGGTGACCTCCCGGCGCAGCCGGTCGAAGGCGTTGTCGACGTCAGGCATGCGGGATCTCCTCCTTGTCGTCCAGAAGCTCGGCGAGGCGCTGCCGCCCGCGTGAGAGGCGCGCCTTGATCGTGCCTTCCGCCACACCCTCAGACCGCGCTATCTCGGCCACCGGATGGCCGGCCATGTGATGAAGCACAAGCGCGCGCCGCTGCTCCGCCGGGATCCGCCGCAGCGCCGCAACCAGGGCGACCGACGCCTCGCTCGGCGGCGGCCCGTCGGGCGGAGGAGTGTGGCGGCGCAGCATCGCGACGGAATCGCGTGCCCTGCGCCACCGGCTCACCGCCAGGCGGTAGCCGACCCTCGCGACCCAGGCGCGCGGCTGGTCGTAGGACTGCAGCCGGCCCCACCGGGACCAGGCGCGGGTGAACGCCTCCTGCACGACGTCCTGCGCCTCGGCCATGCCGCCGGTGAAGGCGTACAGCTCGGCGACGAGCCCGGGATAGGTCGCGCGGTAGAACTCGGCGAAGGCCGTTTCGTCCGCCACGTGCTCCCCTCTCAGCCATCTTCGTTTTGAGATACACGCGGCCGGCCCCCGGCTGGTTGCAGGCAAGAACCGGGTAATCGTCTGGCACCGCCTCGGACGCGGCTCAGGCGGTCCCCTCGGCGTGCCGGGCGGTGAAGCCGGTCGCCTCGGCGTTGCTGTTCGGACGACTCGTCGGGACTTGTGGACGATCGGTCGCGCGAGCTGACGGTCCTGTACGCCGCGGCGTGCACGGCGGCGCCGCCGATGCCAGACGGTTGGCCGCTTGGCTGGTGAAGACGGCTGGACGGCGCGTCCGCCGGGACAGAGGATGAGTCGGGCGGGCTGCCTTTGGGCTTGGTCCTCGGCGAAATGGCGGGCTATTTGATGCGATCGAGGAAGGCCAGCACTCGATCGGCGGCCTGCGTTGCGGCGTGGTCGTCGTGCGACGGCAGGCTGCTGTCGGTGAACAGGTGCCTGTCGCCGGGGTAGAGGAACAGTTCGGCATTCGCCGCCGCGTCGACGAGCGCCCGGGCCGCGTCCAGGTCGCCCTCCCCCGCGAAGAACGGATCCCCGTCCATGCCGTGGATCTGGACCGGAACGTCGTCGGGCCAGGCGCCGCCGAACTCCGCCACAGGGAGGCATGCTTCCAGGAGCAGCGCGCCCTTCGCGCCGGGGCGGGTCTGGGCCAGCTTCTGCGCCGGCAGGACACCGAGAGAGAACCCGAGGTAGACGAGTTCCGCGGGCAACCGCTCGGCAGCGGCGGTTCCGCGCGCGATGAGCGTGCCGAATCCGGTGGCCTCGGCGTAGCCCATGCCCTCCTCGAGGCTGTCGAACA
>NZ_BDDE01000037.1 GCF_008327685.1 Actinomadura sp. K4S16
TTTTACGACAGGTGATCGGCCATGCCATCTGGCAACTGCTCCGGCCGCCGACCGGTCGCGTCCCCGAAGCTGACCGTGCCGCCCTCGAACCAGGCCGCACGCCCGGGCCCGTCGACGTCCAGGCGGCCGCGGCCGGTGGCGAGCTGCCGCGCCGCGTCGAGGCCTGCGCGGCAGCTCGCCACCGGCCGCGGGGAGGCGTACTTCCGCCGCCGGGCCGGGGCTCGGGCGTCCGAGGGAGGTCAGACCTTTGGAGCGGTGCCGGAGTTCTCGGCGCGGTCGGCCGCCGCCTCCAACTCGCGTCGGGCGGTGATCCAGGTGCTGACGGTGGCCTCGTCCAGACCGAGGGCTTCCAGGAAGAGGAGCAACGTGAAGTACTCCGGGAGCCGGTCGGTCCTGTTGAGCATCACCGACAGCGTGGAGTGCGCCACCCGTCCCTGGCTACGGCGAGCTAGCTCTCGCAATGCGGGATTGCCGGCCCACCGGCGCAGGCCCTGGAGCCCCTTGACGAACTCCGTCGTTGTCTTGGCTGCGAACGGATCTGGTTGGCAGGGGTGCCCAGGAGCGTCCGGGACCAAGCGCATCGTCTCCGTCCGCTCTATCCGCGTCCTGGCACTCTGCGGTCGACCACTTTCCCGCGCCTGGTGCTGTTGCTCCCTCATGGCCACAGATCGGCGGCGGGTGAGCTCTTGGCGCCTTCGGACGAGATGTCTTGCCTCGGTGGACACGCGCGTCATCTCCTTGAGGCAACCTCTGAGGAACGACAGTTCTTCCTGGTCCGCGTAGGCGGGGGCGAGCGCTTCGAGCACGCGGTGAAGTTCCGCCTCCATCGAGGTGGGCTGCTCCATAGCGGGAGCGGAACCGCCGAAGACCTCCCAGATCAGCCGGGGGGACCGAGGCGCGCAGGTCGAGGGATTCGATGATCTTGGTCGGTGACACGCTCCGTATGAGCGCCTCCGCATTGACGGCCCGGTTCAGGCCCAACAGTAGGTGCGCCTTGAGCCTCAGGTACTCGTCCTGCAGGTTCTCCAGCGCATTGCGAACCACGGCCAGTTCGCTCTGTAGCGCCTCGAACGTCGGGTATGGCGTGCTCATTGCGAGCCACTCCCCTTGCGGAACCGGTCGATGACCGTCACGGTGCCCAGACCTACGCCGATCGTGATCGGCAGAGCCTGCTCAGGCGCGTAGCCCAGACCTATGAGCCAGATGAAGCAGGTGATGTGCATCACGGCGATGGCCAGCATGGCCACTTGGGGGTCCAGTTCATCGCCATTGTTGGGGCCAGGCCCGGAAATGGGCAGGGGCCCATTGATCCATCTGGTGCTCTCCTCGCCGGTGCGCACGGGGCGACTGGTTTCCAGCCGCCCCGAGGCGTCGTGGTACGGACGGGACTTGTGACACAGCAGGCCTCTGCACCCTGAGGCGTCCAGACCCCAGGGCAGCGAGACCTGTCGACCAGGATGCCCTATCAGGACACGGTTCGCACGCCGTCAGTAACGATCAGACAAAGGGCTGGGTAAGCAGCGAGAATCTCACCGGAGAGTGCCCGTGTATTCGATGGAATGAGGTGGTCGTCTCTGGTTTTCCGTGGTTATCAGTGGTCGTCAACGGTCCCGCATGGCTACAAGGCGCGTTTACACGGCGCGCATCGGGTCTAATACTGGGGCAAGGCGAGTTTGATTCGAAGATTCGCCAACGCTTCCCTCGCTTCGCTCTGGTGGTACGGACGGGCAGGGAGCACCGGAGGACGTGGCCAGTCCAGTGGCCCTCCTCCCTCAGAGGAGCCCGGGCCCAGCGCTCGGGCTCCTCCGTCTCTTAACTCCAGCGCGGCGCGCATGGGCCGTGACCAGCCGGATGCCCCATCAAGGACCATCAGGGCATCGCGATCTCAGCGCTTCGCGTCGCCGTCGTCCCGGTCGCGCCGACCACGAGCGAGGTCGACCGCATGGCGCCCGTGCTGGTCGTCATCGCCGACATCGAGCCGTTGCGGGCCGAGCCGCTGACCGTGTGCGTGCTGCTGAATCGCACGGTCGCCAACGCCGCCAGCACGGGCCAGGCCGTCGACGCGCTGACCGCCCAGGGCTACCACCTGCTGAAGACCCAGATCCCCCGGCTGGAGCTGTACGCCCAGTCGCACGGCGCACCCGTCACGGCCGCAGGGACCGCCTACGCCGACGCGGCCGCCGAACTCCTCGAGGTGTCCGAGGCGGCCCGGTGAGCCCCCGGCATCAGCCCGGCAACATGGCTGCGGCCGCCGCCCGCAGGCCTGCGCCGGCAACGCCTCAGCAGGACACGGGAGCACGGGAACCCCGTAAGCCCGTAGTGCGGATCGCGCCGGTCAAGGCCACGTTCGAGCTGGACCCGGCGTCGCTGCGCCGGGTGAAGGTGTGGGCCGGTCGGCGCGTGCTGCACGTCGCCCCGGTCGTCCGCGCGCTGCTGGCCGAACTCGTCGCCGACGAGAAGACCGGCGCCCGCGTCGCCGAGCTGGTGAACGCGCCCGGCCGTGCGTCCGCCCCCGGCGTGGAGGTGGTGAAGACGACCTACGACCTCGCGCCCGACCTCTACGGGGAGCTGCGCGCATGGGTCGCCGAGCACGACACCACCAACGCCGCCGTGCTCCGCGTCCTCATGCGCGAACTGGTGGCCGGCGGCGAGCTGCCGCGCCGCGTCGAGGCCCGCGCGGTCGATGACGCTGGCTGACGACAACCAAGCTTCCCGGAAGTCAGACACCCCCGGGGGGGCGCCCTTGGGGTGGACGTCCGGGCGGGGACGTACGACCGTCGCACGTCCCGGAGTCGCGGTCCATGAAGTCGATGAAGTTGACTCCCGGGATGAACTTCGAATGACCTGTTGGAGCCGGGCGGGCGGGTCGATGATGTCGGCCATGATGGGGCGCGTATTGATATGGGCCGGCGGAAGCATCGCGGCCGTCTCGGTGGTCGGGTTGATCGTGTACTTCGCGGTGAAGGGGTTCCACTGGGGTGACACCGTTGGGGTGATCGGCGCGGTGGTGGGGATCGCCGGGCTGGTAATGGCGGTGTACGGGATGACCGTGGCCCGCCGCACCCGCGACACCGGCCAGCAGCCCGCCCAGACACTGGGCGAGCGGTCGGTCAACCTGGGTGGCAACGCCCCCAACTCCGGCATCGTGTCCACTGGCGAGGACGCCACCAACACGCAGATCACCGGCACGGCCTCGGGAAAAGGGCGCCTGAACCAGGCGGGCCGGGACCTGGCCATCAACGACTAATGAGCGTCCCGCCACCAGGCCTTTCCGGCAGCACTGACGGTGCCGGCTCCGCCGATCGTGGTGACAGTGCGCGGGTGCGTCTGGAAGGAACCGTGTCCGGGCCCGGCCGGCTCAACCAGGCCGGCCGGGATCTGAAGATCAGCAAGTCGACCGTACTGCCTCCAGAGGTGGTGCGGCCGGTCTCCGAGGTGGGGGCGCCCCCGGGATTGGTGAACGTTCCGGGGCACCAGCAGGTGTTCGTCGGCCGCGACGGCGAGCTCGATGAGCTGGATAAGGCGTTGCGGGCGCCGGGTGGGGTCGTGGTGGCCGCGGTGCACGGGCTGGGCGGGGTGGGCAAATCCACCCTGGCCGCTCACTACGCCGCCACCCACGCCGTTCACGCCGAGGCCGAGAAGCAAGCGGGTTTGGCAAGCCGCTGTTCGAGCCGGTGTGGTGGATCACCGCCGACACCGCCGCGGCGGTCCAGGCCGGGCTCGCCGGGCTGGCAGCCGCGCTACAGCCGGAGCTGAAGACCGCACTGGAGCTGGAGGCATTGGCCGAACGGGGGCTGGCCTGGCTGGGCTGCCATTCCGGGTGGCTGGTGGTGCTGGACAACGTCACCGACCCCGCGCACATCGCGTCGCTGCTGGACCGCACGATGCGGGGCCGGGTCCTGGTCACCAGCCGCCTCGGTCAAGGCTGGCACCGGTACGGGGCCCGAGTGCTGCGACTGGACGTCCTCACCGAAGACCAGGCCGTCGAGCTGCTCACCCAGATCGCTGCCCCGGAAGGGGCCGACGGCGCCGGCCTGGACGGTGCGGCTGAACTGGTGGCCGAGCTGGGGTGCCTGCCGCTGGCGGTCGAGCAGGCCGCCGCCTACCTGCACCAGAACCAGCTGTCCCCGCGCCAGTACCTGGACCTGCTCGCGGCCTCGCTGGCGGTGATGTACCACGAGGCCGCCGAGGGCAGCGCCACCGGCACCGGCACAGGTGGCGAAGCCGCTAGTGACGCGCGGATCTGGCGGATCACCCTGAACCGGATCACCACCGACACCCCGCTGGCTGGGGAACTGCTGCGGATCCTGGTCTGGTACGCCCCCGAAGCCATCCCTCGCACCTGCTCAACGGCCTCGCCGATGCTCGCCGGCGCTCAGGCCGTCGAGATGGCCTTCGTCGATGGCCGCCTGACGAATCCAGTTGCTCAGGCACGACTGGCTGATGCCCAGACTCTTGGCCAGCGCGGTGACCGACTTGTCGCCGGTCCGGGCCAGTTCGACGGCGCGACGCCGGAACTCCGGCGGGTGAGGTGGTGGCACGAGACACTTCCTTCCCAAGTTGATCAAGGTCAACTCAGATCGGGTGTCCGTGGAACGGGGGGAAGCTCATTACGACAGAGTTGGAGCTAGCTCGTCCGGCAGTCCGGCGGGGCGCCGCCCCACCGCGTACCCGAAGTCGACCGTGCCGCCCTCGAACTGGGCGTACCCGAAGTGGGCTGTGCCGCCTTCGAACCGGGCGTACCCGAAGTGGACTGTGCCGCCCTCGAACCGGGCGTACCGGAAGTCGACCGCACCGTCCGCGAACTGGGCGAACCCGAAGTCGACCGTGCCGCCCACGAACCGGGCGCCCCAGAAGTTGACCGTGCCGCCCTCGAACCGGGCGGCCCCGAAGTCGACCCCGCCGCCCACAAACCAGGCGTCCTCGAAGTCGACCGTGCCGCCCACGAACCGGGCGTCCCCGAAGTCGACCCGGCCGCCTACGAACCGGGCTCCTTGAAAGGAGATAGTTGCGTCATTGGTGAAGACGGCTTTGTGGAAGTCGCCGCCGTCGAAAACGGCGCCTGTGAAGTCCAGGTCGTGGCCGCGCCATGAGACGTCAGTGTGGCCGTTGAGGTGGTTGCCGATGATGCGGATGACGGTGTGGCGGACCTCGCGGGCCGCCAGATAGGCCGCACGCGCCGCGGCATGAGCGGCCGGCTCTTGGCCTTCGGCGGGGTCATCTCCGGGATCGGGCGTGTATGGCAGTCGCAGGAATGCGCACAGCACGTCGATGCAGGTCTGGCGGCCTTGTTCCCAGTCGTCGGCGAGCCCGGCCATGGCGTACGCGCCTGCCAGCCGCACGGCGGGTTCGTCGTGGCCGAGCTGTGCGGAGGCAGCTCCGAACCGTTCGTTGAACACTCGGGTGCGGTCCTCCTGGGCCTGCCGCTGTTCCAGTAGAGCCCGTTCCTGTTCGAGGACTGCCCGCTGGGCGTCCAGCAGAGCGCGTTGCTGGTCACGGTCATCGGCGACTTCGGCCAGGCGCTGCCGCCGGTAGGCCATCACCAGCGCGAACAAGGCGCCAACGCCGGCAACCGTGCCGAGGACGAGCTTGAGGACGTCCAGCAGTTGGGAGAGCGGCAGGGCCTTGGTGTGCTCCAGGTGCGGAAACCCCAGCACCGCCAGCACGGCCGTCATCACCACGACAAGGCCACCCACCGCGGTGACGCTCGCAACGGTCAACGCTCGTTTGATCGGCCACAGCCCGGCCGCTTGTTCCCGTTCCGCCATCGAGCCGCCGGCCGGACGGTCCGGCTCGTCTCCCGCGCCGTGCGGCGCCACCTCACCCACACCGCTCAGACGCCCCACCCCCGCCGCTTGGTTCACGCAACGGTGCGCCCGCAACCGGCCGCAACGGAACGTTTACGACACATCATGGGACGCGCGCCGCGATTCCCTGGCCGGGGAGACGAGTCGGGTCAGATGATGGAACTGACGTCTGTGGGATTTTGGGCTGGAGAACTAGTGGCCGAGGAAGCCCTTGAGGACGAGCCAGGCGGCAGCGAAGGCCAGGCTCGGCGCGACAGATCGGTACCCCAGCAGCCGATCACACCGCCGCCGATGCCGATGTGGCAGCCGATGGCTTCGGAGGCGGTGGCCATCGCCTCCTTCTTAGCGACCGCCGGCCTTGCGGGTGTGGTGGGTAATCGGGTCGACGCCGCGGTCGGGCGACTGTTTCGATCGGTGCACCGACGGTGGCGGCGGCGTGCTTCGGGCAGTGCCACACCACTGGAGATCGAGGAGGCCGTCGACGCGGCCAAAGCGGCGGCTGGGGCCCGAGGCTTCCGGATTGACACGGTCACGGTCGTGGCCGCATGGCAAGACGCCGGCGGGTTCTGGGCTGTAAGGCTGTGGGCGCACGACCCCCACGGGTACCCCCGCTTCCTGCACATCATCATCCCGCCCGGGGACCCGGCTCACGCCACCATCAGTATCTGGCAGCTAGAACCTGGGGGCTGACGAACACCGGAACGGGTCCAGGTGTGAGGGCGGCCGGGCTCGACCTGGCCCCGAGGTACGACCGTCGTACGTCGCCCCCGCACATTGGACCGGCGGCACTGATCCGTCTCAGTAGCGATCGTTTTCGAACGCGTTGAGGGAGTTGTTAGCCCGCGCCTCAGCCACCTGACGGTGCGGGCGCCGAGTCCTCGACGATCCGGCCTGTAGTCCCCTCGGCCGGCTCGATCCGCCAGCCGGGTGGCAGCACATGGCCGTGTCGGGTGTCGGCCACTGTCGCCTCGCCCAGTTCAACCTCGCCGTCGAAGGCCGACTCGCTGAAGATAGCGGCACCAGTGAAGGCCGCCTTCTGGAAACTGGCGTGGGATGCGAAGGCGGCTTTGGCGAAGAAGGCGGCGCCGCGCAGGCCGGGACCGGAGGACGCCGGGGCCATCCTGAAGGCCTTGTCCTCAAAGATCGCCTGGTCGAAGACCGCTCTGTCAACGAAGACCGCACCGTCGAAAAATGCCGCCATGGCGAAGGTTGTCCCTTGGAAGACAGCCGGGCCGCGGAACGAGGCGCTCTGGAAGTCGGCAGCACGGGTGAGAGTCGCTGCATCGAAGTAGGCGGGTCCGGTGAAGGTGGCGGATCGGAAGGTGGCTGCGCCTGTGACGGTGGCCCTAGAGAAGTGTGTGTATCCGGTGAAGGTTGCGCCCTCAAAGTCCGCCACCACCAGAGTGCTGACTGTCATGTTGAAGTCAGTGAGGTGCGCCCCGGTTAGGTCCAAGCTGACATCGGCCCAGTGGACGCGGGCGTGGTTCTGCAAGTGATCTGTGAGGATTCGCTGTGCGGTAAGGCGTACCTGTTGTTCTTCACCTGCATCGGGTCCATATGGTGCTTCTGGGATGGGACGGCCGGCACAGGCGGCCTGATACCGGGCGGCGTAGTATCGGCGCAGCTCCCGGGCGGCCCGCTCCCGGTCACTGCTATCCGGCGGTGTGTAGGGCATACGCAGGTAAGCGCAGATGATGTTGACGATGGTCTGCCGGTGCCGCTCGTTGTCGTTGGCCAGCCGCTCCAGGGTGTACAGCGCGGTGAGGCGGACCGGGGCCTTGTCCGAGCCGAGTTGCTCGGCCGCGGCGTTGTACAGCTCGGTGATTCGCCGTTCAGCCGCGTCTAACTGCCCCAGCGCGGTCGCCAGCTCGGCGTGCCGTTGCCGCCTGAACGCCAGCATCAACCCGACGGCGGCGCCCGCGCCGCCGCCGGCGGCCAGGCCGGTGCGCACGGCGTCCACCCTGATCCTGGCCCGATCGGTGCCGGGTGGGGCGTCATCGGCGACGTCCAGCAGCCAGGCGGTGGTCAGCCAGATCGCCAACACCGCCGCCCCCGCTGCCGCCAGCATCCAGAACCCCGCTGCCAACGGCCGCACTCGCAACGGCCTGCCCTCACGCCGAGCCCGCGCCCGTACCCAGCGCCGCCGTACCGGCTCCAGCCCCCGCCTCACACGCCCATGCGCGCCACCCGGCGCCATCTCGCCCACAACGCTCAGACGCGCTCACCACGCCCGCCGTTCACTATGCCGCGCTCAGCGGCGACGCCCGCATCCGGCTTGTAACCAATCACGATGCACCGGGGGTGTTGGAATA
>NZ_BDDE01000038.1 GCF_008327685.1 Actinomadura sp. K4S16
TGAAGCCGCGGTCGGCGTAGGGGGATTCGCCGGTGAGGATTTCGCCGTCGAAGGTCTGGGTCGGGGTGGACAGTTCGGCGGGGATCGTGGCCTGCGGGTCGAAGGCGTCGGGGGCGTGGAGGTCGGCTACGAAGGCGTCGATCTCCTCCTCCGTCACCGACGCCATGAGGAAGACGTGGGCCATGTCGCGCGGCTTCGGGTCGTCCGGCCGCATGCGCATGGTGACCGTCGACAGCGACCACTTGGCCACCACTGCCGGGTTCGGCCGGCGGAACCGGACGGTGAGGCTCAGCGGAGTGTGGGCGATCCACAGGCCGCCGGGGCCGAACTTCGACGCCAGCCGTTGTTCCAGGCGGGTGAGCTTGTCCACCAGGTAGGCGGCCATGCGCTGGCAGTGCGTGCTGAGCGCGATCTGGCGGGCGTCGGGGTTCTGGGCGATGTGGTCCCACAGGACGATCGGCGAGAGGCCGTTGCGGGAGCCGGCGAACGTGGTGTCGAGCGAGCCGATGTACTCGGGGTTGTCCGGCGGCTGCATCTGGTACTTGATCTTGGTCATGAAGGCCCCGCACGGCCATGGCGCGCCCATCCACTTGTGCCCGCTGACCACGATGGACGCCACCATGTCCACCGACTCCTTCAGCGGCTTCTCGCCGGGGACGACGGAGGTCAGGCCGAAGTCGAACTCGGGGACGGGCACCTCGGGCTCGTACTCGTAGCGGGGGTCGCGGGTCGCCTTGTCCAGGAACGGGACGTAGGCGGCGCCGAGCGCGCCGTCCACGTGGATCCAGAACCCGCGCCGGACGTCGTGCCGGCCCTCCTCGTACTCCACCCTGCGCCGCACCAGCCCGTGCTCGGCGAAGATCGGCAGGAGGCGGTCGCAGACGCTCCGCACGTCGTCGTAGGCGCCCTTGAACGTGCTGCCGAAGTTCAGGCTGACGATGATCGGGTGGCCCTTGGCGGCGAAGAACTCGACCAGCGTCGCCAGCGCGGTGACGTCGATGGAGCCGGGCCCGAACGTGGAGTACTGCTCGTCGGGCGGGCCGCCGGAGGGCAGCGCGGACGGCACCTCGTCCGGCCAGGGGCCGCCGAGCGGGCAGTCGTCCGGGTACATGGAACGCCCCAGTTCGCTGAACGTCGGCAGGTTCAGCACCCGGACCGCCTTGGTGAACGAGTAGTGCGTGTCCTCCGAGTAGAAGACCACCGGTGAGTAGGCGTTGGGGTTCTCGCGCGGCACGGTCGGGGAGGTGTAGCGCACCGGCGCGCCCTTGTGGGCGCCCTCCTCCTCACCGAGCAGCCGCTTGCCGGAGAGGTAGTCGCGTGCGTTCCACAGCGCGTACATGTTGCCCTCGGTGGAGCCCATGCTCAGGACGTATCCCCAGCACGACTCCTTGTCCTTCGGGTCGTAGGGGGTCCCGTTCCAGAGCCGCGCGAGGTACGACAGCACCGCCTGCTCGACGACCTTGGAGTTGACCTTGTAGCCGCTCTCCTGGAACGGATCGCCGATGTTGTTGATGTGGCTGGTGAGGAACTGCCCGACGTCGAGCCGGTAGGCGTCCATGTCCTCGTTGACCTGGTAGCCGAGCATGTGGTCGCGCCGGTCCGACAGGTAGGCGGCCAGGCGGCGCAGCACCGTGTCGCGCTTGTCGGGCGGCACCCCTGTGCCGTCCAGGACGAAGTCCTGCGGGTCGGGGGCGAACGGCGGCGGCGTCCCCCAGACCTGCTGGCCGGGCCTGGCCCCGTCCTGCCAGGCGCGCTCGGTGTACTCGGTGGTGGGACGGCCGATGGTCTGCGTCATCGTGGATCTCCCTTCCGGGCGTGCATGCCGCTCGCCTTCAGCAGCAGGGCCTCCGCCTCCGTCATGGACTGGAGCTCGGAATAGCTGACGCTCTCGTTCGGAGCGTGGATGGCGCACGTGGGCTCCTCGCAGCCCCACAGCAGGATGTCCGCCTGCGGGTTGGCGGCGCGGAACGCGCTGGCCAGTGGGATCGCCCCACCCTGCCCGGCGTGCGCGACGGATTTGCCGTCGTACGCCTGCTCTAGGGCGACGTGGGCGTCCTTCATACGGGGCGTGTTGGGGTCGGCTGCGAACCCCGCGCCCTCGTTGGCCGGGGTCACCTCCACACGTGCGCCCCAGGGAACCACCTCCCTGAGCCGTGCGGTGAGCCCCTCGCGGGCCTGCTTGAGGTTCTGATGCGGGGACAGCCGGACGCTGATCTGCGCGGTGACGGACGGCCGCAGCGCGTTGGTGGCACCGGCCATGGGCGGGACGCCGTCCAGGCCGACGACGTTCACGGACGGCTTGCCGTACAGGCGCTCGGCGAGCGGGCCCGTGCCGATCAGCTGCACGTCCTCCAGCAGGCCGGCGTCGTGGCGGAACCGGTCGTCCGGCACGTTCGGCCACCCGAGGTCCTCCTTGTCCAGCCGGAGCAGGACGTCGCCCTGGTCGTCCTGGAGCGCGGCCAGCATGCGGACGAGGGCCATGAACGCGTCCGGCGCGGGCCCGCCGTACACGCCGCTGTGCACCGGGCTGTGGAGCGTGCTCACCGTGACGTCTACGGCGACCAGGCCGCGCAGGCTCGTCGTGATGGTGGGCTGCCCGCGCTGGACGTTCCCGGTGTCGGCCATCACGATCAGGTCGGCGGTGAAGCGGTGGTCCGCGCGACCCGTCTCGGAGGCGAGATAGTCCTCGAGGATGCCGGTCCCGGTCTCCTCCTCGCCCTCGATGACGAGCTTCAGATTGACGGGCATGTCCTTGCCGAACATCCGCAGCATGGCCAGGTGCATGCAGATCCCGGACTTGTCGTCGGCGGTGCCCCGGCCGTACAGCCGGCGGACCCCGGCGATCTCGTTCTCCGTCGCTATGAACGGACGGGTGTCCCAGCCGTCGCCCGGCGGCTGGACGTCGTAGTGCGCGTAGAGCAGCACCGTCGGCGCCCCGGCCACGGGCGGCGCAGGATGCTCGCCGTAGACGAGGGGCGTCGCCGTCCTGCCCTCGTGGGAGACCGCCACCTCCTCCACATGGGCGATCCCCGCCTGCTGGAAGAGGCGGACGACCTCATGGCGGGCGTTCTGGACGCCCTCCGGGTTCGCGGCGTAGCTGGGTATCTCGACGAGGCACGCCAGGTCCTGCCAGAGCCGTTCCATGTTGTCGTCGACCAGCGCGCGCACGCCACGCGTCAGGTCCGACACCTCGGTCGTCATGACTGCCTCTCGTCGGCTGGTCGTTACGTCAGGCTTGCCCGCCGTCTCCGCGTCCTGCCAGCCCTTCCCCAGCGTCATTGAAGGCCCCGAATCGCACAATCTCCGACGCATTGACCCATCGCGGTGCGCATTTACCGGAGAGTTCCCGCAGGTGATGCTCGGTGAGGACGGGGCCCGGCCGGGCCCCGTCCTCATCAGCCTTCCGAGCGTCCGATCTCCAGACGAGGCCAGTCGGCGAGGTCCCTCAGCAACTGCCGGTCGTGGGTGGCGACGACGACGGTGGCGCCGGTGGCGCGGATCGCGCCGGTCAGCTCGTCGACCAGCGCCGACGACAGGTGGTTGGTCGGCTCGTCAAGAAGGGCCAGGCCGGGCCGCCCGGCCAGCGCGAGCGCCAGGTCGAGGCGCCGCTGCTGGCCCTGCGACATCCGCGCGGTCGGCGTGCGCATCGCGGCGGAGTCCAGGAGCCCGAGCGAACCGAGCGGGACGATGTCGGCGTCGCGCAGCGCCCCGCGGGCCACCAGCCGCCCCACGTGCTGGTCGTACACCTCCCGGGCGGTGAGCTCCGGGACGTGCTCGACGGTCTCCTGCGTGATCAGGACGACACGGGTGCCGTTCGCCGTCCAGAGGCGTCCGCGGGTGGGCGGGAGAGAACCGGCCAGCACCGCGAGCAGCGTGGACTTCCCGGCGCCGTTGGGGCCGGTGACGAGCAGCCGGTCGCCGCCGTCCAGAGTGAGGTCGAACGGACCGGCCAACCGCCCCTCGACGGTGACGCCGTGCGCCCGCAACTGCGGTGCTCGCGACCGGATACCGAGGTCGGGCCACCGCAGGGCCGGCGGGGGCTCCGGGACGTCGATGCGGTGCGTCTCAAGGGCGTCCTGCCGCCGGTTCAGTGCCTGGACGACGCCCGGCGCACGGGACTGGCGCTGGTGCTTGCCAGTGCCCTTGTCCGGCCGCCAACCGGTGGACAGCCGGTCGCGAGCCTTGGACACCGCGTCCTGCAGCCGCCGGTGCTCGGCCTGCTGCTGCTCGTAGTCCTGCTCCCAGCGCTCACGCTCGCTCCGCCGGGCGTCCTGCCACGCGTCATAGCCGCCGGCGTAGAGGCGCGGCTTGCCGTCGCGGCTGGGGTCGAGATCCAGGAACCGGTCGGCGACGTCGCGCAGCAGCGCCCGGTCGTGGCTGACGACGGCGAGGCCGCCCTCGTGCTCGCGCAGCCGGCGGGTCAGGAAGTCCAGTCCGTCGGCGTCGAGGTGGTTGGTCGGCTCGTCGAGCAGCAGCACGTCGTGCCGGGCGGCGAGCAGGCATGCCAGCCGCACCCGGTAGCGCTGCCCGACCGACAGCGTCGCCAAGCGGCGGTCGCGGTCCGTGCACGCGCCGAGGGCGTCGAGGGCGACGTCGACACGGCGTTCGGCGTCCCACGCGTCGAGCCGGGTGGCGGCCTCCAGAGCCGCGGCATAGCGGTCGTCGGCGGACGGATCACCGGCGGTCACGGCCGTGGTCGCCTCGTCCAGCGCGGCGAGGGCCGCGAGCGGGGCGGCCACCGCAGCGGACGTCAGGGTCCCGACGGTCTCACCGTCGCGCGCCGCGAGCTCCTGGCGGGCCAGGCCGATCGTGCCCGCGCGGTGCACGGTGCCCTCGTCGGGCTGGATCAACCCGGCAAGAACGTGCAGCAGCGTCGTCTTGCCGCGGCCGTTCTCCCCGACGACGGCGATCCGGGACCTGGCCGACACGGTGACCGACACGTCGTGCAGGATGCGCCGCGACCCGCGGGTGACCGCGACGCTCTCGGCGCTGATGTGCGCGCTTTCGCCCGCAGGAACGGGCAGGGACATGTTCTCGGGAATCGGAATGAGGCTCAAAGGGTGCTCCGCAGCTCGCGATGGAGCCGGGCAGCAGCAGACCGCCGCCCGGCGGGATCCGGGACGGCGAGCGCGGATTCAGAAAGGGGAAGGCGCCGCCGTCAGCGGGCGCTGCGGACCTTCTGCGACCAGATGCCTCGTGCCATGCCGCTCACGCTACGCGGCATACCCCTGCCGCCTCCATCGAATAAAAACCGCCCCGCTCTCCCCGCATGCTGCGGGGAGGCGCCGTGGCCTTCCGGCGGGCGCGGCGGACCAGGCCGTCGGCCATAAGATCATCCGCGTGTCACCACAATTGCTCGGTTTGCTGATCGGTTCCGGCTTCGGAACGGCCTTCGTGCTCGCCAACGCGGGAGAGCCCCTCCCCGGGGCCGCCGGAATCGCGGTGCGGATCCTGGCGGTGCTGTGCCTGCTCGCGGTGGTGGTGACCGGCTTCCGCGGCGACCGGCGCGGGGGGACGGGACGCGGCGACGCGCGGCCAGGGTGGTTCGGGCCGCGGTTCGGGCTCGTGGTGGCCGCGGAGTTCGCGCTGATCTTCGGCGGGATCGCCGCGCTGCGGGCGCTGGACGCGCCCCAGGAGATCAACGTCGCCTGGATCGCGTTGATCGTCGGCCTGCATTTCGTCGTGCTGGCGCGGGTGTGGAAGAGGGGCTCCATCGCGGTGCCGGGGGTCGTGCTGACCGGTCTCGGGGCAGCGGGCATGATCATGGCCGCGGTGTCGTCCGTGGAATGGATCCCTTTCGTCAGCGGCGTCCTGTCGGGCATCACGCTGCTCGCAGGCTCGCTCTACGGCGCGATCCGCCGATGACCCGGGCGGAGGCCGAGGTACGGGCGAGGGGTCAGGTCGGCATGAGGGCCCAGACGACCTTTCCTTCGCCGGTGGCGGAGGGGCGGGTGCCGGTCTCTTTCACGTAGGCGGAGACGATGGCCAGCCCGCGCCCGTTCTCGGCCGTGAGGGACAGCGGGCGCGGGGACGGGAGCTCGGGGGAGGGGTCCCAACACTCCAGAAGCGGCGTTCCGTCCTGCAAGGCGCAGCGGAGGCGGATCTGCCGCCCGCAGGCCGCGTCCACGGCATTGGTGACGATCTCGCTCATGACGAGCGCCGAGTCGTTGATCAGGTCGCGGCCGAATCCCCAGTTCGTCAACGTGTACCGGACGAGCTCCCGGGCCAGCACGACGCTCGACGGCACGGCGAGCAGGGTCAGTCGCACCTCCGGCACACCATGCGCCGAGCTGGTGATTTGAAGATCGTCCATTGAGAGCCATCCCGAGTCGGCGGATTGTGCTCTCACTGTGAGTGATCATTCAGTAGCGTGTTGTGCATTGTTCGCCGGTCAATACACATGTGAGTGGCCTATGAGCGTGCGGGAGTCGATCGATCCGAAGTCCTCGCTCTGGGCCTGGCTGGCCTTTGACCTTTGGTTTCACCGCACTCAGCGAGGGCTCTCGCTCGCCCAGATGGCTCTGGTCGTGAAAGCGACGCGCGGGACCGTATCGAACTGGGAGGCCGGTCGGTTCCGCCCGAGTGATGTGTGTATGAAGCGGCTGGACGAGGCGTGGAACACCGGCGGCCACTTCGAGCGGCTGCACATGTTCGCCTGTGCCGGTCACGACCCCGACTGGTT
>NZ_BDDE01000039.1 GCF_008327685.1 Actinomadura sp. K4S16
GGGATTGTTTCCTGAGGTTTGGCCGGCTGGGGTTCGCCCCCTGGTTGGTCGTTTGGACCTTGATGGAGAGTTTGATCCTGGCTCAGGACGAACGCTGGCGGCGTGCTTAACACATGCAAGTCGAGCGGAAAGGCCCCTTCGGGGGTACTCGAGCGGCGAACGGGTGAGTAACACGTGAGCAACCTGCCCCTGACTCTGGGATAAGCCCGGGAAACTGGGTCTAATACCGGATACAACCACTGGTCGCATGGCTGGGTGGTGGAAAGTTTTTCGGTTGGGGATGGGCTCGCGGCCTATCAGCTTGTTGGTGGGGTGATGGCCTACCAAGGCGACGACGGGTAACCGGCCTGAGAGGGCGACCGGTCACACTGGGACTGAGACACGGCCCAGACTCCTACGGGAGGCAGCAGTGGGGAATATTGCGCAATGGGCGGAAGCCTGACGCAGCGACGCCGCGTGAGGGATGACGGCCTTCGGGTTGTAAACCTCTTTCAGCAGGGACGAAGCTAACGTGACGGTACCTGCAGAAGAAGCGCCGGCTAACTACGTGCCAGCAGCCGCGGTAATACGTAGGGCGCAAGCGTTGTCCGGAATTATTGGGCGTAAAGAGCTCGTAGGCGGTTTGTCGCGTCTGTCGTGAAAGCCCACGGCTTAACCGTGGGTCTGCGGTGGATACGGGCAGACTAGAGGCAGGTAGGGGAGAATGGAATTCCCGGTGTAGCGGTGAAATGCGCAGATATCGGGAGGAACACCGGTGGCGAAGGCGGTTCTCTGGGCCTGTACTGACGCTGAGGAGCGAAAGCGTGGGGAGCGAACAGGATTAGATACCCTGGTAGTCCACGCCGTAAACGTTGGGCGCTAGGTGTGGGGTCCTTCCACGGATTCCGCGCCGCAGCTAACGCATTAAGCGCCCCGCCTGGGGAGTACGGCCGCAAGGCTAAAACTCAAAGGAATTGACGGGGGCCCGCACAAGCGGCGGAGCATGTTGCTTAATTCGACGCAACGCGAAGAACCTTACCAAGGCTTGACATCGCCGGAAAACCATCAGAGATGGTGGGTCCTTTTTGGGCCGGTGACAGGTGGTGCATGGCTGTCGTCAGCTCGTGTCGTGAGATGTTGGGTTAAGTCCCGCAACGAGCGCAACCCTCGTTCCATGTTGCCAGCACTTCGGGTGGGGACTCATGGGAGACCGCCGGGGTCAACTCGGAGGAAGGTGGGGATGACGTCAAGTCATCATGCCCCTTATGTCTTGGGCTGCAAACATGCTACAATGGCCGGTACAGAGGGCTGCGATACCGTGAGGTGGAGCGAATCCCTTAAAGCCGGTCTCAGTTCGGATCGAAGTCTGCAACTCGACTTCGTGAAGTCGGAGTCGCTAGTAATCGCAGATCAGCAACGCTGCGGTGAATACGTTCCCGGGCCTTGTACACACCGCCCGTCACGTCACGAAAGTCGGCAACACCCGAAGCCCGTGGCCCAACCACCTTGTGTGGGGGGAGCGGTCGAAGGTGGGGCCGGCGATTGGGACGAAGTCGTAACAAGGTAGCCGTACCGGAAGGTGCGGCTGGATCACCTCCTTTCTAAGGAGCACCAACTGGCCGGGTCGCCTCGCGAGAGGGATCCTGGTCGGTGGCCGCCGTTGGCAGCGAGTGTCTGTCAGGTGGCTGCTCATAGATGTGGAGCACTGGTTATTCACCAGGCCGTTCATGCGGCCCGGCTAGTACCGCCCCGGGGGTGACCTCGGGGAGTGGGAACAACGGGTTTCGGGTGGTCGGACTGGTGGACACGCTGTTGGGTCCTGAGGGAACGGGCGCGAGCCCGGGTGACCTCGGACTGCGGGACCGTTGGCCACACTTCTCCGTTATGGGTCGTGTGGCCTCGGTGGGCCCGGTTGTTTTTTGAGAACTGCACAGTGGACGCGAGCATCTCTGGTAGATGACGGACTCGCATATGAGCCTTGGGTTTTCGGATCCGGGGTTTTTGTGGGTTTGTTGTTTATCTGCGATTTGTTTTGATCGTTTTGTGTGTTCAAGTTTTTAAGGGCATACGGTGGATGCCTTGGCATCAGGAGCCGATGAAGGACGTGGGAGCCTGCGATATGCCTCGGGGAGTCGGCAACCAGACTTTGATCCGGGGATTTCCGAATGGGGAAACCTGGCACCCGTCATGGGGTGTCGCCGCCTGCTGAATGTATAGGCAGGTTGGTGGGAACGCGGGGAAGTGAAACATCTCAGTACCCGCAGGAAGAGAAAACAATAGTGATTCCGTGAGTAGTGGTGAGCGAAAGCGGAGGAGCCTAAACCGTGCGCGTGTGATAGCCGGCAGGCGTTGCGTGTGCGGGGTTGTGGGACCACCCGGTCGTCTCTGCCGAGACGGCAAGGAGTTATAAACCGCTGGGATAGTCGAATGGCTTGGGATGGCCGACCGTAGACGGTGAGAGTCCGGTAGACGAAATTTCAGTGGCTTCTGGGTGTGTTCCCGAGTAGCACGGGGCCCGTGAAATCCCGTGTGAATCTGCCACGACCACGTGGTAAGGCTGAATACTTCCTGATGACCGATAGCGGACCAGTACCGTGAGGGAAAGGTGAAAAGTGCCCCGGTGAGGGGTCGTGAAATAGTACCTGAAACCGTGTGCCTACAAGCCGTCAGAGCCTCCTCAGTTACCTTTCGGGGTTTCTGTTGGTGATGGCGTGCCTTTTGAAGAATGAGCCTGCGAGTTATGGTGTGTGGCGAGGTTAACCGGTGGCGGGTAGCCGTAGCGAAAGCGAGTCTGAATAGGGCGTTTTTAGTCGCATGCTGTAGACCCGAAGCGGAGTGATCTAGCCATGGGCAGGGTGAAGCGCCGGTAAGACGGTGTGGAGGCCCGAACCCACCAGGGTTGAAAACCTGGGGGATGACCTGTGGTTAGGGGTGAAAGGCCAATCAAACTCCGTGATAGCTGGTTCTCCCCGAAATGCATTTAGGTGCAGCGTCGCGTGTTTCTTGCCGGAGGTAGAGCTACTGGATGGCTGATGGGCCCTACCAGGTTACTGACGTCAGCCAAACTCCGAATGCCGGTAAGTGAGAGCGTGGCAGTGAGACTGCGGGGGATAAGCTTCGTAGTCGAGAGGGAAACAGCCCAGATCATCGGCTAAGGCCCCTAAGCGTGTGCTAAGTGGGAAAGGATGTGGAGTTGCTCTGACAACCAGGAGGTTGGCTTAGAAGCAGCCACCCTTGAAAGAGTGCGTAATAGCTCACTGGTCAAGTGATTCCGCGCCGACAATGTAGCGGGGCTCAAGCACACCGCCGAAGCCGTGGCATTGACACTGCAAGGTGTTGATGGGTAGGGGAGCGTCCTGTAACCGGTGAAGCCTTCGAGTGATCGTGGGGTGGAGGTTGCGGGAGTGAGAATGCAGGCATGAGTAGCGAATCACACGTGAGAAACGTGTGCGCCGGATGACCAAGGGTTCCTGGGGCAGGCTAATCCGCCCAGGGTAAGTCGGGACCTAAGGCGAGGCCGACAGGCGTAGTCGATGGACAACGGGTTGATATTCCCGTACCCGCTGGTATGCGCCAACGCTGAACCCTCTGATGCTAACCACCCGAACCGTGGTTCGGGCCTTCGGGCCTGTTGGGTGGGGAGCGTGGGACCCGAGGGGGTAGTAGGTGAGTGATGGGGTGACGCAGGAGGGTAGCTCAGCCCGGGCGATGGTTGTCCCGGGGTAAGGCTGTAGGGAGAGAGACAGGTAAATCCGTCTCTCGCATATCCTGAGAGCTGATGCCGAGCCGTTTTAGGTGAAGTGAGTGATCCCATGCTGCCGAGAAAAGCCTCTAGCGAGTGTACCGGCGGCCCGTACCCTAAACCGACTCAGGTGGTCAGGTAGAGAATACCAAGGCGATCGGGTGAACTGTGGTTAAGGAACTCGGCAAATTGCCCCCGTAACTTTGGGAGAAGGGGGGCCTTGCCTGGTGATGGCACTTGCTGTCTGAGCTGGGTGGGGTCGCAGAGGCCAGGGGGAAGCGACTGTTTACTAAAAACACAGGTCCGTGCGAAGTCGTAAGACGCTGTATACGGACTGACGCCTGCCCGGTGCCGGAACGTTAAGAGGACCGGTTAGATCCTTCGGGGTCGAAGCTGAGAATCTAAGCGCCGGTAAACGGCGGTGGTAACTATAACCATCCTAAGGTAGCGAAATTCCTTGTCGGGTAAGTTCCGACCTGCACGAATGGCGTAACGACTTCCCCGCTGTCTCAACCACAGGCCCGGCGAAATTGCAGTACGAGTAAAGATGCTCGTTTCGCGCAGCAGGACGGAAAGACCCCGGGACCTTCACTACAGCTTGGCATTGGCGCTTGGAGCGTCTTGTGTAGGATAGGTGGGAGACTGTGAAGCCCAGACGCCAGTTTGGGTGGAGTCATTGGTGAAATACCACTCTGGTCGTTTTGAGCGTCTAACCCGCACCCGTGTATCCGGGTGGGGGACAGTGCCTGGTGGGTAGTTTAACTGGGGCGGTTGCCTCCCAAAATGTAACGGAGGCGCCCAAAGGTTCCCTCAGCCTGGTTGGCAATCAGGTGGCGAGTGCAAGGGCACAAGGGAGCTTGACTGTGAGACGGACGTGTCGAGCAGGTGCGAAAGCAGGGCCTAGTGATCCGGCACCTACGTGTGGAAGTGGTGTCGCTCAACGGCTAAAAGGTACCCCGGGGATAACAGGCTGATCTTCCCCAAGAGTCCATATCGACGGGATGGTTTGGCACCTCGATGTCGGCTCGTCGCATCCTGGGGCTGGAGTAGGTCCCAAGGGTTGGGCTGTTCGCCCATTAAAGCGGCACGCGAGCTGGGTTTAGAACGTCGCGAGACAGTTCGGTCCCTATCCGCTGTGCGCGTAGGAGAATTGTGAGGGTCTGTCCCTAGTACGAGAGGACCGGGACGGACGAACCTCTGGTGTGCCAGTTGTCCCGCCAGGGGCACGGCTGGTTGGCTACGTTCGGTCGGGATAACCGCTGAAAGCATCTAAGCGGGAAGCCTTCCTCGAGATGAGTTCTCCCACCCCTTTGTGGGTGTAAGGCCCCCGGTAGACGACCGGGTTGATAGGCCGGAGATGGAAGCGCGGTAACGTGTGGAGTCGACCGGTACTAATAGGCCGAGTGGCTTGAACACACTGAACGTTCAAAGTGAGTCGCTGTGTGAGTTGTTCGCGTCCCTGTGTGGTTCCCAGAAAACAACCTGGTTGCCGCAGTCACTGAAGAAGTGAATACCGAGTCGAAGGCTCGGACGTTGATTTGCCCGCCCGCTTGGGTGGTGCGTTGAGACGTTCGGTGGTTTTGGCGAAGGGGAAACACCCGGTCCCATCCCGAACCCGGAAGTTAAGCCCTTCAGCGCCGATGGTACTGCATGGGAGACCGTGTGGGAGAGTAGGACGCCGCCGGAC
>NZ_BDDE01000040.1 GCF_008327685.1 Actinomadura sp. K4S16
GCTGCGGGATCTGCTGACGGTCAGTGACTGGTATCCGCTGGTGGTGCACCGGCAGCGGGCGCTGTTCGGGGCCTGGTACGAGTTCTTCCCCCGCTCCGAGGGCGCGACCTTCGACCCCCTGGGGCGCCGCGGGCCGATCTCGGGCACGTTCCGCACCGCGACCAAACGGCTGCCCGCGATCGCCGACATGGGCTTCGACGTGGTCTACCTGCCACCCATCCACCCGATCGGCACCAGCCACCGCAAAGGCCCCAACAACACCCTGGACGCCGGCCCCTACGACCCCGGCTCCCCCTGGGCGATCGGCTCACCCGAGGGCGGCCACGACGCGATCCACCCCGACCTGGGCACCATCGAGGACTTCGACGCCTTCGTCGAACACGCCGGCAACTGCGGCCTGGAAGTCGCCCTGGACCTGGCGCTGCAGTGCTCCCCCGACCACCCCTGGGTCACCCAGCACCCCGAATGGTTCACCACCCGCGCCGACGGCACCATCGCCTACGCCGAGAACCCGCCCAAGAAGTACCAGGACATCTACCCCCTCAACTTCGACCACGACCCCGAAGGCCTCTACACCGCCGTCAAGAACGTGCTGCACCACTGGATGGCGCACGGGGTGCGGATCTTCCGGGTCGACAACCCCCACACCAAACCCGTCGCGTTCTGGGAACGGCTCCTGGCCGACATCCACACCACCGACCCCGACGTGCTGTTCCTGGCCGAGGCCTTCACCCGCCCCGCCATGATGCACACCCTGGCCAAGATCGGGTTCCACCAGTCCTACACCTACTTCACCTGGCGCAACAACGCCGACGAACTCACCGACTACCTCACCGAGCTCACCGGCCCCGCCGCCGCCTACATGCGCCCCAACTTCTTCACCAACACCCCCGACATCCTCAACCAATACCTCCAGCACGGCGGCCGCGCCGCTTTTGAGATCCGCGCGATCCTCGCCGCGCTGCTCTCGCCCACCTGGGGCGTCTACTCCGGCTACGAACTATGCGAGAACACCCCCGTACGCCCCGGCAGCGAGGAATACCGCGACTCCGAGAAATACCAGTACCGCCCCCGCGACTGGGAAGCCGCCGAACGCGCCGGCACCACCATCGCCCCCCTCATCACCACCCTCAACACACTGCGCAACACCCACCCCGCCCTCCAGCAACTCCGCAACCTGCACTTCCACCACATCGACCAACCCGAACTCCTCGCCTTCTCCAAACGCCACCTCCACGACACCGTCCTCGCCATCGTCAACCTCAACCCCCACCACCCCCGCGAAGCCACCGTCCACCTCGACCTGCCCGCCCTCGGCCTGCCCGACGACCCCGACCACCCCTACACCGTCACCGACCAACTCGACGGCACCACCTACACCTGGCGGAGGTCCAACTACGTGCGCCTCGACCCGCACACCAAACCCGCACACGTCTTCACGTTCCAGGAGAACGGCGGACGTGTGCGGGCCGGTGGCGGGCAGGGCCGCGAGGCTAACCGGACCCGGCGCCGCTGAGGAGGCGCTCCTCGATGGACCGGCAGCCGGTGAACACCGACGCGAGGCCCTCGCGGTCGATGACCTCGCGCAGCTTGGCCGGCACCGCCGGCAGCGCCAGGCAGCCGCCCTCGGCGGCGACGCGCCAGCGGATGCCGAGCAGGATCGGCAGCGGGTCGCAGCGGACGCCGAGCCGGTCGTGCATCCGCACCATCAGGTGCCGCTCGTCGCCCTCGACCAGCGTGGTCAGCGTCTCCCCGAGCCGAGGCACGGTCGCCTCGTCCAGCGTCCCGGACAGGTGCACGACGGTGTGGTCGCCGTCGCCGGCCGCCGTCGTGGTGATCATCAGCTCGGACGGGGCGGGCGGCGTCGGCGTGAGCCCGGCGTCCCCCGGATGCAGCGCGCGGATCGCGTCGAGCACGTGCGTGGTGTCGACCTCCCCCGGCGCCGGCTCCGGCAGGGGCGCAGCCGTCGCCGCCGCGACGTCGGCGAACACCGGGACGAGCCGGTCCAGCCCCGTGAGGTGCAGCGCCCGCCGGACGTGCGCGGACAGCGCGGGCACCACCGCGCGCAGCGGGCAGCCGAGCAGCTCGGCCCGCGTCTCGGCCCGCGCCAGCAGCACGAGCCCGGCCGCGTCCAGCAGGACCGCGTCGCCGAAGTCGACGACGACCCCGCCGCGACGGGTCCCGCCCGCGCAGGCGAGGGACAGGGCCTTGCTCACCTCCTCCCGGATCCCCGCGTAGTTCCGCCAGCTGATCTGCGCCGGCAGGCCGAGCACGATGAACCCTTGCCGGGTCTCGGTGCTCAGGCCCGGCACCGTCGTCTCCCTCATCGGTCACATCCCGATCGGAGTTCGGGCCGCCGCACGGGCGGGCCGGGGCGGAGCGGTCAGGCGGCCGGGCGGTCGGGACCCCCGCCGCTCGTCCGGATAGGGCGGGCGGCCGCCCCGCACGACGCCCGTGAGCCGGGACGCCGCGAGGCGCTCGATGGTCCGTTCCTCGGGCCGCACCCCCAGATGGGCGCAGCAGCACCACAGGTCGTCCACGCAGCGCCGCACGCGCTCCACCGGAATGTCGGCGAAACGGACGCGCAGCCGTGCCACGAGGTCATCCCGCGTCGGTACGACCGATGGCGACTTCTCCCAGCGCTCCACTGTCCCTCCGATCGCTTTTGGACGGATGAATTCCGCCCGAAACTGAGCAGAACCCGCCGACCTGGCGGGTTCTGAGGTTGGAAATGACCTACCCGAGGGTTGCGACAGAAAAAGCCGCGAACCTAAAAACACGGACATGACACAACCGCCGTGCGGCAAGCATTAGCGGCGCCGCACGCCACTGAACGGGCCGCGAATCGCCGTCTTTTTGCTCCGTTTTTCCGCGCACTGCCCCGCCGCGACCGGGCGATGACCTTCCCGGCGGCCGGGCACCCGCCCGGACGGGCCGCGGAACCGGGCGATCTACCCCCGCCATGGGCGCCGCTCGCACGGCGGGGCGGCGGTGGCGGGATCCGAAACCGGCCCCACGGTCACGGACCGTACTGAAGCTTTTACGGATGGTTGCCTGTCGCGCACACACCTGGACGGGGTGGAGGGAATTGCTGATCTAGATGTCTCCAACACACCCGGGGTGCTCCATGGACGGCCAGCCGAAGAACTTCACCCGCAGCTCCCGCCAGGCCCCCGGGGGCGGTGAGGCCCCCGCGCCGGGGACCGGCCCCGTCCCGCCGGAGAAGGTCCACCGGCCTGCGGCGGGACCGTCCGCCGGCCCCGTCCCGGACCCGTTCGACGAGGACACCCCCCGCACGCCGGACTGGTTCAAGACGGCGGTGTTCTACGAGGTGTCGGTCCGCGGCTTCGCCGATTCCAACAACGACGGCTACGGGGACCTGCGCGGGCTGATATCCAGGCTGGACCACCTGCAATGGCTCGGCGTGGACTGCCTGTGGCTGCTGCCCATCTACCAGTCCCCGCTCAAGGACGGCGGCTACGACATCGCCAACTACACCAGCATCCTCCCCGAGTTCGGGGAACTCGGGGACTTCGTCGAGTTGATCGAGCAGGCGCACGCCCGCGGCATCCGTGTGATCGCCGATCTGGTGATGAACCACACCTCAGATGAGCACCCGTGGTTCCAGGCCTCCCGCACCGATCCCGACGGGCCGTTCGGGGACTTCTACATGTGGGCCGATGACGACACCGGGTACCCCGACGCCCGGATCATCTTCGTCGACACCGAGTCGTCGAACTGGACCTACGACCCGGTGCGCGGGCAGTACTACTGGCACCGGTTCTTCTCCCACCAGCCCGACCTGAACTACGACAACCCCGACGTCCAGGACGCCATGCTGGAGAACCTGCGGTTCTGGCTGGACCTGGGCATCGACGGGTTCCGCCTGGACGCCGTGCCCTACCTGTACGCCCGCGAAGGCACCAACTGCGAGAACCTCCCCGAAACCCACGCCTACCTCAAACGCGTGCGCGCCGAGGTCGACCGCCTCTACCCCGACCGCGTCCTGCTCGCCGAGGCCAACCAATGGCCCGCCGACGTCGTGGAGTACTTCGGCGACCCCGCCGCCGGCGGCGACGAATGCCACATGGCCTTCCACTTCCCCGTCATGCCCCGCATCTTCATGGCCGTGCGCCGCGAGCAGCGCTACCCCATCTCCGAGATCATGGCCCAGACCCCCAAGATCCCCGACAACTGCCAATGGGGCATCTTCCTGCGCAACCACGACGAACTCACCCTGGAGATGGTCACCGACGAAGAACGCGACTACATGTACACCGAATACGCCAAAGACCCCCGCATGAAAGCCAACATCGGCATCCGCCGGCGCCTGGCCCCCCTGCTCGACAACGACCGCAACCAACTGGAGCTGTTCACCGCACTCCTGCTGTCCCTCCCCGGCTCCCCCGTCCTGTACTACGGCGACGAGATCGGCATGGGCGACAACATCTGGCTCGGCGACCGCGACGCCGTCAGAACCCCCATGCAATGGACCCCCGACCGCAACGCCGGCTTCTCCACCTGCGACCCCGCACGCCTCTACCTGCCGGTCATCATGGACCCCATCTACGGCTACCAAGCCGTCAACGTCGAGGCCCAGACCAACAACCCCGGCTCCCTGCTGCACTGGACCCGCAAAATGATCGAGATCCGGCAGCGCCACCCCGTCTTCGGCGTCGGCTCCTACGTCGAACTGTCCGCCTCCAACCCCTCCGTCCTCGCCTTCACCCGCGAGATCAA
>NZ_BDDE01000041.1 GCF_008327685.1 Actinomadura sp. K4S16
CCCGCCCGTCCGGCCCCTTTGCTCCCACATCGCCGACTCCCCATGAACGGCACCCACCCAACTCTCCGCGTCACACCCCAGGTCGGCCCCACTAACAAGGACTCCGGCGGCGGAGTTCCCTAGATCGACCAGCCCACGACCCGGCAGGCCGCGCGAACGACGTCGACTTCACCGGGACGCTCGAGCCGCTGGATGGGCGGGCGATGCGTAACACGCTGCGGCGTGAACGTAGCCAGCGGCACAGGTACGGGGAGTCGTAGCCCTTGCCACCATGCAACCCGTCAGAACGGCGACCGCGCGGTCCGCAGTGTCGACGGATCGGCGGGATGGCGCGCACCAGTGATTCCACCTGGTGGCTGTCGCGGGCTATCGGCCGCGAAGACCTCCAACACAAAGTGGCTGGACGTGCCGGGACGCGAACTCGGCCCGGCGCGCGGGCTGGCCTGCAGCGGGGCCGCCCGGACGGCCCTGTCGATGACAGGCCCGTGGTCCGCACGAGGTCGTCCAGAGCCGGCAGCGCCCAGTGCGGGCTCCAGGTGCCTGCCAGCGCCTGGTCGGCGCGGGTGAGAGGGAGGCGACGGGCGGCCGAGCAATCCAGTCCGCTCGGCGAGTGGGGCTTCGATGCGCCGCGCGCGGTAGTCAGCCAGCAGCAGTGCCGTCTCGTGGGCTTCCGTCCCGGAGTTGGCGAAGAACAACTTTGCGTCCGAGCTGCCCGGCGTAGTGATGCCCCTCAGAACAGGCCGGCCAGCGGCGGGCACGCCTCCCTCGGCCATGAGCTAGGGAGCGCTGGTTGGGCCGCTATGGAGGCACAGGCCGAGGGACTGGCGGAGGGACTGGCGGACGTGACCCTGGCCGTTCCGGAGCCTTCAGGCTGTGAGCTGGCACGATGTGTCGGCATTTCGGATCCTGAGGAGGATCGTAACGGCCGGTAGCAACAGGAAAGCGGTCAGCGGTGGCGCTGGCGTTGGCGTTCAGCGGGCTCGACGATGACGGGCGCAGCCTCACCTGCCGCAGTCGACAGGAATTGGGACCTGGCGACTTCCTCCCTTCGCGGCGCGGACACTTACCGAATCGATCGCGCACCACGACCTGTCCGGTTCCCCTGGGGCGCCAAGTTGATCCTGCATGACCGGTGCAGCTCGATTCACACCCGGGGCGCTTCTCCATTCGGCGAAGCGCCGGTAGATGCTCTACCAGGAGGTGCCAACACCGACGGGACCTACCGTTAGGCGCAACCGGTGGGGGGCCGGAACACGGCCGCATCCACCACCTCTCGATCAGCGGCGCGGCGCCGCCCACCATCCTGCGGACGCGTCGGTGCAGGTGGCACCGCCCGCTGAAACGACTCCCACAAACTCGTCTTGCCTCTAGCGCTCCATCATCGTCACGACGAAGCACCCTCGAGCACACCAAACGAAACGACCATCTAAGCGGCCCAGTGGATGGTCGTGGATGGCTCGGTTGTTCGCAGCTCGCTTGGTCGCGGCTCGCTTGGTCGCGGCTCGGCGGCGCGCGGCTCGACGGTCCGCGGCTCGGCCGTCCGCGGGTCGACCGTCCGCGGGTCAGTGGCTCGCGGCGCGGTGGCTCGCGGCGCGGTGGCTCGCAGCTCGACCGTCCGCGGCTCAGCTACTCGCCGCTCGCTTGGTCGCGGCTCGACCGTCCGCGGCTCGACCGTCCGCGGCTCAGTTGTTCGCCGCTCGCTTGGTCGCGGCTCGGCCGTCCATGGCTCGGCCGTCCATGGCTCGGCCGTCCATGGCTCAGCCGTCCATGACTCGACTTCCCATGGCTCGACTTCCCATGGCTCGACTTCCCATGGCTCGACTTCCCATGGCTCGGCTGTTCGTGGCTCGGCTGTTCGTGGCTGGGCTGTTCGTGGCTGGGCTGTTCGTGGCTGGGCTGTTCGTGGCTGGGCTGTTCGTGGCTGGGCTGTTCGTGGCTGGGCTGTTCGTGGCTGGGCTGTTCGTGGCTCGGCTGTTCGTGGGTTGGTGGTGGGTGGGTGGGCTGTTCGTGGGTTGGTGGTGGGCGGGTGGGTTGTTGGTGTGCCGGGTGGGTGGAGTCGGTAGGTGTAGCGGCCGGTGGCGGGGTCGTGGGTGGTGTGGATGTGTTGGGGGTGGGTGTGTTTGTAGCGGTTGTGCCATCCGCAGCACAGGGCGAGTTTGTCGATGTCGGTGGGGCTGTCGCCCAGGGCCCATCCGTTGACGTGGTCGACCTCGCACAGCGTCCCGGGCACCTCGCAGCCCCGCACCGCGCAGGTCGAGTACAGGCTCTCCAGAACCTGGCGCTGGGCGGCGGTCGCGAAGCGGACCTTGTGCCCCAGATACAGCGGCGCGTTCCCGTTCCTCAACAGCAGGGGTGAGACTCCGGCGGCCAGGGCGATGCGGCGGGCCTGGGGCGCGGGGATCGGTGTCCCGTCGGTGAGGCGGGCGGGTGCGTGGCCGCCGGTGAGGGTGTCCAGGTCGCAGACGACGGTGACCTTGGTCGCCTTGTGCCCACCGGCCAGCACACTCGACAGGGCCGCAGCCGTCCGCTCGGCCAAGTCGCGGTGGTCGTCGGGCCCGGCCGGCTTGGCCAGCGGACCCAGCGTCCCGTCCCAGACGGCGGCGTCCTCGGCGTTCAGCCAGCCCTTGATGTAGCGGCCGCCGTCCAGCGAGCGGGTGGAGTCGATCCAGGACCGCTCGTACCCGCGCTGCACCTCCTCGGGTGGCTCCTCGCAGCCGTCGCGTTCGGCGATGACCTCGCGGATGCGGCGGCCGAACGCGGCGACCTTCCCGGGTGAGAAGCCCTGGCCGATCATGTCCAGCAGCAGGGTTTCGGCCTTGGCGCAGTCGTCATCGTCGAGGCGGGCCACGGCGTCGGCGACCGTGGAGGCGTAGCCGCAGGACAACTCACCTCTGGCCAGGAGCTCGGTGACCACAGGGAGCCGATGGAGCTGCCGGGCCAGCGTGACGCGCTCCTTGGCGCGGGTGTCGCGCATGCCCAGCCGGGACCGCAGCCACGCCTGCGTGGACGGCAACCCCCAGCGGCGCGTCTCACTCGCCGCGTCCACGCGGGCGACGAACCCGGCCAACGCGGCCTCATGGGCGTCCGACGCCGCCGCTAACGTCTCGGCGAGCTCCATGCACACCGCAGCCGACTCGGGCGCGGGACGGGTAGCGAGTTCGGCGGCGATCGCGGCAGCGGCGTCCACCAACTCCTGCGTGGACGCCACACCGAAATCCATACCCGTAACCGAACACATACACAGAGTATATCGAACTGGTGGGCGAACAGACGCGAGATCGGAGGCTGATTACTGTCACCACCGAGATAGGTGAAGATTGAGACTGGAATCATATTTCGCGTTATCAGAAGAGACAGATATTTCCGCCCGATAGCACCCAGTTCACCAACTTTGCGAATGCCATCAAGGGGACCAACCTGGTCAGCGGCCTCGCCATGTAGCATGAAACCTACATTCGGGACTTCTCTCGGCTAAGTGGTGGGTTCGCTGTTAGCAGGCGACCCGCACCCTTAACGGTGACTCCTCCCGCTTCAGCAGACCAGCAGCTGGCGCCCCTATCATTTGGCGGCCCCCCGGACTCGGGTCGCTTGCCCATCGGGAAGTCCCTGGTGGTGAGCCTGCGTGTGGCAGGCCGTTGGCCTCTGCCAGCCGTTGTCCCAAGACATGCTGGTTCTTCCTGGCGAACCGGCTATTTCTATGTCGACACCCGGCACCTTGGTGCACCGTCGGGCATTGCCTCTAACCTAGTCCGTGCACGCCCTGGCATGAATTGCGCCCCTTTTCTTGATCGCCGGTGCGCTTCCCGACCACCGACGCACTCCCTGACCACTGACGCACTCCCTGACCACTGACGCACTCCCTGACCACTGACGCACTCCCTGGCTGCCAGTGCGCTGCTCAAGCTGTACCAGAGGGTCGCCCTCGCGCCGAGCCGACTCCCTCAAGCGGGCGAGGTTCCTTTGATGGGCGGGTTTCCTTTATGGGCTGCCTTGCTCCGGAGAGCGGATTCCCTTGTCGGTGGAGTGGCTCTTGGAGAAGTGGGGTGGCGCGTCGGGCGGGGGCAGGCGGAGCCTGCCCGACGAAACCTGCACCAGGGGCCGCAGAGGCTCCGAAGTCAAGGGCGGGACGAAGTCCCATCGCGAAGCGACGCCGAAGGCGCCCTTGACTTCGGAGGGGCGGCCCCGTACGCAGCGCCACCCCACCCGGCGCCCCCTACCCAGCACCCCCACCCGGCCACTCAACCCGGTTATGGCGGCTATGGGTAGGTGGGCGACCTCGTCTCATGACTCGCCGTCGGGTGGAAGACGCCGCTGGTGCTGGAGGAGGAAGGCCACTTGGGCGGACTACTGAATGCGCACCTGGAGCACTTCCTGTTACGGGGGCAAACGCGGCTGGGGCAGAAGAGCGCGTGCCCGTACCTGTGTTTGCTCGCGCCGGCGCTAAGGAACCCTGGGCTGCGTCAGGCCCCAGGGCTGGGCTCAGAGGCCGTGAGGCTGGCGTCAGGCCCCAGGGCTGGGCTCAGAGGCCGTGAGGCTGGCGTCAGGCCACAGGGCTGAACC
>NZ_BDDE01000042.1 GCF_008327685.1 Actinomadura sp. K4S16
GGTCGGGTAGCGGGGACGCATTACTGCGCCCCCGCCCCCTCAGAACCGTGCGTGCCATTCGTCACGGCACACGGCTCAAGCAGATCCAAGCGGCGATTTAGGATCACGCTGCGTTTTGCCTCGTCGTCGGCTATAAAGCCAGCTTCGATGACAGTGTGTATGCACTAAGCGGGTCCTGGCGCCACCATGGCGGCCGGATTCCAGGGCATCCACGATCAGAAGATAGCTCGCCGCTATTGCTCGCCGGGTAACTTGCTGCCACCAGCTTTCCCATTGTTGTGGGGATTGTGGTGGCTGCTCTGCGGTCAGCAGATAGTCCCCGCACATCGGGCACATGGCGTTCTGTTCGTCCAATAGCCTGATGGTGTACCGATCGAGCGGTGGCTTACTCCGTCTGCGGCGG
Source organism: Actinomadura sp. K4S16 (assembly GCF_008327685.1). Taxonomy (GTDB): domain Bacteria; phylum Actinomycetota; class Actinomycetes; order Streptosporangiales; family Streptosporangiaceae; genus Spirillospora. Next base: position 404 of record NZ_BDDE01000042.1, read on the forward strand.
TGAGCCCAGTACTCGGCCAGGAGAGGATCGTCCGGAGACGCCCATCCTTTAACCATGACGTGCCGCTTAATTTCCGTCCACCGAAACATCACCAAGTAAGCGCCGGACTCGAGATCCCCGAACACCCACCTGTCGTTCCGGAACTTGTTGAACTGGCCATAGTACCTGGGGATAATCCAAGACTTTGGCTTATTCTGATGGCTGTGCGTAGCCCACTTGTAGGTGAGTCTCCACACGTGCGTGTCGAGATCTTCGAAAACCTTCGACGACACCACCGGTCGGTAATACGCCGCCCACCCCCGGATCACGGGATTCAGGGCGGCGATCACTGCTTTCGCGTTTGCGCCGCGCAGCCGACGCATTTCAAACGCAAGCCTCGACCTGATCCGCTGTACGGCCGCCTTACTAGGCTTGATCAGAAGTTTGGAGCCATACCGGCGGACGTTGAAGCCGAGAAAGTCAAACCCCTCGGCCACATGGACAATGCGGGTCTTATCCTCGTTGAAGGACAGGCCCCGACCGCCCAGCCACCGCGCCAGTCGCTCCTTGATCAGCACGGCCTGGCGGCGGGTGTGACAGAGCACCACCAGGTCGTCCGCGTACCTGACCAGTACCGGAGAATCCGGATAACTTCGTCCTGCCTTGGGACCGGCAGTTCTGTACCTGGCTCCAGCGACCGTTTCCAGACCGTGTAACGCGACGTTCAGCAGTAGCGGACTGATGATCCCGCCCTGCGGAGTTCCTTCCTCGGTGGGAGCGAACCCGCGTCCCGCCTCGAACACTCCTGCCCGGAGCCACCCACGGACCATCTCCCGAGCGGGAAACAGGCCGATGGCCTCCATCAGCGTTTCGTGGTCGATGCGGTCGAATGCCGCAGCCAAATCCGCATCGAGCACCCATAGGCGTGCTGCGGTCTTGCTTTTGCACGTCTCGTAGATGGCCTCGATCGCATCATGACACCCTCGCCCCGGCCGAAAGCCATATGACTTGGCCTCGAACCGGGCCTCCCACTCGGGTTCCAGTGCATTCCGGACACGCGCTTGATGACATCGGTCCGTCAGCACCGGTATACCGAGCGGACGCATGCGCGCGGGGTTACCGGCCTTGGGAATGTGCACTCGCCGGACCGGACGGGGGCGCCAATCCTGCCTGCAGCGATGCACTCGCTCCGCCATGCGCATTCTGGCCTGACGGGTCAAAGCGACCTCGCCATCAATCCCCGCCGTTCGTCGTCCAGCGTTCCGCTGCGTCACCTGTCGCACGCTCACCAATGTGTTCGCTTGCGACCGCAGCATGAGTTTCTGTAGATTCCTGGTTTTCGCCAGGTCCCCTTCCTTTACCGCCTTGAAGATCCGCTGTCGTAGGCGGCGTACCTGTTTCTCCTGTTCGGCCCAATCAATACGGTCCCACTCCGGACTCTCATCCAGATCGGGACCCCCTGTTCCGGGATCGGCAGGCCCTCGGGTCCGTTCGCCGTTTCGGCGTCCAACTTGCCCCTCGGTTCGGCTGCCATAGACAGTTTCCTTCAAAGATCCACCTGCTCACGTCAGCACGCCTTCGCGTCCGGGCATGGGCCCGGTATCCGGCCAGTTATACGGACGAGCCACTGGAGGGCTGGCATCGCATCCGCTTTCCTGTCGCCTTTCGGCCACCGGCGTTGGCTTTTTGAGCATCCTGTCCAGGCCAGGAGTTGTGCCCCTCTTGCGATCGGCCTACCAACCTCGTTGGACCTGACCCGGGTTTCCATGTTCCACACGTTCGAGAAGCGGCCGAGATTGGGTGCCTTCTTTACCCCGGGGACAGCGGTGCCCATACGGTGCAAGTGGTTTCCTTGCCCGCCGCCGGCCGCGTCTCAACGACCCGTCCCTGTCACGCTGCGTTTCCACCCGTCTCAGCGAGTCCCTATAACGGAGCATCACCAAAGATTCACTTGCGTTCACCCCGCACTCGACCTTCCCCACCTGTAGGGCCGAGACGGAATCGGCCCCCTTGGGATTTCCGTGAGCTTCACACCCACTGGCTCAGGAAGCCAGCACGCATGTCACGGCGGGGACAGGCTCAGACACTAGCCTGGAATGCATTTCGACTTTCCATCGACCTCCAATCATGCATTCACTCGAAACGTGCGACTTCACGTCGCAC
>NZ_BDDE01000043.1 GCF_008327685.1 Actinomadura sp. K4S16
TTGGAGGGTCGGGAGCTGGCGCGGTGGCATTTCGGGCGGTAGGGCTCGGGGCCTGTCTTCCGCCGGTTTCCCGGTCGGGTGTGCTTTCCCCGATGACCGTGGCCAGTTCTGCTCCGTTTCCAGCTCCCGCCCGTCAAACCGTGCATGCGGTTCTCCCGCACACGGCTTACCGACGTCGTTCACCGCCGGCATTCGGTCTTACCCGCCAAGGCTTTCCAGCCCTGGGTGCGACGACGATTCCATACAAGCTGATCAGGCCGAGGTCGATGGGCCGCGCGTTGCTCATGACCCACCATCCGAACTTCGCGCTGCGCCGGTGCTTCTTGCTGACGAACCGCGCCAGCCGCCACTGCGCGAATCTCCTGATCTTGCTGAGACGCTCTGCCGAATGCCCGTACTTGAAGTACGCCGCCCAGCCGCGAAGAAACCCGTTCAGGTCCTCCGCGATCGCCTCCGGCCGTCGCGGCAGCCTGCTCCGGTCGGTGATCTCCCGGATCCGGTCGCGGGCATGCCGCATGGCCTTGTCCGCGGGCCAGCGCGCGAGGAACACAAAGCCACGTTTCCCGTTGACGCCTCTGGATCTGACAAGCCGGTGATGGAACCCAAGGAAATCCAGGCCCTCCCCACCGACCTCCAGATGGACGATGCGGGTCTTGGCCGCCTTGGGCTCCAACCCCAGACCGGCCAGCAGCTCGGTCAGCCGGGCAAGAGCCCGTTCGGCCTGACTGCGCGACCAGCACATCGCGATCAGATCGTCTGCGTAACGGACCAGCACCCCATCCGCTTCGTCCCATGCCCGGTCGAGCCGGTGCAGGTAGACGTTGCACAAGACAGGGCTGATGACCCCGCCCTGCGGGCTGCCGGTGACTTCGCGTCGCACCTGCCCGTCCTGCATCACCCCGGCGCGCAGAATCTGCCGCAGGAGTTTCAGGACGGTCCGGTCACAGACGCGTTCCTCGACCGCTCGCATCAACTCATCGTGCGGGATCGCCGTGAAGCAGCTGGCGATATCCGTCTCGACCACCCACCGGCGTCCTTTCGCCTGCTCGTCAATGAGCACTTGCAGGGCATCATGGGCTGACCGCCGGGGCCGGAACCCGAACGAGCAGTCGAGCATGTCCGCCTCAAAGACCGGTTCGAACACGATCTTTAGCGCGGCCTGCACGACCCGGTCCCGAACGGCCGGGATCGACAACGGCCGCCATTCGTCCCTGACCCCAGGTTTGGGAATCAGAACCCGGCGAGCGGGCAGCGGACGATAACGGCCTTCCCGAAGCTCAGCGGCCAACTCATCCAGGAGCCGGGCAATCCCGTACTCCTCGACGTCGGCCAGGGTGGTCCGGTCGATGCCCGGTGCGCCGTTGTTCGCACGCACCGTCACCCACGCGCGTTGCAGGACATCTCTGCGATAGACCTTGTCCATCAACGCGTGGAACCTGCGTCCGGGATCGGCCTTGGCCACCCGGTAGAGCACATGCTGCAAGGCACGGACCGGATCACGCGGCCCTGACGGCCGACGCGATCCCGAAGCGGCGGTAATAGCCTGACCGGCACTCACCGGGCCTCCTCCTCAACATCACGTGCTTCGACGAAGCAGTGGCCCTTCCCTCACCGCCGGTTGTGTTGTCCGGTCGGCTCGATCAGTACTACGGCCACCTCCGACGCCCTTCCGGCACGCCACCCACTTCCCGAGGTCATCGGTTATAGGGTGCGACGCTCCAGCAACAATTTCCGCAGGTCACTGGGCCGGGGAGGGCCTCCCCAGTTCCCGCCGCCACTATCGGCACGTTCCGCGCCCCATACGCCGGGGAGTTCTTCGCGGCTGCTTCCAGGCTCTTCACCGCTTCCATGGCCTTCACCCCGATTCCGAAGGGCTCGGCACTCCCTTGCCCCACCCCACGGGCGGGTGAGTAACGACGCCGCAGGCTTCGCTTCACGCTACGGACCGCACCGTCGCTCCCCCATCAGGGCCTTTGACGCTGGGCTTCGACCCCGCCCGTTTCCAGACGGAACCGCCAGCCTGCTACCGGGCCTCCTGGCAGCTACCCGGACCGGACTCACACCGGCAAGCGACGACGAGCTTACGAACAAGATCAGCCGCTCACGCGGCATCACCTCCCGTTCTGCTGGGCGCACGAAAA